>NZ_JBPWPM010000001.1:1962500-6762500 GCF_051810765.1 Bradyrhizobium sp. 604_D8_N2_3 | reverse complement strand
GCTGGGTGATTTTGAATTGTCCTGGCTGATCGAGACCAGCCCTGAAAATTATCAGGGCGGTATTATCCTCAACTCCGCGATCACCGATGGCGCGGTTGCCGTGCGTTTGCTCAATTCGGTGATCGACGCGGGTCTGTGCGACGCAGGGGCTAGGGGGCCGTTGAGCCGCTGGGCACGGTTGCCGGTGGCCATCAACGGCAAACCGAAATACGCGGACGAGGCCGGCGTTCCGTTCCGGTGCCGCCTGATCGAATGGCGGCCTGGCAAGCGCTACTCGCCACAGGAGATTGTGGATCGGCTAGAATTGGAACTCGTCCCCACCGGACGGCCGAAGAAGAAGCCTGCAAAGGCTTCTGCGCCATTCACCAGGGTTCCGCTCCGCTCTGGCCACGACGCGGACGACGTCTTGACTCCGAAGGCGGAGGAGAACCCGGTCATTACGGCGCTCAAGGCGCGGGGGCTTTACAAGACCCCCTTGGGGTCCGGCAAGCACGACATGACGTGTCCGTGGGTCCATGAGCACACCGATGAATTGGACACGGCGGCGGGCTATTTTGAGCCAGACGAGTCCTTTCCCATTGGCGGTTTTTGCTGCCAGCATTCGCACCGTGACAATTTCCATATTCTGGCGCTGCTCGACTTCATCGGTGTGCCCGTCGCCGAAGCCCGGCATAAGCCGGTCATTCGTGTCGTGGCCGGTGACCTGCACCGCGTCGTGGACGCCGCCGAACAGGAACTGGCGAACCGCGAGCGGCACTACCAGGCAGGAAGCTTGATTGTCTCGGTCGCGACTAATCCTACCAGCGGTGATCCGTCGATTGTGCCGACCAGCGCACCGGCGCTGACGCGCGAGTTGTCAGTCGCGGCGACATGGGAGAAATATGACGGCAGAGCGAAGGACTGGGTGCGCTGCGATCCGCCGGCACGACACATGGGCATCCTGTTCGATGCACAGAACTATCGCTACTTGCCGCCCCTGGCGGGCGTGGCGCGGCAACCGTATTTCCGTGAATCGGACGGCGAACTCGTCAAGCAGCCTGGTTATGACAAAACCGCACAGCGGTTCGGCGTGTTCGATGCTCGGCATTTCGTAATCCCTGACGCGACACCTGATGCGGCTCGCGCGGCACTGACCCTGCTGGAAGAGTTGCTCACCGAATTCCACTTCCTGGCCGCCCACGATAAGGCTGCTGCTCTGGCAGCCATCTTCACCGCCGTGGTGCGCCCGACGTTGCCACATGCGCCTGCATTTCACGTCCGAGCGCCGATATTTGGAAGCGGTAAGACCTACCTTTGCGAACTGATCGGTGCCTTCTCCGGGCCGGGCGGCAACGCCAAGGTGAGCTATCCCAAGACCTCGGAGGAAGCGACCAAGGTCATTCTGTCCTTGTTGTTAACGAGCCCGGCCTGCGTCGAGTTCGACGACATGGACACCGACTGGATTCCGCACGGCATCATCAAGAGGATGCTCACGGCGGAGACGATTACGGATCGAATCCTCGGGGTGAGCAAGACGGCGACGGTCAGCACGCGCGCCCTGTTTCTCGGATCCGGAAATAACGTCGGTCCGGTCCGCGATCTGCTGCGACGCGTACTGACGATCCATCTCGACCCTCGCTGCCCGACACCAGCGACGATGACCTACAAAGGCGCTCCAGTCGATAAGGTGCGCCAGCGGCGCGGCGCTTACGTAGCCGCCGTGCTGACGATCATTCAGGCGTGGCGCAGGGCAGGTTCGCCTCGTGCTCCGGCTGATAGCATTGTCACTTACAGCGGCGCGTGGTCGGACTATTGTAGGTATCCGTTGATGTGGCTCGGATACCCCGATCCGGCGACGGCGCTGTTCGAACAGATCCGTCACGATCCGGATGGTGATGCCCTCAGCGGCCTGATGCAAGAATGGCATGCCGTATTCGGTGAAAGTGCCACGACCGTGCGCAAGGCGGTTGAGGCGGCGAAGAGTTACCCCAATCTGCTCGATGCAATGCGCGAATTCCCGGTGGAGGAGCGCGGCGAGATCAACCGTTCGAAGCTGGGCTGGCTGTTGAAGAAGAATGCCGACCGGATCGTTGGGGGATTTAAGTTTCAACGGACCGAAGCGGACGGGCGCGCCGCCTGGCGTGTGGTGCCCGCTAGATCACCGCCTTTACCGCCTTTTCCGCCTTCCGCTCCATCGGCTGAAGAAACTGTCGCGGGGTGGAGTACGCGGCTATGAGCGCGGTCGAGGCTCTCAAGGCGGCCCGGGCCGCCGGTATAGAACTCGCACTCGATGGCGACGATCTCGCGTTGAGGGGAACCTCGGCACCGCCGACCGCCGTTCTCGATGCACTTTCCCGGCATAAGGCCGAGGTCGTGGCACTGCTCCGGCCCGGTGACGGATGGTCGGCTGAGGACTGGCAAGTTTACTTTAA
The DNA here is from genome assembly GCF_051810765.1 of Bradyrhizobium sp. 604_D8_N2_3. Classification (NCBI taxonomy): domain Bacteria; kingdom Pseudomonadati; phylum Pseudomonadota; class Alphaproteobacteria; order Hyphomicrobiales; family Nitrobacteraceae; genus Bradyrhizobium; species Bradyrhizobium sp. 604_D8_N2_3. The sequence continues at coordinate 6,760,089 of NZ_JBPWPM010000001.1, read as the reverse complement.
TGAACGGGCGGGCATTGCCGAGTTCGATGGCGGACTGCCGCGGGCGCCCGCCGAGGCTCGCGCCTTTGAATGCTGCGTTGTCGAATGGCTGAACCGCCATCCGGTCTGCTCTCCGCGTGGCCGCTGTCTCGAATGCGGTGCCAGCGAGGACACCTACGACGAGCTGCTGCCGTATGGCACCGAACCGACCGGTCACGCCTGGCTGCATTCGCGCTGCTGGGCAGCATGGCATGCGGATCGGAAGGCGACGGTAGCCGCCGCCTTATCGCTGACCCTAGGGGCTGGCTAATGGGCAAGCGATCCAACTTCGAGCGCCGCGAGGCTGATTTCTACCCGACGCCACTCGATGCGGTGGTGCCGCTGATCCCGTACCTTAGTAGCGTCAAGAGCTTTGCCGAGCCCTGTGCGGGCAATGGCGACCTTGTCCGGCATCTGGAATCTTTCGGGCTGGCTTGCGTCTACAGCGGCGACATCCGCAGCGGTCAGGATGCGCTTGCGCTCGACCATTACGGCGCAGCCGACGTGATCATCACGAACCCGCCTTGGTCTCGCAACCTGATGCACAGGCTGATCGCGCACTTCCAGAGCATCCGGCCGACTTGGCTGCTTCTGGATGCGGATTGGGCGCACACCAAACAGGCAGCACCCTTTTTGCCCTATGCCACGGACATAGTGGCAATCGGCCGGGTCAAATGGATTGAGGGCTCCAAGCACACCGGCAAGGAGAATTGCGCTTGGTATCGATTCTCAGTCGATCATGCCGGGGGACCGATCTTTCACCCGAAGGGGTCAACGCCGGAATTACGATTCCGGCTGTGTGAACACTGCCGGAATGCTTACGAGCCACAGCGATCCAGTTCGCGGTTCTGTTCCGAGAGGTGTAGGCAGCGCGCCCATCGCAACAGGCTTCGCGTGACATCTAGCGTGACAGCCGCTCGACCGGGTTCCTCCGCAGTGTGCCGCTACGTCCGGCATGCCGACGTTGCGAGGTTTGAGGCGGATGGCTGGGAGCGCCTGCCTCCGCTCGATCACACCCGGTCGGCGCTGATGCGACGGCGCGATCGGGATTGAAACCGCACCCGGCCGGCTGCCGGGCAACACCTAGGAGACAAAACCATGGACACTACCGATCTCGCTCGGCGACTGTATAACATGTGCGTCACCGCGAGCCCCCCTTGGTTTGCGGCGGATGATTGGTTGAAGTTCAAGCTTGAGCATCACATGGAGCCCTCGCAATGCGAAGCGGTGTTGGTGCTGACTATCCGGCGCCTGTGCAGCGCGGCGACCGATTTGCAATTGGAACATGACCAACTGGCCCGATCGCGTCGGCCAATGACGGCACGGGACATCCGTGATGCACTGCTGAAAGAGCGCGCTCGAACGGGGGCGACGCTGGACAATGTCATCTCCGACATCGTTGAATCGCAGTTTGGGGATGTCCCGTTCGATATTGTTCAGCGTGGCATCTGCCTCGCGAAGCGCGGCCTCGAGCGTCAGATGGAGTTTGAGGACGATCCGCCGTTCTGAACCTTTGGTTCATTGATCGGGGGGCATATTGCCCCCGGTAACAACCCGAGCGGAGCATCGATTTTCGCATTCATTTCCTACCGACCGGCGGCCACCGTCGGGCAATCAACTGTGGGCGAAAACAAGCTTCAATGACCGGTACCGGAGTCCCAGCCTGATCAAATCCGGACCTATACCCCGGTATCTCCCCACCCCCCGCTGAACGATTCCGATCCGTTCACGGGAGGTGGGCCTCAATCTGCGAGGCGACTGCGCACGTTGATGACCGCGCGCGCCGTCCACTTGCCGCCACGAGCGGTGCGAACGCCGCGACGATTAAGTTCATGTGCGCTGGCGTTGGCGCTTAGCCCGGCGAGTTCGCCTTGCAACATCGGACGAATCAGTTTGGCGAACTGGTCCGCTTGTTCACGGACCGCAGCACCGGACTTGGCGGCGGCGGCGGCGGCGGCGGCGGGATCGTTGAAGGTCAGCGTTTCCGGGCGCGGATTGCCGAGTTTGACGCCTTGCGCCTTCTTGGCGGCCAGCGCGTCTTTTGTGCGTTGGCTGAGGGCCTCGCGCTCCTGTTCGGCGACCATTGCCATGATACCGACCATCATGCGGTTGGCCTCCGGCATGTCGAGCGCGACGAAATCGATCCCGGCATCGCGTAGGCTCAGCAGGAACACCGGATCACGCGACAGACGATCAAGCCGCGAAATGATCAGTTTAGCCTTGTAGCGACGGCAAGCATCCAGTGCCCGCTGCAATGCCGGCCGGTTCTTGTCGCTCTTGCCGGATTCGATCTCGACGACTTCATCGACCAGCTTCCAGCGGCCGCCGTTGAGCCATGTGGTGACCGCCGTGCGCTGCGCTTCGAGGCCTAGGCCAGATCGAGCCTGCTTACCGGTCGAAACTCTGAGGTAACTGACATACTTGCCGTCGTGTCTGACCATGTCCTGCCTGCATTTGCAAAACACCATATCGAACGTATTGGTGTTTTGCAAATAGCCGACACACGAGGAGGCGCACCTGCCGCGCCATGGGCGGCCGGAGATTCACAGAGGGGCAGCGTGGTTAGGGGCTACCCACTGGCCTGCTGAAATAACGCATGAGTGGTCGCCAAATAGCCTTCTGGAAGCAACGGAGCAAACGATGTCCAATGGTCAGGGGTAGCACAAGCCGACTATTCCGCCCGTGCTCAGGGCGGAATGCCCTGTGCTAATCACCTCGATTGCAACAAGGTGCAGGCTGATCGAAGGGCCTATTTTTTCAGAGCTTCATGTTCGATCAGCAGCGGCTCGGCTTCGCTGCCGGAATCGATGATCTGGCGGATGATGACCCGGATCGGCCCGCCATCCTCGTCAGTGTGCGGCTGGATCGGTCGACCCCAGCCGCGATCCAGCAGGATGCCTGCCGCCGCCACGCGCGCCGCCGGTGGCACGGTCTCTTGGCTGACGATCCCAGCCAACACCTTGACACATAGCGCGGTGTGGCCCCGTGCGAGCGACCGCAGATCAGTTGGGATTTTCTTTCGCGGCAATGGTGTGCGGGGTGAACCTCCCCCTCCTGTTGGCGGCGTCCGGCGCTGCGCGTCACGCGCATACCCTAGCACAAAAAGCGCCCGCCCGACGTAAGATACGCTATTACCGCGCTGGGTTGCTAAGTGCACGGGCGGCGAGGGTGGGCGTGGAAGGTCCCGCGCTCGAGACAGCGCTGGAGACTTACGGAGCGCCCGGCGGATCGCTCTTCATCCGAACGACTGTATGCCGAGCAAGAATAGTGTGCTTTGCGCTTGCTCAGTCAGCTGCCGCGTTGCGAGATGCAATTTTCTTGTTGTCGTTTGCTCGATGTGTTGGGCTCCATCCGCAGGGAAGCGAGGAGGTAGCCTTGACCTTCACGATCCACTCGTCAAAAGACGGAAACGTCCAACAGACGTTGAGAATTAATTCTCGTTCAGCAGTCGAGCGCGCGCTCGCGCTTCACGACGCGGGTTGGGACGTGTACATAACTGACGCGGCTGGTCGTCAATATCAGCCCGAGACCTTTGAAACTCTTGCTGCGCATGGTCCGGCCCTCACGATTGCAGATCAGATGATCCCGCGCGCCAATTTGGAAATGCGCATCTCGCGCCGCGAAGTTCCGTAAATCGACGATTGCACAACTGGACATCAACGGTTGGGCGTGGTGGCTTGCGGCCGACGCGCGTCGTCGTCGACAATCGCACGAACCCCGACAAAGGTCTCTCCCGCCAACCGCCTGTAGCTCCGGCCGGGTCAGTAATCGCCGACTGCCTTGGCTCGCTCCGGTAAGGCGGCTAGATATTGAGGCGATAAGCGCGTTGAGAACGTGGTGTACAACGGCGGTCCGTATAGTGCCGCATCTACGCAGATGGTGGCGGCGCGGCGTTCGACATCAACGTCAAATTCAAGAAAGTGTTCTTTGTCGGCGGCATGCCAGGGTTTTTCTAGCCGCCAGCGCCATTGCGCCAATAGCCCTTACCAAAATCTTCTTCATTGCTTTCCTCAAATCCGCTTCCGTTGTCCCCGAAGGGGCTAGGCAGGAATGCCTGCGACTCCAACTGTATTGGTAGATGAGACAAGGCGGAGCGGCCGTAGCGTGGAAACCACACTCGCTAACCAAAACTCGGGCAAAGTCTTAATTTCGCTTAAGAGTTCCATGCGACCGTTTCGTGACACGCGCTGGTATCGACTGCCGGAAACTTAAAGTAACGAGCTGCACGCTGGAAAAGCGGACTTCGCGCAAGAGGGCCGTTCGTGAAAGCATCGTTGTCTTCATCGCGTTAGCGCTGCTTCCATAATTTCATGCACTTGCGCCCATGCCAGGATGGCGTGCCTGGTGCGAACTTTTACAGTTACGATAGATTTGCGTGCAGGGGAGTGAGCGGCCCCGCGCGAAGCCAGCCCCCGCCGGGGCCGCTTTCATTCCTTCTGATCGGGCGGGGTCGTTTCCGTCGTGCCCTTGAGCAGCTCAACTCCTACACAATCACCGGCCCATAGCTTTGTGCCTCGGACCGTTCCAACGAGTTTGCAGCCGGTCTGCTCTTTCGGCTTTGCCTGAACCGCCGGCCTGTTGCCTACCTTTGGGGACGCGCTCTGAGCGAGCGCTGTTGTCGAAAAGCAGATGGCGACGAGAATGAGCAACGACCTGAACGTCATTGTTTGCCTCTCCGACTACCGGAATTCCCGCAGAGCATTCGCGCCCTGCGGGATTGCCGGGCTCCTCAGTATTGATTGCTTGCTCAATCGGCCCGCCCGGTCCATCGCAAAGCTTGCACCGAGCAAATCGGAGCGCGAGTCCAAAGTATGCTCCTCCGAATGAAACAAAAGAGGTGTTGCGACGAAGACACTGTAACATTCGCGACGGGTAGCAAAGGTGCCAGTGAACAACCGGTGAAGCAAAGCCTGAAGCCGAAGACCCCCGACCGGGATGGGTCAAGTAGGCAGGGCATGTACTCAATGCGCAGATTGGAGTCCGCTTCCGGAGGATATTGTTGCAAAACTCTTTTTGGTGCGTCGAACAAAAATTCTTAGAACCACTAATTCGTTTTGCGGGCGCCGACGTGAGGGACCATATCAACTGATCCAAAATCGATCCCCGATCTCCATAATGGCACTGACAACCGCTGCAGCAGCGGAGAGGCCTTGAGATTAGCTTTCGCGATTTTTACGGTTGTTCGATTTTCGACTTTTGCAACAATGTCGATCGATAATTCGGATCAATCAGAAAGACCGTGTTGTTTCAATTGGTTATCGTATTTCTCAAGCGACGTTTCTCGACGGCGAGGCCGCCAGCGATATACGTTCCAGACAAACAGCGCGCACGGGCTTTACACAGGAAAGATCGCAGGGCTTCTGGCTGTGGTTGCAACCTCCCGATCTTCAGGCACTGATCCCTCTCAGGGACGCGATCTAACGCGTTTGGGACGCGCTCTGGTACGTCTGCGGGCCGTGCGCGTCTTCACATGTGCGACGGGACAGACGCCCACCAGGGCGTCCCCTGCGAGTCCGCGCATGCGATCGACCGGATTGCCCTCTTGGGCGCTGGCGGGGTTGTTCGGGCCGTCCTGTGACCTTGGTGTCTGACGAATCCGCTTTCTTCGGTTCACTTTTATACTTTCGCTGCGGAACGGAAACTCAGGCTGCAGCGTTAGTGCGCCAAACTTTGGGGCTGGCGTACCTTGTCCAAGAACCACTACCACGCGCGCGAAGCGGCAGCGGCGCTGCTCAAAATGGCAAAGGCCACCTCCGATCCGGCTGTTGCTGTCGGGCTTATTGAAGCCGCCTCCAAACTTAAAGACGAAGCTGGCGAGCTATCCCCGCCAGTGACCGTCCAACCGCCAGACGTGTACCCCGACGACGTGCAGCCAAAGGAAGATTGAGACAGTGATGACGACGGCGCGAACCTCCCGTGGTCCCATGGTGGGTGGCGGGACGCCCGTTATCGTCGCCTTGCCGCTCTTCGGCTGAACTGCTTCGCCATTAGGCCTCCATGAGGTGCATCATGACACGCGGTCAGTTCTTGCGGATCAATGCTTTGATCTGGGCAATCGCCGCTCTTGGTGTGGCGTCAATCGTATCTCTGATCTGGCGATGACGCTGGGCGCGCGATCTTGACCAATTAGCTCGCTGGTCGGTCTCGGTTGTGGTCGTTCAAAATGCCGATCCGCTCGGCCATCGAAACCAACTCGGGCAAGCTTTGAGCCTGCATCTTCTCCATCACCATGTGGCGATGGGCCTTGATGGTGCGCTCGGTCGCTCCCAGCGTGTGGCCGATCTGCTTGTTGAGTTTGCCGCGAATGACCAGTTCGAAAACCTGCCGCTCGCGCGGCGTCAGCGTCGCGAGGCGAGCGCGAATGCTGTCCAAGGCGCTCTGCTGATCGCGCCATGTTTGCTGATGTGCGAGCGCCTTCTCAATGGCGCGAAGCAGTTCATCGCCTTGTACCGGCTTGGTGAGGAAGTCGTGCGCACCCGCCTTCAGCGTCCGTACGATGGTCGGGGTGTCAGCATAGCCGGTGAGAAAAATGATCGGCAGCGATGACCCGAGTTCGCTCAGCCGCTTTTGCAGAGCCGGACCGTCCAAGCCGGACATCTGCACGTCGAGAATGATGCAGCCTGGCTCGTTATCGCTCGGTAGCCGGTCGAGCAACTGCTGGGCGGAAGCGTAGGTCGCCACGCTGTACCCGACCTGCTTCAAGCGACGCTCTATCGCCGTCCGGAATGACTGGTCGTCGTCAACGAGATGGATGAGCCCCGGCACAGATCGAGTTCTCCCCGGACGAATGGGTCTAGGTTTCGGGCATTAGACGACGAAAGACCGTCACCGATGCCCCGGTGACGGCTCCTTCTCGCTCACGCACGCAACACCGTGTCCCAGAAAGGACGGGACCGATGATGCTCGGACATGGTGAAGGGAGCGTTAACGACGGGCGCGATGCCACTTCCTCTCGTCGCGAGGGCTAGAGGTGGTGTTACTACCTGATCAACGTGGTGAGGATCGGATAGAATGCCGCCAGCAACCATGACGGCCCGCGTGATGAAGCAGAGCAAGCACCGAGAGTACCGCCGCAACGTGAAGGCCAGAGCCATCGCGCTGAAGGGTGGCCGGTGCGAGCAATGCGGCTTTGCCGACGAACAGGCGCTGCGCTTCCACCACACCAGACCTGTGCGGCGTGGTCGCAACGGGTTGCGCAGGCAGGCTCAGTCATCGACCAAGTCGCATCTCGCTGATGTTCGCGGTGTGGGCAAGGACGCCCGCCTGCTGTGCGCGAACTGCTCCTGCATCGACACGGCACGGGACTGGTCGTTGAGCGTCAGCATCAAGCGAAGCACGAAGCGCGCGTGACAGTCGATGCGGTGACGGTGAGGGACCCTCTTGCGGGACGCCATCGGGGCTGGGGTCCTCTCAGGGCGTGAATTCGTGGGGGAACCGCAGAACGGAGCCCTACGATCGTATTCAACCCGGACGAAATCCAGATTGCGTTGCGGAGACGGCACGCCGCGAAACTGTCTGATAGCGGACGCTTATTCGAGCGGTGCTTCGCCCGCCGACTTCATGAGCAGCGCAATGTCGGCCTTCGAGATGGCGAAGCGGGCCGGATCGACCGGCGCTGCGAGCGGGGGCTCGATCAGCCGCCGCATTAGCCATTCGCGGAATTCCTGGCGCTCAAGGCGCAGCGCCGCCTTCAGGCCCGCCTGGAAGAACCGCTCGCGCTGCGCTGGGTTGAGCCGCGCCCATCTCTGCATCGTGGCCTCGAACAGATCACGCGCCATCTCGCGACCTTTTAATAACGAGAATTCGGCGAGTGAAACTCAAAAATCGAAAATTGCAAAGGCTGAAGGGGCGCGGTTCGCGCACCCCGGCGGAAGGGTCCTGTGCCCTAAGGGACACCCAAAAAGCATGGATGAGCAGGGCTGACGAGTTTAGAAGTCGCTTCTAAACCTTGAGTGATCCCGATGGGGACCATGTCCAACCTTGAGGTGCTGATGCTGCTGGCGGTGATGATCACCATCGCGGGCGCGGTGATGCTGACGTGGCGTTGACGACCGGCGGTGCTGCAAATCCGGTGGCAGGCGATCAGGCTGCGCAACCGAGCCACTGATCTTCATCGTCGTGATCGCCGTTGTGGTCGCGGTCGCGGTGATGCTTGCTGGCCCAATCGTTGACCGGCAGCGGAGCGGCGCGCCGCTCCATTGGAAGGTCTGGAGGCCCCGGCGACCGTGCAGATTTGTCACACCGGCTGGAAATGCGCGGTTGTTCCCTCGACCGTCATAATTAGAGCGATCACGGAGACCTACGATTTTCGGTTCCGGGGACGCAGTAGGGGGATCGTGGAAGTGCCGAAATCAGAAGCAGAAGTGTCAGCCGATCAGCGGGACGAAGCTGACAGGATAGACGATCTTGCTCACGCGCTGGCGGATCACTTCGGTCGCAAGGTCGTGCTGGTGTGGCCAGACGACGAGGAGTAGTGGTTGAGCCCCGCCCAAACAGCCATCATGGTCTCGCCGCGCGGCGGCGTCCTCCCGGCTTTCATCGAACCGTGCCAGCCGTCGGATAGTGGGCGCGCTACGCCAACCCCGTCGCCGCCCTATGCAGCGGCTCCATCAACGAATTCGCCGAGAATGGCTTTGTCAGATAGGCGAGGCACCCGGATTGATACGCAGCCGCGCGAACGGCTGGGCTGTCGTTCCCGGTGATGTAGATGACTGGCACAGAAATGTTCGCTGCTTTGAGACGGTGCCTCACTTCGATACCCGAAACGCCGCCCACGTCGATGTCGAGAATGACACAGGTCACCCCGTCGAAATCGTTGTGATTTGAGAAGGCTTCCGCCGAAGGAAATAGCAAGGTTTCGTAGCCAGACTGCCGCAGCAGTCGCGTTACACTCCGCAGCATTCCGGCGTCGTCATCGACGACAAGAACAAGACCCCGCTCTGGCATGCAGGCCATCTATGAGAAATCCCTTCGCGGGTCAAATGCGATACGCCATCGTTAGCAACAGTCGGAAAACGATGGCTTTGATCCACGTCAACTAGGCGGCAATCGTTCGTTTTGGAACATCTCGCGCTGCCCATGGCGTAGGCGGGCACGTCATCCACCGCAATCTGTAGCGGCTTGCCTGTTCCGCGCGGCCAGTCCCGTCCGAGCGCACGCCGTCCACAAGCCTCCTGCTCGTTAGCAGCCGCAGCACGGGCTGATAACAACCCGTTTTTGCCTGTTCATCGTTTGGTCGAGCCGCTACGGTACTCGGACTGACTGGGGACCCTTGGGGCGGGACGGGAATGCTTTTAGTTGTGGAAGAGACGATCAGATTTTTTTCCGCGTTGGCTGTTAGCCGGAACTTCAAAATGGCGAACATGATCACGCGGGATGCGCTTCCGATCCTTGGCGACCATATTCAACTTCAACAAGTCATTCTGAACCTTGTTGTGAACGGGATGGACGCGATGAAGGACGCCTACCGAAAACCACATCATCAGCATCCGGACTTCGCGCCGTCGATAACATTGCCGAGCTATCTGTCTCGGATCGCAGCTCGGGCATTCCCAAGACAAATGAAAGCGGTGTTTGAGCCGTTTTTCATCAGCAAGACGGAGGGCATGGGCATGGGGTTGTCGATCGCCGCGCACTATTGTTTTGAAGCGCACAGCGGGCAGTATGAGCAGAAAAACGGGATCACGGCGGCGCGATGTTCCGGATCAGACTTCCTCTTGGCTGAACCTACCAAAACAGGACGACGGAGAGCGCAGCCACGCTGGGAACGAGGGTGGCGATCCCCGCCGCTTCGACGGTGAATACCCGTCTTGGGTTAAATGCCATGCGCCATTTTTGGTGGCAGTCGAGCGACAGCGTTAATCTGGATCATGTGCGGCGACCATCACACCCAGCAGCCGCTCCTTCAGCGGCTTCGGGCAACATTGAGCGCAGAATGCCGCTAGGGACAGTTTCGGGTCGTCTCAGCCCTCATGGTTGCACCGCTTAAGCCATCAGCGCGCTAGCAAGTCATTCCGGTCGCACATCTACGGACGGCTCGACGGGTATGGCGGACGGTCGTTCTTGCGACGCACACACCGTTAACTCGTGTCCTACCCGCGCCGCAGGCAGCAGCGACTTCCGTGATCATGCCGTTGGGCGGAGGAGTAATCGGCGCAGGTGTCATGGCTTGCGCCGATACTGCGACCGATAAGGTGAAGCCAGCAATAGCAATCAACCTAATCATTCTGCACCTCCCTTAACCGTCCCTAACCTCCCGACTTCTCACGGCAGGAGATGGGTCCGGCTCTCGTGTGAAAGCAACGCGAGTTTCCGGCGCTGGCCGTTGGAAGGCTTGAGATAGATCAAGGTCTGTCTCGGTTTAAAATGGCGCATATTACTGCGGTGATAGGTAAACTCAGGGTAGGCGTATGGGGCGCTATATTGACGAAATCCTACAGCCTGGCGAAAGGGTGCTGTATTCGACCAACGAACACTGGGTGTACTTTCTGCCTGCAATCGGGGCGTGGATCGCGGCGGTCGCATTTCTGGTGCTGTGGCGCCTGGCCGCCGCCGACGCGCTGACGTTGGTTTGGTTGGTATTGGCGGCGGTCGCTGGGCTTGCGGCATTGTACTGGACGGCGACGGCTTGGTTCCACCGCTGGACCACCGAGACCGACGTTACCAACATGCGGGTCGTCCACAAGACCGGTTTCATCAAGAGGCGGACCTTTGAGATGAGCCTCGACAAAGTTGAGAGCGTCGATGTCAATCAAAGCGTTCTTGGCCGCCTTTTGAACTATGGCGACCTCACCATTCAGGGCGTCGGCGAGGGTACGCAAACCATTTCCACCGTTAATTCGCCTCTCGCATTTCGCAGCGCCATCACGACAAGACCGGTTGGCACGTAAATCGCGGCATGGTTTGACACCCGCCCCCAACAAAAAGCATGCTTCCCGTCGGAATTGTTCCCTTCCGATATGATTGCTGCTGCCCACGCTGTATTATGTTTGTCTTCGCGCTGCTGAGTTACCGTCAGTCGACAATTCGTATATTGTGGGGTGCCTTTGGCAGCACCGATTGACTGACAGTAAGCATCATCCTGCATTGCGAGTTTCTCCGGCCCAGCAATGTTGTCGGCGCGAATGTGAATTGATCTGAAGCAATAGGCTTTGTCTGGTTCGAGGTGCTGATGCGATGGCGTCGATCCGTAAGGAAATTCTGATGCGCATTCCAGCTTTGGCGATCTGGGCAACGATCGCGGTTTTGACCGCCGCACCAACTCAGGCCCAAACATATGGCGGGAATGCACCGATCTGCCTACAACGTTGGTACTGGGGCGGAGGCGAAACTTTCTACTGCGGCTATAGCTCGATGGCGCAGTGCCACGCCAATGCATCGGGCCTCTCCGCCATGTGCGTTACCAATCCATATTTTGCGAACGCACAAGTGCCACGGGAACCAGCCTATCGACGGCCTCGTCGCGCCTACTAGATCGGACAGGGGCGCGACGACTCGGGTTGAGGCGGCCGACGCCCCCGGAGAGGCCCGCCCCTCGATCCGATCTCGCACGAGCCGCATACGCTGGCGCCGAAGCCAAAATCCGCCGGCTGGAGGCCTTCGGCGCTGTAGGTGCATCGATCTGCGACAACCAAACGACTGAACGGGTATAAAATCCGGACAATTCTTGATCTTCAGTGTGACCGCGGCCGTAAAGAGGCCAAACGGACCTGGCGTCCTTTGGCAGCCATCTCACTGTTGTCAGCGCGGGCTACACGACCGACATGAGCTACGATACATCCACGATAGCCACATTGCGCCGCGCGTTGGACGAGGTGCTGCTTGACGTCCGTTTCCATCAGCGGAAGTCGCCTTCGGCACTTGAAATTGCCGAACATCTCCTGGCGGGTGCCGCGGACAGAAAACGGTACCTAGAGCGCCTGAAATGCTCGGCTTCAAGAAATTAATCGGCGATGCCGCGCGCTTGCCGAGCTAGACTGCATAGCGATCTCAAGACTCTTGCGGGCAGATTTTTGGGGATCGGTAAGGTCGATCGACGGCGACTTTCATTTGACGGCCTTAGTCCTCCTTCGGCGCCACGCGCCACGATCCTCAGCGCATCACCCGGCAGCGGACGTTGCTCGGAGAAGCTGTTAGCCGGGACAAGGCCGCGGTTCTCCGGCTTCAGCCAGGCTCGCCAGTGCGGTGACGGCATTGCGGATGTTGGTGACCGGTGGCCCGCCGAACTTTGGTGGCGGCGGCATGCCCCAGCGCATCATGGCCAGCTCGCGGCCCGTGTCGGTGTTGCGCACCACCGGGTGATCCGGAAACACGACCGGCATCGGCGCGAGGTTGCCGACATAGCGGTTGACGACGCGGAATAGGGCGATGATCGCGGCTTGGTTTGTGGTGATGCTGTAGATGGGGTGATTGCGGTTGCTGCTCGAAAGGCTCAGCCTGGAAGGGAAGCCGGCGAGCCGGTGGCAGCAGGAGCGGGAACATGAAGCACTATGTCGGTCTGGATGTTTCGCTAAAGGAGACGGCTATCTGTGTTGTGGACGAGAATGGCGTCGTCATTCGCGAGGGCAAGGCACTTTCGGAACCGGAGGCTATTGGTGCCTGGCTCAACGAAAGCGGATTGCCCATTGTCAAGATCGGGATTGAGATTGGTGGTCTCGCTCGTTGGCTGTACAGCGAACTGCGTGCTGCCGGCTTACACGCAGTCTGCATCGATCCCCGAAGACTGCGTGGCGTGACTAAGACGATGCCGATTAAGACCGATCGAAACGACGCTCGCGCCATTGCACAGGTAATGCGGGTCGGCTGGTACACCGTTGTTCATATCAAGGGTGACGTGAGCCAGGAGCTACGAATGCTTCTCAACAATCGCAAGACGCTTTTGATCAAGCAGATCGATATCGAGAACGAAATTCGCGGCGTCTTACGCGTCTTCGGCTTAAAGCTATCTGGTCGTATACCTCAAGCGACGTTTGAGCAGCAGACTAATGAACTCACAGATGGCCATCCACGACTCGCGGCGATGCTGCGCCCAATGCTTGTGGCTCGAGCCGCGCTGCGTGAACAGTACGGCGTCCTGCACAAGATGGTACTTGAAATAGTACGCCGCGAACCGACATGTCAGCGGCTCATGACGATACCGGGCGTAGGTGCACTGACGGCAATCACGTTTCTAACAACCATTGATGACCCGGATCGCTTTCAACGCTCCCGCGATGTTGGCGCGCATCTTGGCCTTACGCCACGCAAATACGCATCTGGGGAAACCGATCGGAATGGCGCTATTTCGAGGTGTGGCGATGTGATGCTCAGCACCATACTTTATCAGGCAGCGCTTGCACTTCTAACCCGCACCAAGCGTTGGTCCGCATTGAAAGCTTGGGGTGTAAGGGTGGCCAAGCGACGCGGCCTTCGCCGAGCGGTCGTAGCAGTCGCACGAAAATTAGCGATCGTGATGCATCGGATCTGGGCAGATGGAAGCGAGTTCCGATGGACCCGCGAGGAGGCGACCGCATGATCAATTAGCAATTCAGCGGATCCGCCGAAAAGGCGGGACGACGTCCTGCGAGGACGAGGTCGGGGTGACTGCGCTGCAACCTCTGGGCCTGCAGCACGCGCCTAATAGATAGCAGCTCCCGATCTTCGGACTACCATCGTGAGGCGGCTATGAACGTCGACCTCGTAGACAAGAGCGAGCCTCGCAGGCTGTCGGTAACGAGCTGAACCCTTGTGCCAGCAACCGCAATCAGACAAGAGGTTGCACATGCGCTTTGCGGACTAACACTTGTTGAAGTCCGTTAGCTTCCGCATGTAGTAGCCCTGCCTCTCAACGGCGAGCTTAATGTCCTCGCTAACGCTCGCTACTTTTTTCTTCTTACGCCATCTACCTGACGCGTCAGGAATTGGCAGACCATTGCGCACAACCAACAGATCACGCTTAGTGTTCAGATACACATCGAGAATATCGCGGGGCGCAGAGATAGCAAGCAACTCCGCCCGGACACGATGGGCAGGCAAGCCGCCACAGATTGCGGTGGATAGCGTGACGGCCCAACAGGCACGAGCGTCTGCAGGTGCTCGCAGCTTGATCCAGATCAAGCCCTGTAGTGAATAGGCAAGCTGAATTGCCATCGGTGCGGCACGACTTCTTCAGACCACGCCGGGAGGGAATTTTTAAAGACTTGGATCCTTCGGGAATTGCTTGAATACTCGTGAACAGCCATGCCCCTGCAGTTCGAGCGTGCCGTCGAGAAGATGGAAATATGGAGCGCGAACAGCGACGGCTATTCTTTCGTGATCAGCTATGAAAGCCCTGCCGTCCCGGCTTTCACGGACGCGCCGGTTATCTGGCGTCGTGGCGTCCTGTTTATGAAGGCCGCAGCGCGATCAGGATCACCGGCTCGCCCTTTAAAACTTTCGACGAGGCCGAAGCTGCCTGCGATGCGATGCTAAAACTCCTGATGAGCGAAAATTGACGCGATAGCCAGCAAATTTGGGAAAGGCAACGGACTAGCATTCAGCGTGACCGCCGTCCTCTTCGTGAAAGCGTTTCGCTTCCTCCTGCGCGACCAGCCTTGCGAGCATCCGCCGGTGTTTGTCCGTGATGCTCGGATTGGCAAGCTGCCGCTTGGCGATGATCAAATTCGCATAGTGGATGAACTCTTCCATCGACCCCATGAGCGCCTCCCTGTCCCTGCGCGACGCCATTCGCGCGCCCATAAAAGGCGACCGAACCGAAGCTTGCAATTGTCCCTAAGGGCAATTTGCCGGTCAGGCGCGCTGTCCTAGAAAGCGTTTCGGTTTGGCTCGGCGAAGAATAGGTCGTCCGCTTTCATGGCGAGCCTACAATACGGGGGGAGGGGTTTCGCGATGTCCATGGTTGGTACGGTCAAGTTCTTCGATGGAGAGCGTGGCTATGGCTTCATCAATCCCGATGACGGCGGCCGTGATGTGTTCGTTCATATCACCGCAGTCGAGCGGGCCGGACTGAAGGACTTGACTGAAGGACAGCGCATTACATTCGAGGTCGAACCGGACAAGAAGGGCAAAGGCCCCAAGGCGGTCAACCTCGTGATCTCATCCTGAAATGCTGCCCGCGCCGGACATTGGATCTGTTGCCTGCGGCCATCGGCATAGCCCTTGCGGCGCACGTGCGCCGCAGCTCCTGCGCATGTATTGACTTGGTTCCAAAAAGTCGCCGCCACGTGGCTGTGATGTCCCGCCCGTTCGCTATTCGGTCGCCTGTCCGCGTCGGGACGATAAAAAAGCCGCCACCGGGACGAAGCGGTGACGGCTTCTTTCTCGCTCGTGACCGCGAACAAGCCTTTACCGCCCCGCCCCAACGCGATTGACGCCGCCATTTGCATTGCCACCGGCGTTATGACGGACCGCAGCGCGCGCCACCGGACGAGGCCTCAGCACGACGCCTGCCCGGGCAACGCAACCCACCGGATATTCAACGTACTGGCAGTACACGACCGCCTGGGCTGGCGCTGGATTGAGAGTGACACCTGCAAGCCCCAACAGGGCGCTAGCAGCAATCCCGGCAACAGTCGCTGACTTGATCGAAAGACGCTTCTCCGGATGCATGTTGGACCTCCCTCTTCGCGCTTGCGTCACTGAAAGGTGACGGGAGCCGCCTCAGGTGCGGCTGAACATAGCGTGAGCGCTAAAGGATCGCTAACGTTGACGTAGATCAACGAGGGGTCTGTGCACTGTTGCCCCTCCCGGTGTCCGTCCTATGGCCCGGCGCTGGCGGCGCACTGTACGGCCTTCTGCCGGGCCTTGGCGGTGCCGTGGGCCGCCTGTCGCCGTTGCGGTGACGTGCTGCCGCGCTCGACGGGTGATGAGGCGACGCCGCGCTAAGGGTTCTCCTCGCTGTGTTCTTCGAGCAGCTTCCGCGTAGCCTTGATGCGGGCGGAGACGTTCTGAAGCGTTGCGTCCGAACTGATACCTTGCGAATGCAGGAGCATCCACAGCGCTTCGGCAAGGATGACTTGATTTTCTAGAATGGCGCGTTGGATTTTATCCATCATCAGCCATGCTCCGTTGGTTGCCCTCCGCGATCGATCGCCTGTCCGCGCCCGGTTGGTTCGCTTTAAGTCAGTCGCTCTGACGATAGCGATTAGGCCGAAACGGAATGTCGTCGATGTACGGTCGCACAACCCGCTTGGTCTTGAGCATGTCGCGCCAGGCATAGGCATAAATCGCGATCAAGACAGAAACGAAGGACGTCCACAACAGGATGATCCACTTCATTTGCGTTCTCCTCTCGATGTAGGCGAGCAGATAGGATCCATGGGATCGGAACCCAGTTTGGAGGTGCTTGCGTTAGATCAACGCTTGGGCTGATTGTGGCGTGGCCCACGCGACGTGACGCGCGCGCCAACGCCGTGTTCTCGGCACCCATGCGCCGCCGCGTCGAGATGACGTTGGCGGGGAGCATCGAGAGAAGGCGGACCCTCCCCAGGTCGTTAGGGTCCTTCCGATAAGGGGTATTGGTGCCGGGACCGCGTGACCGCGCCCCTTCAGCATATTTGCGTTTTTCGTTTTTCGATGTTTGTTTGCCGCATCTGCTTTTCAAAGGCTCGCGAGATGCGGCGCACTGATCTGTTCGAAGCCACGATGCAGGGATGGGCGCGCCTCAACCCGCAGCAGCGCCAGCGGTTTTTCCAAGCGGGCCTGAAGGCGGCGCTGCGGCTTGAGCGGCAGGAATTCCGCGCTTGGCTCATGCGGCGGCTGATCGAACCCCCGCTCGCCGCGCCGGTCGATCCGGCCAGCTTCGCAATTTCGAAGACCGACATTGCGCTGCTCATGAAGTCGGCGCGCCCCAAAAAACCCTTCCGCAACGCAATCTGGATAACACCCGGGTTAGATACGATCGAGACGTGGGGTTCTGCGGTCCCCCACAAACTCACCCGCCTCAGAGGACCCCAACGGCGAACCGGTCCAAATTTGGACTTGAGCGCGCACCCATCCACTCGCACCGACTGTCACGCGCGCTTCGCGGTCCGCTTGATGTTGACGCTCAACGTCCAGTCTCGCGCCGTGTCGATGCAGGAGCAGTTCGCGCACAGCAGGAGAACGCCCTTGCCCTCACCGCGAACAACAGCGAGATGCGACTTGGTCGATGACTGAGCCTGCTTGCGCAGTCCGTTGCGGCCACGTCGCACAGGTCTGATGTGACGGAAGCACAATGCCCGTTCATCTTCGAAGCCGCACTGCTCGCACCGGCCACCCTTCATCGCGATGGCCTTGGCCTACACCTTGCGGCGATACTCACGACGTTTGCTGATCTTCATCACGCGAGCCGTCATGTGCTGGCGTCCGTCTATCCCAGCCTCGCAGTGTGGTCAGGCTCGACCATGGGTCACCGGCCACAGGCGCGGATAATCCGGTTCCCATGCAACTTCGGCCTGACTTCCGGCGCCGCGCTTGCCGCATTATGGCGATGATGACCACGGTCTCGATGTCGCTTGTACCTCAGGACAATGTCCCCCGAGACAATTGTCGTGGCTCGGTCATTGAGCCATGATCGGAGGTACCAGCGCGGTACTAAACTCTAGCCCCGACGGCCCCAGTCATTCTCCTCCGACTGGGGCCGTAGTGCTTTTTGACAAACTAGCGGCGCAAGCATGCTATATCGGATACGCCACCATCGTTCTCAGCGTGGCTGTGGTGGTCGTGGTCCTATTCACCCTTTGGTGAGCATCAGACAAGAGGAAGCCTGATCCTAAACGACGCGCCGCCGTGATCCCGATTTTTCGCCGATAACTGGCCATTGTGCGCTTCCACGATGGTGCGCGCGATGGACAACCCCATACCCATGCCTTCCGCCTTGCTGGTGTAGAACGGCTCGAAGATCTCTTTCAGTTTGTCTTCGGGAATGCCATGGCCGCGATCAGACACGGATAGATCGGCAAACTTTTCGACGCGCGAAGTCCGGATGTTGATGATGCGGTCTTCGATTGGCGTATCCTTCATCGCGTCGATCCCGTTCACGACAAGGTTCAAGATCACCTGTTGAATTTGAATGCGGTCGCCGAGAACCGGAAGCGCATCCGGCGTGATCGCGCTGACTAATTGGAATTTCCGGCCAACCGCCAGCGCTGAAAAAAAACTGATCGTCTCACGCACGACTTCGTTGAGGTCAAATTGCTTCTGCTCAAACGGTGCCTTTTTCAGAATGCTGCGCATTCTCCGGATGACTTCGGTGGCGCGGTTGTCGTCCCTTAGAATGTCATCAAGGATTTCGTTTACTTCGTCGATGTCCGGATTTGGAGACTTCAAGATCGCCTGCGCCGTCTCGGTATTGGTGAGAATAGAGCCGAGCGGCTGGTTGATTTCGTGGGCAATTGACGCGGTCAATTCGCCAGCCGTTGAGAAGCGGTTGACATGCGCCAGTTCCGTCATGCGCTGCCGCGACTGCACTTCGGCAAGTTGACGCCGACGATGTTCGCGCAGCAGACCGGCGATCAGCGCGGTTTGCGATAGAATAATCGTGGCTGTGAGTGCGACTTGCCACCAATACCGTTCCCAGACGGTTGGTTCTCGGAAATAGACGGTGCTGCCGGGCGGCAGATTGCTCTCGGCAATTCCCCACCGCTGCATTTGCCGCCAGTCGAACATAGGCGCGGCCAGTTGAACAAACGTCGGCTTGATGTCGGCAACATTTTCGCCGTCAAGGATGCGGAGCGCGACTTCCGCCGCCTGCTTGCTTTGTCTGGCGACGATCTGCATTGGCCCACCAACGATGCCCTCTCCAAAAAAGGCTTCGTCGTGAAAAAAGATGGGTGCGTTGGCTGTCCGGTAAAACCGGGCGAACGCACTGTTACCCTCATGCGCCACTCCCGCCGCATCGACATTCAACCCAATCCAGAAAATCGCACTGTGTGGCGGAAGGTTGGCCGCATCCTTGAGCATCTCTTCAAAGGAAAGTTCATTGTACCATCGAAATCGCACACGATCCGCGAACCGCGCAGTGGACTTGGCGACCTCGTTGCGCCACCAGGTTTCGCTCGGCGAAGCACCGACAACGATGGCGATGGTCGTTGTTTGAGGCAGGACGTGCAGGATATTTTCAAAGAAAACAGGATCGTCGTTCGTGATCGCCACGACAGTATCGTACTTGGTCAATTTATCGAAGTCCACGCGGCGTCGCTCTACCAGAGTGTACAGCATGGGCGTCGTTGGAAAGAGGTCTTTGCGGTGGGCCTGCACGAAATTGGCCGCAGGCGCGCCGATGGCGATGATCAGATCGGGCGACTGGTCAATATTAAGAGTGCGAAGATACTCGACGAATGGAGCGTCTGATTTGTCGCTGCTTCGCCGGGCATTCAATAGCGAGTGATCTTGAAACTCAATGGATGCCCGTCGGCTTAACTCGGCGCGAAGGGCTTCGGAATAATCAGTCCACGGCCTAAAGCGAAGACCGAATGAATGCAGCATCATTACCCGCTTGGGTTCTGGATCAGCCGCCTGACTTTGGCCCTGCATCGCCAGCAATAATGCGACGGCCAGCACAGCGATGAGGGTCCGCGCGCAAAAAGATCGCCAAGATAGAGCAGCAGTCCAGAAAAGCATTCCCGTCCTACTCCGAAGTCCGCAGTCCGAATACCGTAGCGGCTCGACCAAACGATTAATAGGCAAAACCGGCGCTGTGAGCCGTGCTGCGGCTGCTAGGGATCACAAGGCTCCTGTCCTTTGGACCGCGTGCGGGCCGCGCGGGCCAGGCAAGCCGCTACAGATTGCGTGGATGACGAGACGGGCACAACGGAGGCGGCGACGCGGCCAAGGTCTCACGGCAAGAAGCGGACATTCGGGCTGGCCTTCAGCAGGTCCCCCTTGGGCAAATGAGCGACATCCCAGTTTTACCCCCGAACATGAAAGAGGCCGCCAACTGAGGCGGCTGTCAGGCACAGCGTAATGGCCAAAAGCGACCGCGCGGCGTGCAAAGAGTTCCAAGCCGTCGGAATCGAAACTGATGGTCCATTTGGACGTTGGCACACCGAGGAAAAAGTACGTCTGTGGCGGGAACCATGAAAATGGAGCAAACGCATGTCGCAGGGAAACTGTGTTTACGTCGTTGATGACGACGTCACGCTATTGCAAAGCTTGGGGCGACTGCTGCGGTCCCTCGGCTATACCAGTTTATTGTTTCCCTCGGCGGAAACTTTCACCAAGCACGACGATTTTGACAAAGCCGCCTGCATCCTGCTGGACATCAATATCGGCGAGGTTTCCGGCATCGAGGTCGCTCACCGTCTCAAGGCGGCAAACGTCTCGGTGCCTATCATCTTCATGACGGGAAACGACCAACCCGTCCTTCGCGAGGCAGCGCATCGATCCGGCTGCCTCGCGTTTCTCACCAAGCCATTCTCCGCTACGGCACTGGCGCAGTACCTACAGCGCGTTCGCCAGCGTCCGGCAGAGGACACATGATCGCGTGAGCCGTGGCCGGTGCGATGGTGAGTGCCAACATACGCCGGATGGCCGTTGATCGTCCGGGGGGTCCCTCCGTGCGTTACTTACTAGATTGAGGACGTTGGCCTATGATCTTTGGCCGCCTCATGCTTTCCCGTCTAAGCTCGCTTTCAAAATGATCAGCCCAACCTTACTCAGGCGCGTGCGGATGGTTGTGGATGCAGCCGTCGTGACGGCCGTCTGTGGCTCGTCCTCGATCAGTTCGTTCGCGAGGAGTTTCCAGAGCACGCGCGGCGAGACGCCATTGCGCTCGCTCTTCCAAGCGCTGCCGTTCGGCCCATAAGTGCGAACACTTTCTGGTCATTGGTCGCGATCATCGCGCGACGAACCGCAGGCGTGAGCTTGAATCTCTTGTGCTCTGACTGCCCCATCAGGCAAGCAAGAAAGGAGATGCCAGTTAGTTTGTGTTGATTCAAATCAAACGACCGCTTGGGGTCAAGATCGGACGACCCGGCCTTGCGGCGGATGTCTGCTTTGCCCCGGTGAGCGACGTAATGGCATGACTGTCTCGGTGATGACACGCTGGCGCGGACTGTCGCGCCCCCGGCCGGATTTCCTCCACCAGTGCCGCCGGTCGTCAACGATCAGCATCTTTGCAATTCTCGATTTTTGAGTTTCATTTGCTGAATTCTCGTTTTTGAAAGGCCGCGAGATGCCGCGTGATCTGTTCGAGGCAACGATGCGGGGCTGGGCGCGGCTCAACCCATCCCAGCGCGAACGGTTTTTCCAAGCGGGCTTGCGGGCGGCGCTGCGCCTTGAGCGGCAGCAATTCCGCGAAATGGCTCATGCGGCGGCTGATCGAGCCCCGCTCGCCGCGCCGGTCGATCCGAACAGCTTCGCAATTTCGAAGTACGACATTGCGGTTCTCATGAGGTCAGCGCGCGAAACACCGGGCAAATCGTCTCCGAAACGCAACTCGGAAAACCAAAAATGCTAATGTCTTCAAATGCTGCCGTCGCGCGGTCCCCCCACATACACACGCCCCTCAGAGGACCCCAGTGCTGAATTGCGCGAATGCGGGACCCAAACGCAACGGAGGCCAGCCGCTGGGGTACACAGCCTGTAACTCCGGTCTGGGCAAGGTTGCCGGCAGCATCGCCGGGTCATTGTCATCACGTCAGGCGACGGGACGGCAGTCAGCGAGGCATCGGGTTGGCACAAACTGCATAGTCGCGTTCGGACTGACAGATCAGCCATGCCCCAAATGAGCGTTAAACGATACTTACACACTTTGAATTGCCCGGTACCCTCTTTGCAACGAAAGGGGACCGGTGCAGGGGCTTGTGCATATTGTTGACGACGATCCGTCCTTTCTGACGGCGATGGAGCGTCATTTGAAGCACGCCGGTTATGAGGTCGCGGTCTATGCGTCAGCACAGGCGTTGCTGGACCGACTGCCGAGCGACAGTGTTCCGAGCTGCATCCTCCTCGACGTACGGATACCTGGCATCGACGGTCCAGCACTGCAAAAGCGATTAAACGAACTCGGTTCGACGCTGCCGATCATATTCGTCAGCGGTCATGTCGATATTCCGCTCACGGTGCGCGCCCTAAAGGAGGGCGCGGAGGATTTCCTGACAAAGCCGGTAACGTCCGACGGCCTTCTTACTGCAATTGAACGGGCGTTCGCACGCCACCGAGGCTTCCGCGAGCAACAGTCCAGGCTGGATGTTGTTCGCGCCCTCATCGCCAAACTAACGCCGAGGGAGCGGCAAGTATTTGAACTCATCGTTGCCGGTAAGACCAATAAGCAGATCGGCAGCATCTTGGGTACGACCGAACGCACCATCAAGGCCCACCGCCAGCAGGTCATGGAGAAAATGCAGGTTCGGACCTTGGCTGAACTTGTGGCGGTTGCTGAACGAGTCGGTGTCATTGGCGATAAGCCTAATAGCGGACCTATGGCCTAGGCCAATTCTCAACCATTTTTCAAGTTATTGGCCTATGGGACACTTGTGTCAGACTCCCGAATGCCTATTGGTTCTCGTCATCACTGGGTCGCCAGCGGCTACCATCGGTGACTGAGAGAGCCGGTGCGCTCCCGCTTGTCATCGGAGCGCAATCCAAGAAGCGACCCTGTTTTGGTGGTCGATGACGATCCCGGAATGCTGCGAGCCCTCAATCGGCTGCTATGCCAGCATGGCTTCAAACCAATCCTCTTCTCGTCTGCCGAAGAGCTGGAGCAGCACGCCGACATCGCCAACGCACTCTGCATCATCTTGGACATCAACCTCAACGGGGGGTCGGGGATCGACCTCCGGCATCAACTCAAAGCCAACGGCGTTGCGGTCCCCGTCATTTTCATCACCGGCAATTAGATTCCTTCCGTTCGCGAGGCCGCACTGCGGTCCGGATGCGTCGCATTTCTAACTAAGCCGTTCTCAGCGCACGAGCTGATCGAGCCGCTCAAACAGGCTGCGGCAGGCCACTAACCCATTCACTGAGCGCGCCTGGGCTTGCTCCCGTTCCCTTGATCTAGGTCAACGAGACTGAACTTTCGTCCTGAATTGTACAAAGGTGCAGCGCTGCGGTCAGCGCCAGGCCTTAGGAACATCGATGAAGACGCCCGTAAGCGAGCTGCGCCGTTTGCGCGGAGAACGCATTGACTGGCTGCTCTCGGTGCTCACGGGAGTGCTGGCATTACTGATTTTTGTCTTCGCCCCGCTACAAGCAATGGGCATTACCGCCTTTCACCTGTTTGCGGATGGCCTGTTGCTAGCGATCATCGTCAGCATGGTGATCATCTCCAACAATCCGACTGCTCTCGTTCTGATGTCGCTCGCGCTCGTTTTCAACGTCGCCGTATTCTTCCTGCGCATTTACTACCCAGTACCGTACCACCTTCACATTTTGGCCGGCGCATGGCTGGTCATCGCCTGCACGTTAGGTGTTGTCGTGCTTCAGGCCGTATTCAGGCGAGGTCTCGTTACATATCACCGAATTATCGGAGCGATCCTTCTGTACCTTTTAATTGCGGTGGCCTTTGCAACGCTGTTCCTGTTTGTAGGGCTGGCGGCTCCCGACGCAATCAAGGGAATAGCTTTCGAGGACGATCATTCGGTCGCCGCATCGCTTTTTTACATGAGCTTTGTCACACTTACATCAACCGGGTATGGAGACATCGTTCCGGTACATCCCTTGGCACGAAGTCTCTGCAACATCGAGAGCGTGATCGGTCAGCTTTATCCGGCGACCCTTCTGGCGAGGCTCGTTACCCTCGAGCTCAGCAGCACCGGCTCGGCGCGTAAGCCCACCCCTACCGCCTGAGCCGCAGGAGCTGCACCGACACGTGTGCGCTGCACTCGCGTCCTGTGAGGTTCCCCGCGTCGCTAGGCAAACACTCGGTTGATCTATGTCAACGCCGGCGCTCCTTTGGCGGACACGCTGCGTGCAGCCGCACCGGAGATGGCGTCCGTGCATCTGTTGCGCAGGCACGAAAAAGGAAGACCCGCACCATGCATTCCAAGAAGCGTCTTTCGATCAAGTCAGCGACTGTTAGCGGGATTGCTGCTAGCGCCCTCCTGGGCCTTGCCGGTCTCACGCTCAATCCAGCGCCCGCCAGTGCAGTGGTCTACTGTCAATACACTGAGTACCCAGCTGGTTGTGTTGCCCGGGCGGGCGTCGTACTCAGGCCTCGCCCGGTGGCGCGCGCTGCGGTCCGTCACAACGCTGGTGGCAATATGAATGGTGGAGTCAATCGCGTGGGGGCGAGGCGGTAAAGGTCTTGCCTGTGGACGCTTGGTCACCCAGGCCGGCGCTCTTGTTCCCATAGTCCCGACTCTGCACCAAACGACACGCGTATCGGCAGCCAGATCAGTGTTTGAGGCTATCCGCCAAGCTGGTTGCCGGCCCATTTGCGGAAATCGCGTGACTCAGAACGCACCTCGCGCCCCTTTGGCTTAGGTGCGGACATCAAGTTGCAGCAGAATTGCGGTCGAACAATTCAGCGGTTGCGCAGCAGCGTCGCCTTGTTGGCGGGTCGCGTCGCTGCATCAATGCGTTACCACGATAAAATCCGTATCTTTTCCCGTCTCGTGGCTAATTCCGTACTCGGAAACAATCAACGAAGAGGCCGGCGTCAGGAGTTCAGAGATCTTCTCAACCGTATCCTGTGGCATTTCGATGCGGTTGAGCGCAGCGTTGGCTTTGTCGGGTAACGGTCCCGACACGGGTTGCTTCGCGGGCGCTTCTCGCCCTTTTGTGGCAGCCTCGGATCTACGGGGCAATTCCTCTGGAATCGACACGACGCTCCAGCGCATAGCCGTTCCCTCCTTCTGGAATTCCATTGCGGTAAACACGTGCGTTCCCAGCGGCTCCTCCGGATTTTCGATCTTGACCGGGACATCAAACAAGGGCGTGAAGCCCTGACGCACGAACAGCTTGCTCAACTTACGACTGACGAAGATGGAGATCGGGACAATCTTTTTAGGCGCGCTTGCGGCGGGAGCCGAGCCCGGCACCTGGAGATTGGCGGCTTCTGGAGTCTCGGCGTTTGACACCAGTGTTCCCTGCGTTGCCGCGGCTGCACCGATGCTCTTGGTTGCGACGGTGGCACTCTGGAGTTCGGACGAACCGGACGCGGCTTTCGGTTGAAATAGATGCGGATTGGTTATCTCGACCGGCTGGACATCACCATGCGCAATGATCACGCGCGTGCCGCGCTTCGTGAGGTGCCAGAGTCGAACGGCGAAATCGTTGTTCAAACGGATGCAGCCGTGTGACGCTGGATGCCCAGGCACGACACCGGCGTGCAACGCTATCCCTGACCAGGTGATGCGTTGCATGTAGGGCATGGGGGCGGCGCTATAAATATTTGAACGGTGCCATCGTTGTTTGCTGATGACGCTGAACACACCGAGGGGCGTCGGATGCCCCTCCATTCCCGTGGACACCGAAGAGCGTGCAATCAGCACCCCGTTGTCAAAAAGCGAGACCCGTTGGTCTGCTATCGAGATGATGATCTGGAGCGGGCCCTTCGGAAGGGGCTCCGGCCGAGCGCTCTTTGGCGTTTCAGAGTTTCTCTGCCGGTGGTGGTGCTTGTGCTTGTACGGAGCGTATTGGCTTCGCCAGAACGTGTGTTGGGGTCCAAACAGAAATTGAGCGTGTGCGATCCCCGGAGGGAGCATGGAAATGGCGAATACAGCAGTTGCTATCGTGCGCCGCATTGCTGGTAATTTCTTAACGAGCATCGCCCGGTCCCAATAGGCGCAATTCCTCTTTTCGAGACGATGCGCGAAGCCGACGCCTGATGCGTCATCCTGACAGCGCATCAAGCCTCTCCTCCAAATCTGGTCGCAGTGGGTCGAAAATGGGACCGTACTCACGATTACAGTGCGAGTTGCCGTTGAGGCGGGCACAATGGCTTGCGGTCGACGCGTTGCAATCGGGCAACATGCTTTGGAAATATCGACGAGCGGCCGTTTCCGCCATTGCGCAACGCACATTGATCCCAAGAATGAGGCTCTTCGCATGCTTGGCTTTTCTACACGGCTCCGGCGGAGCCTATGGAGGCGACAGCATCATGAACCCGCGGCGATTTACGATAGTGGCGCCGACCTTTTGCGGAACGGTCGTTCTCGCGGGGTGGATCACTGGCTGGCTGGCTTCGGTTCGGCCGGCACCGAGAACACCCGCGCAGTGCCAATCGAGGACCGCGCAGCATCTTTCGCCGCCAACGCCAGGCTCGCGGATGAACCGCAGGCAATCGCAATGGACAACGCCGTTGTCGCTAACACCGTTGTCGCTAACACCGTTGTCGCGAACGCCGCTGTCGCGAACGCCGAAGTGGCGACGGCCGATGAATCCGCGGCAGGGATGACCACCGACACGACGGCGGCATCAGATAAGCCGGACTCGATCGTCGTGGCCGCGTTGCCCGATCCGTCGCAGATGCCGTCGGCCGATTTACCGCCTGTGCAGGAATCGGTGGACTTGGGTCACCGTTATGTCGCCCAACCGGCGCCGACAATGTGCGATGCACCCGGCGGTGCCTCCAGCAAGGGGCCGCAGGATTTCCGGTATCTCATTTGTTATGTCTGGTCCGAACTGCCGCCTGCCGAGAAGCCGGCGGCGATCGTCTTGCGTTCGTTCAAGGACATCCCGGTCGGAACGCCGGTGGAAGAGATCAAGCGCGCGTCCGACGCTTTCGGTCTGGATTTCACTTTCATGAAGGCGGTGGCCAAGGTCGAGTCCGGTTTCGACCCCAAGCAACGCACCGGGTCGTATATCGGGCTGTTCCAGCTGAGCAAATACGAGTTCAGAAAGTTCGGCTCCGGAGACATTCTTAATCCCCGCGATAATGCCGTTGCGGCAGCCTACAAGGTCATCACCGAAGGCATTCTGTTCGAGTGGGTGACGCACAGGAAGTCGGACTTGAACGATCTTTACTTGATCCATCAGCAGGGCTGGGAAGGCGCCGCGGAGCACCTCAGTCAACCCAATCGCATCGCCTGGAAATCGATGTGCGCCACCAGCGAAGGTAGGGAGAAGGGCGAAAAATGGTGCAGGCGCGCGATCTGGGGCAATACGCTTCCAGCCGTCAAAGAGGCGTGGAAATCGGTAGAGAAGCTGACGTCGGAGGCGTTCGTCGGAATGTGGCGCGAGCGGGTTGCTCATTTCCAATCGAAATACATGGGCACCGCGACCGCCGCCGCCGAACGAGCGCACCAGTAAATTTCCGTTGAGTGGTTGGCAGGAGTTGCCGCACCCGCGGGCCGAGCGGGGCCTCACCGCCGCGGCGGCATGTGGTGCCGCTCATCGCTCAATGGTCGCGCTGACGCACTTTACGTCGTCAACGACGCTCGGATCGTTCCTACTGAGCGCGAACGAGGTGATCGATCCGGTGCCGATGTCTGCTTGTGGCTCCTTTTCAGACCTGCCGACTGCTTCTGAGGATGTCTGCTGTTAGCGGGGATGGGCGGAAGAACTTTGTTGATGTATCCGACCCGCAACGCGTCGGCAGTCGGCATCCCGAACGCCGCACAGATCCGAGGCTTGCCCGGTGCGAAATCGCGGGCGTTCGAGAAATGATCGAAGCTGCTTCGTCTAAATGGTCCGGCCAAGGGAGCGGGCAACCCAAAGGGGAGGAAATATGCCGGAAAGCATGCTTGTTTTCGCCAAAGCCCCTACGAAGAATGCTCCTAAGTAACACGCTGGTGCAGGCTCGCTTGCGCCGTCCTCGCTCTGATAAGGCTGGGGTGAGATGATGCTAATGGGATCTATTTCGCGCCGTCGGGTGCGTTCGGGTTTCGACCTGCGCCAACGGCGCTCTCCACTTCGGCCGCGAGCACTTGAAGATGGTCAGCCAAGCGAGCGAAAAGCTCGCGCTTCTTGGGGTCCGTAGCAAGGTCCCGGATCAAAGCGCATTCCGCCGCATCCACTCGCAGCTTCTCTAATTGCGTTGTCATGTCCTTCATGGACCGGTCCTCGAATAGCCGGCCTACCAGTTGCAGTGGCGCGAGGAACATTGTAGCCAATTTCGTGAGAAGGCTATTGGTACTTGGGGCGCTATCGAACAGGATGCACTGCAAAAATCCAGGACGCGCCTTTAGAGGGGCAGTTGTGCCTGATCTTCGGACCAATCGATGATCTCGAAGAACATGCCTCGTCGCAGCATTTCGGTTTCTAGATTTGCCGCGTGCGCCTTCCAATCTGATGTTTCACGAACCTTGAAGCGAGGCTGTTCACCGGCAGCCTTCTGAGCGTCGTCCGACGCGAGAGCCCCCCGAATGCTCTCGTACATCATCGTGAGACTGTCGTTCGTGAAAGCTCGATAGTCCGTAAGCGTCGTTATCAGGCCACGGCTTTGAGGAACTGAGTGCGGTAGGCCCAAGGCAATAGCTGGTCGATGTCGCGGTTCGGATGACCACTGACGATCCTGGTCAGGACGTCGGTGAGATAGGCAAGCGGATCGACGTCGTTGAGCTTGCAGGTCTCGACCAGGGACGCGACGACCGCCCAGTGTTCGGCACCACCGTCGGATCCGGCAAACAGCGCGTTCTTGCGACTGAGCTTGATGCCGCGGATCGATCGTTCGACCGTATTGTTGTCGAGCTCGATGCGACCGTCATCGATGAAGCGCGTCAGCCCCTGCCAGCGCGAGAGAGCGTAGCGGATGGCGGCGGCGAGCTTGATCTTCTGGCTGATGAGAGCCAGCTTGGCGCGTAGCCAAGCCTCGAAGGCATCGGCCAGCGGTCGGCTTTTCTGCTGACGCACGAGACGGCGCTCCTCCGGGCTGCGGCCGCGGATCTCCTTCTCGATCGCGTAGAATGCGGCAATGTGCTTCAGCGCCTCGCTTGCGATCGGCGCGGGGCCCGCCGTCGCGAGTTCGTAGAAGTTGCGCCGCATGTGCACCCAGCAGAAGGCGAGCTCGACCTCGCCGCGCTCGGCAAGCTTTGGATAGGCGGTGTAGCCATCGACCTGCAGGACGCCCTTGTAGCCGGCAAGATGGCTGAACAACCGCTCGGCCTTGCGGTCGGGTGCATAGACATAGGCGATGCCGGGCGGATCGAGGCCGCCCCAGGGCCTGTCGTCGGCGGCATAGGCCCAGAGCTGGCCGGTCTTGGTGCGCCCTCGACCGGGATCGAGCACCGGCACCGTCGTCTCGTCGGCGAACAGCTTGGACCTCGCTCGAAGCATCGTGAGAAGGCGCTCATGCAGCGAGCGCAGGTGGAAGGCGGCATGCCCAACCCAGTCCGCCAGCGTCGATCGATCGAGAGCGATGCCCTGGCGGGCATAGATCTGGGCCTGCCGGTAGAGCGGCAGATGATCGGCATATTTGGACACCAGAACCTGGGCGACCGTGGCCTCGGTCGGCAGGCCGCCCTCGATCAGCCGGGCCGGAGCCTCGGCCTGCACGACACCATCCTCGCAGGCACGACAGGCGTATTTGGGACGCCGGGTAACGACAACGCGGAACTGCGCCGGCACCATGTCCAGCCGCTCGCTCTTGTCTTCACCGATCCGATGCAGTTCGCCCTGGCAGCAGGGGCAGGTCTTGTCGTCGATGTCGACGACGACCTCGATCCGCGGCAGATGCGCCGGCAGTGCCCCGCGGTTGACGCGGCGCTTGCGCGCCCGTTCCGCCCGACCTTCCGGGGCGGTCTCGTCCTGACCGGCCTCGGCAGAGGCCGCGACCTGCTCGACGTCCTCGAGGCCCAGCAGCATCTGTTCCTCAGGAAGCGACTCCGCCCTCCGGCCAAAGCGATGACGCTGCAATTCCTTGATGATCTGGCGCAGCCGCTCGCTCTCGTGCCGCTCGGCAAGCAGCATCGCCTTCAGCGTCTCGGGATCATCAGGAAGGTTATCGCTCACGGGCAAATCAGAGCATATTCGCGCCCGCCTGACGACGTACTCGATGCCTCTGATTCACTTCGCCGCAGCGCGGCCCACAATTATCCGGCTTGCGTCGGGACGACCGTCTCCCGTGCCGCGTGGACACGCCGCCAATCGAGCCCTTCGAGCAGCGCCGACAATTCTGCCGCTGACAAACGCATCACGCCATCCTCGATCTTCGGCCAGCGGAAGACGCCTTCCTCGAGCCGCTTGGCGAACAGGCACAAACCCGTACCATCCCAGAAGATCAGCTTGATCCGGTCCGCGCGCTTGGCACGGAAGACATAAACAGCACCCGAGAACGGATCGGCCTTCATGTGCTCGCGTACCAACATAGCAAGCCCTTCCATTCCCTTGCGGAAGTCGACTGGCTTGGTTGCCACCATCACCCGGACAGTGCCGGACGGGCCGATCACCGGCTTGCCTTCAACGCATGGACGATGGCCGCAATCATCGCCACGTCCGCGCCTTGGCCGACCCGGATAGTGACGCCTTCGGCTTCGATCTCGATGCCCCCAACATCCGGCTTGGCCTTCCGTCGCGCTGTCTTGCGCTCACGGCCCGCAACCGCGACCGGCGCCATGGCGTCTACCACCGCAGGTACAAACTGCGGATCGTTAGCCATCGGCGCCGGCTGCCGGCGCGCTTGCCGGCGCCAAGTGAACACTTGTTGTGGGGTCAGCCCGTGTCGCCGGGCAATCTCGGAAACGACCGCGCCTGGTACCAGCGTCTCCTCGACAATCCGGGCCTTGTCGTCCTTGGAGAACCAACGACGTCGTCCCGTCTCCGTGATCACTTCCAGCCGGCGCGCCGTTACATCCGACTTAAGCGTATGGTCAAACATAGACACAAACCGATCCCTTCAAAGAGATCGTGAAACTCGCCTATCCCATCTGCCCCGAAAAGGTGGGAGCGGAACGACGCTTACGATAGTCCATCAGTGCAACCAACAAAACGGCCGTCGCCGGGTTGAGGTCAGCGACGGCTCTGTGTGAGTTCGTGATGATGATTATGCGCTAGTCGGGCCGATGATGGAGATTTGCGGTTATCGGGCCGTTTACTGAGACGCTGGGGTCTAGTCCGCCTGCCGCCGTCGCCGCCAATTAAGGCTTGTCTGGATGCACGTCAAGCCGGCACCCATTCGACTCCGACACCGTAATTTCTACGACCCGCCGCCTTCCACCTGTTCCCCATAGAGCCAAGTATGGACGCGCGACGATGGAATAAGTTGTTTGGGAGAATGCGGATTGATCGTGCCGGCAAATAGCGCCAAACCACCTAGCCTCGTTATAGCGAACGCCTTTGCTTCATGTTCTGTTGCAAACGTCTTTGTCCCGCGAGGGCTGCGGCTTTTTGGCAGGATGCCACGCTTCTGAGCTTCAAAGGTAACGTACCAAGTCGGCGTCATTTTACCCCCGGCTAGATCCCGAGTTCAAGCTTCGAGCCTTGTCGCACGCACATGCGCCGGACCATTCGCCGCCCATCGGCGGCCTAGTTGCAAACCACGTTGTCGCTCCTGCTCCGCGTCCCCGTCCTCGATCATCCAACGTTTAAGCGGCCCCGGCGAGGACTTGCGCCCGCCCCGGGGCCGAGCGCGCTGCCGCCGATCTTGGGGGCCTAGGGCTCTGTGAGAGATCTAAAAAGCGCGTTGTTAGACAATCACAGGCGGAGTGTTTGGCTATTGCACTTTGTGTCAATAGGAAGAGTTAATGCCTGATTTCACGGACGAAGACGCAGCCGAGTTTTGCTGGGTCCAATGAGCGCGTTACTCCTGTCAAACCGCTGGAACCGCTTATTGGTTCGTCTAAGGCAGGTGAGGAGACGGCCCGTTCGGGCGATAGCCCATACGCTCGGCAATGGCGACAAGTTCCGCCAATGACTGGACCTGCATTTTTTCCATCACCTGATGGCGATGTGCCTTAATCGTACGCTCGGTACAGCCTATAGCGTACGCGATTTGCTTGTTGATCTTGCCCTGAACCACAAGCTCGAACACTTGCCGCTCACGCGGCGTTAGTGCCGTGACACGAGCGCGAGCCGCATCCAGCTCCTCCTTTTTGGCGCGCGTGACTTCGTAACGAGCGAACGCGCACTCAATTGCGCGAAGTAGGTCGTCGGAAGATGCGGGCTTGATCAGAAAATCTTCTGCGCCCGCCTTGATGGCCTGTACGGTGGTCTGGATGTCGGGAAAGCCCGTAAAGAATATAATCGGCAACGTCGAACCGAGTTCGTATAATTGCGCCTGGAGCTCAGGACCGCTCACTCCCGGTAGTCGCACATCGAGGAGAATGCAGCCGGGTCTACAGTCGTCCGGTAGTCGATCCAACGACTGCTCAGCCGACGCATAGGTCGCCACTTCGTACCCGGCGAGTTTGAGGCGACGTTCGACTGCTATTCGGAAGGCACTGTCGTCATCCACAACATGCACAAACCCCAACACGTGACTCCCCAAGACTTACGTCAGCCGTGACCTAGAAGAGCGCAGTGACGAGCAGCAGCTCTCGCCCAAGCTCCGCCGCGATGAACCAGCGACCGATCTCATTCCGAGCAGGATATCCCACTACATGGGGAGGTAGGTCTGACGGTTTCTAACAGGAGAGCTGCGATTCTAGCACCGTGATTGTACGGGTCATGTCGGGCGGCGCATGAAGGCACGCTTTGCCCGCATGAAGGGAGAGGAAAAATTCTCGAATGCGCTATGTTTTAGAACGCTGCTTTCGATGGGCGAATTTGGAAACGAGTGCAGCTAGACTTGTGCCACGATCTAGAGAGTAACCTCGTGACCGCCAACGATGGGGGTACAAGGCGCTCGGTTCCGCATCGAGCGTACGTGCTGAGCCTAGGCTCGTGACAGACGCGCAGCTCGCCTTCGCGAAAGCCGCCAACGAAATGATCGGATACGTCCGATGGCGGAAAGCGCGCGCCTCTTTGCCAAAGTTGGCTTGCATGAACTCCAACGTCTGAGTTCGCATGTCGGGCCAGTGTAGACACTAAGCGAGCTCATCTTCGCGCGGGTTGCCGGTCCGATGCGGAGAAGTTTGCCGACGGGCAGCGACCGCCGGTCCACCACCGCTTGAACGACTTAAGTCAAGCGGCTGTCCGGTCCTCTGAAAGGATCGTGGTGCACTTCATTTGAGAACGAGACGATCAATAGTTCGAGCTTCGATTGCTCTTCACTCAAGCGCCTTTCGACAAACTGGCGCTCGACCTCTGTCACGCTAGTCTGCAATAAGTGGCGATAGCGTTGAATATTGTTGCGGTGTGCACGCGCCAACTGGTCGTCAATCATCATCGCCTTCCTTGACGCTACTGTCTCATTTCCTTTTTGCTTCATGGGTGAGGTGCCCCGAGGCAACATTCCTAGTCGTCGCTGGAGCAGAATATTTTTCCTCCCAACGCCGAAATTCCCCTTGGCCGGGGCTTTAAATCCTGGCCCTCCAATTCTTGCGCACTTAGATGACAGAAACAAGAAACGTTCGAAGGAACGTTCCCCGAATTTTTTTGCGATCTGTGAACCATTTCACAATCGCATCTGGTGCCGGTTCAATGTCGGCTGTCGTCGGTCAACCGGTGTCGAGCCGCACTTGTCTTGACCGCTGCTTCTGACCCTAGATATTTTAAGATGCAGCAAGCGCTTGGGATGGTTAACCCGCAAAAAAGCCCCGACGAACCGGGGCTTTGGCCTGCGCGACTGGTGTGATCAGTATCTCGCCGCGATCGGGGCACCGTATCCACCGAAGCGATAGTTCAGCCGAAGCGTGACCATATCCACATCTTGGCTGACGCCGCTCCCGGTCAGGGTGAACCCTCCGGGAGTAACCACGCCTGCGAAGCCGGAATTATCACGCCCCATCCAGAGGTGGTCGTATTCGATACCGAGCGACCAGTTGGGCGTGAAGCCGTATTCCCAGCCGACGCCCAGGGCGCCGCCCCAGCGCGTGTGGCCTGCCGAGGCCAAGCCGACACCGGTGATGTTGTTGAAGATATCGAAGCGATTGCGCGTCACGGCGGCGCCGCCCTTCACGTAGAATAGGGAGGCGTTCCACGCCCAACCGAGTTGCGCCGTCAACAACCCGATGCCGTCGATCTTGCCTGTGGTCGAGATCAATGGATCGATTAGACTGACGCGCGTGTTCTTGATGTTGGCCCAATCTCCCTGCGCTTCGAGGCCGAGCACAAACTGGTTGGTTTGCCAGCGGTACCCGATCTGTCCGCCCGCGAGGCCCCCGGAGCGATCGGCGCAACCACCTGCGACTGTTCCTGCGGGCGTCACGAAATCCACACAACCGTGGCTTTGCCCCCAACCGCCGTTAGCACCGATGTAGAAACCGGTCCAATCATAGATCGGCGCGACCACCGGGGGCGGGGCCTTGACGTAAGGTTTAGCAGCCAGATCAGCCGCTGACGCGGGTGCCGCCATGCTCACTGCCAGCAAGCCCACACCACTCAACAAGATCTTCTTCATTCTTTTCGCTCCATCCACGTTTCACCCGAACGAGCCGGCTGCGGGGTTCCGTCTTGGATTTGCGCACAGCGCGGGTCCGTTTCGGAGACGCCCCCTCGCGCTGGCGTGGGTAAAGGCTCGTGCCGTTGCCAGCGTCCATCGTCGGCGAGCGCATGCCTCAAGGTTGATTTAGATCAATAATCACACTCCGGAATATGGACCAGTTGCAAAAGGGCGGGAGACCGGGAGTTTGAGATATGGGTGAACGTTCGGAATCGATGGTCAGCCGTCGAGGCGCTCTTGCTCTTTGTGGATACGCAGCCGTGTTCGGGCTCGTGGCCTCGCCTGCAATTCTGGTGGTGTCAGATGCTGGCGCTCAGACCTCAACCGCACCGACCACGCCCGCAGCGCCTTCCACTGAGACACCGCAGTCGGGTACGGAGCGGCGTCAGGAACGACGCACGGGGCGCACCGAACGGCGTCAGGATCGACGGACAGGGCGAACAGAACGGCGTCAGGCGCGACGGACGGGGCGCACGGAGCGGCGCGAAGAGCGGCATGACGGTGCTGCCGAAGAGAAAAAGTAGCCGCGCGTCCACCAGCACGTCCCAAGAAACCAATTAGGAGCAAGAACATGAAAAATTCAACGGTGCTCGGCGCGGCCCTCGGTGCAGCGATGTTGTGCTTGGCGCCCGTGTCGTTTCACTGGTCACCAGAAGGGACTGTCGTTATCTCCGTCGAGAAAGCTGACGCTCGTGTCGGTCGTCCGCTCACACCTGGCAGCGTTGCGGGGGTTAATAGGCGAGTGCATAGACGCGCGTATCGGCGCGGGTACTATGGAGCTGCTGTAGGTGCGGCTGCCGTCGGAGCAGCGGCCACGGGAGCGTACTATCACCGCCGGCAATGCGGTTACTATCCATACCCCCCGTGCTATTGAGAGCGACGTCGCCTCCAGCGTTGACCTACGTCAACATCACCTAGTCTCCTTACCGCTCACAAACGCTTGGCCGCCCGGTGCATCTCCATCGGTTCGCGGCGAAAGGGAGGATCACCATGCATCGGACAAAGAGTCTCTCGATCAAGTCGGCGACAGTTGCCGGGATTGCCGCCAGCTTCCTGTTGGGGTTGGCGGGTCTCACGCTCAATCCAACGCCAGCCAAGGCGGTCGTGTATTGCCAGTACGTTGAATATCCGGTCGGGTGCGTTGCGAGGGCTGGCGTCGTGCTCAGGCCTCGTCCCGTGGCGCGCGCTGCGGTCCGTCATAACGTCGGCGGCAACGCAAATGGCGGCGTCAATCGCGTGGGAGTGCGGCGGTAAGGCACTGTTGGTCAGTGCCGCATTGTCGAAAAATGCAACCGCCTCAATTGCGGCAAGGGACTCAGCTATTGATTCGCTCGGTAATCCAGCGTTCGTCGGCTTGTCCAGCAGTCCCTTAGAACTCACACCTGGATCGGCCAACGATGGGGGTGCAAGGGTGCTTGGTCCCCCATCCGGGCGCCCTTGTGCTGAGGCCTAAGCCCCGCGCCAGACGCGCAACACGCCCTCGCGAAAGCCGCCGACGAAATGATCAGACGTATCCGCTGGCAGAATTTGGCTGAGATCATCGAACGAGCCGCTCACCATAGTCGTAAGCTCATGCGCCGAAGCATGCTCCGCCCAGCGGCGTCCCAATTGCAATCCGCGTTGCCGCTCAGCCTCTGCGTCCATCGTCTTAGCTACCCCACGTGTTAACCGGCCCCGGCGAAGTTGCTGACCGCGCCGGGGCCTTCTACGTTCTCGCCAATCTAAGAAAGCTTGGGGGCTGGAAAGATGGGCAAGGCGTGCCCCAGACAAGCAGAACCTGGGTGTTTGGCTAGTGCCCTTTGTGCCAATGCGACCGCAGGTATTGAGGTAGTTGGGGGCAAGAAGCTAAATGGAAAAATGTCAGTCACGATGCGGAGGGCCGGCATCCGTCAGTTCTATTGGCTGCCTCCAAGCGCACGCCCCAGTCGTTCCAGTTCAAGCGTGACGCAGAATAGCGCGAACAACGATACGACGAGTTGCAGTCCCCGGCGGAACATGAGCCAAAGATCGGCGCCCTGATTGATCTCCGGCAAATGTCTGAAGAACACGACACCGAATAGCGAGCCGCCGAAAATAAAGGCG
Organism: Bradyrhizobium sp. 604_D8_N2_3; assembly: GCF_051810765.1. NCBI lineage: Bacteria > Pseudomonadati > Pseudomonadota > Alphaproteobacteria > Hyphomicrobiales > Nitrobacteraceae > Bradyrhizobium > Bradyrhizobium sp. 604_D8_N2_3. The sequence goes on along the minus strand of NZ_JBPWPM010000001.1, from coordinate 6,723,671 downwards.
AGACGCCCCAGAAACAGAAACAGGTGACTCAGGATCGGATTCGAGCGCGGAGGTGGGAGCGGAACGCGTCGCAGGCGATACCAATAGGCGACCTGCATCGCAATGATAATGACGGGCCTAGCAAGGTTATCGGACCGTTCGAACGGCAACTGCTCACCGGGATGGATTATCAAGTGCCTAAATTCGGGCAGGCCGTCCAAGATTATGAAGAGTGCTCCTGTCAGTTGAACCACGAGAAGAACCAAATAAACGGCTCTGGATTTTAGGTTCGTCATCTCGAACACCCGTCAACTCCGCTACGGCCGGCCGCACTTAGCCTGCTTCGAGGGCACTCAGCTTCGTCCTGAACTGGACCTAATCTGGTGGATCGAGGTTTGCCAGCCGCTCTCGGTCGAGAAGTACGATTTCCCGGTGACTACCAGCGGTGAAATCAAGTACGCCCGCTCCATGCAGCCTGGATAGAACACGACACACCGTTTCGAGTGCTAAGCCGAGGTAGTCAGCTATATCGCGACGGTACATGGGGAGTGCCATTGAGTTAGTGGCGGTCAGGCGCTTGTCCATCTCCAGCAAGAACGCGGCAACTCTCTCCGATGACGATTTACGGCCAAGCAGCAGCATATGATTTTCCGCGTGCTCGAGGTTGCTGGTAGTCATACGGAGTAGGTTGCGCGAGACAGCTGGATCGGTTTCGGCGACCATTTCTAGAGTTTGCCGTCTGATCAGGCGAAGCGTCGTCTCGACCACCGCCTGGGTCGTAAATCGATGCGTCCCACTGTTCTCCAGCCCGAAAATATCTCCGGCCAAATGGAATGCGCCAATCTGGCGTCGACCGTCAGAGAGCAGTTTGTAACTGCGCGCCGCTCCCCTGATTACTTGATAGACGTATTCGGCAGGTTCCTTCTCACTGAAAATTGCTTTCCCCTTTTTGTAGATCAATACACTCGAACTGACGCCCGGATTTGATTCGCTCGTGATGCCAAGGTCAGTGAGCGAATTAGGGCAGAGGGACCGCCCCGTAGTATTACGCACAAACATGCGGGCTACTCTTTTATTGATTTTTAGCCAATCGAATACGTCTCGGTGCGCGGAACGATAAGCTCCACCCCAAGGTGGAGTGAAGCATAGTATTTGGCGACTGACGCGATGGTACTGTACCAAGGGACAGTGGAGCATTGTCACTGTTGCCGTCAGCGCGGTTGTGCTCGCTGGCGTCGTGTATCGGTCTGGTGACGGGCCGCCGCATCGTGGGGCACGGCAAAGCCCCATAGCTGCATCGCGGCTTCTCCTGATTGTGTCGGCTTCCTTGCAATGGTGATGATCGTCTCATCGCCATCGGTCACACGACAGTGACACTGATGCGCACAAGGGGACAACGTGCCTACAGCTGAACAATGCCGCGCTTATGCCGCCGAGTACAAACTACGTGCCGCTGATCCGAGGAATTCACCCCGCCGAGCGACCGTGCTGACGAACATCTCACGGAGCTGGGCAGCGCTTGGGAGCCAGCTTGAGAACCTTGCAGAGATCGCGAAGTCGGAAGGCAAGTGAGATCGCCTCCCGTCAAAGTGGGCTGGCCCGTGCGTCCTCATCCGCACTTGGCGGCTATCGCTTCGTGACCCGCTTGTTGAGTGCTTTGCGCATCGCCGTTTCGTCCGCGATGAATTTCGAGACCTGATGCTGCTCAGCCTGGGTCAGCCACCGGGTCAGCTTGTCGGCGATCATGGCCCTCTCGCTGAAGCTTGCGTCCCGAGCCGGGTGGGCCACCGTCCATGCGATTAATGCCAGCTGGCGTTTGGTCGGACGCTGGCGTGATCGCGAGCTTATATTTGTTGACCGTTCTGCGGTCATTGGTCTCCCGAGGGCGTAGACCCTTCTAGTCGCGCAGCTTTTTGCCGAATTCCTCTTACTGTTTCGGTCAAGCTGGCACGAACTGCAGCCCCCTTGGGGCGCGGCCCGTTACGATTACCCATGTGGCGGGAAGTGCTCCTTCGGATCGCAGTCATTGCTGTCGGCATGCTGCCGGTGGCGCTGCTCTCTTTCGCGCTTTTTAGAATGTGATTAACGACGTTCATTGATCTGGCTCAATGGCGCAGCTGCCTATCGAGCGGCCTCCTCATGCGAGGAAGGCGCGTCATGAAATCGCCGTCGGTACTGGATTTACCAATCACTGGTCTGGGCATCAGCCGCGTTTGGTCTCGCGTTGATCGCATCGTTGACGTTGTGAAGCCGAATTGCAACCTCCGGAATAAAGCGTAAGATTCAAGTGATTTGCGAACTCGTGGAGGGCATCGTGGCAGCGCCAGACCTCGTTTTCAAAGTCGCCATTATTGGGCTGAGCGTTCTTTCAGCATCTTTCGCGTATACGCTGGTGCTGGGTCTGTAACGGCGTCCCAGAGGCCGGCCTCGCAGAGGGCAATCTTTGTCCTTCAGAACGGTAACTTTGCGGGTTGCCAGGCCTCGATGTCACGTCCATCGCCGGTCAATGCAGCGCCAAGATAGTCGGCGGCGTTGAACTGGAGGACCCAGCCGTCAGCGCTGGCGTCGACATGCTGGCAGCAGCCATAGTCGCGGTGTAGTTCAGGACGTCGCGGGCGCCGGAGGCGCGCATCTCACCGAAGGTGATCTTTTGAAGGCAGGTTCGTCACGGTTCCCGCTCGCGCTTTTCTTCGACGTCATGAGCGCCATTGGTCGAGGAGCGATAAGGTAGTCGGGAGCTCTTATGCCGATCTGCGCGTTCGTGCGACCCGGCGTTGGATGCCGCGGCGACGCTTGTGCTCTTCTAGACGACGTTGCGGGGGCGGGGGCGGCGAGGCAAACTCGCTGGCCGGCAGATTCTCGATCAGCTCGCCGAGCGTAAGATCTTTAGATACGGTCGTAGGTGGCTGCTCAACCGCCGAGAGCAAGTCCCGGCCCGCGTCCGTGATACGCCACTCGCCTGGCTCGCGCGCGATCAGCTTTTGGCCGAAGATATCGAGGTCTGGTGCCCGCGCAGCCAGAAGCTTCATGCGACCGGTCCACTCGGGTCCGCTGGTGTAGAAAAGAGCCAGGTGTTGCTTGACGACGTCAAGACTGGCCCGGCCATCGGGCTGGCCGGCGAGGATTTTGAGTATCGACATCTGAAAGCTCACGTCCGCCACCAGTACGCGACTACCAAACTATCGGACTAACGTAGCGTGTGCATCGGTCGTGTCTAGCGCCATCTTCTTTATGAACGGAGCGACCGAAACTCGGCGGGGTAAAGTAAAAGCGGGGCCTGATTGCTAGCCATTCTTAGATTTTCCGCAGAGGACTTGCCTCGGTTTTCCTTCTCTTTGTAGCTGACATTGGTCCCTTCGTTGAGGGTATTTCGCTCCGCAGTGAGGGCGTCCGCCAACAATCTGTCGAGCACCCGCCGGTCCTCGGCGTCGGCCTGGTGTGAGCCGCCGGTGATGCCGGCGCGCCTGGCCCGGCGCTGTGCGCCGACAGCCTCGATGAGGCGATCGCCTGGCTCAGAGGACACTGGCGAGGGCCTCGCGCAGCCGAGAAAAAACCCCGGCCTTGGGTTTGGGGCAGGCCGGGGCTTGGAGGTTGTTAAGGCCAGGCCTCGGGCTGAGGCTCGAACGCGCATCGACCATCGATGACCTTGCGGCGCCTTTCAATTGCCCTTATGGACAGGCTTTCCCGCGCCATGCAAATCGCGATCTTGATCCTCAATGAGGCAGATGCTCGGCGTTATCGGCGTCTGCACCGCCTGAGTGGTCCTACCGGCTTTTTCCTAAGCGGGACCGCCGCGTTGTCGAGAGATAAAGAAAAGCCCCGGACGACGCCGGGGCTTAAGTTCGCTGGAGGAAATCAGTAACGCGCTGCGATCGGGGCGCCATAACCGCCGAAGCGGTAATTGAAGCGCAGCGTGATCATGTCCACGTCCTGCGTGATCCGGTCGTTCACAAAGGCGGCAAGTCGCGGATCAGCGACCGTGAACGAATTATTCCGGTGCCCCATGAACAAATGGTCGTATTCGACGCCCACCGACCAATTCGGGGTGAAGCCATACTCGTATCCAACACCAATGACACCACCCCAGCGGGTAGCGCTTTGCGCGGCGAGCTCGGTGCCGAAGGCATTATCGATGACGCTTAAGCGGTTGTCTGTCACCGCCGCGCCGCCCTTCACGTAGAACAGTGACGCATTCCAGGCGTAGCCGATCTGGCCGGTGAAGAGGCCGATGGCACTGGTTTTGGTGCGAGTGGAGAGCGAAGCATCGATCAGGCTGACGCGCTGGTTGCTGAGATCCGCCCAATCGCCCTGGGCTTCCAGGCCAAACACCCACTGGCTGGCCTGCCAGCGATAACCGAGCTGGCCGCCGATGACGCCACCGGACCGATCGCGGCAGCCGGAAGCTACGGCTACGCCGGCCGCGTCAAGGAAATCCACGCAGTTGTGGTTCTGCGCCCAGCCACCATTGCCGCCGATGTAGAAGCCGGTCCAGTCGTAGATCGGTGCCACGATCGGAGGCGGTGCCTTGGTGTACGGACGCGCCGCCAAGTCAGCCGCCGACGCCGGAGCGGACAATCCAACGGCCATCATCCCGACCGCAGCAACCAGAAATTTTTTCATACAAGTAATCTCCTCAGAAAGCAGTTCGATAGGGCGATAAGCCCCGCCCGACGAATCAACAGTAGTTCGTTCGCCCCGTGGTTGCTGTAGCCGAGCTGCAACACTCGCTTCGGATCACATCTTCAAATTGTTTATATCCATTAATGACTTAGCGGAACCAAAAGCCCTCTGGCGTGCATAACCCTGATTGCCCGAGACGCGCAAAATCACTCAGTGCACTGGTGGGAGCGACCGCCGCCAGCCTTCACCGCCATCCACAGGGGTTCATAGGCATTCATATATATTTTCGCGGCCGAACCGTCACCGGATCGCGACACAAATGTAAACACAACAACCACATGGAATTGATTTAGCTACATTTTTTGCTCATTAATTCTTCCCTGCGCAGGGAAGGCCGAGTGATTGGCACCACCTGTATGCTGCTGTGCGGTTTCCTTGCGCTACCTTTCGCGCAGCGGGCCGCGGGTGCGAGGTCAGCACCCGGCCTTCCCTGCGCCCTCTTGGCTTCGAGGGTGGAACGACGAAGCAAAGCTCGGGCGAGATGCGCCGCGAGAGCGCGAAGGTGTGTCTGCAACACGCGCTGTCATCGCCCGCGAAGGCGGACGACCCCAGCATTCCAGAGGCGGGTGTGGTTGAACGCTGCGCTTCGGCTATGCCGTGCCGATCACGAAGGGCAAGTACGACATCGTCCAGGAGTTCAGATGCGGCGGCACGTCGTTCTAACCACCGAGGAGCCGCCGGCAGGCGTCGACGAAGACCTGCGCGCCCGTGACGATGTCGGCGTCGGCGGTGTTCTCGGTCCAGTGGTGGCTGATGCCGCCGATCGACGGCACGAACAGCATGCCTGCGGGCATGACGGTCGCAAGCAACTGCGCGTCGTGGCCGGCGCCGCTGGGCATGCGGACGGACCGTCCACCGGCCAGGGCCTTGCTCGCGGCCTCGATTGCGTCCTGAATGCCGGGATTCATCATGGCGGGAGCACCGGTGCGCAGCTTCTCCACGGTGACGGCGCAAGGGCCCTTCGCGCTGGCCTCGTCAGCCATGGTCCGCAGCAATTGCTCCAGCCGCGAGATCACAGCCGGATCGTCGTCGCGGATCTGGAACAGCAATTCGGCCTTGCCCGGAATGATGCTCGGCGCGCCGGGATCGAGCGTCATGCGGCCGGTGGTCCAGACCGTGCGCGGGCCACAGGCGCCCGGGAACCGCTCGTCGATCGCGACGCAGAACTTGGCCAGCGCGAGGCCGGCGTCTTTCCGCGCCGCCATGCGGGTGGTGCCGGCATGGTTCTGCTCGCCGACGAAATTGATCTGGTACTGCCAGATGCCGACGATGGAGGTCACCACGCCGATCGAAAGCTTGCCGCTTTCGAGCGTGTCGCCCTGCTCGATATGCGCCTCCAGATATCCGACGTGGCGTCCCGGCTCGGCAGCGACGCGTGCGCGGCCCGAGAGCCCCATGTCGGCGAGTGCGTCGCGCATGGTGCGGCCGCTGGTGCGGTCGCGGGCGGCATCGATGTCGGCCTCGGTCACCTGTCCGACATAGGAGCGGGAGCCGAGGAAATGCCCAAAGTGTCCTTCCTCGTCGCACCAGGCGGCAACTTCGACCGCACCCTTCACGGACGGGTCGGCATTGAGCACGCGGGCCGCTTCGAGCGCATAGACGACGCCGAGAGGGCCATCGAGCCAGCCGGCGTAGTTCTGGCTCTCCAGGTGCGAGCCCGCCAGCAGCTTCGGCCCCTGCTTCGCGCTGCTGCCGAACACATTGCCGATGCCGTCGATCGCGGCGGTAAGGCCGGCGTCGGGCAGCTTCTGCACCAGCCAGTCGAGCGACTTCTTGTGCGGCTCGGAGAAGGTCGGCTTGTGCACGCCGGTCTTGTAGACGCCGATGGCACGGAGCGCATTGAGATCGGCGAGAACGCGTTGCCCATCGGCACGCGGCTTGGTGTCAGGCATGTTCGGCAACCTTCAGCGCCTCGGTGCGGATCTCCTCGACCAGCCGTTCCTTCAGCTGGACGAATTCGGGCGTGGTCTTGATCTTGTAGGAGCGCGGATGCGGCAGGTCCACATTGATCTCGGCCTTGATGCGGCCGGGGCGCGCGCTCATCACGATGACGCGGCTGCCGAGGAAGATGGCTTCCTCGATGTCGTGGGTGACGAACAGCACGGTCTTCTGGTCGCGCTCCCAGATTCCGAGCAGCATTTCCTGCATCAAGGCGCGGGTCTGGTTGTCGAGCGCGCCGAAGGGCTCGTCGAGCAGCAGAATCTTTGGATCGTTGGCGAGCGCGCGGGCGATCGCGGTGCGCTGCTGCATGCCGCCGGAGAGCTGCTTCGGCCAGTGGTTCTCGAAGCCGGACAACCCGACCTGGCGGATGAAGGCATCGGCGATCTTGTTGCGCTCCGCCTCGGGCACGCCGCGCTCGCGCAGGCCGAAGGCGATGTTCTCGCGCACGCTCAACCAGGGAAACAGTGTGTAGGACTGGAACACCATGCCGCGATCGGCTCCGGGGCCGGTCACCTCGCGCCCGTCGAGCGTGACGCGCCCGCTGGTCGGCCGGTCGAGACCGGCGACGATGCGAAGCAGCGTGGACTTGCCGCAGCCGGAGGGGCCGAGGATGGTGACGAAATCGTTGTTGCCGATGGTGAGGTCGGTCGGCTCCAGCGCCCTGGTCGGTGCGTTGCCGTGGCGCGCGGGGAAGGTTCGCGAGACCTGTTCGATCTTCAGCGTGGTCATGCGAGCCTCCACGGAAACAGCCAGGCGTTGAACGCCTTGAACATGAAGTCCGAGAGGAGACCGATCAGTCCGATCACGATGATGCCGAAGATGATCTGGCCGGTGTTGAGCAGCGCCTGGCTGTCGGTGATCATGTGGCCGATGCCCGATGACGAGCCAATCAGCTCGGCGACGATGACATAGGTCCAGGCCCAGCCCAGCACCAGCCGCAGAATCTCCGCGATCTCGGGTGCGGAGGAGGGCAGCAGCACCCGGCGGATGATGCCGCGGTCGCTGGCCCCGAGCGTATAGGCCGCCTCGACCAGATCGCGCCGCGTGGTGCCCACGGTTACGGCGATCATCAGGGTGATCTGGAACACCGCGCCGATGAAGATGACGAGCAGCTTCTGCAATTCGCCGATGCCGGCCCACAGGATCAACAGCGGGATAAAGGCCGAGGCAGGCAAATAGCGAGCAAAGGAGACGAACGGTTCGAGGAACGCTTCAACCGGCTTGTAGGCGCCCATCAGCACGCCGAGCGGAACCGCGATGATCGCAGCGAGCGCGAATCCGCCGACGACGCGCCAGATCGTCATGCCGATGTCGAACAGGAAGCCTTGCTTGGCGAGCAGGTCATAGCCTTCCTGCATCATGGTCAGCGGGTTGGCGAGAAAGGTCTTCGACACATGGCCGCCGAGCGTTGCCCACGACCAGAGGGCGACGAACAGCACGAAGAACGCGAGGCCGTAAGCCACGCGCTGCTTCGATGTCACGGGATCCAGGGGACGCATCAACGATCTATCCGGGCGGTGAACGAGTTTCCGGCCCCGCCGCGAGACGGGGCCGGCAGCTCCTCAAGGGTTTACTTGATGTAGCTCGCGTCGAAGAGGTCCTCGACCTTCGGCGCGGCCTTGATGATGCCGATCTCGAGCAGGAGGTCGGCGGCGTCCTTGTTGAAGGTCAGGAAATCGCCGGCAAAGAACTTCTGGTTCGCGGCCTTGTCCTGCCAGCGCAGATACTTTGCCGAGTTGCCGAACGCCTCGCCGGTCTGCTTCACGTCGGCACCCATGATCTCATAGGCCTTGGCCTGGTCCTTGGCGATCATGTCGAGCGCCTCGAAATAGCTGTCGGCGAGCGCCTTGGCAGCCTTCGGGTTCTCGGTGAGGAACTTCGGCGTGCAGCCAAAGGTGTCCATGACCATCGGATAGTCGAGCGTGGTCGCGATGATCTTGCCCTTGTCGGGCGCGGCCCGAACCGTCGACAGATACGGCTCATAGGTCATGGCGGCGTCGTTCTGGCCGGAGACGAAGGCCTGCGCGGCCGCCGCGGGCTCGAGGTTCACGACGGTGACGTCCTTCACCGAGAGCCCGTTCTTCTTCAGCATCCAAGCCAGCGCGAAATAGGGCGAGGTGCCGGGCGCGGAAGCCGCGACGGTCTTGCCCTTGAGGTCCTTGATCGATGCGAGATCGTTGCGCACGGCCATGCCGTCGGCACCGTAGCTCTTGTCGAGCTGGAAGATCTGTTTGGTCGCAACGCCATTGGCGTTCCACGAGATCCAGGTCTCGACGGTCGTGGCAGCGCACTGGACGTCGCCGGAGGCGATCGCGAGGTGGCGGTCCTTCTGCGGGATCTTCTTGATCGTCACGTCAAGACCGTTCTTCTTGAAGATGCCGGCCTCCTTCGCCAGCGTGAGCGGCGCGAAGCCGGTCCATCCGGAGATGCCGATGCCGACCTTGACGTCGTCGGCGAGCGCGGGAGTGGAGGCCGTAAGGGCAATGATTGTCGCAAATACCTTTGAACTACGCATGATTGTCGTCCTCTTGCCGATCGATGGTTTGACGTCCTGTTGATCATTCGGTCCTGATGGACCGTTGCCCGAAGCGTTGCACGATTTGTGCCGACATCGTTCTCTCAGCCTCCCTTGAATCGGGCGACAAGGCGGTGAGAGTCACCGGGATAGAGCAGGCGCACTGCGGTGATGGTGCGCGCGCTGCGCCAGGTATAACGGTCGATCACGAGGCAAGGCGCGCCGACGGCGATGTCGAGCGCCTCCGCCGTGCGATCGTCCGCAACGATGGCGCTGATCGTATGCTCGGCTTCCGTCCATGGGACATGATGAAGCAGCCACGAGCCGGGCGGCTCGCGCGAGAAATCCGCGGTCGCTGCATCCGGCACGGAGGATAGATCGATCAGTCGGTCCTCGACGGCAAACGGCACCTTGTCGGCGCTGTGCCGGCAGGTGATCGCAACGACCTTGCCGGCCTTCTTGACACCAAGACGCTCGCGGTCGGCGGCGGTCGCCGCACGCAGCTTGCGCCCGATCAGCTCGTAGCCGTAGCCGCGGCCAAGCGCGGTGATCTCGGCGCGAATGTCTGCGATCTTCAGCACCGCCGACAGATGCTGCGGCCGGCGTACGAAGGAGCCGGCGCGCCGCCGCCGTTCGATCAGGTCTGCCTGCGCGAGCTCCGACAGCGCCTTGTTCACCGTCATGCGCGAGCAGCCGTAACGTGCGACCAATTCGTGCTCGAACGGGATGCGATGCCCGGGCGGCCATTCGCCGGTCAGGATGCGCTTCTCGATATCGGCGCGGATGCGCTTGTAGAGCGTCGGCTGGTCGGCGGCATCGGTGGCCAGGCTCATACGACAAGCCTCCGCATCGCCGCGTTGAAGCGTTCGCGCGCGGTCTGTCGCAGTCTGTGTCGTCCGCCTTCGACGACCTTGTGGCCGCCGGCCCAGACGCAATCGATCGCGCCGGTCCCTCCGGAAAAAATCCAACCGTCGATGGCGGCGTCGCGCAAACGTCCCGCGAGCGACGGATGTGCGGTGTCGAGCGTGACGATGTCGGCGCGTGCGCCGGGCCCGAGGCCAGCCGCCGCCTGTGCCAGCGCGCGTGCACCGCCGGCGAGCGCATGATCGAACAGCGTACGTCCCGTCGAGCGGCCTGCGCCGCCGGAGAGCACGTTGCGCTCGCGATGCTTGAGACGCTGGCCATATTCGAGCTGGCGCAGCTCGTCGGCTGCGCCGACCAGCACGTTGGAGTCGGTGCCCACACCGAACGCGCCGCCAGCACCGACGAATTCGCGCGCGGGAAAGATGCCGTCGCCGAGACTGGCCTCGGTGATGGGGCAGAGACCCGCCACCGCACCGGTCTTTGCGAACGCGGTGACTTCCTCATCCGTCGTATGGGTCGCGTGGATGAGGCACCAGCGTTGATCGAGCGGCGCGTGCTCCAGCAGCCATTGCACCGGCCGTCGTCCCGACCAGGCCAGGCAATCCTCGACTTCCTTCACCTGCTCGGCGGCATGGATATGCACCGGCCCGCCATCGGCGAGCGGAATGATCGCCGCGAGCTCGTCCGGCGTCACCGCACGCAGGCTGTGCGGCGCGATGCCGATATTGGCGCCCGGCAATCTGCTGATCGCCTTGCGCGATGCTGCCATCAGCGCGGCGAACTGATCGACCGAACAGATGAAGCGGCGTTGTCCAGCATGCGGTGCGGCGCCGCCGAAGGAGCCATGCGCATAAAAACTCGGCAGCAGCGTCAGCGCAATGCCGGAAGCTTCGGCGGCCTGTGCAATGCGGGCAGCCATTTCCGCGAGGTCGGCATAAGGGGAGCCGTCGCGATCGTGGTGGAGGTAGTGGAATTCGCCGACGCGGGTAAAGCCATGTTCGAGCATCTCGACATACAGCAGCGTCGCAACGGCGGCGACATCGTCCGGCGTCATCGCCAGCGCGAAGCGATACATCGTGTCGCGCCAGGTCCAGAACGTATCGGTGCTATCGCCGCGCAGCTCGGCCAGCCCCGCCATGCCGCGCTGGAATGCGTGGCTGTGTAGGCTCGCCAACCCCGGAAGCGCAATTCCGTGACGCTCGTCGCCGGCGGCCGGCGCCACGCCCGGCGTCACCTCGGCGATCGCGCCGGCGGTGATCACCATCTGCACGTCATTGGCCCAGCCCGAAGGCAGGAGCGCGGAGGCGAAATGCAGTCGGGTCATGATTACACGCCGGCTGGACAGAACCGCCCCACGATTATATGTCTAGACATATAAGTCAAGCATCCCACGAAGGGACCATTGCATGGCAGAGCGCTTCGACCGGATCTGGCACAACGCCCGGCTCGCCACGATGCGGGCCGACCGTCCCGATCTCGGCGAGATCGAGCATGGCGTGATCGCCACGCGCGGCAGCCATATCGTCTATGCGGGCGCAGCGGCGGATTTCCCTGGTGATGCGGACGCGATCAAGCGGATCGATTGCGAGGGGCGTTGGATCACGCCCGGCCTCGTCGATTGCCATACCCATCTCGTCTATGGCGGCAATCGCGCGCATGAATTCGAGCTGCGCCTGAAGGGCGCAAGCTACGAAGAAATCGCGCGCGCCGGTGGCGGCATTGTCTCGACAGTCGCCGCGACACGCGAGGCGAGCGAGGCCGAGCTCGTTGCAAGCGCGCTGCCGCGGCTCGATGCGCTGATTGGCGAGGGTGTCACCACCATCGAGATCAAGTCCGGTTACGGCCTCGATGTCGAGACCGAGATGCGGCAGCTTTCAGCGGCGCGCATCCTCGGCCGTCAGCGGCCGGTTGCGATCCGCACCTCCTTTCTCGGGGCGCATGCGCTGCCTGTGGAGGCCGGCGGTGATAAGGATCGCTACATCGATTTCGTGTGTCATGAGATGCTGCCGGCCGTCGCAAAGGTCGGTCTTGCCGATGCCGTCGATGCATTCATGGAGGGTATCGCGTTCTCGGCCGAGCAGACCGCGCGGGTGTTCGAGACGGCGAGAGGGCTTGGCCTGCCGGTCAAGCTCCATGCCGACCAGCTGTCGAATCTCGGCGGCGCAGCACTTGCCGCAAAATTCTCGGCGCTCTCCGCCGATCATCTCGAGCATACCGACGAGGCCGGCGCCGCCACAATGGCGAAGGCCGGAACTGTCGCCGTGCTGCTGCCCGGCGCCTTCTATTTCATCCGCGAGACGCAAAAGCCGCCGATCGAAGCGTTCCGCAAGCACGGCGTCCACATTGCGCTCGCGACCGACTGCAATCCCGGGAGCTCGCCGCTGACATCGCTCCTGCTCACGATGAACATGGGCGCGACGCTGTTCCGGATGACGGTGGCTGAATGCCTCGCTGGTGTTACGCGCGAAGGCGCGCGTGCGCTCGGCGTGCTCAATGAAACCGGCACGCTGGAAGCTGGGAAGTGGTGCGATCTCGCGATCTGGGACATCGAGCGGCCCGCCGAGCTCGTCTACCGCATCGGCTTCAATCCGCTGCATCGCCGGGTGTGGAGGGGACAGTGACGGAACAGGGCGCAGCGATCGTCGTCAAGCCGGGAACGGTCAGCCTCGACGATCTCGCGCGCGTGCTCGCGGGCGCTCCTGTTGTACTCGATCCGTCATTCCGGCCGCGCGTCGAGGCGGCCGCGGAGATCGTCGCAAAGGCAGCACACGCCGCCGCGCCGGTCTACGGCATCAATACCGGTTTTGGAAAACTGGCCTCGAAGCGCATTCCGCCCGACCAGACCGCGCTGCTCCAGCGCAATCTCATCGTCTCGCATTGCTGCGGCGTCGGCCCGGTCACGCCGGAGCCGATCGTACGGCTGATGATGGCGCTGAAGGTCGTCTCGCTCGGCCGCGGCGCCTCCGGCGTGCGCTGCGAGGTGATCGAGCAGTTGCAGGCCATGCTGGCGCAGGGCGTCTATCCGCTGGTGCCGCAGCAAGGATCGGTCGGTGCCTCCGGCGATCTTGCGCCGCTCGCGCATATGACGGCGGTGATGATCGGCGAGGGGCAGGCGATCGTTGGTGGCAAGACTGTCTCCGGCCGTGAGGCACTCGCCGTCGCCGGACTTGCGCCGCTGACGCTGGGCCCCAAGGAGGGGCTTGCGCTGATCAACGGGACGCAGTTCTCGACGGCCTACGCTATCTCCGGCGTGCTGCGCGCGTTTTGCCTGGCTCGCGCCGCGCTCGTGACCGGCGCGCTGTCGGTCGATGCGGCAATGGCCTCGACGGCGCCGTTCCGCCCGGAAATTCAGGCGTTGCGCGGTCACGCAGGACAGGTCGCTGCCGCCGCGACGTTGACAGCGTTGCTCGACGGCAGCGATATCAGGTTGTCGCATCTCGAAGGTGACGAGCGCGTGCAGGATCCCTATTGCCTGCGGTGCCAGCCGCAGGTCGCGGGCGCTGCGCTCGACCTGATCACGCAGGCCGCGCGCACGCTGATCGTCGAAGCAAACGCCGTCACCGACAATCCGCTCGTCCTGGTCGAGACCGGCGAGATCGTCTCCGGAGGCAATTTCCACGCCGAGCCGGTCGCCTTTGCCGCCGATACGATCGCGCTGGCGCTGTCGGAAATCGGTGCGATCAGCGAGCGGCGCATCGCGACGCTGGTCGATCCCGCGCTCAATTTCGGTCTGCCGCCGTTTCTGACGCCCGATCCCGGCATCAATTCCGGCTTCATGATCGCCGAGGTCACGGCCGCCGCGCTCTACGCCGAGAACAAGCAGCGTGCGGCGGCCTGCTCGATCGACTCCACTCCGACCAGCGCCAACCAGGAAGACCATGTCTCGATGGCCGCGCACGCCGCGCGTCGCCTCTCGGATATGGCCGATAACCTCGCCGCCATCCTCGGCATCGAGCTTCTGGTCGCAGCGCAAGGCATCACGCTGCGTGCGCCGCATGCGACCAGCGCGCCACTCGTTGCCGTCATCGCTGCGCTTCGCGAGCATGTGCCCGCGCTCGGTGCCGATCGCTACATGGCCGGCGATCTCGCCAAGGCGGCTGCGCTGATCGAAGCCGATGCGCTACCGGCCGTGGCGATCGCGGCGCTTCCAACCGATCCGTTCCCGAGACTTGACTAAAGAGGTGCTCCGCATGAACCGCCGACTGGACAATGACCGCACCATCCGCGCCCCCCGCGGCAGCGACATCAGCGCCAAGAGCTGGCTGACGGAAGCGCCCCTGCGCATGCTGATGAACAATCTCGACCCCGATGTCGCGGAGCGTCCGAGCGAGCTCGTCGTCTATGGCGGCATTGGCCGCGCCGCGCGCGACTGGGAGAGCTTTGACCGCATCACGGCGGCCTTGCGCAAGCTCGAAAATGACGAGACGCTGCTGGTCCAGTCCGGCAAGCCGGTCGGTGTCTTCCGCACCCATGCCGATGCCCCGCGCGTCCTGATCGCGAACTCCAACATCGTGCCGCATTGGGCGACGCTCGACCATTTCAACGAGCTCGATCGCAAGGGCCTGATGATGTACGGCCAGATGACGGCGGGCTCCTGGATCTATATCGGCAGCCAGGGCATCGTGCAGGGCACCTACGAGACCTTCGTCGAGGTCGGCCGGCGCCACTATGGCGGCAGCCTCGCGGGAAGATGGATTCTCACCGCCGGTCTCGGCGGCATGGGCGGCGCGCAACCGCTGGCCGCGACCATGGCGGGCGCCTCGATGCTCGCGGTCGAATGCCAGCCGAGCCGCATCGAGATGCGACTGCGTACCGGCTATCTCGATCGGCAGGCCGAGACGCTCGACGAGGCGCTTGCGATCATGGAAGAGGCCGCGAGGACGAAGAAGGCGGTCTCGGTCGGCCTGCTCGGCAATGCCGCGGAGATTTTCCCCGAGCTGGTGCGCCGCGGCGTCAAGCCCGACATCGTGACCGACCAGACCAGCGCGCATGATCCGATCAACGGCTACTTGCCAAAGGGCTGGACGCTCGCCGATTGGGAAACCAAGCGCGCCTCGGATCCGAAGGCGGTGGAGCGCGCTTCAAAGACGTCGATGGTCGAGCACGTCCAGGCCATGCTGGATTTCCATGCGCAGGGCATTCCGACGCTCGACTACGGCAACAACATCCGCCAGATGGCGCAGGACATGGGCCTGAAGAACGCGTTCGATTTTCCGGGCTTCGTTCCCGCCTATATCCGTCCCTTGTTCTGCCGAGGCGTCGGGCCGTTCCGCTGGGCTGCGCTGTCGGGCGATCCCGAGGACATCTTCAAGACCGACGCCAAGGTCAAGGAGCTGATGCCTGACGACAAGCATCTGCACAACTGGCTCGATATGGCCAGGGAGCGGATCAAGTTCCAGGGCCTGCCGGCGCGGATCTGCTGGGTCGGCCTCGGCGACCGAGATCGCCTGGGCCTTGCCTTCAACGAGATGGTGGCACGTGGCGAACTGAAGGCGCCGATCGTGATCGGCCGCGATCATCTCGACAGCGGCTCGGTGGCGAGTCCCAACCGTGAGACCGAGGCGATGAAGGACGGATCGGACGCTGTGTCCGACTGGCCGCTGCTCAACGCACTGCTCAATTGCGCCAGCGGCGCGACCTGGGTCTCGCTGCACCATGGCGGCGGCGTCGGCATCGGCTACTCGCAGCATGCCGGCATGGTGATCGTCGCCGACGGTACGCCGGAAGCGGCCAAGCGGATCGAGCGCGTGCTCTGGAACGATCCCGCCAGCGGCGTCATGCGTCACGCCGATGCGGGCTATGAGACTGCGATCGATTGTGCCCGTGACAAGGGCCTCGATCTGCCGAGCCTCGCGAAGTAACTAGCCGCTCACCAGCAGCTTCGGCATCGTCATCTTCGCGCCGTCCATGAAGGTCTGGACGGCGTCGCGGACGATCGCGTCGAGATCGGGCGGGATCGGCGTCTCGTAGATGAACTTGCGGATGGCGAGATAGAAGATGCGGCCGTGCAGGCCCCAGAACAGCTCGGTCTCGCGTTCGCTGAGCGGATGGGACTTCGCGTCGGGCAGCTTCAGATCGTGGCGCAGCTCGGCCGCCGCCGGCTCGATGATCTCGCGGCGGACAATGTCGAGATAACGGCCGGTGATGCCGAACGACTTCATGCCGGAGAAGACGAAGATCCGCACCCAATTGTACTCGAACACGCGCTCGACATAATCGAGGTAGAAGCGCGTCAGCCGCGCCTCCAGCGACAGCGAGCGGTCGCGGATCATCGACCCCCAGTCGGGCGACCAGCGGCTGAGATAGACCTCCTGGTAGACCCGCTCGATCAGCGCCTCCTTGCTCGGGAAGTGGCGATAGATCGCCGAATGCGTGATGCCCATGCGTTTGGCGAGCTCGCGGGTCTGGCCCTCGAAGCCATGCTCGGCGAAGAAGCGGATCGCCTCGTCCACGATCGCGCGCTCGCGGTCGGCCGCACGCATGTTGCGGCGCTTTGGCGCGGACTTGCTGCCTGTGTCCGTCCGCTTCCGGACCGGTCGCTTCGCTGGTTTCTGCGCTTTTCGGGCCATTTCGTCGCTGTTTAGCAATCTCAGGCTGCCTTCTTAGCCTAAAGGTGCATTTGTGACCAAATGGTCATTTCCTGTTGACCGGTCTTTGACGGCGTGTCAGGATTTTGAGACCAGATGGTTACAAATCTGGCATCCCGGCTGATGAGCCGACGGATCTCGAGGAAACGGCGGTGAAGGCGAGGGCTTTCAGCTATTTTCGTGCTGCGACGATCGACCAGGCGCTGGATGCTCATGCCCGCGCCGGCGATGACGCGCGCTTCATTGCCGGGGGGCAGAGCCTCGTGCCGGCGTTATCGCTGCGGCTACAAGCGCCGCGGTTGCTGATCGACATCACCCATATTGGCGAGCTGCGCGGCGTCCGGCGCGAGGGCGCCTATTTGCGTATCGGCGCGCTGACGCGGCACTGCGAGATGCTGAGCGAGCCGCTGATCGCCGAGTTCGCGCCGCTGCTGCATGCGGCCGCCCCCTTCGTCGCCCATCCCGCGATCCGCAACCGCGGCACCTTTGGCGGCAGCGTCGCGCTCGCCGATCCCGCCTCCGAATTCCCGGCGATGACCCTGGCGCTCGATGCCGAGATCGATATCGCTGGTCCTTCCGGCAGCCGGCGCGTGAAGGCCGACGACTTCTTCGTCGAGCTGTTCGAGACCGCGTTGCAGCCCGGCGAGCTGATCACCGCGATCTACGTTCCGCTGTTCAAGGCCGATCAGCGCTTTGCATTCGACGAGCTTGCGCGCCGGCGCGGGGACTATGCTCTGGTCGGATGCGGCATGCTTGCGACTTTCACAGCCGAACGCATCGACGACATCCGCATTTCCTTCTTCTCGGTCGGCAATACACCGACGCGGGTGAAGGGCGCTGAGGCAACCCTGATCGGCTCGAACCTGGATCCTGAACGTATCGCCGCCGCGCAAGCGGCGCTCGAAGGCGATCTCGCCCCGCCGGACAGCGACGAGGTGCCGCCGGCGATGCGGCTGCATCTCGCCCGCGTGCTGCTCGGCCGCCTGCTCGGACGTCTGGGTGAGGGCGCATGAGCGGTTTTGACGAAACCCTTTTGGACGACCCCGACGAGACCGTGCGGGTCCGCTTCGTCGTCAATGGCCGCAAGGTCGCCTGCGAGGTGGCGCCGCGCGAGACGCTGGTCGATTGCCTGCGCAACGCGCTCGAACTGACCGGCACGCATGCGGGCTGCGAGATGGGGGCCTGCGGCGCCTGCCTGGTGCAGCTCGACGGCCGCGCTGTGCACTCCTGCCTGATCTTTGCAGTGCAGGCCGATGGCGCCAAGATCAATACCATCGAAGGTCTTACCGAGAGCGGCGCGATTGCCGATCTCCAGGCCGAATTCCATCGCCGCAACGCGCTGCAATGCGGCTTCTGCACGCCGGGCATGCTGGTCAATGCGCACGAGTTGCTCTCGCAGATCGCGCGGCCCAGCCGCGACGAAATCCGCGACGCGCTGTCGGGCAACTACTGTCGCTGCACCGGCTATGAGGCGATCGTCGACGCCATCGACGCGGTGGCCAAAGCGCGCAATGAAAGTGGAGGCGCGACATGAGCGCGCCGCTGACCTCACTCGACCGTCCGAACTCCTATATCGGCCGCTCCGTGCCACGCCCGAACGCCAAGCGGTTGCTCGCCGGCCGCGGACGCTATGTCAGCGACCTTCGCTTGCCGCGTATGCTCCATGCCGCCTTCCTGCGCAGTCCGCATGCGCACGCGAAGATCGTCGCCATCAATACCGAGCAGGCGCGCGCGCTCGAAGGGGTGCATCTCGTTGCCACCGGCGAGGACCTCGCAAAGATATGCACGCCCTGGACCGGCACGCTCGATCACTTCAAGGGCATGACGTCGGCTCCGCAATTGCCATTGCCGCTCGACCGCGTGGTCTGGGCCGGGCAGGCTGTGGTGGCCGTCGTCGCCGAGAGCCGGGCGATTGCGGAAGATGCGCTGGAGCTCATCGAGATCGATTACGAGGACCTCCCTGTCGTCGTCGATATCGACAGTGCACGAGAGGTTGGTGGCCCGCTGATCAATCCCGGCAGTGTCAATAACACCTGTTTCCGGGCCCAGCTCGACAATGGCGCCGTTGACGACGCCTTTGCGCATGCCGCGCACGTGGTGGAAGAGGAGTTCTCCTTCGGCCGCCACACCGCGGTGACGCTGGAGCCGCGCGCCATCGTTGCGGACTACGATCCCGCCGCCGGCGCACTCACCGTGCATCACGCGACGCAGACGCCTTACCAGTTCCAGGATCTCTATTCGCGCCACTACGGCATCCCCGAGGCCCGCGTCCGCGTCATCGCGACCGACATCGGCGGCTCCTTCGGGATGAAGCTGCATGTCTATCACGAGGACATGGCGGTGGTCGGCCTCTCGATCCTGCTCGGCCGTCCCGTCAAATACGTCGCCGACCGCATCGAGTCCTTCGTCTCCGACATCCACGCGCGCGATCATCGCGTCCGCGCCCGCATGGCGCTGGATGCCAAGGGCGAGATTCTGGCGATGGACGTGCTGGACCTGACCGCGATCGGGGCGTTCTCGACCTATCCGCGCACCAGCGTGGTCGAGGGCAATCAGGTGATCCGCCTGATCGGCGCGCCCTATCGTTTCAAGAACTATCGCGCCACGCTGGAGGTGATCTTCCAGAACAAGGTGCAGACCAGCCAGTATCGCGCCGTCGGCCATCCCATCGCCTGCGCCGTCACCGAGCGGTTAGTTGACATGGCGGCGGTCAAGGTTGGCCTCGATCCCTTCGCCATCCGCGCGCAGAACGTTATCGCTGACGACGCCTATCCGCAGACTTCGCCGACCGGCTATCGCTTCGAGGCGCTGTCGCATCAGGCCTGCCTGAAGCGCCTGCACGAGATGATGGGTTATGAGGCGTTGCGCGCCGAGCAGGCCGATTTGCGCAAGCGCGGCATCTATCGCGGCATCGGCATTGCGGCCTTCGTCGAGATCACCAATCCCAGCCCGGCCTTCTACGGCGTCGGCGGTGCACGCATCTCGTCGCAGGACGGCGCGATCCTCAGCCTGACGCCGTCGGGCGAGGTCCGCTGCCTGATCTCGGTCACCGAGCAGGGGCAGGGCACCGAGGCGATCATCAGCCAGATCGTGGCCGATCAGCTCGGCCTTGCGCAGGAACACGTCAAGGTCATCACAGGAGATACCGAGGTGACGCCGCATGGCGGCGCGACCTGGGCCTGCCGTGGCGCCGGCATCGGCGGCGAGACCGCGCTGCAGGCCACGCGCGTGCTCAAGCGCAATATTCTGGAGATTGCCGCGCTCATTCTTCAGGAGCAGCCGTCGGCACTCGACATCATCGATGGCGAGGTCGTCGACGCCGTGACCCGGAACCAGCGGTTGCCGATCTCCGAGATCGCGCGGATCGCGTATTTCCGCTCCGACACCTTGCCGCCCGGCACGCAGGCGCAGCTGACCGTCAGTCATCACTTCGCGCCGCAGGGCTATCCGTTCGCTTTCACCAACGGCATCCAGGGCTGTTCGCTGGAGGTCGATATCGAGACCGGCTTCATCAAGGTGCTGAAGCACTTCATCGTCGAGGATTGCGGCCGCGTCATCAATCCGATGCTGGTGGACGAGCAGCTTCGCGGCGGCATCGTCCAGGGGCTGGGTGCGGCGCTGTTCGAGGAATGCCGCTACAGCGAGACCGGCCAGCTCATGAACGGATCGCTCGCCGACTACCTCGTCCCGATGCCGATGGAGATGCCCGACATCGTCATCGGCCATGTCGAGACGCCGACCGCCGACACCGTGCTCGGAGCCAAGGGGGTGGGCGAAGCCGGCACGGCGGCGGCGTCCGCCTGCGTACTCAATGCCGTCAACGATGCGCTCGCGCCGTTCGGCGCCACGATCAACTCGATTCCGATCACGCCGACAAAAGTCCTGAAAGCTCTGAAGCGTTTCTAGAAAAAAGACAGTTGGAGGAAATCATGCCCAAATCCGGTTCGACCTCGACAATATCCCGCCGCACTGCGCTCGCCGGCCTCTCCGCCGGCGCCGCCCTGCTCGCCATGCCGCGGCTCGGCCGCGCCGCGGACGAGACGATTCGCATTGGCTTCCCGACGCCGCTGACCGGACCGTTCGCCGCTGAGGCGCGCGATCAGGTCAAATGCGCCGAGCTCGCCGTCAAGCTCGTCAACGACAAGGGCGGCATCGGCGGCCGCAAGGTCGAGCTCTTGGTGCGTGACGACAAGCTCAATGCCGGCGAGGCCGCGACCCGGACGCTGGAGCTGATCGAGAAGGACAAGGTCCACGCCGTGGTGGGCGCGCTTTCCAGCGCGGTGCAGCTCGCCGTCAATGAAGTCACCCGTGCCCGCGGCGTGATCTACGTGTCGATCAGCCAGTCCGACACCATCAACGAGGCCAAGGATTTCAGTAAGTATACGTTCCACGAGGCGCTGAACCCGCACATGACGACCGCTGCGGTGGCGCGGCAGACGCTGAAGAAGGGCATGAAGGTCGCCCATCTCGTTGCGGACTACGCCTATGGTCACGAGATGCTGCGTGGCTTCAAGCGCGCGCAGACGGCGATCGGCGCCGATACCGTCGGCGAAATTCTTCATCCGTTCGGCGCGGCCGACTATTCCACCTTCATGCCGCGCCTGATGTCGATGCGGCCGGACGTGCTCTGCATTTCCAATTTCGGCCGCGACCAGGCCAACGCGATCAAGCAGGCGGTGGATTTCGGCGTCAAGCAGCAGATGAAGATCGTCGTGCCCGTCATCCTGCACAACCAGCGGCTCGCGGTCGGCCCTGACGTGTTCGAGGGCGTGGTCGGCGGTGCCAATTACTATTGGGGCCTGGAGCCGCAGAGCAAATCGGCGGCCGCTTTCAACGCGGCGTTCAAGGCCGCCAATGGCGGTGCGATCCCGACCGATTACGGCGCCTACGGCTATTCCGGCGTCGGATCGCTGCTGGCAGCCATGCAGGCCGCCGGCGGCACCGACACCGACAAGGTCGTCGATGCCCTCGAGAAGCTGCAATATGACTTGACCAAGGGCCCGCAGCATTACCGCAAATGCGACCACCAGTCGGTGCAGTCGGTGCTGGTGCTGGAGTCCAAGAAGAAGTCCGCGATGGCGAACGACAACGACCTGTTTGCGATTCTCGCCAACGACACCGGCTCCGATGATATGCTGCGCAGCTGCAGCGAGCTCGGCCACGCGACCTGAAGCCTCAACCGATGGACCTGTCGCTGATCATCATGCAGCTTCTTTCCGGGATCGCCCTTGGGGCGGTCCTGGTGATCACTGCGCTTGGACTGACCATCGTGTTCGGCATGCTCGGGGTGGTCAATTTCGCCCATGGCGCGCTGTTCATGATCGGAGCCTATGCGGGGCTGTATCTGGCATCGCTCACCGGCAGCTTCTGGTGGGGATTGCTGCTCGCTCCCATTTTGATCGGCGCGTTCGGCATGCTGATCGAGCTCGTCCTGATCCGCAGGCTCTATGGACGCTCGATCGACGATCCGCTGCTGCTCACCTTCGGCCTCAGCTACATCCTGGTCGAGGGTGTGCGCATCGTGTTCGGTAGCGACGGCATTCCGTTTCCGACCCCGCCGCAGCTCGTCGGCGTGCTCGATCTCGGCATCGGCTTCTTCCCGCGCTACCGCCTGTTCGTCATCGCACTGGTGGCGGTGGTGCTGCTGGTGCTCTGGCTGACGCTGGAGAAGACCCGCATCGGCCTCATTGTGCGCGCGGGCGCCCGCGATCCCACCATCATGCAGGTGCTCGGCGTCGATATCGGCCGGGTCTGGCTCGCGATTTTTGGCCTTGGCGTCGGACTTGCCGCGCTGGGCGGTGTGCTGGCGGGTCCCATGCGCAGCGTCAATCCGGAGATGGGCTCGTTGGTACTGGCGGAGGCCTTCGTCGTGACCGTGATCGGTGGCCTCGGCTCGATCGTCGGCGCGGTCGTCGCCGGCCTCATGGTCGGCATCTCCATCAGCCTGGTGGCGCTGTTCGCACCTGAAATGGCGACCATCGTCATGTTCGCGCTGATGGCGATTGTGCTTCTGATCCGCCCGCAAGGCCTGTTCGGCGTGAGAGGGAGGACCGCGTGACGTCACCATCGAGCGGCGAAGCGGTCGCCAAGCCCTCGTCCAGCTGGCTCGGCTGGATTCTCGAGCAGCGCGTGCTGCTGTCGATTGCGGTGCTGGCCGTGCTGCCATGGCTGCTGCCGTCCCAGGCGTTGGCCGTCAACGTCCTGATCTACGGCGTCGTGGTGATGGGCTACAATCTGCTGTTCGGCTACACCGGGCTGCTGTCGTTCGGGCAGGCGGCGTTCTTCGGCGCGGGCGCCTACTTCACCGGCATTGCGATCGGCCGCTACGGCGTGCCCTGGTTCGCCGCGGTGCCGATCGCCGTCCTCCTGAGCACCGGCCTTGCCGCCGCAATCGGCATCGTCTCGACGCGCACCCGCGGCATCTATTTTTCCATGGTGACGCTGGCGCTGGCCCAGCTCGTCTATTACGTCGCGCTGCAGGCCTCGTCCTTTACGGGTGGCGAGAACGGCCTGCGTGGTTTCACCGTCGACCGCATCAGCCTGTTCGGTTTCCCCGTCAATTTCCTCGACCCCGTCAACAAATACTATGTGCTGATGGCCTTCGCTGCGCTGGCGATGTGGTTCCAGTCGCGGATCCTGAACTCGCCGTTCGGCGCCGTCATCGAGGCCATCCGCGAAAACGAGCAGCGGGCGCGGGCCTGCGGCTATGACGTCGAGCGCAGCAAGCTGATCGTGTTCATGCTGTCGGGCGCGATCTCATCGCTTGGCGGCTGCATGCTGGCGCTGCACCTTTCGATCGTACCGCTGGACCTTTTGCACTACCAGACATCGGGCATGATCGTGATGATGGTGCTGCTCGGCGGTGCGCGCAGCTTCTTCGGGCCCTTCGTCGGGGCTGCGAGCTTCCTGATCCTGGAGGATGTCATCTCGCTTTGGACGCCGCATTGGCAGATTTTTGTCGGCGCGATCTTCGTGCTGTTCGTGCTGTTCCTGCCCAAGGGGATCTGGGGAACGCTGCTCGACACGCTCGGCATCGGAAAGGCGCGGCCATGAGCGGCGAACTGCTTCGCGTCGAGGGGGTCGGCAAGCGTTTTGGCGGCTTCGTCGCGCTCGAAGACATTACCGTGTCCTTTGCGGCGGGACAGCTCACCTCGATCATCGGGCCGAACGGCGCTGGCAAGAGCACCTTCTTCAACATCCTCTCCGGCGCGCTGGCCCCGACGTCGGGCACGCTACACTTCAGGGACCGCGAACTGAACGGCCTGCCGCAGCACCGCTTCGTGCATCAGGGCATCTCGCGCTCCTACCAGATCACGAACATCTTTCCGGACTTGTCCGTGCACGAAAATGTGCGTGTGGCGGCGCAGGCGCTGACCGTGAGCTACGACATCTGGCGCAACCGCGCCCGGCTGACGGAGCTGAACGCGCGCGCCGATGCGGCGCTTGAGGCGGTCGGACTGCTCGGCAAACGCGCTGAATTGGCAAAATTCCTCTCGCACGGCCAGCAGCGCGCGCTGGAGATCGCGATCGCGCTGGTCTCCGAGCCTGAGCTGCTCCTGCTCGACGAGCCCACCGCCGGCATGGGGCCGGAAGAGACCAAGGACATGGTCGCGCTGCTCGAACGGCTCGCGGAGAAGCGCACGGTGCTGCTGGTCGAGCACAAGATGAAGATGGTGCTCGGCCTGTCCAAGCGTGTCGTGGTGCTGCATCACGGCCGTCTGCTGGCGGACGGCGGGCCCGACGAGATCAGGAGCAACCCGGAAGTCCGGCGGGTTTACCTCGGACAGAGTGAAGGCTATGGCTGAGACCGCGCTGCTCGAAATCGAAGATCTCCACGCCTGGTATGGCGCAAGCCATATCCTGCACGGCATCTCCCTGCACGTGAAGGAGGGCGAGGTGGTAGCTCTCGTCGGTCGCAACGGCGCCGGTAAGACCACCACGCTGCGGGCGATGATGGGTCTGATGCCGAAAGCCACCGGCCGCGTGCGTTTTGCGGGCGGGGATCTTCTGCCGCTCCGCGCTCATCAGCGCTTCCATCTCGGTTTGGCCTATGTGCCGGAGGAGCGCCGCATCGTTCCCGGGCTCTCTGTGCGCGAGAACTTGCGGCTCGGCCTAGTCGCGGCCGGAAGCGAGATCGAGGAGCGCGCCGCGATCGACGAGATCGCCGAAACCTTTCCGCGCCTGAAGGAACGCCTCGATCAGGAGGGCGTCACGCTTTCGGGCGGCGAGCAACAGATGCTCGCGATCGCCCGCGCGCTGATCGCAAAGCCCAAGATGATCCTGCTCGACGAACCCTCGGAAGGCATCATGCCCGTCCTGGTCGAGGAGATGGGCGTGCTGTTCCGCCGCCTGCGCGACGAGGGCAAGACACTGCTGCTGGTCGAGCAGAACGTCGAATGGGCCCTGCGGCTGGCCGACCGCGCCGTGATCATCGACCAGGGCGAGGTCGTGCATCAAAGCAGCGCCGCGGCACTGCTGGCGGACAAGGACATCCAGGAGCGCTATTGCGCGGTGTGACGGCTCCGGAGGGCCGCACGCCAGCAGGTCATCCAAGCAGCTTGCCGAGCTCGTTGAGCTTTGCGATCGCGGCCTTGCCGACCTCGGTGATGTTCTTTTCCGCGCGCGCGGCAAGCTCGCGATCGGCCTCGAAGCCTTTCCTGACGGCATTGACGCTTTCGCGGATCTGGCCGCCCACATTGGGGTCGCCGATCGCTTTCTTCACCGCGCCGTCGTCGAAGGCCTTGACGGTCTGCTCCTGATCCGCGAGCCGCGCGTTGCTGCCGGCCGCGGTCTCCTCGAGCGCGAGGCCGAGCGCGTTGTCCAGGAACTCGTGCAAGGCTGCGAGCGGACCCTCGGTGGCGGAGCTTGTGGTGCTGACCTTGAAGCCCGGCGTATCCGGCACGAACAGTACGGTGCCACGCGCGAGCCTGTTCAGATCGGCATGCGGATTGGCCTGCTGCAAGGCTTTCAGCGCAGCCTCGCTGCGAACCTGGCTCAGATTGGCATGCAGCAGCTTCTCGCTGACAGCCTTGAGTTTTGTCTCGTCTCCAACGATGAAGGTGCGCATCGAAATCTCCGCGGATTAGCCGATCACGTTGAGTGGCGCCCACGGCGTGTTGGCAATGCCGCCGGGGATGATGATGTTGCTGGTTGTAATGTTGCCGATCACGGTCACTGCCCGCGCGCCGGTGAGGCGGATCGAGCTTTCGCCGCCGCGCACCCGGTTCGTGCTGATGATGGCGACCGCGCTCTCCAGCGAAACGGCGACGCTTCTGCTGCCGGATTCCACCCGGTTGTCGTTGAACAGGCATTCCTGGCCGGCCACGACCAGAACGGCGGGGGCAGGCCCGCGCGCGGCCAGCATGTTGCCGATGATGCCGGCGCGCGCGCCCTCGGTGTCGTTGGCGGCAAGGCTTGCCCTGACGAACGCATAGTCGGCGCCGAGCGCGAGGATCCGCCCCTCGCCGAGCCGGATCGCGACCTTGTCGCCGGCCTGTCCGAACGGCACCTTCGGATTGACCTCCGCCGTGGTGAGCGCGAACCAGTTGCCGTCCGAATTGTCCACGCCCGGCGTGAGGTCGCGCTGCACGCTGTTGTGATTGACCTCGATCTGGGTCTGCGGCGCGCGCAGCATGATGCCGGCGCTGGTGCCGACAAACCCCTTGGCGGGCGCGACCTCGACGATCTCGTTGCCGCTCACGCGCGGGCGGTTGACGCCGAAGGTGACGACGCCGGCGCGCAGCGCCGCCTTGACCGCCGTCAGGCCGATCGCGCGAACCAGATTGCCCGCAATCGTCGCGCTGTCGGCACGAATCACCTCGATGCCGACTACGGTGCCGTTCTCGCTCTCGGAGACCGGTTCGATGTTGCGGATGTGGTTGTTCTCGATCGAGACGGCTGCGGCGTCGGTCGCGCCGCCGAGCATGATCCCGGCGCCGCAGGCGTCGATCGCGTTGAGCTTGATGATCAGGTCCTGTGCCCCGGCTATCACCTTGATTCCGGCCGTGCCGAAGCCGTGGATCTGGTTGGCGAGGATATGCGCGGTGGCGGTGCTGCGGCGGTCGAGCCCGGGGATCAGCCCGATGCCGACGTGGTCGCCGGGCGACCAGTTGCGCAGCTGGTTGCGCTCGATCCACAGCCCCGCCGCGGCACAGGCGATGCCGTTGGCCGTGACGTTGCAACTGTTGCCGTCGATCGCCAGCGAGGCGCCGGGAAGCGCAAGGCCCTGCGCGGCGATGGCGGTGTCGGTGCAGCCGATGATCTCGTTGTGCGCGATCCGCGTGGCGAGCAGATGTAGCACCTCGTCGGCGAAGGCGATCGCGCCGCGCTGGCACAGCAGGACGTTCTCCTCGATCGTCACCGCGGCCGTCAGCAGGAAGCCGGCACCGTTCTCCACGCCCTTGAGGGCGCCGCCCGCAATCGCAACCGGCGCGAAGATCGCGTTCTCGGCGAGCTTCGCACCGCCAACCACACCGCGCAGCACCACCGCCGGGAGCTGTGCATTCTCGGTGCCGAGTGCCGCGATGGCGAGACGGGTCAGGCCGAGGCCGATGCAGGTCGAGACGTCGATGGTGGGATCGCGCGCGAGCGAAAGGATCGCGAGGTCCTCGATTGCGATCGCAAAAGAGTCCTGGATGGCGAAGGCGCCGGTCGGCGCCACCAGCAACGTCGCCGGGCCCTTGCCGGCGATGCGGACCGATTTCGCCTGGTTGATCGCCACGGCCTCTTTGAGCACGTAGCGGCCGGGGCCGAGGCAGATGGTGCCGCCGGTCTCGCGCACCTTGTTGACGGCGTCCTGAATGGTGAAGCTGCCGCTCTCGTGCTGCTCGACGGTGACACAGGCCGTGCAGGCACAGTCGTGGTCTTCGCCTTTCGGCGGCCACGGGTGGCGGCAGTCGGTGACGCCCTGGGCGTCGACGTCCCAGATGCCGAGCCGAGCATAATGGTGATGGATGCCGCGCGGTGGGGCGCGGTCGAGCAACTCGACGCTGGCATCCGCTGTGCGCGCGGCAAAGGCCCACCAGTCGCCGGCACGGCAGCCCGCAGCCCCGGTCGAATCGAAGCTCACGGTGACGCCGTCCTCGAGCAGGACTGTCGTGCCCACGGCGGGCACCTTGATCACGCCGGTCGATCCGGCGGCATCGAGATCGCCGATCTGCACCGGTGTGCCGCTGGCATCGGTCCGGAACACCTTTCCTTTCTGATCCCAGCGGCGCACCCGCAAATTGGTCTGCTTCGGCCAATCGCTGTTGGGGAATCCCGGCGGCAGCATCAGGGCCGGCAGTGCCGGTGTGAAGCTGATGCGGCGGGTCGCTTCGGTGACGGTGATGCGGCGCATCTCGCCAGCCTTCTGCGAGAGCTCCCTGGCGTCGTCGATGATCTCGACCCAGTCGCCGGTGTTGAAACGCAGCACGTCGTCGCGCCCGAGACTGTCGAGCTCGAGTTCGGTGGCCGAGATCATGCTGGCGACGCGCGAGCCGACGCTGGCATTGTCGCGCGACCATTTGAAGGTCGCAGTGCCGCCGGGCTGGCCGGGGTCGTGGATCTCGACCCGGTAGAGCTGGTTCTCGAGGCCGCGGAAGCCGCCGGTCGGCGGCAGCTCGCAGGGGTCGGTCACCGGAGCTGCGTCGAACGTGCCTGTCGTAAGCACGCCGGTCGATGGCGCGATCACTGTGGTCCAACCCGGCATGTCCTCGTCGGGCGTCGCGCAGCTGGTGTTGGCGCCGGCATCGGTGTCGAGCACGCGCACCTGCCACACCGTCTGGAGCCGCGAGCTGGTCTCGACGCCGACGGCGATCTCGACCAGTTCCGGCCGCTCGAGCCAGGTCAGCTCGCGATTCCAGACGTCGAGATAGACGAGATGACGGCCGGCGGTCGGCAGTGGCGGCCGCACCTTGGCCGGCAGATAGGGCTGGGTCTCATAGGTCAACTTGTCGGTGAAGACTGTCTCGGCCATGAGATCGTCGAACAGGCGCTTGCCGGGATCGGCAAGGCCGTGGTTCTCCGCGAGCAGACCGTCGACATAGAGCCGCCCCTTGCCGATCTCGAGCGTATTGCCGGCAACGCCGAGCTTGAATGCATCCGGGGTCGTCGAGGACACCGTATCGCGGTCGAGAATGTCGCTGGCGAGTGCACGCAGCCTGCGATCGAGGATCGCCATCAGCTCGTTGGCGTCGCCGTCCAGCAGCACCGCGCCCTGTTTCAGCTCCACGCCGGCGAAGTCGAGCAGCGGGTCGAGACGAACGCGTGAGAAGTCGGCACCCATGATAGCCTCCGATGCACTCGGTCAACTCGCGAAGAACAGGCCCGCGTGCAGCCCGAAACGTAGATATTCATCGAGCCGCAGCCTGAGATTGGCCTCGCGCTGCGGCTGGAATAATGCGTTGAGAACGCCGATCTCGCTGTCATTGTCGCCGCCGGCGCGGATCGTGAGGCTCGTGGCGCGGCGCAGCTGCCCGTAACCGGGATCGCCATAACGCAGCGAGGTGAACAGCGGCAGCGCCGTGGGCGCCGTGTCATTCGGCACGCAATGGAAGCGCCGCGGCGTGATCGAACCCGCGGGCACGTAACAGAAGCGGACGCAACCTTCCTGGCGACGCTGGACCAAGAGCGGCGCGATCCACTTTTCCGCGGGCTTTGGACCAAGCTCTGCGAAGAAGATGGTGTTGGAGGCGAGCTTCAACAGTTTCGTGTGAACCTTGCCGATGACGGTGCATTGGGCGACCGTCAGTTCGGCGCAGGGGCTGCCCGCGGCATCGGCGGCAAAGGCGACGTTCGCCGGCGCGCCGGCATCGATGATGCAGTCGGTCAGCGTTACCTCGGCATCAGTGACGGCGCGGATCGGGCCGACGATGCAGCGCTC
Organism: Bradyrhizobium sp. 604_D8_N2_3; assembly: GCF_051810765.1. Taxonomy (NCBI): domain Bacteria; kingdom Pseudomonadati; phylum Pseudomonadota; class Alphaproteobacteria; order Hyphomicrobiales; family Nitrobacteraceae; genus Bradyrhizobium; species Bradyrhizobium sp. 604_D8_N2_3. Next base: position 6,694,243 of record NZ_JBPWPM010000001.1, on the reverse strand, counting down.
CAATGTCACTTTGGCGAAGGGATGCTCGATGATCAGGCTCGGCTCGCCCGGCGAGGTCGGACTGCCGTCCCCATTCAGGGTAAGCCCAGGCACCAGCGTGCAATCGCGCAGCAGCAGCTCCCGCGGCTCGACATCGGCAAAGGCCGCCAGCCGCAACGCGCCGCCCGATATCACGAGCCCGTCGAGCGTGAGGCGACCGCGCGCGCCGATGTCGAGCGTGATCTCGCCGCCCGCCGCCAGCAGCGGGCGGGTCTGGTCATGCGCGGCGACCACGACATGGTGCGGCGTGGCATCTCCGGTCACATCGTCGACGACAAAGGTCGGCGTCTCCCTGTAGGTCAGGCTGTCGCCGATGATGAGGCGGCCACCGGTCCTGATCAAATTGAGCTTGGCCTGCCACGCGCCTCCGGCATCGACGGTCTGCTCGTTGCCGATATCGCCCGCGGCGGGCACGCGCGGATATTCGCCGCCGCCGATCTGCCGCGCAGTGCCGTAGTGGAATGTCGCAAGCAGCGGTCCGTCGGCGGGATTGCCGAGCAGCACACGGCCACGCTCGGGATCGAAGCCGATCGTGCCCGCCGTCACCTGCGCCTCATGGGCCCAGCCGATGACATTGCCGCCGCCATCGAGAATGTCGCGGAGATCGCAGACCCGCACCTTGGCCGTCGGCACCGGGATGGGCGGGGTGCCCGGCGTGAAAAACACCAGGCTCTCGCCGTCGCCATAATCGTCCTCGCGCCGTGCGTTCGGCTGTGCGGTTGCCTGCGCGGCGCGCACCGCCATCGCCATCAGCCGCACCGACAGCGGCTCCGGCGCATTGATCGGCTCGGCGAGATGGGAGATGTCGGACTCGGCCTGCGCGAATCGAAACAGCCGCATGTCCGCGCCGAGTGGGTTGAGATGGAATTTCCGGCCGGTCGCGTCGCCGGCGTCAGGCGTCAGCGGCACCGCCGTGAGTGACAGCGATAACAGCCGCCACAGGAAGATGCCGATATTGGGGATGTTGTAGCGGCCGGCGCCCGTTTCCGGCCGCCGCATCTCGGCGGTGTGCGCGATGCTGTTGAAGGCGCCGTCGCGCCGGAACAGTGCCGCCGTGTCGCGCAGATTGCAGGTCGCGGGCGCATGCAGTCGGATGTGCTTCATGTATTGCGTGGTGGCGAGCTGCTCGAAAAATTCGACCGCATGTGCCGGCCAGCCGGTGACGTCCTGCGCGAGCTCTTCCAGCATCAGCGCGGTGCCCTTGCGGCGGCGGAAGGCGATGGTGTCGGCGACTTCGGCACGCGGCGAGGTCAGCTCGGTGCCGAGCCCGCGCAGCGGCCGGTAGCCGATGAGATCGCCGATATAGGGCGTCACCCACTCGGCGCAGGTTTCGATGAACTGGTCGTCGTAGAGCTGGTCGACGGACTCTTCCAGCGTGGCGAACTCGCGCGCAAATGCCGCCAATAGAGCTTGGAGCGGACCGGCCTTTGCCGGATCGCCCGCAAGCGCGGCGTCGCGCAGCCGGTGCAGCGTCGGCAGCAGGCTGTAGAGCCGTTCGGGGGTGAGGCTGTTCATGCCATCTCCTCCAGGATGTCGAACGGCGCCGGGTTCAGCGTCAGCAGCTCGCTTGGCTTCGCCGCGCCCTGGTCGACATGCATCCGCGAGGCGAGCAGGCGGACCTGGCGCGAGGGAATGGTCTGCGCGAAGGGCGCCGTGCCGCCATAGAGCTGGACGAGGTCGACAGCAACGACGCCGGGCACCGACTGTGCCGCCGCGATCACGTCGGATTGCTGCACTGGCTGGCCGAGCTCACGCGCGTCGAAGGCGAAGTGCGCACGCAGCGCCGCCTCGACCGCGGTGAGCACGGCCTTGGCGTCGAAATCGGGATCGCGCTTGACCTTCAATCCGATCCGGAAGGTGCCGGGCTGGTAGGGCAGCAGCACGACAGCGACATGCGGATCGCCGCCGGCCTTCAGCGCAGCGAGCAAATTGGTCCACACCGGGCTGGTCGAATTGACGGGAGCGCCGGGCGGCCCCGCGATCGTGATGGCGATGGTCTTTCCGCGCGGCAGTTGCAGCACCTGCGCCTGCGCCTTGGCAATGCCGGTGAAGGCGCGGGCAAAATCCTCATAGTCAAGGACGGACACGACGCGGCCGAGCGTGCGTGCGCCGAGCGGCATGCTGCGTCGCGCCGCATCCGCCGGCTCCGGATCGTTGCCGCCTTCGGCCGCGAACGGGTTGCTCACGCCCTTGAGGCCGAGCGGGCGCGACAGCAGTTGGCTCAGCGTCTCGGCGCGGACATTGCCGGCGCCCCCGATGCCCTTGCGGTAGGTGGCGCGGACGTTGTTGAGCCCGCTCGGCAGCCGCGCACCGCTGGCGCCGTCGCCGAATTTCACGAGATTGCGCCCTTGCTCGTCAATATCGAGCGCAAAGACGCGATCGGTCGCGGCTGTGCCGAACAGCGTCGCGCGCTCGTGCCATGCGATCTCGCCGACCCGCAACGTCAATTCGCTCGCGGCACCACTCTCATTGGCGGCGGCGCGATAGGTCAGCGGAACCTGCTTCAGCTCGAATTGCTGGAACGGCTGGGCCGAATCGCCCGAGCCGAGGATCTGGGTCACCGTCTCGCCATGCGAAGCCGGCACTACATTGCCATGAACCACGATGCTGCCGCGGTCGAGGCTGCCGGCGAGCGGCGGGTCGATCTGAAGCATGCAGCGGCCGGCATCGACAGCCTGGGCGGATACGAGGTTGGCCTGCACGACAACGGCCTGGCCGTCGGAGACGCGATTGCCTCGCACGATCAGCCGTCGCCCTGCGACGAGGCCATCGGCACTGACGGCTGCAGGGATGCTGCTGCCGGTCGCGGCATCATCGACGGCGTAGGGCGCAAGCGCGAGCTGCTCGGACTGCACGAAGGCTGTGATGCGACGAACTTGGTCCTGATAGCGGTCGTAATGGGAGCCGCGCAATTGCAGCCGGGTGACCTTGCCGGCCAGCGCGAACTCCGCGCGCGACGTCTCGTCCGCATCGGCTATCTGGTAGACGTCGAGATGCGGGCCGAGATCGAGGATGACATCCGACTTGCCGAAGGCCTTGATGATGACCTGGATGGAGCCCCTGGCTGCCATCGAAAGCACGACGTAACCGCCGGCGCGGACCTCGGAATAGACCGTATCGAGATCAATGAAACCGCCGCCCTGGGCCGAGCCCATCGGCGAGATCGTGTAGTCGGGCCACTCCGGCGCGTCACTCCCGCTCGGATAGTTGTTGCGAAAGTCCGTCGACATCGACTTCCACATCGGCGCGTTGTGGCCGAAGGGTGCTGCCCGCTTGCGCAGCGCATAGACCTTCGAGTTCTGGGCGGCCGTGACCCCGGAAAGACCGAGCTGCCAGGTCACCTTGGTGCGATCGAAATCCAATTGCAGCTCGACACTGTCGATGAAGCGGAAATCGCAGTTGCTGTCATTCGTACCGGGATTGAAGGCATCGCCGACGATCAGCAGCGCATCGCCCGGCTTCAGATTGTTGCGCTGGCCGGCGAGGTACATGACCGTGTCGCCTTTGTCCGGTCGGCGTGTCTCCGCCAGCCACGGTCGGATCGCATTCCAGGCCGGCCGTGCGGCGGCCAGTCGCTCGACCGTTTCGAAGGTCTGCGGCTTCTCGTCCGGCCCCGGTACGCTCTGCACTTTCGTGCCGATCTCGATCGACACTTGAGCGGGCACGCCGGTGACGAAGCTGCCCGGCTCGGGCGACAGCTTTGGCGGCGGCGCAGGGGGCGTTTCCAGCGTGAAGGCGAGCCAGGTCTCGGCGGCGACGCCGGGCCGCAGGCGGTAGCCGATCAGCCGGCCCATCTCCTGGAGCGAGACGCGCTCCAGCGCAGTGCGGAGATAGGATTCGTTGGCGATGCGCTCCTGGTAGAAGGTGAGCACGTCGGCAGCGCAGGCGAACGCATCGATCAGGCCGATGGTGAAATCGTCATCGGCGCGGCTTTGCAGCTTGCCCAGCGGTGCGAACGCGGCAGAGGACAGCGCGGCGTGCAGGCTGTCGCGGAACTGGGCGTGGTCGCCGACGCGGTAGGCGATGGCGGAGAGGCCGTAGCGGTTCGAGATGCCTTGCGGCGTCTCGGCTTCAATGCCGGCGCAGCAGCCGCAGCTCTCGCTGCCGGCAGGCAGGGCATGAGGCTTGATGGTTGGGACCGGTAGCGTCATTTGCCGCCTCCCGCCTCGATGATGAGCCGGCCGCGCTCGCGGAAACTCGGATTATTGGCAAGCTGCGCGATCTCGAGGCTTCCGATCGGGATCACCTCGTCATCCAGCGAGGTCGCGAGCGGCGAGATCAGCCGCTGGAATTTTTCCGCCTGCACCGCCTCGACACCCTCGACCGCTTGTGCGGCCGCGATGATGCGGCTGAGATAGACGGGATCGCCGAAGGTGAAATTGTCGGGATGGAACAGGCCGAGCGTGCCATCGGGCAGCACCGCGCTCGACAGCACCGTCCGCACGGCCTGCGCGACATCGGCGCGGAAATAGTCTGGCTTGACGCAGACATGCAGTGTGACATCGAGCGGGACATAGCGTGGCGGCCGTACGTCGAGGTCGTAGCCGGCCATCCTGAACCGCTCGAGATGGTTGCGCAGTTGCGTAGCGAAGGGCGCGTCGACTACGCCGCCGCCGAAGCGGTCGGGCGTCACGAACACGGTGTGCCAGCTTCCGGTCCAGCGGAACGTTGCGGCCGCGCGCTGCACGTCGGCACGTCGTTCACTGGCGGCGGCGTAATCGGCCGCCGTCACCGCGCGCTCCTGGGTACGGAACGCCTGTGGGGCATCGCGTCGGGCGGCTTCGATGTCCTCGGGCTCGACGCCGCCGGATGCGGGAAGCGGATTGCGTACGGCCTCGAACACGCCGTCCGTGGTGCTGACGATGTGGGCGATGGCTTCGGCGCCGACATTTCCGGATGTGCCGTTGCCGATCCGGTAGGTCGCCGTGAATGCGGTGTCTTCGGCCGGGCGCTTGCCGAGCAGGCCGTCACCGAACCGCAGCAAGGCCTCGCCGTGGTTGTCGATCTCGACCACGACATGCGGCGCGTTGCCGGCGCTGTCGATGAGGTCGCGTCGCGGCAGCCAGTGCTCGGTGATGCCGGCGACTTGTCCCGTGAGATCGACGATGGCAGGCGTGGCGTCGCGCGGCGACAAGAGCGAAAATGCGCTGGCCGCCCACCACGGCTTGTCGTTGCTGACGGGAACGGCGAGCAGCGCGCCGAGATCGAAGGATTGCGTCAACGGGCTGTTTGCCAGCACCGGGCGGAAGCGCGGCGGCAGCATGACGTCCGGGGACGAGGTGCAGCAATTGCCCGGCGCGCGCGATGCCTGCTTCAAGCTGGCGCGCGGCATCACGCCGAGCTGTTCGGGCGGCAGCGTGCGGCCGTGATCGACGAGCACGATATTGCCGCGCGCAACACTGATCGCGAGCTCGGGGCGGTCCTCCACCGTCAGGCAGAGCGGGAAGGGCAGCGCGTCGGCCTCGCTCCAGGCGAGCTCGGTGACGTCGACCGGGCCGTCGACCGGAGGCTCGTCGAACAGCCCGCCGGACGGATCGCTCGTAAGCGTCCTCTCGGTCAGCCGCACCGCGCAGCGATGGCCAGGATCGGCATCGGCGGCAGACAACGTCGTTGGGCTGATCACCTCCTCGAAGATCAGGATATCGCCGATAGCGAGCGTATCAATGTGGCCGCGCAACGTCGCACGCGTGGTGCCGCGGGGCAGGCAGCATCCGTTGTTGCCCCAGGCATAAAAGGTGAGACTGTTCTGTTGCTGGTCCAACTCGGCGGGAGCGACCGTCTCGAACATCTCGGCGCCACCGTCGATCGCGTCGTTCAATTCGCGCGAGCCCGGCGTCAGCACTACGTCCAACCCGGGCACGCGGGTGAGAAGCTGCGTGCCCTTCGGTAGCGCGATTTTCTGTCCATTCACGCCGAAATGCACGAAGGCGCGCGCGTTGCAGCCCTCGTGCAAATGATAGTCGACCAGCCTCGCATGGCGTCGCACCGAGATGCGCTGCCGCGCGGTGGCGAGATAGGCTTCGTTGGCGACCGCATCCTGGCGATAGGCGAGGTTGTCGGCGGCATAAGCGAGCAGCTCGACCAGGGTCACGCCGAGATCCGCCGCCGAACGCTCCTGCCAGCCGGGCACGAGCAGGCTGAGCCTATCAAGCATCAACCGGCGAAAACCCTGATAGTCGCGCGCGAGATAGTCGATCTCCGGCCTCAAGCGCGGCACGGGCGGGCACGGCGCGGTGTCCGCGCAGTCATAGTCCGAGGGACATTCGACCTTGAAGGTGAAGTCGATCGCCGACAGCTTTGGATCGAAGCCGGCCGGCGGCTGGTCCGAGCCGGAATTGGCGAAGATGCCGAAATTGTAGATCGAATAATCCCCGCCGCTGTCGGTTCGGACGACCAGCGTGCGGGCGAGATCGTCGACGGTGTCGACGAGGCCCGGCTCGGCCTCGGCCGGCAGCGCGTCGGCCGGCGCACACCAGACCACGCCGACGGTCGCGATCCGTTCGCCGCCGGTGATGCGCAGATTATCCGACGAGAGCGTGAAGCCGGAATGCAGCAGCCGCACCAGCAGGGTCTGTTGCCGCGGCGCGCCGGGCGGAGAAGCGAGGTCGAGCACCTCGATGAATGCGATGGCGTTGGCGCTGCCCTTGGCCTCGAGCACTTCGAGCCGGCGCGGATCGCAGCAATGTTGCTTCATGCCGCGCCCCCCGGAACCGCAAAGCTCGCGACGTGGCTGGTGCGGTCGGCAAGCACGACGTAGCGGATCTCGACCCGCAGCACCGCATCGTCATTGATCACCTCGACCGAGGTGACGGCGATCAGATGCGACAGGTGCTGATGCAGCGCGGCCTGGGCCAGCATCTGCGTGGTCGCGGCGAGCGTCACCGAATTGGGCTCGAACACCAGCGCCAGGAGTCCCGCGCCGAAATCCGGCCGCATCACCCGCTCGCCCTGCATCGTGAACAGCACCTGCTCGATCAGGTCGCGGATGTGATCGGGACGGCCGGTCGTGGCCGTGCGGCCCTGGTCGTCGAAATGATAGGGGAAATCGAGTTCGCTGCTCACGCCGTCCTCCCCTCAGGTTGCCAGCACGCGCGTCTGCGCCACGACGGGCAGCATCGGGGTGCCCGTCGGCGTGCAGACGGATTGCCCGATCATGGTCGCGGCCGGTGCGCCGCCGATCATCACCCGTGCGGCGCCCACTACCATCTGCGCCGTGACGCAAGGCGGCGCCGAGCCGGTGAGCGAGCAGGCCGCGATCGCATAGGGGCTGGTGAGATTGACCGCGGGCTGGCCCGACAGCATCACGCGCGGGAACGGCGCGATCGGCGTCGCCTGTCCGGCATGGCTGCACAATACCGTGGCGCCGAGATGCAAGACGGGAGCGGGCATGTGCGTCTCCTAGATCACGGTGAGCGCGCCGAGATTCACGTCGACGGTCGGTCCGGTCATGGTGATGACCGCGCCTTTGCCGTTGGAAATGGTGATACCGACGTCGCTGACCGAGATCATCGCGCCCGTCGTGGTCTGCATCAGGATGCCGCCGGTCGGGCCCGGCACGTCGCTGATGGTGAGACCGTTCTTCAAGGGGGTTTGCAGGGTGATGCCGGGGACGCCGGGTGGCACTGCGTGCGCCAGTACCGGCACCTCCGCGGCACTGCCCCAGTAGCACCCGACCCAGATCGGATAGTCGGGGTCGCCGCGCTCGAACTCGATCCAGACCCCGGCGCCGATGATCGGCACCGTGAAGAAACCGGCATTGATGCCTGCGGTCGGCACGCAAGGCATCGCCCAGCTCGTCGGTATCACGGCGCCGACGTCGGGCACCATCACCTGGATCCGGCCGATCTGAAGCGGATCGATATTGTTGATCACCACCGCGCGATACTTTCCGAAAAGTGGCGCATCGCTCATGTCGGCACCTGCGGAACGGTCGAGATCAGCGCGTTGCGTGCGAGCGAGAATGATTGCTTGTAGGAGCCGCGCTCGATCTCGTGGGTGACGTTCTTGACGTAATAGAGCCCGTCGAACGGGAGGCCTGCGCCGCGCACGCCAACCAGTTGCCGCGACTTCAGAACGCGGCCATATCTGGCGACGTCGAGCTTGCCGCTCCCGAACACGCTGTCGCTGTGCTGGCTGGCGTAAGCGAGCCCCGCCATGAGCGCCTGCGGCGCGGACAAATGCGCGGTGTTGGAGAGCTTCTCGATCTTCGGCGGCAGCGGCGGCACCACGCCGAGCGGCGGGCTCATCGGCGTGATGTCGGGGATCGGCACCGGGATCGGCGCCTTGCTGTTGGCCTCCTGGAAGAACACGATCGGCATGACCTTGCGTTCCTTGTCGAAGTTGAACGAGATTTCCTCGACATTGGTGAGCGCGTCCATGTTGGTGGTGAGTGCCGGCTGCGGCGCGCCAAAGCGGATTTCCGGTCCCCAATAGGCCTTGGAGGCACCGGGCGCGGGACCGGCTTCGAGATAGAAGACGTAGCCGGCTTCACCCGCGAGCTTCTTGACGTAGGCGTAGTCGCTGCCCTTCTGCTGCGGGATCTGCTGGACCGGGATCGGCGGGATATCGAGCACGCTCGGGATCACCATCGGGATCACGCCGAGTGCTGCGTATTTGGCAAGGATGGCCAGCACGCGCACCGAGGGCGGCATCGCCGGGAAGGGCAGGCCCGGCAGCTCGATGATGTCCATCAGCGCCGACATGTCCTTGCCCTTGATCACCAGCTTGCCGACGCCGCCGCTGCCCGGCTGTGTCTCGACATTGGTGACCATGCCGTCGATGACGGACTCGGCCATGCCGTTGATGGTGACGATCAGCACCACGCGCAGCAGCGGCGGCAGCGCGCCGCCGCCGGCAAGCAGGAAGATGGTGCGCAGCGGCGAGCGCACCGGCAGGTCGAAAGTCAGCTCGAATCCGCTCTGCGCATCGCCCGATCCGATCTCGATCTTGGCATGGGTCAGCGTCTCCAGCACCTCGCGCGGCGCCGGCACCGGCGCCGGGCCGATCTGGAGCGAGAGCTGGACGCCACCCTGCATCATCGGGAATCGTCTCCCTAAAGCCCGTTCGGGCGCGGGATCTGCACGCGCTCACCGGGCGTGTCGGTGAGTTCGAGCGGATCGGTCACGACATTGGCGTCGGCGATCCGCCAATACAGTTCGGGGTCGCCAAGCGTTGCGGAGGCGAGCGTGTCGGGCCGGGCGCCGGCATTGACGATGTGTTCGCCGGCGATGCCGATGTCGCGCCCCTGGGGGATGAAGCGGCGCAGCACATAGGCGACACCGGGATCGTCGGCGCTGCGCTTGAGCCGTCCGATCGCGGTGCCGTGATAGCGGCTGTTCGGCGGAAAACTATTGTCCGGAAACGCGCCGGCATCGATCAACATCTGGACGGGATCCGAGGACATCATGTGCTCCGTCAGGGCAGGCTGGAAAGACCAAGCGAGGCCAGTGAGGCGCTCCCGGTCAGGCCGGCAAGCGTCTCGCGATTGCGCAGGTAATTGAGGAAGATGGTGCCGCCACGATGCGAGAAGCCGAGATCGTCGGTGCTCATCACATGCAGCCCGAGCGAGACCTTTGCGCGGATCGGATTGAGCGCGGGATCGAACGCTTCCTCGACGATGGAGAACTCGGCGACGCGCACCGGCGCGACCCGGTTCTTGCTCCAGACGAACAGAGTGAGCGGCGCCTCCGGCGGCAGGATCTCGAGCGTGCCGCCATCGGCCTGGCTTGCGATGCCGAGCAGATCGTCGACGCTCGGATTGACGAGCGCCTCGAGCACCGCGAGCTGCGGCGCGATGCCGAAGGCGACCGCATTGGCGTGCGCGTCGGGATCGGCGAGCTGGTCGGTAGCGTCGATCTCGGCGTCGAGCTTGATGGTCTCGATCGCGGGCCCTTTCAGCCGGAACGGTTGCGCCCGCCCGCCGGCCGAGCCGTCGCCGCCGGTGCCCTGCACCTGGTAGCTGCGGCTCAGCGTGTCCGGATTGTACTGGAGCGCGATCTGCCGTCGCACCGTGCCGCCGCCCGGCGCCAGCACCACGAGGCCGCCCTTGATCAGTTTTGGGGACGAGGTGAGGCCGGTCATGGCAGGCGATCCCCCGATGGGCCGCGCGACGGTGGCAGCCGTTTCATCTGAAGGTCGAGCCGCAAGTCGCGCTGATAGCGTTCAAGACTGCCCGGTGCGAACGCGGCAATCCGGAGCGTCGTATCGACGGCGCGGTTGACGTAGAGCGTCAGGCCCCGCTGCGCGTACACGTATTCATTGGCTTCGACCTCGAACGTCCCCTGGAACGAATTGAGCCTTGTCTCCGGCTCGCCGAGTGCGTCGAGCAACGACGGCAGCGGCTCGACGAGGACGACGTCGGTCGCATCGATCAGCACCACCGTGCCGTCGTTTGCCCATACCCGCGCGCCTCGCGCGAAGCCTGCGGCCGCGGCGTTGAACCAGTCGGTCCGGTGCCTGGCGCTGCCGAGCGCGCCCTGTCCATGCCAGGAGCGGTCGAGATCGAACACGGCTGCGACGTCGTCGAGGGAGGTCGGGTGCGCGAGGCCTGCGAACGAACGCAGGTCGCGGCCGGCGAGCAGCCGCAGCGGTGACAGAGCGAGATCCGACGGGCGCGCGGCTTGCATCGCTCAGCCTCCGATCTTCTTGACGTCGCCCTGGAAATAGGCGGCGTAGAGGTTGCGGATGCCGACGACGTTGACGAGCTTCACCGCCTCCGCATACGAGGAATAGCGTCGGCGTGATGCCGGCTGCACGGTGATCGGTTTGAGCTTTGCATATGCGGGGCCCTCAACCGCCTCGCGCAGCTTGGGATCGTTGACCCGCGGTGCGACATTCTCCCAGGCGATCTCGTCGAAGAGCGAATCGACGCCTTCGATCAGCGTATTGTTTTCGTTGGAGCCGTCGCCGAAAGTATTGGCGAAATTGTCGTATTCCGTGGTCCGCAGCGTGTGGATATATTCGTGGATCAGCGTCTGGAACATGTCCCACAGGAAATCGCGATCTTTGTCCGAGTCGGCCTTCTTGAAGATCTGGATGTTGATGTCGCCGAGATTGGCGGAGGCATCCCAGCCGCGGTCGATTTCGTTCAGCTTGTCGACCTGCGCGGCCGTGCTGGTGAAGTCGTCGGCGATCTGGTCGAGGATGATCGCCTCGTCGCCCACGGGATTGTTGCTGGCATCGAAATGCGGTGAGGCATTGAGCTTGCGATTGATGGCGCGCACGCGGTCGTTGGCCTGAAAGAAATACCGCATCAGCGCCTTCGCCTTGTCGCGCTTCTCGGTGCTGTCCATGCCCGCGAGCTCGGCCTCGGTCTCGGCGAACAGGTCGTGGATGTTGCCGCGCGCGCCGAGCGTATCGGCTTTCAGCTCGGGATGCTTCGACTGGTCGTAGTACTCGCCGAACACCTTGTCGGTTTCGTCCTTGCTGGCCTTGCCGATCCGCTCGAACTCCGCAAGCTGGTGCACCTTGTTCGGATCGCCGTGCTCCGCGGTCCCCTTGTCCTTGACCATTTCATCCCAGTAGTCCTGGATCATGCCGGGCATCAGCAGGCGCAAGGCGTCGTCGTACTTCTTCTTGCCCGCCGGGGAGTTGTCGAATGGCAGCGGGCTGCTGGGGTCGGGCCTCAGCGCCACCGCGATGTCTGCCTTCTTCGCGGCATCGGGTTCGACCGTCGTCGACAGATCGCCGGCGCTGGTGATCAGCGTGACGTCGCGGAACACGCCCTGAAGCATGACGTCGTATTTGTCGAGGATCCTTTCCGTCGCGTCAGCCTGCTGTTTGAGCGTTGCTTTCTTCGCCGGATCGCTTTCGTCCTCGGCCTGGTCGCTGAGGAGGTCGAACCGGCGGGCGATGTCGGCGCGCTCGCGGCCGAGTTCCTCCGTGGCCTTCGCCCGCTCGGCCGGCGCGAGCGCGAACACCTCCGCGGCGATGGTGGCGACCTCGTCGTGGCCCGCTGCCGTCGCAATCCGGATCTTGATGGCCATGGCATCGTAGGCGAAGGTCGGCGCGCCCTTGCCCGGTTCGCCCAGCGGCTCGACGTCGCCCTTGGCGAGCGCGTCGCGTCCGCCGCGAAAGCGGGTTGCGAAGAAGCGCTTCAACCTCTTGTACTCGGCGCCGTCGATGTCGGATTCGAGCTCGGTGACGCTGAGTTTGCCTGAACCGAACATGATCCTCAGTGCGGCGATATCGCTCAGCTCGAGCAGGTCGAGGATCGCGTTCTCGTCGTCATCAAGTGTGGGGCCGTCCTGCATCTCCAGGATCAACAGCGCCTTTTGGACTGGATCGAGCTTGAACTCGGCCTGGCCGGCTTTCCACCGACGGACGATCGCACGCGCCTTGTTGTCGCTGTCGAAGCTGCCTTCGATCGCGGCGGACTTGGTGATCTTTTCGAGATAGGCGAGCAGCTCCTTGTCGCCGAAATTGCCCTCGGCGCCGAAGAACACGGCGATCGATTCGTACCAGGCGAGCCGCTGCACCGCCGCCGGCGACACGGTCGCGCCGCGCTGCTGCACGACATGGGCGAGCTCGTGCGCCAGAATGTGCCGGCCACGTGGGCTTTGCGGATTGTATGCGCCGTCGCCGAACACGATGTGGGCGCCCGCGGTGTAGGCGGTTGCGCGGATCGCACGGGCCGAGGCTGCGGCCTGCGCGTCGGTGTGGATCCGCACATAGCTGAAGTCGGACCGGAATTGGCGTTCCATCGTCTCGCGTGTCGGAGCGCCGAGTGGCGAGCCTGCCGATCCGACCACCGCGGATACCGCGCCCGGCGCGGCCTGTCCCGTCGTGCCAGCAGAGCGTGGAAGCGGCGACAGCACCGGGGCCGGGCCAGCCGGCTGCGATGGCCGCAGGGCGTTCTCGGCCGCGTGCTCGGCTTCGCTCTCGAAGCGGTCGCGGGCCGGACGAAGCTCGAGCGAAGGCGCATGGGCCGGCGAGGATTGCTTCGGCACTGCCTTTGGTGCGGCATGCACGGTCATAGCTTGCCTCGCGGAGCGCCGGCGCCGGATGTCGTGGTCAATCGTGCCGCGATCCGATCGGCGACGGCGCGCGGCGCCTCGGTATGGACGGCGCTCGCCTCGTTGGCGGACCCCGTGAGCCGCTGTTGCAAGGCCTGTCCGATTGCGTCGGCAAGTCCCGCAGCTTCGGAGTGTCGCGACGCATCGACGACGAGACGTCCAATCCGGATATCGATAGCGGCGTGTTTCATGGCCCGACTCCCGGCCAAGGCCGCTCGAGCTTGGAGAACTCGGCACGCACCGCGGCATTGATCGCGTCCTGCTCGATCCGTCCGCCGCCGGCGGCGGCCAGGAAGGCGGCGTTAAGCGCGATGGCGCGGATGTTGCCGCCGGTCAGTTGCAGTCTGGCGAGGCCTGCGAAATCCACCTCGCCGAGCGGTGCATCGGAGGGGAACTGCATGCGCCACAATGTTTCGCGCGCGGCAGCGTCAGGGTAGGGGAACTGGACCACGTAGCGGATGCGGCGCAGGAAGGCGCGGTCGAGCGCGCTCTTCATGTTGGTGGTGAGGATCACGAGCCCGCGATAGGTCTCGATCCGCTGCAAGAGGTAGGCGATCTCGATATTAGCGAAGCGGTCATGGCTATCGCGCACCTCGCTGCGCTTGCCGAACAGCGCATCGGCCTCGTCGAACAGCAGGATGGCGCCGCTGGTCTCCGCGGCCTCGAACAGCCGGCTCAGATTCTTCTCGGTCTCGCCGATATATTTGCTGACCACGCTGGCAAGATCGATGCGGTAGAGATCAAGTGCGGCCGCGCTCGCGATCGCTTCGGCCGCGTAGGTCTTGCCGGTGCCGGATTCGCCGGCGAACAGCGCGGCGGTTCCGAGCCCGCGGCCGTTATGCGCGGCAAAGCCCCAGTCGCCATGGACGCGCGGCCGGTGCTGCAATTCATTCGCGATGGCGCGGAGCTGCGCGGTTACCACCGGGGGCGCGACCAGGTCGTCGAAGCCAACGCGGCTGTCGATCCGCTGCGCCAGCGTGTCAAGCCCGCCGCGCACCGCGGCGCGGCAGAGCCGCCATACCGCCGGCCCGAGCAGAGCGGGATCGGCCTGGGTCTCGGCGAGGGCTTCGGTGACCACGAGGCGCAGGTCGGCGGCGGGGACGTCGAACTGCCGCAGCGCCGGGCGCAGCGCGGCTGCGAGCGCGGCGGCCTGCTCGCGCGTAAGCCCGCGCAAGGCTGCGACCTGCCGCGCGGCGGCCGGGGCATCGGCGACCTGGAGCCGCAGCATGCGGCGCTGCCGCAGTCGCGACAAGCGGGCCGGCTCCGGCGCGTTGAGCACGATCGCGGGTCCCATCAGATGGGCGAGCAGCGTCATCGCATGCGCCTCGGCATCCGCCGCCTCGATCGGGCGGTCGAGCTCGAGCGCGATGATGGCATCCGAGAGCGCGGCCTCGCGGTCGAGCAGACGGGCGATCTCGGCGAGCTCGCGCGGATCGTGCGGCAGGTCGCGGGCGTGCAACCACAGGCCGTTCGCACCGAGGCAGGCGAGCGCGGCGCGCGCGAGGTCGCGCTGCGGCTCGATCTCGCCGCGAGCGTGACCCAGGGTGGCCAGGGCGGCCGCGCCCGTGCCGAGCGCGTGCGCGATCGTGTTCGCCTGTGGTGTATCGGGCTCGATGGATCCGACCGGCTCGCAGCGAACGAGCCCGATCAGGCGGGCATCCATCGCGGGGAGGCCGGTCAGGTAGTGCAGCACGCGCTCGTCGATCTGGATCGGGCGGCGCGGCGGCGCCTCGCGGCCCTCGCATGCGATCAGGCGCCAGCGCCGCAACGGCCGGAGCGGCGAGAGCGCATCCCAATGTGGTTCGCTCAGCATCTGCATGGCGAAATTGAACGTCGGCTGCGTGCTCGCGATGGCTTCGGGCGCTTGCGCCATCGCCACGCCGACGAGGCGACGCAGCGCACTGTCGAGCTCGACGCCGGCCGCGAGCAGCACGACGTCGCGCTCGAACGCCGACAGGCCGAACAGCTTGGTCAGCGCCTCGAGCGCGGGCTCGAAATCATCGGCGCATTCCGGCGGAGGCGGCTCGGCGTTGGCCGATGTATCGCGCAACTGCCGTGCGAGGCGCCCGCGCAGCGCAGCGAACTGCGCCGCCAGCCAATGCTGGTTGCGGCTGGCCCAATCGAGCACGGGCTGCGCTTGCGGTCTGTCGTGCATGTTCATGGCGGCACGCTCAGGGTTTGCGAGGCATCGAAAGCGGGCGCATCGCCGCTGAGATCGAGCAGGAGGCTGTCGACGCCGTCGATGCGCAACCGCGCCGGATAGGCCCCGGCGGGAAGCGTCGCGGGGAAGTCGAACACCAGCGGATCGGTGGCCGCGCTGCGCGGTTTGGCGGTGGCTTCCGCCGTGCCGAGGACGAGGCTCGCGCGCTGCCGCGGCTGCACCTGCGGCCGCGAGAATAGGGTGGCCGTGACGCGCAGCGGCGCAGTCTTGCGCAGCACGGTCGCTGCGGACAGCGAAAGTCCGGCATCGGCTACAATGACCAGTGCTGGGGCGATGACCAGGGCCACCGCGTTGGTCTCGCGCTCATTGGCTTCGCCGGCCGGCAGCAGGCGCAGCGTGAGGCTCCATTGCCCCGGCGCGAGCGCTGCCTGCGCGGCAGCATCGTTCGGCAGCGTCACGGTGAGCTCGGTGCCGTCGTCGTTGGGTGCGCCCGGCACCAGTTCAAAAGGCGCCGGAAATAGCGGGTGCGCCAGCCGCACATGAAAATTGCTGCCGCTGAGGCGAATGCCGGAGAGCACCACGGGCTCGCCAAGCCGTGCGCCGGCCTGCTTGTTCTGCGGCGTCGCCGCAAACAGCGTCGGCAGCGGAGGCAACGTGTCGGGATTGACGACGACGCCGCGGTCGCGCTTGGTCGCGGGATCGATGATCCCGCGCGACAGCACCGGCAGCGGCGAGACTGCGGGCTTCGTGGCTTCGATCAGCACCACCGACACCACATAGGCGGCCGTCGGCCGGTAATGCGACTGGATGGCCGCCCATAGTCGTGACATCTCCTCCGGCCCCATCACAGCCGGCGTGATCTTGATCAACTCGGCCTGATCGGCAAGGTCGGCGGCAGCGAGCGCCTGGAACGCTGGCGGCAGCATCGCGACGTCGAGCGGATTGGGATTGAGCGCGCGCTGCACCGCGGCGCGATCGAGCACCGGGCGCTCGTGCAACAGATGCATCCCATAGCCGAGCAGGATTTCGGCCTGGCAGTCGACCCGCGCGTAGGCCGTCAGCAGATAGTGCAGGTCGAGTGCGAGCGGTGCGTTGGTCAGTCGCTCGCCGCTGGTCGAGGACCGCGACGGCAGGGAGCGGTTGCGCCAGCCCGGGTTCGGCGTCACCTGATGCAGGAACAGATTGAGCCGCGGCTGCTCTTCAGGGCTGGCGAGGTCGATCGTGTCGGGCGCAACCGCACTGACATTGACGGTGCCGCCGACCGCGGGCCCGGCCTCGATCAGCCCGTTGTCGAGCAGGTTGCGCAGCACTGCGCTGACCGCGCCGATCGCGAGCGGCGAACTCATGCGCGGCCTCCGGGTCCAGGGCGGCGCAGATAGTCGGATAGCGACACCGACGGCTTTGATGCGGGCTTAACGGCGCGTGCCGTGCGTGGGGGCTCCGGCGAGCGGATGTCGATGCGGTCGATCGTCACCTTGATCACCGGCGGTGTCTCGCGCCGGCGCTGCGCCTGGCCGGCGAGCACGGTCTGGCCGAGCGGAAGCGCCGGCGGTGTTGCAGCTTCGTTTCGGGGGCGGGGCGTGTCGCGCAAGACCGTGTCACGCGGCTGTGTGCCGCGCGGCGGATCGCGCGGGTCGGCAGGCAGAGGGGCATCGACAGGCGATCTCGACGGCGCGTCGGTCGATTGAAGCGGCGGCGCGGCAGCTGCGACCTTGGCCTCGAGACGCAACGGTGCGCCTTCGTTGTCCGGCTCCATTTGTCTGCGCTGCGGCGCCTGCACGCCAGTGGCAGGATCGTCTGCGCCGGTGATGTTCGGCAATGCCGCCGGCGAGGATGCCGGTGTCTGCCTTTCATCCCGTGTCGTCTCGTGCATCGGAGCATCGTCATTCCGGGGCGGGGCGGCAAAACGCGGCGGCAGGGCAACGCGTGCCGCGCCGGGAATCGGTTCGCAGCGGCCGATGCGTGCAAGATTTTGCAGGAGGCCCGTCATGACGCGCCCGCAAGTTGCAGGTAGGCGGCGCGGCGGGTGTGCGGCAATGCCAGCACCTCGGCTTCGCTCCAGCCATATTCGCGCGCGAGCGCGTCGACTTCGAGCAGGGTACGCTCGGCCGCCGCCTGCACCTCGGCCCAGAGCGCCGGCGCGATGTCGATCACGGCCTGCCAGGCGTGGCCGCAATCGGGGCAGTCGAGCGCAAAACTGAGCACCGCTCCGGGATCGCAACGTTCGAGCTCGGCTTCGACCCTATGCAGGATGTCCTGCGCGGCCGGCGGCGCGTCACCGAGGCAGCGCGCGAGCAACAGTTTTGCCGCGGCGGCGGAATCGCAGGTCGCGGCGAGGCTTGCAAGATCGGAAAGCGTCGGCAGCCGCAGCGCCAGCTCGCGGCCCCCGTTCGTGATACGCGGCGGCACGGCGTCAGCCGGTGGTGCAAGTCCGTCCGCGAGCACTGCGCTGTCCGCCGTGAACTCGCAGTCGGTGTGACAGGTGGGGCAGGCGGCGCGCAGCCGCCACGGCGCGCCGAACAATCGCGTGCGCAAGGCCAGCAGAGCGGCATTGCCTGTGCCGATCGAGTCCGTCGGCGCTGCGCCCGCCGCCGCGAACAAGGCATCGTCGCGCTGGCGCTGCGCGCGGCCGGCGGCCCGGTCCCACATCGCCAGGATGTCCTGCTCGCGTTGTGCGGTGGCGGAGAGCATGAGCGGTCTCAGGCCGGATCGGTGAAAGTGGGCTCGGACGGCTCGGCGACGGCTTGATCGCGCTCCCATCCCTCGTTCTCCAGCTTGATGTGCTGGATCGCCACCGCATTGGCGTTGGCGTCGAGATCGGGTAGCGACTGGTATTCGGAGACCCAGCAGCGGTAGATCTTGTAGGCGAGCGCGAGCTGCCCGGCTTCGTTATAGACCTCGAGGATGATGTCCTTGCGGAAATCCTTCAGCGAGACCTCGGCGCCAAGTCCTGCGCCGAAATGCCAGACCTTGTTGGCCCATTTCTCGAACTCGGTGTCGTGGGTGACACCGCGATCGAGCGTGATCGCCTCGAACTTGCTGCGGCCGGGCGACTTGCGTCCCGTCGAGGGATCACCGCCCTCGCGGTGCTCGACCACCTCGGTGGTGCGTTTCAGCGCCGACACCTTGCTGATGCCGGCGACGTAGCGGCCGTCCCATTTCACGCGGAACTTGAAGTTCTTGTAGGGATCGAAGCGCTGCGGATTGACCGAGAACTGTGCCATTTGCTTGCCTCAGGTGTCTTTGCCTCAGGTTGGAATGTCGCCGGCGATCTGCTGGATCTTGATGACGACGAACTCGGCGGGCTTCAGCGGCGCGAAGCCGACGATGATGTTGACGATGCCGAGATTGATGTCGGCCTGCGTCGTGCTCTCGCGGTCGCATTTGACGAAATAGGCCTCGCGCGGCGAGCGGCCCTGGAACGCGCCCTGCCGGAACAGGCCCTGCAAGAAGGCGCCGATGTTGAGCCTGATCTGCGCCCAGAGCGGTTCGTCATTGGGCTCGAACACCACCCATTGCGTGCCGCGGTAGAGGCTCTCCTCCAGGAACAGCGCCATGCGCCGTACCGGAACGTATTTCCATTCCGAGCCGCGGTCGTTCTGGCCGTGCAGCGTGCGCGCGCCCCAGACCACGTTGCCGTAGACCGGCAGCGTGCGCAGGCAGTTGACGCCGATCGGATTGAGTTGGCCGTTCTCGGCGTCGCTCAAGCTCAACGCGAAGCCGACGCCGCCGTTGACGCTGGCATCGGTGCCGGCCGGCGCCTTCCAGACCCCGCGCGTGGCGTCGGTTCGGGCGTAGACGCCGGCGACGAAGCCGCAAGGTGGAAAGTCGCGCACGACGCCGGATTGCAGTGGATCGGCCTGCATCACCCACGGGTAGTACAGCGCGGAGAAATTGCCGTCCGAGCCGGTCAGGCCGGCCTCGCCGTTGGCGCCGCTCATGTTGGCGACGGTCTCGTTCTGGAGGCTGTCGATGATCAGGAACGCACGGCGGACGTGGCAGCGTTGCTGTAGCTTGGCGAGTGCGCCCTGGGTTGTTGAATTGACGTTGGTGAGGCCGGGCACGCAGACCAGGTTGAAGATGTCGATACGATCGACGATCCCGCCGGTCGCGAACAGCGGATCGATCGCGCTGACGAACGGACCGTCATTGGCGGAGAGGACCGTGCCATCGGCTCCGCCCGCAAGTGGTTTCGTGGCCGGGGTCGGGACCGTCGTTGACGCCGTGGTCAGCTTGTCCATGAAGGCGGAGCGGCCGTTGACGACGCTCGGCGCGTAGCGCGGATCCGCCTTGTTCATCGACAGGTCCTGGAACGTCTCCACGATGTCAGTGCTCGGCGACGGGCCGATGACGTCGAGCCGGAAGCGGGTGCTGTCGTCCGCGCGTAGCGTCAGTCGGACGCTGTAGGAGTTGGCCCACAGACCCGGCGAACTCGCCTCGATACCGAGATCGTTGATCGCGCAGGTCGCGGTCTTCGCGTCGTTGGCGGGCGTTCCCGAATTGAACAGCGCGATCCGCACGACGTAGGCGTCGCTGCCGCCGTTGTCGAAGAATTGGCGCACGGCGTAGCCGAGATTGGCGCGGCGGTCGAGCCCGCCATAGGCGCGCTCATAGTCGGCAAAGCTCGAGATGCGCACGGCACGGTCAACGGGGCCGCGCGGCGCCCAGCCGATGAACAGCGCGATCGACGTCGCCACGCCCGAGATCGAGCGCACGCCGCTGGAGATTTCCTCGATATAGACGCCGGGTTGCAGAAGGGCTGAGGGCATGTCGGCTCCTGTGATTTGGCGGTCCGTCTTCCTTGGTCAGACCGCGGCGATGGTCTTGCCCAGCCGGCGCGCGCGCCGCTGGCGCGGCCTGCGCCTCGGGCCGGGCGGATCCCGAATGGCTTCCGACAGGGATTGCGTCGTGATCTCGGTGATGGCCGTGCGGTGCGGCCGCAGCTCGTAGAGCGCGCCGCTTTCGCCGCTTGCGACGATGGTGACGACCTTCATCCGCGGCCGACTGTGCAGAAGGCTTGCGAGGCTGTCGCGCTCGTCCGGTGCCTTCTGCGCCACCACGAGAACGTCGGCCCGGGTGCGGCGTGCCTCCGCCGCCAGATTGGCGTCGTCACTCGTCCCGACTATGGACAACGCCGGATCTTTCGCGACGACATGCTCGAGAAGATCGGTCATCAGCCTCGGAAATCCCGCAATGAGGATGCGTCTCTGTCGCAATGGCCACCTTTGCGGTGAGCCTTGCACAAGGCGCGACGGCGCGACTGAGCCAAAAGGTCTAGCGAGGATGGAGCTGATGGTCCGGACCATGCCCGCGGTGGTGAGACCGCGATGACGCAAACGGGCGCGCGCTTCACCGCGACATGGCGGCTTCGCGCGCGATGCCGGCCCGTGCCGGCTCGGAGGATCTAGGCCGAAAGGTCTAGCGGGTCTGGATCCGCGACGATGCAGGCGCGGGCGCGCCGTTCGCGTGCAGATGCTTGCTGATCTCGCCGCGCCGGCGAATCTGCAATTTGCTGAGCACGTTGTGCATGTGGTTCTTCACCGTCGAATTGCGGATCCGCAAGGCTCGTGCGATCTCTTTGTTCGACAGCCCTTCGCCGACGAAGCGAATGATCTCGTGCTCGCGTGGTGTCAGCGTGTCGACGCCGGCGGCCGGCGCTCGCGTGACGGTCCGCGCGGAGAGCAGCGCGAGCCGGCCGAACAGGGCGGCGGCGACTTTGGGTGAGCACACGAGCTCGTCGCGCATAGCGTTACGGACGGCGGCGACGACGTCGCTGATCGAACCCTCGCGCAGCACGAAGCCGGACACGCCGGCCTCTGCGCAGGCCAGGATGTCCTGCTCGGCCTCGGCGACCGCAATGGCGACGACCTTCAACGCCGGCGTCAGCGCGCGGCAGGCTGCCGATTGCTGCAAGCCCTGCGGCGTCGCTATGTCGACCAGCAGCACCTGCGCGCCGCTGTCGACGACTTGCTCAGGCAGGGTCGCAAGATCGCCGTGCCCGGCGATGCGTAAGCATTCTTGCCGGGCCAGGCAGGAACTGAGGCCTTCGCAGAGCAGGCGCACATCGCTGAGGATGAAGAGGCTGATGGGTATGAGGCTGCCGCCGTCCGGCTCGGCGGGCGGCGGTGATGCATGCGAAGCGGTGAGGTGGGAATGCGGCGGGGCGTGGCGCCCTGCCGAAAATGACGCATTGGACGACATGCCTGCCTCCCGATTGCCAACTCACAACCGTGTTTGCCGCCGCGCCCAGTTGAAGGCCACCAAGATCAAAAAGTTGTATATTAAATATCTTTCCCCTTGAAATTGAGTATCGCGCGTTTTGGCGTCGCTGACAAGCACCGACACGGCATCCCGGCATGTCGGGGGCGTTTCGACGCATGTGAAGCGGACGATTGACAGGCAGCAATTTAATTTATCAGCGCTACGCGTGCGTAGAGATCTGGACTTCAGGCCACGATCTTGGCGCCGGCGTCGCCGAGACGCTGGCGTTCCTTTGCGAGATAGTCGCCGATCGCATCGCCCGACATCGGCTTTGCGAAGTAGTAGCCCTGGATGAAGTCGCATCCCAGGCGGCGCAGGCTGTCGAGCTGGGCGCGGGTTTCGACGCCCTCGGCGACGCAGGCGATCTCCATGTCGTCGCACAGGCCGGCGAGAGACTTGATGATCTTGTGACTCACCGGATTTTCGTTGATGTCGGCGACGAAGCTGCGGTCGATCTTGATCTTGTCGAGCGGCAGCCGATGCACGTGGCTCAGCGAGGAATAGCCGGTGCCGAAATCGTCCAGTGAAATGCCGCAGCCCATTGCCTTCAGCGTCGCGATCGACTGCTGCGCGCGCACGAAGTCGAAGGTGACGGCGGTCTCGGTGATCTCGAAGTCGATCCGGTGCGGCGGCAACCCGCTTCTCTCGATGATCGAGATCAGCGGCAGAATGCCCTCGGCTGCGCAGACATCGTGAGCGGAGAGGTTGAACGACAGGCGGATGTGGTCGGGCCAGGTCCTTGCCGTCGCGAGCGCGCGGACCAGCAGCGCCTGCGTCAGCGGCCGGATCAGGCCGATGCGCTCTGCGGCCGGAATGAAGTCGGCCGGCGAGACTAGGCCGAGGCGGGAGCTGCGCCAGCGCGCCAGGACTTCGAAGCCGGCGGTGTGCTCGCTCATCGCGTCCACGATCGGCTGGAACACCAGGTCCATCTCGGTGCTGAAATCGGCGGTGCGGAGCAAGTTCTCGATGACGCCGCGGCTGCGGATCTCGGCCTCGAGCTCGCTCGAGAAGATCACGGTGCGGCCGCGCAGATGGCGCTTGGCGTGATAGAGCGAGTAGTCGGCGCATTCATAGAGAGCTTCGGCGCTGGTC
This sequence comes from Bradyrhizobium sp. 604_D8_N2_3, assembly GCF_051810765.1. NCBI lineage: Bacteria > Pseudomonadati > Pseudomonadota > Alphaproteobacteria > Hyphomicrobiales > Nitrobacteraceae > Bradyrhizobium > Bradyrhizobium sp. 604_D8_N2_3. The sequence continues at coordinate 6,671,677 of NZ_JBPWPM010000001.1, read as the reverse complement.
GCCGAGCTTGGGAACAGCGCGAAGCCGATCGAGCAGGACAGCCCGGTATGGGCGGTGTCGAGCTGGTAGGGCAGCTTGACCTGTTCGCCGATGCGCTGGCCGAGCCGCATCAAATCGTCATCTTCAGGATCGCCGCACACCACGAGGCCGAACTCGTCGCCGCCGAGCCGGGCAAATTCCACTCGCTGCGGGCCGAAGCCTTCGCAAACTTCGCGGATGCGGCGCCCGGCTTCGATCAGGACGCGATCGCCGACCGAGTGGCCGTAATTGTCGTTGATCGGCTTGAAGCCGTCGAGATCGATGATCCCCACCGCGACGCGAACGCGCCTGCGCTCGGCGTCGGTAAAGGCGCTCGACAGCTCGGCGAAGAAGCGGCGGCGGTTCGGCAGCTCGGTGAGGGAATCGAGATTGGCGAGGCGGAAGTTCTCGTCCGAGAGCGCTTGCGTCGCCGCCTGCTGCGCCAGCAGCGATTTGCGGCTCGAGACGAGATCGGCGAAGTCGCGATAGTAGATGAACAGCACCGTCACCATCGCGCCGGAGACGAGAAGGTTGTTGACCGCGATCGCCTTCAGCGTCGGTTCGCCGGTGGCCCAGAAGAACAGCACATAGGGAACGTCGACGACGAGCGTCACGATCAGCGCCGCGGAACGCAGATGCATCAGCGAAAAGATGCAGCCGATCACGGTCACCGCCATGTAGAAGGCGACCTGGCTCTTGGCGAAGGCATCGCCGTAAGGGTACAGCGCAAAGGACCATGCGGTGAAGCCGGCGCCGATCGGCAATGTCATCCAGTTGGTGGCGCGCAGATTGCGCAGGATATCGGCATCGCTGCGCACGAGGTGCCGCTGGCGTAGCCACCAGAAGGTCCGAAGCGCGGCGAGCACGGTGAGCACGCTCGGCACGATCATCGTCAGCCAGTCCGGCGCCACGTTGACATAGGTATAGGCAACCGCGATCGTGTTGCTCATCAGGATGAAATAGAGCAGCGGGATCTGCTTCGAGAAGGCGTCGAACTGCGCGCGCGTCAGGTCCGGGTTGTCGGCCGGCACGCGAAACAGCCGCATCGCAGCGGCGAGCTGAGACTTCAAATTGACGACAGGCATTGCAATACGCGCCCCGGATCCCTTCAAAACGGCGGCGATCTTGCACGACGGGGGTAAAGGTCGCGTTAGGTGGGGCTGCACGAAAAGCCAGCGCAGGTTGCGCGCGGCCACGGGATTTTCCAGCCGCGTGCATTGGTGAGACCGTGTTAAGGATATCCGGCGGCCGAGGCGCGTGTCTCAGGCACACCTTGCCCGCAGCCACCCGCAGCTACGATCCGCTAACCATGCGAGACCTTGGCTTTCACATCGGCGACGGCGCATGGCCGCGCGGTCAGCCGACGCACGTGCTTCACCTCTCCCCGCGGAAGGAGAGGTGAAGAGAGGACAAATGGCCGTTATTTCTTCTCCAACGCCGCCGTCTGCTTGGTGAGTTGCTTGTCGAAATCCTCCGACAGGCTGGTTGCGTAGGTTGCGAGCTCGTCCGGCTTGACGAACGGGTTCGGTGCGCCGTCCTTCATCTCCGCACGCTTGGCCTGCATGCCATAGACTTCCGGATGCGGTCCGAGCAGCACGTCGATCTTCATCGCCTTGGCCTTGGCGAAGGTCGCGCGGTAATCATCAACGATGCCGGCATAGGTCGGCTGGCCGACCAGCCGGTTCAGCGCCACCGTGCCGCTGCAGAAGAACAGCACCTCGCGGTCCTGGCCACCGTCCTTGACGGTCATCTCCCAGCTCGTACAGCCCGGCGAGTGGCCGGGCGTTGCATGCGCCGTCAGCGTGGTGTCGCCGAGCGTGACCTTGTCGCCTTCCTTCACCGCGCGGTCGACCTTCACCGCCGGAAAGGCGAGGTCCTCGTTCTTCTCGTCGCCTGGATAGTAGCCGCCTTCGAGCAGCGGTTTGTCGCGCTCACCGGCAACGAGCTGCGCGCCGGTCTCCTTCTTGATCTCGGCGAAGCCGCCGGTGTGGTCGAGATGCGCATGCGTGTTGAGGATGATCTTGATGTCCGCGACCTTGAGGCCGAGCTTCGCGATGTGCTCCTCGATCATGCCGGTCGACTGGGGCATCGCCGTGTCCATCAGGATCAGGCCCTGCGATGTCTTGATGACATAAACGGCAATGCCGTCGGTTCCGACATAATAGATGTTGCCGATCAGCTGGAACGGATCGAATGGCGCCGTCCATTTCTGCATGACCGCTGTCAGGAAATCCTTGATGGTCTGCGCCTGTGCGCCGGTTGCGAGGAACGCCAGCGCACATAGCGTGGCCGCGAGCTTCTTCATAGGTTGCCTCCCGAAGTGTTCTTGTTCATTTTGACCGTGCGCGCCTTTTGCTTGGCACGGCGCGGTGCGCAAGCAACGTCGCGCGAGCTGCGGCAGCAACGGCCTCGTATCCGGAAATATTCATGGGCATGCACGGAATAACGGTCGCCGTTCGGTTTGAGCATGGCGGCTATCGCTGGAATGCGGCCGCTTGCTGTTTGACCGCGCGCAGGCGGCCCGCCATACTTTGCGTCAAGGCGAGCCAGAAAGACTTGTCGGCACCGGGAGCTGAAATGACCAATTCATTCTCCGTCCTCGCAGGGACGCTGATTTCCCTCGTCTGCTTCACTTCAATTGCACTGTCGCAGCCGGCCTGCGTCACCCAGAACATGGCCGTGCCGCCCGGGGCCAACACCACCGATAAGGCGGCACGGTTCTTCATCGACACGACGGGCCTCGACTTCAAGACGGCGCCGCCGACGCGCGATCCCTCGAACCCCAACTATCCGCGCGCGACCGAGCTACCCGACGGAACGCTGCCGCCGTCCGGCGCCGAGGGCAATTTCATCATCGGGCCCACCCACAATCCCGCGCCGGAGACGATTGCGAAGGAAGGCGTGCCACGCGGCACGACAAAATCCTTCACGCTGACGTCGAAGGACAGCACGATCTACAATCCCGGCCTGATCCGCGACGACGTCGCCGGCTGCACCAATTCCTCGATCATGACGACCGTCACCGCGCCGGATGACAAGTCGCACATGATCGTCACCACCAGCCATCCTGGAATCTGGTCGCGCACGATCGACGTCTACGTGCCGGCGCAATATGTGCGCGGCACCGAGGCGCCGTTCATCGTGGTCGGCGACGGCGGCTCCAACGCCTACAAGGACCTCGCCACGACGCTCGATAATCTGATCGCGCAGCGCCGCGTGCCACCGATGATCGCGATCCAGATCGGCAACGGCGGCCAGGACGCGCAGGGCAGCCAGCGCGGCCGCGAATACGATGCGGTGTCAGGCGACTATGCGCAATTCGTCGAGCGCGAGGTGCTGCCGCTGGTCGAGAAGAACGCCGACGTCAAGTTGACCAAAAACCCCGACGGGCGCGCGACCATGGGCCTGAGCTCGAGCGGTGTGGCGGCCTTCACCATGGCGTGGTTCTATCCCGATCTCTATCGCCGCGTGCTGGCGTTCTCGCCGACGATGGTCAACCAGCAATGGCCGCACGATCCGTCGCTGCGTGGCGGCGCCTGGGAATATCACAGCGCATGGACGGGGCCGGCCGGTCCCAACCTCATATCAAAGGCCGGCGTGCTCACGCCGGCCGAGCCGCCCGGCGTGCCGCTGATCGTCGCCGCGCCGGCGAAGCCGATCCGCTTCTGGTTCTTCGGCGGCGACCAGGACCTGTTCTATCCGAACCCCACCATTCCCGACGGCATGCACGACTGGACCCTGTCGAACGCGCTGATGGCGAAGGTGCTGGCGGAGAAGGGCTACCACTACCAGTTCCTGTTCGTGCGCAACGCCAAACATGTCGACCGGCCGACGATCGCGCAAACGCTGCCGTCGGCGCTGGAGTGGGTCTGGAAGGGCTATCCGATCCCCTGAACGCGAAGTCGCGCGAAATCTAGCGGCCAATCCCTATCGTCACGCCGGCGGTCGAGCGCATGGCGTCCCGGAGGGTCGTCGCGTTCATGTCGTCAAGGATCTGACGTGTCAGCACGGTGGTCTGGCCGGGCGTGTTGAGGATCGTCTCGCCGCGCGAGGTCGAGAGCCGGTCGGCCTTGTAGGGCGCGGCCCGATCGGTGGCGGGCGCATGGTGCGGGCGTTTACCGGACGCCGCAAAGGCCCCTTGCGAGATGCAGAGGGCGGCGATCACGATCAGGCGCAATGATCTTGCGGGCATGCGGCCTCCCATGTCCAAGCCGTCAGCCTAGCATATGGCGGGCATGGTCGCAGAGGACAAGGGTCAGGCGAGAGCGGCCCGGCGCTCCCGTACCGGTTCGCGGGGCCGGTCGGGGTTACGCGGCTCGGCGAGCCGGGTAAAGCTGCGCTGACCCGCCGACGCGGGCGCCTCGACGACGACGCCCTCGCAGACGATCTGCCCGTCCAGCATCCTGAATTCGAGCTTGTCGTAGCGTGGCATGGTCTCGCCGGGCGCGGGCGGCAGCAGCTCGACGCGGCCCTGGATGTTCAGCGTGGCGTCGCCGGCGCCGTGAAGCCGCGGATTCCACATCCTGATCCCGGTCTCCGTCCAGCGCTGCCGGATCAACGTGGCGCGGTCGACGGGTTCCACGACCTTTGCGCGCGTCTTCGGAGCGCTGGGGATCACCGGAGCGGGAGACTCGAGGACCGGCTCCGGCGCGACATGCGTGACGGCGCTCGCTGTGTCGGCGGAGGGACCCTCCGTTGCGATCGGGGCGGGATCGTTGGCCGGGACCGGCTCGATCTCCATTGCGACGACAGAGATGGCAACGCTGTCGATGCTGTTCCCGGAGACCTCCCCCGCCGAGACGTCGCTGTCCGCAAGCGCGACACACGTGTCCTCCACGACAGTCGGCTCCACATCAGCGACGTCGGAGGAGGTATCGTCGTTGACGGCGAGAACGGGGGCATCAACCGGAGCGGTCTCGATGTCGATAGACGAGACCGGCGTCTCCTCTGCGACGACGAGCTCCACCTCGGCCGAGAGGTCGGGAGATGGATCGCTGCCGATGACGGGCTCGGAAACGTTGGCCTGCCGGCTCTCGGCCTCGACAGGCGACAGCCGCGCCTCTTCAACGATGACGGGTTCAACGATCTCCGGAAGTTCCACAGGTGGGTCGCTGATGACGAGCTCGGGTGCACCGACCGGCTCACTCTCGATCTCGACAACCGGGACCGGTGTCTCTTCTACGACAACGGGTGCGACGCTGGTCTCAAGCTCCGCGGGCGGATCGCTGCTGACGAGCACAACGGCCTCGCTCTCCACCTCGACTGATGAGACCGAAACCTCTTCGACGACGATCGACTCGACCTCTGTCGGCGCTTCCAAGGATGAATCATCGGCGACGCTGATATCAGTTGACGCTGCGGACGGGCTCTCCGGGATGACAGAGATAGCGGCGCCATCTTCGGCGACCGGAGCCGCAACGGTGATCTCGGTGTCACTGGGCTGCGGGTTGGTGCTGATGCCGTCGGGAGCCGGAACGGCTTCTGCGATGTTGGCGACGATTGCGGGCGAATCGCTTGCCGCGATCGGCGCGACATCGATGCTGCCGCCGTGAGGCAAGGGCCTAAGCCGGGTGAACGCCCATTTCACCGCGGGAATGCGGCGCAGCAACGATATCAGTCTCGAAAGCACAGGGAGTTGTCCAAGAGGTACTCGGCGTGAAGCAATCGCTGATTCGCCAGCAATGCAAAAAACTGCCCCGGCCGTCACATCGATGTCAATGTAGGTGGGACCAATTGCAGAACATCCGTGCGTCCACCGCGCGGGAAAGGGCAACGCGACTGCCGTGTCGGATGCGACAATGCACCACCGCCGGGTTGCGAGCGGTCGCGCCTAGGATGGGCGGGACAGCAACGCAAAGCACGCGCATGTCCGATCCTCCCGACGACAGGATCGTTCCGATCCGCTCGTTGCAAGGCGCCCGGCTCGACGAGCGCTTTGACGCAACGCTTGCGGACCTCGAGGCGCGCCGCGATGAGCTCGTGCAAATCATCTCGCGTCTCACCGACGGCTTGAGCGTGATCGATCAGGCCGCCGCTGGCGGATCAGCCCAGTCGGCGCGCGATCTGCTCGATCTGCTGGCCACGGTCAAAGCCCAGCTGAACGAGGTGACGGCCATCATCGAAAAGCTGCGGTCGTCCTGAAGCTCCGGCGACAAGCTTTGGGTTGCCTGGCAAGAGCAGTGGATGAAGGAGCCGGACCCGCAGGGCTACCGCAACGTCATGCGGTACTGCCCCGGCCGTTGATCCTGCGCCGAACGTCGGACTTCCCTGCGCCATCCTTCCCGCCTAAGTTCAAACGTCTGGGGAGTGAGGACAACGCAATGAGAAAGCTTGCCGCCATCGCAGCGGTTCTGTTCTGGTCGACATGCGCATTCGCGCAGGATCGCACCATCACCGTGGCCTCGACGACGTCGACGGAACAGTCGGGCCTGTTTGGTTACCTGCTGCCGTTGTTCTCGAAGGCGGAGGGCATCGAGGTGAAGGTCGTTGCCGTCGGCACCGGCCAGGCGCTCGATATCGGGCGGCGCGGCGACGCCGACGTGGTGTTCGTGCATGACAGGCCGGCCGAGGACAAGTTCATGTCCGAGGGGCAGGGCGTGAAGCGCTTCGATGTCATGTACAATGACTTCATCATCGTTGGTCCGAAGAGCGATCCCGCAAAGATCGCCGGCGGCAAGGACGTCACGGATGCGCTGCGCAAGATCGCGGCGGCAAAGGCAACCTTCATTTCGCGCGGCGACAAGTCCGGCACGCATGCGGCCGAGCTGAGATTGTGGAAGGAGGCGGGCGTCGATATCGGCGGCGGCAAGGACAGCTGGTATCGCGAGATCGGCCAGGGCATGGGTCCGGCGCTGAACATGGCCTCGTCGTCGAACGCCTATCTCCTGTCGGACCGTGGCACCTGGCTGTCGTTCAAGAACCGGGGCGAGCTTGCCGTCCTGACCGAGGGCGACAAGCGGCTGTTCAACCAGTATGGCGTCATGCTGGTGAATCCGGCGACGCATGCGAACGTGAAGGCGAAGGACGGACAGGCCTTCATCGACTGGCTGGTCTCGCCGAAGGGGCAGGATGCGATCGCCGGCTACAAGGTCGGCGGCGAGCAGCTATTTTTCCCCAACGCGTCCCACTAGCAGGAAGGCGACGGTCGACACCGCCACGCTGAGCGCGAGCAGGATCAGCCCGAGCCCGAGTGCCAGCGGCAGGTCGCCCTTGCTGGTCTCCAGTGCGATCGCCGTCGTCATCGTGCGCGTGAAGCCGCGGATGTTGCCACCGACGATGATGATGGCGCCGACCTCGGCGATCGCGCGTCCGAAAGCCGCGAGAAAGGCCGTCAGCAGCGACGTTCGGCCGAGCGCGAACAGCAAGCCGATGCTGCGCAGTATCGATAGTCCGTCGATCCGCGCGAGGTCGCCATACTCGGCCCAGAGCAGGCTTGCCGGCCGGTGCACCAGCGCGACCACGATCGGGGTCGCGAGCAGGGTCTGCGCGATCACCATGGCGGTCGGCGTGAACAACAGTCCGGCTGCTCCGAGCGGGCCGGACCGCGACAGCAGAAGATAGAGCGCAAGCCCGACCACGACCGGCGGAAGGCCGAGCAACGCATTGGTCAATACGATGACGACCTGTCGCCCGCGGAATCGGGTGATCGCGAGCAGGGCCCCGAAGGGCGCGCCGATCAGCAGCGCGACGATGCCGGCGGTGAGGCTGACACGAACCGACAGCGCGACGATGCCGAGCAGCTCGGCGTCGGCCTCGCCGATCAGCGTGAGCGCGGCGCCGATGGATCGCGCGAAATCGTTCATCCGGCCGGACGCTGTTGCGCCGGCAGGAGATCAAGCACCAGATCCGAAGGGCGGCAAAGCCTGACGCCGTTCGGGGTCACCACGATCGGCCTGTTGATCAGGATCGGATGTACCATCATCGCTTCGAGCCGCTGGTCATCCGCCAGTGCCGGGTTGTCGAGCCCGAGCTCCGTATCGGGCGCCGCCTTTTCGCGGACCGCCTCGCGCACCGAAATCCCCATGCGCGCGAGCTGCTGCAACAAGGTACGCGAAGGTGGCGTCTTCAAATATTCGACCGCGTGCGGCTCGATGCCGGCACTCCTGATTGTGGCAAGCGCGCTGCGCGACGTGCCGCAATCGGGATTGTGGTAGATGATCACGTCCATTCGAAAGCCCCCGGGCCTGGACCTTCGCGCGTTCTCGCCGCTGCGAGCCGGCAACAGGCCTTCCGCGGGACTAAATCACGATTCACGGCGAGATTTCCAGAAGGATCGCGGTCGCGTGGCTGGCACTGGGAACGTGGATGCCCGGGACAGGCCCGGGCATGACGGCCGCTCGTTTCCAAGCTTCAGCGCTTGACGTTAGCCGAGGCCGAGACCGTGGGGTTTGTCTCGATGCTCTGCTGCCAATAGCGTTCGATCTGGTTGACCAGGGCAGGCGGAAGCGGCACGTAATTGAGCGTCTCGGCCTGGGCCTTTCCGTTCTCCAACGACCAGCGGATGAAGTCGATGGCCGCTGCCGATCGTTCCTCGGATTTCGGCGCCTTCGGCATCAGTACGAACGTCGTGGCCGTGATCGGGTAGGCGTCTTCGCCGGGCGCGTTGGTGAGCACGAGGTGGAAATCCTTCTCCGCCTTCCAGTCCGCACTCGAGGCCGCTGCCTGGAACGATGCGGCGTCGGGGACGACGAAATTTCCGGCGCTGTTCTGCACGACGCCAAATGAGATTCTATCTAGCCGTTGCAGCGCGTAAGTGTATTCGAGATAGCCGATCGAACCGGGCACGAGGCTGACGAGCGAGGCGACGCCGTCATTGCCCTTGCCGCCGAGACCAAGTGGCCACTCGACCGAGGTGCCTTCGCCCACGCTCGTCTTCCACTGCGTGCTGACCTTCGAGAGGTAGTTCGACCAGTTGAACGTCGTGCCGGATCCGTCGATGCGATGAACCACCGTGATCGCAGTGTTCGGCAGCCTGATGTCGGGGTTGATCGCGCGAATGGCCGGATCGTTCCATGATTTCAGCTTGCCGAGATAGATGTCGGCGAGCATCTGGCCGGTGAAGCGGATCTGGCCGGGTTTGACTCCATCGATATTGACGACCGGTACGACGCCCCCGATCACGATCGGGAATTGCATCATGCCGAGCCTCTCCAGTTCCTTGGGATCAAACGGCATGTCGCTTGCGCCGAAGTCGACGGCCTCTTTCTTGATCAGGCCGACGCCGATGCTCGAGCCGACCGCCTGATAGCTGACGGTGTTGCCGGTCTTCGTCTTGTATGCGTCGATCCATTTCGCCATCACGGGCGAAACGAAGGTTGAGCCGGCTCCCTTGGTCTCGGCCGCCAGGCTTTGCGTGGCGACGAGCAGAGCGGTGAAGAGTACGGGGAGAGTTAGGTGCTTCATCATAGGGCCGAGCCTAGCAGGCCGGGCGCGAGGCAGATGTGGCCTGTGTCACAAAGACGTCTTGGCCAGCTGCTCGCTGGCGCGCCCCTCGCCCCCTGCAGCGGCCGGGCAAAATGCGAACAAATCAGCTCGCCGGGGCATCAAATCGCACCTCTCCGCGGCGGAAGAGCGGCTTTATTCCCGCCCGGGATGCTTTAAGGAGAGGCAGGATCAGGTCGCACCCGCCCGGTGGCGGTGCTAGACCCTGATGCAGGAACAATGGGGCCGGGCCGTCTGGCACGCCCGCAAGGATGAAGGATACGAGGCAATGATCAACACGGTTGGCATCATCGGGGCAGGGACCATGGGGAACGGCATCGCGCAGATTTGTGCCGCGGCCGGGCTCTCGGTCGTGATGGTCGACATCTCCGATGCGGCGGTGAACCGCGGGCTGTCGACCGTCGGCGGTAGCCTCGAGCGCCTGGTCAAGAAGGAGAAGATGTCGGCTGCCGATCGCGAGGCGGCTCTCAAGCGCATCACCGGCACCACCGATCGCGCGAAGCTCGCCGATTGCGACCTCGTTATCGAGGCCGCGACCGAGAACGAGGAGCTCAAGGTCAAGATCCTGAAGGACCTCTGCGCCACGCTGTCGCCGCGCACGCTGCTCGCGACCAACACCTCCTCGATCTCGATCACGAAGCTTGCCGCCGCAACCGATCGTCCCGATCGCTTCATCGGCATGCACTTCTTCAACCCGGCGCCGGTGATGGCGCTGCTGGAACTCATCCGCGGCCTGCAGACCTCCGACGACACCCACGCCAAGGCGCTGGATTTCGCCAAGCGGGTCGGCAAGGTGGCGATCACGGCCAAGAACAGCCCCGGCTTCGCCGTCAATCGCATCCTGTGCCCGATGATCAACGAGGCGATCTTTGCGCTCCAGGAAGGGATCGCGACCGCCGAGGAGATCGATGCCGGCATGAAGCTCGGCTGCAACCATCCGATCGGGCCGCTGGCGCTCGCCGATCTCGTCGGGCTCGACACCATGCTCTCGGTGATGGAGGTCTTCTATAAGGGCTTCAATGACCCCAAATATCGTCCGGCCCCCTTGCTCAAGGAAATGGTCGATGCCGGCCATCTCGGCCGCAAGACCGGCCAGGGCTTCTACACTTACGGTGCCTGATGGCGCCGGCGGCGGGTGCCCAGCATCCGCCGCCCGATCCCCGCAATTTGCGCTGCGACAAAGACGCCGCGCGCAATTGGCCCGACAATGTCGAACGGGCGGCCCGCGGGAACAAATGAACGGATAACGAAGGACATGTCGGATCGACTGAAGGCCGAGCGCGAGGCGGCGGCCGCGCGGCGGAACCTGCTGACCCAGGATGCGATCGAGCGCACCGGGATCACCGAGGAGATGATCGGGGAGCTCGTCACCCGCTTCTACGGACGCGTGCGCGAGGATGCGCTGCTGGGGCCGGTCTTTGCGATCGTGCAGAATTGGGACGAGCATCTCGCCAAACTCAAGGATTTCTGGTCGTCGGTCGTGCTGATGAGCGGCCGCTACCATGGTTCGCCGATGCGGGCGCATGTGCCGCTCAGCCTGGTCGGCGATCATTTCGACCGCTGGCTCGATCTGTTCGAGCAGACCGCGCGCGAGGTCTGTCCGCCGCCGGCGGCCGCGCTCTTCATCGACAAGGCGCGACGCATCGCCGACAGTTTTGAGATGGCGTCGGCGACCATCGCCGGCCGTATCGCTGCGCCGCGTCACGTGCTCCGGTCCTGACGACAGCAAATCTGCCTGTAAAACGTGCAGTTGTGTCGCTCTGAGGTTGCGCTGCGCGGCTAATAACGCGTTGCACCAATTCCCGCATCATCGGTCTGATCTGCAAAATCATCATGCCGATCGCGCGACGCGACGTTGCAATTGCAAATATGCGCTGGAACGCATTCATTTGCCTTCAACCAAAGCGAGCAAAGACATATTGATGCGCTGCGGCGCCAACTCTCCGCCTTTTTTTCGGCAGAGTTCCAGCGCCTGCTAACGTGCATGTCGCGCGCATCATTCAACACCACTCCCTCATCGTCCGAGAGCACCGCGGAGTCTGAAGTCGACGCGGGTACAGAACAGACGCGGCGAACGCTGCTGCTTGGCGCGCTCGCCACGACCGCCTGCCTTGGTTGTTCCACGCAGACGCGCGCGGGCGAGGATCCGCCAGGCTCCGATGAACGTCCGCAGAAGGGTGATCTGCTCGTCTTCTCCGAAGGCGACCAGGAGGGAAAGCTCATCACTGCGGCCGATCTCCCGGCCGGTGGACCGCCGGTCCATGCGTGGCCGAAGGATCCCAACACATCGGTGGTGCGCAGCGCATCGCGCCTCAACGAAATCCTGATCATCCGGCTCGATCCCGCCGAGCTCGACGAGAAGACCCGCGCGCGGGCCGTCGATGGCATCCTGGCCTATTCGGCGATCTGCTCGCATGCAGGCTGTCCCGTCACTGCCTGGGTCAAGAGCGATGTCGGCGACAAGGACGTGTTCAAGTGCATGTGTCACAACTCCGAATACGATCCCCGCGAGGGCGCGCAGGTCGTGTTCGGACCGGCGCCGCGGCGGCTTGCCGCGCTGCCGCTCGCGCTCGCTGACGGTTCGCTCAGCGTCGCCGGCAACTTCATCGGAAAGGTAGGTGGCGTGCAGCCAGGATGACGGACGGTGCGGGTTGTGCCCGCGTCACGAGAGGCCGCATCCGCCGATGGGCGGACGACGGGACGAACGACAAGAATGCAAAACAAGAATTCAAACGGATGAAAAAGGGGAACGTTCATGACCAGGAAGCAATGGTTACTGTCCGGCTTCGTCGCCTTCACGTGCCTTGTCTCGACCGTCGCCGTCGCCGGCCCGATCGAGAACTACGCGCCGGTCACCCAGCAGCGGCTGGAAAATCCGGAACCCGGCAACTGGATGCTCTATCGGCGCACCTATGACGGACAGGGCTACAGCCCGCTCGACCAGATCAACACCTCGAACGTCAAGAATCTCACACCGGTCTGGACCTTTGCCACCGGCGTGGTCGAAGGCCACGAGGCGCCGCCGATCGTCAACAATGGCGTGATGTTCGTAACGACCCCGGTGGGGCAGGTGATCGCGCTGAACGCGAAGACCGGCGACGAATATTGGCGCTACAAGCGGCAGCTTCCCGACGACCTCTTTCAGCTGCATCCGACCAACCGCGGCGTCGGTCTCTGGGAGGACAAGCTTTATCTCGCCACCACCGACGACCATGTCGTCGCGCTCGACGCCAAGACCGGCAAGGTGGTGTGGGACACCAAGGTGCAGGACTACAAGAAGGGCCAGTACATGACCCTGATGCCGCTTGTCGTCGAGGGCAAGGTCATCGTCGGAGGCTCCGGCGGTGAACTCGGCGTGCGCGGTTACGTCGCCGCATACGATGCCAAGGACGGCAAGGAGTTGTGGCGCACCTTCACCATCCCCGGCGAGGGCGAGCCCGGTCACGATACCTGGCAGGGCGACGACTGGAAGACCGGCGGTGGCTCCGCCTGGATGACCGGCAATTACGACAAGGACACCAAGACGATCTATTGGGGCGTCGGTAACGCCGCGCCATGGCCTGGCGAGACGCATCCCGGCGACAATCTCTACACCTCCTCGGTGCTCGCGCTCGATCCCAGCAATGGGAAGATCAAGACCTACCACCAGTACCACCAGAACGATTCCTGGGACTGGGACGAGGTCGAAGCACCGATCCTGGTCGACCTGCAACGCGACGGTCGCACCATCAAGAGCCTGATCCATCCGGGCCGCGACGCGATCTTCTGGGTGCTCGAGCGCACCCCGACCAAGATCAACTACGTCGCAGGCTGGCCCTTCGTCGCGACCGATGTCTGGAAGGGCATCGACGCCGAGAGCGGCAAGCCGATCGTCGATCCTGCGCACAAGCCGGTCATCGGCAAGCGGGTCGAGTTCTGTCCGTCGCTGTGGGGTGGCAAGGACTGGCCGTCGGCGGCCTACAGCCAGAGGACCGGCCTCGTCTACGTGCCCGCCAACGAGAATTTCTGCGGCGGCTTCACCGGAGAGAAGGTTCCGCTCAAGGCGGGCGAACTCTGGCTCGGCACCAAGCCGGAGGACATCGGCCTAACGACGAAGCCCGGCGCCGATCATTTCGGCGAACTCCAGGCTTGGGATCCCGCCACCGGCAAGAAGGTGTGGCAGCACAATTTCCCGAAATCGCAGTTGTTCGGTTCGGTAACGGCGACGGCAGGCGATCTCGTCTTCGTCGGCGGCACCAACGACCGCAACTTCCGCGCCTTCCACGCCAAGACCGGCGAACTCTTGTGGGAGCAGAAGACCAACTCCGGCATCATGGGCATGCCGGTGTCCTATGAGATCGACGGCACGCAATACATCTCGATCCAGTCGGGGTGGGGCGTGGACGCGCAACGCATCCAGGATGCGCTCGCGACCAACAATATCGGCATCGAATCCAATGTGCCGCAGGGCGGCGTGATCTGGGTGTTCGCGCTGAAGAAATAAGCTCCGCGGGCGAATCGAAGGAAGCGGAGCGTCAGGGGGCAAATGCGGCGGACGGCAACGTCCGCCGCATTTTGCGTGTGCGGTGCTCGCGCCACGAACCCGTCATGCCCGGGCTTGTCCCGGGCATCCACGTTCTTCGTGCCGCGGCAGAGGTCGTGGATGGCCGGGACAAGCCCGGCCATGACGGCGAGCGGCGGTTTGTGGGCGCAGGCGCTGGACCGCTACTTCCCCTGCCGATCAACCTTGTCCTTTTCCTTCTGGTTCATCTCCTGAACCTTCGGATCGGAGCTGGTCTGCCCGGTGGTCTGTGTGGTCGAAGGCGGCGGGGCTCCGGCGTTGGGAAGCGAGTTCTGCTCCGGCGCGGTGGGGCGCGTGGCGGTGGTCGGCGGGGTGGTGTTGCTTTGAGCGAACGCAGCCGTGGTCGTCATGAAAAAGGCGCCCGACAGCAACGAGACTGCGAGCGCCTTTGAGATGTTGGTCATCGATCTGCTCCTGTCAGATCGATGGAAACGGCGCGAGGCCGCTCAATGTTCCGCCTTAAGCCTCCAATTGCTTACCGAGCGGAAGGCTGCGGATACGCTTTCCGGTCGCGGCGAAGATCGCGTTCGTCAGCGCGGGTGCGAACGGCGGAACACCGGGCTCGCCGACGCCGCTCGGCGGCGTGTCGGGTCCGGGCGGGACGATGTAGACGTTGGTTACAAGAGGAGATTCATCCATCCTGAGGACCTGGAAGTCGTCGAAGTTCTTCTGCTCCACCTTGCCGTCCTTGAAGGTGATCGCGCCGTATTTGGCGACGCTCAGCCCCATGATCGCCGCGCCCTCCATCTGCGAGGCGATGCGCTCGGGATTGACATAAGTGCCGCAGTCGATCGCGGTGTCGACCCGCGGCACCGTCAGCTTGCCCTTCTCGTCGACGGCCACCTCGACGATGGTCGCGATGTAGCTGACGAAGCTGCGGTGCACGGCAATGCCGAGGCCATGGCCTTTCGGTACCTGACGGCCCCATTCGCCCTTCTCGGCGACCAGCTCGACCACCTTGCGGAGACGCGCGGTGTCGATCGGGTAGCTGTCATAGGGCTCGCCGTAGTTCCACATGTCCTTCACCGCCGGCTTGACGATGCGGGGACTGCCGATCAGCGCGAGCAACGTCTCCTTCTGGTCGCGCCCGGTCGCCTGCGCGATCTCGCCGACCATCGACTGCACCGCAAAGGCCCGCGGGATGTTCGAGACCGAACGGAACCAGCCGATGCGGGTGAACGCCGCGGCTTCCGGGTTCTCGCAGGAGATGTTGGCGATCTCGAACGGCATGTCGACGAGGCCCATGCCGAGCTCGAAGGGTGCCTGGTGGTTTGCACCCGCGGCGAAGGTCGAGGCGATGCTCGGGGCCACGCTGCGGTGGCGCCAGGCGATCACCTTGCCGTTCTTGTCGAGCCCTGCCTCGATCCGCTCGACCGAGACGGTGTGCAGGAAGTCGTGACGGACGTCGTCCTCGCGCGTCCATTGCACCTTCACCGGCGCGCCGAGCTCCTTCGACAGCAGCGCGGCCTCGAGCGCGAAGTCGCATTTCGACTTGCGGCCGAAACCGCCGCCGAGCAGCGTGACATTCACCGTGACGTTGTCCTCGGGAATGCCGAGCGTCTTGGCGACGTCCTCGCGGGTGCCGCCGGGACTCTGCACCGGCGCCCAGATCTCCGCTTTGTCACCCTTGACGTCGGCGACCGCCACCGGCGGCTCCATGCTGACATGGGCGAGGTGCGGCAGATAGTATTCGCCGACGACGACCTTGTCGGCGCTCTTCAGCGCAGCGTCTGCGTCACCCTCCTGGCGTACGACGAGGCCCGGTTTGCGCGAGGCTTCCTCGAGCTCCTTGCGATAGGCGACCGAGTCGTATTTGCCGTTGGCGCCGTCGTCCCAGGTCAGCTTCAGCGCGTCACGGCCCTTGATCGCCGCGCCGGTGTTGCGCGCGATCACCGCGACGCCGCCGAGCGGCTGGAATTTCGACGGCCACGGCCAGCCGCGCACCTGCATCACCTTCTCGACGCCGGGGACCTTCAGCGCCGCGTCCGGATCGAACGAGACCAGCTTGCCGCCGGTCACCGGCGGGCGTGCGATGACCGCATATTTCATGCCTGGCAGGCGTACGTCGGCGCCGTAGCGCGCCTTGCCGGTGGTGATGTCGTGGAGATCGACGATGCTGATCTGGCCCTTGCCGAGATAACGGAAGTCCTTGGGGTCCTTCAGCTTGAGGCCTTCGATGCTCGGCACCGATTCTTTGGCTGCGTCCGCGGCGAGTTCGCCGAAGCCGAGCTTGCGGCCGCTGGCGCTGTGGACGACCTCGTGGTTGACGGCCTTGACCTCGGTCGCCGGCACGCCCCAGCGCTTGGCCGCGGCCTGCTCCAGCATGGTGCGGGCGGAGGCACCGATCTGGCGCATCGGGATCAGATAATGCCGCGTGCTGCGGGAGCCATCGGTGTCCTGGTTGCCGAACTTGACCTCGTCGCCATGGGCCTGCTGCACTTTGACCCTGGACCAGTCAGCCTCCATCTCCTCGGCGACGATCAGCGGAAGGCTGGTGCGCACGCCGGTGCCCATTTCGGCACGATGGGCGAGGATGGTGACGGTGCCGTCGGGCGCAACCGCGACGAAGACGCGGGGATCGACCACGACGCCGTGCGGCATCTTGCCGGCGCCGGTCTCGTAGGCAAACGCCTGGCGCGACATCACGGGGGCGGCGAGCACGAAGCCGCCGGTGATGCCGAGCCCCTTCAGGATGCTGCGGCGCGAGACCTTCTCGACCCGAATGTTCTTCTCGAAGCCACGAAGCTTCCCGGGTTTATCGATGAAATTCATGTCACACTCCCGTCGATGCGAGATGGACTGCGTTCTCGATGCGCTGGTAGCAGCCGCAACGGCAGATGTTGCCGGCCATCGCTTCGCGGATCTGGTCGTGTGACGGCTTGGGATTCTCCATCAACAGCGCGGCGGCCTGCATGATCTGGCCAGCCTGGCAGAAGCCGCATTGGGGCACGTTGACCTGGCGCCAGGCCTTCTGGACGGGGTGGTCGCCGTTCGGATGCAGCCCTTCGATGGTGGTCACCTCGCGCCCGGCGACGTCGTTGATCGACGTGATGCAGGAACGCACGGCCTCCTTGTCGACGATGACGGTGCAGGCGCCGCACAGGGCCTGGCCGCAGCCGAACTTGGTGCCGGTCAGGCCGGCCTCGTCACGCAAGAACCAGAGTAGCGGGAGATCCGGGTCGCCGTCCCAGCTCTGTTCCTGGCCGTTGATCTTCACCTTGATCATGATGGTCCCTCGCTCTTCATAAGCTTGTCGATTGAACATTGCCGACACAGGTCGGCGCACTGCCCGTTTCGTCGTGTCGTCGCATCCCGGCCTGTTCTCCTGCGCGGGCAGATCCCGGCAGCAAGCAGGAATGCGAATCGTGATGTCCGGATGTGCTCGATACCTCCCGTCTTATTCTTGATTGATTGAATTCGCGCGGCATCGTGACGACGCGACCGTAGCAGAGACCGCGCCGGCCCGGCGTTCACAGCCGGGTGTTGTTGAAGGGAAAAGTTGCAACGAAGGTTTGTCAAAAGCAGGGCGCGGCATCACGCCCCTGCGCCTGCGAAATGTGCACGACGAAAAAAGCTTCGTCCGGCAGAGACTGCGCGGACGAAGCAGGATGCCTCAGTCGAGGGAGGGAGAACGCAGCGGCGCGGACTTCGAGGGGGAAGTGGGCGGCACTGCGCAGTCATTCAGAGACCAGGACTGAGGAGCTCATCTGAGGAGCTCATGGCGCTCGCGTCTGCCTCGTGCGATGCGGCGGCATCGCAGCGATTTGGTCGAGGGCCGGACCGTCCGGCTCGCTGGCGATGGTCGGGGCCAGCGAGCGGACGGGCACGGCGAAGGTCTGACGGCCTTGTTCAGGCGGCCTTGTCAGGCAGCCTTGTCAGGCAGCCTTGGCTTTCGCCACGTGGGTCGCGATCGCGTCCATCAGCGCCGGCGATAGGCAGTCATAGGGCTCGAGCCCGATTTCCTTCAGCCGCGAGCGGATGCCTGCCATCTGTTCCGGCTTCACGCCGGATTCAATCACGGAGGAGACGAAGGCGGCGAATTGCGGCGCCTGCGAGCCCTGCTCCTGGAACAGCTCGGGATGGATGAAGTCGAGGCCGTAGAACGGATGGCCCTTGTTCTCGATGCGGCCGTACATGTGGGTGCCGCAAGCCTTGCAGGCGTGCCGCTGGATCACCGCCGAGGGATCGACGATCTGGAGCTTGTCGCCGTTCTCGGTCACGCTGACGTTCTGGCGCGGCACCACGGCGACCACCGAGAAATTCGCGCCTTGCGGCTTCCAGCACTTGGTGCAGCCGCAGGCGTGGTTGTGGGCGACGTCGCCCTTCACGGCGACCTTGACCGGGTGGTCCGTGCATTTGCAAACCAGTGTGCCGCCGGCAAAGCTGCCGCTGCCCTGTTTGACGCCGTTATCGATCGAGGGATGGAGTGCAACAGTCATGGGTCGATCCTCCTTGGGTGTGACGCTTTCGAGCTAGAACACAACGACTGAACGGATGGATTTGCCCTCGTGCATGAGGTCAAAACCCTTGTTGATCTCCTCGAGCTTGAGCACGTGGGTGATCATCGGATCGATCTGGATCTTTCCGTTCATGTACCAGTCGACGATCTTGGGCACGTCGGTGCGGCCGCGCGCGCCGCCGAAGGCCGTGCCGCGCCAGTTGCGCCCGGTGACGAGCTGGAACGGGCGGGTGGCGATCTCCTTGCCGGATTCGGCAACGCCGATGATGATCGAGGTGCCCCAGCCGCGATGGCAGGCTTCCAGCGCCTGGCGCATCACGGTGGTGTTGCCGGTGCAATCGAAGGTGTAGTCGGCACCACCGTCGGTCAGGTTGACCAGATGCGCGACGATGTCGCCGGTGATCTTCTTGGGGTTGACGAACTCGGTCATGCCGAACCGGCGGCCCCAATCCTCCTTGGAGTCGTTGATGTCGACGCCGATGATCTTGTCGGCGCCGGCCATCTTGGCGCCCTGGATCACGTTGAGGCCGATGCCGCCGAGGCCGAACACGACCACGTTGGAGCCCGGCGTGACCTTGGCGGTGTTGACGACGGCGCCGACGCCGGTGGTGACGCCGCAGCCGATGTAGCAGCTCTTGTCGAACGGCGCGTCCTCGCGGATCTTGGCGACGGCGATCTCCGGCAGCACGGTGAAGTTCGAGAAGGTCGAGCAGCCCATGTAGTGGTAGACCGGCTTGCCCTTGTAGGAGAAGCGGCTGGTGCCATCAGGCATCACGCCCTTGCCCTGCGTCGCGCGAATCGCGGTGCAGAGATTGGTCTTCTGGCTCAGGCAGCTTTTGCACTGCCGGCACTCCGGCGTGTAGAGCGGGATGACGTGGTCGCCCGGTTTCACCGAGGTCACGCCCGGTCCGATCTCGCGGATGATACCGGCGCCCTCATGACCCAGGATCGACGGGAAGATTCCTTCGCTGTCGAAGCCGTCGAGCGTGTAGGCGTCGGTATGGCAGATGCCCGTCGCCTTGATCTCGACCAGGACTTCGCCGGCCTTCGGTCCTTCCAGATCGACTTCGACGATCTCGAGTGGTTTCTTGGCTTCGAAAGCAACGGCGGCACGTGTCTTCATCGTAAACTCCTCAAATTCTCGCAGGACGCCACGAGGTGGTATCGGTCCTGGTAACCTTCATTTCTTGCCCATGCAGGCGTCTTCCGCCTTGGTGTAGGTCTCGTTCTTCTCATCCTTCTTGGAGGGACGTTGACGGCCCCACGCCTCGTCGGAGCGGGCGCGCAGATAGACGTAGAGATCGTCCATGTAGCAGGCGACGTTCGGGTTGTCGCCGAAGGCAGGCATGACGTTCTCCTGCGCGGTCGAGATGTTCTTGCGACCGGAGGCGACGACGCCGAGGAAGTCGCCGTAGCTCATGGTCTTGACCGAATCCTTCAACGCCGGTGCGTAGGTGGATCCCATGCCGTCGGGGCCATGGCAGACGTGGCAGTCGGAGTGATAGCGGCGATATCCGGAATAGGTGAACCAGTCCACGGTGCCGTCGGCCGAAATCTTGTAGGTCGGGTTTCCTTCCTTATCGAGCCACTTTCCGTCGTCTTCCTTCTTGACGGCGGCCGGGTCGCCCGGACCGTCCGCAACGGCAATTCCCCCCGAGGTCACGAAGATGGTCGCAGCGATGACAAAGCAGATTTTACGCAAGAGATGATCCTCGAAGGCGTTCGGTGGAGACGAGCCGGCGCGTGGAGTTGATCCACGCGCCGGAGCGACACGAAGGTGAGGCTAGTTCGCCGCTGGCAGCGAGAACACGGTCAGCGTACCGCCGAGTGCCGTGTAGTTGCTGAGAGCCGCGTAGCCACCGACTGCGCCGAGACCGGCGGTCGGATCGGTCAGACCAGCTGCCAGACCGATACCGGCCCAGCCGCCCACGCCGGAGAGCACTGCGACATACTGCTTGCCGCCGTTCTCATAGGTGGTGACGTTGCCGATGATGCCGGAGGGAGTCTTGAACTTGTAGAGCTCCTTACCGGTCTTGGCGTCGACCGCCTTCAGGTAGCCTTCGAGCGTGCCGTAGAACACCACGCCGCCGGCGGTTGCGAGCGCACCCGACCAGACCGAGAACTGCTCCTTGTTCGACCAGACGATCTTGCCGGTCTTGCCGTCCCAGGCGATGAAATTACCCATATGGGTTTCACCCTGCGGCGGATACATCGAGAGCGTCGCACCCACATAGGGCTGGCCCGCGGTGTAGCTCACCTTGAACGGCTCGTAGTCCATGCAGACGTGGTTGGTCGGAACGTAGAACAGCTGCGTGTCCGGCGAGTAGGCTGCCGGCTGCTCGTCCTTGGTACCGAGCGCGGCCGGGCAGATGCCCTTGGTGTTGTGATCCTCGCCGCCCTTTTCAGTCGAGGCCGCGTCGAGAACCTTCGGGCGGCCATAGGTCGGTGAGTTCTTGTCCATGTCGACGCCGGAGGTCCAATTCACCTTCGGGTCGTATTTCTCGGCGACCAGCAGTTCGCCGGTGACACGATCCATCGTGTAGGCGAGGCCGTTGCGGTCGAAATGGGTCAGCAGCTTGCGCGGTTGGCCGTTGATCGACTGATCCGAGAGGATCATTTCGTTGACGCCGTCATAATCCCACTCATCGTGCGGCGTCATCTGGTAGACCCACTTGGCCACGCCGGTGTCGGCATTGCGGGCCCAGATCGTCATCGACCATTTGTTGTCGCCTGGACGTTGCTTCGGGTTCCAGGTCGAGGGATTGCCTGATCCGTAATAGATCAGGTTCAGCTCAGGATCAAAGGAGATCCAGCCCCAGGTGGCGCCGCCGCCAATCTTCCACTGATCGCCCTGCCAGGTCTTGAGGCTGGAGTCCTTGCCGACCGGCTTGCCGAGAGCGGTGGTCTTCTCGGCATCGACCAGGATTTGATCATCAGGCCCTCCCGAGTAACCGCGCCAAGCCAACTTGCCCGTTTTGAGATCGTAAGCCGTCATGTGAGCCTGGACGCCAAACTCGCCACCGGAAATGCCAACCAGGACCTTGTCCTTGACGACGAGCGCCGCAGAGGTTCCGGTCTCGCCCTTAGTGGGATCGCCGTTCTTCACAGACCAGGCGACCTGGCCGGTCTTGGCGTCGAGCGCAACCAGTGTGGTGTCAGCCTGATGCAGGATGATCTTGCCGTCGCCGTAAGACAGGCCGCGGTTGACCGTGTCGCAGCACATCACCGGGATGACGTTCGGATCCTGCTTCGGCTCGTACTTCCAGATGATCTTGTTCTCGTTGGAAAGGTCAAGAGCATAGACCTTGTTCGGGAACGGTGTATGGACGTACATCACGTTGCCGATGATCAGCGGGCCGCCTTCGTGGCCGCGCAGCACGCCGGTGGAGAAGGTCCAGGCGACCTGGAGCTTGCCTACGTTTTGTGCGTTGATCTGGTTCAGCTTGGAATAGCGGGTATTGGCGTAGTCGCCCGCCGGCATGACCCAGTCTTTGGGATTCTGCGACATCTTGATCAGCTCGTCATTGGCTGACGCGCTGCCGACGGCGAGCATCGCCGCGGAGCCAAGATAGGTCGCCATTAGCACCTTGCGCATAGTCATTCCTCCGTTGGTCTCGTTTATTGTTTCCGAAGCATTGCTTAATCACCGGGCTTCTCGTCCGGCGTCTGCTCGTGCAGGGCGGTCACGTTTGGGACCAGAAACGATGCTGTGCTGTTTCCTCCTCCGGATGAGAGCTACGGGTCCACGTGCAGGAGAGGCCCGTTTTTGTTGTTCCTGCCGCAATCCCTAACGACTTCGTCATCGGGAAACTTGCCCAAGAGGGAAGCCGGTTTGCTTGACAGCGCACGGACGCAAAGTTTTTGATTTTGCAGTAGCGAATTCAGCGGCTTCCGCGCGCCTTCGCGGCGCCTTCGGCGCTCAGGTTCCCCTTGACGGCGCTGCAACTAAGGCGGAGGATTAACCGTCAAGGGTGGCAATGGAACGATCGCGCTCGTTGCAAGAGACCGCTCAAATTCGAGGTAAACGTCACGCAATCATGGCTGAGGGCTCCAGCAGCGCTGGTTGCGATTCGCGTCGAATCTGCAGATGAAACCAGCGGCTGGATTAATGTCCGACACCATTCACACGCTCTCGACGACCGGCCTGACGCCGAAGCGGCAGATCCAGAGCTGGATCGACGGGCTGACAAGCCTGTGTGGGCATTTCGACGTCGATCCGCTCGAGGCGTCCTCGCTCGAGGGCCGCATCGACTACACGAGCGTCTCGCGCCTGAAGCTCTGCCAGATCGAGGTCAGCCAGCATCGCATCGCGCACACGCTGGCGCGCGCCAAGGCCAACGAACACCCGTACATCAAGATCCACTTCCAGACCTACGGCGTGTCCTATTTCGAGCAGGAAGGCCGCCACATCGAGCTGAACCCGGGCGACATCATCGCCTATGACGTCTCGTGTCCGCATTCCATCATCAGCCCCGCCTTCACCCGCCACGACGTGGTGATCGTGCCGAAGGCCTTGCTGCGCGACCGTGGATTCCCGTCGCAGCGGATGCCGGCCTGCAAATTGTCGGCGAAGACCGGGACGGGGAGGATCGCCCATGATTTCGTCCATGCCACCTTCGACGAGGCGGCCAAGCTGTCGGCGAACAGCGCGGTCGGTGTCGCCGATTCGCTGATCGACCTCTTGCTGTTGCCGTTGCGCGAAGCGGACACGATGTTCGATCGCGTCGGGCCCGAGGCAATGTACGTGCGCGCACAATTCTTCATCCGCGAGCACCTGCGCGATCCGGATCTGTGCATCGACCAGATCTCCGCCGAGCTCGGCTGCTCCAAGCGCTATCTGCACATGCTGTTCTCCGAGCGCGGCACCACGGTGAGCGACTACATCTGGCAGGCGCGCTTGCAGAATTGTCGCCAGGAGCTCGAGGCGCACGGCGGCAAGACCATCACCGATGTCGCCTTCTCCTGGGGCTTCTCCAGCTCATCGCATTTCAGCCGCGTGTTCCGGAAATATTTTGGCGTGGTGCCGTCCTCGATCCACAAGGCCCAGCAGGGCGCCGCGGCCTCGGGCGAGCATTAGGCGAGCGCCGCAGCCGACGCAGGCCGCGCGGCGATATCTCTCAGGCCGATATGGCGACGTAGGGAATGCTGGTCACGAGAGCGACCAGCAGCACCGCGTTGCCCAGCATGCCGCTCCAATGCAGCCGGCGCAGCCGGTGCGGGGCCTCAGCATCACCTGCGTCCCTCGCGCGGAGCTGGTCGTCGATCCGTTGCATGAACCAGCGGCGTCCCCAGATCGCCAGGGCCGCGAGCAGGCCGACGCCCATCGCGGCGACCAGGCGACCGTCGAGCAGGAAAGCCAGCGCCCCGATCACGCCGGCGACGCGCATCACCAGAAAATGGGCGTTGAACATCCCACGCAATAGCTGGGCGACGGGCTGGATATCGAGCTTCACCAGCAGGAAGGCGGGCGAGGCCAGCGTGAAGTAGCCCATCGGAAAGAGCAGAGTGATCATGACGGCAACGGCGACGCCATCCGGTGTCATGCGATCGGCCTTTCTTGTCCGCCGGTGAGGGGGCCGGCACCGGCGCACAATCATAGCGGGAAAATGCGCTTCCGACACTAGGCTTTGGTCGGATGCCGGGCTCCGATGGGACAGCCCCGTGCGCCGCGGAAGGTTCAGGCCGGCTCGAGGCCGAGCGACCGCGCGCTCTCGATCCAGATCGGCAACTCGTGCTGATACAGGGCATTGGTCTCCTTGAAGCCGATGGCCGGCTCGAGCACGAAGGTCGCGAGAACCTCCTTCACCTTCGGATCGCTGTTGGCGGCGACGCAGAGCGCCGCCAGGCGGTCGACCACCGGCTGCGGCGTCGCCTTCGGCACGGCCCAGCCGGAGAAGCCGCTCACGGTGAAGAATTTCGACGTTGCGCCCTGCTCCGGGAGGGTCTTGATGGCTGGGATCGCGTCGACCTTCTTCGAATGCACGGCGAACACGGTGCCACGGTCGCTTTGCAGGACGGACTGCGCCGCCGTGTAGCTGCCCATTGCGGCATCGAGCGTGCCTTCCAGCATCCCCGTCCACATCGGCGCTTCGCCGCGGTAGTGAACCGGCTCGATGGAAAGACCGTACTGCTTGTTGAGCTCGTTGATCGTCATGTGCGGGGCCGAGCCCGCGCTATAGGTGCCGAAGTTGACCTTGCCGCTCTTGCGCGCGAAGGCGACGAAATCCTCCAGCGTCTTGACCCCGGTCTTGGGGTTTGCGACCAGCAACAGGCCGGCGCCCGGAATGACGCTGACCAGCGTCAGATCCTTGTCCATGTCGTAGCCGGGATTCTTCATCACGACCCGGTTCATGATGTAGGTGGTCGAGATCGAGCACAGGATGGTGTGGCCGTCGGGCTCGGCGCGGGCGACCTCTGCGGTGCCGATCGCGCCGGAGGCGCCGGGCTTGTTCTCGACCACGACGGTCTTACCGACCTGCTTGGAGATGAATTCGCCATAGGCGCGCGCGAGCAAATCGGTCTGTCCGCCGGCGGGATAGCTGCAAATCATGCGGATCTGCCGCGAGGGCCAACTGCCTTGCGCCGAGGCGCCGCGCGCGACGAAGGGCATCGCGATTGCACTGGTACCGGCGGCGATGAAGTGGCGGCGATCGAATTTTGCGGGCATGATTCCCTCCTGATTTTTGCCGACCCTACTGCATCAGGCTGGGGTGGTAGGCGAGACAGATTGGCGCATTCGACAAGGCCGCGCGGTGCCCATTTGCGCGTCATCCGGGCGATCGGGTCTTCCGCATCACCCGCAGCCAGACGATCTCGGTCAGGGCCACCGCAATCAGGCCGAACGTGCCGCCGATCAGCACGTTGACGATGCGCTCCTCGGCGATGCCGCTGGCGCCGCCGGCAAAGGATGCGGCGAGCGCGATGAAGCAGCAGCGCAGGCCGAAGCCGACGATGTAGCGGGAGAACGAGATCAGGGTGAGGGTGGCCGCGAGAATCGCGATGGCGTAGCCGACGCGGCTTTGCGGCAGTGCAAGGCCCGCGAGAAAGCCGAGCGGCGCGCCGATGAAGGCGCCGATCGCCCGCTGCTTCAGCTTGCCGGTGGACGCCGTGAGGTCGCCGACCACGACGCTTGCGGCCGACCACATCACCCATTGCCCCTGCGCGAGGTTGAAGATCTCGACCAGGGCGGCTGCGGCAAAGACCGCCATAGCGGTTGCCGCGGCGGGCAGAAACCAGTCGGTCGCGGGCGGTCCGAACGAGGTCGCGGCATTGCCGCGCTGCCGCTGGTCGTAAATCTGGATCGCGCAGACGAGCGCCAGCGCGATCGGAGAGGAGGCGATGACCACGCCGGCATGACGTATCGCTTCCTCGGCGCTCACGCCCTCCCGCACCTCGCAGGCGAGATAGACGGCGGGGATGAAAACCCAATTGCCGAGCGTGCGGAAATGTTCGCCATAGCGCGTTCCCGCCACCGCAAGGAAGCCGGCGAGCGCCGTCAGCACCACGAATAGCGGCTTGACCGGAGCTGCAAGGAAAAGCGCGGCAAAGGTGACGAGGATGGCGAGATAATGCCACGCGACGACTTTTGGCGGAAAGTGCTGCCTGAGCGCCGGAATCAGCAGCGAGACCGCGACGAGCCCCAGGTTCAGCAGCGCCGTCTCGCGCGAGATGAAATAGGCGGCGACCATCGGACCGACGACGATCAGCGCGCGCAGCAGTTCGCTGGTCTTGACGTCGCGGGAGAGGAGATCACGCAAGTTGGTGGCGGAGGGAGTCGTGGGGGGATTCACGGGGCACCAAAGGGGCGAACGAAACACGATGCATACCACGGAAATGTGGTCGGCACTTTGGCGTGTGGAGCGACGGTCGCGCCACACCCTCGCTGTCATCGCCCGGCTTGACCAGGCGATCCAGTATTCCAGAGGCGCTTGCGATTGAATCGAGAGGCCGCAGCGTACTGGATGCCCCGCCTTCGCGGGGCATGACACCGGTGATGTGACGGCACGTGTGGCTACCTCACCGCTGAATGATCTTCGTCCAGACATCGCCGAGGATCGCAGGCTCGCGCGGTGGCAGATAGGTGAGGCCGGCCTGCTTGCCGAATTCGGCGATCTTGCCCTCGGCGGCAAGGCTGGTCAGCGTCTTGTTGACCGCGTCGATCAGTGCGCCGTCGCTGGCGAGCCCGACATAGCCGCGATTGGCGCCGATCGGATAATAATAGCCCGACGCGGTGATCGTCGTGTCGGGATGCGCGGCGCGGTGGGCATCGAAGCGGCCGAGGTCGATCAGCGTCGCGTCATAGTCGCCGCGCTGGAGCGCGCCGAGGAGATCGTCGCGGCCGGGGACGAGATGGGTGATGCTGTCGATCAGGCGGCCCTTTTCGAAGGTCATCAGGATGGCATCGCCCAGCGAGCCGCTCTCGATCGCAAGGCGAAGGCCGCCGAGATCGCCGATGTCGCCGATCTTGCGGCCCTGCGCTTTCGGCCCGAGTACCACCGTCATCGGCGAATAGACGTAAGGCTGGCTGGGCACAAGCACGCCGAGCGCGACGCGGCGGCGCCGGTCGTCGCGCGTGGCCCCGGCGAAGTCGGGCAAGCGTGCCGTCTTCATGCCGGGCTTGACGAGGGAATCCGTCGTCAACGCATAGCCGCCGACCAGCGAGCAGCGCCCATCGGAGAGCAAGGCGTTGGCCTCGAGCTGCGGGCTCGAATCCTCGTCCAGCTTGCTCTCGAACCACTGGATCTTCAGCGGCCGGCCGATCCGGTCCGCGATCGCCTGCGCCAGCAGCACGTCGAAGCCTGAATCCGGCTTGCCCTTGTGATGCACCGAGAGCGGAGGCCGGTCCTCATCGAGGCAAACCTTCAGCGGCTCCTCGGCCGCGCGCGAGGCGGTAGTCGCCGCCGCGAGGATCGCGGCAACGCTCCATGCGGCGAGCCAGGGTCTCATGGCTTTCTCCTGCTCGAGACGAAGGCCCAGAGATTGCCGATCTCGTCGTCGCTCAAAATGTCGGCCCAGGGCGGCATCTTGTTGTTCTTGCCGTTCTTCACCGTCGTGACGAAGCGCGTCTTGTCGTCGGGAAAGGCGCGCAGGTCCGGCGTGATGGTGCCAGAATTCATCATGTTGGGGCCGTGGCAGTGCGAGCATTTCGAAGTATAGGTCGACTTGCCATAGTCGATCTGTGCCTGCACGGGATTGCCGGTTGCATCGTCCGCGGCACGAACGGTCGCCGCAAGCGCGACCGTCAGCACCGCGACGGTGGCGATCGTCGCCACCGTCTTGTGAGATATGTCCTTCAGCATCGGGCCGTGGTTATTGCTTGACCGCAAAAACCCACAGCGAGCCGCCGGGCGGCACCTTGGCAAGCCGCTCGTCGCCGGAGAACAGCGAGTAGACGCCGCCATAGCCGGAGGTGACGGCAACGTACTGCACGCCATCCTGCTGCCAGGTCACCGGTTGTCCCTCGATGCCGGAACCGGTCTGGAACTGCCAGAGCTTCTTGCCGGTGTCGGCGTCGAAGGCCTCGAACTCGCCTGTCAGTGCGCCCGAGAACACGATGCCGCCTGCGGTCGACAGCACGCCCGAGAAGCGCGGGATGTCGCTTGGCGCTTCCCACTTGGCCTTGCCGGTCATGGGATCGATCGCCTTCAGATGACCGCGCGGGCCGTCACCCCACTCCCAGAGGTCGGTGAGGTCCATGCCGAGATACCATTCGCCCTGCTTGAAGGTGACGGGCTCGGTCTTGTACCTGCCGCCGAAGGCGAGCGTGTTGGCATAGGCCAATCCGGTCTGCGGATTGAACGACATCGGCTCCCAGTTCTTGCCGCCGAGGATCGACGGATAGACGGTGACCTTCTTACCGTCGCGCGCGTCCTTCGAGACGTCGGTCTCGATCGGCTTGCCGGTCTTCATGTCGATGCCGGTTGCCCAATTCACCTTCACGTAAGGATTGGCCGCGAGCAGCTTTCCGTTGGTGCGGTCGAGCACATAGAAGAAGCCGTTGCGGTTGGCGTCCATCAGCACCTTGGTCGGCTTGCCCTCGACATTCATGTCGGCGAGGACCATCTCGGCCACCGAGTCATAGTCGAACGGATTGTTCGGCGAGAACTGGTAGTGCCACTTGATCTTGCCGGTCTTGGGATCCATCGCCAGCACGGAGCAGGTGTAGAGGTTGTCGCCGGGACGCACCGCCGAGTTGAACGGTCCGGGATTGCCGATGCCCCAATAGACCGTGTTGAGCTCGGGATCGTAGGACCCGGTGATCCAGGTCGAGCCGCCGCCGAGCTTCCAGGTGTCGCCCTTCCAGGTGTCGCCGCCGGGCTCGTCCGGCGAGGGGATCGAATGGGTACGCCAGAGATGCTTGCCCGTCGCCGGGTCCCAGCCGTCGATGAAGCCGCGGGTGCCGAACTCGGCGCCGGAGATGCCGGTGATGACGACACCGTCGGCGACCAGCGGCGCCACCGTCATCGAATAGCCTTCCTTGATGTCGGCCGCCTTCTGCCGCCACAGCTCCTTGCCGTCCTTGGCATCGAGCGCGATCACGTTGGCGTCGAGCGTGGTACGGAAGACCTTGCCGTCATAGAGCGCGGCGCCGCGGTTGATGATGCCGCAGCAGACGATGCGCGGCGTCTCGGTGGGATACTCGACCTTGGATTTCCAGATCTGCTTGCCGGTCTTGGCGTCGACCGCCATGGTGGCGTTGTGCGAGGTCACGTAGATCACGCCCTGGTACACCAGCGGCTGCGATTCCTCGCTGCGATCGTCGTTGAAACTGTAGTTCCAGACCGGGACGAGATTCTTGACGGTGTCCTTGTTGACCTGGTTCAGCGTCGAGAAGCGCTGCAGATTGTAGCCCATCCCGTAATTGAGAACGTTCGATGTATCGGTCGCACCCTTGACCAGCTGCTCGGTGGTCTGGGCGTTTGCACACGTCGATGCAAGCATGACGAGGCTCGCGGCCATCGCAAAGCGTTTCATCCGTTCCTCCCAATATGCGCGCCTTTTGACGCTGCGGCAGCAACACTCCGCCCGAACGCAAAACACGTCAATACGAAAGTGGTAAGTGCGTCGCCGATATGTTGGATGCCAGATGCCGGTCACCTGACAGAAACCTGACAACCCACTTTCACTTGTGCGCAGACGCTGAAAAAATTCCGTGGCATGAAGCGGAGGCGGCTTCGGCCGCTCTGCTCGGGCCGTCGGGTTCCGCGAGTTGTGCAGTGCGCAGGTTGCAATTCCGGACTTGAACCGGGGCTCGCTTGTAGACTTATGTCGTTTCGATCCCCTGCGAATCGGGGGGCTGGTCAGGAGGGTTTGATGATTTCACGTCGCTCAGTTGCGCTTGCGCTCACGATTGCAGTGCTGTCCGGTCCAGCTTGGGCTGCTTCCGGCAACGCCGTAAAGATGTTCGACACCGACAATGACGGCACGCTCGATCTCGCCGAGGTGAAGAAGGCGGCCGCCGCGCTGTTCGCAAAGCTCGATCCCGATCACGACGGCACGCTTGACGCGCGCGAATTGCGCGGACGGTTAACGGCGAAGGAACTCGCCGCCGCCGATCCCGATCGCGACGGGACTCTCACGCTCGACGAATATCTCGCGGTGGTGGAGCAGCGCTTCAACGCAGCGAATCCCGACAAGGACGGAACGCTGGATGCGAAGGAGCTGAACTCGCGCGCCGGCCGCGCGCTGCTGCGCTTGTTGCGGTGAGAGACGCGGCGCTTGACTGGGAGCGAAGGCGATTTGCCCGAGAGGGAAATTCGCGAGCATAATGCGACAGTTCGCTGTGTTTGCGCTTCGATTCCAGGCTTGCGCTGCACCTGACGCAGCCCTAGGTTTTGCCCCGCGCGATGTCGCGCTCAATACCCTTGGGAGACCCGAATGGCTTGGAAAGCTCCGAAGATCGTGGAAGTGCCGGTCGGCATGGAAATCAACATGTACGCCTGCGCTGCGCGCAAGTAAGACTGACGACCTGCCGCGGCTTCGATGGCGAACGCCGTCGAAGCCGTGGTAGTGTTCGCAATGCGCCTTGGAGCCCACACGATCTGGACGGCAATTGCGTTCGGTGTTGCGCTTGCACCGGCGTGTGTCAGTGCCGAAGAGAGCTTCGATACCGAGCACATCTTCGGCTTCATGATCGGCACCGACGTCGGCAATCCCGGCGAGCGCGAATTCCAGACTCAGACCACGGGACGCTTCGGCAAGGGCGGCACCTATCGCGCCCTCCAGCAGGAGGTCGAGATCGAAGTCGTGCCGCTGCCGAACTTCCGTATCGAGGTCGGCGGCACCGCCACGCTGCATGACATCACCGGCGTTCCCGATATCGACGACCGCCGCCAGTTCAATTTCCAGGGCGCCTCGCTCGACCTGCGTTACCGCCTGCTCGACCGCGGGCGCGCGCCATTCGGATTGACTGTCGCCGCCGAACTCCATGGCGATCGCATCGACGAGACCAGCGGCGCGAAGGGACGGATGTACGGCTCCGAATTCACGCTCGCTTTCGACCGTGAGCTGATTCCGAACTACGCCATCGGCGCGCTCAATTTGATCTATCAGCCGGAATGGGCGCGCTTCGAGGTGGCGGGGGTGTCCGAGAAGAGCTCGACGATCGGCGTTGCCTTTGGCGGCATGGTGCGCGTGCGCCCCAATTTTCTGCTCGGTGGGGAGATGCGCTACTTCCGCCAGTATGAGGGCATCGGCCTCGGTGAGTTCTCGGGGCAGGCGCTGTTTGTCGGTCCGACCGCCTATTTCCAGCTATCGGAGAAGTCGCGGCTCACCCTGAGCTGGAGCATGCAGGCCTGGGGCCGCCCGGCCGGATCAGGCGGCAATCTCGACCTCGTCAATTTCGAGCGTCATCAGGCGCGATTGGTGTTCGGGGTAAACTTCTAGGTGTCTGTTCCGCCGTTCCCCGCGCGCGGGGAGAGGGAACATCCCGTCCGTTTGAAACTTCCTGCTCCTCGGAACGTAATCTTTCGTGCTAATCTCCATTGTCCCCTTGCGACAGGATCCCGGCATGAACCCGATTGACCTGGTGGTGACTGTATGTGCGGTGCTCTCGCCTGCGACCTGCGAGGAGCAGCATCTGGTGTTCAACTTTGCGGGCTCGCCGAGGCAATGCGTGATGGCTGCGCCGCCCTATATCGCGCAATGGGTCGGCGACCATCCGAAGTGGCAGGCGGTGCGGTGGCGCTGCGAATATCCGCACCCGAACGACAAGGCGTGAGCCGCCTTCGTTATTTCGAGCAGTCCTTCAGGTCTTTGTCGGCGATCGAGAACACCGCGTCCGCCTTGATCTCGATGTCGCGGACGATGCACTGCCGCGCATTGGGATAGCTGACCCTGGCGTCATAGCGGCCGGGTTCGACGCCGGTGATGCGCAGCCGCTCGTCGTGGTCGACCTCCTTGTCCTTGTCGTTCAGGCACTGGTTCGGGCCCCACTCGGTCTTGCCGGCGGGCGAGAGCTGGAAGCCGGAGATCGTCTCCGTCGTCAAATTCCAGAGCCGGATGCCCTTGCCCTTGCTTTGGGCGGCGGCTTCGCCGGCCAACGTCAACAACGCGATCAAAGCCAGAAACCAACGCATCAGCCGATCCTCCCAAAGGCGACCTGTTATTCCCTGATCAGGCGCTCGCGGTTCTTTGCCTTGTCGAAATTCCTGGCGCGGTCAAGGCCGATCGGCGCGATCAGCTTCGCCGAGGCAAGATCAGCGCCCTCGAAATCGGCGTCAGTGACGGTGGCTCCGGTCAGGTCGGCGCCGCCGAGCTGAGCATTTTTGAGCGATGCGCCGGTCAGGTCGGCTCCCTTGAGGGAGGCAAATTCGAGATCGACGCGCGACAGGTCGGCATTGCGCGCGTTCAACCCTTCCAGATTGGCGGATCGCAGCACGGCGCGCATCAGCCCCATCGACTGGTTGCGCATATCGGCGCCAAGATGCGCGTTCGCAATCGAGGCGCCGATCAGGCTTGCGCCGGTGAGGTCGGCCGCGATGCGAGCACCGGTCAGGTCCGCGCCGTCCAGACGCGCGCGCGCCATCTGCGAGGCGAACAGATTGGCGCCCTTCAGGCTCGCGCCCGCGAGATCTGCGTCGAGCAGCCACGCCTGATCGAGGATCGCCTGATCAAGACGGGCACCGGCGAGTTTCGTCTTGTTGAGTCGTGCCGCACGGAGAATCGCCGTGGAAAGGTCGAGACCCGAGAGATCGAGCCCCGACAACCGCTTGCCGGTGAAATCGGCCGGCGCCACGGCGCTGGCTTTGGCCAGGATGGCCTCGACCTCCTGCCGGCTCATTTCCGCGGAGACCATCGCGGGTGACGTGAGGTCGACGTCACGCATCATGTCCTGCGCGCTCGCCATGGTCGCGACGAGAGCGAGGCCAAGCGTCATGAGGGCGACCATTCGCTTCATCATCGGGCTCCGCTACGGGCCCTGTTTAGCACGCGCTTTGCGTGGCTGCCTATGAGGCATCACGCCCGGCGTGTTCGCCGCCATGTTCGCCTTGGATTCTCGCCACGAGGTCCGCCCTGATCGCGGCGATCTCTGCGTCGCCGCGTGCGCCACGCGGGATGCTGATGGGCACTTCTGCCAGAATTCGCGCCGGCTGCGGCGACAGGAAGAACAAGCGGTCGCCGAGGCGGATCGCATCGTCGAGGCTGTGGGTGACGAGCAGGGTCATCATGGGGCGGCTTGCGACCAGCGTCGCGATCTCGTCGCGCAGGCGGCCGGCGAGCGCGTCGTCGAGCGAGGCGAGGGGCTCGTCGAGCACGAGCAGATCGGGCTCGACCGCGAAGGCGCGGGCCAGCGCGACGCGCCGGGCAAGACCCAGCGACAATTCGCCGGGAAAGTGGCTGCGATGCGCTTCCAGCTCCAGGATCCTGAACAGCTCCGACAGCTTCGCCTCGGAGATGCCAGGAGCTGCAAGCCGCACATTCTGCTCGACCGAGCGCCACGGCAACAGCCGCGGCTCCTGGAACACCATCCCGATCCGCGCTTCCGGTGGACGCGCGATGGTCCCGTGGAAATCGCGGTCGAGCCCGAGGATGATGCGCAGCATCGTGCTCTTGCCGCAGCCGGAGGGGCCGATCAAAACGCCGACCTCGCCGGATTGAAGCGCGAAGCTGACCGGGGCCAGCACCTCGTGCGTTTCGCCCGCGGCACTCCTGAATGTCTTTCCGGAGATATCGACTTCAAGCCGCACGGGGCCGCCACCGTGTTGCGCGGGCTTCGAACGGCTGCACCAGCAAGGTTTCGATGACGAGTACGACGGCCGCGAAGGTGAGCGAATAGGCCAGCAGTCGCGGCGTGTCGAACAGCTGGAAGGCGACGCCGATCTCGAAGCCGACGCCGTTCGGCCGTCCCAGCAGCTCGGCCACCAGCACGATCTTCCATACCAGCGACAATCCGGACCGGGCCGAGGCTGCGATATAGGGCGCAAGCTGCGGCAGCACGACGTGGCGGAACGCGCGCCAGCGCGGCATCGCGAACACGGTGGCCATCTCGTCGAGCGAACGGTCGAGCGCGCGCGTGCCCTCGCGCAAGGTAACGATGGCGGTCGGCAGCTTGTTGATGGCGATCGCCGCGATCGCGGCCGCTTCGGTCAGGCCGGCCCAGATATAGGCCAGCACGATCACGACCAGCGCCGGCAGGTTCAGCAGCAGGATCAGCCAGGGATCGCCGAGCCGGTCGGCGAGCTTCACCCGTCCCATCAAATAGCCGATGGCGCTGCCGAGCGACATCGCCAGCACGAAGGCGAGCGCGACGCGCGCCAGCGTGGCGCCGAGATGCAGGAACAGGGCGCCGCTCGATGCTTCCGCGATGATGACGTTGAGCACGGCAGGCGGGGAGGGCAGCTTTGCGCCGCCGACGAACAGCGCTGCAATCCACCAGGTCGCGAGGAACAGGGAAAACGAGAGAAGACGCAGCACCTCAGTCTCCGGGGACTGCGTGATAGAAGGTGCCGGGATCGAGCTCGGCCGCCGGCCCGACCAGGTCGCGTCCGCCGATCTCGGCGAGCACGCGATAGAGCACGCGCGCATCCGCCTCCTCGTCCACGATGCTCCGGCGCGGAATGCCGTCGCGATAGCGGTCGCGGTAGGTCTTGAGGATGGCCGGATCGCTCGCGCCGGTGAGCGGCGCGATCTTGTCCCAGGCGGCGTCCGAGGTGACCAGCAGCTGCTTGGCCTTGCGGGTCATCGCAATGAAACGCGCCACCGCATCGCGGTGGCTTGCGGCCCAGCTCTCGTCGAAGACATAACCGACCGCGGACACCGCGCCCTTGGCCCCCAGCTTCGGCAAAATATCCTCGATGCCGGCGAGGCGGCGAAAGCCCTTGGCCTCGAGCTGCGCACAGAAATTCCAGAAGTTGAGGCTCGCATCCATCTCGCCGTCGAGCGCCTTGGCGGCAATCAAGGGCGGCGCGCCATAGACGATGCTCGCGTCCGACTTCAGGTCGATGCCGTCCTGCTTCATCCGCGCCTGCAGCAGCAGCCAGCTCTTGTCGATCGCGCCGCCGCCGACGCCGAGCTTGCGGCCCTTGAGGTCGGCGAGCGTCTTGAGCGGCGACGAGGCCGGCACCATCACCGCGCCGAGCGCGCTGGAATAAGGATAGAAGGTGAGCTTGGCGCCGAGCACGCGCTCGCGCGACACCCACAGCCAGTCGGACAGGATGATGTCGGCACTCCCGGCGCGCAGGGCGATCTTGCCGGCCTCGGGGCTCGCGAGCTCGGCGACGTCGAGCGACAGATCGGCTTCCTTGTCGAGCCCGCCGGCGCGGATTGCGGCCAGCTCCCAGGAGAATGTTCCGGTCTTCTGCACTGCAAGGCGGATCGTATCCGCGGCGCGGCCGGGGGCGGCCAGCGACAGCGCCAGCGTCATCGCGAGCGCCAATGTTCGTCCAGGCGCTCTCAAACCAAGTGCTCTCATCACCTTGTGAGCCGTTTCCTCGAAGGGAGTGCTTTTCATGACAATACGCATAGCATAGCTTTCGTCGCAACCAGCGGGAGGACGCTCATGAATCTGGCGGGACAGCTACGACCGATTGTCGCCGCATTGGCGGTGTGGGCTGCGACCGTCTACGCCGCGCGTGCCGAGGAGGCCAATGATTATCCGACCTCAGCGCGTGCCGAATACGTCTATGGCTGCATGAAGGCCAATGGCGAGAGCCGGCAGTCCATCGAGCAATGCTCCTGCTCGATCGACGTGGTGGCCTCGATCGTGTCCTATGACCGTTACGTCACCGCCGAGACGGCGCTGAGCATGTCCCAGGTGCGCGGCAATCTCGGCGTCCAGTTTCGTACGTCGGAGCAGGCGAATTCGGCGGTGAACGATCTCAGGCGCGCGCAGGCGGAAGCCGAGGTGAGGTGTTTCTAGCTGCCGCATAGACGGTGCGATCCCTTCTCCCCTTGCGGGAGAAGGTGGCGCGAAGCGCCGGATGAGGGGTATCTCTCCCCACGTTCAGACGACTAAGAGTGCCGCTCGCGGAGACATACCCCTCACCCGTCTCGCCGCTTTGCGGCGAGCCACCCTCTCCCACAAGGGGAGAGGGGAGGGCAGAGCCTCACGTCCCCGGCTTCTCCACATCCCATTCATTGCGGAACACGTGCCCGTCCGTGTCCTTCGCCTCCGCACGGAATCGCTTGGCGCCATTTGACACATACGTGAAGCGCAGGTTGGGATCTTCCGAGATCGAGATGCCGCCCTCCATCGACAGCACGGGGCTGTCGTCCTGCGTCAGCTTCAGCTGGTTGACGAAGAAGGCGGGGACGTAGAGCTGCGTGACCTGATCCATTTGCAGCCCGGAATTGTTGGGATGGCCGATCATGATCTGCGCCTCGCGGACGCGGCTCGCCGGTGCCTCCTCGCGCGCGAATTGCCGGTAGCGCATCTGGCCGAGCCGGTTCCTGGCTTCCTCGATGTTCTTTCCTGCCGGCGCCGAGCAGCCGCCTGAGGCCTTCACATAGGTCTTGGCGACGTAGAGCTGGCCGTCGCTGAGCTCGGCGACCGCGTGGACGTCGGTGTAGTTGTTGACGCGCACGCGCGTGGAGATCTCGGTGACGTTGGCATCTGCGCCGAGCTCGAACTTTGCCGCCATTGGCGCGGGGTTGCGGTCGATGACGAGGGTGATCGAACGGATGCGGCGGCTATCCGCAGGCGACAGTTTGCTGCGCAGGGTCACCGGCACGATCGCCGCGTCCTCGGCGCGATAGGGCATCTCGATGCCGATGACGTCGTTGCCGTCGTTGATCGGACGGTTGCTGAAGATGTCCTGCACCAGGCCCGGCCAGGGATCGTAAGCCTCCTCGGCGCTCGCCGGCACAGCGAAGGCGATGCCAAGCAATGCGGCGATCAGGGGCAGGCGGCGTGTGCATCCCGTCATGGTCGTGGTTCCGTGCGGACGAAGCAGTTTTCTCTGGGGCGGCGCAGCCGATCCCCCGTCCAGCGTAGCGCGTCCACTACTCCCATTCAATTTCCGAAAATGCTGCGGTTGCGTTGCGAGCATTGTAGTCGTCGAACAATTGCCAATGCGGCCGTTCCGATGCGGCCGCCTTGTCGGCGGCAGTCCGGATCGGCTCGCCCTTCTTGTTCGACGCCCGCACGTCCGCCAGCAGCGTCGTGAGATAACGCCGCTCGTCGCCGAGCGCGGCAGGCCAGTCGCTCACAGGCCCGTGACCCGGCACGACGCGCTGCGCCGGAATTTTATCGAGTTCCCCGAGCGTGCCGAGCCAACCGCGGATGCTGCCGTCCATCACCGGAATATGGCGGAGGAAGACGAGATCGCCCGCAAACAGCGTCTTGCTGGCCTCGTCGAACACGGTCAGATCGTTGTCGCTGTGCCCGACCGGCCAGGCCCGCAAGGAGAGGCGGCGCGACCCGAGATCGAGCGTCAGGGTATCAACGACGAGCAGGGTGGGCGGCACGATCTTCACGGGATCGATCAATTCGCTACCCATGAGGCGTCCAAAATTGTCGAGATAATACGGCCCGCGCGTCGCCAGCGCCTGCGGCAGCTTGCCGTGGCCGACGAAGCTGGTTCCCTCTGCGGCGAAGGCCGCATTGCCGAAGACATGGTCGGGATGGCCATGGGTGTTGATGACGTAGCGGATCGGCTTGGATGTGCGAGCCCGCACCGCCGCCAGCAGCGCCTCGCCCTCACGGAGGCTGCCGCCGGTGTCGATCACGGCCACTGCATCCTCGCCGACGATAAAGCCGACATTGGCGATGTCGCCTTCGTTCTCGCGGGTCATGAGGGCGGTGGTCCCGGAGTGCACGAAGATTCCCGGTGCGACTTCGCTCACAGGCAATTCGGCTGCCCCGGCGCGTGCTAGCGTTGCTGTCCCCAGAAGGGACAGGGCTGCGATCAAGGAAGCGATGCGAGACACTTTTCCGCCTCAGTTCAGATGGCTTGCCGCACTGCACTGCAACAAACCAAAGCCAACACAAAGTGTGGCAAAGCATGGCGCGTCATGCGTTGCATGGCTAGCATTCAAACAAACCGAGGAGGAAGCGCGATGACGGAGGCCGGGCGACATCGTCGCTGGTTGTTTTCACTGTGGGTCCTGGTGGCATCCTGCGCATTCGGCGACGTCGCCATTGCGCAGACCAGCGAGACCGGCGACCTCTCGTTCGAGCTGGTCGATCCAAAAGTGCTGCGCGTCTGTGCCGACCCGCGCAATCTGCCGTTCTCGAACGAGAAGGGCGAGGGGTTCGAGAACAAGCTCGCCGAGCTGCTCGCGGACAAGCTCCAGAAGAAGCTCGATTACGTCTTCTTCCCGCAGGCCACCGGCTTCGTGCGCATGACGCTGGGCGCGCATCGCTGCGACGTCATCATGGGATTTCCGCAAGGTGACGACCTCGTGCAGGGCACCAATCCCTATTACCGCACGACCTATGCGCTGGTCGCCAAGACCGGCAGCGGGCTCGAGGACGTCGATACGCTCGAAGACGCGCGCCTGAAGGGCAAGCATGTCGGCATCGTCGCCGGCACGCCGCCGGCGACCAACATGGCGCTGGCCGGCCTGATGGGCGATGCAAAACCCTATCCCCTGATGATCGACACGCGCTTCGATAACTCCGCGCAGGCGATGGTCGACGACCTCGTCGCCGGCAAGATCGACGCAGGCGTGCTGTGGGGTCCGATGGCCGGGTATTATGCGAAGAAGGCTGGCTCGCTTCATGTTACGCCGCTGGTGAAGGAAACCACCGGGCCAAAGCTGATCTATCGCATCGGCATGGGCGTGCGCCCCGCCGACCAGAACTGGAAGCGGCAGCTCAACAAGCTGATCCAGGAGAACCAGGGCGAGATCAACAAGATCCTGCTCGACTTCGGCGTACCGCTGCTCGACGAGAGCGACAAGCCGCTCGGCGCGGAGACGGCCAAGAAGACGCCATGAGGCGGCGCGTTGCCGCTGCGCTGGTTGCCGCTGCCCTCACGGCGCCGGCATTCGCGCAGCAGCAGGAGCCGTTCGAGCCCGATGGATATCGCGCCGACAATTACCGCGCGCCGGTGCCGGCGACGCTCACTGGCGCGCGCGTGCTGACGACTGCGGAGGCCGAAGCAATCTGGCGTGCGAAGAGCGGCGCGTTCATCGACGTGCTGCCACGCGCGCCGAAGCCGAAGAACCTCCCCGAAGGCACCGTCTGGCGTGATATGCCGCGGAAAAACATTCCGGGCAGCATCTGGCTGCCGGACACCGGCTACGGCATTCTGCCGCCCGCCATGGACGATTATTTCCAGCGCGGCCTCGCCCACGCCGCGCGCGGCGACAAGGCCGCGCTGCTGGTGATCTATTGCCTGGCCGACTGCTGGATGTCCTGGAACGCCGCCAAGCGCGCCTTGGCCTACGGTTATGCCAACGTCGCCTGGTACCCCGACGGCACCGATGGCTGGGAGCGCGCAAACCTTCTGCTGGACGATGCGCAACCCGAGCCGCGGCCGGAGCAATAGTTCTCTCCTCGTCATTGCGAGCGTAGCGAAGCAATCCAGAGTCCCTCCGTGGAAAGATTCTGGATTGCCTCGCTGCGCTCGCAATGACGGTGTGGGTCGTCCGCGCACATCGACTAGACGCCTCGCGGAAGCTCCCTTTCGCCGAGAGCGAGGCGGAAGCAAAGCCTACTGCTTCTGCAGCTTCGTCAGCGTGCCTGTACCATTGTTGTCGGTCGCCGAGTACGTCACCCTGTCGCCGGCATGGACGGCATCCAGCATCGCGGCGTCCTTGGCCTTGTACTCCTGAAGCGTGCCGGCGCCGCCTGCGCTGCCGCCGACTGTGCCCTTCTGTGTCTGCTGGATCGAGATCGTGCTGTTGAGCCGGTCGATTCTGGTGACCATCCCGGTCATGTCGTCAGCAAAAGCAGGGGACGCAAGCGTGCTGATGGCTGCAGCGCATGCGAAGATGAATTTTGTTGTTCCCATCGAGGCCTCCCGACGTCTTGGAGTTCACGTCGACAAGCCATCCTAGAGCGATTTGGTTCCGGCTGATAGCGCGGCAAAGGGTAACGATTGATATCGCGGGAACTTTCAGAAAGTCGTCGTCAGCGAGGCTGACGCTATTCCATTTCCTGCTGGATCACGCGTCCGAGAGCGAACAGGCGCTGGTCGATCGCGGTCGGAACCTCGCAGACGAACCGCACCACCTTATGGCGATCTTCGAAAATGCGGGTTTCCCAGATCAACTGGTTGCTGAGCGCATCGACCTTTGCGTCGTCGCGTGGTGTCGCGCTCTGGAGCGCCTGGAGCTGGATCGACTCCTCGCGGATCTTGTCGGCCGCCTCGCGCTGTTTGCGGCTGACGCGTTCGAGCCCGTTCATGACCTGCGAGCGCTGGGCGTTGAGCGTGTCGAACAAGCCGGCGAACAACAGCTTGGCGTTCGCCGTCTTGTCAGCGGCGGAGCCGGCCAAAAACTCCTTCACCGACTTCTCGGCCTCGTCCATCGGCGTCTTCCGCGCCGACAGTTTTGAGACCAGCGCGGTGACCTTTGCGTCGTCCTTCCATTTGGTCTCGGCGTCGTCGAGTGCGGGACCGGCCCAGACGGCGGCGAGCGAGATGTCCGGCACCTTGGCCTGCGTGCAAGGCCAGTTGGGATAGCGTGGATCGGCGGCGCACGCAGCCGTGCTCGCAACGGCGAGCGCAAAAGCGGCCATGGCCAGAACCTTCATCATTCGCCTCCCGCAGGGCCCCGTCGCGCCAGCCCGCGCGAGGGATCATAGGCCAGAATCGCGCCGATCATGAAGACGATTGTGCAGGCCGCCACCACCGCCAGCGAGATCCAGTTGATTTGCCCGTAGAATGCAAAACGGATCAGTTCGACCGCATGGGTGAACGGGTTGGCCTGGCAGAGATAGTAGAGATAGGGGCTCCCCTCCTGCACGCGCCAGAGCGGGTAGAGCGCGGAGGAGGCGAAGAACATCGGAAAGATCACGAAGTTCATTACGCCGGCAAAACTCTCGAGCTGCTTGATGCCCGAGGAGATCAGCATGCCGAGCGAGCCCAGCATCAGCCCGGACAGGATCAGCGCCGGCAGCACCGTGAGATAACCGATGGGGGGAGGCGTGATGTCCCAGAACCAGGCGATCAAGAGGAACGCATAGACCTGGAGCAGCGACACCGCGGTGCCCGCCAGCAGCTTGCAGAACAAGAGGAACCCGCGCGGCAGCGGGCTCACCAGCAGCGTCCGCATATTGCCCATCTCGCGGTCATAGACCATCGAGAGCGAGGACTGCATGCCGTTGAAGAGCTGGATCATCGCCATCAGCCCGGGCGCGATATAGACCTCGTAGAGGATGTAGGTCTCGTAAGGCGGGATGATGGAGATGCCGAGCACCTGGCGGAAGCCGGCGGCGAAGATGAACAGCCATACCAGCGGCCGTACCAGCGCCGAGACGAAGCGCTCGCGCTGATGCAGGAAGCGCAGGCCCTCGCGCCAGACGATGCCGGTGAGGCAGGTCATGTATTCCGCGGTCGAGAAACCGCGCGGTGTATCCCGCGTCGTGATGCTGCTCATGCGCCGCCTCCCGGCATCGTCTGCGCACCGGTCAGGCGCATGAAGGCGGTGTTGACGTCCTGCGCGCCGGCATCCGTGATGACGCGGCTCATCGGCCCCTGCGCCAGCACCTTGCCCTGGTGCAGCACCACGAGGTCGTCACCAGGCATGATCTCGTCGAACAGATGCGTGGCCCAGAGCACGCCGATGCCTTGCTCGGTGACGAGCTGGCGGACATGGCTGATGATGTCGGCGCGCGCCTTGACGTCGAGGCCGACGGTCGGCTCGTCCAGCAACAGCAGCCGCGGCCGGTGCAGCAGGGCGCGTGCGATCTCCAGCCGCCGCATCTGGCCGCCCGAGAGATCGCGCACCTTGCTGCCGGCACGCTCTTCGAGCCCGATGCGGCCGAGCAGCTCGCCGCTGCGCGCGGCCGCTTCGCGCCGGCTGATGCCGTGGAGTGCGGCGTGATAGAGCAGGTTCTGCGTCAGCGACAGGTCGAGATCGAGCGTGCGCGGCTGGAATACGACGCCGAGCAGCCGCAGTGCCTCGCCGGGGCTCTTGCTGATGTCGTGGCCGAAGATGCCGACACGCCCGGACTGGATGCCGAACAGGCGCGTGATCAGCGAGAACAGTGTGCTCTTGCCCGCGCCGTTGAGCCCGAGCAGCGCAGTGAAGCTCGCAGGCTGCACATTGAAGGAGACGTCCATCAACGCCCGGCGCGGCCCGTAGGAATGGCTGACGCCGTCGATCGACAGCGCCGGCACCGCGGCCGCTTGCAGCCTCGGCATCTCCTGTGGCTCGGCGATGGGAGCAGGGCTGGTCATGGCGAGATCGTAATGCCCCAGGGCAGTTCGCCCACCTGAATGGTCTTGATCACCTTTTGCGCGACGACGTCGATGACCGAGACGTCGTTCGACACGCCGTTGGTGGTGAGCAGGTATTTCTCGTCCGGCGTGAATGCCATGTGCCAGACCCGCTGTCCCACCAGCAAATATTTCGTCACCTTGCGCGAGGCGACGTCGACCACGGCGACGCGGTTGGCGGGACCCAGCGCGACGAAGGCGGTCTTGTCGTCTTTGGTCATGCCGATGCCGACCGGCTGGATCGCCTCTTTCCGCAAGCCCGGAATCTCGAACGTGACTTTGCCGGTCACCTCGTGCTTTTTGGGATCGATGATCGAGACGGTGCCGCCGATCTCCGAGGACACCCACAGCTCCGAACTGTCATGCTTGAATTCGGCAAAGCGCGGCCGCGCGTCGACCAGCACGTTGGCGACGATCTGGCGCGACGAGGTGTCGATGAAATGCGCCATGTTGGTCGTCTCGGACGTGTTGATCAGTGTCTTGCCGTCGGGGCTGATGGTCATGCCCTCGGGCTCGACGCCGACCTGGATGTCGCCGAGCCGCGCGCGCTTCTCCAGATCGATCACGGTCACCGTGTTGTCGTTCTCGTTGGCGACATAGAGGATCTTTCCGGCCGCATCCTGCGCGAACAATTCCGGGTCGGGCCCGGAGGGCAGGCTGTCCACGATCGCTTGCGTCTTGGCGTCGATCACCTGGATGGTGTCGTCGTCGCCGACC
This sequence comes from Bradyrhizobium sp. 604_D8_N2_3, assembly GCF_051810765.1. Classification (NCBI taxonomy): domain Bacteria; kingdom Pseudomonadati; phylum Pseudomonadota; class Alphaproteobacteria; order Hyphomicrobiales; family Nitrobacteraceae; genus Bradyrhizobium; species Bradyrhizobium sp. 604_D8_N2_3. The sequence goes on along the minus strand of NZ_JBPWPM010000001.1, from coordinate 6,628,653 downwards.
GCGACCATCACGAACTTGCCGTCGCGCGTGAAATCGATGCCGCGCGGGCGCTGGCCGACCTTGATGGTCTTGGTCACGGTCCAGCTGTCGGTGTCGATCACCGAGACCGTGTTGCTCTTCTCGTTCGAGACATAGGCGATGAACGCATGCGCGGGCGCAGCCGCAAGCGCCAGTCCGGACAGCAACCCCACACGCCACATGCGCAACATTCGCGTCCTCATTTCAGCTTGCATTTGCTCTCCGGGCGGTCGTAGCCGAGCGTGTCGAGCTCGGAGACCTGGTGCAGAAATCCCTCCTGCGGCGATACCGACACCACCATCCGGCCGTCGACCAGCAGGATCGGCTGGCGCAGCTGCAGGTTCCAGTCGCGCAGGCTCAGTTTTGTGCCCTTGAACGCGGCAACCGAGAAGTCCGGCCCCTTGATGAAGTCGGCGACCTTCTTGACGTCGCCGGAATTGGTGCGCGAGGTGGCCTCGCCGATCATGCGCACCGCCGTCCAGGCCTGCATGTCGAGCGGGGTCATGCGCCGCGAGTTCAGCTTGATGAAGCGGTTCTGCATCTGGATCGCGCCCCACTGGTCCTGCGATGCGTCCCAGCTGCGCGGCACGAGGCCGGCCGAGCCCGCGACGGGGCGCGGATCCCAGGTGCGATAGGGCAGATAGGCGCCGAACACTTCGCTCTCGTCGGCGGCGACCAGCACGTCATAGGCCGGCAACTGTTGCGTGAACACCGGCATCTGGCGCTGGATCAGCGTGACACCGCTATCGGTGCGGCGCGCGCCGCCCTTGTCCTCGAAGGTCTTCTCTTGCACGATCTTGGCGCCGAAGCGTGTGGCGGTACGCCGGAGCGCGTCTGCAAACAGCTTGTCCTCGTCATGCGAGCCGACCACGAGCACCCAGCGCTTCCACTGCTTCCACACCAGATATTGGCCGAGCGCATCGGCCAGCATCGCGCGCGTCGGCGCGGTGTGGATGACATTAGCGCGGCAATCGGCCTCGCGCAGGCGCTCGTCGATCGCGCCGGCGTTGAACAGCAGCGTGCCGCGCTCGCGCAGGGCATCCGAGACCTTCAACAGCGCGTCGGCCGGCAGGTCGGCGATGATGAAGCCGTTTTTTTCGGCCAGCGCAGCCGCAGCCTCAACCGGATCTTCGCCTTCCTTGATGCGGCGCTCCTCCAGCGTGAAACGCTGGTTGAGGAATTTTCCCGTGGTGTTGTTGTCCTCGATGGCGAGGCGCGCGCCGGCGACGCCGTCATTCTCCGCGGGCTGCTCGACCAGCGACAGCGTCGATCTGGTGCCGGCGACGCCGAGATAGCCGACGCCGATCTGCACCGGGTCGGCCGCGAGCGCGCTCGTCGCGGCAAGACCCAGGCCGATCAGGCCGACCAACCATCGGATCATGTTTCCTCCAGAAGTTCTCCCTGGCTTGACCGCCGGTGGAGAATTGTCTCTGCTAAAGCATGACCGATTTGGCCCGGCTTGCAACCCCGCATTTCGTCCCCGCGCGCGCGAGGCCGGGAATCACGATCATGCGAGCGCTGATCTGTTTCGCAGCTTTGCTGTTGACGGGTTCGGTCGCGTTGGCCGATCCGCCAAGGCTCGCGGTGTTCGATTTCGAGCTGATCGACACCAGCCTTCCCGGCGAGTTCTACGGCTCCAAGCCGGAGGAGGCGCGGCTCGAGCGCATCAGCGACCAGCTGCGCAAGGAACTGGCGCTGTCAGGAAGGTTCCAGCTGCTCGACATCGCGCCGGTCAGGGATGCCGCCCGTCACGCCAATCTGCAGGCCTGCGGCGGCTGCGACCTCAAGCTTGCCGGGCAGCTCGGCGCCGACCTCGAGATCACCGGCATGGTGCAGAAGGTCTCGAACCTGATCATCAATCTCAACATCTATCTGCGCGACGTGAAGACCGGCAACATGATCACCGTCGCCAGCGCCGACATGCGCGGCAACACGGACGAATCGTGGTCGCGCACGATGAGCTACCTGATCCGCAATCGATTGCTGGCGCCGAACTACGGGAAGCCGGAGTAGAGCTTCGCCTTTCCCCGCTAGCTCTGCTGCACCCTCGCCCCTTGTGGGAGAGGGTGGCTTCGCGAAGCGAAGACGGGTGAGGGGTCTCTCTCCGCGAGTCTAACTTTCACTTGAAGCGCGGTGAGATACCCCTCATCCGGCATCCGGCGCCATAGCCGAAGCTTTGCTTCGGCGTTCTTAAGAACGGCGGCCGTGGGCCGCCTATGCCACCTTCTCCCGCAAGGGGAGAAGGAAGAAATCACCCCTTCAATCTTTCCGCATGCCAGTGCAGATGATCGCCCATGAACGTCGAGATGAAATAATAGCTGTGGTCATATCCCGCCTGCCGCCGCAGCGTCAGCGGGATGCCCGCCTTGGTGCAGGCGGCCTCGAGCAGCTCGGGCCTGAGCTGTTCTTTCAGGAAATTGTCGGCCTCGCCGACGTCGACGAGGAAGCCGGAATATTTCGCGCCGTCCTCGATCAGCGCCACGGTGTCGTGGTTGCGCCAGGTCTCCTTGTTCGGTCCGAGATAGCCGGTCAGCGCCTTGATGCCCCAGGGCACGAGCGAAGGCGCCACGATCGGCGCGAACGCGCTGGCCGCGCGATAGCGGTGCGGATTGCGCAGCGCGACCGTCAGCGCGCCGTGGCCGCCCATCGAATGGCCCATCACCGATTGCCGCTTGGCGTCGACCGGAAAATTCTCCGCCACGAGCTTGGGCAGCTCGTCGGTGACATAGCTCCACATGCGATAGTTGCGCGCAAACGGTTCTTGCGTCGCGTCGATATAGAAGCCAGCGCCGAGGCCGAAATCATAGGCATTGTTGGCATCGCCCGGCACGTCGGGCCCGCGCGGACTGGTGTCGGGCGCGACGAAGATCAGGCCGAGCTCGGCGCAGGCTTTGCGGAATTCGCCCTTTTCGGTGACGTTGGCATGGGTGCAGGTGAGGCCGGAGAGATACCAGACCACGGGAAGCTTTGCGCCGGCGGCATGTGGGGGAACATAGACCGAGAACACCATGTCGGTTCCGGTCGCCTGGCTGGCATGGCGGTACACGCCCTGCACGCCGCCATAGGAAGTGTTGGTCGAGACAGTCTGGATCGTCATGCCGTTATGCTCCGTGGCATCTAACCACATCAAGATTGCAACGCTTGTGTGACCGAATTCGTGGCGGTGTTTGTCAGGCGACGCCGCTGTCGATCGCCAGCCGCACCAGCTCGACCGAGGTCTTCACGCCGAGCTTCTGTCGCATGATCGAGGAGGTGTTGGCGACAGTCTTGTAGGACGACTGCACCAGCCAGGCGATCTCGGACAGGCTCTTTCCGGCGCTGAGCAGCCGCAGGATTTCCATCTCGCGTGCGTTCAGCTTCGACAGCGGGCTTTGCGCCAGCGTCGGTCCTGCAAACGCGATGCTGCGCGCGATCGCGGTGGGCAGATAGGTGCTGCCGCCCCCGACGGCGCGGATCGCCTCGACGAGGTCGTCGGGGTCGCCGGTCTTGGAGACGTAGCCCTTGGCCCCGCACTCGATCGCGCGCGCGGCGAACGCAGGGTCGTCGTTCATGCTGAACATGATGATGCGGGCCTCGGGCGCACGTTCGAGGATGCGGCGCGCGAGCTCGAAGCCGGAGACGGTCGGCAGGTTGATGTCGATGATGCAGAGGTCGGGGCGCTCGACAATGAAGACGCATTCGCCGTCCTCGGCGTCGGCGGCCTCCAAAATCTCGATCTCGCCCTCGTCGGCCAGCACGGCACGGCAGCCGGAGGCGACAATGGGATGATCGTCGACGATCAGAATGCGCATAGGCGTTCCCCGTGACAGCCTCGGCCTGCTTTTCCGCCGCATGATCCGAACAAGAACGCTGCGCGTCTCATGTCGCCTCATGCAACCCGGCCGGGATTGCTGTACGCTTTCGATTAGATATCGGGCGCTTCGCCTCTGTCAACGTCAACGGACAGGCGCGGGCCAACCTTCGCGAGGCACGGGCGGCACCAATGTGGCAAAATCTATCGTTGCGCGCGCGCATCAACCTTCTGCTGGCGCTGCTGCTGGCGCTGGGGCTCGCTGTCAATATCGGCCGCCAGGTCGCGGAAGCCGGGCCGCGCGTGCAGGCCGAGGACCAGAGCGTGATCCGGCTCGCGCGCGAATTCATCGAAATGATCGTTGCGGATCTGAACGAGGCGCCCGACCCGGATGCCAGGCTGAACCAGATCGCGCGCGATCTGAGCCGCCTGCGCCATGTCAGCATCGCGCTTCAGGACGCCGGCGGTAACCCGCTGACGCCGCCCCGGCCTGCCGACGACGACGCGCGTGGACCGCCGGCCTGGTTCGTCGGCCTGGTTCATCCGGAGCAGACCACGGTGAGCGTGCCGGTCTCGGTCCATGGCAAGCCGGGCTCGCTGGTGATCACCGCGCATCCCGATGACGAGATCGCCGAGATCTGGGACGCCATCGTGACCCAGCTCGAGGTCGGCTCGGTGATCGCGCTCGCGCTGTTTCTGGTGATGATGACGGTGGTCGGCCGCGCGCTCGCGCCGCTGCAGTCATTGGCGCAGACGATGACCGCGATCGAGGGCGGGCATTATGACGCGCGCGCCACGCCGGGCGGTGCGCCCGAGCTGGCCGCGATCTGCGGCAAGCTCAATCATCTCGCGGCGGCGCTCGGCGAGGCGGTGGAGGAAAAGCGGCTCCTGGCCGAGCGCGCGGTGTCGCTCCAGGACGTCGAGCGCAAGGAGATCGCGCGCGAGCTGCACGACGAATTCGGGCCGTATCTGTTCTCGCTGCGCGCGCATGCGAGCGCGCTGGCGAAGCTCGCGGACGGGCGCGCGCCGAATGCCGACTCGGTCCGGAAGCACGGCAGCGCCTTGCTGGAACAGATCAACCAGCTCCAGCAGTTCACCCGCCGGGTGCTGGAGCGGCTCCGGCCCGTCGGCCTTGCCGAGCTCGGCCTGCGCCAGGCGCTGGAATCGCTCTCGCGGCTGTGGCGGGAGTCGCATCCCGACGTCGCGATCGAAACCGTGATCTCCGCCACGCTCGGGGTCACCGGCGAGACGGCCGACCTCACCATCTACCGCATCGTGCAGGAGGCGCTCACCAACGTGTTCCGCCACGCCGGCGCGACGTCGGTCAATGTCGTGATCGAGCCCGTCGAGCAGGCCGGCGGCCGCGGCTACGCGCGCGTGCGGGTCAGCGACAACGGCTGCGGCATGGAGCCGGGCCAGAAGCTCGGCTTCGGCCTCGTCGGCATGCGCGAGCGCATTCTGGCGCTGGGCGGCACGCTCAACGTCGTCTCCAACGACGGCGGCTTGACCGTGGAGGCGCTGGTTCCGACGGCGGCGTCCTGATTGCATCGGGAAAAATTCCCGATTTGGTCGGGAAAACGGGTGCGGATAGTGCCAGACCTTTTGTGGCTGGCGGACTCACTGCCGCCGAATACACTCATCTCAACCAAACGGCGAAAATCAAAACAGCCGGTGGTCACGGATTGGAAGGCAGGGATGGGCAAGCCTCTTTGGTTCAAGCGTCGTTTGTTGATGGCCTCGGTGTCGACGGGGCTGGTGTCGGGCTTGGTCCTTGCAAGCCCCGCCGCAGCCGCGCAGGACGAGGAAACCAACGTCCAGAACCTGCCGCCCGTCGAGGTGACGGCACCTCCGCCGTCGGCCGTGAGGCGTAGTGCGCCGACGCGGCCGGTCGCGCGCATAGGGGCGCCGGCGTCCGCCAGCCCCAGGACGCGCCTTTACGTCTACCCGACCTCGCCGGGCACCGGCCGAGGTCTCGATGTCGACAAGGTGCCGTCCGCGATCAATGCGGTTGATGCCAGCCAGATCAGGCGTACCGCCTCCCCGGATATCGCGGTTGCCCTGCAGCAGTACGTGCCTGGTCTCAGCATCAATGAAGTGACCGGCAATCCCTTTCAGCCCGATGTGCAGTTTCGCGGCTTCGTCGCTTCACCTCTGGCCGGCACGCCGCAGGGCCTCGCTGTCTACCAGAACGGCGTACGCATCAACGAGGCGTTTTCCGACACTGTTAATTGGGATCTGATCCCGACGGCTGCGATCCGATCGGCAGTGGTCGTGACTAACAATCCGGCATACGGCCTTAACGCGCTCGGCGGCGCCATCGATCTGCAGATGAAGAACGGCTTCAACTATCAAGGGGCCGAGATCGATATCATGGGCGGCTCATTCGGCCGCATCCAGGGCTCTGCACAATGGGGCAAGAAGGTCGACAATAATTGGGCAGTCTACGGAGCGCTCGAAGGCATTCACGACAATGGTTTCCGCAATTTCTCGCAATCGGATGTCCGGCGCTTCTATGGCGATGTCGGGTATCGTTTCGAAGGCAACGAGTTCCACCTCAATGGCGGCGTCGCCAACAATTCCCTGGCAGGCCCCAGCACCGTTCCGGCCGAATTGCTCCAGCAATATTGGGGGGCGACCTACACAACGCCGCAAACCATCTCCAACAAGGTCGGCTATCTCAACCTGACCGGCAAAGTGGAGGCGACGCCGACCTGGACCTTTGAGGGCACGGCGCATCTGCGGAGCTTCAAACAGAGTACCGTGGACGGAAATCCGACCGACGCCCAGGCATGTGCCGATCCAACGCTCCTGTGCTTTGGCAATGATACGGTCCCGGCTTTTGGCCTGAATGGCGTTCAGCTCGCCAATACCTTTGCGCCAGACGCCATCCTCAGCGAGATCGATCGCACCAGCACGAAATCGACCACATTTGGCGTATCCGGTCAGGCAACCAACACCGACCAGCTGTTCGGTCATGAGAACCGCTTCGTAGTTGGCGCGAGCTATGATGTCAGCAGCACGCGCTTCACCGGCAGCGCTGAATTAGGAACCATAGGCACGAACTATGTCGTCACGGGCAGCGGCATATTCCTGGGTCCCTCCGGTGACCCGACATCGGTTGGTCCCGTGTCGCTTCGCACCGTCAACCAATATCACGGGCTCTACGCGCTCGACACGTTCAACGTGGACGATCGCTTTGCGGTGACGGCAGGCGGGCGATTCAATGCGGCCCGTGTCACGCTGATGGACCAGCTCGGCACCGCACTCAATGGCGATCATACCTATGATCGGTTCAATCCGATCATCGGCGGCACCTACAAGATCACCTCTGAAGTGACTGCCTATGCGGGCTATTCCGAAGCCAACCGGGTGCCCACGCCACTCGAGCTCGGCTGCGCCGATCCGGCGAGGCCATGCATCATCGGGCAGTTCCTGATCGCAGACCCCCCACTGCAGCAAGTCGTATCCAAGACGTTTGAAGCGGGCTTCCGCGGCACCAAGGAATTGAACATCGGCTCCCTCGGCTGGAAGATCGGCGCCTTCCGGGCTACCAACTACGACGACATCCTCGCGACCCCGATTCCCGGCCTGACTGGCTTCGGCTTTTTCCAGAACGTCGGCCGGACGCGCAGGCAGGGTATCGAAGCCGAGGTGAGCCTGAAGTCGAATGTGCTTCAGTTCCAGGCGAGCTATGCGTTCCTGGACGCGCGCTTCCTCGACGCGCTGACGCTTGGCTCAGAGAGCCCGTTCGCCGACGCCGGCAACATCCAGGTCTTGCCGGGCAATCACATTCCGCGCCTCCCTAGCCACCTTATTAAGGCAAGCATCGAATATGCGGTTACCGATGTCTGGAAGGTCGGGGGTGACGCGCTCTTTGTCTCGAGCCAGTATTTCGTCGGCGATGAGTCCAACCAGTTTCCGAAGCTGCCGTCCTACGCGGTGTTTAATCTCCACACCTCCTACCAGATCACCAAGAACCTGCAGATTTACGGTCGCGTCGCCAACATCTTCGACAACCGCTACTCGACCCTTGGCACCTTCTTCGATAGGGAAGCCTTGCCCAACTTCACCAATGGCGGTGCGGAATTCAACGACCCGCGATCGCTGAGCCCGGCAAGGCCGCGCGCGTTCTATGCGGGCATGCGGATGACGTTCTGAGTTCGACACGCAAGCCCGGCCGCCTCTGGAGGGCGAAAGACATCATCATCTTTACTCCGCCCAGCCTCGGGCGAGGATCGCGGCTTGCTGCAAGGAAATGCGCCGGACCAGCGGGTCTGCATGGCGGTGCACCAGCTGCCAATCCGTGCTGTCCTTGCGATAGATTTCCGTGACGCGCAGCGACCAGTCCTGGGCAGGCAAGCCGCCGACCTCCGCGCTCTGGCGTTCGATCATGACGAGAGCGATGAGCCCGTTCGACGCATAGGTCTGCAAGACCTCCAGCTCGGTCTCACCGTTCCTGAAATATTGCGCCAGGTCGGCCAGCCGCTTTGGACTGCTGTCGAATCCGAAATTCGCAGGGCCTCCGAAAGGTTGCATCAGTGTGAAATCCGGCGCAATGCGGACAAGCTGGGACCAGCGGTCCATATCTCCACGCATGAAGGCCGCATTCTTCTCCCCGGCGCGCTGGATGATGCTGGCTAGCGCGTCGTCCCCGGCGGTTGCATTGCGTGGAAGCTGACCGGAAGCAGGAATTGCCGCCGCCGCCATCATCATCGAGCGCCTCGACATCCTGTGCGGCGAGTCCTGGTTGTCCGGCGAGCCATGGCCTTTGCTCACCCCTTTCGACCTTCTGATCATTTCGAGGCTCCTGATTGCACGATCTACGCATTCCATGGGGCCTTGATCTCGATGAATCCAGCGATATGATTTCAGCAACATGCTGAACCAAATTGATCTATCCAGGATCGAACTGAATCTCCTTGTGGTCTTCCGCGTGGTCCTGGAAGAACGCCATGTCGCGCGCGCGGCCGCGCGACTGAACCTGACGCCGTCCGCTGTCAGCCACGCGCTTGGCCGGCTGCGCCTTGTTTTGAACGACCCGCTGTTCCTGCGAACGCCGAAGGGCGTCGTTCCAACGGAGCGGGCCCTGGAGCTCGACCACCCTATCGCTGAAATCATCGCGCGCGTCGAACAACTGGTTGGCTCGGCTAGACCATTCGACCCTGCAAAAAGCCATCGCCGGTTTACGATCGGCGCACCCGATGCTGTTCTCGCCTCAACAACGGGGCAGCTACTCGGTTCGATCGCGAGTAGGGCGCCCCACATCGACATCGGATTGATCCATGTGATGCCCGCGCCCCGCGGCGGCGCGATCGGCGAACCCTGGCACGAGTGCCTCGAGATGCTCGAAAGACGAGAGCTGGACGTCGCGATGCTGCCGCTGCCGGCGGTATCGCCGCGTTTCGAGGCGCGCAGGCTCTACGACGAGGAATTCGTGCTGGCCATGCGCAAGGGACACGCCTTCGCCAGAGCTCCGACACCCGCGGCTTTCTCGCAATCGCAGCATCTGCTGGTGTCTCTCAGCGGTGAGCCGCGCGGCTTCGTCGATGAGATGTTGGCAAAGCGCGGTCTCAGGCGCCGCATTGCCTTGACTGTCCCGAACTTTATGATGGCGCTCGTCCAGCTTGCAGGGTCCGAACTGATTGCAGCGTTGCCGCGGCGTCTGGTGCAGCAGCACGCCGGGCATTTCGGATTGATATTCGTCGAGCTGCCTTTCGCCCGTAAACCGGATACGATCTGCGCCATCGCGACCAAGGCTGCGATGAAGGACGCCGGTGTCGCATGGCTGATGGAAGTTGTCTTCGCCTCGGTCGGAGCAGGTCGGAACCGCAATCGGTAACGCGCGCTCGCTCAGTTGGCCGGCCCCCAAACCGTTTCCTCCGTCCAGCCCAGATCGGCAAACTCGGATGCCCTTAACGGCGCTTCCGCAGTCGAAAAGAACTCGTCGAGCTGCGGCGGCTTGATGCGGGTTCCCGATAACATCGTATGCGCCTGCCCACGGTGGTGAATTTGATGCTGAATGAGATGCATCAGCAGCCGGTCGCGTCGCTCTATCTGGACATCAGGACCTCGATTAATCCGCACGTCTTCGTTCAACGAGGCGGGCGTCAGGGCATCGCAGACGCCTATGAAGCGCCGGTCCATCGATGCTTGAGCTTCCGAGAGCCCTGGAAGAGCTGGAAATGGGATCGGATCCTCCCAGGCCTTCGGCCCAAGCCATCCGCCCTCGAGTGCATCGACGTAAAAGAGGTCAACGACATAAATATGGTTCAACGTCCGCTGCAGGCTCGGGAAGAAGCCCGTCCGCTCGACCTCAAATTCGCCCTGGCTCAGCTCGGCGCACGCGCGGAGCAACCGGTGGTTCGCCCAGGCATTGTTGTAGGCGAAGGCGCTAGCTTTGAACGATCGACATTGCAAACCCCGTACACCGACCTGCTCGGCGCCGCGTTCCTTTACCGATCAGAAACCATAGCAAATGATCTGAAAATTGTAACGAAACGACTTGGCTGTTTCCGGGTAGGTTTGCCGGAGGGCCCGTCCGATGACAGAGCACCAGTTGAGAGAGCAGGAATTCCAGATCGCGCGTTACAGGCTTCTGGAGCGCGAAGTCACCGATCCGCTTGCCGCGTGCCTGCTTCACAGCATCATCGAGGATCTGGAAGCCGAGTTGCGAAGGGACAGACCGGATTCGCACGGGCCGCGCGATTAACCGTTTCTTAGCGCTGATCATGCGGATTATTCGCGAGGGAATGTCAAGGGAGACTGCTCCCATGCTGAAGGACGGCACCTACGCGGCGTGGTACAAGACGCCACTGGACCAGGGTACCGGGATCGTCCATGTCGCAGACGGACAAATCTGGGGCTGCGACAGCCTGATGACCTATCACGGCTCCTGCAAGGTCGACGGCGATCGCTTCACCGCCACCGTGTCGACGAAGCGTCACACCGACGGACGTGCAACGGTCTTCGGCATCGACGACGAGCTCACGCTGGACATCGAGGGAAACTGCCCCGGCAAGGTCGCGACCTACACGGCGAAGGCAGCGCAGATGCCGGGAATGATCCTCCAGGGTACGCTCATTCTCACGGAACAGCAGCCGCCCGCGCGTGAGCGAACCGAGCAGGCATCGGCGTTCAATCCCGAAAAGCTTCCGAAATTGCCCAAGCGCTCGCGCTGATCGAGCGAGCCGGGTCGCTCGGCGTGCTCGGTTCAATACAGCATCATGTCGGACAAGGCTTCGCGTTGCCAGCTTGCCAGGCTGGCGCGACGGCCGCAGCAGGACTCGCAATCACTCGGGACCGCGTTTGTGAACGGACGTATGCGTTCTTGCCATCGATGGTGGAGCGTCGGATCGTTCTATCGATGGTTTCGGACCATCGCTCCTGCATTCGCAGCGCGAAGCTGAAGATCATACCGCCCAACGGCAAGGACCGCGACTTCGTGGTGGATGGTCTAGGCTCGCGAGCCGTGATCAATTCGCTGTTGGCGTGCTTCGACGCGGCTCAGGGCGTGAAGGGCAAAAAGCAGGGCAGGGGGTAAATCCGGGCGTTCTTCTGCATTTTTGCATCCGAAAGTCCCGGAACTCCCGCTTTTCAAGCAGCTTCCGACACGCCATTGTGCCGCCGCAACAATCGTCTCAAGGGGCAGTATCAATGTCGGACAAGGTTTCGCGTCGCCAGTTTGCCAAGCTGGCGGGATTGTCCGCAGCCGGAATCGCAAATCCGCTGGAGGCCGCCGAGGTTAAGCCGGCACCGGCGCCGCGAGGCATGGACGGCTTTCCGGCGGGCTTTGTCTGGGGCACGGCGACCTCGTCCTATCAGGTCGAGGGTGCGGTCGACGTCGACGGGCGCGGGGCCTCGATCTGGGACAAGTTCGTGCGCATCCCCGGCAAGATCGAGGACGGCACCACCGGCGATCGCGCCGTTGAGCACTATCACCGCTACAAGGAGGACATCGCGCTCATCAAGGAGCTCGGCTGCAAGGCCTACCGCTTCTCGGTGGCATGGCCGCGGGTGTTTCCGGACGGCGACGGCAAGCCGAACCCGAAGGGGCTCGACTTCTACAATCGTCTCGTCGACGAGCTCCTCAGGAACGGCATCGAGCCGTGGCTGACGCTCTATCACTGGGACTTGCCGCAATCGCTCCAGGATCGCTTTGGCGGCTGGCGCTCGACCGAGACCTGCAAGATCTTTGGCGACTATGCGGGCTATGTGGCCGAACGCCTGACCGATCGCGTCAAGAACGTGTTCACGCTGAACGAGAGCGGACGTTTCGTCCAGTTCGGCTACGGCCTCGGCATCGACGCGCCCGGCGTGACGCTGCCGCAAGCAGAGGTTAACCAGGTCAGGCATAACAGCGCGCTCGCGCACGGGCTCGCGGTGCAGGCGGTGCGGGCGCACGGCCGCCGCGGCACCAGGGTCGGGCCGGCCGAGAATATCGACGTCTGCGTTCCCGCAATCGACACGCCCGAGCATGTCCGTGCGGCCGAGATCGCGCTACGCGAGATGAATGCCGGTTATCTCAACCTCATCATGACCGGCCGGTATACCGACGCCTTCCTGAAATACGCGGGCGCCGATGCGCCGAAATACACCGACGCCGAGCTGAAGATCATCTCCTCGACGGTCGACTTCCTCGGCCTCAACATCTACGCGCCGCAGAACTATGTGGTGCCTTCCGACCAGGGCGCGGGCTTCATGCCGCTGCCAATCCCGAAATCGTTCCCGCACATGAACTCGAACTGGCTCCGCGTCGCGCCGGAGACGATCTACTGGGTGCCGAAGCTGGCCGCAAAGATCTGGAAGACGGACGCGATCTACATCAGCGAGAACGGCACCTCCGGCGACGACGTGGTGACGCCCGACGGCAAGATCTACGATACCGACCGCATCATGTACCTGCGCAACTATCTCGCACAGCTCCAGCGCGCCACCGCCGAGGGCGTGCCGGTGCGCGGCTACTTCCTCTGGAGCCTGCTGGACAACTTTGAATGGGTGTTCGGGCTCAACAAGCGTTTCGGGCTCTATCACGTCAATTTCGACACGCAGGTGCGCACGCCAAAGCTCAGCGCGACCTTCTACCGCAACGTGATCGCGAAGAACGCGGCGGGGGCATAGCTTTCTCTCCCTCTCCCGGATTTTCCGCCGCGCGTAAAATCCGACCTCTTCCCGCAGGCGGGGCGAGGTGACGCAAGATCGCGCGGCCACGGCCGTTTAACCTGACAGGCCAATCGCTTTACCGGTATCACCGCGCCCCATGCGGAACCCGCGTTTCTACTGTGCATGGGGTTGTTTTTCAGTTTTTTGCAAGGAGGCCGCGCGGCACCGCACGTTGACTCCACTCTTCCCCTTATTCAGAAACGACATCAACACCCATAAACAAGAGGACAACGCCAATGGCTGACGCGCTGATCATCGATGCCTGCCGGACCCCGCGGGGCGTCGGCAAGGCCGGCAAGGGAGCACTCTCGGGCATTCATCCGCAGCAGCTCGGCGCGACCGTGCTGCGCGCGCTCGCCGACCGCACCGGCATCGACACCGCCGATGTCGACGACATCGTCTGGGGCTGCAGCGCGCAGGTCGCGACCCAAAGCGGCGACCTCGGCCGCATGTCGGCGCTCGATGCCGGCTACGACGTGCGCGCCAGCGCGGTGACGCTTGACCGCTTCTGCGGAAGCGGCATCACCAGCGTCAACATGGCGGCGGCCTCGATCATGTCGGGCACCGAAGACCTCGTCATCGCCGGCGGCTGCGAGATGATGTCGATGGAAGGACGCCGCGGCGGCGGTCCGATGATGATGGACTCCGGCAATCTGCGCCTGCGTGCGCGGCATCCGCAGTCGCATCAGGGCGTCTGCGCCGACGCGATCGCGACGCTGGAAGGCATCACGCGAAGCGACGTCGACGCGCTGGGTCTCGAAAGCCAGAAGCGCGCCGCGCAAGCGATTGCCGGCGGCCACTTCAAGAAGAGCCTCGTGCCTGTTCGCCGCGAGGACGGCAGCCTCGCGCTCGACCATGAGGAGTATCCGCGGCCGCAGACCACGATGGAAGGGCTGAGCGCATTGAAGCCCGCATTCCCCGCGATCGCCGATTATGCGCTCGACGACAAGGGGACGACCTATCGCGGCCTCATCCTGCAGAAATATCCGGACCTCAACATCGACTTCATGCATCACGCCGGCAATTCGTCCGGCGTCGTCGACGGTGCCGCCGCGATCCTGCTCGCATCGCCCGCTTATGCCAGCGCGCACGGCCTGAAGCCGCGCGCTCGCGTCGTCGCGATGGCCAACATGGGGGACTCGCCGACCCTGATGCTGAACGCGCCGGTGCCGGCCACGCGCAAGGTGCTGGCGAAGGCGGGGCTCTCCATCGACGACATCGACCTGTTCGAGATCAACGAGGCCTTTGCGGTGGTGGCGGAAAAGTACATCCGCGACCTCAAGCTCGACCGCGCCAAGGTCAACGTCAATGGCGGCTCGATCGCACTCGGCCATCCCATCGGCGCCACCGGCTCGATCCTGATCGGCACCGTGCTCGACGAGCTCGAACGGCGCGACCTGAAGCGCGGTCTCGTCACCATGTGCGCGGCCGGCGGCATGGCTCCCGCGGTCATCATCGAGCGCGTCTAGCCTTATTTTTCAGGGTGAATCGCGACCGGCCTTTCACAAAGAGGCCGGTCGTCGCTTGTCGAAAGCAGCGAATCAGCTTTAGCAAGGCGGCGTGCGGGCCTTTGAAACAAGGCAAAAACCGCTGCCGGAGGCTCCTTCCGCTCTGGAAGCCGCTGAAAAGCAGGGTTTTTTGCCTCAGAGGGCCAAAAAAGCCCGTAAAATCGCGACAAAACTGTGCAGAAGGCTCTGGGCCTTCAACGGTTGGTCTAATATGCAACCGGCAACGAATCAGAGGAGACACGATGCCAACCCAAATGTCCAAATCGCAGCTGATCGAAAAGATTGCGACCGCCACCGAGCTTTCCAAGCGCGACGTCAAGAGCGTCATGGAGACGCTGACCGACGTCGGCCACAAGGAGCTCAAGAAGAACGGCCTGTTCCTGGTGCCGGGCTTCGCCAAGTTCGTGGTCATCAAGAAGCCCGCGACCAAGGCGCGCAAGGGTACCAACCCGTTCACGGGTGAGGAGATGATGTTCAAGGCCAAGCCGGCCCGGAAGATCGTCCGCGCCCGCCCGGTCAAGGCCGCCAAGGACGCGGTGGGCTAACAACGCAAAGGCCCCCTCAGCTAGGAGGGGGCCTTTTGTTTGGGGCTGCCGCGAGGGCTTGAGACGGAGGGCTCAACCCTTGCGGCGCTTCACCCGGACCGGAACGGGCTGAAGCCGCGGCCCGGGTGCCGCCAGCGCATCGCGAATCCGGTCGATCGCACGGTCGAGCAGCCGACGCAGCCGCTGCGTCTTTCGCGATCGCCTCGCTTTTTCCAGCAGTTTCTTCATCGCCTTCACTCCGCCGCTTCGACCTTGGCATCAGCCGGCTCGAGCGCTGCGGCGATGGCCTCGTCGACGCGCTCCAGCCAGATGAATTCGAGGTTGTCCCGCGCGCTCTTCGGGATGTCGTCGTAGTCCCGCTTGTTGCGCGCCGGCAGCATCACCCGCTTCAATCCGGCGGCGGCCGCAGCCACCACCTTTTCCTTGATGCCGCCGACCGGCAGCACCAGGCCGCGCAGCGAGATCTCGCCGGTCATCGCGGTGTCGCTGCGCACCGTGCGATTGGTGAGCAGGGACGTCAACGCCGTGAACATCGCAACGCCCGCGCTCGGTCCGTCCTTCGGGGTTGCGCCCGCCGGCACGTGAACGTGGATGTCGCTCTTCTCGAACACCGACGGATCGATGCCGAGCTGCGTGGCCTTGCTCTTCACCAGCGTCATCGCAGCCTGCACGCTCTCGCGCATGACGTCGCCGAGCTGGCCGGTCAGGATCATGCCGCCCCGGCCGGGCACGCGCGAGGCCTCGATGAACAGGATGTCACCGCCGACCGGCGTCCAGGCGAGCCCGGTGGCGACGCCCGGAATGCTGGTCCGCTGCGCAATCTCGCCCTCGAAGCGCGGCTGGCCGAGCACGGTGGCGATGTCCTTCGGGCTCACCACGACTTTGGCAGCCGTGCCCTCGGCGATTTGCACCGCGGCATGGCGGAACACCTTGCCGATCTCGCGCTCGAGATTGCGCACGCCGGCCTCGCGGGTGTAGCCCTTGACGACCAGCTTCAACGCCTCCGGCTCGATCTCGGCCTGCTCGGCCGTCAGACCGTTGGCCTCGAGCTGACGCCGCACCAGATAGCGGCGCGCGATCTCCAGCTTCTCCTCCTCGGTGTAACCGGCGAGGCTGATCAGCTCCATGCGATCCAGCAGCGGACCCGGAATCTGGTCCAGCATGTTGGCGGTCGCGATGAACACCACGCGCGACAGGTCGAACGGCACGGCCAGATAGTTGTCCCGGAACGTCCCGTTCTGCTCGGGGTCGAGCACCTCCAGCATGGCGGCCGAGGGATCGCCCTGCACGCCACGGCCCATCTTGTCGATCTCGTCCAGCATCATGACGCAGTTCCGCGTGCCGGCCTTCTTGATGCCCTGGATGATGTTGCCGGGCAGTGCGCCGATATAGGTGCGCCGGTGACCGCGGATCTCGGCCTCGTCATGCACGCCGCCGAGGCTGACACGCACGAAGGGGCGATCCATCGCGCGTGCGATGGATTGGCCGAGCGAGGTCTTGCCGACGCCGGGCGGGCCGACGAAGCACAGGATCGGCGCCTTGCCATGCGGAGCGAGCTTGCGCACCGCCAGATATTCGATGATCCGGCCCTTGATCTTCTCCAGGCCAAAGTGATCAGCATCGAGGATGCGACGCGCTTCCGTGATGTCGATCGGCTTCTCCGCGGGCAGCGCCCAGGGCAGCTCGATCAGCCAGTCCAGATAGGTGCGGACCATGCCGGACTCACCGGCAGCCTCGGGCATGCGCTCGTAGCGGCGCAGCTCCTTCTTGGCGTGCGCTTCCGCTTCCGGCGGCATGTTGGCCTTGGCGATGGCAGCCGTCAGCTCGGCGACCTCGGCCGCCTTGCCGTCGCCTTCGCCGAGCTGGCGCTGGATGGTCGCCATCTGCTCGCGCAGGATCGCCTCGCGCTGCCGCTCGTCGAAGGAGGCCTTGGTCTTCTGGCCGATCTCGTTGGAGATGCGCAGCACCTCCAGCCGCTCGGCCAGATGCTTCGACACCTTCTCGACGCGCAAGGCGAGGTCGATGGTCTCCAGCACCTCCTGCTTGTCCTGCGGCTTGATGTCCATGAACGAGGTCGCCAGGTCCGCCAGCGCGCCGGGCGCGGTGGTGCTCTGGAACAACGCGACCAGCTCGGGCGGCGCCTGCGGCAGCAGCTCGATCGCCTCGATGGCCTGGCGCTGCAAGTTCAGCGCATGCGCCTCGATCTCAGGCGAGCTCGTGGTCGGCTCAGGGATCTGCTGGAAGCGCGCAGCTAGGAACGGCGTCCCCGGCAGGAAGTCGAGGATGCGCGCGCGCTGCACGCCCTGGCAGACGATGTGGTGGGTGCCGTCGGGCGCGGTAATGTAGCGCACGATGTTGGCGATGGTCGCGACCCGGTAGAGATCGTCCGGCCCGGGCTCCTCGATCTCGGGGCTGCGCTGCAGGACGATGCCGACCGGCCGCTGCTCGCGCAGCGCCTGCTGCGCGGCGGCGATGGACTTCGCCCGGCCAATCGCGATCGGCGCGATGGCGCCGGGAAACAGCACCATCTCGCGCACCGGGACGACGATCAGCGCGTCTTCGGGAATCTTCACGTCGGGATTATTCTGGGAATTGGTTTGTGCGGTATTCATCTGTTCGGTGGCCATGATCGACCTCAGGATTTAGCGAGGCGCAGCGCGACGCAGCCGTCCATCACGAAGCGGCTGATGGCGTAGCGGCCAACGGGAAGCGCGATGCGCCGCTCGAAGCGGCCCTGCGGCAGCTCGAGCCGGTGGATGCGGGCGTTGCGAAGCTCCGGCGGCAGCGTGCGCTGGCCGGAGATGACGAGCACGCCGTCGAGGATCACCGTCTCGACATTGTCGGGATTGACGCCGGGAAGCGCGACCAGGATCAAAAGCTCATGCTCGGTCTCGAGCACGTCGATCGGCGGCTCCCAGCAGGCTTCCTGGCGGCCGAACTGCTGGCGCAGCCGTTCGGCGCGGGTCAGCGAGTCCAAGGCTTCGGACAGCATCCAGTCGAGGGGATTTTTGGGTTGCATGGCAAAACTCGGGGAAGGCGCTGCGGTTGGAAAAGGAGCATATGGGGGCGGTTCCCCAAAATTCCAGCATCGCGCGTTTGGAGCATGCCTGGCCTCTCCAACCGGAAAAGGCCCTTGCAGTGGCACGCTTCGACGCCGCGGGGATATTCCGCGGCATCGAAGGCAACAGTTGGGCGCGTCGCGCCGATCAGGCCGCGGCGCGGTACTCCTCTTCCGCTTCGAGGTTGATGACCGAGGTCGCGAGCTCGGTCAGCGTGTGATCGGTCGCCTCTTCCTCGTCCAGCGTCGCCTGGAGCAGCCTTGCCGCGTCCGGCATGCCGAGCTCCTCGGCCCAGGTGCGCAGCGTGCCGTAGCGGGAGATCTCGTAGTGCTCGACGGCCTGAGCGGCTGCGAGCAGGCCGGCGTCGAGGGCAGGGGCGTTCTTGAAATCCTTCATGATCTCGGCGCCCTCGTCGGTGATGCCGTTGATCGCTTCGCAAGGCTTGCCGCGGGCCGGCTTGCCCAGCATCTTGAAGATCTGGTCGAGCCGTTTGACTTGGCCCTGCGTCTCGCGCAGATGCTTGTTGAAGGCGGCGGCAAGCTCCTTGGAATGCGCGGCCTTGGCCATCTTGGGCAGCGTCTTGATGATCTTGTTCTCGGCGTAATAGATGTCCTTCAGCGTCTCGTGAAACAGGTCGCTCAGCATCTTCGGCGCCTGACGCGGGCGGCGCGCCGCGGTCTTTTTCGCGTTCGCACGTTTCTTTGCTTGTTTAGCCATAGATCCTCCTCTTGAGGGGCACGGGAAGTCGATCCCGTCCTCAATCCTCGCGCGACCAAGACTCTAGGAGGGCAAATGTTCCTCGCGAAGGTCGCGTCGAGCCGTTATGGATCGCTGCTCCACTTGGCGTGAGACCGTCCCGCATGCTCGACTTCGCGCTGTCCGCCTTCGTGACGCTGCTGCTGGTGGTCGATCCCGTCGGCCTTGCGCCGGCCTTCCTGGCCGCGACCGGGGGGATGCCTGACAAGGTCAAGCGCACGATCGCGCTACGCGCGCCGCTGATCGCGGCCTCGATCCCTGCTCCGCCAGCTCGGGATCGGCATCCCCGCCTTCCAGATCGCCGGCGGACTGCTGCTGTTCGGGGTTTCCTACCAGATGATCTTCGGCGACCGTCCGCATCGCGAGGCGCGCGAGGCCGACAAGGCGACCTCGGAGCATGCCTCCGACGTCGCGGTGTTTCCGCTGGCCATCCCGATGATGGCCGGTCCCGGCGCGATCGCGACTACTCTGCTGCTGACGGCGATGCCGGCTATGGGGCCAAGCTCGCGATCATCATCGCGGTCGTCGTCTCCGTCTGCCTGCTCTGCATGCTGTGCTTCGTCTCCGCGAGCCTGATCGTGCGCACCCTCGGGCGCACCGGAAATGCCGTGCTCTCACGCGTGCTCGGCATGCTGCTCGCAGCCTATTCGGTGCAGTTCGTGATCAACGGGATCGCGGCCGTCCGGGCGAGCTTTTCGTAAACCTGCGACAATCTACTAATATACTGATTTTGCAATTGGTTTCTTGATGTAACGGTACAGCCGGCAAGGCAGCAGCCAATCCCGGCCGCTTTCTCTTGCACTGCCATATAGCTTTGACGTACTCCCGGTCTAACAAAGGTCCATCGTCAAGAAGCCGAGAAGAAACCGAGATATCGATGACAGCGGACGAGCTCGCAAAGAGACAGGCCATCATCGACGCGTGCCGCCGCATGAACGCGCTCGGCATCAACCAGGGCACCTCGGGTAATATCAGTGTCCGGCATGTGGATGGGCTTCTGGTCACGCCGACCAGCGTGCCGTATGACGCCATGACGCCCGACCAGATCGTGTTCATGGCGATGGACGGCTCCCATGCCCCCGGTCAGAAGCCCTCCAGTGAATGGCGCTTCCACAGCGACATCCTGAAATCGCGGCGCGACGTCAACGCCGTCGTCCACGCTCATCCGACCTATTGCACCATCCTGGCGATCATGGGCATGGAGATTCCGCCCGTGCACTACATGATCGCAGCCGCCGGCGGTGACAGTATCCGTTGCGCACCCTATGCCACCTTCGGAACGGCGGACCTGTCCGAGCATGCGCTGCGGGCGCTGGAGGGCCGGCTCGCCTGCCTGCTCGACCATCACGGCATGATTGCGGTCGGCAAGACGCTGGACAAGGCGATGTGGCTCGCCGTCGAGGTCGAGACGCTGGCGCGGCAGTATCACGGCTGCCTCCAGATCGGAAAACCGCCGCTGCTGTCGAGTGCCGAGATCGAACGGGTCCGCCAGCGCATGGCCGGTTACGGCATGTCGGAAGAGTAGGGCGGGCAAAAAGGTGTTCGCGCGGATCAGACACATCGCCGATCGCAAGGGATCGAACCGCGTCATGGTTCGCCTGCGCGCGCTCTTGCGCAGCAACGAGTTCTACCTGATCCCGCTGGCGCTCGTGATCGGCACGCTTACCGGCGCCATCGTGACGCTGATGGCCGAGATCGCGCAGATTGCCCATATGGTGATCTACGGCATTCCCGTCGACGTTCGCCTATCCGCCCACGCCCGGGTCAGCCCCTGGGCGGCCCTGATTGCGCCCGCGCTCGGCGGACTGGCGCTCGGTATCATGGAATGGTGGCGGCGGCGGCTGAAGATCTCCAACGCGGTCGACCCGATCGAGGCGAACGCGCTACGCGGCGGCAATCTGTCGATGCGCGACAGCATGGTGGTGTCGAGCCAGACGCTGATCTCGAACGGCTGCGGCGCCTCGGTCGGCCTCGAGGCCGGCTACACCCAGATCGGCTCGGGCATCGCCTCACTGTTGGGCAAGTTCTTCAATCTTCGCCGCACCGATTTGCGTTTGATCGTCGGCTGTGGCGCCGCCGCGGCGATCGCGGCAGCCTTCGGCGCGCCGATTACCGGCGCCTTCTACGCCTGCGAACTGATCGTCGGCGTCTATTCGGTCGGCAGCGCCGCGCCGATCCTGGCCGCCTCGCTTGCCGGCGCGCTGACCGCGCAATGGCTCGGCGGCGCGCCGTACTCTATCGAAATACCGAAGGTCAGCGCGGTCGGCGTCGAGCAATATCTGGCATTGATCGGGCTTGCGCTCATTACCAGCGGCGTCGGCATCGCGGTGATGCGGTCGTCTTCGATGTTCGAGCGCCTGTTTATCTGGCTGCCGGTCTGGCTGCGCCCGGTGATCGGCGGCCTTATCGTCGGCAGCTTTGCCATCGTCACGCCGCAGGTGCTAGCGGCCGGCCACGGTGCCATGGTGCTCGATCTCTTTCACGACATGACGATCGGCCTGATCGCGATCATCATCGCCCTAAAGGTGACGGCCTGCCTGATCTCGCTCGCCTCGGGCTTCCGCGGCGGACTGTTCTTCGCCTCGCTGTTCGTCGGCAGCCTGATCGGAAAGTTCTTCGCTGCGGTTCTTTTGCTCATCAGCCCGGAATTCGTGATCGATCCGCTGGTGGCGATGCTGACGGGTATGGCGACGCTCGGCGTCGCCATCGTCGGCGGTCCCCTGACCATGTCGTTCCTCGTGCTCGAGATGACCCGCAATGTTGACGTCACCGCCGTGGTGCTAGCCGGCTGCATCGTCACCTCGATCTGTGTCCGCTTCATGTTCGGCCATTCCTTCTCGACCTGGCGCCTGCATCTGCGCGGCGAGACCATCCGCAGCGCCAATGATGTGGGCTGGCTGCGCAACCTGACGGTCGAGCGGCTGATGCGCTCCGACGTCGGCAAGGTGCCGTCGACCACGACGATCGCCGCCGTGCGCGGCGAATTCGCGCTGGGATCGCGGCCCGGCATCGTCATCGTCAACAATGCGGACGAATATGTCGGCCTCGTCCTGCTGCCCGACCTGTTCTCCAGCGACCTCGACACCATCGCCGACGACATCCAGGTGATCGAGCTCGCCCGCCTGACGGAGATCGTGCTGATCCCGGAAATGAACGTGAAGTCGGCGATGGCCGTGTTCGACGAGGCGGAAGCCGAGATGCTGGCGGTGGTCGATTCCACCGATAGCCGCAAGGTGGTCGGCTTCCTCACCGAGACGTTTGCCCGCCGCCGCTATGTCGAGGAGATCGACAAGGCCACGCGCGGCGTGCTCGGGGCGCTGTCGTAAGGGTCTGCGGCCTCGGGGTCGAGAGAGGTATTGGGGGAGGGGACCATGGCACCCGGGGTCGTCCGGCCTCCGAATTTCCTTGAGGGCGTCTTGCTTTGGACAAAGCGCGTCAGCGATGATCAGGGCAAGCAAATGCGACGGACGCCTTCGGGCGACATTGGGCCGGGAAGGGGAGCGCCAATGAACTCCGTGACGACACCGATCGAGCCGCGTTATGCGCCGTCCGCGCGCATGGACGAAGAGCTCACGCATACCTTCGAGAAAATCAAGAGCGTGGATGAAGAGATCGCGCGCGCCAGCGAGCAGCTTGCCCGGCTGGAGCGCGATGCCGTGCGCAGTCGCCCGCGGCGTGGCGGGACGGCGCTGCGCGGCTTCGTCGGTCTGGGGCTGGCTGCGGGGATTGGCATCGCTGCCTTGGTCTCGCAATCATCCCACGGTGATACGGTCAGGCAGATAATCGCCGGTTGGGCGCCGCTGCACGCTGCGACGTCGTCGCAGTTGCAAGCAGAGCCGGCGCGCGAAGCTGAGACGAGCCCGGCTGCTCAATTGGCCGAGGCATCGCCGCAACCGGCAGCCGCCGCCGAAACCATACCAGAGGTAGTCGCGCCAACCGGCAGCACGCTCCCGCCGGAGTTGACCGAATTGCTGCAGAAGCTGGCGAGCGATCTCGTAAACGTGCAGCAAGGCATCGATCAGCTCAAGGCGAGCCAGGCGCAATTGAAAGCGAACCAGGAGCAAATGTCGGTCGACAATCTCAGGCTTGCCGATGAGTTGAAGGCAGGCCAGGAACAAATGGCGCGGCTCGTCGCCAAGATGCCCGGAGACAAGGCGTCTGAAAACAAGACGCCGGATAACAAGATGCCCGAGATCAAAACGACCGACCGGTCGAACGCGGGGCGGAAGACGAGCACAGCACCCGTGCCTGCGCCACGTCCGGCTGCGGCCCAGACGCGCAAGCCGGCGCCAGCAACGTCGTCACCGCATGCCGCGGTGCGACGGCCGGCTCCGGTCCAGCTGCAATCAGCGCGACAATAGTCGCGATCGATATGGGCCCGTAGTCGCGGCCGCATTCACGACAACGATCACCCCGCATCGGTGGTGCCGACGCCGTCGAGAACTACCACCGGCATCGCGCCGAGTAAGGCGGCCGTCATGCTGCTTTCGAATTCGCCGAGCCGCACCAGCGCGACGC
Source organism: Bradyrhizobium sp. 604_D8_N2_3 (assembly GCF_051810765.1). NCBI lineage: Bacteria > Pseudomonadati > Pseudomonadota > Alphaproteobacteria > Hyphomicrobiales > Nitrobacteraceae > Bradyrhizobium > Bradyrhizobium sp. 604_D8_N2_3. The sequence continues at coordinate 6,605,300 of NZ_JBPWPM010000001.1, read as the reverse complement.
GGACTATGCCGCTGATCGTATGGCGCCCATCGCCATCAGCGCGATGATCGAACCCTGCGAGGCCGAGAGAGTAGGCGCTGCCGGTTAGTGCATAGATCTGCCAGCCAATCGCCGAGGTGGGCGACTTGATAGGAGCATTCCGACAGGGTTCGCGACGCGATGTAGGGCAGCAGCCGACGGCGTCGCGACAAGGCAACGGGTAGAGATGACAGAGTGGAAGCTCGATCCAAGGTGTCGAGCAATCATGGAAGCGGGACGGCGTGCGTCGTGCGCCGCCGTCCGCGCCGGCTATCGGCCTGGTTGAGTTGGGGAAGCAACGACGCACGCCACGATCCGTCGGACCAGTGGCAGCACCATCAGCAGCGTCGGAAAGGCGACGAGCCATGACAGCGCCCAGGCGCCCGGCCAGGTCGCGAGGAACGCCGGCGTTGCGCCGAGGCTCCGGAGCGTCGAAATAACCGACACCACGGCCGTCATGAGGATGGACAGCACGAATGGCATTACGATCGGCGCATAGCGTGCCGGCAGTTTGCGAACCGCAATCATCTGATTTCTCTTGAGGAAAAGGACGCGTCAGTCACGTTGAACCTGCGAAAATGGCATCGATCCCGACGGCGTCGGTTGATGCGTTGGTTCACGTGAAACGCTAACGGCGACCGAAAAACGGCGCGGCTGTTCATTATCCGCTCAGGTTGAGTGTCGCAAGCTCGATCGTGTCGTTCGGTTTACAATCGTTCGAAGCGTGGCAGATTGCCGCGATCATGAAACTTTCAGTGGTTTGCACGTTCTGGATCGTTTCATATTTTGACTTTGAACGAGAGCAAAGGACGCTGAGATGAGCGATAGGCCCGTAAATTCAAGCTTCGGCCGCAACACCGCACTGGCTGCGTTTGCGAGTCTGGCTCTGGCGACAGCTTCCGTCTCGCCCTCGTCTGCGGCGCCGGCCGGTTCGCCGACCGTCAGCGCGAACTCTGCGACGTCTAGCAGATCCGTTGCGACCGATTTCAGCGCCGCCCGCCGCCACCGCTACTATCGCCGGGGTCCAAATGCGGCAGGGCTTGCCTTCATGGGCGTGGCGGCAGGTCTGATCGGAGGTGCCATCGCAGAGAGCCGGCGCCAAGAGTACTACGAGAATCGCTATTATGACGGCCCGGGTCCTTACTATGGCGGTCAGGGATATTATGGCGGCGGTCCCTATTACGGTCCGCGTGGCTACTATCAGCCTTATTAGGCACCTGTTCTCGCCGTAGCCCGGATTGCACGGAGCGTGTCATCCTGCGGCGCTTCGCGCCGACCCGTTGGCTCCGTCCGGGCTACGCGTCTCTGTGTTGCCCGACGGGCAAAACACCCGGCGGGCTGTCAACCCGCGCGCTATGAGACGAGCTAGCGACATTGAACGGCATGCTCGGGCTGTCGGAACAAGTTAGTTCGGTGTAGGATGGTGTCGCGAAGGAGAATTCACCCACGTATGGGATGAATGAGCCGCGCCATGGAAGAGAAATCTCCTCAAATGAGATTGGCACAGCCGCGGGGGACTGTGCTGACGAATATGGCCGTCGCAGCGTTGATAATTGCTGCGCTCTATTTCGGTCGTGAAATTTTTGTTCCCTTCGCGTTAGCAGTTCTCCTGAGTTTCGTTATGGCGCCCTTCGTGATGCGCTTACGTTCCTGGCGAATTCCGCGCACGATTTCTGTGCTGGTGGTCGTCTTCATCGGATTCTCGATCATATTTAGTCTAGGCGGTCTTATGGTTTCGCAGGCGACCCGGCTCGCCACCAAGCTGCCAGGCTATCAACAAACATTGAGTGACAAGATCGAAAGCCTGCGCGGCTTAATGGGCGGCGGCTCTGGAACATTGGAGCAGGCGTCGACAGTTCTGAAAGAATTGAAGACAGAGTTGCAGAATCGAGATGGGGCCGGTCGACCTACTGACGGCCTCACCAGACAGCCCTCAGACAAGCCGATACCCATACCCGTTGAGGTAAGGCAACCCGATCCTGGTGCTCTGTCGACGTTTGGCGCAATCATCCAGCCACTGATTTCACCTTTAACGACGACAGGGATCGTCGTGATCTTTGTTGTCTTTGTCCTGCTGCAACGGGAAGATCTGAGGAATCGGCTTGTCCGACTGGCCGGATCCGCGGATATTCAACGCACGACTGCGGCCCTGGACGACGCCGGTAAGCGTCTGAGCAAGCTCTTTCTTACCAAGATCGCGTTCAATGGCGTGTTCGGTCTTGCAATAGGCTTAGGTCTTGAATTCATCGGTGTCCCCTCGGCTCCGCTATGGGGGCTGATCGCGATGATTATGCGATTTGTACCGTATATCGGTGCATTGATATCTGCGGTATTCCCTCTCATTCTCGCGGCGGCGGTGGGCACGGGCTGGCAGATGCTGATACTTACGGCGGCATTGTTCGTCGTGCTTGAGTTGCTCGCAGGACAGGTCCTCGAACCCTTGATTTTTGGGCATAGCTCGGGTCTTTCCCCGATTGCAATTATCCTGTCAGCGTCATTCTGGACGTGGCTTTGGGGGCCGGTCGGACTGGTGTTGGCCACGCCCTTAACAATTTGTCTCGTCGTCCTTGGGCGGCATGTCGATCGCCTCAAATTTCTTGACGTTATGCTTGGCGACCGACCACCGCTGACGCCGCCGCAACTGGCTTATCAACGAATGCTGGCGGGAGATCCCATTGAAGCGGTGGAACAGGCACATGAATACCTGAATGACTCGTCGCTTGAGAATTATTATGACGACATCCTCTTGAAAGGCCTGAGACTCGCGGAGGCCGACCGTCAATTGGGTCACCTCGATCAGGACCGATTAAATCGGGTAGTTTCAACGGTGGAAGAATTGGTCGCTGAGCTGGGGGCACACCATGACGTGGAAGCAACAGGACCCGGTTCCCCGGATCTAAGCTCAAGCCCCGGAGCTGCCATTACATTCGAGCGAGCAGGCTCCGAGCACGCTTTGATTCCGGAGCCGCCGACCTCGTCTATTTCGGTCGTTTGCATCCCTGGTGCCGGGCGACTCGATGAGCCGACGGCGCTTGTGCTGGCGCAGCTTCTGCGGTACCGCGGGATTCAGGCAATTGCGGAAAAGGCTGATGCTTCATCAATGTCGAAATTGCTTTCGCTCGAATTGGCGAACACCGCGCTTGTATGTGTCTGCTATTTGAGTCAGCCGTCCACCGCCAAGATTCAGCACGTCGTTCGAGGGCTCAGTAAAAGGATTGGCGCAACCCGTATCCTGTTCGCTTTGCTGGGAACGGGAGCCGCAGAAACGGTGGGAAACGCTTCCAACGCGTTGGTAGCAAGCGGGTCGTTCGGTGCAGCCTTGGAAGCAGTCGTTCACGTGACCTCCGCGCAACCTGATGCGTCGGATCAGGCGAAGGCAGCTGCTCCGGCGTAAAAACGAATCTTTTGCTCCTCTGGATTGCCGGGCGTCGCAGAGCGACCATCCGCATCGGTCACCGGGTCCTGTGGAGAGAAAAAGGATGGGCGGGGACCGCGCGACGGTGACCCTTGCGAATATTTGCCATCGCGCACCGCACATTTGGCCGGACCCAAAAGCTTCAGCAGGGACAATAGCGATCATTGCGACACGCGTGGAATGTCCACTCACGCCTCACAAGCAAAACATTCAGTTTGCACGGCCGCGATGACCCTTTGACCTAGGTCAATACTCTCAACGTGGGTTTACCTTGGAAGTAGCAACTATCGGAGCGGCTGCACTCTTCGCCTGTATCTTGTGCGTAACGCCGATATCGCTCGTATGTCGTGCAAGGGAAACGTGTCGTTGTCTGTGGCAAGCAGCCTGAGCTAATCACGCAAGGAGGAGCTGTACATGGGTATCCTTGACGAGTTAATGGGCGGTGGGCAACGCCAGAAAGAGTATCGGGATTTCGTTGATCGATACGAACAAGGAAATCCGTCGGAGGGTTATTCCGATCAAGAGGTTCTCAAACGGTATGGTGATGTGTCACACGCCGTGCCGTCTGACCAGTACGCGCAGGCAGCGATAGAAGCGTTGGGCAAGCTTTCGCCGGAAGAACGGGCGGCGTTCGTGAAGATGCTGCAGGAGCGAGCCGCCGCGCGCGGCGTGGCGCTACCGGGACAAGTGGCCCCCGAACCGAAGGAACTGGGCGAGGTGCTCACCGATCTGCATGGGAGGCCCGGTCAGCTCCGGGATATCCTCGCCAGTGGCGATGCCCAGCCTCACGAGCAAGCCCAACCGTCGAACCCGATCATAGACATACTTGCGTCCCCGCAGGCAAAGGCCGTGCTCGCGGGGATCGCGGCCATGGTGGTCAAGCGTGTCATGCAGGGTTCATCCCGAACCGCGTAGCGCATGCGAGGCCCGCAGCCAAAGTCCGGTTGGGGTCATTCGGTTGACCTACCGGCAAGTCCGGGCAAGGTTCGCTATGCCGCCAAAAAAGCGGAAGCGAGTTATCCTGTCGCGACGCAACAGGAATGAACACGATGACCGAGAGCGACGGCCCGCCCATCGCCAAAGGTTCTGCGACTGTCAGCGCGTCGGCCATTGGTGTGTCTGCAGCACTCGCTGTCATCGCCCGGCTTGACCGGGCGATCTAGCATTCCAGAGACGGCTGTGATTGAGCCGAGAGGCCGCGGCGTACTGGATTCCCCGCCTGTGCGGGGAATGACAATGGCACTTGGAGGACGCCGCCGCTGCCTCATACTCCGTCTCGTGCCCCGGACGCAGCGCAGCGCTCTTGCGGTGTGCTGCAGAGCCGGGGCCGATGTCTCCGCATTCTACTCTCCGCATTCTACCGTGTCGCTTTCTGGGTCCCGGCTCTGCGCAGAAACGCTTGCGCGTTGCAGCGCGTCCGGGACACGAGAGACGTCGCAGCAACCGCGTTCTACGCCCGCATCACCGTCCCGCCGGTGCCGACAGCGCGCCGTTGGCGTAGCGCTGCCAGTCGGGTGTGGTCGACTGCGACGGCCAGAACGCGTTGGAGTCGCGGACCGACTGGGTGATCGGGGCGGGTTGTGCCTTGCTTCTGTGGTGGCGGTCGCTTGCGGCGGCGGTCTGGATGGTGGCGGCGGCGATCAGGGTGACGCCGAGAATGGCAAAGGTCTTTCGCATGGTTGTTTCTCCCGTGACGGCGATTCAGGCTGTGAGAAAAAGGTCTCCTGTGTTCGAGGTCGTGGCTGACATGGCGATGTGCCCTACCGAATATCAGCAGGGCCGGTTTCACGATCCGAAGCGCGGCCATCACGTTGGGGCGAGCAGATTTTCTAGCCCCGGCCAAATATTCGGCAATCGCGCCCGCAGCTCCGGTGGACTTGCCCCTGGCAATCCGGTTCAATGAGGCGAATTGAGTTCTCAGGCGACAACGATGTCGAAATATCTGGTGGTCCTTCTCCTGATCGCCTCGCCGGCGGCCGCGCAGGTTAAGCTCGCGCCAAAGACCTCGGCAGCGCATCCAGACCCCTGCGCCCCGATCGGGCGGACCGCGGACGGCAAGCTGGTTTACTCCATGAAATGCGAGAATCTGCCGGCGCCGCCTCCACCTCCGCCACAGGCGGAACTGAAGGAGGCGCCACCTTCGGCCGCGCCCGCCGCCGACCCCGAGCCGGAGGTGCGGCGGAGTGGTATTTTCGGCTGGTCCTACGACCGCAGATGACGGGCCGCGCCACTTGCACGAAGCCCGATGGAATGCTCTTTGCTTGAAAATTCCCCGTGGGCCTTTGGCCCCCGATCCAGAGAGATGAGATGAGCAAACTCGTTATCCGCGCCGGCGACTTCACCTTCGATGCCCGCTTCGAGGAGCAACTGGCGCCCAAGACCGTCGCTGCGTTCCGCAAGGCGCTGCCGTTCGAAAGCCACATCATCCATGTGCGCTGGAGCGGCGAGGGCGTCTGGATGCCGCTCGGCGATCTCGATTTCGGCGTCGGCTACGAGAACCACACCAGCTATCCCGCGCCGGGTCAGATCATCCTCTATCCCGGCGGTATCAGCGAAACCGAGATCCTGCTCGCCTATGGCGGCGTGCACTTCGCCAGCAAAATGGGCCAGCTCGCCGGCAACCATTTCATCACGCTGACCTCGGGCCTCGAGAATCTCGCGACCCTCGGCAAGAGCGTGCTCTGGAAGGGTGCCCTGCCGATCCGCTTCGAGGAAGTCTGAGTGACGGATACTCGCTACCCGCGCGATCTCCGCGGTTACGGCCGCAACCCGCCGCATCCGCAATGGCCTGACAACGCGCGGGTCGCGGTGCAGTTCGTCGTCAATTTCGAGGAAGGCGGCGAGAACAACATCTTGCACGGCGATCGCGCCTCGGAAGCGTTTCTGTCCGACGTCCTCGGCGCGCAGCCCTGGCCGGGCAAGCGTCACGCCAATATCGAGTCGATGTTCGAATATGGCTCGCGCGCCGGCTTCTGGCGGCTGTGGCGGGTGTTCAACGCGCGGAAGTGGCCGACCACCGTGTTCGGCGTTGCCACCGCGCTGAAGCGGAATCCGGAGATTGTCGCGGCGATGAAGGAGTCAGGCTGGGACATCGCAAGCCACAGCCTGAAATGGATCGAGCACAAGGACATGACCGAGGCGCAGGAGCGTGCCGAGATCGCCGAGTCGATTCGCGTCCACACCGAGGCGACGGGCTCGCGGCCGCTCGGCTGGTACACCGGGCGCTCCTCGATCAACACCAACCGCCTCCTGATGGAGGAGGGCGGCTTCCTCTATCTCTGCGACTCCTATGCCGACGATCTGCCCTACTGGGTCAGGGGCGCGAACGGCAGGCAGCTCATCATTCCCTATACGCTTGACGCCAACGACATGCGCTTCATCAACCCGCAGGGGTTTGCGGAAGGCGAGCAGTTCTTCACCTATCTGAGGGACGCCTTCGACGTGCTCTATGCCGAGGGCGACACCGCGCCGAAGATGATGTCGGTGGGGCTGCACTGCCGCCTTGCCGGCCGGCCCGGCCGTGCCGCAGGACTGATCCGCTTCCTCGATTATATCGGCAAGCACGATCGCGTCTGGGTGCCGACGCGGCTCCAGATCGCGCAGCACTGGCACGACAAGCATGCCGATCTTGCCGCCGACGCCTTCGAGATCGGGTGAGGACGATGGCGCAAATCTCGCTCGCCGATCTCAATGCTGCTGATAAGGCCAGCTTTGTTGCGGCCCTCGCCAACGTCGTCGAATATTCACCGTGGATTGCCGAGCAGCTCGCCGGAAAGCGGCCGTTCGCCGGTATCAATGAGCTGCACGCCGCGCTGATGGCAGCGATCCAGAGCGCCGAGCCCGACGTGCAGCTCGCGCTGATCCGGGCGCATCCCGATCTCGCCAACAAGACCCAGCGTGCAGCGGGGCTCACTGCAGAATCGACCAACGAGCAGAACAGCGCCGGCCTCGACCGGCTGTCGGAGGCCGAATACGCGGCGTTCGAGCGCGTCAACAATGCGTACCGCGACAAGTTCGGCTTCCCCTATATCGTCTGCGTGCGCCGTCACACCAGGGATTCCGTGCTGCGCGACTTCGAGACGCGGCTGCGCAATATCGCCAAGACCGAGACGCGGCGTGCGATCGAGGAGATCGGCCGCATCTCCGCGCTGCGGCTCGATCAGCTCGTCGTCGCCGACGACAAGCTGAAAGTGCATGGCCGGCTTTCCACGCATGTGCTCGACAATCACGCCGGAAAGCCTGCAGCCGGCATCCCGGTGGAGCTCGTCGAGCTCGCGAGCCTCGGTGAGAGCCGCGTGATCGCGCGCGCAATCACCAATGCCGATGGCCGCACCGACCAGCCGCTGATCGGCGGCCGTCCGCTGCCGATCGGCCGCTACGAGCTCAAATTCAGCGTTGCCAAATATTACGCCGAGCGCAACGTGCCGCTGTCAGACCCGCCGTTCCTCGACGAGATCCCGCTGCGCTTTGCGATCAGCGAGCCGGAAAGCCACTACCATGTGCCGCTGCTGGTCACGCCGTGGAGCTACTCGACCTATCGTGGAAGTTAATTCCCAAACTTCTCGTGCAGTGCCGGAAACAGCCGGTCCGGCTTGAACGGCGGCGCGGTGAAGCGGATGCCGGTGGCATCCGCGATCGCATTGCCGAGCGCGGCGGTGACCGGATTGTAGGGGCTCTCGCTCATCGACTTGGCGCCGAGCGGCCCGATCGTGTCGGAGGTCTCAGCAAAGAAGACCTCCGTGCGCGGGACGTCTGCGAAGGAGGGCAGGTGGTAGTCGCGGAATTTCGGGTTGGTGACGCGGCCAGTTGCGTCGATCACCATCTCCTCGTAGAGCGCCGCCCCGATCGCCTGCGCGACGCCGCCCTCGACCTGGCCGCGGCACTGCATGGGATTGGCGACGACGCCGGCGTCCGCCGCCTGCACGCTCCGGAGAATTTTGATCTCGCCGGTGCCCTTGTTCACGGCAACGCGAAAGCCCTGGACGTTGAAGCCGACCGAGCGCGGCGTCCCCTCGGAATTGCCGCTGGCCGCGAACGGCTGCCCGCGTTCGCGCGCAAGCTTCGCGAGTTCTGCAAAGGACATGCGCCGGACGCCGCTGACGACGGCTTCGTCGTCGAGCGTGCAACTCGCTGCGTCGCACAGCCAGGCGCTGGCGGCTGCAGCTTTCAGTTCGGTCGCAAGCCGCATCGCGGCCGCATGCGTTGCCTTGCCCGCAACGAAGGTGCCCGCACTGCCATAGGCGCCGGTGTCGTGACCGCCATGGGCGGTGTCGGACTGTCGCAGGCGGATCCTGTCGACGGTGGTTGCGAGCGTCGTCGCCGCGATCTGCCGGTGCACGGTGCTGGTGCCGTTGCCGAACTCGGCGGTGCCGACGGTGAGGTCGAAGCCGCCGTCGTCGTTGAGCGCGATCATCGCATCCGCGAGATGGCCGGCCGGCGGCACTGTGTCGATCATGGTCAGCGCGACGCCGTCGCCGATCAGCCACTCCGGCGTCAAGTCCGGCTGCGGGCCATCGGCCTGCATGGCGCGTTCGACGAGGTCGAGGCACTGGTCGAGCCCGTAGGAGCCATAGAGCACGTCATGAAATTCGGACGGCGGCGGCGACAGCATGGGATCGCCTGGTTTGACGACGTTGCGCCGGCGCATGTCGTAGGGGTTGATACCGAGCTGCCGTGCCAATTCGTCGATCGCGGCTTCGATCGCGATCTGCGTTTGGGGCAGGCCATAGCCGCGAAACGCGCCCGACGGCACCGTGTTGGTGTAGACGGCGAAGCCATCGACCTTCTTGTTCGGACAGTTGTAGACAGCGATGGACTCGGACAGCGAGTGGAACATCACGGGGCCGGCATGATTGCCGTAGGCGCCGGTGTTGGAGAGCACCTCCAGCTGGAGCGCGGTGAGCCGGCCGTCGGCATCGGCGCCGGCCTTGATGTGGACCCGCATCGGATGCCGCGTCGAGGTCGCGATGAACTGCTCCTCGCGGGTCAGCTCCAGCTTGACCGGTCGTCCGGTCTTGAGCGTCGCGAGCGCCAGAATGTCCTCGACGAACATCTCCTGCTTGCCGCCAAAGCCGCCGCCGACGCGTTCGCAGAACACGCGGACCTTGTCCAAGGGAAGCCTAAAGATGTCCGACAGCGCGCGGCGGGTCAGGAACGGCACCTGCGTGGAGGTGCGAACATTGAGCACGCCGGAAGCATCGAGCCAGGCGAGGCCGCCATGGGTCTCCAGGGCCGCATGCTGTACGCGGTGGCTGTGGAAGGTCGCCTCATAGGTGACGGCAGACGTGGCGAGTGCCGCCGCCGCGTCGCCGTATTCGCCATGGGTCTCCGCCGCGAGGTTACGCTGGGGATCGGCGATGCGGTTCGCGGTGGTGCGGTCAGGATGAATGACAGGTGCACCCGGCGCCATCGCCTGCTCCGGGTCGATCAGCGCAGGCAGAATTTCGTAATCGACCTTCAGCCGCCGGCACGCCTCCTCGGCGGTGGCCTCGCTCTCGGCGACGACGGCGGCGACCTTCTGGCCGATGAAGCGGACGACGTCATCGAGGATGCGGGTATCCTCCGGATCCATCCAGTCCTTCTCATGCCGCGCGGTCGAGATCAGAACCGACGGCGCATCCTCATGCGTCAGGACCGCGTGCACGCCGGGCACGCGCAGGGCATCCGACTTGTCGATCGCGACAATTTTCGCGTGGGCGTGCGGCGAGCGCAGCAGCTTGATGTGCAGCAGGTCGTCGATCTGCGTGTCGAAGGTGTAGTGCGCCTTGCCGCGCACGACGTCGGGGCCTGCGGGCGCCGGCAGGCTGCGGCCGAAGGCGGCGCCGGGCTCGACGCTCTCCTCGACATTGGTCTTGCCGAGCAGTGCGTCCTCGATCGAGCGATAACCGGTGCAGCGACAGATGTTGCCCTTCAGCGCCGATCCGAGATCAGTGCGCTGCGCCTGGTTCAGCGAGGCGCAGGTCAGGATCATGCCGGCGGTGCAGAAGCCGCATTGGAAGCCCTGCGCGTCGAGGAAGGCCTGCTGCATCGGATGCGCGCCGTGGTCGCCAGCGAGGCCCTCGATCGTGGTGACGGCGCGCCCCTCGGCACGGAACGCCGGGATCAGGCAGCTGTGCACCGGCTCGCCGTCGATCAGCACGGTGCAGGTGCCGCAGTCGCCGGCATCGCAGCCCTTCTTCACGCCGAAATGGCCGAGCTCGCGCAGGAACGTGCGCAGGCACTGGCCGGCGCGCGGCTCTTGCGGGAAGGTCTTGCCGTTGACCTCGAAACTCATGACGGCGTTGCCCCGACGAGTTCGGCGCGAATCTCCTCGGCGAGCCTTAGCGTCATATGCTTGCGCCAGGTCGGCTTGCCGTGGATGTCGGTGTGGTACAGATCATCCGGGATCTGCTGCGCGATCGCGTCGCGAAGCGCGCCCGCGTCCGGAGCCTTGCAAAAGGACAGCTGGATCGGTCGCACTGTCGATGCGGTCACCGACAGCGTCAGCGTGCCATCGCTGTCCAGGCTGCCGATCAGAAGCGCCGCAGAGCGGCCGACCGGGGCCAGCGAGATCTGGCGAAAGGCCGTGCGGCGCTTCAGCGCGGCAGTCGGGATATCGATCTGCCGGATTAGGTCGCCCGGCGTCAGGCGGTTGCGCTGGTTGCCAATGACGAAGTCGACGACGGGTATCTTCTCTTCACCGCCGCCGGCCTTCCAGATGGTGCAGACGCCGTCCAGCGCTGATGTGAGCGAGATCATCGGTCCCGCCGGCAACGACATGCAGAGATTGCCGCCGACCGTCGCGGTCTTCCAGATCTTGAATGAAGCAAGGAAAGCCCGGCAGCACTGGCCGATCAGCGGGGCTGCGAGCCAGTCGGGTGGGCAGGCGAAACCTTCGAGCTGCGTGATGGTGCAGGTGGCGGAGATGGTGAGATGGGTGTCTGTGATCGTCAACGCCGGCCATTTCAGGTCAGTGAGATCGATCAGCCGCTTCAGGTGGACCTGGGGCTCCGCGAACAGCCAGGTGCCACCCGCGAGCCAAGCATCACCTTCCGTCCAGGCGGGCAGCTGCGCGCGCGTTTGCGGATGGGCCACCGTCGTGATGGTATTCAAATCCATGGCTGCGCCAAAGCTTCCGCCCGGTGAATCGTACAGATGAGTCTTGCAAGACCGGAGCCAAGTCGCAACAAGCAAGTCGTAGCATGAAGGTGATCGGGCCGGCGGCCGCCTTGCCGGCCTTGTCATCAGCGGGTGTGAGGAGACCACGATAATGAGCGATGCAAAGCCGATCTGGATCAGGGATCCCCTCGCCATCCTCGCTGATGGTGCCGAGCGCGGGATCGTGGTGAGTGATGGCCGGATTGTCGAGCTCGTGCCGGCCGGCGGCAGGCCTGCGACGGCGGATGTCGCAGTGTTCGACGCGGGCGAGCATGTCGTGCTGCCGGGCCTGATCAACACACATCATCATTTCTACCAGACGCTGACGCGGGCGCTGCCGGCGGCGATGGACCGCGAGCTGTTTCCCTGGCTCCAGGCGCTCTATCCGGTGTGGGCGAGAATGACGCCGGAAGCACTCGAGCTTGGCGTCACCGTGGCGATGTCCGAGCTCCTGCTCTCGGGCTGCACCACCACAACGGATCACCACTATGTGTTCCCGGCGGGACTCGAGGAGTCCGTCGATATCGAGGTCGCAGTCGCAAAGCGGCTCGGTGTCCGGGTGCTGCTCACGCGCGGCTCGATGAACCTGTCGCAGCGCGACGGCGGCCTGCCGCCTGACAGCGTCGTACAGGACGAGGACACGATCCTCGCCGACAGCGCGCGGGTGGTTGCAAAGCATCACCAGCGCGGCGCGGATGCGATGGTGCAGATCGCGCTGGCGCCATGTTCACCATTCTCGGTCACGACGTCCCTGATGCGCGCCACCGCCGATCTCGCCGACAAGCTCGACGTCCGCCTGCACACCCATCTCGCCGAGACCGAGGACGAGAACAAATTCTGCCAGCAGATGTATGGCTGCCGTCCGCTCGACTATCTCGAGCAATGCGGATGGCTCAATGCGCGGACCTGGCTCGCCCACGGCATCTTCTTCAATGCGGAGGAGATGAAGCGGCTCGGCAAGGCCAAGACCACCATCAGCCACTGCGCATGCAGCAATCAAATTCTGGCGTCGGGCTGCTGCCCGGTGTGCGAGATGGAGGAGGCCGGTGTCGGCATCGGCATCGGCGTCGACGGCTCGGCCTCGAACGACGGATCGAATTTGATGCAGGAGGTGCGGGCGGCGTTCCTGCTGCAGCGGGCGCGCTACGGAGTGGCCAAGGTCAGCCACAAGGATGCGCTGCGCTGGGCGACCAAGGGCTCGGCGGCCTGCGTCGGCCGGCCGGAACTGGGTGAGATCGCCGTCGGCAAGGCTGCCGATCTCGCCCTGTTCAGGCTCGACGAGCTACGCTTCTCCGGTCACGGCGATCCGCTGGCCGCGCTGGTGCTGTGCGGGGCGCATCGGGCCGACAGGGTGATGGTGGCGGGACAATGGGCCGTGATCGACGGCGCGATCCCGGGACTGGATGTTCCCGATCTCATCCACCGCCACGGTTCCGCGGCGCGGGCGATGCAGGCGGGATAATCCGGGCAAAAAAGAAAGAGGGGGCGACCACAAGTGCCGGGTGCTTCTGGCCACCCCCTCCGAACCTCCTCCGGGAGGAGCAGGTGATCTAGGCAATGCAAGAAGCGTGCTACTTGCCCGGAAGCTTGTCGTCGATGCCCTTGACGTAGAAATTCATGCCGAGGATCTGGCCGTCATCGAGGTGATCGCCACCTTTGCACTCGACCGGCTTGTCGTCCTGCCCAATGACCGGGCACTTGAATGGATGCAGCTTGCCCGCTGTGATCGCGGCCTGGGCATCCTCGGCGAGCTTCTTCACGTCGTCAGGCATGTTGGTGTAGGGCGCCATCGCAAACATATGGCTGTCGAGGCCACCCCAGCTGTCCTCGGACTTCCAGGTGCCGGCGAGTTCGGCCTTGACGCGTTCGATGTAATAAGGGCCCCAGGTGTCCAGGATCGAGGTGAGCTGGGTCTTCGGCCCGAACTTGATCATCTCGGAATCCTGGCCGAAGGCGAGCTTGCCGCGTTCGCTGGCAATCTGCATCGCCGCCGGCGAATCCGTGTGCTGCATGATCACGTCGGCGCCCTGGTCGATCAGCGCCTTGGCGGCGTCGGCCTCCTTGCCCGGGTCGAACCAGGTATTGGCCCAGATGATCTTGACCTTGATGTTCGGATTGATGGTCTGCGCCGCGAGGATCGTCGCGTTGATGCCGGAGACGACCTCCGGAATCGGGAACGAGCCGATATAGCCGAGCACGCCGGACTTCGACATCTTGGCCGCGATCAGGCCCTGGATGTAGCGGCCCTGCCACCATTTGGCCGAGTAGGTCGACATGTTCGGGTTGCGCTTGTAGCCAGTGGCGTGCTCGAAATGCACGTTCGGATATTTCTTGGCGACTTTCAGCGTCGGGTCCATGTAGCCGAACGAGGTCGTGAAGATCAGCTTGTTGCCGGCGCGGACGAGCTGCTCGATGGAGCGCTCGGCGTCGGGACCTTCGGGCACGTTCTCGAGATAGGTGGTCTCGATCTTGTCCCCCAGCTCCTTCACCAGGGCCTGGCGCGCGAGGTCGTGCTGGTATGTCCAGCCCAAGTCTCCGATCGGACCCAGATAGATGAAGCCGACTTTCAGCTTGTCGGCGGCGGAGGCTGCGCTGACGCTTCCGGCAAGCAAAAGCCCGGCAGCCAGCGCAAGAAGTGATTTCCTCATCATCAATCTCCAAACATCAGGGGACAGCCACGATCCGCAACGTGCGCGCCCCATCGCGCCCGCCGCGGAAATGAAACTAGCGGTCGGGCACGAACACGGTGCCGAGTGCGGCCGGCGCGGTCGAGCCGCCGGTGCGCGCGCGTGAGAGCAGGACCAGAACGATGACGGTTGCGAGGTAAGGCAGCGCCGACATGAACTGCGAGGGAATGCCGACGCCCCAGCCCTGCGCGTGCAGTTGCAGGATCGTCACCGCGCCGAACAGGTAGGCGCCGACCACGAGCCGGCCCGGCCGCCAGGACGAAAACACGACCAGTGCCAGCGCGATCCAGCCGCGCCCCGCGGTCATGCCGGGAATGAAGAACGGCGTATAGGCTAGCGGCAAATAGGCGCCGGCCAGGCCTGCGCAGGCGCCGCCGAACATCGCGGCAAAGGTGCGGATGCGCAGCACGGGATAGCCGAGCGCATGCGCGGAGACATGGTTGTCGCCGCAGGCGCGGAGGATCAAACCCGCCCGCGTGCGGTACAGGAACCACCAGACGCCGATGACGAGTGCGATGGAGAAATAGACGAAGGCGTCCTCGCCGAACAACACCCGGCCAATCAGCGGCATATCCGTGAGGCCGGGAATATAGAGGTGCATCGCGGGCGTGATGCGCTCGCCGACGAAGCCGGCGCCGATCAGGCCGGACAGGCCGACGCCGAGGATGGTCAGCGCGAGGCCCGTTGCAACCTGGTTGACGGCGAGCCCGAGCGTCATCAGCGCGAACACCAGCGACATCAGCGTGCCCGCGACGATGCCGAACAGCGCGCCGATGAAGATCGATCCGGTGAGCCACGCACCCGCAAAACCGCAGGCCGCACCGACGATCATCATGCCCTCGACGCCGAGATTGAGCACGCCGGAGCGCTCGGTCACGAGCTCGCCGGTCGCCGCGATCAGGAGCGGCGTGGATGCGGCGAGCACCGCGAGGATGATGGCTTCAACCAGTTCCACGGGGCACCTGTCGATTCGGGAGCACCAGCTTGAAGCGGTAGAGAATGAGGGAATCGCAGGCGAGCACGTAGAACAGCAGAATGCCCTGGAATACCTTGGTGACGTCCAACGGGATCTTCATCGCGATCTGCGCCTGCTCGCCGCCGATAAAGGTCAATGCGAGGAAAAGGCCTGCAATTAATATTCCAAGCGGGTTCAGCCGGCCGAGGAAGGCGACGATGATCGCGGTAAAGCCGTAGCCGGGCGAGATGCCGGGCTGAAGATGCCCGACCGGACCCGCGACCTCGATGATGCCGGCGAGCCCGGCGAGCGCGCCCGACACAGCGAAAGTCAGGATGACCAACTGGTTGGCGTTGAAGCCGCCGAACCGTGCGGCGCGCGGCGCCGCGCCGACCACGCGAATCTCAAAGCCCTTGATGGTTCGGCCGAGCAGGATCGCGGCTGCCGCGACGACGAGCAGGGCGATGATCGAGCCGAGATGCAGCCGGCCGCCTTCGATCAGCAGCGGCACCGTTGCCACCGGATCAAATTCCGCTGTGGTCGGGAAGTTGAAGCCGTGCGGATCGCGCCAGGGCCCGCGCACGAGATAGTCGAGGAAGAGGTCGGCGACATAGACCAGCATCAGGCTGGTCAGGATTTCGCTAGCGCCGAACTTCACCTTGCAGATCGCCGGGATTAGCGCATAGAGCGCGCCTGCTGCGGCGGCGAGCACGAGCATGACCGGAAGCACCCAGGCGCCGGCATCGGTGCCCTGCGTCTTCACCGCGATCCAGCTTCCGGCCACCGCGCCGATCAGGAATTGGCCCTCGGCGCCGATGTTCCATGCGTTGGCGAGATAGCAGAGCGACAACCCGATCGCGATCATCACCAGAGGCGTCGCCTTCACCGCGATCTCCTGCAGCGAATAGCCATCGGTCAACGGCGCGATGAAGTAGGCGTGCAGCGCGAGCAGCGGATTCTTGCCAAGGATCGCGAACAGGATGGTCATGGTGACGATCGTCAGCCCGATCGCGATCAGCGGCGAGACCAGCGCGATCGTGTTGGAACGCTCGACGCGCTTCTCAAGCACCAGCTGCATGCGCGGCCTCCTTCGGCTCCAGGCTGCTGCCCCCCATCAACAGGCCGAGTTTTTCGCGCGTGGCTTCGCTCGTGGCAAGCGGCGCCGAGAGCCGGCCGTGGAACATCACGGCGATCCGATCGGCGATCTCCGCGAGCTCGTCGAGATCCTGGCTGGTGACGAGCACGGCGGCGCCTGCGGTTGCGAGATCAATCAGCGCCTGGCGGATCACGGCGGCGGCGCCGGCATCGACGCCCCAGGTCGGCTGGCTCACCACCAGCACCGCGGGGTTGCGCAGGATCTCGCGGCCGACGATGAACTTCTGCAGATTGCCGCCGGACAGGCTCGCCGCTTCCGGATCCCGCTTGGCCTTGCGCACGTCGAACGTTTCGGTGGCGCGGTCCACGGTCTTTAGTGTCGCCGCGGTGTCGATGAAGCCGTGATGGACCATGCCGCTGGCGGCGTGCCCGGTCAGTAGCGCGTTCTCCGACAGCTTCATGCGCGGCGCGGTGCCGTGGCCGAGCCGTTCCTCCGGAACGAAGGCCGCGCCCAGCTTGCGGCGCCGGGTGATCGAGAGGTGGCCGGCGGCGATGCCTTCGATCACGACGGTGCCGGGGTCGTTCGACAGGCGCTCGCCGGAGAGCACGGCGAACAACTCGTCCTGGCCGTTGCCGGCGACGCCGGCGATGCCGAGGATCTCGCCGCCCTTCAGCTCGAACGAGATGCGCTCGAGCCGCACGCCATGCGCCTCGCTCGGCGCGAGTGAAAGGTCGTTGACGACGAGCCGCGGCACGGTGGTCTTCCGGCCTGCCGGTGCTCTCACTTCCCTGATCTCGCCGCCGACCATCATCCGCGCGAGCGAGGCCGCGGTCTCGAGCCGGGGATTGCAGGTCTCGACCTTCTTGCCGCCGCGCAGGATCGTGGCGGTGTCGCAGAGCCGCTTCACCTCCTCCAGCTTGTGGCTGATGTAGAGGATGGCGCGGCCTTCGGCCTTGAGGCGTTCCAGCACGATGAAGAGCTGGTCGGCTTCCTGCGGTGTCAGCACGGCGGTCGGCTCGTCCAGGATCAGGAATTTCGGATCCTGCATCAGCGCGCGGACGATCTCGATGCGCTGGCGCTCGCCGACCGAGAGTTGCCAGACCTCGCGCCTGGGATCGAGCGGCAGTCCATAGGTCTTCGACACCTGCTCCAGCCGCGCCGACATGTCCTTGAAGGATTCCCTGCCGTCGAGGCCGAGCGCGACGTTCTCGGCGACCGTGAGATTGTCGAACAGCGAGAAATGCTGGAACACCATGCCGATGCCGCGGCTGCGCGCCTCTGACGGACCCGACAGCACGATGGGGTGGCCCTGCCAGTGGATCTCGCCGGCGCTGGGCTGGATCAGCCCGTAGATCGCCTTGACCAGCGTCGACTTGCCGGCGCCGTTCTCGCCGAGCAGGGCATGGATCTGTGTTGGCTGGATATCGATGCTGATGGAGTCGTTGGCGAGGAAATCACCATAGCGCTTGGTGAGCCCGATCGTCTGAAGCAGAGGGGGCTCTCCGGAATGCTGGTCGTTGGACGTCTGATCTAACATTCGCTGATGCGCTGGCACGGGGTGAAGTGCCTCAATTGTGGGCTAGTTTGAACCGTCGCGTAAGATGTGAAAAAGCGTCATCCCTTGCTCAACGCTTCGGCAGGCGGTCTGTGTCGCGAGTCGCGGCCCTTGTCAGTCGATGATCGTCGCCAACCGACATCAGGGAGAGCCATTGCGGCGGCCTCCTGCGAGAGAGCCTGTTGCAAATTTGTGACGGCTCAAACGAAATCGGAACCCGCTGTGCAGGCCTGACGTGAAGTTGAGCAAAGTCGCGCCGGCGCGCGTATGCAATTCCCGACCGGGCCAACGGTCGCTGTCGTCAATTGTGTCTGCATTCTTGCGCCGCCACAAAAGACAAGTGAAATCAAACGGGAATGTTCGGCATCGCGTCACCGCACGCACGCAACAGCGAAACGGAAAAAATCCTCGAATTCCTAGGTTGAAAGGCCACCTCCTGCCGAAACAAGCGGCATGCCTTGAAAGAAGTTGAGGCTTCTCACTCCGGGAGATCGGCGCAAGTGTCGCACCCAAGGGGCGTTCATTTTTACGTGTCCAAACTTGGGGGTATTCAGGATGTCGTTTCGTTTCAAGGCAATCGCAGCCGCGGCGCTGTCGATTGCTACACTCGCTACCAGTGGGCTGGCTCAGGCCGCGGACCTGCCGGTCAAGGCTGCCAAGAAAGCGTCGGACGTCCCGTTCTTCCTGGTGATCGACAACCGCGTCACGTTCTCCTGGATGCCTAAGGGCACTGACCCCGGCATGTGGAGCGTCAATCCGAACGGCAGCATCAACGGTACGACCGCCAAGCAGGTCTATTCGTTCACACACTTCGACCTCTGGGCCTATGGCACCAACTTCTTCACCATCTCGATGTTCAAGTCGGGCCATAACGACCCTGCTTCGCCCTGTATCGCACCTGGTCTATCTTCCTCCTTCGGTGCAGCCGACTGCGCCGGCGCGACCGAGATCTACGGCCTGTTCCGCTCGACCTTCGGCTGGAACCAGCTCTTCAACACCAAGGCCTTCACCACGGGGCCGCTGCAGAACATTTCGTTTGAAGTCGGTATGGATGGCAATTCTGAGAACACCTTCTTGGCGCCCGCGAAGCGGGACGTCGTTGCCGGTCTCCAGTTCGCCTTCGATCTTCCTTACAAGGGCTACATCAACGTCGCGCCCTTGATGTACTGGGAATTCTCCAACCACAACGCCTTCACTCAGTGCGGCAGCGGTTTTGCTGGCCCCCTCCCGGGTGTGAGCTGTAACTCCGATGGCAATGTCAGCTACAACCCGACCTGGGCCGTCGAAATCAACTACTACATGGACCTCGGCTTCCTGCCGCCGAACATGCAGTTCTGGTCGATCAGCGGCCGCGCCGGCTGGTATGGAGCGAAGGGCGACTCGAACGGCCTGCCTGCGCTCTCCGGCCCTGGCCGGTTCTCCACTGCTTCCAAGGTCGAGTTGAACAGCGAACCGATCCGCCTGACCTTCGACGCTTCGAAGGCCGCCTGGGGTGACAAGTACTCGCACTTCGTCGATCTCTGGGTGGCCTACCGCTACTGGCAGAACAAGTTCGGCCTCGACCACAACGCCATGCCCGGCGTCTGCACGGTCGCCGCGACCGGCCAGAGCACCAACAGCTGCACCGAGTCCACGGTGTACGGTGGCGTCACTGTGAAGTTCTGATCGGCTGAGTCTCCAAGCTACAACGATGGCGCCGCGCATGTCCGCGCGGCTCCATCGGCGTTTGTGAGAGCGTAGGGTGGGCAAAGGCGCAACGCGCCGTGCCCACCATCTCTCCGAGCGGTTGGGATTGCTGGGCACGCTTCGCTTTGCCCGCCCTACGAAGGCTACGAAGCTGAGTATGTGGCGGCGCCTACTTCGTCCACACGCCGCCGTGGAGCGCCTCGGCCTCGTCCTCGAGCAGCGGCCCCACAACCTCCGTCGGCCGCTGGCCGCTGGCAAAGACCTGGCGGCACGGCAAATCGAGCGTGGGGTTCTCCGGATGGTTGCCGGTGACGCCGCGCAGGCGGTGCTCGCTGAGGCCGTAGACCACACGGCCGATCCCGGCCCAGTAGATCGCGCCGGCACACATCGCGCAGGGCTCTGCGGAGGAATAGAGCGTGGCCTTCGCCAGCACCTCGCGGTCGAACCTACGGCAGGCCTGCGTGGCCGCGAGGCGCTCGGCATGCGCAGTGCCGTCGTGATCGGGCATGTAGCCGTTCTCGGTCTCGATCAGTACCTTGCCTGCGGCATCGACGACGACGCAGCCGAACGGATGGTTGCCATGGGTGAGGGAGCGGCGCGCGACCGTAAAGGACAGGCGGAGGAAGTGCTCGTCGCGCTCGGATCCGCCGCTCATCGCTCGTCCCTGGTCAATGCCCCGCCATATGCCGGCCGACCACGGTGAGATCGGCTTCGCTGGTTCGTGCTTCATACACGAATTCGCCGTGGAACATCACCACCAGCCGATCGGAGAGTTCGAGCAATTCGTCGAGATCCTCGCTGACGAGCAGCACGGCGGCGCCACGGTTGCGGGCGGCCACGATCTCGGCGTGGATCTGCGCCACCGCCGCGAAGTCGAGGCCGAAGCAGGGATTGGCCGCGATCAGCACCTCGACGTTGCCGCCAAGCTCGCGCGCCAGCACGGCACGCTGCACGTTGCCGCCCGACAGCGCCGCGATCGGCGTATCGGGCGTGCGGGTCTTGATCTTGTACTGGACGATCTTCTTCTTCGCATCGTCCCGGAAGGCGCCGCGGTTGAGCCACCAGCCGAGGCTTGCGAAGGGCGCGCGGTCGAATTCACGGAAGGCGATGTTGTCGGCGACGCTCATGCCGCCGACGCAGGCGTTCTTGAGCGGCTCCTCGGGCAGCAGCGACATCTTGTGGCGGCGCATCTCCTCGCGGCTGGCGTGATAGGAATCGCCCGCGACGCGAATTTCACCACCCTCTGGCTCGCGCTGGCCGGCCAACACCTCGACCAGCTGGCGCTGGCCATTGCCGGAGACGCCGGCAATGCCGACGATCTCACCGGCGCGGACCGTGAGTGAGACGTCGTGCACGGCGATGGCGCCTGCGTCGTCGAGCGCGCGGACTTTTGCCAATTCCAGCCGGGCCTGGCCGGCTTCGCCAGTGCGCGGCGGCTGCACGGTCAGTTCTTCGGCGCCGATCATGGTTCGCGCCATCGCATCCGGTGTGAGTTCGGAAATCTTGCCGGCACCTGCGAGCTTGCCGCGGCGCAGGATCGTGACGTCGTCGGCGAAGGCCATGACCTCGCGGAACTTGTGCGTGATCATCAGGATGGTCAGCTCGCCCTTGACGACCATGTCGCGGAGCATGCCGAGCACCTCGTCGGCCTCCGCGGGCGTCAGCACCGAGGTCGGCTCGTCCAGGATCAGGAAGCGGCGCTTCAGATAGAGCTGCTTGAGGATCTCGCATTTCTGCCGCTCCCCGGCGGAGATGTCGGAGACCTTGGCGCCGAGCGGCACCTTGAACGGCATCCGCGCCAGAAAGGCCTCGAGCTCCTTCATCTCCTTCGGCCAGTTCACCACGGCCGGCACATCGTCGCGGGCCAGCACGAGGTTTTCGGCGACTGTCATGGCTGGCACCAGGGTAAAATGCTGGTAGACCATGCCAAGGCCGAGCGCGTGGGCGTCCTTTGGATTTGCGATCGCCTGCTCGCGACCGCCGACGAGGATGTCGCCCTCGGTCGCGTGGTAATAGCCCATGATGCATTTGACGAGCGTCGACTTACCGGCGCCGTTCTCGCCGAGGAGCGCGTGGAACGAGCCCGGCCGCACCTTCAGCTCGACATTGTCGAGCGCGAGGAAGTCGCCGAAGCGCATGGTCATGGCGATTGCGTCGACGCCGAAGGCGCCTGCTGGCGGCGGCGATTCGCCGATGATCACGAAATAGCTCCGATGAAGGCGTCGGACGTCGAGACCGCGCCGAACACGCCGCCCTGCATCTTGATCATCTTCAGGGCATGATCGTGATTGCTCTTGTCGGTCGCGCCGCAGCAATCGTGCAGCAGGACGCATTCGAAGCCGCGGTCGTTGGCCTCGCGCATGGTGGTGTGGACGCAGACGTCGGTGGTGATCCCGGTCAGCACGATATTCTCGATGCCGCGCACGCGCAGGATCAGCTCCAGGTCGGTGGCGCAGAACGAGCCCTTGCCGGGCTTGTCGATGATGGGCTCGCCCGGCAGTGGTGCGAGCTCTTCGATGATGTCCCAGCCCGGCTCGCCGCGCACCAGGATACGGCCGCAGGGACCAGGATCGCCGATGCCGGCGCCGATCTGGCGCGAGCGCCAGCGCTTGTTGGCGGGAAGGTCGGAGAGATCGGGGCGATGGCCCTCGCGGGTATGGATGATGTGAAAGCCTTGGGCGCGCATGGCCGCGAGCAGCTTCTTGATCGGCTCGATCGGCGCCCGCGTCAGCGAGAGGTCGTAGCCCATCTTGTCGACATAGCCGCCGATGCCGCAGAAATCGGTCTGCATGTCGATGATGACGAGCGCGGTGTTTTGGGGGCGGAGATCGCCATTGTAGGGCCACGCGTAGGGCTCGGACTTGATATAGCGCTCGGGCATGATTTCGTTCTCTAACGGGTGATCGACAATTCGGCCGGGGCTCCGGTCAGTGTGCGTTTCGGCGAGCAGGTGATGATCATGATCGCCAGCGTCAGGATGTAGGGGGCGGCGTTGAAGAGGTGATAGCCGGAGGTGACGCCGACCGATTGCAGTGCAGGGCCCAGGGCCGCGGCACCGCCGAAGGCGAGCGAGGCCCACAGGCAGAGCAGAGGATCCCAGCGCGCGAAGATCACGAGGGCCACGGCCGTGATGCCCTGGCCTGAGGAGAGGCCCTCGTTCCAGCTTCCGGGATAGAACAGCGACAGGAACGAGCCGCCGATGCCGGCAAGGAAGCCGCCGACCATGGTCGCGCGCAGGCGGATCAGCAACACGGAATGGCCCATCGCGCGCGCTGCGTCGGAGCTCTCGCCGGCGGTGCGGATCAAAAGGCCCCAGCGCGTGGTGCGGAAGGCCCAATAGAGGATCGGCGCGAGCGCGACGCCGATCAGGAACAGGACGTTGACGCGCAGCGCGGCGCGAACCTGCGGGACGTCGCTCCACCAGCCAAAATCGATCGCGGGCAGGCGCGGCGCGGTGGGCTCGATCAGCGGCTTGCCGAGATAGAAGGCAAGGCCGGTGCCGAGCAGCATCAGCGCGATGCCGACCGCGATATCGTTGACGCGCGGCAGCGAGCAGATACCGGCGTGCAATGCGCCCAGCAGTGCACCTGTAATGCCGGCGGCGAGCACGCCAAGCCAGGGGGATCCCGTGAGATACGAGATGCCGTAGGCACTCATCGCGCCCATCACCAGCGTGCCCTCGAGGCCGAGATTGATGCGGCCGGAGCGCTCGGTGATGCATTCGCCGAGACTCACGAACAGGAACGGCGTCGAGACGCGGATGGCGCCGCCCAGCACGGCAAGGGGGACAGTCCAGAGTCCGATCGATCCGTCTGCCATCTCAGGATTTTCCCTTCAAAAATCCAATGCGGCCGTAAAGCGCGTCGCTGGCCAGCACGAAGACGAAGATGATGCCCTGAAGCACCAGAACGGATGCGTCGGGCAATCCGAGGCGGCGCTGCAGCAGGCCGCCGCTGGCGCTGATGCCACCGAGCAGGATCGCGACGGGAATGATCGCGAGGGGATTCTGCCGGGCGAGGAACGCGACGAGGATGCCGGTGAAGCCGTAGCCCGCCGCAAGGTTGGCGTTGGTGCGTCCCTGCACCGCGGCGACCTCGACCATGCCGGCAAGGCCCGCGGCGCCGCCGGCGAGGAAGCAGACGGTCAGGATCAGCTTGCTGACGCCGAGACCGACGATCTTTGCGGCGCGGATGTTGCCGCCGGCGACGCGCGCGGCGAAGCCGAACACGGTGTGATAGATCAGGATGTAGGCGGCGATCGCGGCGATCAGGCCGAAGACGAGGCCCCAATGCACGTCGGTGCCGGGAATGCTGCCGATCATGTTGGCGGCGCCGATCTCGCGCGTCGACGGCTTGTTGAGGCTGGCGGGATCGCGCATCAGCCCCTCAACGAGATGGTTGAGGATCGCGAGCGCGATGTAGACGAGCAGCAGGCTCGAGATGGTCTCGTTGACGCCGCGATACTGGCGCAGCGCGCCGGACAGCATGATCCACAGGCCGCCCCCGATCACGCCGCCGATAACCATGGCAATTTGGACGACGAGCGGCGGCATGCCCTGAAGCGCTAGCGCGGCGCTGGTCGCCGACAGCGCGCCGATCAGGAGCGCGCCTTCGCCGCCGATGATGACCATGCCGAGCTGTGCCGGCAGTGCGGTGCAGAGCGCGGTGAGGATCAGCGGCGCGGCACGCGTCAACGTATTCTGCCAGGAGAACCAGGTGCCGAAGGCGCCGTAGTACATATAAAAATAGAGATCGAGCGGGTTCTTGCCGAACATCGCGACGAAGATGCCGAAGACCACGAGCGCGCCGGCCAGCGCCGCACCCGGGATCAGGATGTATTCGATTGTCGCGCCGTGGCGCTGAAGAAAGCCGGGACCGGCGGCCGAGGCAATTGTCCCGGCCGCTTCAGTGGAATCCGCGGCTTCCGTTGTCACGAAGTCGCTCCGATCACGCCTTCGACCAGGTAGTCCATCTTCTCCAGCTCAGGATCCTTCTGGCCGCGATCGGTGCCGGCCGCGATCACCGTCTTGCCCTTGTTGTCGACCAGCCCGCCCTTGAAGATGGCGTAGCCCTCCGCCGACAGGAATTTGGCCTTGACCTCGTCGGCGTGCTTGCGCGCCTCGGCGGCGACTGCCTCACCGTAGGGCGAGGTCTTGACGATCTCTTCCTTGAGTCCGCCGCGATAGAAGTTCGGGATGCTTTCGCCGGCGGCGATCATCTTGACGAACTTCGGATAGAGCGCTTCCCAATTCCACTCGGCGCCGGTGAGATACGCCTTCGGCGCCAGCGGCGACTGGTTGGTGTGATAGCCGCAGACGAAGGAGCCGCGCCGCGCCGCGTTCTCCACCATGGTCTTCGGGCCGTCGACGTGGCAGGTGAGTACGTCGACGCCCTGATCGATCAGGCTGTTGGTGGCTTCGGCCTCCTTGACCGGCATCGACCAATCGCCCGTGAAAATAACCTGCGTGGTGGCCTTAGGGTTGGCGAGCCTGGCGCCGAGCGCGAAGGCGTTGATGTTGCGCAGCACCTGCGGGATCGGCTTGGCGGCAACGAAGCCGAGCTTGCCGCTCTTGGAGGTGTAGCCGGCGACGATGCCCGAAATGTACTGGGCCTCGTCGATATAGCCAAAATAGCTGCCGGCGTTCTTCGGATCCTTGTCGCTCCACAGGCCGCCGCAGTGCTCGAAGCGCAGCTTCGGGAACTTGGTGGCCATCTTGATCATGTGCGGGTTGTAGTAGCCGAACGAGGTCGGGAAGAGCAGGGTAGCGCCGTCGAGGTTGATCATGGACTCGATCGTCTTCTCGACCGCGTCGGTCTCCGGCACCTTCTCTTCCTCGACGACCTTCAGCCCCGGAATTTTCTTCAGTGCCGCCGCGCCCTGCGCATGCGCCTGGTTGTAGCCGTAGTCGTCACGCGAGCCGACATAGATGAAGCCGATGGTGGTATCGGCCGCGAAGGCGGGACGGACGCCCGCTGCCGCACCGAGGGTCAGGGCCGCGCCGCCCTGCAACAAATAACGTCGTGAAATCTTGCCGAAATCCATTGCTCGCTCCCCTTGGCGGATGTCCCGCCTTAATCTCGCGGCCGCGCCGGTCTGGCGGAGCCTGGGGATAGATGTCGCAAGCTTCGTGCCAGAGGCCACCGCGTGGTCAATTGATCTGAAGCCATTGAAAAATATCGTGTTTACAAATTTTCAGAATCCTGCCGAGCAAGCTGGCAGATTAACTTTTGAGCAAAATATAGAAGTTGTATGCAATCGAGTT
The DNA here is from genome assembly GCF_051810765.1 of Bradyrhizobium sp. 604_D8_N2_3. Taxonomy (NCBI): domain Bacteria; kingdom Pseudomonadati; phylum Pseudomonadota; class Alphaproteobacteria; order Hyphomicrobiales; family Nitrobacteraceae; genus Bradyrhizobium; species Bradyrhizobium sp. 604_D8_N2_3. The sequence continues at coordinate 6,579,490 of NZ_JBPWPM010000001.1, read as the reverse complement.
GAGCAGGCAGGCCAGGTCGTGTGTGTGCATGGCGGGAGCTACGAACTGCCGGCAACCCGCATTCATGCTACCCACGCGCGGATCGGGACCGCGGTCGTGATTTTTTGCTGGCACCGAACTTGTATCGATCGCCGCCAGGACCGCCGCCGCGGTCCCAAGAGATGGGAAGCTCGTCGAGATGGTTGCTGGTAACGCCGTTCAGAATGCATCGCTCGGCGAGGAGATCGTGCGACGGATCGACGAGCTCGCCGCGATCTCGGAAGACGGCGACAAGCTCACCCGCATCTATCTCACCAGCGAGCTGCGCAAGGCCGCTGACCTCATCCTGAGCTGGATGCGCGAAGCCGGCATGAGCGCGCATCTCGATGCGATCGGGAATGTCTGCGGACGCTACGAAGGCGAGCAGGCGGGGGCGCCCTGCCTGATGCTCGGCTCGCACTACGACACGGTGCGCGATGCCGGCAAATGGGACGGGCCGCTGGGGGTGATCACGGCGATCGCCTGCGTCGCCGATCTCAACCGTCGCGGCAAGCGCCTGCCGTTCGCGATCGAGGTGATCGGCTTTGCCGACGAAGAGGGTGTGCGCTTCGCCTCGACGCTGCTCGGAAGCCGTGCCGTGGCGGGCACCTTCGACGAGAGCGTCCTGAACACGCGCGACCGCGACGGCGTGTCGATGCGCGATGCGCTCGTCGCGTTCGGCCTCGATCCCGATCACATCGGCGCGGCCGCGCGGGCACGGCGCGAGCTGCTCGCCTATCTCGAATTGCACATCGAGCAGGGCCCGGTGCTGGAAGCCCAGAACCTGCCCGTCGGGGTCGTCACTGCGATTGCGGGCGCGACACGGCTCGCTGCGCGGCTGACCGGCATGGCCGGCCACGCCGGCACCGTGCCGATGGCGCTGCGCCGCGATGCACTCGCCGGCGCGGCCGAATGCATCGGCGCGATCGAGCAGTTTTGCCGCACCGACGCGGACGGGCTGGTCGGCACCGTCGGCTATGTCCAGGCGAGGCCCGGCGCGACCAATGTCATCCCGGGCGAAGTGTCGTTCACCATCGACATGCGGGCACCGACCGACATGCATCGCAAGCGCGCAGTCGCCGACGTCGTCCGGCAAATCGAGGCCATCGCCAAGCGCCGGCAATTGGCGCTTCAGCTCGACGTCACTCACGAGAACCGCACCGCGCCTTGCGCACCCTGGCTGAAGGACCAGATCGCGCAGGCGATCGCCGCCGAAGGCGCGTCGGTGTTCGAGCTGCCGAGCGGGGCAGGGCACGACGGCATGGCGATGATCGATATCGCCGATGTCGGCATGATCTTCGTCCGCTGCCGCGGCGGCATCAGCCACCACCCGGACGAGCACGTCGAGCTCGCCGATGCCAACGCGGGCGCGCGCGTGCTGCTGCGGGTGATCGAGAATTTCAGGCCGCAGGAGGGCCGTGCCGGCGCGAACTGATAGCCCGAAGCCCGCAAGTCACCGGGTAGAGATACGAATCAGTCATGTTTAAAATGGTGACCGCCATCACGGAGTCACGAGACATCAGCCGATTGACGCATATGAACAGCGACATCTCTTTTCCATCGCATCGTGAAAACCGGTTCTACCAGGGGATGGCTGCGACCTTCGTCGCCAACGCGCTTCAGGCGTTCAATTTTCTCGGTGATCGCTTCCTGAGACAATCGCATCATGCGTTGTCGGACATCGAGGATCTCTACCGGCACTCGATGGACAGCGCCTTTTCAGTGACCGAGGCCTTCCTCGTCACGGGGGCGCCACATGCTTCCGCCTATTACCCGCGCGACTTCGCCTGGTTTTATCCCGACGTTCTCGATCCCGAAACCATCATGGATTCGCAAGACGCAGTGCGCCGGGCGCGCCTGCTCGAAAAGAGCGTTCGCCTCTTGCTGCAGGCGGTTCGCGCCGACGTGGTCACGACGACCATCGTTCCTGCGGGACGCGGGCGGTACCTCGGCGTGAATTATTTCTCGCGCCCCTCGGACACGCTGCTCGGCATTCTCGCCGGTCTCCAGCAGATGATAGGTGCCGACGAGAGAGCGTCTTCCTATCTGGCGATGTCGCAATGCGCACATGCCGGCCGCCTGTTGCTGGCCGAGTATGGCGCAGACCTGAAGCGCGCGATCCTCCGGCTTGCGAGCGAACTGGAGCCATTTGACACTGATGGCACCAGATATCTGCTGTGCGATGCCGGCGGGCCTCGCTCTGCGGCAACGGATACGCGGGCCGAGCGCAGGCGCTTCGTCACCAACGCCTGCGTTTACACGACGTTTGTGTGGGGCGTGCAGCTCGGGATCGTCGACGAGAACGAACTGAAGCGGCTGCTCGGTCGCGACCTTGCGCAGTACAAGCGAGATCTGCTCCGTTTGTTCGGCAAGGACGGCCATATCAGGCATTCGCTTGACGGCCCGGCGGGCGCACCGGTGTCCTTGGTGGCCTTGGATTTCGTCAGCGTGCATCGCGGCTTCTGGGACATGAACGATGTCAGCGAGCGGGCGCTGTTTGCGGCTACGACGGATCTGATCATCGCCGAGCCGCGCTTTCGCATCCCCAGCACGTTCCACTTCCTGGTGTCCGCGGATAATCCACGGAACAAGATGATCCACAAGATCGCGGCGCCGGCCTATCAGGGGCGCTCGTCGTGGCCGACATTCAATGTCGAATTCGCGGATCGGATGCTGGATTTTGATGAAGCCTCAGGGAGCGATACCTATCGGGCTTGCGCGCAGGGGATATTGAAGGACATTCGGACCGCGACCGAGGTCCATGGCGGCTATCAGGAGCTGATCTCGGAGCAGGGGCTCAAGTATCGCACCTGGGCCTATAAGGGCGCCGTGGCGCACTCCTGGTTTCCGCGCTTCCTGTCGGTCTGGAGGAGGGCGTATGGAACGCCGCTCCTCCAGTGGAATGATTGATCCGCGGCCTATCCCGCGGTCACGTCCACCAGTTCGCCGCCCTCCAGCACCTTGGCCGCCTTGGCGCGGTCGAGATCGCCTTCCCAGGCGGCCACCACCACCGTCGCCACGCAATTGCCGACGAGGTTGCCGACCGCGCGGGCCATGCCGATGAACCAATCGACCGACAGCACCAGCACGAGGCCGATGGCGGGAATGCTCGGCACCGCGTTGAGCGTCGCGGCCAGGATCACGATCGCCGAGCCCGGCACGCCGTGCGCGCCCTTCGACGTGATCAGCGAGACGCCGAGCACCAGCAGAAGGTCGCCGAAGGACAGCGGCGTGTTGGTCGCCTGCGCGATGAAGACGACGGCGAGCGTCAGGTAGATCGAGAAAGCGTCGAGGTTGAAGGAATAGCCGGTCGGGATGACGAGGCCGACGACGGAATCCTTCACGCCCATCCGCTCCAGTTTCTTCATGATCTGCGGCAGCACGGCATCGGAGGACGCGGTCGCCAGCACAATGGTCAACTCTTCGCGCAGGTAAGCGAGGAATTTGAGGATGTTGATTCCGGCGAGCGCCATCACGCCGCCGAGCACGCCCAGCACGAAGATGCCGACCGAGACGTAGAACAGCATCACCAGCGAAACGAGCTGCTTCAGCGAGCCGACACCGTATTTGCCGACGGTATAGGCGACCGCGCCGAGCACGCCGAGCGGCGCGACCCGCACGATCAGCCCCATGACCCGAAACAGCACGGTGGAGGCCGCGTCGATGATCGATGTGACCAGCGCGCCCTTCTCGCCGCCGACGAGCGCAAGGCCGACACCGAACAGGACCGCGAAGAACAGCACCTGGAGCACGTCGTTGCGCGACAGCGCATCGAAGGAGGTGCTGGGGATCACGTTCATCAGGAAGGCGCCGATGCCGCCGCCGGACAGCTTGTGGGCGTTGTCGGCATAGGTGTTGAGCGCCTTGGCGTCGAGCGTCGAGGGATCGATGTTCATGCCGTGGCCGGGACCGAAGAGATAGGCGAGCAGCAGACCGACCACGAGGGCGACCGTCGTCATCACCTCGAAATAGACCAGCGCCTTGACGCCGACCCGGCCGACCTTCTTGAGGTCGCCGGCACCGGCAATGCCGTGCACGACGACGCAGAACACGATCGGGGCTACGATCATCGAGATCAGCTTCAGGAAGGCGTCGCTGAGGATCTTGAGCCCGATGGCGAAGTCCGGAACGGCCATCCCCAGGATGACGCCAAGCACCAGCGCGGCGAGGACCTGGACGAACAGCGAGGTGTAGAGCGGCTTCGGCTCGGCGGTAGGTGCCGCGGTGATGGTCGACATGGTGGACTCCCCCGGTTTGACGCGTCTTGGACGTCAAAAAGGAGCAACAACCGTGCCAGATTGTCGCGGCCTGGTCTTGGAAGTGATCCAGGGCGCCGCATAATCCGGGATTCTTGTGCGCGCTCTTCCGTTTGCAAGTCGGCATCGCAACAGCTATGTCCCGGCTTTCGCAAGAGCTTGATATGACAATCTCGAATGAGAACGATCTGATCTGCCTGAAAGAGGTCGGGCGTATCGTCGCCAATGCCCTTGAGGCGATGGGGAAGGCCCTCGAGCCCGGCATGACCACCGCGGAACTCGACCGGATCGGACGAGAGCTCCTTGAGGCCGCCGGAGCGCGTTCGGCGCCGGAACTGGCCTATGCCTTTCCTGGCGCAACCTGCATCAGCGTGAACGAAGAGATCGCTCATGGCATCCCGGGTGCCCGGCGGATCGAGCGTGGCGACCTCGTCAACATCGACGTCTCGGCCGAGAAGAGCGGCTTCTTTGCCGATACGGGAGCCTCGTTCGCCGTTCCGCCCGTGACCCGTTCGATCGAGCGTCTTTGCAGGGATGGTCGGCGGGCGATGTGGACGGGCCTGCGGCAGGTCGGAGCCGGCAAACCGATTGCCGGCATCGGTCAGGCCATCGGGACGTTTGCGCGGAAAAACGGCTACATGCTCGTCAAGAACCTAGCCAGTCACGGTGTCGGCTTGTCGCTCCACGAGGAGCCGACGGAGATCGCGACATGGCCCGATCGCTCCGAGCGCCGCATCATGAGCGATGGTTTGGTGTTCACCGTCGAGCCATTCCTGTCGCTCGGCGCGGAGTGGGCCGAGAACGGTGATGATGATCCTTGGACGCTCTACAGCAACCCCGAGGCGCCAACCGTTCAGTACGAGCACACGGTTATCGCAACCCGAAATGGACCTTTGATCGTTACGTTGGCGGGTTGAGGTCATCCCCGCGACACGCCGTCAGCGGGAACGCAAAAGACAATTTTCAGGCGATCATGCAGAGCTGTTGCGCGCGGACAGTCTCGTCACGCCACGAGATCCAGTAGCCGGCACGATCCGCGCACCAGCACCTTGCGTCCCGTCGGCGTCATCGAAGGTACGCCGTCACTGACAACAACGAGACCGAGCTTGACGAGACCTTCGACGAGATAGGCCTTCGAGAGGCGACCATTCGACACGGGGTTGCGAAGCGCTTTCAGCGCTTCCCATTGGTCCGGCGAAAGATCGAAGTCGATGTCGTTGCTCATGTTGCCTCAAGCGATAGTCCAAGTTCGCGAGCCCCTGTTAGCGGCGCCGCATGAACACCGTGCGACGACAATGAGTCGGGAATTCGGTAAGCTGTTTAGAACCTCTCTTCACGAATTGCCGCACTTCATTGCGCCACAACAGTTAAGATCGTTCGCGCACGAAAATCGTCCCGGTCTCCGATCACTAATTGATGATGTGCGCTTGATCGTGCTGCGAGAGTTACCGCAGTGCACGGGAAGCATCACTGTCCCATTGCGCGTCGCGATATGCACAGAAATCGTGAAGCGAGGGCGATTGGACTCTGACTGGACTCTGCTACGTTGATTCGCAGGGGATTGGCTTCACACGACAGGAGTGTGAGTGCATGAACAGGCTGATGGCAATTCGCAGTCAGGAATTCCTCTGCCGAGAGCGCGCCGCGCTGGATTCGGAGCGACGGGCGTTCTGGCTCGCGCAGGCCCAGGAATGGGAGCAGCGCGCGCTCGACGAAATTGCGCATCACTTTCGGGAGTGCAACCTCGTCCAGGCCGAGCTGACTGCCGCCTGACGCCAGCGGCGGACGTGATTGCCGTCTACTGATAAGTCGCCACGATGTCGGACACGGCGCGTTCGAGCTGCTGTGCGGTGGCGCATTGGCGCACGACAGTGCAGAAGGTCGCGTAGCGCGGCATCTCGGAATCACCGAAGCCCCAGGCGAGCCGTCCTTCGGGATTGAGCCAGACCACGCGCTTCGAGCGTTCGGAGATGCGGCGCAGGATGTCGGCGCGCGGGTCGAGATTGTTGCTGCGGGCGTCACCGAGCACGATCACCGTGGTCTGCGGCGTCAGCGTGCTCATAAACTCCTTCTCGAAATCGACGAGCGAAGAGCCGTAGTCGGATGAGCCGAAGCCGACCTTGGACATGATCTCGGCCATCGCCTCTTCCGGCGACTTCTTCTCCAGGATCTCGCTGACCTCGATCAGATGCGAGGAGAAGGCGAAGGAGTGGACGTCGTCGACCACCTCGTGCAGCGAGTGGATCAGGAGCAGGAAGAAATCGGAGACCTGCGCGACCGAGCCTGAGACGTCGCAGATTGCGACGATCTTCGGCCGGTCGCGGTGCTTGCGCTTCCACGCGGTGAGGAAGGGCACGCCGCCCCATGCCGCGTTGCGGCGCAGTGTGCGGCGGACGTCGAGATGGCCGCGGCGCTGACGCTTGCGCGGCTTCGAGTAGCGCTCGCGCAGGCGCCGCGCGATCTGGCGGATGAGAGCGCGCATCTCCGCGACCTGGCGCCGCTCGATGCGGGCGAGAGGCGCGTTGCGCAGGATCTCGTTGCGGAGGTTTTCGGCCTCCTCGCGGGCATAGAGCGCAAGGCCTTGCGAGACGGTGTCGCGGACTGCTTCTCGCAACGCGTCCAGCGCGCCGCGCAGACGCTCGGCCAGCGACGGATTGGTCGCGGTGAGCGCGTCGAGATCGTCGCGCAGGCGCTGAAGGCCCATGGCGTCGAGGATGCGGCTGGAAAAGATCCCGCGCTGAGTCGAATAGCGGATGTCGGACAGCGAAGCCGCGCCGGAAGCGCTGGCGATCGCGGCTGCGATCGCGTTGCGATCCTGCGACAGCAGCATCTGCGCAAGCGGGCCTAATCCTTCGGAAGGCTGGCCTTCGCCTGCTTCACTGGCCGAGCCGGGTGAGGGGGTTTGATCCGCGTCCTGCGATGCGTCGTCGTTGTCGTCGGCCTCGGGTTGATCCTGCCGCGGCTCTGGTTGGCTGAAGAAGAGATCAAAGCAGTCGCCGAGGGCGAGCTTCTCGTCCTGCGACTTGGCGAGCGTCAGGAGCAGCGCATCGCGCAGGATGGCCCGGTCGGAAAAGCCGACCTGGTTGACCGCGCGCATCGCATCGATGCTTTCGGCGGGCGAGACATGCACGCCGGCACCGCGCGCCGCTCGAAAGAAACGATGGAGATTCTCGCGCATCGGCGTCAACCGAAGACGTTGGACCGTGCCGCCTTGGCAATGAAGGTCGTAACTTGCGGCGTTGCTGCCTCGATGTCGGCCTCGTATTTCAGGAGCACGTTGAGTGTGTCCTTGACGATATCGGTGTCTAGCTCCGTGGCCTGAAGTAGAACCAGAACGCGCGCCCAGTCGATGGTCTCACTGACCGAAGGCAGTTTCTTCAGGTCGAGCGAGCGGATCTCGTGGATGAAGCCGACCATCTGCCGGCGCAGCGCCTGCGAGATGCCGGAGACGCGGCTCTCGACGATGCGTTCTTCGAGCCGCTGCTCGGGGAAGCCGATATGCAGATGCAGGCAGCGCCGCTTCAGGGCGTCGCCGAGGTCACGCTCGCTGTTCGAGGTGAGGATCACCGTCGGCGGCGTGATCGCCGCGACCGTGCCGAGCTCCGGGATCGTGACCTGGAAATCGGAGAGGATTTCCAGCAGCAGCGATTCGAATTCAGCGTCGGACTTGTCGATCTCGTCGATCAGCAGCACGCAGCCGCCAGGCTGCTCCAGCGCCTGCAGCAGAGGGCGCGGCTCGACGAACTCCTTGGAGAAGAACACGTCGCCGAAATCGTGGAGCTGATTGAGTGCGTCATGCAGCGTCTGCGCACCGCCGAGGACTTCGCCGAGCTTGTCCTTGAGGATCTGGGTGTAGAGAAGCTGTTTTGCGTATTTCCACTCGTAGAGCGCCTTGGCCTCGTCGAGGCCCTCGTAGCATTGCAGGCGGATCATCTTCATGCCGCGCCAGGCAGCAATGGCCTTGGCAAGCTCGGTCTTGCCGACGCCCGCGGGGCCTTCGACCAGAATCGGTTTCTCGATCTGCTGCGACAAATAGACGGCGGTCGCGATCTGCCGGCTCGCGATATAGCCCTGCGCGGCGAGGCCGCTCTCCACTGCCTCGATCGAGGTCGAGGCCTTCTGTTCAGCCACGAAAGGGCGCTCCCAAAGGTCTTGCTTGAGGCTTGTTCTGCCTGCGTTCCCGGCAAAGAACAAGCCTCGTTTGGGACGGCCTGACCCGCGCAGAACGTCGCTTTTTCCGTTCAGCGCAAATACTTAAGCGATGGCTGATCGTGCGGTCAGTGCCGCAGCTCCGGCTTGCGCATGGTCTGCCGGACTTCCGCGCCGCAGTCCGCGCATTCATAGACGAAGTCGATCCTGGCAAGGCCCCAATGCGGTTCGACCTCGCGGACGTACATCGGCAGGAACCCCATGCAGGCGGGACAAATTACAGGCGCGATTTCGATGTCCTGATGATGCTGTACATAAGCTGGCATCTCGGCTCTCCTTCGCAGGCGACCACCAAACCCCGCGAAAAGGCTACTGCCGGAACGCGCCGGTGCCGTCATCAACTCTTTCGAACAGAGGCGGAACGGCAGGCGTTTGTCGTTCGCTGTGACATTCTTGTTACGTCTCTGTACTGTAACGGGCCGACCGAATTCCTATTTCACAGGCCGATCCGTTTTCCACGGACCTTCACTGCAACTATAAGGGAGCAACGCCCATGACGCATGCCATTCGCTTTCACAAGACCGGCGGTCCTGAAGTCCTGGTCTGGGAGGAAGTCAGTGTCGGCAAGCCCGGGCCGGGCGAGGCGCGCATTCGCCACACGGCGGTCGGCCTCAACTTCGTCGACATCTACAATCGCTCCGGTGTGTATCCGGTACAATTGCCGAGCGGTCTCGGCAGCGAGGCGGCCGGAATTGTCGAGGAGGTCGGGGCCGGCGTTACCGATCTGAAGCCCGGCGATCGCGTTGCCTACGGCGCCTCGCCGCTCGGTGCCTATTCCGAGGCGCGGCTGATCCCGGCAGACCGGCTGTTGAAGCTGCCCGACGGTGTCGATGACAAGACCGCGGCGGCCATGATGCTGAAGGGCCTCACCACGCAATATCTGATCCGGCAGACCTATCGCGTGAAGGCCGGCGACACGATCCTGCTCCACGCCGCGGCCGGCGGCGTTGGTCTCATCTTGAGCCAGTGGGCAAAACATCTCGGCGCGACAGTGATCGGCACCGTCAGCAGCGACGAGAAGGCAAAGCTCGCCAAGGCACATGGCTGCGATCATGTGATCATCTATACGCGCGAGGATTTCGTGAAGCGCGTGGACGAGATCACGGGCGGCAAGAAGGTGCCGGTGGTCTATGATTCCGTCGGCAAGGACACGTTCCTGAAGTCGCTGGATTGTCTTGCGCCGCTCGGTGTTGCCGCGCTGTTCGGTGCGTCCTCCGGCGCTGTCGAGCCGCTCAATCTCGGCCTGCTCGCGCAGAAGGGCTCGCTCTACGTCACCCGTCCAACGCTGTTCACCTACGCTGCCAAGCGCGAGGCCCTGGTCGCGATGGCGAACGAGCTGTTCGACGTTGTGAAGTCCGGCGCGGTCAAGATCGAGGTGCACCAGACGTACCCGCTGAAGGATGCCGCCAAGGCGCATGCCGATCTCGCCGCGCGCAAGACCACGGGATCAACCGTTCTCACGGTGTGATCTCCGGCCGGGCAGTGGAGTGACGCAGGCCGCTTGGGCCTGCGTCACGTCTTCTCGTGCTTGCGCAGGTCGCGGGCGTGATCGAGGCGGATGGCCTGGAGGTCGACTTCTTCAGGCGGAACCTGGGGGAGGGCGGCCTCGGTCAGGATCGCCTCGGTCACGTCCTCCACCGCATTCTCCGCGATTTCGTGGATGAACGAGATGTTTCGATATTCACCCGAAGCGACGCGGGAGATGACCTCGCGCCTCGTGATTTCGGGATCGACGACCGCCTCGCGTCCGCGCCGCCCATAGTCGATCATCACGACGAAATACTGCATGAAACGATCCTGCCGCGCCCCGTAGCCGGGAGCGCGGCAGAGTATTTCCGAAAAACAGAATTAAGTCAAGGGTGATTTCCAGAAATCGGAAATCGACCTTTATTTGCTCTTCTTGCGAGGGCGTGCCGACTTGGCGCGCAGCCGCTCGAGTTGACCCTTGGGCATGGACAGGCAGATCTCGCCGACCCACTCGAGCTTGACGCCGACGATCGGCTTGGCGTTGAAGCTGTTGAGATTGACGACGGAGGGAGTTTTCCCGCGTTCGATGGTCTTCAAATAGCGTTCACCGGTCTTGAGCCGGACCACGGCCTCTTCACCGTAGAAGCTCGACAGCGGATGACGCTGGTCCTTGTAGACGACGATCACGTCGCCGCTCTCGTATTTGGGCAGCATCGAATCGCCAACGATCTCGAAGGCGACGGTCTCTTCCATGATCGGGAACGGCAGCGCGATATCGCCGAGGCCTTCCGGGGGAACCTGTTCATAATCGGGCTCGATCACAGCGCCGGCCCCGACGCGGCCCATGATCGGCGCGAGATTGAGCTCAAGATATTCCATGATCGGAATGATTTCGGACGCCTTCACCAGGCGCTCGCCGCCCAGGATCTCCGACACCGCGCCGGGCCGCACGCCCATGGCCGCCGCCAGGCCGCCCTTGCTTTTGCCCGTCTTCTCCAGGCCCCGCTCGATCATTGCAACGTCCAACATGGTGATTCCCTCGATTGCCCATCGTCCCGCCTCTTGTAATCCGAAATTCGGAATTGATGCAATTATGAATATCAGAATTGTCGCTTGACAGTTGCTTCGGAATAACGGAATGTACGCTCCGCCTCGCGATCGAACGATCGGAGGAGGCGCATCACAGGACAGCAGCATGGAACCGGGTCATTGGCCGTCGGAGCACTCCGACGCGCTTCGCGACTATTTTCTCAAGGGGATGTCTTATGCGGAGATCGGAAGACAGATAAACGGAAGGTTTGGAACGGCTTACACACGCAACGCGGTGGCCGGCCGCGCCAAGCGGCTTGGACTCGCGGCACCGGCGCGGATGACGAGTCCATCGATCGTGCCGTCCTTGCCGTCAGGAGCCTGTCTCATCGGGCCGCCCCGTGCGGCGGTGCCGAACCTGAACTTGCCACCGAAATCCGCAATGAAGCCCGCGCGTGTCAAGTTGCGCTGTGTCGGCGTCCAGCCCCGCTTGGTCGCGCTGGGCGAACTCGGGCGCGACGACTGCCGCTATCCCTATGGTGGCGACAAGGACGGGGAGGGGATCGCCTTCTGCGGCCATCCGCGCCAGCCGGGCTCGAGCTATTGCACGCCGCATGCCTGCCTGACGCGAAGGTCTGAGGCTGCGTCCGCTCGCGCCGCCGGCCCCGTCGTCCTGAGGCTGATCTCTGCCGCCTGACGGGACCGCTATTCATTCAATTTGCGAGGAGTATCCGAGTGGCAGGTGCACGACGTAACAAGTCCTACAGATTGACTGGAATCTACGATCGGCGCTCGCGCGAGGTGCCGTTCAATGCCGAGGTGGCGGAGGTCGAGGTCGACAATCCGCTGGCGCTCGATGCCGGCGAGAAGATCGTCGCCGTCCGCTCGATCCGCGGCGATCCGCTCGGCCGGTTGCACGCGCATCACCAGATCGACGAGGCGCAATATCGCGGCGGGCGCGCCTTTCAGAGCGACTGGGAGAGGGCGGAGCGCGGGCCCCAGGCGGTGGACCCGACGCGCGAATACGTCGATGGGACGCGCTCGCGTGAGCCCGTTACCGAGGACCAGCGCCAGGCTGTGCTGCGCCTGAACCGGGTCGAGCGCGAACTCGGTACCGACGGCGCCGCGCTGGTGCACGACGTCCTGGTGCTGGGGCTGACCATGGATCAGATCGGGGAGCGGCGCGCTGTTCGTACCCAGCGCTGGAACGACTATTTCGCGCGGCGCTTTCGCGAATGCCTGGACCGGCTGGCGCTGATCTACGGCTTTGCGACGGAAGGCCGGGCTCGGCGCGCCAAGCAGCGTTGAGAGTAGTGGCGCGCCTGCGGGTCTCGCCGCAGGCGCGCCCGGGTCGCTTGTTACGGATGCGGCACGATCTGGTAAGGCGTCGTGTAGGGCTCGACACGGAGAGACGCGTTGGCCAAGAGCCCGATCTTCGCGGTCGGCGCCTGTTGCAATTCACCGTTCGGGCCGCGATGCACGTTGTACTGCCAGACCGTGAGATCGCCCTTCTGCGCCAGCGCGTGCGCAACCGCGCTCGCATCATTGCCGCCGAGCGCCTGGAGCTCCTCCGCCGACAATCCGACGACGATTTCGTCCTTGATGGTGACGATCTTGAACAGATTCATCCTGGTCTCCTGCGCCCACGCGCCTTGTATCGAGAAAGTGAGAAGCGCGACGGCGCCGCCCTTGATGAGATCGCAGCGGGAAAGCATGCTGTCGTCCTTTGGTGCTGAGGCGCGCCCGAATCGAGAAGTCCGTCAGCCATGGCGCCCGTGGTCTGCGTGGCCGCTTCGCAACCGCTTGGTCGTTCCACCTTGAACGACGGTTCATTGGCGGAGATATCTTCGGACCGATGAACCCGGTACGGGGAACCGCGTCCAAGCCGAGCAGCTCAAGGGGGGCTTCACTGGCGGACGGATCAAGACGCTGCAGGCCGGCTGCGCGGCTCGACGTTCATTTCGCCGACGATACAACCGCCGAGGTCGGACTCAACAATTACGTGTATACGCTGAAGAAACTTTAATCTGGCCTCGTTCACACCGGAAACACGGCGAAACGCCGCACCGATTGGCAGCGCCCGAGGCCGTGTGCGTGAGTGATGCCGCTTCTTGACGCAGGTGGGTGACGACGGTCCATATTCCTGTTATCCGGAATTGCCGTGGTGCGATGCGGACGAAGCATCGCTACGGCGACGGTTGGGCTTGCCGGAAGGGTTGTTTCTTGACATAATTGCAACCTGTTCGGTTGAGCCAGTATATGGTTCAGCGTGTTAACCCACCGGGTGCCCCGGCCGAGATCTCAGGGTCACCATGGCGTCCGGTCATGGTGTTCGGTTCTCGAGCGAGACCTCGACGTGTGATCACGAGGGCTGATGCTTGTCATAGGTGCGAGATGAAAAACCTCAATTTCGCGGCTGAACTGCACCTCAAGCTCGGCGCGCCTGCAAGCAGCACCGTTGAAAGTCTGCGCCTGCTTCGTGCGTTCCTGAAGCTCGGGCCTCGACAGCGTTTCGAGGTCATCAAGCTGGTCGAAGACCTCGGCACCGAAGAAACCCTTCCCGAGCACCCCCTGTCCTGACCCCGGCCGCGCGCCGGCCGTACGCCTCGTCCCTCGTTTTCCTGCCGGAGCGGACCGCCGGGCGACGTTTGTCCCCCAGGCTGCCGCTGGAATGCGGTCCGGCAAGTGTGGTATTCAGTTGGGAAAAACGGGGAGGAGGAGGAGTATGACCATGATCGAACCGAAGCTCGAAGTCCCGGCCGAACTGCGCGACCTGGCCGAAAAGACGATCGACCAGGCGGAACAGGCGTTCGGCATGTTTTTCGAAGCTGCCACCAAGTCGATGACGTCGGTTCCCGGAGCGGGTACCGAAGTGTCCAAGCAGGCGCTCGCGTTCACTGAGCAGAACATGAAGTCGGCGTTCGAGCACGCGCGCAAGCTCGTGCATGCCACCGACCTTCAGGAAGCGATGCGAATCCAGTCCGACTTCCTGCGCAGCCAGTTCACCAGCGCCGGCGACCACATGCGCCAGATGACCGGCAGTTTCATGCAGCCCGGCAAGGGAAAGTCCTGAGTTCCAGTGTGCGCCGCGTGCCCGCAAATTGATCCTGCGTGATGCCGCGCTCAGCCGCAGCACGATCCTGGAAATTGCGAGAGATCGATGCGGGCGATGATCGACCTCAGCAGCTTGCGGGTCGCACGATAGAGATGCCGCGCGAATGCCGGTGTCCTCGCAGCCGGCAGGCCAAGGCGTGCCGTATCGAGACGTTTCGGATCAAGGCTTTCGATGGAGTGCGACACGTGCCTCTCCGGGATGGTGAGGCCCTTCCTATCGTCGCCACCCTGGAGCTGCCTTGATCTGCCGCAAAGGGGGCCCGGCTAGTAGTCGCCGGGGTTCATGATCATCGGGCTTCTGGTGTCAGCCGGCGCGAGCGAGCTGCTGGCACTGTCACGCAGGAAGCGGTCGAGTGTCGCCTGGATCTTCTCCTTGACCGCATCGGGACCGCGATCGCTCATCTCGGTGTGCTGAGCACCGGTATGGACGATGTCGATGCCGCGCGCTTTGGCCTCTTCAGGCGTCGGCAGCACGCCCGGGTCGGTCTGGAAATGCGGATCCTTGGAGCGGAACGACAGGATCTTCAGGTTGTCGCTGAGCACGAAGGGCACCCGCAGATTGTCGAGCGTGATCACCTTCGACACGATCTCCGGGTGCTGATGGGCGACATACATCGAGACGTCGCCACCGTTGGAATGGCCGACGAGGGTGATGTGGTCGTAGTCGGTGTTTTCCTGCCGTCGCTTCAGTTCGGCCAGGGCGAAAAGGATGTTGGCCTCGCAGCGGATATAGACCTCGCGCCGCCCGACATATTGCTGACCGACATGGGTCATCAACGGCGGATCGCTCGGCAGGTCCTGCTGGATGCTGGCAACGAGATAACCGCGCGCCGCGAGCACGTTGGCGAGGAAGGAATACTCGGTCGCCTTGACGGTGTTGCCGTTGCTGATGATGGCGAGCGGGAGCTTCCAGAGCCCGAGATTGGCCTTGGTCTCGTAGTCGCGCCGCACCGCGATCTCGACCGAGATCGGCCGTTGGCGCGAGGCATCGAACAGGGTCAAAATCTCATGTCGGATCGCGAACCGGCTGACCACGAAATACTGGCCGACGCCGAGTACGCAGAGAAAGGCCAGGATTGCAAACACCCTCTTCATGGTTCCGTCCCAATCACTTTCGACTGAAAATGGTCATTGCAAGCCCCCGGATCGAGCGATCGTGAGCAGGTTACGGGATTAAATTTAGGCAAGTCTGTGAGCAAGGCCGCAAAAGGGCCGCATGCCGGGTGTGCTCAAAGCGCGGCAGCTAGAGGCAGCCGCCCCTGCCGCGTTCGGGGCAGAGCCGGAATGCGCTCGAGAGGGTGAACAGGAAGCGTGGGCTGCGGCGCTCGTTGTCTGGAGCCCGGTAGCTCAAGGGGACGGCTACGCCGAGATCGGCTTGAAGATCATCCGGCAGAAAGAACCGCACGCCGGCTCCGGCCGATGTCAGCGACAGGCCGTCGCTCAGGCGGTAGCCGTCGTTCCAGACTGCGCCGGCGTCGCCAAAGGCGTAGAGCTGATAGCCGGTCCAGTAGCGGAAATTGAGCTTCTGGTCGAAGCGCAGCTCGAGCGAGCCGGCAAGACCGTTGTCGCCGCTGATCTCGGCTGCACCATAGCCCCGGCCGAAAGCCGCGCCGCCGAGATAGAACTGCTGCGAAATGAACAGCGGCCGCGATGCCGTCTGGCTGGCGGTCGACAGCTTGAGCGACCAGACGTCGTTGAGGGTCTGGTAGCGCGTGAACCAGAGGTTCAGCACCGAGAAGTTCGACGCGGCGCCGTCGCGCGAGAGCAGATCGTCGTCGAAATGCGAGGCACCGAAGATGTCGAGACCCTGGCGGTAGGTGAGCGTCGCGAAATTGGTGCCGCCGAAGCGATCCTGGAGCCGGTAATCGGCGGTCAGGCTCGCGGTCCTGATGTGGTCGTTGTACCAGGGGCCGTAAAGATCGTGCTCGGACACGTTGCTGGAGGTCCCGGCCAAGGTCAGCGTCAACGCCGATGATTGCGACATGAAGGGCACGGTGCTTGCCCGCAGCTCGAACGCCTCTGTCGTGGTGATGTCGCTGTCGAGGCGGCGGGCGTCACCCGGCCGGACCGCGCTGTACAGGACGGAAGCGCCGAGGCGCACGCCGTCGACGCCGACGGGCGCGTCATAGGATAATCGCGCGAAGCCAAGCTCACGCGGATCGTTGGCAATGGTCGACAGGTTGACCGCCAGCGTATCGCCGGGCGTGAGGTAGGAGTTGAAAGCGCCGGTCGCGTAGGTCTGCCACGGGCCGACCGACGATGAGCCCAGATTATCCAGGCCGAACGACGAGAAGACGTGCCAGGTCTTCAAATGGACGATGAGGCGGAAGCGACCGGTGGCACCGCCGATCTCCTCGAGCGCGGTGTCGGTGATCCGGATGCCCGGCCCGCTATTGATGAGGAAGAGCTGACGTTCGAGCGTTGCCAGGCGCGACGGCTGCTCGGCGAGAACCGGGCCCAGCATCGGCCTCACGCCAAACTGCTCGGCGCCGTCGCCTTTCAGCTCGGCCTGCACGATGGCGCCTTCAATCACCTGGATCCGGACGCGGCCGTCGGCGATGTCCTGCGGCGGCACGATCGCCCGGCTCAGATGAAAGCCGTCTGCGCGGTAGAGATCGCTGATCGCGCCGGCGATCGCGGCGAGGTCGGCTTGCGAGACCTTCTTTCCGAGATAGGGCTGATAGGCTGCGGCGATGCGATCGCGGGGAATGGCTTGGGCGCCGCTGACATCGATCCCGCGCAACACGAATTGCGGTTTCGTATCCCCGCCTGTGTTGGGCCGGCCGACCGCCGGCAGCGTGACCGGAGGACGGCTCAGCGATTCCTGCTCGGTTTGGTTTTCAAAGTATTTCTCGGGCTGCCGCGGATCGAAGCCCGGTTGGTTCGCCTGTTGAGCGAACGCCTGCGAAACTCCCGTGAAAATCGGTGCCGCCAGCACCAGTGCAACGAGGAGATGCCGCTTCTCAATACGCGCAGCGAGCCGCTCACCGTAGTATAACGGAGCGGTGCCCAGGAGCCGGTAAGAGTTCGTTAGCTGCATGATTTTTCTTAGTTTTTTATGGTCAATGAATGGTTAATGCAGCCACTGGACTTGCCGCTTCCCGCTAATTCTCTCTTGAGTGATTTCGGATACGCCTCAGCACTGGCTGTAATGCGGGACTGAGGATCGTGATGCTGGGCAGAGTTGGAATGCGGTGCGCTTTCGTGGCCGCGCTGATTCTGGGTACGGCCTCGTTCGCATCTGCCGCGGACGATGGCGTCTGGTCAGTCAGCAAGTCCTCGGGTGAGGTCTGGCTTGCCGCCAACGGCGCGCAGCCTGTGTCATTGACCCAGGAAGGGACGCTGAGGGCCGGTGATACCATTCGCACCGGACGCAACGGACGCGTGCTACTCGTCCGCGGCGAGGAATCGATTTTGATCTCCCCGAACTCGGTGGTCGGTTTGCCGGCCGAGAAGAAGGAAGGGCTCTCGACCACCATCATCCAGCAGGCGGGTTCGATCCTGCTCGAGGTCGAGAAGCGCAACGTCAAGCATTTCGAGGTCGAGACGCCGTATCTCGCCGCCGTGGTCAAGGGAACGCAATTCAGCGTCACCGTGAATGCTGGCAGCACCAAGGTCGGCGTGCTCCGCGGCCAGGTTGAAGTCTCCGACTTCAAGTCCGGACAGATCGCACAGGTCATGCCGGGACAGGCCGCCACCTCCTTTGAGCACGGCAAGCCCGGCCTCAGCCTGAGTGGTGCCGGCACCTTCAATCCGATCGAGCACGGCAAGCCGCGCGCCTCGACGATCGAGCGAGTCCCGGTGCCGAAATCGGGCCTGTCGGCACCGCGCAATGCGGCGAGTGGCCATGCGATCCATGCGCTCGGTCCGATCGACAAGGGGACCAAGGCGGCCGGCGCGCCGGCGCAATCGCATCAAGCGGCCGGCGGTCAGGCGCCCAAAGGCGTCGTGCGTATCTCCAGTTCGCTCGGCGAGGTCAAGCTGAACGTCCACAAGGTTACGAACGGGCTCGCCCACGGCGCCGTGACAACGGGGCACGTGCGCAACGCGAACGCCAGCACCGGGACGGAGACGGTGTGGAGCGATACGAAGGCGAGCACGACGACCACGGCCGCCAACAGCTCCAACGTCACGGCGGTTACGGTGAGCAGCAGTGCACCCGCGGCCAGTGCCACGTCGACGTCGTCAAATACGACGACGACCGTTGCGACTACCGCTGGTTCGACCAGCGATGTGTCCGGCGGAAGCTCTGTGAGCGGAAGCAGCGGGACTGGCGCGACCAGCAACGGAAGCGGCGGCACCGGCAATAATGGCAACAACGGTAACGGGAACAGCGGAAACGGGAATAACGGCAACAACGGTAACGGCAATCATGGCCACCACTACGGTTGGTATTGGGGCAGAGGCCATCGCTAGGACCGTGTCGTCGGTATAGGGGAGCGCCTGGCGGCAGGGACCGCCGGTGCAGGGGAGCAAAGTGAAACGCCATCGGCCGCATATTCTTGTCATGATCGCGCTTGCGGTCGTGCTGTCCACGGGGTGGCACGGCGCGCTCCGCAATGCGCTCACCGATCTGCGCTTCGCCTGGCAATCGCGTACGGCCAGCGGCAATGTCGTCGTGGTGGCCATCGACGCACCCTCGATCGACCAGATCGGGATATGGCCCTGGCCGCGCCGGCTCCACGCGGAGCTGTTGCACAGGCTCGAGGCGGCGGGGGCACAGGACGTCGCCTTCGACGTCGATTTCAGCACACCATCGGATCCGGCCTCTGACGAAGCCCTCGTCACCGCGCTTCGGGAGGTTGGCGGTTCGACGATCCTACCCTCCTTCAAGCAGCCGACGCCGAATGGTGGCGCGGTTCACGTCAATCGTCCACTGAAGCCGTTCAGCAACCAGTCGTGGCCGGCCGTCGTCAATGTTGCGATCGAATCCGACGGGCTCGTGCGCCGCTATCCGGTCGGAGAGAAGCTTGGCGATGCCGTGATGCCGTCGATGGCCGTCGTGTTGGCCGGGCAGGATGCCAATCGGCGCCCGCCCTTCCTGATCGATTTCGGCATTCGTGCGGCCTCCATCCCAAGTGTCTCCTATTTTGACGTGCTGCACGGCGATGCCGCGACCTTGGACAAGCTGAGAGACAAGAAGATCATCGTCGGTGCTACTGCCCTCGAACTGGGCGACCGGTTCAGTGTTCCAAACGGTAAGAGCGTCTCTGGGCCCGTCCTCCAGGCGCTCGCGGCGGAATCGATCCTCCAGAACCGGATGCTGCGCTGGACGTCCGATGCCGGCATGATCATTGGCTTGGGCCTGATCTGCCTGGCGATGATGTATTCGTGGCGCCGTTCCGCACCGGGCGTCCGCGTCACCATCCTCGTCGCCGCAGGAGCGGGCGCGGAACTTGCCGCTGCGCTCGTGCAGGCAAGCTGGCCGCTCATCATCGACACGTCGCTGTTTCACATTGCGATCATTGCCTATCTGACCGCGATTGCACTCGACGAGATCGATTTCCGTAGTCTCCTGGGACGTATTGCCGAGAGCCGCTTTCATCGTATCGCGATGTCGCTCGGCGACGGTCTGATCTGCACCGACGAGGATCATCGGATCACGGTGTGGAATCCGGGCGCCAGTGCGATCTTCGGTTACATGCCGACCGAAATGATCGGACGTCCGTTCGAAACGCTCTGTGCGGAGCCCACCGGCGGTGGCGCAAAGGCTTTTGCCATGCGCGATGCTGCGCGCCAGGCGCTGTTGGTGCCCGGCGGTGCCGTCGTCGTCGAGTTCCAGGGGCGGCGGAAGAACGGCGAGACGTTCCCGGTCGAAGCGAGCTTTTCGGGCTGGCAGGGCACGGACGGCTTCCAGTACGGAGCGATCCTGCGCGACATCTCGGTCCGCAAGCGCGAAGCCGAACGCGTCAGGTATCTCGCCGAACATGACGCGTTGACCGGTCTTGCCAACCGCAACATGCTGCATGCGAGCCTCGCCAATCTGATCGCCGCGGCGGAGCGGCGATCGTCCGACGTCGCGCTGCTCGTGCTCGGGCTCGACGGCTTCCAGCAGATCAACGACATGCTTGGACATTCGGCCGGCGACCTCGTGCTGCGGGCCGTCGCGGAGCGCCTCCGGACCAAGGTCGATGGCAAGGCGGTCGTCGCCCGGCTCAGCGGCGACGAGTTCGCCATCGCGCTTGATTGCACGGAGGCTGGCGAGCCGATTGTGGAGTTTGCCGAGCGGATCGCGCGCGCGTTCGAAGTGCCGCTCGCAACGGGCGCGCGCCAACATCGCGTCAGGATCAGCATTGGCGTCGCCGTTTATCCGGAAGGTGGGCACAACGCCGATGATCTTCTCGGCAATGGTCATCTGGCGCTGAGCAAGGCAAAGATGACGCGGCGCGGCAGCCACGTGATCTTCGAGAGCGCGATCAGGCAGGAGCTGGAGAACCGGCTGACATTGGAGAGCGAACTGGCGCTTGCCGCGGATCGCGGCGAGTTCGAACTGTTCTACCAGCCACAGGTTCGGCTGGTCGACGGCAGCCTGCTCGGGGCTGAAGCGCTCATCCGCTGGCGGCATCCCGCGCGCGGCTATGTCTCGCCCGGGGAATTCATGCCGGTGGTCAACACCTCGCCCCTGTCCGAGCGGATCGCGAACTGGGTGATGGAGACCGCCTGCCGGCAGGCGCGAGCCTGGGAATTGTCCGGAAACAGCGTGCGCGTCGCGATCAACCTCTCGCCGTCGCAGCTCGACTCCGGCGACCTCGCGCATTCCGTTGCGGCGCTGCTCGCGGAGACGGGGCTCACGCCGTCGCTGCTCGAGCTCGAAGTTACGGAGGATATCCTGCTGCATGACGAAAGCCGCGTGCTCGACATGTTCGAGCGGATCCAGCAGCTCGGCGTCCGCGTCCTGTTCGACGATTTCGGCACGGGCTACGCGAGCCTGAGCTATCTGAAGAAGTTTCCGCTCGACGGGCTCAAGATCGACCGGTCGTTCGTGCTTGACCTGCTCGCCGATTCCGACGACGCCGCGATCGTCGGCTCGACCATCGGTCTCAGCAAGCAGCTCGGGCTCACTGTGGTGGCGGAAGGCATCGAGAACCGTGCCACGGCCGACTTCCTGGTCAGCATGGGATGCGAGGAAGGGCAGGGATATTTCTTCGGCCGCCCGATGCCTGCCGAGGCGTTCGAGAGGCAATTCCTGCCGGCTGAACTCGAAGCCGTCAGCGCGGCCTGAACCGCTTCAACTCCGATCGCTAGCGCCGGCGTGCAACTGCCACGCCAAAGAGGAAGGCGACGAACAGACTGGCCAGGGGCGCTTCGCGCGTGATTGCCGCGACCGTCGCGAGCGGCCGGCCGGGTTTTCGTGCTTCGTCGATTGCGGCAGTGAGGCGATCGACCGCGGCGTGCAGGCCGCCTGCCACCTCGCCAATGGTGCGGGACACGTCGGTTGCGCCGTCGATGGCACGCTCGGCCATGCCGGGCGGGGGATTGGGCTGCGGTATGTCCGTGCTCAAGATCGCGACCTCCGGAATTGGCGAAGAGATGGAGGCCGGCACCTTTGGCTATCCGCGCGTGCGCTCGTTTTGAACAGCGGGTCGAGAGACCTTTGGCTATCCGCGACAGGCGCCGTTTTGAACGGCGGATGCCGGCCCTGTAAACAAAACGCGGCGTCCGGGAATTTGTTCCCGGGCGCGCGAGCCCATTCGTCCTGTAATCCCGGGAAACGACGGATGCGAATCTCTGTTAGGCTGGCGAAGGCTTGCTGATCTCAGGAGATTGCCGTGACCGATCGGATCATGACGGATCAAGGCCGGCGCATCGCCTTGCTCGGCGCGCCCATCGACATGGGAGCTTCGCAGCGTGGCACCTTGATGGGCCCTGCGGCGCTGCGCACCGCCGGGCTTGCGGCATTGCTCGAAAGCCTTGATTTCGAAGTTGTCGATTATGGCGATCTCTCCGTGGCGGAGGTCAGGGACCTCGCTGACAGGCTGCCCGAAAAAGCCAACCACTATCGCGAAATCCAGCGCTGGACGCGCCTGCTGAGCCGCAGAGGCCATGAGATCGCACAGACCGGCGCGTTGCCGATCTTCCTCGGCGGCGATCACACATTGTCGATGGGCTCGGTGAATGCCATGGCGCGCCACTGGCAGGAGCGCGGACGCGAGCTGTTCGTGCTCTGGCTCGACGCCCATGCCGATTACAACACGCCCGAGACGACGATCACCGCAAACATGCACGGCATGTCGGCGGCGTTCTTGTGTGGCGAGCCCGGCCTCGACGGATTGCTCGGCGATGATCCGCGCGCCTCGATTGATCCCGACAGGCTGGACCTGTTCGGCGCGCGTTCGATCGATAAGCTCGAAAAGGAATTGATGCGCACACGCCGGATCAGGGTTGTCGACATGCGCCAGATCGACGAGTTCGGCGTCGCCGTGCTGATCCGGCGCGTCATCGAGCGCGTCAAGGCGTGCGATGGCGTGCTCCATGTCAGCTTCGATGTCGATTTCCTCGATCCGTGTGTGGCGCCGGGGGTCGGCACCACGGTGCCGGGCGGAGCGACCTATCGCGAGGCGCATCTGATCATGGAGCTGCTTCATGATTCCGGCGTGGTCGGATCGGTCGACATCGTCGAGCTCAACCCGTTCCTGGACGAGCGCGGCCGCACCGCGCGCACTGCGGTCGAGCTGATCGGCAGCCTGTTCGGACAGCAGATCACCGACCGCCCGACGCCGAGTAACGCGATCGCACCGGGCGAGTGACAGCTGAGAGCTGTTTTGCATCGCGAAGAACGGAATGGCTGTTGCGGCTGGCTGATCTAGACCAGTCCTGGTCGAAATCGCCTGTTTTTGAAATATGTGCGGATTGCAAACGCCCTTCGCGGAGGGTTTGATGCGGGTCGCGCTTCGGGAGGATCCGCAATGAGCAGCACGATCGACGCCGCCGGAAAATCCACGAGAACATCACGCCGTCGCTTCCTGCAAGGCGGCACCGCGGTGGCGGGCGGTGCCGTTCTGGGCGCTGGTGCGTCGGCCGCGGCGGAGACGGACAACCTTCCGCCCAACATTCCCGAATGGATGAAGGCGCCGGGCGAGCCGATGGGAGCCCAGCCCTATGGCGCGCCGTCACCGTTCGAGAAGGGCGTCGTCAAAAACTTCTCGAAGACTCTCAAGCAGTACATATCGGCCTCCAGCCGCACGCCATTGCAGGAGCTCGACGGCATCATCACGCCGAATGGATTGTTCTACGAGCGGCATCATGGCGGTGTTCCGACCATCGATCCCGCGCAGCATCGGTTGATGCTGCACGGCCTCGTCGAGCGGCCCCTGATCTTCACGATGGACGATCTCAGGCGCTTCCCGTCGGAGTCGCGCATCCACTTCCTCGAATGCTCCGGCAATCCCGGTTACACCAAGCCCTATGGCAAGACGGCATCGGACCTCGTGGGTCTGGTGAGTTGCGCTGAATGGACCGGCGTGAGCCTGAAGCTGGTGCTCGAGGAGGCCGGATTGAAACCGGACGCCAAATGGGTCGTCGCCGAAGGCGCTGACGCCGCCGCGCTGACGCGCAGCATTCCGATCGAGAAGTGCCTCGAGGACGCCCTTCTGGTCTACAGCCAGAACGGCGAGCGGTTGCGTCCGCAGCAGGGCTATCCCTTGCGGCTGTTCCTGCCGGGCTTCGAAGGCAATATGAGCGTGAAGTGGCTGCGTCGCCTGCACGTGACCGCGGAGCCCACTTATTCGCGCGAAGAGACCTCGAAATACACCGATCTCTTGCCCGACGGCACGGCGCGCGAGTTTTCCTTCTACATGGAAGCGAAGTCGATCATTACGCGCCCCTCGGGCGGTCATCGCCTGAGCGCGCCCGGCTTCCACGAGATCACCGGCATCGCCTGGAGCGGACATGGCAAGATCAAGCGCGTCGAGGTTTCGGTCGATGACGGCAAGAGCTGGCAGGACGCGCGATTGCAGGAGCCGGTGTTGACGCGCGCCCTCACGCGCTTCCGCCTGCCTTGGCAATGGGACGGCAAGCCGGCCGTGATCCAGAGCCGTGCCGTCGACGAGACCGGCTATGTGCAGCCGACGCTGGCGGAGCTGCTCGCGGTGCGCGGCGAGAACTATTTCTACCACAACAACGCGATCTGGCCCTGGCGCATCGCGGCCGACGGCGAGGTGACCAATGCGCTGGCGTGAGACCTGCGGCGTTGCCGTCGCAATCGCGCTGGGTGCCTTCGCGAGCGAAGCGCAGGCGCAAAGCCCTTATGGCATCGGTCGCCCTGCGACGGCTGCGGAGATCGCGGGCTGGAATATCGATGTCGGACGTGACGGCAGCAATCTGCCGAAGGGAGGCGGTTCGGTCAGCCATGGGCGCGAGGTGTTCGCCCAGCAATGTGCTTCGTGCCATGGCGATAAAGGCGAAGGCGGCCTGGGTGACCGGCTCGCCGGCGGGCAGGGCACGATCGCAACGGCCAAGCCGATCCGGACCGTCGGCAGCTATTGGCCTTATGCGCCGACGCTGTTCGATTATATCCGCCGCGCCATGCCGCAGAACGCGCCGCAGTCGCTGAGTGACGAGGATGTCTATGCGGTGTCCGCCTATATCCTGAACCTGAACGGGCTGGTGGGAGCCGATGCGACACTCGAAGCCAAATCGCTTTCGGCAGTCAAAATGCCGAACCGCGACAGCTTCGTCGGCGATGCGCGCCCGGACGTGAAAAAGTGATCGTATCGGGACGATCAGTTCCGCGCAGTGGCTCGGAACTTGCTTAAGCGAAGCGCGGAACTCGCAGGATGCGTTTGAGTTAACCCGCGAGAGGAAACAGCACGGGTCCTTCGATGACAACACATCGCTTCGCAAACTCCATGTCCTCGGCGCTTCGCCATCCCGGCGTGATCGCGCTGATCGTGGCCGGCTTGACGATTGCTGCGATGGTGATCGTCGATCACGGGCCGTGGAACCGCGCCAAGACTCAGCCGGCTCATGTTGCGATGTATGCGACGACGGGCGAGGCCGCACATGCCGCCGACGCCAAGGTGCTTCCCACCGCACCGAAGTCGCCGGTCGAGCCGGAGCGGCCGGGGCCGAAGACGTCTCCGACCGTCAATCCCGTGACACCGTAATACGATCCATCAGCGTGCCGGCCGTGCTCGCGGCTTTCATCATCGTAGTCACGTCGCAGATCTTGGCGTCGCAGATCTCGGCGTCGCTGTCGCCGGTCTGGTCAGCCGATCGCGGACGAGCCGAGCAGGGCGAGGACGGCCAGCGCCATGATCGCGGTGCCGAGCCAGCCCAGCGCGACCAGCCGTGAGCGGGCCTTGAAGCGGCCCATGATCGCACGGCTCGAGACGATCAGCATCATCATGGCCATGACCGGCACGGCAACGATGCCGTTGAGCACCGCGCTCCATACCAGCATGTGAATCGAGTCGATGCCGGTGAAGCCGAGACCGAAGCCGATGATGGTTGCGGCCGCGATGATGGCGTAGAAGCCGACCGCCTTTTCCGGCTTCGCCTCCAGCGTGGCGTGCCAGCCGAAAGTCTCAGCAACGGCGTAAGCCGCCGAGCCCGCGAGTACCGGGATCGCCAGAAGGCCGGTGCCGATGATGCCGAGCGCGAACAGCGCGAAGGTGAAATCGCCGGCGAGCGGACGCAGCGCTTCGGCCGCTTCCGTCGCCGAGTTGATCCTGGTGATGCCATTGCCGTTCAGCACGGCCGCCGTGGTCAGGATGATGAAGAAGGCGATGCTGTTGGAGAGCAGCATGCCGACGATGGTGTCGGCCTTGATGCGCGCGATTTCAGGGGCGCCCCCGGTTGGAAGGTCGCGCAGCGGCTTGTCGCGCTTGCCCTGGTTCATCTCCTCGACTTCTTGCGAGGCCTGCCAGAAGAAGAGATAGGGGCTGATGGTGGTGCCGAGCACGGCGACGACCATCAGGAAATAGTCGGCGCTGATCGTCGCCTTCGGCCATACCGCGGCGAGCAACGCGGTGCTCCACGGGATCTCCACGGTGAAGGCGGTGGCGACATAGGCGAACAGCGTCAGCGTCAGGAATTTCAGCACCGGCGAATAGCGGCGATAGGGCACGAACACCTGGAGCAGGGTCGAACCCGCCGCGAAGATCAGGGCGTGCTCGTGATTGAGCCCGCCGATGACCAGCGAGAGCGCCTCCGCCATCGCGGCGATGTCGGCGGCGATGTTGAAGGTGTTGGCGATGACGAGCAGCGAGACGAGCCCCAGCACGATCCAGCGCGGCGCGAGCTGCAGGACGTTGGCGGCGAGCCCTTTGCCGGTGACCCGGCCGATGCGAGCGCTGACGAGCTGAATCGCGATCATGAACGGCAGGGTCAGAAACACCGTCCAGAGCAGCCCGTAGCCGAATTGCGCACCCGCCTGCGAATAGGTGGCGATGCCCGACGGATCGTCGTCGGCTGCGCCGGTGATGAGCCCGGGCCCCAGCCGTTGCAGCAGCCCCGGTCCGGACTTCGCCGATCCTTTGGGGCTGTCGTGCTTGGCGGCGTGCTGCTTCGATCGGTTTGACAGGGGCTGACCTTCCGGCTTCCGGAATTGCGAAGTGTGCTTCAAGCGCGTCATGGCCGCAAAGTTCCTGCGTCGGCCAGCGCCCGCGCCGTCCGCTGACGCCAACGCCCCGTCATCCTTTGACACGTCGGGCAAAACACTTGTAGAGTGATACCATCACAGAGATCGTCGAGCCCGCACCGTCACCGGTTGCGGGCTCTTCCTTTTCCCTCCGTTCAAAACGGTCGCCAGCCTCTCGCGCGAGAAGATGTCGCCGACAGTCGGCCGATCCCTGGACACGGAAGCCGTCGGCGATCAGGCAGCACCTGCTCGGCTGTCCGCTGTCGCGCGCGGCACGGTTTGATTCTCATGCCAGTGGCGTCCGCCGACCGGTGGGGTTATCGTTGCTGTGATTCGCGCCTTCCGAAAACCTGGAACCAAAGCTGGATGAGCGCGTCGCGGTGCCGCTCGACGGGCCGTTCCAACCCGCCCCGGCAGCAAAGTCACGGTGCGGTCCTGCCCTTTCCAAGGCGGGGCCGGGCGCCGTACGAGCAAAGAATTTGCAACGACAAAAGGGGGCACATTTGGCCGCCGATCTGGTTTTCAGAATTGCAATTGTCGGGCTGTTTCTGTTTTCAGCGGTGCTCGCTTCCATGCTGTGGCTGAACGTGTGAGCCTCGACGCGTGAGCTCCGACGTATGGTCTCGTCCTGCCGTTTGGAACGGCCGGTCCATGGTGGCGTTTTGCTCTTCCATGAGGGAGGACACGCGATGGACAATCTGACGAAGCGCGGGCAACCGGACCGCAGCAAGATCAACATGCACGAGGCCTTCGAGGTCAAGTACTGGACGCACGCGCTCGGCATATCGAAGGAGGATTTGCAAAAGGCCGTCGACAAGGTCGGCAATTCCGCCGCCGCCGTCCGCAAGGAATTGGCGAGGTAACGCGCCCAATGCATGCGTGCCGACGCGCGTGCCGCTACTTGATGCTGACGAACATGCCCCAGGCGGCGGCCAGCGCGCCGCCGGTGAAGACGACCACCGGGTTGTCGCAGAACGTGCTGCCATAGCTGCACACGTTCGCACCGAACTGGCCGAGCTCGTGATGGCTCGCGGAGTAGAACAGTCCCGACAGCACCAGCAATGCGGCGGCGACGTAATACATCGACGGAATCTCCAGCTTGCCCATGCGCCCTCGCAAGGGACATGTCCCAGCATGACGCGGGGAGATTTCATTCCGCCGAATCCGCTTCGCCGCATTTGGATAAAATTCGAAGCGTCAGGTAGCAGAGTGAACCGTGTGCCAACGCGCGGGCCACGACGGGCGACCCACTAGGCGCGCAGGCCCTGCCGGGTCGAAATCCTCTTCATGCCGCCGCAGGCGCAATGGACGATCGCATCATCGGCGTACATTCCCAAAATCGTTTCGATGTCGCCGGTGCGGTAGGCATCAAGCCAGTCAACCGCAGCGGCCATCGGGTCAAAGGACATGTTTCCTACCTACGTGCCGTTATTGGCCGCAGCTTTAGGCAAGGCACCGTGAACCCGAAGTGAAGATCGTATTGACTCATTGTTCATGATTTGTTCTTATTGTCCCGTCGTCAGGTGGAGATGGGCCGTGGATAACCGCATCAATGAAATCCGCAACATCGTCAGAGCGTTACGCGTCAGCATGCGAGAGGCCGAGGCCATCATGCATGAGCAGATCAATCGCGACGAGGACTGCACCTTCGTGGCGGAAGAGATCATGAAGATGCGCGTCGTGATGAGCGGCCTGGTTCACGAGCGGACACGGCTCGGCGACAGCGAACCTATTCTTGTGAACAGCCTCTTCGTTCCGCGCCGGCCGCCGGCAGCGCCGCGGACTGGTCTTGCCAAGCGCCGCCTCGTACCGCGCGGAATTGAGCAGCAACGGGGCCACGCACGCCAGTGATCATGGATGGACAATCTCAGGCGGTTTCCGGCGCCGTGGGTCATGATCGCGGAAGAGGAGTGCTTCCGAGTCAAGGACGCGAACGGCTTCACGATCTGCTGCGTTCTTCATCGCGATGATCTGCACTCGTGGGGCTACCAATATGCCCACCAGTATCTATCGCGCGACGAGGCGCGACGGATCGCAACGGCAATCGCGCGATTGCCGGAGCTGTTGAAGCGTCCTCAGTATTGAGCTGTTCGCTTTGCCAGGTCCCCCATTGGAACTTCTTGCTCCAAACTGGAATTAGCTTTGTGGTCGGCCCACCGCCGATGGCCGGCCTGGAATGGCGGCTCCGGCGCCCCCAGCCCCCCGTCCCGCGCCGGGGCCGTTTTCAGGAGTTAGGGCTGGTCCGACAAAAACATCGGCGCAGGCCCTTTGCATCATCGGCAGACCTTCAGCAGGCACCGGTAGATCGTGTTCTGGAGATCGTTTTCGGTCTCGACGAAACACGCCTGAAACATTGCTGAAACCCGATTGTCCTGAACGCCGCGCCCGTTGGCCCCGACCAACGGAGCGAGAAGGAGACAAGTCATGATCCAGGTCGGTTCGAAGGAAGAAGTCGCGTTTCTGCTGGCGCTGTTCGGCACCCACACCCAGCCGGTCAAGCGACCGAACCCGAAATCGCAGCAACGCTGAAGGCTGAGCCATGCCCGGTTTGGCCGATTGCCAGAGCCTCTTGCGTCTCTTGATCGCAAGGGGCGATCCGAGGGCTATTCCGCTCGCCAAAGGCGCCATCGATCAATATTTGAACACCGCGCCGGCCAGCCTCCGGGGGCGTGGCCTGCGTGTGCTCCAGCGCGACGCGCTCGACCAGCATGGTGCCGCGGTGGGGGTGCAGCGCTCCTTCGCCGAGACGGTGGACGCCTATATCGAGCGCAAGCTTGCGGAGGAGTGACGCCTTCCGGTGCGGCGGTTCAGGCGCGTGGCTGCCAGTCAGGCTGCGATGGGCGGCGTGGCTTGCGCCAGCAACAGCCCGATCTTCCGGTCGAGCTGCCAGACCTCGACGTTGCCCCGGCGCGTGAACTGTTGTGCAACGCGAAGCGCGGATGCATCGGAATCGGCCTCGAACGCTTCGGCGGAGCGAAACACGCCGTTCTCGCCGACCAGATAGGCGCGGTATTGCCGGCTCATGTCGGCGCCCTCAGGCCCGGCGAATGCAGCCAGGACTCGATCTGCATGGCCGTCTCGTCCTGTCGCGCCCGGCGCAGCAGGATCTCGCGGCGGCGTCCCGGCGCAAGCGCCTGGGCCTCCTCGCGAAGGCGAACGGCCTCGTCAGCGAGCCGCTCCTTGAGAGTTTTGGACTGTTTGTAACGACGTCGCTTCAGCATGGCATTGCTCCCTCGTTCGAGTGGGGCGGGAGCGCAACTGGCGTTCTCATCACCGACCGATGCCAAGTGCCGCTGCGGTGACATTTCAACTCTACGCTTCGGGCCGAGGAGAGTCAGTATCATTTGTTAAGTGGTTCGAAGAATCTCTCGGGCGTCATCGCAGCTCGGTTTGAGCAGTTTATTCCTGTCGCGTGCAGGTAGTTCCTAAGTTCACTATTGAACGGAAGTGGCGTCGGCGATTGAAGGGCTATCCTCCTTGTCTGCGCCCCGCGCCACGATTTTAAGCGCTTGATCTGACAAAGGCCGTTGCAGCGCCTTGGCCTCGTCCCATGGCGCCCGCAGCCAAACATCTCGTTCTTCGGCCGTCGTCAGGATCACCGGCATTGCCTTTGGATGAATGGGCTCGACAACGGCATTTGGCGCCGTCGTGAGAAAGCCATAGACCTGATGAGGTCCAGGCACGGGCTTTGACTTCGTACCGCGATCGCCCTTGAAAGTCGTCCAGATACCGGCGAACGCGAACAGTGGCCGCGTCTCGTCTATCGCAAACCACACGACGTCTTTCTTCTTTGTTTCCGGATTCGGCTCAGGCCGGCACGATCGAGGGCGAGGAACGCATACGTTACTCCGATACGATAAGGGCGGAGAGACGGCCCTGGCTCCGGGGGCAAAGGCAGGAGTCGCTCCGCCGGCTCTGGCAGCGAGCCAGCGACGACTCAAATATTCGCGCGCGGTTGTGGTTCCTTTTAAAACTCAAGCCGGCGCTGTCCGTATTTGACCCAGTGTCCGAAGCTGATTCAACGGGGCCTAACATGGTAGAAGGCAAGCTAGCGGGGAAAGGCGCTCCCACGTCCCGCGCGGGCAACAGGAAGGCTCAGCAACGGATCAACTTTGCTGAGTGCCGAGAACATGCTGACCACTATAAGAGACTTTCTCGCGCGAGCGGCATTTCCAAGGATCGCGCCGCCGTCCTGAAAAACATCGCCCGTAGTTTCGTGGGTTTGGCCGGCCAACTCGATAGACTGGCGTCGCTCGCGAGGAACGAGCAGAGGTAAGGCCACGGCCTCGGTAACGCTGCGATGTAGTTGCCGGCGTCGAGCAGCGTCACCAGCCTGCGGCCGTCCGGCAGCGCGATCAGTTCATTGAAACTTCGGCTCCATCCTGTCGGCCTCATCCGCGCTTGTGCCACGGCCGGCTGCGGTCGCCACCGATCGCACGCGCCTCCTTGATCTGGTCGTAGCTGAGCGGCGATTCCAGGTCCGTCCAGGCAGCCGGGAAAGCCGCCTTGGCCGCCTCGAGGCTGCCGGCACGCCCGCGGTGCGTGCTCGGCTGGGGCACATTTGGCAGGCACGACCATGACCATGCTTCCTTGCCCCCGACGGTGGTCGTCTTAAAGATCCGGCCGATCGAGAGGCGATCCCAGGTCACAATATAGTCGTCATAGTCGTCGGGCGCAGTTTCGCCGCCGATCACGGTTCGGCGCATGGAGAGGTCGTCGGGTGTGGGCCTTCATGAAAGCTTGTCTGGTCAGTGCGGATAGAACCGGCCGGTTTGCGGCGATTTTGCTGCGCGCAATGACTTGCGGTTCTCGCGACGGTTGAGTATTGACCACGCGGGGCTGTAGGAATGAATTCTCGCACGCATATATTGTGCGCGAGCATACTGTGTAT
Organism: Bradyrhizobium sp. 604_D8_N2_3; assembly: GCF_051810765.1. Classification (NCBI taxonomy): domain Bacteria; kingdom Pseudomonadati; phylum Pseudomonadota; class Alphaproteobacteria; order Hyphomicrobiales; family Nitrobacteraceae; genus Bradyrhizobium; species Bradyrhizobium sp. 604_D8_N2_3. The sequence goes on along the minus strand of NZ_JBPWPM010000001.1, from coordinate 6,547,926 downwards.
GCTTGCGTGTTATTTTTTGGTTTGGCCGGTCTGGCGGGCTCAATTCCCGATCGAGATTTGGTTCACCGAGTCGTGGAACGCATTCCATCAGGATATCGCGGCCGCTGGGCTGAGGTACTCGCCCGCCGCCGCACTGGTCGCAGGACGCGGTCCTGCACATCATGCAAGGCCAGCGGGTTTTCTTTGCCGTTTTCTGGCTTGAAAGAGTTTCCCGTACGAGGCCGCATATAGGTGCCGGAACGGGGCTCAACTTGAGAAATGCTAAGGCCGCTCGAGCAGGGTCTTTCGCGGTCGACCAAGCTTCGGACGGGGTGGTCTGACCTTGGGCTCAGTCGACGGCGCGACCTCCAGCCTGACCCGGAAAGTCTCAAAGAGACTTAGGACCCGGCTTAGTTGCGGATCCACGGTTCCTCCGAACGTCTTGTAGACCGTCGTCCGCATAATGCCGAGTTCGCGCGCGAGCGAGGTGACGTTCTGCGATTTGACGACGGTGCTCAGCTCCCGGATGGTGTCAGTCGGATCGTCGAAAGCGAAGGCTTGACTGAGCCGTGTAGCGATCGCGCTCGGGCTGGCGATCCTGGACGCAGGCGTAACCCGGGCCTTTACGTTCAGCGCTTCGAGCAGCCTAAGAACCCGGCTGAGCTGCGGGTCGATTCGACCGCCAAACGTCCTATAGAGGGTGTCGCGTCGAAGGCCCGCGTCCCGTGCCAGGATCTGTACGTTATGAGCTCGCGTGACGAGGCTGAGCGCCGTCTTAGCCTTTAGTATCTCGTTTTCTTCAAAGTTATCAGATAGATAGATGGCGATAGCCGCTGGATTGTCGCGGACTAAATTGGCTATGTCTTCTTCGTTGCCAGCCAGCATTTCCAGAGCGTTTGTCCGTCACTGTGGCCTTCCAGCTACAGCATTATCGGCCAATCCGTCTAGATTACCTCACAGACATCGACGACGCTTCCACTTGGGGTAATTTTGACAATGAAAAAGACTTTGCTCGCTCTCGCCGCGGTTGTGGCGATGACCGGTTCGGCCTCGGCCGCTGACCTGGCTGCCCGTCCTTACGTGAAGGCTCCGATGCCGGCGCCGGTCGCCAACTGGACCGGCTTCTACATTTTCGGCGGTGGCGGTGGCGGCCTCTCGAATGCTGACCAGAGCGTTGTGGATACGGTTTCCGGTACGCCGCTGACGATCACCCAGCGCCAGGGCGGCTCGGGCTGGTTCGGCACCGTGGGCGCCGGTTACGACTGGCAGTTCAGCGGCACCTGGGTCGCTGGCGTGTTCGCTGACGGTCAGTTCGGCAGCATCCGCGCCACCATCCAGGATCCGCTCAACGGTATCACGGGCAACCAGAAGCTGGAAACCTCCTGGGCCGCTGGTGTGCGCCTCGGCTGGCTGGCCGCTCCGAACGTTCTCACCTACGTCAACGGCGGTTACTCGGGCGCCCACTTCGGCCAGACCAACTTCACGGACCTCGCCGGCGTTCCCGTCGGTGCCCACCTCAACAGCTACAATCGTAACGGTTGGTTCATCGGTGGTGGCGTCGAGAACAGCCTGAACTTCTTCGGCATCAGCTCGCCGGGCTGGTTCATGAAGACCGAGTATCGTTCGGCCTTCTACGACCAAAAGACCCAGACCGAACTGCTCGACGTTGGCAACGTTCCGCTGGCCAACAGCATCCGTGCCAACAGCTGGAATCAGACGATCTCGACCTCGCTGGTCTACCGCTTCAATTGGACCGGTCCGGTCGTCGCGAAGTACTGATCTGAACTCAACTTCAGACGTCAAAGCCCCGGCATCGCCGGGGCTTTTTCGTTTGTCCTGAACGCTCGTGCAACACGAAGTGCGATGGGATCCAGGCAAACGCCTAGCGCTGGAATATGCAAAATGACCTGCACGATCACATTGAATGCCGAATTACGCTCGCCCGGACCTCCGCGGCGGGCTTTGTCGTTTCGGCCGGTAATGAAGGTCGGGGGTGCTTTCGGCCTCGGCTACGTTGCCGGCGGCTGTGGCTGAGCGTTCTTGGAAGCTTCGGCGCGACGGGCGATTTCGACGAAGAGCTTTGGCTGCGTTCGCAGGAGAATACATGAGCACTGACCGACAGAAGCGTAAGCGCTGTTCAGCGGCCACCTACCGGATGACGGGGTGATCTGCGAGTCTGCGGTTTGTTCGGACCGTTAGGCTTAGAATGGACACAGTGCATAGTGCTATCGCGGAGCCGGTGCGGCGGCTTGCCGATACCTCTCCCAACGCATTCCCGTACGAAACTGACCAGCGATATGATCGCGTAATTCGGTATGGTCGCAGCCGACCGCATAAGCGGGGCTGACGCGGCCCCTCAGAGCCATGCCAGTCCGTCTCAGCGTATTGCGGTACATCCTGAACGACGGATCTCTGAAGCCTCTCAGCGCCTCTCACTGGCGTGCCTTCTCATTGGTGACGTTGTCGCGATAGCGCGTGAGAAGCTGCGCAACAGTGATTGTATTGAGAGATCGTACGTCATTGGGGATCAAAGTCCGATCTAACTCGGCTTCGATCTGCCGTGCCCAACGTTGTGCATCAGATTTTGATTGAAACGACTTGGCTTGTTGTGTGTGTCCGTGGCGTCTGACTTGGACCTGCCACTTCCCGTTCCTGAACCGTAGGCTTGCCATTCAAAAAGCTCCTCACGCGTGACCAGCTTGTGACCGGCCGGTCTGAGGAGCTTTTGAGGAGCTACCACCAACGCTCTAAGAGGTTGGTAGATCGAGAGAAACACTGGCGCACCCGACACGATTCGAACGTGTGACCTTTGCCTTCGGAGAGCAGCGAGCGGCGTAATGTTCGGATATTGAGCCGTGTTTCGAAAACCTGATGCCAATCAAGCCCGCGGAATCCCGCGGGCTTTGTTTGTATGGCGCCTCTGACGTTCGCGCGCTACACCGCAGCAGCCGGTCCAAACCAGGTGGTCAGCGCGTCCTCGAGTCCTCGTTGGCTTTCATCGCCGACCCACGCCACGTGCCCGTCTGGCCGAACCAGCACGGCTTCGGGCGCGGCGACCTGCCCGATGGCGGGGAGCTCCCACGCGCCGTCGTGGCTGGCGTTGACGACCCTGATGCGGTCTGCCCAGGGTGCGATGTCGAACCCGCCGGACTTGCCGAAATTGATCAGCAGGGCCTGCGCTCCGTGCAGCAGCGTGAACAATCTCTGCGGATGGCCCTCGACGATCAGGTCGAGATCGGGCATCCGGCGCCCGAGCAGTTCGTGTCCTTCGCCGAGATCATAGCGGATGTCGAGTCCGCTCATCATCGCGCCAAAACGTTGGCGGGGCTCGTCCATGGCGAGCAGGTCGGACACCACGTCGCGCGCGGCCTTGAGGCCAGCCTCGCCGCGGCGGAGCATGGCGATTTGCGCCAGGGTGTTGCGCAAGACGCGCGCAGCAACGGGATGACGCTCGGCGTGGTAGGTATCGAGCAGGCCGTCGGGCGAAATTCCCCTGACCACCTGCGCCAGCTTCCAGCCGAGATTGACCGCGTCCTGCACGCCGGTGTTGAGGCCTTGCCCGCCGACGGAGTGATGGATATGCGCGGCATCGCCGGCGAGCAGCACGCGCTCCCGGCGATAGGACACGGCCTGCCGCGCCGCATCGGTGAAGCGGGAGATCCAGGCGGGATTTTGGAGCCCGAAGTCGGTGCCGTACACGGCGACGAGCGCATCGCTGAGATCGCGCAGGCCGGGTTCGCCGGTGCGGTCGAGCGTCGCTTCCGTCACGACGACCAGCACGCGACCGCTCTCCGCCTTGCTGAGGCCGTGAAAGCCGATGGCGTCGTGGCGGAGACCCCATACCGGCTCGTCGCGCATCTCGACTTCGGCCATGAGATTGCTGAGCGTCGGATCGGAGCCGACGAAATCGATGCCGGCCTTCTTGCGTACCCGGCTGCGACCGCCGTCGCAGCCGACGAGGTAGCTTGCGCGCAATGTCTTGCCGCCGGCGAACGCAACGTCGATGCTGGTCGCATCCTGAACGAAGCCGATCACTTCGGAGTTTCGATAGATCGGCACCGCGAGCTCCTCGACCCAGTCGGCCAGGATGCGCTCGATGTGGCTCTGCCGCAGCGCGAGGCCATAAGCGTGCCGGCTGGGGAGATCGCCGATGTCGAGCCTGGTCCAGGCGAAGCCCGCGAGCTGGGTGACTTGCCCCTCGCGCAGGAAGCGCTCCGCGACGCCGCGCTGATCGAGGATCTCGATGGTCCGCGCGTGCAATCCGCCGGCCCGCGTACCGACGAGCTCCTGATCCGGGCGCCGCTCGACCACGGCGACGTCGACATCCGCGAGCGCGAGCTCGGCGGCCAGCATCAAACCGGTCGGGCCGCCGCCGGCGATCAGCACGGCATGGTGACTCGCGCGGCTGGCGCCGGCCCGCTTGGTACGGCCGCGCGGCCGGGACGACGGAAGCAATACAGGCATGTGGACCCCCTCGCGTTGCTGCTTTGGATGCTCATTGGGGCGGGGGTTCTACGGCAGGGCGGGGGACTTGAAGCAAGCCCCTTGCGCACCACATATCAAACTGGGAGGAAGGGCTCCTTCTTCCGCGTTCGCCGTGTTGACACGTCGGGCAAAACACCGGCAGAATGGCATCATCGACCTGAGTTTGGTTCGACCCGCGCGGGAGCTCCCGCCGCGGGTTTTCTTTTGGGCTCTGGCGTTCAGCGAACGCCGGTGGTTCGCCGCATGGTGTCGGGGAGCTCCTCGAACGAAAACGGCTTCCTGATCATTGGCAGGCCCCCGCGCCGCGGTTCGCGCCCCGATAATTGCAGGATCTTCAATTCCGGGCGTAGCTGCTTCGCCAGTTCGGCCAGTTCGTGACCGTCCATGCCCGGCATACTGATGTCCGTGATGAGGATGGAGATGTTCTCGTTCTGCCTGAGCCGATCAAGCGCATCCGGGCCGCTTTGGGCGCTTGTCACCTCGCAGCCGAGATCTTCCAGCATGCCCACGATGACGTCGAGGACGCCGGGATCGTCGTCAACAACCAGTACAGTATGGCTCATCGCGCGCACGGTCCTTTGACCGAAGGAATAAACGCGCCGCTCTTCGGCTAAGTTCCGGCACGGTGTGGTCGAACGAGGGATGTTTGACATGTCGAAACACTGGCAAATGACATCATCGAGACGAGTTTGGTCACCCGCGCTGGAAGCACCCGCCGCGGGTTTTTCGTCTCGATTTTGAGATCGGACGGTGGCCGCGCATCCGGCCACGCACTCGCTAGACCACGTTCAAGGAACGCCGACCGGCGCGGCGCCGGGTCCGTTGCTCGCGCCGCTGCGGTCTCGGGGCTCACGGACATAGGGTTCGCGCCCGAAACGATCGCGCTTGGTCACGCGATCTGCCGCTTTTTTCCTTTTTAGTGGAGAGACGATGACCGCCTAACTGATATCGCTCGCACTCGCGGGCTTGGTTGCAGTCGTGTTGTGGGAGACATTTTCTTGAAAGATGAGATCGAAGGCGAGCTCGCGAGCGAGCCGGCCCGCCCGCCCGCGCGACGGAAGACGTCTAAGGCGCGGATGCTGACCGAGACTGATTGTATCCTTCTACTTCGCCAAGTGTGGTTTCGAGAACGTTGCAAGGATCATCAACCAGATGATGAAATCAGGGCGATCGTGGCTGAGACACTTGCCGAGCAACACAGGCTGCAACAGGAGAGCATCGATGCCTTCGTACTGAAGGCCGTCGCATCGGTGCTAACTTCCTTCGGAATCGAACACGACGACCGGAAGGAGCTAAGGGCTGATCTCCAACACGTGCGGAGGTGGCGAAAGAGCGTGGAGCAGGCGCAGAGCTACACCTTCAAGGCCGTTATCACGGTGATCGCGACCGGACTGATGGGGGCCGTTTTGCTAGGCGTTAGGGTCGTGCTGGGCAAGTGAGCTCCCACGGTGCCGACATCTCTGCACTTGCACGCACGCTATTTCCCGCAAACGGGCCGTACAAAATTCGTATCGTTGATGCATCCGATGACGACGTCGTCGATACGTTGGCTGATCTGCATCGGTCGACGCTCTTCGACGCGGCGGCCATGCCGCAATTCGAGTTGGGAGCGTGGTGGCTTGCCTAACATGGCGATGAGGCGGTCGCATTTGCCGGCGTCATACCGTCGACGCACATTCGAAACGGCGCTACTTCTCGAGGGTCGGCGTGCTGCGACGGCATTCGGAGCGGGGACTTCAGGGGGCTGCGTATCGAAAGGGATGCCATTCTCTTGAATACGACGGACAACTTCATCCAGGCGGGCTATCGGCTCTTCGAGCCAGAGGTACCCGAGGCCTCGGCGCACACGCTCTATTGGCGGAAGTGGCTTCGCTGAGCGGGGTTTCCCGTAATGCGGAACGAGTTTTTCTCGGTGCAGGATGGCCAATGCGAGACACAGCGTAGCTCGCACTCCCAAAATGTTCGGGCCCGACGGCTTGATGGCTGCCGGGCTCTTTTTGCGTATTGAAGCGATGCGGGTGAAGCACTTGCGAAGTTGGCGGCGCCGGGCTTTAAGTTTGCTCTTGCAAGAAATTCGGCAACCATAAGCCGATGTAAGGGAGCGCCGTCGATGCCCACCAAGCCTCAATTACCGGAACGTTCGTCGCGGGCGACGGGCGCGCCTACCGCGCTCGACGGTCTGTTGGTCGTCGATTTTACGCGGGTCGTGGCGGGGCCGGCCTGCACGCAGACGCTTGCCGATTTCGGTGCACGCGTCATCAAGATCGAGAATCCGGATGGTGGCGACGATACGCGCGCCTATGAGCACGCCGAAATCGGCGGCGAAAGCGCCGCTTATCTGAGCCTGAACCGCAACAAGCGCGGTATCGCGCTCGACCTGACCGTGCCGCAGGCTCGCGAGATCGCATTGGACCTGATCCGGAAGGCGGATGTGGTCGTGGAGAATTTTTCAAGTGGAGTCATGAAGAAATTCGGCCTCGACTACGAGGCGGTCGCGCCGCTCAACCCGCGGCTCGTCTATTGCTCGATCTCGGCTTACGGACGCTCAGGACCATTTGCCGCGCGGCCCGGCTTCGATCCCATCACGCAGGCGGAAAGCGGCTTCATGTCCCTCAATGGGTTTGCCGATGGGCCTGCGGTTCGTACCGGCCCCCCGATCGTGGACATGGCGACGGGGATGTCCGCCTGCAACGCCATCCTGCTGGCGCTTTTGGCGCGCGATCGGCTCGGCCGTGGGCAGCATGTCGAGGTCGCCCTGTTCGACGTCGCCATGGGCATGACCGGCTTCTACGGCATGGCCTATCTGATCAACGGCGAAAACCCTGGCCGGTTCGGTAATTCGCCGAACGGGTCCCCCACGGTCGGTGTCTATGAAGCTTCCGATGGGCCGCTTTACCTGGCCTGCGCCAACGACCGGCTCTATCGTCGGCTGGTGGTCGAGGTGCTGAACCGCCCCGATTTGATCACTGATCCGCAGTTCGCGTCGCGCAAGGCGCGCTCTGAGAACAAGGAGCTCCTGCGGGCAGCCATTGCAGAGGTCTTCGCGAGCGATACCCTCGAGAACTGGATGGCAAAGATGAAGCTGGCCAATATCCCGGTCGGCTATCTCCGAACGGTCGAGGAGGGGTTCAATGCGCCCGAGGCCCGCGAGCGTCATCGCCTGAACAGGATTCCGCACCGTACCGCGGAGTGGGTCCCTAATATCGAACCTCCGATCAATATGAGCCTGACGGGAGCAATTGATCCCGTCGCTGCTCCCTTGTTAGGCGAGCATACCGAAGACGTCCTGCGTGATACGCTCGGTTACGACGAGCGCCGGATTTCGGAGTTCACTCAGAAGGGCGTCTTTGGATCAGGCAAGCCATCGACCTCAGGCTAAGCTTGAGCGGTCAGCTCCGTGGAGCCAGGCATCGCAAAGCTTGCGGAAAGCTGCTTTGAGAACACGGTGTACGCGACATCGCATTCCTGCGAACAGCTGGGGTGTAGGGGCGACCACGCAACGTTAACCCTGCCCAGCTTGATTTGGCGAAGTTCCCGCCGCATAACTATGTGAAAGCGAGGGACACGAATGGCGCCTGGTCAAGAGCCGAGCATGGGCCAGCCGACGGGGCAGGAAGCCGGCGAACGCGCCTATGCGGCAATGATCGCGAGGACCCGGGCACTCGTGCCGCGGCTGCGAGAGCGGGCTGCCCGTACGGAGGAACTGCGGCATCTTCCGACGGAAACCGAGAAGGATCTCCACGACGCCGGCCTGTTCCGCATGCTGCAGCCGAAGCGCATCGGCGGTGCCGAGCTTGACTATGTCGCTCTTGTCGACTGCGCCGAACTGCTGGGAATGGCGGATGCGTCAGTGGCGTGGAATCTCGCTAACCTGGCGAGCCACCATTGGATGCTCGGCATGTTCGAGCAGAAGGCGCAGGATCTGGTCTGGCGCCGTGATCCCGACGCGCTGATTGCGTCCTCGTTCATTTTTCCAGCTGGTCGTGCCACGAGGGTCGAGGGCGGTTACAGGTTGCACGGGAGCTGGCCGTTCTCCTCGGGCGTTGCCTCCTGCGAATGGAACATGCTTGCAAGCGTTGTCTATTCTGACGACGAAGCGGACGGGATCGAGTACCGAATCTTCCTGTTGCCGAAAGTCGACTACAAGGTGCTCGACACATGGAATGTTACGGGACTGCGCGGTACCGGCTCCTGCGACGTCGAAGTCAGGGACACTTTCGTGGCCGACTATATGACGGTCGCGGTTGGTGATCTTGCCGGCGGCCCGACGCCGGGAAGCAAGGTCAATCCCAATCCGCTGTATTCGCTACCTGTGTTCTCGCTTTTTCCTTACGTCCTCTCTGGCGTCGCGCTGGGGAACGCTCAAGTATGTCTCGACGATTATGCGGAGGTCGCGCGTCATCGCATCTCGACCTACAACCGTGCCAAGCTCAGCGACTTTCAAAGCACGCAGATCAAGATCGCGGAAGCCTCGGCCAAGATCGACGCTGCGCGCCTGATCATGCGTTCGGCCTGCGTCAATGCAATGGAAGATGCGAGGCGCGATCGTACTCCTGATATGGCGACCAAGACCAGGTATCGTCGCGATGGAGCATTTTCGGTGAATCTATGCACCGACGCGGTCTCGATGCTGTTTGCGGCGAGCGGAGCGCGCGGTCTGTTCACGACGGGCGTGTTGCAGCGGCAGTTCCGCGATGCGCACGCGATCAACTCGCATCTTGCGTTCAACTTCGATGCGGCCGGAACCAATTACGGACGGGTGGCTCTGGGCCTGCCGTCCGAGAATCTCACGCTGTGAGGCCGGCCGATGAATGATCTGCCGAAGCAGCCGGCCATTTCCGATCCAGCCAATGAACTCGCCAGCGACAGTTCGCCGATCGATCCTCGCGATTTTCGCAACGCGCTTGGCACATACGGAACGGGCGTAACGATCATCACGGCCATGGCCGCTGATGGAAAGCCCTATGGCATCACCTGCAATTCGTTCGCGTCAGTCTCGCTGAATCCCCCTCTGGTCCTGTGGAGCCTCGGATTCTATTCCTCGAGCCTCCCCGTGTTTCAGAACGCCAGCCATTTCGCCGTTCACATACTCGGCACGTCGCAGCAGGCGCTTGCAAACAAATTTGCAAAATCGTCCGAGGACAAGTTCGCCGGGGTCGACTGGACCCCGGGCCTCGGGAACGCGCCGGTCCTTGCCGAGAGTGTCGCCAACTTTCAATGCCGATCGGTCAATCGCTATTATGGCGGTGACCACGTGATCTTTCTCGGCGCGGTCGAGGCCTATGCCTACAGTGCCAAGGAGCCCCTGCTGTTTGCGCGCGGGGGGTATGGCCGGTTCCTAGCTGATGATGAACGCAAGAAGTTGCCATAAGGCGATTCAAGGACGCGCGTCGGCTCAGCGGTCTGTGGCCGAGAGCTTGTAGATTTCCAAAGCGTCCGCGTCGGCGCCGCGTGCAGCCTTGGCCAGCCTGAATATCTGTCCCGCGAGGGTCGCCATCGGCACCGGCGTTGACGTCGCCTGGGCGACATCGGCGACCGTGTCGAGATCCTTGAGCATTGTCGCGATATGGCCAAGCGGCGGCGAGTGGATGCCCTGGACCATGCGCGGCACGAAGAGCTGAAGCGGGATGGAATCCGCAAAGCCGCCGGCGAGCGCCTCGGGCAGCCGGCTTGCGTCAATTCCTGCGTTCGAGGCAAGACGCGTTGCTTCCGCCAGAACGGCCATCGCGCATCCGACGATCACCTGGTTGCAGAGTTTTGTGGTTTGGCCAGCCCCGATCGGGCCCATGTGGGTGAACCTGCGTGCCATGTGCAGCACGTAGGGCCGTGCCCGCTCGATGTCAGCAGCTTCTCCGCCGGCCATGATGGCGAGCGTGCCTTCCTCTGCGCCCTTGGTGCCGCCGGACACCGGCGCATCTATCCAGCCTGCGCCATTCGCGTCTTTCAGCCGCGCTGCAAGATCGCGCGCGGCGTCGGGATGGATTGACGAGAAGTCAACGACGAGCTTGCCTGCGCCGGAAGCCGCTGCAAGACCGTCGGGGCCGAAAATCACGTCTTCGACGGCGGCGGCATCGGTTACGCACATAAAGACGATATCCGCGTTCGCCAACATGTCGCGGGGCGTGGCTGCGCGCCTGGCGCCGGCCGCGACGAGCGGAGCGACCTTGCCCTCCGAACGATTCCAGACAGCGACCTGATGGCCGGCTTTGAGCAAGCGCCGGGTCATCGGCGTTCCCATCAGTCCAAGGCCGAGATAGCCGAGCCTCTCGACGCCCTGCGGGTTTGTCTTGCTCGCATCAGCCATAGGTTGCCTCCTTCTGTCGCAGCGCAAACGCCGCCTTACCATACATTGCGGGTCGGACAGCGAAACCGTCCGGCTCGCATGGCTTGCCTGATTGTTTGAACCATGAAACATTTGAGTGGTCGGGTTGGGCGGCGCCGGTCGGCGCCGGAGCAGCGGAGTGGGCACGATGCGAACCGTTTCGAAGTGGATCCTGGCTTTGGGAGCGGCCGCGGCTGCGAGCGCGGGGGCAGGCCCGTCATGGGCACAGCAGACCATTCGCGTCGGCTGGACCATTCCGGCCGAGGAATCCAAGTACTGGATGATGCGCAGGCCGGCTGAGTTTCCCAATATCGGCAAGGCCTACAACATCGAATGGACCCAATTTCAGGGCACCGCGCCGATGACGCAGGCATTGGCGGCCGGCGCGCTGGACTGCGCGACGCAAGCGCCGCTGTCGCTCGCCAACGGTGTGGTTGGCGGCAATCTCAAGGCCTACATCGTGGCGCAGCACGTCTTCGAGAAGCCCGGCGGTTTCTCGGTCTATTGGGCGGTGATGGATGACTCGCCGATCAAGACGATCGCCGATCTCAAAGGCAAGACGGTCGGCATTTCCGTGATCGGCGGCGGCACGCAAGGCCCCTTCAACCTGTTGCTCAAGCAGAATGGCGTCGATCCGGCGAAGGACATCAAGCTGGTCGAGGTCGGATTTGCCGTCTCCGAAGATGCTCTGCGTCAGGGCCGCGTCGACGCAGTCAACATGAACCAGCCGTTTGCTGCACGTGCGGAGGCGAAGGGGGGCACAAGAAAGCTGTTCTCGTTGTCGCAGGCGATGCCGAACATCGTGCACATCCTGGAAGCCTGCCGCGCTGATTTCGTCGACAAGAACCCCGACTTGGTGAAGGCCTACGTGCGTGACATTACCTCAGGTATGAAGAAAGCGCTGGCCAACCGCGAAGAGACGCTAAAGGTCGTCAATGAGGTTCTGAAGGCGCCTATTCCGGTGCTCGAGACCTATCTGCTAAAGGACAACGATTTCGGCCGCGATCCGGGTGCGGCGCCGAACTTCCCCGCGATCCAGAAGATGCTGGACATCTACGCGGAGACCGGAATGCTGCCGAAGCTGGATGCCATGCAGTTCAAGCACGCGACGATCGTCGCGCCGCTAGAATAGGCGACGGGCGAATTGTCCCAACAAGGGGCGCGGCGTCCTGGATCATCCCGGACGTTGCATGAAAAAGATGCGCGCATGAAGAAGTTGCGATCACGGGTCACGACTGACGGCCTCGACCGGGCCCCGCACCGCGCTTTCATGCGCGCAATGGGGCTCGACGACGCAGCGATCGCCAAGCCGATGGTGGGCGTCGTCAGCATGAAGGGCGAGCAGACGCCCTGCAATATGACCCACGACTTCCAAGTGGCCGCGGCAAAGACGGGAATCGAGGAGGCTGGTGGCACGCCGCGCGAATTCTTCACCGTGTCGGTCTCCGACGGCATCAGCATGAATCACGAGGGAATGAAGTTTTCTCTCTTTTCGCGCGAGCTGATTGCCGATTCGATCGAAGCCGTCGTTCATGGTCTCGCCTATGACGCGCTGATCGGGTACGGCGGATGCGACAAGACACTTCCCGGCGTGATGATGGGCATGGTTCGTTGCAACGTACCGTCCATTTTCATCTACGGCGGCAGCTCGCTGCCGGGCCGGGTGGACGGGCGGACTCTCACGGTGCTCGACTCCTATGAAGCTGTCGGCAGCTTCATGACCGGAGAGATCGACGGCGCCACGCTCGAGCGGATCGAGCGCGCCTGCCTGCCGACTATTGGCGCGTGCGCCGGCCAGTTTACCGCGAACACGATGGGGATGGTGTCGGAGGCGATGGGGCTGACCATTCCCAACGTCTCGATGGTGCCCGGTGTCTATGCCGAACGTGCACAGATCTCGCGCCGCGCCGGGCGGCTGGTGATGGAGATGCTGGAACGTGGCGGCCCGCTGCCGCGCGACCTCGTGACTCGGAAATCCCTCGAGAACGGTGCGGCGATTGTTGCCGCCACGGGCGGCTCGACCAACGCTGCGCTGCATCTGCCGGCGATCGCGAATGAGGCCGGGATCGCATTCACGATTGATGACGTCGGCAAGGTCTTTGCCAGGACGCCGCTGATTGGAAACTTGCGGCCGGGCGGCAAGTACACTGCGAAGGATGTCTACGACATCGGCGGCGCGGCCGTCGTGATCCGCGAGTTGATCCAGAGCGGGCACATCGATGGGAGCTGCTTGTCCGTCACGGGACGCACGCTCGCCGAAGAATATGGCGCGGCCAACGCTCCCGATGGTGAAGTCGTTTACGCCTCTCGTGCGCCGATCATGCCTGATGGTGGCGTGGCGGTTCTGAAGGGCAATCTCTGTCCAGACGGTGCGGTGATCAAGGTCGCAGGTTTAAAGAGTCAGCACTTCGAGGGCGTTGCGCGCGTCTTCGAAGATGAGGAGGCGTGTGTCAAAGCGGTCCGTGACCGCGCCTACACGGCGGGCGAGGTGCTGGTGATCCGCAATGAAGGGCCAGTCGGCGGCCCGGGCATGCGTGAGATGCTCGGCGTTACCGCGCTGATCTACGGCCAGGGTATGGGCGAGAAAGTGGCCCTGATCACCGATGGACGGTTCTCCGGCGCTACTCGCGGCATGTGCATCGGCTACGTGTCCCCCGAAGCGTTCGTCGGCGGTCCGTTGGCGCTTGTTCGCGACGGCGACAGGATCCTGATCGATGCCGCAAACCGGCGGATGGATATGCTGGTCGACGAGCAGGAACTCACGGCGCGCCGACGCGATTGGAAGCCGAGGCCGCCCCGTCACCGTGGAGGTGCGCTCGCAAAGTATGCGCGGCTGGTCGGACAGGCGCCGGGCGGAGCCGTGACACATGAGGGCCCTGCAGAATGGCCTTGGTTCGAATGATGCGCCGCTCCCGCGCGAGAATGACCGCCTGTCTGGCAAGTTTCTTGCTAAGCTCGATCAGCTGATGGAGGACATCAGCGGATCGGCTGCGTGACGTTCGCGCGTGAGTCAAGCGAGAGACGGAATGAGGGTAGTGCCTTCGAGATCAAGCGAATGGGTGAATCCGGTGACGTCACAAAGGCCGGCTTCTGCGATCATCGAGATCGACCGCGTCTCCCAGGTTTTCCAGACCTCGGCGCGCAAGGATCATTTGGCGCTATCGGACATCTCGCTGACGATCGAGGAAGGAGCCTTCGTCTCCATCCTTGGTCCGTCCGGCTGCGGCAAGTCGACACTTCTTTATATCGTCGGCGGCTTCGTCCGCCCGACCAGCGGCGTGGCGCGGATGAAGGGACAGACGATCACGGGCCCGGGTCCGGATCGCGGACCAGTGTTTCAGGAGTTCGCTCTGTTTCCCTGGAAGACCGTGTTGGGCAATGTGATGTATGGCCCGCGCCAGCAAGGTGTGCCTGCCACCGAGGCCGGAGCACAGAGCCGGGCCTTGATCGAGATGGTCGGCCTCAAAGGCTATGAGAACTTTTATCCCAAGGAGCTCTCGGGTGGCATGAAGCAGCGCGTCGCGCTGGCCCGGACATTGGCTTACCACCCTGAAGTTCTGCTGATGGACGAGCCGTTCGGCGCGCTCGACGCGCACACCCGTACACGTCTCCAGAATGATCTCCTGAACATCTGGGAGCGTGACCGCAAGACGGTGCTGTTCGTGACCCATTCGGTCGACGAGGCCGTCTTCCTGTCGGACAAAGTCGTGATGATGTCGAAATCTCCCGGCCGCATTCGGCAGGTGATCGACATCGATCTGCCTCGGCCGCGTCGCCGCAACGAGCTGTTGCTCGATCCGCGCTACCAGAAATACGTCGTCGACATCGAGCGCATGTTCGACGAGGTCGACGAGACCGGATCGCCGTCATGACATCGCTGGCTGCCGCCGCCAGACGTGCCGCCCCGGTGTTCGCTTGCATCGGGCTGCTGGCGGTGTGGCAGGTCGCGTCGCTCGTACTGAAGAATGACAGCTTTCCGACGGCGATCGAGGCGATCCGCGCAATCCCGGATATCCTTGGCGACAAGGAGTCGCTGATCAACATCCTGGCCTCGCTTCGCCGCATGGCGATCGGGTTCGGCGTAGCCGTGCTCGTTTCGATCCCGCTGGGTCTGTTGATGGGGCGCAGTCGTGCCGTCGCGGCCTTCTTCAACCCGCTTCTAATGGTGATCTATCCCGTGCCGAAAGCGGCGCTGATGCCGATCATCATGCTTTGGCTGGGCGTCGGCGACATCACGAAGACGCTGGTGATCTTCCTCGGCGTCAGCCTTCCCGTGATCTATCACAGCTTTGAGGGCGCCCAAGCCGTCGAAGAGAAGATGCTGTGGTCGGGCGCCGCGATGGGACTTTCGCCGCTGCAACGGCTGGTGCGGATCGTGCTGCCGGCGGCGCTGCCGGAGATCCTGACCGGATGTCGCACCGGTCTCGTGCTGGCGCTGATCACGATGATCACCAGCGAGATGATCGCCCGCCAGTCCGGCGCCGGCAACATTCTGTTCAATGCGCTGGACATGGGCCAATACGACACCGTCTTCGCGATGATCATCATCGTGGGGGCGATGGGAATTTGCCTCGATGCGATTTTCGAGCGGGTCCGCGCACGGCTGGTGCGCTGGTCCGAGCCTCAGTTCGACATGCCGCTGAGCTTCTCATGACATCGCGTCTTCCCTCAGCAAACGTCGTTCTCGGGCTCGCGCCAATTGCGCTGGTGATCGCGGTTTGGCAAGGCCTCGTATCGTTCGGCTTTGCGCCTGCGGTCTTGCTGCCGCCCCCGGGATACGTCTTCAGCAGGTTGCTCCAGCAACTCGTGACGTGGACGTTTCAGCAGGAGATCGCGGCGACCCTGATCCGGCTGTTTGCCGGCTTTGCGATTGCGGTCGTGCTCGGTGTAAGTATCGGCATCGCCGCGGCCGCCAATCAAGCGATCAATGCCGTAGTTCGGCCAATCGTGCGCGTATTGGCGCCGTTGCCTAAAGTCGCACTCTATCCGGCGCTGTTGCTTCTGCTCGGCTTCGGCCACGGATCAAAGATCACGCTGGTGGCGGCGGACGCACTCTTTCCCATTCTGCTGTCCACTTATTACGGCGCATCAGCCGTCGAGCAGAAGCTGATCTGGTCGGCGATGGCAGCGGGAACGCCGCGCTATGAAATCTTGTTCAAGGTGGTCTTGCCGGCAGCGATGCCCTCGATCCTGACCGGCTGCCGGATCGGCCTTGTGATTTCCTGCATCGTGGTGTTTCTGGCCGAGATGATCACGTCGACGGACGGGTTGGGGCACGTGCTGGTGACGGCGGCCCGAACTTTTCAGGCCGTCGACATGTTCGTACCGCTGATCACGATTTCGCTGCTGGGGTTGATCCTGAACGGCTTGCTGGGTGCCCTGCGATCGTATCTCTTGCGGGGCTTCCCCGAAGCGTGATCTGACTGAACAAAGAAACCAGAAGACCGGGAGTGAACCATGCTGGCGGATCGCATCGAGGCAAAATGGATCGACGCGTTTTGCGAGATCTTTGAGCGCTGCGCCGTCAAGGCCGGCGACACCGCGGCAATCCTCTCGGAAACCCAATCGCGTGCGCTGAACGTTCATTTGGCGGAGCTCGCCCTGCTGCGGATGGGCGCGCGGCCGTTTCACGTGGTGATGCCGACGCCACGTAACCGGAATATCGTGCCGGTTCGCTCGACCGGGGCAAGCGAGGCAATCCAACGGCTTGGTCCGGTCATCACCGCACTCCAGCAGGCCGGCTTTGTGGTGGATTGCACCATCGAGGGCTTGATGCACGCGGTGGAGACGCCGGAGATCCTCAAGGCCGGTGGACGGATATTGGTGATCTCCAACGAACACCCGGAAGCGCTGGAGCGGATGGTGCCGGATCCCGCACTCGAGAAGCGTGTTCGCGCGGCGGCGAAATTGTTGCGTGGGACGAAGCGGATGCGCGTGACATCGAGGGCCGGCACGGCGCTCGACGTTGACATGGTCGGAGCGTCCACGGTCGGCGTGTGGGGCTGGACCGACAAGCCCGGCACGCTGGCGCACTGGCCGGGTGGCATTGTGGTTAGCTTTCCCAAGAGCGGAACGATCAACGGGACCTTGGTGATGGCCCCCGGTGACATCAATCTGACCTTCAAGCGCTACCTGGCGTCCCCGGTGAAAATGACGCTAAAGGACGATTATGTTGTCGAGCTGGAGGGCGAGGGCACGGATGCGGCGATGATGCGCGCCTATCTCGCAGCGTGGGGTGATCGCGAGGCCTATGCGGTCTCGCATGTCGGTTTCGGCATGAATCCGGGGGCCCGCTACGAGGCCCTCTCGATGTATGACCAGCGCGACACCAACGGCACTGAAATTCGTGCCGTCTCCGGCAATTTCCTGTTCTCGACCGGCGCGAACGAATTTGCCGGCCGCTACACGGCGGGCCACTTTGATTTGCCGATGATGGGGACGACGATCGAACTCGATGGCGTCGCGGTCGTTCGCGAAGGCGTGCTGCAGGACGTTTTCGGCTAGCTGCGGTCGAGGACCGGTGGGCGCGCCAGGCCGAAATGCCGGAGCAGGTCGACCATGGCCTGAAGCCGCTTCACGCGATAGGCATCGACGTCCATGCCTGAATAATCGAGGAAGCCGGCACCCGTTCGCAAGCCGATCCGGCCTTCTTGCATATTGCGGGAAATGACGTCCGGCGCGCGATAGCGGTCGCTGCCGAGCGCGCCTTCGAGGTACCGGCTGGCGTAGTACAAGATGTCGCCGCCGCCCCAGTCGATGAACTCGAGCAGTCCGAGCACGGCATAGCGGAAGCCAAAGCCGTAACGGATCGCTTTGTCGATCTCCTCGGCGCTGGCGACGCCCTCCTCGACCATGCGTGCGGCCTCGTTCATCGCCAACGCCTGGATGCGCGGGACGATGAAGCCGGGCGTCGCCGCGCACACCACGGGGACCTTTCCGATGGCTTCGAGCAGCGCCTTGACCTCATCGATGATGGCGGGATCGGTGGCTTTGCCGGGTGAAACCTCGACCAGCGGGATCAGATAGGCCGGATTGAGCCAGTGCACATTGAGGAAGCGCCGAGGGTTCACGATCGCCCCAGCGAGATCGTCGACGAGGATGGTCGACGTGGTCGAAGCGATGATCGTATCCGGGCCGACCTGCTTTGAGGCCGCCCCCAGCACCTCGCGCTTGAGCTCGACGACCTCGGGAACGCCCTCGAAGACCATCCCGGCTTCGGCCAGCGCTGCGCTGCTTCGGCTGGCTGGTACCACCGAGACCCGTGCGATAAGCGGATCGACATCTGCCTCGCTCAGCAGTCCCAGCTTCGACAGGCTGGCAAAGGTCTTCCTGACTTCGTCGAGCGCGTCCGCCTCCAGCCTGGCGAAGTCCTCCGCGGAACGGGCCTTGATGTCGATCATCGTGACCGCATGACCCGCATAGGCGAACGCGACGGCGATGCCGCGTCCCATGCGGCCGGCTCCCAGACAGGCGATATTGGCGCGACCGGTCATCGGTTAAAACCCCGTACGGAGAATCGTCTGTAGTTCGGCCTTGCCGAGATTGCCTAGTCCGAGCGTCTCGAGCGTTCGGCCGCCTTGCGCAAAATCCTCACCGCACACAGCGCCGCCGATGGAGAGGAATGCTCTGGCCAGCGGCGTGGATACACCCGCGATGCCGGCAACGGAGACCAGCAGCGACAGCCCAAGCCGCAGATCCTCACGCATATAGCGGTGCTCGGTCAGCACGATCCGCTCACGCCAGTCGCCGGAATCGGTCAGCCGGTCGTGCGAGCCACGGCCATACATCCAGATCTCGCCCTCTTTGGCGTAGTGGTGGGCCAGCGGAAAATGCGGTGCGCCATAGCCAAGCGCTTCGCGCACCGCGATTCGTTCTGCGTCGAGCGCGTCGGTCACCCGGCGGATCGCGGCCTGCGTTCCTTCCTTGTGGATGTCCCATCGTTCGAAATGCTCGATCGGGCCCGCGTTCATCACGATCAACGGCGGGTGAATAATGGGCCCAGCATTCATCAGCGCGCCGGAGAGTGCATCGCCGCAGGGCTCGATCGCATCAGGGAAAGCGCGTCCGATCACTTCGATTGCATGCGCGGCCCGATCGAGCGGAAACACGCCAACCGGCAACCGCTTGGCGCGGATGGTAATCGCGACCTCGAACGGCCCGTGCTTGCGGGTCAGCCAAGGCAGCGTGCCGGTCTCGGCAAAGCTCGCCTTGGCGTGGTTTCCGGCATCCCGCGCGGCTTGGGCGAAGATCATCGAGCCGAATGTGGCGGGCGGCAGGAACACGACCTGGCCGTCCTTTAAATGCGGAGCGAGCAAACGAGCAATGTCCGGCTGCGCGAAGGCAGGGGCGGGGCACAGAATCAGCTCGGTGCCATCAATTGCTTCGGCGATGTCGGTCGTCACCAGCGCGAGCTTCACATCGTGCCGGCCATTATGATCCTTCACCAGGATGCGCGAGCCGGCCGCGCGATGCGCCGTCACCTGATCAGCGTCGCGGCGCCAGAGCCGGACCTCATGCCCGGACAGCGCAAAATCGCCCGCGGCCGCGAAAGAGCCGTTTCCCCCACCCAGAACTGCAATCTTCAAGATGCTTCTCCTTGCGCGCGCGATTGCGCATCAAGCTGCTTCAGCAGGAAATGCTGGACCTTGCCCAGCGCCGTGCGCGGCAGGTCGTTGACGAAGACGATGTCGCGCGGAACCTTGTAACGGGCGAGCTGCGTCTGAAGATGCGCTCTCAGCTCCTCCGCTTCGAGCCGGCAGCCGGACCGCCCGATGACATAGGCGATCGGCACCTCGTCCCAGCGCGGGTCCGGCCGGCCGATCACGGCGCATTCGCTGACATCGGGATGTTCGAGCAGGACGCGCTCGATCTCGGCCGGATAGACGTTCTCGCCGCCGGAAATAATCACATTCTTCTTGCGGTCGCGGACCCAGAAATAGCCGTCGGCGTCGCACAGGCCGATATCGCCGGTGCGATACCAACCGTCGTGCAGCGCATCGCGCGTGGCATCCGCATTGCCCCAATATTCGAAGAACACGTTGGGCCCTCGCACGGCGATTTCGCCCGGCGTACCCGCAGGGACCTCATTGCCGGCCTGATCGATCACCTTCGCTTCGCAGCACAGGCCGGCAAGTCCGGTCGATCCCGCGCGCGAAAGATCGCCGCCAAGCCGGGTGTAGATTGCGATGGGGCAGGTTTCCGTCGATCCATAAACCTGAAGCACCGGAACATCGCGCGCCACGAAGCGATCGATCAGGTGCGGTGGCACGATGGTCGAGCCGGTCGAGACGGCTTTGAGCGACGAGAGATCGGTCGTTGTCCAGGCGGGATGCTCGCTCACGGCCTGGAGGATTGCAGGCACCATCACCGTCAGGGTCGGTCTTTCCCGTTCAATGGCCGCGAGCGCGGTATCCGGCGTGAAGCGGGCGTGGATCGTGACGGTCGCACCAAGCTGCAGCGCCGGCGTGGTCTGGATGTTGAGGCCGCCGACATGGAAGAACGGCAGCACCGTCAGCACGTGATCATCCGACGTCATGTTGTGCATGTGCTGGCTCATGACGCCGTTCCAGAACAAGGCTTCTTGCCGCAGAACTGCGCCCTTCGGCCGTCCCGTCGTTCCTGACGTGTAGACGATCAGAAGCGGGCAGGAGAGATCAGTGTGCGGATTGCGGCCGCTGCCTTCGCTGCGAGCCAGCAACGCCTCGAATATCGCGCCACGAGGTGGCGTGAAGTCGAGTCCGATGACGGCCGTCCCCGGCGCAAGCTCCGGGAGAACTCCCGCAAATGCCTGCTCGAGTACCAGGACCTTTGCGCCCGCATCGGTGAGAATAAAGCGCTGCTCGGCAACCGCCAGCCGCCAGTTCAGCGGCACCAGAATCGCACCAAGTCGCGCGCATGCGTAGAGCAGAACCAGATAGTCCGGTCGGTTCAGGCTCAGGATTGCGACGCGGTCGCCTCGGCCGACGCCGAACTCCTGCTTCAACGCCGTGGCGGTCCGTTCGATGCGCGCGGCGAGTGCGCCGTAGCTCAGCCGCTCACCTTCGAAGGCGATCGCCGTCTTGTCTGGCGCGAACGCCGCGTTGCGATCGATCAGACTACAGAGGTCCACCGTCAGTCGTCCGTTTCACCGGCCTCGTACAGCGCCTCGCGCCCGATCCGGTCGAGGCAGAGCTCGGCGGTCCAGGGCAGCATCAGCGAGCCGCAGCGGCTGTCGCGATAGATGCGCTCCAGCGGCAGCGAGCGGAGCATGGCCTGACCGCCGCAGGTGCGGATCGCGAGCGCGGCGAGCTCATTGGCGCCCTCCATCACCGAATATTGCGCGGCATAGGCGCGCAGCACCTGCTCCTTGCTTGGATTGGCGCGGGCCTCGGTGACGGCCTGGAACCAGATCGCCTTGATCTGCTCGAGCTTGATCTGCATCTGCGCGACCGCGATCTGTTTGGTCGGGTACATCCGGCGCTTGACCGGCGGCATGCCCGGTACCTCGCCGCGAAGATAGCGCACGGTGAAATCATAGGCGGCTTGCGCCAGGCCCATATAGGTCGGCGACAGCGTCAGGAACATATGAGGCCAGCGCATCGCCGCCTGGAAATAGACGCCGCGCGGCATCAGCGCGGAATCCTCAGGGACGAACACATCCTTGAACAGCAGCGTGCGAGAGACTGTGCCGCGCATGCCGAGTGGATCCCAGTCGCCGACCACCGAGACACCGTCCGATTTCGCGGAGATCGCGAGGTAAAGGGTGTTGCGGCGCGAGGCTTTTTCGCCCTCCTCGATCTCGGTGCAGAGCACGCCGTAATAGTCGGCATGACCGGACAGCGATGCAAAGATCTTCCTGCCGTTGACGATCCAACCGCCCTTCACGGGCTTTGCTTCCGTGCCGAACGCGACGCCGCCGGCCGCGGCCGCTCCACCCTCGGAAAAGGGCTGCGAGTAGATCGCGCCATCCTCGACGATACGCTTGTAATGCACCGCGCGCCGCCGCTCGTGCTCGGCGCGGGTCTCCGCGTCCATGTCGAGATCGTCGGCGAGCGGACCGGACCACAGGGTCGAGCAGACGTGCATGTTCCAGGTGAGGGCGGTCGCGCCGCAATAGCGGCCGATTTCCGCTGCCGCCAGTGCGTAGGTTTGATAGTTCGCGCCGAGCCCGCCATGCTTCTTGGGTACCGCGATGCCGAGCAGGCCGACGCGATGCAGGTCGCGATAGTTCTCAGTCGGGAAAATCGCCTCGCGATCGTAAGTCGCCGCGCGACCAGCGAACACGCTTTGGCCGATCTCGCGGGCGCGCGCGATGATGCCGGCCTGCTCGTCGTTCAGGCGGAATGCGACGGGATCGAAGATCGGCGTATCCAGTGCGACCTTGTCGGTTACGCCGATGTTCTTGCTGACTTGCATGGTCATTGCGCAGCCACCTTACGTTTTGGTTGCGACGGAATTCAGGAACCGGCCGAGGGCTTCGTCGAACGCGTCAGGGCGTTCAAGATTGGCGAGATGGCCGACCCCAGCCAGCTCGACATATTCGGCAGAGGGAATGAATGTTGCCGTCTTTGCCATCATGGGGGCAGGCGCATTATTGTCCTTGGAGCCGGACAACAACAGCGTCGGGACGGAAATGTCCTTGAGTGTGCTGCGCTGATCGAAGCCCATCAAAGCCAGCATCATGGCGCGATAGCTCGCCTCGGGCACGCTTGCCATGCACTCGCGCGCAAGCTCCATTCCCTTCGGATCGGGATCGTCGCCGACAAGCTCCTTCACCAGGGAGGGAGCCAGCGACTTCATGGTCTCACCGCGATCGAGCGGCCCAAGCCGCGCCGCGATGAACGATTTTTGCCAATCGCCATCGGCCTTGCCGAAGGCCGGGCTGGTCTGCGCGAGGACGACCGCGCGGGCCAGCTTCGGAAATTGCGCCAGCCATTTCTGCACGATCATGCCACCGATCGAATGGCCGACCAGAATTGGCTTGCTTGCACCAAGCTGCTCAATGAATTGCTGGAGCACATCGGCAAGGGCCGTGATGCTGACGGTGGCGAGTGGCGCCGATCCGCCGTAGCCCGGCATGTCCCACGCAATCGCGCGGAACTGGTTGCTGAATCTGGCAAGCTGCTGCCGCCAGGCCCGTGCCGCGCCGCCAATGCCATGCAGGAAGATCAGGGGCGTCGCGTCCAGATCGCCCGCGGCTTCATAGGCGAAGCGGCCGTCTTTTGTTATCATTGGCGCAGGCTGCGACACGCGACATCCTTTTGCTCGGCCGGGCGATGCTAACAGGCCTGTGGGGGATGGGAAGCGATAATTTTATACTTAAAGCAATTTTCGGGCCGGTCTCTCGCGCGAAGGCGTTCGCGGCGCTGCGGCAGCTTCGTTGCAAAAACTTGAAGGTTAAAATATATCGAGGAACGATCAGCAGAGCCAAGGAGCCAGCGCATGTCCGGATTGCCGCACTCGCCGCACGCGCTCGTGACCGGTGGCGGTCGCGGCATTGGCCGCGCCATCGCAGCCTCTCTTGTCGGGGTAGGTGCAACCGTGACGGTGCTCGGCCGGAACGCGGCTGTTCTAGAAGAGGCGGTCAGCGCAGGTGCCGCGCATTTTGCTGCGGTCGCCGACGTCTCGAACGAATTATCACTGAAAGCCGCTATCGCTGAAGCGAGCGCGCGAAAGCCGATCGACATCCTGATCGCCAACGCGGGAAGTGCAGAATCCGCGCCGTTCGCGAAATCGGACGCTGCCCTGTTTGCGCGCATGATGGACGTCAATTTCATGGGCGTTGTCCATGCCATCCAGGGCGTTCTGCCGGGCATGAAGGATCGTCCCTATGGCCGCATCGTCGCGATTGCCTCGACGGCGGGGCTCAAGGGCTACGCCTATGTCAGCGCGTATACGGCGGCGAAGCACGCCGTCGTCGGTCTCGTGCGCTCTCTTGCCCTCGAGACGGCCGGAAGCAATGTGACTGTGAATGCGGTGTGTCCGGGCTTCACCGACACCGATCTGGTCGCCGGCAGCATTGAAAACATCATGAGGAAGACCGGCAGGAGCCGCGAGCAGGCGATCGCCGAGCTCGCGAAGCACAATCCGCAGGGACGGCTGATCACGCCTCAAGAGGTGGCTGACGCAGTGCTTTGGTTGTGCGGCGAAGGCGCCGGTGCGATCACCGGGCAGGCGATTGCAGTCGCAGGCGGCGAAATCTAGTAGCGCGGAACAAACATAGTTAGGAGATCGCATGAGCAGACCAGCCAATCCTGTGACCGTGCCGCTCGCGGATTATTCGCCGCAGCACTTCCTGCTGGCGGTGGTCGACAGCGTTGCCACGGTGACGCTCAACCGTCCCGAGCGGAAGAATCCACTGACCTTCGAGAGCTATCGGGAACTGACGGATTTCTTCCGCGCCTGCGCTTTCGATGATGCAGTCAAGGCCATCATCGTCACCGGCGCCGGCGGTAACTTCTCGTCCGGCGGCGATGTGTTCGAGATCATCGGCCCGCTCGTGAAGATGGACACCAAGGGGCTGACCGCCTTCACGCGGATGACCGGCGACCTCGTCAAAGCGATGCGGGCCTGCCCTCAACCCATTGTGGCCGCGGTCGAAGGCATCTGCGCCGGCGCCGGCGCGATCATCGCGATGGCATCGGATATGCGGCTCGCGGCGAGCCGCGCGAAGGTCGCGTTCCTCTTCAACAAGGTCGGCCTTGGCGGCTGCGACATGGGCGCCTGCGCGATCCTGCCGCGGATCATTGGACAGTCCCGCGCCTCCGAGCTGCTCTACACCGGCCGGTTCATGACGGCGGAGGAGGGCGAGCGCTGGGGCTTTTTCAGCCGCATCGTCACGCCCGAGCAGGTGCTGCCCCAGGCGCAGTTGCTGGCCAAGCAGGTCGCGGAAGGCCCGACCTTCGGCAACACCATGACCAAGCGGATGCTGGCGATGGAATGGGCGATGTCGATTGAAGAGGCGATCGAAGCGGAAGCCGTTGCCCAGGCCTTGTGCATGACCACAGCGGATTTCGAGCGCGCCTTTGAAGCGTTCGCCAACAAGGTCAAGCCGGTCTTCAGGGGCGACTGAGCCCCGGACTTGCTGCGGGAAGCCAGCAATGGGGATTTGCGCCGCAGTACTTGCCCGGAACAGATCAGATTTTCTGCAACGACGTGCGCGACCGGCGGGATCTCGAGAAGCTGAGAATTAAGGCTAAGCCCAAGACCCGGGCCGAGCTCAAGGCGGAGGCGACAAAGCCGCTTGCGGCGGAGTGACCGCCCGTGCGACTTTAACCCCATTGCCTGGCGTATTTTCGAGTGGAGTAAGGGCGATGAAGGCGATTATCGTCGGTGGCGGTATCGGTGGTCTCACCACGGCATTGATGCTGCGCTCGCGCGGCATCGGATGCGAGATTTTCGAGCAGGCCGACACCATCCGCGAACTCGGCGTCGGCATCAACACGCTGCCGCATGCGATGCGGGAGCTTGCCGGCCTCGGTCTCCTCCAGCAGCTCGACGACGTCGCGATCCGCACCGACCAGCTCTATTACCTCAATCGCCACGGCCAGGAGGTCTGGCGTGAAGCCCGCGGCATCGACGCCGGCCATGACGTGCCGCAATTCTCGATTCACCGCGGCCGCCTTCAGGGCGTCATCCATCGCGCCGTCGAGGAGCGGCTCGGACCGGAGGCAATTCACGCCGGCTGCCGCCTCGGCGCCTTCACGCAGGACGAGGGCGGCGTCACCGCTTATTTCTTCGACCGCTCGGGCGCGCACATCCATACTGCGCGCGGCGATATCCTGATCGGCGCTGACGGCATCCATTCACGCATTCGCGACACGCTGTTCCCGAACGAGGGACCGCCGTGCTGGAACGGCCTGATGCTATGGCGCGGTGCGCGCGATTGGCCGCTGTTCCTCACCGGCAAGTCGATGATCGTGGCCGGCGGCCTCAACGCCAAGGTGGTGATCTATCCGATCGCAGAGGGATCGAGCCCGGCGAGCCGTCTCACCAACTGGGCGGTGCTGGTGAAGGTCGGCGAAGGTAATGCCCCGCCGCCCCGGAAGGAAGACTGGTCGCGGCCCGGCCGGCGCGAGGAGTTGATGCCGCATGTCGCGCGCTTCTCGGTGCCTTATATCGACGTCAAGAGCCTGATCTCGGCAACGCCGGAATTCTACGAATATCCGACCTGCGACCGCGATCCCTTGCCTTACTGGTCGTCCGGGCGCGTTACGCTGCTCGGTGACGCCGCGCATCCGATGTATCCGGTCGGCTCCAACGGCGCATCTCAGGCGATCCTCGACGCGCGCTGCCTTGCCGATGCGCTGGTGCGCGCCGAGCATCCGCGCCAGGCTTTGCTTGAATATGAGAAGAAGCGTCTGCCGATGACCGCTGACATCGTCCGATCCAACCGGCGCGGCGGTCCCGAGGGCGTCATCGACGCAGTCGAGCAGCTTGCGCCCGATGGCTTCGACAACGTCGATAACGTGCTGAGCTATTCCCAGCGCGAGGCGATCGTCCGCGGCTACGCCACCAAGGCCGGCTTCGCCGCAGTGCCAGGTCTGGCGGCGGTGCGCGCTTAGGACTCGCTGCTAGCCGCCGGGCGGCGGCGGCAGGAAGTGGATGTTGAACTCGGCGGCCATCGCCACCACGTCCTCGGGCTTCTGTTCCTTCATATTGTGAAGGCCCCAGAACAGGTCGAACAGCTTGCGGGTCGGCGACACCCAGAACAGCACCTTTGCGGTCTGCTCCGACTTGTTGAAGATGCCGTGCGGCACACCCATGCCGAGGCGGATCAGATCGCCCGCGGTCGCCTGCGACTCCGAATTGCCGAGCATGAAGTCGAGCTTGCCCTCGAGCATGTAGAGATACTCATCCTGGTCGGGATGGATGTGCGGCGGCACGAATGTGCCCGGCGGCAATGTCGCGTGCCAGGAGAAGCTGTGCTCGGTATTGCTCTTCGGCACGTAGGTCTGGCCGAGGATGTTCCAGGAAATGCCCTGGATCCCTTCATTGGCCCGTGTGATGCCGGTGATTTCGCTTTTCATTGCAGTCCTCCCGTAATGCGGTGCGGCTTAGTTTGCCGCCTTGCAGTCCTTGGCATAGCGGTCGCCATAGTTCTCAAAGACTTTCTGAACGATCTCGGTCTGGAACTTGCCGTCCGCACGCTTGGCGACCTTGGTCAGATAGAAATCCTGGATCGGATAGCCGTTGGTGTTGAACTTGAAGGCGCCGCGCAGAGAGGTGAAGTCGGCCTTCTTCAGCGCAGCTCCAACCGCATCCTTGTTCGAGAGATCGCCTTTCACGGCCTTGACCGCGCTGTCGATCAGCATCGCGGCGTCATAGGCCTGGAAAGCGTAGGTGCCGGGCACGACGTTGTAGGCGGCTTCATAGGCCGCGACGAACTTCTTGTTCTGGGGGTTGTCGAGATTGGGCGCCCAGTTCGCGCCGCCAAACATGCCGACGGCCGCATCCTGCTGCGCCGGCAAGGTCGATTCATCCACCGTGAAAGCCGAGAGCACCGGAATGCTGTCGGCAAGGCCAGCCTGCCGGTATTGCTTGACGAGATTGACGCCGAGGCCGCCCGGCATGAACGTGAACAGCGCATCGGGCTTCTGCGACGAGATCTTGGAAAGTTCCGGCTGGAAGTCCAGCGTGTTCAGCGGCATGTAGGATTCTTCGACGATCTCGCCCTTGTAGTCGAGCTTGAAGCCCGCCACTGAATCTTTGCCGGCCTGATAGTTCGGCACCATCAGATACATGCGCTTGTAGCCGCGATCCTGCGCGACCTTGCCGAGGATCTCGTGGACCTGGTCGTTCTGATACGACGTCACATAGAAGAACGGGTTGCAGTCCTTGCCGGCGAAAGTCGATGGGCCGGCGTTGGGGCTGATCAGGAACGTCTTGGACTCCGTAATGGGGCGGTGGATCGCCTGGAGGATGTTGGAGAAGATCGGGCCCACCACGAAGTCGACCTTGTCGCGCTCCAGAAGGCCCTTGACCTTCGTGACCGCTGCGTCGGGCTTCAACTCGTCATCGGCGACGATCACCTCGACATCTCGGCCGCCCATCTTGCCGCCGAGATCTTTCACGGCGAGCGCAAAGCCGTCGCGGACCTGCTGGCCAAGTGCGGCGGCGGGGCCCGACAGGGTCACGACCACGCCCAGCTTGATCTTCTCCTGGGCGAGGGAAGGGCTCACCGCGGTGCCGAGCAGCAGGGCGGCAGCGGCCAAGGTCATTTGCGTCTTCATGATGTGTCCCCCGTGACGATCGGGCTTGCGCAGCAAGCCGCGTACTCCAATCCAAGCTTATGCCGATGATGGCGGCCGCGGCAAGCAAGCTCAAGGCGCGGCCATCCTGCAGGCCGTGGCGCATGCAAGCGGCGCGCCAGTTATTTGAAGCCTAAAGAAATTCGGATGTGGTCGATTGTTGCAGCTTTAGGCTTGCGGCCGGGGCCGATTTATTTGAAGCTCAAAACGTTGGGGAATCCGTGCTGGCGCCAAGGCCGGCCATGAGTGACTGCATCGAGATGCTCGATTCCGAGACCAAGGCCGTCGAGACGCCGGAGGACCACGCCGAAGAGCTTCGGCTGTGGCTGCGTCTGCTCACCTGCACGAACCTGATCGAAGGCGAAGTCCGCGGCCGCCTGCGACAGCGCTTCGACGTCACGCTGCCCCGGTTCGACCTGATGGCGCAGCTCGACAAGGCGCCCGACGGCATGACGCTGTCCGACGTCTCCAAGCGCATGATGGTGTCCAACGGTAACGTCACCGGCCTCGTCGAACGGCTGGTGGAATCGGGCCATCTCGACCGGCGCACCTCGGAGACGGACCGCCGCGTCCAGGTGATCCGCCTCACAAAGCTGGGTCGCGCCGAGTTTCGCAGGATGGCCGCGGAGCACGAGACCTGGATCGCCGATCTCTTCGCCGACCTGACCCCGAAGGATGTCCGCGAATTGATGCGGCTCCTGGCCAAGACAAAGGCGTCGGCGCAGAAATCGGCCGGTCGCCGCCGGCCGTAGTCCGCCAGCCGCGGCCCCCGCCAGTCCCACCTTGCCGCAGGAAAATGCATGGGATGCCCAAAATCCGCTATTGCGCCGAATTGTTTTAAGCCTAAAATGTTTCCCAGATGATGCTGCCGGGTGCTTTCCATGCTGAAAGGAGCGTGCGATGGCCAACGCCGCTAAGGCTCAAGAGTCGGGCTCGTATGACGGCAACGCCGCGACAGCCCACGTCGATACATTCGCACGGCAGCATCTGCCGCCGCGAGAGTTCTGGCCTGAATTCATCTTCACGCGGCCGGAGCTGCACTACCCGCCGCGATTGAACTGCGTCAGCTATTTTCTCGACCGCTGGGTCGAGCAGGGCCACGGCGACGCGCCGTGCGTCATCAGTCCGGCCGTCAGCTACACCTATCGCGAGCTGCAAGCGCTCGTGAACCGCATCGCCAACGTGCTGGTTCGCAAGCAAGGTCTCGTAACCGGCGGACGCGTGCTGCTGCGCTCCGCCAACAATCCGATGATGGTTGCGACCTATCTCGCGGTGATCAAGGCTGGCGGCATCGTCGTGGCGACCATGCCTCTGCTGCGCGCCAAGGAACTATCTTATCCGATCCAGAAGGCGGAGATTGCACTCGCGCTCTGCGATGGAAAACTCTCGGAGGAGATGGAGAAGGCGAAAGCGGCGGCGCCCGGCCTCAAGCACGTGGTCTATTGGGGCAACGGCGCGTCGGACTCGCTCGAGGCGCTGATTGCTGATGCGAGCCCGGAGTTCAAGGCGGTCGATACCGCCGCCGATGACATCTGCCTGATCGCCTTCACGTCGGGCACGACGGGCGATCCCAAGGGCACCATGCATTTCCATCGGGATATGCTGGCGGTCTGCGACGGTTATGCGCACAACATCTTGAGGGCGGAGCAGAAGGATCGCTTCGTCGGTTCAGCGCCGCTCGCCTTTACCTTCGGCTTCGGCGGCGTGTTGTTTCCGATGCATATCGGCGCTTCCTTCGTCGTGCTGGAGAAGACGACGCCGGACGACATGCTGACGGCGATCGAGCAATACAAGACCTCGGTCTGCTTCACCGCGCCAACCGCCTATCGCGCCATGATCGGCAAGCTCGCAGGTCGCGACATTTCCTCGCTGCGAAAGTGCGTCTCTGCCGGCGAGACCCTCCCCAAGCCGACATTCGATGCCTGGCTCAAGGCCACCGGCATCAAGCTGATGGACGGCATCGGTTCGACCGAGCTGCTGCACATCTTCATCAGCGCGACCGAGGACGAGATCCGTCCCGGCGCAACCGGCAAACCCGTGCCGGGTTACGAAGCAAAAATCGTCGATGACGACGGCAATGACCTGCCGCCGGGCACGATAGGGCGGCTCGCGGTGCGCGGTCCGACCGGCTGCCGCTATCTCGCCGACGAGCGGCAGCGCAAATACGTCCAGAACGGCTGGAACATCACCGGCGATACCTATCTGATGGATAGCGACGGCTACTTCTGGTACCAGTCGCGCTCCGACGACATGATCGTGTCAGCCGGGTACAACATCGCGGGCACGGATGTGGAGGCAGCGCTGCTGACGCATCCATCCGTAGCCGAGTGCGGCGTCGTCGGTGCGCCGGACGAGGCGCGTGGCATGATCGTGAAGGCCTATGTCATCGCCGCCCCCGGCGTGACGCCGGACGCTCAACTCGCAGCGGAGTTGCAGGAGCATGTCAAACGTGAGATTGCGCCTTACAAATATCCGCGCGCGATCGAGTTCGTGGCGCAACTGCCGAAGACCGAGACCGGCAAGTTGAAGCGATTTGCCCTGCGGCAGTTGGCGCAGGCTGCAGCGACGTCCTCTGGCGTTGCGGCGGAATAAGAGAAGGATGAAGAATTGTCCGTGACGACGCCGAAAGGTCCGCACCTCGCGGTGCTGCCGACAGCAGCCGAGGACGAAACCGGCTCCAGGGCGCAGGTGCTCCAACCGTCTGGCTGGCCGCTACCGAAAGGCTATGCCAACGGCATGGCCGCCGAGGGACGCATCGTCGTCACCGGCGGCGTGATCGGCTGGGACGCCGAGGAGCGTCTCGCGGACGGCTTTGTCGCGCAGGTGCGCCAAGCCCTGAGCAACATCGCCGAGATATTGGCGGAGGCGGGTGCGCGGCCCGAGCACCTCGTGCGCCTGACCTGGTACGTCGTCGACATGGACGAATACCTGGCGAACCTGAGGGAGCTCGGCAAGAGCTACCGCGCCACCTTCGGTGCGCACTATCCTGCGATGGCACTGGTGCAGGTCGTCCGCCTCGTCGAGAAGGCGGCGCGCGTCGAGATCGAAGCCACCGCCGTCATTCCCCGCTAAGCCGCCTTTGGTTCGCACCTAGCTGGCCTTGGCGAGATCGTCGTCCTCGGGCGAATTCAGATAGACGCCCGATACGGTGTCGACCCAGCACAGATGGTCGTGCACCTTCTTGACACCCTCGACGTTCTCCGCCGCAACGACGGCGGCCTGACGCGCGCGTTCCTCGGTGATGACGCCGCTGAGATGAACGATGCCGCCCCGGACGATGACGTTCAGTCCGAACGGGCACCAGTCGTTTTTCTCCATGGTGTCGATGATACGGCCGCGAATGTGATCGTCGTCGGCCGTCGGATCCGGTACCTCGCGGGCGAGCCCCGCCACCGCCTGCAACAGATTCGCGCGGGAGACGATGCCGACGACCTTGTCGCCGCGCACCACCGGCAACCGCTTTACGTTGTTCCGTTCCATGAGATCAACGATCTCCGCGAGCGCCGTATCCTCGGTGATGGTCACGACCGAGGCGGTCATCACCTCCGAGACCGTGCGGCCATGTTCGTGGACGAAATCGCTGGCGGATGCGCCGGGGCCGAGGATGAACCGCAGCCAGCGGCCTCGCTTGCGCCCGGTGCCGATTTCGCTGCGGCGGACGAAATCCCCCTCGGAGACCACGCCGACCAGCTTGCCGGCATCGTCGACCACGGTGAGGCCGCTGACGTGCCGCTTCAGCATGATGTTTGCCGCCTCGACGATGCTGGTGTGGGGGGCAACCGAGATGACCGAGCGGGTCATGATCTGGTGGGCGCGCATGGGGAAGCTCCGCAAGTTCACACGAATATCGATGTGTGGAGCTTAGGTCACCGGCAGGAAGCTGATTTGACCCAAGTCAAGCTGGTCGCACCTAATCCTCGGGCTCTGCATTCGGGGCGAGGTCGGAGGAGCGGAACGGCTTGGCCTTGTCCAGTTTCCGGTAGGCGTTCGAGGCGGTCCGCAACAGCTTCTTTTCTCGCTTCCGGTTGAGGAAACGAATGCCCGCCTCGGGGACGGCCTCGTTCAGTGACGCTGCCAGGGTTTGCCCTCGCGCATCGTCGTTCAATTGCCCGAGGGACTTCTGCGCCTTGCGCAATTGCTTGAGGATCGACTTCTGTTTTGTCAGCGATTCGTCTGCAAACAAATCCTCCAGCGATTCGATCGAATAGGTCAGGCGCTTGTTGAGGAGCCGCAGCCTGTGCCGCTTTTCGACGTCGAGCTTGCGCAGTTTCCGCGCCTTCCTGAGCAGCGTCGTTTCCCATTCCGTGAGCTGCGCCGTCGCGTGGTCGGCAAGCGGGCAGCGGCGCAATCGGATGGCTTCCTTGCTGCGCCGGGTCGACCAAGGACCGCTCTCGATCCAGGCCGAGGTCTGCTCGACAAGACGGCGATACCGCGCCGATTGCAGCGCGCGCGCCAGCAGGCGGTGGCTCTCGGCGCGCTTCTCGTCCCAATGCTGAAGCTCGGCGATCACGTCAAGCTCGCCCCCGCTCTCGGCGATAACCCGCTCGATCGCCACGTCGAGGTCGCGCACCATGCCGAGCTGGCTGTTCAGCCATTTCAGTTCGGCCCAGACATTCGGCCGCAGGGCATCGTCGACCATGGGCGAGAAGAAGCGGATGGCGGTGCGCAGATGCGTCAGTGCGATCCGGATCTGATGCAGCGCCTCCGGATCGCCGTGGCAGGTGCCATCGTGCTGGGCGAGGACGGCATCGAGGTGACGGCGGGCGATGATCCGGAACGCGGTGTCGCAGGCCATACCGGGGCTGAGGCGGCCGGGCAGAACATTGCGTCGCGCCGCAGGCTTGGCGCGAGCGGTCGCCATCGAACTCGTGGTGGGTCGCGCCATCCTAGCCCGCGCCAATCGGATTGCCTTATTTGCCCTCAGCGATTACGTCCCGGCAGTTCTGGAGCGTCTGCGCTTGTGTCCCGGATGCATCGATGGTCGCCCAACCGACATGGCCGATACTATAGTGCTCTTGCTGCGCGGCAACCTCTTGCGTGGCGTCGGAAGCGTCGCCCCGGCGGCCGCCGATTCGCGCCTGGCGGGTGGCGAGGTCGGCGACGAGGAATAGTCCATTGAGCGGTGCGCCGCACTCGCGTGCCAGGGCGGCCATCTCGTTTCGCTCGGACTCGCGCGCAAAGACGGCGTCGACGATGGCCGAATGGCCTTGCGCCAGAACCTGCCGGGCGCGCTGCATCAGCACCTCGTAGACGCGCGCCGTCACGTCAGGCCGGTACGTGGACGGCGGTAGCCGTTCGGTGTGTCCCACCTGAAACAGCTGCTTGCGAATGACGTCGCTGCGCAGCACGACGGCGCCGGGCTGTGGCGCCACGGCGGGCGCCAGCGCGCGGGCGAGCACGGATTTGCCGGTGCCCGATAGTCCGCCAACCGCGATCAGGCGAGGGGCGGGGGGATGAATCAGAGCCTGGGCGCGCTCGAAATAGCGGCGCGCCTCGTCGAGAGTGCCGGGGCCGTCGGCATCAGGCCGCCTCAGCCGCGCCAGCGCCACCTGCGCACGGATCGCCGCGCGCATGGACATGAACAGTGGCAGCGCAGCCAGGGCGTCGAGCGTTTCGCCGGGCGCCGTCATCAGATAATGGTTCAGGACGGCATTGGCCGTGGCCGACTGGTCGTGGCGCAGCAGGTCCATCAGCGTGAACGCAAGATCATAGAGCATGTCCACGGTCGCCATCTGCGCGTCGAATTCGATCGCGTCGAACAGGACAGGCTGCCGGTCGATCAGCACGATATTGGCAAGATGCAAGTCACCGTGACAGCGGCGCACGAAACCGTGGCGCGCGCGTTGTTCCAGTGTAGCGCGGACGCGCAGGAATGCCTGATGTGAGGCTTCGCAGAGTTGCTCGATCTGGGCGGCTTCGAAATGATCGCCATTGCGCAGCCCGGTGCTGTTGCCATCGATCAGAGCAGGAATGGAGGCAATCCACGCGGCGCCATCCGCGACGGGCGCTCTCGCATGCGATGCTGCGATCGCATCCGCGATGGCCGGGGCGAGCGCTGCATCCAGCGGGCCGGCATTTGCCACATGGTCCAGCGTCCGGTTTTCGTCGAAGCGGGACATGTCGACTGCATACTCGACCGGCCGGCCGCGACCGTCGATCTCGATCGATCCATCCGGCTCCTCCGTGATCGCCACGACGCGGTGATAGATTTGCGGCGCGAGCGGCCGGTTGATCCTGATCTCCTCTTCGCAGGCCGCCTCGCGCTTTTCGAGCGTCGAATAGTCGAGGAATGGAAACTTGACAGCCCGCTTGATCTTCAGGGCGCGCGTTCCGTCGAGAAACACCGACGCTGCGTGGGTGTCGATCCGCTTTACGCCAGGACGCGCGTTTAGAGCTTCGAAGACCCGTTCCTGGATTGCAGAATCGTCTGTCATCTCAGCAGGCATTTCCAGATGCGTCAGCGGTGAGGCAGCAGGCTAATCCTTAGAGGCGGATCGGGGCCAGTCCTTGACACCGGTCAAAGCCTGTCGTCGGCTGGCTGCGCGGTGTTCCCGCCTTGAGGAGGATCAAGCTTCCCGGCGAAAGGTGGCTTATCCTGACCGGTAAGGAGAAACCCGATGCCCATCAAGGATGTCTTTCTGCCGCTTGTCGGCCAGCCGCGCGGGCCGGCCCTCGCTGCGATCGCGACATGCGTGGCTGTCGCCGCCGACCTCGGCGCCAGGATCACCGCGCTCGCGCTCGAGGAAGATGTTTTCGTGCGGCCGACGGTAATCAGCCCTGGCGATCTGGATTCCGCGGAGGCGAGCGGTTCGCGTGAGGTAAGCGACGTGCAGCAACTCCTCAACGCCTTCACCAATGCAGCCTCCCGCGCCAACATTCGCGCCCAAAGCCGATCGGGTAAGGTGCCGGCGGACCAGATCGCGTCGATCCTGGCCGAGCATGCGCGCTTCAGCGATCTGATGCTGGTCCCCGTGAGGCCGCATGACAGCCGAACGGAGCGCATCATCGAAACGCTCCTGTTCGAATCCGGCCGGCCGCTGCTGCTCTGCCCGGAACAGCATGTGGACGAGCTGCGACCGGAGTTCGAGAACGTCATGATCGCCTGGGATCACTCCGCCCGTGCCGCGCGGGCCGTTGGCGACGCGCTGCCCATTCTTCAGGCTGCGGCATCCGTCCGGGTGGTTACGGTGGCGGACGACAAGACCGATGCCATCGTGCAATCCGGAACCGCGCTCGTCGACCATCTGAGGGAACACGGGGTCTACGCCTCGTTCGAAACCGCGAAGGGCGGCGGCAGCTCGATCGGCAAGGTGCTCGGAAGCTGGGCGAATTCCCATGCCATGGACGCGATCGTGATGGGGGCCTACCATCATTCACGCCTGAACGAGATCGTCTGGGGTGGTGTGACAAAGACTGTCATTGGCCAGCCGCCGTGCTGGGTTATGATCTCGCACTAGGCGCATCGCCAGTTTATCGGCCGATCGTCAACCATCGGAATCGCCACCGACCGGGCGCATATGCTTTCATGTCAACCTATCGCTTGAAGAATCTGCTGTCGCCGCGTTCGGTTGCGCTCGTCGGCGCGAGCGCCCGCCCGGTCTCGGTCGGACGCGCCGTTCTCGAGAACATTCACAAAGCCGAGTTCAAGGGTCGGTTCGGCCTCGTCAATCCGCGCCATGCCGAGATCGGCGGCATCGCTGCGGTGGGCAGTCTGGACAGGCTGGACTTCGTGCCCGAGCTCGTGGTCATCACCGCGCCGGCGCGAGAGGTCCCTGGCATCATTGATCAGGCCGGACGTCGGGGCTCGGCCGGCGCGCTGATCGTCTCGGCGGGCCTCGGTCATGGACCGGGATCCCTGCACGAGGCCGCGATCGCTGCGGCACGCAAATACGGCATGCGGCTGATTGGGCCGAACTGCCTCGGCATCATGATGCCCGGCGTCAGCCTCAATGCCAGCTTTGCCGCACACATGCCGGGGGCGGGCAACCTCGCGCTGATCTC
This sequence comes from Bradyrhizobium sp. 604_D8_N2_3, assembly GCF_051810765.1. Classification (NCBI taxonomy): domain Bacteria; kingdom Pseudomonadati; phylum Pseudomonadota; class Alphaproteobacteria; order Hyphomicrobiales; family Nitrobacteraceae; genus Bradyrhizobium; species Bradyrhizobium sp. 604_D8_N2_3. The sequence goes on along the minus strand of NZ_JBPWPM010000001.1, from coordinate 6,511,911 downwards.
GCAGTCCGGCGCGATCGCGGCCGGAATGGTGGATTGGGCTGCGCAGCGCGGCGTCGGGTTCTCCGGCATTGTCACGATCGGCGATCAGATCGATGTCGATATTGCCGACCTGCTCGACCATTTCGCGATGGATCACAAGACCCGCGCGATCCTGCTTTATATCGAAGCCATCAAGGACGCGCGCAAGTTCATGTCGGCGGCACGGGCCGCGGCGCGCGTGAAGCCGGTCGTCGTGGTCAAGTCCGGCCGCATGGCGCAGGGTGCCAAAGCCGCGGCAACCCATACGGGCGCGCTCGCCGGCGCCGACGCCGTCTATGATGCCGCGTTCCGCCGTGCGGGCGTCCTGCGAGTCTCCGATCTGCGCGAGCTGTTCGATTGCGCCGAGACGCTCGGTCGCGTCGAGCCGCCGGCGGGAAAGCGTCTCGCTATCCTCACCAATGGCGGCGGCATCGGTGTCCTGGCCGTGGATCGGCTGGTGGACCTTGGTGGAATCCCGGCGTCCATCTCGGCCGCGACGCGCAAGAGCCTCGATGCGGTGCTGCCGCCGACCTGGTCCGGTGCGAATCCCGTCGACATCGTCGGTGATGCCGATGCATCGCGCTACGCGGCGGCGCTGGAGGTGCTGCTCGCGGACCCTGATAATGATGCCGTCCTCGTCCTCAACGTGCAGACCGCGATCGCCCCGGCGGCCGACATCGCCGCGACCGTGACCGAGCTCGTCGGCAAATATCGCGAGCAGCAGCGCCGATGGGCGAAGCCCGTGCTGGCGGCTTGGGTCGGAGCCGATCAGAACATCATTCAGGCGCTCTCCGGCGCGGGCATTCCGAATTATCCGACCGAAGATGATGCGGTGCGCGGCTTCATGCATCTCGTGAGGCATCGCGAGGTCGTAGAGGAGCTGAGCCAGGTCCCTCCCGCGATGCCCGACACGTTCGTGCCTGACGCCCGGGCTGCCAGGCAGATCGTCGCCGCTGCGATCGCGGACGGCCGCAAATGGCTCGATCCCGTCGAGATCAAGCACCTGCTCGGAGCCTATGATATCGCGATGGTACCGACTCGTGCGGCGACCGATGTCGAGCAGGCCGTCGCCTACGCCAGCGAGATGTTCGTGCAGGGCGTCACGGTCGTGCTGAAGATCATGTCGCGCGACATTGTCCACAAATCGGACGTCGGCGGCGTCGTCCTCAATCTGACCACGCCGGAGGCCGTGCGCGCGGCTGCCACCGACATTCTCGCGCGGGCGAGGAAGCTCCGTCCCGAAGCCCGCATCGAGGGCGTCATCGTGCAGGCGATGGTCGTCAAGGCGAAGGCGCGTGAGCTGATCCTGGGTCTTGCCGACGATCCCACCTTTGGCACCGTCGTCGTCTTCGGCCGGGGCGGGACGGCGGTCGAGATCATCAACGACAAGGCACTGGCGCTTCCGCCGCTTGATCTGCAGCTCGCCCGCGACCTGATCGGCCGCACGCGCGTATCACGGCTGCTGCAGGCCTATCGCGACGTACCCGCGGTCGAGCAGGACGCCGTCGCGATGGTGTTGGTCAAGCTCGCCCAGATGGCCGCTGACATTCCCGAGATCCGTGAATTCGACATCAACCCACTGCTTGCGGACGAGACCGGCGTGACTGCGGTCGACGCCCGCGTCGCGGTGGGGCCGCCGCAGCGCAAATTCGCCGGCTCCGGCCCGGCCAACTTCGCCGTCCGGGCCTATCCGTCGCAGTGGGAGCGCCGCCTGGCGCTCAAGGACGACTGGCGCATCTTCGTACGGCCCTTGCGTCCCGAGGACGAGCCGACCATCCACGAATTCCTGCGTCACGTCACGGCGCACGACCTCCGCCTGCGCTTCTTCGCGCCGATGAAGGAGTTCACCCACGAGTTCATCGCGCGCCTGACCCAGCTCGACTATGCGCGCGCAATGGCCTTCATCGCATTCGACGAAGCGACCGGCGAGATGGTCGGCGTGGTCCGGCTCCATTCGGACTCGGTCTATGAGAGCGGCGAATATGCGATCCTGCTGCGGTCGGACCTCAAGGGCAGGGGGCTCGGATGGGCGTTGATGCAGTTGATCATCGACTATGCGAGGTCGGAGGGGCTGAAGACCATCTCGGGTGATGTTCTCAGGGAGAACACCACAATGCTTGAGATGTGCCGCCAGCTCGGCTTCGACGTGAAGCCGGATTCGACCGAGCCCGACCTCTGTGACGTCAGGCTCAAGCTCTGAGCGTTCCGATCACGAGTGCGCTTCGCGCGATGCGGCGGATTCCGTGGCCGTTTTCCGCAGACTCTTGACGATGATCGCGATCAGCGGCACCAGCACCGGCACAATCGTGCTGAGCGGATGATGGACCGCGCCTGACACCTGGGCTTGGAGCGCCCGCGCCTCGAGCTGCAAGGCTTCGATAGATGCGCCGTGAATTTCATTGGCGAGCTCGATGTCGCGGCCGGATGGAGGACGGCCGGCAACGATGAGGAGAATCGCCGCGATGGCGAAATTGACGGTGCCGAGGATGGCGGCCGCCGCAATTGCGCTCCAGATCTGGACCAGGGCGAAATAGGCCGACAGCTCCAGCATCAGGAGCCCGAATGTCGCGATCAGCGCCGCGAAGGCCCGCAGGCCGAGACCGATCAACAGATGGCGCAGCCTGATGTCCGCGATGATCCTGTCGGTGCGCCACAGTGCACGCAGATGTTTGACGACATTTTCCGTGTTCACCTAGTGACTCCTCAGCATGACGCCGACGACCACGCCGAGCGCGAAAGCCGAGGCCAGCGACGTGACCGGGCGTTCCGCAATGAGGCGCTGAAGCTGCTCCTGCTCGTCGCTGACGGTTTCTCCGAGCTCGGCAAGCGCAGCCTTGATCTGATCGGCCAGAGCCTCGGTCCGGTCTTTCGAGCTGTCGAACATCTCTTCGCCTGCGGTGCTCAGCAGACGCGTGACGTCAACCTTCAGCGCTCGCAGTTCTTCGCTCATCCTGTCGCTGTTGAACATGGATTTGAGAACTCCCTTGAATGGAAGAGACCCTAAGGCCCGGCGGCGCGGCCGCGCTTGATTTGCGTCAAGGGACGGCGCGCGGTCCTGGTGTTGAGACAGGTCAACCCGGCCGCCATATGCTGGCCTAGAAGTGGCGGCTGAATGGGGGCCAATTGTCCCGATGAGGTGGATGCGTGAACTCCGAACCGCTGTTGCTGGCAACGCCCTCCGGCGATGCGCTGAAATTGCGCCCGGAAGGGCCGTGGACGGCAGCCAACGTCTCGGCGCTCGAGACGCTGTCCCGTTCGGTCGGGGCCGATGTCGATCGATCCAGCGCCGTGACGCTGGACATGTCCGGCGTCAGTGCGCTCGACACGCTCGGCGCCTGGGTGTTGGAGAAGCTGTCGCGACGGGCCGCATCATCCGGCAGATCGGCCGAATTCGTCGGCGTCGCCGATCATTTCAGCGGCCTGATGGACGAGGTGCGCCAGGTCAACCGCCACACCCCGGCGGTTGCGGCCGCGCCAAACCCGGTCCTGCTCAGGCTCGGCGATCTCGGCAAATCCACGGTTGGCGCGCGCGAAGACGTCACGATTTTTCTTCAAATGCTCGGTGCATTGTTCATCGCCGTGATCGGCGTGCTGCGCCGGCCACGCTCGCTGCGGCTGACATCGCTTGTCTATCAGCTCTACCGGATCGGCTGGCAGGCCATTCCGATTGTCGTTCTCATTACCTTCCTGATCGGTGCCATCATCGCCCAGCAGGGGTTCTTTCATTTCCGTAGGTTCGGTGCGGAGTCCTACACTGTCGACATGGTCGGAATCCTGGTGCTGCGCGAGCTGGGTGTGCTGATCGTCGCCATCATGGTCGCCGGCCGGTCGGGGAGCGCGTACACCGCCGAGCTCGGCTCGATGAAGATGCGCGAGGAGATCGACGCGCTCTCGACCATGGGCCTCGATCCCGTCCATGTCCTGATACTGCCGCGAGTAGCAGCCCTCGTCATCGCGCTGCCGATCCTCGCGTTCATTGGGGCAGTTGCGGCGCTTTATGGCGGAGGGCTGGTCGCGCAATTCTACGGCGGCATGGCGCCGGCGATCTATATCGCGCGGCTGCATGAGGCCATCTCCGTCACCCATTTCGAGGTCGGCATCCTGAAGGCGCCCTTCATGGCTCTGGTGATCGGGATCGTCGCCTGCAGCGAAGGATTGCGCGTGAAGGGCAGCGCCGAGTCGCTGGGGCGGCAAACCACGACGTCAGTGGTGAAGTCGATCTTCCTGGTGATCGTTCTCGACGGCCTCTTCGCGATCTTCTTTGCCTCGATCGGAATGTGACGATGGAGCAGTCGCAAGAGGAGTTCGCGATCCGCGTCCGCGACCTCGTGGTCGGCTTTGGCCGCCAGACCGTGCTCGATCATCTCTCGCTCGACGTCCGCCGGGGCGAAATCCTAGGGCTCGTCGGTGCGTCCGGCGGCGGCAAGTCGGTGTTGATGCGCACCATCATCGGCCTGATCCCACGCCAGGCCGGCACCATCGACGTGATGGGACAGCCCGTCGGCGGTCGCAAGGAGGGCGCAGCCACGACATGGGGCATCCTTTTCCAGCAGGGTGCGCTGTTCTCCTCGCTGACGGTCCGGCAGAACGTCCAGTTTCCGTTGCGCGAAAATCTGGTGTTGTCGCAAGAGCTGATGGACGAGATCGCGATCGCCAAGCTCGAGATGGTCGGGCTGCGGGCGCAGGACGCCGACAAATATCCGTCCGAGCTCTCGGGCGGCATGACCAAACGCGTGGCGCTGGCCCGCGCACTCGCGCTCGATCCGCCGATCCTGTTCCTGGACGAGCCGACCTCCGGTCTCGACCCGATCGCCGCCGGCGATTTTGACGCGCTGATCGGGACGCTGCAGAAGACCCTCGGCCTCACCGTGTTCATGGTCACCCATGATCTTGCGAGCCTCACCACAGTCTGCGACCGCGTCGCCGCGCTCGCCGACGGCAAGATCGTGGCGATCGGCCCGATGCACGAATTGCTGCAATCCGAGCATCCCTGGGTGCGCGCCTATTTCCACGGCAAGCGCTCGCAGATGCTGCAACACCAGATGAGGTGAGACATGGAAACCCGCGCTCCCTACGTGCTGATCGGCAGCTTCGTGCTGGCCGCTATCCTCGCGGTGTTCGGCTTCGTCTATTGGCTGAACAACACGGGCGGCATCGGGCCGCGCGCAAACTATCATGTGCAATTCCAGGGGCCGGTGCCGGGCCTGCTGGTCGGTGCCGGTGTGCTGTTCAACGGCATCCGGGTCGGCGAGGTGACGCAGATCGGCCTCGCGCCGGATAATCCGCGCTTTGTCAATGCGACGATCTCGGTTGCCTCGACGACACCCGTGCGTACCGACACGAAGGTCGGGCTGGATTTCCAGGGGCTGACCGGCGTGCCGGTGGTGACGCTGGAGGGCGGCATGATCGTTGCCAAGGCCGGCGAGCCCGTGACCCTGATCGCCGAAGCCGGTGCAGGCCAGAGCATGACGCAGGCTGCGCGCGATGCGCTGCGACGGGTCGACACCGTGCTGGAGGACAATTCCGGTCCGCTGAAGGACACCATCGCGAACCTCAAGACATTCTCCGACGGGCTCGCGCGCAACACCGGCAAAATCGACGGTATTCTGGCAGGCCTCGAAAAGATGACCGGCGGCGGGACGCCGGCGCAGAAGATCACCTACGACCTGCGCACGCCGCAGAATTTTGGGCCGGCCGGCAAGACGCTTTCGGCGTCACTGGCGATTCCCGAGCCGACCGCGGTCGCGATGCTCCAGACCCAGCGGATGTTGTTTGCACCCAGCGGGGATAATCCGGGCTTTGCGGAATTCCTCTGGGCCGACAGCATTCCAAAACTGGTGCAGGCGCGGCTGATCGACAGTTTTGAGAATTACGACATCGTTCACGCGCCGTTGCGCACGAGCGATCTCGGCCAGGCGGACTACCAGCTCCTGATCGACATCAGGCGCTTCCGGATCGCCACGGAAGGCGAGGCTCGGGTCGAGATCGGACTGTCGGCACGCATCGTCGACAAGAACGGCAAGGTGGTGGCGTCGCGCCTCGTCGAGACCAGCGAGACGCTTGACAAGGTCGAGCCGGCCGCAGCGGTCGCAGCGTTCGACACAGCTTTCGCCCGCATTGCAAAGGAGCTGATCGGCTGGACGGTGCAGGCGGTCTAGCAACAGCACAAGACGGCCATGCCCGCCAAAATTGATCTGGGTCAATCGGCTTTGGCGCAGTGCAGTAAAATGCAGCCCGCGCGGTGGGCTCGGCCTGATGCGGGGCAGCCGGTGCTTGGAGCGGTAGATGAAGGCTTCCGTGGTGACGATCGAGCCGAACGGGCATTTCTGCAGCGATTGTGCGGTCCGCGACTTCGCGGTGTGTTCGTCGCTGGACCCGGCCGAGCTCAGGGAATTCGAGCATCTGGGACGCCGCGTCCTCTTTGAGGGGGGCGAGACCGTCTTCTCCGAGGAGGACACCACGACCTCGTTCTACAATCTCCTCGACGGCGTCATGCGGCTCTACAAGCTGTTGCCCGACGGTCGGCGGCAGATCGTGGGATTTGCGTTACCAGGCGATTTCCTGGGGATGAATATTTCCGGCCGTCACAATTTTTCGGCCGATGCGATCGGTGGCGTCACACTGTGCCAGTTCGCAAAGGCGCCCTTCGGCCGCTTCGTCGAGAGCCGGCCGCATCTGCTCAGGCGGATCAACGAGCTGGCGATTCGCGAGTTGAGCCAGGCGCGCGACCACATGGTCCTGCTCGGCCGCCGATCGGCGGACGAGAAAGTTGCGACGTTTCTGCTCGCCTGGCGCGAGCGGCTATTCTCGCTGAAGGGGGCGTCGGACACGGTTCAGCTGCCGATGAGTCGTCAGGACATCGCCGATTATCTCGGCCTGACCATCGAAACCGTCAGTCGCACCTTCACCAAGCTGGAACGACATGGGGTGATCGAGATCGTTCAAGGCGGCATCAGCCTGCTCGATCCGGCGAAGGTCGAGGCCTTGGCTGCGGCCTGATCCGGCGCTCGCCAATTTTGATCCCAATCAATGACGGCGGTCGTGCGCCGCCAATAATGCCCAAAATAACAGGGGAGGGCATCATGCCGACTGACGCACTGCTGGTGACGATCGCTGTCGTGGTCGTTTTTGTCACATTCGCCGGGGCTTTGGCATGGGCAGACCGGCAAACCAGCGCAGGTCGGCCCGATTCGGAGGCCAAGCACTGACGGTCCTGAGATCACAATCGCGTTTTACCGTGCTTGCCGCGGAGGCTTCCACGGCCAGCTCGCGGCCGGCGGCAGCGCCTCAACGCAATGGTGCGCGCGATAGTGCAACTCTGCATCGACCGGGACACATTGGCTCATCCCCCGGATGCCGCTTTGGCGCCCGACCGCGGCATTTTCGCCGTATTTGGCTCAAACCGTGCACATGCTTTCCGGTTGAAAAGCCTGCTAACGTTGACTACGCAGGAACTCCAGTGCCTCGCAGTCTTAGGAGCCGAGCGGCGTGCCTCAGGACAAGACCGGCGACCCCCGACAAGCGGCGGGCAACAAATTATCGGTCCTGCGCAAGCACCCGATCTTCGCGGATCTGGAGCCAGATGCGCTCGATCAGCTCTGCCGCTACGCCAAGCACACCACGGTGAAGCGCGGTGCGACGATCGCCGCCAAGGGCGATCCCGGCAACAACCTGTTCGCCGTGATCACGGGAACAGTGAAGATTTCCTCTTCGTCGCCGGATGGAAGGAACGCTATTCTCAATCTGATCGGTCCTGGAGAAATCTTTGGCGAGATCGCGGTTCTCGACGGCGCGCCGCGCTCGGCCGACGCGACTGCCAACACCAATTGCGAACTCTACATCATCGACCGTCGCGACTTCCTGCCATTCGTGAAGAGCCAGCCGGCGCTGGCGATGAAATTCATCGAGTTGCTTTGCGCGCGCCTGCGCTGGACCAGCCAGCAGGTCGAGCAGGTAATCCTGCAAAATCTGCCGGGCCGGCTTGCGAGCGCGCTGCTCGGTCTCACCGAAGAGCGCAAGTTCGACTCCGGAAGCGGCACGCTCGCCATCACGCAGCAGGAGATCAGCGAGATGGTGGGGATGACGCGCGAGAGCATCAACAAGCAATTGCGCGCCTGGGCCGGCCGCAACTGGGTCCGTCTCGAGCACGGCGCCATCGTCGTGCTGGATACCGATGCGTTGCGCGACCTCGCCGCGAGCGGCCTCGACGGCGAGTGAGGCATCAGACCTGATTGTCGACGATGGCGACCGCTCGGGTCCACCCTGCGGACGCTCGCTCGATCTTTACCGGGAAGCATGAGACCGTGAATCCGGTCGACGGCAGCTTGTCGAGATTGTGCAGCTTCTCGAGATGGCAATAGCCGATGTGTCGTCCCGCCTTGTGACCTTCCCAGATCAGGCCGGCATCTTTTGTTTCGGCATATTTCTTCGCGGTGTAGACGAACGGCGCGTCCCAGCTCCAGCCGTCGGTGCCGGTCAGCCGCACGCCGCGTTCGAGCAGGTACATGGTGGCCTCATAGCCCATGCCGCAGCCGGAGTTGACGTAATCGGCCTGGCCGAATTTGGCGCCGGCGCTGGTGTTGACGACCACGATCTCCAGCGGCGACAGCGTGTGCCCGATCCGTTTCAGCTCCTTCTCGACATCGTCGGCAGTCACCACGTACCCATCGGGCAGGTGGCGGAAGTCGAGCTTCACGCCGGGCTGCAGGCACCATTCGAGCGGCACCTCGTCGATCGTCCATGACCGCTCGCCGCGATTCATGGTCGGGTGGAAGTGCCAGGGCGCGTCGAGATGCGTGCCGTTGTGGGTGGACAGCGAGACCTGCTCGACCGCCCAGCCCTGGCCATCTGGCAAATCCTCCGCCTTGAGGCCGTCGAAGAACTGCAGCATGCGGGGCAGGCCCTGCTGGTGATCAATATACTGGATCGTCGGGTGATTGCCCGGCGGATCGGCCGTCACGTCGTTTCTGAGCGGCACGGAAATATCGATCAGCTTCCGCGGCATGGGAATTTCCTCGCGATGTTCAGTTTCGGCGCATCTTGGGCGGGCTCTCCCTGTGGCGTCAAGTAACGCCCCGGTGCAGGCGATTTCGGAAAAACGGGGCCATTCGCCGGTCGCGCCCTCGAAGTGATGCATGACCGATCGATGCAACTCCAGCATTGATCGATGCCGGATTTGGCTTGGACTCAGAATGCCGCCCGCCCTAGGGACGACGTTGGCGACATCGCGCTGATCAGCGCGCATCGCACAAGGATGGGGCGACCGTCACGTCTGCACCTCCAAGCCGCAACCAATAGCGGTCGATTCTAAAACCAGAGGAACGTCCATGGATATGACGAGCATCGTCACCTCGCGTCCGGCATTGGCCGACGGCGAGGCGGGATTAAAGGGAAGCCGGCACCTGCCGTGCAAGTCGCCGCCGGGGAGGGCGCGATGAAGCTCGCACCTTCCCTCGCCGTGATCATCCACCAGTCAAATCCGCTCGACTCCGCCGCGCAATCCTACCAAGGTGGTGCGTTTGTGACGCTTGACTTTACACCTGAAGTGGAGCGACCCAAGGCGGCCTGCAGCATCGGCCCGACAACGACATAATTAACTCAGGAGGAAGCCCCAGATGAAGACACTCACCGGCATCATCGCAGCCGCCGTACTGGCGGTCTCAGCGCCGCTGGCGACCGCACGCGATTTCCGCTCGGCCGACATCCACCCCGTCGATTATCCGACCGTCGAAGCCGTCAAGTTCATGGGCAAGCAGCTCGCAGCCGCGAGCGGCGGCAAGCTCGGTGTGAAGGTGTTTCCCAACGGAGCTCTGGGCTCGGAGAAGGACACCATCGAGCAGCTGAAGATCGGCGCGCTCGACATGATGCGGATCAACGCATCGCCGCTGAACAACTTCGTGCCCGAGACCATCGCGTTGTGCCTGCCCTTCGTGTTCCGGGACACGCAGCACATGCGCGCGGTTCTCGATGGTCCGATCGGCGACGAAATCCTGGCGTCCATGGCGCCCGCGGGCCTGATCGGCCTTGCCTATTACGACAGCGGCGCCCGGTCCATTTACACCGTCAAGGCGCCGGTCAAATCGCTCGCCGACCTCAAGGGCCTGAAGATCCGCGTCCAGCAGTCCGACCTCTGGGTCGGCATGATCCAGAGCCTCGGCGCCAACCCGACACCGATGCCGTATGGCGAGGTCTATACCGCGCTCAAGACCGGCCTCGTGGACGCCGCCGAGAACAACTGGCCGTCCTACGAATCCTCGCGTCACTTCGAGGCCGCCAAGTTCTACAACGTCACCGAGCACTCGCTCGCGCCGGAAGTTCTCGTGATGTCCAAGACGGTCTGGGACACGTTGAGCAAGGAGGATCAGGCGATGATCCGCAAGGCGGCCAAGGAATCGGTGCCCGTCATGCGCAAGCTCTGGGACGAGCGTGAGCAGGCCTCGCGCAAGACCGTCGAGGCTGCCGGCGTTCAGGTCGTCACGATCGCCAACAAGGCGGAATTCGTCGACGCGATGAAGCCGGTGTACGACAAGTTCGCAGGTGACGAAAAGCTGAAGGGCCTCGTCAAGCGGATCCAGGACACGAAGTAGGGCCACAGCGTCGGGTCCGGCGTCGCCGCGAGGCGGCACCGGACCCTCGCGAAGGGGACGCGCAAGGAGACGCCGATGACAGACCCACATGTCGCAAGCCACGAGCAGGAGGTAACCGGCCGACCGTCGACCGGCTTGCTGTCGCGGATCAATGCCGTCGTTGCTCGCCTCGGCATGTATCTGTCCGTGACCGGCCTGCTCGTCATCGTCACCATCGTGTTCTACCAGGTGTTCGGACGTTACGTGCTCAATTCCAGCCCGACCTGGACGGAGAACCTTGCGCTGGTCCTGATCCTGTATGTCACGCTGATCGGCGCCGCCGTCGGCGTTCGCGACGCCGGACACATCGGCATGGACAGTTTGCTGGTGATGCTTCCGGATCATCTGCGAGAGAAGATCGAGCTCGTGATCCACGTTCTGGTGGCCGTGTTCGGCATTGCGATGGCCTATAACGGCTGGATCCTCGGAGCGTCGGTCGGAACCGTGAAGATCCCCAATCTCGGGCTCCCCGAGGTCATCCGCTACGTCCCGCTGATCGCCTCCGGCGTCCTGATCGTCTCCTTTTCAATCGAGCACATCATTGCGCTCCTGCGCGGCGAAGAGGTCGTCCCCTCATGGAACTGATCATTCTCGGCGCGACCTTCTTCGGCTTCCTGATCCTCGGCGTACCCGTCGCCTTCGCGATCGGCCTCTCGGCGATTTGCACCATCCTCTACGAAGGCCTGCCGGTCGCCGTCATCTTTCAGCAGATGATGTCGGGGATGAACATCTTCTCCTTCCTGGCCATCCCGTTCTTCGTCTTCAGCGGTGAGCTGATGCTGCATGGCGGGGTCGCCGACAAGATCGTGCAGCTTGCCAAGAATCTCGTCGGACACATCCGCGGCGGGCTCGGCATGTCGAACGTGGTCGCCTGCACGCTGTTCGGCGGCGTCTCCGGCTCGCCCGTGGCCGACGTGTCGGCGATGGGCGCGGTGATGATCCCGATGATGAAGAAGGAAGGGTTCGATACCGACTACGCCGTCAACGTCACCACCCATGCCTCTCTGGTGGGCGCGCTCATGCCGACCAGCCACAACATGATCATCTATGCGCTCGCCGCGGGCGGCAAGGTCTCGATCGGCGCGCTGATCGCGGCCGGCCTCCTGCCGGCGCTCGTGCTGATGGTGTGCATGCTGGTTGCCGCCTACGCGGTCGCGGTGAAGCGCGGCTATCCGGCCGGCAAGTTCCCGGGCTGGGCCGAGGTTTTCCGCTCGTTCGCGGCCGCGCTGCCCGGCCTGCTGATCGTCGGCATCATCCTGGCGGGCATCCTGTCCGGCGTCTTCACGGCAACTGAATCCGCAGCCGTCGCGGTCACCTACACGATCCTGCTGACGTTCTTCATCTACCGCACGATGACCTTGCCGAACTTCCTGCGGGCTGCCGCCAAGGCCGTGAAGACGACAGGCGTGGTGCTGCTGCTGATCGGCGTCTCCACCATGTTCCAGTATCTGATGGGGCTCTACGAGGTCGCCGACTTCGCCGGTGACCTCATGAGCAAGGTATCGTCGCAACCCTGGGTCATCTTCCTGCTCATCAACGTCATCCTGTTCGTGCTCGGCACCTTCATGGACATGGCGGCGACCATCCTGATCTGCACCCCGATCTTCCTGCCGATCGCGATGAAGGCCGGTATGGACCCAGTGCAGTTCGGCATGCTGATGCTGATCAACTGCGCGCTGGGGCTGAACACCCCGCCGGTCGGAACGACGCAATTCGTCGGCTGCGCTATCGGCGGCATCTCGGTTGGCGCGGTGATGCGCACCATCCTGCCGTTCTATGCCGCCCTGATCGCAGCTCTGATGTTCGTGACCTACGTCCCCGCGTTCTCGCTGTGGCTGCCCCGCCTGCTGATGGGCTACAAGGGATAGCAGCAACAGGGAGAATCCGTTCGTGACTGACTATCGCAAGCTCTTCGATCTCACCGGCAAGACCGCCGTGGTGCTCGGCGCCGCCTCGGGCATCGGCAAATCGTCGGCCGAGGCGCTGGCCGGGCTCGGCGCCCGCGTCGTTTGCGCAGATCGTGCGCTTGACGCCGCCGAGGCGACGGCAGCCGGAATTCGCGATAAGGGCGGCTGGGCGGAAGCAGCCAGCTGCGACGCCGCGAGCGCTGCTGACGTCAATGCGCTCGCCAAGATCGTGATGCAGAAATTCTCGCGGCTCGACATCGCCGTGACGACGCCCGGGCTCAACATCCGCAAGACCATCCTCGACTACACCGAGGAGGATCTCGACCGCGTCCTCAACCTCAACATCAAGGGCACCGTCTGGTTCTTCCAGGCCTTCGGCCGCATCATGGTCGAGCAGAAAGGCGGCAGCATCATCGCCTGCTCCTCGGTGCGCGCGGTGACCATCGAGCCCGGTCTTGGCGTCTATGGCTCGACCAAGGCGGCGATCGGCCTGCTGGTGAAGGGTTTTGCTTCAGAGGTCGGCCACGCTGGCGTCCGCGTCAACGCGATCGCGCCGAGCATTGCGGAGACCGCGCTGACCGGCCCGTTCAAGCAGCGGCCCGACATCTACAATCTCTACGCCGGCCACACCGTGTTCAACCGCTGGAGCAGCGCCGACGAGGTCGCGACCGCCGTGGCCTACCTCGCTTCGGATGCCGCGAGCTATGTCAGCGGCAGCACGCTGTTCGTCGACGGCGGCTGGACCGCGGTCGACGGGCCGCCGACCGGTCTCACCCAGCTGCACAAATAAGGCGGCCGTCGGCACCTAGCCGGTAAAGCCCATGCTCCGGCGCAGCTCCTTCCGGTCTGCGCCGGTCAGCAGTGCGATCAGCGCGGCCGCCTCCTTCGGGTGTGCGGCCCGCGCCGTGACGCCGGCCGTGTACATCGTCACCAGTTCGCAGCCCGGCGGCAGCGACCCTGATAGCGCGATGCCGTCGGTCGCGATGATCTCGGTCGCCTGCGTGCATCCGATTGGCCGTGCGGCGGTGGACGACGCAAGCTCCCGCATCGCGGTCGCTCCGTTCGGAAAGATCTTGAGACGCGATGCGACCTCATAGGCGATGCCGAGCTGATCCAGCACTTTTGCGACATGCTGTCCCGCGGTCGAGTCTTTGGTGTCTGGAACGTAGATGGCATCCGCGGATCGCAGCACCTCGCGGAGATCGGCTTCAGTCTTCACCGTGACTTTCGGATCGCGGTTGCGGACCGCCAGCGCGGTCTCGACCCGGCCGATATCTGCGATCGAGGAGGGGACGACGAGCTTCTCCGCGGCGAGCTTCGCAAGGAGCGCCTGCGTCAGGATCACGAGATCCGCCGGGGTGCTGGCGCGCAGCTTGTCGGCCATGATGCCGACCGCGCCGAACTCGCCGTCGATACTGAGGCCGGTCTGCACCTTGAAGGGCTCGCTGAGGCCGCGCACCAGGCCTTGCGCCGCGCCGCCGCTCAAAATGGTCACTGTCGTCACGATGCAAGCTCCATGGCTGCGATGATCCTGTCGCGCGTGATCGGCAGGTCGCGTACGCGCACGCCGAGGCAATCGTAGACCGCATTGGCGATCGCCGCCGTCACGGGACCGTGCGCGGCCTCGCCGGCGCCGACCGGCTCGATCTCCGGCCGCTGGATGATTTCGACATCCACCGCCGGCACCTCGCTGAAGGTCAGGATCGGATAGTCCGTCCAGGATGTCGACGTGATGTGCGTGCGATCGAAGCGCACGCGCTCCCTCAGCACCCAGCTCGTGGCCTGGATCGCACCGCCCTCGATCTGGTTGATGACGCCGTCCGGATTGATGGCCTCGCCGACGTCGACCGCAAGCGTCAACCGCCGGACGCGAATGTCGTCGGTGCCTTCGATCTCGGCGATCGCGGCGCAATAGGCGCCCGTGTTCTTGTAGCGAGCGAAGCCGACGCCGTGGCCGATGCCAGACTGTTTTTGCGGTTTCCACTGCGCGCGCCGTGCCGCGGCGCGAATGACGTCGCTGGCGCGCTCGTCGCGGAGATGACGCAGGCGGAACGCGATCGGGTCCTCGCCGCGCAGGACCGCGATCTCGTCGAGTATGGATTCGATCGCGAACACATTGCCTTGCCCGCCCAGGGTCCGCAGCGCCGACGTGCGCACCGGCATCGTCAGCAGCCGGTGGCTCGTGATGGTCCAGGCCGGAAGGTCGTAGAGTGGAACGGAGTTGCGGTCGCCGCCCCCGCCATTGGCGGCCGGTGGATTCGTCGAGATCATGCGCGGGTAGGGGTTCGCGATCTCGGTCGCCGCAAGCAGCGCCGGCTGTGCCGCGCGTCCCGGCCGGGCGGCGTGACCGTTGCTCCAGATCGCATGGCGCCAGCCGACGATCTCGCTGTTCGCATCGAGGTCGGCCTCGATCTCGATGGCCATCGCTGCGCCAAACGGCGCATGAGACATCTCGTCATGGCGCGACCACTGCACCCGCACCGGGCGGCCGCCGGCGGCTTTCGCCAGCCACACGGCATCGAGCGCGACGTCGTCGGCCGCATTGTGCCCGTAGCAGCCGGCCCCCTCCATATGCTCGACGACGATGTTCTCGGCCGGCAGCTCGAGCACGATCGCAAGATCGGCGCGCAGCAGATAGACGCCCTGGCTGTGTGTCCAGACATGGACACGCTCGCCGTCCCATTGCGCCATGGCGCAGGACGGCGCGATCGAGGCGTGTGCGATGTAGGGACGGGTGTATTGCCGGCGGAGGGTGCGCGCAGCTTTCTTCGTCGTTGACGCTGCTCTGGTGTCGATGACGGTGGTTTCGACCGGCTGGCTCTTCAGAAAGCTCGCGAGATCGTCTTCGTCGGGCAACGGCTCGCCGGCCGACCAGGTTGCGCCCTTGCGCAAGGCTTTCAGTGCGGCTTCCGCCGAAGCCTCGCTATCGGCAACCACGCCGGCAAAGCCGCCGTCGCGGACGATCGCGACGAGGCCGGGAACGACGCGCGCCGCCGTCTCGTCGAGCGCGATCAGCCTGGCACCCGAGATGTCAGGCCGCAGCACGCGGCCGTGCACCAGGTCCGGCAATGCACAATCGTGAATGAAGCGCGGTCGCGCAAACACCTTGTCGGGAATGTCGACCCGCTGGACCGAATGTCCGGCGACATCGCGTGTGGCAGCGGGCTTCGCGACGGCGCCCGCAGTGGCGTCGCGGTCGAGCGAGACGTCGCCAGCCAGCTCCCAATAGCTGGTCCTGACGTTGCCGGGACCCGAGATCGTGCCGTCATCGACATCGAGCAGCGCCGCATCGACGCCGAGACGCTCCGATGCGGCTGCGAGGAAGCGCTGGCGCACCTCGGCGCAGACGTGTCGCAGCGCGCGGCCGGACTGCTGGACCGAAAGACTGCCCGAGGTGACACCCTCGTTCGGGCTGGCCGCCGTCGAGGCGCGGATCAGCTCGATCCTGCCGATATCGACGTCGAGCTCGTCTGCGGCGATCTGCGCCAGCGCCGTGACGATGCCCTGGCCGATCTCGACCTTGCCGGGCGAGATTGCGACACCGCCTTCGCCGCTAAACCGCACCCAGGACGACAGCTTTGGATTGGCCGCGAGGCTAACCGGCAGTTTCGGGACGGGGGAGGGCATACTCATGACGTCGCCGTCTCCGCTGCCGCGCGCAGCACGGCGCGGACCATGCGATTGTGCGATCCGCAGCGGCACAGATTGCGATCGAGCGCGGCTCTGACCTCGGTCTCCGTCGGCGAGGGATTGCGCTTCAGCAGCGCTGCCGCGCTGATGAGGATTCCCGATACGCAGTAACCGCATTGCATCGCCTGCTCGGAGACGAAGGCGCGTTGCAGCGGATGCGGCTGCTCGGCCGTGCCGAGGCCCTCCACCGTGACGACGTCCTTGTCCGCCACCGACCACATCGGCATGTCGCAGGAGGCCATCGCGCGGTCGCCGACCATGACGTGACAGGCCCCGCACTCACCGGCCCCGCAGCCGAAATGCGGACCGGTGACGCCGAGCCGGCCGCGCAGCACATCGAGCAGCGTCTGGTCGGGATCGGCATCCACGGCTATCGCCGCGCCGTTGAGCTGAAATTGAATGGTCGGCATGATCGCTCTACGGCCTCAGGACTTGTCGAACTTCTTGACGACATCGGCCCATTTCTCGATATCGCCGCGAAGGAATTTTTCGAATTCCTCCGGCGTCATGGACATGGGTACGGCACCCTGCTCGGTCCAGAGCTTTACGATGTCCGGTCGCTTCACCATTGCGTTCACGGCGGCATTGAGCTTGTCGATGACAGGCTTCGGCGTGCCGGCCGGGGCCATTAGGCCAAGCCAGATCGTCGCCTCATAGCCTGCTACGCCGGCTTCGCCAGCGGTCGGCACGTTCGGCAGCACGGCCGAGCGCTCCTTGCCGGTGGTCGCGAGCGCGCGGACCTGGTTCTCGCCAATATTCGGCGCCATCGCCGGCACGGCGTCGATCATCATCTGCACCTGTCCACCGATCACGCCGCTGCGCGCCTCGCCGCTGTTGCGGTAGGGCACGTGGACCACATCGATGCCGGCCATCGCTTTGAACAGCTCGCCGGCCATGTGATAGGGAGTGCCCTGGCCGGAGGAGGCGTAGTTCAGCTTGCCCGGCTGCGATTTGGCGAGCGCGATGAACTCCTGCAGCGTCTTCGCCGGAACCTGCGGGTTCACCACGATGACGAGGTCGGAGTAGTTCACCGGCGCGATCGGCGCGAGGTCGCGCATCAACTCGTATTTGCGCTTGTCCGGCGTCAATAGGGATTCATTCGCGGTCTGGGTGTTGGACATCATCAGCAGCGTGTAGCCGTCGGCCGGCGACTTCGCCGCTTCGACCGTGCCGATGACGCCGCCCGCGCCGGTGCGGTTCTCGACCACGAAGGGCTGGCCAAAGCTCTCCTGGAGCACGTTGCCGATCAGCCGGGCCGCGACGTCCGCGGGCCCGCCGGCGCCAAAGGGCACCACGATCCGGACGGCGTGGGTCGGGTAATCCTGTGCCAATGAGGGGGATGCCGAGAGTGCGGCGAACAGGCTTACGGCCAGCGCCAGCATAAAACGTCGGGCCATTATGCCCACCTCCCTGATGTCGTTCTTGTTGGCTGGCACTGTAGCGGCAGGGAACGTGGACTGTCGACGCCTCACAAAGCTGGTCGAACAGGGAATATCGGGCGGTTTTCGGTGTGATCCCGCAGCATTTCGCAGGCGCGGCAGGAACCGCGGGCGCGCGCGATTTGAGCAAATCGCATGGGCATTGCCGGATAAATGCCCTCGGCTGCCCGCTATTTTGATGTTACGAACTGGGACATGAACCAGCACGCCAAGATCGAAATCCGCCATTCGACCTGTCCGCACGACTGCCCCTCGGCCTGCGCGCTCGATATCGAGGTGGTCGAGGGCCGCAGCATTGGCCGCGTCCGAGGTTCGAAAAAGCAGACCTACACGGCTGGCGTCGTCTGCGCCAAGGTCGCCCGTTACGCCGAGCGCATCCATCACCCCGAGCGGCTGATGTATCCGATGCGCCGCACCGGGCCGAAGGGCTCCGGGCAGTTCGCGCGGATCTCGTGGGACGAGGCGCTGGACGAGATCGCGGATCGCTTCAACAAGGCCGAGCGCGAGTATGGCGCGGAATCGATCTGGCCTTATTACTACGCCGGCACGATGGGGCTGGTGATGCGCGACGGCCTCAATCGCCTCACGCATGTGAAGAAATATTCGCGCTTCTATCAGACCATCTGCGCCAATGTCGGGCGCATCGGGTTCGCGATCGGCACCGGCAAGATTGCCGGCGTCGATCCGCGCGAGATGGCGCTCTCCGACCTCGTGGTAATCTGGGGCACCAACCCGGTCAACACGCAGGTCAACGTGATGACGCATGCTGCCCGTGCTCGCAAGGAGCGCGGCGCCAAGATTGCCGCCGTCGACATCTACGACAACGAGACCATGAAGCAGGCTGACATCAAGATCATCCTGCGTCCCGGCACCGACGGCGCCTTCGCGTGCGGCGTGATGCACGTCCTGTTTCGCGATGGGTACGCCGACCGCGCCTATATGGACAAGTACACGGACTGCCCCGATGAGCTCAAGGCGCATCTGAAGACGCGCACGCCGGAGTGGGCGTCCGCGATCTGCGGCGTGCCGGTGTCCGAGATCGAGGCCTTTGCGAAACTGGTCGGCGAGACCAAACGGACCTTCTTCCGGCTCGGCTACGGCTTCACCCGCTCGCGCAACGGCGCCACCCAAATGCATGCGGCGCTCTGCGTTCCCGCGGTGACCGGCGCCTGGCAATATGAGGGCGGTGGCGCCTTCTTCAACAATTACGCGCTGTGGCACTTCAATGAATCCCTCATCGAGGGCCACGACGCGATCGATAAGACCACGCGGGCGCTCGATCAGTCGCAGGTCGGCCGCATTCTTACCGGCGACGCCGAAGCCTTGCTCGGCAAGGGGCCGATCAAGGCGATGCTGATCCAGAACACCAATCCGATGACGGTGGCACCGGAGCAGGCGCTGGTGCGTCAGGGGTTTGCGCGCGAGGATCTGTTCGTGGCGGTGCACGAGCAGTTCATGACCGAGACGGCCGAGATGGCCGACATCGTGCTGCCGGCGACCATGTTCATGGAGCATGACGATCTCTATTACGGCGGCGGCCACCAGCACATCTCGGTCGGGCCGAAGCTGATCGACCCGCCCGGCGAATGCCGCTCCAACCATCAGGTCATGCAGGCGCTGGCGCCGCGGCTTGGCGCGAAGCATCCGGGCTTCGAGATGACGCCGCGCGAACTGATCGACGCGACGCTGAAGCTCAGCAACCACGGCGACATCGCTGGTCTCGAAGCCGACATCTGGCGCGACCTGCAACCGGACTTCCAGACCTCGCATTATCTCGACGGCTTTGCCCATGCGGACAAGAAATTCCATTTCAAGGCCGATTGGGCGCATCCGCCGTTCGGCCAGACGATGGGCGATTTCGACAAGATGCCGTCGCTGCCGGACCATTGGGCGGTGATCGAGCATACCGATCAAGCCCATCCGTTCCGGCTCGCCACCAGTCCCTCGCGCAGCTTCCTCAACACCACCTTCAACGAGACGCCGTCTTCGCAGGCGCGCGAAGGCAGAGCGAGCGTGATGATCCATCCGCTGGATGCGGCCGCGCTCGACATCGCCGACGGCGATGCCGTGACGCTCGGCAACACCCGCGGCGAGACCACGCTGCTCGCAACGCTGTTCGACGGCGTGCGGCGCGGCGTGCTGATCGCGGAATCCGTTCACCCGAACAAGAATCATATCGGTGGCCGCGGCATCAACGTGCTGACTGGAGCCGATACCATCGCGCCGATCGGGGGAGCTGCATTCCATGACAACAAGGTCTGGATCAGGAAAACGGTCTCGGCCTGAGCGCACGCTTCGCTCGCCCGCCCATTTGTGTCGAGGCACTAAAGCAAGGCCTCGTCGCAGATTGCCCTTGCGCCCGCCGCCCGAGCTGCCGCAAATGGCTGCAAACGGGAGCAAGGAAGCGAGCGTACCATGACCGACACCACAGCAATCATCACCGAAAAGCGTGGGCAGGCGTTCTGGATCACCATCAACCGGCCGGAGAAACGCAACGCGCTGAACGGCGAGGTCATCGCCGGCATCACCAAAGGCTATCGCGACGCGCATGACGACAAGGACGTCCGCGTCATCGTGCTGACGGGGTCGGGCGACAAGGCGTTCTGCGCCGGCGCCGACTTGCAGAATTCCGGCGCGGCGTTCGCGATGGATCATTCCAAGCCGAATGTCGACTATGCCGATCTGCTGCGGCTGTCGCAGAACGCGACGAAGCCGGCGATTGCGCGGGTCGGTGGCGTCTGCATGGCCGGCGGCATGGGCCTGTTGTGCATGACCGACATGGCGATTGCGGCCGATCACGTCATCTTCGGCCTGCCGGAGGTGAAGGTCGGCGTATTCCCGATGCAGGTGCTGAGCCTGTTGCAGAGCATCGCGCCGCCGCGACTCGTCAACGAATGGGCGCTCACCGGCGAGCCGTTCAACGCGAAAGCGGCGCAAGCTGCGGGCCTGCTCAACTACGTCGTGCCCACCGTCGAGCTCGATGCCAAGGTCGACTGGCTGATCGGCCGCATCGTCGACAAGTCCCCGACCGCGATCCGCCGCGGCAAATATGCCATGCGCGCCATCGCCTCGATGTCGTTCGACGAGAGCATCGCCTACACCGAAAGCCAGATCGCGTTACTCGCCATGACCGAGGACGCCAAGGAGGGCCTGAAGGCGTTCAGCGAGAAGCGGAAGCCTGCCTGGACCGGGAAATAGCATTCCCACTCCACGGGGTTCAAAGTAGATCGCAATTGCGAGGCGTTCACCTGTACGTCTCGCGTAAGCTCCAATTATCTCGAGAGCAATCTTCGGTCGCGTAAGCTCTGATGTTGTTGGTGTGGTCGCGACTCCGAACTCGCATCAGTCCTCGTCTGAAGCGCGCCGACAGGAGAGGCTCATCAATGATTGTGGCTCGCGCGAAAACGTTGTCCGTACATTATCGCCGATGGTGCAATCGGCGACGACGCTTGGCCTTAGAGTTTCACGAGCGAGCGGCCTCCGCCCAGTCTCCCCCTTGATTCCGAAGGCGGACTGAGAAGCTTGATCCGTATCGGAAATGACCTTCCGGCAACGGCTTGAGCGTCTGATGGTGTCGAGATAGCGCAACCAAGATGCGTCGAAGCCGATCGGCCGCGGTAGTCGCGAGTTTTGCTCGTCCATTCTCATGAGGGCAAAGTCTTTCGCGGCGCCTCACGCTGCAGAGTACGTCAGGGTCCCCGGGCGACGAACGCTGTACGTAGAACTTTTGAAGCGGGTCGCTCACCCGGTAAATGGACCTCAGGCTTGGCCTTTCAGGGCGAGTTGCTTGGCGGCCTCAAGTAGCAGGCGGCAAAGTATGGCCGCCGAACGCGATAACGTTGCACAAAGCCCTATCGGTCATTGTTATCAGGAAATGATGGCCGACACGCGGATACAAGGGAGCGCGCTTAGCGCCTGTCAAGTACCGGCCTGAGCCACCACGAGTGAGCTTGATCTCCGTCGAAATCGCACTGCGATAGGCGTTCGCCGTGAGGCTTGCCGGTCGGAAAATAAGCTTCGCATCAAGGCGATCACGGCTGGGAATTTCGTGCTTATCTAGGTATCTCGGTCCGAACAGCCAGATCCGCAGTATCCGTCTCGCTCGTGACGGTAAAGCCGACTGCTTTGCCGTTCACTGCTTCCAGCGCGCGAGTCAGTTCCGCCTTCGTCTCTTCCTTTCATGTTTATTTTCACCATGTTGGGGCCGCCTACGCGACCTATTAACAGACACTCGTCCGTTCGGTGACCTCCGGCGATTGCATCGGTAAGATCTGCCTAGAGCACTACCTTGGAATGATGCGTTGCATAACCGCAACCGCTGACCATCTGGCCCGCCGGAGACTCCGGTGCCGGCTGTTGAAAACGGGGACGGCAGCCGGAATCCTGTTAGGCCATCTGTACGTTCGGAGTTAACAGCGTTTTGGCTTGCCGAGATTTGCATGCTTTTGTGTCACGGTGCCGAACGAACTGTAAGGTCCGCGCCGTCGGCTGAGGCCTTTCCAGCGGGCATAGAAGCTTAGCTCGCGGCACAGATTCATCTCACCGCGGATCCAATCACCGACGCCCTGCTGAGGCCGAGGCGGTGAAGTCCCGCCGGAACCATTCCGCTGCCGCCGTTGGGACGAACGGGGGACCCAAAGTCCGGCCGGAGAGCCGTGTCCTCGAAGGAGCCCGAGAGGCAAGGACCGGGTCGATCTCCATCACATCGAAGCAGCCTTGAGAGCCATCCAAGGACGAGTGTCCGAGCGCGTCGCGGCCATGTCGAGACGCGCCCCCTGGCGAAAGCGATCGTCGCAAGGGCGCTGGCGCGCGGAATAGCACTTGACGAAGCCTTCGAAGATCGGCTGTCGATCTACGGCGATGCTGCCACGTTGGGGAAAATGCTGGAAGCCGCGGATCAGATAACGGACTTCCATGCCTACGCCTCCGAGATCGGCATCAAAGATCCGAACTCGCAACCATGAGCTACTGAAACGACGCCGGCACGTCCTCGCGCCGAAAGATCCAGGCGCGGATCTTGTGCGGATGCGGAGAAGACGGTTAACGGCTGGGCTTTAGTTCGGATCGTCCGAACTAAAGTAGTAATTTCCACACCGTAATCCGAGTAGCCGGTAATTCGATGAGCAGCTTGCCTGGGACGGCCGCCGCGCAGCAGGTGACTATCCGTTTTCGGAAACTTCTCTACTGCGGCCCGCAGTGACAGCGGTCCCTGGTGCAGATATCCTTGTGGCCTTCGCGCGGGCGCATGTCGAACTTCGGGCTCGCCATCGACTTCGACGCCTTGTCGGTCTCGGCGATCTGCCGCCTGACGGCGTGGGTCGCGGTGTCATCCTGGGGCTCCAGGCGCAGCGAGACGTTCTCGAGCGCGGTCAGGATCGCGAGTTGATTGCGGAGGGCCAGTTCGATGCTCATGCGGCAACTCCCTGATCGAGGCGCTCGAACGCCTTCTCGACGCCCTTACGAATTTGCGGATCTGCGATCGAGAGGTCCTCGAGGGTGAAGATGAAGTTGCGGACCACGACGTAGCGCAGGCCCGCGTCATCCACCGCCCAGGCCGTACGGCCGCCAGCGCCATCGATACCTTCAACGTAAGGCCACCGATCAGCCTTCCCTGCCTTGCGGCCGGCGCGTTTGCGCATCGCTGCGATCGCGCCCGTCAAGCCTGTGTCCGCCAGCATATCGGCCGTCGCCGTCGGGTTCTCGCGTGGGTCGAACATCAGGATCTGCATCAGACCACCTTCCTGGTGCTTTCCTGCCAGGCCTTCACATCATCGGCGAATTAGGCGATGCGTTGGGAGTGATCGCGCGAGCGGCCGGGAAGTGCCCAGCGTCCATCTCGCGATAGAGCGTCGCTCTCGACATCGGCACGGCCTTCAGCACTTGCTTGACGGACAGCATCGGTCGCAGATCGACAGGCTAATCGTTATTTGCGTTCTCGGTCATCATGAGACTGAGCATGACGCCGCCGCCGACAGCGCGTTAGAGGCACGCATTCTCTCTCCGCAAAAACCACCGTTCACCGTCCACCACCGGCGTCCACCATCCACCACCGTCATTGACGCGCTCTGTAAAATGTTCTCTATTTGTTCTCAAAGAGGAGGCGAGCTATGGCGGGTCGGCGGGCCGCGGAATGGCGACTTCCGACAGAGAAGCAGCAGCGCACCGACGAACTGCGCAAGGCGCTGCTCAACCGGACGCAGTCAGCTCCAACAGATGAAGATGCCTGGTGGGACTCGGTGCTGTCGGATCCTCGCGCCAGGCCGACGACGCCCATTGCTGATCGTGAGCTTGGTCAAATCACTGAGGAGGTGCTGTGAGTCGAGTGCTTGAGATGCATGCGCATCGTCCAGATCACGCGCGCGGATGCGATCAAGCTCTACAGCGTAGGTTCAGTGTGGCGCGCCGTCTGAATGCATCTGTCCGCCGATGGCTGCCAGCACCGCACCGGCAGCCACGAGGAAGACGGCTGCTGGCCGGATTTTCGTTGATGCTAACTAGGTCCGAATCGGCCCTGTTGGGAGCTCCCAACTTTTCGAGTTTTGAGCCAGCACCGCACCGGCAGCCACGAGGAAGACGGCTGCTGGCCGGATTTTCGTTGATGCTAACAGGTCCAAAGCGGCCCTGTTGGGAGCTCCCAACTTTTCGAGTTTTGAGCCAGCACCGCACCGGCAGCCACGAGGAAGACGGCTGCTGGCCGGATTTTCGTTGATGCTAACTAGGTCCGAATCGGCCCTGTTGGGAACTCCCAACTTTTCGAGTTTTGAGCCAGCATTCGCGCCGCCAACTAGGGCCGAAGCGGCCGAGGTGACACCTGTCAACTTTTTGAGTTTTGGCTCCCGGCCTTGTACAGCCGACTGAGTTGGCAGATGCCAACTCAGTCTTCCTGGCTGCGCCGGTGCGCCCACATGGCGACCTTCGCGACCAACAGCCAAACCGATGTCGCGCGGGAGTGCTTCTCGATGCGACCGGTATCTGTCCATGCCCGCACTGCGGTCAGATCGTTGTCTTCCTCACCCACCGTGAACTCGTAGTCGCCAACCCACGCTGAGCCGCCGACATTCGAGATCTCGGCGCGCGCGAGTGTACGGATGAACCTTTCTTGGCCACCTGGAATCAACTCAACTGTCACACGCAGCGTCATCTGAGACCTCCGCATTTTCTCGACTGAACAAAACGTTTAGTCGAAAAAAATCGCCTGACGTCAAATGCGATCAGGGCAGCTTCACGCGGTCGAATTCGGTGAAGACATCCTTCAACCACTTCTTAACCGTCCCGCTCAGCACGGCCAACTGATTGTTGGCACCGAACGCAGCGAAGCCGGAGTTGGACCTGTCGACCGCCTCGCTCGCCTTGGCGGACAACATCGGGATCTTCACTGCGCCAGCGGGGAAGGCGAACTTGGTGTCATTGATGTGGTTGACGATCGCGATGTGACGCATGCCGGCGATCTTCTGCGCGACCGGCGCCAGCTCATCGATCGACGCCTGGTTGTTGCCGGCACGTGCATGATCGTGATGCCAAAGCGGCTAGGATCGAGGAAGCCGATATCCTCCAGGAGCTGCCGCGTCGGCGACAGCAGGCCGGCGCGAACATCGATCACCGTGGCGGTGGCGCCGCTGATCGTGTCGAACACCTTCATCTGGTCGTCGGAGTCGCGCAAGTTCACGATCTCGGTGCGCTCCGGGAAGAAGCGCTTCCGCACGCCTTCGGCGACCTCATTCTCCGTATCGAAGGCTCGGTTGCTGACGCCGCGCGCGTCGAGGAAATCCAGAAAGGCGCGGGTGACGGTGGTCTTGCCGACGCCGCCCTTATCGGCGCCCACGACAAAGATGACGGGCTTGCTGTGCATGGTGGAAGGACCTCCTTGATCCTGCTGCGCGTGAATTCGCGGCAGGCACGATCGCCTCCATGCCGGTGTGCTCGCAAAGAAGAATCGAGTCGATTTAAGCGAACCTTGAGTCTGGCTGGCGACGCCCACCCACCAGGTGGCTACGCAGCATAGCCGACATCCCGCACCGCGAAGCCCAATGGTGCGCGCTCGATCGCTTGTCTGAATGCCCCGGATCTTGGTCATAAGGATGCGACCCAACCATATTCAGTGAGGTGGCTCGACCCGCTTCGAGGCCTTTGAGCATGCGTCCTACCGCAGGATCCCGCGGGCACCGGCCGCAACACCGATCCGCCTTTCTTGAACGTTTGCGCCAACTGTCATAGATGGAACGACACATGACTAAACGACTTCAAATGCGTAAACGAGACACCGACCCGCCACAACCGATTGAGAAGACGCGGCTGGCTGCAGTCGCTAGTCTGCTTGGCGCTCCGTCTACTTTTCGAAAGGTTCCCCAAAGCCCGTTGGAGGCGCATGAGATGCTTCTGAACGGGCTGCCGTCCAGAGCACTGTTACATCTGGTTGAGAACCTGGCGTTTCTTCGCTGGGACGACTCTTTCGCCAAAGCGATTGGAATGAGCCATCGCACCTACCAACGCCATGCCTCCGCGGGAGGCAAGCCACTCAGCCCAGAGCAAAGTGGGCGAACATGGAAGCTCGCGGAAGTCCTGGCGAAAGCAACCTCCATTTTCGGTTCCATGCAGGAAGCTGAGCAATGGTTGGAACGGCCGGCTATCGGCTTGAACCAGCATAAGCCAATCGATCTGTTGGCCACACCGGCTGGTGTTGAGTTGGTGGAAGATTTTCTCGTTCGACTTGAGCACGGTTTCTAAAGTCTGCGCTCAGCTGATCCGTTCGACATGACATATCATTGAGTGGTGCCGTGGTGATTGATCACGGCAAGGATACCGTCAACGAACGCCTGGCACTCAGCGTGGGTCTTGAATGTGCCTTTGTATTTTCCGAATAGGAAGATGGTTCGTCCGTGGCCCTTTCCGAACAAATATTGGCCGATCGGCCTCCCGGCTTCGTCTTTAAGTTCAATGCTGTCGACGCTTTGCACTGCCTTGAGGTCGGTCGCGGGAAGCTTAATCTGCATAAGGTGTCTCCGCTGGATTGAGACCAGAACAGCCTCGCACCTGTTTGGTCAAATCCGCTGCTGCCGCGCCGGCAAGCAAGCCGTTTGTGCCATTATTTCTGGTCGTCCTTGCCGATCCAGAGTTAAAAAGTAAGATGCGCATCTGAAAGCCCTCCATACATCCAACCGCAACCAAAGCGAGAGCTCAAGGGGCGCCACCCTCATTAAGCGGTGGATTGCCCCAATCATCCTTTGACCCGCCGCGACTAAGGCGCGCCCTTCCGCAGCGCAATTATGCGCGTTGTGGAGCCGAGTATATCCCGTGTCAGGGCGCCCTGGCGCCGCCACAGGTGCAGGCGCGCGGGCCGTCCCAAGGACGGTCACGGCTGTTTCTCGCAAACCCAGCCGAGATCGTCACAGTTGATGCACGTCGTGGTCATTGCACCGGCGGCCAGAGGCTAATCCTCACGGGGCATCAGGCGACTCCGCGCAAGGGCAGCGTCAGCTGCATGTCGAGGCGCCTTCGTGGCGTTAGCGGCGATGAAGTCCTGCAGTGCAGGCGAGACCTCCACATCGGTGTCGGCTGCGCGCTGGGCCAGTGCGTCGGCAACGTCGGAAGTCGCATCCCGCGACCAAGGTAGGGCTTACAAGGGCACGTCAACCGCCCGTTCGCACCCCCTGAGGGAGTAAGTCAGACTCCTGAAGGGATTGGACTAGCGCCCGGAGGGAGTGAAAATTGCTGAAACTTGAGATGCGTCAAATCGACGGGGCCCCTCCCATCTAAATTTTCTTCATGTGGGCAAGAACAGTTGTGGGGTTTTCAATCCTTTGTATTTCGGGACCGAGGGCTCGACCAGCCTTGGTGTACCACAAGTTGCGCTCAACTTTCCCTATCATTTCGTCCCTCGCAACGTTCGCGCGGCCCCGGAATATCCCGCCACCGGCGCTAGCTCTCCGCTGCGGCTATTTACGAATGACATAACGGCCAGAACAACACGCTCAGTATATGCGAGGCAGGCCTTTGAGTGACCCGGGGATGCTGAACATCGTGCTGGATGGGTGCAAGGCGGAGCTCCAAATTCTCCAGGCCGAGCTTGATGACTTGCTCGGCTCAAATCCGCTGGACGTGACTGCCGTTCAGGACGTCGCACGACGCACGAGCGCGGTTGCCTTAAATCTCGCAGCGGTCAGCTTTGCGATTCTGGCTGGCCGGCCGTCGGGTGATCCTGTGAACTGAGCAGTTCGCTACCCTTGAGGTAATGGACTGGCGCCATCGAAGGGATAAGAGTTGCGCCGCAGTATCGACCCAGAGTGCCGGCATTGTTGCCGATACCAACAAAAAATGCCAACAAGCTGACGCGCCGTGGCAAAAATAAAACAGCAGGCTCCTTGCAGCAGGGAATGCCCATGCCGCTCCGGTCTCCACAATCGTCCCAACTGGAATCGAACCCGGCTCGGATCGAAATTGCTGCGGGATCGAGCTAACCCAATATCAGGAGGTCAAGGGCGGGTCTTGTCATACGTACCCATCCATTAGGCCCGACGATGTCGAGCGAGACACTTACCTCACAATAGACGACTTTGGCGGTCAGCTCGGTGGCGCATGGCACGAGACCGACGTCGAAAAGCGCTGATCGCGCGACGCTGATCCGCGATATGCTGAACCTACGATAAGAATGGCTCAATAAACGTCCTGACCCGAGAGCGCCACCACAGTCCGCATCATGATGCGGATGTCCAGCCAAATGCTCCAATTTGAGACGTACCATACGTCATACTCGACGCGCTTATTCATCAGATCGATGGTGGGTGTCTCGCCGCGCAAGCCGTTTACCTGAGCCCAGCCGGTCAGGCCTGGTTTGACGTGACGACGACAGGCGTAATTGCCGATCATCTGATCGTAATAGTTGTCGTGCGCGAGAGCATGGGGTCGCGGACCTACTAGCGACATTTCTCCGCGCAGCACATTCCACAGCTGGGGCAACTCATCGATACTGGTCTTGCGCAAGATCCGGCCGGCCCTGGTAACGCGCGCGTCCTCCTTGCTTGCCTGCTTGATCTCGGGACCATTCTCCGAGACCGTCATGCTGCGGAACTTCCAGATATCGAACAACTCGCCGTTGAAGCCACGGCGGGTCTGACGGAAAATGATGCTGCCTGACGAATCCAGCTTGACGACGATCGCCGTGATGATGAGCAAGGGCGCAAGAAACAAAAAGCCGATCGAAGCAAGGCCAATATCGGTGGCGCGTTTCAAGGCTCGCTCGCCGACCGAAAGAGGCGCTCGCTGGATTTCGATCGTGACAGATCCGCCGATGGGTGAGAATGGCCGAGATACAAGGTCGGCGATCTCGGAATCCGGCAGCAGACGGACTGGATTCGGCACCTGACGCAAACATTGGCTCAGATGCTGAAATAGCGGCAGGTCTCGCCAGTTGAAGGCCAGCAGAAATTCGTCGGCGCCTGCGCGACGCGAACTTTGAACGACACTCGCGAGCTCGCGCTTCATTGCGGCTGCGTCAGACTTCAGCGCAGGGTCGAGGACGAAGTGACCTACCACCTGAAAGCCGTTTCTGCGCAGATCTTTGAAACGGGCTGAGGTGAAGTCAAGCGGCTCGCCGCTGATCAAAACGACTCTTCGTTTGGGGGAGTGCCTGCGCGCGAAAGAAGAAGACAGGGCAAGTCGCCAAATCACGCGGTGTGCGACCAGACCAACGAAGCCGGTCGCGGTAAACAGCACGATGGTGATGCGAGATAACTCGGCGGTCGATCTCAGCAGGAAGGCGGAAAGCACGAGAATTGCGAGTGAGAGAAGCCATACGGTCGAGGTATTGCGCAGCTGCAAGCTCGTGTTGGCCAGGTTGTGGTTGTCGTAATAGCCTCTGAAGAAGGAGATGGCGACGAATGCTGTCGCCACAAGGAACGCAACACCAACGGGAGGTTCCCGCTCGGCAAGTGTCGCCATGAATCTGCGGTAGATCAGGTCGGCCGCGGCGTAGCTGAGCAGAATGAGCAGAAAATCGCCGGCCACGATGAAGAATTGGAGCGGCCTCTGGAGTGAGACGCCCCGCCTTGCCGGCATCGGGAATGAGGACTTCGAACCGTATGTGGTTAATGACATGAATGGCCTCATATCAAAGACTTGACGCGGAAATCGTATTCGCGAGAGGTGCTTTCAAAAATCTGCGTCGAGAGGCGACGGCCCCGATGCGATCGACGTAGCTCCTCGCGACGTCTCGACGATCGCGAGGATGAATTGCGTATGGCTCCTATCGCGGCGCCAGGGTCCGCAGACACGGCGAGGGTCCGCTCGCAGTGCGCTGGGTGCTGGCGACAGTGGAGGGGAGCGAAGACTCGGCCAGGGGTGGGGGTGGGTCCGCGACGAACTGCGCCGTGCTACCCGAAAAGAAGTAGAGTGTTGACCAATTGGTAGAGAGCTCGACCCAGTTGCTATTGCCGGCTCCTCGATTGTTGGCACCGTTGTGCAGCGCGTCCGGAGAGCGCCACCAATCGGCTCCGACATTAGCGACCACTTTCATCTCGGGATCCGTCGTCTTCATGTCGATCTGGACGTAAACGGCATCGACGGCGCCGGCGGCGTAGCTACCGCGTCTCACGAGCCACATCAGGTCATTGCGGCCGGAAGGAGGGCCGTCGACAAGGGTGCCTCCATCCGTCTGAACTTCGACCTTCAACTGGACGGCCACGTTCCTCGAGACAATCGCGTCGAAATGGGCTCCGACGATCTCGTTCTCCGACTGGTCTTGCACCAGAACCCATTCCTTCGTGGTGCGGAGGCGAACCCATGTCTTTCCGTTGGCGACGACGATCTTGCCGTCCTTGCCCGGCGTGGTCGCCCCGAACTTTGGAAATACAGACGCTATTCCCGTGACGGCGGTGAAGTCGGCGGGAGGTTCGCCGTTCTCGGGTTTGGAGGCGCCATTGCACCAGGAGGCCGTCTTTGGCGCTCCGGCAGGATATGCTTGGCTATACCCGGTGGTGTTTTGCTCGACGACGCTCGGGACGGCGTTCGGCCTTTCGTTCGCGGCATCGGCACTCTTCGTAGGGAAGGCTAGAATGCCAATGATGCCGAGTGACAGGAGCCAACCTGAGATGGACCGCTCGCAGGCGCAAATCGTACGAGCCTTAGCGGTAGGTGGCGAACAGGACGACGGGATAGAATGGCAAGTGTCAGACATAGACCGACCCATAACCAGTTAAGCGTCTTTTGGATCGTAGGCACCGGCGGTGCTCCGGACTTGACGAACGTCAAGAATGGCTCTGCGATTGGCGATGCGGCTCGGAAGATCGGCGTTGCGAAGCATTCCGTATCGCCAGAGCTGTTGGTTCCGGGCTCCGGAACAGCCGTGATGACTGTCGGCGTGCTGCCGCGTCAGCCCGTTTGACGCCGAAGCCCTTTGTTGTCGGGTGCCACGACGTCCGCGATCCGGCGCCTGCTGCCTCGCCCGAGACCGTCGATATAGTGCCGCGCCGGCGTTTCGATCACGACGTAGGAGAAATAGGAGATCGCGAATATGATCACCCATGAGATTGCGCAGAACACGACCATGAGTCCGGACGATGCCTGGAAGAGCTTGTCGGCGATCGCATTCATGACGATCAGGATGACGAGGGAGTGCCACATATAGATCGAGTAGGTCAGTTGGCCGAGAGGAGCGAAGCGCTTGACCAGCGCCGGCGCAGTCGCTTGATCCGCCGCGATTGCCGCGATTGCAACGACATAGACGAGCCCAAGCGAGATGAGATGATGGGTGTGGGTGACCATCGAGATCGTCAACATCGTCAAAGATAATAGCAGGACGCGTCCCGGTGCTGGGATCCGAACCTTGTCGCGGAAGTAGAACAGGCAAACGCCGATCATGAAGGAGGGAAGCGCCCGGAGGGGTGGCCAAACGTCGACCCAGGAGCGATCGACCGGGTTCTGCACGAGATCGACGATGATCATTGCAACGAGCGCAAGGGAGGTTATCGCAAGGAACCGGAGCTTTGACCTGACCACCGCCCAGGCGAACAGCGGAAACATCAGATACATGACCATCTCGGCGCCGATCGACCATGATACGCTGCTGAATGAGATTCCGTTGCCGCAGGAGAACATCGAATTGAGCAGAACGGCGGTTTCAGCGATGCATCTCGCTTCGAAGGATGGCTGGTGATTTCCTGCCTTGCCGAGCGCGACGAATCCGGACCAGACGATAATCGCCGCGACTAGCGTCAGCCAATGCAGCGGCATCAGCCGGCCGACACGTCGTTGGAGGAACATCCCGTACTCGGAAAGGGTGCCCACTTTTCCCTGGTAGACATGTGCGATCACGAATCCCGAGATCGCGAAGAAGAGATCGACGAACAGGGCGAGGCCGCTCGGGAGCGTCGGCCGAATGGCAGCCGGATAAAAGAACTCGAACGAATGCCGGACGACAATGCCGACAGACGCGATGAACCGGAGCAGGTCCAGATGCAGCATCTCATCGGATGCGACCTGCAGAGCAGGAAGTTTCCACGCGTTGGCCGTCATGCTTTCACATCCGGTTTGCCCGTCTGCAGCTTGGCAGTTCTGGTCCGGCCAACTTTGACCAGTGCTCCCAGCGTCAGGGCGAAACCCAATAGGCAGTCGTTCGCCATCACACGGACGGTTGTGATCGGATCGGCGAGAATGATGTGCGAGCCGGAGTTGATGGACTGCTGCGAGGCCTGTTGAGCTGGAGCCTGCTCGCCGGTCGCGTTCAGGCCGGTGTGTTTCTGCTCCCCGGAAGGCGGCGCAGGTTGAATCGGCCCCTCCTGGATGACATTCTCGCCGCTTCGGGCAGGTGCCGGAGGGCTTGCGGGCGGCGTCTCCGTCGCCAAGCCGCGCAGCGGCGGAGCCGGGCTTGCGAAAAAATCATCGGCGCTCATGGAATAGAAGCCGATCACCTTCCACTGCGTCGAGAGCTCGATCCAGTTGGTGCCGCCGATGCCCGGATTATTGCTGTGGTCGTCGAGATATGGGGCTCGTGCGTCGCGCCACCAGTCGGCGCCGACCATAGCCACAAGACGCAGGTTCGGATCGGTGACCCGCATCTCCATCTGGACATAAACGGCATCCACGGCGCCAGCTGGGTAGGTTCCGCGCGCCTTGTACCAAAAATGGTTGTTGTAGCCGGCTGGGGGCGCATCGAACGCGATCGTCGCCCCGGCCAGGGGAGTGGCCTTCATGGGAATGGCAACGTTGCCGACGAAGTCGGGGACGAAATGTCCTCCCGTCAATTGGGTTTTGGCCTGGTCCTGCACCAGCGTCCATTCGCCCGCATGCTTGATGCGGACATAGGTCGTGGCGTTGGCGACCTCGACCGTCGCACCCGGATTGGAATACGGCGCCTCTCCCACCTTGGGATAGACCTGTCCCCAGCCCTCGACCGCGGTGAAATCCGTGGGCGGCGACCATAGCCCACCGTCATTCCAGCCCTGATACCAGTTGTAACTCGGGGGCACACCTGCCGGAAAGCCTTCGCTGTTCCCGGGGCTATTCTGCTTGATGAGCGCTGAGATCGAGAAATCCATCAACTATGCTTCCTTGCTCATGCATTGGGCAGGTCACGTGCCCGCCATTTCGGGGACGTGAACCGGCCTGCGTAGGAAAAGAACAGTGTCATCGACGTGAAATTGTCGATCAGGTTTTCGGACAGGAAGTAGATCAGAAGCACCGTGTACATTATCTTTGCCGCCCGATCCTTCAGCGAGAAAACGATGCTGAAGACGAAGACGACGAAGACCAGGAAATTGAGCAGGCCATATTCCGCCAGGACACGAAGGTAGTCGTTGTGCGGCGGGAGTGGCAGCACGGTAAGGACGCCGGTCTGGCTCGCGCCGTATCCGAACAGTATTCCGCCGGGCCCCAGCGACGAATAGATCTGCCAGATATTGGTCCAATGGGTGATGCGAAAGAACGCGGACATGTCCGTCGTTCCAGTCAAATCGATCAGCTGCTTCGTCGTCATCCGGGCGACCGTGCTCGGGTCAAGGCTCCAGATCAGCGCGATTGCGTTTAGCCCGGTCAGAAGTCGATCGAGTGCCCCGAAAGCGTGGGCCGCAATGCTGGCGCACGCCAGCAGGATGAGCACGACGAAGACCTGCGGTCGCAATGGGAAGAAGGACCAGAGGCCGATGGAGACGATGGTCGCCAGGGCCGGACCGACACGGTTCATGATCGCGGCATTGATAAACTGCGCGACCAGGACCCGATTTCCGAACCAGGGGGACAGAGCGAAGAACAACGCCGAGAAGTAAAGCGCTGCGGTATTCGTGTTGGGAAAGTAGGAGAACACGTCAGGATATTCGATGCTGGTGTAGACGTGGGTCTGGCCAACCACCCTGAAAATGAGCGGCAAAGCCGCAAGCATGTAGATGCAGCGCTTTTCCGGGAGTTGCATCCGCTCGGACATGCCGCGGCCGGCGACATAGAACGAATAGATCGAGACGAGCTTCAAACCATCGGATAGTTCGAAAGAGCCGAAGTTCACTAGATAGCTCGTACCCGTGAAGATGCAGGCCAGCGTCAACAGCGCATTATAGAAGTAGTTCTTTTCGTTCGTGATCATGACGTGGTGCGCAGACCACAGGATCAGGAGCAGGCTCGTCGAGTTGCTCAGGACGTTGAATACCGTCGAGCCGGTGAGATGAAAGAGGAAAGTCAGGCAATTCAGGAACACCAGGCCAAAGCAGGTGACCACGAAGAAGCGACCCTGCATGGTCATTGAACCGGAAGCGAGGTGCGGTGTTCCCTCCCTTCCCAGAGCTAGATCGTTCACGGCAGGCGTACTCCGCGCTTCTGACCTTTCGGTTCCGCGTCGTCCCTTCGAACGGGAGCGCCCTATCCGGCACCGATCTGTCGGATCAACATGTCGGCAATTGCCGGGTCTGAGTTGACGGTCGTCAATACCCGCCCGAGCGCTTGGGTGGACCGTGGGCTGTCACAAGAATTGGAGTCAACCGTGGAACGTGGCACGAGCAGTGTATTGGCCAGTGCATTCGGTCTGTTGTGGCGTCGGCAATGGGTCATCTATCTGTGCTTGTTGCTGACGTCCGGCGCGGCCTTTCTGTACTACGCTGCGGTTGGCGACCGCTATGAAGCCTATGTCCTGCTTCGTGCCGGGCAGGGCATCAAGGAGCGATCTGCCACGAATGCGGCGACCTCGCCATTCGGAGAGGGCGTCGACCTCCAAAGCCGAATGGAATCCCTGTCGCGCATCGCCAAGATCGATCAGGTCATCCTCGAAGCGGCGAAGAACGTCGGCTACGAGAGGCTATCGGCCGACTCGAATCCGACGCTTCTGGCCAGATTCATGGCATGGGGAAGGGAGATCGATCTTCGGGACGTATTCACCAGGGAATCTGCAGACCAGAAGGCGCAGGCGAATCCGGTTGACGAAACGGAAGAGGACATCGAGCGCAACCAGGCGGGCATTCTCAGCTTGCGGGACCGGGTGAATGCGAAACAGGAAGGGCGCTCGGATCTACTGAAGATAACGTTTCGCCACAAGGACCCGGTGATCGCCGCGAGCTATCTGAACGAGCTCGCCAACGCGTTGGTCACCGTGCAAAGCCTCGACGTGCAAATGCCGGGCGCTCAGGAGTTTTTCCAGGCACAAACGAAACGGCTGGAGGAGGAAGCCGAGGTCGCGGCTGCGGACCTGAAGCGCTTTTCCGTCGAGGCCTCGATTTATGCCGTCGACGACCAGCGGCAATTGCTTCTCAAACGAGCCAGCGACCTTTCTGCGCAGATTGCCACGACGCGAGGAACGATCGAGGACAAGAAGGGACAGAAATTGTCGATCGCCGATCAGCTGTCGATCTTGCGGCCAGTTGCACAGAACAAGACCGTCAGCCGGATGGTGACCACGCTCGGAGGGCAAGATACCCGCAAAGCGCTTGATCCGGTCGCAAAGCCGCCGGATCAGTTTGAGGAACAGCCGCCGTTGCTTCTGATCAAGGTCTACCAGGACAACATGGCATCACTGATGAAGCTGAATGCCGAACTCAATGGTCAGACGGAACTCCTCAATCAGCTCGGCACCGAGCTCGAGAAAGTGAACAAGGAGCTGGCGTCGCTCGCTGCGAAAGAGGCGGAATACGGAAGATTGAAGCGGGTTCTCACAACCGCATCGTCGGCTGCCGCTCAGTACGCGACTCGTATTCTCGAAGAGCAGATCAGCTCTGAGGTCGCCAAGAAGAGCCAGCTCTCCTCTCTTAGAGTGGTGCAGAAGGCGATAACGCCGACGGCCCCGGTGTTCCCGCAAGTCTCGCAACTCGTCGCACTGGCGATTGCTGGCGGAATTCTGCTCGGTCTGGGCGGCATTTTCGGTCCCGAGATTGCCAAGAGCACCATGTCTCCAGCGTCAAGCCAGGCCACCGCGGTTGCGGATCAGGATCAGGTCACGAATCTGTTGATGGCCGCCCAAAGAGGAGATCGGGTGAGGGGGCTCTATCCAGCCGGGTGGGCTGACTACGAGGACAACGGCGCCGGCACTGCGCGATCGTCCAGAATGCCGCCGCTCAAGGGATGAACGCAGTGTGCCGTGCGCGTGAGTGCCACCTGATGCGTTGGTAGCCGTCGCCGGTACAAAGGGTGATCCGCGACATGAAGATATTCAGCATTTGCTGCGTTCGAGACGAGAATGACATTGTCGAGGAGACGCTGAAGGCGGCTCTTGGGTGGAGCGATCGGATCTTTGTCTTTGACAACGGAAGTGTCGATGGGACCTGGGAGACGCTCCAGGATCTCGCCAATTGCCACCCCAGAATCGAGCTCGTTGGCCACGACGACAGGACGTTTACCGACGAACTCCGTGGAGACATATTTGAAACGCGACGCCACGTTGCTTCTCCGGGAGACTGGTGGTGCAGGCTCGATTCCGACGAGTTCTTCATCGATCATCCGGCCCGATTCCTCAAGGACGTGCCCCAGAACTACGGCTTCGTTCTCTCGGCGACGATGAATTTCTACTTCACGGATGCCGATTTGAGGAATTACGAGGAAAACCCGGCGGAATGGCTCGCCCGCCCTGTGCAGGAGCGCCTCAGATATTATCAGAACAATTGGAGCGAGCCGCGTTTCGTCCGTCATCGGCGCGATCTCCGCTGGGGCGGACTGATCTGGCCACATAATCGCGGACGCACATATCCGTCACGGATACGGTTGAAGCACTTTCCATACCGCTCGCCGGCCCAGATATCCAAGCGGCTTGCGATCCGTCAACAGCAGCCGGGGCTGTTCAAGCACGAGGCAAATCGGGTGCTTGCGAAGGGTCTTCAGCCTGACTGGGCGGACAGCGCTCCAACGCCGCAGCATGAGCTCGCCTCCTGGCGCGATCGCGTGAGAGAGGCTGCCGAATGCGATCTCGATCAGGGCGATGGAGTCTTCTTCACGCGCGACGATCTGATGCCCCCCCTTCCGTCGCCGGCCCTGGACCTGGTGAAGGTTGGGCTGCGGCGGACCCAACTGGGCAGGGCAATTGTGTCGCCGCTCCTGAGATGGCGGCGAAGCCAATTCGGCTGGCGGTGAGCCGTCTGTCCCACCCACACGCGATATCGACCACCTGGTCGAACTTGACTGAACCCGACAGGAGCAGAGACATGATGGTGAAGGATCGACTGAAATCGTTCGTCAGAGCAGCTGGATACGAGATTCGCCGTCATCATCCGAATTTGACGGAGTTTCTCCAATCCCGCTCTGTAAACCTTGTTCTCGACGTCGGTGCGAACGAAGGCCAGTTCGGGCAGGATCTCAGATCGCAGGGTTATTCGGGCAAGATCGTCTCCTTCGAGCCTGTGGTTGACGTGTTCAAGAGTCTCGAGAAAAGGTGCGCCGCCGACCAGAAATGGGAGTGCCGGAATACTGCGCTTGGTGACGCCAATGGCATCATCCAGATCAACGTGAGCAAGAACTCCGCGATGAGCTCGATCGTCAGCCAAACGGAGATCGGTCGCGCCAGCATCTACGAATCCCAAGTGGTTCGCGTCGACCAAGTCCCGATCGCCACGCTTGACTCGATGTTCGCGGAATTCGCCGGCGAGCGCGTGTTCCTGAAGGTCGATACGCAGGGGTTCGAGCAGAGCGTCCTGCGTGGAGGCGCAAACTCGCTTCATAACCTGCTTGGCGTTCAGCTCGAATTGCCCCTGATCCATCTCTATGAGGACACCTGGAAGTTCGATGAAGCACTCTGCTTCATGCGAGAGGCTGGCTTTACGCTGAGCCAGTTGCGCCCGGTGACTTATTACACCCGGGATCCCGCATCGTTGCTCGAGGTCGACTGCGTATTCAGGCGGACCAAATATGCCGGCGGTGTCAGCCGTCCCTGACGGCTGAACATTCCCGGGAACGCTCTGAACCTCTGAACTAGACGCCCGCCCGGCGGGAATGGACGTTCGAGACAGGGAAGCCGAACAGCAGCCAGTAGCGCCACAAGGTCATGATGAGCGAGGCCAGGAGGATTGCCGCTCCGGCGCCATGGAGCCCAGCGATGGGCAACAGCGCCAATTGCGCCAGTACAAGTACGCCGACCGAGGCGAGGTTCGTGACCGTCGTCAGACGGTCAAGATGCGCCGTAAACAAGGCCAAGGCTCCGAAATCGGCCATGTAACGAACGGCCAGTCCCGCCACGATCAGCCAGAATGCCGACAGTTGGGCGATGAGGGCTGGCTGTGGGGCAACCCA
Source organism: Bradyrhizobium sp. 604_D8_N2_3 (assembly GCF_051810765.1). Taxonomy (NCBI): domain Bacteria; kingdom Pseudomonadati; phylum Pseudomonadota; class Alphaproteobacteria; order Hyphomicrobiales; family Nitrobacteraceae; genus Bradyrhizobium; species Bradyrhizobium sp. 604_D8_N2_3. Next base: position 6,473,553 of record NZ_JBPWPM010000001.1, on the reverse strand, counting down.
AGGCAGAAGCACCTGGAATGTGAATCCAACCGCCGTGCTGAGCGCAGCGGTCGCGAGCGCCGTCGTCTGCAGGAAACGCCAGGCCAGCTGACGATGCGCCGAGGGGCCGCTGGTCCGATATGCGCTGATCAGCGATGGGCGCTGCTTCTGTTGCAGGACCAGAGCCAGGAAGGTGGTTGCGGAACTGCCGACCGTCCAGAAAAGGAAGTAGACGCCGGCGACTTTCAGGCCCAGGAACAGTGTGATCAGGTAACGGTCGATATATTGACTCGTAATGAATCCGAGGTCGCTCAACAGCATCAGATAGGACCTGCGGATCGCGTCGGTGATCACGGCAACCCGGAACGGACGGGAAAAGGATGCCAGCCATGGCCATGACCGGCTCAGGAGGGCGAACAGTCCCACTGAGGCGGCGCCTCCCACCAGCCAGAAGCCGAACAGATGCGGAAGCGATCTGAAGCTGGTGTCCCAGATGGCGAGCGGGACAAAGACGAGAATCCAGGCCGCGCCACGAATGAAGCCGATGGCGTTTGCCCAGACGTGGCGCTGCAAGCTGGAAAGGAGGTAGAAAATGTCGTTGCCCACGTGCTCGAACGCGATCACGGCGACGATGAGGATCCAGAGAGACGTGGTGCCGAGGAGGACGGTTACCAGCGCCGCGATCGTCAGAAGAGTCGTGTACGCGAAGCCCACGAAGCCCCAATAGTGGCGCATGCTGTCGATCATGTCGTCGGTAGAGGCCGTGACGGCGTCGCGCATGAGCAGGTGGTTCATACCAAGATTGACCACGATCGGGACGGCTGCGATCGCGCCGGCGGCGAGGCCATAGAGACCCAGCGACGACAGGTCGAGATAGCGGGCGATGAACAGCGCGAGGCCGAATTTGCAACCCATGACGCTCGCCCGCATGGCCATGACCATGAGATCGACGAGAAGGCGGCTGGATGAAGCAGGCAACGCTGTTGTGCTCATGATGCGGGCAGTGAATCAGGCATAAAAAACCACCATCGCGCTCTTTCGCGTCCTGTCCGCTCGATCGGCAATCAACGACTCCCGGGCAGCCTAGGGCGCGAGAGCCGGACGAATTTGAGAGGCATCAATAACGGTTTAGGCCGGTCAATCGTGGCCGACTGTGCCGGCCCTGCAGAATTCGCTGGCGGCCGGCCAGGTTCGTGCCGTCAAGCGAGTTGTTCGGCGGTGCCGCGCCTCAAGCGACGCAGGCGGGCGGCGAGAAGCGGAGGACAAAGGGCGACAGCAACGAAGCGAAGGATGGCTTGCAGGCTTACGCCGCGAAAATCCCGGCGGAACTGCCAAGCCACGCTCGCCATCTCCGCGATGCTCGCACCGCCCTTGCGGAAATCCGTCAACGTGATCAGTCCCCGACGTGCAAAGCAGCGCCTGGCCTGGAGCTGGATGGTCTTGCGCAGCTGCATGTCCTGCACACAGGATTCCGCGGTGTGCGCGATCAGATCGGCGACCTTGCGACCGTCCTCCAGCAGCTGTTCCACTCCCAGTCGAGCCGTCTCGGAATCGTCGTGATAGGTGTAGGTCGCGCAAGCTTCGTTGACGAGACCGGCCTTGCCGAGAAGAAGCAGTGGTGCCCATGCGGCAACGTCGGCGGTGTGCGGCAGATCCAGCGGGATGCCGCCACGCTCGCGCAGGAGGTCGATGTTCATCATCACGCCGCATACATTGACGGTAATCTGGTCGGTCAGGAATGCATTCAGAATCGTGGCTCCGTCCCAGACGCCGGTATCGAGAGTCCGGCTGGCGCGCGGAGGGCGCGTCTGGCCGAGCGAGGCCGCATGCAGATTGCTCAGCGTGATGACGACTGGAAGTTGCGGCTGTTGTTCGATGAGGGCGACGCATCGCTCGAGCAGAGAAGGCATGATTCTGTCGTCATCGGAGACGAGAATGATGTAATCGCCGCGGGCATTCGCGACGCATGCATTCCAGTTCGGAAGCAGGCCGATGTTCGTTTCCTGGGTGATGACGCGCAGCCGCGGATCGCTGAATTCGCCCAGGATCCGTGCGGTATCGTCCGGCGACGCATTGTTCGAAACGAGAACCTCGAAATGAGGGTAGGTCTGCGCCAGCGCCGATACGATGCATCCCTTCAGGAGTGCGGCCCGGTTATACGTCGGAATTGCGATCGTCACGTAAGGATGGCCTGTCGCGGCTGGAAGCGCGCGATCGGCGGCCGCACCGGCATGATTGGGCGGGGGAAACTCCACGATGTTTGCCGAATTTGCCGTGGGATTTGGGATCATCCGACGTGTCGCCGCGTCAATTGCCATGAGGCGCTTGATCTCGCCCGACCTAGTTTCCGATCGGAAGTAGAATTGCTCGGATGCACGGCCGGCTCCTTCCACGTGTGAGATCGCGCAAAGGCGTCATGGACGGCGAACGGCATCATTCTGGGCGCGCCCGGGGTCATCTAAACTGCGGCAGGTCGGGCCGAGTTGACGGCTATCAATTCCGTCTCTCGAAGCAAAAACGGGGCGCCGTGAAAAACGGGGCCCCGGAACTTGGTTCTATCCCGTCGCCGGAAAGCTAGTGTTGGGCGGGCAAGGAGAGCGTCTGCGCGAGTGAAGCGTTCGGGTCGGTTACAAGCGGCCCGTTCGTCACTGCGCTGGTTGTGGTCGCATCGGTCGCACTATATTGGCTCATCAACGCGACCGCCTGGTTTGCAGTGCTCAGCAGCGACGCTGAGGCAGAGCCTGCCGGCTTTGCAACCAAAGACACGTTGTCGTAGAGCGCACCGAGCCCGTCACTGCTCTGGCCCGCAACTTCGCGGAACGTCACGCGGTCCTGTCCGCCCGTGCCGGTCACCGTGAAATCGTAGTTCTTCCACGTGCCGTCCGGCGGTACCACTCCGACGACCGAGCCGTTCCAGAGCACTTCGATCGAGCAGGTCGAGCTTGTGAACCCCGGCCGCGAACGCGCGTCGAGGGAAAGAACGTACTGCTGCCCGGCCACGGTTTTCACATCCTGGTAAAGTCCGTCGCGGGCCCCAGCGTAGTCCAGTTCGCCGAAATTGACGCCGTCGGTTGCCTTCACGCCATTCAGATTGTTCCAGAGCTCGATGGTTCCGCCACTGATGGCGTGCCAGCCTGGAATGGCATCGAAGGCACCCCAGCGGCCGTCGAGGAGGGGCCCCAGCGAAGAGGATTCGAACGATCCGTTCACCAGAAGGTTCTTGTCCGCTGACTGCGGCGGTGGATCGACCGGCTTCGCCGTGGCGGTGAGCTGGATGTTGTCGTACATGGCACCGAGGCCGTCGCTGCCCTGGCTGACGACTTCGCGGAAGGTCAGGCGATCATTGCCGCCGGTGCCTACGACGTTGAAGTCGTAGGTGTCCCAGGTGCTACCGGGCGGGACGGTCGCAATGACCGAGTTATTCCACAATATCTCGATCGAGCAGGTCGCGCCGGTGAAACCGGGTCGCGAGCGAGCATCGAAAGACAGTTGGTAAGTTTGTCCGGCGACGGTCTTCACGTCCTGGTAGAATCCATCTCGCGCACCGGCATAGTCGAGCTCGCCAAAATTGCCGCCGTCGGTCGCCTGGACGCCACCGAGGTTGTTCCAGAGTTCGATCGTTCCGCCGGAGATCGCAGTCCAGCCCGCCACCGACTGGAACGCACCCCAACGGCCGTCGGCGAAGGGCGCGAGAGTCGTTGCCTCGAACGATCCGTTGACCAGCAGGTTCTTGCCATCTGCCGGTGGCGAAGTGACGGGGCCGCCCACGGTCACGTTCAGGGCAGCAGATTTCGTGCTGACGTTACCCGCGGCGTCAGTGGCCATCGCTGCAAAAGCGTGGCTGCCGGCCGCCAATTGGCCCGTTGTCAGGCTCCAGGCGCCGCTCGCGTCAGAAGTGGCCGTGCCAATCACGATCGTTCCCTCGACGACCTTGACCGTGCTGCCGGCTTCCGCCGCGCCGCTCAACGTCAACTGCCCGGTGTTCGTCGTCTTGGCCGCGGCGGTAACAGCACCCGGTGCCGTGATCGTGGGGGCCGCCGGCGCCAGCGTATCCACGCGCATGCTGAGTGAAGCGGATGTGCGACTGACGTTGCCCGCCGCGTCCGTGGCGGTTGCGGTGAAGGCGTGATTGCCGTCCGACAATTGGGCCGTGGTCAGGCTCCAGCTGCCACTTGTACCGGCTTTGGTCGTGCCGACCACGGTGGAGCCTTCAAGCACCTTGATGGTGCTGCCCGCCTCAGCCGTTCCGCTCAACGTCAATTGCTTGGCGTTGGTGATCTTGTCTCCGGTGGTACCCGTGTCCGGCGAAATCGTCGCTATCGTGGGCGCTGCCGGAGCCAACGTGTCGGGAGACATGACCGGGGGCGTTTGAGGAGACCCAAGCAGCGGCGGCGGCAAGTCTGCCTGGAACGCCGTAGTGCTCAGGGAATAGTAGCCGATCGTCTTCCACTGGGTCGAAAGCTCAATCCAGTTGCTGCCTCCGACACCTGGATTATTGCTGTGGTCGGCAAGAAATGGTGCCGTGGCGTTGCGCCACCAGTCCACGCCGACCATGCCCACCAGCTTCGCGTTGGCGTCGGTCGTTCTCATGTCCATCTGGACGTAGACGCCGTCGACCGTACCGGCCGCGTAGGTGCCGCGCGATCCATACCAGAAATGATCGTTGTATCCGGTCGTCGGCGCATCAAAGCTCGCTGCTCCGTTCGACAGGCGGGTCACAGTCATCGGGTATGCCGAATTACCCGCGAAGTCAGAGACGAAATGGCCACCGCCGATGCCAAGCTTCGACTGGTCCTGGACTAGCACCCACTGACCGGTCTCCTTGATGTGCACGTAGGTGACTGCGTTGGCGACTTCGACGTCAGCGCTTGGAGACGCAGCAGGAGCACCTTCTTCCGTATAGACCTGGCCCCAGCCTTCCACCGCGGTGAAGCCGGCCGGCGGTGTCATCTGACCGCCGGGATTCCAACCCTTGTACCAACTGTAGCTGTGCGGAACACCGGCAGGAAACGCCTCGCTCTGCCCGAGCGTGTTCTGTTTGATCAGGTCTGATAACGAAATCCCCATTTCACCTTCCCAGTCTTTCGATTTTTTGGATGTGAGACAGCACTCAAGGCTGACCGCGGATTGCGAGGCCAGAAGGCGCGCCGACGTCACGTCGTTCGCGCCTACCAAACGCTGTTTCTGCTGATACTCGACAGGTGCAAGAATCGGCCGGACGCCCTGCGGCCATTAACTCGCATTACGAAATCGGACTTGCCGAATCACTCTGAGCCTTTCCCGAAAGGATGAACTAAGCTGCGATAAAGTTCAATCAACGAGGCGCAATGAAATCCACGTAGCTTCACGTGATTGCACTCATTTCGAGCAGCGACTGTCACAAGCAGCGACCCTGCAACAGGGTTAACGCTTGCAACAGAATCTGTCGTCAATGTGATTGATTTGTTGCGGAATGGGGTAGCACTGAGGCACTCCTCCATCATTGCTGGATCATCGCGATATCTGCCTCAAGAGGCAGCAAGGCCTGTTTAATTGCCACCGCCGCTATCGCGAGGAAATACCGCTTGTTTTCGTCTTTCGTGCGTCGTGGGCTGGTCGCATGTTGGGCGCATTGCGTCGAATTGTCCTGCCTCGGTGTGCCGCATGGCTCCTCTGACATTTGAAACTTCGCGCATCGGCATCTCCTGACGAATGCGATCCTCGCCATCCCTGCGACGAGAGGTATTCGCGTCTGCCGCCGCTGGACCGCTCATTATTGAGCATCGTCAACTCGACTGGAAAGCTCGGGATTAAGCGGGAAGGCTGGCGTCTTTTCGGTGGTTCGAAGTGGTTCGAGACGGAAGGCATCACGTGATCGGCTTTCGCGCACAGACCGGAATTTCGAATGTCGTGTCGGATTGGCTCGATCTCGCACGCGGCCTCGCGGCAGTCGAAGTCCTGGCATTCCATTCCTATCAGCTGATGTTCATGGAGAAGCTGCCGGACGAGAGTTACGGTCCGGCAATCAGAGCGGTCTATTCCATGCTGTGGGCAATCAGCGCGAATGGCCCCGCGGCCGTCCTCGTGTTCTTCGTCCTGAGCGGGTATCTCGTCGGTGGGCCTGCCTTGGTCAGAAGCTCGCAAGGACGGCTGAACGCCGTCGATTATTTCTCCGCGCGCCTATCGCGTCTCTACCTCGTTCTCCTGCCGGCGCTGACGATATCCTTTTGCCTGTACATCTCGACACGGCAGTCGACGGGGTGGCAGACCTACGTGTCCTCGCACCAGGATGTCTATAACAGTGCGCTCATTTTCCGCGCGCCTGTCAGTGCGGCGGCCGCGATCTGCAACGGCCTGTTTCTCCAGTCGATAGCCTGTTCGGAATTCGCGGGAAATGCCGCCCTCTGGAGCCTGTCGAACGAATTCTGGTACTATGTGCTGTTTTTTGCGCTGATCTCGGTGCGCAAGAAGCCAGCTTACGTCGCAATGATCGTCGTCGTCTTCGGGCTGTTTGCGCTCGCAGAGCATCACGACGCCAGCGGCACGCATGTGGGTCTGAAGTTCATCTTCTTCTTTTTCATCTGGTGCCTCGGCGTGATCGCCTACGCGGTGGTTGCGCCGGCCTGGGCGTGGTGCTGCTGCTTCCTGTTGAGTGCAACGGGACTGTATCTTCTCACAATGAAGGGCCTCTTCCCGCAATGGGCCGCGTTCAGCATGGCGGTCGGATTGGGCACAACCGCAGTCATTGTCGCCATAGACCATCTGAAGGTATCGCTGCCCTCATTTCTTCACGCCGGCAGGGAGCTCGCAAAGTTCAGCTTTTCCCTTTATGCGATTCATTATCCGATCCTGCTGCTCCTGAACGCCACAGCCGCCAGTGATCGCCAGGAATTCACCTTCGCCTCGGTCGGACTCAACGCAAGTTTCATCCTGTCGTGCCTGCTCACGGCGACCATCTTCTATTTTATGTTCGAAAGCCGTACGCCGGCCGTCCGTGACTGGCTGAAGGCCGTGATGGTTCGCAGTTGGGCAGGTGGGCGCGCTTTCCAATCGGCAGTGATTGCCTCCATGCCATACGCCTTGGCGTCCGATCGTGGCGTGGCTGGGCCGGCTACGACTGCTTTTGGAATGGCGCCGAGGCAAGCAGAGCCGCCGCAGGAGCACCTCGCTGCAGCTGCAGCGCAAGTCCCGATGGTTCTGTTGAACGACGGCCAGGCACTGCCTCAACTCGGCCTCGGGGTCTGGCAGATCGACAACGCGATCGCGCCGGAGGTCGTCACATCCGCGATCAACGCTGGTTATCGTTTGATCGACACGGCTGCGGGTTATGGGAACGAGAGCGGCGTTGGCACGGCCCTCAGACGGGCAAGAAACCAGTTCTACATCACGACCAAGCTTCGCAACGAGGATCAGGGATACGACCGGACGATGCGGGCGTTCGAGGCGAGCGCAGCGAGATTGCAGGTCGACATCGTCGATCTCTATCTGATCCATTGGCCATGCCCACAACAGGGCGCTTATCTCGAGACCTGGCGCGCGCTCGTCGAGCTCCGAAAACAGGGATGCGTCCGGTCGATCGGCGTATCGAACTTCGTGGCCGATCATCTGGAGCGAATCATCCACGAGAGTGGCGTCGTACCGGCGGTGAACCAGATTGAGCTGCATCCAGCGTTCCAGCAGCGCGAGCTGCGGAACATCCACGAGCGCTATGGCATCGTGACGCAGGCGTGGAGTCCGCTCGGGCAGGGCGCGGCTCTCGCCGACCCGAGGATATCGGCCATTGCGGAACGGTGCGGCCGTTCGCCTGCGCAGATCGTGCTTCGCTGGCACCTCGAAAATGGCACAATCGCGATACCGAAGTCAGCGAATGTGGCCCGTATGGCCGAGAACATCGACTTGTTCGGGTTCGAGTTGACCAGCGATGATCACGCCGTCATTTCGAGGCTCGACCGGCATGATGGAAGGATCGGCCCCGATCCGGCAGCTTACGGTCGCATTGGCCTGCTTCGCCGACTGAGCCGCCGCATCTCGAGGTCCTGAGGCAGCGGGGCTCCTGGTCCTCATGGTTTCCGGTTGCCCGACGCCGGCTGGATGAGTGGACGGAGCCGTCGGCTTGGAAGGTGCTGTGCGGGCTCACGCGGGCCGGCGAAACAGCGAGCTCCACGCGGTGAGGAGCATGTACCGCGAGCGATCCGCGAGTACGGAAACGAACGCCAGGATCGGTTTCTTTTCCGCCATAACCCTGGATTCGAGCAGGTGCCAGGATGCAATCGCGAATATCGAAGTCACGGCAAGGCTGAGGCCAAAATTGACGTACCAGATGCGGTGGTTCGGCAGCAGCTCGGCCATCGTTTGCTGGACGGGAAATCCGTAGAGATAGATGCCGTACGAGTAGTCGGCCACTCGGGTGACAGGTCCAATCTTGAAATTGAGCAGTCCGAGATACACCGTGAAATAACTGACGAAGAGTGCGGCGAGATCCTCCCCGGCGCGGCTGGAGGCGAGCACGGAAGCAGCGAAGCCAACCAGGCTGATCAATAGCCGCCAGCGCGAATACACAATCCGAGTTCGATTCAGGAACAGCGCCACTCCGCACAGGAAGGCGAGAACCAGCATCCGGCCCGGCGGCGCGGCGGGCGAGGCGGGCTTCGCCCCCACAATGTCTCGCAACGCCATCGCGATGACGACGAACAGGACTGCGAACAGGAAGAGCCGGTGCCGTTTCGTCAGGCCGATCAGCGCGGCCACGCTGATGACAACATAGCATTCGAGTTCGTGCGGGACGGTCCAAAGCTGGCTGTTCACCATGTTTGGTACGGGTAGGTCGGAAAAGACACCCGGCAGATAGAAGTGAATGTCACCGATCGTATTGAGAAAGTAACGGAAGAAGTCCGTGTCGGTGAAATATTGCGACAAAGCGAGATCCGTGAAGAGCGGGCCGATCAGAACGGCAGAGATCAGGACTTCCGCCGTCAAGGCAGGGAATATCCTGATGACCCGCAAAGTGACGAATGCCGGAAGGCTGTTTCGCTCGAGGCTTCCGGCAACGAGGAATCCGCTGAGAGCAAAAAAGGCGGGAACGATAACCCAGACCACAGGCTTCAATGGGCCGCCGTAGAACCATTGTTCGGCGGGCAAGCCGTAGCAGACCGCGACCGAGTGCCAGAGGATGACGGCGACCGATAACGAGATACGCAAGAGATCGAAGCCCGCGGGCCTGCCCTTCGCCGCTTCCCACTTGTCGCCGACCGATGTCATCGCGCTTTCCGCTTGGGTGGCGGGCGTCCGCCTCGATCCTCGAATATCGGTGGCGCCGATCGGCAAGTTGATGAACGTCAAATCGTCGCGCTGGTGAACGCGTCGCGACAGGGCGGTGCACGGTTCGATATCGCCCTCCCGAGTTGACGATCATCAACTTGATCGTGCCCCAGCGACCTACGGTCCAGGCTGCGCCATCCGAAACTGCAGCTATGCATGTTTCGGTGGGGAACCCAGCACAGGAGATCCCTATGAAGGTTGTTATCCTCGCCGGTGGCTACGGCACGCGATTGAGCGAGCATACTTCTGTGGTACCGAAGCCTCTGGTCGAGATCGGCGGTCGTCCGATCCTGTGGCACATCATGAAGCTGTATTCCCATCACGGCCTGAACGACTTCGTGATCTGCTGCGGCTATAAGGGCACCGTGATCAAGGACTACTTCATGAGCTATTTGTCCCATCAGGTTGACTTCACGATCGATCTCCAGCGCAACCGCATTGAGATGCATCGGAGCGGTACGGAGCCCTGGAAAGTGACGCTGGTCGATACCGGAGAGAAGACGATGACCGGCGGGCGGGTCAAACGGGTGCGCGAGCATCTCGGGGACTCCACCTTCTGCATGACGTATGGCGATGGCGTCAGCGACGTCGACATCGGCGGCCTCATCAAATTCCACCATCAGCAGGGCGCACTGGCGACGGTCACCGCGGTTCAGCTGCCAGGCCGATTTGGCGCCATCAATCTCTCGTCTGATCGTCCCCGCGCGGCCGGCTTCCGCGAGAAGGACGCGACCGACGGTCAGGTCATCAACGGCGGCTTTTTCGTTATCGAGCCGCAGGCCCTCGATCTCATCGACGACGACAGCACGAGCTGGGAGAACGAGCCGCTTGCCCGTCTGACCGAGCAGGATCAACTGGCCGTCTACAGGCACCGCGGTTACTGGCAGAACATGGACACCTTGCGCGACAAGGCCATTTTGCAGAGCCTCTGGGATGCCGGGGATCCACCCTGGTGCGTCTGGAATAAGGGCTCCGCCGCGAATGGAAGCGCCAAGGTATCGCAACCCGCAACCGCCGATCAGGCGACTCATTGAGGAGATGAATCAGATGCGAGTTCTCTTCACTGGGGCTGACGGATATATCGGTGCTGTGCTTGGTCCGCGACTGCTCGAGCGCGGTTACGATGCGACAGGCATCGACACTGGCCTCTATCGCCGCGGCTGGCTGTTCGATGACGGCAGGACGCGTCCGATGGTCATGTCGCGCGATACGCGGCAGCTGTCACCGTCCGATCTGGAAGGCTTTGACGCCGTGGTCCACCTCGCGGAGCTTTCCAATGATCCGCTGGGAGAAAACGATCCTGCCATCACGATGGAGATCAATCATCGCGGCTCCGTGGAATTTGCCCGCAAGTGCAAGGCGGCGGGTGTCGAACGGTTCATCTATGCGTCCTCCTGCAGCATCTATGGTGCCGCCGGCGCCGAGACGAAATCCGAGACGTCCTCTTGCGAGCCTCAGACTGCGTATGCGCGATGCAAGGTTCTCGTCGAGCGCGATCTTGTCGAGCTGACCGATTCCCGTTTCACGCCCGTGTTTCTGCGTAACGCTACCGCGTTTGGCGCGTCTCCCCGACAGCGCTTCGATCTCGTCCTGAACAATCTTTCGGGGTGGGCGTTCACAACGGGAAAAATCCGCGTCATGAGCGACGGCACTCCCTGTCGCCCGCTGGTCCACATCGAGGACATCTGCCAGGCCATCCTGTGCGCGTTGGAGGCGCCGCGCGAAGCGGTTTGTGCCGAGGCGTTCAATGTCGGCGATGAAAGTCAGAACTACACGGTGCGGGAGATCGCGGAGATCGTGAACGACACGTTCACCGGTTGCGATCTTTCGTTTGGTCCCAGCGGCCCGGACAATCGCAGCTATCGCGTCTCTTTTGCGAAGATCAAGGCGCATATGCCGAATTTCCGCTGCCAATGGAATGCGCAGCGCGGCGCGCAACAATTGAGGGGGGTGTTCCAGCGCATCCAGCTCGACGAAGCGACCTTCAATGCCGCGCCGTTTACGCGCCTTTCCGAGCTCCGGCACCTGCAGCACACCGAGCAGCTGGATCCTCATCTGCGGTGGACGCCAATTCCGGAAATCGTTCCGACGATTGTGGGTGCATGATCACGCAATTTTGACGTGTTCTCCAGGCGACGCCGGCCCTTTGGCGCGTCGACTTCGGAACGCATTGCTATAATGCGTTGACTTTTCCCTAACTCCTCATAATATTTTTGCAATGCGGCAATCGATCATGCCGTCGTTTGAGTGGAGGTAGGGGACACCAAGAGCTAAGAGCCTATGACCGTGCCTGTTTTGCCATCGTAATTATTATTCGTTCGAACTGCCATCTATGTGAGAGTCCCGGGTAAGAGTACGGGATTGCTCGGAGTTTGAGCAGTGCCTGTCATTCTGATTGTTGATGAGCACAGTGTTTATCGGAGCGGCCTCCAAGGTGTTATTGAAGCCCGGTTCAAGAAGTCGCGCGTCATAGACGCTTCACAGCTCGAGAATTTTGAGCTGGAGACAAGTGTCGACCTAATCCTGATTGATCTGGATTGTCTTAACCATCACGCGCTTGCGGTCCTATCCGAAGTTGTCGATTTGAGGCCGGCGACCCGTATTGCGGTCATGTCGGCGTCGAGCAGTCGGGCGGATGTACTGAAGTGTCTTTCGGCTGGCTTTCATGGGTTTTTGCCCAAGCTCCAGTCGGACGAGGAATTGCTGTCCGCGATCGGCGACCTGCTCTCCGGACGCATCTACGTTCCGCGATGGTTGGTGGATGATGATGTCAGCCGACCCGAGCCCCAACAGACGGTCAACTTCAATCTGGAATCTCTGCGATTGACTCGCCGGCAGAACGAAATTCTTCCACTGCTAGCCCAGGGAATGTCGAACAAGGAGATTGCGCGCGAGCTGAGCATCGCGGAAGGGACCAGCAAGATCCATACGGCGGCGCTCCTGCGTGCGCTTTGTGCCCGCAATCGGACGGAGGCGGCGTTTATCGCCGCGAAATTGGTCGGCCCCAGGGACAAGCTGGCGAGAAAGACGAGAACCAGGCGCTTCTCATTGGATCGGAGCAATGGCTCGGGCCCAGGCTCGGATTTGATTATTGGCGATCGATGGGCGCGGCCTGCGGAGAGGTTCGTCTTTAGGCGAACAAACGGGTGATCGCTGCATTGGCTCAAGCTGTTTGAGATGGCCTCTCGGCGACCGTGTTCGCCGGCGGTCGTGCCGGTTCGGCTGAATAAGCCCCCATGCGCGAGATCTTGTCCTTCTGAACCGGCTGCCGTGCGGCGGCAGCCGGAGGGATGCCGGTGGGGTCGCGATACGCGACCGCAACCGCAGAGCCGCCGATAATCCACGATATCATGAAGCTCCGCCACGCTGCGGACCAGCAAGGCCGAACCGTTGCAGTCCGGTCAAAGACGACCGGCGGCGGGTGTGGGGCCGCGGAGATTGGGTGAAAGCCGTCGAGGGTCGCGTCGTCCCGTCGCGGTGATCATCGTCAACGGCGACGGCCGGTCGGCAGGAGTTCGACATGGCTCACGCGATGTCACCACCGGTACGGGAGGTCAAGGTTCTGACGCCCTTTGGCAGCGCTGTACCAACCTTAAGCTGAGCTTTCCGGCTCAAGCGACTGTCAGGGCCTCTTCGAGGAGCTCGCGGCTTCTCGGACAGGCGAGCAGCTTCGGATGACGTCATGCCAAGGGGCAATAGCTTGTTCGAGAGCGTAACTTTCCTCGAAAAATGGCACGGAAGATGAAGCTCTCAGATTGGGCAAATGTGGCAACTGCGTGAGCATCGCTGCTGCCAATCTGCAAGAGTCTTTTGCGCCACTGAGCGCCGGACGGGCAGCGAATAGTTTTATCGCCTGACCGGACTAGTCCAACCGGCTTAGCCGGAACCGGAAAAATCCTAACGCATTAGCCTGAATATCCTTCGGATTTAGTCAGCCTACACTTCAGCGTATTGGAATACGTGCTGAGGTGTTTTCAAATGCTTACCGAATCCGCGTTTCTTCCGAATGGTGAATCCCTTTCGCAAGGTCTCAGATCGAACGTTGCTAATTTTCGGCGCCCATCCACGTCCTTTGTCCCTCGCTGCCGGGCCCTCTTTTGGGAAGGAGAGGAAGACGCGCAGAAGATCGAGATCGTTGAGGGGGTCGTGCGGGCAGTCCGCCTTCTCGAGAACGGAAATCGCCAGATCCTCGCTTTCTACTGGCCTGGCGAAGTAGTCATGCCGACCCATTCAACCCATCAGCAATTTACTGCGGAGGCCGTGACGGATTGTCGCGTTATCCGATCGAGGACCTCCGGAGTGTGCCGAAGCGATGAGCCCTGTGGGGCGCACCAGGTTCTGGCAGATACCCTTACCCTCGTGATGACCATGAGCCAGAAAAACTGTGTGGCACGCATCGCCTGGTTGTTGTTGCGCATTCGGCCGCGCCTGCCTCCAGACCCCAAACGCCCTGGCGCGTTTCGGCTTCAGCTCCCCCGGGCCGATATCGCCGATCACGTTGGCACGTCGCTCGAAACGGTCTGCCGTACGCTGGCGGAGTTCAAGGCGAAGGGGGTCATCGACCTTCCCAATCGTAAGACGATCAAATTCACTGATATCGAGGGGCTCGCGAGGATCTCCAACGGGCGCGCCGCCGACTAAACCGATCCATGTGTTTCAAGCTTCTCGCCGCGAATTGCTCCTTGAGCTCGCGGCGAGTTGTTTTTGGATGTCGAACGTGATCGGATCGGCGGGCCTTGCAATACGAGACGCCGCGCCAGCCCCGATGACTCAACCGGCCTTGGCGCGCCTTCAACGGCGAGCTTTCGTTGCAGGCGCCGCGGTCGAAGTCGAAGTGGCTCGTCGACGAAACACCGGCGCGACCGGTCGGCCAGTCAGATGGGTTTGCGGCCCGTCTTCCAGCGCCCTCTGATATACCGCGAATGCGCCGTCGATCGCCTCGATGGTCCGGTCGATGTCATCGTCGCTGTGCGAATAGCTTGTGACCAGCGAGGGCGCCAGCACGCCGCGACGAATTGTCTCCTGGAGGAACAACGTGCGGAAGATCTGTGATGGCACTCCGTCGCGATCACAACAGGCATAGACCAAATTCGCAGTTCGGCCGGCGAGCCTGAAATTGCGGGTAAGGCCGCGGCGCTGCGTCGCGGCTTCGATGCCTGCCTTCAAGCGATCTCCCTGGCGGTGAAGCGTTTCGACGACTGGCTCGTCACGATAGGTGTTCATGACGGCCAGGGCCGCAGCCAAAGCGTGGGTCTCGGCTCCATGGGTCGTCGAGAGCAGGAAGACGCGATCGCGATCATGATCAAGGCCGCCCAGCTCCATGATTTCGCGCCTGCCGACCAGCGCCGAAATCGCGATGCCGTTGCCCATCGCCTTGCCGAAGGTCGATAGGTCGCCCTCAATTCCATGGTGGCGTTGGGCGGAGCACCCTGGCCATCGAAAGCCAGTGATCATTTCGTCCAGGATCAGGAGGGCACCGTTCCGATGACACACCTCTCGCAAGCCGGCTAGATATCCTGGCGCCGGCGGCACGTCCTTTTCGGCCTCCAGGATCAATGCCGCCAGCCGACCCGGGTACCGGGCGAAAAGCGCCTCCGCCGAGGACAAGTCGTTGTATCGGAATCCCTGTGTCAGGTTCGCCACGGCGCTGGGAATGCCGCTGCTCATAGGTGTCGTGCAGATTGCCCAGTCGTCGTAAGAGAAGAAGGGGTGGTCGGAGCAAAGCGCGATCATGTCGCGTCCCGTGTAAGCCCGGGCAAGCCGGATTGCGGCCGTCGTGGCCGTCGATCCGTCCTTCGTGAACTTCGCCATTTCGGCGCCTGGAACGAGTTCGATCAGACGTTCCGCACATTCGACCTCGAGCGACGAAGGCCGCGTGAAGTTTGTGCCTCGCAGCAGCTGCTCGACTGCGGCCTGCGCGGCAGCCGGAAAGCCGTGGCCCAGCGACACTGCGCGCAGGCCCATTCCATACTCGATGAACTCGTTGCCATCGACGTCCCAGACATGGCAGCCCGCGCCTCTCGAGATGAAACCGGGCGACACGAGTGGATACTGATCGTCACCCTTCGCGTAAGTATGTGCTCCGCCCGGAATCGCGGCGCGCGCTTGCAACCGTAGCGCTCCAGACTTGGCATACTTCTGCGCGTCTACTTCCGAGAAAAACCGTGACCTGATGTTCATTGCCAAAGCCCCTCACAATGCGTGACTCATGAAAAACCGCAATCGCATGCCGCCCTGGGAGCATTTGACGAAGCCCGAACTAGGCGAATTTGACGGTTCTCAACTTGGAACCGACTCCGGCCACGATTCCGGGAGGCATTGTCCAGGCCGCAATCCGGTTCAGGCGAGACCTGGAGGTCATCGACCTCTAGACGATGTCCGGCGCGGATGCGGTCGGACTGGCGGGATCCATTATCCTGCTACCCACAGCGTCGTTCGGGCGCTGCTGTCCCATGGCCCGCGTTATTGAGCTTTGTCAGATTGGCGAGCCTTTCCCTGGCTAGCCTGTCGCGAGGTCTCGTCACAGATTGAGCGGCCCAATGTCTGAATTCGATCAACTCAGGACCACAACCTACGCACCGCAGCTCAGGATCGCGAAAGCCTTAAACTGGCCGGCTCTGGGTATCGGGGTTGCGCTGGTCAGCCTCGTTGCGTGGGATCTAGCCTTGGCGTGGCTTGCCTTCAAACTCTGCCGAATCGTCTTCCTCCAGTAGCCAGAATCGAGCCAACGCGTCTGTCGTATGATATTTTCCGAAACAATCCTCGCGGGCGCCTACACCGTGGAAATAGACCGGCATCAAGACAGCCGGGGTTACTTTGCTCGGGTATTTTGTGCTGACACGTTTCTTGCGCACAGTCTGAAGCTTGCCGTTGCGCAGGCGAGCATCAGCTACAATGCAAAACGCGGCACTCTGCGCGGCCTGCATTTCCAGTACCCCCCCGCAGCGGAGGTCAAGTACGTCCGTTGCACAAAGGGGGCGGTGGCGGACGTGATCGTCGACCTGAGGCCGGAATCGGCAACATATCTACGGCACGTCATCGTTAACCTCTCGGCGGACAATGGCCGCGGGCTCTACATACCGGAGCGCTTCGCGCACGGGTTCATCACGCTAACCGACGATACGGAGCTGATCTATCTCATCGGCAACTATTACACGCCAGGCGCGGAAGGCGGGTTGCCGCACGACGATCCTGCGCTGGCAATTTCCTGGCCGACAGAAGTGCGCGTGCTCTCGGATCGCGACCGGGTCTGGAAGCCCTATGGCAATATCGGGGACGAATTGAAGGCCCGCATGAACTTCGCTGCGGCCAGGGGATCGTAGATCGAGCGCGGACGCGATCCGCAGGCGTCAAAAGCAAACGTGACTTGACGACCGTCAATAGCTCTGTCCCTGGCCGACGCTAGCCTGTCGGCGACAATCACAGATTGCCCTGCAGGAGACCTAGAATGCTGAAAGAAGCGGCGTCCCCCATCAATCTCAAAGCACCAATCGGGCACGCGCCAGAGTTGAGCTGTTGCCGTTTCTGTAACGCGCCTCTCGAACGCGTGTTCATCGATCTGGGGCTGTCTCCGCTGGCCAATTCCTATCTTCGTGACGAGAAGGCCAAGCAAGACGAACGGTTCTTTCCGTTGCGTGCTTACGTCTGCGGAGAGTGTTTCCTTGTCCAGCTCGAGGAATGGGAGGCGCCGGAGAACATCTTTGGCGACTACGCGTATTTCTCATCCTACAGCGATTCATGGCTGCAGCATGTGAAGTCCTACGTCAGCCGGGTCATCGAACGGTTCGGAATCGGGGCGAACAGCAAGGTCGTCGAGATCGCAAGCAACGATGGTTATCTGCTGCAGTACTTCGTCGAAGCCGATGTGCCGGTCCTGGGCATCGAGCCGGCGCAGAACGTCGCCGCGGTGGCGCGGGCGAAAGGCATTCCCACTCGCGTGGAGTTCTTCGGTGAACGTGCGGCCCGTACCCTGCGACGCGAGGGGTTGCGCGCCGATCTGCTGATCGGAAACAACGTCCTGGCGCACGTGCCGAACCTGAACGATTTCGTCAAGGGAATGAGCTTGCTTCTCGCCGAGTCGGGTGTCATCACGATGGAGTTCCCCCATCTGATGCGTCTGTTCGACGAGTGCCAGATCGACACGATCTATCATGAACATTTCTCGTACTTCTCGTTCATCGCCGTGGAGAAGATCCTTGCGGCCCACGGCTTGAGGTTGTTTGACGTCGAAGAGTTGCCGACCCATGGCGGTTCGCTTCGGATCTACGCTCAGCACGCCAACGAGGGGTGGCATCCGATCTCCCATCGGGTGCTGGATCTCAGGCGACGCGAAATCGACGCCGGGTATGCCAATCTCGATCACTATGCTGCGTTCGAGGAGCGCGCCATGGAGACGAGGAAGAAGCTTCTTTCCTTTCTCGAGGAAGCAAAACGCCAGGGCAAGCGCGTGGTCGGATACGGTGCGCCGGCCAAGGGCAACACTCTCCTTAATTACTGCGGCATCACGGCGGACCTCATCGAGTATACGGTCGATCGAAACCCTCACAAGCAGGGATCGCTGTTGCCGGGATCTCACATCCCGATCTACGAGCCCGAACGCATCAATGTGACGAAGCCGGACTACATCCTCATCCTGCCTTGGAACCTGAAGCGGGAGATCGTCAGCCAATTGTCCTTCGCCCGCAGCTGGGGAGCTCAGTTTGTGGTGCCGATTCCCGAGCCCAGAATCGTCGATTGAGTCAGCAGGATCCCGGAGGACGGTAGAGCATGGACGATATAGCAAAACATGCGGACCTCGCGGGCCTCCGGGAGAGTGACGCGGCCGTCGACCTGTCGGCGGACAAGACCGGACGCGCACTCCACGAATTTGTTGCGGAGATGTACCCCATCTCTCGCAGCATCACGGGAGATGGGGTCCGAAGAACGATCGATCTCATCCGAAACCATATCCCGCTGACGACGTGCGAAGTGCCGTCCGGCCTCCAGGTATTCGACTGGACCGTGCCACCCGAGTGGAACGTGCGCGACGCCTACATCAAGAACTGCGCAGGCGAACGGGTGATCGATTTCAGGAAGTCGAACCTGCATCTTCTTGGTTACAGCATACCGGTCAGAGCGCGTATGACGCTCGAACAGCTCAAGCCTCATCTCTACTCGGACCCCGATAAACCGGACTGGATTCCCTATCGGACGAGCTACTACAAGGAGGCCTGGGGCTTCTGTCTGTCGCACAATCAATTGTTGGCGATGCAGGAGGACGAATATGAGGTTTGCATCGATACCAGCCTCGCTCCGGGCCATCTGACCTATGGGGACCTGAGGCTGCTCGGTCGCACCTCGGACGAGGTGCTGATCTCGTGCCATATCTGTCATCCCTCGCTCTGTAATGACAATTTGTCCGGAATCGCGGTCGCGACCGCGCTCGCGCAACACCTGCGGAAGATGGAGCACAAGTACACCTATCGCTTCGTCTTCATCCCCGGTACGATCGGAGCGATTACCTGGCTGGCGCTCAACGAGGGGCATGTCGGTCGCGTGAAGCATGGGTTTGTGCTGACCTGCGCAGGCGATCCGGGGTCGATGACCTACAAGAAGAGCCGCCGCGGCAATGCGGAGATCGATCGGGCCTGGTGCTATGTGCTCAAGCAGAGCGGCGAGGCTCACGAAATTCAGGAGTTCTCGCCCTACGGCTACGACGAGCGGCAATATTGCTCGCCTGGCTTCAACCTGCCAATCGGGACCGTGATGCGAACGCCCTTCGGCAAGTTCGCGGAGTATCACAGCTCGGCCGACAATCTGGATTTTGTTCGCCCCGACGCGCTGTACGATACTCTGACGAAAGCGATTGCAGCTATCGACGTCATCGAAAACGACGCCTGCTTTCGGAACGAAAAGCCGTTCTGCGAACCGAAATTGGGTAATTATGGCCTTTATCGCGGATTGGGCGGGCTCGCAGCTGGAACTTTCCAAATGGGGCTGCTCTGGATTTTGAATATGTCGGACGGCGACCATTCACTCCTCGACATAGCAGAACGATCTATGCTGCCTTGGGCCGTGGTCAAGGAAGCCGCCGCCGCATTGAGCGGAGCTGGTCTCATCAGGCAAGCCGTGCCGATTTCAGCAGAATAGTATGAGGCAATGATCCAAAGGCTGGCTCTCATTGCCGGGTGGGCGGCGCTTGGGTTCATCACGTTCGCGACACTATCACCGATTCAAGATTGCCCGACGCTGGCTGGCCTCAAGACGGAACACTTTGCAGCCTTCGCTGTCACGGGCTTTGCGTTTGCACTCGGCCTACCGCGTCGCACATCGGGCGTTCTTGCGCTGACGATCCTCAGCGCGCTTGTCCTCGAGAGTGCTCAGTTGCTGACGCCGGATCGGCATGGTCGGCTTCTCGACGCTGCCGTGAAGGTCCTTGGCGGCGTCTGCGGGATCGGCTCCGGCCGTCTCGCTCCGAGCTGGCGGCAGCTGATCGAACTCGGCACATCGTCATCCGCGAAACGTCAACAGCAGTAGCACGGCCAATGTTCGGGCGAAGTGCTCGCGCTCTAAAATTAGCGCTCCCGCAAGCTTTCCTGCTTGTACCGCATGATCGGCGACAAGAGATAACTGATGATGCTGCGCGAGCCGGACTTGATCTCGACCGTGGTGGCCATGCCGGGGGAAAGGCTGACGTGCTTGTTCTCGATGTTCATGTAGTTGCGATCGAGTGACACCCGTGCCGCATAGACCAGCTCTTGCCCAGTCGGTTCGCTGCTGGTCGTCCCGGCACCGAACGACTTGGCGTTGCCGTTTTCCGGCGGCTTGTTGCGGGGAATTGCATCCTGGGAGATGCTGATGACCTTGCCTGTGATCAGTCCATACCGGGTAAAATTGAAGGTATCGATCTTGATTGCGGCGTCCTGACCTGCCTCGACGAAGCCGATATCCTGATTGGAGATCATGGCTTCAACTTCGAGATTGCTATCGCGCGGGACGATCATCATGGTGGGTTGCGCGGGTGTCACGACACCCCCAACCGTGTGAACGGCGAGTTGCTGTACGACACCATCGATTGGTGCCGTCAGGGTCTGCAGGCCCGTGTGCCGCTCGGCCTTGATGACATCCTGGCTCAGGCCGGCAGCCTTCTGTTCGGCCTTCGCTAACTCCTCGAACAGATTGCGTTCGTACTCGGCGATGGTCTTGTTGCGGGTCTCCACCAGGACCGCGATGGCCGCTTCCGCTTCGCCAAAGCGGCTTTGCTGAACGAGTATTTCCTGGCGTTGGCCAAGTAGCTCCTGGTATTCGGTCAAATACTGTAGCTTGGATCCGAGTTCCTTCTGGTACAGCTGCTCGCGTATCTCGACGCGCTGCTGGAGTGGGCCGATCGTGGCCTTCAGCTTGTCGATCGACGCTTTCGAGGTGGCTCGTTCGGCTTCCTTTTGCGAGATCTGGCGGTCAATTGCAGCCAGTTTCGAGGCCTGCTCTGCGGTTTGGCTGGCGAGAAAGCGACGATGCATCTCGATCAGGGCAGGCGGGGCGGCTGGCGGTGGGACGAAAGCTGAGGCGGGGTCAGTCTTCGACAGTAATGCCTTCAGGCGAGCAGCGTCGAGCTGCGCACTCATCAGATCGCTCTTGAGGTGGTTCAGCTCTGCAGTCGAAATGGTCGCATCCAGATCGATCAGGCGTTCGCCGGTTCTGACGGATTGGCCGTCTTCAACGTAAATTGCGCGGACGACGGCTGTCTCGAACGGCTGGATGGTCTTGGTTCGATCGCTCGGGATGACCTTGCCGGGAGCGGTTGCAACAATGTCGATGGTTCCAAGGCAGGCCCAGATCAGCGCGACAACGAAGCCCGCCGTGATGCTGATGACGATCGTACGTCCCACCGGCGAAGGAGGGGTCTCTACGATTTCCAGCGCCGCCGGGAGGAAGGCGAGTGCTTCGTTCGGGCGAGCGCCGCGAGAAGGTGTCAGCCCCGCAACCGCCCGACCGAGCCTGCGGGCATGGTCAGCGAAAACGATGACGGCATTCCCGCCGTTCGTCCTCTGGAGCGGCTCCGCCGGCGCAGCCGGCTGCGGCTTGGAAACCGCGGACGCGCGACCAGCGAGGGATGAAAACAGTCCAGCCGGTCGTATCCGCACGACCCCGTAGCGCTCCTTTGACTGCCGAACAAATCCGAGACAGCTTCGCAGAATGCGCGAGAGCAACGCGGTGGCGGCGCGTCGTGGTGCGATCACGATCAATCGCCCGTCCCAAGTGGTCTCGAGGTCGTATCTCGAGATGATGGACGGCCTCTCGGCGCCCGATGTCATCACGACGGCCTCATGGCCATGGACCTTCCCGAGCAGAAGAAAGCCTCCGCCGCGAAATGGCAGGATGCCGGGCAGGGCAGATCCGGACAATCCATCCCAATCGGTCGTCACACAGCTCGCAGAGAGATTGAGCTCCTTCGCATAGGCGAGCATCTCCGGAACGCCGATCGGCCGGTAACCGAACCGCTGGAGAATGTGATCGAGGCTGCTGTCAACGCCGCGCAAGCGGAGGAGCAGGTCGAGCACGAACAGCCCTGGATCGTCGCGCATCTCCGCTCTTGTCTGTTTCATGCGATCTCGTCGACGCTGGCGTGTGCTCGACCGTTTCGTCGGTTGGTGGCGCGGTGAGCGATGGGGAAACTATGGAAGGTCATGGAAACCCGACTGTAGGCGGAAGAGCTTTGAATAGCGCCCCCCGCGCTTGATCAACTCCTGATGCGTGCCGTCCTCGACCAGGCGGCCATCTTCGATCGTGATGATCCGGTCGGCCATTCGTAGCGCCGATAGCCGATGCGCAATGATCAGCACAGTACGGCCCTGCACGATTTTCGCCATGTTCTGTTGGACGACGTGCTCACTCTCGTAGTCGAGTGCGCTGGTCGCCTCGTCGAAGATCAGGATTCGGGGGTCGGTGACCAGCGCGCGTGCTATCGCAATGCGCTGACGCTGTCCACCGGATAGACTGCTCCCGCGCTCCCCAACGATGGTGTCGTACCCGTTCGGTAGCTGCAGGATGAAATGATGCGCGCCGGCCATCGTGGCTGCCTGGACCACGCGTTCCGTCGATGTCGCAGGATCGGCGAAGGCGATATTGTCCCTGATCGAACAATTGAAGAGCACGCTATCCTGGAGAACCACGCCGATCTGTCGTCGCAGCCAGGCAGGGTCAACCTGCGTCACGTCAATCCCGTCGACCAGAACGCGGCCGCGCTCCGGGATATACAAGCGCTGAACCAATTTTGCCAAAGTGCTCTTTCCTGATCCCGAGGAGCCCACGATTCCAATGACCTGCTTTGCTGGAACGCGTAGTTGGACGTCTCGAAGGATCTCGGGTCCATCGATGCGGTAGCGAAAAGTCACCTGCTCGAATGCGATGTCGCCTCGGATCGTCGCCATCGACATCTTGCCGGGACTGTAAACGGGCTCGGGTTCCGTATTCAGGATGTCGCCGAGACGCGCGATCGATAGCCTAGCCTGATGAAAATCCTGCCAGGTTTGGGCCAACCGGAGCACTGGGGCGCTGACGCGACCGGAGATCAGATTGAAGGCAACCAGCTCGCCAACGGTAAGGTACCCTGTCATGACGAACCGTGCGCCGAAATAGAGGATGGCCACGCTGACCAGCTTGTTGATGAACTGGACTGATTGGCTCGATACGTTCGCGAGGCTGGTGACGCGAAAGCTTGCCGCGACATACCCGGCAAGCTGCTGCTCCCAGCGACGTTGCATCTGAGGTTCCACAGCCATCGCTTTGAGCGTTTCCATGGCCGTCACCGTTTCCACGAGAAACGCCTGGTTCTCTGCGCCCCGCTGAAATTTGTCGTCGAGACGTTGTTGAAAGAGAGGCGTTGCTCCGACGGAAATCGCGACGTAGATCGGAAGCGAGGCGAGAACGATCCAGGAGAGGGTTGGCGAGTAGAAGAACAGCACGGCAATAAAGACGACCGAAAAAAACAGGTCGATGACCAGGGTCAGGGCCGAGCTCGTCAGGAAGTTGCGGATATTTTCGAGCTCTCGGACCCTTGCGACAGAATCACCCACCCGTCGCGCCTGGAAGTAGCCGATCGGCAGCGCCAAGAGGTGACGGAACAGCCGGGCGCCGAGCTCGACATCGATCCGGTTGGTGGTGTGAGAAAACAGATACGTCCGTAGAACTCCGAGGATCACTTCGAACAACGCCGTTGCCAGGAGGCCGAACGCAAGCACGTCCAAGGTGCTCATGCCGCGGTGCACGAGCACCTTGTCGATGACGACCTGGAAGAAGAGGGGCGATATCAGGCCGAACAGCTGAAGGCAGAACGATGCTGCAAGGACCTCGAGAAGCAATCGCCGGTATTTTCGAATGGCACCAAGAAACCACGTGATGTCGAAGCGCCGTGCAAGATCGGAAAGCGAGGCGCGGCGCGTCATCAGGATGACCGCACCGTCCCAGACGGCCTCAAGTTCCATCCGCGACAACATCACCGGTTGCGGTTGACCAGGCTCGAGCGCGATGACTCGCTCCTCGGTGGCCTTTCCGAATATGAGAAATCTGTCTTCCCGAAGGATCGCAAGAACCGGCATCGGTAGACCGGAAAGCCTAGACCAATTGGTCCTGACGATTCGGGCCTTCAACCCAAGCTCCTTGGCGCAGCGGAGGATCTCGGCGGCCCTGATGATGGTCCCGAACTGGTGACGGATGCGCTCAGGATCTATCGCGAGCCCGTTGAATCGGAGCATCATGACCAACGCAATCAACCCTTGGTCGGGGGCTGCGCCGATTGGCTCAAGTTGCTCGGGCATGCTCTCTCCGCGCGGCATCAAGCAGTTATGACCCGGCAACCCCGTGCAGTTTCTCGCCGATTATGAGGCTATTTCGCGTTGGCGCCCGAGCGGGCCGTAGGAGCCCCCGTATCCGTCGAATGGGGCAGCCTTGCGACTTGAAGCCAGCACGACATCTTAGCTCGGGCGACGACGCCGAGTTGACGGCCGTCAACTTCGGCGGGCAGCGGTCGCCTATCATCCCGGAGATGGTTGTAATTGCGACGAGATCGGCCGTGCACCGCCCGACCGAATACCAGGCCCCAGGCTTTGGTGTTTGTCCAGCGGTGCGGCCTGTCCCGGTCACCAGGGAAGGGCCGCCGCGATGACGGAGCCTTCGATCGATTTCAGCGAGGAGGTCGCCGTTTCGGCCGCTCGTTCAAGGCTCATCATCGAGCAAGATGCCCAGGCACGCAAATTGAAGCGGCTCGGTGATCCGGAAAGGCACGTCGAGAAAGTCCTGTTTGCGAACAAGTTCTTCTTTCGCAATGGCGGATCCGAAGTCGTCATGTTCGACGAGATGGATCTGATGCGGAAATGGAAAGTCGACATCGTCGAATTCTCCATGAACGACGATCGAAACATGCCGTCGCGCTTCCAGTCGTACTTCGTTTCGCAGAAGTCGTACCGCGCCTCATCCAGGCGCGAAAAGCTGAAGTCGGCCATATCCTTCATTCATTCGCCGGAAGCAGTCTCGAACATTACGCGTCTGATCCGGGATGAGAAGCCCAGCATCCTGCACTGTCACAACATCTACCACCAGCTCACTCCCTCGATCGTCACCGCAGCAGCGGAGATGGGCGTTCCCGTCGTTCTCACGCTTCACGACTACAAGCCGGTCTGTCCGGTCTATACGCAGCTCAGCAACGGAGAGGTGTGTTCAAGATGCGGCGACGGCGCCTTTGAGACGATTCTCGCCCGCCGTTGCGCAGACGGCTCTTTGGGACGTAGCGCCCTGCTTTGGGCGGAGGCTCGCTATCACGCGCTGCTGGGAAGCTACCATCGTGTCGGAAAGTTCATTGCGCCGAGCAAGTTCATGTACGATGCCGTGGTTCGACGGTTCGGTGCCGACAAGGTCGTTCATATTCCGAACGGTATCGACGCGTCGCGCATCGACGCTTCGGCGGGCGATGACGGATACGCGCTGTATCTTGGCCGCCTGTCGCCCGAAAAAGGCGTCGAGGATCTTCTCAGGGCCCACGCGAAAGCCGAGGGAGCCTGGCGGTTGGTGATCGCCGGCACCGGTCCGCTCTTCGATGAGCTTCAGCGCAAATACCCCGCTGCGGAGTTCAGGGGGCATCTCACAGGCACCGACCTTGCGCGAACCATCAAGGGGGCCGCGCTGATGGTGGTGCCCTCCGTATGGCACGAGAACAGTCCGCTCTCGATCCTCGAAGCGATGGCGCACGGCAAGCCGACCGTTGCTTCGAGCATCGGCGGAATTCCCGAGTTGGTCAGGGACGGGACGACAGGTCTGCTGTTCGAGCCCGGCAATACGGCTCAAATCTCCGAAAAAGTCGGAAATCTTCTCGTCGACCGTAGTCGTCGCGAAGCGCTCGGTCGCAATGCGCGGGCAATCGTCGAGACCGAGTACACGCTCGAGAAGCACGGCGCGGCGCTGTTCTCGTTATACGAGGACCTGATTGCATCAGCTGGCTCTTACAGGAAAGTTGGATCATAAAATGGACCTCACCGTCATTTCCACGTTCCGCTGCAACTCCAAGTGTCAGATGTGCTACATCTGGCAGAATCCGACCGAGCCGAAGGAGGAAGTGTCGCTGGCAACATTGTCGAAGCTGCCGTCCGGCTTCGACAATCTGAACGTGTCGGGCGGCGAACCGACGCTTCGCAAAGACCTCGGCGAGATGATCGACCTTCTCTATCCCAAGGCGAGGGTGGTGGAGATCTCGTCGAACGGGCTGCATCCGGAGCGCCTCGTTCCGATCATCAAGAAGCACCCCAACATCAAGGTGCGGTTCTCGCTCGAGGGCGATCAGGAAACGAGCGACAGAATTCGCGGCGAGAAGGATGGCTATTACACCAAGGTCGCGGGGCTGCGTATGCTGCGCGAAGCTGGCGGCACCGACCTTGGCTTCGCCATGGTCATCCAGGACGAAAACGTCGATCAGCTCGTCAATGTCTACGAGTTCGCTCGCAAGGAGGGCTTTGAGCTCGCAACTTCCACGCTTCACAATGCCTGGCAGTTCTACAAGAACGACAATTACTTCTACGACCGGAAGGCAGTCGCGCGGAAGGTCGAGGGGCTCATCTCGGCGATGCTGCGCAGCAAGAAGCCCAAGAACTGGTTTCGTGCCTATCTGAACCTCGGCCTTATCGAAAAGATTCTTGGTCATGACCGGCTGATCCCTTGCAGCGCAGGCAAGGATTTCGCCTTCATCGATCCCTGGTCGGACGTGTGGGCCTGCAACGTCCGTTCTGATCTTCCCATGGGAAATCTCGCGCGGGAATCATGGGACGAGATCATGGACAGCGAGGTCGCCCAGCAGACGCGGAAGAAGGTCGCGAATTGCGGACAGAACTGCTGGATGGTGACCACCGCGCGAACGGCGATGCGGTCCAATCTGGTGCCTCAGCTCCCGAAAAGCGATCCGCTGCTCTGGGTCCTCAAGAACAAGCTCAAGGTCTCGATGGGCAAGAGCGTCTGTTTTGACAGTTACATCAATTATTCCGACGTGCGCCCGTCGCCGCACGTCGAGCGAACGTCGTTCCTGAACAAGACTGTCAAGGCCAGGCTGGTCAAGGGACGCATGACGGCAGACGAACATTACCCGTTGCGAACATTCATGAACAATTAGATTTGGAGGAAGTCCAGATGAGCAGGCGTGAGATCTACATGTTTGGCTTCCGTGGCTTCCCTCAGATCCAGGGTGGTATCGAGACGCATGCCGAGAATCTCGCACCAAGGGTGGTCGAGCTCGGCAGGCGGGTGACCGTCTGCATGCGATCTCCCTATGTGACGCCGGATGTCCCAAAAGTTTGGCGGGGCGTTCGGGTGCTGCGGCTGTGGACTCTCAGCAACAAATATCTCGAAACGCTGCTCCATTCCGTGGTCTGCGCAATTGTCGCGATGGTGCGGCGGCCGGGGTTGGTCCATATTCATGGCATCGGCCCTGCAATCGTGACGCCATTGCTTCGTGCTGTCGGCCTGCGGGTCGTCGTCACGCATCATGGTGAGGATTATAATCGCGAGAAGTGGGGCTGGGCCGCGCGCATGGTGCTTAGGACCGGCGAGGCTCTCGGAATGCGTTATGCGAGCAAGCGCATTGCGGTCAGCCGCAGCATCGGCGAACTGATCACGTCCAAGTACGGTAAACCCTGCGAGGTCGTGCCGAATGGCGTGGTATTCTCGGATTTGCCGCAGCAGAGCGAAAAGGTGGTCGAGTTGGGCCTCGAGCCGGGACGATACGTGTTGACCGTCGGCCGGCTTGTGCCGGAGAAGCGGCAGCTCGATCTGCTGCACGCGTTTCTGGCCGCGGAACTGCCGGGGTGGAAGCTTGCCATCGTCGGAAAGATCGACCACCAGAATGAATACGCCGATCAACTGGTTCGAGAGGCGGCCGGCCACCAGAACGTCGTCATGGCCGGTTTTCAGACCGGCGACGGCTTGCGGCAACTCTACGCACACGCTGCGCTGTTCGTTCTGCCGTCATCTCATGAAGGGTTGCCGATCGTTCTGCTTGAGGCGCTCAGTTACGGATTGCACGTGCTGGTCAGCGATATCGCCCCGAACCTGGAGGTGGTGACCGATCCCGAGCACATTTTCCATGTCGGTGACTGTGAGGAGTTGGGTGCAAAGCTGTCGGCGCTGACGAAGACACGTTTGAGCGAGGTCGAGCGCGAAGCGGTGCGCCGCGAGAGCGCCATGCGGTACGATTGGTCCGACATCGCGTTGCGAACGCTGGACATTTATGATGACCTGCTCGGCCGCCAGCAGCAGGGCAATCTGTCGCACGCAGGCTGGGCCGCAGGGTCGCCATCTTCGCCTTACGGCACGCCCGCCAACAACTGAGGCATGGCCCGACGCACAGTCTGGCAACATGCGCGACGCGCCCCAGTCGTTGATCGCACCAGTCTGACGCCGGGCGCCGGCCGGTGACGCAGCGGATTATGGGGGACCCGGAGTCCGGTTAAGATCGGGCCCCGAATGTTCTTGGTGTTGAGATCTCAACTCGGTTAGTTGCCCCGGGACGTTGGTGTGGCGATAACGCCGGCCCGACATGGGCTTGGCCGCTAAAGTCTTCAGCCTTCAATCGAAATCCTGGTGAACCGCAGTTTTTTGCGGCCGGATCCTGTCGATCGCCCAGCCGCCGGCACAAAGCCGGATTTGCCCCGTTGCCCGGGTACCAAGCATAAGATTGGGCTTTCGAAACCGGTTGAACCCTGAGAGGCTCCGGGCTGGGGATTCGTAGGCCCGATGGCCAGCCAGGTGTCGAGGCGCCGGGCGGCGTTGCCGGATGATCTGAGAATGAGCAGTGTGGTGGGTGTGCTGACGACCAGCGAGATCGACGAGCGGATCGTTTCGATCATCGAACTCGCCGGAGAAAGGTTGATGCGCTTGTCCGATCCGTCATTCGAGTTCGTGACGGAGCGGATGAGAGGAGGGATATTGACTATTCATCAGCGCCTGAAGGCTGAGCTTGCTTCGCTTGTCGAACTGCGGACCGTGTATGGCGATCTGATGGTTTGTCGGGTTGTTGCCGGCGACTATTCGCGGGGCCATGATCAGGTGTCACCGTATCAGCATTTGCGGCTCGCCTGGCTGCAGCTCAAGCAGTTGGGCAACATGTTCGATCACTCCATGAGCGAGCTTGATCGGCTTCACAACGAAACGCTTGAACTGCTCTCTATCGACGTCGAAACGGCAGCTGTGGGTGACGCTCCCCGAACGAGGTTGAGCGAACGAGAGGCGCCGGCCGATCGATGGTTCGCAATTTTGCCAGGACATGGAGTGCCGAGGTTCGAGAGGATGAGGGTTCCGGGCGAGTTGTCGATCGCTGATGCAGACGTCGCGGAGTACTGTGACAATGCCCGGCGCGAATTATTTGCGCAATTGGACGCGACCGTCGATATCGTCAGTTCCGGCATTGCCGGTTTCCTGTCGAACCATGGGGGCGAGCTGCTGGACCTTATCGGTCGCTACAACGACCTTATCGACAACCTTCAACATCAGCATCGACGGATGTAAGACGAATCCGAACCGTCGATGGCACCAGGTTGCGTTCATTCTGCAGACTTGGACTCGCGGGTTGCGACGCGCAGCTGACCGGCCGTGACCTTGCCTTCAACGGAGACGAGTTCATAGCTCACACTCTGGCCTTGGATGAGCGTTGGCAAACCAGCTTCTTCGACGGCAGACATATGGACGAATATGTCTTTACCTCCGCCGTCGGGCCTTATGAAGCCGTAACCCTTGAACTGGTTGAACCAGACTACAAATCCGTTAGCCAAAATTCCTCCGGGCATTCGCGTAATCCAGTCCGACGCAATCATCGCAATGTGCTGAATTTACATCGAATCCAGATGCAATCACCGTGCCAAAGAGCCCTGGTTACCGCGTTGCGCGAGTTTCCATCCTTCGAGCACGCAAACGACGCCGCGGTCGACGTATTCCTCGATCGCCGCGTAATCGATCGCGAACCAATCGAGGAGGACGCCGACCTTGCTCTCCATGCCTTGGGCTTCGCGCTACAAGATATCGGTTGGGCGTCTTGAAGGCTCAAGCCAGCGGATTCCGGTTCAGAGAGGGAGCCCGGCCCGCCAGCACGACGAAGGCCTCCTTGGGATTTTCGTCCACTAGGCGAGCGAGCAGATCGGTGCCGCCCCGGGAACGGGCTGCCACCAGTTGCCAGAGCTCCGCCGCCGTGTCCGGATATCGTCCCACCTATTTGCGACATATTCGGCAGGCCTATGACCGACACATCGAAAACTATTTTTGGTTTCCAGACGATCCTTGGTAACGAGCGCCTCGCTTGCATATCTAGCTGGAACTCAGCCGGCGGGCTGGTACATCCGCGCGCGCCGTACGAGTTCATCGACATGTCGGTGAAGGAGGCATACGACAGCGGTTGGAAAGATAAGGTGCGGACTCGGATTCGCCGATCTGACGGCGTCATCGTTCTTGTGAGTAAGAACTCCACCAACTCGACCGGCCAGAAATTGGAAATTGCCTGTGCCAAGGAAGAGGGCAAGAAGGTCCGTGGAATCCGGGCTACAGCAACGACCGCACGGAGATCCAGGGCATAACCACCTAACTTGGTTGGCGACGTAACGCCTGGCAGCGTCTATGCGCACATCGATCAATCGCTGGGGCCTTGGGGCGGCCAGAGGCCCGTATTCAAGACCAACGTCAAGTCATTTGTCTCCCTCCGAAAAGCCGCGCCACCCATTGCGCTCGAAGAGTTGCTGCAGTTGGCCAAGCACTTTCCGAAGCCGGGGTTCAATTTCCCGCTCGATCCATCTTACGAGCCGGAAAGATCTCAGGAGCAGCGCGACGATCCAAGCATTCCTCCACCTGGTCCTGCAAAGAATGTCATCTTTAAAGTGCTGCAGAACTACGTCAGGGTGAACTTGGTTCGGCGGGTTTCACGACACCAGTTATGCGAGGGTTATCGATTCCGAGGTCTGCCCGGGGGTAGAACTCGACCACCCAGGTTGGGAGCGCCGAAAAGACTGAGTGGAAACGTTTCCCGACCAAGCGGTCGAGCCAATCATGCGAGACGGTGGCTCGATCATCATGACCACGGCCTGGTTGAACCAGGTTGGGGTGTCGGGGCGTGCTGTCCTGTCGGCTTCAAAAGCGGCCGTGCGCTCTTTCGCCCGCACCCTGTCGGCGGAGCTGCTGGACCGGCGTATTCGCGTCAATGCGATCAGTCCAGGTCTGATCGACACTCCTATCCTGCGGGGAGTGGGACAGTCCGAAAATCCTGGACGGACCGAAGCGCAGTTTCGTGACTACCTCGCAGGCGCGAGCAGCATCATTCCGATTGGACGCCTTGGACACGCCGACGAAATTGCTGCGGCGGTACTGTTCCTCGCCAGCGACGCATCCAGTTATATGCTCGGATCGGAGCTGGTCGTCGATGGTGGGTTCGCCGAGCTCTGAGAAGGTTATCATGGCGCGGCACAATCCGACTTTGGGCCGAGCACGCTTGCAGTCAAGCAGGTCTGCTATAGACCCGAAGGCGATTTCGGCGGCTGTCATTTGACATCCGAGTTGGCGCCGAAGCCGGAACACCAGCGCGAACAAGTAAGCCCAAGTCTCCTCACGGCTTGTACCCGAACCGCGCTGCCGAGCAAGGCAGCGCGGCTTATTGTTGGTCACGGACCCTGCGACAATTCATGCGGAGCTTTTAGGATAAGCAGGTCAATTGAGGAGTGTTCCGCCGTCTCCTTCTCGTAGCGAAGCGCGATGGTTAACGAACGGTTCCGGAGGCTGCTCGATCGAATCGTCAGCCCATGTCGCGCTCGCCCGGACGGTTGTGCCGACGATCGTTATGACAGAGTGTTGCTTTCTGCCACGGCACAAGCGGATTCGGCAGGTCGCGGAAGCGCCCGAGTCTTACTTCGAGCTCAAGGCTGCTCAAATCCCAGATGAATAGCTGGACCTCCCAAATGGTCCAGTTCGTTGGTTCATCCAAGTCAGGCGGCAGATCGAGGTCCGCATCGGGATCGCTCTGCGCGTGCTTGTGCCGAGCGGTGAATCCATCGACTTCCTCACCGGCGTAGTGACGAACAAATGCCTTGGTGATAGGGCTGAACGCGTCCAGCGCCCTTTCCCGGAAGGAGCCGCAAGATGGATTTCTTGAGCTGCATAGGTCTTGCAGCAATTTGAGGCCGCTGCGAGCGGAGGCGCTATATGCAAGCCGATTGCGTACCTCCTGCGATGCAATGATCGGTGCTGGAGTGCTATCCTTTCCGTTCTTGGGCAGCTCTTCCCAAAAAAACTGATCCCCCAGCATGCTCGCGTCGGCGTTCGCGTCGCGACATTGTGTCCGTTGATGCGGGAGCGCGGCGAACAGCGACCGACGGGCAGCCTCGACAAGCTCAAGCTGGTTTCTCGCGATCTGGGGATCGACAAAAATCTTCACGCCGTCGTTATAGCGCGCTGCGAGCAGAAGAGCAGCCCATACCCGGCGCGGATCCGTGGCCTCAATGGTCAATTGGGCAGGGGCCGTGAGACCGAAGGCTTGCCTCAGGGAAATAGCTGCCGCCGGCTGAATGTGGGCGTGGTCAAGCTTAAGGTCGATCACCTGACGCTCGTCCCAGATCATAACGTCAGTTACGCCGCTTGCCCGATCGATAGCGGCGATCTGGAAAAACTCGCCGCATTCGATGGCCTCATTGGAGACCAACTTGTCGGTTGTCACGAACCATTCGCCGACAGAGAGTGCGTCCTGGACGATCGACGGCGCTATAGGAGTGTAGTGAAGACCGGAATGCCCGTCGGCGCCTCGCGCAACATTGTGCGTCGAGACAAGTCGCGTTGGATCGTCGCACACGATAAATTCCAGCTTGTGCGGACGGTGGTCAAGGCGATCGCCGAACGCGATAAAGCCACCGCGCACCATCAGCTCGACGGCGTGCCGCACGAGGCCGGCCCGGAGCAGTCGTCCGGCAACATCCGAAGCGTCCTGCTCCGCCGGAATTTCGGGGCTTGCCAGCACGTCCGCGGCGTAGGCGGCGAGCTGGCGGCGCACTGTTCCGGTCTGGGCGCCTTGAACGTGACCGAGGACGAGCTTGGAGCCGGCCTTTTTCGCGGCCACGATCAACGAAGCCAGCGGCTGGTCTTCGATGAGCTCGGCGTGGGGGACGATCACGGGGCGTCCGGGCCGCAGGGCCAGCGCGTCGGTAATGGCCGTTGATTCCAGCCCGTCGATCCTGAGGAGCCGGGTTTCCGGGTTTGAAAGCACATTCGCGGTGGCCTCGCAGTTGGAGAGCGCTTCTGCGAGGAGGAGGGGGCGGTCAGCCGATGCGTTCTCGCACAGCCGGGCGATCTGCACCACGACGGCGGGCTCATCGGCGCCAGTGGCGGCGACGACTGTGCTCTGTCCCTGCTGATCGAGAATTTCGGTGGCCAGCGTCAGCAGATCGTGGACTGGCTTCGTTGTCACGAAGGCGGCCGTCGACGGCTTGCGAAGATCGGCGTAAGTGACGATTTCCTTGCCCATCAAGATGCGGTCGATATGCGAGTCCCCGCCGTCCACGAAGAATTTCCCGCATAGTTGGCGCACAGCGGCAACCGGAAGGGTGGATCGGCCACGGAGGAGTCCGTCGACGAGCAGGAGGGGCGGCCCTTTGATGATGTCGATGTTGGCGCTGCGGTAGTCGAGACGCGCGGCGGGAAGCTCGTTCCTGTCCGTTAGATGCTTCATGGGGCTGGGAGCAATGGGATCGACGATGAGATCGGTGCCAAGCTCGACGAAAAATGCCTGCTGGGTCTCCCAGCTAAGGTTCGGCCAGTGGATCCCTTCCTTGACTTCTACCTTGACCTTGGCCTGATCGCCGCGAGGACGGACGCGTGCCACGAAATCGCGCTGCTTCAGACCGAATTTGCCGTTGGCGTCGATCGGCCGAGTGGAGAAAAGATAGTGCGCGTGGCGGTTCGTGCCAGCTTCGTGGATCGCCAGGTGGATCGTCAGACGTGACGATCCACGGACATGTAATGCGATCCTCTGCGTTATCTCGATAGCTTCGTGAAGCGACGCCTCGTGCGGTGCGGGCAGGGCGACAACGAGGGCAAACCCTGCCTGCGGTGGCCGTTGGCGTTCATCGAGGGGCTTGATCACCTTGCTAAGCTCGGCGCTGTCTATCGCGCGTGCAAGAGAGGCGCTGTCATAATGGCGGACGAGGTGAGCGTCCGGCAGCCAGACATCCTGGTAGCTGACGTCGCCCGCGAGGTGGATGTAATCGACAGCTCCTCCGGGGAGGCGTGGATCGTTGATCCGGTCCCGAAGGATATAGGCGACGTTCGTGGTCGCGCCCGCCAACTCGGTCAGCGACACGATGGTAAATCGGGCGTAAGGGATCGCCATCAGAAACTAAGCTTCCAAAGATTGCATATTGAGCGTTTGGCATTCAGCAGGCCAACAATGGGCAGCCGCCCTGGAAAGCCGCAAGCTCATAGGCCGGCCGTCCCCGCAATTTGAAGTTTTTGCAGGTATCCTGCCCGGCCGCGCGGTGGTGGACGGCAGCAATCCACACCACTCCACGAAATGTCACCCCGCTGGGCGTCTTCTCGCTTTGACCCTGCTGGACGTCGTGCTCCGATACGGCGGTAGACGGAGGGAGATCCCATGAAGAACGAACTCAAACGCATCGATGCAAGGCTGGCGCGTATCAGCGAGGAGCGCGCAGAGCTTGATCGCGACACCGCGGCCGCGAAGGGCGAACGTGAGGCGGTGGTGCTTGCCGGGTTGAAGGAAGCGGGGGTGTGCGAGCTGCCTCCTGCGGAGCTGGAGGCGCTGATCCGGGGCATCCGCGCCGCCGGACAGGTCCAGACCAAGGCTTCCATCGACGAGGCTGGCACCAAGCAGGATTGCGTGAAGGTGAAGGTCCGTCTTAGCCGTAACGCAAGCGAGCAAAAGCAAGGCGCTTTGCGCGCGGCGGGGGTCAACTGGAATGGTAAGCAGGGGCGGTATGTCGGTCGCGTCAGTAAAGCCACGCTGGCGAAGCTCATCGAGCAGTTTGATGACCGGGTCGAGGTCGAGGCCGCCGAAGAACCGCCGCCGGATGGAGGATTGCCGTCCACCGCCTTGCCGAGCGTCGAAGCGCCGTCGGTGGCAGCCGAACCGGCTGGCGAGCCGGCGCCGGAGGCTGCTCTTGAAGCTGACCAGGCGCCGCCGGCGGTGGACCCGTCCACCGCCGCCCCGGCCGCCGAAGAACCGCCGGTGGCCGCCGCTGAGCCCTCGCCGGCGTCTGAGCTGGTTGCTCCACGCGAGGGCCTCCAGCAGCCTCCGCAGGCGCCCTGGCCCCGCCTGCCGCCGTTGCGCCGCCCGAGCACCTAGAGCGGTTCACGGAATTATTGAATCGGTGCGGCGACGGGCATAAAACGCCCCCACAAAAACGCCCTCCACTTTCGCAGGACACAAAAAACCCCACCGGCGACGGCGGGGTTTTCCTTTGGGTGATGCGGTTGAACTTGATCGAGAGGAGGCTATCCCTCGAGCTTGTGGGTCCCTTCCAGCCATCCCGGGAGCAATTCCTCGACCACCCCGGACACGCTCGTCTTTTCGCGGGCGGCGGGCTCTCGCGCGGATCGAACAATGAGCCCCTTGTATAGCGGGCGCAGGGGCTGCGCCTGCTCGGTCAGTTGACCCGTTTCACCGCAGGCAGCCGGTACGAACCGTCGAGGATCGGCGTCTGCGGTCCGTAGAGCCGCAGCGTCAGATTGAAGGCACCCTCCGGAGCGGGAAGCCAGTTCGAGGTGTCGGCCGGCTTGTCCTTCTGGATCGCGACCGTGAGCGAGCCGTCGGCGTTTTTCTTGAGCCCGTCGGTGGTGCTGCCGATGCTGTAGCGGCCGAACTCGTTCTCGACGAACAACATGTCGCTTCCGTACATCGACATGTTCCAGAAGGTCGCGACCGGCGGCAGTTTGCCGGCATCGAAGTGCAGCACGTAGCACCGGGCGCCGGTCAGTTGCTCGCCTTTGTCGTCGACCGTCGTGTTCGGGTACCCGCCGGCAGCGTGCTGTCGGTTCAAGGGCCCCGGAGGGGAAACCTGAAGCAGCCTTTGCTTTGTCTGTTGGGCCTCGCCCCCTGAGAGCCTATGCGGATCATTATTTATGTTGACGGTTTCAACCTTTATTACCGGATGCTTGAAAAGCGTCCCGATCCGAAATGGCTGAACATCAAGCGGCTCTGCGTCCAGTTTCTCAAACCGGAAAATATCATCATTAGTGTTCGCTCTACACCGCGCCGCGTTGATCCGCTCGCTCCAGCCCGGCAGCAGGTCTATTTCGACGCGCTCGCTACCATTCCTGAAATTTCTCTGCACATGGGGAGTTTTCTGAGTGCAAAGAAATTCTCAGGCCTGGTCCACCCGCCAGCGCTCCGTCCGCCGCTCGCCAATCAACTTCCGCAGCCACGGCCAGCCGTCGTCAAGGTTCACAAGACCGAGGAAAAAGGCGGCGACGCAAATCTCGCCTCGCATCTTCTTCTCGGGGCATTTCGAAACGATTACGATGTTGCGGCTGTGCTCTTAAATGACACTGACCTTGTCGAACCTAGCATGTTGCTTCTCAAGATTTTAGCGAGTTGTTGCGATCCTTAAGTAATTCGCAACACGCCTTCTCCAAGAGGGCCCAGACCCTCTGTCTGCGGTGGTGCGCAACCACCATGCACTCGGCCTTACGCGCTGGGTCGCCAGTCAAAGGGTTTGCGGTCTCCGTAATCTCGACATGGTAGTCCGAGCAGTCAGCGAGGTCGCTTACGTTGGATATCTGCATCGAAGCGATGGCGCGGCTCTCCAACTCAATGCCTCCAGGCACCAATTCGATTGTTATCCTCAGCATTTGTTCCGCCTTCTTTGTTTGATGCGGGAAGCTCGGCCCGATGCCGATTGAACGTTGCCCAACCGGAAGCCTGAGCAGTGATCGAAAATTACGACTTTGGAGCGCCCATCGGCATCCGACGAATTGTTGAACCGCAGCAACTCATAGGAGGAGTTGCGCGAATTGCAGGAGAACTTAAACGCCAATAATGGAAGTGAGGTTTGCAGCTTCGCGTACATGGAAGGCTGTCATTCCAGCCCTAACGACGCAGGAGACACATCGGTAAAGCTGTTGGTTTTCGGATCGTATCGTCTGCAAGACAGAATTTGAATCTTGCCGTTGATCTCGCCTCGACGGATGTAAATGTTCTCGAGGCCAGGCTTCATTGGCGCTCGTTCACCCTTAGCGTGAAGGTCGCAAGCGGTTGCAAGGTAACTTCCGCGGCGGTAGAGCCGACCCTCCTCACTGCAGATTTCACACGTGCATGCTGAACACGCACATGCGAGCTCAATCAGCTTATCCACGTTAGCAGTGGTGGATTGCGAAAGTAGCCCATTCCAAGAAACCCGTAGGAGGCCTTGCTCCTCCTTGATCTGCATCAGCTTAATCGTATTGCCTTTACCTTCTTCGTCGAGAAGGTATTGGAGCTGTGTACAGAGCCGATCGAGAATGCCGAGCCATCCTATTCCGCAGTCGGGAAGACCTTCAGCCAACTCCGGATGAGATTCTGGTGGTTGGAAGAGCTTGTAGTGCACCCAGACAAGTTCAGCTCTCCAATCTTCGGGCACGGGGCACGAAGGCATGCCTTCCTCTTCGAGGTCCAGATTATCATGAGAAAAGACTCGCTCGTCTTCTGCCATCTTCAAATGTCTATGATGAGTTCAGGGTCGAAGTGGCCGCCTTCGACGGGATTGCAGATTACGCGGGTTCGACCGCATTCTACGTGGTAGGGAGCATGAACATGACCGCAGACCCAAAGTTCAGGCCGGACATGATCGGGTAATGTTGGTAGGATGTTTGATGTGTAGAAGGCGGGTGCCCACCAAGGAAGCCGAGCACCTCGATATGCATCGACGCAGGCAGCGAGAGGAGGGTGGTGTGTAATTACTACGGTTGGGCCTTCGTGGATAGAGACGAGTTCGTCAACGAGAATAGCCCTTTCCCGCGCATGCTCGGCTGCGGCATCATATGGGGTCCATCTGCCTCTTTCGGTTGTGATCGCGCCATACTCACGGGGACCGGTCTTTGGATGAACCGCGATAGCGCGCGCGCGGGCTGCCCACTCGATTTCATTGTCAGGCCCCACATCCAGCGGCTGGCTTGAGCCCAATCCCCCCAAAGCGTCAGCCCGATAAAGCGCGTATCGTCAATTTCGTATGTAGGACTGTCGGCGCTTAGAACGGTGACAACCTTTCGACGAGCCTCGGCGTTTTGTCGATCTGCCTCATTACGCATTAATTTGATGACGTCAGCGATGGTGTGTCCACCGGTCTCATGAGTCCAAAACTCATGATTACCAGGAACAATTAGCGCGGGCTTTCCACGCGCGATTTGCGTGACACACTGAACAGCTTTTTGGGGTTCGCCTTCCCAAATGTCACCGGCGCAGACCAGCACGTCGAATGACTCACTCAGGTACGGTAGTTCGTTTAACGCCCGGCGTTCCAAGTGCAGATCCGAAATAGCGAGTACTCTCATAAGATCGGATCCAGCCGGAATCGCACGATGTGAATACTATAGTCTGTAGTCCTTTAGTGTTCAAGCGCGAACTATCGCGGGGTGACAAACCCCAACATAGCCTTTGGAAAACTGG
Organism: Bradyrhizobium sp. 604_D8_N2_3; assembly: GCF_051810765.1. Lineage (NCBI taxonomy): Bacteria > Pseudomonadati > Pseudomonadota > Alphaproteobacteria > Hyphomicrobiales > Nitrobacteraceae > Bradyrhizobium > Bradyrhizobium sp. 604_D8_N2_3. The sequence goes on along the minus strand of NZ_JBPWPM010000001.1, from coordinate 6,435,143 downwards.
TCGCTAGTCTACGGCAATCCGCCCAACTCTCTCAGGAGGAGCTTGCGGACCGGGCGGCTATTCATCGAACCTACGTGAGCCAGCTTGAACGTGGCTTAAAATCGCCCACGCTTGTCACACTATTCAGGTTGTCGAAGGCGCTTGGCACAACTCCAAGCAAGCTGGTGCGGCAATTGGAGACCGATCTCGGCGGAATATAGTTCGAGGTCTCTTGGCTGAATGGCGTTTTCCGGAACATAGGTGGCAAATATCATTCGTGCACGGCCGCTCACCTCGCTTCAACTGGTTATCGAGGATGTCCGGTGGTTTGCGGGCGCGCCGGATACCTTACTAGTCGATGCTAGACCACCGCGCGCCGCTGTGCTTGCCGTTACCGGATTCAGTCGACGGGCACGCTTTGATAACGCTCGACCAGAGCCTCGCGGACCTCCGAATAGTTCAAGGTCGTTTCGGCCACGTGCAGCATGGTCGGAAAGGCGAAGGCTCGTGCACGCGCGAAGGAGTGGCGCAGCAAGAACGATGGTCAGGGCCGGCCGGAAACCGTTGACGTGGCGATGGCGATGCTGCGCAGCTTCCTGCGCCAGTTTGCGATCGACGAGACGTTCGCCACGGCGATGAACAAGCAGGAGCAGAACCTGATCGCCGGCATGCTGCTTGACCTGCTCGAGCAGGGCTACAGCCAGGACCAGATCGTGCTGGTCTGCAAGCGCTATCGCCAACGCGTCGACGCCGACGACGCCATCCAGGAGGTCGTGAACGACGAATAGGCTGAAAGCCGCGAGGAGAACGCGAGGATTTCTCTGCGCCGCCACCTAAGGCCGCGGCCGCCTGGGAATACTGACCACCTGTTCCATCGAGCTATGCATAAGCCCAATCAATCGGGCGTTCCTCGGGCTGTCCGGAAGCCGCCGGCGGTCATCCGGATAAGCGCCCCCTAGGAAGGCGCGTTTGAACGCGATGCAATCAGAAAGCCAACTGCCAGCGTGAGATTGTGCCCGCCACGGCGCCGGTCGGCGGCCTGGCGGACGAGTTCGACGCATACCTGATCTCCACCGGATCGCGTTTCGCGACCTTTTCTCGCGAACTGTGCGCCTTCGTCGTCTCCGAGGAAGGCAAGGTCCGGTACAGCGCCCGCTCTGCCCAGCTTTGCGAAGCGAAGGGGTGGATCAGGCCAGGTTCGCCGTTGCCGACAGATGGCTACAGCGCCCGTGTTCGCGCCGGTGAAAGGCCGTCGGGAGCCGAAGACGCCAATTCGGATTCATTCCTCGAGGAGTTGGCGCGGGATGGAGAGCTCTTCGAAAATGCGCTGCACTTGGGACAGTCGGACCAAACTTTGACGCTGCTGTGGTTCGACGACGATCAGCTGTCGGCGCCGGCTCCGGCGCGAAAGCAGTGGGACGAGGACACCTACAGACTGCCCAAGCTCGACGGAGTGCTTCCGTGACTTGATTCAGGTTGCCAATATTGGAATGGCGCGATCGCAACGGTGAGACACCGGTAGAACACATTGCGATCGCGATTTTTCGAATTGTCTGAATTGGTTACGAGGCGTCGACTGACGCCGCTGGAAGAGCTGCTTTTCGCTATCTAACCCACGTCGCGAAGCGCTTCTGGAAGCCCGTTCACCGGCATGCGCTTCGGTTAGCCCTTCGCTCGTCTGTGATGCCTTGCGCTTACTGCCGGGAGCCGGGCTTGCTTCTATCGGATTTCTGGCCTCGGCTCGGTTTCTAATTGCATACGCGTACGTAATTACGCGTCCACTCCAGAAAATGTGCTCCCCCATTACATGGCACAAAAAGAATCGATGATCTGGTGACCCTTTTGTCAACGGAGCGTGGCTACATCCCTGCCAGCACGCAAAGAAAAGCCCGCGGCCAGAAGGCAGCGGGCGACGTTGCGCTCGAAGTAGCCTAATCAAACGGGCGATCTCGGAAATGCATCGGAAAGCCGGCGCCTCGCCGTCGTCCAACTCGAACCAAACCGTATGCCGCCCTTGGGCTCGAAGCGCAGGCGGTCTTGCCTGCCGACAGCTAGGTCGGCCTGCAGGGCGCTGAAGTCGGTCCGCTCGTTGACGGCCACGACGATCTCGCCGTCGACGATCGCGCTGCCGAGTCCGGCCGAGGCGTAGGCCGCCGCGATGCCGGTGAAACGCTTGGTCCAATTCAGGCTCTTCCGGGTGAAGATCTCGGTGCCGGCGTCCGAGACGTGCAATTGGCTGCGGTAGCCGTCGAACTTGATCTCGTGGATCCAGCGGCCACCAGCCGGCGGCTTCGGCTTCAGCGTCGCGAGTTGAGGGGCGATGAACCAGGCATCGGCCCGAGGGGAACTACTCCCTCGACGGCCGTCAGGTCCGGGATCCTGCTACGCTAACGCCGCCCATTGTGAGAGAGATAGGGGCTCAAGTCCCTGAAATCGAATCATTTCTTGCGACTTGCAGGTCTGTTCCCGATTATCGGGTGTAGATCGAGAAGAGCCATGCTGCACACCAACAAGCCCGTTATGCCGGTCATCAACGGCATCCTGGAACTCCGCGAGGGCTACCGCCGTCCGCTCGGCGGGCGCGAACAGCGCGTCGTCGACGCTGGCCGCGCGCTCTATGGTGAGCGGTGGATGCGCCGTCTCCCGCCTCGTGAATGCCTCCCGTTCGATGGAGGTGTCTCACCAGGCTGCTGCTACGCGCTACGTGTTCGAGCGCGTCCTGGTGCGCCTCGGTGAGTGCGAAGTCTGGAACAAGCGCCTCGTGCTGAAGGGCGCGATGGCTCTGATCGGTGTGACGCAGGATCACCAGCGTACCACCACCGACATCGACGTCTGGGCGATCGACAAGCTCACGCGCGAGGAGGCGATCGAGGCGTTCAAGGCGATCGCCTCCGTTACGCCCTCCGATGCCGATCCAATGACGTTCAACCTCGACACGCTCAAGGTGGAATCGATCAACACCAAGGCTGACGAGCCGGGTCACCAGATCACCTGTGAGGCCCGCATCGGTAATATGCGCCTGAAGTTCAAGTTGGAGATCAGCCACGGCCACGTCTGCACGCCGAAGCCGGTCATGATGACCTATCCGACCGTCCTCGACGGCCACGCGCCGGCGAAGATCATGGCTTACAACGCCGAGACGATGCTCGCGGAGAAGGTGCACGCCATTGTCTCGCTCGGCACGCACACCAGCCTCTACAAGGACTTCTACGATGTCGCTCTCATCATGAAGAAGTGCGATCTCGACGGCCATGATACCGAGCAGGCTTTCAAGCGCACGTTCGGCAACCGCCTGACGGATATCCCGGACCTGGACAGCGAAAAGCTCCCCGTCTTTCATCCGGAGTTTTTCGCTGAGGGCGAGCGCAACTGGCGTGAATGGGCTGATAAGAAGTTCGCCGGACAGCGCGGCTACGTGAAGCAGAGCTACGCTGATCTGGTAGCTGTAATCGAGCCCTTCATTTCGTATTGCTGCTCGATGACCCGCGACGAGGCCATGACGATGGACTGGAAGGCCCAGGCCTGGAGCGTGCCGCTGGTCGACAAGGAGATTCTGGACTGGCAGGCGGACATCGCGTGGACTATCGCGACTGAGCGCCGAATGGCATCTGGCGAGTACGTCAGTCAGCGTGAGTTGATTGAGCGCGCGCGGTCCGCGGCCACCAGCGTGACGGAAGAGGAGGCGCCTGGGCCCGCCTTCGGCATGTAGCCTAGTGGGCCAGCGTCTCCGATCACGCGGCGCAGCTCAGCGGCGAGCGTAACCACGACGGCGCGCTTCTCATCCAGCATATATCGTACTTGTCATAGATCGCAGTGACGTCGCCGTTGATGTGATCGAGCATCGCCTTGACGTCCGGCCGTGGTGCGCCAGCGCGCCTGGCGAGCGCTGCAGCGGTGCGGCGCAGGTCGTGCTCGGTGAAGTGATCCAGCTTCAGGAACTCGCGAATCCCGATCCGGTCCTCGCGACGGCCGTCTCGCCGTTTCTCGTTCTTCTTGCTGTTCAGTCTGCCAGGGTTGAATGCGAATTAAGAACTGAGGACAAGTGCGCTCCCGACAATTGCGCAGCCTCTGGCGTATGCTTCCGGTTTTGCATGATTAGGAGGTTGAGCAAGCAAGTCCGCGACCGGTCGGCGTCGACCGTCGCAAAGACCTTGATGTGGTCGACGTCGCCGACCTATTTGGCGATGTTTACGTATGCGAAGACGGTCATTGATCCCTCTTGAGCTTGCGCCGGCCCCAATGCGGCCCTTTTCCCTTCGGGTTGAACTCTGGAACGTGGTGCCGGTTCAATGCCCGTATGATGCCGATCCGGGCGAACATCGTCGGGCCGCCGCGCTCAAGTGCCAGCAACAAGGCTTCCATCGCCGCTCGCCACTCCGTCGTGTTGTGCTCCTTCTTCGGCAGCACTGTGCGCCCGGCAGCGGCCAGCATTCGGGTTGTCTACTGCGGCTGACAAGAGCGACCTAGATCTGTAGGCTGGTCTTCTACATCCAGCTTACCGGTTCTGACGATGAGGGTATTGGCGGTCGTCGCCTTGCTACTACTGCCAACCAATCCGCTCCGCGCCGGCGCCACCATCGTGGGTGCCGGCTCGCAGTCGTGCTCGGCTTGGACGAACAGAACCAAGAATGCGGTAGTAAAGGGCGCTTTCGAATCCTGGGTTGTAGGCTTCATCAGTGGCCTGAATGTTAGCGGCGATAGAGAAATTGTTGGAGGCGGTGACTTTACAGCGATAATTGCTTGGATGGACCAGCGCTGTCGATCTCGTCCGACCGACCAAGTTGGAATCGCAGCCCTAGATCTCGCGATGGAATTAGCTGGCAACGCGGCGAAGCGCTGACCCGCCGGTTCACGTTGATGGGCCTGCGCTAATCATTCGTGAGTTGACCCCGTGCCGGACGCCTAGAAATATTAATCCGGCTATGGATCCCATGTTACTAATTACAGGCGTTGTCGCCGTTCTGGTTGTCGGCGTCACGTTCGCGGTGGTCATCTATTTCGATGCTAGAGCTGAACGCAGGCGCCACCGGTAGTCTGCGCAATAGACCAAGACCCCCGCACGCCCATCCCGCGCATGATTGGCTCGCGCGTCCGTCTAAGCTCGAACAGGCTCCGAGCCGCGGCCGGTATCCCTGGTCGCAATCTACAGTCCAAATAAACTCCCGGCCGGCTCACAAGGTCGGCGGGTTTTTCTTTTGACCTTGGGAAATTTACGGGTGGGCGCCGGTTCACGCTGGCGGGCCAGTCCGCGTCGGGGCAAAAACGGTTCCATCGCTGCTGGTGATTCTAGCGGGCTGCCGCGGCTCGGCGAAGCTTGCCGCGCGTGCACCGATCCATCTGGCTGCAACGATTGCCAGGTTGTTTGCCGGAAGGAACAGGACAGCGGCAAGCAGCGAGAGGATCACAACTGCAATGTCGATGACCAGACCAGCCATGATGCTGCCGTTCGCACGCCTCAGCAGGGGCTCCCCCACGAGCCAGATTACAGGGCCATGGATGAGGTAGAGCGGGTAGCAGATATCACCGAGAAGTCTCGATGTCTTCGATCCTAGCAAGGTGCGCGCGGAGTCAAGGCAAACGCATCCCACGACCAATGCCAGAACGCCGAGCTCCCATCCGATCCAGGAGCGTAAGGGAACGCTCAGGAATCCGGCCAAGATCAAAAGCCATCCTACGGGACGAGGAATGGTATTGAGCCAGCCCCTGAGATGAAGGTCCGCAAGGACGCAGCCGGCGGGAAAAAGCGCCAACATCCGCCAATAGTCGTCCAACACCAAGCTTAAGATGACGGCGATCGCGCTGAACCAAAAGATCCGTGCAGGGGCACGCCGCAAGGCGATGACACCCGCCAGCGCAATGAACGAGCCGAATAGCTCGTACCGCATTGTCCAGAGCGGACCGACATAAGTGTCGCGATAGTCGAAGAAGACACCGTACCAGGAAAAGTAGAACAAGTGCTGCCAGGTCGGAGCAAAAGCCAAACCCTGCTGGAATTTCGGGTGCCTGATCTCACCTGGTGATATTGCTCCCGCAATCATTGCGAGATGGACCACTAAGCAGGCCAGGAAGATCGGGATCGTCAGGCGGAAGTAGCGGCCGGCTACAATTCTTACCCACGACTTCAGATCGCCTCGATCGAGATAATCGACCGAGAGCGAAAATCCAGACACGACGAAAAATATGAAGATTGCCATGATCCCGCTGAAGGGCAGGAACAACTGAAGCAACGCCGCGGCCCTGTCGTCAAACGGGATTGCATCGCAAAAGACGTGATAGAGCAGCACAAAAATAGCTGCCCATCCGCGTAAGCCATCGAGAAACTTAAGCCGTGGCAAATCGTCGTCCCCCCCTGAAGGTGCCTGATTTACCATGCACGAGCCGGGCGAGAAAATCGGCTCACACTGGAGGCGCGGATCTTGCGCGAGCTGCCTGTCGGGGGGTGGGGAAGTGAAGCTCCGGCTCTCGTTGGCGGCCCACCATCCCCGCCCTTTCCCTGGCCTGGTGGATTTATTCTTCCACTCCGTGCACGCTAGCGTGCATTTAGTTCCCGGTAAGCGCTTAGTAATAATAAGGAATTTTTGCTAGAGATCTGAGCTGGGTGTTGCGGCTTGGCTACATCAACCTGCGGGCGAACGGAATAGCATCGATCTCGCAGGGGAGCGTCATTGCCTTTTTTGGGGATGGTATGGTGAACGTATCTCTCAGATCTTGGTGCGTGTCGTTCGCTTGGATTGCGATTCTGGCGTTCGTTGCGTACGAGATCGCAAAACTTCCCTGGTAACGCTTCAAGCAAGGCAGGCGCTCAACCCAACGGCCTTTTCTTTGTGCTCAGCGTAGCCACCAGCACCGCTGCCAATAAAGCCCAGCCGACGATATCGATAGCACTCATAGAACCGTACCCTCAAGATTATCAGGGTAGTGCCTTGGCTCCGAGAAAGGTTCAAAATCTTCGTGTCGTCGCTGGCGCGTGCGGTCGCTAGTTCGTGACTGGAATCAGAGCTTTTTTGCTTGATGACGCGCCTCCCCGGGGAATGTCGCGCCTCTTAGGGCGATGTATGCAAGTCCCAATCGTAGGAGCTCCGAATGCGCGCGAGCTACTGCCCGTCGTGGGTGTGGAAAAGCAGCCGAAGTCGCAGGCGTGCCCGTCGGTTGGTCGCAAGGTCATCCGCGATTGTTGTGCCGAGCGTGTTGATCGCCATTTTTTTTCGATTGGTCGTAGCGGGCGCTTCTGCCCCGAGCCGCTCGAGATACGCATTCATTAGCTGATCGACGAGGGAATGGCGGACCCGGGGCAGGTCAGTCCGAGCCATGATTTGAGCAGCGTCACCGTTCCGAACGGCCGAACGAGACCTGGCACGGAAACGAAAGCTGACTCGATATAGACTACGAGGCGCACTAGGACGGTCGCGACACGTCTGAGCCTCAGAAGCCGGCGATGTTGCTCATGCGTCGCGCCTACCACCGGCCAGGTTTTCATTGTTGGTAGTCGGTGGACATTCGGACATATTGCGCAGCCCGATGCATCTTTTGCGACTGAGGCAGCCGGTCCTTGTGTACAACAAGCGCGTTTGCCATGGTGCTCCTCCCGCGCGGCAACGGTCTTACCGCGCTCTTGTTCAAGCCCCAGAGCAATATTTAAGAACCAAGACCGTGGTCAGCGCCACGGAAGTCACAGGCGCAGGTGGACTGTCGATGCTTTTTTCCAGTCTCACGTTCTTGGTCGGTTTCTGTTTTTCTTCTTACTTGTCATTGGGGGCTCTGGCCACCAATCTGATAGTTGATCACCGCGAGAACGCCGTCGACGAAAGCCTGACATTCAGCGTGGGTCTTGAACGCGCCTCTATATTTCCCGAATAAGAAAACGATCCGCCCTCGGCCCTTTCCAAACAAGTACTGTCCGATCTGCCTTCCGTCCTCATCTCTAAGTTCAACACTGTCGAGGCTTTGGACTGATTTGAGATCTGTCTCCGGAAGCTTGATCTGCACAAGTGGTCTCCGCGATCCATTCTTCATAACGGGCAGCTTCGGAGGGCAGGCTAGATGCTGAGGGCAAACCGCCATCATCCATTTTTCCGCTTCCCATGCTGCGCCAAATCTTACCCGCATCTCCGAAAGAACAGAACGAGGTGCGCGCCGTTCTAATCTGCCGTCGTATTGAGCTGTGGTGGGCTGCAAAGCTGCACTGCTTTGCATGCCGCATAGGCAATTGGGTGCATGGGGAAGATCATTATTGCAAGCGCAACAGAGATCAGAATCAGGAACAGAGCGTCCCCAATTGAAAACTTCATCGAAATTACCTCAGCCCCAAAAGATAAGATCCCACCACCACAACCCCTGATCGAGCAACGCGTGTGTGCACGGGCGCGCCAAGGCGCCGCGCAAATACGCCGCTGGGCTCGAAATACTATGTCCCGGCGGCACCTTTGGCGCTGAGCCCTCTAAATCCTCAGCCAGAGCCGTTTCCATCTCGTGCCGCTGGACAACTAGGGTTTTACGGTGGCAGTTCGCTCCACCGCAGCCCTCAACGCGTCCAAATCGGCCCGAATTGCTCTTGTTTCCCTGACGTTGGCCGGGGTTTCTTCGGTAGCTTTTTCTACCTTGATCATGCGATCGTTCAATCCGGACAGTCCCCTGTAGATGAGGTCCAGATACATCGTTTCGTTCTTCTTGGTCTCAACTAATTCCTTGGCCAAGAAGTCAAATCGTTCGGTTGATGGTTGCTGGATCCGCGTAAAATATTCTTGCTCGGTCCGCCATATCGCGAGCCTCTGCCATTCGAGGAGGCCCATGAAGACGAGGTTGACCGCAAGCAGCGTCACCAAAATTACGCGCCAGTTCTCTTTGAGCATACGAATCCCCCTCCCGAGGCGAGAAGTCTTATCACCAAGGACCTGCTGACGGACTCGCAGACGGTTGATTGCCCACAACATCAAAGGCCCGCCGGTTTACTGTGAAAGTGCGGGCGAAGCATTGAGGCGCGCCATCAGGTCGATGACCATCCAATCGATGATACTGAGCTGGAGCAGAACATCGGCGCCGATGATCTCGAGCACGACGAGAGCGACCTGGAGCCCTCGCTGGGGTCGTGTGAAAACCATCCGACGAGCCCTTGGCACACTCCCGGCGCTCTAATCCGCAATTGGATCGGCAGCCGGGAGCAGTTGGGGCTGGAATCGATATGTGCCATGTCGGCCCTCCAAGTGACAATACGTAGAAAACCGGATTCCGGTAGTTGTCCGGACTCCATTTTCGGAACGGGGTGTTCTACTGAAGGAACACCGGCGCGATTTGAGCACCAAGTTTTTTCGTTATTCCGGGAATGCCGCAGTGGGGGCTGGAACCACGCTGCGGCTTTTCCCATTGTGCGGTAGTGGCCTGTTTCCGAGCGCCGTGGCCTGATTTGATCTAGCTCAACGGTCGGCGCCTGCCGTTTCGGGCCATGGGCGTCATGACGAAGCCCGATGAACAGAGTGAGGTGAAGGATCATCCTAGGCCCTCTCGCCTGGAAGAGGCACGCCGGGTTATCGAGGAGTACGCCGCCGGCCTCCGGGAGATCATTAGGAAGTTGCGCCAGCGGTTGCACTAGGATGCAGGACACCTGCGGCTTCTTTACTGATCCCTCTTCAGCTTCCGCCGCCCCCAATGCGGTTCTTTGCCCTTCGGGTTAAGCTCAGGGACGTAGTGGCGGTTCAATGCCCGCATGATGCCGACGCGGGCAAACATGGTCGAGCCGCCACCTTCCGCCACCAGGATCAGCGCTTGCATCGCGGCTTGCCATTCCGGTGCGGCGTGCTCTTTCTTAGGCAGTGCCGCGATGTACTCGCCGGCGTCGAGTAGTGTCACCAGTACGCGATCACCGATCCTGATCGGATCCTCGAAACGCCGACCCCAGCCTCGTTCGGTCATTCCTTCCGCTTCCGCTCAGGCACCACGGCAGCGATGGCGCGTTCAACCTCGTCGGCCAGGGTCAGATGCTCGGCCAGCTTGGTGAACAGGTCTCGCTTCTTGGGTTCAGTTGCCAGATCACGGATCAAGGCGCACTCGGCAGCATCCGTGCGGAGCTTTTCCAACTGGGCCTGCATGTCTTTCATTGCGATCGGTTCCGTCAAAAGCGGACAGAACCGATTCCCGGTTTTTCCCACATTACCGCCAAGGTAACCTCCAAACGGCCCCGGCAACTTAGTCTTTTGCTGGGGCCGCTTTTGCGCTGGTGTCGATCAGCCGGACGTAGGTCCCGCTCTCGTGCAGCTCGAGCCAGCCCTTCTCAACTGCATGCTTGATGCCAGCGCCGAACTCCAACCCGGTGGCCTTGAGCGTGTAGAGAAACGGAGCGTTGAGCTTTTCGATGTGAATGCGACCGTCCTGGACGGCTTCAATGGTCTTCGCGAGCTCGACCAGTTTGCGGGCGGCGGCTTCCGGAGCGGCAAAGGCACGTTCGGCGGCGAGTTTCATGCAGATCGACTACCTGATTCTTCGTCCCAAGGCCGAGCTGCTTCACCCGCACTTGTGGTTTTGGGCGTGCAGCGCGGTTCGATCGCCAGTCATCTCACCGCCATTGCGGTGGATCAAACTATTGAAAATAAAGGGATATTCTTCTCTATTCGCCATTAGTCCCCAAATTGGTCCCCAACCAAGATCAGGAAATCCGCTTCGAGCCTGCTCATTCTCACGTGTCCGCCTGCACTATCCGATTGCAGGGCGCTCTGTTAGACGACGACTCCGATGACCTTCACGTCCTGGCAGTTCGGTGTCTTTGTCGTTCTCGTGCTCGCGATCTACTACCTGCCGCTGGCGGCGCGGTGGCAGGTCCAACTTCTCGTCATGTCCAGCCTGTTCTTCTACGGGTACGGACAGTCGGAACTGCTACTGCTTCTAGCAGCCGCTGTGCTCGGAACCTACGCATTCCTCATCTTGGCAATCGCAAACAGGGCGGTGTGGCTGCCGCTCGGGATTGTCTTCAACCTCCTGCTTTTGGCCTTCTTCAAATACAAGTTCCTATTCATTGACGCGTCCCATCCGGCTGTTTCCGGCATCGGATGGCTGGATTTCCTAGTCAAGCTGCCGCTGCCAATCGGTATCTCGTTCTTCGTGTTCCACAACATCAGCTTGCTCGTCGATCTGAGCCGTAGGCTCGACCGGGCACCGCCGCTGCGAGATGTTTTCCTCTACATCATCTTCTTTCCTCAGTTGGTGTCGGGCCCAATTACACAGGCCAACAACTTCATGCCGCAGATTCAGCCGAAGGTCTGGGCCACTGTGCCCCTGGTCGAGGCCGTGCAGTGGATCGTGATCGGGTATTTCTTCAAGCTGTATGTGGCAAACAACCTGAACACGCTGACGGCGTTCATGGACTTCCCAAACTTCCAGCTGCTTGGTCGAACAGACAAGTGGATTATGGTCGGGCTGTACAGCGCGCAAATCTATGCAGATTTCTTCGGTTATTCCTCGATCGCTTTGGGGCTCGGGCTGCTATTCGGCTATCGTTTGCCGCTCAACTTCGATCGGCCCTATATATCGCGGTCATTCTCCGAGTTCTGGACTCGGTGGCACATTTCGCTGTCAAGCTGGCTTCGGACCTACCTTTACATACCGCTCGGCGGGAACAGATGCGGCCCTATCAAAACCTACGCCAACTTGATCGTGGTGATGGGCCTAGGCGGGCTTTGGCACGGCGCGGGCCTTAGCTATCTCACCTGGGGGCTGATGCACGGCCTATTGCTAGCCGTGGAGCGCCCGTTTCTGCCGCTAGTCAAAGCTCAGCACCGCATTCTCACGGCCGCTCGTATCGTGGTCGTGCTGTTTTGCGTGTCAATGCTTTGGATCTTCTTCAAGCTGCCTAACTTCGAGCATGCTGCGAGCTATATCGCCGGCCTGTTCTATAAAAACGCCCATCCGGGACAGGGGCATATAGTGCGTAGCCTCGCGTTGCTTTACGCCGCACCGGTAATCATTCAGCATGTCATACCTGTGCACACGCTTTTGAAGCGGATAGGGTACCGTTTCGAACCCGTGCTCTATGGCGGAATGGCTGCGATGGCCTTTCTCGAAAGTGGACCTGATAGTGCATTCATCTATTTCCAGTTCTGACTCAGCCCGCCGCACATATCGCTGGATGATGTCGGCTGGCGCTACGGCCGCAGCTATGATTGCCTTTTCGGTGGTCTTAGCTCCGGCAGCAAAGAGCGTGCCTCCCCTGCCTCCGACTACCGTGGCTGACGAGGCGGACCGGATCATCACCCGATACCGTTCCTCTCCCACGCCAGACGTCCTTCTCGTCGGAAGCTCTCTCACCTTCCGACTACTTGAAGGCTATTTTAGTCCTCTGAGGGTCAGCAACTTGGCACTTCCTGGCGATTCTCCGCTCACAGGGCTTGAGATTGTCAGACGGAGCGCGGCTGTGCCGCGGCTAGTGCTGGTCGAATCGAACTTGCTCAGCCGCCCACTAAACAAACCACTGCTGGAGCGATACTCGCAGCCACGCGACCAATTCTTCTTCAGACCGATTCAGACGGCGGTGGCGTACGTCGTGAGCGCGAGTTCGGCAGCTCAAACTTATATTGATTACTCCAAGCTGCTAGACTTGGCGCCTCAGGGCTACAACAACGCTGCGGCCATCGATGAGGCTGCGAAGGTGTTCAGCAACAGTGATCTAGATACCGTTATTCGGGAAGATGCAAAGGAACTGCCCGATCTGGTTTCGGCTCTCGAGGAAAGAGGCTCGAAAGTTTTCCTCTTTGAAATGCCATTGCCTGAAAAGATCGCCGCGTCTCACTGGGCAGAGGTTACACGGTCGGCAGCCCATGATGCTGTTCGGCAGGATCATTGGCTTCAGCTGCGATATCCGACCGAGGAACTGCGGTTCACGGATCACGCTCACCTAGACGAGCGTTCGGCCTTCATCGTAGCTCAATCGATTAAGCGGGCCATCGAACAGCCTCCATCCGAAAAAGCCAGCGGGGTCGAATAAGGACATGCGGCACGTTCCCGTTCGCGCTTTTAAATGTATGGCCGAGAACGGCGCGCCCCTGCAATAACCGTCGAACTCGCAAGCCGCCGACTAGGGCGTGTACTCATAAACGTCCGCTCTCCAACGCGGAGCGGAAGGCCCTGGCGGCCGCTCGGTACTCTGCCTTGGTCATGGCCAAGATTACGAGCGAGTCGGGCAGGGAGCCAGCCGCTGGATTTCGCAGGGCTGAAGCGGACCGAGCCCAAGCGGTCAATAGGCTAGCGCTCGTGGACCCCAAAGCACCTTATCGATCACCGTCGCCATTAGAAGAATAGACGCGCCGTCAGTGAGATGCACTGCATCGCTCGAGGTGAGATCGGCCGCCGTTGGTCCAAGCCGCGTCAGGCATCCCCGAGGATCGCAAAGAGCATCCCAAGCCGAAACGAATTCCGCCCCAAGCGGCTCTAGCTTTGCACGCATGGCCGCATCCTGCCAATTTGTGGAAAGACCTTCCCTCGTCCTGTCCGGTAGAAGTTCCTGGTGCTGCAAATAGTGCATTATCGCTTCTTGGGGGAGGCCGCGGCGCCACACGGGTACTAGACCAAGCACCACGACACGAGCGTGAGTGCGCCGTTTAATGGCTAGCACCAGATCGGCGATGCCATCGAAGTTTATGCCCCAGTAGGCATGGAGCAGCACTACCTCCGGATCTAGCTTCGCTGCGATTTCGAGCACCCGCGCATTGTGCTCGCGGCAGTTCAGGGCTGCGTCCAAAGCAGGCATGCAAGAACTGGCGGTGAATTGCGCAATGCCAAATTCGCGCGTTTCTTGGGCTTGGCGCAGTCCAGGCAGAAGCGCACCGGCCGTCGAATCGCCCCATAGGAAAACCATGGGGCGCTTGCCGTGATCGACGCACGTTTCGGCGTAATCTGTTTTTTGACTTAGATCGAGAAGGCATTCGCCGACTCGCCAGCCAGAGCCATCCTTGCGGATGGAAGCGATCGCTCGGACCTGCGGAGGCAACCGCGTGTCAAAGCCATCCGATCGAACCACAATTATACCGGCGGCCGCGATTGCCATCATCCCCGCGACTAGGCCGCCAGTCTTGAGCGGTTGGCTGCGGCCGAACCGGATTGGAGATTCAATGAACCGATAGGTCACCCATGCCAGCAGCACGCTGAGGCTGATGATTAGGCCACGCTCGATTTCGGTCAGTGAGGCGGTTTTGATCATCGCGAAGTAGACAAGCAGCGGCCAGTGCCAGAGGTAGTGCGGATAACTGATCAAACCACCCCACACCATCGGTCGGCTGGCAAGAATGACTCGGCAACCCCACGCGCCGGGAGACGAAAGCACAAGCAGCGTTCCGATAACGGGCAGCGCAGCCCGCCACCCAGGAAATGGAGTGGCGCTATCGAATAGAGCCACCGTGCAGCCGATCAACAGTGCGCCTGCCAGTGCTCGAATGTCCTGCCATCGCCCTTCCGAGGCCTCGCGACAGCCCAAAGCAAGCGTTGCGCCCGCGAAAAGCTCAAAGGCTCGGGTGAGCGGCAGATAGAAAGCCGCAATGGGGTGATTGCCGATCACCGCCAAATTTAGCGCGAATGAAGCCAAACCGAGGAACAGCGATGCCCGGAACAGGCTCAGGCCTTTGCGGGCAAATACAATTAAAACCAATGGCCAGAAAAGATAAAACTGCTCTTCGATGCCGAGCGACCATAAATGCAGAAGCGGCTTCTTCGCCGATTCCACGTCGAAGTAGCCGGACTGCATCATGAGCGCGATATTGGCAGAGAACGCCGCGCTCGCCGCCGTGTCGATGCCAAGTTGCCGATAGGCGTCTGGAAGCATCAACCTGTAGCCGAGGACCAGTGCGGCGGCTAGCACAACCAGAAGCGCCGGGAAGATCCGGCGAGCTCGCCTTGCGTAGAAGTCAGCCAGATCGAAGCGGCCCGCGCCAACGTCCCGAGCAATAATGCCCGTGATCAAGTAGCCGGAGATGACGAAAAAGATGTCAACGCCAATGAACCCGCCCGGGAAGGTGGACGGATAGGCGTGGAACAAGACGACCAGCGAAACCGCGATGGCGCGGAGCCCGTCAATGTGCGGTCTATAGATAGCTTGATTGCCCATGGCCCAGCGCCCCCAGAAACATTGGGCAATAAAGCGTAACGAGCGCACAAGAGCAATCATTGCGCGAGCCGCTATTCCAGGGTCGGAAATCGACTAACTGGCAGGTGCTGTTCGGGAGTTTCAGTCATAGAGATCCCTACAGCAGGCCAGCGCCAGCATGATCCTTAAAATGCTCAGCTTCTTGAACGTCGCCGCTCATGGTCTCAATCGACTTGTGCCGACTCACATCACGCATCCGGAACTTCCCGGCAGCAGCAGCGGATGTGGGGAAGCCGCGGCGCAGCGAGTGCCCGGAGAATTGCTTTTCATCCAGGCCAGCAACGCCCGCATAGGTTTTGACGATGTTGGCGACCGATCGATCCGTGAGCCTATCGGTGCTCACCGTGCCGGCTTTGTTGACCGGTCGGAACGCCGGCCCGGTCTCGATGCCAGCCGCATCGAGCCATTCCCGCAGAGCAGCGACGGGGCAGGCCGTGGAAGATCCTCGAGCAATGGCTATCGTCACGCCCTGGGCCTCCTGGTTGGTCTTCGACTTGGCGATGAAGGCCCGCAGCCCTTCGGCCGTCTCCTCCAGATGTTCCACGTCAAGCGCAACAAGCTCGGAACGACGGAAGGCGCCCCCAAAGCCCAGCAGGAGCAGGGCGCGGTCGCGCTTCCCGGTCAAGGTCACTGGGCACGCTTCCGCCATAGCCTTGATGCGAGAGGTGACGGCGGGGGCTTTCTACCCACTGCTGGATGACGCCTAGCACAGCTTGATTGTTTGATTTCTTTTCAAATGGCTGGCGGTCCACAGCGATCAATCGCAGGACGGCAATATTTTGTGCCCGTGTCTGACGTGGTTCGGCTTTCAATGGCTGACTTGCTCCCGCAGGCCTTACTAATTCCTACTATCGGCCGGCGCGCGCACTGCGCAGAAATTACGCCAGAGGCGCAATTGTCGCGCGCGGGGACCTTGTCATTTCTTGTCATGTGGAGGTTCACATTTGCTCACATGCGCCTTGCTATTTCTAGCCATCCCCGGAGCGGTCGACGCAGCCTGTCTAATCGCTTCTATTTTAGAAGCGTCGATGACCAACCGCTCAGTTCCTCGCGCGCGCGTATTGGTCTCGAAACTACGCCATCG
Source organism: Bradyrhizobium sp. 604_D8_N2_3 (assembly GCF_051810765.1). Lineage (NCBI taxonomy): Bacteria > Pseudomonadati > Pseudomonadota > Alphaproteobacteria > Hyphomicrobiales > Nitrobacteraceae > Bradyrhizobium > Bradyrhizobium sp. 604_D8_N2_3. The sequence goes on along the minus strand of NZ_JBPWPM010000001.1, from coordinate 6,418,962 downwards.
GCGGACTGAGAGCGCTCCTTCACTTTTAGGGCATTACATAATTCGAGAGGATCGCCAGGATTGCCATTTTCAAAATGAGCAAGGCTCCTGACATCTCCTGACACAAAGGCCCCGTTGCTCTGAACGGCAGACCTTTGATTTCCTTTACAAAGAGATTTTACCCAACCCATCCGAGCACGCGAAGATGCTTTCATTTGCCTTAGTCCTGCTCTGATCAGCTCTAGTTGGAGGAGACGGCAAACATGCGCGAAAGATTTCCACCCTGGGTTTAAATTCAAACCGCCAGTGGCGTAGCGGTAACTAGGGCGTCTACTCATAAACGTCAGCTTCCGAGGGTTAAGCGGAAATCGCTCCGCTTGGTCAGCATCGACCGCTTTTGGACCCAAAGCGGAACTCTGCGATAGAGGTCCACCGCTCGCAGCTCTCCATCGGAAGGAGGTAACGTTGCACTTCATCTCAAGTAATTGACATTGGAGCGTACGCAGTTCCGAGTGAAGCTGGATCACGTTTCCGATCGGCCCACGCGCTTGATCTAGATCAAGAAGTACGTCGCCATTGTGCAGCATGCGTGAGACAACGTCGCAGAACTGGCCCAGTGCAGTTGTTTCGAGGGCACAGGAGCTACCGCTGCTGGCATATCACTGGAAGGTCGGAGCGGCGTTGCTCTTTGTCGCAGACTATTGTGTCTCGAGGGGGCAATCCCTGGACAGTGCCGGCTGATCGACCAGCATCACGCATTCACTCCGATCGCAAATGGCCGGAGCGAAGTGTGCTCGACGCCCGGTCGCCGACAATCGTTTCCGCCGCACCCGCGGTCAAGATCCCCGATGTCGCGATGTCGTCAGGCGTCACCGAACCGCCCGTCAACCGGATCGATAACCCGACAGTCGCGAATGCACTCGCAATGCTGCCGCGTCCGGATGCACGCCCGCTCGAATCTATCGATCGCAAGCGACAACACAAGACATCAAACGTCGCCGCCCGGCCGAGACGGCACGTCAAGCCGCAGATGCTTCTAGTGGCACGGCAAGGGCAGTTCGGCTGGTTCGGCTTCAGAACCTGGTGATCGGCGTCCGGGCAAGATCCAAACGCCGAGTCTCGCGGCCCCTATTCATACTTCGCACAGACACCTCCCTGCCAACGGAGACACCTGCGCACAGCACGCCGGGTTTGGCGGATCGTCGTCCTTGCGACGCAGACGCTGTTGATCCGCGTCCTGCTCACTCCTCCTTCCGACAAGGGGCAACACTCGGACATTGCGGTAAAAAGAGAAACACTACATCAAAAGAAAATCGAGGAAGTGCAAATGCTCCCGTACAAACACAGGACGCAGATGGACGCCGTCCGAAAATTTCGGCTCGCGCGGTCCGAAAAAAGGTGAACACGTCTCACCGTTACCGCAAACGTCAGGAAAGACGTCTAGCAACTTCGCGCCCGTGCGCTCCGCGACGGCGCGTAGATCTGCGTCATGCTGAGCAAAAGGCGCTCGCAAATCGGTAATTGGCACGGATTCTTGGGAATTTGGATCGACACGAAACCCAGTGACACTTCGAGTGACCATGCGTTGGGGATTTAGAGCGGTAGGGGACTGCGGCGCGCCTTGCACAAGGTAAACCGTCGCGTTTCGCTTCAGTTCGCGAACAAAATCTTCGAGGTTGGCATAAAAAGCGCGCCTGCCTTCGTCTCCCCCCTCCAGAGGGATAGACTTGCCCGCCCGCTCAATGAAGGCATGTTTCCTTGGCCAATAATGAGGACTGATAACGACCGCGTGCACCTTCTCTCTTCGCACTAACTCCGACAATCTGTTCACGACGACGCCGCAGTCTGCAAATTCGTCGCGTGCGGTCACGCCAGGCACCAACGGGCATGCGGGGCCTGTCACAAAATATGCGCTGACCGCCAATTGCCCTTGGTCTGCGAGTTGCTGCAAACGAGGGCCGTAGTGAAACATTGTGCTATTGCCGGCCAGCGCGACTTTACGGGCGCCTTGTCCGATCTGCGCCACTACCGAATTTCTGCGGCGATCAAACTCAAGAACGTTCATGCCGTTCGTCGGCGCGTAGGTCTCGTCGAGAGTGGCAGCATTCATCTTCTCCAGATCAAGGCTGGCCTGAAACCGTTGCGGCACACCACCTATGATCCATACCGTCAAGCCAGACGCGCCAAGCACGGCGACGCATGCCGCCGCAATGGCAGTGTATCGAAAGCGATTTGAACTAAGACGAACGGGCCGTTCAATGAAACGGTATGTGGCCCAAGCTAGCAGTAAGCTCGCAACCACAATTCCGAAAGCCATAAGAGAGGTTGGGGGCTTCCCTCGGATAACATAGGAGAAGGCGATCAGTGGCCAGTGCCAGAGGTATAGGGGATAGCTGATAAGGCCTATGGACACCGCAGCGCGGTTTGAAAGGATGGTTTTGTTAACAATGGCATTTGGTCCCGCCATGATGACCGCGATCGACCCCGCCACAGGTAGCAAAGCGAGCCATCCGGGAAAGCGCATCTCGGGCGCGAACGATGCCGCGGAGATTGCAATGGCTGCAATGCCCGCAATTGAAATTACATGCCTGAGGCTTGCTTTGAGATTGATATCCGGTCGCCAAGCCAGTGCTGCACCTGCCAGTAGTTCCCAGAAGCGGGAGACCGGCAGGTAGAAATCGCTCGCTGTGTCAGTGAGCGAGAGAGCAAAGTTGACCGCAAAGGAGGCCGCAAGCAACCCAGCTGTCAATCTCCCAATCGCAGCCTTTAGTTTGAAAGCAACCCAAAGCAGCGGTGGCCAGAGAATATAAAACTGCTCTTCAATCCCCAAAGACCAAAGATGCAGTAGCGGCTTTGAAGTAGCGTCACCGTCGAAGTACCCACTCTCGCTCCAGAGCGCGATGTTAGACAGGAAGCTGGCCCCGAAAAATACCTGCTTGCCGAGTTGAGCAAGCTGCGAAGGCATCAATACGACGAAGCCATATACGAAGACGGCGGTGAGGCAAACGGCGAGGGCAGGAAAGATGCGCCTGATGCGGCGCCCATAAAAGCCCGCCAAGGAGAAGCGGTGCTGCTCGATTTCGCTAAACAGGATTTTCGAGATTAGATATCCGGAGATGACGAAAAATAGGTCTACGCCGACAAAGCCGCCAGGGAGCCATGCTTCACCAGGGAAAGCGTGAAAGATCACCACCAGAAGCACAGCCACCGCCCGTAACCCGTCGATGTCGGGACGATAGCTTTGGACCAGCGCCGGTGTGTTGATTGGTGCAAGTCCGATGCAGTTTAGCTGCGGGGGCTGAAAGCCAAGTGCGACATCTGTCTTCGCCGACGCGTCGCGCGCAAGGCTGCCAAGCAGTTCCATTTCATCGGTTCGCCGGCGAACACCCCGCATCCTGTAATAGAGCCGACGCAACGGAGTAGCGTTGTGAAGCATCTCCCTAACCGCAGTATGATTTCGCCCTCAGGTTGGGTGGTCGCATGTTTTTCCATGTGTGTCTAATTATTTCCAAGGCTGCCTATTTCGCGGTAGCCGTCGCAAAATTCGGTGTAAATTGACGTTTGCTTGGTGAGAGACGGCGCCATTTGCCGGCCTAAACCGAAGCGTTTTCTGCGCTGCCGAAATCACCAGAGCCAATGGGGATTTCGGCGCTTCATTGGATGCTCGGTCTGTCTCGACCCTCGGAGGAGCGGGGCGCCGAGAGGGCGAAGCGCTCAAAGTACCGAACAACTTTCGAATGATCGCCAGAATGGTACGCGGCGAGAGCCGCTATATCGCCATCCAGGAACATCGCGAGAGCCACTTGGCTGACCACCCAAATGCCGCCCCCAACTCGCCTGCCGAGTCCATGCTGATGACACCAGTTGCGGATCGTGGTTTCCGACTTTCCAGCCCTCTTGGCTGCCGCAGCGAGGCTAATCCGTTCCCGAGGATCATACGGCATCAGGATCTTAAGATGAGAATGCTCTGGGGGTTTCATTTTTCCACCGTCCTAAGCAGCGTTGCTAGTGGGCCCGCCGAACCGCCCACTCGTGCCAAGGCACGCTGGATCGTCTCGACCGGACAGCCATGCTGAAGGGCCAAGTATGCGACGATTGCCGCATCCTGAGCGTTGGATTCGGCAGCCGTACCGACCTTCGTCCCGTTGATTAATACCTCGGCGATCCGCCCGTCCTCGAACGTGCCGATGCCGTCGGTATAGGACTGGCCGTCGCATTCGAACCGGAAGAGCCAATGGGCTCTCCGGTCCTTCAGACGGGTTCTGCGGCCGGTCATTGCGCGCCTCCAACCTCTCCATGGGCGCCCATGGTGCGTCCGGTAGCTCCAACACGTAGCGGGAACCGGGGCCGAAGCCGTCCCGCGTCGACTTGATCCCAAGCTCGGTTCGGGCGTCACGGAAGGACTTGCTCTTGCTGAGCCGCTTGTTGTCCTCCAGCAGCGCTGCCGCCCGGGCTTGGCGCTCGACCTCCAGAACGTCCACCGGACCATCGGACAGGATATCCCTAAGGAACTCTATGAGGTCCTCTTTGCCGCCACCCAATTGACCCTTCTTGGTCCCCCGATTCTCGGAGGCGGACAGCGCTTCGTCGATCGACTCGCTCACATGGTCGCCTTCGAACATGACGTTCGAGGACATCACGTCGTCGCCAACCAAGCGCTGCTCAAGCCGGAAGGCCAGTCCCTTGCACTTCTTGCCAAGGTTGTTCTTGGCTTGGAGCAGGAACCGTCGCTCATCGTCTTCCGGATCCTCGATAACGGCGAACGCTGCACGCTCCGCGGCGACGAAGGCGATCGAGCCGGCGAACCGGTTCAGAGCGCCCTGGCTGCCGCCACCTCCGCCCTTGTTGAGGTGCGTCACGGCGACCACGGCGATGCGCAGACGGGTAGCCGTGTCGGCCAGCGGCTCCAGGACTTCCCGGGTCTCCACGTTCCCGTTGCCGTCTGCCCATGTACGCCGAGATCGGATCGACGATGATCAGCCTGACCGTGCCGATTTTCCTCGCCATCTCTTCCAGGAGATCGACGTCCGTTTTCAGGCTGAACGTCTTCCGGCCCGTTCCGTCCGGTTGGGCTTTGCCTGAAAAAGTGAGTCGACCGGTTCTAATCGATCAGGTCTGCTGATAAGATCTAACCGCGATCGGCGGACACCAATTGTAATCGCAGTCAACTCCCCGCCGGCTCACAAGGTCGGTGGGCTTCTCTTGCGTGGCAAGCTAGCCATCACTCGCCGATGAGCCGTTAGTTCGCTAGTTGAGCGCGCGCCTGTTTGATATTGCGTGAGACGACGCAATCGTAGGCCGATAAAGCGGCATCGGTCGCTAACTCAACCATTTCTCGATAAGCGGCGTCGTTCGTTTGAGTGAAGCTTTCGCGGATTGCTCTGGCAAGCTGTTCGTCCGATACGGCGTCTCCCGGGGCCGCTCGTCCGGTGAGTCGGCTATACAGATTCAAGCGATACACGTCGGCGGCGATTTGCCAGGCCCAATCCTCCAGCCTCAGTTGTTGAACCACCCGGTCGACCCCTTGCTCTACGCTCAGAAAAATTGGGGTAGTCGACGCTGGGCATGGAAAAAACCAACTCAGGTTAGAAAAAAACCAGGTGGAAGCCGCCGCCCGAGGCTGCTAAAGACCCGGGCTGATGCGGACGCAGTCGAAGGCCCGTCAGCTTATCGGACTGGCGGTTCGTTTGCTGAGAGGCGGTGCGTCATGGACTGTCTCAGCCTTGTTATACCCGCCGCTATTGGCGTGCTGGCCGGTTTGTTCTTCCTTAGCCACAGTAAGATTGATCGGCGGAGACGGTGATGCAATTGGCCCTCATGTGTATAGAGAGCCCGCCGGCTCACGCTGGCGGGCTCTTCGTCAGTGGAATCGCGGTCTAAGCCGTTGAACTGACTCTGGTTTGATCCGGAATAGGCCAAAACGATTCACTGCCCGAATCCCCGCCGGCGTCACGTCGGCGGGGGGCTGACACTAACGGGAGGCGGAGTGAATGGTTTTTTGGGCGCTCGTTTCGAATTTGATGGTGGTGGCCTGCGTCTTGGCGGCAAACTACCTAGATGGCCGAGCTATTGAGGCCGGGGCCTCTGGTCTGCGGTGGCGCCGACAGTAAGGCCGCCTCAGTTGGCCTACTTGCCGGTTTTCGACACTGTCTCGCGCCGCATTGGCACAAGCTGCACATGCCAAGGAAAAGAGTCCCAGCTACGAACTTATCGGTTCGGCTTTGTCGTGCTGTCGATCTTCAGCGCTTTGGGGGTGGTATGGATGATTCTCACTGTGAGCCGCGCTACGCGGGGCGTCAGCACGTATCGTGCAGTTGGGTCTTGGTGCGTGTCGTTCGCTTGGATTGCGATTCTGGCGTTCGTTGCGTACGAGATCGCAAAACTTCCCTGGTAACGCTTCAAGCAAGGCAGGCGCTCAACCCAACGGCCTTTTCTTTGTGCTCAGCGTAGCCACCAGCACCGCTGCCAATAAAGCCCAGCCGACGATATCGATAGCACTCATAGAACCGTACCCTCAAGATTATCAGGGTAGTGCCTTGGCTCCGAGAAAGGTTCAAAATCTTCGTGTCGTCGCTGGCGCGTGCGGTCGCTAGTTCGTGACTGGAATCAGAGCTTTTTTGCTTGATGACGCGCCTCCCCGGGGAATGTCGCGCCTCTTAGGGCGATGTACGCAAGTCCCAATCGTAGGAGCTCCGAATGCGCGCGAGCTACTGCCCGTCGTGGGTGTGGAAAAGCAGCCGAAGTCGCAGGCGTGCCCGTCGGTTGGTCGCAAGGTCATCCGCGATTGTTGTGCCGAGCGTGTTGATCGCCATTTTTTTTCGATTGGTCGTAGCGGGCGCTTCTGCCCCGAGCCGCTCGAGATACGCATTCATTAGCTGATCGACGAGGGAATGGCGGACCCGGGGCAGGTCAGTCCGAGCCATGATTTGAGCGGCGTCACCGTTCCGAACGGCCGAACGAGACCTGGCACGGAAACGAAAGCTGACTCGATATAGACTACGAGGCGCACTAGGACGGTCGCGACACGTCTGAGCCTCAGAAGCCGGCGATGTTGCTCATGCGTCGCGCCTACCACCGGCCAGGTTTTCATTGTTGGTAGTCGGTGGACATTCGGACATATTGCGCAGCCCGATGCATCTTTTGCGACTGAGGCAGCCGGTCCTTGTGTACAACAAGCGCGTTTGCCATGGTGCTCCTCCCGCGCGGCAATGGTCTTACCGCGCTCTCGTTCAAGCCCCAGAGCAATATTTAAGAACCAAGACCGTGGTCAGCGCCACGGAAGTCACAGGCGCAGGTGGACTGTCGATGCTTTTTTCCAGTCTCACGTTCTTGGTCGGTTTCTGTTTTTCTTCTTACTTGTCATTGGGGGCTCTGGCCACCAATCTGATAGTTGATCACCGCGAGAACGCCGTCGACGAAAGCCTGACATTCAGCGTGGGTCTTGAACGCGCCTCTATATTTCCCGAATAAGAAAACGATCCGCCCTCGGCCCTTTCCAAACAAGTACTGTCCGATCTGCCTTCCGTCCTCATCTCTAAGTTCAACACTGTCGAGGCTTTGGACTGATTTGAGATCCGTCTCCGGAAGCTTGATCTGCACAAGTGGTCTCCGCGATCCATTCTTCATAACGGGCAGCTTCGGAGGGTAGGCTAGATGCTGAGGGCAATGGTCGCAACTGGAGTCAGTTGGCGAACTGATAGAAAAATCACACGAACCTTATCGGTAGGCGCTCCGTATCCCGGTGAAGCCGGTCGCATCACCGAGTGGATTGGCGCGTCGCGCGCTTGCACGGCGCTGGAACGATCGGATTCCGCAACAATGGCGAGATTTCCGTTCGAAGGAGCAACGGTTCGCTCCGTTCGAGTGATGTATTTTCAATTTTGTTGTGCGGGCTTCCAGGTCACCGCAGAAAGGATGTCGTTGATCAATGGACGAAGGGGAGAATGTGGGCGCGGCGTCGTTCCACCATCGGGAGGCTGAAGGTCCATTTTCGCTGGATCGGCGAGAGGTGGTTGTCGGCTTGGCGGCAGGGGCGGTCGGACCTCTAGCCGTGTAGGCTGCGACATCGTTGGCCTATCGATCAATTCCGTATTTCGCTCTCGGCGTGGACAACTGCTATCCCGCATTGGCCGTGAGGCCGGCGGTCAAGATGCCGGCCACGGCACAAGCCTCGTCATTGTCGGAGGTGTCGCCGGAGACGCCGACGGCGCCGAGCAAGGTCGCACCATCCATGATCAGCACGCCGCCGGGGACCGGCACCAGCGCGCCCTTGGCGATGGTGTTTACGGAATCGATGAAATAGGCCTGCTCCTGCGCGCGCTGGAACAAGGCGCGCGAGCCCATGCCCATGGCGAGCGCACCATAGGCCTTGCCGTGGGCGATCTCGGCGCGCATCAGGCTAGTGCCGTCCTGCGCCGCGGCGATCTTGAGCACGCCGCGTGCGTCCAGGATGGTGACGACCAGCGGCTTGAGCTTCAGCTCGGTGGATTTTGCGAAGGCGGCGTCGAGGATCTTGCGGGCGGTGTCGAGCGTGAGGTCAGCCATGGCTGGTTTCCTTTTTGGTGTGAGAAGTGGAATTTGCTCCGGCGCGGTCGAGGCTCATCGCCAGCACGCGCGCGACGTGAAGCGCTTCGCGCTGGGCGCCGTCGTGGATCTGATGCCGGCAGGAGGTGCCGTCGGCAACGACCAGTGTAGCTTGGTCGGCGCGCCGCACCGCGGGCAGCAGCGACAGCTCGGCCATCTCGATCGAGGCATCATAGGTGTCGGCGCCGTAGCCGAAGGCGCCGGCCATGCCGCAGCAGCTCGATTCGATGGTCTCGACCTTCAGGTCCGGAATGAGGCGCAGCACCTGCTCGACCGGTTTGAAGGCGCCGAAGGATTTTTGGTGGCAATGGCCGTGCACGACGGCCTTGTCGGCGACGATGCCGAGCGGCAGTTGCAGCCGGCCGGCCTCGGCCTCGCGCACCAGGAATTCCTCGAAAGTCAGCGCGTGGGCGCCGACGGCCCTGGCGTCGTTGTCCTTGCGCAGCGAGGCGAGCTCGTCGCGCAGCGTCAGCAGGCAGCTCGGCTCGAGGCCGACGATCGGCACGCCGCGGGCGGCAAAGGGCGCGAACGCGGCCACGAGGCGGTCGAGCTCGGCCCTGGCTTCGTCGATGAGACCGGCTGAGAGGAATGTACGGCCGCAGCAGAGCGGGCGACTGGCGCTCGCCGGCTTGGGCAGGTGCACGCGATAACCGCCCGCCGCGAACACGCGGAGCGCGGCGTAGAGATTTTCGCGCTCGTAGATGCGATTGAAGGTGTCCGTGAACAGCACGACTTCGCGGCCGGTCTCCGGCCCGACCGCTCCCGCGGGCGGCACGAACACGTCGCTGCGGAAGGCGGGCAGGGCGCGGCGCGCGCTGATGCCGGCAAAGCGCTCGAACAGCTTTCGCAGCAGCGGGCTGCGGTTGCGCAAATTGGCGAGTGGCGCGAAGCGCGACGCGAGACCGGCATAGCGCGGGAGGTAGCCGACCAGGCGGTCACGCAGGGTCAGGCCATGGGACGCGGCGCGGGCGGCGAGCACCTCGATCTTCATCTTGGCCATGTCGACGCCGGTCGGGCATTCGTGGCGGCAGGCCTTGCAGGAGACGCAGAGTTTTAGGGTCTCCATCATTTCGTCGGAGGACAACGCGTCAGGACCGAGCTGGCCGGAGATGGCGAGCCGCAAGCTGTTGGCGCGGCCACGGGTAACGTCCTTCTCGTTGCGCGTGGCGCGGTAGGACGGGCACATCACGCCGCCCTCGAGCTTGCGGCAGGCGCCGTTGTTGTTGCACATCTCGACCGCGCCCTGGAATCCGCCGCCGGCGCCGGGATAGGCGGACCAATCCAGCTTCGTCTGCAACTCGTTGACGCGGTAGTCGGGTTTGAAGCGGAACAGCGAGCGATCGTCCATCCGGGGCGCATCGACGATCTTGCCGGGATTGAGGACGCCCTCGGGATCGAAGCGGCTCTTCACCTCCCTGAAGTCGGCGACGAGACGCTCGCCGAACATGGTCTCGTGGAATTCGGACCGCACCAGGCCATCGCCATGCTCGCCGGAATGCGAGCCCTTGTATTCGCGCACCAGCGCGAAGGCTTCCTCGGCGATGGCCCGCATCGCCTTGACGTCCTTCTCCAGCTTCAGGTTCAGCACGGGCCGTACGTGCAGGCAGCCCTCGGAGGCATGCGCATACATCGTGCCGCTGGTGCCGTGCTTGGCAAAGACTTCGCCGAGCCGCGCGGTGTAGTCGGCCAGATGCGGCAACGGCACGGCGCAATCCTCGACGAACGAGACCGGCTTGCCCTCCTGCTTCATCGACATCATGACGTTGAGGCCGGCGGCGCGGAAATCGGCGATGCCGCTTTGCAGCGCGGGCTCGGTGATCTCGACCACGCCGCCCCATTTACGCTTGTCGTTGTTCCAGCCGAAGCCGAGATCGCCCATCAATTCGCCGAGCTGCTTGAGGCGCACCAGATTGTCGGCTTGGTCCTCTTCGGCGAATTCGACCACCAGAACGGCATCCGGATCGCCCTTGATGGCGGCGGAGATGACCGGCCTGAACATCGCGATGTCGCGGCCGAGTGCGAGCATGGTGCGGTCGACCAGCTCGACCGCGATCGGCTTGAGCTTGACCAGGTGCTGGGCGGCGTCCATCGCCTCGTAGAAGCTGCCGAAATGACAGATGCCGAGCGCCTTGTTGCGGATGACAGGCCACAGCTTCAGCTCGACCTTGGTGGTGAAGGCGAGGGTGCCTTCGGAGCCGACCAGGAGATGCGCCATGTTGTTGCGCGCATTGCGCGGCGTCAGCGCATCGAGATTGTAGCCGCCGACACGGCGCTGCACCTTGGGAAAGCGCGCGGCGATCTCGTCGGCCTCGCGGGCGCCGAGATCGAGCATGTCGCGGAACAGGGCGCGCGCGCTGTCGTTTGCATCGAGGTCGGAGAGATCACGCGACACCTCGCCGTAGCGGCCCAGCGTGCCGTCGGCGAGCGCCGCCTCCATCGACAGTGTGTTGTCGCGCATCGTGCCGTAGCGCAAGCTACGGCCGCCGCAGGAATTGTTGCCGGCCATGCCGCCGATGGTGGCGCGCGAGGCTGTGGAGACGTCGACCGGAAACCACAGGCCCTGCTTCTTGAGCTGACGGTTGAGGTCGTCGAGCACGATGCCGGGCTCGACCACGCAGGTGCGGCCCGCGACGTCGAGCGACAGGATGCGGTTGAGGTGCTTCGAGAGATCGACCACGAGGCCGTCATTGACGGTCTGGCCGCATTGTGAGGTGCCGCCGCCGCGCGGGGTGACGTTCAGGCCCTCGTCGCGGGCGATCGCCAGTGCCCGCAAGGCCTCGTCCATGGTCCTGGGCACGACCACGCCGGCTGGCACGATCTGGTAGAACGAGGCGTCGGTGGCATAGCGGCCGCGGCTGAAGCCGTCGAACAGGACGTCGCCGGTCATTTCCGCGCGCAGGCGCCGTTCGAGCGAGGAGGCGTTTGTCATCCCTGGTCCCGGATTGACCCAGCGAGGCCCAGCCTTGCCGAGTTATTCATTATTTCTCACGACCGATTATATTATGAATTCAAAATGAGCAAGTCGGGCGCCCCTCAGGGTGAGGCCGGTGCGTCCTCTTGGGGCTCGGTCAGGTGCTCGATCGCGGCCGCCCGCTTGTTGCGCAGGTGCTGGAACAGGATGTCGCTGAGCTCGCTGGCGGCGCGGCGGCGCAGCGCGTCGAGGATGGTCTCGTGCTCGCGCATCGCTTCCGCCCAGCGCTGCCGCTTGCGGGCGAAATTGGCGGAGTAACGGACCCGGCGGATGCGGCCCGCGAAGTTGGCGTAGGCGCTCTTCAGCGTCTCGCTGCGCGCGGCCGTGACGATGCTTTCGTGGATGCGCTGGTTCGTTTGGAAATAGCCGTGCATGTCGCGATGCAGATAGTGCCCGTACATCTCGTAATGCAGCTGCTCGATCGCGGTGATTTCCTCATCCGTAATGGCCTCGCAGGCGAGCCGCCCGGCAAGGCTCTCCAGCCCCGCCATGACGTCGAACAGCTCTTCGAGGTCGCGCTGGCTGAGTTGGCGGACGCGCGCGCCGCGGTTGGGCAAAAGCTCGATCAGGCCCTCGGAAGCGAGCACTTTCAGGGCCTCGCGCAGCGGCGTGCGGGAGATGCCGAGCATCGCGCAGAGCTGGCGCTCGGGGACGCGCGCGCCGTCGGGAATATTGCCCTCGACCACGTAGTCGCGCAGCCGCAGCAGGATCTCGCCGTGAAGCGAGGCCTCCTGGCGGTCGCCGCCATTGCCGGCGGGTGGGGTGATCGGAACCCCGGTGTCGGGAATCGTCGATTTCATTTGCAGCACAATAGTTTGCCTATTTGATCGCGTCGACGTTCACAATCGAATACCAAAATTCGATTGAAATGACAAAAAATGAATGCAAAATAACTCCGAAGCCGGCCAGAGTCAGCCGACAGGGAGGTTTCATGCACCAGGGACGCCATTTCCTTCAGATTCCGGGCCCGAGCCCGGTCCCCGAGCGGGTCCTGCGCGCCATGGACATGCCGGTCATCGACCACCGTAGCGCGGAATTCGGCGAGCTCGGCCGCGCCGTGCTCGCGGGCAGCCAGACAATTTTCCAGACCGCGGGTCCGGTCGTGATCTTCCCCTCGTCGGGGACGGGCGCCTGGGAGGCCGCGATCGTCAACACACTGTCGCCTGGTGACCGGGTGCTGATGGTCGAGACCGGCCATTTCGCCACCCTGTGGCGGCAGATGGCGGGGCGGTTCGGCATCGAGGTCGACTTCGTCCCCGGCGACTGGCGCCGCGGCGCCGACCCCGCATTGATCGAGGCGAAGCTCACCGAGGACAAGCCGCGCGCGATCAATGCCGTCATGGTCGTGCACAACGAGACCTCGACCGGCGCAACCAGCCGCATCGCCGAGATCCGCGCCGCGATTGATCGCACTGGTCACCCGGCGCTGCTGATGGTGGACACCATCTCCTCGCTCGGCTCGGTCGACTACCGCCACGACGAGTGGAAGGTCGATGTCAGCGTGAGCTGCTCGCAGAAGGGTTTCATGCTGCCGCCCGGTCTCGGCTTTAATGCGATCTCGGAGAAGGCCCGCGCTGCTGCGAAAACCAACAAGATGCCGCGCTCCTATTTCGACTGGGAGGAGATGCTCAAGCCCAACGCCAACGGCTTCTTCCCCTACACGCCGGCGACCAATCTGCTCTACGGCCTGCGCGAGGCGATCGCGATGCTGCTCGAAGAGGGGCTCGACAACGTGTTCGCGCGCCATCAGCGGCTGGCTGCCGCGACGCGTGCCGCGGTCAGTCACTGGGGCCTCGAGATCCTCTGCCAGGAGCCCTCGGAGTTCTCGCCGGTGCTCACCGCGGTGTTGATGCCACCGGGCCACGACGCCGATCAGTTCCGCAAGATCGTGCTCGATAATTACAACATGTCGCTCGGCTCGGGCCTGTCGAAGGTCGCCGGAAAAGTCTTCCGCATCGGCCATCTCGGCGAATGCAACGCGCTGACGCTGCTCGGCGCGCTCACCGGCGTGGAGATGGGCCTGTCGGTTGCGGGCGTGCCGCACCGCTCCGGCGGCGTCGACGCTGCGATGAAGCTGCTGGAGCAGCGCCCGCAGGGCAATGCCTCCCCGCATCTCAAAGTGGTCGGCACTTAGGTCGCGCGGGACACGCAAGGCCAATCATAAAAAACAGTCAGGGAGGGTGGAGATGGGAATTCGGTTCAAGGCCACGCACGTCGTCTTGGCGATGCTCTGCGCGATGTATTTCATCACCTATGTCGACCGGGTGAACATCGGCACCGCCGCGAGCGAGATCCAGAAGGAGCTGGGTCTGTCGAACACCCAGCTTGGCCTCGTCTTCTCCGCCTTCGCCTATCCCTATCTGCTGTTCCAGGTGATCGGCGGCTGGGTCGGCCATCGTTTCGGGCCGCGCAAGACGCTGTTCTGGTGCGGCATGATCTGGGCGGCGGCGACCATCTCGACCGGCTTCGTCAACGGTCTTGCCGCACTGTTCGTCGCGCGTTTCGCGCTAGGCTTCGGCGAGGGCGCGACCTTCCCGACGGCAACGCGCGCGATGCAATATTGGACGCCCGCGAACCGCCGCGGTTTTGCGCAGGGACTGACACACTCGTTCGCGCGGCTCGGCAATGCCGTGACGCCACCAGTGGTGGCGCTGCTGATCGTCTGGCTGACCTGGCGCGGCGCGTTCGTCGTGCTCGGTCTCGTCAGCCTGGTCTGGGGCGTCGTCTGGGTCTGGTACTTCCGCAACGAGCCGAAGGAGCACGCTTCCATCACCGAGGCTGAGCTCGCCGCACTGCCGCCGCGCCCGACCGGCGAGCGGCGGCGCGTGCCGTGGGGGCCGCTGCTCGGCCGCATGTGGCCAGTGACGCTGACCTATTTCTGCTACGGCTGGTGCCTCTGGCTCTATCTCAACTGGCTGCCGCTGTTCTTCAAGAACAACCACAATCTCGACATCAAGAACTCGGCGCTGTTCGCCTCCGGCGTGTTCTTCGCCGGCGTGGTCGGCGACAGCGTCGGCGGCGTGCTTTCGGACAAGATCCTCGATCGCACCGGCAACGTCCGTCTGGCGCGGCTGAGCGTCACCGTTGCGGGATTTACGGGCGCGCTGCTCTCGCTGTTTCCGATCCTGTTCGTCCACGACATCACGATCGTCGCGCTGTGCCTGTCGGCCGGCTTCTTCTGCGCCGAGCTGGTGATCGGCCCGATGTGGTCGATCCCGATGGATATTGCCCCGAAATATTCCGGCATCGCCTCGGGACTCATGAATACCGGCTCGGCCTTCGCCGCCATCGTCTCCCCGCTCGTTGCCGGCTTCGTGATCGACGCGACCGGCAACTGGTACCTGCCGTTCCTGATGTCGATGGGGCTGCTGTTGCTCGGTGGCTTCTCCGCCTTCCTGATGCATCCGGAGCGTCCGTTTACGGAGGCCGAGGGGCGCCTGCCGGTCGGAAAGGTGGTGGCCGCGGAGTACGGGCGGCGGAGGCCCGCCGCTTATGCATGGGAGGCGTCTTGAGAGGGGACAAGCCGGTCAAATGGTGCTATTCGGCGCCCATCAAAACCAAGGCTAGACCGGGAAGGACGCCGATGACCGTGCACACTGGAAGGCATTTCTTACAGATTCCAGGACCGACCAACGTGCCCGACCGGGTGCTGCGGGCGATGGACATGCCGACGCTGGACCATCGCGGTCCGGAGTTCGCGGAGCTCGGTTTTGCGGTCCTCGCCTCGATGCAGCGGGTGTTCCGCACCCAGCAGCCCGTGATCATCTTCCCCTCGTCCGGCACCGGTGCCTGGGAAGCGGCGATGGTCAACGTATTCGCCCCCGGCGACAAGGTTTTGATGTGCGAGACCGGCCAGTTCGCCGTGCTGTGGCGCGGCATCGCCGACAAGTTCAAGCTCGACGTCGACTTCATCCCGAGCGACTGGCGCCATGGCGCCGATCTCGCCGAGATCGAGAAGCGCGTTGCCGCCGACAAGCAGCACACGATCAAGGCGGTCTGCGTCGTCCACAACGAGACCTCGACCGGCTGCGTGACGCCGCCGCTCGACGTGCGCAAGCTGCTCGACCGCGTCAAGCATCCGGCCCTCCTGATGGTCGACACCATCTCCGGCCTCGGCTCGATGGAATACGAGCACGATGCCTGGGGCATCGACGTCTCGGTCGCCGGCTCCCAGAAGGGCCTGATGCTGCCCCCGGGCCTCGGCTTCAACGCCGTCTCGGAAAAGGCGCTCGCGGTGGCGAAGGCCAACCCCGGCATGCGCTCCTACTGGGACTGGCAGGAGGTCATCTCCTTCAACAAGCTCGGCACCTTCCCCTACACACCCGCGACCAATCTGCTCTACGGCCTGCGTGAAGCGGTCAAGATGCTGGAAGAGGAGGGGCTGGAGAATGTCTGGACCCGCCACAAGCGCCACAGCGCCGCGACGCGCGCCGCGGTCAAGGTCTGGGGCTTGGAGACGCAGTGCGCCGATCCTGCCGCACACTCACCCGCGCTGACCGGCGTGCGCGTGCCCGATGGACATGACGCCGACGCCTTCCGCAAGGTGGTGCTCGAAAACTTCGACATGTCGCTCGGCACGGGCCTGAACAAGGTCAAGGGCAAGGTGTTCCGCATCGGCCATATCGGCCATTTCAACGATCTGATGCTGATGGGCACGCTCGCCGGCGTCGAGATGGGCCTGGATCTTGCAAAGATTCCGCACCGGAGCGGCGGCGTATTGGCGGCCATGGACGTCCTGAAGGGACGCGACGCGGTGCCGATGGCCAAGGCTCAGGTGGCCTGAAGGCTCAGGTGGCCTGAACTAACTTAGAAAGTGAGCGCGCGATGAACGCACCGACGACGACCAACGAAGACCTGCTCTACTCCGTGACGGACGGCATCGCGCGGATCACCTTCAACCGCCCCCAGGCGCGCAACGCAATGACCTTCGCCATGTATGATCGCATGGCGGAGATCTGCCAGGAGATCAACGCCGATCGCTCGATCAAGGCGCTGATCCTGACCGGGGCCGGTGACAAGGCCTTCGCCTCGGGCACCGACATTTCTCAATTCCGCGCCTTCAAGACCGCGCAGGACGCGCTCGACTACGAGGCTCGCATCGACCGCGTGCTCGGCACGCTCGAGCAGTGCCGTGTGCCCGTGATCGCGGCGATCGCGGGAGCCTGCACCGGCGGCGGCGCCGGCATCGCGGCCTGCTGCGACCTCCGCATCGGCACCGAGACGACGCGCATCGGCTTTCCGATCGCGCGCACGCTCGGCAACTGCCTGTCGATGTCGAACATCAGCCGCGTCGTCTCGCTGGTTGGTCCCGCCCGCACCAAGGATCTGATCTTCAAGGCGCGCCTCGTCGAGGCGCAGGAAGCGCTGTCGCTCGGCCTGCTCAACGAGGTCGTGCCCGACGTCGAGACGCTGCAGCGCCGTGCCGACGAGACCGCCAAGCTCGTCGCAAGCCATGCGCCGCTCACGCTGGAAGCGACCAAGGAGGCGGTGCGCCGCATCCGCCGCACGCTGTCGCGCGAAGAGGGCGAGGACCTGATCCTCAAGGCCTATATGAGCGAAGATTTCCGCGAGGGCATGGACGCCTTCCTCAACAAGCGTACACCGAACTGGAAGGGCAAGTAGCGCGCAATCCAGGTCTCCGCGTCTCGATCACTCAACCGGCGGCCGTGAGACCGCCGCTGCACCGGCGTTGCAAGCCGCGAGGTCAACCCGGCCAGAAATACCCCCAGCGCAAGAGCAATTGTTCGCTCAGCCAGCCGACCCAAATAGCTGGTGCCATAAAAAGTCCGAACGGCAGGAATGCCGTACCTCGCAGCGACCGCCGTCGCACGAGAGCATTGGCGATGTATGCGGCAATCGCTGAAAGTGCGGCCAATTCGATCACCGCAGCCGCCGTTGGGAGTTCGAGCCAGGCACCGGCAACCGCGGCAAGCTTGACGTCCCCAAGCCCCAATCCGTCCCGGCCGCGCCAGTAACGGTAGAACAACAAGAGAAAAAACAACGGCAGACTTACCGCCGAGGCGCGAAAGACCGGCCACAATATCGATGTTGCACTGGCATTGGGTAAGGTTAATCCGCGTAACAAGGCAATGCCGAAAGCCGCGGCGGTCAGCTCGTTTGGAATGAGGTAGTGGCGGGCGTCGTTGCAGGCGATGCCGAGCATTAAGGCGGCGAGGTATGCACCTAACAGCCCATCCGCGCCCGGCGCGATCATGAGGCTCGTGACAACGAGCACGAATACGACAACAGCGAATGCCAAAGTGCTTTGAATTACTTCTGGTTTTCGACCAGTGGAATTCCGATTGAAATAGACCATAGGCTCTCGGCATCTGCGAAATGAGGAAACGCGCCTGTTCTTCACTGAAGCGACTGGAGACCAGTGATCATATCGGTTGCGTCCGGCGTGCTGGCCGATCCGCCCGATGATTTCGCGGACTTTGTGGCACAAAGCTGTGACAAATTATCTCTCACCGCCAGACAGCAGGGAATTTGCGGCAACCCGAACTGCAACGTTGATTTGGCGACTCGCCTTCTATTCCAGTCCCGAGATTTCAGCGGTCGAGCTTGCAATCGATCTCATTCCAAAGTCATAAGCGGAGCGGCGCCGGGCCGGCTTGAACTGGCCGGCATTCGCCCGCACAATGCAATTCGCATTGCTTCGCGAATTGCCAATCCGAACAAGAACATAGGCGAAAACTTGGGGAGACGCACGTGGGACAAGGAATGAAGGCCGCGGTCGTGCTGGCCGCTGCGCTTTGTGGCGCGCCGGCTTTTGCCGGCTGGGAGCCGACCAAGCCGGTCGAGATCGTGGTGGCCGCCGGCGCGGGCGGCGCCTCCGACCAGATGGCGCGGATGATGCAGGCCGCCATTCAGAAGAACAATCTGATGAAGCAGCCGATCGTCGTCTCGCTCAAGGGCGGCGCCTCGGGCGCGGAAGCGCTGATGTACATGAAGTCCAGCGAAGGCGACCCGAACAAGGTGCTGATCGCCTATTCGCTGATCTACATGCTGCCGCTATCGGCGAAGATCCCGTTCAACTGGCGCGAGCTGACGCCGGTCTCGGTGATCGCGCTCGACCAGTTCGTGCTGTGGGACAACAGCGCAGGTCCGAAGACGGTGAAGGAATTCGTCGCGGCTGCGAAGGCGGCGAGTTCGCCGTTCAAGATGGGCGGCACCGGCTCCAAGCGCGAGGATCACGTGCTGACCGTCTTCCTCGAGCAGAAGACCGGCGCTAAATTCTCCTATCTACCCTACAAATCCGGCGGCGAGGCCGCGACGCAGCTCGTCGGCAACCACACCGAATCCAACGTCAACAACCCGAGCGAAAATCTCGAAGTCTGGCGTGCTGGCCAGGTGCGCCCGCTCTGCGTGTTCGACAAGGAGCGCATCTCCTACACCAGCAAGGTGACGGACACGCAATCCTGGGCCGACATCCCGACCTGTAAGGAGGAGGGCGTTGACGTCCAGTATCTGATGCTGCGCGCGATGTTCCTGCCCGGCAAGGTCACGCCGGAGCAGCAGGCGTTCTATGTCGATCTGTTCCACAAGGTGACGCAGACCGCGGAATACAAGGACTACATGGAAAAGCAGGCGCTGAAGCCGATCTTCCTCACCGGCAAGGACATGGTGCAATTCCTCGAGGAGGACGACGCCACCAACAAGTCGCTGATGACGGAAGCCGGATTCGTCGCGAAGTAGCCGTCTCTCTTCTCCCTCTCCCCGTTCTTACGGGGAGAGGGCAGGGGGAGGGGCTCCCTCCCCGAAGAGAGTGGCAGACGGACTCGCGGAGAGTCTCCCTCACCCGCTTCGACGTTCGAGAAAACGGCCGCGGACGCGGCCTCTGCCTCTCCCCGCAAGCGGGGCGAGGTGACATCACTCCCGGCTTTTGCAAAGCAGCTCATGTCCCAAACCGATCTTGAAATCGTCGTCGACGATCCGACCGCGCCTGAAGACGACTCACCCTCCGTCGTCTCCTCCGGCACGATCGAGATATTCGTCTGCCTGCTGTTGCTCGCGTTGGCCGCAACGCTTGGCTATGACAATTGGCGCACCGGCGCCTCCTGGGATTCGACCGGGCCGGAGCCCGGCTATTTCCCGTTCTATCTCTCCGTCATCCTCGGTGGCGGCAGCCTCTATGGCCTGATTGCGGCCTTCGTGGCGCACCGCGCGGCATCCGAAAGCTTCGTCACGCGTGCGCAAGCGCGCCGTGTGATGGCGGTGTTCGTGCCGACGCTTCTGTTCTGCCTGGTGATGCAGTTCCTCGGCCTCTACGTCGCGAGCTTCCTCCTGATCGTGGGCTTCATGCGGCTCGTCGGCAAGATCGCGCTGTGGAAGTCGCTGCTCACGGCCTTCCTGTTCACGGCGATCATGTTCGTCACCTTCGACATCGCCTTCGACGTCATCATGCCGAAAGGGCCGCTCGAAGCGGCCTTCGGCTACTAGGCGCTCACGATGGAAGCTTTCGGTCTCTTGCTTCATGGCTTCGCCGTCCTGCTGACCTGGAAGACGCTCGTGCTGATGATGGTCGGGCTGGTGCTCGGCATCTTCGTCGGCGTGCTGCCCGGGCTCGGCGGCCCCAACGGCGTTGCGATCCTGCTGCCGCTCACCTTCACGATGGATCCAACCTCGGCGATCGTGATGCTGTCCTGCATCTACTGGGGCGCGCTGTTCGGCGGCGCCATCACCTCGATCCTGTTCAACATCCCGGGCGAGGCCTGGTCGGTTGCCACCACCTTCGACGGCTATCCGATGGCGCAGCAGGGCAGGGCGGCGGAGGCGCTGACCGCGGCGTTCACGTCCTCCTTCATCGGCTCGCTGGTCGCGGTGCTGCTGATCACCTTCCTCGCGCCGATGATCTCGTCCTTTGCGTTGAAGTTCGGTCCGCCCGAGTTCTTCGCTGTTTATCTGCTGACCTTCTGCTCCTTCGTCGGTCTCGGACGCGAGGCCAAGCACAAGACGGTCATCTCGATGTCGCTCGGCCTTCTGCTCGCCGGCGTCGGCATGGACACGGTGTCGGGCAATCTGCGCATGACCTTCGGCTCGGCCGAGCTCTTGCGCGGCATCAACTTCCTCGTTGCCGTCATCGGCCTTTTCGGCATCAGCGAGATCCTGCTGACGATGGAAGAGCGGCTGGCGCTGCGCGGACACGCGGCGAGCATCTCGCTCCGCGTCGTGCTCGGCGTCTGGAAGGACCTGCCGAAATACTGGGTGACGCTGCTGCGTTCCTCGTTCATCGGCTGCTGGCTCGGCATCACCCCAGGCGGCGCGATCGCGGCCTCCTTCATGGGTTACAACCTCGCAAAACGCTTCGCCAAGGATCCCGAGAGCTTTGGCAAGGGCCGCATCGAGGGCGTGTTCGCACCGGAGACGGCGGCGCATGCCTCCGGCACCTCGGCGCTGCTGCCGATGCTGGCGCTCGGCATTCCCGGTTCCGGCACGGCCGCGATCCTGCTCGGCGGGTTGATGGTGTGGGGACTCAATCCGGGTCCGCTGCTGTTCGTGGAGCATAAGGACTTCGTCTGGGGCCTGATCGCCTCGATGTATCTCGGCAATGTCGTCGGCCTCGTGCTGGTGCTGACGACGGTGCCGATCTTCGCCTCGATCCTGCGGGTGCCGTTCGCCGCGGTGGCGCCGATGATCGTGGTGTCCTGCGCGATCGGTGCCTATGCGATCCAGAACGCGATGTTCGACATCTGGCTGATGCTGGGCTTCGGCGTCGTCGGCTACGTCTTCAAGAAGATCGGCATCCCGCTCGCGCCGTTCACCCTGGCGCTCGTGCTCGGCAATCGCGCCGAGGATGCCTTCCGCCTGTCGATGATCGGGTCCGGTGGCAACCTCAAGGTGTTCTGGTCGAACGGCCTGGTCGGCTCGATCACAACCTTGGCGATCGTGCTGCTATTTTGGCCTGTGATCGACCGCTTGCTGCGCTGCGTCGGATGGCCGCGGCGGGCGAAGCCTGCCGCTTGACCCAAGCGGATTGGAAACTGGAGCGCTGAACGTCGTGAACACCACGGGATATGGGAGGCAGCGGCTTTACGATTGCAAGCGCGGCTGCGGGCTTGATCAAGGCGACGCTCAGCAACGTCAAGGTGATCAAAGCGGCCGGCGGTATCGGCGTGGGTGCCGGCGCGGCCGTTCACCTCAGCAATTCGGTCGTGTCAAGCAACTCGGTTGCCGGCATTGCCATCTCGGGCGGCGGCATCAACATTGACGC
Source organism: Bradyrhizobium sp. 604_D8_N2_3 (assembly GCF_051810765.1). Taxonomy (NCBI): domain Bacteria; kingdom Pseudomonadati; phylum Pseudomonadota; class Alphaproteobacteria; order Hyphomicrobiales; family Nitrobacteraceae; genus Bradyrhizobium; species Bradyrhizobium sp. 604_D8_N2_3. The sequence goes on along the minus strand of NZ_JBPWPM010000001.1, from coordinate 6,397,216 downwards.
CACGACGATCTCCTTCAACACGATCGGCGTCAAGCAAGTCGGCGGATCGGTCGACCTGTCCAACAACGACCTTTCTCCGCTATGTCGGCACGCGCTTCGACGGTTTGCGTAAGATCTAGATGGTTGCTTAAGCCGTCAATGCGCGGCCGATGGTGATCACCGCGGCGGCCCGGACCCGAAAGGCCGGCTGTCGCGACGCGGCCGTTCTTTCACACCACCTTGGCGTTCCAGAGCGTCGCGATCTCGTCTGCACTGAGGCCGAACTCCTTCAAGATCTCGTCGGTCTGCTCGCCGAATTCCGGCGGCCGCGCCACCATCTTGCTCGGCGTGCGCGACAGCGTGACGGGTTGGCCGACCAGTCGAATGTGGCGGTCCTCGTCGTTCGGCACGTCCTGAGCGCAGGTCTTTGCGTGTGGTGATGGCTGAGAGAGGTCGGAGAATTCTCGCCAAACGGATGATCTTGCACGCAGATCTCGCAGCTCTTCTAGGCTGCGTCGGGAGTCTTCTCAGCCATGGCATTCATATGGAGCCGGGATTCAGATTGCCGTCCGGCCCGCGCGCTGATTCCTATTGGAGCGACGTGATCACGCACCGCCAGAAATCCTGCTTGACCCCAACTTCGCCCTCGAAATCGGTGTTGCCGATGATGTCTCAGAAGTGGATGATTGGGCCGTGAGGATGCAATTCATCTGCGACGTCTTAGAGAAAGGCATCCTGACAAAATCGAACGCCGCAAAAAGCAGATGAAAAAAGGGAGTAAGGCTGTTCTGCAGCGATGGCCGTGCAGCTGACACCTCCGCGAGGCCAAGGCGCTTTAATTCGTTAATGGCGCTTACGGTCCAGAATGGGGCGCCTTGCGTATACGAGCAATTCAAAACATGAAGGCCCGCGGATTCACAGTGACGAATGAAGCTAGGTTTGGTGAAGAGAACAAAATGTCGAGGCGTGTGATATCCTCCCCAGGAACGATATCTAAAAATACGAGCGTCTAGCGAGTCGTAGTTGGGCGTTTTAATCCAAATGAGACCACCAGGAGAAAGCAGGCTCTTTGCCTTTTTCAGTATCTGGATCGGATCTGGAACGTGCTCGATCAGGTTTAGCATCAAAATCAAGTCAAACGTTTTTTCAGTCTCGAAGCCTTCAATAGGCGTGAGGTGAAAGTTGTGACCTTTGGCGCGGGCGACATCGGCCGCTCCAGCATCAATGTCTACGACGGTTGTATCAGCAATTCTGGAATCGGCTCTCTTCAGCCCGTCGAGGAGCCAACCGATTCCGCCTCCAACGTCTAATGCAGACAGGCGTTCTCCATTGAGTTGTTTGGTGATTGCTTGGAAAGCCCTGTCGTCAAGACGCTTCTTGAAGCGTAGTGCCAAGGTATCGGCTGCATTGGCGTGAAACGAATAATAGTTGGATGGATAGATTTCATTCAGCCGATCCGACAGCATCGGGTAAATGAACAGAATATCGCAGCTGTCACAGCGGTAGAAATCGAAGAGCCTGCCGGATGTAAAATACTCAACGTCGTTGGCTTTCGCGAAATGACGCACAGAACCATCGGCACAAATCGGGCACGTTATTTTGGTCATGTGAACCTGAAGAGACTGAGGAACGTTTTCAAATATGTGGAGCGACGCTGCTCGATAACCGATGCTAACTCCGTCTTGAGGAGATATGTCTCCATTTCATGCAAGTTGGTATAGGAAACCTGCGGCTCCCAGTGGTGCAGTAGGTGGCGATTGAATCCCGCGGCTCCGAATACCGAAGCGAATATGCCGGGTCCAAACACCCTCGTATAGGCGCCATGATCATGCTCATTGTAGTCGACACATGGATCCGCAGAGGGGTCTCTATGTTCCAGCAACTGGCGAAGAGCGCCGAAGAGGGGGAAAAACATCACAGTCCCCAGGACCCACGCGGCGCAAAAAAGTAGCTCGCGAGAAAAGAAGGAAATCGTGACGATTGCGATGTGCGCAAGGAGACCCATGGGCCTGACCCATGTGCCTCGATCGACCCTCTTGGCTTTAGCTTCGAGTTCGGTGCGCGACCGCAGCACTTCCATCACTCGGACGCCAAACAGAGCCTTGATCAGAAATGCCAGATTAAGCGAGGAGAAATAAGTCGATTCGCTGTCGTCGATTCTGCCGAGCGCGCGATGATGCTGAAAATGGGTGATGCGGTACTGCTGAACAGATGTGCCTATCATCCAAGCAACCAGAATGTTGCATAGAAAATCACTCTGTCCTCTATCAGGGGCGAAATTGAAGTGAGCGCCTTCATGAAGGAACAGTTGCAGGTAGGCGATCCAGAAGCCAATAGAGATTGCACCAGCAAACACAGTAAATAGCAGTCCATAGTCCATTTCCACGGGCACGGCGCGGACAAACGCAAAAGTAACAATCAGCGCAAAGTAGCCGAGCGCAATATCCAGATAGAGCCTCGTATAGTTGGGCGTCAGCGTCTTGATGAAGTCCGCGTATCTGAGACCTTTGTCATTTACGAGAAATGGCCTTAGTTCCTGAAACCTTCGCGAATAGTCATCATTACTATCGATCATTTGCCGTCACCCCGGAGATGGTTCGCCGCCTGAGCGTGCGCCGAGCGTCATTGGTTTCGCCCCCGTCTGGCTCAAGTTGAAGAGGTCAGGTTAATATTTCCATTCCCGGTCCATCCTCCGATAGACGCGTTGAGCGAGAACGGACAGCGAACGGCAGCCGGGCGCAACAAACCGATGGATCAAATTGGATTCCCCCAGCGGGGCGACAATCTAATTCGCAACCTCTAATTGAGCAACTCATGACCGACCCTTCGGCGCCGATACCAAGTTGCGCACCGTCTCACTTCTACAATTCGCCTGGTGGCGCTACGGCTGTCGCGCAGTCGCCGACTACCGGCGCGAGCGGTGGCGTTAACGGCGGGCTCGGCGGCTCCGAGGCGCGGCCGCGCGATATCGCGCTGCTTGCGTGGATCAAATACTGAGAACTCGCTATGAAAATCTGGAACTACAGCTCAGAAGCCGGCGAGGTCCTTACTGAGAGCGCCGCCGATCCCTGTCCCGTGCAGGAAGACGTTGGTTAATCCCGGCTTTCGCGAGAAAATATCCTATTTGCGGACGGAGCTTGATTCGTCATGCTGGAAGCCGTTCTTCTGCTACTAGGAATTGGAGCGCTGGCTCTTGTAGTGATTGCCTTCTGGGGCGCGTCTATTTGGCCCCATCAGGCGCGATTTTCTCAAGCTGCTCGACGAATACAAGCTTGATGCGACACTGCTTGAGCTGGACACGCCGGGGGTGACGCTGCTCCACTGCCCGCCGGACTGGCAATGCATCTTCAGCGACAATGTGGCGGTCGCCCATCGGCGGTTGGATGTGTTGTAGAAATAGTTCAGGCGGTACCAAAGGCGGCGTATTGGGCGCCGAGCGGAATATGCCTCAAGGCACCCTCGACGCGGCGTGCCGGCTCTGCCTCCCAGGGCAACAGTAGGAAATGATGCGCGCCGATCTTCTGCAAACCGCTAGCCGCCATCAATCTCCGTGCCTTGCGAGCGCTGAGCAACACGGCGTCGCGATCGAATTCGCAGCGCGCAACGGCAAGGCGGGTAAGCGGATTGAGGGGATTGTGCTCGATGATGCAGATAAGGCCCCCCGGGCGCGCCACGCGCCGCATCTCATTGATGAAGTTGGTCCATTGCGCAGGCGCGACGTGGTGCAGCACGCAAATCGCAGTCACGATATCGAAACTGTCGTCGTCGAAGGGAAAGCTCCTGCCGTCGAAGGCGCGGTACTCGCCGCCGGGATTGTCGGCGCGCGCCTGCTCGATACTCTCCGATGAAACATCGATGCCGGTCAGGCTGCCGACCATGCCGCGCAGCAACGGATGAAAGCTGCCGACGCCGCAACCGACGTCGAGCATCGCGGGATTTGCCGATCCGAGACGCCGCGCGGTCAGGTCGCGCAGGAGGTCGGCTTTGGAGCGCATGAAGAAGCTGTGGGGCAGGCCCGAGAAGTCGATCGATGATTGGACGACGTCCCGGTAATTGCTGCGGTACTGGTCGAAGAGCTCGCTCATGTGGGCTCACTATTCGTGCATAGCGTGAGCTGCGGCGCCCGCCGGCGCAGCCTGGGCGCGATCGAAGCCCAACCGCTTCTGCACGACGTAGAGTGGACGGTGTTTCACCTCGGCATGAATGCGGCCGATGTAGAGCCCGACGATGCCCGTCATCAGCATGTTAAGTCCGCATAGGAGCGATATGACGACCATGGTCGAGGACCAGCCGGCAACCAGGTGGCTGTCCTTGCTCATCCACAGCACAAGCACCCAGCCGCCGTAGAGGAGGGCCAGACACGACACCACGAGCCCACACCAGATTGCCAGGCGTAAGGGCACATCGGAAAAGCCGAGCGCTGCAGCCAACGCAAGACGGGTCATCTTGAGCAGAGGATATTTTGTTTCGCCGGCCGCGCGCTCAAGGCGATGGAAGGTCACTTCAGTCTGCCGGAAGCCGAGCCAGGCGATCATGCCGCGCACGAAGCGGTCCCGCTCCGGCATCTGGCGCAGCGCGTCGAGCACCTTGCGATCGATCAGGCGGAAGTCACCGACGTCGGCCGGAATCCGAACCGAGGTCATGCGCCCGAGTATCCGGTAGAACAGATGGGCCGTCGAGCGCTTAAACCGGCTTTCGCCAGCGCGCGACAGGCGCCGCGCATAGACGACTTCGTAACCTTCTTCCCATTTGGCGATGAGTTGCTCCACGACCTCAGGCGGGTCCTGCAGATCGGCATCCATAACCACAATCGCTTGGCCCTGCGCCGCGTCCATGCCGGCGGTAATAGCGACTTGGTGGCCGAAATTGCGCGACAGGCCGATCAAGCGATAGCGCGGATCGCGTTTGACGAGTGCTTCCAGCACGATGGTGCCGGAATCGCTGCTGCCATCGTCGACGATAATGACCTCCGCCGGCCCGTTGAGCCGGGTCAGCAGCAGGTCGAGCCGGCGCAGCAATATCGGGAGAACGGCCTCCTCATTGAAGACCGGGACAATGATGCTGTAGCTAACCGTCCGGGAATCGATCGCCATTGGGTTCATTCCGCTTTGAATGGGCTGAAATCTAGAGCACCTGTGGTTAAAGCAGCCTTGCATGAACAACTAGGAACGGCCGGAACGGAGACTCTTTTTTCGTGAAAACCGGGATGGAGGGTCAATAAGGCTTATCCGGTCGGGCCGGGCGGCCCCGAACGGACAGGCATCCAACGTTTTACCCAATGCGAGACTGCCCCTGTTCTGAGCGGACTCAGACGACGCCCGCCTCCTAGTCTTCGTGCTCGGCAACCGCGCCGAGGATGCCTTCCACCTGCCGATGATCGGGTCCGGCGGCAACCTCAAGGTGTTCTGGTCGAACGGTCTGGTCGGCCCGATCACGACGTTGGCCATCCTGTTGCTACTTTGGCCGGTGATCGACGGTCTTCTTGGCGGATGGACGGGGCGGGCGAAACCCGCGTCGAACTAGCAAAGAGGGTCGTAGGCGCAGATCGTCGGCGAGGCGAATCCGCTGTCTAAAGCCGCGCGTCGTCAAGGGTGGTCACCTGTTCTGACGGGCTGCGGCGGCCGAGGCCGAAGAAGGCCGAGCGCTGCTTCTCGACGGATCTTGCGGTGGCGCGAATGCGCAGGAGATCCTTGCGGGCAACCAGGCCGACGAGATGCCCGCTCGCGCGTTCGACGATCGGCACGCGCCCGACGTCGGCCAGAACCATCCGATCCGCAAGATGTGACACCGGTTCGTCGGGATAACCGAGTGTGAGCGAGCGGTCCGAGGCGCAGTCGAACAGGGTGTCGCGACCGTCGGCGCTTTCCGCTCGCCAGCGCAGGACATCCGAGCGGCCGACGAGACCCGAGACCTGACCGTCCGCATCGATCAGCGGATAGGACTTGTGACGCCGCCCGTTCCCGGAGAAGAACGTCACCGCTTCGCCGACCGTCATCGTTGCCGGCAGCGTATCGACGTCCGTCACCATCACGTCGTTGACGCGGAGCAGTTCGAAGGGATCGATGCCGTATTCGCGCACCACGTGCTGGCCGCGCCGCGCGATTTTCTCCGTGAGGATCGAGCGCTTGAGCAGCAATACGGTGAGCGCATAGGAGGCGCTCGTGGCAATCAGAAGCGATCCGAGCAGCGGAAAGTCGCCGGTGAGTTGGACGGCGAACAGGATACCGGTCAGCGGCGAGCGCATGGTGCCACCCATCATCGCGGCCATGCCGACGAGCGCCCAGGCCCCATGCGACCCCGGCAGCAATTGTCCTTCGAGCCAGCCGACGCAGCCGCCGAAAATGAGAAGCGGCGCGAGGACGCCCCCAGATGTGCCCGACGCCAGGGCGACGATCCAAGTCGCGGACTTTACCAGCAGGATCAGCACCGCGGCCGATACCACGATGTTGTCGTTGAGCAGGTCGCCGATGATGTCGTAGCCGACACCGAGCGCCCGCGGTTCGATCAAGCCACCGGCGCCGACGAACAGTCCGCCGATCGCTGGCCACCACATCCAGTGGATCGGCAGGTGACTGAAATAATCCTCGGCCTTGTATAGCAGTGTGGTCAGCAATCCCGATTGCAGTCCCGCGACCACGCCGACACTCACGCAGGCAAGCGGCCCCCACCAGGGCAGATCGAGCTGGCCGGCGAACGGAAACAGTGCGCCGCTGCCGATCAGCCAGGGGCGCAGCGACGACGAGACCACGCAGGCGGCGATCACGGGGATCAGGCTGCGCGGCTTCAGCTCGAACAGGAGAAGCTCGACGGCGAGCATGACGGCGGCGATCGGTGTTCCGAAGATGGCCGTCATTCCCGCGGCGGCACCGGCCACCAGCAACGCCTTGCGCTCGGCCGCGCTGAGATGGAAGCATTGCGCGAAGAGAGAGCCCAACGCACCGCCGGTCATGATGATCGGGCCCTCTGCGCCGAACGGCCCACCGGTGCCGATCGAGATCGCCGACGACAGCGGCTTGAGGACGGCAACTTTCGGCTGCAAACGGCTGCCGCCGATCAGGATCGCCTCGATCGCCTCGGGAATGCCGTGGCCGCGAATTTTTTCGGACCCGAAGCGCGCCATTAGGCCGATGACGAGGCCGCCAATGGCCGGGGCCGCAACCATCCAGGCGTCGGGTTTCAGATTGGCTGTCGAGAGGGTCTGCGTGCTCAGCGTGTGCAGCCACACGGCATTGGTGACGAGCGCGATGGCGCGCAGCAACAGCCACGCCGTACCGGAGCCACCCGCGCCGACGAAGACAGCCATGGCGACCAGCATGAGAACGCGCCGGTCTGTCGTGAAGTCGCAGAGGCGCGGCATTGAATTGGCGGGGATGGGGCGGGGCATCTTGGTCCGATCGGGATAACGCGATTGTGAGGATGATGAAGCGGCGCCGATCACATCGGCCGGCGCCGGAAATATATCGTAGAACGATATAAATCAACGGATCATTGCTGGCAGGAAGGCTGGTTCGCAGATCAGGCGAGAAGGCAGCCTAGCGCGGCAGCTCGGGAATCCGGGTGATGCAGGCATGGGCTCGGCACCGCTTCAGATGCGCGGCGGAGCAGACCGCCAGGTACGATTTGAGTTGGACGACAACGATGACCCGCGGTTCTGCTCCCCTGGAGCATGATATTCTTCGGTCCGAGATCGCCTCGGCAGATCGCTTCAGGCAGGCCCGCGAGACGATCCCCGAGCCGTGCGCAGGCCCTAGCGGGCCGTGCGCGTTAGCGCTGCACGACGTCAAACGACCTTCGCTCGTCTCAGTTCGGCAGTTTCGTCAGGGGCGAAGCCGAACTCGGCGAGCACTTCGCTCGTCTGCTCGCCGAATTCCGGCGGCCGCGCCACCATCTTGCTCGGCGTGCGCGACAGCGTGACGGGCTGCCCGACCAGGCGGATTGCGCGGTTCTCGTCGTTCGGCACGTCCTGCGCCATGCCGAGATGTTTGACCTGCGCGTCCTCGAACATCTGGTCGATGGCGTAGATCGGCCCGCAGGGCACGCTGGCGTCGTTGAACTCGCGGACCCAGGTCTCGGTCGACTTGGTCACGGTGCGCTCCTCAAGCTCGGCGTTGAGCGCGTCCCGGTTCTTGGAGCGTGAGGGCGCGGTCGCATAGCCGGGATGGCTAAAGAGCTCGGGGGCGCCGATCGCCTGCGCGCAACGCTCCCAGATCCGTCCGCCCGTGGTGGCGATGTTGATGTAGCCGTCCGAGGTCTTGAACACGCCGGTCGGGATGCTGGTCGGATGGTTGTTGCCGGCCTGCTTGGCGACTTCCTTCTCCATCAGCCAGCGCGCGGCCTGGAAGTCGAGCATGAAGATCTGGGCCTGGAGCAGCGAGGTCTGCACCCACTGTCCCTTGCCGGAGACCTCGCGCTCGAGCAGCGCGGTGAGGATGCCCGTGGCGCAGAACAAGCCGGCCGTGAGGTCGGCGACGGGAATGCCGACCCGCATCGGCCCTTCGCCCGGCGCGCCGGTGATCGACATCAGTCCGCCCATGCCCTGAGCGATCTGATCGAAGCCCGGCCGCTTGTGGTAGGGGCCGTCCTGTCCGAAGCCGGAGATGCTGCCATAGACGATGCGCGGATTGATCTCGCGCAGGCTCTCATAGTCGATGCCGAGCTTCTTCTTCACGTCGGGACGGAAATTCTCGACCACGACGTCGGCCTTGGCGGCGAGGCGCTTGAACGCAGCAGCCAAAGTCCTCGTCCCACTAGCTGGAGCGAGAGAAGGCCGGCTAGTGCCACATCCCAAACGCTTAGCCTGGGGCCGCATCTAAGCGTCACCATCTCGCGCTGATCTCATCGGTTCTTCAGAGCGGACCATTCTCTGACGAGGGAGGCGAACGTCGATCTACTCGAAGTATTAAGTTGGTTTGTATTGAGGCCGCCACGACCGCTCAACGAAATCACTGCATTCAGGTGCAGGGTCCAAGATTTCGTCGAATATCGCTGCAACATTGGGCTTTCCAATATGAGTGCGCGTGAAAGGCTTTGCGGTGCCAAGCTTTGAGCGGGCTTTGAGCAACGTATAAATCGGCAAGTACTGAGTGTACCATTGGGCGAACACCTCGCCGCAACCGGGACATTGGAATTGTCCGGCTTCCGCTAAGGGAACGAACCGCATTGAACGTTCGTAAACAGACCCGCATGTTGGGCAGGACATTCGGTCATGAATCTTAGGGGCCATCCGAAGAGCTCACCATGAACGCTATTTGGCTAATCTGAGGCGGGGCTCTTTCCGCGGTGTCGATTTGGCTACTTCCAAGCCAATAGCTATATCCGAGAACTTGTCTATATTAACAGAATCGGCAGAAGGAAACCTCAACACACCTTTGCCTGACCGAGCCCGTGCCAAACGTCTTACTCTGATGAATGGTTCTCAAATGGCCAAGAAAGTAAGGAGGTCGGGGCGGATCACAGAGGCGGTTTTGGTCAGCCTTGTTGTCTCGTCCTGCGTGAGCTCCGATCAGGCTTCCTCGGTCGCGACCGTTAAAACCGGTGCACCTTGGGCTCGAGACCTCAATGAGCCACCGCCCAGCCGAGGGCCGGTAATGAGCCCTGCGCAGGCGTCAGCTGATCTACGGGCCGCACGGGAGAAAGCATTGCGCTAACGCTTGCGGAACTCCCACTGCTTCTTCGTTATCCACGCTCTCCTGGTCGTTTTGTAGTTCAAACGACCTTGGCAGCCTTTAGAGCTGCGATTTCCTCCTGGTCGAACCCGAACTCCTTCAGCACCTCATCAGTCTGCTCGCCGAATTCCGGCGGCCGCGCCACCATCTTGCTCGGCGTGCGCGACAGCGTGACGGGTTGGCCGACCAAGCGGATGTGGCGGTCCTCGTCGTTTGGCACGTCCTGCGCGATGCCGAGATGTTTGACCTGCGCGTCCTCGAACATCTGGTCGATAGCGTAGATCGGTCCGCAGGGCACGCCGGCGTCGTTGAACTCGCGGACCCAGGTCTCGGTCGACTTCGTGACCGTGCGCTTTTCGATCTCGGCGTTGAGCGCGTCGCGATTCTTGGAGCGGGCCGGGGCGGTCGCATAATCAGGACGGCTGTAGAGCTCCGGCGCGCCGATCGCCTGCGCGCAACGCTCCCAAATCCGTCCGCCCGTGGTGGCGATGTTGATGTAGCCGTCCGAGGTCTTGAACACGCCGGTCGGGATGCTGGTCGGATGGTTGTTGCCGGCCTGCTTGGCGACTTCCTTCTCCATCAGCCAGCGCGCGGCCTGGAAGTCGAGCATGAAGATCTGGGCCTGGAGCAGCGAGGTCTGCACCCACTGTCCCTTGCCGGAGACCTCGCGCTCGAGCAGCGCGGTGAGGATGCCCGTGGCGCAGAACAAGCCGGCCGTGAGGTCGGCGACGGGAATGCCGACCCGCATCGGCCCTTCGCCCGGCGCGCCGGTGATCGACATCAGTCCGCCCATGCCCTGAGCGATCTGATCGAAGCCCGGCCGCTTGTGGTAGGGGCCGTCCTGTCCGAAGCCGGAGATGCTGCCATAGACGATGCGCGGATTGATCTCGCGCAGGCTCTCATAGTCGATGCCGAGCTTCTTCTTCACGTCGGGACGGAAATTCTCGACCACGACGTCGGCCTTGGCGGCGAGGCGCTTGAACACGGCGAGCCCGCGCTCGTCCTTCAGGTTCAGCGACATCGCCCGCTTGTTGCGATGCAAATTCTGGAAGTCGGACCCTCGCCGCGGCCCGCCCGGCTGCTCGCCGCCGGAATCCTCGGTCAGCGCGTCGATCTTGACGACATTGGCGCCCCAGTCCGCGAGCTGCCGCACACAGGTGGGCCCGGACCGGACGCGGGTCAGATCGAGCACGGTGAAGCGCGACAGGGCTTCCGAGGCATGCGGAAAGGGCATCGTGAGAGGCTCCGGGTCAGATTGCGGAGCCACCATAGTGCCGAAACATCATGCGGCAAGTCTGCGCCGGCGCGGATGCCGCCTGTCAAAATGCAGTGCTTGGTGCGGTTTGCTGCGCTGCATGAAGGGATCAGCGCGACAGGCGCTTCAGCTCGTCGCGTGCCTGCTCGGCCAGCGGGTCATCGCCGTGGCGCGCAATGAAGAGCTCGAACGCCTCCCTGGTTCCGTTCTGACGCGCGGTCTCGTATTCCCGGGTGACCGTCGCCGCGGGGTCGCGGGCCATAGGCATGGAGGGGGCGCGTCCCGCCTTACCGCTTTCATTGCCTTTGTCCCTGCCGCCGTCGTCTGCATTGGCTTTCCCGACCATGGCGGGCTGTTCTCCGATGGGCAGACGATCCGGCCCGGCGAACACCGCCATGACCCCAATGAGACCGACTGAAAATAGGCCTGGTTTCATGATTTCCCTTACAGATCATACCCGCAGGCGGGACCTGAATCCTTGCCCTCGGCGCGTACCGCTACTTGATTTGATGGCTAATACGGCCTTATGAAAGGGGGCCGGCGGCCGCTGCCGAATTTTAACCAAACGTATAGCTCTCAAGCTAGAATCACACGCCTTCGTCCGCGAATCGCGTGATCCGTTGCTCCGGAGAGACCATTGGCTAATTCTGTCACCGTTGGTGCCACCAACAACGCCGATATTGACGGCTTGCTGTCGGGCTACAAGTGGACCGGCACGATCACCTATAGCTTTCCCGACTTGGCCAGCGACTACTCCAATCCTTATTACGGCGGCAACAGTGAGCCGACATCGTCTGGCTTCGCCGCGGCGCCAAGCGCGATGCAGGCGGCGATCAACTACGCGATCGGACTGATCCTCGGCTACACCAACGCCAGCATCCAGTACGTGGGGACCGACGGCGCGGACATCATGATCGCGCAGTCGTCGAAGCCCGCAACCTCCTACGCCTACTACCCCGGCGACTATGCGGCCGGCGGCGACGTCTGGTTCGGGACCCAATACAATTACTCGCTGGCCAAGCTCGGCAATTATTATTTCACGACCGCGATGCACGAACTGGGCCACGCTCTCGGTCTCAAGCACAGCCAGGAGACCGGCGGCCCCGCCAATGTCGCGGTGCCGAGTGCGCATGACGACAGCGAATACACCATCATGAGCTATCGCAGCTATGTCGGCGCCTCGACGACCGCCGGCTACAGCAACGAGGCTTACGGATATCCGCAGACCTATATGGCCAACGATATCCTCGCGCTCCAGACAATGTACGGCGCGAACTACGCGACCCAGGGCGGGAACACCGTCTACTCCTGGAATCCCACCACGGGTCAGGAGTTCATCAACGGTGTCGGGCAACTCGCGCCGGGCGGCGGCACCGGCAACTCGGCCAACCGCATCTACGAGACGATCTGGGACGGCGGCGGCATCGATACCTACGATCTGTCCAACTATACGACGAATCTGAGCATCAATCTCAATCCTGGCGCGACGTCGCTGTTCTCAACCGTGCAACGGGCCAATCTCGGCGACAACCAAAATCTCGGCTACGACCATTACGCCTCAGGCAACGTCTACAACGCCTATCTCTACAACAACGACGCGCGCTCCTACATCGACAATGCCACCGGCGGCTCCGGCAACGATACGATCATCGGCAACGCCATCGCCAACGTGCTGAACGGCGGCGGCGGCAACGATACGATCACTGGGGGCGGCGGCAACGACACCATTATTGGCGGCACGGGCACCGATACGGCAGCGTATTCAGACAGTCAGGCCAATTACGCCGTCACGTACAATTCGGCGACGCAGACATTTACGCTGGTCGATCAGCGCTCCGGTTCGCCTGACGGCACCGATACGGTGACGGGAGTGGAAAGCTTCCAGTTCGCCGACGGTACGGTGACGAGTGCGAGGCTGATCAGCCAGATCACGCCAGTCGTGATCGAGGCGGTCGGTACGACCAGCCTGGTGCAGCTGGGTGGCAACTATTACGTCAATCCGACGGCCGGTGGCACAGGGCCGACGCTGAAGTATAGTGGGCCCGCGATCACTGTCGGGCAGTTCGGCGATTACATTCCAATCGGCGCCGAGCAGATTTCGGGCGGCTACGAGGTCGCCTGGAAGAATACGACGACAGGACAATATTCGGTCTGGAGCACAGACTCCAATGGCAATTACACCGGCAACCTATTCATGCCGGGTTCGGGCGATAGTGCTGCGTTCGAGAACCTCGAGACGAGTTTTGGACAGGATCTGAACGGCGATGGCCTGATCGGCGCGCTTGTTCCGTTCGTTGTCGAGGCCGCCGGTTCGATTGAGCTGGACCGGTTGGGCGCCCATTATTTTCTTGGCCCGGTCGGTGGCGGCAGCGCGCAGGAGTTGATGTATCAGGGCGTGGCCGTCACTGCGGGCCAATTCGGCGATTACATTCCGATCGGCGCAGAGGCGGTTTCGAATGGCTACGAAGTTGCCTGGAAGAATGCCACGACCGGCCAGTATTCGATCTGGAGCACGGATGCCAGCGGCAACTATACCGGCAATTTCTACATGCCCGGTTTAGGCCATGATACTGCGTTCGAGACCCTGGAGCCCAGCTTCCATCAGGACCTAAACGGTGACGGTACGATCGGAGTCGCGTCTTCGGCGATATCCTCGACGATCGAGGCCATTGGAACGACCGCATTGGTCTCTTTGGAGAACAACTATCTCCTCAATCCCGTAGCCGGCGGAACTGGGCCGACGCTCAAATATCAGGGGACTGCGGTTACGGCTGGGCAGTTCGGCGGCTATACGCCGCTCGGCGTCGAGCCGATTTCGAACGGCTACGAGGTAGCTTGGAAGAATGCGTCCACCGGTCAATATTCGATCTGGACCACGGACAGCAGCGGCAACTATACCGGCAACCTCTTCATGCCTGGTCCAGGCAATGCTGCGGGGCTCGAGGCTCTGGAGAGCAGCTTCAACCAAGACCTAAATGGTGACGGGACCATCGGGCTCCCTCCGTCAGTAATTGAGGCGATCGGAACGACCGCACTGGTCTCTTCGGGAAACAACTATCTCCTCAATCCCGTAGCCGGCGGAACTGGGCCGATGCTAAAATACCAGGGGGCCACGGTCACCGCCGGCCAATTCGGCAGCTATGTTCCGATCGGCGCCGAGACGGTTTCGAATGGCTACGAGGTGGCCTGGAAAAACGCTGCCACAGGCCAATACTCGGTCTGGAGCACCGATAGCAGCGGCAACTACACCGGAAATTTCTACATGCCCGGGCCTGGTAACACCAGCGCGTTCCAGAACCTGGAGATCAGCTTCCAGCAGGACTTGAATGGGGATGGCGCGATCGGCGTTCCCAGCCATTCGAACACCGTGGCGACAGCGACTGTCGCCGGAGACCACTTCATCTTCGCGGCTAGCGCCAGCGGGCAATCGAGCTCGAGCATCATCGACACCTCGCAACTGCCGCTCTGGACGAGCGACGCGGGAGATCTGATGAACGCATCGGACTCCCGCGAACCCGTCGTGGATGACGGCGGACATCACCTCCCGCTTCATCAAGACCTGCTTGGTGGCTTTATCCTGTCCCACTGAACTACCTGATGTTATGCAGGCGGCGCTAACGCCGGCGGCCCTTTGATTTCCGCTCTCGATACCATTCGGGTTGGACGTTGCGGATTTCTTCGGAGTAGAATGGAGCGAGTTGACGATCAGGTGCTTTGTAATTGAGATGCGCGGAAAATCGCGCTAGGAAATTCCGGTGGGAGATATCGTGCAGAAGCAACCAATCGTCGTTTTTGGAACGGGTGAAATCGCCGAGTTAGCCGATTTCTATTTCACGCACGATTCGCAATACGAGGTTGCCGCATTCACGGTCGACGCTGCGTTCCTGAAGCAGCATGAGTTTCGCGGACGGCCGGTGGTGGCCTTCGAGGATGTCGCGGAGAGGTTTTCGCCCGCCAGTTTCGACTGCTTTGTGGCCGTCAGCTACGCCAAGATCAATGCGGTACGGACCGAGAAGGTCGCGGCGGCGCGGACAAAGGGCTATCGGCTCGCGAGCTATCTGAGCAGCCGCGCGACCGTGTTTCCCGGCTTCGACCTCAGGGAGAACTGTTTCATCCTCGAAGACAACACGATCCAGCCGTTCGCGACGGTGGGCGCCAATGTGACCCTATGGAGTGGCAACCATATCGGGCATCATTCGACGATCGAGGATGATGTGTTCATCGCCTCGCACGTCGTGGTATCCGGCGGCGTGCGGGTCGGGCAGGGGAGTTTCGTGGGCGTCAACGCGACGATCCGCGATCATGTGACGATGGGAAAGAAATGCGTGCTCGGCGCCGGCGCTTTGGTGCTGGAGGATCAGCCGGACTTCTCGGTGGTTGCACCGCGCGGGTCCGAGCGCTCGCCAGTGCCCAGCAACCGCCTTCGAAATCTCTGAGGCGCGCTATGTCGTGGCGGCGCCTGGGCCTTGTCTATGCTTCGAGCGGAACGCTGCCCTGGGCGCGCAGTCATGCGGCACTGCCTACGCCGATCCATCTGGATGGTGACATTTTTCGCTTCTTCTTCAGCTCGCGCGACGCGGACAAGAAATCGCATGTCGGATGGGTGGATGTTGAGGTATGCGACACGCCTCGTGTCCTCGATGCCGCGCTAGCTCCCGTGCTTGCACCAGGAGCGGACGGCGCGTTCGACGACAGCGGGGTTGGTATTGGAAGCGTCGTTGTCACGGACGAAGGGGTTTCGATCTACTATATGGGCTGGAACCTCGGAATTCGCTCACCCTGGCGAAATGCCATCGGGCTTGCGCGATCCTCTTCCTCGGGCGGTGCATTCGCACGGTACTCACCTGGTCCGATCCTGGACCGTTCGCCGGAAGACCCCTACACGCTCTCCTACCCTTGCGTGCTGCAGTTCGGTCTTGGCGACTGGCGGATGTGGTACGGTTCAAATGTCGCGCCGGCGGTGGGCAACGCCGATATGCAGCACGTGATCAAGCAGGCACGATCGGTCGACGGAATTCACTGGGGACGGGATGGCAAGACGGCGATTGGATTCGCGGACGAAACCGAATATGCGCTGGCGCGCCCGAGCGTGGTGAAAATCGGCGATAATCTTCTGATGTGCTTCGCCTGCCGAGGCGCCAGCTATCGTATCGGCGCCGCGATATCCAGGGACAGCGGCTTGAATTGGGAGCGGTGCGATGCCGAGATGGGACTTGGTGTTTCGGAGCACGGATGGGATAGCGAGATGACCTGCTACCCGGCGCTGTTCTGGCACAAGTCTCGCTTGTGGCTGGCGCATAACGGCAACGGATACGGGGCGACCGGCTTTGGCCTTGCCGTATGGGAAGGGTCAATTTCCTACTGAAAATGTCAGGACTTTTTCGGTCGCTGCGCGAGGTAGTCGGCGACCGATCCGGGCTGACGCACGTCGTAGCCGAGCAATCTGCGCAGCTTGCTGTCGGAGGTGAACGTATCTCCCAGCGCGCTCGGCAGATCGATCTGCTGGCTGATCAACGGAATGGTGTAGACATGATTGACTGCGCGGCGCGGTCTCACCGTCGTGTTGACGCCGCCGCTATGGAACACCATGCAGTCAAGCACGATGAACGAGCCTGCAGGTGCAGCCACGGGCAAGGCTTGTGTGTTCACGAAATCATCAGACGGAAAGTCCTCCTGACGGTGTGAGGCCGGCAGCACCTTCGTGGCTCCGTTTTCCAGCGTGAACGCGTCGAGGCAGAATAGCGCATTGATGGCCAGCGGGCGCGAAGATACGAAATGCTGGTACGGCAGATCTCTGTGCCATAAACCCTGATTGTACGGCTTTCCATTTGGCGGATTGATGATGCCGTTCTGCTGGTTGAGCACCGCGTAACCGGAGATCAGCCGGCTGCAGATCTCCAAGATTCTGTCGTTGCTGGCCAGTTGGAGGAAGACTGGTTCGTGCGCAAGGGGCAACCGGATCGTGTTGTGCTCGTCGATTGATCTGAGCGCATCGACGCCGCCGTGGCGGGTCGCATAACGCTCCTGCGTCCGGTCAAAAGCATCCGCCAGCGCTGCGAGCTGTTCGTGGCCATAACCGCCATTGATTACGCCATATCCCAACCGCCGGATGGACTCGCACGTCCTCTCGATCTCGTTCGTCGATTGTTCCTGCCGGAGGACACCATAGCGCCGGGGAGTTTCGTTCTGGGGCGTATTCATCTGGGTATCAGTTCGTTCCATGTAACAGGGTAGAGGCCATCGCGTTCCAGACGCTTGGCGACAGCCTGCTGAACGCGAGGCGTAGTCGCGATCAGCGTCGGCCTGCCGGGAGTCTGGACCGCATGCCGATAAAGTGCAACGGGCGGCCCCAGATTCCAGGCCTCGGTCGGATCGTCAAGTACGAGCGAGGCCACGCGTGCCCAGGTTTGCGGCGCATAGGCCCGCAGCAAGGCCGCCGTCTGGCCGGCACCAAAGCTCAGCAGATTTGCAGTGGATCGCGATCTCTCGAGCAGAAACTGGTCCAGCATTCGCCAACCATCGAGGTACGACTGCCGGTCAGAATGAAGCCGCGCCGCATCGGTGGCGTCCGCGGGGGGCGCATGGCTATTATCAGTCTGCGCGGTGAAGACTGACATCTGGAAATCGCCGATATTGTTTGGCGCCGGTATTTGCTTTTCTGCTGCCAGAGCCGCGCCTCTGCCGCAGATCCGGAGGCCGTCTCGCGTCAGGCTGTAAAGATGGTCGAAGAACAGCAGTTCCACGTTCGGCGAATGTCCGTCCGGACATATGATGACGATACGTCCGTTCGGAGCAAGATGATCGCGGAGGGAGCGGAGGAATGCGCTGGGGCTCGTCGTGTGCTCGATGACATTGACGGCGACGATCAGATCGAAGGCGCCCGCGACGGTGGGGATGTCCTCGACAAATCCGCGAACAAGCGAAATGTTCCGCTGTGACTGGGTCGTCTTCGGCAGGGCGGGGTCCACACCGCAGGCATGCGCGTCGGGCCAGGTTTGCAAAAGCTCGGACAGCAGCGCCCCCGAGCCGCATCCGATTTCCAGAATGGACCTCGGTGGATTGAATTCGCTGCGGATCCAATCGCCGTACGCCCGTGCTCGGGCCGCATCCGATTTCGGCGCAGCCGAGGCGAGTGTGTAATCGTCATCGTAGATGGCGCGAATGTCGACTTCGGCCGTGCTCGACGCGTGGAAGGCGGAGCCGCAGGCAAGGCAAGACATTTTGGTCAGTGCGCGGGGAATCACTCTTCCGTCGCTCAACATCGACCGGCTGGGATGCGGGGGCGTCAGCGCGGCGGCGCCGCTGCCGCAAAGCGGACAGTGGGCGGTCGATGAGGCCGCGTCGATCAAGGCTTCGTCTCCGGATGCCGCACCAGCACGGTGAACTCGTAAAGTCCGTAGTCCTGCAAGAGCGCGACAGATCGCCCATACCGCGACAGGCAGTAACCGAGCATCAATGTCGGGTCGGCATAGTACAGGTTAGGTCTTCGCCGGTCGGGATCACTCGAAAGGCTCAAGACGTTGAAGCCAAACCCCTTGCGTCCGGCGCCGGCGAGCACATCCAGGGTTCGGCGGATGTAGCCGAGCCATGCCTCGTCCCCGACCTCGCCCCTGACGTTAAATACGCCGCTTGCAATGGCGAAGTCCGCCGTTGCTTCTGGGGAGGCACCCACATGCCAGCACCGGTCGTCGCCTTCTCCGTGAACCTTGCGAGCAGCCTCGATCATGCTGCGCGCGACATCGTACCCTCTGAAATGTCCGCGATGGCCTGCGCTTCTGAGAAATCCCAGAAAATCCCCAAAGCCGCAGCCGAGATCGATGATCGATCCGTCCTGATCGTGCTCGATAAGGCGGAGAAATTGCCGGTGGCGAATTTGATGCGATTCGGTGCCGTTCCAATCGACGCCCCGCGACGTCGCGCCGTGCATCTCCAGTCTGGCGGCATAGTATGCCGCGACATCGGACAAGATTCGTTCTTGGCTCGCGTCTGTCACTCTCGGCCTTCTGTATCAAGGAGGGAAGCGGGCTGCATCTGCTCCACGGCGGGCCTGGACGACCGGTGCACGGAGCGCACGATAGTGTAAGGTCTGCGCTTGGTCTCGGCCAGGATGCTGGCCATGTAAATACCCAGTATGCCGAGGATCAGCGTGATGAGGCCTCCGAGAAACCACAGCGAAATAATCTGCGAGGTGAATCCACTCACCCCGATTCCGTTCGTGAGGTAGCGCAGCAGGAAGTAGAGCACGACACAGATCGAGGAGAAGAAGATCGACAACCCCGTGTAGAAGACGAGATACAGCAGTCGCGTCGAAGAGGTGGTCAGGTGCTTAACCGCAAGATCGATCCGCCTCCACACCGAGTAGGTCGACGGCGAGCTCGATAGCTTTGCGACGGTCATGGGGATTTGTCGAAACCCGGTGACCGCCCAGAGATCGGACATAACGAACTCCCGGTCGCGATGGCGGACCAGCGCCTTGACATAAGCGGCCGTCATCAATCGCGAGGTCACGAGATTGCGCGGCAGCGGTCGGTCGCCGAGTGCATCGACGAGCGCGAAAAACACCGCGCCTCCGGTGCGCTCCAGAAAACCGCCGCGTCGGGTCTGCTGTACGCCGTACACGACGTCGCAATCGCCCCGACGAAAGCGTTCATAGAACGACGCAAGATCTTCCGGCTGCTCTTCAAGGTCGCTGTCGATCAGGAAGACGAGCTCGCCGGAGGCATGAGCCAATCCCGTCATGATTGCCTTGTAGTGTCCGAAATTTCGGGAAAGATCGAGGACGATGACCCGAGGATCCGATCTCTGCACTTTCAGCGCCCTCTCCAGGCTGTCGTCTGGGGAGCCGTCATTCACGATTATTAGTTCGATTTCACCGGTGATCTGGCGTGCCACTTCGATCGTTCGCCGGTAAAATTCCTCGACATAGGCTGCCGATCGGTAAAGAGTGGTGACGATCGAGATTTTCATCTGCCGCTCCGCCGTGCGCAGAAGAGGGCCGAGCGCGCGTGGTGCGTGACTTTCCGGCATTTCAATGGAGCGAACACGAATCTATATCGCGGGTACTGCCGTTCAAAACCTTCGCCTCCGGGCAATCTGTCGCGCTCTGCTCTATCCATCAAACTTCTCTTCGAAACTAAGGTAATTCGCGAACGCCGCGATCTTGCAAATGCCGTTAGGACGTGACGGATGGCCAACGAACAACCTGTCATACGACAGGCAAACTCGACGGGCAAACTTACAGCACCTCCGACAACCACGGTGATGAACGCGGCGAAATGCACGGTCTTGGAAGCGCTTTTCGCAGGGAGCGGTCCAGACCTCGGCGGAACCTGCCACCTCAGTATTCCGCGAAACCTTGTTTCGGTATGCCATGGGTCAATTCGGTCGACAGGTTTCTGAGAATGCAGAATTTTGACGTACGCTCGGGATGGTTTCGAACTAATATTGTTTAAATATTTCAATGATTTGGAATATTTTTGATGGCAAGGAGGGCATTCGCCACTGCGCCGTTCGAGCTTTTCACATTCGCCATTGAAGAGCAGTCTGAGACTCAGTCCATGGTCTGTGGGATGATGAAGCGCGGTGCTTCAGGACCAGTGTTGAAGAGGACATCGAGCACGCTCACGGCATGTTCGAAGCTGCCATGAAGTTGCGGATACTCCGGATAGCCGTCGTAGCTCATCCAGTCGGTGGCGATCCCGGCGGCGGCAAACAGCGCTTCGTCGAGGTAGGCGCGTGCGGAAGGCCCGCTAAGATAGCGCCGGGCGCCCGCGGCCGCTGCAATCGCGAGCAATCTCTCCGTCTTGGCGCCGTCTGCTGGATAGGCCATATCCCTGACGATGTTCGTCCTCAGCCCAAGCAGACTTGCAATCTCGCGCGTGAACAATTCGTTGACGGCCGTGAGATGCGTCTCCTTGTCGGCGCGCTCATACCAGCCCCTCACAAGGGGCGCCAGAGCTTCGAAGAACGGTGCACGGCGATAAGCGAGCTCGAGCGCTCGCCAGTGCTTCTCGGCCCAAGATTTCTCGATCAGGACCTCGTCGATCGGCTGATCGAACCGTCCCTTCGTGATGACAGGTATCGTGAGCCATTCCAGGCCGTTTGCGGTCTTGATCCGATTTCGATTGTGCCAATGTCGCTTCACGAACTGCATGCGATCGTAGATCACATACTCGTCGCACTGCCCGATAAGGTCGAAAAAGCCCTTCCAGGGGATATAGCAGGACTGGATGATCGAAATTCGCAAGTTGCCGTTCCTGATAAGATCTGCCTGAAACCTAGACGCGCGGTATCTAGCCCTTTCCGGCGCTGTGGAAAAGGCCGGGCCGGCGCGTTCAGGGCAGATTTGGCAGCCGGTCAGGGCGGATAGCGGCACCGTTTATTCGGTTGCTGCTGCGCAGCTGGCGTTCACGATAGTCCACAGTTCGCCTTTGCTTGTAATCTGAGTCCGCAGCGGCGTCCCATAGTGTTCCATGCAATACGTGTTCAGGAGTGCCTGTTGCGACGGTGCCGCGATCAGGGATATTCCCGCCTCGGAGCGCAATCGCACCAGGAAGCCTCTGTTTGCAGCTTCATCCGCGGTGGGGACGGAAAATGGCGCGAGCGTCAATGCGCCCAGGCCGTAGAACCGGATTGAGCGGACCTCCTCCGCGCGTGTGAACACCGGAAACACGGTCTCAAATGGCAGCGCGTCGCCCCAAATGAACGTCGAATCCGATGACGAAAATTTCTGATGCCGGGCGAGCTCTATGGCTCGGTTGTCCGCGTCGGCCTCTCTGATGAGGTACCGACCGTTAAAAATTGCGCCGGCAATCACGGCGGCTGCCAGAACGATCCCCCTCCACTGTGGCAATCGCGATTGCATGGCCAGAGGAGCGAGCGTCAGAAGTGCGAGCAGCGGGAAGCAGACGCGAACCGGCGGCGGGCGCCCAATCGCCGCAAGTATGAGGATGGCAGCATAGAAGAGTAACCAGGCGAACAGCAGGCCTGGCCTCAACAAGACCATCAGCAGGAAAGCCCCGACACATGTCAGTGCTAGCAGCTCCGGACTCCGCGGCAACGCGTTAACAACAGGCAGGCTCGCCGCGAGATTTGTTTCGACCATCGTCTTCGCCGGAATTTCGCCGATCAGTGACCGGAGCAAATCCGGATTGGAGAGCTGCGGGTCGACGAAGAACCAACCGCTGACCATCCGAACGTCGTTCGCGGACACGCCATGCCGGTCCATGAGCTCGGGACGATCCAGGATGAACTTCGCCGCGCCGAAATCCGTGAGGGGGGCTCGCGCCGCGTTCTGTTGCCGGAAGGTCTGCCATTCCGGCGATGAGTAGGCCCGCTCGTCAGTGATCGTCGCGCCGGCGATGCAAATCACAAGTCCGGCCGCTGCCCAGCGTGCAGGACGTGCGTCGGCCAATTTGCGCCAGGGCAGCAGCGGCAGGGCAACAGCCATGACCAGCGCGAGTTCGAGATCCCGGATCAGAAATGCGAGAAAGATAAGCCAGCATGCGGCGACGAGATCGCGAACAGATCCGTGGCGAGAATAGGCCTGCAGGCCGAGCACGGCCGAAACCGCGAGCAATCCGGCTGTTACCGTGAATTGCGGCAGGAGGGTCGGTCGCATGAACACGAGGATCACGGCGAGGATGGCAACGATCGGCCTAACACCCAGGCGCAACAGAAAATAAGCGGTCGCGCCGCTGGCCAGTGTCATCGACAGCAATGTCGCGATGGAGTAGCCGAGTATGCCGTCGATCATCGGGAGGCTACGGACGAAGGAGCCCCACAGCACGTTGGAAAAGAACAGAAGATCCGAACCGTAGCTGGCAATGCCGTAGCCATGAGCGACCATCGACATCGTGACGTCGTCGTTACTTTCCCATCTGGGATCGAAGGCAGAGCAAAGCAGGATCGTCCAGCCGATTGAAATCGCGGCGGCGGTGAGCAATGCGCGGGCCGGCGATGAGCCGCGACCGGTCGCGCTCGGAGAGACGAGTGAGGTAATCGAAATGTTTGAATACATTGATTGGAAGAATCGCCGCTTTCTCGGCTATCGTTCTTTGCGGCGGATCCGCCAACCCGATCATCCGCTCCCACCCGGCCGGTGAGTCATAGAGGATTGAGCAGGCTATGGCAAACAGCCGGCCGACATCGAGTGAAGGATGCCTTGTACGACTGCTCTGAAAGGCTGCGAGGCGCACCGCTGGTGGGTGGCGCTGTGGGTTGATAACGCCGCGGACCGGATCTACTTTGGCGCTGAAGCCTCACCATCGCTGGTTTATTTTGATAGTGGGCCATCGTAGGGAAATATTGATGTCTGAATGCTTTGGGCCAACAGTATCGGCCGCGCTGTGTCCTGAGCTGGCCCCGCAATCATGATTGCCACAGCACCATATCCTAATGTCAGGTTCGACGATTTCGCGGGAAATCCAGGAACGATGCGTCCGATCGCGCTGCTCGCGACGCCGGCTCAGCGCAGCCCGGCTCTCGATCTCATCCGCCATGGGACGGGGTAGCCCTGGTGCCCCAAACCGACGTTAAACGAGCTTCTTCGATTGCATCGAGAGTGCGCACGTTGTCTCATTGCAAAGGTTCGGTTGAAGTGGTTGACGAGCAAAAAAGGGGAGGCCCGGTGGACTTCGCCTCATGGGCAGCTTTGCTTGGCATCCTGCTGGCGAGCCTAAGTTTGATGAGCTGGCTGTTGCTACTCTGTCGGTCAGGGTTCGACTTGACCGACGAAGGCTTCTACCTGCACTCGATCGCCGAACCGGGGAACTACCCATACTCGGTAACCCAGTTCGGATTTGTCTATCATCCGCTGTACAAGCTGGTTGGCGGCGACGTGTCGCTTTTGCGGGGCACCAATCTTCTCATTTCAATCAGCCTTGGGTTCCTGCTATCTTCGGCCATTGTGCTACCTGCCTTCGGGCCCTGGAGTTTAGTGTCCCGAAGCACGCGCGCGGCCGTCATCGCGTCTGCCTTTGCCGTAGCTGTCGCATCGCTCTCGTTCTTCGCACTCTGGCTTCCAACACCGAACTACAACACCCTGACCTTCCAGTCTTTGCTGGTTGCAGCAACGGGATTCGCTCTCGTTCGCGAGCCGCGATATCGTCTGGCGGGCTGGCTGCTGATCGGCCTCGGAGGAGGGGGCGCGTTTCTGGCGAAGCCGACCACCGCTGCGGCGCTTGCCTTCATCGCGTTGCTGCATGCCGCGATAGCCGGTCGGCTGCAGCTTCGTGAAGTCCTTGTCGCCGCCTTCGCCGCAGTCGCGCTGCTCGCCTCTGCGGCTTTGCTGATCGATTCTTCCTTGCACCTTTTCTTTGACCGGATGGCTGGCGGTCTTAAGCTCGCCGAGCTGATGTTGCCCTTTCAAGACGGCGTACTCAAAAGTTTCAGCCCGGAATTTCTCCACTTCAGTCACGAAGCGAAGGTCAGGTTTGTCACGCTCTTCGGCACGTATTTGACGATAGGGGCCTTGTGTTTCACCGTGACGCCTCCTGCGCGCATCGCCGCTGCGTTGATTATCTTGTTCAGCTCGGCACTTTCGATCTTCGCTCTGTTTGGATTTGTGGCCGTCAAGGCTTCAGATGAGCCGGGGGAGACCTATCTTTTGCTTGCGGGAGCCGCTGGCATCACGGCCGCTTCCGCGCTCGTCTTGAAAGCATGGCCGTCCCGTCAATCGATAGCCACCGCTTGTGTACTCTTCCTGCTTCCGTTTGCCTTGGCTGTGGGAACGAACGCCAATGGCTGGATGACGGCGGGGCGCGCCGGCTTCTTCTGGATTATGATCGGTCTGCTCGCCGCATGCAGATTGGCCGTCGCGCAAGCTACTTGGCGTCCATTGCTTTGCGTCGGTTCCTTATCGCTTGTGGGCACCACAATTTTGGTCCATCTCGCCACCGAATTCCCATACCGGCAGACGCAGCCCCTGCGATTGCAACGGCGCGTCACGGAGGTTGGTCCGGCAAAGACCCGGCTGGTTTTGACCGAGCAACGTGGAGCGCTGATTTCCGGTCTGCATCACCTTGCTGCGGAAGGCGGTTTCGAAGCCGGTCAGCCGATGCTCGATCTCACAGGAGAAAGTCCCGGACTGGTTTACGCTCTGGGCGCTCGTCCGCTAGGCGTTGGCTGGACCCTCGGAGGCTATCCTGGATCCGCGAAGCTCGTGTTGGCGGGGCTTAGTTGGGAGAGCTGTGCGGCAATCGGCGCATCCTGGATCTTGTCGTCCGGGACATCGCGGGGGTCGATCTCGCCTGATTTCCTTAGAGAAGTCGGAATAGACGCCCGTTCTGATTATCAGGACGTCGGAACCATCGAATCCGATTCCACGTTCGCCCAATTCCCGAAGATGCATTATCATCTTCTTCGACCCGCCAGAAGCCAAGCCACATCCATATCGTCTTGCGAGAGCGCGCGAGGCGAATAGAGCTAGCGGCTGGCGACGTCTCTGGACTGGCCTCGTAGATGGCGCCCGAGCACCTCGACGACGCGTTGCTGCTGGGTCTCGTCGAGACTGGTCCACATTGGCAGCCTCACGAGCCGCTGCGAGAGCGATGCAGTCAGCGGCAGCTCTCCATGGGTTCTGCCGAAACGCGTTCCGGCGGGGGAGGAATGCAAAGGAATGTAATGAAACACTGCTCCGATTTGCTGATTTTTGAACTCGCTGAAGAGGTGCTGTCGGTCGAACTCGGGCGCCAGGATGACATAGTACATGTGGGCGTTGTGCTCGCAGCCGTCCGGCACGACCGGACGGCGGATGAGGCCTGCTTGTTCGAGCGGGGCGAGCAGATCGTGATATCTGTCCCAGATCGCGAGGCGCCCTTGCGTGATTTCGCGTGCCTGTTCGAGCTGAGCCATCAGGAAGGCGGCTGCCAGTTCGCTCGGCAGGAATGATGAGCCGACATCCTCCCAGGTATATTTGTCGACTTCTCCGCGGATGAAGCGGCTGCGGTTCGTGCCTTTTTCGCGCAGAATCTCAGCACGCTGGACCAGGTTGCGGTCATTCACCAGCAAGCTGCCGCCTTCGCCCGAGATGATGTTTTTAGTTTCGTGGAAGCTGAACGCGCCGAGATCTCCGATCGAACCGAGGGCTCGGCCCTTGTAGCTTGCCATCACGCCTTGCGCGGCATCCTCCACGATCCTGAGATCATGCCTCCTTGCGATTGCTGTGATCGAATCCATTTCGCAGGCGACTCCCGCGTAGTGAACGGGGACGATGGCGCGCGTCCGCGGAGAGACCGCAGCCTCTATGAGCCGCTCGTCCAGATTAAGCGTATCCGCGCGGATATCGACGAAGACGGGTACTGCACCGCGAAGCACGAAAGCATTCGCCGTCGAGACGAACGTGTACGAGGGCATGATGACTTCGTCGCCCGGTTCAATGTCGACAAGCAGCGCGGCGAGCTCCAGGGCCGCCGTGCAGGAGTGGGTCAGAAGCGCCTTTGCGCAACCGGTCTTGCTTTCGATCCACTGGTGACAACGCTTGGTAAACGGCCCGTCCCCGGAGAGTTGACGATGAGCGATCGCTTGGTCGATATAGCCGCGCTCATTGCCGGTGGCCTGAGGCTTGTTAAAGGGTATATAGGTCAATGCGGGTGCCCGCTGATACTGGCTTGATGGTCGTTTGGCTCTGGTTTTGGCCGGCTGCCTCTCGCCGCCCGATCGATATCCCTGTCGGAGAAACGGAAACGCGGCTCTGGCATGACCGATGAATAATATGATAGTTCATCCTTATAAGCAACGCGATCCCGTGCGTAGGTCAGGGTGTGATGTCGCGCTCGAGCGCAATTCGGCCCTGCTTGCGAAAAGCGCTATTTCGATGAACCCGTTCCCTCCGGCTTCCTTGGTCCGAAGCGGTTGTAAAGATCGCAGATTGAGAATCGGCTTGCGTTGCCTAGGCCATTCACTAGCAAGTGGCGAGCGTGTCGACTAATATTGGTAGTTGGGCGGCTTCGAGGACTCATGAAGGGTATCATTCTAGCGGGGGGAACGGGTTCCCGGCTCTATCCGGTGACCGCCGTGGTGTCGAAGCAGCTTTTGCCGGTCTTCGACAAGCCGATGATCTATTACCCTCTATCCACCCTGATGTTCGCGGGTATCCGGGACATCCTCATCATCACGACACCGCAGGACCAGCCCTTGTTTCAGCGGTTGCTAGGTGATGGCTCCGAGATCGGACTTCGCCTCTCCTACTCTCATCAGGAAAGTCCGCGCGGGCTGGCTGATGCTTTTATCGTTGGCCGAGACTTCGTCGGAAACGACTCGGTTGCTCTGGTGCTCGGCGACAACATCTTCTACGGCAATCGTCTTCCGGAAATGCTTTGCCAAGCCGCTGCGCGGGGGGCTGGCGCCACGATTTTTGGATATCCCGTCAACACCCCGGAGCAATATGGCGTTGTCGAACTTGATGCCGGCGGGCGCGTGCTCTCCATCGAGGAGAAGCCGCTAGTTCCGCGGTCCAACATCGCCGTGACGGGTCTTTATTTTTACGACAATGATGTCCTCGATATCGCCGCCGGGATAGCGCCGTCTTCACGGGGCGAGCTCGAGATCACCGACGTCAACCGCGCCTATATGGAGCGTGGAGAGCTGTTCGTACGGGTCATGGGCCGCGGGATGGCCTGGCTCGACACTGGCACGCATTCCTCGCTTGTCGAAGCAAGCCATTTCGTTCAGATCCTGGAGCAGCGCCAGGGCCTGCGCATCGCCTGTCCCGAAGAAATCGCGCTGCGGAATGGCTACATCTCCTTGGCCGCCTTCGAGAAGCTGGCGCAGAAGAACGCCAAGAGCAGCTACGGCCAATACCTGTTGTCGGTCTACCGCTTCTTCGGGCGCGAGGTTGGTGGTTCCTGAAACGGAGACGGTATGCGTTTTGACGGGACCACTATTTTCGTGACCGGCGGCGCCGGCTTCATCGGCTCAGCCGTGATCCGCCATCTCCTTTCGGATAGCGGCGCACGCGTCGTCAATGTCGACAAGCTGACCTACGCAGCCAACCTCGATTCCCTGCAGGGCGCGGCCGGTCATCCGCGCTATGCTTTCGAGCAGCAATGCATCAGCGAAAGCGCCGGGTTGCAGAGCCTATTCGAGAAATACCAGCCGGATGCCGTGATGAACCTCGCGGCCGAAAGCCACGTGGACCGTTCGATCGACGGCCCGGCGGAGTTCATCAGTACTAATGTGGTGGGCACGTTTACCCTGCTGCAACAGGCGTTGCGCCACTGGCGGCGCCTGACGCCCGAGAAGCGCGCCCGCTTCCGATTTCTTCACGTCTCGACCGATGAGGTGTTCGGGTCACTCGGCCCCAGCGGTCTGTTCACCGAGCAGACTTCCTACGCGCCGAACTCTCCGTACTCCGCTAGCAAGGCGGCGTCCGATCATCTCGTCCGTTCCTGGCGCGAGACCTATGGCCTTCCCACCTTGGTGACCAATTGCTCGAACAATTACGGGCCATATCATTTTCCCGAGAAGCTGATCCCACACATGATCATTCGCGGACTAGCGAACGAGCCGCTGCCGGTCTACGGCGACGGTAGCAACGTCCGCGACTGGCTCTATGTCACCGATCACGCGGACGCGCTGATGTTGGTGCTCGAGCGTGGCGGCGTTGGGGAGACCTATAACATCGGGGCGCGCTGCGAACGGACCAACCTGGATGTGGTGGTGCGCATCTGCGATCTGCTCGATGAAATCTTGCCCGGCGCCGCGGCTCCGCGCCGGGACCTCATCAGCTTCGTAACCGATCGTCCCGGCCACGACCGTCGCTACGCCATGGATCCCGGAAAGATCGAGCGCGAGCTTGGCTGGCGCCCACGTGAGGATTTCGAGAGCGGCCTTGCCAAAACTATCCGCTGGTTCTGCGACAACCGGGCATGGTGGCAAGGCATTCTCGATCGCGGCTACCGAAGCGCGCGGATCGGTCTCGGCTGAAAAGACGTCCTTGCCCTGTATTTTGCCAGTCGCGCTCCACCTCCCGGGTGTGATGGGAAGGCCGAAACGTGGATCGCTTGTTGGTATGAAAATACCGCATCGCGCCCGGCAGACGGAGCCGGACCCATGGCTGCCGAGGGTGCGGTAACTCATCAAGATCCGCGTGTCGATATCTTCATTGCAGAAATGGCTTACATGATCTCTTGGCATCGGGTTCGGACTTGCATCGGACCACCTTGCGCCGCCCGCCGACGGATCAGGGAAGCGATGGGTTCCCAGCGCAAATAGAGTTTGGCTTTCGCCCTGAGCGCCAATTCGGCCGGGTGAAGGATCGCCCCGTGGCGGTTAGACCCGGTTCCTGCTTTCTGGCGATTTAAGGATCCTGGGTTGCCCGGGCTGCAGCATCATCCTCATCTCCTGGCAATCTTTCTTGAGCGTCTGATGCAATTAGATGACCGATTGAGCGATCCGATCCTGCGCTTGGGCCAGCAACCGATGTTCTGATATATTGAAGTAATGGTCGATTAAGCTTTGTACTAGGACGTACTATTCGCCAACAGTATGCTGAGGGGGCGGGACCATTGATCAGGATACCGAAAGCAGCGAGCTTGGCGTTTGCTCTAGCACTTTCCGGCTCTGCGGTATTTGTCTTGATATATGGATCTTTGGGCCTGAATGGATTCGGCGCTTTTACGGCGTCATATCTGGGCCTGACCGTCCTTATGATGATGGTTTTCGGCTCCTTTAGAGATTTCCGCTTCTCCGCGCTGGATGTTCCGTTCCTGGTTCTGATTGTCTGCGCAGGCGCATCTTTTGCCAACAATCCCGTTCATGCAGACCTTCGGGAATTTGTATTGCTGATGCTGGCAGCGTCGGCTTATTTTGCTGGACGTTTTCTTGCTAAGGAGGATCTGTCCGTCCTGCGGGCGACCTCCTTTTGGACATCGGCTGCCGTCGTTTGCGCGGGTGCAGTCCTGACGGTTCCATATCTCATCTCAGATTCCCAGCGTGGCGCCTTGGGAAGGCCGTTCGTGCTGGGGTTTGATAGCGCAACGACGGCTTTTTCAACCTCTCTAGGCATCTGTGTTATCGTATTATTGTCTTCGGGAAATAATTGGCGAGCTTGGACCCGATACGTAGCCGTGGCCATGATCGGAATCTCGACGGCGGTCTTTGCTGCCTCGATGGTCCGTTTCTCACTTTTGGCGATTATGGCTTGCGCGGCGCTCTGTGCCTTGGTGTCAAAGCATCGGCGGCGCTTTGCCTCGGGCTTGTTAGGCCTCCTTGTTGCATCAACGGGTCTCGGCTTGATTGCCAGATCCACCAATGCGGACCTCTATTTGCGCTACACGATCGAGGGAACTAGCTCAAGCAGCATTGGCTCAGCCGGCATCTTTCCCCCGTCCCATGCGGCATCAAGAAATCCCGAAGCGACCACAACCAGTTGTGAGCAGGTAAATACCAGAAACTCGGTCGCTATTCGAAAGCAACTGATGTCCGACGCTTTCGATCTCATTCCGCGGGCTGGTTTCTTTGGTTTTGGATTCATGTCTTTTGGTAACTTGGGATGCTTTCAGGGTATGTCACCCCACAATGATCTCGCACAAACAATTATTGAGCTTGGCTGGATAGCTGGGATAGCATTTTCGCTGTTGATTATCTGGGTACCCTTGTCCCTCGCTAAGTCGGCCCGTTCCGACGACGAGATGCTTTTCCCGTTTTTGCTAAACGCATTTATGATCATGCTCAGCATGAGTTATGGCCAGATCGGGAGAGACCTGCCGCTTTTTCTGTTTCTCGGTTTGGGTGTCAGTGTGTTGTCGAGGAATCATTCGCCAGCGGCGGCTGCTGAGTACTTGCCATACCGCAGCGAGCACGGAACTTCCGACAGGAAAGTTGAATCATTTTCGTAGTTGTTCAGGTTCGCAAGGGATTCCGGGCTCTGCTATGTCCCAATTGCGACCGCTAAAGCGCACGACATCGAGTTTGCAGCGGTTCACCTCGCTCGGGTCTCGTAGTGTCAACTCGATCGATCGCGCCAGGGAGTAACCGTAAGCAGCCGCGTTGGAATCCCAGTCATCCTGTGGCAGGTGCGCCCGGCTGAACGTCTTCCATTTCGCTGAATCCAGTGAAGTGACAGCGCCCTCATTCGCTATCGAGATGATCTGTGCACTAGGATTGAGCCGTCCGTGGTCGAGCGACAAGGCTGCATCGCTCATGACAAGAACAGGCTTCCACTCCAACTTGGCAAGATCGCGGCTCAGCTTCAGCTGCAGAGTCTCAGGACCAAACATAACAAACAGTCCGGAACGACCTATGCTCACGAGCTCAACCTGGTTCACGCGTTCATCGAGTTTCTTTATCTCGTCGGCATGCGCAATTGACGTTCGAGCGCGCTCCATGCCCAGACCTTCATAAAACCCGCTGGTGTATTCCGAGTTCGCTGGTTGGATCATCGCAATAGTGGAGTCAGGCAAATGCCAGGATACATAGCTTCCCAGTATTTTCGCCTGTCGAAAGCTGGGCACCCAGTGAAACAAAACAGGTATCTTCTTCAATCTCACATATGGGTGGACAATTTCGTTCGCTCTAGCGTTCAGGTCGAACAGGCAGGCAACATGATCCCTTTCGACGAGCGTTCGAGCCAAGTCTAGGGTCTTCTTCGAGTTGTCCTCGTCGTCATATGCGATGACCACGACCTTGCGACCCGAGATGCCGCCGCCGTTGTTGATCTTCTTGAAATATTCAGAGATCACGCGAGTCCGAATCAGCCTGCCTTCAGTCACTTCATCGTGGCTGAAAATTGTTCCGATACGGATGTCATTGCCGCTGACAGGTTCGTCGCTACGCGCAAATTCAGGAAGCGCAATAAATCCGAACAGCAGGACGATCAATGGGAGCAGCCTCTGGACAGCGATCATCTAATCCGTACCCAAGGTCTCACTGCGGGCATTGGCGTGCCATTACTTTCTGCGCCGATGAAGAATATCTCTTGCCTTGATCAATGCAAACAGCGTCAACGGAATGCTTGCCAATCCCCCGCCTAGCATTGCAGACTGTATCGAGCTGAGCATGAGCTGGACGATGCCAATAAATGAACAGCCAAGTAGCCCGATTGTCATCGGCGACTTGCCTTCGGCAACGAAGATGACGTCAATCATTCTACAGATCGCTCCCGCCAGAATGCTGGTCACGGCGACGCCAAAAAAGGAAAAATCCGCCCAGGCGTCGGCGATGAACATCGCATTGCTGGTCGAGCCGGATTGACCCCGCCACAACAATGAGACCTGTTCGTAGGCTGGAGTGAATTCCTTGTTGAACAAAATCGCCACAACGCGAATGTTGAGGCCCCAAGTATGCGAGATGTAATATGGAATCGCGCTGAAATATTCCAGCAGCACTTCATTCGAGATGAAGAACGTGCGCCAGAAGAAAAACTCCGTGGCTGATGTGGCGCGCGAAGCCTCCGGGATCGAGAGCTCGACCAGAGGATAAAACACAAGGGCAACCGCAGTCGCGGCGGCGACGCCGAGGCCGACACTGTTTCGATTACGAAAGGAAAGCAGCGTGGCCAGGCCAATCTGTGCCGCCAGCAAAGCTATCGGCACCTTGCTGAGGGTTTCCAGGCGACCAAGCAGTGTGAGCCCGAACAGCACGCAGGCAGTCGCGAGCAATAGCCAATTGCGCTTGATCAGACCTTCGAGAAAGCTCCACGTCAGGAGAAAGGGAGCGATTGAGGTAAGCGCGACCCGGTAGGCATAGGAGGCGCTTCCCGCATGCAGCAGGCGATATTCCCCTTTTGCGGATTGCGAATTGGCCGTCTCGAGAAAGCCCAATATGACGGCGATATGGTGCTCCCGTATGGAAGTCCAGGCCATGAGCGCAATCAGGGTCGCATTGACCGCAATCAACCAGCCGTCGATCGAGGATGCGCTCCGAAGTGGATTGGCATTCCAGTCTTGCAGTGTCTGGGTCAGTTTTAGCGCTCTTCGTGGGGCTAATCGATCGATCAACTCGATCCCGATGATACAACCCAGATACGTCATGGCGATCGCGAGATTGAGAGACGCGGACGCATCATCAAAGTAAGGCGTCTTCATCAGCTCCCGATAGATCGGGGAATCCTGATTGTAGTAAAGCATGTAAACGAGGTAGGCGGGGCCATAGAGCAGCAGCAGGAAGCTGAGCAGCATTGACGTGGCGGAGATGAAGCCTCGCGTCTTTTTGACGAGGTAAATGGCGGCGCCGAGCATCGAGAAGGCGGCCAGCAGAAGAGTCGCGGCGGTCATGCGCTCAAGCGCCCCGGTTCAGGGCAGGCGACGCCGGATATCCGAGATCCGAGGCCGTCTTGCTGTTTCCCGATCCAAACGATTGTCCTGCTGGGCCTGTAGCCCAACGGATTCACGGA
This sequence comes from Bradyrhizobium sp. 604_D8_N2_3, assembly GCF_051810765.1. Lineage (NCBI taxonomy): Bacteria > Pseudomonadati > Pseudomonadota > Alphaproteobacteria > Hyphomicrobiales > Nitrobacteraceae > Bradyrhizobium > Bradyrhizobium sp. 604_D8_N2_3. The sequence goes on along the minus strand of NZ_JBPWPM010000001.1, from coordinate 6,363,984 downwards.
GTTGGCACAGGCGTTCTTTATGAGAGTTGCTCATTGGACTAGACTAGGGCAGTTTCCGATACTTATCACAGGAACTCAACCCTCTTGATTGTTTTGCGCTTTTTCTAGTATTCAAGCGTGGTTATTGGCGAGGCTTCGGGGTGGACTGGGTGATCAACCGATCGTTGGTGAGCCGTTTCGGATTAGCAGGACAAGTTTCATGATCAGATTCGGTCTGCTTGGTTGTGGGCGCATTGCCAAGCGCCATTCGGAGCTATTGGGGGGGGGGCATATCGACGGAGCGCGCCTCGTCGCGGTTTGCGACCCAATTCGCAGGCGCGCCGACGCCGTTGCCTCGAAGTTCGGCGTCCCGGCAAGCTACGACATCGACGACTTTCTTGCCCGCAAGGATATCGACGCGGTAGCGGTCCTGACCCCGAGCGGAATGCATCCTGAACACGTGATCGCCTGCGCAAAGGCAGGCAAGCATGTCGTCGTCGAAAAGCCGATGGCGTTGCGTCTCCAGGACGCCGACGCGATGATCCGTGCTTGCGATGAAGCAGGCGTCAAGCTGTTCATTGTCAAGCAGAACCGCTTCAACGTTCCCGTCGTCAAGGCGCGTGAGGCGCTAAACGCTGGCAGGTTCGGCCGATTGATTTTGGGGACGGTTCGGGTGCGCTGGTGTCGCGATCAGTCTTACTACGATCAGGACGACTGGCGCGGAACCTGGGCTCAGGACGGTGGTGTGCTCACCAACCAGGCCAGCCATCATGTCGATATGCTGGAGTGGTTTTTCGGGGATGTCGTCAGCGTTCACGCCCGCGCGATTACTGCGCTTGCCAGGATTGAAACTGAAGATACCGCTGTCGCAACGCTGAAATTCCGCAACGGGGCGCTCGGCATCATCGAGGCGACCACCGCGGCCCGCCCGACCGACCTCGAAGGCTCGCTTTCGATCCTCGGCGAGGGCGGCACGGTTGAAATCGCTGGCTTTGCGGTCAATCAGATCAGGCATTGGCGTTTTGTCGACGAGCTTGCGTCAGACAAGGATGTGGTTGAAAAATTTTCCGTCAATCCGCCGAATGTCTACGGCTTCGGCCATCAGGCCTATTACCAGCACGTCATCGATTGCCTGATCAATCAGCGAGCGGCGCTGGTGGACGGGCTTGAGGGCCGCAAGAGCCTGGAGCTGATCTCCGCGCTCTATGAGTCGGTCGAGACCGGGCAGGAAGTCCCGCTGCATTTCACGCCGCGGCTGTGCCGCCTCGGTATGGCGTCGTGAACCAGCCGCAATCAAATCATGTCGCAGTACGCGACGTGACGTTCGGCGCCCGGGTAAAGATCGTCGAACCCTGCAATCTCTATGACTGTGAGATCGGCGACGATTGTTTTGTCGGACCTTTCACCGAGGTCCAGAAGGGCGTTACCATCGGCGCCCGCAGCCGGGTGCAGTCGCACGCCTTCATCTGCGAACTGGTGACGATCGGCGAGGATTGCTTTGTCGGTCACGGCGTGATGTTCATCAATGATACCTTCGCCACCGGCGGCCCGGCTCGCGGCGACAAGGCGTTGTGGCGGAACACAGTGATAGGCAACCGAGTGTCGATCGGCTCTAACGCCACCATCATGCCGGTGCGCATTGCCGACGATGTGGTGATCGGGGCGGGTTCGGTCGTCACCATGGACATCGCGGCCGCCGGCACTTATGCCGGAAATCCCGCGCGACGGTTGGTGCCCCGGAATTAGAAGGTGGATTCATGCTGGTACCCTACGCGGATCTGCAGCTGCAGTATCAAAACATCAAGGGCGATATTGATGCGGCGATAGCCGCGGTAATTCGCGACAATTCCTTCATTCGCGGACCCTACGTCGATGCCTTCGAGCGGGACTTCGCCAAGGCAGTCGATATCAAGCATTGCGTGTCCTGCGCCAACGGGACCGACGCGCTCTATCTTGCAATGTCGGCACTCAAGGTGCAGCCCGGCGACGAGGTCATCACCACAGCGCATTCGTGGATCAGCACATCGGCGATGATCACACATGCCGGCGCAACGCCGATTTTTTGCGACACCGACGGCGCGAACTTCACCATTGATCCGGCGGCGATCGAAGCTGCGATTACGCCGCGAACGGTGGGCATCATTCCGGTGCATCTGTACGGACAACCGGCGGACATGGACGCGATCATGGCGATCGCGCGCAAGCAGAAGCTATGGGTGGTCGAGGACTGCGCGCAGGCGCATCTGGCGCGCTACAAGGGCCAGCAGATCGGCACCTTCGGGCAGGCAGCGACCTATTCGTTCTATCCGGGAAAGAACCTGGGGGCGATGGGCGATGCCGGCGCGGTGGTTACGAAGGATCCGGACCTCGCCGAACGTATTGCCATGCTTGCGCGGCACGGAGGACTGCTCAAGCACCAGCATCAGATCGAAGGGATCAACAGTCGCCTTGACGGCCTGCAGGCGGCAATTCTGTCGGCAAAGCTACCGCACCTTGCGGAGTGGACCAAAGCGCGTCAGGAGGCGGCGAAGCGCTACGACAACGCCCTCAACCAGATCGAAGCCATCGAGATCCCCCAAGTGGCCCCGGGCCGGGATCACGTCTACCATCTGTACACAATCAAGCATCCGCAGCGTGACAAATTGGCAGCTTACCTCGCGTCGAAAGGCATACAGACAGCTGTCAATTATCCGACTGCGCTGCCGTTTCTGCCGGCCTACAGTCGCTTCGGTCATCGTCCGGAAGAATTCCCGCATGCATTTCGGGACCAGAGCCGGATTTTGTCCTTGCCGATGTTCGCCGAGATAACACCTGCTCAGCAACAGGAAGTCATTGAAGGGATCCGGTCTTTCCAGTGATGGAGCGACTGGCTCGCGTGGCGCGATGACCCAAGGCGGCGGCGCGAAGCGGCTGGTCGGAAATTCGATCTGGAACGTTGCGGCGTTCGTCGTCGTCGCCGCGCTGAACCTGATGATCTTGCCCTTTGCCGTGCGTCGTCTGGGTGTGCCCGCGTTTGGTGTGGCGTCCCTTGTTGTGGCGTGCATGGCGCCCGCCTTGATCTTCAGCAGTGCCTTGTCGTTGTCGACCTCGCGAGAGTTGGCTCACGGGCTTGCACATGAGCGGATAGGGGATACGCGCAGGCTGTTTGCGACAGCGATGTTCCTGGCGCTCGTGGTCGGCGTCTTGCTATCGTTCGCGTTTGCCTTCGCAGGGCCGCAGCTAGCGCGACTCGCTTTCAACTTGCCCGGTAATACTGGAGAGGATCTCGGCGTCGCGTTTGCTTTTGGTGCAAGCGGGTGGCTTTGCCAGTGTCTGATGTCAGTTCCGCTCGCCCTCCTGATCGCGCGGCAGGACTATGCGCGGATATCCGCCGCCGCCATGCTCGGCACGGTGGTTGCGACCGTGTCGATGCTGGTCCTGCTCCCCGGCCGTCCGATCCCCTCGACCTTTATTGCATGTCAGGCAGCGGGTTTGATGGCGAACCTGGCGGCCGTCCTTGCGCTTGCTCTCCGTTCCTCGAGCCGTTGGATGGCTTGGCCGGCTCTCCGACGCGAATCGATTCGCCGAATTTTGCATGTGGGCTCCTGGCAAATGGCAGCCCAAGGCGGAGCGCTGATCGCAGCGCAGGCCGACCGTTACCTGCTCGGAATCATGTTGGCACCTCAATTCGTCGGATTTTATTCGGTTGCTCAACGGCTCGAGGAGGCCGTCTACATCGGCATCCTCAAGGTCGGCGAGATCTTGTTTCCCTTCTTCAGCGGGATGCAGGACGAGACGTGTGAGCGCAAGGCGGAACTGGTCTTTCGCTCGTCGTGGATCTTGAACCTGCTTGCTGCAAGCGCGCTCGGCGCGATCGTTCCTGCGGCCGGCCCGCTCCTGACATTATGGGCAGGCCCCGAGTTGGCTTCGGGTGCGCGTCATGTGCTGATGGTCCTGGCGATCGGCGGCATGCTTGGCTGCGGCGTGAACGTATTTGCGTTCTTTCTACTGGCGCAAGGCCGTTCGAAGTCGACAGCGCTGATTTCCCTGGTGACAGCGTTCTTCACTTTGACAACCAGCGCTCTCGCGCTTCCTTATTTCGGATGGTCTGCAGCCGGGTGGAGCGCATGTGTGGGCGTAGCGGCTCAGAATGTCGCGACCGCTCTCTTGCTCAAGTCCACCTTCAGGCAGATTTCGATCTGGTCGCGGTTCGCTCATCTCGTGGCGCTGCCGCTGCTCGTCGGCATAGGAACCGCTATCTTGTTGGGGCAGCTGATGAGTTTGGACGGGCTTGCCGTGCACGCAAGCTGGCCGGTTGTCGGCGGCCTGTATTGCGTCTCCGCCGTTGCGATCTTCATAGCGGTGGCGGCGGCGTCTCAATTCGGCCCATATCGCGCCAGCTGCCGCGAAGACCTGCGTGTCATTGCACTCAGGGCTTTTGTATGGTTACGGTGACGAACTGGTGCTGAGGGCTGCAGGAGACCGGAGGCTGCTTGGCGTCAAGGATTTCTGTTCTCCCCATATAGGTTACCTGGACTGATGTGCGGCATAGCTGGGATCGTCGATTTCGGAGGCAAGCCGGTCGCGGCGGACGAGCTTGGCAGGCTCACGGACTTGCTTTCGCACCGCGGGCCGGACGGCGCGGGTGTATGGCTCAGCGCGGATCGCACGGTCGGATTGGGGCATCGGCGGCTGGCGATTATCGACGTCAGCGACCGTGGCTCGCAGCCGATGATGTCCAGCGATGGCCGATATACGATCGTATTCAACGGAGAGATCTATAATTTTCTCGAGCTGCGCCGAGAGTTGGAGAGCGCAGGCGCGATTTTTTGCAGCGACTCGGATACCGAGGTCATTCTCGCTGGCTGGAATGCCTGGGGCGAGGCCATGCTGCAGAAGTTCAACGGCATGTGGGCTCTTGCGATCTACGATACTGTCACAAGGGAGCTCTTCCTTGCGCGCGACCGCTTTGGCGTGAAGCCGCTGCTCTATGCCAGATCGGGGACACGGTTCGTGTTTTCGTCAGAGCAGCGCGCCTTGGTTCGAAGCAGGTTCGTTGACAGCGCCGTCGATGCGGACGTCGCCCGGCGGCTGATGGTTGACCCTTTCGGCGTCGAAGCAAGTACGCGAACATTGTGGCGTGAGGTCAGCCGCCTCCAGGCAGGGCATTGCATGTGGCTGCGGGAAGGGCGCCTCGAGATCAAGCGCTGGTGGCGTACAGTTGACCATCTGCCTGAGGTCCCGAGAACGGAGCCGGAGCGAGTCGCGCGATTCCGCGAGTTGTTCATGGATTCGGTTGCGCTGCGCATGCGCAGTGATGTGCCCATTGGCACGTGCCTGTCCGGCGGATTTGATTCCTCGGCCGTGGCATGTGCGATGGCCGCGCACGAGAAGAGCGGACTTGGGCCGCGGGACAATGTGTCTTGGCGTCACGCGTTCGTGGCGATTTTTCCGGGCTCTTCCAACGACGAGCGGCCAATGGCCGAGGAAGCGGCGCGATGGGCCGGCATTTCTCCCACCATGCTCCCGATCGGGGACAAGGATGCGCTGAACGAGATTGACCGCATCATCGACGACAATGACGACGTGTATATCAGTCTGCCCAGCGCAGTCTGGCTGATCTATCGCGAACTCCGCCAGCACAGCGTCACTGTTTCGCTCGACGGCCACGGGGCTGACGAGCTGATGGGCGCCTACCTACAGCAGGGGCAGTCCGCGGCTTTCAAGCTCCGGAATGCTCTAGCGGCGGGAATGCTTCATTCGCAACTCGCGCGACGGGCTGCGGATCTCTCCCGTGCAGCAATACTGGGGCAGCGGGGACGATATTTCCTGAGGGGCGGCCTGCGCGCACTCCCGAAGCCGTTCGACCTCGCAGCGGAAGGCGACAGACTCCCTTCGAGCTGGGGGCCGCTCAACCGCCGGCTTTATCGCATGTTTCACAGTACTGTTCTGCCGACTATCTTGCGGAACTTCGACCGTCTTTCAATGGCGCATGGCATCGAGGTGAGAATGCCGTTCATGGATTGGCGGCTGGTGACCTACACCATGGCGCTGCCTGACGAGAGCAAATGGTCCCAGGGCTACACCAAGATGGTGGCGCGCCAGGCCATGGCGGGAGCGATGCCCGAGGCGATCCGGATGGGACGGCGCAAGGTCGGCTTCAACTCGCCGATGCCTGAATGGCTTAATGGACCCTTAGCACCGTGGATCTTGGACTTGCTCGAAAAGAAAGTTCCGTTGTTCGCGGAACTCGTCGATGAAAGGCGACTGCATTCTGCCGTCGAGCTTCTGACCAAGCGCAAATTGTGGAGTTGGGAATCGGTTGGGCATGTCTGGCCGTACCTGAACATGAAGTGGGCTCTTGCGAGGGCAAGCTGACGGATGCGTGTCTTTCAAAACAGCGGCGTATATCCATCCTACCGCCCGCGTTTCGATGAGCTGGCTAGCGGATCGAAGAGCTTTCGAGAGCGCCGAGACGCCTTTTTGAAGGATCGCTTCGCCGCTTTGCATTTCCTTGAACCGGTGCTTGAGGGTTTCGAAGAGGCGTTTTTTACCAATGCGGACGATGAGGTGCTGCAGCGTTTCTGGGCGCGCGAGAACGGGCTGGCATCTAATACCTCGCTCGAAGACATCCTGTTGGCCCAAATCGAGCATCATAAGACCGATGTCTTCTACAATCTGGATCCAGTGCGCTTTCCGAGCGCCTTTTTGCGCAAGCTACCAGGCTGTGTACGTACCACGCTCTGCTGGCGCGCAGCGCCTTCCGGCAGCGTCGACCTAACGGCCTATGGCGCAGTGGTCGGAAATTTCCCATCGATCCTCGATTTCTGGCGCAACAATGGGTGCAGGGCCGAGCTGTTCTTCCCCGCAATCGATCCCGTGATGCGGGAATACGGTCAACAAGAGAGATCCATCGATGTCCTCTTTGTAGGAGGGTATTCGCGGCACCATTCTGGGCGCGCCAAGGCGCTTGAGCAGGTGGCCGGACTGGCACGTGCTCACGATGTTGTATTTCACTTGGATGCTTCCCGCTTAACCCGTCTGGCGGAATCACCGATCGGCCGCTTGGTTCCAGGGCTCGGGAGGCATAGACGACCGCGCGCAGTGGCTAGCATCGCCCGGCCACCAGTATTCGGGAGGCGCTTGTACGAGCTGCTCGGGGCGTCCAAGATCGTCTTTAACGGAGCGGTCGATATGGCAGGGACGGATCGGGGGAACATGCGGTGCTTTGAAGCGATGGGCTGCGGCGCTCTCCTCGTGTCAGACGCAGGAAATTACGCGGCGGGCATGGTCCCAGGGGATACGATTCAAACCTATGCTTCCTGGGAGCTCGCTGTGCCAACCATCAGCCATGCGCTAGAGTATTGGCCGCAAGCTATGGAAATTGCTGCAAGAGGTCGGTCGGAACTAAGCCAGATTTACACGAAAGGTCGGCAATGGCGCGATTTCAAGGAGCTGGTCGCGCAGTTATGAGCCACCGCAGCGCTGTTCCGAAAGAAGGCAAGTAGGGCGCCACTCTGGGCAAACAGTGACAGCGGAGCGACTCAGGAAGGAAAGCACGTGAACTTGCTTGCTCGCGGTACGATTGGTACTCTCCTTGGCTTGCCCAACTGGACTTCTAAGACAATGTCCGTGGGGGCTGGCACGACGTTGGCTCGGAGGCGCATTCGAGGTTTGCGTGGTAACAGCCTGAGGGTCGCTGACCAATCTATCATTCACGCCAATATCACATTCGAAGAGGCTGGCGGAGAGATTCAAATTGGAAGCCGGTGTTTCATTGGAAGAAGCAATCTCATTTGCTACCGCAGGATCAATATTGGCGATGACGTGATTATGTCGTGGGGCATCACTGTCGTTGATCATGATTCCCACAGTTTGGAATGGGAAGGCCGCAAGGACGATGTCCGGCATTGGGCAAATGGTCGCAAAGATTGGAGTAATGTCCCTCACGCGCCGGTTGAGATTGGAAGCAAGGTCTGGATCGGCTTCAATGCTGCAATCCTGAAAGGAGTCATCATTGGCGAAGGAGCAGTTATCGGAGCGTGCTCTGTAGTTACTCGGAATGTTCCTCCCTACTCATTGGTGGCCGGTAACCCGGCCAAAGTTATCCGTTCACTTCGACCCTCCGTTCAGGATTATTCAACCGGAGGGCTGTGATCTGCAAAGCTTTCTGTTATGACCCCTGAATCGAAGATGCTCACCTGGGAGGATGCCGTGGTGTGGCTGCGCGAGCAGCCGGATCAGCGCCAACTGGTGCTTGATGCCTATTACGACGATCCGTTGACCGATGCAGCGGAGCGATACTTCCGGAGCGGCGAGTGGCAGGAGATCGCCAAGCTGCTCGCGGGCCGCAGCGGCAAGGCGCTTGACGTAGGCGCGGGCCGAGGAATTGCCAGCTATGCGCTGGCGCGGGAAGGGTTCGACGTCACTGCGCTGGAGCCCGATGGCAGTGCCATTGTCGGCGCTGAAGCAATCCGTAAGCTGGGCCGCGATGCTGGGCTTGACATCGAGGTGGTACAGGAGTTTTCGGAAGTCCTACCGTTCGAGAGCGGCAGCTTCGACGTGGTTTTCGCGCGAGCGGTACTTCATCATACGCGTGATCTCAACGCGGCATGCCGCGAGATGTTTCGCGTGTTGCGCCCTGGGGGCGTATTCCTGGGGCTGCGCGAACACGTCATCAGCCGCGAAGAGGATTTGGCCCGTTTCCTGGAGCAGCACCCCCTCCACCGGCTCTATGGCGGCGAGTGCGCCTATCCGCTTTCAAGCTACCATGCGGCGTTGGAGAAGGCCGGCTTCTCGCGCATCGAAATCCTCACTCCACTGGCGAGTGCGATCAATCTCTTTCCCTACACCCGAGAGAGTCTGCGGGCAGCGATTGTCGACCGGCTTTCCCGACGGACTCCGGCGCGTCCCCTATTTGAGCTTTTACTCGGCCGAAGGCGAGGGTTCGATTATCTGTTGTCGCTTGCCGGACGCTTCGACAATCGTCCGGGCCGGCTTTACTCCTTCGTCTGTTACAAGAGCGCCTCATGAGCGTCTGGGTCACAGGCGGCAACGGCTTTATCGGCCGTCACCTCGTAGGTCACCTCGCCCGGCAGGGCCAGAGCGTGTATGGTCTGGGCCACGGTGCGATCGATGATTCGGACCGGCAGCAGCTTGGACTGACGGGCTGGATCAACGGCGAGATCAACGCGCCAAATCTGGACGGCTTGCTACAACGTGGTGGCACACCGAGCGCCATCTTCCACCTCGCCGGCGGCTCATCGGTCGCGCGTTCGATCGAACAGCCCTACGAGGACTTCTCGCGAACCGTTGCCGCGACGGCGAGCCTGCTAGAATGGCTGCGCCATTCCGCGCGCGACTGCCGGCTAATCGTCGCCTCCAGCGCCGCGGTGTACGGTGCGCAGCATGTTGGCGCGATCTCGGAGCAGGTCACCACGCAACCGATGTCTCCTTATGGTCATCACAAGCTGATCATGGAGCAGCTCTGCCGCAGTTACGCAGATTCGTTCGGCATTCGCGCCATCATCGTCCGCTTGTTTTCGGTCTATGGTCCCTCTTTGCGCAAGCAGCTGTTGTGGGACCTTTGCTTGCGGCTCGGGCGAGGCCAGCGGGAGCTCGTGCTCGGCGGCACCGGCAACGAGGCGCGCGATTGGACTGATGTCAGGGATGTCGTGCAGTTGGTTGCATGGCTGGCGAGGGTTGATGGGGAGTCCCTGAAGTTGCTGAATGGCGGCAGCGGCATCGCGACCAGCGTCGCGGAGATTGCCCGTTTGGTGACGAAAGCTTGGGGCGGCAATATCGCGGTGAGGTTTTCCGGCACGGTGCGCGCGGGCGATCCGTTCAGTCTGGTCGCCGACGCCCGGCAACTCGCCGCCTTGCCGTTCAACTGGCGCATCCCAGTCCAGGAGGGCATCGCCCAGTATGTGAGCTGGTACAAAGGACAAGCCCATTGAGCGTCGCTCGCCCGATCCGGCTCGCTTTCACCTTGATATCTCGCAAGGCTTGGGCGGGCGGTTACAACTACCAGCTCAATTTGTTCAATGCGCTTGCAAACTATTGCCCGGAGGCCATTACGCCCGTGGTGTTCGCGGCCGAAGGTCACGACGCCGGCGAACTTGAACCAATGCGACAGGTCCCGGCTGTTGAGATCGTTTGCTCAGCGCATTTCGATCGCCCCGCGCTGACGTCATTGCTGCCGACCATGTTCGCCCAAGATCGCGGTGCGATATCCAGCTTTCGCAGCAACAAGATCGATGCGGTCTGGGAGAACGCCCGCTTCTTCGGATGGAGCTCTCCCTATCCGACAGTGGCCTGGGTCCCCGACCTGCAGCATCGGCAGCTGCCACATCTGTTCTCGAACAAGGCGAGGCGCCGGCGTGAAATGGGTTTTCAGCTGCAGGTCCTGTCCGGCCGCACCATCATTCTGAGCAGCCGCAGCGCCGAACGCCATTGTCTTTCCTACTATCCGCGCACCAAGGGCCGAACCGCCGTCGTGAGGTTCGCCAGCGAGCCTTCGGCCGAATTGCTCAAGCTGGATCCGGTAGAAGTGCTCCAGAAGTACGATCTGCCGAGAACGTACTTCTATATCCCCAACCAGTTCTGGCGCCACAAGAACCACAGGATTGTCCTAGACGCGCTTTCGTTGCTTGCGCAGCGAGGCGTCCATCCGGTTGTCGCTGCATCCGGCGGCGGTGATCCGAATGATCCGGAATATCTCGATCAAATCGTGCGTGAAGCGGCAGACCGCGGCCTGGCACAGCAGTTCCGCTACCTCGGCATGATTCCGCTCGCCGAAGTCTATGCCCTTCTGCGTTCCAGCGCAGCGCTGATTAATCCATCTCGCTTCGAGGGCTGGAGCACCACGGTAGAGGAAGCAAAATCGTTCGGCGTGCCGATGATGCTGTCAGATATCGACGTGCACCGTGAGCAGGCTGGAGAGCGCGCGTGCTATTTTGGCGCCGACGATGCCGCAGCGCTCGCCGCCCATTTGCAGGATTTCACGTACCCCGCGTTTGTGGTGCGCGAGATGAACGATCAGTTGGGCGGGCGGGTGCGGGAGTTCGCCGAGAGCTTCTCCTCGACCATTAAACGGGTCGTTCGAGCGCATTGATATGGACTGGGTCTGCTGGAGCGCGCACCGCCATGAATCAACCGGTCGTCCTCGTCACCGGCGCAACCGGATTTGTCGGACGCAATCTCGTCCCGTTGCTTGAGAGCCGCGGCTATCGCGTGCGCCGGGCGCTACGGGCCGGCCGGGCCGGAGAGAACGATGTCGTGGTCGGTTCGATCGGACCGACCACCGATTGGGACGCTGCGCTCGCGGGAGTGGACGCGGTGGTCCATCTGGCCGCTCGGGTGCACCAGCCCAATGAAGAGCACGCCGCTGAGCTGTACGACGCGGTGAATACGCAGGGCACGATCCAACTGGCCCATGCCGCCGCGCGGGCGGGGGTGTCCACGTTCGTGTTTCTGAGCACGATCTTGGTCAACGGAAGCTCGACCGATGGGCGAGGGGCGTTCAAGCCGGATGACGCAGTGATGCCGCGCGGCGTCTACGGACAGTCCAAGGCGGCGGCGGAGGCTGCCCTGCAGCGCCTGGCAGCCCAATCCAAGATGCGGGTGGCTGTGGTGCGTCCGCCGTTGGTGTATGGGCGCGATGCGCTCGGCAATTTTCGTTACCTCGTCGGCGTGATCGGACGGCGGATCCCGCTTCCACTTGGCCTCGTCGATAACAAGCGGGCGTTCGTCAGCGTGCAGAATCTCGCGTCCTTTGTCGCGCATCTGGTCGCTCTACAGGCGGTGCCTGCGTACCGGGTCTATCTGGTTGCTGATGACGAGCAGATCTCGACCCCCGCTTTCGTTCGCCGGATTGGCGAGGCGATGGACCGGACCGCCATCCTGTTACCGGTTCCCTCGATGGTGCTGGCACTTGCTCTCAGGGCGATGCGGCCGGAGCTACGCCACAGCCTGTTGGGCTCCATGGAAGTTGATATGTCCGCCACGCTGTCGACCGGCTGGGCGCCACCGCTCAGCATGACCGAGGGATTGCGGCTAGCCGTCGGGCCATCGAGCTGAGCTCCTCCAGCAAAGGCAGGTTTGACCTTAGCGACCTTGGCGCTGCGCTCCAATTTTGCTCTAGATGTCGCAGCATTCTTCTGGCGAAGGGGCGTGGTGGCTTATTGTCGCTCCGCCAGATCGGGGTTGCGCAACAATTCGTCGATCAGCCCGGCATAGGCGTTCATCGCGGTCGTCCGGTCGAATTTCGCTGCCGCCTTCACTGCGCGTTCGGCCATAGCGGCGGCGTCGCAACGAGATGCCGCGCGGATTGCGTCGGCGAGCTGATCAGTGCGGCCCGGCGTCACGACCCAGCCGAGCCCGTTCTCCACCACCGTCAACGCAGCCTCGGCCTCCGGCTCGGAGACCAGCGCCACGGGACGGCCGACTGCCAGCAGATTGTAGAAGCGGCTCGGCACCGACACCCCCGCCACGTCCTTCCGGTACGGAATGATCCAGAGATTGGCAGCCGCCAGGAACGCCTCGAGCTCGGCATCCGCGACCCGCGCCACGAAGGACACATTGGGCAAGTTCGCTTCAGCCTGCAACTGCTTCAGCCGCTCGAAGCCGATGCCCCAGCCGGATAGCAGGAAGTGGATGTCCGGTTCGTTTTTCAAAAGGCGTGCCGCCTCGAACACGATCTCCGGATCATGGGTGAAGCCGAGATTGCCCGACAGGCCGACAATGAATCGCGCGGAAAGCGCTTTGCGGAACGGATTGTCCGGCGCCAGGGGACGTGCCGCGGGTACGAGCGTCGCCCAGTTCGGGATAAAGCGGATCTTGTTCCGCGTCATGCCGGAATAGCTCAAGAGCGGCGGCTCCGCATCGCGGCCGATGGTGATGACGGCATTGAGCGCGCGGAACATCAGGCTGTTGGCCGCGCGCATCGTCCGCGTCACCAACGAGCCGGGCTTCAGGATTTCCGCCATCACGAGAACATCGGGGAAGAGGTCGTGCATGATCAGCGCCGAGCGCGCCCCCCTCAGCCTTGCTGCCGCCGCGACCGCATATGGCAGCATGAACGGCGCGGTGACAGTGAGCACGACGTCACCTGCCCTAAGCTCCCGGATCAGCGCGAAGAACGTGCGCGCCGCAAACAGCAGCTCGGACCATCCACGCCGCACCAGCGCGGTCTTTCCCGCCATCCGGTTCTTGATGGCAATCACGCGCGGCTTGCCCGGGCCGGTTTGCGAGGCCGGCAATTCGCCGGGCGAGCCCGACAGCACGATGACCTCGTGGTCGACGGCGACGCGGCAGGCGATCTCGGCCATGATCGCCGCGGTCGTGCTCGGATCAGGCGGGTAATGCTGGCTCGCGACGACGATCTTGCCTTGAGAATGCATGGTCAAGCCGCGGTCGACCCGAATTCCGGAACCGCATCCTTCAGGATGGTCTTGATCGTGGCCCGATCGTCCCGCGCGATCGCCTGCTCCAGCGCCGCGATCCATTTGCGCAGCGTCTGCATCGGCGGCTCGTTCGGCTGCGCGGCCATAATGCCGGCGACACCGATCTCGCGGGTCGGCTCCTCGGAGGCGAACAGGATCTCGTGCAGGCGCTCGCCCGGCCGCATGCCCGTGAACACGATCTCGATGTCGTAGCCGGGCTGGAGGCCCGAGAGGCGGATCATGCGCTCGGCGAGATCGACGATCTTCACCGGTTGGCCCATGTTGAGCACGTAGACCGAGACGTCGGGACGCTGCGTTCCGAGCGCATGCGTTGCCGCCGTGATGACGAGATCGCAGGCTTCGCGGATGGTCATGAAGTAGCGGACCATGTCGGGATGCGTCACCGTCACGGGGCCGCCGGCCTCGATCTGGGCCTTGAACTTCGGCACCACCGAGCCGTTCGATGCCAGCACGTTGCCGAACCGGACCGAGATCAATCGCATCGGCGACCTGACACTACCGGTACCTGCGGCGAGATCGTGGTCGAGCGCCTGGCAGTACATCTCGGCGAAGCGCTTGGTGAGGCCGAGCATCGACACCGGCTCGATCGCCTTGTCGGTCGAGATCATCACCATGGCTTCGGCGCCGGCGCCGCGCGCCGCATCGGCAACGTTGATCGAGCCGAAGATGTTGGTCTTGACGCCCTCGCTCCAGTCGCGCTCCAGGATCGGCACGTGCTTGAGCGCGGCGGCATGGAACACGATGTCCGGCTTGAACTCCGCCATCAGGCGGATGATGCGCTCGCGGTCGCGAATGTCGGCGATCCGCCCCTCGATCGCGGCCGCCGTGCCGTGCGCAGCGAGCGCTTCCGTGACCGCGTAGAGCGCCGGCTCGGAATTTTCCACGATCAGGAGGCGCGCGGCGCCGAAGGCGACGACGCGCTCGCAGATCTCGGAGCCGATTGAGCCGCCGCCGCCGGTGACGATCACCGCCTTGCCCCTAATCAGGGATTCGAGGCGCGCATAGTCGATTGTCTCGCTCGGCCGCAGCAGGAGGTCCTCGACCGCGACGGCCGTGAGGCGCGGCGTATCGCCGCTCTCCAGCGAGGGCATGCGATTGACGATCACCCCTAACTTGCGCGCGCGCATCAGGATCGATTCCGGATGAGCGTCCGGCTCGAACGCGGACGGCGTCATCACCAGGCGTGCGATCGGCTTGTCGCGTTTGGCGAAATCACTAATGACGTCCTCAATGTCGTCAATACCGCCCAGCACCGGCACATTGCGGATCAACTGGCCGCTATCTGCACTCGACGGCGACAAGACGCCGACCGGCCAGATGCGCTTGATCGCGCCGCTCTCAATGCCGCGCAGCAGCACCTCGGCATCCGCGGCGCGGCCGATCAGCAGTGTCGGCGCGGCATTCTGGCCCTTGGCACGACGCCGCACGCGCGTATAGCGGAAGTGCCGGTAGGCTATGCGCAACGCAGTGAGGAACGTTATCTCAAGGAACCAGTAGAGGACGATCGTCACCTTGCCGATGAAGAAGGCGCCGCGGACGTTGGGGGCGACGAAGATGTAGTCGAGCGCCAGGAGGGCAACCGTCAGCACGGTCGCGACGCGGATGATGTTCAGAGCGTCAGGCAGCGAGATGAAGCGCCATTTCGTCGTGGTCAGGTTGAAGACGAAGAACACGACCATGCTGAAGGCGAGGAAGTAGGGCAGGATCTGGAATAGCAGCGGCAGGCGGTCGAAGAAGCCGTGGCCCCCCTCGAAACGCAGGTAGAACGCTGCGAACAGCGCCGCCGTGGTCGCCAGCAGGTCGTGGAGCGCGATCAGGAAATTGCGCAAGGTGAGATGCGAAAGACGCGTCATTAATTCGCTCATCTCGGACTTCGTTATTTACCGGTGGTTCGGTTGCAGCACCAAACAGGGGTCAATCCGAAATCCAATGTTCCATCAACGGTCGAGAAGCCCGCAGGGCTAAATCACATTCAAACGATTCGCTACGCGGAGAAGTCCTTCCGTTGATTCCCAACCGTGTAACTGACACCGCTCTCAGAGAGCTCCTTCTCCAATTGAATGATAGAGCGGGCCCGTTAAAGACAATTATTTAAGCGGCACACCAGCGCTGATTTTCCTAGCAGTCAGCTTGCTAGGCGGTCGGTTGTGTGACGGCGTCTTAGCGGGCCCATTCCGGCGATTCACGAAATACTTTGGCGAGCTATCTAGCTGGTTTGGGAACATATTCTAGCTGGTTGGGGAACATGTTGCCATGTGCCTACGAATAAACTTATAAGTGTATCAAGAGATTAATACTCCGTTTGCGCGATGCGGCCGTCAACGTTTTAGTCTTCGTTAGTTCACTCTTTCGGAACTCGCGTTTGTTGCCGCGGTGACCCGACCTTGACGAGGCGGCCGCAATGTTCAAATGGTATCAGCGGTATTGATCGGTACGCACTCGCTCGAATTTGGGGACAAGGATAGTATGACGAAGCGGGTGGCTTTAATCACCGGCGTGACCGGTCAGGACGGCGCCTATCTCGCCGAATATTTGCTGTCGCTCGGCTATGTCGTGCACGGCATCAAGCGGCGCTCGTCCTCGTTCAACACCGCGCGCGTCGATCACCTCTATCAGGACCCGCATGTCGGCAACGTGCCGTTCCTGATGCACTATGGCGACATGACGGACTCGACCAATCTGATCCGGCTGGTGCAGCAGATCCGGCCGACCGAGATCTACAATCTCGCCGCCCAGAGCCACGTCGCCGTCAGCTTCGAGAGCCCGGAATACACCGCCAACGCCGACGCGATCGGCGTGCTGCGCCTCCTGGAAGCGATCCGCATCCTCGGCATGGAAAAGGAGACGCGGTTCTACCAGGCCTCGACCTCCGAGCTCTACGGCCTGGTGCAGGAGATCCCGCAGAAGGAGACGACGCCGTTCTATCCGCGCTCGCCCTATGGCGTCGCAAAACTCTACGGCTACTGGATCACGGTGAACTACCGCGAAGCCTACGGCATGTTCGCGTCGAACGGCATCCTGTTCAACCATGAGAGCCCGATCCGCGGCGAGACCTTCGTGACCCGCAAGATCACCCGTGGCGTCGCGCGTATCGAGGTCGGGCTGGAACAGACGCTCTATCTCGGCAATCTCGAAGCCAAGCGCGACTGGGGTCATGCCAGGGACTATGTCGAGGGCATGCACAGGATCCTGCAGGCCGACAAGCCCGACGACTTCGTGCTCGCGACCGGCGAGATGCGCTCGGTGCGCGAGATGGTCGAGCTGTCCTTTGCCCATGTCGGCCGCCGCATCGCCTGGCGCGGCAAGGGCGTCGAGGAGACCGGCGTCGATGAGACGAGCGGCAAGACCGTGGTGAAGATCGATCCGACCTATTTCCGTCCGACCGAGGTCGATCTCTTGGTCGGCGACGCCAGCAAGGCGCGCGAGGTGCTCGGCTGGACGCCGAAGCGCAGCTTTGCCCAGCTCGTCGAGGAGATGATGGCAAGCGACCTGGCGGAGGCAAAACGGGATGCGGCCAGTGGCAAACGCACCGTTTGAGCTGAAGGGCAAGAGCGTCTACGTCGCCGGCCATCGCGGCATGGTCGGAGCCGCACTGCTGCGCCGGCTGGCGCGGGAGGACGTGCGGCTCGTCACGGTCGACCGGCGCGAGGTCGATCTCTGCAACCAGGCCGCTGTGTTCGACTGGTTCGCGAAAGCGCGGCCGCAAGTGATCTTCCTCGCCGCGGCCAAGGTCGGCGGCATCGTCGCCAACGACACGCTGCGCGCTGAGTTCATCTACGACAACATCGCGATTGCCGCGAACGTGATCCAGGCCGCGCATCTCAACGGCGCCGAGAAGCTAATGTTTCTGGGCTCGTCCTGCATCTATCCGAAGCTGGCGCCGCAGCCCTTGCGCGAGGATTCCGTGCTCACCGGCCCGCTGGAGCCTACCAACGAGCCCTATGCGATTGCCAAGATCGCCGGCATCAAGATGGCGGAAGCCTATCGCAGCCAGTATGGCAGCGACTTCATCAGCGTGATGCCGACCAATCTGTACGGCCCCGGCGACAATTATCACCCTGAATTGAGCCATGTCGTCGCCGCGTTGATCCGCCGCTTCCATGAGGCGAAAGTCGCAGGCGCAAAGAGCGTCATCGTGTGGGGCACCGGCACGCCGCGGCGCGAGTTCCTCTATGTCGACGACATGGCGGATGCCTGCGTGCACCTGATGAAGACCTATTCGAGCGCAGAGCTGGTCAACATCGGTACCGGCGAGGACATCACCATCGCCGAGTTCGCGCGGGTCGTAGCCGACATCGTCGGTTACGGCGGCGAGATCAGTTTCGACACCTCGCGTCCCGACGGAACGCCGCGCAAGCTGCTCGACGTCAGCCGGCTCGCCAAGCTCGGCTGGCGCGCGACGACCTCGCTCGAGGATGGAATTCGGCGCGCTCATGAGGCTTACTTGTCAGTTGCTGAGAAGCGATAGATCTCAAGAATTGATCGATCGCCACCCGTTTGAGCGGCCCGACTAGGGGGCGCACAATCGCGCACCACTGTTTCGGCACGTGGCCCACGACTTCCAGCAGCTTCGTTAGAAGTTCGTTCTTCCAACTCGCACGACACGCCGCTGGCTGATGTCGTTCCTAAGTCTGCGCCTGAGTTGGACCACCCACGCTCAACGCAAGGAGAGCGCTTGCCGCACGAACGCCTCGAGGTTTCCGTTCTGAAACAATAGGCCCTGGATGCCCGCAGCTTCGGCCGCCTCCAGGTCGCTTGGCTTGTCGCCGATCAGGATGCTTCTGTCCGCAACCACGGGAAAGCGCTTGAGGAGGTCGGTAATCATGCCAGGGGCGGGCTTGCGACGGTCGCTTACGCGTCGATAGCGCTCGATAGCGGCTTCGGGATGGTCGGGACAGTATTCAAATGCGTCGATGTGCGCGCCGATCACTGCCAGCTCCTTTGTGATCCAGCGATGGAGAGTTTGGACGTCGCTCTCCTCGAAGAATCCGCGGGCCACACCCGACTGGTTGGTGACGACAAAGGCAAAATAGCCCGCGTCGTTGACGAGCTTGACCGCTTCACGGGCGCCGTCTTTCCACGCGAACTTGCTTGCCTCGAAGACATAACCGTGATCGTGATTGAGTACGCCATCGCGGTCGAAAAAGACTGCCGGGCGAAACATTGTCGCTGTCATCTGCCGCCCCTGATAAGTTGTAGTCTCTCCTCACAAGTGGTTTGTCAAGGACCCGAATCTGTTGGCGGAGCTGTAGTCCGCGATTACCTTTCCGTTGCTTCAGGCCGCGGGCGTTCATCGACCCGGTGCCTTTCACTTGAGTTCTGAGTCCGCTGATCGCAACGTACGCTTGGGTTCGGGAGTATTTGGAAAACAAAATACGCCTTGGGAGCGGGAATACGCGGGTCTCTGTCGAAGGGGCGAATCTGAGCACCGAATCGCCCGGAGAGTAGCGCGCGCCTCCTGATGCGAGCGGATGGAATGACAGCCTTTGTTGGGGGCGTCCGATCGGCCCCGCAATCTCAGCAATTTTTGGACGCGCCACGAAATAAGGGCGACAATCGCAACTGTCACTATGATCGGCACAACGGTGAGTTCGACGGGTTTGTCATCGACGACGCTCGTCCTGTGACGATGCGCTTGAGAGGCGAATGTACAGGAATTGCCTAGCGGCCACTCTGACAGGCCGTTCCTATGCCTAACCGAGGAGCGCGCACTACGGCTTAGATTCCACGTGCCTTAATATCCCTGCCGCCAACAACGACCGACGCGCGTCCATGCCAGCGAGGGACCGCGAGAGCATATGTCGTCGGGCCTGCCGATTTGCACCGATTTCGCGCAGAATTCCCTAATACCAGGGAATTGGGGTGTAAGCACTTAACGCTCGTCCGCGATCACCTTGCCGTCGTTCGGCAGCGCGCCCGGGCTGACCAGTTCGACATTGCCGCCGAGTTTCGTCACCGCGCGCAAGGTGCCTGCAATTTCCTCGCGCAGGGCGTCGCTCGCGGCCGCAGTTTCTGCTCGCAGCGTCATCGCATCGGCCTCGCCCTGGCGCATGACGACGAGGCGCAGGCGGCCGAGCGCGGCATGGCGCTTGCCGATCTCGGCGACCTGCTCCGGTCGGACGAACATGCCCTTGACCTTGGTGGTCTGGTCGGCGCGGCCCATCCAGCCTTTGATGCGCATGTTGGTGCGGCCGCATTTGCTCGGACCCGGCATCACCGCGGTAAGGTCGCCGAGCGCGAGACGGATCCAGGGATGGTGCGGATCGAGCGAGGTCACTACGATCTCGCCGACGTCGCCCGGCGCGACGGGATCGCCGGTGCCGGGCCTGACGATCTCCATGATCAGATCCTCGTTCACGACCATGCCCTCACGCGCCTCGGTCTCGAAGGCGATGAGGCCGAGGTCGGCGGTGCCGAAGGCCTGGTAGGCGTCGATGCCGCGCGCCTTGATTTCGGCCTGGAGCGAGGGTGGGAAGGCCGCACCCGAGACCAGCGCGCGCTTGATCGATGAGACGTCGCGCCCCGAGCTTGCGGCGGCATCGAGCAGGATCTTCAGGAAGTCCGGCGTGCCGCTGTAGCCGACCGGACGGTAGGCCTCGATCAGCTCGAATTGCTGCTCGGTATTGCCGGGGCCGGCCGGGATCACCGCGCAGCCGAGCGCGCGCGCCGAGGCATCGAAGATAAAGCCGCCGGGGGTGAGGTGGTAGCTGAAGGTGTTGAGCACGATGTCATCGGGGCGGAACCCGGCCGCGAACAGCGCCCGCGCACCGCGCCAGGGATCGGCCTGCCGCCCTTCAGGCTCGAAGATCGGACCGGGAGAGGTGAAGAGGCGGGCGAACGATCCCGGGGCTGCCGGCACGAAGCCACCGAAGGGCGCAGAGGCCTTGTGCAGGGTGGGGAGCTCCGATTTGCGCAGCACCGGCAGGCCCGCCAGCGCCGCCCTGGAGGTCACTGCGGCCGGATCTATGCCCTTCAGCCGTTCGGCATAGGCGGGCGCGGCCATCGCGCCGCACAGCACGTCCGGCAGGCGGGAGAACAGCTCCGCCTCGCGCACGGCCGGTTCGCGCGTCTCGCGGGCGTCGTAATGGGCGGTCATGGCTGGTCTTTCCGGGTTGGCATCCGTTGCACGCCGCCGCCGGCATGGGTATCAGACGGCCAGTGTCGAGGCGTGGAGAGGACGCGATGGCGGACGAAGGCATCATTGCGGCGGACGAGGCGGCGGACGTCGTCGCGCGCCTGAAGCGCCGCATGATCGACGAGGCGCTGCCGCTGTGGTCGTCCGTCGGCTGGGACGATGCGGCAGGCGGTTTCATCGACCGGCTGCACCGTGACGGCACGGCCGATGCGGCCGCACCGCGGCGCGTGCTCGTGCAGGCGCGCCAGATCTATTGTTACGCCAAGGCGGCGCAGATGGGCTGGTACCCTGGGGGGCGCGCCATCGCGCTGAAGGGGCTGGAGCATCTGCTCAGCAAAGCGAAGGCGCCCGACGGCCGGCCCGGCTACGTGCACCGGCTGACGCCGGACGGCGCCGTGCTGGACGGCCGACGCGATGCTTACGACCACGCCTTCATCCTGTTTGCGCTCGCGGCCGTCTACGGGCTCGACCAGGATGCGCAAATTCGCGCCGAGATCGATGCGCTGCTCGCCTTCCTCGACGGCCATCTGCGCTCGCCGCATGGCGGCGTGCATGAAGGCCTGCCGGTCTCGCTGCCGCGCCGGCAGAACCCGCACATGCATCTGTTCGAGGCGATGATCGCGTGCTTCGATGCGACCCACGACCTGTCGTTCCAGAACCGCGCCGGCGAGTTCTTCGCGCTGTTCCTCGCCAATCTCTACGACAAGCAGAAGCGGATCCTGACGGAGTATTTCGAGGAGGACTGGTCCAAGATCGAGCCGGTCAGCGTCGAGCCCGGCCATCAGGCCGAGTGGGTCTGGCTGCTGAAAGGGTTTGAACGCATCACGGGATGCCCGACCGGAGAGCGTCGCGCCGAACTGCTCGCGACCGCGCTGCGCTATCGCGACGAGGCCACGGGGTGCCTGGTCGACGAGGGCGATGCCAGCGGCAACATCCGTCGCAGCACGCGCCGGCTGTGGCCGCAGACCGAGATGGCCAAGGCGTGGATCGCGCAGGCCGAGTCCGGCGAGGCGGGCGCTGCGGACGAGGCGCGCGCGGCGCTGGTGCGGCTCGAACGGCATTATCTCAGCCATCCCGTGAAGGGCGGCTGGTACGACCAGTTCGATCGCGACGGCAAATCGCTGGTCGACACCATTCCTGCGTCGTCGTTCTATCATGTTCTCTGCGCAGTCACGGAAGCGGAGCAGGTGCTGAGCTGAGTTTCACAGCCACCGTTTGCGCCGCTTGAAACTCTTGAGGTTCTTGAAGCTCTTGCGCTGATCGCCGGCGCCGCCGAGGTAGAACTCCTTGACGTCCTCGTTGTCGCGCAGTTCGTCCGCGGTGCCGTCGAGCACGACCTTGCCCTGTTCCATGATGTAGCCGTGGCTCGCAACCGACAGCGCGGCGCGGGCGTTCTGCTCGACCAGCAGGATGGTGACGCCGAGGTCGCGGTTGATCTTCTGGATAATCGAGAACACCTCTTTCACCAGCAGCGGCGACAGGCCCATCGAGGGCTCGTCCATCAAGATCATCTTCGGGCGCGCCATCAGAGCGCGGCCGATCGCAAGCATCTGCTGCTCGCCGCCTGAGAGATAACCGGCAAGGCCGGTGCGCTCCTTCAGGCGCGGGAAATAGTTGAAGACCATGTCGAGATCGGCATCGACCTCGCGATCCCTGCGGGTGAAGGCGCCGAGCTTGAGGTTTTCGAGCGACGTCATGTCGGCGACGATGCGCCGGCCCTCCATCACCTGGAAGATGCCGCGACGCACGATCTTGTCGGGATCGACGCCGGCGATAGCGGAGCCCTCGAACAGGATCTCGCCGCGAGTGACCTCGCCGTCCTCGGTCTTGAGCAGCCCCGAGATCGCCTTCAGCGTCGTCGACTTGCCGGCACCGTTGGCCCCGAGCAGCGCCACGATCGCGCCCTTGGGCACGTCGAGGCTGAGGCCGCGCAGCACCAGGATGACGTCGTCATAGACGACCTCGATGTTGCGGACGGCGAGGAGGGGCGGTGCGGGCACGACGGTCGGGGAGGACCGTGTTGCATCGATGATTTCGGTCATTGGGTATGCCGCCAATCTGCTACTGTCGTCATGCTCGGGCTTGTCCCGCGCATCCACGTTCTTCATGCCGAGTGGTCAGACGTGGATGGCCGGGACAAGCCCGGCCATGACGTCGGAGATAGCGCTCACCACCCCAGCAATTCCGGCTTGCGCGGCAGCTCGACGGTCTTGACCTTCTCGAGCTTGATCGTGCCCTTGGCCATGAGATCATTGAGGTCGCCGTCGGTCGCACCCGCGATCTTGGTGCGATAGAGGTCGACCTTCAGCGTGCCGCGGTGGTCCTTGTCGGTCCAGGTCGAGGCATTGCAGACGCCGTCCATTCCGGCCGGCACCCAGTCCTTCTTCTGGTAGAAGCCCTTGGCGACGTTCTCGCCGGTCGCCCCGCCGTTCTTGGCAGCCCAGTCGAGCGCCTCCCTCATGTAGAGCGCCGAGCAGACCGCCGCGATGTAATGCACGGGCCGGTAGACCTTGCCGGTGGGGTCGGACATCTTGGAGATCTCCATCACCGTCTTCATGCCGGGCGCATCGCCGCCCCAGCTCACTGCGGTGCGCAGCGGGAAGATCACGCCGTTGGCGGCATCGCCGGCGGTCTTGGCGGCGTTCTCGTCCATGCCCCAGACATTGCCGAGGAACTGAATCTCGACGCCGGCGGTCTTGCAAGCCTTCAGGACGGAGATGTTGGAAGCCGCGGTGTTGCCGAGATAGGCGTAGTTGGCACCCGAGGATTTCAGGCTCAGGCACTGCGCGCTGTAGTCACCCGGTGTGAGCGCGAACACCAGCGGCGGCAGCACCTCGAAGCCGAGCTCCTGCGCCATGGCTTCGCCTGCGGCCTTCGGCGCGTTCGGATAGGGGTGGTTGGCGCCCATGTGCACGAACTTCGGCTTGCCGGGCTTGCCCTTGGCCTTCCAGTCCTCGGCCGCCCACATCAGCATCGCGCGCAGCGAGTCCGAATAGCTCGGGCCGTAGAAGAAATTATAAGGCGCAGGCTTGGCCTTGCCGCTGACGCCCTCGGGATCGGTGAGGGCTGCGGCATAGGAGCCGGAGAGGTCGGGGATCTTGTCCTGGGCGAGGAAGCCGGTCAGCGCTTCGGTGTCTGCGGTGCCCCAGCCCATGATCGCGGCGACCTTCGAGTCCGGCGCCGACCATTTCTTGTAGAGCGCGATCGCGCGCGGCACCTGGTAGCCGTAATCGTTGGTATCGACGCTGAGCTGCTTGCCGCCGACGCCGCCGTTCTTGTTGACCCAGGCGAAGGTGTCGGCGACGGCCTGGCCGTAGGGCGTGCCGACGTCGGAGGTGCCGCCGGAATAATCGGCGAGATGGCCGATCGCGATCTGCGCCTGCGCGCCGGCCGAGAATGCGGCGATCGCCAGCGCGAGCGATGCAGTGCTCAAAAGGGATTTTGTCTTCATTGGTTGCCTCCTCCTGTTTATTAGTTGGTTAGCGAGTTGCCCGTGCTCAATGCGAGAACGGGTAGAGTTTCCAGTACGCCTTGATCTGTCGCCAGCGATGGGCGAGCCCGTCCGGCTCGAACATCAAGAACGCGATGATGATCACTCCGATCGCGATCTCGCGCAGGAAGGTGATGTTGGTGTTGAGGGACAGCGCCTTGTCGATCGCGCCACCCTTCAGGT
Source organism: Bradyrhizobium sp. 604_D8_N2_3 (assembly GCF_051810765.1). Taxonomy (NCBI): domain Bacteria; kingdom Pseudomonadati; phylum Pseudomonadota; class Alphaproteobacteria; order Hyphomicrobiales; family Nitrobacteraceae; genus Bradyrhizobium; species Bradyrhizobium sp. 604_D8_N2_3. Next base: position 6,339,755 of record NZ_JBPWPM010000001.1, on the reverse strand, counting down.
AGAGGCTGATGAATTCCATCGTCTCAGGCAACAGCACCACGAAGGCGGTGCCCATCAGCGTGCCCATGATCGAACCGGTGCCGCCGATGATGATCATTGCGAGGAACAGGATCGAGCGCTCGATACCGAAACCCTCCTGCGAGACCACGAGCTGGTAGTGGGCATAGAGCGCACCGGCGATGCCGGCGAAGAAGGCGGCCAGCCCAAACGACAGCGTGCGGTATTTGGTGAGGTTGATGCCCATGATCTCGGCAGAGAGATAATGGTCGCGGATCGCCACCAGCGCGCGGCCGTCGCGCGTGCGCATCAGATTGGTGACGAGGACGTAGCTCGCGACCACATAGGCCAGCACGACATAGAAATACTGTCTGTCGCCGCGCAGCGTGAAGCCGAAGATCGAGAACGGATTGGCGCTGGCGGGCACCGAGCCCCCGGTGAACCACTCTGCGCGGGAGAAGAAGTCGAGCAGGATGTATTGCGCCGCCAGCGTTGCGATGACGAGGTAGAGCCCCTTCAGTCGCGCCGCCGGGATGCCGAAGATCAGCCCGACCAGCGCGGTGACGACGCCCGCAAGCGGGATCGCGAAGAACACCGGGATCGGCGCGTTGTTGGAGATGTAGGCCGAAGTGAAGGCGCCGAGCAGGAAAAAGGCGGCATGGCCGATCGAGATCTGGCCGGTGAAGCCGACCAGGATGTTGAGGCCGAGCGCCGCGATCGAGAAGATGCCGATCTGGATCAGGATGCTGAGCCAGTACCCGCCAAGGAGTTGCGGCACGAGGCAGAGCAACAGCACGCCGATGATCGCAAAGTTGCGGCTGGTCGTGGTCGGGAAGATCGTGGTGTCCGCCGCGTAGGAGGTGCGGAAATCACCAGCAGGGATGAGGGCAGGGCCGGCCATGGATCAGATCCGCTCGATGTCGTGGGTGCCGAACAGGCCGTAGGGCTTGATCATCAGCACGATGATGAGGACGTAGAACGGTGCGATCTCGTAGAGATTGCCCCAGTGCAGATACTCGCTGTCGACATATTGCGCGATGTTCTCGAGCAAGCCGATGATGATGCCGCCGAGCACGGCGCCGCCGACGGAATCGAGCCCGCCGAGGATCGCCGCCGGGAACACCTTGATGCCGTAGGCCGCAAGTCCCGAGGACACGCCGTTGACGACGGCGACCACCACGCCCGCGACCGCCGACACTGTCGCGGAGATCGCCCACGCCATCGCGAACACGCTCTTGACGGAGATGCCGAGCGACTGCGCGACCTGCTGGTTGAACGCGGTGGCGCGCATCGCGAGGCCGTATTTGGAGGCGCGGAAGAACCAGGCCATGCCGATCATCATCGCGACCGAGACCACGAGGCTCATGACATAGACGGTCTGGATCTGAAGCCCGAGCAGGCTGACCGACTGGCTCTCGAACACGCGCGGGAACGGTTGCGGATTGACGCCGAACATCCATTTCAGCGTGGCCTGGAGCACGGTCGAGAGGCCGATCGTCACCATGATCACCGAGATGATGGGTTCGCCGATCATCGGTCTCAGGATCAGGACCTGGATCGCGATGCCGAATACGAACATGAACACCAGCGTCATCGGCATGCCGATCCAGAACGGCACCTGGTACTTCGCAAGCAGCGCCCAGCACACCCAGGCGCCGACCAGCAGCAGTTCACCTTGCGCGAAGTTGACGACCTGCGTCGCCTTGTAGATCAGCACGAACGACATCGCGACCACGCCATAGAGCGTGCCGACCACGAGGCCGTTGACCAGGAGCTGGATGAGGAAGGCGGTGTTCATGTCGATGCCCGCGCAAAATGCAGAAGCGATGACGGTGCACCCTCTCCCCTTGTGGGAGAGGGTGGCTTCGCGAAGCGAAGCCGGGTGAGGGGTTCTCTCGGCGGCGACGGTGCGGAGAGAGGATCCCTCACTCGGGTGAGGGTGTGGCTAGCGGCGGAGATGCCCTCTCCCACAAGGGGAGAGGGCGCATCGGCTGGCAGCGCGGTCTCGGTTCGAAGCAGGTTCACTCCGCGACCTCCGCCATATGCCCATGTCCGCCGAGATCCACCACGCGCAGCGTCGTTCGCACGCGCTGCGTGGTGCCGTCCTGGAAGCGGATCACGGTGTCGACGGGGATGTCGGCGTCGCCGCGGTAGATCGCGTTGATGATGCCTTCGTATTTCTCGTTGATGACGCTGCGGCGCACCTTTCGGGTGCGGGTGAGCTCGCCGTCGTCGGCGTCGAGCTCCTTGTAGAGCAGCAGGAAGCGCGAGATGCGTTGCGCCGGCGGCAATGTGGCGTTGACGGTCTCGACTTCCTTCTTGAGCAGCGCGTAGACCTCGGGCCGCGAGGCGAGGTCGCTGTAGGTCGTGAACGAGAGCCGGCTCTTCTCCGCCCATTTCGAGATGATGGAGTAACGGATGCAGATCATCGCCGCGAGCGCGTCGCGGCCGGCCCCCAGCACCACGGCCTCCGCGATATAGGGCGAGAACTTCAGCTTGTTCTCGATGAACTGCGGCGAGAAGCGCTCGCCGCGCGACGTCTCGGCCAGGTCCTTGATGCGGTCGATGACGACGAGCTGCTTGTTATCGTTGAAGTAGCCGGCGTCGCCCGACAGCATCCAGCCGTCCCTGATGTCGGCAACGCTCGCTTCCGGGTTCTTGTAATAACCCAGGAACATGTGGGGATGCCGCACCACGATCTCGCCGACGCCGTGGACGTCGGCATTGTCGATGCGGATCTCGACGCTGTCGGCCATCGGCACGCCCGTCGTGTCGGGATCGACCTTGCCCTCGGGATGCAGCGTGTAGGCCCCTAGCAGTTCGGTCTGGCCGTAGAGCGTGCGCAGCGGCACGCCCATGGCCTGGAAGAACTTGAAGGTATCAGGGCCGAGTGCCGCGCCGCCGGTCGCGGCCGAACGCAGGCGGGTAAAGCCGAGGCGGTCGCGCAGCGCGCGGAACAGGATTGCGTCGGCAAAGCTCGAACGTTTGCCGTCTGCGAGAGCGGCGAGGCCGCTTTTCATGCCGATGTCGAACAGGCGCTGCTTGAAAGGCGTCGCGTCCATCACCTTGGCGCGAACGTCGGCAGCGATGGATTCCCAGACGCGCGGCGCAAACAGCACGAACGTCGGCGCGATTTCGCGCAGATCGTTCATCATCGTATCAGGCTCTTCGACGAAGTTGATCTTCATCCGGCACAAGAGGCCTTTGCCGAGCACATAGACCTGCTCCATGATCCACGGTAGCGGCAGCACGGAGACGTATTCGTCGTCGGGCCCTTTCGGATCGAAGGCGAGATAGGTCGCGCAATGGCCGAGCACGCGACCGGCGGCGAGCATGGCGAGCTTCGGGTGCGAGGTGGTGCCCGACGTGGTGCAGAGAATCGCCACATCCTCGCCCTTGGTGGCATCGACGAGGCGATCGTAGAGCTCCGGCTCACGCGTGGCGCGGCCGCGGCCGAGCTCGGCGAACGCTTCCGCCGACATCAGTCTGGGATCGTCGTATTTCCGCATGCCGCGCGGATCGGAATAGATGATGTGCTTCAACCGCGGCACACGCTCGGCAAGCACGAGCAGCTTGTCGACCTGCTCTTCGTCCTCGGCGAAAACGACCTGCGCCTCGCCATAGTTGAGGAGGTAGGAAGCTTCCTCGTCCAGCACGTCGCGATAAAGCCCAAGGCTCAATCCACCGATGGCGTGGGTCGCCACTTCCGCCGCGACCCAGTCCGGCCGGTTGTCGCCGATGATGCCGATGACGTCCTCGCGCCCCAAGCCCAATTCGATCAGGCCGAGCGCAAAGTCGCGTACGCGGGTGTGGTAGTCATTCCAGGTGAAGACGCGCCAGAGCCCGAGATCCTTTTCGCGCAACGCGATCTCGTTGCCGTGCTCCCTGGCATTGAGCCGCAGCATCTTTGGATAGGTGTCGGCCTGGGCGACGCGGCCCGCGTAGTCCATCATGCCGCACTCTCCTGCGCTGGCGGAGCATCGTCCGGGTCGACCAGCACCTCGTCCTCCTCGCCGAGATAGGCGCGCCTGACGTGGGGATCGGCGAGCACGGCGGCCGGATCGCCCTCGGCGATCTTGCGGCCGAAATCGAGCACCATGACGCGGTGGGAGATATCCATCACCACGCCCATGTCGTGCTCGATCATCACCACCGTCATCCCGAACTCCTCGTTGAGGTCGACGATGTAGCGGGCCATGTCCTCCTTCTCCTCGAAGTTCATGCCGGCCATCGGCTCGTCGAGGAGAATGAGGCGCGGCTCCAGTGCCATGGCACGGGCGAGCTCGACGCGTTTGCGCAGGCCGTAGGAGAGGGTGCCGGCTTGCGCCTTTCGCACCGACTGGAGATCGAGGAAGTCGATGATCTCCTCGACCTTGCGGCGGTGCTCGAGTTCTTCCTTGCGCGCGCCGGTGAGCCAGTACAGCGATCCCGTGAGGAAATTGTTGTTCAGGAGGTGATGGCGCCCGACCATGATGTTGTCGAGCACGCTCATGTGGTGGAACAGCGCCAGATTCTGGAAGGTGCGGCCGATGCCGAGCGTGGGGCGCGCGTTCGGCGTCAGCCCTGTGATGTCGCGGCCGCGGTAGAACAGCTGGCCTTCGGTCGGCTTGTAGCGGCCGGAAATACAATTCACGATCGAGGTCTTGCCGGCGCCGTTGGGGCCGATGATCGAGAACAGCTCGCCGTCATTGATGGCAAAGCTGACATCGGTCAGCGCACGGACGCCGCCGAATCGCAAGGACACGCCGCGCACTTCGAGACTGGTAGCCACCAAACAAATCCCTCCCGGTGATGGCGCATTCAGCGGCGCTCTTCGTCCGTTCCTGTCGGGCGATCCTAGTACGGCCGTGCCGGTGAGGCCATGCAGCTATTGGTCTCGACCGGCGCCGCTCCACTCTTGCTCCCGATCGGGATCAAAAGCCGCATCGCCCAAGGTGGTCCTCAATAGGGGAAAGCGCTATTTTGAAATGTCTCCCGCCTGACAATTCTGCGACAAAGTTTTTTCAGGCGGGAGTGGCCTTCATCTTTCGTCGGATGGCGGTCGAAGCGGTCGTGTTGCAGTGCAGCAGAGAGATTGGGTGGCGAACGGTGCGGCTGGCTTCGGCATCATGATTTCAGAGGATCAACTGAAGCGGGTCGCCGCCTGGTCGCGCGAGCTCACGGAAGCGGAGATCGAGGTCGCTCGCGCCGGAATCACGGAACGGTCTTACCGCACCGGCGAGACCGTGTTCATGCGCGGCGATACGTTCGGCTATTGGGCGGGCATGGTGAGCGGCCTGGCACGGATGGGCGGGGTCTCGCGCGACGGCAAGGAGACGAGCCTTGCGGGGCTGACGGCCGGGGCCTGGTTCGGCGAGGGCAGCGTGCTCAAGAACGAGCCGCGCCGCTACGACGTGGTCGCGCTGCGCGACAGCCGCGTCGCGCTGATGGAACGCAGCGCCTTCATGTGGCTGTTCGAGAACAGCGTCGGCTTCAACCGCTTCCTGGTGCGTCAGCTCAACGAGCGGCTCGGCCAGTTCATCGGCATGCTCGAGGTCAACCGCACGTTGGATGCCACCGCACGCCTCGCGCGCAGCATCGCCTCGCTGTTCAATCCGATCCTCTATCCCGAGTCGACCGCGCATCTGGAAATCACCCAGGAGGAGATCGGGGCGCTCTCCGGCATGTCACGGCAGAACGCCAACCGCGCGCTGAACCGGCTGGAGAAGGAGGGGCTGCTGCGGCTCGAATATGGCGGCGTCACCATTTTGGACGTCGAGCGGCTGCGCGGCTACGGGGACTAGCGCGCGTTTGCGGGGGCGTGGACCGGCCAGAGGTCGGCGCGCCAGCGGACCGCGATCGCTAGCATCGCGATGAAGCCCGCGGCGGCATAGAGCGAGCCCGTCGCGGAATAGCCGATGATGTCGATCAGGCTGCCCGCCGCGAGCAACCCGAGCGGCAGGCCGTAGATCACCATCATGCGGACGCCCATGACGCGGCCGCGCAGGTGCGCGCTCGCCGTCCGCATCAGGATCACGGCAGCTGAGATCATCGACATGCTCTGGGCGATGCCGGCGAGAACGAGGCAGGCCATCGCCACCGGCATGGTCCTGATCTCGACGAACACCAGCAGCATGGCGTACCAGGCCAGCGTCGCGCCGATGAGAAGCCGGGCAATGCGCAGTCCGCTGACCAGGCTGAGCGTGATGGAGCCGATCAGCGAGCCCACGGCGAAGCTCGCCGAGAGATAGCCGAGGCCGGTCTGGTCGGTATGAAAGATGTCCCGCGCGATGTAGGGCAATAGTCCGCCGGTGAAAGGAAAGGCGGTGAGATTGGCCAGGAAGGCGACGCACAGCGCCGCGCGCATTCCCGGGCCGTTCCAGGCATAGACGATCCCTTCCTTGAGGTCGCCCAGCAATCGCGAGACCGCGTGGCGGTTCGCCGGAAGATCGCTCGTCGTGACGGTCCTCTTCGGCCGGGTCAGGCAGAGCATGAGAAGTGCGGCCGCGAGATACAGACAGGCGATCGCCACGTAAACGAGGCCGATGCCGAGGACGGCGAACAGGCCTGCGCCCGTCAGCGCTCCGGCGATGCGGGCGCTGTCCTGGGTCGTGCGCGCAACGCTGATGGCGCCCACCAGTTGCTCGGGCGGCATGATCTCGGCAAGCAGCGCGCCGCGAACGCCGAGATCGGAGGGGCGGATCAGGCCCATGAGCGCGACGATGATCATCACGCTCAGCGGCGACAAATGACCGGTCAGCGCCAGAACCATGATGGTCGACGAGAGCGCCGTATAGGCAAGGCGCATCACGACCAGGAGATCGCGATGACCCATCCGGTCGCCGACCATGCCGAGCACCGGCGCGACCAGGGTCCCGACGAACTGCAGCGACGCAAGCACGGTGAGCAGCAGCACCGAGCCTGTCTCGACCATGATGTACCAGCCGAGCACCAGCGTCTCGACTTCGAACGCCCACGAGGTGAGCAGATCGGACGGCCACTGGAAGCGATAGTTGCGGATGCGGAAAGGCGCGAGTGCGGATGTGTTCAAGATGCGATGACGGGTTTCATGGCGATTCCCCCTTATTTTTGTTCTTCTGTTGGCAGGGGAGCCCCGGCCATGCCTCTGTCAATTGGTGCTACCGCATGCCGCCATGCTTGCCGACGATTTGCGGTGCGCCAGTGCGCCCGCAGCATCGCTTCGTCGCCTAGCCGATACGGAGCGGGTGATCAACCACCGCTTGCTCTTCCCGTGTGACGAGCCCATGCTTGCCTGGTTCCTGGGCCCATTCGGCAGGTCCAGGAGCTCGCGCCATCGCGGCTTCCGCGAGGTCCTGACCCATGAACTGCTCTTGCTGTGGTTTAGAGGTCCAGAGCGGCTTTGCCTTCTGCCCGAAGTGCGGCACGAAGCAGCCGAACGCGTGCCCTGGCTGCGGGTTTCCATGCGCGCCGGATTTCGCCTATTGCCCGAAATGCGGTGCCTTCGTCGCTGAGGTCCCCACAGGCGGGCAGGCATCGGCGCGGACGAGCCCGACGACGCTCCCGATCCGGTCCTCCTCTCCGCCGCTCGTGCCGACGGAGGACGCTCAAGCCGCATTTCGAGCTCCGTCGGACAAGATCGACAGCGAGGCGAACCGCCGTACCATCACCGTGCTGTTTGCCGACCTCAGCGGCTTCACTGCGATGAGCGAGCGGCTCGACCCCGAGGTCATGCAGACGCTTCAAAACGAATTGTTCGAGGAGTTGACGGCCGCGGTGCAAAGCTTTGGCGGCTTCGTGGACAAATTCATTGGCGATGCGCTGCTGGCTCTGTTTGGTGCGCCGGCGGCGCACGAGGACGACCCGGAGCGGGCGGTGCGCGCTGCCCTCGACATGATCGGCCGGACGGCGCGCCTCAGCGAACGCGCGGAGGCGTATGCCGGTTCACCGCTGCTGCTCCATGTCGGCATCAACACCGGGCACGTCGTCGCGGGCGGGCTCGGGGCGGGTGTTGCCAAATCCTATTCGGTGACCGGCGACACGGTGAATACCGCCCAGCGGCTACAGTCGATGGCGGCTCCGGGCGAGGTGCTGGTCGGGCCGTTGACCCACCGTCTGACGCGGCATGCGTTCTCCTATGACTCGCTTGGCGAGGTCTCGCTCAAGGGCAAGATGGGCAGCGTGCTGGTCCACCGTCTGAAGGAGCCGCTCGACACGCCCCGTGCGGCGCGAGGCCTCGACACGCTGGGCCTCAATGCGCCGTTGATCGGGCGCGACGCCGAGCTTGCGCGCCTGATCGGCAGCCTTGATCGCGCGTGCGGCGGCGCTGCTCAACTGGTGCGGCTGGTCGGTGAGGCCGGCATCGGGAAAACGCGCCTGGTCAGCGAATTCGTCGCGCGCATCCGCGATCAGGATCGATTCGCCGGCGTGGCGATCCGGCACGCGGCGTGCTCGCCGCTCGGCGAACAATCCTACGGCACTCTCGCCGCCGTGCTGCGCAGCGCCTATGGCATCGCGCAGAAGGCGGGCGCCGCAGAGGCGGAGGCGAAGGTCGCGGAAGCGCTGTCGGAGCTTGGCCTCGCGACCGACGAGGCCGACCGCCTGATGCCCCTCTATCTGCATGTCCTCGGTCTCGGCGACCCCAACGCCGCGCTAAGGCATGTCGAGCCCGAACAGCTTCGCCGGCAGGTATTCTTCGCGATTCGCACCGTCTTCGAACGCCGCCTGGCACTGTCGCCACTGCTGATCATCGTCGAGGATCTGCATTGGGCCGATGCGGTGTCGCTTGAAGCGTTGCGGTTCCTGATGGACCGACTGGAGCGGACGCGGCTGATGCTGCTGTTTACGCATCGGCCGATGCTGGAACTGGACCAGTTCGGTTCGAGCAGGATCAGTCACACAACCCTCCGGCTGCCCCCGCTTGGCGACGCCGACGGACAAAGGCTGCTCGCGGCCTATTTCAGTCACGGTTGGCGTGAACCGCCGGGAGCTCTGTTCGGTCGAATCCTCGATCGCGCCGGCGGCAATCCGCTTTTCCTCGAGGAGATCATACGCGGCCTGATCGAAGCCGGCACTCTGGAGCGCGACGGCGCGCAGTGGCGGATGAAATCGGATGAAGCCGCCGCCGATATTCCGGCAAGCATTCAGGCGTTGTTGCTGGCGCGTCTCGACCGGTTGCCGCATCAGGTGCGCCGCTTGGCACAGGAAGCCGCCGTGATCGGCCCGCGTTTTGATGCGGCTGCTCTCGGTGCGGCGGCAACCGAGCCGGCAAGGGTTGAAGCGGGGCTCGAGCTTCTGTGCGACGCGGAGATCATCGAGGAGATCGCGGGCGCGAACTCGATTTCGCTGCGGACCTACCGCTTCACGCAAACCATGCTTCAGGACGTGATCTATCAAAACCTGCTTCTGCAGCGCCGGATCGAGCTCCATGGACGGATCGGCGGGGCGCTCGAGAGGCTCTATGGCACCGAGCCCGAGCGCCTCGAAGATCTCATACTGCTCGGACATCACTTCAGTCTGAGCGCGAGCAAGCCGAAAGGCGCGCGCTATCTGCGCGCGGCCGGCGATCGCGCGCGCGACAGCTATGCCAATGACGATGCCATCCGTCTCTACCAGCAGGCCCTCGCCGTGCTGTTGACCGGCGGCGAACGGGAGCCGGAACGTCTGGTCCTGTACGAGCGGATTGCGGACCTCTGTGCCGCGGCTGGCCGCCGGAACACGGCCGAGGAGCACTATCAGAGCGCGTTGGAGGGGCACCGCACGATCCAGGACCGGATCGGCGAAGCGCGAATCCTTCGCAAGCTTGGCCGATTGCTGTGGGACGCCGGCAAGCGGATCAAGGCAGAGACGCATTACGCCGAGGCGGCCAAACTGCTTGGAGGGACCGACGCACCCATCGAGTGGGCGCATCTGTTGCAGGAGCGTGGCCGTCTCGCGTTTCGGACCGGCGATCACGTGGCCGCCGCAAGATGGGCAGACGAGGCGCTCGGCTATGCACGGTCCGTACCGGCGGACGCGGACGAGCAGGGCGGGCTCGAGGCGGCACGTGCCATTGCGGAGGCCCTTAACACCAAGGGCGTTGCGCTGGCGCGCCTTGGACGACACGAGGAGGCGGTACGCGAGGTGGAGCAAAGCGTCGCAGCCGCCGAAACCGCCGGCCTCCTCAACGTAGCCTGCCGCGGCTACACCAATCTCGGCGTGCTCTACACGATTGTCGACCCGGCGAAGGCCGTGGAGGTCTGCCGGCGTGGACTCGATGTCGCGCGTCGGATCGGGGATCTCGGCTTCCAGGCGCGTCTTCTTGCCAATTTTGCCGTTGCCTGTTGCACCTTCACGGACAGATGTACCGAGGAAGGGGTACCTGCTGCCGAGAAGGCGATCGAAATCGACCGTGCGCTCGATCAGCGCGAGCATCTCTCCGTGCCGCTGATCGTGCTCGGGCAAATCCATCAATGCCATTTCCGCCCCGATCTGGCCGCCCTCTGCTACAATGAGGCTATCGAGGTGGCGAACGAAACCGGCGAACCGCAGCAGCTCTTTCCATGCTATGATGGTCTTGCCACGCTGAGCCTTGATCGAGGCGACATGCCCGAGGCCGACCGATATTTCGCGCTGGCCCATGATGTCTGCGCTCGCCACGGGCTCGATCCCGCCGGGCTGATCGTGCTGCCATTTCTTGACTAGGTCATATGAAGGAGTTCAACCATGTCAGCACTTCATGTCGATGGACCGCTTCAACCGGGCGATCGCGCGCCAAACGTCGTGCTGGACGCCATCACACGCGATGGAACGATCTCGCTCCAGGATTTTCGCGGGCACAGTCCGATATTGATCGGCTTGTTTCGCGGGCTGCACTGCCCGTTCTGTAGGCGCCACATCGCGGCCCAGGCGCAACTTGACGCAGCCCTGCGCGACAAGGGCGTCGAAAGTCTCACGGTCGTGAATACGCCCATCGAACGCGCGCGGCTCTACTTCCGCTATCATCCCTTGCCCAATCTGCTCGCCGCGTCCGACCCCGAGCGGGTCTCGCACCGCGCGTTCGGCCTGCCCACTATCGAGTTTACGGAGAACGAAACCGAGTGGCCGCGCAAGGTGGGTATGGACGTCGTCAAGAGCATGCAGGTGGATGTGCCCGGCGAAACGTCGGGGTCGATGAATCGGTTGGCGGCTTCCGAGTACCTCAACAGCAAGGACGGTTACGAGATGATGGAGGCCGATCAGCGCATGGCGGCAACCGGCCAGGGCCAGCTGTTCGGCCAGTTCCTGCTCGATCGCGAGGGGATCGTGCGCTGGACCTTTACCGAGGTTCCTGAAGGCGGCCACCGCATGTTCGGGGCTCCGAGCCCTCAGGAGTTGATGTCGGCCGCCTCGCAGGTGGCGAGCTAGGCATCGTCGGCCGGTGATTAACCCGCCACCCTCGGCCGTTTCTCGGCGAGCGCCGCCGCCATCGCCGAGATCAGCGGGCGCATGAAATAGTGGTCTTCCGCCGGTGCGATGTCCGTGCGCAGGCCATGCGCGGCGAGCTCTCCCGACACCGCAGGACCCACCGACGCAATCAGCGTCCGCTCCAACCCTGCGCGCAACCTCGCCTCACTGCCATGTGCCTTCGCGGCTTCCACGAGGCGGCGGACCTGGCCAAGATTGGTCAGCGCGATGGAATCGATCCGCCCCTCGGCCATGTCGTCGATGGCGGCGACGATGTTGGCATCCGCTGCCTTGGAATCGTAGGCATAAGGCAGCACGGTATCGACATCGGCGCCTTGCGCGGCAAGTGCGCCGGTCAGTGCGCTGTGGTCCTTGTCCGGATAAAGCTGAAGGCCGACGCGTCGCCCCTTCAGATCGAGCCTGCCCAGCATTTCGATCACGCCCTCGGTGGTCGGCTTCTCCGTGGTCTGCTGCGCATCGAGGGAGATCTCGCGCAACGCCTTGCCGGGCTTCGGGCCGCGGGTGAATTTTCGCGATTTGGCGAGGGCTGCGACCAGGGCCTGGTCGAGACCACGGCTCCGCGCGAGCTTCATGATCCGCCGCAGGCCTTCGCCCGTCATCAGCACGAGGTCGTCAAAGGGCTGGCCGATGGCGCGGCGAATCCAGGCCTCGACCGGGGCGGGATCGGGCGCGTCGTGAATGGTGAACATCGGGCACTGCACGACATCGGCACCTTGCTCGGCCAGAAGCTTTGAAAACTGCGCCTCCTCGCGCGTCTCCAGGATCAGGATGCGGTAGCCGTTCAAGCGGTCGGCCATGGGTGTGCTCCGGCGGTAAATTGCAATGGTCCGTTCATCCTGACTCCGCTGTCGGGATTGGCGCAAGGGCGGGGTCGGTGATAGAGCAGGGCGCAAATCGCGGGTCACTCCGTAGTCGCTGCCCAAACCTTCATCAAGAGCCATGCCCGATCATCAATATGTCCTGACCCTGTCCTGTCCGGATCGTCCCGGCATCGTCTCTGCGGTGTCGACCTTTCTGGCCCACAACGGACAGAACATTCTCGATGCCCAGCAGTTCGACGACGTCGAGACCAAGAAGTTCTTCATGCGCGTGGTGTTCACCGCGGCCGATCTCGCCGTGGAGCTGTCGGCGCTCCAGACCGGCTTTGCCGCGATCGCGGAGCGTTTCGGCATGGAGTGGCAGATGCGCGACCGTGCCGCGCGTCGCAAGGTGATGCTGCTGGTGTCGAAATCCGACCATTGCCTGGTCGACATCCTCTATCGCTGGCGCACCGACGAGCTGCCGATGGTCCCGACCGCAATCGTCTCCAACCATCCGCGCGAGGTCTATGCCGGGCTCGATTTCGGCGGCATCCCGTTCCACCATCTGCCTGTCACCAAGGAGACCAAGCGCGAGCAGGAGGCGCAGATCCTCGATCTCGTCGCCAAGACCGGAACCGATCTCGTCGTGCTCGCGCGCTACATGCAGATCCTGTCGGACGATCTTTCTGCCAAGCTTTCCGGCCGCTGCATCAACATCCACCACTCGTTCCTGCCGGGCTTCAAGGGCGCAAAGCCCTATCACCAGGCCCATGAGCGCGGCGTCAAGCTGATCGGCGCCACCGCCCATTACGTCACGCGCGACCTCGACGAAGGTCCGATCGTCGATCAGGACGTCGAGCGCATCAGCCACCGCGACACGCCGGAGGATCTCGTCCGCAAGGGCCGCGATATCGAGCGGCGCGTGTTGGCCCGCGCGATCCGCTACCACCTCGACGACCGCGTCATCCTCAACGGCCGCAAGACCGTTGTGTTTATGGATTAGCGAATAGTGAGTGGCGAGTAGCGAATGGAGAGGGTGGCGATATTCGCCACTCCCTATTCGCCATTCGCTCCCCTAGCGCACCGCGCCGCCCGACGTAGTCCCCGTCGCACCCTTCTGCGCCTGCTCTTCCTTCTCGCGATCGGCCGCCGGCAGCAGCCGCTTGCGTTCGCGCTCTTTCATGTAGGCGTCGTATTGGGGCGTGCCGGGCCGCGGCGGTGCGTCGGCTGGCAGGCCGCCAGCCCATTGCGGGACATAGTCGCCCATGCCGGCGGAGAGCTTTTCGTTGACGGTGCCGCAGCCGGACAGCCCCGCGGCGAGCGCTACGAGGGTGAGGACGGAGCGGAAGGGCTTGAGCATTGTGCGCGCGCGAATTCAGTCAGGTTGGACGCCGGGTTAGGCTGGCGCGGGAAGAGTAGTCTTCAACAAGGTAAAATAGACTTATTCGAGGTAGGTAATTAACTACCGATTTGCGGTGAACCGAAGCCTCGCCGGTGTCCGAATTCTGCAAAAGAAAGACGAAATTCTCCATCCACGCGGCCGGCCGCTTTCTAGACTGTTGTGCCAAGGGGCGCGCGACAAACTGGCTTGGTCGGCGGCGGGGCTTTTTCGTTGACAGGTCCATTTTATTTGTACAATCGTACAAATAGGAGCGACCAGGATCGGGACGCTCGGGTTACCCGGACGTAACCACGGCATCGCTCCCTGTCGTCGGCAATCGGGACGCGCGGCTTGCGCCGAATGGTCGCCAAACGTCCGATTGACAATAAGGGCGCGAAAGACGCCATGTGGCGCGACATCGCGCGTGCGTGAGCTAAGGTTGAGCCAAGGACCGGGCACTCGGTCCGGCGCACAAGAGGTCAGGAATGAAGGGGAGGGACATCTGATGTTCGAACGGAAGACGTTTTCTTATAAGGTCTCTTGGACCGCAGCAGCGGCCGCCATCGCCGGCCTCGCGGCCATCGTGCCGGCCAAGGCCGAGGACACCGTCAAGGTCGGCCTGATCCTGCCGATGACCGGCGGCCAGGCCTCGACCGGCAAGCAGATCGAGAACGCGATCAAGCTCTACATGCAGCAGAAGGGCGACACCGTCGCCGGCAAGAAGATCGAGATCATCCTCAAGGACGACGCCGCGATTCCGGACAAGACCAAGACGGCAGCGCAGGAGCTGATCGTCAATGACAAGGTCAATTTCATCGCCGGCTTCGGCGTGACGCCGGCCGCGCTCGCGGCCGCGCCGCTCGCAACCCAGGCCAAGATCCCGGAAGTCGTGATGGCGGCCGGCACCTCCATCATCACCGAGCGCTCGCCCTACATCGTGCGCACCAGCTTCACGCTGGCGCAGTCCTCGACCATCATCGCCGACTGGGCGGTGAAGAACGGCATCAAGAAGGTCGCGACGCTCACCTCCGACTACGCGCCGGGCAACGACGCGCTGAACTTCTTCAAGCAGAACTTCACCGCCGGCGGCGGTGAGGTGGTCGAAGAGGTGAAGACGCCGCTCGCCAATCCCGATTTCGCGCCGTTCCTCCAGCGCATGAAGGACGCCAAGCCCGACGCGATCTTCGTGTTCGTGCCGGCCGGCCAGGGCGGCAACTTCATGAAGCAGTATGCCGAGCGTGGCCTCGACAAGGCCGGCATCAAGGTAATCGGACCGGGCGACGTCACCGACGACGACCTGCTCAACAACATGGGCGACGCCGTGCTCGGCACGGTCACCGCGCATCTGTATTCCGCGGCGCATCCCTCGCAGATGAACAAGGATTTCGTCGCGGCCTACAAGAAGGCCTACGGCAACCGTCCGGGCTTCATGGCCGTGAGCGGCTATGACGGCATCCACCTCATCTACGAGGCGCTGAAGAAGACCAACGGCGACACCGACGGCACCAAGCTGGTCGAAGCCATGAAGGGCCAGAAGTGGGAAAGCCCGCGCGGCCCGATCTCGATCGACCCCGAGACCCGCGACATCGTGCAGAACATCTACATCCGCAAGGTCGAGAAGGTCGACGGCGAGCTCTACAATGTCGAGTTCGCGACCTTCGAAGCCGTCAAGGATCTCGGCAAGACCAAGAAGTGACGCGCGAAAAGCGCGTCATCCCCGAGCGCGCTTAGCGCGCATCGGGGATCTCGACGTGATGGAAATGGATTCCAGGTTCAGCGCTGCGCGCTGCCCCGGAATGACGAGTGATTACCAGGGTTCACCCGCTTCCGATGACCTCTATCCTCACCAACTTGTTCGATGGCGTTGCCTACGGCATGCTGCTGTTCGTGCTCGCTTGCGGGCTTGCGGTCACGCTCGGCCTGATGAACTTCGTCAACCTCGCCCACGGCGCCTTCGCCATGGCCGGCGGCTATGTCTGCATGGTCCTGGTCAACCGGATGGGCTGGCCGTTCTTCGCCGCGCTGCCGCTCGCCTTCGTCTCGTCGGCTGCGATCGGCATCGTGCTGGAGCGAACGCTCTACCGCCATCTCTATACGCGCAGCCATCTCGACCAGGTGCTGTTCACGATCGGTCTCACGTTCATGTCGGTCGCGGCCGTCGACTACATCCAGGGCTCATCGCGCGTCTTCATCAACCTGCCGGCTGCGCTCCAGGGCCAGTTCGACGTGTTCGGCGTCGGCATCGGCCGCTACCGGTTGATGATCATTGTGATCTGCGGCCTGCTCACCATTGCTCTCCAGATGGTGCTGGCCAAGACCCGGTTCGGCAGCCGGCTGCGCGCCGCGGTCGATGATCCCCGTGCCGCGAGCGGCCTCGGCATCAACGTGCCGCAGGTGTTCGCCTTCACCTTTGCTTTCGGCTGCGGGCTCGCCGGTCTCGGCGGCGCGCTGAGCGCCGAGATCCTCGGCCTCGATCCGTATTTCCCGCTGAAGTTCATGATCTACTTCCTGATCGTGGTCACCGTCGGCGGCTCGTCCTCGATCACCGGGCCGTTCCTGGCCTCGCTCCTGCTGGGCATCGGTGACGTCGCCGGCAAATATTACGTGCCGAAGATGGGCCCCTTCGTGATCTACACCATGATGATCGTGATCCTGATCTGGCGCCCGAACGGCCTGTTCGGCCGCACGGCCGCGCGTTGAGGCCGCCGATGAGCGCTTCCTCCGACGTCGGTTATCACGCCCAGCGCCAGGCGCGCTGGCACTACGGCGAAGTCGCCTTCTGGCTCGTCGTGCTGGTCTGCGGCTTCGCTTTTCCCACGCGCTATCTGATCATGACCGACATCCTGCGGCTGGCGCTGTTCGCGATGTCGCTCGATCTCATCCTCGGTTATGCCGGCATCGTTTCGCTCGGCCACGCTGCTTTCTTCGGCGTCGGCGCCTACGCCGCGGGGCTTCTCGCCTTGCATGGGATCATCAACGAGCCCGTGCTCGCGCTGATCGTAGCCGGCCTTGCCGCGATGGTGCTGGGGTTCGCCACCAGCTTCCTCGTGATCCGCGGCGTCGATCTGACCCGGCTGATGGTCACGCTCGGCATCGCGCTGCTGCTTGAGGCGCTCGCCGAACGTTTTTCCAACATCACCGGCGGCACCGACGGCTTGCAGGGCATCGAGATGCAGCCGATCTTCGGCGAGATCCCGTTCGACATGTTCGGCAAGACCGGCTTTTTCTACTCGCTGGCCGTGCTGTTCCTGTTGTTCCTGTTCGCTCGCCGCGTCGTGCATTCGCCGTTCGGTCTGTCGCTGCGCGCGATCAAGAACAATCCGCTGCGCGCAGCCGCCATCGGCATCCCCGTCAACCGCCGCCTGATCGCGATCTACACGTTCGCGGCGTTCTATGCCGGCGTCGCGGGCGCGCTGTTCACCCAGACCACGGCGATCGCCTCCCTCGACGTGTTCGCCTTCGAGCGTTCGGCCGATTTGATGCTGGTGCTCGTCATCGGCGGGACCGGCTATCTCTATGGCGGGCTGGTCGGCGCGGTGATCTTCCGCATGCTCCAGGAAGTGTTCTCCACCATCACCCCGCAGTACTGGCAGTTCTGGATCGGTCTCGTGCTGGTCGTGATCGTGCTGGTCGGCCGCCAGCGCCTGCACCGCTGGGTGCTCTATGTGCCGAACCTGATCATCAAGCAGGTTGCCGGACGCAAGGCCGTCGTCGCCGTGCCGGAGAGCGACGCATGACCATCGCGCTCGAAACCCAGAACCTCGAAAAGACCTTTGGCGGCCTCCGCGTCACCCGCGATCTGTCGCTCAAGATCGAGCAGGGCGCCCGCCACGCGCTGATCGGCCCGAACGGCGCCGGCAAGACCACGGTCATCAACCAGCTCACCGGCGTGCTCAAGCCGAACTCGGGCCGGATCCTGCTCGAAGGCCAGGACATTACCGATCTGCCCGTGCACAAGCGCGTGCTGCGCGGCCTGTCGCGCACCTTCCAGATCAACCAGCTCTATCCCGACCTGACCCCGCTGGAGACCATCGGCCTTGCCGTCTCCGAGCGTCTCGGCCATGGCGGCGACTGGTGGCGGCGGATGGGCACACGGAGCGACGTCAATGGCGAGATCGCCGACCTCCTGAGGCGCTTCCATCTGCTCGACGTCATGAACGAAGAGACCGTGACGCTGCCTTACGGCAAGCAGCGCCTGCTCGAGATCGCGGTCGCGATCGCCGCCAAGCCCCGCGTGCTGCTGCTCGACGAGCCCGCCGCCGGCGTTCCGGAGAGCGAACGCCACGACATTCTTGCCGTCGTAGGCAGCCTGCCGCGTGACGTCACCGTGCTCCTGATCGAGCACGACATGGACCTCGTCTTTTCCTTCGCCGACCGCATCTCGGTATTGGTCTCGGGCGCGCTGCTCACCGAAGGTCCGCCCGACGTGGTCGCGCGCGACCCGCAGGTCAAGGCCGTCTATCTCGGCGAGGAGGCGGTCAATGTCTGACCTGCTCGCGATCGACGCCCTGCGCGCCGGCTATGGCGAGGCGGTGGTGCTGCCCAACATGTCCCTGCGCCTCGCCGAGGGGCAGGTGCTTGCGCTGCTGGGCCGCAACGGGACCGGCAAGACCACGCTGATCAACTCCATCGTCGGCGTGACCCGCCGCTTCTCCGGCTCGGTCGCGCTCGCCGGCACCGATGTCACGAGCTTGCGGCCCGATCAGCGGGCGCGGGCCGGCATTGGCTGGGTGCCGCAGGAGCGCAACATCTTCCGCTCGCTGACGGTGGAAGAGAACATGACCGCGGTGGCGCAGCCCGGTCCCTGGTCGGTCGAGCGGGTCTACGAGATGTTCCCGCGGCTGAAGGAGCGGCGGAGCAATTTCGGCAACCAGCTCTCCGGCGGCGAGCAGCAGATGCTGGCGATCGGCCGGGCGCTGACCCTCAACCCGAAGGTCCTGCTGCTGGACGAGCCGACCGAGGGCCTCGCCCCCATCATCGTCGAGGAGCTTCTGAAGGCGATCGGCGCCATCACCCGGGCGGGCGGCATCTGCTCGATCATCGTCGAGCAGAACGCGCAAAAGATTCT
This sequence comes from Bradyrhizobium sp. 604_D8_N2_3, assembly GCF_051810765.1. NCBI lineage: Bacteria > Pseudomonadati > Pseudomonadota > Alphaproteobacteria > Hyphomicrobiales > Nitrobacteraceae > Bradyrhizobium > Bradyrhizobium sp. 604_D8_N2_3. Next base: position 6,321,106 of record NZ_JBPWPM010000001.1, on the reverse strand, counting down.
GGGGCTCGCCGACCGTGTTGTGATATTGGAGCGCGGAACGATCGTCCACGACGCCCCAAGCGCCGCGCTGAAGGCCGACCCGTCGGTCCTCGAGCGCCACCTCGGCGTCGCAGGGGCGGCGGCCCACTAAAATATCCCGGGAGTAGAAAATGCAGCGAACCAAAGCCCCCTTCCGCGCCGACGAAGTCGGCAGCCTCCTGCGTCCGGCCAAGATCAAGGAAGCCCGCGTCAGGCTCGAGAAGGGCGAGATCTCGGCTGACGATCTGCGCAAGATCGAGGACATGGAGATCGAGAAGGTCGTGCACAAGCAGGCCTCGATCGGCCTGAAGCTCGCGACCGACGGCGAATTCCGCCGCTCCTGGTGGCACTTTGACTTCCTGGCCAAGCTCACCGGCTGCGAAATGTTTCACCCGGACACGGGCATCCAATTCGCGGGCGTCGAGACGCGGCATGATGCGGTCCGCGTGATCGGCAAGCTCGATTTCCCCGACGACCATCCGATGCTGGATCACTTCCGCTTCCTGAAGAAGTCCGCCGACCAGGCCCACGTCACCGCCAAGATGACGATTCCCTCGCCGGCCGTGCTGCACTTCCGCGGCGGCCGCAAGGCGATCTCCAAGGACGTCTATCCCGATCTCGATGCCTTCTACGAAGACCTCGGCAAGACCTACCGCAAGGCCGTGAAAGCGTTTTACGACGCCGGCTGCCGCTATCTTCAGTTCGACGACACCGTGTGGGCCTATCTCTGCTCGCCGGATGAGTTGCAGAAGGCGCGCGAGCGCGGCGACAATCCCGATGGTCTCCAGCAGATCTATGCGCGCGTCATCAATTATGCGCTGGCCGAGAAGCCGGCCGACATGGTGGTGACGACGCATGTCTGCCGCGGCAATTTCCGCTCGACCTGGATTTCTTCGGGCGGCTACGAGCCCGTGGCCGAGACCATGCTGGCCGGCACCAATTACGATGGCTACTTCCTCGAATACGACAGCGACCGCGCCGGCGGCTTCGAGCCGCTGCGCTTCCTGCCCAAGGGCAACAAGGTCGTCGTGGTCGGCGTCATCACCTCGAAGTTCGGCGAGCTCGAGAAAAAGGACGACATCAAGCGTCGCCTCGAAGAGGCCGCCAAATTCGCGCCGCTGGAGCAGCTCGCGCTGTCGCCGCAGTGCGGCTTTGCCTCGACCGAGGAAGGTAACATCCTCTCCGAGGAAGAGCAGTGGGCCAAGCTCGGCCTTGCGGTCGAGATCGCCAAGGAAATGTGGGGCAACTAAGTTTGCCACGCGGCTGCTGTCATTCCCCGCGAAAGCGGGGAATCCAGTACGCCGCGGCTTTTCGGTGAATCACGGACGTCTCGGCGTACTGGATCGCCCGATTCAAGTCGGGCGATGACACCGAGTGAGTGGCGGGCAGCGTCGCACCCTTGAAAACCAGTGCGCTCACCCGCCCTCACTTCTCCGCCAGATAAACCTCGCCCAGCAGCGACGAGTTCGACCACGGCACCTGCTTGTTCTTCGTGCTCGAGACCACTTCCGCCCGCACGCGCGTCAGCATCTGCTGCACCTCCAGCCCCGGCGTGCCGAGATGGCGGGAGAGGGCGGCGGAGAACGGCGAGTTGGCGCCTTCGCCATCGAGCGCGACCTGGCCCGGCGCGGTGGCGAACGCGATCAGCGTGCCTGCGCCCAGCGTTGCACCGGCGCCCAGGCTCGTTGGCGCTGCGAGGCCCGAAGCGCCCTCGATGCCTCGGTTGGTGCCGGTGGCTGCGACCTGCTGCGCCATCGGATTGTTGCGGCAGGCATCGAAGATCAAAATATTGGTGCGGACCTGGTCGTCGAGGCCGGCCATGATCGTGTCCATGTCGATCATCGCCTCCGTCATGCCCGCGCCGGGCTTGAGCTCGACGTCGACGGGGATGAGATAGTTGCGGCCGTCGACCTGCACGCCGTGGCCGGCATAGTACACCAACGCGACCTGTGCCCGCGCCGCCTCGCGCAGGAAGTCGCGCGTCACTTTCTGCATCGCTGCGCGGTCGAGATCGATGCCCTCGGACACCGTGAAGCCGATGTCGCGCAGGCTCCTGGCGACGGCGCGCGCATCGTTGGCCGGATTGGGCAGCGCCTTGACATGCGCGTAGGCGCCATTGCCGATCACCAGTGCGAGGCGCTTGCCAGGCGTCGCCGGGGTAGGCGAGGGCGCAGGTGCCGCGCCCGTTTGCGGCTGCGTCACCGGTGACGGCGCATCGCGCGGGATGGGAGCGAGCGCATCCGTCACCAGCGACAGCCGCACCTTGGCGGTCGCCTGGTTGGCCTTGCTGCCGGCATCGGACGCCACGATCGCCAGCGTCGCCTTGTAGTCGTCGCGCGCATGCGCGTAGTCGCCCTTCGCCTCATAGGCCAGCGCGCGGTGGATATAGCCGGAGATCAGCACGCTGTTCGGCGGCGTCATGATGTTGACGGGCGGTTTTTCCTTCGCAAGCCGGATCGCCTCGCTGCCATCGGCAACGGCGCGATCGAGATCGCCCCGCACGCGCCAGATCGCGGTGCGGTTGATCAGCGGCTGCGGCAGTGTCGGGTCGAGCCGGATCGCCTGGTTGATGTCGGCAAGCGCGCCGTCGAGATCGCCGAGCGCCTCCTTCGCAATGCCGCGATTCTGGAACGAGAACGCCGATTTGGGCTGCAGCTTGATCGTGGCATCGTAGTCGGCGATCGCCTTGGCGTAGTCGCCCTTGCCGCGCCAGGCGTTGCCGCGATTGTGGAAGATGGTGCCATCAGACGGGCCGAGCTTCAGCGCATCGTCGAAATCGGCGATTGCGATGTCGTAGTCGCCCTTGTCGTAATAGGCCGATCCCCTGAGATTGTAGACCGCCTGGCTCGGCTGGAGCCGGATCGCCTCGGTTGTGTCGGCGATCACCTTCGAATAGTCGCCCTTCTTGTTCCAGCCGACCGCGCGCCAGAAATAGATCGTCGCGAGCTGCTCGCCTTTGAACACCTTCAGCGCGACGATCTTGTTGCAGGCGTCGATCATCTGGTCTGGCGGCGTGGTGTCGGTGGTGCAGAGCGGCCCGAGCTGGCTCCGCGCCTGCGCGAAGGCGGGCGCGGCCCACAGGGTTGCTGTGAGCAGGCAGAGCGCGACGAGCAGGCGGCGCATGGCAATGGTCCCTTGAAGGAGAAGCGCTTGTTTGTTGCCCGGCGGTGCGCCGGGGTTCACGCGCTCGTCATTGGACGTGGGGTAAAGCCAAGAGAGGGTATTCCCTCAGTGGGCAGATTTTGCTACGACGCTGGTCCCAACCTCGCTGCCCACCGCTTTCCCACTCATGAAAAACGACGAAATCCTCAGCCAAATCACCGAGTTCTGCCGCAAGGCGGACATGGCGGAATCGACGTTTGGCCGGCGCGCGGTGAACGATGGGAAGCTGGTCCATCGCCTGCGCGAGGGAAAGCGGATCACGATCGACACGCTGGAGCGGATCCAGGCCTATATCGCCGCATCGACGACCGGCGGCCTGCCGCCGCCGCGGGGGCTCCAGGTGCCGCCGGAAAAACGCGATCCGCGCGGTAATTTCCGCTTCTTCGAGAACCGGCAAAAATACCTGCTGTTCGTCCATACCTGCAGCGAGAAGCGGGTGGTCGCCGAGCGCGTGGCGCTGGAGCTAGCCAGCATCCATCCGCGCCCCCCGGCGCTGCGCATCTTCGACGCGGGGGTCGGCGACGGCACGGTGCTGGCCCGGGTGCTGCGCGCAACGCACCAGCGCTACCCGCACATGCCGTTCTACGTGGCCGGCAAGGAGCTCAGTCTCGAGGACCTGCGGCTGACGCTGGAGAGGGTCCCGGACCGCATTTTCGAGCATCCGGCGTCGGTGTTCGTCTTCACCAACATGTTCTACTCCGAGGCGCCCTGGCTCACGCCGGCATCGCCTGCGGCGGCGGCCGCCACCGTCTGGCACGAGGTTCCGCTACGGGGCGCCTCGTCGGGCGAATTCGAGCAGCAGATCGCCGAGTTGAGGCCGTTCCTGGAACAGAACTGGCGCGCCGCGATCAGCCCGCGCACGGCCATGCCGCTCTACGAGCGGCCCGTCGTCCTGGTGCTGTACCGCGAGGACCAAAGGTTCCTGCTGGATTCGACCATTCCGCGGCCGGGCCAGACCGAGGCCAATTTCGACTTGGTCATTGCATCCCAGCCCTACCGCGCCCTGTCCTCGGTCAATTTCCGGGCAAAGCGGATCATTGCACCGCTGGCGCGGGCGCTTCGGCCGGGCGGGCGGCTGATCGGAATCCACTCCCACGGTCACGATCCCGGCATGGAAATGATCCAGGCGATCTGGCCTGGAGAAAATCCTTTCGCGGTCAGCCGTCATGAGCTATTGCGCGCCGTGAAGTACGAGCTTGGGTCGTTGGGCCGGGACCTAAATTTTAATGCTTATGCGGACAACCGTTCGATCTTCAGGTATGATATGGAAGCGCTGCCCAACGAGGTGACGGGTACCATCGGAACCTCGACGGCCTTTGCAGCGTGGAATGCGGCGGTGTATGTGGCGCAGATCGAGGACGACCGATTGACAGAAATGACTCAAAACGGCCGCACTCTGGATGCCGCCCGGGACGTGCTGCGGAAGTACAACGGGCTCTGGTTTCTCGACGAGTCCTACGTCATCTCGCGACGGCGTGATTGACATAATCCAAGGTTAAACATCGCAAACGCCCGCCAGGTTAACGGCGGAACAAGGGGTTACTGATGCGCGCGTCCTATCTCTTCACCAGCGAATCCGTGTCCGAGGGTCATCCCGACAAGGTCTGTGACCGGATCTCCGATGAAATCGTCGATCTGTTCTACCGCGAAGGGCCGAAGGCCGGCATCGATCCGTGGCAGATCCGTGCGGCCTGCGAGACGCTCGCGACCACCAACAAGGTGGTGATCGCCGGCGAGACCCGCGGTCCCGCATCCGTCACCAACGAGCAGATCGAAGGCGTCGTGCGCGCCGCGATCAAGGACATCGGCTACGAGCAGGACGGCTTCCATTGGGAGAAGGCCGACATCGAGATCCTGCTGCACCCGCAGTCGGCCGACATCGCGCAGGGCGTCGATGCGCTGCAGCCGGGCGAGGTCAAGGAAGAGGGCGCAGGCGACCAGGGCATCATGTTCGGTTACGCCACCAACGAGACGCCGGACCTGATGCCGGCGCCGATCTTCTACGCCCACAAGATCCTGCGCCTCATCTCGGAAGCGCGTCACTCCGGCCGCGAGAAGGTGCTGGGTCCGGACTCCAAGAGCCAGGTCACCGTGCAGTACGAGAACGGCAAGCCGGTCGGCGTGCGCGAGATCGTCGTGTCGCACCAGCATCTGGTCGAGGACATCTCGTCGAAGCAGATCCGCGACATCGTCGAGCCCTATGTCCGCGAGGCGCTGCCGAAGGACTGGATCACGCCGAAGACCATCTGGCACATCAATCCGACCGGCAAGTTCTACATCGGCGGTCCGGACGGCGATTCCGGCCTGACCGGCCGCAAGATCATCGTCGACACCTATGGTGGCGCGGCCCCGCATGGCGGCGGTGCGTTCTCCGGCAAGGATCCGACCAAGGTCGACCGTTCGGCGGCTTACGCGGCGCGCTACGTCGCCAAGAACATCGTTGCCGCCGGTCTCGCCGATCGCTGCACCCTCCAGCTCGCCTATGCCATCGGCGTCGCGCGTCCGCTGTCGATCTACATCGACACCCACGGCACCGGTAAGGTGTCGGAGGACGAACTCGAGAAGGCCGCCGCCAAGGCGATGGATCTCACCCCGCGCGGCATCCGCAGCCATCTCGACCTCAACCGACCGATCTACGCGCGCACCTCGGCCTACGGCCATTTCGGCCGCACGCCCGACAACGAGGGCGGCTTCTCCTGGGAGAAGACCGACCTGGTCGAAGCGCTCAAGCGCGCGGTCTAAGTACCAACGTCATTCCGGGGCGCCGCGACAGCGGCGAACCCGGGATCCTTATCCATCATGTCGAGATTCCGGGTTCGCCCCTCCAGGGCGACCCGGAACGACCAATTCAACAACAGGACCTCCGCTATGAATGCGAAGCCCGGCTTCACCGACTACATCGTCAAGGACATTTCGCTGGCCGACTTCGGCCGCAAGGAGCTCTCGCTGGCCGAGACCGAGATGCCTGGCCTGATGGCCACCCGCGAGGAGTTCGGCCCGAAGCAGCCGCTGAAGGGCGCGCGCATCGCCGGCTCGCTGCACATGACGATCCAGACCGGCGTGCTGATCGAGACGCTGGCCGCCCTCGGCGCCGACATTCGCTGGGTCTCCTGCAACATCTACTCGACGCAGGACCACGCCGCGGCGGCGATCGCGGCTGCCGGCATTCCCGTCTTCGCCGTCAAGGGCGAGACGCTGGCCGAATACTGGGACTACACCGCAAAACTGTTCGACTGGCACGGCGGCGGTCACCCGAACATGATCCTCGATGACGGCGGCGACGCCACCATGTACGTCCATCTCGGTCTGCGCGCCGAGAACGGCGACACCGCCTTCCTCGACAAGCCCGGCTCCGAGGAAGAGGAAGTCTTCTTCGCGCTCCTGAAGAAGCAGCTCAAGGAAAAGCCGAAGGGCTACTTCGCCGAGATCGCCAAGAGCATCAAGGGCGTTTCCGAAGAGACCACCACGGGCGTGCATCGTCTCTATGACATGCAGAAGGCCGGCACGCTGCTGTGGCCGGCGATCAACGTCAACGACAGCGTCACCAAGTCGAAGTTCGACAACCTCTATGGCTGCCGTGAATCGCTGGTCGACGGCATCCGTCGCGGCACCGACGTGATGATGTCGGGCAAGGTCGCGATGGTCGCGGGCTTCGGCGACGTCGGCAAGGGTTCCGCCGCCTCGCTGCGCCAGGCCGGCTGCCGCGTGATGGTGTCGGAAGTCGATCCGATCTGCGCGCTCCAGGCCGCGATGGAAGGCTACGAGGTCGTGACCATGGAAGACGCCGCGCCCCGCGCCGACATCTTCGTCACCGCGACCGGCAACAAGGACATCATCACGATCGAGCACATGCGCGCGATGAAGGATCGCGCCATCGTCTGCAACATCGGCCACTTCGACAACGAGATCCAGATCGCGGGTCTGCGTAACCTGAAGTGGACCAACATCAAGCCGCAGGTCGACGAGATCGAATTCCCCGACAAGCACCGCATCATCATGCTGTCGGAAGGCCGCCTCGTGAACCTCGGCAACGCGATGGGCCATCCGTCCTTCGTGATGTCGGCCTCCTTCACCAACCAGACGCTGGCGCAGATCGAGCTGTTCGCCAACAACAAGGACGGCAAGTACAAGAAGGAAGTCTACGTGCTGCCGAAGTCGCTGGACGAGAAGGTCGCGCGTCTCCACCTCGCCAAGATCGGCGTCAAGCTCACCGAGCTGCGCAAGGACCAGGCCGACTACATCGGCGTGAAGCAGGAAGGTCCGTACAAGTCGGACCACTACCGCTACTGAGATCGCATCCAGCTGCGACACGAAGGCCCCGGAGCGATCCGGGGCCTTTTTTTGTAGACTTATTGTGCTACGCTCGGAGGTAGAGCCAAAACAAGCCCGCCACTTCTGAAGCGGGTGGCCGCGTTTCCCACGTTCATTGTCAAATGCATATGGAGGGAATGCGATGTCCAGCGAAGCCAACGTTCAGTTGCTCAAAGAAGCCTATCGTCGGTGGAACGACAGCAAAGGCGGGAGCGTCGACTATTGGTTCGACAGCGTCATCGGCCCGCAGATCAAATTCGACTCGCTTCCGCAGGGGGCTCCGGCGGTGCCCTTTGCTAAGTGTTATGACGACCGCGCGCAGCTGCGTGGCTATTTCGACGGTCTGCTGGCATGCTGGAGCATGCAGCACTACACCATGAATGAATACGTCGCGCAGGGCGACGCTGTTTTCGCGCGCGGCTCATGTGCCTGGACCAACAAAAGGACCGGGAAGATCGCTGAGACCCCGAAGGTCGATTTCTGGCGTTTCAAGGATGGCAAGGCAGTGGAATTCTACGAGTATTTCGACACAGCCCTTGTCTACGGCGCTGCCACCGCCTGACGGTTGCAATTCGGCACGGCGTCGCCCATCCTGTGCCGGGGAGAACGCCATGGCTAAAGCCGCAGAACATTTCGACGTCCTGATCGTTGGTGCCGGCCTGTCCGGCATCGGCGCGGGCTATCATCTTCAGAGCAAGTGCCCGGACAAGAGCTACGTCATCCTCGAAGGCCGCGACTGTATCGGCGGCACCTGGGACCTGTTCCGCTATCCCGGCGTCCGCTCCGACAGCGACATGTTCACGCTCGGCTACTCCTTCAAGCCGTGGACCGATCCGAAGGCGATCGCGGACGGGCCGCAGATCCTGAACTACGTGCGCGAGACAGCAGCCGAGAACGGCATCGAGAAGCACATCCGCTTCCGTCATCGCGTCAAGCGCGCGGCGTGGTCGACGCCGGACGCGCGCTGGACCGTCGAGGCCGAGCGCATTACGGGCGAGGGCGCAACCGAGCTCGTGCGCTTCACCTGCAATTTCCTGTTCATGTGCTCGGGCTATTACAAATACGAGGCGGGCTATACGCCGGAGTTCACGGGCGCGCCGGATTTCGCCGGCCGCATCGTGCATCCGCAGAAATGGACCGAGGACATCGACTACGCGGGAAAACGCGTCGTCGTGATCGGTTCGGGCGCAACCGCAGTGACGCTGGTGCCGGAGCTCGCCAAGAAGGCGGCGCAAGTCACCATGCTCCAGCGCTCGCCGACCTATGTGGTGTCGCGTCCTGCGCAGGACCCCGTCGCGAACAAATTGCGCCGCAATCTACCGACACGGCTTGCCTATCATGTCATCCGCTGGCGCAACGTAATGTGGGGGATGTTCTTCTTCCAGCTCAGCCGGCGCCGGCCCGCCAAGGTCAAGGAGCTGGTGCTCAAGGGCGTGCAGATGGCGCTCGGCCCCGACTACGACGTCGCGACCCATTTCACGCCGCGCTACAATCCCTGGGACCAGCGGCTCTGCCTCGTGCCGGACGGCGATCTGTTCAAGGCGATCCGCGAGCAGCGTGCCGCCGTCGTCACCAACGAGATCGACACCTTTACGCGCGACGGCATTCGCCTGAAGGACGGCCGCGAGCTTGCGGCCGACATCATCGTCACGGCGACGGGGCTCGTGCTCCAGGTCGTCGGTGGTCTCGAGGTCAGCGTCGACGGCCGCGCCGTCGATTTCGCCAACACGCTGACCTACAAGGGCATGATGTATGCCGACGTGCCGAACATGGCGTCGGCCTTCGGCTACACCAACGCGTCCTGGACGCTGAAATGCGATCTCACCTGCGAATATGTCTGCCGGCTCATCAACTACATGGACCGGCATAATTTCCGGCAATGCATGCCGCACAATGACGACCCTGAAATCACCGCGCAGCCGTCGCTCGATTTCACCTCGGGCTATGTGCAGCGCTCGGTCGCGAAGATGCCAAAGCAGGGCTCGAAGCAGCCATGGCGGCTGTACCAGAACTACGCGCTCGACATCGTCACGTTGCGATTCGGCCGGATCGACGACGGCGTGATGCAGTATTCCTGATCACGCCGCCACCTGCTTTATGCCTTGCGCGCGGCGAGCGCGAGCCCAAGATCGATCGCAAGCGCGAGCACCACGGCGGCGCCGCCAAGTCCGAACAGGACCAGATAGTCGCCGCCGGTCTGCGCGTAAATCCAGGAGAAGCCGTAGGCTGCCGCCGCCTGGAATAGCGCGAAGCTCGTGGTGGCGTGGCTCCATGTCGCGCGCTGCTGCTCGGTCGAATGCGGGACGAGCTCGTGAATGCGCCCGAGCACGAGTGGCACGATACCCGGGGTGAAGCCGCCGACCACGACGCTCGACACGATCAGCGAGAGAGGTGCGGTGCTGACGGTCGGCAGCAGCACGGCGGCCGCCTCGATCAGGAACGCGGCGCGCAAGGCTGGTCCAAATCCCGAGCGGTCACCGAGATGGCCGGTGACGAGCGGGCCGACGATGGCGCCGAGACCGTACAGCACCCAGTAGCGCGAGCCCGCGGCAATGCCCTGGCCGAGGCCACGCGCCACGAAGTCGACGATGAAGACCATGTGCGGCACCAGGGCCACCGCGTTGAGGCCATACTGGACCAGAAGCGCGCGGACGGCGGGCGAGGCGTAATGGGACTTCGCGTGATGCGAAGGCGCGGTATCGCTCCTGGCCTCCGCGGGCCAGTTCCACCAGCTCGCGAGCGTGAGCACGGCGGAGAGCACGCCGAGGCCATACCAGCTCTGCTGCAAGCCCTGTTGCAGGAGCAACGGCACCAGCGTGCCCGACGCGGCGACGCCGAGGCCGACGCCGGCAAAGATCACGCCGCCGACGATGCCGCGCCTCGCGGCCGATACGTGCGGCAGAATGACGGAGGCCGCCAGCACCATGATGATTCCGCCGGTCAGGCCCGACAGGAAACGCCAGGCGAAAAACCAGGTGAATGACACCGGGGTAGAGCTCGCGAAGAAGGAGAGGGTGGCAAGCAGCATCATCGCCCGCAGCGCGCGGACGGCGCCGATGCGAGTGGCCAAGGCGCGTGCCGCGAGCGCGCCGGCGAGGTAACCGGCGAGGTTGGCAGCGCCGAGATAAACGACGTCGGATGCGCTGAACCACTTTGCGGCGATCAGCGCCGGGATCAGCGGCGTGTAGGAAAAGCGGGCGAGGCCAAGCCCGACCAGTGATGCGGACAATCCCGCCACGGCGTACCGCCAAGCCTGCCGCGAAGTCGATTCCGATTCCGATCCCGGCCGCTGATGCGGCCGGGCGTGGTGCCCAGTGTTTGCATTGAGTTCAGTCATGTCATCCTCCTGCGCACACAATGGTGCGCGGATCATCCTGTCTTTGCGGCGCGGCGGCGCCGGAAGTCCTGCACGGGCAGGCCGCCCCAGCCCCAATTGTCGGTGTCGACTTCCTCGATCACGACGAAGGTGGACTCGAGCGGCTTGCCAAGCACGTCGAGCAGCAACTGGCTCGATCCCTTGATCAGCGCGGCCTTCTCCTCCGCCGTGAGCGACGCTGCTCCCGGCGTCGTTCCTTCGCGGGTCACTTGAATGGTGACGATCGGCAAGGTGTTTCTCCGCGCTCAGTGGCCGGCGCTCTGGCCGCCGTCGACGTGCAGAATCTCGCCGGTGACGAAGCTTGCCTGCTCGAGATAGAGCACGGCGCCGACGATGTCGGACAACTCGCCCATGTGGCCGACCGGATGCAGCGCGCCGAGCTGGGCATGCGTCGCAACGGGATGCATCGGCGACTTGATGATGCCGGGCGCCACCGCGTTCACGCGGATTCCGCGCCTGGCGTATTCGATCGCGAGCGACTTGGTCGCGGCGTTCAGCCCGCCCTTGCTCAGCGAGGCCAGCACCGACGGCACGTTCGAATTGGCCTGATCGGCCAGCGTCGTCGTGATCTGGACGACGTGACCCGAACCCTGCTTCTCCATCTCCGCAATGGCGAGCTGCGTGATGTGGAAAAAGCCCGCAACGTTGGTGCCCATCACCGTCGCATAGTCCTCGGCCGTGTACTGCGTGAACGGCTTTGCGACGAAGATGCCGGCATTGTTGACCAGCGTGTCGACGCGGCCGAAGCGCGCGACGGCATGCGAGACCACGCGTTCCGCGGTGGCCCGGTCGGCGATATCGCCGGGAACGGCGAGGATGTCATCGTCGCCCGACGGCTTGATGGACCGCGCCGTTGCGACGACGCGATAGTTGCGATCACGAAAACCCTGGACCAGGGCGGCGCCGATGCCCTGCGATGCACCGGTGATGATGGCGACCTTCTGCTCGATACCCATGATGGACTCCTGTTGTTGGCTTTCAGAACCTGCGCCAGCAGCGGCTGGCTTGCCTGCTGAGCTACGCCGCGGCGGCCCGGCTGCGAATACACGTTGTCCGGCAGACACTGTTACGTGGCGCGAACGAATGCCGGTCCGGCCTTTGGCGACGGTTGTCGCGGCGGGGGCGAACGCCTAGCTTGTCACCGGAATTTGATGGGGCGACGGGCAGGCATGGATCGTCTGGATGCGATGAAGGTGTTCGTCCTTGCGGTGGACGAGGGCAGCTTGGCCGCCGCGGGGCGCAAGCTCGGCCGCTCGCCGGCGGCGGTCAGCCGCGCCATCGCTTTCCTGGAGGAGCGGGTCGGCGTCGAGCTGCTGCACCGGACGACACGATCGATCAAGCTGAGCGAGGAGGGCGAGCGCTACGTTGCGATCTGCCGCCGCGTGCTCACCGAGCTGGAAGAGGCCGACGACATCGCGGCCGGACCGCGCACGGCACCCCGCGGCCAGCTCACGATCACGGCGCCGGTGGTCTCGGGCGAGATGGTGCTGCGGCCGATACTCGATGCATTTCTCGATGCCTATCCGACGGTGTCGGCAAAGCTCCTGCTGTTCGACCGTTCGGTCAATCTGATCGAGGAGGGCGTCGACATCGCGCTTCGCATCGGACCTCTCGCGGATTCGGCGATGGTGGCGATGCGGGTCGGCGAGATCAGTCGCGTCGTCGTCGCAGCGCCGCGCTACCTGAAGCAGCACCCGCGCATCGCTGACCCCGGCGATCTCGCCAAGCACCAGATCGTGGCGATGGCGCATCTTCCCAATTCCTGGACCTTTGCGCCACAGGCCGGCTCATCGGCAGCCAGGACAGTCCAGTTCACGCCGCGGCTCGTCGTCAACAGCACCTATGCGGCGGTGGCGTCAGCGGTCGCCGGGCGCGGCGTGGCGCGGATGTATTCGTATCAGGTGGCCGAGCAGGTCGGGCGCGGCGAGCTCGAGATCGTGCTGGCCGGCGATGAGGATCCGGAGATGCCCGCGCATTTGATCTGCCCGCAGGGCCGGCTCGCGGTGCCCAAGGTACGGGCCTTCACCGACTTCGCCGTGCCCCGGCTGAAGAAGCACTTTGCGCAGCTCAAGAAGAGCCTCGGTGCACGCTAGACATTGCGGCCGCGCGGCGACCGCCAATGCGTTGTTTTGCGTATACGGCCGCCGGGCTGAATCGGCGATGGTTCCCGAACGGTTAACGCCGATTTAACGGATGAGTCCTAGCCTGTCTCGGCCGGGGTTACTCGCAAGGCCGAGGTGAGCCCAATGGAAGCCCAGAAGATCGCGGTCGACGCTGTCGTCGCGCTGACCGATTGCGACCGCAGCGCTGTCGTCGCCTTTATCCGCCAGCTCTATCTCGCCGGGGTTACCGACCCAAAGCGCCTCACCTTCAAAGGCCTGCAGGCGCTGTCGCGGGTCTGAGCGGCACGCGCGCAATCGAACCTACTTAGCCCCGACGGGCGGATCGCTGATCCGGATCGAGGTGACGCGGTCCTCCCGCACCTCGAATGAGAACGGCCATGGCTCATAGAGATCGGTCTTCTCCAGTCCGCTCGGCCCGACGCGGAAGGGGCCGCCGAACTGCGCCTTGAGCTTCTCGATGCTGGCGCCGAGATTGATCTGGTTGAAGCTGTAGGCGGCGATCGGCGCCGGCCCGCTGACCTGAAGTGCGACGACGCGGTTCGCCTTCACGACCGCGGCAAGATAGGGAAGCTGGTCGGTCTTGCCGAGGAAGTAGACATAGGCCGTCGCGTTGTTCGGTTGCGGCAGCCTGCGGTGCGGTTCGCCGAGCGCGGCCTTGAGCGAGGCCTCCGAGATGCCGAAGCCAAGCGCGCCCATGCGCTGGCAGGCAAGGCTGAGCACGTCGGGATCGGGCGGGGTGATGCGCTTACCGGCTTCGACCTTGCAGGCGAATGTCTGCCCGACCCGTAGCCACTGGCCGCGCAGCTCCGGATCCGGAGGCTTGCCGCCTTGGGGTGACGGCGAAGTGCCTTGGCCGTTTACGGGTGCGAATATTCCAAGCAGAACCAGCGCGAGCGCGGAGCCCGCCAACGACCGCCACATCCCCAAGACACACCCCGATTTTCCCACCCTGGAACCAGGATAGCATGCCGCAAACCGGCCGCAACGCCGGGATTGGCGGCGGGTCAGCTACGATTTCAAATTGTGCGCGGCACGGCTCGGGACGTCCCAATCACAACCTGCGGAACAGCCTCAGGATGCACGCCAATATCTTGCAGCTCGGGCCGGGTCGGAGTAGATCACGTCCCCGGCTGGGTCACTCGGGATTTGGGGAAATGCTGAAACAGCTTTTTGCGCCGCAACTTGTCATTCTCTATGTGCTCGCGGCTTCGACCATTTACGTTCACTTCCGCGGCAAGCAGCGACTGCGCTTCGCGCGCCAGCTCGGCGATCACTCGACCTATCTCGCGCCCTACAACGTGCTGATGTATGCGGGCTCGGCCGTGCCCAACAAGCCGGTGATCCCGGTCGAGCAGTTTCCGGAGCTGAAGCCGCTCAGCGAGAATTGGGAGACCATTCGCGACGAGGCCGTGCGCCTGTTCGACGAAGGCTTCATTCGGGCCGCCGCGAAGAACAACGACTGGGGCTTCTACTCGTTCTTCAAGAGCGGCTGGAAGCGCTTTTACCTGAAATGGTACGACGACTTCCTGCCCTCGGCGCGCACGCTGTGCCCGAAGACGGTGGAGCTGCTCAACGCGATCCCGAGCGTGCACGGCGCGATGTTCGCGATGCTGCCGCCGGGCGGCAAGCTGGGCGCGCACCGCGATCCCTTCGCCGGCTCGCTGCGTTATCACCTCGGCCTCGTCACGCCGAACTCGAACAAGTGCCGCATCCTCGTCGACGGCGTCGAATGCGTCTGGCGCGACGGCGAGGCCTTCATGTTCGACGAGACCTTCATCCACAGCGCGGAGAATGCGACCGACGTCAACCGCATCATCCTGTTCTGCGACGTCGAGCGCCCGATGAAGTACGGCTTCATGACCGCGATCAACCGCTGGGTCAGCCATCACATCGTCAAGGCCTCGGCGACCCAGAACGTGGACGGCGAGAGCGTCGGCGTCCTCAACAAGGTGTTCGGCAAGCTCTACGAGATCCATCTCGGCAGCCGCAAGGTCAAGGAGTGGAACCGCAACGTCTACTACACGCTGAAATACTCGCTGACGGCGCTGATCCTCGGTCTCATCGTGATGTCGGCGTTGCGCTAATCCGCCCTAAGAAAAACCCCGGAGCAGGCTCCGGGTTTTTTTGCGGACGTTGCTGCGGCCTCACACCGGCTTGGCGCCGGTGTTGATGATCGACCCCACATGCTGCCCGCGCAGCGCCGCCGCGATCCGGCCGGGAACGAGGCCGTTGACCACCTGCACGCGCGCGATGTGTCGTGCGTTGGCCATCACTTCGAGCAGCGCGGGATCGAACGGCAGTGTGCCCTTCAGCTTCGCAAGATCGGCAAAGCTCGTCTCTTTCAGCAGCTCGGCCTTCTTGCCATCCGCGCCATTCGGATCGGTCGTGTAGACGCCGTCAACGTCCTCCACGATCGTGAGCCCGGCAGCGCCAAGCGCGTCGGCGAGCAGGAAGGCGCCGGTATCGGCCCGATGCAGCGGGATGCGCGCGGTCGGGAATTCATGATGGTGGTAGGGCGGGAACGCGCTGCCGACGACAGCGCGCGCCGCCTGGAGGTGAATGGCGAGCTGGCTCGCGATGGTCGGGTGCTCGACATAGGAGACACCCTCCGGTGCGAGCAGGCTTGCCAGGATGTGGCCGTTCTGGCCGGCCTCGCTGGCGGCGAGCGGTGCGAGCGAACCCACGGGAAGGCCGAGATCGAGGCCGACGCTGTAGAGATGGCGCGCGCGGATGCCGGCGCCGGTCAGGATGAGCAGGCGATGCTCCGGCAAGAGCGACCGCAGCTCGTCGACGAGCGGGAGGATCGCTTCGTGACCGCGGTCCATGATGCGGCCGCCGATCTTGATGACCTGCAGCCAGGGCAGCAGCTTGATCGGGCGGTTGCCGGCAACGGGGCGGGTGAGATCGCTGTCGAGCAGAGTCTGGCGCGCGAGCGGCGAGGCGACGTGCTTGATCTGGTTGGTATCAGCCATGACGGTGCTCTCTTCAGCTCGCGGTGATGATGGTGCCGACATGCTCGCCCGCAAGCGCGCGGGTGAGATTGCCGGGGACGAGGCCGTTGATGATCTGCACCTGCCGGACATGGCGCGCCGAGGTGAGGAGATCGAGCACCGGGAATTCGAGGATCGAATCCTGCAGGCCCTTGGCCTTCATCTCCGCCACCGAGATCTTCGGGATGAAGGTGGCGTTCTTCGACGTCTTCGGGTTCGCGGTGTAGAGGCCGTTCTCGTCCTTCACATAGATCATCGCTTTGCAGCCGAACTGCTCGGCGACGAGGAAGCATCCGGCGTCGGTCCGGTAGGGCGGGATCACGCCCTCGGCCGCGGGCCGCATCCACAGGCTATAGGGCGGCATGCCGCTGAAGATCACCGCACTCACCTCGGCAAGGAACAGCGGCACGGACGACAGCCCGGCGCTGGAGACGGCGGAGATACCGTGCTTGGCCAGCAGCTGCCCGAGCATCGCGGCGTTCTGATCGGCGACGGAAGCCCCGAGTTGCGACAGCACGCCGGCCGGCAGCCGGAGCCCGGCGGCGATCGAATACAGATGCCGCGCACGGGTGCCGGCGCCGGTTCCGATCAGAAGCTTGTGCGCCTTGCGGGCGGCGACGATCTCCTCGACGATTGGATAGACCGCGGCACGGCCGCGATCGATCATGCTCTGGCCGCCGATCTTGATGACGGTTGCATCGGGGAGGATGCGGAAGTCCGCTGCCTTCTCCGCTGCGGCCACAAGCTGTGGGTCGGTGAGCGAGCGCTGCATCAGCAGCCCCTCGAGCTCCGTGATCGTGTTCGACATCCGAGACATCCTCTCGTTTTCTGATGCAGTCTCTGCGGCGGACCCTTCAGCCTCGACCGCGAATCTTGCCGCACACTTCAGTCCATGGCAACAAGGTGGCCGCGATTTAGCGGCCAAACATGGAGCAGGCAATGGCCCCGTTGCCACTTGCGAACACCGAGATCGTGCAATTCTTCCGCGAGTGGTTGGATACCTTCTCAGGCTATGTCCGCGAGGTCGACTACGCCTCGGCGCGGCCGCTGTTTCACCCGGACGTGCTCGCTTTCGGCACGCATAACGACGTCATCCCGGGGCTCGACCAGTGGGTTACGACGCAATGGAATAACGTCTGGCCGAAGACGACCGACTTCCGCTTCGTCCTCGACCAGGTCTCGATCCTGGCGTCCCCCGACGGCACGATGGCGACGGTGGTCGCGCCGTGGACGAGCAAGGGCTACCATCCCGATGGCAGCGCGTTTCCGCGCCCCGGCCGAGCGACGATGGTGTTTTCAAAAGATGGCGATGGCTGGCTGTGCGTGCATTCGCACATGTCGCTCAATCGCGGGGTGCCGCAGGCAAGCCATGCCAATCGGCCGGTGAAGGCCTGGTAGAAATGCAAAAGGCCCCGGACATGTCCGGGGCCTTTCGATTTCCAGATGTCGTTCAGCCTATTCCGGCTGGCCGATGCTCACCTTCAGCGTGCCGACGCCGTCGACGCCGCATTCGAGCTTGTCGCCCGGCTGGAGCTGCGACACGCCGGCCGGCGTGCCCGTCATGATGATGTCGCCGGCGGCGAGCTTCACCTGCTGGGAGAGCTGCCAGATGATCTCGGGCACGTTCCAGATCAGCTCGGTGAGATCGCCCTTCTGGGCTTCCTTGCCGTTGACCGTCAGCCAGATCCTGCCTTTGGCGGGATGGCCGATCTTCGAGGCCGGCTGCACTGCGGAGCAGGGAGCCGAGCCGTCGAACGACTTGCCGATCTCCCAGGGGCGCTCCTTCTTGCGCGAGGCGATCTGGAGGTCGCGGCGGGTGAGGTCGATGCCGACGGCGTAGCCGTAGACATGCTCGAGCGCCTTGTCGGCGGGGATGTTGAGGCCGCCGCTCTTCATCGCGACGATCAGCTCGACCTCGTGATGCAGATCCTTGGTTAGCGGCGGATAGGGAATGGTGGCGCCGTCGGGCACCAGCATGTCGGCGTGCTTGGCGAAGAAGAACGGCGGGGCGCGCTCGTCGTTGCCCATCTCGCGGATGTGCTCGAGATAGTTGCGGCCAACGCACCAGATGCGGCGCACCGGATAACGACCGCTCTCCCCGACGACGGGAAGCGAAGCCTGGGGCGGAAGCGGAATGACGTAGGAGGCGGCGTTCATGGAGCGATCTCGCTGCTCTTGGTGGGGTGAAGGAAACTCTATGCGGTTGCGCTGATCGGCGCCAGAGCGCCGGCGTCGTGGTGTTGCAGGCGGAAGAACGAGGCGTAGCGGCCCGAGCGGCGGAGCAATTCGTCGTGCCGGCCCTGCTCGACGATCTCGCCGCCCTCGACCACCAGGATCGCATCGGCGTGCATGATGGTGTGCAGGCGGTGCGCGATCACGATGGTGGTGCGGTTCTGGCAGAGATGCTCGATCGCCTCCTGCACCTGCCGCTCGGACTCGGAATCGAGCGCGGCGGTGGCCTCGTCCAGCAGGATGATCGGCGCGTTCTTGATCAGCGCGCGTGCGACCGCGATGCGCTGGCGCTGGCCGCCCGAGAGCTGCGTGCCGTGCTCGCCGACCGGCGTGTCGTAGCCGAGCGGGAAGCTCATGATGAAATCATGCGCGCAGGCGGCTTTCGCGGCATCAACGATTTGCTCTTCGGTCGCGCCGGGTTTGCCGAAGGCGATGTTGCTGCGGATGGTGTCGCGGAACAGATAGACGTCCTGGCCGACATAGGCGGTCTGCGCGCGCAGCGATTTGCGCGAGACCGCGCCGATCGACTGGCCGTCGATCACGATGTCGCCTTGCGTCACCTCGTAGAAGCGCAGCAGCAGCCCCAGCACGGTCGATTTGCCGCCGCCGGAGGGGCCGACCAGCGCGGTGACTTTTCCGGGCTCGGCAACGAAGGACATGCGGTTGAGGACGGTCTCGCCGGTCCGGTAGGAGAAGCTGACGTCGCGCAGCTCGATCTTCGCTTCGGACAGCTTCAGCGCCGGCTTGTCGTCGTCGGAATGTTCGCTCGCCGGGCTGTCGACCACTTCGAGCAGCATGCGGGCGCCGACGAGCTGGCTGTTGAGGTCGATGTTGAGCCGCGCCAGCCGCTTGGCCGGCTCGGTTGCCATCAGGAACGCGGTCATGAAGGAGAAGAACGCGCCGGGCGTGGCGTTGAGCGCGACCACGCTGTAGCCGCCGTAGAGCAGGCAGCCGGCGACCGCGAAGCCCCCGAGCATCTCCATCAGCGGGTTGGAACGGTTGGCGACGCGGGCCATCTTGTTGGCGTTGCGCTCGACGATCGCGATGTTCTCGTCGATGCGCTTCTGCATGGTGTCTTCGAGCGTGAATGCCTTCACCGTGCGGATGCCCTGGAGCGATTCCTGCATCGTCTCCAAGATGTCGGCGGTGCCGGTGAACTGGTTGAAGGCGAGGCCCTTGATGCGCTTGACCAGCTTGCGCAGCACCAGCATCGCCGGCGGCACCACGACGAGGCCGATGAACGACATCACCGGGTCCTGCCACACCATCACGCCGATCATCGCGAGCAGCATCATGAGGTCGCGTCCGACAGCGTTGACCAGCATGTTGAGCACGTCGGTGATGGATTTGGCGCCGGCGGTCAGCCGCGCCAGGAATTCAGACGAATGCCGTTCGGAGAAGAAGCCGACGCTCTCACGCATCAGCTTGGCGAACAGCTGGCGCTGGTTGGTGGCGAGGATCGCGTTGCTGATCTTGGTCAGGATCACCATGTGGCCGTAGGTCGCCACGCCCTTGATGAACAGCAGGATCACCGTGATGCCCGAGAACATCGCGATGCCCGGGATGTTCTTGTCGACATAGGCCTGGTTGATGACTTGGCCGAGCACGTAGGTCGCGCCCGCGGTCGATCCGGCGGCAAGCGCCATCAGCGCGAAGGCGACGAGGTAACGCCGCCAGTAGATGATCCCCTGTTCCGTGACCAGGCGGCGAATCAGGATTGCCGCCGTATAGGGATCGTCGGTGATTTTCTTTGGAAACTGGGCCATCCGGTGTCCATTGACGGGGCAAGGAAAAGCCTGCCCGCGCGTCAGGGATCGAAGGGCCTCTGTGCCCGCTAAAGCCGCGCTTTTCAAGCCCAATTAAGGGCTTGCGCTGGGATGGAATCTAGGCCGAGACGGCGTGGCGGAGCTCGCCATGGCGCTCGCGGAACAACTTGTCCTCCCAAGCCAGCGCGTGGGCCGCAATGGTCTCGAGGTCGTCGTATTGCGGCTTCCAGTCGAGCAGGCCGCGGATGCGGCTGGTGTCGGCAACCATGGTCATGATGTCGCCGGGCCGGCGCGGGGCGTATTGCACGGCGAAGCTGCGCCCCGAAACCCGACGCACCGCGTCGATGGTTTCCAGCACCGAATAGCCGCGGCCATAGCCGCAATTGAGCGTTGTCGAGGCGCCGCCATTGCGCAGGTAAGCAAGTGCCGAGCGATGCGCCTGCGAGAGGTCCGAGACGTGGATGAAGTCGCGGATGCAGCTGCCGTCCTGGGTCGGATAGTCGGTGCCGAACACGTCGATCTTGGCGCGCTGGCCGGTCGCGGCCTCGACCGCGATCTTGAGCAGATGCGTAGCGCCGACGGTGGCCAGCCCGATGCGCGCCTGCGGATCGGCACCGGCGACGTTGAAATAGCGCAAGGTCACGTATTGCATGCCGTAGGCGGCGGCGACGTCGTGCAGCATGATCTCGGTCATCAGCTTCGACGAGCCGTAGGGCGACAGCGGCCGCGTCGGCGCGTGCTCGGGCACCGGTACCAGGTCCGGATTGCCGTAGACGGCCGCGGTCGAGGAGAAGATGAAACGGCTGATGCCGCGCTTGACGGCGACGTTGAGCAGGTTGCGCGCGGTCATGAAGTTGTTGCGGTAGTAGCCGAGCGGATCGCGCATCGACTCCGGCACGACGACGGAGCCCGCGAAATGGATGATGCTCTCGATGTTGTGCTGGGCGATCACGCCTTCGACCAGGTTCTCGTCGCCGGCGTCGCCAATGAACAGCGGCACGCCCTCAGGCAGATAGGCCGAGAAACCGGTCGAGAGATCGTCGATCACGACGACGTCCTCGCCGGCTTCCGCCAGCGCCAGGACCGTGTGACTTCCGATATAGCCGGCGCCGCCGGTGACTAGCACAGTCATGATCTCACCCGTCTTCGATCAACGCGCCACGTTAACGTTTGCGCGGTGAAGAGGGGGTTTCGGCAGCCCTGAACTGGTCACTATGCTTAATGTTGCGTATAGGGGGCTTCCGTAACGGAGCATGACGTGGCGAATTCCCCCGGCGATCTCGAAGTGATCGTGCCAAATCTGCACAGGCGCTATTCCGGGGTCACCGCGACCAACCGGATGGTGGCGCCACGGCTGGCAAAGCTCTATCGCGCGGCGTGGTTCGGCTCGGATGCGCCGGAGGGGATTTCGCGACTGAGCGCTGCCGATTTCCTCAAACTATGGGGCCGCAAGACGCCATTGATCTGGCACGCGCGGCGCAACAACGAGATGATCGCGGGCGTGCTCCTGCGCGCGCTCGGCTGGCCATTGAAACTCGTGTTCACGTCGGCCGCACAGCGGCATCACAGCTGGATCACGCGCTGGCTGATCCGGCGCATGGACGCGATCATCGCGACTTCAGACATCTCGGCCTCGTTCCTGAAGGTGAAGGCGACGGTGATCCCGCACGGCGTCGACACTGACGTTTATGCGCCGCCGAACGATCGCGCCGCGGCCTTTGCGGAAGCCGCGCTGCCGGGCCGCTATGCGATCGGCTGCTTCGGCCGCGTGCGCGCGCAGAAGGGCACCGATGTGTTCGTCGACGCGATGTGCCGGCTGCTGCCGCGCTATCCTGACTTCACTGCAATCATCGTCGGACAGGTCACGCCGGAGCAGACTCCCTTTGCGAACGATCTGAAGAAGCGGATCGAGGCCGCCGGCCTGCAGTCGCGCATCGTCATCACCGGTGAACTGCCGATCGGAGCGGTGCAGCGCTGGTATCAGCGGCTGACGATCTACGCCTTCACCTCGCGCAACGAAGGTTTTGGTTTGACGCTGATCGAGGCGATGGCGGCCGGCAGCGCGCTCGTCGCCGCGCGCGCCGGTGCGGCCGCGCTCGTGGTCGAGGACGGCTCGACGGGTGTGCTGATCCCGACTGGTGACGCTGATGCGTTGGCCGCCGCGCTCGAACCGCTGATGCGCGACCCGGACGCCGCGCTCGCCATGGGCGCGCGGGGGCGGGCACGGGTGCTGGCGAAGTTCAGCCTCGATGCCGAAGCGGCGCGGATCGGTGACGTTTATCGTCCGCTGCTCTGAACTGCCGTTTTCGCGACCGCAAACAAAAATCTCGAAAACAACCCTATGCAAAGTAGCCGGCGCCAGCGGAATCAACGGGTTGACGGCCGGTGCGATGCGTTGCGGATTTTACGAGGCCGTTTGACACGTCGGGCAAAACAGCGGCACGATGTCATCATCGGCCGCAGTTGCGATACCCGGATCATCCATCCAGGTTCCTTCAAACCGTCGCGGTCGACTTCACATTGGGCAGCGCACATACGGCATTTGCACTGGCACCGGCTCCTTGGAGCTGAGTGTGATATTATTCTCTCCGGAGAATGTCAGGTCGAATGCGACGTCTGAAATCGAGACGCCGTCCGAGCACGACGCGATTATTCGCATATTCGGCCCGTCATCGCGCAACGATTTGACCGTGCATTTTTCAAATGTGCCGGTGACTTGCCTTCCCTGGACGATTAAACCGCCCGCGTGGAGATCAGCATCTTTCTTGAAGGCAAGCCTGTTGTTCTCTTTGGTGAATATTTGGCCACAGGCCGAGGCGTCGATTGTCCAAGCTCCGTTCAAATCCGCAGCCTGTATCGATGCCGATTGCGTCACGAGAAGTGCCAGCGTCACCAAAGGATTGAAGGTCCTCATGAAACTCTCCGACTAAATGGTCAATACTGCCAAATCAGCCTCTTCGACGCCGATGGAGGCGCAGCAAGACGCGCCCCTTCGTATCGGTCTTGAGCAGTATTTGGGTGCGGCGAACTGGCGAAGCTGTTGTTGATCTAAGTCAATAGGCTCTGCAGAGCGCTCGTCTGCTTGAGGCAAAGCGCAGCGTAGCGCGATGACGAGTGCGCTGTCAGAGCTGGAAAGGCCGCCGCATTTGTCCGGCGGCCTCCGCGCTTGAGTGGCTTGCGGGGCGGCGCCCCAGCTAGAGATCGATGCTAACGGCGATGTTGCGGCCCTGTAGTTGGGAAATCTTCATTCCGTCAGCCTGCACTTGCGCGAACTCCGGGTCGTTTGCCACGGCTTCCTGCACTTTGCCGTAAACTTCCCAATTGGAATAGCGCGTCGCAACCAGCAACTCTCCTGCCCACTGGCCAGTGTGGAAGCGGGAGAGCCGAAGAAATTCGGCGCCGTGTTTCTCAAAGATTTTCTTCGCCTGCCTGACGATCTTGATCATTTCCTCGGGCTTGTCGGTCTTGAAGCGAGTGAATTGAACGATCGGCATGGGGCTACCTCCATAACTGTGTAAAATGTCCAAGAGGCATGTATCGAGCGACGTTTGAGGAGCGAACCTCTTGTTCGAATCTCGATGAAGATTCGTCTTTGTCGACGTGATCTTGGTTCAGCCTTCACAAGCGGCAGCGACGCAGCCTTATCCCGCGAATGAACTGACAACGTCACTGACTAAAGCTGGCGGACGGAAAGACCTGCTGTTGGATTCGCTGCCAGTTGCCCGACCAACGCATGGCGTCAATGAGTTCACACTCCGAGCACCCGCTGCGCGATCGCCACGACCTCGGAAGCCGCGATATCCCGCATGCAGCGGTGGTCGTTCATCTTGCAGATCGTGCTCTGGCAGGGCTGGCATGAGAGCACGCTCTTGTCCTGGACCACGGTCGCGGCGAGGCCGTTGAGGGGGGCCCAGAGATAGGGGCTGGTCGGGCCGAAGATGCCCATGGTGGGTGTGCCGAGCGCGGCTGCGATATGCATCAGGCCGGAATCATTGGAGATGGCGACGCCGGCCGCGGCCATCGCCAGCACGCCGTTGCGCAGATCGGTGCCGGTGAGGTCCCGCACGCCCGGACCGCCGGCGGCGACGATCTCCTGGGCGAGGCCCTTTTCGGCGGGGCCGCCAACCACCCAGACCTCCAGCCCGCGCTCGGCCAGCAAGCGGGCAGCCTCCGGATAATAGGTCCAGCGCTTTGAGGCGCCGACTGAGCCGGGAGCCAGCGCGACCGCCGCCCCGGCGCTGAGGCCATTGGCCTGCCGCCAGCGGACGATGTCCTCGGCCGGGACCCGCAATTGCGGCACCGGCCATTCCGCGGGCAGGGGGGCGCCATCGGGTTGGGCCAGGGCGGCGTTCTTGTCGATGAAGCGGGGCAGCTTCTTCTCGCCCCAGCGCCAGCGGTTGAGCAGGCCGAACCGGAACTCGCCGACGAAGCCGACCCTTTCCGGAATCCCGGCCAGCGCGGGCGCGATGGCCGCCTTCCAGGTCCGGGGCAGCACCAGAGCTGTCCCGTAATTCCGCTCGCGCAGGAGCTTCGCCAGGCCAAGCTGGCGGCCTACGGCGAGCCGGCTGCGCGGCAGGTCCCACACGATGCCATCGCGCACACCGGGCATGTAATCGACCAGGGGGGCGCAGAGGGAGGTGGTCAGGAGATCGACTGGCCGGTTGGGCCAGCGCTCGTTCAGGACCCGGACAACGGTGTGATTCCGGACGAAATCGCCGATCCACATATAGGGGACGATCAGGATCGGGCGTGTGTCGCTCCGATCTGCATCTCGACCAAATTGCGAATCTTGATTCATTCGTTAATAGGACCGGGAACGTGCTGATGTTGCGGTTCGGTTACCCGCTCCGGACCTGCAGGTAAAGCCGGGACAGCGCCGATCCCAAAACCGCTTACACTTTGGCGGATCATGCGCTAGGGCAGGACCGGGCCGTGAAAATCGGGCAGGGCAAAACCTGGCAGGGTAGGTGGAATGTTGCTGGTGACCGGTGGGGCCGGTTTTATCGGATCGAATGTCGTCGCCGCGCTGAACGAGGTCGGTCGCAGCGATGTCGTCGTCTGCGATCTCCTCGGGACCGAGGGCAAGTGGCGAAACCTCGCCAAGCGCCAGCTTGTGGATATCGTCCCGCCGGCCGAGCTGCTCGACTGGCTGAAGGGCCGCAAGCTCGACGCCGTGATCCATCTCGGGGCGATTTCCGAGACCACCGCGACCGACGGCGACCTCGTGATCGAGACCAATTTTCGCCTGTCGATGCGCCTGCTGGACTGGTGCACGGCGGATGCGGTGCCGTTGATCTACGCCTCGTCGGCCGCGACCTATGGCGATGGTGCCGACGGCTTTGACGACGACGCCTCACCGCCCGCATTGAAGAAACTG
Organism: Bradyrhizobium sp. 604_D8_N2_3; assembly: GCF_051810765.1. Taxonomy (NCBI): domain Bacteria; kingdom Pseudomonadati; phylum Pseudomonadota; class Alphaproteobacteria; order Hyphomicrobiales; family Nitrobacteraceae; genus Bradyrhizobium; species Bradyrhizobium sp. 604_D8_N2_3. The sequence continues at coordinate 6,295,751 of NZ_JBPWPM010000001.1, read as the reverse complement.
CGGCCGATGAATCTCTACGGCTGGAGCAAGCACCTGTTCGATCTCGCCGTCGCCGAGCGCGTCGCGCGCGGCGAGAAGCTGCCGCCGCAATGGGCCGGACTGAAATTCTTCAACGTGTTCGGCCCCAACGAATACCACAAGGGCTCGATGATGAGCGTGCTGGCGCGCCGCTTCGATGATGTGAGGGCGGGCCGTGTCGTGCAGCTGTTCAAGTCGCACCGCGAGGGCATCGCCGACGGCGATCAGCGCCGCGATTTCATCTATGTCGACGACGTTGTCCGCGTCGTCATGTGGCTGCTGGCGACGCCGTCGGTGTCCGGTCTCTTCAACGTCGGCACCGGCAAGGCGCGCAGCTTCAGGGACCTGATGCTCGCTGCCTATGCGGCGCTCGGCACCAGGCCCAACATCGAATATGTCGACATGCCCGAGCAGATCCGCGGCAGCTATCAATACTTCACCCAGAGCGAGGTCGATCGCCTGCACCGCGCCGGCTATAACGGCGGCTTCACGACGCTCGAGGATGCGGTGAAAGCCTATGTCGGCGATTATCTCGACCGGCCAGACCGCTTCCGCTGAGGCTTCAAGGACCATGCCGACCCCCATTCTCGATTTCGACGCTCTCGCGCAAGCCATCTCAGGCCGTACGGTGCTGTGCATCGGCGACATCATGCTGGACGAGTTCGTCTATGGCGAGGTGTCGCGGATCTCGCCGGAAGCGCCGGCGCCCGTGATCGCCGCCCAGCGCAGCGAGATCCATATCGGCGGCGCCGGAAACGTCGCGCGCAATATCGCGTCCCTCGGGGCGCGCTGCATCTTCGTCGGCCTCGTCGGCGAGGACGATGCGGGCAAGCGGCTCGAAGCGGCACTTGCGGAGCATGTCGGCATCGAAAGCGCGCTGGTGTGCGATCCGTCGCGGCCGACCACGCGAAAAGTCCGCTTCGTCTCCGAGCATTTTTCCACGCATATGCTGCGCGCGGATTGGGAGCAGGCGGTGCCTGCCTCCGACGACATCGAGACCAGCCTGATCGACGCAATCCTGCCACAGATCGCGCACGCCGACATCGTGCTGCTCTCCGACTACGCCAAGGGCGTGCTGACCGCGCGCGTGATCCGCCACACCATCGACGCCGCGCGAACGCTCGGCAAGCCCGTGATCGTCGATCCCAAGAGCCTGAACTGGGCGATCTATCGCGGCGCCACGCTGCTCACGCCCAATCGCAAGGAATTTTCGGAGGCGACCCGCAGCCGCGCCGACACGCCGCAGAGCATCGTCGATGCCAGCGAGGACGTGATGCGGCTCGCCGATTGCGAGGCGATCCTGGTCACGCAAGGCGAGCAGGGCATGACGCTGGTGCCGCGCAATGGCGAGGCCGTTCACGTTCCGGCTGTCCCTGTGAAGGTGCGCGACGTCTCCGGCGCCGGTGACACCGTCGCCGCTGCGCTTGCGGTGTCGCTCGCGGCGGGCGCGGACTGGGACACGGCGTTGCGGATGGCGAATGCGGCCGCTGCCGTCGCTGTCGGCAAGCAAGGCACGGCCAGCGTGAGCGCGGCCGAGCTGCGGCGGAAGATCCTGCCGCATGCTTATCTCGCGGCTGAGGAGAAGATCGTGCTCGAGCCTGATACGCTCGACGCGCAGCTCGCGGAATGGCGCCGGCAGGACCTGCGCGTCGGCTTCACCAATGGCTGCTTCGACATCCTGCATCCCGGCCACGTCAAGGTGTTGACCGCGGCGCGCAGAGCCTGCGATCGCCTGATCGTCGGCCTCAACAGCGATGCCTCGGTGCGGCGGCTGAAGGGCGCCGATCGCCCGGTTCAGGACGAGCGGGCGCGTGCGGAAGTGCTCGCGGCGCTCGAAGCCGTCGATCTCGTCGTCATCTTCGAGGAGGATACGCCGATCGATTTGATCACCCGGATCAAGCCGAGCGCGCTCGTGAAGGGCGGCGACTACACCCGCGAGCAGGTGGTTGGCCATGAGGTCGTCGAAGCCGCCGGCGGAATCGTCGTGCTGGTCGACATCCTCCAGGGCTTCAGCACGACCGCGCTGGTCCATCGCGCGCGGGGAGGGGGCAAGTGACGGACCAAGCGACGACGCTCGCCCGGGAGACGACCGCCCAGATGTGGCGGCGCTTTCGCAGCCCGGCGGCGTGGTGCGAGACGGCCGACCTGTTCGCGATCCTGACCGTGGCCTCGCTGCCCTGGTCGACCTCGCTCGCGGCGATCTTCAACGCTCTGTTCCTGGTCTGCATGGTGCCGTTTCTCGACGTCCGCGCATTCCTGCAATCGCTGAAGCGCCCGATCGCGGCCGCGCCGATCGCGCTGGTCCTGCTCGCGCTGGTGGGCACGGTGTGGTCGGATGCGGCCTGGGGCGCGCGCTTCTATGCGGTCAACCCGACCGTCAAGCTGCTCGTGCTGCCCGTGCTGCTCTATCATTTCGAGCGCTCGTCGCGCGGGCACTGGATCTTCATCGCGTTCCTGGTGTCCTGCGCGCTGCTCTCGGTGATGTCGTGGCTGGTGGCCTTCTATCCCAACCTGACGCTCAAGCCCGATCACCTCGAGCGCGGCATCTTCGTCAAGAACTACATCGACCAGAGCCAGGAATTCGCGCTGTGCGCGGTCGCGCTCGCCTATCCCATCGTGATGCTGCTGCGCCAGAAGCGCTATTGGTTCGCGGGACTATTGATCGCGCTGGCTCTGAGCTTCTTCGTCAACATGGCCTTCGTGGTGGTGTCGCGCACCGCGCTGGTCACCGTTCCGATCATGTTCGGCGTGTTCGCACTGCTGCACCTGCGCTGGCGCAGCATCGCGATCATCTCGGCCGCTCTGCTCGCCGGCGCCGCTCTCGCCTGGCAGGCCTCGCCGCAATTGCGCAAGACCGCCGACACCTTCGCCAGCGACTACACGCGCTATGTCGAAAAGGGCGAGCCGACCTCGCTGGGCTTGCGGCTCGAATTCTGGCGGAAATCGCTCGGCTTCTTCGCGGAGGCGCCGATCAAGGGGCACGGCACCGGTTCGACGCGTGGATTGTTCGAGCAGGTCAAGACCGGCAGCGGCTACCAGGCCTCCGCCGAGGTGATCGGCAATCCGCATAACCAGACGCTAAATGTCGCCGTGCAATGGGGCGTCATCGGCATCGCCGTTCTCTACGCGATCTGGGTCCTGCATCTCCTGTTGTTCCGCGGCGACGGGCTGGTCCATTGGATTGGCCTGCTGGTGGTGGTGCAGAACGTCTTCACCTCGCTGTTCAACTCCCATCTGTTCGACTTCCACGAGGGCTGGATGTATGTCATCGGCGTCGGCGTTGCCGGCGGCATGGTGATCCGGGCCCGACACGCCGAGGCGAAGGTGGGGGAAGCTGGTTCCTGAACGGCCGCGCGGCTGGCAAGCCTTGTACTGGCAAGTCTTGTCGAGATGGGCTATCAGCGCAGTCAGGTTGCACCTAACTGGGATTTCATCGGTCGGCGGATGACGCGTCTTTCGCATCTCACCTTGCGCAATTTCCTGATCGCGCTCCACGACCTGCTGGCGACCACGGCGGCGCTGTTCGCAGCGTTCTACCTGCGTTTCGAGGGGGGCCACGGCTTCTTCGACCGCCTGCCGCTGCTATTCCAGATCCTGCCCTACTTCCTCGCCTTCAGCATGGTCGTGTTCTTCGTCTTCAACCTGACCACGACGAAATGGCGCTTCATCTCGCTGCCTGACGCTCTGAACATCATCCGCGTCGCGACCGTGCTGACGGTTGCCCTCCTGGCGCTCGACTACATCTTCGTCGCCCCCAACGTCCGCGGCGCCTTCTTCATCGGCAAGGTGACGATCGTCCTCTACTGGTTCCTTGAGATAACGTTCCTCACTGCGTTGCGCATAGCCTACCGGCACTTCCGCTATACGCGCGTGCGGCGTCGTGCCAAGGGCCAGAATGCCGCGCCGACACTGCTGATCGGCCGCGCCGCGGATGCCGAGGTGCTGCTGCGCGGCATTGAGAGCGGCGCGATCAAGCGCATCTGGCCGGTCGGCGTCTTGTCGCCGTCGAGTGCAGATAGCGGCCAGTTGATCCGCAATGTGCCGGTGCTGGGCGGTATTGACGACATTGAGGACGTCATTAGTGATTTCGCCAAACGCGACAAGCCGATCGCACGCCTGGTGATGACGCCGTCCGCGTTCGAGCCGGACGCTCATCCGGAATCGATCCTGATGCGCGCGCGCAAGTTAGGGGTGATCGTCAATCGCATGCCCTCGCTGGAGAGCGGCGATACGCCGCGCCTCACGGCCGTCGCGGTCGAGGACCTCCTGCTGCGGCCGAGCGAGACAATCGACTATGCGCGCCTCGAATCCCTGATTAGGGGCAAGGCGGTGATCGTCACCGGCGGCGGCGGCTCAATCGGCTCCGAGATCTGCGAGCGCGTCGTCGCCTTCGGCGCCGCGCGCCTCCTGATCGTGGAAAATTCCGAGCCGGCGCTCTACGCGGTCACGGAAGCGCTCGCTGCGCACGGCACGGCGGCCGCGATCGAGGGGCGGATCGCCGACATTCGCGACCGCGAGCGCATCATCCGCCTGATGGCGGAGTTCAAGCCGGACATCGTGTTCCATGCCGCCGCGCTCAAGCACGTGCCGATCCTGGAGCGCGACTGGAGCGAGGGCGTCAAGACCAACATCTTCGGCTCGATCAACGTTGCCGATGCGGCGCGCGGCGCCGGCGCCGAAGCCATGGTGATGATCTCGACCGACAAGGCGATCGAGCCGGTGTCGATGCTCGGCCTCACCAAGCGCTTCGCCGAGATGTACTGCCAGGCGCTCGACCACGATCTCGCCGCAGGTACCGGTAGTGTCAGGTCGCCGATGCGATTGATCTCGGTCCGGTTCGGCAACGTGCTGGCATCGAACGGCTCGGTGGTGCCGAAGTTCAAGGCCCAGATCGAGGCCGGCGGCCCCGTGACGGTGACGCATCCCGACATGGTCCGCTACTTCATGACCATCCGCGAAGCCTGCGATCTCGTCATCACGGCGGCAACGCATGCGCTCGGAACGCAGCGTCCCGACGTCTCGGTCTACGTGCTCAACATGGGCCAACCGGTGAAGATCGTCGATCTCGCCGAGCGCATGATCCGCCTCTCGGGCCTCCAGCCCGGCTACGACATCGAGATCGTGTTCACGGGCATGCGGCCGGGCGAGCGCCTGCACGAGATCCTGTTCGCCTCCGAGGAGCCGACCCGCGAGATCGGTGTCGCCGGCATTATGGCCGCGCAGCCGAACGAGCCGCCGATGCAGACGCTGCGCAAATGGATCGCGGCGCTGGAGCAGGCGATCGCGCGGGACGATCGGGCCACGATCAAGACCATCCTGAAGGATGCGGTTCCGGAATTCGGGTCGACCGCGGCTTGACCATGCATTCTCAAGGCAAGATCGTCGTCGCGAGCCAGCATTACCCGCCTGATCCGAGCACGACCGCGGCGATCATGGCCGAGATCGCCTGCCGCGTCGCCGTCGACCACGAGGTCATCGTGCTGTCGGGCTCGCCCGGCGAATTGCCGGCCTCGCAAACCGGCCCGGGCAAGCCGCGCGTGATTGCCATCAAGAACCGGATGGCGGGAAAGACCGCGCTGGTGCGGCGTGGATGGTCCGAGCTGCTGTTTGCGGCGCGCACGTTCTTCGCGCTGATCCGGGAGCTTAGGGCAGGTGACGTCGTGCTCACTGTCACCGCGCCGTTCATGCTGCCATATGCGGTCGCGGCGGCAGCAAGGCTGAGGGGGGCGCGCTCGGCGCTGATCATGCACGACCTCTTCCCCGATGTTCTCGTGATGGCGGAAATCCTGAAGCCCGGCTCGTTGGTGACGCGGACGATGCGCGCGGCCAACAGCCTGATGTTCCGCGCGCTCAATGCCGTCATCACCATCGGCCGCGATGCGGAGCCGCCGCTCTTGAGCTATTCCGGCATGACGCGGAACAAGATCCGCTTTATCCCGAACTGGGCGACGCTCGTACCCGCGGCACGTCCCCTGGCGCCGGACAATCCGTTCCGCAAAGCGCTTTCCGCGCGATTCATTGTCGGCCTGTCGGGCAATCTCGGCTTCACCCATGATCCGGAGATCGTGTTCGAGGCGGCACGCCTTTTGAAAAACGAACCGGACATCCACTTCCTGCTATCCGGCTGGGGCATCGGCTTCGAGCGGCTGAAGCAGTTGCAGGCTGAAGCGAACTTGCCCAATGTGTCCTTCGTGGCGCGGGTCGCGGATGCCGAGCTCGAGGCGTTCCTGGCGGCTGCCAATCTCTGGATCATTCCGTACCGGAAGGACGTGGCGGGGGTGTCGGTGCCGAGCCGCTTCTACAATCTGCTGGCAGTCGGCCGTCCCGTGGCGCTGGTCTCCGAGCCGGAGGCCGAGGCTGCGTTGACGGTGGTGGAGAACGGGCTCGGCTGGGTCGTGACGCCGGGCCGCGCTGATCAGCTCGCCGACGCAATCCGCGCGGCATCTCGTTGCGACGCCGCCGCTATGGCCGAACGCGCAGTGAAGGCGGCAGCGAAATTCGACCGGACGACCGCGATGAACGCCTATGCCGGGCTGATCGACGAATTGTTGCGCAACCCCGATCTGGCGGAGCAACGATGAGCGAGCGAAAACCGGTCGTGCTGGTGACAGGGGCGAGCGGCTTCGTCGGCCGTCATGTCGCGCCTGAGCTAGCGCGCGAGGGATGGTCGGTCCGCCCCGCGGTGCGCAGCCCGGAGGGATCGACGACGAGGTCGTGATCGAATCGATCGGCCCCGATACCGATTGGGAGGCGGCGCTCGAAGGCGTCGACGCCGTGGTCCATCTCGCCGCGCGCGTGCATCACAAGCACGAGGAGCACGCGGTCCAGCTCTACCGCAACGTCAACATCGCCGGCACGCTGCACCTGGCGCGCTCCGCGGCGACGGCGGGTGTGGGCCAGTTCATCTTCGTCAGCACCGTTCTCGTGCACGGCCGCAGCAATGAAGGCCGCGCGCCGTTCAGCGAGGAGGACATCCTCACGCCGCGCGGCCTCTACGGCATGTCCAAGGCCGCCGCCGAGGCGGGCTTGAGGACGCTGGCGCGCGACAGCGACATGAAGATCTCGGTGATCAGGCCGCCGCTGGTGTATGGCGCGGGCGCGAAGGGCAATTTCGCGCTGCTGACGCGCGCGGTGAATCTGGGGCTGCCGCTGCCCTTTGGCGCGATCCGCAATCAGCGCGCGTTCCTGGCCGTGCAGAATCTGTCGTCGTTCATCCTGCGCCGGCTGGCTCACCCCGATCCCACGAGCAATTTCGAGATCTTCCTGGTCGCCGACACGGAACAGGTCTCGACGCCCGAATTCATCGAGCGACTGGCGAAGGCAGCCGGCAAGAACTCGCGGCTGTTCGGCATGCCGCCGGACCTGCTCTCAACGCTGCTCAGCGTGCTGGGCCGGCAGGATACCCATGACAGCCTGATCGGCTCGCTCGAGCTCAACCTCGCCAAGGCGATTGCGACCGGCTGGCAGCCGCAGGTCTCCCTCGACGAGGGCCTGCGGCTCGCGCTGTCGGCTCAGGACGCCTGAGGGCGGGAGAAGCGGCGCAGCACGAATCCGATCGCGATCGCGCCCGCGACGAGCGCAAGCCATGTGACCGAGGTCGAGCTTGCGCGAACCGTGATGATGGCAAGCACAGCCAGCAATAGATTGAGCGCGAACACATCGCCGATCACGCGGCGGACCGTGAAGCCGTTGTCGGTCGCACGCTGGTAGAAGTGCGAGCGGTGTGCCGACCAGAATTGTTCGCGCCGCGCGATGCGCCGAAACAACGTGACGGTGGAATCCACGAGGTAATAGGCCGGCAGCAGCAGTGCCGCGGCGGGCTGCCCTTGCCAGGCGAGCTCCAGCAGGCACCAGCCGAGCAAAAGGCCGATCGGCAGGCTGCCGACATCGCCCAAAAACACTTTTGCGACCGGACGGTTGAACGGCGCAAAGCCGAGCATGGCGCCGCACAGCGCCGTGGCGATCAGCGCGGCGGATGGAGAGAGGTCGCCCCACCATCCGAGCAATCCGAGCGTGGCCGTTACAGGGACCACCTCCGCCACCGTCATGAGGTCGAGCCCGTCCATGAAATTGACGAGGTTCACGAACCAGACGCCGCCGATGAGAATGAGGGTGCGTTCAACCGCAAGCGGCAGAGCCGGAACGATCCGCAGCGCCTCCGGTGTCGTGAAGACGACGGCGGCCACAGCGCCCGCCTGCAACAGGAGCCGGAGCACGACCGGCAGCGGCCTGACGTCGTCGACAAGCCCAACCAGCGCGATCAGCACGGCGGAGCCGATCAGGGGCAGGGGAATCGCGGCATGGATCCAGGCGGCCCAGGGCGCCGCGACCAGCAGGGTCGCCGCGATAACCGCGATACCCGCGCCCTGTGGCGTCGGAATGCGATGCGAGGACCGAGCGTTCGGACGCGCCAGCGAATAACGTTGCAGCAGCGGCATGCTCCACCGGGTGATGCACGCGGAAATCGGTGCAGCCAGCACGGCTGGCGCAAGCGCAAACAGCACCAGCCCGGCTGCAACGCCCGGACTCGAGGCGTATATCGTCACTCCGGCACTCCGAGCGGCGCCGACCCTTTCGCGGCCTTCTCCGCGCTGAGGATCCAGACCAGGCCGCCGATCGCGCCGACGATGAAGAGCACGGCGCCGAACAGCAGCGAGACGTTGACGCCTTCGTTAGCGGAAAGCCCGGCGAAACCGAAGGCCAGGCCCATCGTCGCCTCGCGCACGCCCCAGCCGGCGATCGAGATCGGCATCAGGGTGATCAGCATGATCGGCGGAATGAGGAGGAATGTCTGGCCGAAGCTGACGGGTGCGGCGATCGACTGCACCACGCACCACGCAATGACGACGGCGAGCACGTGAACGAGAAGCGACAGAATTGCGACGATCGGTCCGCGCTTGGCGTTGAAGATCACGCGGTTGGCAATCACGGCGCAGGCGTGGATGTGATGGGTGGCCCACCAGGTCTTCAGCCACGACCATTTCAGCGCGCCGAAGATCAGGAAACCGACGCCGCCCGCGAGCGCGGCGAAATCGACGAGCAGCAGCGCCGAGCGTCCGTGCGGATCGGTGATGAGCTCGTAGCTCCAGGGCAGGCTCGCGACGACGACGATCGCCAGCGCGACGAGGCCGATCGCGCGGTCGACGAAGATCGAGTAGGTGGCCGCGCGCCATCCGGCGCCGGCGCGCGCGACCAGCCACAGTCGGACCGCATCGCCGCCGATCGCGGAGGGCAGCGTCTGGTTGAAGAACGCGCCGATCACGTTGTAGCGCATGGCGCGGCCGAGCTCGAGCGGCGCGCCGCATTCGGCGCTGATCTCGCGCCAGCGGACCACGCCGACGAAGATTTGCAGGAACGTGACCGCGATCGCAATGGCGATCCAGAGCAGGCTGGTCGCGGTCAGGCGCGAGAACAGTTCGGACAGATCGACCTTGCGCAGCGCCAGGTAGAGCAGCGCTCCGGAAATCAGGATTTTGGCCGTCGACAGCAGGATTCGGCGCATCTCGCCCGCATGAATAGGGTTTGCGAAGATTTGAGGCAACCCGACGCGAGGCGTCGAATTCGGCCGCTTTGGTATGGTCTTGGCGCCGATCTTGCAATAGCGCTTATCCGGAGCGGTGATGAATAGCCGCGGGGCTATTGCGACGGCCTCGATACCGCGGCTAAAGAGGCGCCGCGGGGCCGGCTTGGGGACCGCGTGGCAACAGATCGCTTGGGAACAGGATGACGGATCAGGCGATTTTGGTCACGGGAGCCGCCGGGTTCATCGGCTTTCACGTCGCCCGGCAGCTGCTGGCCGAGGGCCGGCCCGTGGTCGGGCTCGACAATCTCAACAGCTATTACGATCCGGCGCTGAAACAGGCGCGCCTGGCGCTGCTTCGGAGCGATTTCCGCTTCGCCTTCGTCGAGGCCGATCTCGCCGACCGCGAGACCATCGCGGCGCTGTTTGCGCGACATCGATTTGACAAAGTCGTGCATCTCGCGGCCCAGGCGGGCGTGCGCTACTCGATCGACCATCCGCACACTTATGCCGATTCCAACCTCCAGGGCTTTCTCAACGTGCTGGAGGGCTGCCGCAACAATTCTTGTCGTCATCTCGTCTACGCCTCGTCATCCTCCGTTTATGGCGCCAACACCAAACTGCCATTTGCCGTGCAGGACCGCACCGACCATCCCGTGAGCTTCTATGCCGCGACCAAGAAGGCGAACGAATTGATGGCGCAGTCCTACAGCCATCTCTACCGGCTGCCGGTCACGGGCCTGCGCTTCTTCACCATCTACGGCCCGTGGGGCCGGCCAGATATGGCGCTGTTTCTGTTCGTGAACGCCATCATGGCGGAGCGTCCGATCCGGCTCTTTAACCATGGCAAAATGCGTCGCGACTTTACCTATATTGACGACGTCACCCGTGTAGTATCCAAGCTGATCGATCAGGTGCCCGCGGATGACCCGGCTGCCGCAAATGCGCCGTCTAAGGTCTACAATGTCGGCAACCACCATCCGGAAGAGCTGATGCATGTCGTCGGGCTTCTGGAGCAGGAGCTGGGTCGGACGGCAATCAAAGAATTGCTGCCGATGCAGCCGGGAGACGTCTTGGAAACGTTCGCGGATGTCGAGGATCTGACGCGCGACACCGGCTTTGCACCGTCAACGCCGATCGCGCTCGGGGTCCGTAATTTTGTCGCCTGGTATCGGGACTACTTCAAGGTTTGAAATGACGATGGACAAACGCATTATCCCCCTGATCATGTGCGGCGGCGCCGGCACGCGGCTGTGGCCGGCTTCGCGCGAGGTGCGCCCCAAGCAGTTCCTGCCGCTGTTCGGCACGCGCTCGACCTTCCAGGACACGCTGCTGCGCGTGTCCGATGCCTCGCTGTTCGATCGTCCGATCGTCATCACCAATGCGTCCTATCGCTTCATGGTGCTGGAGCAGCTCGCCGAGATCGGCATCGAGGCCGACGTGATCCTCGAGCCGATGCGGCGCGATTCCGGCCCCGCGATCGCCGCGGGCGCAGTGTTCGCGCAGAACCGCTCCAGTGACGCGATCGTGCTCGCGCTCGCCGCCGACCACGTGGTGCAGGACAATGCGGCCTTCGTCGCGGCGTGCCGTGAAGGCCTCACCGCCGCGAGCGCCGGGCGCATCGTCACCTTCGGCGTCAAGCCGGAGCGGCCGGCGACTGAATACGGCTATATCAGCCCGGGCGAGGTGATCTCCGGCGAGGTGCACGCCGTCGCGCGCTTCGTCGAAAAGCCTGATGCCGTGAAGGCGGCCGACTACGTCAGTTCGGGCTATCTCTGGAACAGCGGCAACTTCATGTTCCCGGCCACCGTCCTGCTCGACGAATACCGCAGGGTCGACGCGGCGAGCGTCGAGGCGATCTCCAATGCGGTGAGCAATGCCGGCCGCGATCTCGGCTTCGTGACGCTGGAGCCCGAGGCGTTCGGCGCGGCGAAGGCGATCTCGATCGACTATGCGGTGATGGAGAAGACCTCGCGCGCAGCGGTCGTGCCGGTGTCCTGCGGCTGGTCCGACGTCGGCTCCTGGCACGCGGTGTGGGAGTTGTCGGAGAAGGACGCGCAAGGCAATGCTTCGCACGGCAGCGCGGTGTTCGAAGACTCGCGCAACTGCAACGTCACCACAGATGCAGCGCTGGTCGCGCTCGAAGGCGTCGACGATCTCGTCGTGGTCGCCACCGCGGATGCGGTGCTGGTCTCGCGCCAGAAGGATGCCAACGGCCTGAAGCGCCTCGTGACCAAGCTGAAGACGGTCGCACCGAAGGTCACCGAGGAGCATCTCAAGGTGCACCGGCCCTGGGGCAGCTACCAGTCCGTCGACAACGGCGAGCGCCACCAGGTCAAGCGCATCGTCGTCAAGCCGGGCGGGCGGCTGTCGCTGCAGAAGCACCATCATCGTGCCGAACACTGGATCGTCGTTCGCGGCGCGGCCAGGGTGACCGTCAACGAAACCGTCAAGACGGTGCACGAGAACGAGTCCATCTACATCCCGATGGGCGCGGTGCACCGGATGGAGAACCCGGGCAAGATCATGCTGGAACTCATCGAGGTCCAGACCGGAAGCTATCTCGGGGAAGACGACATCATCCGGATTGAAGACGACTATCAAAGGTCGTAACCAGCAAGCTCCGAATCACGCGACCCGGGCCGGAAGGCGCAAGCTATTGGCGCTAAGGCCCGGGGAACGTGTAACTTTTTGAATCAAATCGTGTCCGGTCAATTCGGCTGACATTCGCCACAAATGTGGCGCCCGTGCTAGAAGCGGCCCGGGGATTTGCGTTGAATCGGGGTTTACTCAGATGAGTTCCAAAGGGTTTGCACCGGCAAAGGCCGGCTTGCGCGTTGGCGTCGTTGGCGCAGGCGTGATGGGCAGCAACCATGCGCGCGTGCTCGCGGGTCTTCCAGGCGTCAGCCTCGTCGGTGTGGTCGATCCGTCGCCAGCGCATCTGACGCGCACCACGGAGCTTGCCAGCTGCCAGGGCTTCGAGACGCTCGACCAGCTCCTCGCCGAAGGTGTCGACGCCGTCACCATCGCCGCGCCGACCCATCTGCATCACGAGGTCGCGCTCGCCTGCATCGCCAGGAACGTTCATGTGCTGGTGGAGAAGCCGATCGCCTCCACGGTCGCGGAAGGTCGCGAGATCGTCGCCGCCGCGCAAAAGGCCGGCGTGACGCTGATGATCGGCCATGTCGAGCGCTTCAATCCGGCGGTGGCCGCCGTCAAGCAGGCGATCGCAGGCGAAGATATTCTCTCCATCGCGATCACCCGCGTCGGTCCGTTCCCGCCGCGCATGTCCAATGTCGGCGTCGTCATCGATCTCGCCGTGCACGACATCGATCTGATCCGCTGGTTCACCGAATCCGACATCGTCGAGGTGCAGCCGCAATTGTCGAGCGCGGTCGCCGAGCGCGAGGACATCGCGCTCCTGCAGTTCCGCACCGCCAATGGCGTACTCGCGCACATTAACACCAACTGGCTGACGCCGTTCAAGGCGCGCAGCGTCACGGTCGCGACCCGCGGCAAATACGTGATGGGCGATCTGTTGACGCGCCAGGTCACCGAGTGCTTCGGCTTCAAGCCGGACGGCAGCTATTCGATGCGGCATCTGCCGGTCGGCCACGACGAGCCGCTCCGCGCCGAGCTGATCGCATTCCTGAAGGCCGTCCGCAACGGCGAGACGCCGGCGGTCACCGGCGACGAGGGCGTCGCCAGTCTCGAGATCGCCACGCAGTGCCTCGAAACGCCGTCGCGGCCAGCGGCCTCGTCGGCTGCCCGCAACGGCCCGCGCCGCGTCGCCGGCTGATTCCCTTTCCATGCCGACCACTCAAGAAGGCGCCAAGAACCAGGCCATGAACCAGCATCTGCGTTCCGAACCCATTCCCTTCGTCGACGTCGCCTCGCAGCGCCGCCGGCTCGGCGCCTCGCTCGATGCCGCCGTCAAGCGAGTCCTCGACCATTGCCAGTTCGTCAACGGCCCTGAAGTCGCCGAGCTCGAGAAGCAGCTTGCGGCCTATAGCGGCGCCAAGCACGTGATCGGCTGCGCCAGCGGTACCGATGCGATCCTGATGGTCATGATGGCGAAGAACGTCGGCCCCGGCGATGCCGTGCTGTGTCCGTCCTTCACCTTCATCGCAACCGCCTCGCCGGTGGCGCGCACCGGCGCGACGCCTGTTTACGTCGATGTCGATGAGGCCACCTTCAACATGAGCCCGGAGTCGCTGAAGCGCGGCATCGCGACCGCCCGCAAGGCCGGCCTGAAGCCGGTCGCAGTGATTCCGGTCGATTTGTTCGGGCAGCCCGCCGACCACGATTCCATCGCCGAGATCGCCAGGGCCGAAGGCCTGTTCGTGCTCGACGACGCCGCACAGGGGTTTGGTGCGAGCTACAAGGGCCGCAAGCTCGGCACCTTCGGGCTCGCAACCGCGACCAGCTTCTTCCCGGCCAAACCGCTCGGCTGCTTCGGCGACGGCGGCGCGATCTTCACCGATGATGACGAGCTCGCCGCGACGCTGCGCAGCATCCGCGTGCACGGACAGGGCGTGGACAAATACGACAACGTCCGCCTCGGCCTGACCGGCCGGCTCGACACCATGCAGGCCGCGATCCTGATCGAGAAGCTGAAGATTTTTGACGACGAGATCGCCGCCCGCAACAGGGTTGCGGAGCGTTACGCGCGTGGCCTGTCCAACGTTGTCACTGTGCCGCGACTGGCACCGGGCAACACCTCGGTCTGGGCGCAGTACACGATCCGTCTCCCTGAGGGCACCGACCGCGACGGCTTTGCCGCCGCGCTGAAGGCCCAGGGCGTGCCGACCGCGATCTATTACGGCAAGTCGATGCACCAGCAGACCGCCTACAAGCAGTATCCGGTCGCCGACGGCGGCCTGCCGGGCTGCGAGAACCTGTCGCAGGACGTCATCAGCCTGCCGATGCACGCCTACCTGACCGAAGCCGACCAGGAGCGAATCATCGCCGCCGTGCGCGGCGCGATCGCGGGCTGATTTCGCTGTTTTGCCCTCCTTTCCCTCTCCCCCTGTGGGAGAGGGTGGCAGAGGCGGCCTTCGGTCGCCGTTCTTAAGGACGCCGATGCTTCGCATCGGCTATCGCGATAGCGGCGAGACGGGTGAGGGGTCTCTCTCCGCACGGAAAGCTGGGAGAGAGACCCCTCACCCGATTGAGTTTGTATCTACCTGCGGCGTGGCCCTCTCCCACAAGGGGAGAGGGCACAGCAATGCACATCGCAAGCCGAGCGCCCGTCTTTTTTGATCACGTCAAACTTCAAAGCCTTATCGTTGGGCTGATAAGTCTCTAAAACAGACGCATGCTCGGACGCATCTTCACGGTTGGTGGTTACACGCTGCTCTCGCGGCTGACGGGATTTGCCCGCGACATCATGCTCGCGGCTATCCTGGGCGCCGGCCCGGTGGCCGACGCCTTTTTCGTGGCGCTGCGGCTGCCCAATCATTTCCGCGCGATCTTCGCCGAGGGCGCCTTCAATGCCGCCTGGGTGCCGGCCTATGCGCATGTCCATGGCGAGCGCGGGGAGGGGGCGGCAAAACTGTTCGCTGACCGCATCTTCACGCTGCTGCTGGCCTCGCAGGTGGTGCTGCTGATCGTCGCCTGGTTGTTCATGCCGCAGGCCATGAGCATTCTGGCGCCCGGCTTCAGTGAGGACGCCGAGCAGCGCAAGCTCGCGATCGAGCTGACGCGGATCACCTTTCCCTATCTGCTGCTGATCACGCTGGTGACACTCTACGGGGGCATGCTCAACGTGATGCAGCGCTTTGCCAGCGCCGCGGCCGCGTCGATCTTCCTCAACATTTCCATGATGATGACGCTGGCGCTGGCCGCCTGGTTTCCCAGCGCAGGCCACGCCGCCGCCTGGGGCGTCCTGATCTCCGGCTTCCTGCAATATTTCCTGCTCGCGGGCGATCTCGCGCGCCATGGCGGTCTGCCGCGCTTTGCGCCGCTGAAGCTCGACGAGGACGTCCGCAGCTTCTTCAAAGCACTTGGGCCGGCGACGCTGGGATCGATGGGCACGCAGGTCGCGCTGTTCGCCGACACTATCATCGCGACCTTCCTGCCCGCAGGCGCACTGTCCGCGCTCTATTATGCCGACCGCCTCAACCAGCTGCCGATCGGTGTGATCGGCATCGCGATAGGCACGGTGCTGCTGCCCGAGATGTCGCGGCGGATCACCGCCAATGATCATGACGGCGCGATGAAGGCGCAGCGCCGCGCCTTCGATTTCACGCTGCTTTTCTCGGTGCCGTTCGTGGCGGCCTTCCTCACCGTGCCCGACGCGATCATGCGTGCGCTGTTCGCCCGCGGGGCGTTCTCGAAGGCCGATGCCGCCGCCGCCGGCGCCACGCTCGCGGCCTATGCCATCGGCCTGATCCCCTTCGTGCTGATCCGCAGCGCGGTCGCGACCTTCTATGCACGCAAGGATACGGCAACACCGGTCCGCGCCTCGCTGACGGGCATCGCCGTCAACGTCGCCCTGAAGGTGGCCTTGATGGGTTCGCTCGCCCAGATCGGCCTTGCGCTGGCGACAGCTGTCGGTGTCTGGACCAATCTGCTGCTGGTGCTGTTCTTCGCCGTGCGGCGAGGCTTTCTCGTGCTGGACCGCGCGTGGCTGATGTCGCTCGCCAAATTCCTGCTGACCGGACTGATCCTCGCCGCCACGTTCTGGCTGATCGCGCGCTTCAGCGGTTCTATGCTGGGCTCGATGCACTTCCGCGATGAGCTGATGCTAGTGCTGCTGGCCGTCGGAGGCACCATCGTCTACGCGCTTGCGATCCTCATCCTGTTCGGCCGCAGCTGGCTGGTCTCGCTGGTGCGTGGCTAGGCCTGTATCAATCCGGCGGGCCAAAGCCTGCTGCAGCAGGCGAGACACGCCGGAAGCAGCCATCACGTATATGGCTCTCCTCTGGTTCCCGGTACATGGTAACGTTTAACCTCGGTCGAGTTCGAAAGGGTGCGGTCTCACCAACGGTTATGCGATGACCAGACGGGCGAAAAAGGCTACCTCGCCGCGGAAAGGGCGGGTTGGTGCTACCCTTGCGTCCCCCAGTTTGCAGGGTCGCGCGCAGGACATTGCGCTGATCGATCACCTGATCGAACGGGTCGACCAGGGTGGCTCCACGCTTGTGATCAGCGGCGAGCCCGGCATCGGAAAATCTGCGCTCCTCGATGTTGCCAGACACAGGGCCAGTGAACGCGGCTTCACCGTCTTGGGCATGACCGGCGTCCTCGCCGAAGTGCATTTGCCGTTTGCAGCACTTGAACAGGCCTTGCGTCCGCTGATGAAAGGGGCCGAGGGCCTTGTCCCTCGCCAGCGATCGGCCTTGCTGGCCGCTTTTGGCATGCATGACGACGCGGGGCCGCCCGATATCTTCCTGGTTGCGCTCGCGACGCTGTCTCTTCTGAGCGAAAGGGCGACGCGCGAGCCTCTGCTGCTTGTTGCCGACGATGCCCAATGGCTGGATCAGGCGACCTTTGAGGTGCTGGCCTTCGTCTCGCGCAGGCTGAGCTCGGACCCGATCGTTCTCGTTGTCGCCATGCGCGACGACTTCAAGAGTTCGCTTGGCGACGCCTCCACCCTGAGGCTGCGCCTTTCAGGGCTCGATCAAGCCGACGCCGAGCGCTTGCTGGACGCCAACGCGCCGGGCCTTCCGGCGGAGCTGCGCAGCCGCTTCCTTCGGGGGGCCTCGGGCAATCCGCTGGCCCTTGTGGAGCTGCCCCGCGGAGAACGAGCCGCTGGAGATGCGCCGTGGCTTCCGCTGACCGACCGGCTCGAGCGCGCCTTCTCCAGTCGCTTGTCCGACCTCCCGCACATCGCGCAATTGCTGTTGTTCGTGACGGCGGAGAACGACGGGACATCGCTCCACGAAATCCTTTCCGCCGCCGAAGCCGTGTTGGGCGAGCGCGTGGGTATCGCTGCCATCGCGCCCGCGGTCGCCGCGAAGCTCATCGAGATCAACGGGACGGAGGTGAGGTTTCGGCATCCGCTCGTTCGCTCCGCCATGCACCAGGCCGCCGACCCGGCGACCCGCCAAAGGATCCACGCCGCGCTTGCTGCCGTGATTCACGATCAGCTCGACCGCCAATTGTGGCATCGTGCCGCAGCAACGATCGGACCTGACGACGAGCTCGCCGGCGAATACGACCTGATGGCGGCGCGCGCGTTGCGGCGCGGCGCCGTGGCGATGGCGATCGAGGTTCTGGAAAGCGCGGCACGGCTGAGCAGCACGGCGAAGGCGAGAGGCGACCGGCTGTTGCGGGCAGCCGAACTCGCCGCCGATCTGGGGCAGCCGGAGCTCATGGAGCGCCTGCTGCGGCAGGCCGACATCGACGAGACGAACCAGTTGGCGCTGGTCCGGATCGCCTGGTGCCGTGAGATCAGCCAGCCCCCGGCGGTCAACGATCCTGCGAAGATTCTCGCATTGATCGGGTTCGCCGCGAAAGCCCACGCCGCCGGCGCGATCGATCTGGCCGCCAATCTTCTTTGGCGAGCCGCGCAACGCTGCTGGTGGAGCAGCGCAAGCGATGAACTCTGCGCAAGGGTTCACGATGCGGCTGCGCGGCTGGAATTGCCTGACGGGGACCCCCGCCTGATCGCGATATCCGCTTACGTCGAGCCGCTGCGGCGGGGGGCGGACTTGTACCTCAAGCTTCAGGGGCTTGCGGGAACGGCGCACAGCGACCCCACCGTTGCGAGCATCCTCGGCAGCACCGCCAATATCATCGGGACCTTCGACATCGGCGTGAACTTTCTCGCCGAGTCCAGTGCCGTGCTGCGCATGCAGGGACGGCTCAGCGATCTCGCCCGGGTGCTTTTCGCCCAAGGGTGGGCGGAAATGGAAGTCGGTGACTGGCGGGGCGCCATGAGGGAGGCCGAGGAATCGGCCCGGCTTGCCGAAGAGACCGGCGGGCTTCCGTGGATTGCCGCAGCCACGGTCCTGAAAGCCAGGCTCGCAGGAATGCAAGGCAATCTGGAGCAATCCGAAGCGTATGCGGCGCAGGCGGAAGCCCTGGCCCTGTCCATCGGCGCGAGTTTCCTGCTGGCCATGTTGCAGATCGCACGAGGCGTATCCGCAATCGGCGCGGGCCGGCATTGGGAGGCCTTTGAGCATCTGCGACGCCTGTTCACGCCGGCCGATCCCGCTTTCAATTTCGGCCTTCAGTTCTTTGGCCTCGCGGATTTCGTGGAGGCCGCCGTGTCGTCCGGCAATGCGGACGAGGCGAGCCGCGTGCTTGATGAGATCGAGCGCGCCTCGGCTCCGACGCCGGTGCCGTGGGTCGGGACGATGCTGCAATATGGCAAGGCGTTCCTCGCTGCGCCGGAAGACGCCGAGCCGTTCTTCCTGCAAGGTCTTGGACTGCAAGGTGCTGGGCCGGCCGCGAAGAAATGGCCGTTCCTGCGAGCCCGTTTTCTCCTGGCCTATGGCGGATGGCTGCGCCGCCAGCGCAGATCCGCCAATGCGAGGGCTCCGTTGCGCGAGGCACGCGACATGTTCGATGCGCTCGGCGCTTCGCCCTGGAGCGATCGGGCCCGCGAGGAACTGCGAGCATCGGGCGAAACCAGCCGCCGGCGAACCGAACAGGTGTGGGACACGCTGACCCCGCAGGAGCTTCACATCGCGCAACTCGCCGCCGAAGGTCTCTCGAACAAGGAGATCGGCGCCAGACTGTATCTGTCCCACAGAACTGTCGGGTACCACCTGCACCGGATCTTTTCGAAGGCCGGAATCACCTCGCGGTCCGGGCTACGCCCCGTTCTCGCAAGCATCAGCCGCCCCGCGGACTGATCGCCGTCCCGTCATCGGACTGGTCATTTGACAGAAGCGGCACCCCTCCGCGCGGGCTAGCTGTGCGAGTGCGTCTACCCCCAAGCAAAAGTTGACCATGAAACTGTTCTCTTCACTCGCAATCCTCAGCCTCGGAGCAATCCTCATGACCCAAGCCGCCGATGCGGCCCCAGACGCCGGGACCGACCCCCGGATCGATCCCCAGGTTCGCACCTTCCTGCGCGAGATCAACAAGGATCCGAGCCCGTTCTGGGAGCTGCCCCAGCCCAAGCCGCAGGACATCCTGACGGAGCTTCAGAACAAGACGCCAGTCGACATGTCGGGGGTGAACACGACCGAGCAGACCATCACCCAGGATGGTCAGTCCGTGAAAATCTACATCATGAAGCCCGAGCACGTGACCGGAAAGCCCGGCGTACTGCTGTTCATTCACGGCGGTGTCTGGATCGTCGGCAATTTCCAGAACCATCAGCGTCTGTTGCGCGACCTGGTGGTCGGCTCCGGCCAGATCGGTGTTTTCGTTGAGTACACGTCCCTGCCGAAGGCGCGCTTCCCCACGCAGCTCGACCAGTCCTATGCGGTGCTGAAATGGGTGGCGAGCCACGCCGAAGAGTTCGGCGCGGACGGTGGCCGGATCGCGGTGGCCGGCAATTCGGTTGGTGGCAACATGACCGCGGCATTGTCGCTGATGGCCAAAGACCGCGGCGGCCCCAAGATCAGCTATCAGGTCATGATGATCCCGGCGACCGACGCCAGCGTGGACACCGCGTCCTATCATGAATACGGCGCGGGACGATTTCTGGCCCGTGCCTTCATGAAGTACGGCTGGGATCTGTACGCGCCGGATGCAGCGACCCGCAACAATCCCTATGTCTCGCCGCTGCGCGCCAGCCTGCAGCAATTGAAGGGGCTTCCCTCGGCTCTGGTCGTCACCGCAGAGAACGATCCGCTGCGCGACGAAGGCGAGGCTTACGCGCGCAAGCTCAAGGAGGCCGGAGTGTCCGTGATCGCGACCCGCTACAACGGGATGATCCACGACTTCGTCCTGCTGAACGGCATCCAGAGCGACCCCGAGCCCCAGGCCGCGATTCGGCAGATGTCGGCGGAGATCAAGGCACATCTCGCGCCTTGATCCAGCCTTGGAAGAGCAGGCGGCGACATTGTCGCCGCTTGCTACGTATTGATTGATCCCGAACTTATGATTGCGACGTTCTCGCGCAACGCCCCGCTGACTGAATAAGTCCAGTCGGTTGGTGTCTGCAGCAACTTGCCAAGCCCAGTTTTGCGATTCTCGTCGGCTCACAGTCTCAAGGCCGACATCACGGCATCGGTTGGTACAGCCAGAATCGTCAATCTTGGTACTTTTTTATAGCCAGGCGCAACGCATCTACTCGCTACGACCATAGATCGGAGCGAGCCCGATCCATCGGGCTTAGCGGGAGTTCCGATCAGTGCAGACAACTCAATCGCCGACACGGAGACAGGAGTTCCACACTGCCTAGCATTTTGTGGAAAGCCGGCGCGTGCGCGCTCCCTCGCATTTCCACCGAAGAGACAAATGACCAAGGAGAAAATCTCATGAAGGCTATCGTTGCAACGGAGCAAGCCGCGGGAACGGCCGGCATGAAGCTGGTGCACCGGCCCGAGCCACAGGCGGCGATAAACGATGTCGTCGTCCAGGTTCATGCGTCGAGATTTATCCCGACTGAGCTTGCGTGGCCCTCGAGCTGGGCCGATCGCCTTGATCGCGACCGAACGCCGTCGATCCCTGGGCACGAGCTGGCCGGAGTGGTCTCTGCCCTTGGATATGGAACGACGGGGCTGTCGGTGGGACAACGGGTGTTCGGCCTCGCGGACTGGTATCGTGACGGCACGCTGGCCGAGTACGTGGCAATCGAGGCGCGCAACCTTGCGCCGTTGCCGGGCGACGTCGACTTTACCGTGGGCGCGAGCCTGCCGATCTCGGGCCTCACCGCGTGGCAAGGGCTGTTCCAGCACGGTCGCATTCAGGCGGGGCAGAGCGTGCTGGCACACGGGGCGGCAGGCGCAGTCGGGTCTATGGTGACGCAACTCGCACGAGCGGCCGGAGCTTACGTCATCGGCTCCGGACGTGCCGCCGATCGTCAGACAGTGCTCGACCTCGGCGCGAATGAGTTCGTCGACCTTGACAACGACGCACTGGAGGACATCGGCGAAGTCGATCTGGTGTTCGATGTCATCGGTGGTGAGATCCAGAAGCGGTCGACAGGACTCATTCGAGCCGGGGGAACACTGGTGTCCATCGTCGGGCCGGTGGAAGCGCGGCCTTCCAACGGGCTGGCGATCGACTTCGTCGTCGAGGCTGATCGTGCCCAACTGAGTGAGATCGTTCAGCGGGTGCGGGACGGACGACTGCGGACTAACATCGGCAACGTCTCGACCCTCGACGATGCCGTCGCCGCCTTAAATCCGACCGAGCGACGTAAGGGAAATACGATTATCCGCGTTCGTCCCTGAGCGACGCACGTCCGTTGATGCGCGCAGCCGGCCGGCTCGTCCAGGTCGGCCGGCTGTTGAGCATGTCCCCGCGGGTCAATAGCCGCCCTCGCAGAGCGGCCCGCAAACGTCCGCTTTGGAATGCCCCTCGCGTAGGGGGCATGAACCGTCGCGTCGAATGAGCGAATTCGTTGGAGCGAGGGACTCGCCTCCAAGGTGCAACCGACCTCTGCACATCCCTTGATTTTGCACGATGGCCGTGGTATTGGCGCCGCATGATCAAATCGTCGCGCCACTTCAACCGCAACCACATGACCCGCTTCGGCTGGGCCGTGGGAGGAGTCGCGCGCTAGGAATTCGACGACGACATCTTTTCCACCAGGCCCCGCCGGCATCGGACGGGGCCTTTTGTTTGGCCACGCTCCCTGCCGGCACAACAGCAGGAGCATCCGATGCCACCCCAACAGACGAACATCTCATCCGAGATTGAGCGCGATGCCGCGAGGCTTCGCCTCGACCTCTCCATCGTCTTGAGCCTGCTCAGGCGATATTGGTATGCGTTTCAGGAGCGGCGGCCGCGCCCGCAGGTCGCATTGCAGGACCTGAGTGACAGGGAGCTGACGGATATCGGCTTGACGCGTGCCGAGATCGACTACATCACGCCTGAACGCGCTATCGATACGCTGAGAGATCGCGCCACGGATCTTTGGAGGCGGGGCGTGATATAGGCGATCAACGGTCAGAAGCGGAGATACGCTTTGCGAACAAGCGGCAGTCAGCACGACTACTTCTTCTTGGAAGTGCACCGCGGGACGAGTTCGGCAACTATCGTGCCATCAACCGAACCGTTCCTCACAGGGAAATGACCGGGCTGCGGCGTTTTCGTCGCATCCCGCTCTGACAGGCGAGGCACCGGGCGAGCCTGCGCGGCCTGTGCACGCCTAAAGCCGTTTGCCTTGCCACTTTTTCCACGGCAATATGCCCGCAAAACAACCATGAGGACGGGATAAGAAAATGGCGGCTCCCATCAAGTTCGGCGTTGGCCAAAGCGTGCTGCGCAAGGAGGATGACGCGCTCATCCGCGGCAAGGGCCGCTATACCGACGATTATGCGCCGCAGGCCGCGCTTCGCTGCCTGATGCTGCGCTCGCCGCACGCGCATGCCAAGTACACGATCGATGCGAGCCGGGCTGGCACGCTGCCGGGCGTTGCGCTGATCCTGACCGCCGATGATGTGAAGGATCTCGGCAATCTGCCCTGCCTGTTCAACCTCGAGACCGATCCCTTCACCGGCCCGCCTTACCCGATCCTCGCCAAGGACGAGGTGCGCCATGTCGGTGATTCCATCGCCTTCGTGGTCGCCGAGACCATCGACCAGGCCCGCGACGCGATCGAGGCGATCGAGGTCAAATGGAGCCCGCTGCCGGCGGTGACCGGCGTCGTCAACGCGGTCAAGAAGGGCGCGCCGCAGGTCTGGCCGGACAAGGCCGGCAATGTGCTGTTCGACGTCTCGATCGGCGACAAGGCGGCGACCGAAGCTGCCTTTGCGAAGGCGCATGCGGTCGCCGAAATCAACATCGTCAATCCGCGCGTGGTCGCGAGCTTCATGGAGGCGCGCGCGGCGGTCTGCGAATACGACGCCAAGCGCGATCATCTGACGCTGACGGTCGGCAGCCAGGGCAGCCATCGCCTGCGCGACATCCTCTGCCAGAACGTGCTCAACATCCCGACCGAGAAGATGCGGGTGATCTGCCCCGACGTCGGCGGCGGTTTTGGCACGAAGCTGTTTCCGTACCGCGAATACGCCTTGATGGCGGTCGCCGCGCGGCAGCTCAAGAAAGCAGTGAAATGGGCGGCCGACCGCACCGAGCACTTCATGGGCGACGCGCAGGGCCGCGACAACGTCACCACCGCCAAGATGGCGCTGGCCGAGGACGGCAAATTCCTCGCGATGGATTGCGACCTGATGGGCGACATGGGCGCGTATCTGTCGACCTTCGGCCCCTACATTCCGCATGGCGGCGCCGGCATGCTGCCGGGCCTCTACGACATCCAGGCCTTCCACTGCCGGGTGCGCACCATCTTCACCAACAGCGTGCCGGTCGATGCCTATCGCGGCGCGGGCCGCCCCGAGGCCGCTTACGTCATCGAACGCCTCGTGGACGCCTGTGCGCGAAAACTCGACATGACGCCGGACGCCATCCGGCGCAAGAATTTCATTCCGCCGAAGGCGCTGCCGTACAAGACCGCAACGGGCAAGGTCTATGATTCCGGCGACTTCGCCGCGCATCTCAAGCGCGCGATGGAGATCGGAGAGTGGAAGGAATTTCCAAAGCGCGCCAAGGCGGCTAAGAAGAATGGCCTGATCCGCGGCATCGGCCTTGCGAGCTATGTCGAGATCTGCGGCGTGATGGGTGAGGAGACCGCCAATGTGCGGCTCGATCCCAGCGGCGACGTCACCGTCCTGATCGGCACACAGTCGAGCGGGCAGGGCCACCAGACGGCTTATGCGCAGATCGTCGCCGAGCAGTTCGGGCTGCCCCCGGAGCGCGTGCACGTGCGCCAGGGCGACACCGACGAGATCGCCACGGGGCTCGGCACCGGCGGCTCGGCCTCGATCCCGTCAGGCGGCGTCAGCGTCGAGCGCGCCACGCGTGAGCTCGGGCAGAAGCTGAAGGAGATCGCGGCGCAGGCGCTGGAGGCCAGTGCCGGCGACCTCGAGCTCTCCGAAGGCGTGGTGCGGATTGCCGGCACCGACCGTTCGATGTCGTTCGCCGATCTCGCCAAGCGCGGGAGCGCCGATCCATCGAAGCTCAACGGCAGCGCGACCTTTGCCAGTGCCGACGGCACCTATCCGAACGGCACGCATCTGGCCGAAGTCGAGATCGATCCGGCCACCGGCATCATCAAGATCGTCAACTACGTGATCGTCGACGATTTCGGCAAGACGCTCAATCCGCTGCTTTTGGCGGGCCAGGTGCATGGCGGCGCCATGCAGGGTATCGGCCAGGCGCTGATGGAGCAGGTGGTCTACGGCGCCACTGACGGGCAACTGATCACCGCGACCTTCATGGACTACGCGCTGCCGCGCGCGGCTGATGGTCCGGACTTCGTATTCGAGACCAGCAACGTTCCCTGCACGACCAATCCGCTGGGCGTGAAGGGGGCGGGCGAGGCCGGCGCGATCGGCTCCTGTCCGGCCGTCGTCAACGCCATCGTCGACGGGCTCTGGCGCGAATACAAGATCGACCACATCGACATGCCGGCCACCCCGGAGCGGGTGTGGATCGCCGTCAACGAGCACCACCGCCGTCACAGCCTTTAATCTCGAGCTCGACCAAATAATCCATAGTGCGACGATCTATCGCCGCGCTTTGGATGGAATGAACTCTGCCAATCGGTGTTGGCCCAATGTGGGGTCAGCACGATCCTGTCTCAGGGAAAGGGATTTTGCGAATGAAGCGAGTGTTGGTTGTTGGGGGCGCGCTGCTGCTCGGCATGGGCGCGGTTTGGGCGCAGCAGGACTCCGTCAAGGAGGTCCAGACCCTCATGAAGGGCAACGGCAAGAACGCCGGCGCGGTTGCGGCGATCGTCAAGGGCGAGAAGCCTTACGACCAGGCCACGGTGGACAGCGCACTGGCGCAGTTCGCGGATACGGCCAAGAAGCTGCCAAACCTGTTCCCGGCGAGCGCAAAGGGCCAGAAGCCCGAGGGCGACTACAGCGCCTCGCCGAAGATCTGGGAGGACAAGGCCGGCTTCGACGCCAAGATCGCAAGCTTCGCCAAGGTCGTCGGCGAGGCCAAGGGCAAGATCAAGGACCTCGATTCGCTCAAGGCGACTTTTCCCGCGGTCGGCAAGGAATGCGGCGGCTGCCACGAGACCTTTCGTGTGAAGAACAGCTGACGCGGAGTCGGCAAAAAGTGAGGGCGGATGCGCACGGCATCCGCCCTTTTTGCGTTGTGCGCGGGCGCCTCGGTTGACTCGTACGCCTTTTCGGTCGGACGCGCATGTGGGCGGATCGAAGGCGAGCGTATTGCTCAGCCGGCTCCCGATGCTTTTCGAGCGGCAGGCTTGCGAGTCTCTTTTTCGAGTAACCACCCCAAAGCCTTCGCTGGGTTCAACCAGCGCACCTCATCGATCTGTTCGGCGAGCGTCAGCGCATGAACGGTCAGTACCTCAATGTCCTGAGGGTCGACGTCCGCCTTTTCCAGCACGTGTATGCACCGGTTGATCGCCGCCAGATCGAGCTGAAGTTGCTCGACACTTGAGTGGTGATGTTTGGCCCCCACGACTTTCCATGGTCTCATTGCGCGCACTTCTTTCTCCTCATACGCGGTCACGCCTTCGTGAGTGCAGTTTGTGGCGGCAACACGAAAATGGATGGACGGAATCGGGGATGTTTGCGGGCGGCCCGTCAAAGGTAGGGCAGCAGCGGGGGAGGCTTGGACCATTGCGTTGAGGTGCCTCGGTTACCGAGGCATCGATTCGTCGAACCACACCAAAGGCAAAATTTGTTTGCGAGGCCTGGCTGATCGCTGTCGGGGCGCCACGTATGAGCTTATCTTCAACCGCAGCCGCTGCGACGTTGACGAGAGTTGTTGGATGCAGGCGCATCCGAGTCGTGTGCTTCGATCGCAGAGTTCCAATTCGCAGCGAGAATCTGAATCAAAACAGCGAGGCAGGCCATGGTCAAACCGTTCCCGTCGAAGACGCACATCGGCAACCATATGCTGCATCCTGAAACGCTGATGCTGACCTATGGCTATGATCCGCAATTGTCGGAAGGCGCCATCAAGCCGCCGGTGTTCCTGACGTCCACCTTCGTGTTCAAGACGGCCGATGACGGGCAGGACTTCTTCGATTTCGTTGCCGGCCGGCGCGAGCCGCCGGAAGGGATGGGCGCGGGGCTGGTCTATTCGCGCTTCAATCACCCCAACAGCGAAATCGTCGAGGACAGGCTCGCGATCTACGAGCGCACCGAGAGCTGTGCGCTGTTCTCATCCGGCATGGCGGCCATCGCAACCACAATCCTGGCGTTCGTCCGCCCCGGCGATGTCATTCTGCACTCCCAGCCGCTCTATGGCGGGACGGAAACCCTGCTGACGAACACGCTTGCGCGCCTGTCGATCGGCGCCGTCGGCTTCGCCGATGGCGTTGATGAAGCGGCGGTCAGCCAGGCCTCGGAGGAGGCCATGCGCAAGGGCCGGGTCTCGATGATTCTGATCGAAACTCCGGCCAACCCGACCAACGGGCTGGTCGACGTCGCGATGATGCGCCGTGTCGCCGAAGCCATCGGAAAGACCCAGGGGCACATTCCGATCATCGCCTGCGACAATACGCTGCTCGGTCCGGTGTTTCAGCGGCCGATCGAGCATGGTGCGGACATTTCCCTGTACTCGCTCACGAAATATGTCGGCGGTCATTCGGACCTGATCGCGGGTGCCGCGCTCGGCGCGAAGGCGATCGTGAAGGGCATCAAGGCGCTCCGGGGCGCGATCGGCACCCAGCTCGATCCGCATTCCTGCTGGATGATCAACCGCTCGCTCGAGACGCTGAGCCTGCGCATGGAAAAGGCCGACAGCAACGCGCGCCTCGTGGCGGACTATTTGCGCGATCACCCCAAGGTGGCCAAGGTCCACTATCTCGGCCATCTCGAGAAGGCTTCGCCGGCCGGAATGGTGTTCGCGCGGCAGTGCCTGGGGGCGGGCTCCACCTTCTCGTTCGACATCGTCGGCGGCAAGGACGCGGCGGTGAAATTCCTCAACGCGCTGCAAATCCTCAAGCTGGCGGTGAGTCTTGGCGGAACGGAGTCGCTTGCGAGCCTGCCTGCAACCATGACCCATTCCGGCGTTCCCGCCGACATCCGCCGCAAAATCGGTGTGCTTGATTCCACGATCCGGCTGTCGATCGGCATCGAAAACCCGTCGGACCTGATCGCGGACCTCACACAGGCGCTGAACGCGGCTTGAGGGCGTAGCCCCGACATTGCCGAAGCGTCCCCAAGCAACGCAATGAGGTCGGCCATGCCGCCGCTCGCGCGAGCCAAGGTGCCAAGCCGTTGGTCAGGCTGGTGTCCCCTGGCAGGCCGAATGGCTCCGGACTTACGCTCCGCGCGAATGGCTCACGATGTCTCGCGGGTCGATATCGCGGCTGGAGGCAACGTAGTCGATCTCGCCGCGCGTCGTGCCGATGTCCATCAACTCCCGGTCACTCAAGCCGGACAACGTGCCGCGCACTCTCTGGCGATCGCGACGTGCCTGAAAGACATCCCAGTACTTCCAGATCAGGCCGCGGACATGCCGGGACGATATGGACGCCCGTTCCGGCCACATTGTACCTTGGATCAGGGTCATTGCAGTGCCTTCGGAGGGTGTTTTTCACCCCGAGAAGGTGCCCGAAGACCGACGCGCGTGCTTGACCGACAGCTTACATTTTTCCTACCGGCAGCTTATTCTTGCGACGTCCAGCGGGCCAAAAAGCCCACCCCGGTCGCCCCGGAGGGCTCACCCAAGGGATTCGCACCGTGCGCTATCTCTTTGAGGAGTATGCATTCGACGCCGGTCGGCGAGAGCTGCATCGCGGAGCGGATCGGATCTCAGTTACGCCACTGGTGTTCGATCTCCTCGATTACCTGATCCGCAACAGGGAGCGCGTCGTAGGCAAGGATGAACTCATCGATGCCATTTGGCAGGGGCGCTGCGTGTCCGATGCCGCGCTGACGACCCGCCTCAACAGTGCGCGATGCGCGATCGGGGATTCTGGCGAAGAGCAGCGGCTGATAAGAACACTGCCACGCAGGGGCTTCCGCTTCGTGGGTCAGGTCCGGGAAACGCTTGCCGCCGAGGGCGCAGCGGCCGCCGACGGCGGAGCCGAGACGCCGAAACCTGCGCTCTCGCTCCCCGACAAACCCTCGATCGCGGTCCTTCCATTCGCCAACCTGTGCCCGGATCCGGAGCAGGACTATTTTGCCGACGGTATGGTCGAGGACATCATTTCGGGACTGTCGCGTTCGAAGTCTCTTTTCGTCATCGCGCGACATTCGACTCTGGCCTACAAGGGCAGGGCGATCGACGTCAAACAGATCGGTCAGGAGCTGGGCGTTCGCTACGTGCTCGAAGGCAGTGTGCGCAAGGCCGGCAATCGAGTCCGAATTGCCGGTCAGTTGATCGACGCGACGACCGGCCTGAATCTCTGGACGGACCGGTTTGACAGTGAGATCGAAGATCTTTTCGACCTGCAGGATCGGCTGACGAGCAGCGTCATCGGCGCAATCTCCCCGCGACTGGAGCGCGCCGAAATCGAGCGCGCCCAACGCCAGCCGACCGACAACCTTCAGGCTTACGACTATTATCTTCGGGCATTTGCCTCCTTCTTCAAATTCACCGAGGAAGCAAGCATCGAGGCTATCGAGCTCGCAAAAACTGCCCGCGAGATCGATCCCGAATTCGCGCGTGCATACGCGCTCGGCGCCCGTTGCTATGTCCTGAGGAATGTTTTCGACTGGATCACTGATGAAGCCCATGAACACAGTGAAGCCGCGCGGCTGGCGAGGCGGGCGGTCGAGCTTGACCCGAACGATCCGTCGGTGCTTGCGATGGCCGGACACGCGCTCTCCCAGGTGGCAGGCGAGGTCGAGGAAGGCGATGCTCTTCTCGTGCGCGCGATAAAGCTGGACCCAAACCTCGTCATCGCACGACATTGGAACGGTTGGAGCCAACTCTGGCTTGGTCGTGGTGACGCCGCAATCGAGCAGTTCAACACCGCATTGCGTTTGAACCCGCTTCATCCGCATGGGGGCGCCAATGCCCAGACGGGCTTGGCTTACGCTCATTTTCTTGCTGACCGTCATGATGACGCCTTGGCTTGCGCGGCAGCCGCCATCAGGCTGATACCGATCTTTCCGCCTGCGCAATTCATTCTGGCGGCATGCCATGCGGCGTCAGACCGGGTTGGGGAAGCCCGGCGGATTTGCGACCGTGCGATGCAACTATGTCCCAATAAGCGTATCGATGCCTACACACGGCGATACCGCCGACGGGAAGATGCCGAAAAGCTGACGCAAGCGCTCCGGGTTGCCGGCATGCCGGAATGAGCGTGCGCGGCCGCCTCGCGGCGTGCGGAATCGAAAAGGCCGGACGCTCCCTCCGGCGCCCGGCCTTCGCGTACGAAGCAGCCTTGAGGTTACTTCGTCACCTGGCCGCGGATCTCGCCGCCCGGATTGGCCGCGGTGTGGATGTTGACGTAGAGCTTGCCGGCGAGCAGGTCAGCGGCCTGCGCATCGGTCAGCGTCGCCGAGCCCTCGACCGGGCTGGAGGTCGCATTCGGGATCGCGACCGCGACGCCGGCGTTCTTGCCGGCCTCGGCCGGCCCGTGGAAGTGGGCGGCTGTTGCCGGGCCGGACAGACCGGAATAGGTGACCTTCCAGGACAGCTTCTTGCTGGCGGCATCATAGTCCAGATCGGCGGTTCCGGTGCCGCTGGTGGTGGTTGCTGGCACCTCGGACTTGCCGTCGAGCGTTGCTTTCAGCTTTTCGGCGCCGGCGGGGGCTGCAAAAGCTGCGGCGCCCAGCGCGACCATGGCGATGACGGTCTTGTTCATGACATTCTCCCTGAGACCTCGTTGGCCTGCCAACCTTCCAACATTGGCCGTTTCAGTTTATTCCCGTATCCGGCCGGGGCGGGCTAAATTCTTCGTGGCTGGAGCCGCGTGGACATCGGTCATAAGTTCGCGGCAAGCAATGAATGGATCTGCATGTTGCAACGAACAATTGTCGTGGCGCTGCTTGCCGCGGTCGCTGCTGTGGGCGTCTATTGGTGGCTCAGCGCGCCGGTGGTGGCGGCCGGTGCCGCCGCAGCGCCTACCCATGTCCCCAATCTCGCCAATGGCGAGGTGATGTTCAACGCCGGCGGATGCACGTCCTGCCATGCCGTCCCCGACCAGCCCGATCGCACCAGGCTCGGCGGCGGCGTCGCGATCAAGTCGCCGTTCGGAACGTTCTACGCGCCGAACATCTCCTCCGATCCGACCTACGGCATCGGCAAATGGACCGACGCCGATTTCGTCAACGCGGTCATGCACGGGGTCTCGCCGGACGGACAGCATTATTTTCCGGCGTTTCCCTACACGTCCTATCAGCGCGCCAGGCGCGAGGATGTGCTCGACCTCTTCGCCTATCTGAAAACGCTGCCGCCCGTTGCAGGCAAGGTGCGTGACCACGACGTGCGCTTTCCGTTCGACATCCGGCGTAACATCGGGATCTGGAAATTCTTGTTTATGGACGGAAAGCCCTTCGTCGCCGACGGCACGAAGTCGCCGCAATGGAATCGCGGCGCCTATCTCGTCAACAGTTTCGGCCATTGCGCCGAATGCCACAGCCCGCGCAATGCGCTTGGCGGCATTATCTCCGGAGAACGCTTTGCCGGCGGCCCCAATCCGGAAGGCGAGGGCTGGGTGCCCAACATCACACAGAAGCGTCTCGGCGAGT
Source organism: Bradyrhizobium sp. 604_D8_N2_3 (assembly GCF_051810765.1). Taxonomy (NCBI): domain Bacteria; kingdom Pseudomonadati; phylum Pseudomonadota; class Alphaproteobacteria; order Hyphomicrobiales; family Nitrobacteraceae; genus Bradyrhizobium; species Bradyrhizobium sp. 604_D8_N2_3. Next base: position 6,264,449 of record NZ_JBPWPM010000001.1, on the reverse strand, counting down.
GGAGCGCGAAGGATATTGCCTATTTCCTCAAGACCGGCGAATTGCCCGACGGCGACAGTGTCGGCAGCGCGATGACGCGCGTGATCAAGAACACCTCGCAATTGCCGGACGAGGATCTCGCGGCGATGGCGGATTACATCAAATCGCTGCCGCCGGTGGACGGGCCGCCGCGGCCGAAACGCAAGGAAGGCAGCTAGTCTAGGGTATGTAGCGGAAGTATGCGGCTTTTTGGGGAGGCTCAGGGAAGCCCCGGATTTCAACTAGCCGTGGTGGAGGCTTGCCTTCCATAAGTAGTATCGCAAGATCGTTAAGCACATTTCGTGTTGTGGCGAACGTGTTATGATTTAGTCCGAACAGTTCATCTCCAATTAGACTGACATCAATCGTCCAAAGTCCAGGCAAAACAACTGGCCCGGCATCAGGTACATCTCCTGCGCGCGGGATACCCCCGGCAATACGCTTCGATAGCTGCAAGGCCTTGTCGTTCTTGGATGCGTAAAGTGTAAGCCCCTTAGTGACCTTTGCAACGCCGGAGATGTCTTGAACAAACATGTCTCGGTCCACATCGGGGGCGACCATAATCAACTGCGCGATAGCCGTGGGTGATCGTGTCGCGGCGCTATTTGATAGGGCCTCAACTGCGATCAAGTTCCCCATACTGTGAGCTATCACATCGATGTTGTCATATCCGGCTTTGTAAAGATCGTCGATCACGCGAAGAAAGGCCGTGCGCGAAGCCAACGCGCTTTCTTTGTCATAGAGATAGTCCGCGATATCCCCGCGAGACGGCCATGAGAATAAGATTGTGGTGCCTCTGAACTGAAGATCCCAAGTTATCTGCGCTGCCCGGAAGACGGCGTCGCGGAATTTGGTATTGAAGCCATGGACAAACACGAGAGCCTTTCTCTTCTTCGTTGACGCTAGCGTTTTTATCCATTTCGCTTCGTCTGTTTTCTCGATGCTGCGAATAGTAAAATGCTTCGTTGGGTCAAGTGTGTCTCTTCTCAACTTAAATCCGAAGAGCTTAAGGCTCGAGGGCAATTCTATGTTTCCGATGTGGTGTCCTTCAGGCACCCGGACGCGAACGATCCCGACACTCAGATCAGGGTTGCGCTCGCCTGTGTAGCCGCTGACAGCAGTCCAGCCGTTTAAGCTGTAGACAGGAGGTCCATCGCTTGTGAATGCGGGCTGGGGATGGCCTTCGACATCGGGGGGAGTGTCCGACTGTTTGCGGTTCGTTGCATAGAAAAACTCAACGATACGTGTGTCGATTTTGGAGTCTTGCGCTGCGTTTTCTAAGGATTTGTCCGTATCGTTAGCCCCACTCGCTGTACTTTGATTCCCTTTCTGAATTGCACCGCCTTGGATATCCGGGTCTATTTTAGTGCCGCCGGGTTTAATCGTTGGCTTGATCGGGGCTACTATCACATCAAAAGGCGCGCGCCATGGCTCATCATCTGCCAGCGTGATGGGCCTAAACCTCTCGATAGAAATCCGTTGAATTGAGTTGGGATCAGTGAGGAACTTCCAGTAACTCTCGTACTGTGTGTTCTGAATCAAAAAAGTCACGCTATTTGGTTCGCGCTCGCGCTCCGATGCCGATAGGCAGCCTCGTAGCCGGTCCGAAAAGCGAGCGTATCTCCCAACGAAATTTTTGGCAGCTTCCGGCTGAACAATTTCCGGCATTCGCTCTGGGGCCTTCCGCGAAAACGCTTCGCAAATCTGAAGGACGTCTCGCTCGGCGACGATCGGTTGCGCGTAGCTGCTCCCGAAGCCCGTTGCGAAAGCAATTGACCAAACAGCCAAGTATTTTAACCAATGCTGGGGCACGGCACTCCCCTCAAAATGAAAATGCAAGAGACCGAGCAGGCGTTCGTCGCGGAGTTTCTCTTCGTCCAGTGGGGGCTCCCGAGCGGCCCCGCTCGGTAGTATGCAGTCGTCGTCGGACTTCGGCTGTTGAGAGTTGGGAAGGTCGGGCCTCATTGCCGCGCTCCAGCAAAGGTATTGCAGCTCTTCACCAATCCAGTTGCGTAACCGACATCGAACCAATGATGGCGCTGCGCGGCGCTGCCATGAGTGAACGAGTCAGGCACTACGTACCCCAAGGCACTTTTCTGCATGGTGTCATTGCCCAGTGCTTCTGTCGTTCGAATTGCCGCTGCTATGTCGCTCGCGTTGATCTTCGCTTTCTCTTTAATTTTACGCGCCCAAATGCCGGCGAGACAATCGGCCTGCAACTCGAGAAGAACTTGTAACCGGTTTCTCTCCGCCTCCGTTTCCATGCTCTCTTGGAGCTGGCGCACTTTTGGCATAATTCCCAGCAAGTTCTGAACGTGATGTCCGATTTCGTGGGCTATCACATAGGCCTGAGGAAGTTGACAGTCAGCGCCGCTCGAATCGCAGGCGTGAAGTTCAGTCTGCATCTCTTGGAAGAACGAAAGGTCGAGGTAGACTTTCTGATCATCAGGACAATAAAATGGTCCCATGATTTTCTCGGCTAATCCGCAGGCTGCGTAGGTGGCGCTTGTGTACAGGACGAGACGGGGTGGCCGATAAGTTAGGCGATCGGATGCGAAGATTGCCTGCCAGACCTCCTCCGTGCTGCCCAGAACTCGCGAAACGAAGAGATACATTTTGTCGCGCGGTGCACCGGTCTGGTCGCCCGACTTCGCTGGAAGCTCAGCATAAAGCCACTCGGCTTGCGCGTCATCGCGACTCGTTGTTGCCGTGAATCCTTCACCGAATAGGCGAGCCCGCATGAAGCTGCCAACCTCGATCTGTTCAGTTTGAGCCACGCCATGACGTTGGTGCGGCCGGACGGTTATTGGCTCCTGATAGCCGACCGTCATTTCCGTCGGGGGATTAAAGACAACTGAACCCGGACCAATCTTGTCGACTTGGTTACGGAGGATGGCAGCGGGGTCTATCGCTGCTGGGCGAACCGCCCAGGCTAAGCCGCCTGTGCAAAGCGCCCAGACAGCCACTGCTATCGAAACAAGCGGTCCTTTGGGCATTGCCGGCCCCCGGCGCTCACGATCCGTGCGAAAAGAGCATTCCAGGGTTGTATGTTCAATGAAATATTTCACACTTTGCGCGCGGCATAGGTGCAAGCGATCGGGCCGCCGAATTGTTCCTCCGCGGACCTAAGCGCGTGGGCTACGATGCAAAGGCCCCAACCACTTGGAGACTATCCGTTTTTTGACCGGACATTGGCGCGATGTCGACGCGGCCGTCATCGATGAAGCGCGTTGGGCCTTGCCAGTGCGAGAGGGTGTCGAGCGCTGGATGATGTGCGCGATGGTTAAAATCCGAAGAACTCACTTTGAGTACAATTGGTCCGCTGCGCTGTCTCGGAAGCGTACTTCCCATCCGGCCCTCTGTGAGTGCACACCCTAGCTCGCGCCAAACGCCTTGAAGGTGATGATAGTCAGGGTGTCCTGGATGCCCGGCAGCACCTGCACCTTCTCGTTGATGAAGTGGCCGATGTCGGTGTCCTTATCGACGTAGAACTTTACCAGCAAATCGTAATGGCCGGCCGTGGAGTAGATCTCGGAGGCGATCTCGGCTTCGGCAAGCGCGTTGGCGACCGTGTAAGACTGGCCGAGCTTGCATTTGATCTGGACGAAAAAAGGAACCATTGCAGTCACTCCGAAGCTTATCTGGCGGCTAATAGGCCAAAATCGGCCGGATTTAGCAAGCGAACTTGCGGGCCACCGGGGTGCGCGCTAGGACGGGCGATGGTCTCAAAAACGCGGAAAATCGCCCCATGACGACGCCCGTGGCGCTCACCATCGCCGGCTCCGATTCGAGCGGCGGCGCCGGCATCCAGGCCGACCTGAAGACCTTTGCCGCGTTCGGCGTCTATGGCGCCTCCGCCATCACGGCGCTGACGGCGCAGAACACAAAAGGCGTCACCGGCATCCACGCGGTGCCCGCCGACTTCGTCACCGCGCAGATCGATGCCGTGTTTTCCGATCTCGAGGTCGGCGCGGTGAAGATCGGCATGGTGGCGCAGGCCGCCAGCATCGATGCGATCGCGGGCGCGCTGTCGCGCTGGAAGCCCGAGCATATCGTGCTCGATCCCGTGATGGTCGCAACCTCGGGCGATCGCCTGCTCGCCGCGGAGGCGGTGGAAGCCCTGCGCAAAAAACTGATGCCGCTGGCGTCGGTGATCACGCCTAATCTGCCGGAGGCCGCGGCTCTGCTCGACGAGCCCGTCGCGACACGCGAGGCCGAGATCGAGAGCCAGGGGCGCCGGCTGCTGGCGCTGGGCTGCCGTGCGGTCCTGATCAAGGGCGGGCACGGCGAGGGCGCCGAAAGCATCGACTATCTCGTCGAGGCCGAGAACACGATCGCGCTTGTGGCGCCGCGCGTCGCCACCCGCAACACCCACGGCACGGGGTGCTCGCTGTCCTCGGCCGTCGCGGCGGGGCTTGCTAGGGGCGAGGATCTCGCGCGGGCCGTGCGGAACGCCAAGGCCTGGATCAGCGCAGCGATCGCGGCCGCCGACCGCTTCAGCGTCGGCCACGGCCACGGGCCGATCCATCATTTCCACAAATTTTACTGATCGGGGCCGCGAGCGCACCGCCAGCGGCGCGCGGGACCGCCGCCGTTAACCTGTTCAGCCATCGGTTCCGGGGTCTTGCGGAGGCCGTTGCGGCGTCATGTCGCCTGATTGTCGCATGCGACTGATATTCGCGGGACGGGCGAGGCGAGGTTTGATTCGTATCCGAGGGTGCCTCAAAGGTTCATTGGTCATCCCCTGTCACGGGATATTGTTACAGGCTGTCGCATGGGAAGTTACGATGTGAGTGACGAGAGCCCTGAAAGGCGCTTTCGCACGTTGTTCATCTCCGACGTTCATCTCGGAGCCCGCGGTTCTCAAGCCGACCTTCTGCTCGACTTCCTTCGCTACCACGATGCCGATACGATCTATCTCGTCGGCGATATCGTCGACGGCTGGGCGCTGAAATCGAGCTGGCACTGGCCGCAGTCGCATAACGACCTGGTCCAGAAGCTGCTGCGCAAGGCGCGGAAGGGCGCCAAGGTCATCTACATTCCCGGCAATCACGACGAATTCCTGCGCAACTATTACGGCACGCATTTCGGCGGCATCGACGTCGTCGAGAACACCGTCCACACCGGCGTGGACGGCAAGCGCTACCTCGTCATCCACGGCGACATCTTCGATCTCGTGGTGCAGAACGCGCGCTGGCTCGCCCATCTCGGCGACAAGGCCTACGACTTCGCGATACAGATGAATCGCTTCGTCAACTTCTTCCGGCGCATGTTCAAGGTGCCCTATTGGTCGCTGTCGCAATGGGCCAAGCAGAAGGTCAAGAACGCCGTCAACTATATCGGCGCGTTCGAGCAGGCGCTCGCCGCCGAAGCGCGGCGTCACGACGCCGACGGCGTGATCTGCGGCCACATCCACTATGCCGTGATCCGCGACGAGGCCGGCATCCGCTACATGAACTGCGGCGACTGGGTCGAGAGCTGCACGGCGCTGGTCGAGCATGACGACGGTCATTTCGAGATCATCACCTGGGCAGATCAGGCGCGGAAGCCGGCACAGGTCCCGCAGGTCGCAGCAAGGGCCGCTTGATGCGCATCCTGGTCGCGACCGACGCCTGGCACCCGCAAGTCAATGGTGTGGTTCGGACGCTGACCAAGCTCGCAGACGCCGCCAAGGGGCTCGGCGTCGAGTTCACGTTCCTGACGCCGCAATCGTTCCGCACCTTTGCGATGCCGAGCTACCGCGACGTGCGGCTCGCCATGCCGCGCCCGGCGCGAATCGCGAAGCTGATCGAAGAGGCGCGCCCCGACAGCATCCACATCGCGACGGAGGGGCCGATCGGCCTGATGGTCCGCCGCTACTGCCGCCAGCGCAAGCTGCCGTTCACGAGCAGCTTCCACACCCGCTTTCCCGAATATGTCCGCGCCCGCGTGCCGGTTCCGGAATCCCTGATCTGGCGGGCGCTGCGCCGATTTCACGCGCCCAGCCGCGCCGTGATGGCGGCGACGCCTGCGCTCGCCCGCGAGCTTGGTGAACGTGGCTTCGACAACGTCGTGCTGTGGCCGCGCGGCGTCGACACCAGCCTGTTCCACCCCCGTGGGATCGACCTCTGCCTGCCGGCGCCAGTGTTTCTCTCGGTCGGCCGGATCGCGGTGGAGAAGAATCTCGAGGCGTTTCTCGATCTCGATCTGCCCGGCACCAAGGTGATCGTCGGCGACGGCCCGGCGCGGGTCGCGCTGGAAGAAGCCTATCCGGATGCGATCTTCCTGGGCGAGAAGCACGGCGAGGCGCTGGCGGCAATCTATGCTGCGGCCGACGTGTTCGTGTTCCCCAGCAAGACCGACACGTTCGGCCTGGTCCTGCTGGAAGCGCTCGCCAGCGGCCTGCCGGTCGCGGCCTTCCCGGTGAAGGGCCCTCGCGACGTGATCGGCGATGCACCGGTCGGCGCCCTCGATCATGATCTGCGCAACGCCTGCTTCGCGGCGCTCGACGTCTCCCGGCAGGACTGCGTCGAATTCGCCGCCAATTACACCTGGGAGGCCTCGGCGAGGGCGTTTGTGGACAGCATCAAGGCGGTTGGCGCGGTGCTTCCTGGCAGGAATGGGGCGGAGCCGGTTAGTTTCGTAGCCTGAAAACCAAGGTTCATCGCGCGCAGGTGTCTTGCCCCGCGCCTCGTCCGGCGCGATAACATCAGGCATGACCGAACATCTCCTCCCAATCGGCCCTGCCGATATCGAAGCAGCAGCACGCGTGATCGCGCCCTTCGCCATCCGCACCCCGCTGTTGTCCTTTCCCGTGCTCAACGAGCGCGTCGGCGCAAAGGTCTTCCTGAAGCCGGAGATGCTCCAGCGCACCGGCTCCTTCAAGTTCCGCGGCGCTTTCAACAAGGTCGCCTCGATCCCGCAGGACAAGCGCGCCGGCGGTGTCGTCGCGTTCTCGTCCGGCAACCACGCCCAGGGCGTCGCGGCGGCTGCCAAGATCCTCGACATGCACGCGACCATCGTGATGCCCGCGGATGCGCCGCTGTCGAAGCGCGAGCGCACCAAATCCTACGGCGCTGAGGTCGTGCTGTACGATCGCGACCGCGACGACCGCGAGGCGATCTCGCGCGGCATCGCCGAGAAGCGCGGCGCGACGCTGGTCAGGCCCTATGACGATCCGTTCGTGATCGCGGGGCAGGGCACCGCAGGTCGTGAGATCGCGGAGGACATGGCTGCGCTCGGCCTCAGCCCCGACATCGTGGTGGCGCCGGCCTCCGGCGGCGGCCTGATCGCGGGTGTCGCCACTGCAGTGAAGGCGCGCTATCCGCTCGCCGAGATCGTGGTGGCCGAGCCCGAGGCGTTCGACGATCACGGCATTTCGCTGACCGCCGGCCACCGCGAGCCGCATGGGCCTGCGGGCCGCACCATCTGCGATGCGCTGATGGCCCTGATCCCCGGCGAGATGACCTTTGCGATCAACAGCAAGCTCTTGGCGCGCGGCGTGACTGCGTCGGACAAGGAAGTCGGTGCGGCCGTGGCCTTTGCCTATCGCGAGCTGAAGCTGGTGGTCGAGCCGGGCGGTGCCGTCGGTCTTGCCGCGCTGCTTGCCGGCCGCCTCGACGTCGCCGGGAAGAACGTCGTCATCGTGCTCTCCGGCGGCAATGTCGATGCGGATCTGTTTGCCGAGCTGGTTGCTTAGGTTTCGGACCTTCTAACATGAGGAAGGGGCAGAGCGTCGCCGCTCTGCCCCTTTGTCGTTTCGCTTGTGGCGATCAGCGCATGATGCCGCGGTGATTGTTGCCGCCGCCCATCGAGGGCGCCTGGTTCATCGACTGCCGGAAGTTGTTGCCGCCGTTGTTGACCACACGGTTGGCCGCATTGAACTGCGGGCGGTTGTTCTGCTGGTTGTTCTGGACCTGCACCTTGTTCACCGGATTGTTGTTGAGCTTCACGCCGTTGTTGACGCGGATCGGGTTGTTCTGCGCCTGAACGACCGGCTTCGTATCGACGGTCGTGCCACCCTTGCCGACATTCACCGGCATGCTGACGATCTTGCCAGGAGTGCCGTTGGTCGTGCCGTTGGCAGTGCCGGTATTGTTGCTGCGGCCGTTCTGCGTTGTGTTGGTCGCGGGCAGGGTGACGATCTTGCCCGGGGTCTGCGACGGCGTGCCGTTCGGCTGGTTCGGCTGATTGTTGCCGGCCGGCAGGTTGACGATCTGGCCGCCATTGCCGAGCTTGCCGATGACGTTGCTGTCGATCGGCTTCTGCACGACCGGCAGATTGCCATTCATCTGCCCACCGCCATTGCCCTGCTGCATCAGCGGCATGTATTTGGGCTGGCCGAGATTGCCGACCTTGAACGTCGGAGCAATGTTTTGCGGCGCCAGGAACTTGGTCGCCTGCATCAGGGGGATCAGCTTCGGCTGGGTCTGGAGCTTCAGCGCGGATTGCGCATAGGGGCTGTTGCCGTAGCTGTCGTAGAAGCTCTTGTAGCCGAGCGGGGAGTTCGCGAGCACCGCCTTGTGCCAGGCCTGCGTGATCAGCAGGTTCGAGAGCAGCCAGCGGATGTGGTCGCATAGCGGGTCATGCGGGTACATCTGGATGAACTCCTGATAGTACTCCGGCCGTCCCTCGGACACGACGTAGTCATAGGCCTGGCGCGTCGAACGGCTCGGCAGGTTGGCGGCCACCTGCACGACAGGCGCATTCACCGGCGCGCGGTTGGCGGCGACAGCGGTGTCGCCGAAGAAGGTGAAGTCCGAGGTCAGCGACGAGCTTTCCCACGGGATCTGCGCGCCGCTGGTGGTCTGGTTCACTTCGAGGCGCACGCGCTTGAACAGCTGCTCGATCGGCACGTTGGGTTCGCGCGCGACGTTGAGGAAGGCCTGGGTATAGGGGCTGTGGCCGTTGGTGCCGTCCTGTGCTTCCGCACCCGGCGCGGTCGAGTAGCCGACGATCGAGCCGTTCGGCGCATCGACGATGGCGAGGCCGCGGCCGGCGTCGTTGACATCAGGGAACGGATTGTTGCGGCAGGCATCGAGGATGACGATGCGCATGCGGCTCGGGATCGTCTCCAGCGTCGACATCACGTCGACGAGGCGCACCGAGTTGCTCACGAGCTCGGTGGGGTTCGAAACTTTCGCATCGACGGGGACGAGATAGTTCTCGCCGGCGAGCTGCACGCCGTGACCGGCGTAGTAGACCATGGCGACAGTGTTCGGACCCCGCGCGGAAACCTTGGCGGAAAAGTCCTGGACGACGCGGAGCATGTCGTTCTGGGTCAGGTCGGTCGCGGCAACCACCTCGAAGCCGGCGGAGTTCAGGAACTGCGCCATCGACTGCGCGTCATTGTCGGGGTTTTGGAGCTGCGGCGCGTTCTTGTAGTTGGAATTGCCGATCACCAGCGCGAGCCGCTGCTCCGGCCCTTGCAGCGCGGCGGGGGCAGGCTGGACCGGGGCGACTTGCGCGGAAGCAGGGCCGCAGGCGAAGCCGAACAGGCTTCCCACGAGGCCAGCCGTCATCAGGAAAGGCTTTAGGCGGGACATGGCGTGCTCCTCTGGCACTCATCTCGATGCGAGATTGGTTGCGAGGAAGCCTGGTCGCGTTCGAGCCCTTGGTCCGTGATCGCAATCACCATGATGAGCTGCGTGATCTGAATCACGCTTGGAACCTGCTATGGTGAACGGCCGATGACCGGCCGCGCCGGTTCGGCCCGCGAAAGACCCGCTCTACGATTTCGATCCCGATCCGGTGCGCGTGATGGCGCCGGTCGACGATCCCGATTGCGTCCCCGACGTGCAGCGCGCGGTGCTGGCGGAGATCGAACGCGCGGCCGGCGGCGCCGTCAGCCCCGGCAAGCTCTCGCGCTCGGAATTCTATCGCGCGGCGTCGGCGGGGTTCGGTGTCGTGCAGGTCGGCGACAGCAGGGGCTATGGCTGCTTCCTGATCCGCAAGGGCGTGATCTAGAGCCCCTTCCGATGGGATCGGAACGGGGCTCCAGATTCTTGTTTGACGCGTTTTCTTGACGCGAACCGGTATCCACTTCTTCGCTTGAAAACGCGCTAGCCGCGACCGATGAGATGGATCGCCGAACGCCAGGCGTGCTGCGACAACGCCTCGAGGTTGCGAACCGCCTCGACGCGAAGGAGGGCAGAGTCTGCGGTCAGTGTTCCATTGGCCACCGCACCAAGCGTCGCGCTGCGGTGGATGCGCAGCATTTCACGGAGTTGTGTCGTACAACGCTCGAACTCGGCGATGGCCTCGTCGGGCGGGTCGGCGCGGGGACCAGCCAAGATGTCGCCGGCATGCGAGGCGGGCGCGAAGTGCGTCGATCCGCGGGGCGGCGCCGCGACGCCGCGCGCAATCGCGGCGGCGCTCCGCATGACCTCGGCACATAGCTCTCCGGCGCGGATGTCCTCCGGCCCGCCTGCCACCGAGCCGAAATTGTTTCCTCCACTTGCGAGGTCCGTCAGTCGAGATGCGTGGTCGAGTGCGTGCAGCGTGCTCGTGAGACGCCGTTGCTCGTCGTCGGTGTCGGGTGGCCCGGCCACATCCGACAGGAATATTTGCGCCTGGCTCACGGCATCGGCCGCTTCCTGCACGGAGACGGTGTCCTTTCCCAGCCGTATCGGTGCAGCGCGGGCCGCCAGTTTCGCCTCGACCGAACCGCACACCGTCAGGAGCACGCGCGCGATCGTGCGCCGTACCGCCTCGACGGCCACGATCGGGGTCTCAAGCGCCGAAGGATCGAGACATCGCGTCAGCGGCGAGCCGCGCTCGGGCAGGATCCGTTCGACCAGCCGCGTAAACGGGTTGGTCAGCGGGAGCAGGACCGCGACGCCGACGACGTTGAAGGCTGTGTGGTACCCGGCCAGCAGCGTGACGCCGTCGATCGTGTCCGAGGCGCGCAGCAGCAAGGGCGTTACGACGGGAAAAGCTACCAGCGCGATGAGCGCGGCGATCAGCTTGAAAAGAACGTAAGCGATGGCCAACCGCTTCGCGGTGGCGCTCGCGCCGATCGCGGCGAGCGCGGAACTCGTCGCCGTTCCGATGTTCTGGCCGATGATCAACGCGCAGGCCTGGTCCAACCCGATTGCGCCTGCGAAATAGCCGGACAAGGTCACTGCGATGGCGGCCGTCGACGATTGCATCAGCGCGGTCATGACCAATCCGATCACCACCAGCGCCAGCACGCCGAGCAGGCCCGACCACCATGACGTCCCGGGACTGCCGAGGACCGCGGGCAGGTCCGCCGGGTGCAAACGTTCCGCCAGCCCGGCCATGCCCTGCTGCAGGGTCGTCAGCCCGAACAGCACGAGTCCAAATCCCGCGAGCGCGGCACCGGCGCCGGAAACTCGCCCTCGGCCGAGAAGCTTGGTCAACGCGCCGACGAAGATCATCGGCAACGCCGCGGCCGTTAGCGAGACACGGACGCCGATCAGCGCGACCAGCCAGCCGGTCCCCGTGGTGCCGATATTCGCGCCGAAGACCAGGCTCAACCCTTGCTGGAACGTCAGCAGGCCGGCGCTGACAAGACCGATCGTCGTCATCGTCGTCGCGCTGGAGGACTGCACCAGCAGCGTGACGATGGCTCCCCAAAATGAGCCAAGGAGCGGCGTCGATGCCGCCTTGCCGAGCACCCCGCGCAGCGCGGAGCCGGCCAGCGTCTTCAGGCCCTCCGTCATCACGGTCATGCCGAGCAGGAAGAGACCTACCCCGCCGAGCGTCGAGATCGCCGTGGACATGCATGCTCCTCGCGACAATGCACCACGAATAGCGAAGCAGACAGTACAGCAACAAAGCCCCGATGGGTCGGATCAATCGTTACGCGATCGTCTGCCATCACCCCACTCGGGAGGGGCATCGTCAGCCGCGGGAGGTCATCAGATCGGAAGGCCAGCCGATCCGGACGAGAAGGCCGTCAGGTCCGTTGATGCCGACCTCATACATCCCCCATTCGCGGTGGCGCAGCACGCCGCCCGGCCGGATGATCAGATCGTCCACGCGTGCGGCAATGGCCTCGACGTCGGGCGTGCGAATGAAGACGCCGAAGGGATTGTGCTCGGGCACGCGCCACGGGCCATCGCCGGCTTGCGTGAGATGCACCTCGCAGCCCCACCCCCTCATGATCACGTAGCCGGCGTCACCGCCCGCGCGCGTGAAGCCAAGACGCTCCCAGAACGGTATAGCAGCGGCAAGATCGTTACTCGGAATGATGGCGAAGGCGCCGACGGGCGGGGTTTGAGGCATTCGCTCGCTCCGGAATAAGCGGTTGTCCGCGCAGCTCTCATGCTGCTTTTTCAAGCTTATCGGGAGAGCACGGTGAATCGAAGCGGCGAAAAGTCTCGCACTCGAATTTGAGTGGCCTGTCAGCTCCCGACTGTCTATGGTCGGTTCATGTCTCGCCTTATGTGTCTATCCGTTGCTGTCATCCTGTCTCTGCTGCCGGCCGTCGCGCCCGCTGAGCCCGTTCAAAAGCGTCCTAAGCAGGCTTGGCATGGCTACGGCTTCCTGCCGGGCTATCGCCAGCCGCTGAGCAACAGCATTCCGCTCTACAAGCAGAAGGAGGCGATGCGCCGCATGTCGCGGAGCGATCGTCGCCATTGGTATATCGACCCGGTTCCCCAATATTACGGCTGGGACGGCGAATGGCGCTATTTCGGCCGGCCCGGCTTCGGCGGCGGCCGCTACAATGGCGGCAGCTTCGGGCCGTGCTGGACGCGGACCCCGATCGGCGCGGTCTGGAACTGCGGGTGAGCGGCCTCACATCGATTCGCGGAACGCTTCGCGCGACAGATTTCAATCGTAACCGAATCCGGTTCGGCTGAAACCAAGCCGTCTTTCCGGTGTCCTAGCTCTTGTCCGGACCTTGCGGGTTCGGATGGAGTTATTGGCATGAATGATCGGTTCAAGGACAAAGTCGTCATCGTTACGGGCGCCGGCAGCGGCATCGGCGCCGCAGCCGCAAGGCGCTTTCACGGCGAAGGCGCCATTGTCGTGCTCAACGGACGGCGCGAGTTCAAATTGGCCGAAGTCGGTGCAGAGCTAGGCACCGATCGCTGCATGATCCGATCCGGCGACGTCTCGATCGCCGAAGACGTCGAGAGTCTGGTCGCCAACGTGGTGCAGCGCTTCGGGAGGATCGACATCCTCGTCAACTGATCGGTTTCCTGGGCTCGCCGATCCAGCTGTGGCGAGACGTCTTCGCGGTCAATGTCGACGGTGTCCTCTACATGACGCGCGCCGCGCTTCCGCACCTGATCGAAAGCGGCGGCTCGATCGTCAACGTGTCGTCTCTCAGCGGGCTTGGCGGTGACCGGGGCGTGAGCTTCTACAACGCCACGAAGGGTGCCGTCAGCAATCTTACACGCAGCCTGGCGCTCGAATTTGGCCCGAGAGGCGTGCGCATCAATGCGGTGTGCCTATCATTGACCCTCACCGACCTGACGAGGCCGATCATGGAGCAATATCCGGAATTGTTCGTGAAGCTGGTGGAACGTATCCCCTGGGGCGCGCAGCCCGGTCCGAGGAAGTCGCGAGCGTCATCGCATTTCTCGCAAGCGACGACGCCAGCTTCGTGAATGGGGTGAATCTGCCAGTCGACGGCGGCGTCGACGCATCGACCGGGCAGGCCCCCTTCGCGTAGCGCGGCTAGGTTTGCGAGACCACCCGTGCAGCAGCCTGGGTCCCGGCTCTGCGCCGCAACTGCCTACGCGTTGCGGCTTGTCCGGGACACGAGAGAGGGTGCGGTGATTCACCTTGGCCCGTCATTGCGAGCGCAGCGAAGCAATCCAGAATCTCTCCGCGGAAAGACTCTGGATTGCTTCGCTGCGCTCGCAATGACGATTTGGAGAGCGCGCGCCCCTTACGAGAAGAACGCGATCTTCTCGGCCTGGGTCATGCGGCGGATTGGCGCCATGGGGTCGTTGGCCGCCGCGCGGGGCTTTTGCAGGATGCCGCTGGCGAGGATGGTGGCCCCGAGCGAGGGCTCGGGCAAGGAGGCAGACAAGGGCGAGGGCATCGGAAGCGTCGCGGTCGGCGCCGCACCGAATGTCGCGGCGGCCGCCATGGCCGGGACCGGCTGCTCCATCACTTCGGCGGCGGCCTCCGCAATGGCGTCGGTGAGGCGCGCGAGCGAGTCCATCGCGATCGGCGCGTCTTCGGCGGGCTCCTCCGCGACTGCGGTGGCGGCCGGCTCGGCTGCGACCGGCTCGGGAAGCTCTGCGGCAATCGGGGTTGCGACCTCCGCAGCCATCGGCTCCGGAATGGCCGCTTCCAGCTCGACCGGTTCGGTGATCTCGTCGAACTCCGGATCGGGCGCGGCCATTTCCAGCGCGATGGCATCGAGTATGGCTTCGTCCTCGGCTTCCGCGGCGGCGTCGAGCGAGACGCCGTCAGTCACCTCGGTGAAGGCGGCGGCCTCTGCGACCTCCTCTTCGGGGCCGACGTGATGGCCGGCAATGAGCTCCGGCCCGGTGGCGACGTCGATCGCTTGCTCGCCAACGGCGCGTGCTTCGGCGGCGCTGGCCTCGACCGCTACCTCGGGCGCGGGAGTCGATGCGATATCCTGCGGCGCCTCCGTAAAAGCCACGGGTGCTTCAGTGGCCATCGCGGCAGGCGCAGCCTCTGCGACGGGCGCTTCCTGCACCGGCACAGGCGCGGGATGCACCGCCGCTTGCGGCGCTGTGTCGCCGTCACCATCAAGCTGCTCGATCCGGTCCCTGAGCAGATCGAATGCGGCCTTGAGCTCGACGCGGGGGTCGATGATCGATAGCTGCCCGCAAGCGGCCTCGATGGAGGCGAGCTGCGAATCAATGAGATCGCAGATTCGCCCGTCGGCGCCGATCTCGCGCCAGCGCCAGGAGATCTCCTTGATGATGCGCACGCCGCGCGGAATCGGCGCGAGGCTGGCCTCGATCGCCGTAGGATCGAAGGCGGCGATCGCGATCGTCTCGGCCTCGCGGATGGCGCGGCGGATCTCGACCAGCGCCTCGGGCAGGCGATCCTCGACGACCGGTAGTCGCTGTGCCGCAAGGGTTTCTTCGATTTTCGCGACCGCATCGAGCACCATGCGGGTATCCGCATTGCGGTTGCGCTTGGCATATTCGCCGAGGAACCAGCGGCCGCGCGCGGTCTCCATGAAGGCTTCGCGGATCGCGTCGTAATCCTGCTCGTTCGGCTCGGCCGCACGGGCAGACATAGGCGAGAGGGCGAATGCTTCGTTGGCCATGACAATCTCGTCGCGCAAATCACTACGCGTTACTGTAACGATCACCACGATATCGACCGAATCGCAATTGGTTTGATGGCAGGCGAATCACAAATCCCCACGCAAGCCGCCGTGAAGCGGCGATTCGCCGTGAGTCTGGCGCTGTTCTATTCGGCGGTCTTCGCGGTGTCCGGCACGCATCTGCCGTTCTTTCCGCTCTGGCTGAAGGCGATCGGCATCGACGCAAGCTGGATCGGCCTCATCAACGCGCTGCCGGCGATCACGCGCTTCACCACGCTGCCGCAGGTCACCGCCCTTGCCGAAAGGCGACATGCCATTCGCGCCGGCATGATGGTGTCGGTGCTGGCAACCGCGATCGGGTTCACGGCGGTCGGCTTGCAGCAGCAGCCGCTGGCGCTGTTCCTGATCTATGCGCTGACCTGCATGATGTGGACGCCGACGACCCCGCTGACCGATGCCTATGCGTTGCGCGGCGTCGCCCGCTACGGGCTC
This sequence comes from Bradyrhizobium sp. 604_D8_N2_3, assembly GCF_051810765.1. Classification (NCBI taxonomy): domain Bacteria; kingdom Pseudomonadati; phylum Pseudomonadota; class Alphaproteobacteria; order Hyphomicrobiales; family Nitrobacteraceae; genus Bradyrhizobium; species Bradyrhizobium sp. 604_D8_N2_3. Next base: position 6,248,731 of record NZ_JBPWPM010000001.1, on the reverse strand, counting down.
GACTACGGACCGTTGCGGCTGTGGGGCTCGGCGGCCTTCGCCGCGGGCTCGCTCGCCTGCGGCTATCTCGTCGACCACATCGCGGCGCGCGATCTGATCTGGATCATCGTCGCGTGGGCCGTCGTTGCGGTCGCCGCCAGCCTGCTGCTTCAGCCGCTCGACGATGTCAGGCGAAGGACGACCGAGACGCATGCCGGCAAGGCCTTGCTGCGCGATGGCGGCTTCTGGGCCGTCATCGCCTCGGCCGCCCTGATCCAGGGCAGCCACGTCGCCTATTACACGTTCTCGGCCATCAACTGGCAGCTCCACGGCTTCGGCGGACTGACGATCGCAGGCCTCTGGACGCTGGGCGTGATCGCCGAGATCGTCGTCTTCGCGCTGTCGCCGCGGTTCTCGCTGCATCCGTCCACGCTGATCGCGATCGGCGGCGCGAGCGCCGTGGTGCGCTGGATCGTCACTGCGCAGGAGCCGCCGCTCGCGCTGCTCGTGATCGTGCAGCTCGGCCACGGCCTTACCTTCGGCATGACCATCGTCGGCACCATGAATCTTCTGGTGCAGCGCGTGCCATCGCATCAGATCGCACGGGGGCAGGGCTATTATGCCGCGTGCAACGGCCTGCTGGGTGCAGCGACATCGATCGCGTCAGGTGCGATCTACGCCCGCATCGGCGACAGCTTGTACTACGTCATGGCCGCGATGGCCGCGGCCGGCGCGCTCGTGATCTGGTCGGCGCGGCATCGACTCAAGGCTCATCCCCAGAGCGAGGAGGCGGGCGGATAGACCAGACTGTCGTCGTAGCGCAGCCCGTGGTCGCGGTCGCGCGCGAGCAGCAGCGGGCCGTCGAGATCGACGAAGCGCGCCTGCGGCGTCACCAGCATTGCGGGGGCCATCGACAGCGAGGTCGCGACCATGCAGCCGATCATGATCTCGAAGCCGAGCGCCTGCGCCGCGTCGGCCATCGCGAGCGCCTCGGTGAGCCCGCCGGTCTTGTCGAGCTTGATGTTCACGGCGTCGTAGCGCGCACGGAGCGGCGCGAGGGAAGGGCGGTCATGCACGCTCTCGTCGGCGCAGACCGCGAGCGGCCGTTTGATCCGCGCCAGCGCGTCATCCTTCCCGGCCGGCAGCGGCTGCTCGACCAGGGTGACGCCGACGGCGTCGCAGGCGGCGAGATTCTGCTCCAGATTGGCCTCGGTCCAGGCCTCGTTGGCATCCACGATCAGTTCGGATTCGGGGGCGGCCTTCCGAACCGCCGCGATCCGCTCCGGATCGCCGTCGCCGCCGAGCTTGATCTTGAGCAGGGGGCGATGCGCCGCCTTGGCCGTCGCCGCCGCCATGGCCTCGGGGGTGCCCAACGAAATCGTGAAGGCGGTGGTGCGCTCGCCCGGCACCGGGCGGTCCAGCAGGTTCCAGGCCCGCAGGCCGGTCGCCTTGGCCTCGAGGTCGATCAGGGCGCAATCCAGCGCGTTGCGGGCGGCTCCCGGCGGCATGGCGGCCTGCAGGGCCTCCCGCGAGAGGCCGCCCGCGACGGCCGCCTGCATGGCCTGGATGGCCGCAAGGGTCGCCTCGGGGGTCTCGCCATAGCGCGGATAGGGGACGCATTCGCCGCGGCCGGTGAGGCCGTTGCGGCTCACTTCGGCCACAACGGTCACGGCCTCGGTCTTGGCGCCCCGGCTGATGGTAAAACTGCCGGCGATGGGAAATCGCTCGATTCGCGCGGCGAGGGCCGGAACTTTGCTGGAAGTCATTTTGAACTCTGGCGAAATCTGAACCTGCTAGTTACCTCTAGCAACTAACATTAACCAGTTGGGGATACCTTCTCTGGGTAAGGGCGTGTGCACAACCATCTGATTCTACCCGTTTCTCGCGCCCCGGCCCGGGAGCGGACACCTTGAGCGGCGATCCGAAGCTGGAACGGATTGCCAAGGGCAACGCGCTGGCACTCTGCGCCACCGGAACCTGGACCGCGAGCTTCGCGCCGGTCCTGGAGCGGATGGTGGCTGACGCCGAGAAGCTCGCCGGCGGTTCACAAAACATATTCATCGACGTCTCCGAGGTCGCCAAGCTCGACACCTTTGGCGCCTGGCTGATCGAACGGCTGCGCCGCAGCCTGACCCAAGGGGCCGTCGAGGCGCAGATCGCGGGGCTTTCCGCCAATTATTCGAGCCTCGTGGACGAGGTGCGGCGGGTCAGGGCGACGCCGGTCGTCGACAGCAGCGCGGTCACCATCACCGGCATGCTGGAGCAGATCGGCCGGGCCGTGGCCGGGGTCGCCGGCACGGTTGCTGGCCTCGTCGACATGCTCGGCGCGGTGCTCGCGGCGGGGTTTCGCGTCCTGATCCACCCGCGCTCGTTCCGCCTGACCTCGACCGTGCACCACATGGAGCAGGTCTGCTGGCGCGCGGTGCCGATCATCGTGCTGATCACGTTCCTGATCGGCTGCATCATTGCCCAGCAGGGCATTTTTCATTTCCGCAGGTTCGGCGCCGACATCTTCGTCGTCGACATGCTCGGCGTGCTGGTGCTGCGCGAGATCGGCGTCCTCCTGGTCGCGATCATGGTCGCGGGTCGCTCGGGCAGCGCCTACACGGCCGAGCTCGGCTCGATGAAGATGCGCGAGGAGATCGACGCGCTGCGCACGATGGGTTTCGACCCGATCGAGGTCCTGGTGCTGCCGCGCATGCTGGCGCTGGTGCTGGCGCTGCCGATCCTCGCCTTCCTCGGCGCCATGGCCGCGCTTTATGGCGGCGGCCTCGTCGCCTGGCTCTATGGCGGCGTCGATCCCGAAGCCTTCCTGCTGCGTCTGCGCGACGCCATCTCGATCGACCATTTCATCGTCGGCATCGTCAAAGCACCGGTGATGGCCGCCGTGATCGGCATCGTCGCCTGCGTCGAGGGGCTCGCCGTGCAGGGCAGCGCGGAATCGCTCGGACAGCACACTACGGCCTCCGTGGTGAAGGGCATCTTCTTCGTCATCGTCATGGACGGCGTGTTCGCCATCTTCTTCGCCTCGATCGGGATGTGACGATGGCGCAAGAAACTCAAAACGCGATTCAAGATCCGATCATCCGCGTTCGCGATATCACCGTGCAGTTCGGCGCGACGCGCGTGCTCGATGGCCTCAACCTCGACGTCAAGCGCGGCGAAATCCTCGGCTTCGTCGGCCCATCCGGTGCCGGCAAGTCGGTGCTGACGCGCACCATCATCGGTCTCGTGCCGAAGGTCGCGGGCTCCATCGAGGTGTTCGGCGTCGACCTCGATTCCTCCAGCACCGCGCAGCGCCGCAGCGTCGAGCGTCGCTGGGGCGTGCTGTTTCAGCAGGGCGCGCTGTTCTCCTCGTTGACCGTGCGGCAGAACATCCAGTTTCCGATGCGCGAATATCTCCGGGTCTCGCAGCGGTTGATGGACGAGATCACCCTGGCCAAGCTCACCATGGTCGGGCTCAAGCCGGAAGTCGCGGATCGCTTTCCCTCGGAACTGTCGGGCGGCATGATCAAGCGCGTGGCGCTGGCGCGCGCGCTGTCGCTCGATCCCGATCTCGTGTTCCTCGACGAGCCGACCTCGGGCCTCGATCCGATCGGCGCCGGCGATTTCGACGAGCTGGTCAGGACGCTCCAGCGTACTTTGGGCCTGACCGTTTTCATGGTAACGCACGACCTCGACAGCCTTTACACAGCCTGCGACCGCATCGCCGTTTTAGGGAACGGTAAGATCATTGCGGCAGGGTCGATCGCCGACATGCAGGCCTCGCAGCATCCCTGGCTGAGACAATATTTCCACGGCAAGCGCGCCCGTGCGGTGATGGGCTGAGGTGCCGGAGTAGCTGATGGAAACGCGGGCCAATTACGTACTGATCGGATCATTCACGCTGGCGGTGATCGCCGCGGCGATCGGCTTCGTGCTGTGGTTCCAGTCGCTGCACACCACCAAGCAGCGCAGCCCCCTGCGCGTCGTGTTCGAGGGCCCGGCGGCGGGCCTGCGCAACGGCGGCAGTGTCAACTTCAACGGTATCCGGGTAGGTGAGGTGGTCTCCGTGAAGCTCGACAACCCGCGGCGGGTTGTCGCACTCGCCATGGTCGAGAACAACACCCCGCTCCGCAAGGACACCCTGGTCGGCCTCGAATTCCAGGGCCTGACCGGCGTCGCCGCGATCTCGCTCAAGGGCGGCGAGGAGGCCGCGCCTCCGCCGCCGCTCGACGAGGACGGCATCCCGTCGCTGACGGCCGATCCCAACAAGCTCCAGGACGTCACCGAGGCGATCCGCGGCACGCTCCAGAACATCAACAAGATCGTCGCGGACAATCAGGAGTCGGTGAAGAACTCGCTGAAGAACCTCGAGACCTTCACCAACTCGCTCGCGCGCAACTCGGAGAAGATCGACGGCGTGATGGCCAAGGTCGACGGCGTCATGCACAAGGCCGACAGCCTCATGCTTGGCCTCAACACGCTCGCCGGCGGCAAGGACGGCGGCGAGCTGTTCCAGGCGGTGAAGTCGATCCGCGAGCTGGCCGAGGATTTCGACAAGCGCTCCGGTGCATTGATGACCGACGGCCGGCGCACGCTCGGCGACATCAGCCGCGCCGTGAACAATTTCGACCGCAACCCGACCCGCGTGCTGTTCGGCGCCAGCAACAGCGCCCCGGCCGCCGCTCCGCCGCCCGCCGAGCCGCCGAGGCAGGCGCCCGCCGCGAGCGGCAGGCGGCAGTAGGCGTTTAGTACACGGACCTCACCTCGTCATTGCGAGCGTAGCGAAGCAATCCAGATTGTCTCCGCGGAAGCAGTCTGGATTGCTTCGTCGCAAGGACTCCTCGCAATGACGGGCTCAAACGAAAACGGAGGCCGTGAGGCCTCCGTTCTCATTCGCTATTCGTTGTCGCTATGGGCTGATCACCCGAGCCGGCCCGCTGCATGCGCGAGCAGCGTGTAGACCAGGCCCGTCTCCGAGGTCAGGTGGCTGCGCAGCTCCTGCGGACCACGGCCGTCGCGGGCGACTTCGTCGAGCAGACGCTCGAACTCGGCGACGTAGCGGTCGACCGTGCCCTTGAAGTTGCGGTCGGCGCGGTACTTGCGGGCGACCTCGTCAAAGGCCTTCTGGCCGGCGGGCGTGTAGAGGCGCTTGGTGAAGGCCTTGTTCTCGCCGCGCTGGTAGCGGTCCCACATCTCGGCGGCGAGGTTGCGGTCCATCAGGCGGCCGATGTCGAGCGACAGCGACTCCAGCGGATTGCTGCCACCCTGCGGAGCCTGCGGCTGCGGCGCGGGTGTCGCGCGGCCACGCGGGGCCTCACGTCCGGTCGGAGCACCCTGGTTGGCGTCCGTGCGGTTCAGGAGGTCCGACAGCCAGCCGTCGCGGCCCTGGTCGTTGCCTGCGGGCGCGACCGGCGGCGCTTCGGTGCGGCGCGAGGAGGCGGGCATGCCGAGGTCCGGCGGCGGCAGCGTCGAGGCGCTGCCGGTGTCGCGGCCGCGGGTCTCGGTGTTGCGCGTGCCGACGGCTGCCAGCAACGGCTCTTCCTGGCGCTGCGCGCCGGCGCGGCCCGTCGTGGAGACGTCGAGGCCACGGCCATGCTGGGCCACGATGCGGTTGAGCTCGGCGAGGGCCTCGATCTGGTCGACGATCACCTTGCGCATCTGCGCAGTGCTCTCGGCGGCCTCCTGCGGCATCTCGAGCACGCCGCGGCGCAGCTCGTTGCGGGTGGCTTCGAGCTCGTTGTGCATCTCGAACGCCATCTGCTTCATGCTGGAGACGAGGTTGGTGAACTTCTCGGTCGACTGCTTGAACATCGTATCCGCCTCGTCCGTGGTCTGGCGGTAGATGTCGTGCATGGCCTCGATGGTCTGGCGGTGCTCCTCCTCGGACGCCACGCGCACCGCCTCGAACTGGCGGGTGATCGCGGCGGAACCTGCGCCGGCGGTCTCCGCGACAACGCGGGCGATGTCGCGGGCACGCTCTTCGGCGGCGGCCAGCGATTCATCGAGCAGGCCGGTGAAGCGCGACAGACGCTGGTCGAGATCGGCCGTGCGCAGGTCGATGGTCGTGACGAGCGATTCCAGCGCCTGCTTGCGTTCGGCGAGGGAAGCGGTGGTGTTCTTGTTGCTCACCTCGACGACCTGCGCGGCCTCGACCAGTGCCTTGCCGTGCGCGTCGAACTGGGTCGATAGCTCGCCGAGGTCCTGCAGCGCCCGCGTGGTCTTCGTGTTGAAGACGTTGAGCTGGTCTTCCAGGTTCTGCGTCGCAGCGCCGTTGCGCGAGGTGACGTCGTTCATCGCCGAGACGAAGTCGGCGACGCGCGTCACCAGCGCCCGCTCGAGCGAGTTGAGGTTGTCGTGCGCACCGGTCAGCACCTCCTGGAGCAGGATGTTGCCTTCGCGCAGACGCTCGAACAGGGCCACCGTATCGGTACGCAGGATCTTGCTGGTCTCCTGCATCTCGGTGACGGCCGCGATCGAGACCTGGCGCGACTGGTCGATCGCCGAGCGGGAGGCCTGCTCGAGGTCCTTGAGCGACTTGCCGACCGCGCCGGTGGCCATCTCGCTCGCCGCGTTGATGGTGCGGGCGACTTCGGAGCCGTTGCCCATCATCGTCTGCGAGAACGCATGGCCGCGCGTCTCGATCGACTTCAGCGCATCCGAGGTGACGCGGTCGATGTCGAGCGTGAGCTGGCTGGTCTTCGAGCCGATCGCGTCGACCAGCGCGCCGCGCTTGGCGTCGATCATGTTCGACAGACGGTCGGCCTGCTGCTGCACGTAGGTGACGATCTCGTCGGTCTTGCCGGTCATGGCCTGGCCGAAGCTGCTGCTGGCGGCGAGCACCGAACGCTCGACGTCGGCCGAACTCGACTTGACACGCGAGCTTGCCTCGTTGGAGGCGTTGATCAGCGCGTTCTGGGCGTTGAGCGCGCTGGTCTGGATGTCGTTGGTGGCGTTGGTCGTGGCCGTGCTCAATACGCGCTCGATCTCGGTCGAGATCGTGCGGATCTGGCTTGCGGCATCCGCCGACGTCGAAGTCAGCGAGGTCTGCGCCTCACGCGCGCTGTTGAGGATGGTCGAGGCGGTGTCGGCGCCGATCGAGGTCAGCGTGCGCTCGATGTCCGTGGTCAGCGACTTGATCTGGCTTGCCGCATCCGTCGAGGCGGTGATCAGCGTGCCCTGGGCCTCGCGCACGCCGCTGGTGAGCGCCTCGATGGTGGCGCCGCCGGCGGTCGCCAGCGCGCGCTGCATCTCGGCCGCCAGCGAACGGACCTGGCTGGTCTGTTCGGCCGAGACGGAGAGCAGGGTGCTCTGGGCGTCGCGGGCGCTGGTCGTGATCGTCTCGGCGGTCGACTGGCCGACCTGCGAGAGCGACCGATGCACTTCGACCGCGAGCGACTTGACCTGGGTCGCCGCATCCGAGGACGCGTTGACGAGCGTGGTCTGGGCTTCGCGGGCGCCGGTCATGATGGTCTCGGCCGTCGAGGTGCCGGCCATCGAGAGCGAGCGCTGCACGTCCGAGGACAGCGCCTTGATCTGGTTGGCGGTCTCGGTCGAGGCCGCAATCAGCGCGCTCTGCGCATCGCGGGCGCCGGCGGTGATCGATTCCGCCGTGGTGGCGCCGGCCAGCGACAGCGAACGCTGCACGTCGGCGGTGAGGGTCTTGACGTGGTTGGCCGCGTCCGAAGACGCCGTGACGAGCGTGGTCTGTACCTCGCGGGCGCCGGCCAGGATCGAGGCTGCGGTGGCAGAACCGGCCGCCGACAGCGTGCGTTCGACGTCGACCGCGAGCCCCTTGATCTGGTTGGAGGCATCGCCGGAGGCAGCGACCAGGGTCGACTGAGCCTCGCGGGCGCTGCTCAGGATCGAGTTCGCAGCACCGGTGCCGACCGCGGTCAGCGCGCGCTCGACCTCAGTGGAGGTCATCTTGAGCTGGGCGTTGACATCGGAGGAGGTCATTTTGAGCTGGGCGTTGACGTCGGAGGAGACCGTCATCAGCGACTGCTGGGCGGTACGCGCACCGGTCTGGATCGTTTCGCTGGTGTTGACGACGAGGTTGGTGAGCGAGCGCTCGGCATCCTCGACATGCGAGCGGATCGCGGTCGAGATCATCTCGGCGCGGGACATCATGTCCTCGCTGGCCTGACGGCCGCTGCTCTCGATGCGGCCGGCGACGGCTTCGACACGCGAGCCGAGCAGGTCCTCGAACTGCGCCACGCGCACGTCGATGTCGTTGGCGACCGAGCCGACCTTGGTCTCGATGGCCTGGTGGATGTCCTGGAAGCGCGCCGTGACCGTGTCGGTCAGGTGCGTGCTGCGGCCGTCGATCATCTCGGCGACGCCGGTGATGCGGCGGTCGACCGCCTCGATCGCCTGCGCGGTGCCGTCGGTGAGCGTCGAGGTCAGGAGGGTGAGGCGCGTGTCGATCGACTGCACGGCCTGCGAGGCGCCGTTCGTCACCGCAGTCGTCAGGTAGGTGAGGCGCGTGTCGATGGATTCGAGCGCCTGCGAGGCGCCGCCCGAGAGCGTCGTCGTGAGGTGCGTCAGCCGCGTATCGATCGACTGGATGGTCTGCGATGCGCCATCGGTGAGCGAGGTCGCGAGATAGTTGAGGCGCGTATCGATCGTCTCGATGGCCTGCGATGCGCCGTCAGTGAGCGACGTCGTGAGGTGGGTGAGGCGGGAGTCGATCGACTGGATCGCCTGCGCGGCACCGTCGGTCAGCGACGAGGCGAGGGTGTTGAGGCGTCCGTCGATGGTTTCGGTCACCGACTTGGCGCGGGTGTCGAACGACTGCTCGAGCGCGGCGACGCGGCCGACGAGCTGGTCGTCGAAAGTCTTGATGTGGCCTTCGATCGTGCCGTCGAGGCTGACGATCTTGTCGTTCAGCGAGGCGTCGAGGTTGGTGACACGTTCGCCGACCGTGGTCTCGAACTGCACCAGGCGCTGGTCGAGCACAGCCGTGATCGCCCCGCCGTTCGAGGTGAAGCGGGTATCGAAATTGTCGACATAGGTCTTCAGGCTCTCGGCGATGTCCTGGGTGCGCTGGCCCATGCGATCGACGATATCACCGCCGAACGTCTTCACGGTGCGGTCGAACTCGGAGATGTGGCGGGTGATCAGCGCGCCGAGCGTGCCGGAGTCGCGGGCGAACCTCTCGACCAGCTCGGTGCCCTGGTTCTTCACCAGCTCGTCGAACGCGCTCATCTGCAGCGACAGCGAGTCGTGCGCGGTCTCGGTCTGGCTGACGACCTTGGCGACGAGGGTGTTGACGGTGGCGTCGAGCGCCTCGCTCGCCTTGTCGCCGGAGGTCATGATGTGGCCGGCGAGCCGGTTGCCGGCATCGTCGATCTTGGCGGAGAGGTCGTTGGAGCGCAGCTCGAGCTCGAGCAGCAGCGAGTCCGACGAATTCTTCAGGCTGTCGTGCACCTGCTCGGTGCGCTCGGAGATGCCGTCGACGATGGCGGCGGAGCGCTGCTCGAACTCGCCGGTGATGCGGTCGATACGCTCGTTCAGCATCTCGTGGACGCGGTCGGCGAGGTCGACGAACTCGTCGTGGACGTGGCCGGTCTTGAAGTTGAGGCTGGTGGTCAGCCGCTCGCTGGCGTCGAGCACGGCGCGCGTGGTCTCGTTGCTGGCCTCCTCGAGGCGGTCGAGCAGGTCGCCGCCGCGCTCGCCGAGCGCGAGGATCATGTTGTCGCCGGCGTTGCTCAGTGCGCCGGTGATGTGGGCGCCGCGCTCTTCCAGCGCGCCGGTGATGCTCTTGGCGACCTCGTCGACGCGCGAGGCGATCGCGTCCGAGATCAGCGCGATGTCGTGGCGCAGATCGATCTGCACGCCGGAGATGGCGCTGCGGACCTGCTCGGCCTGGCCGACCAGATTGTCGCGCTGGTGCGCGATGTCCTGGAGCAGGGAGCGGATGCGCACTTCGTTGTCGGAATAGGCGCGTTCGAGCGCCGCAACCTCGTTGGCGACCAGCGTCTCGAGTTCGCCGGCGCGCGCGATGGCGCGTTCGATGCCGTCGCCCATCGCCGCGACCTCGCGGCGGATGGCCTGGCCGACGGTGACCATGGAATCGGACGCCGAGCCCTCGGGCTCGGAGAAGCGGATCGCGACCTGCGCCATCGCCTGCGCGATCATGCGCATTTCCTGGCCGCGCCAGACCAGGCTCGCCAGGAAGTAGAACAGCATGATCGGCGCGAAGAACATCGCGATCAGGCCGGCGATGACGAGCACGCCGCCGCTCTGGCCCATGGCGGCCTGGATCGAGGGCAGGAAGCCGACGGTGAGCGCGGCGCAGGCTGCGAGCCAGACGCCGGCGAAGATGGTGGCGAAGGTGTAGACGCTGCGGGCAGGGCGGCCCTTCTGAAGCGCCTGGAGCAACTGACCGATGGTCTCGCGGTCATCGTTGGCGGCGCGGCGCGAGGTGCGCGGCTCCTCGATCGTATCGAACACGGTGGTGCGCTCGTTGGCGGCAGGACGCGGCTCGAAGGTCGGCTCGTCGAAGATCGGGGGAGCCGGCGGCCCCACCGGAGCCGACGTTTCGTTGCGCATCGAGGCGTTGCGGCTGGTGTCCGCGGCCGTGTCGCTGATGTTCAGGGCTTCCTGGATCGCAGAAAGCGCAACTTCTGTGGGGTCTTTGACCTTTTTCGGAGTGTTCGCCATGTTCAGTCCGAGCCCTCGTTACTTGTACGCGTCCTCCCGCGAGCCCAGCGCGCTACGCAAGCCCACAGACCGGATCATGCCGCTTACGCGGATTCCCAGCCGTCCCCACCCGGACGGCTTGTCCGCCAATTTCTCCCAACATCCTATTGGCAGAGCGTCGCGAATGAAATGCCCGGGATTAAGACAATCTTAATCATCGTTAACAGGATAGCGCCGTAACGCCTTAGCAATAAATGGAATTCTCCACCGGACTCGCCGGATTGCGGCAACTTTTCGTCAATAAACGGGCGGATTTGCGTAAAACGGCCCAAACACTTCGTTAACCATTTCCATGCTTCGGTGGGGGAACTTGACCGCCGGATCGGCGGACATCGCGCGATGCCGGGGTCTGCGCCATGACGCCTGAACTGCAACGGATGGACTGGATGCCTTCGCCCCCGCTTGCACCCATCGACAGCCCGCTCGACCTCGATCACCTCTCGCGCATGACGCTCGGGGACACTGAGCTGGAACAGGAAGTGCTCGCGATGTTCGCCGAGCAGGCGGTTCGCCTGGTTGCGGCGATGGCAGCACTGCCGGCCGAGGCCGGCACACTCGCCCACAAGCTCGAGGGCTCCGCGCGCGGAATCGGCGCCTTTGCGGTGGCCGATGCCGCGGCCAGCCTGGAGACCGCGGTCCGGACCGGCCATGGCCAGCCCCACGCCTTCGCCGCGTTGAAAGAGGCGGTGACCGAGGCTCGCGCCGCCATCGAGGCGATCCTGAAGCCCTAGGGCGACAGGGCGAGAAACCGCGCTCTAGTCTTTTGTTTTGACGCGTTTTCTTCCCGCGAAGCGGGATTCACGTCGCTTCAAAACCCTATGGCGCCGGGCGGATCGACCCGTTATAGGACAGCCCGGACCCTCCTTCATTCGCAACATCGCGGCAGCACGAGCACACATGGCCAAGATTAACTTTGTCGACCACAAGGGCGAAACCCGTACGGTGGAAGTCGAGAACGGCGCGACCGTGATGGAAGCCGCCATCCGCAACAGCATTCCCGGCATCGAGGCCGAATGCGGCGGCGCCTGTGCCTGCGCAACCTGCCATGTCTATGTCGACGAAGCCTGGCGCGAGAAGGTCGGCAGCCCGACGCCCATGGAAGAAGATATGCTCGATTTCGGTTTCGACGTGCGCCCGAACTCGCGGCTGTCCTGCCAGATCAAGGTCTCCGACGAGCTCGACGGGCTTGTCGTGGCGACGCCGGAACGACAGGCCTGATCGTCTCTCGATCTACTAGATGCTCGGCGGCGCGACCACGATACCGCGCTTGTGCCAGGGTCTGAGCTTCTCGATGATCTCAGCGGTGAGCGGTGCGGGCCGCCGCGTCGCCTCGTCGAGCATGACGCCGACCGACATCGCCGAAGCGATGCAATTTCCTTCCGAAAACACGACCTGTTCGAAGGTCACCGACGTCCGTCCCAGTTTGACCACGCCGAGGCCGAGCTCGATCGTGTTCGGCCAGTGCAGCTCGGCGCGGAAATGGATGTCGAGGCGCACCATGATCCAGGCGAGGCCCGGCGGCGTCAGCCCGTATTCCGGGCTCTTCATCAGCGTGACCCGGCCGGTCTCGAAATAAGTGGCGTAGACCGCGTTGTTGACGTGCTGGTTCGGATCGAGATCGCCGAAGCGGACATTGTCGCCGAGACGATAGGGATAGTCCTCCAGGCGCGGCGTCGTATCGAGGCGGCTTGGTGCGTTCACCGATTGATCTCCGTCATATCGCTTCCCGTTACAGCCCAGTTATCCTGACCCGGCAAGTGGGCGCGGCTGCGGGGTGCTCCCGCTTTTATGCCTTCCCTGATCCATCCCCGTTGGCTAGACAGGCAGGGTCACTTCTGCCCCCCGGGCGGCGTCCAACCGATAACGATCGATAAAGAGACGACATGAGCGACGTGATAAAAACCGATGTGCTGATTATTGGCGCCGGCCCCTGTGGTCTGTTCGCCGTCTTCGAGCTTGGCCTTCTCGACATGAAGGCGCATTTCATCGACATCCTCGACAAGGTCGGCGGCCAGTGCGCCGAGCTCTATCCGGAAAAGCCGATCTACGACATTCCCGGCATTCCGCACGTTTCGGGGCAGGGCCTCACCGACGCGCTGATGGAGCAGATCAAGCCGTTCCATCCGACCTTCCATCTCGGCGAGATGGTGGAGACGGTGGAGAAGATCGGCGATCCCTTGTTTCGCTGCACCACCGACGCGGGCAAGGTGTTCGAATGCAAGGTGGTGGTGATCGCGGCCGGCGGCGGCTCGTTCCAGCCCAAGCGCCCGCCGGTGCCGGGCATCGAGGCCTATGAGGGCACCTCGGTGCACTACGCCGTGCGCAAGATGGAGACGTTCCGCGACAAGAGCGTTCTGATCGTCGGCGGCGGCGATTCCGCGCTCGACTGGACGCTCAATCTGCATCCGCTCGCCAAGCGCGTCACGCTGCTGCACCGGCGCGACGATTTTCGCGCCGCGCCCCACAGCGTCGAGCAGATGCGCGCGCTGGTGGCCGACGGAAAGATGGATCTGCGGCTCGGGCAGGTCACCGCGCTGTCCGGCACCGAGGGCAAGCTGACCGGCGCCACCGTCAAGGGCAACGACAACAGCGTGAGCGAAATTTCCTGCGACACCATGCTGCCGTTCTTCGGGCTGACCATGAAGCTCGGTCCGGTCGCGAACTGGGGCATCGCGCTGGAGAACAATCTGGTGCCGGTCGAGACGTCCGCGTTCGAGACCAACGTATCCGGCATCTTCGCCATCGGCGACATTAACACCTATCCGGGCAAGCTCAAGCTGATCCTGTGCGGCTTCCACGAGGGCGCACTGATGGCGCAAAAAGCCCATCGCTACGTCTATCCGGAGAAGCGGCTCGTGTTCCAGTACACGACCTCGTCCTCCAGTCTGCAAAAGAAGCTCGGTGTCAACTGACGGCACCGGGTTCGGCAGGCAATGCCCCATGTTTCTGGTGCTGGAACCGTTCGCGAAATCGCCGTAGTCTGCGGCCATTGCAGTGGCGGCTTAGCAAGGTGATCATAATGCGGACTCTCTTTTCCAGCTTTCGACTGCTCTCGCCCCTCGCGCTCGCTGTTGCGCTGACGCTTGGCGCGGTTGGGCCGGTAGCCGCACAGGCGCAGCAGCCAACCGCCGCGGGTCTTTGGCAGAAGACCGAGGACGGCAAGACGGTGGGATGGTTTCTCTTCGTCGACCACAACGGCATCTTCGAAGGCGTGATCGCAAAAACCTTTCCGCGCCCCGGCGACGACCCGAATGAGGTCTGTGCGAAATGCACGGATGATCGCAAAAACGCGCCGGTGCTCGGGCTCTCCTTCATCCGCGACATGAAGCGCGACGGCTTGAAGTATGACGGCGGCAACGTGGTCAATCCGCGCGACGGCAACATCTGGAAGGCCAAGATGTCGGTCAGCCCGGACGGGCAGACGCTGACCATGCGCGGCTTCCTCGGCATTTCCCTGTTCGGCAAGGACGAGACCTGGACGCGTCTTCCCGACGCCTACATCGCCCAGGTCGATCCTGCCATCGTCGCCAAATATCTTCCGGCACAGGCGACCGCCGCGACGACGAAGCCGGCGCCCGCGCCCGCGGCGAAGAAGGGCGGCGCGATGATGGCGCCGGCGCCGAAGCAGTAGGGCCCCTCCGTATCCTCGCACTGTCTCTGGAATACTGGATCGCCCGATCAAGTCGGGCGATGACAGTTGAGTGTGTGGCTCGGGCCTGCCTCAGCAGCGACGGTCTTGACGACCGTCAATACGTCCGCGCCTTCTTGCAAGGCGCGTAGAACGTGCCGTTGCCGGCGACGACCCGCTCGAGGCATTGCCGGGGATCGGTGATCTCGCCGTCGACCTGGAAATAATAGGCCTGCGGTCCCAGGCTCAGGACGTAATGTCCCGGCGCAAGCTCGAGCCCTGAATCGCCGGTGTGAAGCTCGTACATCTCGGGCTTCCCCGGGATCGGCGACACCCGGAACGGATAGGAGAAGTTTCGGATCACCCCGACATCTTCTCCGCCGCCTAGATTTTTGCCTGCAGCGTCGGTAGAAAACTCCCTGGCGATCTTCGCGACGACCCGAACCTCGACGCGCTCGGGGATCACGTTCGCGGCGTCCCGCCGAAACACGATGAATTTGACGCGGCCGTTCGGCAGATGCGGGCGATCGGGCTTCTTGAACTCCGGTGAAATCGCGATGCGCATGTCCGGCGCCATCACGCCGGTCGCATTCAATTCCGCCAGCGATTTGTCGTCGATCAATGCGTAGATGCCGTAGTCGGTTGGCAATACGCGCGTCGAGGGAGGCGGGGCGGGGGCGACCATCTCCGGTTTGGCGACCGTGATCGTCGCCTCCGGCTTGGGCGATACCTGCGCGATCTCCTGGGCCTGGGACGAAATCTGGCGGCGCAGCGCGGCGATGTTGTCTCGCTGCGAGACGATCAGGATGACGGCGCCAACGGCAAGCAGGATGGCCGCCGTACGCTTGATCACCGGTAGAAGCGGGCCCGAGATCGCAGGCAGCTTGCTGCGGGATATCTCGATCCTCGATCGCAAAACGGTCGCGTCGCCGGACACCAGGAGACCGCCTGTCTCGGTCGCCTTTGACGACGTGAGCTGTTGTGACGGCAAGCGCTCCAGCGGCGCCTGGTCGCGCGAGAATTTTTCGACCTCCTCGATTGCGACCTCGAGCGCCCGCTTCATCTGGTCGATGTTCCTGGCGTCGGCGTAGGTGAACTGCTCCTGGAGCTTGTAGCGGGCAAGGTCGTAGACCATCTGCCGCCTGGCGTCCGCGTCGTCCTTCACCGTCTCGAGCATGCGCGAAATCACGAGCGCAAACTGCACTTCGCTTGCGGGCAAGTCGGTCGAATCCTGCTGGCCAGGAAGCAACTCTCTCGAACTCATAGCGCTGACGGTCCAATGCCAGTCACGCCAACACCTGATTTCTCTAATTGAAACAGTTGATTAAAAGATGCGGCCCGCGTCCGCGGCCGTTTCGTACACGTCCTCGCGGAACAAGGAAAGCCTCCAAAACAGCTGCGGCAAATTGCCGACGCGTTGGACATGCAGGACGTGCGCGCCGGCCGGGGCAACGCCGTGCGGCCGTAGTTCCCCGGAATGCGCGCTGGCGCCGGATTTGCATAGCTGTCGCAAAGCCGCTGGGGAGCGAGTCGCCGTCTCCACGCCTGCCGCGACCGTGCGGAAGGCGGACGGCGGTGTCTGTCCCTCGCGGCGCTGATTGCGATCCGCGGAGACGATATGCGACTTGCCAGACTATGTGCGGCGGCGCTGCTGGGGCCGATGGCGCTGCTTGCGACCTCGGCGCTGGCGCGCGACGACGGCCGCTATGCCAACTCGCCGCTAAAACCCTGGTTCGAGAGCCTGCACAGCCAATACGGGCAATGCTGCTCGGATGCCGACGGCTACGTCATAGCCGACGTCGACTGGGAATCCGATCGCGGCCACTACCGCGTGCGCATCGACGACGAATGGGTCGTCGTGCCCGACGGTGCCGTGATCACCGAGCCGAACAAGATCGGTCGAACCATGGTGTGGAAGCACTATGTCGACGGCCATCCGCGCGTGCGCTGCTTCATGCCCGGCAGCATGACGTAGCGGTCGTGGCTAGAATTTGTACGTCACGCTGCCGAGCACCGTGCGGCCGATTCCGAGAAAGCAGTCGCCGCGCGCCAGGCACGTGGTGAGGTGACGCTTGTCGAAGAGATTGCTGGCATTGACCTGAAGCCGCCAGGAACCGGTCTCGTAACGAACCATGGCGTCGAACAGCGTATAGTCGGGTGTGCGGAGGGTGTCGGTGCCGTCCCAGGAGGTGCCGATGTAGCGCACGCCGCCGCCGAGCGTGACGCCGGGCAGGCCGAGCAGGGACAGACGGTACTTCGCCCAGAGCGAGGCCTGGTGATCCGGCACGGTCTCGACATGCTTGCCGGAATTGTCGCCGCTTTCCACGCGGGCATCGAGATAGGTATAGGCGCCGATCAGGTCGAGCTCCGGCGTGACGCGCGCCAGCACCTCGAGCTCGGCGCCGCGGATGCGCACCTTCCCGGTCTGGATCGAGAAGCGGTCATCATCGGGGTCGCTGGCCAGCCGATTCCGTTCGGTGGTGTCGAAGATCGCGCCGTTGATCGCATTGCCCGGTGTCGGATTGTACTTGAAGCCGAGCTCCACCATCTCGCCGCGCTGCGGCGCGCACACCGTGGCGCAGACGCCGCTGCCGAACACCGGGTTGAACGACTGCGCATAGGTCACGTAAGGCGTGACGCCGAATGGCAGCTCGTACATCAGCGCGGCGCGGCCGGTGGTCGCCTGGTAGTTTTCGACCGGCGAGGCCTGCGTGTTACTGGTTACGTAGTCGTGGCGCAGCCCAAGCACGGCGAGCCACGGTCCGAGGCGCAACTGGTCCTGAGCGTAAATACCGAGCTGGGTCTGGCGCAGATCCGGTTCGGGAGACATCGTCGGCGCGGGTACGCCGCGGTAGACCGGCGCGTAGAGATCGAACGGCGTCGGGCCTGTGGTGAAGCCTGATTGCGCGTGCTCCCTGAACTCGCGGTAGTCGGTGCCGAACAACACTTTGTGTGCGACCGGTCCGGTGTGCAATTTCAGCTCGGCATTGCTGTCCGAGGTCAGGTTGTCCTTGACCGTCTCGCGGCTCCATACGCTGCGCGCCACGGAGCGTCGGCTGGCGTCGAGAAATGGATAGTTCGGATCGCTTGGATCGACGAAGTTCAGGTCCGGCCACGTCGACCGGTAAATGCCCTCGACATGGGCGTAACGCAGGTTTTGCCGGATCTTCAGACTGTCGCTGAAGCTGTGCTCGAACAGGCTGCTGATCGCGCCGGTCTCGGTCTGGTACTGGTCGAAGCCGGGCTCGCCGGCGAAGCGCCGCACCGGAATGTAGCCGTTGGGGCCGGCAAACAATGTGCCCTCATGCGGCAGGAAGGCCGTGGAGGACCCCGTGGTGTCCTTCTGATAGGTGCCGAGCACCGTCCAGCTGGTGTTGTTGGTCGGCCGCCAGGTCAGTGATGGCGCGAGCACGATGCGGCCGTCCTTGACGTAATCGGTCTGCGTGTTGCTGTCGCGGTATACGCCGATGAAGCGATAGAGCCACTCGCCGTCCTTGGTCAGCTTTCCCGTGGAGTCGAGCTGCACCTGCTTACGGTAGAAGCTGCCATATTGCACGCCGATCTCGTTGGCGGATTCGGCCTGCGGGCGCTTCGAGATCAGGTTCAACAGGCCGGCGGTCGAGGTGTCGCCGTAGAGCACGGAAGAGGGGCCGCGCAAGACCTCGATGCGCTCCAGGGTGTACGGCTCCGGCCGCCATTCGTTGAAGTTGTTGGTGTTCACCATGCGGGTGCCGTCGAGATAGATATTTGGGTCCTGGCCGCGGATGCGCGGATAGTCGCCGCGCGAGTCCGCGCCGTAGGCGTCGGCGAACACGCCGGGGACATAGCGCAGCGCCTCCTGAATGGTGGTCGCGCCCTGGTCGATGATGCGGTCGGCGGTGACCACGGTGATCGACTGCGGTGTCTCACGCAGCGGCGTATCGGTCTTCGTGCCGGTGCCGCTGCGGGTCGCGACGTAGCCGCGGACGGGGCCTGTCGCGGTCTCCGCGCCCGTGCTCGCGCCGGCCGCCTGTGTATCGGCGTTCGATGGTGCGCGCTCGGCCTGGCGACGGCGGCTTGCCGCCTGTGCGGCCTGACGGGAGGGAGACGGACGTGTGCGCGCTGCCGGCCGCGACGATTGCTCGACCACGACGGCGGGCAATTCCTGCGACGATGATTGCGCCTCGGCCGGCGCCGCATCCATCAGGCCTGCCAACAGCGGCAGCGCGCCGCCGATCAATCCTGCCGTCGTTCTGAGGTATGTAGTCATTCGCGACCCCATCATTTGCGGGGCGGACGACTAACAAGCGCAGTCGATGGCTTGAAGTGCGGGAGGGGCGCAATGGTCCCTCAATCATCAGATTTGGAATTAGTATTTATATAAGTAGAGCGCGCGCCGCTTGATGGCGGCGCGCGGATGGCCTCATGTGAGGATGGAGAATCGTGTCTCGTCGCGGCGTAGGCCCACGCCGTCTTGATCGACGTGTGCGATTTACTTGCAGTCGCCGCAAGGCATCGTGGATACGCAGGGGCCCGCCTACGCGCGACCTGCCGGCAGGCTCCGTCTGACCCGCGGCGAGAGCGAAACGGCGCCGTTGACCGCACCGGCACGGGCCGCTTCCGTCGCGAGATACTGATTGCCCCATGTCCAGAGCATGCGAACGACCGGTTCGAGCGAGCGCCCAAGCGCCGTCAGGGAATACTCGACCCGCGGCGGGACCTCCGCATAGATCTCGCGATGAATGAGGCCGTCCGCCTCGAGCTCGCGGAGCTGGCGCGTCAGCATGCGCTGCGTGATCCGGGACAGGCGCCGCTTGAGCTCGTTGAAGCGAATCGTATCGTCGAGCAGGTGGTAGAGAATCACGCCCTTCCACTTGCCGTCGATCAGATCGAGGGTGGCCTCCACGGGGCATCCCACGGCACAATCATACGTCTTGCTGCCGAGCTTCTGCATGGTTCACTCCGTGATACTAGAGGACTGGCCTGTGCGTAATTGTCAGTCCGCAAATTAGCGCGCATCGTGGCTCTCGCAAAGATCGATATCGGCGAGGCGGTGAACGAGCGGCCGCTTCGGCTCGCATTGGGTCTCTGCATTCAAATCCTGCGGCGGTTGCCGGCGCGGACCGGGCGCACGCGCGCCGGAATAACCGTGGAAAACAAAGGGAGGGAGCGGTGCGAAGCGTGAGGAGAGGAATTCGACTTGTCATTTTTCTGTCGGCGGCAATCGTCACGGGCGCGGCCTGTGCGGAGAACGGAGGCGGCAACGCGGAAGTCTTTGCGAAGCTCCCTCAGTCGGTCGGCAACATTGCGTTTACGCCGGACAATCAGCTGATCTTCAGTCACCATCCATTCTTCAGTCCCGACGTTCGTGTGGCGCGGCTGACATCGCCGACGACGTTCGAGCCGTTTCCAAATGCGGAATGGAATACGCCACGAAAAGGCACCGATCAGTACCTCGATAACGTCCTGGGTCTTCGTTCCGACGAAAGCGGTGTCGTGTGGATCATCGACATGGGATTTCGGACGCAGATCACGCCGAAGCTGGTCGGCTGGAACACGCGCACGAACAGGCTGGAGCGCATCCACTACATGCCCGAGCCCGTGACCGTGAAAGGCTCGCAGCCGCAGGACATCGTGATCGACCAGAAGAACCGGAAGTTCTACATCGCCGACGAAAACATCGGGCCCGGCGGCGATGGCTCTCACGCTGCGATCATCGTCATCGACATGGATACGGGTGCCGCCCGGCGCGTGCTGGACGGCGATCGATCCACCGTCCCTGAAAATGTGCCGATCACCGTGGATGGCAATGATCTGACCGTGCCTGGCAAGGACGGCAAGCCTTCGCTCATTAAGGTCGGCTGCGACGGCATCACGATGGATGCCAGGTCCGAATGGGTCTATTTCGCGCCACTCAGCGGCCGGTCGCTGTACCGCATCAAGGCCACCGACCTCGGCAACGAGAAGCTGCCCGCCGAAGAGCTGAGCGCGCGGGTAGAACGCTACTCGGACAAACCGAACAATGGCGGCCTGTCGATCGACTATGCGGGCAACATCTACCTGACTGCGGTCGAGACCAAATCGATTGGAGGCATAGGAGCCGACCGGAAGTTTCGCACTTATTTGAGCGATCCGGACATGGTGTGGCCGGACGGGATTACTGCCTCTCCCGACGGGTACATGTACGTGTCCGCGTCTCAGGTCTCCGCAGCCGCCATGTTCCATGGCGGCAAGGCCGAAAACAAGACGCCGTATCTGATCTATCGGTTCAAGCCGATCGCGGCAGGCTATATGTCACGCTGACGGCGGGAGTGACGACCCCGGCAAGGGCAGCCGGGGTCGAAAACTGCCTCAGCGCTCTTCGCTCGTGGCGTTGGCGCTCGCCAGCCGCTTGACGCGCGGCGACAGCACCGACATTTGCGCGGGCGAGGCCGGCATGCCGGCGACGATCATCGCGGGCGCAGACGGCTGCTCCTCGACCCCGGCGCCGCCGAGCACCTGCACTTGCGTCGTCGAAATCGGAAACGACTTCACGTCGTAAGAGGGAAGCTCGCCGGCAAATGCACCGGCCGAGCTCGCAATCATGGCGCCGGCAACGGCAAATATTGAAAGAACGCGCATTGGAAAATCTCCGCGGAAGATGGCAATCGGAGGTTTGGTCGCGGCGATGCCACGCCAGGTTCGCTTGTGTGCGAACATTCGACCGCCGCCGGCGGATCTATTTGATTGCGTGATGCGACAGACGTGAAACGCGGAAGAAGTTTTCCACGCCAATGTTTCCGGACGGTTTCGCCGAAGGGCTAGAAGCGGCTCGTCAGCCCGTTTGCAGATCGAGGTGCGGCGATCTGGTCGTCGCGGTGGCCTCGGGAAAGCGCAAGCTCATCGTCGTGCCGCGGCCCGGCGCGGAGGAAATGACCAGCTCTCCGCCGTGCGCGGCCATGATCTCGCGGACGATCGACAGGCCGAGGCCGGCGCCGTCGCCCGCGCTGTTGCCGGTCTGAAATGGCTCGAGCAGCCTGTGCTCCGCGCCGTCGGGCAGGCCCGCGCCGTCATCGTCGATCGAGATGTCGCCGCGGCTGAGCGTGGCGACGATGCGCCGCGCACCATGGGCGTGGATGAGCGCGTTGCCGACGAGATTCGCAAGCGCACTGCGCACCGCGGCGTCGACGCCTTGCACCAGGAACGGACCTTCTTCGGCGTGCTCCAGCGCAAGCTCTATGCCGGCGTCCAGCGCCGAGGGGCTGAAATCGGCCAGCACGTCCAGCGTGATCTCGGCAAGATCGATCGGTCGCTTCTCGATCGCATAATTTTGCAATCGCGCCAGGTCGAGCATGGCGGAGACCAGCGACGTCAGGCGGCGGACGTCGCGCACCAACTCCACCCTCAGCGCCGGCTCGGGCACGTCCTCGATTTTCGCGCGCAGCAGCGTGAGCGGCGTGCGCAGCTGATGGGCGGCGTTGCCGAGAAAGCGGCGTTGCATCCTGATGTAGGCGTCGATCTCGCCGAAGGCGCGGTTCAGCGCCGCGACCAGCGGCTTCAGCTCGGTGGGGACTTCGGACAGGGATATCAGGCCCTGCGGGGCCGATGGGTCGATCGCGAGCGCGCGACGCGCCACCCGTTCGATGCCGCGCGAGACGAAACGTGCGGCCAGCATTGAGCCGATGGCGACCGTCGCCGCAAAGGCCAGCGCCAGCGTGATGATCGCGAAAATGCTGCGGACAAGGAAGTTCCTTGCAATCCGGCCGAAGCGAACCTTGGGTTCGCCGACCATCATCGTAAGCTGCAACGGGCCCCGTTGCACGACGGCGAGACAAAAGGTGTTCTTCTGGTCGAGTGTGCTGAAGACGGACGAGCCGATCGGCCCGTGATAGGGAAACGCGAAGGGGAGGGTGGGCCGGCGTTCGCTCCCGTATTCGCTGACCAGATCGCCCGCGGACAAGACGTACCAGAGGTTCGGGCTGTCCGCTTTAAGCTCCCCGAGGGCGGGAGTCGGGCGTACCGTCAGGTTTTGCCCCTCGATCACCGTGGCGCGATCGAGAACGGCGATCACAATGCGGCAAGCCCTGAACTCGCGTTCCTCCATCGGGTAACGCCAGATGAAGACA
Source organism: Bradyrhizobium sp. 604_D8_N2_3 (assembly GCF_051810765.1). NCBI lineage: Bacteria > Pseudomonadati > Pseudomonadota > Alphaproteobacteria > Hyphomicrobiales > Nitrobacteraceae > Bradyrhizobium > Bradyrhizobium sp. 604_D8_N2_3. The sequence continues at coordinate 6,226,354 of NZ_JBPWPM010000001.1, read as the reverse complement.
CCGAGCATGATCAGGAAGATCGTCGTCGCGGCGATGCCAAGCGACAGCGCAAACGTTCGGGCAATCGACGTCATCGCGGTGTTGCCAGCCGCAGGATGTAGCCGATGCCCCGCATGCTGCGGATCTCGACATCGCCGCCGAGCTCGGTCAGTTTCTTCCGCAAGCGCGAGACCTGCGCTTCGAGCGTGTTGGATTCGATCTCGTCGTCGAAGCCGTAGATCTCCTCGATCAGGGCGGCGCGGGTGATGACGCGGTCGCGGCGCATCAGGAGCGCTCCGAGGATCAGCGCCTCGCGCCGGCGCAGCAGGATTTTCGTGTCGGCGACCACCGCCTCGTTGCTGCCGAGATGCAGCTCGACATTGCCGAGCGACAGCACCGAGGGCGCGAGCTGCCGGGGGCGCCGCAACACAGCGCGCACCCGCGCAATGAGCTCCTGCGGCTCGAACGGCTTGCCGAGATAGTCGTCGGCGCCGCCATTGAGACCGTCGACGACATCCTCCTTGGCGTCCTTGGAGGTCAGCATGATGATCGCGGGACGGTCCGCCGATCGGCTCAGCGCCGTCACCACCTGGAGCGCATCTCCATCGGGCAGCATCCGGTCGATGATCGCGAGATCATATTTGAAATTGTCCAGCGCCTGGCGGGCATCGGCAATCGAGCCGACGACGTCGACAATGCCGTGCAATTGTCCGAGCAGGCGGCTGACATAGGCGCCGATCTGCGGTTCGTCTTCGATTACGAGGGAGCGCACGGGACGTCCTTGACTCTGCTGGGGCAACAAAACCTGAGCGTGACGCTCCCTGGCCGAAGTCTGGCGTTCCGGCTCGTGCGCAGGGTTCCCTTTAAGGCAGCGAGCTTGGCGAATAAAAGGCAGGAGCGAGGGCGCCGACCGGCCCTAGCGCTCAAAGTTTGAGAGCGTGAGCGCGGCCCGGCAATGTTCGGGCAACATTGATCCGGCGGCGCGCCCGGCATGCGCCGCGAATGGATCGGGGCGCTGTCTGCCCCTTGCAATCTTGGGGCAATTTTGCCGGACCACATGCTGTGGCTCCTAACCACACGAGTCGACCAGGCCAGCAAGGCCGGTCCGGGGCCCTGTAAATGAAGCATTTTGACGAAGCTGCTCTCGATCCTGCGGCGAGAGCGCAGCAGACCTTGCTGACCGCCTTCCTCGCCGCGTTCGGCGCAATCCTGGCAATCCCGCAGTCGGCATCGGCGCAGACGGCGTTCACGTTGCCAGCCCCGCCGTTCGACGTGCCGATGCTGCCGTCACCTTCCGGCAACTGGACCGTCATGGTCGGCATCGGCGGAGAGTACACGCCGGATTTCGTCGGATCGAAGAACGGGAAGCTCATGCCGATCCCGATCTTCTCCATTCGCCGTGCCGGATCGGTCGACCAGTTTCGCGGGCCCCGCGACAGCGCCAGTATCGCGCTGTTCGACGTCGGAAATTTTCGCGCCGGCCCCGCGTTCAAATACGTCGCGTCGCGCAGGAGCGATAAATATGCCGAGCTGACCGGCCTTGGCGACGTCAAGGCCGCATACGAGCTCGGCGGGTTCGTCGAATATTTCCCGGTCGACTGGCTGCGCCTGCGCAGTGAATTGCGCCAGGGCATGGGCGGAAATACCGGCACGGTCGCCGATGTCTCCGCCGACGTCATCGTGCCGCTGATCCAAAGGCTCACGATCTCGGCCGGCCCGCGCTTCACCTGGAAAAGCACCAAGGCGACTGCGCCCTATTTCGGCGTCGACGCCGTGCAGTCCGTGGCGTCCGGGCTGCCGATGTACGATGCCAAAGGCGGTGCGCATTCGGTCGGCTTCGGCGGCCAGATCTCCTATCGCATCAATCCGCAGTGGGAAGTCCATGCCTATGTCGAGTACGAGAAGCTGCTGGGCGACGCCGCAGACAGCCCGCTCGTGAAGCTGCGGGGATCGTCGAACCAGACGACGATCGGCCTCGGTGCGTCCTATTCGTTCGATTTCAGGATTCGATAGGTCACCATGCGCCGCATTGCTTTTCTATGGGTTGGCCTGGCGGTCGCTTGCATCGCCCTCGGCGCGGCCGCCGCGTTCGAGACGCGCGCGACCCGGCTCCAGGCGATCAAGACCGTCGGCATCGTCTCGGCCATCGGCGAGGAGATGAGCCTGACGCAAGCCGGCCTGATCGCGCTCGGCAACGCCGGGCAAAGCCTCTCGATCAGCGCATGGGGGCTGGACGAGCTGATCGTCCACCAGGCGACGAAGCTGCTCGGTGGACGCTTTCGCGTGCAGGCGGTGAGCTACCGACGTGCCGCGTTTGCCGCGATCAGGGATTCGGCGGTTGCGCCAGTCAATCTCCTGCGCAGCGATCCGTTCAAGGAGCTGGTTCGCAGCGATGTCGCGCCGCAGGGGTTGGATGCCTACATCGTCATCACCCGGGCCAGATCGAAGCTCGGCAACGGCCGCAACGTCGAGGGCATCGGGCTCGCCCAATATCGCACGCTGCTTGCGGATTACGGCCTGATCCACGCGCTCTACGAGGTGCGCGTGATCGACGGCAAGTCGTTCAACGTGATCGAGAAGCGGGCAGCCGCGCCGCTCGACAACACCGGCACCATGCGGCTCGCCGGACCCAGCGGGCCGATCGACGCGACGTTCGAGGGGCCGGCTGCGAACGAACGGCTACGCGCGGCGGTCGCGGATCTCATTACGCGCAGTCTGCCGGTCACGCTCGGCGACATGCACCTGATCGACGGTCAGTGAGGCCGGTTGGCCCGGCCTCAGGTCACCGGCGCCGGATTGAACAGCGTGAGGTCGTTGTGGATGCCCCAACGGTCCGACCACGGCTTCGTGCGGCCGCTGGCGACATCGAGGATCAGGCGGAACAGGTCCCAGCCGGTTTCCTCGATGGTCTTCTCGCCGGTGGCGATGCCGCCGGCGTCGAAGTCGATCAAATCCTTCCAGCGGCGCGCGAGCTCGGTGCGGGTCGCAACCTTGATCACGGGCGCAGCCGCAAGACCGTAGGGCGTGCCGCGGCCGGTGGTGAACACCTGCAGCGTCATGCCGGAGGCGAGCTGGAGTGTGCCGCAGATGAAGTCGGACGCGGGCGTTGCCGCGAACAGCATGCCCTTCTGGGTCGCCTTCTCGCCGGGCGAGAGCACGCCGGTGATGGCGGACGAGCCGGACTTGACGATCGAGCCGAGTGACTTTTCGACGATGTTGGCGAGGCCGCCCTTCTTGTTGCCGGGCGTGGTGTTGGCGCTGCGATCGGCGCCGCCGCGGGCGAGATAAGAATCGTACCAGGCCATCTCGCGCACCAGCGCGCGGCCGACGTCCTCGTTGATGGCGCGTCGCGTGAGGAGCTGGATCGCGTCGCGCACTTCGGTCACTTCCGAGAACATCACGGTCGCGCCGGCACGCACCAGCAGGTCCGCGGCGAAGCCGACGGCGGGGTTCGCGGTGACGCCGGAGAAGGCGTCGCTGCCGCCGCATTGCAGGCCGATGACGAGGTCGGCGGCCGGGCAGGTCTCACGGGTGCGGGTGTTGAGGATCTTCAGGCGGGCTTCGGCCTGGGTCATGATCGCATCGACGATGGCGCCAAAGCCGTCGAAGGCTTCGTCCTGCATGCGCACGATGGCATCGCTGACGCCCTCCGGCACCAGTCGCTCGGGCGCGAGCTTTTCGCAGCCGAGGCTGATGACCAGGATCTCGCCGCCGAAATTCGGGTTCTGCGCGATGTTCTGCAGCGTGCGGATCGGAACGACCGCATCGGGGGCATTGATGGCGACGCCGCAGCCATAGGCGTGCGTCAGCGGCACGACGTCGTCGACGTTCTGGTATTTCGGCAGCAGCTCGGCGCGGATGCGCTTCACGGCGTATTCCATCGTGCCCTTGACGCATTGCACGGAGGAGGAGATGCCGAGGATGTTCTTGGTGCCGACCGAGCCGTCGGTGTTGCGAAAGCCTTCGAAGGTGAAGCCTTCGAGCGGCGGCAGCGGCGCGGGGACGGCGGTCGAGATTTCCAGCTTGTCGAGGGCAGGGGCCTCCGGCATGCGGATGCGCGCTTCGTCGACCCATTCGCCGGCCAGGATCGGCGACAACGCGTAGCCGATCACCTCGCCGTAGCGGATAATCGGCTGATCTTGCGCGATATCGACCAGTGCCGTCTTGTGCCCCTGCGGCACGAAGGCGCGCAGCGTCAGCCCGCTGGCGAAGCGGGAGCCGGCGGGAAGCCCGAAATCATTGACCACGATCGCGACATTGTCGCGCTCGTTGAGCTTGATGTAGCGGGGCTGCTCTTTCGCTGCGACGTCCTGGTCCATGGGAGGACTCCGAAAGTGTAGGGTGGGTTAGCGTAGCGTAACCCACCAATGTCTTCATCCGCGGAGGCAGAAGAGGTGGGTTACGCCAGCGGACCGCGCGTTGCGCAGCCGCGGGCTAACCCACCCTACGATCGTGGCCTATCAACCCGGATAGGTATAGGCGGTCTTCACCGTGGTATAGAACTCGCGCGCATAGGAGCCCTGCTCGCGGGCGCCGTAGCTCGAACCCTTCCGGCCGCCGAACGGCACGTGATAGTCGACGCCGGCGGTCGGCAGATTGACCATCACCATGCCGGACTCGCTGTTGCGCTTGTAGTGCGAGGCGTATTTCAGGCTGCTCGTGCAGATGCCCGAGGCGAGGCCGAACTCGGTGTCGTTGGAGATCGCCAGCGCTTCCTCGTAGTTCTTGGCGCGGATGACGGCGGCGACGGGGCCAAAAATCTCCTCACGCGCGATGCGCATATTGTTGTTGGCCTCGGTGAACAGCGCCGGCTGGAGGTAATGGCCGGGCGTCTCGCGCTTGAGCAGCTCGCCGCCGAAGGCGAGCTTTGCGCCTTCGTCCTGGCCGATCTTGATGTAGCGCAGATCCTGGTCGAGCTGGCTCTGGTCGACCACCGGGCCGATATGCACGCCGGCCTTGAGCGCGTCGTCCACCGACAGGCCCTTCAGGCGCTCGGCCACCGCCGCGACGAAGCGATCGTGGATGCCTTCGGTGACGATCAGGCGGGAGGAGGCGGTGCATCGCTGGCCGGTCGAGAAATAGGCGCCGTTGACGGCGACCTCGACGGCGGTCTTCAGGTCGGCATCGTCGAGCACGACCAGCGGATTCTTGCCGCCCATCTCGAGCTGGAACTTCTTCATCGGGTTCGACAGCACGCAGGCCTGCGCGATCTTGCGGCCGGTCTGCACCGAACCGGTGAAGGAGATCGCGGCCACATCCGGATGGTCGAGCAGGGTCTGGCCGACGACGGAGCCGGAGCCGACCACGAGGTTGAACACGCCGGCCGGAATGCCGGAGCGGGTGATGATCTCGGACAGCGCATGTCCCGAGCCCGGCACCAGCTCGGCCGGCTTGAACACCACCGTGTTGCCGTAGCAGAGCGCGGGCGCGATCTTCCAGGCGGGGATCGCGATCGGGAAATTCCAGGGCGTGATCATGCCGACGACGCCGACGGGCTCACGGGTGAGCTCGACGTCGAGGCCGGGACGGACGGAGGCGCCCTTCTCGCCGATCAGGCGCAGCGCTTCGCCGGCGAAGAACGCAAAGATCTGGCCGGCGCGCGCGACCTCGCCGATGCCCTCGGGGAGCGTCTTGCCTTCCTCGCGGGCGAGCAGGCGGCCGAGCTCTTCCTTGCGGGCGAGGATTTCGAGAGAAATCTTGTTCAGCGCGTCATGGCGCACCTGCGGCGTCGACTGCGCCCAGGCGGGGAAGGCGGCCTTGGCTGCCGCGATCGCCTTCTCGGTCTGCGCCTTGTCGGCCTTGGCGTACTCGCCGACGAGATCGTTGGTGTTGGAGGGGTTGATGTTCTTGGTGACGCCGGAGCCGTCGACCCATTCGCCGCCGATGAAGTTCTTCAGGATCGCAGTCATGTAGTCCTCCGAGATTTTCTTAACGCACGAGGCAGGGACGCTTGTCGTCAAAGGTCCAGCCGGGGATCAGGTCCTGCATGGCAGTAGCGTCATCGCGGGCGCCGAGTCCATGCTTCTTGTAAAGCTCATGCGCGGTTTCGATGGCCGGGCGGTCGATTTCGATGCCGAGGCCCGGCCGCTCGGGCACGGCGATCTTGCCGCCCTTGATCTGGAGCGGCTCCTTGGTCAGCGCCTGGCCGTCCTGCCAGATCCAGTGGGTATCGATCGCGGTGACCTTGCCGGGCGCGGCGGCGCCGACATGGGTGAACATCGCGAGCGAAATGTCAAAGTGATTGTTGGAGTGCGAGCCCCAGGTCAGGCCGTTGTCGCGGCAGGTCTGGGCGACGCGCACCGAGCCCTGCATGGTCCAGAAGTGGGGGTCGGCCAGCGGAATGTCCACCGCCCCCAAGCGTAGTGCATGGGAGAGCTGGCGCCAGTCGGTCGCGATCATGTTGGTCGCGGTCGGCAGGCCCGTGGCACGGCGGAACTCGGCCATGATCTCGCGACCCGAGAAGCCGGCTTCGGCGCCGCAGGGATCCTCGGCATAGGCCAGGATGCCGTGCATGCCCTTGCAGAGGCTGATCGCCTCGTCGAGCGACCATGCGCCGTTGGGATCGAGCGTGACGCGTGCGCTGGGGAAGCGCTTTGCGATGGCGGTGACGGCCTCGATCTCCTGCTCGCCGCGGAGCACGCCGCCCTTGAGCTTGAAGTCCGCGAAGCCATAATGGTCGTGGGTGGCTTCCGCGAGCCGCACCACGGTCTCCGGCGTCATCGCCTCCTGGTGGCGCAGGTTGAACCATTCGGGCTTGCCGGTCTCGCCGCTGACGTAGTCAAGCTTGCTCTTGCGCCGGTCGCCGACGAAGAAGAGATAGCCGAGCGTCTCGACGCTCTTGCGCTGCTGGCCTTCGCCGAGCAGTGCGGCGACGGGCAGGTTGAGGTGCTGGCCGAGCAGGTCGAGCAGTGCGGACTCGATCGCCGTGACCGCATGGATCATCACGCGCAGGTCGAACGTCTGCTTGCCGCGGCCGCCGGCATCTCGGTCGGCGAACGCCGTGCGGACGTCGGCAAGGATGTTGTTCATCGCGCCGACGGTCTTGCCGATCACGAGATCGCGGGCATCCTGGAGCGTCTGCCAGATCTTTTGCCCGCCCGGTACCTCGCCGACGCCGGTGTGTCCGGAATTGTCGGTGAGGATGACGATGTTGCGGGTGAAGAACGGCGCGTGCGCGCCGCTCAGATTGAGGAGCATGCTGTCGCGGCCCGCGACCGGGATCACCTGCATCGATGTGACGACCGGTGCGCCGGAGACCTCAGTCTGGGCCATCGCACGCTCCTCCCTGTTGTTGTCTGTTATTCTGCAGCTTGTTGTGACGATCGGATGGCGGGGAGATTCTTCACCAGCGCGGTCAGCTCCGCAACCTCCTGCTCGGTGAGATCGGTCAGCGGCGGGCGGACCGGGCCGGAATCGCGGCCGATCACCTTCATGCCGGCCTTGATGATCGAGACCGCATAGCCCTTCTTGCGGTTGCGGATTGCGATCAGCGGCAGGATGAAGTTCTTCAGGCCGGCATGGATCGTCTCATGGTCGCGCTTGCGCACCGCGGCGTAGAAGTTGGTGGCGAATTCTGGAACGAAGTTGAACACGGCCGAGGAATAGGTCGTCACGCCCATGTCGAGATAGGGCAGCGCGAAGGTTTCCGCGGTCGGCAGGCCGCCGATATAGGTGAGGCGGTCGCCGAGCTTGGTGTAGACGCGGGTCATCAGCTCGATGTCGCCGATGCCGTCCTTGTAGCCGACGAGGTTCGGGCAGCGCTCGGCGAGGCGCGCCAGCGTATCGGGCTGCAGGATGGCGTTGTCGCGGTTGTAGACGATGACGCCGATCTTCACGGCGGCGCACACGGCTTCCACGTGGGCGGCAAGGCCGTCCTGCTCGGAATGGGTCAGATAGGGCGGCAGCAGCAACAGGCCGTCGGCGCCGGCCTTTTCCGCGCCGATCGCGATCTCGCGCGCGGTGGCGGTGCCGTAACCGGTGCCGGCGAGCACGGGCACGCGGCCCTTGGTCTCGTCGACGGCGATCTTGACCACCTGCGGAACCTCGGTCGGCGTCAGCGAGAAGAACTCGCCGGTGCCGCCGGCGGCGAACAGGCCGGCAACGTCATAGCCGCACAGCCAGTCCATGTTGGCGCGGTAGGTCGCCTCATCGAACGAATAGTCCGCCTTGAAGGGCGTGACGGGGAAGGACAGGAGGCCCGATCCGATCTTCTGGGCCATTTCCTGCGGGGTCATCTTGCTCATGGGCGCTGCTCCCTTAATTTGCGTGTTGTGGAGGACGCGGGCCGAAGCCTGCGCGTCCATGCGCCGTTGTTTAGGAGACCGTTCGATGCGCGTCCAAGCCAAAGCCTATATCGACCGATGCGGATTGAGCATCAATCGTCCGCTACCTCCGCGGAGGACAATTCGCCTGCGATTTTGACCAGAGCGGAGAGCAGCGGGTTCTCGTCGTCGCGGCGCCAGACCATGAACAGCTCGACGGGGACGCGGGTGCGCAGCTTCAACGGCCGCAGTCGCACGTCGGAGATCTTCAGGCTCGCAGCCGCGGCCGGCACGATGGCAAGGCCGAGGCCGGCGCGGACCATGGCGAGGATCGAATGGATCTGGCTCAGATGCTGCACATAGCGCGGCAGCACGTCGGCGCGGGTGAACAGCGCCACCAGCAGATCGTGGAAATATCGGCTCTCATAGGGCGAGTACATCACGAAGGGCTGGTCGTCGAAATCCTTGATGGTGATGGTCTCGGCATTCGCCAGCGGATGCTTCTTCGGGATCGCGGCGAGCAGGGGCTCGGCGACGACACGGCGGCTGGCCACTTCGGGGCGCGCGATCGGCGGCCGCAACAGCCCGGCGTCGATCTGGCCGGAGCTGAGCGCCTCGAACTGATCACCGGACACCATCTCCTTCAGCGAGAAATCGACCTCGGGCAGCTTGGCGCGGCAGGCGGCGACGAGCTCCGGGAGGAAGCCGTAGGCGGCAGCCGCCGTGAAGCCGATTTTCAGCGAGCCGGTTTTGCCGAGCGCGATGCGGCGGGCGACTTGCGAGGCGCTTTCCGCAAGCTTCAGGATGCGCCTTGCCTCGGGCAGGAAGCTGCGCCCCGCCGGCGTCAGGCGCACCGAGCGGCTGGTGCGCTCCAGCAGCGGCGCGTCGATGATGTGCTCGAGCACCTGGATCTGCCGCGACAGCGGTGGCTGGGTCATGTTCAGTCGCGCGGCGGCGCGGCCGAAATGCAGTTCTTCGGCCACCGTGACGAAACAGCGGAGCTGGTTGAGGTCGAACATCGATACATGCCTTAGATGGATAAGGCGTTTCCCCGGCACTTCTAGCATCGATCATCCCCAAAACAAAGACGGCGGCTGAGGAGCCGCCGTTGAGTTGCCTGGTCAAGCTCCCGCGGGAGCCCTCAGGAGGAACGTTTGAGCACCACCCGCTCGATCTTGCCGACCACCACGAGATAGGCGAACGCGGCCACCAGCGCATTGGCGCCGACGAACAGCAGTGCGCCGTTGAATGAGCCGGTCGCGGCCAGGATGTAGCCGATCACGATCGGGGTGCTGATCGAGGAGAGGTTGCCGAAGGTGTTGAACAGGCCGCCGGAGACGCCGCCGGCTTCCTTGGGCGAGGTGTCGGAGACGACCGCCCAGCCGAGTGCGCCGATGCCCTTGCCGAAGAAGGCGAGCGCCATGAAGCCGACCACCAGCGCCTGTCCGTCGACATAGTTGCAGGCGATGATCGACATCGACAGCAGCATGCCGCCGACGATCGGGATCTTGCGCGCCATGGTGAGCGAGCCGGTCTTGCGGAGAATGGCGTCGGAGATGACGCCGCCGAGCACGCCGCCGATGAAGCCGCACAGCGCGGGCAGCGTCGCGACGAAGCCGGCTTGCAGGATCGACAGGCCGCGCTCCTTGACGAGGTAGACCGGGAACCATGTCAGGAAGAAATAGGTCAGCGTGTTGATGCAGTACTGGCCGAGATAGACGCCGAGCATCATGCGGTTGGAGAGCAACTGGCGGATGTGATCCCAGCCGGAGCCGGACTCGGGCGCACGCTCCTGCACCAGATCGTTTTTGGGCGCGTCGAGATCGACCAGCGCGCCGCCTTCCTTGATGTAATCGAACTCGGCCTCGTTGATGCCGGGATGCTCCTTCGGGCCGTAGACGGTCTTGATCCAGACCAGGCCCATGATGACGCCGAGCCCACCCATCACGAAGAATACGAAGCGCCAGCCGTAATCATGCGCGATCCAGCCCATTAGCGGCGCGAAGATCACGGTGGCGAAATACTGTCCCGAATTGAAGAAGGCCGATGCGGTGCCGCGCTCATTGCCGGGAAACCAGGCGGCGACGATGCGGGCGTTGGCGGGGAACGAGGGCGCTTCCGCGACGCCGACGAGGAGGCGAAGTGCGAACAGCACGATGATGGCGGCGCCGGCGCTGAGGAAGCCGACCCAGCCCTGCATCATCGTGAACAGCGACCAGACGATGATGCTGAAGGCATAGACGAGGCGCGAGCCGTAGCGGTCGAGCAGCCAGCCGCCCGGCACCTGCGCCGCGACATAGGACCAGCCGAAGGCCGAGAAGATCCAGCCCATGGCGACGGGATCGAGATGCAGCTCTTTCGAGAGTGCGGGGCCCGCGATCGACAGGGTGGCGCGGTCGGCATAGTTCACGGTCGTGACCAGGAACAACATGGTCACGATGAACAGCCTGACGCGAGACCTCCTCACGTCCGCTGCGGACGACACCACTGCGCTCATCACGCGCCTCCTTAGAACTCGAAATGTTTCCTCTCTGCGACTCCTAGAGGCGCGCGCGGCAAAGTGTCCAAGTTCAAGGGAGTATCGATCGATGCCGTTTTTGGATCGATGGAACGGCAGGTGCGGGGAACGATCACGAGGTGACGAGAATGTGCGATCGTGATGCGCGAGGTCGTGCTCCGCACACCACTGTCATTCTCCGCGAAAGCGGGGAATCCAGTACGCCGCAGCCTCTCGATTCAATCACCGCTGTCACGGAGTACTGGATCGCCAGCCTTCGCGGGCGATGACACCGAGTATGTGGGAGCAGTGTCGTGCTATTGCTGCGTGCCCAGCAGCGGCGCCAACAGTCCGCGTGTCACGCCGGGCGGCACGGCATCGAGGCCGAGCACGCTGCTCGCGGCCGGCAGTGCGGCGTCCGCCATCGCGGCGTGGCCTTCCGCGCTTGGATGCACGGCGCCGCCGTAGACGGCGGAGAGCACGCCCCAGGTGGCGTCGTGGATGTCGGTCGGCTGGCTCGCCGCCGGCAGGCCTTGCGGATAGGTCATCGCGGCAAAATAGCTGTCATTGGCATCGCGGATCCAGCGCGCGCGCGGCAGGTAGGCGCGATACTCCGAGGCGCCGCGGCCGCACAGCATCGGCTGGCTCGCCGCGCTCACGATATCGGGATTGAAGCTCTGGCCGTTCTCGGCGAAACACGTGCGGTCGAATTCGGGATCGTTGCCCGCATGGGCGCAGAAGCCGTGATCGGCGAACACCGCCTGGTGCGAGTCCACGAAGGTCATGCGGTCGGTTTCGGGATCGCGGCACAGCGCCCCGCGCGTGCAGGTGGCGAGGCTCTTCAGCTGCGGCAGGAATTCGGTGTCGACGAAGGTCGAGACGCGGGCCAGGCGCTGCGGATCGGCGTTGAAGGACGGATGGATGTCGAACCCGGCGCGGCCGCCGCGGCAGGGCACGCCGCCATCGGCGAGCGCGGGATTGGCGTAGGAGACATAGACCACGTGCGAGAGGTCGCCGCTGACGAGCGGCTTCAGCGCCTCGCGCAGCTTGGCGAAATTCTGCGGCAGCTCGCGCGCCAGTGCATCGCGGGAATCGTCGACGCTCGCCATTACGCCGGAGCGGCGGAACAGCGCGCGCTCGGTCGCGGTGTCGACGATGACGTCGGCGACGAGGCCGGAGAAATAGACGTCGTTGGCGCCGACCGAGAGCAGCACGAGATCGAGCGTGCGGTCCGGCTGGCGCTTTTTCGCCGCGGTGAGCGCCTCACGCAGCTCGGCGACCTGGGCGTTCACGCTGGTGTTGCAGACGCCGGTCTTGCCGGGCGGGCATTCGCGGGCGCGCTGCGAGCCCAGCAGACCGTCGCCGATGCTGGCGCCGGTGCAGGCGAGTGGCAGAAAGGTCACCGCGATGTGGGTGTAGCGCACCGCGAGCGCGAGAGCCGTGCGGGCCTGGTAGCTGTAGAGCGAGCGGTGGCAGGGCGAGTTGAACCAGAGCGCGCCGTAATGCTGCCAGTTGGCGAGCGTGTCGGGTGCTTCGCAGGCGCGGCCACCTTTATAGCCGGCACGGCTCGGCCGGTAGTATTGCGCACCGGCGGTACCGAGATAGGAGCGGAAGCAGAAGCCCTCGTCCGACAGCGCCAGCGGCCGGTCCGGGTTGCCTTCGCCGGAGGCGATGCTGTCGCCGAGCCCGGCGACGAAGATGTCGCGGACCTGGATCTCGGCCTGGACGCGCTGGGTCGGATCGGAGCCGGAGGAGACGTCGACGCTCGCGACCGTCTGCTTGCCGTAGCGGACCCGCAGGTTGATCGGCTCGGCGCAATCGAAAGCCGAGGTCTGCGGCCCGTCGCCGTCGTCGAACGACCAGGCGCAGGTGGCGCCGACCGGCACTGCGCCGGTCAGGCGCACGGTCACCGGATGATCGGTCGGGGTGAGGTAATTCTCTTTGACGTTGTCGCGGGTGCAGGGCTGGTTGACCCGGCCCTGGAGGTCGATGCAGAGCCGGTTGACCATGTTGCGGGCCCAGCCGCGGCCCTCGCTCTGGAGCTCCAGCGACTGCTCGGCGGCGAGGATGCTGCGGTTACGCGCGTTCTCGACATGGAGCTGGAAGTCGCGCTCCTCGCGGAACAGGCGGAAGCGGTTGCGCACCTCCCAGGATATTTGCATCGCACCGGCGCCCTGCGCGGCGGCGCGCTCGAGCGGCAAAGACGTCAGAATCCCGGCAAGCAGCAGGAGGCCTGCGGGAAGGGTACGAAAGGAAAAAGGGATCATGGCCCGCGTGTTCAACGGCAAAGTTGAGGCGGAAATAAGAGAGCATTGCTGCGCCGCCCGCAACCTCTGTCTGACGGTCGCCCGCCCGCCTTACCGCTTGCTGGCCTGTCGCAACGACCGCTCGCGTTCCATCGCTGCTACCTGCTTGGGCAGGTTGCCTTGCGCGCAGGCCTCGGCCAGCCGCCGCCGCTCCTGCCAGGGCTCCACCACGTTCATCCAGAGCTCGCGCGCGCCCATGATGGAGATGGCGAGGCCGAACGGGATCACGAAATAGAGGATGCGGAAGACCAGCAGGGTCGCCAGAAGCTGCTCGCGGCCGAATTCGGGCAGCGCGACCAGCATGGCGACATCGAACACGCCGATCGAGCCGGGCGCGTGGCTGGCAAAGCCGATCAGCGTCGCCAGGATGAACACCACCGCCAGCGACATGAAGTCGATCGACGGATTGGCCGGCATCAGCAGGTACATCGCCGTCGCGCAGAAGCCGAGATCGACCACGCCGATCAGGATCTGGACCAGCGTCAGCGGCGCCGAGGGCAGCACCACCTTCCAGCCCTTCTGGCCGAGCTCGCGGCGCTTCTCGCCCATGCAGAGCCAGACCAGATAGGCGCCAATCGAGGCGAGGCCGCCGAGCCCGATCAGCCGGTTGATCGACGACGGCAGTTGATCCATCGATGAGGCGGCATCCGGATGGATGACCATGCCGATCGAGAGCACGAAGATGTTACCGAGCCAGAAGGTCAGGCCTGACAGGAAGCAGATCTTCGCGACGTCGATCGCGTTCAGCCCGTAGTCCGAATAGATCCGGAAGCGGATCGCGCCGCCGGTAAAAACGGTGGCGCCGATGTTGTGGCCGATCGAATAGGACGTGAAGCTGGAGAGTGCTGCGATGCGATAGGGCACATGCTTCTTGCCGATCGTTCGCAGTGCAAAATAGTCGTAGAAGGTCAGCGTACAGAACGCGAAGACGACGCAGATCGCCGCCAGCCCGATATTCCCGCGGGGAATCTCGGTCAACGCGGTCAGGATGACGCCGGTATCGATGTCCTTGAGGGTGCGCGCAAGCGTGGTGATCGCGAAGGCGATGATGAAGACGCTCGCGGCAACACCGAGCCGTCGCCAGCCGATCCATCTCTTGAAGCCGCGCTTCAGCGCGGGCAGCAGTCCGTGCATTCATCCTCCCGGCCGGGGGCAAGACCGATCGGCCAGACATTGACCGGTCGGGCGCGATCACTGCCCGAAATGGGCTTCGACCGCTAGGCATGTTGTAGCTCATTTAAGGCAAAAACAGCGACTTGTGCAGCCCTTGACAACGATAGGTTCTGCGTTCGACCGATAGGTTCTGCGGTGGACCGCCGCTTTTGTCATATGTGGTTCATATCGGGCGCGCGTTAAGCATATGAGTCGGGGCACCTGCCCGGAACGCGCGTCCGCATCTTGACATGATTTCGTGTCCGCCCGCAGTCGGCATTGTTCCAGCGCAAGCGATGCGAGCTTTTTTGGAACGTCGGTACCGTGCGCTGGTTAGCGCTCCATCAGCAATCGAACATGGCGGAATAATCGGCTTTTCGTGCGAGCCGACGCCTCCGTGTTCCCGAAACCGAGAGGATCGGAACGATGGGACTGTTCACAAAAGATATCAAAACCATGAACGACCTGTTCATGCACCAGCTTCAGGACATCTATTATGCCGAGCAGCAGCTCACCAAGGCGCTGCCGAAAATGGCAGATAAGGCCACCGATCCGCAGTTGAAGCAGGGCTTTTTGACGCACCTCGAAGAAACCAAGCAGCACGTCAAGCGGCTCGAGGAAGTATTCAAGATGCACGGCACGCAGGTGAAGGCGGTCGACTGCCCGGCCATCGACGGCATCATCGAGGAAGCCGACGAGACCGCCGGTGAAGTCGCCGACAAGGCGGTGCTGGACGCCGCCCTGATCAACGCGGCCCAGGCCGCGGAGCATTACGAGATCGTCCGCTACGGCAGCCTGATCGCCTGGGCCAAACAGCTCGGCCGCAACGACTGCGCCACCGTGCTCGCCAAGACGCTGGAAGAAGAGAAGGCGACCGACAGGAAGCTGACCGCGCTCGCCGAGAGCAAGGTGAACCTGCGCGCGGCGAGCTAGGACCGGGCGTAGCTACGAAAAAGGCGTCGCGCGGTCATCCGCGCGGCGTTCGCATTTGACGCATCCATAATACGATCATTGTCGAAGCATGAATGCGGGCTGGAAGCGTATGTTTCGCATGGGGCTGCAACCGAGGTGGCAGCATGCGA
Organism: Bradyrhizobium sp. 604_D8_N2_3; assembly: GCF_051810765.1. Lineage (NCBI taxonomy): Bacteria > Pseudomonadati > Pseudomonadota > Alphaproteobacteria > Hyphomicrobiales > Nitrobacteraceae > Bradyrhizobium > Bradyrhizobium sp. 604_D8_N2_3. The sequence goes on along the minus strand of NZ_JBPWPM010000001.1, from coordinate 6,211,077 downwards.
GCCAGCACCATCAAATATGAACCCCTCGACAACGGAGCCGGCGCGCAGCGTGCCGGCTCGCGCCTTGCGACCTCCCTCACGCTTGCCGCGATGAGCCTCGGCTATGGCGTGGTGCAACTCGACGTCACCATCGTCAACACCGCGCTCGACGCGATGGGTAAAACGCTCGGCGGCGGCGTCGCTGAGCTGCAATGGGTGGTCAGCGCCTACACCATCGCCTTTGCCGCCTTCATTCTGACCGCAGGTGCACTCGGCGACCGCATCGGCGCCAAGCGCATCTTCATGGCGGGGTTCGCAATCTTCACCGCGGCCTCGCTCGCCTGCGCGCTGTCGCCCAACGCCATCGTGCTGATCGCAGCACGGCTGGTCCAGGGGCTGGCGGCGGCGATCCTGGTGCCGAATTCCCTGGCGCTGCTCAATCATGCCTATGCGGACGACCGCGAGCGTGGCCGTGCCGTGGCGGTCTGGGCCGCCGGAGCGAGCCTGGCGCTGACTGCCGGTCCCTTCGTCGGCGGCGCGCTGATCACGCTGGTTGGCTGGCGCGCGATCTTCCTGGTTAACCTGCCGATCGGTCTTGCCGGCTTGTGGCTGAGCTGGCGCTACGCCAGCGAGACCACGCGGTCGCGCTCGCGCGAGATCGATCTGCCGGGACAGCTCGCCGCGATCGGTGCGTTGGGCGCGCTCGCCGGCGCGATCATCGAAGCTGGCGCGTTCGGCTGGAGCCATCCAGCCGTGATCGCAGCATTCGTTGCCTCAGCCGCATTCGCGGTGCTCTTCGTCTGGCGCGAGAGCCGCACCGTGCAGCCGATGCTGCCGCTGTCGCTGTTCAGTCACCGGCTGTTTACCCTGACCACGATCGTCGGCCTCCTCGTCAACATCGCGATCTACGGCCTGATCTTCGTGCTGAGCCTGTATTTCCAGAGGATCAACGGGCTGTCGGCCTGGTGGACCGGGCTTGCCTTCGTGCCGATGATGGGCGCGGTGTTGCCGCTCAACCTGCTGGCGCCGCGTCTGGCCGAGCGCATCGGCTCGTGCCCGACCATCGTGGTCGGCGCCTGTATCTCGGCGCTCGGCTGTCTCGGGCTGCTCTGGACCGAAGCCGGGACCAGCTACTGGGCGATCTTTGCGCAGATGATCGCGATCAGCGGCGGACTTGGCCTGCTGGTGCCGCCGCTGACCTCCACCTTGCTCGGCAGCATCGACAAGGCGCGCTCCGGCATCGCCGCCGGCGTCCTGAACGCGACGCGGCAGACCGGCAGCGTGCTCGGCGTCGCGCTGTTCGGCTCGCTGGTGGCCTCGGACAGTGCATTCATGACGGGCCTTCACCAGTCGCTAATCATATCGGCGGCCGTCCTGCTGCTCACCGCCGCCGTGATCGGCCTCGGCGCAAATGCACCTGACGCAAGGGCGCAAGGGCGCTCAATGTGAGCGATCCCACACATTCTATGTTCACCATTCCCGAAACCGGCACATAGCCGGTTACCGACTGTCCATCTCTGCCGGTTCTAGTGCGGTTGGAATAGGGACCGGCAATGTATCAAGTTCTTTACTGCCTGACGGATCAGCATGATTGGCGACTGGTCGCACTCGGCGGAGCGGTATGTCTGCTCGCCAGCGCGGCGGCGATCAGCCTGTTCCACCGCGCGCGTGCGGCGCGCGGGGGAGCTCGCGTATCGTGGGTCGCGCTTGATGCCGTCGTCGCCGGCGGCGGCATCTGGGCAACCCATTTCATCGCGATGCAGGCTTACGGGCCTGGTGCGGGCGGCGCTTACAACATTCCGTTGACGGTCCTGTCGCTGATCTTCGCGATCGCGGTCACCTTCATCGGGCTGAGCATCTCGGTGTCGGTGACGCGGGCGGGCCTGGTTGCGCTCGGCGGCGCCGTCGTTGGTGGCGGCGTTGCCGCCATGCATTACACCGGCATGATGGCGCTCGAGATTCCCGCGCACATCGGCTGGACGACCGGCACAGTGACGGTCTCGATCATCCTCGGCATCGTTCTCGGGTCGCTTGCCCTGGTGGTTGCGGGGCGCCGCGACAGCCTTGCGGGCGCGCTCGGCGCGACGGTGCTGCTGACGCTTGCCATCGTCTCACATCATTTCACCGCCATGGGCGCCGTGGAGCTGACGCCGGATCCTGCGGTCGTGATCAGCGGCCTGTCGATCCCGCCGGCCTCATTGTCGATCCTCACCGCCAGCGCCGCCGCTGCGATCATCGCGATCGCGCTCGCGGCGGCTCTGCTCGACCGCCGCGCCAAGGGCGAACTGGGACGCCAGCAGGTCGTGCTGGATACCGCGCTCGAGAACATGTCGCAGGGACTGTGCATGTTCGATGCGGACGGCAAGATCCAGCTCTTCAACGAGCGCTACGCGGCGCTGCTCGGCCGCACCGACATTCCGCTCGCCGGCCGCCTGCTCGTCGACGTGTTGCGGGAAGAGCAGGCCAAGGGCCAGTGGCAGGGCGATGCGGGCGAATTCTTCGCGCGCCTCGTGGCCGACGCGCGCGAGGGCCGCACGACCAGCCAGGTCGTCACCCGGTTCGGTCGCTCCATCCGCGTCGTCAACCAGCCGATGCAGGGCGGCGGCTGGGTCGCGACTTTCGAGGACATCACCGAATGGCTGGAGGCGCAGGCCAAGATCTCGCACATGGCGCGCCATGACGCGCTGACCAATCTGCCGAACCGCGTGCTGTTCCACGAGCAGCTCGAGCAGGGACTGGGCCGGGCGAAGTCGGGCGACCAGCTCGCGGTGCTGTGCCTCGATCTCGATCACTTCAAGGACGTCAACGACTCGCTCGGCCATCCCATCGGCGATGCGCTGCTCAAGGAAGTCGGTCGCAGGCTGAAGGCCACTGTCGGCGCGAGCGACACCGTGGCGCGGCTCGGTGGCGACGAGTTCGCCGTGGTCCAGATCGGGCGCTCCGAGGAAGCCGCGGCGCGAGCCCTTGCCGGCCGCCTCGTCGAGGTGATCTCTGCGCCTTACGAGATCGACGACCATCAGATCGTGATCGGCGTCTCGATCGGCATCTCGCTGTCGCCGCAGGACAGCGACAATCCGGACGAGCTGTTGAAGAACGCCGACCTCGCGCTGTACCGCGCCAAGGCGGACGGCCGCGGCACCTATCGCTTCTTCGAGACCGGCATGGATGCGCGTGCGCAGGCGCGGCGGCTGCTGGAGATGGACTTGCGGGCGGCGTTGCTGCGCGACGAGTTCGAGGCGTACTACCAGCCGATCCGCGACGTCGCCAGCGGTCGCGTCGTCGCCTTCGAGGCGCTGTTGCGCTGGAACCATCCGCAGCGCGGCCTGATCGCCCCCATCAACTTCATCCCGGTGGCCGAGGAGACCGGCCTCATCGTCCAGCTCGGCGAGTTCGTGCTGCGCAGCGCCTGCAGTGACGCCGCCACCTGGCCGGACGACGTCGATGTCGCCGTCAACCTGTCGCCGGTGCAGTTCAAGAGTCCGAACCTGATCGCATCCGTGACCGATGCGCTGGCAGCCTCAGGGCTCGCGGCGCGGCGGCTCGAGCTCGAGATCACCGAATCGGTGCTGCTCCAGAACAGCGAGGCGACGCTGACCACCCTGCACGAGCTGCGGGCCATGGGCGTGCGGATCTCGCTCGACGATTTCGGCACCGGCTATTCGTCGCTGAGCTACCTGCGCAGCTTCCCGTTCGACAAGATCAAGATCGACCGCTCCTTCGTGTCGGAGCTTGCGACGCGCGAGGATTCCATGGCGATCATCCGCGCCGTGACCGGCCTCGGGCGCAGCCTCGGCATCGTCACCACGGCGGAAGGCGTCGAGAACGACGCGCAGCTCGAGCTGCTGCGGCGCGAGGGCTGCACCCAGGCGCAGGGCTATCTTTTCAGCAAGCCGCGGCCCGCATCCGATGTCGCGTTGATGCTGAACCGGCCGCGGCTGCTCGCCTCGGCCTGATGTCTAGCCGCGGCGCAGCGCGAAATGCGCGCCGCAAAACGCCATCACGGCGCCAAGACATAGCGCGGCGAGCCCGGCGAGCACGCCCGAGACGGACGGGATCGGGCTCGGCGCCGAGGCCACCTGGCCCGCACCGGCAAGCAGCAGCACGCCGACCGCGATCAGGAACTGCCGCATCCGCTGCGGGATCTGTCCGGAGACGGCGCTCTGCATCAATGTCGCCGTGAAATAGCCGCCGGAGAAACCCACCGTGGCAATCAGCCACCAGGCGATCGCTGCGCCCGCGGGTATGAATTCGTGCGTGTCGGAATGCCAGAGCCCGCCGAGGTCGAGCCCGTAGCGCGCGCCCAGCATGTGCACCGCGAGCGCGAGCAGCACTCCGGAGATCACGGCGGCGCCGAGAATCAGGCGGCGCGGAAAAAAGGTCGTCTCAGCCATGCCCCGCTTGTAGGATGGGCGAGGGCGATCGCGCAAGCCGATCGCAGGCGGGATTGCGCGGACGGGATTGATTGTGGGGATACAGGTTTCGGGAGCGCAAGGCCCGTCGGTCACGAGCTACGCCTACAAGGCGTCGCTGATCGGCTCGGCGCATCGTTTCGAGCTGACGGACGAGGGCCTGTCCTGGCACATCGCCGGCCGCTCCGGCCTGTGGCGCTATGACGAGATCTCGGCGATCCGGCTGTCGTTTCGCCCGGTGTCGATGCAGCAGCACCGCTTTCGCGCCGATGTCAGCCACACCGGCGGCGGCCGCATCAGGATCCTGTCGACGAGCTGGCAGACCGCGGCGTTAATGGCGCCGCAGGACAACGGTTTTCGCGATTTCATCATCGAACTGCACGCACGTATGGCGCAAGCCGGCAGCCGCGCCGAATTGACCGCAGGCCTCGGCCGCAAGACCTATGCGGCGGTGCTGGCCTTCCTGGCGGTGCTGACGGTGGCGATGACGGGGCTGCTGATCCGCGCGCTCCTGATCGGCGAATTCGCCGGCGCCCTCTTCATCATCGGTTTTGCCGCGCTGTTCGCCTGGCAGGTCGGCGGCTTCGTGCGGCGCAACCAGCCGCACAGCTACAGTTTTGATCGTGTGCCGAAGGCGTTGCTGCCCTAGGTGCAATCGGCCGCAATCAAACGTGACTTCGTGCCCCTGCGCCGGTGTCGCATCGTGCTGTCATGCCAACCATGGATCGCAACAGGCAGCAGCCTACAGCGGATGAGATCGTCGAAATCAACCGTACGCATCTGATCGATACGCCGCTCCGGCCGGCCGATCTGTTGTTCATGTTCGGCACCCGCGAGGACGTTGGCTTGCGCGCCGACACCGCCGCGAGGCTGTGGCGCGAGGGCCTTTTCCGCTGGTCGATTGTCAGCGGTGGTGTGACGCCGGGCTCGGAGCAATCTGAGTGCACCATCATCAAGGCAGCGATGGTCGCGGCCGGCATTCCGGCGGACCTCATCCTCGAGGAACATCGCGCAATGAACACCGGCGAGAACGTGATCTTCTCGCTGCCGATCATTGATGCAGCGCTTGGACTGCGAAACATCCGGAGCGTGATCTGCCTCGGCAACACCTGGACGGCGCGCCGCTACCCGATGACGCTGCACCGGCACTGGCCTGACGTCGAGAAGATGCTGCTCACCGTCGACAGCTTTGCGACGCCGCGCGCGCTCTGGCACACCAATCTCGAGTTTCGCCGGCGTGTCCTGCACGAATGGGACAAGATCGAGCCGTACAAGGCGAGGGGCTTTATCGCGGAATGGCCGGCGACCTGAGCGGCGAAGGGCCGGATCTTTGTTGCGACGCGTTTTCGAACCGGTATCACTTCGCTCGCAACGCTCTCGCTTACTCCGTCGAGTCGAAATCCTCTTCCTTGGTGCCGAGCAGCGACACGAGTGTGCGCAGGCCGGAATCGAGCTGCTCGAGCGAGGGCGGGGCGAGCGCGAGCCGCACCGCGTTCGGTGCATGTCCGTGCGCAATTGCAAACGTCGAGGATGGCGTCAGTGCGATGCCGCGCCGGGCTGCTGCGGCGACGAAGGTCTGCGAGCGCCAGTGTGGCGGCAGCGTCAGCCACAAATGATAGGAACGGGCGTCGGCCGCGATCTGGTAGCCGGCAAGCAGCCTTGCCGCGGTCTGCTGCCGGCGCGCAGCGTCGATCCGTTTCAGCCGCGTCAGCTCGGCGACGGTGCCGTCGGCCATCAGCCGCTGCCCGGACGCCAGCGCGTGGCCCGAGGCGATCCAGCCGCCGGTCCGGACCGCGCTCATCACGCTCTCGCGCAGATGCGGCGGGGTCACGAGGATGCCGAGCGCGAGGCCCGGTGCGACCTTCTTGGACAGGCTGTCGATCACGATGCAACGGTCCGGCCCGAGCGCTGCCAGCGGTGTGTCGTCGGCGAGGAAGCCGTAGACGGCGTCCTCGATGATGGTGAGATCGAGCTTCTCGGCAACGCGCATGATGTCGGCGCGCCGCGTCGCGTTCATGGTGACGCCGAGCGGGTTCTGGATGATGGGCTGGAGATACAGCGCCGACAGATGCGCTTCGCGATGCGCTTTCTGGATCGCATCGGGCCGTGCGCCGTATTCGTCCATCGGAATCGGGACCAGCGTCACGCCGAGCCGCGCCGCGATGCTCTTGACGTAAGGGTAGGTCAGCGCCTCGACGCCGCAGCGGCCGCCGGTGGGAACGAGGGCGGCGAGCGCGGCGGCGAGCGACTGCTTGCCGTTGGCGGTGAAGACGATCTGCTCGGCCTGCGGCGTGAAATCCTTGCGCGCGAGATAGGCGACGGCCGCATTGCGCGCGCTCTTGGTGCCGGTGCTGGTCGAGACGCGCAGGGCGGATTCGAGCGCGTCGACGCGCTCGAGCCCGGCAAGGCTCTTGGCGATCATCGCCCATTGCTGCGGCAATAACGGATAATTGACCTCGAAATCGATCCGCGCGTCGCGCGGCTCGCTCAACGCCTCGACCTCGCGCTTGATGTCGCCGGAGATGAACGTGCCGCGGCCGACCTCGCCGACGACGAGCCCGCGGCGAAGCAACTCCGTATAAACCCGGCTCGCGGTCGAGACCGCGATGCCGCGGTCATAGGCAAAGTTGCGCTGTGGCGGCAGCCGGTCGCCGGGCCTTAACGTGCCTTTAGTGATATCGGCCGCAATGGCATCGGCAAGCTTCACGTATTCGAACTTGGACATTATTGCACCGAGAGCAATGTTTTACTTGCTCCGAGTAGTGTACTGGAGCATTTAAGTTCCATCAAGTTCCGCGATTGAGCCGAGGAGAGCGAGAGCAATCCGATGGCAAATGAGGTGCAGGCGCTCACAGCGTCCGCGCCAACGGCACCTGCTTCGCTGCGCGGACAATAGGCCGGAGAAGAAAAATGACCACGATCTCGCAAACTGCCGGGCGGAGTTTACGCCCATCCTCGTCGGGCGGATTTTTCAGCACGCTCGCCAACGTTGCCCATGCGCTGTTCGATCGTCTGGAGCGCCGCTCTGCCGTCAAGACGCTGAACGAGCTCGACGACCACGCCTTGCGCGACATCGGGATCACGCGCAGCCAGATCGAGGACGCCGTCTACGGGCAGTTCAAGGCCGAGCTGACGCGGTATCTGTGAGTTTGTTCGGCCGCCACGCCCGCAAGTCCGGGCGTGGTGACAATGCCTCCGCGTCGTCATTGCGAGCGGAGCGAAGCAATCCAGACTGCCACCGCGGAAAGACTCTGGATTGCTTCGCTCCGCTCGCAATGACAGCGTTTGTTGTGGCGCTCAGTGCCTGACCACCAGCACCGAGCACTTGGCGTAGCGCACGACGTGCCCGGCATTGGAGCCGAGGAAATAGGTGCGCATCGCCGGCCGGTGCGAGGTCATCACAATCAGGTCGGCCTTCATGTGCATGGCCTCCTCCAGGATCTCATGATAGATGCCGCCCTGTCGCACCACGCTGGAAATGCGCCCCGTCTCGATGCCTGACTCCCGCGCGACGATGGCGAGTGCTTCCTCGGAGGTCTGGCGCTGCTGCTCGTCGAAATCGGCCGGGACGTATTCGGCGAGCATCACCGGCGTCATCGGCAGCACGTTGAGCAGTCGTATCGATCCGCTCCAGGTCTGCGACAGCGTTATCGCGGTCGCGAGCGCCGGCTTGGCCAGATCGGTGTCGGCGAGGTCGATGGGCACGAGGATGGACTTGAACATCTGCGTCTCCCAATTGACCAAGCTAGGATCAACCGGTCGAGACGGCGCGCCCCGCGCGTCTCAACCCGATCGAAGCAGCTTGGGGCTGACGAACAGCACCAGTTTGCCGCGGCGGTAGGCCACGTCACCCCAATCCTTGACGTCAAAGTCGAAGATCGCAAGCCCCGACGTGGGCAGATTGTGAGCGAGCGCCTTGGCGCCGGCCGGATCGCCGCCGCCCATCAGCATCAGCGCGGCCTCGTGCATGCCGGGATTGTGGCCCACCAGCAGCAACTGCTTCGGGTTGGCCGGAACGGTTGCGGTGCGAATGGATTCCAGCATCTGGGCGGGATCGGCGCCGTAGAGTTCGGGCAAGACCTCCACCTGCGGCGCTGCGACGCGGTCCTTCATCGTCTCCCAGGCAATGTCCCAGGTCTGCCGGGCCCGGGCGGCGTGCGACACCAGCACGGCCTTGGGGAAAGGGGGATGGGTGGCGAGCCAATCCCCGATCTGCGCGGCGTCCTTGTGGCCGCGGTCGTCGAGGCGACGATCCTGGTCACGGCCGCTCGGCGCGTCAGTCTCGGTCTTGGCGTGACGCAGCAGCATCAAACGGCGCATGGCATTCTCGAATCGTTACGCGTCCAGGATAATCTACAGGCGCCGGTTGAGGACAAGGTGACAAGGGCCCGATCGGTCCTTTAAGGAAACGACATGAGCGAGACTTTCACAAGCGTGTCCCAGGAAGAAGCCGGCTTTCGTGAACGCACGCGACTGTCGTTTGATCTCGACGCCGACATCTGCGTGATCGGGGCCGGGCTTGCCGGGCTCTCCATCGCGCTGGAGGCAGCCCGGCTCGGAGCCAGCGTCGCGGTGCTCGAGGGCCGCCATATCGGCTGGAACGCCTCCGGAAACCAGCTTGGCACCGTGATGCCGGGCTTTGCGCTGCCGCTCGCCGATTTGATCGAGCGCATCGGCTTCGAGGACGCGCGCGAATTGTGGACACTGGCGAAGGAGGGCGCCGAGTTCGTCCGGGCCAACGCCACCGAAGAGAACATGCCCGGCATTGGCCCGAGCGATGGCGTGCTGGAGGTCTCCAACGTCGATGCCGGCGACCGGCTGATCAGCCGGTTGCAGATGCTCCACGAGGATTTCGACACGGAGGTCGAGGGCTGGCAGGTGGATCGCGTCCGCGAGGCGCTCAAGACCGACCGTTACTTCCACGGCGTCTATTATCCCCGGGCATTCCAGCTCGACGGCCGCAAATATGTGCACGGCCTCGCAGCGCTGGCGCGGCGAGCGGGAGCGCGCATATTCGAGGATACGCCGGTCGTCAGCATCGATCATTCCGGCATCCGCAAGCGCATCGTCACGCCCTCGGCGCGGCTGCGCGCCACCCACATCGTGCTCGCCGGCAACATCCACCTCGGCGCGCCGTTGAGGCGCCTGTCGGAGACGCTGCTGCCGGTCTGGCGCTATGCCGGGATTACCGCGCCGCTCGGCGAGTGCGTGCACGAGATCGTGGCGTTCAAGGGATCGGTGATGGATTCCGACGGGGTCGACCATTTCCGTGTCGTCGACGGCGACCGCCTGATGTGGGAAAGCCCCGAGACCACCTGGGCCGCGCGTCCGCAGCGCTTTGCGGGCGCGGTCAGGCGGCGGATCAGATCGATTTTCCCCCAGTTCGGCGATGTCGAGATCGCCGACATGTTCGGCGGCGCCACCGGCCAGACCGTGCACGGCATGCCGCAGATCGGCCAGTTGCGCAAAGGCCTGTGGGTAGCGAGCGGGTTCGGCCGCCAGGGCATGAACACGTCGGCCGTGGCCGGGCAGCTGATCGCGCGTAGCATTTTGTGGGGCGACGACCGCTGGAAGCTGTTCTCGCCATTCGAGCTGGTCTGGGCGGGCGGCACGACCGGGCGGGTCGCGGGCCAATTGGTGGGAGTTTGGGGCAGGGCGAGTTCCGCCGCCGCAGGCTCGCTCGCCCGCTACCGCGAGCGTGCGCGGGTCAAGGACCGGGAACGCGAGGCGCGCCTCGCTGAAGCCAACCGGGCCGCCGGCACTGGTCCTCGCCGTCCGCCGCCCAGCGTCCGGCCGCAGCCGGCCCCTCCGCCGAAACCTGTGGCCGAGGATGTGGAACCGGCCTCGTAGGACCAGGGTGTCTCGCGATAAGTTGATAAAAACCCCGCCCGGACGTGTAACGTCGGCCGTTAGAGCCCGTATCTCAGAGCGTGGACTCCCCCGCGCACGGAGAATGAGATGTTTGACCGCCGCATCCTGCTGACGACTGTTGCCGGCCTGTTCGGCCTTTCGGCCTTCCGCTGGCTGAGAGGAACGCCTGCCGAGGCTGGAGAGAAGGCCACGCAAAAATTCGAGATCGAGAAGACGGACGCCGAGTGGCGCGCCCAGCTCACGCCGCAGCAATATGAAATCCTCCGCAAGGAGGGCACCGAGAGGCCAGGCTCCAGCCCGTTGCTCAAGGAACACCGCAAGGGCATCTTCGCCTGCGCCGGCTGCGACCTGCCGCTGTTCTCGTCCGAGACCAAGTTCGAGAGCGGCACGGGTTGGCCGAGCTTCTACCAGCCGATCGAAGGCAATGTCGGCAAGACCGAGGACCGCACCTTCGGCATGGTGCGCACCGAAGTGCATTGCCGGCGCTGCGGCGGCCATCTCGGCCACGTCTTCGACGACGGTCCGAAGCCGACCGGATTGCGCTATTGCATCGACGGTTTCGGGCTGGTCTTCCACCCGGCCGCCGCGTCGGCAACGTAGGTCTCGCTGGAGTCATTCCGGAGTGATGCGTGATTATCGAATCCGGAATCTCGAGCTTCTCAGGTGCGTAATTGCGAACCTGAGTTCGGTGCTGCGGGCCGCCCCGGAATGACCCGATGCCCCGGCAATTGTTGCCGGCCCGGCAATTGTGCCCCGGTCATCGGACCGGGGCCTTCCCATTCAAGTCATTGATTTCCTGAGAATACCCGCATTGGCATAGCCCTTGCGACTGTCTCTTCCGACTGCGGCCATGGTCGACCGGCCGCCGAGATCGGATCTGGAGACAAAGTTATGGGTATCTTCGATGCAATGAACACCTCGGTGGGTGGCCTGCAGGCGCAGTCCTACGCGCTGCAGAACATTTCCGGCAACATCGCGAACTCATCCACCACCGGCTACAAGGGCATCGGGACCAGCTTCGTCGACCTCATTCCCGACGCCTCGGTGCCGAGCAAGCAGGTCGCGGGCGGCGTCACGGCCAACGCCAAGGCGACCATCACGACGCAGGGCACGATCTCAGGCTCCAGCGTCGCCACCAACATGGCGATCACCGGCGACGGCTTCTTCTCGATCCAGAAGGCAACCGGCGTCGTGGATAACGTGCCGGTGTTCAGCGGCGTCACCTATTACACCCGCCGCGGTGACTTCCAGCTCAATTCCAACGGCAACCTGGTCAATGGCGCCGGCTACTATCTGATGGGCGTCACGGTCGATCCCAAGACCGGCAACCCGACCGGCAATGTGGCGTCCGTCCTGAAATTCCAGAACAACTTCATCCCGGCACAGGCGACAACCTCGATCCAGTACGCCGCGAACCTGCCGAGCGTGCCGAACACGGGGGCGAGCTCGACCGCGGCGAGCGGCACGCTGCTGGCGGCCGGCGGCCTGAACCCGTCCGATTTCGCCGCCAACCCGCTGATCGTCGGCACGCCGCCGCCGCCTTATTCGAATGCGACGGTCTCCGGCGCGGCGGCCACCGGCAATCTGCGCTCGGCCTATACGGCGACGACTGCGACCGGCACGGTGGCGCTGCAGGACAACGCTTCGGCGGTGGCAACTGGCAGCACGTCTCTCGATGCGGGCTTGGCCACGCACCTCAACACCAGCCTTCTCACCAACCTGGCCGGCAAGTCGTTGACGGTCAACGGCCAAACAATCAACTTCGACAACACCGTCTCGGGCGTTTCGACGGTTGCGGGCCCCCCGGCGGTCACCACGATTGGTCTGAAGTCGCCCACCAGCGCACTGATGTCGGATGTCCTCAGCGCGATCGCGTCTGGAGCCGGCGTTCCCGCCTCCAGCGTGACTATGAATGCCAGCGGCAACATCCAGATCACGACCAGCACCACGGCCGACGTGACGATCGGCGGCACTGCGGCAGGATTGCTCGGCGTCAGCAGCGTGACGCGCGGCGGTAACGTGCTGTCCACTCCCGCGATTACGAGTGGTACACAGCTCGGCGGCACCGCGACGCCCGGCGGGGCGGAAGTCCTCTCGACGCCCTTCGTGGTCGGCAACACGATCCAGGTCAACGGCACGGGAGCTGCCAATACGATCACCTTCGTGGCCTCCGGCGCTACCCCTCCGAACCAGATCAACATCACCGACTCCATAGCGACTCTGCTCAGCCAGATCGACACGCTCAGCGGTGCGAGCGGTTCTTCGATCAGCAACGGCGTGATCACCCTGAATACCGGTATCGCCAATCCCACCTTGACGGTGACGAGCCCCAACAACAGCAGCGCCTTCGCCGCGCTCGGCTTCACGTCGTCAATCTCCAAGAACCGCGGCGGTGGCGGCACTGCCGGCACCGGCGGCGTGATCGGCAACGATATCGCCACGTTCACCAAGGAATCGATCAGCGGCGGTGCGGTCACCGCCTACAACGCCGCGGGCACGCCGGTGAACCTGCAGCTGCGTTGGGCCAAGACCGACAGCGCCTCGCTGGGCACCGGCCATTCCGACACCTGGAACTTGTTCTACCAAACCGATCCGAATGCGACGGGCACGACGGTCGGCTGGGTCAACACCGGGCAGGCCTTCACCTTTGCCAGCGACGGCTCGCTGACCTCGCCGAGCGGATCGGGCATCACCATCAACAACGTCAGCGTCGGCGGCCAGTCGCTCGGCTCGGTCGCTTTCAACATGTCCTCGGGCGGGCTGACGCAATATGCCAGCACCAGCGGCGCGGTGACGATCAACACCATCACGCAGAACGGCTACGCCGCCGGTCAGCTCCGCTCGGTTGCCGTCAACAACAGCGGCCTCGTGGTCGGCACCTTCTCCAACGGCCAGAACCTCAACCTCGCCCAGGTGACGCTGTCGCACTTCAACGGCACCAATTACCTCAAGGCCCTCGACGGTGGCGCCTACGCCGCGACCGAACAGTCGGGCACAGCGATCGACGGCGCGTCGGGCAGCATCAGCGGCTCGTCGCTGGAAGGCTCGAACACCGACATCGCCGACGAATTCACCAAGCTGATCGTGACCCAGCAGGCCTATTCGGCCAACACCAAGGTGATCACGACAGCGAATTCGATGGTGCAGGATCTCTTGAACGTGTTGCGCTGATCGGCGCGTGACGTAACCAAAGGCGGCTAGTGATATGGGTTTGAGTTCAGCCCTCGCCAGTGCGATGAGCGGTCTGCGTGCCAACCAGGCCGCGCTCTCGATCGTCTCCTCGAACGTCGCCAACTCGCAGACGCCGGGTTACGTCGTCCAGAGGCCGAACCAGATCGAGGTCACCACCGGCGATTTCGGCTCGACGGCGATGACGACCGGCGTCAGCCGGGAGCTCGACACCTTTGTGCAGAACCAGCTGCGCACCGAGACCGGCGGCAGCGGTTACGCCGACCAGATGGCCAACATCCTGAAGCAGCTTCAGAGTGTCTACGGCACGCCCGGCAACAGCGGCACGCTCGAAACCGCGCTGAACAATTTTACCACGGCGTTGCAGGCGCTGTCGACCAGCGCGGGCTCGTCGTCGGCGCAGACGGTTGCCCTCGGCGCGGCGCAGGCCCTGGCCCAGCAGCTCAACGTGACCACCAAGGGCATCCAGTCGCTGCGCTCCAACGTCGAGCAGGATCTCGGCACCTCGGCACAGCAGGCCAACGCGGCGATGCAGCAGGTCGCCGACATCAACACCAAGCTCCAGGGCCTGTCGGCCAACGATCCCTCGGCCGCGACGCTGATGGACCAGCGCGATCAGGCCATCAACACGCTGTCGAAATATGTCGACGTTCGCGTCACCACCGACGGTTCGAATCAGGCCAACATCTACACCACCACCGGTATCCAGCTGGTCGGCGCCGGGCTCGCCTCGCAATTCACCTTTGCCTCCGCCGGCGCGCTGTCGGCGACCTCGCTCTACAACGCCGACCCGGCCAAGTCGGGCGTCGGTGCGCTCAACATCAAGCTGCCGAACGGCTCGCAGCTCGACGTCGTCGCCAACAACGTGGTCTCCTCCGGCCAGATCGCGGCTGATCTCAAGCTGCGCGACCAGACGCTGGTGCAGGCGCAGAACCAGATCGACCAGCTCGCCGCCACGATGTCGAGCGCGCTGTCGGACAAGACCACGGCCGGCAGCACGGTCTCAGGCCCGCCGGCCGGATTCGATCTCGACCTTGCCGGTGCGCAGCCGGGCAATACGGTCAACATCACCTACAAGGACACGGCGACCAACACCCAGCGCCAGATCACGCTCGTCAACGTGACCGACCCGGCGGCGCTGCCGCTCCAGAACGCCACCAATGCCAACCCGATGCGGGTGGGCGTCAATTTCTCCGGCGGCATGAGTGCGATCGCCGCTGCGCTCAACACCGCGCTCTCAGGCTCGCACCTGACGTTCTCCGCCGCTCCGTCTCCGGCGACGGCCACGACGCTGCGGGTGACTGATGACAATACCGGCCTTGCCCAGGTCAATTCGGCCTCGACCACCAAGACGATCTCGTCGCTGACCTCGGGCAGCCCGCAGCTGGCGGTGTTCACCGACGGCGGGCAGGCGCTCTACACCGGTGCGATCACCGCCTCGGGCTCGCAGATGATCGGCCTTGCCGGGCGCATCGCCGTGAACACGCAGCTGGTCAGCGATCCCACGCGGCTGTCCGTCTACAACACCTCGCCGGTGACGCCCGCCGGCGATACCACGCGCTCGGACTATCTCTATTCGCAGCTCACCAATGCGGTGTTTTCCTATTCGCCGACGACCGGCCTCGGCTCGGCGAACCAGCCCTTCACCGGCAGCGTCTCGAACTACCTCCAGCAGTTCCTGAGCATCCAGGCCAACGCCTCGACCCAGGCCACCCAGCTCCAGCAGGGCCAGAGCGTCGTGGTCTCGACGCTCCAGGCCAAGTTCGACTCGACCTCCAGCGTCAATCTGGACTCGGAGATGTCGAACCTGATCCAGCTCCAGAATGCCTATGCCGCCAACGCCCACGTCATGTCGGTGGTGCAGAGCATGATGAACACGTTGATCCAGGCTCAAGTGTAACCAGTACAGGGTTCTGAAAGATGTCGATCAGCAGCATCAACTACTCTTCGTCGGTCCTCGGCGCGCAGATCCGCAACATCAATCAGCAGCTCACCGACCTGTCGACGCAGCTCGCGACCGGCAAGCTGTCGCAGAACTATTCCGGGATGGGCACCAACGAGGGCTTTGCGATCGCCGGGCGCTCGCAGCTCTCCAACATCGCCGCCTATACCGACACGATCACGAACGTGAACGTGAACATCAACCTCGCCAATACCGCGCTCCAGTCGCTCACGACGATCCGCAACACGGTGCAGACCGGCTCCGCGGGCACCGCGCAGGATCTCAACGTCAACGGACAGACCGTCGCGCAGAACACGGCCGCTTCGCAGTTCAGCTCGATGGTCGGCGTTCTCAACACGCAGTCGGGCAACCGCTATCTGTTCTCCGGGACCGCGTTCAACACGCAGTCGGTTGCCAATGCCGGCGACATCATCAACGGCACGACCACGCAGGCGGGCTTCAAGACCGTCATGGCGGAGCGCCAGGCCGCCGACCTCGGTGCCAACGGCATGGGACGGCTGGTGCAGACGCAGCCGACGCCGAGCTCGGTGCGGGTATCCGAGGACGTCGCCGGATCGCCGTTCGGAATGAAGATCGCGGCGGTGTCCTCGACGCTGACGGGTGCGACGGTCACCGGCCCGAGCGGCTCGCCGGTGTCGTTCTCGGTCGATCTCAACGGCCTCAACCCGAACGACGGCGACAAGCTGAGCGTCCAGTTCACGCTGCCGGACGGCACCACCGGGCAGGTCGACCTGACCGCGTCCACGGCCACGCCGACGCCGATCGGCAGCTTTGCGATCGACGCGACGACCCCGGCCAACACGGCCGCGAACCTCAACACGGCATTGAACACCGCGATCACGAAGCTCGCCAACACTTCGCTTGTCGCGGCATCCGCGATCACGGCCGGCGACAATTTCTTCAACACCGCAAGCTCCGCGATCGGTGCGCCCGTCAACAACCAGGCGGCGCCACCGGCTCCGATCAGCGGCGCAACGGCGCTGTCCGGCGCGAGCCCCTCGAATTCGATCTCGCCGGGCTTCGCCGCCGGTGACACCATCACCGTGAACGGCACCACGCTGACCTTCGTCAGTTCGGGCGCGACCGGCAACCAGCTCAATGTCGGCGACAGCATCCAGACGCTGATGAGCAAGATCGACCAGATCACGGGCACGTCGAAGCCTTCGACCGTGCATGGCGGCTCGATCACGATCAACACGGACGACGCGGCGAGCCTCAACATCACGACCTCGAACTCGGGCGCACTCAACGCGCTCGGCTTCGGCTCGACCCCGGTCACCGCGACGCAGCCGCCTTTGCGCGTCGGTTCTTCACCGGCGAGTTCGGCGACGACGCTGGTCAACGGCTCGGCCAACACGGTGAAATGGTACACCGGCAATGACGGGCCCGGCTCGCCGCGCTCCACGGCGATGGCGCGGGTCGATGATTCAGTCACGGTGCAATATGGCGCGCAGGCCAACGAGGACGCGATCCGCCAGCAATTGCAGGCGATCGCCGTATTCGGGACGTTCTCAACCTCGCCGACCAGCCAGTATGCGGGCGGGCAGGTCTCCGCGCTGAGCCTGCGGGTGACGCAGTCGTTGACGAAGCAGCCCGGCCAGCAGCACATCGAGGACATCCAGACGGACCTCGCGATGGCCCAGAACACGATGAAGGACGCAGGCACGCGCCAGACCCAGGCCAAGGCGCAGCTGCAGTCCATCATCGACCAGGCGGAATCGGCCTCGCCGGACCAGGTGGCGAGCGAGATCCTGTCGCTGCAGAACGCGCTTCAGGCGTCCTACCAGGTCACCTCGAACCTCTCGCAGCTCTCGCTCGTCAAGTTCCTGTAAGCGCGCATTAAGACGCCGTTAACCATGCCTCTTTACCTTTTGGTGAGGAGTTGAGCGGGGCGGGGGCCGTCGATGTCGGACAAGATGCAGCTGGTGGTGGCCACGCCGTGCTTCGGCGGGCAGGTCTCGAGCATTTATGCAAGCTCGATCTTCGCGCTCCAGCGCGCCGTGCACGGCATGTCCAATCTCGAGCTCAAGGTGCTCTTGCGCGACGGCGATGCGCTGATCACGCGCGCGCGGGCCAATCTGGCCGCGATGTTTCTCGACGATCCAAAGGCGACCCATTTCCTGTTCATCGACGCCGACATCGGCTTCAAGCCCGAGCAGGTGTTCCGGCTGATCGAATGCGGCGCGGATGTCGTCGCCGGCTGTTATCCGATCAAGCGGGTCAACTGGGACAAGGCCAGGCGGGCGATCGAGTCCGGCCGCGCGGATGTGCCGGCGGCCGCGCTCGATTATGTGCTCGAGATCGAGGATCCCGACCGCATCGTAGTGGTCAACGGTTTTACCCGCGTGCGCTACGCCGGCACCGGCTTCCTGATGATCCGCCGCCACGTGCTGGAGGCGATGTGCCGCCACCCCAACTATGCCGACCTGCAATTCTTCCGCGAGCATTCGCACGACACGCTGGCGGCGAGCCAGAACCGCTTCGCGCTGTTCGAATGCATGATCGATCAGGCGACGGGGACTTATCTTTCCGAGGACTTCGCCTTCTGCAAGCGCTGGACCGACATCGGCGGCGAGATCTGGGCCGACATCGAGAGCTCGCTGGATCACGTCGGGCCGTCGGTGTTCCACGGCGACATCGCCTCGCAATTCGCAGCCGCGCCCGCGGCAGCTGCCGATGCGGCGTGAGCCTTCCGGGATGAGCGCCGGCGCATCCGGTCTGTCGGTCCCCGAGCGCACATTCGACGGCGGCTCGCGCTACCGCCTGCGCGATCTCTTCACGCCATTGGACACGCTGCTCGTCTCCGGCGGAGATCCGCGGCTGGCGCTCGACGCTGGGGATCGCGTCAATGCCTATGGCTGTGCGGCCTCGCCGGAACCCGAGATCTGGAATTTCGCCTCCTCGACGGCATCGACGATCTCGCAACTCGCCTATGACCGCGCCGCGCTGGCGCGCGAAGAGCTGATGCACAGGTGCCTGTTCGATGAGGTCGAGATCGCCTTCGATGCGCGCTGCGAGGCCATGCGCGAGGAGTTGCGCGGCCATCTCCAGCTCTCGCCGCGCGTCGACGTCGTGTTCTCGCCGTCCGGGACGGATTCTCAGCTCCACGCCCTGTTCCTGGCGCGTGCGGTGCTCGGCGCGCCTCCAGTGACGATCGTGGTCGGCGCCGACCAGACCGGTAGCGGCACGGCCCATACCGCGCGCGGTCACCATTTCAGCTCCATGACGGCGAGCGGCCTTGCCGTGCGCAAGGACGGCGCGGTTGCCGGACTCGCCGGCGCCAGCGTGACGTTGCCGCTGCTTCGGGCCGGGCCCGGGATCGCGATGCGCGCCGACACCGATGCCGCGGTGCTGGAGGCGATTGAAGCGACGATCGCGCAAGGTGCGCCCGTGCTGCTTCAGATCTTGGATTCCTCGAAGCTCGGCTGGCGCGCGCCGGGCGTGGCCTGTCTCGACGAGATCGCGCGGCGCTGGCCGCGCAAGGTTCAGGTCGTCGTCGACGCCTGTCAGGCGCGGCTCGGCCGCCGCCGGCTGCGCTCCTATCTCGACCGCGGCTATATGGTGCTGATCACCGGCTCGAAATTCTTCGGTGGCCCTGCCTTCAGCGGCGCGCTGCTGGTGCCGAAGGGGCTTTCGCGGTCGCTCGACCGGATTGAGGGGATTGCGCCGGGCTTCTTCGACTATGCCGGCCGCTGCGATTGGCCGATGGCCTGGACGGCGCTGCGCTCACGCTTCGAGCGTCGGCCGAATTTCGGACAATGGCTGCGCTGGGAGGCGGCGCTCGCGGAAATCGGCAGCTACTACGCCGTGCCCGGAGCTTTCCGCGTCAGGGCGCTGGCCGAGCTTGCCGCCGGCATCGACAGCATGATCGCGCTGTCGCCGTCGCTTCAACCCGTTCCAACGGCGACCGAGAAGACTGCCGGAGACGACGAGGAGTTCGCGTACGCCACGATCTTTCCGTTCATGCTGCTGCGCGACGGCAAGCCGGTCTCGATGGCCGAGACCAGCGCCGTCCACCGGGCGCTGCGGCGTGACGTGAACGAGGAGATCAGCGGCAGCGCGGCGGACCGGCAGGTCGCCGTCCAGCGTAGCCTGATCGGCCAGCCGGTCCGGCTGGAGCGGCAGGACGACGCGCCGCAGGCCGTGCTGCGCCTCTGCGTCGGCGCCCGGCTCGTGACCGAGGCCTGGTCGCCGGATATGGCGCAGGCACGACGCAATGTGCAGCACCTGCTCGATCGCATCGCCCATGTCCTGGTGAAGATCGAGCTGCTGCTTGGCCGCGGCGCAGCCGCAACCGCGCCGGAAAAGTCCGCGTTCGAGGTATGAGATGCAGCATCCAGTTTTCGCGCCGATCGGCGTGACCGTGCCAAACTGTGCCGACCGCATCGGCTTTGCGCAGCTGACGCGCCAGGCGTTCGAAGGTGTCGATCTGCAGCCACTGCGCGATCAGCTCGTCACGCGGATCACGGAAGGAGCAGCGCACGCGGGCGAAGGCCTTGACCTATCGCTGATCGTCCAGCTACTCGGCGACAAGGCGGCGGGGCTGGCGATCCAGTCGGAGGTGCTGACCTTCCATCAATTGTTTCGCACGCCCGCTGCGGCTCCGAAGCCCAGCTTGCGCGTGCTCGCCCTTGCGGCCGACATCGACATGGGCGGCAACACGCCGATCGATTTCCTGCTCGAGGGCTCCGACATCGAGCTGTTGACGCTCTACGTGGTCAAGGGCTCCGGTCTCCCGGAGAATTTGCCCGATCACGACGTCGCCATCGTGATCGCATCCGATTCCGAGGAATGCCGGGAACCGCTCGCCCTGATCGAAAAGGCGGCGCCGCGCTGGCCGCGCCCGCTGCTCAATCGCCCCGATCTCATCGGCAACCTCGATCGCGACAAGCTGTATCGGCTGCTGGCGGGCATCCCTGGTCTCGAGATTCCATCGACCATCCACGCGACGCGCGCGCAATTGACGGATCTCGCGCAGGGCCGGATCGCTTGCGAGGACATCGCCGGCGAATTACGCTTTCCGATGATCGCGCGGCCGCGCGGCACGCATGCCGGTGTCGGGCTCGCGAAGCTCGACGATGCGCCGGGGCTCGCGGCCTATCTCGCCGAGCGCGAGGAGCAGGATTTCTTCGTCGCACGCTTCGTCGATTATGCGAGCCCCGACGGGCTCTACCGCAAATATCGTCTCGCCATGGTCGACGGCAAGCCCTACGCCTGCCACATGGCGATCGCCGATCGCTGGGACATCTGGTATCTCAACGCCTACATGGCGTTCAGCGAGGAGAAGCGGGCTGAAGAGGCCGTCTTCATGCTGGACTTTGACCACGCCTTCGCCGCGCGCCACAAGACCGCGCTCGACGAGATGAGCCGGCGCGTCGGCCTCGATTATTTCATCGTCGATTGCGCCGAGAACCAGAACCGCGAGCTGCTGGTCTTCGAAGCCGACAACACCGCCGTCGTGCACAACATGGATCCGCCGGTCGTGTTTCCGTACAAGCCGCCGCAGATGCGCAAGATCTTTGCCGCGTTCACGGCGATGCTGTCGCGGCACGCAGGAGAGGGCAAGGCGAGCGCAGCATGAACGAGATCATCCGCAACGCGCAAAGCTCCGTCGCGCAGGCTTCGCTCGATCCGCAGGACTGGAGCGAATTTCGCACGCTCGCCCATCGCATGCTGGACGAGGCGATCGACGGCATCGCCAATGTCCGCGCGCGGCCGGTGTGGCAGCCGATTCCCGACGGCATCCGCGCAGCATTGAAGGCCGACGTGCCGCGCGAGGCGAGCGACCTTGCCGATGTCTATCGCGAATTCGCCGAGCATGTCGCGCCCTATGCGACCGGCAACGTCCATCCCGGGTTCATGGGCTGGGTGCATGGCGGCGGCACCGCGGTCGGCATGCTCGCGGAGATGCTCGCGGCTGGGCTCAACGCCAATCTCGGCGGACGCGATCACATGCCGATCGAAGTCGAGCGCCAGATCGTCGCGTGGATGCGGCGCCTGTTTGATTTCCCGGAGAGTGCGAGCGGCATCTTCGTCACGGGCACGTCGATGGCCAATCTGATGGCGGTGCTGGTGGCGCGCACGAGCGCGCTCGGCAAGCTGGCGCGGCAGCACGGCATCGGCAATGACGGCGCGCTGCTCACGGCCTACACGTCGCATTCTGCGCATGGCTGCGTCTCCAGGGCGATGGACATTGCCGGGATCGGCACCGATGCGCTGCGCAAGATCGATGTCGATGTCGATCATCGTATCGACGTCGCCGCGCTGCGGGCGCAGATCGCGATCGATCGCGAGGTCGGATTCAAGCCGTTCCTGGTCTTCGCATCCGCCGGCACGGTCGATATCGGCGCGATCGACGACCTCAAGGCGATCGCTGAACTGTGCCGCGAGGAAGGAATCTGGTTTCACGTCGATGGCGCCTTCGGGGCGCTCGCGATCTTCTCGCCCGAGCTCGCGCCCATGCTCGGCGGCATCGAGCTCGCCGATTCCATTGCGCTCGACTTCCATAAGTGGGGGCAGGTGCCCTACGACGCCGGCTTCCTGCTGGTACGCGACGGCGAGCAGCACCGGCAGGCCTTTGCGCAGCCGGCGGCCTATCTGCGCCGCGAGGCGAGGGGGCTTGCAGCGGGCGCGGTCTGGCCCTGCGATCTCGGCCCAGACCTGTCGCGCGGCTTCCGCGCGCTGAAGACCTGGTTCACGCTGAAGACGTTCGGCACCGACCGGCTGGGCGCGGTGATCGCGCGAAGCTGCGCGCTGGCGAAATATCTGGAGACGCGCGTGCTGGCCGCGCCTCGGCTGGAATTATTGGCGCCGGTGAACCTCAACATCGTCTGCTTCCGCTATCGCGCCGACGATGCGGTCAATCGCGAGATCGTCGCCGATGTCCAGGAGTCCGGCGTTGCGGCGCCCTCGAGCACGACGCTGGACGGCAGGTTCGCGATCCGCGCTGCCATCGTCAATCACCGTACCGACGAGACGGACATCGACGCGCTTGTGGCTGCGGTGCTGGAGTTCGGCGCGCGGCGGACCGGCGATGGTCTGATCGAGGTCGAGGCGCCGCCGCTGGCGGCGCAGTGACCAGGAACGCAGGTGAAACGACAACGGCCCCGGAGATGATCCGGGGCCGTTGTCGTTTGGGCAGGTTGATGCGTGCCGATCAGGCGGCCGAGCTGACGTCGCCCTTGGGATGCGTCGCTTGGTACTGGTCCCGCAGCTTCTCTTCATAGGCGATCAGCTTGCGGGCATCCTTCAGCGCCCGGTAGAGATCGCCGCTCATGATGTTGTTGTTGATGCTTTCGATGATCGGCCAGGCGCTCGGCACCGCGGTGACGATGTCGCGCACAAGGTTGAAGTAGGTGCCGTGCTGGCTCTGCGGATCCGGCGAGATGTACATGAGCTGGACCGCGAGATAGACGAGCTTGGCCGGCGTGTCGGCGGTCTCCGGCGTGAGGATGTCGCGCTCGCGCAGGATCGGCACGTTCTCGCCGTCGATCAGGAGGCGGGCGCGCTGGTCGGTGTTGGTGATCACCGAATTGCCGACGATGATGCGTTCGTGCGGTTTGAGCTCAACCTTGAGAGCCATGCCTGTTCTCCATCAACCCTTTTACAACGATCCGTCGCGGCGTTCGTGCGATGAGGGCGATCGTTCGTGATTTGGAGCCGATCCTTGCGCAACATGGTTAACAGGTCGTAAACGACGGCGGCGGGGACGGAAAATGCAACAATTTCAAGGCCGATAGCGGCATGTCCAGCCGTCTGCCGCGGCCTCGAAGGGCGCTTTCAGCGTCGCGGCGGGAAAAGTGCGGGTTTCATTTCACGGATTGTTAGAGGCTTGGACGCACGGTCCGGCGGTCGTCTGATCAATTTTGGTCAGATAGGACGCGTAGCTACCAGAAAGGTAACAGTATGTCCGTCGTTCTCTCCGCATCGGTTCGCCAGAACCTGCTCTCCCTCCAGTCCACCGCCGACCTCCTCGCCACCACCCAGTCCCGTCTGTCGACTGGCCGCAAGGTGAACTCGGCTCTGGATAATCCCACCAACTTCTTCACCGCCCAGGGCCTTGATAACCGCGCCAGCGACATCGGCAATCTGCTCGATGGCATCGGCAACGGCGTTCAGGTTCTCCAGGCAGCCAACACCGGCATCACCTCGCTGCAGAAGCTGGTGGACAGCGCCAAGTCGATTGCCAACCAGGTGCTGCAGAGCCCGACGGGCTACTCCACCAAGTCGACCGTGACCTCGACCGCCATCACCGGCGCGACCGCCAACAACCTGCTCGGCACCGGCTACACCAACAACACGGTCGCCGGCACCGCCGTGCTGAACGACAACACCGGCACTGCGGTCAACATCACGGCCTCCACCCAGCTGGTCGGTACCGCCGGTGCGGGTTCCGACGACCTCGGCACCGCCATCACCAACGGCTCGGTCCTGACGGTCAACGGCAAGACCATCACGTTCTCGACCGCGCAGACCACTTCGACCACGGACACCGCCGGCAACGTCACCATCGGCATCGGCACGGGCAGCACCTTGACGGTGCAGAGCGTGCTGACTGCGATCGACGGCATCACCGGCACCGGCACCGCCTCGACCGTCGCGGCTGGTAAGCTCACGCTGAGCACCGGCACGACCTCGGATCTCACGATCGCGGGTTCGGGCAACGTGCTCGCCGCGCTCGGTCTCACCGCCGGCACCACCGCCCGCGTCCCGCCCGCCATCTCCGGCCAGACGCTGACGATCGCAGCCACCGGCGGCGGCACGCCCACCAGCATCACCTTCGGCACCGGCACCGGCCAGATCTCGACGCTGAACGGGCTCAATTCGGCGCTGGCGGCCAACAACCTGCAGGCCTCGATCGACTCGACCGGCGTGATCTCCATCACGACCACGAACGACGCGGCCTCCTCGACGATCGGTACGCTCGGCGGCTCGGCCTTTACCGCCACCGGCCCGTTCCACAGCGCTGCCATCGCGGCTCCGGTTGCCGATCCGACCTCGCAGACCCAGCGTGCAGGCTTGGTTGCGCAGTACAACAACGTGCTCGCGCAGATCAACACGACCGCGCAGGATGCCTCCTTCAACGGCGTCAACCTGCTCAACGGCGATACGCTGAAGCTGACGTTCAACGAAACCGGCAAGTCGACGCTGAGCATCACCGGTGTGACCTTCAACACCGCGGGTCTCAACATCTCGACCCTCGCCTCGGGCACCGACTTCCTGGACAACGCTTCGGCCAACAAGGTCCTGACCTCGCTCAATGCCGCCAGCAGCACGCTGCGTTCGGAAGCATCGACGCTGGGTTCGAACCTGTCGGTCGTGCAGATCCGTCAGGACTTCAACAAGAACCTGATCAACGTCCTGCAGACCGGTTCGTCCAACCTGACGCTGGCCGACACCAACGAGGAAGCGGCCAACAGCCAGGCGCTGTCGACCCGCCAGTCGATCGCGGTCTCGGCGCTGTCGCTGGCCAACCAGTCGCAGCAGAGCGTGTTGCAGCTCCTGCGCTGATACGCGGCGAAAATCGTCAAACAAGGCATTACGGCGGGGCTTTTGCCTCGCCGTTTTTTTGCGCGTGATGCGGCGTGAATCGGGTTTCAGGGAACCCTGACCGGTTAATACCTTGTTAACCTTGTGGCTTAAGCCGCCATTAACCTTAATTTAAAGGAGTGGGCCTAGAACTAGACAAAAGCCCATTTGCCAGACCGGCGGGCTCCGATTCGTACGCGTCGCGCTCCAAGAGGAAGATCTGCCAATGTCCAACATCGTTCTCTCGGCATCAGTCCGCCAGAACCTGTTGTCGCTGCAGTCGACAGCCGACCTGCTCGCTACCACGCAGGAACGTCTTGCAACCGGCAAGAAGGTCAACACGGCGCTGGACAATCCGACCAACTTCTTCACCGCACAGGGGCTCGACAATCGCGCCAGCGACATCAGCAATCTCCTGGATGGCATCAGCAACGGCGTGCAGGTGCTGCAGGCCGCGAACACCGGCATCACCTCGCTGCAAAAGCTGGTCGACAGCGCCAAATCGATCGCCAGCCAGGTGCTGCAGAGCCCGACAGGCTATTCGCCCAAATCCAACGTGACGGCGGCCGCGGTCCCCGGTGCGACCGCCAACAACCTGCTGGGCACGGCATACACCAACAACACGGTCACCGGCACCGTCGTCAACAATGACGATACGAGCGGCGCGGCGCCGATCACGGGCGCGACCAAGCTGGTCGGTACCGCCGGTGCGGGTTCCGACGATCTCGGTACGACGATTACCAACGGTTCGGTCCTGACTGTCGACGGCAAGACGATCACCTTCTCGACCGCGCAAACCACCTCGACCACCGACTCCTTCGGCAACGTCACGATCGGCATCGGTGCCGGCAGCACACTCACGGTGCAGTCGGTACTGAGCGCGATCGACGGCATCACGGGTACGGGCACGGCCTCGACCGTTTCCGGCGGCAAGCTCGTGCTCAGCACCGGCACGAGCCAGGATTTGGCGATCTCCGGCTCGGGCAACGTGCTCACGGCGCTCGGCCTCACTGCCGGCACCACCGCCCGCGTTCCGCCCCCGCTCAGCGGCAAGACGTTGACGATCGGCGCGACCGGCGGCGGCACCGCCACCAGCATCACCTTCGGCGCCGGCGTCGGGCAGGTTTCCACGCTCAATCAGCTCAACGCGGCGCTGGCGGCGAACAACCTGCAGGCGACGATCGACACGACCGGTCATCTCAACATCGTGACCTCCAACGACTCGGCGTCCTCGACGATCGGCGCAATCGGCGGCACGGCCGCGGCGAGCGGCCAGCCCTTCTATGGCCTGATCGCGCAGGCGCCCACCGTCGACCCGGATTCGCAAGCCACGCGCGCCAATCTGGTCGGGCAGTACAACAACGTGCTCGCGCAAATCAACACCACGGCGCAGGACTCTTCCTACAACGGCGTCAATCTGCTGAACGGCGATACGCTCAAGCTCGTGTTCAACGAAACCGGGCGTTCGACGCTGAACATTCAGGGCGTCACCTTCAACGACGCCGGCCTCAACCTTGCTCCCTTGACCTCGGGCGTTGATTTCCTGGACTCGAAATCGGCGAACGCCATTCTGACTTCGCTCAACTCGGCCAGCACCACGCTGCGTGCCGAGGCGTCGACGCTCGGTTCGAACCTGTCGATCGTGCAGATCCGTCAGGACTTCAGCAAGAACCTGATCAACGTGCTGCAGACCGGCTCGTCGAGCTTGACGCTTGCGGACACCAACGAGGAAGCGGCCAACAGCCAGGCGCTCTCGACGCGCCAGTCGATCGCAGTCTCCGCGCTGTCGCTCGCCAACCAGTCGCAGCAGAGCGTGCTTCAGCTCCTCCGCTAAGCGCGACGCTGACGTACACGATGAATCATTCAACGGCGAAGCCTAGGCTTCGCCGTTGTTTTGAGCGAGATCGCTAACTGTCGATTAGCTCAGATCAGCGCATGATGGATGCAATCGTTTACAGTGCGCGCACTCGGATTTAGCCTTGAGGTGAAGGTGGATGCCGCGACCCGTAATTGTCCGGAGATCGTCCGCACTCTCACGTAAGCAAATCTTAAGCGGTGCTGCCTAGGGTTGGGAAAGAAATCCTTAAGCCTGTACAACGGGCGAGGAAACCTCCAGGGTGATCGATGTCGAGTTCTGCTGCTTCGGCCTACGCGCGTGTAGCCACGACCACTGCGTCTCCTCGCGATATCGAGGCGCAGACGCTCCTGAAGGCCGCCAACAAGCTGCAGGACGCCATCAACAGTGCCGATCCCTTCAACGAGCAGACGACGCAGGCGTTGATGTTCAACCGCAAGCTCTGGACCATCTTCCTGAGCGAGGCGATGCGCGACACCAATCCGCAGCCGCTCGACGTTCGGCAGAGGATCGCCAACATCAGCGTGTTCGTGCTGAGCCAGACTGCAGCGCTGCTGATGAGCCCGCAGCTCGATCACTTCCGCCCGCTGATCGAGATCAATCGCAACATCGCCGCCGGTCTTTCGGGACGGTCGTAACGCGACCGATTCGAACGACCTCGATACGGCCGTCGCGACCCGCGGCGTGAACGTCAGGCGCTGCGATCGGTACTGAGTGGACGCGGGGGCTCGGACTTCATGTCCAGTGCGTGGAAATAGGCGCGCCGCCGCAGCATCGCTTCATCCGGAAACTGATCGACAACCGCATCGGTCCTTTCGTTCACGACCTGGAACACGAAGGACGCGGCGGGCTGGTTGAAAACGACCTGGCGTGAAACGCTGTCGTTGGTGCTCTGCAAATCATTGCGCGCAGCCGCGCTCGTATCGCTCGCGGCGACCGTCTGGCTCACCGGCAAATCAGTTTGCACGGCCTCGTTCGCCGCCGCATTGGACGTCGTTATGATCTGCACGGGGGCCGGTATCCCCACCGGCCTGATGCTGAAATCTGTACTCATGGCAGCCTCCTGGTTGCCTTGTCTGAGTCAAATCCCAACCCCTCTCAATACGCAACCATGGAACACCAGGATTGAAGACCGGGTAAGCAAACGTGCCTAACCGCGCGACGATATCGCCGCGCGGTTTTTCGTAAAATTGCAGGGAGTTTTCGCGCGCGCTCAGAGCGAGCGGCTGACCGCGAGCGGGGTGATGTGGCGTGGGCCCGGAGCCGCGCGGCGTCCCGCCGCCGTGTAGGTGTTGGGCACGTTGCGCTTCTGGATCTCGGCGTTGACGCCGCGCACCACGCTCTCGGAGACCGCGTGTGCGGTCGCGAGCACGGTGAGATTGACCTGGAGCATCGCGCGGAACGCATCGTGGTGCCGATGCAGCGTCGAGAGCAGCTCGGGCGCGGATTTCGCGAGCTGGGCCTGGTTCGTCTTCAATTCGCTGACGGCGCTGACATAGTTGCGCGACAGCTCCTGCTTCTTGCTCTCGAGCGTCATCGCTTCGCGGACCTGGCCGGCGCGGACGAGCTCGGTCTCGCGCTCGACCAGTCCGAGCAGGGCGTTCATCGAATCCATCAGCTGCTCGGCGACCTTGCGCGCCTCGGCGTTGCCGGGTGCGGTGTTGGGGCGCTGCGCTTGCACCGGCTGACGTGAGGCGTTGAAATGGTTCATCTCGGTTGACCTTATGCCGTGCGGATCGTTTTCGCCTGCTGCATGATGAGGGTGCGGTAGACTTCGGTGGCGACACCGACGCCGCCGGCCTTGGCGAAGTTCTTGGAATATTGCTCGGTCAGCATCGAGCGCCACACGCCGGTGCCCGGGGTGTCGCCGAACGGACCTTCGCCCTTCAGGCCCGAGGTCATCTGCGAGAACATGCTGTTGAGGAACATCGCCTCGAAATCGGTGGCGGTCTTCTGCGCCTTGGACTGCTGCTGTGGCGAGACCTTCTGCAACGCGGCGGCGAGCTCGAAGTCGGGCCGGCCGTTGCGGCTCTCCACCGAGAAGGCCGAGGAGGTGACGACGTGGGGGGGGGTGATCATGCTGGTCTGCATCACATCACCTCGATGTCGGCTTCGATCGCGCCGGCGGCCTTGATCGCCTGGAGGATGCTGATGAGGTCGCGCGGGCCGATGCCGAGGCCGTTGAGGCCGTCGACGAGCTGCTGAAGCGAGACGCCGTCCTTGACGACGGCGAACTTCTTGCCGTCCTCGACGACGCTGACGCCGGTGCGCGGCGTGACCACGGTGCGCCCGCGTGACAGCGGGTTGGGCTGGCTGACCTGCGGGCTCTCGGAGATGGTGACTGTGAGGTTGCCTTGCGCCACCGCGACGGTTGCGACGCGAACGTCGCGGCCCATCACGATGATGCCGCTGCGTTCGTCGATGACGATCTTGGCGGCGAGATCAGGATCGACCTGGAGCTGCTCGATCTCGGTGAGGAAGGCGACGACGTTGCCCTTGAACTCCGGCGGGATCGAAAGCTGCACCGTCGAGGGATCGATCGGCTCGGCCGTCTTGACGCCAAGATAGTCGTTGATCGCGGCCGCGATCCGCTTGGCCGTGGTGAAGTCGGCGTTGCGCAGCGCGAGCCGCACATTCGGCAGCCGATTGAGTGCGAACTCGATCTCGCGCTCGATGATGGCGCCGTTGGCGATGCGGCCGACGGTCGGAACGCCGCGCACGATTTTCGCGGCTTCGCCTTCGGCCTGGAAGCCGGAGATCGCGAGCGAGCCCTGTCCGACCGCGTAGACATTGCCGTCGGCGCCGAGCAGGGGCGTGACCAGCAGGGTGCCGCCGCGCAGATCCTTGGCGTCGCCCAGCGCGGAGACGGTGACGTCCATGCGCGTGCCCTGGGTGGCGAAGGCCGGCAGATTGCCCGTGACCATCACGGCGGCGACGTTGCCGGTGCGGATGGTGGCGCCGCGGATGTTGACGCCCATGCGCTCGAGCATCGCTTGCAGCGACTGCTTGGTGAAGGGGATGTTGTTGAGCGTGTCGCCGGTGCCGTTGAGGCCGACGACGAGGCCGTAGCCGATGAGCTGGTTCTGCCGCACGCCCTCGATATTGGCGAGGTCCTTGATGCGCGATGTCGCGCTTGCAGGCGTGACCGAGAGCGCCAGCGCTGACAGCGCGGCGCAGGCCACCCCAACAATCCTCACCCAACGAACGCCTGGCATCCTCTGCTCCCCGAGGCTCCTCACATCTCGAACCATCCTCGACACTCCCATGACGAGCTGGTCCGACGCTTTCCTTGCGAGTGCTGTGCCAACGCGGGGCAGCGGGGTTACGCGATTGAATAGGTTGAATAAACCTGTTTCCACCGGTGTCAGGGAGCGTTCTCCCTGAGGAGCGAAACTGCCGCCTCTCGGCAGATTTTGCCGGGCCGTTTACGCGCCGTTAACCATAAGACGGCGAAGGTGACGGCATCGATCACCCGGATTCCTGCGATGCGCATCTACGGACCGAACGGCACCACGCTTGGTACGCCGGCCAGCCAGGCCAGGCGGACGAGCTCCGGCACCTTCGTGCTGCCCGACACCTCGTCGGCGCAGGAGACGCGGGGCGCTGCCGCACCGAAGGCGGCCGCGAACATCGATGGGCTGCTCGCACTGCAAGGCATCGAGGAAGATCCGGTCGAGCGCCGCAAGCGCTCGGTCGCCCGTGGCAGGACCGCGCTCGACGTGCTCGACGATCTCAAGATGGGATTACTGTCCGGCAATCTCGACGCCTCGACCGTGATGCGGCTGCGCGATGCCGCGGCGAACCTGAAATCATCCTCGGGCGATCCTGGTTTGGATTCCCTGCTGTCCGAGATCGAGCTGCGCGTCGAGGTCGAGCTGGCCAAGGCCGGGCAGGCTTAGGCCGCTTCGTCCTTCTGCTGCGTGTCGTAGCGGCGCTGGGCGGCGAGCACGTCCTTCAGATTCTGCTCGGCCCAATCGCGCAGGGGATCGACGGCGGCCGCGAGCGTCCCCCCGAGCTGCGTGATCGAATACTCCACCGTCACCGGTACGGTTGCGATGGCGTGACGCTTGATCAGGCCGTCGCGCTCGAGCGACTTGAGAACCTGGCTCAACATCTTCTGCGAAATGCCTTCAATCGTTCGGCGCAACTGATTGAAGCGCATCGGCTCCTCGCGCAGCAGCAGCAGGATCAGCACCGCCCATTTGTCGCCGACGCGGTCGAGGATCTGGCGCGTGGGGCAGTTCGCTGCATAGACGTCTGGCTTCATCGTCAAGTCCTCACGATCCGTTTGGCCCCTTGCGGCTCGCGCGCCGGTGACGGGTCCCGGTTACTCTTGCGTAATCAGGTAAGCACAAAGTGCTCTCTTAACACCAGCATCCGTTGCGATATCTAGTAACCGTTAGTTACCAAAAGAAGCAAAGGAGCCTTCCATGAAAATCGCAGTCGCCGGCGCCTCGGGCCGGGCCGGGTCGGAGATCACCAAGGAACTGTCGCGCCGCGGCCATGCCGTCACGGCAATCGCCCGGAACCCCGAGAAGATCGCGACCCTGCCGAACGTCACGTCCACCAAGGGCGACGTGCTCGACCAGGCCGGCCTTGCCAAGCTGTGGGCCGGGCATGACGTCGCCGTGAGTTCCGTGCACTTCCTGGCCAGCGACCCGCTCAAGCTGATCGGCGCGGCGAAGGCGTCCGGCGTTGGTCGCTACCTCGTTGTCGGGGGTGCCGGCAGCCTGGAAGTCGCTCCCGGCGTCAAACTGGTTACAACCCCCGGTTTTCCCGCCCAATACAAGGCCGAAGCGGAGGCGGGCGGGGCTTTCCTTGACCTGCTGCGAGAGGAAAAGGACCTGAACTGGACCTTCATCTCGCCGTCGGCCCTCTTCATCGAGGGGGAACGAACCGGCAAGTTCCGGCTCGGGACCGATCAGCTTCTCGCAGATGCGAACGGGAAAAGCTGGATCAGCTTCGCCGACTACGCCATTGCGCTCGCCGACGAGATCGAGCGGCCGGCCCATCCAAGGCAGCGTTTCACGGTCGGTTACTAGGCCTTCGGCCGCCCCCGGGTTCTCCAGGATAAACCTTCCTGTGCAAGGGCTTGGGGGCGCTAACCGAACGATCAGGGAAATATTGTCTGTCACAGGAGGCCGCTATATAAGCCCGGCTTAACGGACCCCGTTCCGTTGCGAGTCGTTGCTTAGACAGATAGGCCGCCCTTGGAAAAGTTGAAAAACTACCGACCGACCGAAAAAGAGCCTTTCATGAACGACCGGCAGAAGGAGTACTTCCGTTTGAAGCTCCTCGCCTGGAAGGATGAGATCCTCAAAGAGTCCAAGCTCACGCTGCAGGCTCTGCAGGAGGAGAACGTGAACCACCCCGATCTCGCCGATCGGGCATCGTCCGAAACCGACCGCGCCATCGAACTCCGCGCCCGCGACCGCCAGCGCAAGTTGATCGCCAAGATCGACGCCGCGCTCCAGCGTATCGAGGACAACACCTACGGCTATTGCGAGGACACCGGCGAGCCGATCTCTTTGAAACGGCTCGAAGCCCGGCCCATCGCAACGCTCTCGGTGGAAGCGCAGGAGCGCCACGAGAAACGCGAGAAGGTCTACCGCGACGAATAGAGTCCGAGCCGCAGCGATGCGGCTCTTTGTTTTTGGGCTCACGGTGCAGCTTGAGCGCCGTGATCAGCATTTTGTCTGCCGCTTGCCGCGACGCGCATCAGCGATCGCGAAAAGTGAATCACGATCAATGGGCTAGAGTCACTTCCTCCGAGCTCACGTAAGTTCGGATGAGAAACAGCCTTCACTTCAGGTGGGGGAGGTTTTGCGAGTCGCATCAACGAGATCGACTCGAAGGCTGAGGCAACGATCCGGCAGCTTCACACATCGCTGCAATCAGGCTTGGCTGCAATCAGGCTTGCTGCGACGCCACAAGGCGCGCATCGCCATAAAGCCTGGACCAGCTCAATATTTCCTTAAACGCCGGCAACAGGCCATAGGCCGCATCCGTCAACTCGTACTCGACCCTCAAAGGTTTCTCCGCGAAGACGGTTCGCGACACCAGGCCGTCCTGCTCAAGCTCGCGCAGCTGCGTGGTCAGCATGTGCTGGGTGATGCCGCCGATCGCTCGCCGCAACGCACCGAAGCGAACGGCGCCGTTCATCAGCGCGAACAGGATCTCCAGCTTCCACTTGCCGCCAAGCGCATGAATGGCCCGCTTGAAGTCGGCGAGCAGGGCAGGGTCGGGGCTGCAATCGCAGTCGCCGTCGCAAACGCTGGTCAGGTTTTCCATACCGGTCTCGAAATCCATTCTACTTGTTCCCCGGGAGATAGTGACCAGATGCGGCCTTGAGCAGGGTGGCGGAACCAATTCGCCCGCCTGCGCAAGGAGGGGAATTCGGCAATGAGCATTGTTCTGGTCACCGGCGGGTCCGGCTTCGTCGGCATCCATGTCGTCCTGCAACTTCTGGCCGCCGGCCATCAGGTGCGGACCACGGTGCGCCGCCCGGACCGGCAGGCCGACGTGCTCGCCATGTTGCGCGAGGGCGGAGCTGCGTCGCCGGAGAGCCTGTCCTTTTTCACCGCCGATCTCACCGCGGACGACGGCTGGCGCGAGGCCGTCGCCGGCTGCGATTACGTGCTCCATGTCGCTTCGCCATTGTCGACCAGTGTTCCCAAGGACGAGAACGAGATGATCATCCCGGCCCGCGACGGTACGCTGCGCGTGCTGCGTGCCGCACACGAGGCCGGCGTCAGCCGGGTCGTCGTCACCTCGTCGCTGGGCGCGATCGGCTATGGCCATCCGGCGCGCGACAGGCCGTTCGACGAGACCGACTGGACCAATCTCGACGGCGCCGATTTGCACCTGCGCGCGATGACGGCGCCCGAAGCGAAAGGCGAGCGCTTCATCGCGGTCTCCGGTGAGACGATGTCGATCCTCGATATCGCCAGGGTGCTGCGGCGGGAACTCGGGCCTAGGGCGCGCCGGGTTCCGCGGCTCCAGGCCCCGGACTGGCTGGTGCGGCTGGCCGCGAACCGGATTCCGCTGCTGCGCGCGGTCGTGCCGATGCTTGGAAGGGTTCGGCATTCCACCAGCGCCAAGGCGAGGTCGCTGCTCGGCTGGCAGGCCCGTTCCAACACTGAGGCGATCCTCGCGACGGCCGAGAGCCTGATCCGGCTCGGCCTCGTCAAGGGCTGAGGGCGCCCTTGGGCCGTCCTTTGCCTTTGGCCCGCGCTTGTCACGCCCCGGCGGGGATGCTGAAGTGCCGACCTCAATTGCGTAGCGTGGGAGCCGGCGCCGATGGACAAGATTCTCAAAGCCGCAAAGGCGATTGCGCTCGCGCGCCGTAACCACGCGCCGCTCGCGGCGCTGGACCATCCACCGGCCGACGAAGCCGAGGGCTATCAGGTCCAGCGCGCGCTGCACGATCTGCTGCTGCCGCATGTCGGGCCGCTGGTCGGCTACAAGATCGGCTGCACCAGCCAGGTGATGCAGGACTATATCGGCATCCCGCATCCCTGCGGCGGCAGCGTGTTCCAGAAGGGCGTGCACGAGAGCGGGGCCAAGCTCGCGGCTGCCGACTATGTCCGTGTCGGCGTCGAGTGCGAGATCGCGGTGCGATTGAAGCGCGACCTCGCCGCCGGCGAGGCGCCGTTCACGGCCGAATGGGTCGGCGAGGCCGTTGAGTTCTATCATCCCGCGATCGAGATCGTCGACGACCGCTATGTGAAGTGGGAGTCGATGGGCGCGCCGACGTTGATCGCCGACGATTTCTTCGCCGCCGGCTGCGTGCTGGGTGAGGCGGTGCCGCGCTCGTCGGTGCCGGATCTGAAGGCGGTCAAGGGCCGCGCCATCGTCAATGGCGAAGAGGTCAGCCACGGCACCGGCGCCGACGTGCTCGGCCACCCCCACAACGCACTCGCCTGGCTCGCCAACCACCTCGCCGCCGAAAGCAAGGGTCTGCACGCGGGGCAACTCGTGCTGACGGGGAGCCTGGTGAAGACGCTGTGGCTGAAGGCCGGCGACAAGGTGCGGATGGAGCTGGACGGGCTGGGCGTGGTGGAGGCGGAGTTTACGTGAGGCTCCTACGGCAATCCCCGCCGTCAGTCGTCCCAATCGGCTTTACAAAATACATGCGGCCCTCGCCAGGGGAGCTAGCGAGGGCCGCGTAGTACATCGTCGTTCGCGCCTAGGTTCGCGAACACGATGTGGGAGCTCGGGAGAGGCTTAGAAGGGCAACAGCACGTCCATGACCTGCTGGCCGTAGCGCGGCTGCTGCACGTCCGTGATCTGGCCGCGGCCGCCATAGGCGATGCGGGCCTGTGCGATCTTGCTGGAATCGATGGTGTTGTCGCTCTGGATGTCTTCGGGGCGGACGATGCCGGCGACGATGAGCTCGCGGATCTCGTAGTTGACGCGGATCTCCTGCTTGCCTTCGACGACGAGGTTGCCGTTCGGCAGCACCTGGGTCACGACCGCGGCGACGTTGGTCTGCAAGGCCTCCGTGCGATTGACCGAGCCCTTGCCGTCGGCGGAGGATGTCGAGTCGGTGGTGAGAAGGCGGCCGGGCAGGATCTTGAGCGGCTGCGTGACCGTCTTGCTGCCGATGAAATCCGTAATCCCCGAATCCTCCTTGGCGGTTCGGCTGCGCTGGGTCTCGTTGGCGATGTTGGCCTTGTCGGTGATGTTCACGGTCACGGTCAGGAGGTCGCCGACATGGGTCGCGCGCTGGTCCTTGAAGAAGGCGCGGCTGCCGTTGCGCCACAATGAGTTCGGATTGTAGGAGGCGACTTCCGGCTTCGGCATCGGCATCTGCACCGGCTTGTAGCCGGGCTGCGTCGTCGGATTGTCGATCGCCGACAATTTCGGTTGCTCGCCGATCTGCGACAGGCGGTCGATCGAGGAGCAGCCGCTCGCCAGCGCGCAAACTGCCAGCAGCAGACCAGAGATCGCGACGCGACGAAGGCGGGAAGCCGAACTGAACCTGGACATGACTTACTCTGACTTGGCTGGAGCTTGCGGGACGCGAACTTGCGGAATCTGGGCTTGGGCGATCTGGGCCGGAGACGTGGGGGGCTGGACCAGGCTCTGTGCGAGCGCTGCAGCAGCGGCCGCGGGGGTGGGCGCTTCGTCGCGCTTGAGCGAGGAGGTCTGCTCGACCGCAGGCGCCATCGGCGCGGACTGGCTCGCGCCCTGGATCGTCACCTGGCCGCGACCGGTGACAATGCCCGCCAGCGTGCGCTTGGTCTGGAGATTGAGCACGCTGACGGTGTCGCCCTCGGCGCCGCTTTCGAGCGCCTTGCCGCGCGTGGTGAGGTAGATCCCGGGGACCTGGTAGATGACGGTGACGCTCTGGTCGCGCGACACGAAGTCGGGCTTGACGATGTCGGCGACGCGGATCGGCATACCCGCCCGCATCGGCCGGCGCAGCTGCATGCCGAGCGTGCGATCGCGCGAGGCGGGCTCGCCGGTGACCTCGGCCTTGGGCCGGCGCTCCAGCGCGATGTCGGAGGACTTGAGGAGATCGGCGCGGTCGATGTCGCGCGTCAGCACGGCCACCTCCACCGTCTCGATCGCGGTGCCGGTGAAGCGCAGCTTGGTCGGCGCCGGATTGCTGTCGTTGTTGATCTCGAAGGCGATGTCGAAACGGCCGTTGCGGGCGTCATAGCGGGTGGCGACCGGCTGGAGCGCGCCGGTGTTGGAGGCATCGAGCCGCATGTCGGCGACGCCGCGGTCGAACGTGACGGCGATGTTGGCGGCTTCCCCAAGGCCGAAGCGGCGCTCGAGCGCCGAGGCCACCGCGGTTTCGAGGTCCTTGTTGGCGAGCGTGCGGGCGAGGCGAGTGACCTGGACTTCCTTGATGTCGCCGGTCATTACGCCGATCACCTGTTTTGCGCGCAGCACAGACAGCACATGCGCGACCGGCAGCGCGCCGGTGGTGCCGAGATCGGGCGAGCGGTAGACCGGGATCAGCGCGGCCGAGCCGGCATTGTCGATGAGATCGCCGACCCGCACCACGTCCGAGGTCACGGTGACGCTCGCGCGCAGCGTCGGCGCTGCGATGAAATCGTCGGCGGCCTGCGCCGGCAGTGCCAGCAGCAGGAAAGCGGAGATCGTGGCGAGGGTGGTGCGGATCATCGTCATCACCTCAGCGGAACAGCGCCGTGGTCGATTGCATCATCTGGTCGGCGGCGCTGATGACCTTGGCGTTCATCTCGTAGGCGCGCTGCGCGGCGATCAGGTCGCTCATCTCCGAGACGACGTCGACATTGGCCTGCTCCAGGCTGCCCTGCGTGACCTTGCCGTAGCCTTCGGAGTTCGCGGTGCCGTCCTGCGGCGGGCCGGAAGAGGGCGTCTCGACGAACTGATTGTTGCCGACGGGCTGGAGGCCCGCCTTGTTGATGAAGCGGGTCACGCCGATCTGGCCCTGAACGGCCGACGTCGACGAACCCGGCAGCGTCACCGAGACCTGGCCCTGCTCGTTGACGGCGAGGCCGGAGGCGTTGTTCGGGATGGTGATGGTCGGCTGCACCGGGTTGCCCTGCGCGGTGACGACGCGGCCCTGGTTGTCCATCTGGAAGGTGCCGTCGCGGGTGTACTGGAAGGTGCCGTCGGGCATCAGGATCTTGAAGAAGCCTTCGCCCGAGATCGCGAGGTCGAGATCGTTGCCGGTCTGCGACAGCGTGCCCTGCGTCATGCTGCGCGGCGTGCCGACGGTCTTGACGCCGCCGCCGATGTCGACGCCGACAGGCACGATGGTGCCCTGGTCCGAGGCCTGCGCGCCGACGCGGCGGACGTGCTCGTAGATCAGGTCCTGGAACGCCGCCGTCTGCTTCTTGAAACCGGTGGTGCGCAGGTTGGCGATGTTGTTGGAGATGACCTGGACGTTGAGTTCCTGGGCCGCCATTCCGGTCGCAGCGGTGTGGAGCGCTTGCATGTCAGTGATCCCCTAATCAGGCCGGAACGTCGGCGAGCTTCTCGATCGCCGATTTGTGGAGGTCGCTCTGCTGCTGAAGCAGGTTGGCGATGGCGGTGTAGCTGCGCATGACCTCGACCATGCGGCTCATCTCGCCGACCGAGTTCACGTTGGACTTCTCGATGTAGCCCTGGCGCACGGTCGACTTGGTGATGGCCTGCGGGGTCGCGGAGCCGACGTCGTAGAGGTTGGCGCCGAGCTTGGTCAGCTTCGCCGCATCGTCGAACGCAGCCATGCGGATCTTGCCGCGGATCGAGTCGGTCTTGGCGGTGCCCTCGAGCACCGTGACGGTGCCGTCGGGCGCGACATTGATGTCGTGGTCGGTGGGCTGGAAGGTGATCGGGCCGCCAGTGCCGAGCACGAGGTTGCCGTCGGAGGTGACGAGCTGGCCGGTGCTGTTGAGCGAGAATTTGCCGTCGCGGGTGTAGCGTTCGCCGCCATTGGCCTGCACCGCGAAGAACGCGTTGCCGTCGATCGCCATGTCGAGCGGGTTGTTGGTCGGCTCCATCGGCCCCTGGCCGACGTCGCGGAAGGTGCCGCGGTCCTGCACATAGGAGACCCGGCGGTCGGACGCGATGAAATTGTCCTCACGCGCGTTCGAGTTGAGAAACTCCTCGAACAGCGAATGGTCGGCCTTGAAGCCGTTGGTGTTGGCATTGGCGACGTTGTTGGCGATGACATCCATCTGCCGTTCCAACGTCATCTGCCGTGACAAGCCGATCAGAAGCGCGTTCTGCATCGGAAATCTCCCCTGAGTGAGCCTGCCACCTCGCTCTCCCAAGCGCCTTGGCCGACCCGTGAACGAGACCGCCAGGTTCTCCCAAACCCTCCGGCCTCGGTCCTCTCTCAGCGAAAGCCGTGCCAACTCAGAAAACAAAGTAATTTCAATGTCTTGTCGATTTTAGCGGGGAGCGGGGAGGCGGCAGAAAGGTTCTGTTAGCCATGTTTGCCCGGCAGATTTTTCCTAGTGGAGGCCCAATCGAAAGATTCCGTTAACCATTATTACCGTAGCGTTTGCGTGTAAGAGGAGCGCACTGCGCTGGGGCATTTGTATCGCGTCACTGTCTGCCAGGAGGCTTCGCTCTTTCGACCCTTTATGAGATGAGCGAGCCTATCGACCATGGCAGACAATGAAGCGGAAGGCGGCGCAGCCGCCGAAGGCGCGGAAGCCGCTCCGCCGAAGAACAAGCTCAAGCTCATCATCATGGCCGTCGGTCTACTCGCCGTCCTCGGCGGCGGTGCCGCGACCTGGTTCTTCTTCTTCCGTCATGGCGACGACGAGCATCACGCCGAGGCGGCGCCGCCGCCGAAGCCGCCGGCCTTCGTCGACGTGCCCGACATCATGGTCAACCTCGCCGGCGCGCCCGGTGAGCGCGTGCAATATCTCAAGCTCAAGATCGTGCTGGAGCTGAAGGAAGAGAAGCAGATCGAGGCGATCAAGCCGACGATGCCGCGCATCACCGACATCTTCCAGACCTATGTGCGCGAGCTGCGCTCCTCCGACCTCAACGGGTCCGCCGGCGTCTTCCGCCTCAAGGAAGAGCTGACCAAGCGCGTCAATGCGGCGGTTTCCCCGATCCAGGTCAGCGCGGTGCTGTTCAAGGAAGTCGTGATCCAGTGAGCATGACGGGCTAGGGATCATGGCAGGCACCGACCAACCAGACCAGGATGCAATTGCCGCCCAATGGGAGGCCTCGCTTGATTCCGAGGAT
The DNA here is from genome assembly GCF_051810765.1 of Bradyrhizobium sp. 604_D8_N2_3. Lineage (NCBI taxonomy): Bacteria > Pseudomonadati > Pseudomonadota > Alphaproteobacteria > Hyphomicrobiales > Nitrobacteraceae > Bradyrhizobium > Bradyrhizobium sp. 604_D8_N2_3. The sequence goes on along the minus strand of NZ_JBPWPM010000001.1, from coordinate 6,171,596 downwards.
CCCGCGGAGGCCGCGAAGGCTGCTGCCGAAAACGAACTATCCGAGACCATGGCCCTGCAATGGGCGGCCATGGTCGAGGACGGCAGCCGCGATCTCGGCGCCGGCAAGAATTCCGGCGAGCGGGTGCTGTCGCAGGAGGAGATCGACAACCTTCTCGGCTTCGCGGTCGGCGACGTCACGCTCGACGACCATTCCGGCATTCGCGCGATCATCGATTCCGCGATGGTTTCCTACGAGCGTCTGCCGATGCTCGAAATCGTCTTCGACCGCCTGGTGCGGTTGCTGACGACCTCCTTGCGCAATTTCACCTCCGACAACGTCGAGGTCTCGCTCGACCGCATCACCTCGGTGCGCTTCGGCGACTACATGAACTCGATCCCGCTGCCGGCCGTTCTCTCGGTGTTCAAGGCCGAGGAGTGGGAAAACTTCGGCATGGCGGTGGTCGATTCCAGCCTGATCTATTCGATGATCGACGTGCTGCTCGGCGGTCGCCGCGGCGCCAGCCAGCTCCGCATCGAGGGCCGGCCCTACACCACGATCGAGACCGAGCTGGTCAAGCGACTGGTCGAGGTGGTGCTGGTCGACGCCGAGCAGGCGTTCCGGCCGCTGTCGCCGGTGACCTTCACGATCGACCGGCTCGAGACCAATCCGCGCTTCGCCGCCATCAGCCGTCCTGCCAACGCCGCGATCCTGGTGCGCCTGCGCATCGACATGGAAGATCGCGGCGGCAACATCGAGCTGCTGCTGCCTTACGCGACCATCGAGCCGATCCGGGGCGTCCTGCTCCAGATGTTCATGGGCGAAAAATTCGGCCGCGACACGATCTGGGAGGGCCATTTCGCCACCGAGATCAACCAGGCCGAGATCGCGGTCGATGCCGTGCTCTACGAGGCCGAAATCCCGCTCAAGCAGCTGATGCGGCTCAAGGTCGGCGACACCCTGCCGCTCGACATGCGCGCGGATGCCAACGTGACCGTTCGTTGTGGCGACGTCACCCTGACCGAGGGGCGGATGGGCCGGGTCGGCGACCGCGTCGCGATACGGGTGACGAAACCCCTGCGCAAGCCAAGTACGACACTTGCGATGTTCGAGAAGGTGGACGAGCAGAACAAGATGATGGAGGCCCCATGAACCACTCCCTGGGAATGGCGATCGAGACGCTGGTGGCTATCCTGCTGATGCTGACCATCGTCTACTGTGTCATGCTCAACAAGCGGCTGACGCGGCTGAAGGCGGACGAGCATTCGCTGAAGGCGGTCATCGGCGAGTTGATCACCGCCACCGAGATCGCCGAGCGCGCGATCGGCGGGCTGAAGCTCGCGGTGCGCGACGTCAACGAGAACCTCGGCAGCCAGCTGGCGGCGGCGACGCAGATGTCGGACCAGCTCTACAAGCAGCTCGGCGAAGCCGACAACGTGGTGCGGCGCCTGTCCAAGATTGCAATCGCCGCGCGCCCTGCGGCGAGCCCGGAAGCGGCCGCGGTGCCCGCGGCCAAGCCCTCATCGGCGAAGGCGGTGGCGGCTGCGGCCGAAGCCTTCTCCGAGCGCCGACGATCCAACGGCCTTGCGGCATAAAGTCAGGGTATGAAGTCCTTTCGTAACATCCGCGTCATTCCAGTCGTCCTGGTCGCCGTCGCAGGGCTCGCCACGCTCAAGGTCGTGGGCCTCGTGATCAATGGCGGCTATGTCTTCGACTACCAGCCGAGCCAGATCAAGAAATCCTGGGCGCAGGAGAATCTGAACTTTCCGACGGGGCGGGAAGACCCCGATATCACGGGATCTACCCACGGCGCGCCGAAGGAGGCGCCAAAGCCCGCCGCGCCCGAGACCAAGCCCGAGGGCACTGTGGTCAAGATGGACGAGGCCCAGCCGCAGGTCTCGGCCTCCGAGCGCGCGATCCTGGAGCGCTTGCAGGCACGCCGCCAGGAGATCGAGTCCCGCCAGCGCGAGATCGACATCCGCGAGAGCCTGCTGAAGTCGGCCGAGAAGCGCATCGAAAACAAGGTCGAGGAGATGAAGGCGGTGGAATCCCGCATCTCCGCGACCCAGGCCGAGCAGAAGGCGGCCGAAGCCCAGCGCATGAAGGGCCTCGTGACCATGTATGAGGGCATGAAGCCCAAGGACGCGGCACGGGTGTTCGACCGGCTCGAGATGGGCGTGCTGATCGAGATCGCCTCGCAGATCGCCCCGCGAAAGATGTCGGACATCATGGGCGTGATGTCGCCGGAGGCCGCCGAACGGCTGACGGTCGAGATGGCCCGCCGGGCCAATGGCGGCGGCGATCAATCGGCCGCGGCCGGCGATCTCCCCAAGATCGACGGCAAGCCGACGCAAAAGCCGAATTGAAGGCTCCGGAGGCGCGGCGGGCTGCGGCAGCCCGCGCGCAATCGCGCGGTCGTTCGGCCTGTACGCGGCTAGACGCCTTGCGTGTCTAGTGCGCGAACCGCTGTTGAACCCTGGGACCCGTCGCGCTCAGCGGCTTCTCGACGGGAAGGAGGGTCTCGCAGTGCTGCCTGATCAGCGCAGCCTTCGTCGTGCGAGTCACGAGATGAAGGGTGCTGTGGCAGCAGGAACACTCGTATACCTTTAGTGCATAGCCCCGCGCGATTGGAAAGACGGCTACGACCGCTCTTGCCTGGCTACATACAATGCAGTTGGCTTCTCCGCTCATTGATTGCTCCCCCAAAAAAGTTGACCAATCGCATTCGCATCGCAATGATCACATTTGATTCAGAGTCGTTGATGGACCGCAACACCTCTGAGGTTGTGCGAGCCTACTTGGCAACCAAGTACGCAGATCAAACGCGCCGGGGAGTGGGGGGCGCCGCGAGCTTGACGTCTTTGCCGCACGAAGCTCGTCGGCTCGCGTTGCAGATGCAGCTGAAGCAAGCGGCATCTTCTGAGGCTGCGATGAGTTGACGCGTGCAACTGTGAACTGGAGTACACTGGTGCTGGCGAGTTCGTCCTAGGCTCCCGCCAGCGGCAATCAGCCGCGCGGGCGGAAGCCATGAATTACTCGTCCGTAGCAGAACGCGCAATCGAAGCCGTCAATCGGCTGCTCATCGCGGCGATGACGTTGGCCTGGACATCCGCGCTTGACCATCAGCATGCATTGCCGCCGCAAGAAGGGGATGGCGACACTGACGATGTTTGTCCCGAGCGGGACAGCTCCGCCGCATCGGATGGCACGGGAAAACAACACTGAAGATCCAGTTGCCCTGTGGACATCACACGATGAGATCGTGCGGCACGTGGGCGTGAGCTGAGCCTGCACCGTGAGCCGGATCAATATGCGACGGGGACGGTTCAGGCATCGACGCCGCCCCGAATCCGTGGACGACGCCAGCATGTTCGTGATGACCGGACGGGTCCGAAGGATCGTCCCATCCTGCGCTGAGCTCTGAATGGTGGCCATGCAAAGCGCCATCCTTGATGGCGTAGGGTTCGACCGCCGCGTGCCAGGGCGCGGGCGCAATGTCACCCGAACCGTCAGAGCCGTGCTGCTTGAAATGAAATGAGTCCCCGAGGTGAACCGAAGCAACTCGAGGAAGGCCGTTCTCGGCTATCGGGTCCCCATGATGATGCTCGCGCAAGTGATTTTCGTGGTGTGACGTCTCGATGGAGTCTGGGCCGGACTCCATGCTTGGGTCGACCGTGGACGGCGTGACCGGGCCGCTGTCCTTGGCGGCCACGCTCTCTGGAGCGGGCGCGATCCCCTTGCCGTTGTCGAACGGTGTCAACTTGTCGAATACGAACCTATTCTCCGCGACTGCCGTGGGATGAAGCTGGTTGACGGGCTGCACGTGGCTCACCGCGGAGGCCACGTTCTCGCCGGTTGGCGCGTCCGATCGCGTGTTCGCATCGTCGGGCTGAACGAACTGGGTGTGCCCGACCCGGACAACCCGTTCGCAATCGACATCTAACCTGCACCCGCTCGCCTTCGCAGCTTGCCCGGGCCCGTCTCCGTCGATCAGGGCGGCTCGCTCATGGACGATTTCGCCCGATGAGAGGCTGGCCGCCGTCGTCGGGCTACCGGTCGCGTCGTTGTCCGCGCCCGGTTCGAGATTGGCCGGCTCGGCTGCCATCGCATGACCCGACGTTTCCAGCGCGAGCATGAAATCCGACGTCTGGACGGTGGAGAAGCCATCGAGATGGACTTCCACCAGGCTGGAATCGCCGATGCTCAGGCTTTGATCCGTCGGATTGACGTAAACGATGGTCTGGTTCGCCGAGCTGTCGTAGAGCCAGGCGATCGTATGTGCGGGCACCGTCGTGCTGGAGGGGTCGAGTGCCAGAACGGAGAGGGTGAGCGCGCCGAGCGCTATCAGGTCGCCCCGCTCAGAGTCTGCCTTGAAACCAGAGATGATATCAGGGCGCGCTGCACTGGAATTCGACGTCGAGGCAAAGACGAAATGATCGTCTCTGGAGCCGCCGGCAAGAAGGGTCTGTTCGTGCCCGTCGTGAGAGGTGTCGCGACCGCCGTTTGTGCCGATCTTGCCATGATCCGGACTTTCGCCGGAGGCGCCGATGCCATCCGTGTTCGCGTCATGGGTGCTCGCAGCCACCGTCGGACCGGCGGCAAAGGCTCTCGCAGCCGCATTGTCTTCGGGGGGCGCGGTGGCGTGGGGCGGATCGGCGGCATTGAGAGCTGCCGCGTGGCCGAAATGGTCGCGATCGTCGGCGCCGTGGATTGTGATGGCTATGGTCTGTTCCGTCCCATCGATGGTCGTGACCGTGAAGGTGTCGGTCAAAGTCTCGCAGGAAGGAAGCGCCTGCACGGCACAGTTGGTGGTGTCGAGCGTGTAGGTCCACACACCGGCGGCGGTCATCGTGAAAGCGCCGTAGCCGCCCGCGCTCCGTGTCGCACAAGTGACCGGCGTGAATGTGTTCGGCGTGTTGTCGACGTCGGTGTCAGTCAGTCTGCCGCTCGCCGTCGGCTTGCCGTGTTCCCTGCAATCGGGCTCGGTCACCGAGCCGGTGATGCAGCCGTGGATGATGGCCGGATCGTTCGTGCCGTGGATGGTGATCGTCACCACCTGCGCGGTGCCGTCGACGGTGGTCACGGTGAAGGTGTCGGTCAGGGTGTCGTAGGCGTTCAGCGCCTGGACGGCGCAATTGGTGTCATCGAGCGTGTAGGTCCAGACGCCGTCAGCCGTCATCCGGAAGCAGCCGTAGCCATGGTCGCTCGCCCTTGGCGAGGTCACCGGCGTGAAGCTGTCGGGAGTATTGTCGACATCCGTATCTGCAAGCTTGCCGGTCGCGATCGGAGTCCCGGGCTTCCAACATGCGGCTTCCGTCACGGTGCCGGTCGTCGTCCCGGAAATGATGGCAGCATCGTTGGCGCCGTTGATCGTGATGGTAATCAACTGCGGGGTGCCGCCGATGCTGGTCACCGTGAAGGTGTCTGTCAGCGTCTTGCCGACGTTCAGAGCCTGCACTGCGCTGTTGGATTGATCGAGCGTGTAGCTCCAGACGCCGTCGGCGGTCATGGTGAAAGTGCCGTAGCCGTGTGCACTCTTCGTCGGGGAATTGACGGCCGAGAAAGTGTTGGCGGGGTCGTCGACGTCGATATCCGAAAGCTTGCCGGTTGTGACAGTTGGGCCGGTTGTGACAGGTGGGCCGGATGCGGCATTGGCGACGCCGCCGGATTCGATTGACAAGCCGGTCGTCGTGCCGGAGATGATCGCCGCGTCGTCGGCGCCGTTGATGTTGATCGTGAAGGCCTGTTGAGCCGAAAGCGACCCGTCGGACACGGTGATCACAAAGCTATCGGTGGTCGGCGTCTTCAGCGCGTTGATCGCGCCACTGTTGGGAACGAAGGCATAGGCGCCAGTCGAGCTGTTCAGATAAAGCGTGCCATAAGAGCTGGTCTTCGATACGTCGTAGATCGCTCCCTCCAGCGCGGTAGCGCCCGTAGCGCCTCCGCTGATGCCGAAAGTCAGCGCGGCGCTGGAGCTGCTGGCGCTGAAGGTTCCCCTCGTTGCGGCGAAGACGTCGAACGCGACCGTGTCGAGTTCAAGCGGGCCCGCCTGCACATTCAAGATCGGCGGCGTCCGCACGGGCGTGATGATGTCGGGCACCGTGACGATGATCGGCTGCAACGGCAGCAGTGCGCTTGGCGCCGCGGGCGCTATGAAATTGATCGGCTCCAGCGGCAGAGATTCGACGAACGGAGGCGTGCCGGACCCGTTCTTGCCAAATCCCTTCGAGAAATTTTCGAGCGCCTCCTGCTGGGCCACCCGCAGCTCCTCCATGCGGGTCGCGCTGTTGTCGAGCTGATTCACGGTAAGCCCGGACCCGACCTTGCTCAGCACGACCGTTTGTCCGGGGTCCTCGACGATGATGTGCCGCGGGATTGATTCCTTGGTCGTGAGCTCGAACGTGCCGTGTGCAAAGTCCTTGTATGTAATCGTATCGTCGTCCATGAACGTTGCGTTCGGGTCTGCGGCCCTGACCTCTTTGATCATCGAGAAGAGCAATGCCGTGAGCGACAGCATCCTGAAACGGCCGGCAGAGGCTCGCTCATGAGATTGAATAGCGGGTACATTCGCCGTCTTCACGCGGCGATGCAGGCCCGCAGCGGCTTCGCGCTCGCCCCCGTGCTCTGCAGTGGACGTGACGGCCATTTTTCAACCTCGATTGCCCTAGCGGTCGGCCTCAGGCGTCGCCCTATGCCGCCGCGTCTTGGCCGGCTTGCCGCGTCACGCGATCGGGAACAATTTTGTGCCGGCAACCTCAGCTATGCCCGCTAAAAAGTTGTCGTTTCTGAGAATTCCGCCCAAGCTGATCACGGCAGAATTGCTGACGTTTCGCCCGACGGTACCGCTTTCAGCGCTAAAAGCTGTTTGAAATTGCCTGGCGCGGATAGTGACTCTTTTGGACACGGCGATCAGCCATTCGGATTACCCCGGAATAACCATTTTGGCTGTCGTGGTTTGCTGTTGCTGGTCTGCCATTATCGCCGATGGCTTTCGCCAGCGCTGTCGGAGCCGTTCGGATGCTCGAGGATCATATCTTCGAAAAGGAGGAAGCCATGGGCGCTCGTGCAGCGATTGTTCTCGTGGCAGGTCTCGTGCTTGCGCTGGCCGCTTCGTCACCCCGCCCGGTTCAGGCGCAGGACGATTCTCCGCGGCGTGCCGTGCTGGACTCGTCGTCAAAGCCAATCGGGAAAGTTGTGACAGCCGATGGCTCGGTCATCATCGAGCATGCGGGCGCCGCCATTGTCCAGGCAAACGTCGGGGCCGAATCCATCCAGACGAAAGTCGGTGATCCCGTCTATTTGGGCGATGTGGTTCGAACCGGTGCCGACAGTCGGGTCGGCATCAATTTCGTCGATGGAACTTCGTTCAACTTGTCGAGCAACGCCCGCATGACATTGGACGAATACGTCTACGAGCCGGGTGGAAAGTCCAATTCGACAGCCTTCAACCTGACCAAGGGTACGTTCGTTTTTGTTGCCGGCCAGGTTGCGAAGACCGGTGACATGAAGATCGAAACGCCGGTCGCGACGATGGGCATTCGAGGCACCACACCTCACGTCGAAATCTCGGACGACGGAACCACCAGGTTTTCCACTCTGATCGAAGAGGGCAAGACCAAATATACGAAGAAGCCCGGCGCAGCGGGGCCACGCCAACCCGAGCAAAGGGCCGAGCAAAGGCTCAATCTGAACATCTGCCGCGGCTGCTAGAGAATTGGTCCCAGCCGGTGCAATCGCCAGATCTCAGAAGATCGGGAGCCTGACATGAAACCAGGATCCTCCGTTGCCGAAGGCGGACTGGCGCTTGTCGTCCTGATGTTGGTCGGCTTGCCGGTCGTGGCCCAGAACTCCAGCGTGAAGGACAGCTATCTCAGCAATATCGAACTGTGCAACGGGACGGGTACCACCTCGCTCGATGCCCGGATCGGCGCCTGCACGACTTTCATACAGGCGCGTCCAGATTCGTCGGCAGCTCTGGCAATCGCGTATAACAATCGCGGCAACGCCTACACGGCAAAGGGCGACTACGACAGCGCCATCAGCGACTTCGATCAGTCGATCGCACTCAATCCGACATACGCAAAGGCCTTCAACAACCGCGGCGTGGCTCACTTGAGGAGACGTGAATATGAGCTCGCGATCGAAGCCTTTGATGATGCGATCAAGCTCGATCCCGGCTATGGCGCTGCCTTCGTCAACCGCGCCGGAGCCTATCTGAAGAAAAACGACCACCAGCGCGCGGCGCATGATTACGACGAGGCAATCCGTCTCCAGCCCGCCTCGCGGGCGGCATGGAGCGGACGATGTTGGACCCGCGCGGTTCTCAGCGCCTCGCGAGAAGCGCTGGAGGATTGCGACAGAGCGCTTCAATCGGGATCGACCAGCGCTGCCGTGTACGACTCGCGTGGGCTGATCCACCTGAAGATGGGTGAGTTCGGTGCGGCGATCGATGACTACAATGCTGCCTTGCGAGTCGCCCCCGAATTGGCGAGCGCGCTTTTTGGTCGCGGGCTTGCCAAGCTGAAGCAAGGCGATGCGATCGGCGGAAAATCTGACATTTCGACTGCAAGGACAATTCAGAAGAACATCGGCGACGAGTTCGCGCGTTATGGCGTCGATTACGACTGAGTTGGCTCGGTGAGGCGGAACGAATCGGAGGTGAATATGGATGCAAGGTTCGCGCTCATTCAAGCTCACGACGATAGCATTCGCCGCTATCAGCGGTTGTTGAACACACAGTTGACCGATCTCGAGCGTGAGTACATCGAGAGCCGAATCTCGGAAAAGCGATTGACCTTGCAGTCAATTCGCGAAGCGCGAGGCAAGTTGAATTCCTTGCCGGCTAATCGCGGGGTTTGATTGGCATTCCTGACGGGTGCGAACAAAGGGGGGGTTAACACCTCCTTAACCACTTGCTCTCCAGATTTCGAAGCACGAACGCCCGAGCCCGCAAGCAGGCGTCGCGACGCACTGTGCCGGGTGAATTCGTCATTACAGCATTAACAAGTCCTTAATTGGCAAAACCTACAGTCGACGGCACGGGCCGGCGCCAGTGCCGGCATGGACCGCCGAATTGGAAGAAACGCCGCCAATGGCGCAGAAGGCTGCCGCTGGATTTTTGTCGCGAGCCCGCGCTTTGGCGCGGGGGCTGTCGCGCCATGTCCGCAAGGCGCCCGTGCTGGCGGCCTGCCTGCTCATCGGCCTCGGTGCGCCCGCCCGCGCCGCCGATGTGGTCCGGGGCGAGGCGACTTTCTCGGCCGGTGGCGGCTTTGCCCGTCTGGTGATCAAGCTCGGCGAGGACGTTCCCTCCGAGGTGACGACGGCCGGCTCCATTCTCATCATTCGCTTCGACCGGGCGGTCGACGTTCCCGTCGATCGCGTTCCGGAAGGTGCGCCCGACTACGTCAATTCTGCCCGCCGCGATCCCGACGGCAGCGCCATCCGCCTGTCGCTGGCGCGGCGCGTCACCGTCAACACCATGAACGCCGGCGAGCGCACCTTCATCGATCTCTTGCCGGAGGGCTGGACGGGGCCGCCGCCAAGCCTGCCCATGGACGTGGTCAAGGAACTGGCCGAGCGTGCGCGTGTCGCCGAACGTGCCTTGCGCGCCCAGCGCGCCGCGGCAGAGACCAAAAAGCGTCCGCAGATCCGCGTGCGCGCCTCGGTGCAGCCGACTTTCGTGCGCTTCGTGTTCGAGATGCCCGACGGCGTCGGTGTGTCCTCCGTGCTCAACGAGCAGAAGCTCACGCTCGCGTTCAATGCCGGCCTCAATTTCGATCTGGCGGACGCCGTCGTCGCCGCGCCCCCGAATGTCGCCTCGATCAAGCAGAAGTCCGACATCGACCAGACCAGTGTCGAGATCGCGCTGATCGGCGATTCGGACGTGCACTCCTTCCGCGACGAGAAGAATTACGTCGTCGACATCTCCTTCCAGCCCGACAAGGGCAAGACCGCCGCGACGGCTGAGGCGGTGATCGCGCAGGCGAAGCCTGCGGCCCAAGGCCATGGACCGGCTCCGGAAAAGCCGGCGGCCGAGAAGCCGAAGGAGGTCCATCGCGAGATCGCGCCGCCGACGTCCGAGACGATCGCGCGCGAAGCCAGGATCGAAGCCAAGATCGAAGCCAAGCCCGAGGTGAAGCCGGAAGCTCAGGCGGCGATGCCGCCGGTCGAAGCACCGAAGCCTGCGCCGGCCCCCGCGGCCGAAGCACCGCATGCTGCGGAACCGCCCAAGGACGTGTCGAAGCCTGCGGCGCCGGCAACGGAAGCTGTGGTCGCGCCCGCCAAGCCCGCGGTGTCCGAAGCGCCCAAGGAGGTCGTGAAGGAGGCTGCGAAAGAGCCGGTCAAGGACAACGTCAAGGCCGCACCTGCCGAGGCGCCGGCCGCGCCGCAGCCCACCGTGGCCAGCGTCGATGTCCGCCGCGACAGCGATGGCTTGCGCGTGATCTTCCCCCTTCAGGTGGCAACGCCTGCGGCGGCGTTCCGCCGCGGCGATACGGTGTGGCTGGTGTTCGATACGCCGAAGCCGATCGACGTCGAGGCGATCCGCAGTCGGGGCGGTGCGATGATCGGCGAGGTCAGCCGCATGCCGCTCGACAAGGGGCAGGCGGTCCGCATCCGTCTCACCCGGCCGCTGGTCTACTCGCTGACGAGCGAGGAGGTCGGCAAGGAGACCAATTGGCTCCTGACGCTCGCCGACAAGATCCAGGCGACGCCGCTGCCGCTGATGATGTCGCGCAACATCACCGACCCCGCGCTCGCCAATATAGCGATCCCGTTCGCCAATCCGGGCCTGCTGCACAAGCTGACCGATCCGGACGCCGGCGACACGCTCTATGTCGTCACCGGGCAGCGGCCGGTGCGTGGCTTCATCAAGCGGCAGGATCTCGTCGATCTCTCGCTGCTGGAATCCGCGCACGGCATCGCGATCCGGCCGAACTCCGACGAGGTCGGCGTCGAGGTCGGATCCGACAAGGTCATTCTCGGCAAGAAGGGCGGGCTGACGCTGTCGCCGGTCGATATCTCCGCCGAGCGGGCGCCGACCGCGGTGCGGCCGGTCTTCAGTCCGGAAGGCTGGCGCAAGGGCCAGTCGGAGGATTTCTGGACGCGCCAGGGCAGTCTGATCACGGCGATCGCGGCCGTCGAGCCTGCGCAGCGCTCGCTGCCGCGGCTCGATCTTGCGCAGTTCTACATGTCGCGCGCCATGTACCACGAAGCCAAGTCGGTGACCGACCTGATGCTGGCCGATCCCCTCAACAAGGAGGAGAGCGGCGCGCTGATCATGCATGCGATCGCGAACATCTTGATCGGCCGGCCAGCGCAGGGCTTGAAGGACCTCGCCAATCCCGTGATCGGCAACAGCCACGATTCCCAGCTCTGGAAGGCGCTCGCCTATGCGCGCCAGGGCAAGTGGGCGGATGCGCGCGAGAAGTTCAAGAACGTCGAATTCGCCATCGCCTCGCTGCCGATCGACATCCAGCGCATCGTGACGATGGAGGCGATGCGCGCCTCGCTCGAGGTGAAGGATTATGCCGGCGCCTCCAAGCGCCGCAGCGAGATCGAGGTGGTCGGCATATCGCCAGAGGCGGCGCCCGGCTTCGCCGTGCTGCGCGGCCGGCTCGCCGAGGCGCTCGGCCACGACAAGGACGCGCTCGACGACTACAAATTCGCGGTCGCCTCGAACGATCGTCAGGCGGCGGCCGAGGCCAAGCAGCTCGAAGTGGCGCTGCGGCAGAAGCGCGACGAGATCAGCAAGGAAGACGCGCTGCGTGAGCTCGAGACGCTGTCGATGACCTGGCGGGGCGACTCGATCGAGGTCAAGACGCTCCAGATGCTGTCGCAGATATATGCCGAGAACGGGCGCTACCGGGACGCGCTCAGGGCGGCGCGCACCGCGACAAGGCTCCAGCCGAACGCCGAGGCCTCGCGTCAGGCGCAGGACCTCGCCTCCGACCTGTTCACGCAGATCTTCCTGGGGCCCAAGGGCGACGAGCTGCCGCCGGTCGAGGCGCTCGGGATGTTCTACGAGTTCCGCGAGCTGACGCCGATCGGCCGACGCGGCGACGAGCTGATCCGCCGCCTCGCCGACCGTCTCGCCTCGATCGACCTGCTCGACCAGGCCGCCGAGCTGTTGCAGTACCAGGTCGACCATCGCCTCGAAGGCGCAGCCCGCGCCCAGGTCGCCGCGCGCCTGTCCATGATCTACCTCGCCAACCGCAAGCCCGACATGGCGATCTCGGCGCTGCGCGCGAGCCGCATCAGCGATCTCTCCGGCGAGCTGCGGCAGCAGCGGCTGCTGCTGGAGGCGCGCGCGCAGAGCGACGTCGGCCGCCACGATCTCGCGCTCGACATCGTCTCCAACGTTTCCGGACGCGAGGTGCTCCGCCTGCGCTCCGACATCTTCTGGGCGGCGCGGCGCTGGCGCGAATCCGCCGAGCAGATCGAGCTCTATTACGGCGACCGCTTCCGCGACTTCAAGCCACTCAACGCGGTCGAGAAGAGCGACATCATCCGCGCCGCCGTCGGCTATGCGCTCGCCGACGATTCGATCGGCCTGTCGCGCTTCCGCGAGAAATATGCGCCGCTGATGAGCGAGAGTGCGGACCGGGTCGCCTTCGACATTGCGAGCAAGCCGGCAGCGTCCTCCAGCGCCGAATTCGCCGAGATCGCCAAGCTCGCTGCCAGCGTCGACACGCTCGACGGCTTCCTGCGCGAGATGAAGCAGCGCTTCCCCGACGCAACCGCCCGCGCGCCGGCCTCGCCGCAAGCGAAGGACGAGGCCGACCACACCGGCTCGCTGCCCACGATCCCCGTCGTGCGGCAGATCAAGATGACGCGGTAGGAACCCTGCTACCACGAGGCCTCTCGACAGGTGCCCGTTGAAGCGGCAACCTGCGCGTCTTCATGCCGGGAGAGCGTCGATATGAGCAAGCCTGCCAAGACTGAAGCCGAACTCATCGCCATGGCGCGGGCCGAATTGAAGGTCCATGCCGATGGTCCGGATGACCTCGTCATCTCGATTGTCCGCGACGGCGACAGCTGGGAATTCCGCGCCGATGCCGACCAGGCCGCGACGGATAAGCCGGGCTTCCCCGAAAGCGTCGCCATGCTGGTGCAGATCGGTGATCACCTCAGCAAGCAGTATGACGTGAAGGGGTAGGGGCGCTGTCGACGCCGTCTCACTGTACGCCACGTTCTCGGTGTCATCGCCCGACTTGATCGGGCGATCCAGTATTCCAGAGACCGCAGTGATGAAATCGAAAGGCCGCGGCGTACTGGATGCCTCGGTCCCGGCTCCGCCAAGGCTACGCCGGGCCACAAGCTCGCCCGGCCGCCGAAGCTTCAGCGAAGGCGGCAAGCCGGGGCATGACGGCGGATGGAGCCGCAGTTATCCGCTCCCGTAACTCTGCACCAGGCTTCCCGCCACCAGCGACCAGCCATCGACCAGCACGAAGAAGATCAGCTTGAACGGTAGCGAGATCGTTGCGGGCGGCAGCATCATCATGCCCATCGACATCAGCACGGAGGCGACGACGAGGTCGATGATCAGGAAGGGGAGAAACAGCAGGAAGCCGATCTCGAAGGCGCGCTTCAACTCGGAGATCATGAAGGCGGGGACGAGGATGCGCAGGGCGAGGTCATCCGGCGTGGCCGGCGGCGGCTCCCCGGAGAGATCCAGGAACAGCTTGAGGTCCTTCTCGCGCACGTTCTTCTGCATGAAGCCGCGCAAGGGGATGGAAGCGCGCTGGAGTGCGTCCTCGACGCCAAGCTGGTTGGCGACGAGCGGGCGGATGCCCTCGTCGTAGGACTTCTGCAGGACAGGTCCCATCACGAAGAAGGTGAGGAACATCGCGAGCGCGATGATCACCGAGTTCGGCGGCGCGGTCGCCGTGCCCATCGCGGTGCGCAGCAGCGACAAGACGACCACGATGCGCGTGAATGACGTCATCATGATCAGGATCGACGGCGCGATCGACAGCACCGTGAGCAGCGCGATGAGCTGGATCGCGCGCTCGGTGACGCCGCCCCCCTGACCGCCGAGATTGATGCTGATGTCCTGCGCATGCGCAGGCATCGCGAGCGAAGCCGCGGCGATCAGAACAGAAAGAAAAACAACTCTACGCGGGAGGGCCGGCAGCCTCACGAAGACGGCTTCGGACGGCCGAGCAGCGAGGCCATCTCGTCTTCGAGATTTTCAAAGCTGGTCTTCTCCGCGGCCGGCTTTGCGGGCGGAGCCGGGGGTGCCGGCGGCTCGCTGCGCGCGGCGCGGGGCGGCGGCGGCGCGGGCGGCTCGGGCGCAACCGGAGGCGCGACCGTCTCGCCGGCGGGGCGGCGCAGTGCGGCTTCGAGACGCTGCGCCATCTCGGCGAGATTCTGCTCGGCGTTCGAGGGCGCGGCAGGAGCGGGGGCCGGCGGCGGAACGGGCGGAGCCTGCGGCACGGGCGGGGGAGGCGGTGGCGCGGCCGCGCGCTCGGCCCGCACCGGGGGCACTTTCACCGGCTCGGTCTGCCGCGGGGGACGTGGCATCAGCGGAGGCTCGTTGCGGGCGATGCGCGGCGGAACCGGCTCGGGGCGTGACTCGCGCTCGGGGCGCGGCGGCAGGATCGGCTCAGGCGGAAAGCCGGCCAGTGGCGGTTCGTTGCGACGCTCGGCCAGTGCGGGAGCGGGCCGGCGGACCTCGTCGGCGAAGGAGGGACGCGGCCGCGGCGGCTCGGGCATTTGCGGTTCGGGATGATCGAGCAGTTCGGGCCGCGGAGCTTCGTCGGTCCAGCTGCTGGTATCGGGCATCGGGGCAAGGCGCGGCGGCTCGGCGGCATTGGAACGCTGCGGAAGCTGGTCGCGGCCGGGCGCGGCGCGCACGATATTTGGCTCGACGACGATGTCGGTGGGACCGCCAATCATCAGGAGATGCTCGACATTGTCACGCCGGACCAGCACCAGGCGGCGCCGGCCATCGACCGCGGCGGCATCGATCACGGCAAGCCGGGGCATCCGGCCGCGCTGGGTGTTGGCACCGAGCCGGCTGCTGGCGAATCGGCGAACCAACCATGCGGCGACGCCGATCAACGCCAGAACGACGATGAACGCCACGATGAAGGTGATTGGGCTGCCTTGCATACTTGTCCCCGACAAATGGCGCTTTTCTCGTGCCCATGGTCAGACGCGCCAACCATCGGCGTGGGATGCCCCAAACTGCGATTTCTTAACGTCCCACGGCAAGTTTTGCCGTCCCCAGCTCTTAATAACCTATGAATCGCTCGATCCAAAACGACTTCTTGGCCTGTGCATGGCCCGCCAAACGGTTGGGTTAATGCCGCTTTTGGATGCGTAGAATCACGGGGGGCGCAAAATGGTGTTCCATCAAGGGACATGCATCGACGCCATCTTTAACCACCTGTTAACCATACACGCGGCAAATTCTGCCTAGCTTCGGGCCTTTGGTCCGAGAGGCGGAAGGAGCCGCAACGATGTCCATCAACGACCTCCCGGTGCTGTCGGCGCTTCGCACCAAGATGCAGTGGCACCAGGAACGCCAGCGCGTCCTGTCCGAGAACGTCTCCAATTCCGACACGCCCAAATTCCGGCCACGCGACCTGGTCGAGCCGAAGCTCGACAAATCAGGCGCCGTCACCGGCTCGATGGGCCCCCTGGCGCTGACCCGCACCAGCGGCTCCCACATGGCGCCATCCGGCGCGGCCTCGGGCTTTGACCAGAACAGGAATGCGGGTTTCGAGACCCGTCCCGCGGGCAACGCCGTCAATCTCGAAGAGGAGATGATGAAGGCCGCCAGCAACCAGATGGACTACGCGGCGGCGACCTCGCTCTATTCCAAGAGCCTGCATCTGCTCAAGACCGCGATCGGCAAGGGCTAGAGCATGGTCCGGAAAAGTGAGCGGGCGGTTTTCCCTCGCGACAAACGCGGAACACGTTTGCGCGGAGATCATGCTCAAGAGCTAAGGGAAGCGCATCATGGCGAATGACAGCAGCGACTTTGCCCGCTCGATGGCGATCGCGACCTCCGGCCTGCGCGCGCAGGCCGGGCGCATGCGGGTGATCTCCGAAAACATCGCGAACGCGGATTCGACCTCGCAGACATCAGGCGGCGATCCCTACCGGCGCAAGGTGCCGACCTTCTCCTCCGCGCTCGACCGCACGCTCGACGCGCAGGTCGTCACCCTCGGCAGGATCAAGCCGGACCAGTCGAACTTCCGCACCAAATTCGAGCCGAACAATCCGGCCGCCGATGCGACCGGCAACGTCAAATATCCAAACGTGAACTCGGTGGTCGAGATGACCGACATGCGCGACGCGCAACGGTCCTACGAGGCCAATCTCAACATCATCAGTGCGACGCGCCGGATGATCCAGCGCACGCTCGACATCCTCAAGAGCTGAACAGGACAATTAAGCCATGGCATCACCGACAATCGCAGCCAATGCTTATGCCAACCTCGCCCGCGTGCTGGAGAACAGCGGCGCCGGCAAGGGCAGCGAAGCGAGCGGGCAGTCCTTCGCGTCGCTCCTGAAAGACGCTGTCGGCAGCGTCATGGAGTCCGGCCGCAAGTCCGACGCCCAAACCGTGGCGATGGCCGCCGGCAAGGCCAACGTAATGGACGTGGTGACGGCGGTCGCCGACACCGACGTCGCGGTGTCCACGCTGGTCTCGGTCCGCGACCGCGTGATCGCGGCATATGAAGACATCATGAAGATGCCGATCTGATCGGTCCTGTCATTCCGGGGCGCGACAACGTCGCGAGCCCGGAATCCATAACCACGATCGGGAGTATGGATTCCGGGCTCTCGCTTCGCGAGCCCCGGAATGACGAACAACTCACAGTGAGAAAAAGCACATGACCGGACCTGAAACCCTCGACGTCGCGCGTGATGCGATCTGGACCATCGTGATCGTGTCGTCGCCGCTGATGGTGGTCGGCCTCGTGGTCGGCGTCGTCGTGTCGCTGTTCCAGGCGCTGACGCAGATCCAGGAGCAGACGTTGATCTACGTGCCGAAGATCCTGGCCATCTTCGCCACGATGCTGCTGGCGCTGCCGTTCATGGCCGACGCACTCCATTCCCACATGATGCGGATCTCGTCGCGAATCATCGGCGGCTGAGGCACAATGCGCCCGTCATGCGCATCGACGTCTCGCTGCTGCCGGCGCTCGCCGCTTCCTTCATGCTCGCCTTCGCCCGGGTCGGTGCGATGGTGATGCTGTTGCCGGGGCTGGGCGAGACCAACATTCCGACGCGGATCAAGCTGGCGATCGCGCTGCTGCTCACGCTGATCATCCTGCCGCTGCATCGCAACGCCTACCACGTCGACATGGGCTCGATCGCGCCGCTGCTGGTCATGATGCTGCATGAGATCGTGATCGGCATCGTGCTGGGGGCGACCGCGCGCGTGACGTTGTCGGCGCTTCAGGTCGCGGGCGCCGTGATTGCGCAGCAGATGGGGCTCGGCTTCGTCACTTCGGTCGATCCGACACAGGGACAGCAGGGCGTGCTGGTCGGCAATTTCCTGACAATGCTCGGGGTGACGCTGCTGTTTGCCACCGACAGCCATCATCTGGTGATCGCCGCTCTGAACGACAGCTACACGATCTTCGCGCCCGGCGAGACCGTATCGAGCGGCGACGTCGCTTCACTGGCAACGCGCGCCTTTGCCGCCGCGTTCAGCCTGGGCTTGCAACTTTCCGGGCCATTTCTGGTGTTCGGCCTCGTCTTCAACATCGGGCTCGGCGTGCTGGCGCGGCTGATGCCGCAGATGCAGGTCTATTTCGTGGGCGTGCCGCTGTCGATCTTCGTGGGCTTCCTGGTGCTCGCCGTGGTGCTCACCGCGATGATGGGCACGTATCTCGACTATTTCATCGGTGTCATGCACCAGATGATGCCGCTCAAATAGGTGATCGATGGCAGACGACAACGATCCCGACAGTCAAACAGAAGACCCGACACAAAAGCGTCTCGAAGAGGCGCTCGAACGCGGCGACGTCGCCAAGAGCCAGGAGATCAACACCTGGTTCATGATCGCGGGCGGCACGCTCGTGGTCTCCACCTTCTCGGGCTCGGTGGGCAGCGGGCTGGTGACGCCGATGCGCAACCTGCTCGCCAATTCCTGGATGATCAAGACCGACGGCAGGGCTCTGCTCGCGCTGATGCAGCAGATCGAGGTCGCCGTGCTCGCGGCGATCGGCGTGCCCCTGCTGATGCTGGTGCTGGCGGCGATTGCCGGCAACGTGCTCCAGCATCGCCTGGTCTGGTCGGCCGAATCCCTGAAACCCAAATTCAGCAAACTGTCGCCGGCCGAGGGCCTCAAGCGCATCTTCGGCAAGCAGGCGGCCGCGAACTTCCTCAAGGGGCTCGGCAAGCTGATCGTGCTCGGCGCGGTCATGACCGTGGTCCTGTGGCCGGAGCGTCATCGCATGGAGGCGATGGTCAGGCTCGATCCGGCCGCCATGCTGGGCGCCAGCACCAGCCTGACCATTCATCTGCTCGGCGCAGTGGTCGCGGCGCTCGCGATCATCGCCATTGGCGACTATTTCTTCCAGTATCGCAGCTGGTTCCAGCGACAGAAGATGTCGCTCCAGGAGATCAAGGAAGAGTTCAAGCAGTCCGAAGGCGACCCGCACATCAAGGGCAAGCTCCGGCAATTGCGCCAGCAGCGCTCCAAGAAGCGCATGATGGCGGCGGTTCCCAAGGCCTCCGTGATCATCACCAACCCGACCCACTATTCGATCGCGCTGTCCTACGAGCGCGGCATGTCTGCGCCGATCTGCGTCGCCAAGGGCGTCGACAACCTCGCCTTCAAGATCCGGGAGATCGCGCGCGAGCACGACATCCCGATCGTCGAGAACGTGCCGCTCGCCCGCGCGCTCTACGCCACCGTCGAAATCGACCAGGAAATCCCGACCGAGCATTACCATGCGGTCGCCGAGGTCATCGGTTACGTCATGCGGCTGAAGCAGGGATTCGGCGCCGGACGCGGATAAAATGCCCGAAAAGTACCGGAAATGGCCGTAATCTGGGAATCAGCGTACCTTTCGCCCTTGCTACCCTTGCGCCTGCGGGTCCGATTCAGGCAGGGAGGACCCCACGCGCCCCGTAGCGCGTTGATTCTCTGCCGACAGGCTGTGCCAGCTTGAAATGACTGCCGAGACCGACCACGACCTCACACGCGAGCCCGTTGCGGCGCACGAGCCGTCGCCGCGCTCGGGCAGCATTGCGCTGGTGCTGCTCGTGGCCGCCGGCCTCGTCGCCGTCGCCGTCGGGCTGATGACGCTCGGGCGCGCGCAGGCGCAGCCCTATATCCTCGGCATCCTCGCCGTGCTGGCGATGGTCGGCCTGTTCAACCTGTTCGCCTTCGCCGCCGGCATCATCCGCTTCGTCGACCGCAGTCTCGACGATCCCGTGATGGGGCGCATTGCCGACCACGCCTTCGACGGCCTGGCCGTGACCGATCCCCGCGGCCACGTGGTCTATTCCAACGCCGCTTATCTGACGCTCACCGGCGCCAGCGGACCGCAGGAGGTGCGGCCCGTGGAACGCGTCTTCATCGGCAACCCCGACGTCTCCGAAGCCGTGTTCCGCCTGCTGAAGGCCGCGCGCGAAGGAAAACGGCAGCAGGAAGAGGTGCGCATCTCAGGCCATGACGGCAGCCAGGGCCGCTGGCTGCGCATGCGGGTACGCCCGCTCGGCACCGGGAAGCGCGAGGCGAAATACGCGGTGTGGTCGATCTCCGACATCACCCGCGACCGCGAGCGCCAGGAGGACGTGTTCCAGGAACTCCAGCACGCGATCGAATATCTCGATCACGCGCCCTGCGGCTTCTTCTCGGTCAATCCGGCCGGCGAGCTTGCCTATGTCAACGCGACACTGGCGAACTGGCTCGACTACGATCTTGCCGAGATCGGCTCGGGCGGGCTGAAGCTCACCGACATCGTCTCCGGCGACGGCGCCTCGCTGCTCACCGCGATCGTGGCGGTGCCGGGCGAGGTGAAGACGGAAGTCTTCGACATCGACTTGCGCATGCGCACCGGCAAGACCATGCCGGTGCGGCTCTATCACAAGCTCGCCTTCGGCGCCGACGGCGCGCCGGGGCCGTCGCGCACGCTCGTCATCAGCCGCGCCCGCGACGAGCGCAGCGATCCCGACCGCGCCGCCGAAGTGCGCTTCATGCGCTTCTTCGACCATACGCCGATGGCGATCGCGACCGTCGACCGCGGCGGCAACGTCGTGCGCGCCAACGCGCGCTACGCCAAGCTCGGGCAGGCGCTCGGGCTCGACAGCGCCAGCAAGTCGATCTTCCGCGCGGTCAATTCGCGCGACCGGCAACTTTTGATCACGGCCATCAACCAGGCCGCGGAGGGCCAGGCCGACGTCGCGCCGGTCGAGGTGGCGCTCGAGGGAACCAAGGAGCGCTGGGGCCAGTTCTTCGTCACGCCGGTGGATGCGGCCGAGAACGAGGCCGAAGCCGCCATCGTGCACATGCTCGAGACCACCGAGCGGCGCGCGCTGGAGAACCAGATCAACCAGTCGCAGAAGATGGAGACGGTCGGCCAGCTCGCCGGCGGCATCGCCCACGACTTCAACAACGTGCTCTCCGCCATCATGATGGCGAACGACTTCCTGCTGAACGCGCACAAGCCGACCGATCCGTCGTTCCAGGACATCATGCAGATCAAGCAGAACGCGACGCGCGCGGCGACGCTGGTGCGGCAGTTGCTGGCGTTCTCGCGGCGGCAGACGTTGCGGCCGCAGGTGCTCGACCTCGGCGATGCGCTGTCCGATCTCGCCATGCTGCTGCGCCGGCTGATCGGCGAGAAGGTCAAGCACGAGACCATCCACGGCCGCGATCTCTGGCCGGTGAAGGTCGACGTCTCCCAGTTCGAGCAGGTGATCGTCAACCTCGCGGTGAACGCGCGCGACGCCATGCCCGACGGCGGTAAGCTGATCATCCGCACCGCCAACGTCACCGCGGAAGAAGCGGCCAAGCTCGCCTACAAGGGCATGCCGGCCGCGGACTATGTACGGATCGAGGTCGCCGACACCGGCACAGGCATCCCCGCCGATATCCGTGACAAGATCTTCGAGCCGTTCTTCTCGACCAAGGAAGTGGGCAAGGGCACCGGCCTCGGGCTCTCCACCGTCTACGGCATCGTCAAGCAGACTGGCGGCTTCATTTACGTCGACTCGGAACCGGGGCAGGGGACTTCGTTCCATATCTTCCTGCCGCGCCATCACGCCGAGCCGGAGGTGCAGGAGCAGCCCGCAGCGGTGGTCGGCGCGGCCAATGGCGCCGCGAAGGAGACCGCACCTGCGGCGGCGGAGGCCAAGCCGCGGACCGATCTCACCGGACAGGGCACCATCCTTCTCGTCGAGGACGAAGAGGGCCTGCGCGCGCTGAACGCACGCGGCCTGCGCTCGCGCGGCTACACCGTGGTCGAGGCCGAGAACGGCGTCGAGGCCATGGAGGTCCTGGAGGAGCAGAGCGGTGCGATCGATCTCGTCGTCTCCGACGTCGTCATGCCTGAGATGGACGGCCCGACGCTGCTGAAGGCGATGCGCGAGAAGAATCCCGACATCAAGTTCATCTTCGTCTCCGGCTACGCCGAGGACGCCTTCGAGAAGAGCCTGCCCGAAGGCCAGCAATTCGACTTCCTGCCAAAGCCGTTCACGCTCAGCCAGCTCGTGGCGGCCGTGAAGGAGACCATGGCAAAGGCGGGGTGAGGGCGACCACCACTGTCGATTTGCGAGAGTTCCTGGAAATGACGAGGAAAAAGCGGCATTCCTGTCGTAAACCCGCCGGTAACCCGCGACCGCGGTTCCTCCGGCTCCCCGGCCAAACCCTCGCCAAATATGGGCTTTTGCCACATCCCCGCGACTGAGGGCCGCAGCCATAAGTTCCGAAACCGGCTTCACTTTTCGGGAAGTCTGCCCATCTTAGAAGCACGTCCCCATGCCGGGGATTTGGGAAACGCACATGACTTTCTCGCAACGCTCCCGCACTCTCTTCAAGACCCTCGCCGTCATGCTGGCGCTTGCGCTGCCGACTGCGCTGGTGATTTCGTCCGCCGACGCCCGCGTCGGTGGTGGCATGTCGTCGGGTTCGCGCGGTTCGCGCACCTATTCGGCGCCGCCGTCGACCACGACCGCGCCGGGCTCGACCTCGCAGTTCAACCGCACCTATACCCAGCCGGGTGCCGGCATGAATTCGGCTGCCGCCGCACCCGCGCGTGGCGGCCTGTTCGGCCGCGCCGGCGGCTTCATGGGCGGCCTTGCGGCCGGCTTCCTCGGCGCAGGCCTGCTCGGCATGCTGTTCGGCGGCGGCCTGTTCGGTGGCCTCGGCGGCCTGTCGTCAATCATTGGCCTGATCATCCAGATCGCGCTCGTGGTGTTGGTGGTGCGGCTGGCGATGTCCTGGTGGCAGCGCCGCCACTCGCAGCAGGCGGCCTATGCCAATGCTGATGCAGGCAGCGGTCAGGGACCCCAGCCGAACTATCGCAGCGGCCTCGGTGGCGGTAGCGGCGGTGGTGGACTTGGCGGTGGTCTCGGCGGCTTCGGCTTCGGCGGCGCCAACAACGCGCCGCTCGAGATCAAGCCGGATGACTATGAGGCGTTCGAGCGCCTGCTCGGCGATGTCCAGGCCGCCTGGTCGAACGAGGACGTGGCCAAGCTGCACACGCTCGCGACGCCGGAAATGGTCTCCTATTTCGAGCAGGACCTCGGCCAGAACCGCGCGCGCAACGTCGTCAACAAGGTGACCAACGTCAAGCTGTTGCAGGGCGACCTCGCGGAAGCCTGGCGCGAAGGCGAGACCGAATACGCCACGGTGGCGCTGCGCTTCGCCCTCACCGACAAGACGCTAGACCGCAACAGCGGTACGGTTGTCGCCGGCAGCGAGCAGCCGGGCGAGGCCACCGAGATCTGGACCTTTGCCCGCCGTCCGGGCAGCGGCTGGGAATTGTCGGCGATCCAGCAGACCAACTGATCGTACGCAGATTAAAGACAAGGGCGTCGTGCTTCGGCACGGCGCCCTTTTTCTTTGAGCCGCTTATATCCTGATACGGCCGACCATTTTGCGCGAAGCACTTAATTGCTTGTTGCCCGCGCAGAGCTCCCGCAATTTCGCGCCTGTCGGTTAGAGAGGGAGATATTCGGTGAGCCAGTCTGTCGCGCGCTCCAGGACAAATCACGAAACCATTGCCAGGAATTCGTCCCCGCCGCTGGAGGCGATCGAAGCGGCGTATGACCGGATCGAGGCCGAGCGCGACCGCAATTGCTGGATCTATCTCCGCCCGCGGGAGGAGGCGCTCGAAGCATGCCGGAAGCTCGTGGCGCGCGCGCGGACGGGCGAAAATCTTCCGCTGCTCGGCATTCCCTTTGGTGTGAAGGACAATATCGATGTCGAGGGAATGCCGACCACTGCCGCATGCCCCGCGTTCAGCTACACGCCCTGGCATTCCGCGCACAGTGTCGAACGCCTCACCGCGGCCGGCGCAATTTGCCTCGGAAAGACCAATCTCGATCAGTTCGCCACAGGCCTGTCCGGCGCGCGTTCGCCCTATGGCCCCTGCGCGTCGGTTGCCGATGCGCGCTATATTGCGGGGGGCTCCAGTTCCGGGTCCGCGGTCGCCGTCGCGGCCGGGCACGTCGCGTTCGCGCTCGGCACCGATACCGGCGGGTCCGGCCGCATACCTGCCGGCTTCAACAACATCGTCGGAATCAAGCCGACCGTTGGGCTGGTGTCATCACGCGGGCTGGTGCCGAATTGCCCGACGATCGATTGCGTTTCGGTGTTCTGCAACACCGTCAGCGACGGCGAGGCGATCCTCGAAATTATCGAAGGGTTCGATTTCGAGGATCCCTACAGCCGCCTGCCCAGGGCCTTTTCTTTCGCCAGCGGGGCGGTGCCATCGTTCCGGTTCGGCCGCATTGCGGCCGCCGATCTCGAATGCTTCGGCATGCCGGAATGCGGCGAGCTCTATGAGCGCGCCTGCGAGCGTTTCACGCAGATCGGGGGAACGGCGATCGAGGTGGACTTCGCGCCGTTCCGCCAGGCCGGGGAGTTGATGTTCAGCGGACCCTGGGTCGCGGAGCGGCACTCGGCCATCGCTTCGCTTATGGACATCGATTCTGGCTCCCTGCTTGATGTCACGAGGACCGTGCTGGGCTCGGCCGCCGGCTATTCAGCGATCGACACATTTGGTGCCATTCACCGGCTGCACCGGCTTCGCCGCGACGCCGAGGCGATCTTTGCGGGTATCGATGCGCTGGTGGTCCCGACCGCACCGCGGCCGTTCACGCTGGAGGAGATGGATCGCGATCCGATCACCCTCAACAATCGCCTCGGCTACTACTCGTACTTTGCCAATCTGCTCGATCTCTGCGGCGTGGCGGTCCCGAACGCGACATTGTCGAACGGCATGCCCATGGGCGTGACCCTGCTGGCGCCGGCCTGGCATGATCGCGCGCTGATCGGACTGGCGCGGCGGTTCGAGGCCAGTGCAGGCCGAGCGGCGTTCGAATTGAAGTCTGGCGGCTGAAGGTCGGAATTCATTCCATCTCTTGCTCGAGCGTCGAAAGATCCAGGATCGAAATCACGGATCTGTCGTACCTGATCACGCCTTCCTCCTGGAGCCGCGCGAGCTGTACTGTCACCCATTGGCGGGTGGATCCGATGAGATTGGCGAGATCGCCGTGGGTAAACGGCATCCCGATGACAACCTCGCCGTCGCGCTTCACGCCGTAGACATGCGACAGGAAGATCAACAGGCTATGCAGCCGCTCGGTCACCGAGCGCGTCCCGAGCATCTGGGCCATCGCCGAATAGCATCGCGCCTTGAATGCCAGGGCATCCAGCAAGGCGACGGCGATCGCCGGCGATTCCAGCGCAAGCCGCCGCAGCGCCAGTCCCGGCATGAACGTCAACAGGCTGGGTTCGGCCGCAACCGATGACCACATGTGCGGGCCCGTTCCGAATATATCGGGGCCGCCGACGAAGTTGCCGGGAAACCAGTAGGCGAGCGTGACCTCGCGCCCCGACGGCGCCGCATAGTAGCTGCGTATGCGTCCCTCGCTGATCAGGTAGATCCCAGCCTGTGTGTCGCCCTGAGACCAAACCAGTTGGCCGGCTTCCAGGGCCTTCTCGCGTCCGATCGCGCGCAGCCGATTGCAATCAGCCCGGTTGAGACCATCCAGCAAGCCG
Organism: Bradyrhizobium sp. 604_D8_N2_3; assembly: GCF_051810765.1. Lineage (NCBI taxonomy): Bacteria > Pseudomonadati > Pseudomonadota > Alphaproteobacteria > Hyphomicrobiales > Nitrobacteraceae > Bradyrhizobium > Bradyrhizobium sp. 604_D8_N2_3. The sequence continues at coordinate 6,146,416 of NZ_JBPWPM010000001.1, read as the reverse complement.
GGCAGCGGTCTGACGAGATTGTCCGACTCGGCCAGCATCACGCCTGCCGCTATCGCGCTATTCGCCCTGTGCATCGCCGGCTCCACGGTGAGACCCGGCATCGATTATTCAAGAACCATGCCAGCGCGCTGCGGGCTGCTTCGCGATTTCCAAGTTCTGGGGGATCAGCTCGCGTCCGACTGATTGAACGCCCGCAACCCTTCTGCGCGGATGACGTCGAGACAATCCTTCTTGAGGGAAAGATAGGTTGGCTCGACCATGACAGAGCTCGACCGCGGGCGCGGCAGCTTGACCGCGACTTCGCGCAGGATGCGGCCGGGTCCCGCGCTCATGATGAGAACACGGTCGGCCAGCACGATGGCCTCATCTATGTCATGCGTGACGAACACGATCGTCGCCTTGATCCGGTCGCGCAGCTCCAGCAGATTGTCTTGCATCACCGCCCGGGTCTGCGCATCGAGGGCCCCGAAGGGCTCGTCCATCAGCAGCACGCGGGGCTGATTGGCCAACGCTCGCGCGATCGCCACGCGCTGTTGCATGCCCCCGGACAGCGTGTTCGGATATGCGTCGGCGAAACGCTTGAGACCGACCATCGCGATCAGATCGTCGGCGATGGCATTCGCTTCCGTCCTGGACTTCCCAAGCATCCTGGGGCCGTGGGCGATGTTCCTGCGGACAGACTTCCAGGGGAAAAGATGCGGCTGCTGGAACACCATGCCGACATCGGGTCGCGGGCTGTAGACACGCGAGCCCTCTACCAGGATGTCGCCTTCAAACGGCACCTCCAGTCCGGCGATCGTATTGAGCACCGTCGACTTGCCGCAGCCGGAGGGCCCGACGATGCAAACGAACTCGCCAGGTGCCACGTCGAAGGAAACGCGATCCACCGCGATGGTCTGCCCGCGGCGGGTGTCAAAAACGATGCTCAGGTCTGAGACTTGAATGGCCGGTTGTTTCCGCGCCGATTCGACGGAGGCTGGCGAACTTGCCAGAGCCAGTTTCATGGTCGATCGAGCTCCAGACATCAACGCCACCAGACAGTACGTTCCGCAAGAGCCGAAAACAGCCGGTCGGCAGTGAACGAAATCAACCCGAGCGCTGCGAGCCCGCCCATGACCTGGCCCGTTTGCAAATTCTGCTGCGCAATCTCGATCCTGTAGACGATGCCGGCGAAAGCGCCTGCAAGTTCGGCCGCGACAAGCGTGTAAAAGGAGATGCTGACGGCGGTGCGCAACCCGACCACGATGTAGGGAAGCGCGCCCAGCAGCACGATCTCCTGGAGCATCTGCCGCCGGGGCGTGCCGAGCATCAGCGCCGCCCGAATCAGGCCGCGGTCGACCTTCTGCACGCCGATGTGGGTCGAAAGCCAAACCGTGAAGAACACGCCCCATACGACGAGGAACAGTTTTCCCGCCTCCGACAGGCCGAACCAGAGGATAACGATCGGCACGAAAGCAATCGGCGGAATTGGCCGCAGGATGTGGAATAGCGGGGACAGCAAGCTCGAAATAACAGGGAATTGGCCGGTGAGGATACCGAGCAGGATGCCGAGCGCGCCGCCCACGATGAACCCCGTGGTGACGCGAAAGAGGCTGGCCAGCAGATCGCCAAGGAACTGTCCGCTTCGTATCCACTCAAGGACGGCCGCAGCAACCACCGTCGGCGGCGGAAACAGCACCATGTTGACGGCCCCGGAACGGGAGACCAGTTCCCAGAGGCCGACGAACAGGGGAAGCGAAAGCGCCCCGACCAGAATATTGAGGCGGCGAAGACGAGCTGAATCCGGCCGCCGACCGCGACCGTCGGTGCGGAGAGCAATTTCTTGTCCTGCTGAAGTGCCGTCCTGCATGGCTGTGCGGGTGCCTATTTCCACGAGAGCGTGACGCGTGCGGGGTCGACCTTCTTCAGCGGCTCGGCGACGACGACCTTGCTGAAGTCGGGCATCACCGCTCCCGGAGGATGGTTGCCGCTCTCGAGGCGCCATACGGAGTGGGTCTTGAGAATCTCAATCAGCCGGTCGTCGAGACGCACCCGGTAAACATAGTCGGCCCAGATCGGAGCGAGGTCGTCCCGCTTCATGCCGACCGCGTCCGCCACGACCGTGATCGCTTCATCCGGGTGTGCTTTCATCCAGACCTCGGCGTCGATCAGTGAGGCGATGAACTTCTCAACCAGCGCAGGGTTGGCATCCAGATAGGTCCTCATGACAACGATGTTGAACGTCTCGGAGTAAGTGCCCGTTGTATCGAGCTCAGCGACGGCTTCGCTGAGGGCCTTCTTGGCGTTGGCGATGTGGGGTTCCCAAGTGTCGATCGCGTCGATGCTTCCTGCTGCAAGTGCCGGTAGCATCTCCTGCGGCCGCAGGTTGACGAGGGTGACATCCTTGGGAGTCAATCCCGCCGACTTCAGCAAAGTCGCCGTGTAGACCTCGCTGCCGGTGCCGGCAGTGAATCCGATTCGCTTGCCGCGAAGATCTGCCTTGGTCTTGACGCCGGCCTTGGCCGCGACGACCGTCTTGAGGTCGGAATATTCCATGCCGGCGACGAAGGCGATGGGCTGGTTTGCCATCGCCGAAGCGGTGACCGGCGCCTCCGCCGTCGTCGCGATGTCGGCGCCGCCCCCGATCACGGTGTCCAGGCACTGCTTGCCGGACGTGAAGTTCGAGACGGTGACGTCCAGTCCGTTCTTTTCGAAAATCCCCTTCGATTTGGCAACGATCGCAAGGCCGGAGATCGGTCCGAGGTTTTGCGCAAGCCGGGCTTTGAGCAATTCCGCGGCCGAGGCGGAGTCCGGACTGATGGCAAGGCAGCAAAGCGCGGCATAGCCGGCAATTGCCGCGATTGGGCGGACGGTGTTCCAGTGCATGACGATCTCCCCTCGCGCCGCGCCCGGCGGCAGCCCCGATGTGATCGCGGATGCCGCCCTGAACGGCCCCGCAGCTGACTCCCGCGTCCCCTCCCGGGCGATCTCTTGAGGATCGGCCCCACGTTGGTATGCTCGCCCGGCGCTACGGTCTCTGGAAGCAATTAATCGACATGGTCCTCGGGGCGACCGGTCGAGCGCCGCCGCTCGAGGTGATGCGCGTGCGGCGGATGGCCGCTGGAATAATGTCTGTCGTGACGGGTTCATGTCAGCGGATCAAAGACCGTCCAGCGAGGCGCAATCGCAGGAACAATCGGGAGGATAGGATGAGCATTCTTGCCAGGGTCATCGTGCCAGCAGGCGTTGCGCTCGCGGTCTTCGCAAGTCCATCGGTGTGGGCGCAGTCAGCCGACATGACCTTCTTTGTGACTTCGAGCGGGCCGGGCAAGGGAGCCGATCTCGGCGGCCTGGAGGGAGCCGATGCGCAGTGCCAGAAGCTGGCGCAGGCCGGCGGCGCCGGCGGCAAGACCTGGCGCGCCTATCTCTCGACGCAGGCCGCTGACGGCAAGCCCGCCGTCAATGCCAAGGACCGCATTGGCAAGGGACCGTGGCAGAATGCCAAGGGTGCGGTGATTGCCAAGGACGTTGCCGACCTGCACGGCGCGGCCAATAACCTCACCAAGCAGACAGCGCTCAGCGAGAAGGGCGAGGTCATCAACGGCGCCGGCGACACGCCGAACCGGCACGATATCCTCACGGGATCGCAACCGGACGGCACCGCTTTTGCCGCGGGCGACGACAAGACCTGCAGGAATTGGACGTCGAGCACGCAGGGCGCGGCGGTCGTCGGCCATGCCGATCGTAAGGGCCTGCGCGACGACGAGCCGTCAAAGTCTTGGAACAGCTCTCACCCCTCGCGCGGTCCTGACGGCGGCTGCTCGCAGGCCGATCTGAAGAGCACCGGCGGCGACGGCCTGCTGTTTTGTTTCGCGGCGAATTGAGTTAGGGCGCGCAGCTCTCTCCCCGCGACATTGCGAGCGTAGCGAAGCAATCCAGACTGTCTCCGCGGAAAGATTCTGGATTGCTTCGCTTGCGCTCGCAATGACGGGGTATGTGGTGCCGCCGTTCCGTCTCGCTCTCACGGAACCTTCGGCCGCATGTTACATTGGTCCGACCACTTCCACGCTCACGGACCCCTCCCATGAAATACGAGCTCTATTACTGGCCCGAGATCCAGGGCCGCGGCGAATATGTGCGGCTGGCGCTGGAGGAGGCGGGGGCGGCTTACGTCGACGTCGCGCGGGGGGCGCGCGGCACCAGCGCCATGATGAAGATGATGGACGCGCATGGCGGTACGCCGCCCTTCGCGCCGCCGTTCCTGAAAGCGGGCAAGCTCGTCATCGGCCAGACCGCCAACATCCTGCTCTATCTCGGCGCCCGTCATGGGCTCGCGCCGAAGACGGAAGCGGGCAAGCTTTGGGTGCACCAGCTTCAGCTCACCATCACCGACCTCGTGACCGAGATCCACGACACCCATCACCCGCTCGGGCCTTCGATGTACTATGAAGATCAGAAGGCGCCGGCGAAGAAGCGCACGGCCGAGTTTTGGGACGAGCGCGTGCCGAAATATCTCGGCTATTTCGAAGAGCTTCTCGCCGGCAATGGGGGTGCCTATGTCACCGGCCGCAGGCTGACTTACGTCGATCTCTCGCTGTTCCAGATCGTCGATGGGCTGCGCTACGCCTTTCCCAAGCGCGTGAAGGCGTTCGAGGGAAATATCCCGGGCCTTGTCGGCCTGCATGACCGCGTCGCCGCGCGGCCGAACATCAAGGCCTATCTCGAAAGTGAGCGCCGCATTCCCTTCAACGAGCAAGGCATTTTCCGCCGCTACAAGGAATTGGACAATTAGCCGGTCCGGATAGCGGCTCACCACACGCCGGGCAGCAGGCGATAGCGCACGCGCGTCATATAGTCGGAATAGCCCGGCAGGCCCTCGCGCAGCGTGCGCTCCTCGATGCCGATGCGGACAGCAAACAAAACGACGATGACCGGCGCTATCGCAAGGCCCCACCACGAGCCCAGCAGCAGCGGCACGCCGGCGAAGAACAGGATCATGCCGCTGTACATGGGATGGCGCACATGCGCGTAAGGCCCCGTCGAGACCACGCGCTGTGCGCGTTCGGCCTGGAGCTTCACCACGGGCGCGGCGAACGAGTTCTCGCGGAACACCCACAGGATGAACAGCGTCGAGAGGACGAACAGCAGGAGACCGAGCGCCTGGAACGCAACCGGCACGTCGGAGGACTGCGTGCGCCGGTCGAGCCCCATCGCGGCCAGCCAGGCCAGCATCGCAATGACGAAGACGATCATGAAGGCCTTGTCGGCGGCAGGCTGGTCCTTTTGTAGGACCGGCCGCAGACGTTCGGCGAGCAGCGCCGGATCGACCCGATAAAGCCACCAGCCGCAGAGCGGGCCGAGCAGGGCGCAGGTGGCGAGGAACACCCAGGCCGAAGGCCAATGCATCGTCCCGGCGCAAGCGAACAGCAGCGCGCCCATGCCGGCGGTGGTGATCGTGTTCTGCAACAGCAGTTTTGCGATCATGTTCGATCTGATTCCGTCACACGCCGGCGCATTGATAGCATTCTTCGGGCAAACATGCGGCCGGTGCGACAGGGTTGGCTTCAGATCTTGATGGGCGATGTAAAGGCCGCCACGAGCCGAACCAGATCCGCCTGTCGTTTGGTTCCGGTCTTCGTGAAGATCCTGGTGAGATGGGTCTTGATCGTCGTTTCGGCGATGCCCATGCTTCTGGCCACGTCAGGAACCCCGCCGATTTCGACGATGGCCAGGAAGACGCGCAGCTCGGCCGGCGTCAGCTTGAAGAGCTTCCGGATGAGGTCGGGCGCGACGATCGTCTCGAGCGCTGCCTTGCTGACGAACAGGACGGCGCAGGCCTCATAGCCGGCCCCGAACATTTGCCGGCGTCCAGCGGTGAGCGGCAGGAGATTCCCGACATAATGCGAGCCGTTGCGGGCCGTCAGATGCAGCGAGATGTTCGCACTCATCATCGACCGGTCGCCGAGAGCCGTGCCCGCCAGCGCCTGCCGCAGCATCCGATCGGCATTCAGGTCCGACGTCACGAGCCGGCCATGGACCGAACGAAGGACGTCGGCCTCGTCCAAAATCTCTCGCGCGCTTACATTGGCGTGCGTGACATGACCGTCGGCATCGAGCAGCAGAACGGCGGTGCGCAGAGCGTCGAGCGTGCGGACCGACGTCGTCTCCAATGCATTCTGCTGCTGCAGCTTCTGTCTGACGAGCATGGCCCGTTGCATGTGCGGCGTCAGGTGAGAGATCGTCTGATACATCCTGCGATCGACAGGCCCGCCGCCCTTCATGATCGAGAGACGGGATATTCCCTCGGCAGACTTGCCGAGCAGGATGTTGGCGGCGTCCTCGAGACCCTGCGGCCGCGCCCATTCGTTGTAGAACGTGGTCGTCCGGAATTCGCCGACGTCGATCCAGTCCCTGATCGTCTGGATTTGGCCGACCGCGGCGTGGAGCACGCTACGCGACGGATCGAATGGCTCGTAGGTTTCGATGTAGGACTGAACATAGGCGGGTTCGACACCGACGGCATGCGAGATCACGGCCTCGCCGGCTGCCCCGATCCAGACCAGACCACCGCTCTGGCCGCCCGCCATGTCGACGATGCTGCCAAGTGTCGCCGTCCATCGGGAATCGTCGAGCGCTGCATCGTAGATGTCCGTCACCAGCGAGAGCAGCTTTTCATTCAGTTCCATAGGCGTGTCCATGAACGGATGGATGGGCTCGTTCAGCCTCACAGATGAGCACGCCGGATGTGGAAATTTGATGAGCCGGATCACACTTGAAGACGCTCTCGCAGCCCTGGCGGGCGCTGAGCGAGATGCCGGGAGGAACGGGCCGGACGGACGTGGCGCGGGAACAGTCAGGCCGAAGGCCAGTGCATCGTTCCGGCGCAAGCGAACAGCAGCGCGCCCATGGCCGCGGCGGTGATCGTGTTCTGCAACGGCAGTTTTGCGATCATGCGCAGGTCAGCCGCGCACGATATTGGTCCCGCTATCCGGCGAAGATGCGGCCGGACACGCGAAAAGCCCGATCGACCGGATCGGGCGTTTCATCTTTGACCGGCCCTGATCAGGCGAGCTGATCGATCCGCGTGCCCTGACCCGGCGGCAGCGGCGCGGGCGGCGGCGGCTTGTAGGTCGGGTCGTTGTCCTTGGTCTTCTGGTCGTCCTGCTGCTTGGTCGCGTCGTAGCTCGGCACCACGATCGCAATCGGCGGCGGCGCAACGGTAGAGACGCTCATCCACAAATCCTCACACATGGAAACAATCGACCTTGCGCTGCGAGGAGCGAAGCTTCCGTCAAGCCAATCGTTAAAATGCGAGGGAGTTGGTGCGGTGGGATGCCGTTCTTGGTCCCGCGAGTGCACGATTTGAGTGGACCGCGGCTCTCTCCTCGTCATTGCGAGCGCAGCGAAGCAATCCAGAATCCCGCCGCGGGAAGACTCTGATTGCTTCGCTGCGCTCGCAATGACGGAGCGTGTGGAAAGAGCGAGTGCCGTCTACTCGTCCTTGCCGCGCGTGATCGCGATGGACGCATCCGTCTTGGTACGGGTGCATTCCATGTTGAGCCGGCGGTAGCGCATGACGACCTTGTCGCCGCGCAACAGTCCCATCCGCTTCAGGCAGCGTGTCGCGCCCGTCGTGGTGTCGTCCTTCGTGACGGTGAAGACGATCGCCGCCATCGACCCCACCAGTGAAAAGAACTCCGGTGTCGGCTTGCGATCGCCCTTGGCATAGAGCTCGATGGAATATTTGTCGCCGCGGCAACCCACGGACAGCTCCTTGGCCGCGGGGTGCGAGAGGTAGACGATGTTGGCGGCCCGGAAATTCACCTTGAGGCGCTCGACCTGGTTCGTCAGCTCCTTGGCGCTGTCATCGCAGCGATCCGCGCGGGCAGGCGAGGCGAGGGTCACAAGGCCGGTGATGGCGGCGGCGACCAGGATCGCGCCGCGGACGTTCAGTTTGAAAATCATGATGAAAAGCCCCTTAGGCCGCGCATTCAACCTTCGTCGCGCGCCGAGCGCAAGGGGTGCACCCAGAGCCTGCCGGGGACGGTCGTCGCCACCTTGCGTCCGGCCGACGGCAACCAAAAAGGGCCGTCGTGACGCCGAATCGGGATGCCTCGGCCGCGCCAGAACGCCTTCCATTCGCGGCAAAAAAGCTTAGAACGCTTCTACGCTTAGAGGCCCGCGAGGGCTCCAAAACCCCGAGATTTGCCCATGAACGCTCCCACCGCCTTCCCCGACCCCGCAAAACCCGTTCCGCCCTACAAGCACACCCCGCTGTTCCCGCTTGGCAAGGACGAGACGCCCTACAAGAAGATCACGGCTGAGGGTGTCAGGGTCGAGAAGGTCCTGGGGAAGGACATGCTGGTGGTGTCGCGCGAGGCGCTGCGGGCGCTGTCGGAGGCGGCCTTCGGCGACATCAACCACTATCTGCGCCCCGGCCATCTGAAGCAGCTCCGCGCAATCCTGGAGGACGGCGAGGCGAGCCCGAACGACAAGTTCGTCGCGCTCGACTTCCTGAAGAACGCCAACATCGCGGCCGGCGGCGTGCTGCCGATGTGCCAGGACACCGGCACCGCGATCATCATGGGCAAGAAGGGCTGCAACGTCATCACCGACGGTGACGACGAGGCGGCGCTGTCGGAAGGCGCGCGCGACGCTTACCTGCGCCGCAATCTGCGCTACTCGCAGGTCGCGCCCTTGTCGATGTACGAGGAGAAGAACACCGCCAACAACATGCCGGCGCAGTGCGAGATCTACGCCGAGGGCGACGACGCCTACAAGTTCATGTTCATGGCGAAGGGCGGCGGCTCTGCCAATAAAAGCTTCCTGTTCCAGGCCACGCCCTCGGTGCTGACCAAGGACCGGCTGCTAGCCTTCCTGAAGGAGAAGATCCTGACGCTGGGCACCGCGGCTTGCCCGCCCTATCACCTCGCCATCGTGATCGGCGGCACCTCGGCCGAGCTGTGCATGAAGACGGTGAAGCTCGCCTCCGCCCGCTATCTCGACGCGCTGCCGACCCACGGCTCGCCCGACGGCAACGCCTTCCGCGACGTCGAGATGGAGAAGGAAATCCACAAGATGACGCAGTCGCTCGGCGTTGGCGCGCAGTTCGGTGGAAAGTATTTCTGCCACGACGTGCGCGTGATCCGCATGCCGCGCCACGGCGCCTCGCTGCCGATCGGGCTCGGCGTGTCCTGCTCGGCCGACCGGCAAGTGCTCGGCAAGATCACCAGGGATGGCGTCTATCTCGAGGAGCTCGAGCACAACCCGGCGCAATATCTGCCGCAGGTCGAGCAGTCGCTCGGCGGCGAGGTCGTCAAGATCGACCTCAACCAGCCGATGAAGGACATCCTGGCGACGTTCTCGAAGTACCCGACCAAGACGCGGGTCTCGATGACCGGCACCATGATCGTCGCGCGCGATAGCGCGCACGCCAAGCTGCGCGAGCGCCTCGAAAGGGGCGAGCCGCTGCCGGACTATTTCAAGAACCATCCGGTCTACTACGCTGGTCCCGCCAAGACGCCCGAGGGCTACGCCTCCGGCGCGTTCGGCCCGACCACCGCGGGTCGCATGGATTCCTTCGTCGACCAGTTCCAGGCGGCAGGCGGTTCGATGGTGATGGTGGCCAAGGGCAACCGCGCGCCTGCCGTGCGCGAGGCCTGCAAGAAGTACGGCGGCTTCTATCTCGGCTCGATCGGCGGTGCGGCGGCGAACCTCGCCGAGCACTGCATCAAGAAGGTCGAGGTGCTCGAATATCCCGAGCTCGGCATGGAAGCGATCTGGCGCATCGAAGTCGTCGACTTCCCGGCGTTCATCATCATCGATGACAAGGGGAACGACTTCTTCAAGGAGCTGAATTTGGGCTAGCGCTCCGCGCAGTTGAACGGCGGTCCGCCGCTGATGGTGCGCTTCAGCGCGGCACCACATACTGCGTCGGCGCGCCATTTTCGGGCCCATCGAACATCACGAGCACGCGCCATGGCTCGCCGCTGATGTCGCTGAGCACCAGCAGGGTCTCTGCCTTGGCGGTGCTGTCGGCGACGCTGAGCGTGTGGGTCGTTCCAAGCTTGCCGCTGCTGGTATCGTAGAAGACGACGGCGGGCGAGATCTGCTGTTCGTTGACCGGCCCGGTCAAGAGCAGCAAGCCGCCTGACACGGCGGCGATGTCCCTGATACCGGTCATTGTACCAAGCGGCAGCGGCGGGTCGATGAGCTTGGCCTTGAGCGGCATGTTCTCGGTGAAGACGGCCTTTGCGTCGACCGTGAGAATATAGGCATTGCCGCCTTTGGAAGGACCACGGAAACCAAGATACATCAGGTCCGCCTTGACCGCGATGCCTTCGATGTTGGCGCCGTTGTCGCCGAGGGGCTTGTCGTAATCCGCGGGCAGTGCGTCCTTGATTGCACCGCGCAGGCGCGTCACAGATGCTTCGACGCCGATCACCTCGTCCGCGGAGATCGGGAAGGGCGGCTCTCCAGTGAGCTTGTCGACGGGAAAGCGAAAGAGGTGATAGCTCGTCGGATTGCTGTCGTCGGGATGATGACGTTTGCGGCCGTGCGATCCGACCACGTAGAAATAACCGTCATCGTAAGCGGTGCCCTCGGCATCCGGATCGCCGCTGGCCTGATCGCTCAGCAGGCGGATTACCTTGCCGGGATTGATCGTCGTGCCTTCGATCGCAAAGAACTGCGCGTATTTCTTTTCGTCGTTGACGACGAGGCAGGATTTGAGGGGCGGGGATGTGGTCGCGCACGCCGCTCCGCTGATGTTGGTGCGGGCATCCGCGTTCTTCTTGAACGGCTCGCTCAGTTGCCACGCCGGCGACCGCGGCTCGAGCTCATCGGCACTCGCCGGCGCTGCTCCGGCAAGTGCGGCCACGGCGGAGGTCAGGAACAGGTGGATGCGATTGCGAGCGGGGAGGGAGACCATGCAAATTCCCCTTCTGCTGCAAGTGTGTTGAGATCAATAAAAATCTTTAGTTGTATGCTGTATCCTGCTCGTGAAGCCGGCTGTGGTCAACGACCTGAGCGCCTTGGCCCCGTGGCCAATGACCGCAGCCCGTTAGCTGCAATTCGTAACCTGGTTCGAGCACAGCGAGCGCCACCAGCCGCGGACGCCGTCCTGGCTCTCGACGAGGCCCCAGAGCCCGCTACAGGCAAAGATGCGCTTCGGGCCGCCGTCGGTGTCGATTGGGCCGCCGAGCTCGCGCTGGGCCGGCATCCATTTGGCATCGACGAACGGCGCCTGGAAAAGTCCGCCCACGCGCGTCGCGCCATTGGCGTAGGATGCGCCGACCTTGTTGGACGCGACCCAGCCGCGCCCCGCATAGGGTTTTGGCGCGCTGCGCGGATATCTCTTGTCGTCCTCGTAGTCCTTGCCCGGCGGTTTTGCGCCTTCGATCAGAAACCAGCCATCCTTGAAGCCGATGATGCGGAATTCGGTGAGCCAGCCGCCGTCGGGCGTGTTCTCGGCACCGCCAAGCTTCAGCCGGTAGGGCGGCGGCAGCGTGCCGAGCACGCGCGCTTTCGCCGAGGGCTCGGCGCGCACGTTGAGGCCATCAGGATCTTTGTCGATAGACCAGGCGCCGAGATCACACGGCTCGGTCCCATCGGGCAGCGTTGCGCGCCTGGCGGCGAGATCGGCGTGGAGCTTTGCGAAATCGGTATCGTCGTTGTCAGGATCCGGCGCGCTGCGCGGCTTCAGCTCGGCCGAGACCGCGCGCGTCGCATCCGGCGTCAGCGTGACGAGCAGGGCCTGGCGCGCAGCGAACACGCTTGCCGGTGTCTTCGGATCGTTCGACGAGGCCGGATAGACGGCGAGGGTGCCGGTCGATCCTTCGGTCCGGTAGGCCGTGCCGGTGACATAGCCCGCCGGCACCATGGCGAGCGCGCTTGCGCGCCACGCCGGTTCGGTGTCATCCGCGCGCGCCGCTTGCGTCGCGACACACAGGATCGCTGCCGCGATGAGACGGAGCACGCGCACGGTTCGCAACGTGCCTACGCGCGCGCACCCGTGAACGGAAAACTGCCCATCGGGCCGATGCCCATCTCGCCGCTCATGCTGTCGCCAGAGACCGTTCCGATGAACTCGAGCGTCAGCGGCATCGGATTAGTGATCGAGACTTTCCAGTTGACGGCGTCGCCGCTGATGGTGCCGTCGAAGATCTCGGCCGAATTGCCGTCGGCGCCCTGCGTTCCGGTCAGTGTGCCGCCGGAGTTCAGCAAGGTCAGCGTGGCCTTGCGCTCGCCCATGGGCGTCGTCATGGTCAGAGTCCAGTTGCCGTCCACGGCCATTCGTGTCTCCCAACTTTTTCCCGGCACCTCGCGACAATCCGCAAGGTGAGCCAGGGACGCCTATAGCCTAACTCGGGGGACGTGCCTAACGCTCTCTTTGACGCGCCCTTAAGCGCGGGCTGCGCGAATACGGCTGCCGATGAGCAGGCGGAAGGCCACGTACTGGATCGCGAACGCAACGATCTTCGCGCCGATCAGGACCACCGAAATATAGAAGGCCCACAGCTTCATGTCGCCGGTCATGGCAACCGCAACGGTCCCCGCGGCGAGCGCAAACATCAGCGCGGCCCAGGCGTAGCCCGCGACGGTAACGTATTCCGGAATGGTCTCGGTCACGATCGCCGGCAGATAACGCAGCATCCAGCCGCGCTTGAGCATGATGATGCCGATCGCGACATGCCCGATCGCGGGCTTCGCCAGCACGAAGCGCGGATCGTGGGTGAGCAGCGTTGCGCCACCGAGCACGATGACGAGGCCGAGGCTCGCCCAGGTCATGTAGCCCAGCGTCTGGCCCTTGACCCGCGACCAGACCACCTGGCCGATGGCGCCAAGGATCGCGACTGCGGTCGCGAGGATGACGTTGTCGGTCACGAGATAGATTACCAGGAAGACGATGGTGGAGAGGAAATCAGAGACGAGCCGGCGGAATACGTCTTTCATCGTCTGTCCTGTCTTCAATGGGGGTGGGGCAGCGCGGCGGCGGGCGCAGCATATTTGATCTGGCGATACTCGGGATACCATTTTGTGAAGTAGATCGCGCTGTTGCGGGCGGCGAAGGCGACCGCAAGGCCCGACCAGAGCGGCAGGCCGGGGACGTAGAGCAGCGCGATGTTGGCGGCCATCATCAACAGCGCGGCGGTGGTCCAGGCGCCGGTGATGACGTAGTTGGCGGTGAGGAAGCCGGGCATCGCCGCCGTCTCGGCCGGGACCGTTTCAACCGCATATTGCAGCGTGAACGGGTGGCGGACCAGCATCGAGCCGAGCGAGATGACGAAGATGCCGATGTCGACCGACAGCTTGACTCCCAGCGTGCTGAGCTTCGGGTCGATCAGCGCGAGGTAGAGGCCGATTGCGGCGAATACGATCGCCGAGCCCGTCGCTAGGATCTTCACGGAGCGGCCGCGCGCGACATCGACCGTGATGGTGGCGAGGCAGATCGCAGACGCGGCAAACACGCTGATCGTGGCCGACGTCACCAGCATCAGGAAAGTGTAGGCGCCGTAGGGCGCGAGGATCAGGAAAATCGCCATGAGCCGCCTCGGTCTGGCTAATCTTTACGATGTAAAGATCAATAATTCAGGAGCGATGCTGGGTCAAGCGAAATCTTTACAGTGTCAAAATAACGTAGGTGACTTCCAAAAAGTGAAGGGCAGCAATGGCTTGGTCGGACGCCTCGTCGGCGAATTCCGCCCAGGGCAGGCGCGACAGGATCGGCAGCGCGGCGGCGAGCAGGAGGCCGACCGAGAGCAAGATGCCGCCGTTGAAGATGACATGGCCGCTCCGTCGCAGCCGGATCATCCGGAGTGCGAGCGCTGCGCAGGCCAGGGCGAGGACGGCAAGGCAATCTGCGGTGATCGAGGGCATATGCATGCGAGGCCTCTTTGGTGACATCCGCGATGTCATTCCGGGGCTCGCGACGTCGTCGCGCCCCGGAATGACAAGAGTTACTGCGCGCCCACCCAATTGCCGTGAAAGCCGTCGGGCACGCGGTGGCCGAGCTGCACCAGCGCAACGGGGCCGGCTTCGACATCGGTGGCGTTGAACACCGCGAGGTCGCTGCGGTTCTCCCGCGCGCGCCAGACCACCGCCAACAGCCAGCCGTCGCCTTCCGTGGCATCCGTCGCGCGCTCGACGAACACCGGCTCGGAGATGGTATCGCCGGCCGGCAGCAGATAATGACCGAGCCGTCTGCCGTTGCCGTCGACATGGACGATGCCCGACAGCGCGCCGAACATCGGCAGCCGCGGATTGGCGCAGGCGTACCAGCCGTGATGGCTTTTCAATCCGGCGCGGCGGTCGTCGATGCGGGGGAATTCGCCGGTGAGATCGTCGAGATAGGTCTGCTGGAAGCGGTCGGTCTTCCCCGAGAGATCGAACGTCCAGCGGCAATGGCGCGCGCGTGATTTCTCCGGATCCGTCGGCCGGCCATCGGGATGCGGAAACAGCGGCGCTTCCTCGAACTGCATGACGTCGGCGATGATGCGGTTGCCGTCCTCCCACGCGTTCATGATGTGGAAGACGTAGCAGGCTTCGCCGCGAAACCAGACGATGTCCTTCGCCGTGCCGTTGCGCTTCATCACGCCGACATAGGCGCCCTTGTCCGGCTCCCAGGCATAAGGCGGCCGTCCGCTCATCGCGCGCTCCATGCTGCCGGTGATCGGCAGGATCGGAAACAGCGCATGGTTCTCGGTGACGATGAAGTCGTGCACCATGCTGGCATAGGGCGCCTCGAAACGTTCGAAGCGCGTCGCCTTGCCGGAGGCGTCGATCGATCCGTAGGAGAGGGCAGGCGTCAGCGGACCCGCGGCGTTGTAGCCGAAGAACACGAGCTCGCCGGTGACCGGGTCGACCTTCGGATGCGCCGTGAAGCTGCCGGCGACACGACCCTGATAATCGTGATAGCCGCGCGTCGCCAGCGTGCCCGGCTCGATCTCGGTCGGCAGATGCGCTTCTTCCAGCGCCAAAAGCTTGCCGGCATGAAAGATGATGTTGGTGTTGGCGACGCCGCCGTCGGTGAGGTTTTGTGGCGCATCCGGCAGCTTGCGGCCGAAGCCGCCGAACAGCGCGCGGCCGGCATCGTGCTCGGCCAGCCATTTCGGCGTGCGGACCCAGCGGTTGCGATAGCTGGCGCGGCCGTTCTCGAGGTGGAAAGCATGCAGCATGCCGTCGCCGACGAACCAGTGCGCACCGGGCGCATCGAACTGCGGATTGGGACCGTTGCGATAGAGCACGCCATTCAGATCGCGCGGCAATTCCCCGACGATTTTGAGGAATGGCGCATCGGCTTCGAATGGAATCGGACCGAGGTTATGGCGGCGCTCGGTGACGGCGTCGTGCTGCACGGCGTATCCCTCCTTATCTTTACATCGTAAAGATCGAATAATGCCGATCACCGCATTCGTCAAGTGAAATCTTTACACTGTCAATATTGCGTCATATAGCTTGCAAATGGCCAAAAGCGACACCAACAGCGAAACAGCGCGCAAGCCGCGTACCCCGAGCAAGACATCGTCGGCCGCGAGCGCGCAGGCGCGTTCCACACGCCGTCCGGCAGTAGCGAAGACGGAGACGCCGTATCATCACGGCGCCCTGCGCGAGGCGCTGCTCCAGGCCGCCGAACGGGTGCTGGAGCGCGACGGGCTCTCCGGCCTGACCTTGCGCGCGGTGGCGCGGGAGGCGGGCGTCTCGCATGCCGCGCCGACCCATCATTTCGGCGATCTCACCGGCCTGCTCAGCGAGCTCGCGGCCGTCGGCTTCCGCCAGTTCAACGCGGCGATGGCCTCGTCCTGCGACGCCGCCACCACGCCGCTGGAGCGCGCGCTGGCGCGGCCGAAGGCCTATGTCGCCTATGCGCAGGCCCATCCCGGCATGTACGGCATCATGTTCCGCACCGAACGGCTCGATTATTCCAGACCCTCGCTGCACGAGGCGGCCGAAGCCTCCTTCGCCGGGCTCGCCAATGCCATCGGCATGATGCGTCAGGAGCAGATCAGCGAAGATTCGCTGACGCTGAACCAGGGTGCGGCGATCGCCCGCGCCTGGTCCATGGTGCACGGCTTCACCATGCTGCTGCTCGACGGACGGCTCGAAGACATTTTGGGGCGGCTGCCCGAGGGGACGACGGCCGAACAGTTGCTCGAGGCGATGCTGACGGCGCCCATCACGGCGAAGCTGCCGGCATAGCGCGTTCGGGCGGGCGCTGCCCTAGCGCATCGTCGCGAGTTCGACCGCACGTCCACGCGTGCCGACAATCTTCACCTCGTCCTTGCCGCAAGTGAAGCTGCGGGCGAAATCGTCCGCCGCCTTGCGAGCGAGCTCATTGGCGGTGGGGTTGGCGATGGCATCGACATAGGCGACGTGGCAGACCGACCCCGGCGGCAGCCGCGTCACGACGAGCATGGCCTTGGTGTTCGGCCGTCCCTGCTTGTCGGGATCGGTGCTATCGGCGATGTGCCAGCGCTGGATCATGGCAATCGGCTTCGTGCCCGCGCTACGCCATTCGACGGTGGCCTCCGACGAATTGAATGGCGCGAACCAGACCTTTGCCGCCGGTTCCTCCGCTGCGGCCTTGCGGTTGCGGCCGACCGAGACGATTTCGCGCAGATCATCCTCGGCGATCAGCACGATCAGGCCGTTTTTTCCCGGGCAGACCCGTGTGGTGCTGCCGTCGAGCTCGCTGGGCTTGCCGATCTGGCGGCAGTCTTTTGGCGCTGTGGAGGAATAGCTGCTGCCCATGGATTGGGCGGCGACGTGACCCGCGCTCAGGCAAGTCAGCAGCACGGTCAGACAAAGGAACGCGATACGCCTCATGACGACGCCTTGATACAGAGGGAACTTC
This sequence comes from Bradyrhizobium sp. 604_D8_N2_3, assembly GCF_051810765.1. Classification (NCBI taxonomy): domain Bacteria; kingdom Pseudomonadati; phylum Pseudomonadota; class Alphaproteobacteria; order Hyphomicrobiales; family Nitrobacteraceae; genus Bradyrhizobium; species Bradyrhizobium sp. 604_D8_N2_3. The sequence goes on along the minus strand of NZ_JBPWPM010000001.1, from coordinate 6,129,585 downwards.
CTCCATCAGACGTCTTCACTGTGGGCAAGGTTCAAACAGAGGCGGGATGTACCTGACAGCGGCGCGGAATCGTTCTAGAAGGGCGCCTTCCGCTGCGCTTACCGCGCTTCGTCCGCGACATCTCATTCGATCATGCCAGCCATCGCTTCCAGCAAATCCTACCGCGTCGGCCGTTCCAAGACCGGACTTGGCCTCTTCGCCACCATGCCGATCAAGAAGGGGACCCGGATCATCCGTTATTTCGGACCGATCCTGGACTCCAAAATTCCCGCGCATGACGAGATCGAGAACAAATACCTGTTCGAGCTCAACAACCGCTGGACCATCGACGGGTCGGTGCGCAAGAACCTCGCCCGCTACATCAACCATTCCTGCCGCCCCAACGCCGAGTCCGACGTCCGGCCGCGCGAGCGCAAGGTCTTCATCCGCGCCATCAAGAACATCGAGCCGGGCGACGAGATCAACTACGATTACGGCACCGACTACTTCAAAGCCTATCTCAAGCCGATCGGCTGCAAATGCCCTTCCTGCGAGGCCAAGCGCAAGAAGCTGCGCGCCGAGGCCCGCGCCGAACGCACCAAGGTGAAGGCGCGCACGGAAGCCAAGGCCAAGAAGGCGGGCGCGAAGGCCGGCAAGAAGAAGCTCAACGGCCATGCCGTTGGCAAGAAGAACGGTCGCGCGCGGGCTTAGCCATTAGCCGCGGTGTCATGCGCCGCGAAAGCGGGGCATCCAGTACGCCGCAGCCCATCCGCATCCGTCTACTGTCTCGGAATACTGGGTCGCCCGGTCGAGCCGGGCGACGACAGCGAGTGACGTGGTCTCACGCCGTCACCACATTCCCGCTCTTCCGCAATCCCACATATTGCAGCTCGGCAAACACGCCGGTCGCGATCGCCTGCGCGACGACCATGAGCTCGCCGCTGATGTTCGGCGACACCGCGCCCGAGAACAGCAGCGCGATGCTGCCGACCGTCCAGGCCGCGTTGCCGACCACGACCAGCAGCACGAGCGGCCTCGCCACGGAGGCACGCGAGGCAAGCCAGCCGACCAGCGCGGTGTAGGCGATCAGGAACAGGCCGGTCTCACGCAGCAGCGCTTCAGGCAGGTTGAACAGCGATGCGAACGCGCCGGCGCCGAAGGTGAAGCCGAGGGCGGCGACGCCGCTGAAGATGGCGTCGGCGAGAAGCGCGCGGCGCAGGAAGGTGGATGCGTCGATCATCGTGGTCTCCATGGTTGGGTTGGGCTTGGGGGTGAATTCAGTGCCGTCCGCGCCACCAGGCGCGGAGCAGGCGGGCGAGGCGGAACGGGCAGAGGCTCTTGCCGACGCCGTGCTCGAAGGCTGTTACCTGCGCGACGACATAGTGGCCGGTCGAATGCACCAGGGGCTCGGGCATGTTGAGGCTGCGTGCCAGCATGCGGGTCGCGAGCGTCACGGCCCAGGGAACAAGGTGGTCTGCGATGGTCCGGTAGAGCAGCAGCGCGATCATGGTCATTTCCTGTTGCGACCGAAGATGCGCCGTGGCGGGGACCAATTCGATTACCTCGCGGGTAAAGAATGCGCCCGTTCGCGACAGTCCTAAAGTGTTCGATGCTGTTCGCTAGGCGCGCGCAGGCTGGTCACCGTGCGCAGTCCCGAGACCATCGCTCTACTAGAAAAAGGATGGGCCGGTTATTTGAAGAAGCGTTTCGGCGGGCTCTACCGGCAAGACATCACGCGACCTAACGGGCGTGGTAGTTGGTTGAGCGTGTGTCACTTGCCAAGCGATGTTCTTGTTGCGCAGGAGCTGCAATCGAAAATTGGAAGGGCTGTAGACGCGTGGGTGACGGTGGGCGGGGCAACTATCTGCAGAATGATCGGTTAAGGAATGATCGCTCTCAGCCTCCTGCGATCGCGCGATGGACGAGCGCGATGACCTCGTCAGCATCCTGTTCGGTGCTGTCAAAGCGAGCCACAAACCGGATTACGTCCTGGCCCCGTCGCGCGAATTGCAGCCCGCTCGCTGCAAGACGGTTGATGGCCAAAGCGGGCAGGTTGATGAAAACCAGATTGGCTTCCACTGGCGCAATGAGCTGAACGTCGGGTAGCGCAGCGAGACCCGCTCCAAGACGCGCGGCCACGGCATTGGCCTTCGCCGCGAGCCGCAGATAAAGGCGATCCTCGACGTAGGCGAGCAGCTGTGCAGACGCAAAGCGCATCTTCGACGAGGTCTGGCCGGCGCGGCGAAGCCGATAGGACAGGGATTCGACGAGATCCTGGTCGAACACCACGATCGCATCCGCCGACATCGCCCCGTTCTTCGTCGCCCCGAAGGACAGGATGTCGACGCCAGCGCGCCATGTCATGTCGGCCGGGCTGCAATCGAGCCGCGCCAGCGCGTTGGCGAACCGGGCGCCATCCATGTGCAGCGACAGATTCCTGTCGTGGGCGATTGCTCCGATTTCGGCGATCTCGGCGAGGGGATAGATTGTTCCATATTCGCTGGCCTGAGTGATCGACACCGCATCGGGCTGGGAGCGATTGCGGACTCCCCAGGCCGCCTGGCCCAGCGCCTGGCGCAGGCTCGACGGCTCGATCCGAAAGTTTCGGCCGGACATGGCGACGAGCTTCGCGCCGCCTGTGAAGGCTTCGGTCGCGCCGCCTTCCGCGGTGTGGATATGCGCCTCTTCGTGACAATAGATGGCGCCATAGGGCCGCGCGCAGCTCGCGAGTGACAAGGCGTTGGCCGCCGTACCGGTCGAGACCGGGAACACGGTGACCGCGGTCTCGAACAGCTCCGAGAAGCGCGCATTCAACAATCTCGAATAATCGTCGTCCCCATAGGCGGCGGCCGGGCCGCGATTGGCCTCGGCGATCGCTCGCAGAATCTCGGGGCAGACCGGCGCGACATTGTCGCTGCGGAAATTCGGGAGCGTCGGGGCTGCTTCGTTCATACCGTCCTGTCCTGCCGTCATATCACGGTTGATTCCTGCTTGTTGATGCGCCGATTGATCAGGAGCAACGGGATTGCGGTGACGAGGATAAGCACCGCGGCCGCGGCGGCCGCCAGACCCGCGCCGGTGCCCTCGATGGCATGGTACATCACGACGGTCGTGGTGACCCAGCCGCTCGCATAGAGCACAATGGTCGCGCTCAACTCGGATGCCGCGGTGATCCAGACCAGCACCAGCCCGCCGACAAGGCCGCTGGCCATCAACGGCACGGTCAGGGTCGCGAAGGTTTTGCTTGGCGAGACCCCGAGATTGATCGAGGCTTCCTCGAGCGAGGGATCGAGCTGGTGCACGATTGCCGAGGACGACCGGATCGCGAAGGGGAGCTTGCGGACGACATAGGCGATGACCAGGATCAGCCAGCCGCCGGTCAGAATCAAGGGACCGCTGTTGAACGCGATGATGAGCCCGATCGCCAGGATCGTGCCCGAGACTGCAAACGGCACCATGCCGACGAAATCGAGCAATCCCGACAGGCGCGAGCGGTGCCGGGCCACGACATAGCCGATCGGGGCGCCGATCAGCATGGTGACGGCGGCCGCGATGCTGGCGAGCGTCAGCGTGTTGAGCAGCGGCCGATAGGAGCCCGACAATAGGGTGGCGTAATTGCCCAATCCGAACTCCCAGGTCAGGACAGGGCCGCGAAAGCGCAGGAGGGAGATCATCAACACGGCCGCGAACGGCAGCAGCGAGGCAATCACAATGCCCCAACTCACGATTGTGGCCGTGAGCCGCAGCCCCGGCGTCAGAGGCAGCTTCGCGGGCGCGCTGCGGGCATTGGTCGAAAACCGGCGCTTGCCAAGGTAGTGCCGCTGAACGAGCAGCGCGATCGCCGTGCAGGCGATCAGGAGCACGCTGAGTGCGCCCGCCGCGGCCGGGTTGGCATCAGATTCGCCGGCGAACAGCTTGAAGATGTCGACGGCCAGGAACGGCCGGTCCTCAGCCAGCACCGCTGGCACGCCGAAATTCTCCAGTGCCTCAATGAACACCAATAGTCCGCCGGCAAGGATCGCCGGCATCACGATGGGCAGCAGCACGGTGCGGATCACATAGGGCCGTGAGCCGCCGAGATTGCGGGCTGCCTCCTCCATCGAGGCGTCGACTGCCTGGAATCCGGCCAGCACGGGCATGACGACGTATGGATAGAGCGTCAACGTGAACACGATGACGATGCCGGGCACGCCGTAGATCGATCCGATCGGGATGCCGATCCCGCGCAGAGCGGTGGTGACGACGCCAGCATGGCCGAACAGCAGCACGAGGGCGTAGGCGCTGACGAAAGAGGGCAGGACCAGCGGTAAGGACGCAAGCGTCAGCAGCAGCGCGCGGCCCGGTATGTCGATCCGGGCGAGACAGAAGGCGAGCGGGATGCCGATCGCGCATGCGAAGGCCGTCGCGAGCGCGGCGCAGAGCAGACTGTTGCCGATGCTGCCAAGATAGTAGCGGCTCTTCACAATCGCCGCATAGTTCCCAAGTGTCAGGCCGCCCGTGCCGTCGATCCGAAAGCTTGCATCCAGGACGAGCGCCAGCGGGTAGAGCAGAAACACCGCGAGCAGCACCAGCGCCGCCAGCGTCACGATGGTGGCGAAGCGTTTCATGGCGCCGGATACGCCGTGATCTGGGCAGGGTCGTAGGCAAGGGTGAGCGGCGCGCCGGGCAAGAGATCGAGCGCCTGGCCGCCGAGCGCCGCAATCCGAATCTGGGTGCCGTCCGGCAGGGTTGCGTGGAGGCGTTGTACCGGGCCGAGAAATTCACGCAGCGCCAGACGCGCATGCACAAGCGAGCCACCGGAACCGTCTCGCAGCTGCAGGGCCTCCGGCCTGACCGACAGCAACACCGGCGCGCCCGGCGCTGCGACCTCGCCTCTGACCGTGAATTCCGTTCCGGCTGCTGCGACAGGGGTGTTACGGCCGTCGAAAGCTCCCGCGATGCCCGGCACCATATTGGTCGAGCCGAGGAATTCGGCGACGAAGGCAGTCTGCGGCATTCGATAGATGCGCTCCGGCGTGTCCACTTGCTCGATCTTGCCGTGACGCAAGACGGCGATGCGGTCGGAGATGGCGAGTGCCTCCTCCTGATCATGCGTCACGTAGATCGCAGTCAGGCCGAGCGCCTGCTGCAGCTGTCGGACCTCGATCCGCATTTCGGTGCGCAACTGCGCGTCGAGGTTGGACAGCGGCTCGTCGAACAGGAGCACGGCGGGCTCGATCACGAGCGCGCGGGCGATTGCCACGCGTTGCAGCTGACCGCCGGAGAGCTGGTGTGGCGAGCGCGGACCGTAACCTGCAAGGCGCACCCGCTCGAGCGCCTTATCGACGCGCGATGCGATCTCGGCAGCCGGAACCTTCCTGGCCTTCAGCCCGTAGGCCACGTTTTCGGCGACGGTGTGGTTCGGGAAGATCGCGTAGTTCTGAAACACCATGCCGGTGTCGCGGCGATGCGCGGGCAGAGCATCGATGCGCCGGCCGTCGAAGCAAATGGAGCCGGATTCGACGTCGATGAAGCCTGCGATCATGCGCAGCAACGTCGTCTTCCCGCAGCCTGACGGCCCAAGCAGCGTGAACAGCTCGCCATGCTTGATGTCGAGCGAGATGTCGTCCACGGCCCGCACCGCGCCGAAGGTGCGGGTCAGGTTTTCAATCCGGATCGCGGTCATCGGATCAGCGCGTGTTCTGGATCGTGGTCTTCAGCCGCGCGAGGGTGTCGCGACGGGCCGCTTCCCATTTGGTGTCGTCATAGGGCAGCACCTTGACTGCCGAGAACGGCAGCATCCCCGGTGCGACTGCCTCGAGCTCGATGTCCTGACGGGCAGGGCGCCGGAACGTCGCCTTCAGCAACATCTCCTGGACTTCCTTGCTGCCCAGATAGTCGACCAGCCGTTTGGCAGGCTCGGGGTTCGGTCCGCCTTTCAGGATGGCCGCGCCTTCGACGCCCGCATAGGTGCCCTCGGCCGGATAGGCGACGCTCACCGGCGCACCGTTATGGGCCCACAGGAAGCCGGCATATTCGAGCGTGATGCCAAGCGGATATTCGCCGCTGCCGATCCCGTCGAAGACCTGGGTCGAGCGGTTGAGCACCTTCGCATTCGCAAGAAGCCCGTCCATCTTGGTCCAGGCTGCGTCGTCCGCGCCCCACAGCGAGAGAAGCGTGGTCGCGGCCGCATATGAGAATCCGGAATTGGCAGGGTCGGTAAAGGCGAGCTTGCCTTTCCATTTCGGATCGAGGAGGTCTGCCCAGGCTTTGGGCCCGCTGGCCTTGTCGATCGCCTTGGTGTTCTGGCCGATCACGACGACCTGGATGTTGGTGCCCAGCCAAAGGTCGTTCGGATCGCGAAATTGCGCCGGCACGGCTTCGCGGCCCTTCGCCGCGTAAGCCTGAAGGTGCGGGCTCGCCAGCCGCAGCAGCGTCGCGCTGACGCCCCAGATCACGTCGCCCTGCGGATTGGCGGCCTCGGACGCGACGCGGCGCACCAGCACACCTGATCCGGTCGAGACCACGTCGACCTTGATTCCGGTCGCCTTGGCGAAGCCTTCGGCTACAAGCTTGTTCACGGTGTCGTCGTTGGCCGAATAGAGCACGACGCTCTGCTGGGCCGAGACCAGCCCGGCCGCGAACAGCGATGCCGCGAGCGTCACGACTCGGGCGAGGATGGAGGCAGGAGGTCTCATCGTGGTTCGCCCTCGTGGGTTCAGCGATTGCTCATGCGGTTGCGGCGAGGTACTCGGTGGCCGCCTTGAGCCCGGCGCCGGGTTCGATCGGCAGGCCGAACTTCGTGAGTGCGTCCTCGAGATGCAGAAGGTCGGTCAGAATGGTCCCCGCGCTCAAAGCACCCATCGTGCCAAACCGGATGACACGGCCGGAGAGACGGTTGCGGGCGCCTGCGATCACCGTGCGGTGATCCTGGTAGAGCTGCCGCACGATGGCTCCGCCTTCGAGCCCGTCGGGGACCTTGAAAACCACGACCGTGTTCGAGCGTGGCTCATCGCGGCAAAAATCTGCGAGTCCGAGCGCCGCGCCGCCGGCGCGCAGCGCGGCGGAGAGCTTCTTGTGGCGCGCGAGCACATTGGCGAAGCCTTCCTCGTGCATCATCGTCAAGGCCTCACGCAGGCCATAGATGAGGCTCACCGGTGCCGTGAACGCGGTCTCGTTCTGCTCCGCGGATTTCAGCGCGCGACGGAAATCCCAATAGAAGGCCGATCGCTGCTCGTCCTGCCCGATCACGTGCCACGCCTTGGCGCTGACGCTGGCAAGTGCGAGGCCGGGCGGGCACATCAAGGCCTTTTGCGAGGCCGAGACAACGATGTCGACGCCCCATTCGTCCTGCCGCATCGCGATGCCGCCGAGACCGCTGACGGAGTCTGCGATGAGCAGCGTTGGCCGGTCGCGCACCAGTGCGCCGAGCGCCGCGAGATCGGCCACGATCCCGGTCGAGCTCTCATTGTGCACGACGACGACGGCGCGATAGGTGTGGTCGCGCAATCGGGCTTCCACCGCGGCGACATCGATCGCCTGGCCCCATTCGATCGCGACCGTGTCGACGGTGATGTTCATGGCCTTGGCGATCGTGGTGAAACGCTCACCGAACTGACCATGCTCGACTACGAGGATCCGATGGCCCGGTCCGGCCACGTTGACGAGCGCAGCCTCCATAACGCCGGTTCCGGAGCTCGCAAAGAACAGGATGCGGTTCGTCGTGCCTAAAATCGGGCGGATCATCTCCTCCGCCTCGCCGATTGCAGTCCGGCATTCGGGTCCGCGATGGTTGACCATCACCCGAGCCATCGCCTGCCGCACCCGCTCGGGCACTTCGGTTGGACCGGGAAGCCGAAGACGGTATCCCGTCGAGGCAATGGCGCTCGGAGTGTCTGTGATCGTCATAGCTTGAAGTCACCGTTCTGACGCATATAGGGAACGAGGCCGCCCGCGCGCAGGATCGCCAGCATGATCGGCGGCAGCGGCTCCGGGCTGAGGGTCTCACCGCTGCGTTCGTTGCGGATCGCGCCGGTGCCGTCGGAGATCAGGATGTCGCCCTCACGAATTCCGCCGGTTTCGCAGACAAGCGGCAGCAGGCCGTTGTTGATCGCGTTGCGGTAGTAGGTGCGCGAGAAGCTTCGCGCCATCACCGCCGGAATGCCGGCCCCGAGCACGGTTGTGACGGCAACCTCCATCGCCGAGCCGCAACCGAAATTCTTGCCCGCCACCAGGATGTCTCCCGGTTGCACAGAAGCTGCAAAGGTCGGATCGACATGCTCGAACAGGAATTGCCTGAGAACGGCGGGGTCGAGGCTCTCCCGCTTGCGGGTCGAGCTGATGATCGAGTCGGTGTTGACGTCGTCGCCGACAAGTCGCGCGCGTCCTCGCAGGGCTGTCATCGCGACACCTCGCGAGGATCGGTCACGACACCGCGGGTCGCGGCGGCTGCGCAAGCTGCCGGGGAGGCGAGGTAGATCGATGCCTTGGCGTTGCCCATGCGGCCCTTGAAGTTCCGGTTGGCGGTCGAGATCACCGAAACCCCGTCGCCGGGGATCACCCCGCAGGTCCCGCAGCAGGAGCCGCAGCCCGGCTCGACCACGGTTGCGCCGAAGCCGACCAGGGCGTCGAGCGTGCCATCGGCCGCCATGGCGTCGCGGACCTCGCGCGATGCCGGCGTGACCACGAGCTGCACGCCGGGTGCAACGCCTCCACCCGCCTCGAGCACCGCGAGAGCCTGATGGAAGTCGCGTAACCTGCCGCCCGTGCAGGTGCCGAGATAGACCATCTGTACCGGCGTGCCGGCCGCATCCTCGAGCGCCACGACCTGATCCACCAGATGCGGCAACGCGATCCGCGGCGTGAGGGCGTCGAGCGCGATCTCCACGGTCCGGCTGTAGTGCGCATCCGGATCCGCTGCGACCGGTTCGAAAGCCTGGCCGGTGCGGCCCTGCAGATAGGCGATGGTTTCAGCATCGGCCGGGAAGATGCCGGTCTTCGCGCCCATCTCGACCGCAAGATTGCTCAGGACGAGGCGGTCCTCCAGCGCGAGGGTGGCGACACCCGGTCCTGCGAATTCGAGTGCCTGATAGGCGGCACCGTCAGCGCCGAGCATGCCCGCGAGGGCCAGTGCGATATCCTTCGCATAGACGCCGCTCGGCAGTTGTCCGGTCAGGACGACGCGGATCGAATCCGGCACGCGCAGCCAGATCCGGCCACACAGCATGACCGCGGCGAGATCGGACGAGCCGATCCCGGTCGCAAAGCAATTCAGTGCCCCGTATGTCACGGCATGGCTGTCGGCTCCGACGACCAGGCCACCCGGCAGAGCGCGGCCCGTCTCCACGATGAGCTGGTGACCGATTCCTTCACCGGCTTCATGCAGCGTGACGCTGAACCGCTTGGCGAAGTCCCGCATCACGCGGTGCAGCTCGATCGTCTGCGGGCTTGTCGGCGGCACGTAATGGTCGAGCGCAAAGACCAATCGGGCGGCATCGCGCACGTTCTCTCCGCCCATCGCCTTGAAATAGTCGAGCGCCATCGGGACCGAACCGTCGGTGCCGAGCGCGCAATCGACCTCGCAGACCACGAGGTCCCCGGCGTGCGCATCCTGCCCGGATTTTCGAGCGAGGATCTTCTCGGAGATCGTACGCCCGGCCATCGCTAGACCTCTGGCATCTCGCAGCCGAGACGTCGGAGCGAGGCGTCGACCCAGCTGCGATCGAGCGTACCGGCTTCGATCGCCGCCATTTGCTTGGTCTCGGCAGACTGCTTGGCTTCGGCGGCCTCGATCACCGCTCGGCAATCGTCGATGGCGACGGCTAGCACGCCGTCGTCGTCGCCCAGCACCAAATCGCCGGGCTGGATGACCATGCCGCCGATCGCGATCGGTCCGTTGATCTCGCCCGGACCGTCCTTGTACGGACCGCGATGGGTGACACCCGCCGCGAAAACGGGAAGGGGGTTTGCCCGGATCGCAGCGGCATCGCGGATCGCGCCATGGATAACGATGCCGGCGACGCCGCGCCGGGCGGCCTGCGCGAGCATCATCTCGCCGAAGATTGCGTTGCTGAGGTCGCCGCCCGCATCGACCACGATGACGTCGCCGGCAACCGCGATGTCGAGCGCTTTGTGGACCATCAGATTGTCGCCGGGGCGCGTCTTCACGGTCAAAGCGGGACCGGCCATGCCGCCAGCCGCATGCATCGGCCGGAGCGTGGCGCCGCCCGCGGCCATGCGCGACATCACATCGCTGATGTTGGCGACCGGAAGGGCGCGAGCCCGTTCGACCCATTCGCCTGCGACAACACGCTTGCGGGAAAGGATCCTGAACCCTACGGCCATATCAACCCCATTGAAAATGGAACGCCGTTACGCATAGTGTAACGGTGACGAGCCGAGGTCAACTGAAAATCGGCAGGACAGGGATTTTCGATGCCCAAGACGCAAGGGGTCGCCGCCGTGCAACGGGCGTTGGCGATCCTGGATACCTTCGCTGGAGCCGGGTCGCGCAGCCTGGCCGACATCGCCAAGATCACGGGCTTGGCGAAACCGACCGTGATGCGCTCGCTGGTGTCGCTGGATGAAGCCGGCTACGTCGTCCGCCTCAGCGACGGCCGCTACGCACTCGGCGCGAAGACTTTCCAGCTCGGCACCACCTATCGGGCCAATTTCAATCTCGAACAGCATGTGCTGCCGGTCCTTCAGCGGCTAAGCCAGGAGACGTTGGAGAGCAGTGCGTTCCACGTGCGTGAACGCGATAGCCGGCTCTGTCTGTTTCGGGTGGATTCGCCGCAGCTCGTGCGCGACGTCGCGCGGCCCACAAACCTCGCGCCACTCGATTTGACCTCGACGGGACAAGTGCTGCGGACGGCGCGCTGGGCAGACCGCACGGATGGCGGCGTGCAGGTCTTCGTCAGTTCCGGAATCTACGACGCTGTGACGGCCTCCCTCTCCACCGCCGTTTTCGGCCACGACGGAGCGCTGGTGGGCGCCATGACCGTGAGCGGCCCAATCGAACGCATCCGTCAGGCCGACCTCCAGGCGCTGGCGTCCCGGCTCACCGACGCCTCGTATCGGCTCTCACTTGTGCTCGGCGCGCCATTGCCCCGCGAGGTCGGCGCGCCGCGGATCATCAGTCTGCCATCGGCCGAAACAGGCTCTCCCTGACGCCGCCCCGTTCTCCATCAATCCTGATGGTTCTCACGATCATCCGGCCCGAGACGCTCGTGCGTCGGCACAGGGCCGGCTTTCGCTGCTACTGGCGTTGGAAGTGACATAGAGGGAGATCGGCCGATTAAAGCCGCCCCTGCGGAGGGTCTCGGCGTCTTTCTCGGGGGCGTTGTGGGTGGTAGGGCTTCCGCCCTCCTCGAAGGATGGAATCGAAGTGAAATTCTTTCCTAATTCTCGCTCGGGCAAATTTCTGCGAGGCGCGGCCGCCGCGTCCGACGATACGCGGTTTTGCCGAGGCGGTGAGGAATGCACTCGTAAAGAAGTGAGCTAGCCGGTTGCGCGCGGGAGCATGCCCTTGGCGGTAATCTCCGCCGAAAGCTCTTCGATCGTCTTGCGTTGTTCCATGGCGGCTTTGCGGATCAGCGCAAAGGCGGCTGGTTCTGCCAGCGCGTGCGAGTGCATCACCTGGAGAACGGCGGCGAGCACGACGCGACGCGACCGAAGACGCTGCTCGAGCTTGACCACCTGCTGCTTCAATTCGTTGGTGCGTTCGCTTCGCTCGATTGCCATGACGAGCGCCGCGTAGATGCCGGCCGAGCGCAACGGCTTGACCAGGAACGAGGCCGGATCGAGCTCGAACACTAGCTTCAGCCGGCTTGGCGTTTCGGTGCCGAGCAGGGCGATGACCGGGCAGCGTCCCAGGAACGCGCGTCGTGCCGGTTGCGTCAAAGGCAGGAACTCGTCATCGATCAACGCCAGATCCGGCGCGAAGTCGATCGCCTCTGTCGGCTCCCACGCGATGCTGTCGACCCCAAGACGCTCGAACTGGCGTCGCACGATGGTTGCGTCGCGTTCGTCCTTGATGGCGACGATTGCCTTACGCCCGCGCAGCGAAAATGAAGACGGTCTGCTCATTTTACAACCCGCAAATGCGGCGCATTCGGCAATGCGCCGCCCGCCGAGGTCTCCCTCGAAGGGCTGACGGCAACGTCGAGCTGCGTCAGGTAAGGATCAGGCTTAACAGGCGCGTCGGCTTCCCAGAAGATATCAAACTGTCCTCGCGGATTGGAAACGGCAAGCCGCGGTGTAAGGACGCAATGATTGTTGCCGCCGTCGATCCAGACCGGTCCTTGCGGCGAATTGTAGCGATGGCCGGCCGCGGCGCGCCGCACCTCGGCGATACTCGATGTGCCAGCGCGCTGCAACGCGCGCGCCAGCAGATAGACGGCGACATAGGCGGATTGCCCGTCGACCGAGGGGCTGCTGTCGTCGCCATAGCGCGCCTTCCAGCGTGCAACGAATGCGCGGTTCTCCGGCAGGCGGATGCTCTCGAAATAGGCCGATGACGTGATGCAGCCGGCCGACGCCGGTCCGACGATCGACAGTTCCGGTTCGCACAGGCTGCAGCTCAGCATCGGAATCTCGAGCCCGGCGGCCTTGGTGCCGGCGTGGAAGGCGCGAATGAAGTCGTAGCTCGAGCTTCCGACCAGCGTGTTGAAGACGATCGGCGGCTTGCGGCGGACGATCTCGTCGACGATGTGCCCGACGGCGCTTTCGCCGAGTTCGAGCAGCCGTTCGGCCAGGATGTGGCCGTCTGCCGCGCTGACCAACTCCCGGGTGACGCGATTGGTCTCCCATGTCCAAACGTAGTTGGAGCCGACGCAGAAGATCTCCCGGGACAGATTGTCGAGCACGTACCGGACGAGCGGCAGGACGTTGTGATTGGGCGAGGCGCCGACATAAATGACGTTGTCGGAGCACTCGAAGCCCTCGTAGCGCGCAGGATACCAGAGCAGGCGATCGGTGCGCTCCACGATCGGCAGAACTTGTTTGCGCGACGCCGACGTGTAGCAGCCGATGATGTGCTCGACGCCGACATTGCGGATGAGATCGTCGCAGACCGTATGGTATTCGGAGATGATGCCGCGAGGATCGCGGATATGAGCGGCAATCGAGAAGCCGAACTCCGTCTGGTTGTTGATCTCGTCGACCGCCATCATCGCGCTCTTGAGGATCTCGCGGCCCATAGCCTGATATGGCCCGGACTGCGAGCAGATGATGCCAACGGGAACAGACGGTTTTGTCATTGACGACTTTCGGTAGTGCAACGCGAAGATGAAATCATCATCGGCGATGACAGTGCAAGTGGCTTGCCGTTTTGCTGCGCAGCACTATCGAAATTTAGGCAGAGAGCATCGTTGACAATGCGATGGGCAGTTACTTAGACTTTTCTCCTACAGGGCTACCTGTCGAACCTCGCGTGCGCCGATCTGGCCGATGACGTCCAGCTCCTTGCACTAAGTGCTTCGTTCGATTGCGGCCCCTAAGCGACAGATCATAGCCGCGGCATTTGAGCCATTCGTCGCCTCATTCGGGAGGGACGGGTGGCTTTTTTCGTTTGCCGCCAAGGAAGCTGGCGATGCGTCCGCGTCGCCAGAACGGTGACGCATGCGCGGAGACGACCGCGCGTCACATCGAGTGTGAGGATGAAGAACGATGGCGGCAACAGATCTCCACTATCTCGGACTCGTCGACGTCGGGCGGAAGATCCAGGCGAAGGAGCTGTCGCCGGTCGAAGCGACCAAAGCGATGCTCGGGCGGATCGAGAAGCTCGACGGCAAGCTCAAGAGTTTCGCTTATGTGATGGCTGACTCGGCGCTCGCGGACGCTGCCACGGCCGAGAAGGAGATCGCTTCCGGAAAGATCAAGGGGCCGCTGCATGGTGTGCCAGTGGCGGTCAAGGATCTCTGCTGGGCCAAGGGCGCGCCGGCGGCCCATGGCATGACCATTCATCGAGATTTCCGTCCCTCCGAGGATGCAACGGTAGTTGCGCGGTTGAAGGATGCCGGCGCCATCATCCTCGGCAAGCTGCAGCAAACCGAAGGCGCCTACGCCGATCATCACCCGAAGATCGACCCGCCGAAGAACCCGTGGAACGCGGATCTCTGGCCCGGCGCATCCTCGAGCGGCTCCGGCGTCGCTACCGCGGCGGGCCTCTGCTTCGGCTCGCTCGGCACCGATACGGGTGGATCAATCCGCTTTCCGTCCGCGGCTAACGGCGTCACCGGGCTCAAGCCGACCTGGGGGCGCGTCAGCCGCTACGGCGCATTCGAGCTTGCGGCGACGCTGGATCATATCGGCCCGATGGCAAGGAGCGCGGTCGATTGCGGCGCCATCCTCGGCGTGATCGCGGGTCAGGACCCCAAGGACACGACGTCGGTTCCGCTGCCCGTACCTGACTATCTCGCCAGTTTGTCCGGCGACCTTCGCGGCGTGACGATCGGCGTCGACCGGCGCTGGACCAGCGAAGGCACCGATGGCGATGCGGCCAAGGTGTTGACCGAGGGTCTGCGTGTAGCGGCCGATCTCGGCGCGAAGATCAAGGAGATCGCGTTCCCCGATCCCAAGGCGGTCATCGACGACTGGTTCCCGCTGTGCGGCATCGAGGTCGCCGTCGCGCACGAGGACACCTATCCCGCGCGCAAGGACGAGTACGGCCCGGCACTCGCTGGCCTGCTCGATCTCGGTCGGCAGCAGTCCGGCATGGACTATCAGAAGATCGTGCTCCGGCGCGAAGCGTTTCGTGGCGCCGTCCGCCTTCTGTTCGAATCGGTCGATCTCCTCGCAGTGCCGGCCCAGGCATTCGCCGCGCCCACGCTCGCCAAGATGGCGTCGCTCGGCGAGGACGCCTCGCTGATCGCAGGCTTGCTTCGCTTCACATGCCCGTTCGACATGACGGGAAGCCCGACCGTGACGCTACCCGGCGGCTTCGCCGCGAATGGCGGTCCGGTTGGCTTCCAGTTCGTCGGTCGTCATTTCGATGAGGCCGGCCTCGTTCGCGCGGGCGATGCGTTCCAGCGCGTTACCGACTGGCACAAGCGTCATCCCGGGATCTGAGTTCAGGAGCCAATCATATGCCCGCAGAAGACTGGTTGAAGAATTCCATCATGGCCAAGCGTGCGGTCGCCAAAGGCGCGACCGGGGCGACGCATAGCCTGACGATCGAAGAGCAGGGCGGCTTCCACTACGTCTACGGTCCCTATGCAAAGCCGACCCTGTCGATCGACCCCGGCGGAGTGGTGGTTGTCGAGACGGAGGATGCGTTCGGCGGTGTGCTCACCAGCGAGAGCGACAGCCCCACCGCCAAACTGAACTTTCCCTATCTGAACCCGCAATGCGGGCCGATCGCGGTTAAGGGCGCCAAGAAGGGCGATTGCCTCGCGATCTACATCCGCGACGTCGAGACCCGCGGCGAGCAGCCGGCCGGCACGACCTGCATTATTCCTGAGTTCGGCGGACTCGTCGGGACAAGCTCGACGGCACTGCTCAATCCGCCATTGCCGGAGCGCGTGAAGAAGCTGCATGTCGACAGGAACGGCGTGCGCTGGAACGACAAGATTACGCTGCCCTACGAGCCGTTCATCGGCACCATCGGCGTCTCGCCGGAGATCGAGGCGATCTCGTCGCTGCAGCCGGATTACCACGGCGGCAACATGGATCTGCCCGACGTCGCCCCCGGGGCGATCATCTATTTCCCGGTGCATACCGACGGCGGGATGCTCTACGTCGGCGACTGTCACGCGACGCAAGGCGACGGCGAACTCTCCGGGGTGGCTCTGGAGCAGCGCGCGACCGTCACGCTGCAGGTCGACCTGATCAAGAACTGGAGCTTCGCCTGGCCGCGGCTCGAGACAAAGGACTTCATCATGACGATCGGCAGCGCGCGTCCGCTCGAGGACGCGGCGCGTATCGCCTATCGCGAGCTCGTGCGCTGGATGGCGGCCGACTACGGCTTCGACGAGATCGACGCCTACATGCTGCTCAGCCAAGCCGGGCGGATGCGCCTCGGCAACATGGTCGACCCTAAATACACGATGGGAGCATCGATCCTGAAGAATTACCTCAAGCCATGACATCCAGTCGCTTTCAGAAACAGGGGATATCACGATGAGTTCGGGACGCAAGTTAGGGATGGTTTTGCTCGGCGCCATGCTCGGTACCGCAGCGGCAATGACCGTTGCTCGGGCCGCGGAACCACCGTTGAAGGTGGGTCTGCTCGAGGACGTGTCGGGCGATCTCGCCTTCATGGGCATGCCGAAGCTGCACGGCTCGCAGCTGGCCGTCGAAGAGATCAACAAGAGCGGCGGCATCCTGGGGCGGCAGATCGAGCTGATCCATCTCGATCCGCAGGGCGACAACGCCCGTTATCAGGAATTCGGCCGACGTCTGCTCAATCGCGACAAGGTCGACGTGCTGATCGGCGGCATCACATCGGCCTCGCGCGAGGCGCTGCGTCCCATCGTCGACCGCACCTCGACGCCTTATTTCTACACCAACCAGTATGAAGGCGGTGTCTGCGACGCCAGCATGATCAGCATGGGCGCGGTGCCCGAGCAGCAATTCTCGACGCTGATCCCGTGGATGGTCGAGAAGTTCGGCAAGAAGGTCTATGTCATCGCGGCCGACTACAATTTCGGTCAGATCTCGGCGGAGTGGAACCGCAAGATCATGAAGGATCTCGGCGGCGAGGTCGTCGGTGAGGAGTTCATTCCCCTCGGCGTGTCGCAGTTCGCGCAGACGATCCAGAACATTCAGAAAGCGAAGCCGGATTGGCTACTTACGATCAATGTCGGCGCTGCCCAGGATTCGTTCTTCGAGCAGGCGGCTGCGGCCAACCTCAATCTGCCGATGGGATCGTCGATCAAGGTCATGCTCGGCTTCGAGCACAAGCGGTTCAAGCCGCCGGCGCTCAACAACATGCATGCGACTGCGAATTGGTTCGAGGAGATCGACACGCCAGAGGCTACCGACTTCAAGAAGCGCTGGCACGCGAAATTCCCTGACGAACTCTACATCAACGACATGGGCTACAATGCCTATAATGCGCTCTACATGTACAAGGCTCTGGTCGAGAAGGCGAAGTCGATCAAGCTCGACGACATGCGCAAGGTCATCGCGACCGGCGATGCATGCATCGACGCTCCCGAAGGCAAGGTGTGCATCGATCCGAAGAGCCAGCACACCTCGCACCGCATGCGCCTGATCTCGGTCGGGCCGAAGCATGAGGTGAAGGTCGAGAAGGACTATGGGACGATCCAGCCGTACTGGCTTGGCGAAATCGGTTGCGATCTCACCAAGAAGAACGACAAGGACCAATACACGCCGAGCCATCTCCCGAAGAAATCGTGACGCCTGACGGGCACGGATTTTGCTCGTATTGAGAGTTGCGCTCTTGGACAAGGCCGGCGCCGCAACGATGCGGCGCCGGGATCGGCAAAGGGACCAAGATGTCGGCTGAAGTATTCTCGGTATTCTATCAGTTCGCCGACGTGTTCGCGTTCCTCATTCTCTCGGCCGCAGGTCTCGCTATCGTGTTCGGCATGATGGGCGTCATCAATATGGCGCATGGCGAGTTCATCATGTGCGGCGCCTATGTCACCGTCGGCCTGGTGAATCTGGGCGTTCCGCTCGCGATTGCCCAGATCCTGGCCGCGCTGACGGCGGGGCTCATCGGTGTCGCCGTCGAGTTCCTGATCGTGCGGCGCTTCTACAAGCGGCCGCTGGATTCTCTGCTCGCCACTTGGGGGCTCAGCCTCATCGTGACGCAATCGATGCTCCTGATTGTCGGTTCAGCCGTGCGGGGCATCGGAACGCCCGAAGGAAGCTTCGCAATCGGCGGCTATACGTTCTCGACCTATCGTCTGGTTCTGTTCGGTTGCGCGGTGGCCGTGCTGGGCGGTCTCTACATCGTTTTCATGAAGACGCGCTTTGGTGTGATCGCCCGGGCGACGATGCAGAATGCGGCGATGGCGAAGGCGCTGGGCGCGCGAACGGGCCGAATCTATTCGATCAGCTTCGGGATCGGCACCGGCCTTGCCGGACTTTGCGGGGCGCTCTACGCGCCAACGATGACGCTGATTCCGACCATGGGGGCGACCTTCGTGGTCGAAAGCTTCGTTACGGTCGTCATTGGAGGGGCAAACGTGCTGCTCGGAACAGCGCCGGCCGCTGTGTTCCTGGCGATGATCCGGATGGCGCTGAACGCGAGCTACGGCCAGATCATCGGACAGATTGGCATGCTGGTCGCCGTTATTTTGATCATTCGGGTGTTGCCCGAGGGGCTCTCCAGCGTTCTGGTTCGTCGTGGGCGCTAAAGGGAATTTGTGATGTTCAAGCTGCTGGAAGGTCCGCAGACGCTCGGACGTGGCAAGATCTTCTGGTCCTGCTTTCTTGCAGTGCTCGCGGGCGCACTGACATATCCGCTGTTCGCCGACTCCTATGATGTGGGGAATTTCGCCTATTTCCTGATCTGGATATTCATGGCGCTCGGCCTCTGCCTGATGTGGGGCTATGGCGGGATGCTGTCGTTCGGCCAGACCTTGTTCTTCGGCATCGCCGGTTACGGTTATGGCGTGCTCGCGATTAACATGGGCGGCGGCACCGCAACGATCGCCGCGCTTGCGCTGTCCGTTGTCCTTGCGATGGTGGCGGCCGGCATCCTCGGCTATTTCATGATCTGGGGTGGCATCAACGGCATCTTCTTCGGGATCGTGACGCTGTCTGCGACGCTGGTGCTTGCCTTCTTCCTCGGCCAGACGGCGGGGCCGGAATGGCACATCGGCCCGGCGCGGCTGAATGGCTTCAACGGCATGAAGGGCATGGACCCGCTCGCCGTCGGCGACTTCTATATCGAAGGATCGGCGCTCTACTACGTCATGATCGCGCTGATCGTGATCGTCTATCTCGCGTTGCGCATGTTCGTGAATTCGGGCATCGGAAACGTCATCGTGGCGACGCGCGAGAACCCGCAGCGCGCCGAGATGCTGGGTTATGACGTCCGGAAATACCAGCTCCTGACCTTCGTGATCGGCAGCGGCCTCGCAGGGCTGAGTGGTGCGCTGTACACGTCCTGGGGCCAATTCATCACGCCGTCCAGCATCGGCCTGCCTGCGGCGGCGATGCCCATCGTATGGGTGGCTTTCTCCGGACGGAGCGATCTGACCGCAACTCTGGTCGGATCGTTCCTGCTGCTGTTCGGCTTTCAGACCATCACGGTCTACAGCCAGCAGGCAGCACTCGTGCTGATGGGAGCGCTGCTGCTCGCCACGGTGATGCTGGCGCCGCAGGGTTTTGTGCTCGGCATCGGCAAGCTTGCTGCCGACTGGTGGAGCGGACGTCGGCGGCGCGATGATAGCCCCGTCATGGCGGAGGCTGGTCGCTTGCAGTCGGAAGAGTCCTGATCATGGCGCTGGTCGAAGTCAAAGGCGTATCCAAGCGTTTTGGCGGATTGACCGCAGTCTCCGACGTCGACCTCACGGTCAACGCCGGCGAGGTCCACTGCCTGATCGGGCCCAATGGCGCCGGCAAGAGCACATTGTTCAAGTTGATCGTGGGTCTCTACCCGCCGAGCCAGGGCAGCATCCTGTTCGATACCGTCGACATCACCAAGGAGCGTCCCTACGCACGCGTGCAGCGGGGCATGAGCATCAAGATGCAGGCTCCGAGCGTGTTCAAGGAGCTGCCGGTTCGGCAAAACATCCAGACTGCGCTCCAGGAACGACTGTCCGGCGCGGAACGCATCGCCGAGGAGGATCGCCTGCTGACTCTGCTCAACCTGGGGCCGGACAGCGATAAGCTCGCGGGTGCGCTGTCGCATGGCCAGCAGCAATGGCTCGAGATCGGGATGGCGCTGGCGCTGAAGCCGCAGCTCCTGCTACTGGACGAACCGACTGCCGGCATGTCGCCGGAGGAAACCTTCAAGACCGGCGAGCTGATCAAGTCGTTCAATGCAGAGGGTATGACGGTTCTTGTCGTCGAGCACGATATGGCCTTCGTGCGCCAGGTCGCCCAGCGCGTCACAGTGCTGCATCTCGGCAAGATTTTCGCACGTGGCGATCTCGAAAGCATTTTGCAGGACGCGAAAGTCGCGGAAATTTATCTCGGTAAGACGCATGCTCACTGAACCCAAGCCCACTGACCGGATTCTGGACGTATCGGAATTATGGGCGGGATACGGTGCGACGCCGATTCTGCAGGGCGTCACCATGTCGGTCTCCCGCGGCGAGATTGTCGGCGTGATCGGCCGTAACGGTGTCGGCAAGTCGACTCTGATGCGGTGCCTGATCGGTTTGCTGCAAACCTGGCGTGGCACGATCAGCTTCATGGAGCAGGACGTAACAAAGCTCGAAGCCGACGCGCGGGCGAGGGCGGGCTTCGGCTACATCCCGCAGGGACGCGATGTCTTTCCGCAGATGACCGTCGAGGAAAACCTGCAGGTCGGCGAGTTGATCGGCGGTCCCGGCGGCAAGAAGCTGCCTGAACTCGTCTATGAGTATTTTCCGCGACTGAAGGAACGCCGGCGGCAGGCCGCAGGCACGATGTCGGGCGGCGAGCAGCAACAGCTCGCCATAGGCCGCGCGCTGATCGGCAATCCGTCCTTGATGATCCTGGACGAGCCGTCCGAGGGTATCCAGCCCTCGATCGTCCAGCACATCTGCGAGGCGCTGAGATCGTTCCGGAACGAGCTCGGGACCACCATCATCTTCGTCGAGCAGAACCTCGACACGATCCTGGCAATCGCCGAGCGTTGTTACATCATGGAGAAGGGCAAGATCGCGCAGTCGCTGGCAGGTGGCGAGGTTAACGAGGACAATGTCCGCGAGCAGCTCCTGCTCTGAACGGCCGCATGGCATGTTTTCAAGTCGTCAACAGGGAGGGAATGGACATGGATCTGGGACTCAAGGGAGCAAAGGTTCTCGTCACCGGCAGCACCAAGGGGATCGGCAGGGCGATCGCCGACACATTCGCGGCGGAAGGCGCGGATGTCGGCATCTGCGCGCGCAACCAGGCCGACGTCGACAGCGCAGTCGCCGCGATCAAGGCGAAGGGCGTCGCTGCCTTTGGTAGTTCGGTCGATGTCTCCAACGGCCCGGCGCTCAAGGCCTGGGTCGAGGACATGGCCTCGAAGCTTGGCGGCATCGACGTCGTGGTCGCCAATGTCAGTGCGCTGTCGATCGGACAGGACGAGGAGAGCTGGGAGAAGGAATTCTCCACCGACATGATGGGCACCGTGCGGCTGGTCAATGCGGCGATGCCGTATCTCGAGAAGAGCAAGGCCGCGGCGATCGTGACCATCTCCAGCGTTTCAGGGCGGGAGGTTGACTTCGCGAGCGGCCCCTACGGCACGTTCAAGGCCGCGATCATCCACTATACGCAAGGTCTCGCCTTCCAGCTTGCCAGCAAAGGCATCCGCGCCAATTCGGTGTCGCCGGGCAACACCTATTTCGAGGGCGGTGTCTGGAATCAGATCAAGGATGGCAATCCCGAGCTGTACAAGACCGCGCTGGCGCTGAATCCGACCGGCCGCATGGGCACGCCGCAGGAAATGGCGAACGGTGCGGTGTTCCTTGCCAGCAAGGCAGCGAGTTTCATCACGGGGACCAACCTCGTGGTCGACGGTGCCCTCACGCGCGGCGTGCAGTTCTAGGCGCTCCCTGAGTAGCGCAGTCACGAAACCGGGCCGTCTGCGGTGCCGGTGGGCGAAGCCGTTTCCGACAACAGCAGGACTGTCAGATGTCAGCAGATCCAATTCACTACAAGTCGATCATCGAAATCTCCGAGCTGTTCCGCCGCGGCGAGCTTCTACCTTCGAAAGTGACCGAGGTAATGCTGAGCCGGATCGCGAAGCTCGATAGCAAGTTTCACGGTTATGCCTTGGTGCTTGCCGAGCGAGCCATGGCGCAGGCGAAGCGCTGCGACGCCGAGCTTGCCAAGGGCATCTGGCGCGGGCCGCTGCACGGCGTGCCGATCGGATTGAAGGATCTCTGCTACACCACTTTCGCGCCGACCGCCGGCGGCACGACAATCCACGCCCGGTTCGTACCCTCCTTCAACGCGACAATCGTGGACCGGCTCGAACACGCCGGCGCCGTCACGCTCGGCAAGCTAAAAATGACCGAGGGCGCCTATACGAGCCATCATCCCGACGACCAGGCGCCGCTCAATCCCTGGGGGACCGACTACTGGGTCGGCTCCTCCTCAAGCGGATCGGGCGTGGCCACTTCGGCGGGACTTTGCTTTGGCTCGATCGGCAGCGACACCGGCGGCTCGATCCGGTTTCCGTCGGCGACGGGCGGGCTGACCGGGATCAAACCCACCTGGGGACGTGTGAGCCGCCACGGCGTCTTCCCGCTGGCTGACTCTCTCGATCATGTCGGGCCGATGTGCCGGAGCGCAGCCGATGCCGCGGCCATGCTCGGCGTCATCGCGGGCGCAGACGTCAATGATCCAACCGCCCTTCAGGCGCCGGTGCCGAACTATCTGGCGGGGATCGGTGACGGCGTGCGGGGCTTACGGATTGGCGTGGACCGCAGCTACACGCAGGACGGGATCGATCCGCAGGTGGTCGCCGCCTTGCTGGAAGCGGAGCGTACGCTTGCGGACCTCGGCGCCGATATTCGTGAGGTCAAGTTCCCAGCTTACGAGAAGCTCGTGAGCATGTGGATTCCGATGTGCTCCATCGAGACCGCAGAGGCGCATCTCGAGACCTATCCGTCGCGGAAGTCGGAATACGGTCCCGATCTGGCGCAGCTGATCGAGCAGGGCAGATCGATCAGCGGCCTCGAGATCGCTCAGATCCATCATGAGCGGTTGAAGTTCTGCGGCAGCCTCGCTGCGCTGTTCGGCGATATTGACCTGCTCCTGATTCCCACCATGCCCGTGCCGATCCCAACGCTGACCAAGATGGGCGAATACGGCGCCGATCCGAACGTGCTGCTCAGCATCCTGCGCTTCACGGCGGTATTCGACTTCTCGGGCAGCCCGACCATCACGCTACCGAACGGCATGGCGGCGGACCGATTGCCTCTCAGCATGCAGTTCGTCGGTCCGCATCTGTCCGAAGATACGCTTGCCCGCGCCGGGTATGCCTTCCAGTCAGTGACGGATTGGCATACGCAGCGTGCTTCCATCGAATGAAAGGCAGCGAAAGGCATTATAACGTGTCTGAAGTTGAAGGCGCAGCGCTGGCTGCATGCCGAAGCGCTTTGTGGCGTTAGCGGCGATGAAGTTCTGCAGTGCCGACGAGATCTCGGCGTCGGTGTCGGCCGCACGCCGAGCCAGTGCGTCGGTGACCTCGGAAGTCGCATCCCGCGACTACCCCTGGACGGGATTGAAGGATACAATTCGGACCGGATAGGCGTACTGGCCGGACCGCAGATTTTGCAGGATGATCTCGAGGTTGGTGTCAGCCTCGTCGGTCTCGCGCCGGGCGCAACCAGCGCGCGCCGACGTCTTCAAGCACCAGATAGATGTCGCGGTCGATGCGGTCGGCCGGCACGATCGAGGGCGAGGAACGTAATCCCGCGCGGCGGGAATGACGCGACGAGCACGACGTATCGCAGGGATTGTCATCCACAGAATTGGAGCGAGGTGTCGCGCGCGGTCTAGTGTGCTTGGCTAAGGCCGCCTCATCGCCATGGCTGTCACGCGTCGCCTATGCATCTACCTTTCTGTCGGCACACGCTTGTGCTGATCGATCGCGGGGCCTGCCTCCTCTCGCTTGGATGATCGGGTGCTTGCCGCCAGGACCGGATGGAGCGCGTCGTGAAGCTTTGCTCCGTTCCTGATGTTGAACAGATCCGCGGAAGGCCGGCTGTCTCTACTGACGTTCGCAACCGCACAAATCGAGATAGGGCCAGGGTTAGATCCGGCCCGGCGACGTGATCCGCCATTGACAGGTCGGCGGAGATGATAGAATTATAACAGGATAAGTTGCAAAAATAACAATATGTCACCATCGTACCAGCGTCTTGCGGGGCGACGGGAGGAAAGTTTGGAACTGTCCGGTTCGGTTGCAGCAGAACCTCGGTCGTCGACCTCGCTTGTGATGGTCAGTGGCATCAACAAGCGCTTCGGCGGCGTGCGAGCGCTGCGTGACGTCAACCTCGAGGTTCGCGCCGGCGAGGTCCATGCGCTACTGGGCGAGAACGGCGCGGGAAAATCTACCCTGATCAAGATTCTCAGTGGTGTTCATGCCCTCGACAGCGGCACGATCGAGATCGCCGGCAGGCCGGTGGAATTCGACAGCCCGGCGAAGTCGCGCGAGGCGGGGATCGCTGTCGTTTATCAGGATCTCAGCCTCGTCGAATCCTTGAGCGTTGCGGACAATCTGTTGCTCGGCCGTGAGCCGCGTGCGCGTTTCGGCTTCGTCCGGCAGCGCGCGCTGATGGCCAGGGCCGAGGCGTTCCTGAACGCGCTCGGCATTCCCCTGGATGCGAGTGCGGCTGTCGGCTCGCTGCCTTTCGCCTATCGCCAGATGACGGAGATCGCCAAGGCGCTGATGGGCGAGGTCCGGCTTCTGATCCTCGACGAGCCGACCTCCTCGCTGACATCGGATGAGGTCCGGATCCTGTTCGATGCGATCGGGAAGGCGACGCGCCGCGGAGTCGGCGTGATCTATGTGACCCATCGGCTCAATGAGGTGTTCGAGATCTCGCAGCGCGTCACGGTGCTGCGCGATGGCGCTAACGCAGGCACGTTTGTCACCGCCGAGACCGACATGAAGCGGCTGGTGAACGCGATCGTCGGAACCGATCGATCGGCACCCACGGGCCCGCGCACCGAACCTGTCGCGAAGCGTGAATTGGATCCGTCGCCGGTTCTGTCGCTGTCCGACGTGTCCAACGATCGGCTTCGCGCCGTCGATCTGTCCGTGCTGAAGGGCGAGATCCACGGCCTCGCCGGATTGATCGGCAGCGGCCGCACGGAGATTTTGGAGACAGTGTTTGGCCTCCGGCCGCTCGAGAGCGGCGCAATCGAGATCGAGGGCCGGCGATGGCTGCCGAGAGGGCCTGCCGATGCGATCGAGCAGGGCATCGCGCTGGTGCCGGAAGACCGGCATGTGCAGGGTCTGGTCCTGGACCATTCGATCGAGCGAAACGTCACCTTGCCGCGAATTCCCCACTTCTCGCGCTGGGGCTGGATGCAGCAACGCGCCGCCGCCAGGCGGGCGGAAACCGCGGTCGCCAGGCTTTCGGTGAAAGCGCCAGGCGCGTTCAGCCTGGTCAGGACGCTCTCCGGCGGCAACCAGCAAAAGGTCGTGTTCGGAAAATGGAATGATCCGCGGCCGCGCGTGCTGCTCCTGGATGAACCGACGGTCGGCGTCGACGTGGGCGCACGCGAGGAAATCTATGCCGTGATCCGGAATGCCGTCCGCGACGGCAGCGGGGTCCTGGTCGTCTCGTCCGATCTCGTCGAATTGATCGAGCTCTGCGACCGCATCTCCGTGATCGTCAACGGGCGTGTAGCTCGTACGCTGTCGCGCGGCGAGATCGATGATGCCGAAGAGCTGCATCATCTCCTCCAGATGTACCAGGCCTCCGGGCCGGGCCACTTGCAAGAGCTTCCCGCATGACCGAACTGACTGCTCCCAACGTGGTCGCCTCGTCGACCCCATCTGATCGCCGCCGCAAGATTCTCCAGAATTTGCTGCGGGGCGAGCGGCCGTACATGCTGTACATCGCCTTCGTGATCCTGCTGGTCGTGTTCAGCCTGTCTTCGCCCTGGTTTCTCTCGGTCGACAATTTCCTGAACATCGGGCGCCAGACCACGCTGGTGTCGATCATTGCAGTCGGCATGACCTTCATCATCATCGCACGTCAGATCGATCTGTCGGTTGCCTCGACGCTGGCGTTGTCGGGCATGGCGGCCGCTCTCGCGATGAGCCAGATCAACAACAGCTGGATCGTGGGGGCCGTGGCCGGGCTCGGCACCGGTGCGCTGGTCGGGCTGCTCAATGGCATCCTGACCACGCAGCTATCGATCCCGTCATTCCTGGTGACGCTGGGCTCACTGAGCATGGCGCGGGGACTGGCGATGATGGTGACCAACACCAAGCCGGTGATCATCACCAACGAGACCTATTTCGCGATCTTTGGCGAAGGCACGTTCCTCGGCATACCGGTTCCGATCGCCTGGACTTTGGCGGCGATGATTATCGGCATCCTGCTGCTGCACTACAATGTGTTCGGCCGGCGCATCTATGCGGTCGGCGGCAACCCGACCGCGGCGCTCTATTCCGGCATCAACACCAAACGGATCACGACTGCGGCCTTTGTCCTGACCGGCACGCTGGCCGGATTGGCGGCGCTGGTGCTGTCGGCGCGTTCACATGCTGCGCGGCCAGATGTCGTGCAGGGCATGGAACTCGACGTCATCGCCGCGGTGATCCTCGGTGGCTGCAGCCTGTTCGGCGGGCGCGGCTACATCCTGGGGACGCTGTTCGGCAGCTTGATCATTGGCACGCTCAACAACGGCCTTGTTCTGCTCGGCGTGAGCTCGCCGATGCAGCTCGTGATCAAGGGGGCGATCATCGTTGCCGCGGTTGCTTTCACGAAACGCTAGTCGACGTCAGGCGCGGCGCATGAACAACAAGTTCATTGCGCTGCGCGGGTAGGGGCAAGGTCGCTGGCCCTCCGGTGAATCGGCGACCAAAAAATGGAGGAAACAATGAAGCCAATCTTGCGACAAACCTTGCCTTTGACTGCGTTGGTGGCCGCTGCCGCCCTCTCGATGATCCCGTCGGCTCGCGCCGAAGTGCCCGCGACCTGCGTCAAGGGTGTCGATCTCGCGAAGCTCGGGCCGAAGTCGATCGTCGGCCAGGGACCCCACGGCGAAAAGGCGGCTTCCCCCGAGGTGCTCGCGCTGTCGGAAGCCGACGCCGCCAAGATCAAGGAGAAGAACTTCAAGGTCGGCATCTCCATGCAGACGGTCAACCTCGACTGGTCGCAGCTCCAGATCCAGGGCATCACCGATACGCTGAAGAAGTACGGCGTGACGGTGACGGGCGTCGCGTCCGCCGAATATCAGGTGGACAAGCAGATCGCCGATATCGAGAACACGATCCGGCAGCATCCGGACGGCATCATTTCGATTCCGGTCGATTTCACCGCGACCGCGCCGACCTACAAGAAGATCGCCAAAGCCGGCATCAAGCTCGTGCTGATGGACAGCATCCCGACTGGTCTGAAGCATCCCGAGGAATATGCGACGATGGTCTCGGCCGATAGCCAGGGCAATGGCCAGATCGCGGCACAGATCCTGGCATCCTGCGTGGCGCAGGGCGGCACCATCGGTCTCGTCAATTTCGGCGTCGACTATTTCAGCACCAACGAGCGCACCAAGGGCGTGCGGGAGTGGATGAAAGCAAACCGCCCTGACATCAAGATGAAGCAGGTCGACTTCACCGATCCGCCGAAGGTCTCGCAGATCGCGGGCGACTTCCTGACCGGCAATCCCGACGTCAAGGGACTGTACGCGGTGTGGGATCAACCGGCGCTCGACACGCTGAGCTCGATGCGGGCTCAGGGCATCGATATTCCCATGACGACGGTCGACCTCGGTCTGCAATCGGCGATCGAGATTGCCAAGGGCGGGCCGCTGAAGGCGACCGGCTCGCAGCGTCCCTACGACCAGGGCGTCGCCGAGGCGATGGCGATGATGAACGCGCTGTTGGGTAAGGAAACGCCTGGCTGGATCGGTGTGCAGTCGCTGCCGGTGACGCAGTCGAATGTGCTGGAGTCCTACAAGACCGTATTCAAGAAGGACCCGCCGGCCGAGCTGACGGATGCCTGCAAAAAGGCGAAGCCCGCCTGCAACTAGCCCGAAACAGCGATGCGCGATCCACCGAGACCGCGCATCGCTCAGCAAGCCTGATCCGGGCGAACCAGCCCCCGTCCGGATCAGGCCGTGCTGGTGACGTATTCGACGGGAAGGCTGCGGAAGTGCTTGCGCGTGTCTGCCGACACGGAGCCACCGACGATGATCCGCGAGAATGAGCTGACGTCGGAGAAGAACGCCGGCTTGAGGCTGCCGAGCTTGCTGGCGTCGACCACGAGGATGCTCTCCATCGCGGTAGCGATGACGGCCTGCTTGATGGCGACTTCGTGAAAATTCGAGCAGCTGGCGCCGCGGGTCCAGTGCAGGCCGCCGGCCGAGATGAAAGCCTTGTTGACCCCGAGCCGCCGCAGGTAGGACAGGCCGTCATCCGACGAGAACGACTGCGACGACGGATGGTAGAGCCCGCCCATCAACATCACCTGCGTCGCTGGCCGGTGGGTGACGATCGAGGCGACGTTCAGCGAATAGCAGATCACCGAGAGAGGCATGTCCTCGGGCAGGCAATCCGCCAGCGACTGCATCGTGGTGCCGCAGTCGATGAAGATGGTGTCACCTTCCTTGATCGAGGCGGCTGCGGATCGGCAGGCGAGGCGCTTGTCCTGTGTGTGCTGGTCGATTTCCTGTTCGAATGTGTACTTGATCCCGGTCGGCGACGCCGCGTTGACGACGTAGCCGCCGAGCAGGGCGAGCGCCGCCTCGGGCCCGGCAAGGTCGCGCCTGACCGTCATCTCCGACACCTTCAGCAGCTCTGCGGCGTCCTTCAGATGCAGTGCGCCGCTCGTCTCGACGGCGCGTCGCAGCCGTTGCAGCCGTTGGACGCGGGTCTCGCTGGGGCGTGCGGTCGGTGTTTCAGTCATTTTCGTCACCGAGCTTGCTTATCCGGTTGACAATGATCTTACAATGATGTGAGTTTAGCAACGTCAATCTGTTACAATAATAACATTTGGCCCAAGGGGTGTTTCGCTGTCGGCGACGGGAGGCAGCAGAAGCGCCGGCGGCCAAGGGATGGGAGGATCGCATGTTGCAATCGGCACATTCAGTCTATCTGCCGTTTCAGCCGATTCGCTAGCATTGCGCGGCGTACCGATGGCGCAGGGCGTCTTGATATCAAATCCATCCGCGGTGCCGGCGCAGCCCCATGCGCGGGATCACAATCATCCGCATCCGATCGCGCGCAACAGCGGCCGCGCGCTCGAGATGGACTGGGTCGATGATATCCGGATCAATCTGTCCGCCGCCGAGCGCCGCGTTGCGAGTCTGCCGGGCCGGCGCACCGTCAAGAAGGACGCGCAGGCGGCGTGGTTGCTCAAGGCGATCACCTGCATCGACCTGACGACACTCAACGGCGACGATACGGCCGAACGGGTGAAGCGTCTCTGTGCCAAGGCGAGGGCCCCGATACGAAGTGACCTCGTCGAGGCACTCGGTTTTGCCGGGCGCCGGCTGCACACGGGCGCGATCTGCGTCTATCACCGCTTCGTCGCAACCGCGGTCGAAGCGCTCGATGGGTATGACATTCCGGTCGCTGCGGTTTCGACTGGATTTCCGGCAGGCCTCGTGCCTCACGATCTGAAACTCAAGGAGATCGAGGCGTCCGTCAGGGACGGTGCGCAGGAGATCGACATCGTCATCACGCGTGAGCATGTGCTGACCGGAGACTGGCGGGCTCTCTACGCCGAGGTCCGGGATTTCCGCGCAGCCTGCGGCGATGCGCATCTGAAAACGATCCTGGCAACCGGTGACCTCAAAACGCTGCGCAACGTCGCCAAGGCGTCGATGGTCTGCATGATGGCCGGCGCGGACTTCATCAAGACCTCCACCGGCAAGGAAGGCGTCAATGCCACGCTGCCGGTGACGCTGGCGATGCTGCGCATGATCAGGGTCTATGAGGAGCGGACCGGCTTCAAGATAGGCTTCAAGCCGGCCGGCGGAATCTCGACGGCGAAGGATGTGCTCAACTACCAGTTCCTGATGAAGGAGGAGTTGGGACGCGATTGGCTCGAGCCGGATCTGTTCCGCGTCGGCGCCTCGAGCCTGCTCGCCGACATCGAGCGCCAGCTCGAGCATCACGTCACCGGCCGCTACTCGGCCTTCAACCGTCATCCCGTGGGCTGAGCATGAGTATCGCACATTACTTTGAGACCATGGATTATGGTCCCGCTCCCGAGGCGGACGGCGAGGCGCGCGCCTGGCTGAAGCGGCACGACGCGACGTTTGGGCATTTCATTGCCGGCAAATTCGTCGCGCCGGCTTCGGGCAAGCATCTGGCGACGATCGAGCCAGCCACCGGAAAGACGCTGGCCAAGATCGCGCAAGGCATCGCAGCGGATGTCGAGGCTGCAGTCGGCGCCGCGCGATCGGCGCAGTCGTCATGGGCAAAGCTCGGTGGTCACGGTCGTGCCCGTCATCTCTATGCGCTGGCGCGCATGCTGCAACGTCACGCTCGTCTGTTCGCGGTATTGGAAGCGATCGACAATGGCAAACCGATCAGGGAAACCCGCGATCTCGACGTGCCGCTGGCCGCGCGCCACTTCCTGTATCACGCCGGCTGGGCACAATTGCAGGACCGCGAATTCGCCGACCATGTCCCGGTCGGTGTGATCGGCCAGATCATCCCCTGGAACTTTCCGCTGCTGATGCTGGCCTGGAAGATCGCGCCCGCGCTGGCGACCGGCAACACCGTGGTGCTGAAGCCGGCGGAGTTCACGTCACTCACCGCGCTGCTGTTCGCCGAGCTCGCGGCGGAAGCCGGCCTGCCGCCCGGCGTGTTGAATGTGGTGACGGGTGATGGCGCCACCGGCGCGTTGCTGGTCGAAAATCCCGGTGTCGACAAGATCGCCTTCACGGGGTCGACCGAGGTCGGGCGGTTGATCCGTCAGTCGACCGCAGGCAGCGGCAAGTCGCTGACGCTCGAGCTCGGCGGCAAGTCGCCGTTCATCGTGTTCGACGACGCCGACATCGATGGCGCCGTGGAAGGCGTGGTCGATGCGATCTGGTTCAACCAGGGCCAGGTCTGTTGTGCCGGATCGCGGCTTCTGCTGCAGGAAGGGATCGCAGAGACATTCCGCAAGCGCCTCATCCGCCGCATGGAGACGCTGCGCGTGGGTCCGCCGCTCGACAAGGCGATCGACATGGGCGCGGTGGTCGCACCGGTGCAGCTCGAGCGGATCAAGGCGCTGGTCGAAACCGGCGTCAAGGAGGGCGGCGAGAAGTATCAGGCGCCGGGGCCGATCCCCGCTGAGGGATGCTTCTATCCCCCAACCTTGCTTTGGAACGTACATCCGTCATCGACCGTGGCGATCGAGGAGATATTCGGCCCGGTGCTGGTCGCGATGACGTTCCGCACGCCGGACGAGGCGGTGATGCTCGCCAACAACACGCGCTATGGCCTTGCCGCCAGCGTGTGGAGCGAGACCATCGGGCTGGCGCTCGATATCGCGCCGAAGCTTCAGGCCGGCGTGGTCTGGGTCAATGCGACCAATTTGTTCGATGCCAGCGTCGGCTTCGGCGGCTATCGCGAGTCCGGCTTCGGTCGCGAGGGCGGCCGGGAAGGTCTCTACGAATATCTCAAGCCGAAAGCCTGGAGCGGGCGGAAGCCGCGGGCGAAGGTGCCGCCGCCATCCCCGGCGGCTTCTAACGACGGCGCCGGATTTGGCACGCCGCCGATCGACCGAACCGCCAAGCTGTTCGTCGGCGGCAAGCAGGTTCGTCCCGACGGAAATTATTCGCGCGCGGTGCTGTCGCCGAAGGGGAAGCACCTCGGCGAAGCCGGCGAGGGCAATCGCAAGGATATCCGTAACGCGGTGGCCGCCGCGCGCTCGGCCGAGGGTTGGGCGCGGGCGACGACGCATAATCGCGCCCAAATCCTCTACTACCTTGCCGAGAATCTGTCCGCGCGTGGCGACGAGTTCGCCCGGCGCATCGGGGATATGACCGGCGTTTCGCCCGCCAAGGCGCGCGTGGAGGTCGAGGCGAGTATCGAGCGGCTGTTCAGCTATGGGGCCTGGGCCGACAAATACGAGGGGACGATCCATGCACCGCCGTTGCGCGGCGTGGCGCTTGCCATGCACGAGCCGATCGGCGTGGTCGGGGTGGCCTGTCCGGACGAGGCCCCGTTGCTGGGCTTCATCAGCCTGGTGGCACCGTTGATTGCGATGGGCAACCGCGTCGTCGCCGTCCCAAGCGAGCGGCATCCGCTTGCAGCGACCGATTTTTATCAGGTGCTGGAGACGTCGGATGTGCCGGCAGGCGTCGTCAATATCGTCACCGGCGAGCGCGATGCGCTCGCAAAGGTTCTTGCCGAGCATGACGACGTCGATGCGCTCTGGGTGTTCGGCTCGCAGGCGGCCTCGACTGCTGCGGAGCGGCTGTCGATCGGCAACCTCAAGCGCACGCTGGTCGACCACGGGCTGGCGCTCGATTGGTACGACCGGGTGGCGAGCGAAGGTCCGATCCTGCTCCGCCACGCGGTGCAGGTGAAGAACATCTGGATTCCCTATGGGGACTAAAGACGTCACCTTGCGGTGATACGGGTTGGCATCCGGACCATCAGAGTTCGGGCGATTTTGAAGAC
This sequence comes from Bradyrhizobium sp. 604_D8_N2_3, assembly GCF_051810765.1. Classification (NCBI taxonomy): domain Bacteria; kingdom Pseudomonadati; phylum Pseudomonadota; class Alphaproteobacteria; order Hyphomicrobiales; family Nitrobacteraceae; genus Bradyrhizobium; species Bradyrhizobium sp. 604_D8_N2_3. Next base: position 6,097,205 of record NZ_JBPWPM010000001.1, on the reverse strand, counting down.
AAGGGAGGGACGCAACATGCTCAAGGGCATCAATCCACTGCTCAATGCCGACGTGCTTTATGCCTTGCGCGCAATGGGGCACGGGGACCGCCTCGTGGTGTGCGACACCAATTTTCCTGCCGACTCCATCGCGCGCCAGACCGTGTTCGGCGAGCTGCTTCGCATCGACAACGTCAGTACGGCAAAGGCGATCGAAGCCATCCTCTCGGTGCTGCCGCTCGACACGTTCGTCGACGATGCCGCAATCCGCATGGAGATTGTTGGCCAGCCCCAGGAGGTGCCGCCGGTGCAGCGCGAGGTGCAGGCCGCGATCGACCGCGCCGAGGGACGCTCCTGGCCGCTGGTCGGGGTCGAGCGCCATGCCTTCTATGAAAAGGCCAAGACGGCCTACTGCGTGATCGCCACGGGAGAGCGGCGCTTCTACGGCTGCTTCCTGTTTTCCAAGGGCGTCATCGCGCCGGACGGAGAGTGACGACCATGAGCAAGACTGGCGTCGCAGTGCTCGGCATCTTCGTCGTCGATCTGGCCTTCCGGGCCGGCAACATGCCCGCGATCGGTGAAACGATCGCCGGCTCGGGATTTGCCATGGGACCAGGCGGCAAGGGGTCGAACCAGGCCGTGGCCGCTGCGCGCGCAGGCGCAGGTGTGACCTTCATCTCCCGGATCGGCCGCGACGCCTTCGGTGATCTTGCCATCAAGACGTGGGAAACCGAGGGCATTCGACCGCGCGTCGCCAGGACTGCGGAGGCGCCGACCGGCGCGGCCTTCATCTATGTCCACGAGACACGCGGCGACAACGCCATCATCGTGGTGAGCGGAGCGGCCGACGGTCTCAGCCCCACCGACGTCGATGCGGCGGCGGATGCGATCCGCACCAGCCGCGTCTTCGTGACCCAGCTCGAGCAACCGGTCGCGGCCGCGCAGCGCGGGCTCGAGATCGCGCGCGCCGCGGGCAGCATCACCGTGTTCAACCCGGCACCTGCGGTCAAATTCGACGATGGCCTGTTTGCCTTGTGCGACTACGTCGTTCCCAATGAGACCGAGGCGGAAGCGCTGACGGGGATCGCGGTGAGCGATCTTGCCGGCGCCCGCCGCGCCGGCGAAGCGTTGGTGGCCAAGGGAGCGGGCACCGCGCTGATCACGCTCGGCGAACGCGGGGCGCTGTTTCACGGGCGAGATCGCTCGCTACACGTGCCCCCGTTTGCCGCCGGCAAGGTGGTCGAAACCGCGGGCGCGGGCGATGCATTCGTCGGCGGCTTCGCTGCAGCGCTTGCGGGCGGCGCCGATCCCCTGGAAGCGGCGCGCTTCGGTTCCGCCACGGCGGGGATTTCCGTGACGCGCGCGGGGACTGCGCCTGCCATGCCGCGGCGCGCTGAGATTGAAGCCCTGTTGAAGGGATGATCTGCTCATGATGCGGAATGATCCGATCAAGCATGTCTTCATCTGGCCGGCGGTGCTCGTCGTGCTGGCGATCTCGATCTTTCCGCTGATCTATTCGTTGACCACGAGCTTCCTCAGCTATCGCCTGGTTCCGCCGATCCCGCCGCGGGTCGTGTGGTTCGGCAATTATGCTACGCTCCTGCAAGAGCCGCGCTTCTGGAATGCGATCTTCACGACGACGCTGATCGCGTTCATTGCCGTCGGGTTGCAATACGTGATCGGGTTTGGCGTTGCGCTCGCGCTGAACGCGCGCGTTCCGGGCGAACGGCTATTTCGCGTGGCCTTGCTGCTGCCCATGCTTCTGGCCCCGGTCGCCGTCGCGCTTGTTGCTCGCATGATCTTCAATCCGACCATGGGGCCGCTCAACCAGTTCCTTTCCATGTTCGGCATGGCGAACCTGCCGTTCCTCACCAACGGTCATTGGGCGCTCGCCTGCATCATCGCTGTTGAGATCTGGCAGTGGACCCCGTTCATCATCCTGATGATGCTGGCTGGCCTGCAAACGCTCCCCGAAGATGTCTACGAGGCGGCCGAGCTTGAGAACGCCAGCGCCTGGCAACAGTTCTGGGGCATCACCTTTCCGATGATGCTGCCGATCTCCGCCGCGGTCGTCTTCATCCGCCTGATCGAGAGCTACAAGATCATGGACACCGTATTCGTGATGACGGGCGGCGGACCGGGGGTGGACACCGAGACCCTGACCTTGTTCGCCTATCAGGAGGGTTTCAAGAAGTTCAATCTCGGCTACACGTCGGCGCTCAGCTTCCTGTTCCTGATCGCCATCACGATCATTGGCGTCACTTATCTGGCGCTGCTGCGGCCGCATCTGGAGAAGCACCGATGAGCGGGCAGGGCCTTACCGGACTGTCGCGCTGGAGCCGCCGCCTGGTCGCGGCCGGTGTCTTCGCATGGTGCCTGATCACGGCGTTTCCGCTCTATTGGGTGGTCGTGACGGCGTTCAAGACCCCGCCGGGCGTGGTCGGCGGCCCGACCTATATTCCGTTCGTCGATTTCACGCCGACCCTGCAGCCCTTCATTGATCTCTATCAGGGTATCCGTGGCGAGTTCTTCCGGACCTTTTTGAACTCGACAATCGTTGGCTTGTCGGCGGCAGCGATCGCGACTGCCGTCGGCGCAATGGCGGCCTACGCGCTGGTGCGGTTCGAATTCAGGGTGCGCTTCGGCGCCGGCCTGATCTTCTTCCTGCTCGCGCTCGGCGGCTATCTGCTGTTCAACAATTCGCTCGGCTTCACCCGCCCGCAGGCGCTGCTGCTGGCGTTCCCGATCGCGCTTGTCGCTGCAATCCTGGCCAACCGCCTGCCGCTGCCGGGGCCGATCCTCGGCAATGAAGACATCCTGTTCTGGTTCGTCAGCCAGCGCATGTTTCCGCCGATCGTCACGGCCTTCGCGCTGTATCTCCTCTACAGCGAAATCGGCCGGCTCGGCTTCCAGCTCATCGACAGCTATGTCGGCCTGACGCTGTGCTACGTCGCGTTCTCGCTGCCGATCGTGGTCTGGCTGATGCGCGACTTTTTCGAGGCCATTCCGATCGAGGTCGAAGAAGCCGCGATGGTCGACAACGTGCCAAGTTGGCGCATCTTCCTCGGCATCGTGGTGCCAATGTCGATGAACGGACTGCTGGCGACTTTCATGATCACGCTCGCCTTCGTCTGGAACGAGTTCCTGTTCGCGCTGTTCCTGACCAATTCCAGATGGCAGACGCTGCCGATCCTGGTGGCGGGACAGAACAGCCAGCGCGGCGACGAATGGTGGGCGATCTCGGCCGCGGCGCTCGTCGCCATCATTCCGATGATGATCATGGCAGGTCTGCTCAGCCGCATGATGCGGTCGGGCCTGCTGCTCGGAGCGATCAAATAGCAAAAACCTATGTAGGGAGGACTGGACGATGTTGCGACGGACGTTTCTGATGCTGACCACCTCGCTCGCGATGGCTTGCACCGCGAGCCAGGCGAACGCTGCTTGTAGCCCGGATTACTCCGGCGTCACCCTGACTGTGGCGTCGCAGACCGGACCGTATATCGCCTCCGCGCTCAAGCTCGGCGCGGACGAATGGACCAAGAAGACCTGCGGCAAGGTCAATGTGGTCGAGTTCCCCTGGTCGGAGCTCTACCCGAAGATCGTTACATCGCTTACCGGATCGGACGCGGCGTTCGATCTGGTCAGCTTTGCGCCGGCCTGGCTGCCCGACTTCGTCACCTATCTCAGCGAGATGCCGAAAGAGATGCAGTCCGGCAAGGATTGGGACGATGTCGAGCCGGCCTACCGTGAGCGCCTGATGGTGTGGGAAGGCAAGATCTATTCGCAATCGATGGACGGCGACGTTCACACCTACACCTATCGCACCGACCTGTTCAGCGATCCCAAGGAGAAGGACGCCTTCAAGGCCAAGTACGGCTACGACCTGGCGCCGCCAAAGACCTGGAAGCAATATCTCGACATCGCGGAGTTCTTTCAGCGCCCCGACAAGGGACTCTGGGGCACGGCGGAGGCCTTCCGTCGCGGTGGCCAGCAGTTCTGGTTCTTCTTCAGCCACGCGGCGGCCTATACCAACAACCCGAACTATCCGGGCGCGATGTTCTTCGACCCCGAAACGATGGATGCCCAGATCAACAATCCGGGCTGGGTGAAGGGATTGGAGGAATATATTCGCGCTTCCAAGCTTGGCCCGCCCAATGCGCTGAACTTTTCGTTCGGCGAGGTCAATGCCGCCGTGGCCGGCGGCCAGGTGGCCGAGTCGATCGGTTGGGGCGACACCGGCGTGATCGCCGCCGACCCCAAGCAATCGAAGATTTCCGGCAAGGTGGGCTCTGCAGTGCTGCCCGGCTCTGACGAGATATGGAACGCCAAAACCAAGAAGTGGGACAAGTTTCCGGCAGTGCTGCCGGCACCCTTCATGGCGTTCGGAGGCTGGCAGATTGCCGTGCCAAAGGTGGGCAAGAACCAGCAGGCGGCTTGGGATTTCGTCAAGACGCTGACAAGTCCTGAAGTCTCCGGCAAGGCCGCGATTACCGGTGGCACGGGTGTCAACCCATACCGCAAGTCGCACACCACGAATCTGGAGTTGTGGAGCAAGATCTTCTCGCCGACGGAAGCCAAGGAATATCTCGGCGCCCAGGCCGACTCCATTAACGGCAAGAACGTTGCGCTCGACATGCGTTTGCCCGGCTATTTCTCCTACACCGAGGTTGTGGAGATTGAGCTTGGCAAGGCGCTGGCCGGCCAGACCACGCCGCAGGCCGCGCTGGACGCGGTCGCGAAGGAATGGAATCGCCTGACTGATGAGTTCGGCCGCGCGAAGCAGCTCGCCGCCTATCGCGCGGCGATGGGCCTCTCACCGAAGAACTAGCTTCCCGCAGAGACTGCCCCGGATGATGCGTGAGCATCATCCGGGCTTTGTTGGCCGTCGATATAGGGGACGGAAAAAGGAATCCATGGCGCACGTCGAGATCGAGAACGTCAGCAAGGCATATGGGCCCTACAAGATCATCGAGGGGCTTAATCTGAGTGTGGCCGACGAGGAGTTTGTCGTGCTTGTCGGGCCGTCCGGCTGCGGCAAGACCACGACGTTGCGCATGATAGCGGGACTGGAGACGGTCACCAGCGGAACCATTCGTATCGGTAATCGCGATGTGACGCAGCTGCGCCCGGGCTTGCGTAATTGCGCGATGGTGTTCCAGAACTATGCGCTCTATCCGCATATGACTGTTGGTGAGAATATCGGCTACGGCATGAAGGCGCGGGGCGAGTCGCGCGCCAAGATCGCGAAAGCCGTCGAGGACGTGGCGCGGGTTCTCGACCTCGAGCAATACGTGGACCGTCGGCCCAAGCAGCTCTCCGGTGGGCAGCGTCAGCGCGTGGCGATCGGCCGTGCCATCGTGCGCAGCCCGGACGTGTTTCTGTTCGACGAGCCATTGTCAAACCTCGACGCCAAACTCCGCATCGAGATGCGGACCGAGATCAAGGCATTGCATCGCCGTCTCGCCAAGACGATCGTTTATGTCACACACGATCAGGTCGAAGCGATGACCATGGCCGATCGGGTCGTGGTGATGAATCGCGGCCGCATCGAGCAGGCGGCTGATCCGATCACGATCTATGAGAAACCAAGCAATCTCTTCGTCGCGGGCTTCATGGGCGCGCCCAGCATGAATTTTATCCACGGGGAGATTGCCGCTCGCGACGGTGCACTGATCTTCACCGAACCCTCGGGTACGGCGTTGAGATTGCCGAAATCCCGAGAGGCGGCCTATGCAGGGAGCATCGGCAAGCCGGTTGTGCTCGGCGTGCGGCCCGACCACGTGCTGCGGCAAGATGCGCCATCGGGCTCCTCCGTCCGCATGATGGTGAAAGACGTGGAGCCGCTCGGGCCGCATACTCTCGTGATTGGAACCGTGGGCGCATTTCCATTCACGGCGCAGATGCAAGTCGGTGTTTCTGCGGCGCCCGATTGCCCAATAGATGTCGCCATCGATCTGGAGCGAACGCACCTTTTCGACAAGGTTTCCGGGGAGGCCGTTTCATAGTCGGCCGTCCTCTGGCGGTGCAGGTAATTCCAAATCTTTACTTCCAGCGTGCGCATGCCTCATCGCGGTCACTTGCGCTGCGGCGAGCTCGCACGTGATGCGGGCGACGTTGCCCCCTTCTTCGCAAACTTTGCTGGTCCGGTATTGGTGTCGAGCAGAGTCTGCGAAAAGAGATTAAGCGATTTCAGATGGTTACATGCCAATATTCATTACCTCGCGGGTAATGGAAGGGCTGAAATCCGCATGCTAGGTTTTCGAGCATGAACGCACATGCATCCACGGCACAGGCCGAACGCAGCCAGCCCGTCCATATCGGCGACCATTTGCGCGAATGGCGGCAACGCCGCCGCATGAGCCAGCTCGATCTGGCGGGCGAGGCCGAGATTTCCGCGCGGCATTTGAGCTTCGTCGAGACCGGCCGCGCTGCGCCCTCGCGCGACATGGTGCTCAGGCTCGCCGAACGTCTCGAGGTACCCTTGCGCGAACGCAACGTGCTGCTGGTCGCGGCCGGCTATGCGCCGGCGTTTCCGCAGCGCCCGCTGGAGGATCCCGCCTTGAAATCAGCTCGCCAGGCGATCGACCTCGTTCTCAGGGCGCATGAGCCCAATCCGGCGCTGGCCTATGACCGGCACTGGAATCTGGTTTCCGCCAACCGCATGGTGGCGCCGCTGCTCGACGGCATCCCGCAGCGGCTGCTCGGCCAGCCCTTCAACGTGCTGCGGCTCGCGTTTCACCCCGAGGCGCTGGCGCCGCGCACGGTCAATCTCGCGGAGTGGTGCGGGCACCTGCTGGAGCGGCTGCACCGGCAATGCGAGGCGACGGCCGATCCCGAGCTGATCAAGCTCTATAACGACCTCAAGAGCTACCCCATCCCGGCGCGCTCGGGGCCGCTGTCGAGCGACAATGTCGCGATTCCCTTCAAGCTGCGCCATGGCGGAGAGATACTAAGTTTCTTCTCCACCACCATGGTGTTCGGCACACCTGTCGACATCACGCTGTCGGAGCTGGCGCTGGAGACGTTCTTCCCGGCGGACGAGCGCACCGCCGAGCGGCTCAAGCAGATGGCAGCAGCTATGACCTAGCGCCCTTGCCTCGGGACGGGTTCGGCTTATCTTCGGCTTATCTTGGGTCAAACCCGCATCGCCCGAAGGAGGCGCTATGAGCACGTTGAAACCGCTCCAGATCGATGTCGTCTCCGACGTGGTGTGCCCCTGGTGCTATATCGGCAAGCACCGGATCGAGAGCGCGCTCGCGCTCGTTCCCGACGTTCCCGTCAAACTCAATTTCCGTCCCTTTTTCCTCAATCCCTGGGTGCCGCGCGAGGGCATCAGCCGCGAGGACTATCTCACCACCAAGTTCGGCTCGGTCGAGGCCTATAAGGGCATTGCCGGTCGCGTCGTCGCGGCTGCAAGCGAGGAGGGCCTCGTCTACAAGCCCGAGCTGGTCGCGCGCCAGCCCAACACGACCGACTGTCACCGCCTGATCCTCTGGGCCGAGGGGATCGGCAAGGCGCCCGAGATGAAGCAGCGGCTGATGGAGCTGTATTTCCGCGACGGCGGCGACCTCACTGACGTGAACGTGCTGGTGCAGGCGGCCGCCGATGTGGGCCTCGATGCCGACGACGTGCGCAAGCGCCTCGCCACCGACGAGGACGTCGCACGCGTTTCGGCCGACGCGCAGGAGGCCGCCGAGAAGGGCATCTCCGGCGTGCCGACCTACGTGTTCGCGCAGAAATACGCCGTCTCCGGCGCGCAGGATCCGAACCTGCTCGCCCGCGCCATTCGCGAGGTCTCGGCGGAGATCAACGCGCAGGCGGCAGAGTAGATTTCGCTTATTTGCGGAGCAGACGCACCACGCGTCGCGCGCCGTCGTGCGCGACGTTGAGGCCAACCAGCGCCGCGTGAATGAGCGCGACGACAGGATCGTGACGCCGCAGCGGAATCAACACGTCGCCGATGGCAAAGCGCCCGCGCCAGATCGGGTTGATCATGGGGTGGTCGGCGCTCGCCGTGGAATCCGCGCTGGCGATGGCCGGATCGGCGCAGAGATGGCGGGTAAGGTCGAGCGTTAGCTGCACGCCCGGCGAATATCTTGCAAAGCGTTCGTCGATACCGAGCTTGAAGAAGAAGGCGCGGTCCTGGTGGCGCAGCACGATGCCGGCTGCCACCGGCGTCGTGCCGGCGCGCAGCGTGATGACCTCGCACTGCGCGGTCTCTGCCAGCGCGGGAACCGCGCGGCGAATGAAGGTCGCATCGCCCGCATGCTGGATCAGCGCGGTGCCGCGCTTGCCTTTCCAGCCACTGGCCTCGAGTTGCAGGAATGTTTCGAGCGCCGGCCCGATCTCGTCGGGCTTGCGCGCGACCTCGAAGGCGACGGGCCCGTGCTCTTCGAGGCGATGGCGCTGGCGACGCAGCTCTTTGAGCTTCTTGGCGCCGAGCGCTTCATGCAACAGCGTTTCACCATCCTGCGTCGCGTCGAGGCTGGCGCGGATGTAGGAGGAGAGGACACGTGGCTTCAGTCCGTCGCGATTGAGAACCTCATTGAGCGAACTCATCGCCGCGCCGTCGAGCGCAACGTCGTTGAGCACGAGCGCATGCGCGCCGGCCTCGCGCGCCTGCTGCAACAGGCGCGTGGCCGCTTCGATCGGCGCGTCGCGGTCGATCAGCGGGCTGCACAGGGTGCCGTAGGGATGCGCGCTCACCAGCGCGGGCAGGGGGATCTTCCAGGCGCGCCGGAGCGAGACCACCGGCATCAGCCCGATCAGCCGCGCCGACGAGCCGTCGAAGGCGGGCAGCGCCGAGGCGTCCGTGCGGCCGCGTGCGGCCTCGCTCACGGCGAGCTCCCAGCCCGGCAGGTAGTAGCCGTTCGGCTCGATCGCGCGCTGAGCGAGCGCGCGCCATTGGCCGGGATCGATGGACGTGAGGGGGACGAGCGCGCGGGTTGCCGCGGCAGCCCTTGCCGATGCCGGATTGATCGCTGCCTGATGCGCGATATCGACCACGTCCCGTCGTTCCCCGTTCAGAAGGTCATGCTTAGCGCAAAGATTGGAAAATTCCGTTGGGACGCCGCTTCAATTCGAATGGTAATATTAACGTCTCATTGAGCATTCGGGCCGCCGCGGCGTGCCATGATGGAAGCTCTCGACCTGGAGGATCACAATGATCGCCACACCTTTCACGCCGATGGCGTCGCTCCTTGGTGGCGCGTTGATCGGCCTGTCCGCCGTGCTCCTGATGTGGGCGACGGGACGGATCGCCGGTGTCAGCGGCATCGCGGCGCGGCTGTTTCCGCCTTACGAGGACCGCGAGTTCGCCGGCCGGCTCGCTTTCGTCGCCGGCCTCGTCGCCGCGCCGATCCTGGTGCGCATTGTCAGCGGAAGCCTGCCGGTGCAAACGATCGCGGCGGGAACGCCGGTGCTGATCGTCGCCGGATTGCTCACGGGCTTCGGTGCGGTCTGGGGCAGCGGCTGCACCTCCGGCCATGGCGTCTGTGGCCTGTCGCGGCTGTCGCTGCGGTCGTTGGTCGCGACCATCACCTTCATGTCGGCGGGCATCGTCACTGTCTTCGTGATGCGGCACTGGGGCTGACGACGATGGCAATCCTCATTCAATTCGCGATCGGCCTCGTCTTCGGTATCGGGCTCATCGTCTCCGGCATGTCGAATCCGGCAAAGGTGCTGAACTTTTTGGACGTCGCCGGCATTCCCGCCGGAACGTGGGATGCAAGCCTCGCCTTCGTGATGGCAGGTGCGGTTGCGGTAACCTTCATCGGCTTCAGCCGTGTCTTGAAACTCGCGCGACCGTTTTTCGCAGACCGCTTTTACCTTCCGACGCGAAAGGATATCGATTCGAGAGTTATCGCCGGTCCCGCCATCTTTGGCATCGGATGGGGGCTCGCAGGCTTTTGTCCGGGCCCTGCGCTCACCGCGCTCGGATTCGGCTCGGCGTCCGCTTTCATCTTCGTGGCCCCAATGCTTGCCGGCATGGTGCTCGCCCGCTTCGTCGCGCAGCTCCTGTCGTCAACGCGCTTCGTCGCGCCGGCCGATCCGCTCGAAACCTGACATGGGCAGGACCGGGCGAGTGGATCTCGTCCGGTCCTGCCCTGTTACAGCTTCAGTGACTACCAGCGGTCGCCGCCGACACCGACGCCCACGCTGACGCCGGGCGCCCGAATGCCGACGCCGCCGCGCGGACCATCGTCCCAGTCGCGATAGGTGCGGCGCTCGTAATAGCGATCGCGCGGCATCGCGTTGTAGGAGTCGCGCACGATCACGCGCGAGCCGCCACGGGTGCGATAGCAATTGCCAGCGTCATCGCAGACAAGCCGGACTTCCTGAACGAGCTCAGGGTTGGCGTATTCGCTGGTCGTATAGATATCGGCGGCCTTCGCGCCGCTCGCCGCAGCGAGGGCGCCGACGCCAGCCAATAGTGCGATCGTGAATGTCCTCATCGTGTCCTCCTCCGAAACTGCCCTCGGGGGTAACAAGAAGGGGAGGCGGTGATCGTTCCGGGTCGAATTACAGGTTTTTCCCGGAACCGGAGCGCGTGTCGGCGTGATTTGTTTCTAGATCGGCTCGTAGGTTTCCGTCCCGCAGATGTCGTCCGCTTCCGCGCGGCGGCGATCGACGACCTTTCCGCCTGATATCGTCACGATGTAAATCTGGGTGCCGAGCGTGGAGCCGGTGGCGGAGGTGAGCTGCGCGCTGACGCAGGCGGTCCAGCCCTGTCCCCGCACCTCCCGATGGGGCGGGGCGACGTGCACCTCGCGCGGATAGGACGTGTTGAGGAAGACCACGTTGATCTGCTCGCGGACCACGCGCTTGACGTCGGGGGGCGCTTCGGGTGGCGGCTGCTCGGCTTCCTTCAGGCGCATGAACTCGGGCACCGGCGCGCGGCTGTCGGCGAAGCCGCAAGAACCGAGTGCGAGGGCGCTGGCCAGCAGCGCCGCATGAGCAACAATCCGCAACATCCGTGAAGGTCCCCTGCGGGCCAACAGATAGGCAGGAATGCGATCCGGCAAAGTCCCGGCCGATCAAGATTTGCTGAAATCCCGGCCCCCCGGCATTTGCTATTACGGGATTGCAGGCTAATTTGTGCCCCAGACGAGGGGGATTGCATCAATGCGGATTTTGGTCATCGCGGCCGCCGTGCTCGCACTAACGGCTGCGTCGGCGCAGGCGCAGGGCCGCAGCAGAGGCCAGCCGAACGAAGCGAAGTCGGACAATAAGCCCAAGGTCGACGAAAAGGCCTACAAGGCCGCGCTCGAGCGCATTCCGGAGCCCAAGGAGAAGTACGACCCGTGGGGCGGAGCCCGTCCGGCTGAACCTGCCAAGAAGCCCAAATAAATGAGGGGGGCGTTGGCGAGCCGTCTGTGTCAGTCGGCCGCCGCCATCGTGCTCCTCCTGTTTTCGTCGTGGCCAGGCATCGCCTGGGAGAGCTGGGGTGGCGATCCCGGCGGCTCACGCTTCTCGCCTTTGCGGGAGGTCACGCCCGACAATGTCGGCAATCTGGTTCGGGCCTTCGAATTCCATACCGGCGATCTCGCGGCGCGGCCGCCCGAAGTGATGCGGCGAACCAAATTCCAGGCGACGCCATTGTTCGTCGAGGACAGCCTGATCTTCTGCTCGCCCTTCAATGAGGTGATCGCGCTCGATCCCGGCACGGGCGCGCAGAAATGGCGCTTCGATCCGAAGATCGCGACCAACCAGCGGCCCGCCAACCGCTACGTCTGCCGTGGCGTGACCCACTGGATCGACGATGAGGCGCCCGCGAATGCCGCCTGCCGATCGCGCATCTTCATGGGCACGAACGATGTCCGCCTGATCGCGCTCGATGCAAAGACCGGTATTCCCTGCGCCGGTTTCGGCACTGGCGGTGAGGTCAGGCCGGATATCGGCATGAAGCTGGACTGGCCCGGCGAATTCCAGATCACCTCGCCGCCGGCGGTCGGCCGCGGTGTCGTCGTGATCGGCTCCGCGATCGGCGACAACCGCCGCGTCGACGCGCCGAGCGGCGTGGTGCGCGCGTTCGATGCGCGCAGCGGCCAGCCGCGCTGGACCTTCGAGCCGCTCAAGCGCGACGGTGTCGAAGCCGGTCATGCCAATGTCTGGGCGCCGATGTCGGTCGACGCGGCGCGCGGGCTGGTTTTCCTGCCGACATCCTCGCCGTCGCCGGACTTTTGGGGTGGCAAGCGGCCGGGCAACAACGAGCACGCCAATTCGGTGGTCGCGCTGCGCATCGAGACCGGCGAGCTCGTGTGGGCATTCCAGACCGTGCATCACGACGTCTGGGATTACGACCTGGCGTCGCAGCCGACGCTGACGCGCATCGACACCGGAGACGGCCAGCGCGATGTCGTGATTCAGCCGACCAAGCAGGGATTTGTCTTCGTGCTCGACCGCGATACCGGCAAGCCGGTGTGGCCGGTGGAAGAGCGCGTGGTGCCGCAAGGCGGCGCGGAAGGTGAACGACTGTCGCCGACGCAGCCATTCCCGACGCATGTGCCGCCGCTGACATCGCAAAGAATCTCGACTGAGGATGCGCTCTCGCTCCTCCCCGGCCTGGGTCGCTCCGCTTGCGAAAGGCAGTTCTCGGAGGCACGTAACGAGGGGTTGTTCACCCCACCCTCGACGCAAGGCACGGCGGAGTTTCCCTTCACCGGCGGCGGCGTCAACTGGGGTAGCGCAGCCTTCGACCCGGTCAACCAAATCCTCTACGCCAACACCGCCCGCGCCGTTCATCTCATCAAGCTGATCCCGCGTGCGGAGGCGGCTGGATTCGATCCGCCTCCCGGTCATGATTTCGGCCAGCAGAAGGGCGCGCCGTTCGCGATGTCGCGCGCGGTGGTGATGTCGCCGCTCGGGCTTCTTTGCAACAAGCCGCCTTGGGGCGAGATGGTCGCAGTCGATCTGAAGGCCGGCAAGATCCTCTGGCGCTCGACGGTCGGCACCACGGAAGACCTTGCGCCGCTCGGCGTGCCGCTGCCGTGGGGCGCGCCGCTCGTCAACGGGCTCGCGGTCACCGCAGGCGGTCTCGTCTTCACCGGCGCGATGGATGCCTATCTGCGCGCCTTCGATGCGCGAAGCGGCCGCGAGTTGTGGCAAGGCCGGCTGCCGGTGCCCGGCGTCGCCAACCCCATGACCTATCTCTGGAAGGGCGAGCAATATGTCGCGATCGGCGCCGGCGGCCACTCCGAGGTCGGCACCTCGATCGGCGACAGCGTCGTTGCGTTTCGCCTGGCGCGGCCGGGTGAAGGGCCGTCGCTATGGTCGCGCACCATCGATCGTCCGGGCGGACGATTTTGGGTGTCGTCGTCAGCAATTGTGTTCGCGATCATCCTGCTGATCATCGCGAGCCTGCGCTGGCGTCGTCGACGTCGTATAAAGCAAGCATGATGCTGCGTTGTGTATGCGATGCGAACGGTTGTTCACATCGCGCACGCTATCGTACGAAAGCGAGGCCGATGCGCCTGTCATTGCGCCATACGGTGCGGCAATTCCGTACGAAATTGTCGCGCGCGATCGAGAGCGTGAATGATTTCGGCAATATGACGGGGGAATCGAGCTCGATCGCCGCGCCGCCTTCCGACATGTTTCGCACCGTGCACGCGATGCCGCTGCTTTCAAAGGTGATCGTTCCACCCTTGAAAACACGGTAACGCTGCGCTGCACGTTTCTCGATCATCGGCATTAATCCATAACGATGATTGTGAAGTAGTGCATAGAAATTACGTTGAAATAAACTCAATACTGGCGCTACTTGCACAGCGCTTCAGAGTTCGTTTACGACGTTGGAGCGGTGAGTCGCTTCCCGCCGACTTTCCCTCATAAGCCCTTCCTTTATGGCGTTACGCGCCGATGGAGATATTGATGAAGACTACGCTTTCGCTTCTGTTCGCCGCAGCGCTCTCGCTGTCATCGATGCCCGCCCACGCCGTCAAGTGGGACCTCTCGACCATGACCTGCAAGCAGTTCCTCGAGAGCGGCGAAGACAACATCGCGGTCGTGCTGACCTGGATGGACGGCTGGTACAAGGGCGACGAGGACAACGCGATCATCGACACCGAGGTGTTCATCGAGAACGCCAAGAAGTTCGGTGCCTATTGCGGAAAGAATCCGACCGTCAGCGTCGTCACCGCGGCTGACGAAATTCTCGGCAAGTAATTCCTGAAGCTGACTGAAGCGCGGACGCAATCGCGCTTCAGTCCCTCGTTTCGATGCGAAATTGATTGGAGAGCCGCGGAGCGCCTTGCGCGCTCACGCGGCTCTCTTCTTTTTGGATGATGCTCAGCCCGGCAGCATCGCGAACGCGCTCGACACCATCGCCACCTGCTTGTTGTCGGAGGCCGAGAGCAGCGTGACGCGGCCAAAGCTCATGGTGCGTCCGAGCCGCACCACGCGGGCGTCGGCGAGCACATCCGAGGAGGAGACCGCACGCATGAAATGCGTGGTCTGATCGACCGTCGTCATCGGACGATAGCCGCGATTGGCGGCGAGGTTCGCGATCACCATCGCGGTATCGGCAAGCGCCATCAGCGCCTGGCCGCACACCACGCCGCCGTTGCGGCACAGCCGCTCCGAGAATGGCATGCGCAGGAGCGCGCCTGGCTGCCAGTCCGGCTCGTCCAGCGGCGGCAGGTGCTCGAGGCGCTCGACGGCGAGGTTGAGATCCTGGACCCAGGGCGCAAAGACCTCGCCGAGTATGCGTCTGGCCTCAGCGATGCCGAACTCGGCTTCTGGCTGCGATGGCATTGCTGTCGGTCCCCCCTGTGTTGCTGGATGTTTCGGCTATTCTGCGCGCATCGGCGCGGCAAAGTCACCCGGTCTTCGGTCGGCTCTGTCGGCTTGAAAATGCCTGACTTGGGCCGATATGATACTGGGCTTGGGAGCGGGTGGGCGATGTTGCGTCGGTGTGTCCTTGTGTTTGGGTTGATAGCGCTAGGTCTCGCGCTGGACGGGTGCACCAGATGCGGCCCGATTTGGGACGACTGGCTGCAGGCGCCGAAATCGTGCAGATCGGACCGGCTCTAGCGCGCCATTCGGCCCTGGCGGGACGTTGACAAGAACGACAAGGCGCGGTTGACCCGCCCTTCATGGATGATCAAGGAGTCAATGATGAAGCTTTTCCGTATGGCGGCGGTGCTGCTGGCCGTGCTGGCGGGACCGGCCTACGCGCAAATGCCCAATCTCAATTTGCTGCAGGAGGGTCCAGGCAAGACCCCCGAGGAAAAGGCCGCGGAAGCCGAGCGTGACAAGGCCTACAAGGAAACGCTGAAGAAGATTCCGGATTCCAAGGCGTCCAACGATCCCTGGGGCGGCATACGTTCCGACCCGCCGAAGCAGGCGGCTGCGCCGAAGGCGTCGGCCGCAACCGGCGCGCCCAAGAAGAAGTCCGGCACGACCGCCAATTGACCTTGTCCCCGATCGGAGGCGGCTGATGCCTCCGGCCGGGACTCCTCTTCGGCCGGCCTGCTTCCTACATCTCCGAGAGCGTATTGCGTTGAGGAGGAACGGCATGGCCGATCGTCCGCGGGATCTCGCCGAGCGGATGGCGCGCCGGCGCAAGATGGGCGGCAAGCCAGGCGAGCGCGGCGGCGACGGCTTCTTGCGTGAGACTTTCACTCTGCCGCGCCCGGCGGCGCGGGCGAGGGCGGAGGCTTTCTTCGCCCGCTACCCCAAGGCCGGCTACATGAGCGCGGTCGAGACCTGGCGCGAACTGCCGGGCGGCGACATCGAATTCACCATGCGGCGGCTGCCCAGCGCCGACTAGACGTCAAGTCTCCTCGAAGGATTCGGCGATGATGCGGATCCGGAACACGGGCTCCTTGGCCTCGTCCAGCAGCTCCATGTGCCATTCGGAGTTTTCGTTGAGCTTGCGCGCGAGGCCGGCGGCCATGTCGGCGCAGATGCTGGTCATCATCTTCCAGGCCGCATCGCGATCGGCAAATTCCGTCGCCTGGTCCGCGCAGCCGGAATAGCGGCCGTTCCGAATTCGAAAGAAGTAGAGCGGCATGGCTGGCACCGGTCACATGATGGTCCCGCCTCCCGGGCCATGGGCGCGCGCAGTGCAGTCCCAAACCAGGGACAGATCAATTCCGGGCCGCTACGGACCACACCTCGCGGGCGCGCGTGGCTCCGGCATCCGGCTCGGGTGGTTTGTTCATGCGGTCTTGCGCCCGATCGCCTTCAGCTCCCGATCGATGCGCAGCTGCACCCGCCGGATCGCCAGCAGATCGATCTTCGTCTCGGTCTTGCCCGTCCTGATCTCGTCACCGATGCGGAACTGCCATTGCCAGACTCCGGGAAGCGCCGTCGTGGCAACTGTGAACTCAACGCCCCTGTGATTCATGGTCATCTCCACGATTCACCCTCCATTCACCGTGAACATGTTGGGCGTCACCCTATTCCTGCGACAAGCGAAATTTGGCGGTAAGCCTTGGATAGTTCACGGTAATCTTTGGAACCGCGCGCGGTCCGAAACAAACGAAATCGAGTTCCGAAATCCGTGCACGGAATCCGGGCAAGGCGTGGCAATTCACACGGCCTTGCCGTGCCACGCCGAGGAACTCTGTTCATGGTCGGAGAACCACGGAACGCGAGATCCGCGCATTTGATGACACATCGCTGCGAAGCGCGGTCCGGATTCCATTCCGCATCTTGTGGAACCCAAAGCGGCGCGCGTTGCTACCGCCGCCATTCAAAGCGAACAGGTGCGGTCGATACTTTTCCACTTTTGCGTGTCATGTATCTATGCTCTGCTTGTGAACGACGGTTCGAACGCGATGTCACGAAGGGGAAGGTGTGAGCTGGCTGAGACATCTTGTGCTGCGCTGGGGTGCACGGAATTTCTCGCTGACCTGTCCCCATTGCCGGCATCCCGCGTCCTCATCGAGCTTCAAGCGCGCGCGTTTCATGCTCGGTGACGAGAAGCTCGTCTGCGAAGAGTGCGGCGAGACCAGCGTCGTCACGTTCTGGCGTTTCGAAGGACTATCGTCGCGGCCCGATTGCACTGAAGCGAGGCGGCGCGCGCCGCTGTCCGATTCGCGGCACTGATCCTGCGCCGGTGGTGCGCGTCGAAGTCCACTCCATGCGTGCTGCGGCATATGCCTTGCTTGGCCTCATGACGGCAAACAACATGGGCGCGTCATGCTCGGCATTCCCCGCCGCTACTCTCATTTCGTCTTCGGTGTCATCCAGTCCGGCCTGACCTCGCTGATCGCGGCGGGCATCGCCAGCTTTCCCGCTTCTGGCGCGACGGTCTTCCTCGCGCACTGGATGGTGTCGTGGCTGATCGCGTGGGCCGCGATGCTGCCGATCGTGCTGCTCGCGGCGCCTGCGATCCGCGCCTTCTCGCTGCGGCTGACGCGAGAGGAGAGGGCTCCGTGAGGCGGCCGGCAAGCATGAAAAAAACCCGCTTGGGGAGAGCCAAGCGGGTGAAAGGTTATTGGAGGCTGAGGTGCTGGGCTGCAACACCGTAGCCCCACGACCCTAGCCGGTTGAGCTTACGACAGCCTGACAGGGCCGGCAGATCGGCTTTCAACCTGCCGCACCTCCGCGCCCGCAAACAGAAAACCCCGCTCGGGGCAGAGCGGGGTCCTCGACTGTGTATGGAGGCCCGGTGTTGGTCCACCGGGCACAGCCAGACTAGGAGACCAGGCTTACGGGTGCCTGACGGCCGGCACCGAAATCTGCGTCGGGAGGCCGCAGACTGGCCCCGCACGCGTCCCAATTTGGCCACCCGATCGCACCACTGGAGCCACACCCCTCGGCGAGATTTCGCATCGTCGGCGACGCCATGGGGGAAACGTGGTGCGCCGGCAGCGGGGTGGCATCATGGATAACGTAGAGCGGTCATTCGCCGCCGCGACGGCGGCTGGCTTCGTCGTGCTGGTGATCGGCCTCGTGCTGCTGGCGCTGCTGTAAGGCGTACCGGCGGACGGCAGCCAAGGCCGGACCGGGCTAAAGCAGGCGCTTCGATCCTGGGTGGGCACCCAGGACGCCGCCGCGCCCTTTCAAAACATGGAAAACAACCCCATGCACAGTAGGGGGTCGGGCGATTTCGTTGTGCGATCAATGGCTTAATTATGGTATTTGGATACCTTAAATGGCGCGCAACGGCTCCGGGGCGCACCCCGAGCGCAATGCCGGATCCTCGACATGAACAGGGGCTGGCTCTGCCGGCCCACGCCTGCGACGCGCATTCCCGACGGCCGGTACGGCGGCTACCCGCCCATCGCGGCGCAGCCTTGGTCAGATCGGAAGCCCGTCGGCGGGCTTAGTGGACCTTGATCTCACCGAGAGGAAGGCGGAGTTCGGCGGCGCGCTCTTCGCGGTCCTTCTTGCGAAACTCGTTTTCCTTCCGCTCGAACTTCACCATTTCCTCGTGCGCCGCCGCCAGGAGGTGATTGCGCCTGACAGCATTGGGGTGCGCGTCTTCCGTCATGTTCCTGGTCCCCGTCGTTGCGATCCGATCTCGAAGAAAGCCGGACATCGCAGAAAGGTTCGATGCCGCAGGATTGCGGAATTATGACGGCGCACGGCGGCTGCGTCTTTGATGCGCGTCATCTTCAGTCGAAGGGTGACGAATGCGGAGGATCGGCAAAAATCAAAAAGGCCGCCAACCGAGGCGGCCTCTCATCATCTTTGAATCACTTGATCTTTGAATCGCTTGCCCGCTAGCGGCAGGGCTTCTAGCGGCAGGGCTTCTAACGACAGGGCTTGCCAATCATCTGGGCATGCCGGCTGTGGCAGCCGTCGTGCAACTGAGACTTCCTCGTCACCTTTGCGCCGACCTTCGGGGCGCCCGATGCCGTCGCGGCATTCGAAATCTGGGCTTGCGCCGGCACCGAACCGGCGAGGACAGACAGCGCCAGAGCGATCTTGAGGATTGCCTTCATCGTGCCTCCCGAGGTTGTTCGAACGGTACGCAAAGTAGCGCTACTGATGTGAGCGTTACATATTGTAGCGCTACATTCAAGTTCGATCAGAGGCATGACGACGAGCCGCCGTCCTTGCGGCGGACCGAGATGGGGCAAAGTGAGGTAGATCGCAGATGAGGCGGGGCGAGCGCTCCGCGGAATGGACCGATCAGGCGGCCTCGGTCCGTCGCGACGTGCACGCCCTTATGGCGAGCCGTGGCGGCCTATTGCTTCGTTGTCGGTGGCTCGAAGATGAGGGCGGCTTGGAACACCCGCCCGGCGTCGGTGCGGACTTCGATCGCAACGTCTGTTCGATCCTCGTGTCCCGCCAGGTCGCGCGCAAGGCCGCTCAATGTCTGCGTCGCCTCGATCTCTGCTTCGCGCTGGGTTCGAAACTCCAGTCCCTCATCGTCGGCATAGAGGCCGGTGTCGTCTCGGATATCGAAAAAGTACCGGACCATGGCGCCGCCTCTCAGAGAGAGTATCGGCGCCAACCCTGCCTTGTGAGGACTGTTCCTATTTAATTTCGGCGGCTGCAATCCGGGTGCTGTCCCAACCCCGCGGCGCGGTTGGCGTCCCGTTGGCCGACGAGAATTCCAAGGCCGCCGCTTGCAGGTTGGGCAATCGCAGACCTGGACGCGGAGCGCTGTTGAACCAGGTCAATCATAGCTGCCTTTACGGACGGTCTCGATCCGCCTTGCATCCTCCTACACCTGTGGCGGCGTCACCCTTCCTTCGTCTCTCGTCAGGGCGGCCAGCCTGTCCAATTGGCTAGCCACGCCAGTGAGGCTCCGGGCGATGTTCTTCAACAGGAAGGCCCTGTCCGCCGAAACCCCGGATGCTTGAGAGAGGACCTTGTAATGATTTGCGAGTTCCTCGCATTTAGCAGCGTCGATCATAATTGAGCCCATCTATGAAACAGGTCAACAGCTCAACCCTAATACGGTTCCCACGCGGGGCGCTGACGACCCTTGGCGTTGCAATGCCTCGCATCCTACCACAGCTATTCGTCGTCAGGTTGTGTTCTGCGCCACAAATCGCGTCACTCCCGAAATCAAAGGCCACTACGCCAGGAAACAGGCTCGTCCCTGAAGACGGCCCCGGCCGGTGGGGCTTGATAGGGGTGAAGGCCGGGGCCGCTTGGGGATGCTTGGCCCTTGGCAAAGACCAAGCGAATCCGAGTTTAGTCGACCCCCACCGCGCCTCTGTTCGTTTCAGCACATAATTGCCAAATTTTCCTGCCCCGCATTCGCATGCGCAAATGCATCTCGAGGACCGGTACGGTTTCTCTGTCGTCTTCGATTGGCAGACCACGGAGACGTGCGTATTGCCTGACCGGCACCCTCGCAGGGCAGATTTTTTCATTCGGATGGGTGGCATCGGTTGGATGATGTCCGACCGAGAGCGCAAGGGCCTGGCGATCATCGAAACAGCTGCGCCCGATGTCTATGCGGGCGCGCGGCAGTCAAGTCCGCCGCATTGCCAAAAATTCCCGCGACCGATGGGCCGCGGCATACTCCCGTCCGGCTTCCTCGGTGCGCTCCGGATCGGGAGACGGGAGCGGCTTTGGGAGGGACTGATTTTCGGTCACCTATCTCAGTGTCTCAAACGCAGCTGTGGCAACTCTGACACCGGGACTGCCGAATGAGCTCACAGGAAATCCGTGCAATGAGCGATCCCCGGTAAGGTTGCAATCGCACCCGGTGCGCGCGCCCAGGCTCGGATCGCCAGGTTGGCCGCCTTCAAAACCGAGGGGCGCAAGATTTGAAGCGCATCGCGGATCGTTGCGCTCAGGGGCTGCCGACGGATCCGTGTGCGCAGCCGGGCAACCCGCAATGCACGCACCATCGTTTCAGGATCGGGAAGTCCGCGCTTATCCTCCAGAAGGCTCCAGGCGAGGTGCTTGAGTTCGATGGTCTCCTGGTCAATCTGAGGGAACGATCCCAATGCCGTGATGCTCGCGTGGTTGGTCGTGTCGTAGAACACAAGACCGTCGTCGATCGCCACCATGTCGCCCTGGCAGGCGAGATCGAGAAAGAACAGTTGGTCCACGCCCCAACTGATCGACTTGTAGTTTCGCATCAGGCAACCGGCCCGGATGACCTTGCCGTTGATCAGCAGGGTCGACGGGACAATCCCAAGCAATCGGGTCTTGCCCGCCAGATAGAGATCCGCCAGGCACTGCTGGCCCGAATACAGATAAACCTGGCGTCCTCGCCGGTACCTTATGCCGCTGTCCTGAACGAGATGAGATGTGGAGGTCATGAACGCAGCGGCGGGGTACCTCCTCGCCAATTCCGCAAAAGTCGCAAGCGATCCTGGCGTGAGCCAGTCGTCGTCGTGCAGCACTTTGATCCAGTCGCCGCGACATGCGAGCATCGCGTTGTTGGTATTCTCAACCTGGCCGCGGCCGCGGTGGTTCTCGATAACGCGAATGCGCGGGTCGCTCCGCGCGTGCTCGGACAGGATGCTCCAGGTCGCGCCTTCCGGACCTTCGTCGTCGCTGATCACCATTTCCCAGTCGGCGTGCTCCTGCTGCAGCACGCTTTGAATCGCACGGCGCACCATCTCCGGTCGGCGGAAGGTGGGTATTGCCACCGAAATGAATGGGCGGTGTTCCGAACTCTGGGAGCTATCGAACCGCTCGGCGTACAATTGATCCATTCATCGTACCTCGTTGATCGAAGCGGTCGTGGCTGGAAGTGGCAGACCCTTCTTCGGTTTGAGCCTGTTCGCAGAGCATCTTGAATCGAACCGAGCGAACGAGGCGCGTGAATGCTAGGGAGACGATCTCGATGCGGTCATCGTCCATTCGCATGAACTTTGTTCCCGCAGGCCGCGACGTTTCGAAGCGGCCGCTTGTCCGCCTTGGTGAAAGAGTGTTCTGCTTCCCCTCGCTTTCTGTCGCCGCAGCAGCCGCGCCAACGCGGTGACGGATCAAGACGGGGGCGGCCAATCGAGCCGGCGTTGGTTCAGTTTCTTGCGGAGCTCTTGGAGGATTTCGCGAAGCTCTGCCGCGTTGCTTCTTTCCGAGAGGGAAGCGAGGCGCGAGCGTGATGGCGTTTTCAATCACCGGTAGATTGCCAAGGGCCGCTCGGTGACAGGTGGAGGGTGACTGCGTCCTGCCGCGACGTGCTGTCTCACCTCGCGACAATTGAACGACTTCAAATCCGGCCACGGCTCGTTTCAAAGGCTCGTTTCAAAATCGGACAGTGAGGTCGGAAACAGACCACGCCCAAACCCGGGTGCTGTCCCAATTGGGACACTCGGAACATCAAGTCAGGACAGGCTGCTTGTTGGGCTTCAGAAGCAAGAACGCCGTCCGCTTAAATGAAGCGCGGACGGCGGCTTTCCAGCCCCGGGAGGGAAATTGTAAAATCCCGATATCGTTTTGTCTGCACGTCCCGTGCCAAGGTTCATCGGGCCAGCCGCAGGAATTGGGAAAACCTTCATCCTCAAGCGTTGATGCCGCCAACGCGAATGACCACGCCGGGACAGAAACCGGATCTGTGCCGGCAACGCGATACCTCAGGCGCGTCTGCTTCTAGGCTGGCTTGGGCGGTTGAAGCCCCGGCGATCTCAGCCACTCGCTCATGTGCGAGCCGGTCTCAGCCTGTCTGGCTTTGCGGAGGAGGTCCTCTCGTTGAGGACCGTGAGGGAGGGCTTTAGCTTGTTCGCGGAGGCGTTTCGCTTCTCCGGCAAGTCGTTCTTCCAGTGACACGGTCTGCGTGAAACGACGGCGCTGCTTCATGACACAACCTCGTCTTTACGGGTCCTAACCGCAGGGTTTGAGTTCCAGCGAACTTAATATGCAGACGGGCCACCTTCAGTTCCAAAGTGAACTTTTCAAATCAAGCCACGGTGAATTTCAAACCAGGCCACCGCGCTCGGAAACAAGCCAGCACCAAATCCGGGTGCTGTCCTAATTAGGACAGCGGGGCTGTCAGATTGCGACATCAATAAAAACGCCGCCCGCTTAAATGTCGCGCGGGCGGCGGCTTTCCAGCCCCGGAGAGGTGGATGCAAAACCCCGGTGATGATGAGTGTGCACAACCTGTGCCAAGGTTTTATGTCACGTTGCGGGACGCCGCAGCGGGGATCGGGCCACCACCTACCGCGAACTTCTGAGAATCAGTATTGTCTCGAAGAAAGAACGTCGTGGGGGCAGTACTTGTTACGGGATTGCCGAAGGACTATTCGCCTGTCTAGCCAGATTACCGGCCTTTGACGCGAGCTTTCGGCTGATTGCGAAGACGACGTCTTCAAGTGAAAGAGGCCGCCACTGAGGCGGCGTTATCATTGCTTGCTGAAAATCCTGGAATTGAAAATGGCCGTGACTTCGAGAACACGGCCAGTTCTGTTACGAACTTCCACCGCGAAATGCTGGCCCGTTGAACCTTCCATGACCGCATCGCGGGCGGCATCGACAAGTGCGCCGAGCGCCATATCGTGTGCCGCCTCGGCGTCCAGCAGTTCGACGCCATCTTTGTCCTGCGAGAAGATGCCATCCGACCTGAGGTCGAAAAAATACTGAGCCATCGATGCTCAGCTTACTTAGGTGCCTGCAAACCCGAGGAATTGACCCACTCTTCGAGGTGACATGCGGTGTCAGCCTGACGGGCTTTCCTCAGCATCTCATCCTTCTGAACGCCGGGCGAAAGCTCTGCCGCCCGGGTGCGGATATCGTCAGCGAAGACCCGCAGCCTGTCCTGAAGAGATACGGATTGTCTGATGCGTTGCCGTCTTTGCAAGGCGCTGCTCCCTGTTCGAGGGGGCGGGAGCGCTGTGATGGAGCGTTCTCGTCACCGATGGTAGCCACGATCCGGGCGGTGATGGTGAAAGTGTGCGCTCGGATCAGGGGATTAGCGAGTCCTCAATTTGTCCCGCCATTCGGAACTTTTACGAATTAGGACACTGCCGAATTCAACTTGGGACACAACGGCTCAAATGCGGACAGCACGCTCCGCCGCAACTTAGCGCCATGTTATTGAGCTGGGCGTGTCGCTAAAGCAGAAAGAACGGGCGCGGCATGGATCCGGCGGCCAGCATCTTCAAGATGATCTATCGGGATCAACCAGTCAGTACGGAGGGGGCTTCCTTGGCGGAAGGAAGACTTCACGAAACGAAAGAGGCCGCCAACCGAGGCGGCCTCACGAGACCCGGCCCATCGCCAACGCGCGCATTGTACGATGGACCGTTCCGGGTGGATGGCGCGAGAGTGTCGCGCCACAGACCGGAATCTCAATCCCGATGTTGGAGAGTCGTTCCCGTCAGGCCGCCCACTGAGGCGGCCTGACTTCATCCGCCTACAAAGCGGGTTTGCGTGACCAGAAATACGAAGCCGATTCCGGTCACGGCGAGGAAGGTGCAAAAATACCGGATGCGATACATGCCGAACCAACCCGGGCGTGCCGCCATGGTTCAGGAGGTCGGCGAGCTCTCCGCCCATCTGGTGGTCTAGGCCGAGGTTGGACGGAGAGCCGCGCGCCGGACCCCCGTCGCATGACAATGCTAGGAACGTGCCATGACAGTCGTGTGAAACTGTCGGCGCCGCTCAGTGGAGATCAGGCCACAAATGAAATGAAAACGCCGCCCGCTTGAAATGAAGCGCAGGCGGCGGCGTTCCAGCCCCGAGAGGGATTAGCAAAATCCCGGATATTGATCAGTCCGAATGGATGACGAGAAGGTTCAACGGCACAACGCGACCAAGCTCAAATGGATGCGTGGCGGCGCTGCGTCGAACTGGGCATTGAAATCCCCCAGCCCAATAGATACGGGCAGGAGACGAGATCGTTTCACACGCGCAGAGGCGGATTAGGGCACTTCTTTTCCGTGGTTCTATGAATGGCGAGCTTGCGCGTTTTTCCCGGAGGGATTGTCGGCTGACAGCGTGGCTGACTTGGAAGGCTACATCGAAATCCTTTTGCGAAAGCTTCGCCGGGAAGCTGGCAAAGAAGCCGCCAACTGAGGCGGCCTTAACCGGTCTTCCGTTCGAGCATCGCCATTTCAACTTGGTCGGCCAGGACTGTGAGATGACTTGCGAGGCGGTCGAATAGTTCGCGCTTAGCGGCGTCGGTCGCGGATGAGAGCGCACTCCGCCGCGTCCTTCCGCAGCTTCTCAAGTTGAACCAGATGATCTTGCATGGCCCGCTGGCCCGCTGTTTCGAGAACCAGCGGAGTCAACGCGACGGGCTTACTTCGGCGGCTGCAAGCCGGATGATTTCAACCATTCCTCAATGCGGGCGGCGACATCGGATTCGTGGGCCTTCTTCAAAAGAGCCTCTTGCTCTGGGGCCGCCTGCAATTGTTCTGCCTTTTCTCGCGCTAGTCTGGCTTCCTTGATGAGCCGCTCTCCAAGCACTCTATCCGGTTTGAATCGGAAGCGCTTCATGACTTCCTCCTGTCACAAAGTTCGCTCTGCTTAAAACTTTCAAGGGGCACAGAAGTTCTACGGAACTCTACACCTCATGTTCGCTTAGCGGAACACATTCGTTTGCGGTCCGTTCTTCAAATCCAAATCGGGCCACCGCGAAAATCAAACTAGGCCACCGCGCTCGGAAACCAGGCCAGCATCCGGGTACTGCCGAAATAGGCCACTCGGGATTGCAAAGTAGGCCACTGGTAGGAACTAAGGGATTGCCCGCCCTGTTGCATGTTGTTCCTCCCTCTAAAGGAACAGCCTTATGGCCGACGACAACAATAAAAATCCAAATGAGAAGCAGCCCGGCGAGAATCCGGACGGCAAGTACCATTTCAATCCTGGGAACATGGCCGGGAAGAAGCCCGGGGATCCGGAGCAGACTGCCGAAAACCGTGGCGAGCAGCCGCACGAGGACAAAGAAAAACCCGCCGGTTAGATGCCGGCCACTCGCAGATGCGAAGTAGGGCCACTATAGGACCGCACCGGACGGCGGCTTTATGGCCGGCCACTCACCGAAGAAAAATGGGAATGGATTGTTTATCCCAGGATCGGGCAAGGAGATCGCTTCGCAGGAATGGCTCCCACTAGAGCGGCCTCAAAGGGAGCGCGGGCCTACATCGATGAGAAGCTGGATGGAAAAGAGGCCGCCAACTGAGGCGGCCTCAAATCATCAGGATCAGCCAGACGATTAGGCCAGCGTTCACGGTGCCTACGGTGACAATACCTGTCTGAATAAGTCGCTCGGTCATGGTGTCACCCCCCGATTGAGAGGGAACCCTGCGCTCAATCGGAACGAGCGTCTATGCAGATTGTGCCAGAACCGGGAAATTTCGGTAATATATGACGGCGTGTTCCGCCCGTGAATACACCTTATGGTTGGCCCAGAACAAAACAGGCCACGTGTCATTTCAAACCAGGCCAATGTCGCCGGAAACAGGCCAGTACCAAAATCCGCGAAAGAACATATTGCGAACTTGGAACAAATAGGGTACATTACTTTTATCGCCGGCCCGCCCCGCCAATCGTTTGTCCCTCTAGCGAATCCTCGCCATAAGGAGCACGACCCAATGTCCAACACTGCCCTGCGTATCGTCGAAGGATCTTCCATGGACAAGAGTAAAGCTCTGGCCGCCGCGCTCTCCCAGATCGAGCGCCAGTTCGGCAAGGGCTCGGTGATGAAGCTCGGCAAGAACGACCGGTCGATGGATGTCGAGGCGGTGTCCTCGGGTTCCCTCGGGCTCGACATTGCGCTCGGGATCGGTGGTCTGCCGAAGGGGCGCGTCGTGGAAATCTACGGGCCGGAATCCTCGGGCAAGACCACGCTGGCGCTGCACACGGTGGCGGAAGCGCAGAAGAAGGGCGGAATCTGCGCCTTCATCGACGCCGAGCACGCGCTCGACCCGGTCTATGCGCGCAAGCTGGGCGTCAACATCGACGAGCTCCTGATTTCGCAGCCGGACACGGGCGAGCAGGCGCTGGAGATCTGCGACACACTGGTGCGCTCGGGTGCGGTGGACGTGCTGGTGGTCGATTCGGTCGCGGCTCTGGTGCCGAAGGCCGAGCTCGAGGGCGAGATGGGCGACGCGCTGCCGGGTCTCCAGGCCCGTCTGATGAGCCAGGCGCTGCGCAAGCTGACGGCCTCCATCAACAAATCCAACACCATGGTGATCTTCATCAACCAGATCCGCATGAAGATCGGTGTGATGTACGGCTCGCCGGAAACCACGACCGGCGGCAACGCGCTGAAATTCTATGCCTCCGTCCGTCTCGACATCCGCCGCATCGGCGCGATCAAGGAGCGCGACGAAGTGGTCGGCAACACCACGCGCGTCAAGGTGGTGAAGAACAAGCTGGCGCCGCCCTTCAAGCAGGTCGAATTCGACATCATGTACGGCGAGGGCGTCTCCAAGATGGGCGAGATCCTCGATCTCGGCGTCAAGGCCGGCATCGTCGAAAAGTCCGGCGCCTGGTTCTCCTACGACAGCCAGCGCCTCGGCCAGGGCCGCGAGAACTCGAAAGCGTTTTTGAAGGCCAACCCTGACATCACCGCCAAGATCGAGACCTCGATTCGCCAGAACTCCGGCCTGATTGCCGAGCAGATTCTTGCCGGCACCCCCGAGCGCGACGCCGACGGCGAGGAGCCGGCGGACGAGTAAGACCTAACGCGAAAAATTATCGCGAGGAGCGGGCGCTGAAGACGTTGAGTTGCCGACGTCGTCAGTGCCCGTTTCGTTTTGGGGGCGTTCGCGATGAAACGCGTGATCCTGACCAGTTCGTCCGGCGTGGGTCTCACCTACGCAAATCGTGCCGACATGGTCGTCCCGTTTATCTTTCGCTTCGTTTCGGGGCCACTGCCTACCTCGCATCACCTCGAGCAATACCTGACGGGAGGCTATGTCAGAGGCGATCCAGAGGTGCGTTGGTCCGATCTTGTTGGCCGGTTGCCTCAGACCGGTCTAGCGCACAAGGAGACAGGCCTGATTTGGTTTTGCGAGACCTATGGCGTCGATCTCATCGAGCTGTGGTTCGACCCTGAGCCCAATAGTCAGTTGCAACTGATCTGGATCCTCGATTATTTGCGGTCCCATCCATCGATCACCGATCGTCTGAGATTGCGACGTGTCAATTTCGATCTGCGCGGAGCGGACGGCACAGAGCTTCGCGATCGTATGGTGCGGGAATTGGAGGTCGCGGACTGCGACTTCGAGATCGCCAACATGGCCTGGGAAGCCTACCGGGCGCCAACGCCGGAGCTCTGTTTCGGATTGCTCGGCAGGGATTTCCCCAGGCTGCCCTTCCTGAAGCCTGCGATGGAACAATTGCTGGCAGAACTGCCATCACCAATCACCGGACTAGGTACGACGGAAGCGCGGCTTCTCGACCTGATTGCGCGGGGGCACAACCGTACCAAGGAGCTGTTTCAACCGGACGGTCCGCTGCAAACGCGCGTGTTCGATCAATGGGAATTGGGCCCGCTGCTCGAAGGGCTTGGGTCCGGCCCAATGCCGGTGATCACGGGTCTCGATCCGAAACTCGCGACGCTGGCCCCGCACGATGCGCGAGGCCGCAACGCCGCCTTTCGCCGAAGCCGGCTATCGCTCACCGAATTTGGGGAAGCGGTCCTTGAAGGCCGGGAGGATTTCCGCCGTCAAAACCCGATTCGACGCTGGTGGGGTGGTACGCTTCTCACCAACGAACGGCTTTGGCGGTGGGACCGAAAGAACTGTTCGCTGGTTGCACCCTAGATACGCGTTCGGGGCCGTAGGGTGGGCAAAGGCGCGTAAGCGCCGTGCCCACCATATTCCAACGCGCACAAAGGTGGTGGGCACGCTTCCGCCTTCGCTCTTCGAGCTACGGCGGACAAGTCGCTTTGCCCACCCTACGAAGCTACGATCCCTTACTCCGCCGCTTCCGCGTAATCGCTGACCGGCGGGCACGAGCACACCAGGTTGCGGTCGCCGTAGACGTTGTCGACGCGGCCGACCGGGCACCAATATTTGTCGGTGCGCGAGGTGCCCACGGGGAAGCAGCCCTCGGCGCGGGTGTAGGCGCGATTCCAAGCATCATCCGCGATGTCGTGCACGGTGTGCGGGGCGTGGCGCAAAGGCGAAGCCTCGATCTTGAAGCGGCCGGCCTCGACCTCGGCAATCTCCTTCCGGATCGCGATCATGGCGTCGCAGAAACGATCCAGCTCCGCCTTCGATTCCGATTCGGTCGGCTCGATCATCAGCGTGCCCGGCACCGGAAAACTCATGGTGGGGGCATGGAAGCCGTAGTCGATCAGGCGTTTTGCGATGTCGTCCACGGTGACGCCCGACGTCGTCTTCAGCGCGCGCGGGTCGACGATGCACTCATGTGCGACGCGGCCCTTCGCGTTCTTGTAGAGCACCGGGAAGTGCGCATCGAGGCGCGCGGCAATGTAGTTGGCGTTGAGGATCGCGATCTCGGTGGCGCGCTTCAGGCCGTCACCGCCCATCATCAGAATGTAGATGTAGGAGATGGTCAGGATCGACGCCGAGCCGAACGGCGCGGCCGAGACCGGGCCGACCGGTGCTTCGGCTTGCGTCGCCGGATGACCGGGCAGGAACGGCGCGAGATGCGCCTTCACGCCGATCGGGCCCATGCCGGGGCCGCCGCCGCCATGCGGGATGCAGAAGGTCTTGTGCAGGTTGAGATGGCTGACGTCGGCGCCGTAATCGCCGGGCCGGGACAGGCCGACCTGCGCGTTGAGGTTGGCGCCGTCCAGATACACCTGGCCGCCATGGTCGTGGACGATGTCGCAGATCTCGCGAATGTGCTCCTCGAACACGCCGTGCGTCGAGGGATAGGTGATCATCACCGCGGCGAGATCTTTCGAGTGCTTCTCGGCCTTGGCGCGGAGATCATTGACGTCGACGTCGCCGTTCTTCTCGCAGGCGACCACCACCACGTCCATGCCGACCATCGCGGCCGAAGCCGGGTTGGTGCCGTGGGCGGAGGAGGGGATCAGGCAGATTTTTCGGTGCGTCTCGCCGCGCGCGGCATGATAGCCGCGGATCGCGAGCAGTCCGGCATATTCGCCCTGCGCGCCGGAATTCGGCTGCAGCGAGATCGCGTCATAGCCGGTGATGTCGCACAGCCACTTTTCCAGCCGCGCGAACAGCGCGTGGTAACCCTTGGCCTGCTCACGCGGCGCGAACGGATGCAAGGACCCGAACTCCGGCCAGGTCAGCGGCATCATCTCGGTGGTCGCGTTCAGCTTCATCGTGCAGGAGCCGAGCGGAATCATCGCGCGGTCGAGCGCGAGATCGCGGTCGCTGAGCTTGCGCATGTAGCGCAGCATCTCGGTCTCCGAGCGATGCGCGTGGAAGACGGGATGGGTGAGGAAGGCGGTAGTGCGCTTCAGCGCCTCCGGCAGCGCCTCGCGCGTGGTGGCGTCGATTTCGGCGTAAACAAGCGTGCCGCCGAACGCGCGCCAGACCGCCTCGACGGTCGCCGGCGTTGTGGTCTCGTCGAGCGCGATGCGGAGCGCGGTTTCGCCAACGCCGAGGTTGATTGTCTCGGCGGTAGCGCGCGCGACGATCTCGGCGCGCCTGGCACCGGCGTCCACGCTGAGCGTGTCGAAGAAGCTATCCGACTGCGGCGCGAAGCCGAGCTTGCGTAGGCCGGCGGCAAGCACGGCGGCGCGGCGATGCACGTTGCGCGCGATCTGCGCAAGCCCCTCGGGGCCGTGATAGACCGCGTACATCGAGGCGATCACGGCGAGCAGCACCTGCGCGGTGCAGATGTTGGAGGTCGCCTTCTCGCGGCGAATGTGCTGCTCGCGGGTCTGCAGCGCGAGGCGATAGGCCGGCATCCCGCGCGAGTCCACGGAGAGGCCGACGATGCGGCCGGGCAGCGAGCGCTTCAGCGCATCGCGCACCGCCATATAGGCCGCGTGCGGCCCGCCATAGCCCATCGGCACGCCAAAACGCTGCGCCGAGCCGATCGCGATGTCCGCGCCGAGCTCGCCGGGCGAGGCGAGCAGCGTCAGGGCCAAGAGATCGGCGGCAACGATCGCGAGTGCGCCCTTGGCCTTCAACGTCGCGATCGCGGGCCTGAGGTCGCGCACGGCGCCCGAGGAGCCCGGATATTGCAGCAGCGCGCCGAGCACGTCGGCCTTGTCGAGATCGGCGAGGGGATCGCCGACGATCAGGGTCCAGCCCAGCGGCTCGGCGCGGGTGCGCATCACCGCCAGCGTCTGCGGATGCACGTCCTTGTCGACGAAGAAGGCTTTTGCTTCGACCCGCGAGTGGCGCTCGGCGAGCGCCATGGCTTCGGCCGCGGCGGTCGCCTCGTCGAGCAGCGAGGCGTTAGCGACGTCGAGCCCGGTGAGGTCGCAGATCATGGTCTGGAAGTTGAGCAGCGCTTCCAGCCGGCCCTGGCTGATCTCGGGCTGGTAAGGCGTGTAAGCCGTGTACCAGGCGGGATTCTCCAGAATGTTGCGCTGGATCACCGCGGGCAAAACCGTGCCGGAATAGCCTTGGCCGATCAGCGAGGTGAAGACCTGGTTCTCTCGCGCGAGCTCGGCCATGTGCGCGATCGCCTCGGTCTCGCTCAAGGGCTTGCCGAGATCGAGCGGGGCGGTCTGCCGGATCGAGGCCGGCAGCGTCTCCGCCATCAGGGCGTCCACGCTCTTGGCGCCGACGGCCTCCAGCATTGCGGTGACGTCGCGCGCCGACGGGCCGATGTGGCGGCGAACGAAGGTGGCGGCGGTGTCGCCATTGGATTTGCGGTGCGCGGTCATCATGGGTCCTCGCTTTAGATTTCGCTGTCGCCGTCATGCCCCGCGAAGGCGGGGCATCCAGTAAACGCAGGCGTCACGGCTTGAGCCGAGAAGCCGCGGCGTACTGGATCACCCGCCCCAGTGCGCAGTGCGCACAAGGCGGGTGATGACACCGAATATGAGGTCAGAGTTCGCTTCATTTCACGCCGTGTGGGCCTTGTAGGCGGCTTCATCCATGAGGCCGCCGAGCTCGCTCTTGTCGGCAATCTTGATCTTGAAGAACCACGCCTTGCCTTGCGCGTCGGAGTTCACCAACGCCGGTTCGGCGGCGAGCGCGTCGTTGGTCTCGAGCACTTCGCCGGTGACAGGCGCGTAGACGTCGGAGGCGGCCTTCACCGATTCCACGACGGCGGCGGCTTCCGCCTTCTTCAGGCTGCGGCCGACCTTCGGCAACTCGACGAATACGACGTCGCCGAGCTGCGACTGCGCGTAGTCGGTGATGCCGACGGTGGCGACGTCGCCGTCGATGGCCAGCCATTCATGGTCGGAGGAGTACAGCGTCGTGGTCATTTTCTCAGTCCTCAGCGTTTGTAGGTGTTTTTTACGAAGGGCATGGCGGCGACCGTGAGCGGCAGCCGCTGGCCGCGCACTTCGGCGAAGAGTTTTGTATCGAGCGCGCTCGATGCCATGGGCACATAGCCCATCGCGACGGGCGCGTTCAGGCTCGGGCCGAAACCGCCCGAGGTGACCTTTCCGATCGGCTCGCCGCCCGCTTCATCCGCAAACAGCGGCGCGCCCTCGCGCACCGGCGCGCGGCCTTCCGTGCGCAGGCCGACCCGGCGGCGGCTCGCGCCGTTGTCGAAATGAGCGAGGATCACATCAGTGCCGGGGAAGCCACCGGCGCGGGCGCCGCCGCTGCGGCGGCTCTTCTGCACCGACCATTCCAGCGCGGCCTCGACCGGCGTGGTGGCGGTGTCGATGTCGTGGCCGTAGAGGCAGAGCCCGGCTTCCAGCCGCAGGCTGTCGCGGGCCCCTAAGCCGATCGGCATCACGTCGGGATTGTCCAGCAGCGTCCTGGCGAGGCGCTCGGCATCGGCCGCGGGGACCGAAATCTCGAACCCGTCCTCGCCGGTGTAGCCGGAGCGCGAGACGAAGCAGTCGAGACCGGCAACCTTGTGCGGGCCGGCGTCCATGAACTTCATGGAGGGCGCCTCTGCACACAATTTCGCCAATGCGGCTTCCGCCTTCGGGCCCTGCAGCGCGATCAGCGCGCGGTCTTGAAGCGAATCGATGATGCAGTCATCCGAGAGATGCGCGCGCAGATGCGCCTCGTCCCCTTCCTTGCAGGCGGCGTTGACGACCAGGAACAGGTGATCGCCGAAATTGGCGACCATCAGATCGTCGAGAATCCCGCCGTCCGGATTGGTGAACTGGGCATAGCGCTGCCGTCCCGGGGCAACCGCCACGATATCCTGCGGCACCAGCCGTTCCAGCGCGCGGGCGGCGTCCTCGACCTTGCCCGACTTCGGCCGAAGCGCGAGCTGGCCCATGTGGGAGACGTCGAACAGGCCGGCGGAGGAACGGGTATGGAGGTGCTCCTTCAGGACGCCCGCGGGGTACTGCACGGGCATGTCATAGCCCGCGAACGGCACCATCTTGCCGCAGAGGGAGACATGAAGCCCGTGAAGGGGCGTACGTTTCAGGGAATCTTGGTCGTCGCGCGCAAGCATCACGGGGCCCTCGGCGGTTCCCCGGGGACGATTCCCCGGTAGCAACCAGTCGAAGCCCCATCTGTCGCTGTGCCTGAGAGTATTATCCCGTCGGCGGACGTCGTCCGGGCTATGCCCGTCGGCGCCTCTTTCCAGATGTCGTCAAAGCCACGCGGTCCTTTTGCCTGAGAGTTTCCGGGGCGGTTGCTCCTTCGGCGCCGGCACCAAAGCCGGTCTCTCCCGACGTGGCCGTACGATACAGATGGGTACAGACCACAGGCCGGCCAAGCCTGTCAACGCGCACCTGGCGGCTTTCAACGGGATTGCAAACGGGGTTGCGCGCCTGCGGCAACTCACTGATCTCCTTGCACAGTTTCTGGACAGCGCAGCTGGCCTTGTCTAAAAGCGCTTTGACGCGCAGATATCAGCCCAAATGCCCGGTTTGGATGGCGTATCGCGGGTCCAAGCACACCCGATTGGATGAACATGAGCGGCGTCAACGAGATCAGGTCGACCTTTCTGAACTTCTTTGCCGAGAACGGCCACGAGATCGTGTCGTCCTCGCCATTGGTGCCGCGCAACGACCCGACGTTGATGTTCACCAATGCCGGCATGGTGCAGTTCAAGAACGTCTTCACCGGCGTCGAGAAGCGGCCCTATCAGCGTGCCACCACCTCGCAGAAATGCGTGCGCGCCGGCGGCAAGCACAACGACCTCGACAATGTCGGCTACACCGCGCGCCATCTCACCTTCTTCGAGATGCTCGGCAATTTCTCGTTCGGCGACTATTTCAAGGAGCGCGCGATCGAGCTGGCCTGGACCCTGATCACGCGGGAGTTCGGGCTCAAGAAAGACAAGCTGCTCGTCACCGTCTACCACACCGACGACGAGGCGGCTGGGCTGTGGAAGAAGATCGCGGGCTTCTCCGACGACCGCATCATCCGCATCCCGACCTCGGACAATTTCTGGGCGATGGGCGACACCGGCCCGTGCGGCCCGTGCTCGGAGATATTCATCGACCGCGGCGATCACATCTGGGGCGGACCTCCGGGCTCGCCGGAAGAGGACGGCGACCGCTTCCTCGAATTCTGGAACCTGGTGTTCATGCAGTACGAGCAGGTGACGAAGGAGGAGCGCGTGGATCTGCCGCGTCCCTCGATCGACACCGGCATGGGCCTCGAGCGCATGGCCAGCATCATGCAGGGCGTCGACAGCGTGTTCGAGACCGATCTGTTCCGCCATCTGATCGATGCGACGTCGTCAGCGCTCGGCGCCGGGCCGAACGAGCAGACCGTGGCCTCGTTCCGCGTCATCGCCGACCATCTGCGTTCCTCCGCCTTCCTGGTCGCAGACGGTGTGCTGCCCTCGAACGAGGGCCGCGGCTATGTGCTGCGCCGGATCATGCGCCGCGCGATGCGCCATGCGCAGCTGCTGGGTGCGAAAGAGCCGCTGATGCATCGCCTGGTCTGGGCGCTGGTGCGTGAGATGGGCCAGGCCTATCCCGATCTGATGCGCGCGGAGAATTTGATCGAAGAGACGCTGCGGCTGGAAGAGACCCGCTTCCGCAAGACGCTGGTGCGCGGCCTTGCCATCCTCGACGAGAAGAGCGCGTCCCTGAAGAAAGGCGACATGTTCGACGGCGACGTCGCCTTCACGCTGTACGACACCTACGGCTTCCCGCTCGACCTGACCCAGGACGCGCTGAAGTCGCGCGGCATCGGCGTGGATCAAGCTTCGTTCACCGACGCGATGGAGCGCCAGAAGGCCAAGGCGCGCGAGTCCTGGAAGGGTTCGGGCGAGGCGGCTTCCGAAGCGATCTGGTTCCCGCTGCGCGAGAAGCTCGGGGCCACCGAATTCCTGGGCTATGAGACCGAGAGCGCCGAAGGCGTGGTCTCCGCGCTGGTGAAGGACGGCCAGGAAACCGCGAGCCTCAAGGCCGGCGAGACCGGCGCGATCGTGCTCAACCAGACGCCGTTCTACGCGGAGTCCGGCGGCCAAGTCGGTGACACCGGCGTGCTCAGCGGCGAAGGCGGCATCAAGTTCCGCGTCACCGACACGCAGAAGAAGCTCGGCGATCTCTTCGTTCACGTCGGCACCGTCGAGAGCGGCGAGCTGAAGCTCGGCACCGCGCTCCAGCTCGAGGTCGATCACGGCAGGCGCTCCTCGATCCGCGCGCATCACTCGGCGACGCATCTCATCCACGAGGCGCTGCGCCAGGTGCTCGGCGATCACATCGCCCAGCGCGGCTCGATGGTCGCGCCCGACCGTCTGCGCTTCGACTTCGTGCATCCGAAGCCGATCACGGCGGAAGAGCTCGCCCGCGTCGAGGACATCGCCAACGACGTGGTGCTGGAGAATGACGAGGTCACCACGCGCGTCATGGGCGTGGACGAAGCGCGCGAGGCCGGCGCGCGCGCCCTGTTCGGCGAGAAATACGGCGACGAGGTTCGCGTCGTCTCGATGGGCCGGACCGCGCGGGAGCGCGGTGCCAACGCGCTCGGCTGGTCGGTCGAGCTCTGCGGCGGCACCCATGTGAAGCGCACCGGCGACATCGGCCTGATCACGCTGACCGGCGAGAGCGCGGTGGCCTCCGGCGTGCGCCGCATCGAGGCGCTGACCGGCAACTATGCGCGCAGGCACGCCAACGAGACCATGGCGCTGGCGAAGACCGCGGCCAACGAGCTGCGCACCTCGATCGACGACGTTCCGGCGCGCATCACAGCCCTGATGGAGGAGCGCAAGAAGCTCGAGCGCGAGCTCTCCGACGCCCGCAAGAAGCTCGCGATGGGCGGCGGTACATCCGTCGGGAACGGCGCAGCCGCAGGCGTGCGCGAGGTCGGCGACGTCAAGCTGATGGCGCGCGCGGTCGAGGGCATCGAGATGAAGGATCTCAAGAGCCTTGCGGACGACGGCAAGAAGCAGATCGGCTCCGGCGTGGTCGCCATCGTCGGCGTCACCGAGGACGGCAAGGCCGGGATCGTGGTCGGCGTCACCGCCGATCTCACCGCGCGCTTCAATGCCGTGAACCTGGTGCGCGTCGCCTCCGAGGCGCTCGGCGGCAAGGGCGGCGGCGGCCGGCCCGACATGGCGCAGGCTGGCGGTCCCGATGGCGCCAAGGCGCCCGAGGCGCTCGCGGCGATCGAAAAAGCGATGGCAGGCGCGTAAACGGCCATGCGCCTCGTTCCGCGAGGACGTGGCTCGGCCGATCCCAACCTAAGGGATCGCCTGTACGAATTGCTGGAGCACGATCCGCTCGCCTACTCGATCGGGTCGCGCTTCATCCAGGTGATCATCAGCGTCATCGTGCTCGACGTGGTCGCGATGATCCTCGCCTCGGTGCCGGAGCTCGACGCGCGGTTCGACACGCTGTTCAGCGCGGTCGCCGTCCTCGCCGTCATCGTGTTCGCGCTCGAATATCTGGCGCGGCTGTGGACCGTGGCGGGGCACACCCAGCGCAACGGCTCCGCGCTGTCCGACCGGCTCTCTTATGCCTTCTCCGCGCTCGGCATCATCGACCTCATGGCGTTCCTGCCGGCCGCGATCGTGCTGGCCACCGGCCGGCACGCGACGCTGGCTGGGCTCGGCGTGCTGCCGTTCTTCAAGCTGATCCGTTATTCGCCGGCGATGCGCTCGCTGCTCGCGGCCATCCATGCCGAGCGGCGTGCGCTGATCGGCTGCATCGTCATCCTGATCGGCGTGGTACTGACCTTCGCCTCGCTGCTCTACGCCATCGAGCGCGACGTGCAGCCCAGCAAGCTCGGCACCATTCCCGACGCGATGTGGTGGGCGATCGTGACGCTCGGCACCGTCGGCTATGGCGACGTCGTGCCGGTGACGCCGCTCGGCAAATTCGTCTCGGTGTTTGCGATCATCTCAGGTTTTGCCATGATCGCGCTGCCGGTCGCGATCATCTCGACCGCCTTTGCCGAGGAGGTGAGGCGGCGCGACTTCGTGGTGACCTGGGGCATGCTGGCGCGGGTGCCGCTGTTCTCGCATCTTTCGGCCGCGGAGATCGCCGACATCATGCGGTTGCTCCGCGCCCGCACCATCGAGCAGGGCGAAATATTGGTGCGCCGTGGCGATGCCGCCTCGTCGATGTATTTCATCACTGCGGGCGAGGTCGAGATCGCGCTGCCGAGCCAGCAGGTGCGGCTTGGCGACGGCACCTTCTTCGGCGAGATCGCGTTGCTGCACAAGACCAAACGCAGCGGCACGGTGACGGCGACGCGCAAGACGCGGCTGCTCGTGCTCGACGCCCAGGATTTTCACGCCCTGATCGAGCGCATGCCGACGCTCGCCGCCCACGTCCACCAGACCGCGAAGGCACGGCTCGAGGAGACCGGCGATCTTGCGGCGGCAGAATTGGCGCAGGCGGAGCGCGACGACACCGACCGCTAGGCGGTCAGCCCTTTTTCAGGAAGACGTACTCGGCCGAGTAGGGCGCGCTTTTGAACTCGCCGGCCTTGTCGCAAGAACCCTCGAGCTTGCCGCCGTGGGTGTTGATGCGCTGGACGGTGGTGACCGGCGTCAGGATGCCGCTGCCGCGGCGGGAGGCGACCTCCAGCTTCAGCCAGGGGATATCGGCGGCGGTTGCGCCCGGCGCGTTGCCGATGGCCTTGCCGGCCACGGCGCTGCCGTCGGCGAGTTCCCAGTTCGGGCCGGCATAGTGGCGGCCGACGGTCTTGCCCTCGGCGAGCAGCGTCGCCACCGGCTCGCGGAAGGCCCAGGCAAGCTTGCCGTCGGCGGCGGCCTTGCAGTCATAGACCTGCGCGCCTTCGGCATGGACGCTGAGCACGACGGTCTCGCCGGGGGCGGCGATGGCGTCGGGGAGCGGCTCCGCGGCGGCGGCCGGCCCGGCCAGGGCGGCCAGCAGCATCAGGCAGGGGACAGCAAGCTTGATCGACATGGTCGCATCTCCGCGCGAGGGGTCTCAAAAAATGGGCCGCGCCTCGGCGCGGCCCATAATGATGTCTAACCCCGATCAGACGAAAATAATGCGCGGGCTTACGCCAACGCTTTCGTGAGATTCTCGGCGACCTTGTCGAGGAAGCCGGTGGTCGAGAGCCAGCGCTGGTCGGCGCCGACCAGGAGCGCGAGGTCCTTGGTCATG
This sequence comes from Bradyrhizobium sp. 604_D8_N2_3, assembly GCF_051810765.1. NCBI lineage: Bacteria > Pseudomonadati > Pseudomonadota > Alphaproteobacteria > Hyphomicrobiales > Nitrobacteraceae > Bradyrhizobium > Bradyrhizobium sp. 604_D8_N2_3. Next base: position 6,058,822 of record NZ_JBPWPM010000001.1, on the reverse strand, counting down.
TAGCCTTCCTCGACGGTGTCGACGCAGACCTTCTCCAGGGTGCTCGCGAACTTGGCGAGCTCGGCATTGTTGTCGAGCTTGGCGCGATGCGACAGGCCGCGGGTCCAGGCGAAAATCGACGCGATCGAGTTGGTCGAGGTCTCCTTGCCCTTCTGGTGCTCGCGGTAATGGCGGGTCACCGTGCCGTGGGCGGCTTCGGCTTCCACGGTCTTGCCGTCGGGGGTGAGCAGCACCGAGGTCATCAGGCCGAGCGAGCCGTAGCCCTGCGCGACCGTGTCGGACTGCACGTCGCCATCGTAGTTCTTGCACGCCCAGACATAGCCGCCGGACCACTTCAGGGCCGAAGCCACCATGTCGTCGATCAGGCGGTGCTCGTAGGTCAGGCCCTTGGCCTCGAATTCCTTTTTGAACTCGCGGTCGTAGATGTCCTGGAAGATGTCCTTGAAGCGGCCGTCATAGACCTTGAGGATGGTGTTCTTGGTCGAGAGGTAGACCGGGTAGTTGCGCAGCAGGCCGTAGTTCAGCGAGGCGCGGGCGAAGTCGATGATGGAGTCGTCGAGATTGTACATCTCCATGGCGACACCGGCGCCGGGCGCCTTGAACACTTCCTTCTCGATGACGGTGCCGTCCTCGCCGACGAACTTCATCGACAGCGTGCCCTTGCCCGGGAACTTGATGTCGGTGGCGCGGTACTGGTCGCCATAGGCGTGGCGGCCGATGATGATTGGCTTGGTCCAGCCGGGAACCAGGCGCGGCACGTTCTTGCAGATGATCGGCTCGCGGAAGATCACGCCGCCGAGGATGTTGCGGATGGTGCCGTTCGGCGACTTCCACATCTGCTTGAGGTTGAACTCCTTCACCCGGGCCTCGTCCGGGGTGATGGTGGCGCACTTGACGCCGACGCCGACCTTCTTGATGGCTTCGGCGGCGTCGATGGTGACCTGATCGTTGGTCTCGTCGCGGTACTCCATGCCCAGGTCGAAATACAGCAGCTCGACATCAAGGTACGGGTTGATCAGCTTGTCCTTGATGTACTGCCAGATGATCCGGGTCATCTCGTCGCCATCGAGTTCGACGACGGGGTTGGACACCTTGATTTTTGCCATGATCGGGGAAGCCTCTTGGGAACGGCGCTTTGGCGCGCCACGGGAATATCCGCCGCCTCTTAGCACCGGACTGCAGCGGGCGAAAGCCAAGGGATTATGCACTTTTAGCTCATCCAGCTTGCCCAGATGGGGGGCGGGGCGGGCCCTGCCGCGGGGGCGGGCCTCAGGCTTCAGAAGAGATTCAAAAGTCGAATCCAACCCGTTATTTCCCTTGAGAATTTCGTCAGGACAGGCAAACGACAGGCGAACGGGCAGCCGGCCCCAACGGATCGGGGCAGACCGGCTTTGAATCAATTCCTGAAGAGCGCCTTGCCAAGGCCTTGAGAACCAGTGTGAAAGCGAAGCGAGATGTCGGGGACTGACAAGAGCAAGGCGGGCCTTTCCCTCGACGGTCCCATCGTGATCCTGGTCGAGCCGCAGCTTGGCGAAAACATCGGCATGGCCGCGCGCGCCATGGGCAATTTTGCGCTCAGCCGATTGCGCATCGTCAATCCCCGCGACGGCTGGCCCAACATCGCCGCCCAGCGCGCCGCGGCCGGCGCCGACTACATTCTGGAAAAGGTCGAATTGTTCGACACGGTCGGCGAAGCGGTCGCCGATCTCGACCTGCTGTTCGCCACCACCGCGCGTCCCCATGACCAGGCCAAGCCGGTGGTGGGGCCCGAGGCAGCCGCGGCCGAGATCTCGGGTCACGTCGCGACCGGGGGCAAGGCCGGCATCCTGTTCGGCCGCGAGCGCTGGGGGCTGACCAACGAGGAGGTCGGGCTCTCGAATCGCATCATCACCTTCCCGGTCAATCCGGGCTTTGCCTCGCTCAACCTCGCCCAGGCCGTGCTGCTGGTCGGCTATGAATGGTTCAAGCGGGCAACGTCAGGCGAGCTGCCGCACAGCATGCCCGAGCGCTCCGAGCGCGCCTCGCAGCACCAGATGCAGGCCTTCTTCGACAACCTCATCCGCGAGCTCGACCGGGTCGAATTCCTCCGCCCGGCCGAGAAGCGCGACACCATGCTGGTCAACCTGCGCAACATCTTCAGCCGGATGGAGCCGACCAAGCAGGACATGCACACCCTGCACGGGGTGGTGATGGCGATCGCGGAAGGGCGCAAGGGCCCGGCCAAGGGCGGCGTGCTCGACGGCGAGCAGGCCACGCGCCTGCGCGCGCTGCTGGCCGAGCACGGCCAGGGCGGCGGTGTGCCCGACAGCGGCTCGACCGTGCGCGGGCTCGCCCGCCTGCTCCGCCGCAACCCGACCGACGCCGAGCGCCTGCTCTGGCAGGCCCTGACCCGCGACCGCCGCTTCGCAGGAGGGTTCAAGCGCCAGACTCCGGTCGGCCGGCACATTCCTGATTTCGTCTCGTTCCCGCACCGGATCGCGATCGAACTGGTCAACCCGGGCGAGGGCGAGACCATCGCGGCCGATCGTGCGGGCCGGCGGACGTGGCTGGAGGCGCGCGACTATCGCGTGCTGGAGATCCGGGCAGCGGACGTGGAGCGCGATCTCGAGGCGGAGCTGGTGCGGCTGCAGGGGATGATTGAGGGAATGACCTGACCTCGATCTGGCTGGGTTTTTGCAACCAAGAGCTGTGCAAGAGCCCTTCCGATTGCTATGACGAGCTGCTTGATATCATCGGGGGCTCCATGATCGGAAGGGTAGGCCGCGTGCTCTCGAGTACGGTAGCGACGTTGGCAATGATCGCGCTTGTTTCGCCTGCGGCCGCAAACTCTGCTGACGAACAGAAGTGCAGCGCCCAGACCAAAGTCTCGCCCGACGAACGAATTGCGGCCTGTACTTCGCTACTGCGGCTGGACGAGTACGATCGGCAGAACATTGCTCGGATTTATTTCAATCGAGGCAGTGCTAACAACATCAAGGGTGAGTACGAGCTCGCCATTGCAGACTACAGCGCTGCAATCGAAGCCGATCCGACGGCCGAACGCGCTTACTACTGCCGAGCCGTCGCGCATTATCATCTCGGAGATTTTGACCGCGCTCTCGCCGATCTCGACCGCACGATTCAACTGAACTCAAGGAATCGCATTGCCCACTACGCCCGAGGTCTCATCTATTCAAGGAAGGGAGACTATGACAGGGCGATTGGCGACTACACCCGGTCGGTGCAACTCACATCTCAGGATCAGGCGCTTCAAAAGAATCAAAATGAGCCAAATCGCAAGGGCGACGATCTTGCCGCTCCCGTCGGCGGAGACGCCGCCGCGAGCGAGCCGGAAGGAATTGATGGCCGTATATTTCTGGCGCGCGGCGCCACGTATTATGAAAAGGGGGACATCGATCACGCTATTGATGACTACGATCAAGCGCTTCGGATCAACGCGAGAGATAAGGACGCGTTTGATTACCGAGCCAGAGCTTACAACGCAAAGGGCGACTTCGCCCGCGCAATCGTCGACGCCGACCGGGCAATCCAATTGGACCCAGAAGATGCGTTGGCCCATCGGTCACGGGCGCTCGCTTACTTCCAGAGCGGCTCACTGACCAAAGCTCTCGCGGATTTCGATCGAGCAACGTCGCTCGATCCCAGGGATGTCTACGCAGCGTTGTGGCGAGAGATCGTAAGCATGCGCAGCGGAGCGCCGAGCCGGCTTGCGGCCGCGACGATGAAGCTCGATATGACTGCTTGGCCTGCTCCCATTGTCCGACTATTTCTTGGAGAAGTGACGGCAGAGGAGGTGTTGCGAGCAGCCAACGATCCGCTTCCTTCTAAGCGGTCTGGCCAAATATGTGAGGCGAACTTCTACTCCGCCGAGTTCGCCCTGCAACGCGGTGCGAAAGAGCAGGCGCGGCGGCTTTTCGGACTGGCGCTTGCCGATTGCCCGCCGACCTTCGTGGAGGCACAGGCGGTCGCGGCCGAGCTCAAGGCGCTCGGTGCGAGCCCCTAGCGACGTTTGGGCACTGTCCAGTCTAGTTTAGACGACAGCGTAGGGTGGGCAAAACGGAAGCGTGCCCACCATCAATCGACGTGCCGGGACAGCAGTGGTGGGCACGTCGCTACGCGCCTTTGTCCACCCTACGAGATCGCGCTTGTGGGGTGCGTCAGTCGTACTGCGTCAGGCGGCGCTTGCGACCGGGGCTTTCGGGCCGCTCTGCTGGAGGCGACGTAACGCGGCGAGGTTGGTCTCGACCGAGGCCAGGCAGCAACGCGATTTGCCGCCTGACTTCGCCTCGTAAAGTGCTGCATCGGCGACCGCGAGCAATTCCTCGACTTCGGCGCCATGATCCGGCGACATCGCAATGCCGACGCTGGCGCCGACACCGGCGCGCACCTCGCCGCCGAGCTCATAGGAGACGGCAACCTCGCTGATGAGGCGGTATCCCGCCTCCTGGGCCATTTCGGCCGTGACGCCGTCGACGAGCACGACGAACTCGTCGCCGCCCATCCGGGCGACCACCGCGCCGTCCGGCAGCGCCCGGCGCACGCGCCCGGCCACCGCTTTCAGCACCTCGTCGCCCGCCGCATGTCCGAACGTGTCGTTGACCGGTTTGAAGTCGTCGAGATCGAAGAACATCACAGCGAACCGTCGTTCGGCGTGGGCTCCAAGTCTGGCGCTGAGTGCCTCGACGAAGCCCGCGCGATTGAGCAGCCCCGTGAGTGCATCATGATGCGCGCGATGGCTGTTCTCGCGTTCGGCGCGCATGGTGGTGATCAGCATCCGATTGAGGCGGAAGGCGGCGGCCGTCATCGCGGCCAGATACATCGGCACCTGGAGGTAGACGATGTAGAACAGCGGCTCGCCGGCGAACGCAGCGCCGGGGATGATGGGACCGAGGCTCAGCAGGATCATGGTTCCGGCCAGCCGCGGCGCGCCGAAATTGCGGAAGCAGATGCCGCCAACCATCGCCGCCGCCGAGAGCGAGGCCAGCATGGCGACGACCCAGTCCCCGCTGGCCAGGCTGGCAACGACGCCAAATCCAACGCTAGCGCTCCAGGCGACCGCGAGCAGGAGATGAAGATCGGTCGGCGTCGGGCAGTGGGCACGGGCCCTGCGATGCGCGCTGACGAGCACGGCGAGGCGGGCCAGGCAGATCGCGATCTCCATGACCAGCCAGACAATGAATGGTGCAGTCTGCTTGCGGCCAGCGATCACGGCGGCGACGGCAATGGTGTTGACGGCGCCGGCAGCAAAAACCGGCAGCGATCCATAGAGCTGGACAATGAGCGCGGCGCGGATGTCGTCGGGAACACCTAGCCCCGGCTCGGCGAGCCAGCGTGTCAGGCGCCAGCGTGGCGCACTGTAGAGTCCCTCGTCCGATTGCATTGCAGAGCGTCCCCGTATTCCGGGCGCCAACAACGATGACCGCTCCTAACAGCCTTTTAAGACAGCCATCGATTGCCGGGCGTGCTTGACGCAAGGTAAACCGTCGCAAGCGCGGCCGCGGGCGTGCAGGAGAATGCGGATTGGTGCAGGCCGAAGGTGCGGCGACGGATGTGTTGCGTGATTAGAGGTAGGTAGGGCAAAGCGACTTGTCCGCCGTAGCTCGAAGAGCGGAGGCGGAAGCATGCCCACCATGTCGCTCAACGGAGCTGAGACAGAAGTGGTGGGCACGGCGCTGCGCGCCTTTGCCCACCCTACGAAGTACGCCCGAGCTGCACCTCGCGTTCCACCGCAATCCATGTCATACGGGCCACGGCCAGCAACTTCCCGGTTTCATCGTGGAGCGCGGCCTCGGCCGTACGCTTGCGGCCGTCGCGGCCGGTTGGCCAGGCTGTGATGATGCAGTGGTCGCCGGGGCGCGGCCGGGCTTCGATCCGTGCCGACATCCGGCCCAGCAGCAGTGGCGTCTTGTCGAAGGTCGCGCTCTGCTGATCGCAATTGCAGGCAAAGCCGGTGGGACAATCGAGCGCCGACCAGAGAAATTCTGGCGCAACCAGGCCGTCCTCCGCGGCCAGATTCGAGTCCGGCGTCCAACTCGCCGCGAGAACGGCGTTGTGACGTCCGAGCGGGCCGGCGAAGATGCGCAGGCCGTCGCCTTTCGCTCTTGCGGGACCGCAGACGAAACAGTTCGGCAGCGGATGCTCGTGCGGCTTGAACAGCGCCAGCAATTCGGCCGCGCGTGCTTCCTGCAAGCTGGCTGTCTCCACGCGCGCAAGCTCGACGCTCGTCGCGCGCCCGGTCGCGACGACTTTGGCGCCGTCGCGAAGCTCCCATGTGCCGTCGGCGGTCGCTGCCGCATCGAGGGATTTGTCCAGGGGAGGCGGGGCGCGCAGCGTCACCTCGGCGCCGCCGGAAATGTGGCGGGCCAGCCGGCCGCAGACATAGCCGCCATTCCCGGAGTTCGGAGGACCGCAAAAGCGCTTGTCGATGATGATCTCGGTCATCGGTTCTGTCCTCTCTTCCTCGTCGGGCGCAGTCTACCTGATCTTGAGGACAATTCGTCCCAGAACCGCGCGATTGGCGACGGCGCGCATGGCGTCGCCGGCCTCCTCCAAAGGGAGGACGCGATCGATGTGCGGGCGGATTTTTCCGTCGGCCAGCAATTGCATCAGTGTGTCATTCATGCGCGCGGCCTCCGCGGAGAATTTCTCCGCCCAGGCGCCGACAAAGACGCCGATGATGGCGTAATTTTTCAGGAGAGGCAGGTTCATCGGGATCTGTGGAATCTCGCCGCTGGTGAAGCCGATCGGCATCAGCCGTCCGCCCCATTTCATCAGCCGGGCCATCTGTTCGAAGATTGCGCCGCCGACGTTGTCGAGGCCGACATCGATGCCTTCTCCCGATGTGATCGACTTGATCCGGTCGCGCAGATCTTCGCTGCGATAGTTGACGACATCGCTGGCCCCGTAACGCCGCACCAGGGCGGCCTTGTCGTCGGAGCCGACACCGGCGACGACGCGCAGGCCGAGATGACGGCCGAGGTCGACGGCGGCAAGGCCAACCCCGCCGGCTGCGCCGGTGACGAACAGCGTTTCCCCGCGTTGCGCCCGTGCCCGCTCGAACAGCGCATAATAGGCCGTGCCGTAATTGTGCAGCACCGTCGCCCCGGCTTCGAACGCGACGCCATCAGGCAGCCGCACGCTCTTCGATTCCTTCGCAATCATCCGTTCGGCGTAGCCGCCGGTCCAGGCACTGCAGGCCACGCGATCGCCGGGTGCGAACATCGTGACCTTGTCGCCGACCGCGGCGACGACGCCGGAGGCTTCCGTGCCGGGCACGAAGGGCGTCGGCGGCCGCATCTGATAGAGGCCCGAGACCAGCAACTGGTCCATGAAGCTCACGGACGCCGCATGGACGTCGATGAGAATCTCGTCGCCGGCAGGCCGCGGCGTAGCGATCTCACCGAGGCGCAGATCCGCAGGGCCAGTGAACGAATTGCACAGAACCGCTTTCATCGGGGCGCTCCGAAAATGCGCGGCAACAGCATCGGAACGCGCCGGCGATAGTCCTGGTAGGTCGCGCCGAACTCGGCGATCAAATCCCGCTCCTCGAACTGCAGGGCGACCAGGATGTAGGCCGTGTTCGCAATCGCGAACAGCAGATGGCCGGCGGTCATCTCGGGCGTCGCCCAGAACGCGAGCAGAAAGCCGAGCATGAGCGGATGCCGCACGATCTTGTAGAGCAGCGGCGTCCGGAAGGATTGACCTGATATCTCGGCTCCGCGCAACGCGACGAGAGCCTGGCGCAGGCCGAACAGATCGGAATGATCGATCATGTAGGTCGATGCGAACGCGATCAGCCAGCCGAGCCAATGTACGCCGGTCAGGAGCCACGCCGTAATGCCGCTGGCCTGCCAAATCGGCGTCGGGATCGGACGCCACTGCCAGAACAGCAGCAGGAGGATCAGGCTGGAGAGCAGCACATAGGTGCTGCGCTGGCAGGCGATGGGAAGGCTTCCCGCCCACCATCGCTTGAATGCCGGGCGCGCCATGACGCCGTGCTGGATGGCAAACAGGCTCATCAGCAGCAGGTTGACGACGATGGCCTCACCCAAATTCGCAGGCGCGCCGACGTCGATCGACGTGTCGATTGACTTGGGCACGACATAATTGCCGACGAAACCGAGCGCGTAGAGGAATGAAGCCGTGAAGACGGCGTAGCTCACGATGGCGTAGAGCAGGATTGCGAGGCGCGCGAACATGGTTTTTCCTATTGTGCCGATGGCGGCGGTGCCGCATTCAGGAGCCTGAACCGCTCGCTGGCGAGCGGGCTCGATCTGGCTTGACTGCTATCGCTGGACCGTCCCCTGCGCGTCCCCCGGGGGCGCCGACCGGGGAGGGAGGATCTCCATGACGGCCTTTTCGCTTGTCACGTTCGGGTTCCCCGAGGTCCATGCCAACGACCGCCCGGTCAAGCTGGCCTTGCGCAAGGGGCTTGCGCTGCTGGTCTATCTCGCGGAAGCCAAAGGCCCCGTCGCGCGCGACGTCATTGCCACGCTGCTGTGGCCGGAGACTTCCCGCGAGACCGGCCTCGCGCGATTGCGGCGTCTGCTTCACCGCGTCGAGCTCACGCTCGGCCAGGCGGTTTTCGAGACCGACCGCACAAGCTTGCGTTGGTCTCCGGAGGTCGAGCTGAAGATCGACTCGCATCATTTCGAGCGCGCCTGCGATCGCGGCGACTTTGAAAAGGCCTGCCGGATTTATCGCGGCGACTTCCTGGCGGGCTTTTCTCCGGACGACTGTCCTGAGTTCGACGATTGGACGTTCTTTCGCCGCGAGGCGCTGCGGGGGCGGCTCGTGCAGGCGCTCGAGCGTCTGGTGCAGGACAGGAATGCCGCGGGCGATCATCTCGCCGCGACAGTGTATGCGGGCCGTCTGGTCGAGCTCGATCCGCTCAGCGAGGTGTATGGCCGGCATCTGATCCGCAGCCTGCTGCTCGCGGGAGACCGAAGCGCGGCGGAACGGCGTCACGCTGCACTGGCGCAGCGGCTGCGCGACGAGCTTGGCGTCGCGCCGGAAGCCGAGACCGAAGCGCTCATGAGCCGCGCGGCCGCGCCGCTGCGCGATGCTCTTCCAGCGACACGCTATGTGAAGGGCGCCGGCGTGCATCTGGCGTATCAGACCTATGGCAGTGGTCCGCTCGACATCCTGGTCATGCCCGGTTTCGTGTCGCATGTGGAACGCGCCTGGGAGCATCCGGCGAGCCGGACGTTCTTGGCCTCATTGATGAGGCTTGGGCGTCTCATCGTTTTCGATCGCCGCGGCATCGGCCTGTCCGACCGGGTCGGATCGGCCCCCGGCATCGACGTCACGGCGGAAGATATCGGCACCGTGCTGCGGGCGGCGGACTCGCGCCGCGTCGTGCTGTTTGGTGCATCCGAATGCGGGCCGGCCTGCATCAAATTTGCGGTCGAGGAATCCCGCCATGTGGCCGGGCTCATTCTGTTCGGCGCACTGGCCAAGGGCTGCTGGTCGGAGGACTATCCGCACGCGCTGCGCGCCAGCCAGTATGACGCCTGGAGCAAGCACCTGATTGCGCAATGGGGCGGCCCGGTCGGGATCGAAGCCTTCGCGCCGAGCCTTGCCAATGATCCGCAGGCGCGCGCCTGGTGGGCGGGGCTGTTGCGCGCGGCGTCCAGTCCCGGCGGCATCTCCGCCGTGCTCGAGGCCTTTCGCGACGCCGATGTGCGACACCTTCTGGCGCGGATTGCGGTGCCGACGCTGGTGCTGCATCGTCGGGACGACAAGGCCGTGCGGATCGCGGCCGGGCGCGACATCGCGAGCCGGATCACCGGTGCAGAATTCGTCGAGCTCGACGGCAATGATCATTGGTTCTTTGCCGGCGATCAGCAGCCGGTGCTCGAGGCGATCAAGCGGTTCACGGAGGCTTTACCGCGTGAGGGGAGGTCGAGGCGGTGACGTCTCAAGCCTCATTTATTGGCACGTTTCGTGCCTCCCAAAGCGGCACAAACGACGTGACACGATGCCTGGCCAAGGGAGACCCTGACATGAAACGCGAAGACCTCACCGAAAAGCTGCTCGACATCAAGCGCGAGAACGGCTGGAGCTGGAAACACATCTGCGACAAGGTCGGCGGCTATTCCGAGGTGCTGATCGTCGGTGCGATTCTCGGCCAGATGAAGCTGACGAAACCGCAGGCCGCCAATGCCGGCGAGCTGTTCGGCCTGTCGAAGGCCGAGACCGCGATGCTCAACGAGGTGCCGATGCGCGGCACCGGCACGCCGATGCCGCCGACCGATCCCCTGATCTATCGCTTCTACGAGATGGTGATGGTCAACGGTCCGGCGTGGAAGGCGCTGATCGAGGAGGAGTTCGGCGACGGCATCATGTCGGCGATCGACTTCGACATGGCAATGGAGCGCGTTGCCAACCCGAAGGGCGACCGCGTCAAGATCACCATGAGCGGCAAGTTTCTGCCGTACAAATATTACGGCGCCAGCGGCAATGTGCCGGAATACGGCTTCAAGGAGGGGTGAGGGACGCGAATGGCGAATCGCGAGTAGCGAATGGGGTTCATTCGCTACTCGCCGCTCCCTATTCACCTATTTGCCCGCCTTCACCTCGGCCGCGGCCACGGCGATCAATTCGCTCATCTTGGCCCGAATCGCCTGTTCGGTGATGGCGACATTCTTGGCGGCGAAATCGGCCATGACCTTGCGCAGGACGTCGGCATCGCCGGCCTCCTCGAAATCGGCCGCGACCACTTCCTTGGCGTAGGCGGTGGCGGCCTCGCCGGTGATTCCGAGCTTCTCGGCGGCCCAAAGGCCGAGCAGCCGGTTGCGGCGGGCTTCCGCCTTGAATTTCTGCTCCTCGTCGAGGGCGAACTTCTTCTCGAAGCCTTCCTCGCGCTTGTCCAAACTGCTCATGCCTTTTTCCAATTCCCTGCTGACTGGATCCGGTGGCCATCGTTGCGACGGCCCCGGCGCATGCCTAGATAGGGGGCACGAATCGGCAAAACAACGAGCCGTTAAGCCGCAGGCAAGACGGTATAAGTTGATGCCGGGCGGCCGGATCGATTGTGCTGGGACAGCCAATCGGATAGGTTGCCTGAAGGTTTGGTTCCCGTTCTGTTTCCAAGGGGTTATAGACGGGTTCCCAGCCGTTCACGGCAGCTCCGCTGTGGGTCGTAACCTGGTAACCGGAGCACACCAAATACATGGATTTCAACAAAACACGGTACATCCCCATGAGCCGTCGGCGTCGTATTTATGAAGGCAAGGCAAAGGTTCTTTACGAAGGCCCGGAGCCCGGTACCCTGATCCAGCACTTCAAGGATGACGCCACCGCGTTCAATGCGAAAAAGCATCAGGTGATCGAGGGCAAGGGTGTCCTCAACAACCGGATCTCGGAGTACCTGTTTCAGCACCTCAACGACATCGGGGTGCCGACCCATTTCATCCGCCGCCTCAACATGCGCGAGCAGTTGATTCGCGAGGTCGAGATCGTGCCGCTGGAAGTGGTGGTGCGGAACGTTGCCGCCGGCTCGCTGTCGCAGCGCCTCGGCATCGAGGAGGGCACGCAGCTGCCCCGTTCGATCATCGAATTCTACTACAAGAACGACCAGCTCAACGACCCCATGGTGTCGGAAGAGCACATCACCGCGTTCGGCTGGGCCACCCCGCAGGAGATCGACGACATCATGGCGCTCGCCATCCGTGTCAACGACTTCCTCACCGGCCTCTTCCTCGGCATCGGCATCCGCCTCGTCGACTTCAAGATGGAGTGCGGCCGGCTGTTCGAGAACGAGATGATGCGGATCATCGTCGCCGACGAGATCTCGCCGGACAGCTGCCGTCTGTGGGACATCAAGTCGAACGAGAAGCTCGACAAGGATCGCTTCCGCAGGGATCTCGGCGGCCTGCTCGAGGCCTACACCGAAGTCGCAAAACGCCTCGGCATCCTCATGGAGAATGAGCGTCCGCAGGGCACTGGCCCGGTGCTGGTGAAGAGCTAAGAGGGATTTGACGTGAAGGCACGTGTTACCGTTACCCTGAAGACGGGCATCCTCGATCCGCAGGGCAAGGCCATCGAAGGCGCGCTGAAGTCGCTCGGCGTCGACGGCGTCGCCAGCGTCCGCCAGGGCAAGGTGTTCGACATCGAGCTTGCCGGCGCCGACAAGGCCAAGGCCGAAGCGGCGCTGAAGGAGGCGGCCGACAAGCTCTTGGCGAACACCGTGATCGAGAACTATCGCGTCGAGATCGTCTAACCCGCGCGGCGCTTCACAGCCATCCGACGCGGTGGAAGCGCCAGTACAATGCGAGGCAGGCGAGCGCCATCATCCCCATGACGACGAAATAGCTGTACTCCCATTGCAGCTCGGGGATGTACTTGAAGTTCATCCCGTAGATGCCTGCGACTGCGGTGGGCACGGCGAGGATCGCCAGCCACGAGGCGAGCTTCTTGGAGACCGCGGTCTCCTGCGCCTGTCCGACCAGCAGGCTCGCCTCGAAGGCGAAGGCCAGCACCTCGCGCATGGAATCGATGCGCTCCTGGATGTTCCTGACGTGGTCGGTGACGTCGCGGAACAGCGGCTGCATCGTCGCACGCACCATCGCAAGCTCGTCATGCTCGAGGCGGCGGCAGACTTCCACCAACGGGCCGATCGCGGTCCTGAGCCGCAACAGGTCGCGGCGCAGCATGTAGAGCCGCTCGATCTGCGCCTTGCTGATCGGCTTGGAGAGCACGTCGTCCTCGATGCCTTCGACCTCCTCGTGGATGCTCTCCAGCACGGGCGAGTAGTTGTCGACGATGAAATCGAGGATGGCGTAGAGGATGTAGTCCTCGCCGCGCGCAAGGGCCCGCGGGCAGCTTTCGCAGCGTTCGCGCACCGGCGTGTAGGATGTCGAGGCGCCATGGCGCACCGAGACCAGATAGCCTTCGCCGACGAAGATGTGCGTCTCGCCGAAGGCGATCCGGCCCTCGAACAATTGCGCCGTCCGCGCCACGATGAACAGGGCCTCGCCATATTGCTCGATCTTCGGCCGCTGATGGGCGTTGTTGGCGTCCTCGATGGCAAGGTCGTGCAGGTCGAACTGCTTCTGCACGGCGCCGAGCAGCGCCATGTCAGGCTCGTGCAGCCCGATCCACACCACGTGGCCGGGCTTGGCCCGCCAGCTCGAAGCCTCGCTGATGGCGATATTGGCGACACGCCGGCCGTCGACATAGGCGCCGGCTGCGATGACGCCCTGAGTGGACACCGGTTCGGAGAGGGAGGCGGGCAGCGACGGGACGTTCATGGCTTCAATCCCGGGCAAGATCGTCAGGCAAAAGTGCCGTGGCTATGGCCTGTGTACAAGGCCGCCCGGCGAGGCTAGCACTGGTAAAATCCCCGTCAAATGGCTATGTCTCCTGACGAATTGGCCCTTTGGCCAGCCCGATTCCCATCACCGTCGGAACCCGAACCATGAAAGCCGCCATCCTCGTCTTTCCCGGAATCAACCGCGAGCGCGACATGGCGCGCGCATTGAGGCTGATCTCCGGCAGCGAGCCCGCGATGGTCTGGCACGCCGAGACGTCGCTGCCCGCGGGCACCGACCTCGTCGTCGTGCCCGGCGGCTTCTCCTACGGCGACTATCTGCGCTGCGGCGCGATTGCGGCGCGGTCGCCGGTGATGGACGCGGTGCGCGACTATGCGGCCAAGGGCGGTCTCGTGCTCGGCGTCTGCAATGGTTTTCAGATCCTCTGCGAGTCCGGCCTGCTGCCCGGCGTCCTGATGCGCAACGCGCGGCTGAAGTTCATCTGTCACGACGTGCATCTGCGCGTCGAGCGCTCCGACACGCCGTTCACCCGCGGCTACAATGCCGGCCAGGTGATCCGCGTGCCCGTCGCCCATGGTGAGGGCAATTACGAGGCGGATGAAGAGACCATCAAGCGGCTCGAAGGCGAGGGGCGGGTGCTCTATCGCTACTGCTCCGCCGACGGCGTGGTCGACGAGGCCCACAACATCAACGGCGCGGCGGAATCCATCGCCGGAATCGTCAATGACAGGGGCAACGTGCTCGGCATGATGCCGCACCCGGAGAACCACGTCGAAGACATCATGGGCTGCACCGACGGCCGCGGCCTGTTCGCCGGTCTCACTGCCCATCTGGAAAAGGCCGCGTGATCTCGTTTGTGGCGAAGCGGGCTCTCGCCGCGATCGCGGCGCTGTCGCTCGCGACATTTTCACTCGCGACCCTTGCGTTCGCGCAGGATTTCCCCAAGCGCCCGCTCACGATGATCGTGCCGTTCGCGGCTGGCGGCACGTCGGACGTGATCGCGCGCACGGTCGCCGAGCAGATGGGCATCGCGCTCGGCCAGACCATCGTGATCGAGAACGTCGCCGGCGCCGGCGGCTCGACCGCGCTGGCGCGCGCCTCCCGCGCCGAGCCTGACGGCTACACCATCGCGATCGGCAACGCCGGCACCAACGCCGCGACCTACACGATCTATCCAAAACTGCCGTTCACGCCTGAATCCTTCGTGCCGATCGCCATGGTGGCGAAGACGTTCGGCGTCATCGCGCTGCGCAAGGATTTCCCGGCGAAGGACCTGAAAGAGTTCATCGCCTACGCCAAGGCCAACCCGGGCAAGATCAATCTCGGCCACGCCGGTGTCGGCTCGTCGAATTACCTCATTTGCAAGAGCTTTGTGACGGCCGCCGGGGTCGACGCAACACTGGTCGGCTATCGCGGTGCGGCGCCCGCACTCACGGATGCGATCGGCAGCCAGATCGACGGCGTCTGCGACGCCGCGGCCTCCGTCTCGCAGTCGATCGGCGACAAGCTAGTGAGGGGCCTGGTGGTTGGCTCGACCGTGCGGCTGGCCACGCTGCCCGATCTGCCGACGTCTGCCGAGGCAGGCCTGCCGGACTTCGAGGCGCAGGGCTGGAACGGCCTGTTCGCGCCGAAGGGCACGCCGCCGGCCATCATCGCCAAGCTGAACGCGGCTGCGCGCACCGCGGTGGAAACCGACGCGGTGAAGAAGCGTTTTGCGGATTTGTCGACCGTCGCGCCCGATCCCGACGAGCATACGCCCGAGGTGCTCCAGAAGCTCGTGACGCGCGACGTCGAGAAGTACCGGAAGATGCTCGCGGACGACGCCAAGTAGCAGCCGCCCAAATCATAGCAAGTCATAGCGGTTTTGGGCTTGCTGTCTCATGAACCTCAATCGCGTTTGAGACGACTGACTCCTCGTCGCCATCAAGGCGCGCGTGTCCGGGTCGCTGATTTCCGCGCGGGTGAAAGCAACTCAAAGTTGTTTCGCCGCGCGAGTTGCGGTATCAGGAAGCGTGCGCTGTCGTTGTGCTCCCGGATGTCACATGCCCGTCGCTTTGGTCGTTCTGCTGCTCGATATCACACTGATTTATCACGCGTCGCGAACCGGGCGGTTGCAGCCCTGGGCCTTCATCATCCTGATGGTGCCGCTGATCGGCGCGCTCGCCTACATCGCGGTCGAACTCGTCCCTGAATGGTTTTCCAGCCCCGGTGCGCGACAGGCGCGTCAGCGCGTTGCCAATCGGCTCGATCCGGAGAAGCGTTATCGCGAGCTGTGCGACCGGCTGGCGGCCACCGACACCATCGCCAACCGTGCGGCGCTGGCCGAGGAATGCGCAAAGGTCGGCCGCTTCAGCGAGGCCGAGCAGCATTACGGTCACATCCTGAGCTTGCCGATGGGCCACGACCCCCGCTTATGCCTTCGGCAAGGCGCAGGCCGAGTTTTCCGCCAAGCGTCCGGCCGATGCGCTGGCGACGCTGGACGATCTTCAGAAGCAATGGCCGGACTTCGATTCCGCCGACGCGCATCTGCTCTACGCCCGCGCGCTCGCCGAGGTCGGCCGGCTCGACGAGGCGCTGGAGGAATATCACGCCGTCGCCGGCTATTTCCCCGGCGCCGAGGCGCGGGTGCGCTACGGCATGCTGCTCCAGATGGTCGGCCGCAGCGCCGAGGCGCGCGTGGTCTTCAACGAGCTCCTGATCCAGATGCGGCGCGCGCCCAAATATCTGCGCGACGCCCAGGCCGATTGGCTCTCGATCGCCGAGAAGCAGATTTCGACCTGAGCGGTCTTATTGTTTGAGCATGATCTTATCGGAAAACTGCTGCGCACTTTCCGGATCATGCCTTGCGCAGCTTCAGCCGTTCCGCCGGCACCGTCATCGCGGCGACGCCGGCCATGACCAGCAGAAGTCCCAGCGCGAGGTTCGACGGCACGCTCTCGCCGAGCAGCAGCACGGACAATCCGACGCCGATCGGAATGCGCAGATAGCCTTGTGCGTTCGTGGTCAGCGTGCCGAGCCGGCCGAGGCAGACGTAGAACAGCATCAGCCCCAGCGCGCTGGAGACGATGCCCATGACGATGGTGGCGACGATTGCCGTCGGCGTCGGATGCAGCGTCCAGGGCTGGTCGATGATCAGCGCGGGCGGCAGCAGCACGAGGCCACCGAATAGCAGCGAGCCGGTTGCGACCACCATCGGATCGTATTCGGAGAGCCGCAAGCCAAAGATGGTCGCGCAGGCAAAGGAGATGGTGGCGAGCAGGATCGCGATCTCCGCCACGATCTCGCTGCCGAAGCCGCGCAGCGCGTCCAGCCCGACGATGGCGATCGTGCCGGCGAGGCCGAGAATTGCGCCCGCGAGCTTCAGTAGCGTGGCCGGCTCGTGCCGCGTGATCAGCGAGGTGATCAGGAAGGCGAAGATCGGCGTTGTCGAGGCCAGCACCACCGTGTTCGACGCCGGGACATATTGCTGCGACCAGGTGATGACCAGGAACGGAAAGGTCGAGTTGATCAGCTGCTGGACTGCGAACAGCTTCCAGGCCTTCGCATCCGTCGGGAGCTTGAGGCCGCGCATCCACAAGATCGCGAACAGGAAGGCGAACGCGATCAGCGAGCGCGCCGAGATGAAGGTGATGGGCGGGATCGTGGGAAGCGCGAGCTTCGCCAGCGGATAGGTCGAGCTCCAGCAGCAGGCGAGCGCGAACAGCAGCGCATAGTCGCGCCAGTTACGGGCGCCGACGGCGGTCATGGATGGCAATGGCGCTGACGCGGAGGGCGCTGTGTGGCCCGATCCGGATGTGCTCTGCGGCACCTTGTTCTTGCTCCCCCGCGCAAAAGCGCTTTCAGCAAGTCTGGGCGAGGGGGCGCGAAAAGGGAAGGCGTCGAGCTATGCGTTTGGCTGGAGTGCGGGCTTCCGCTTCACCCGCTTGATCGTGCCGGAGAAGGTAAACAGCGGCCGCCCGGCCGAGGTCAGCTTGCCCCGCAGGAAGATCAGCGAGCCGCCGGCGCGGGACACTTCGCCGACGCATTCGACCAGCTCGCCCTCGCGGGCCGCGTCGAGGAAATCACAGGCGAAATTCGTCGTCACGGCCGGGCCATCCAGCTCGTGGGTGGCGATCGCGAACAGGCAATAGTCTGCGAACGCCATGAAGCAGCCGCCATGGACGTTTCCGGAGCCGTTGAGGTGCTTTTTCTCGACCCGGAACGCCGAGCGGACGCTGCCGTCGTCCTCGATTTTGTGCCAGAACGGGCCGATATGGCTCTCAAAACTGTCGCGAATCCAGGTCCGCCAGCCCGTGAACTCGCCATCGGTGGCGACGTGCAGGTCCGGGCGGCGGGTGGAGGGGACTTTGGTCAATTCGTGCAAGGAAATGGGCCTTCAATTACGGGTCTTTAGTCCTTAAATCCGATCCGTCAGCGCCTTGCAATTCCCGTTCCCGCCGACCGCCTGCCCGCAAAACGTGGGACAGCGGGAAAATGCGCCATAAAGGGCTTTTCGTAGGCCCCCGATCTTCCTAAGAACGGCAAAACGCCGCCGAAAGCCCCGAATCCATGAAGAACGAACCCAAGATCACCCCCGAACTGGTTGCCGCCCACGGGCTCAAGCCCGACGAGTACGAGCGCATCCTGAAGCTGATCGGGCGGGAGCCGACCTTCACCGAGCTCGGCATCTTCTCGGCGATGTGGAACGAGCACTGCTCGTACAAATCCTCGCGCATCCATCTGCGCGGCCTGCCGACCAAGGCGCCCTGGGTGATCCAGGGCCCCGGCGAGAATGCTGGCGTGATCGATATCGGCGACGGCCAGGCCGTGGTCTTCAAGATGGAGAGCCACAACCACCCGAGCTACATCGAGCCCTACCAGGGTGCGACCACCGGCGTCGGCGGCATCTTGCGCGATGTCTTCACCATGGGCGCGCGTCCCATCGCCTGCCTCAATGCGCTGAGCTTCGGCGCGCCCGAGCATGCCAGGACGCGGCATCTCGTCTCCGGTGTCGTCGCCGGTGTCGGCGGCTATGGCAATTCCTTCGGCGTGCCGACGGTCGGCGGCCAGGTGCGCTTCCACACCCGCTATGACGGCAACATCCTCGTCAACGCGATGGCCGTGGGCCTCGCCGACGCCGACAAGATCTTCTATGCGGCCGCCTCCGGCGTGAACATGCCGATCGTCTATCTGGGCTCCAAGACGGGCCGCGATGGCATCCACGGTGCCTCGATGGCCTCGGCGGAGTTCGACGACAAGTCCGAGGAGAAGCGCCCGACCGTGCAGGTCGGCGATCCCTTCGCCGAAAAACTGCTGCTCGAGGCCTGCCTCGAGATTATGGAGAAGGGCTGCGTCATCGCGATCCAGGACATGGGCGCGGCCGGCCTGACCTGCTCGGCGGTCGAGATGGGCGCCAAGGGCGACCTCGGCGTCGACCTCGATCTCGACGCGGTGCCGACCCGCGAGACCGGCATGAGCGCCTACGAGATGATGCTCTCGGAAAGCCAGGAGCGCATGCTCATGGTGCTCAAGCCCGAGAAGGAAAAGGAAGCCGAGGCGATCTTCAAGAAGTGGGGCCTCGACTTTGCGGTCGTCGGCTACACCACGCCGAGCAAGCGTTTCGTCGTCAAGCATGGCGGCGACGTCATGGCCGACCTGCCGATCAAGGAGCTCGGTGACGAGGCGCCGCTCTACGACCGCCCGCATAGTCCCTCTGCCGCGCTGCCTGTGGTGCACGCGCGCGAGGTGCCGGCGCCGATGGGCGTCGGTGCCGCGCTGGAGAAGCTGATCGGCACGCCCGACATGTGCAGCAAGCGCTGGGTCTGGGAGCAATACGACCACGTCATCCTCGGCAACACCTTGCAGCGTCCCGGCGGCGACGCCGCCGTCGTGCGCGTGCAGGACGGGCCGAAGGGTCTGGCGCTGACCGTCGACGTCACGCCGCGCTATTGCGAGGCCGATCCGTTCGAGGGCGGCAAGCAGGCGGTGGCGGAAGCCTGGCGCAACATCACCGCGGTCGGCGGCAAGCCGCTCGCGATCACCGACAATCTCAATTTCGGCAACCCTGAACGGCCCGAGATCATGGGCCAGTTCGTCGGCTGCCTGAAGGGCATCTCGGAAGCCTGCCGCACGCTGGACTTCCCGGTCGTGTCCGGCAACGTCTCGCTCTACAACGAGACCAACGGCCGCGCGATCCTGCCGACACCTTCGATCGGCGGCGTCGGCCTGCTCGACGACTTCACCAAGTCCGCGTCGCTCGCCTTCAAGGCCGAGGGCGAGGCGATCCTGCTGGTCGGCGAAACCCACGGCTGGCTCGGCCAGTCGGTCTATCTGCGCGACATCTGCGGTCGCGAGGAGGGCGCGCCGCCGCCGGTCGACCTCGCGGCCGAGAAGCGCAACGGCGACTGCGTGCGCGGCATGATCCATGCGGGCACTGCGACCGCAGTGCACGATCTCTCCGACGGTGGCCTCCTGATCGCGCTCGCCGAGATGGCAATGGCCAGCGGCATCGGCGCAAAACTGCTGGCGGCGCCGGCGGCGCTCGTGCCGCAGGCCTATTGGTTCGGCGAGGACCAGGCGCGCTATCTCGTCACCGTGCCGGAAGCGGACGCCGGCCGCGTGCTGGCCAAGATGCGCGGCTGCGAGGTGCCCTGCGTGCGCATCGGCACCACCGGCGGCGATGCGATCGCGATCGCTGGCGAGGCGCCGGTGTCGATCGATAGCTTGCGGAAATCATTCGAGCGCTGGCTGCCGGAATATATGAGCGGGAAGGCGGCGTAAGGCGCCGCCACACACTCCGTCATTGCGAGGAGCAAAGCGACGAAGCAATCCAGACTGTCTCCGCGGAGAGACTCTGGATTGCTTAGCTACGCTCGCAATGACGGGTGGAGAGACCTCGGCCTCACAAAACGTGTGACGCGCCCGGAATCTTCCGCAACATTGCCGTCAGTCCCCAGCTCAGCATCACCGTGAGCACGAAGCCGATCCCGGCCTTGAAGATCGCAGGCCACGAATAGTCGAACAGCACATACTGGATCCACAGCGCGATCGGGTAGTGCACCAGGAACATGCCGTAGGCGTCCGCCTGCATGCGGTCGAGCAGGTTCGGCCCCGGCGACTTCTGGTGCAGGAAGAAGGCGAGGATCGCGAGCAGGATCGCGGCCGAGAACAGCACGACGAACGTGCCGTAGATCGCCTGATACCAGTCCGGCAGCACGTTGGGATTCCCGAGGATTGCGCGCTTGATGTAGATCATGCACCACATCAGGCAGTAGGGTACCAGCGTGGCGATCACCCACATCCATCGGTTCTTCGGCAACTGGCCCTCGGCGCTGAGGATGCCGCGATCGAAGTTGGCGGCACCGACGCTGACGCCAATGAAGAAATAGGCGAAGTAGAGCAGGACGCGGCTCGCCTGCACCGAAAACGGTCCGAACTCGAACCATTTGTTGGCGCCGAAATGGACCAGCGCGGGCACGTAAACGACGGCGGTGACGACGGCCAGCAGCAGCCAGAACACGGCCGGCTGGTCAAAACCGCGCAGCGAAACGCGGTTGACCGGATCGACCAGGTGGGCTGAGACCCGGTAGAGCAGGCTCGCGGTCAGGTCGAACGCCAGCAGCACCCACACGAACCAGATCGGCCCGCTCGGCCACGGCCCGACGGTGATCGTCTTCCACCAGAACGAAGCGAAGGTCAGCTCGGGATCGTGCCGCAGCGCGATCGCGTAATAGGCGATCGGAATGACCGTGAATGCCGCGATCACGAACGGCAGCCCGAGCCGCAACAGGCGGTCGCGCAGGAAAACCTGTGGCGCCTTGCGCGCGATGCCGGACCACGTGAACAGTCCCGACAGGAAGAAGAACATCGCCATGAAGAAGCTGTCGGTGCAGAGCACGACGACGTCGAAGCCGATCCAGGACGCCGGGTCGGTGTGACCGAAATAGGTGTAGGGAATGACGGCGTGGTGCAGCAGCACCACCAGCGTGAGGAAGGTGCGGGTCCGATCGAGCGACAGATTGCGCGCCTTGGCCTTCGGCGCGGCGTGCGCCTCTGCGCCGATCGTCGCGGAATGTGACATCGTCATCATGGTCGCCCCGATTGCGCTCCTGCCCTCTCGCCGGACTGTGCCGCTGGGAACCGGATTCAGCAAGCGCAGTTTGTGCCGGGCCTTGCCCGCGGAGCGCCCTCAGGAACCAGTTCCGCGCAGCGAAGTTAGCGTTCGCGAATAGGTTGAGGGCCGCAAAACATGCGGCATTTTAGTCGGAGTTGGTTATGACGATCCTGAAATGGGCGCTGATCTTTCTCCTGGTCTCGATCGTGGCCGGCGTGCTCGGCTTCACCGGCCTCTCGGCCGCCTCGGCCGATGTCGCCCGCTTCCTGTTCTATATCTTCGTCGTGATCTTCCTGGTGCTGCTGATACTGGGGCTCACGATCTTCAGGGCATAGCCGGGCTGCCGCTCAAATGGGGGCCGGGGCGCCGGCCCTCAATTGCCGGCGAATGGCATGACGCGGGCCATCAGCTCAGCCAGGAACTCATCAGGACGATGGAACGGAATGAAATGATCGCCGCCGCGAACCCACACAAATTCCTTATGCGGGGCCGTGATCTCCTTGAAATATTGCTCGGCGGGTTCGCCCGGGGTCACGCCGTCCGCGTCGCCCTCAATGAAGAACATGGGGATCGAAGATCTGAATCCCATCGAGGCCATGTCGCTCTGAAACATCGGCCCGTTCCGCCCGGTCAGATATTTGGTCGAGAAGGCGACGCCCTTGCGCCAGTTGTACAAGTCGAGCAGCGAGACATCCGGCATGAAGAGCGGCGGGATGGGACCGGCGAACTGGAAGCCACCGGCGGGCGGCAGACCCAGCGCGTTGCTCCATTTGTCCGCAATCAGGCGATTTTCCGGGGTGAGGGTCGGCTGTGAAGCGATCGGCGCCAATTCCGCCAGGGCTTCACGATTGTTGGCGGATGCCGCAAGCCGTTGCAGGCGCGCGATCGTGAGCTCGAATGCCTTCTCGAAGGTCGTCCTGCCAACCACCTGGCCCGTGCCGACATAGGCCGAGAACAGATCCGGGCGTTGCTTCACCATGTGAATTCCCAGGAACGAGCCCCACGAATGCCCGACCAGGACGATCCTGTCCTTGTGCAGATGCGTGCGCAGATGCTCGGCCAGCTCGACGCCATCCTGCGTCATGCGCTCCAGTGTCATGGTTGGCGCCAGCGTGTCTCCGGTGGCGCCATACGTGCGGCCGGTGCCTCGCTGGTCCCATTGCACGATGGTGAAGTGCTTTTCCCAGGGGCGCCAACCCGACGACATTGGCCAGCTGGACCCTCCGGGCCCGCCGTGGACGAACAGGAGGACCGGGTTATCCCGATCCTCGCCGCGGATTTGAATCCATTGCTTGATTCCGCCGATGTCGACGAACCCTCCCTCCTGCACGCCCTTTGGTGAGCGGATCGCGAGGGTTTCGGCAGCAAGATGCTGGCGATAGGCGCGAAAACCCAGTCCGGCGGCGGCCACCACGATGAGGATGCCGGCCACGCCCAGCAACGAGACCCCAATCAGTCTTGCGGCTTTGCGCGGCATCTTGAGCCTTGTGTCGACTGAGAGGAAGCGACCTGCGATCGCCCCCGGCGCGATGAGCCTACCCCACTTCCTCGATCTTCACCTTGTCCGGATAGAAGGCGAGATGGCCGGAAATCTCCGTCATCGCGGGGAAGGGCGTCTCGTAGGTCCAGATCGCGTTGTCGAGCGTCTTGCCGTCGGCCTTGACGCTGTAATAGCTCGCGTCCCCCTTGTAGGGGCAATGGGTGACGCGGTCGGTGCGCTCCAGCAGCGCCATGTTGGCGTCCTCCCGCGGCACATATTGCACCGCCGGATATTTCGCCTCTTTCAAGATCAGCGCCTTGCTGGTCTCGGCGATCACGATGTCGCCGGCCGTGACGCGGACGCGCCGGGGATTTTGGGTAATGGTGATGGGGTGGTCGGGCCCTGGAAGCTTCATGATTTCACGCCTTTTCGATCAATCTTGCGCGCGCGGCACTTTGTCGTGCCTTTATCCGGATGGGATCAGGAATATAGTGCCGGAATGCGTGACGTAGAAGGCCGTTCACGCTAAGTTTGGCCCTGCCGGTCCGGGGACCCCGGCAAGCGATTCGAAGCCGAGACAGGAGCAAGACCCGAATGCCCATGGACGCCCACGATATCGAGGCGATGATCAAGGCAGCGATCCCCGATGCCGAGGTGACGATCCGTGACCTCGCCGGCGATGGCGACCACTATGCCGCGACCGTGATCTCGGAATCCTTCCGCGGCAAGTCCCGCGTCCAGCAGCACCAGATCGTCTATCAGTCCCTGCAAGGCCAGATGGGCGGCGTGCTGCATGCGCTGGCGCTGCAAACCGGGGTACCGGGGGCCTGATCTGATCGCGTGACGGGGGGATGACGATGGCTGCGGACAATCCTCGCGGCGCGATGTTTCGCGTCATCGCTCCGAACCAGCACAGCCGCGTCACCAATGCCGAGCTGTTCTTCGACCTCGTCTTCGTCTTCGCCGTCACGCAGGTCTCGCATACGCTGCTGCACCATTTCACCCCGCTCGGCGCGGTGCACGTCACGGTGCTGTTCCTCGCGGTGTGGTGGGTGTGGGTCTACACCGCCTGGGTCACCAACTGGCTCAATCCCGAGCTGACCCCGGTCCGCATCCTGATCTTCCTGATGATGCTGGGCGGCCTCGTGCTGTCGACCACGATCCCGACCGCGTTCGAGGGGCGGGGCCTGTGGTTTGCGATCGCCTACGCGACCATGCAGGTCGGACGCACCGCCTTCTGGCTGTTCGCGACCCCGCGCCATCGAACGGCCGTCCGGCACAACGCGATCCGCATTCTGGTCTGGCTCTGTGGCTCCGCGATCTTCTGGATCCTCGGCGGTCTCGCCCATGACGAGGCGCGGCTGTGGTTCTGGATCGCGGCGCTCGCGATCGAATACGTCTCGCCCGCGGTGCGCTTCTGGGTCCCGAAGCTCGGCTTCTCGTCGGTGGAGGCCTGGGCCGTCGAGGGCGGCCACATGGCCGAGCGCTGCGCCGGCTTCATCATCATCGCACTCGGTGAAGCCGTCGTCGTCAACGGTGCCACCTTCGCCGAGCTGGAGTGGACCGCGGATAACATCCTGGCCTTCGTCTCGGCGCTGGCCGGGGCCATCGCGATGTGGTGGGTCTATTTCCACAAGGGCGCGGAGGCTGGCTCCGAGCGGCTCTCGAAATCCACCGAATCCGGCCGGCTGGCACGGATGGCCTATACCTATCTGCACATGCCGATCGTCGCCGGCATCATCCTGACCGCGGTGTCGGACGAGCTGGTGCTGAAGCATCCGACCGGCCATTCCGATATCAGGACCATCGTGAGCACGGTCGGTGGTCCCTTGGTGTTCCTGGTCGGCACCATCCTGTTCAAGCACGCGATCCGCGGCTTCCTCCAGCTCTCCCACGGCATCGGCATCATCCTGCTACTGGTGCTGTGGTGGTTCGCCGCCGATCTCTCGCCACTCTGGCTGTCGGTCGCGTCGACCGTGATCATGATCGTGGTCGCAGTCTGGGAGTCGATGTCGCTGGGGTCGAAGCCGGAGGAGGCAGAGGCGCATTGAGCTCCGGCCGCACGTGTCCTCGTAGAGCTGTCTGAGCGCACGCCTCGTCCTTCGAGACGACCGCTGCGCGGTCTCCTCAGGATGAGGCTAATCGGCATAGGCGCCCGTTGAAACTGTTGCCGCGCGCTCCGTCCTCATCCTGAGGAGCCCGCCGAAGGCGGGCGTCTCGAAGGATGTGCCGCAGGAAACCGCTCTCAGATTCAACGGAGCCTTTACTCCGCCGCCTCCAGCGCGTGCACCGAAAACATCTTCGCCGCGTCCGTCCAGCTTTCGCGCACCTGCCAGCCCGCGCCCTGCGCCAGCGCAGCAAAACGCTCGAGGCTGTATTTGTAGCTGTTCTCGGTGTGGATGCTCTCGCCGGGGCGGAACGAGAAGCTGGTGCCGAGCAGGCGCACGGTCTGGCTCTTCTTGCTGATGAGATGCATCTCGATCCGGTGCCGCTCGCGGTTGTAGATCGCGCGATGGGTGAAGGCGGACAGGTCGAAATTGCCGCCGAGCTCGCGGTTGATGCGCACGAGCACATTGAGATTGAAGCGGGCGGTGACGCCGGCGGCATCGTTGTAGGCGTCATGGAGGACGCGCTCTTCCTTCTCGAGGTCGGCGCCGATGATCATCTGCGCGCCCTTGCCCAGGATCTTGCGGGCGCTCTTCAGGAAGGCCTGCGCCTCATGCGGCTCGAAATTTCCGATGGTCGAGCCGGGGAAGAAGCCGACCTTGGGCATCGACGCGACTGCCTTGGGCAACTCGAATGGCGTGGTGAAGTCGGCCGCCACCGGATAGATGCCGAGCGTCGGGAAGTCCCGCTTCAGGCCGTTGGCCTGCGCCTTCAGGAAGTCACCGGAGATGTCGACGGGCACATAGGCCGCGAACTTGCAGTGATCGAGCAGCAGGCGGACTTTTGTGGTTGCTCCGGCGCCGAACTCGACCAGCGCCGCATGCTGCGGAATGATCTTCGCGATCTCGCTGCCGCGCTCCTTCAGGATCGCAAGCTCGGTGCGCGTCGGGTAATATTCCGGCAGACGCGTGATCGCCTCGAACAGCTCCGATCCCGTGGCGTCGTAGAAATATTTCGGCGACAGCTTTTTCGGCTGCTGCGAGAGGTCCTCGATGGCCTCGCGGGCGAAGGCGGTGGTCTGCTCGTCGGGGAGATGGGCTTCGGCCAAAGCGCTGGCGTGCACATTCATGATACTCTCCTGAACGCGCTGTCCGGCGCGCATTTATCGTCGGATGAAAACTAGACGTAATCGGCGAGCCGCAGTCCGGTGAACTGCCAGCGATGGTGCGGATAGAAGAAATTGCGATAGGTAATACGGCTGTGGCCCTCGGGAGTTGCAAGCGAGGAGCCGCGCAGCACCAGTTGGTTGATCATGAACTTGCCGTTGTACTCCCCGAGCGCGCCTTCGATGGCGCGGTAGCCGGGGTAGGGCGAATATGAAGACCGCGTCCACTGCCAGACAATGCCGAAGGCGTCGTTGAGCTGGCCGGCACGCGCAGCAACCTCCCATTCCATCTCGGTGGGCAGATGCTTTCCGGCCCAGCGCGCAAACGCATCGGCCTCGTAATAGCTGACGTGGCAGACCGGCGCGTCCGGATCGACCGGCTTGAGACCGGCGAGCGTCATCATGTGCCACTGGCCGTCGATCTCGCGCCAATGACCGGGGGCGTCCCAGCCTTCGTTGTTGACGGTGGCAAAGCCGTCCATCAGCCACAGCGTTGCGGTCCGGTAGCCGCCGTCGCGCATGAAGGCGAGCCATTCGCCATTGGTGACGAGATTGCGTGCGACCCTGACCGGACCGACGAGGGCGCGATGCGCCGGCTTCTCGTTGTCGAAATGAAAACTGTCGTCGACATGACCGACCGTGTGGATACCCTCGTTCAGCGTCAGCCAACCCTCATCCGCGCGTGTCGAAGCCGGGAAGCGCCAGTCCGGATCATAGGCCGGCGGGATCGGGTTCTGCGCGAAGGCATGCAGGATGTCGGTGACCATCAATTCCTGATGCTGCTGCTCGTGATTGAGCCCGACCTCGACCAGCGGTGCGATCTCGCGAAGCTTGTCCGCGCCAACCTCGCGAAAGAATTTGACGACGGCCGCATCGACATATGCTCGATAGGCGCCGACCTGATCGGCGCTGGGACGGGTGATGTCGCCGCGGTGATTGCGGGAATGACGCGGGCCGGCGCTGACGTAATAGGAATTGAACAGGAAAGCGAAATCAGGGTGGAAGGGCCGGTAGCCAGGGGCGTGCTCGCCGAGCAGGAATTGCTCCCAGAACCAGGTGGTATGGGCCCGATGCCATTTCGTGGGGCTCGCATCCGGCATGGATTGAATCTGCTGGTCTTCGGGCGACAGCGGCTCGGCCCGGCGCTCGGTCTCGTTGCGGACGGCGAGAAATGCCTCTTCCAGCCCCTGGGCGAGGCCGCGCGGGTCGGCCGACGGTGACGAAAGCGGCGGGGTGGCCGTAGCGGAGGCTGATTTCGTCACGTTTTTCTCCAGACAGGACAAGAGAACGTTGTTGGCGTTGCCCGGTTCCAAAACCTGGGTTCGTCCTAGATAGGGGCTCCGTTACGGTATGAAAGTCCTCCCCGGCGATGATATTCGTGGCATCATGTAATGGGGCCGGCGTGGCCTGGACCGGCCCCAAGGGGCTGTTCGCCGCCATTTTACTTTGGATGCACAACGGTTTGGGCTACATATATAGGCAGGTATCGGGTTAAATCGGCTGAGCCGGCCCGGAGTGATTGTTGAGGGCTCCGCCCCAGAAGGACACGGATATGAGCATCGCGGAATTCATCGCCAACGAAGTCAAGTCGAACGACGTGGTTCTGTTCATGAAGGGAACGCCGCAGTTTCCGCAGTGCGGTTTCTCCGGCCAGGTCGTCCAGATCCTCGACCATATCGGCGTTGGCTATAAGGGCCTCAACGTCCTCGAATCCGCCGAACTGCGCAACGGCATCAAGGACTACTCGAACTGGCCGACCATTCCGCAGCTCTATGTGAAGGGCGAGTTCGTCGGCGGATGCGACATCGTCCGCGAGATGTTCCAGGCCGGCGAACTGCAGCAGCTGCTCTCCGAGAAGGGCGTCGCCGTCGCGGCCTGACACGTGACCCAGCTGACGCGCCGCATCGGCGGCGCCGAGCTTGAGGTTATCGTCGCTGACATCACGACACTCGGCGTTGACGCCATCGTCAACGCCGCAAATTCGTCTCTCCTTGGCGGAGGCGGCGTTGATGGCGCAATCCACGACGCTGCCGGTCCCGAGCTTCTGGCCGAGTGCCGGACGCTCGGGGGATGTCCGACCGGCGATGCCAAGATGACGAAGGGCTACCGTCTGCCCGCGGGACATGTGATCCACGCAGTCGGCCCCGTCTGGCAGGGCGGCAGCCGCGACGAGGCGGATTCGCTGCGTTCCTGTTATCGCCGTGCGCTTGAGCTCTCCCAGGCCAATAGACTGAACTCTCTAGCCTTCTCCGCGATCTCGACCGGGGTATATCGCTTTCCGGCCGACCAGGCCGCGAAGATTGCGGTCCACACGACCATTGAAGCCCTGCCGGCTGCGCCGCTGGTCACCTACGTCATATTCTGTTGTTTCTCGGAGACAAGCGCCGCGCTCCACACGGACGTTCTGGCGCGGTACAGCAGCCCTTGTGCCTGATGACGTGGTCAGTACACTCCGCTCGGCCACCTTCCGGGGAGGGGATATGAATTCACATTTCGGACTGCGTGCGTTGATTTGCGGCGCACTGGTGTCGCTGGGTGCGATGTCGCTCGCGCGCGCCGAAGGCACCTACGAGATTCCGGCCGGCGCGCATTTCAATCAGGACAAGCTCGCCAAGGTCAGCGAGTTCTTCAATAACGAGGTCGCGACCGGCAAGATCGCCGGCGCGACAGTGCTGATCAAGCAGCACGGCAAGCCCGTCTTCCGCGAAGCCTTCGGCGTGCAGGACGTGGTGAGCAAGGCGCCGATCACGGACCAGACCATCTTCCGCCTGTTCTCGATGAGCAAGGCGATCACCTCCGTCGTTGCGGTGCAGTTGATCGAGGACGGCAAGATCAAGCTCGACGATCCCGTCTCGAAATACATTCCGTCCTTCGCCAATGTGAAGGTCGGCGTCGAGAAGAAGGCCGACGACGGCACCAAGTCGCTCGAACTCGTGCCGCTGAGCCGGCCGATGACGGTGAAGGATCTGATGACGCACACGTCTGGCGTCACCTATGGCTTCTACGGCGACAGCCTGGTCCGCAAGGCCTATCGCGACGCCAAGATCTACGACGGCGATTTCGATCTCGCCGAGTTCGCCGAGCGCATCGCAAAATTGCCGCTGCACAACCAGCCGGGTGCGCTGTGGCAATACGGCCACTCCACCGACATTCTGGCGCGAGTCATGGAGGTCGCAACCGGCAAGCCGCTGCTCGAGATCGAGCGGGAGAAGCTGCTCGATCCGCTCGGCATGGTCGACACCGGCTTCTTCGTCACCGCGCCCGAGAAGCAGAAGCTTCTGGCGCAGCCGGTGCCGAATGACGCCGATTTTCGTGTCGGCCGGATCAATGATCCGACGGTTGTCAAAAAGATTCAATTCGCCAGCGGCGGCATGGTTACGACCATGGCGGACTATGAGCGCTTTGCGCAGATGCTGCTCAATGGCGGCAGCCTCGACGGCAAGACCATCCTCAAGCCCGAGACGTTCAAGCTGATGGTGACCGACCAGGTCGGCCCGACCTCGGGGGTCAGTCGCGACTATTTCTATTTCCCCGGCGACGGGTTCGGCTTCGGCCTCGGCCTTGCGGTCCGCACCGATCCCGGCAACGCCAAGCCGCCGCCGCCCGGCGATCTCGGGGAATTGAAGTGGGACGGCGCCTCCGGTTGCTATTTCGTCATCGACCCCAAGCAGGACATGTTCTTCGTGCTGCTGGAGCAGACCCCGACCGAGCGCCAGCGCGTGCAGCGGACATTGAAGCAGTTGGTCTATGAAGCCATGGAGAAGTGACATGTTCGGGCGCCGCGCGCTGATCGCGGCGCTCGTTCTTTTGTTCGGTGCAGGTGGTGCGCAGGCGGGCTCCGAGGGGCGCGCCCACACTTTCTCGCCAGAAGGTCTGGCAAAGGTTTCTGACTACATCAGGAGCGAGGTCGCAGCCGGCACCTTTCCGGGCGCGATCCTGCTGCTCCAGCAGCACGGCAAGCCGGTCTATTACGAGAATTTCGGCGTCCGCGATGTCGCCACCGAGATCTCGATGAGCGCGGACACGATCTTCCGGCTCTATTCGATGTCGAAGCCGGTCACGACAGTCATGGCGATGATGCTGGTCGAGCAGGGCAAGCTCTCGCTCGATGATCCCGTCGCAAAGTACATTCCGGCCTTTGGCGCGATGAAGGTCGGTGTCGAGACGAAGGCCGAGGACGGCAAGGCTGCGCTGGCGCTGGAGCCGCTCAGTCGCCCCGTGACGATCAAGGATTTGATGCGCCACACTGCCGGGCTGCCCTACGGCTATTATGGCGGGGGCTTGGTGAACAAGCTCTATGCCGACGCCGGTCTCTTCGACAACAAAGCTTTGACCAACGCCGAACTCGTCGCGAAGATCACCACGCTTCCGCTCGCCGAACAGCCCGGCACGAACTGGGACTATGGCCACTCCACGGACGTGCTCGGCCGCATCGTCGAGGTCATATCGGGGAAATCGCTGTTCGCGTTCGAGAAGGAGCGGCTGCTCGATCCGCTCGGGATGACGGACACCGCATACTATGTCGCCGATCCTGCCAAGTGGCCGCGCATCGCCGAGCCGATGCCGCAGGATCGCGCGATCAGTCCGATGACGCAGGTCCGCGATCCCCGGAAACCGCAGAGGTGGGAGTCGGGCGGCGGCGGCCTTGTTGGTACGGTCGGTGACTACGCGCGCTTCTCGCAGATGCTGCTCAACGGCGGCAGCTATGAAGGCCGGCGCTATCTCAAGCCGGAGACCATCGCGCTGATGGCGTCGGATCATATCGGCCCCGGGACGAAGATCGCGCGCGATCAGAATTACTATCCGGGCGGAAGCTCCGGCTTCGGCCTCGGTTTCGCGGTGCGCACCTCGGTGCCATCAGGGACATCGTGGCCGCTTGGCGAATATCGCTGGGACGGCGTCGGCGGCACCTTCTTCTTCATCGATCCCGAAGACGATCTGTTCGGGATCTTCATGGTGCAGACCCCGTCGCAGCGCGGCCGGATTCAGCTCGCGTTGAAGACGCTGATCTATCAGGCGATGGGGCGGTAGCTGGCCGCCTTCGTAGCCCGGATGGAGCGAAGCGCAATCCGGGAACATCTTTCCGCGAGGCGAGGACCCCGGATTTCGCTGCGCTCCATCCGGGCTACGGACTTACGCCCCGCGCACGATCTCTCTGACATACCCGATCGTTTCTTCGACCTGGGCCGCATTGACGTCGAGATGGGTGCAGGCGCGGATGCGGCCGTCCATCATCGCGAGCGTCACGCCGCGCTGGCGCAGTGCGGCGACCATCTTGTCGCCGGCAATTCCGGCGCCATCAGGCTTGAAGAACACGAGATTGGTCTCGGGCTCCTGCACCTCGACGCCTGCGATCTGCGACAGCCCGCGGGCGAGCGCGCGCGCATTGGCGTGGTCGTCGGCGAGACGGTCGACGTGATGGTCGAGCGCGTAGATGCAGGCGGCCGCGCAGACGCCGGCTTGCCGCATTGAGCCGCCGAGGCGCTGTTTCCACTGCCAGACCGCGTCGATGAAGGCGCGCGAGCCCGCCAGCACGCCGCCGATCGGCGCGCCCAGGCCCTTGGAGAAATCGATCCACGCCGAATCCCACCCCGCCGTCATGTCGCGCGGGGAGATGCCGCTTGCGACGGTGGCGTTGAGCAGGCGCGCACCGTCCATGTGGGTGACGAGGCCGTGCTGCTTGGCGATCGCGACGATCTCGTCGAGCGCTGCCTTCTTCCAGATCGTGCCGCCGCCGATATTGGCGGTCTGCTCGACGCTGACGACGGTCTGCGGCGGCTGGTAGCGCGTCCGCGGATGCAGTGCCTTGCGAAAGGTCTCCGGCGTGAACTGGCCGTCGGGTCCCTTGAGCTGGGTCACCTGGAAGCCGCCGATCGCGGCATGCGCGCCGCCCTCGCGGGCGATGATGTGCGCGCTCTCGTGGGCGAGGATCTCGTCGCCGGGACGGCAATGCACCAGCGTCGCGGTGACGTTGCACATCGTGCCTGAGGGCATGTAGACCGCGGCTTCCTTGCCGAGCAGCGCGGCGACGCGCTCGCACAGTGCGTTCACGGTCGGATCGTCGCCGACCTGCTCGTCGCCGACCTCCGCCCGCGCCATCGCCTCGCGCATCGCAGCCGTCGGCTTGGTCTGCGTGTCCGAAAGCAGATTGATGCGCACCGGCGGCGCCTTGGGATCGATCGGGGGAGGGGTATAGAGCATCAACTTGCTCCCTGAGGGGAATGGCACTCGCTCGCGGTCAGCGAGCTCTGGGTGGACGCCGGGCGGCGTGACGAAACCGCATAATAACGATTTCTGTCTAGGTCACACGATAATCGATCAGATAGGGATAAGGGTTGACCGGCAAGCGACGGACGTATGCACGCGTAGTCGTTCGACCTGCGTGGGGGTAGGTCTCTAGCAATGCCATGAGAGCGACAATGCGGCCGCGCACGTGGCCTGTGCCTTGGGGCGAGTGCGCCTCGATGTAGGTCAGAATTTGGTCGATTTGGGCGAGCGCCCGCTTCGTATAGCGGACCTTCACAGGCCGTGCTTAGCCCACATCGCGCGGACTTCGTCGCCGCTGGCCAGCTCGCCGCGGGCGATTTCGGCTTCGGCCTCGGCGAGATCTGCCTCTTCCGCCGCCGTCAGCTGGATTGGTGGCTGATCGACCCCGGCAAGCTCAAGCAGGGTCCGCGCCAGTTCGTCCTGCTCTAAATCGGGCAGGCCGGAAACTTTGCTGAAGGCCTCTTCCAGAAGATGAGTCATGCTCAACTCCGCGATGTGCAATCATAGCACAGATGGCCTGAGACATGGGAATCGCCGGCTCAAACAAAAAGGCCCCGGTGAACCGGGGCCTTTGAATGTCGTTCTGCCGAACTGTTAGCGCGAATAGAATTCGACGACCAGATGCGGCTCCATCTGCACCGGGAACGGCACGTCGGAGAGGCCGGGGATGCGCACATACTTGGCGGTCATCTTGCCGTGGTCGACTTCGAGATAGTCGGGGGTGTCGCGCTCGGGGAGCTGGCTGGCTTCGAGCACGTGGGCGAGCTGCTTGGAGGCTTCCTTGACCTCGATCACGTCGCCGATCTTGAGCTGGTAGCTCGAGATGTTCACCTTGCGGCCGTTCACCTTGACGTGGCCGTGGTTGATGAACTGGCGCGCGGCGAAGATCGTGGAGACGAACTTGGCGCGGTACACGACCGCGTCGAGACGACGCTCCAGGAGACCGATCAGGTTCTCGCCGGTGTCACCCTTGAGGCGGCTCGCCTCGACATAGATGCCGTGGAACTGGCGCTCGGAAATGTTGGCGTAGTAGCCCTTCAGCTTCTGCTTGGCGCGCAGCTGCACGCCGAAATCGGAGAGCTTGCCCTTGCGGCGCTGGCCGTGCTGGCCGGGGCCGTACTCGCGGCGGTTGACGGGGCTCTTCGGGCGGCCCCAGATGTTCTGGCCCATACGGCGATCGAGTTTGTACTTCGCCTCACTGCGCTTAGTCATCGCGTCCTCTTCAGGTACATGGTTTGAGGAAACGCGCCCTCCTGTGTGACGGGCTGGGCCCGGCACTGACAGGTCCGATCCCCAAAGCTTAAGGGAGAGGACCACGGGTCGCGAAACGCTTCGCGGGCCGAAATCGGCCCGCGAGCAGGCGGCTTTTAGGTGAGTTTGGGCCGTTCTGTCAATGCGAATAGCCCCGAAATCATGTCCGGACCGCCCGGATCGGCTTCGGCCCGGCCGCGCGCAATTCGGCAGCGATTTCAGTGTTCAGGACCTGTTCCAGCCGGGTCAGGACCCGGGCAATGGGGGCGGCGTCGGTGACCCGGTGGTCCCAGCGGATCACGACATTGATGGTCTGGTCGCCCTCGACCACCCCATAGCTGACGATGAACGGGCCCGGCGTGATGGGATGGAGCTCGCCACCGCCATAGGCGGCCACCGAGCTCACCGCGAAGCTGCCGAACCAGTTGCCGCGCTGTCGGCCGAAATTCAGCCCGACCGCCCAGCACAGCCGCCGCAGCGGCAGCGGCAGGCGGGTGGCCCGCATGATCTTGCGGAACATCGGGATATCGTCGATCGGGGCCGTCTTGGCACGCCGGATTTCGGCGTCCACCGCGGCCAGCGCCATGGCTTCGGGAGCCGCGATTCGCTGCGGCATCACGCATTCCTCGCCGTCTTGGACCCGGGCGATCGCCACCGACGCCACGCTATTGGGCAGCTCGTAGAGCATCGGCCAAGGCCATTTGGCGTAGACAGTGCGCAGGACCGGCTCGTCCCTGGCGACCAGGGCAAAGGCCTTGACGAACATCGCGGCCCAGCCGGCGGACGCCATCGCTCCGGCACGCGCCTCCAGCAGGGGGCGGATATTGAGGGGGCGGGAGAGCGAGACGAATGGCACGTCCATCGACGCCCGCATGAGGTCGCAAATCAGGCGGCGCGGCAGCGAAATGGTCTTGGGCGTCCCGCGCATGGGTCTTTCGGTTCCTGCGGACTAAAATATGTGCAGCGAGCGGGTGGCCCGCTCGCCGCGTGCTCTAGCACGAACCAACCCGCCTGGGGCCGGTCGGTTCGCCGCATCAGGGCGCCGGCGAAGCCAGCGGCTTGGTCTTGTCGACGATGTAAACTCCAAGCACTTTCATGGCCTTGTCGCCATGAGCCTTGGCGTCGTGCACGACGCCTGCCGGGATCTGATAGGAATCCCCGGCTTTCAGGGTTTTCTCCGGCTGGCCGTCGATGAGGAGATTCAGCTCGCCTTCGAGCACGTAGCCGGTTTCGACCCCAGGATGGGTATGGCGTCCGGCCGCGCCGCCCGCCGGGACCTCTGCGATGGCGGTGACGGTGTTGTAGCCGTCGGGAAATTCGACCTTCTGCAGTGGGGTCCGCTTGATGCCGGTCTGCTGGGCGAAGGCTGCGAGGGCAAGGCTGGTGAAGGCGAGAGCGAGCAAAGTCTTTTTGAGCATGGTTCTTCCTCCCTGGAACCGCCGACCCTAGCAGCGTCGCAGTTCCCGGCAAGGCCGCGATCGGCTCGTTCAGCGCTTGATTCCCTCGAACGCCGCCATGATGCCGCGCTGGAACAGCGACCAGTCGAAACCCAGCGCGATCGCGCGATAGCCGCGATCGACTAGGGCGTTGGCCTGGTCGGCGGTGCGGGCCACGCCGCCGATCGGCACGCCGCTCTTGAGGATGCCGGCCTCGGCGCGGGCGACCAGCTCCAGCAATTCCGGATCGTCCATCTGCCCGCGCTTGTTGATGGACGTCGCGAGATCGCCGGGGCCGATCACCGCGACGTCGATGCCCGGCGTCGCCATGATCTCGTCGATGCGATTGACGGCCTCGACATGCTCGATGGTGATCATGCAGATCATCTCGTCGTCGGCGCCGGCCATGTAGTCCGGCATCGACTGGCCCCAGCGGAACGGCGCGTGGAACGGACCCCAGAGACGATCGCCGCGCGGCGGATAGCGCACGCTGCGCACCGCCTTCTCGGCTTCGGCGCGATTGGTGATCATCGGGAAGGTGATGCCGAAGGCGCCGATGTCCATCGGCGCTTTCGCAAGCCACGGCTCGTTCGCCGCGATCCGCACCAGCGGCGTGCATGGCGTGCCTGTCGTGGCGGCGATCATCGCATGCGCTTCGGTCAAGCCAATCGGGCCATGCTCGAGATCGACGATGATCCAGTCGAGCGAGCGCGCCATGATCTGTACGGTCTGCACGCTCGGGATCGTCGCGATCGCGCCAAAGGCGGGGCGCCCCTCGCTCCACAATTGGCGGAGGCGATTGAGCGGCGTTGCGGGGACCGGCATGGGGATGAACCTGCGAAGATGGCGACGGCGAAGCCTAGCAGCGCGCCGTCGAGGCGCAAGGTCAGGCCAGCGCGCGGCCGCCGAAGAACGGCGTCAGCGTGGCCGAAAGACCATGCACGCGGTTCGAGGTGAAGATCATCTCGGCGCCGGACTGCGCGATGCCGCCGATTTGCGTGCCGAGCAGGTCGGAGACGCGGCGGGCGATGGCGGGCGCGGGGTCGATCCATTCGACCGGCCAGGGCGCGAGCGTCTTCATCCGGTCGAGCAGCAGCGGATAGTGCGTGCAGGCTAGCACCACGGTGTCCGTGCGCGATGTCGCGTCCGCGGGATCACCGACGAAGCAGGGGGCGAGTTCGGCGAGGATGTCGCCGTCGCTGATCGGATGGCCGCTGAGCGCGGCTTCTGCCAGCGAGGCGAGCTCGGGCGAGCCGACCAATGTCACCTCGCAACCCAGCGCGAAATCGCGGATCAGCGCCTTGGTGTATTCGCGCTTCACCGTGCCCTTGGTGCCGAGCACCGAGACGCGGCGGCTCTTCGACTGCGCGCAGGCGGGCTTGATCGCCGGCACGGTGCCGACGAAGGGCAGGGAATAAGCGGCGCGCAAGTGAGATAGGACCAGGGTGGACGCCGTGTTGCAGGCGATGACGACGAGGTCAGGATCGTGGGTGCCAATCAGTTCGCCCATCAGCGGCACGACGCGGGCGATGATCTCGTCCTCGCTGTGGTGGCCATAGGGGAAGAAGGCATCGTCGGCGACATAGACGTAATGCGCGTCCGGGCGCGCGGCCACGACCTCGCGGAGCACCGTGAGTCCGCCAAGGCCGGAATCGAACACCAGGATCGTCGAGGAATAGGTCACGTCGCTACCTTAAGGGCACCATGGTTACCATTCGGTTTTTGGGGCGGTTTTGCGGCGGGGCCCGCTTGGGACCAATTTGGAACGATTCAATTTCACGGTTGCCGCAAGTTCCCGCTATCAGCAGCTGCGCTGCGGAGGGGGACATATCCGCAAAACTCCGGAGAGCCGACATGATCAGAAATACCAGTAACGGCTGGGGCAGCGTTTCCCGGTGGCTGCACTGGATTTTGGCGCTGGCCATCCTCGCCATGATCGGCTTCGGCTGGTGGATGAACCACATCCCGGCGCGTCCGGACCGCTTCTTTTGCCGCTCGATCCACGCCGATATTGGCTATGTGATCCTGCTGCTGACCGTGCTGCGCCTGGTCTGGCGCGCCGTCAACCCGACGCCGGCGATGCCGCCTGAAACCTCGCGCTGGCAGAAGATCGCGGCCCATATCAGCCACGGCGCGCTCTATCTCGTGGTCATCCTGGTCGCGATGCTGGGCTGGGCGCATTCCGGCGCGCGTACGCCGGATTATTCCGATTTCTTCGGCCTGTTTCAGGTGCCGCAATTCACCTCTCCCGACCGTGCGGCGGCGGGCGCCTATGAGGACCGCCACATCCTCTTTGCCTATGTGCTGCTGGCGCTGATTGCGATTCACGTGGTCGCTGCCCTCTGGCACCACTTCATCCGCCGCGACCGCGTCGTGGCGCGGATGGTGACGGACGAGGCGGGGTAGGGCGGTCCCTCCACGTCGTCATTGCGAGCGCAGCGAAGCAATCCAGAGTCTTTCCGCGGTCGCAGTCTGGATTGCTTCGCTGCGCTCGCAATGACGGGTTAAGATGCGGACATCACGGCAGGTCCAACTCACGGTCGCAGGAGACGCCATGCTCACCGTCCACCATCTCGGCAAGTCGCAATCCGAGCGCATCGTCTGGCTCTGCGAGGAACTGGGAATTCCTTACGAACTGAAGCGCTACGCGCGCGATTTCGTCACCATGCTGGCGCCGCCCGACTACAAGGCGCTGCATCCGATCGGGAGCGCGCCCGTGATCACCGACGGCGACCTCGTGCTCGCCGAGTCCGGCGCCATCGTCGATTACATCATGGCCAAATACGGCGATGGGCGCCTTGCGCTCCGCCCTGATCATCCTGATTTCGCGCAGTTCCTGTACTGGTTTCACTTCGCCAACGGCACGCTACAGGCCGGCATGGGCCGGCTGATGATCCTGAACCGGCTCAAGCTCGCCGCGGACAATCCGATGCTGGTCGCGAGCAGAGGGCGTACCGACCGCGCCTTCGACCTGGTCGATGCACGTGCTCGCGACGCCGAATATCTGGCGGGCGACACCTTCACCACCGCCGACATCATGATGGGCTTCTCGCTCACCACGATGCGCTACTTCCAGCCCTATGACCTGTCGCGCTGCCCGAATGTGATCAAATATCTCGGCCGCGTCGGTGCCCGCCCGGCCTACCGGCGCGCGATGGAGAAGGGCGATCCGGGAATGGCGCTGCTGCTGAGCTGAGCCGCGGCGCCGTTCACGCGATCCGGTTCGTGGTCGTTGACCGCTCGCTCGCCAGCTGCTTTTGCAAGCGATCGATGTTTTGCAGCAGGCGCTGGCTGGTCAGCACCAGGAAGTAATAGCCGAACTGCGGGTCCTGAAAATAGATCTCGAGCAAGCGGTCATAGGTGATCGTCAGCACCTGTCCGTCCTCGACGCATTCGATGGTTCCGGTGCGCCGATTGTCCGGCGTGAGGAAGCCGAGCTCTCCCATGAGAGCTCCGGGCCCGATCTCCACATTGATCTCCTTGACCAGGAACTTGCCGGTGACCGTGAGGAGCATCTCCTTGGCCGGATCGCCCAGTTTGAAGAGCGTATCGCCACTGCGATATCTGCGCTCGGTCATGAACGGCTTGAGCCACTCGATCGACATGTCGCCTTCGGCCGCATGGCGCGCCTTCTTGACCAGCTTGAGCATCTGCCGCAGGCGCAGGGCGTTGATCGGAAGCAGCAACAGATAGAGGAGGAAGGTCGAGACGTTGGCCGAGAGCGCGCCGAAAACGGCGAAGAATGCACAGCCGACCATGTTGGCGACGCGCAGCGGCACCATCGTCCGCATCAGGAGGGTGGCGACGAAGAAGCCGGCGCCGACCGCGGCGAACAGATTGGCCAGCGTAATGTTTTGGACAAAGATCTCCAGCAACCGGTTGAAGATCGCGTCGTAGGTGACGTTGTTGGGATCGAGGCCCATCTGGACCAGGATCTTTGCGATCCTGAGGTTGTCCGTCGCCGCATCCAGAATGCGGTCGAGGATCGAGGAAATGTCTGCGCTGCCGGACGGCATGTACTAACCCCGCGTAAGGCCTTCAGTCCTGGTCGGTATGCTCGACACGTATAGCCGAAATCGAATGACGGCCGCTTGAAATGAAGCCTTCGGCCGCCATGCCGCAAGAGGCAAATTTTAGCCTGATCGGGCGTTTCGGCAATTGCCCGTTGGTTGTGCGCGTGGCCATGGCGCGCCCGTGATTCGGGGCCCCCGAGGCGCGGGCTTCGGCGTCGTGGACCGTGGCGCCCCGACGGGGCGGGGGCGGAGCGCGACCGGCCCTTACGGCTTGGCGGCGGGTTGCATGACCTGCTGCTCGACGAGGTCG
The DNA here is from genome assembly GCF_051810765.1 of Bradyrhizobium sp. 604_D8_N2_3. Taxonomy (NCBI): domain Bacteria; kingdom Pseudomonadati; phylum Pseudomonadota; class Alphaproteobacteria; order Hyphomicrobiales; family Nitrobacteraceae; genus Bradyrhizobium; species Bradyrhizobium sp. 604_D8_N2_3. Next base: position 6,019,428 of record NZ_JBPWPM010000001.1, on the reverse strand, counting down.
AGGTGCCCCGGCAGCGAACCGGCGCGCAGCAACATCGCGACGCTATTGGCTTCCTCCAGGGTGAAATTGCCGGAGATTTGGCCCGAGCCGCCGGTGATGGGCTCGCGGATCACGGGGGCGGAGATCACCTTGCCGTCGAGCACGATGGCGAAGGGCCTTCCGATGTTCTCCTCGGTGACGTGGGCAAAGCGCCGCGTGCCGCGGCCGTTGAAACGGAACGAGGCGATCGGGTCTTTCGTGCCGCTGGCAAATCCCGGGCCGGCATAGCTGATGTCGTCGCCGTCGAGTGCGCTGTCCCTGGCGACCAGGTAATGGCGCTCGTCCTTGAAGCCGGGCAGGACTTCGGTGCCCGTGGGCGGCGTGCCGGATTGCGCCTGCTCCGCCGGCATCGAGACGTCGATCAGGCGGAAGCTGACCTTGACCTTCCTGGCGAAGACCGCGGTCACGCGGGCGGGCTCCATCATGCCCGGGATGAAAATGCGGATGCGATCCGTGCCATCCGGCAGGACGCTGGCGAGGTTGATGCCGGCATCCTTGAGGCGCTGCTCGATCATGGCGATGGAATCTTCGACGAGATCGCGCAGCCGGGCCGCGGATGCGGCATCGGTCTGCGCGAGCCTGACCAGTCCGTCGCCGCCATCGGTCACCGTGAGCGCATGCGATGGCAATCCCTCCGCGGCCGACGCGAGCTTGCGTGCGAGCTGTTCGCGGCCCTTGGCATCCGCGATCTTCACCTCCACGCCGGCGTCGCGGATCGCAAGACCGGAGAAGGCGATCTTGCCCTCGCGCAAGGTCTTGTAGACATCGTCGCGCAAATCCGTGACGACGCTCTCGCGCAAGCCGTCGGTATCGACCTTGTAGATAATGCGCGAGCCGCCCAGCTTCTCCATCTTGTCGGCGACGAAGGCGGCGATCCTGGCACGCATCTTGTCGAACTGGCCGTCCTCGGCGCGCGCCGCGCGCGGCAGGACGATCGCCGAAGTCATGATCGCTGAAGTCATGATCGCCGAGGTCACGGCGAGCGCGACAATCAGCCGTGTGATGCGGTGCCGCGGGGGCGTGGTCATGATTTCCTCAAGTCTTGCGGCAGGACGCTGGCAGCGGAGTCCGATGCATGTTCTTGGTCCCCGGATCGGGCCGGGAGGTTCAATGGCCACGAAGACGAGTGCTACGGCCGTAGCCGTTCGGCCATGGACGAACGCTCAATCATCCATCATTCTGTCGGCGCTCGACCGGCTATCGGCCGAGGCCTCGCCGACCAAAATGTCAAAAGACAGGGGGCGGGAAATGCATCTGAGGGAGGACGGAATTCCATGGCGGGCATCCACGCGCTCGATCGGTTCATCGGCAACGACTATCCGGACTTCGCGACGGACGCAGAGGTCCGGGCCTTCGAGCAGGTCCCTTACGCCGATCGCGTCGCGGCCGAGAGCACCTATGACGCCATCAGGCTCGGTGCGGCGCGCAACCCCGACGGTGCGGCGATCCAGTTCCTGCAAAACGCCGATCCGGCCGATACGCCTGTGATGGTCACCTATCGCGATTTCGTCGCGCGCGTCACGCAGGCCGCCAACATGTTTCACGCGCTCGGCGTCGAGAAGGGCGATGTCGTCAGCTTCATGCTGCCGCTGGTGCCCGACGCCTTCGTGACGCTGTTCGGCGCCGAGGCCGCGGGCATCGCCAATCCCGCCAATCCGCTGCTCGAGCCGCACCAGATCGCGGAGATCCTTGAGGCCGCGAATACCAAGGTTCTGGTTGCGCTCGGGCCGATGCCGGGCACCGACATCTGGCAAAAGGTCGAGCAGATCCGTCCGCAGCTCAAACACCTCAAGGCGGTCGTGCAGGTGTTCGGGGGAGGCGATCCGGACAAGGGCATCTTCGCCTTCAACGACCTGATCAAGCAGCAGCCGTCCGACCGGCTTATCAGCGGGCGCAAGATTCTGGGTGGCGACATCGCCGCCTATTTCCACACCGGCGGCACCACCGGCACGCCGAAGCTTGTGCGGCACACCCACGCCAATCAGGTCTATCAGGCCTGGGCGCTCAATCTGCTGCTGAAGTCGAAGCCCGGCGCCAACATGCTGTTCGGCATGCCGCTATTCCACGTCGGGGGATCGCTGACGCAGGTGTTGCTGACGCTGTCCGCCGGCGGCTCATTGGTCGTGCTGTCGCCGAGCGGCTGGCGCAACCCGAATTCGGTGAAGAACATCTGGGGGCTGGTGGAGCGCTTCAAGCCGGAGGCGCTGTCGAGCGTGCCGACGGTGCTGGCGGCCACGCTTGCGGTGCCGCCAGGCAATGCGGACATCTCCAGCCTGAAATATGCCGCCGGCGGCGGCTCGGCGATTCCCGTCGCCGTCGGCTCGGCGATCCAGGAGAAGCTGAAGCTGCCGGTGGTCGAGGTCTACGGCATGACCGAGACCTCGAGCGTGCACACGCTTGCTTATCCCAGCCGGCCGATCCGGCTCGGCTCGGTCGGCCTTCCCATGCCTTACGCGCGCGTGCGCATCGTGCAGCTCGATGCTGACGGCCGCCTGATCCGCGACTGCGCAGCCGACGAGATTGGCGTCGTCATCATGGCCGGGCCCGGCGTGTTCGGCGGCTATCTCAACGACGAGCACAACAAGGGCGCGTTCGTCGACGATGTCTGGGTCAACTCCGGCGACCTCGGACGTCTCGATGCCGACGGCTACCTCTGGATCACCGGCCGCGCCAAGGATCTCGTGATCCGCGGCGGCCACAATATCGATCCGGCGCCGATCGAAGAGATCATGTTTCGCCATCCCGCCGTCGGCTTCGCCGCCGTGGTTGGCCAGCCCGACGCCTATGCGGGTGAGCTGCCGGTCGGTTACGTGCAACTGAAGCCGGGCGCGACCATTCAGCCGGGCGAGCTCGAGTCCTGGGTGCGCGAGCGGACGCCGGAGCGCGCCGCCGTTCCGGTACAGGTCATTCCGATCGACCCGATGCCGGTGACGGGCGTCGGCAAGGTGTTCAAGCCGCAGCTGCGCTGGGACGCCGCGCAGCGCGTGTTCGCCAAGGTGCTGTCGCCGCTCACTGAGCGCGGCATCGATTGCAGGGTGAAGGTCGGCGCCCACGGCAGTCACGGCTCGATCGCCACTGTGACGCTCGCGGGCCTGCCGGCAGACCAGCGCGAACTCGTCGCTGGTGAGGTGCACACGCTGCTCGATCCGTTCGTGATGCGGCACGAGGTGGTGCAGGCGTAGGTAAGGGCACGCGAGGCTTGCGCGCCTCGCCGCGAGCGCGCATCATCCTCTCAAAAAATGGGGGGAAGCCGATGCCTGAACTCTCTCGCCGCCATTACCTTCAACAATTGTCGGCCGTGTTCGGATCCGCTGCGCTGTCCGGATTGTCACGGCCGGCATGGGCGTCAGAGCCGGACATTCCGCCGGAGGGCATCGGCAAGGGCATCAAGCATATCTCGTACAGCGATGTCGGCGGCCGGCCCGACACCGTGCAGGTGATGTTCAACCGGCAGCACGTCTATGTCGGACACATGTTCAGCGACGGCGTGACGATCCTGGACGCATCCGATCCGCGCGCACTGAAACCGGTCAATTTCTTCACTGCCGGGCAATACACCCGCACCCACCATCTGCAGGTGGCGGAAGACCTGCTGCTGCTTGCGAACGGCGCCAACATCGTCGCGATGCAGTCCTACGACAGCATGCGCGGCTATTTCGAGAATTCGCTCGCCGACAGCATCACCAAGGCCAAGAAATTCCGCTCCGGCCTGTCGATCCACGACATCTCGAAACCGGGCGAGATGCGCGAGGTCGCGTTCCTCGAAATGCCGGGCTTCGGCATCAACCGGCTGTGGTGGCCCGGCGGCCGCTATGCCTATGTGTCGGCGCATTTCGACGGCTTCACCGACCACATCCTTTGCGTGGTCGATCTCAAGGCCATCACCAAGCCGGAGATCGTCGCGAAATGGTGGCTGCCGGGCATGAACCGCGCGGCCGGCGAGCTGGCGACGCCCGAGGGCAAGCGCTTTGCGCTGCATCACATGATCACGGCGGGCGATCGCGGCTATGCCGCCTGGCGCGACGGCGGCTTCACCATCCACGACATCGGCGATCCCGCCAATCCGAAGCTGCTCTCGCACATCAACTGGTCGCCGCCCTTCGCCGGCGGCACGCATACGCCGCTGCCGCTGCCCAAGCGTCAGCTCGCCATCGTCGCGGATGAAGCCAATGCGGATCAATGCGCCAAGGGCCTGTTTCATACATTCGTGCTTGACGTGCGCGCGCCGCAAAATCCGGTGCCGATCGCGACGCTGCCGACGCCACGCGATCGCGACTTCTGTGCGAAGGGCACCTTCGGTCCGCATAATCTGCATGAGAACCGCCCCGGCTCCTTCCAGAGCGAGGAGACGATTTTCGCGACCTACAACAATGCCGGCGTCAGGGTGTTTGACGTCACGGATCAGTTTGCGCCGAAGGAGATCGCGTATTGGGTGCCGCCGGTACCGAAGAAGCTGATCGATCCCCGGCCGAACGTCGCGCTCGCAGCCAAGACCTGCGATTCCTATGTCCGGCCCGACGGGCTGATGTTCGTGTCGGACTGGAATGCCGGAATGCACGTGCTGCAATATCAGGGGTAATCGCCGCGCAGCGGGAGTCGGCGACTTGTCCGCCGTGGCCACCTCTTCCGATCGGGTGATGCCTCGCCGCTACCCGCGGATCGCTGCATTGGCCCTTTCGGCCGCGCCCGTCATCGCATCCTTGGCCGATTTCGCACCGTTGACCACTTCATTCACGCCGATCATGAAGGCGTCCAGGATCAGTCTTGATTGCGGATGGAAAAGAATCGCCTTGGCGCGGTCGACGTCGGCATTCTGCAAATTGATCAGCGCCGCCTCGGCGGCCTGCGAACCGAACGCCTTCCTGAAGCCCTCGCTCGACCAGGCCGACACGCGTGTCGTCGCCAGCCCTGCTGCAGCAGTCTGCAGCGAGGTCGCCTTGCTCGTCGCCCAGAGCAGGAACAGGAAAGCCGCGCGCTTGTTTCGCGATTTGGAATTGATGCACGCCTGCCAGTGCGACATGAAGGGGACGGGGCCGCGACCGGCGAGATGCGGAAAGGTTGCAAACCCGGCCTGCTTCGCGACACGGCTTTTCGCTGGATTGGAAATGTCGGTCGCGAAGTTGCTGCTGTCGATCGCCATGGCCGTCCGCCCCTGCAGGAAGTCGTCCAGCACGTGGTACCATTCGTAGCTGCCGACGCCGGCAGGCCCGGCCTGACCGAGCAACTGTCCGTACATCTCGACGGCCGCGATCCCCTCAGGGCTCGCGAAAACGACCCTGTTGTGCTCGACCATGGCTCCACCGTAGGAGAACAGGAAGCCCATGGCTGGCGGGGAGGAATTGCCGCTCGCCTGGGCCCGCATCGCGATCCCCGACATCCCGTTGCTCTTGACCGCCTTGGCGGTGACAAGCAGCTCGTCGAAAGTCTGGGGTACCGGCTGGTCCTTGGCTGCCAGCGCATCGCTGTTGATGAACAGGGTCGTCGCCTCTGAGGTAATCGGGACCGCGTACCGTTCGCCGTCCGACCACAGCGGGAAGGCGCGGGCCGTCTTGAGCAGGTCGCTCTCGTCATACCAGGCGGGGTCGGTCAGCGACTTCATGGAATAATAGCCGTTCAGTGGCTCCACCCATCCGTTCGTGATGCCCTGGCCATAGGTCGTGAACATGAAGACGTCGGGCGTGCTACTGCCGCGAGCGAGCCTGATCGGCAGCGCGCCGAGGTAGGTGGTTTCCAGCTGGAAATCGATGGTGACGTTGATGCCGGTGAGGATGGTGAACTCCGGCAACAGCGGCGCGATCGCGTTCGACCACGGATGGATCGCACCCGAAAGTGCGATCGTCTGTCCCGCAAATTGCTTCCAGTCGATCGCGGCGTTGGCGTTAGCCGCAGCGGAATCCTCGGCAAAGCCCCATCGCGGCAGCGCGGTCAGGCCCGCGCCAGCCGCCCCAGTCCCTTGATGAAACTGCGGCGGCTCGCCGGATGGCTCAATGAGTTTTCACCCTGTGCCATGATGATGCTCCTTGAATCAACCAAGGGCATTCATCCATAGCACACGCACGGTGCCGCAGTCCTGCGACATCACGGCCCGACCTCTGGCGTATCCGATGAATGTCGGGTTCCCGACCTCCTTATCCGTGCTATTGTCCCATCATGCTCTGGCGTCGGCACCAGAACACGCGCGGTCACACGAGCATCGAAGACCCACGGCCAATGTCCGTTCCTGTTCGGGCCCTGCCTCTGCGATGGTTTGCTCGTCCGCTGATCCTTGCGGTCGCAGTGCTTGTGACCCTGTTTGCCGCGACCAGCTTCCTCGGCCTGCAATATTGGCAGGAGCGGCAAGCAGCTCATCACTTCATCGAGCATAGCCGTCAGGTCCTCGAAACGCTTGATCGGCTGCGGGCGATCGTCGCGGAACTGGAGACTGAAAGGCGCGGGTATCTCATGACCCTCGACCCCGCCTATCTCAAGGCCTACGGCGTCTCTGACGAAAGCGTACGGCGCGAGGCTCAGGCGCTGCAGATGTTGGTGGCGGATGATCCGTTGCAGGGCCTTCGGGCCGGACATCTGGCGCTGACCGTTACAGCCACGCTGCGCGAGATCGACGAGCTGCTGAAGACGGCCGGCACGTCCGGGCTGGCCGCGCTGGCAATGATCCGCAGCATGGACGAGATCCGCTCGCAAATCGACCAGATGGTGGATCACGAGCGCTTTCGGCTCGCCGGCCGGGAGGCGCGCGCAGAAGCATTCGAGCAACGCTGGACCTGGCTGATCGCCGGCGCCGTTGTCCTCGTCGTCGCGCTGGCCGCAGCGGCGCTGGCGCTCGCGCGGCTCGAAGCGAAACGGCGGCGGGAGGCGACCGAGGAGAACATCCAGCTCCAGAGTGATCTTGCAGCACGGGATATCAAGATCAGGCGCCTGTTCGATGCCAACATCATCGGCATCATCATCTGGGAAGTCGAGGGGCGCATTCTCGAGGCCAACGATGCCTTCCTGCGCATCGTGGGATACGACCGGGAAGATCTCGCCGCAGGGCGCCTGCATCGGACCGACCTCACGCCGCCGGAATGGCGCGACCGCGACTTGCAGACCGTGACGGAACTGAAGCGGGTCGGGACGGCCCAGCCATTCGAGAAGGAGTATGTGCGGAAGGACGGAAGCCGCGTTCCGGTGCTGATCGGTGGGACCATGTTCGGAGAAGGTACGGATCATGGCGTCGGCTTCGTCCTCGATCTGACGGCTCTCAAGCGGGCGGAAGCCGAAGGCCGCGAACACGAGCGGCGCTACCGTGAAGCGCTGATGGAGCTCGCGCACGCCAATCGCGTCACCACGATGGGACAGCTAACCGCTTCGATCGCCCATGAAGTCAATCAGCCGATCGCCGCGATCGTGGCGAACGCCGAGGCCGGGCTGAATTGGCTGGAGGCGCGACCGCCAAACCTGGAGCGGGTTCGACAGACCCTCGACTGGATCACCGGTGATGGTATGCGAGCCGGCGACATCATCGGCCGGATCCGGGCGCTCATCAGGAACGCGCCCCCGCAAAAAGAGACCCTGGAGATCAACCCGGCGGTGCTTGAGGTCATCGCGCTGACACGCAGCGAAGCGTTCAAGAACGGCGTCTCGGTGCGAATGCAATTTGCGGAGGGCTTGCCGCCGATTCAGGCCGACCGGGTTCAAGTTCAGCAAGTGGTGCTCAACCTGATCGTCAACGCGATCGAGGCGATGGCCGCGGTCGGCGAGGGGGGACGGGAGTTGCTGATCAGCACCGGTCGGGATGCATCCGACGGCGTCCACGTCACCTTGCGGGATTCCGGTCCGGGGCTGGATCCGAAGAACGTGGATCGCCTGTTCGAAGCCTTCTACACCACCAAGCCCACAGGCATGGGGATGGGTCTCGCCATCTGCCGCTCGATCATCGAGGCGCATGGCGGGCGGATGTGGGCCGGCGCAAACGAGCCGCGGGGCGCCTTCTTTCAGTTCACCCTGCCTCTCGCCTCAGACGAGACCGCATCCAGCCCGCTGGAGACGGAAGAGCCAACGGGGCAACGCTCTGCGGCTCGATGACGGGCTCCGCGTTGCGTGGCCCTTTGGCGGCAATGTCGCCCGGGCCACGGCTGCCGCGAAGCGACGCTAGCCCGCCGGCATCCGCGTCTCCACCAGGCGCGCCCAGTAGGAGGCGCCGTGGCCGAGGATGTTGTCGTTGAAGACATAGGCCGGGTGGTGGCACTCGTTGCCGTCGCCCATGCCGACCAGGATCATCGCGCCGGGACGCGCTTCCAGCATGAACGAGAAGTCCTCGGCGCCCATCATCGGGATGAACTTGTCGTTGACGCGCTCGGCACCGACGATGTCGCGGGCGACGTCGGCGGCAAGGCCGGCCTCGCGCGCATGGTTCATCGTCACCGGATACATCCGCGTGTACTTGGTCTCGGCCGAGCCGCCATAGGCGCGGGCGACGCTTTCGGCGACCTCGCCGATGCGGCGCTCGACGAGATCGCGCACTTCAGGATCGAGCGTGCGGACGGTGCCGCCGAGCTCGGCGACTTCAGGGATGATGTTGAAGGCCGTGCCGGAGTGGAATTGCGTGATCGAAATGACGGCGGACTTCAGCGGATCGACGTTGCGCGCGACGATCGACTGCAGCGCGTTGACGATCTGCGAGCCGATCAGCACGCTGTCGACGGATTTGTGCGGACCGGCGCCGGCGTGGCCGCCCTTGCCGTGGACGGTGATCTGGATGTTGTCGGAGGAGGCCAGCATCGCGCCGGGCGTGGTCGCGAAATGGCCCTCGGGCAGGCCCGGCATGTTGTGCATGCCGTAGACCTCCTGGATGTTCCAGCGCGTCATCAAGCCGTCCTCGACCATCGCCTTGCCGCCGCCGCCGCCTTCCTCCGCAGGCTGGAAGATCATGATCGCGGTGCCGTCGAAATTGCGCGTCTCGGCGAGATATTTGGCGGCACCGAGCAGCATGGCGGTGTGGCCGTCATGGCCGCAGGCGTGCATCTTGCCGGGAACCTTGGAGGCGTAGGCGACGCCCGACGTCTCCATGATCGGCAGCGCGTCCATGTCGGCACGCAGCCCGATGGTCTTGCCGGAGGCCGACTTGCGGCCGCGGATCACGCCGACGACACCGGTCCGGCCGATGCCCGTCACCACCTCGTCGCAGCCGAATTCGCGCAAGCGATCGGCGACGATGCCGGCGGTGCGATGGACCTCGTAGAGCAGCTCCGGGTTCTCATGGAAGTCATGGCGCCAGGCGGCCATTTCGTCGGAGAGGGCGGCAACGCGGTTGACGATGGGCATGAGGGGATCCGTTTCTTGTTCGTGGGGTAGGTTAGCGTAGCGTAACCCACCGCCGTGTCACGAGGAATGGTGGGTGATGCCTGCGGCTAACCACCCGGCAGTTTCTACGGACGCGCGCTCAGCTCTCGCCGAACACGCGCTTGAAGATCGTGTCGACATGCTTGAGGTGATAGCCGAGGTCGAACTGCTCCTCGATCTCGGCGTCGGTGAGATACTTCTTCACTTCAGTGTCCTTCTTCAGGAGCTGGAGGAAGTCGCCTTCGCCGCGCCAGACCGGCATCGCGTTGCGCTGCACCAGCTTGTAGGCATCCTCGCGGCTTGCGCCCTTCTGGGTCAGCGCCAGCAGCACGCGCTGCGAATGCACGAGGCCGCCGAGGCGGTCGAGGTTCTTCTGCATGTTGGCGGGATACACCAGCAGCTTGTCGATCAGGCCGGCGAGGCGCACCAGCGCAAAGTCGAGCGTCACGGTGGCATCCGGGCCCATCATGCGCTCTGCGGAGGAGTGCGAGATGTCGCGCTCGTGCCAGAGCACGACGTTTTCCAGGGCCGGCGTCACATAGGCGCGGACCATGCGGGAGAGGCCGGTGAGGTTTTCCGACAGCACCGGGTTGCGCTTGTGCGGCATCGCGGACGAGCCCTTCTGCCCTTCGGAGAAGAACTCTTCGGCCTCCAGCACCTCGGTGCGCTGCATGTGGCGGATCTCCACGGCAATGCGCTCGACCGAGGAGGCGATCACGCCAAGCGTCGAGAAATACATCGCATGGCGGTCGCGCGGGATGACCTGAGTGGAGATCGGCTCGGGGACGAGGCCCATCGCCTTGGCGACGTGCTCTTCGACGCGCGGGTCGATCTGGGCGAAGGTGCCGACGGCGCCGGAGATGGCGCAGGTCGCGACTTCCTTGCGCGCCGCGATCAGGCGCTCCTTGGCGCGCGAGAATTCGGCATAGGCATAAGCGAGCTTGAGGCCGAAGGTCACAGGCTCGGCGTGGATGCCGTGGCTGCGGCCGATAGTCGGCGTCATCTTGTGCTCGAAGGCACGCTTCTTCAGCGCGGCCAGCACCTTGTCGAGATCGGCGAGCAGGAGGTCGGCGGCGCGGGTGAGCTGGACGTTGAGGCAGGTGTCGAGCACGTCGGAGGAGGTCATGCCCTGGTGCACGAAGCGCGCTTCGGGGCCGACGATTTCGGCAAGGTGGGTCAGGAAGGCGATGACGTCGTGCTTGGTCTCGCGCTCGATCTCATCGATGCGGGCGACGTCGAAAGTGGCGTCCTTGGCCTTGGCCCAGACCGTCTTCGCGGCCTCCTTGGGGATCGTTCCGAGCTCGGCGAGAGCGTCCGCCGCGTGCGCCTCGATCTCGAACCAGATCTTGAACCGGGTCTGCGGCTCCCAGATCGAGGCCATTTCCGGGCGGGTATAGCGGGGGATCATCAGACTGCTCCAGGAAGGTGGGCGGGCGGCCCAAGGGGGCGGCGACCGGCCAAAATGCTTTTTACGCCGTGATTTAGCAGAGCGGGCAGGGCGAAACAAACGATCTGGACCCCAGGCGAGGGGGATCGGCGAGCTATCCACCGCCCCTGGACCAGCCCAAGCTGAGGAGACGCCGCCCACAAAAGTTAACTGTCAATCACGGATCATTGACTGACAGATATTGAAATCTGTCAGCGGGACGTGTATATCCGTTCTCGGACGCTGCGATTGGGCGTCCCGCGGCGACCCGCCCGGGGAGCCCGAGGTCCGAAACAGTTGCGGATCGCGGGACATAAGGAGGTTGGGACCGCGGACGAATGGAGACTTAAGACAATGACGACCGAAATCATCAACTTCACCGGAACGATTGGGCATTGGCTCAATTTACTGGTTGCGCGCCAGATCGCGGCGCAGGCTGCAAAACTGCCTCATTAAGGCGAGAGCTTTCCGAAACGACCGGCACGGGCGCTTCGGAAGCAGCTCCATCGCCGGGTAACTGAGCCCTCAACGGGAACATGGTGCTGGCATGAATGAAGCCGTGATCTTGACGCCGGAGCGGATCCTCGAAGTCACCGAGGACGTTCTGCGGCGCTACGGACTTGCCAAGGCCACCGTGGTTGACGTTGCCCGTGCGCTCGATGTGAGCCACGGCAGCGTCTATCGCCATTTCCCGAGCAAGGCCTCGCTGCGCGAGGCCGTCGCCAAACGCTGGCTGGATCGCATCGACGCGCCGTTGCTGGCGATCGCCGAGGAGCAGGGGCCGGCGCCGGCCCGACTCGACCGCTGGCTGCGCACGCTGTTCGCCGCCAAGCGCTCGCGCGTGCTCGACGATCCCGAGATGTTCGACACCTATCTGACGCTGGCGCGCGAGGCTTGCGCCGCCGTCAAGTGCCACAAGGACACCATGATCGACCAGATCGCGTCGATCCTGACCGACGGCGTGAAGCAGGGCGTGTTCGAGGTGGGCGACGTCAAGGCCACCGCCCGCGCCATCTTCGATGCCACCGTCCGCTTCCACCACCCGGCACATGCCGACGAGTGGAAGGACGCCGATCTGCCCGCTCGTGTCGATGCGACCCTGGCGCTGGTGCTGCGCGGGTTGAAGGCGGCCTAGACCGACACGGTCCCGCCAAAGCGTGTAACTGTCGATTCAGCCTTTCGCCTTGTGCAAAAGGGCCTCCTCGCGAAGGGCAGGCGAGTGGGTCGATTGCCTTCCGTTGGAGGATGGGACAACCGGCGGGCTCTCCGGATATGTGTTCACCGCGATTTCGACGGCGTCCTTCGACCGCTTCCGAATGCGGTAGAATGTAAGCTCCTGATCGAGTGCGGGGCAGCGGAAGTGGACGACGGCCGTATCCGGCAAGCGGCAGAGTTCGTCGATGAGCTCGCCCACGGTGAGGAGCGGAGGATCGACGACCGTTCGGTGCATGGCCTTACTCATGGCGCAACTCCTTCACTCTGCTGCTAACCAAAGCGCGACGGTGTCGGTTCCATTCCGCTCGCCTCAAGCGCTGGATAAAGGCGCGAACTGTGCGCCGCCGCGCTAGAGCGCGGATCCCGACCGCAGGCCGCGCGACCGTAAGATGCCGAACGGGTCTTCACGCCCGGCCAGTTTCCGATATGTCGCAAGGTCGTCGAGCGTCGGACCTTCTCCCCGTCGGACATTCCCACTCGTTCCAACCGGAATCGACGTGCCGAGGCCGGCATAGAGATAGCTGTCGCCGAACGCCTTCTTGAGCGCGGCAAAAGTCGGCTCACCGGTGCAATGTCCCGGTGCTACGGCGTCGACCTTGAACCTGTCCTTCAGAGCGGTAACGACTTTCGCGATTGCCTCGTCAGGCGCCACGACCAGATGAAATCCGCCGGCGATGAGATGAATCCTGGGATTGATACCGGTCGCCGCTTCGACAATGCGCTCGATCCCGGGGTGCGAACAACCGACCAGAAGGACTACGCCTTCTGCGGTGTTGACGGCCAGAGACAGCTCCTTGAGTTCTCGTGTCCCGGGCGCGTCGGAGATCAGCGAAATCAGTGTGATCCCAGGAGCAATCTCGGTCGTTTGATCGATCAGTTCGAAGTTTGCGTTGGCCCATGCCGAGCCGAACTTCATCACCGCTGGGGGCTTGCCTCCGTAGTACCGCATCTCCGGTGGCAGGGCCTCGTCTTTCCGGAAGAAGCCGGAAGGCAGCGAAGAGCCGTAGATGCCAAATCCTTCCTTCGGCGCGTAGATCTTGACGGTCGGATTGACGCTCAGGACGTAGGACAAGCCCGCCATATGATCGGAGTGGCGGTGCGAAAGAACGACAAAGTCGAGGTCCGAGAGGTTGACGCCCCTGGCCTTCACGTTTGCCGCGAAGATCTCGGGGTCGTTACCCGTGTCGAACAGGATGCGTTTTCCCGCGACTTCGACAAGGGCGGAAAAACCCCAGTCCTTTGTCATCGCGTCATTTGTGCCGAAGGCGTCATAAAGAATGGTGATCTGGTCTTTCGCCTCGGCTGCTGTGCTCTCGGTGGTTCCGGTCGCGACAACGTTGAAGGCGATCAGTGCGGCAAGAAGACTGTCCCTGATGTTCATGGAAGCGTCTCCTGTTGTCATGCAAAACATACAACGGGAACGAGCGCGGCTTCGAAAGAGCCGGGAGGCTCGCGTCAAGATCGGAGCCCAACAGACACCCACCGGCGGTCTCGCGCGGATGCCGTGGCTGCGATCGAGCCTAGCACAATCCGAGAGCGACTGGAGACCTTCGTTGGGGCGGCCGGCCGGAACCGGATAGGCGTCCAGCCGCGAAGCCCTAGATCCTCGTCAGCCCGCAGCTCGCTGCCAGCCGCACCAGTTGCGCGTCGGTGCGCGCGCCGGTCTTGGTCTTAATCAAATAGTGATAGTTCTGCACCGTCTTGACACTGAGATTGAGATGCGCAGCAATCTGCTCGGTCGTAGCGCCGCCGGCGAATTGGCGCAGGATCTCGATCTCGCGCTCACCCAGTTGGTCCAGCGCCGAGCCCGCCGACAGGCTGTCCTCGGCCAAAATGTGCGCGATGTCGTCGCTCATGGCGCGCTCGCCGCGCGCAACGCTGCGGATCGCGGTGACGACCGCGGAGGGTTCGCTGCTCTTGGTGACGAATCCGCTGGCTCCGGCGCTGAAGGCGGCTTTCACCAGCACGGCCTCGTTGTGCATCGTGAAGACGAGGATGCGCGCCCGCGGGCTGCGCGCGCGGATGTTGCGGATCGCCTCCAGCCCGCTCGCGCCGGGCATCGAGATATCCAGCAGGACGACATCAGGGTCGTGCGCCTTGAAGGCGCCGTAGGCGTCGGCCGCGTTGTCGGCTTCCGCCACGACATGGAGATCGCCCTGGCTCTCCAGCACGCGCCGGTAGCCTTGCCGCACGATCGGATGATCGTCGACCAGCAGCACGGAGATGCCTGTTGCCGCAACATCGCTCATGTCGGCCTCATGCGGCGAGCGGGATGGTGGCGGCGACGCTGAGGCCTCCTCGCGCAGGCAGGATCGAGAGCGATCCGCCGGCCGCCGCGACCCGCTCGCGGATGCCGGTGAGGCCGAAGCCGGCCGACTGCGCCACGCGCGCGGCGTCGCCGCCGCCGTCGTCCTCGACACGGATCAGCAACGCGTCGTCGTCACCGGCGCGCCGCTCGATGCGCAAGGAGATTTCGCGCGCCGAGCTGTGGCGCAGTGCGTTGGTCAGGCATTCCTGCGCCACGCGATAGGCGGTGGTGGCGGCCGGGCCGCTGATGTCGGTGAGGTCGCCCCTGAGGTCGAGCCGGATGGTCGGCTGGGCAGCGCTTTGCGAGCGCCAGCTGTCCACCAAATTGACCAAGCTGGCCTCGAGCCCAAGCTCCTCGGGCAGGGGATTGCGCAGGCGTTTGAGCGCATCGCGCAACGAGGCCATCAGATGATGGGTGGCCTGCGAGATCATGCGCGCGTCCTGCGCGATTGCGTTATCCTTGCTCTCCTTCGCGCTTGCGGTCTCGATCGTGTTGGCGAAGGCGAGGATGGCGGAGAGATTTTGGCCGAACTCGTCGTGCAGCTCGCGGGCGAGCGCGCGGCGTTCGTCGTCACGGATCTCGATCAGCCGCCTTGTCAGCGCCGCGCGCTGTTCGGTGGCTTCCTCGAGCCGGCCGCCGAGCTCGCCGACGGCGCTGCCGATCATCGCCAGCTCCATGGAGCGGAAGCGCGGCAGTTTCGTGCGATACTGGCCCCGCGCCATGCGCTGGAGCGCGGCGACGATGGTGCGCGCCGGCGCCAGCGCGTGCGCGATGGCGAGCGACGCCAAGAGCGCGATCGCCGCCGCCATCAGAAGCGCGACGTCGACCACGTTGAGGAGATACTCCCAGGCAAGCGAGATGGCCGCTGCGGCATCCGGCGTCGCGACGACCGTTCCGGCGGCTGCCGCGCGGGGACTGACGGGCCTTATCACTTCGGCGTGGCTGCCGAGGAAGATGGGTACGATCGCGGTGAACCAGTGCGGCGGCGTCTTGCCTAGCCCCACGCTCTGGCCGCAGAGCGGCCGTTCGAATGCGATGGCCGGCTGGAACTCGACGCAGACGCCGGGCGAGATCAGCTTCATCGTCTCCAGGGTGCGCCACTCCGGAACCGGCAAGAGCTGCTCGCGCGTTCTGCTGCTGCGCAACAAGAACTCGTGCCAGTACAGCGCCTGAAGTGCCTGCGCGACCCGCTGCGCCGAGGCCGCGGTCGCCCGGTCGACGCTGCGATAGGCGTCGAACGTGGCCCAGACGGTCGCCGCGCCAAGGCAGAGCGCGACAATGAGAAGCAGACGGGCGACAAGCTGAAGCACGAGGCGCATGCGATCACCCTCAACGTTTGGTAAGGTCAGCCTAACAACGCCGCCGCGCCTTGCCAATTGCGGGGTTTGGGCCGGATTGCAGCTCGGGCAAATTTCCCAAGCCGGATTGGGCATGGCTCTTTGGACCGCGCGCGGCGGCTTTGATCTAATCGGGGTGGAATCGTTGCAGGCCAATCCCTGCAAGCCAGGAGCAGTGCAGCATGAGTTCGATGACGATTGGACCGATCGCGGGGTCTGCTGCCGACCCATCCGAGCGCAGTGCGCTGCTGTTCTGGATGATCTTCACCGGGCTGTCGATCTTCGCCGTCGTGCTGCTGTGGCGCTTCGGCCTGATCCGTCTGATGCTGAGCTCGGACCGCACTTACATTTCCAGCGTGATCGCGCTGCTCTATGTCGTCACCTGCGGCCACTGCTTCCTGCGGACGCGGGCGATCGCCCGTGAAGGCGCGGCGGCGCGGCGCTGCCGGGCGGTGCTCGCGGCGCCCGGGGGCAGCAAGGTGCTCGACGGCAGCGCGGCCGCGCTGCCACGCGGGCTGGTGCGGGACCATATCGAGAGCCTCGTGACGAAAGCGTCCGCGCAGGACTACCGGGCGGTCGACCAGACGCTGCTGCTGCGGACGCTGGCCGACCGGCTGCGCGGCTCCAACGGGTTCGGTGCCTTCGTCTCGGACACGCTGATGAAGCTCGGCCTGCTCGGCACCATCATCGGCTTCATCATCATGCTGGCGCCGATCGCGGGGCTGGACGCCGCCGACAAGGTCGCGATGCGTTCCTCGATGGGGCTGATGAGCGACGGCATGGCGGTCGCGATGTACACGACGCTGGCGGGCCTCGTCGGCTCGATCCTGGTGCGCATCCAGTATTACATGCTGGATGCCGCGACCCAGCGCGTGTTCTCGGACGCGGTGGTGCTGACCGAGACCTATGTGACGCCGGTGCTGGAGCGCAAAGGCGCTGGAACCGCGTCATGATGGATGACTTTGGTCTCTATCCACGCGAGGAGCCGTTCGATCCGCTGGGCGTGATGCTGTTCAAGGCGCTCCAGGTGATCGCTTTCCTGTTCTTCCTCGCGCTCCTCGCGGTGTCGCCCGATGCCAAGGACGGCAAGATCGATTCCAAGGCCGAGTTCATGATCACGCTGGACTGGCCGGACAGCCATCCAGACGATCTCGACCTGTTCGTGCAGGATCCCGCCGGCAACATCGCCTGGTATCGCCACCGCGAAGCCGGCTTCCTCACGCTCGATCGCGACGACCGCGGCGGGGCCAACGACTTCATCATGGTCAACGGCAAGAAGATCGCCTCGCCGATCCGCGAGGAGATCGTCACGGTGCGCGGCATCCTCGCCGGCGAATACACCGTCAATGTCTCACATTTCGTGGCGACGACCGGCGAACCGGTCCAGGCCAATGTGAAGGTGCAGAAGCTCAATCCGACCGCGCAGGTGGTCTTCGACAACAAATTCACGCTCGATCACACCGGCGACGAGAAGACCGCGGTGCGGTTCCGGCTCGATGCCGAGGGCAAGGTCGTCAATGTGGACCAGCGGCCGAAATCGCTGCTGGAGACGTTCCGCAGCAGTTGGCGCAACGGCGCCGATCTCGACCCGAGGACCGGTGTGAGCAAGAACGCTGTGAGGGTGCGCCGTGACTAGCCTGCAGACGGTCATCCTCACGCTGTCGGTCGCCTACGCCGTCATCGGCGCGCTGCTGCTGGTCGTGCTGGTCTATGCGCGGCTGCACTGGTCGTTGAAGGCCGTCGCGGTGGTCGTGACCAGCGCCTTCTATGTCGTCAGCTTCACCGAGATGCGCGGACTGCTCGGCTGGGCCAGCGCCGACCGGCTGCCGGCGACCTTCAAGCTGCTGAAGGCCCGCATCGTCGAGCCGCATTCGCTGGAAGGCGATCCCGGCTCGATCTATCTCTGGGTCGAGCAGCTCGACGAGGACAATCGGCCGAGCGGCATCCCGCGCGCCTTTCGTGTGCCCTACAATGACAGGCTGGCCGACAAGACCCATGCGGCGGAGAACGAGATCGCGCTGGGACATCCGCAAGGCGGCCGCGCCGCCGATTTCGGCGGCGGCGATGGCAGCCTGATCGACATGGTCCGGGAATATGTGACGCCTAAGACCATTCTGGAGACCAGCGGAGGCGATTCCTCGACCGGCGAATTCCTGGCACCACCCGCCGGCGCGCAAGGCGCGGTGTTCACCCCGATTCCGCCGCCCCGGATGCCGCCGAAAGACGAGCAATAGGCTCTTCACCATCGCGACAGGGGCACGCTGGAAAACGCACCCGCACTGGCGCATCTTCTTGACGTCCCTCAATTTGGCCTTATCGGCTTCCGATAAGACCTTTGGGGTGGAGGGTGCGTGCTTCTCGCTGTCTTCTCGGATATCCACGGCAACCGGCAGGCGTTCGAGGCCTGCCTGAAGGTTGCCCGCGCGAAGGGCGCGGAGCGGTTCGTCCTGCTCGGCGATTTCGTCGGCTATGGCGCCGATCCGGAATGGGTCGTGGATACCGCGATGGGTCTGGTCCGGGAGGGCGCCATCGCCGTCCGCGGCAATCATGACGAGGCGGTCAACACCACGACCGAAGCCATGAATGCGGAGGCGCAGATCGCGATCGAATGGACGCGCGGACGGCTCGACGTCGCGCAGCGGCGGTTCCTCGCCGAGCTGCCGATGCTCGTGGATGAGAAGGAGCGCCTTTACGTCCACTCGGAGGCCTCGAGCCCGCAGCGCTGGCACTATGTCCGTTCGACAGCGGATGCCGCCAAGAGCCTGATATCGACGCCCGCCCATGTCACCTTCTGCGGCCACATCCATCGCCCGGCGCTCTATTCGATGTCGGTGACGGCGAAGATGACGGGCCTCGTGCCCAAGACCGACGTTTCCGTGCCGCTGCTGCGCGGGCGGCAATGGCTGGCCGTGCTCGGCTCGGTGGGCCAGCCCGCGATGGCGATCCATCCGCAGCCTTCGTGCTGTTCGACACCGTGTCGTGCCAGATCACCTATTGCCGCGCGCCCTATGATATCGCGAGCGCGGCGAACAAGATTCGCGAGAACGGCCTGCCGCCCTGGCTCGCCGACCGGCTGTCGCAGGGACGCTGACGGCGATGCCGCAATCCCTGGTCAAATCAGGCGCCGAGATCGACGGCTACACCATCGGTGAATGCGTCCATGCCGGCGGCATGGCGACGCTGTGGACCGTCACCCATCCCGGCATCGACGTGCCGCTGCTGATGAAGATTCCGCGGGTGTCGGAGGGCGAGGACCCCGCCGCGATCGTCTCGTTCGAGATGGAGATGATGATCTTGCCGCGGGTCGCCGGGCCGCACGTGCCCTCGTGTTTCGGCACCGGCGACTTCGCGCACCAGGCCTACGCCGTGATCGAGCGCATTCCCGGGACCACGCTCTACAAGCGGCTGCCCGACCTGCCGCTCCCATACGAGGAGGCGCGGCAGCTCGTCGCGAAGATCGCCGCCGCGCTGGCCGATCTGCACCGGCAGAACGTGATCCATCACGACATCAAGCCGAGCAGCATCATGTTCCGCGATAGCGGCGAGGCGGTCCTGATCGATTACGGCCTGTCGCACCACAACCATCTGCCGGACCTGTTGCAGGAGGAATTCCGCCTGCCTTACGGCACCGCGCCCTACATGGCGCCCGAGCGGCTGTTGGGGGTACGCGACGATCCGCGCAGCGATCTGTTTTCGCTGGGTGTGCTGCTCTATTTCTTCACCACCGGCGAGCGTCCCTTCGGCGAGGGCGAGACGCTGCGCGCGATGCGTCGCCGGCTGTGGCGCGATCCGCATCCGCCGCGCGAATTGCGCGCGGACTATCCGCCCTGGCTTCAGGAGGTGGTGCTGCGCTGTCTCGAGATCGAGCCGGTGCGGCGCTATCCGACCGCGTCCCAGCTCGCCTTCGATCTCGCTCATCCGGACCAGGTCAGGCTCACCGCGCGTTCGGAACGGCTGAAGCGCGACCCCTTGAGCGTCGCCTGGCGGCGGCGCTTCAACCTGGGTGTCATGGCGCCGCGCGCGAAATCGGACGTCGCCGCGCAAATCGCCTCCAGCCCGATCCTCGCGGTCGCGCTCGACACGGTGGAAGGCGCGGGCGAGCTGAACGAGGCGCTGCGCGTGACGACCGAGCGCATTCTCGCGACGCTGCCGTCGGCGCGGCTTGCCTGCGTCAACGTGCTCAAGCTCAACCGCATCGCGATCGACCGGACGCTCGACGAGCAGGGCTCCAACAAGCATATCGACCGCCTGGTCGCGCTCCGGCATTGGGCGACGCCGCTCAAGCTGGATGAGAGCCGGCTGTCGGTTCACGTGCTGGAGGCCGTCGACCCCGCCGCGGCGCTGTTGGAATTCGCCGAGGTCAATCAGGTCGACCACGTCATCATCGGCGCACGGCAGAGCTCGTTCCGCCGCGCGCTGCTCGGCAGCGTCTCGGCCAAGGTGGCCTCGGAGGCGGCCTGCACCGTCACTGTGGTGCGGCCGCCGCGAATGGCTGCTGCGAAACCAGACGCCGGCGTCGTGTGGGGCTAGGAAAGATCACGCCGCGTGGGCGGCGTGGACGGAGCGCTTGCGGCGGATCGGCCAGCAGAATTGCGGGCCGGGCTCGCCGTGATCCGCGCCGCCGCCGAAATACTGGATGATCTCGCGGCAGGGCTCGCAATTGAAGAGGTTACGCGACGCAGATGCCTTGGTCATTTCCTTCAGGCAGTTCGGGCAGTGCGGTTTCATCGGGCGTGGTCCAGAACAGAATTCAATGCCGGCGCGGTGACCGGAGCGGGTGATCCGGGTCCGCCATCTCGGGCCCGGTGTCGTCGCGCCTCTCGCCTTCGGTGCGTTCGAGCCGACCGAAGAAATAGTCGAGGTCAGGATGCGGGCGCCGCGGGATGCGGCACCTGCGCTTCAGTTGACGCTTCACGAGCGCGATCTGCATGGGCTCAGGCCCGATACCAGTCGCGACGGACGATGCGGGCCGAACGTGCCGGCACCCTCGCCGGTCCGGCCGATGGGCCGAACACAACAAACGCACTGAAACCAAGCCACAACGCCACGCCAGTCCAAACCAGGGTCGTCGTCATGATGTGCTCCCGCGAAAACAGGCAAGAATCACTAGCGGTGATTTGCACGAATCAGGGAAGCCCGGAGGAGTACGGATCAAGGTGCAATTTAGGCATTGCGCGTCGCAACGCCCGTAAGACCCGCAGCTTTTCAGCAAATATGTTGCTTGTGCTTCAGATCGCTTCGCCGCGTGCGCCTGCGGCGGCGTTACGGATCGCGGCGATGTTGGTCTTGTACGCTTCCTGCGTGCCGCCCTTGAACACGGAGGTGCCGGCGACGAAGGCGTTGGCGCCCGCCGCGGCCAGGGGACCCGCGACATCGGGACCGACGCCGCCATCGACCTCGATGTCGATCGGACGTCCCGCCGTCATCGCGCGGATGTCGCGGATCTTGCCGATCGCAGACGGGATGAAGGCCTGGCCGCCGAAGCCGGGATTGACCGACATCACCAGCACGAGGTCGACGAGGTCGATGACGTATTCGAGCACGCTGATCGGCGTGCCCGGGTTGAGCGAGACGCCGGCCTTCTTGCCGAGCGCGCGGATCGCCTGGAGCGAGCGGTGCAGATGGGGACCGGCTTCCGCATGCACGGTGATGTGGTCACAGCCGGCTTTGGCGAAGGCCTCGAGATAGGGGTCGCAGGGCGAGATCATCAGATGCGCGTCGAAGATCTTCTTGGTGTGCGGGCGCATCGCCTTGATGACGTCGGGGCCGTAGGAGATGTTGGGCACGAAATGACCGTCCATCACGTCGAGATGGATCCAGTCGGCGCCGGCCGCGTCCACCGCGCGCACCTCTTCGCCGAGCTTGGAGAAGTCCGAGGCCAGGATCGAGGGCGCGATGGCCAGGGGGCGGGGAGTGAAGGCTGGGGTCATGGCGCGGTGTCCCGTGGCGGCCGTGAAAGATGATGCTCGCCTAACATGGGCCTCTCAGCCGGGCAATGCAGGGCTGGTGTGCTTCCTGTGGGCGGAAATTTCTGCCGCGACCGGCATGAATTGCCGGTGTTCCCGAGCCGCGCCAGGCGTCGCGAACGCGGATTTCATTGAGCTTTTTGCGCTGGCACGACGCTTGCTGGCATCACCGCCAGAACATTGGCTGCGGCGTGCCGCATCGGTTGGAGTTGTGCAATGTTGTTTGCCCTTGGTGCCGTATCGAGCGCGCTCGACGCGATCCAGTCGCTGACGAACTCGAAATCGTCCTCGTCGACCCAGAAGACGGGGTCTTCGCAGAGCGCGCCGACCAATCCGTTCGCGATCGACAGCAGCAGCACGACGAGCAACGCGACCTCGCCGGTCAACGCGGGCAAAACTCCGCAGATCTCGCCGGAGACCATGAACGCGCTGTTCGCCGCGCAAAGCCAGTCGACGGACAGCACCGGCAGCGCGGCCAGCTCGACCTCGTCGAGCTCGACGTCTTCGACCTCGACGAGCCGCGACGCTGCGCTGAAGGACCTGTTCTCTCAGATCGACGGGGACGGCGACGGCAAGATCACCAAGTCCGAATTCGAGAACGCGCTCGGCGCTGGCGGCACCAACCTAGCGCAGGCCGACGACGTGTTCTCGAAGATGGATACGAATTCCGACGGCAGCGTCAGCCTGGATGAGATGTCGAAGGCGCTGAAGAGCGGCCATCACGGCCATGCCCACGGTGCCAGCGGCTCCGGCGATGGATCGGATTCCGCCTCGAAGCCGAGCGGCGGATCGACCTCGACCACGACGACCGCGGCCGACGGCTCGACCACCACCACCGTCACCTATGCCGACGGCTTCAAGATGTCGACGACGGTCCCGGGCGCCTCCAGCTCCTCTCGCAATTCGGCCTACGATCTGTTCGCGCAGTTGATGCAGCGGCAAGGCGGGCAGGGGCAAGGCGCCTCAGCGACCGCCGGCTCGTCGATGTCGATGAGCGTCTGACGCCCACTCGCTGTCATGCCCGGCTTGCCGCCTTCGCTAAAGCTTCGGCGGCCGAGCACCCTTGTGGCCCCGGCGTAGCCTTGGCGGAGCCGGGACCGGGGCATCCAGTACGCCGCGGCTTCTCGGTTCAATCACAACTGCCTCTGGAATACTGGATCGCCCGGTCTTCGCCGGGCGATGACGCGCGATATGTGGCGAGAGGCGCGTGCCCCTTACGCGCCGAAGCGGTCCTTCCACGCCGGTAATGCTCCCGCAAACGGCAGCGCCGTTGCGCTGTACACGCCGCGCGCGATCGCGCGCGCGACCACGTTGGCGGCGACAGTGCCGAGCTCGGTGAGGCCGACCAGCGGCTCGATCGGCTTCTCGCAGGTCGCAGCCGCAAACAGCACGTCGCCGTCGGTCGGGGCATGCACCGGATAGATGGCGCGGGCAAATCCGGTGTGCGCGATCATCGCAAGCCGCTTGGCCTGGGCCTTGGTCAGCGTCGCATCGGTGACGACGGCGCCGATCGTGGTGTTCTCGCGCGCGCTCGCGGCGGGGCCGCCCTTGATGCGCATCGCCAGCATGTCAGGCGTGAACTTGGCTGGCAGGCCGCGCCCGCCGAACTCGCCGTTCTCCTCGAACGGCGCCGCCCAGAACCACGGTCCCTCGCCGACGGTTGCGCTGCCGACCGCGTTGACGACCACGATGGCGGCGACCTTGATGCCGTTGGGCAAGACCGCTGAAGCCGAGCCGAGCCCGCCCTTGAAGGTCGCAGTGGTGCAGCCGAGGCCCGCGCCGACGCTGCCCAGCGCGAAATCGTGGCCCGCGGCCACAGCTGCCGCGTAACCGAGATCGCGATAGGGCGCGAAGCGACCCCAGGCCTTGTCACCGCCGTTGAGCAGGTCGAACACGATGGCGCCCGGCACGATCGGGATCACCGCCTCGCGAATCCGGAAGCCGCGGCCCTGTTCGGCAAGCCAGGCCTGGACGCCGCCGCCGGCCTCGATGCCGAAGGCGGAGCCGCCGGACAGCGCAATCGCATCGACGCGCTCGACTGTGCTGGCAAGGTCGAGCAGCGCATCCTCGCGCGTGCCGGGCCCGCCGCCGCGCACGTCGATCGCCGCGACCGCCGGGGCATCGAAGATGATCGCTGTCGTGCCGGAGGCGACTTTCGCATCCTCGGCATGGCCGACGCGGACGCCGGCGATATCGGTAAGCAGATTATTCAAGGCCGGCACTCCATGCGCTTCAGGCATCAGCGATAGCGCACCGATGCCGCGCGCTCAACTCGCCAGCGCCGTCCTGAGCATCTTGGCGAGCTCGGATTTGCGGTAGGGCTTGGCCAGCAGCAGCACGCCGGAATCGAGCCGGCCGTGATGGACGATGGCGTTCTCGGTGTAGCCCGAGGTGAACAGCGTCTTCAGGTCGGGACGCCGCCGCACCGCCTCGTCCGCGAGCTGGCGGCCGTTCATGTGGCCCGGCATGATGATGTCGGTGAAGAGCAGGTCGATGCCCTTGTCGGCATCGATGATGGTGAGGGCTTCGGCCGCGTTGGCGGCCTCGAGCGCGGCATAGCCGAGGCTCTTGATCTGGGTCACGACATATTGCCGTACCAGCGCGTCGTCCTCGACGATCAGGATCTTCTCGTCGCCGCCGGCGATGGGCACGTTCTGGAGCGACTCGTACTCGCTCTCCTGCACGCCGCTCGAGCGCGGCAGGTAGATCTTCACGCTCGTGCCGTGGCCTTCCTCGCTGTAGATCTTGATGTGGCCGCCGGACTGCTTGACGAAGCCGAACACCATGCTGAGCCCGAGCCCGGTGCCCTTGCCGACCTCCTTGGTGGTGAAGAACGGGTCGAACACCCGCTCCATCAGGTCCGGTGGAATGCCGGTGCCGGTGTCGCTGACCGCGATCATCACATAGCTGCCGGCGACGACGTCGGGATTCATGCTGGCATAGCCGTCGTCGAGGAAGATGTTGCGGGTCTCCAGCACCAGCGTGCCGCCGTCCGGCATGGCGTCGCGCGCGTTCAGCGCGAGATTGAGGATCGCGGTGGAAAGCTGGCCCGGGTCGACCAGCGCCGGCCAGGCATCCTCGGTGAGCTGCGGCATGATGGTGATCTGCTCGCCGAGGGTCGGGTGCAGCAGCTTGGCGGCCTCGAGCGCCAGCGCATTGACGTCGATCTCGCGCGGCTGGAGCGGCTGCTTGCGGGCAAAGGCGAGCAGGTGCTTGGTCAGTTGCGCGCCGCGCTCGGCGGCGTCGTCGATCAGCTTGGTGATGGCGGCGAGCTCAGGACGGTCGGCCACCGCATCCGCGAGGATGCCGATCGTGCCGGTGATGACGGTCAGCACGTTGTTGAAATCGTGGGCGACGCCGCCGGTCAGCTGGCCGATGGAGTCCATTTTCTGGACCTGCCTGAGCTGGGCCTCCGCGGCCTGCTTCTCGGTGAGGTCGCGGCCGATGAAGAAATGGCGCTTCACAGGCTCCGACCAGGTGCCCATCCAGTTCAGCGTCACCTCGTGACCGTCGTAGTGGTAGTAGCGCGCCTCGAAGCTGCGCTTGACCGCGCCACGCCGCGCCGCGCGCATCTCGCTGCGGGTGTTGTCGAGGTCATCGGGGTGAATGAACTCGATGGCGCTGTGCCCGATCATGTCCTCCGGCTTGTACCCGAGGATGTCCTTCACGCTCGGGCTGATCTGGATGAAATTGCCGTAACCGTCCGTCACGAGGATCAGGTCCTGCGAGGTCTCGAAGATGCGCTGGCGCTCCTCGATCTCGCGGTTGAGGGCGGATTCCGCCCGCTTCCGCTCGGTGATGTCGCGAGCGACCTTGGAGGCGCCGATGATCTTGCCGTCGGTCGATCGCAGCGGGACCTGGCTCAGCAGGACGTCGATCGGCTGGCCACTCTTGTGCAGCCGCACGGTCTCGTGCTGGTCGATGACCTCGCCGTTGCGGGTGCGGGCCAGCATTTCGGCGACTTCCTCGCGCTGCCCCTCGGGCATGATGATATCGACCTGGCGGCCGATCGCCTCGCTGGCGGAGTAGCCGAAGACGTGCTCTGCCGCCTTGTTCCAGGACGTGATGGTGCCGTCGAGCGACTTCGTGATGATGGCGTCGTTGGAGGACTCGACGACGGCGCTGAACAGCCGCTCGCGCTCGGCATAATAGTTCCGCTCCGAGCTCGACTGCCGCTGCAGCGCGCCGACCATGCCTGCCGTGTTGGCCTGGAGCCGCACGTTCTCGATGAGCAGCACCGCGAGCACGAAACTCGACGCAAAGAGGCCGTAGAGACGGCCGGCATAGAAACCGAGGTCGAAACGCGCGACGTTGACGATCGCCGACAGCGCGATGTCGAACAGCCAGGCGCACATCGTGACCATGAGCCAGACGTCGATCACCGTGTGCGGCTTGCGAAACCACAGCGTGACCAGCGCCGCGAAGCTCAGGGACCACACGAACGACACCACGCCGATCATGGTGGGGGTGTAGTGGCCGTCCTTGAGCAGGACCGGTAGCAGGCCGTGCTGCGCAGTCACCAGCCAGGCGAAGACGGTCAACGCGACGAACACGCCGGCGACGGAAAGTGCGATCGCGGGAGCCGTCGCGCCCGCAACCCTGTTGCCGCCGTTGCCGTCCTTGAGCCAGGCATAGGCCAGCACGAACAGCGGGAAACCGGCGTGCCAGATCATGTAGAGCCAGACGGTGGTCTGCGGGCCTGCACCGAACAATCCGGCCGGGGCGAACAGCCCGGGGAAGGTGAGGGCGTGGGTCACCGCGGCGCCCGCCGTGAACATATAGCCGATCGACAGCAGCAGCAGCGCGCGGCTGCGCAGCACGGCGAACTGCGACAGCAGCAAAACGGCGGTGATGATGTCGCTGACCGCGAGCGCCGACTGGTAGCTCGCCACGAAGGCCGGCACCTGCGCGAGCGGCAAGCCCGCAAACGGTACCGCCAGTGCGAACAGGATCGCGGAGATGCCGACGATCGCCAACGCAGCCCTGCGATCGCTTCGCGTAGCCGGCAAGGTCGACAGGAATGTGCTTCGGTCGTTAGGCGCTAGCACGTCGATCTCTCGTAAGCCGGCATGATGACCTCCTACGTCAATCTCTTCCGGCCGGGAAGCCGCTACCCGCATGGTAGCCCGCTCCGGGCGCGCATCCTGACAGAAAGCGCATGCGACTCAACCGAAGGTTACAGCTTATTTAACTTGGGGTGGGACTTGGAACAGGTAGCTGGTAAGAGGTGATTTACCGGGACAGACCCATACTGCCTTGCCGGGCACTTGCGGTGAATTGAACCAAATAATGATACGTATCCGGGAGTTGTTCCCATGCGCCGTGTTCTCGTTGTCGACGACCAGAAGGAGGTCCGCGCCATGGTCGCGATCGTGCTTCGGGTCAACCGCTTTGACGTCGTCGAAGCCGAGAGCGGCGCAGCGGGCCTGAAAGCCTTCAGCGAGGGCGCTTTCGATGCCGCGATCGTCGATATTTTCCTGGCCGACACCAGCGGCGTTGACGTCATGGCGGCCATTCGCGAGCGAGTTCCCGGGTTCCCGATCGTCGCGGTCTCCGGCATGACCGCGCTGGATTTCATGGGCGAGGCGCCTGGTCTGGCCGACGTGGTATGCCTGCAAAAGCCATTTCGGCCGAACGATCTCCTGCAAGCGCTCCACAAGGCCCAGGCTGCGGCGGGCGGCGAACTCTCCGCAGCCGTGTGACCGCACGGCGAAAGAAAACGCCCCGGCGAACCGGGGCGTTGGATTGATCCGGTTAAAAGGTCAGGCATCCTGTCTTAGGTGCCGTTGCCCTTGATCTCGGCGTAGCCGCCCTTGGCGTCCCATTTGTAGACGACATAGTCGAGCTGCTTGATGTCGCCCTTGGCGTCATACTCGATCGGGCCGATCACGGTGTCCCACTTGCCGGCCTTGATCGCCGCCATGACCTTCTTGGCGTCCGTGGTGCCGGCCTTCTTTGCCGCCTGCGACCAGACCTGCATCGCCGCGTAGGTGTAGAGCGTATAGCCCTCGGGGTCGATGTTCTTGGCCTTGAAGGCGTCGACGATCTTCTTCGCGGTCGGCTTGTTGCGCGGATCGGGGCCGAAGGTGAACAGCGTGCCTTCGCCGGCCGGACCAGTGATGGAGGCGTACTCCTTGTCGGCGAGCGCATCGCCGGCCATCAGGATCGTCTTGAGGCCCTGGTCACGCATCTGGCGCAGGATCAGGCCGCTCTCCTGATGATAACCGCCGACATAGACGAGGTCGATGTTGTCGCGCTTCAGGCGCGAGACGATCGCGTTGAAGTCCTTGTCGCCCTTGTTGTAGGACTCGTACATCTTCTCGGTGATGCCGGCCTTGTTGAGCGCCTTCTTGGTCTCGTCGGCGAGACCCTTGCCGTAGGTGGTCTTGTCGTTGAGGATCGCGATGTTCTTGCCCTTGTAGTTCTTGGCGATGTACTGCGCCGCGACCAGGCCCTGCTGGTCGTCACGGCCGCAGACGCGCGCCACGTTCCAGAGTCCGCTATCGGTGAACTTCGGATTGGTCGAGGCGGGGGTAATCTGGAGCACGTTGCCGTCGGCATAGGCTTCGGAGGCGGGGATCGACGACGACGAGCAATAGTGCCCGGCCACGAACGGGATTTTCGCGCCGGCGATCTTCTCGGCGATCGAGCGCGCCTGCTTCGGATCGCAGGCATCGTCCTCGACGTTGAGCGCGAGCTTCTTGCCGTTGACGCCGCCGGCGGCGTTGATGTCAGCCACGGCCATCTCGGCGCCGTTCTTCATCTGGCGGCCGAAGGCGGACTCTCCGCCGGTCATCGGGCCTGCGACTGCGACGGTGACATCCTGCGCGAACGCCGCGCTCGATAGCGCGATCGACGCGCCGAATGCCAGACCGATGAGCTTCAGTGATTTCATGAGATACCTCGCGGGTGGTCGCCTGTGGAAGTTGCCGGATACGCCCGGTCCAAACCGGCGCCATTCTCGAATGAATCTCGGGAGAAGTCACCGGCAAAATACGGGCATTGGCGGAGATATCTCGCCACATTCGGCCGCACGGGCTCCGCCGTCGGGCAACCTCAGCCGTGCCGGCCGCCTTCCAGGTAGGCGGCGCGAATCTCGGGGCGCTGCAACAACTCGGCGCCGGTCCCGGCCAGCGTGATCAGGCCGTTGACCATGACGTAACCGCGATGGGCGAGCTTCAGCGCATGGTTGGCGTTCTGCTCGACGATCAGGACCGTCAGGCCGTCCTGGCGGTTCAGGGTGCGGATCGCATCGAAAATCTGGCGCGCGATCAGCGGCGCCAGCCCGAGCGAGGGCTCGTCGAGCAGAAGCAGGCGGGGGCGGCTCATCAGGGCGCGGCCGATTGCCAGCATCTGCTGCTCGCCGCCGGACAGCGTTCCACCGCGCTGGGCGTAGCGCTCCTTCAGCCGCGGGAACAGCGTGAAGACGCGTTGCAGCGTGGCCTCGCGTTCGGCGTCGGTGCATCCGGTGGCATCCGCCCCCATCTGGAGGTTTTCCGCGACGCTCATGCGCGGGAAGATGCGGCGGCCTTCCGGCGATTGCGCGATGCGCAAATGGGCGATCTCATGCGTGGGAACGTCGGTGATGTCGCGGCCTTCGTACAGGATATGGCCGGCGCGGGCGCGCGGCTTGCCGAAGATCGTCATCATCAGCGTGGACTTGCCGGCGCCGTTGGCGCCGATCAGCGCGACGATCTCGCCGGCGCTGATCTCGACATCGACGCCCTTTAGCGCCTCGATCTTGCCGTAGGCGGCGCGCAGGCCCCGGATCGAGAGCAGGGGAGTGGACGCCGACGTCACGACCCGCTCTCCATCACCGCCACGGCCTCTTCCTCGTCGGTGCCGAGATAGGCGGCGATCACCTTGGGATCGTCGCGGATCTCGCGCGGAGAGCCTTCCGCGATCTTGACGCCATGGTCCATCACCACGATGTGGTCGGAGATCTCCATCACGACCGACATGTCGTGCTCGATCAGCAGGATCGAGGTGCCGAGCTCGTTGCGGATCGAGAGCAGGAGCTCGCTCAAGGCGGCGCTCTCGCGCGCGTTGAGACCCGCGGCGGGCTCGTCCAGGCATAAAAGCGCGGGCTCGGTGCACATCGCGCGCGCGATCTCGAGCCGGCGCTGGTCGCCATAGGCGAAATTGCCGGCGGCATCGTCGGCGCGGTCGAGCAGATTGACCCGCTTCAGCCAGTCGGTGGCGAGGTCGATCGCGCGCTTTTCGGCGTCGCGGTAGCCGGGCGCGCCGATGAGGCCGAGAAAAGTGAAGCCGGAGGCGCGCATCAACGCGTTGTGCTGTGCCACCATCAGGTTTTCCAGCGCGGTCATGCCGGGAAACAGGCGGATGTTCTGGAAGGTGCGCGCCACCTTGGCCTGCTTGGCGATGCGGAAATCGTTCAGCCGCTCCAGCGCAATCACCTTGCCGTCGTCATGGGTGAGGCGAATGGCGCCGCCGCTCGGCTTGTAGAAGCCGGTGATGCAGTTGAACACGGTGGTCTTGCCGGCGCCGTTCGGTCCGATCAGCGCGGTAATCTTCTTCCGTTCGGCCGCAAACGACAGGTCCTGCACGGCGACGATGCCACCGAAGCGCATGGTCAGCCGGTCGACGCCAAGAATCTTGTCGCTAATCTTGTCGGCGCTCATCCGTGCCCTTCCTTCACGAGGTCGGAAGAGATCGCCTGCGCCTTGGTCAGATACACGGTCGGCGCGCGATGGCCGATCAGGCCGCGCGGCCGCCAGATCATGATCAGCACCATGGCCATGCCGAACACCAGCATGCGGTAGGTCTCGAGGCTGCGGAACAGCTCGAAGCCGCCGATCATGGCGAGCGCGGCGAGCGCGACGCCGAGCTGCGAGCCCATGCCGCCGAGCACGACGATGGCGAGCACCAGCGCCGATTCCTGGAAGGTGAAGGATTCCGGACTGATGAAGCCCTGGCGCGTCGCGAAGAACGCACCGGCAAAGCCGCCGAACATGGCGCCGGTCGCGAACGCCGTGAGCTTGGTGGTCGTGGTGTTGATGCCGAGCGCGCGGCAGGCGACCTCGTCCTCGCGCAAGGCCTCCCAGGCGCGGCCGATCGGCAGGCGGCGCAGCCGGATCGTCACCCAGTTGGTGAGCAGCGCAAGCGCCAGGATCAGGTAGAACAGGAAGACGATGCGCTGGGTCGGCGAATATTCGATGCCGAGCCTGGCGGCGAGCCCGTTGTCGCTGTTGTCCAGCGGGATGCCGAAGAACGAGGGGCGGGGAATGCTGGAGACGCCGTTGGGGCCGCCGGTGAGGCTCTGCCAGTTGATGATGACGAGGCGGATGATCTCGCCGAAGGCGAGCGTCACGATGGCGAGATAGTCGCCGCGCAGGCGCAGTACGGGGAAGCCGAGCAGCACGCCCCAGAACGCGGCGAGGATGCCGGCAAGCGGCAGGCAGACCCAGAACGACCAGCCGAAATTGGTGGCGAGCAGCGCGTAGGAATAGGCGCCGACCGCATAGAAGGCGACGTAGCCGAGGTCGAGCAGGCCGGCGAGCCCGACCACGACATTCAGCCCCCAGCCCAGCATCACATAGGTGAGCACGAGGATCGCGAGATCGAGGATATAGCGCTGGTCATAGAAGATCACCGGCACAAGCACCGTGAAGATCAGAAGTGCGGGCGCCAGGTAGCGGCCCAGAAACGACATGCCGCTGCGTACAGCCGGCGGCACCAGCTTGTCGGTGCCGCTGGACCCGATCCACTGTCGCAACAGCCCGAGCACGATCGAGCCGCCGAACACGGCGGCAACGAGGGAGGCGACCTCGCCGAAGCGGGTCCAATAGGTGAGCTGGCCGTCGGAACCCGCTTCGGTGCGGACGCCGACCATCAGCGAGAACAGCACCAGCGCGATCAGGGCGTTGACGAAGGCCGTCTTCAGCAGAGCGGGGATGTCCGTTGCAGGTTTGGCCGTATTGCTCGAGAGAATTGTCACGCGGCGACCGTCAGACTTTTTCGACTTCGGGACGGCCGAGCAGGCCGGTCGGCATGAAGATCAGCACGACGATCAGGATCGAGAACGCCGCGACGTCCTTGTACTCGACCGAGAAATAGGCCGACCAGAACGTCTCGATGAGGCCGATCGCGAGACCGCCCAGCATGGCGCCAGGCAGCGAGCCAATGCCGCCGAGCACAGCCGCGGTGAACGCCTTGATGCCGGCGACGAAGCCCATGAAGAAATCCACCAGGCCGTAATAGAGCAGGTACATCAGGCCCGCGACCGCGGCGAGCGCTGCGCCGATCACGAAGGTCATGGAGATGGTGCGGTCGACGTTGACGCCGAGCAGCGCCGCCATGGTCTGGTCCTGCTCGCAGGCGCGCATGTCGCGGCCGAGCCGGGTGCGCGACACCAGCCAGGTGAAGATCCCAAGCAGCACGATGGTGGTGAGAACCACCATGATCTGGATGTTGGAGAGCTGGATCACAAAGCCGTCCGCACTTTCGTGCAGCGTATAGCCGCCGGTGATGAAGGGCGGGATCGGCTTGACGCGGGCGCCCTGCGCCACCTGCGAGTAATTGGTCAGCACGAAGGACATGCCGATCGCCGACAGCATCGGGGCGAGGCGGAAGGAATGACGCAGGGGCCGGTAGGCGATGCGTTCGATGGTCCAGCCGTAGAGCGCGGTGATCGCCATCGACACCAGCAGCACCACCAGCAGGATCACCGGGATCGCGGTCAGGCCGAGCGAGATCAGGATCAGGAAGGTGATCAGGGCGATGAAGCCGCCGATCATGAAGACATCGCCATGGGCGAAATTGATCATGCCGACGATGCCGTAGACCATCGTATAGCCGATGGCGATCAGGCCGTAGATCGAGCCCAGAACGAGACCGTTGATGAGCTGCTGGGCGAAATAATCCATGGGCTGCCGTTACCAAACCTGACGCGGCTCAAAGGGAGCTCTTCGAGAGAAAGTGTGATTGAGTTTCTTCTCGGGCCCCGGCAGCCCCTAAGCATTCTTCTCGTTTTGTAACAGGAGGGAACTGGTGGCTGCAACTGGCCATGCCTCGACACAAAGGCTTGTACAGAGGTCATTTCGCTACGGATGTCATTTCGGTTCCGCAGGTGCGAGGAACCGGGTTCCGCAAAGCAACCAAACTGAATCCCGGCCGTTGTCTCTCCTCTGAGGTCCAACTAGGGAGTTCCCCCAAATGTCGAAGCAGCAAGATCAGAATCCGGGCCAGCAGACTCAGAAACCCGGGCAGCAGCAGGGTGGCGGGCAGAAACCCGGACAGCAGCAGCAGCATCCGCAGCGCCAGGGCGAGAAGCCCGGCCAGCAACAGGGCGGCCAGCACGGTCAGGACAAGTAGTTTCGGAGCCTAGACGTGAAGAGGGCCCCGCCGGGAGGCGGGGCCCTTTTTCCTTGGGCGCGCCGCCCGGCGGGCCGGTTAAGGTAAACAAAGGGTTTAAATTGCCGCCATGGTCTGATGCGAGTTAGCTCCCCGGCAAAGCCTTTCCATGGAAGGCGCGCAGCGAGCGAAGCGGGAAGCGGCATGTTCAGGAATTGGCGGATCGGTTCGGTCAACGGCGCCCTGCTGGCGGCCTATTTCATCCCGGCCTGGACGCTCGTGGCCTTCAACATCATGGTGGCACCGGTGCACGGCCTCTACGAGCGGCCGAGCGTCGCGGTGGCGCTGTTCCTCAGCGATCATCTTCAGATGGCGGGGATGAGCACGGTGCGTGCCGCCTGGCTGCTGGCGCTGGGCCGGCTGACGGTGGTGGCGTTCTTTGCCATCTATCTCGCGCTTCTGTGCATTCCCCGCGTCCGCAAGAATGGCGGCAGCGACGAGGCGCTCGGCATTGCGCTTGCGATCGGCAGCCTCATCTCGTTTACGAGCATGTTGATGGCGTCGAAGGTCGGCGAGATGGCCGCGCTCCGGCTGCATGCCACCGAGCTGCTGCTGCTGCTCGGCGCTGCCATCGTGGTGGTGATTGAACGGCCCGCGCCGGCGCCCAAGAACGTTCGGGAGGCCGTCGAGACCGCCGCGCCGCTAGCTCTTGAGCAGGCCGAGCTCCTGCACAATCGCTGAGGCTTCCTTGACGGCGTGGTTCGCCGCCGGCACGCCGCAATAGATTGCCTGCTGAAGCAGGATTTCCTTGATGTCGTCGGGGGTGAAGCCGCCCTCGGCGAGCGCCGCGCGCACATGCAGGCGGAATTCGTCCCATTGCCCCAGCGCGACCATGGTGCCGATCACGAGCACTCGCCGCGTGCGCTCGTCGAAATGCGGCCGCGTCCAGATCTCGCCCCAGGCGTAGCGCGTGATCATGTCCTGGAAGTCGGTGTTGAAGGCATTGCGGCCCGCGATCGACTTGTCGACCCAGGCATTGCCCAAAACCTTCCGGCGCACGTTCATGCCGGCATCGCGGCGCTTCTGGTCGTCCATGGGCATCCCTTGTCAAAATGATCTTCGAGCCAATCTAGCGTACCCCGGCCGGGGCTGACAGGCCGTTGAGGCGACGCTCACATCTTTCGGTACTGTTCTATCTGCGGTAGTATCGGTCATTGCGTGCGCCTGAGGCCTTCGTTTCGAGGGAGTGAATTGCCATGGACGAGACCGCCACCGGCCAGATTGCCATGTTCAACACGGCCGGCGACTACCACGAGCTGAACGCGGGCGCCCACCGTAAGCCGCCGAAGGTGCTGAGCGCGCCGTCCCTGGTCTGGCATCTGGCGTTCTGGACCAATTTCCAGGAGGAGGGGGACAGGCGGGAGCAGCCGGTCAATCCGGAATGGGCGCCCAACAAGCGGCCCGAGGAGATCAACACGGCGCTCGATCGCTTCATCCGGGAGCTCTGGATCGGGTTGGAAACGAAGCGAGGCATCCCGATCGAGGTCACGCCCCGGATTGGCGGCGTCAACCTGCTGTTTGGCAGTGCCTACCGCAAGCCGCAAGACGACCAAGTCGATAAGCTCACGCGGCGCCAGAACGACATCTTTGCGAGCACCAACCGCGTCGTCAGCCTGCAATTCGTCTGGCAATTGCTCGACGTCACGATCCGCTTCGAGACCCAGGCTGAGTATTTCACGATGTCGGTCTTCGTCGAGCTGGATCGGCCGCGCAACAACACGCCCACAGGCATCGCCGAGCTGAACGAGACGATGAATCGGATCGTCGCCTATCTCGATCCGGACCGGCACCTCTCCACTGGCGGCCAACCTGCGGCTTCGCTGTCGCAGCAGGCGGTCGACCAACTCGCCAAGGATATCAACCGCTATTCATTCCACGAGTTCTGGCGTGCCTTTGACGAGGAGGTGCTGTCGTTGGGCGGATCCTTTCGGAACGACGCCATCTTTCAGCGTGTATGTGCGGATTTTCGCGGCTTCGTCGCCTCCGAGCGGGCCGTGACCTTCGGGGACGATCGCTTCTTCAAGTTCAACGGGCCGCCGAGCTGGGGCGCCGAGGCCAAGCAGGCGCTACTGCCCCTGATCCAGCATCGCATCCGCGCCGATCACACCCGCTACGAATGCGCCGCTAACTATATGCTCGATGGCCGGGCGCTCTATCTGAGCACGCTCGGCCCACAATTGCCCGAGATATCGGACGGCGAGCGCATTCCAGTGGAATTCATCGTCTATGCCCACCAGAGGGTCGGCGACAGGACCGTGGTCAACAAGTGGCAACTCGGCCGTCTCGTCAGCCAGATCCTTCAGCTCGGCACGTTCCGGCTGTGCGCGCTCAAGGACGTCAGGTGGTTGCACAATGCCGGACTCGAGTTGGCCGATCTGGAGGAGGCCACCCAGAGGGCGCGCCGCGCGATCGCGCAGACGGAAGCCTACGGGACGCGCCCGGGTGAAAGCGTCCCCGCAACCGCCAACCAGCGTAACCGCGTGGCCATGGCCGAGATCGCCAAGGCGCATGCGCAGCTCAACGAGATTACGGGCAAATTTCTGCTGAAGACCGGGAGCGGCCCGCTCTACCGAATCGAACGGTCCCGCTACTACGTGCGGCAGTTCGAGCAAAATGTGAAGCTCTTGCGCATTCTGCGCCTCGAAGGCGACCAGCCCTATGATCAGTTCATCCGGCGCCGGCTGGGTCCGGAGTTCGATTTCATCGACCGGCTGGGTGTCCGCTACGAGCGCGCGATGTCGAGCATCGTTAGTCTC
Source organism: Bradyrhizobium sp. 604_D8_N2_3 (assembly GCF_051810765.1). Classification (NCBI taxonomy): domain Bacteria; kingdom Pseudomonadati; phylum Pseudomonadota; class Alphaproteobacteria; order Hyphomicrobiales; family Nitrobacteraceae; genus Bradyrhizobium; species Bradyrhizobium sp. 604_D8_N2_3. Next base: position 5,983,687 of record NZ_JBPWPM010000001.1, on the reverse strand, counting down.
GACCAGAACTACCTGTCGATCACGCAGAACTCGCTGGTGGAGCGGGCCACTAAGATCGACGAGGAGACGAAGACGATCCAATCGGAGATCGGGTTGATCCAGCGCTGGGGCGAATTCATCCTGCTGAGCTGTCTCGTGCCCTACTACGTCTCTCACCTGCTCGTCCTGATTATGGGAGAGGGGTGGACCTTGAAGTCGCGGGCAGCTGGTGGCGTCTGGCTGCTCAGCATCGCGTTCGCGATCTACCGCGCCTTCAATCAAACCTTCACGCGGCGCGGGCTCGTCTTGATCCTGCTGCCATTCGCGTTGGCCGAGATTGCGCTGGTCGCAATGACGCTGATCGCGCCGCCGCAATCCGAACATCACCAGCCGGAATCGGACGGCGGCGGGCGGACGCGGTCCTCGCGTGAGCCGGGACCACCGAAGCCCGAAACGCCGGGCACACCGGATGAACCGCGAACCTCTCAACAGCCGTCACTGCAGTCCGCTGAGCCGGCGACACCCGTGCCCGCACCGCCCGCGCCCGCCCAGGGGGCGATGCCGCAGCCCTCCGCCGAACCGCGCTGAATTGGACGGCCTCAGCGCTGCGTCAGGAAACCCACCACCGCGTCGGTGAAGGCGTGCGGCTGCTCGACATTTGAAATGTGCGCGGCATCGATGATGGTCATGCTGGCGCCGGGAATGTTTGAGCGGATCAATTCACCCGCCGAGATCGGCGTCGCCATGTCGTGGCGGCCGGCGATCACCAGTGTCGGGCTCTTGATCTTGGCGAGCATCTCGCGCTGATCGAGCGTCGACAGCGCCTCGCAGCAGGCGAGATAACCCTCGACGGGGGAAGCCAGCAGCATCGACTTCATCTTCGCCGTGATCTGCGGCTCGCGCTCGCGGAAATCCTGCGTCAGCCAGCCAGCGATCACGGCATCGGCGACCGCGGTGATGCCGCCCTTCTTCACCGCGTCGATGCGCTCCAGCCATTTGGTCGGCTCGGCGTAGTAGCAGGAGGTGTTGGCGAGGATGAGCTTGCCGAAGCGCTCCGGCGCATTGGCCCCTAGCCACTGCCCGACCATGCCGCCCATCGAGAGGCCGCACCAATGCACCTTCTCGATGTTGAGGTCGTCGAGGATCGCCAGCACGTCGCGGCCGAAGCGCTCCATCGTATAGGGGCCGGGCGGAACGTTGGACTTGCCGTGGCCGCGGCGGTCATAGCGGATGACGCGGAACACCTGCGTCAGAGCCTTCATCTGCGGCTCCCACATCTGCAGCGTGCAGCCGAGCGAATTGGACAGCATCAGCGTCGGCCCGCCGTCGCGGCCCTCGACGGAGACGTTGATCAGGCAACCGTCGGCATCGATCATGGGCATGCTGGGCGTCTCCGTTCTGGAGCATGATCCGGAAAAGTGTGGAGCGGTTTTCCGAAAAAGATCATGCTCAAACAATTAATCGCGCTCGAGGCTGTCGAGCAGCCGGTCGATCAGGGCTTGGGAAGCCCCTTGATAGGCCATCGGCTCGAACAATGCCGCAATTTTTTCCGGCGGCAGATGCGCGGTGACCTGCGAATCGGCCGCGAGAACCTCGCGCAAATGCTTCTTTTCGGCGACCGCGCGCTTGCTCGCGGCCTCGATCAAATGATGCGCATCGCTTTTGCCGATCTTGTCGGCCAGCGCAAACGTGACCGCTTCCGCCATGATGAGCCCATGCGTCGTATCGAGATTGCTGCGCATGCGCGCGGCATCGACGTCGAGGCCCTCGGCGATGTCGAGGATGGCGGCGAGCGCGCCCGAGGTGACCAGCATCAATTGCGGCAACGTCGGCCATTCCGCGTGCCAGGGGCCGGCGCTGCGCTCATGGTCCTGCACCTGGGCTGCAAAGATCGTCGCGGCGAGCTGCGGCGCCATGGTCGCGCAGCCCAGCGCGCTCGCGGCCGCGACCGGGTTGCGCTTGTGCGGCATGGTCGAGGAGCCACCGCGGCCTTCGCCGGCAGGCTCGAACGCTTCGCCAACATCGGTCTGCATCATCAGCGAGACGTCGCGCGCGATCTTGCCGCAGCTTCCGGCGAGAATCGCAAAGCATGATGCGGCTTCCGCGATCCGGTCGCGATGGGTGTGCCAGGGCGCTTCCGGCAGCGGCAGGTTGAGCTCCTGCGCCAATCGCTCTGCAACGACGAGCCCCTTGTCGCCGAGGGCCGCGAGCGTGCCGGCCGCGCCGCCGAATTGCAGCGCAAGACCCTCGCGGGAGAGCCGCCGCAGGCGGCAGCGGGCGCGGGCGAGGCTTGATGCGTATTCCGCGGCCTTGAGCCCGAACGGCATCGGCAGCGCGTGCTGGAGCCAGGTCCGCGCCACCATGGCGGTGTTGCGATGGCTCCGCGCCAGGGCGGCAAAGCCCTTGATGGCGCGGCTGAGATCGGCATCGAGCGCATCGATGCCGGCGCGAAGCGTGAGCATGGTCGCGGTGTCGATGACGTCCTGGCTCGTCGCGCCCCAATGGACGTAGCGCGCGGCCTCCGCATCGGCCTTGCCGACATTGGCCGTGAGCGCCTTGACCAGGGGAATCGCGAGATTGCCGGATCGCGTCGCGGCCTCGCCCAGAGCGGCCATGTCAAAGGTATCGGCCCTGCACGCAGCTTCGATCGGGCCCACCGCGGATGCGGGAATCACATCCGTGGCGGCCTCGGCGCGTGCCAGGGCTGCCTCGAAATCGAGCATGTTCTGGAGGGTCGACCGGTCGTCGCAGACCGCGCGCATGGCTGGGCTCGACAGCATCGGCGCGAGCAGGGGGGAGAGGGCTGTGCTCATGTTGCGCGGGACCTAATCACCATGCCCCGGCTCTGCCAATCCCAAACCATCGGCGCAAAGCTTTTTGCAGTTGCGAATATGCATTGCACGTGGCCGGGGGCTGCCCTTTCCTTTGCGGCCTCCGTGCGTTACTTGAGCACATTATAGAGAAGCATCCGGGAGGTACCCCATGGCCATGACGATGAACGGCGAAGTCCAGCTTGCGGCGCCGCGCGAGGCCGTGTGGGAGAAGCTCAATAATCCCGAGGTGCTGAAGGCCTGCATCCCCGGCTGCGAGGAGCTGGAGAAGACCGACGACGGCGGCTTTCGCGCGACCGCGAAAATGAAGGTCGGGCCGGTGTCGGCGCGCTTCAAGGGCAAGGTCACACTCTCCGATCTCGACCCGCCGAACGGCTACAAGATCTCCGGCGAAGGCGAGGGCGGGGTGGCCGGCTTCGCCAAGGGCGGCGCCGTGGTCAAGCTCGCGGAGAAGGACGGCGGTACGCTGCTCTCCTACGAGGTCGAGGCGCAGATCGGCGGCAAGTTGGCGCAGCTCGGCCAGCGCCTCATCAACGGCACCGCCAAGAAACTGGCCGACGAATTTTTCGCGAACTTCGCCAAGGCGGTACAGGGCTGAAGGCTATCGCCTTTCGGCATGGCGCCTTGCGTCCGGGGCGATGTTGCCCCCGGGCATAATGGCCCATATGATGGGTTGGAATAATTATAAGAACCGCTTCGACGGGACCCGTCGGGGCGCTGATAGAGAGTGCTTATGGCAAAAATCTCCCTCATCGTGAACGGCAATCCTGTCACGGCCAACGTCGATCCCCGCACCCTTCTGGTGCAGTTCCTGCGCGAGAATCTGCGCCTGACCGGCACCCATGTCGGCTGCGATACCTCGCAGTGCGGCGCCTGTGTCGTGCATCTCGACGGCAAGGCCGTGAAGTCCTGCACCACGCTGGCCGTGATGGCCGACGGCCACGAGGTCAAGACGATCGAGGGACTGGCCGCCGACGGCGCTCCGCTGCATCCGATGCAGGAGGCCTTCCGCGAGCACCATGGCCTGCAGTGCGGCTTCTGCACGCCGGGCATGATCATGACGGCGATCGACATCGTCCATCGCAAGGGCCACGAGCTCGACGACCACACCATCCGCGAGGAGCTGGAAGGCAATCTCTGCCGTTGCACCGGCTACCAGAACATCGTCGCTTCGATCTCCGCCGGCGCCAAGGCGATGGCGAAATCCGATCTCGCCTAACCGCGCGCGCATTCTGCGATCAGGACATTCAGATGTACGAATTCAAATACCATCGCCCCGGGACCGTTCGCCAGGCGGCCAACCTCCTGGTGAAGAACGAAGACGCCAAGGTGATCGCCGGCGGCCACACGCTGATTCCCGTCATGAAGCAGCGTCTCGCCAGCCCCCCGCATCTGGTCGACCTCTCCCACATCGAGGGGCTCAACACGATCGAGATGAAGGGCCGCGCGCTCGTGATCGGCGCCACCGCCAGGCATGCCGAGGTCGCAAGCTCTGCGATCGTCGGTGAGGCGATCCCGGCGCTGGCCAATCTTGCCAGCCAGATCGGCGACCCCGCCGTGCGCCACAAGGGCACGATCGGCGGCTCGCTCGCCAACAACGATCCGACCGCGGACTATCCGGCCGCGGTGCTCGCGCTCGGCGCCACCATCGTCACCAACAAGCGCCGCCTCAAGGCGGAAGAGTATTTCCAGGGCCTGTTCACGACGGCGCTCGAAGCCGACGAGATCATCACCAAGGTGATGTTCCCGCTGCCGAAGAAGGCGGCCTACATCAAGTTCCGCAACCAGGCCTCGCGTTACGCGCTGGTCGGCGTGTTCGTGGCGCGGCGTCCTTCGGACGTGCGCGTTGCCGTCACCGGTGCCGGCTCCGAAGGCGTGTTCCGCGTCACCGCGTTCGAGGAAGCCCTGAAGAAGCGCTTCGCCGCGAAGGCGCTCGACGGCATCGAGGTGCCTGCGGAAGGCCTCAACAGCGACATCCACGGCAGCGCCGAATACCGTGCGCATCTCATCGGGGTGCTGACGCGGCGTGCCCTCGATGCCGCCAACGCCAAGGAGTGAGTGAACCTCACGCCTCGGCCCAAACTTGTCCCCGGTGAGGGCGTAGCGAGACTGGCTTTTTCATGACTCTCACGGCCCTGCCGGCATCGGTCGATGCGATGCTCGAACTCTTGACTTCGCGCGGTTATCTCGCGGAGCGATCGCTGGCGACGGTGACCTATCTGTCGCTGCGCATGGGCCGGCCGCTGTTCCTGGAGGGCGAAGCCGGCGTCGGCAAGACCGAGATCGCCAAGGTGCTGTCGGCGGCGCTGGGGCGGAAGCTGATCCGCCTGCAGTGCTACGAGGGCCTCGACGTCTCCTCCGCCGTCTACGAGTGGAATAGCGCCGCGCAGATGATCGCGATCCGGATGGCGGAAGCCGCCGGCGACACCGACCGCGATCAGCTCTCGTCCGATATCTTCGCCGACCGCTACATGATCAAGCGGCCTTTGCTCCAGGCGCTGGAGCCCGACGTCGCGGGACCGCCGGTGCTGCTGATCGACGAGCTCGACCGCGCCGACGAGGCGTTCGAGGCATATCTGCTCGAAATCCTCAGCGACTTCCAGGTGACCATTCCCGAATTCGGCACCGTGAAGGCGCCGCATCCGCCGATCGTCATCATCACCTCCAACCGCACGCGCGAGATCCATGACGCGCTGAAGCGGCGCTGTCTCTATCACTGGGTCGACTATCCAGAAGCCGAGCGCGAGCTCGCGATCGTCAAGACGCGCGTGCCCGGCATCTCCGCCAAGCTGTCGCAGCAGGTCGTGCGTTTCGTCCAGGCGCTGCGCAACCAGGATTTCTACAAGTCGCCTGGTGTCGCCGAGACCATCGATTGGGCCACCGCGCTGTCGGAGCTCGACGCCCGCTCGCTGACCCCGCAAGTGGTCGGCGACACGCTGGGGGCGCTGCTCAAGTACCAGGACGATATCACCCGGATGCAGGGCGACGCCCTGCAAAAGGTGCTGAAGGAAGCGACGAGCGAGAATTGATCTTGCGCCACTAGTACTCCGGTCATTCCGGGGCGACGCGCAGCGTCGAGCCCGGAATCCATAACCACGATCGGGAGTATGGATTCCGGGCTCGCGCCAAGTGGCGCGCCCTGGAATGACGAGGGGATGGATACGAGACCATGGCCATCAACCACCTTGCGCCCGACCAGACCGAGCAGTTCGCCGACAACATCGTCGGCTTTGCCCGCGCGTTGCGTGCAGCCAGCATGCCGGTCGGACCGGGCGCCGTCATCGATGCCATGAGCGCGCTCCAGGTGATCGACATCGGCAACCGCGCCGACGTCTTCACCACGCTGGAGGCGATCTTCGTCAAGCGCCACGAGCATGCGCTGATCTTCAGGCAGGCCTTCAACCTGTTCTTCCGCGCCTCGGAAGAGTGGAAGCACATGCTGGATTCGGTGCCGTTGCCGGAGCAGGCCAAGAAGAAGCCGCAGGCCGGCTCGCGCCGCGTGCAGGAGGCGATGTCGCAGCCACGGATGACGGAGACGCCGCAGCACCAGGAGCAGGATTTGCGCCTGTCGGTCTCCGACAAGGAGATCCTTCAGAAGAAGGATTTTGCGCAGATGAGCGCGGCTGAGATCACCGAAGCGCTCCGCGCCGTCGAGCGGATGCGGCTGCCGCAGGCCGAGCTTCTGACGCGCCGGCACCGGCCCGATCCCCGCGGGCTTCGTCTCGATTTGCGCCGCACGCTGCGCGCGTCCTTGCGCACCGGCGGTGACATCATCGACATCCATCGCCTCGGGCGCATCGAGAAGCCGGCGCCGATCGTCGCGCTGCTCGATATCTCGGGCTCGATGAGCGAGTACACCCGCCTGTTCCTGCATTTCCTGCATGCCATCGGGGATGCCCGAAAGCGCGTCTCGGTGTTCCTGTTCGGCACCCGGCTGACCAACGTCACCCGGGCGCTGCGCCAGCGCGACCCCGATGAGGCGCTGGCGAGCTGCTCGGCCTCGGTCGAGGACTGGGCCGGCGGCACCCGGATTTCGGCCTCGCTGCACAACTTCAACAAATTGTGGGCGCGGCGCGTGCTGAGCCAGGGCGCCATCGTGCTGCTGATCTCCGACGGGCTGGAGCGGGAGGCCGATTCCAAGCTCGCCTTCGAGATGGACCGGTTGCACCGGTCCTGCCGGCGGCTGATCTGGCTCAACCCGCTTCTGCGGTTCGGCGGCTTCGAGGCCAAGGCCCAGGGCATCAAAATGATGCTCCCGCACGTTGACGAATTCCGCCCGGTACATAATTTGAGTTCGATCCAGGAGCTGATCACGACGCTCTCCCGGCCGCTGCCGCCGCATCACCGCAGCCTGATCCGTTCCGCAGCTTGAGAGGTTAAGCCATGCTCGATCGCGACGAGGATATTCTGAAAGCGGCGGAGGATTGGCAGAAGGCCGGCCGCGGGGTCGCGCTGGCCACCGTTGTCGAGACCTGGGGCTCGGCCCCGCGCCCGGCGGGCTCGAGCCTCGTCATCAACGATGAGGGCACGTTTCTGGGGTCGGTCTCCGGCGGCTGCGTCGAAGGCGCCGTGGTCACCGAGGCCATGGACGTGATCCAGAGCGGCAAGCCCAGGATGCTGGAGTTCGGCGTTGCCGATGAGACGGCCTGGAATGTCGGGCTGTCCTGTGGCGGCACCATCCGCGTCTTCGTCGAGAAGGTCGGTTAGCCGTGAAGCTCGCAATCCTGCACGAACTCAATGCCGAGCGCGCCGCGCGCCGGCCGGTGATCCTGGTGACCGACACCGAGAGCGGCGAGCAGCGCCTGGTGAAGGCTGCGGATTTTGCAAAAGACCCGCTGCGCGCCGAACTGGACAAGCAGCTTCGCATGGGCAAGAGCGCCAGTGTCGAAGCCGGCGGCAAGAAGCTGTTCCTCAACGTCTACGCGCCGACCGCAAAGCTCGTCATCGTCGGCGCGGTCCATATCAGCCAGGCCTTGGCGCCGCTGGCGCGCTCGCTCGGCTACGACGTCACCGTGGTCGATCCCCGCACGGCGTTTGCGAGCGCGGAGCGCTTCCCTGATATTCCCCTGGTCGCCGAATGGCCCGACACGGCGCTGCCGCCGCTCAATGTCGATGCCTACACGGCTTTCGTCGCCGTGACGCACGATCCGAAGATCGACGATCCCGCGCTGCTGCACGCCTTTGAACGCAAGTGCTTCTATATCGGTGCGCTCGGCTCGCGAAAGACGCATGCCAAGCGCGGCGACCGGCTGCGCGCGCAGGGCGCCAAGGACAGCGACATCGCGCGCATCCACGCGCCCATTGGGCTGGCGATCGGCGCTGTCTCGCCGTCCGAGATCGCTGTGTCGATCATGGCCGAGATCACGGCGGTGCTGCGCCTGCCTCCAAAAGAAAAAGAAGAAGCGGCATGAAATTCGGACCGGCGAGCCCCAAGGATGCGATCGGCGGGGTGACCGTCCACACCCTGCGCCAGGGACCGCTGGTGCTGAAGAAAGGCACGACGATCGGCCCGGCCGAGGTCGAGGCGCTGACGCGCGCCGGCATCAAGGACGTCGTGGTGGTGCGCATGGAGGAGGGCGACGTCTCCGAGGATGTCGCCGCCGCCAGTATTGCGCTGGCCGTCGGCGGCGAGGGCATTCATGTCGAGCGCGCCTTCACCGGCCGCGCCAATCTGTTCGCCGCGCGCCCGGGCGTGCTGGTGATCGACCGCGCCGCGGTCGACCGCATCAACAATATCGACGAGGCCATCACCTTTGCGACGCTCACCGCCTACAAGCCGGTGGTCGAGGGTGAGATGGTCGGCACCGTCAAGATCATCCCGTTCGGCGTGGAAGGCAATTTGCGCGATGCCGCGGTGAAGGCGGCGGGCCGGGACGTGCTGAAGATCGCGCCCTACGTCATCAAGCGCGTCGGCATCGTTTCGACGCTGCTGCCGGGCCTCTCGTCGAAGGTGATCGACAAGACGCTGCGCGTCACCGCCGAGCGGCTCGCGCCGGCCGGCGCCAGCATCATTGCCGAGCGCCGGGTCCAGCACGAGGAGCGGGCGCTGTCGGCCGCGATCAAGGAGCTGCTCGCGCTTGGCGCCGAGCTCGTGATCGTGTTCGGCGCCTCTGCGATTGCCGACCGCCGCGACGTGATTCCGGCGGCCGTCACCGGGATCGGCGGCGAGATCGAGCATTTCGGCATGCCGGTCGACCCCGGCAATTTGCTGCTGATCGCGCGTGTCGGCGGGGTGCCGGTGCTGGGCGCGCCGGGCTGCGCACGCTCGCCGGTCGAGAACGGTTTTGACTGGGTGCTGATGCGGCTGCTCGCCGGCATCAAGGTGACGCGCTCCGAGTTGATGGGCATGGGCGTCGGCGGCCTCCTGATGGAGATCGTCACGCGGCCGCAGCCGCGCGCAGAACCCGCGATCGAGGGCAACAGCCATGTCGCGGCCATCGTGCTCGCAGCGGGCCGCTCGACCCGGATGGGCGGACCGAACAAGCTGCTCGCCGAGCTCGACGGCAAGAAGCTGGTGCGGATCGCGACCGAGCAGGCGCTGGCCTCCAAGGCCTCCGAGGTGATCGTCGTCACCGGCCATCAGACCGAGCTGGTCGAGCAGGCGCTGCAAGGCTTGAAGGTGAAGTTCGTCCGCAACCCGGATTTCGCCGGCGGCATCGCGAGCTCGGTCAAGGCCGGCATCGCGGCTGTGCCTGAGGCTTGCGACGGCGCCGTGGTCTGTTTGGGCGACATGCCGCTGATCGATGCCGGCCTGATCGACCGTCTCATCGACGGCTTTGCGCCGGACCGCGGCAACCTCATCGTCGTGCCCGTCAGTGACGGGCGCCGCGGCAATCCCGTGCTGTGGTCGCGCCGCTTCTTCAAGGAATTGATGACGCTCGACGGCGACGTCGGCGCGCGCCATCTGATCGCCAAGCACACCGAAGCGGTGGCCGAAGTCCCCGTGGATGGTGAGAGTGCCTTCCTCGACATCGACACGCCGCAGGCGCTGGAAGCCGCAAGACGCGGATGACGGTGCCGTAGAGTGGGCAAAACGACTTGTCCGCCGTAGCTCGTAGAGCGAAGGCGGAAGCGTGCCCACTAATTTTGAATGATGGTGTGGATGGATAGTGGGCACGGCGCTTTGCGCCTTTGCCCACCCTACGGCACTCTCATTCGTTCGATTTCACCCCTCGTTCACCATCTGGAAACGTCCACCGCCTAGAGTCCTCTCCACCTGCCTTGGGGGGAGGGGTTTTTCCATGGCTTCGAATGTCGTCGCGCGCCGTTGCGCGATGTTTTTCTTTGCGCTGTCGGTTTGTGTCGCCGGCGCTCGCTACATCACGGATGCGCATGCTGCCGGTGCGTTTGCGGTCGGCAAGTGCGGAGCCTATGGCCAGGCTTTTGATTACGGCGCCGAGCGCGAGGCCCGTGCCGCCGCACAGAAGCAGTGCAAGGGCGACTGCACGACGGTGACCATGAAGCGCGCTTGCGCCGCGATGTCGGTCGATATGGCCAACCCGTGCGGCGCCTATGGCTATGCCGTCAAGCCGAAGATCTCGGCCTCGCTCAACGCCGCCACGCGCGAATGCTACAAATACGGCGGCAAGGAATGCGTGATCCGCGCCTGGGCCTGCGACGCCAAGGGGTGAATTTCTCTTGCTGTCATTCCGGGGCGATGCGTAGCATCGAACCCGGAATCAATTCGTCCACCGGCTCTGTGGCCTGATGAATTCCGGGCTCGCGCCTTCGGCGCGCCCCGGAATGACAGTTCGAGGTATGCATGCAGCTCGACACCAAGATCGCGGTCGTGATCCGCACCGATCTTCAGGCCTGGCAGAAGCTCAACGTCGCGTCGTTTCTGACCAGCGGAATTGCCGCGGCCTTTCCGGACTGTGTCGGCGAGCCCCATGAGGACGGTTCGGGCACGAAGTACCACGCGCTGATCGGCCAGCCGATCCTGATCTACGGTGCCGATGGTGCCGCGCTGTCACGCGCGCTCGACCGTGCGCTCTCGCGCAATGTGACGGCGGCCCTTTACACCGAGGACATGTTCAAGACCACGCACGATGCCGCCAATCGCGAAGCGGTGAGGGCGGTTGAGCGCACCGATCTCAATCTCGTCGGCATCGCGATGCGCGCCGAGCGCAAGGTGATCGACAAGATCGTCGACGGTCTGAAGTTCCATAGCTAGCGGTACTTCAAGCAGCCTCGTCTTCGCGGTGTCGTGATGGTTCCTGCGACGGAAACTTGCGTTCTTTGACTCCAATCAAGGATGCGCCGCCCGGCATCGCTAGTCTGCCCTCCGTATTGCAATGGAGCAGACACATGCCGACCATGAAAGCCGCCATCGTCAAACAATTCGGCAAGCCGCTGGTGATCGAGGACGTGCCGGTGCCGCAGCCCGGTCCCGGCGAGGTTTTGGTCAAGGTGAAAGCGTGCGGCGTCTGCCACACCGATCTGCACGCAGCTTCCGGCGACTGGCCGGTGAAGCCGGTTCCGCCCTTCATTCCCGGGCATGAGGTGGCGGGAACCGTCGCTGCACTCGGGCCAGGTGTGAAAAATCTGAAGGTCGGCGATGCCGTCGGCGTCGCCTGGCTGCACGACGCGTGCATGGCTTGCGAATATTGCGAGACCGGCTGGGAAACGCTGTGCGAGCACCAGCACAACACCGGCTACAGCGTGAACGGCGGCTTTGCCGAATATGTCATCGCCTCGGCCGCCTTCGCCGCAAAGCTCCCGGCAACGATCGATTTCGCCGCCGTCGCGCCGATCCTGTGTGCCGGCGTCACCACCTACAAGGGATTGAAGGAGACCGACGCTCGGCCCGGCGAGTGGGTCGCGATCTCCGGCGTCGGCGGGCTCGGCCATGTCGCGATCCAGTACGCCAAGGCGATGGGGTTCAAGGTCGCAGCCGTCGACATCGCCGAGGACAAGCTCAAGCTCGCACGCGAGACCGGCGCCGATCTCGCGGTCAACGCGCTGGAGGCCAATGCGGTGGACAAGGTTGTGGCAGCAACCGGGGGCGGGGCCCACGGTGTGCTGGTGACGGCGGTCTCGACCTCGGCGTTCGCGCAGGCGCTGAAGATGGTGCGTCGCAAGGGCACCGTCAGCTTGGTCGGCCTGCCGCCGGGCGAATTCCCGACGCCGATCTTCGATGTCGTGCTCAAGCGTATCACCGTGCGTGGCTCCATCGTCGGCACCCGCAGGGATCTCGACGAGGCCATCGCATTCGCCGCGGACGGCAAGGTCAAGGCCGAAGTAGCCAAGGTGCCGCTCGCGGAGATCAATAACGTCTTCGACCGGATGAAGGCCGGCAAGATCGACGGCCGCATGGTGCTCGACTTTGGCTAGAGCGTTTTCGAGCGAAGTCGATACCGGTTCGCGTAAGGAAAACGCGTCAAGACAAGAATCTAGAGCCCCGTTCCGATTCCATCGGAACTTCCATCGGAACGGAAGTGGCTCTAGTGCCTCACGCTGGCGGCATGGTCTCGAATTTCGGCAGGTCCGGATCGAGGTGGTCCCAGCCATGTCCGCGCGCCGCGTAGGTCACCACCTGCGGCTTGTAGCGGGCGGGCTCGTCGAGGCTCGCGGCGCGGATGGTGAAGATGTCGGGCATTGCGGCGAAGGTCATGTAGACCGGCAAGCCGCACTGCGTGCAGAAACCGCGCGTCTTCACGTTGCCGCTGTCGCCGACCATGTCCCAATGCTTCGCCTCGCCGGTCAGCGTGACACCTTCGCGCGCGAAGGTCATGTACGAGCCGTGACCGCCGCCGCTTTCGCGCTGGCAATCCCGGCATTGGCAGTGATTGCTGAACAGCGGCTCACCGAGAATCGAATAGCGGATCGCGCCGCAGGCGCAGCCGCCGGTAAAAGGCCTGGTCATCGGAAGATCTCCCACTCACTTCTCGCCACTGATCTCGTCGAGCTGACGCACGACCTTCTTCCAGCCGCCGCTCATGACCGTGTAGGCCGACTCGTTCCTCGGCATGACGAAGCCCGCATGCACCAGGCGGATCCGCGTGCCGGCTTCGACCGGGGTGAGGGACCACGTCACGACGGTATCGAGCGGCGCGCCGTAGCCGGTGTTGCGTTCGTCGCCGCCCTTCCAGGCATAGACGAGGCGCCGGTTCGGTACGACTTCCAGAACCCGGCAATGGATGACGCCATCCCAGTTGCCGCCGGGCGTGGTCTGGAACGTGAAGGCCTTGCCTTCGATGGCTTCGAAGCCGGTCGGCTGCATCAGCCAGCGCGCGATCAACTGGGCGCTGGTCAGCGTCTTCCAGATCGTCTCGGGCGCGTGAGGGAAGACCTCCTCCAAAACAATGTCTTGGACGATGTCTTTAGTCTCGGCTTTGAACTCGGCTGCACTCACGGATCGATCTCCTTCAAGAGGTCACGCAGATTCTGGAAGCGCTCGCGCCAGAACACGCCGTAATGGTCCATCCAGGTGACCAGCGGCTCGAGCCCTTGCGGCGCGGCGCGGTAATAGACATTGCGGCCCTCGGCGCGCTCGGCGACGAGGCCGGCCTGCTTCAGCGACTTCAGGTGCTGCGAGATCGCGCCCTGCGTCACGCCGCTGCCGCGGGTGAGCTCGGCCACGCTGATCTCCTTGCTCTCGAACACGCGCTCGAACACGGCCCGGCGGGTCGGATCGGCGAGGGCACGCATCACGGTGGTGACGGGATTTGGGGCGGCTTCGATCATGGATATTCGATTAGCATGCGCTAATGAATTAGTCAATGCTAATTTGTTGCTGGATTGACTCGCTGTCTTGATTATGACTGACTAGTCAGTCATAAATGGGAGATGACAAAGAAGCCAACCAAAGCAGCCACGCCAACCGCAACTCGCGCCGATGCGAAGGGCCGTGCGCCCGCCGACGCCGCGCCCACTTCGAACCGTGCCACACGTGCGGCCGAGCGTCGGTCGGCCATCGTGGAAGCGGCGATGGAGGAGTTCATTGCGCGCGGCTTTGCCGCGACGCGGCTCGACGACATCGCCAAGCGGGCGGGCGTGGCCAAGGGCACGATCTACCTGCACTTCAAGGACAAGGAATCGATGTTCGAGGAGCTGGTGCGCACGGTGATCGTGCCGGTCGTGGCCAAGCTGAATGCGCTGCCGCCGCCGACGGGCTCGGTGCGCGATCTCGTCGAGGCCTTTGCCGGTAACTTCCTCAAGGAGGTCATCGGCACGAGGCGTGGCGATCTCGTGCGATTGATCGTGGCGGAAGGGCCGCGCTTTCCGTCCGTCGCCGATTTCTACTATCGCGAGGTTGTCTCGCGCGGGATCGCCGGCATGCGCGCGCTGATCGAGCTCGGCATTGCCCGCGGCGAGATCCGCGAGAAGAACCTCGCGCGCTATCCGCAGATCCTGGTCGCACCGGCGATGATCGCGGTGATCTGGCAGAGCCTGTTTGCGCGGCACGCGCCGCTCGACGCCCAGGACATGCTGCGCGTCCATCTCGATCTGATTTTTGGCGAACGGAGGACGACATGAGGTCGTCACGAGCAATTTCTGTGTTTGCATTGGCCCTCGTCCTTGCAACCGGCCTTGCCGGCTGCAAGGACAAGCGCGATCCCGGATTTCAGGGTTGGGTCGAGGCCGACATGATCTTCGTCAGCCCGGACGAAGCGGGCCGGGTGACGAAGCTCAATGTCCGCGAGGGCGACGAGGTGAAGGTCGGCGATGCCCTCTATTCCGTCGACGACGATCTTCAGCTTGCCGACCTCAACCAGAACAAGGCGACACTGGCCAATGCGCAGCAGACCTATGATCGCGCGGCCTCGCTGAACAAGACCGGCTCCGGTACGCAGGCCAATCTCGATTCCGCCGTGTCGTCCTTGCGTGTCGCCGAAGCGCGGGTCGCAACGTCGGAGACGCGAATGGCGCGGCGCAGGGGCTTTGCGCCCGTTGCCGGCACCATCCAGCAGATCTATTTCCGCGAGGGCGAGATGGTGGCGGCGCAGCGGCCGGTGCTCTCGATCATGCCGCCCGGCAACATGAAGCTGCGCTTCTTCGTGCCCGAGACCGAGTTGCCGAAGCTCGCGATCGGCGACACGGTGCGCATCTCTTGCGATAATTGCGCGGCGGATCTCACCGCAAAGATCTATTTCATCGCGACCTCGGCCGAATACACTCCGCCTGTCATCTACAGCCTCGATGAGCGCAACAAGCTGGTCTATTTGATCCAGGCGCGCCCCTCGCGGCCCGATGCCCTGCGGGTCGGACAGCCGATCGACGTCTATCTCCATCCAAAAACGCCGGTGGCGGACAAGCGATGAACGGCGGCAACGGCATCGCGATCGACGTCAAGGGCCTGACCAAGTCGTTTGGCGGCCGCGAGGTCGTGCACGATCTGTCGATGCAGGTGAAGCGCGGCTCGATCTACGGCTTCCTCGGGCCGAACGGCTCGGGGAAGACCACCACCATCCGCATCCTCTGCGGCCTGCTCACGCCCGACAGCGGCGAGGGCACCTGCCTCGGCTACGACATCAGGCGCGATGCCGAAAAGATCAAGCGCCAGGTCGGCTACATGACCCAGCGCTTCAGCCTGTACCAGGACCTCTCGGTGCGCGAGAACCTCGAATTCGTCGCGCGGCTCTATGGCCTCGCCGATGCACGGGGCGCTGCGCGCGACATGATCAAGCGGCTCGGGCTGTCGGGGCGCGAGGAGCAGCTTGCGGGCGAGCTCTCCGGCGGCTGGAAGCAGCGGCTCGCGCTCGGGGCCTGCACGCTGCCCAGTCCGAAACTGCTGCTGCTGGACGAGCCCACCGCCGGCGTCGATCCCAAGGCGCGGCGCGATTTCTGGAACGAGATCCATGCGCTCGCGGCCGACGGCCTCACCGTCCTGGTCTCGACCCACTACATGGACGAGGCCGAGCGCTGCCACGAGATCGCCTATATCGCCTACGGCCATCTGCTGGCGCACGGCACGGTCGAGGAGGTGATCGCGAAGTCCGCCCTGACGACCTACACCGTGACGGGCGAGGACCTCAACGGGCTCACGGCCGCGCTCACCGGCAAGCCCGGCGTGGACATGGTGGCGCCGTTCGGTACTTCGCTCCACGTTTCCGGGCGCGACGTCGCCGCGCTCGAGGCCAGCATCGCGCCGTGGCGCGAGAAGGGCGGCCTGCACTGGCACAAATCATCGCCCTCGCTCGAAGACGTGTTCATCGAATTGATGAGCCGTTCCAAGGACAATTTCCAATGAGCGCCGCCGATCATCCCGCACCCGCGCACGAGATCCGCGAGCGCTTCGGCTTCTGGAAGCGCTCCTATGCGATGCTGGTCAAGGAGTTCATCCAGCTCAAGCGCGACCGCGTCTCGTTCGCGATGATCGTGATGCTGCCGGTGATGCAGCTTCTGCTGTTCGGCTATGCCATCAACACCACGCCGCACAATCTGCCGAGCGCGGTGCTGCTCCAGGAGGATTCGGATCTTGCCCGCTCGGTGTTGAAGGCGCTGGAGAACACCGCCTATTTCCGCTTCATCTACGAGGTCCACGACGTCGACGATTTCGACAACCTGCTGAAATCGGGCAAGGTGCTGTTCGGCGTCGAGATTCCGCGGGGCTTCGAGCGGGCGGTGCGGCGTGGCGACCGGCCGGCGCTGCTGGTTGCGGCCGACGCCACCGATCCCGTTGCGGCCAGTGCCGCGCTCGGCTCGCTCGGCATGGTCGTGCAGACCGCGCTTGCGCACGATCTCTATATCGGCAATCCGCCCGAGATGCCGTTCGAGATCCGCGCGCATGCGCGCTACAATCCGGCCGCGTCGTCCAGCCTCAATATCGTGCCGGGCCTCGTCGGCACCATCCTCACCATGACCATGCTGATCTTCACCGCGCTCTCGGTCACCCGCGAGGTCGAGCGCGGTACCATGGAGAGCCTGCTGTCGATGCCGATCAAGCCGGTCGAGGTGATGTTCGGCAAGATCGTTCCTTATGTGCTGGTTGGCTTCCTTCAGGCCTTCCTCATCATCGGCATCGGTGTCGGCTTGTTCGGCGTGCCCTTGCTCGGCAATCTGTTCCTGCTCGCGCTGCTGTCGACCTTGTTCATCGCTACAAATCTGTCGATTGGCTACACCATCTCGACCGTGGTGCAGAACCAGCTCCAGGCCATGCAGATGGCGATGATGTTCTTCCTGCCGAGCATTCTGCTCTCCGGATTCATGTTCCCGTTCGCCGGCATGCCGGTCTGGGCGCAATATCTCGGCGAATGCCTGCCGCTGACCCACTACTTGCGGATCGTCCGCGCCATCATGCTGAAGGGCGCGACCATGCAGAATTTGCACTTCGACGCGCTGGCGCTGGCGATCCTGATGCTGGTCGCCATGACCATCGCGGTGACGCGCTTCCGCCGCACGCTGGATTGAGGCACAATGCCCCTGAATCGAGGGGAGAAATGGTCAGGTTTGCCAGCAGGAAGACCCGGCAGCATGCCGTGATGTCGGACGAGTTCGAGCGCGAGCTGACGCGAGAAGTGCTGCGGACCGAGCTGTTGCGGGTGAGGGCGCTGATCACGACGGGCTGCGTCATGATCCTGTTCCTCACCGCAACCTACCTGATCGACCCTGCCATCGTGAACCGGGTCTGGCGCGGGACGGAGGGCTTGGTCCGCGAATACATGCTCTTGGGGGGCTTCATCCTCTTCGAGGTCTGGGTCCACAGCCAGATCAGGCGAAACCTCAAGCTCGATCGCGACCTGCCGGTGATCAGGCGCTATATCGGCGCTCTCATCGAAACGTCGCTGCCGACGATCATCCTGATCCTCCAGATTCGCAGCATGGGCGCTGGGCCCGCGCTCGGTTTCGTGCTGCCACTGGCCTATTTCATCTTCATCATTCTTTCGACGCTGCGGCTCGATTTCTGGCTGTCCACCTTCACGGGATTTGTGGCCGCAGCCGAACTCCTGGCCGTCGCGCTGTACTACAATTCGGCCAGCGACGCTGGCGAACCGCTGATCTACTTTCACGCTGTGCGCAGCACCATCATCCTGATCTGCGGCGTGCTCGCCGGCTCCGTCGGCGCGCGGCTGCGGCGGCAATTTGCCGCGAGCATCGCGGCCGCCACCGCGCGTGATCGCGTCACCAACCTGTTCGGCCAGCACGTCTCGCCGCAGGTGGTGGAACGGCTGATGGCGGCGGGGCCCAGCGCGGGCGGCGACCTTCGCCGCGTCGCGGTGATGTTCGTCGATTTCCGCGGCTTCACCGCCAGCGCGCGGTTGCGCACCCCGCAGGAGGTGGTTGACCGGCTCGACGGTGCGTTCGCCGTGCTGGTCGACATCCTCGATCGTCAGGGCGGCATCGTGAACAAGTTTTTGGGCGATGGCTTCCTCGCCCTGTTCGGCGCGCCGCTGGAGGCCTCCGACGCCGCGCACCGCGCGGTTGCCGCAGGCCGCGAGATGCTGGCCGCGATGGACCGCATCAACGCGCAAACGAGCTGGCCGCTGCGGATCGGCATCGGCATCCATTTCGGCGAGGTCGTTGCCGGCAATATCGGCTCGCCCCGGCGCAAGGAGTACACGGTCATCGGCGACACCGTGAACTTCGCCTCGCGGCTGGAGGCACTCAACAAGGAGTTCGGCTCGCACCTCCTGATCTCCGCGTCCGTCCGCGAGGCGCTCGGCGACGACGGTGAGGACGCCGTCGCGCTCGGCGAGGTCGCGATTCGCGGCTACGAGCACAAGGTGGCGGTGTTTCAACTGGGGTGAGGGGCTCGCGTTTCGTTGAAGGCGCGTGATGAAATATCTCACGGCGATTTCCGCTCATATTGTCAGGACGCCGAAACCTCTCGGCTTCCGTTTGCCACGCGGAGAGAACCCATGACCCGATTGACCCTTGTCTCGGCCGCCCTGATCGCCGCCGCCGTCTATCAAACCCAGGCCGCAGCCGCTCGCGACGTCGCCCCGCGGCGCGCCTCGCCTCAGGCGGCTGCGGATTGCGTGAGGGCTCCGGCACAGGGCGCGTTTGCCTCAGCGCCCTACAAGCAGCCGCCCTGCACGCCGAGGGCAGCGAATTAACGCGCAAGGCGAGGTCGGGTTGGCAACGTCCGCCGGCCCGACCTCGCGTCCCCCGCGGGCATCGCCGGTTTCTCGATTGCGGTACCTTGGTAGTGCTTGACTCCCATCTCATCTAGTCATCTATATGACTATATGAATGCAGCCCCGCACGACGACCGCCTGCCACGCTACCAGCGCCTGCGCGACGACCTCGCCGCGCGGATCAACCGCAATGAATGGCGGCCGGGCGAGCCGATCCCGTCGGAGGCCGAGCTCGCGGCGCATTACGGCGTCGCCATCGGCACCGTGCGCAAAGCGATCGATCAGCTCGTTGCCGATACCGTGCTGGAGCGCCAGCAGGGCCGCGGCACCTTCGTGCGCCGGGCGCGCTTCAACTCCTCGCTATTCCGCTTCTTCCGCTTCCAGTCCGAGAGCGGCGAGCGGCGCGTGCCGAAGAGCCGCATCATCCGGCGCAAGAGCGTTCCGGCGAATTCGGCCGTTGCGTCGGCGCTGCGCATCCCTGTCGGCGAGCCCGTGATTAGCCTGTCGCGTCTGCGCCTGATCGACGATGTACCGCTGCTCGCCGAAGAAATCTGGCTCCAGCAATCGCGCTTCGCGCCGATCCTGGAGATCGACACCGCCGAATTCGGCGACCTGCTTTATCCGCTCTACGAGGAGCGCTGCGGGGAGGTGGTGGTGTCGGCCGAGGAAATTCTGACGGTCGAAATGGCCAACGAGATGCAGGCCCGCCTGCTGCGCCTCGAAGCGCACGCACCATTGATCGTGATCGAGCGCCTCGCGCTCGATCTGGAGCGGCGGCCGATCGAATGGCGCAGGTCGAGGGGGCCGGCCGACCGGTTCCGCTACCACGCCGAGATCAGGTGAGAGCGACCTTTCAACGACATCAAGCAATAACGAATTCAAGGGAGAAACAATGTCAAACTGGTACAGCGAAAGCTCGCCGCTGGAGCGGCGCACGTTCTGGGCAAGCTTTGGCGGCTGGGCGCTGGATGCGCTCGACGTCCAGATGTTCGGCCTTGCCATTCCCGCGCTGATCGCCGCCTTCGGCATCAGCAAGGCCGATGCGGGCCTGCTCGGCTCGGTCACGCTGTTCTTCGGCGCGTTCGGCGGCTGGCTCGGCGGCGCGCTCGGCGACCGTTTTGGCCGCGTCAAGGCGCTTCAGATTACCGTTGCGACCTTTGCGCTCGCGACCTTCGCCTGCGCGTTCGCGATGACTTACAACCAGCTCCTGATCCTGAAGGCGATTCAGGGCCTCGGCTTCGGCGCCGAATGGGCTTGCGGCGCGGTGCTGATGGCCGAGATCATTCGCCCCGAGCATCGCGGCAAGGCGCTGGGCTCGGTGCAGAGCGCCTGGGCCGTGGGGTGGGGCGCAGCTGTGCTGCTCTCGGCCCTCGTGTTCACTTATGCACCCGCCGACATCGCCTGGCGGCTGCTGTTTGCGCTGGGGCTGTTGCCCGCGCTCCTCATCATCTTCATCCGCCGCGGCTTGAAGGAGCCGCCGCGCGCGGTCGCAGCCGACAAGACGCCATTCTTCGCCACGCTCTCGGGCATCTTCCATCGTGACGTGCTGCGCTCGACGCTGATCGGAGGCCTGTTTGGCATCGGCGCCCACGGCGGTTACGCGGCCCTGACCACGTTCCTGCCGACATACTTGCGCGAAGTGCGGCATCTGTCGGTGCTGGGCTCCAGCGGCTATCTCGCAGTCATCATCGTTGCCTTCTTCTGCGGCTGCATCGCGAGCG
Organism: Bradyrhizobium sp. 604_D8_N2_3; assembly: GCF_051810765.1. Lineage (NCBI taxonomy): Bacteria > Pseudomonadati > Pseudomonadota > Alphaproteobacteria > Hyphomicrobiales > Nitrobacteraceae > Bradyrhizobium > Bradyrhizobium sp. 604_D8_N2_3. The sequence goes on along the minus strand of NZ_JBPWPM010000001.1, from coordinate 5,963,137 downwards.
GCATCATCAGTGACCGCATCGGCCGCAGGGCCAATGTCACCTTCTTCGCCAGCGCCTGCATCGTCACCGTGCTGATCTACATCTTCGCGCCGCTGACCAACGGCGAGATGCTGGTGCTCGGCTTTCCGCTCGGCTTCTTCTCGGCCGGCATTCCCGCCAGCATGGCGGCGCTGTTCAGCGAGCTCTATCCGGCCGGCGTGCGCGGCACCGGTGTCGGCTTCTGCTACAATTTCGGCCGCATCGTCTCCGCCGCGTTCCCCTTCCTCGTGGGCTATCTCAGCGACCATATCGGGCTCGGACCGGCGATCGGCATCGATGCGGCCTTCGCCTATTCGCTGGTGCTGATCGCGGTGGTGCTGCTGCCCGAAACCCGCGGCAAGGTTTTTGAACAAACCGCCGCGACGCGCGCCTGACGCCGGATGGGGAGCAGTCACCATGATGTCCCGCGCGCGCGGCCTGACGCGCCGCCAATTCGGCACAGGCCTTGTATCTCTCGTGTCGGCCACGGCCGCCGCGAGCCGAGCGAAGAGTGAGACGAGCTTGCCGACGATCGATACCCATGCCCATGTCTTCCACCGCGGCCTCAAGCTCGCGCCCGGCCGGCGCTATGCCCCCGATTACGATGCGCCGCTGGCGCTCTATCTGGAGCAGCTCGACCGCAATGGCATGAGCAACGGCGTGCTGGTGCAGCCGAGCTTTCTCGGCACCGACAATTCCTATCTGGTCGAGAGCCTGAAGACTTCCGGCGGACGCCTGCGCGGCATCGCGGTGGTCGATCCTTCTGTGACCGCGGACGAACTCCGCGCGCTCGATCGCGCCGGCGTCGTCGGCATTCGCCTCAATCTCGTCGGCCAGCCCTTGCCCGATCTCGCTGCCAGCGAATGGAAGGTGCTGCTCGGAAACGTGAAATCGATGGGCTGGCAGGTCGAGCTCCAGCGCAACGCGTCCGACCTCGCACTGCTTGCGCCGCAGCTGCTTGATCATGGCGTCACCGTCGTGCTCGATCACTATGCGCTGCCGGATCCGAAACTCGGTGTCGCCGATCCCGGCTTCCAGTCGGTGCTGAAGCTCGGCGCGACGCGAAATGTCTGGGTCAAGATCTCGGCGCCGTATCGCAACGGCGCGAGCGGCGAGAGTTTTGCGAAGGAGGCCTATCCGCTGCTGCGCGAGGCTTACGGCCTCGACCGCCTGCTGTGGGGCAGCGACTGGCCGCACACGCAGTTCGAGGCGTCGCAGGCTTACGCGAAAAACCGGCAGTTTCTCGATGCGCTGATCGTCGACGACAGCGAGCGCGCGCGGGTACTCGCATCGCCGCATCAGCTGTTCCGCTTCTGATTCTCCCTTCTGATCTCCTCGCGCGCGATTGCTCCGAATGCTCCGAATTTTGGGGCATGACGAGCGATGTCGCCGGCTTGTAGACTGCCGGCGATGCGGCCGGTTGAGGCCGCGAGTTTCATGAGGAAGTGAAGATGCAGCGCCGCTACATCACCGTCGACGTGTTCACCGACCGCGCCTTCGGCGGCAACCAGCTCGCCGTGGTGCTGGATGCCGGCGGGCTCACGACGCAGCAGATGCAGGCGATCGCGACCGAGTTCAACTATTCCGAGACGACCTTCGTGCTGCCGCCGCGCAACCCCGGCCACGACGCGGAGGTCCGCATCTTCACGCCGGTGAGGGAGCTTCCCTTCGCGGGTCATCCCAATGTCGGCACCGCTTTCGTGCTGGCCCGGCGCAGCAATGAGCCCTGGCCGCGGTTGTTGTTCGAAGAGAAAGCCGGGATCGTGCCGGTCGAGATCTGGCGGGAGCAGGGCAAGGTCGTCGGCGCCGAGCTGACCGCGCCGCAGCCGCTGGCGCGACTTGCAAAGCTGTCCGCCGCCGAGGTCGCCGCGTGCCTGTCTTTGACCGCGGACGACATCAGGACCGATCGTCATGTGCCGGAGGTCGTCGGCGTCGGCACGCCGTTCGTCGTCGCGGAATTGCATTCGCGCGACGCGCTGCGGCGGGCGGCGCCCGATGCTGCGGCGTTCGGCCGGACACTGCCGCGCGACGGCGCGTTCTCGATCTATTTCTACACGCGCGATATCGCGGCGGCGCAGGCGCCTTGCGACCTCCAGGCACGGATGTTCATGCGCGGTGCCAGCGGTTTCGCCGAGGATCCGGCCACCGGCAGCGCAACGGTCGCCGCCGCCGCGCTGCTCGCCACGCTCGATCCACTCCGCGACGGCGAGCTGAAGCTCACCATCGGCCAGGGTTTTGACATGGGCCGGCCGAGCATCCTGCGGACGACAGTGGAAAAGGAGGGCGGCGCCCTTCTTGATGCCTATGTCGGCGGCCATTGCGTACAGATGATGGAGGGGACGTTCGAGCTGGCGGGAGAGGGGTAGGGTCTCTCCTCCATGCCCGGGACAAGCCCGTGACGATCACACCTGCCGCCCCGCCAAATTCCTCACCGCCACGCCATCGCGCTCCTCGATGATCTCCGCGATCATCTGGCGGTGGCAGTGGGTGTGATCGCGCTCGTAGCAGAGCAGGCAGACCGGGCCGGCCTTCATCACCAGCGCCGAGAGCTCGTCCATCTCTTCCCGGGCCTGCGGCGTCTTCAGGTGCTTTGAATAGATCTTCTCCAGCACATCGTATTGGCCGCTGCGCGCGGCGAGCCGGCCTTCCTTCGGCGTGCCGAGCGCGGCGAGATGAACATAGGCGATGCCGCGTTCATCGAGGCCCGCGGAAAGCTGCTTCTTCGAAAAGCCGGGCCGGCGCGATGAGGTCACCGCGCGCACGTCGACCACGAGCTTGACGCCGGCCTGTTCCAGCTCGTCGAGCACCGCCTTGGGCGGCGTCTGTTCATAACCGATGGTGAAGAGCTTTTTCGCCTTTGCCATGAACCATCCTCAGCTCACCCGCGCGATCAGTTCCATGGCGCCGGCCGGTGCGCGCACCTTGCCCTCGTGGATGACATAGGCGAACACGTCGCGCGGCTCCTTCTTCGGCTTGGCCTTGTCGACCTTCGGCAGATCGTCGGGTTCACTTCCCTCGGCCCAGTCCTGAAAGCGCTTGGCCCAGGCATCGAGCTGCTTCGGCGGATAGCAGGTCTTGATCTCGTCATTGCCCTTCTGGAGCCGTGCATAGACGAAATCGCCGGCGACGTCGGCGATCGCCGGATATTTGCCGTGCTCGGCGAACACGACAGGCGTCTCGAACTCCCGGATCAGCGCGACGAAGTCCGGTGCGCAAAAGCTGTCGTGACGGACCTCGACGACATGGCGCAGCGCGCGCCCCTCGAGTTTGCGCGGCAGCAGCTCCAGGAACTTGCCGAAATCGGCGCCGTCGAACTTTTTCGTCGGCGCGAACTGCCACAGCACCGGTCCGAGATGGTCGCCGAGTTCCAGCACGCCGGAATCATAGAACCGCTTGATGGAATCGCCCGCCTCGGCGAGCACGCGGCGGTTGGTCGCGAAGCGCGGTCCCTTCACCGAGAACACGAAGCCATCGGGCACTTCGCTGGCCCATTTGCGAAAGCTCTCCGGCTTCTGCGAGCCGTAATAGGTGCCGTTGATCTCGATCGAGGTCAGCTTCGAGGCGGCATAGGACAGCTCCTTGGCCTGCGTGAGCTTCTCCGGGTAGAACACGCCGCGCCAGGGCTCGAAGGTCCAGCCGCCGACGCCGATGAAGATGTTGCCGGATTTTTTGGACGCGGTTTTTGCTTTGGCCACGGGAGGGTCTCGCATCGACGGGGAGGGACTTCATCCTAATCAAACCAGATGTGATTGGCCAGTTGCGCCGTCCCGTCTAAGGTCGCAACGGGACCCGCGCAAAAAGGAGAACAAGAATGCGGATGCTGATGGTGGGAGCGGCGCTCGTCATGATGACATCTGCTGCCATGACGTTTGGTGCCATGGCCGACGATGACGACGATGCCAAGGGCGCGCAGAAGCTCGCCATGCAGGGCCGCGACGATTACTGGCATTGCCTGGCGCGGGAATATTCGCGCGACTCCAATCAGGGAATGTCGGAACAGGATTTCGGCCGTTCGGTCGCGGGCGCCTGTCCGTCGGAGCGGCAATATTACCGGGTAGCGTTGCTCGACTATCTCACCACGCAATATCCGAACATCGATGCCGGCGCCCATCTCGCCACCGCGAACAGGGCGGTCGAGTCGGCGCAGAAGGACATTGTGACGGCCTTCGTCAAGCACAGGCCGCCCGCAAAGTAGGGCAGTGGCGAATGGCCCATCGCGAAGAGGGCGTGTAAGCCGGCGCTCCTCATTCGCGACGAGCCATTCGCTACTCGCCCCTCCGCGGGGGGCTCTTCCAGCTCCGCGCGCATCCATGGTATCACTGGAGGCATCTGGAACAGGGATGGGCTTCCATGTCGTCTGAGTCGGTGGGTGGCATTCTGGGCGCGATCGTCGCGGCGGTCGTGCTTGCGGTCGCCGTCGTATTGGGGCCGATCGGCCAGTACGGCAAGCCGCCCAGGCCGGCAAAGGCCGAGCCGGCTCCGGCCGCAGCGCCCGCTGTCCCGGCCGCCCCCGTGCCGCGTGGGCCGGTGATCAAGGAAGTCCCGAACTAGCAAGGGTCTGAAAAAGAGCCGCTATGCCCCCTTGCGAAGCGGTTTTGCCGTACCTATCTAGCCTCTAACGGCGACGTTGAGCGAAACCTCCGGCGCTGGAACGACCTTGGAATAGCTTGGGCTTGCGCCGGATGTACGCGCGGTCCGCCGTTCCGGGGTCGTTGGCATTTTTGGGCCCTTTTTGGGCCTTTCCCCACAGACCCCCGGCTCGGTAGATCTTGGCAGCGCAACGTCTTGGCAGCGCAGGACGCGGCGGATATACGCTGCCGTCATGAATGAAGCGATCAGACCGGGCTCCGGCACTCCCCCGCAGGCTCAAGAGGCGCCGGAACTGTCGGTCATCGTCCCGACGTTCAACGAGCGCGACAACGTCACGGTGCTGTACCGGCGGCTGGAGGCGACGCTCGCCAACGTCGCCTGGGAAGTCGTGTTCGTCGACGATAATTCGCCCGACGGCACCTGGGACGTCGTGCGCGCGCTGGCGCAGCGCGACAACCGCGTGCGCTGCGTTCGCCGCATCGGCCGCCGTGGCCTGTCGGGCGCTTGCATCGAGGGCATCCTGGCCTCCAGCGCGCCCTATGTGGCCGTGATCGATGCCGACCTCCAGCACGACGAGACGCAACTGCCGAAGATGCTGTTGCTGCTCGCAAGCGACCAGGCCGATCTCGTCGTCGGCAGCCGCTACATCGAGGGCTACAAGAGCGAAGGCTTCAACAAGCAGCGCGCCGGCGCCAGCGCGCTTGCGACCGAACTCGCCAGGAAGGCGTTGCGGGTCGAGATCGCCGATCCCATGAGTGGCTTCTTCATGGTTCGGCGCGACCGTTTCGAGGAGCTCGCGCCGAAGCTGTCGGTGCACGGCTTCAAGATCCTGCTCGACCTCGTCGCGAGCGCGAACGGTAGCTTGCGAGCCGTTGAAATTCCCTACACGTTCGGCGAGCGCCAGCACGGCGAGAGCAAGCTCGATTCCATGGTCGCGCTGGATTTTCTCGGCCTGGTGCTGGCCAAATTCACCAACGATGCTGTCTCGCTGCGCTTCATCCTGTTCGCGATGGTCGGCGGCATCGGCCTCGTGGTGCATCTGACCACGCTGTTCATCGCCCTTCAGCTGTTCAAGGCGCCGTTCGCAGAGGCGCAGGCCGCGGGCGCCGTCGTCGCCATGACCAGCAACTTCGCCCTCAACAACTTCCTCACCTATCGCGACCAGCGGCTGAAGGGCTTTGCGCTGCTGCGCGGCCTGATCGCCTTCTACATCGTGTGCAGCGTCGGCCTGCTCGCCAATGTCGGCGTCGCCTTCTCGGTCTACGACCAGGAGCCGATCTGGTGGCTGGCCGGCATGGCCGGCGCGCTGATGGGCGTGGTGTGGAACTACGCGATGTCCGGACTGTTCGTCTGGCGCAAGAAATAGCTCGACATGGGCGGGGCTGACGCGCGGATTGTCCGCAATACCGCGCTGGTGATCGTTGCGCTGGTCGGCTTGCGGCTGGTCGCGGCCGCGTTCACGCCCATCACCTTCGACGAAGCCTATTACTGGATGTGGTCGAAGAACCTCGCCGGAGGATATTACGACCACCCGCCGATGGTCGCCTATGTGATCCGCGCCGGCACCATGATCGCCGGCGACACCGAGCTCGGCGTCCGCGTGTTCTCGATCCTGCTCGCGCTGCCGATGAGCTACGCGATCTACCGCTCCGCCGCCATCCTGTTCGGCGGCGCGCGGGTGGCTGCGACCAGCGCCATCCTGCTCAACGTGACCATGATGGCCTCGGTCGGCACGCTGATCGTCACGCCGGATGCGCCGCTGCTCGTTGCCTCCAGCTTCGTGCTGTTCTTCCTCGCGAAGGTGCTGGAGACCGGCCGCGGCGTCTGGTGGCTCGCCGTCGGCGCGGCGGTCGGCGCGGCGCTGCTGTCGAAATACACCGCGATGTTCTTTGGCGCTGCGATCCTGATCTGGCTTGCGGCCGTGCCGAAACTGCGGCGCTGGTTCCTCTCGCCCTGGCCCTATCTCGGCGGTCTCGTTGCGTTCGCGCTGTTCTCACCGGTGATCCTGTGGAATGCGGATCATCAATGGGTCTCGTTCGTAAAGCAGCTCGGCCGCGCGAAGATCGAGGACTTCCGTCCCATCTTCATCGCCGAGTTGATCCCGACCCAGATTGCCTTCGCAACGCCGCTGGTCTTCATCCTCGGCGCGATGGGCCTGCACGCGCTGACCTGGCGCCGGGCCGGCGCGCTGGCCTCGCGTTTGCTGATCGAGACGCTGTTCTGGACCATCGTCGTCTATTTCGTCTGGCATTCGCTGCATGCCCGCGTCGAGGCCAACTGGTTCGCGCCGGTCTATCCGCCCTTCATCGTTGCCGCGGCCGCCGCCGCCAATCTCGTGCCGTGGCAACCACGCGCGCGGCGCCTCGCGGATTTCTGCCTGCGCTGGGCCGCGCCCGTGGGCATCGTGATGTTTGCGGCGCTGATCGTGCAGGCCAACACCGGCTGGCTGTCGGGCTATCGCCGCGACGCGACGGTGCGCAGCGTCGGCGTCGGCTGGCGCGAGCTCGCCGCCGAGATCGAAGCGGTGCGCGCGCGCAGTGGCGCGACCTGCGTGCTCGCGCAGGACTACGGCACCACGGGCTGGCTCGCCTTCTATCTGCCGCGCGGCACCTGCGTGGTGCAGCAGAACCAGCGCATCCGCTGGGTCAACATGCCCGAGCCCGATCCAAAGCTGCTTGCCGGCAAGGTGATCTCTGTCGACGAGCTGCGCCCGGACGGCCATCCCGCCCTCGACGAGCTCTTCGCGAAGGTGACGCAAATTGCGCAATTGCAGCGCAAGCGCGGGCCGCTCGTGATTGAAACCTACGGCATTGATCTGCTCGAAGGCGCCAAGGGCGACGTGCTCGACCGCTCGCCGCCGCCGGAAGCGCGGTAGGCGGCCCCAAAAATCAGTCGATCATCTCGGCCCTGGCGGCGGCCTGGCTCGGCCCGTTCTGGTCGCGCCAGAACCAGACGGTCACGACGCCGGAGCGGCCGCGGACCTGCGTGAGCAGGGGACCTGACAGAATGCCGTCGGGAGCGCCGTGGAAGTCGGCCGCATCCAGCAGCGTATCGGTCAGCGCGAGCCGCGCACAGTTCTGGGCGGCAACCTCCATCAAGCGGTTCGCGACGTTGACCGTGTCGCCGGTCGCCGTGATGTGCTGGTGGCTTTCGCCGAGGCGGGAGGCGATGATCGGGCCGAAATGCGCGCCGATCTTGAAACCGAGTTGGCCGCGAAGGGCAGGCGGCAGCGAAGCGATCCAGCGATCGACGCTGCGATACAGGTCGATCGAGCATTGCAGCGCGCGCGCGGCGTCGTCGGGCATCGCGTGTGGCAGTCCGAACAGGATCATGGCGCCGTCGCCGAGAAAGCCGGTGATCAGGCCGCCGCAATCGACCGCGGCCTTGTCGATCAGCGCGTGAAATGCCCTCAGCAGATGCTGCAGCTCGTCCGGATCGATCCGTTCGCTGAGCGTCGTGAAACCGGAGAGATCGATGAAGACGACGGCCGCATGCTGCCGGACCGGCCTGGACAGGAAATTCGGATCGCGCGTCAGCCATTCCTGCACGGCGGGCGCCTGGAATTGCGCCAGCGACCTGCTCTTGGCGGCAAAATATTGAGTGCGGCGGCCGCCGGCCCACAGCTGCACGCCGGCAAAGACCGCGACCGGCGGCACCGCGGCGGCAAGTGTCGTCGCGGCGTTCAGCCAAACGCCGTGCGTGAAGGCGAACAGATTGAGGCCGGCCCAGGCGATCATCACCGCGGCGGCCGCGACGATGCCGGGCGCGCTGCGCCGCCAGGCGAGCAGGCCGACCAGCAGCATCGGCAAAAGGATCGCGAAAAGCGCGTCGGCGATGTGGACCTTGCGGTCGCGCACGATGCCGTCACCGGCGACGAGATGGGTGATCGCGGTCGAGATCACCTCGACGCCGGGCATCAGGGAATCGAACGGTGTCGGATAGAAGTCGCCGCCGCCGGCGACCGCGGCGCCGATCACGACGATGCGGTTCTCGATCGCCGCGCGATTGAGCGTACCGTCGAAGATGCTCTGCGCGCTGACGGTGCGGATGGTGCGGCGCGGGCCGTAATAGGTGATCGGCAGCGCGAAATCGCTGTCAGTCGACACCGCGCGGTCGCCGAGCATGAGGTGATCCGGCGCGATCGTCAGCGGCTTGTCGAGCGCGCGCGTCGCGACGCGCAAGGGAAACGACAGCTCGACCTTGTCGCGGGTCCGGAACAGCATCGGCACCGAAAGCGGCGAGCCGGACTGCCCCGTCGCGACGTTGACGACGCCGACCTCGGCGTGATCGGCGAAAGCGGGCAGCGGCAGCAGGAAGCGCTCGGCCTGTGGCAGCGCGGCGAGGGGACCTTGGGTGCCCGGCTCCACGGTCTCGCTGGCGGTCGGGAAGATCGCCGCGGCGGCGAGCACCATGGGGCCGGTGGCGAGCGTGTTGGCCAGCGTCGCGTCGCCGATCGCAGCGCTGCGGTCGACCAGCAGCAGGTCGATCGCGACGACCTTCGGCTTGAACTGCACGATGGTGTCGACGACGCGCGCGAGATCGGCGCGCGGCAGCGGATAGCTGCCGCCGCGCTTCACGACGGTGTCGTCGATCGCAACGATAGTGACGAGATCGGGCGGAGCCTGCACGCCGCGGACCTGGGTCCGCCAATCCGTCAGCGTCGCCTCGAGCCGATCAAGAAAGCGCAGATGACCGTTGGCGTGGCCGGCATAGATGCCGGCACCCCACAGCGCGGTGAGGACGAGTGCCACCAGGATCTGAACGCGTCTAGTCATTACGTACTGCAATCTTCTTTGTCGCCCGGGCGTTGCTGCGCGGGCCTTAATTGTCCAGGCCTTATTGACCCAGTCTTGCCATCAGCGCGTCGACGCGCGGCTGGCCCCAGGTCTTGACGGTCAACGGGCCGGTTGCCTCGACATCGACGCCTTGGCCCGGTCCGAGCACGACGCCGCGTCCACGAGCCCTGCGGCTCACACCGACACGGCCGTCAGCAACGAAGACCGCGGTCTTGGCCTCAGCGACATCGACGGCCCATTTGGTCCCGCGCACTGCGGCGATCGCCTGCGGCGTCAGCACCTTGAAGGGATTGCCGCCGGGCTTCTTGGGCACCTCGATCAGCAGCGCCTTGCTGCTCAACTCCACGGAGTCAATATATCCGTCGCGGTTGGCGTCCTTAAGTTCAAATCTGGCGCCGTTTTCCGCAACGATGGTGATGCCGTTGTCGCAGCGCCACACTTGCGTGCCCGCAGCCGATGGCGATGCCGTGCAGCCGACATTGACAGCCGGCTGTGCATTCGCAGACCCGGTCAACTGAAACAACCACGCCAGAGCGAAAATACCGGCGCCCGCGATCCCTCTCATGCCAGCCTCCGTTTGCGTGCTTGGCACAGTTCAAAGCGATGTTGATACGGTACCGTATCACACGCAGAGGCTGCTGAAAAGTGCCGCTCTCGCAGCTATTTCCTCGGTGCGGTCTTTTCCAGTCCGGCGCGATCAACTTTCGGTCAGGGCGCCGTGCTGCGTGAGCACTCTGTGCGTGATGTGTGATGTGGGACGGGCTCTGCCGCCACCCTGCTGACACCCGCTGGAGAGGGCGCCGCACACCAGCCTCGCGCAACGCTTCCCCGCTATTGTCCGGGTATTGAAGACCACGAAAACGACTTGGTTGGATGGCCTTAGAGGGGCGGCCTGTGACGTCCGTCGAACGCGCCGAACCGGCCGAGAATTATGGTTAACAGATGCTGCTAAGTCCGTAGTTCTGCGGACTTTTTTCTCGAAATGGGACAGCGTTAACGCGGTGCCTCACATCTGCCCGAACTTAATCTGCATTTAACTAAAAGTCGCCTTAATGACGCTCCGACCTCCTGCGAGATGCTGTTCCCGGATCGTGACCAGCGGCACTTCGAAGGGGGACTGAGTGACACCGTCCTGGACGCAAGGCGAATGAGTACGAGTATCGCTGCGCAGAGTAACGCGGCACGGAAGTCCAAGAATTCTCTTCGGAAGCCTTCCCGGAAAATGACCACCACCAATTGGCTGGGCGCCGCGGCGATCGGCTGCGTCGTGATGGGCGCCGGCTGGACCATCTACAGCAACGTCCTCGGCGCCAGCGTCTATCCGACCGTCGGCAGCATTGGCTACGACGAGCCCGTGATCAAGCGCGCGCCCAGGGTGGCGCTGCGTGAGGCCGGCGAGGCCATCAGGGACACCTTTGCGCTGCTGCCCGACCGGCTCCAGGTCGCAGCCCCGATCTCGCGCGAGATGTTCAACGAGCGCTTTGCCGCGGCCGCGACCCAGGGCGTGGCGTCGAATGCGAGCGCCGCGCCCGCAACCCAGGTCGCCGTCGCCAAGGAAGCGTCGAAGGACGCCCCCAAGCAGAGCGTGATCGCGAAGGTCGCGGACGCGCTGAAACCGGCAGCACCGGCCAAGATTGCCGACAAAACTGCGGACAAGGCCAAGCGCGCGCCGGATGCGCAGATGCAACTGGCTTCGGCCGATCCGGCCGAGATCGTGCCGGCGCCCGAGGCGAAGCCGAAATCGTTTGCCGATCGCGCCAAGGCCGCGGTGATGTCGATCACCGGTCCGCGCCAGTCGATGGTCGAGAAGCTATGGGGCAAGCGCGAGCCGTCCGGCGGGCTGCTGGCCTATGCCTCGGCCGACGCCAGCGTGACCGCGTCCATCGCGCCGAGGGAGCAGAACCCCATGCTCGGCGGTTCGGCGCCCTATGAGCGCGACACGGCGGTCTACGACATCACCGCCAAGATGGTTTACCTGCCCGACGGCACCAAGCTCGAGGCGCATTCCGGCCTCGGCTCCAATCTCGACGATCCGCGCTCCTCGCGCGTCCGCATGCGCGGCGTGACGCCGCCGCACATCTACACGCTGAAGCCGCGCGAAGCGTTGTTCCATGGCGTGCCGGCGCTGCGCCTGACCCCGATCGGCGGCGAGAGCGCGATCTACGGCCGCGACGGCCTGCTCGCCCACACCTTCATGCTCGGGCCGAACGGCGATTCCAACGGCTGTGTGTCGTTCAAGGACTATTACGCGTTCCTCGACGCCTACCGCAACAAGGGCATCCGCAAGCTCGCGGTGCTGGCGCGGGTCGAGTAATCTCAGTCAATTCGCGATGATCTCAAAGGGCCGCTTGCAGCGGCCCTTTTCTTTTCTGATTTAGCCTGGCCAGCATTGTCCGCCGCCGTCGATCCTGAGCACCTGGCCCGAGACGAAGGCGCCCATGGGGCCTGCAAAGAACTCGACGACGCGGGCGACCTCGTCGACGGTCGCGATGCGGTCGAGCGTGCCGGTCTCGACCATCCTGTCGGGGTCCACCGCGCGCGTGCCGAGGAAACGGCCGGTGCGGGTATCGCCGGGCGCGATGCAGTTGACGGCGATGTCGTAGGCGCGGAGCTGGTCGGCCAGGCATCGCGTGTAGTGGGTCACGCCAGCCTTCGACACCGCATAGATCGAGCCCTGGGTGCGCCCCTTGAACGCGGCGACCGAGCCGAGCGTGACGATGCGGCCGCGGCGCCGCTCCATCATGCCCTTCGCGACCGCCTGGCAGGTCAGGATGGTCGAGAGCAGATTGCGCTCCAGCACCGCGCGCACATCGGCCTCCTTGATGTTCACCGCGTCGTTCGGGTCGGGCTTGCCACCGGCGGCTGCGATGTCGCCGCCGGCATTGTGCACGAGGATGTCGATCGGGCCGAGCGCGGCCTCCGTCTCGGCGATCACGCGCGCGATGTCCTCGCCCCTGGTGAGGTCGCCGAGCACGCGCTGGCTGCGGACGCCGAATTGCTGGCCGATCTCTGCGGCCACCGCGGTGAGGGTGGTGCCCTCGCCATATTCCGCCGGTCCGTTCTCGCGCATGCCGTGGATGGCGACGTCGGCGCCGAGCGCGGCGAGCTTCTCTGCAAAGGCACGGCCGAGCCCGCGTCCCGCGCCGGTCACCAGCGCCACGTGTCCTGACAATACTTTCCCGTCATGTGCAGCCATGATCTTCTCCTGTTATGAAACGTCAGTCCGCCGCGAGATCGAGCCCGATCGCCATCGCCTGCACGAGGCACATCGGTGCGACCAGCGTGCGCAGCGCCGGCTCGGGCATGTCCTGGATCTCGAACACGACGCTCGCGCCTTCGACGATCGGGCTCAAGAGGCTGTCGGTGATGGAAATCGTGGGCACGCCTCGCGCAACGAGTTCGGGAAATAGCCGCGCCGTATCCGGATAGTAGTTCCGGAAGCTGATCGCGACCAGCGCGTCCTCCGTGGTTGCGGCATGCGACTGCTCGTGGATGCTGCCGCCCGTGCCGTCGAGCAGGACGACGCGGCGTCCGAGCTTGCGCAGCACGTAGGCGAGGTGGGTCGCAACCGGAAACGAGCCGCCGAGGCCGAGCAGATAGATGTCGCGCGCTTTCGCAAGGATCGCAGTTGCCGCGTCGAGCTCGCACGCATGCACGGACTGGCTCAGCGTCACCAGCGACGATTGCGCCTCCGAGACGAAGCGGGACAGCACCGCGGCCGGCTGGCGGCCGAGCACCGATTTTTCCTCGCTCTTCATGCGGGCGAGCCGCGCCTTGTAGCTTGGCGCGACGCCGGCAACGAGGCGTGAGCGGAATACCTGCTGCATCTCGGTGAAGCCGCCGAAGCCGAGCGCATGGGCGAAGCGAACGATCGCCGAGGGCGGCACGCCCGAGCGCTGCGCCACCTCGGCCACGGTGCCGAGCGCGACATCGGTCGGGTGATCGAGCACAAACTCCGCGATCTGTTGCAGCCGGCCGGACAGCGCCCGGTGCCGCTGCGCAATGGCGCCGCGCAGCTCGTCGTAGCTCATCGCGCCTTGTGCCTTGTTCATCGTCTCGGGTCTCCAGATCGGTCGCCTGTTTAACGGCATTTCACCGTTTGGATCAAATATTCCACTTTACATAATAAATGGAATGAATATTCTAATTGCACAAAAAAGCAAAAGACTTCGAAAACGGGAGGAAACGATGAGAGGGCGTCAGATCTCACGGCGAAGCGTTCTGAAGGGCAGCTTGATGGCCAGCGTCATCGGCGGCACCGGCAGCTTCTTCGGGCCGTGGAAAGAGAATCACGCGTGGGCGCAAGGCGCGAAGCCGATCAAGCTCGGCCTGACCTGCGACGCCAGCGGCCAATACGGCAACAGCGGCCAGGATGATTTCCGCGGCATCAAGATGGCGATCGACGAGGTCAACGCCAAAGGCGGCGTGCTCGGCCGCCAGGTCTCGTTCATCACCGCGGACACCGAGACGACGCCGGCGACAGGCAGCCGCGTCGCCGAGCGGTTCATCACCCGCGAGGACTGCACCATCCTGATCGGCGCGCTGCATTCCGGCGTCGCCAACGCGATCACCCAGGTCGCCAGCAAATACGGTGTGATCTACATGAACACCAATTCCTCCGCGCCGAGCGAGGCCGGGGAGAATTGCTCGCGCGTGAAATTCGTCTGGGACGGCAACGGCACCAATTTCTCCAAGGCGTCGGTCAAGAACGCGGTCGATTCCATCGGCAAGAACTGGATGCTGCTGACCAATGACTACGTCTGGGGTCACACGACGTCCGCCGCGACCAAGGCGCAGGTCGAGGCTGCCGGCGGCAAGATCATCGACAATTTGCTGGTGCCTCAGAACACCCGCGACTTCACCGCCTACCTCCTGAAGATCCAACAAGCAAAGCCCGACGTGGTCGCGACTGCGATCGGCGGTGACGACATCAAGGCGCTACGCGAGCAGGTGGCGCAACTCAAGCTCGACGGCAAGCCCGCCTGGATCAACAACCAGCAGGACTGGCCCGATGTCTGGGGCGCGCCCGACAGCCTGTTCGGCGTGTTCGGCACGACCTGGTATCACAAGCTGCAGCTGCCCGGCGTCGCCGACTTCGTCAGGAAATGGCAGGCCGCCAACAAGGACGGCCCGATCCCGGTGCCGGGCAACGTCTCCTACAACGGCTATATGAGCACGCGCGAATTGCTGCGTGCGATCGAGCGGGCAGGGTCGACCAACAACGTCAAGATCATCAAGGAGCTCGAGAACCTGAAAGTCTCGGCGACCGACCGCATGCAGCATTTCGACGCCTACATGGATCCCATGACGCATCAGATGCAGCAGACGATCTATCTGGCGCGGCGCAACGCCAAGCCGGCCGACAACACCGATCTGTTCGAGATCATCAGTTGGACGGAGCCCAAATCGGCCGCCGATGACGCTGCTCCCGGCAAGTGCAAGCTCACGCCCTACGAACAGGTGCCGACCGTCGACTCCTAGAGACGGTGCGTCGCGTCGTGGAATGAGCGGCGCGCATGTCGCGCGCCGCAGCCCGGGCCTTCGAGGGCTTGGGGGAGCAATGCCAGTTGCGAGAGTCAAAACCTTGTTCGACCTTCTTCCGCATCTCCTGAACGGCCTGACGCTCGGCCTGTTGTTCGCGCTGATCGCGCTCGGCTTCATGCTCATTGTCGGGCTGATGGAGCAGATCAACCTTGCGCATGGGTCCCTGTTCGCGCTCGGGGCCTATGTCGCCATGCAGCTCACCGGACCGCGCCCGCCATTGCCGGCCGATCTTGCGAAAGCGTGGCTCGCGCTGCCGCTGGGCTGGCGCTATGCCGCGACGCTCGTGATCGCGCCCGTGATCGTGAGCCTCGTCGGCATGCTGATCGAGCTCTGCATGCGGCGGACCTACGGCAAGGATCCGCTGTACGGACTGCTCCTGACCTTCGGCGCCGCGATGGTGATCGAGGAGCTGATCCGCCTGGTCTGGGGCACGCGCGACTATGTGCTGCAAGTGCCGTCCGCCATCAATGGCGGCTTCCTGTTCGGCGACCTGATCTGGTCAACCTATCGCTTCTACGCGGCGGGGATCGCGGCCGGGATCATCGGCCTGGTCTGGCTGTTGATCGAAAAGACCTCGTTCGGCGCAACCGTCAAGGCCGGCGCCCATGACAGCGAGATCGTCCGCGCGCTTGGCATCAACCTGTCGCGCTTGCGGCTGCTGGTCTTCGTGTTCGGCACGATGCTGGCCGCGATCGCGGGCATTATCGTTGCGCCGATCTGGGGCATCCGTCCGCATATGGGCGTCGATGCCGTCATCCCCGCGTTCCTGGTGATCGTGCTCGGCGGCGTCGGCAGCTTTTGGGGCGCGGTCGTGGCGGGGCTGCTGGTCGGACTCTGTGTCGGCCTTGCCGGCGCTTACGCGTCCGAATGGTCGCTGTTGTCGATGTACATCCTGCTGGTCGCCGTCGTGACGTTCCGTGCGCGCGGTTTGTGGGGCAAGAAAAGCGTGCTCGAGGCCTAGGGAATGATTGTGGGATCAAAATCGTCATCCGACGCTGCGCGCCTCGTCACGCCGACGATGCTGGTGCTCTGGCTCGTGCTCGCAACCGTGCCGCTCTGGATCACGCGGATCGGGCTCTATCCCTATCTCGGGATCGAGATCCTGATCTGGTCGCTCTATGCGCTTGCGTTCAACCTGGTGCTGGGCACGGCCGGACTTCCCTCGTTCGGACATGGCGCCTATTTCGGCATCGGCGCCTATGCGTTCGGGCTCTGCCAGTTCGACATTGTCGCCAATCTCTGGATCTGTCTCGCGGCCGCGGCCGCGGTCGCGGGGCTTGCCGGCGTGCTGGTGGCGCTGTTCATCTCGCACCGGCGCGGCATCTATTATGCCTTCATGACCATCGCCTTCGGCCAGATCTTCTGGACGCTGGCGATCAAGTCGCACCGGATCACCGGCGGTGAGGATGGGCTTCTCAAGATTAAACGGCTGCCGGCCGATTTCGGGCTGGTGTCGTTCGATCTCACCGACAATGTCGCGTTCTACTATTTCGTGCTCGCGGTCTTCGCGGTCGGTACTGCCGTATTGTGGCGGCTGGTGCACTCGCCCTATGGCCGCGTGGTCGCTGCGATCAGGCAGAGCGAGGTTCGCGCCGCCCATCTCGGCTATAACGTGTGGCTCTACAAGGCGTCGGTGTTTGCGCTGTCGGCGGCCGTGTCCGGCTTTGCCGGCGGACTGTTCGCGATGGCGCAGCTCGCCGCATTCCCTGACGTCATGAGCCTGCATCAATCCGGCTACGTCGTGATGATGACGCTGGTCGGTGGCGGGCTCGTCAGTTTCTGGGGGCCGGTGATCGGCGTGTTTCTCTTCCTCACCGCGCGCGACGTGATCGGCGCGCTGACCAATGCCTGGATGCTCTATTTCGGTCTGCTGTTCATTGCGATCGTGCTGTTCCGCCCCGAGGGCATCGCCGGCGCGCTCTCGGCCGCCGCGCAGCGGTACTCACTCAACGCGCTGCGGCGGCGCGGCACCTCCGCGATGCGACTGCTGGTCGGGGGCGGGCGATGAGCATGATCGAGGCCGCAGGTGTGCACGTTCGCTTCGGCGATCGCGTCGTGCTGGAAAGCGTCGATCTCGCGGTTGCCGAGGGCGAGTTTCACGGCGTGATGGGTCCCAACGGCGCGGGCAAGACCACCTTCTTCAACGTCCTCACCGGCAGGGTGAAACCGAGCCGCGGCCGAGTCCTGCTCGGCGGCGAGGACGTCACGGGATTGAGCCCGCACCGCATCGCCGCCAAGGGCATCGCCCGCTCGTTTCAGATCATGACCCTGTTCGACGAATTCTCCGCCCGCGACAACGTCATGATGGGCTTGCCCGCGTTTCGCGCCCGTGGCCTCGATATCGCGCGGGCGGCGGCTGGAGATCGCAGGTTTGCCGAGCAGGCATCCGAAGCGCTCGCCGCGGTCGGGCTTGCCGACAAGGGCTATGTCCGTGCCAAGGACCTGTCCTATGGCGACCGCCGCGCACTCGAGATCGCGGTCGCGCTGGCGCAGGCCCCGCGCGTGCTGTGCCTGGACGAGCCGACCTCCGGCCTCGGCTCCGACGGCGTGCAGCGGCTGGCCGCTCTGGTGGCGCGCCTGAAGGGCCGGCTGACCATCGTCGCCATCGAGCACGACATGGAGTTCCTGTTCTCGCTCGCCGATCGCATCTCGGTCATCCATTGGGGCCAGGTGGTGGCGCGCGGCACGCCGCACGAGCTGCAGCAGAACGAATGGGTGCGTCGCTCCAATCTCGGGAAATTCGCATGATCCTCGAAGTGGATGGGGTCGATACCTTCTACGGCGAGACCCAGGCGCTGTTCGGCGCCTCGCTCGCTATCGAGCACGCCAAGGTGTTTGCACTGCTCGGGCCGAACGGCGCCGGCAAGACCACCATGCTCCGTTCGATTCTCGGGCTGACCCGCCCGCGCCGCGGCGCGGTTCGCTTCGACGGGCATGACGTGACGCGCGATCCGACCCACGAGATCGCGCGCGCCGGCATCGGCTGGGTGCCCGACGACCGGCGGCTGTGCCCGACCTTGTCGGTGGCGCGCAACCTCACCATCGCGCAGAAGCGCACGCGCTTTCGCAATTGGAGCGTCAAGGAGGCCGCCGCGATCTTCTCGCCGCTCGAATATCTCATGGAGCGCGACTGCGAGAACCTGTCGGGTGGCGAGATGCAGATGGTCGCGATTGCGCGCGCGCTGGTCGGCTCGCCGGGACTGGTCCTGTTCGACGAGCCGAGCCAGGGTCTTGCGCCAAAGATCGTCGGCGACGTGCTCGCGACCATTTTGCGCATGAAAGAGGAGGGGATCGCCTCGCTGGTCGTGGAACAGAATGCGGAGATCGCGCTCTCGGTCGCAGACCACGCCGCGGTGATCGACCGTGGCAGGATCGTCTGGACCGGTGAGGCCGCGACCTTGCGTGATGATCGCGCCCTTCGTCAGCGCTTGCTGGGAGTACAATAGGTGGCCGCACCGCTGCTCGTTCTCGATGACGTTCGCAAGGTCTACACAAGGGGCCGCGTCATCCGCCGTCCGACGTTCACGCTTCAGGCAAACCTGTCGCTGGAGGAGCCGGGTATCGTCGGCGTGGTCGGGCCGAACGGCGCCGGCAAGACGACCTTGTTCGAGATGATGACCGGTTCCAACGTGCCGACCTCGGGCCGCGTGCTGGTCGCGGGCACCGATATCCACGGTGTCAAATACCGCGAGCGCGACCGGCTCGCGATCCACTATCACCAGTCCTATCAGGTCAGGCGGTTTCGCAAGCGCGTTCCGTCCGCCTTGCTGGCGCCGTCGCCGACAAAAACGCCGCTGGTTCACTTGTTCGACGAACCGCAGTTCAACCTGCAGGACGGCTATATCGGCTTCATGCTCGATTTCTTCCGCAAGCTGCGCGACGAGGGCAGGCTGGTCGTGCTCTGCATGCATCCGACAGCTAGCTGGCACCTCGACATCCTCGCCGAGATCGCCGGGCAATTCCTGTTCGTCGCCGGCGGCGGGGTGACGCGGATGGCGGACTTCCGCACGCTCGCCGCCGAGCCGCGCTTCCGCGTCTATCTCGGACCGGAGATGACGCGCGCCGCGGACGCCATCTGTCACAGCTCGACCTAAAAGGAGATTCCGTTGGCCTATTCGAACACGCAGCTTTTCATTGCCGGCAAATGGCGCCCGGCCCATTCGGGCAAAGCGATCGAGGTGCGCAATCCCGCGACCGAGGAGGTGATCGGCACCGTCGCGCATGCTGGCCAATCCGATCTCGACGAGGCGCTCGTCGCCGCTTCCGCCGGCTTCAAGGTCTGGCGTAACGTTGCCCCCTTCGAGCGCTGCCGGATCATGCGCAAGGCCGCCGCGATCATGCGCGAGCGCAATGACGAAATCGCGCCGCTGCTGACGATGGAGCAGGGCAAGACGCTGGGCGAGGCCAGGATGGAGGCGATGGCCGCCGCTGACGTGATCGAGTGGTTCGCGGAGGAGGCCAAGCGCGCCTATGGCCGATTGATCCCCGCGCGCGGCCCCGGCATCTACCAGATCGCGATGAAGGAGCCGGTCGGCCCGGTCGCCGCGTTCACGCCGTGGAATTTCCCGATCAACCAGGTCGTGCGCAAGCTTTCCGCGGCGCTCGCTGCCGGTTGCTCGATCATCGTCAAGGCGCCGGAGGAGACACCAGCTTCGCCCGCGCAGTTGATCCGCGCGTTTGCGGACGCGGGCGTGCCCGACGGCGTCATCAACCTCGTCTACGGCGTGCCGTCGGAGATCTCCGAATATCTGATCCCGCATCCGGTGATCCGGAAAATCTCCTTCACGGGCTCGACCCATGTTGGCAAGCAGCTCAATGCGCTTGCGGGCCTGCACATGAAGCGCGCCACCATGGAGCTCGGCGGCCATGCGCCGGCGATCGTCTTTGGGGATGCCGACGTCGCGTCGGCCGCGAAGATCCTGGCGGCGGCGAAATATCGCAACGCCGGCCAGGTCTGCATCTCGCCGACGCGGATGCTGGTGCAGGACGATGTGTTCCGCGAATTCGTCGACAAATTCGTCGACAGCGCCAAGGCGTTCAAGGTCGGCAATGGCCTCGATCCCGAGTCCAAAATGGGCTCGCTCGCCAATCCGCGCCGCGTCACCGCCATCGAAGGCATGGTGCAGGATGCCGTCGGCAAGGGCGCCAGGCTCGAGACCGGCGGCAAGCGTGTCGGCAACAAGGGCCATTTCTTCGAGCCGACCGTGGTGAGCGATGTGCCGAAGGATGCGCGCGCGATGAACGAGGAGCCGTTCGGCCCGCTCGCCCTGATCTCCCGCTTCTCGTCATTCGACGACGTGGTCGAGGAGGCCAATCGGCTGCCCTTTGGCCTTGCCTCTTACGCCTTCACCAGCTCGGCCAAGACGGCGGCTGCGATCGGCGCGGCGGTCGAGGCCGGCATGATGTCGATCAACAGCTTTGGTCTGGCACTGCCCGAAGTGCCGTTCGGCGGCATCAAGGATTCCGGCTACGGCTCGGAAGGCGGCACCGAGGCGATGGATGGCTACTTCAACACCAAGTTCATCAGCCAGACGGGCGTGTGAGCGGGCGTTGCACGCGAGGCCGCGCGATCATCGCGCGGCTTAGCGCTTGACGAAAACCAGGTTGCAGGCACGCGCCTCGTTGCGCTTGCCGCTGCCGCGGGTGCGATCGAACTGCGCGTCGACCGTGAAGGCATAAGGAGAGCCGGGTGCGAGGTTATTGAGTGTGTAGGTGCTCGCCCCGGTCGTGCCACGTGCGCTCAAGGTCGTCTTGCCGTCCGCGGGGATCTGGCCGTCGATCTCCAGCCGATTGACACCGCCCGGACCCTGCACCTCGGCGTGAAACACGCCATTGGTCACGGTGGCGACCAGGGGCCTGGTGAAGCCCTGCGCCTTGCCGGAAGCCGGGCAGTTCAACGTCACGTCCCAGCTGCCGTCGAAATCCTTGCTTCCCGTGGTTCTGGCGTTGCCGGAAGGCGCCAGCGCCACTTTCTGCTTCAGGCCCTCAATGCGTCCCTTGGCGAGGGTGGCGAAGATGCAGTTCGGGAATCTCGCGAGATGATCCTCAAAGGCACCCAGCGTGCCGATGCCCTCAGCAGCCTTCCAGTGCGCCTCGGCGGCCGCGCAGGGATCGGCCTTCGGTGCAGCTTGGGGGGCCGCCGGCGCGACCGTGACCGACACAGGCCCGTTCAGATAGAACTTGCCGATGATCGACAGCGAGAGCTCCGGCAGCTGGGTCTTGCCGCTGGAGTCATAGACGTCGCTGCTGATGTCGCGAAAGACGTCGCCGATTTCCTGCGGCTCCTCGATGTGCTTCAGGAACGCAGTCGTGTAGGGGCTGTTGCGGCCGACGCCATCGGCGGCGACCTGCCCTGATTGTGTCGAGAACGACACGATCGTGCCGCGCGGTGCCTCGACCTTCGACAGGCCTCGTCCGATCGAGGCGGCGCGCGTCGAGCCTGCAGAGCGCTTCAAGGTTTCGGCCAGCGGATTGTCGCGGCAGGAATCAAGCACGAGGATGCGCAAATTCTTGGCCTGCTGCAAATCGTTCACGATGTCGTCGACACGTACGAAGCGTTTCAGGTCCGCCTCATCCGTCAGCACGGCGTCGACGGGCATCAGATAGTTCACGCCGTTGTACTGCATCGCATGGCCGCTGTAGTAGAACATCGCGACGTCGGCACGGCTCGCGGCGCGCGCGAACCGGATGGTCAGGTCCTGCATGTCGGCCTGGCGCAGGTCGATACCCTGGAACACCTCGAAACCGCTGCGCTTGAGCGAGGCTGCGACGTCTTCGGCATCGTGCGACGGGTTGGGTAGCTGCGCCGTAGAGAGGTAAGCGCCGTTGCCAATCACCAGCGCGACCCGCGTGTCCGCCGATGCGGGGCCAAGGCTCAGCCCAAGGCTCAGCCAGAGGGCGAGGAGGGTCAGGAAAAACGGACGCAAAATTCCAGAAGGAGCACGCATGAATGCCTTCCAGGGAAATATCGAAAAATATCCCCCAGATTAGCGCATGTCGTGTCGGTATCAATGCCCTCGCTGTGGACCGGTCAGATTTGGCGACCGTGACATCCTGTCACGCCGGGTTTGCCGCCACCGTCTTGCGTAGCTCCATCTCGGTCGCAATCGCGTCCCGCACGCTGGGCCGCGCCTGCATGCGCGCGAGATAGGCCGACAGGCTTGGCCATTGCGCGATGTCGACGCCCGCGGGACGGAGCAGCAGCAAGGCCCAGGTGAGGTGGGCATCCGCGACGGTGAAGCCGTTGCCGACGAGGAATTCGCGGTCCGCGAGATGCGCCGATGGCACCGCCAATGTCTGCGTGATCCTTGCACGCGGCTTGGCGAGCGAGCTGTCGTCCTTGTACCAGAAGGTCGGAAACAGGAATGCCTTGTGGATCTCGGTGCCGATGAAGCTCAGCCATTCCTGCAGGCGGTAGCGGTCGGGATCGCCGAGCCGGGGCGCAAGGCCCGCCTCCGGCTTCGCATCGGCGATGTATTGCAGCACCGCCGCGCTTTCGGTCAGCCGTTCGCCGTTCTCCAGCACCAGGACCGGCACCGCGCCCTTTGGCGACACGCCGCGGAAATCGCCGTCGTCGTCCGCGACCGTCTTGGTCCGGAGATGCACCAGATGATAGCGCGCGTCGAGGCCGGCTTCCATCAGCGCGATGCGGCTCGCAAGCGAGCAGGCCATCGGCGAGAAATAGAGCTGCAGCATCGGGTTGCTCCGTTATTTCAGCGCATCGCCGCGCGCGATGATCGCGAAGCGGTCGGACAGCTCGGCGAGCGCAACCTCGTGGATGGTTCGGGCGTCCAGCGTGCCGCCGCGGCCGTCGGGCAGGTCGCGCGTGGCGCAGGCATCGGCGTCAACAGTCGTGCGAAAGCCGAGGTCGAGCGCGGCACGGGCGGTGGAGCTGACGCACATATGCGTCATGAAGCCGGCCAGTACGATGTTCTTCCTGTCGGTTGCGGCAAGGCGCGCCTGCAGATCAGTGCCGGCAAATGCATTGGGCAACTCCTTCTCGATCACCAGCTCGCCGGCACGGGGGCTCAGCTCGGCGACGATGGCACCGCGGTCGGCGCCGCGATCGAACAGGCTGCCGGCCTTGCCGCGATGGGCGATATGGATGATCGCGGCTCCGCTCTCGCGTGCCCGTGCCAGGAGCGTAGCCGCCCGCGCGATCGCGGGCCGGGCGTCGGGCAGAGCGAGGGGACCTGCGAGATATTCGTTCTGGATATCGATCAGCACCAGCGCGGCGTCGCCAAGACGCGGCGGGTTCAGATCGGCACCGGCGAGCTGCAGCAGGGTCTTTGCGGTCGTCATGGTCTGGAAATCTCCGGGGCAAAAGGCTGCACAAACATAGCCCCGGGAATGCCTGCCGATATGCAGGGATATTGCAGCGGGTGGCTGCGATATTGCAGGCTGCTCCCGGCCGGTATAGCCTGACGCAATGAACTGGGACGATCTGCGTATCATCGCCGCCGTCAGGGACGAGGGCACCTACGCGGGCGCCAGCGCGCGGCTGCGCATCGACGAGACGACGGTCGGGCGCAGGCTCTCGCGCATCGAGCGTGCGCTCGGTTTGCGTCTGTTCGAGGCCGCGGACGGCGTCCGCCGGCCGACGCGGAGTTGCGAGGCGGTGCTGGCGCATGTCGAGGCGATGGCCGCACATGCCGCCGAGATCGGTCGCGTTGGCGCGAGCCTGGCAGGTCCGGTGGGCCGCCTGCGCATCGCCTCCACCAACACGTTCGCCGAGGAGGTGCTGTCGCCGCGCGCGAGCGACTTCCTGCGCGCCAATCCCGGCCTGACGCTGCAATTCCTCACCTCGAGCGAGAACGTCAAGTTCTCGCGCTGGGAGGCCGATCTCGCCATC
Source organism: Bradyrhizobium sp. 604_D8_N2_3 (assembly GCF_051810765.1). Lineage (NCBI taxonomy): Bacteria > Pseudomonadati > Pseudomonadota > Alphaproteobacteria > Hyphomicrobiales > Nitrobacteraceae > Bradyrhizobium > Bradyrhizobium sp. 604_D8_N2_3. The sequence goes on along the minus strand of NZ_JBPWPM010000001.1, from coordinate 5,939,338 downwards.
CGACTGCGCAAACCCGACAAGGGTGATTTCGCGATCTCCAGGCTCGGCGAGATCCGCATTTATTATTTCGAGCCTGTTGCGACCGAGGGCGAACCGGTGCTGTGCGCCTATCCGGATGAACTCGGTGCCATTCCCGAGATGCAATTCCTGCGCATGAAGCAAGCCCGTGCGCGCTGCGTCACCGACAACGTTCGCGTCATCCGTAACCTGATCCGCGCGCATCGGGCCGCCGGCGTGTTGCCGGAGTATGTTTGCGCGGACTTGCTCGGCGATCGCCGCCTGCGCGCCACGCTGCTGCCGAAGCGGCGCGACGCCTGGCTGCTGGTGCAAAACCATCTCAAGCGCGATCCCGCGACGCGTGTCACGATCGACTGGGTGAGGGCGAGTTTTCAGGAAACGTCGCGCGGTTGACGTCACATCGCATTGTGATCATCGCGTCACAGTGCGGAGTGCGTGACGAAAAATCTTGGCTTTCCCCCTTGCAACCCGAACGTGCTTCGTCTATTAGCGCCCTCCTTCGCTAGGCCATGGGTTCGGGCTCTCTGAGATCCCGACTGGCGCGGGCCGCTCTGCGGTTTCGTGTTCCGCCGAATGAAGGGCAAACGCAGGACGTAGCTCATGGAGAGCGTCGGGCTGAACACCCGAAGGCATCGGTTCGATTCCGGTCTCTTGCACAAAGGATAGCTCAGTTTGGTAGAGCAGATGACTGTTACTCATCCTGTCGCGGGTTCGAATCCCGCTCCAGCGCTCCGTTTCAGCCTGAAAAGCTGATACCTCTGACGAGGACCGGACGCGCGCTTCAGTCGCAGTCCGGCCGTTTTGCCGAAAGGCATTCCGTCCGAACCTAGACACTGTGAGACCGGCTTTGCGCCGCGGGTCGATACCGCTTGCGCTGATGCCGGGTGGCTCCGCATGACCGCTCGACACGCGTCGAGCGATCGCGCGCGCGCGCCCGTCATCGTGCAAGCTCAAGCCCCGGCCCGCCGATCTCTAGGGAAGCGTCGTCCGCGTCCTCACGTCCTTTGCAAACGAAACCTGCTATCCGGCCGCGTGCGGCCGGAGGCAACATGATGGAGGCGTGCCATGACCTGGCATTTGCTGATGCTGAACGTGACGGTGAAGGATGGCGAGTGTGCGTTGCTCACGCGCAACGGACAGCTCGTGCGCGTGCTCGCGCCCGGCAAGCACCGGCTGTTCGATCCCCTGCACGAGCTGAAGGCCGAGGTGCTCGACGTGGTGCGCAGCGAATTCCCCGCGGATCGCTACGCGGTGCTGAAGGCCGCGCGGCCTGATCTGGCCGCTGAGCTGTTCGAGGCGATCGAGACCAAGGCGGACGAGATCGCCATCGTCAGCCTCGACGGCCGGCCCGTGCATCTGATGACGCCCTGGCAGGTGCGCGTCTACTGGAAGGTCGCGACCCGCATCGATGTCGAGCGCATCGATGTGTCCGCCGATCCCCGGGTTGGCGCGCGGCACCTGACCATGATCGAGCGCAACCGCTCGACCGTCGTGATGGAAGCGGTGGTCGAGAACCACGAGGCGGGCCTGCTCTATGTCGAGGGCCGGCTCGTGGAGCGGCTTGCGCCCGGCCGGCACGCCTTCTGGACCGTCGGCCGCAAGATCGAGGTGAAGCGCCTCGACCTGCGGCCCCAGGCGGTCGAGATCACTGCGCAGGAGATGCTGACCAAGGATCGCATCGCGCTGCGGGTGACGCTGACGGCGTTCCGCAGGATCGTCGATCCCGAGCGCACGGTTGCGACCGTGCCCGACGTGGATGCGTGGCTGTACCGGCTGGTGCAGTTCGCGATCCGCGAGGCGGTGGCGGGCCGGACGCTGGACGAGGTGCTGTCTGCGAAGGCGGCGCTGGATGCAGAGCTGCGCGACTATGTGCGGGCACGCGTCGCAGAGTCCGGCGTGGAGGTAACCGAGCTCGGCGTCAAGGACGTGATCCTGCCCGGCGAGATCCGGGAGCTGGTGAACAAGGTGGTGGAGGCGGAGCGGGTCGCGAAGGCGAACCTGATCCGCCGGCAGGAGGAGACCGCGGCGACGCGTTCGCTCCTGAACACCGCCCGCCTGATGGAGGAGAACCCCCTGCTGCTGCGGCTCAAGGAGCTGGAGTCGCTGGAGCGGCTGGTCGAGAAGGTCGGCCGCATCGACCTCCACGCCGGCAACGGCGAGGGCCTCGATGCCCTCCTGACCCGGCTCGTGCGCCTGAAGGCGCCCGAGAGCGCATGAAGCAGAAGGGCCGCCCACGGGCGGCCCTTCACATGTTCATTGTCGACGCTTGCGATGAACGCGTGCGCGCGCCTGTGCGACCAAACCATGAGTGGGTATTGCACGCGCGCGAAGGTTGCGTAATCTCACGGTGACGACCACAATCTCGATCATGGCAAGCGAATGACCACTCTTCAGCAAACGATCGGCCCTACGGCCCGGCCGCGGGAATGGAAAGCGATCGTCGTCCTGATCCTGTTGATCCCGGTGCTGTGGTCGCCGCCGTTCCTGTTTCGCTTCTTCCTGTATCAGCCGTTCAACATTCCTTCCGGCTCGATGACCCCGACGCTGGTCGTCGGCGACTACGTCTTCGCCGCAAAATATGCCTATGGCTACGGCCGCTATTCCTTTCCGTTCGCGCCGTCATGGATCTCGGGCCGCTTCCGGGCCGCCGATCCGGAACACGGCGACGTCGTCGTATTCCGCTCGTCGAAGGGGACTTCGGCCGACTATGTCAAGCGCGTGGTCGGGTTGCCAGGCGACCGCATCCAGATGCGGAAGGGGCAACTCATCCTGAACGATCGCCCCGTGACGCGCGTCCCTCTGAAGGAGGTGCCCGCGGGTTCTGCCTGCGGCACCGATGATGGCGCGAAGGTCAAGCGCTGGCGCGAGACGCTGCCGAGCGGCGCGTCCTACATAACCTACGACTGCGTCGACAACGGTTATCTCGACAACACGGACGTCTTCACAGTGCCCCCCGGCCATTTCTTCGCGCTCGGCGACAACCGCGACAACTCGTCCGACAGCCGGCTGATGTCAGTGATGGGTTTCATCCCGATGGACAATCTCATCGGCAAGGTGACGCGGATCATCTGGTCGCTCGACGAAGACGGCGAGCCGCACATGGAGCGGCTGGGGAAGGTGTGGTGAGGGGCGCCGCCGTCATTCCGGGGCGGCGCGTAGCGCCGAGCCCGGAATTCATTCGTCCGCAAGGTTCGTTTCCCGAAGGTCGTCGGGCCGAGCCCTTCAGTCGCCAATCTCTTTCAGAAAGGCCTTCGCGTTTGCGCAGGCTTCGTCCGTGTCGCCAAAGCGGCAGGATTTCGCCAAGAAACGCCGCGCCCGGTCGTTGTTCTTTTCGACGCCGATACCTTTGATCAAGTGAAATCCCATCATCGTGCATGCCCAGGGATCGTCTCGGCCGCATGCCAGTTCATACGTCCGATTGGGACAGGCATAGTCGCCGCTGTCTTCCATGCTGGCGGCAACGTTCGTACAGCCTGAAGCAACGCCGAGCTTGCAGGCCCTCAGAAACAGCGCATCGGAGAGCGGCCCGGTCTTGATCATCCGCTGGACGACGAGTGCGGCTGCGTAGCAGTCGCTCGCGTTGCCCGCCCGACAGCGATCAAGGCACTGCTCCGCCGCAGCCGAGCATCCTTCGATCGAAAAAGCAGGTGCGCCCGCGTTCGCCGGCATGGAGTCAGCGGGGCATTGCTCGGCTCGCGGAAGCCAATCCGGCCATGTCCCTTCCATCTTCCCAATCGCGTCATTGTTGTCCGCCGCGTCTAGGGGCGTCGGCGCGGAAAGGCCCGCAGCGGAGATGATGACAAGGGCTGCCAGCAGCGGACGTATCTTGCGGTGCGGCATTGCAATTCTCGTCAGGGCTCCACGGGATCCTGCAGCATTAGTGATCCGAAGGATACACCTTTGAATTGTAGGTGCGCTCGCAGGTCGCCACAAGGCGTTGCATCGGGGCGCCGCCCCAAAACAAAAACCCCGGCATCGCTGCCGGGGTTTCGCATTCCGTATCGTATCTGAACGGCTGGATCAGAAGTCCATGCCGCCCATGCCGCCGCCCGGGGGCATCGCCGGACCGGCGCCGCCCTTCTTGGGCAGCTCGGCAACCATGGCTTCCGTGGTGATCAGGAGCGCGGCAACCGAGGCTGCGTTCTGGATCGCGGTACGGACCACCTTGGTCGGGTCGATGATGCCCTTGGTGACCAGGTTGACGTACTCGCCGGTCTGGGAGTCGAAGCCGTAAGCGTAGGTCTTGTTCTCCAGGATCTTGCCGACGATCACCGAACCGTCTTCACCGGCGTTGATCGCGATCTGGCGAGCGGGAGCCGACAGCGCCTTGCGCACGATCTCGACGCCGGTCTTCTGGTCGTCGTTCTTGGTGCGCAGACCCTTGAGCTGCTCGGAGGCACGGAGCAGGGCGACGCCGCCGCCCGGGACGATGCCTTCCTCGACCGCCGCGCGGGTCGCATGCATCGCGTCATCAACGCGATCCTTGCGCTCCTTCACCTCGACCTCGGTCGCGCCGCCGACGCGGATCACCGCGACGCCGCCTGCGAGCTTGGCGAGACGCTCCTGGAGCTTCTCACGGTCGTAGTCCGAGGTGGTCTCCTCGATCTGCGCCTTGATCTGGGCCACGCGCGCCTCGATGTCGGCCTTCTTGCCGGCGCCGTTGACGATCGTGGTGTTCTCCTTGTCGATCATCACCTTCTTGGCGCGACCGAGCATGTTGAGCGTGACGTTCTCGAGCTTGATGCCGAGATCTTCCGAGATCGCCTGGCCGCCGGTCAGGATCGCGATGTCCTGCAGCATGGCCTTACGGCGATCGCCGAAGCCCGGAGCCTTGACGGCCGCGACCTTCAGACCACCGCGCAGACGGTTCACGACGAGGGTCGCAAGCGCTTCGCCTTCGACGTCCTCGGCGACGATGACCAGCGGCTTGCCGGTCTGCACCACGGCCTCGAGCAGCGGCAGCAGCTCGTTCAGCGAGGAGAGCTTCTTCTCGTTGATGAGGATGTAGGCGTCGTCCATCTCAACGCGCATCTTGTCGGCGTTGGTGACGAAGTAGGGCGAGATGTAGCCGCGGTCGAACTGCATGCCCTCGACGACGTCGAGCTCGGTCTCGAGCGACTTGGCTTCCTCGACGGTGATGACACCCTCGTTGCCGACCTTCTTCATGGCGTCGGAGAGGAACTTGCCGATTTCGGCATCGCCGTTGGCGGAGATGGTGCCGACCTGGGCGATCTCGTCGTTCGAGGTGACCTTCTTGGAGTTCTTGACGAGGTCGGCGACCACGGCTTCCACGGCCAGGTCGATACCACGCTTCAGGTCCATCGGGTTCATGCCGGCGGCAACCGACTTTGCGCCTTCACGAACGATCGCAGCCGCGAGCACGGTTGCGGTGGTGGTGCCATCGCCGGCCGCGTCAGCCGACTTGGAGGCGACTTCGCGCACCATCTGCGCGCCCATGTTCTCGAACTTGTCGTCGAGCTCGATCTCCTTGGCGACGGTGACGCCGTCCTTGGTGATGCGGGGAGCGCCGAACGACTTGTCGAGGACGACGTTGCGGCCCTTGGGGCCGAGCGTCACCTTGACGGCGTTGGCGAGGATGTCGACGCCACGCAGCATCTTGTCGCGTGCATCGACGCCGAATTTGACTTCTTTAGCTGACATCTGGATTTTTCCTTAGGTGTTTAGCTGGTGGGGAGAGGGGGCTCTTAGGCCGCCTTCTTCTTGGAAGCGGGGACGTCGAGGACGCCCATGATGTCGCTTTCCTTCATGATCAGCAGGTCGACGTTGTCGATCTTGACTTCAGTGCCGGACCACTTGCCGAACAGCACGCGGTCGCCGACCTTCAGGTCGATCGGGATCAGCTTGCCAGCTTCGTCGCGGCCACCGGGGCCGACGGCGACGACTTCGCCCTGCGAGGGCTTTTCCTTGGCAGTGTCGGGAATGATGATGCCGCCGGCGGTCTTCTCTTCTGCGTCGATACGCTTGACCACGACGCGGTCGTGAAGCGGACGGAATTTCATGCAGTCCTCCTAAGTAGTTGCACGGTATGGGAATTTTTTGGCGTTAGCAGTCTGTGCCCGCGAGTGCTAGCACAGGCGAGGCTGAAATAGGACAGGAATTTTGCGGGGGCAAGGGCTTCTAGCAGAAAAATCGGCACTCTGAAGGCCCGGGTGCCAGAATCTCTTTACCATCGTTAACCCGCCCGGTGACCGTATTAGCACGGAGCCGCCTCTGCTGCTAAAGCATTGAATTTCAACAGCTTGTTAAACTTTTAGGCTTGAGATGGATTGTCAGTTTGCGTCACATTTCTCTCATGTGAGCGCATCAGTACCGGGTGGCTCGTAAGGCGCACACCGACCAAGCCGCCCCTTGAATGCGCTCCTGCAAAGGAGGTTGGCATGGGCTTGCGGAGTGGGGGCGTTTCCGAAGATTTCCGGAAACAGCTTTTGGGTTACGGGCTGACGACGGCGCAAATTCTCTATCGGATGCCCGATCATCCCTCGCTTCTCCAGACCTACGTCTGGCAGAACTACGACATGTTTCCGAAATTTCCGGCGCTGAAGGATTTCCTGGCGTTCTGGCAGGAGAAGCTCGACGGTCCGCTCCATTCGGTGACCGTCGCGCATTCCAAGCTGATCAAGCCGGCCGAGCTGCGCGCCGTGGATGGCGTGTTCCGGCTGCATTGAACAGCGCGCCGGCATCGTAGAGTGGGCAAAGGCGCGCTCGCGCCGTGCCTACCATCTCTCCACGATTGCATCTGGCAATGGTGGGCACGCTTTCGCTTTGCCCACCCTACGATATCTCGTTCTGTGCTAGCTTCCGCCTATAACAACAGGGAGGCGGCCCATGGCCAAGAAAACAAAATCGCGCAGTGCAGCCCAGGCCGCGGTGAAGAAGCGGAGCGGAGCCAAGGCCGTGGCACGATCCTCGGCGCGCAAGGCGGTGAAGGCAAAGGCGCGCACGACACCGGCGAAGGCCGCTCCGAAAAAGCCCGCTCGTCCCAAGCAGCGCATCGCCATCAGCCATCACCGCGAGGAAGACTTCAAGGCCGACGGCCTGCGCGTCTACGCCAAGTATCGCGACCTCGGCATCGCCGAAGCCAGCCACGGCCTCGCGCAAGCCCACGTGATCCGCCTGCAAGGCCCCTGCGATCCGAACGAGGTGTCGAAGCTGCACTTCCACGACGTCGAATTCCAGATGGTCTACGTGCTCAAGGGCTGGGTGAAGACCTACATGGACGGCCAGGGCGAGACCTTGATGAAGGAAGGCAGCGCCTGGACCCAGCCGCCGAAGATCAAGCACATGATCCTGGATTATTCGGATGACGTGGAGCTGCTGGAGGTGATCCTGCCGGCGGAGTTCAGGACGGTGGAGTTGAAGGCGTAGGCGCGGTCTTTCCGCCGTCATTGCGAGGAGCCCGCGACAAAATTGCGAAGCAATTTTGCGCTGGCGACGAAGCAATCCAGAAATCTTTCCGCGGAGACGGTCTGGATTGCTTCGCTTCGCTCGCAATGACGGGTGGAGAGAGCCTAACTCAACACCCCCACGACCGCGCCCATCAGGCACGTCGTCAGCGTTCCCGAGACGATCGATTTCAGCCCGAGCGCGTTGATCTCCTCGCGCCGCTCCGGCGCCATCACCCCTAAGCCGCCGATCATGATGCCGAGGCTGGCGAAATTGGCGAAGCCGCACATTGCGTAGAGCATGATCAGGCGCGAGCGCGGATCGAGCGTATCGGGCGGCAGTTTCGAGAAGTCGACATAGGCGATCAGCTCGTTGAGCACGGTCTTGGTGCCCATCAGGCTGCCGGCGGTCACCGCCTGGTCCCAGGGCAATCCCATCAGCCAGCACACCGGCGCCATCACGAGGCCGAGCAGGCGTTGCAGCGAGATCGCGGCGCCGCCGATATTGGGCAGCAGTCCGAGGACGGCATTGACGAGATAGACCAGTGCCACCAGCACCAGCAGCATGGCGACGATGTTGATCAGCAGTTCGATCCCCGCGCTCGTCCCCTTGACGATCGCATCCATCGGGCCGGAGACGTCCATCTCAGGATCCTCCAGCGCGCCGCCGGTGCGCTTGTCTGACGTCTCCGGCACCATGATCAGGCTGACGAGGATCGCGGCCGGCGCGCCCAGCACGGAGGCGATGACGAAATGCGCGGCGGCATCGGGAATGAGCGGCGCCAGCAGCGTCGCATAGAGCACCAGCACCGTGCCGGCGATGCCGGCCATGCCGCCGGTCATTACCAGGAACAATTCGCTGCGGGTCATCTGCGCCAGATAGGGCCGCACGAACAGCGGCGCCTCGACCATGCCGAGGAAGATGTTGGCCGCGGTCGAGAGCCCGACCGCGCCGCCGACGCCCAGCGTCCGCTCCAGCAGCCAGGCCATGCCGCGCACGACCGGCGGCAGCACGCGCCAGTAGAACAAGAGCGTCGTCAGCACGCTCATGACCAGCACGATCGGCAGCGCCTGGAACGCCAGGATGAAATCGGCGCCCGGCACCTTCAGATCGAAGGGCAGGGGACCGCCTCCGACATAGCCGAACACGAAGGAGGAGCCGGCGCGCGAGGCCGCCGAGATCGCGCCGACCGCGTCGTTGATGGCGCCGAAGGCGCGCGCGACGACGGGCACCTTCAGGAGCACGACCGCGGTGACGAAGGTTGCGACAAGCCCGATCGCTGCTTGGCGAGCCGAGGCTGCGCGGCGATTCTCGCTCAGCACCCAGGCGATCAATAGCAATGCGAAAACGCCGAGTGCCGATTGCAGCCGAAGCATGATGTCCCCAAACCCTCAATGATTATGGCCGCGCGTGCGTTGCAAACGCAATGCCGGAAGGCCGCCGGAGCCGCCCGCTGTTGACAAGCAGGCCTGCGTCAGCCACGCGGGGCGGGTCGAAATCAGGGGGCGGACGGTCCAAGCGTGACCCAAGAGGCGATGACAGAGCAGCCGATATCCTCGAATCCGCCGGTCACCGCCCGCGCACTTCTCTCCCACCGCGCATTCCTGTTCTTCCTGCTTTCGCGCAGCCTGTCGCGCTTTTCCAGCCAGATCGCGGCGGTCGCGATCGGCTGGCAGATCTATGATCTCACCGGCTCGGCCTTCGATCTCGGCATGGTCGGCCTCGTGCAGTTCCTGCCCACCGCGCTTCTGGTGTTCGTCGCCGGCCACGCCGCCGACCGTTTCGAGCGCAAGCGCGTGGTCCAGCTCTGCCAGCTCGTGGAAGCCGCCACCGCGCTCTATCTCGCAATCATCACCTATCTCGGCCTGGTCAGCGAGGTGCAGATCTTCATCGCGACCTTCGTGCTCGGCATTGCCGGCGCCTTCGAGAGCCCGACCACTGCGGCTCTCTTGCCGCTGATCGCGCCGCAGGGATCGCTCCAGCGCGCAACCGCAGTCGCGAGCGGCGCGGGGCAGGTCGCGACCATCACGGGTCCGGCGCTCGGCGGCTTTGCCTATGCGGTCGCGCCGCATCTTGCCTATGCCGTGATGCTGCTGTTCTGGATTCTCGGGATGATTTTGACTGGCTTCATCCGGCCGCGCCCGCAGGCGGTCTCCAAGGAGGGGACGGACGCCGACAACATCTTCGCCGGCGTCCGCTTCATCCGCAGCAATCCGGCGATCCTCGGCACCATCTCGCTCGATCTGTTTGCCGTGCTGTTCGGCGGCGTCACCGCTCTGTTGCCGATCTATGCCCGCGACATCCTCCAGACCGGCCCGATGGGGCTCGGGATCTTGCGCGCCGCGCCCGCGGTCGGTGCGCTGCTGATGACCATGGTGCTCGCGCGTCACGCCATCTCGCGGCATGTGGGCCTGCGCATGTTCCAGGCTGTGATCGTGTTCGGCGTCGCCACGGTCGTGTTCGCGCTGTCGTCGTGGATGTGGCTGTCGGTGTTGTCGCTCGCGGTTCTGGGCGCCGCCGACACGATCAGCGTCGTGATCCGCTTCTCGCTGGTGCAGCTCTCAACCCCCGACGAGATGCGCGGCCGGGTCGGCGCGGTGAACTTCCTCTTCATCAACGCCTCCAACCAGCTCGGCCAGTTCGAGAGCGGCGTCGCAGCCGCGCTGCTCGGCGCGATGCCTGCGGCCGTGCTCGGCGGCGTCTGCACCGTCGCGGTCGCGCTGCTGTGGATGAAGCTGTTTCCGGCGCTGCGGCAGGTGGAGAGCTTGGAGTAGGGCTCCGCTCTATCATCCGTCATTGCGAGCGCAGCGAAGCAATCCAGACTGCTACCGTGGAGGCGTGGTCTCTCACCAGGAGACCACGACGAGACTGCGTTGGTCGTCCCAGTTGTCGAGAAAGCTGGTTCGGAAATCCTGCTGTGCCTCAGCAATCGTTAGTTCGAATATTCTCTGCGCGTACGACTTTTCAACGAACATCCCGTCCGGGAGGAATTCGTTGAAAAAGGCGTCAGCGACGGCGTTTCTTTGATACCCGATCTGTTTGGTGTAGACGACATCCTCCAATCTATCGATCATCGGATACTGCTTGATCTTGAAGGTCTTCAATCTCTTCAAGACATTTGGCGGCAGTTGCGGCTTCGGCGCGAAAAAGCTTCTCTTGTCGGTAAAGTATAGACCCGTCTGGGTCGGGTTCATCGGATCCGATTCGCCTGTGGGGCAGAAATAAAAGCTGTCGGAGAATTTTCCGATCCCTGACAGCTCCCGTTGATGAAGGGCTTGATAGTAGTCTCGCGCGGAGAATCCGTGATCGGAAAGAAGCCGCTCAAAGTCGATATACTGATTTGTTTTCTTGCGGCTGAATTGAACGATCTTCTGAAGTTGAGCCTGCTCGACGTCGATGATGACAGGAAAATCAGTGACGTCATCGTCGATGTGAAGATGATATATGTCCAAACCCATTTGTACCGTTCCGAACGATTTGCGGAGCCGCCGGGTAATGGCCGGGATTATGGCTCTACCCTAGGTGGCTCATACCTTAGTTCGGGATTGTGACATGCTTTCTCGCTGTTTCCCGGCTCTGCGCGCGTGTAAGGACGATTGTCGAGGCGGGGCCAGGACTTATTCCGTCTCACCCCGCTTGCGGGGAGACTTCGCGGCGCCTTGACGCCTACTGTGCATGGGGTTGTTTTTCAGTTTTTTGAGTCAGGCCCTCTCCCCGCAAGCGAGGAGAGGGAAGAGAGGTCTTCAGCCCCGTCCGACAAACGGCATCTTGGTGGCCATGACGGTCATCGTCAGCACGTTGGCATCGAGCGGCAGGCCGGCCATGTAGGCGACGGCGTCGCCGACCGCCTTGGCGTCCATGCGCGGCTCGTGCTTGGTGGTGCCGTCGGGCTGCAGCACGCCGGGGCCGTTGACCATGCGATCGGTCATGGGCGTGGCGGCATTGCCGATGTCGACCTGGCCGACCGCGATGTCGTACATGCGGCCGTCGAGGTTGGAGGCCTTGGTGAGGCCCGTGATGGCATGCTTGGTCGAGGTGTAGGCCGCCGAGAACGGACGCGGCGCGTGCGCCGAGATCGAGCCGTTGTTGATGATGCGGCCGCCGCGCGGGCTCTGGTCCTTCATGATGCGGAAGGCGTGCTGGGTGCACAGGAACGGGCCGGTGAGGTTGGTGTTCACCACCGCCTGCCACTGCTCGAGGCTGAGATCCTCGAAGTTCACCGCCGGCGCGCCCATGCCGGCATTGTTGAACAGCACGTCGAGCCGGCCGTAGGTCGCCTTCACCTTGTCGAACAGCGCGGCAATGGAGTCCGGCTTGGTCATGTCCGCGGTGACGCACAGGCTCTTGCCTGCGGGGCCGAGCTTTGCGGTCTCCTCGAGCATGTCGAGCCGGCGCCCGACCAGCACCACGGTGAAGCCGATGTTCATCAACGCCAGCGACGCCGCGCGCCCGACACCGGTGCCCGCGCCCGTCACCACTGCGATCTTGTTTGCTTCACTCATCGTTTCCTGCCTTTTCTCTCTTCAAGTTGGCTGTCAGGTTTTTGGTTCTTTTTCGTTCTTGTAGGGCGGCCGCGGAATGTTCTGATGCGCCGCGCGCAGGGCCGCCGACCAGCGCGAACGGAGGTCGTGGAAATAGGGCTCGCCGGCCTCGATGCGGTGGTTGAGATCGGCATCGCAGGCATCGCTACGCACCACCAGCACGTCGATCGGCAGGCCGACGCCGAGATTGGAGCGCATGGTCGAGTCCATCGAGATCAGGCCGGTCTTCAGCGCCTCGTACAGCTCGACGTCGTAATGCATGGCGCGGTCGAGCACCGGCTTGCCGTATTTGTGCTCGCCGATCTGCAGGTAGGGCGTGTCCGTGGTGCACTCGATGAAATTGCCGGCGGTGTAGACCATGAACAGGCGCATGCGCGCGCCCTTGATCTGGCCGCCGAAGAGGAAGGAGACGTCGAAGGAGACGTCTTCGGATCGCAGCGCCGGTCCTTCGGTCGCGTGCACCGCCCGGATCGCCCGACCGATGCGCTGGGCGGCCTGGAACATGGTCGGCGCGTTCATCAGCGTCTCGACCTCGCCCGTGGTGGGGTCCTCCAGGCCTTCGGTCAGCGTCGACAGCACCGACTGGCTGATGGCGAGGTTACCGGCGCTGGCGATCGCCATGATGCGGTCGCCGGGTTTGGAGAAGATGTGGAGCTTGCGGAAGGTCGAGACATTGTCGAGCCCGGCATTGGTTCGGGTGTCGGCGATCATCACCAGACCGTCCCGAACCAGGATTCCGCAACAATAGGTCATTTCCCGTCCCCGAACGCGTTTGCGCGGAATTACTAGCCAATTTCGGGGAGGCATGAAACCCCCGATTCCCCGGGGGAGGTCGTCATTCTCCGGCGAAACAGCTATCTCTGCCGCTCAGTCAGCGGCATCGACGAGAAACGCCTCGTCGACGGGGACGCCGAGCGCCGTGACCAGCCGGTTGGTCTCCGCGGCCATGCCGACGATGGCGAGCATCTCGCCATATTCGGCCTCGGTCATGCCCTTGGCCCGTGCGCCCGCGGTGTGCGAATGGATGCAATAGCTGCAGCCATGCGCGATCGAGACTGCGACATAGAGCATTTCCTTGATCTTGGGATCGAGCGCGCCGGGTGCCATCACCTCCTTGATGCTCTCCCAAGTCCGCCGCAGCGTCTTCGGATCATGCGCCAGCGCGCGCCAGAAATTGTTGACGAAGTCCGACTTCCGCACCTTGCGGATATCGTCGAAAACGGCGCGCGCCTCGGCGGAGAGTTCATCGTCCGAAAGCAGCTTTACGGTCGCCATGGGGTACCTCGCGGGGTCAGGTCTGATCCCGCGAGTGTAGCACGGCTCGAGCGCTCAGCCGGCATGTCCGGCCGCACGACGCAAGGCCAGCTTGCCGACGTCGACATATTGCCGCTGCTGCGCGTGAGCGTGCTGAGCTGCGACGTGAAGGTCGCGCAGGCGCCGCTGCAGCGGCGAACTGTCATAGACCACGCTGGCGCCGGCCAGCGCAAAGCAGGCATCCGCGATGCCGACGCAGGTCGTGGCGAGCCAGGTCGCGGACCGGGACCCCTCGATCATGAGGTCTTCGTCGTTCAGCGTTCCCGCCAGCGCGTGACGCCAGTGGCTGGCGGCCTGGACCTCATGAAACGCTTGCGCGGCCCCGAGGTCGGCGGAGATCCGGCCGAGATCGTACTGGAAGATCTCGGACTCCCGCATCGGCACGGCCGCGTACAATTGCTGCCTTCCGGTGCCCGCCAGCGCGAGCAGGTCATCGACGGTGCCCTCGGCCATGCCTACCGTGAATGCGCCGTGCACCAATGGCAGCCATTGGCGCAGCGCCCGATAGAGCGGACCCGACTGGCGCGGGGCGGCATCGAGATCGAAGAAATTGGCCTCGGGAACCAGCGTCTCCCGCAGCGTGACGTGATGGCTGCCGGTGCCCTTGAGCCCCGCCGCGTGCCAAGTGTCCTCGATCTCCCAGTCGCGCGCCGGCAACACAACGACGCGAAGCAGCGGCTTGCCCTGCGGGCCGGGGACCGGCTTGCCATTTTCGGTGACAATGCAGAACCCGCCGATCCAGTCGGCGTGCGTGCAACCGCTGGCGAACGGCCAGCGGCCCTTGACGCGATAACCGTCGGCCACGCGCTCTGCCGTTCCACCCGGTTGGGATGAGCCGCAGATCGCCGTATCGGGTCCGTCCTGATAGATGCGCTGGTACAATTCCGGGGGTGACGCTGCGACGAAGAGGCTGCTGGCTCCGGCGACAGTCGCGATCCAGCCGATCGAGCCGTCGAGACGGGCCAGTGCCTTGATGACCTCCAGTCCGGCCGGAAAATCCAGCTCCAGCCCGCCATGGCTCCGCGCAACGAACATCCGGAAGAGCCCGATCGACCGCAGCCGTTCCACGAGGTCGGGCGGGACGCGGCGTGCGGCTTCGATCTCGGCGGCGCGGGCCTTGATCTCGGGAGCCAACTCCCGGATCCCCGCAAGCATGTCTTGGTGGGGATCGCGCAGGGGCACGGAATGCTTCTTGTTCTTGTCGTGAAGCCGCATCTGTCTCAACCTCTGTTGCGGAAACGGATCACAACGGAGGTTGAAGAGATGGCGCTACGGGACGGTTTCAGCGCGGGCCGTCGTCGATTACAGCTGTAACGCTGCGACGTGATTGCGCCGCAGATGCCTCGTGACGAGATACCGCAGCGCCTAGCTCTGCCGCTGTGACTGGGACTGCGATTGCCCGCCGCGGCCGGCCTGCTCGACCTTCACGGCCACCGTCAGCGTCTCCGCGCCGCCGCCATAGCGGGTGCCGCGCACGGGGGCTGCGCCGAGATAGTCGAGCCCGATCGCAACGCGGACATGGGCGTCGGTGGTGCAGATGCAGTTGGCGGGATCGAAGCCGACCCAGCCGAGACCGTCGACGTAAGCTTCCGCCCAGGCATGGCCGGCATCCTGGTGCACCGTGCCGTCCGAGCGCAGGAAATGGCCGGAGACGAAGCGCGCCGGCACGCCGCCGCTGCGGGCGCAGGCGATGAAGATATGCGCGTAGTCCTGGCAGACGCCGCGCTTGAGCGTGAACGCTTCGGCCGCCGAGGTGCCGCTGTTGGTCGGATCCTCGTCGAAGGTCATGTGATCGCTGATTTGCGTCATCAGCGTGTGCAGGAAGCCGAGCGTGTCGCTCTCGGCCTCGCTGCGCAACTGCCGCGCGACCGCCGTCATCGCCGGATTGACGGTGGTGAGGTCGGTGGCCCGCAAGAACATGCCGGCCGGAAAGCGCTCGTCGGCGCCGCGCAGCACGCCGCCGGTGTCGTGGGTCTCGATCAGGCCCTCGGCGGTGATCTTGATGTCGCCGACGGGTCCGCAGGACAGCACATGGGTGACGTTGCCGAAGGCGTCCTCATGGGTGTCGAGCTTGGTGTCGGTCGAGACGTCGATCTGCCACTCCGCCACATATTGCCCGTCATGGCTGCCGGGCGTCATGCGCAGGATCTGGATCACGCTCGTGGCCGGCGGCTCGTAGCGATAGGTCGTGGTGTGCAGGATTCGCAGGCGCATGGTGGACCGTGAAGTTAGTGGTTAGACCCGCTGCCTATTGCGAAGAAGCTCGTCATGCCCGGGCTTGTCCCGGGCATCCACGATCTTCCTCGCCGCGCAAAAGCAAGAACGTGGATGGCCGGGACAAGCCCGGCCATGACGATATCCCGTTTTCGTCAGCCGGGGGACATCAGATCAAATACTGCTTCGTGATGATTTCGCCCAGCCTGGAATTGTCCGTGATGAATTCCTGAATGAATTCATGCACGCCATGCTGGAAAATGTCGTTCATATTGCTGTGTTCCAGCCGGTTGCGGATGCCGCGGGCGTGGCGCTGGGCGGGGCCCTGGCGGCCATAGGCGACGCCGATCTGGTCGAGGTTGCGCACGAGATTGCCGTAGCAGCTTGCCAGCGAGCGCGGCAGCGTGTCGTTGAGGATGAGCAGGTCCGCAATCAGCCACGGCTTCAGCGTCTCGCGATAGACCCAGTGATAGGCCGTCAGCGCCGAGACCGAGCGCAGGATCGAACTCCACTGATAGAAGTCGAGCGGGCCGCCGACATGCTCCTCCTCGGGCAGCAGCACGTGGTACTTCACGTCGAGAATGCGCGCGGTGTTGTCGGCGCGCTCCAGATGAACGCCCATCCGCGAGAACCAGTAGGCGTCGTTGCGCAGCATGGTCCGGTAGGCCGAGCCGTCGAAGCGCAGCGAAGTCTCCTGCACGAAGCGCAGGAATTTGGCGAGATCCTCGCGCGTAGAGGTGCCCTTGCTCCAGACCTCCTGGAGTTCGATCCAGGCCGAGTTGATGGTGTCCCACATCTCGCTGGTGAGCGCGGTGCGCACCGAGCGCGAGTTCAGCCGCGCCGCCTCGATGCAGTTCCGGATCGATGATGGATTGCTTGCCGAGAACGAGAGGTAGTCGACGACGTTGTGCTCGTTGGCGACTTCATATTGCTGATAGAAGCTCGCGGCGACGCCGGCGGTGAGAAGCGCCGAGTCCCATTCATTGGTCTTGCCGATATAGGCGGCGGGAAGCGCGGTGACGCGCAGCGTCGCATCGATGGTGCGCGCGAGATATTCGGCCCGTTCGACATAGCGGGCGAGCCAGTAGAGGTTTTCGGCGGTACGCGACAGCATCTGACTACTCGTCCAGGATCCAGGTGTCTTTGGTGCCGCCGCCCTGGCTCGAATTCACCACCAGGGAGCCTTCCTTGAGCGCGACCCGTGTCAGCCCGCCGGGCACGATTGTGGTGCTCTTGCTGCCGGTGAGCACGAAGGGCCGCAGGTCGACGTGGCGTGGCGCGAGGCCGCTTGCCGTACAGGTCGGGCAGGTCGAGAGCGCCAGCGTCGGCTGCGCGATAAAACCTTCCGGCTCGCGCTTGAGCTTTTCGCGGAAGGCCTCGATCGTCGCTTTCGTCGCGGCAGGGCCGATCAGCATGCCGTAGCCGCCGGAGCCGTGGACTTCCTTGACGACGAGCTCGCCGAGATTGTCGAGCACATAGGCAAGGTCCTTCGGCTCGCGGCAGCGCCAGGTCGGCACGTTCTTCAGGATCGGCTCCTCGCCGAGATAGAATTTCACGATGTCCGGCATGTAGGAGTAGATCGCCTTGTCGTCGGCGATGCCGGTGCCGACTGCGTTGGCGAGCGTGATGTTGCCGGCCGCATAAGCCGACATCAGCCCGGGCACGCCGAGCACGGAGTCGGGGCGGAAGGTGAGGGGGTCGATGAAATCGTCGTCGACGCGGCGATAGATCACGTCGATCCGCTTCACCCCCTCGGTCGTTCGCATGAACACTTCGTTGTTCTTGACGATGAGATCGCGGCCTTCGACCAGTTCGATGCCGAGCTTGTCGGCAAGGAAGGAGTGCTCGTAGTAGGCCGAGTTGTAGACGCCGGGCGTGAGCAGGGCGACGGTCGGCTCACCGGAGGCGCCTTGCGGCGCCACCGAACGCAGGGCGGAAAGCAGCTCGTCCGGATAGCGTTCGACCGGCGCCACCCTGTGGCGGGCGAACAAGTCCGGAAACAACCGCATCATGATCTCGCGGTTTTCCAGCATGTATGACACACCCGACGGCGTACGGGCATTGTCCTCCAGCACGATGAAGTCCTCGGCATCGATCCGGACGATGTCGATGCCGGCGATGTGCACGTAGACGTCGTGCGGCACCTGCTGGCCGTTCATCTCGGGGCGGAACACCGGGTTCTGGAAGATCAGGTCGTCGGGCACGATCTCGGCGCGCAGGATGTCGCGGCCATGATAGATGTCGCGCAGGAACATGTTGAGCGCGCGCACGCGCTGCTTCAGGCCCTTCTCCAGCAGTGCCCATTCCTTGCCGGACATGATTCGCGGGATCACGTCGAAGGGGATCAGGCGCTCGGTGGATTCGGAATCGCCATAGACGGCAAAGGTGATGCCGATGCGGCGGAACAGGAGCTCGGCCTCCTGGCGGCGATATTCGAGCGCCTCGGGAGGCGTCTCCTTGAGCCAGCGCGCCAGCTCCTGATAGGCGGGGCGAAGGTCCCCGCCGGGAATGTTCATTTCATCAAACGCGACTGCCATAGATCCCGACTTGTCTCCGCAAGGCGTTGCGCCATTCGACAGGTCGTCAGGCCTTGGTGAAGACCGCAACGTCCTGGCCATGCGGCAAGAGTGCATGACTCTGAGGAGGTAGCAAGGGCCGGGCCAGCGCGATAAGCATGGAGTTGTGGCATTTGCCGGGGACAGCCGGGAGGGTGCCTCAAAAAATGGCTGAGGACTGCTTATTTCGGCAGCAAAACCGCGTGACTTCAACGCGTTACCTCGGCAAAGTCGGGCCGACAGGTGAGGGACTTAAGGTATGAGCGACATCGTCACGGCGGGCATTCTGGTCATCGGGGATGAAATCCTGTCCGGCCGCACCAAGGACAAGAATATCGGCTTCATCGCCGAATACCTGACCAATATCGGCATCGACCTGAAGGAAGTCCGGGTCGTCTCCGACGACGAGGACGACATCATCGCGGCGTTGGATGCACTGCGGCATCGCTACGCCTATGTCTTCACCACCGGCGGCATCGGGCCAACCCATGACGACATCACCGCCGACAGCGTCGCCAAGGCGTTCGGCGTCGGCATCGACCACCATCCGGAGGTCGTCGCCCGCTTCCGCGAGCGCTGGAGCGAGCAGGACCTCAACGAGGCCCGCCTGCGCATGGCCCGCATCCCCGATGGCGCCGAGCTGATCCAGAGCGCGACCATCCTCGCCCCCGGCTTCAAGATCGGCAACGTCATCGTGATGGCCGGCGTGCCCTCGATCATGCAGGCGATGATGGACATCGTCTCGCCCAAGCTGAAGTCGGGCGTGCGCATGCTCTCCGAATCGGTCCGCGCCAATGCGCGCGAAGGTGACATCGGCAGCCCGCTGCGCGCGATCGCCGCCGCCCATCCCGACACCATCATCGGCAGCTATCCGTTCATGGACGAAGATCAGAAGCCGAACACCAATCTGGTGGTGCGCTCGCGCGACGCGGACAAGCTGGCAGCGGCGATGGCGGCGGTGAAGGAAATGCTGGCGGGATTGAACATCACCCGGTAGCAGAATGGCTGCCGGATGAAGATTGGCAGGAGACAACAATGGCTGGCGAAGCACCGGAACTGAGCGCGCAGGAGCGGGCCGGCAAGGCCTTTCCTGTTTCGTGGGACCAGTTCCACCGCGACTGCCGGGCGCTGACCTGGCGGCTCAACGAGGTCGGCCCGTTCCACGCCGTCATCGCGATCACCCGCGGCGGGCTGGTGCCGGCCGCGATCGTGGCGCGCGAGCTCGGTGTCCGCATCATCGATACGGTCTGCATCGCCAGCTACGACCACGACAAGCAGGGCGAGCTCCAGGTCCTCAAGGGCATGTCCGAGGCGGCGATGAAGCTCGGCGGCGGCACCGGCAAGGGGCTTCTGATCGTCGACGACCTCGTCGACACCGGCAAGACCGGCAGGCTGGTGCGCGACATGCTGCCCGATGCGCATTTCGCCACCGTCTACGCCAAGCCGAAGGGACGCCCGCTGGTCGACACCTTCATCACGGAAGTCTCGCAGGACACCTGGATCTTCTTCCCCTGGGACACCGCGCTGTCCTACCACCCGCCGCTGCGCGACGGCGCGGCGTGAGGGAAGCGACGAAGCAAGCCAGACGATTTCCGCAGACGCATTTCTGGATTGCCTCGCTTCGCTCGCAATGACAGGTGGAGGTGGCCATGCCCCTGCAAAACCGTGTCACGCCGACCGGCGACATCATCGCCACGCCGCACCGTGGCCTGTTCACCGGCAATCGCGGCATCATCCATGATCCCGCGACCAGGACGCTGCTCAAGAAGCGGTGGTCGTCGCCGGCCTGGCTCACCTGTGTTTGCGAATTCCGCGGCCGCCGTCGCGAGGTGATGACGACGCATAGCTGGACCGAGCTGTTCTTCCTCGACGAGGCCACCGCGCTCGCCGCCGGCCATCGCCCCTGCTTCTACTGCCGCCGTGACGACGCCAATCGCTTCCGGGCCGCGTGGGAGAAGGGCAACCGCGTCCGTGACGTTCGCATGCACGATATCGACACGGTGCTGCACCACGAGCGGCTCGATCACGGCAAGAAGCGGCTTCACGCGCTGCTGGTGCCGCTCGAGCAGCTTCCAGACGGCGCGATGCTGCAGCAGGGCGAGGAAAGCTTTCTGCTGATGCGGGGCGGGGCGCTGCTGTGGTCGACGGCGGGTTATGTTGAAGGCGCGCGAAAGCTCGACGATGCGCAGTTGCTGACCCCGCCGTCGACGCTGCGCGCGATGAGCGCCGGCTATGAGGTCACGCTGCACCCCAGCGCGCACCGCGCCTGACCGTCCCCGCAAGCGGGAGGGAGCGTAGCGAGCGTGGGGTTATTTCAGCGGCCGCCCTTGCTCATCCACCGTCGTCCGCGCATCGCGCAGCGCCCATTCGCGCATGATCTGGCGGCAGCGGGTGAGCTCGGCCTCGGTTGCCGTACCCGTATCCTTTGACGCACGCTCGACCATGGCCTTGCAATTCAGCAGCACGGAGCGATCCTCCGCGCGCGCAGCGAATGTGATCCCCGCAAGAGCCGTGACGACGAGTGCCGTTCGGAGCACCATCACCCCAGCTTCTCGCGCGCCAGCGCGGCACCGGCGCCGAGCGCCATCAGCTTGGCCTCGGCGATCTCCCGCCGCATCGGCGCCATGCCGCAATTGGTGGTGGCGATGATGTTGCTCTTGGGAACGAACTTCGACACCGCGTCGATCACCTGCACGACGTCCTCGGCCGTCTCCACCGTGTCGCTGGCGACGTCGATCACGCCGGCCTGCACGATCTTGGTCTTGAGCAGCGCGAGCAGGTCGAGCGGCACCTTCGAATTGCGGCACTCGATTGCGACCTGCTGGATCGGGCTCGCGTCGATCGCCGGAAAGATCTGCTCGTATTGCCGCCACTGCGCGC
Organism: Bradyrhizobium sp. 604_D8_N2_3; assembly: GCF_051810765.1. Classification (NCBI taxonomy): domain Bacteria; kingdom Pseudomonadati; phylum Pseudomonadota; class Alphaproteobacteria; order Hyphomicrobiales; family Nitrobacteraceae; genus Bradyrhizobium; species Bradyrhizobium sp. 604_D8_N2_3. The sequence continues at coordinate 5,918,412 of NZ_JBPWPM010000001.1, read as the reverse complement.
CGAGCGTCTCCTTCCAGTCGGTGTTGGCCTTGATGCCGTAGCCGTAGCAGATGTGCACGGCGGTGGCGCAGGTCAGCCCCTGCGCGGCACGCTCCAGCGCCTTGATGCCCCAGTCGTTGACCTCGTCCATGTAGACGTTGAAGGCGGGCTCGTCGAACTGCACGAGATCGACGCCGTCGGCCTGCAATGCCTTGGCTTCCTCGTTGAGGAGATCGGCGAAGGCAAAGGCCATCTTGACGCGATCACCGTAGTAGCGGTCCGCAATCGTGTCGATGATGGTCATCGGGCCGGGCAGGGTGAACTTCAGCTTCTTCTTCGTGTGCGTGCGCGCCACGCGCGCCTCGTCGGCATGAACACGACCCTTGAGCTGAAGCGGCGCGACCACCTGCGGCACCATCGCCTTGTAGCGGTCCTTGCGGATGCCCATCTCGACCTTGTGGGCGAAATCGATGCCGTCGATCTTCTCCAGGAAGCCGTGCACGAAATGCTGGCGGGCCTGCTCGCCCTCCGTGACGATGTCGATGCCGGCATCCTCCTGGACCTTGACGGCAAGCAACGTCGCGTCGCGCTTGGCGCGGAGTAGCTCGGCGCCTTGCGACTTCCAGGGTGCCCAGAGCATGTTCGGCTCGGCGAGCCATTCCGGCTTCGGCAAGGAGCCGGCGATCGTGGTTGGAAACAGCATGGCGGCTCTCCCGGCAGGTTGTGTTGCGCCCCTTCCTGCCATGTCTTAACGTCAAGGTACAGAACAACAAAAGTCGCTCTCTATTCCATTGGCGACGACAGGGAAGGGCGATGATCGACCTCTTTTATGCGCCGACGCCGAACGGCTGGAAAATCTCGATCATGCTGGAGGAACTCGGGCTCCCCTATAACGTGAAGCCCGTCAATATCCGCGCCGGCGAGCAGTTCAGCCCCGAATTTCTGGCGGTCTCCCCCAACAATCGCATTCCCGCGATGGTCGACCACGCACCCGCCGACGGCGGTGCGCCGTTCTCGGCGTTCGAGACCGGTGCGATCCTGATTTACCTCGCCGAGAAGACCGGCCGCTTCCTGGCCAGCGATCTGCGCGGCCGCTCGACGACCATCCAATGGGTGATGTGGCAGATGGCGGGCCTCGGGCCGATGCTCGGCCAGCACGGCCATTTCGCGCTCTATGCGGCGGAAAAGATCCCTTATGCGATTGAGCGCTACCGTGACGAGGCCGCGCGGCTCTATGGCGTGCTCGACCGGCAGTTGGCCAAGACCGGCGCCTACGTCGCCGGCGACTATTCCATCGCGGACATCGCCTGCTTCCCCTGGACCATGACCCACAAGGCGCAGGGCTTTACGCTCGATGACTATCCGAACGTGAAACGCTGGTACGCCGAGGTGCGCGCAAGGCCGCAGGTGCAGGCGGGGCTTGCGATCGGCAAGTTCGTGAAGGAGCCGTTCGACGAGGAATCACGCAAGATCATGTTCGGACAGCGTGCCAGGGAAGTGCTGGGAAAGAAGTAGGCTGCTCGCCCATCGTCATTGCGAGGAGCGAAGCGACGAAGCAATCCAGACTGGTTCCGCGGAAAGATTCTGGATTGCTTCGCTTCCGCCGTCGCTCTTCGAGCTATGGCGGACAAGTCGCTCGCAATGACGGGGATAGAGCACGACAAACAAGACGCAAAGGAAACGCCATGATTGAATTCTTCTTCGACTGTTCCAGCCCCTGGACCTACCTCGCCTTCCACAACATCCAGCCGCTGGCAAAGGAGCTGGGGGCCGAGATCATCTGGCGGCCGATCCTGGTCGGCGGCATCTTCAACACGGTCAATCCGAGCGTCTACGCGCAGCGCGAGACGCCGGTGCCGCTGAAGGCGCGCTACATGAAAAAAGACCTCGCCGACTGGTCGCGCTCGGCCGGCCTCGCGATCAAGATGCCGCCGACGGTGTTCCCGGTGAACAGCGTGAAGGTCATGCGCGGCTGCATCTGGCTGGGGAAAGACATGGTGCCGTTCGCCACTGCCGTGTTCGAGACCTATTGGGGCGGCGACAAGGACATCTCGCAGGACGCCGTGCTCGCCGAGATCTGCAGGAAGGTCGGTGTCGACGAGCAGAAGTTCTTTGCCGGCATCTCCGAGCAGGCAATCAAGGACCAACTCAAGGCCAACACGGAAGAGGTCGTGGCACGCGGTGGCTTCGGCTCACCGACGATCTTCGTGGGCAAGACCGACATGTACTTCGGCAACGACCGCCTGCCGCTGATCCGCGAGGCGCTCGAACGCAGCAAGGCGAGTGCGGCCTGATGGTCCGGGCTGTCGTCTGCCGCGAACTCGGCGCGCCCGAGACGTTGCGGCTCGAGGAATTTCCGTCGCGCGCCGTCAAACCGGGTGAGGTTCGCGTTGCGATCCGCGCCGCCGGATTGAACTTTCCGGACGTGCTGATGGCGGCCGGCGAATATCAGCTCAAGCCGGAGCTGCCTTTCACGCCCGGCATGGAGGCCGCCGGCGACGTCACCGAGGTGGGCGCTGAGGCAAGCGGCGTGTCCGTCGGCGACAAGGTCATCGTGAAGATGCGCCATGGCGCCTTCACCGACGAAGCGGTGGTGACGCCGACGCAGCTAACGCCGATGCCGTCGACGTTCGACTATGCGGAAGCCGCGACCTATCTCGCCGGCCACGGCACCGCCTATCACGCGCTGATCGATCGCGGCCGTGTCATGCCGGGCGAGGTGTTGCTGGTGCATGGCGCCGGCGGCGGCGTGGGGCTTGCCGCGGTCGAGATCGGCAAGATGCTGGGCGCGACCGTGATCGCGACCGCCTCCAGCGACGAGAAGCTCGCGATTGCGAAATCGCGCGGCGCCGACCATCTCGTGCGCTACGATCGGGAGCCGTTTCGCGATGCCGTCAAGCGCATCACCGACGGCCGTGGCGCCGACGTCGTGTTCGATCCCGTCGGCGGCGAGGTGTTCGAGAACTCGATGCGCTGCATCGCCTGGGGCGCGCGGCTGCTGGTGATCGGCTTTACCGGTGGCATCGGCTCGGCGAAGACCAACCTGCTGCTGATCAAGGGCGCCAGCGTGCTCGGCGTGCGTGCAGGTGAGGCGGTACGGAAGAATCCCGCGCTCGGCGAGGTGCGCCTGAAGGCGCTGCTGCAATGGGCGGAAGAAGGCAAGCTGCGCCCGAACATCTCGCACCGCCTGCCGCTGCAGGATTATGCTAAAGCGATGCGATTGCTGATCGACCGCAAGGCGATCGGGCGTGTGGCGCTGGTGATGGATTGACGGTGCCGTAGGGTGGGCAAAGGCGCTCTTGCGCCGTGCCCACCATTTATCACTCACCGAAATCAGAGTGGTGGGCACGCTCCGCTTTGCCCACCCTACGATCCCTCTACTTATACTCCCGCTCCGTCCACCACGGAAAATAATCCGGCATATCGCTCGACACCTTGTTCTTGAATTGCGCCGGACGCTTCTCCAGGAACGACACCACGCCTTCCTTGACGTCGTCCGAGCGGCCGCGCGTATAGATGCCGCGGCTGTCGACCTTGTGGGCTTCCATGGGATCGTCGGCACCCATCATGCGCCACATCATCTGGCGGATCAGCGCGACCGACACCGGCGCGGTCTTGGCGGCGAACTCCTTGGCCAGCGCGCGGGCGGTCGGCAAGAGATCATCGGGAGCTACGACCTTGCTGACGAGGCGGCCGGCGAGCGCTTCCTGGGCCGGGAAGACGCGGCCGGAATAGCACCATTCCAGCGCCTGCGAGATGCCGACGATGCGCGGCAGGAACCAACTCGAGGCGGCCTCCGGCACGATACCACGCTGGGAGAACACGAAGCCGAAGCGCGCGGCATCCGAGGCGATGCGGATGTCCATCGCGAGTTGCATGGTGACGCCGATGCCGACGGCTGGGCCGTTCACGGCGGCGATGACGGGCTTCAGGCACTTGAAGATGCGCAAGGTCACCTGACCGCCGCCGTCGCGCACCTGCGGATCGCTGTAATCGACCTTGCCGTCGGCGAAGCGCTTGACCGGGCCGCGCCGCGCATCGCGATCGAAGGTATCCGCACCCGAGGAAAGGTCGGCGCCCGCGCAAAAGCCGCGGCCCGCGCCGGTGACGATGATGGCGCGGACGTCGTCGTCCTTGTCGGCAGCGTCGAACGCGTCGATCAACTCGGCCTGCATCTGCGCGTTGAAGGCGTTGAGCTTGTCGGGCCGGTTCAGCGTGATGGTGAGGATCTGCTCGGCGACCTCGTATTTGATGGTCTCATACGCCATGGTGGTTTCCTTCCTTGCCGTGAATTCTGTCTCGAAGAGACGTCATGCATGGTCGCCACCATCCGTCTTGCGCGGACTGGGCATGTGGCGGCCGGTACGAGAACGTGGATGGCCGGGACAAGCCCGGCCATGACGGAATGCCTACTTTGGCGGCGGGCTCGGCCAGGGCTTCTGTGCACCGCGCAAGCTCTCGAAAGCCTTGGCCATGCCGAGCACGCCGATATCATCGAAGCGGCGGCCGACGATCTGCACGCCGATGGGAAAGCCGTTGGCGTCGAAACCGCCGTTGAGGGAGACCGCAGGGTTCTCCGACATATTCCATGGTACGGTATAGCAGATGTGCTCGAACGGCCGCATCGGATCGTTGGTGGGCGAGGCCCATTCCGCCGCATAGTTCACGTTCGGCGCGGTCGGCGAGATCACATAGTCGAGCTCGCAGAATAGTTTTGAAGCGGCCGCCCGGATCGCCATGGTCTGGTTGAACCCGCGGATAACATCCACACCCGAGAGCTTTGCGCCGGATGCGCCCCATTTGAAGATGTAGGGCAGCACCTTTGTCTGTTCGGCCGGCGTCAGTTTCGACAGATCGTCCCACATCCGCGCGCGCCAGAAATTGTCGAGGCCGTCGAGCATCTCGCGGGTCAAGATGCCGTCGACCTCGGTGACGACGCTCCCTGCGGATTCGAACGCCTTTGCGGCTTTCACTGCGACATCGCGGACCGGCCTTTCTGCCGGCAGGCCGACGCCGGCATCGAGCATCAGGCCGATGCGCAGTTTGCGCGGGGATTTCTCCAGTCCCTTCCAGTTGAGAGGCTCGGCGGGCAGGCTCATGCCGTCGCGCCGGTCGGGCTTTGCAATCACGCTCATCATCAGCGCGCAATCGTCGACCGTGCGGGTCATGGGACCGGCGACACGGCCGACATAGGTCGGGTCGATCGGCACGCGGCCAAAACTCGGTTTCAGGCCGACGAGACCGCACCAGCCCGCAGGCAGGCGGACCGAGCCGCCGATATCGGTGCCGAGATGCAAGGGGCCGTAGCCGGCCGCAGCAGCGGCGCCTGCGCCCGCGCTGGAGCCGCCGGGATTCTTGGAGAGATCCCAGGGATTGCGCGCCAGCGCATGGAAGCTGGAGAGTCCCGAGGACAGCATGCCGTAATCGGGCATGGTGGTTTTCGCGAAGATGATCGCACCGGCCTCGCGCAGTCGCGCAGCCGGCGGGGCGTCCTTCTCGGCCGGCACGAGCTTCACGCTCGCAGCGCCGAGCGGGACGGGCACGCCCTTGGTCGCGATGTTGTCCTTCACCGTCACAGGCACGCCGTCGAGCGCGCCTGATGGCTCGCCCCCGCTCCAGCGCGCGGTCGAGGCCTTCGCGGCCTCGCGCGCGCTGTCGGGATCGAACGCGTAGAGCGCGTTGAGGTGCGGTTCCCACGCAGCGACGTGCGCAAGCACGTCCTCCAGCACCTCGCTCGGCGAGAACTGCTTGGCCCGATAGCCCGCGATCAGATCGACCGCGGAGAGATCGTGCAGCGAGGTGACGGCCTCTTCGACGCTCTTTTTGTGCATTGCTAACCTACCGGCATGCGCGTTTCGATGATCCGGGCGAACATGCTGGCGCCGATCGGCAGGATCTTGTCGTCGAGCACGAAGCCGGGATTGTGCACGGGCACCGAGCCGTCGTGGCCGATCCAGAAATAAGCGCCGGGGATGGTTTGCAGCATGTCGGCGAAATCCTCGCTGCCCATCTTCGGCTGGGCGCGGGTGATCACGTTGGCGGGGTTGACGACGGTGCGCGCGACCTCCTCGACCACCTTGGACTGCTCGACCTGGTTGACCAGCACGCCGAAAGTGTCGCGGATGTCGGCTTCGATCACGCACTGATAGGCGCTCGCGATGCCGGCGCAGATCGTGCGGATGCGTTCGGCGATCAGGGCGCGGACTTCATCCGAGAAGGTGCGGATGGTGCCGCAGAGATGGGCCTCGCCGGGGATGACGTTGTAGGCGGAACCGGCGTGAATCTGCGTGATCGAGATGACGGCGGCCTGCAGCGGCTCGACGTTGCGGCTGACGATGGTCTGGATCGCCTGCGCCAGCGTGGTCGCGATGATCACCGCGTCCTTGGAGCGTTCGGGCATCGCGCCATGCGCGCCGTAGCCGGTGATGCGCAGGTCGAAGAAGTCGGCGCTGGCCATCGCGGGGCCGGGCAGGATCGCGATCTCACCGAGGTTGAGGTCGGGCGCGTTGTGCAGGCCATAGAGCTCGTCGCAGGGAAACTTCTCGAACAGGCCGTCCTTGATCATCGCGCGAGCGCCACCAAGGCCTTCCTCGGCCGGCTGGAAGATCAGGTGCACGGTGCCGTCGAAGTTTTTGGTCTCGGCGAGGTAGCGCGCGGTGCCGAGCAGCATGGTGGTGTGGCCGTCATGGCCGCAGCCGTGGAAGCGGCCGGGGATTTTCGAACTCCATTTCAGATTGGTGTTCTCTTCCATCGGCAGTGCGTCCATGTCGGCGCGCAGGCCGATGCGCTTGCTGCCCGAACCCTTGCCCTTGATCACGCCGATCACGCCGGTGCCGCCGAGACCGCGGTGCACCTCGATGCCCCAGCTCTTCAGCTTGTCGGCGACGATGCCGGAGGTGCGCACTTCCTCGAAGCCGATCTCGGGGTGGGCGTGGAGGTCGCGCCTGATAGCAGTGAGTTCGTCGGCAAAGCCGTCGATGCGGTCGATCGTGGGCATGTGTCCTGTCCGGTTAGCGTGATGGGGGCGTGAAAACGGGGCCGTTCGGCTTGATGCGGATGCCCGGCCGCAGGCGCGTCCAGGGCAGGGTGGCTGTGTCGGCCGGCATCGCGCCGGGCGCGGCGCAGATCATCAGCTTTTCCGCGATCGGCTCGAAATCGGCGCGGAAGTGCACCGAGCTCTTGTTGACCAGAATCTTCTGCGCGGTCGGCTCGATGCCGACATAGCGGTACATCGCCTGATCGGCGAGCTGCGCCTTGTGCGAGGAGACGACGACGCGGACGTCACCGATGCGCAGGCACGCGGAGGGACCCATCTCCATCTCGCGGCCACCGTAGTAGGGGCCGGGCGCGATGAAGCGGCCATCGGAGAGCTTTTCGACGATGAAGGTTTCGCGATAGGGCTCGTCGCCGGGAATGCCGGACTTGCCGCCGAGCGACAGCGTCACGGTGGCGCCGACGCCGGCTTCATGCGCGGCCTTGGCCGAGACCGGGTCGTAGATCGCGCCGGTCGCGGCGCTCGCTTTGTTGCGTACCAGCGCGCGCAGCATGCCGGTGGTGTCGGAATCGCCGCCGGCGCCGGGATTGTCCTGGGTATCGGCGATGATGATCGGCTTGCTCGCGCCCTTGGCGAGTTCCATCGCATGGCGCACGCCGTCGTCGGGCGACCAGATCTTGCCGTCGAAATCGTCCTCGTGGCTTTCGATCAGTTTGACGATCGCATCGGCCGCGCGGTCGGCATCGGCCTGCGTCTTGCCATAGGCGAACACGCTCGGGCCGCAGTCGCGGAAGTCTGCGGCGGGGAAGCCGGGCGCGAAGGACAGCGTCGGAACGGCGTCGCTCTCGAGCGCGGCAAGTTTTTCGTAGATGCCCTTGGTGGGAAAGTCATTGGTGCATTGCCAGCTGATCGCGATCAGGAACGGCAATTGGCGAAACGACTTTGCAAAGCGCTGGCTGGTCTGCAGCAGCAGGGCGAGGTGCCTTGCGGAGGCGCGGCCGGTCTCGGCCATGTCGACATGCGGATAGGTGCGGTAGGCGATCAGCGCGTCCGCGTGTTCCATCATCTCGGGCGTGACGTTGGCGTGCAGGTCGAGGCTGGCAACCAGCGGAACGTCCTTGCCGATGACGCGGCGCACGCGCGCCAAAATCTCGCCTTCGCCGTCGTCGAGATGCTCGGTCACCATCGCGCCATGCAGATCGAGATAGACCGCATCGAGCGGGCCGGCGGCGGCGATACCGTCGACCATCACCTTCACGATACGCTCGAAGGCGTCCCTGGTGACATGCGCCGACGGACTTGCGCCGCAGGCGATCGTCGGAATGAGGTTCCAGCCATTCGCTTCGGCGCAGTCGACGAAGCCGGCGAGACCGACATTGATGCGGCGCATCACCTTCAATACGTCGGCGCCTTCCGTCATGGCCGGCCAGCCGCCGCCATGCTGGAAGTCCGCGAAAGTCGCCTTCGTCGGGGCGAACGTGTTGGTCTCGTGGAGGAAGCCGCCGACGGCGATACGTGTCATTAATTCTGGTCCAGCGTTTGAAAGTGCGCGACGTTAGCCTTGGCTTCGAGGCGGGGGCAAGCGAGGAGCCCATGCCGCCGCGCATGGCTTTAAGTCATTTTCGAATGATGATGGTCGCTACCCGTCATTGCGAGTGAAGCGAAGCAATCCAGACCGTCTCCGCAGAGGGACTCTGGATTGCTTCGCTCCGCTCGCAATGACGAGTGGACAAACCTAAGCCGTAGCCGCGACGCCTTCCGACACCGGCCTGAAGTTCGCAAAATCCCAGCCACGGCCCGGTGCGGCCTCCAGCAGCGCCCTGGTGTAGGCTTCCTTCGGATGCGTCAGCACCTCGGCGGCCAGGCCCTGTTCGACGACACGGCCGTGCTGCATCACCACGACCTCGTCGCAGATCTGGGCTGCGACGCGCAGATCGTGGGTAATGAACAGGATGGCGATGCCGAGCCGGTTCTGGATCTCGTCGAGCAGTTCCAGCACCTGCGCCTGAACCGAGACGTCGAGTGCCGAGACCGCTTCGTCCGCGACCAGCACGTCGGGGTCGAGCGCGAGCGCACGCGCAATGGCGATGCGCTGGCGCTGGCCGCCGGAGAACTGGTGCGGATAGCGCGTCACTGCGTCCGCGGGCAGGCCAACGAGCTCGAGCAGTTCGCGCGCCCGCTTCATCGCATCGGCATGCGAGGTGCCGTAATTGATCGGGCCTTCCGCGATGCTCTCGCCGACGGTAATGCGCGGGTTGAGCGAGCGATAGGGATCCTGGAACACGATCTGGATCTTCTGCCGGTGCGGCTGGAGCAGGCGGCGCGAGATGTCGGCGATCTCGCGGCCGGCGAGACGCACGCCGCCGGAGGTCGGATCGATCAGGCGCACGATGCACCGCGCGACGGTGGACTTGCCCGAGCCGCTCTCGCCGACGATGCCGAGCGTGCGGCCCTTGCGCAGCGTCAGCGTGACCTTGTCGGCGGCGACGACCTCGCGGCCTTTGCCGAAGAAGGCGCGCTCCTTATAGACCTTGCCGAGCTCGTTGGCCTCCAGCACCACCGGCTCCTTGGTCTCGGGCCGCGCCGCGCGCGGCACCAGGCTCGGCACCGCAGAAAGCAAATTGCGGGTGTACTCCATGGTCGGGTTGCGCAGCACGGTCTCGAGCGGACCGGTCTCGACCAGCCGGCCCTGCCGCATCACGGCGACGCGGTCGGCGATCTCGGCGACCACGCCCATGTCGTGGGTGATGAACAGGACGGCGGTGCCGTGATCGCGCTGGAGGTCGCGGATCAGCGTCAGGATCTGCTTCTGCGTGGTGACGTCGAGCGCGGTGGTCGGCTCGTCGGCGATCAGCAGCTTCGGCTCCAGCACCAGCGCCATCGCGATCATGATGCGCTGGCGCTGGCCGCCGGACAGGCGATGCGGATAGGAGGCGAAGATACGCTCGACCTGGGGCAGGCGGACCTGCTCCATCATGTCGAGAATGCGCTTCTTCCGCGCCTTGGCGTCGAGATCGGTGTGGGCGCGCAGGACCTCGTCGATCTGACGGCCGACCGGCACCACCGGATTGAGCGCGGTCATCGGCTCCTGGAAGATCATCGCCATCTGCGTCGCGCGGAGCTGGCGCAGGCGGCGATCGGTCGCGGTGAGAATCTCTTCGCCGACCAGCTTGACGCTGCCGCCGGTCGGAACCAGCGTGCCCTTCGGCAGCAGGCCCATCGTGGTGAGCGAGGTCACCGACTTGCCCGAGCCGCTTTCGCCGACGAGACACAGTGTCTCGCCCTTATGCACCTGGATCGAGATCCCGTCGATGATGTTTGCGCCCTTCGGCTTCTTGCCGATGGAGACGACGAGGTTGTTGATGTCGAGAATTGGGTTGGTCATCACTTGATCCGTCATCACTTGCCCTCCCGCTGCTTCATGCGGGGATCGAGGGCGTCGCGGGCGGCGTCGCCGATCAGATTGATGCTGAGGATGGCGATCGAAAGCAGCAGGCCCGGCCAGAAGATCAGCGTCGGCTTGAGCTGAAAATACTGACGGCCCTCGGCCATGATGTTGCCCCAGGTCGGCGTCTCCGGCGAGATGCCGGCGCCGAGGAAGGAGAGGATGGCCTCGGTCAGGATCGCGGAAGCGCAGACATAGGTGCCCTGGACGATCAGCGGCGCGATCGTGTTCGGCATCAGATGGCGCCACATGATCTTCGGCAGGCTGGAGCCGACCGAGATCGCAGCCTCGACGTAAGGCTCCTCGCGCGCGGACAGCACGACCGAGCGTACCAGGCGTGCCACGCGCGGTATTTCGGGGATGGTGATCGCGACCAGCACGGTCCAGATGCTGGCGCCGGACAGCGACACCACGGCGATCGCGAGCAGGATGCTCGGCATCGCCATGAGGCCGTCCATGACGCGCATCAGGACGGCATCGACCAGCTTGAAGAAGCCGGAGACGAGGCCGATCGCAAGGCCGATGACGATCGACAGGATCGCCGAGCCGATGCCGATCAGGAGCGAGATGCGGCCGCCATAGATGACGCGCGACAAGAGGTCACGGCCATAGGCGTCGGTGCCGAGCAGGAACTGCGCCGAGGCCGGCTTCAGCCGCTGCGAGGGCGCAAGCTGGACCGGATCGTGCGGCGCGATCAGCGGCGCCAGGATCGAGACCAGCACGATCAGCGCGAGCAGGATCGTGGCCGCCGCAATGATCGGCGTCGAGGTGAGGAATCCGAAACGCGGCCGCAGTGGCGACGTGATCGGAATGGACGACTGGGGGAGGCTATCGACGGACATATTGTTGGTATCCTTGCCTCAGTACCGGATCCGGGGATCGAGCAGCGTATAGGCGACGTCGATCAGGAGATTGACGACGACATAGATCAGCGACGTCAGCAGGATCATCGCCTGGATGACCGGATAGTCGCGCGCCAGCACAGCGTCTACCGTGAGGCGGCCGATGCCGGGGATGTTGAACACGCTCTCGGTGACGACGACGCCGGAAATCAGCAGCGCAAAGCCGGTGCCGATTACGGTGATGACGGGCACCGCGGCATTGCGCAGCGCATGGCGCATCATCACGGCGACCTCGTTGATGCCCTTGGCGCGGGCGGTGCGGACGTAGTCCTCACCGAGCACGTCGAGCATCGCCGCACGCGTCATGCGCGCGATCAGCGCGATGTAGATGAACGAGAGCGCGCAGGTCGGCAGGATGATGCGCTCGAAGAACGGTCCAAAGCCGTTGAAGATGCTGCGGAAGCCCTGCACCGGCACCCAGCGCAGGTCGATCGCGAAGACCTCGATCAGGAGATAGCCGACCACGAACACCGGCACGGAGAAGCCGAGCACGGAGAGGCCCATCACGAAACGGTCGATCCAGGTGCCGTGCTTCCACGCCGCGATGACGCCGAGCGGCACGGCGACGATCACGGCGAGAATGATCGTCGAGAGCGCGATCGAAATCGACGGCTCGACGCGCTGGCTGATCATCTTCATGACTGGCAGGTTGGAGATCAGCGACGTTCCGAGATCGCCGTGCAGCAGCTTGTTCACCCAGGTGATGAATTGCACGATCAGCGGTTCGTTGAGGCCGAGCGAGTCGCGGATGCGTTCCAGCCGTTCCGGCGTGGCGTTATCGCCGGCGAGAATGGCGGCGGGATCGCCCGGCGTCAGCCGCAGCAGCAGGAAGACGAACAGCGCGACGACGCCCATCACGGGCACCGCGGCCAGAACGCGGCGAATGAGATAACCTAGCATGCACCTATCTCCGGCTGCGGAACTTGTGGGGCCGAGAGGCCCCTGTGGAATCGGTTCTGTCTATCATGCACGCCTGTCACTCGGGCTGGAAAGCCGGCCGGAGAAGCCGACCTTTCGGGGCAAATTGTGTGCCAAGGGCAGGGCGGTCGCAAGAGGCCGCCGAGCCTCCGATATCGGCCACTCAGGATGCATGGCGGAACTCGCGCTCAACCCTGAGTGAGGGTGCGGTCGGCGGTGCGTTGAGCCCGCGCCAGCCGTCGATGGTCCCGGCAATCATCTGCGCGGTCGCCGCCGACAAGGTCCAGCCGAGATGGCCGTGACCGGTGTTGAAGAACACGCCCGGCATCCGTCCTGCGCGCACCACGGGCATCATGTTCGGCATCATCGGCCGCAGCCCGGCCCAAGGCACGACCTTGGACGTTTCGACGCCGGGGAAGTTGCTGCGCACCCAGTCGACCAGCGGCTGCACGCGGTCGGCGCGGATGTCGCGGTTGAAGTCGTTGAATTCGGCGGTGCCTGCGACGCGGAAACGATCGGCGCCGAGCCGGCTGGTGACGATCTTGGCGGCTTCGTCGAGCAGGCTCACGGTCGGCGTCGCATTGCGGCTTGCGGCAGTGTCGAGCTGAACGGTGATCGAATAGCCCTTCACCGGATAGACGTTGACGCGCTCGTCGAGGAGGGCGGCGAAGTGGCGGCTGGCCACACCGGCGCAGACCACGACGCCATCCGCCTTCAGCATGCCGCGCGCGGATGCGACAGCATCACTGGCCGAAAGATCAGCCCAGCCGATGACAAAGCCGCCACCTGCCTGGGCAATGGAATCGATGTTGGCTTCGTGGATAAAGGTCGCGCCGCGCCGCTTGCAGGCTTCCGCAAGTCCGCGCGTGAACTTGTGGATATCGCCGGTCGCATCCGACGGCGTGTAGAAGCCGCCAAAATAGTCCTTGCGCAGCGTCGGCTCGATGGCGCGGATCTCCTCCGGCGTCACCGGGCGGCGATCGAGCCCGCCTTCCTTCAGCAGCGCATTGACCTGCAGGCCGGATTCAAAACCCCTCTTGTCGTGATAGATGTGCAGGATGCCGCGGCGTTCGAGATCGAAGTCGATGCCTTCGCGCTCCGCGATCTCGAACAGATGCTTGCGGGCTTCGATCGCGAGCCGCGTGGTCTGAACCGTGTTGGCGCGGTAGTTGCCGATATTGGCGACGAACTCGCTCATCCACGAATATTTGTGCCAGTTCGGCCGCGGGTTCATCAGCAGCGGCGCATCGCGCCGGAACATCCAGCGCAGGCCTTTCAGGATCGTGGCGGTGCTGTTCCACACTTCGGCATTGCTGGCGGAGAGCTGTCCGCCGTTGGCGAAGGACGTCTCCATCGCGGCGTAGCGGTGCTTGTCGAGCACCGTCACCTTGTATCCGCGTTCGAGCAGGGCATAGGCGGTCGTTACGCCGGTGATGCCGGCGCCGATGATGGCGATATGGGTCATGGCAGGTTCGGGGCTCCCGTGAGTTAGAGTCGGCTAACCGCCGGCCAAAGGCCGTTGGCGGCGCCCCATCTGTCACGGTTACCTGAGAGCTTGATCCGGCGCGGACCTCGGCGAGGTCAGCTCCGGACTATCCCCTTCGGTGGACGTCACGACCACATTGGCCGTGCCGCCTCTCTCCAGATCGTCCTGACGATACGGTCCTTTTGCCTGAGAGTTTCCGGGGCGGTTGCTCCGTCGGCGCCGCAACGAAAGCCTGAACTCTCGTTGCGATCTCTCCCGCATCGTCGCGTGGACAATCGAGCAGTACGATGCGCCTCATTTTTGGACAAGGCTAAATTTAAACCGCGACTGCCAACGCATTGTGCAGTGCGAAGGCTGCGCTGTCAGTCGAGCGTCGCCAGCAAGCCCGCCATCAGGCGCCCGCGTTCAACCAGGCTCTCGACCTCGATGAACTCCTCCAGCGTGTGGCCGTTGCCGCCGCGCACGCCGAGGCCGTCGAGCGTCGGGATGCCCATCGCGCCGGTAAAGTTGCCGTCGGAGCCGCCGCCGGAGCTCGCATGCGGCAGCTCAGTGCCGAGCGATTTGGCGATGCCGCGCGCCTTTTCATACAGCGCCATGGTGCCGGCATCGGGCTCCCATACGGGGCGCGTGACGCCGCGCGTCACCTTGAACGTGACATCATTGGACGTGCCCGACAGCGCCAGCATCCGCTCGACGCCGCGGTCGAGATCGGCCTGGCGCTTGGCCATGGACAGCGCCTCGCCGGTGGCGGTCGTGGCAACGCAATTGACCCATTGTCCGCCATGCACGACGCCGACCGAGAAAGTGCAGTCCTCCGTCGTCATCGCGTCGATGGCGAGGATCTGCCGCGCCATCTCGCGGATCGCCGAGCGTCCGGCCGACAATGTCGCGCCGGCATGGCTCGGCCGGCCCGTCGCTTCCAGATTGAACCGCGCGATGGCGTAACGTCCGGTGGTGACACCGTTGTCGGCGCGGCCCGGTTCGGGCACCAGCACATATTTGTTGCGCGCGGCTTCCGCCTCGATGATGTCTCGCGTCGAGGGCGTGCCGACTTCCTCGTCGGGCGTGAACAGCACGGTGATCGGCAGCGGCGTGGTGAAGGAAGCGCGTGCCAGCTGCCGGATCGCTTCCAGCGAGAGATAGTTGCCGCCCTTCATGTCGTAGATGCCGGGGCCGTAGCACTTGTTGCCATCGCGCCGCCATTTCAGCTTCTCGATGGTGCCGACCGGGTGGACGGTATCCATGTGGCCGGCGATCAGGATGCCCGGCTCGCCCTGTTTCGGATGCGGGAAGCGCGCGCGGATCACGCCGCCGAAGCCCTGTCGACCGCCGATGCGTTCGATCGTCGCACCCATGATCGCCATATCCCGCGCTGCGATATCGAGCATGCGGTTGACGGCGCCCGCGTCCCAGGTCGGGCTCTCGCATTCCACCCAGGTGCGCAGGCCCTCGAGCATCGCCTCGGAATCGAAGGGAAGATTGGCTGGATTCATCTTAATGTCTCTCAAGCTCGAAAGATGGAACGCGCATTGCATTGGCGCGGACGGGACTGGCGGAAAGCGTTGTAGAGCCAAACCGATCTTTGTGGAGCCCGTGGGCGCGCCGCTTGGGGCTGCAGCGAAACCGGATTGACGCGCTCAGCACTGTCTGCAAGTCTCGAAAGACAAAGGCATCGCATGAGGTTAGTTCGCCTAAAGAACGAACCGAATGCTCAACCAATAACCTGCCTTTGAACAGTTTCACGTCAGGAGAAACTTTTATGTTGAGCTTGATGCGCCGGGGGCGTCGCGCGTTCGCCTCCACACTTGCGCTATCGGTCGTTGCGCTTTCGACGGCGATGGCCTCGCCGGTACTTGCCGCCGCCAGCAAGACCATCACCGCGGTGATGCATTCGGATCTGCGCATCATCGATCCGATTTTCACCACCGCCTACATCACGCGTGACCATGGCTACATGGTCTACGACACGCTGATCGCGACGGACTCGAATTTCAAGATCCAGCCGCAGATGGCGGACTGGAAGATCTCCGACGACAAGCTCACCTACACCTTCACGCTGCGCGACGGCCTGAAGTGGCACGACGGTACGCCGGTGACGGCGGAGGACTGCGCCGCTTCGCTGAAGCGCTGGGCCGCGGTCGACGGCATGGGCCAGCAGATGATGCAGTTTACTGCGAGCATCGAGGCGACCGACCCCAAGACGATCACGCTGAAGCTGAAGGAGCCCTACGGCCTCGTGCTCGAATCCATCGGCAAGCCGTCCTCGCGCGTCGCCTTCATGATGCCGAAGCGTCTCGCCGAAACGCCGCCGGACAAGCAGATCCCCGAGCAGATCGGCTCCGGCCCGTTCAAGTTCGTGCAGGGCGAATTCCAGCCCGGCGTGAAGGCGGTCTACGTCAAGAACACCGACTACGTGCCGCGCAAGGAGGCGTCGAGCTGGACTGCCGGAGGCAAGCTGGTCAAGGTCGATCGCGTCGAATGGATCACCATGCCGGATGCGCAGACCGCAGTGAACGCGCTGCAATCGGGCGACATCGACTTCATGGAAGTGCCGCCGTGGGATCTGCTGCCCGTCCTTGAAGGCAATGCCGACCTCAAGACCGAGACGCTGAACAAGTTCGGCTACCAGACCCTTGGGCGCATGAACTTCCTCTATCCGCCCTTCGACAATCCGAAGATCCGCCGTGCCGCACTTCTGGCGATGAACCAGAAGGACGTGCTCGACGCGCTCGTCGGCAATCCCAAATACTACAAGATCTGCGGTGCGTTCTTCATCTGCGATACGCCGTTCGCGACCGACGTCGGCTCGGAATCGCTGGTCAAGGGCAACGGCATGGCGGAAGCCAAGAAGGCGCTCGCCGAGTCCGGCTATGACGGCACGCCCGTCGTGGTCATGGTGCCCGGCGACGTCGTGACGCTGAAGGCGCAGCCGACGGTCGCGGTGCAGTTGCTCCGCGAGGCCGGCTTCAAGGTCGACGCGCAGGCGACCGACTGGCAGACGGTGGTCAGCCGGCGCGCCAGCCAGAAGCCTCCGAAGGAGGGCGGCTGGAACATGTTCTTCACCAACTGGGTCAGCGCCGACGTGTCCAACCCGATCGCCAATCTGTCGATCGGTGGCCAGGGCAAGAAGGGCTGGTTCGGCTGGGCGGAAAACGCCAAGATCGAGAAGCTCAAGGACGACTTCGTCCGCGCCGCCTCGCTCGACGATCAGAAGAAGATCGCGACCGAGATCCAGAAGGAAGCCTATGACCAGGTGATCTACGTGCCGCTCGGCCAGTATCTGGCGCCGAGCGCGTGGCGGAAGTCGCTCACCGGCGTGCTCGACGGCCCGGCGACGCCGGTGTTCTGGAACATCGACAAAACCGAGTAAGGCGAGGGCGCCCAGCGCGCCTTCCCCGATTGTTACGCGGCGTCGCTGTCATCAGCGGCGCCGTTTTCGTTTGTCAGCCTCGCGTCAGCTTTTAACTCTTCCAATGTCCATTTATTGCTATTTGTTTCTGACTTGAAATAGATGTGCGCAGTTCGCACATCACTTCCTTCCTGCATTTGAGTCCCGTGTCGATTGATTTTACATTTCGGGCGATGGCCGAGCGGTCCGATCGCGCGCCGGCGCGATGGCGGCGGCCTTTCCTGCGCTGGCTCGACGGCGTCGAGACGGGCTGGGCGGTGCCGCTTCTTATTGTGTGCTTCGTCGCGCTCTGGACGGTCTATCTCGCCGTCGCCTATGCCGGCAGCGGCCTGCACCCCGATACCCTCGAGGCCTGGACGCTCGGGCGCCGTTTCGCGTGGGGCTACCACAAGCATCCGCCGCTGATGGGCTGGGTTACGGCGGTGTGGACCTCCGTCTTCCCGCTCAGCGACTGGTCGCTGCAATTGATGGCGATGGCCAATGCCGGGCTCGCCCTGTTTTTCGTCGACCGGATCGCACGGCAGTTCGTGACCGGGCACAAGCGCATCCTGGTGCTGCTGCTCCTGATGCTGACGCCGGCCTATCAATTCCACGCCCAGCGCTTCAACGCCAACGCGGTGCTGCTTGCGCTCTGGCCGCTCGCGACCTGGTGTTTTCTGCGCGCGTTCGAGACCCGCAGCGCGGCCTGGGCGGTCGCGGTAGGATGCACCACGGCGCTGGCGATGGTCGGCAAATATTATTCGGTCTTCCTGGTGGCGAGCTTTGTATTTGCCGCGCTGGCTCATCCCGCGCGCCGCGCCTATTTCACGTCCGCTTCGCCGTGGATATCGGTCGTGGTCGGGCTCGCGGTGTTGTCGCCGCACATCTACTGGCTCGCGACGACGGGGGCGTCGGCCTTCACCTACGCGATGGCGCACGCCAACGGCAACTTCGTGAGCTCGCTCGGCGAGGTGCAGAACTTCCTGCTCGGACTCGTGGCGGCCATCAGCGTATCGGCCGTCTTCTGGGTGATCATCGCAGGCACACGGCTGAAACAATTTGCGGCCGACTTCGCCGCGATGAGTTCCGGCCTGCGGCTTCTTCTTTACGTTGCGATCGGCACGATCGTGCTGCCGGTCCTGACGTCGCTGGCGATGGGCACCGATCTGCCGTCGCTATGGGCGCTGCAAGGGCTGTTCCTGTTCGTCGTGCTGATCGTTTGCGGCACGCGCTACCCGATCGAAAGATTCTACACCGTCAATGTCACGGTCATCACCGCAATCGTTGGGCTCGCCGCTGTCTTCGTCGCCGCCCCGATTCACGCCGTCTATCGCAACAATCACGGCTACGAAGAGGGCCGGAATTTCTACGCGCAGGTAGCTAACGAGGTTACTCGCGAATGGCACGAGCTGACCGGGGAACCGCTCAGCGCCGTCAGTGGCGACGATTCGCTGGCCTTTGCGACCGCGTTCTACAGTCCGGACCATCCGTATTACGCGCGGCCGTTCGAGTTTCAGTACACGTGGGGCATGCCGCGAAAGACGACATTGGATCGCGGTTGGGCCGCGCTCTGTTTCAGCGGCCAGGACTATTGCGGCAGGTGGATGGAGTCCGTGTCCGCGCGCGCCGAGCATTTCGTCAAGCGCCAGTTCACCGTGCAGGCGACGCTATGGGGCAAGCCCGGCCTGACGCGGGACGTGGTCGTGCTGATCGTGCCACCGCGAACAAGCAGCGCGACGCCCGAGAGCGCCGCGCAGGACTTCAGCGCCAGCAGGCGCCCGACGGACTAGGCTTCGCGCTCAGCAGTGGCTGTCGCGGATTCGCTCGAGGCCTTCGCTCGCGAAGGGGGGAGTGAACGCAGTTTGGTCGGCGCCCGGCGTCGGGCGTTCCGTTTCCGCCCGATCCGGGGTGGTGTTGTCTTCGCGATGTTCCGGTTCCATGAGGCGGCCTTTCGAATTGCTGCAGTACAACATCGATGCGGCCGGGAAGTTCCTCATGCGATGGGACGATGATGCGGCTTGAACAGCCGTCCCTTTTCCACCACCAGCACGATCGCAAGCGCCGCCAGCGTCGACAGGAAGAAGCCGACCGAGAACGGCAACAGCGTGCCGTCGAAACTCTGTCCGATCGCCATGCCGACGACGATGCCGATCAGCGTCGTGATCGAGCCGTAGAGCGAGGAGGCGGTGCCGGCGATGTGGCCCTGCGGCTCCATGGCCAGCGCGGTGAAGTTCGCGACCATCATGCCGAACGAGAACATCATCAGGGCGGACAGCACCATGAACAAGGAGAGCGGCAGCATGCCGAGGCTTTCCGTCAGCAGCATCACGCCCGCAACCGCGGTGTAGAGCGTCAGCGCGCCGTGCGAGATCACGCGCATGCCGAGCCGTCCGACCAGCTTCGCATTGAGGAAACCGGCGATCGCGGTGCCGGCCGCGATCGCGGCGAAGGCAATCGGGAAATAGTGGCCGAGATGATAGACGCCGGTGAAGACCTGCTGCGCCGAGAAGACATAGGCAAAGAGCGCGCCTATCACGCTGCCGGCGGCCGTCGCATAGCCGATGGTCTGGCGGTTGGTCACGGTCTGCCGGAACGCCGAGAGCACGTCTGCGGGCGCCAGCGACCTGCGTTCGGACTCGGGAAGGGTTTCAGGCAGCCGCAGCACGCTCCATGCGAGCGCGAGCAGCCCGTAGAGCATCAGGACGACGAAGATGCCGCGCCATTGCGTGACCAGCAGCACCGCCTGCCCGAACGAGGGCGCGATCACCGGCACCGCGATGAACACCATCATCGCGAGCGACATCACGCTCGCCATCCGGCGGCCGACATAACAGTCGCGCACGATCGAGGTCGCGATCACGCGCGTTGCCGACGTGCCGAGCCCCTGCAGCGCGCGCGCCAGCAGCAGCGTCTCGAACGAGGGCGCGGCGACCGCCAGCACGCTCGCCACCGCATAGACGGCCATGCCGCCGAGCAGCACCGGGCGGCGCCCGAAGCGGTCCGACAACGGGCCCATGACGAACTGCCCGGCGCCGAAGCCGATCAGGAAGGTCGAGAGCACCAGCTGAAGATGGTTGGCGTTGGGAATGGCGAAGGCTGCCCCGATGTTGGGCAGCGCCGGCAGCATCATGTCCATCGCAAGCGGATTCAGCGCCATGATGGACGCGATCACGATGACGAATTCTGGAAAACCCATGGGCCGGTGTCCCGAGGACACCCAATCGTCGGCATTGACGTCGGACAAAGCTCACCTCTGAAAATCAGAGGCTTTTTGATCGGTTATGCTGCGTCGCACAACCCATGTTTCGGGATGGCTGACAGGCGGGTGCACAAGAATTGGTGATGTCGCCGGCTCGGGAAGGGCTGCCTCGTCCATCATCGCGCGCTACGGGCCTGCTCGACCAGGCCGAGCGCCAAGCGTCCCGCGGTGTCGACATAGTCGAGATCGCGATGGATCAGCATCACGGTCGTGGCGCCGTCGAGCAGGATCACGAGCTGGCGCGCGACCGCCGCTGCACCGGCAACGCCATGCCCGCGCAATTCGGCTTCGAGCCACGCTTCAAAACGCTTCTTGTGCGCCGCGCCGGCCTTGACCGCGGGATGTGCCGGCGTGTTTGCGAGCTCGGCGATGGTGCGCAGGAATCCGCAGCCGCGCCATCGCGGCGTATTAACGGAGCGTCCGAGCCTTGCGAAGAGACCGCGGACCTTGTCGGCCACCGTGCCCTCGGTCTCGGCGAACCAGCGCATATAGAGCTCCAGCGTCGGCTGGTCCCTGGCCGCGATGGTCTCGGCGACGAGCTCGTCCTTGCTGGTGAAGTGATAATAGAGCGTCTTCTTGGTGACGCCGGCCTTCTCGGCGACCGCGTCCATGCTCACCGCCCTGATGCCTTCGCCATAGAACAGGCGCGTCGCCGCGATGACGATCTGCTCGCGAGTGGTGTCGCCTTTGCCTGACATCGCGAATGTATACTGCCTAGTGAGTATACACGACAAGAGCGCTGTGGCTGACTTCCGCGCCTGTTCGACCTGGAATTCGACTTGGAAGGAGCCTGCACTTGTCCGATCTCATACTCTCCGAAACGCGAGGCGCTGTCGCGCTGCTGACGTTCAATCGCCCGAACAAGCTCAATGCGCTGAGCTACGCCCTCGTCGACCGCCTGATGGCGATCCTCGATCGTATCGAGGACGATGCCGATATCCGCGCCGTGATCCTGACCGGGGCGGGCGACCGCGCCTTCTCGGCCGGCGCCGACATCGCCGAGTTCTCGGAGAGCGTGAAATGCGGGCCGGACGCGGCGGTAAAGGCCTTCGCGCGGCGCGGGCAGGCGATGACGGCGCGCATGGAGGCATTTCCGAAGCCGATCATCGCCGCCGTGAACGGCATCGCCTTCGGCGGCGGCTGCGAGATCACGGAAGCTGTGCATCTCGCCGTCGCGAGCGAGCGGGCGAGCTTTGCCAAGCCCGAGATCGCGATCGGCATCACGCCGACCTTCGGCGGCACGCAGCGCCTGCCACGGCTCGCAGGCCGGAAGCGGGCGCTCGAATATCTCCTGACAGGAGATTCCTTTTCACCACAGCGGGCTCATGAGATCGGTTTGGTCAACCAGGTCGTGCCGCACGGGCAGCTGCTGGACGCAGCCTTCGCGCTGGCAGACCGCATCACGCGGCATTCGCGCCTGGCGGTCGCCCGGGTCATCACCGCCGCCACGCGGGGCCTCAACGTCTCGATCTCGGAAGGCCTCGCCATCGAGAGCGAGCAGTTCGCACGCATGGCGGCGACCCGGGACGCGCGCGAAGCACTCGATGCCTGGCTTGCCGCCCGCTTGTCGCGGTAGGGGTAGCGCGGCGGATCTGGCGGTCACGGCGACAGGGAACCTGTTCCCCTGC
This sequence comes from Bradyrhizobium sp. 604_D8_N2_3, assembly GCF_051810765.1. Classification (NCBI taxonomy): domain Bacteria; kingdom Pseudomonadati; phylum Pseudomonadota; class Alphaproteobacteria; order Hyphomicrobiales; family Nitrobacteraceae; genus Bradyrhizobium; species Bradyrhizobium sp. 604_D8_N2_3. The sequence continues at coordinate 5,896,413 of NZ_JBPWPM010000001.1, read as the reverse complement.
CGTCCAGACGGACGGCTGGCAACCAGGGATTCACCATAAGCGCGAGCGCAACGCACAGGGGAGATGAATCCGCAACCCATCCTGTCCATGGTGGCACGGCCTGGCGCCGCGTTGGCGCCGGGAGAAACCTGGCCAAGCAAGGTATCCGATTGTGTCCGACGTCACCGGTGCAGCACGATGGTTGGACCCCTCGGCCGACATGGCTTCGCGGCGGAACTTCTGGCTTGCCTGCCTGATCGCACTGACCGCAATGCTGGTGCTCGGCAATCTCGCCAACGACGCCGTGCTCGATATGAAATATGGCTGGGACACCCGCGTCAATTGCGCGGCGGTCGAGGCGTATGCCAGCGGGCTCGATCCCTATTTCGTCAAGAACCTGAAGGGCACCAAGCTCTCTTATCCCTATCTCCCGGTGACGCTGGATGTCTTCCGCCCCATGTGCGCGGGTGGACTTCTGGTCGATCACTACAAGGGCATCTTTCCTGTCCTCGCCGTGCTTTGCGGGCTCCTCTTGCCCGGTCTTGGCCGAACGCGCTCGGGCGCGCGCGATGTTGCGCTGAGGGTGCTCTGCACGCTCGGCGCGTTCGTCGGTTTCGAATGGGTGCAGGCGTCCGGCAACTTCGCGATCCTGAGCGGCATGCTGACTGCGATTGCGCTGAGGTTTCTGCTTTCTCCGTCTGCGTCCGGCGCGTCTGAGGACCGCAGCTTTCCCTTGCGGTTCGCCGGCGCCGCGCTGCTCGGCCTCGTGACGTCGTTCAAGCTGGTGTTCTTTCCCGTGCTGGCCGCGCTCTATTTCCTGCCGCTGCCGCGCAGCCGCAAGCTCACGCTGATCGCGGTTGCGGCGTTCAGCTTCGCATTGCCGATCCTGATATCGCGGCTGATGTACCCCGAGCTGTTCGCGAGCTGGCAACTGGCGATGGGCGGAAAGATCCCCGACCAGCATCTCGTCGATCTCTTCGAGATCAATCCGTCGCTGCTGCTGGCTGCGCGCGACCTCATGGATCATGCCGGCCTCGGTGACAGCAAGGCGGCAACGTTCACAACCTATGCATTCGCGGCACTCGCGCTCGTGCTGGTGCCGTTCGCCTTGTCCATCCTGCGCGTGGTCGCGAGCCGGCCGGCGCAGGAAGGCGGATCACTTCTTGCGCGACTGGATCGCTGGCTGATGGATCATCCCCGCGTCGCCATGCGCATCACGGTGTTCGCGATGTTTGCGCTCTATCTCAGCTCGCCGCGCCTCAAGGAATATGCCTTCTTCGAGCTCGCGCTTTATGCCGCGATCCTCGTCGTCGATCTTCCGGCCCTGGCACTCGCCGCGTTCCTCGCCGTCGGTCTCGCCTTTCCGGCACTGATCTCGATTCTGGGGACGGCATTCGAGGGCAGCTTCATCCTCCTCATCATTGCGCTGACAAGTTTCTGGATCCTGCTGCTCGACTTTCGTGCCGAGCCGAAGCGGCTGGAGACGGAAGGTGCGCAGTCATAATGCATGCCGCCCCGTCCGCCGCAAAAGGGACGGCGCCTTGCCCCCGCGCAGGCCATAGCCGGTCCGTGACAGCATCGGTCTGCCGTCCGCCTTTGGGCGGAGGCTCGCCCCGTCAGCTCCGATGGTGCGGGCAGCCGGGGTCGAACCGGCACAGCGCTTGCGCGCCGAGGGATTTTAAGTCCCTTGCGTCTACCAATTCCGCCATGCCCGCTTGATCCAACGAGATCAACTAGTTAAGTCCACCTCCGGCCGTCTGGAATTGGCGCGTTTCGCGGGCCGGATGGGCGGTTCTTCCTTAAGCGAGCCGGCTGCGCAAGGCAAAGCCTCAATCCGGACATCTGTTGTTGCTTTAGGCATTCTCAATCCACGGGGACTATTCATCCGGCATGGCTGCTTCGTTTTCCTCTCGCCTGCGCGACTCGGGCGCATTTCTGGCGCTACTCGCGGCGGGCGCGGCGCTGTCCGGTTGCGCCAGCATGACCGAGACGGTCGCACCGGCCTTTGCCGATCCGGGCAAGTACGAATTGTACGACTGCAAGCAACTCGAGGCTGAGCGTAAGGCGCTCGCCAGCCGCACCGAGCAGTTGCAGAAGCTGATGGAGAAGGCTGAGACCGGGGCGGGAGGCGCGGTCGTGTCCGAGCTCGCCTATCGCAACGACTACATCGCGGTGCGCGGGCAGTCGCAACTTGCCGAGGAGGCATGGCGCCGCAACAAGTGCCGGGAAACGCCGCCCGGTGCGACGCCGGCGGCCTCTGCTCCGCAGCGGCCGGACATCAAGCCCGCCCCGAAATCCGGTAGCGCCGTTCGCTGAGTTGATACGATTGCGCCCGCCTCAGGGGCGCCAGCCGTAGATCCAGTCCTGCCGCGCCAGCATGCGCTCCGGGCCGAGCGCGCGGATCGCAACATCGCGCGCGATCGCGAGCGGCCCACTGAGATGATAGATGCGGCCCTGCTGCCGCGCCGTCCGCTGCACCCGCCGCACCCGCGCCTGCCGCGCGCGGCCATATTGCTTCAGCGCCGCCGCGATGCCGGCCGTGCTCTCGGCAGCCTCGAGGCTCAGATGCCGAGCGAGCACGGCGGCGTCCTCGATCGCCATGCCGGCGCCCTGGGCCGCGAATGGCAGCATCGCATGCACGGCGTCACCGAGCAGGCCGACCGGTCCTTCGCTCCAGGGGCAGCCGTCGGGCACGCCGAACAGCGCCCATTTGCGCCAATTGTCGACAGCAGTGAGCATCATCCTGGCCTGCGATGGCCAGCGCGGTGCCGCGAAGGCGTCCATCACCTCGAACGGGTCGCCCGGCGTGCTCCAGCCGGGCCTGTTCCAGGTCCCCGGTAGCACCGCGACCACGTTGATCTGGCGTCCGCCGGCGATCGGATAAGCGACGAGATGGGCGTTCGGACCCATCCAGAGCTGCACCCGCCGCGCGGTAAAATCCTTCGGCAGTTGCGTGGCATCGAGCGTGCCGCGCCAGGCGATCAGGCCGGAGAAGCGCGGCTGCACCTCGGGAAACAGATGCTGGCGTACCGTCGACCAGATACCGTCGGCGCCGATCAGTGCGCTAGCCAGATCGCTGCGCCGTATCGTGCCGCTGCGATGGACGACCGTCAGCCCCTTGGCGTGGGGCGCCACATCCTCGAAGGTCGCACCTAACTTCAGATCGATATCGGGATGGTCGGAGACCGCACCGGCCAGCGCGGATTGCAGGTCGGCGCGATGCACCACCCAATAGGGTGCGCCGGCCCGCGCGGAAGCGGCTTCGCCGAGCGGCATGCGCAGCAGTTCGCCGCCGGCCCGCGCGCTCATGACGCAGAGCGCCTCAGGCGTGACGGCGCTTCTCTTGAGCCGCTCGGTGAGGCCGAGCTCGACCAGCACGCGGCTGGCGTTGGGGGAGAGTTGCAGGCCGGCGCCGACTTCCTCGAGCCGCTCGGCCTTTTCCAGCACGACGATGCGGAAGCCACGGGCTGCGAGCGCAAGCGCGGCCGTCAGTCCACCTATGCCGGCACCGGCGATGACAATCGTTCGGGAGAGCGCCACCCCTGACCGTGAGAGGCGGTCAGGCCACCTTGTCCTTCAGCACGCATTCCGGCGGACGGGCTTCGCCCGGCTTCAGGTCGGCGGCGAAACGGTACAGCGTCGAGCAATAGGGGCAGATGATCTCGTTGTCGTTGCCGAGGTCCAGGAAGACGTGCGGATGATCGAACGGAGGATTGGCGCCGACGCACATGAACTCTTGCGAGCCGATCTCGATGACGGGGACACCGGCATCGTTATGGAAGTGCGGGACGACATGGTCGGACATCGTAGTTCATCCTGGAGTGGCAATGGCGGCAGACACAATCAAACACTGACGCGGCATCTTTGAGGCGCCGCGGACCATACTGTTGGGTGCAGATGATTGCTAGTCCAGCGGAACCGAAAGGTTCGCAATTGCCCCATGCTCATTTGCTCATGCAAATTCGACACAATCTTGCGGCCTGAGAGAAGCCCTTCTTTCGTCGGGGACGTTGTGTCGCAATTTTGGCATACTATGTCTTTGGACAAGCGGAATTGCGACGAAAGACGAACCATCAGGCGCAATGATCTCGGGATCGTCCAGGCTCTTGGCACAACTCTTGGTATGACTCTTGGCATGAAGTGGCTGCGAATCAGCACGGCGTTGACCGGTATCGCGGCATGCAGCTTCATGCTCGCGCACGTAGCGCCGCATGCCCGCGAGGCCGGCGCGCTCCTCTCCGCCCAGGACGATCCGGCGGCGCTCTCCGAGCTCAAGCTCGATGCGCTGCTGCGGCAGAACGACCGCCTGGTTCAGGACAATATCGAGGCCGCGCTCGCCGCCGGCGACGCTGATCTCGCCGACAGTTTTGTCGCGCTGGCGCGTGAACGCAACGTCGCGCTGCCCGACGACCTCCTCAACCGCGTGAGCGATGCGGTCAAGGAAGAAAATTCCACGCGGCATTTCGCCAAACGGTTCGCCACCGGCCTCGTCACCGGCAACGCCGACGATGTCGCGAGCCTGTCCGGAACCGTCGCCGGCGATCTCTTCGTGATCGGCGACATCAGGGACGTCGTGCGCGAGGGCAAGCACCTCGCCATGGGTGAGGACACCGACCATCTGGTGCTCGGCCTTGCGACCGCCGGCCTTGCGGTGACGGCGGTGACCTACGTGTCGGTCGGCGGCGCCGCGCCCGTGCGCGCTGGACTGACGCTGGTGAAGGATGCCCGCAAGGTCGGACGGCTCGGCGAGGGACTTGCCGCATGGGCTGGCCGGTCGGCGCGTGAGGTGGTCGATACGCCGATGCTCCAGAACGCCGTCGCCAAGGGTTCGGTGTTTCGCCCCGGCGAGACCGCGAGCGCGATCAAGGCCGCGTTCCGTGCCGAGAAGGCCGGTGCGCTGGTCCGGCTCGGCAAGGACGTCACCCGCGTTGCCGAAAAGACCGGCACGCGCGGCGCCATGGATACGCTGCGCATCGCCGAAGGCCCGAAGGACGTCGCGCGCGCGGCCCGGCTTGCGGAAGCGCAGGGCGGCAAGACCCGCGCGATCATGAAGCTGCTCGGCCGCGGCGCGCTGCTGCTCGTCGGCGGCATGTTCGACCTGGCGCTCTGGCTGTTCGGCGCGGCACTGACGCTGTTCGGCCTCCTGTCCTCGATCAAGGCGGCGACGGAGCGCATGACCCAGGCCTGGTGCGATCGTAGACGGGCGCGGCGGCTCCGCCGGGCGGCGGCCCAATCCGCTCTGGCGGACGCGGCGCTTACCGCCTAAGATCAATCTCTCCCCCACAACGATCTGCGGAACTGCTGATGCCGAGCTTTCACAACGGCGCCGTTGAAATTGCCTATCTCGACGAAGGCGAGGGCGATCCGATCATCCTGGTGCACGGCTTTGCCTCGAGCAAGAACGTGAACTGGGTCTATCCGACCTGGGTCTCGGAACTGCGCAAGAACGGCCGCCGTGTCATCGCGCTCGACAATCGCGGCCATGGCGAAAGCGCAAAGCTCTACGAGCCCACGCAGTACTCGATCCCGACCATGGCCGGCGACGTGCTCGCGCTGATGGATCACCTCGCGATTCCGCAGGCCGACATGATGGGCTATTCGATGGGTGGACGGATGACGGCCTGGCTCTCCCTCAACGAGTCGCAGCGCCTGCGCTCGGCGATCCTGGGGGGCATCGGCATCGGCGGCCTGATCGAGGGCACCGGGCCCGGCGAGAACGTCGCGAAGGCGTTGGAGGCGCCCTCGCTCGACGACGTCACCGATCCGGTCGGCCGCACGTTTCGCGCCTTCGCCGATCAGACCCGTTCCGACCGCCGTGCGCTCGCCGCCTGCCTGCGCGGCACCCGCGACCTCATGACGAAGGAAGAGGCCGCGCGCATCGACGTGCCCGTGCTGATCGCGGTCGGCAGCGCCGACGACGTCGCAGGATCCGCCAGCGCGCTCGGCGCCATCATCCCGGGATCGGAAGTGCTCGACATCCCCAATCGCGACCACATGCGCGCGGTCGGCGACAAGGTCTACAAGACCGGCGTGCTCGACTTCCTGTCACGGCGCGGCTGAGGCCTCGTCGTCAGGCTGGTCGTCACCGAAACGACGCGCCAGCGCCATCAGCACCACGAAGGTCGCGAGCCACACCATCCGTGCGCCGTAGCGGTCGTGCGGGCCCGAGATCACGCCGCAGATGAAGGCGTTGCCGAGCAGCGCCAGCGTGACGGTTGCCGCCAGCAGCGTCAGATCGTCGAGCCGGCGGCTTGCCAGCGCATGCGCGAGCAGCCCGACCAGCGCCAGCATCGAGGCCAGCGCGACGGGAACGTGCAGCCGGTTGACGTGATCGAAATCAAGGCCGTGATTCTGTTGCCGCGCCGCGCGCATCGGCGCGACCTGCGCCGGGATGTAGCGCTCGATGATGCCGTAGGTATGCCCGATCCAGACACTGGTGCCTTCGCCGGTGGCCACATGCAGCAATTGCTGGCCCATCGCCCGCAACGCCGCGCCGGCCTGCCACGCCGGATAGTCGGCGAGCGAATGCACGACGATATAGCCCATCTCGTCGTTCATGCCTTCGAAGCGGCCGAGCGTGTTGAACATGCTCTTGCCCCACAGGAACTCGTCGGCGGTCGCCGGCAATTGGTTGCGATAGGGACAGAGCTTGTAGTGCTCGCGCGGGCAATGATCGCTCAGGAAGCGCGCGACGATACCGTCCTGCATCATGCGTCCGAAAGCGACGCCATAGCCGCCGGGCGTCCAGGCCCATTTGCCCGACAGCGCATGGTTTGCCGACACCAGCATCAGGCCGCCCGCGACGATGGTGAGGCTTGCCCGCGCCAATCCGGCGAGCGGCAGGCGCGCGCCGAGGAACGGCCGCACCATCCAGCCGGCGGCGCAGAGCCCGAACAGCACGCCCAGTGTGGCGCTGTGGGTTGCGGCGGCAAAGGCGGTGAAGACGAACAGCGAGATCTTTTCGAGGCCCGATGTCCGGCTCGCGCCGACGACCAGCAAGAACAGGGACAGGATCGACAGCCCTGCAAAGATGTCCGTGAGCAGCATGCTCGCGAGCCAGGGCAGCGCGGTCGACAGGATCAGGCAGAGGCTGATCGCGACGAAGCGAGACGTCTGCATCAACCCGAGTACGCGCAGCGTCAGTTGCAACAGCCACAGCGTCGCCAGCGACTGGACCGCGAGATTGATCCAGAAGCCGAAATTCTCGCCGTAGTGCAGATAGAGGCCGAACACGGTGGAGCGGCTCGGGACCAGATAGCCTTCGTACCAGCGCGCCAGATAGCCGCCGGTATCCCATTGCAACAGCGGATAGCCGTTCCAGAACGCCGGCGCGATCAAGAGGAGGGGCAGTCCCACCGCCGCCAGCCGCAGCCAAAGCGAGCCCGCGGCGCCCGCGCGCAATTGGTCGGTGGTGATGCTCAAATCCGCTCCGTCGTGTTCCCCGACCATGCCCGCAACAGCCGTCGAGGCGGAATTCACCAATAGTTTGACGCTGCCCGGCTTGAATTTGGCAAAACCCTGACCATTTTGAGCCGACCTCGCCGCCTGGGGGCGTTAGAAGAAACTGTTGTGTTTCAAGGCGTTGGCGTGCTTTCGCGGAGCAACTCACTGTTCACTCTCAGGCAAGCCCGTCGGGACTTCGTCGGCTAGACTGTGGTATAGAGCCAGCAAAATGAGCCAATTCGAAAGAGCAGATCCTATGGCAGTGCATCAGGTCAGTCCGGGAGGAAAGCTCGCAACGCTCGATCCGATCTGGGATCGGATCCGCGGCGAGGCGGAGGACATCGTCCATCGCGAGCCGGAGCTTGCGACCTTCATCTACTCGACGGTGCTGCATCACAGTCGCCTGGAAGATTCGGTGATCCATCGTCTCGCCGACCGGCTCGATCATTCCGCGCTGTCGGGTGATCTCGTGCGCCAGACCTATGACGAGGCGCTGCGCGAGGCTCCCGATCTCGGCAACGCCTTCCGCGCAGATCTCGTCGCCGTCTACGACCGCGATCCCGCGACGTCGCGCTTCATCGACCCCTTGCTCTACTTCAAGGGCTTTCACGCCATTCAGACCCATCGCCTCGCGCACTGGCTCTATCTGAAGGGCCGCAAGGACTTTGCGTATTATCTCCAGAGCCGCGCGTCTGCGGTGTTCCAGACCGACATCAATCCCGCCGCGCGCATCGGCCGCGGCATCTTCCTCGACCACGCCACCGGCTTCGTCTGCGGTGAGACCGCGGTGATCGAGGATGACGTCTCGATCCTGCACGGTGTCACGCTCGGCGGTACCGGCAAGGAGAACGAGGACCGCCATCCGAAGATCCGTCACGGCGTCCTGATCGGCGCCGGCGCGAAGATCCTCGGCAACATCGAGATCGGTCATTGCGCGCGCATCGCCGCCGGCTCGGTCGTGGTCAAGCCGGTGCCGCACAACGTCACGGTTGCCGGCGTGCCCGCCAAGATCGTCGGTGAGGCCGGATGCGCCGAGCCGTCGCGCACCATGGATCAGATGATCAACGCGATGGGACTTTGAGCGAGAGAAAAGGGCCGGATTCTCCGGCCGTGCTCGTCCCCAAATTCTTTGGCAATTCATGCTGGCGGTTCGTCGCGTCTCGTCCTAAAACCCCGCCAACCCAGATTTCGATTGGAGACTTGCCGTGGACGTCAAGGAAGTAAGGAAGCTCGACGCGTATCTGAAGCGCGTATTCGGCAATCCCAAGATCCGCGTCGTGCCGCGGCCGAAGAAGGATGATTCCGCCGAGGTTTATATCGGCGAGGAGTTCATCGGCGTGCTCTTCGTCGATGACGAGGATGATGATCGCTCGTTCCAATTCCAGATGGCGATCCTCGAGGACGATCTCGTCGATCAGGAATAGTTTTCTCTCCGTCATTGCGAGCGAAGCGAAGCAATCCAGGATCTTTCCGCGGAGGGATTCTGGATTGCTTCGCTCTGCTCGCAATGACGAACGTTAACTCCGCGGTTCCGTAGTTCTATTTCTTCGCGAGAATGCGCAGCCGCGCCGTGGCATCAGCGACGGTGATGCCGTTCGCATCGACGAGCTCGGCCTGCACGACCATATCGCGATCCGTCCGTTCGACAACGCGCGCGCGTGCCGTGATGGCTCCGACCGCTGCAGGCTTCAGGAAGCGCGTATCCAGACTTCTGGTGACCACTGTCAGGTCGGGAGACAGCGCTGCCAGCGCGCCAATCCCGGTGGCAGAGTCCAGCATCGCCGCGAGGAAGCCGCCCTGGATCGTGCCATGCCTGTTGGTGAACGCGGGCTGAGCCTGGAAGCGGATCAAGGCCCGCCCGCCCTCGTCAAAGCCGAGCCATTCGCGCCCCAACAATTGGGCGCCCGGAGGCAGGTTTGCTGCTGCATCGGTCACGTCGATCACCGCGCTTGATGTTGTTGGCGACGAGCCTATCAGCCGGTCAATGCGGCGCAAAGCGATCGGGGGTCAGCCCTTCGGTCCGCGCAATTGCGCTGACAGCCGGTCCAGCGCTTCCGCGACATCGCGCCATTGCGACAGCCAGCTCCGCGGAAAACGGAAGGTGAGATCGGCGCCGCCAACACGGCGTTCGGAAAGGCACATGCCGGGCGTGGCGGCATCGCGCGTGCAGCGTGCGGTCAGCGCGGGGCTTGCGGCGGAATAGAAGTCCTCGCTGCCATAGGGCGTGTCGGCGCGGAACATCCGCATCGTCAGGCCGTCCGCCGCACTGGTCGCGGTCTGGTCGAGATAGCGCGGATAGATCGTGGCTGTTCGCTGCTCCGGCGCCAGCGCATCGTGATGCGCCGATATCGACAGGAAGACACGGTCGATCGGTTGCATCGCCTCTTCCACGGTGTCGGCGGTGACATGTTTCGGCGCGCCCGGCGGCTCAAGCGAAGGGTAGAGGAAGTCGAGATCGATGCGCTCCTGCGGCCCGGAGTGCCGCTGGATCTTCATCCGGATCGCGGTTGTGGGAACGTTGAACAGCGTGCCGCCGACGCTCACCGGCAGCCGGTCCGGAGCATTCGCGCCGCCCGAGCCCCAGGTCGGCCACAGCAAATAGGCGACGAGCGCCACCGCGCCCAGCGCCGCAATGCCGCCGAGCACGATCGGGACGACATGCGCCCGAGGGTGCGTCCTGGAGGACCTAAGGGGAGCTGCCGAAAACATCGTCATGAGCTTGCGCAAGTCGAACCGGGAAGTCGGCCGGTGGCCGACGAATCAGCGGCGAATATGCCATGCGGCGGCGAATTCGCGGAGCGTTCCCGGCCGCCGGGACGGGGGAGGGCCCTGCGTGGATCGGCCGCCGACGTTAACCTTCCCTTAAGGATAATGTAGCGTTAACCGGCACTCTTTGTCACAGGAAGGCTCCGGCGTTGCGTAAGGGCGGACCGTTCCGATGACACCTGAAGCCTTCAATTCTCTGTTCTCGATCTGCATCGGTTTCGCGCTCGCGGGAGCGCTCGTCAACGGATACCAGGCGTTTGCCCAGCGGCCCGCCGGTTTCGGCCTGTTGCAGGACGGCGTGGCGCCGAAGACGTTTGCCGCGGTTCCGTTCCTGGTCTTCGCGGCGCCCTTCATCATCATGCGCAACACGTTGCGCGGCATGCGGGTGGAAAGCCGCCGCGTCGAATTCGTGATGATGGCGACCGTCATCGCCGGCTTCTGGAGCATGATGAGCGGCACCTTCTTCCTGATGACGCTGCGCGCCGCCGGCGTTCTGGTCTGACGCTTCCGTTGCACGGGACGCTCGGCGTTCCCCAGGGACGCTTGGCGTCCCCTACGTGGCGCGGCGGCCCTTTGCCTCAGCGTCGCCGTTTCGCTATGGCTGGGGTTGACGCGACAGGAGAACCCCATGGCGATCTACGAGCTCGACGGACAGGCACCCGATCTTCCTGCCGACGGGAATTACTTCATCGCCGAGACCGCGACCGTGATCGGCCGCGTGCGCCTGAAGCCGGGTGCGAGCGTCTGGTTCGGCGCCGTGCTGCGCGGCGACAATGAATGGATCGAGATCGGCGAGGGCGCCAATGTGCAGGATGGCTCGACCTGCCACACCGACCTCGGCTTCCCCATGGTCATCGGCAAGAATTGCACCGTCGGCCACAACGTCATCCTGCACGGCTGCACGATCGAGGAGGGTGCGCTCGTCGGAATGGGCTCGATCGTGATGAATGGCGCGAAGATCGGCCGCAACAGCATCGTCGGCGCGGGCTCGGTCATCACCGAGGGCAAGGAATTTCCCGAACGCTCCTTGATCATCGGCTCACCCGCGCGCGTGATCCGCACGCTCGACGACGCCCAGGTGCAGAAGATGGGGAGTGCGGCGAGGTTCTACGTGGCCAACGGCCCGCGCTTCCAGAAAGGCCTGAAGCGGATCGGCTGAGAATAGATGTGGGCCGCCGAGAAGATGGCGGCCGCCGCATAGCGGTCCGCGCGCGCCGCGCGTCAGCTTCCTTCGGATTCACATGCTTCGATCGCGGCTGCTGATGCTCGCGCGGAAGTGAGACAGTGAGGCTGTCAGGAAAGCGCGGGTGACGTTAGCTTGGTCCCGCTTTGAGCGTGGAACGTCTCCACGCGGAGGATCGAGTGATGTTACGCAAGATGATGATGGCGGCGCTGGCCGTCGCGGCAGTCGGCTTGTCGGCGCCGCAGGCGGCTGAGGCGCGGGGCGGTTTCGGTCATGGTGGCGGCGGCTGGGGCCATGGTGGCGGCTGGGGCCATGGCGGTCACTGGCGTGGCGGCGGCTTCTGGCCCGGAGTGGCGATCGGGGCAGGTCTCGTCGGCGCCGGCTACTATGGCGGCTATTACGGCTACGGTTACCCCTATTACGGCGATCCCTATTACTCTGGTACCGGCTACGACGATGGCGGTTATGGCGGCTGCTATGTCGCGCGGAAGCGTGTCATGACGCCGTCGGGCTGGCGTGTCCGCCGCGTGGATGTCTGCGAATAGCGGCCACGAGGCTCAGCCAGACTAGGAAGCCAGATCTGCCAAAAGACTGGACCCACTAAAGAACAAGGCCGTTGACGCAGTATACCGTCAACGACCTTGCCAGCCCCGGACATTGAAATCGGCTCACGCCATCCGGTAACCGGGAGCATGGCGCGGAATCATACGGGGGAATGTGATCCAGTTCACATGTGGAAAAATTTAAGTCGCAGGCCCTGACCCGGCTAGCCGCGCGAACGCTTGCGGGCGCTGGCGTGGACACGGCGCGACGGTTTCCTGCGGGTAACCGAGGGTGTCTCCGCTTCCGTGGCCCGGACGCTGGCAAAGGACTGCCGAAGGCCGTCGATGGACTCGTTCAGCGTCGTGACCTGTTCGGACAGGCGCTTGGTGTCGGCCTGCTGCGCCGCCATCAGGCGCTTCATGGTCTGGAGCTGGTCCTGCACGACCTGGAGCTGGTCGATCGATTCCTGCTGGGTCGCCTCGAGACCCTTGGTCTTCTCGACGAGTTGCTCGGATGCCTGGGCCGTGCGGGCCTGGAGCTGCCGCGACGCCACCACGCGGTCGGTCTCAGGAGTTGCACCGGTAGAGGCGCGCCAGATCGCGATCGAGGTCACGCCGGCGATGAGGAGCAGGAGGGCTGCGGCGGTCAGCGCAATCGGCTGGGCGCCAAGGCGAAGGAGGGGGTTGGACGGCCTGTCCTGGGCGAGATCGATCATCGCTGACAAAACCCAAATTGAAACTTGGTGAGTGGCGAAGTGCGGCAACCAGAGGTCGCCGGGACGTCCCGAAAGTGTTACCATTCGGCAACAAATGGGACCAAAAAGAGGCTAACGGCAAAAAACCAGCAATCAGCTGGTCTTGGGACCCCTGAAGGTCCTCGAAAAGAGCCGGGATCAAGGCTGGAACGGCGAAAACGGTCCGGAATAGGTCTTCGAGCGCGGCGCCGCATAGGGCCCGAGTCGGGAGGTCTTCAGTCCTAGCCGCACCAGTGATTCTGCCAGCGTGACCGCCGCGGCGACGCCGTCGACCACGGGCAGGCCATGTGTGGCGGCGAGCTCGGCGGCGAGATCAGCCATGCCGGCGCAGCCGAGCACGACGGCTTCCGCCCGATCGTCGCGGACCGCGGCGGTGATCTCCGCGGAGATCTTGCCGAGAGCATCAGCATTGCGCTCCTCGAGCGCGAGCACCGGGACCTCGGCGGCGCGGACACGCGCGCAGCGCTTGGCGAGGCCGTATTTCCGCAAATTATGCTCGATCGGCACGATCGAGACACCGAGCGTCGTCACCACGGCAAAGCGCGCCGCGATCAGGCTCGCCATATGGAAGCCGGCTTCCCCGATGCCGATCACCGGCGCTTTCGCGGCGGCACGCGCGGCGTCGAGGCCGGTGTCGTCGAAGCAGGCGATGATGTGGGCGTCGGCGCCGTCGCGGTCGGCGTCGCGGATGCAGCCGAGCATGCCGGGCACGGCGAAGGCTTCGTCGTAAAAGCCCTCGATCGAGACCGGGCCCATCGCGGGCTGGCGCGCATCGATCAAAGTGTCGGGCAGGGCGACGCTGCGTGCCGCAGCGGCGATCTTCGCCGTCATCGACGCGGTGGTGTTGGGATTGACGACGTGCAGCCGCATCAGTTCAGACAAGCCCCTTGTCAGACAAGCCCTTGGCCGGCATCCGAGCCCTTGGCCGCCTGCCGTTTGTTGAGCATGTGGATGGTGCCGAGTGCAAGGGCGATCACGGTGAACGACACCGCCGAGATCACGGTGCCGAGTGCATAGATGTCGGGGTTCGTCACGGTGGTGGTGAGGCCCTGGAGATCGAGCGGCAGCGTGTTGACCGCCCCGATCGCCTGGCTGGAGCGGGCGAGCTCGTCCCAGGACAGCGTGAAGCCAAACAGGCCGATGCCGATCACGGAGGGCAGGATGATCGGCAGCACGACATGACGGAAGGCCTGCCACGGCGTCGCGCCGAGATCGCGCGCGGCTTCCTCGAGCCTGGGATCGAAGCGGTTGAAGATCGCGAACATGATGAGAAGGCCGAACGGCAGCGTCCAGGTCAGGTGCGCACCTAAGCCCGAGGTCAGCAGGCCCATCGAGGTCTCGAAATTCTCGTTCCAATGCGCCTTGATCAGATCGTCGATGATGCGGAATTCAAGCGAGATGCCGAGCGAGGTGATGATCGAGGGCACGATCAGGCTCGCGATCGCCGAGTAAAATAGAATGCCCTGCGCCTTGAACTTGCGGCGGAAGGCCATGCCGGCGGCGACCGACAGCACGACGGTCACGACCATCACGATCAGGCCAAGCAGCAGCGAGCGTCGGAAGGCCGCGCCGAGATCGACGATGCCGGTGCCCTGGAACAGTTTTGCGATCCAGAAGGTCGACACGCCGTTCATCGGGAAGGTGAGGCCGCCCTGCGGCCCCTGGAACGAGAGGACGTAGATCGCGATCATCGGGCCGTAGAGGAACAGCACATAGGCCGCGAAGAAGATCGCGAGCACGTAGAACGAGCGCGGGCGTCCCTCCTTCATGCTCTAGAGCTCCTTCTTGATGTCGACGATGCGCGACATCATGGTGATGATCAGGAAGGTGATGATGAGCAGGATCACGGCGTTCGCGGCGGCAGCCGGGAATTGCAACGCGTTCACCCGCGTCTCGATGATCTTGCCGGCGGCGGCGATCTGCTGGCCGCCCATCACGCCGATGGTGATGAAGTCGCCCATCACGATGGTGATGACGAAGATCGAGCCTATCACGATGCCGGGCTTGGAGAGCGGGATGATGACGTTGACCAGCGTCTGGAAGCCGGTGGCGCCGGCATCATAGGCCGCCTCGATCAGCGACTTGTCGATGCGCACCATCGAATTGAAGATCGGCACCACCATGAAGAAGGTGAACAGGTGGACCAGCGCCAGCACCACGGAGAATTCGGAGAACAGCAGCCATTCCAGCGGATGGTTGATCAATCCGCTCTTGACCAGTCCGGAGTTCACGAGGCCATTGCGTCCGAGCAGCGGGATCCAGGCGATCATGCGGATGACGTTGGAGGTCCAGAACGGGATCGTGCAGAGCAGCGACAATCCCATCTGCCAGGTCTTGGACTTGACGTGGAAGGCGAGGAAGTAGGCGACCCAGAAGCCGATGAAGAGTGTGATGACCCAGACCAGGAAGCACAGCTTCAGCGTCTTCAGATAGGTCTTGGCGATGGTGCAGAGATCGGGGAGCTGCGCGATGCAGCCCTCGAACGTGTCGGTGTAGCCGCGGCCGGAGAAGGCCGGCAGCAGCTGGTATTCGTTGTAGTCCCAGAACGAGACGATGACGACGAAGACCAGAGGGATCAGGAAGAAGGCGAGAAACACCAGCATCATCGGCCCGGCCTGGAGCCAGGAGATGAAGGACGGCGACAGGCGCGTCGCTTTCGCGGCGCGCGCCGTGCCCGACCCCGGGATCAATCCCGGGGACGCCTGTTGCAGGATGTCCTCTGACGTGTCCATCACGTTAGGCCGCGATGAACTCGTTCCACTTGCGGACCATGTAGTCGTTCTCGTCCATCACCGCGTTCCAGCAGGCGACGCCGCCCATGCGGTCCTCGTAGGAGCCGCCGTCGCGTACGGAGCCTGCCTTCTCGAGCAGCGAGCCGTCGGGCGCCTTGATGTCCTTCTCGGCCGGCTTGCCTTCCATCCAGTACGCCCACTCGTAGGGCTCCATATGCGCCTTCGCGGTGGAGAGCACGGCGGAGTAGTAGCCCTGGCGGTTGAGATAGGCACCGGCATAGCCGGACAGGAACCAGTTCACGAACTCATAGGCCCATTCGAGCTTTGCACCCGACACGCCCTTGGAGACGCAGAAGCCCGAGGCCCATGAGCGATAGCCTTCCTTGAGCGGCTGGAAGGTGCAGGGGATGCCCATCGAGCGCACCTTCGTCACGGCCGGCGACCACATCGACTGGATCACGGTCTCGCCGGAGGCCATCAGGTTGACGCTCTCGTTGAAGTCCTTCCAGAAGGCGCGGAATTGCCCCGCCTTCTTGGCCTCGGTCATCACCTTTATGGTGAGATCGATCTCTTCCTTGGTCATGTTGCCCTTGTCGGCATATTTGTACTTGCCGGTGGCTTCCACGACCATCGCGGCATCCATGATGCCGATCGAGGGGATGTTGAGGATCGAGGCCTTGCCCTTGAATTCGGGATTGAGCAGCTCCGACCACGAGCTGATCGGGCGCTTGATCAGGTCGGGACGGATGCCGAGCGTGTCGGCGTTGTAGACGGTCGGGATCAGCGTGACGAACTCGGTCGCCGACGTCGCGAACTTCTTGGAGTCCTTGCCTTCGAGATAGAGCACCTTCCAGGGTGCCGTGCCCTGGCCGCCGATCTTCTTGCCGCCGGGCGTCTCGCCCTTGGTGAAGACCGGCGTGATGTTGTCGAATTCCTTGATCTTTTTGGCATCGAGGGCAAGGATGTTGCCCGACGGCACGATCTTCTTCAGCGAGAAATATTCGGTGTCCAGCACGTCGAAGGAGTTGGGCTGGGTCATCACGCGCTTGGTGACGTCGTCGGTGGTCGCGGTGATGTATTCGATCTTGATGCCGGTGTCCTTGAGGCACTGCTTGGAGATGTCGTCGCCCTCGTTCACGGCGGTGCCGAGATAGCGCAGCACCTTCGCATCGGCCGACTTCACATAGGGAAAGCCGGTGATGGCGCCGGAGCCGGCGGCGAGGCCCGCGAGACCTGCGGTGCCCTTGAGCAGCGTGCGGCGGCTGACGCCCTTCGTCCTGGTGGTCTCGGTCATATCAGTCACTCCTCTGTTGCGCATTCCAGTGATCGATCGGCGCTATTGCAGGCGTTGCGCCTTGGCGGGATCCCAGGTGGCCAGCACGCGATCGCCCGGACGGAACGGGTGGACGTCGAAGGCGGCCTCGGGGAGGTGGGAGAACAGGGCGGTGCCATCGTCGAGCGTGAGCGAGACGGCGATGTAGGAGCCCTGGTACTCGGTCTGGGTCAGCAGCGCCGGGGCGCCGAACGCGCCCTCGGCGAACGGCGCGATGCCGAGCTGATCGGCGCGCACGGCGATGAGGTTTCCGGCATCGCTGAGGACGTTGTGGCCGCCGATGAAGCGCGCCACGAATTCGGTGCGGGGGCGGTGGAAGATCTCGCGCGCGGTGCCTTGCTGTTCGATCCGGCCCTGGTTCATCACCACGATGTGGTCGGCGAGCGCCATCGCTTCTTCCTGGCCGTGCGTGACCTGGATGAAGCTGATGCCGAGCTCGCGCTGAAGGCGCTTCAACTCGCCGCGCATCCTCACCCGCAGGAACGGATCGAGCGCGGAGAGCGGCTCGTCGAGCAGCAGGATCTGCGGCTCGGTGATCAGTGCGCGAGCCAGCGCCACGCGCTGCTGCTGGCCGCCGGAGAGTTGGGCCGGGAGCCGGCCCGCATAGGGTGTCATCGCCACCAGCTCGAGCAATTCGCCGGCGCGCTTGTGCCTGGTCGCGCGGTCGACGCCTCGCATTTTGAGCGCAAACGCCACATTGTCGAGCACGGTCAGATGCGGAAACAGCGCGTAGGACTGGAACATCATCGCCGTGCCGCGCTTGGCGGGCTCGAGGTCGGTCACGTTCTGCGCACCGAGAATGATGTCGCCTCTGCTGACCGCCTCATGGCCCGCGATCATCCGCAAGGTCGAGGTCTTGCCGCAGCCGGAGGGGCCGAGCAGGCAGCAATAGGTCCCGGCCGGGATCTTCAAATTGACGGTGTCGACCGCCAGCGTCGCGTCGTAGCGCTTGGTGACGGCGACCAGTTCGAGAGCGGCGGGAGTGGCCATGGCGTGTCCAAGGGAGGGGCGATGCTCCCGTCTCTCCGCAAGGTCCGTGCCAACCGCCCTTGGCCGGCTGAATTCCAGAACTGTGCAGCAGAGTCAGATCGTTAGATCGAATCCGCCGCCTTCGGCCTTCCCAGCACCCGTCTGCCTCGCTGCACACAAAACGGGCGCGGATTGTATAAACTTTCGTCTGTGATTGGATACAGGTCGTCGACTAACATTCAAGGCCAAACGTCGCCGATCGAGCCCTCACACCCAACCCTTCGAACTGATGGCCGCCAAGACTCGCCCGAAATCCGACGCGCCAGATGCGAGCGATCGCGTCAGCCGTATCAGTGAGGGGGTGACCGCCGCGATCCTCGAGCATCGCCTGCTGCCCGGTACGAAGCTCGGCGAGGACGAGATCGGCGAGATCTACGGCGCGAGCCGCACGCTGGTCCGCACGGCGCTCCAGCAGCTTGCACATGAAGGCATCGTCAACATCGAGAAGAACCGCGGCGCCTTCGTCGCGCGGCCGACGCCCGGCGATGCCCGTGAAGTGTTCGAGGCGCGCCGCCTGATCGAGCCGACCATCGTCGATCACGCGATCGATGCGGTGTCACCGGCCTGGATCGATCGCCTCCATCAGCATCTCGCTGAGGAGCGCGAGGCGGAGCTGCGCGGTGACGCGCGCGCTTCGGTCCGGCTCTCTGGCGAGTTTCATCGTCTCGTCGCCGAGATGAGCGGCCACAGCATCTATCTTGGCTTCCTGAAAGAGCTGATCGCGCGCTCCTCGCTCATCATCCTGCTCTACCGCCGCCACGACACGCCGGCCTGCGGCACCGATCATCACGCCGGCATCGTCGCCGCGATCCGCAAGCGCGACAAGCAGGCTGCGCGCGTGCAGATGCTGTCGCATCTGGACGAGATCGAGGCCGAGCTGTTCTTGAAGGATCCCGCCGCCGACGAGCTGCGGCTCGCCGACGTGCTGGGCGTGTGACCGCCTGCCGTCTGTCAGAACGGACGTTCCTGATTTCGCCTCATGATCTTGAGCACCAGCAGGACGGCTCCGAGGACCAGCAACAGCACGCCGACGAAAGTCATGCCGCTGTATTCGAACGTCACGCCGACGGCCGTCAGCAGGCATCCCAAGATGATTGCGATGAGCCCGCCGAGCTTCTTGGCCAGCAGGATGCGTCCGTCACTCGTTTGCGCCACCATGTTACGCCTCGTCATTTGAATTCTACAGACGACCGCAAGCCCTCCTGCCCAGCGGCTCAAGTCGCGTCGACCGCGCAGGATCGTACTCCCGAGCGAGAAAGTTGCAATCTACCGTTGCTGGCGGGTCGAAATCGATAGTGCGTTTTAATTGGAGTTCGACGCGAGTGCGACAGGTGCACTTACCCATTCGCCTATCCAACTTGATGGGGACGCTTCTCTTCGCGTCCGTATGGCTGATTTGCAAAACCTCCCTGTGGTTGCAAATTGACTCGATGCGGTTTGCAGGCATCAATCCATAGCTGCATCGCGCGGCGTCAGCTGGCTGGCGTTCGCCCGGATCTGCGTGGAGATTGGACATGTGGGGTTGGACCACGCCGGCCGGACTCTTCAGAGCCGCCGCATTGCTTGTGTCGATTGGAAGCCTCGGCAGCCCGTTGCCCTTACAAGCCCAGCAAGACTCCGGCGTCCTGTTCCGCAACGTCCGGATCTTCGACGGAAAGAACGCCGCTCTCTCGGCCGCGTCCAACGTCCTGATCAGGAACAGGAAGATCGAGAAGATTTCCACCACCGACATCGCGGCCACCGGCCAGGTGATCGACGGCGGTGGCCGCGTGCTGATGCCGGGGCTGATCGATGCGCATTGGCATGCGATGCTGGTGCGTCCGACGCCGGCCGCGGCCCTCGGCGATGTCGGCTACAACAATCTGCTCGCCGCCAGCGAGGCGACAGCGACGCTGATGCGCGGCTTCACCACCATACGCGACATGGGCGGGCCGAGTTTCGGCCTCAAGCGGGCCATCGACGAGGGTCTCGTCGCCGGTCCGCGCATCTATCCGTCCGGCGCCATCATCACCATCACCGGCGGTCATGGCGATTTCCGCCAGCTCACCGATCTGCCGCGAACCATCGGCGGCATGCTCAGCCGCATGGAGCTGATCGGCGGCAGCCTGGTCGCCGACAGCCCGGACGAGGTTCGCGTGCGCGCGCGCGAGCAGCTCATGCAGGGCGCCTCGCAGGTCAAGCTCACGGCGGGTGGCGGCGTCGCGTCGCCCTTCAGCCCGCTCGACGTCTCCACCTTCACCGAGCCCGAATTGCGCGCGGCCGTCGAAGCCGCTGACAACTGGGGCACCTACGTCGCCACGCACGCCTATACGCCGGTCGCGATCCAGCGCTCGATCGCAGCCGGCGTGAGATGCATCGAGCACGGACATCTCATGGATGAGGCGAGCGCGAAGCTGATCGCGGAGAAGGGCGTCTGGCTCAGCACCCAGCCGTTCCTGGATATGTCCATGGCTGCCGCGCTCGGGCCGTCGGAACAGGACAAGATGCGGCAGGTCGTTGCCGGCACCGACCGCGTCTATGCGCTGGCGAAGAAGTACAAGATCAAGACCGCGTTCGGCACTGACGTCCTGTTCTCGAAGGCATTGGCGGACAAGCAGGGCTCGATGCTGGCCGCACTGACGCGCTGGTACACGCCGGCCGAAGCGCTGGCCATGGCGACGTCCACCAATGCCGAACTGTTGAATCTGTCGGGCCTGCGCAATCCCTATCCCGGCAAGCTCGGCGTGGTCGAGGAGGGCGCGCTCGCCGATCTCCTGCTGGTCGATGGCAATCCGCTCGACGACATCAAGCTGGTCGAAGATCCCGCGAAGAATTTTGTGGTGATCATGAAGGACGGCAGGATCTACAAGAACAGGCTCGCGCATTGATGCGCGCTGGGCAGGTGCGAGCCCGCGAAATTCAATCGCCTCTAGTCTCGCTCGTCAGGAACCGGCTTTCCTGGTCGAGAGCCTTTTGCGATCTCCGGGAGCGCAGGAGGCCGCGCGGGGCTTGTCACAATCTCCGGCCTGTCACCATCGGAGGCGTGACTTCTGAGCGTCTCCAAAACCAGAAAGAATTTTTCTGCTAGCATGAGTCAAGCTCGCTGACGCGTTCATCTCGGTTTCGAGAACAACGAGATTCGCTATCAATTCGATCACTTACTGTACGCGGCGGCAATTTAATTCGTCACGCCAGACGAATTATGACAGTCCTGCCCGATCTTTAGCGTCGAGCATGTCGCATGTGGACGATGATGCGTTGCGACGTAACGTTGCTATTCCTTGGGGGCCTGACGAGCTATATGCTGCGCTCTGTCATCAAACTGTCATGTCACCGGAAATGTTGAAATCAGACGCTACGCTGGCTCGCAAAACCATGAGCGCGCCGGATGGGAATCCTGTCCTCAAGGACCGGAACAAGAGAACGCAAGTCGTCGCCGGCTTCCTCAGGCAACGTGACGCAGCCGAGCCCGACCCGGAACATGCGATCGTCGAGGGCGCTGTGATTGATCAGACGCCATCGCAAGACACGACGCCTGCACCGGAGCCAGCCCAGTCCGGCACTGCTGCGCGTCCCGCCGGTGAGATCGAGCTCAAGCTGCTCGTCGACGCCGATCGCATGGCGCATTTCAACGCCGCGCCGGTCATCACGGCCAATGCGCGCAACAAGGGCACGCGCAAGCATCTCAAGTCGGTCTATTACGACACGGCCGAGCGCCTGCTTCGGCGCAATGGCCTGAGCCTGCGCGTCCGCCAGAGCGGCGCGCGCTTCGTGCAGACCGTGAAGACGGACGCCGCGGACGATCCGTTGCGCCGTGGCGAGTGGGAGGCGAGCGTGTCGTCGCTTGCGCCCGATCTCGCTCTGGCGATGCCCTTCATTCCGGAGAAGCTTCGTAGCCACCTCGTGACGCAGCCGCTCGAAGCCGTCTTCACCGCCGACATCCGTCGTCATGCGAGGATGATCGACTTGCCGACCGGCACGGTCGAAATCGCCTTCGATCAAGGCGAGCTGACGGCTGGCGATCGCACGCTACAGGTGAGCGAGATCGAGCTTGAGCTGAAGAGCGGCAGCGCCAGCACGATCTACGAGGTCGCGCTGCGGCTCGCGGAGCAGGGTGCGGTGAAGCCGTCCATCCGTACCAAGTCGGCGCGCGGCTTTGATCTTGCCGCCGATGAGCCACCCCCGGCACGTCGCCCGCGAAAACTTCGCCTCGATGCGTCGGTCACGCTCGACGAGGCCTTCGCGACGATCCTGCGCTCCTGCTTCCTCCATCTGCTTCAGTCGCTGCCGGCGGCCGAGGACGGGCGCAACCCGGAAGGCGTGCATCAACTCCGCGTCTCGCTTCGCCGGCTGCGATCGGCGCTCGACCTGATGCGATCGGTCGGTGCGCTCAGCAATCTCGATGCGCTGCGGTCGGAGGTCAAATGGCTGGCGCAAGACCTGTCCGCCGCCCGTGATTGGGACGTGTTCCAGCTCGAGACCTTGCCGACGATCGCACAGGCCTGTCCGTCGGTCGACGGCTTCGATGCGCTGGGCCGGGCTGCGGCCGAGCGCCAGTCGGACGCCTATCGCAAGGCGCATGATGCGCTCGATGATCGCCGCTGCGCCGTGTTCCTGATCGGCCTCGGAAACTGGATCGAGACCCGGGGCTGGCGCAACGACGTTGCCGCCGAAGATCTTGGCCAGCTCGCCGAACCTGCCGTCGACTTCGCGCGGCGCATCTTGTCGGAGCAGTACGCCAAGGTGCTCAAGCGCGGCCGCCGCTTCAAGTCGCTTCCTGCAGAAGAGCTGCACCGGGTGCGGCTCGCGACCAAGCGGCTGCGCTATCTCAGCGAATTCCTGCTGCCACTGTACGAGGATCGCAAGTCGGCGCGACGTTTCTCGCGCAGCCTCGCCGGTTTGCAGGAGGAGCTCGGCGCCTTCAACGACATGGCGGTCACGGCATCGCTGCTCGATGGGCTCGGTACTGAACCCGACAGCGCCATCGCGGCCGCGGCGATCGCCGGCTGGCAGGCACGTGCATCGATCGGCGTGCAGCCCGCTTTGCAACGCACGTGGCGCGATTTCACCGCCGCGCGTGTGCCCTGGTCGTCGCAGGGCTGATTGCTCTCCCCAAAAAGTTGCGGCCAGCCATTGGGGGATGGCTGGCCGCGCGCGAACCGGTCTGGGACGGGGAGGGGTGGGGATGTGACCGGGCCGCGTAACTCGTTTTCCTGACTGCTAGTTCTTGGCGCTGGCGGTGGAGACCGCCGGCTTGGTGTCGCCGAGCGAGACCCAGACATTGGGATCGCTCTGTGACTGGCGCTTGACGAAGCGGTAGCCGGTCTCCGTCCAGGCAACGACGTTCTCGTTCTGATTGTCGAGAACGAACTCGCCCTTGTCGGTCTTCACCGTCAGCACCGCGTGTCCTTCGCCCTTCTTGTCCCGCACGACGGTGATGAGCAGGGCCTCGCGCGGCCATCCGGCATCGATCAGCATCTTGCGCTTCAGCAGCACGTAGTCTTCACAATCGCCGTAACCGTCGGTCGGCAGCGACCACTTCTCGATCACGCCCCAGTGCTCCTGGTCGGTCAAAGGCTTGACGGTCTCGTTGACCCAGCGATTGACCTTGACGAGGTCGCGCCATGCGGCCTGCGACATCACGATGTCGCGCGGTTGCGTCGGCGCGCTCTGGCACTGAGCGGCATTATCTGCACAGAACTCGACCCAGCCGATCGGCGCACGCGTGGTGTCGCCGAGGCTCGCGTAGAGCAGACGGCCTTCGCCGGCCTGTGCTGCCGCGCTGATCCCGAAGAGCATGGCAGCCAGTGCCAGCCCTTTCCCCTGTCCCCTGAAGTCCAACATTGCGGCCCCCGTTTCTTGTTGGGACCACATTTCGCATGGAGCTTTTGAGTTGCCGCTAAATCGGCCAAGTCAAGTCGAGACGAATACAAGTAAAAGGCGCGATGAATTCGATCTATACTTGAATCGAATTCGACTAAGATTTGAAATGACTTCAATTGATTCAAATTTTATCTATTAACGCGGAAACGCTGGCGGAACTGTTGTTTGCGCGCGCGCGCGGCCCTCGCGTTAACCCGCGCGAGGCGGTCGCCGGACACGAAAAAGGCGGCGTCCGCATCGCGGAAGCCGCCTTCAGGGCTGGAAATACAGGCGTTTTAGCGTCCTTGCGCTTTACCGCGCGGTAACGCTCTCTTCGAGAGTCTCTATCGGCTGCTCGTGCATGAACTCCAGCGCGAAGCCGTCCTCGAGGTTTCGGACCACGCGGCCCTGGACCCGGCCGAGCAGCACGATCGATTTCACCGGCGGGCGGTTCTCCGCGGCAATGGCGGCACCGGACAGCGAGAGGTCGATGATGCGGCAGGTCATCTTGGTGCCGTCCTCGAGCGTCAGCACCGCGATCGGGTTGCGCGGCACGATACGGTCGTGGCGGCGATCCTCCGGCAGATTGAGGATGTCGCGGTTGGCAAGCCAGGTGAGCTGGGCCGCCAGCTTGTCGCGCTTGCGGGGCGTCGCCCCGACCGTCATGGCGAAACCGTTGTCGATGATGCGGGTGATCTTGCCCTCGACCCGCCCAATATGGTCGAGATAGGCGACCACGCGGTCGCCGACATTGCCGATGCCGGGGGCCAGAAGCGCCAGTCCGCCCGGCGACATGTTGATCACCTGGCAGGGGAATTCCCGGCGGTCCGGCAGCATGTAGCGGCCGAGCAGGTGAACCTTCACCCGCTGGAAACGCCGTCGTTCCTCGGCGGCCGGAAGAAATTTTTTGTTCGCCAACGCCATTTTCACAACCCGACCCCCCGCCTGGCGGAGTCCGGGACGACCCTAAGGTGCACAGGGTTAACGCCGCGTTAGGATTGGGCGCGTCGATTACGGACAGACACAATGCGCTCGAAAAGCCACATCAAGGGCGGGCAGGCCAGCACCGTCAGCGCGCCGAGGTCGAGCGCCACCGCGGCCGTCCCGGCCGATTTGGCCAGCCGGCCGGCCACCGCCGGCCCCAGCATCATCGCGGCATAGAAGAGAGTGTAGAACACGCCCATGCCGATCGCCCTTGTTTCCGGCGCGAGCACGCGGGCGGCCAGGCTCATGATCGGGCCGGCCGGATGGCCGCCGATCAGGCCGATCAGGACGAGGACCGTGATCACCGCATCCGATCGCGGCAACCAGGCCAGCAGCCCGGCCACGATGAGGCTGGCTGCGGTCGCGAGCGTGAGCGGACGCTTGAAGCGGTCGGCGAGATAGCCGCCTGCCGGCACCGAGATCACCGACAGCCACATCACGAGGCTGATCGCGGAGCCTGCCGCAGCAATGCTCCAGCCGCGCTCGGCGAGCAGGGAGGGGCCGAACGAGAAGATCATGGCGAAGCCGACATTAAAGAGTCCCCAGATCAGGCCTGCGACGATCACCGCCAGCAGCGCGAGGGGATCGAGCCGGCCTGGGCCGGCCGCGCTGACTGTGGCACCCGGCGGCGACTGATAGAGCGTGACCAGCACAATACCAATTGCCGTGAGGGCGCCCGCCGCCAGGAACACCGCGCTCGCGCCATAGGCCGTGCCGATCGCCGGCAGCACCAGCAGCGAGATCGCGACGCCGGCCGGCCAGGAGTTGACGAAGATCGCCATCGCGGTCGCGATCTCCTTCCCGGCGAACCAGTCGGTGCCCATCTTGGTGAGCTGCACCGTCAGCAGCACGCCGCCGGCGCCGGAGACGAGCCGGCCCGCCATCTGCCAGCCCCAGATGTCGGTGGTGGCCATGACCAGGCTGCCCGCGGTCATCAGCAGCAGCGCTGCGATCGTCGTCGGCTTGTCGCCAAGAGTCCGGCCGATCGCGCCGCCCGGCAGCGCCAGCACGATGCCGGGGGTGAAATAGAGTCCGATCAGGATGCCGATATCGGCGAGCCCGACGCCAAAGGTCTGTTGCAGCAACGGCGCGACTGCGGCCACGCTCTGGAACTGGAACGCGATGGTGAGGCGCACGACGAACAGGATCGCAAGAATGCCCCAGCGATTGCGCAACGTCTCATCTCCCCAAGCCCTCTCTCGAAGGTGCGGTGGAGAGGGACGAGAGTCAACCGGCTGTCTTCCTCGTCGCGCGTCCGTAGAGAAGGCACAGCAGCGCCAGCAGCACCGCGGCCGAGAGCCCGAGCGACCAGTGAATGCCGATCGCCGCGCCGAACAGGCCGACGGTGATGCCGCTGAAGGCCCGCATACCGAGCCCGGCCATGTTGTAGAGCCCGACGACGCGGCCGCGGATGTCGTGCGGTGCGTTCAACTGCACCAGCGCCTGCGCCATGGTGTTGAAGGACAGCTCGAAGAAGCCGGCAAAGAACAGCAGCACGATCGCGACCGGATAGATCCGCACCGCGGCGAAGCCGAGCAGCGCCACGCTCCACAGCATGGCCAGCATGATCGCGGTGCGCGGCGTGCCCTTCAACCGTCCCCAGGATTCCAGCGCGATGCCGGCGAGCAGTGCACCTGCCGCATCGGCCGCGAGCAGAACGCTGTAGGAGACGCCGGGATCGCCGTGGCCGAGATCGCCGGCAAAGCCCGGCATCTGGGCGTGATAGGCGTTGCCGATCATGAAGGAGGTGAGGCCGGCGAGCCACGTCATTGCGGTCAGCACCGGCTGCGTGCCGATGGCGCGCATCGTCAGCACGATGTCGGCAAGGCCGCGCATGGCGAAGCGCCGCACCGCGACGCTCTTGTCGCGCACCGGGGCCCAGAACAGCCAGAGCAGCATCGGCAGGTAGAACAGCGTGTTGAAGATGATGCCGTGCGAGGTGCCCAGCGTGAGCATGATGACGCCGCCGACGGCGGGGCCGACCAGGATGCCGAGATAGCGCGCCATCGCATTCAGGCGCACTGCGCTCGGAAGATCCGCGGGACCGACGAGATCGTAGAGCAGAAGCTGGTTCGGCGTCTGCCACAGCACGCCGGCGCAGCCATGGATCACCAGCAGCAGCATCGCGTGCCACATCTGGATGGTGTCGGTGATGAAGAAGAAGCCCCATCCGGCCGAGGCCACGATGAACAGCAGCATGCCGCATTGGATGATGCGCCGCGGATCGAACCGGTCGGCGAGCCCGCCGACCGCGACCGAGAACAGCAGGAACGGCAGCCAGTGCGACAGCACGGCGAAGCCCCCCAGCGTCGGCGAATGGAATTTCTGGAACACCACCCAATAGCTGATCACATGCTCGATATTGTCCGCCATCATCGCCAGCACGTAGGCGATGAACTGGAGCCGGTACGGCACCGACTTCATCGCCGCGAACGATCCGGACGCGGCGACAGGATTTTGGGGAAGGGGGTTCAAGCGATCACCTGGGTGGGACTGTTCGGGCCTTACACGTTCGCCGCCGGCCGCTCAAGACACTTGGGTGTATGTCCGTAGCCCGCAATCCGAGACCGCCGACCCCGCATTCCGCAGAGCTCCATGCGGGCTACGAAGCAGCGCGTCACGCGATCTCCGTCGCCAGAAACGACCTGACCACCGCAGCAAACTCATCCGGCTTGTCAAATGGCAACCCATGGCCCGCATTCGCGATCACCTCATGGCGGAGGTGTTGATTGAGCCCCTGCAGCTCCCGCGCCGTCTCGACCGAGACAACGCCATTGTCTCCGATGACAAGCAGGCTCGGGACGGCAATGGCTTTGACAAGCTCGCGATAATCCGGGTTCGGCGGCGTGAGAACCTCGAAGGCGCTGATCTCGGTCCGCAGCCGCGCATCAACGATCAGGTCAAGTAGTTCGGATGAGCGGTGCGGATGCCGCCGCCGGGCCTCGGCCAGCGCCTCGTCCTTGTCCCGAGCGAGAAGCCGGCGATGCTGCTCGGCGACGTCGCTCCGGTAAACCTCGCGCTGGCGATCCGGTGCCAAGAAAGTCGGATCGGCGAGGATAACGCTGCGAACGGCCGTACCCATCTCGCTCGCCAACACGGCGGCGGTCATGCCGCCCATGGAATGGCCGAGCAGGATCGGGGCAGTCAGCCCGAGCGCGTCAATGAGGCCGATGACGTCGTCTGCGAGATCGCAGTACCGATACCCGCCGGACGGTGCGCTCGACGCGCCATGTCCTCTCGCAGAGGGCATGATGACGTCGTAGCCGTCCTCGAGAGCGCGCGCCAACGGTGTCCAGCAGGCGCCGCTTCCGGTCAGACCATGCAGCGCAATCAGCGCAGGCTTGTCGTCCCCGGTCCGTAGATAATGGATGTCGATGCCATTTGCCGCGCAGGTTCGGCTCGTCCAGTTTGTCATTCGCAACGACTGCCAAAGAATCAACGCCGACGCCATCCTACCCCAGCGCCTTGACGTACACCGCATAAGGCACGCCCAAAATATCCGGCGCCTCGCGAACCCTGCTAAACCCCATCCGCAGATACATCGGCAGCGCGACCGTCATGATCGGCGTCGTGTGCAGGGCGATGGCCGGCGACCGGTCGCGCTCGGCGCGGCGCAGGCATTCCTCGGTCAATTGCCGGCCGATGCCCTTGCCGCGCGCGGCTGGATCGACCACCAGCATGCGGATGACCGGCCAGGCCGGATCGAAGAAGGCCGCCTTCGGCTGCTGCGGGCCGACATAGGCCACGGCTCCGACGATCTGGCCGCCATCCTCGGCGACGATGATCTCGCCGGTCTTGGCAAGCTCCGGCATCTTCGCGACATGGGTCGTAAACAACGGCCAGTCGGAATAGTCCTGTTCGAACTGTGCGAACGCGGCCAGCGCAACGCGCACGATCGCTTCGGCATCCGCTGGCTGATAGTCACGTAGCATCGGCGTTATCCTCGACCGTACGTAGCCCGGATGAGCGCAGCGACATCCGGGGCCGCTGGTCCCGTATTCCACGCTGCGCCATACGGGCTGCGAGCCATCTCATCCTAGACCAGCGTACAGATGCAAGCCATTTACGAGTTTGCGCGAGTCGTCAGTATTGACACTTGGCGGCCGCCGAGCCACCTTTCTTTCAGGTGGATACGACCTGCCGCTTGCACCCTTTACGGGATGGTGAACGTATCGCATGCATCGTCTTGGCCCCTTTGCCGAACAACGGGTCAGCAACGCAAGCACTGGCTTCCCGAAGTGTTCAAGCAAAGGAGTAAGCCATGCGCGACTTTCGCGATGCTAAAGCTATGGCGCGCACGCTGCGCGCCTCTCTCGCCTCCAAAGGTCTCAAGATTTCGGTCGCCGAAAGCCTTGAGCTGACCGCCGAGCTGTTTGGCTTGGCTGACTGGAATACGCTTGCTGCCGCGATCCGATGCGGACCGCCGGCGTCTGACACGGCCTCGGCTCAGCCACCGCGTGCGAGCATCAAGTGGCCTTCGGGATTTACCCGCGAGCTCGATCTGACTCTGAACAGGGCTCTCACTTACGCCAAAGCCCGAAAGCACGAATTTGCGACGCTGGAGCATCTCTTGCTTGCGCTGCTGGACGATCCGGATGCCTCGGAAGTGATGAAGGCCAGTGAGGTTGACCTCGAAGCCCTGAGGCGAACCACAGTCTCCTATATCGACGATAAGCTGAGCACTTGGGTGATGATCCGCGACGAGCGCGACACGACGCCGACGGTTGCATTTCGACGTGTGGTGCATCGTGCGACCGTGCGCAGCCTGAAACGTGAAACGAGCGGTCTGGACGTGTTGGCGACCATGTTCAGCGAAACTGCAAGTCCTGCGGTTTGGCTCCTGAGCGAGCAGGGTATGACCGGCGAAGGTCTTGAGAGAGCGCCTCCTCGCGCAAGTTGAGAGAACAGCGAACCTTCTGCCCCGGTGCCTTTGAGGTGCGCACCTTGGTATTTGCAACGCCCCACGGCTGTCATAGGCTGATCGTCGGCCGCACCAATCAATCATAACAAGCAGGCCGCGAGGACACACCCATGGACCAGATCCGCGTCTGCACTCACGCAGGACCGGGCTCGGAGCCCGTCATCAAGACCGTGCCATGGCCGAAGGTCGGCAAAAAGGCTGCGCTGATCAAGGTCGGCGCCTGCGGCGTCTGCGGCACCGATCTGCACATTCTCAAAGGGCATTGGCCGAAGCCGCTGCCCTGGCCGTTCACGCTCGGCCACGAGCTTGGTGGAATCATCGTCGAATGCGGTGAGGAATTCACCGAGGACTTCATGAGCAAGCCGCTCAAGGTCGGATCAAAAGTGATGATCCCGCCGCTGATGCCCTGCGGCCATTGCTATTACTGCATCCACTATCCGCAGACCGCCAACAAATGCCTGACGCCGGTCTATTACGGCCGCTATCTCGGCTTCGACAAGGCGCCGCATATGTGGGGCGGCTGGGCCGAATATGTCTATGTCGATCTCGAGATGCTGCCGGGCACCAAGATCTACAAGCTGCCCGACGACATGTCGCTGCGGCTGGGCGCGCTCTCGGAGCCGCTGACCTCCTGCATCCGCGCCTTCAACCGCGCCAGTCGCGCCGGTGGTTTTTCCTGGGGCGACACGGTGGTGATCCAGGGCTCGGGTCCGATCGGCATTCTCGCGGTCGCGGCCGCCAGGGAGATGGGAGCGGGGCGCGTGATCTGCGTCGGCGCGCCGGAAGAGCCGCGGCTCAAGCTCGCGCGCGAGTTCGGCGCGGAGGCGACGGTCAACATCGAGGAGATCAAATCGCCGCAGGAGCGCGTCGCCCGTGTGCGCGAGATCGTAGGCCACTTCGGCGCCGATCTCGTGATGGATTGCTCGGGACATCCGACCGCCGGCCCCGAAGGCATCGAGATGCTGCGCGACGGCGGCACCTATGTCGAGATGGGTCAGTTCACCGATGCCGGCTCGATCGAGACCTCCTGGCACCGCATCTGCACCAAGGACCTCAACGTGCTGGGATCCTGGGGCTTTACCGGTAATGATCTCCCGCTCGGCGTCGACATGCTCTACCGCACCCGTGACAAGTATCCCTGGCTGAAGATGCAGACGATCTATCCGTTCACGGAAGCGGGCGTCGCGCAGGCGGTGAGGGATGCGATGGCGATGAAGACGGTGAAATCGACTATCGTGCCGTGGCCGGAATTGGTGGACTAGACAATGCCGTCCATTCCACCCGATCTCGCTGCGTTCCTGGTCGAAGCCAAGCGGCGCACCTATGCGGGGCTGGACGACGACGCGACCGTGGCCGCGCCGCTGCTCGCCGGCTCCAAGCAGCTCGAGCATCGCGCGCCACCTTATGCCTATCGCGATATCTATTTCGGGATGGGATTCTTCGTTGGCCAAGAGACCGTGTCACGGGATGACCGCGTCATCTGGTCGATGAGCTACAGCGGCGGCGCCCGCGCGGACATCACGAATCGGTCCACGCTGCTCGAGATCTACAAATTCCTGCGCCGGGCGCTGTTGGGCGTAAGCGTCGAGGAGCCTTATCGGGGACCGCGCCTGTTCGAGCAGGCAGGCATGACTTACCGCAACGAGGTCGAGGGTTCGCTCGATCGTTTCCATGGCGTCGAGACGATCGCGCGGCATGATGGCGCGCCGCTTCATGAGCTGCACTATAGCGGTGGCCTGCTGCGATAGATGATCCGTAGCCCGGATGGAGCGAAGCGCAATCCGGGTTCGAGCCCGTGGCTCCCCGTATTCCGCTGCGCTTCATACGGGCTACAAGTCAGAGTTTGGAATGAACGACGATATGACAGACAAACAGACACCTGAACCAAACCGGCGCTCCCCCTTCCACGCCATTGGCGCGATCGACTACACCGTCATATTCGTGCGCGACATGGCGGCGATGCGCCGGTTCTACGAGGACGTTCTCGCCTTTCCGCTGCTGCGCGAGCTCTCGCCGAACTGGATCGAGTACGGCCTGGGCAGCAATACGCTGGCGCTGGCGAGACCGAGCCGGACCGCGGCCGACGCGCCGACACCGGCGGGCAGCGCCTCGCTGCAGCTGGCCTTCAAGGTGTCCGCGACCGAGGTCGATCAATGTGCCGATGAACTGGTGCGGCAGGGCGTGGCGCTGCTGTCACCGCCCACGAACCAGTCGTTCGGACACCGGACGCTGTTCTTTCGCGATCCCGACGGCAATTTGCTGGAGGTCTATGCCGAGATCTGAGCGCCCAAAAAGTTCCATCGGGAATTCCCGATCTATCCATGTTAAGGTGAAACTTAGGACCAAGTTCCGGCTTTCACTTCACGGGAGAGGTATCGTGAAGCGAATTCTGAAACCCGTTACTTACATCCTGGCGGCCATCTACTTCCTGGTGGATGCCGTCTTCATGGCCGTGGCGCGGCCAATGGCGCGCTGGATTGGGCGGCATTTCGAATTCAAGTGGTTGCGCACCTGGATCAGGTCGCTGTCCCCTTATCCCTCGCTCGCCCTGTTTTCCGTGCCCGTGATCATTCTGGAGCCGATCAAGCCCGTGGCGGCCTACCTCGCCGCAACGGGTCAGGTCGTGAGCGCCGCCGTGACTTTCATCGTCGGCGAATTGCTCAAGCTCGTGCTGGTCGAGCGCCTGTTCCATCTTACGCGCGACAAGCTGATGCGGATTCCGGCGTTCGCCTGGGCGTACGGCAAGTTCTCCGAGGTGAAGGCGTGGCTGCAGGCGACTGACGCCTGGCGCGCCATCCGCGCCCTGAGCCGCGCAGCGAGGGACACAGTTGCACGGGTAAAGGCGAGGCTGGTCGGCCGCTTCAGCAAGCTGGCGACCTCCAGGGATTAGACGCGCGCCAAGCGTTGTCCTCTATGCGAGCTTGCGTGCTGCGGCGGTGGCCTTGTCGCCCGTGTTCGGCGTGCCGGTCGGCTCGATGAGCAGGAGGTGAACCTCCTCGCGTGCCACCGGGCGATGCTCGACCCCTTTGGGCACGACATAGAGTTCGCCCGGACCGAGCGTCACCGTGCGATCCCGCAATTCGATGTCCAGACTGCCTTTCAGGACGAGAAAGAAATCGTCGGTGTCGTCATGCTTATGCCAGGTGAACTCGCCCTTCACCTTCACCACCATCACGTCGCAATCGTTGAAGGTCGTGACCGTGCGCGGCGACCAGAAATCCCCAAAGGTCGCGAGTTTGTCGGCAAGCGATATCTTGTCGGCCATGTTTCACCCCGTTGCTCTCTCGTGAGGCACGATTTGGGATCGAATGACCGACGTGGCAAGGCCGGCTATTTGACATGTCCTGATAACATGGCCTCCGCCCATTCCGGGCGGCCGTTGGCGAGCGCCTGCGCGGACGCGGCTTCCCAGTCGTATTCCAGGGCCAGCAGTTCGACTTGCCAGCCTCTTGTTCGTTTCGTGAGGATCGCGTAGCGGGCGTGAGGCGAGCGATGCTCCAGGTTTGCGGCAAAAGGAATGTCCGCGAACACCGGGCAACCAACGCTGCCGGGATTGAGGACCAGGCGGTCGCCCGGGCCCTGAACAGCCGCCTGGCGGTGGCTGTGACCGCACAGCACGACACGCGCCGTTGGCGCGCTCGAAAGGCGCGCGGTCAGCACGTCGCGACGCGCCGGCACGAAGCGGCCGTCCTCGAGCGCTTCTTCGAGCAGGCACGTCGTATCGTCGTCGGGTGTGCCGTGGCAGGCCAGGATCCCGTCGTCCAGCCGTATTTGGGAGGGCAGGCTGTGAAGTGCGCGGCGCTGCTCCGCGGTCAATGCGCTACGCGCAAACAGACCTGCCGGCGAGAGCTTGTCGTCTGGAAGCTCCTCAATCCAGCGATCATGATTTCCGCGCACCGTCGGCAACGACAGCGACTGGAGAGCCTCGAAAGTTTCCTTTGGCCACAGCGGGCTGGTGACGCAATCGCCGAGGTTGACCGTACGATCGACGCCGCGCGCCTTGATGTCGGCCAGCACCGCTTCCAACGCAGCGAGATTGCCGTGGATATCGGAAATGACTGCCAATCGCATCGTCATGCTCCCCGTGCTGCTTTGCCTGAACTTAACTCTGCCAGGTCACCGGACCTATCTAGCATCGGCTGATGCCATGGCTGATCTGATGTTCCTTCACCACTGTCGCGCCGACGACCTTGGTCCCCTCCAGCTCCCGCACGATCCGCTCGTCCGGCCCGACGATGCCGAGATCGAACTCGCGGTCCGGCGTGATGAGGATCATGCGCTGGCCCATGATGGCCGGGCGTTCGGCATAGATCGCGCAGCCCTGGCCGGGTTTGCAGTGCCGGCACCAGCTTCCAGCCAGTTTGGCCAGCGCCTCGATGGCCATGACCTTGCAGCAAAGCGTGCAATCGCCGCAGGCGCGTTTGGCGGAAGGCGTCACGCGGTCCCCCTCTAAGCCGGTTGGCTTCAGGTTAACGGAGGTTGCCGCGAACGTCAGATGCAACCTTCAGGCGCGGTTCTTTCCGTCAAGCCATGCATCATAGGCATGGTGATTTCAGAGCACTTGGCGTAAAGAGCGCCCTGATCACATCCAGCGTGCGGCCGGGCCGTTTGCCGCGCACGCAACTCAGGTCCGCCGGTTCACCGTTCCGCGCCTGACATTAACCAAGGTTCTCCATCCCGTGTCTTTTCCGGCCCTGACCCCGCCGCTCGCCCACGCTTTGGCCGAGCGGAACTATGATTCACCCACCCCCGTCCAGCTCGCCGTGCTCGCGGATGAAGCCGCCGACCGCGACCTCCTGGTTTCGGCCCAGACCGGCTCCGGCAAGACCCTCGCGTATGGCCTCGCCATGGCCAAGGATCTGTTTGGCGATGCCGAGCGGTTCGAGCAGGCGGGGGCGCCGCTCGCCCTGATCGTGGCGCCGACCCGCGAGCTCGCCTTGCAGGTTCAGCGCGAACTGGCATGGCTGTATGGGCATGCCGGCGGGCGGGTCGTCTCCTGCGTCGGCGGCATGGATCCGCGGCGCGAGCAGCGCGAGCTTGCGGCGGGCGCTCACATCGTCGTCGGCACGCCCGGCCGGTTGTGCGACCATTTGCGTCGCGGCCGTCTCGACATCACGGAATTGAAAGTGGTCGTCCTCGACGAGGCCGACGAGATGCTCAATCTCGGCTTTCGCGAGGACATGGAATTCATCCTCAAGACCACGCCGGAGACACGCCGCACTTTGCTGTTCTCGGCGACGTTTCCGCGCGGTATCGTGGCGCTGGCCAAGCAATATCAGCAGCAGGCGTTTCGGATCGAGGTCGCCGGCGATGAAGGCGGTCACGCTGACATCGAGTACCGCGCCATCCGGGTCGCCCCCGGTGATGTCGAACATGCCGTCGTCAACGTGCTACGCTTCTTCGAGGCGCCGAGCGCGCTGGTGTTTTGCAGCACGCGCGATCACGTCAGGCATTTGCAGGCGGCGCTGCTGGAGCGCGGCTTCTCCGTGGTCGCGCTGTCAGGCGAATTGACGCAGAACGAGCGGACCACGGCGCTGCAGTCGCTCCGGGACGGACGCGCTCGCGTCTGTGTGGCGACCGACGTCGCCGCCCGCGGCATCGACCTGCCGAGCCTCGATCTCGTCATCCATGCCGATCTGCCCAACGACGCCGAGGTGATGCAGCATCGCTCCGGCCGCACCGGGCGGGCGGGCCGCAAGGGGACGAGCGTCCTGCTGGTGCCGCCTGTACGGCGGCGACGTGCGGAAATGCTGCTGAACGTCTCGGGGATCGAGGCGGTCTGGGGCACCGCGCCGCAAGCGGAGGAAATCCGCAAGCTCGATCACGAGCGCATGAAGGACGTGTTGTTCACCGAGGAGACGACCGCGGACGATCTGGTGCTGGCACAGGCGCTGCTGGCCGAGCGGTCTGCCGAGGATATCGCAGCCGCACTCGCGCGACTCTATCGCGCACGGCTGCCGTCGCCCGAAGACATCATCGATCCCGGCGAGCGAGCTGGCCGGCCGCGCGACGATCGCGGGCGCGACAATGTCCGCGCACCGCGCGACGATGCCCGCACTTCGCGCGGCGATGATCGCCCCGAAAGAGCCCGACCCAAATCAGGAAAATCGTCGGCGAAACACGGCATGGCGGACGGCAGCGTCTGGTTCCGGGCCAACATCGGACGAAGAAAGAATGCGGAAGCACGCTGGCTCTTGCCGATGATCTGCCGCCGCGGCGGCATCGACAAGGGCGACATCGGCGCCATCAAGATCATGGACACGACGACCGAGTTCGAAATTTCCGAGCGGGTCGCGGAAACCTTCGCCGCCAAGATCAAGCGTCCGGACAAGGAAGACAATATCCGCCTCGAACCGATGACGGATGCGCCGCAGCGGCAGGCGCCTTCGGAAGAGCGGTCAAAGCCGCCCCGGCGCGAGAGCGGCGACAGCGATCATCGCGAACGTCGCGACGATCGCCCGCGCGATGCAGCTGGATTCAAGCCACGCGACAGGGCTCACGGCGAGCGCAGGCCGAAATTCGACGATGCTCCTTCGTTCGGAACGAAAAAGAAACACAAGAACAAGCCCGGCCATGCCGAGCCGGCGGTCACGCCGTGGCCGTTGAAGGGCGCGCCTGGAAAAAAGAAGGCGAAGAAAAAACATCGGGGTTGAACTGCGCCTGACCGTGCAGACAGCAATGATGCCGCCGGATTGCGCCGGCGACATCATCTGAAAAGTCAGCTGCGAACTCAGCGGCCGCCGCCGCCACCACCACCACCTCCGCCGCCGCCACCACCGGCATCGCGCATCGACGAGCTGTAGCGGGGGTCGGTCTGCTTCATGTAGATGGGCGAGGTGTCGTGAGTGAGGTTGACGCGGCTTCTGCCACCCGGGGTCGACGTCTCGACCAGGATACCGCAGCCCTCGAAGAAGGCGGAATCGCAGCCATAGGTCCGGACCTGCGCCGCGTTGGCACTGGTCGCGCTGAACGCGGCCGCCGCAGCGAGTGCAATCAAAGCAACTTTCGACAATGTGAGTTTCACGGAAATTCTCCAGTCTCGGTTCGGCGAGACCGGAACGGCCCGCGCACACCTTCGACGGGGGCTGATCGAAGGCGGTTCGAGGGACGACTTCACGCCCGCGTGAGCCGGACGGGGACGTTATGTCGCAGCGAGGTCGCGAAGCATGTAGGTCGCGCCTTCGCCATAGGAGGCGAGCTTTGCGCGCGCCTCCGTATCCGCCGCGACGGGCCGGAAGCCGAGACGTTCCCACAACGGCCGTGTGGCGTAGACCGAAACCAGCGCGAGCGTTGTGATGTGTGATGCGCGCGCCAGCTTCTCGATGTCGGCAATATAATCGCGCGCGACGCCACCGCGGAAATCGGGCAGCACGGCGACGTCGTGCACGTAGAGACAATCCGCATCATCGGGCAGTTGTTGCAGGAAGCCGTTGAGCGGCGGAATCCGGTGCTGCTTCCACGGATGCGCGAGTCCGTAGCCGGCGATCTCTTCGTCGGCGATGAGCAGACGGCAGCCATCGGGACAGAGCCGCATCTTCTCCGCGAACACGTCGGGACTCTCAGGGAGATCAGGATGGATCCGCGCTGCGATCGCGCTGATCGCGACCAGGTCGGAGGCGCGCGCGGGACGCCAATGCGGCTTGCTCATGTCGGTCCGTTGGTCGGTCTCACCCATTCCAGTTTATTCCGTCGCGACGATGCGCGCAGCGAAAAATATCTTTGCCGCCGTCTCAGGAATACGAAGCGTTGCGCGGCGTCCTACCCCATGCAAGCCAATTGCATGACAGGAGAACCCATGACGTCCTCGATCCGCCTCGCGCTCACGCTCGCCGTATCGCTCGCCATCATCCCCGCCGCCTTCGCCGCGCCGCCGACCAAGACCGGCAAGTCCGACAAAGGCAACGTGCTCACCGACGCCAAGGGCATGACGCTCTACACCTTCGACAAGGATGCGGACGGCAAGTCGGCCTGCAACGGACCGTGTGCGACAAACTGGCCGGTGCTGAAGGCCGAGGCGAGCGATGCCGCGGCCGACGGCTACACCGTCATCACGCGCGACGACGGATCCAGGCAGTGGGCTTACAAGGGCAAGCCGCTCTACACCTTCGCCAAGGACCAGAAGCCCGGCGACATCACCGGCGACGGCTTTCTGAACGGCGCCTGGCATCTGGCGATGCCGTGAGCGGACAATCCGCCGCGGGAATGCGAGGTGGTATCTGACATTGACGAGATGCCACCGGTCTCGTGCCTCGGACGCAGCGCAGCGCCGTGTTGGCGATGCGACGTATCGTTCAATGCGGTGCGCTGCGGAGCGGCTCCATCAACTCGCTGTCAATTAGTGACAGGGCGCCATCTGGAAGCGGCCGAATCCTCGCCGCGCCCCCAGCGGAAGGCCACCGGCGCCGGCGCCTCCGAACCGCTTGCCGGACTGATCTCAAATTGGCGGAAGTAATGGCGACAACTTCGAAGAAGTAAAAGCGCCGCCCGTGGCGCGTCGTCGCTTGAATTGAATTTATTCAAGTCGAGAGTCCGAAAGCGAACCGAAGGCCCGATTTTGGTTGGTCATAGTTGGTTCCGGCAGGGGGCGAGAGCGGCATACCGGCAGCAGCATCCCTCCATTTGAGAGTAGGGGCACTGGTTTCCCGGTGCGGTCCGCACCTGGGAGCTTCTGGGAGTCTTCAATCCATTATCTGGTTTCGCGTGAGGGGATGAATGACCATGAATGATGCCAATCTGAAAGCCGAGACGAACGCCACTGCACTGAATGGGACGGCGAATGGCGGTGCAATGCCCAGGTTCGACCTGCCATTTTTCAACTTCCAGGCGATCTTCGGCGATCTCGCCGAGCAGGGCGCCGCCCGGGCCAAGGCAAATTTAGAGCGGATGAGGGCGGCTTCCGAGGAGATCACCGAAGCGCTCCGCGAAGCCTGTTCGACCAATGCCACGCGTGCCGCCGATTACGGCACCAAGGTCATCGAAATATCAAACATCAATACCAGCTCCGCGCTGGAGTTCATGTCCCAGCTTGCGGATGCGAGGTCGTTTGCGGATGTCGTGAACCTCTCCACCAGCCACAGCCGCAAGACCTTTGAAGCGGCTTCTCGCCAAAACCGGGAGCTTTGGGACCTCGCCCAGAAGGTCGCAACCGAGACGGCCGAGCCGATCAAGAAGAGTTTCAACCTGGTTCTGCATAGGGCTGCTTGAATCGAGGCTACTGGCCGCGTGGATCGGCTGGACGAGCGTCTTCGCCAGAAGGGGCGCGGTCCAGCCGAGGCGGTGAAGCCTTGCCGTGAGAAGCCTTGCCGTGAGGTGATGCCAAGCTGGAGGAAGTCAGGATGGGTATGGTGATGATCAAGTGCCCGGAAACGGGCCATGCCATTCCGACGGGCATCGAGATAGATCGTGAAAGATTTCGGTGCAGTACGGTGTTCTTCTCGCGCACATATTGCGGGATGTGCGCGGCGACGCATGAGTGGTTCGCCAGAGAGGCCTGGGTCTATGAATCGGTCTTGGCGAACGGGAAGTCCGGGGGCGGGCAGCCATTCCGCGCGGGCGCGGTGTGAAGCCGCCTGACGGCATCCTGCGAAACGATCCGATCGATCCTGCGGCTCATCACCTTGTAGCACTCGCAGGCGACGACCTCGAGCCGCGGCCTGTCGATCTCGAGTTGGCCGCGCCGACTGGATTTCAGGGCCCTTGAGGTTCGAAGTGCGCTCACGACGTGCGTGACGGTGGTCCGCCGGACGCCGAGCAATTCCGACAACGTCTCTTGCGTCAGGTGCAGGACGTCACCACCGCCCTCCGTCCGATCGTGAATGTGAAGCAGCCAGCGGGCGAGGCGGGCCTCGACGGAGTGCAGTGCATTGCAGGCCGCGACGTGCAGGAATTGCGTCATCATCGCCCTGGTGACGATCTGAACCGCGCTTGCGAGGGCGGGACTGCGTTCGAGCGTCGCTTGAAATCGCGCGGGCGAGATCTGCAGTGCGGTCCCGGCCACGCGGACAACCGCCGTCAGGGGGGATCGCACGGGGCCGAGCGCCGTCATGAGGCCGACGACGCCGTCGTTGCCGATCACGGCGGTTGCGGCCGTCTGTCCGTTCGGCAACTCCATGATGAGGGCGATCGCGCCGCTGCACGGGAAGCAAAGGTGCTCGACCCGGTCGCCCGATCGAACCAGGACTGCATCGTGCTGGAGCGGTACTTTCCGGAGATACGGTGCAAGCAAAGCGAAGTCGGCCGGCGGTAATGCAGCTAACAGGCGATTACCAACTCTGGTCGCGTGCTCCATCACGGGGAATCGTCCCTCGACGGAGGCCCGGCGGCGAGCAAACGCATCGTCTCCGGCCGAGCCGCGTTGCCGTGCAGGCATATGCCCGGCAAACAGCTAAACGTCCTGCAGCAGGCAAGGTTCCAATGATGGATCGCGAGCCTGGCTCACGCTGCCGGCGCGGGCACCAGTCCGTAGCGCAGCATCGTCTCTTTCATCTTCGCGGGATCGGGTGGCGCGCCGGCCGACAGGAGTGCGGCCATCTCCGTGAAATATTGCGGGCCCAGCACCCCGGGGCTCAGGATGCACAGGCATGTTGCCGGTCCCGTCGAACGGTTGGTGAAGCCGTGCACGATGCCGCGCTTGATGAAGACCGATTCTCCGGGGCCGAGATCGTTCTGCTTGCCGTCGATCGTCCAGGTCGATACGCCGGACAGCCCGTAGATGGTTTCGTCCCAGCGGTCGTGATAATGCGGGATCGGCATCCGCGCATTCGGCTGGAGCGTCATTTCGAAGATGTCGACGCTGCCGCCGGTGTCGTCCTTGCTGTGCAGGAAGCGGAGCTGAAGCGTACCGAAACTGATGATGTCGGACATGGCTGTGTCATCCCGGTGAGAGGCTGCATCGAGGTCGCGGCGTTCGCCCTCGTCGAAACGAAAACTACCTCAGCCCCTCATACACCATCAGCCCGCGTGCGATCTGCAATTTGCGGATTGCGCGCGGCAGCAGCTTCTCCGGCTGATGCAGATAGCGCCAGGAGGTGAGGGCGAATGCGGACAACGCGCCGCATTCGTCGTTGAACGGTGCGAGCACGCCGGTGACACTCACCGGCGTATGCGGGCGGGCGTTGAAGGGCAGCAGCAGCAGCTCGAGATGCGCCTTGCTGCCGTCCTCGCGCGCGGCGGTGACGCCGGCGATCGCACCTAACGTCTCGTCGGCGACGATCGTGGTGATCTCCTCGATCTCGCTGCGGCTGGCCTCGGTGAACAGCGCCGCAAAGCTCTGGTCCTTGAGGTCGAGCCCCGCGAGCGCGCAGACGCGCGTGCCGGCGACGCGGAACGGGAAGCCGAGGTTTTGTTCGCAGGACAGCACGAAGATATCGCCGAGCAGGCCGCGGACCGCGGCCGGATCGACATCGGCCCGATCAGGGGCCCGCGCAGTGCCGCGCTTCTTGTCCCAATACTCGAAGAACGCGCGGCTCGACGGATGTTTCATGACTGAACGCTTACCCCGGGGCGCTAGCTCGCGGGACAAACCTGTCCCGCTTCAGTGCACCCGCGATCCCTTTCGTTGTTGTGCAGGAGGGGATTTGCAGCGTCCATGCCGTGGAGGCGTTTTCGGGCCTCCGGAGGCTGTCTTTGCGTCGTTAACGTTAAATTAACTATGCGCTTTCCGTCCGGCGCCCGGCTGCTATGGTGATCGCGGTCGCAAGCCTCGCCGCTTTCATCCAGGTTCTCGGCGGGGCCTGTACACGGGCGTCAAACAGTTTGGTCACGGGCCGCGGGGAGGGGTGGGGATACACCTATTCCTCTGGGTACCGGAAGACCGACACGGACAGGCAGGGCTTTCCCAGGGCCCTGCCTTTTCCTTTTGTGCACTTGCGCAAGGCCGGCAAAGGCGACTATCTCCAAGGCCTGTCGTTAAGCCTGTCGCTCCGATAGCGCCTGAAAGCGAAGCTGCCTTGGATTCCCCACAAGATTCTCCGCCGGAGCCACCGGCTGCCGTCGAGGAAGCTCCGCGCGAGCCGATCCTGACGCTGCCGGTCGCGCTGACCGCCTATATCCTCCTTTTGGTGGTGATCCATCTGCGGGTGCTGCTGCCGCCGGAGCTCGAGAACTGGACCATCGACGTCTTCGGCTTCATCCCGAAGCGCTATGATTCCTCGCTGCTCAATTTGGAGATCCCCGGCGGCGCCGGTGCCAAGGTCTGGACCTTCGTCACCTATTCGCTGCTGCACGCCAATCTGACCCATCTCGGCTTCAACGTGCTGTGGCTGCTGCCGTTCGGCAGTGCGCTAGCGCGGCGCTTCGGCGCGATCAGGTTCTTCCTGTTTCTCGCGGTGACGGCAGCGGCCGGCGCGCTCGCCCATCTCGTCACCCATGAGCACGCGGTGGCGCCGATGATCGGCGCCTCGGCCTCGGTGTCCGGCGCGATGGCGGCGGCGATCCGCTTTGCCTTTGTCCGCGGCAGCTTCCTGTCGTTCAGCCGATCAGACGCCGATACCGCCGCAAGGGTTCCGGCACTGCCACTGTCGCGCGCACTGCGCGACGGGCGGGTGGTCGGCTTTCTTGCCGTTTGGTTCGGCGTCAACATCATCTTCGGCGTCGGCGCGATCGGCGTCGATTCCGAAACCACGAGCGTCGCCTGGCAGGCACATATCGGCGGCTTCTTCGCGGGCCTTCTGCTGTTCGCGCTGTTCGATCCCGTGCCGCGCGTGCGAAACGATGCTGCGGATGCGTCATCACAGGACATTTCAGACCGCATTTGAAGCGGCGCTTGCGGCGCCGCCCGAATTCATCCATCATTCCCGAGAAGAATGTTCCGAAGCGACAAGCCGCTAGCGGCGATGCTTCGTAAAGCGCCTCAGCGTGCAACCGGCGCCTAAACTGTTAGTTGAAGACTCGACGAACAAGTCCGGTCCGCGAAATGCGGACGGATCCGATTCAGGGAGGCCGACAATGACGGTACGTTCCATTCTCAACACCAAGGGCCACCAGATCATGAGCGTCGAGCCCGACGCCAAGCTGGCTGCCGCGGTCAAACTGCTCGGCGAGAAGAAGATCGGCGCGGTGCTGGTGATGAACCAGAGCCGGCTCGAAGGCATCCTGTCCGAGCGCGACATCGTGCGCGTGATCGGCGAGCGCGGCGCCGGCGCGCTGGAGGAGCCGGTCTCTCAGGTCATGACCCGCAAGGTCGTGACCTGCAAGGAGACCGACACGGTCGCCGAACTCATGGAGACGATGACCACCGGCAAGTTCCGCCATCTGCCCGTCGTCGACGGCGGCAAGGTGGTCGGCCTGA
This sequence comes from Bradyrhizobium sp. 604_D8_N2_3, assembly GCF_051810765.1. Classification (NCBI taxonomy): domain Bacteria; kingdom Pseudomonadati; phylum Pseudomonadota; class Alphaproteobacteria; order Hyphomicrobiales; family Nitrobacteraceae; genus Bradyrhizobium; species Bradyrhizobium sp. 604_D8_N2_3. Next base: position 5,853,617 of record NZ_JBPWPM010000001.1, on the reverse strand, counting down.
TCTCGATCGGCGACATCGTCAAGCGTCGCGTTCAGGAATACGAGGCCGAGCAGGAAGCCCTGCGCGACTACATCAAGACGGCCTGAGCGGCCTTACTCGTCGGCGTTATTCGTCTGCCTTGGGCTCGCCCGCCTTGGGCGCGCTGCCCGCGGGCGCCGGCGCGAGCACCTCGATCGCCTCCTGGATCGACTCCAGCGCGCGCTCGGCGGCGCGCGTGCCGTGCGCGATCAGATCCTCGCCGCGGTGGAAGTCGAACCAGCCGAAATGACCGACCCGCGGCGTGATCAGGAGATCGGGCGGATCGCCGGCGAGGCGCGCGCGGGTAATGCGGTCCTGCATGATGTTGAAGGCGTCGACCATCACCGAGGAGATGCCGGGCCGTCCGGCGCCGCCAAAGAACTCGCGCTTCATGGTTTTCTCGGGCGAGAACAATCGCGGAAAGCGCCGCTTCGCCGTGGTCGCCTGGGCCGCCGGCGGGACCGTCTCGGGCACCGCGCCGTGCGAATAGATCGTCGTGGAATGGGTGAAGATGTCGCTGGAAAGATTTGCGGCAATGACGATTTCGGCGCCGAGCGCGCGGGCGGCCGAGACCGGCACCGGATTCACCAGCGCGCCGTCGACCAGCCAGCGGTCACCGATCAGGACGGGCGAGAAGATGCCGGGCAGGGCGTAGGAGGCGCGCATGGCGTCGACCACGCGGCCGCGCGTCAGCCAGATCTCGTGGCCGGTACGGACCTCGGTTGCGACGGCGGCGAACTTGATCGGAAGATCCTCGATCAGGGTCTGGCCGACCGCGTCCTCGAGCCGGGTCGCCAGCTTCTCACCGCCGATCAGGCCGGAGCCGCTCAGTCGGATGTCGAGATAGCCGAGGATATTTCGCATCCCCTGCAGGCTGCGTCCCCACTCCTGCAGCGTATCCAGCCGGCCGGCCGCATAGAGGCCGCCGACCACGGCGCCGATCGAGGTGCCGACCACGACGTCAGGTACGATGCCATTGGCGGCCAGGGTTCTGAGGATGCCGATATGGGCAAAGCCGCGCGCCGCGCCACCGCCGAGCGCCAGGCCAATGACCGGCCGTCGCACGCTGCCAAGACCGACCTTCTCTCCATTGGAGCCGTTCGCGCCCCGACCCTTCAAGATATCAAGCACCGAAACCCTCCTACCCCGGGCCAGCCCTCACAGCAGAGTAGGCGCCGTACTTCCGCTCCGCCAGAACGAGGGCAAAGCATGGTTTATACCGTTCGGGAAGCAGGGGGCAGGAGTGTGGCGAGGAGCGGCTGCCTCCCGTTTAATCACGCAGGCGTCAACCGGGTTCCAAAGAACTGTATCCGGCCGTATTCCCCGGGGATTCGGAGGCTTGAATTTGCCGCGTTTTCGGTGAAAAGCAGGTGGCATGACTCTCGGGGGTGACGGCATCATCGGATGGCGGCGCAGCACATCGCTGCTGCCGACACTAATCCTTGCTGCCTGCCTCTATACCCTTGGTCAAAATGCAGCGCGGGCGCAGCTTTTCTCCGATCGTCCGCCCCCGGTGCCGCCCGCCTCGGTGCCCGACCCCGGCGGCGCCGTCAGCCTCGCGCCCCCCACCGGCCCGGGCGCTGGCCCGCCGAGCCTGCCGCCGACCCTGCTGCAGCCGAACACGCCCAGCATGCCCCCGCCTGCGGTCAGCACCGTGCCGGCGGCCCCGCCGCTCAACGCGGCCGTGCCCGGCCAGGGCGTTCTGTCGCTGACCGCGAAATACGGCAAGGACACACCCGCGATCACCAGCGGCCTGGTCTGGCGCGTGTTTGCCGACCGTCCTGACGAGAACGGCACCTTCAAGCTGATCCGCGAGGATCGGAACGCCACGCCGAACATCGTGTTGCCGCCGGGCAATTACGTCGTGCACGTCGCCTTCGGCCTCGTCAGTGCGGTGCGCACCGTCAGCCTGAAGGCCGAGACCGATCGCGAATCCTTCGTGCTGCCGGCCGGCGGCCTGCGCATCGAGGGGCGCGTCGGCACCAGCCGCATTCCGCAGAACCAGATCTCGTTCGCGATCTACAAGGGCAGCCAGTTCGAGTCCGGCGAGCGCGCCTCGCTGGTCCCGAACGTCGCCGCCGGCGACGTCGTGCTGATCCCGGAGGGCACCTACTACATCATCTCCAATTATGGCGACGCCAATTCGGTGGTGCGCTCGGATATCCGCGTCCAGGCTGGCAAGCTCACCGACGTCACCATCACCCACCGCGCCGCCGTGATCACGCTCAAGCTCGTCAGCGACAGGGGCGGCGAGGCGCTCGCCAACACCGCCTGGTCGGTGCTGACCCCCGGCGGCGACGTCATCAAGGAATCGATCGGCGCCTTCCCGCGCGTCGTGCTCTCCGAAGGCGAATACCGCGCCATCGCCAAGAACGAGGGCAAGGTCTACGAGCGCGGCTTCAACGTCGTCAACGGCGTCGACGGCGAAGTGGAAGTGGTCGCGCGCTAGTCTCGTGTCCCGGACGCGGTGCGGCATGCAATGCCGCTCCGCAGAGCCGGGACCCAGGAAGCCACAAGCACATATCTCGATAGATGGGCCCCGGCTCAGCGGGGCACCGCTGAAGGAGCGCTGCGCCGCGTCCGGGGCACGAGAGCGCAGTTTCGACGCGCAGCTGTTTCCCCACCGTCATTGCGAGCGCAGCGAAGCAATCCAGAGTACCTCCGCGGAAAGATTCTGGATTGCTTCGCTGCGCTCGCAATGACGAGGAGGAGGGCCGCGCCCCTCACTTCCGATACCGCAGCGCCTCCACCAGCACCGCGAACGCCGGCGTCGGCTGCCGACGGCTCGGATAATAGAGGTGATAGCCCGCAAACGGTGCGCACCAGTCGGCGAGCACGCGGATCAGCCGGCCGTCGGCGATCTCGCGCTTCACGAGATCGTCGGGGATATAGGCAAGGCCAAGCCCCGCCAGCACGGCATTCATCCTGAGCAGGCCGGTGTTGAACACGAGCTGGCCGTCGACCCGCACCTTCATCGCGCGGCCGCGCTTCTCGAACTCCCAGGCATAGATCCCGCCATAGGTCGGCAGGCGGAGGTTGATGCAATTGTGCTCGGTGAGATCCTGCGGCAGCTTCGGCTTGCCCCGCGCGGCGAAATAGGCGGGTGCGCCGACCACGGCCATGCGCATCTCCGGCCCGATCCGCACCGCGATCATGTCCTTGGCGACCTGCTCGCCGAGGCGTACGCCGGCGTCGTAGCGCTCGGCGACGATATCGGTCAGGCCATAGTCGACGACGAGCTCGACCTTGATATCGGGGTAGCGCGGCAGCAGCTTTGCGACCGCCGGCCACAGCACTGTCTGTGCGGCGTGCTCGCCGGTGGTGATGCGGATGGTGCCCGCCGGTGTCTCGCGGAGCGCGGTCAGCGCCGACAGCTCTGCGTCGATCTCCGCAAAGCGCGGCCCGACATTGCGGAGCAGACGTTCGCCCGCTTCCGTTGGCGCGACGCTGCGGGTGGTTCGGGTGAGCAGCCGCAGGCCGAGCCGTTCCTCCAGGCCGCGCACAGTGTGGCTGAGCGCCGACTGCGACACGCCGAGCTGGGCTGCCGCGCGGGTAAAGCTGCGCTCGCGCGCGACCGCAAGGAAGGCCAGGAGGTCATTGACGTTGGTGCGGGTCATTCATGAATCCATCTCATCAGTACATACCGATTTTATCATCTAATCGCGGGCCGGTGCGTGGCCTAAATTCGCTGCCGAACATGAACCTCAGGGAGAGCTGACGATGCAGATGCGAACACTGGGCAAGAGCGGCCTCGAGGTCTCGGCCCTCGGCCTCGGCTGCATGGGCCTGAGCTACGGTTATGGCCCGGCGACCGAGACGTCGCAGGCGATCGCACTGATCAGGACCGCCGTCGCGCGCGGTGTGACCTTCTTCGACACCGCCGAGGCCTATGGGCCCTTTGCCAACGAGGAGCTGCTCGGCGAGGCGCTTCAGCCATTCCGCGACAAGGTCGTGATCGCCACCAAGTTCGGCTTCAAGGGCGGCAAGGTCGAGGCCGGGCTCGACAGCCGGTCCGCCAACGTCAAGGCGGTGGCGGAGGCTGCCCTGAAGCGGCTCAAGACCGATCGCATCGATCTGTTCTACCAGCACCGCGTCGATCCCGACGTGCCGGTCGAGGAGACCGCGGGCGCGGTCAAGGACCTGATCCAGGCCGGCAAGGTGCTGCATTTTGGCTTGTCGGAGGCGGGCGCGCAGACCATTCGCCGCGCCCATGCGGTGCAGCCCGTGACCGCATTGCAAAGCGAGTATTCGCTGTGGTGGCGCGAGCCGGAGCAGGAGATCCTGCCGACGCTGGAAGAGCTCGGCATCGGCTTCGTTCCGTTCAGCCCGCTCGGCAAGGGTTTTCTCACCGGCGCGATCACCGAGAGCACGACGTTCGATGCGAGCGACTTCCGTAACATCGTGCCGCGCTTCTCATCCAGCGCACGCAAATCCAATCAGACCCTCGTCGATCTGCTTGGCGAGATCGCCGCAATGAAGAAAGCGACGCCGGCGCAGATCGCGTTGGCCTGGCTGCTCGCGCAGAAGCCGTGGATCGTGCCGATCCCCGGCACCACCAAGCTGCACCGGCTCGAGGAAAATCTCGGCGCGGCTGCGGTGACGCTGTCGGACGCGGATCTCACTGCAATTGCAGGGGTGCTGTCCAAGGTCGCCGTGCAGGGCGACCGCTATCCTGCGCATCTCCAGGCGCGAGTCGGCCGCTGAGCTGCGGCGTGAATGCCCGGTGAGCGTTCGCTTACCGGGCATACGCGTCTTGTGTTCCGACTTGAATACCTTTGCCAGCGCTACCAAGCAGCGTTGCAAGCAGCGTTGAAGGAATCGATTAACACCGCCAGCACAGGCTTATTCCGCAAGCGTCGCGACTTCGTCATAGCCGGTGGAAGATACGGATTTCCGATAATCAATTTTATTCTCTTTCCGTCCTGCTGCGCTATATGTCGGGCATCCGTCTAACGGGGGAGGCCGGAGCAGGCGCATGCCTTGCGAGACCGGCAGAAGCAGGGGACCAAGCCCGTCGGCATGTTTGAAGTGATCATCACCAGGCGTAAGCGGTTTGGCTGGCGATGGCAGGTGTGCCAGTCCGGCAAGATATTTGCCGATGGCTTCGAGCGCACCCGGCCGTCCGCCAAATATCATGGCGAGCGCGCACTGTTCTTCCTGTTGTCGCAGGCTTACTTGCGCAATCGCTCAGCGGCGGCCAGCGAGGACTAGCGGCGGGTGCAGCAGACAGCTCCATCCGGGCTACGAGCCTCACCTCAGAAGTCGACGACCAGCTTGCCCTTGGCGGCGTGATCCCGGATCAGAGCGTAGGCATCGCCAACACTCTCCAGCGTGAAGCGCCTTGCATCGACCAGCGGCGCGAGCTTGCCGGCTTCAACCAGGCGCGTCGCTTCCGCCATGATCTCACCGTGATGCGAGCGGCCTTCGCCTGATAGCAGCGGCAGCAGCGTGAACACACCGGAATAGCTGGCGGCGCGGAACGACAGCGGCGCAAGCGCGTGCGTGCCCCAGCCCAGCGCGCTCACCACATGGCCAAAACGGCGCACGGCTTCGAAGGAGGCATCGAGCACCTTGCCGCCGGCGGTGTCGTAGACGATGTCGAAGCCGCGGCCGCCGGTATGCTCTGCAACGTAAGCTTCGATCGCAGTGCCGCGGTCGATGAACACTGCGCCAAAGCCTTCGATGGTGGCGCGCTGCGCTGCCGAGCCGGTCGCGAACACGTCTGCTCCGATGGCGCGCGCGATCTGGATCGCGACATGGCCGACGCCGCCGGCACCGCCACGAATCAAAACCTTCTGGCCGGCCTTCAGCGCCGCGCGATCTATCAGGCCTTCCCAGGCCGTGATGAAGATCAGCGGTAGGGCGGCCGCTTCGCGCATGCTGAGATTGGAGGGCTTGGGCGCCAGCAGGTCGGCATCGACCGCGGCGAATTCGGCGAGCGATCCCGGTACGCCGCCGACGCCGCCGGTCATGCCATAGACCTCGTCGCCCGGCTTGAACCGCGTCACGTCGCGCCCGGTCTGCTCGACCACGCCGGCGAGATCGATTCCGAGAATGGCGGGCAGCGGATGACGCGCATGCGCCGCCGCACCGGCATGGATCTTTGTGTCGAGCGGATTGACCGCGCTCGCGCGCACCCGCACCAGCACCTCGCGCGGCCCGACCTCGGGCGTGGAGACGGTTGAGAGGCGCAGTGGCACGTTGTGGGTCTCCAGGATCGCCGCCCGCATCGTCGATTGTCTCGTCATGATCGTCTTGCTCCGTTGTCGGCCTCCAATATGCTCATGAAATTTTGCATGAGAAGGAACAAGAATGTACGATGATCGTGCATTTCTGTATGGGGTCATTTCGATGGACTGGAGCGATCTGCGCATCTTCCTGGCGATTGCGCGCGAAGGCACGCTCGGGGCTGCCGCGCGCAAGATCGGCCAGACCCAGCCGACGATGGGGCGGCGGCTTCGCGCGCTCGAAACCGCGCTGGGACAAACGCTGTTCCAGCGCACCGCCGATGGTTTTGTGCTGACCGACGAGGGCGCCGCCGTGCTGCGCCACGCCGAGCGGATCGAGGAGGAGGCGCTCGCGCTTCAGCGCCACGCCTCGGGTGCGGAGACGCAGCTCGACGGCATGCTGCGCCTGTCGTCGTCGGACTGGTTCGGCACGGTGATGCTGTCGCCGGTGATCGCCGCTTTCGGCAAGCGCCATCCCAAGGTGATCGTCGAGCTCCTGACCGATGCGCGTCTCTACAGCCTGCCGCGGCGCGAGGCCGATCTCGTCTTCCGCATCAAGCCGTTCAGTGAGCCCGAGGTGATCTCGAGAAAGCTGCTCCACATTCCCTACGCGCTGTATGGCAGGAAGGGCAGCAAGCCGCCGCGCGCCGGCGACGGAAGCGGCGCCCGTGTCGTCACCATGAATGCCGAATTCGCCGACATGCCAGATGCGATCTGGTTGAAGCGCGCGCTGCCGAATGCGGAGATCGCCTCGCGCAGCAACAACCGCCAGGCGCAGGCGGAGCTGTGTGCCGGCGGCGGCGGGTTTGCCGTGCTGCCACGCCCCCTCGGCGACCGCGACCGCCGTCTCGTCGCGCTCGACATCGGCGTGAGCCCGCCCGGCCGCGACACGTATGTCGGCTATCACCGCGATCTCCGGCGCCTGGCGCGCCTGCGCGCGCTGCTCGATCTGGTGATTGAACGGTTGGCATGATGACCTGCAGGGTGGATTAGCCTTTCGGCCGTGCGAAGCGCAGTCGACAGGCGTAACTCACCCTACGGACTAGATTCGCTCGAAACAATCGTAGTTGCGAATCCTGAAGATCAGCCCGTCACGGAATTCGAAGAACTGCGCAAAACGGGCGCGCATAGTGTCGCCGGGAGCAAGCTTGCCGACGCCGACCGCCAGTGTTGCAGTCCAGATCGTCTCCATCACCACGCAATTGCCTGACGCAAGGGCGTTGACGATTTCGAACGATTGCGAGGCAAGGATGTAACGGGATCTGTCGTAAGACGCTCGCAAGTTGATGAAATCGCGCACTGCGCCCTGCGGCAGGAGAAGGTTTGGAAATTCCTCCTGCACGATATCATCGGCATAAAAGGCCTCGACGGTCTGGCGGGGCTTCGCCGCGGCGACTGCCGCGACGAAGGCTTTTGCACGATCGATCAAATCCTGTCCGGTCACGATGGTGCCTTTCCAATCTGTTCAGAAAAGGCCCGGCAACAGCATCGCGACGCGCTCCCGATACTTTCGGTACTCGTCGCCGAAGAGCGCCACCAGATCGCGCTCCTCGAGCCAGATGCCGACGAAGATATAGGCCGTTGTCACTGATGCGAACATCAGGTGTCCGAGCGTCATCACCGGTGTCGACCAGAAGGCGATGATGAACCCCAGATAGATCGGGTGGCGGATGAGGCGATACAGGCCCGGCGTCTTGAACTTGACGGGCGCGGTGAGCCGGCCGGCAAAATGGCTGATAACCTGTGTCAAGCCGAACAGTTCGAAATGGCTGATGAGGAATGTGCTGTAGAGCACAATCAGCCAGCCCAGGAACTCGCCCGCAATCACGAGCCCGGCCAAGGCGGGAGACTCGATGTTCCAGATGACCGTCGGAATCGGTTGCCATTGCCAGAACAGCAGCAAGAGCGTCAGGCTTGCCAGCAGCACGTAGCTGGAGCGCTCGATGACCGGCGAAGCGAAGCGCGCGAACAGCCGCTTGAACCCCTGCCGCGCCATGCCGCTATGCTGAAACGCGAAGGTCGATAGCAGCAGCAGATTGATGGCGAGCGCGTTGGTTAGCGAGGTCGGCGCGCCGGTGTCGATGGTCTTGGGCACGATATATTGCGTGACGAAGCCGATGGCATAGAGGAACGTGCCCAGAAAGATCAAATAGGCACTGGTCCCGTAGACGAGGGCCGCGGACTTCATCGCCAGCGCGAAGGGGCGAGTGGGTGCTGTACCTGGCCCGTTTTGAATCGTGATAGACATCATCTTCTCCTGGTCTTTGGCGAGGATCGAATTGAACTGATGTGGTCGTCTCACGCCTGCCGGAAGCGGCTCCATCGAGACCGTGCAGCGCGTTCGATGCGGTCATCGAACGGGCCGCGATAGAGACCCACATCCTTCAACGCCCGGTCGTCCAGCGGGCGCAGGGCGACGAGCGCCGCCCGGCGCTCGTGATGGGCAATGGCGGCGGCGATCCAACCGTTCAGCAGGCGCCGGAACCTCGCGAGAAGCAGCGGAATGCCTCGGCGCCCGAAGGGCGCCGCGAGGCTTGATGTGGATAGGGAAATCAGGGTCACGTGTTTGTGCCTTTTCAAATGTGCGCCGGGTAGCGCGTTGTCTCCTTTCTAGAGGACGGCGGTGAGCGGCTCGTCAGGGCAGGCGTGAAAAAACCGTCAAAAACGCGGTCGAGGCTGCTAGAATTGCGCCATTTGATGCCGAGAGGGTGGGAATGCTGCGGTTGACCTTGCTGGGTTCGTTTTCCATGGACCGGGGCGGGCCGGTCACCTTGCGCAACAAGAAGGCGCAGGCCCTCGTGGCATTTCTGGCCATGAACCCTGGGGTCGTCCATGTTCGTGAGCGGCTTGCGGCGTTGCTCTGGCCCGACAGTCACGAGGACGCGGCGCGACAAAGCTTGCGCCAATGCATCAGCATGCTGCGATATGATTGCGCCGAGCTGCCGCTGTCCGCCGATCACGACCTGCTTGGCTTCGATATCGGCGCCGTCACGACCGACGTCGTCGAATTCAAGGATGCGGTATCCGATCCGTCCATCGCCAATTTGAAACGTGCAGCGGAGTTGTATCGCGGCCCCTTTCTCGAGGGACTGAACGCGCGGTCCGATCTTTTCGACGAGTGGTTATTGGGCGAGCGGACCCGGTTGCGCGCCGTCGCCACCTCTGCCTTCCATACGCTGCTGCAGGAATTACAGCTTATCGGCGCACGGGAGGAGGCGATCGCGTTGGCGCTCCGTTTGTTGGCGATCGATCCGTTGCAGGAAGAGGTGGATTGCGCCTTGATGCGGCTCTACTCCGAGCAGGGGCAGACCGCGTTGGCGTTGCGGCAATACAAGCGCTGCGAGGCGATCCTGCGCAAAGAGCTCAACGTCGAGCCGGATCAGGAGACGAGGGCGCTCTACCAGCAACTCCTGCGACATCGGTCGCAGCATCGGGTGCCACCCGAGGATGTGGCCGCCGCTGAGCCGGCGGCTTCGCCGAGGCAGCTCAAGCAGAACGTTCGAACCTGCACCGCGCGCGACGGGGTGCGCATCGCCTATGCGTCGGTCGGCGCCGGGCCGCCGCTGGTGAAAGCCGCCAATTGGCTCAATCATCTGGAATTCGACTTTGCGAGCCCGGTCTGGCAGCACTGGATCGAGGCGTTGAGCCGCGACAACACGTTCCTGCGCTACGACGAACGCGGTACGGGCTTGTCGGACTGGGATGTCTTCGACATCTCCTTCGACGCTTTCGTGCGTGATCTCGAGACGGTCGTCGATGCGGCGGGGCTCGAGCGTTTTCCCCTACTTGGCATTTCTCAGGGCTGCGCGATCTCGATAGCCTACGCCGTGAAGCACCCGGAGCGTGTCAGTCATCTCGTTCTTTATGGCGGATACGCAAAGGGTTGGCGCCATCAGGACCCGTCAAACGTGGCCCGCCGGGAGGCATTGACAACTCTGGTCCTCGAGGGGTGGGGGCAAGAAAGTCCGGTGTTTCGCCAGATATTCACGTCCCTCTTCATTCCTGAAGCAAATGCCGAGCAGGCGCAGTGGTTCAACGATCTGCAGCGGATTACGACGTCGCCGCAGAACGCCTTCAAGCTTACGAATATCTTCGGCGAAATCGATGTGCGGCATCTGCTGCAGGATGTACGAACGCCGACCCTGGTGTTGCACGCTCGTGCCGACGCGAGCGTAAAGTTCACGGAGGGGCAGGAACTCGCTGCTCGGATTAAAGGCGCAACATTCGTTCCGCTCGAGAGTCCCAATCATATCTTGCTGGGGACCGAGCCGGCCTGGTCGGTATTTCTGGACAGTGTAAGAAGGTTTCTCGCGCCCGATCGCTGTCGGTGATCGTGCTTGCCGAGTTTTGCCCGACGGGCAAAACACCGAACTCAGGGCAGAACGCTGTCAATCGCCTTCAACGAAAATAATTCGCTTTATAAGAATTCGGAAACGGCGTATGTGTTGCCTCACTTCGGCCCGAGGAAGAGGGGCGTATCGCGATCGTCACGAACGCGGGCCGGGCGGCGGTGGACGTGGGCCACACTGGTGCGAAGGTGATCGCAGGGCGGGCAGCCGTGAGCGAAGCACGTCGCACGCACGACCGGTGTGATTCACGTACGGCCAAATCGTGTCGTCCTGGCGCCCGGGGTCTGTGCGCCAAGTCTTGTGGTGGTGCGTGTTGCCCAACCGGGCGCGCGCATCAGCCATCTTCAAGGCGACGGGGGCAATAGTGCATCGCTCCCCGGGGAGAGCACGACATACGCCGTTCCAACCACTGCGCAGGGAAGGCATGGGCGCAAAAAGCTAAAATATATCAACGAGCTATCTCCGATGTGTACACATTTGTGTCGCGATCCGGTGACGGTCCGGCCGAATAAAATTATATGAATGCCGATGGGGCCCTGTGGATTGCGGTGGAGGCTGGCGGCGCGTGTAACGGTCGCGCTACAATCAGCAGATGACGAATCCCTTGGGCAAGATCGCGCTCGCGGTGCTGACGCTCGCGATATTTTTAATCGAGACCTCGGCGGCGTGGTGCGCCTGCGATCAGGCGGCGGCGAAGCGTGTCGCATCGCAAGTCACGAGCGACTTCGCGACGCTCGTTCAATTCACCAAAGCGGTGTGCGTGCCGACAACAGAAGGGCAGCAATGTTCATTGGCCTGTTTCTCTGATCTCTACATTTCTGACGACAATCGCAATCTCGTACTCTTCATGATTGCTGCATCCGCAGGGAAACGGATGCGAGACGCGGGCATCGGCAAGTTTTCCCAAATTGCTTTCGCTGATCGTGAATTGCTGCAGGCCCGCAAGGCTCTAGCGCTATCCGCTCCAACGGCTTCACAACTGCAGCAAACCTTCTCGCCGGATTCGAAAGAGCCTCCGCTCAAGATGGCGGCTCGAATAGCGGCCGCATACACGATGATTGAGCTTTCCAAACAAAAATAGGCGGCGGCTCGTTGACCAAGATCCTGCCCGCACTGCTAACACTCGCGACGATGTCGCTGCAGCCATTGCTGGGAGCGCGCGCTGAGGCGCAAGAGGTTTTCAGTGCAGCATGTTCATTCGACGGAGGGCGCGTGACCTTCGTGGTGAACGGCGAGAATGCGCAAGCCGGCATCTCGCGACCAAACGCTGTGCTCAAGTATGCCGACAAAGACAAAGGGCGTGACGTCTACGTCACGTCGGACATTCGCCGGCCAACAATCTTGGTCGTCGTTGCTTACGCCACGCCGGCCTCGCTGACTGCAATGGTGTCCCGCGACACCTACGTGATCGACATAGAGCGCGGCAGCTTTTCGCACATCAACGAAAGCAGAAGCCAACAAGACGACTCAAACTTTGTTGTTGTGCAAAGCGGCACCTGCTCGGTGGCGCGAAACCGAAGATGAGTAAGAGGCTTACTGCTGGCCTCGCGCTGCTTCGGGCTAAGGCCTATCGGCTTATTCGGTGATCAACGGGGAAGCAGGGTATGTTTGGAGGAATTAAGAAGCGATGGGCTGAAGCGCGAGCAATCGAAGCAAAAAAGGAAGTCGAGGATACGTTGCAGCGCTGGGACCGCATGAACGCGCTGGACCAGCAGCTCGTCACATCAGCTTTCAAAGCAATGATGTCCGAAATCCCTGCCTCATTGGACAATAGCGCGAAGGCCGAAATGTCAAAAGGAGTAATGAAAGCAGCACGAGCGGCCTTCTCGACTCGCGGAGACAACTTGATGGCCCACACGAGCCGGGTGAGCGCATTTGGCGGGGCGCTCGTGTCTCTCTACTTGGAGTGCCAAACATTGCCCGGTGAGCAAGCGACCCGCACGATCACCATGATAGAAGATTGGAAGCGGCGAACGGAGGCCTGATCGCAAATGGGGGAAAGCAAACTAAAGCGTCGCGCGCATGCCGCCGTACTGGATAGTTGTCCCTGTTGCATCTATTGCGGCGGCGACCTGCTTGCGACGACCGTTGACCACGTCCCACCGATCATCATGTTCGAACAGCGCCGCCGTCCGAAAGGTCTTGAATTCGGGAGCTGCGAGCCTTGCAACGTCGGTACCAAGCACGCCGATCTGGTTGCGGCTATGGTTGGCCGCTCCATGCCAGATTCAGGAACGGACGCGGGTCGCGCGGAGGTGAAGAGCATCTTTTCGGCCGTCAATAACAACATTCCCGGATTGCTGCAGGAAATGCACGTGCCTCGCGAAATGCAAGCGGCCGCAGGATGGCGAGAACAGAATGGTGGCTTGCTTCGCACCGATGGGCCGCTGGTTTCGTCTCATATGCAGACCTTCGCGTTCAAAATCGGGTTTTCCCTCTACTACGAACTCACAAAGACTGTGCTGCCAAAGACTGGCGGCGTTGTGGCGCGGTGGTTTTCAAATGTTGACCGCCTTGAAGGCACGTTCCCCCAGACCGTTTTTGAGCACCTGTTACCGCCGAATACATTGCGTCAAGGAAAGTTCGAGGTATCGGATCAGTTCGCATATCAGTGGCGGCTCGCGGAGGATGACCGCATGGCAATGTTTCTAGCCACCTTTCGTCAATCATTCGCAGTGATCGCTTTCGCTGCAACCGACAGAGGCCTGCTGGCTACTGAGTCCAAGCATCCGTTTGAAATCTGCGCGCCCGGCGAGCTGACAAGCTTTCTCTGCCGCGCAACGCAACAAACAACAACATGGGCGATGGAAGCGTGACGAAGAAAATCACCAATGTCCAACATTGATAGCCTGCTCTCGATTTTCAGCATCAAAAAATTGCGCGATTTGAAGAAACATTGTCGTAGCTCGATAGTCAGTCGAAGCGATCTCGCAGATTTCATTATGTGGTGTCGGTCATCGCCAGATGCCCCATTCCTGCATGTAGCGCATCATCGCCACTTCACGCCAGAGCACTTGACTCTGTCGGATTCAGACCTTGCCGCACTAGCAGAGAACGGTGTCGGTCGATTCGGGCCGGCCGCTCAAAAGACAGCCAATAAGGTGTTTGCAACGTTCGAAGAACGTCGGATGCTTTCCGGGCATCTGTTTTGGGACGAGCGCACTTGGCATTTTTTCTACTTCGATAACCACGATCAAGCCGAGCACAGAAATCATTGGGCGGGCGGCCCTCACATCCATCTCATAAATCATCTATGGCCAAATCGATCAGCCGATTCAGTATGGACGGAATTCCGCGAGGGAAATCCCACGATGAAAGGTGCTGTACACATTCGTTGTGAGCGCAGTTAAGCGAAACGGCCGGGAAAAGAGTACACGCTGGTGCCGCCGCTCGGAAACGTCCTTTGGTGCATGCGCCAATATCGAGCATAACGCGCCATCTTTCATTAAGCAGATGGGGGACAGATGCAAAAAGAGATTGGAATACTGAAATCAATCTGGAGGAAGAACGAGGCAGGCATATGGGCAGGTTACGATCTTAAGGAAATAGACCTGAAGCCACGAGAGGGATTCTCGAAGGACTATTACAAAATCGAAAATGACGTGAATCTGATGACCCAGAGGCCGGGTCCGATCATGACTAACTTTTCACCACGTTTGGCACTACCGAATTTCTAGTACGACAAAGCATTGTGCCGATCGTGGCCTGGAATGATGGCGATGAAGAGATGCGCTGCATCGGCACCGGCTTTTTCATCAGCGCTTCTGGCCTGTTGATGACTGCTGCGCATGTGATTCGTGATCCAGTCGACGAAAATTACACAACAATCACGCAGGCGAACAAAGACGCAAAAAAATTGGGCGAGCATCTGCGTTTTGGCGTGTTGCTGCCTGCGAACCCAGCTATGAAGAATGCTCCGTTTCAGTTGTATCCGTTAATGCGCGAAGCAAACTGGTTTATGTGCCCATTCGAGTGGACGATACACTGGGGCAAGGACGTTGAGAGCCCGCTTTTGCATCAAAAGCCCGAGTTCAAGCCGGACCTCGATGTTGCTGTTTGCAAGGTCAAAGAGCAGCCCCTGATTGGCCCTTATCAGCCGCTGAACATTGGCTTGTACAATCTCAAGCTTGGGGACCGCGCTGTTGCCATTGGCTATCCCGAGATGAGGAATATTCAGTTTGGTGGGGGCGACGACTACCAGCCTGAACTAACTGTTTCTGTTGGCTCCGTAACAACCATTTATCCGGACAACATGACCGAGAAGCAAAACTCGACGCCCGGGCCCAACTTCGAGTTTGACGCGAAAATCCCCGGCAAAATGAGCGGAAGTCCCATTCTCGTTGGCGATGGCATCATAACGAAGGGAGTTGTCAGCCGCAGTCTGGGCAGCACCGAGAATCACGCGAGCGGTTGTTTGATAGCACCAATGATGAGTCTGCCGTTGATCGCCGACAAAAGCCTTTCCGATCTGATGAAGAGCGGTAACGAAGGAATCGCTAACTTCCTCGGCGCAGGTCTATAACGTCGCCATCCTGCGCTGGACTGATCCGTGCGCGGCTGGTCGTGGACGCCGCCGCTACATACCCAGCATTAGCATGTAGGCGAAGGATGCTGAAAGAACGCTGAGCCCAATAAAGGTGACAATGAAAACGAGGTCTATCGCTGCCACGCTGCCCTCCATGGCTCGCAAATCACTTTAGAATCATACGCTTTATTCCCGCGGTTGCAATCCACACACCCATATCGTCGAGGCAACCCCGCCCGAAGCTGCGGAGTCGCGCGGTGCTCGTTGCAAATCGACGCGTCGCACGGTTGGTATTGGGCGAGCTTTGAAAATTTAATGAGGCCAAAAGATCAATCGTTACAAGGCCAGATCAACCGTCTCTCGAAGGTGATTTTCCGCGCTACCTTGGAGTTCTTTACTCCAGCTAGCGACAGGCATTTGATTCCGCGCAGGCCCTGTCAGAGCCCCAGGCATTTTGGACACGTCGCGCCGCAAGCCCCAAGCTCCAGCACGACGTCTAGGCGATCCGGTTTCTTCTGACAGGGCGGCCGGGTCGCCGCTTGTGTTGGGAGATACCATGCCCATCCTCTTACCCAACGGTGACATCGCGTACGTCTACATCGTTCCCCTGTTCCGTCGGCGCAACAACAGCATGAAGCCCTATAGCCGTCCTACCGACTGGCTGGCGCAGGCCGGTCCCCACACGGCATGGGGCCCTACTCGACGCGAGGCCGTCGCCAATCTGAAACGGATGGTCTCACCGCAAGCCGGCAACGTTGTCAGGCTCGTACGATGAGCAAGCGTAAGGGGCCGTATTATCCCGGCGCCGAAGTCTGGCAGCATCCGGATGCTGAACGGGTCTTTGCGGTCGTTAACGACAATCGCCGCATGATGAAGGCGCCGCCGCTGGCGCGCGATAAAGCCAGCACTGAGGACGTTGTCCGCGAGCGGCTTCAACGCCTGGACAAGAGCCGTAGGCAATCTGACTGGTGGCGGCGTAAGCGCGAGGCGACATCATGACCGACAAGGCGCCAACACGCCTGCAGGATGCCCGTGCCATGAAGCGCGCGGGCTGGCCACTCAACACGCCGGTCGAGGAGCACACCTTCAGCGAGGGCTTTAGCCGGCACTGGCTGGCGACGATGGATGCGCAGGTCAAATTCTACAACGTCGTGCTCAGATACGCGACGGGCGAGGATCCGTCGCCGGCCAGATGGTGGTCGGTTCTGCGCCGGTTCATCGCGCTGGAGCAATCGATCTACAATCTGGTCGAGTTCTGGATGGTCGAGCTGGGTGGCAACACGCCGCCTGAGGCCGCACCGATGTTCAGATCCGAACAGGACGCGCATGAATATGCGATCCTTAAATTCATCCTGGAGCAGCGCATCTGCCCCTACCTCGATTTCTGGCAGGCCAAGATCGACAACGTCGAAGCCGGCAACGCCACGACGTTCACGGTCAGCGACATCCCGCCGTGGGTGGATGACGAGTGAGGCCGTGAGCAAGCAAGAGATCGCCACCTGGATTCCGGACGGCGAGCGTTGCAGAGAAGACGAAGCGTTCCGGAAACGGCTGCTCTCAAATTCAGTGGCTGACTTGGCTTCTTGCCCTTGTCCTCTTCGATCTCCAAAGAGCCTTCAGTGGCGACGCCGTTTTACGGCTGTGTCCGGAATGATGCGGCTGGCATCCGGCTCTTCAATTCCCGCGTTTATGTCCGGTGACCTGTTGCATTCGCACGGCTCACCAGCGCCGCACTGGCAGCCAAGCTCTTCGCTCCAGGCCCGGTCTGGGTGGTTCTCGCAGACAAAGCCTAAGCCGAAGCAGATGCGCAATTGGGATTGATCATGGCATGAAAAAGCGCGCGGGCCTTGCTCCAAAGATCGCAAGCATACCGCGCGCCTCGGTTACACCGCCAATTGTTTGCGAACGGCGGCGGCCGAATTGCCTACTTTGTCGACGGCCCTCTGCAGCTCGTCCTTCGAGACACCAAGCGCCTTGGTCCAATACTTGACCTCGAAGTCTTCATGCATGTTGATCTTGCTACGGTCGCGCTGGTCCCGTTTGGTGAGACTGTCGCTCATCTTCCTCCTCCATCGCCTGGACGAGCCGCTCATCATCGAGAACGGCCAGCAGGTCATTGATCGTGTTTTCGGCGTCCCTCGGCCCAGGCTCGACATAGCGAGCCAGGATGGCTTGGGCTTCTCTTACCGCTCGGGTTACGCGATCCGGCATGCCGGTACTCCACTCACTGGTGGAGAAAACGCCGTCAGGAACGCCGCGTTCCTTTGCTAAGTCCCTTGAATGAGCTGGCCCGCAGCAGGCCTTCGGAGGTGATGTCCCGGTATTCGATGTCGGCGTAGAACTTTGGCTCGACCCATGTGGCCTTCGGTTTCCTGACTGGCTTGGTGAGCTTCTGCTTCGGGCTGACGACGGTATCGAGAGCCTTGCGGATCTCCGCCGATTTGGTCCGGCTCCAGCCCGTGCCAACCTTGCCCATGTAGCGCAGCTCTTTGCCGTCGTGCTTGCCGAGATAGAGCGCGGAAACGCCGGACGGGTCCTTCACGAAACCAACGACAGGGAATTTCTCGCGCTGCACCGTCTTGATCTTCTGCCAGGCCTCAACCCGGTCTGACCGGTACGGTGCATCAACCCGCTTCGAGACGATGCCCTCGTAATTGAGCTTGCTCGCCGCCTCGAACAGCGCCTGACCATCACCTTCATGGTGCTCGCTGTAGAAGATCGGTGCTTCCAATCCGTTTTCTTCTATTAGCTGCTTCAACAGCTCCTTGCGGGCAAGCTGCGCGTGCTTGCGCAGATCTACGCCGTCCAGCCATAGGAGATCGAACGCGAAGAAAACGAGGCGGTCCTGGTCGCCTCTGCCGAGGTCGGCCTGCAGCTCAGAGAAGTTGGTGCGGCCTTCGTGGATGACGACCACTTCACCATCGACGATGGCTTGCCCTTCGATATCAAAAGCGCCGGCGATGACGGCGAACCGATTGATCCAGTTATGGCCGTTGCGGGTGAAAGCCTTCCGGGTGTCGCCGTCGATGTGGAGCTGGATGCGGTAGCCGTCGTATTTGACTTCGTGAATCCACTGAGCCCCCGAAGGCGCTTTCATCTTCAGGGTTGCCAGCTGGGGGCTGATAAAGCCCGGCATGGAAGCTCGCGGCTTCTTGGCCGGTGCTCGGGTACGCTTTGCCACTAACGCAACTCACAAAAAATCCGCCGTCGGTGGGGGAGCCGACGGCGGGGCAGTCTACCTACCTTACTCAGGACTCTCCAACCGCGAGGCTCATGCGCCGTTCCCAGGCGTTCTCACATACAACCGCAATTGAGATTCCAGGTTGTATTTTCAACGTCAACTAGAACGGCAGCCGAACAGCTAGAGAACGCGGTGTGATAAAGCAACGCCCTCAGTACTGCGGCCTCGTCAAAAGCTCCGGCAGCCGTGAGATTGCCTTCCCGATCCGCCTGGCCTCGTCACGGGTAAGGAATTGCTCGGCGTATTGGTAGGGGCGCCGTTGAAGGTCTTCGCGGTGGGGCACAGAGCAAACGGAGAAGCCGTTTGCGTCCTTCACGCGGAAACATTCCTCCTCCTCCATCATCACCCACGGCGCCGGAAACCGCCGAAGATTATCCATCACATTCTTCGGTTTGCCGGAGTGCCCCTTATCGGCTTGCCGGAGGCATAGGTCGGGCTTTCCTTTGTGGCCCGCACCTGCCGGTCACGCTCAGCGCAGAGGTCGTCCACCTTGCTCAGCATGCGCTGAAGCAGGGTCTCAGCCGAGGCGGTCGATAACCCCGCCCGTTGAAGTTGGAGGATTTCCTTGCGCTGGCGACTGACCTGCGAGCGCATGCGCTCGATTTCCGAGCGGACATATTCGATCGTGGGCATGACCAAACCTGGGGATTTTGCCCAATAGAACAAATAGAGAACAATGAGTCAATCCGACAGTGCAGGTTTGTCCGAGCTGGGCCGTCGGCAACCTAACCGCTTACTTCCGATTAGGCACCGCGAGCGGACATCACCAGCCGGCGGTCGGGAGGTCCGAGATGGGCCACAAGCAGACCAACGACGATTAGCGGAGTTAAAGCTCGAACAGGCCCTAAGGCCCCAAAAGCCAGGAGCCGCGTGAAAGGCCGTGGACGCTCATTCGAGTTTCCGACGACGCTTTTTTCGCTGGGCCACTAAGCCGCACGACGTGGAACTTGCGGTTGGTCCCTTTGATCCAAATCAACGGATTCCTGCCTCCGAAACCTAGCGTCAGACCAGACCACATCGTCGGAGATAGAAGATGCTGAAGCACTTGCTGGCCATTCTTCTTTCGCTGGTTATCCCCTCGGCAGTCCATTCCCCTGCCGCAGCAGATGACCGAACTGCGGGACAAGCAATCCAAGAGGAAATTTGGGCGCTGCCGTTTCCACTGCCGGTGCTTGCCTTCCTGGTACGGCCGGTCGGAGATGGTCCGTTTCCGCTAGTGGTTATGAACCATGGAATTTCGCTGGACGCCAATCAGCGGACGATGTTTCCGACGATCGAATATCGGGACGCGGCACGTTGGTTTGCGCGTCGCGGCTATGTGGTCATCTCGCCCATCAGGTACGGGGCCAGCAGTCTCGATGATAAAGATCAGGGTCTCTACGGAGCCGTCTTTGCCCACGTCGGTAGCTGCGAGAACCCGAACTTCCGTGGTCCCGGGCTCGCAATCGCCACTCTGAACGAGTGGGTCATCGACTACATGAGCAAGAAGAAGATGATCCAGCCGGGTAAGGTTGTCGTCGTTGGCCAGTCGGGCGGCGGATGGGGCTCGATTGCTCTTGGAAGCCGGAATCCGTCATCAGTTCAGGCCATCATTACCTTTGCGGCGGGGCGTGGAGGCAGAGTAGATGGCAAACCCAACAACAATTGTGCGCCCGACAAGCTTGTTGCCGCGACCGGCGAATTTGGGCGCACCGCGCGCATACCCATGCTTTGGATTTACGCGGAAAACGATACCTACTTCGGACCGGAATTGACGAAGCGGATGCATGAGGCCTTTGTCGAAGCAGGCGGAAATGCCGATTATCGTATGCTCCCGTCCTTTGGAGCCGACGGGCATTTCATGATTGATTCCGCGGATGCAGTGCCGATCTGGTCGCCCCTGGTATCGCAATTTCTAGAGAAGCATTCAGCGACCGCCCCGCCGCTTGGGCAGCAAGTCAACGGAGCTTCGGCCCGGCAGGAGCCTCCGTCGAAGCCGCCGCGATTGCGGCTGCCTGAAAACATCCATTTCTCAACCTGGCAAAAACTTTGTTTCGCCTCATCCGATCGAACCACGATATGCCGATCGACATCAACCGGCACGGACGATCTCGATCAGGTCGTGGTGCGTGTCGACCTGATCCAACGGGCTGACGGTCTAGCTCGCTTGCAGCTATTCGTTCCGCAAGGGGCAAATCTGCAGGAGGGGGTCAAGGTGACGGTAGATCATAGCGGCCCTATCCGGGTTCCTTTCAACTGGTGTCTTACTAACATCTGCATCGCAGCACGCGGAATCGAACCAACCGTGGCGGCTCAAATGGAAGCCGGTCAACAGCTCAAACTCGAACTCACCGACCTTTACTCCTCTTCGGTGGCGATAAATTTGCCACTGAGCCAGTTCGGAGCTGTTCACCAAGGCCCGCCCGCCCAAACCTTCGACTTCAGTTTAAATGAGGAATGAACGAGGTCGGCCTGTGACCGCTTGACGGGGCTGACCGAAGGGAAGCTCGACTGTGAGTACATCGGATATGTCTCTTCGGAGCACGAGACAAAGGATTCTCGCCCTTAACCGATTGAAAAAATTCTCCGGATCGATGATCAAGCAGTCAATACGGCAGCGAATTGTAGCAATCGCTGTCGGACTGATCATCCTCATGCTCGTGACGTCGGTCCTATCGATAGTGATGGTCAGGCGGGTCGGCTACCTGCTTGATGAACTCTCTGCACGGTACGCACCTATCAACGCCCATCTGACACGAATCAATACTCTATCGCTCGAACGAGGCCTCGCGCTTCGCCGCATGGTGATCGCGAAGATGCAGGAGCCGCCCGATGTGCTCGGATATAGAGCCCGCTTGGAGTTCTACAGCGAGAAGGGAGCCGAGGTCGAAAGTGAAGCGCAAGCCGCACGGACACTGATCAATTCGATCATTGAAGACACAAGTACACCGTCGGACAACGCAGCCCTGGCGCGCATCGACAACCGAATTGAAAATTTGGACGATACTCGCCGCCAGCTGAAGCAGGAGACCGGAGAGCTACTTTCACACCTTGAGGCGAGAGACTTTCCAGCGGTGAGACGCAGCCTTGCGCGAGCAGACGCTGTTCGCGACGAACTGGATGAGAAGGTCAGTGCTATTCGGTTGAGTATGCTGACCGTCAGCGAGGGAGCTATCGCAAAAGTGAGGTCGGAACAGACCCGGGTGGTCCTGACCTCCGCCGTCGTGACGCTGCTTGCCGCGATCGTCGGATTGATCTTCGCCAACTTGGTCAGCGGCGGCATCATTCGCTCTGTCCGGCTATTGCTTGAAGGTACCCGCGCGGTGGAAGCAGGTCAGCTCGATCAATCAATTGATGTAAGAGCGACTGATGAAATCGGACAACTGGCTGCCGCCTTCAATCGAATGGTTGTGCAATTGCGTGACAACCAACGTATCAAGGAAACATTCGGCAAATACATCGATCCGCGCGTCGTTGAAGGATTGATCGATCGTCCAAATTTGACGGCCGCTGAAGGCCAGCGCCGAGTAATGACCGTGTTGTTCTGCGACTTGAAGGGCTTCACCAGCCTGAGCGAAGGCATGACCCCGCAAGGTCTCGTCAAGGTCATGAACCACTACCTTTCGGTCATGTCCGAACCAATCCGGAACAACCGAGGGATCATCGACAAATATATCGGCGACGGCATCATGGCTTATTGGGGCCCTCCCTTCGTCGATGAGGCGGACCATGCTAGGCTCGCATGCCTCGCCGTCCTCGAAATGATTGGACGGATAGACAAGCTGCGCCAGGAGATACCTGAACTGCTTGGTGTTCGCGCAACTCCGATGGAGAATTGCGATCTAAGGATCGGAATCGCGACCGGCGAGGCCCTGGTCGGCAGCATCGGCTCTGACGTGATGATGAGCTACACCGTCATGGGCGATGTGGTGAACCTCGCCTCGCGGCTGGAGGGCGCGAACAAGGTGTATGGCACCCGCAATCTCGTTTCCGAAAGAACTATTGCTGCCGTGGGAAATTCACTTGAGGCGCGGGAGATCGATCGCATTGTGGTGGCGGGTCAGAGTCGTTTCGAAACCGTTTTCGAAATAGTTGGAAGCAAAGGTGATCTTACGCCGCAGCATCTTGCATCACGGGTTAAGTACGTTGAAGGGCTCTCGGCCTATCGAGACCGGCGATGGGATGACGCGCTTGCCGCGCTCAATGCGTCGCTCGAAGCGATGCCCGGCGACGGGCCTGCAAGGGCTCTAATCCAGCGCATTGAAAGCTTCAAAGCAGAACCACCGCCCTGCGACTGGGACGGGTCGTGGCACATCGAAAAATAAGCGCCGGGCTGACGCGGCGGACATCTGCTATGGGTCACAAGCCGCCGACACGTTCATTGTCCGCAACTTCCGCTTTAGGTTGGTATGCTGAAATTTGAGAGTACCCGCCCTGTTTCTAATCGCTGAAATTGCGACTGGTCACCAATGGCAGTCATCGAACTGGCTTGCGGAGCGGGATCGGGCCGCGCGCGGCAGCCATCACCGCCTTGCAAGCAGCTTGGGCCTTAGCGATGTCCGGATTTGGATTCACGTATTGCGGCGGGACGCCGGTCATGGCGTGCGGCTGATGCCGATAGGCCGACTCCAGCCGGTCAGTCTCGGCGTTGAATACGGCATGCCCGGCATGAAGAAAGCGCGTGAGCTGGTCCTTGACCGCAGGGTCGAGATTCCGGCCGGCGACAAAGTTCGCCAGCTGTTGCCCTGTGACGGCAGTGCCGGCGACGGTGGTGAGATTCAGCGAGGCCGCGAGCGCGCGGACCGCGTCCTCGCTTGCATCTGGAGGCGCCATGCGTCGGGCGATGTCGCGCGCGGCGGTGCGGCTGGCTATGTCGTTGAGCGCATCGTTGACCTCGCTGGCAATCTTCGCAAATGATGTGCCGTTCGGACCGCTGGTGCGGCGCTTGAGGTGGTCGCGCAGGGCCTGCGTGCCGGTAACCTCGGGCTCGGCGACGGGCTTACGGCTGAACATGTTCATTGCTGTGCTCCCTGGAGCTTGAGGCCCATGCGGCGTGCCAACGCTATGAGCTGTTGATCGGTCACGGCGAACTGGCGCCCGAGCGAGAATTGCTTGAATTGGTCGAGGGACATACCGGCGACAGCTGCGACTTCGTCGCTAAGATAGAGCGCGGCGCGGGCTTGAATGCGGCGGATCTCGGCGGGGCTCATGGTCCGTCTCCGGTCGGCAGACTTGCAACAAGGCGCGAGAACTCGCTGCGGCGGGGCTTGAGGACCGCTGCCGGCAACCTGCCGTGAATGTAGGCCGGCGCGATGCCGATCGACGGACGCGGCGCGGGTGCCGGCGCGACCTGGAGCGCGCCGGCAGTGTAAGCGTCAAGATGCTTGCGCAGCCGGGTGATGGCCGCGACGGCGGCATCGTGCGTGAGATCGAGCGGCGTGACGGCGCGACGGCTGGTGACAATGGCGGCGGCGTTCGCAGGCTGCGGGGTCAGGCTGATCTCTGTGATGATGGCTTTGCGGATGACGGCATGAAACGCGAGACTGTCTTCATCACGAAGCTCGCTCTCGATCACGACCGCGGTAACAGACAATCCGGCCATGCGGCGGGCATCGGCATCAGTGACTTCGGCCACGACGTGAATCCGGCCGGCTGCGTCATAGGTCATTTGCCGCAAGCTGCCCGCAATGCGGTTCGAATCGTGTCGCACCAGGAGCGGCAACTGGCTGAGATCAGCGGGCCAGCTCAGCGAGCCGCGCGCGAAGCTCATCCGGTCGCTATCGACATCCGGCGTCGCAGCGATGCCTTCGACGATCTGCGGAACGGTGACGGGCGAGAGCAGAGCCATCGCCGGCCGCTCGATCGGCGCAACGTTGTGCCGCTTGGCCAGCTCTACAAGGCGTTGCTTCAGCTCGAACCCACGCATTGCTATTTCCGTTTCCGTGTCGCCTGGAGCTGCTCGCGGACCGCCTGCAGCCGCCGCGCCAGCTCCAGAATCGCGGCGCTCTCGCGTTCGAAGGCAGGTCCGCCGAGCGGTCCGGCGGCTCTGATCTGGTCGGCCATCATGGGAAATTGCTGTTCGAGCTTTGCAGGCCGATCGACGACGGCGTCGACCGTCATGAATTGGCCTTTCCGGATGCGGTCGCGCTTGTCATGGA
Organism: Bradyrhizobium sp. 604_D8_N2_3; assembly: GCF_051810765.1. Classification (NCBI taxonomy): domain Bacteria; kingdom Pseudomonadati; phylum Pseudomonadota; class Alphaproteobacteria; order Hyphomicrobiales; family Nitrobacteraceae; genus Bradyrhizobium; species Bradyrhizobium sp. 604_D8_N2_3. The sequence continues at coordinate 5,829,120 of NZ_JBPWPM010000001.1, read as the reverse complement.
TCTCGGCAGGGCCGCCGTCCGCAACAACGAACGAACCGCGTTGCGGACCTTCTTTGCGCGTGGCCATCATTGTCCTCCGCCCTACGGTAGTGAGAAGCCGGATGCCGTGGTTGAGCAAAGTCCCGTGCTGTGCGAACCACCTTGACCGCGCGAATATTATCACGGCTGCGGCGAGATCAAGCGAACACAGCGCACGATGGCAATGATACGCGCGCTGTACTGCAACATGAGATTCAGCAAAAACTTCGAGGCCATGGGCGCACCCTTCGTTGCGAGTAGAGCGGATGCGAAGTACCGCCCCCCGGTACCCAGCAGGGCGGACGGTCTTAAAGCGGAGGATTCGGCTGTCGTGAAAGCGCGCTTCGCGACACTTTGGAGAACACAGAGCGAGAGCGGCGTTGCTATCTCTCAGCTATCAGCCCGCGTAACGTCATTGCTAAGGGAATGACCCGCTGGAATGCTAATGACAGTCACTTGTCCGACGACACTTTGAATGGGTGATCCAGACAGTTGCAACGGGATCATCTTTCCCAACAGCGCGGCAAACGCCTTGGGGTGACTGTCGGCGAGGTAAAAAAGATAACCCGTTAAACCATTCGATCCGGCGCCATCGCTGCCGTGGGCTTCCGCAGCGGCAATGATGGCCTGACGCAGATCGCGTGTGATCCGATTTGCCTGGCCTTTAACGCGAGGCCGCGGCCGGAGATTGGCCATTCGCTTGCGTCTTAGCTCGTCGCCTGCGGTCAACATGGTGTGCCAGCGTAGTTTCTAGAGTCACTAGACCAATCTCGATCATATCCCCGTTTCGCCGTGTCGGATAGCCGACTCCGCCGCCGCCAAATTTGCCCACGCTCACTTTTCGGTTGTGACCGCTGTTAGTTCCGGCTGTCACCTGTCACCTTACGTGTAAGTGCGGCTGTGAATCTTGATATAGGCATGTAGGAGCCGCTCTATAGGGCCTTCTTAGGGGGTTATACTAATATCTCTAAACAAGATATGACAGGGTGACAGGCGACCTAACAAGCTGCTGTTGCTTCTACAAAAACATGCCTGTCACCTTGTCGATTTCACAATGACAGGAAGGTGTCAGGACAGCACGATGGTGTCAGCTCCATCCTGTCACGTTCTAGAATTTTGGCGCCGACTTTTTCGTCTTGTGCGGATCATCGCCTGCAGGGCCTTTTGGCATCTTTACAACCTCCGGATGGTTGAGCCATTCCTCCTTGGTCGCACGATTGGTTTCCGATGCGGTCTCGGACATGCGTTGCAGGGCGGTCTGTGGCTTGACGTTCTGGATAATGCGGGCGGTGTTGAAATGGGCGCGGCCTTCGTTGTTCAGCTTGATGCCGACGTAGTACCGAGTGCCCCATTCGTTTTTGAACACGTCCTTGTCCTGGGCGATCTGTGGATGCGACAACGCCCTCAGATTCTTGCCGACGAATGACGGGCTGAAGCTCGCCTTGCCATCGCCATGGTTCTCCTCGCGCCAGCCGGTGAAGGCAGCATAGAAATCGACCGTCGTCATCATCGAGGTCTTGTCGAAGTCGATGCAGCTCCGGACAAAACCGGCGACGGGGTTGGCCTCCAGCTTCATCTCGGTGAGAGCGGCCAGCCCTTCGTCGGTGTCAATAAAATTGCCGCGCTTGAGCACGCGCTGTAACCCTGCCAGTGCCCAATTCAGTAAGCCGGGCCGTTCCTGGTCGAGAATCAGATCGAATGGCTCCCACGCCGGATTGATGGCGAGGGCCTTGGCGGCGACGCCGATATAGTTGCCCTTCTCAAACACTCTTCGTAGCGTCACGATTAGCAGGCGATTGGTCATCGCGCTGGTGTTTTCCTTGAACGTCGGTGGATGGTTGGTTCCAAAGAGGCAGGGCGCGTTGATCCGCATCGTGATCATCGGGGCGTTCTTCGGATTGATGCCGAGCGGCTCTCTGGCAATGATCGCTTTGACCTTGCTTGAGAGATGCCAAACGCCGATGTCGAAGGCCTCATCCAGCACCCATGGCGCGCGGCGCATGAATTCCTGCAAGCCGTGCGGGCCTACCACTTCCGACAGCGGCGTCGAGATCGGATTGTCTGTCAGTAGACCGGACAGAATCCGAAGTAGCACGCTCTTGCCGGTATCGCTCGCACCCAGCACCACCAGCCCACGTTTGAGGGCTTTGGGTAGTCGGTCCAGCAGCATCGTGCCCGTGTACTCCTGCAACAGCGTCACGCGTTTTCCGCGCTCCTCTGCGGACTGATCGGGAAAGTAATCGTTGAGCAGTTCCAGCCAGAGCGGGCACGTTGCTGCCGGATCGTAATCGACATCGAGTGCCCACGTCGCATAATGCTCTTTCGTGAACGGCTCGACCGTCAACGTCACGGGATCAATCAGCCCGCTGCGCGTCGGGATCTTGCCGTGATCGTCCCAGACGATGCGATCATCCGTCCTGACGTTCGGGCTGCGCTCGATATATTTTCTCGCCTCCAAAATGAACTTGGCGGAGGACGCCGAACGCAATTTCATCTCGCGCAGCGTCAGTTCGATTTTGTTTTCAAGCCACGGGGCAGGCTTCGGCAACAACGACCACAGCCCCCCACGATACTTCCAGAAGTGCTCGTTGCCGGCTCCGTCGGTGACCATCTGCACGTCTTCATCACGCGCACTCATGGTGCGCAATAGCTCTTCGGCGACCTCCGCATAGAGGCGGAGTCGGTTGTCACTGTTGCTGCCCCGCTCATTGCCGGTGCTGCCGCCGGCGCCGTTGATCTTCCGTGAACCGCGATAATCCAGCCAGTCGGCAATCTGCTCTGCGATCTTTTCGCCAAATGTTTCTCTCAGTAGTGGAAATCCACGCGCAGGCCGTCCGGCCTGGAATTCCTGCGCCGCATCCTGCGCAGTATCACGCCGGTCCTTGGGCTCGTTGTCGCCAGCGTTGCGCGCGATGGCCTCGACCATGTATTTGATCTGCGCCGGCTTCAGCCCGCAGCGGGCAAGAAATCCGCCAAGACTCAGTGCTGCATCGTGGCGCGCACCATTGCCGGGCCAGTACCGGGTAAGCAGGCAAAGCGAGGCCAGTCGCCTGGCGCGCGTCAGCAGATCGTCGCCGTCGACAATAGCCGGGTCTCCGTCCTCATCCCAGCGAATCTCCTCACCGCTCTCATGTTGGGGTGGACGGCCCCCTTCCGCCGGTCTGCGTGGCAGGATGGGGTCGTCGATGACCTCAAACGAAGGAGCCGCCCGTGGAAACGATTGTTCGTATCGGTTTGGACACGTCAAAGAGCGTATTTCAGTTGCATGGCGTTGACGGGATGGAGCAGCCGGTCTTGCGACGCAAGTTGAGACGCGGCCAGGTTCTGGCGTTCTTCGGCCGTCTGCCGCCTACGCTTGTCGCGATGGAGGCTTGCGGAGCGTCGCACTATTGGGCGAGGGAGCTGCGTTCGCTGGGGCATGAGGTGGCGATGATCCCGCCGCAATATGTCAAACCGTACGTGCAACGTGGGAAATCCGATGCGGCGGACGCCGAGGCGATTTGCGAAGCCGCGAGTCGACCGAAATTGCAGAAGAACTTCGTGCCAATCAAAAGTCCCGAGCAGCAGGGCGCACAGATGCTGACTCGTGTACGCAACCAGTTCATTGGCAGGCGCACCCAGCTCGCCAATTCGATCCGCGGCTACGCCGCAGAGTTCGGCTTTACCGCGCCCAAGGGGCTTTCAAGGCTTCCGCAATTGCTGATCGATATTAGGGCTGATGCGACAGTCCCGGACTTGGCGATGGAGTTGATAGAGGCGTTGGCTGCAGAAATGGCGCGCGTCGATGATCAAATCGTTACGCTCGACAAGAAGCTCATGCAACTCCATCGGAGCAGCGAGATGAGCCGAAGACTTGCGACCATTCCAGGAATTGGTCCGATCGGCGCGACGCTGCTGTCAATCAAGGTCGTGGATGCGCGCGGATTCAAGTCGGCAAGAAACTTTGCCGCGTGGCTTGGCCTGACGCCAAAGAATCACTCGACGGCCGGCAAGAATCGGCTCGGGGTCATCACCCGCGCCGGCGACGGCATGTTGCGAACCGTTTTGGTAGCTGGCGCGACGGCAGTGATCGCGGATATGCGACGACGCGGGAGTCGCCCTTGGTCCTGGCTGAAAGACATGATCGCTCGCAAGCCGCCAAAGCTGGTGGCGATAGCGTTAGCAAACAAGCTGGCGCGGATTGCTTGGAAACTGATGGTCAGCGGCGAACGGTACCGGCCTGCGAGCGCCGTACCGATGCCAACGCCGACATAGACTTGAACGACAAAAAGAGCTTGGCGTCAGACGGGCAGATCTGACGCTGGGGCCGGAACTTGCAGGAAAGGAAGAGGTGGTACGTTCGGCGCGAGCCGGTCATGTGAGACACTCCGCTCGGTTTACCGGCAGCAAATGCCGCTCTCGTGTTTGGAGCTCACTGTCCGCGAAGCCCATCTTGGCCAGTGGTCGCAAGACCCGATAATAGGCCGGACATATGAGCGCAAGCGATCCGAGCATGCTGCCCGAGCCAATCCTTGCAAGTCGGGGGCCGTCCACATATGAACCGAGCCGGGAAATACGGTCTGCGCACCCTTGAAGCCGCCGACGCGAACCTCCAGCAGTCTCGCATCGTCTTTCGGCCGCATCGGATCGTTGAAAACGAATACTGCCTTCTGCTCGCTCGATGTCGATGCAAGCTTGGTCTGGTAGAGCCAGTGCGATGCCGGTGCCGATGCCCGGCCGAACATGGCGCTGGTCCTTGGGAGCGCGTGCGATGCCAGCGCGATGGCCTCGCTGCAATCGAGGTCGAGATCGGTTAAATCATTTGATGACGGACCGAGAACGACGCCGACGTTCTGCTCCTTGCCTTTGAAATACTTCTGTACGTCGGCTTCACCAATCACGCGCTCCTGCCAACCATCACCGTTCGGCTTCTTCGACTTGAACGGTATCGGCACGGGATTCCAGCCGCGCGCGATATAAGCCCGTGCGGCCTCCACGGCGGTAGTCATGTCGGATCCTCCGCGACACGGACGTTGCTCTCATTCAGCGCGGCTTGACCTTCAGGCGTCGCGAGCCACGCCGCTTTGCGTGCGGCAACCGCTTCGGCGCGCCATGCGGCTTCGCTGCGTTCCAGTTGGCACAGCCCATCACGTTCCGCGAATTGCGGATCGATCCGCAGGACGTAACCGGATTGGTGGAACGGCGAGTTTGCGTCGGTGCAATGCGGGTCCCGATGCCCCGGTGCGGGCGAGTGGTGATGGTGGCACTTGCACCACGGGCACCAGTGCCGCCACAGCCAGTGACCGCCATCGACGTGCTTGATCGGCTCGCACAGAACGACCGGCATGCGGGCCAGCCATTCTTCCTGGTCGCGTTTCGTCCAGGCACGTTGCTTCAGCGGGCGCATCATGGCTGCGCCCTCCGCAAGCTGACGATGTCGGGATTACTACCGTCGCCGGGATCTGACGATTTGCCGCGCGTGAGGCGCGCGCGACGGCGATGCGATCGTCGCGCACGATGACGCGGTCGGCGCCGACTACAAGCGCCGGGATTGGCGCTTATCGAGCACAGACAAAAGCCGGTGATTCTTAAGTGAGGCTGGCGCGCGCGCATCTGCGCGAGGCGCAACAGCCGGTAGAATGATTGATCTGATAACATGGGCGCGGACCTCGGTTCGGGTGAGGTCGCGCGGCGGGCACTAGGAACCAAACGGCGGGCGTGGTATTAGGGCCGTGTTCGGTGACCCTATGATTGAAGCTTGCCGTCGGTCGCGCAGTACCCGCTGCGCGGCCGATTTACTAGGCCGGGACTCCTTCGGCGCGACGAGTCGGAACCTTGTCGGATGCAGGCGCAGCCTCGCGAGCGGCACGCCACTCGGCGGCGCTTTCGAGAGATATCAGAATCCGCGCACCGCATCGCATCTCTCGCGGCGTCGACTCCGGGCTCTCTCGTTTCATTTTGAAATACATCGCTTGCGAGAATCCGTGCGCTTCGCAGAATTCTGGAATCGTTAGCGCCAGGCGCGGCGGCGGCTGCCGGTCGCTGTCGGAATTGCTGTTGCCGGTTTTCTTCCGAGGCATCTTGGTACACTCCCTCGACGCAGTTACACCACAAGTGATGTAACGTGCGGAAGTTCGCTACTGTCAAATCGGCCAGCTTCGGTCAGGACCGGTCAGAGCCGGTCTAGCTTTTCTTGACGAAGCAAGTTCAAAGAAAATATTTTGAGGTCGCGTCACGCGGCGTTGCTTCACTTAATGAGTTACGCAACAGAACTCGTCGGTAACTTGCATTCACCAGCTTGGTCGGGGGGAAGTGATTTGCGTCGCTGATCAGCTGGCCAGCGCGACGATGTTGTCGCCGGTCACCGGTTGGTGCTGCAACAACGCCTTGCGCGAGATGTCCTCGAAGTCGTGCTCGGTGATGTGCCGGCTGTAGTGCTTTTCGATCATCTTGACCGACGTGTTGTGCAGGCTCGCCACCAGCCTGATCGGCACGTTCTGCAAGAGTTGCCGGACGATGCTCGAATGTCTCAGGCAGTACGCGGTCACTTCCATGGGATCTAGTCCGATGGCCCTGACGACCTTGTCCACTTGCCGATGATAGTTCTGACCCGGATTCTTGTCCCAGGGCCTGCCATCGCTCTGCATCAGCAGCAATGCGTCGTCGGCGCGGCCCTGCGCCGCCTGGGTCAGCATGGCTGCGAGCTGCCCGGTGATCGGCACGCTATAACGCTCGACTCTCTTCTGACTGCGGTTTTTGCCGCCGCCCTTTGAGCTTTTCGGCATCATCAGCTTCGGCTTCGTCGGATGGTCGTGGAGATCCTCGACCCGCAGCCGCACCGCTTGGCTCGGCCGTGCGCCGGTCACGGCTAGGGTGTCCATCAGCAGGCCAAACTTCTCGTCGAGCCCGTAAGCGGTCGCGACGAACGCGCGCACCTTGTCGTCGGAGATGATGACGTTGCGCACCTCGGTGGCGTCCGGCAATGCAGCCAGCCCGATTCCCCATTCGGCACCGTTCTTGATGCGCTTGTCATGCTGCGCTGCCAGCGCCAGCGCCGCGCAGATGCAGCGGCAGAGCCGGTTGATCGTTGACGCGGCCATGGTGCCGATCAAGCTGTCGCGCCATGCCTTCAGCTCTTTCGACGTCAGCAGCGTCACAGGCTTCGCCAGCAGCACGCTGGAGAGATGCAATCTGGGATGCTCGGCATTGTAGGGGTTGGCATTGCGTGCGATCAGGTCGGCCCGGAAGCCCTTCAGCGCACCATCCACGGTGATCGGTGCGGAGTCGGTGCTGCCGTCACCGCGCGCCAGCTTCTTCGCCGCGTCCTGTGCCTCGTGGAAGGTCAGCACGTTCTTGGAGTCGGCATCCTCGAAATCGTCGGCGAGCGCGAAGCCCTTGGTCCAATATGCGCCGTGGCCGTCGCTGGCCTTGAGAACCCACGTTCCGTTGGTCTTGTTGCGGCGGTACATCAGCGCGATGCCGCGCGCGAGCGTCGGCCCCGGATAGGGTGCGCGACGGACTTTCAATCGCAGCCGTGCGCTGCGGCTTTCCAGTGCGCTGAAGCTGACCTTGCGTGGCATTGATCGTGTCCCTCTCTCTCGCGATGTGTCGCGATGCTGTCGGCGAAAGCCTGCGAAAGGCTTGCGCCGACATAAGCGGAATAATTGCGGACGATCAATGGCTTATGATCTCTCCATAGCGCTCCATTACGCTCCATAGGACTGACGTTTTTCCCCTGCGCAGGGAAGGCCGGGATGTCCTGGCTACACCTGTATGCCGCTGTGCAGACTTCTCACTACAACTCCGCACAGTGGACCTCGGGTGCCAGCGGGCTCCCGGTCTTCCCTGCGCCCTCTTTCATTCGAGGGTGAGGCGATCAGGCAAAGCTCGGGCGAAATGCGCCGCGAGGATGCGAGCCCATGTCAGTCACTCAACGACGCTCTCGTGCCCCGGACGCTGCGCAGCACGAAGTGATGCGCTGCAGAGCCGGGGCCCATGCGTCAGTGTGTTGTGTCATCTGCTGGGTCCCGGCTCTGCGCCGCACCGCTACGCGCTGCGTCGCGTCCGGGACTCGAGAGAGGCGGGCGCGGCTCCTGCGCACTCCGTCATTGCGAGCGCAGCGAAGCAATCCAGAATCTTTCCGCGGCGGCAGTCTGGATTGCTTCGCTGCGCTCGCAATGACGAGGATGAAGCAGCTGTGCGCCATAACTTCACTCACGCGCACGCATCGCATTTTAGGCAACTGTCATAGTCTCTAACGCGCACTAACCAACACCTGACTTAAAACTGTCATAATCGCCGAATGGAACCCGCGGCTGCGTCCTTTTTACACGGCATTAAGCGCGGCTGCATTGGATGCCCCAGGGAAAGTGCGTTGGGGACTGCAATGACTGCCGCGAAGAAGATGCCGGGAAAACCGGCCGCCGAAATGTTTGACGACATCCCGGTGCTTCAACGCAAATGGCGTGCCGCGTTGAAGCCGGGCGAACGGCTGCCGCGCTATGAGGACGTGATGCTTGGGAGCCTCGGACGGCTCGCCGACCACATCGCGCTGCTGAAGAACGATGGCGCGCTCGAATTGTCGCGCAGCGGGCGTTACGTGCAGAAATGGCTCGGCGAGGAGCGCTGGGATATCCCGGTCGCCGAGCTCTCGCCCGATTGCGCCACGGCGCTGTCGGAAGCTGTGACGAGCGCGCTCGAGAACGGACGTCCGCACCAGGGCAGCGCGCATTGCGTGCGCGACGGCATGGTCCGGACCTACGATGTGCTGGCGTTGCCGACCGCCTCGCGCTGGGGCGCCACGCTGGTTGGCGCCTACATCAACGAGCGCGGCGCGCAATACAATCTCTTGGACGCGATCTTCTCGTCGACCGATGACGCCGTGGTTTCGCTGGCGACGCTGCGCGATACCGCAGGCAAGCCGTTCGATCTCCAGATCGTGCACCACAACAAGAGCGCCGGAGCGCTGCTGAAAGCCGCGAGCGCGGGCCTCTTGTGGCGGCGGATCGGCGAGGGGAATACGCTATTGGCCGCGCCCGAAATCATGGACTTCCTGCTCAAGGTCGTCTCCGGCGGCCGCGGCGAGCAGCTCGAGATCGAGGAGGACGGACGTTACCTTCGGCTCAGTGCCACCGCCTTCGCCGATCTGGTCTCGTTGACGATCTCCGACGTCACCGCGTTGAAGCGGCGCGATGCCTCGTTTCGCCTGCTGTTCGACAACAACCCGATGCCGATGTGGGTGTTCGAGGCACAGACCAAGGAATTCCTCAGCGTCAACGATGCCGCGGTCCAGCACTACGGCTACAGCCGCGCCACCTTCCTACGGATGAAGCTGCACGAGATCTGGCCCGAGGACGAGTGGGACAGCCACGCCGAGGCGCTCGAACGCATCGGCGACACCTATCATTCCTCGCGCAACTGGCGCCATTTGTGCGCCGACGGCAGCGAGATCGAGGTGCTCACTTTCGGTCGCCGCGTCGCCTTCGACGACCGCGACGGCTATCTGGTCGCGGTGGTCGACATCACGGAGCGGCGCAAGGCCGAGGCGCGGATCGCCCACATGGCGCACCATGACGGGCTCACCGATCTGCCGAACCGCGAACATTTCCAGCAGTGCTTGAAGCAGGCGCTCGACCAGGCCGGCGGAAAACGGGTCGGCGTGCTCTATATCGATCTCGACCTGTTCAAGAACATCAATGATTCCTTCGGGCATCCGGTGGGGGATCGCCTGCTGAAGCAAGTTGCCGAACGCCTCACCACCGCGGTCCGCGGCGGCAATCTCGCGGCCCGGCTTGGCGGCGACGAGTTCGCCGTGATCCTGGCAGCCGATGTCTCGCCGAACGAAGCCAGCGCCTGCGCGACCTTGCTGATCGACATGCTGAAGGCGCCCTACGACCTCGACGGCCAGGAGATGGTGATCGGCGCCAGCATCGGCATCGCGCTGTCGCCCGGCGACGGCACGACGTCGGAGGAGCTGATGCGCAACGCCGACATGGCGCTGTACCGGGCGAAGTCCGATGGCGGCGGCGTGCACCATTTCTTCGAGCGCGAGATGGACCTCCAGGCGCAGAAGCGCCGCGACATGGAGCTCGATCTGCGCCGCGCCTTCGCCAATGGCGAATTCGAGCTGCACTACCAGCCGCTGGTGTCGATCGCGTCCGACCGCATCTCCGGCTTCGAATCGCTGTTGCGCTGGCGTCATCCCGACAAGGGCATGATCTCGCCGGCGGAATTCATTCCGGTCGCCGAAGACATCGGCCTCATCACCCAGCTCGGCGAGTGGGTGCTGCGTGAGGCCTGCGCGGAGGCGGTGAAATGGCCTGTCGACGTCAAGGTCGCGGTCAATCTGTCGCCGGCGCAATTCCGCAGCCGCAACCTGGTTCAGGTCGTGATTTCCGCGCTTGCGCAGTCCGGCCTGTCGCCGAAGCGACTCGAGCTCGAGATCACCGAGTCGATCTTCCTGGCGGAGACCGATGCCAATCTTGCGATCCTGCATCAATTGCGCGAGCTCGGCGTCAGCATCTCCATGGATGATTTCGGCACCGGCTATTCGAGCCTGAGCTATCTCCGTAGCTTCCCGTTCGACAAGATCAAGATCGACCGTTCGTTTGTGAAGGATCTGGCGCAGCGGCCCGATTGCGTCGCGATCGTGCGCGCGATCTCCGGCCTCGGCCGCAGCCTCAACATCACCACGACGGCTGAAGGCGTCGAGACCGAGGATCAGCTCGACTGGCTGCGCGCCGAAGGCTGCAACGAGGTGCAGGGGTTTCTGTTCAGCGCGGCGCGGCCCGCCGCCGAGATCGCAAAGCTGCTGGCCGATTTCGGCCAGCGCGCCTCACGGGCGGCGTAGCCCTTCGGGATAGCAGCCGTAGACCAGTTCCTTGAAGGCGGGCGTGATGCGGCTGCGCTCGTTCTGGGTCTGCTGCATCAGGAGGTAGACCATGTCGAGCTTGGGATCGACGCCGAAATAGGTGCCGCTGCCTGAGTCCCATTTCAATTCGCCGATCGATCCGGCCGGCGGCGGCTTCGCGTTACCGGGATCGGTGCGCACACCGATGCCGTAGCCATAGCCAAAGCCGTCGCCCGGGAAATAGAAATAGTCGCGTCCCACGCCGGAGCCGGGCCCGACGTGATCGGTCGTCATGGCCTTGAACACGGCGGGGCTGAGGTAACGCTTGCCCTCGAACTCGCCGCCATTGAGCAGCATCTGCGAGAAGCGCTGATAGTCGGTGATGGTCGAGAGCAGCCCGCCGCCGCCGGATTCCCATTCGGGATGGTCGAGGCGGTCGCGCTCGCCGGCGAGCAGGACCGGGTCGCTCGGCAGCGGCCGCGCCATCCGGGCGCGCTCCTCCGGCGTTTTCAGCACGAATTTGGTGCTGTTCATTCCGAGCGGATCGAGAATGCGCTGCTTGAGGAATTCATACAGCGTCTGGCCCGAGATGATCTCGATGACGGCGCCGAGCACGTCGGTGGAATGGCCGTAGCGCCACAGCGTTCCGGGCTGGCGCGTGAGCGGCAGCTTGGCGATGCGGTCGGCGAATTGCCTGTTGTTGAAGGGCCCCTCGAAAATATCGGCGGCCTGGTAAACCTGCATCACCCATGGAGCGCCGATATAGTCGTAGCTGATGCCCGAGGTTTGCCGCAGCAGATCCTCGATGTTGACAGGACGGATCGGCGGCTCGAGTTCGACCTTCGAGGTGCCCTCCGGCTCCAAGCCCACCTTGGTGTCGGCGAAGAGCGGGACGTATTTCGACACGGGGTCGGCGAGCGCGAGCTTGCCCTCGTCGATCAGCATCATCGCGCCCAGGCACGTGATCGGCTTGGTCATGGAGTGGATGGCGAAGATCGTGTCCGGCGTCATCGCAAGGCCGGTCCTGGTGTCGCGCACGCCGAAGTTCTTCAGATACACCGGCTTGCCGTGCTGCTGGACCAGGACCACCGCGCCCGGCAGGCGGCCAAGCGTCACCTCGTTGTCAAAATACGCGGTGATGCGCTCAAGTCCGTCGGCCGACGGGGCAGGGATGTCGGCGGAGCGGCTGCGCCCCATCGTGCCGGCCAGCAGCGCGGCCCCGACCAGAAATTCACGACGCTTCATCCGGGCTTCCTCCCTCGCCGGGATCAAAGCCGCAAGACGTCGGAGGCGTCAACAAGGCATCGATTAAAAACGCGTCACGATTTCCGAAAGGAACGGCCGCGGACGGTCTTCGCTGGGCTTGGTCGGCGTGCCGATATGGACGAGGCCGGCGAGCTTTTCGTCGGGCTTGAGGCCGAGGCCGTCCAGCACGTCGCGATCGAAGGCGAACCAGCCGGTCAGCCAGCAGGCGCCGTAGCCGAGCGCGGTCGCGGCCGTGACAATGTTCATGACACTGGCGCCGGCCGACAATTCCTGCTCGAACGCCGGCACCTTCGGATGCGGCTTGGTGAAGCTGACGATACCGATCACCAGCGGCGCGTCGGTGAGGCGTTTGCGCTCGGTCTCGATGTTCGCCGCCGGTGCGTCCGGATTCTTGCGGGCAAAGACCGTCGCGATGACCTCGCCGGCCCGCTCGCGGGCGTCACCCTCGAAAATGATGAAGCGCCAGGGCGCGAGCTTGCCATGGTCGGGCACGCGCGCACCGATGGTGAGGATGGTTTCGAGCTCGGCGGGGGAGGGGCCGGGCCCGGTCATCTCGCGCGGCTTGACCGAGCGACGGGTTTTCAGGAGTTCGATGGCGTCGGGCACTGCGATGTCCTCTTCGGCTGGTCGTCGGGCGTGCCATGCCGAGATAAGCATGCACGCCCGCAACCGGAAGCGAATTTAGATCGATTTCAGGACTCAGGCCGCCTCGCGCGCCCGCCGGACGTCCGGTGGGGTGGCCTCGTCGACGAGGGCGGCGAGCGCCTCCACCGTCGTCATCACCTTCTGGCCGTCGCTGCCGAGCCGGCGGACGGAGACCGACTGCGTCTCGGCCTCCTTCTTCCCGCACACGAGCAGCGCCGGAATCTTGGCCAGCGAGTGCTCGCGGACCTTGTAGTTGATCTTCTCGTTGCGCAGGTCGATCTCGGCCCGAAGCCCCGCGCGCCGGACCTGTTCCAGCACCTGCTTGGCATACTCGTCGGCCTCCGAGGTGATGGTGGTGACCACCACCTGCACCGGGGACAGCCAGAGCGGGAAATTGCCGGCATAGTGCTCGATCAGGATGCCGATGAAGCGCTCCATCGAGCCGCAGATCGCGCGGTGCACCATCACCGGCGCCTTCTTGCCGCTGTCATGGTCGATGTAGAACGCACCGAACCGCTCCGGCAGGTTGAAGTCGACCTGCGTGGTGCCGCACTGCCAGTCGCGGCCGATGGCGTCGCGCAGCACATATTCGAACTTCGGCCCGTAGAAGGCGCCTTCGCCCGGATTGATCTCGGTCTTGATGTGATTGTTCTGCGACTGGATCTCGCGCAGCACCGTCGCCATCACGCGCTCGGCGTGATCCCACATCGCATCGGTGCCGACGCGCTTCTCGGGCCGGGTCGAGAGCTTCACCGTGAGATCGCCGGTGAAACCGAAATCGGCATAGGTCGACAGAATGAGATCGTTGATCTTGAGGCACTCGTCGGCGAGCTGATCTTCCATGCAGAAGACGTGCGCGTCGTCCTGGGTGAAGCCGCGCACGCGCATCAGGCCATGCATGGCGCCGGAGGGCTCATAGCGATGCACCACGCCGAACTCGGCGAGGCGCAGCGGCAGGTCGCGGTAGCTCTTCAGGCCGTGCTTGAAGATCTGCACGTGGCCGGGGCAGTTCATCGGCTTCAGCGCGAACCAGCGCTTGTCCTCGGCCTCGTCGCCGGCGGACTGCGCCGCGAACATGTTCTCGCGATACCAGCCCCAATGGCCCGAGGTCTCCCACAAGGACTTGTCGAGGATCTGCGGCGCATTGACCTCGCTGTAGTCGCCGGCGAGGCGCCGGCGCATATAGGCGATCAGCTGCTGGAAGATGGTCCAGCCCTTGGCGTGCCAGAACACGACGCCCGGACCTTCCTCCTGGAAGTGGAAGAGGTCGAGCTCGCGCCCGAGCTTGCGATGGTCGCGCTTCTCGGCTTCCTCGATCTGCTTCAGATAAGCGTCGAGGTCCTCCTGCTTGGCGAAGGCCGTGCCGTAGATGCGCGTCAGCATCGGATTGTTGCTGTCGCCGCGCCAATAGGCGCCGGCCACCTTCATCAATTTGAAGGCGTTGCCGACCTTGCCGGTCGAAGTCATGTGCGGGCCGCGGCAGAGATCGAACCAGTCGCCCTGGTAGTAGATCTTGATCGGCTCGTTGCCGGGAATGGCGTCGACCAGCTCGACCTTGAACGCCTCGCCCTTGTCGCGGAACACCTGCTTGGTCTTCTCGCGGTCCCAGACTTCCTTGGTGAAAGGTTTGTCGCGCGCGATGATCTCGCGCATCTTCTTCTCGATTGCGGCAAAATCTTCCGGCGTGAACGGCTCGTTGCGGAAGAAGTCGTAGTAGAAGCCGTTCTCGATCACGGGACCGATGGTGACTTGCGTGCCGGGCCACAGCGTCTGCACGGCTTCGGCGAGCACGTGGGCGCAGTCGTGGCGGATCAACTCGAGCGCGCGCGGATCGTCGCGGTTGATCAGCTCGATCTTGGCATCGGCTTCGATGGGATCGTCGAGGTCGGCGACCTCGCCGTCGAGCGCCATCGCGACCGTGCGCTTGGCCAGCGACGGCGAAATGCCCTTGGCGATCTCGAGGCCGGTGATGCTCTTGGCGTATTCGCGCCGGGCGCCGTCGGGGAAGGTGAGGGTGATCTTTTCGGGCGGGGTCACGGGTCTCAGATTGCTGAGGCTGTATTGAAAGCCGGATTCGGATTTGGGCTGGTCGGTCATGCTTTTCTCCTGAGGCTCACTCCTGCGAACGAGCGCAGGTAAGCGGGAACGAGCGATATATCAGGCGATTCGGCCTGTGCAATCCGGCATTTCCAAGAAAGTCGCGCGCAAAAGCTTGGGCGATGCTCCAACTATTTCGCACCGCGCCCTTTAACTGGTCGCAGGCCTGCTCTACATGCACTTGCATGGAAAATCCGCCCGTGGCCGGCCGTTTCACGCCAACCGCCCTGATGTTCGGCAATCTCGTCACCGGCTGCTCGGTGCTGGCGCCGGCGGGCATGCTGCCGGAATTGTCAACCGGGCTCGGCATCACCATCCATGCTGCGGGGCTCCTGATCACCTTCGGCGCGATTACGCTGTGCATCGGCTCGCCGCTGACGGCGTGGCTGACCAGCCGCATCGAGCGGCGGACGCTGCTTGCGACCACGCTTGCGGTGCTCGCCCTTGGCAATCTCGCCTCGGCATTTGCCCCTGACTACACGAGCCTGCTCATCATTCGCCTGCTGGTGCTGGCGGTCGGCGCGCTCTACACGCCGCAGGCTGCGGGCACGGCGGCGCTGATCGTGCCGGTGAAGCGGCGCGGCAGCACCATCGCCTACATCTTTCTCGGCTGGTCGTTAGCTGCGGCCGTCGGTCTTCCGCTGATCACTTTCATCGCCAGCCGCTATGGCTGGCGCGCGGCCTATGGCGGGATCGGCGCGCTCGGCTGCATCAGCTTCCTGCTATTGCTGCTGCGCCTGCCGGCGGGATTGAAGGGCACGCCGGTGGACCTGAAGACCTGGAGCGCGGTCGGCCGCAGCCGGACGATCCTGCTGCTGCTTGCGATCACGATGCTGCAAATGTCCGGGCAGTTCGTGGTGTTCACCTTCATGGGTCCGCTGCTCAAGAAGCTGACCGAGGCGAGCCCGGATGCAATCGGCATGGTGTTCGGCATCTACGGTGTTTGCGGCTTCCTCGGCGTCGTCATCGCGACCCGCATCGTCGACACCTGGGGGCCCTATCGGACGTCGTTGCTGTTCACCTGCCTGCTGCTTGCGGGCATCACCGGCTGGGCGCTCGGTGCGGGGAGCCTGGTGTTCATGGCGTTCGCGGTCGCGATCTGGGGCCTCGGCTTTGCCTCAACCAATTCGATGCAGCAAGTGCGGCTGGTCGCGGCTGCGCCGCCGCTCGCATCGGCGACCGTCGCGCTCAACACCTCCGTCCTCTATGTCGGCCAGGCTGTCGGCTCCGCCATCGGCGGGCTGCTGTTCGCCCGCGAACTGCTGCATCCGCTTGGTTTCGTCGCGGTCGGCTTCGTCGTCCTGGCGCTGATCCTCGTGGTTCTGACCCGACCCCGGCCGGCTGCTGCCACCACGGCCTGAAGGGTGCGTTTTCCTATGCGCAAGGTGCTTGGCAAACCACGCGCGGGAGCGCTAGAAGGCGAGGCATGGGGACCAAAGAGAGTTGACTGACATGAGGATGATTCTGGCGGTTGCCGCGGTGCTCTATTCAGCCTCCGCGTTTGCACAAACCGACAAGCCACCCATGGTGGGGGACAAGCCGCTGGTGCAGGTCACGCCCAAAGGGACCAAAGAGGCCGCGGCCAAGCCGGCCGCAGCGCCGAAGGGCAAGCCGCAGTCGATCGCGGCACGGCTCCAGGCCTGCCTCGACCTCGATGACGGCACCAAGGACCGCCTCAACTGCTACGACGCCGTGATCGCGCCGCAGCCGAAGCCGAAACCGGCGAAGGCCAAGGGTTACGCCGATTGCCGCTTCTTCAAGGAAGAGGACGAGCGGCTGGCCTGCTTCAACGGCTTCGCCGAGAGCATTCCGAAGCTGCCCAAGACCTGAACATCAAGACCTGACCATCAATACCTGAAGATCAAGAGCCGAGGTCTGGAAGCCGGACGGCTAGTCGCTGATCCGGCTGAGCACGGCCCTGAACGCAACGCCCGGCACCTGCAGCGCGGTGCCTTCGAATTCCGCCGTGTCGCCGTCCTCACGGCCGGCCAGCGTCAGCGTGATCCTGTCGTGCCCGAACAGCGGCTTGAAGGACGGATCGTCGTTGTAGCGCTGGGTCGAAATCTTGACCTTGATGCTGTCGCCCTCCCCGACGTAGGTCCCGATGAAAGCGAAGGCGGAATTGCCGCCGCGCATCTTGCCATCCGTCACATAGACGACGCCGCAGCCGGTTCCATGAACCGTGTGGAAGTCGACCTTATACAGTCCCTGACGCACCGTCTGTCCCCGCAGAATTCAAGCTAAAACTTGGCCGGCAAATTATGAGCGTTGCCAGCGGAAGCAATCCGGTGGCTCCCGGGGATGTCGGCCATCAACATCACATTTTGATCAAAGCCAGCGACAATTGCGGGCAGCGCGGCCAAATGCCGACGCGCGCAATATCGGCTAGCGGCTCGATGCGGCCGGATTGGTGGACGCAACGCGCGTCAGCGCCAACGACGGCGTCGCCGACATCTTCACCAGCACGTCCTTGAGCGGGTCCCGGGTCCAGGCGCGCGTCACATAATCACGATGCGTGATGCCGTCGCCGGTTTCGACGAACACCACGCTGCCGGGACGGAGCGGCCCGTCCATGTCCTCGGAGACGCTGATGCCCTTTTGCCGCAGCATGCTCATCAGCTCGCGGTCGCGCCGCGCGGTGTAGCGGGTGTAGGAGCTGACGAAGAAGCCGGACCGATGGCTCTCGATCCAGGAGGCGAACTTGTCCATTTCGCCGTAGACGGCATCGAGCAGGACGACGCCGCGGACGCGGTCGCTGATGCCGCCGACCTCGAGGCTCCAGGCCGTCGGCAGGAAGCCACCGCTGTAGCCGACGATCACGATCGGCATGTTGGCGAAGGCGCGGGCGTTGTTGGGATCGCCGGTGAGCCGGGCCAGATGGGCCGCCGACTCTTCCATGAAGCGCTTGAGGCCGCCCGCCTGCCAGAACTTGCCGGCGCTGGAATCGGCGGCATCGACCGCCATCTGCGGCGCCAGCAGGATGGCGTTGGCGCCGGAATCGGTGACCTGCTGCGGTACGAGTTGGCGGTCGCGCACGTCGCGCTCCAGCGTTGCGCCGTTGCCGTGGAAGAACACCACGATCACGCCCGGCTTGCGTACGTCGAAATGCTCGGGCACGTGCATCAGCACGCGGCTGTCGCTGTAAGTCTCGTCCTGCCAGTAGACGCGCCCGGAATAGCTGCGGTGGCCGCGGCGATCGCCCTTGGAGATGTTGAGGAATGGCGCGTCGGAGGCGGGGTTGTTGCCAAAATAGGGGAAGGCCGACGATTTCATGCTGACGAGTGTCGTCAGGTCTTCACGTGCCGGACGCTGGTAGGGGATTTGCGGTGCGAGTGAGGCGACCTTGTACGGCGCCTGCTCCGGCTGAGGCTGCTGCTGGACGGCGCGTTTGGGCGAGAAGTCCGACATCTGCCGTTGCAGAAGACTCTCGCTCGCCGACGGGAAGCGCTCCTTGAATTGCGGAGCGGGGAAGCGATCCTCGAACGTGTCGCTGCTTGCGACCTGAGGATTGGTCTTCGCTACGATTTGGACGTTGGCCTGCGAGTTCGCCGCGAGCGCCGCCGGGTTGGGGGCCCTGCCGCATTGAACCAGCGTGAGCGACAGCGGCACCAAGGCTGAGACCAGCGCGATCCGGCGCGCACCACTGCGCGCGCCGGACAGCGTCCGATCAGCACGAATGTCAGCTCTCAATTTCGGAGCGGCCCCGACCATCCACCCATGACCCCAAGTCATGTCCACAAGCCCAGCGGCAATATTCAAGCTAATTGAGCCGACTGGCGTTTAGGCGACGTTAAGTGTCCGGAGAAACTTCCCCAAATCCGGAATGCTCAAGGGGACCATGCAATCGTGTCCTGATTGTGGGGGTGCGAAACGGGATTCTCAGGTGTTTACGGGGCTTTGTTGCCCAGGATCGTGCACAAAAGGTGCCGCAATACCGATTTCATGCGCCTCATTTAACCCTTGTTAACCCTGCTTGAATTGACTGGACCAGACTGCACGATGCTCTCCACGACACGTGACGCCTGAGGTTGAGGACCCCGATGACGGCATCAGATGCGGGACCCGCGCCCTGGACTGGCCGGCTGACGGGGAGCGGGCCGGGGGTCTCCGTTCTGGTCGCAACCGCCATCGTCGTTGCCGACATGATCGGGGTCGGCGTCTTCACCAGCCTCGGCTTCCAGGTCAAGGACATCCCGTCCGGCTTCTCGATCCTGTTGCTATGGACCATCGGC
The DNA here is from genome assembly GCF_051810765.1 of Bradyrhizobium sp. 604_D8_N2_3. NCBI lineage: Bacteria > Pseudomonadati > Pseudomonadota > Alphaproteobacteria > Hyphomicrobiales > Nitrobacteraceae > Bradyrhizobium > Bradyrhizobium sp. 604_D8_N2_3. Next base: position 5,810,034 of record NZ_JBPWPM010000001.1, on the reverse strand, counting down.
GGCATCGTCGCGCTGTGCGGGGTGTTCTCCTACAGCGAGCTCGGCGCCATGTTTCCGCGCTCGAGCGGTGAGTACAATTTCCTCGGCCGCGCCTATCATCCCGCCTTCGGCTTTCTCGCCGGCTGGGTCTCGGCGACGGTTGGCTTCGCAGCGCCCGTCGCGCTCGCGGCGATGGCGTTCGGCGAATACGCGAAATCGGTCGTCCCCGATCTGCCGCCGATCCCGCTTGCCATCGGCGTGGTGTGGCTGGTCTCGATCGTGCAATTGACCGGCGTCAGGCACTCATCGACCTTCCAGCTGATCTCGACCATCCTCAAGGTCGTGCTGATCGTCGCCTTCCTGCTCGCCGGCTTCGTCATCGGCACGCCGCAGCCGATTGCCTTCACGCCGCAGCCGGGTGATCTCGCGCATATCGTCAGCGCGCCCTTCGCGATCGGGCTCGTCTTCGTGATGTACTCGTTCTCCGGGTGGAATGCCGCGACCTACATCATCGGCGAGATGAACATGCCGCAACGCGATCTGCCGCGCGCGCTGCTCGCGGGCACGCTGATCGTGCTCGTCCTGTACGTCGCGCTGAATGCGGTGTTTCTCTACTCGACGCCGGTCAGCGCGCTGGCCGGCCAGCTCGATGTTGCCAGCGTCGCGGGCAGCGCGATCTTCGGCAGCCTCGGCGGCCGGATCGTCGGTGCGATGATCTGCGTCGGCCTGATCTCCTCGATCAGCGCGATGATGTGGATCGGCCCGCGCGTGATGATGACGATGGGCGAGGACATTCCGGCCCTGCGCGTGTTCTCGAAGCGATCGGTGAGCGGCGCGCCGGCCTATGCCATCCTGTTTCAGCTTGCCGTCGCCAATCTGCTGTTGTTCACGCGCAGCTTCGAGGCGGTGCTCGACTTCATCCAGTTCGCGCTGTTGTTCTGTTCGTTCTTCACGGTCGCCGGCGTCGTCAAGCTGCGCATCACCGATCCCGACCTGCCGCGGCCCTATCGCGCCTGGGGATACCCGTTCACGCCGCTCGTTTTCCTCCTCGTGACCGCGTTCATGATGTACTACCTGTTGACCGAGCGGCCGGTGCAGTCGCTGGCGGGGATGCTGCTCATGCTCTCGGGCCTGTTGATCTATGCTGTTTTCCGCAGGCGGCCGGTCGCCGCTGGTACGTCATCACACCGCGAATAGACATGTTTCGACCCATGAGAATTGCGGCCGTCGCTCTTGCCCTGCTGGCCGCGGCCGTCTCGTCTGCACGTGCCGCCGACGTCACCTTCGATGATACCGCGCGCTTTCTCGCGGGCATGCAGCCTTCGCCGGACTCGCCGCTGGTGCCGCTCACCAAAGACCCGGGCTGGCAGCGCCACGCAAAATTCTTCGACGGCGCCTTCGCCCAGCTCGAGCAGCGGCAGCTCTCGAAGATCCGCAATTGGGCCGACGTCAATCTGGCCGCGCCCCGGCCGACCATGTTCTACTTGTTCAGCGGCCCTGACTTCCTCTACGCAGATGCGTTCTACGCCAAGGCCAGCACCTACGTGCTCGGCGCGCTGGAGCCGGTCGGCGCGGTGCCTGACCTGACGCGGCTGCCGCGCGGCTCGGTCGGTGCCGCGCTCTACAATGTCGAGCGTTCGCTCGGCTCGATCCTGAGCTTCTCCTTCTTCATCACCAAGCACATGAAGGTCGACCTGCACGCCAACCAGGTCAACGGCACCTTGCCGATCCTCTATGTCTTCCTCGCGCGCTCCGGCAAGACCATCCGCAATGTCGAGATGATCGCGCTCGACGACAAGGGCGGGGTGCATACGGGAGGCGACAATCCGGGACGGAACGCGACGCGCGGTGTCCGCATCACCTTTGCCGGAAGCGACGGCGAGGCGCGCACGCTGTACTATTTCTCGACCGATCTCTCCAATGCCAGCGCGCGCAACACGGGATTTCTGAAATTCTGCGAGACGCTCGGGCCCGGCAACAGCCTGCTCAAGAGCGCGTCCTATCTCCTGCACAAGGGCGACTTCTCCGTCGCTCGCAACTGGCTGCTGGCCAACAGCGCGACCATCATCCAGGACGATTCCGGCATTCCGCTTGCGAACTACAATGCGCAACAGTGGCGGTTCTTCCCGTTCGGCCGCTATCTCGGACCGATCGACGAATTCCCCGGCCGCTACCAGGAGCGCTACGCCGACCTGTTCACGCGCGCCCAGCCGATCGATTTCGGCGTCGGCTATCGCTGGCGGACGCATGAATCGAACTTGCTGCTGTCGGTGAGGGTGCCGGGAAGCGAGACGGCGCCGGCTGCGGAGACCACCTCGTCCGCCGAGCCGTCGCCAAAGCCGCCGCGTCCGAAGCGGCTGCGTCCGCCCGAGTCGATCCCGCCCGGGCGCTTTTTCTGGTTTCGTTAGCTTGCCTGTTGAGGCGGGCGTCACGCGCTCCGGGCGATGACAACCAGCCGTACGAACGCGAACGCCATCTGATGATATGTCGCCAAACCCGGTGCAGATCGGATGGTGCTCGATCTCTAACGTCCAGCCTACCAGTGCACGCTCTGGCTCGGCACGATGAAGGCCGTGGTGCTCGGCGCCGTGGCAAGGCTCGTTGCCAGATACCAGCCGGAGCCGACGACGAGCGCCAGCAGCGCAATGATGGCAATCATGTCGAGGGTTCTGGGGTCGTGATGCCCTCTGGAACCAGGATGTGGACCAAGCCTGAAGTGAAAATGAGGGCTGATTTTCCAGCGCATTCTTGTTTCCTCCCGTAGGAGCATCACAACAACGCGAGGGGGAAGTTCCGGTTCCATTCAAGGCAGCGATGCGCGAAGCGCCGCGGCGTTCCTGGTGATATTCAGGACGCGTTGACGCCGCGCCAGCGGCCGTAGCGCCAGGGTAGATACCAGTGCGCGCCTTGCGGTGCGGTGAGGGGCACGTTGTCGATTCCCGATGTGCCGAAAGGATTGCAGCGAAGCAGTCGCGCGAGCGTCATCCAGCCGCCGGCCCACAGCCCGAACCGTTCGATCGCCTCGTCGCCATAGACCGAGCAGGTCGGCAGGTGCCGGCAATTGTAGCCGACCAGCGGCGAGAGCGTGTGGCGGTAGAGCCAGATCAGTGCGCGGCCGAATCGGCGCGGGAGCCGGAGCGCGCCCTCGATGGGAGTGGAACAGTGCTCGCAGGTTGAATGCTTCATGGGCGCTGTGCTGCGATCGTGAGCGAGGTATTGCGCGGTTCCGGCGCAGGGAACCGCAAGTTGTTGTTTCTGCGCCATATTTCCCGTGCTTTTTGGGAGCAGTGCAGCAAGTACCTGTGGACGATCTGTATTCCCCCGGATACCATTTTTATGACGACCGTGTGTAGAAACATACGCCCGTATGATGGACTCAGAGGGCGCTACCGAGGACTGTTGGGGAACCTTTGGGGCTTGGGGAAGGAACCAGATTGAGACTTCTGAACTCCCTCGACCGTCGCGGCTGGTTGTTGCTTGGGGCAGCCGCGCTTGGCGCCGCGCTCTTCGGAGCTGTCGCCACGACCGGCACAACGGCTCATGCCGGCGCCGCCCTCGAAGAGCGCAAGCTGCCGATGAAGTTCAACTGGGTCGCCTGCGACCCGAACTGCCGCGGCTGGATCAGCGCGGTCGGCATCATCACCGCTGATACGCCGAGGGATTTCGAGGAGTTTTCGCGCGGACGCCAGCTTGGCGGCGCGACCGTGGTGCTCGACTCCAGCGGCGGTTCCGTCAACGACGCGATCACGCTCGGCCGGCGCTTCCGCAATCTTGGACTTTCGACCACCGTCGGCATCAGCGTTCAGAACCGCAGCGGGCAGTCGGCCCGTCCGGCGGTTGCGCCCGAAGCCTATTGCGAATCCATGTGCGTGTTCCTGCTGCTGGCCGGCAAGAAGCGCTACGTGCCGGAAGCCGCTCATGTCCGGGTCCACCAGATCTGGATGGGCGATCGTGCCGACGATGCCAAGGCGGCGAGCTACAGCGCGCAGGACCTGATGATCGTGGAGCGCGACATCGGCCGGCTCGCCAAATACACGTTCGATATGGGCGGCGCCGGCGACCTGCTCTCGCTCGCGCTCAGCGTGCCGCCGTGGGAAGATCTGCACGAGCTGGATGCTGGCGAGCTGAAGCTCACCAATCTCGTCACCACCAATCTGGTGGCCGACGTGCTGCCGCATGTGGACGTCGCGGCGCCCGCGGTGGCGGAACTTGCACCGAAGACGCAGGCGAGGTTCGGCGCGGAAGCGGAACCGCAGCCCGTCAAATCGACCAAGACGGCGGAAGCCTTGGTGCCGACCGGTGCAGCGCAAAGCGCAGGCTCGCAAAAGTAGGATTTCCCTGATCGTCATTCCGGGGCGTTCGCAAAGCGACGAAGCCGGAATTCAGATATCGTAGCGCGACCGGGTTCGCGCCGGCGCAGGCGTCGGAATGACCTCGACCAAATCAGCCCTGCGCCGCGGCCAGCTGTTTGGCTTTCGCCTCGATCTGGCCGATGGCATCGACCACGGCATCGAAGGTCAGGAGGGTCGAGGCGTGTCGCGCCTTGTAGTCGCGGACCGGCTCGAGGAACTTGATCTCTTCCCATTTGCCTTCGGGAGGCGCGCCGTTCTCCTTGAGCATCTTGCGAACGGTTTCGCGTAACTCGCGGAGTTCGCTCGCGGTCGAGCCGACGACGCGACTTGCCATGATGGATGAAGAGGCTTGTCCGAGGGCACAGGCCTTCACGTCATGGGCGAAGTCGGTGACCTTGTCGCCCTCCATCTTGAGGTCGATCTTCACGGTCGAGCCGCACAATTTGGAGTGGGCGGTGGCGGTGGCGTCGGGGTCCGGCAGCCGTCCGAGGCGTGGAATATTCCCGGCCAGTTCGATGATCCGCTTGTTATAGATGTCGTTCAGCATGTGATGGAGTCCAACACTTCCGCACCGGATCGGCCTTGGCGGGCGCCGTCCACGGTCCTATATAGGGGCGGAACTGGCGGAAAAACAGTCCAGCGGTGCGGCACAGCGGTCCAGACCTGCGCTGCCAGCGTGATGACCCAAGGGCCTTTTTCGTCAAAACTGTTCTCTTCAGGCGTCCGGCGGCTTGCCGCCCCGTCTGCCGGTGACACTCCGGCCGTTAGGCCGTCGAACGGAGTAGACATGGACGCTACGATCAAATCCATCCGCCCGGGCAAGCCCTCCGACCGCCAGCCCGAGAGCCGCCCGGCTGAGCTCGACCCTGCCGAATTCCTCGCGGCCGCCGTCCGCGCCGACCAGCCGCGCCCCGCGCGCGCAGAGGCGGAAGCGGCGGTGAAGACGCTGCTCGCCTATATCGGCGAGAACACCGCGCGCGAAGGCTTGCTCGACACGCCGCGCCGTGTGGTCGAGGCCTTCGACGAGCTCTATCAGGGCTACCACCAGTGCCCGGCCGAGGTGCTCGACCGCACCTTCGGCGAGACGGCCGGCTATGACGACTTCGTGCTGGTGCGCGACATCGAGTTCACCTCGCAGTGCGAGCATCACATGATGCCGTTCTACGGCAAGGCGCACATCGCCTATACGCCGGTGGAACGCGTCGTCGGCCTGTCGAAGCTTGCGCGCCTGACCGACATCTTTGCCCGCAGGCTCCAGACCCAGGAGCACATGACGGCGCAGATCGCGGCGGCTATCGACGAGATCCTCAAGCCCCGCGGCGTTGCCGTGCTGATCGAGGCCGAGCATACCTGCATGTCGGTGCGCGGCGTTGCCAAGCATGGTGCCTCGACCTTCACCAGCCGCTTCACAGGCATGTTCCGCGACAATCCGGCGGAGCAAGCTCGTTTCCTGTCCCTGGTGCGAGGCACGACGCGCTGACCTCGCGAAGGTCTATGTTCGCGTCATGCTCTAGCGAGGACGCCCGTGTCCGCTCACTCCCATGAGATCGAGGAAGGCCTCGCTTTCCTGCCGAAGTTCGACGCCGGCGGCCTCGTGACCTGCGTGGCGACCGACGTCGCCACCGGTGACGTGCTCATGGTCGCGTACATGAACGACGAGGCGCTGCGCAAGACGATTGCGACCGGCGAGGCCTGGTACTTCAGCCGATCGCGCAATGCCTTGTGGCGAAAAGGTGAGACGTCGGGTCAGACCCAGCGCGTGATCGAGATCCGCACCGATTGCGACCAGGACGCGGTCTGGATCCGTGTCGAGCAGATCGGCGCGGCCTGCCACACCGGCCGCCGGTCCTGCTTTTACCGCAAGGTCGACGCCGAGGGCGGCGGCGCCAAGCTGGTCTTCATCGATGCGGACAGGTTGTTCGATCCGGACGCCGTCTACAAGAAATAGCCGGCCGTCACCCCGAGTTCGGGCCGCAATGACGGCGAGCGGCCAGATTAACCCCGCATTAACCATACCTGTCCCACGGTGAGACGACAGGCGCCGAATTGCCGGCGTCGCTCAACGCCGCACGGGGCGGGCACTCCATCATGTCGGTCGACAATTCCAGTGCCTCTCAGACGACGGGTCTCGATCCGTCGCGGGCACGCGTCGCCGGCGCGATCAAGCAGGTCTCCAACCGGACGGGCGTCAGCTTCCAGTACATGCTGACCACCGCCAAGATGGAATCGGATTTCGATCCGACGGCGGAAGCCACCACGTCGTCCGCGCACGGGCTCTACCAGTTCATCGACCAGACCTGGCTGGGTACGGTGAAGGAGGCGGGCACCCAGCTCGGCTATGGCAATTATTCCGACGCCATCACCAGGACGTCGTCGGGCAGTTACGCGGTCGATGATCCCGCCATGAAGCGGTCGATCATGAAGCTGCGCGACGATCCGGAAGCCGCCTCCACCATGGCCGCAGCGCTGACGCAGTCGAACAGTTTCAAGCTCACCGGATTGCTTGGCCGCAGGCCGTCTGACAGCGAACTCTACATGGCGCATTTCATGGGTGTCGGCGGCGCCGCAAAGCTGATCGCCAATGCCGAGGACAATCCGCAAGCGGTCGGCGCGCGGCTGTTTCCCAATGCGGCCTCCGCCAACCGATCGATCTTCTACGCCAGGGACGGCCGCGCCCGCAGCGTCTCCGAGGTCTATTCGGTGCTCGACGCGCGCTACGCCAGCGCGGCGAATTCGAAGACGACGCGCAGTGCGATGGCGATGTATGGCGACACGCCATCCACGACGCAGGTCGCAAGTGCCAATGGCGTGCAGCCCAGCGCGCCTGTCATCGACAACGCCGCCTATCTGCAGACCTTTCCGGAGGCGCGCGGCGTTACGCCGGTGAGTGCGACGTCGTCGTCAACGGCTGCGGACAACACGCCGATCACACCCGCATTCCGCTCGATCTATCAGCCCGGCGATACCACGCAGCCGGTTTCGACCACGGTGCAGAAATTGTGGGGCAGCAACGCCTCGCTAGCCTCGATCGCATCGGCGACGCCTGACGTGCGTCCGCCGCAACCACTCGATCTCTTCAGCGATCGCAGCGGTACGTTCTCGAGCTGATCGTTGCGCGAATAACCCGCTCTCGTGTCCCGGACGCGTGGCAGGCGGCTTTGTTCCCTTAACAAAACGTCAATAAAACCAGCCAGTTATGGTGAACGCTTTGTTAAGCGTCGTGGTTTATTTTGTGTTGCAGGTGACAAGCCGTCACCGTTTTCGTTTGTTGTGTAAGCCGGAAGCAGCATGATTGTTCGGCAGTTCATCAATTGGATCAGGACGGCGCCCGCCGGCGAGCGGGCCGAGGCGACGCGGGCATTGGCCCGGGCCTGGCTGATCTCAGACCTTTCCCATGACGACCGTATCGCGGCCGAAGGCGCGCTCCTGATGCTGCTCGACGATCCCTCGCCGCTGGTGCGGCAGGCGATGGCCGAGGCTTTTGCGCGCAGCACCGATGCGCCGGCGTCGATCGTGCGGGCGCTGTCGGCGGACCAGCCGACCGTCGCGCTGCCGGTGCTCGAACATTCTCCGCTCCTGATCGACGCCGATCTCGTCGACATCGTCGCAACCGGCAATGACGAGGTGCAATGCGCGGTCGCCCGCCGCATCGCGTTGCCGGTGTCGGTCTGCGCCGCCATCGCCGAAGTCGGCTGCGCGGCGGCAGCCCTCGAGCTGATCGAAAATCCCCACGCCGAGCTCGCGCCGTTCTCCTGGAATCGCATCGTCGAGCGCCACGGCCATCTCGCCGCGATCCGCGAGGCGATGCTGGTGCTTGAGGATTTGCCGGCCGCGACGCGCGCCGCTCTGGTGGCAAAACTTTCCGAGACCCTTGCGCAGTTCGTCGTGGCGCGGAACTGGCTGAGCGCCGACCGTGCCGAGCGCATCGCGACCGAGGCGCGCGACCGCTCGACCATGAACATCGCGGCGCGCTCGCGCGGCGAGGACATGCAGGGCCTGGTGCATCATCTGCGCGTCACCGGCCAGCTCACCGCGGGCCTGATCCTGCGTGCGCTGCTGTCGAGCAATCTCGATTTATTCGATGCCGCGCTCGCTGAACTTGCCGACCTGCCGCTGGCACGCGTCTGCGCGCTGCTGCACGACCGTGGCGGCAACAGCCTGCACGCGCTGCTCCGCCGCGCCGGGTTGCCCGAGGCGACATTCGCGGCGTTCCAGGTCGCACTCGATGCCTGCCACGAGCAAGGTTTTGTCGATACCGATGACGGCGCGGCGCGGCTGCGCCGGCGCATGGTCGAGCGCGTGCTCACCCATTGCGAGACCGACCGCGGCGCCACCGAACCGCTGATGGTCCTGCTCCGCCGCTTCGCCACGGAATCCGCGCGCGAAGAGGCAAGGTTGTTCTGCGACGAGCTCGTCGCGGATGACGCGCTCGATCCCGTGTATGACGATCTGATCGCGGCGTAGCGAGATGCCGTAGGGTGGGCAAAGGCGCGTAGCGCCATGCCCACCATTTATCCGCACAGCTTATATTGGTTGGTGGGCACGCTTCCGCCTTCGCTCTTCGAGCTACGGCGGACGAGTCGCTTTGCCCACCCTACGACACTTGCGCTCGCAATGACGCGAGGAGAGCGCCGGGGCGCTACTCCGCCGGCGCGATGCTCGGTGCCAAAATCACCTCGAGATGCTCGGGGCGGTCGCGGTTGGCGTGGGCGAGATAGTCGTCGGCGACCTTGCGCAGGCGGCGGCTGAGCTCGGCCGAGACGCTGATGCTGTCGAGCTTGGTGTTTTCATGCACGATGGCGAGGATGGCGTTGATGTGGTGCGTGAACAGCTCGGCCGGCACCTTGTCGAGATCGGGTGCGTGCTCGATGACGCGGCACAGGCTCTCCGCAACTCCCGCCGCCGCCGGATAGCCGAACGTCGCAGCGTCGCCCTTGATGTCGTGCGCGGCGCGGAACAGCTCGTCGCGCCGCTCCTTGGTGAAGCCCTCATGGCGGATAGCGACATAAGCGGCCGACAGACGATTGACCTCGGTCGCCATCCAGTCCTTGAACTCACCGGCGAGGCCCGCCAGCGCCTGCTCGGCGCGGGCGACCGGATCGTCCAGGTCCTTTTCTTCGACACGGCGCAGAACCTTGCGCAGCGGATTGGGCTGCGTGATCACTTGGTGCGTGGCGAAGGCCGTGACCTCGATGTCCTTTGCGCCGTTCTTCGCCATGATGTCTGCCCCGATCGTGTGAGACGTTGCGCTAGATGGAGGAACGAGCCTTGTCGAGCAGCGAGGGTTGCTGGAGCACCTCGTGCTTTTCGCCGACGCGGCGCTCGGGGCCCATATAGGCGGAGTTGGTGTTGCGGCGCCGGTCCGGACCGAAATAGGTCTTGGTCTTGATGAAGGGCCGGGGATTGGCGACGACGTTGAGGATGCGCTGGTAGAGGCCCTTGGCGGAGATCGGCTTGGCCAGGAATTCGGTGACGCCGGCATCGCGCGCGACCGTGACGCGGCGTTTCTCGGAATGACCGGTCAGCATGATGATCGGCGCGTAAGGATTGCCCTTGGATTCCGGCTGCCGGATCATCTGCGCGAGCTCGAGCCCGTCGAAGATCGGCATCGCCCAGTCGGTGATGACGATGTCGGGCACGTAATGGCTGTACATTTCCAGCGCGGTGGCGCCGTCCTCGGCCTCGTAAACCTCGCGCGCGCCGAAGGAGTGCAGCAGCGTCCGCAGGATGCGGCGCATGTGCGGATTGTCGTCGCAGACGAGGAAGCGCAGCTTGTTGAAATCGATGCGGAACATGACGCCTGGGCCGGAGCGGTCAACTTTCGTTAACCATATCGCGGCGGGGGTTAAGGAAGGGTTGCTGCCGGCATTTCGCGGAGTACGTGACGAGGGAAGGGATTAATATCGTAATTCTGCCATTTTTTATTGTAAAACGATAAAAATATACAATTAAATGGGAGCTAGTCCGATGAGCGTCGTCGCGTTTCCTTTTCCTGCGCCGGTCGAGCCGCGGTTGCGGCGCATCGGACGGATCGTGGCCGTCGGCGCGCTCCTCTGCGTCGCCGGCGGTGTGCTTGCGGTGCCGCTGCTCTGGTCGAGCGACGAGATGCTCCGGCACTGGATCGCGACCCAGTCCCCGCTGGGGGCGCGGCCCTTCACGCTCAACCTCAGTACGCGCCTCGCCGGTGCCCTGATCAGCCTGATCGGACTTGCGCCTGTCCTCTACGCCTTGTTGCAGCTCTCGATGCTGTTCTCCCGTTTCGCGCGCGGCGAGGTCTTCGTGACCGACAACGCCTGGCGCATCCGCCGGATGGGCCTCGCGCTGATCGCCAACGCGTTGATGTCGCCGCTGGTGCAGATGCTCACCACGCTCAACCTGACGCGGGCCAACCAGCCGGGCCAGCTCGTGGTCATGTTCGGCATCGAGCAGTCGCATGTGCTGTCGGTGCTGAGTGGCCTCGCGCTCGTCGCCTTCGCGACCGTGATGGCCGATGCCGTTCGCATGTGGCACGAGAACAGCGAGATCATCTGACCATGCCGATCATCGTCAACCTCGACGTCATGCTCGCCAGGCGCAAGATCAGGTCGCGCGAGCTTGCTGCGCGCATCGAGCTCACGGAGGCGAACGTCTCCCTGCTGAAGTCGGGCAAGGTGCGCGGCATCCGCTTCGACACGCTCGAGCGGATCTGCGCCGTGCTCGACTGCCAGCCCGGCGATATCCTGGAATATGTCCCCGACAGCGCGGACGACGCGCTGGAGCCGCGCGGGGCTGGCCGGAAATCGGCCTAGCCAATCCTTCAAGTCCAGACTGGAGATGCCTGCGATGAACCGCCTGGCGCGTGTTCTTGCGAGCGCGGCTGCGCTCATGCTTGCCGGTTGCAGCTCGGTGCCGCTGACATCGATTCCGCCGCTTGCCCGCATCGATGCCAGGACGACGGATCTGTCGATGCTGCGCGTCGCCGTGCAGTTGCCTGACGCGCTGCGGCCACGTTCGGGCGGCGTCAAGCTCGACGTCGTCACCAAAGTGTCCGGCGAGGCCGAGACCAGGACGAGCTTCGCCATGATGGAGATGAGCGACCCGCGAGATCGCGCCGGCCTGCCTGCGCCGTCGCTGGGCTCCTCGACCTACGCCTATCGCTTGTCGCCAGGCGATGCTGCACGCTTCGAAGCGCTACGTGCGTCGATGGTCGAGCAGGGGAGGCAAGGCAAACGCGGGTCGATGGGGCTCGGCGTGGCAGCCAGGGAATTCTGTCGCGCCAACGCGGCGCCGCAGGGATCGCTGCCTGTCACGATCTATCTGATGACGTCGGAGACGAAGAGCTTCGTTCCCGTTGTCAGGGATTTTGATCTGCTCGGAGATCCCGCCATGGCGGGCGGCCTGGAATCGATTCAGCCTTGCGGCCAGTGATCCGCGCCGGCGCTCAGTAACCGAACTGCTCGCGCAGGATGCGCTCTTCCAGGCTGTGGCCGGGGTCGAACAGCATGCGCATCGAGATGGTCTTGTCGGACAGCACCTCAACGCGGCGGACGTCGCGCACCTCGTCATGGTCGGCCACCGCCGCCACCGGCCGCTTGTCGCCCTCCAGCACCTCGATCACGACGTAAGCCGTATTGGGCAGGAGCGCGCCGCGCCAGCGGCGCGGGCGGAAGGCGCTGATCGGCGTCAGCGCCAGCAGCGCGGCGTTGATCGGCAGGATCGGTCCCTGCGCGGACAGATTGTAGGCGGTGGAGCCGGCAGGCGTCGCCACCATGATGCCGTCGGCAATCAGCTCAGCCATGCGCTCGCGCTCGTCGATCAGGATCCGGAGGCGCGCGGCCTGGAAGGTCTGCCGGAACAGGGCGACCTCGTTGATGGCGTGATGCAGGTGAACGCGGTCGTTGACGTCGGTGGCGCGCATCAGGAGCGGGTTGATCTCGGATTCCTGCGCTGCCTCGAGACGGGCGCGAAGGTCGACCGTCGAGTACTCGTTCATCAGGAAGCCGACGGTGCCGCGGTGCATGCCATAGATCGGTTTGCCCGAGTGCATGTTCTGGTGCAGCGTCTGGAGCATCAGTCCGTCGCCGCCGAGCGCGACCACGACATCGGCGTCGTTCGGGTCGCAATTGCCATAGTCCCGAGTGAGCTGGCCGAAGGCGGTTTGCGCCTCGCTGCTTGGGCTCGCGACAAAGGCGATCCGGTTGTATCGCGCTGGCTTGGTCATGGCTTCCGGGCAGGGCCGCTGGCTGGAGAAAGTTCCGCCGGGCTCGTCTATACGACCTGGGCCTGCATTGTCGAGAAGGACCGCTGTTCAAGGCAAACAGCGTCCATCCCGATTCAGGGCAAATCCGGGTCGATTTGTGCTCGCCCGGCTTCTTCAGGCGCCGCCGGGCCGGCCATCCCCCAAACCGTCGCAATTTCTCGCTAGCCTTGCGATGCTCGCCGGCTCTCGCAGCCGGACAAGGAGAACGATCATGGTCATGCGTTTGCCGGCGCTCCGCCGCGCGACCCTGGTACTGGCGGTGTCGACTTTCGCGCTCGCGGGATTTGCCCGCGCGGACGATCCGCCGCAGCCGCGCGCCGAGACGACGGCCCCAGCGGGACAGAAGGGTGGGCGCGGCGGCAACGCGCCAGGTGCGTCACAGGGTTCATCGTCCGCCGCCGAGCTGCATCGTCTTCCGTCGGATTCGACCACGAAGCAGACGCTCGATCTGCCGGGCCGTGCTCTCGACTTCACCGCGACTGCCGGCTCGATCCGCGTGTTCGACGGCAAGGGTGAGCCGCTCGCCGACATCGCCTATACGTCCTATGAGCTCGATGGTGCCGACCGCGCGACGCGCCCCGTGACGTTCCTGTTCAACGGCGGTCCCGGCGCGTCCTCGGCATGGCTCCAGTTCGGCGCTGCGGGTCCGTGGCGGCTGCCGCTCGATGGCGAAGCCCTGTCGCCGTCCGCCTCACCCGATGTGAAGCCGAACGCGGAGACGTGGCTCGACTTCACCGATCTCGTCTTCATCGATCCCGTCAGCACCGGCTACAGCCGTTTCGTTGCCAGCGGCGAGGACGCGCGCAAGTCCTTCTACTCAGTCGACGGCGACGTCAATTCGATCGCGCTCGTGATCCGCCGCTGGCTGGAGAAGCACGACCGGCTGACCTCGCCGAAATATGTCGGCGGCGAAAGCTATGGCGGCATTCGCGGGCCGAAGGTCGTGCGCCAGTTGCAGCTCCAGCATGGCGTCGGCGTCAGGGGATTGATCCTGGTGTCGCCGCTCCTGGACTTCCGCGAGTTCACCGGCACCAGCCTCCTGCAATATGTCGCGACGCTGCCGAGCTATGTCGCGGTGGCGCGCGAAGCCAAGGGGCCGGTCAAGCGCGCCGATCTCGCCGACGTCGAGGCTTACGCGCGGGGCGAGTTCCTGGCCGACCTCGTCAAGGGCGAGGCGGACAAGGAGGCCACCAATCGCCTTGCCGACAAGGTTGCCGAGCTCACCGGGATCGACCAGGCCGTGAGCCGCCGGCTCGCCGGCCGTTTCGACGTCGGTGAATTCCGCCGCGAGTTCGACCGCAAGAACGGCAAGGTGACAGGGCGCTACGACGCCTCGGTGCGAGGCTTCGATCCCTATCCGGATTCGAGCAGCTCCCGGTTCGGCGATCCCTCGGGCGATGCGCTCCAGGCGCCGCTGACGAGTGCGGCGGTCGATGTTCTCACGCGCAAGCTCAACTGGCGGCCGGATGGCTCCTATGAAGTCCTCAACGGCGCCGTCGAGGGCAATTGGGATTTCGGCCGCGGCATCAACCCGCCCCAGTCGGTGTCGGAGCTGCGCCAGATCCTCGCCACCGACGGAAAGCTGAACGTGCTGGTCGCGCACGGCCTGTTCGATCTCGCCACGCCCTATTTCGGATCGAAGCGGGTGCTCGACCAGCTTCCGGCGTTCGCCACGCAGCGGGTCAAGTTCGTCGTCTATCCCGGTGGCCACATGTTCTATTCGCGCGACGGCTCGCGGCAGGCGTTTCGGAGCGAGGTCGAGGCTCTTATCCGAGAGTAGGCCGCCGCTTGCGCGGCGGATATCTCCGCGCGATCTCGCGCGCCACGACACGCTCCGGCTTGATATTGGCGCCGGCGATCCAGATGTCGCTGACCTTGCCGCGCGCGTCACGGACGCGGCGCACCGGCTCGCCGTGGCTGGAGTACCCGGCAGCCCAGGCGAGCTTGCCGGTGTCGCGGCCGGTGACCTCGATCTCGGCGGCATCCATGAACGGATTGATGAACTGCGGATTGGCGACCAGCACGCGGTTGCCCGCGGGGACGAGGTCGGTTGCGCCCCAGATCGTCCACCAGCGGCCGTTCCAGTCGCGGACGCGGCGGTCGGGGGCGCCGCGAGTCCTGAACACGCGCAGGATCTGCATCGCGCCGTCCATCCAGAACGGCGCCGCGCCGTCGATGGAGTTGCTGAGGATGCTGATCGCGAGCTCGCAAGCGGGGATGGAGCAGGTCCGGGAGATGTAACCCTGAAAATGGCCGCCATGGCCGAACCAGTCCCAGCCGTCGGTTTTGCCGGCGTTGATGCCAAGGCCGTAATAGGCCTCGAAACTCTGCGGGATGCGCCAGTGATGCCGGGTCATTTCGCGGCGGCTTGCGACTGAGAGCACGCTCTTCCTGGCGTTGGGCGCAAGCTGCGCGAAGAAGCGGGCCGTATCGCCGGCGGTGGCGGCGAAGCCCGTAGCGGACGCCATCGCGTGCGTCGGATTGTCGCCGGGGATCACGCAACGCTCGCCCAAGGGCACTTTTCGCGTGTGGCCGCGCGCGAACGATGCGCCCTTGGGAAGCGGCGCATCCGGCTCAGTCTCGCGCAGGCCTGCGGGCTCGATGATCTCGCGCTTGATCCAGGCGGAGTAGGGCTCCTTCGACACGGCTTCGATGACGAGGCCGAGCAGGCCAAAGCCGTGGTTGGAGTATTTGAAGCGCGTCCCCGGCTCGATCGCGGTCGGCAGCTTCAATTCCGCGAGCAACTCCCTGGCGTTGAGATAGGGACGGTTGTCGATGAACTGTCCGGAATCGGCGCCATCGCGCGTCAGCCCCGCGCTGTGCGAGAGCACCTGCGCAATCGTCGTCTCGGCGACGCGCGGATGCAGGCCGCCGACATGTTGGCCGACCGTGTCGTCGAGCCGGAGCTTGCGCTGGTCGCGCAGCTTCATGATGCCGGCGGAGGTAAAGCTCTTCGAATGCGAGGCGATACGGCAGCGGTGGCGCGGGGTGAGCTTCTCGCCAGTGTCGAGATTGGCAAGACCAAAGGCGTGCTCGGCGACGATTTCGCCGCGATGGGCAAATGCGATGATGACGCCGGGCTGCTGGAATGCCGTCTGTTGGAATTCGATCCAGGAGCCGATGTAGTCGATCGCGGATCGCAGCCACGTATCCATTGCGCACCAATTTGCGAGGGGAGCACTTGATGCGAGAGGCTAACCGAGAAAGCGGAACGGGCACAACCCCGAGGTTGTGCCCGTTCGTTTCGTTCGAGGATGCGATGTCTCAGTAGACGAGCGTCGCGCCGGTCGGCTTGTCGAGCGCCGCGGCGAGCGAGCGATACTCGGAGCTGTCGGTGCCGGCGAGCGAGGCGATCTTGTTCAGGTGGTACTGCGCCTGTTCGCGGTTGCCCTGCTCGAGCTGCCAGAGGCCGTAATACTGCCAGGTGCGGACGTGGTTCGGATCGTCCTTCAGCGCGATCTCGTAATAGACCTTGGACGACTGGTAGTCGCCGAGCTTGCGATAGGAGTAGCCGATCAAATTGGCGACGTCGGCGACGTCGTCGCGCTCGAGCGACTTCAGCTGACCGATCGCGCTCGTGTAGTCGTGACCGTCGTAGATCGTGGTGTAGGCGGTGCGATAGGCCGCGAGGAATTTGGGATCGCTGATGGAGGAGCTCTTCTTCTTCCCCTTCTTGGCCGAGCTGTCCGACTTCGGCGGCGGCGAGGGCTCGTCGCTGCCCGCGGCGTAGGCGCTGGTCAGCATCGGTCCGGCGGCCAACGCCATCGAGACAAGCCCCGGTACCAGAAGCATGGAAAGTTTGCGCATCTATCTTCTCCCGTATGGAACGTGGCGATCCTACACGATTGCCCAAAGACCGGAACACCCAGAGGGCAAAAACATTCCCGCTTCGCACGATCTATTCGCCCCTCCGCAGATGACAAACTTGTCATCGAGATGAACAGAAGCCTGCAAGGGACTTCAGACTGGGTTCAGCGCGCGCCGCCTAGGCTCCCACCCACGATCGAAGAGTAGGCGAGAGGGCGCCGCCTCAAGATCCTTCCAAGAGGAGACCAACCATGTTGAAGACCATTTCCGCAGCCTTGCTCGCCGCTTCCGTAATCGCAGCCCCGGCCTTCGCCGCTGAAGCCGGCAAGACCACCACGACCGCGCCGGTGATCAAGGCGGACCAGAGCCAGACCAAGGTGTCGACCACCGCCGTGAAACCCGAGGCCGGCGTCAAGGCCGACACGAAGGCCGCCGACGTCAAGGCGGACGCCAAGGTGGATACCAAGTCGAAGGCGATGAACGCCAATGCCGCGGTCACGCCCGATGAGCACAAGGCCGTGCGCACGCATCGTCACCACCACAAGCATCTGTCGGCCAAGAAGTCGCTGAAGGCGCAGCCTGACGTGACCAAGCCGGCGGCCATCGACAAGCGCAGCTAACGACTGATCCGGCGCGGCGGCATCCCTGGCATTGCCCGCCGCCGCGTGCGGAATTCAGGCCCGGCCCGTCGTCTCGGCGTCAGCGCGAAAGCGCAGGCGCCAGCGGCGGGGCGGTGCGTTATTTGCGCAGCATACGAGCAGGACCGAATTCCCTTCGTGCAACCTTGGGGCTAGAACATCCTCCGAGTCTGATCGAGCGGAGAGCGTGGCCTGTGGGGCGGTTGGCGAAGCGTGCGGTGATCTTGGCGTTGGTTCTGGTCTTGCCGCTGGCGCTCGCGGCATGTTTCGGCAGCGACGGTGATCGTCCATCCCTGATGGAGGGGACCCAGGCGGGAGGGCCGCAGCCGTTTCCCGACAATTTTCGCAGTGACACGCTGGCCTTGATGCGCGCTTACCTCAACAATCCCGTCGGTGTGCGCGAGGCCACCATGGCCGATCCGGTGCTGCGCGAGATCGGCGGACGGCAGTTCTACGTCGCCTGCCTGCACTTCACGCCACGCGAGACCGACGGCAGCTACAAGGGCATGCGCGAACGGGCCGCCGTCTTCGTCAACGGGCGGGGCGACCGCATCGTCGATCGCGCCGGCGAGCTCTGCGCCGGTGCGGTTTACGCACCCTTTCCGGAACTGGAAAAGATGGCGCGGTAGCGCAAAGCCGGCCTTCATCGGCAGGTGCTAGGACAGAGGCCGCCGGAGCCGCTGGATCACAATTTGGCGAGCTTTGAACGGGGCTGGTTTGCCTTGCGACAGATCGTTACAGCCCGCCTTGCGCAGACGACGAAAACAGTCGGTGCAAGCAGGTGTGACGGAACAAATCGCGTTGTTGCCACTCCGTCACAGTTACAGACGATCAACGTTCCGGCATCGCCGCGAAGCAACCTAATTCACGCCACGTTGTTTCCTGAGTGTCGAATTTGAAAGAACGGGGATGATCATGAAGACGATTTTGCTGGGCGCAGCAGCCGCTCTGCTGGCGCTGGTCGCACCGGCCGCTGCGGCCGACATGCAGCCGCGCACCTATACCAAGGCGCCCGCCTATACGCCGCCGCAGGTGATCTACAACTGGACCGGTTTCTACATCGGCGGCCATGTCGGCGGCGCGTTCGCCGGTGACAGCAGCTTCCAGTCGAGCGACGCCCGTTTCCTGGGCGGCGTGCAGGGCGGCTTCGACTACCAGTTCGCGCCCAATTGGGTGGTGGGCATCGAGGCCCAATATTCCTGGCTGCCGACCAACAACAACGGTGTCACGTTCCCGCTGGGGACACAGGTGACGTCCAACACCGACCAGCTCGGGTCGGTGACCGGCCGCATCGGCTACACCTGGGGACCGGCGCTGGTCTATGCCAAGGGCGGTTACGCCTGGCGTAATGGCGGCCTCGGCGTCAATGTCGCCGGCGTGGCGCAGCCCTTCACCGCCACTGGCAACAACAAGGACGGCTATACTGTCGGTGCCGGCCTCGAATACATGTTCGCACCGAGCTGGTCGGCCAAGGCCGAGTATCAGTATTACAACTTTGGCAGCACGACCTTCACCTCCGGTCCGGCCGACGTCGTCGGCGTCCGGGGCCGGGAGGACGAGCATACCGTCAAGGTCGGTGTGAACTACCGCTTCGGCTGGGGCGGGCCGGCAGCCTCGCGCTACTGACGCTCAACAGCGACCACGACCTGACAAGGGCCGGCTCACGCCGGCCTTTCGTTTGCCAGGCCCTTGTTTGCCTGCCTGTTGTTTGCTTTGCGTGAACCATCTGGCGCGTCATTTGCAAGCAAATGGTCTGGGGCGCGCGTTCTCACGCGCGTCATGGGACTGGCGTAAAGCAAAAATAATTTTTGCCGCCTACGGAACTCGCGCTCCGGAAGGCGTTATATGAGAATTACCGGGCTGGTGGGACGACGGACATGCGTATCTTTGTGTCGGCAGTAGTGCTCTCGTGCTTCATCTCCCTGCCGTGCGCTGCACAGACAATCCTCAAATCCGAGCCTCTGATGCTGGCACCCTATGAGGTGGCCTTCGTCAAGGACGCTTCCTGCCCATCCGGTAAGGTGCTGAAGGTAACGGGCGCGATCCGCGGGCTGCACCGTCGCAAGGCCTGCGTGGTGCTGGCGGGCGAGCAGGCCTCGCTGGCGACCGCGACCCCCTGAGAGATCCCATCCTGAGATACCCTGGGTCTAACCTCAGGAATTCAGCGCAAGCTCCATCCTCGACTGCTGTTCGGCCTCGGCCTTGTTCCTGGCGGGGTCCTCGCCCTGGGCGGCCCGGCAGGGCTTGATCTCGTAATCATTGTCCAGGACCCGGCGCGGCCCGTGGCGCTGGTCGTCGGTGCTGACATCCACGACGAGGCCGCTTTGCTGCGCGAGCTGCCAGACGTCGGCCTCGCTGGGATAGGCCTTGCTGATTTGGGCGTCGTTGCAGAACAGGGCGTAGGGCATTCTTCCCGCTCCCGGAAAGCGCGTTAACGGCTTCATGGGGCAGGGGGTTCCGGGACGATTACGGGGGCGTGATCGGAGCCGTGGACCCTGAGTCTTTAACGAGTCCTGAATCCCAAAAAAAAGAATCCCTGGGACTCATTTGCCGGAATCAGCGGATGTTTTCGGCCATGACGACCGACCTCAAGACCTGCTGCGGGCACATGCTGCTGCCACTGACGCTGGGATTGCTCAGCGCCTGTGCGGCCAATCTCTGGTTGGTTTGGTCCTGGCTGTAGGTGTCTGATCGACCGTCGGCCTTAGTTTTCGGCTGGCGGACGGAGGGAGGGGTCGCGAATGGCCGCGCGGAGCCTGGTCAGGGTCGCCGCGCAATACTCCTCCCGCTCACGCTCGAATCGCTCCTGATGCTTGCGGAAATTGGCGATGCGGGCCTGCATCTCGGAACGGAAATCGCCGCTTGTCCGTGCTGGCGGGATCATGACGGGCGGGGCGAGCGGGACTGGCGGCGGCTTGATCTCGACCGCCAATGTCTCGACCGCCACGGTCTCGACGGTGACGGTCCCCACCGGCACGTCCGGTGCAGCCGTCGGTCTCTCCGGCGGATGGAAGTCACCCTTCTTGCCGGTTACCGATTGGACGAAGGCCATTGTCTGCGCGATCAGTGCGTCGCGCTCGCTGATCCACTTCATGGTCCACCTCTGTTGGAGCTATTCCAGCAAAGCTAGCCGGCCGAATCAAGGAGGTGTCCGGCTGGGGATTGCATATTTTTCCCGACCGCCCGACAGTGGGGAATGGACGTCAAATCCGACCAGTCGGACGAAGCGCAGGGCCTGAGGCTGGTCCGTGCGTTCTTGTCGCTGCCGCCCGACAAGCGGGCGGAGGTGATCGCGTTCGTGGAGGAATTGGCGCGGGCTCAAGGCCGGCCCGAGGCGGGCACAGAGGCATCGCCGACGTGAGCGCTATCGCTCGCGCGGGTTGATGTTGGGCTCGAACGGCGCGCCCACCACCCGGACCGCTGTCGGCGCCGTAACGTCGATCGCCGCGCGTTCGGCGACCTGCGTTGCCGGAGCCGGCCCTGGTGCCAGTTCGAACAGCGCAACGGTGCCGGCCACCGCGACACAGCACAGCGTCACTGTCGCCAGCAGAAACATGTTTCGGTTTTCTTCCTTGATCCGCATGGGCCGACAACGGCTGACGCCGGCGACCGGTTCCGGCCGGTCATGTCCGGATCACGCCCCCAAAACAGGCAGAAGCTTACACGAGGCTTACGCCGACCCCCCGAATAGTTATTTTTCCGTAAGACTACTCGGGGGATTTGGCATCAAATCTTAACGTCCGCCGGTTCCAATGCCCGTTGCTGGGATTATGCGTCGGCAGAAGCATTGGGGCGGCTGTTATGAGCTTTCTGAACAATCTGAAAATCGTGTGGAAGGTCGCGCTGATCGTGGCGGTGATGGGATGCGCGATGCTTGCCGTCGCCGGCTTCGCGGCGCGCGAACTTTCGGCGACCGTCGACGGATTTGCCGAACTCTCCGCCGCGCAATCCTCGGCGCTCAACCTGACGCGGGCCCAGCGCCGCGCCGAGACCTATCATGCCGCGCTCTATGCGGTCTTCACCGAAGCGACGGAGGCGGGCAACGCTGGCCGTCTCAAGATCGCCAACCAGAACCGCAGCGAAATCGGCCAGTACCTCGATGCGGCCGTGCAGGACGACCCGTCGCGCGCCAGCCAGGTCAAGAGCATCGGGGACCAGCTGAAGGCCGCGTTCGCCAGCTGCGATCCGGTACTTCAGGCCGGCGCGCAGGCAAGCAGCGTGGAGGAGAATGCCAAGGCCGCCGAACGTGCGCACAAGGAGTGCGATCCGGTGCTGGACGCGGCGCTCGCACGCATCGTCCAGTTCGTGACCGAGTCCGCACAGGCGGTCAGCAACCGCAAGGAAGCCATCAACCGCGACGCCAGGTCCGCGACCTGGACCGTGATCGGAGTCAGCGCCGGCGGCCTGATCGTCGGCATCGCGATCGCGCTGTTCATCGGCCTCAATGCGATGTCCCGGCCGATCGCCCGGCTCAAGCTCGCCATGGAGGGTCTCGCCCGCAACGATCTCAAGACCGAGGTGCCCGAGAAGGACCGGAGCGACGAGATCGGCGACATGGCCAGGACCGTCGAAGTCTTCAAGACCAACGCGCTCGAGGTCGAACGTCTCAAGGCTGCGCAGCTCGAGATCGAGAAGCAGGCTGCCGAGCAGCGCCGCCGTGACATGGTCAACCTGGCCGACGGCTTCGAACGCGCGGTCGGCGAGATCATCGAGACGGTGGGCTCGGCGTCCACCGAGCTCGAAGCGTCGTCCTCGACGCTAGCCACCACCGCGCAGCGCGCGCAGGAGCTGACCTCGGTGGTCGCGGTCGCTTCGGGTGAAGCCACCGGCAACGTGCAGTCGGTCGCGACCGCCACGGAGGAGCTGTCGTCCTCGGTCAACGAGATCAGCCGGCAGGTGCAGGAATCCGCGCGGATGGCGGGCGAGGCCGTCACCCAGGCGCGCACCACGACCGAGCGGGTCAGCGAGCTCTCGATCGCGGCGACGCGGATCGGCGATGTCGTCGAGCTGATCAACACCATTGCCGGCCAGACCAACCTGCTCGCGCTGAACGCCACGATCGAGGCGGCACGTGCCGGCGAGGCTGGCCGCGGCTTCGCGGTCGTCGCCTCCGAGGTGAAGACGCTGGCCGAGCAGACCGCGAAGGCGACCGGCGAGATCAGCCAGCAGATTTCCGGCATCCAGACCGCGACCCAGGAATCCGTCAACGCGATCCGCGACATCTCCGCGACGATCGAGCGGCTGTCGGAGGTGTCGTCCACCATTGCCGCGGCCGTCGAGGAGCAGGGCGCCGCGACCCAGGAGATCTCGCGCAACGTACAGCAGGCCGCTCACGGCACCCAGCAGGTCTCCACCAACATCACCGACGTGCAGCGCGGCGCGGCCGAGACCGGCTCGGCGTCCTCGCAGGTGCTTTCGACCGCCAAGATGCTGGCGACCGACAGCAACCGGCTGAAGGACGAAGTCGGAAAATTCTTGCGGACCGTGCGCGCGGCGTAAGTGTGTGCGGCGGCACTCGTCCGCCGCGCTCACCGCGCCTAATGCGGAAGCAAGAGGCCGAGCGCGAACACCAACAGCATGGCCGTCATGACGACGGCCGTCACGGCGCCGGCAACGATTTTGGCCTTCTCTTTGCTGGTAGTCGAGCGCATGCGGCCTGCATGCTACCTCATGTTGAACTTCGGTCCAATCTGCGGTCAGGAGCCATCTTCGTGACCCGCCTCGATCAGGCGGCGAGCCTTGGCTGGAAGAACCGTGTGACGCGATCGATCGCATCGGATGTCATCGGGTCGGTGTCGGAGAAATCAAAGCCGTGGGCTTTGCCTGGATAGGGCACGAATTCGGCCTCGGCGCCGACCGACTTGCCGAGCTCGACCAGTTGCCGTCCCTTCGCGACCGGCACGTTCCTGTCCGCCTCGCCATGCAATGCGATCAGGGGCGGCAGGTGCTTGACCTTGGCGGCCATAGCGTCGGGCATGCCGCCATAGAGCACCGCGAGCGCGGTGATACGCGTGTCCCGCGCGGCGGTGTCGGCGGCGACGTAGCCGCCCAGCGAGAAGCCGAGCAGGACGATGCGCCCGGAACTGTCGGACCGGCCCAGGATGGCCGTCACGGTGGCGGAGACCGTGTTGGCCCAATCGTCGAACCGCGTCGTGTCATAGGCATCGCGGCTCTCATGCGTGCTGGACTTCGGCGTCAGCGCGGCCGTATCGGCCGGTGTCATATAGCGGAGAAAATAGACGTCGATGCCCTTGGCGGACAGCGCATCGGCATATCGCTCGTAGGCGCGGAGCCTAAGCTCGATGCCGCGGGACCCGTGCAGCACGATCACGGCAGGGCGCTTCCCGGCCACCGTCGCCGCGTAACGCGATACGGGCAGGCTGTCATTGCCGGAGGTGACGCTGAACTGTTCGCCTGGTGCACCGTGTGCAGGGATAGACGTCAGCAGCGCGGCGATGCCGGTCATGGCCGTTCGTCGGGTAATCATCAGCGAACTCGCGCCAGGGAGATTTCGGAGGCGACGCGTCGGCTGTATAGTGTGCTTGCGACGGAATCTTGACGCGAGTCCCGCCCGATGATCACCAATCGTCCACCCGTGCTCGCCCATGAGCGCTTCGTTGCGGACCGCGAGAACTTTGACGGCCTCGATCTCGCCGCGCGGTTCGAGCGGATCGAGCAGACCAACCTGTGGGGCGCGGCCACATCCGTCTCGGGCCTCGGCTCGGAGGACCCGGCGACCGCTGCGATCCGGGAGGAGCTTCCTCCCCTGCTGCAACGGCTCGGCGCGAGCTCGCTGCTCGATGCGCCCTGCGGCGATGCCGGCTGGATCGGCCGCATCAAGCTCGACCTCGACTACACCGGCATCGACATCGTGCCGTCGCTGATCGAGACCAATCGCCGGCGTGTGGCCGGCGGCGATTGGTCTGGCCGGTTTCTCGTTGCCGACGTCACGCGCGACGCGCTGCCGCGCGCGGATGTCATCCTGTGCCGGGACTGCCTGGTTCATTTGAGCTTCGACAACATCGCCCGCGCCGTTGCCCGCTTTGCCCAGAGCGGCGCGGGCTTCCTGCTGGTCACGACATTTCCCGAATGGGATGCAAATCGCGATTGCGCGGATGGCGATTGGCGCGCGCTGAACATGGAGAAGGCACCATTCAACTGGCCCGCGCCGCGCGCGCTGATCAACGAGCGTTGCGAGGAGGGCGGCGGCGGCTGGCGCGACAAGAGCCTTGCCCTATGGCGTCTGGATGAACTGCCCGATCGTATCCGCACGGCCACAGCGATGTGACGGACGCAGGCGGAACTCCATTGCGTCCGTGACCGCACTGGCGATACACTTCAGGTTGTGTGACGCGATCTTTGGGTCGCGTGTCGACGATGCCGGAGAACGCCATGAGGCCGAGTTTTGCCGTAGCGGCTCTGTTGATCTGGTGCTCCACGCCGGCACTGGCGCAGCAGGACGGCGCCGCGCTCTACGCCACCCACTGCGCGCAATGTCACGATGCCGGCGATGCCCAGAACCGCGCGCCCGCGCGCGGCGCCATGCAGGCGATGTCGTTCGATCACGTGCTGGGGACGCTGACCTCCGGCAGCATGGCCGCGATGGCGAAGGAGCGTAGCGACGACGAGCGTCGCGCGATTGCTGCTTTCGTCACCGGCAAGGCCGCAATCAACAGCGCATCCGACGCGCAGGGCCGCTGCACGCAGCAGATCAGCGGCTTTCCGCAACCGCTCGACGGTCCACGCTGGAACGGGTGGGGCGTCGATCTCAACAACAGCCGCTTCCAGCCGGCCGACATGGCGGGGCTGACCGCGGCGCAGGTGCCGCGCCTGCGGCTGAAATGGGCCTACGCGTTTCCCGGCGCCTCGGTGTCCTTTGCGCCGCCGACGATCATGGGCGGCCTGCTGTTCATCGGCGGCACCGACCGCAAGGTACATGCGCTCGACGCGCGAACCGGCTGCACGCTGTGGACGTTCGCGATCGATGCGGCGGTGCGCGCCGCGATCACGGTCGCGCCGCTTCCCGGCTCCGATCAGTTCGCGATCTTCTTCGGCGATTTGCGTGCCAACGCCTATGCCGTGAACGCGCTGACGGGGGCGCTGATCTGGAAGACGAAGGTCGAGGAGCATCCGGCCGCGCGCATTACCGGCGCGCCGGTGCTGCATTCCGGCGTTCTCTACGTGCCGGTGTCCTCGCTTGAGGAGGCCGCCGGCTCGCAAGCCTCTTACGAATGCTGCACCTTCCGCGGCAGCGTGGTGGCGCTGGAGGCCGCGACCGGCAAGCCGGTCTGGCAAGCCTATACGATCCCCGAAGTGCCGCATCCGACCGACAAGAACGCGAAGGGCGTGCAGCTGTTCGGCCCGTCCGGTGCCGCGATCTGGTCGGCGCCGACGATCGATGTGAAGCGCGGCGCGATCTATGTCGCGACCAGCAATTCCTATTCGAATCCGCCATCCGCGACGAGTGACGCGATTCTCGCCTTCGATCTTGCGACGGGAAAGCTGCTCTGGAGCCAGCAGGCCACGCCGAAGGACGCTTATGTCGTGGCATGCTACGGCGTGGACAAGACCAATTGTCCCGAGGATCACGGACCCGACCACGATTTCGGCCAGTCGCCGATCCTGGTAACCATGCGCGACGGCAGGCGCGTTCTTGCCATCGCACAGAAATCCGGCGTCGTGCACGGGCTCGATCCCGACGACGGCGGCAAGATCCTGTGGCAGACGCGGATCGGGAAGGGCGGTGCGCTTGGCGGCAGCGAATGGGGCTCGGCCGCCGATCAGGATCGCATCTATGTCGCTAACTCCGACGTGCGTTTCCTGCGTGACGGCACCAGACGTCTCGACTCCACGCAAGGCGGCGGCCTGTTCGGCCTCGATCTCGCCAGCGGGACAGTCGTGATGGAGGTGCCTCCTGTCGCCTGTGGCGATCGTCTCCAATGCAGCCCCGCGCTTTCGGCGGCGGTGAGCCTGATCCCCGGCGTCGTGTTCTCCGGCGGCGTCAGCGGCTTCCTGCGGGCCTATGCCAGCGACGGCAAGCTGCTCTGGGAGTTCGATACCGCGCAGGATTACAAGGCCGTCAACGGCGTCCCCGCCCATGGCGGCGCGATCGACGGTCCCGGACCGGTCATCGCCGGCGGCATGCTCTACACCAATTCCGGCTACGGCCAATGGAGCGGCGTCGCCGGCAACGTGCTGCTGGCGTTCGAGGTGGGGACGGAGTGAGCGCGACGTTCGGAGGCGCGATGATCGATGCCCGATGCAGTTGTGGCGCCGTTGCATTGTCGCTCGCGGGGCCATCCCGCGCGGTCGTTGCTTGTCACTGCATGGACTGCCAGCGCCGAACCGGTGCGCCCTTCGGCGTCGGTGCCTTCTACGCGGCTGAGGCCGTCACGAGCTCGGGGACCCCAAGCGAATACGTTCGCAAGGCCGCGAGCGGCGGCAAGGTCCGCAGCTATTTTTGCACCCATTGCGGTTCGACGGTCTATTGGAAGGCGGACAATCTGCCAGGGATGATCGGCGTCGCCGTCGGCGCGACGGCGGACCCGAATTTCCCGGCTCCGCTAAGATCGGTTTTCGAGCAGTCGAAACATGGCTGGGTCGAAATCAACGGTGCGGAGCACTTTCAGCAAAGCAGTGCGCCGAAGAATGCAAGCTGAGGTTTCCGCCTCAAGCGCTG
The DNA here is from genome assembly GCF_051810765.1 of Bradyrhizobium sp. 604_D8_N2_3. Taxonomy (NCBI): domain Bacteria; kingdom Pseudomonadati; phylum Pseudomonadota; class Alphaproteobacteria; order Hyphomicrobiales; family Nitrobacteraceae; genus Bradyrhizobium; species Bradyrhizobium sp. 604_D8_N2_3. The sequence goes on along the minus strand of NZ_JBPWPM010000001.1, from coordinate 5,783,340 downwards.
TTGCCGGCTGAGGGGATTGAACCCCCGACCTTCAAGGGGATCTACGAAGCTTGACCACAGCGCTGGGCATGTGGTGCGCGTTCCCGTTCGCTGTGGGAACGCTAGGTTCTTAGTTCCGGTTCAGCAATGAAGGTCAGCTTAGACTTGCCACATAAGTCACCTTGCCGCGCGGTGAAAAACCGCGCGACGATGAGTAGCATTGCTTTTTTGATCGCCCAGTTCGTTCTTCTTGGAGAGCAGATCTTGTCGATCGTGGGTGCACTCTCGCGAGAAGCCAGCACGTGATTGAGCTTTGGAACAAGTGGTACGGGACCTTGGCCTCTGTCGAGGCGCTGGCAGCCGTCGTCGTTATTGCCGTGGTGACCGCTGGCATTCTTACGTTAATTGAGAGTCAGCGGCATAGGACAAAACATTGATGGGGAGACGTCGGAAAACGATCAGCTAGACCAGAGTAGTTCAGCAGGTGAGTGGCGCTAAAAAATGCTCCTATGCAGGAGGATCAAATGATCCTTTCTCGTGCAAGTTGGACAAACAGGAATGCTTCTTGGCGGCAAGCATTTTGCACATGCGCGGTGTTGAGCATACTGGTCGCAGCTCCTGCATTCTTGATGATACTCCTGCTGGATTCCCAGCTCGTCTTGCCAGCGCTCAGTATTCTATTTTTCTCAGACGCGATGATCACTGCGGTCTTGGCTTGGGCAAAGTCGGGAAATGCGACATTAGAAAATGTAACGCTATGGGATGTTGCCGGGGCATTGACCATGTTGGGTTGTGCCGCCGCGATTCTTGGCGAACCAGATCAAGTGGCAGTTCTTTTCGAGCAACCGGTCAGACTACATTCGGACGCGGCTCTAGGCGATAGCGCTAGCCCCTGATAACCGGCGGCGTTAGGACCCCCGTTTCTTGGTGGCAGGTATCGGTCAACCGATCCGATAGACGTATGCGATCTCGCTTGCAGCTGCCCATTCCCCCGCGGCGGGGACATGACCCGTGCCTGATTATTTCGATACAGATGTCCTTAGCGTATTCTTGCAGATCGTTCTGATCGACCTGGTGCTTGCTGGCGATAACGCCATCGTCATCGGTCTTGCTTCAGCCGGACTTCCTGAGGCGCAACGAGGCAAGGCGATTTTGATCGGTATTGTTGCCGCGACGATACTGCGCGTCTTACTCGCCGGGTTGGCGACGCAAATCCTCCAGATCGTCGGCCTCTTGCTCGCCGGCGGGATCCTGTTGTTGTGGGTATGCTGGAAAATGTGGCGAGAGTTGCGCACATCCTCCACAGAGCCAACAGGTGCGATGGACGCCGCTGGAGCAATTGCAGGCAGCAAAGCTCGCAAAACACTCGCTCAAGCGAGTTGGCAGATTGTCGTGGCCGACGTTTCCATGTCTCTCGACAACGTTCTGGCCGTGGCAGGGGCAGCACGCGAGCATCCGATGATCTTGATTTTCGGCCTGGGGCTTTCCATCGCGATGATGGGCGTGGCCGCTTCTTTCATTGCGCGCCTTCTGCAAACTTATCGATGGATTGCTTACGTCGGTCTCGCCGTCATCCTTTATGTGGCGGGTGACATGATCTTTCGCGGGACGTTGGATGTCATCAACGTTGCGTCGATATGAGATGCTGTTTCACCCTAGGTATCCTAGGTCGTCAGGCAGAATTCGAACGCGGTACGCATAGGCTGCAGATGGGGTGTGAAGCCCGCAGAAGAAAGGGCCGCCTTTGTGGGGCGGCCCTGTCCAAAGTCTGTCGACGCCGGTCAAAAAAATTAGGTTAGAGCAAAGCCAGCCCCGGGAATGAAAACAACTAAGGATACAACGCCGCGCCCGGTTGAGGGACATCGAAATAAAACAAGCTAAGCGCTGGTGCCGGCTGAGGGGATTGAACCCCCGACCTTCGGTTTACAAAACCGCTGCTCTACCGCTGAGCTAAGCCGGCAAAACCAAACAATTATAAGCAGTTAACGAGAAGAAACTTGTCCAGTCGGCACGTTGGGGTGCACGGTCGGGCAGCGTTTGCGTCGATATAGCCGCAGTCGGGGTGTAGGTCTAGTCTGACTGGCTTGCGCTCTTCTCCGCACCGCCGCCTGGCAGAAAATGTGTAGAGCCGGAAACCAGACTGCCCCCGTTGGAGGTACGGGCGAGGGATGTCAGACCAAAAGAACGGATGATCGTCGACGCAACCGTCAACCGATTCTTGGAAGACTAAAGCTGACAAAACGAATGGTGCTCCAAAGCTGTCGAAGCCTTGCGCGGTCTCGGAACCAAACACGTCCCTTTGGAGTGAGGACGAGACATGAAACGCTTTCTCGCCGTCGCCGCTGCACTCGCGGCCGCCGACGCTCACGCGGCGCCTCTTGACGATGCAATCAACTGCGCGAATTACGCGACTATTGATGCGGTCTGTCGTGAGCAAAAAGACCCAAGCGACCCTTTGCTCGGCAAACTCAAGACTGCAGCAGGCGTGTTGCACGGTCGCAGCATTCGCATAGGTGCGCAGGCTGGCGTTTCCAAAGAAGCGGTTGGAGCCTTGGCTACGGTCGCCAACGACAAGATGACAAACGAGATGTCGCGCAAGTGCGACAACATCAAAGTGTTGCGTGATCAATTCGAGGGCACTTGCCGCCCGGTGATGGATCAAGCGTATAAAGATACGCTCATGATGATAGACGAGATCATGAAGGGAAAGGGTCGCTAAGATGATAGCGAACGCGCCGCGCTAAAGCACTAGCGACCTTTTTTGTGCCTGCGCATTGCAGGGCAGAGCGAGAATGGTGACGGAGGGTGAGGGCAAACTTCATGGCTTCATACCCTCTTCGATCATGCGCAGCGTCTTGGGAGCGCCAGCGCACCACTTGGCCATCGCAGCCTTGTCGCCGTTCCACGACCCGATGATAGCGGCGCTGCCTATCATCACTATTTTCTTGCCGACGTTTTTCAGCAATAGCTCCTTGGCCTGCTCGACAGCCGGGGACAGCTTGATCTCGCAGACCGATTCGTACAACGCGATCCTGATTGCCAGACTGATCTTGGTGCTTTCCACGTCGGATGCTTCTTCGGTCGCAGGAACGGCCAACAAGGTCGCATTCTTCTGGTTCAATTGTTCCTGCGCTTCGTTTTCTTTAAGTTTTCCGTCGGCGTAGTCTTGCAGGATGACCCGTACCTCCGGGGCGATCCTTAACCACTTTTGTCGTGAGGCTGCATCGACACAGATCGACCAGAGACTGGACATGTCGCGCCGCTCACGATTGGCGATGTAGTCGTAACCCTCGGCGTAGTCCTTTTTCCAGCGTGAATTGTTTCGGTACATCCGGTCGAGCTTGGCTTTCTCCTTCGCATCGGCCACGGTCAGGATACCCTTACAATAGAGTTCGAGGGAGGCGTTCGCAAAACCGTAGTCACTGGCGGCCTTGCCGTGATCGACCGCGTGCGCGGCGCCGGTCAGGGCGAGCAGTGTTGCGGAGGCTAGGACGATGCCGGCGGTGCCGGGTAGTCGTTTCATGTGTCACCTCATATCCGCGAAGTGAACTTTTCGGCATTCCATGCTTCCAGAGGTGCGTTTCGCCGCCATGAAACAGGCGGCCCGTAGGGCCGCCTGATCCTCTTCACCCGACTTGTGCGGTGTTACTGGCAGATGTGCTGGAGGCCGTCCGCTCCCTTGTACCAGGTCCCGGGCCGGCAAACGATGCCGTTGCGGGCCGCATAGGTATCCCAATTGCCGTACCAGCCCATTTCGCTACGGCCGCCGGCATATCCACCGGAATTGTCATAGGCGTAGGAATTGTCCCAGCCGCGGAACGGCGCGGATGCAACGGCTGCCGCGGTGCCGACGGCGGCGCCAGCAACGGCGCCTGCGGTGTCGACCGGCCAGAAGCCCGATCGAGTTCCGTCATCCGGATTCACTTGGCCGCGGGCCATGTGCCGGCGCCGATAGGCGCGATCGGTGGTGGGATTGCCGGGGGTGAGATTCTGGCAATTGGGATCCTGGAAGAGCCCCGTGCAGCGGCCCGAATTGTCGACTGTCGTTTGCGCGAAGGCCGGTGTTGCCAGCGTGGACGCGACGATCGCGGCCAAGCCAAGAAGCTTCAGGCTCGTCATGGCATTTGCTCCATGTTGTTGAGACCTGTGCTAAGCGCGCCATCCGGCAGTCGTTCCGCGGCTTCTCGCATGTGGGGTCACATCGACGTGAGCCCGCCGAGGATGTACAGTTTGTGCCACGCAACCTCGTGCGATCCAGCATGTGCGGCGGGTTTGTGTCCCGTTAACGCTTCGCTAGCGCAGCTTGCGGCATTTGAGCCGCTATCGACCCTTGCACGTTAGGCTTACCGGAAATTGGTGAGCGGGCCTTAACCTTCTCCGCGTGGCGATCGGATAGGTTGAGCGTCGGATAAACCGGGATCCTTCCATGCGCGCTCTCGCGCTCGCCGCCTTTCTGATCGGATTGCCCGCGACGGCGTTTGCCGGCGGCGGCTTCGATATCGTCGTTCCCGGCCGCCCGGGCGTGCCCATCATCATCGACAACATCGACGCGTCCTACAGCGTGGTCGAGGGGGTCTGGGGCCTCGGCAAGAACGTCCAGGTGCAGCCGACCATCTATGGCGGGCGCTACATCGCCGAGCGGCAGCCCGAGGACGTCGGCCATTATTATCCGACCATGGGCTTGCGGCCGGGCTACGGCCGGCTCGAGGTCGAGCCGCCCGCCAACCGCAAATTGCCCAGGCCCGCCGAGAGCTATCACCAGAGCTGGGGTGTGCAATCGGCGCCGCTGCCGCCGCAGATGGACGTGCCCGTCAATCCGCCGCCGGTGATCTTTGCGCCTGAGATCAACGACCGTCCGCGGCGTCCTCGGCCGCGGCCGCATGCACAGGCGCCCGGAAGGCCGCCAACTTAAGAAACGTCAAAAATTCAAGAAAAAATCCAAGATACGAAAATCAACAGGAGAGAGTAATGCGTCAGATGATTTCGGGACTGGTTGCGGCGGCTGCCGTGATGTTCGTCGCCACCGCGCCCGCCGCGGCTTGCGGCTTCAGCACGTGCGCACCGGTTGCGCCGGTCTATAGCGGCTGCAACACGGGTTGCGGTAGCTGGGGCTATGGCCCGGGTTATGGCGGATGGGGCTTTGAGCACCTCGCCGAGCCAGCCACGCAGTATTACTACGTCAACCAGGGGCCGACCTACACCGGACCGGGCGCATTCGCGCCGTACCCGACCTATCGTGAGGACGCAGTCGTCGCGCCCGCCAACTACGGCTACGGCCGTGGTTATGGCTACGGCAACGGCTATGGCTATCGTGCCGCCGCCGCCTATCCCTATCAGCGCCCGTACTACCGTCCGTATCGCTACGGCTATGGCCCGCGCTACGGCTATCTGCCGCGCACGCACTACGGCTACGGTCCGCGCTACGGCTACGCCCACCGCGCGCCGTATTACGGCGGCCACCGCGTGCTGCGCCGCTATTACTGATCGTTTGATTGGTTGAGTTGACGAAGCGCCCGTCCGCGCGATGCGGATGGGCGTTTTGTTGTTTGGATTCTTAGTTTGACGCGTTTTCTTGACGCGAAGCGGTATCCAATTCGCTCGAAAACGCTCTACCGCTTCATCAGCCCGAGACGGCTCGCGCCGACATAGAGCGAGAGCACGGCGGCGTTGGAGACGTTGAGGCTCTTGATCTCGCCGGGCATGTCGAGCCGCGCCACGACGCTGCATGTCTCGCGGGTCAGTTGCCGCAGGCCCTTGCCTTCGGCACCAAGCACCAGCGCGAGCGGCTCGCGCAGCGTGACGTTCGAGAGGTCCTCGCTGCCTTCGCTGTCCAGCCCAACGGTCTGGAAGCCGCGCTCGTTCAGCGCGGTCAGCGCTCGGGCGAGGTTCTGCACGGTCACCATTGGCACCAGCTCGAGAGCACCGGAGGCGGCCTTGGCCAGCACGCCGGTTGCCTCGGGGCTGTGCCGTGCCGTGGTGACGATCGCCTTCACCGCGAAAGCCGCTGCGGAGCGCAGGATGGCGCCGACATTGTGCGGATCGGTGATCTGGTCGAGCACCAGCACCATGCCTTCCTGGTCCAGGGTCTCGATGTCGGGCGAGGGCAGGGCGTCGGCCTCGGCCAGCAGGCCCTGGTGCACGGCGTCGGGCGACAGCAGGCGGTCGATCTCCTGGGGCCGGACGATCTCGGGCGCGACGCGGGTCGCGATGTTCTCGTCCGCAAGCCGCTTTGCGGCGTTCTCGGTCAGCGTCAGCTTGCGGATCTGCCGCTGAGGGTTGGCCAGCGCCATGGTCACGGTGTGCCAGCCATAGAGGATGACCGGTCCGTCGGACTGCGAATCGCGGTCGCGCCAGGCCGGCCGGCCGGCTGATTTTCCGGGCCTGTTGAAGGGCTTAGCCCCGCCGCGGGGGCCCCTTGGGGTGAATTTTCGATCCTTCATGGGCTCGCTTGTGTCACGGGTCCCGGAATATGGCAATTTGGGTGGCTTCGGGGGCGATTTTAGCTGTTCGCCTCGGTTGACTTTGCCCCACCGCATCGCCCATAAACGCGCCCGGTCGCGCCCCCATCCGGGCTGTCGCGGCCTTCACGTTCCATGGCCGTCTTCGGTCGCCGGCAAGGTCCGGCCCGATTGTGCTGCCGTCGAGCGGGGGAGTGTCCCGAGTGGCAAAGGGAGCTGACTGTAAATCAGCCGCCTCATGGCTTCGCAGGTTCGAGTCCTGCCTCCCCCACCAGCCTTCGCTCGCTTCGCGAGCTACGGCTGGGCAAGCCAGACCAAATCACCGTCACGCGAAGCTAGCGAAGGCTGTCACGCCGTAGCCGGGAGGGCGCAGGCGGACTGGCCCAGAGCGTAAGTCACCCCATCATCTCCCTGACGATCGGCACCACTTTCCGCCCGTAAAGCTCGATGCTTTTCATCAGCTTCTCGTGCGGCAAAGGCCCCGCCGAATATTTCAGCTGGAAGCGCGAAATGCCAAGCGCCTTTGCGGTCTTGGCGATCTTGCGCGCGACGGTTTCCGGCGAGCCGACATAGAGCGAGCCGTGCTCGGCCTCATTGACGAACTCGTCGCGGCCCATCGGCGGCCAGCCGCGCTCCTTGCCGATCCGGTCGCGCATCGCCTTGTAGTCGGGCCACAGCTCTTCGCGCGCCTGTTCGTCCGTCTCGGCGACGTAGCCAGGCGAGTGCACGCCGATCGCCTGTGCCGGGCGACCGAACTCCTTGAAGGCGCGGTGATAGAGATCGACGTAAGGCGCAAAGCGCGTGGGATCGCCGCCGATGATCGCGAGCATCAGGGGCAGGTCGTAATGCGCGGCGCGCACCACCGATTGCGGGCTGCCGCCGACGCCGATCCAGGTCTTAAGCCGGCCATTCTCGACCGGCGGATAGACCAGTTGATCTTTCAGCGGCGGACGCAGCTTGCCCTCCCAGGTCACCGGCTGCCGCGACAAGAGTGCCGTGAACAGGTCGAGCTTCTCCTCGAACAGCGCCTCGTAAGCGCGCAGGTCGAAGCCGAACAGCGGAAAGGACTCGGTGAAGGAGCCGCGGCCGAGGATCACCTCGGCACGTCCGTTGGAGAGCGCATCCAGAGTCGCAAAGCGCTGGAACACGCGAATGGGGTCGTCCGAGCTCAGCACCGTCACGGCCGAGCCGAGATGGATGCGCCTGGTGCGCGACGCGATCGCGGCGAGCACGGTCTCGGGCGAGGAGATCGCGAAATCGGCACGGTGGTGCTCGCCGAGGCCGATGAAGTCGAGGCCGAGCTCGTCGGCCAGCACGGCTTCGTCGACGACATTGCGGATCACCTGCGCGTGCGCAAGCATGGCGCCGGTGGCGTCCCTGGTGACGTCGCCAAAGGTATCCAGTCCGAATTGAAGCGGTGGGGTCATCGATCAGGTCTCTGAGGGGGGCGCGAGCGGCGCCCGCATGTGGGAAATTGTTTACTGTGCAGCTAGGGCGTGGAGGCCGCTTCGACAATGCTGCTCCGGGAAAGGCATGGTTTCCAGTTTTTCACCGCGCCGGCGGGATCAATCGGACCTGGCGAACATCTCCACCAGGGTCTCGCGCAGCCAGCGCTGCGCCGGTACGGTGTCGTTGCGCTGGTGCCAGAACAGGCTGACGATGCGCGGCGGTGCCTTGAGTGGCAGCGGCATGGCGTGCAGGAACGGCGCGTGCCGGGATTGCGAGCGCAGATCGCTCGGCAGCACGGCGATCAGGTCGGACTGACGCACGACCTCGTAGGCGGCGCTGTAATGATTGACGGTCGCGACCAGATTGCGCGACAGCCCGCGCGAGGCGAGGAAAAGATCGTAGGACGGCAAGGTCTTGCCGGCGAGGCTCACATCCACGTGTCCCGCGTTGAGGAAGCTGCGCGTGCTCAGCCGCTTCATCGCCGCGAGCGGATGGCCGCGCCGCATGAAGCAGGCGTAGTCGACGGTCCACAGCGAGCGCGAGCGAATGGCGGCCGGCTGTTGCGCCTCATTGACATAGACGCTCAGCACGCAATCGACCCTGTTGTCCTCGAGCTGGTCGGCGATCTCCAAAATGGTGTTGGGCACGGTGTGGATGCGCGCCTTGGGCGCGACCTTGCCGAGATGACCGAGGAGGTTCGGCATCACTAGCGAGGCGACGTAGTCCGACATCGACAGGCTGAACTCGGTCTGCGCGCGGGCGGGATCGAACACCTGCTCGTCGAGCGCGCCACGGACGCTTTCCAGCGCCTCGCCGATCGGTTCCCACAGCACCACGGCGCGCTGGGTCGGACGAATCCCGGTGCCTGATCGGACGAACAGGGGATCGCCGAGCGCGTCGCGCAGGCGTGCGAGTGCGTTGCTGACCGCGGGCTGCGTCATCGTCAGCGCGCTCGCCGCGCGCGTGACGCTGCCTTCGGTCATCAGCGCCTCGAAGACTTTCAGGAGGTTGAGGTCGAGCGCGCGGAACGACACAAACATTCACCATGGTGATATATTAGATCATGATTATAAATTATGACGATAATGTCACTTTGTCTATGGTTCCCCAAGGGACACGCGGAGCGCCGGGCCGCCAAGACTGAGGGGACTTTCATGTCGATGATCTCGGCGCGCATCGAGCGCCTTCCATTCGCGCGTTTCCACACGCATCTGCTGTTGATGGGCGGGCTCGGCTACGCATTCGACGCGATGGACGCAGCCGTTCTGGCGTTCATCCTGCCTGTGCTGCGCACTGCCTGGAACCTGTCGAGCGTGCAGATCGGCGTGCTCGGCAGCAGCACCTATATCGGCTTCCTGTTCGGCGCGTTGTTCGCCGGTACGCTCGGTGACCTGATCGGGCGCCGCGCGGTGATGATGTCGGCGCTGGCGCTTTACTGCGCGGCATCGATCGTGAGCGCGATGGTCGATACCTGGCCGTCCTTCTTTGCTGCCCGCGTTGTCGCCGGCATGGGGACCGGCGCGGAGAGCGCGATCATCGCGCCCTATCTCGCGGAGTTCGTCGCGCGGCGTTATCGCGGCAGCTTTACCGGCGCACTCGCCGGCTTCTTCTCCTTCGGCTTCGTCGCCGCAGCCTTGCTCGGCTACTTCATCGTTCCCGCCTACGAGAACGGCTGGCGCATCGTGCTGGTGATCACAGCGGTGCCGGTCGTCATGCTGCTGTGGTGGCGCCGGGCGCTGCCGGAATCGCCGCGCTGGCTCGAAAGCCGGGGACGGGAGAAGGAAGCCGAAGCCGTCCTCGACGGGATCGAGGCAGGCTTTGCGCGCGCGGGCCATGTCCTGCCGCAGCCGGTCGTCGAAGCGACGGCGCCGGCCGGAGCTACCGGAACGCTGCTCGCCAATTTCGCGGCGCTGCTCGCCGGCCGCCAGGCGCGCATCACCATCATGACCTGGATCATGTGGCTGGCGATCACCTTCAGCTATTATTCCTTCTTCGTCTGGATCCCCGGCCTGCTGGTCCAGAACGGGATGAGCATTACCAAGAGCTTCGCCTATTCGATCGCGATCTATTGCGCGCAGATCCCCGGTTATTTCAGCGCCGCGTATTTCAACGAGCGCATCGGGCGGCAGGCGACGATCGCGACCTACATGGTGCTCGGCGGTGCCAGCGCGCTCGGGCTCGCCTTCGCGCAAAGCGACCAGCAGATCATGGCGGCGGGGATCTTCCTGTCCCTGTTCATGAACGGCACCTATGCGGGCGTCTATGCCTATACCGCCGAAGTATTCCCGACGCCGGTCAGGACCACGGGGGCCGGGCTCGCCTCCGCAATCGGTCGCATCGGCGCGATCGTCTCGCCGATCCTGGTCGGCTATCTCTATCCGAATTTCGGCTTCGCCGGCGTATTCGGGGTCACCACCACTGTGCTGCTGCTCGGGGCAGTCACCGTCGTGCTGATGGGCGTGCCGACGCGCGGCCGCTCGCTGGAAGAGATCGCGGCGGGTGAAGTTGCATGACGCGGACGAAAGTTACCGCTGATCCCTGGCTCTGCGCCGTCGCGGCGGCGCAGAGCAGGGCGGATCAGCCGGATGCACTGTTCGCGGCACTCGACGAAGCCGTGAAGTCGGCGATCGGGCACAAGCTGTTCACGATCCTGACCTACGACGGCGACAGCGGCGAAGCCGCGCGGGTCTATTCCAATCTTCCCGGTCCGTATCCGACCGGCGGACGCAAGCGCCTCGCGCCGGGCCCGTGGACCGAGGCCGTGCTCGACCGCGGCGAGGCCTATATCGGCCGAACGCGGGACGATCTGCGCAAGGTGTTCTCCGACCACGAGCTGATCGCCTCGCTCGGCTGCGCGAGCGTGCTCAACATGCCCGTGCGCTGGCGCGGCCGTACGCTCGGCTCGCTCAATCTGCTTCACGAGGCGGGCTGGTATGGCGAGGACGATATCGCCGCGTGCCTTCCCTTTGCCCAGCTCACCTTGCCGGCGCTGCTTGCGCCGGCCGACTTCTGACAGGATTCCGCGATGTCCAGCATCCTCTTCAAGAACGCCGCGCTACTCGATCCGCTCCAGGCGGAATTGCTGGCAGGCCATGATGTGCTGGTCGAAGACAGCCTGATCAAGGAGGTCTCGGACCGGCCGATCCAGGCCACCGCCGATCGCACCATCGATCTCAAGGGCAGGACGCTGATGCCCGGCCTGATCGACCTGCATGTGCACGCCATCGCCGTTGAGCTCAACCTGGCGCAGCAGGTGCACATGCCGAACGTGCTGGTGACGCTGCGCTCGACGCTGCTGCTGCGCGGCATGCTGCGGCGTGGCTTTACCACCGTCCGCGACGCCGGCGGCGCCGGCCATGCGCTGAAGCAGGCGATCGAGACCGGCCTGACCGACGGGCCGCGGCTGTTCGTCTCCGGCCGTGCGCTCAGCCAGACCGGCGGCCACGGTGATATGCGGGCGCGCTCGGATTACCTCGCGAGCGACGCCCCGTGTCCCTGCTGCGTGCGTGTCGGGGCGCTGGCGCGCGTTGCCGACGGCGTCGATGGCGTGCGCAGGGCGGCACGCGAGGAGCTCCAGATGGGCGCCGACCAGATCAAGATCATGGCGTCCGGCGGCGTCGCTTCACCGACCGATCCGGTCGGCGCCTTCGGCTACTCCGAGGACGAGATCCGCGCCATCGTCGAGGAGGCGCGCGGGCGCCAGACCTACGTGCTCGCCCACGCCTACACCGCTGCCGCCATCGAACGCGCCGTTCGCTGCGGCGTGCGCACCATCGAGCATGGCAATCTGGTCGATGCTCCGACCGCGCGCCTGATGGCCGAAAAGGGTGCCTATGTGGTGCCGACCCTCGTCACCTACGAGGCGCTGGCCAACGAGGGCGCCCAATACGGCCTGCCGCCGGAGAGCGTGGCCAAGATCGCCGATGTCCGCGACGCCGGTCTGCGTTCGCTCGCGATCTATCGCGACGCCGGGGTAAAGATGGGATTTGGCAGTGATCTGCTTGGAGCTTCTCAACGCCTCCAGAGCGACGAATTCCGCATTCGCGCCGAAATTCTGGGAGCGCGCTCCGTCATCGCCAGCGCGACTTTGATCGGCGCCGAAGTGCTCGGCATGGAGGGCAAGCTCGGTCGGATCGCGCCCGACGCTATTGCGGACCTGCTCGTGGTCGACGGCAACCCGCTGCGCGATGTGGCCTGCCTGCTCGGCCAGGGCGAGCACATCCCGATGGTGATGAAGGCAGGCAAGGTCCAGTTCGACCGGCTGAACGCCTAAAGCGTTTTCGAGCGAAGAGGATACCGGTTCGCGTTAGGAAAACACGTCTAAACAAGCCTGCGCTACCGCCACATCCCCCGCATCCGCGCCCCGATATCGATCTTCGGGCCCTGCGCCGCCGCGCGGGCCGCAGCCGAAGCCGCCTTCGGCCAGGCGGTGCGCTCGAACAGATAGACGAGGGATTCCGGGATGAAGCGGGTGCGCGAGGCGTAGACGTGGCGGTCGCCCTTGGCGGCCTGTCCGTGCACGAAGAAGCGCTGCGGCACGACGAGGTGGAGATCGTCCTTGGCGCGCGTCATCGCGACATAGAGCAGGCGGCGCTCCTCCTCGAGCTCGGCCGAGGTGCCGGCGCCGAGATCCGACGGCATGCAGCCGTCGACGACGTTGAGCACGAACACCGACTTCCATTCCTGGCCCTTGGCGGAGTGGATGGTGGAGAGGATCAGATAGTCCTCGTCGCGAAGCGGAGGACCTGATTTGTCGCTGGTCGCATCCGGCGGGTCGAGCGTGAGCTCGGTTAGGAATTTTTCGCGCGAGGCATAGCCGCTCGCGATCTGCTCGAGCTGCATGAGATCGGCGCGGCGCGTCTCGGAATCCTCGTGGATGCGATCGAGATGCGGCTCATACCAGAGCCGTACGCGCTCGAGATCGGCGGGCCATTCCGAGTAACGCAGATTTCCGACCGTGCGGACGAAGTCGGTCCACTCGGCGCCGGTGCGTGGCGGCACCGCAAGCTGGCCGAGCGCGGCAAGCGGGTCGATGCTCTCCGCCATCTGGTCGAGCACGCGCTGCGCGGTGGCGGGGCCGACGCCGGGCAACAGGTGCAGGATGCGGAAACCGGCGACGCGGTCGCGCGGATTTTCGGCAAAGCGCAGCAGCGCCAGCACGTCCTTGACGTGCGCAGCATCGAGAAATTTCAGTCCGCCGAACTTGACGAAGGGGATGTTGCGGCGGGTCAGCTCGATCTCCAGCGGACCGGAATGCGAGGACGTCCGGAACAGCACCGCCTGGTGCTTGAGCAGCGCGCCTTGCTCGCGGTTGGCCAGCACCTCCTCGACGATGTAGCGGGCCTGGTCGGCCTCGTCGTGGACGGTGACGAGCTGCGGCTTCTGCGACGAGGTGCGGTCGGTCCACAGGTTCTTGGTGAAGCGTTCGCGCGCAAGCCCGATGACGCCGTTAGCCGCCGCCAGCACGGGTTGGGTCGAGCGATAGTTACGGTCGAGCGTGATCATCTCGGCGCGGGGGGAGAAGCTTTGCGGAAAATCCAGGATGTTGCGGACAGTGGCGGCGCGGAACGAATAGATCGACTGCGCGTCGTCGCCGACCACGGTTAGCCCGCGTCCATCCGGCTTCAGCGCCAGCAGGATCGAGGATTGCAGGCGGTTGGTGTCCTGATATTCGTCGACCAGCACGTGATCGAAGCGGCCGCCGATCTCTTCGGCGATCAGCGTATCGCCCATCATCTGCGACCAGTAGAGCAGGAGGTCGTCGTAATCGAGCACGTGCTGGGCCTGCTTGGCCTCGACATAGGCCGCGAACAGGCCCTTCAGCTCGGCGGCCCAGCCCGCGCACCAGGGATAGTGCTGGCCGAGCACTTTTTCGATCTCCATCTCGGCATTGACGCAGCGCGAGTAGATCGACAGGCACGTGCCCTTGGCGGGAAAGCGGCTCTCGGTCTTCGACAGGCCGCGCTCGTGCCGGACCAGATTCATCAGGTCGGCGGAATCCTCGCGGTCGTGGATGGTGAAGGCTGGATCGACGCCGATCCGCTCGGCATATTCGCGCAGGAGGCGCGCGCCGATGCCGTGGAACGTGCCGGCCCAGGTGAGGGCGTCGCGCATGATCGCGGCGTTGTTCTCGCCCAGCACCTTTCGTGCGATGCGTTCGACCCGGGCGGCCATCTCGGCCGCGGCGCGGCGGGAGAACGTCATCAGGAGGATGCGTCGTGGATCGGCGCCCGCGACGATCAGGTGCGCGACGCGATGGGCGAGCGTATTGGTCTTGCCGGAGCCCGCGCCGGCGATGACGAGCAGGGGCGCGCCCACGGTCGCGCCGTCAGCGACGCCATGCTCCACGGCGCGGCGCTGCTCCGCATTGAGCGTGTCCAGATATGTCGCCACGAATCGCCCCGGTGAAAGGGTGAGAGTCGGCGATCCCGGCGCGAATCGCAATGCGGCTGGACGGAACCAATGTTAAGACCTAGGGACAAGACGGCCCGAAGTTCCAGCCCGAGAAGCGCGCAACCCGGCATGACCGAGCTCAAGCCCGACCAGTTCGAGATGCGGCGGCTGGAGTCGCTCAGCAACACCATCTTTGGTGTCGCCATGACGCTACTCGCCTACGACCTGCCCAAGGCCGCGGTGTTCACCAGTGCCCCGAGCTGGAGCGATCTCGCCCATGTCTACTCCGGCAAGCTCGCCGGTCTCGCGCTCAGCTTCATCATCGCCGGCGTGTTCTGGATCAGCCACCACCGCCGGCTCGCGCGCCAGCCCGTGGGCAGCCGCGGCATGGTGATCCTCAACCTGTTCTTCCTGCTGTCGATCGTGCTGCTGCCGGTGACCAACGGCCTCTACATCAATTACAGCATGAGCAGCGCGGTGGCCGTGCTCTACGGCCTGCATCTGACCGCGATCGCCGGCCTCAATGCCTGGCTGTGGTGGACGATTTTGGGCGGCTGGCGCCACGAGACCATGGCCTCGATGTTTCCGCTGCTGGTGTTCATTCCGGGCACGATCGTTGCGGCCTTCGCGCCGCACGTCGCGCCCTTCCTGTGGTTCATCGCCTTTGGCGGGCTGTTGATCCAGCGCTTCTATGCCGCGCCGACCGGGCCAGGCGCGTGAGGCGGCGGCTCACCCTTTTGTCGCGCCGAACCCGTCGGCCGGCACGTAAAGCTTGACCGGGCGGATTTCGTAGACCGCCGACGGGTTGACCTCGCGCAGCTTTCGCGCCGCCGCGATCGCTTCCTCATCGGTATCGTAGTCGACGAGATGGAAGCCGAGAAGCTGCTCCTTGGTCTCGGCAAACGGGCCGTCCAGCACCATGCCCGCGCCGGGGCCGCGCAAGGTGTGCGCCTTTCGGGTGTCATCCAGACGGGCGGCCGGCCCAAGGTGTCCGCTTGCCCTCAAGGGCGCCTGAACCTCGATCACTTTGGCCACGACCGCGGCGTCCTGCTCCGGCGCCCAGGACAAGATCTCGTCTTCCACATGGTAGGCCAGGATGGCGTAAAGCATCGTCACCTCGTTTGTTTTTGAGCTCGCAGTCCGAAGCATGTATGAGCGCGGTCGATACCGACAATCCCGGAGACTAACATATTGCGTCGCGCAAGTTGCGACGAAACCGTCCTGAAACCCGATTGCCGCCCTCGGAGGTGAACGCCGCCCAAAGCCGAGGCGACTGATTGCCACCAAGAACACTTCGGAGGCGGCCATGTCGACCATAAAGATCATCTGCGACGCGCGTCGGGCGGGAAAATCGGAAGCCGCGGATTTGCACGACCAGTCCGGCCATCACCGCTATTACGGGAGCTCGGCCGAGAACGGCGGCGAGCGGATCGTCGAAAGCCGCCGCGGAAAACGCCCGCGCGCGCTCAATGTGTGCGGCTTCTGAAGCCTTCGGCGACACCGTCTTTCGACATGGACGTCCTGCAAATATCGATCGCGGCGATGCCGTTCCTGCTTGCGCTGATGAGCCGGACGCGAAAGGCAATCGCGCCGTGCCTGCTGACGAGCATCATCACCGTGGTGCTCGGCGCCGAGCCTTATCGGGCGGTCATGGCCTGGTGCGTCGGCGTGCCGATTGCCGCCGTTGCCCTGCGTGAGCGGCTTCGCGCGAGCTGACCCGGCGCCGTCACGGCGTACTCAGGACCTGTTTGACCAGCGCCTCGCGCAGCGTTGCCAGCTCGCCGCTCGCTTCCATCTGCGCGATCACCTTGCCGACCTTCGGCACCAGATCGCGATGGCGTTCGTGCAAATAATGGTAGATGTGGATGCGCTCCAGCGGTGGCGAGAGCGGGACAATCCTGGCCTGCAGATTGAGTTTCCTCACCGCCACGAGCCCGCTGAAGAGGTCGGTGACCATCAGCTCGAAACGGTCGGCGTCGAGCATCCTGATCATGTTCTCGAGGCTGGTGGTCGCGGTGACGCGGGCCATGCCGCGTGTCCCGGCCTCTGAGGAGCCGACGCCGCGGACGATTCCGATGCTGTACTCCCTGATCGAATTCCAGCCGGCCACGTCGAAACGAAGTTTCGTCGCGAAGACCGTCGGCTCGATGTAGTTGATCGCCGGCGTCACCTGAATCAGCGTCGGGTAGTCGCTGGAGAGCGTTCCGATCCGCTGGATCTCGCCATCGACCTCGCCGGCGCTCGACAGCGCCAGCGCGCGCTTGCCGGGGACGTCCTCGAACGCCAGCTTGATATTCAGCTTGGCGTAGACGGCCCGCAGCATCTCGCCGCCGACATATTGATCCGGGATGTCGGCGATCCGCGCCAGCCGGATCAGCTCCTGCGCGTGCGACGGACCTGCGGCGAGCAATGACAGGCAGGCGACGATGATCCGCCACATGACGCGTCTCCTTTGCCCTGCATAGCTACCATTGGATTCGGATGGCCGCGATCCACCTGGGGTGGCACCCGTGTGGCGGCCGCACCGCTCGCTTGTCTTGCAGGCGACTGCGGACTTTAGCCAATGTCATTCTAGTACGCGAAGTGATAGTTTGCGCGAGAATCCTGCTGCTGGGCGCAAGACAAGACCCCGCCAAGCCGCCCATGGGCCGGCAGGATCGCCACGCAGGTCGCGTGATGAGAGAATTTCAACTGTCGAATTGCTCGCGGCTGCGCCCCGCCGTCCGGAGCAGGGTGCCGCCATTCCGGGGACGTGGTGCATGGGCAACGCAGGCGACGAGGACTCCAAGCGCAGCAGTCGCGCCGGTCCCCCGGCGGCCGCGAAGCAGGATTTGAGCGGGATCGGCACTGCATTTGCGCCAGGGATGATCGGAGCGCTGCTGTCGCGGATCTTCAACTGGTCGCGCAGCGGCGTCGGGCCGCGCCTGCTGGCCGCCGTGCTGCTGTTCTCCTCGATCGTCACGCTGATGCTGACCGCGCTTCAGCTCTATCTCGACTACGACCGCGAGGTCGGTGTCATCGAGACGCGGCTCGACGAGATCGGCCGCAGCACGACCGGCAGCCTCGGCGAGAGCCTGTGGAATCTCGACCAGAACCAGCTCAAGCTCCAGCTCGACGGCATCATGCGGCTGCCCGACATCCGCGCCGCCGAGGTGCGCGAGGTCGCCGATCGCCCCAATCCGATCCGTGTCGCGGTCGGCGAGCCGAGCACCCGCTCAGCCGTGACACGCGACTATCCGCTGAGCTACAGCGTCCAGGGGACGTCACGCCCGATCGGCGTGCTCCATGTCGAGGCGACGCTGGCCGAGGTCTATCAGCAATTGCTGAACCGGGCCCTGGTCATCCTGGCAAGCCAGGCTGCGAAGACCTTTGTCGTCTCGCTGTTCATCATCTACATGTTCCATCTGCTGGTGACACGGCATCTGGTCGCCATCGCCGAGTTCGTCGGCCAATACAGCCTGTCGCGGCCACCGCCGCCTTTGCACCTCGAGCGCCGGCCGCCCCGCGATCCCGACGAGCTGGACAAGGTGATCGACGCCTTCAACGCGATGTGCGCGAACCTCGGGCGCGCCTATGGCGAGCTGCGCGAGGCCAACGCAAATCTCGAGCGCGACCTGAATATCCGCCGGCGCGCCGAAGAGGACGCGCGTGCCAGTGAAGAGCGTTTCCGCGACTATGCCGAGACCGCGTCCGACTGGTTCTGGGAGACCGGACCGGATCATCGCTTCACCTACGTATCCGACCGGGCCGGCGCCTTCGGCATGGACAACAAGGCGCTGGTCGGCAAGCACCGCACAGATGCCGCCTCCGACCGCGACGCCGAGCCTGAGAAATGGCGCGCGCACGTGGCGACGCTGGACCGCCACGAGCCGTTCAGGAAGTTCGAATATCGCGGGCGCGACGTGGCCGGCCGCATGCATCATTTCAACGTCAACGGCCAGCCGATCTTCGCCGCGGACGGACGCTTCATGGGTTATCGCGGGTCGGCCACCGACCTCACGGCGCAGCACGAGGCCGAGGAGCGGCTGCGCCAATCCCAGAAGATGGACGCGATCGGTCAGCTCACCGGCGGCGTCGCTCACGACTTCAACAACGTGCTCACGGTCATCACCGGCACCATCGAGATCATCCAGGAAGGGCTTGCCGACAAGCCCGAGTTCGCCGCGATCGCACAGCTGATCGACGATGCGGCGGCGCGCGGCGCCGAGATCACCTCGCAGCTCCTGACCTTCGCGCGCCGCCAGCCGCTGGAGCCCCGCGACATCGACGTCAACGCACTCGTGGTCGAAACGGCGAAGCTGCTCAAGCCGATCCTCGGCGAGCATATCGAGATCGTGACCCGGCTCGCGGACGGCGCCTGGTCCGCGATGGCAGATCCGTCGCAGCTCTCGTCCGCGATCGTCAATCTCGCCGTCAATGCGCGTGACGCGATGCCGGGCGGCGGCCGGCTCACGCTTGAGACCGCGAACCGCGACCTCGACGGCACCAGCGGTGCCGGCGACGGCGATGTCATGCGCGGCGCCTTCGTGATGATCGCGGTGGCCGACACCGGTCACGGCATCCCGGCCGACATCCGCGAGCGCGTGTTCGAGCCGTTCTTCACCACCAAGGGCGTCGGCCGTGGCACCGGGCTTGGGCTCAGCATGGTCTACGGCTTTGCCCGCCAGACCGGCGGCACCGTCGTCATCGAGAGCGAGGAGGGGCGCGGCACGGTGATGCGGCTGTTCCTGCCGCGGTCGAAGGGCGAGGCGCCGGCCAGGACGGCGCCGGTTCAGCCGCCCGCGTCGGCACGCGGGCACGAGACGATCCTCGTGGTCGAGGACGATCCGCTGGTGCAGGGCTATGTCATCGCCCAGCTCGGCACCCTCGGCTATCGCACGCTCGCCGCCAGCGACGGCGCAGCCGCGCTTGCGCTGGTCGACCAAGGCGTCAAATTCGATCTCCTGTTCACGGACATCATCATGCCCGGCGGCATGAACGGACGGGAATTGGCCGAAGCCGTCCGGCTCCGCCGGCCGGGAGCGAATGTGCTCTACACCTCCGGCTACACCGACGACACCATCGTCCACGAAGGACATCTCGATCCCGGCCTGGCGCTGCTCAGGAAGCCGTACCGGAAATCGGAGCTTTCGCAGAAGATCCGCGAGGTGCTTGCAGGCGAGCCGTCGGCCTGAGCGGAGCCATCCATGCAGGCGCCCACCCATGAAAAAGGCGCGGCGGGGAGGCCCCGTCGCGCCCGATTTCTTGCTCGCTGGTCCAGGGCTGAGAGCGCCCCGATGCCAAGCCTTTCGTCAAAGCCTAGCGGGCGATCCCAGCGAGGTGACAGCGCTTGAGATAAGACACTGGATCACCTCCTTTCGTTTGGTTTCGGGACTCTGAATATAGGACGAAATCCCGCCGCCGTTAAGGGGCGCCCGGGGGCGGGAACTAGCCTGTCCGCAAGACGGGAAAGACCGGTCCGGAGCAGTTGAGACTGCCGCCCGGTCGTGTTAGGGAGCCAGTGATGCGGGTGTAGCTCAATGGTAGAGCAGCAGCCTTCCAAGCTGAATACGAGGGTTCGATTCCCTTCACCCGCTCCAATGTTTTCAATGACTTGCGGCATTTTTGCTCCTCCATTATGACAAGCCGGCTGCTGCGCATTATGACAAATGTCCGCCGTTTGTTCGTTTTCGCTCTACATTCTTAGGGTGTCTGCGTCCCACGATGCACGCGACGCTTCTTGATCGCGTTCACGATTTGCCGGGTTGTTTTCTTGGTGTACTTCGGCAGCACTTTCGGTGTGGTGTGGCGACCTGATGCGAGCATCTCGCGGTCGGTCAGTTCGGCATCGCCGCCCTCGGTGAAGCCGCCATGTCGGAACGAGGTGAAAGACAATTCGTCGCGAAGGCCCGCGGCGCGAATCACTTCCTTCACCTTGCGCGACAAGTGCGTGAAGTCCGGCTGGTCAGGCTTCGGCCATGTCGGCCACGGGCCGCGGTTGCCCCAATCCCTGACCAGCATCAGGCCGCCGATGCGTGCGCGCTTGATGGCGTCGAGTTCGGCCATCAGCTCCGGATAGAGCAGGGTGCCTTCATCGTCGATCAACGGAATCCAGCTTTGCTTCTGGGTCTTCTCGTCGATCACGCGGACCATGTCCGGATGTTGCTTTGGTCTATAGTGCGAAACGTCGAACGTCGCGAAGATGTCGGTCTCGCGCTGGAGCCATTCCCATCCGACCAGCGCGGCGGTCGCCAGCGATGGCAACTTCATCTCGATGGCCTTCGCGCGGAAGATCTGCAACTCCTCGAATGTTGCAGTCGGTGTCTCGCGGTCGGATGATTTCAGACCCATGCTGGCGAACGGATTGACCAGCGGCAACTTGCCTGGATGTTTCCGCGAGACGACGTTCCACGCGCGGCGGCACGACTTCATCGCGTGATTGACTGAAGTGCGGCGCTCGCGGATGACGTTGCCCTTGGCGTCCCTAAGGACCAGCAACTTTTCGTACAGCGTATCGGTGACAGCGGTGGTGATCTTGGCGAGATGAACTTGTCCCAGCTTGCGGCCATCCTTCAACACGTGGCCGCTGACCAGCTTGAAGCCGGCTTCGTGATTGCGCTTCTGCTTGCCGCTCAGTTTGGTATAGCGCCGGTCCGCGCGATATTCGGCGGCCATCCAGTCGAAGGTGCCGGCGGCGATGGCAGGCGAGACGGCGTCATCGGAAGCGCCACCCGTGCGCCAGCTGTCGAATGCCTTCAGCAAAACATCTTCGGCGCGACGAACCGCAGCCTCGTAATCGGCGCCGAGCGCCTCGCTTGTGACCGGGCAATTCTTCTTGCGTGCCCAGCTCGGCGCGTTGAAGAAATAGCCCCAACCTCCTTTGACCGGATGCCGCTGTGTGTAGCGGGGCAGGGGCAGGGCGGAGCGGGGCGGTTTCATTTTCAAAGGAGCTTTCTGATTTCGTCGGCGGTCTCGGTGTCATCGTCGGCGGCATCGCTGCCGTCTTTGAGTTTGAATTTGATGCGCCCGTCTTCCATTTCCACGGACGCCACTTCCTTGCCGGCGGCTTCGAGCGCACGCACGATCCGCTTCACGTCGGTTTCGCGAAAGCTGCTGGGTGCGCGGCTCATCACATCGCCTCTGCGCCAGACCTCTGCTTTTGCTTCGTCGATTTCGGCTTGAGAATGGATGGTTGCTCGACCTCCCGCTCAAGCAACCTTCGCACCGTCTCCGTCATGTGGATGTCGGCCATCGCGCACATGACCTTGAGCTTGCGATGCACAGCGGGTGTGATCTCCACCGTAAAGCGTCGATTCTTTTCCATCTGAAAACATCCTTACGCAGAAACACCAAATCACCAGCATCATTCCAGTCACTCAGGTGGGGCACCGTCAAGGTGTTGGGCCTCGCGCGGCTGTTCGGGCGATTATTTATTTTCAGACTAATCTGTGGCGGCTCACAACCGGATGTAAGTAACGACCGCCCAGACCAACCGCTTTGGAGTTCGTAATGTTGCATAACGCAACGCGTTGCAAGGTGCAACCCCATCGGTTAATCTGTTCGGATGAAAGCAGCGGAATACGCCAAATGGCTGGAGCAGCACCAACTCACGCACGAAGCTGCCGGTGAGACGTTCGGCTTCAGTAAGTCGACATCGTCGCGCTACGCCAACGACATCATTCCGATTCCGCGAATGCTTGAGCTGGCCATCGAGGCGCTAGAGGCGCGGTGGCAACGCAAGATCCGCAAGCCGTGATCTCCCAACTCACGCTCCGCCTGATCGCTCCGAACGATTACACCGTGCACGATGACGGCCAGCTGATCGGCCGCATCCGCTACACCCGCGAGCGCTCGCCCGGCTTCTGGATGTGGACCTGCATCGTGACCTTGCCCGGTGCGCCGTTCGGCGGTGCGCCAACACTGGAGAACGCCAAGGCGCGATTCAAGGAAGCCTGGGAGACGTTCAAGGGCAAGCAGAGTCCAGAGAGGCTGACGGCGGCCTATGCCGAGATGAACCACGCCAACCGGCCGGACCGGTACCGGCGGTGAAAGCTCCGAGGGGGACGACCCGTTGGATGGTGCAGAATCAGAGTATGCCCTTGGGAGTGGAGATGCCTTGCTTCAATAAGGGAATCACAGTGCTGAAGTTTTCGCTCGTTACCACCGTGTTGATGTTCACCACAGCCGCGTTTGCTCAAAGCCCCTGCCAGAGCATCAATAGCATTCATCTTAGTCTGAACCGAATCGTCGATCGGATCGAATTGGTTCCTCCCGATGAAGCGAACTACATCCGAACCGAGAAAGCGAAAGCGCTCGAACAACAGAACCGAGGCCGCTTCAATGCGGTCTACAATCGGCGTTTTTACGCCGCCAGCGAATTCCACAACGATGCGGCTGTTGTGATGCAAAATGTTGTCGCGGCGGAAGGGGCAAGCTCGACTAAGGAGGCCGCCAGTTACCTGATCGTGGTCCTGTCGCGGCTGAGTGATCTGAAAAGCAGCCTGGATGATTTCATTCAAGCAGACAGTAAGCGGCAACAGCAGACACTGAGTTCGGAAGACAAGGGCAACCTGTCCTATGAGATCACAGGGCTAAAGGGGCTCACGACCAACATCCTTCAATGTGTTGTAAAACGTCTGTGAACATTCGTCCTACGCGTAAGTCATCCTCAAGGCGACTTCGGAGCAATGATCGCAGGTGTGGACGGATAGAAATGCTCTTTCACCACCACGCCCGCAAAAAACGCAACGATTGCGCTGACCAACACCATGATCAATTGATCTCGATTTCGCTCGAAAAACCCCCGCCGTTCGGAGCGACGCTGCATCTTGATCACGCTCACCCGGCGCAAATTCACGTAGCTAGCCCAGGGTCCCCACAGCGACAGCGTATTCAAAGCGCCAGAGGCTATCTGAGCAGCCAATTCGGGCCGAGCGTTCAGATAGAAAATATTTAGCACCACCGACACCGTGGGAAGGATCATCACGAACCAGAAACGGTATGCCCAAGGCAACAGCCTTTGACACCGCGATAGGACGGCATCGAGTTCGAGCAGCAGCTGCGCCGCTTGTGGACCCGGCGAGATGAAAAGCCGAGCTTCCGAGCGATTGAGTTTTATCGAGACCGATGGCTGGGTGGTGTCGACATCCAAGACGAAGATTGTCGCTTGCGCTCCGACGTGTTCTTTCAATTCGTCGAGGTTTTTGAACTGATAATCTTCGGTGCTTAAGGTGACCTCGGCGTGCTGTTTCAGAGCACTGACGATCTCTGCCAGATCCTCCCACCAGATCACGACTGGTCCATAGCTGCGCCAAAAGGCTTGTTGCCTCTTTACTTTTTCCACCAAGAATCACCGCCACCAGCCCGAAAGAGTGCCGGTGATATGCTAGTCGACTCAAGGTTGCCGGCGATATGGGACCGTGCCGGCTATCCCCAGCCAAAATGTTTGGCAAATCGGTTCAGCGCAGCGCCTCCATCACCCGGCTGAACGCCGGATGCTGTCGATTCTTGACCTTGATCCATTGCTCGCTGCGGCCGGCGCGGTACCAACTGTCGCGATGCTTGGAGACCAACCCCTCCAGGCCAAGCTTGCAAGCATGCCTGAACAGCTCGGGCCCGACCTCGCCCTGTTCGAACGGCGCAACGTGGATGCCGTCAACGCGGCGCGCCAGCACCCTGGCAAGGTTGGTCTTGCGGAGCGTCAGTGGCAGCTTGCGCAGATCATCGCCGTCAGCCACCAGCACATCGAAGGCGTAGAGCTGCACGGCATCATCGTGCTTGCGCGAATGCAGGGCGTTGAAATCGGAGACGCCATCGGCACCGAGCAGCACCGCCTCGCCATCGATCACGAAGCGCGCGGTCCGGACGCGCAAGGCCGCCTCTAGGATACGCGGATAGCGGCTGGTCCAGTCGTGACCGTTGCGGGTGAACAGGCGCACGCGCTTGTCCTCGCGCTCGACGATGAGCCGATAGCCGTCATGCTTGATTTCGTGAAGCCAGTCTGGACCGGTGGGGACCTTGGCGCCGCGTGTGGGAACACAAGGCTCGAACGGGGATTTGAACATACGGACTATTTAGTTGCTAGACGCGAAAGTGGAAGTCGTCACGCAGCCCGCTTGCGAAAGCCACTGGCCACCCAGCCTATCGCCACGCCAAAAATGAGAAGCGCAACGGGAGGCACCAGTAAAACGGTCAGCGCTCGTTGCAGCCGGTCGGCTCTCTTGGTGCTCTCATCGTCGATGACCTTGAGCAGTTGATCGGCAGATTCGTCTAGCTGCCCGAATTGCTTTTTGGCTTCGGCGGCTTCCCCTTTTCGAATCAGGGCTTCAGCTCCCCTGTTCGCTCCCGCGATGATCTGCCGTCGAAGCTCCTCGCGCGGCCGCGAGCCGTCTAACTCGTCCTTGATGCCACCACTGTATTCGACGTCGATACTAACCCTGCGCTGCCAAAGTCCCTTGAATTCGTCTTTGCCCAGAATTGCAACGGTTGCCCCACACCAAAGAAGGGTCAGCAAAATCCACAACCTAAAAAAACCACTTGCCCACGTCATAGCTTCATCAAGGCCTCAAATGAGGAAAACGATTTTTTCTTCTCAATTTAATGCGGCGGGTCTCGCAGAATCATTCGTTTCAATTGTAGTTTTTCCCGAACGATGAAAGCGTGCGCCACGTTCGAGGGCACCTGCACGAAGGTGAACCACGTTCGCAAAGCCTCTTCTTCTGTAGCGCAGGCTGAGAAAGCCCGCTCGGCTACAAGATGATTTTCGCCCGACAAGCCAATGGATACGAGAGCAACGCAATCTCGATATTGCCTAACAAGCGAGTCACGTTGGTCAATCGGTGCTTGCTGAGCGATGCTCGTTGACGCGAACAGGCACAGAATGACAGTTAGCAGGTATCTCGTCACAGGATGACCGACCTTGCTCATTGCTTCACCACCGCACCGGCGGCACATGCTCTGTCATCGCGTAGTAGAGGTGCCAGAACCAGGACGTTCGAGTCTGGACATTCTCAAGACAGTCCCATCTTTTTGCCGGGTTAGCCGGGTCTAGCTTGCACAAATCGACAAACAACGCGTATCGCTGGTTCTCGATGCGCACGACACGATCCGCAAGAAATCCCGCCACCAATATCAGCACCGGAATTAGCGCATTCCTCATCACTTCACCTGGGGTAAATGTCAGTCGTCTACTGGTCGGTCAGGTCTCTTCGCGAGTTTGTGGGCCGCCCCATCGCCCGGAGTAAAGGTCGCCATGGTCAACGTCGAGACCATCATAGCGCTTTCAACATCTTAAGGTTTAGTACGCTTTGCGGGTTGGTCCTCCGCGTTCGCGGAAATGAACCACGCCGACAGGCTGTACCGGCGCTGAGGCCACTGACAGTTGTTATCGGCGAGCGCGATCAACCTAGATCGTTTCCGTTTTTCCCGTATAGTCACATCCGTTGCTGCTGCTGCTGCGAAATCCGCACGCACAAAAAAGCCGCCCTTGAAGGGCGGCTCTCTCTTGTTGTGTCGAGGCGATCGATCAGCGGCAGCCGCAGGACTGCTTGCCGTTGTAAGTGCTCGAACAGTCGTAGCGCGTTCCGGCCGGGCAACCCGCCTTCGCGGGCAGGATCGAGACGGTGAGCAACGCGAGCGCGGAAACAGCCAAAACCAAATGCTTCATAGTAAGCTCCCCCCTTAAGGTCGCCCCGATAATAGGGCGGCCGGGAACTCAGCATGTTCGCGCGCGATCTGCAATCGCTGGGCGCGATCGGATTTCTCATCACAATTGTTTAGGGATGCAGCCGGGGTGATCGCGCTCTTTAACGGCTTCTTTCAAACGGGGCTGTCCCGATTGAAAGAAGGCCAGCGCACCGTGTCGACCAGCACCCAAGGTCACCAGACATAGGAGCCGGTGCACCCGAAGCCGATAACGCGCTGGAGGAAAAGGATCGGGCGAAGCCACATTGGGCCGATCCGGCCCTTTCCGATTGGTGGCACCTCATCTGCGGCCAAAGACTTAAGGATTTTGCGCTTTGGTGGCGGTACCCGCCGTTGCTTTCCGGCAGGGAACGTATAGTTTCCAAACATATTGGTTACGGAGAAAGGAGACGGACATGCGCAAAGAACTGACCGCCTTCCTGCCCGCCGCTCCCGGCCATTCCAAGGGCCGCGCTCCGCTGCCGGAGCCCAAGCCGATCAAGCCGCGCCCGATCAAGGACCCGGACTATGCCGCCATTCGCAAGAAGGTGACAACCCGGTTTAGCAAGACGCTCGCCTATCTTGCTAAGTGAGCCGAACTGGCTCCCGCTCGACGTTGTCGTCGAGACCAATCGCGACGCAGTTCTAGCCACCGGCGAACCGTTTCATGTGAGAGACATCGGGCTTCTGGAATCAGCTCTCCATAAGCCCGTTCATCATTGGCACTACGGTCAGCATGATCTGGCCGAGCTTGCCGTCCAGCTGTTTCTCGGCATCGCCCACAACCATCCCTTCGAGCAAGGCAACAAGCGGACGGCCTGGACCGCCGCCTTGATGTTCCTGGAGGCCAACGGCTACGAACTGCAACACATGCTCGACTCCGACAAGCTCGGTGAATTCCTCACCAGGATCGTCGACCGGAAGATTTCGGCTGCACCGCTGGTCAAACTGCTACGAGGTTATGTTCGCCCGCTGGAATTCGAATGACCATTGCCGCAAGGTGCACGATGAAAACCTGGCACGCCTTCGCTTTCCTGGCCGCCGTCGCGGTGCTGATCCATTCCCGGATGCATTATGTGATCCTGATCATCGCTGCCCTGGTGCTGATCGTGCGGGGCTGGGCATGGCTGTGCTGCCGATTCCCGCGCACCATGATCGTGCTCAACGCTGTCATCATCGGCCTGCTCAGTGGCGGCCGGCGCGGTCGGTGGCGCTAATCACTTCCGATGTTGTTAAGGCCCAATCCGTTCCACGCCTGAAGCGCATCGAGCCGTTTTGCCGGACTCGTCGTCTGTTCGGTCAGCGCCTTCGCAATCTTGGTCTTCACGGAGGTGGGCACCAACGTCCTCAGTTGCGTGCGCCATTTGTCCGCCTCTGCCTGCAAGGTCTTGTTCCTTTTCCTGAGCGCAGTGATCTGGCGGACCGCCTCGCTCTCAGGGTCGAGCGGGACTTTGGCAGGCTTGGCGATCTTCTCTTTCAGCCGCTTGACCTCATAGTCCAGGCCTGAATTCCTGATCTGCACCAAGGTCAGCTCTTTGCTCAGCCGCTTGATCTCGGCCCGTGCGTCGTCCAGCTCCTTTGAGGTTGGTGCGGGCTTGGGGACCGCCTTGCGTAACCGCTCGATCTCCGCATCGCGCTTGGCCCGGAAGCGCGCCTGTCGCTCGGCATTGTTGAGGCTCATGATATTCCCTCCGTTACGTAACGGAGCTGATCATCGGCATGGGCAGGCGTCAAGCTCCCGTTACGTAACGGAGAGAATCAATGCACCGTCGGCCGCGGCGTGCGATCGTGGTCGCGACCATGGTCTCGGAATCGGCCAGCGCAAACACTTTGAGATGCGCGGCGCGGCCTACCGGGCAGCGCAACACAGAGATCGCAGATGTCGTGACTACTTCCGGTTTGCGTTCGCGTCCGGACACGTTGCTACGCCGTGAAAACGCGATAAGCCAACGCGACTTGCGCTTGGTGCCGAACTCGATCTTGCTGCCTATCCTCGCTGCGCTATTGCTAGCGTCGCGATCAAAGTCTGGCGGCACCAACAATACATTCAGGAACGTGATATGGCGGGAGCGCCGGCCAGGCCCGCTTTGGGTGGCGATGCTGGATTGCCGTCGGGTTTTCCTCTGAAAGGCGACATGACACGGATTCGAGCGACCTTCGGCTAATCGCCCAGCAGCTGACATCTCACGATCATCAACTACCTTTACCGGCCGGCTGCGAAATCGTCGTCTGGCATGGTGGGCATTCCCTCGATGGCTTCGATCTTTCGAGGGCTCAGGCCGAGCAAGATATGACCGCAGACAGCGAGGGCAAATATCCTCACCGAAACCGTCCGGGGCGCCCTTCTTAGCTATCTCAACGAGTAGTATAACCCAGCTTTCGAGGGTTGAGAATCATGAGTCTCGTGGACGAAATCATTGAACTGGCATCGAGCGACAAAGAGCCGATCGGCAACGTATTGCGCAAGTGCCTCATTCTCGAAAGCCAGTACTCGAACGAAGCGTTCCGATCATGGCTTGATAAAGAAATGGACGGCTATGATGATGACGAAGAGGATCTTCCGTCCTATCGAGCCTTTCGCGCCATCTCCTACGGGCATTTCATTGGGATAGCGGGTAGATCACTTTCGAGCCAACCATTGTCCCTGCACATCCTGGAAAAGGATGATTACGAGCGGATGAAGATTTGCGCGCTTACGCAGCCAGCCTCCGCATATGAAGGACGCAAGGACGCCTCTTCCGACGCGCAGTTTCCGTGGAATCCAGCACTTACGGTGAAATATCAAAACCGTTTCTTCAAAGACAGCGATCTGGTTCTAAACCGTGCATGGCAGATTATCCCTGGCTCTGTCATTGTCGGGCTATTGGAGACCGTAAGAAACCGCATCCTGCGATTTGCGCTGGACATGAAAAAGTCGATTGCCAACGAAGGTTCGTTAGCTATTTCGACGGAACAGGTCACAACTATGGTGCAGAAGAATATTTTCAAAAAAGAAGATTGGACTTAGGACGCGATCTTTTTGTACAGGATTTTCATCACACCCCAAAATACCTCGGCAGACGGAACGGCCAGCAAGCCAAAGCCAATTGCATAAGACACGACCGCAACTGCCCGCGCGGCCGGATGGCTCCTGTTCAGGAAGTCGAAATAAAGATGCAGATGTTCAGTTCTGTATCTCTCTCTATCGCTCTCGGTGACGGTCCGATTTTGGCCGATCGAACGAAACTCGTCGCTCAGCTCCATCATCTGGGCGTGATAGCGCTTATTGTCAGCCAGCATCTTGCTGATATTGTCGATGACAAATCCTCTAAGGCTCGGCCCGTCTCCTTGCACGAATGCCGCAGCACTCCCGTAGTGCTTGACCTCGTTCGGGCAATACCAGCCATAAACCAGCACCCCGAGCGAGATGGCACACAGGCCCAGGTACAAGAATATGAGACGGTAAGACACTCCTGCGTCCGGCGAGCCGTTTAGCTCCTTTATCAGATTAAGGAAGCTGACGACCGTTTGGTTGAAAAGAACCAGGTACCCGATCAGTGGAATCAGTATCGTTGCCTTTGCGGCAGACGAATTGCTCACGAACCTAAGCCGCGCCCACAAGGGAATCTGCCAAATCATGACGGTATCCAGCACAAGAAAGCCGCTGGATAACCTAAAGTAAGCTGACGCGCTAGATACACCCCCTTCTCGGCCTGCGGTTTCCCGATCGAGTGTCTCGCTAATGGCTTCTATCTCCTCTTTCGAGAGGACAATGGCGCGGCGCTCAAATAGCCTCTCCTTGGCGTGGCGCGTTATGTGCCACATCTACCGGCAACCAACCTCTGCATAATTGACCGGCTCATCAAACTGGTTATCCAGCACGCGCCCGTCATCCAGCAAAGAAACCCGTGTCCCTCGCCTGTCGTGAGATTGCAGACGAACATGGTGGCATAGATACCGGCCTTGGCCAGCTCAGCCGTCTTGGTGAAGCGACGTCGGTACAGTTGGCCGCCTCTCTCGGTTTTTAATTGCCGCTCGCCTTCAGCGCATTCGAGCCAATGTTAGGATACGCTTTCCGGGTCGATATTATCTCGCAATCTAAGCAAAGCCCGGCCGCGGCTTGGCCGCTGCGTGCGAGGGCAGCGTCGATGGCGTCGGCGTGCGCAGCGGGCTGCGGATGGTCGTAGCCATCGCGTCGCGAAGCGCGTCCGCTGCGGCTGCGATGCGCGGATTTGGATGACACCAAGGGCCCGGCGCCACGCCGAGCGTTTGCGGCTGGTGCCTGTGCGCACTGTCGAGCAGATCGCGCGCGGCATCGTAAATCACGTTGCCGCCGTGCAAAAAGTTTGCAAGCCCGTTCTTGATGATCGGGTCAAGGTTAATGGTCCCGTAAGCGAATTGTTCGAGACGCTGCCCGGTGATGATTGTGGTCTTGACATCGATCGTGCCGATCAGCGAATTCGCCAAGGCCTTGATGGCGATCTCGTCGCCGCCTGGTAACATCGAGTCCGCGATGCTGCGCGCCTTGGCCTTGGCCGCGGCTGCGTTGAAATCGTCGCAGATGTCGGCGGCGATCCTGGCACAGCTTGTGCCGCTCGGCCGCTCGATGCGCGAGCGAAGGTGCATTCGCAGAGCGTCGGTGCCGCTGATCGTTGGTTCGGCTGCGGGCTCGGCCTTGCGCGTGAACGACACCATGACGTCATCCTCCTATTGGCAATCGCGCGACCAGGTCGGCGAATTGCGAGCGCCGCGGCTTCAAGATCGCCTGCGGCAATTTTGTAATGATGTGCGCGGGCGCCGTGCGTGTCGGCTGCGGTGATGGTGCCGGCGACATCTCAGCCTTGCTCTCGGCGTTGCTCGACCATGCGGCTCGCAACTGTTCGAGCGCGGCCCGGCAGCGCGTGACCGACGCGAGCACGTCATCGGTGGCGGTGTCGCTGGCGCCGACGTCGCGGCGGCTCAAGATCAGCGCGGTCGAGCAGCTCGGTTTATCGGTCAGCGAGCATTCGTCGAGCACAGCCTTGCGAATCCTGAAGTGCCATCCGCTCGGCGAGTGTGCGTTGATGGTCTCGGCCTCGACGACGGTCGCCGCGATCGACAGCGCCGGCATGCGGCGCGCGACCGCGTCCTCGACCAGGGCCTCAATGCGGAGCCGGCCGGAATCATCATAGTGGAGATCAAGTATCCGGCCGATGACCTTGCCGGCATCATGCCGGAGCAACAGCGGCACACTGGCGAGATTCGACCATATGAGCGCGTGAGGTGCGAAGCTCATCCTTTGTGCGTCAACATCGGGCGATGACGCGATTCCATTGATGACCTGGGGAGCGGTCGCTGCCGAGAGCAGAGCGAGCACCTCCCGCGAGATCGGCCGGCAATGGTGCAGCCGCAGCAGCTCGCTATATTTTGCCTTCAGCTCGGCGCCGCGCATCATTTGAGCTTCCTTGCCTTGGCGACAGTGTCGAGCCCTTCGCGCAATCTGGCGAAGCGCCGCGCGAGGTCGTGGATCTTGTCTTCGACCGTGAGCTGGTCGGCGAGGTTCGCGGCCTGCTCGAATTCCTGGAACTGCGTCGGCAGTTTGTAGCGCTTCGCGGCCTTGCCGACAGCCGGCGTGCTGGTCAGGAACATGCCGCGCCGGATCGCATCCTTTTTCACGTGCACCTGCGCGGGCTCGGGCCCGGTGCCGCCGAGGATGAAATCGCCTTTGCGAATGTCGTTGCGCGGCATCGTCACCTCCATTGCGGCGTGGAGGCCGGCACGCCGTTACATTTTCCGGCCTCCCGCTCCATGCCGGCGCGATGGGTTGGGGGCAACGCCGGAGAGCCGCGAACACCTTGGACGCGGCGGATCATATCACTTTGGCGGAATCGTCAAGCTTCAACGCGCCGGCTGCGGCACGTCCTGGGGCAAGCGTTCGGCCTCGATGCGCAGCGCGGTCGCGAACGCCATGGCAGCGGTGCGGCCGAGCCGCTGTGCGGTCCAGTGTGCGGTCGGGACGGGCCAGCGACGGGCATGCTCGATGTTGATGCCGCCGCTTTCGCCGGGCCCTGGAGCCCTGCGCGCGCTCGCGGCAGCAGCCTTCAACTCGGCCAGCTCGACCGCGAAACGCTCCCGGCGGGCGCGCTGGCGCTCGGCTGCGGTCTTGTCCTTGGGAGGCTTGGTGCGCGGCATCGGATCACCCGTGACGTCACGGCAGTCGATGTTAATTTTCGCGGTCCGGCAAGAGGGAATTTCGAGAGGTCGAGCAGGCGGATAGCCGGCCGCGAGGGAGAGGCGTGGCGATGCGCCACCCGGTCCGCACCCAGTCCCCACCCGAGTCCCCACCCTGCTCGACGGGCCGGTTCCCGGCGCGCTTTTTGGAAAAAATCCGCCGGAAATAGGCAATTTCCGAGAAGTAGCGGTTTATTTTGAAGTTTATTGGAGGTTGTGGAGGAATTTTGGGAAAAATCCCCAGCCGGCGGTTTAGCCGCTTTGTGCGGCGCACCATGAAAAAGGTCCGAAATATGGATGTTCGAGGCCAGCCGCCTCAAGTTGCATGACAGATGTTGTACTACCTCCCCCCCTATGTCGTCAGCATATTGGAGATCGACTGCGGCGAGAACGGCTTGCCGGAGCTGTTGAGGTGACCGGCTTCAGCGAGCGCGGCGGAGATCTCACGCAAGGTGCGCCGGCCGCCCTTGGGACGCTTCCTGTGCAATTGTTTCGCGAGCGCGACCGCTTCAGGGTTGGTCTCTCCGAGAGGCCTGCGGCCCTCGACGCGCACGCCTGTTGCCCTTAGACGATCGCGTGCGCCCTTGAGCTTACTGACCAGCATTGACTTCTCGAACTGACTGACCGCACCGAGCACCTGACGGATCAGCACCGCGGTCGGGCCATCATCCAGGAACGCGGTCGGCGAATCCGCTGCGATCAGTTCGATGCCGCGGGCCTTCAGCATCTCGAAGCCGACCTCTTGCACGATAAGGTCGCGCGCGAATCTTGAGGCGGTCTCGACCACGATGGTGCGGCAGCCGTTGCTGAGCAGCCGTTCCATCATGGCCGCGAAGCCGGGCCTGCTCTCGATCGCGTCGGCGCCCTTGACGGCATCGTCGGTGAAGGTGGCTACGATCTCGGAACCGGTGGCCTT
Organism: Bradyrhizobium sp. 604_D8_N2_3; assembly: GCF_051810765.1. Taxonomy (NCBI): domain Bacteria; kingdom Pseudomonadati; phylum Pseudomonadota; class Alphaproteobacteria; order Hyphomicrobiales; family Nitrobacteraceae; genus Bradyrhizobium; species Bradyrhizobium sp. 604_D8_N2_3. The sequence goes on along the minus strand of NZ_JBPWPM010000001.1, from coordinate 5,750,295 downwards.
GGCATAGGCCTTGATCGCCGCCAGCTGGCGAGTCTGGCTATCGCCCTCGACGTTGGTCGCTGAGGAGGTCCGCAGATAAGCGACCATATGTTTCTTTCCGTTATTTTTCATCGTCTTAGGTCAAGTCCTGTCCATCGTTCTCAGGATATATGGACAAGATTCAGCCTGTTTACAAGCGGAAAAGGGCCCTCGGGATGAAGATCCACGGTAGCCCTGCAAGGCGATTAGGAGCCCGCTGGAGCGGGTAGCGTCTTCCGGGCTCCGATGTGCCGGCCGATCCTGGCCAACGCCCAGGCGCGGCCGGCCCTGGCTATGTCATCGGTCCCAGCTCGGACGTCGAGGCGGCTTTGGCGGCTTGAACGTGCGCAGCAAGTCGTTCATGTCGAGGCCTGGATCGCGGGAAGGCGCCGGCAATGTCCGGAACCATGCCTGCGAGCCCGGCTTCGGCCTGAGCTTGCGCACTGGCTCGGGCTTCGATGAAGGCGACGGCTCGGGCTCGACGGGCTCGCTCTCGCGGCCGAAGATAAACTCGACGATCTTAGTCCTCGACCACATCGGCGATATCGACTCCCGCAAGCTCAGCCAATCGCTCCAGCGGCATCGCTTTCAGTTCAGCGAGGCGACGTGATTTCGCATCCTGCACTGGCGCGCATTGCGGTGTGTGCTCGATGATCGGCGGATTCACGACAGCCATTGGCGAGCCGTCTTCGTTGTGGCCGGCAGGGACGCTGACGATGTTGATCGTGCCGACCATGACGGCGCTCGAATTGTCGGCGCCGATAGTCATCGGCAGAACTTTTCCGAGCAACCCGGCAAACGCTTTTTTGTGATGCAAGGCCAAGTCTTCGAGGAAGCCGGTCAACCCGCCTTCGCCATTGCCGTCGCGGCCAACATTGGCCGCAGCATCAACGATGCCTTTCTTCAGATCGCGAGTGAGCTTGTTGGCGACGCCGCGCCTGCGGCTCGGCGGAGGATGACCAGGGCCGATTTTTTGGGCCTTCGGATTAATCGGATCGAGCTGGAAACTGTCGGGCGTTGGCATCCCAGCGTTCTTTCCTACTTCATGGAGACAGGTCGAGAACGTTACACCCGCCCCGCGCGCCGTCCAATCCTCGCTTCCCTCTCAATCAAACTCGGACCCCTCATCGACGGACGCGGGCCTGCAGCCCGTCGTCTACGTTAGTAGGGTTTATTCTTCGCTTTTCGCCATCAACGATTTCAACCACTTACCTGCCATTCTTCGCCACTCTTCGCCTTTTACTTTTCGCCACTTTCGCCAAGTCAACTTTCGCTTGTGATATCAACAAGGTCCGGCGAGGAATAAGGGCGAAGAATACAATCTTTACACTGTCACACTTCGCCACTCTTCGCCTTACTCTTCGCCGCTTTTATTCCTATAAATCGATCAGTTTGCGGTATCCGGAGACGTGGTTTTTCTTGTCCCGGTCGGTGTGCTCGATGATCCCATTGGCCATCCAGCTGGCCAGCATTTGAGCGGCGACACCCTTCTTGGTTTTCCATCTCGCCTCGATCATCAGGCGCGCTGATCTGGCACTGTTGGGGGCACTGGACCACGGCGCGCCCTTGATCCAGGCCGCGTGGAGTTCGGTCAGAATCTCCTTGCAGACCGCCCGGCTGGGCCAGCCGCTGCCGCCTGCATTCTTGGGCGGAGCACCGACCGCCTCGACCACCAGCGAGGCGCTGCCACCTCCCAGCTCGATTTTGGTAGCCTTGAAATGCAGCTCCCAGCCGTCTTCGCCGTCCCGGACTTTTTCGACAAACATCAAGCCGCTCATCGATCCAGGATCGCGCCGTGCCACCATGATAAAATCGCCCGCGCCGGGAATGACGGTCGAGCCGCGGATGCCGCCCTCCTTGTTGGTGTGGTGAAGGCCGAATACGACAGTCCGGAAACGCTGGCGCACGGCGGTGCAGGCTTCCACGAACAGGCTCATGTCCTCCTGCAGGTTCTCGCGCGCGCCGGGCAGTACCTTTGAGACCGTGTCGACGAACACCGCGGCGATCGGCCCGTTGATCCTGGCGACGACGTCGTCCACCGTGGCCAGCAAGGCACTGTTATCGTCTTCCTTCATGAAGTTGATCGTTTCCTCGATCAGGTAAAACGGCACATCGTCGGCGCTCACCTTGTTGTGCTGCTCCCACGCGCTAATGCGGTCCTTGAATCGTGCGGTGCCCTCGCTGCAGATGTAGATCACCGCGCCATGGCATCGCAGATCACGCCCCCACCACTGACCTTGTCCGGTAGCGAGGCCCAGCGCGATGTCGAGCGCCGTGAAGGTCTTCAGCGAGCTTGGCGCGCCATAGATGAAGCCGAGCGATTGCTCCGACACCAGTCCGTCGATCATCCAGACCGGATCTGGTCGGGACTTGATCTGACGAACATTGGAAGTCTTGAAAAGCCGGCGTTGCGGACCACCAGGATTGCTGTTTGCCTTCGCACCCTGATCCGATGATTGCTTGGAGCCCTGCGACTTCGCATCATCACCAGGGGGTACCGTGCCGTTGCCCGGCTTATGATGATGCGACTCGCCATTCCTGAACGCAGTGTCCGGCGAGGGATCAGGCTCCTCCGGTGGCATATTCCGCTGCGGTCCTGCCTTGTTGAAGTCGATCATGACAGCGCCTCCAACCAATCGGTGCCTGGGACAGGTGGAATGCGAACGAAAACCTCGCAGCCAGCGACGGCCCAGCGTCTCGCGCAGACGTCGGCAGCTTGTTGACCGATACCGCTCTTGTCGTTGTCGGCGAAGATCGTCAGGCATTCGATGCCGGCCATCGGCGGCAATGTTCGAATAGCGTCGGCACAGCCCAGGGCCCAGACCGGACGCCACCCGGTGGCGCGGATCTTGAGCGCGGTCTCGATGCCCTCGGCGATGCCGAGTCCGAGACCGACGTCGGTGTCGGCGTCGAGCTTGACAGCGGCGCCCCCAACCGGGGCAAGCATTTTCTTTTTGAGCTGGCTACCATCGGGATTGAGAAAGATGCGATGGATCGCTGCCGGGGGCGTGGTCTCATCATCACCGATAATCGGCCGGAAGGCAGCGATCAGCGCCGGCTTGTAGATCGAGATTGCTTCCTCGGTCTCGCCGAACTTGACGCACGGATGGAATCGCAGCACGCGACCGCACAAATCATCGTCGAGTTCGAGGCCGCGACCGTCGAAATATGTCTTCACTAACGTGTCGCGCGGATCGTGCGCCTCGCGCCAGATCCTGTGCATCGAATTGTTGTTGCCGGTTTCCGCAGGCTTGATGACCGGAGCGGGCCGCGGTGTGTGGGCCAATCGGTCGCTATCTCCCATCAGTGTCCGGACTGCTTCACGGAATCCGACGCCGTCGAGAAACATCACCAGCGAGATGGCGCCACCGCCGCCCTTCGGATGACACTGACGGCATAGAAAGGCGTTCTTGCGGATCGAGATCGAGAACCGATCAGTGCCGCCGCAATGCGGACACGGGCCCTCATGATCGCCATGACGATTGAAGCTGAAGCCGCGCTGGCTTGCGACGTCACCGACATTGACGGCCCGCGCTTCAATGATCGTGTCGGCGTTGATGCGGCGGTTCATGCGTTCCCCTCCGAGCTTGGCCCGCGAAGCCGCACCACGCTGCCCAAATCAGGCAGCTGGCACTGCGCCGCTTCCGCCAGTGTCGTCTTCTCCTCCTGGCCGTCATCGGCATCGCGGAAGATGATCGGCATGGTCGGATCGCGGCCCTCTGCAAGCAGCGCGCGCGCCGCGCAGGTCATAGGATTGCGTGAAACGCAAATCGCACGGCCGCCCAACGCAGCAAGGAATTTGCGCCGGCCGCGGCGGTCGGTGATGTGATGAATGATAACGACATCGTCCGGGCGTGCGTGGTGGTTGGCCGTCACCCAATTCGGCATGACGACCTCCGCACGCTGCCGATGGATGATCTAGGTGGTCCGTCGCCGGGATCGTTACCGCGGCCTTTGATCGAGCCACCACGGGACCGAGATCGGCGCCGTCGGGCGCGGGGTCGGCGGCGGCTGCAAGCGCCGGCATTGGCGCTTAAGGAGCACGGGCAGAACGCGACGATGATCTCGTGCGGCCCGCGTGCGCGTGCCTGGGCGAGACGCAACAGCCGGTAGAATGATTGATCTGACAACATGGGCACGGACCTCGGTTCGGGTGAGGTCGCGCGGCGGGCACCTTGGAACCTAAAAGCTGGCGTGGTATTGATCGGCTGTTCGATGACCCATCAGATACGCCAGCTCTCCCGGTCGCGCAGTGCCTACTGCGCGGCCGTTTGCTTATGACAAACCCAAATTGTCATTAGTGCTCAGTGCGCCGGAAGGGGGCAAAATGTCATAATTGGCGTTGGGCCAATTAGATTGTCTGCTGCCTTCCAAGCTGAATACGAGGGTTCGATTCCCTTCACCCGCTCCAAATTTTTCGAAGATTTTGCGAGAGTGGTCAGGTTTCAGTCTGACAAATCGGCTGCTTGACACGTCCTGATGCTCGCTTTGCGATCGACTGTTTCGCGGTGGAACGATCGTGGTGTGTACTCTGGCGGGGGCCGCGCTCGGACCGCGGCTACTGCGGTGGTGAGGTGTTGCGTCAATACCGACGTCGAACTCGAAACCGCGACAAATGCGTGTCGGCGATATCAGTGTCGATAGCTCGCGTCCCGATGGAAGGCCGCGCAAACTGCTCGACGTCAGCCGTCTCGCCAAGCTCGGCCGGCGCGCCACGACCTCGCTTCACGATGGCTTGAAGTGCGCCTATGCGGGGTATCGGGCCGGCGCGCCGGTGGCGGCGCGAGAGTAGGAACCTTCACCGCAAGCAAGAGTTGGCCGGTCGGGCAGGGCGAAAGGCCACACGAGGCCGACCGTGCAAGGAGCTGTGCGCGTGCGCTCCACCGCGCAAATCGCGGTTCATCCGATGCTGGTGCCATCGACAAGACCGGCGCATTGCTGGTCGCCGACGACAGCGGCAACGCCGTGTGGCGGGTGACGGCGGCCCATCCGCAGGTCACGCAGCGCTGGATATCGAGGAGTTGCACCATGGGCCTTGCTCAATACGCGATCGTGCCGGTCGAGGACGAATGGGGCGTGCTGCATGACGGCGACGTCAAAAGCAAATACGCGACCAAGGAAGCCGCGTTCGAGTCCGCGGTCGCTGCCGCCTCCCTGGCGATCCGTCAGGGGCATGAGGTGCATGTCAGCGTGCCCGGTCGCGAAGCCGGCGAGAATGCGCTGGGAAGCTAGGGATACGATCAAGCCCGTGCGCTTGTGATCTTGAGCGAGTACCGCGCCACGACTGCGCATCATCCCTACGTGAACGAGATCCGCTAACCTGTTTCCGGCCGTCGCCACGCCACCCTGATCCTTCCTACTGACCGACGATGGCGTCGATTTCCTCTTTCAGGAGGGCGCCGTAATGTTCGAGGACGCCCGGCGTCAGCTTGGCGCAGAGCAGCGTGAAACTGAGCGCCGCGCCCGGCTTTTCGCCCGGCGTCATGATCGGCAATCCAACTCCGGCAATGCCGGGAATGAGCTCGCCCACATCCACCGCGTAACCGCGGCGACGGGTGTCGGCGATCAGCTGTCGAACCTTGTTCTCGGTGAGGTTGCGATAGGTCGCGTAGCGCCCGAGGTTGGCGCGGATGATGTAGTCCTGCTCGTCCTCGTCCAGGAATGCGAGCATTGCGATCGAGCCCGGGCCCACGCCGAGGGGGACGAAGCCGCCGATCGATCCCGTCAGCGTCGGCACGATGCATTCGCCGTCGCGCCGGTCGAGACAAACGGAATCGTGGTTGAAGCGGGCCATCAGATGGGTCGTGTCGCCGGTGCGGCGCCTGAGCCGGGACAGCGCGATCTCGCAGCGGCTGATGATGCCGGGGCCGCGAGCCGCGCGGACGCCGTAGATCGCCATGCGTGCACCCAACCTGTAGCGCCGTTTTTTGTCGTCGCGGGCAAGCAGCTTGTGACCGACCAGCGTGTTGAGGATGCGGTGACAGGTGGCGGTGTTTAGCCCGGAGCGGGCCGCCAGGTCCTTGAGCGATAGGCCCTCGACGCCGCCATCGGCGACGAGATCCAGCAGGATGACGGTCCGGTCGAGCAGCTGGGCTCCACCGGAGGGCGGTTGGGCGATCACCGGCACAGTATCTCACATTATGAAAAAAGAGGCCTCGGCAACTTGTACATTGAGAAAGATGCGTCTCCAATGATGAAAATTAGGTCGCTTGAGATTGATGCATATTTTTTGAGCGACCTGATTTCTGCATTCGCAAAGCTGATGGCTGACGCGGCGCTGTGGCAACAGCGCTGGAAGGCCGTGATTTATCCAGAGGAACAGGATGACAGGCTTCAAAACGATGATGGGCGTTTCCGCTGTTGCGCTCGCTGCTTTTTTTGCTGGTAGCGCCGCCGTGGCGGGCACGCTTGAGAACGTCAAGGCACGCGGCAAGCTCGTCGTCGGCGTGAAGAATGATTACGTGCCCTATGGCTTTCTGAACGACAAGGGCGACATCGTCGGCTTCGAGGTCTCGCTTGCGAAGTACGTTGCCAAGGAGCTCCTTGGCTCCGAGGATAAGATCGAGCTCGTGCCTGTCGTCGCGTCCAATCGCATCGAATTCCTGACCGCCGGCCGCATCGATGCGATCTTCGCCACGCTCGGCGTCACGGCCGAGCGCGCCAAGGTCATCGACTTCACGACGGAATACGTTTCCGCTGCCGGCCCGTCCGTGCTGGCGGCCAAGGAAGCGACGGTCTCCAAGTGGGAAGAGCTGAAGGGCAAGTCGGTCTGCGGCATCCAGGGCTCCTACTACAACAAGAAGATGACCGAGGAGTACGGCATCAATCTCGTGGCCTTCAAGACCCAGCCGGAAGCCTATCGTGCGCTGAAGGACAATCGTTGCATCGGCTTCGTCTTTGACGACATGACGCTTCAGCAGAAGCTCAAGGAGCCCGATTGGGCGAGCTACAAGATCGCGGTGGCGCCGTATGAATTCCAGCCGATGGCCGGCGGCCTCCGCAAGGGAGACACGGAATTCCACGAAGCCGTCGACAAGGCCATCGCGAAGGCCGAGGCCGAAGGCAAGCTGATTGCGTGGGAGACCGAGTTCGGCATGCCGCACTCCGACTACATCGCCGCGCGGGCGAAGGCTGCGGTCGCGAAGAAGAACTGACGCACACGGAGCGGCCTTTGTTCGGACTCGACTATTCCTGGCTCGCGGATCCTGCGTACCAGCAATGGCTGCTGACCGGTGTTGTCAACACGCTGAAGCTGGCGGCGCTCTCATCGGCGGCCGCCATCCTCATCGGGATGCTCGGGGCCCTCGGGCTCACGCTGCGGATTTTCTGGCTCGATGCCCTGATCGAGCTGTTCGTAGAGGTGTTCCGCAACACGCCGCCGCTGTTGCAGATGTTGTTTGCCTATTTCACCTTCTCGAACCTCGGCCTCAAGGTGACCGATCCGTCGACGGGATTATCAGTTCCGCTTCTCAGTGCCTTTGCCTGTGCTGCGATTTCGCTCAGTCTCTTCGGCGGGGCGCTGGCGACCGAAGCCTTCCGCTCCGGCATCGAAACCATGCCGCGGTCGATCATCGATGCCGCACGGTCGCTGGGGTACGGCCGATGGGGCCGCTTCTGGCGCATCGAGGCGCCGATCGCCACCCGCATCTGCCTGCCGGGACTGACGAACATCCTGACCAACCTCTTCAAGACGACGTCGCAGGCATCCGTCATCACCGTGCCGGAACTGATGTACTACGCGGGACAGATCTACAATGACACGTTTCGCACGCTGGAGGTCATGATTCTGGTCCTCCTCATATACGTGGTGCTGGTGTCCATCCTCACATTTGCGATGGCGAGGCTCGAAGCCTTCATGGCCTTCCCGGGTTACGGGAGGGGGCATTGATCGCGGGCTCCATGCTCTCCTATGAGGGAAAGAAGCGCGCCGTTCTGCTGCTGATCGCCCTTGGCGTCGCGGTCTGGATCGCGGTCGATGCGGCGGCGGGCGGCGCGGCGCACTGGAGCCGCGTGCTGGCGCGGCTTCCTCTGCTTCTCACCGGCTCGGCGTCCGGCTGGCCGATCACGGGCGGCTTTGCCCTCAATATCATTCTCTCGATCGCCTCCATGGCACTGGCGACGGTGCTCGGTACGATCATGGGTCTTGCGACGCTCGCCAGGTTCGGACCGATCCGGGTCCCGTCTCTTCTGCTGATGAATTTCCTGCGCAATTCACCCTGGCTCGTTCTGCTTTTTGCAACGCTCTATTTCCTGCCGTTTGAGATGCATGTCTTCGGCACGACCATTGCGTTCCCGCCGTTCGTGAAGGCCGTGATTGGCCTTGCGCTGCCGACGGCGGCGAATTTCTCCGAGGTGATCCGGGGCGCCGTTCAGTCCATTCACAGCGGTCAGTGGGAAGCGGCACGTTCGCTCGGCTATGGCACCGGCCAGATCTATCGCCACGTGATCATGCCACAGGCGCTGCGGCGCATGATCCCGGGCTGGATGAATTCCTACGCGTTGCTGATGATCGCGACAGCGCTCGCCACGGTGACCGGTATCCAGGACGTGCTGACAATTCTGAATACTTTGCTCGCCATGGAGAACGAGCGCGTGATCGTCTACTTCTATTTGACCATCCTCTTCCTGTTCATCGCCTATTGCTATCCGATCGCGGTCGTCGCGCGCCGGTTGGAACGCGCCGTGAAGGGAGAAAGCCTGTGAGCCGCATCGACGCGCTGATCGAGCTCGACAACGTCCGCAAGTCCTTCGGTGACGTCCCTGTTCTCAAGGGCATTTCGATGTTCGTGCAAAAGGGCGAGGCAGTCTGCATTATCGGTCCTTCCGGGTCGGGAAAGTCCACCATTCTGCGCTGCATCAACGGCCTGATTCCCGTGGACGAAGGCTTTGTCCGCGTCGGCGCACACCGGGTGCATGAAATGAGGTCGGAAAAGCAGATGCGGGTGCTGCGCCATCAGGTCGCGATGGTGTTCCAGCAGTACAATCTTTTCCCGCATCGTACGGCACTGGAAAACATCATGATGGCGCCGATCCAGGTTCTCGGACACGATCGCGCCGAAGTCGAGGAGCGGGCCCGCAAGCTCCTGAAGAAGGTGCGGCTCTCGGAGAAGGCGGACAGCTATCCGGGGCAGCTGTCCGGCGGCCAGCAGCAGCGCGTGGCAATCGCCCGCGCACTCGCGATGCAGCCGGAAGCGATCCTGTTCGACGAGGTGACGGCTGCGCTCGATCCCGAAACGGTAAAGGACGTGCTGTTCGCGATCCGCGAACTGGTGGAGGAGGGCCTCACCTGCATTCTCGTGACGCACGAGATGAAGTTCGCCCGGGAGGTCTCGCAACGCGTTTGTTTCACCGATCGTGGTCTGATCGTGGAAAGTGCGCCTCCTGCGGAACTCTTCGACAATCCGCGAGACCCGCGCACGCGCGAATTCCTCGGTCAGGTTCTCTGATCGCACCACCGGGGCGGACGCGCTGCGTGGTGCGGCCATCCCACGTGCAATGAAAATGAAAGGTGAGCCGGAAGGCCCAATACATCATGCCTCGTTTTGATGACATCTACGCCAAGGACTTCAAGGAGACGCCTTACTGGTGGGAGGCCGCGGAACCGGAGACTGATCTCGATCCGCTGCCGGAGCGAGCCGACGTCGTGGTCATCGGCTCGGGCTATGCCGGGTTGAATGCAGCGACTCATCTGGCGCGCGCCGGGCGCTCCGTCGTCGTCATCGACGGTGACCGGATCGGGGAGGGAGCCTCGACGCGTTCGGGCGGGATGGTGTCGAGTGGCCAGAAGCTGGTGGTTAGTGGTGCGATCAAGGGAATCGATCCCGTGCTCTTCTCGCGCCTGATCGGCGAGAGCAACGAGAGCTTCGATTATCTGAAGATGCTGGTCGAGACGGAGAAGCTGGATGCGGGGCTTGCGCTCAGCGGCCGCTTTTTCGGCGCCCACGCCGTGGGCGATTACGAAACTCTGAAGCGGCATGGCATGCTTCTGGCGGAAAAGACCGGCGTGACCGCACATTTCCTCGATCGCGCGCATCAGCGATCGGCGATCGGTTCGGACTATTATCACGGCGGCATGGTGATCGACGAATATGGCGGTCTGCATCCGGGCAAGTATCACAAGGCGCTGCGCGACCGGGCGCGCGCCGCCGGCGTCATGCTGCGCTCGCATGCGCGCGCGGGTATGGTGCAGGATGGTACGAAAGGAGAGAAGATCGTGCCGACCGCTCGAGGTGCCATCCGGGCTGCCCACGTGGTCGCAACCACAAACGGTTACACCGCCGCCGATGCGACGCCTGGCCTCGCCAGCCGTATCGTGCCGGTCAAGAGCTATCAGATTGCCACCGCGCCGCTGCCGGCCGATCTCTTGGCCGAGCTCGTTCCGCAGGCCCGCATGGTGTCCGACACACGCCGTGATTTGATCTACGCCAGGCCGTCGCCTGACGGGACACGGCTTCTGTTCGGTTCACGCCCGGGCATCTTCGACATGCCCGACAAGCTGGCCGCGAAGCGGCTTTATGCGCGCATGTTGGCCATCTGGCCGCAGCTTGCGGGCGTGAAGATCACTCATGCCTGGAGCGGGCGCGTGGCCATGACCGTCGACAAGATAGCCCATCTCGGGGCTCGCGACGGCGCGGATTTCGCGGCTGGTTGCAATGGCAACGGTGTCGCGCTGATGACCTTTCTCGGCTACCAGACAGCACGCAAGATTCTCGGCGAGCAGAACATGCCATCGGCCTTCGATCGCGAGACATTCACGGCCGTGCCCTTCTATTCGGGCAAGCCCTGGTTCGTGCCGCTCTTTGCCGGCTGGTATCGCCTGCGCGATTTCCTCGACCGTCCGGGACGCTGAGCCCGGGCGGCACATCCGGCCCGGCTCGCCTTCCGCGTACCCGTTTCAAGGAGGACCACGTGTCCAGGATTATTCCTGATCTTGTCGTCGCGCCGCAGGAGCTGCCTGCGCATGTGGACGTCGTCGTGATCGGCGGCGGCATCATCGGCGTGTCGACCGCGCTTTCGCTGGTTGAGCGTGGCGTCTCCGTTGCCCTGTGCGAAAAGGGATTGATCGGAGCAGAGCAGTCGTCGCGAAACTGGGGCTGGGTACGCCAAATGGGGCGCGATCCGGCCGAGTTGCCGCTCGCGATCGAGAGTCTTCGGCTCTGGCGTGGCATGAACGAGCGTATCGGCGGCGAAACCGGCTTTCGGCAGGCCGGCATCGCCTATCTCTGCGACACGGATGCCGACGTTGCGATGTATGACGAGTGGTTGAAACACGCCACGTCCTTCGATCTCGACTCTCGCTTCGTAAGGGGCGAGGCGCTGAAGACGCTCATGCCGGGTATGGCGAAACCGTTCCGTGCCGCGCTGCATACGCCGAGCGACGGCAAGGCGGAGCCGTTTATCGCCGTCCCTGCAATCGCGCGCGGCGCGGCCGCGAAAGGGGTGCATATCCTCACCAACTGCGCGGTCCGTTCCATCGAGCGATCGGCGGGCAGGGTGAGCGGCTGTGTCACCGAGCGCGGCGAGATCCGCTGTTCGTCCGTCGTGCTGGCGGGAGGGGCTTGGTCGCGCCTCTTCGCCGGCAACATGGGCATCGATCTTCCGGTCCTGAAGATCCTCGGCAGCGTCGCCCGCGTTTCTTCGATCGAGGGCGTTCCGGATTTTGCCGTTGGTGCAGGCAACTTCGCTTTCCGCCGCCGTCTGGATGGAGGGTTCACTGTCGCCCAGCGCAACGCGAACGTCGCCCCGATTACGCCGGACAGTTTTCGATTGTTCTGCGACTATGCGCCGACGCTCATCAAGAGCTGGAACGAACTGACGCTTCGCATCGGCGGTCAGTTCGTTCGCGAGGTGAAAATGGCCCGCAGCTGGAAGAGTGATGAGGTTAGTCCTTTCGAGCATGTCCGCATTCTTGATCCCGATCCGTCGCTGCGGTTCGTCCATGGCGGCGTCACCCATCTGTGCGAAGCCTTCCCGGCGTTCCGCGACGCCAGGATCATGCAAATGTGGGCTGGCCTGATGGATGTCACGCCGGATGCCGTTCCAGTTATCGCGCCGGTCGGCTCCGTTCCAGGCTTCTATCTCGCGACCGGCTTCTCGGGCCACGGCTTCGGTATCGGTCCTGGCGCCGGCGCCCTGATGGCCGATCTCGTGACCGGTTCGACGCCTTGCGTAGATCCCGCACCCTTCCGGATGGAGCGCTTCAAGCGCTTGAAGAGGGCCGCCTGATTTTTGATGCCCACGCCAAACAAGGTGTAGTCGTCACGGGAGCTCTTCTCGTGGCAGACGGCGGCGGCCGGTCTCCCACACACAGTCGCGCTGTCTGATGCGGGCAATCTTGCTGGCACGGGAGAAGCGAGCCCAGCGTGCGCTTGTGGCGAAAAGCGTGTTTTGAACTGACGGTCTGAAAATATCTGGTCGTCTCTGCGTCGGATGTCGACGACGCGTCTCCGCCGGAGCGCTGCTGATCGGCGCACAATCGCCAACTGTGTTCAAGTCCGGCGAAAATAACATCATGTTAGGTTTATCGCATAACTGGGTAATTGTGTTAGCCCGGCGAAAGCCTATTGTCGCGACCAATCGGATACCCATCGGCAGTGACAAGCGCTCGCGGAAGTCGGCAGAGCGCCCGGAGAATGCTGCCCAATTTCTAGCGAAGCCCGACAACGGGACGTCAGCAAACCCAGTGGAGGAATTTTCTGCGATGACCACGACTCGCACGATCCGTCACATGAGTCAGTCCAGGAAGGCCGCTGCCAGCGGCTGGATCGGTTCGGCTCTCGAATATTATGACTTCTTCATCTACGCGACCGCCGCGTCGCTGATCTTCCCGCAAATCTTCTTCCCGTCGGAAAATCCCACCGTCGCCATCGTCGCATCGCTGGCGACCTATGGTGTGGGATATGTGGCCCGGCCGATCGGGGCCTTCGTCCTCGGACATTGGGGCGACACCCATGGCCGCAAGACCGTTCTCATCGTCTGCATGTTCCTGATGGGCATCTCGACGATGGCGGTGGGTTTTCTGCCGACCTATCAGCAGGTCGGCATCCTGGCGCCGATCCTGCTCGTCATCCTGCGCCTTGTGCAGGGATTTGCGGTGGCCGGTGAAATCTCCGGCGCGAGCTCGATGATCCTGGAGCATGCGCCGTTCGGCCGGCGCGGCTTCTATGCCAGTTTCGCCCTTCAGGGCGTGCAGGCCGGACAAATCCTCGCGGCAGCCGTGTTCCTGCCGCTGGCGGCCTATATGCCGACCGACGCATTCAATAGCTGGGGATGGCGGATTCCGTTCCTGCTCAGCTTCTTCGTCATTGTCGCAGGCTACATCATTCGTCGCGAAGTCGACGAAACCCCTGCCTTTGCGCAAGAGGGCGCACGGGGAGAAACGCCGCGGTCGCCCATTGTTCAGGCCATCAAGCTGAGCTGGCGCGACATGCTCAGGGTCATCTGCATGGCTCTGATGAACGTCATCCCGGTCGTTGCGACCATCTTCGGTGCGGCCTACGCAGTGCAGCCGGCCTATGGCATCGGTTTTGCCAAGGACGTCTATCTGTGGATCCCGGTCCTCGGAAATATGCTGGCCATATTCGTCATTCCCTTCGTCGGCAATCTCTCCGACAAGGTCGGTCGCAAGCCTCCGATCATCGTGGGCGCGCTGCTCTCAGGCTTGCTTGCCTTCGTCTATCTCTATGCCATCAGCATCAGGAATGTGCCGCTGGCGATCCTGGTGTCGCTGCTGATGTGGGGCGTCGTCTATCAGGGCTACAACGCCATCTTCCCGAGCTTCTACCCGGAGCTGTTTCCGACCCGCACGCGGGTGTCGGCGATGGCGATCTCGCAGAACATCGGAACGACCATCACCGCGTTGCTTCCGGCCCTGTTTGCGACCGTGGCGCCTCCCGGCTCGGACAATATCCCCTTGACGGTGGGAGCGATCGCCTTCGGTATCACTGTCATCGCGGCGCTGGCGGCCGTGACGGCCCGGGAGACCTATCGGGTCAGTATCGACGATCTCGGCAATCCCGAGGCCGTTCCGATGCCGCGGGCCGACTATGAGCGGCAGCGTGCGGAGGCGGCGAGCGGTGCGGCCGCAATTCCGACCTGAAGGGCACGCAAGGAGCCTGCCGCTGCGATCGATGATGTTTGCAGCGGCAGGGCTCGATGCGTTACTTGAGTCCTATTCGAACTCCGTGCGCGCGAGCGCGATCATCATGAGGTCAAGGGATGAACCCCGTTGTTGTTGCTGTCGCCATCACCGGCTCCGTTCCGCGCAAGAAGGACAATCCCGCGGTGCCGATCTTGCCCTCCGAGCAGATCGAGTCGACGCAGGAGGCCTTCGAGGCCGGCGCCACGCTTGCCCATATCCATGTTCGCAACGATGACGAGACGCCGTCCTCCGACCCCGCGCGCTTCGCGCAGGTGCAGGAGGGGATCAAAAAGCATTGTCCGGGGATGATCGTTCAGTTCTCGACCGGCGGGCGGGGCCGCGATCCCTCGGCGCGGGGATCATCGCTTTATCTGAAGCCGGACATGGCCTCGCTGTCGACAGGATCGGTGAACTTTCCGACGATCGTCTACGAGAACGGCGCCGCCCTGGTCGAGACTCTCGCGACCGGCATGAAGACAAATGGCATCCGTCCGGAAATCGAGATCTTCGATCTGTCGCATCTACACGGTGCGCGGCGTCTGATCGAGGCGGGGCTGATGGACTCGCGCCCGCACGTGCAATTCGTCATGGGCGTCAAGAATGCGATGCCGGCCGACGAGCATGTCCTCGACATCCTCCTGGGAGAGCTGAAGCGGCTGATCCCGACAGCGACGTGGACGGCGGCCGGGATCGGACGCCATCAGGCCGAGGTCATGGGCTGGGCGCTTGCGCGCGGCGCCGACGCGGTGCGCACCGGGCTCGAGGACAATATCAGGATCGACAAGACCCGCCTGGCCGCCAGCAATGCTGAGCTCGTGACCATCGCCGGCGAGGCTGTCGCGCGCCACGGCCGGCGCGTCGCGACCGCGGCCGAGGCGCGATCCTTGCTCGGGCTCGCGGGGTAGGGGCTACTGCCTCCTGCTGACATGCTCCCGGCCGCCTTCTGCCATTCAGCGGCCGGCGTTCCGCTGCGCCAGGACTTCCGTTATCAAGACTCCCGCTATGACGTGTCTGTGCGCACGCATGCAGCTGGGGCAGGCGACGATCGGAATGCGGTTCTTGAAATCTGACGGCAGGCTCATCGGGGTCCTGCTGGTGCTTGCAATCACCCAGCTCATTGGATGGGGCACGATCGGCCTTCCGCCGATCGTCGGCCGTGACCTCGCGGCCGATCTCGGCATGAGCCTCCCGATGGTGTTTGCGGGCACCTCGACGCTCTATGTCACCATGGGCCTGTGCGCGCCTTGGCTCGCCAAGGCTTTTGCGCGGCACGGCGCACGCAAGGTGATGATGGTGGGCACCGTCGTGGCCGTGCCGGGCTATGTCCTTCTGTATTTTGCGCACGAGCCGATGCTCTATTTCGTGGCCTGGGTCATCCTCGGCATGGGCGGCAGCGCCACGCTGTCGACCGGCGCCTATATCATGCTCAACGAGGTCGCCGGGCGACAGGCCAAGAGCGCGATTGGCGCGCTCATGCTGGTGACGGGACTGTCCGGCAGCATCTTCTGGCCGACCACCTCGTTCCTGAGCGGCCATTTCGGCTGGCGCGGCACCTGCCTCGTCTACGCCGCCATGCTGTTTCTCGTTTCGCTTCCGCTTTATGCTTTCGCAACTCCGCGCCGGGCCGTCGCGAAGGAGGGAGGCACCGTTCCCGCAAAACAAGCCAACGCGCTGTCGATTCCGCGGAGCACGTTCGGCCTCGTCGTCGCCGCGATCACCGTCAATGCCTTCGTCACTTTCGGCCTGAGCGCCGTTTTCATCGAATTGCTGCGGGCCGAGGGGCTGGCGCCGGCGCAGGCGATCGCCTTCGGCTCGATGCTCGGCGTGATCCAGGTCAGCGCCCGCGGGCTCGACTTCCTCGGCGGCGGGCGCTGGGACGGCATCACGACGGGGCTTGTCGCTGGCACGGCGCTGCCCGTGGCCATGCTGCTCTTGATGCTGAGCGAGGGGGCGACCTGGGCGGTCGCGGTCTTCATCCTGCTCTACGGCGCCGGCAGCGGCGCCATGGCGGTGGCGCGGGCGACGATACCGCTGGTGTTCTACGACCAGGCCGAGTTCGCCAAGGCGTCGTCGATGATCGCGCTGCCGCTCAATCTGGCCTCCGCGATCTCGCCGCCCGTTCTTGCCGGCCTGCTCACCCAGTACGGCAGCCGCGGCGCGCTCGGTCTCACCTTCGTCTGCTCCTGCGCAGCGGTGCTGATCCTGGTTCTGCTCGGCCGCCGCCGACCGCAGGTGGCCGCGGCCGGTGTGGTGTGAGGTCGGCGGCACGTCGGTTGCCGCGAGTTGCCGGTCGCTTCCTATTCGTTTTCACCGAGTGTCGCCCGGCCGCCACAGCAAAAGCGGGGGGAACCCGCTAGAGTTGGAATCGTCAATCCCATGGGCTGGAATATGCAATGAAACGCACGCTGATCTGCCTCGCCGCGCTGGCCTGCTCCGCCGTCGCTGCGGATGCTGCCGACTTGCCCGTTAAGGCAGCGCGCTCTGTCGCCGTGTCGCCCTTCGCATGGACTGGCTTCTATGCAGGTGTCCAAGGTGGTTACGCGTGGAGCCAGGATCGCACTGTCGAATTCTTCTTGGGCGGGCCTCCGACCGGCTTCACGCATGGGTTCCGCGCGGCCGGCGGCTTCGGCGGTGTCCATGTGGGCTACAACCATCAATTGGACAGGCTCGTTGTTGGCCTTGAGGCCGATGTAGACGTGGGCCCGGTGAACGGCGGATTTAACATCCCGTTTTTCCGATACGACGCGCGCAAGGAGTGGGAGGCCTCCGTTCGCGGACGGCTCGGCTTTACACCGACTGAGCGCCTGCTGCTCTATGTGACGGGTGGCTTGGCGTTCACCGAGCTGAAGTACCGGTGGACGTCGACATTGGCAGTTCCCACGGTGGATGCCGACATTTCGAAGACCGGATGGACCGCAGGCGTCGGCGGAGAAGCGGCGCTGACCTATCGGGTTACGGCGCGCCTGGAATATCGCTATAGCGATTTCGGCACGTCCCGTTTCGACTGGCCCGACGTCGGGAGCTACGAGCAGCATCCTCGCTTCCAGTCCGTGCGCGGTGGAATCAGCGTCAGGTTCTAGCCGTCATCAGCGGCGCGGATCGCCGTGGCGGAGCGCCGGCGCAGGCGTGATAGCCGTGGCGCGGAAATTCGCCCGCCGCAGGGCCGCTCCTGCTGCCGGGCGATGGATAGCCGTATGCCCCGAACGCAGTGCTCAGAACTCCAAAATGGTGTATCCGCAGGGAGCGCGGCCAGGGCTTAAGGCCGCCGCGCCAATATCAGTTCCCGGAGGAAATCGACATGTCGGCCTTGCCGCTCTCAGGCATCAAGATCCTTGACCTCACCCGCGTGCTGGCCGGGCCCCTGTCGGCCCAGATGCTGGGTGATCTCGGCGCGGAGGTGATCAAGATCGAGCGGCCGGGCACCGGCGACGACGCGCGCGCCTTCGGCCCGCCTTATCTAACCGACCCCGAGGGCAAGGCGAACAACAACAACTCCTTCTATCTCTGCGCTAACCGCAACAAGAAGTCGGTCACCGTCAACATCGCCAAGCCCGAGGGGCAGGCGATCATCCGCGCGCTCGCCAAGGACGTCGACGTCTTCATGGAGAACTACAAGGTCGGCGACCTCAAGCGCTACGGCCTCGACTACGAGACGATCAAGGCGATCAACCCCGGCATCATCTATTGCTCGGTGACCGGCTTCGGCCAGACCGGCCCCTACGCCCCGCGCGCCGGCTATGACGCGATCCTGCAGGCGATGGGCGGCCTGATGAGCGTCACCGGCCATATCGACGGCGAGCCCGGCGAGGGTCCGATGAAGGTCGGCCCGTCGATCGTCGATTACATGACCGGCATGAACACCTCGATCGGAATTCTCTCGGCGCTGTACCATCGCGACGCCAATGACGGGCAGGGGCAGCACATCGACGTCTGCCTGTTCGACACCGTCATCGCATCGCTGTCGCACTGGCTGCAGATCTACCTCGTCAACGGCAAGATGCCGCCGCGCCGCGGCACCTGGGGCAATGGCGGCATGCCGGCCGGCGTGTTCCGCTGCACCGACGGCGAGCTGATGCTGGTGGTCGGCAATGACGGCCAGTTCCAGCGCACCTGCGCCGTGCTCGGCGAGCCCGAGCTCGCCAATGACAAGCGCTTCGTCAAGAACAACGACCGCGTCGTGCACGGCAAGGAAATCATGGCGATCTTTGCCGGCCTGTTCCTGAAGCAGCCGGTGGCCTACTGGCTGGACAAGCTGGAGGAGGCCGGCGTGCCGTCGGGGCCGATCAACAATTTCGAGCAGGTGTTTTCCGATCCGCACGTCCAGTCGCGCGGCATGCGGGTGAAGGTCGACCATCCGTTCGAGCCCGATCTGTCGCTGATCCGCAACGCGCTGACCCTCTCGGAGACCCCGATCGAGACTTATCGTGCTCCGCCGCTGCTGGGCGAGCACACCCAGGAGGTGCTCGGCGGCAAGCTCGGCTATGATGCCGGCAAAATCGAGCAGCTGAAGCAGCAGGGGATTATCTAGCTTCGCTTCCTGATCCTCCCAGGGCGTGCCGGCGAAGACCAATGCGGAGTTGGTCGCGCATGCGACAGCGATCCTGACCAGCCTGGGAGCGACGGTTGCGACCACGGACGACGCGCGCGCCATGTTCGGCCTTGCCTGAGGCTTGCGCGCAATCCCCAGATAAACCCGGTCCGTACCCGCACAGGCTTCCGCTTTGCGCGCGACTCTGATGCGATCCTCCTGACGCAAGTCCGGGAGGGAACGCATGTCCTACACGATCGGGTTTCAGGCCAAGGACCAGAAGGCAATTCTGGCGACCGAGGCAGCAACGGCCAATCAGGCCGTCGCCATCATTGCAGCGCTGCGGCAAAGCGCCGACGAGATAAAGTTCATCCGTTCGCCCCAGGAAGGCGAGATGGGCATCGAGATGCTGCTGCTGCTCGCCAAGGAAGAGGCCGAGGAGATGCCGCAGCGGGTGTAAGGCACGATCCGGAAAACTGCGCAGCGGTTTTCCCTCGCGACAAACGCGGAACGGGTTTGCGCGGAGATCATGCTCAAACAAAAACTAGAGCGCGATCTCATCGCGCTTTAGGCTCGCAGCCACACTTCGAGCTTAAGCGAAGCATGCCGGCTGCAAAATAATGTAGCAAGGCGCCAGTCTCGCTCGAACCGAAGGTGGCTGCCGATGAAACGCGAAGCGCTCCGCGTCGAACCGATCTCGTCCTTTCTCGACCGCGTCAAGGCGCCGACCTCGCCGGTCACGCGCGCCGGCAACATGATCTTCGTCGCCGGCCTGCCGCCGTTCGACCCCGAGACGGGCGAGATCGGGGGGATGCCAATCGCGCG
This sequence comes from Bradyrhizobium sp. 604_D8_N2_3, assembly GCF_051810765.1. Classification (NCBI taxonomy): domain Bacteria; kingdom Pseudomonadati; phylum Pseudomonadota; class Alphaproteobacteria; order Hyphomicrobiales; family Nitrobacteraceae; genus Bradyrhizobium; species Bradyrhizobium sp. 604_D8_N2_3. Next base: position 5,730,784 of record NZ_JBPWPM010000001.1, on the reverse strand, counting down.
GCAGAGCGAGATCATCATGGAGCAGATGAAGCTCTGCCTTCAGACGGCAGGCGCCTCGCTCGACAATGTCATGAAGTGCAACGTCTACTGCACCTCGACCAAACACTTCGCCGTCTTCAACGCGATCTATGCGCGCTATTTCCCGATCGATCCGCCGGCGCGCATCTTCGTCTGCACCCCGGAATGGTTCGGCCCCTTCGACGTCGAGATCGACTGCATCGCGATGATGTGAGGGGGATTTCCGCGGCCCATCCTTCGAGGCGCCCGCTTGAGGCGGGCGCCTCAGGATGAGGACGGAGCGCGCGGCTTAGATTCAACGGGCAACAATGCCGATTAGCCTCATCCTGAGGAGACCGCAAAGCGGTCGTCTCGAAGGACGAGGCGTGCACGAGAAATCGATCGAGCTCATTCGTCAGCGCGCGTCTCGCGCGAGTAGGCGCGCGGGCGCCTTCGTCTCGGTCCGCCCCGCCGTCAGCGCCATCGTCGCGACGCTGACGACGCGCGCGACGACGTCCTCGACGTCGTCGAGATCGCATTTGCCTTCCGACAGCTTCGTCAACCGCTCGCTCTCGCGGATGGTGTGGTGCGCCATGGCGAGCGCGAAGTTCAGGCCCCAATAGATATCGACGTCGCTGCGGTCGGGCAGGGACCGTCGCATGGCGCCCGCGAATTTCCGCAAATGGTCGATCTCGCGGTTCTTGATGCGGCGGATCGGCGGCACGGATTCGATCGAGGCGCGGATCATGAAGCGCGCCGCGGTGGATCGCTGGTTTTCCGGACCAAGGCAGCCGCGCAAGGTCGGGCCGACCAGGGCGCGCAAGATCACCTCGATCGGCGCACGACCGCCGCCTTGTTCTTCCGCGGCCTTCAATTCGCGCAGGCGTTCGCGGTTGGTGGCGATCGAGCGCGAGACGAACAGCTCCGCGATCAATTCGTCCTTCGAGCCGAAATGATAATTCACCGCCGCGAGGTTGACGTTGGCCTCCGCGACGATGTCGCGCAGCGTCACGTCGCCAAAGCCGCGATCGGCATAAAGCCGTTCGGCGGCGGCGAGAATGGCAGACCTCGTATGATCGCTGGCCATGGATGCCCCTCGGGGAGGGAGTTGCAATTCAAACACTTGTATGAAACTATCGTTTGAAGGCCGGAGAAAGTCAATCCGCAATCGAGACTCGTTCGCAACGCGCGAGCCGGTTCCGAGGCGTCCGCAAGCATTCGCGCTTGCGGGGCGCGTGCGGCGGGAGGACAGTCCGGCGCAAAACAGCTTTGCAAAGAGAGACCGAGGAGCGTCCCATGGATTTCGATCTGTCCCCCAAGCAGAAGGAATGGCTCGACCGCGTGCAGTCGTTCATGACCAAGCACGTGCGTCCGGCGGTGCCGATCTATAACGAGCAGGATCACAGCGGCGAGCGCTGGAAGGTGATCCCGGTTCTGGAGGACCTCAAGAAGAAGGCGAAGGCCGAAGGCCTCTGGAACATGTTCATGCCGCCGAACGAGCATGAGGACGACGAATTCCGCGGCGCGGGATTGACCAATCTCGAATACGCGCTGCTGTCGGAGCAGATGGGCCACATCTCCTGGGCTTCGGAAGTGTTCAACTGTTCGGCGCCCGACACCGGCAACATGGAAGTGTTCATGCGCTACGGCTCCAAGGAGCAGAAGCGCAAATGGCTGCGTCCGCTGATGGACGGCGAGATCCGATCGGCGTTCCTGATGACGGAACCGGCGGTCGCCTCGTCCGACGCCACCAACATCGAGACCAGCATCGAGAAGGATGGCGATCACTACGTCATCAACGGCCGCAAATGGTGGTCGTCCGGCGTCGGCGATCCCCGCTGCAAGATCGCGATCCTGATGGGCAAGACCGATTTCAAGGCGGCCAAGCATCAGCAGCAGTCGCAGATCCTGGTTCCGCTCGACACCCCCGGCATCAAGGTCGAGAAAATGCTGCCGGTGTTCGGCTTCGACGATGCGCCGCACGGCCACGCCCAGGTGCTGCTCGAGAACGTGCGCGTGCCGAAGGAGAACATCCTGCTCGGTGAAGGCCGCGGCTTCGAGATCGCGCAGGGCCGCCTCGGTCCCGGCCGCATCCATCACTGCATGCGCACCATCGGCAAGGCAGAGGAAGCGCTGGAGAAGATGGTGAAGCGGCTGATGTCGCGCACCGCCTTCGGCAAGAAGATCGTCGAGCACAGCGTGTGGGAGCAGCGCATCGGCGAGGCCCGCACCAACATCGAGATGACGCGTCTTCTCTGCCTCAAGGCTGCCGACATGATGGACAAGGTCGGCAACAAGACCGCGCAGGCCGAGATCGCGATGATCAAGGTCGCAGCCCCCAACATGGCGCTGAAGATCATCGACGAGGCGATCCAGGCCTTTGGTGGCGCAGGCGTTTCGGACGAAGCGGGTCTTGCCAAGGACTACGCCGGCATCCGCACGCTGCGGCTCGCCGACGGTCCGGACGAGGTGCACAATCGCGCCATTGCAAGGCTCGAAGTTCGGAAGTATGCCAATTCTCCCAAGCATTAAGAGGGAGAGCCCTGCGGCGCTCCCGACTTGAAAAAGACGACAGGGCTGATCCGCATTCGGTGACCGCTTGACGCAAGTGCGTCAGCGGTTACCGATTAGGATCATGTTCGGACTGAAGAGGGAGCGTCATCGTGGCTGACGGCGTCAGGAAAGACGAAGAATTCTCGGGCACCAAGCCGGTCGAGGAGCGTCATCGCTTCGACGAGATGCGGCTCGAAGCCTGGATGCGCGACAACGTCGAAGGCTATGAGGGCCCGCTGGTCGTCCTCCAGTTCAAGGGCGGCCAGTCCAATCCGACCTACCGGCTCAACACGCCGAACCGCTCATATGTGATGCGCCGAAAGCCGTTCGGCAAATTGCTGCCGTCGGCGCACGCGGTCGATCGCGAATATCGCGTCATCGCAGCCCTTGGAAAGCAGGGTTTTCCGGTCGCGCGCGCCTACGCGCTGTGCCAGGACGACAGCATCATCGGCGCCGCCTTCTACATCATGTCGATGGAGGACGGCCGGGTGTTCTGGGATCCGACGCTGCCGAGCCAGACGCCGGAGGACCGCCGCAAGATATTCACCAGCAAGATCGAGACGCTGGCAAAACTCCACATGTACGATCCCGTAGCGATCGGCCTCGGCGAGTTCGGCAAGCCCGGCAACTACTTTGCGCGGCAGATCGACCGCTGGACCAAACAGTACCGGGCGTCCGAGACGCAGCACATTCCGGAGTTCGAGAAGGTCGCCGAATGGCTGCCCAAAACCGTGCCGGAGCAGGCGCGCGTCTCGATCGTCCACGGCGACTATCGCCTCGACAACATGATTTTCCACGCGACGGAACCGCGCGTGCAGGCCGTGCTCGACTGGGAGCTGTCGACGCTTGGCGATCCCATGGCCGACTTCACCTATCTGTTGATGCAGTGGATCATGCCGGGCCTGGAGGGCGCCGACCTCAAGGCGCTCAACATCCCAAGCGTGGAAGAGGCCGCGCAGATCTATTGCAACGTCACCAAGATGACGGTGCCTGATCTCAACTGGTATTTTGCTTACAACCTGTTCCGCCTCGCCGGCATCACCCAGGGCATCGCCGGCCGCGTTCGCGACGGCACCGCCGCCAATGCCAAGGCGCTGGAGTCAGCCAAGCGCACCGTGCCGCTGTCGAAGGCGTCGTGGGAGTACGCGCAGAAGGCGGGCGCGGTTTAGACACACAAAGGCGCGGCTGATGGCCGCGCCTTTTCGCTTTGTGGTTCGCCGTCTCCACACTTTCGGTGTCATTGCCCGCGAAAGCGGGCAATCCAGTATCCCAGAGACAGCGCGTGGACGCAGAGGAGCCGCGGCGTACTGGATGCGCCGGTCAAGCCGGGGCATGACACCGCTGTCGTAGCGACATCAGTGAAAGAACGGCCAGCCACATGATCGATCACGCCACCCTCATCACCTACATCCTCATCGTACTCGGTTTTGTCTTCATTCCCGGGCCTGCGACGCTGCTCACCATGGCGCGCGCGGTTAGCTCGGGAACGAAGGTCGGCATCGCGACCGGCGCGGGGATTGCGGCCGGTGACTTGATCCACACTTCGATGGCGATCGTCGGTCTTTCGGCGATCATCGCGACCTCTGCGCTGCTGTTCAGCATCGTTAAATATGCGGGCGCTGCGTTCCTGATCTATCTCGGCATTCGCGCGATGCTCGACAAGGCGCCGGTCGAGCTGAACGGCGGCGCGCCCGCGATCGGCGCGGGCCGGGCCTTCCGGCAGGCCGTGCTGACCGAAGTGCTCAATCCCAAGACCGCGCTGTTCTTCCTTGCGTTCCTGCCGCAATTCGTGAGGCCGGAGCACGGTTCGATCGCACTTCAGCTTGCGATCCTCGGCATCGTCTTCGTGCTGCTGGGTCTCGTCAGCACCGTGGTGTTCGCCGTCGGCGCCGGTCGTCTGGGCAATCTCCTGCGCCGCCATCCGGCCGTGGTGAAATGGCAGGGCAAGGTGGTCGGGACCATCTACTGCGCTGTCGGCGTGCGGCTGGCGTTGCAGGAGCGATGAGGAACGCGTGCTCCCGTAGCCCGGGTGAGCGCAGCGACACCCGGGACGGCGGTCCCGCATGTTGCTAACGCTCATGCGGGCTACGCTCTGAACGGTTGCGGCGATGAACGCCATCGATGTCGACATCCTGCGCTCGCTGTTCATGCCCTTCTTCTTCGACGCGACGGCGTCGAGCGCCGCTCTGATGGTGATTGGCCTGCTACCGGGCGCGAATGGTGAACCTCGGTCCGACGTAGTAGCCGCCGTATCCGCGATCGTAATAGCCGGGACCGGCGTAGTAGTTGTAGCCCCTGCCGGGGAAGTAGCTGGGGTCGTCAAAGTAGCGCAGGACATAGCGTCCCCGGGTCCGCCAGCAGCGTCCATAATACTCGTTGCAGATCAGACCGACTTGGTCGACGTCGGAGATTTCGGCAGAGCCGATCGTCGTTGCGTTGAGCGGCGCGGCGGGAGCGGCGGCCGCAACCAGCGTGGCCCCGAGTGCGCCCAGTGCGATGGCCTTCATGGAGTTCTCCCTTCAGTTAGGCGAGAGTCTGGAGCCTAGCAGAAGGGAGCCTTGCCTGTCGGGCAAATCAGCTCCCGCAGGGTGGGCAAAGGCGCATCATTGTCCGCCATTCGCACGGGCAACAGAAGTGGCGGGTTACGCTGCGCTAAGCTAACCCACCCTACGGGTCAGCCCTTCACACAATGCGCGATCAGCCTTTCCACGAAGCCTGCGCATTTCTCCAGCTCCGCCATCGCCACGAACTCGTCGGGCGTATGCGCTTGCGCGATCGCGCCGGGGCCGATCACCACCGACGGGATATCCGCCATGCTGGCGAACAGGCTCGCCTCGGTGCCGAAGGCGACCTTGGCGTGGTCGTTGCGCCCGGCGAGGCTTTTTGCCAGCGTGACGATCGCGGCATCGGCATCGGTGTCGAGCGCGGGATAATCGAGGATCTCCTCGAAATCGATGCCGCACTCGGGATGTTGCTTCTTCATCTCCGGCTCGAGCTCGGCCTTGGCCCAGGCGACGATCGCATCCGTCACCTCGCGCGACTCGGTGATGCCGATGCCGCGGCATTCGAAATCCACCGTGCAGGTATCGGGCACGATGTTCAGCGCGGCGCCGCCATGCACGATGCTGGTGAGCAGCGTCGAATGCGGAACGTCGTAGAGGCTGTCATTCGATCGCGCGGCCGCAAGCTTCACGGCACGGCGACGGATTTCGGTGATCAACTCGGCCGCGTATTCGATCGCGTTGACGCCGTCAGGCGCGATCGAGGAGTGGCGGGCGAGACCACGGAATGTCGCGCGCACGCCGTGCTTGCCCTTGTGGCCGATGATGACCTTCATCTCGGTCGGCTCGCCGATGAAGGCGCCGAGCGGCTTGATCTTCTTCTTCGCGACCTCGCGCAGCATCGGCCGCACGCCGACGCAGCCGATCTCCTCGTCATAGGAGATGGCGAGATGGATCGGCGTCGTCAGCTTCGCTTCCAGCATCTCCGGCACCATGGCGAGGCACACCGCGACAAAACCCTTCATGTCGGTGGTGCCGCGGCCGTAGAGCTTGCCGTCGCGCTCGACCAGCTTGAACGGATCGTGGCTCCAGTCCTGGCCCACGACCGGCACGACGTCTGTGTGTCCCGACAGCACGAGGCCTGGACGGTCCTCCGGTCCGATCGTGACCCAGAGCGAGGCCTTCTGGCCGGTGTCGTCGACGATGCGCTCGCCCTTGACACCGAGGAAAGCGAGATAGCTCTCGATATGGGCAATCAAGGGCAGATTGGTGCGGTCGCTGACGGTGTCGAAGCCGACGAGGTCGGCGAGGAGGTTGCGAATGCGATCGGGTCGTGAACTCGGGAAAATCGGGTTGGGCATTGTCTCGTTCATGAGATGGAGGATGGCTTCGCGGCTTGCACGAAACATACCAATGGAGTGGCGGTTCGGGCAAATCCGGTCGCGAGGGGTGCTTTAGCCGAGTGCGGAGAGATCTTTCGGCAGCATTCGCTTGAACAGCTCAAGCGTACGCCGCGCCTCCGCCGGCGGCAAGGCGATGGCGTGACGAACCGCGGCCGCGATCTGGATCATCGCCAGTTGCGAGAAGGAGGTGAGGGCGGTGGCGGGCTGTTTCGGCGCGACACGCTTGAGCGCCTCGCGTAGGAGGCCGGCGAGAAAAGCCACATCCTCCTCGTCGATCTTCTGCAAGCTTCGGTCGGCCTGCGTCGCCTGCCAGATGCGATGCATCACGGGATGTTCGCGGAACATCTGGTCATAGCCGTCGGTGATGCGGCATAGCGCAGCGTGCAGGTCGGACAGCTTCTTCATCTCGGCGAGGTCGCGCTGGACGCATTCGCGGCCGATGACATTGCACCGCTCGGCGAGCGTCCCGATCACCGTGCTCTTGTCCGGAAAATATTGATAGAGCGAGCCGAACGCGATGCCGGTGCGCTCGACGATGTCGCTCATCCGGAAGGCGTCGCTGCCTTTCTCGGTGAGGATCTCGGCCGCAGCGGTCAGGATGCGGTCGAAGCGTTCGCGGCTTCGCTCCTGCGTCGGCACCAGCGGCGTGCGTCGCGCGGCCGCGTGCGTCGTCTTGTCCGTCCTGCTTTTCCGTTCCGGCATCCTGATTCCCGCCATCCGCGCTTGACGTCAAAAATAAGAGAGTTTATCGCATTTATCAAATACGAGAGTTTATCGTATTATAGGGAGCTGCGGCATGTGGCAGGGTTTTACGACCGGACTGCTCTGGTTTTCGGCGATCGGCTGCGGCCTCATGGCCGGAATCTATTTCGCCTTCTCGACCTTCATCATGGCCGCGCTCGGCCGGCTCGATCAGGCCGCCGGCATCGCCGTGATGAACGCGATCAATGTCGACATCGTGCGCTCGCTGTTCATGCCGCTGTTTCTCGGCACGACGGTGGTGGGTGCGGCGCTGGTGGTGATGGGGACGTTGCGCGTCAGCGAGCCGGGGGCAGTGAGCATGATCGCCGGCGGCGGCCTCTACGTCATCGGCATGTTCGTGGTGACGATGGTGTTCAACGTCCCGCTCAACAACGCGCTCGCCGCGTTGCAGCCGTCCGCGCCGGAGGCTGGCGCGGTGTGGGCGGCGTATCTGAAGGACTGGACGTTCTGGAACCACGTGCGGACGGTTGCGTCGGTGGTCGCGAGCGGGTTGTTTGTCGCAGCGCTGGCTTCGTAGGCCAAATCGGCATCGTAGCCCGGATGGAGCGAAGCGAAATCCGGGGCCACTATGTCCGGGGGCGCAAACCCCGGATTACGCTTCGCTCCAGCCGGGCTACAATATCTCCAGTCTACAAGACCTTGCGTTGCCCGTCGGGCAAAACACTCAAACTCTCGGTCAATGTGTACTCGCGAAAATATTCCACTTTACCGAAATTCGGAAACGGCGTATCTGTCGCCGCAACCCGGCCCAAGGAAGAGGGGCGTATCGCGATCGTCACGAACGCGGGCCGGGCGGCGGTGGACGTGGGCCACATCGGTGCGAAAAGCTTCGCAGGGCGGGCGACCGTGAGCGAAGACCTCGCGCCAACGACAGATGTGATCGGCGTACGGCCAAATCGTGTCGTCCTGGCGCCCGGGGTCTGTGCGCCAAGTCTTGCGGTGATGTGGCAGCCCGACCGGGCATGCGCATCAGCCATCCGCAACGGCGACGGGGGCAATAGTGCAACGCTCCCCGGGGAGAGCACGACATAAGCCGTTCCAACCACTGCGCAGGGAAGGCCGGGATGCTCCGGTTGCCCTGTTACCCGCTGTGCATTGTAGCGCAAACTACTCATGGCATAGCGGACAATGGGAGCCAACCGGCTCCCGGCCTTCCCTGCGCCCTCTTTCAATTGGGGGTGAGGCGACCAAGCAAAGCTCGGGCGAAACAAGCCGCGAGGATGCGAGCCCATGCCGGTCATTCAACAACGATCTCGTGCCCCGGACGCAGCGCAGCACGAAGTGATGCGCTGCAGAGCCGGGGCCCATGCAACAGCGGTTGCCGCGGCTTTCTGGGTCCCGGCTCTGCGCTGCAACGCCAAGAGGCGTTGCAGCGCGTCCGGGACACGAGAGAGCGCGTGCTAAACCGGCTTGCCCGTATACGGCATCGACGCCGTCAAACCACCGTCAACCGGGAACGCCTGGCCGTTGACATACGATGCTTCGTCGCTGGCCAGGAACAGCCCCATCGCCGCGAGCTCGTGCGGCTGGCCGGGGCGCTTCAACGGATTGAGCTGGCCGATTTTGTCTTGGGTGCCGCGCTCCTTGGCGCGGTCGAAGATCGGTTTGGTCATGCCGGTCTCGATCAGGCCCGGACACACCGCGTTGATGCGCACGCCGGTGCCGGTGAGCGAATACGCTGTGGTCTGCACCAGGCTGATCACGCCGGCCTTGCTCGCCGCATAGGGATGTCCGCTGGCGCCGGCCTTGAGGCCCGCGACGGACGCCGTGAGCACGATCGCGCCGGATTGCTGCTTCACCATGTGCGGCATCGCATGCTTCACCGCGAGGAACGGGCCGATCAGGTTGACGCGCAGCACCTCCTGCCACTGTTCCACGGTCTGCTCGCCGAGCGGCACGAGCCCGCCGGAAACGCCGGCATTGGCCCAGATCACGTCGAGCCGGCCGTGCGTCTTCACCGCCTTGTCGATGACGGCCATGACGTCCTTTTCGGAGCCCGCATCCGCCACCATGGCTTCCGCGACACCGCCGGCCTTCTTCACCTCGTCGACGGTCTCCTTCACCGCCTCGGTGCGATCGACCGCGATCAGCTTGGCGCCTTCCCTGGTGAAGAGGAGTGCGGCGGCGCGGCCGATGCCGCTGCCGGCGCCGGTGATGATGACGGATTTGCCTTGCAGACGGCCCATGCGTTTCTCCCTTTGGTATGCTGCGCGACGCTTGCCGCGCAACGGAATTTCAAACAAGATTTCAAACGGTAAAGTGTCTTGAGACACGTTCACACCTGACGTACAGCGACATCACACGGGATGGAAGAGTTTCGATGACAGGCACAGACAAGCCCAAAGTGGTCACGACGCGGTGGTGGTGGGTCCGTCATGCGCCGGTGCGCAATGACGGCGGCAACATTTACGGCCAGAGCGATCTCGCCTGCGATACCAGCGATACCTACGTGTTCAACGCTGTTGCCAAGGTGCTGCCACGCAAGGCGGTCTGGTATTCGAGCAATCTGATGCGCACCCACCAGACCGCGGAAGCGATCTGGGCGGCCGGCTTCCCAAGGCCCGCATCGATGAAATGGGAAGCAGACCTGGCCGAACAGAATCTCGGCCGCTGGCAGGGCATGAACCGCGCCCAGTTCATCGCCAGCCGCCCCGTCGGCGCGAGCTGGTTCGCCGATATCAACGAGCCCGCGCCCGGCGGTGAAAGCTTCATGGATCTCTACAACCGCACGCGCCGCACCGTCGAGCGGATCAACAACGAGGCGGCCGGGCAGGACGTGATTGCGGTTGCGCATGGCGGCACCATCAAGGCGGCGATCGGCCTCGCACTCGACGGCCAGGTAGAGCGGGCACTCTCGTTCGACATCGACAACTGCTCGATCACGCGGCTCGATTATTTCTCAAGCCCCGAACGCTCGGTCTGGCGACTGCCGATGGTCAACCAGCAGCCGTGGATCGCTGATGACGCGCACGCCGAGATGCATCAGCTGGCGGGGCCGGAAGTCAAGAAGCTCGCCTGACGCCATTGTCCGCTCGTGCGGACGCGGCGTAAGCTTCAAGCCAATCAAAACGCACTCTGGGAGGAAACCATGACCTTGTTCGACATGAAGGGGAAAGTCGCCGTCATCACCGGCTCGACGCGCGGCATCGGGCTTGCGATCGCCGAGCGCATGGCCGAGCACGGCGCCAAGGTCGTGATCTCCTCGCGCAAGGCCGACGTCTGCGACCAGGTCGCGAAGGGCATCAACGACAAGTTCGGCAACGGCACGGCGGTTGCGATCGCTGCCAACATCTCGTCGAAGGAGAATCTGCAAAACCTCATCGACGAGAGCAACCGCGCCTTCGGCAAGATCGACGTGCTGGTCTGCAACGCCGCGTCGAACCCGTACTACGGTCCGCTCGCCGGCATCTCCGACGATCAGTTCAGGAAGATTCTCGACAACAACATCGTCGCCAACAACTGGCTGATCTCGATGGTGGTGCCGCAGATGATCGAGCGCAAGGACGGCTCGGTCATCATCGTGTCCTCGATTGGCGGCCTGAAGGGCTCGACCATCCTCGGCGCCTACGCGATCTCCAAGGCCGCCGACATGCAGCTCGCGCGCAACCTCGCCTGCGAATACGGCAAGCACAACATCCGCGTGAACTGCATCGCGCCCGGTCTGATCAAGACCGATTTTGCCAAGGCACTGTGGGACAATCCGGAGAATTTGAAGGCCTCGACCTCGCGCTCGCCGCTGCTCCGCATCGGCATCCCCGACGAGATCGCCGGCGCCGCCGTGTTCCTGGGATCGAAGGCCGGCGACTTCATGACCGGCCAGACCATGGTGATCGACGGCGGCGCGACGATTAGTTGAGCCGTTGCGTGGGAGGGAAGGGGCACCCAGCCCGCCCACACACAGCTGTCATCGCCCGCCTTGTGCGCAATTGCGCACTGGGGCGGGCGACCCAGTATCCCAGAGGCCGGCGTTAGAGAGCTCGCTTTCACCACATCCGCCGCGGCGTACTGGATGCCCCGCTTGCCGCCTACGCTAAAGCTTCGGCGGCCCTGGACCTGAGCCCCGGCGAAGCCTTGGCGTAGCCGGGTCGCGGGGCATGACGGTGAGCGCGGAGATGCAGCGCCGCATCTAACCGTCGCCGCGTCAGTCCACCGCCGCGTAAACCAGATCCCGCACCAACGTCCGCGTGTGGTCGCGCTGCCCCGGGCCCTGGCTCATGAACACCGTGAACAGATCCTCCTTCGAGTCGATCCAGAAGAACGTCCCTGCAATGCCGCTCCAGAAATACTGGCCGACGCTGCCGGGGAACGGCGCGATGCCGGCCTCGCGGCGCACGGCGAAGCCGAGGCCGAAGCCGTGGCCCGGCGACAGCAGCGTGCCGTTGGTCACAACGTGCGGCCCAAGGTGATCGGATGCCATCAGCTCCAGCGTCTTGCGGCCGATGATCCTGTTGCCGTCGAGCGTGCCGCCGTTGCGCAGCATCAGCGCGAAGCGGGCATAGTCCATCGTGGTCGAGACCAGGCCGCCGCCGCCGGACTCCATCACCGGCTGCTCGAGCATGTTGAACAGCGCGACCTTGTCGCCGGTCCAGGGATCGGCTTCGAACGGCTGAGCGAGCCGGCCGGCATTGGCTTCGCTGGTGGAGAAGGCGGTTTCAGTCATCTGCAACGGCGCGAGGATGCGCTCAGTGAGGAGGGCGCCGAGCGATTTGCCGCTGACGACCTCGATGATGTGGCCGAGGATGTCGGTGGAGCGGCTGTAGTTGAACTGGTCGCCGGGATGGCAGACCAGCGGGAAGCTTGCCACCAGCGCGGCATGCTCGGCATTGGTGATCTTGCGGCTGCGGACGCGGGACTCCTGGTAGAGCTTGTGCACGGGGCCGTCGCCCTGGTGCTCATAAGTGAGACCAGAGGTGTGGCGGAGCAGGTCCTGCACCGTCATCGGCCGCCGGGGCGGAACCAGTTCCAGCTTGCCGCCGCTGACCACGCCGACCTTCTGGTCCGCGAACTCCGGAATGAACTTGGCGACGGGATCGGCGAGCAGGAGGTGGCCATCCTCGACCAGCGCCATGATGCCGACCGACACGATCGGCTTGGTCATCGAGAAGATCCGGAAGATCGAATCAAGCGCCATCGGCGCGGCCCCCACCGGGCTCTGCTTGCCGAGCGCCTCGAACCAGCCGACCTGGCCGCGCCGGGCGACCAGCACGGTCACCCCGGGAATGGTTCCCTTGTCGATCTCGCGTTTGAAGGCGTCCGACATCGCCTGGAGGCGAGGGCGCGACAGACCCAGCGTTTCCGGCCTGGCCTCGGGCAAAGGCGGGGTTTTCGGCGTGGTGGCGGCTTGGGCGGCGGCTGTGGCAGTCATGTTCACTCCCGGGGGCACATTATTATCGGGAATGAACTGTGGCCCAGAAGGCGCGGCACAAACAAGCGAAGCCAGCGCGCTTCACCCTTGCAAACGAGCCGTCCCCTGTGCTTGAAAGCGCCCCTGATCCGCGTGGCGACGCGAGGGTCCGTAGGAGTGTAGCTCAATTGGTAGAGCACCGGTCTCCAAAACCGGGGGTCGCAGGTTCGAGCCCTGCCACTCCTGCCAGCTAATCCCAGACAATCAGAATCGACAGGCAGGACGGCGACGGGCCGACAAGCTCGGACCGTGGATCATGCGGACCGGGTAAGCCCTTGATCCGGATCGGGTCCGCTGGCCTCGGCCGCGCGTGTCCCGGCCAGCCCACACCTTGACCTTTGGCCTCATCCGCAGTATCTACCCCGCACTCGCAGCCGGCCCGTTAAACGCGGATTTCCGGCGCGGCTTTGAAATCCCCGAACAATCGAGCCCGGTTTCCCGGCTCATCCTTCGAGACAGAGGGCTGGGCCAACGGCGGCTGTTCGGATCCCTGAAATTCATTCGCGTCTGTCGACGGACGTTGGACATCAAACGATGGCAGTCAGCCCGTTCAAGTTTTTGCAGGAAGTGCGCTCGGAGACCGCCAAGGTCACCTGGCCGACCCGTCGTGAGACCACGATCACCACCATCATGGTGTTCGTGATGGTCGCCGTGGCCTCGATATTCTTCTTCGCCGCCGACCAGATCATCCGTTACCTCATCACCTTCCTTTTGGGCATTCACTGATGGCAACAGCCGCTGCAACCCAATCGACCGACAAGCGCTGGTACATCGTCCACGCCTACTCGAACTTCGAGAAGAAGGTCGCCGAATCGATCCGCGAGCAGGCCAAGCAGCGCGGGCTCGAAGAGCTGTTCGAGCTGGTGCTGGTTCCGACCGAGAAGGTCACGGAAGTGCGCCGCGGCCGCAAGATCGACGCCGAGCGCAAGTTCTTCCCGGGCTACGTGCTGGTGAAGATGAAGCTGACCGACGAGGCGTTTCATCTGATCAAGAACACCCCGAAGGTCACGGGCTTCCTCGGCGCCGAGAACAAGCCGATGCCGATCTCGGAAGCCGAGGCCATGCGCATCCTGCACCAGGTGCAGGAGGGCGTGGAACGGCCGAAGGCGTCGGTGTCGTTCGAGATTGGCGAGAACGTGCGCGTGGCCGATGGCCCGTTCGCCTCGTTCTCGGGTGTGGTCGAGGAAATCGACGAGGCGCGCTCGCGCGTGAAGGTCGCGGTGTCGATCTTCGGCCGCGCCACGCCGGTCGAACTGGAATTCGGTCAGGTCGAGAAGGTCTGATCGATTGAGGCGTGAGGCTTCGGTCTCACGCTAGCAAGAGGCCGTGGGAGGGAGAGGGCGGTTGCCAGCCGCATCCGACCCAGACCACGAACCTGAAACCGCTGGCCCTGCCGGCACAACAGGAGTGATACATGGCAAAGAAAGTGACCGGATACCTGAAGCTTCAGGTCCCGGCCGGTGCGGCGAATCCTTCGCCCCCGATCGGTCCCGCGCTTGGTCAGCGCGGTCTCAACATCATGGAGTTCTGCAAGGCGTTCAACGCCCAGACCCAGAAGGAAGAGAAGAACACCCCGATTCCCGTCGTGATCACGATCTACGCCGATCGTTCGTTCACGTTCGAGATGAAGACGCCCCCGATGTCCTTCTTCCTCAAGCAGGCCGCCAAGATCCAGTCCGGCTCGAAGGCGCCGGGCCGCGACAAGGCCGGCAAGGTGACCAAGGCGCAGGTGCGCGAGATCGCCGAGAAGAAGATGAAGGATCTCAATTGCGATTCCATCGAGTCGGCCATGAAGATGGTCGAGGGCTCTGCCCGTTCGATGGGTCTGGAAGTGGCGGGGTAAGCGGTCATGGCAATCGGAAAGCGTTTGAACAAAGCCCGCGAAGGTGTTGACCGCGAAAAGCTTTACCCGCTCGCGGACGCCATCAAGATGGTCAAGGAACGCGCCAAGGCGAAGTTCGACGAGACCATCGAGGTCGCGATCAATCTCGGCGTTGATCCGCGTCACGCCGACCAGATGGTCCGCGGCGTGGTTACCCTGCCGAACGGCACCGGCCGTACGCTCCGCGTCGGCGTGTTCGCCCGCGGTGCCAAGGCTGACGAAGCCAAGGCTGCTGGCGCCGACGTCGTCGGCGCAGAAGACCTGGTCGAGAAGGTGCAGAACGGCTCGATCGATTTCGACCGCTGCATCGCCACCCCCGACATGATGCCGCTGGTCGGCCGTCTCGGTAAGGTGCTCGGCCCGCGCGGCCTGATGCCGAACCCGAAGATCGGCACCGTGACCATGGACGTCACCGGTGCGGTGAAGGGGGCCAAGGGCGGCTCGGTCGAGTTCCGCGTCGAGAAGGCCGGCATTTTGCAGGCCGGCGTCGGCAAGGCCTCGTTCTCCGAGGAGAAGCTGGTCGAGAACATCAAGGCCCTGGCCGATGCTGTCTCGAAGGCGAAGCCGGCTGGCTCCAAGGGCACCTACATCCAGCGCGTTGCGGTGTCCTCGACGATGGGCCCCGGCGTGAAGGTCGAGCCGGGCACCATTCTCGGTTAAGGCTTGCCTCGGCTGAGGTTTGGAAATTGCATGAGGCGAGGGGCGGAATTGGGCAACCGATTCCGCCCTTCGTCGTTTGTGGCGGCGTTTACTGGAAACAAGAACAATGGCTGACAAGGTCCTGATCTATTCGCGCTTCCCCAAGACGATGATGGCGCGCTTCGCCGAGCGGTTCGAGCTGCTCGACACCGGCGGCAAGCCAGCTCGTGATGTGTTTCCGGTGGCGGAGCTCAGCGGCATCCGCGCGATGCTGACGGCCGGCGGCTCGCCGCTCGGCGCAGAGGCGATGGACCTGTTTCCAAAACTCGGCGCCATCGTCTGCTACGGAACCGGCTATGACGGCGTCGACCTCAAGGCGGCTGCCGCCCGCAACATCGCGGTCGGCCACAGCCCCGGCGCCAATGCCGCCTCGGTTGCCGACATCGCGATGACCCTGATGCTGGCAACGACGCGGCGGATCCTGGTTGCCGACCAATATGTCCGCAGCGGCGATTGGGCGTCGTCAAAGCAGTCGCCGATGATGCGCCCGCAGGCCGGCATGCCCGGCCGCCGTATCGGCGTCTACGGCATGGGCGAGATCGGCCGCAAGATCGCGGCGCGCTGCGCCGCCTTCGAGAGCGAGGTCGGCTATTTCAGCCGCAGCAAATACGATCTGCCCTATCAATATTTCCCGACGCTGGAGGCGCTGGCCGACTGGTGCAGCGTGCTGATGATCGCGGTCCGGGCAGGGGCCGAGACCCAGCACGTCGTCAACGCCGATATCCTCGGGCGACTCGGGGAGCACGGCTATGTCGTCAACATCTCCCGCGGCTCAGTGATCGACGAGAAGGCCCTGGTTGCGGCCCTGACCGACAGGACGATCGCCGGCGCCGGCCTCGACGTCTTCGAGAAGGAACCGCACGCCCCCGACGCGCTGACGGCGCTCCCCAACGTCGTGTTCGCCCCGCATATCGGCGGCCACACCCTCGAATCGCACGTCGCCATGCAGAACTGCGTGCTAGCGAACCTGACGGAGTTCTTCGCGGGCAAACCGCTGCCATATGGGGTCAAATCGGCCTGAATCGGCCCTTGTCGGGCCGCCTCAAGCCCGGCCGGCAACGGATTGGAACTGGTGTGAATTTTGCTCTTGGCAAGCGGGCTCCGAGCGGTTAAAGAACCGCTTCCGGACGTGCCGGCCTCGGCTGGCGCGTTCGTGCACGCATTCCGAAAACCCGACAAGACAGGAGATCATTCCTTTTCAGGACGTCCGTGAGGATTTGCCCGAAAAGGAAGGAAAACCCGTCGGTTGGTGGAGTGCGGGCAGGGGTCGGGCGGTTCGCCGGCTGACCTCGTCCTGTCCAAGACTGCAGGCGCCCGCGGGAAATTTCGATTTCTCAACGGCTTAATCGCATGGCCTGCATAGACGGGTGAAGACCGGATTTCACTTCGCGCCCAGCTTTAACGGCTGGCTTGCGAAACGGGTCTGGTTCGGACCTCGACACGCCGTGGGCCTTAAGGGCTCCCGGAGGGCAGGCTTTGAATTGTCGTCTCGCCCGGCGCGTGTCCTAGGGGTTTTGGCCCCGAGGTTCAGGTTTTGGGTGGGGCGATGGGTGCAACCCGGCGGTCCCGCTTCTCGCGATGACCGCCAACCGGAAAGAGCTTGCTGTGGAACGAGCGGCAAAAAAGGAAGCGGTCGAACAGCTCAATGGGGTCTTCAAGACCACGAGCGTCGCGGTCGTTGCTCAATATTCCGGCCTGACCGTTGCCCAGATGCAGAAGCTGCGTATGCAGATGAAGCAGGCTGGCGCCTCGGTGAAGGTCTCGAAGAACCGTCTCGCCAAAATTGCTCTTGAAGGCACTGACGTCGTTGCCATCGGCCCCATGCTGAAGGGACCGACCGTGATCGCCACTTCGAACGATCCGGTAGCGGCGCCGAAGGTCGCCGTCGAATTCGCCAAGACGAACGAAAAGTTCGTCATCATTGGCGGCTCGATGGGAAAGACCGTCCTGAATGTCGACAGCGTGAAGGCACTTGCCTCGCTGCCGTCGCTTGATGAACTGCGCGCCAAGATCGTCGGCCTTCTTGTGGCCCCGGCGACCAAGATCGCTCAGCTCGCCAATGCGCCCGCGGGCAAGCTCGCGCGCGTCATCCAGGCTCATGCCTCAAAGGGCGAAGCGGCCTGACGCCCTTCGCAAAACTCAAACCCGAACCAGACTTACACTCAAGGAAACTGAACAATGGCTGACTTGCAGAAGATCGTTGACGACCTCTCGAGCCTCACCGTGCTCGAAGCTGCCGAACTCGCGAAGCTCCTCGAAGAGAAGTGGGGCGTTTCGGCTGCCGCGGCTGTCGCCGTGGCCGGCCCGGCTGGTGGTGGCGCTGCCGCCGCTCCGGCCGAAGAGAAGACCGAGTTCACGGTCGTTCTCGCCGCCGCCGGCGAGAAGAAGATCGAGGTCATCAAGGAAGTCCGCGCCATCACCGGCCTGGGCCTGAAGGAAGCAAAGGATCTCGTCGAGGGCGCGCCGAAGCCTGTCAAGGAAGGCGTGAACAAGGACGAGGCCGAGAAGCTCAAGGTCCAGCTCGAGAAGGCTGGCGCGAAGGTCGAGCTCAAGTAAGCAACGCTTACTGGCGCGAGATCCCGGGCGAGCATCAGCGAAGCCCGGGGTCTCGGACCACCCATCTAAGGGGTGGGCAATATGCAAAAGGCGTGCGACGGAACATCCCGACGCAGGCCGAACACGAAAAAGTGTTGGGATTTGAAGGTTAACCCCTCGAATCTCGACTATTGTCGCCCCATATCGGTTCGACAGCACGAAAGCGCGGTGGGCAGGGATGCCGGATTCCCTGTAAGCCGTTGGGAGAGCAGGCTATTTCGGGCTTTTGCAGTCCGTGAAGACAATCGTTGTGACGGGCGGGCGTGCCTATGCGCCCCGCGCGTCGTTTTGCGTTTTGAAGGTCTGAAGAACAGATTCAGGACATGACGGTCTGAATCTGGATTTTTGGTCCCCAAAGCGGGTTCGAAAAATTCAACCCGGGGAGCGGTGGCAACCGCGTCCTGGACGGCGCGCCCGGAGCGGGCGACGAAATGAGAGGCCACGATGGCGCAGCAGACATTCACCGGTCGCAAACGCGTTCGCAAGTTCTTCGGACACATCAAGGAAGTCGCCGAGATGCCGAACCTCATCGAGGTTCAGAAGGCGTCCTATGACCAGTTCCTGATGGTCGACGAACCCGTGGGCGGGCGTCTCGACGAGGGCCTGCAGGCGGTGTTCCGCTCGGTGTTCCCGATCTCCGACTTCTCGGGCACCTCGATGCTGGAATTCGTCCGCTACGAGTTCGAGCAGCCGAAATACGACGTCGACGAGTGCCGCCAGCGCGGCATGACCTTCGCGGCCCCCCTCAAGGTGACGCTGCGCCTCATCGTGTTCGATATCGACGAGGAAACCGGCGCGAAGTCGGTGAAGGACATCAAGGAGCAGGACGTCTACATGGGCGACATCCCGCTCATGACGATGAACGGCACCTTCATCGTCAACGGCACCGAGCGCGTCATCGTCTCGCAGATGCACCGTTCGCCCGGCGTGTTCTTCGACCACGACAAGGGCAAGACCCATTCGTCGGGCAAGCTGCTGTTCGCCGCCCGCGTCATCCCGTATCGCGGCTCCTGGCTCGACATCGAGTTCGACGCCAAGGACATCGTCTATGCGCGTATCGACCGTCGCCGCAAGATTCCGGTGACGTCGCTGATGTTCGCGCTTGGCCTCGACGGCGAGGCGATCCTGTCCACGTTCTACAAGAAGATTCTCTACAAGCGGACCAAGGAAGGCTGGCGCGTTCCGTTCGACGCCAACCGTTTCCGCGGCTACTCGACCATCAACGACCTGATCGACGCCGACACCGGCAAGGTCGTGCTCGAGGCCGGCAAGAAGCTCACGGTGCGCGGTGCGCGTCAGATGCAGGAGAAGGGCCTGAAGGCGCTGCGGCTGTCCGATGAGGAGCTCGTCGGCAACTATCTCGCCGAGGACCTCGTCAACCCGAAGACGGGCGAGATCCACGCGGAAGCCGGTGAAGAGATCACCGACAAGTCGATGAAGGCCCTCAACGAGCAGGGCTACAAGGAACTGCCGCTGCTCGACATCGACCACGTCAATGTCGGCGCCTACATCCGCAACACGCTCTCGGCCGACAAGAACATGACGCGTGAGGACGCGCTGTTCGACATCTACCGCGTGATGCGTCCGGGCGAGCCGCCGACGCTGGATTCGGCGCAGGCGATGTTCCAGTCGCTGTTCTTCGACGCCGAGCGCTACGACCTGTCCGCGGTCGGCCGCGTCAAGATGAACATGCGCCTCGACCTCGATGCGCCCGACACCCAGCGTACGCTGCGTAAGGAAGACATCCTCTCCGTCATCAAGACGCTGGTGGATTTGCGCGACGGCAAGGGCGAGATCGACGACATCGACCATCTCGGCAACCGCCGCGTGCGCTCGGTCGGCGAGCTCATGGAGAACCAGTACCGCATCGGCCTGCTGCGCATGGAGCGCGCGATCAAGGAGCGCATGTCCTCGGTCGACATCGACACGGTCATGCCGCAGGACCTGATCAACGCGAAGCCGGCGGCTGCCGCCGTGCGCGAGTTCTTCGGCTCCTCGCAGCTCTCGCAGTTCATGGACCAGACCAACCCGCTGTCGGAGATCACCCACAAGCGCCGCCTCTCGGCGCTTGGACCGGGCGGTCTGACCCGCGAGCGCGCCGGCTTCGAGGTGCGCGACGTGCATCCGACGCATTACGGCCGCATCTGCCCGATCGAGACGCCGGAAGGTCCGAACATCGGCCTGATCAACTCGCTCGCGACCTTCGCGCGCGTGAACAAGTACGGCTTCGTCGAGACGCCGTACCGCAAGGTCAAGGACGGTCGCGTCACCGACGAGGTCGTGTACCTCTCGGCGATGGAAGAGGGCCGCTACACGGTCGCGCAGGCCAACGTGCCGCTCGACCCGAAGGGCCGCTTCACCGAGGATCTCGTGGTCTGCCGTCACGCCGGCGAAGTCTTGCCGGTGACGCCGGACAAGGTCGACTACATGGACGTGTCGCCGAAGCAGCTCGTTTCGGTCGCCGCGGCGCTGATCCCGTTCCTCGAGAACGACGACGCCAACCGCGCGCTGATGGGCTCGAACATGCAGCGCCAGGCGGTGCCGCTGGTTCGCGCCGAGGCGCCGTTCGTCGGCACTGGCATGGAAGGCGTGGTTGCGCGTGACTCGGGTGCCGCGATCGCGGCGCGCCGTTCGGGCGTGATCGACCAGATCGACGCGACCCGCGTCGTCATCCGCGCCACGGAAGATCTCGATCCGACCAAGTCGGGCGTCGATATCTACCGTCTGATGAAGTACCAGCGCTCCAACCAGTCGACCTGCATCAACCAGCGTCCGCTGGTGAAGGTCGGCGACATCGTCAAGAAGGGCGACATCATCGCCGACGGTCCGTCGACCGATCTCGGTGAGCTCGCGCTTGGCCGCAACGTGCTGGTCGCGTTCATGCCGTGGAACGGCTACAACTTCGAAGACTCGATCCTGCTCTCCGAGCGGATCGTGAAGGAAGACGTCTTCACCTCGATCCACATCGAGGAGTTCGAGGTGATGGCCCGCGACACCAAGCTCGGGCCTGAGGAAATCACCCGCGACATTCCGAACGTCTCGGAAGAAGCGCTGAAGAACCTCGACGAAGCCGGTATCGTCTACATCGGCGCGGAAGTGCGCGCCGGCGACATCCTGGTCGGCAAGATCACGCCGAAGGGCGAAAGCCCGATGACGCCGGAAGAAAAGCTTCTGCGCGCCATCTTCGGCGAAAAGGCCTCCGACGTTCGCGACACCTCGCTGCGCGTTCCTCCGGGCGTGCAGGGCACGATCGTGGAAGTGCGCGTGTTCAACCGTCACGGCGTCGACAAGGACGAGCGTGCGCTGGCGATCGAGCGGGAAGAGATCGAGCGTCTGGCCAAGGACCGTGACGACGAGCAGGCGATCCTGGACCGCAACGTCTACAACCGTCTTGCCGAGCTCCTCGAGGGACGGCAGGGCATTGCGGGCCCGAAGGGCTTCAAGAAGGACACCAAGATCACCCGTGCGGTGCTCGAGGAGTACCCGAAGTCGCAGTGGTGGCTGTTCGCGTCGCCGAACGACAAGCTGATGGCCGAGATCGAGGCCATGCGGAAGCAGTACGACGAGTCGAAGAAGGGGCTGGAACAGCGCTTCCTCGACAAGGTCGAGAAGCTTCAGCGCGGTGACGAATTGCCGCCCGGCGTGATGAAGATGGTCAAGGTCTTCGTCGCGGTGAAGCGCAAGATCCAGCCCGGCGACAAGATGGCCGGCCGCCACGGCAACAAGGGCGTGGTGTCGAAGATCGTGCCGATCGAGGACATGCCGTTCCTCGAAGACGGTACGCATGCCGACATCGTGCTCAATCCGCTCGGCGTGCCCTCGCGCATGAACGTCGGACAGATCCTCGAGACCCATCTCGGCTGGGCTTGCGCCGGCCTCGGCAAGCGTATCGGCCAGACGGTCGATGCCTATCTGTCGAAGCAGGACATCAAGCCGCTGAAGGAAACCTTGAAGAAGGTCTACGGCGAGGACGAGACGATCAAGTCGCTCAACGACAACGAGTTGATCGAGCTCGGCCACAATCTGAGCCGCGGCGTGCCGATCGCGACGCCGGTGTTCGACGGCGCCAAGGAAGCCGACATCGAGGAGATGCTGAAGCTTGCCGGTCTCGACGCTTCGGGTCAGTCGACCGTCTATGACGGCCGTACCGGCGATGCCTTCGATCGCAAGGTGACGGTGGGCTACATCTACATGCTCAAGCTGCACCATCTCGTGGACGACAAGATCCACGCGCGTTCGATCGGTCCGTACTCGCTCGTTACCCAGCAGCCGCTGGGCGGCAAGGCGCAGTTCGGTGGCCAGCGCTTCGGCGAAATGGAGGTGTGGGCGCTCGAGGCTTACGGCGCGGCGTACACGCTCCAGGAGATGCTGACGGTGAAGTCGGACGACGTCGCCGGCCGTACCAAGGTGTACGAGGCGATCGTCCGCGGCGACGACACGTTCGAGGCCGGTATTCCGGAATCGTTCAACGTGCTGGTCAAGGAAATGCGCTCGCTCGGCCTCAACGTCGACCTGCACAACTCCAAGGTGGGACCGGCGCCGACGTCGGAAGCAGCCGAGTAATACGACCTTTCATGCCCGGCCTTCACGGCCGGGCATCGGCGCCCCTCCCGAGGCCTTGAGGGCAGGGCGCCCCGATTGAGTGATTTTCGAATTTGCGGCCGTAGGCGACCGGCACGCGAGGAGAAGACGATGAACCAAGAAATTATGAATCTCTTCAACCCGACGACTCCGGCTCAGGTCTTCGACCAGATCCGGATTTCGATCGCGTCTCCTGAGAAGATTCTGTCCTGGTCCTACGGCGAGATCAAGAAGCCGGAGACCATCAACTACCGTACCTTCAAGCCCGAGCGCGACGGCCTGTTCTGCGCCCGCATCTTCGGGCCGATCAAGGACTACGAGTGCTTGTGCGGCAAGTACAAGCGCATGAAGTACAAGGGCATCATCTGCGAGAAGTGCTCGGTCGAGGTCACGCTGTCGCGCGTCCGGCGCGAGCGCATGGGCCATATCGAGCTCGCAGCCCCCGTCGCCCACATCTGGTTCCTGAAGTCGCTGCCCTCGCGCATCGGCCTTCTGCTGGACATGACGCTGAAGGATCTCGAGCGGATCCTCTACTTCGAATATTACGTCGTGCTCGAGCCGGGCCTCACCGCGCTCAAGGACCGTCAGCTCTTGTCGGAAGACGAGTATCTGAAGGCGCAGGACGAGTACGGCCAGGATTCCTTCACCGCCATGATCGGCGCGGAAGCGATCCGCGAGCTGCTCAAGGGCATGGACCTCGAGAAGCTCGAAGCCACCTTGCGCCTCGAGATGCAGGAGACCGACTCCGACATCAAGCACAAGAAGCTCGCCAAGCGCCTGAAGATCGTGGAAGCGTTCCGCCACTCCGGCAACAAGCCGGAATGGATGATCATGACCGTGGTTCCGGTGATTCCGCCGGACCTGCGTCCGCTGGTGCCGCTCGACGGCGGCCGCTTCGCGACCTCGGACCTCAACGACCTCTACCGCCGCGTCATCAACCGCAACAACCGCTTGAAGCGGCTGATGGAGCTGCGTGCGCCGGACATCATCATCCGCAACGAGAAGCGCATGCTTCAGGAAGCGGTCGATGCGCTGTTCGACAACGGCCGCCGCGGCCGCGTCATCACGGGTGCCAACAAGCGCCCGCTGAAGTCGCTCGCCGACATGCTCAAGGGCAAGCAGGGCCGCTTCCGTCAGAACCTGCTCGGCAAGCGCGTCGACTATTCGGGCCGTTCGGTGATCGTGGTCGGTCCCGAACTGCGCCTGCATCAGTGCGGCCTGCCGAAGAAGATGGCGCTCGAGCTGTTCAAGCCGTTCATCTACTCGCGGCTTGACGCCAAGGGCCTGTCCACCACCGTGAAGCAGGCGAAGAAGCTGGTCGAGAAGGAGCGGCCCGAGGTCTGGGACATCCTGGACGAGGTCATCCGCGAGCATCCGGTGCTGCTCAACCGCGCACCGACGCTGCATCGTCTCGGCATTCAGGCGTTCGAGCCCGTGCTGATCGAGGGCAAGGCGATCCAGCTGCATCCGCTGGTCTGCGCCGCGTTCAACGCCGACTTCGACGGCGACCAGATGGCCGTGCACGTTCCGCTGTCGCTCGAGGCGCAGCTGGAAGCGCGCGTCCTGATGATGTCGACCAACAACATCCTGCATCCGGCGAACGGCCAGCCGATCATCGTGCCGTCGCAGGACATCGTGCTCGGTCTCTACTACGTCTCGATCATGCGTGAAGGCCTGCCCGGCGAGGGCAAGATCTTCGGCGACATGGCCGAGCTCGAGCACGCGCTGCACGCGAAGGTCATCCACCTCCACACCAAGATCAAGTATCGGTGGCAGGGCATGGACGAGACCGGCAAGGTCTCGACGCGCTGGATCGAGACCACCGCGGGCCGCGTCATGCTCGGCAATCTGCTGCCGAAGAACCCGCGGATTTCGTACGAGATCATCAACAAGCTGATGACCAAGCGCGAAATCTCGGGCGTGATCGACCAGGTCTACCGTCACTGCGGCCAGAAGGAGACTGTGATCTTCTGCGACCGCATCATGGCGCTCGGCTTCTACAACGCGTTCAAGGCCGGCATCTCGTTCGGCAAGGACGACATGGTCGTGCCGCACTCCAAGTGGAAGATCGTCGACACCACCCGTACGCTGGCGAAGGATTTCGAGCAGCAGTACAACGACGGTCTGATCACCCATGGCGAGAAGTACAACAAGGTCGTCGACGCCTGGTCGAAGGCCACGGAAGAAATCGCCAAGGCGATGATGAAGGAGATCTCCTCGACCAAGAAGACGGCGAGCGGGGCGGATGCCGACATCAACTCGATCTACATGATGGCTCACTCCGGTGCCCGCGGTTCGCCGGCCCAGATGCGCCAGCTCGCCGGCATGCGCGGCCTGATGGCCAAGCCGTCGGGTGAGATCATCGAGACGCCGATCATCTCGAACTTCAAGGAAGGTCTCTCGGTGCTCGAGTACTTCAACTCGACCCACGGCGCCCGTAAGGGCCTCGCGGACACCGCGTTGAAGACCGCGAACTCGGGCTACCTGACCCGTCGTCTCGTCGACGTGGCGCAGGACTGCATCATCACGCAGAACGACTGCGGCACCAAGCTCGGCATCAAGATGCGCGCCATCGTCGATGCCGGCACCGTGGTTGCCTCGCTCGGCTCGCGCATCCTCGGCCGTACGGCCTGCGAAGACGTGCGTGACAGCTCGGGCAAGGTGATCATCAAGCGCGGTACGCTGATGGAAGAAAGCCATCTGGATGCCATCCACCAGGGTGGCGTGCAGGAGGTGAAGATCCGCTCGGCACTGACCTGCGAGCTCGTCAACGGCATCTGCGGCATGTGCTACGGCCGCGACCTCGCCCGCGGCACGCCGGTCAACCACGGTGAAGCCGTCGGCGTCATCGCGGCGCAGTCGATCGGCGAGCCCGGCACCCAGCTGACCATGCGCACCTTCCACATCGGTGGTGCGGCGCAGCTCAACGAGCAGTCGTTCGTCGAATCCAACTTCGACGGCAAGATCGTGATCCGGAACAAGGCCATCGCCCGCAACAGCGAAGGTCACCTGGTCGCGATGGTCCGCAACATGGTGATCGCGATCGTCGATGCCGACGGCACCGAGCGTGCGACGCACCGTATCCAGTACGGTTCGCGCCTGCACGTCGACGAGGGCGACACCGTCAAGCGCGGCCAGCGCATCGTCGAGTGGGATCCCTACACTCGTCCGCTGCTCACCGAAGTCGAAGGTACCATCGGCTTCGAGGATCTGGTCGAGGGGCAGTCGATCTCGGAAACGCTCGACGAGGCCACCGGCATCGCCAAGCGCGTGGTCATCGACTGGCGCTCGACCCGCGGCGGCGCG
This sequence comes from Bradyrhizobium sp. 604_D8_N2_3, assembly GCF_051810765.1. Lineage (NCBI taxonomy): Bacteria > Pseudomonadati > Pseudomonadota > Alphaproteobacteria > Hyphomicrobiales > Nitrobacteraceae > Bradyrhizobium > Bradyrhizobium sp. 604_D8_N2_3. Next base: position 5,705,101 of record NZ_JBPWPM010000001.1, on the reverse strand, counting down.
GACCTCCGTCCGGCCATCGTGGTCAAGGGCAAGGACGGCAAGGTGCTCAAGCTCGCCCGTGGCGGCGATGCCCGCTACATGCTGTCGGTCGATGCCATTCTCTCGGTCGACGTCGGAGCCAAGGTCAATACGGGCGACATCCTCGCCCGTGTCTCGACCGAAAGCGCCAAGACGCGTGACATCACCGGCGGTCTGCCGCGGGTGGCGGAACTGTTCGAGGCACGGCGTCCGAAGGATGCGGCGATCATCGCCGAAATCTCGGGCACCATCCGGTTCGGACGCGACTACAAGAACAAGCGTCGCATCTCGATCGAGCCGATGGACAAGACCGACGAGGCACGCGAGTACCTGATCCCGAAGGGCAAGCACATCCACCTTCAGGACGGCGACGTCGTCGAAAAGGGCGACTTCATCGTCGAAGGCAACCCGGCGCCGCACGACATCCTGGCGGTCAAGGGCATCGAGGAACTCGCGGCCTATCTGGTCAACGAGATCCAGGAGGTCTACCGGCTCCAGGGCGTGCTCATCAACGACAAGCACATCGAGGTGATCGTCCGTCAGATGCTCCAGAAGGTGGAAGTCACCGACCAGGGCGACACGGACATGATCTCCGGCGAGCAGGTCGACAAGATCGAGTTCGACGCGCTCAACGAGAAGGCGAAGGAAGAGGGCAAGAAGATCGCTACGGGAACGCCGGTTCTGCTCGGCATCACCAAGGCGAGCCTTCAGACCCGCTCCTTCTTCTCGGCGGCCTCGTTCCAGGAGACCACCCGCGTCCTCACGGAAGCGGCGGTCAACGGCAAGGTCGATCCGCTCGAGGGCCTCAAGGAGAACGTCATCGTCGGCCGGCTGATCCCGGCGGGCACCGGCGCCTCCATGGCCAAGATCCGCGAAGTCGCGATGAAGCGCGACAAGCTGATCCTGGACGAGCGCGAGAAGCAGGCGGCCGTCGTGTCGCCCGCGCCGGAAGCGGAGCTTCCTGCGCTGCCTCCTGCGGAATAATCGTTCATCCGTAGGAATACCGAGGACAATGAAAAGGCCGGCGCAAGCCGGCCTTTTTGCTGCTTTGTTTGCCTGTTGCGGTGCAGGATCAACCTTTGTTCATCTTTCCTTCAGGCGCAAAAGCGCTTCTGCTAAGGGAAGTTAGACCGGTGGTCCCGTGACGGGGGCAGGGCCGGAGACCACGGAACTCATATGCTTGATCTCGCAATCGTAGGCGGCGGCCCCGGCGGGCTGATGAGCGCCTGGTACTTGAAGCGTAAGCTCGGCGACCTCTGCCGCATCACCATCTACGAGGCCTCCGACCGGCTCGGCGGCAAGATCGTCACGCGCAAATTCGATTCCGCGCCGGCGATGTACGAGGCCGGCGTTGCCGAGATCTACGACTACTCGATGACCGGTCCCGATCCGCTGCGCGAGCTGATCCAGCATTTCGGACTTCAGACCATTCCGATGGACGCCGAGCAGGTGCAGTTCGGCGGCGAGCTCCTCAACGACGTCGCAGGCATGCGCCGCAAATACGGCGCCAAGACTGCGGCTGCGATCGAGGCGTTCCGGAACCGCTGCGCCGAGGCGATGACGCCGATCGAATATTACGAGGGCGTCGGCGCGCACGACAACGAGAATCCCTGGGCCTACAAGACCGCCGAGCAGGTGCTCGACGAGGAGGTCGAGGACGAAACCGCAAAGCGTTTCTTCAAGGTGATGGCGCGCTCCGACATCGCGACCGAAAGCCACAACACCAACGGGCTCAACGCGCTCAAGAACTACCTGATGGACGTCGACGGCTATATCGGCCTCTATTCCATCCAGAACGGCAACGAGCAGCTGATCGAGTGCCTGCAGTCGGAGGTCAACGCCGACGTCCAGCTCAATCACCGCGTGCTCACCGTCGGCAAGGCGCCGACCGGCCGCTACCAGCTCAAGATGATGAACGGCAAGGGGCCGGAGACGCGCGACTTCGACCTCGTGCTGGTCTGCCTGCCGCATTCGTGGCTCGCGACGATGGGCTGGGAAGGCGAGCAGCTCCGCAAGTCGATGGTCAAGCACGTCTCGTATTTCGATCGTCCCGCGCACTATCTGCGCGTCTCGATCCTGTTCGACACACCGTTCTGGGGCGAGAAGATTTCCGGCGCCTGGTTCATGTCGGAAGCCTTCGGCGGCTGCTGCGTCTACAACGAGGGCGCGCGTCATGACGTCGGCAAGCACGGCGTGCTGAACTGGCTGATTCCCGGCTCCGACGCGCTGGCCTTCGCCAATTTGTCGGATCAGGAGCTGATCGACGCCGCACTGAAATCGCTGCCCGCCTCGCTCGGCGATGCGCGTTCGCATTTCGTGGAAGGCAAGATCCACCGCTGGCTGTCGTCGGTGAACGCCATCCCCGGCGGTCTGCCCGTGCGCGACGTCATGACCAATCACCGGCCGGAGCCGAAGGAGCATCCCGGCATCGTGGTGGTCGGCGATTATCTGTTCGACTCCACGCTGAACGGTCTGCTCGACTCCTCGGACGCGGCGACCGACATCATCCTGACCGAGATGATGCGCCTGCGCCGCGAGCGCGGACAGGAGGAGGGCGAGCCGGTCTCGGACAAGATCGACCGCGACTATTTCGAGAACTATCGCGGCCTCGGTCCCTACAGCGAAGCTTGGCGCCACTTCACCGATCCCGATTATCTCACCAAGCTGATCGGCATCGTCTGGGGCAAGGCCAAGGGCGCCAAGCTGCTGGTCGCGGGCTCGGCCAGCGGCGAACTGGTGGGCGCGCTGCGCGATCGCGGCATCGATGCCTTCGGCATCGAGAACAACCGCGCCATCCACGCCAGGACGCCGAAGGCGCTGAAGAAGTACAACAAGCTCGGCTCGATCACCGACATGCCGTTCAAGGATGGCGCCTTCGACTTCGTGTTCGAGACCAGCCTCTGCCATGTTTCCCCGAAGCAGGTGGTCCGCGCGATCCGCGAACTGAACCGCGTGGTCAAGACCGGCCTCGTGTTCGGCTCGATCACCTCGGACATGGCTTCGGTGGTGATCGACCGCTACGACCTGCTGCGCGGCGTCAAGAAGCTCGGCACCTGGTGGGAATGGTCCGAGCTGTTCTTCGGCAACGGCTTCGACCTGTCGATGCACCGCAAGGACTGCACCGATGCGCTCTGGGAGGCGACGCTTGCCGCCAACAAGGGCCCGGGCCAGTGGTACGCCGACGCCGACAGCCTGCGTTATTCCTTCTTCGACAAGGTCGAGGGTGAGGACGACGACTAGAGACAGGATCGGACCGGCGTAGCCAATTGCTTTGCCGAATTCGTCATGATCGCATAGAATCGGTGCGATAGCGGTTGCCGCTATTTCCTGCTTTCTCCGCGGTCATGCCGGCCGTCAGCATCGGTTGGTTTCATGGCGTCCAAGCCCCTCCCGCCCGACAAACAGAAACTCGCCACGGAAGAGGCGGCCGAGCTCGACGACAAGCTTGTCCCAGTCAAGCCGGACCTCGAAGACGACGAAGACGACGAGGACGACGAAGACGAGGAGGAAGACGAGCTGGAGCTCGACGACGACGATGAGGACGAGGAACTCGTCGTCTTTACCGCGCGCGAGGCCGCAGGCGCGCTCGCGACCATCCTGGGTTTCGTCAAGCCGTTCCTGTCCAACTACAAGCGGATGCTGTCATTCGTGGCGTTCGGCGTCTGCGTCGAGACGCTGTTCAACGTCATCATGCCGCTCAGCCTGAAGTACCTGATCGACGACGCGCTCGGCGAGGAGGATTTCCAGGCGCTCTACAAGATCCTCGGCGTGCTCGCGGTCGCCGGCATCTTCACCTCGATCGTGGCGGTCTGGTACGAGCGCTGGGACGCCAGGCTGGCTGCCTGCATCATCTCCGACGTCCGCAAGCGCCTGTTCGAACATGTCCAGGACCTGCCGGCGGCCTATTTCGGCCGCACCAAGCGCGGCGAGATCCTGTCGCGCTTTTCCGTCGACCTTTCGGCCTTCGAGGGCTCGGTCAAGACCTTCGCCAACAGTGCAGCGCTGCCGTTCCTGGAATTGATCGCCGGCATCATCCTGATGTTGTTCCTGAACTGGCAGCTCGCCGCGGTCGCGCTGCTGGTGTTCCCGATCACGCTGATCGGGCCGCGCATCCTCACCCCGAAGGCGGTGCAGGCCAATTACGAGCAGAAGCAGAACGAGAGCGCGCTGCTCGGCATGGTGCAGGAGAACGTGGCCGCGCAGGCCGTGATCAAGGCGTTCAGCCTGCAACGCAAGATGTTCGGCTTCTTCAGCTTCCGCAACGACGAGACCCGCCGCAAGATCGCTTCCGCTGCGTTCCTGTCGACCATGGTGGAGCGGACGGTCACCATTTCGGTGCTGCTGCTACACCTCGTCGTGCTCGCGATCGGTGCCTATCTGGCGACCAAGGGCCAGATCACCATCGGCACCTTCGTCACCTTCGAGAGCGCGTTCTGGGAGGTGTCCTACAACATCGGCCACGTGATGCACTTCATCCCGGTGTCGATCTCCTCGGCCGCCGCGATCCGCCACATGCAGGAGCTGCTGGACGAGCCGACGCGCGGCGCCGATCGTCCGGGCGCGCCCGATCTGCCGCGCATCACCAACGACATCACCTTCGACCACGTGACGTTCCAGTACGAAGGCAGCCAGACGCCGGTGCTGGACAATCTCAGCCTCAAGCTCAACGCCGGCAAGCGCATCGCCATCGTCGGCCCCTCGGGTTCCGGCAAGAGCACGCTGCTCAATTTGATCCTGCGGCTGTACGTGCCCAACGAGGGGCGCGTCGCCATCGACGGCGTCGACGTCCGCAAGGTGACGCTGGATTCGCTGCGCCGGAGCATGGCGGTGGTGTTCCAGGAGAACATGCTGTTCAACATGTCGATTCGCGAGAACATCCGGCTCGGCAAGGAAGGCGCGACCGACGAGGAGGTGGAGGACGCCGCCAAGAAGGCCGAGATCCACCGCTACATCATGAGCCTGCCGCAGCGCTACGACACGCCGGTAGGCGAGCGCGGCGATACGCTGTCGGGCGGCCAGCGCCAGCGCATCGCGATCGCGCGCGCGGTCATCCGTAACCCTTCCGTGCTGCTGCTGGACGAAGCCACCTCGGCGCTCGACCAGACCACCGAGGCCGCGATCAACCGTACGCTGCTGAAGGTCGCGAAGGGGCGCACCATGATCTGGTCGACCCATCGCCTGACCTCCGTGGTCGAGATGGACGAGATCATCGTGATCTCAGGGGGCAGGGCGATCGAGCGCGGCTCGCATGCCGAGCTGCTCGCCAGGAACGGCACCTATCGTAAGCTGTGGAACGACCAGATCCACCAGCCGCATGGCGCCGTGGCTCAGGCCGATGACGACAGCGACGATGACGACGAGGATGAAGACGACCTCGACGAGGATGATGAGGACGAGGACGAGGAGGAGGCGTGACCGAGGAAGTTCGGCTCCAGATGAATTGCTCCTCCGAGCGGCCGCAGCAGGCCTTGAACTGACCAAGCGATGAAGCGCGCCCAGCGCTGCGCGGTCCAGTAGGGACTCGTCGCGGTCGAGACGGAGCGGAACTCGAACGCCTTCGCCGCCGACCATTCGTCGCAGGCCCGCTTGACCGGATCGGCGTAGAAGGTGGCGATCTTGGCCCCGTCCATCCCGTCGGAGGCGAGCCACTCCGGGATATGGACGTTGCAGAGCCGCTCGACGTCGGTGAAGACCTTGTCACAGCCGGTGCCGGCGGCGGGGCAGGAGGTCGAGAACGCATCGCCCACCAGCACGAGGCCGGGCTGGCCGCTTGCGTCGTTCACATAGAGGTCGACCGGACGGATCTTGATCTCGCCGGCGATGTCGAAGGCGCCGGTGATCCGCTTGAGCCGGGGCAGGGTGGCGTTCAGCGTCTCGGCTGGCGCGCGGCGCAATTCGCGCAGCCATGGGTCGTCGACGCCGCGATAGACGAACAGATTGGCGCGCATCCGCGGACCGGTCGGAAACAGCGTGATGTAGGGGATTCGGTCGCTCGGCCGTTCCGAGAAATAGGTCAGCGCCGGGAAGTCGAACGAATTCCGCCCCGCCGGCACCACGTCGAACCCGATCGAGATCGAATGGCAGGCGCTGATGATTTTTCGCGCGATGCCGAGCTGGTGGCGCAGGCCGACGTTCAGGCCGTTGGCGAGCACGACGAGTCGGGCCGAGATCGTCTCCTCATTGGAGAGCGTGATCTTTTGCCGCTCCGGGCTCGTCTCGAGCGAGACCGCCTTTGCACAGATGCGCTCGACGCCAGCAGGGATCTCGTCGCGGACGGCGTTGACGAGCGAATCGTAGAGGATGTTGAACTGCCGACTCGGCGCCCTGTCGAGCAACCGGCCGAATCGGGCGATCCGGTTTTCGCCGGCAAAAGTCGCGCGGCGCAGCACCGATTCTCCGATTCCGGTCTTCAGGAATCGCTCGACCTGGACGTGACCACTGAGTTTTTCGACTCGAAAGTCCGCCGGATAGCTCTCATGCGGGTCGATCAGTACCGTCGAAATGCCGACGCGGCCGAGCATTGCGGCGGCGGTCGAGCCGGACAATCCCCCGCCGATAATGGCAATGTCGGTGTACCGCATGGTGCAAATCTCTGCCGCAGGCGGCAGATTGACGCATCAACAGGAAAAAAAGCCTTAGCAAGGGTTATAAAAGTACATTTTGCCCGGATATAAATTGCTTTTGGGCTGGCGGAACAGATGTCCGGTCCCCATATCCAGCAGGCGCGGCGAGTGCGGGCAAACAGCGATTTCGTCAGGTGGCAGAAGCGTTTTCTGACTGTCGTTTCACCTTGACTTGGCCGACTCTCACTTATAGAAAGCGCCTCACTTAACGACAGGCGGTGAGCATCGCCAGCGTCGGAACGGGCCACCCGTTGATCTCCAGGGATCTGATCCTCAGGGATCGCTAAGACGGGCACCAACCTCGACGAATGCCGCTCAAACGCTGTCGATCATAGCTAGGCAATGCCAGTGCGATTTTAGGTCTCTTGAGCTCGTTCTCTTGAGATCGAATTCGGATGCATGACCTCGGTGCGCGGGCCGCAGCTTTATGCTGATTGGCCTGAAACTGCGGTCCTCTGTGGCGTCGTAACGCTTTCCGCTCGGTGATGGAGCGGTTGGCGCAATTTCGCTTTGTGCGGATTGTTCCGTGCGAGGCGACCTCGTCGGGCGGGTGGCCCGAAAAGAATTGCGGATCCGGCAACGGGCCGCGCCAAGACAGCGGACCCGGAAGGGACCGCGGCAGAACAAAGGGTAAGGCCAGGATGCCGACGATCAACCAGCTGATCGCTCAACCGCGTGAAGTGCAGAAGTCGCGCAAGAAGGTGCCGGCGCTGCAGCAGTCGCCGCAGAAGCGTGGTGTTTGCACCCGCGTCTACACCACGACCCCGAAGAAGCCGAACTCGGCGCTTCGTAAGGTCGCCAAGGTGCGCCTGACCAACGGCTTCGAGGTGATCGGCTACATCCCGGGTGAAGGCCATAATCTTCAGGAGCACTCGGTGGTCATGATCCGCGGCGGCCGCGTCAAGGACTTGCCCGGCGTGCGCTACCACATCCTCCGCGGCGTTCTGGATACCCAGGGCGTCAAGAACCGTAAGCAGCGTCGTTCGAAGTACGGCGCGAAGCGTCCGAAGTAAGCGGGAACCAGCTCAATGTCTCGTCGCCACTCAGCGGAAAAGCGCGAAGTTCTTCCCGATCCGAAGTTCGGGAACATCATCGTCACGAAGTTCATGAACTCGGTGATGTACGCCGGCAAGAAGTCGGTCGCCGAAGGCATCGTCTACGGTGCGTTCGGTATCATCGAAGCCAAGACCAAGCAGAGCCCCCTCGGCGTGTTCGAGCAGGCACTCGAGAACGTCATGCCGACGATCGAAGTGCGCTCCCGCCGCGTCGGCGGCGCGACCTACCAGGTGCCGGTCGAAGTTCGTTCGGTGCGCCGTCAGGCGCTGGGCATCCGCTGGCTGATCTCGGCCGCGCGCGATCGCAACGAGAAGACGATGACCGAGCGGCTCTCGGCTGAGCTGCTCGACGCCTCGAACAACCGCGGCAACGCCGTCAAGAAGCGCGAAGACGTGCACCGGATGGCGGAAGCCAACCGCGCCTTCTCGCACTATCGCTGGTAACGGCGAAACACGGAATCTAAGGATCAACCCATGCCTCGCGTTCATGCCATAGAGAACTACCGCAATTTCGGTATCATGGCGCATATCGATGCCGGCAAGACCACGACCACCGAGCGCATCCTCTATTACACCGGCAAGAGCCACAAGATCGGCGAAGTGCACGAAGGTGCCGCGACGATGGATTGGATGGAGCAGGAGCAGGAGCGTGGCATCACGATCACCTCGGCTGCCACCACCGCATTCTGGGCCGGCAAGCGCCTGAACATCATCGACACCCCCGGCCACGTCGACTTCACCATTGAAGTCGAGCGTTCGCTGCGCGTGCTCGACGGCGCCGTCTGCGTGCTCGACTCGAACCAGGGCGTCGAGCCCCAGACCGAGACCGTCTGGCGCCAGGGTGACAAGTACAAGGTTCCGCGCATCGTCTTCGCCAACAAGATGGACAAGACGGGTGCCGACTTCTTCAAGTGCCTGGCCGACATCGTTGACCGCCTCGGCGCCAAGCCGATCGCGATCCAGCTTCCGATCGGTGCCGAGAACAACTTCAAGGGTCTCGTCGACCTCGTGAAGATGCAGGGCATCATCTGGAACGATGAATCGCTCGGCGCGAAGTTCGACTATGTCGACATCCCGGAAGATATGGTCGAGCAGGCCAAGGAATACCGCGAGAAGATGGTGGAAGCCGCCGTCGAGCTCGACGATGATGCATTGGCTGCCTTCCTCGACGGCAAGGAGCCGGACGAAGCGACGCTGAAGCGGTTGATCCGCAAAGCGGTGCTGACCGGCGCGTTCTATCCCGTGCTGTGCGGCTCGGCCTTCAAGAACAAGGGTGTGCAGCCGCTGCTCGACGCCGTCGTCGACTATCTGCCGTCGCCGATCGACGTGCCCGCGATCAAGGGCACCGACGACCGCGGCAACGAGGTCGTGCGCAAGGCGGACGACAAGGAGCCGCTCGCGCTGCTCGCGTTCAAGATCATGGACGACCCGTTCGTCGGCACCATCACCTTCTGCCGCATCTACTCCGGCGTCCTGCAGAGCGGCACCGGTGTCGTGAATTCGACGCGCGAGAAGAAGGAGCGCATCGGGCGCATGCTGCTGATGCATGCGAACAACCGCGAGGACATCAAGGAAGCCTATGCCGGCGACATCGTCGCGCTGGCCGGCCTGAAGGAAGCGCGCACCGGTGACACGCTGTGCGATCCCGACAAGCAGGTGATCCTGGAGAAGATGGAATTCCCCGAGCCGGTCATCGAGATCGCGATCGAGCCGAAGTCCAAGGCCGACCAGGAAAAGCTGGGCGTGGCACTGGCGAAGCTCGCCGCGGAGGATCCGTCCTTCCGCGTGTCGACCGACCAGGAGTCCGGCCAGACCATCCTCAAGGGCATGGGCGAACTCCATCTCGACATCAAGGTCGACATCCTCAGGCGTACCTACAAGGTCGACGCCAACATCGGCGCGCCGCAGGTTGCGTTCCGTGAGCGCGTCACCAAGAAGGCCGAGGTCAAGTACACCCACAAGAAGCAGACCGGCGGTACCGGTCAGTTCGCGGAAGTGTCGATCGTGGTCGAGCCGAACGAGCCCGGCAAGGGCTACGAGTTCGAGTCCAAGATCGTCGGCGGTGCGGTTCCGAAGGAATACATCCCGGGCGTCGAAAAGGGCCTCAACAGCGTGATGGGCTCTGGTGTCGTCGCGGGCTTCCCCGTGGTCGACGTCAAGGTTCAGCTCGTCGACGGCAAGTACCACGACGTCGACTCGTCGGCGCTCGCCTTCGAAATCGCATCGCGCGCGGCATTCCGCGAAGCGCTGCAGAAGGGCAAGTCCGTCCTGCTCGAGCCGATCATGAAGGTCGAAGTGGTGACCCCGGAAGACTACACCGGCTCGGTCATCGGCGACCTGAATTCCCGGCGCGGTCAGATCCAGGGTCAGGACATGCGCGGCAACGCCAACGTCATCAACGCGATGGTGCCGCTCATGAACATGTTCGGGTACGTGAACAACCTGCGCTCGATGAGCCAGGGTCGCGCGACCTTCACCATGCAGTTCGACCACTACGCAGAAGCGCCGGCCAATGTGTCGGCAGAAGTCCAGAAGAAGTTTGCCTGATTGTCGTCGGTCTCGAACTGACGATTGAACGGAGAGTCAAATGGCCAAAGCAAAGTTTGAACGTAACAAACCGCACTGCAACATCGGCACCATCGGTCACGTCGACCATGGCAAGACGTCGTTGACGGCTGCGATCACCAAGATCCTCGCCGAGACCGGCGGTGCGACGTTCACGGCGTACGACCAGATCGACAAGGCGCCGGAAGAGAAGGCGCGCGGCATCACGATCTCGACGGCGCACGTCGAGTACGAGACCAAGAACCGCCACTATGCCCACGTCGACTGCCCCGGCCACGCCGACTACGTGAAGAACATGATCACCGGCGCCGCCCAGATGGACGGTGCGATCCTGGTCGTGTCGGCTGCTGACGGCCCGATGCCGCAGACCCGCGAGCACATCCTGCTCGCCCGCCAGGTTGGCGTGCCCGCGCTCGTCGTGTTCCTCAACAAGTGCGACATGGTCGACGATCCGGAACTCCTCGAACTCGTCGAGCTCGAAGTCCGCGAGCTGCTCTCGAAGTACGACTTCCCGGGCGACAAGATCCCGATCATCAAGGGTTCGGCGCTCGCCGCTCTCGAAGATTCCGACAAGAAGCTCGGCCATGACGCCATCCTCGAGCTGATGAAGAATGTCGACGAGTACATTCCGCAGCCGGAGCGTCCGGTCGACCAGCCCTTCCTGATGCCGGTTGAAGACGTGTTCTCGATCTCGGGCCGCGGCACCGTCGTGACCGGCCGTGTCGAGCGCGGCATCGTCAAGGTCGGCGAGGAAATCGAGATCGTCGGTCTGCGCGCCACGCAGAAGACCACGGTCACGGGCGTCGAAATGTTCCGCAAGCTGCTCGATCAGGGCCAGGCTGGCGACAACATCGGTGCGCTGCTCCGCGGCACCAAGCGCGAGGACGTCGAGCGCGGCCAGGTGCTGTGCAAGCCGGGTTCGGTCAAGCCGCACACCAAGTTCAAGGCTGAGGCCTACATCCTCACCAAGGAAGAGGGCGGCCGCCACACCCCGTTCTTCACCAACTACCGTCCGCAGTTCTACTTCCGCACCACCGACGTGACCGGTGTCGTGCATTTGCCGGAAGGCACCGAGATGGTGATGCCGGGCGACAACATCGCGATGGAAGTGCACCTGATCGTGCCGATCGCGATGGAAGAGAAGCTCCGCTTCGCGATCCGCGAAGGTGGCCGCACCGTTGGCGCCGGCGTCGTCGCCTCGATCATCGAGTAATTACGAGAATAGGGATTGGCGCGTAGCGAGTGTGACATTCGCTATTCGCTATTCGCCACCCCCCACTAAAGAGAGACCACGGCAATGAACGGCCAAAACATTCGTATCCGTCTCAAGGCGTTCGACCATCGTATCCTCGATACGTCGACCCGCGAGATCGTGAACACGGCGAAGCGCACCGGCGCGCAGGTCCGCGGACCCATTCCGCTGCCCACCCGCATCGAGAAGTTCACCGTCAACCGTTCGCCGCACGTCGACAAGAAGAGCCGCGAGCAGTTCGAGATGCGCACTCACAAGCGCCTGCTCGACATCGTCGATCCGACCCCGCAGACCGTCGATGCTTTGATGAAGCTCGACCTGGCCGCCGGTGTCGACGTCGAGATCAAGCTCTAAGATTTTTGGATCACGTTCGCGACTAGCGGACAGAAAGAACAGGAAGCACGCCGATGCGCTCCGGAGTGATCGCACAAAAGGTCGGGATGACGCGGGTCTTTACAGAGGCCGGCGAACATATCCCCGTGACCGTGCTGAAGCTCGGCAATTGCCAAGTCGTAGCCCACCGCACTGAAGAGAAGAACGGCTACGTAGCGCTCCAGCTCGGGTCTGGCAGCCGCAAGACCGTGTATCTGCCCAAGGCAGAGCGCGGCCAGTTCGCGGTCGCCAAGGTCGAGCCGAAGCGGCAGGTCGAGGAATTCCGCGTCTCCGCGGATGCGATGATCCCGGTTGGCGCCGAGATTCTCGCCGATCATTTCGTCGTCGGCCAGTTCGTCGACGTCACCGGCACCTCGGTCGGTAAGGGCTTTGCCGGCGGCATGAAGCGCTGGAACTTCGGCGGTCTGCGCGCCACCCACGGCGTGTCGGTCTCGCATCGCTCGATCGGTTCGACCGGTGGCCGTCAGGACCCCGGCAAGACCTGGAAGAACAAGAAGATGCCCGGCCACATGGGTGTCGACCGCATCACCACGCTCAACCTTCGAGTCGTTCAGCTCGATGTCGAGCGCGGCCTGATCCTCGTCGAAGGCGCCGTTCCCGGCTCCAAGGGCGGCTGGATCCGCGTGCGCGACGCTGTCAAGAAGCCGCTGCCGAAGGAAGCTCCGAAGCCCGGCAAGTTCAAGGTTGCTGGCGAAGCGGACGCCGCTCCGGCTGCGCAGGAGGCGTGAGATGGAATTGAAGGTCACGACCCTCGAAGGTAAGGAAGCCGGCTCGGTCCAGCTTTCCGATGCCATTTTCGGCCTCGAGCCGCGCCAGGACATCATTGCACGTTGCGTGCAGTGGCAGCTCAACAAGCGTCAGGCCGGCACTCACAAGGCCAAGGGCCGCGCCGAGATCTGGCGCACCGGCAAGAAGATGTACAAGCAGAAGGGCACCGGCGGTGCTCGTCACGGCTCGGCCCGCGTGCCGCAGTTCCGCGGCGGTGGCCGTGCCTTCGGTCCGGTGGTGCGTTCGCACGCCACCGACCTGCCGAAGAAGGTCCGCGCGCTTGCCCTCAAGCATGCGCTGTCGGCCAAGGCCAAGGACGGCGACCTGCTGGTGATCGACAAGGCCGCGCTGGAAGCCGCCAAGACCAAGGCGCTGCTCGGCCATTTCTCGGGCCTCGGTTTGACCAACGCGCTGATCATCGACGGCGCCGAGCTCAACAACGGCTTTGCCGCTGCGGCCCGCAACATCCCGAACATGGACGTGCTGCCGATCCAGGGCATCAACGTCTATGACATCCTGCGCCGTCAGAAGCTCGTTCTGACCAAGGCCGCCATCGATGCGCTGGAGGCGCGCTTCAAATGACGAAGAACATCGAGCCTCGCCACTACGACGTGATCTTGTCGCCGGTCGTGACCGAAAAGGCGACGATCGCCTCGGAGCACAACAAGGTCCTGTTCAAGGTGGCCGCGAAGGCGACCAAGCCGCAGATCAAGGAAGCGATCGAGAAGCTGTTCGACGTCAAGGTTAAGAGCGTCAACACGCTGGTCCGCAAGGGCAAGACCAAGATCTTCCGCGGCAATCTCGGCTCGCAGTCGAACAGCAAGCGCGCGATCGTGACCCTCGAAGAGGGCCACCGGATCGACGTGACCACCGGTCTGTAAGGTCGTACGACGATGGCACTGAAAAAATTCAATCCCACGACGCCGGGCCAGCGCCAGCTGGTCATGGTCGATCGTTCGGCCCTCTACAAGGGCAAGCCGGTCAAGGCGCTCACCGAAGGCAAGCACTCCTCGGGCGGTCGCAACAACACCGGTCGCATCACCGTGCGCTTCCGCGGCGGCGGTCACAAGCAGACGCTGCGCATCGTCGACTTCAAGCGCGACAAGGTCGATGCGCCCGCGACGGTCGAACGGCTGGAATACGATCCGAACCGCACCGCGTTCATCGCGCTGGTCAAGTACGAAGACGGCACCCAGGCCTATATCCTGGCGCCGCAGCGCCTTGCCGTCGGTGATTCCGTGGTTGCCGGCAACTATGTCGACGTGAAGCCGGGCAACGTCATGCCGCTCGGCAACATGCCGGTCGGCACGATCATCCACAACATCGAGGTCAAGATCGGGAAGGGCGGCCAGCTCGCTCGTTCCGCCGGCACCTACGCCCAGCTCGTCGGCCGCGACCACGACTACGTGATCATCCGCCTGAACTCGGGCGAGCAGCGCCTGGTGCACGGCCGTTGCCGCGGCACGATCGGCGCGGTGTCGAACCCGGATCACATGAACACCTCGATCGGCAAGGCCGGCCGCAACCGTTGGCTGGGCCGCAAGCCGCATAACCGCGGTGTCTCGATGAACCCGATCGACCATCCGCACGGCGGTGGTGAAGGTCGTACCTCGGGCGGTCGCCACCCGGTCACCCCGTGGGGCAAGCCGACCAAGGGCAAGAAGACCCGCAGCAACAAGTCGACCAACAAATTCATTCTCCTAAGCCGCCACAAGCGGAAGAAGTAAGGAACGCCGGACATGGTTCGTTCAGTCTGGAAAGGCCCGTTCGTCGAGGGTTCTCTGCTCAAGAAGGCAGATGCCGCCCGCGCGTCCGGCCGTCACGACGTCATCAAGATCTGGAGCCGTCGCTCGACGATCCTGCCGCAGTTCGTCGGCCTGACCTTCGGTGTCTACAACGGTCAGAAGCACGTGCCGGTGGCCGTCAACGAGGAAATGGTCGGTCACAAGTTCGGCGAGTTCTCGCCGACCCGGACCTTCCATGGCCACTCCGGGGACAAGAAAGCCAAGAAGGCTTGAGGATTAAACGATGAGCAAACCTAAGCGCGAACGGAGCCTCGCCGAGAACGAGGCCAAGGCGGTCGCCCGGATGCTGCGGGTGAGCCCGCAGAAGCTCAACCTGGTCGCCCAGCTCATTCGCGGCCGGAAGGCAGCTGCTGCGCTCGCCGATCTGCAGTTCTCGCGCAAGCGGATCGCGGTCGACGTGAAGAAGTGCCTGGAATCGGCTATCGCAAACGCCGAGAACAACCACGACCTCGACGTCGACGATCTCGTCGTGGCGCAGGCCTTCGTCGGCAACGGCCTCGTGATGAAGCGCTTTGCCGCCCGCGGCCGTGGCCGCTCGGGCCGTGTCTACAAACCATTTTCGCAGCTGACGATCATTGTTCGTCAGGTCGAAGCCGAAGCAGCAGCGGCTTAAGGGTCGCAGGAGAAAACGATGGGTCAAAAGATCAATCCAATCGGTCTGCGTCTCGGCATCAACCGGACCTGGGATTCCCGCTGGTTCGCCGGCAAGCAGGAATACGGCAAGCTGCTGCACGAGGACGTCAAGATCCGCGAGATCCTGCACAAGGAGCTCAAGCAGGCGGCCGTCGCCCGCATCGTGATCGAGCGTCCGCACAAGAAGTGCCGCGTCACCATCCACTCGGCTCGTCCGGGCGTGGTGATCGGCAAGAAGGGCGCCGACATCGACAAGCTGCGCAAGAAGGTCGCGGACATCACCTCGTCCGACGTCGTCATCAACATCGTCGAGATCCGCAAGCCGGAGCTCGATGCGACGCTGGTGGCCGAGTCGATCGCGCAGCAGCTCGAACGCCGCGTGGCGTTCCGCCGTGCCATGAAGCGCGCCGTGCAGTCGGCGATGCGTCTCGGCGCGGAAGGCATCCGCATCAACTGCTCGGGTCGCCTGGGCGGCGCGGAAATCGCGCGCATGGAGTGGTACCGCGAAGGTCGCGTGCCGCTGCACACGCTGCGCGCCGACATCGACTACGGCGTTGCGACCGCGTTCACGACCTTCGGCACCTGCGGTGTCAAGGTCTGGATCTTCAAAGGCGAGATCCTCGAGCACGATCCGATGGCCCAGGACAAGAGAATGGCCGAAGGCGAGACCGGCGGCGGTGGTGATCGCGGTGGCCGTGGGCGCCGTGACAACGCTGCGGCCTGACGCCAGCACAGAGAATTTGAGGGCTTGAAGCCATGATGCAACCTAAGAAAACGAAGTTCCGGAAGGCGCATAAGGGCCGTATCCACGGCGTTGCGTCTTCGGGTGCGACGTTGGCCTTTGGCCAGTTCGGCCTGAAGGCGACCGAGCCGGAGCGCGTTACCGCGCGCCAGATCGAAGCCGCTCGCCGCGCGCTGACCCGCCACATGAAGCGCGCCGGCCGCGTCTGGATCCGCGTGTTCCCCGACGTTCCGGTGTCGAAGAAGCCGGCCGAAGTCCGCATGGGCTCCGGCAAGGGTGCTCCGGAACTGTGGGTCGCGCGCGTCAAGCCCGGCCGGGTGCTGTTCGAGATCGACGGCGTCAACACCCAGACGGCGCGTGAAGCGCTGACCCTGGCGGCCGCCAAGCTGCCGATCAAGACGCGCTTCGTCGAGCGCATTGCGGAGTAATGGCCATGGCCCAGATGAAGATCGAAGACATCCGTGCATTGAGCCCTGATCAGCAGGATGACGCCATCCTGAATCTGAAGAAGGAGCGCTTCAACCTGCGCTTCCAGCGCGCCACCGGGCAGCTCGAGAACACCTCGCGCCTGCGCGAGGCTCGCCGTGACATCGCCCGCATCAAGACCGTCGCCGCGCAGAAGCGCGCGAAAGAGAAGTAAGGGGCTTACGAATATGCCGAAACGTACTTTGCAAGGCGTGGTCGTCAGCGACAAGACTGCCAAGACCGTTGTGGTGCGCGTCGATCGCCGCTTCACGCACCCGATCTACAAGAAGACGATCCGCCGTTCGAAGAACTACCACGCGCACGACGAGGACAACCAGTTCAAGCCGGGCGACATGGTGTGGATCGAGGAAACCAAGCCGATTTCGAAGTTGAAGCGCTGGATCGTGATCCGGGGCGAACACAAGAAAAGCGCCTGATCTGTTGGCTTTAGCCGACTGACTTCAGGAAAATGTTGAGCGCCGGCTGGGCTGGCGCAAGAGAGAAGAGGACGAGGTGCATCAATGATTCAGATGCAGACCAACCTCGACGTGGCCGACAATTCTGGCGCACGCCGTGTCATGTGTATCAAGGTGCTCGGAGGCTCCAAGCGCCGCTACGCCACGATCGGCGACATCATCGTCGTCTCGATCAAGGAAGCGATTCCGCGTGGCAAGGTGAAGAAGGGCGACGTGATGAAGGCCGTCGTGGTGCGCGTCCGCAAGGACATCCGCCGCGCCGACGGTTCGGTCATCCGCTTCGACCGCAACGCCGCCGTTCTGATCAACAACCAGTCCGAGCCGGTCGGCACCCGTATCTTCGGGCCCGTGCCGCGCGAGCTGCGCGCGAAGAACCACATGAAGATCATCTCGCTCGCGCCGGAGGTGCTGTGATGGCTGCGAAGATCCGCAAGGGCGACAAGGTCGTCGTGCTGACCGGTCGCGACAAGGGTCGCACCGGCGAAGTATTCGAGGTTCGCCCGGACGCCGGCACGGCGCTGGTGCGCGGTATCAACATGGTCAAGCGTCATCAGAAGCAGACGCAGGCCCAGGAGGGCGGCATCATCTCGAAGGAGTCGCCGATCCAACTGTCCAACATCGCGTTCGTCGGCAAGGATGGAAAGCCGACCCGCGTCGGATTCAAGATTCTGGCGGACGGCAAGAAGGTCCGCATCGCCAAGAGCTCGGGAGCTGAGATCGATGGCTGAGGTCGCTTACACGCCGCGCCTGCGCGCGGAATATGACGCGAAGATCCGGACGGAAATGACCGAGAAGTTCGGTTATGAGAACGTCATGCAGGTTCCGCGTCTGGACAAGGTCGTGCTGAACATGGGCGTTGGCGACTCCGTCAACGACCGTAAGAAGGCCGAGAACGCCGCCGCTGAATTGACGCTGATCGCCGGCCAGAAGGCGATCGTGACCTATTCGCGTATCGCGATCGCGACCTTCAAGCTGCGTGAGAACCAGCCGATCGGCTGCAAGGTCACGCTGCGCAAGGCCCGCATGTACGAGTTCATCGATCGCCTGGTGACGGTCGCGCTGCCGCGCGTCCGCGACTTCCGCGGCCTGAACCCGAAGAGCTTCGACGGCCGCGGCAACTACTCGCTCGGCCTCAAGGAACACATCATTTTCCCCGAGATCGACTTCGACAAGGTCACGGAAGCCCGCGGTATGGACATCACCGTCTGCACCACGGCCAAGACCGACGACGAGGCGAGGGCCTTGTTGACCGCTTTCAATTTCCCGTTCCGGCAGTGAGACGCTGACCTAAAGCCTCTCAAACGCGGATACCCAGGAGCCAAGCATGGCAAAGAAGAGTTCAGTCGAGAAGAACAACCGGCGCAAGCGGATGGCGAAGAACGCCGCCCCGAAGCGCGAGCGGTTGAAGGCGATCATCGCCGACAAGACGCTGCCGATGGAGGAGCGGTTCGCCGCCACCCTGAAGCTTGCGGAAATGCCGCGCAACTCGTCGGCGACCCGCATCCGTCTGCGTTGCGAGCTGTCGGGCCGTTCGCGCTCGAACTACCGCAAGACCAAACTGTCTCGCATCGCGATGCGCGACCTTGGCTCCAAGGGCATGGTCCCGGGCCTCGTGAAGTCCAGCTGGTAAGGAGGGTCGTTTAGATGTCTACGCACGATCCAATCAGCGATCTGATCACCCGTATCCGCAACGCGCAGATGCGTTCGAAGTCCAAGGTCTCCACGCCTGGCTCGAAGATGCGCGAGAACGTGCTCGAGGTCCTCAAGACCGAAGGCTACATCCGCGGTTACGCCACGCTTGAGCATTCCTCGGGCCGCAGCGAGATCGAGATCGAGCTGAAGTATTTCGACGGCGAGCCCGTCATCCGCGAGATCGAACGAGTCTCCAAGCCCGGGCGTCGTGTTTACGCCTCGGTGAAGGCTCTGCCGCGGGTCAACAACGGGCTCGGCATTTCGGTGTTGTCGACGCCGAAGGGGATCATGGCCGACCACAGCGCGCGCGAAGCGAATGTGGGCGGCGAAGTTCTCTTCACGGTGTTCTGAGAAGGATTGTTGATCCATGTCACGTGTTGGCAAAAGGCCTGTGGCGGTTCCGTCGGGTGTGACCGCGACCGTCGACGGGCAGACCGTCAAGATGAAGGGGCCCAAGGGCCAGCTTCAGTTCGTCGTCCATAACGACGTCGAGGTGAAGCTCGAGAACGGCCAGGTCAAGGTGAACCCGCGGGTCGAGACCAACCGCGCGCGGGCGCTGTACGGTACTGCTCGCGCCCAGGTCGCGAATCTGGTCGAAGGCGTCACCAAGGGCTTCGAGAAGAAGCTCGAAATCACCGGCGTCGGTTACCGCGCCGCGATGCAGGGCAAGAACCTGCAGCTCGCGCTCGGTTACAGCCACGACGTGGTCTACGCGATCCCGGAAGGGATCACGATCACCGTGCCGAAGCCGACTGAGATCACGGTGACCGGCAGCGACATCCAGCGTGTCGGCCAGGTCGCCGCCGAGATTCGCTCCTATCGTCCGCCGGAGCCCTACAAGGGCAAGGGCGTGAAGTATGTTGGCGAATTCATCTTCCGCAAGGAAGGCAAGAAGAAGTAACGGAGCCGGTCATGTCCAAAGCCAAGGTTACCAATGCCCGGCGCAAGCGGAGTGTGCGGCTGAAGCTGCGCCGCTCCGGTGGCGGTCGTCCGCGTCTGTCGGTGTTTCGCTCGTCCAAGCACATCTACGCCCAGGTCATCGACGACCTGAAGGGCGAGACGCTGGCCTCTGCCTCGTCGCTCGAGAAGTCGATGCGCGACGGCGGCAAGACCGGCGCCGACATCGATGCGGCGAAGGCGGTCGGCAAGCTGCTGGCCGAGCGCGCCGCCGAGAAGGGCGTCAAGGAAGTCGTGTTCGATCGCGGCAGCTACCTCTACCACGGGCGCGTCAAGGCACTGGCCGACGCTGCGCGTGAGAGCGGGCTGAGCTTCTAACAGAATTTGAGGATTGAGGCGCAAGCCTCTGAAGGATTGGAAAAATGGCAGAACGCGAACAACGTGGTGGACGCGATCAACGCGGCGGCGGCGGACGTGAACGCCGGGAGGAGCGCGACAGCGAGTTCGTCGACAAGCTCGTCCACATCAATCGCGTGGCAAAGGTCGTCAAGGGCGGCAAGCGCTTCGGTTTCGCAGCGCTGGTCGTGATCGGCGACCAGAAGGGCCGCGCCGGCTTCGGTCACGGCAAGGCGCGCGAAGTGCCTGAGGCGATCCGCAAGGCGACTGAATCCGCCAAGCGCAACCTGACCCGCGTGTCGCTGCGCGAGGGCCGTACGCTGCATCACGACATCGCCGGCCGTCATGGCGCGGGCCGTGTCTACCTGCGTGCTGCTCCGGCCGGTACCGGCATCATCGCCGGCGGCCCGATGCGCGCCGTGTTCGAGACGCTCGGCGTCCAGGACGTGGTCGCGAAGTCGATCGGCTCGTCGAACCCCTACAACATGGTTCGCGCAACCTTCGACGCGCTGAAGCATCAGGATTCGCCGCGTTCGGTCGCAGCCCGCCGCAATATCAAGGTGTCCACCCTCCAGTCCCGCCGTATCGGCGGTGACGCCGAGGCGGCTGCCGACTAACGGAAGCTTTTCGGAGTAGACTCCCATGGCCAAGGCAGCAAAGACGATCAAGCTCGAGCAGACCGGCAGCGCGATCCGCCGCCATCACTCGCAGCGTTCGACGCTGATCGGACTCAAGCTCAACAAGATCGGCCGCACCAGCGAACTGCCGGACACCCCGGCGGTTCGTGGCATGATCGAGAAGGTTCACCATCTCGTTCGCATCGTCGACGAGAAGTAAGCAAAGGCGCAGGATCCCGAAAAGCGGGCACCCGTTTTCGGTGAAGATCATGCGCAAGAAACAAGGAGCAGGGCGATGAAGCTCAGCGATATCGCCGACAACGCCGGCTCGCGCAAGAAGCGTATGCGCGTCGGCCGTGGCATTGGTTCGGGCAAAGGCAAGCAGTCCGGCCGCGGTGGCAAGGGCCAGACCGCGCGTTCGGGCGTGCGCATCAAGGGTTTCGAAGGCGGCCAGATGCCGATGCATCGCCGTCTGCCGAAGCGCGGCTTCAACAACATCTTCCGCGTCGAGTTCGCCGAGATCAATCTCGACCGGCTCCAGGAAGCGGTCGATGCCAAGAAGATCGACGCCGGCAGCGTCGTGAACGTCGAGGCCCTGGTGAAGGGCGGCGTGCTGCGCCGCGCCAAGGCCGGCGTGCGGCTGCTCGGCCGCGGCGAGCTCAAGTCCAAGCTCAACATCGAAGTGCACGGCGCCACGAAGACCGCGATCGCCGCGGTCGAGAAGGCCGGCGGCTCGGTGAAGATCCTCGCCCCTGCCAAGGAAGAAGGCGAGGCGGCGTAACAACTGCGTCATTGGCCCGCGGCTCGCGGGCCTTTACGCGTGTGGGACGTGGACTTATCGAAGCCGAGCCCCAGATAATGTCCGGCGTCCGCTAGAGTAGCCCGGCCGCGGGCATGACGGCGCAATAGGCGGCGGGAGAAAGTCCAAGATGGCCTCTGCAGCGGAACAACTGGCAGCCAATCTCAATTTCGGTGCGTTTGCCAAGGCTGACGAACTGAAGAAGCGCATCTGGTTCACCCTGGGTGCGCTGCTCGTTTATCGGCTCGGGACCTACATCCCGCTTCCCGGCATCGATCCCAACATCTGGGAACAGGTGTTCCGCTCCCAGGCGGGCGGCATCCTCGGCATGTTCAACATGTTCGCCGGCGGCGGTATCCACCGCATGGCGATCTTCGCGCTGAACATCATGCCGTATATCTCGGCCTCGATCATCATCCAGCTCCTCACCACCGTCTCGCCGCAGCTCGAGGCGCTGAAGAAGGAAGGTGAGTCCGGCCGCAAGCTGCTGAATCAGTACACCCGCTATCTCACGGTGATCCTGGCCGCGTTCCAGTCCTACGGCATCGCGGTGGGCCTCGAGGGCGCCGGCAACGTCGTCAGCGACCCCGGCATGTTCTTCCGCCTGTCCACGGCGATCACGCTGACCGGCGGCACCATGTTCCTGATGTGGCTGGGTGAGCAGATCACCTCGCGCGGCATCGGCAACGGCATCTCGCTGATCATTCTCGCCGGCATCGTCGCCGAGCTGCCCGCGGCGCTCGCCAACATGCTCGAGCTCGGCCGTCAGGGCGCCATGTCGACCGGCCTGATCCTGGTCGTCATCATCATGGCGGTCGCCGTCATTGCCTTCATCGTGTTCATGGAGCGCGCGCAGCGCCGGCTGCTGATCCAGTATCCGAAGCGCCAGGTCGGCAACAAGATGTTCGAGGGCCAGTCCTCGCATCTGCCGCTCAAGCTCAACACCTCGGGCGTGATCCCGCCGATCTTCGCGTCCTCGCTGCTGCTGCTGCCGACCACGGTTGCCAACTTCAACGCCGGCAGCGGGCCGGAATGGTTCCAGTGGATCACGACCCAGCTCGGCCACGGCCGTCCGCTGTTCCTGATCATGTATCTCGCGCTGATCGTGTTCTTCGCGTTCTTCTACACTGCGATCGTGTTCAACCCGACCGAGACCGCGGACAATCTGAAGAAGCATGGCGGCTTCATTCCGGGCATCCGCCCGGGCGAGCGCACCGCGGAATATATCGACTACGTGCTGTCGCGCATCACCGTGCTCGGCGCTGTTTATCTGGCGATCGTCTGTTTGATCCCGGAAATCCTGATCTCCTACGCCTCGGTGCCGTTCTACTTCGGCGGCACCTCGCTGCTGATCGTCGTCAGCGTCACCATGGACACGGTGGCGCAGGTGCAGGGCTATCTGCTGGCGCATCAGTATGAGGGCCTGATCCGGAAGTCGAAGCTGCGCGGCCGCCGCCGCTAAGCGCGGGGTTCTCCGAGGGCGGCGCGACAGCGCCGCCGATTCGCCGCGCGAGCAACGCGCGGCGCCCGCCGAGGCGACCAGTCAGCCATTCCAAGACATCGGCAGAGCTGCTCTCCCTGCGACGCAATCACTGATTTCAAAGGCCTTCTTGGCGTCCTGGTATTTGCTCCCCTATGATATGGGTAGCGGTGCGACGCCGATTATGATTTGCACTGTCATTGGACTTCAAACACAGGTGCGCGACGTATCGCTCACCAATCGGGGGGCGTACGCCGATGAGAATTATACTTCTGGGACCGCCGGGGTCGGGCAAGGGGACCCAGGCGCAACTGCTGGTGCAGCGCTATGGCATCGTCCAGCTCTCGACCGGCGAGATGCTGCGCGCGGCCGTTGCGGCGGGAACGCCGGTCGGGCTGAAGGCCAAGGAGATTATGGCCAGCGGCGGCCTCGTGCCCGACGAGATCGTGGTGGGAATCATCTCCGACCGCATCGACCAGCCGGACGCCAAGAACGGATTCATCCTCGACGGCTTCCCGCGTACCGTGCCGCAGGCCGAGGCGCTGGATGAGCTGCTCAAGCACAAGCATCTCAAGCTCGACGCCGTGGTCGAGCTCCGCGTCAACGAGAGCGCACTCCTGAGCCGCGTCGAGACTCGCGTCGCCCAGATGCGAGAGCGTGGGGAGGAGGTTCGGGTCGACGACACCCCGGAGGTCCTGACCAAGCGGCTCGCTAGCTACCGCAGCCAGACGGAACCCCTGATTCACTACTATTCCGAGCGGCGGAAGCTCTCGACCATCGACGGCATGATGGCCATCGACGAGGTCACCCGCGCGATTCATCGTCAGCTCCTGGCCCTCGGGGCGGTCGAACCCAAGACGTATGGCAAGGCCCATGCGCGCAGCGCGGCCAAGTCGGCGCCCGCCAAGAAAGGTGCCAAGAAGGCCAAGGTAGCCAAAAAACCGGCGAAAACCGCCAAAAAGGCTGCCAAATCCGCTAAAAAGGCCGCCAAGAAGGCCGTGAAGGGCGCCAAGAAGGCGGCCAAGAAAACGACCAAGAAAACGGTCAAAAAGGCAGCCAAAACGACCGCCAAGAAGGCTGTCAAAAAAGGTGCCAAAAAGGCCGCAAAAAAGGTCACGAAAAAGCGAGCTAAGCGCTAGCAGCGGTTGACGAAAGCCCCCTGAATCCCCTAATAAGCCCCGCATCCAAGTCGGATAGTTTCAAACGATGCCGGGCCCCAGGAAGACCAGGGGTGGGCGTCGTGTTCGCGTTTGTGAACACCTGCCCGAGAAACCAAGCACTTAAAGCCTGATTCCTGACGAGGGATCGGCAACAGGAGAGAAGGCCGTGGCCCGTATTGCCGGCGTGAACATTCCGACCAACAAGCGCGTGCTGATCGCGCTCCAGTACATCCATGGCATCGGCCAGAAGATCGCTGGTGAGATCCTGGAGAAGGTGAAGATCCCCGAGGATCGTCGCGTCAACCAGCTCAGCGATGCCGAAGTGCTCCAGATCCGCGAAGTGATCGACCGCGACTATCTCGTCGAGGGCGACCTGCGTCGTGAGGTCGGCATCAACATCAAGCGTCTGATGGACCTTGGCTGCTATCGCGGCCTGCGTCATCGTCGCGGCCTGCCGGTGCGCGGTCAGCGTACCCACACCAATGCGCGTACGCGCAAGGGTCCGGCCAAGGCCATCGCCGGCAAGAAGAAGTAAGTTTTCGAATCCAATCGCGGCGTGTGGCGAAAGGGGAGACCCGTTCGCCACGCGCCTTTCGTTCCACAGGTGTAGCCGCTGGCATTACGGCGGCGTTTGAGATCTTCAGGAAAGGTACTCTATGGGCAAGGAAGCCACCCGCGTTCGTCGTCGTGAGCGCAAGAACATCGCCTCCGGCGTCGCGCACGTGAACTCTTCGTTCAACAACACGACCATCACCATCACCGACGCGCAGGGCAACACGATTGCCTGGTCTTCCGCCGGCACGATGGGCTTCAAGGGTTCGCGCAAGTCGACGCCGTACGCCGCGCAGGTTGCCGCCGAGGACGTGTCGAAGAAGGCGCAGGAGCACGGCATGCGCACGCTCGAAGTCGAAGTCGCTGGTCCCGGTTCGGGCCGCGAGTCGGCGCTCCGTGCGCTTCAGGCCGCGGGCTTCACCGTCACCTCGATCCGCGACGTGACCACGATCCCGCACAACGGTTGCCGTCCCCGCAAGCGTCGGCGCGTTTGATACCAAGTTGCGGGCGCATTGGTCGCCCGCAATGACTTTTTGCAAAGCCGCGCGAATGATCCGCGGCCTTTCTCCAACGCCAGTGTCTGCACTAGCAGTTTGACTGGCCTGTATGGGTGAAACAGTGACGATCCAGAAAAATTGGCAAGAACTGATTCGGCCGAACAAGCTCCAGATCCAACCCGGCAGCGATTCGAACCGTTTCGCGACCATCGTCGCCGAGCCGCTCGAGCGCGGCTTCGGCCAGACGCTCGGCAACGCGCTGCGCCGCATCCTGCTCTCCTCGCTCCAGGGCGCGGCGGTGCAGTCGGTGCACATCGATGGCGTGCTGCACGAGTTCTCCTCGATCGCGGGCGTCCGTGAGGACGTCACCGACATCGTGCTCAACATCAAGGACATCTCGATCAAGATGCAGGGCGAAGGCCCCAAGCGCATGGTCGTGAAGAAGCAGGGCCCGGGCGTCGTCACCGCCGGCGACATCCAGACCGTGGGCGACGTGGTCGTGCTCAACCCGGACCTCCAGATCTGCACGCTCGACGAGGGCGCCGAGATCCGCATGGAGTTCACGGTCGCCACCGGCAAGGGCTACGTGCCCGCCGAGCGCAACCGTCCCGAGGACGCGCCGATCGGACTGATCCCGGTCGACAGCCTGTACTCGCCGGTCCGCAAGGTCTCCTACAAGGTCGAGAACACCCGTGAGGGCCAGATCCTCGACTACGACAAGCTGACCATGACGATCGAGACCAACGGCGCGCTGACGCCGGATGACTCGGTGGCTTATGCCGCCCGCATCCTGCAGGATCAGCTCAACGTGTTCGTCAACTTCGAAGAGCCGCGCAAGGAAGTCGCCCAGGAGATCATCCCGGACCTCGCCTTCAACCCGGCCTTCCTCAAGAAGGTGGACGAGCTCGAGCTGTCGGTGCGTTCGGCCAACTGCTTGAAGAACGACAACATCGTCTACATCGGCGACCTCGTGCAGAAGAGCGAAGCGGAAATGCTCCGCACCCCGAACTTCGGCCGCAAGTCGCTGAACGAGATCAAGGAAGTGCTGGCCCAGATGGGTCTGCACCTCGGCATGGAAGTGCCGGGCTGGCCGCCGGAGAACATCGACGAGCTCGCCAAGCGCTTCGAGGATCACTACTGATCCGAATTACAACTAGCTAAGGCGCGAATTCATCGCGCTTTAGCGGGCGAACGCAGGCAGCCCACCTGAGCAACAAGTCCGACGAACCGTCGCGACGAATGGAATTCAAGGAATACAAAAATGCGTCACGGCAAGGTTCATCGGAAGCTCAACCGCACGGCCGAGCATCGCCGCGCGATGTTCGCCAATATGTGCGCCGCGCTGATCAAGCACGAGCAGATCGTCACCACGCTGCCCAAGGCCAAGGAGCTCCGTCCGATCGTCGAGAAGCTCGTCACCCTCGGCAAGAAGGGCGGCCTGTCCATGCGTCGCCAGGCCATCTCCGAGATGCGCGACAAGGATCAGGTCAAGAAGCTGTTCGACGTGCTGGCGCCCCGCTACAAGGACCGTCAGGGCGGCTACACCCGCATCATCAAGGCCGGCTTCCGCTACGGCGACAACGCCGCGATGGCCGTGATCGAGTTCGTCGACCGCGACGTCGATGCCAAGGGCCAGGACTCCGGTCCGGTGCAGGAGAAGGAAGCCGAGGCGGCGTAAGCCGGCCGGTACCTCAGTTTTCAGAAAGCGGCGCCCTCTGGGGCGCCGCTTTTTTGTATGGCGCGGCGATATCTCATGCCGCGCATCGTCTGGTGAACGCGATTCGGCCGGGGGGCTGTAGATGAGGATTGTGCTTGGGATCGCGCTGGCGCTGTTGATGTCGCCGGCCTCCGGCGAGCCGCTGGTCGAACGCGGTGCCTATCTCGTCAACAGCGTGATGGTCTGCCACAACTGCCACACGCCGCGCGGGCCGCAGGGCCTCGATCTCTCGCGCGCGCTCGCGGGCGGCAGCCAGGTCTTCGATGAGCCTGCCTTCAAGGTCACCGGCTCCAACATCACGCCGGACAAGGACACCGGCATCGGCAACTGGAGCGATGCCGAGATGAAGCGGTTTCTGGTCAGCGGTCACAGGCCGAACGGGACCAAGGTCGCGCCAATCATGCCGACCGCATTCTACACGGTGCTCACGGCCCGGGATCTCGATGCGCTTACCGCTTACCTGCGCTCAGTACCCGCAGTGCGCCACGAAACCCCGGCGCCGGAATACAGGATCGCGCTGAAGCCGGAAACGCCGACCTATGCCGGCAAGCAGGCGACCGAGGCCGAGATCTCCGACAAGCTCGCGCGCGGCCGCTATCTCCTGACCATCGCCCATTGTTTGGAATGCCACACGCCGGAGGGCCCGTCCGTCGTGCATGATTTCGCGGGTGCGAGCGGCAAGGGTGGCCGGACATTCAAGGGGCCGTGGGGCGAATCCGTCTCCCCCAACATCACCGCGGATCCCGCGGTCGGTATTGGGCAGTGGAGCGACGACGAAATCAAACGTGCGATTACGCAAGGCATCGCGCGCGACGGCCACAAGCTCAAGCCGCCGATGGCCTATGCTGCCTACGCCAGCATGACGGCCCAGGATCTCGATGCCATCGTCGCGTTTCTCAGGACGCTACCGCCGCGGCAATAGTGCCGCAGGGTGGGCAAAGGTGCGCTCTCAGCGCGCCGTGCCCACCATTTCGCTTTCAACTCGTGTCGACAAGATGGGCACGCTTCCGCCTTCGCTCTTCGAGCTACGGCGGACAAGTCGCTTTGTCCCACGCTACGATTTCGCAGTTGTGGCGATTGAAGCGGCGTGCGCTGGACACGATATCCGCTTCAGCAACAATGGAGATGATTCATGAAGATCGACCTTTCCGGAAAGACCGCCCTCGTGACCGGCTCCACCGCCGGCATCGGCCACGCCATCGCAAAAGGTCTCGCCGCGTCCGGCGCGAGCGTGGTCATCAACGGTCGCGGCCAGGACAAGGTCGATGCCACCGTGCGCAAGCTGGAAGGGGCAGGCCTTAAGGTCCGCGGCATCGCCGCCGACGTCTCGACCGCAGCGGGCTGCAAGGCGCTCGTCTCGGCGCTGCCGGAGGTCGACATCCTCATCAACAATGCCGGCATCTTCGAGCCAAAAGACTTCTTCGAGATCCCTGACGAGGACTGGAGCCGCTTCTTCGAGGTCAACGTCATGAGCGGCGTGCGGCTGTCGCGCGCCTATATGAAGGGCATGCTCAAGCGCAACTGGGGCCGCATCGTCTTCATCTCATCGGAGTCTGGGCTCAACATTCCCGTCGAGATGATCCACTACGGCATGAGCAAGACGGCCCAGCTCTCGGTCGCCCGCGGCCTCGCGCAGCTCACCCGCGGCACCGGCGTCACCGTCAATTCCGTGCTGCCGGGTCCGACCATGTCGGAAGGCGTCGAGACCTTCGTGAAGGATCTCGCCAAGCAGAATGGCCAGTCGGTCGATGAGGCCGCGGCCAATTTCGTCAAGCAGCACCGCCCGAGCTCGCTGATCCAGCGCTTCGCCAGCGTCGACGAAATCGCCAACATGGTGGTCTATGTCGCGTCGAAGGAAGCGTCCGCGACCAACGGTGCGGCGCTGCGCGCGGAAGGCGGGATCGTCAACACGATTGCCTGAGGTTGCGCGAAGGCGTGGCACCGGAAGCGTGGCACCGTAGGGTGGGCAAAGCGACTTGTCCGCCGTAGCTCGAAGAGCGAAGGCGGAAGCGTGCCCACCACTTTTGTCGCACCCGTTGCGAGATGGTGGGCACGGCGCTAGCGCGCCTTTGCCCACCCTATGCAGCTTCGCCCTAACGTTGTGACTGCTACCACCCCTCCAACACGATCTTGCCGCGCGACTTGCCGCTTTCGAGCAGCGCATGCGCGCGCTTGAGGTTGGCTGCGTTGATCGTGCCAAAGGTCTGGTCGAGCGTGGTGCGCAGAACGCCCTTGTCGATGAGGTCGGAGACGTCGTTGAGCAGATGATGCTGCGCGATCATGTCGGGCGTCTGGAAAGAGGAGCGCGTGAACATCGATTCCCAGTGTACCGAGATCGCCTTGCCCTTGAAGGTGCTCACGGCGAACTCCGGGGGATCGTCGATCAGGCCGAACCGGCCCTGCGGCGCCATGAACTCGGCGATCGCCTTGTAGTGCTGGTCGGTGAAGGTGAGGCTCGCCACCAGCGCGACCGGCGGCAGCCTCAAGCTCTCGATCTGCTCCTTCATCGGCTTGCCGTGGTCGATCACCGCATGCGCGCCGAGATCGAGGCACCATTTTTGCGACTCCGGCCGCGTCGCCGTCGCGAGCACCGTGAGGCCCGTGAGGCGGCGCGCAAGCTGGATCAGGATCGAGCCGACGCCGCCGGCGCCGCCCGTGATCAGCAGCGTGCGCGGATCGACGCTCTTGCCGGGCACCGCGCCGAGCCGGTCGAACAGCAATTCCCAGGCGGTGATGGAGGTGAGGGGGAGGGCTGCGGCCTGCGCGAACGAGAGCGACTTCGGCTTGACGCCGACGATGCGCTCGTCGACCAGGTGGAATTCGGAATTGGTGCCCTGGCGCAGGATCGAGCCGGCGTAAAACACCTCGTCGCCCGGCTTGAACAGTGTGACGTCCGGACCCACGGCATCGACGACGCCGGCCGCGTCATAGCCAAGAATCTTCGTCTCGCCCTCGGGCGGGGCGGCACGCTTGCGTACCTTGTAATCAACCGGGTTGGCCGAGATGGCCTTCACGGCGACGCGGATATCGCGCCCCTTGGGCTCGGGCTTTGCGGTCTCGAAATCGATCAGCGCGTCCTGATCCTCGATCGGGAGCGATTTTTTGTAGCCGACGGCCTTCATGGCTTGTCTCCATCAAATGGCGCGTAGCTTGTGATCTGCGCCTGGCCCGCTAACTGTCCCGCTAGCCCCGATTTGGCAAGTACTGTAAATTCGGGGATATAGTCCCTGTTTGGATACTATTGGGAAAACACGCATGAAGCGGCGAGATTTTACCCGGCGTCCCGGCTGCTCGGTCGAGGCGACGCTGGACCTGATCGACGGCAAGTGGAAGGGCGTGATCCTCTACCACCTCCAGGACGGCACCCAGCGCTTCGGCGAACTGCGCCGCCGGATGCCCGGCATCACCCAGCGCATGCTGACAAAGCAGCTTCGCGCGCTGGAGGAGGACAAGCTCGTCATCCGCAAGGTCTATGCCGAGGTGCCGCCGCGCGTGGAGTATTGCCTCTCCGAGCTCGGCGAGAGCCTGCGGCCGGTGATCGACATCCTGAAGGCCTGGGGCGAGAGCCATCAGCAACGGCTGTCCTGCGCGCCGCCGCCCGAAGCGGAGCCGGTCAAGAAGCCGAAGCGCGCAGCGTAACTCTCCGGGAGCGGACCGTGCCGCTCCCGGAAGAGATTGCATCAGAACGCAAACTGCGTGCGCAACGCGACCGCATCGAACTTCGAGCCGGTGTCCGCCGCCGACACCGCCGAGGCCTGCTTCGACACCGTGCCATGCAGATAGTCGAGCATGAAGCGCACATTGCCGTTGACGTACCAGTTGAGCGCCAGCGTGTAGACGGTTTGCCGCCCGCCGGCGATGCCGGCGGCGGTCGCCAACTGATCGTTCAGATCTATGGTCGAGTAGCGACCGGCGATCTCCCAGGCACCCCAGCCGCCGCCGTTGATCGAGAACGGATTGTTCGGCTTGACGCCGCCATAGGCCGCGTTGCTCGGATTGTACTTGCGCGATTCACCGGTCAGGACATAGGCCGCCTGTGCGTAGCCGCCCTGGAATTTCAGGCTCGACGTACCGATGGGCGCCACCGCGGTGTTCGCACCGCGATCGATGTTGAACCAGTAGTATTCGCCCTGGACCCAGAGCGGTCCATAGGTGGCCGCGGCTTCCACGCCATAGACCTGCGCGCCCGCCACATTTGCAATCGCTCCGGTCGAGATCAGCGTCGTGGGATCGATGCGCAGCTCGGGACGATCGCTGAGCGTGAGCGTTTGCGTGTTCGCGAGCAGATTGCGCGGCGGCTGGATCAGCCATTCCGCGTCGGCGCCGAGATGCACCGAGTAGTCGTTGCCGCTCACGACCTGACCCGCAACGCGGGCGGTCGCGCCGTATTGCTCGCTGGTCCCGGGAGGTGACACGCTCGAGGCCGAGTGAATGGCACCCGAGGTCGGGCCGGTCACGTAAGCGCCGGCCCAGAACACGTCATTGTACCAGCGGGCACCGGCGGCGGAACGGAAGTCGCCGGCGGCGATATTTTGCGCGATGATGCCGACCGAGGCGCGTTCCATGAAGGCAATGTCGTTGGAACTCGTGGATTCATCCAGGGTCCAGGCAAGGTCCATGATGCCGGCTTCGATTGCCATCTTGCCGCCGAACGGCTTCAGCCCCGTGTAGCTCACCCAAGCATTCTCGATGCCGGAGGTGCCTCCGCCCGGCAGGAAGCCGACAGGGGTCGCGCCGGCGGCGCCCGTGCCGCCAAATCCGTCGGACGAGCCCCCGAAATCGTAGATCAGCGCGAAATTCCAGTCTTCGAGGAATTTGCCGACGACACCGATGCGCGCGCGACGCACGTTTTCGCCGCTGTCCAGCTTTTGCGGCACAGTTGCCGCCGTGTTGGGACGATAGTCATAGCCGCCCATATCGTAGTGCACGCGACCGGTGATCGCGACGCAGTTTGCCCCATCGGCGGTGCAGATGGTCGGCCGGTTGTTCGGCATCGTCACGACGGCGCCGGACGCGGGCGCCGGTCCCTTGAGCGGGATCGCCGCGTTAGCATTGGCCACGACCGCCTTCGCCTCCGAGCGGGCTTCGGCCTTGGCCTCTGCCTTTGCTTCGACTTTGGCCTTCGCCGTGGCCGCCGTGTTGGCGGCGGTCTGGCTCTGGAGCTTGTCGAGCTTCTGCTCCAGCATCTTCAATTGCTGCTTCAGCAGTGCGATCTCCTGATCGCTGCTGCTTGCCGTTTGGGCCTGGGCCTGCGAGGCCGCCAGCGCACCGGCGAGACCAATCGCGGTGGCTGCAAGTCTTGTCCTGCTCACATCATGACTCCATCGTTTGACGAACTTCCCCAAGTCGTAACGGGAGAGCCTAGGTATGAACGATGACTGCCCCGCGACGCTGCGCCCGGTTGCGCGGTTCCCACTGATGCCAATTCGCCGCAACCGAATCCGCTCGCCACCACAATGCTGGATGACGCGCATCATGCCAATCCACCGCCCAGGTAAATTGTCATTTCGCATGCGGGACTTGCAAGGCGGACACACCGGAAAGGCGGCTGAATAATGCCGCCTGGCGCCCTTCTATTGGCGGGCGAACGCGCCTATATTCCGGCGTCTTTTCCGAGAGGTAGGAATGTTTCGATCGACCCGGACCGCCGTCATCACGGCATTGTGCATAGCGTTTTCAGCCCACCTCAATCCGGCCGCCGCACAGGACCGTCGCGTCCCGTCCTCGCCCGCCGAGCTGCGGCTGTCCTATGCGCCGATCGTGCAGCGGGTGCAGCCGGCCGTCGTCAACGTCTACGCCGCCAAGGTGGTGCAGAACCGCAATCCGCTGCTGGACGACCCGATCTTCCGCCGCTTCTTCGGCGTGCCGGGCCAGCAGCCCGAGCAGATGCAGCGCTCGCTCGGCTCCGGTGTCATCGTCGATGCCTCCGGCCTCGTCGTCACCAACGTCCACGTCATCGAGGGCGCGGACCAGGTGAAAGTATCGCTGTCGGACAAGCGGGAGTTCGAGGCCGAGATCCTGCTGAAGGATCCGCGCACCGATCTCGCCGTGCTGCGCCTGAAGGACACCAAGGAGAAGTTTCCGACCCTCGACTTCACCAATTCCGACGAACTGCTGGTTGGCGACGTCGTGCTCGCGATCGGCAATCCCTTCGGCGTCGGCCAGACCGTGACCCACGGCATCATCTCGGCGCTCGCGCGCACCCAGGTCGGCATCACTGACTACCAGTTCTTCATCCAGACCGATGCGGCCATCAATCCCGGCAATTCCGGCGGCGCGCTGGTCGACATGAGCGGAAAGCTTGCCGGCATCAACACCGCGATCTATTCGCGCTCCGGCGGCTCGCAAGGCATCGGCTTTGCGATCCCCGCCAACATGGTGCGCGTCGTCGTGGCCTCCGCCAAGAGCGGCGGCAAGGCGGTGAAGCGGCCGTGGTTAGGGGCAAAATTGCAGGCGGTGACGCCCGAGATCGCCGAGAGCCTCGGCCTGCGTTCGCCGACCGGCGCGCTGGTCGCAAGCGTGGTCTCGACCGGCCCCGCGGCCAAGGCCGGCCTGAAATCCTCCGACCTCATCACCGGGATCGACGGCCAGACCGTGGATGATCCCAACGCCTTCGATTACCGTTTCGCCACGCGTCCGCTCGGCGGCACGGCGCAGATCGACGTGCAGCGCGGCGGCAAGCCGCTCAAGGTCACGATCGCGCTCGAGACCGCACCGGACTCCGGCCGCAACGAACTCGTCGTCACCGCGCGCTCGCCGTTCCAGGGCGCGAAGGTCTCGTCCATCACGCCGGCGGTTGCCGACGAGCTGCATCTGGACGCCGACACCGAAGGCGTCGTGATCACCGATCTCGGCGGCGACAGCGCGGCTGCGAGTGTCGGCTTCCAGAAGGGCGACATCATCCTCGCCGTCAACAACCAGAAGATCGGCAGGACCGCCGACCTCGAAAAGGCGGCGGGCGAACGGCCGCGGATCTGGCGCATCACGCTGGTGCGTGGCGGCCAGCAGATCAACGTCACGCTGGGCGGATGAGCCCGAAGCGACCACAGGAGACGCCAACTCTCTTCGCCGCGGCGGGGCTCGACCACGAGGCTCCGCATCCGCTGCCGGATCGGCTGCGCCCGCGTGCGCTGTCGGAGGTCGTTGGCCAGGACCATATCCTCGGTCCCGACGGTGCGCTGACGCGCATGCTGGAGACGCGCACGCTCGGCTCGCTGGTGTTCTGGGGCCCGCCCGGCACCGGCAAGACCACGGTGGCGCGGCTGCTGGCGGATGCGACCGATCTGCATTTCGAGCAGATCTCCGCGGTGTTCTCCGGCGTCGCCGATCTGAAGAAGGCGTTTGACGCCGCACGCGCCCGCCGTGAGATGGGCAAGGGCACGCTGCTGTTCGTCGACGAGGTGCATCGCTTCAATCGCGCCCAGCAGGATTCGTTTCTGCCGGTGATGGAGGACGGCACCGTCGTGATGGTCGGCGCGACCACCGAAAACCCGTCCTTCGAGCTCAACGCGGCGTTGCTCTCTCGTGCGCGCGTGCTGGTGTTTCGCTCGCTCGATGCCGCCGCGATCGAAAAACTGTTCGCGCATGCCGAAGAGGTCGAAGGCCGCAAGCTGCCGCTCGATGACGAGGCGCGCGCCGTGCTGGTGCGCATGGCCGACGGCGACGGCCGGGCATCGCTGACGCTGGTCGAGGAGGTCTGGCGTTCGGCGCGGGCGGACGAGATTTTCAACGCGGCGCAGGTGCAGGAGATCCTGCAGCGCCGCGCACCGATCTACGACAAGTCGGCCGACGGTCACTACAACCTGATCTCGGCGCTGCATAAGTCGGTGCGGGGCTCCGACCCCGACGCCGCGCTGTATTACCTCGCGCGCATGCTCGATGCCGGCGAGGACCCGCTGTTCCTGGCCCGCCGCGTCGTACGCATGGCGGTCGAGGACATCGGCCTTGCCGATCCGCAGGCGCTCGTCATTGCCAACGCGGCCAAGGACGCCTTCGACTTCCTCGGCCATCCCGAGGGCGAGCTCGCGATCGCGCAAGCCGTCGTCTATCTCGCCACCGCGCCGAAATCGAATGCCGTCTACACGGCTTTCAAGGCCGCGATGCAGGTCGCAAAACAGGCCGGCTCTCTGCTACCGCCAAAGCACATCCTCAATTCCCCGACCAAGCTGATGAAGTCCGAAGGCTACGGCGCGGCCTACGAATACGACCACGACACCCCCGACGCCTTCTCCGGCCAGGACTATTTCCCGGAACTCCTGGGCCGCCAGACCTTCTACGACCCGCCCGAGCGCGGCTTCGAGCGCGAGATCCGCAAACGGCTGGATTACTGGGCGAAGCTCCGGAAGGAGCGGGGAGGCTCTCGCTAGAAACGGCCATTTCGCCGTGACGGCAGCCGGCTTTTAGGGTAGGCAGGCAACCATGAGTCGCCGCATCAAGAGAATGAACCCAAAGCCCCGTTCGCGTGACGAGCGCGACGATTCGCGTCCGTTCAAGGCGCGCACCGCCAAGAAGGCGGGACCGCGTCCGGGTGCCAAGCCGGGTGCGAAGCCGCCGCGCTTTGCGGCGGAGCGTGCCGAGCGGCGGCCGCCCAAGGCTGCGCCCGAAGCGTCTGCGCCGGCAAAGCCCGTCGAGGCGCTGCTGCCGACGAAGGTGCAGACCGTCAAGGTGACGGCTGATGAAAACAACATGCGCGTCGATCGTTTCCTGGAAGCGCGCTTTCCCGGCCTGTCGTTCTCCCACATCCAGCGCGTCGTCCGCAAAGGCGAGTTGCGGGTCGACGGCAAGCGCGTCGACAGCAAGGACCGCCTGGAGGAGGGCCAGAGCGTCCGCATTCCGCCGCTGAAGCTCGACACGCCGAAGGCGGCCAGCCCACTGTCGGAAGCTGCGCAAAAAACGCTTGCCGCGCTGAAGGAGATGACGATCTACGAGGACGACGACGTTCTCGTGCTGAACAAGCCGTTGGGCCTCGCCGTGCAGGGCGGCTCGGGCATGACACGGCACATCGACCAGATGCTGGAGGTGATGCGTGATTCCAAGGGCCAGAAGCCGCGCCTCGTGCACCGCATCGACCGGGAGACCTCGGGCTGCCTGCTGATCGCCAAGACGCGATTTGCCGCCTCGCATCTGACCGGCGCCTTTCGCTCGCGGTCCGCGCGAAAGACCTATTGGGCGCTGGTGCCGGGTCTGCCGAAGCCGAAGCAGGGCCGCATCTCGACCTTCCTCGCGAAGGAAGAGAGCGAGGACGACACCATCATGCGCATCGCCCAGCATGGCGACGAAGGTGCCAGCCACGCGGTGACGTATTATGCGGTGGTAGAGACCGCCGGCAACAAGCTGACCTGGGTGTCGCTCAAGCCCGTGACCGGCCGCACCCATCAGCTGCGCGCCCACATGGAGCATATCGGCCACCCCATCGTCGGCGATCCCAAATATTTCAACATCGAGAACTGGCAGCTGCCGGGCGGCCTGCAAAACCGGTTGCATCTGCTTGCGCGCCGCATCGTCATTCCGCATCCCCGCGGCGGCGTGATCGACGCCACCGCGCCATTGCCGCCGCACATGCAGCAGTCGTGGAATCTGCTCGGGCTCGATGCGAGCCGGTTTGATCCGATCGAGAACGCGCCGGAAGAGTAGGGATTGGGGCCTCGCTACCAGCCCCGTCATTGCGAGGAGCGAAGCGACGAAGCAATCCAGAATGCTTCTGCGGATATAGTCTGGATTGCTTTGCTGCGCTCGCAATGACGGTGTTGAGGCAGTGGCGACTGGCCCCCTCACTTCCGAAACTGCTCCAGAAACATCCGCAGACTGTCATGCGGGCTCTCGACATCGGTGATCAGCCAGCCTTCGGGTCCGTTGACCAGGACGAAGTTCAGCGTGACCTTCCGCCCGCGATTGTCGAAATTCGCCGCGACATAGGTCTTGTCGTATTGCCTGCGAACGACCGCGATCGCGACCGGGCCGAGCTTCCAGTTCGGGCTCTGCACCAGGAAGTCGTAGGGCTCGACCCTCGGCGCGCTCCAGGCCCTGCGCAGGCTGGGGTCGAACAATTGCCGGGCGGAGGCGGCATCGCGCGGCAGGCCTTTTGACAGCTCCGGCGCGCCTTCGCCGTAGTGCGCGTAGACATTGCGGACCAGCGATTCCGGGGTGCGGAAACCGGCGTCCGCCGCGGCCAGCCAGAGCCCGGCGAGCAGGGCCACAATGCCCGCAAGTTCCCTCATGTCTTGCCGCTCGCTTTATCAGCCGCCAGTCTTGGCTTACAAGCCTAGCATTCAGAGACCGGGGCCGAAACGAGATGCGCGAATTGTTCGATGAGGTTGCGGGGCGGTCCCCGCTCGATCCGCAGGAGGCGGTGCGCCAGGCCGCGCGTACGCCGCGGCGCAAGCGCTTCTACAAGGAGGCGGGCGTGGCCGAGGCCGAGGGCGGCTTCGCCATCACGCTGGACGGCAGGCCGATCCGGACGCCATCGGCCCGCCAGGTGGTGATCCCGTCGCGCGCGCTGGCCGATGCCGTGGCCGCGGAATGGGCGGCTCAGGGCGAGACGATCGATCCCGTGACGATGCCGCTGACGCGGATCGCCAACAGCGTCGTCGAGGGTGTCATCGATCGCGTCGAGCTCGTCAGCGACGACCTTGCAAAATACTTCGAGACCGATCTGCTGTTCTATCGCGCCGGCCACCCCGAAGGGCTGGTCGCCCGCGAGGCCACGCATTGGGACCCCGTGCTGTTCTGGGCCGCGGAGACGCTGGGCGCGCATTTCATCCTGTCCGAGGGCATCATGCATGTGAAGCAGCCGGACGAGGCCGTTCAGGCCGCCCGCGCCGCGCTGCCCGGTGATCCCTGGTCGATCGCGGCGCTCCACGTGGTCACGACCCTGACCGGTTCTGCGCTGCTG
Organism: Bradyrhizobium sp. 604_D8_N2_3; assembly: GCF_051810765.1. Taxonomy (NCBI): domain Bacteria; kingdom Pseudomonadati; phylum Pseudomonadota; class Alphaproteobacteria; order Hyphomicrobiales; family Nitrobacteraceae; genus Bradyrhizobium; species Bradyrhizobium sp. 604_D8_N2_3. The sequence goes on along the minus strand of NZ_JBPWPM010000001.1, from coordinate 5,667,608 downwards.
GCGCTGGCGCTCGCCCATGGCGTGCGCGATGCCGGCCAGGTCTGGGCCGCCGCCCATGTCGACGAGGACTGGAACGCCGAGAAATGGGGCGTGGACGAGGAGGCGGCTGCCCGCCGCGCCGCCCGCCTGAAGGATTTTCAGGCCGCCGTGGCGGTTTTGGCGGCCGTGAAGCCGCAAGCGGACAAAGGTCCTTAACGAGAGGTTTACGACGGGGCCTTAGGGTGGGGCCAGCGTTCCCAGGGCCCCTTCAGATGCCGACGCCGATAAGCTCGATCGTTCCCGTCAGTGCCGCCAGCCCTGTGGCTGATGCGGCGACGCCCGATCTTGTGCTCCAGGCCGGCAGCGTCGTGGACGCAAGGGTCGTCAGCGTGATGGCCGACAATCTGGTGCGGATCGCGATCGCCAATCTGTCGATGGATGTGATGTCCGAGGTGTCGCTGACACCGGGGCAAAATCTCCAGCTCGCAGTGTCGCAGAACGACGGCAACATCAGGCTCGCCATCATGAACGGGGCAGGCGAGGCGACGGCCGATCAGATCACGCTGACGCCGCGGGCGGTGTCACTCGTGGACAGCCCGTCGCTGGCGCCATCTGCGACCACCGCACGCAACACGCTGACGCCGTTGGAGCAGGTCGCCGTCACCGTGGCTTCGGCCGAGGCGGCGACAAAACAGGGCAGTCAGGCGCCGCTGTTCGCCAATCTCGCCTCCGTCGTCACCGGCAGCGATCTGCCGGCCGGACTGAAGCAGGCGGTGCTGGACGTGCTGGCGCAGCAGACGCCGCTCAACACCGCCCTCGACGGCGGTGATATCGAATCCGCCTTCCAGAAGTCCGGCCTGTTTCTCGAGGCGTCATTGGCCGCAGGCGCAACGCCGTCCTCCGGCACAATGCCGGACCTGAAGGCCGCGCTGCTGGTGCTGCGCCAGACATTGGCCACGCTCGAGACCGCCGCGCCACAGGCGCAAGGCGCCGCGATCGCTACGGCGGGGACATCGCAGGTCGCCGCCGTGCCGGCTCAGGCTGCGTCGCCGTCGACCGAGCTCGATATGACCCAACAGCCGCAGATGCCGCGCAGCGCCCATCTCGCGGCCGCTGTGCTCGCCGACATCGCCGGCGGCGCTCCGCAGGCCGCGATGCCGCGAACCATGTCCGCCGGCCTTGCCGCGGCCCTCCTTCAGGAGGTTACGCAAAACCTGCCGCGCCTGATCGGCAACGTGCCCGGCTCCAACAAGGCCGTGCCCGACGGCCATCTCTTCGAGGCCGCGGCGCGCGCGACACCGCCGCCGTTCCGCGGCGCGCTGCCGGCGCCGCAGGGGATCGCCTCGCCATCGCTCGCGCCGGATACGCCGCTCTCCGCAACGGTGCACCGTCTACTCGACGACACCGATGCCGCGATCGCGCGTCAAACGCTGCTCCAGGTCGCTTCGCTGCCTGATCGCACCGATGCCTCCGGCCATCGCATCGACCCGACCGCGCCGCAATGGAATTTCGAGATTCCCTTTGCGACGCCGCAGGGCACCGCGATGGCGCAATTCGAGATCTCGCGCGATGGCGGCAATGAGTCCTCTGATCCCGCCAAGCGCGCCTGGCGCGCGCGCTTCACGCTCAATGTCGAGCCGGCCGGCCCCGTGCATGCGCTGATCACGCTCAACGGCGACAAGACCTTTGTGCGGATGTGGGCGGAGCGGCCCGCGACCGCGCAGCAGCTCCGCGCCGGCATCGGCGAGCTCAATCAGGCCCTGACGCGCGCCGAGCTCAAGCCCGGCGACATCCTGGTGCGCGACGGCACGCCGCCGCAGCCGGCGCCGGCCCGCGCCGGCCACTTCCTGGATCGCGCCACATGAGCGATCCATCCAAGCTCGCAATTGCGCTGCACTACGAGAAGGGCAGCAACGCGCCCGTCGTCGTCGCCAAGGGCAAGGGCACGATCGGCGAAAAGATCGTCGAGATCGCCAAAGCCAACGACATCCCGATCGAGGAGAACGAGATCTTGGCCGGCGCGCTGTCCAAGGTCGAACTCGGCGAGGAGATTCCGCCCGACCTCTACAAGGCCGTCGCCGAAGTGCTGGTGTTCGTGTTGCGGCTGTCGGGCCGGGGGCGGTAGAGCATGATCCGGAAAAGTGTGCAGCGGTTTTCCGACAAGATCATGCTCAACAAATAACCTGTCATCGTTTCACCACGATAGCAGCTGCATGGTCGCGGCCATCTTCATTGCCCAACGGATACCGCTCTTGCTGACCCGCCGCTCCACGCTTGGCCTTCTCGCCGCAGCTGCCACCATGCCGCAGCGTGCGTTCGCGCATGTCGCGCCGCCGCGCAACGAGATCCGCGACAGCCTGGCAAAGCGCTTCACCGATCTCGGCACGGCGGGCACCTTCGTCGGCTACAAGGTCGAGGACTATCTGATCGTCGCCAGCGACAAGGAGCGCTCGGGCGAAGCGAAGCTGCCGGCCTCGACCTTCAAGATCCCGAACTCGCTGATTGCGCTGGAGACCGGCGTGGTCACCGATCCCGACAAGGACGTGTTCCCCTGGGACGGCGTGAAGCGGCCGATCGAGGCCTGGAACAAGGACCACACGATGCGCAGCGCCATCGCGGTCAGCGCCGTGCCGGTCTATCAGGAGATCGCGCGCCGGATCGGGCAAGAGCGGATGCAAAAGTATGTCGACATGTTCGACTACGGCAATCGCGATATCGGCGGCGGCATCGACCAGTTCTGGCTCACCGGCAATTTGCGCATCGACCCGGTCGAGCAGATCGATTTCGTCGATCGGCTGCGCCGCCGCGCGCTGCCGATCAGCAAGCGCAGCCAGGACCTCGTCGCCGACATCCTGCCGGTGACCAAGGTCGGCGACAGCGTCATCCGCGCCAAATCCGGCTTGCTCGGCGCCGAGCGCGGCGAGCCGTCGCTTGGCTGGATGGTCGGCTGGGCCGAGAAGGGCGAGGCGCACACCGTGTTCGCGCTCAACATGGACTGCAAGGAGCCGCGTCTCGTCGGCGAGCGCATGCCGTTGACGCAAGCCTGCCTTGCCGAGATCGGCGCGATCTAGCTGGCGCGTACGAACCTGCTAGCATCCTTCCGACCAAACAAAAGAAAAGGTCGGGAGGATAAAATGAAGTCAACGCCACTCTGGCTGTCGTCGCTCACGTTGGCCGCCGCCGGCGGCTGGCTCGCAGCCACGATGTTTGCCGCACCCGCCACCAGCAAGGAGCCGCGCTTTCCGCAGCTCACCATGGACCAGCTCGACGCCAAGCAGAAGCCGCTCGGCGAGCAGATCATGAAGGTGTCGAGCGTCGGCATCGGCGGGCCCTACAATCCGATGATCCGCAGCCCGGCGCTCGGCCAGCGACTGTTCGACCTGTTCTACTATCTGCGCTGGGAGACCTCGGTCCCGACCAAGCTGAATGAGTTCGCGATCCTGATCATCGGGCGGCAGTGGCGCTCGCAGGTGGAATGGTTCGCGCATGCGCCGCTGGCGGCCAAGGCCGGCCTGTCGGCGGATATCATCGCGGAGCTGAAGGCCAACAAGCGGCCGTCGAAAATGGCCGATGACGAGGCCGTGGTCTACGACTTCGTCACCGAGATCACGACGACCAAGAAAGTTTCTGACGAGACCTACACGCGGGCGAAGAAGGTGTTCAACGATCAGCAGATCGTCGATCTCACCGCGGTTGCCGGCAATTACGTGATGGTCGCGATGCTGCTGGCCATGGCGGAAGAGACGGTGCCGCCGGACAAGCAGGAGCCGTTCAAGCCGGGCGAGCCGTAGGAGGCGCGAGGAGCCCGCGACAAAATTGCGATGCCGTAGGGTGGGCAAAGGCGCATAGCGCCGTGCCCACCATCATCTAGTTGGTGGGCACGCTTTCGCTTTGCCCACCCTACGGCAGCGCGTGCGGGGCGGACAGTCTCACCCCAACTTGAACAGCGCCTGCAAAAACTCCACCACCGCCTTGCGCGACTCGGCGGCGGTTGTGGGGTTGCCGCCGACATGTGGGTTGAGCTCGACGCAGGAATCCTTGTAGGTGAACGGCGCGTTGGTATCGCCGTTCATCAGCACGCCGCCGTCGCCTTCCTTGATACGGCAGTTGCGCACGGTCTGCGCGTTGGCCGACACCGCAACGGCGCTGACGCCGAGCAGGCCGCTGTCGAAGCCGTGCGCGCTGTCGGGGTATTCGGTCAGCACCACATCGCGCCCGGCCGTCTTGAGCCGTCCGACGAACGCCTTGCAGCTCGTCACGGGATTGTAGTCGTCGGGCGTGCCATGGAAGATGCGGATCGGGCGTGCGGCGACGTCGCCGTCGCTTTGATACGTCGTCGAGCAATCCGGATAGAAGGGAATGTAAGCCGCGAACTGCACGCCGGACTTGTTCCAGAGCTTGTTGAAGCGATCGAGGCTCGCATAGAGCGTCGCCTGTCCGCCGCGCGAGAAGCCCATCAGCACGATGCGGTCAGGATCGACGCGGGGATGCTTCGCAAGAATCTCCAGTGAGCGGTAGATGTCGACGATCAGGTTGAGCCGGCCGAGCAGGGCCTGGTTCGGCCCCACCACCGTCAGCCCGCGGCCGGTAAAACCGTCGATCACGAAGGTCGAGATGCCCATGGCGTTGAAAGCGTGCACCCAGGCCTCGGTCGTGGCGCCGACGCCGCTCGAGCCGTGCATCAGCACCACGACGGGAAGCTTGCCGGTGCCCTGGGCGACGCGGAATTCGCCGGCGACCGTCACCGGCTTGCCGGCCGCCGCATCGCCGCTGAGGAATTGCTGGTCGGAGAGGGTGAGCGAGGGGATCGGATAGATCTCGGCGCGAGTGGCGACTTCCTTCGGCAGGGATTGCGCGTTGGCGCCAATGCCGGCGAGCAGTGTTGAAATGCAGAGCGCCATAGCGACGCGGAATGCCGTCGGCATCGTGATCCTCCCCCATGATTTTCATGGAGTAGAACAACGGACCTGCGCACTGTCAATTTGATGCGCGACGACCTCAGGTCTTATCCGCCTTCTTCGCCATCAGCGCCTGGTCGATCGCAAAGCCGCCGATCTCGCTCATCGCTTCCGAGATCACGTCGCCCTTGCGGGCAAAGCCGGCGGAGAGGACATCGAACTGCACCCGTGCCAGACGCAGCACCTCGAGCGGCACCGAGACCGCGGTGTCGTTGAAGCTGTCGACGGAGGCGCGCAAGCCGTCGAGCTCGGTGGTGAGCTTGCCGATATGGCTTTCCGCATCCTGCATCAGGCCGAGCAGCTTGCCGCGTTCGGCGTCGAACGCGGCGCGCTCGGCTGCCGCGGCCGCGGTCACCTCGGCGAGCTGGGTCCCCAGCGCCGCGATCTGGCTGACCATGGTGCTTGAGGCGAGCGCGGTCGTCTCGCGCAGCTCTACAAGGCGCTTGGTCTCTTCCTGTTGCTCGTGAAACAGCCGTTCGGCGGACATCGCCCGTTGCTTGAGCGATTCGATCAGCGCGGCCGCGCGCAGCAGCATCTCGCCGTTGCGCCCCGACACCATGCTGGCCATCCGCCGCAGGAAGTCGGTGGTTTCGGACGGGCTGTTCGGCGGCAGGGGGACGACCGTGGCGGACATGGGTGATGCTTGCAGCCAGACGTGGTGACCGCCGCCGTACCGACTGAGCTCACGCAACATTCGGCGCCTGATCGTGAAGGGAGCAAGCCTGAATCGGCCGGCCCGGTCAACCGGTGGGGGCCGACAAAACGACGGCAATCCCCTCAGGCGTCTTTCTGGCGGCCGATCCGCCCGAGATGGGTGAAGCCGAACCCGGCCGAATATTTCAGGCCGTAGCCGAGCGCCCGGTCGATGCCGATATGGGCGAGCCAGATCATGGCGATGGACAGCGTGAGCGGCGAGGCGAAGCCGAAGCCCAGCGTCAGCAGCGCCACCGGCGCCATGTAGCTGTGGGCGGCATTGTAGACCAGCGCCCCGAATCTGGCGTCGGCGAGGTACGCCAGGAAGCTCAGATCGGGGACGAAGAAGAGCAGGGCGAACACCAGCCACGAGCCGCCCCAGGAGGCGTAGAGCATCACCATCCCCGTGAACAGGGTCAGGCCTTCCAGCCGCAGCAGGATCTTGACGCCGCCGGTCGCCGCGCCCGTCTCGGCCGTTACCTCATCCATTGTCGTCTCCCAGGCAAAACTCTGTAATTCCTTGCGCTTTCCCGCTGCGGCAAGGCAGCCCTGCGGCGCCGAAAGCGGCTTCCCGGCCCGCAAAATGCCGTGTTAGAACCCCCGGCAATCGCATTTAGGCTAAGAACTGGCGGGAGCAAATGAAGAATATCCTGGACGCCCTTGAAGATCGTCGCGCCGGCGCAAAGCTCGGCGGCGGGGAGAAGCGCATCGAGGCGCAGCACGCCCGCGGCAAGCTGACCGCGCGCGAGCGCATCGAGCTCCTGCTCGACAAGGGATCGTTCGAGGAGTTCGACATGTTCGTCGAGCACCGCTCCACCGAGTTCGGCATGGAGAAGAACAAGATCCCCGGCGATGGCGTCGTCACCGGCTGGGGCACTGTCAACGGCCGCAAGACGTTTGTCTTCGCGAAAGACTTCACGGTGTTCGGCGGCTCGCTCTCCGAAACGCACGCGCTGAAGATCACAAAACTTCAGGACATGGCGATGAAGGCGCGGGCGCCCATCATCGGCCTCTATGACGCGGGCGGCGCCCGCATCCAGGAGGGCGTCGCCGCGCTCGCCGGCTATTCCTATGTGTTCCGCCGCAACGTGCTCGCCTCGGGCGTGATCCCGCAGATCTCCGTCATCATGGGGCCCTGCGCCGGCGGCGACGTATATTCGCCTGCCATGACCGACTTCATCTTCATGGTGAAGAACACCAGCTACATGTTCGTCACCGGCCCCGACGTGGTGAAGACCGTCACCAACGAGGTCGTCACGGCCGAAGAGCTCGGCGGTGCCTCGGTGCACGCCACGCGCTCCTCGATCGCCGACGGCGCCTTCGAGAACGACGTCGAGACGCTCTTGCAGATGCGGCGCCTGATCGACTTCCTGCCGTCCAACAACACCGACGGCGTGCCGGAATGGCCGAGCTTTGACGACATCGGCCGGGTCGACATGTCCTTGGACACGCTGATCCCCGACAATCCGAACAAGCCATATGACATGAAGGAGCTGATCCTGAAGGTCGTGGACGAGGGCGATTTCTTCGAGATCGCAGATGCCTTCGCCAAGAACATCGTCACCGGCTTTGGCCGCATCGCCGGCCGCACCGTCGGCTTCGTCGCCAACCAGCCGATGGTGCTGGCCGGCGTGCTCGACTCCGACGCCTCGCGCAAGGCCGCGCGCTTCGTCCGTTTCTGCGACGCCTTCAACATCCCGATCGTCACCTTCGTCGACGTGCCGGGCTTCCTGCCGGGCACCGCGCAGGAATATGGCGGCCTGATCAAGCACGGCGCAAAACTGCTGTTCGCGTATTCGCAGTGCACGGTGCCGCTGGTCACCATCATCACCCGCAAGGCCTATGGCGGCGCCTTCGACGTCATGGCCTCCAAGGAAATCGGCGCCGACATGAACTACGCCTGGCCGACCGCCCAGATCGCCGTGATGGGCGCCAAGGGCGCGGTCGAGATCATCTTCCGCGCTGACATCGGCGACCCCGACAAGATCGCGGCGCGCACCAAGGAATACGAAGACCGCTTCCTGTCCCCCTTCATCGCCGCCGAGCGTGGCTACATCGACGACGTCATCATGCCGCACTCGACGCGCAAGCGGATCGCCCGGGCGCTGGCGATGCTGAAGGACAAGAAGGTGGAGACGCCGGCGAAGAAGCACGACAATTTGCCGTTGTGAGGCCTCGTAGCCCGGATGGAGCGTAGCGAAATCCGGGTTTTTAACCCAAGTGCCGCATGTCGCTGATGACCGAAGACGATCCGACCGACGAGATTTCAGACATTGAGGCGCGGATCGAGCGGCTGGCCGAGATCGCCGAGCGATGCCGGAAGTACATTCTAGCATCCAAAATCGCGATTGGCGGCGGCGGCGCGCTGTTGTTGATCACGATCCTTGGGTTGTTCGGGACAGGTCTGACCGCGGCGCTCGGATCGATCGCCCTGGTGCTGGGTGGGATTGTGTCGCTCGGTTCGAACATCAGCACGCTGCAGCAAACCGAGAGCGCCATCGGTGCTGCGGAGGCGCTTCGCGCGCAACTGATCGGCAGGATCGACCTTCGCGTGGTTGAGGACACGCCGCTGAAATTGGTGTGAGGCGAAATTCGTAGGGTGGGTTAGCCCCGCGACTGCGCGAAGCGCAGTTCGCGCGGCGTAACCCACCATCCTTGTTGAAGCATGCGCTGGCGGATTGCGCTTGCGCTAATCCGCCCTACGTTTGGCATCCGCCGCAGCGAAATGCGTCATCTGATCGGCGTGGGCTTTTGCGAACGCCGGACGGCCCGTGGCGCGTGCGACGTAGTCGCGGCAGGCAGGACTGTCCGCCAGGCCGTCGAACTTGTCGACGACGCGCAGCACGTCCGACATCAGGATGTCGGCGACGGAGAAAGACCCCGCCAGCCATTCGCGGCCGGCCAGCACCGTCTCCATGTGCTTGAGCCTGAGTTTTAGGAAGTCGTCGACGAACTTCACGGCAGGTGAGCCATCGTCGCTGCCGGTGAACTTGAACATCGTCCAGGGCAGGGCAGGCATCTCCACCGAATTGAGCGCCGCGAACACCCACTCCTTTGCCTCGCTGCGACCGCGCGGATCGGTGGGCATCAGCCTGTCGCTGAGTTCGCCCAGATGCAGCAGGATCGCGCCGCTCTCGAAGATCGAGAGGTCGCCGTCGGTCAGCCACGGCACCTGGCCGAACGGCTGGTGCGCGAAATGCGCGGCGTCCCGCGGGCCAAACGGCACGCTCGCGACGCGGTAGGGCAGCGCGGCTTCTTCCAGCGCCCAGCGCACACGAAGGTCGCGCACGAAACCCCGCGGCATCTCGGGAACCCAATCGAAGGTGGTGAGGGTGAGGTTGGCCATGCGGTGTCTCCGTGCTGTCTGGGCATAGGACGGATGAAGGACGCGCGTTCCGACAGGCGCGGACGGTTTTTCTCCGCGGGCAGGGACCGTAGGGTGGGCAAAGGCGCACTTGCGCCGTGCCCACCATCTTTTGGCCGACGACAGAAGTGGTGGGCGCGCTCCGCTTTGCCCACCCTACGGGGCCACTGGGCTTCGCTCACTGCCCAAGCTTCGCCAACTTGCCTTGCTTCGCGGCGTCGACCGCGCGCTCTGCATCTTCCGGCAGCAGGGTCCGCTCCGCCACCTGCCGCGCCGCCTCGCGGCGGACCGCCGCCACATACGCCCCATCATCTGCATATCGCTCCGCGATCGACAGCCTGGGATCGTGCACTTCCTTCCGCGCGGCCTCGGTCGGTGCGAATGGCACCACCGCGCCTTGCAGCGGATAGAGCGCCGTCGGGCCAAATCCTTGCGCGCGCGGATTCCATGCGGTGTAGGTCGCGCGTGGCACCGCGAGCGCAAGCTGGCGGATACCTGCGATGGCCATGCCGTCATTGTCCGCCTTCGGCACGAACACGGGATAGCGGCCGATCTCCTTGGGCGGCAGCACGCTCTGGTCGGAGAAGGCGGCGAGCGTGTGGATGCCGGCATAGGGCAGGCCGGGGATATCCATCGGCACCGCGCCTTGCGCCGGCACCAGCGTGCCGTGGGCGCGCATGGGGACGCGGCTTGCGGGCGGCTTGATGCCGTCGCTGATCCAGGCGTTGAGGTCGGTGAGCAGCGCGCGCATCGGCCCGCCCGCATGCATCGGGTTCCGCGGCAGCGACATCGCCGGCACGCCCTTGCGCATCACGTCGGCGGCTTCTGCGAAATGCGGCGTGCCTGCGATCATGTAAGCGCGGACGTTGTCGGGGAGGTCGAGGTGGTTGCCGGCGAGGTCGGTGACCAGCAACGAGGCGTGCGAGGCCCACCATTCGTGCTCGCTGTCGGTCTGCATCATCTTCGGACACGTCGCCGAGAGCGCGCAACGGCGGAGCAGGCCGTCGGTCTTGCCGGAATAGGGATCGCTGAGGCTCGCATAAGTGAAGGGGAAGAGATCGGCCTGCCACGCCGGATCCTGCGGATGGCGCGGGTTGCGGCCGGGCTGGCCGAAGCGGACGTTTGTCGCCATCCGCCGCGTGCCCGCGACATGCGGCATCAATCCGTCGAACACCGTGCGCCCCTGGAGATCCTCGTTGAAGCCGAGATAGAGGAAGTCGCGCAGGAAGCGGCCGGATTGCGACACGCCGAAGCCGATGGCGCGGCTGACGGAGGGATGCAGGCCGTTCAGCAGCGGGTTCGCCTGCGTCTCGTCGTGGCGGAGAAAGCTGACGACGTCGCGCACGGCGGCATAGCCCATGCCGAGCGGGACAGGATCGCGCGCGGTGTAGGTGATCTCGTAGAGCGCGCCGGCATCAAAACCGTCGGGCCGGGTGATCTCCACCGTCACGGGATCGACGAGCTTTGCGAGGAGGCCAGAAGGCGACTGCCGCGGATCGGCCCAGGCGGCGCGCACGGAGACCTTGAGGTCGGCGGCGTCGGTCGCCGGCCAGGTCAGCGTCGCACGCGCGGGATTGGTCGTGTTGTCGAAGACCACCTCTTCGCGCGCGGGCCCGGTGATGGTCTTCAGCACCGGCGCCGTCATCGCCATCTGGCCGGGCTTGGAGGGGATGTCGCCCTGCCAGCCGACCCAGACCATCGTAAAGCCTTGGCGATGCAGGAAGCCGATGCCGGCGTCCTCGGCCTTGTCGGCATTGTTGGCGCCGGGCTGGGCGGAATCGTCGAACAATTGCGGTGCCAGCTTGCGGCCGCGATTGGGCACCTCGAGCAGCAGTGTGCCGTTGCCGTGGGTGGGATCGGTGGGCCGCAGGATCACGACGTCGGCGGTGGCTGCCACCTTGCCGTCGGAGCTACGCGGCGCGAGCGCGAGGTCGGTGATGACAGCGTTGCGATCGTCCGACGGGTTGAGCGCGAAGGTCGCGCGCGCGGTGATGCGCTCATAGGTGCCGACATCGCCAAAGCTGCGTCCGGCAAAGGCGGGCTCGCGCGCGAGGATGTCGAAGCGGACGATTTCGGCGAGCGAGACCGTGGGCCACAGGCACGTGATCGCAACGAGGCCCGTGATGATCCTGCGCATGGCCATTCCTTCCCCCATCGGCGCGATCCGAATGTTCCGTCGCGCGGGCTTTTTTGTTGCCGCGACTATAACCGTCTATGCTGCGGCCAAACAACGGGAGGAAACACATGCCTGCTGCCTACTCCGTCGTCCGTGCCACCGTCACCGACGCCAGCAAGCGCGCCGCCTTCGACACATGGTACGAGACGGAACATGTGCCGGACGCGGTGAAGGCGTTCGGCGTGAACAAGGCCTGGCGGTTCTGGAGCCTCGACGATCCCTCGCTGCATCAGGCCATGTATCAGTTCGATGACGAGGCCAGGCTGGCTGCGATGCTCAGGGGCGATGCGTTGAAGCAGCTCGTCGCCGATTTCAATCGCGACTGGCCGGACGTGAAGCGCACGCGCGAGACGCTGGTGCTGGCGCAGGAGTTTGCGAAGCAGGACGCCGGAGCGTAGCTCGCACCGAGTCCCGCAGCTCGTTCGTCCCTGACACCCATGTCATGAACCTGAAGATGCGATTCAGCTTCCGTTCATGTCGTGATCGCGACACTCCCTCTGCATCACTTGCTCGATAGCCTAGAGGACATGTCATGGAGCGTCGGAACTTTTTGAAACTTGCATTCGGCGTCGCGGCTGGAGCCGCGACGTTGACCGCGACCGCACAAGCTGCGCCGTTGGCGCCGCAGCCGCTTGGTGATCCCGCGCGCGCGCCGCAAGGCAATCCCGACGCTCGTCCCGCCGTCACCACCAGTGAGGAGACCGCGCAGCTCAAGCCCGAGCAGGTGCATTGGCATGGCCACCACCGCCATTGGGGCTGGCGCCGCCGCCACTGGGGTTGGCATCGCCGGCGCTGGCACCGCCACCACTGGTAAGCTCGGCACAAGCCAGGCCTTGAACGGGGATCGCGATTGCGGTCCCCGTTTTTATTCGGAGCCGGCGGATGCGACGCCAGGCGTTCAAAACGAAAATGGCCGCGCAGGCTTTCGCCGCACGGCCATCTCGCGATACGAAAAGGTCAGATCAGATCGGGCGGCAGCGGCCACCCCACCAACGGAAGCCGTACGGGCAGACGCGGGCGCGGGGCACGACGACGACCGGCGGGGCAACCACCACCGGGCCGGGCCGCACAACGACCGCACCGCGCATCGGGCGGCAGCCGCCATAGGCGCCGCGGTACCAGCCGGGGCCGCAGCCACCGGCGGCGCTGGCCGCTTCGCTGAAACCGACGACCGCGCTGGCGAGCATGACGGCGGCAAACAGGTATTTCATGTGATCTTCCTCTTGTCCTTGGGCAGGTTTTTGGGGCGCTTGCGGCGCACAATGAATCAAAAGACACGATTCGACACGTTAAATTTGGGGACGTGCCGACACGTCGCGATCCAAACCTGCCAATCATGACCTGAATGCGGCATGAACATTCTCCGCATGCGGCTTCCGGCGACAGCGATGGCGATGGCGCGCCGTCCCGATGGAATCGGAACGGAGCTCCAGGTTCTTTGTTCTGATGCGTTTCTTTGACGCGAACCGGTATCGACGTCGCTCGAAAACGCTCTAGCGGCCGAGAAAGCCCAGCACCAATTCCTTGTACTTCTCCGGCGCCTCCAGGAAGACGAGGTGTCCGGTGTCCGGGATCACTTCGGCCCGCGCGTTCGGCATCTTGGCCGCAAGCGCTTTCGCGAGCTCCGCGTTCTGGCCCATTTTCGCGCGCAATGCCTCCGGCGCGTTCGGACGGCCCGGCGCGTTGTGATCGTCGGCGCCCATGATGAACAGCGTCGGCTCTGTGATCAACGCGACCTCGTGCGCGACCGGCTCGCGATAGATCATCTGGCCGGAGCTGACGTAGGCGCGCAGCCAGCGCGGATAATCGGGACTGCCTTTGATGTTGAAGCGGGCGTCGACGAACGGCGTGATCGCGTCGTCCGGCAGCTTGATCGCGTAATTGGTCTGGAGCTGCTTGCGGTAGCCGTCGGGTGTGAGCTTGTCCTCGGTCTCGATGATCTTCTCGGTCGGCGTCGGCGGCACGTAGAGGCGGTAGTCTTCCAGCCCGATCGGCGCGGTCAGCACGAGATGGGCGACGCGGTCCGGATAGGCGCGGGCGATGCGTACGCCCAGCATGCCGCCGAGCGAATGCGCGACGACCTCGGCTTTGTCGATCTTGAGATGATCGAGCAGGGCGATGGTGTTGCGCGCCAGATTGTCGAAGTGCAGTTCGCCTTGCGGCTTGGAGGATTTGCCGAAGCCGATCTGGTCCGGCACCACGACGCGGAAGCCTGCCTCGCTCAGCATCTTGATGACGGGCGCCCAGTAGCTCGACGGAAAATTGCGCCCGTGCAGCAGCACGACGGTGCGGCCGTTCGGCCGCTCGGGCGTGACGTCCATATAGGCCATGCTGAGCTGCTCGCCGTCATTGATGACAGGCAGCAGATGCACGGGATACGGATAGGCAAAGCCTTCGAGCGCGATGCCATAGGGCTCGCGCGGGGTAGTGTCGGCGGCGTAAGCGAAAGAGAGCGGGGCGGTGAGGAGGGCGGCGGCAAGCGCGACCGGGAGGAGGCGGTTCATGAAGATCTCGTAATTGGAGCCGTCATTCCGGGGGCACGTCGAACACGCGAACCCGGAATCTTGAAGTTCCAGGTTCGATGCTTCGCATCGCCTCGGAACGATACTGCGCTTAAAGCGATGGATGGCCCGGTCAAGCCCGGCCATGACGGAAGCCGTGGTTCACACGCAAACGTGCGATCTCACGCACCTGGCGTGATCAATCCTTCCCGGTCCCGAACAGCGTCGCAAACTGCTTCTCGCCGGTACGTGTGAAATTCACCACGCGGCTGCCGGGCGTGGCGTCGCGCGCGGCCCATTTCAGCTCGGCGAACCGCTGCATCATGGCGGCGCCCAGCGTGCCGGCGAGATGATGGCGCCGCTCGCTCCAGTCCAGGCAGGCCTTGCACACCGGACGGCGCGGATGGGTGAGCATGTCGGGCAAGATCTGCAAATGCTTTGCGAGGAAGCGCTCGCCCTCGGCCGTCAGCTCGATGTCCTGCTTCTTCTGCCTGACCAGGTTTCGTGTGCGTAGACTGTCGAGCATCTGCACGCCGAGATCGCCGGCGAGGTGGTCGTAGCAGATCCGCGCGCGCCGCAGCGCCGGATCCTTCGGCCCGGTGCGCACGCGCATGTGGCCGGTCCGCGCGGCAAGGCCCGCAAGGCCTTCGAGCACGCCGGCCACGTCATCGTCGGTGAGGCGGTAGTAGCGGTGGCGGCCCTGCTTCTCCGGCTCGATCAGCCCGCCGGCCTCGAGCTTGGCCAGATGCGAGCTCGCGGTCTGCGGAGTGATGCCGGCCTCCTGCGCGAGCTCGCTCGCCGTCAGCGCGCGGCCGTTCATCAGCGCGGTGAGCATGTTGGCGCGGGCGGGGTCGCCGACCAGCGAGGCAATCATGGCGATGTCAGGACCTGATTTCATGCTTCGACGGTAGCCGAAGCATTGCGGTGGAGCAAGGACGTAGTCTGTCCCTGCGAACACGTCATTGCGAGCGAAGCGAAGCAATCCAGTTGCTTCAGCGGCGACGGTGTTGCTCGCGCTTGTCGCGATGAAAAATCAGGGAGCTCACCATGTCCGTCACCGTCTTCATCCGCTACCAGCTCGATCCCTTCAAGCGCGCGCAGTTCGAGGAGTACTCGAAGCGCTGGCTCACCATCATCCCGAAATGCGGCGGCGACCTGATCGGCTATTTCATGCCGCATGAGGGCACCAACAACATCGCGTTTGCGCTGATCACCTTCGAGAGTCTTGCCGCCTATGAGGCCTATCGCGCCCGGCTGCGGCAGGACGCAGACGGCATGGCCAACTTCCATTTCGCGGAGGAGAACAAATTCATCCTCGCGGAAGAGCGCACCTTCCTGCGCAAGGTGGTATTGTAGACCGCCAACGCAAAGGAGACGCCCATGATTGCCGTGATTTTCGAAGTCTGGCCCAAGCCGGAACATCGCCAGGACTACTTCGACCTCGCGGCCGACCTGAAGCCGATCCTGCAAACCATCGATGGCTTTATCTCGGTCGAGCGCTTTGAAAGCCTGACCGAGAAGGGCAAGATCCTGTCGGTGTCGTTCTGGCGCGACGAGGCGGCGGTTCAGGCCTGGCGCAACACGATGGAACACCGGCGCACGCAGGCGAAGGGCAGGGCGAAGATCTTTGCCGATTATCACCTGCGCATCGCCAGCGTCATCCGAGACTACGGCATGAATGATCGCGAGCAGGCGCCGAAGGACAGCCGCGCCGTGTACGACGCGCACTAGCGTTTGCGGGCGCGCACTGGCGCTGCCCAGTGCGCGCGCTTATGTCTGCGCGGCCAACAAGGGAGAGAAACATGCATGTGACAACCGCTGACAAGCGCGCGACGTTCAAGACGATGCACGAGAGCGGCTGCTTCATCCTGCCCAATCCGGTCGACGTCGGCAGCGCCAAGGCGTTGCAGCATCTCGGGTTCAAGGCACTGGCCTCATCGAGCGCGGGCTTTGCCTGGACCATCGGCAAGGCCGACAACCACGTCACGGTCGACGACGTCTGTCAGCATTTGGCAGCATTGTGCTCGGCCGTCGACATCCCCGTGAATGCGGATTTCGAGGGCGGCTTTGCCGTCGAGCCGGACAAGGTCGCGGACAATGTCGAGCGCGGTGTGCGCACCGGCGTCGCCGGCCTCTCGATCGAGGATTCCACCGGCGACAAGGACAAGCCGCTCTACGAGCGCGCGCTGGCGGTCGAGCGCATCAAGGCCTCGCGCAAGGCGATCGGCGACAGCGGAACGCTGCTGGTCGGCCGCTGCGAGGCGTATTTGTGGGGCGTCACCGACCTCAAGCTCGTTATCGACCGGCTCACGGCCTATGCGGACGCAGGCGCCGATTGTCTCTATGCGCCGGGCCTGAAGACGCGCGAGGACATCGCCGCCGTGGTGAAGGCTGTCGCACCAAAGCCGTTCAACCTGCTGATCGGCGCGTCCGGCCTGTCCTTGCAGGAGGCCGCCGACCTCGGCGTGCGCCGCATCAGCGTCGGCGGCTCGCTCGCCCGCGCCGCCTGGGGCGGCTTCATGCGCGCCGCGAAGGAGATGGCGGAGAAGGGGACGTTTACGGAGCTCGGCACCGGCTATTCCGGCGGCGAACTCAACAAGATGTTCAGCTAAACGAAAAGCGGCGGGATGTAAGGTCCCGCCGCTCTCTCATCCTCTCGGTGTCATGCCCCGCGCAAACGGGGCATCCAGTACGCCGCGGCCTCTCGATTCAATCTCCGCCGCTGGTGGAATACTGGGTCGCCCGGTCAAGCCGGGCGACGACAGCTGTTGTCGTTACTTCGCGCCCTCAGACGGGGCGGCCGGATCAGGCGCCGCCGGCTTGCTCGGGGCAGCACCCGTGGTCACGCCGGGTCCGGTGTTGTTGCGCGGCGTCACGTCACGCATGCCGGGAGGCGCGGCCGGATTCGCAGGCGGAGCCTGCTGGGCGGTCTGCGTTGTCGGCGTGTTGCTGGCCTGGTTGCCGGTGCTCGTGTTGTTCAGTCCGTAGAACACGGCACCCAGTACCAAGGCGATCGCCACTGCGAACAAGGCTACCTTGCCGCTGGAGGCGGGGCCTTCGCCAAGCTCGGGATCGACCTGAAGCTCGGCATCCCGTCGCGCCGCACGGACATACTCATCATCGGCGAGATTCGGGCGATACGGATCGTTGGGAAAACGGTCGTCAGCCATCGATTTTGTCTCCTCGATTATTGCGGCTGGACAACCCCTAGATGCGAGATTCTGTTCCGCCCTCCTTAGTGCTTTCGTCGCATGTTGCCCTTGTGCAAGGGATCGGGAACCTGTTCATTTTGGAACAGTTGCGCGTCGGTTCCATCGAAGGGGAAGGGAACAAAGCGATGTGGAGCGTGCCGCCGAGCGATAGCGTGCTGCATCTGTTGTCGCTGGTCGCGGTCGCAGCGCAAGGCATGACCGCCGCGCTCGCGGCCGGCCGCCGGAGCATGGACTGGCTCGGCGTCTGCTTCCTCGGCTGTATCACCGCGCTCGGCGGCGGCACCTTGCGCGATCTCTTCCTCGGGCATTATCCGCTGGCCTGGGTCGCTCATCCCATCTACCTCGCGCTGGCCGGCGGCGCCGCCTTCCTCACCATCCTGATCGCGCGGCTCGTGCACCGGCTGAAGGTGGCCTTCATCGTGCTCGATGCCATCGGCCTCGTGGTCTTCACCATGGCCGGCTGCGACATCGCCTGGCAGACGGGTGCCACGCTGCCGATCGTCATCGTCTCCGGCATGGTGACCGGCTGCGCGGGCGGGGTGCTGCGCGATGTGCTCTGCAACGACGTGCCGCTGCTGTTCCGCTCCGAGCTCTACGCGACCGTTTCGGTGGCGACCGGCCTGTTCTATGCCACCGCGTTCGGCTTGAAACTCAACGCGGAGCTCTGGACCATCTTGACGTTTGTCCTCGGCGTCAGCTTCCGCCTGCTCGCGGTGCACTACAAATGGGAGATGCCGAAATTCGTGTTCACGGAAGGCGAGGAGCGGTAGGGCTTACTTCGCCTTTCGTAGAGTTTGAGCGCTATCGCATCCACGGCGTCATGGCCGGGCCTGTCCCGGCCATCCACGACCTTTGCCACGGCACGAAAGAACGTGGATGCCCGGGACAAGCCCGGGCATGACGACCTCTGGTGAATACTGAGGAGCGTGAACTACTGCTCCTTCCGCGCCTTCGCCACCTGCGCCGTGGTCACCAGCGGCGCGGCGTTGCCCCAGGAATTGCGGATGTAGTTCGTCACGGCGGCGATCTCTTCGTCGGACAATTGCTTGGCGTAGCCCGGCATCTCGCCGCTGTTGGGCGCGCGTGGCGTCGTCACGGTGTGGGCGCCGTCGAGGATGATGCGCAAGCTGGAGGACGGATTGACCGATTGCAGAAGCGCGTTACCGGGCAGCGGCGGATAGATGCGCGGCGCGCCGGAGCCGTCGGCTTCATGGCACGCGATGCAGAGTTTTGCGTAGACGGCCTGACCGGCCTTCATCTCGGCATCGTCGGGCGGCGTCACGATCGTCTCGCGCCGCGACGGCGGCAGGCTCTTCAGATATTCCGCGATGGCGCGCACATCGGCATCGCTCATCTTCGAGGTCGAGCCGACGACCACCTCGGCCATTAGCCCGCCAGCATGGCTTTTGACGTTTCGCCCGCTTTGCAGATACTCGGTGATGTCTTCGACGCTCCATGACTTCAGCCCGGTGCGCGCGGCGCCATCGAGCCTTGGTGCGTACCAGCCGCCGACCTCGTTGCCCGACAGCGCCTGCGCAGTTTTGTCCGCGCCGAAATAGTTCTTCGGCGTGTGGCAGGCGCCGCAATGGCCGAGCCCGGTGACGAGATAGCCGCCCCTGTTCCACGCCGCGCTCTGGCTCTGGTCCGGCTCGAACAGGGCGGGCTTGAAATACATCGCGTTCCAGACCCGCATCAAGCCGCGATGGCCGAACGGCCAGCGCAGCTCCGGCGGCTTGTTGCGGCTTGCGACGGGCGCCAGCGTTCCGAGATAGGCCCGGATCGCCAGCGTGTCGTCCTTGGTCATCTTCGTGAAATAGGGATAGGGGAAGGCCGGGTAATAGTTCGAGCCGTCGGGCGCGATGCCGGTGCGCACCGCGCGGGTGAAATCGGCGTCGGTCCAGGCGCCGATCCCGGTGTCACGATCCGGCGTCAGGTTCGGCGCGTAGATCGCGCCGAAGGGCGTATCGATGCGCTTTCCGCCCGCGAATGGCTTTGCCGGATCGGCGGTGTGGCAGCCCGCGCAGTCGCCGGCCTCGACCAGCGCCTTGCCATAGGCGATCAGCTCCGGCGATGGCTCGGCGGCGCGGGCCGCGCTCGCAACTGCACTGCACAATGCGACAACAGCCAGAATCATTCGCATCGAAAGCTTCCCCTGCGACCAATCGCCCGGATAGGAGCCTCACGTCGTTTCGCGTCGGTGGGGGTATGGTGACACAAATTGAAAATGCGCGATGCCTTTGCAGCCACGAAATTGCGATTATTACCCGGCGCTTCCTTTGGTCCAGATTTGTGATGCGGAGCGTTAAATATCCGACATAGAGTGGCGGAGTTGGTCGGCGCGCCCTAGCTAAAAACAACGGGCAGGCAACGGCTTAAGTGGCCAAACGCTCAAAAGGCCGGAAGAGGACAAGAATGGGTATCAACCAGGGTCCGATCAGTCTCGACCAGAAATACACCCAGGAAACCGGACACGTCTTCACCACGGGCATCCAGGCCCTGGTCCGGTTGCCGATGGCCCAGATCCGGCGTGACCGCGCCAACGGCCTCAACACCGCGGGCTTCATCTCCGGCTACCGCGGCTCGCCGCTCGGTGGCTACGACCAGCAGCTCTTTGCGGCGCGAAAACATCTCGAGCAGTACAACATCAAGTTCCAGCCCGGCGTGAACGAGGATCTGGCGGCGACCGCGGTGTGGGGCTCGCAGCAGCTCAACCTCTCGCCCGGCGCCAAATACGATGGCGTCGTCGGCATCTGGTACGGCAAGGGCCCCGGCGTCGATCGCTGCGGCGACGTGTTCCGCCACGGCAATGCCGCCGGCTCGGCCAAGAACGGCGGTGTGCTGTGTCTGGCCGGCGACGACCACGGTGCAAAATCCTCCACTGTTCCGCATCAGTCCGACCACGCCTTCATGTCGGCTTTGATGCCGTATCTCTATCCCTCCAGCATCCACGAAATGATCGAGATGGGCCTGCTCGGCATCGCGATGTCGCGCTATTCGGGCTGCTGGGTCGGCATGAAGGTGATCACGGAGACGGTGGAGACCACCGCCGAGATCGACCTCACCGACGAGATGAAGCCGTTCATCATCCCGCCCGATTTCGAGCTGCCGCCCGGTGGCCTCAATCTGCGCTGGCCTGACGACCGCTTCGAGCAGGACCGCCGCCTCCAGGACTACAAGGGCTTTGCCGCGATCGCCTTTGCGCGCGCCAACAAGGTCAACCGCGTCACCATGGATTCCCCGAACGCCCGCTTCGGCATCATGGCGTCGGGCAAGAGCTATGAGGACGTGCGCCAGGCGCTGCGCGAGCTCGGGATCACCGAGGAGGTCGCCGCCAAGATCGGGCTTCGCCTCTACAAGATCGGCATGCCCTGGCCGCTGGAGCCCGAAGGCGTACGCCAGTTCGCGGTCGGGCTCGAAGAGATATTCATCATCGAGGAACGGCGCGAGATCGTCGAGAACCAGGTCAAGCAGGAGCTGTTCAACTGGCGCGACGACGTCCGCCCGCGCATCGTCGGCAAGATGGACGAGCACGACAAGCGCTTCCTGACCTTCGCCGCCGAGCTCAGCGTTGCCTCGCTTGCGACCTCGCTCACGGAGCGGCTTCTCCGCCTCAATCTCAACCCCGAGATCGCGGAGATGCTCCGCGCCAAGGCCGACTGGTTCAACGGCCGCCAGGCCACGCAAATGCAGGCGACGGCGCCTGTCTCTCGCGTACCGTATTTCTGCTCCGGCTGTCCCCACAACACGTCCACCAAGGTCCCCGAAGGCAGCCGCGCGCTCGCCGGCATCGGCTGCCACTTCATGGCGCTGTGGATGGATCGCTCGACCGAGACGTTCACGCATATGGGCGGCGAGGGCGTGCCGTGGGTCGGCATCGCGCCCTTCACCAACGAGAACCACATCTTCGCCAATCTCGGCGACGGCACCTACTTCCACTCCGGCCTTCTCGCCATCCGGCAGGCGGTCGCCTCCAAAACCAACATCACCTACAAGATCCTCTACAACGACGCCGTCGCGATGACGGGTGGCCAGCGCCATGACGGCGATCTCTCGCCGCAGCAGATCACGTTCCAGCTCCACGCCGAAGGCATCCGCGAGATCTACCTGGTCTCGGAGGCGCCCGATACCTACCCGGCCGACACCATCGCGCCCGGCGTGAAGCTGTATCACCGCGACGAACTCGACAACGTCATGAAGATGTGCCGCGAGTACAAGGGCACCTCGGCGATCGTCTTCGTGCAGACCTGCGCCGCCGAAAAGCGCCGCCGCCGCAAGCGCGGCCTGATGGAGGATCCCGCACGCCGCGTCATGATCAACCCGGCGGTCTGCGAAGGCTGCGGCGACTGCTCGGTGCAGTCGAACTGCATCTCGGTCGAGCCCCTGGAGACCGAGTTCGGCCGCAAGCGCGCCATCAACCAGTCGTCCTGCAACAAGGACTATTCCTGCGTGAAGGGCTTCTGCCCGTCCTTCGTCACCGTCGACGGCGGCAAGCCGCGCCATCGTGCGCCGGCCGATCTCGGTGACATCGGCGAGCTGCCGGAGCCCGCGTCTCGGCCGACGGTGGACAAGCCCTATAATATCGCAGTCGGCGGTGTCGGCGGCACCGGTGTGCTCACGATCGGTGCGCTGCTCGGCATGGCTGCGCATATCGAGGGCAAGGCGTCGATGATCCTCGACATGTCGGGCCTGGCGCAGAAGGGTGGGGCGGTGCTCAGCCACGTCCGCCTGTCGGATCATCCGGCCGAGGTGACCTGCTCGCGCATCGTCACTGGTACGGCAGATCTCGTGCTCGCCGCCGACGAGGTGGTCGCGGTCGCCAAGGACACGATCTCGCTCTGCGACACCAGCCGCACCCGCGGCATCATCAACAGCCACGTCATTCCGACCGCCGACTTCGTCCTCAACCGCGACTTCAACTTCCAGACCCGCAAGTTGAACGGGCTGCTGGAAACGGCGCTGCACAAGGACTCGGTGTTCTTCGACTTCACCAAGCCGGCCGAGCAGCTGCTTGGCGACAGCATCGCCACCAACATGATGATGATGGGATATGCCTATCAGAAAGGCCTGTTCCCGCTGTCGGCAGAATCGATCGAGCAGGCGATCGAGGTCAACGGCGTCGCGATCAAGATGAACAAGGAGGCCTTCCGCCTCGGCCGCCTCGCGGTCGCCGATCCCCAGCGCCTCGCCGACATGCTGAAGGGGACGGACGAGGTGGTTGCGCCGAAGACGCTCGACGCGATGACGCTGGATGAGGTCGTCGCGCATCGCGCCAAGCACCTGACCGCGTACCAGAGCGGCCGCCTCGCAAAACGCTATCGCAAGCTGGTCGATCAGGTTCGCGAAGCCGCCAAGCAGGGCGGTTATGACGATGCGCTGCCGCGCGCGGTCGCGGTGAACTACGCCAAGCTTCTGGCCTACAAGGACGAATACGAGGTTGCGCGCCTGTTCACCGACGGTGCTTTCGAGCAGCAGCTCCGCGACCAGTTCGAGGGCGACTTCAAGTTCAACTTCAATCTGGCCCCGCCGATCCTCAGCAGTGGTGTCGACGCGCTCGGACGCCCGAAGAAGCGCGCCTTCGGCCCGTGGATGCTGAAGGTCTTCCGCGTGCTGGCGAAATTCAAATTCCTGCGCGGCACGCCGCTCGACATTTTCGGCCGCAGCGCCGACCGCAAGCTCGAACGCGATTTGATCGTGGGCTACGAGAAGGACGTCGCCACCGTGCTCGGCCTGTTGTCGCCGGTCACCGTCGACACCGCGGTCGAGCTGCTATCGCTGCCCGACCGCATCCGCGGCTACGGCCCGGTCAAGGAGAAGGCCGTCGCGGACGCGAAAGCCCGCTACGCCCAGCTCGCGGCCGACCTCGCGAGCCCGCCGCCTGCGCCGAGGCAGATCGCGGCGGAGTAGGGGCGAGCCACGATCTCGTAGGGTGGGCAAAGGCGCAAAGCGCCGTGCCCACCATCTCACCACGATTGAGCCGCAAGAGGTGGGCACGCTTCCGCCTTCGCTCTTCGAGCTACGGCGGACAAGTCGCTTTGCCCACCCTACGATTTCGTCTTTGAAATCAACCACCGTCCCACTGTGCATGGGGTTGTTTTCGCAAAAAAGAAAATCGCTTGTGCCGTCGGGCAAAACACCTTTAGGACTCTGGCCGTCATTGCGAGCGCAGCGAAGCAATCCAGAAATGCCTCCGCGGATAGACTCTGGATTGCTTCGCTGCGCTCGCAATGACGACGCGGTGGCGGAGTGGCCTTCCCGCCGCACTTCGAGATTGCGGTAGCCGGGAGTTGCGCCAACGCGCTGCCCTCTCGCCCGACGGAATATTTCCGCGCTTGCCAAGCTGGCCCCCGCGGTTCAGAAAAACGGAGCAAGAAGAAACGCGAGCGCGGAGACCTGACGTTTTGACCATCAAGGGCAAGGCCTACATTGCCGGGATCTACGAACACCCGACCCGGCATGCGCCGGACAAATCCACCGCCCAGCTCCATGCCGAGGTCGCCAAGGGCGCGATCGAGGATGCCGGGATCAGCAAGGACGACGTCGACGGCTATTTCTGCGCGGGCGACGCCCCCGGCGGCGCATGGCCGATGGTCGATTATCTCGGCCTGAACACCAAAAAACTCCGCCACGTCGATTCCACCGAGACCGGCGGCTGTTCCTACATCATCCATCTCGGCCATGCCGCTGAAGCCATCGCGGCCGGCAAGTGCTCGATCGCGCTGATCACGCTCGCGGGCAAACCGCGCACCGGTGTGATGCCGCCGCGCGCAGCCGGCGCGGAAGCCGATTTCGAGTCCGCTTACGGTGCGACCACGCACAATGCCTATGGCATGTGTGCCATGCGCCACATGCACGACTATGGCACCACCAGTGAGCAGCTCGCCTGGATCAAGGTCGCGGCCTCGCATCACGCGCAATACAATCCGCACGCGATGCTCAAGGACGTCGTCACCGTCGAGGACGTCCTGAACTCGCCGATGATCTCCGATCCGCTGCACCGCATGGATTGCTGCGTCGTCTCCGACGGCGGCGGCGCGCTGATCGTGACGACGCCGGAGATTGCGAAGAGCCTGAAGAAGCCGCTGGTCAAGCTGATCGGCCATGGCGAGGCGATGAAGGGCCCGCGCGGCGGCAAGGATCTCGATCTCACTTACTCCGCCGGCATCTGGTCCGGCCCGCGCGCGTTCGAGGAAGCCGGCATCACGCCGAAGGACATCAAATACGCCTCGATCTACGACAGCTTCACCATCACCGTGCTGATGCAGCTCGAGGACCTCGGCTTCTGCAAGAAGGGCGAGGGCGGCAAGTTCGTTGCCGACGGCAATCTGATCTCGGGCGTCGGCAAGCTGCCGTTCAACACCGACGGTGGCGGGCTCTGCAGCAACCATCCCGTCAATCGCGGCGGCATGACCAAGATCATCGAGGCGGTCAGGCAGCTGCGCGGCGAGGCGCATCCGAAGGTGCAGGTCAAGAATTGCGATCTCGCCATCGCCCACGGCACCGGCGGCCTTCTGGGCGTTCGCCACGCCGCCTCGACGGCCATTCTGGAGCGCGTGTGATGAGCGAAGCGAAAAAGTATCCGGCACCGGTCACGAACCCCGAGACCGCTGCGTTCTGGGACGCGGCCAAGCAGGGCAAGTTCATGATCAAGCGCTGCACCGCGTGCGGCGAAGCGCATTACTTCCCGCGCTCGATCTGCCCGTTCTGCTATTCGGACAAGACGGTGTGGGAGGAGAGTTCGGGTGAGGCCACGATCTACACCTGGAGCCTGATGCGCAAATCGCCGACCGGCCCCTATGCCATCGCCTATGTCACGCTGAAGGAAGGGCCGTCGCTTCAGACCAACATCGTCGACTGCGATCTCGAGAAGCTCAAGATCGGCCAAAAGGTGAAGGTGGTGTTCAAGCCGACCGATGGCGCACCATTGCCGTTCTTCACGCCGGCGTAATTTCTTCCTTCCCCCCTTGTGGGGGAAGGTGGCGCGAAGCGCCGGATGAGGGGTATCGCTCCGCAGAGGGACTCTCTGTGCGGAAGCAACCCCTCACCCAAATGAGTTTGCCGCACGGCTCTCGCGGCCCTCTCCCACAAGGGGAGAGGGCACATTAACGAGCGCCGCTGCTCGCGGAGAGACCGGGAGGAAACCAGAAAAATGTCCGCCAGATACGAAGAACTCAAAGGCCTCAAAAATCTCGGCCAGAAATACGCCTATGGCGATCGCGAAGTCATGCTCTACGCCTACGGGATCGGCCTCGGCGCCGATCCGATGGACGAGAAGGAGCTCGCCTTCGTCAATGAGGGCACGCTGACGCCGCGGCCGCTCAAGGTGGTGCCGACGTTTGCGTCCGTCGCGGCGTGGGGCTCTGGGCCGGGCGAAATGAATCTCAACCGTGTCATGGTGGTCGATGGCGAGCGCGACATCACCTTCCACCAGCCGCTGCCGGTCGCCGCGAACATCACCGCCGATTCCTCCGTGGTCGAGGTCTACGACAAGGGCAAGGACAAGGGCGTCGTCATCAGCCACCAGACCGTGCTCAAGAACGAGAAGGGCGAGAAGCTTGCTACTCTCGTTGCCTCGCGCTTCGCCCGCGGTGACGGCGGCTTTGGCGGGCCGAACCTGACCCAGCCCGATCCGCACAAGATACCCACGCGGAGCCCCGACAGGACCATCGACATCGTCACGCGCCCC
The DNA here is from genome assembly GCF_051810765.1 of Bradyrhizobium sp. 604_D8_N2_3. Classification (NCBI taxonomy): domain Bacteria; kingdom Pseudomonadati; phylum Pseudomonadota; class Alphaproteobacteria; order Hyphomicrobiales; family Nitrobacteraceae; genus Bradyrhizobium; species Bradyrhizobium sp. 604_D8_N2_3. Next base: position 5,642,042 of record NZ_JBPWPM010000001.1, on the reverse strand, counting down.
GACCAGGCGCTGGTCTATCGCCTCTGCGGCGACCGCAACCCGCTGCACAGCGATCCCGAGTTCGCCAAGAAGGCCGGCTTCCCGCGCCCGATCCTGCACGGCATGTGCACCTACGGCATCACCTGCCGCGGCGTGCTCCAAACCTATGCCGATTACGACGCCTCTGCTTTCCGCCAGCACGTCGCGCGGTTCTCATCGCCGGTCTATCCCGGCGAGACCGTGACGATGGATCTCTGGAAGGACGGCAACGTGATCTCGTTCGAGGCCAAGGTGAAGTCGCGCGGCGTCACGGTGATCAAGAACGGCAAGACGGTGCTGGGTTAGGGCGGTCTCGTGCCCCGGACGCAGCGCAGCGCTCCTTAGCGGTGCGCTGCAGAGCCGGGGCCCAGAGAATGTCGAACGAAGAATGGGTCCCGGCTCTGCGACGCAGCGTTTCACGCTGCATCGCGTCCGGGGCACGAAAAACAAAAACAGGGAGAGGCCACCATGGGACTACTCGACGGCAAGGTTGCGCTGATCACCGGCGCGGGCGGAGGGCTCGGTGAGGCCTACGCAAAACTGTTCGCGCGGGAAGGGGCGTCCGTCGTCGTCAACGATCTCGGCGGCCCCCGTGACGGCTCCGGCGCCGACAAGTCGATGGCGCAGCTCGTGGTGGACGCGATCATGGCCGAGGGCGGCAAGGCGGTCGCCAACGGCGCCGACATCTCCACCATGGAAGGCGGCCAGTCGGTGTTCGACGACGCCATCAAGCACTTTGGCCGCGCCGATATCCTGGTGAACAACGCCGGCATCCTGCGTGACCAGACCTTTTCCAAGGCGTCCGAATCCGACTGGGACAAGGTGATCAAGGTGCATCTGAAGGGCACCTTTTGTTGCACCATGCCGGTGTTTCGCTGGATGCGGGAAAACGGCGGCGGCGTCATCGTCAACACCTCCTCGACATCAGGGCTGATCGGCAATTTCGGTCAGACCAATTACGGCGCGGCCAAGGGCGGCATCTGGGGCCTGTCCAACGTGCTGGCGATCGAGGGCCGGAAGTACAACATCCGGATCTGGACGCTGGCGCCGGGCGCTTTGACCCGCATGACCGCAGACCTGCCCCGCTATAAGGAGAACCCCGGTGCGGCGCTGGGGCCGGACGGCATCGCGCCGGCCGTGCTATACATGGTCAGCGACTTGTCGGGCGACCAGACCGGCAAGGTGCTGGGCGTGTCCGGGCCCCGCGGTGTGCGCGAAATGCGGATGATGGAAATGGACGGCTGGAAGCCGCCGCACACGGGCTGGAAGGCCCAGGACATCGCCGATCACGCCAAGGAGATCTTCTTCTCCGAGGAGCAGATCAAGATGGGGGCGCGGCGGTTTTAGCTACACTGTCATTCCGGGGCACGACGAAGTCGCGAGCCCGGAATCCATACCCCCGGCTTGTGGTTATGGATTCCGGGCCTGTCCCTTCGGGCCATCCCGGAATGACGAATAGAGAGAGACAAGGAAAGACGATGAAACTGACCGCCGACGCCAAGGGCACCTTCGCAATCGCGCCGACACCGTTCCACGATGACGGCCGGATCGACGAGCGCTCGATCGACCGCCTGACCGATTTCTACGAGGAGGTCGGCTGCGACGGCGTCACGGTGCTGGGCATCCTCGGTGAGGCGCCGAAGCTCGATGCCGCCGAGGCCGAGCAGGTGGCGGTGCGCTTCGTCAAGCGCGCCAAGAAGATGCAGGTGATCGTCGGCGTCTCCGCGCCGGGCTTTGCCACGATGCGCTCGCTGGCGAAGGCCTCGATGGATGCCGGCGCGGCCGGCGTGATGATCGCGCCGCCGCCGTCGCTCCGGACCGACGACCAGATCGTCGGCTACTATAAGCAGGCGGCGGAGGCGATCGGGCCCGATGTGCCCTGGGTATTGCAGGACTATCCGCTGACGCTCTCGGTGATCTTCACGCCTGCGGTGATCCGCAAGATCGTCACTGACAATCCGAATTGCGTGATGCTCAAGCACGAGGACTGGCCGGGTCTGGAAAAGATCTCGACGCTGCGCAACTTCCAGAAGGACGGCTCGCTCCGTCCGCTCTCGATCCTCTGCGGCAATGGCGGACTCTTTTTGGACTTCGAGATGGAGCGCGGCGCCGACGGCGCCATGACCGGCTACGCATTCCCTGAGCTCCTGATCGATGTCGTGCGCCTCTCGAAGGAGGGCAAGCGCGACGCTGCGCATGATCTGTTCGACGCGCATCTGCCGCTGATCCGCTACGAGCAGCAGCCGGGCGCAGGTCTGGCGGTGCGCAAGCACGTACTGCAGAAGCGCGGCATCATCGCCTCCAGCGCCCAGCGCAAGCCGGGCGCGACCATCACGCCGGCGGCGAAGGCGGAGGTCGATTACCTCCTGTCGCGCGTCGCCCGCGTCGACAAGCGCGCCAATCTTGGCCCGCAATCCAGCGCCGCAGGTTAGTTGAATGCCAGAGACATCAGCATCACGCCCGGCTTCGACCATCCTTCTGCTCCGTGACGGCGCAAAGGTCGACGGCAAGAGCCGCGACGAAATCGAAGTCTTCATGATGGTCCGCCATCATCAGATCGAGTTCAACTCGGGCGCGCTGGTGTTTCCCGGCGGCAGTGTCGATGCCGGCGACAACGAGATCGTCGCCCGTGCCGACCTCTATTCGGGCGGCGAGGGCCTGAGTGAATCGGATCGCGGTTTTCGGATCGCCGCGATCCGCGAGACCTTTGAGGAGAGCGGCATCCTGCTGGCACGGGCGAAGGACTCGGGTACGCCGATCGATGCCAAGCGCGCCGGCGAGATCGCCGACAAGCATCGCGTCGCCCTCAACGAGCACAAAATCAGCTTCCTGAGCATCTTGGCCGACAACGGCCTCCAGCTCGCGCTCGACACGCTCGTGCCCTATGCGCACTGGATCACGCCGGAGGGCATGCCGAAGCGGTTCGACACCTGGTTCTTCCTCGCGGCCGCACCGCCCGATCAGCTCGGCGCCCATGACGGCCGGGAGTCGACCGACTCGATCTGGGTGTCGCCGCGCGAAGCGGTGGAGGGCGGCGAGAGCGGCCGCTTCAAGCTGCCGTTCCCGACCACGCGCAACCTGATCCGGCTCGCCAAGCAGGGCAGCGTGGGCGCCGCGCTGGAGCACGCCCGCGGCATGTCGATCGTCACGGTGATGCCTGTCATGACCAAGACCGAACGCGGCCGCCAGCTCCGCATTCCCCGTGAAGCCGGCTATGACGGCGAGGTGTTCGAGGTCGGGGCGGTCGGCTAGGATACTTCGATACTAAACGAAGTATTGACGGCCGCGGACGCGCTAGGTTCCGTCCATCGCGAATGGACGGGACGAGCAAAATGGATCAGGGACGGGACCCCAACATCGCCGTCGAGCTGGCGCTGCTGGTCGCGCTCGCAACGCTCTGGGGCGGCTCCTACACCTTCATCAAGCTCGGCGTCGCCACCATTCCGCCGATCACGCTGATCGCGGCGCGCACCACGATCGCCGGTCTGCTGCTGCTCGTCGTCATGTGGGCGCGCGGCATCAGGATGCCCACGGATGCCGCGACCTGGCAGCGCTTCGCGTTCCAGGCCGTGCTCAACAGCGTCATCCCCTGGACGCTGATCGCCTGGGGCGAGCGTCATGTCGACGCGTCGCTCGCGACCATCCTCAACTCGGCCGGGCCGATCTTCACCTTCCTGCTCACGGCCGTCGTAACGCGCCACGAGGTGACGACGCCGCGAAAACTGTTCGGCGTAGTCGCCGGCATGGCGGGCATCCTGCTGATCGTCGGCGTCGACGCTTTCCACGACGTCGGCAGTGGCCTCGTCGCGGAGGCCGCCATCGTCGCCGCCACCATCTGCTACGCCTGCGCCGCGATCTTCGGCCGCAGTTTCAAAGGCCTCGATCCGATGGCACCGGCCGCGGGCTCGCTGCTGGCGGGCGCGGCGGCGCTGATCCCGGCCTCGCTGATCGTCGAACAGCCCTGGACGCTGTCGCCCTCGCTGAGTTCCGTGCTGGCGCTGCTCGCGCTGGCGACCTTCTCGACCGCGGCGGCGTTCGCGATCTACTTCCGCCTGATCCAGACGCTGGGCTCGGTCGGCACCACCGCGCAGGCCTATCTGCGCGTGCCCATCGGGGTCGCCATCAGCGTCGCCTTCCTCGGCGAAATCCTGAGCCGGACCGCCTGGATCGGGCTTGCCTGCGTCGTCCTCGGCGTCGCCGCCATGACGATCCCGGCCCGGCGGCCGGTCAGCGTCAAAACGTCATAATCAGGTGGGGAGAAGGGCGGCGGACTCGCGATATTAAGGATATTCGGCAGCGCGAGGCATGTTCCCCCGGGGCCGCAAACCATCGTATATTGGGCCTCCAATAGCCCGGTCCTCAAAAGCCCCAATGTCCGCCGAATTGACGCCGACCCCTGAGAAAAAGCGAACATTCTCGCTCTCCATCGGCCAGCTCACCTTCGGCAGCTTCCTCCTGGTGCTGGCCGTGATCATCGTCACCTCGACCGCGAGCGTGATCGCGATCCGGCACATCGATACGACCTTCGCTGAGTTGCAGCGGCTCCAGAGCGTCGGCGACCTCGCCGAGGACATCGACCGCCGCATGAACGAGCTGCGGCTTGCGGCGCGCGATTTCGTCACCGACCCTGGCGCCGGCACCCAGTTCAAGCAGGTCGGCGAGGCGGCCTCGACGCTGAATGACATCCTGAGGAAGACCCGCATCGAGCTCGCGCCCGAGCAGCAGGACATGATCGACGGGGTCACCGAGCGCCTCGCGACCTATCGCAATGGCCTCGAGCGGATCTCGACCCTGATCGACCGCCGCGCCCAGCTGCTCGCCGGGCTGCCGCCGCTGCGCGACCGGTTCGACGTGGCCGTCGGAGCCGCGGCGGACCGCGAGCTCGCCTCCCGCCTGTCGGAGTCACAGAGCCGGATCGCACTCGGGCTGCTCGCGCGCAACCCGTCCGCCGCCGAGCAGGCCGCACAGGGGATGCGGGCGATGGACATCGCGGACGCCAGGCTGAAGACGGCCGTGAACGACTATGCCGAGGCCATCATCGCGGTGGCGGTCCGGGAGCGGCAGATCGCCGATATCGACCGCGAGGTGCTGGGCACCGAGGGCCGCCTGATCGGCCGCGTCACGGAACTCCTGCGCGAGGTCAGCGCCCGGCGCGGCCACGTGCTGTCGCGCGATTTCGCCCGCACGCTGACGGAGGCGCGGTGGCAGAGCATCGTGTTCGGCACCATCGGCGTCTTGATCGGCATTCTCGCGGCCGGCTTCGTGGTGCGGCGGACCGTCCGGCCGCTTGCGAAGATCGCGAGATCCATCCGCGCGCTCGCAGCGGGCGAGAAGGACACTTCGATCCCGTCGGCCGACCTCGACAACGAGATCGGCGACATCGCGCGCGCGGCCGAAGTGTTCCGCCGCGCGCTGGAGGAGGCCGACACGGCGCGCGAGGCGGCGGTGCGGGCGCTCACCGAGCAGCGCCTTGCCGAAGAGAGCTACCGCAAACTGTTCGAGGGCTCGGTCGACGGCATCTACGTCACGACGCCGGCCGGCGATCTCCTCAACGCCAATCCGGCGCTGGCGCGGATGATGGGCTATGACAGCCCGCAGCAGCTCATCGACAGCATCAACGACATCGCCCACACCATCTACGTCCACCCCGAGGCGCGCGCCGAATACCAGCGGCTGATGGCGCGCGACGGCATCGTCCGCGAGTTCGAGTACCAGGTGCGCCAGCGCAGCGGCAACATCCTGTGGCTTTCCGACAGCGCCACGGGCGTGCGGGACGAGGCGGGCAACATCGTCCGCTACGAGGGCACGCTGCGCGACATCACCGACCAGAAGCGGGCGGAAGACGCCATCGCCGAAGGACGGCGCCTGCTCCAGCAGGTCATCGACACCGTGCCCGCGGTCATCAACGTCAAGGACCGCGAGCTGCGCTACGTGCTGATGAACCGCTATATGGCCGGCATCTTCGGCATCGAGCCCGCCGATGCGCTCGGCCGCACCACCGCGGATCTGATGTCGCGCTACGGCGCAGCCAAGACCGACGAGAACGACAAGCGGGTGCTCAGGCTTCGAAAAGGTCTCGGCTTCTACGAGGAGGAGTACAAGGATGCCTCCGGCAATATGCGGCAATGGCTGGTCAACAAGCTGCCGCTGCTCGATGCCGACGGCGAGATCGAGCGGATCGTCACCGTGGCGCTCGACATCGGCGAGCGCAAGCGCGGCGAGCAGGAGATGCGCAAAGCCAAGGAATCGGCTGAGACCGCGTTGCGAAACCTGCGCGAGACCCAGGCCTCGCTGATCGAGGCGGAGAAGCTCGCCGCGCTCGGACGGCTCGTCGCCGGCGTCGCCCACGAGGTCAACAATCCCGTCGGTATCAGCCTCACGGTCGCATCCGCGCTGGAGCGCAAGACCGCGATGTTCACCTCCGAAGTCGAGCGCGGCGAGCTCCGTCGCTCCACGCTCAACGACTTCCTCAACACCAGCCGCGATGCGTCCTCGCAGCTCGTCTCCAACCTGAACCGCGCGGCCGAGCTGATCCAGTCGTTCAAGCAGGTTGCGGCCGACCGCAACTACTCGGACCAGCGCAGCTTCGATCTCGGCGACCTCACCGAGCAGGTGGTGATGAGCCTGCGGCCGGGCTTGCGCAAACACAATCTGACGCTCAACGTCGAGTGCCAGCCGAGCCTGACCATGAACAGCTATCCCGGCCCGTATGGCCAGGTGCTGACCAATCTGTTTCTCAATTCGGTGGCGCACGCCTTCCCGGACGGCCGGCCGGGGATCATCGACATCCAGGTGCGCGAGTCCGGCAAGGACAATGTCGAGATCATCTTCTCGGACAATGGCTGCGGCATGTCGCTCGACGTCCGCCGCCGCGCCTTCGATCCGTTCTTCACGACGCGGCGCGACCAGGGCGGCACCGGCCTCGGACTGCACATCGTCTACAGCATCGTGACGAACCGCCTCGGCGGGCGGCTCGATCTCGATTCCGAGCCGGGCGAGGGCACGCGCATCCAGATCATCCTGCCGCGTACCGCGCCGCTCGAGCAGGCTGCGGAATAGTTCCGCGCCTAATCAGCTTCCGCGAGCTTGTGCAGCGTGGCGCCGAAAATCAGGCTGGCCTTGCCGACGAGCGCTGTGCCCGTCATCTCCGCGCGGGTGTCCGTGTAGGTCCCGCTGACGCCGATGCCGACCGGGGCAGGGCCGCCGAACAGCGGATTGTCATCGCCCCGCGGCGAGGTGTGCCGTTGCACCAGCACCTCGCCCTTGAAGGTGTGGTCGTCCTTCACGACGTAGCTGCCGGTGTAATAGAGGTACGCATCGCCGCCAAGGATCTTGCCGTCGCGAAAAAGAATCACGCCGCTGCCCTTGCCGACTCGACCATCGAGCAGGTTCACGTGAATCGAATAGAGGCCGTTCTTCATCACGTCCCACAGGCCGGCCGCCATCGCCCAACGGCGTAACCGGTAGAGCTTTTATGCCAAAGCGCGTTCCCGCGCGCAACGCGGCAGTTTGCCGGGCGGCGGTGTGATCTTGCCGCCGCCAGCCGTAGTTGTCCCGGCTTGTCTATGACACCGCCATGACGGTCTGATCATGACGCGAGGCCAGTCGTTGCGAATCAAGTTGGCCCGCGAAATGCATAACCATTGTTGCACTGGCCGCGGGGTGCTGGAGCAAGACAAACGTGAGCAACTGGATCGATTCCGGCGGCGATGAGCCGCGTCTGTACAGTGTGCGTCCCACGATTTGCGAAACACAACGGCCGACTGGCGGCGCGCCACGCTGGCGAAGCATGGTGAGCCTCACTTGCGCCTTGGCTCTGATCGCGCTCGCAGCCCCCTCGGGGCATGCGCGCGACCGCGGCCAGTTCGTCAACACCAATGCCGAATTGAAGGCGTGGTTCGACGGCCTGCGCAGCGGCAAGGGGCCTTGCTGTTCCGATGCCGACGGCTCGGCGCTCTCGGACACTGACTGGGAGAGCAAGGACGGACATTATCGTGTCCGCATCCCGCGCCTGGGCCACGTGCTCGACGGCCAGCAGCAGGAGCTCGTCTGGGTTGATGTGCCCGAAGAGGCCGTCATCTCGGAGCCGAACCGGGTCGGGCGCACCATGGTGTGGCCGATCTACGGCTACATGGGCGTCGCCATCCGCTGCTTTATGCCCGGCAGCATGAGCTAGCCGGGCGACAGCACGCCCGGCCTCTCGTCGACCTCAGATGCGGCGCCGCGTTAGGTGTATTTCTTGTCGCGCTCGAGCAGCTCGATGGAGATGCCTTCCGGGCCGCGGATGAAGCAGATGCGCACGCCGGGCCGGATCGTGGTCGGCTCGCGCGTGAAGGTGACCCCCTTGGCCTTGATCTCGGCCGCGACGGCGTCGATGTCCTTCACGGTGAGACCGAGATGGTCGAGGCCCTGATGCGGGTGCGGCGGCGGCGGGTTGACGGCGTTGTCGCCCTCGAGCGATGCGATGAAGATTTTTGCGCCGCCGAGATTCACGTCGATCCGTCCCGGTGCGCGCACGATCTCGCCGCCGAGGATGTCCCGCAGCCAGGCCGCTGTGGCCTCCGGATCGGGACTGCGCAGATGGACGTGATCCCAAGTGACGACGACTGGCATTTCATGTTCTCCCAACGGGGTCTTCGATGTTGCAGCGCATGTTAGCGGCCCCGGCTGGTGATCGCCACCGTCCTTGCCGACTCGCCACGAGCGCGGGAACCTTAGTTCGTCTCCCGGATTAAGGTAAACAGTGGCCGAGTCCGTCATCGAACGAACTCCGGCCGCGGTTGGTGATACAGCCATGAACGCCAGGTTTGACCGGATCGGGTGGGGACGTTTCGCCGGGAGCGGCGAGCGCCTGGCGCGAGCCGTGACGATCGCGAGCGTCTCGTTCGGGCGAAGCCTGCTCTGGCTACTGGCGGCGATCATCGTCGGCTGCGGGGTGTGGATGCTGCTGCCGCTCTCCAGGGGCAACAGCACCGAGCCGGTGAAGTCTGACGTGGCAACGGTCGAACCGGCACCTCCGGGCAGTACGGCGGCGGCGGTCTCGCCGATTGTCGAAGCTCAGGCGCCAGCTGCGGCAGAACTCGATCGCCTCAAAATCTCATCGCAAACCTGGCGCCGTGGCGGGCTCGGCTCGAAGGCGCTGGTGACGTTCACGCTGCGAAACGACAATGACTATGCCGTTAAGGATCTGGAGATCGTCTGCGCGTTCACGCGGCGCGATGGCAGTCATCTCACCGACCGCAGCCGCGTGCTTGCCGACACGGTAACGATGAAGAGCCGCAAGACCTTTGCGCGTATCCCTGTCGGCTTCATCAACGTTAACGCCGATCAGGCGAAGTGTTCGCTGGTTGCAGCACGGCGCGCGTAACGCCCGGCAGTTCCCGGTAGCGGAAAAGTTACTGTCCGCAGGCCTTGGCCGAAAAACTTGGCGTTGCCATTTGAACCAAGGGCCGGGTGCAGGAACCAATTAGAGTATCGCCGGTTTAAGGCGAAGAGCCCACGCGGGGATGCGGGGGGCGGAGCGTGGCCGATGCCCATTTTCAGGTACTTCGTTTTCGTCGGTGGAGCCTTGCTCGCACTGTTGTTCGTGGCGGATTACGTTCTGCCGTCGCAACCGGTCGCACGGGCTATCGTCACCGCAAGCAACGATCAGCCGCTGATCCGGATCCGGTCGGATCGCCATTTGCCTGAGCGCGTCGTGCTCGACACCAGCCAGCCGACCATTGCCGCACCCGCAGTGAAGACCGCCGCGGTCGTTGCGCCTCAGCCGCCGGCGCAGGAGGCTGCTTCGCCGGAGCTGGCCGAGATGTCGGCCAAGGCGCGGGTGCGCGAGACCTTCGCCCAGTTTACGCCGGCCCCGAAGGCCAACGCCACTGCGGCCAGGAAGGCGGAGGCCAAGCCGCAAGTTCAGGCGCAGGCTCAGCTTCCTCAGGGGCAGACGCCTCAGATCCAGGCTCAGCCCAAGCGCAAGGTCGCCAGGGCGCACCCGGCGCCGCAACAGGGCCGGCCGATGCTGTTCGCGCAGCAGCCCCATTTCGGTCTCTTCAACACGACCTGGTAAGGGTGCCTCCGACCCGTCTCGAATCGAGACGGGGAGGGCTTTTTATTGGTCAATCTCTCTGCTAATTCGAACCGATCCGAACGCCGTCCGGTGCGCTGGCTTGCCAGCAGCGGTCCGGCGCTTCTCGGTTGCGGCCCCATACCCGGGCCGGGGCGCTCGTAGCTCAGCTGGATAGAGCATCGGATTTCGATTCCGAGGGTCGGAGGTTCGAATCCTTCCGAGCGCGCCAACACAATCAACAACTTAGACCTCATTTGCGCCAGACCGGTTTTTGCGGTTTGCAATTGGTTTGCAGACTTAATGCAAAGTCATATATTTGCAATCTATAGTTGTTGGTTTGCAGGCTGCCGAATAGTTGAGCAAAATCAATACCCCGAAAGGGGTTCAGTTTGCAATTAAGTTATTGATATTGCTATATAAATTTAGGATTTCGATTCCGAGGGTCGGAGGTTCGAATCCTTCCGAGCGCGCCACTTGTCAGGCCGGAGCCTCGAGGCTCGGCCGGCTCAATCCGCGGGTCCCCTTACTTGCCCTGGATCTTCAGCCCATTGGGGCCGACATTGATCTGCAGGCCGTCGGGCTGTTTCTTCGCCTGGTAGAGGTTGTAGCCGAGCACGGCTGCCGTGACGACCAGAGCGCCGATGATCAGAAACAGGACGTTGCGGTTGATAGACATTCTCTTCCCTGAACCACTTGATTGACGGCGAGAAAAACCCCGCGCGTAGGCGCGCGGGGTTTCTCAGCGCGCCCCCGGGGCTGGCTGGCGGCGCACTGCTCGGACCTGACAACCTCGTTCGAGGGAACCTGTTCCATAGCACCCCGACGCGTGGTCAAGGCAAGCCATCGGCGTCGCGCCTGTGATGTCAGCTTGCGGAACGGCAGGTGTGGCGGGCCCGTGCCAGCGTGTCGGAGGGCGCCTCGTGGAAGGTCGCGCGGTAGGCCGCGGCAAACTCGCCGAGGTGATGAAATCCCTGGGCGCGTGCGCATGTGGCGACCGTCGCGCCGCCGCCCTTGAGCAGCCGCGAGCGTGTGGCCCACAGCCGCTTCAGGCGGATGTATTGATGCAGGCTCATGCCGCGCACCTTGCTCACCGCGCCGCCGAGCGTTCGGACCGAAACGCCCAACTCACCGGCGAGATTGGCCGTATAGATCGGAGCGGTCGGATAGGCCGAGACGTAATCGTCGATCTGCTGCACGAGCCTGGCCGATCGCGCGCCGGCATTCGGGGCGGTGCGATCAGACGACGGGTCGATTTGAAACAAATCGTCGAAGGCGAGCAGGAGGCCCTCCTGGAGATGCGCGGCGACCTCGGTGGTTTCGAACATGTGCGGCTCTACGGACGCGGTCCGCAGGATGTCGAGAACAAGCTGACGCGCGTAGAGATGCGCCACGGGGTCCGCGATGCGAACCCACAATGCATCGGCGCGATCGAACCAGCCGCGATCTCTGAGCCCGGGGGAGAACATGATCAGCGCGTGGTAATTGGTCTGATGCTCGACGAAATGACAATGATGATTGCCGCGCAAGGCGATGAAAACGCGCGAGTCGAGCTCGATCCCGCTCGAGCTGGCCCGCAGATCGTCGGTCATCGGCAGGATCACCATGCCGCCCGGTGCGCGATAGGCGGTATCGAGAATCCGCGCAAACGACCTCGCCACGATGATCCGGCACCCCGGCAGGTTCACGATCGCACGCGCCGCAGCGAAGTTGGCGACGTCGAGCGGAATGCTGCGGGCGTCTTCCATCGACTCGGCCGGTCGAAACGCGTCGACATCGGCAAACCGGATCAACTGGAGGGCGGAGGAGGGGGCGAGAGCGTCGAAGAACATGCTTCTGGCCGGATGCTGCAATGTGACAATTAAATGAAAATCAATACATCGCAATCAATGGCGAAACAGGATGATTCAGTAAACCGGATTCCAGGCCGTAGTATTGCGGACATCATGCCACGCGGCGCGGCGGGTCGATGTCACCGTCAACGGTCCCGGTTCATCGGTTGGCCTGAGGCGAGGTCGATGAAATGGAGACGCGTGCAGGCGGGACAGGCGAAGGACTCGAAGCTCCGCCCCTCGAGCCGCCGCCCCTCGAGCCTCCGCCCCTCAAGCCTCCGCTCGTCAAGGCTCCGCTCGTCAGGCCTTGGCTGCCTCTCGAGATGCGTCTGCACATTCATGCCCGTCTGGGGGCATCGGAAAACAATGAAATCCGCCATCGACGCAGAATGACGGCACATCGAATTTCATCTTTGATCTAGATCAGTTTTGGAATCGCTCCACGCAAGCCGCGCGCACGCGAATGGACGCAAGGCGCGATCTCGCAAAAGCGAAGGGGCCCGAGAGGGCCCCTTTGGAGATCACCAGCGGCGATAGCGTGGTCCGTAATAGCGAGGCCCATAGGCGCGTGGCCCATACCCATAATATCGGGGCCCGTAATACGGCCGCGGGCCGTAATACCCATCATAGTTCGGGCGCCAGAAACAGCGTCCCCAGGCGTCGCAGACCATGCGGACCTGCTCGACGTCGGAGACCTGCGGCGTCGCAGGTGCGGGCGCGATGGGCATGGCGGACGCCGCCGGCGATGCCATGATGGCACCGAACAGGGATGCGGCGACGAGGCCAGTCTTGAGATTCATGATGTCTTCCTCTGCTTACGCAAAACAGGATATCGAAGTTGTTCTGATCAAATTGTGGCGGAACCGAAATGTAATGCTGATGAACAAATCTTCAGCAAAGCTCGCCGCAGACCTGACCTTTCGCTCCGCAAGATTATCCCAGGTTCGCGCGCGTGACCAATGCTGCGCTTGCACTGGCGCTGCCTGGCAGGACATTGCGTTCATCTTTGATCCTGCGCAATTCGCCGGCACGACTTCATCCCTAGTCTTGCCGTAGCCAGCGCTTCGAGGAATTCGAAGAGCAGGCTCGCGAGATTGCCTGGAGCTGTGCAATGGACAAGATGAGAATAGACAAGGGTGACTGGCTGATCGTGTGCGACGGGCGCAAGGCGCTCATTCTGGAAAACCTCGGCGACGAGATGTTTCCGAACCTCCACACCCGGGAGGTGCACGAGCAGCCCAATCCTTCGACGAGTGCGCAAGGGACCGATGCGCCGGGCCGGCTGAATGCCGCCGTCGGCGGCGCGCGCAGCTCGGTCGAGCAGACCGATTGGCACGATGAGGCCGAGCGTGCCTTCCTGCGGAACCTGGCCGGCCGGCTCGATGCCGCCGTCAGCGCGGGCGAGACCTCGGCCCTGACCATGGTGGCCTCACCACGCGCGCTCGGGATGATCCGCGCCGATTATTCGGTCGTGGTGCGCAAGGCGCTTCAGGGCGAGGTCGGCAAGGACCTCGTCAAGCTGCCGGTCTACGAGATCGAGAAGCAATTGCTGCTGTCGGGCGCCGCCAAATAGCGGCACCCGCAGAGGACGCGCCAGCGCGCCTCAGAAGCAGGGGTGCCGGCGGCCGTCCTGGCCGATATAGGTGGCCGAGCTCTGGTAGCAGCGGTTGTTCGACGGGCCGTCGTAGAAGGCGAAGGTGCCGGGGGTAACGCCGGGCCCGTAATTGTGCAGATAGCTGATCGGGTAGGGCAGCGGGTTGGTGTAGTGGCGGTGGTACCGGTGGTGTCCCCGCGCCTCCGCAAGGCTGGGGGCGAGGATTGCGGCCGACAGGGCAGCAACCGCGGCTACAAGCTTCAACGTGCTCATCTCGATTCTCCGGAACCCGCGCGAATAGGTCAGGTGTTTATAGCCATTTCGGGCCGCCGGGACACCCGTCCGGGGCCCGGAAATCGGGGCCAATCCCGCCGATTCCCGGGTGGGTGTGACAGAATTGCCCGGAGCAGGGTCGAAGGCTGCCCATTTTTGGCCTTTTCGGGATGCTTAACGAATTCCCCACACAAGTATGGCCAAAGAGAATTCGCTTAAGAATCCTGTCGCCGGCCCTTTGGGGGTCCTTCGAGGCCGGTTCATTCCTGAAGGCTTTCGCCGTCACGCACCATGCGCATCACGCTTTTGAGCCTGCTGTTGCTCTCCGCCGCCGCCACGCCGGCGCGCGCCGAGCTGCACATCACACGTGACCACGGCGGCTACGTCGAGGAGTACAAGGCCAAGTACAAGCGCGTCCGCGAGAAGGGCGAGCGCGTCATCATCGACGGCATCTGCAACTCGGCCTGCACCCTGGTGCTCGGCATGGTGCCGATGAACAAGATCTGCGTGACGCCGCGCGCCAGCCTCGGCTTCCATCAGGCCTATTACGACAAGGCCTTCACCTTCGGCATCAAGGTCACCAGCGCGGAGGGGACGTCCGACCTGATGTCCTATTACCCCAACACCGTGAAGGACTGGATCCGCCGCAATGGCGGGCTCACCACCGACATGAAGAAGATCAAGAACGGTGTCGAGCTCTGGAAGATCATCGACCCCTGTCCGGAAGAATGGTGAGCGGCTGAGCTGCGCTCCCGCTGTCCGTCGCAGCGCAGCATCGCTCGTTTTGGAAATTCGCATTGCCGCATAGGCCCCGGTCGGGCAATGAGGGCGGCAATGAACCATAATCAAGAAGCCCTGACCGCCCGCGCCGCACCGATCCTGTTCGTCGTGCTCTGGAGCACCGGATTCATCGGCACCAAATACATCATCAACAACGCCGATCCCTTGACCTATCTCGCCATTCGCATGGCGATCGTGGTCGGCCTGATGGCGATCATCGTGGCGATCGCGCGACCGAAATGGCCGGACCGTGTCGACGTCGCGCATAGCGCTGTTGCCGGCATTCTCGTCCACGGCTTCTATCTCGGCGGCACGGCCATTGCGATCGCGCATTCGATCCCGGCCGGGCTCTCGGCGCTGATTCCGGGCCTTCAGCCGATCCTGACCTCGACCATCGCCAACCGCTGGCTCGGCGAACGCGTGACGCCGGTGCAATGGGCGGGGCTGGTGCTTGGCCTCGGCGGTGTAGCGCTGATCCTGCACGGCCGTCCGATGACCGGCGAGGCGGGGCTCGGCTGGCTCGCCTCGGTGGTGTCGTTGATCAGCATCACGCTCGGCACGCTCTATCAGCGCCGCTACTGCAACCACATCGACTGGCGCGCCGGCAATCTCGTGCAATATATCGCCGTCACCGTCTTCTTCACGGTCGGCGCCTTCCTGTTCGAGGACCGCGTGGTGCACTGGACGCGGGAGTTCGTGCTCGCACTTGCCTGGCTTGCCGTGGCGCTCTCGATCGGATCGATCGGGCTGTTGTACTGGCTGATCCGCCACGCTGCCGCGACCTCGGTTGCGAGCCTGTTCTACCTGGTGCCCGCCGTCACGGCGCTGATGGCCTATCTGCTGTTCGGGGAGAAGCTCGATGCGCTGGCGATTGCCGGCATGGCGATGTGCGCGGCGGCGGTGTTCGTCGTCAATCGGCGTTTCTAGGCAGGCAGGCCAGTACGTCGGAATACATCCCTGACGTGCGGCGCGCGCTCGTGCTAGGCTGGACTGATTTCAGCTTCCCTTTGGCAAGGTGATTTCCATGAAAAAAGCACGGCGTGCACTGCTCGGCAGGTCCTTGAGGCCGGTCCGGATTGCCTGCATCAACTACGCCGAGGAGATGATGAGCGAGCGGATGATGGGGAGGCTCACGGCGGCGCTCCAGAAATGCTACGACGAGCATTTCCTGCCTGTCTGGGGCTATCCCATCGATCTCGACGTCACCCGCAACCCGAAGCCGACGGACTGGCAGCTGCTCTATTTTGACGACGCCACCCACAAGAACTTCCTCGGGCGGCACGAGCTGACGCACCGCGGCCAGCCGATCTCAAAGATCTTTCTGAAGGCACTCAGCGAGGACGATCCGGTCAGCCTGGCGGCCTCGCACGAACTGTTCGAGATGGTGCTCGATCCCATGGCCAATCTGTGGGCCGACAAGACCCGGCACACCCAATATGCCTACGAGGTCTGCGACGCCGTGGAAGAGGAGTCTTTTCTCGTCAACGGCTTTCCGATGTCGAACTTCGTCTATCCGTCCTGGTTCGAACCGTTCGAGCATCCCCGCGGCACCAAGTTCGACCATATGGGGTCGCTCAAGGCGCCGTTCTCGATGACGGAAGGCGGCTATGTCATCAAGAAGGTCAATGGCCGGAAGGTGATCAAGCAGTTCGGCTCATCCGAGAAGCGGAGGCGCTTCGCCAAGGAGGACCGGCGCGGCCATCGCAGCGAATTCCGCGATCCGCAAGGCGAGCATCACCCGGGCCGGCGCGCAGCCAAACGGCGAGGCTAGGGGCGGGAGAAGTCTCCGGGCGCGCCCGTACCCGGAGACCTGCTCGAGCGCTGCGATCAGCGCTTGGCCTTCTTTTTCGACTTGGCTGCCTTCTTCGCGGACTTCCTGGTGGCCTTCTTTGCAGCCTTCTTGGCCGCTTTCTTCGACGACTTCTTTGCAGCCTTCTTCGAAGCTTTCTTCGCAGATTTCTTGGATGCCTTCTTGGTCGCCTTCTTGGCTTTCTTCTTGGAAGCCTTCTTCGGCGCTACTTTCTTCGCGACCTTCTTGGCGGCTTTCCTGACCTTCTTGACGGCGGTGACTGCGGCTTCGCTGGTCGCTTCCACGGCGGTGGTGATCGTGTCCATCGCCTGTTCGGTGATCGGCTTCTCGTCGTCCATATCGTCCCCCACGGTTTGTATGGAGCGATGACGATAGCGGGTTTCAAAATCGTGTCAAAGCAGCGCTCAACCTTTGCGGATCTTTGCGTAGGCGGCGAGCGCGCGCTCGCGCCCCTTCGCGTGATCGACGATCGGCTGCGGATAGGTCTTGCCGAGCGTGACGCCCGCGCTCGCAAGCTCGATCGGTGATGCCTGCCAGGGCTGGTGGATCAGCTTGGCCGGCACGTCTTTCAGCTCGGGCACCCAGCGCCGGACATAGACTCCATCAGGATCGAACTTCTCGCCCTGGAGAGTTGGATTGAACACGCGGAAATAGGGCGCGGCGTCGGCGCCGCAGCCGGCGACCCATTGCCAGTTGGCGGGATTGCTGCCGGCATCCGCATCGACCAGCGTGTCCCAGAACCAGCTCTCGCCGTCGCGCCAGTCGATCAGGAGATGCTTGACCAGGAAGGACGCCACCACCATCCGCACCCGGTTGTGCATCACGCCGGTGTGCCAGAGCTCGCGCAGGCCGGCATCGACGATGGGATAGCCGGTGCGTCCGCGCTGCCAGGCGGCGAGCGCTTTCTTGTCTCCGTTCCAGGGAAAGCCATCGAAATTCGTTTGCAGGTTTTCGGTGGCAAGGCTCGGGTGATCGTGGAGGAGGTGGCGGCAGAATTCGCGCCAGCCGAGCTCGCTCAGGAACTTTTCGACGCCGGGCCCGATCGCGGGATTCTCCGCTGCTGCAAAGCGCGCGGCGTGCCAGATCTGCCGCGGGCTGAGCTCGCCGAACCTCAAATGAGGCGACAGGCTTGAAGTCCCCTCGCGATCCGGGCGGTCGCGATCGCCGACATAGACGCGCGCGGTGTGCTTGAGGAAGTCGCGCAGGCGCACGCGGGCCGAGGCTTCACCCGGCGTCCAGGTCTGGCGCAGGCCGCCAGCCCAGTCGGGCTTTGTCGGCTCGAGCGTCCAGCTCTCCAGCGCGTCGCTGGTGAGCTGCGGCGCAGGGCGTAGCTCCCGCGGTGCGGGCAGAGGTTTGGGCGGATCGCCCAGCGACAGCACCCGTCGCCAGAACGGCGTGAAGACGCGAAGGCCGCGGCCCTCCTTGTTGCGGATCGCCGAGGGTGGCACCAGCAGGTCGCCAGGGAAGCTCTGCGAGTCCACGCCGAGCTTTGCCAGCGCCGCTTCAAGCTGTTTCTCGACGGCCTGATGTGGCGCCTGCGCGACCCCGTTCCAGTAGACCGCTCCTGCTCCGCTCTCGCGCGCCACTTCGGGGATCACCTTGGCCGCCGGCCCCTTGCGCAGGATCAGCGATCCGCCGCGCGTGGCGATCTCGGCGCCGAGCGCCCGCAGCGACTGCGCCAGCCACCAGCGCGTCGCACCGCCCGGCGCCCGTCCGGCCACCTCATCCATCACATAGAGGCAGATCACCGGCGCGCCTGTCTTCGCGGCAGCATGGAGGGCGGGATGGTCGGACAGGCGGAGGTCATCGCGGAACCAGACGATGACAGGCGGCGCGCTTGGCGTGGTCAGGGCAGGCCTCGTTTGCAATTTGGCAAGCATGCCGCGTGCGGCGGTGTGAACCGTCGTTAATTCGGTCGTAAGCCGATTGCATGAATATGCAGGAATTCCGGGGGTAGTTCCATTCATGTCCAACCGTGCGACGGCAAAGTTCTTGCCGCAATTCAAGCTGGGTACCAAGGCCGTCCTGTGCGCCGTGCTGCTGATCGCCGTGAACACGGCGCTCGTGGTCGGCGCCGGCTACTGGTCGCTGACCTCCGCCTTCAACGATCGTGCGCTGCGCGACATCGAGGTCAATTTGCGCACGCTGGCCCTGGCTTTTGCCGAGGTCGTTCCCGACGCGAAGATCACGATGCGGGATGGCGGGGTGGCGCGCGCCGAGATTCCCAAAATGCCGGAGTTCAGGGATCACGCCATCGTCGATCGCGCGGTGTCCTATGTCGGCGGCAACGCGACCCTGTTCGTGTTCGATGATGCGAGCGGGCAGTTCGTCCGCCGCTCGACCAACGTGAAGAAGGAGAACGGCGACCGCGCTGTCGGGACCCAGCTTGCCGCCGATCATCCCGGGCAGGCCGCCCTGCGACGCGGCGAGGCGTACAAGGGCCCGGCCACACTGTTCGGAAAAACCTTCATGACCGCCTATTTCCCGGTCGCGGATGCCACCGGCAAGGTCGTGGGCATTCTCTATGTCGGCATCCCCATGGCGCAGTTCGAGAGCATGCTGACCCAGGCCATCGAGAGCATGGCGATTGCGGCCGGCGTTGCCGCGCTCCTAGTCCTGGTCCTCACCTTGCTGGTCGTCCGCCGTATCACCAAGCCGCTCACCTCGGTCACGCGCTCGCTGACGGCGCTCGCCGAAGGCAAAAGCGACGTCGAGATCGATTGCGAGGATCGCGCCGACGAGATCGGCGAGATCGCCCGCACAGTCGCGGTGTTCAAGAGCAACTCGCTGGAGCGGGCGCGCCTGCGCAGCGAGCAGGCCGCGGCCACGGCTGCCGCGGCTGAGCAGCGCAAGGCGGAGCTGCGCAATTTCGTCGAGCAGTTCCGCGGCAGCGTCGGCGGCATCCTCGACAAGGTGCTGAGCTCCTCCGGTGAGTTCGAGCGGGTGGCGCGGCAACTCACCGACACCGCACGCTCCACCGCCGACCTGTCGGCGCAGTCGGCCGGCGCATCCGAGAACGCCTCCGAGCACGTGCGCACGGCGGCCTCGGCCTCCGACGAACTGTCTCAGTCGATCTCCGAGATCACCCGCCGGGTGCAGGAATCGAACGAGATCTCCGCCGAGGCGGTACGGCAGGCCGAAGCCACCGATCAGCGCATGGCGCAGCTCTCGGAGGCGGGGGCGCGCATCGGCGACGTCGTCAAGCTGATCACCTCGATCGCCGAGCAGACCAACCTTCTGGCGCTGAACGCCACCATCGAGGCCGCGCGTGCCGGGGACGCCGGTCGCGGCTTCGCGGTGGTGGCCCAAGAGGTCAAGACGCTCGCCGGCCAGACCGCCAAGGCGACGGATGAGATCTCGAACCAGATCGCCAGCATGCAGCTTGCAACGGAGGAATCGGTCACCGCCATCAAGGCGATCGGCCAGACCATCGAGCGCATCAGCGGCATCGCGGGCTCGATCTCGGCCGCGGTCGAGCAGCAGAGGAGCGCCACCCACAACATCGCGGCCAACGTTCGCGCTGCGGCCTCCGGCACTGCCGATGTCGCGGTCAATGTCCGTCACGCCGCCAAGGGCGCGAGCGAGACGGGAGAGACCTCGAGCCGGATGTTTGCCTCTGCCCAGGCGCTGTCAGGCGAGAGCCTGCATCTGAAGGCCGAGGTCGACAGCTTCCTCGACCGCGTGCACGCGGCCTAATCCAACTCAGTCATTTCCGGGGGCGATCCTCAGGACCGAACCCTGGTGCGCAATGGCGCACCAGGGAATCTCGAGATCCTCAGGTGCGCAATTGCGCACCAGAGTTCGATGCTGGGATGACTTTTTGCGGTCGCTATCCGCGATCGCCAGAAGTCACTTCGGCTGCGGCACGATGCGGATGTAGGGCTTCGGTTCCTTCCAGCCCTGCGGATAGATCGTCTTCGCCTCGTCGTTGGAAACCGAGCCGGCGATGATGACGTCCTCGCCCTGCGTCCAGTCGGCCGGCGTGGCGACGCGATGCTTGGCGGTGAGCTGAAGCGAGTCGATGACGCGCAGGATCTCCTGAAAATTCCGGCCTGTCGTCATCGGATAGACCAGCACCAGCTTGATCTTCTTGTCCGGCCCGATGATGAAGACGTTGCGGACGGTCTGGTTGTCGGCCGGCGTGCGGGTGAGGGGATCGCCCGAGGTCGAGGCCGGCAGCATCTCGTAGAGTTTCGAGACGTTGAAGTCGGTGTCGCCGATCATCGGGTAGTTGGGGGCGGTGCCTTGGGTCTCCTTGATGTCCTCCGACCATTTGGAATGGCGGTCGACCGGGTCGACCGAAAGGCCCATCAGCTTGACGCCGCGCTTGTCGAATTCCGGCTTCAGCTTGGCAAGCGCGCCGAGCTCGGTCGTACAAACCGGCGTGAAGTCCTTGGGGTGGGAGAACAGGAGAGCCCAGCTATTGCCGATCCAGTCGTGGAACTTGATCTTCCCTTCGGTGGTCTCGGCTTCGAAGTCGGGCGCGGTGGTGCCGATCGGGAGTGTCATGGTTCTACCTCATCTCATTGAATTTACTTGGTAATTGATCTTTGGCCGTCGTGGCCAGTATAGGGTCTCCGCGACCCTAAGTGAACCGCTTCAAGTAAAATGTGAATTTCTTCTCTGAAGGGCCGATTTCCTAGCACCTTTCTGTTACAGCCGCGCCTGCGACGAAACATCTCGACCGGAGCCGTACGGTCTCGATTGCCCCCATAAAGCCTTTTATGACCCGCATCACGCTCGCCCCGACGCCTCCGGAACCGAAATGGTCCTCGTAGCGACTAATCGGCAACCATTGAGAAAAGTCGCGATCCCCATATCGAATCATTAACCACCCCTTTACGCCCGCATGAAAATGCTGGTCGATCAGAAGAAATCTGGAAGTGAACTATGTCTGCCGCTGCGCATAAGTCTGTTGAGTCGCCGTCCCTCGAACCGTCCTGCCGCGATACCGCGGCTCATGCATTGACCGTCGTGCGCGACGGCGTGATCACGGGCGAAGGCCCGACCACCAAGGGCCGGGTCCACTTTTCCCGCTCGCTCGATGCCGATGACACCGCCTGGTGCGCGCGCATCCTGACCGCCACGGCCGTCAACGACCAGCCGGTCAGCCGCGCCGAAGCCGAGGCGCTGTTCGAGATCAATGAAGCCGCAACCGAGCGCACCGATGGCGGCCGGTTCGACGACCTGCTCGCCAAGGCCGTTGCCCATTACGCCGCGAGCGCCTCGGGCCTGAAGGTGCCGCCGCGCAGCGTCGCGCTGTCGGCAGAGTCCGAGATCGAGAGCTGGGCGCCGTCCTACGCCGCCAAGGTCAACAGCGAGATGCTGGAGTGGATCGCCGGACAGATGCGCGGCAAGCGCCAGAACAACCGTCGCCTGATGGCGATGGTGGCGACCTTCCTGGGCGCCACTGCGCTGCCTTTGGCGGGCCAATTGCCGAACGTGTTCGACATCGGCATGTAAAAGATCTGGGCATGTAAAAGATCTGGGAATGTAAGAGTTAGACGAGACTGTCGCGCCCCTTGCGAGGCGCGACAGACAACGGCGGGGTTATTTCCCCGCCGTTTTTTGTTTGCCAGCGTCCGGCTCGAGCCCGAGCGTGCGGCCTGGGAAACCGGCGGCGTCGAAATAGCGCTGGCTGCCGACGCGCTGGAAGTTCAGCACGGTCACCAGGCCGCCCTCGGCGGGCTTGGACTTCAGCGTGCCGGTATAGGCCTTCGGCACGATGCCGTTGGGCAGGGCTTCCGACATCACGCGGCCGACAAGGCCGCCGTTCTGCGGGCCGCGCAGGCCCATGAGCTGGGCGGCCGTCATGCCGACGTCGGCATTGCTGACCGGGATCTGGCTGACATAGCCGGCTTTGAAGTCCGGACCGATCGCGGCCATGAAGTTCATGGTGTCGCCGCGGCTGAAGCTGCCATGCATGCCCTGGCCCTGGCGCAGCACGGTGTCGGCGACCTGCACCGAGCAGTTGGTCGGCGCCTCACCGCAATCGCTGGCATAGGAGCGGAAATTGACGACGATCGCCGGCGTCGGCGTCGCCGACTTGCCGCGCAGATTGATGCTCGACAGCGGCAGGGTACCGGGGATGCGGCCGAGCGAGTCGTCCACGAACAGGCCGGAGACGTAATCCTGCTCGAGCAGCGCCTTGACGGTCTTGACCGCCAGCTTCTTGTCCTTGTTCGGCAGGTAGATCAGGTCCGAGCCGCCATTGGTGGCGATGACGAGGTCAGGCTTGGTCGGATCCTTGCCGAGCACGCCGTTGCCGGCCTTCGGATGGGCGTTGCCGGTGACGGCGCCGTTCTTGTCGTTGGGGTCGAACAGCGGTAGGTCGAGCGCCTTGGCTAGGTCGATCGCCAAAAAGCCCATCGGCAAAAAGTCCTTCGGCGTGTCGTCATAGCTGACCTTGGCCGAGGGGCTGGTCTTGCTCTCCTTGGAGATGGTCGAGAAGCCGTGGTCGGCCTGGATCATGATGTTGGTATTCGCGGCCAGCCCGAGCTCGTCGAGCGCCTTGCGGAGCTGGGCGAGGTTGTTGTCGGCGTTCTTGATGCTCGCCATCGTGCTCGGGCCGTTGATGCCCGGCTTGATCTGGTTGAGGCTGTCGCCCTGGTTGTGCTGGGTGCCGTCAGGGTCGCGCGACCAGAACACCAGCACGAACGGCTTGTTGCGCGCCTTGAACATCGGCAGCACGGCCTTGGCGGCGACGTCGGCGAAATAAGCCTGCTGCGCGACGTTGGCGACAACGGTGCCGGGCGTCTTGGCATCGCCCGCCTTGGAATTGTCGCCGCGCGGCGGCGTGGCGAGGGGCAGGCCGGCCTTGGTCAGCGCGTCCTTCACCTCGTCAGACAGCGCCACGCCGTTCTTGCCGCCGGTGGAGTCGTCGAACACGACCGAATGCAGGCCGGCCTTTTCGGGCTTGTCAGTGTGGTCGAACTGGTAGGTCGGACCGACCTTGCCGATCGCCGCGGTGCTGAAGCCCTTGTCGCGGGCCATCTTCAGAATCGTCTCTTCGTTGAGATAGTCGCCCTTGAAATGCTCGTCGATGTCGCCGAGCACGGCGTCGTTCTCGATGAAGGGGACCACGGTGTCGCCGGCGGGGACGGACGTATAGTTGGTCCAGATCGTGTTGGAGAACACGCCGGTGTCGCCGAGATAGTGGCCGGTCGACATCGCCGAGCCGTTGGCCATGGTGAAGGTCGGGAAGAGGGAGTGCGGGTTCTTGAAGTTGACGCCCTTGTCACGGACCTCGGCCATCGCCGGCGCGGTCTCCGGCGTCACCTTCAGCGCGCGCAGACCATCGGGGATGAAGAGGATCAGGTTGCGGGGTGTGTTGTTCTGGGCGGAGGCAAGTCCGGTGGACAAGACTGTCAGTCCGGCGGACAGCAACACCAGTGAACGGCGCATCAAAATCTCCTGCGGTGAGGCGGCAATGGCCGCGACCGCGGCCCCCGGCCATCGTTTAGTTTTGCTGCATGACAGTTTTGTTACAAGACCCAAGGAGCAAGCAGAAGTGACGGGGAGGTGACCAGGCACCCACGGATGGGGCGTTGTCGGGCACGAGATCACAATTATTGCACTCAACTGCCTCAACGCCGTCATTGCGAGCGCCGCGAAGCAATCCAGAATTCCTCCGTGGCAAAACCCTGGATTGCTTCGCTGCGTTCGCAATGACGGAGGAGGCGACTTCAAGCAAAATTGCCGCCGCCAATTCGACGAGCGCGATCAACTCCGATCAACGGGTCATGAGGACTACCCCGGAACGAAGTGTCTGAAATCAGCACAGAATCCCGGGCGACTTGCCGCACCAGGTACCCCGTTAATTCGTGCCTTAACCAACAATTAATTATACGTTTGCGGGTGGGCGACGGCCCGGCCTAGCGTGCGGTGGGGAGCCGCCGAAGCCAAACGAGTTGGTGCGTATCATGATGTCCAGATCATATGGGGCGCTCTTCGCCTCGCTCAGCGCAGCCGCGCTGCTCCTTTCTGCCAATGACGGTTTTGCCAGGCCCGGCGCCACCGCCGCGCACGGGATGGCCGCCGCGCCTTCCGGCGCGATCGCGCGTCCGCAGATCGGTCCTGGCGCCCGGTTCCGCGGCCGCAACACGCCTTGGGTCTATTGGCCGGGCGGCGGCGGGTTCTACGACAACGCAGGCTATAACCAGCCTTTCGTCGATGCCGGGCAGCCGGCCTCCACCGACGTGCGTTACACCTATACGTACGACGTTCCCTGGGACTGGACCCATCGCTTCCCGCCGAATGTGGTGCCGTCCGACCGGCCCTATGTGCCGAGCTGCCCGACGGAGCAAGTGACGGTGCCCGGCCGCGGCGGCGCCGAGCACACGGTCAACATCATGCGCTGCTACTGAGCGGCGTCGTCCGCCCAGCTAGCCCAGCTCAAAACTGGTCACGCCGAAGATGCGGTCGATCCGCAGCGGCGGGATCGGCCCTGTGTACATCCGTGCCGTCTCGAACACCGGCTTGAGCCCGAGCGATTCCGCGAGCGCAATGGCCTCGCGATTGATCGCGGGGACGTCGAGGAAGACTTCGCCGCCGCCTGCGCTCGCCAGCAGCGCCTGCACGATCGCTTCCGCCGCTCCGCGGTCGTCGGCGACGAGCGGGCCGATCTTGTGGCCGGTGCGGCAGGGCCGGATCACCCCCCATGCCGCGAGCTTGCCGTCGCGCAGCAGCGCGCCGCCGAGATGGCCTGATGTGTTGATCCAGGCGCGCAGGAAGGCGCTGCGCGCGGCCGGGAAGACGGTCGCGTCGTCGGCTTCAACGAGCGCGAACGGGAAATTGTCGAGCGCGACGATTTCGGCGGGTGGATTCGGCGGCGCGGCGACGATGCCGCCATACCGGATATTGGCGTAGGCAAGCTGGAAGCCGGACTTCTTGTAATTGTCCTGCTGCGCGACGACGCCATCGAGCCCGATCACGCGGGCGCCTGCATGTGCGATCGCCGCGTTCCAGATGCGCAGTCCGTGGCCGGCGCCGCGAAAGCCTGAGCGCACGATGTAGAAGCCGAGGAAGGCGAAGCGATCATCGTAATTGACGCAGGAGATTGTTGCGACCGGCTGGCCGTCGATCTCGCCGACGAAGAAGCCCTTCGCGTCCGGGATCGCGAAACAGGCGGCGTCGCCGAGGCCCGGATTCCAGCCCTCGGCCGCGGCCCAGTCGACGGCGATGGCGATCTCCTCGGGGCGCAAATTGCGGATCTGCAGATCGCTCATGACGGATGCCTTCGGCGGTGGACCTGCCGGCAGGTCCGGCGGTAGAAGGCCTCATGATAGGCCGGGCCCGGGGCTCGCCTCAACACAGGGATGATCGGTCATGGCAGCAGAGAAGGTCGCACTTGTCACGGCTGGCGGCAGCGGCATGGGGGCAGGGGCTGCGCGGCGGCTCGCGGCCGACGGCTTTCGCGTCGCGATCCTGTCGTCCTCCGGCAAGGGCGAGGCGCTGGCAGTCGAGCTCGGTGGCCTCGGCGTCACCGGCTCCAACAAGTCGAACGATGATCTGAAGCGGCTCGTCGACGGGGCGATGGCCAAATGGGGACGCATCGACGTGCTCGTCAACAGCGCCGGCCACGGGCCGCGCGCGGCGATCACGGAGATCACCGACGAGCAGTGGCACACCGGCCTCGACACCTATCTCCTCAACGTGATCCGGCCGACCCGGCTGGTGACGCCGGTGATGCAGGCACAGAAGAGCGGCGCCATCATCAACATCTCGACCGCCTGGGCATTCGAGCCGAGCGCGATGTTTCCGACCTCTGCGGTGTTCCGCGCAGGCCTTGCCGCCTTCACGAAGATCTTCACCGACACCCATGCCGCCGACAACATCCGCATGAACAACGTGCTGCCGGGCTGGATCGACAGCCTGCCGCAGCTGGACGCGCGCCGCGACAGCGTGCCGATGAAGCGCTACGGCAAGGTCGAGGAGGTCGCGGCGACGGTGTCGTTCCTGGCGTCCGAGGGTGCCGCCTACATCACCGGCCAGAATATCCGCGTCGACGGCGGACTGACGCGCTCGGTGTGAGTTGGGGCGCTGCTTCGCTCCGCCATTCTTGTGCACTTGTCGTAACGCGACGTGCGGCTTGCGTGGTGCGCCGCTGCGGCGGGGCGACGCGTGGCGTTCGGGTCACACTCCTCGCTCGTCTTGCGCGATAAGTCACTGACTACGTCACAGTCCATACGAACTGCGCCGCAGACCGAGACGGCGAGCGATCCACTCCCTATCCCCAATCTGCGCCGGATGGCTCCCACCGGTGCGCAATTGAAACGCGAGCGTCGATCGCGTGGGGCATGGAGACTCGGAATGAACAAGTTTTTGCTGGCGGTCGCTTCAATTGTGCTCGGCACCGCATCCGCGCATGCGGCCGACCTCGCGGCGCAATACACCAAGGCGCCGGTGATGGCGCCGGCCTACAACTGGACCGGCTTTTACGTCGGCGGCAATGTCGGCGGGCAGTGGGGCAACGCCGATCTGAACACCTCGACCATCTGGACGCCGGCCGGCTATTTCGCCGCCAGCAGCGTCCCCGCCATCAACACGGTCGGCGCCCAAGGCGTCAATAGCTCCAGCGTGACCGGCGGCTTCACCGCGGGCTATAATTGGCAGGTGAACCACGCCGTGCTCGGCCTCGAAGGCGACATCAACTATTTCGGTTTCAAGGGCAGCGCGACGGGCTCTGCGCTCTATCCCTGCTGCGCGCCGACAGGCTTTACCGTGTCGTCGCAGGTCTCGGCCGATTGGCTCGCCACCATCCGCGGTCGCATCGGCTTCCTCGCGGCTCCGACCTGGCTGCTGTACGCGACGGGCGGCGCGGCGATCTCCGAGGTGAAGGGCAATTTCAATTTCACCGACACGTTCTCAGCCGCGACCGAGTCGGCCGCGATCCGCGACACGCGCCTCGGCTGGACCGCGGGCGTCGGCACCGAATATGCCTTCGGCGGCGGCTGGTCGCTCAAGGCCGAATATCTCTACGTCGATCTCGGCCGCGCCAGCGCGACCAGTACCAATCTGGTCGGCGGCGTAACGCAATATCCGAGCAACGTTTATACCCACTCGGTCGATCTCAAGTCGAACATCGTGCGCGTCGGCGTGAACTACAAGTTCGGCGGACCGGTCGTCGCCAGGTACTGAGCATCCCGTTCCTGATCTGGCGCAGAAAGCCCCGGCTCTGCCGGGGCTTTCTGTTGCGAGGGACGGTTCAGTGCGAGGCGACGAGCTTCGCCAGCGCGGGCAGGATCTTGTAGCGAACGATCTCGTGCGGGTATTCGCCGCGATTGGCGAGCAGGACGAAGCCGATCTGCCTGATAGGGACGAGGCCGAGATAGCCGGAGGCATTGTTGAGGCCGCCGGGCTTATCGACGATGGTGGCGTCGGGGAGGTGGACCGTCTCCCAGGCCATGCCTTGTCCGAATTTGTCGTCGACGCGGAAGGTCTCGCGCTGCGTCATCCGCAGCGCCTCGCGCAAATGCGGATCGACCGAGCGGCCGTCGACGCAGGCCGCGACGAAGGTCGCGAGATCCCGCGGTGACGAAAACATCTGGCCGGCGCCGGGAAAGTCGAAATAGCTCTGCTGATTCCCGGGTGGGCCGATCGCCATGCCCTGATCCGAATAGCCTTGCACGACGCGCTGCATCCACGCCGCGTCCATGACGGCGCGGTTGTCCTCGCCGCGCTCCGGCAGAGAGGTCGCATTCATGCCGATCGGCCCAAGGATGCGCTCTTCGAACAGGGTTGCGATCGGAGCGCCGTAGCAGCCCTCGAGCACGAGCTGAAGCAGCACGTAACAGGCATGGCTGTAGATGCGCTGCTTGCCGGGCGCTTCGCCGGCCTGCGGCTCCCAGGCATTGAACATGTCGATGAACTGCGCCCGCGAGAACGAGTCGTTCGGCCAGGGTGGATGGTCGGTCGACAGCAGCATGCCCGATGTGTGCGTGGCGAGCTGGCCGACGGTGACGCGGCGGACATAGTCTCCGGTGAGCTCGGGCAGATATTTCGGCAGGCGGTCGTCGAGCCGCAATTCACTCCGGAGCGAGCCCAGGGCCACCAGCGTCGCCTCGAACGGTTTGCGCAGCGAACCAAGGTTGAACAGCGTGTCCGGCGTGACCGGTCGTCGCGTGGCGTCGTCGGCGAAGCCGTAGTTGAAGAACTCGACATGGCGGCCGGCATAGAGCGCGGCGGCGAGGCCGCCCGGCTGGTCCGGCGTCATGGTCGGCGCCAGCTCGTTGGCGACGATGTCGCGCATCTGCGCGATCATGTCGGAATCCGCGGATGCGCGGCGCGGCCAGGCCAACACGAGGGGAACCAACGCGGCCCGCGCGAGGGCCCGCCGGGTGAGGTGTGACGAGGTGACAACAGACAGCACGGCTCTGACGCTTGATGCGATGCGCCCCCTCTCTCTTCTAACGGCGAGGGCCGGGTGCCCCAATTCACGATTGCGCGTTGTGGGTTCCGCCGGCGGGGGCTTGCGGAAAAATACTTAGCTTGTGAGCTAACAATTATTGACGTCCGGCGGTGGCGGGTCTATAGTTAGCTTCATGGCTAACCAATTATCCCAGCTCGACCAGATCTTCGCAGCCCTCGCCGATCCCACAAGGCGGGCGATCGTGATGCGGCTCTGTGCCGGCGAGGCGTCGGTCGGCGAGCTCGCCGATCCGTTCGAGATGGCGCTGCCGAGCTTCATGAAACACATCCATGTGCTGGAGACGAGCGGGCTCGTTCAGTCGGAGAAATCCGGCCGCGTGCGCACCTGCCGTCTCAGCCCGGACGCGCTCGTCGGCGCGGAGGACTGGTTCCAGCAGCAGCGCGCGATCTGGGAGGCGCGGCTCGACAGGTTCGAGGCTTACGTCTTGCAACTGAAGAAAGAGAAGGAGAGGGCGGCCGCCAAGCGGCCGTCCCGCACAACCAAACGGAAAGGTTCTGAGTGATGACGAATTCTGCCAATCCTGCTCTGTCGCAATGGTCGATCGACCGCGAGATCGTGATGTCGCGCGTGATCGACGCGCCGCGCGATCTGGTGTTCGAGGCGTGGTCCGATCCAAAACATCTCCCGCAATGGTTCGGGCCGAAGGGCTTCAAGATCGAGACCTTCGAGATCGACGTGCGCGTCGGCGGCGTCTGGCGCTTCAACATGATCGGCCCTGACGGCACCGTCTATCCGAACCGCATGCGCTTCCGCCGCATCGAGCGGCCGTCGCTGATGGAGATGGATCACGGCGTCGACCAGGACGACGATCCCGGCATGTTCCGCTTCACACTCACCTTTGCCGAGCAGAGCAACGGCAAGACCGTGCTGATGATGCGGCAACTGGCCTCGAGCACCGAGCAGCGCGACGGCATGATCAGCTTCGGTGCCGTCGAGTATGGCTACCAGACGATGGACAAGCTCGCGGCGTATGTTGCCGGGATGAAGAAATAGAGTCCCGCGTTATTCCGGGGGCCTCGGAAAGGCGCCCCGGAATAAGCTCGGAAAACGCATGGGGAGAGCAGTCGCCTTCGCGAATATGACAGCGCGCAGGTCAATTATGACAGCGCCATAACGTAGATTTTTGTCGCGTCGTGCCGCCGATTTATGACAGAATTGCTACCACTAAATGTCATATCGGTTACGGCGGAGCGATTCATGTTGCAGTGGCAGGCGCGGTCAAATCCCCTCGCGTGGTGGTGGGGGTCCCTGACGCTTGTCAGTGCTGCCAACATTCTCGTCTGGTTCATGCTGTACCGCGAGTTCTATCCGACGGTTGCCCGCAGCGCCGGCGGCGGTTCGGATATCGGGCTGATGTTCCTGCTCTGCGCCGGCTATGTGTTCGGCTGCGCGTTCCGATCGTTCCTGCCGCGCGCCGACGTGCAGCGCATCTGCCTGTTCGACACCTGGCTCTCCAGCGTCTTCGTCGGCCGCACCGTCGCGACCGTGGCCGAGCTGTGCTTCGTCGCGCAATGGGCGATCATCCTGCATCAGCTGGGTCACATGACGGGCGCGGAGACCGCGGTGAACATCGCGCTGGTGATCGTGCCCATCATCATCGTCGCGGAGTGCTTCTCCTGGTACGCGGTCGTCACCACGAACTTCCTCTACAACGCGATCGAGAACTCGCTGTGGGCGGTGACGTTTTTCCTCGCCGGCATCGCGCTGTGCCGCCTCATGCCGGAATTCCAGGGACCGGTGCGATGGGCGCTGATCGCCGGCATCGTCGGCATCGCCTGCTTCCTCGCCTTCCTCGTCACCGTCGACGTGCCGATGTATCTCAGCCGCTGGCGGGCAGGGCATCAAGAGGGCAACAAGCTCCTCGGCTTCCTCGAAGGTCTGCATGACGTCGCGACGCGCTGGGTGGTGACCCACGACATCGCGCATTGGAAGGGCGAGCTGACCTGGATGTTCCTGTATTTCACCGCTGCGGTGTGGTCGAGCCTCGCGCTCTGCGCGCTCTACGCCATGGAAGGCTATCTCACGCGTTATCTGGCCTGAGCGACCGGGCTTCGCCGAGATCGGCCTGCGTTAGCAGGCCTTGCCGCAGCGCCAGCCGGACCAGCTCGATGTCGGAGCCGACGCCGAGCTTGTCCTTGATCAGCGAATGCAGGTTCGCCACCGTCTTCGGGCTGACGTGGAGCGTTTCGGCGATCTCCTCCGTCGTGTTCTCGGCGAGTAGCAGCCGCAGCACCTCGAACTCGCGCGGCGTGAGCACGTCGGCGGCCGAGCTCTCGCCGCTGATGCGGCTGAGCGCGAGCTCGTGGTCGATGTCGGGGCTGATGGCGATCTTGCCGGCGAGCACGTCCATAACGGCGCGCACCAGCGTCTCGGGCGGGCTGGTCTTGGTGACATAGCCCCGCGCGCCGGCGCGGATCGCCTGCACGGCGAAGCCGGCATTCTCGTGCATGGTGAAAACGAGGATCCGTGCCGCCTTGTCCCATTGCCTGATGCGCCTGACGGCTTCGATGCCGCCGATGCCGGGCATGCTCAGATCCATGATGACGAGGTCGGGCGCCTCGGATTTGAAGAGACGGTAGGCCTCGGCGCCGTCGGCGGCTTCGGCGACGACGCGAAGCCCGGGCTGCTTCTGGAGCACGGAGCGATAGCCTTCGCGGACGACGGAATGGTCGTCGACCAGCAGAATGGTCGCATCGGCCGCGCTCATGCCGCGCGCTCCAGTGGCTGCCGATCGAGGCCTGCAAGCGGAATGACCACGCGCAGCGCAGAGCCGCCGTTCGGCGCGGCCTCGAAGCTCAACTGGCCGCGCAAGGCCGCAACGCGCTCGCGCATGCCGAGCAGGCCCATTCCGGACTTTGCGACGGGATCGTTCGACCGTCCGTCGTCGTCGATCGCAAGTGCGATCTCGTCGGCACGCATCGCAAGCTCCAGGCTTACCCGCGTGGCGCCGGCATGCTTGGCGGCGTTGGTGAGCGCCTCCTGCACGATGCGGTAGAGGCTCGCGCTGATCGTGGCGGGCAGGGTCGCGAACGCACCGTCGAACCGGATCGAAAACCGCGTCTGGCCGCGGCTACGCCCGTTCCAGCCCGCAACCAGGCCTTCGAGGCTCGCCACGAGCCCAAGCTCCTCGACATCAGGCGGGCGCAGCCGGAACAGCGCGCCGCGCAGCGTCTCCATCATGCCGGTTGCGGTCCGCGCGATGCCGTCGCACTCGCCAAGCAGGGAGGGGCAGTCCTGTACGGCGGTCTGGCGGGCAGAGGAGGCGAGCGCACGGATGGCGGCCAGCGACTGGCCGAACTCGTCATGCAGCTCGCGCGCGAGATGGCGGCGCTCCTCGTCCTGGAGTGCGATCAGTTTCCGCGTCAGCTCGCTGCGCTCGGCCAGCGCGGTGTCGAGGCTTTCGGCGAGATGGTTGAAGACGTCGCGGATCGCCGACAGCTCGGCGAGATCGAACGGCGGCAGCCGCGTCGACAGGTCATTGGCGGCGATCCGTTCGAGGCCGGAGCGGATCATGCGGGTGGGGCGCAGCGCACGCGCCAGCGCAGCGTAGACCAGGACGCACAACAGCGGCAGTGCGATCGCAAGTGCGAGCATCAGGCGGCCGGCCTCGTGCCAGGCGTCGGCCGTCTGCACGGCCGGGTCGACCGAGACCACGGTCTCGCCGAGTTTCGTTCCGCGCACGATCACGGGCCGTGCCGCCTCGCGGCCGGGGTCGAACAGGCTGCGATAGAAAGCCACGAAGACTTGCGGCGGCGGGTTCGCCGGGATCGGCGCGCCACTGCAGAATCGCTGGATGATGTCGCCGCTCACGCCGCGGAACGCCAGGCACAGGCCGGGCGTCATCACATAGGCCGAAACGGGGTCGAGGTTGGGAAAGTCCGAGCGGGGGCTGGCCACCCACTGGATCTTGCCCTGTTGCAGCTCCAGCGTCTTGGCCACGATGGCGGCGATGTCGTCGAGGCGCGCATGGGCCGCGCGGTCGGCGGTGATGAGGAAATAGGCGGAGATCGCGGCGAAGCACGCGGCCGATATGGCGGCCACGCGCAACGTCAGACGGACCTTGAGATCGAACCTCGGGCGGTTCCACATCGGCGGGCACCTGGCGCGAACGGAATTGTCGCCCCAGCATTAAACGGCAGAACGCGAGCGGCGCAAAGCGCCGCGCTTACCGCGGTGCAACGTCGTGAAATTTTCCCGGCACGCGCCGGGACGGGGACGGCTGCATGGCATGAGGTTGCCGTCCAGATTGCGCCGCCGCTCCATCACACGAGGCCCGCATGCGCCGTATCAGCTTGATCCTCTCTGCTTTCCTCCTCTTCGTCCTCCCGGCGGTCTCTTCGCCTGCCGGTGCCGAGGATGCCATCGGCGTTGCCATGGACGATTTCAGCTACACCGATACGTCGGCCGAGCCGGCCAACCAGACCGCCGCCCACGAGCGGCGGCTGTCGGCGTTCATGGCCGCGCTCAGGCGGGATATCAGTGCGGACGGCCGTTACCGGCCGGTGCCGTCTGCCCAGGACGGCGCGGCATTCAAGGTCATCGGCGGCATCCAGAAGACCAGCACGCTGGTGCAATGGGCCAAGGTCGCCGTCATCGACGTCGGCGCCAAGAAGCTCGTGATGGACAAGCTCTACACCTTCCGCGGCGACAATGATGAATCATGGGAGCGTGCCGAGATCTTCGTGTCTCGCGAGGTCGTGGCCGCGCTCGCCACGCCCGCGCCGGTCGCGCTGGCCGTGTTCGATTTCGAGCTCGAGGATACGACCGCCGCCTCGGCGGGCACTTCGGCCGCGTCGGATGCGTCATATCTGGCCGAGGTCACCGGCAGCGTGCGCGAGGCGCTGGGCCAATCCGGCCGTTACCGCATCGTTGATGCCGGCGGCGAGGCGGTCAAGGCGCGCGCCTTGCGGGATTGCGGTGGCTGCGAGGCGGCGATCGCGCAAAAGCTCGGCGCGGATCAGTCGCTGATCGGCGTGGTCCGGCGGGTCAG
The DNA here is from genome assembly GCF_051810765.1 of Bradyrhizobium sp. 604_D8_N2_3. Taxonomy (NCBI): domain Bacteria; kingdom Pseudomonadati; phylum Pseudomonadota; class Alphaproteobacteria; order Hyphomicrobiales; family Nitrobacteraceae; genus Bradyrhizobium; species Bradyrhizobium sp. 604_D8_N2_3. Next base: position 5,608,258 of record NZ_JBPWPM010000001.1, on the reverse strand, counting down.
CCGCACCGAATACACACTGGGCTTCCAGGTCCGCGACGCCAGGACCGGTGCGGTACTGTCGCGTGGCGACAGCGGCCTGCGCATGGGCGCGGACTATTCGTGGAAACGGGGCGCGGTCAGGCTGGTCAGCGATAAGCTGATCGAGAGCCAGTAACCGCGATACTCGCCCTAGAACGTCAGCTGCACCTTCATCGACCGCGAGCGGTCGCTGGCGAGCTCGAACGCGGCGACCGCGTTCTCGAACGGCATGGTGGCCGTGATCAGCGGTTTCACGTCGATCAGCCCTTCGCCCATCAGCCGCACCGCGAGCTCGAATTCGGGGTCGAAGCGGAAGGTGCCGCGGAGCTGCAATTCCTTGGCGACGATGGAGTTGATCGGCAGCGTCATCTCGCCGCCGAGACCGAGCTGCACCAGCGTCGCGCCGGGCCGAAGCACGTCGAGCGCGGTGCGAAGCGCGGCCTGGTTGCCGGAGGCCTCGAACAGGGTGTCGAACACGCCCTTGCCGGCGCGCCAGGGATCGAGCGCTGTGGCATCGGCCGCGACATTGATGGCGTGGGTGGCGCCGAGCTTTCTCGCGACCGCGAGCGGTGCGTCGGCGACATCGGTCACCACGATCTCGGACGCGCCGCCGAAGCGCGAGACGAGGATCATCAGCGCACCGATCGGCCCGCAACCCGTGATCAGCACGCGCTTGCCGAGGAGGGGGCCGGCCTGCTTGCCGGCATGCAGGCACACTGCGAGCGGCTCGGCCACCGCAGCTTCCGCCAGCGACAGCTTGTCAGCAATCGGCACGGCTTGCGTGGCATCGACCGTGATGAACTCGCGAAAGCCGCCTTGCACGTGGGGGAAGCGCATCGCGCTGCCGAGGAAGCGCATGTCGAGGCACTGGTTGCGCATGCCTTCCTGGCAATGCAGGCACTGGCCGCACGGTCTGCTCGGATTGACGGCGACGCGCGTGCCCGGCTTCACATTGGTGACGCCGTCACCGACGGCCGCGACCACGCCCGCGATCTCGTGGCCCAGCGCCATCGGCTGCTGGATGCGCACGACGCCGAAACCGCCGTGATGGTAGTAGTGCAGATCGGAGCCGCAGATGCCGCCGTTCGCAATCTTGACGCGGACTTCGCCCGGGGCGGGGGCTGGATCGGGATAGCTGTCGATCCGCAGGTCTTTCGGGGCGTGGATGACGACGGCGCGCATGGTCTCGTTCCCTTGGCTTTCGCGATTACATCGCGGCGATCATGCCGCCATCGACATAGATGATCTGTCCGTTGACGTAGGTCGAAGCGTCCGACGCCAGGAAGATCGCCGCGCCCACCAACTCGTCCGGCCTGCCCCAGCGCTTGGAGGGGATGCGACCCATCAGCCAGTTGTTGAAGTCGGTGTTGTTGACCAGCGCCTCGTTCATGTCGGTGAGCATGTAGCCGGGGCCGATCGCATTGGCCTGGATGCCGTGCTGGGCCCATTCCACCGCCATCGAGCGGGTCAGGTTCTTGATGCCGCCCTTGGCCGCGGTGTAGGGCGCGATGGTGGGACGCGCGAGCTCGCTGCCGAGCGAGCCGATATTGATGATCTTGCCGTGCTTGCGCGGGATCATGCGCTTGCCGGCCTCGCGGCCGATCACGAAGGCGCTGGTGAGGTCAGTCTCGATCACCTTGCGCCATTCGTCGGTGGTGAACTCGACCAGCGGCTTGCGGTGCTGGATGCCGGCATTGTTCACGAGAATGTCGACCGCGAGCCCTTCGCGGTCGAAGCGCTCGAAGGCCGCGACGATCGCGGGCTCATCGGTGACGTTGAACGCGGCGCCCTCGGCCTGATGACCGGCGGCGCGAAACTCGGCGACGGCCTGCTCGACGCGCTTGGGGTCGACGCCGTTGATGATGATCTTGGCGCCGGCCTTGGCCATGCCCTCGGCAATGGCGCGGCCGAGCCCGCGGGAGGAGCCGGTCACGAGCGCGGTGCGGCCGGAAAGGTCGAAGAGGGCGGTGCTCATCTCAAGAAATCCTCAGACGTTGGAGCGACGCACGGTCAGATCGGAGCGGTCAAATACGGCGGGCAGAAGGTCGACGCCGAGGCCGGGTCCTTCCATCGGATAGACAAAGCCGTCCTTGATCGTGGGCATCGTGGTGACGAGCTCATTGTACCAGCCGTTGTAGAAGGCGCGCACCGATTCCTGGATCAGCGTGTTGGGCTGGCTGAACGACATGTGGATGGCGGCGATGAAGCCGATCGGGCCGATGCAGTCATGCGGCGCAAACGGGCGGTGATAGGTCTCGGCCATCGCCGCGATCTTGCGACCCTCGGTGAGGCCACCGGTCCAGCACAGGTCTGCCATCACCACATGCATGGCGTCGCGGTCGAGCATGTCCTTGTAGGGAAAGCGCGAGCCCAGCGTCTCGCTGGCGCAGACCCAGACATCGGTCGAGCGGGCATATTCGGCCAGCGCCTGCGGTGAGTTCATCCGGATCGGGTCTTCGTACCAGGTCGGCTTGTAGGGCTCGAGCGCACGTGCGATCTGCTTGGCGGTCGGCAGGTTCCAGAGTGAGTGGAGTTCGACCATGATCTCCATCTTGTCGCCGACGGCCTTGCGGATCTTCTCGAACGGTTCGATCGCCCGCTTCATCTGGGCTGCGGTGATGTAGAGGCCCTTGTTCTCCTGTGCGGCCGGGTCGAACGGCCAGATCTTCATGGCGGAGATGCCGCTCTCCAGCAGGCTTTCGGCCAGTGCATCGGCGTGGTGCATGAAGCCGTCGAGGTCTTCGTAGGGGCCTTTGGAGGCGCCGAGATTCCAGTTGGCGACGGGGCTGATATTGGTGGAGCGGACATATTGGGTGCCGGCGCAGGTGTTGTAGATGCGCTGCTTGTCGCGGCAGAGGCCGCCGAGCATCTGGTGTACAGGCTGATTGCAGACCTTGCCGAACAGATCCCATAGCGCGATGTCGATTGCGGAGGCCGCGCGGTATTCGACGCCGGTCGAGGATTGCGCCATCGGCAGGTTCAGCATGTCGCGATGGATCGCCTCGATATGCAGCGGATTGCGGCCAAGCAGGCGGCCGGCAAAGGTGTCGTGGATCTGCGCTTCGACCGCGCCCGCGCCATAGAAGGTTTCGCCGAGACCGATCATGCCCGTGTCGGTGTGAACGCGTACCCAGATGACGTTCGAAAATTCCTCGGTGCGCAGCGTCTCGATTGACGTGATCTTCACGGCAACAATCCTCCCATCACAGGCGCCTCGCACCTGACGTCTCATTTCGCGCTGCAACATGTTGCAGATCGCGCGAACGTCTTACGCCTGCTTGTAATATATCACAACATGTTTTAAGGGTCCCACAACTAAGGCGCCACCCAGCAATGAGAGCGCGGCTGACAGGAGGACGACATGGCACGGCGCAAGCGCGCGCTCGAGGTGGTGAGAAACGAGGACGACGGCGAGGGCAAGCCCTCCCGCCGCAACCGGCTCAACTTCTTCGAGCTGGCTTACCAGAGGATCGAAGAGCTGCTCGTCCACTGCGAGCTTAAGCCCGGACAATTCATGACGATGCTGGAATTGCAGCACATCACCGGCTTCGGGCGCACACCGGTGCATCACGCCGTGAATCGCCTCTCCGCTGACACGCTCATCATCATCCGTCCGCGCCACGGCCTGCACATCGCGCCGATCGATCTTGCGCGCGAGCGGATGCTGCTGGCCTTGCGCCGCGACATGGAGCGCTTCGTCGTGCGGCTCGCGGCGGATCGCGCCAGCCTGTCGCATCGCAATCAGGCGCTGCACATCGAGCGTCTGCTGCGCGAACGCCGCGCCACCCTGACCCTCGACGAATTCAACAGCATCGATCGCCGCATCGACGCGCTGGTGCTGGAAGCCGCCGGCGAGCCCTTCCTGGTGCACACGCTGCGGCCGTTGCACACGCTGTACCGCCGCATCGGCTACATCCACCATCGCTTCATGCCGGGGCAGGCCGAACTGTCAGGCACGATCGATCGCCACCTCGCCATTCTCGTTGCGGTCGCCGGCCGCCACGTCGAGGACGCGGTGAAGGCGAGCGATGCGTTGATCGACTACATGGACCACATGTTCACGGGCATGGAGGCGGGGATCGATCCGCGCCTGCTCGATTGCAGCATCGAGCCGCTGCTCGGCACGTAAGAAAGTTTTGAAGAGAGGACCAAAGATGTTAACGACGGCGATGCCACAACCGACCGCGAGCGAAGCCGCGGTCCGTTACCTCATCACGAACTACAGTCCCAAGGGCAACAAGGTCGGCTGGCTGATGATGGCCTCGATCCTGGTCGAAGCCTGGGATCTCTATTCGATCGCCTTCGTGCTGATCTTCATCAAGGAACAGTACAATCCCGATCCGCTGATGCTGGGTCTTGCCGCCGCCGGCACGCAGGGCGGCGCCCTGATCGGCGCGCTGCTCGGCGGCTGGCTCTCCGACAAGATCGGCCGCCGCGTCATGTTCCTGGTGACGATGGTGCTGTTCATCGTGCTCGCGCTGGCGCAGGCCTTCGTGCCGAACGTGACCTGGCTCATCGTGATCCGCTTCCTGCTCGGCATTCCGCTTGGCTCGGATATTTCGACCGGCTACACCTACATCATGGAATCCATGGCCAAGGGTGAGCGCGAGGTCATGGGCAATCGCTGGCAATTCATGTTCGCCGTCGGTGAAGTTCTCACCATCGGTGTTATCGTGATCTTCCTGCTGATCGACATGCAGCACGAGATGCTGTGGCGCGTGACGCTCGGTCTCGGCGCGGTGCCGGCGCTGATCATCCTGATCATGCGTCACGACGTGCCGGAGACGGCGGTGTGGCTGGTGCAGAAGGGACGTTACCGCGAGGCCAAGAAGGTCGCGCGCGAGATGTTCAACGACAATCTCGACATGTTGCCGGACCAGGACGTGAAGGTGCCGAAGGTCAGCACACGTGCCTTCATCGCCGACCTCAGGAAGGACCCGATCCGCTGGCGCGCCACGATCTACGGCTGGATCGCCTGTTTCGCGCAAGGCAGCGAGTTCTCGACCTTCGCATTCTATCTGCCGGTGCTGTTCGTGATGGTTGGCGTGTCGAGCGTGCTCGGCATCAATCTGGTGACGATGGCGCTGTTTTCCTTCGCGGCTCTGTCCGGCTGGGTCGGTCCGCTGCTGACGCCGAAGATCGGCCACCGCGGCATCTCGATCGCCGGCTTCAGCATCGTGCTGGCTTCGCTGCTGGTCGCTGCCTTCGCGCTCTACACCGACAACAAGATACTGCTGCCGTTCGCGGCGGCCGCCATGTTGTGGGGCCACTACTGGGACGCGTCGAACTGCATGACGATCCCGACCATGGTTGCGAAGCCCAAGTATCGCGGCACGGCCAGCGGCTTCGCCTACATGTTCGTGAAGTTGCCGTCGTTCCTGGCGATCTTCCTGTTCCCGACGGTGTTCGCGGCGATCGGCCAGGCGAATGCCACGCTGATGGTCGCGATCTTCCCGCTGATCGGATTGCTCGCCGCAATCTTCATCCTGCCGGAAGTCTACGGCTACGAGAACGACTAACGCGTTGCCCGGTCGCGGCCTTGTGGCCGCGATCGGGCTTTTCCCGCTACGGGCTCAGGAAGACGGGATTGATCCCGGACCCATGGCCGAGCAGGCCGATCGCCTGAAGCTGGGCGCTGTGGAGGTCGATCTCCACGATCGCGAACAGGGTCAGCAGCACCACGACCGAGACGACGAGCAGGGGGTGATATGTCCCGCCACCTTGTTCCGGCGCGGTGAAGCTCCGAAACGACCGACGCAGGGAAAAACTCTGCGGCAATGCCTTTGACTGAATCTGCATGATGGACCTCCGTGCCGCGCCGTATGAGACTGCGCGACGCGAAGAAGCATAGGTCCGGCTTTGGCGGCGACATTGATGCGCCGCAAATTGCGCGCGATTACCAGATCGCAGCCGCAAGCGCTGCGATCAAGGCGGGTGGCGTCACCAGCAGGCCCAGCTTGAGGAACGGCCAGGCGCCGACCTCGATTTTTTCGCGGCGGAGCGCAACCAGCCACAGGATGGTCGCGAGCGAACCGGTGATCGAGAAATTCGGTCCCAGGTCGACGCCGATCAGGATGGCGCTGACGACCGAGGTGGGCAGGTGATCGGCGGCCACGATCGACCCGGCGACGAGGCCGACCGGCAGGTTATTGGCAATATTGGTGGCGATGGCGGTGGCGATCCCAACGCGCCAGCCGGCCCCGGGTACGGACTGCGCGACGGCCTCGTGCAGAAGTGCGCTGAGATGGCCGATCACGCCAGTCTTCACCAGTGTTTCCACCATCACGAAAAGCCCGCCGACCAGCGGCAGCACGCTCCAGGACACGTGCCTCAGCACCGGCATGGGCGACTGACGGCTGAGCAGCAGGACGAGGCCGGTCGTCACGGCGCCGCAGATGAAGGTCGGCAGGCCAAGCTGCTTGTCGAGCGCGGAGGCCGTGATCAGCATCACGCCGATCGCAGCAATGCCGATCGCGGTCAGCTTGCCGCCACGGCTGAGCACCTTGTGCGGCACGCGGCGCTCGATGATCTCCTGTTTCAGCGCGCGATGCTGGGTGATGCGCAGTACGACATAGGTCAGCACGATCGAGGCGAGCGAGGGCAGGGCGAACTGACGCAGCCATTCGGTCAGATGCGGCATGTGCGAGCCGAACACCACGAGATTGGCGGGGTTCGAGATCGGCAGCACGAAACTTGCGGCGTTCGCGATGAAGGCGCACACGAAGAGATAGGGCAGCGGCTTGGCGCCGGCCGCGCGCGTCGCAGCGTAGACGGCGGGTGTCAGCACGATCGCGGTGGCGTCGTTGGAGAGCAGCACGGTGACGACGGTGCCGACGAGATAGATCAGCAGAAACAGCCGCTGAGGTGAGCCGGCTGCATATTCGACCGCGAGGGCGGCGAGATAGTCGAACAGGCCTTCGAGCCGGGCGAGCTCGGCGATCAGCATCATGCCGATCAGGAAGAGATAGACGTCGACGCCTTTCTCGATGCCCGTGAGCGCGTCCTGCCACGGCAGGAGGCCGAGCAGCACCAGGGCGCCGGCGCCGATCACGGCCCAGATCGCCTCGGGCAGGCGGAAAGGCCGGATGATGACGCCTGCGGTCGCGGCGACGATAATGCTCCAAGCCCAGATGGCGTCAGACGGCACGTTCAGTCCTTGAGGTTGGGTCGGTTCATTCGGCAGCGATAACCGATGCTGGAGCCGCTGTCTTCCCCTGTGCCTGCAAGGTGCCACGCCGGGTCTCGGGCAAAGCGAGGAGGCAGACGATGGCGCCGATCGCGGCGACCGCGCCAAGCGTGATGAACGCCGCGCTGTAGCCGGCACCGACCACGACGAGGCCCGCAAGCGTCGTCGACAGCGCCGCGCCGATGCTCTGGGCGGTGATGATGGCGCCCTGCGCGACGTTGAAGCGGCCGGTGTTGCGCATGAGGTCGGCGACGATGACGGGGAAGATCGCGCCAAAGATGCCGGCGCCGATGCCGTCCAGAAGCTGCACGCCGACCAGCCAGAACGGATTGTCGGAGAGCGTATAGAGTGCGCCGCGAATGGGCAGGATCAACAATGCGGCGAGGAAGAAGCGCTTGTGGCCCCAGCGGTCGGCCTTCGCGCCAACCAGCATCGCGAACGGCACCATCACTATTTGCGCTGCGACGATGCAGGCCGACATCAGGCTGGTGCCCATGTTCTTGTCCTGCAGCGCGAGTTTCTGCCCGACCAGCGGCAGCATGGCCGCATTGGACAGGTGAAACAGCACGACGCAGACCGCGAAGACGAGGAGGGGGCGGCAGGTCAGGAGCACCGCGAAACCCGAGGGCTGTTCCGACCGGTCACTGGTATCGGCGTCGTGCAGCCCGCGGGCGAGGTCGTGGTCAATGGCGCGAGCGGGGATCGCGAGAATGCTCACGAGGCTTGCGACCGCCATGGCAGCGAGAAGGTAGAACACGACGGTCGGACCGAACCAATAGGCGGAAAGTCCCGCCAGCCCGGCGGCGACTGCATTGCCGGCGTGATTAAAGGTCTCGTTGCGGCCGATCCGCCGGGTGAAGGCGGCGTGGCCAAAGATGCCGAGCGAGACGGCGGCGATCGCCGGCGGAAAGATCACTGCGGCGGCCTGTGCGATGCCCTGCGAGACCGCGACCGGCAGGAAGGCGGGAAACAGCGGCAGCGACAGCGATGCCAGCGTCACCATGATGGCGGCGATGACCATCGCCAGCCGCTTCGCCCGCGTCGCATCGACCAGCGCGCCAGCCGGCGTCTGCGCCACGATGCCGGCAATGGTTGCGATCGACATCACGAGGCCGATGCGCGCCTCGTCCCAGTGCTGCTCGGTGAGGAGATAGACGGCGAGATAGGGCCCAAGCCCGTCGCGGACGTCGGCGAGGAAGAAGTTGGCCGCATCCAGCGCGCGGCCGGCGCGTCTCGTCTGGTCGGTGGGGTGATGGGAGGCTTGGCTCGACATCGGTCTCTCGATCGAGGCTGGGAAGCGACCAGCCAGAAACCGATCTCACGCCACCTTTGTTCCGCCCTTCAAAACTTCACGGCCAGCAGCACCGCGCCGGCGCCGATCATGGCGATGCCGAGCCAGCCCTGTCCAGTTGGCCGCTCGCCGAGAAAGGCGAAGGCGAAAAGGGCCACCAGCACGACGCTGAGCTTGTCGATCGGCGCCACCAGCGTCGCCGGGCCAAGCTTCAGCGCACGGAAATAGCACAGCCAGGACGCGCCGGTCGCAAGCCCGGACAACACCAGGAACAACCAGGTCTTCGACGAGACCGCCGACGGCACCGCGAATTGTCCGGTGAAGAACAGCAGCACCGAGAAGGCGAGCAGCACCACGATCGTGCGGATGAACGTCGCCAGATCCGGATTGATGTTCTCGACGCCGACCTTGGCGAAGATCGCGGTGAGCGCCGCAAAGCAGGCCGAGAGCAGCGCCCAGGTCTGCCAGGCTGAGAAGAGGGCGGGTTTCATCGATTATTACTCACCTTGCCGCCGCCAACTTCTCCGTGATCGCCTTGCGCAAAATGCGCGACAGCGATTCCACCGAATACGGCTTCTGGATCAACTCGAACCCGCGATGCGCGTTCTCGGCGAGGACGTTGCTGTAGCCGCTGGTGAGCACGACGGGCAGGCCCGGATAGCGCTCGCGGATGACGCCGGCGAGCTCGACCCCGTTCATGCCGGGCATGATGACGTCGGAAAAGACGAGGTCGACGGCGAATTCGTTCTCGCCGAGAATGCCGAGCGCCGCATTGGCGTTGGCGACCCGGCGGACGACATAGCCGAGATCTTCCAGCAGCTCGGTCGAGAACTGGCCGACGTCGTCATTGTCCTCGACAACGAGCACGCGATAGCCGCGCCCGGTGGTGGCGGCTTCGCTGGTCAGTGCCGCAGCGTCCTTCTCCGCGGCTGGACTGTGCGCCTGCGGCAGGTAGATGGTGAAGGTCGCGCCTTCGCCGTGCGTGCTCGTCACCGCGATGTCGCCCTCGGACTGCTTTGCGAAGCCGAAGGCCTGGCTGAGGCCGAGGCCGGTGCCCTTGCCGACCTCCTTGGTGGTGAAGAACGGCTCGAAGATGGCGTCGATGTTTTCAGGCGCGATGCCGCTGCCGGTGTCCGCGACCGAGATCGCGACATAGTCGCCGCCGCGCGCCGACTGCGCACGCAGGCTCGGGATGCCCGCGACCTTGCGCACGGCGATGGTGAGGCGGCCTTCGCCATCCATGGCGTCGCGGGCGTTGATGGCGAGGTTGATCAGCGCGGTCTCGAACTGCGCGATGTCGGCCACCGTGAAGCAGTCGGCATCGTTCACCTCGACGGCGATCGCGATGCGGCCGCCGACCAGTGGCCGGACCAGTTGCGCCACGGCCTCGACCTGGCTGCCGACGTTGAAGATCTGCGGCTTCAGCGGCTGCCTGCGCGCAAAGGCCAAAAGCTGCGCGGTGAGCTTGGAGGCGCGCTCCACCGTGTCGGAGATGGCGTCGACATAGCGGCGGCGGCGTTCTTCCGGCAGCTCGCGGCGGCGCAGGAAGTCGGTCGCGGAGCGGATGATGGTGAGGAGGTTGTTGAAGTCGTGGGCGACGCCGCCGGTGAGCTGGCCGATCGCCTCCATCTTCTGCGACTGCCGCAGCGCTTCCTCGCCGCGGCGGCGCTCGGTGATGTCGACGGCCTCGGGCACCGCACCGGTGATGTTGCCGTGGCGGTCGAGCACGGGACGCATGCCGAAGTCGAAATCGCGCTCCCCGATGGGCAGGCGCAGGCGCATCTCCAGCCGCACCGCTTCGCCTTTGAGCACAGTATCGAAGGCCTCGCGCACGACGGCGCTCATGCCCTGGGTCTGGTTGAACCAGGGCGTGTCCCAGAACGGTTTGCCGATGACGTCGCGGGCCTCCACGCGAATGCCATCGAGCGCAGTCCGGTTCGCGTAGAGCAGCTCGCCCCTGAGATTGACCAGCCCCTGATACTGGTTGCTTGTCTCCAGGATCGCGCGCAGCCGCGCCTCGTTGGATTCGAGCTCGGCGGTGCGCTCGGTGATGCGCTCCTCCAGGGTCTCGTTGAGTCGCCTCAGCTCAATCTCGGCCTGCTTGGCGGCGGTGATGTCGTGGGCGACGCCGATGAAGCCGATGTGCTTGCCGGTCGGGTCCCAGCGCGGCTGCGATTCCGAGCGCAGCCACCGCCATTCACCGCTGGCGTTCTTGTAGCGCGCTTCCAGCACGAACGGCTTCAGCGACGCTTCGCCCTGGACCGATTGCTGCAGCACATGCGGCAGGTCGTCCGGATGCAATATCTTGCGCCAGTCGAAATCGATGGCTTGGTCGTAAGGCAGGCCGACGAAGTCGACATAGGCCTGGTTGGCGAAGGAGCGCGTGCGGTCGAGCTTCGTGACCCAGATCGGCACCGGCGCGCTGTCGGCGATCAGCCGGAAGCGCTCCTCGCTCTCGCGCAGCGTCTCGCGCGCGAGTGCCTGGGCGGTGATGTCGATATGGGCGCCGACGAGGCGAATGGCGCGGCCGTCGCTGTCGCGCTCGAACTTGGCGACGACGCGGATCCAGCGGGTCTCGCCGTCGTTGGGGCGGATGATGCGGTATTCGGCGGTGTAGTCTTCGTTCGTCCCGGCCAGCGCATCGAGGAAGTGCTTGACCGCGGCGTCGCGATCCTCGGGATGGATGCGGTTGACCCAATCCTCATGCGACTCGTCGGTGGCATCCGCCGGCAGCCCGTGGAGCATCAGATATTCCGGCGAGCGGCGGTTCTTGAAGCCTTCGCGGAAGTCGACCTCGAGGCCACCGACCTTGCCGATGCGCTGGATACGCGCCAGCTCTGCCTCGCGCTCCTGGAGCGCGTGATAGGCGTTGTCGCGCTCGCGCGCGATCTCTTCGAGGTGCTGGCGCAGCCTTTCGGCGGCGGTGGTATCGGGCAAGGGATCGTTCAAGGTGTCGGCCGTTGTGATGCAAGAGCGCACGTGCCGGGCCGATATTCCCACAGACAAAGCGTGATAGCCATTACTCAAAAGGGGATAAGGACGGAAAGGCGCCACCGATCGCAGGGGCGGGTATGAACGAACGCCCGGTCTGGCTATTTGTTCCCGAATGTTGGAACCATGAGCCCCCGTGCGCGTATTTGCGAGGCGTCGCAACTCTTAATCATAAAACTCCCTTCCCGAAGAGGCTAAACCTTGAAGCTCTTTGTCTGCCAGGACTGCGGCAACGTCCTCTATTTCGAGAACCGCGCCTGCGAACGCTGCGGCCACCGCGTCGCGTTCCTGCCGGAGAAGGAGACGATGTCGGCGATCGAGCCCGACGGCGGGGCCTGGATGACGCTCGCCGGCAAGGGCAAGGGGCGGATGCTCTGCCGCAACGCCGAGTACGACGCGTGCAACTGGCTGACGGATGCGGGCGACACCACCGGCTATTGCCGCGCCTGCCGCCACAACGGCATCGTGCCCGATCTGTCCGATCCGGTTCAGCTCGCCGGCTGGCGCGAATTGGAGGTGGCGAAGCACCGGCTGTTCTATTCCCTGATCCGCTGGAAGCTGCCGCTCCAGATGCGGCAGGAAAATCCCGAACATGGGCTGATCTTCAATTTCCTCGCGGACGATCCGAACAGCGGGCAGAGGATCATGACCGGCCACGATAACGGCCTGATCACGATCGCTCTGACAGAGACCGACGAGATCGAGCGCGAGCGGCGCAGGCTCGAGATGGGCGAGCCCTACCGCACGCTGCTCGGGCATTTCCGCCACGAGGTCGGCCATTACTTCTGGGACGTGCTGGTGCGCGTGGGCGGCAGACTGGAGGAATGCCGCGCCGTGTTCGGCGACGATTCCGCCGATTACGGCCAGGCCTTGCAGCTCCATTATGCCGAAGGTGCGCCGCCGGACTGGCAGCAGACCTACGTCTCGGCCTACGCCACCACGCATCCCTGGGAGGATTTCGCCGAGACCTGGGCGCACTACCTCCACATCGTCGATACCCTGGAGATGGCCTCCGAGTTCGGCATGGAGGTGCGCCCCAGGGTCGATCGCGACGGGGAGTTGACGGCGCGCATCCGTTTCAACCCCTATGAGACGAGGGACGTCGAGGCGCTCGTCAATGCATGGCTGCCCTTCACCTTCGCCATCAACAGCGTCAACCGCGCCATGGGGCTGCGCGATCTCTATCCGTTCATCCTGTCGCCGGCGGTGGTCGGCAAGCTGGGCTTCATTCACGGCTTGGTCAGGGACGTGGCCAAGGCCGCGAAGCCGTAGGTGAGCTCAGGGGCTCACCAAGCCCATTTCGGTCTTGCGCTGGTACGCCAGAGGGCGCGGATTTAGACCGTTGCCTCCGGCCGATTTTGATGTACCACGGGGGTCACACGGCCCGTCCCCGCAGGCCCCAACGGCCAGGGAAGGGTCCCGCCCAAGGTCGAGACTCAAGAAAAGCATGTTCAAACGCATTCTGATCGCCAATCGCGGCGAAATCGCCTGCCGGGTCATCAAGACCGCTCGCCGCATGGGAATTCAGACGGTTGCGGTCTATTCCGAGGCCGACCGCGATGCCCTCCATGTCGAGATGGCCGACGAGGCCGTGCTGATCGGCCCGCCCGCAGCCGCCGAGAGCTATCTGGTGATCGAGAAGATCGTGGAGGCCTGCCGCAAGACGGGCGCCGAGGCCGTGCATCCCGGCTACGGCTTCCTGTCCGAGCGCGAGGCGTTTCCGCGCGCGCTGGAGGCCGCCGGCATCGTCTTCATCGGCCCGAACCCGGGCGCGATCGCCGCGATGGGCGACAAGATCGAATCCAAGAAGGCCGCCGCGAAGGCCAAGGTCTCGACCGTGCCGGGCTATCTCGGCGTCATCGAGGACGACAAGCACGCGGTGAAGATCGCCGACGAGATCGGCTATCCCGTGATGATCAAGGCCTCCGCCGGCGGTGGCGGCAAGGGCATGCGCATCGCGCATTCGAAGAGCGAGGTTGCCGAGGGCTTCAACCTTGCCAAGGCCGAGGCGAAAGCCTCGTTCGGCGACGACCGCGTCTTCGTCGAAAAATTCATCGTCGATCCCCGCCACATCGAGATCCAGGTGCTGGGCGACAAGCACGGCAACGTCATCTATCTCGGCGAGCGCGAATGCTCGATCCAGCGCCGCAACCAGAAGGTCATCGAGGAGGCGCCGTCGCCGCTGCTCGATGAGGCCACCCGCCGCAAGATGGGCGAGCAGGCCGTCGCGCTGGCCAAAGCGGTGAATTACGACTCCGCCGGCACCGTCGAATTCGTCGCAGGGCAGGACAAGAGCTTTTTCTTCCTGGAGATGAACACGCGCCTTCAGGTCGAGCATCCCGTCACCGAGCTCGTCACCGGCATCGACCTCGTCGAGCAGATGCTCCGCGTCGCCGCCGGCGAGAAGCTCGCGATCAGCCAGAAGGACGTTACGCTCACCGGCTGGGCGGTGGAATCCCGCCTCTACGCCGAGGACCCGTTCCGCAACTTCCTGCCCTCGATCGGGCGCCTCGTGAAGTATCGCCCGCCGGCCGAAGCCAGCCAGGACGGCATCACGGTGCGCAACGACACCGGCGTGCAGGAGGGCGGTGAGATATCGATCTATTACGATCCGATGATCGCCAAGCTCGTCACGCATGCGCCGTCGCGCGCGGCCGCGATCGAGGCGCAGGCCACCGCGCTGGATTCGTTCTATGTCGAGGGGATCAGGCACAACATCCCGTTCCTGTCGGCGCTGATGCACCATCCGCGCTGGCGTGAGGGACGGCTCTCGACCGGTTTCATCGCCGAGGAATTCCCCAAGGGCTTTGCCGTGCGCGTGCCCGAAGGCGAGGTCGCGCGGCGGATCGCGGCGGTCGGCGCCGCCATCGACCACGTGCTCGGCGAGCGCAAGCGGCAGATCTCGGGCCAGATGGGCGGCCGCATCGTGCAGCGCGAGCGTCGCCGCGCGGTCTGGCTCGACCGCCAGGAGATTCTGCTCGAGGTCGGACGCGAGGGCGATGCGATCGCGATCCGGTTCGTCGATGCTGAAGGCAGGGCCGGCAACGCGCATCTGCTGCAGTCGCCCTGGAAGCCGGGCGATCCGGTCTGGCAGGGCACCATCGACGGCCATTTCGTCGCGGTGCAGGCGCGCCCGATCGCCAACGGCATCCGCCTTGCGCATCAGGGCGTCGAGGTGCCGGTCTATGTCTGGACCGAGGCGGAAGCAGCCTCGGCACGGCTGATGCCGGTGACCACGGCCTCCGACACCGGCAAGAAGCTGCTCTGTCCGATGCCCGGCCTTGTGGTCTCGATCGCGGTGACCGAAGGGCAGGAGATCAAGGCCGGCGAGACGCTCGCGGTGATCGAAGCCATGAAGATGCAGAATGTGCTCCGCGCCGAGCAGGACGGCACGGTGAAGAAGATCCACGCCAGCGCGGGCGCGACGCTCGCGGTGGACGCGCTGATTCTGGAGTTTGCGTAAAGCAAGTGAGTGGGGCCCTCACTGGCCCCACCAACACCGTCATTGCGAGCGCAGCGAAGCAATCCAGACTGCCTCTGCGGAAAGATTCTGGATTGCTTCGCTGCGCTCGCAATGACGGAGTATGTTGCGGCTGCGTCGCAACAGTTGAGAGGGCACCATGGCCTTTCGTTCCCGCCGCGACAAACTGCGTTCGATCCTGACCGGCTCGGCCTGCGTTCATCCGGGCTCGGTCTATGACGCGATCTCCATCCGCATCGCCGAGGATCTCGGCTTTCCACTCGGTATGTTCGGTGGCTCGGTGGCTTCGCTCGCGGTGCTCGGCGACCCCGATGTCACGCTGATCACACTCACCGAGCTTGCCGAGCAGATGCGGCGGATGTCGCGCGCGGCGACGCTGCCGGTGCTGGTCGATGCCGATCACGGCTATGGCAATGCGCTCAACGTGCGCCGCACGGTGCAGGAGCTGGAGACCGCGGGCGCCGCCGGCCTCACCATCGAGGACACGCTATTGCCGGCCGCCTTTGGCGAGGCCAAGACACAGCTGATCTCGCTGGAAGAAGGCGTCGGCAAGATGAAGGCGGCGCTGGATGGCCGCAGCGATCCCTCGCTCGTCATCATGGGCCGCACGGGAGCTGCCTCGGTCACCTCGATCGAGGATGCGATCCGCCGCGCCAGGGCCTATGAGGCGACCGGCGTCGACGCGCTGTTCTTCACCGGCGTCAAGTCGCGCGCTGAGCTCGAAGCCATCGTAGCCGCGACGCATCTCCCCATCGTGCTCGGCGGCGCGCCGGACGAGTTGAACGCGATTGACTATCTCGCCAGCCAGCGCGTCCGCATCGCGCTTCAGGGCCACGCGCCGATCGCGGCTGCCATGCAGGCCGTCTACGAGACGCAGAAAGCGTTGCGCGAGGGCACGCCGCCGAAGAACCTCAAGGGCCTCCCATCGCCGGACCTGACCAGCCGCGTCATGCGCGAGGCCGACGTCAAGGCGCGCAGCGCCGATCTTCTCGGGCTGAAGAAATGAGCCGGGCGATCCTCCAGGTCATGATCCGCGGCCGCGTGCAGGGCGTCGGCTACAGGGCCTGGGTCGAGTACCAGGCGACAACAAGTGGCCTCGAAGGCTGGGTTCGCAACCGCCGCGACGGCAGCGTGGAAGCACTGTTCGCAGGCACACCGAAGCATGTCGCCGACATGGTCGCGCTGTGCCGCCACGGCCCGCCGTCATCGCGTGTGGATAGCGTGACGAGCGAGACGGCCGGTGCCGATGAGTTGAACCTGCGGAGGGCAGGGGAAGCGTTTTCGGTATTGCCGACGGTGTAGGTCTTCTCCCTCTCCCCGGTTGCAGGGAGCGGCGAAGAAGAGCCTCACCTTGGCAGCTTCGAGATCGCCTCGCTCAGCTCGTGAATCTCGTAGGGCTTGCGTAGGATCGGGAAGTCGCCGCGGACATCGGCGGCGGCTTCGCTGTAGCCGGTGGCGAGCAGGATCGGCAGGCCAGGGTGGATCTGGCGCAGATGATGGGCGAGGCCGAGCCCGTCCATCTTGCCGGGCATCACGATGTCGGTGAACACGAAGTCGACGCCGTTCTTCTCGAGCTCGCGCAAGGCGGACTCGGCGTCGGCAACCCGGTGCACGCGATAGCCGAGCTGCTCCAGCAATCCGATGCTGACGAGCGCGACGTCGGGATTGTCCTCGACCAGCAGCACGGTGCCGCTACCGGGAACCGGCACTGCTTCAGGGATATCGATTGGTGCGGTCGCGGTTTCGCGCGGCAGCAGGATGGTGAAGGTCGTGCCCTTGCCGAGCTCGCTTGCGACCCTGACCGTGCCGCCCGCCTGATGAGCGAAGCCGTGCACCTGCGACAGGCCGAGGCCGGTGCCTTTTCCGACGGGTTTGGTCGTGAAGAAAGGCTCGAAGATCTTGTCGACGACGTCGGAGGGGATGCCAAGCCCGGTATCGGCGACGGTGATGGCGACGTACTCGCCGCTGTGGAGCGGATCGTTCAGGACGACGTTGCGTGCGCCGACCGTCACCGTACCGCCGTCGGGCATGGCATCGCGAGCGTTGATGACGAGGTTGAGCAGCCCTGTCTCGAGCTCGGCAACATCAGCCTTGACCGACCAGACCTCGCGGTCGATGTCGAAGGCGAGACGAACGGCGCTCCCGACGCCGGCGTGAAGCACTTCGCGGATCGCCTCGATGCGGTCGCCGAAGCGGATCGCCTGGGGATTGACGCTCTGCCGCCGCGCGAAGGTCAGGAGCTGGCCGGTCAGCGCGGCGCCGCGCTTGGTCGCGGTCTCGATCGCGGACATCGCACGCTGAATCTTGGCCTCGTCCTCATCGCGCTTCTTGAGGATGTGAAGGCTGCCGCTGATGATCATCAGGAGGTTGTTGAAGTCGTGCGCGACGCCGCCGGTGAGCTGTCCGAGCGCATCGAACTTCTGCGACTCGGCAAGCTGCCTCTGCATCGCTTCGAGCTTGAGCTGCGAATTGCGCCGCTCGGTGATGTCGCGGGTGATCTTGGCGAAGCCGACCAGGCTGCCGTGCTCGTAGATCGGATCGATGATGACGCTCGCCCAGAAGAAGGTGCCATCCTTACGAACGCGCCAGCCTTCCTCCTCGTAGCGGCCATGGTCCCGCGCGATGCCGAGGGCACGCGCGGGCTTGCCGTTGGCGCGGTCGGTCTCGGTGTAGAAGCGCGAGAAATGCTGGCCGACGATCTCTTCGGGCGAATAGCCCTTGATCCGCTCGCCGCCGATGTTCCAGCTCGTGATGATCCCGGTGGGATCGAGCATGTAGAGCGCGTAGTCCGCGACTCCTTCCACCAACAGCCGAAAACTGCGCTCGCTTTCGAACAAGTCTCTCTGTTGACTGGACTTTGTCGTCATTCTCAACCCGCCTGGAACCGGGGCAAACGCCCCGAAGGGCGTTTGGTTCCCGTTCTCTGGGCCGTTTTTAGGCAAATACGACGGACGGTATACAGGACGCAAGCCGCCGAGCGCTCTTGACAATCAGTCGCGCTCGTCAGATATTTCTGTCATGACAGAAATAACCGGAAAGAAGAAACTGCCCACCGCCGTCGAGCGCTTCATCCTGCATTGGGGCGACATGGGGGACGGGTGGGGCGTCAACCGCTCGGTCAGCCAGATCCACGGGCTGCTTTATCTCGCCGAGGCGCCGATGACGGCCGAGGACATCGCCGACACGCTCGGCATGGCGCGCTCCAACGTCTCCAACTCGCTGAAGGAGCTGCTCGCCTGGAATCTGATCCGGCGGGTGCCGATCCTCGGCGACCGCCGCGACCATTACGAGGCCGAGACGGACATCTGGGAGGTCGCCGCGAGAATCGCGGCGCGGCGCAAGGAGCGGGAGCTCGATCCGGCGATCACGGCGCTCCGGGCCTGCGTGTCCGATGCGGCCGACGATCCCACCATCAATCCGGTCGCAGCCAAACGGCTGAAGGAGATGCTCGCCTTCACCGAGCTCGCCGACCACTGGTTCATGCAGATGCTGAAGGTGCCGCGACCGCGGCTGGTCGCCTTGATGCGGCTTGGCGAGAAGATCGCCAACCTGCTGCCGCTGGGCAAGGCCAAATAGCGTTGAGGAGGGTGCGATGACGTCGGCTCGATTATCAGGCTCCAGCGCATCTCCCTCAGCTCACGTCAAACTACTCGACGACCGCCGCTTCCGCGCGTTGCTGTCGGACGAGGATTGGGGCCGCCTGCCGCTCGCGACCTGGCGGCGCTTCTCCAAGCGCGTCGCGGACGGCGACAGCGTCGTCTATGTCGGCGTGGTCGACGAGGTCTCCTTCAGCGAGATCGGCTGGTGGTTCGCGCAAGCCGCCCGCCTGATCGGCGGACCGCTGCCAACCGGCCGCGACACCGGCGTCCCCATGATCGTCACCGTCACCGAGGACGGCGCGACCGGCGGCCAGACCTGGACCCGCATCTGCGCGCGCAAGCGCGGCTTTCCGCAGGTGATCCATTCCGCCAAGCGTTTCGCCGGTCCGACCGGGCTCGAGGAATATGTCGGCTTCGGCGTCTCGATGGCGCTCCGCATCGCGGTCGAGGGACAGGCGCTGACCTTCCGTAGTGCCGGTTACGGACTCCAGCTCGGACGCTTGTGGATCCCGCTGCCGCAATGGCTCACGCCCGGCGATCTCACGGTGACGCACAGCGATCTCGGCGAGGGCGCCTTTCGTTTCACCCTCGATGTCACTCACCCGCGTTACGGCGCGCTGATCCACCAGTCCGCCGTGTTCAGGGAGGCCGTATCATGACGCCGCTGTTGTGGACCCTCATCGCCATCCAGATCGTGATGGGCGTGTTCGACACCTTCTATCACCACGAATTCACCGAGCGCCTGGCGTGGCGCCCGTCGCAGCGTTTCGAGCTGAAGCTGCACGGCATCCGCAACATGCTCTATGCGCTGCTGTTCCTGCTGCTCGGCTGGTTGGAGGTTTACGGCGTGCTGGCGATCCTGATCGTGGCAGTCCTGGTCGCCGAGATCGTCATTACGCTGATGGATTTCGTCGAGGAGGATCTGAGCCGCAAACTGCCGCCGAGCGAGCGGATTAACCACACGCTGCTCGCGATCAACTATGGCGCCATCCTGGTGCTGCTGCTGCCGGTGCTGATCGAATGGGCGATGCAGCCGTTCGGCGTGATTGTCGTGTATCAGGGCCTGCTCAGCATCGCCGCCACTGCCTGCGCAGTCGGTGCAGCGCTCTGCGGCGTCAGGGATTTTGCGGCGATGCGCCGGCTCGGCCGCATGCGAAGCGTGCCCGCGCACGGGCTCGTCGAGAAGCTCCCCGGCCGCAAGACCGTGCTGATCACTGGCGCCACCGGCTTTATCGGCAGTCGCCTTGCCGCGAGCCTCAGCGGGGCTGGGCACGACGTCATCGCGCTGATCCGCAACCCCGCGAAGGCCGAGATGCTGCCGCCGCCGGTCACGCTGATCACCAGCCTTGATCAGCTCGCCGCGGACACGCCAATCGACGCCATCGTCAACCTTGCCGGCGAGCCGATCGGCAATGGCCTCTGGACCGAGGCCAAGCGCGCGAAGATTCTTGGCTCCCGCATCGACATGACCGGCGAGGTCGTAAGGCTGATCGCGCGGCTCGAGCGTAAGCCCGATGTGCTCGTCAGCGGCTCCGCGATCGGCTGGTACGGCCTGTGGGCCGATCAGGTGCTGACGGAATCGGCGAAGTCACATGCGTGCTTCAGCCACGAGCTGTGCGCGGCCTGGGAGAAGGCGGCGCGGCCGGCCGAGGAGCTCGGCGTCCGCGTGGTCTGTTTGCGCATCGGCCTCGTGCTGGGCACCGAAGGCGGCTTCATCACGCGCATGCTGACGCCGTTCGAGTTCGGCCTCGGCGGTCCGCTCGGCACCGGGCGGCAGTGGATGTCCTGGATCGAGCGCGACGATCTGATCCGGCTGATTGCCTATGTGATGGCGACGCCTGATCTCACTGGGCCCGTCAACGCCACCGCGCCGATCCCGGTCACCAACGCAAAGTTCACCGAAGAGCTCGGCCGCCGTCTGCACCGGCCCGCGGTGTTTCGTATCCCCGGCGGCCTGTTGCGCCGGATCGGCGGCGGCTTTGCCGACGAGCTTCTGCTCGGCGGCCAGCGCGTGCTGCCGAACAAGGCGCTGAGCCGCGGCTTTGTCTTTCGGCACGAAACGCTGCGCAGCGCGTTCGAGGCGATCCTGTGAGGTGATGTCATGGCTTGCGAGACCTGCGCCCGGACGACGCGAGGCTGGTTGGGCGGATGCCTGACGGCGACGGCCGTTATCGAGCTGTTCTCCCTGTTCCTCCTGGCGTTGGCTGGCGTCAATCGCGTCACCCCGCTATCCCCGTGGAATTTTGTCTACGCGATCTTGATCGGCGTGCCACTGATCTTGTTCTTCGTTTGCGTGCTCAGTGGCATTCCGTCGATTGCGGCTATCTGGCTGAGCGAACGGTTTTGTATCCGATCGCTCGCATTCTTTGTTCCTGCGGGCGGCTTGATCGGAGCCGCGAGCCAGATGGCGCTCTACCGGTCTTTCGCTTCATTCGCCGAACTGGGTTGGCTGTTCGTGGTCGCCGGCTGCTTCGCCGGGTTGGGTTATTGGTATGTCGCAGGCAGATTTGCCGGCACGGAAAAGGGGTGACTTGCGAGCTAAGCCGCGACGCTCCGGAACGTCGCCGCCACCGCACGCAGCGCCGCGAGCTTGGCGGGATCGCTGACCTTCGAATGCAGCATTACCTTCGAGCTGCCGAGCTTCGGCAGCTTGTGCGCAGGCCCGATGTCGATCAGCCCGGGAGGCGCGATCCGCCGCGCCAGCGGTGCGATCGCAAGTCCGGCAAGCGCAGCCGCAACGACCGCCGTAACGCCGCCGCCGACAAAGCGTTCGCGCCAGGCGATGCCGGCCTTGTCGAGCGCGCGCACGGCGATGGCGCGGACGCCGCAGGGCGGGGCGAGGGTTGCGAGCGGCAGCGGCTCACCCTTCGGCAGGGTGAAGCGTCTGGCCGCGAACCAGCCGAACTCGTCTTCGGCCAGCTTCTCGCCGCCGCGGCGACTGCCTTCCTGGCGGACGATCACGGCATCGAGCTGACCTGCGTCGTAAGCGTCCTGCATCTCGCGCGAGAAGCCGATGGTGACGGCGAGGGTGAGGTTCGATGACATCGCGTGCAGGCGTTCGAGCAGCGGCACCAGCTCGGGGCCCGCGGCGTGATCGGAGATGCCCAGCGAGAGCGACTGCGCAGTCGATGTTTCGCCCGACAGCGCGCGGTCATGCGCCTCCATCAGCGCGCGGGCGCGATCGAGGAACGCGGCGCCGTCGGCGGTGAGCCGGACCGCCCGCGGCGAGCGCTCGACGAGGCGCTTTCCAAGCAATGTCTCGAGCCGCTGAAGCTTCAGGCTGACGGCGGCCTGCGTCGTGCCGAGTGCTTCGGCGGCGCGGGTAAAACTCTGGAGGTCGGCGACCAGCAGGAAGGCCTTGATGGTGGCGATGTCGAGTGTGGCTCTCATTATGAATGGTTATCACTGGTATCAATATGGATAAGATACCAAAATGACGAGGCTGGGTCTAGCTTCTTACCAACGCCGCGCAAACTCCGCGCAGCATCTTGAGGAGACCACCATGCCCCTGATCACCGTGTCCTACACCACCTCCCGCCAGTCGCCGTCGCTGAAGGCCGATATCGCCAACGCCGTGTCGGAGCTCACCGCAAAAATCCTGCACAAGGATCCCAGGGTGACCGCCATCATCGTGAAATCGGTCGAGGCGAGCGACTGGTTCGCCGGCGGCAAGTCGCTCGCCGAGCAGAAACTGGCCAGCTACTGGATCGACATCCATGTCAGCGAAGGCACCAACACCAAGGACGAGAAGGCGGCCTATCTCGCCGCAATGTTCAAGCGCATGGCCGAGATTTTGGGCCCGCTGCATCCCGAGACGTATCTGCACGTCGACGAGGTCAAGGGCGATGCCTACGGTTTTGGCGGCCTGACCCAGGAGCGGCGTTACATTGCCGGCAAGCTCGAAGTTGCGTTGCAGGCGGCGTGAAGTCGCAAGCCGCGGGTGAAGAAACTCACCCGCGGCCTGAAGCCGTCAGCTCGCCGCGCGGAACTGGACTTCGGCGTTGTTGATGAAGCACGTCTTGTCGAACAGCTTGAGGTCCAACGGGTTCGGCAGCCTGATATCGTCGAGATCTGGACACGGCTTGACCGACGGATCATAGGATCGATCGATCTGCGAAATGAAGACGACGATCAGCCCCGCGTCGCGCGCGAAGGATTTCAGTGCGCGCACCTGAACAGCGAGATCAGGATCTTCCCGCCTCTGGTCGAGCAGTTGCAGATAGTCGATCACCACGACCGTGCCACGAGGCGCCGCGGCCATCTGCTTGACGACGTAGTCGGCGCTGATGGCGTCGGAGCAGTCGATCTCGAACATGTCAGCGAATTGCGCGGGGTCCACGCCAATCGCGCGCAAGCGGTCGAAGACGTCTTTCTCGGTGTATTCGAGCGAGAAGAACGCAGCGCGATGGCCCGACTTCATGGCCTCCACGGCGAGTTCGAGGCTCAACAGGGTCTTGCCCTGACCGGGGCGCGCGCCCACCAGCACCAGATCACCCGGCCGGAATTGCGGAAACAGGCGATTGGCGGGCGTCAGTGCGGCGGCCTCCGCGAGCATGCTCCAGGCGGAAAACCCTTCCGTCGCAGCGATGCGGTCAAGCGCGTCGTGGAGCGGAATGCCTTCCTCGCGCGACAGGCGCTTGGCTCGTCGCTTCAGATGATAGATCGGCGCAGAGAGTCTCATCGTCAAAACCTCCCATTGCGAGCAGAAAGCGCAATCCCTCCTTATGCCTGGCGCTCGAACAGTCGGTCCGATGATCATTCGCCCGGCATGATGTCTGCTTTCCCGGCGGAGGGGGGAGGCGTGGGCGGCACCGGAAGCAAGCGTAACCGATTCCGCGGCCGGCCGAGAACAGGCGCGGTCGGGCTCAAACAGAAAAAGTGCTAGGCGGCCGCTTCCGCAACCAGCGCGCGGGTCGGCCCGAACAGCTCCTCGAACGCCTGGCGCAGAGCGACGTCGACATCGGCCATGGTCACGAGCTGGCCGAGATCGACCAGCGAGGTGACGCCGTAACGGGGGTCGGCGACGCCGCAGGGCACGATGCCGGCGAAATGGGACAGCTCCGGCTCGACATTGATGGCGATGCCGTGGAACGAGACCCAGCGCTTCAGCCGCACGCCGATCGCCGCGATCTTGTCCTCGTGCTCGGCCCCCTTGTCGGGGCGCTTCACCCAGACGCCGACCCGGTCCTCGCGCCGTTCGCCGCGGACATTGAAGGCGGCGAGCGTCCGCAGGATCAATTCCTCCAGGCTCGCGACATAGGCCCGGACGTCCGGCCGGCGCCGCTTGAGGTCGAGCATGACATAGGCCACCCGCTGGCCGGGCCCGTGATAGGTCAGCTGCCCGCCGCGGCCGGTGGCAAAGGTCGGGAAGCGGGGATCGAGAAGGTCGGTTTCCTTGCCCGAGGTGCCGGAGGTGTAGAGCGGGGGGTGCTCGAGCAGCCAGACCAGCTCGGGCGCCTCGCCGGCGGCGATCTGAGCGACTCGCGCCTCCATGGCGGCCACGGCCTCCGGATAGGGCACCGGCGCGTCCGAGATCCGCCACTCCACGGGCTCGCCGGTGGGGGCGGAAAACGACGTCAAATCGAGGTCTTGGCGGGGGTTTTGAGGCGAATTAACCATTGGCTAACCATAACGTGGTGATCATCTCCGGAGCAAATGCCAAGTCCTTTGGCTTAAGTCCCAAGTTGCGGCGGTCCTGACAGTGCCCACTCTCGATAAAGTCACCGTGGATCTCATGGTCGTCCTCGGGACGACCACCATGCCGATCCATCAAGTATTACGCCTTTCCCGCGGCGCCATCATCGAACTGGACGCAACCGAGGCCGACGAGGTCAAGGTTCTCGCCAACAATCTGCCGGTCGCCTCCGGCGTCGTGCTGGTCGACCGCAACCGGATCGCGGTCGAGGTCAAGCAGATGCTGCCGCGCACGACGGGCACGCGGTAGCGGCCCGGGTACCCGGCAGGGCCGGGGCCCTCGATAGGGCCGATCCGGGCAGGGGTCCGGATTTTTCCTGCCAAGCTTGTGGAATTCTGGGCCTTTGCAGGCTTGTACCCCTCTGATGGATTTGTTAGATCGGCGCCGTTGATCCGGCAGGCCTCAAGCCCTAAGCCGGCATCCCCAAAGCGCTCGTGGCGGAATTGGTAGACGCGCTGCCTTGAGGTGGCAGTGAGTAAAATCGTGGGGGTTCGAGTCCCTCCGAGCGCACCAACCTCGAAAGCCGATCGATGGAGAGACCGGCTCAGGCAGCCCAGGTCTTCGCCGTTCGGCCGTCCCCGCCTGACGGTTCGAGTGTAGGGCTGGCGGTTCGGCGTGATCGCCGTTTGCAACACGGCATTCGAACTGAACACCAAGCAGGTTGCTCATCACCGTGGCAACGACACCAGTAGCCAGACGCCGGCGGCCGCACACGCAATCCCGGCGGCGCGCGCGATCCATCGTCCGATCGGCGTAAGTTTCTCCAACAGGACGAGCAGGGCCAAAAGCGCAATCCAAAGCACGTTCATCACCCCGCCTACGAACAAAAGCGCCATCAAGACCCAGCAGCAGCCGACACAATAGCCTCCGTGCCGGAGCCCCAGCAGCAGGCAGCCTCGCAGGTCGTCGCGAAAGCCGCCGTGGCGCATCAGGAACAGAAATGGCGACTGGCATTGGGCGAGACAGACGTCCTTGAGCGGTGTCCATTGATAGACTCCCGCCGCGATCAGCACGATTGCACTGAGCAGATTGCTGGCGATCGTCATCCGGGAATCCAGCAGGACTGCCCGCTCGATCGCCCATTGGAGTAGGGTTGCTGCCAGCGAAAAGCCGCCCCAGGCGAGGAGATAACCGGCCGCAAACCAGCCGGTCGCAGCGAACGGCTTGCCCTGCGCTTTCCCCTGTCGACCCACGCGGGCGTACATGAGGATCATCGGCGCTGCCGAGGGGGCCATCATTCCAACCATCATCACCACCCACATCAGCAACACATACGCGAACTCGATCGCTCGCCATGGCTCGCTCGCCGGCAACATGATTCCGATCCCGGCCGGGATCATGCGGAACCCGGTCATGTCCATGCCGCCCATGTCCATGTCCTTGGCGAGCCAGAGCACATAGCCCCATGCCAGCGCGACAATGATCCCGATCGCGCCGCCGACGATCCAGCGATCGCGCCGCAGCACGGTTTCCAGGGGGCCGTCGGTCATTTGCGATAAGTGTTGCCGGCCTTCTCGCAAGGCCGGATCAGGAGTTGCATCACGCCTGGTTCGACCAGCGGATCGGCGCATAGAGGCCGTTCTTGCCGGAATTGTCCCAGCGCATGCCATGATCGCTGAACGTATTGCCGGCGGCGCCGACTGCCATCACCATCCTGTCGGGGCTGACCGGATGGCCGATGTTCGCCCACATTTCGCCGCTCGGATGCATGGTCGGCAACGGATCGACGGACACGTGCAGAATGCCCGGGATTTCCGCGGACCGCGTCTTGCCCTCGATTCGGAATGTGATCGGGACCTTGCGAACCCCCAGGTTCTTGCTGATCAGCGGTG
The DNA here is from genome assembly GCF_051810765.1 of Bradyrhizobium sp. 604_D8_N2_3. Lineage (NCBI taxonomy): Bacteria > Pseudomonadati > Pseudomonadota > Alphaproteobacteria > Hyphomicrobiales > Nitrobacteraceae > Bradyrhizobium > Bradyrhizobium sp. 604_D8_N2_3. The sequence continues at coordinate 5,582,165 of NZ_JBPWPM010000001.1, read as the reverse complement.
TGAACGCGGCCATCGGACCACCGGCGGCACCGGTGAAGATCGCAGCTAGAGCCTCGGTTTGCTCATCGTTGGCGCGCTGGTCGATATAGGCGGCCACCGACCAATCTCCGTCTGCCATGATCCCCGGCGCGTGGAGGATAACCAGGACATTGAGTCCATCGAGCTGGATGTTGCCATAGCGGCCGCTCTCGACGTGGAAGATCAGCGGTACGTTACAGAAGCCCTCGGTCGGTCGCGCGGTCAGCGGGGGAGCCGCCGACACGAGGCAGGGACACACGATGCTGCAACTGCAATTCTCGAAGTAGTCGCCGGAAAGGTGCCATGGGACATCTGCCATCGCCATCTCCCGCTAGGCCGAACCCGTTAGATCACTTTCGAATGAGCTACGTGGAGTTGAAAGTTACGCTGCGTGGCGAAGTCCCGCAAGCTGAAGTCCCGCAAGCTATTGTGAGGCTCGGTCAATCGACTGGAAAAAGCACCTATCAGCTGGAGATCCACCCAAACTCTTCGCCCATTTCCGCAAGCCATTGAAACTTCAATAAATGCGACCGCCCTCCGAACGCACCAAACGGCGGATCGCGCCGCTTTAGCCGGGGTAGGGACCTGTTTCTGCCGAAATGCCCTCTCAGATCAAGTCGATGATCTGATCATAGAACATCAGACGAAAGTGGCTGCATCGGACGAGATGCGTCTGAGCGAATCTATTCAGCCAATCTGATTTGCCGAGATTGACCACGGCAGCCTGGCGCGGCGGCGGTCCCCAATCGATTGTGTCGAAACTGAAATTATAGACGTCCTCCGGCGTGATCATCGAAACCTGTGGCCGATGAATCCGCAGATGCCTCATGTCGCTTTCGATAGAACAGTGCGCGTCCGGTTGGAATGAGTTGGAGCGGGCAAAGCCTGGAACACCGGCCACTCCGCGGGATCCTCCCTGCTCACGCAATTGTTCCTGGACGTAGTCTGCCAGGGGCGCTGGTCGATCGACACCTTCTTATTGCGTTTCTATGCTATCACATCTTATAATTGATGAACTCCGAGAGACACGAAATATCGGTCGCTGGCTTCCGGGTCCGAACACGGGCGGCTGGAGTCGAGCACCTTTGCAAGGAGGGCAGCATGACGCTCAAGTCGGGATTCCAATTCGCGGAGGCGCAACTTCTGCTTGAGATGGCGCAGCGTGCCTACGCCGGCACGCCATCGCTGACCGAAGCGGTGGCAACCTGCGGCGTACCCTCCGTGCCCGATCCAAGCTCAAATTGGGCGATCCGCAAGGACCTCACCCCGACGAGTGCCACGCTATTGGATAATTACTGGCAGGTCTGGCAGAACCAGAGTGACACCACCCAATACGCGATCGCAGTGCGCGGCACGGTCGCAAGTGCGGCCAGCGTGTTGGCCGACTTGCTGTTCCCCCTGATCAACGCGCGCGTTGACGTGAAGCTCGGTCCGATCTCGCTGCCGTTCTATCTTGCCCGCGATGAGGGTGACAGTGCGGTGAAAGCCGGTGTGCATTCGGGCTTCGCTCTGAGTTTGCTGCTCATGCTGTTCACCACCGATAGCCCATTGTTCGTGACCTTGGGGCTGCTCGCGGAGCAGGGCAACGACGTCTACATCACCGGGCACAGCCAGGGTGCCTCGATCGCCACGCTGCTGACCTCGCTGGTCCGGCACTCGACGGATGTTTTTAAGGGGCCGGCCTACAAGACCTATACCTTCGCGCCTGCCAAGGCCGGCAACGACCATTACGCATACGATTACGCGCGGCTTGCCGCCGTCGACGGATACGGTTGGGCCGTGACGTCGACGCAGGACTGGGTGCCGCAGGCACCGTTTGCCCTGGAGTGGATATCAGACCTCAACACGCCAAATCCGCTGCGTGGGTTCGGCGGCAGTCTCAATCCTGAAGCAACGATCGCGCTCGGCAGCGTGGTCACCGACGGTGAGAGCGCAGTCAATCGCGTTCGCGACGATGCGGTGAGGCGGCTCAAGCAGCGGGTCGAGAGTCTTTCTCGGAGACTGATATCCGAGACGATCCATTTGACCGCCGCCGATCTCGGCGCGGCAACCGCCGCACCGATCACGGGGTCAACGATTTCGGACTTGATCCAACAGATCCTCGACCAGCTTCAGGCCTCGCTGAACTATGCTGACGCCGGCGCGCTGCTGCCGCTCTTCGCCAACCCGGGCGGCAACCCGACCGATGGGACGCCGGGATGCCAGAAGCTGGACTATTTCTGGCAGCACCACCTCGGCAACTACCTGAAATACATGAAGCAGCAATATGGCGGCTGAGCCGGGAAGGACTGCGTGTGCCCTCCGAGCGCACCACCTTCATCCTTATCGCTGTTTTGGCTGGATTTCGGTGGCTGCCTCGCGCGGTGCTCGTTGGTCCAAGCGATCATCAGCTTGTCCGCCGGTCAAAGTGACCGGCGGGAATATGCTGTCGTAGATCGCACGCGCCTCACGGATGAGGCGCTGCCGCTCGAGCTCGGATTTCGGAACGAATCGAACGACGTTGGTCATTTGCGTTCCGCGGCTTCGTCGGCGCGGCGCCAGACCGGGAAGGGGTCCGCGAGCTTCGCCCATTCCGTGACGTTCATCGCCGGCTTTCCCGGGACGAGGCAGGCATCCAGACGGGCGCGGAGCGAACCTTCATCCATACCGGTGCCGATGAACACGATTTCCTGGCGGCGATCGCCGTAGATGTCGTTCCAGTTCGCGCGCAGCTGCTTCCGCCAGGACGGATCATCCGGCCATCGTTCCGCGGGTACGCTCGCCCACCAGAAGCCAAGCGCCTGCGTGCGCGTGATCGTGCCAGCCTGGCTGATCTCGCCAAGCCATTGCGGGCGCGTTGCCAGCCAGAAATGTCCCTTGGCGCGAATGACGCCGGGCCAGGGCTCCCTGACGAACTTGTCGAATTTTTCGGGATCGAACGGCCGGCGCGCGCGATAGACGAAGTTCGTCACGCCGTATTCCTCGGTCTCCGGCACGTGATCGGCAAAGCCGTAGAGCTCTTTGAACCAGAGCGGATGCTGCTGCGCTTGCTCGAAGTCGAACCGGCCGGTGTCGAGAATGCGATCGAAGGCGACCCGGCTGTGGTTGGCTTCGATCAGATCCGCTTCCGGATTGAGCGCGCGGATGATCTTTCGCGCTGCCTCGCGTTGTGCGGGCGACGCGTCATCGACCTTGTTGAGAACGATGACGTCGGCAAACTCGATCTGCTCGACGAGGAGATCGACCAGCGTGCGCTTGTCGTTCGCCAGCGCTTCGCCGCGCTGATCGAGAAAATCCGTCGACGAATAGTCTTTGAGCAGGTTCACGGCGTCGACCACGGTGACCATGGTGTCGAGACGCGCCACATCGGAGAGGCTTTCGCCGTCTTCGGAACGGAAATCGAAGGTCGCCGCAACCGGCAGCGGTTCGGAGATGCCGGTGGATTCGATCAAGAGATAATCGAAGCGGTCATTTTCTGCGAGGGCGCGCACCTCCTTCAGGAGGTCGTCTCGCAGTGTGCAGCAGATGCAGCCATTCGTCATCTCGACGAGCTTCTCGTCAGTCCGGGACAGGTTCGCACCGCCATCGCGAACCAGATCCGCATCGATGTTCACCTCGCTCATGTCGTTGACGATCACCGCCACCTTCAGGCCGTGCCGGTTGTTCAGGACGTGGTTCAGCAAAGTGGTCTTTCCAGCCCCGAGGAAGCCGGACAAGACGGTGACGGGGAGTTTTTGCATGGAGATCGAAGAGCCTTTTCAAGGGGATAGGGCGGTGACGCTTGGGGATGGGCATTGGGACCGAATATGTAACGTTATAACATTACATTCGCTGGCGGCGCCGACGTCAAGCCGTTTTGCGGCTCAGCTGAAATTCACGCGAACATTGAGGTGGATGATCGTTGTAGCGATCGGCTGCCGCTCAGCTCCAGGCAGCAGCGCGCTCGAAGGACCGGCGCGGGCCTCTCAGCCATATTCGTCGCCGATCCCGTATTCCCGGTAGATCTCGAGGGGATCCGTGTCCGGAAACAGGCGGCATTTGGCCTGAGCGAGGTGCAGGCTCACCGCCGACGGCTCCTTGCCGTTTGCCAGCATCTTGCGGATGTCGTCCATATGCGCGCTCGGCTGGTGTTTTGCTTCGAGCTGCTCCAGCGCGACGAGCGCGGTCGCCAGGGCCTCGGTCAGAACCCAGTCGTCGTGGCCCGTGATTCCCTTCTTCGGCATCGGCAGACCCCACATGCGGTGGCTGTGCCAATGTACCGTAGCTTCCGGCGAATCTCCATCGCGCAGCTGGCAACCTTGCGTTTACGTGGAACAGGCAGGCCCCGGTACTCTCGCTTGCATTATGAACGCGCGTGGCTAAAAGGCGGCCGGCGATCGTATCTTTGTCGAAATAAAGATGGCGTAGACGGATCGCACCGCTCAGGGCTGGAGCCAGCATGGTCTTTCTTAGCTTCGTCTACCGCTTCGTGACGAACTTCGCCTTCATGGCGATGGTCTATTTCAGCCTGAATTTCATGGAGAAATACCAGAACCGGGCGATCCTCGCGATCCTGGTGCTGGTCTATGCCGGCATGCGCGCGGCCTCGACGCTGCGTGCGTTCTATTTCTTCCAGAAGATCGAGAAGCTCGAGGCGGAGACCAAGCGCCTGCAGGCTCCGATCAATGACGGTTCGGGCGCAACGAACGCGCGCAAGCAGGTCGTGGCCGACGTTGGCCGGCTGCGCCGCGACGGCGAGCTCAAGTCCTATATGGACCTGTTCTTCCTGGCGCTGATCGTGCTGCTCTGTGTCGCCAACATCATGCGCCAGTAGAGCTTACTGCGCGCGCTTCTTCAGGCTGGCGACGCGGGTCGGATGCGTCGCGGAACTCCGCGGTGTGGCGCCCTTGGGCGCCGTGCTCTTGGGGGCAATGCTCTTGGGGGCGGTGCCCGTAGCCTGCGCGGTGTGCTTCGCTCCGGCCGGCGCCGTATGTGCGGTCCGATGTCCGCGCGACTTGCCGGCCTTGCCCTTGGCCGCATGGGGCGTCTCGGCCGCCATTGCCAGCCGCATCGCGGCGCGCCGCGACAAGGTCGTCGACAGCAGGACCTCGACCGAGCCCTCGGGGATGGCAAAGAGATCGCGGTCGGGCACGGGCAGGGTGGCCGCGACATTCGCCAGCGCCATCGTCTTGCGCGGCAGCAGCGGCTGATGCTCGGTCTGCGCGTTGAGGTCCGCAAGCGAGGGCGCCGGCAGCGTCTTGGTCTGCGCGAACACGAAGTTCGGCACGGACGGCCAGCGTGCGATCGGCACGGTCTCGGTCGGTGGATGCAGCAGCCATTCCACCGGCGTGGTCGGCGTTGCCGGCCGGTCGGCGGTCGCGGGCACCACATGCACGATGCGATAGCCGCGCGCCTTGAGGTCGCGGATGATCTTCGGCAGCGCCGCCACCGTACGGGGCTGGATGTCGTGCAGCAGCAGGATGCCCTTGCCCTTGGCTTCCAGCCGCTGGATCGCGAGCTGGTAGACGCGGTCGGACGACACATGGCGCCAGTCGTCGGCGGGGAAGTCGGCGCTCCAGACCTGGATGCCGCGCGAGATCAGCAGGTTTTCGACGCCTTCGGCGCGCATCAGGCCGGGAATGCGGAAGAACGGCGCGAGCTTGGACGAATCGGTCATCGCGGCCGAGGTCCACTCGATGCCGCCGTTGATCTGCGTCTCGGCCTTGTCCAGCGGCATCCGGTCGAACGTCAGCGGATGGTTCATGCTGTGCGTGCCGACAGTGTGGCCCGCGGCAATCAGCTTGCGCACGCCTTCCGGGTTCGCCTTGGCCTGCTCGCCGATGATGAAGAAGGTCGCCTTGATGCACTCGTCGTCGAGCATCTTGAGGATCTGGTTCGAATATTTCGGCAGCGGACCGTCGTCGAAGGTCAGGACGACTTCATGGTCTTTCAGCGGCAGCGTTTCGCGGTACTGCATGGTGCCGATGCGCGGATGCTCGCGCGGGTCGACCACGAGGGTGCGGGAGGTCCCGAGCGCGTCCGGATGGCCAGGACAGTCCGCCGCAAGGGCCGCCGGTGAACCGACGACCAACAGCCCCAGACACAGGACGATCCACGATCGCGTCCGAAAAACAACGCTACTTCCGATCATGAACCTCGTCTGCCTCCTTACGCGACTGCCACCTTAATTGGTCGGAGACGCCCAGAAACGGTTCAGGCGCAATACCCTCTACATCCTTGCATGCCGTAGCATGAACAGACTGTTAATAGGGCCCAAATCACCCCATTTTGCACCGCCGTGACATTACGGCATCAATGCGCATCGGCGCTCTTCTGTGACGTGCCCGCCGGCACGACGTGAACGACGCGATAACCGTTGTCCCTGAGGTACCGCAGGAAGGCCGGCATGATCGCGGCCGTGCGTGCCTTGGGGTCGTGGAAGAGGATGATGCCCTTGCCGGCGGCGGCGAGGCGCTCGGTGACGAGCTTCAATTCCTGCTCCGGCGTCATCTCGTTCCAGTCGCTGGCCCAGAGGTCGGCCCCGAACACGACGATGCCGCGCGACTGGAGCAGGTCGAGCTGCGCTGGCGTCCCCTCGAAATAGGGGAAGCGGAAGAACGGCGTCGAGGGCGTCGTCGTCGACGCGCCTTTGAGCGCCGTCTCGTCGGCTGCTATGCCGCGGTCGATCTCGCTCTTCGCCTTCTCGAGCGGGATCCGCGCCATGAACGGGTGCGACCAGGTGTGGTGGCCGATGGTATGGCCCTCGCGGGCAATGCGCTTGACCATGTCAGGATGTTCGGAGGCGTGCAGGCCGATCAGGAAGAAGGTCGCGCGCACGCATTCCTGCGCCAGCGCCGCCAGCACCTTCGACGTCGTCGGCGGATGCGGGCCATCGTCGAAGGTCAGCACGACCTCGTGATCGGCGAGCGGCAGCGTCTGCGGAAAGCTCTTCAGGCCCACGCGCGGCGTGGTCTTGGCGTCGACACTCAGAACGCGCGAGGTGCCGAGCGCGTCCTGGCGCGGGCAGTCCGCGGCCTCCGAAGAGGCGATGCCGATGAGGCCCGCGAAGACCGCGCCCACCGGGATCGACATCCATTTCAGCCGAAGCATCTTTGCCATTGCGCTCGCAGTTCGCTTGTGGGTATTGCCTGACCGTCAGCTCAGACCACTCGTTCCAACCTGTCAAACGGCGAGGCGCGCCATGGATGAACATATGGACGGTGCCCCATCCGCCGAGGCCTCGGTACTCGACCACGTTCCGATGCGCAATGAAGACGGCGAAATTCGTCACGAATTCGTCGAGGAGATTGCCCATGCGATCGAGGCTGGCGACAGCGCCGCGCTGCGCGCCTGCGTCGCCGAGCTGCACGAGGCCGATCTCGGCGATCTGATCGGAGCTCTCGCGCCCGACCACCGCGTTCGCCTGGTCGAGCTGACCGGGCGCGACTTCGACTTCTCGGCGCTGAACGAACTCGACGAGGGCGTGCGCGAGGAGATCCTCGAGGAGCTGCCGCCGGAGACCGTTGCGGAAGGCGTCCGCGAGCTCGAATCCGACGACGCGGTCGAGCTGCTGGAAACCCTCGACGAGGCGGAGCAGGAGGAAATCCTCGAGAAGCTGCCGCTGCAGGAGCGCGTCGCGCTCGAGCGCAGCCTGCTTTATCCCGAAAATTCCGCCGGCCGCCGGATGCAGACCGAGTTCATTGCGGTGCCGCAGGATTTCACCGTCGGCCAGGCGATCGACTACATGCGCGAGACGCCGGATCTGCCCGACCGCTTCTACGAGATCTACGTCGTGGACAAGGACCAGCATTGGCAGGGCGCGGTCTCGCTCGACGTCCTGCTCCGCGCCCGCCGCCCGGTGGCGCTTGCCGAGCTGACCGACGAGGATCGCCGCCGCGTCTCCGTCCTGGAGGACCAGGAGGAGGTGGCGCGCATGTTCGGCAAGTACAATCTCGTCGCAGCACCGGTGCTCGACACCCAGGATCGCCTCGTTGGCGTCATCACCGTCGACGACGTCGTGGACGTGATCGAGGAGGAGGCGGACGAAGACCTCAAGGCGCTCGGCGGCGTCAACAGCGACGAAGAACTCTCCGACACCGTGTTCACCATTGCGCGGGCGCGGTTCAATTGGCTGCTGGTCAATCTCGCCACCGCCTTTCTTGCATCCTCGGTGCTCGGCCTGTTCGAGGGGCAGCTCGAGAAGATGGTCGCGCTCGCGGTGCTTGCGCCGATCGTCGCGAGCCAGGGCGGCAATGCCGCGACCCAGACCATGACGGTCGCGGTGCGCGCGCTTGCGACGCGCGAGCTCGGCTCCTCCAACGCCTGGCGCGTGGTGATGCGCGAAGGCCTGGTCGGGCTCGTCAACGGCCTTGCCTTCGCCTTGATCACGGGCATCGCGGCGGTAGCCTGGTTCAAGATCCCGGGCCTCGGCATCGTCATCGGGCTTGCGATCATCTGCAACCTCGTCGCCGGCGCGCTCGGCGGCATCCTGATCCCGATGGCGCTCGAACGTGTCAGGGCCGATCCGGCCGTGGCCTCCGGCACGTTCGTCACGACGGTGACCGACGTCGTCGGCTTCTTCTCCTTCCTCGGCATCGCGACGCTGTGGTTCGGATTGAGGTAGGGCGCGCTATGCCCTCGCGTGTCCCAGGCGCGCTGCAACGCCCTTCGCGTTGCTGCGCAGAACCGGGACCCAGAAAGCAGCACGGCACGTGGTGGCGAAATGGGCCCCGGCTCAGCAGCGCACCGCACCGGACGATGCTTCGCATCGCCGGGAGCGCTGCGCTGCGTCCGGGGCACGAGACCGTCTTCGCCCACCATCATCTTTAATCCGAACTTAAGCGACCTGCCGCATCATTGCCCGTGCTTGGGGGAATGGACATGCGGTTGCGGCTGAAGGCGGACGGACGGGTCGTCGAGTTGCGGGATGGGCAGGAGCTTCCGGTCCAGCCGTTTCCAGTCCAGCCGTTGCCGGTCCAGGCGGCGGCCAATGCCGCCCTTGGCGATGATGCCAGCTCGCTCGCCGTGCGCGCTCTGCGCCGTCGCGCCTGCCTCACCCAGATGGAGTTCGCCGCCAAGCTCGGCGTTCCCGTCGAGACGATCCGCAACTGGGAGCAGGGCAAGCGCGCCCCGCGAGGACCCGCCCGCGCGCTGCTCGCCGTGATCGCGCATGCGCCGGACACCGTGTTCCAGGCGCTCGCCAAAGCCTGACGTCAAGGCCAGGCGCGAACCTCCCGTTAGCATTGCCCTGAATATCCGGCCCGGCGCCGGCGTCGTCCGTTGGCAGTGTTACGGGCCGGGTCCATAATGGCGCCCGGATGATGTTTTGAGGCGATCGCAACAGAGAGGATTCCTCATGCTGTTCGTCGAGGCCAATGGCGCAAGGATACCGGCGATCGGGCTCGGGACCTGGGAGCTGAGCGGGCGCGCTTGCGGCCGCGTGGTCGAGCAGGCGCTGCGGCTCGGCTATCGCCACATCGACACTGCGCAGGTCTACGACAATGAGCGCGAGGTCGGCGACGGCCTGCGCGGCTCAGGCGTGCGCCGCGACGACATCTTCCTGACGACAAAGGTCTGGACCAACCATTTCGCGCCTTATGATCTCGAACGCTCGGTCAAGGAGAGCCTCGCCAGGATGCGGCTCTCCTCCGTCGATCTCCTGCTGCTGCACTGGCCCAATTCGCACGTGCCGCTGGAGGAGACGCTGGGTGCGCTGTCGCATGCCAAGCGCATGGGCCTGACCCGCCACATCGGCGTTTCCAATTTCACCGTGGCGCTGATCGAACAGGCGGTGGCGCTGTCGCCGGAGCCGCTCGTCTGCAACCAGGTCGAATATCATCCTTATCTCGACCAGACGAAGGTGAGGGCAGCCTGCGACCAGCATGGCCTCGCACTGGTCGCCTACAGCCCGATCGCCAGGGGGCGCGTCAAGGCCGACCAGACGCTCGCCGGGCTCGGGCGCGCGCATCGCAAGACGCCGGCACAAATCTGCTTGCGCTGGCTGGTGCAACAGAATGTCGCTGCGATCCCGCGCACCTCGCGCGTCGAACGTCTGTCGGAAAACATCGATATTTTCGATTTCGAGCTCTCGGACGACGAGATGGCCCAGATCGCCGCGCTGGCAAATCCCAAGGGCCGCCTGACCGATTTCGGCTTCGCGCCAAAATGGGATTGAGAGGGGGCCGCTGTATGCTAGGACCGGCGTGGCAACCCAAGATCGATCGATGGAACTGCGGAAGATCATACGGACGGACATTGCAGCGTCGGCGGTCGCGCATCTGACGCTGGTGGCGCTGATCATCCTGATCAGCGAAGTCCATCTGTTTCACGCCGCGGCGCCCGAGACCGTTTCGGTGGACATCGTCACGCCGGAGCAGGTGAAGGAGGAGGAGGCCAAGGCCGAGGAGAAGGCTCAGGAGCAGGCGAAGGAGAAGCCGCCGGAGCCGCTGCCGGACCTGAAATTGCCGAAACTGGATTTCACCGACAAGGACAAGGCGGAACCCGCGCCGAAGCCTGCGACCAAGCAGCAGGCCGCGGCGCCGTCGCCGCAGGCCTCGCCTGAACCGCAGCAGAAACAGCCGCAGCCGCAACCCTCACAGGCACCGAAGCAGCGGGAGGCCAATGTGCAGCCGCAGCCTCAACAGCCGCAGCCGTCGCAACAGCCGCCTCCGCAACCCCAGCAACAACCGCCGCCCCAGGCGATGCCGCAGCCGCCGTCGCAACAGCCGCCGCCGCAAGCGATGCAGCAGCCACAGGCCGCGCCGCCGGCCTATCAGGCGCCGGAGCCTGACGTGACGGTCAAGTACGGCGTCATGCTGGGCTTGCCGCCGGAATTGCCGCCGGAACTGCCGAAAGACGCCCCCAAGGACGATGGCGGCGATGCCAAGGATTCAATCGCAGCCAAGCTGCCATCCGAGGTCATCGCCGCGCTGCGTCGCCACCTGAAGAGCTGCGCCAAGCTGCCGGCCGGGGTCGACCCGACCGACAACGTCAACATCAAGCTGCGCACGGTGTTCGCCACCGACGGCACGCTGGCGCGCCCGCCGATCCTGATCGAAGCTCCGCCATCCGCGAAGGGCGTGGCCATCGTGAAATCCGCGACCGCAGCGCTCCAGGCCTGCCAGCCCTACAAGATGCTGCCGGCCGACAAGTACGACGAATGGAAGATCTTGGACCTGCCGTTCTCGCCGCGGGATTTTGGCGGAGGGTAGGCGGCTCGCCCCACTCTATCCATCCTGGGAGCTAAGGCCTCCCGGTTCGCGGCTTCAGCCATGCCATGATCACGGCCTGCGGCGTTCTCCGGCTGCGTGGCAAGCTATGTCTTTCGATGGTGCGCCGTGCAAACGCGCCGGCCTGCTCGGCGGAGCCTCGCTGCGCCGGCGCGAGAGCCATCCACTCGCGAATGACGGCACGTCGAATTTTCGATTTTGGCATCGGATCAAATCCATGAGTTCGGGTGGATGTTCACGCGGCCTGCCGAAGCGGGATGGCCTCCGAGCGCCGTGCCAGAAGCACGCTGCCACATGGATGCTCGGCGCCTTGCAGGACGACGAAGCCGCGCTTCGTTACTGCGGCACGGAGAGTGTCCTTCGCAGCTGCCTTCTGCGCATCGAGCCAGATCACCAGCACGGCGCGGGGGCTCAGGAAATCGTCGAGCCAATCCACTGTCGCATCGAGTGCGTGAAGCGTGCGTCGCCGCCAATCCACGAGCGCGACTTCATATTGACCCGCCGGCCGGCCGCAATTGCCTGCCGCCGCCGCCAGCAGATATCCGCGACGATGCAGCTCAATCACCAATTCCATGCTCTTTGCGCCGACCACGACGATGCGTTGCCGCGTCGAGCAGTTCGCGATGGCCATCATCGGATCGATGATCCTGTCGCTGACCCCTGAGTTCGACATCATTTCACCAGTTCGCTACGCCGCGCGAGCTTGCGCGACGGAGCGGATATGGTGCCGGATGCTGTATGATTTCGAGATTGGCGCGATCGCGGTTGCATAGGATCGGCATAGGACCGGCCTCGGCCCCGCGCTGCCGGCAACTTATGCCGCGCTTATAAACAGACGATGCACTCCCCATCGCATTCAAATGCCGTCAGCGCCATTCTTCCGGCCCGCGCTTGCTATCGCGCCTTGCCTGGAGACCAAAATGTCCGCTTACCGTGCATTGATCGTGGGACTACACGATCGTCCCATCAGAATGATCCACATGGATTGCATCGATGATGAAGCCGCGATCAGCTCCGCGGAGAGGCTCGTCGACGGTCGCGACGTGGAGCTCTGGCAGATGGATCGGCCTGTGGCCAGATTCGATTGCCGGTCCGGGACGATGCGCAGGAAGTAAGCCGGGATATCGCCGAGTGGGCGGGCCTCGCGTCCTTGGATGACGGAGCCAGTCGTGTCGTCCTTGCGAACGTAGCAAAGCAATCCAGACTGTCACCGTGAAAAGATTCAGGGGTGCTTCGCTGCGCTCGCAGTGACGGTGTGGAGAAAACGCGTGCCACCCTTCGCTTGCGCGCAGCAGATGCCTCAATAGCCGCGCTTCCGCGTCTCCGTACCATCCATCTCCTCCGGCGCCATCGCCGCCCAGGCGCTCGATGCGAACTGCCTTCGCCAGGTCACGATCACCACCGCCGCCGTGGTCACGAACAGCACCCAGGGGCTGACGAACCAGCCGAGATAGCCGAGTGCGAAGAAGAAGGCGCGCTGGCCGCGGTTGAAGTGGCGGCCGGCGGATTCGAACAAGCGCGAGGTGCGGATGACGTGGGCCTCGGCCTCAGGCGTGTCGCGCCGGTCAGCCGGCGGCATGCCGCCGAACAGGATCGCGACATAGTTGAACAGGCGATAGGCCCAGGCGAATTTGAAGAAAGCGTAGACGCAGATCAGCACGAGGCCGACGCATTTCAGCTCCCACAGCGCGGGCGAGGGGCTGAGATCGATCGGCAGCTTGGCGAGGATAGTGATGGCGTCGTTGGTGGCATGCAGCAGTGCCAGCGCGCCGCCGAGCGCGAACAGGCTGGTGGAAGCGAAGAAGGCGGTGCCGTTCTGGAGCGAGGCCATGATCTGCATGTCGACCATACGGGTGTCGCGGTCGAGCAGGCGGCGGACCCAGACCTCGCGATAGCGGTTCATGCGCGCCGACAGGCTGTCGCGGCCATAGGCCGAGTGCTCCAGCGTCAGGGCATAGACCAGCCATTCGATGATGAAGAAGCCGACCGCGGTGATGTCGACCCAATGCCTGCCCATGTCTCACTCCTCGCGAAGATCGCAACGATTGCCACGCGCGGCCGGAGGCGGCAACGATTGATTGGCGGCAGGCGATGGCGCTAAAAGCAGCCGCATCCAGGGGACTCAGGGAAGGACCAGCGACATGGCAGCGCTCAAGCTTGCGATCGGAAACAAGAACTACTCGTCATGGTCGATGCGGCCATGGCTTGCACTGCGCGCCAATGACATCCCGTTCGTCGAGACCGTCATTCCGCTCTACACGGACAATCCCGCCGACAAGGATCAGATCCTGTCCTTCAGCCGCGCCGGCAAGGTGCCGGTGCTGGTCGACGGCGACATCACGGTGTGGGATTCGCTCAGCATCATCGAGTACGTTGCCGAGCGCTATCCGGAAGCGAAGCTGTGGCCCGACGATGTCGCCGCCCGCGCGCACGCCCGTTCGGTGTGCGCCGAGATGCATTCCGGCTTCATGGCCTTGCGCAACGAATGCGGCATGAACCTGCACCGCCCCGTGGGCGCCGTGACGCTGTCGGCGGACGCCAGGGCCAACATCGCGCGCGTGCAGGAGATCTGGCGGGAGTGCCGGGCGCGCTACGGTGCCAAGGGACCGTTCCTGTTCGGCCGCTTCGGTGCGGCGGATGCGATGTACGCCCCGGTCGTGCACCGTTTCCGCACCTACGCGATCGAGGTCACGCCGGAGACCAGGGCCTACATGGACACGATGATGGCGCTGCCGGCGTTCCAGGAATGGACCCGCGACGGGATCGCCGAAACGCTCGTCATCGAGAAATTCGAGAACGTCTAACCCTCGAATGTGATCGGGCGTCGCTTGACGATGTGCAGGCTGGCGGCGCTCAATCGCGGCGGAAGGACCGCTTGGGAGAGGGCAGGGGCATGGGAATTCTGGACTCGCTGGCAAACAACCCCGCGCTTCGCAGTGCGCTCGGGCAGCTCGGCGCCGCGGTCCTGCCGGCGGTGTTGAACGAAGTGCTCGGCAGCAGCAGTCAGGGCGGCCTCAGCGCAATCGTCGCGAAGCTCCAGCAGTCCGGCTTCGGTGACCAGGTCAAATCCTGGCTCGGCAACGGCCAGAACCTGCCGATCTCGGCCGGCCAGCTCCGCGCGGTGCTCGGCAGTGACACGGTTCGGCAGCTTGCGGCGCGCTACAACATCCCGGTCGACCAGCTCGGCCAGATTCTGGCCCAGGAACTGCCCAAGGCCGTGGACCAGGCAAGCCCGGAGGGGCATCTGCCCCACACCGTCTGAGGGAGCCGGTTCCAGCGGTATCCTCCACCCACCGGTTCCCGCACTATCGTCCTGAAAATACTGCCGGATCGGCCTATTTGCCATGCCTGTATACCGCTGGCCAAAACGCCGCATTGCGTGCTATATGTCACGCCGGGTTTTCAGCCGGTCCGTCGCAGTGGGACCCTGGGCACAGCCGGCGCTGTTTGAGTCATGGAGATGGGCGTTGAAGCATAAATTCCCCGTGGGAACGCGCGTACTGTTCACTGCCAGCAACGTCGCGCGCCCGGCTGCGAGTGGCTCATACGAGATCATCCGCCTGCTGCCGACGGATGGTGACGACTGCCAGTACCGCATCAAGAGTTCGACTGAAGCGTTCGAGCGCGTCGCCAAGGAAAGCCAGCTCGCCCAATCCTGACGGATGACGGTGCCGCGCGTTGACATCGCGGACGAATTCGCTTCGCTCGCCGTCAAAAGGCCCCCTTCGCCTCGACATGGTGAACCGGGGGCAGTTGCCGACTCGCGGGGGCTCGCTTTGACCATTCGCTCTTTGCTCGCGTGAGGGGACGTCGCGCATGAACTGGGCATGGGCCACTTCGTTCGACCAAATCTCGCGCCCGCAGGCCTTTCCGATGTGGATGATCCTGGTAGCCGCCGGCCTCCTCGGCCTGATTCTCCTGATTACGCTGGTGCGCGCCGAAAGGTCGGTTGCCAACGGCGCGCTGACCGTCATCACGCTGCTTTCCATTGCCATCGCGGTAGCTGCCACCGTGCGCGTTTATGGTCCGGCGGAGGAGGCACCGCCGGGCGAGGCGCGCGCGCAGAGCGCGGTCGTCGCCAGCCTGCCGGCGCTGTCCTGTCTCGACGATCTCGCCGGCAATGCCGTGGCGATTGGTTGCGAGAAGGCGCTGTTCGGCTCGCCTGACGCGGCGGCTGCGGCCGTCTCCTACACCGCCGCACGGATCGACCGGCTCACCGCGCTCGGCGATGCCGCGCCCGCCGAGAAGAGCCTGACGCTGGACATGAAGGTGCTGCGCAAGGCGCTGGAGCGCGACCGCTACGGCCTCGTCGCGCAGGTGCTGGTTGCGCGCGACGGCTGCACGCAGTTCGACTGCCCCGCCTTCCGCTCGCTGACCGATCAGCAGCGGGTCGCCGCCAACATGGATTCCCATCTCTACGACACGCTGGTTGCACGCTATGCGCCGGGCTGGAACGCGCCCGCAACGGCCCCGGCGATGCCGGCCACCGCGGCGCTTGCCGGGATGCCGCCATCGATGCCGACGGGCAGGCCGACCAATGCGGAGTTCCCGAGCGCGTCATCGACGCCGCCGGTGAGCATCATGAATCCGGAGCCGCCCACGGCGGCGGTGCGACAGGCGGCGCCTGCCGGAGGCGCAGCCGCGGCGCCGCGCGTGTCCGCTCCGACCTCGGCGCAGGCCGCTGCTCCAGCGGCGCCGGCTGCGAAGAAGCCGCCAGCGCCGAAGGCCGCGCGTGCGCCGGCCGCAGCACCGGTTCCGCTCGCGCCGCCGGCCCCAGCCGCGGCTCCTGCGGCTGCGGATAACGAATAGTTCGGCATTCCAAATACGTGGCTGCCCGGCTAATGCTGGGGCCATGCCGCTACATTTGATCAAGCTCGCCGTCGGCTGCGACTCCGTCAAGGAATTGAAGGGGTGGGTCGCCGAACGGATGCAGACCGCCAAGAAGAAGGGTCTGCCGCAACATCACATCCACATCACCCGCATGGTGCCCAAGCGCGACGCCGAGATCCTGGCGGGCGGATCGCTCTACTGGGTGATCAAGGGCGAGATCGCCGCGCGTGAAAAGATCATCGGCATCGAGCCGTTCCGCGACAAGGACGGCATCGGCCGTTGCCGGATCGTGATGCAGCCGAAGGTGATCTCGGTATCGCCGCGGCCGATGCGGCCGTTCCAGGGCTGGCGCTACCTCAGCGACGATTCCGTGCCGCCCGATCTCGGCAAATCGGCCGCGGGCTCGATCGCGGCGATGCCGGAGCCGATGCGGCGCGAACTGCGCGATCTCGGACTGCTCTGACGCAGCCGCTCATGGCGGCGTGACGATGTGCAGCCGCGCCCAGTCGGAGGGCGGCATCACGACCGGACGTCCGCCTTCGCCGATGGTGTCGATGATGTCGACCAGTTCGGGCTCGACGCCCATCTCGTGCAGGTACTTGCGATACTGCTCGCCAAAGATCGTCGTCAGGCTCTCGCGTTGTTCGGGCGCCACGTTGGGTGCGCGGCGATTGCGGATGGAACGGCCGGTCAGCACCACCGTCGCACCTTGCGGGAGGCTGCGATGCACCCCGCCGGCGAGCATGAGGACGCACGCGAAATCGCACGCCGGATCCGGCAAGGATACCTTGGCGTCGAGCGGCCCGCCCGGGCGCTTCAGCGCAAAACAATCCTCCGGTTTGCCGGCGCAGGCCTCGACCTCGGTCGCGCCGGCGGTGGCATCCAGGCCGCGGTCGCGCAGGATGCGGCCCATGCTGACTGCAACATTGAGGTTGGAGCCGCCCCAGCTATGGATGACGAGCGGCAGCTTGTGTCCCGCCTGGCGATCGAGAATCGCGATCAGCCGCTTGTAGCTGTCCCATTGCACCGTGCCCTCGGCGGCGATCCAGTCAGAGCAGCCCGGTCCGCAGGCCCCGGCGGGGCCATGGGCGACGTAGAAGATCATCGCATCCGGCGGCGACCCGTAGAGGCCGATCGGCGGGCGCTGTTGTGCCTGGGCGGCAGTCGCGGCGACAAGCGCCAGCACGCCATTCACGATCATCGCGCGGATGAATGACATGCCCCTGCCAGCCGGCTCGTTTCCTCGTCCCGATCATCCATCCGGGCGAGGGAACGCGCAAGATCGAGCTCGGTGGTTACACCGCGATATTGTCGATCAGCCGGGTCGTGCCGAGCTTGGCCGCCACCAGGATCCGCAACGGGCCGTCCTTGCGCGAGGTGACCTGCGCCAGCGTCTCGGCATGGCGCGCCTCGAAATAGTCGAGCGCAAAGCCGGCCGCCGTGATCATCCCGGCGCCGCGCGCCATCGCGGATGCGATCGCTTCGCCGGCGCGGATGCGCCCGGCGCTGTCCTTCATGGCGCGGTACAACGTGGTCGCGGTCTGCCGCTCCTCCGGCGAGAGATAGACGTTGCGCGAAGACATCGCGAGCCCGTCGCGCTCGCGCACGGTGCGGGAGCCGGTCACCTTGACGCCGAGGTCGAGGTCGCGCGCCATCTGCGTCACCACCCGCAACTGCTGAAAGTCCTTCTCGCCGAAGATTGCGACATCCGGCCGGCACTGCGTGAACAGCTTGCCGACGACGGTGGCGACGCCGCCGAAGAAGTGCGGCCTGAAGCGGTCCTCGAGGCCGGCCAGCGCCGGCCCCTCCGGCACGATGCGGGTCGCAAAGCCTTCCGGATACATCGCCTCGGCGCCGGGGTGCCAGACGATGTCGACGTCCTCGGCGGCGAGCTTGGCGAGATCGGACTTCCAGGTGCGCGGATAGGCACCAAAGTCCTCGGTCGGGGCGAACTGGGTCGGGTTGACGAAGATCGACACCACGACGCGACTCGCGCGCCGCCTGGCGAGGCGCACCAGCGACACATGTCCGTCATGGAGCGCCCCCATGGTCGGAACCAGCGCGATCGTGGCTTTTCGCTTGCGAAGATTGTCGACGGCGCGTCGCAAGGCGGGGACCGTGCGGGCGATCAAGGGGCTTCGTGACATCAGGACTCGACAGGGTTGGGAATGGGAAGCGGGCGCGTCCCGGCGCCCGCCGGCTAACCTTAACAAGCGCCGATCGTGGACGCCATGCATTCGGATGCGGCACAGCATCCCGCGCGAGGCCGCGCACGATATCGCGACATGGCTGAATCACAAGCGAGAGATGGTGCCGTGATTCATTTCGAACACGGCGCGCTGCGATTTGCATTTACTGTCACGCATTTCACTTGACCGCAGACGCGGCCAACTCGAAGATATTCATCAGGGGTGTTGAGGATCGCTATGCTTGTGCAGGCTAGCCAAGGCCAATCCGGCTCGGCGCATGTCGTCGTGCTCGGCAACGAAAAAGGCGGCTCCGGCAAGTCGACCACCGCCCTGCACATCGCGGTCGCGCTGCTGAAGGCCGGCCAGCGCGTCGCCACCATCGACCTCGACTGCCGTCAGCAGAGCTTTACTCGCTACATCGGCAACCGTTCCGCCTGGGCGCGCCGCACCGGCCTCGGCCTCGAGCTGCCGGTGCATCGCTGCATCAAGCTCGGCGAGACCATGCAGATCGCCGAGAACGAGAATTCCGAGTTCCAGCAGTTCATGGAGGCGGTCTCGGCGGTCGAGAGCAATTTCGACTTCATCGTCATCGATACGCCGGGCACCGACAGCTATCTGATGCGCCTGGCGCACTCGATGGCCGACACGCTGGTCACGCCGATCAACGACAGCTTCCTCGATTTCGACGTGCTCGGCACCGTCGATCCCGCCAACTACGCAGTGACGGGCGAGAGCCACTATGCCGAGATGGTGCGGGATGTCAGGCGCAAGCGGCGCCAGCTCGACGGCTCCAGCACCGATTGGATCGTCGTGCGCAACCGCCTGTCGATGCTCGGCTCCCGCAACAAGCAGCTCGTCGCCGAGGGCCTCAAGGATTTGTCGCTACGGCTCGGCTTTCGCTACGTCGACGGCTTCGCCGAGCGCGTCGTCTATCGCGAATTTTTTCCGCGCGGCCTGACCGCGCTCGATGAGATCGACGAGGCCACGCTCGGCATGCGGCCCAACCTTGGCCATCTCACCGCGCGGGAAGAGGTGACGGGTCTGCTCCGCCAGCTCAAGCTGCCGCTCGACGAACGCGGCCGCCGCCGTGCGGCAAATCGCGCCGAGTGGTTCAGCCAGGTCGACAAGCCGCTCGAAGTCCACGACATCCTCGGCGCCTGAGGCGGCGGTATATCGCTACTTCCAGCCGATTGAAGCTGCCGGTTCCCGCCGGAACTGAGTGCGGGCTTGGCCGTTTCACCCTGTGTTTACCGTGAAATTGAAGCCAATCGAGACCGGTTGTGTCGGATGGTAGCCTGCACCTGACGTAGCCGCCTGAGAACGGGATGCCCAAGAAACGCGTGCGCCGCACAATGAAAGGGCTGAAGGTTCACAATATTTAAGCTTCCTGTCACGCGGCTGTGACATATATTAGGGAATAGGCGACCAGGGGCCGAAGAGCCCCGGAAGAACACGATTTTCAACAGGGATTCAGGCCGCAAGAGCCTGAGGCTGAGGACGAAAATGAAGCGTGGAATTGCCGTTCTGGTTTCGGTTAGTGCCCTCTTCGGCGTCGCCTATGTCACGGCGAGCAAGTGGGCGATCAGGCACGAGACCGTCACCTTCTACGACGCCTCGCGCGACAACCGTCCCGTGCCTGTCGATATCGCGGTCCGCCGCGACAAGGAAATGCAGGCCAATGCCGGCATGATCACGCTGCCGGTTGCCGTGATCAATCACGGCAACACCGTCAAGAATACCGAGTACGGCTTCCTCGCCAACATCTTCGCGGCGCGCGGCTATATGGTCGTAAGCCCGCAGCATGATTTGCCGACCGATCCTCCCATGGTGACGAAGCCCGGTGAGCTCTATGTCGGCCGGCTGCCGCAGATCCTGCGCGGCGTTGCCAACATCCATCTCGCCATGCAGGAGATGAAGAAGGTTCAGCCCAACGCCGATTACGACAGGGTGACGATGGTCGGCCACTCCATGGGCGGCGACATCACGATGTATTTCGCCAAGCAGTATCCCGATGAGGTCAAGAAGGTCGTCACGCTCGACAATCTGCGCGTGCCCTTCGTCACTGCCGGCAAGTTCAAGATCCTGTCGTTCCGTTCGCAGGATCCGCAGTTCAAGACCGATGCGGGTGTCATCCCGACCGATGAGGAATGCGAGAAGGCCGGCATCCAGGTCGTGAAGACCGAATTCCAGCACAACGACATGCGCGACACCGGTCCGGATGCGGCGAAGAACTCGATCCAGAGCATGCTCGACAAGTTCCTGAGCGACGGCGACAGCGCCGTGGCGCCCGTCGATACGCGCTCGGCCCCGCCCAATATCCTGGAGCCCGGTCCGGTTGCTCTGATGGCGCCTGCCAAGAGCTGACACCGACGCCAGCTGACACCGACACCGCTCCGATCGTCTGCACGACCCGCAAAGCCTCCGCCGGCATCCGCCAGCGGAGGCTTTGCACATTGACCGGGCCGCAGGCGCTATCCACATTAGCCGCTCACGCAAGAAGCGAGCAGGGATGTCCGGCGAACCCGTCAAACCGCGTGGCCGTGATGCCGTCTCGAGCCAAACCGGCGGCACGCTGCCTCAAGCCAGCACCGCTGAGGACATCGCTGCGTTCGTCGCCAAGGCGCGTGCGCTGTCGCCGCATGCCCCCGGCGCGAAGGGGCGGCTGATTTTCGCGCTGGATGCGACGATGAGCCGGCAGCCGACCTGGGACATGGCCTGCGCGCTCCAGGCGGACATGTTCCGCGAGGCCGCAGCGATCGGCAGCCTCGACATCCGGCTCGTCTATTATCGCGGCTTGAACGAGTGTCGCGCCACGGGCTGGATCTCCGACAGTGCGAAGCTCGCGACGCTGATGAGCAAGATCGACTGTCGCGGCGGCGACACCCAGATCGGCAAGGTGCTGAGCGACGTGCGGCGCGAGGCGGTCGCTTCGGGCGTGCGTGCGGTCGTTTTCGTCGGCGATGCCATGGAGGAGAAGGTCGACGAGCTCTGCGCCAAGGCCGGCGAGCTCGGCATGCTCAAGGTCCCCGTGTTCGTGTTTCAGGAAGGCGCCGACGCCGTGGCCGAGCAGGCCTTTCGCGAGATCGCGCGGCTGACCGGCGGGGCCTGGTGCCGGTTCGATCCCGGCGCGGCGGCGCAGCTTCGCGAACTGCTGCGCGCGGCCGCGGCTTATGCCGCCGGCGGCCGGGAGGCGCTGTTGAAACTCGCCAAGAGTGCGAGCGGTGCGGCCAAGCTGATCGGGCAGATGAAGTAGCGGCCCGCGTCGGAGACGGACGCCATGCATTTTGCCGTGAGGGCGACTATATTCCGGCCATGACCCTGATCGCCGGCGCCATCGCCGTTATCACGCTTTATCTGCTGCTCCAGATGTTCCGCTCCGCCAATCCGGCGGTGCTGGCGCGCACCATCAAGTTCGGTGGCGGCGTGGTGGCGCTCGCGGTCGCAGCGTTCACTGGCCTGCGGGGCGAGCTGGCGGTGGCGATCCCGCTCGGGATTTTCGGCGCCGGGCTCCTGGGCTGGACGCCGCTGGCGAATGCCGGCTTCGGCAATATCGGCGGGCTGTTCGGCGGTGGCGCAACGCGCCCGGCCGGACAGGCCTCGCGCGTACGCTCGCAATTCCTGGACATGCGGCTCGACCACGATTCGGGGCAGCTCGCCGGCCAGATCGTCGCCGGTCCTCACGCCGGGCGCGATCTCCAGGAGTTCGATCTCGCTGGCCTGCTGGCGATGGCTCCGGCGTTCGACGCCGAGAGCGTGGCCCTACTTGAAAGCTATCTGGACCGCCGGTTTCCCGCTTGGCGTCAGAACGCGCAGGGCGATGCGGCAGGGCGGCAGCGCCGCACGGCGCCGAGCGGCAAAATGACGGCGGAGGAAGCCTATCAGATCCTTGGCCTGCAGCCGGGCGCGGGGCGCGACGACATCAGCCGGGCGCACAAGTCCCTGATGAAGAAACTCCATCCCGACCAGGGGGGCTCGACGTATCTCGCTGCCCGTGTGAACGAGGCCAAGGATACTCTGCTTCGCACGCATAACGGCTAACTCCGGCACTACGCTACAAACGCCCGTACCGCGTAAGCTCCGCTTGCTCTGTCTGCCGTCGCCCCGATGCCCGCCTTTGTCGGCGTGGTCGATCCCTTGAGTAAAGTTTTAACCGTAAATCCTTGACGAGAGGTTGTCGCGGAACTGGCATCGCCGCATCCCCCAAACAAAAATGCCCGCGCAAGGCGCGGGCATTTTGATTGGAGCGGTACGACAGATCAGTTGCGGACAGTGATGCAGGAGATGTCGGCGCGCTTCAGGGCGCGGCAGACGGCTTCGGCCTGGTCCCGCTCGAGCCCGGCGAAACGGGCCCGGTAAAGCTTGCGATTGTCCTTGGCGAGGACCGGCTCGGTGAACGGGTCGGCCTTGCTGAGCAGGCCGCGGGCCGAGCTGCGGGCGGCGTCGATGCGCTGCTGGGCTTCGTTCTCGCTCTCGAGTGCGCCGACCTGGACGATCCAGCCGCTATGGGTGACGACCGGCTTGGTGGTGGCGCTCATCTGGATCGGCTGCGGCACAGGATCGGCCGAAGCGAGCTTCGCAGCAGCCGGAGTGGGCGCGGCGGCCGTTGCGGCCGGCAGCACGCCGAGGATGCCGTTGCCGGTGCCGAAGCCCGCCGGCTGACGGGGCATCTCGGTGCGGGCGAGTTCGGCCTTCGGCGCTTCCGGCTGGCTCGCCATCTCGGGCTTGTTGATGAGATCGGCGCGGGCGACGACGGCGCCGGAGGTCTCCGCGACGTCGGAGCGGGCCGCAATCGTGCTCGTGACCTGCGGTGCGACCTGAGCCGGGGCGGCGGAGGCGACCTTCACGGTGCCGGCCTTGACCTGAACAGTCTTCACCCGGACCGGCTTCATCGGCTCGGACGAGCCGGGGATGATGGAGAGCGGCTGGCTGGAGATCACGCCATTGGTGAGCGGCGCGGGCTCGATCCTGGATTCAGTCGGCCGAACCTCAGGCTTGCTGGTGTCAGGCCTGGCTTGAGCCGGCGGCATCGCGGCGGTCGCGGCCGCCAGCGCTGAGAGGCGCGAGGCGAGACGCTGCGGGGCCGTTTCGGGGGCAGGGGCGGCCGCGGCCTGCTGGACCTGCGGAGCGGGGCGGGCCGAGGTCTCCGATGCATCGGCGACGTCGGTATTGGCATCTGCGCCGTTGCGCTCGGTGACAGCGACGACGGTGTGGGTGGTGGCGCCCTTCTCGAGGTTCTCCGCGAGCAGGTTGCGCATGGTGGCGTCGCGCGAGCCGCCGCTGCGGCCGCCGAGCACCACGCCGATCAGGTGGCGGTTGCCGCGACGCATCGAGGTCACGAGGTTGAAGCCGGAGGCGCGGGTGTAGCCGGTCTTGATGCCGTCCACGCCCTCGACGCTGCCGAGCAGGTGGTTATGGTTGCGGATCGACTGTCCGCGCCAATTGAACGTCGAGGTCGCGAAATAGCGATAGTAGCGCGGGAAGCGCTCCTGGATGGCGCGGCCGAGCGTGGCCTGGTCGCGCGCGGTCGTGACCTGCTCGTCGTTGGGAAGGCCGTTGGCGTTGCGGTAGACCGTCTTGGACATGCCGAGCGAGCGCGCCTTGCGCGTCATCATCTGGGCGAAGTCGTCCTCGTCGCCGCCGATCGCTTCCGCGATCACGACGGCCGCATCGTTGGCGGAGCGGGTGACGAGGCCCTTGATCGCGTCCTCGACGCGGATGGTCTGGCCGGCACGCAGGTTCAGCTTGGTCGGATCCTGATCGGCGGCGTGCTGCGAGACCGGCATCTCGGTGTCGAGCTTCATCCTGCCGGACTCGAGGCGCTCGAACAGCAGATAGAGCGTCATGATCTTGGTGAGCGAGGCGGGGTGGCGGATTCCGTCTGGGCTCGTTGCCTGGAGCACGGAGCCGGAATTGCCGTCGACGATGATCGATGCGAATTTCGGGCTGGAGCTGTCGGACACATCGCGCTGCACCCGGTGGTGTGCGTAATGGCGCCGGTGACGCCGTGCCTCGGCAGCATCGGTGAAGATGACTACGGCGGTGACCGTAAGAAGCCCGAAAACGCCAACCCGCGCCAAGCGCGAGGAAGACAAGTTTTTACGAAGCATGAAACCCCGTCCCCGTTTCTGACTTGATCACCGGCCCGTGAGGCGAAATTGTGCCCACTCGACCCGGGATCATTACCTGCTCAGGCTGTCTCTCCGCTGGTGTTCGCTGCGGGAAACGTTGGGCCTGAGCCGCTGTTCTGGCTAAGGTGATGTTCTCGAACGGCTTTTGACCGTTCGCGGAAGCTGAACACGTCCAGGGAATCAGGGTAGGGGTCCGCGGTTTCCAAAAGCTTAAGGAACCATTGCGGGAAACCCCGGGAATCTCAGCGATTTGCATCTAATTTTGTGCGTCGCACAAGATTCTTGACTTTTTTGTGCGTTGCACTATTTTTGGGCGGAGTCAGGGAGCCGGGGCTTCCGGACCAAAGCCAGGGAAAAAGGATTCCGAAATGTTCAAGGTTGAAGACTTTCAGAGCTACGGGAAAGAGCAGTTCGAGCAGTGCGTTGCTTCCGCGACCTCGATGCAGCATGGCCTCCAGGCGATCGCCAGCGCGTATGGCGACTACACCAAGAAGTCGTTTGAAGACACCAAGTCCTTCGTCGAGAAGCTTTCCGGCGTGAAGTCGCTGGACAAGGCCGTGGAAGCGCAGACCGACTTCGCCCGTTCCAGCTACGAGACCTTCGTTGCGGAATCGCAGAAGATCGCCGGCCTTTACAGCGACCTCGCCAAGCAGGCGTTCAAGCCGGTCGAGACCATCGTTTCGAAGTTCACCCCGGCTGCCAACTAACGTCCTCTGGAACTCCTGGAATCGAAAAGCCCGGCTGATTCAGCCGGGTTTTTTTGTTGTCGCGACAGAGATCCGGTTCAGCGCGCCACGCGCAGCTTCGACAACGACGTACCGACGTCAACCCCACACGGTCTGGACAGAACGTGTCGATGCCGCTCGCGCAATGCTCGCCGCTTCGGCGTCATCGCGCAGCTTCTTCCGCCGCGTGTCGATCTGCGAGGCATTGCTGTACCACCAGCGATTCTGCGCATCGAGAGCGCCGGCGAGGAGCACGAGGCCACTGAGCTGATCGACCAGGTTCTTCGCGGCCGTCGGCATCGCCGACATCTTGCCGTCCTGGGCCATCGAGCCGGCGTTGTCGAGCAGCA
Source organism: Bradyrhizobium sp. 604_D8_N2_3 (assembly GCF_051810765.1). NCBI lineage: Bacteria > Pseudomonadati > Pseudomonadota > Alphaproteobacteria > Hyphomicrobiales > Nitrobacteraceae > Bradyrhizobium > Bradyrhizobium sp. 604_D8_N2_3. The sequence goes on along the minus strand of NZ_JBPWPM010000001.1, from coordinate 5,556,739 downwards.
TGGCGACGCGCATGCGCACCAGGCGCCAAGCGATTGAACGGCAGCTCGATGGGACCGTAGAAAACCGGAGGTATCCCGCGAAATCGCCGCTGCCGCTTAACGGCCGGATTCCTGGTGAAGATGTTCTAAACGGTGCCGGCCGAAACTTTTGTCAAATCGGTCCGGATTGACTAACCTTGGTCAGGATCGCCGGACCGGGAATCGGGACTGCCTCGACCATATTGGCCAGACCGTTGCACGCTTGCGGCGAGCCGGGGGCAGGCCCATATTCCCTACAATCGAGCCGGGCTTGACCGGACCGGTTGGAAGCGGTGATCCAACAAGGCGGCGCGCCCGTGCAAAGCTCCGAAGGGCGGGGCCGCGCGGCTGACCGTCACTCGCTTCCGTGGGGAATTTGAACGCCTGAGCCATGCCGCACCTGACTTTCAGACTAGACCTGTCCGCGCAAGCCGCTGCCCACGCTCCTCGTATGAGCAATGACGAGAACCGTTCGGGCGGACCGACGGGGCCGAATACGTCTGTCATCACCAAGGTCAAGCCGAAGACCAAACGGCCGAACCTGTATCGTGTGCTGATCCTGAACGACGACTACACGCCGATGGAATTCGTCGTCCATGTGCTGGAGAAGTTCTTCCAGAAGGACATCGAGGCCGCGACCAAGATCATGCTGCATGTCCATCATCACGGCATCGGCGAGTGCGGCGTATTCACCTACGAGATCGCCGAGACCAAGGTGACGCAGGTGATGGACTTCGCCCGCAAGCACCAGCATCCGCTGCAATGCGTGATGGAAAAGAAATAACTGCGCGTTCACATCCAGAGTTATTTAGATCGGTTCTGGTCGCGCGGTATGTGACGGCAGCACATCCTGCTGCGTGATCCCGCGAAAATCAGCGGCGTCAATCCTGCCCAAATGGGTAGTTCTGCCCAAATCGGAACGGGTTTTGCATCGAGCATGCCGTGGGCGCGTAATGCCCATTTGAGTCGCGGAACCGGTCTTTCGCCGCGGTCTTGTATAACTATATGTGACAAAGGTTGTTGTTGCCTGACCGGGCGATGGCGATCATGATGGTGGGGGCCATAGAGGACGCGAATGCCGACTTTTTCCCAAAGCCTTGAACAATCCCTGCATCGTGCGCTGGCGATCGCAAACGAGCGTCATCACCAATACGCGACGCTCGAGCATCTCTTGCTCTCCCTGATCGACGACTCCGATGCAGCCGCCGTCATGCGCGCCTGTAGCGTCGATCTCGACAAGCTCCGCACGAGCCTCGTCAATTACCTTGAAACCGAATTCGAGAATCTGGTGACGGATGGCGCCGACGACGCCAAGCCGACCGCCGGTTTCCAGCGCGTGATCCAGCGCGCGGTAATCCATGTGCAGTCGTCCGGTCGCGAAGAGGTGACCGGCGCCAACGTGCTGATAGCGATCTTCGCCGAGCGCGAGAGCCATGCCGCGTACTTCCTGCAGGAGCAGGACATGACGCGCTATGACGCCGTCAACTACATCAGCCACGGCATCGCCAAGCGGCCGGGCGTCTCCGAGGCGCGGCCGGTGCGCGGCGTCGACGAAGAGACCGAGGCAAAGGGTACCGAGGACGCCAAGAAGAAGGGCGAAGCGCTCGAGACCTATTGCGTCAACCTCAACAAGAAGGCGCGCGACGGCAAGATCGATCCGGTGATCGGACGCAATTCCGAGATCAACCGAGCGATCCAGGTGCTGTGCCGCCGGCAGAAGAACAATCCGCTGTTCGTGGGCGAGGCCGGCGTCGGCAAGACCGCGATCGCGGAGGGCCTCGCCAAGCGCATCGTCGACAGCGAGGTGCCGGAGGTTCTTGCGGCTGCGACCGTGTTCTCGCTCGACATGGGCACGCTGCTCGCGGGCACGCGCTATCGCGGCGACTTCGAGGAGCGCCTGAAGCAGGTGCTGAAGGAGCTCGAAGCGCATCCCAACGCCATCCTGTTCATCGACGAGATCCACACCGTGATCGGTGCGGGCGCGACGTCGGGCGGGGCGATGGATGCGTCGAACCTGCTCAAGCCGGCGCTTGCCTCGGGCACGATCCGCTGCATGGGCTCGACCACCTACAAGGAATACCGCCAGCACTTCGAGAAGGACCGCGCGCTGGTGCGGCGCTTCCAGAAGATCGACATCAACGAGCCGACGGTCGAGGACGCGATCGCGATCCTCAAAGGTCTCAAGCCGTACTTCGAGGACTACCATCGGCTGAAGTACACCAATGAGGCGATCGAGGCTGCGGTGCAGCTCTCCTCGCGCTACATCCACGACCGCAAGCTGCCGGACAAGGCGATCGACGTGATCGACGAGTCAGGCGCGGCGCAGATGCTGGTGGCCGAGAACAAGCGCAAGAAGACGATCGGCATCAAGGAGATCGAGACCACGATCGCCTCGATGGCGCGGATCCCGCCGAAGAGCGTGTCGAAGGACGATGCCGAGGTGCTCAAGCATCTCGAGCAGACCCTGAAGCGCACAGTGTTCGGCCAGGACAAGGCCATCGAGTCGCTGGCCGCTTCGATCAAGCTGGCGCGTGCCGGTTTGCGCGAGCCGGAGAAGCCGATCGGCTGCTATTTGTTCTCGGGACCGACCGGCGTCGGCAAGACCGAAGTCGCAAAGCAGCTCGCAGCGTCGCTCGGCGTCGAGCTGCTGCGCTTCGACATGTCCGAATACATGGAGCGGCATACCGTGTCGCGCCTGATCGGCGCGCCTCCCGGCTATGTCGGCTTCGACCAGGGCGGCCTGCTCACTGACGGCGTCGACCAGCATCCGCATTGCGTGGTTCTGCTCGACGAAATCGAGAAGGCGCATCCCGACCTCTACAACGTGCTGCTCCAGATCATGGATCACGGCCGGCTCACCGACCATAACGGCAAGCAGGTCAACTTCCGCAACGTGATCCTGATCATGACCACGAACGCAGGTGCTTCGGATCTCGCCAAGCAGGCGTTCGGCTTCACCCGCTCGAAGCGGGAAGGCGACGACCACGAGGCGATCAACCGGCAGTTCGCGCCGGAATTCCGCAACCGTCTCGATGCCATCGTCTCGTTCGGCCATCTCAGCGTCGAGGTGATCGGTACGGTCGTGGAGAAGTTCGTGCTTCAGCTCGAGGCTCAGCTCGGCGATCGCGACGTCACCATCGAACTGTCCGAGCCCGCCAAGACCTGGCTGGTCCAGCATGGTTACGACGAGCAGATGGGCGCACGGCCCATGGCCCGCGTCATCCAGGAGCATATCAAGAAGCCGCTGGCCGACGAGGTGCTGTTCGGCAAGCTCAAGGGTGGCGGCCACGTCCGCGTCGTCCTGGTCAAGGACGAGGCCGACGAGACCAAGGACAAGATCGGGTTCGAGTTCCTCGACGGTCCGATCACGCCGAAGCAGGAGAAGCTGCCCGGCGCCCGCAAGCGCCCGCCGGGCAAGTCCAAGCCGGGCGGTGGCGGCTCCGGCGGCTCGAAGGGGCCGACCTCGAAGGGCCCGCTGGTCAAGGCTTGATTGCGAGCGATATGAATTGAAAAGGCCGGCTGAAAAGCCGGCCTTTTTGATTGCGTGGCAGTTGCGAGGCGCTAGGTGCCGGTGTCGGGCGCAGGCGCCGCCGGCGGCCGCGGCTTCTTCGACGCGGGTGGCCGCGCGCGGGCAGGTGCTGACGGCTGCATGGTCACGATGACAGGATTCGGCTTGTGATCGGTTGCCGCCCCGGTGGCAGCATCGACGCCCATGCCGACGACACCGCCGAGCAAGAGATTTCCGGCGAAGCCGGCGGCCCCGGAGGTCGGTATGTCCCGGCTGAGCGGCACGATCTGCGGTTCATAGCCTTCCTTCTGGAAGGTGATCGAAATGTCGGCGTTCCGCTTGACGACCACGGAGCACGGCGTCGTGCAGGTGGTCGGAACTTCCATTCCGCTGACGACCGCTTCCACGCCCGACGGTGTCGACGAGATGCTGATATTTTCGGTCGTGCCACGCGTAACAGACGCGCAGCCGCCCAGCATGACGCTGAGCGCCACAATTCCAAATGAACGCATGAAATGCCCCTTATTCCCCGCGTCAATGAAGCGCAACCGGAGCGCGAGGGCAATACGTCATTGGTCCAGATAGTTAAGCCAGCACAAGTTGCGCGTGAGAACAGCAGAACCTGGGCGTGAGCTATTCGCCGCGCAGGCGCTGGTCGTCCTGCACCCGGACGTGCTCGGCGCCGCGCGCGCCCGCGGGCGACAGCCGCAGCATGCTCAGCACTGCACCGCACAGCGCAAATCCGACGCCGACAAGAAGCGCGATCCTGGTTCCCTCGGTCGGATAGCGGCCGAGCAGCAGCGCCACCAGCGCCGCGCCGGTGGTCTGGCCGAGCAGGCGCGCCGTGCCCAGCATGCCGCTGGCGCCGCCGGCGCGCTCGCGCGGGGCGGCCGCGATCATGGTGCGGTTGTTGGGGGTCTGGAACAGGCCGAAGCCGGCCCCCGCCAGCGCCATCCGCCAGATCACGTCGAGCGGCGTCGGGCTTGCAGGCAGGAAGGCGAGTGCGCCGAGGCCGCAGGCAAACAGCGTGAGCCCGATGCCGCCGAGCAGGCCGGCCGGATAATGCTCGACCAGGCGGCCGGCGAGCGGGGCTGCGAACGCCACCGCGATCGGCCATGGCGTGATCAGCAGGCCCATATGCACCGCCGAATAGCCGAAGCGGCTCTGGAGGTAGAAGGGGATCGCGACGAAGGCCAGCATCTGTCCGCAGAACGAGGCGATCGAGGTCGCGATCGACAGCGCGAACACCGGGATGCGCAACAGGTCTACCGGCAGCAGCGGCGAGGTCATGTGGGTTTCGCGGTAGATCAGCAGCGCGCCTGCGACGATGGCGATGGCGAATTGAACGAGACAGGTGATGGCGGCCTCGCCATGACCGACGCTGTCGACGGCCGCGATGCCGACGCCGAAGGTGATCGCGGACAGCCCTGCGCTCTGCCAGTCGAAGGAACGGCTGGCGGGTTTTGTGTGCGGCAGGCTGCGCAGGCCGAGCACCAGCGTCAGCGCACCGAGCGGGACGTTGATGGCGAATAGCCAGGGCCAGGTTCCGACTGCCAGGATGCCCGCGGCGAGCGTCGGGCCGACCGCGGCCGAGAAGGCGACGACGAGCGCGTTGATCCCGATGCCGCGACCGAGCTGGCTGCGCGGGTAGGTGAAGCGCACCAGTGCCGCGTTGACGCTCATGATGCCGGCCGCGCCAAAGCCCTGGATGATGCGCGCGATCGTCAGCAGCGGCAGCGTATGCGCCAGCGCGCAGAAGGCGGATGCGAGTGTGAACAGTACGAGCCCGGCCAGATAGACGCGGCGATAGCCGACGATCTCGCCGAGCGACGCCAGCGGCAAGAGCGAGATCGTGATCGCGAGCTGATAGCCGTTGACGATCCAGATCGAGAAGGCCGGGCTCGCATCGAGGTCGGCCGCGATCGTCGGCAGCGCCACGTTGGCGATGGCGCTGTCGACGACCGCCATGATGATGCCGAGCGCAATGGTCAGCACCGCCTGGTTGCGCTGCGGCTGCGGCAGGCCGTCGGCATGCTCGATCGGGGCAGACGACATGATGGAGGCGCGCCTGATTGGAGCCGTGCTTCATCCCCGGATTAGGAAATTGCAGGATGGATCGCAACCCGGCAGGACCCGGACAGTTCCTGTGCCGGAAGCAGGCCTTCCGGCACAGGAAAACGGGTCGGGACCGCTTTCGCGAGGGCTCGGGGAGCCGAGCGGTCGGGCAGTTGGCCGTCGCTACACCGCCGGCGGATTGCGGTCGGTGAAGGTGGTGCGCTGGTGCCAGTAGGGATAGGGCAAGGTCACCTTGCTCGCGGCATCGAGCTTTGCGATCTGGTCCTTGGTCAATGTCCAGCCGACCGCGCCGAGATTTTCGCGCAGCTGCGTCTCGTTGCGCGCGCCGATGATCAGCGTCGAGACCGTCGGACGCTGGAGCAGCCAGTTCAGCGCGATCTGCGAGACGCTCTTGCCCGTTTCCTTGGCGACCTCGTCGATCGCCTCGACCACGCGATAGACGTGCTCATCGGGCACGGGCGGGCCGAAATCGGCGGTCTTGGGCAGGCGACTGACCTCGGGCTTCGGTTGACCCCGGCGGATTTTTCCGGTGAGGCGCCCCCATCCGAGCGGCGACCAGACCACAGCGCCCAGCCCCTGGTCCACGCCGAGCGGCATCAGCTCCCATTCGTAGTCGCGCCCGATCAGTGAGTAGTAGGTCTGGTTGGCGACATAGCGTGGGAAGCCATGCTTGTCGGCAACCGAGAGCGACTTCATCAGGTGCCAGCCCGAAAAGTTGGAGACGCCGACATAGCGGATCTTGCCGGCGCGCACGAGCACGTCGAGAGTCGCAAGCACCTCTTCAGGCGGGGTGAAGGCATCGAAGCCGTGAAGCTGGAACAGGTCGATGTAATCGGTGCCGAGCCGGCTCAGCGAACCGTCGATGGCCGCGAGCAGATGCTGCCGCGACGAGCCGATGTCGTTGGGCCCATCGCCGAAGCGGAAGGTGGCCTTGGTCGAGATCAGAACCTTGTCGCGGCGGCCCTTGATGGCCTCGCCGAGGACGCGCTCGGATTCGCCGAGCGAATAGACGTTGGCGGTGTCGAACATCGACACCCCGGCATCGAGGCAGATATCCAGAAGGCGCCGCGCCTCGGCCGCGTCCGTCGTACCCCACGCAGCAAGGCGGCCGACGCCGCCGAAGGTGCCTGTTCCCAGGCTCAAAGCGGGCACCATGAGGCCGGATCGGCCCAAGCGTCGGTATTCCATCGATATGCTCCTCGGCTGGCCGCTGGTTGACCGGTGCGGCCTTTGGGCGATGGTAATGCAAGCGCGGGCCGCGTCCTATCACGCGCTCACATACCGGCCTTGCTCGGGAATGGCCTAGTCGTGCAGGCGCATGTCATCGAATGCTGCATCGGCAACGCGCGCGCTTGGCGTCTTCACCGATGACTGAGCCTCGACCCTGGTTGCGGGCGAGGGGAAGCAGGCAGCTTCGCCGTCACGCGCCTGCCGCGGCAGCAGCGTCAGGCCCCAGCCCACCAGGACCAGCACCGCGAGCCTGATCGCGATCACACCCAGCAATAGCTCCGATCCGCTTATGGTGGCGTGAGTCCTCATGCACGCCAGCCTGATGCGCGCAGCCGGACAAGGCAATCTGGAATTGACGAGCCTTGCCTTCGCCTGCAGCGAAGGCTCGAGGTGATAGCTGGCTGGATGTCAGTGCCGCAACTGGCTCTGCCTGAAGTCGCGTGGCGACATTCCGAAATGCTCGCGGAAAACGCGGCCGAAATGCGAGAGATCGTTGAAGCCCCAGGCGAAGGCGATCTCGCTGACGTGGCGATGGGCCAGCACGGGCGAAGCGAGGTCTCGCCGGCATTGGGCGAGACGCTCGGCAAGCACATGGCGCTGGAACGAGGTATCCTCGTCGGCAAAGAGATCGTTCACATAGCGCGGCGAGATGCCGAGTGCAGCCGCGGCCTCCGACAGCGAGAGGTCGGGATCCGCCAAATGAGCGCGGATATGGGCCTTCAAGCGGTAGAGCAGGGCGGAGCGGTGGGTGGAGGACGGCAGCGATGTCTTGCCGAGCCGTTCGCTCAGCGCCATCGCGAGCAGATCGACGGCCTGCTCCGACAACGCCGCAGCGTTGTCCGGGGCAAGTCGGTCCGCGCTCTGGCAAAGCCTGAAGATGAAATCATACGCGAGCCGTTCGAGCGGCACATCGGCGCCGAACGACATCGCGGTGAGCGTCTCGGTGGCGCCGAGCCGGCGCTGCAGCATTTCGCGGGGCACCTTGAAGATCGTTTGCGTGAAGGCGTGGTTGAATTTCAGCTCATAGGGCCGCGTCGTGTCGTAGAGCGCGAACTCGCCGGGATGGATCACGGTCTCGCGGCCGTCCTGCACCACGCCTCCGTCGCCGCGATTGCCGAGCGCAACCAGGACAAAATCCTGATCCGAACGCGCGATGCGGGACGGCGTCCGGAATACGTGCTGGCGGTCGGAGCAGACCTCGGAGCACACGGCCCTGCCGAGCGGGGCCTGTGTGACCGAGCCGCGAAAGGCGCTGCCGAGGTCGGACTTGCAGTCGAGCCCGACGAAAACGTCGCAGACGATGTCCTGCCACAGCGCCAGCCGGCGGTAGCCGGGGCTGCCGTCTGTCGTGAACTGGATTGGCATCTGGACAGCCTCCCTTTCACATCCTGCAATCCGCATGTTGGCGCAGATCCAGCCAGACCGAAGGCAAGTCCCGTACCCGTCGGCGATCCCGGCCAGTCGAGTTTTTGTTCCACCGCGGTCGAGCGCCCGGCCGGGTGGCTTGGCCAAATAGACTGCATCGGACGTGGCTTCCGATCAACCGGCAATGGAGGCGGGAATGGGCATCGAACATCCGAAATACAAGGTCGCGGTGGTGCAGGCGGCGCCCGCCTGGCTGGATCTCGACGCCTCGATCGACAAGTCGATCGCGCTGATCAGGGACGCGGCCGAGAAGGGCGCCAAGCTGATCGCCTTTCCAGAGGCCTTCATCCCCGGCTACCCCTGGCATATCTGGATGGACTCGCCGGCCTGGGCGATCGGCCGCGGCTTCGTGCAGCGCTACTTCGACAACTCGCTGTCCTATGACAGTCCGCAGGCCGAGCGGCTGCGCGACGCCGTACGCAAGGCAAAGCTCACCGCCGTGCTCGGCCTGTCCGAGCGCGACGGCGGCAGTCTCTATCTGGCGCAATGGCTGATCGGGCCGGACGGCGAGACCATCGCAAAGCGCCGCAAGCTGCGGCCAACCCATGCCGAGCGCACGGTCTATGGCGAGGGTGACGGCAGCGATCTCGCCGTGCACGCAAGATCGGACATCGGCCGCATCGGCGCATTGTGCTGCTGGGAGCATCTCCAGCCACTGTCGAAATACGCGATGTACGCCCAGAACGAGCAGGTGCATGTCGCGGCCTGGCCGAGCTTCTCGCTCTACGATCCCTTTGCGCCGGCACTCGGCGCCGAGGTCAACAATGCCGCCTCGCGCGTCTATGCGGTGGAAGGCTCCTGCTTCGTGCTCGCGCCATGCGCGACGGTCTCGCAGGCCATGATCGATGAGCTCTGCGACCGCCCGGACAAGAATGCGTTGCTGCATGTCGGCGGCGGATTCGCCGCGATCTACGGCCCCGACGGCAGCCAGATCGGCGACAAGCTGGCGCCGGACCAGGAAGGGCTGCTGATTGCCGAGATCGATCTCGGTGCCATCGGTGTTGCCAAGAACGCTGCCGATCCCGCCGGGCATTATTCGCGGCCCGATGTGACGCGGCTCCTGCTCAACAAGAAGCGATACCAGCGCGTCGAGCAGTTCGCGTTGCCGGTGGACACCATTGAGCCCACGGACATCGCGGCGGCGGCGAACTGATCGCCGGGATCAAGGGGAGGGAACGATCATGGAATCCGCAATTCCTCTGCATCTCGAGACCCAGCGCACGCGCCACAGGCGCGTGCCGGACGATTACCAGCCGCCATATCCGTCGTTCGTGGCGCGCTACAAGCCCGCCGTAAGCCGCGTCATGATGGCCTATTTCGGTGTGCAGTATCGCGGCGCGGCGCCGGCGGCTGCGACGGCGGCACTCGCCGAGATCGCGGCGCGGTTTGCTGCCGAGGGCGGGCCTTCGCATTGGGACCGCGCCCGCTACGTCGACCGCGCCGGTTATGAGACCGTCGTGTCGGTTGCCTATTGGGACGACGTCGCGCGCTTCGACGCATGGTTCGCGCCGGCACGCGAGGCGTGGACTGTGAAGGCGCGCGAGGGCATCGGCACCTTCATCGAGGTGCTGCGTCCCACGGTCGCCCGGCACGAGACGCTGTTCTCCTCGCTGGACCGGCCCGAGGGCGTGGCCGCAATCGCCGACGGCATGAGCGGCGAGGTGCAGGAGCACGCCTATTGGGGCGGCATGCGCGATCGCATTCCGCTGTCGCAGACCGATCCGATGACGCCGGGCGGCGCGCCGGAATTGATCCGCGACGGCGCGCGGCTGCGCGTGAAGGCGCACGACAATCTCTGCCTGATCCGCTCCGGGCAGGACTGGAGCGATACGGAGGCGTCGGAGCGCAAGCTCTATCTCGACGATGTCGAGCCGGTGCTACGCGAGGGCATGGATTTCCTGCGCGACGACGGGCTAGCCATCGGCTGCTACGCCAACCGCTACATGCAGGTGCTCTCCGCCGACGGCAGCGTGAGCGAAAAGTCTTACGGCCAGAGCTGGTGGAAGAGCCTCGCCGCACTTGAGCGCTGGGCGGAGTCGCATCCGACCCACGTCAAGATATTCGGCGCGGCGATGAAATACCTGTCGACGCTCGGGCCGTCGGCAAAGCTACGGCTCTATCACGAGGTCACGGTGGCCGCCGCGGACGAGCAGTTCTTCGAATATCTGAACTGCCATTCGAAGACCGGTATGCTGGCGGCGGTCGAGACCGTCAGCGCCTAGGCTGCGCAGTGGCCGAGCAGTTCGGGATGCGCGGCGCAGATGTGATGTGCGCCGGCATCCCGCAGCTCGGCCTCGCTGCCGTAACCATAGAGCACGCCGATCGCGGTCATGCCGTTGGTGCGGGCGCCGATCACGTCGTGGCTGCGGTCGCCGATCATGATCGCGCTGCCGGGATCGACCTTGGTTTCGTCGAGCGCATAGCGCAGCAGGTCGCGCTTGTCGACACGCGTGCCGTCGAGCTCGGAGCCGAACACGCGCTCGAAATACGGTTTCAGGCCGAAATGATCGACGATGCGGGTGGCGTAGACCGCGGGCTTGCTGGTGGCGACGAACATACGCTGGCTGGTTGCGGCGATCGTCGTCAGCGTGTCGATGATGCCGGCATAGGCCTCGTTCTCGAACAGGCCGATATCGGCAAATCGCTCGCGATAAAGCAGTAGCGCACGGTCGGCGAGCTCGTCGCTTCCGGTGAGCTTCTTCAGGCTGGCGTGCAGGGGCGGCCCGATGCACCAGGTCAGCTCGTCCTCGCTCGGCACGGCAAGGTCGAGCCGCTCCAGCGCGTATTGGATCGAGCGGGTGATCCCGGGCTTCGGGTTGGTCAGCGTGCCGTCGAGATCGAAGAAGATTGTAGCCATGCCAGTCGTGCCCGTGTTGATACCGCCGTTGTTTGATGACCTAAACGACGCGGCTGCTCAAGGCAACGCCGCCGCGTCGCGCGACGTTTTAAAGCTCGCTATTGGCAGGGCATAAGCGTAGGGTCCTGCGATCACCGCCCTTCCCATGGCATCCATCGGTGACTGAGGGTCACTAGCGCTCCCGCCGAACGAGGAGGAGCGCGCATGCCTCGCTTTAATCTGGCCGACTGGATCGTGCCGCCGGTGATCGTCCCGCTGTTTCTGTTGCTCCTGGTGGCCGCTGCGGCTCTTCTGCATGGATAGGACGCCGCTCCAATATCTGGTGAGCGGACGCGATCAAAGCGGCTACGTCAGCCTGGCCCGCACCACGACGGCCGCCGCTCTGAAGAAGGCGAGGGAGCTGTTGCAGGAAGGCTATGTCGACGTGCGGATATGCACGCCGCAGGGCCGGGTTCTGCTGTCTGACGAGTTCGACCAGTTCGAGGTATGAGGAGCGCAGGGGCGTCAAACGGCGCGCCCGGATCCTCCGCGAGGAACGATACCCGTATGAAAATGCTTATTGTCGCATTGGCGCTTGGCACATTCGTGCAAAGTGCAGTCGCCAAAGAGCCGGACTGCCGCGCAATCGAGAGCACGAGCGGACGGCTTGCCTGTTACGACGCCGCGTTTCCGCCGAAAGCGAAGCAACCCACTGCTGCCGAACAAGACGCAGCGCGGGCTGCCTACAAGGACCCGTTCATTGCGGAAGAGGCCAGAACCGCAGCGAAGCTGAAGAATATCTGTCGCGGCTGTTGAGGTTTGCAATCAAGCAGCGCGTGGCAGAGGTGACGGACGACAGAATTCGCCGGCGCGTCCGCCCGCCGTGCACGCTCCGACATCAAGCGAAATCATAGAGGTGCCGACATGACGCCGCTCCGCCGTATCGCCGTGATCGGCAACTCGCTGCCTCGACGATGCGGAATTGCGACCTATACGACCGACCTGAAGAACGCGATATCGATTTCGCGCCAGGATCTGGAGACCTGCATCGTGGCAATGACCGATCGCGGTCAAGCCTATGATTACCCCCCGGCGGTCGCGTTCCAGATCAAGGACGGCAATATCGAAGACTACATGCGGGCCGCGGATTTCCTCAATGCCGGCCGGTTCGATGCCGTGTGTTTGCAGCACGAGTTCGGGATTTTCGGTGGTGAGGCCGGGGCCCATATCCTCGTGCTGTTGTCCCGCCTTGCCATGCCGGTGGTGACGACGTTCCATACCGTGCTCGCCGATCCGACACCTGCGCAGCGGACGGTCATGGAGCGCATCGTCGAGGCGTCGTCGAAGGTCGTGGTGATGGCCAATAAGGGCCGCGAACTGCTGCGCGACGTCTACCGGGTGGCCGACGACAAGATCGAGGTCATCGCCCACGGCATTCCGGATGTCGCCTTCGTCGAGCCCGATGCAGCGAAGGCCAAGCTTGGATTTGAGCAAAAATCGGTCATCCTGACATTCGGCCTGTTGTCACCGAACAAGGGCATCGAAATCATGATCGACGCCATGCCGTCGATTCTGAAGCGCTGCGCGAATGCGGTGTATGTCGTGCTTGGCGCAACGCACCCCAACCTGGTCCGAAACCAGGGCGAGGCCTATCGCGAGAGCCTGATGGCGCGGGTGCGCGAACTCGGAATTGACGACCACGTGGTGTTCTTCGACCGGTTCGCGGATCTCGCCACGCTGCTCGAATTCATCTCGATGTGCGACGTCTATGTCACGCCCTATCTCAACGAGGCCCAGATGACCTCGGGAACCCTGGCCTACAGCTTCGGATTGGGGAAGCCGGTTGTCTCGACGCCTTACTGGCACGCCCGCGAGCTGCTTGCCGACGGGTGCGGCGTGCTGGTGCCTTTCAGCGACGCCGCGGCGATCGGCAACGAGATCGCAGGCCTGCTGACCGACGACGCCCGCCGGCAGGCGATGTCGCGGCGCGCCTATGCGGCGAGCCGGATGATGACATGGGAACGGGTGGCCGAGCGCTACGTGTCCGTCTTCGAGAATGTACGGCAAGGCCATCGGCTTAAACTCTTCGCGTGCTCGGAGATGAATGTGCCGGAGCCACGTAGCCCCGCATCGCCCGATATGCAGATCGGCCATTTCCTGTCGATGTGCGATGATGTCGGCCTGTTCCAGCATGCGGTCCATTCGGTGCCGGATCGCGCGCACGGCTATTGCGTCGACGACAATGCCCGAGCGCTGCTGCTGGCCTGCGCCCTCAATGGTCCAGGCGAACAGCCGCTGTCGGAAATCCTAACGAGCCGGTTTGCGGCATTCGTGCAGCACGCCTGGAATCCCGACACCGGGCAATTTCGCAACTTCATGGGGTTCAATCGAACCTGGCTTGAGGACAGAGGGTCGGAAGACAGTCACGGGCGGACGCTATGGGCTTTGGGCGAGGCTGCACGCAGAGACGCGAGCCCGTCCCGGCGCCTGTGGGCCGCTGCTTTGTTCGCCCAGGCATTGTCGATCGCGGCGAGCTTTCGTTCGCCCCGCGCATGGGCATTCATGCTGCTGGGCTTGGACGCCTATTGCGCTGTGGCTCCGGACGATCTCCACGCCAGGGACGTCCGGCATTCCCTTGCCGGCAGGTTGATGGCGTGTCTGGCGTCGGTCGAGACGTCGGACTGGGTGTGGTTCGAGGAAGGGCTGGCCTACGACAACGCGCGGCTGCCGCAGGCGTTGATCCTCACAGGCATGGCGACGCAGGCGCCCCAATATCTCGATGCCGGATTGAGGTCTCTGCGCTGGCTCATGACGCAGCAGACGACCGCGGCAGGGCATTTCCGGCCGGTCGGCACCGCCGGCTTCGGCGAGCGGCGGCAACATCCCCGTGCATTTGATCAGCAGCCCGTGGAGGCAACGGCAACGATCGCCGCCTGCCTAGCCGCGTGGCGTGCCGACGGCGATGCCGAATGGAAAGCCATGGCAACTCGGGCCTTCGCCTGGTTCCTGGGCAGCAACGATCTCTCAGTGGCGCTGGTCGATCCGCTCACTGGCAGTTGCCGGGATGGTTTGCACGCTGATCGCGCCAACGAAAACCGCGGGGGCGAGTCCGTTGTTTGCTATCTCCTCGGGCTTGCTGAGATGCGCCAGCTTGCGCGCGTCAACCCGAGCTTGACGAGGCCCACAGCCTTGCGCGCCGTGAGCGCCTGAACTTCATCTTTTCATTCAGCACGCCGAGGATACCGTGTCACAAGCTTCTTTCCTGAACCGGCAGGGGCTTAATCTGCGCCCCGATCCAGCGCGGGTCATCGTGCGGCCCTTCAAGCCGGCAACCGAACCCCGCGACCTGAACCCGACCGACAAGATGCGTGCAAATCATATCGTCGACCGGGTTCTTGCGCTCAGTTCGGAGGCCGTTGCAGTTCAGCTTGCGGATGTGCTCGACAATTTCCAGGGGCGACATCGTAACCTCCTGGAGCGGTTCGAGACCCGAGCGGATGAAATGGAGGACGCTTTCGCCACGCATGGCGTCTTCTCGAAGACGCAGCGCCAGCTGATTGGTGCCTATTTTCTCAGTGAATATTCGTTCGAAGCCTCTGCCTTGTTCAACCCCAGCATCGTCCCGCATCCCGATCAATCGGGAGCACCGAACGGAGGTTCGCGATTCATCGTCAGCCTCCGGGCCATCGGCGAGGGGCATGTGTCGTCACTGACGTTTCGAACCGGAACGATTGCGGCTGACGGAAGCCTGGCCGTCGATCCGACGGCGCGCCTTGCCTCGGTCCCCCGGATCAGCCATCGCGTATCCGGATCGGACGGCGACCGTGTGGAACTGGTGTTCAGGCCCGAGGAAGACCTCAGCGAGCGGGTCATCTTTCCCGTGACCGAATCCCAATCTAACGGCATCGAGGATGCGCGCTTCGTCAAATTCAACGACGGTGATCGGGCGATCTACTACGCGACCTATACGGCCTATAGCGGACGTGCGATCCGGTCTGAATTGATCGAGACCAGCGACTTCATGTCGTTTCGGCTAACGCCTTTGCGGGGGGCTGCGGCACACAACAAGGGCATGGCGCTGTTCCCACGCAAGATCGACGGCCGCTATGCCATGATCGCGCGACAGGACAATGAGAACCTGTATCTGGTCTATTCGGACGACCTCTACACATGGGAGGGCGGCCGGGTGCTTTTGAAACCGCAATTTCCCTGGGAGTTCGTCCAGATCGGCAATTGCGGGGCACCCATCGAACTTGACGAAGGTTGGCTGCTGCTGACGCACGGTGTCGGCCCGATCCGGAAATACTCGATCGGAGCGGCGCTGCTCGACAAGCGCGACCCGTCCAGGGTGCTGGCTCGCTCGGCCGAGCCGCTGTTGCGGCCTGAACCGTCCGAACGCGAAGGGTATGTCCCCAATGTCGTCTATACCTGCGGTGCGATGAGGCACAATGATCAGATCATCCTGCCATATGCCGTGTCGGACACCTTCTCCAGCTTTGCAACGATCAGGATTTCCGCGCTCATCGAAGCGATGCGCGGCTGAGCGCGGTTGTCGCGGTCGTTGACGTCAACTCCGTGTGTCAACAGGTCAGAGGTGCCGTCATGGTCCGCGAAACAACCTACGTGGTGCAGGCGTTCAACGCCGGCAAGGGTGGAAATCTGAAGGCCGACTCTCCCATCGTCTGCAAGTCGGAAAGCGGCGCGCTGCGCACGGCGGAGAGACTGGCCTTGAGCAAACTCGGCGTCGTCGCGTTCTCGTCCAGCGGCGATCCCGAAATGGGTGACTATGACGATGAGCCTACGGTGTTCTTCCGAAAGGGCGAGCTTCCGGCTGGTTTCGACTGAGGCCTGATCGTGGTCGAGCAGATATTGGCGGAGAGGCACAGATGAACGAGCGACTGGACATATTGAAGAAGGCCCGCGATCGCATGATCGAGGACAGAGACACGCATGCGAAGGTGCTGGCCGCTCCTTTTGATCGCGACAATGCCGAGCGAGCACGGAACAAGTTTGTCGAGCTTCAAACGCTGATCGATGCCCTGGACCGCGCAATCAGCGCAGAAAAGCCGGCCTCGGCATAGGACCGAAGCGAGTGAAGGGCGGGACTGGCGGACATTTCAACGCAGCACCGCAGTGGCATGCCCGCGGCCGCCACGGCTCGCTCTATTGCTGTCTTGTCCATTCGACGATCGCCGCGGCATCGGCGCCTGCCTGCGTCTCCCAGGTGGTGATCGCGGGCGTTGCCGCTTTCCGGAGCGCGGCAACGAGGGACGCCGGCGCCGGCTCGGCGATGCGGACGCCGTTGTCGCGCATGCGCGCATAGTTTTCGATGGTGCGATGGGTCAATAGCGCGAATTGGCTTTGCTCGGTCTCGGTGGCCGCGGCCAGGACCTCGCGCTGCACCGGCTCGGACAGTTCGGCAAATGCGTCGCTGCGGACGAAGGCGATCGAGACCGGCATCGCGTAGTTGATCGCTGTGAAGTAGGGCAGGAAGTCCCAGAGCTTGCGTCCCGCGCCGCCGTCGCCGGAGGTCAGGAACGCATTCAGCCGGTGCTCCCTGAGGCCAGCGAGTGCCGCGTCCATCGGCAGGAACTGTGCATTCGCGCCCGCTGCGCGCATGACCTCGCCGGAGTTGACGTCGTAGGCCCGCAAATTCAGTCTCGGCAGGGCGTCGGCGCCTTCCAGCGCATGGTCCGACCAGAGGCCCGTGGCCGGCCAGATCGTGACGTAGAGCAGCTTCAGGCCGCGCGCCGCGAGCGCCTTCTCGTAGAGCGGGCGCGCCCGCAGATTGGTGGCGCGGGCGAGGTCGACGGACTGCACAGAAAGGGCAGGGTGGACAATCCGAGCACCGGGTCGAGGCCCGAAAGCGCGCCCGCGAAGGCGTCGCCGCCGGCGATGCGACCATCCAGCGCGGCGCGCGGCATTTCGCCCGAGTTGATCTTGAGCTCGTTGTCGAAAGCGTTAGCTACGGTCACGAAACCGTTTGTGCGCGCCGCGACGCGATCGGCGAAACTGGTGAGCCCGATCCCGGAAATGTTGTTTTGCGGATATTCCGTGGTCATCCGCCAGTTGACTTGCGCCATGGCGGGCGCGGCGGACAGGACGAGGGCTACGAGGACGAGGATCGCGCGGATCCCCTGGGCGGGGCAGCGCATTGGGAGAAGCGGGTCAAACAGCATATATTGGCAACTCGTCGAACCATGGCACGATGCCACAACATGGCAGATCATCTTGTTGCATGCCGCGCCGGAGCACGCCACAGCGATGCTTGGGCACGGCTGACGCGAACTGCATCACTCATCATCGCCGCACTGCTCGTCTCGGCGACACGGGTGGCGGCGTGGGACAGTTCGCCCGCGAAGACCAATATTGCTGTCCCCAGCGTCGAGGAGCTTGCGATGCCGCCGGCGAATCCGGCCGCTGCGCGCGAGAGCGATACGCGGGAATCGATCTGCCTGATCGTCGAGGCCGCCGCACGGGATGCCAATCTGCCGCTGGAATTCTTCGCCCGCGTGATCTGGCAGGAAAGCCGATTCCAGGCCGATGCCGTGGGGCCGATGACGCGCAGCGGCGAGCATGCGCAGGGGATCGCGCAGTTCATGCCGGGCACCGCGAGCGAGCGCGGGCTGCTCAATCCCTTCAACCCGGTGCAGGCGCTGCCGAAGTCGGCGGAGTTCTTGAACGAGCTGCGCAACCAGTTCGGCAATCTCGGCTTGGCCGCAGCCGCCTATAACGCCGGGCCGCGCCGGGTGCAGGAATGGCTCGCCGGCACCGGCGGCATGCCGGAGCAGACCCGCAACTACGTCTATGCCATCACCGGCACGAGCGTTGACGCGTGGGCCAAGGCAGGAGCGACCGGCAAGGGACCGCCGAGTTCGCCGCCGACGAGCTGCCGCGATCTCATGGCGCTTCTGAAGCGCGCGCCGAATGCCTTCGTCGCCGAGCTCGAGCAGCATGTGGAGCTCGCCGCCGCAAAGGTCTGGGGCGTACAGCTTGCTGCCGGCTTCGACCGCAACAGGGCGCTGGCGATGTATTCCCGCGCCGTCACGCGGCTGACCGCGGTGATCGGCGAGCGCGATCCGAGCCTGCTAAGCTCGGTGATGCGCAGCCGCGGTACGCGCGCGTTCTACCAGGTACGCATCGGCGCGGACACGCGCAGCGAGGCGGATGATCTGTGCAACCGCATCCGCAAGGCCGGCGGTGCCTGCTTCGTGCTGAAGAACCGGGGTGTGAGCGGGTAGGCGCGTCTGCCCGCGCGCGCATGCCAGCCCCGCCGCGCGCTTCCTTGACGCCAGCCACGGCATTGCCCGTTATGCGGGCACGATTCCGCAATCCGGCCAAAGACTCCCGTGGCGCTTCCTCCGCTCGATTCCCCTCAATGGCAAAGTTCCTGGCGCGCGTTTGCGTGGGGACTGCGTTCGATCACGCAGACGATCCTCACGCTCGTCCTGTTCGCGACCTATCTCGGCATCGGCGCGCTCGCCCATGACACCCATTTCAGCCTGCTCTGGGCGCTCTGCTCGACGCTGTTCGTCTGGGCGGGCCCCGCGCAGATCATTCTGATCACCACGCTCGGCTCCGGCGCGACCATCATCCAATCGGCGATCGCGGTCACCGTCAGCGCGATCCGGCTGTTTCCGATGGTGGTCTCGGTGCTGCCCCTGATGCGCACGCCGACGACCAAGCGGCGCGAGCTGTTCTTCGCCGCGCATCTTACTGCGGTGACACTGTGGGTCGAATGCCATCGCTTCCTGCCGCAGGTGCCGCGCGAGCGGCGCATCGCCTTCGTCAACGGACTTGGTTTTGGTCTGGTCTCCGTGTGTCTCACCGCCAACACGGTCGGCTATTTCCTTGCCGCCAACCTGACGCAGACGCTCGGCGCCGCGATCCTGATGCTGACGCCGCTGTCGTTCCTGTTCTCGACCGCGCGCAACAGTCGCGAGGTCGCCGACGTCGTCGCGCTGACGCTCGGGGTTCTGCTCTATCCGCTGGCCGCGAAGATGAACTCCGGGCTCGACATTCTCGTCAGCGGTTTGGTGGCCGGCACGATCGCTTACGGCGTGCATTGGTGGCGGGAGGTGCGCGCATGAGCTTTGCGCAGCTCATCGGCGACTGGCACGCACTCGTCGTGCTGTTCGTTGCGGGTGTTGTTCCCAACCAGATATGGCGCATGCTGGGCCTGTGGTTTGGCGGCGGCATCGACGAGGGCTCGGAGCTGCTGGTCTGGGTGAGGGCGGTCGCCACCGCCATCCTGGCCGGCGTCATCGCCCAGATCGTGGTGGAGCCGCCGGGGGCGCTCGCCAGCGTGCCGGACGTCTTGCGCTATGGCGCGGTCGGCGCAGGCCTCGTCGCCTTCCTGCTGACCCGCCGCTCGATCTTCGCAGGCGTGGTGACAGGCGAAGTCTTCATGCTGGCCGGAAAGTGGTGGTTAGGCTAAAACCACCGGCGAACAGCAAGGAACTGGAAATATGGTTCGCGAAAACGAGCTCCGCGAGGGCGAGGTCGCCATCGAGCTGCCGTCGACGGAGGATGCCGGCCTCGTCTTCATCGGCCGCATCCGCACGCCCTGGACCTCGCGGATGGAGACGCCGCGACAGGGGCGTCAGGACGGCCCGGTGTGCCGCCTCGAGATCTTCGAGCCGTTCGTGCCGGCCATCAAGGGCGTCGATTTCTACAGCAATCTCGAAGTGCTCTACTGGCTCGACAAGTCGCGCCGCGACATCGTCCTGCAAAGCCCGAAGAACAACGAGAAGACCCGCGGCACGTTTTCGCTGCGCTCACCGGTCCGGCCCAACCCGATCGGCACCTCGATCGTCAAGCTCGTCGGCATCGAGGGCAATGCCATTCTGGTGCGCGGGCTCGACTGCATCGACAACACGCCGCTGATCGACATCAAGCCAGATCGTTGCGAATTCACGCCGCTGGCCGCCCCGCAGGCAGGGGATTTTCAGACGGAGTGAGGGGCGCGCCGCCCTGACCTCGTCATTGCGAGGAACTCTTGCGACGAAGCAATCCAGACTGTTTCCGCGGAGGCAGTCTGGATTGCTTCGCTGCGCTCGCAATGACGGAGTGTATCTGGCGCTATCCCGCCTTCAGCGCCGCGATCAGCTTGGCCGCATTCTCTTCCAGGACCTTGACGTCTTCCTTGCGGCTGGCGGGCGGCAGCATGGCCACGCCGTCGTGGCGCGGCATCACGTGCATGTGGAGATGAAACACCACCTGGCCGCCGGCGGGCTCGTTGAACTGCTGCACGGTGATGCCGTCGGCCTCGAACGCCTTCATCGCAGCGGCCGCGATCTTGTGCGCGCCGCGGGCGACGTGGGCGTAGTCGTCAGACTTGATGTCGAGGATGTTGCGGGCAGGGGCCTTCGGGATCACCAGCGTATGGCCCGATACCCGCGGCATGATGTCGAGGAAGGCAAACACATGCTCGTCCTCATAGACCTTGTGGCAGGAAAACTCGCCGCGCAGGATCTTCGCGAAGATGTTGTTGGGGTCGTAGGCGGTCATGGCGGCGGCTCCTCGAATTTTGCGCTTACTGTCATCAGCCGTGGCAAACCGTCAAGGCGCCTCGTCGACGCCTTTGCGGAACGGGCCGAGCTCGGCCAGCTCCCGTCCGGCCTCGGCGACATAGGCGCGCTCGCGCTTGAGGTAATCGTCGATGGCGCGGCGCAGGCCGGGATCGGCGATGAAGTGGGCGGAATGGGTCGTCCGCGGCAGGTAGCCGCGCGCGATCTTGTGCTCGCCCTGTGCGCCGGCCTCGACGTTGTCGAGGCCGTGTTTGATCGCGAAATCGATCGCCTGATAGTAGCAGACCTCGAAATGCAGGAACGGATGATGCTCGACCGCGCCCCAGTTGCGGCCGAACAGCGTATCCGAGCCGATGAAGTTGATCGCGCCCGCGATCCAGCGGCCGTTGCGGCGGGCCATCACCAGCAGCACGTCCTGGCTCATGGTCTCGCCGATCAGCGAGAAGAATTCGCGCGTGAGATAAGGCCGGCCCCATTTGCGCGACCCGGTCTCCATGTAGAATTCGAAGAAGGCGTCCCAGGCATCC
Organism: Bradyrhizobium sp. 604_D8_N2_3; assembly: GCF_051810765.1. NCBI lineage: Bacteria > Pseudomonadati > Pseudomonadota > Alphaproteobacteria > Hyphomicrobiales > Nitrobacteraceae > Bradyrhizobium > Bradyrhizobium sp. 604_D8_N2_3. The sequence continues at coordinate 5,535,589 of NZ_JBPWPM010000001.1, read as the reverse complement.
TCGGTGATGTCGCTGCCGGTGAGCCAGTGGATGGTGATGCCGGTGGCAAGCGCATCGCGCCGCTCGCGCTTGATCGATTTGCGGTGGCGCGAATTGAGCGTGGTGAGGAAATCGTCGAAGGTCGCAAATCCTTCGTTATGCCAGTGGAACTGCTGATCGGTGCGCTGGAGGAAGCCGTGCCCGGCGAGCCGTTTCCACTCCGCCTCACGCGCGAAGGTGACGTGCACCGAGGAGGCCTTGCTGACGCCGCACAGCGCCACCAGCCCGCTCGCCAGCGCTTCAGCGATGCGCTCGCGATCAACGCCGTCGCGGACCAGCAGCCGGGGCCCTGTGGCCGGGGTGAAGGGAACCGAGACCTGGAGCTTCGGATAGTACCGTCCACCGGCGCGCTCATAGGCGTCCGCCCAGCCGCGGTCGAAGACGTACTCGCCTTGGGAATGCGATTTCAGATAGCAGGGCACGACCCCGGCGACGCGGCCATCGACCTTGGCCACCAGATGCCGCGGCCCCCAGCCGGTGCGAATGGTTGCTGAACCCGATTTCTCAATTGCGGATAAAAACGCGTGCGAGACGAACGGGTTATAAGCGGGTTTTGAGAGGCCGAGGGAATCGCCTGGAAGCCCGGATGAAGTTCCCGCGCCATGCCCGTTGCAAGCCTTGTCGGGATTGGCACATGCGTCCCAATCCTCGGCAGATACCTCGCCAATCGAGGGTACAGCCTCGAGTGTGATTTCAGATGATGCCATCGTGCCCAAGATCGTGCATTGCAGCAGCGACTTCAAGAGGCGGGAACCGAGCTCTCTCGTGCCCCGGACGCATCGCAGCGCGCAGCGGTGCGATGCAGAGCCGGGGCCCATCTCTCCGCATAGCGTGCCGCCTTCTGGGTCCCGGCTCCGCACAGCAACGCTGCGCGTTGCAGCGCGTCCGGGACACGAGAGCGGGCGTGCGCAAGCCCTACGGGACGAACCCCTCAAAGATCATCTGATCCGCATATTGCCCGACCCGCGTCCGCTGCTCCGGAGTGCGCACGGTCCAGCCGAGCAGGGCGCAGCCGAGGACGTTGCGGGCGATCCAGGGGGCCGGGGCCGGCAGGTGGTCGACCTTGAAGGCGACGAAATGCGGCTGGGTCTGAAAGCCATGGCGCAGGTACAGCATGCTGTCGCGCTGCGCCTGCGTCAGCTTCGCCCAATACTCGTCTTCATAGGTCCGCTGGGCGACGATGCCGCGGGGGCGGGAGGGCAACAGCTCACGCAGCGCCAGCACCTGGTCGGGATCGAAGGACATGCCGACCGCACGCCCGTCATAGGACGCCAGCACCTCCGCCATCCGCTTCACCAGCTTGCGGTCGCCGCCAAAATGGCTCTTCACCTCGATCACCAGCGGCACGCGGCCTGCGACCATGGCGCAGAGGTCGGACAGCGACATCATCCGCTCGTTCGTGTCCTTGAACTTGACCGCCTTCAGCTCGGCCGCGGTCTTCGCAACCACCTCGCCGGTGGCCTCGGAGAGACGGCCGAGCGCGTGGTCATGGTGCACCATGGCCTCGCCGTCGGCGGAGAGCTGGATGTCGACCTCGATCGAGAAATTGCCTGCGATCGCAGCCTGCACCGCCCCCGGCATGTTCTCAACGATGCCACGGGAAATGTCATGCAGGCCGCGATGGGCGACCGGCCGGGCTGTCAGCCAATCAGGAGCGCGCAACGCCGTCAGCTCCGTGTCAGGCGACCTCGAACACGCCTTCAACCTCGACCGCCGCGTCCGCGGGCAGCGAGGCGACGCCGACGGTGGTGCGGGCATGGCGGCCCTTGTCACCGAAGGCGGCAACCATCAGGTCGGAGGCGCCGTTGAGCACCTTCGGCCCGTCCAGGAAGTCGGGCGCCGAGTTGATGAAGCCGCCGAGGCGCACCACGCGTACGACCTTGTCGAGGTCGCCGAGCGCCGCCTTGACCTGGGCCAGCAGGTTGACGGCGCAGCCGCGCGCCGCCGCGGCACCGTCCTCGATCGAAACGCCGGCACCGAGCTTACCCTTGGCGATCAGCTTGCCGGCGGGGTCGAAACAGACCTGGCCGGAGACGAACAGCAGGTTACCGGTGCGCACGAACGGCACGTAATTGGCGACAGGGGTAGGGGCCTCGTGCAGCTTGATGCCCTGTTCCGCCAGTTTCTGCTCGACCGTGCCCGCCATGTTCGACCTCGTTGTCCAAATTTCATCCGCCCGGCTGCGTCCATTTGGAGGCCGGGCGCGCCCTGTTTCGCCCATCGTGCCGTCACATGCAAGCAACCGGAGCGACTGCATTTTGTTGTGGCCAGGCAGCAGGTTCAAGGCGGGGGCCGCAACTTTACGTGAAACGGCCTCAGTTGCGACGCAATGGAACGGTCATTAAAATGTCGAATCTGCGCTTTCCCCAAGGATGACACATGGTGCACCTTTTCCGGACTTCGCTTGGTGTGATGGCGCTCGCGGCGGCTGCTTTCGGTGCAGGCGGTGGAGCGCAGGCGGCCAGCGGTCCGTTCCTTGCGCACCAGGCGCTCTATGACCTCAGCCTCGTCAAATCGCGCTCCAATTCGATCAACAGCGCGCGCGGCCGCATCCTCTACAATTTCACGGGGAGTTCGTGCGAGGGCTACACCTCCGAATTCCGCCAGGTCTCCGAGCTCGACAGCGGCGAGGGCAAGATCACGCTGAGCGACCTCCGCTCCAACTCCTGGGAGGACGCCGCGGGAAAAAGCTACCGCTTCAAGATCGAGACGCGGATGAACGAGGCCGATGCCGGCCGGGTCGACGGTTCGGCCGAGCGCGACGGCGACCATATCAACGTCAAGCTGAAGCTGCCAGCGCCGAAGAATTTCACGCTCGACGGCAAGATCGTGTTCCCGACCGAGCAGATCCAGCGCATCATTGCCGCCGCCAAGGACGGCAAGTCGTTGCTCGAGCTGTCGGTCTATGACGGCTCCGACGACGGCCAGAAGGTCTACAACACGCTGACCGTGATCGGTCAGCCGATTCCCGCCGACCGCACTGCTTCGCCCGATGCATCGACCACGGACGAGCACATGAAGTCGCTCAAGCGCTGGCCGGTTACCGTCAGCTATTTCGACCGCGAGTCCCAGCAGAAGGAAGGCGAGCAGACGCCGGTCTACGCGATGGCGTTCGAGCTCTACGAAAACGGCGTTTCGCGCCAGCTCGTGCTCGATTACAACGATTTCGTGATTTCCGGCGCGATGGGCAAGTTCGACGCGAAGGACAGCAAGCCCTGCAATTGAGGGGCGAGACTAGCCCTCCGCTCGCTCTCCGGCTACGCTTCCTCCCAACCACAAACCCGGGAGGCAAGCACCATGCCCAAGCTCGACCATCTCCGCCCCAGCGGCCTGCATCACAATCCGGCCTATTCCCACGTCGTCACCGCTTCCGGTGCGCGCACCATCTACATCTCCGGCCAGGTGTCGGTGGACGAGGAAGGGCGGATCGTCGGCGAGGGCGATATTGCCGCGCAGACGACGCAGGTGATGCAGAATCTCGGCCATGCGCTGAAGGCGGCCGGTGCGACCTACGCCAACATCGTCAAGATCACGACCTTCGTCGTGAACTACAAGCCGGAGCTGCGCCCGATCATCGGCAAGGCCCGCTCGGCCTTCTTCGAGGGCATGGAGCCGCCGGCCAGCACCCTCGTCGGCGTCTCCGCGCTCGCCGCGCCGGAATGGCTGATCGAGATCGAGGCGGTGGCGGTCGCGGATTGAAACGACCGTGGGATGGGTAGAGCGAAGCGAAACCCATCACCTTGTTGCGCGGGAAGAGCTCGATGGGTTTCGCTTCGCTCTACCCATCCTACTTTGCTGCGGACATAGCTCGCAAAACAGCCATCGCTTCATCGGCCCCGTCAGCAAGTACGAAAAGATGATCGTGGTGGAAGGCCGACACCGCATTCACGCTGATGCCGGCTTCGGCCAGGCGGGCCGTGACCGCAGCCAGGAAGCCCACCGCATCGAGCGCGGAGTGTACCGTCAGGGTGATCAGGCGCGAGGCGAACGCGTAGCGTAAGCCTGACGCCTCGGCTTCTTCGCGCAGGATCACCAGCGTGGTTCCTTCCTGCTCGCGAAACGTCAGCAGCGGGTTGACCGCTGCGGGAACGGGCTCGTTGGGTGGGATCGTGCAAAACACGAAGGTGCCGTCCAGCAGCTCCGGCTTCATGTTTCTCAACAGCGCGTCGAGGTCGCGTTCGCCTGTCACGATGGTCAGCCTCTCAGCGCGTTCGGATGCGTACAGCCCTTGCGAAACCCATCGACGCCGGAACCTGACAGGGCCTCGCCAACATACCTTTGTATATCTCTTCCAATCCTTCTCATACGCTGACCTTACGCTGGTACAATTGAGCGACGGCCGGAGATTCTTACAATTTGAGTCTACTCGGGTCACTGCGAGGAAGCTCAAATGAACGTCATGATTGGAAAGCTCAACGGCCTGTGGCACCTCATCGTCGGATCTTGTCAGATCCGAACGCCGTTCCTGGCGAGTCAGGATCGGCAGTTGGTCATTCAGTATGCTAGGCGTGTCTATCCGGGTGCACGGATCTTCGAACGCGACTGAATTGAGCAGGACTCGATCATTCCTGCTGTCCTGCTTCAGGGCCATCATACGCGATGCCGCGAATGACGGCGGAGTTGCCGAACTTCTTGCGCAGACTGTCCACCGCGCGCTCGGCATGCGCAGCACGGCGGTCAAGCATATCGGTGTCGTCGGCAGGCGAGCCTTCGCGCAGCGCGCTGACGCCGGCGCCCATCAGGCGGAAGGCGGTGCCGTCGATCTCCTTCGCCAGCATCTCGCGGCAGATCGAGAAGATCTTGGCGGCAAGCTGCGTCGGGCCTGCGATCGACTGCGAGCGGGTGCGCTGGCGGAAATCGGCAGTCTTCAGTTTCAGCGTGACGGTCGAGCCGGCAAGCTCGCTGCTCTTGAGCCGCGACGACGTCTTCTCGCAGAGCCGCCAAAGGATCTTCTCGAGCGTCGCGAAATCGCGGATGTCGGTCTCGAAGGTGGTTTCGCTCGAAATCGTCTTGGCGCCCCGATCGGGCTCGACGCGGCGGTCGTCGATGCCGCGGGCGAGCCGCCACAGCCTGCGGCCGTCGCTCGGAAACTGCCGCATCATCTCGATCTCGTCGGCCTTTTGCAGGTCGGCGATGATGCGGAAGCCGCGCTGCACCAGGCGCTCCTGCGTGGCCGGGCCGACGCCGAAGATGAAGCCGACCGGCTTCTCCGCCAGCATCGAACGTGCCTCCTCCTGGTCGAGCGCGGCAAAGCCGCGCGGCTTGTCGAGGTCGGAGGCGATCTTGGCCAGGAACTTATTGCAGGACAGGCCGACCGAGACGGAGATGCCGATGTCGTGCTCGATGTTGCGCGCGAACCGCGCGAGCACCTTGGCCGGAACCATGCCGTGCACCCGCTCGGTGCCGGAGAGATCGAGAAAGGCCTCGTCGATCGAGAGCGGCTCGACCAGCGGCGTCAGCGCCTGCATGGCCTGGCGCACCTCGCGGCCGACACGGACGTACTTGGCCATGTCGGGCGGAATCACGGTCGCATGCGGGCAGGCCTCGAGCGCCCTATACATCGGCATGGCCGAGCGCACGCCATAGGTCCGCGCGATGTAGCAGGCGGCCGACACCACACCGCGCTTGCCGCCGCCGATGATGACGGGCTTGTCGGCGATATCAGGGTTGTCGCGCTTCTCGACCGTCGCATAAAAGGCGTCGCAGTCGATATGGGCGATGGTCAGGCCTGCGAGCTCGCGGTGGCGGACGAGGCGAGGGGAACCGCAGGCGGAGCAGCGCCGCACGCCCATATCCAGATCGGCCAGACAATCCCGGCAGAAGCAGCGGGGTCCGGCCGTATCGGGGACGGTCACGGCACGTCGCGCTCCCAGGAGGGGTCGCCGAGCGCGTCGCCCAGCACCTGCCGCGCCGCAGCAACGTTGGTCGGATGCAGCTCCGCGGTCGAGGCAAAGGCCTTCACGGTGGCGTCATCGCGCATCACGAAATCGAGCACGCTGAGGAGGAAATTCGGGTCCGAGGCGGCATTGCGCAGGGTCTCAGGACCGACGCCTGTCTCAGCCAGGAACAGGCCAAGCCGCTCCGGATCGCCGGCCACGAAGGAGAGCGCCTGAATCGCAACGATTTCAGCGACTTCGCGAGGGTTGTGAACAGGCTTTTTCAAGGGTTCGGTTTGCCTTTCCGTTAACTTTCGGTGTCTACTTTGAAACCATCATGCCCGAGTCTCAAGACCGCCGACAAGCAACCGGAAACCACATCGCAGAAAGTCGGCCCTCGAGTTTAACGAAACTCAAGCGAATCTGAGGCTAGTTTGAATCCAGTTTTCGAAGCGCCGGCGAGCGGCGCCTGAGGCGTCACATGTATAGGGCTTCGTGCCAATCAGGAGGGCGGGATGGCTAAGACCGTCCTGATCGTGGAAGACAACGAGCTCAACATGAAGCTCTTCCGCGACCTGTTGGAGGCACACGGTTACCAGACCTCCGGCACCAGCAACGGCTACGAGGCGCTCGACCTCGTTCGCAAGATGCGGCCCGACCTCGTGCTGATGGATATCCAATTGCCGCAGGTCTCGGGGCTCGAGGTCACGCGCTGGATCAAGGACGATCCGGAGCTGCGCGCCATTCCCGTCGTCGCGGTCACGGCGTTCGCGATGAAGGGCGACGAAGAGCGCATCCGCGAGGGCGGCTGCGAGGCCTATTTGTCCAAGCCGATCTCGGTCGGCAAATTCATTGAGACGGTCCGGCGTTTTATCGGATAGGAAGTGAGTTCAAAGTGTCCGCGCGTATCCTGGTTGTCGATGACGTTCCCGCCAACGTCAAACTCCTCGAAGCTCGCCTGTCCGCCGAATATTTCGACGTGATGACCGCCTCGAACGGCACCGAGGCGCTGGCGCTGGCCAGCCGCGCCGAATGCGACATCATCCTGCTCGACGTGATGATGCCCGACATGGACGGCTTTGAAGTCTGCCGCCGTCTCAAGACCGATCCGGCGACGCACCACATCCCCGTCGTGATGGTCACCGCGCTCGACAGCCCCGCCGACCGCAATCGCGGGCTGGAAGCCGGCGCCGATGATTTCCTGACAAAGCCTGTCTCCGACGTCGTGCTGATCGCGCGCGTGCGCTCGCTGACGCGGCTGAAGATGATGACCGATGAGCTGCGCATGCGCGCCATCACCTCGCTCGAGATCGGCATGCAGGCGCCCGAACGCAGCGCCGTGGCCGACACCGGCCGGGGCGGCCGCATTCTGCTGGTCGACGACCGTCAGTCCTCCTATGAGCGGCTGGCGACGATCCTCGCCGCGGAGCACACCATCGACGTCGAGCCGAACCCGACCGAAGCGCTGTTCCACGCCGCCGAGGGCAATTACGACCTGCTGATCGTCTCGCTCGACCTCAACAATTTCGACGGGCTGCGGCTGTGCAGCCAGGCGCGCTCGCTGGAGCGCACGCGCCACGTGCCGATCCTGGCGATCGCGGACCCCGAGAACTCGACCCGGCTGCTTCGCGGCCTCGAGATCGGCGTCAACGACTACCTGCTGCGTCCCATCGACAAGACCGAGCTGCTGGCGCGCGCCCGCACGCAGATCCGCCGCCGCCGTTACACCGATCATTTGCGCGACAACGTGCAGAACTCGATCGAGATGGCGATCACGGATGCGCTCACCGGCCTGCACAATCGCCGCTACATGGAGAGCCATCTGGCGACGCTCGCTGACCAAGCCTCGACCCGCGGCAAGCCCCTGGCGTTGATGATTCTGGACATCGACTATTTCAAGTCGATCAACGACAATTACGGCCACGACGCCGGCGACGACGTGCTGCGCGAGTTCGCGGTGCGCGTGCGCAAGTCGATCCGCGGCATCGACTTGGCCTGCCGCTACGGCGGCGAGGAGTTCGTCATCGTGATGCCGGAGACCGATCTCCACGTCGCCGGCATGGTCGCCGAGCGCCTGCGCCGCTCGATCGCGGGCGAGCCGTTCGCCGTCCACAAGGGCACCAAGCGCATCGAGGTCACGATCTCGATCGGCCTCACCACGTTGGAGCAGAAGGGCGAGGCGGTCGCCGACGTCCTCAAGCGCGCCGACACCGCGCTCTACCGCGCCAAGCACGACGGCCGCAATCGCGTGGTGTCGCAGGCGGCGTGAGGCCGCCTGCAACAAAAACTGCGAAAACAACCCCATGCACAGTAGCCGGCGTTAGCCGGATCAATGGCTTATGCGGGTAGCTAGGCGGACCTATGCCGATTGCCCGGGCGTTTGACACGTCGGGCGAAACAGGAGCATTTTGATAGGATCGGGCAGGGCGCGGTTGTTGCGCGAAGCCCTCTCCCCAAACTCCGCTGTTCCACAAGCTCCGCTGTCATTCCCCGCGAAGGCGGGGAATCCAGTACGCCGCGGCCTCTCGGTTCAATCACAACCGCCGCTGGAATACTGGATCACCCGCTTTCGCGGGTGATGACACCGAGTGATGCGGCAGCAGTGCTCAGTGTGGCGTGCGCTTGGCTGCCGTTGCCGGCTTCTCCGCATCACCCACATCCACCCCGGCATTCCGCAGCAGCACCTTCGCCGCTTCCTTCGCCGCGCGGGCCATCGCGGGGTCGTCGCGCACGAGGTCCTGCGCGATCGAGCCGTCGACCAGGAGCACCAGCTGTGTCGCGAGCGCATCCGCCTCCGTGACGCCGAGCTCGTTCAACCGCTCGCGAAACCAGACGCGGCGGCTTTCCTTGAAGGCGATTGCGATCTTCTTCACGGCGCGGTCCTTTGGGCCGAGCTCGGCGACCGCATTGACGAACGGGCAGCCGCGAAAATCCTTGGCCGCAAAGCGCCGCTCCAGCGAATCGAAGGTGCCAAGAATCTGCTCGGCCGGGGGCTTGTCGGAGGGGCGCGGCTTGACGAAGCGGCGCTCCAGATAGGCCGCGATCAGCGCGCCCTTGGAGGGGAAGTGGTTGTAGAGCGTGCGCTTGGAGATCCCGATCTCGGCCGCGATGGTGTCGACGCCGATGGCGCGAATGCCTTGCAGATAGAACAGCTTGTCGGCGGTTTCGAGGATCCGCTCCTTCATCGTCTGTGGTGTGGGCGGGGGAGCCATGCGGCAGCGTGCGTCCTGTTCGCTTGACAGCGTGCACCTTTCATAGCCTAAGTACACAGGTCTGTGTAACTAAAAACATCGAGAATTGCAGACGCCGGCGCGCGCGTCGCGCCGACGAGGGAGAAAAATATGCCCCTTTTGCAGGTTCTGCGTCCGACATTACCCATCCTGATCGGCGCCTCGATCATGCTGACACTGAGCATGGGGCTGCGGCAGAGCCTCGGCATCTTCATGCAGCCGCTGACGCATGACATCCACATTTCGATCTCGGATTTCACGCTGGCGCTCGCCGTGCAGAACCTCGCCTGGGGCTTTCTCCAGCCGCTCGCCGGCGCGATGACGGTGCGCTACGGCTTCCGCCCGATCATGATCGTGGGCTCGCTGATGTACATCGTGGGCCTCATTCTGATGGCGACCGCGAACGGGCTCGTCAGCATCATGATCGGCGCCGGCGTGCTGATCGGCACCTCGCTCGCCTGCACCGCGGCGGCGATCGCGATGTCGGTGGCCGCGCGCGCTGTGCCCGAGACCGTCCGCTCCACCGTGCTCGGCATCGTCTCCGGCGCGGGTTCGCTCGGCGCGCTGCTGTCGGCGCCGATCGGGCAGTTGCTCAACGAAGGATTTGGCTGGCGCGTCGGGCTCGCCGGTTTCGTGATCATGTCGGTGCTGATGATCCCTGCGGCCTGGTATGCCGGCCGCATCGACGCGATTCCGCTGCCGAAGCCTGCCGCCGACGACATCGGGGATGCCACCGCCGCGACGGCAGCGAAGACGGCGTTCGGCAACGCGTCCTTCGTCGTGATGACCTGCGCCTATCTCGTCTGCGGCATGCAGCTCGTGTTTCTCACCACGCATCTGCCGTCCTATCTGGCGATCTGCGGCCTCGATCCGATGCTGAGCGCGCAGACGCTCGGCATGATCGGCGGCTTCAACGTGCTGGGCTCGCTGTTCTTCGGCTGGGCTGGCCAGCGCTGGAACAAGCTGGCGCTGCTGGGCGGCATCTACATCCTGCGCTCGCTCGCGCTCGCCTGGTATTTCATGCTGCCGGCGACGTCGTTCTCGACGCTGCTGTTCGGCGCCATCATGGGCTTCCTCTGGATGGGCGTCGGCCCGCTGGTCGCCGGCGCCGTCGCCGAAATGTTCGGCCTGCGCTGGCAGGCGATGATCCAGGGCCTCGCCTTCATGAGCCACCAGATCGGCAGCTTCCTCGGCGCCTACGGAGGAGGGGTGCTCTACGACACGCTCGGCTCCTACACCATGGCCTGGCGCATCGGCGTGGCGCTGGGCCTGGCCGGCGGAATCATCCAGGTCGCGTTCGCGCTGATCCGGCCGTCGCAGCCGCCGTCGCCGGTGCTGCGGACGGCGTAGCGGGGCGGTGCTCGCGAACGTCAGAGGGAGCTTGCAGGGGACGCCGTGCTGTTTCGTCGTGATGGCAGCGTGTGACCCGAAGCTTGGCGCGCGGACGAACTTTTCTCCGGCTGTGACGTTGCAACAATTCATGATCCTGCAGGCGGATGGCGCGTCGTCGCGTGCGCCATCCGCTCCTCCACATGGGCCCTAAGCTTTCAGGTCCGTGATCCGCATAATCGCGACCACATTCCCGTCGTTGTACGCCTGTTCTTTTGTTTCCTTGTTGCAGGTCCAGACAAAATTCTTCTTGCCCGTAAAGGTCTTTCCGTCCTGCTCAAGCCGAAGCTCCCCTTCGGTGATATGGCAGATCATGGCATTCATCATCGGGGGCCCCATGGTCTTCGCCCCCGGCTGCATGATGACATCGCGCATTGAGACGGTCTTAAAACCTGGGATCAGGGATGGTGTCTCGCCTTCATATTCACGCACCACGACACCTGGCCAAGGCGTCATATCCTTGTAGCCTGTGGTTTGAGCGGCGGCTGGCCTGACCATGGCAGCCGAGGCCGCTGCCAACGCGATTCCCAGTGCGGACCTTCGATCGATCTTGCTCATCGCTTTCTCCCGACGTTACCGAACGAGCCGCCGCATAAGCAGCGCGCAAAGTTCGTGGTGAACGGTGGTCGAAACCGAAAAAAGAACGGCTTCTAAGAGAGCGTGCTTGCCGATGGCACCAGTGCTGCTCGTTTGCCCAGACGGTGATTTCGGCACATCCCACTTTAAGGGCAACGACATTCTACGTCACCTGACGAGTCTGGGGAACATGTGAAACGAAGTCTCTGCCTGGCCCACGGGAAGGTCCGGATTTGGCCCCAAGCGGTCGACCCGGCATGTCCGCTAGATGTCCGCTCCTTGGGGCTGAAGCAGACTTGATATGCTCAGCCCGAGTTCTTCGGGGGGGACCCGAAGCGGACGTGCGTCGTGGTCGCAGCGATATCCGCCTACTGTGCCGACATCGAAATTAATAGCGGGTTGACGATCGGAGCAGGCGGATTTGTCATCTCGGACGGAGATACTGCTGCGTCGTTGAGATTGCGGACCGGGCGCTGCGATGCGGAGGGCGTGCTTAGGGCCAAACTCAACTTCTTCAGCATGCGCCGGAACTCGTGATCATACGACGCGTCGACATCGCGCATCGTTGAAAACGATGTGACGAAATATTCCTTTAATCGGTCGATCGATTCTCCATCTCCAGAGAGAATACAAGCACTGTTGGCCTTTCATATCCGGTGGTGAGTGAGCAAGCTTAAACTCTGCGGTACCGGGGCGGCGATGTGTGTGGCCCTGGAGTGGCTACTACGGGCCCAAGTTTGGCGTGCCTTGACGTGTTCGGCGTGTGGGACTTCCACTGCGGGATTAGGAGTAAGATGAACAATCACCTTCGGCATGCAGCGCTTGCTGTATTCACTGTCATGCTGCCGATCTTTACAATCGGTCACGCTCGCGCCCACGATTATCAGCACCCCGAGTTGAACAGCTGGTATGAGAGCTTGCACAGTGGCAAAGGGCCTTGCTGCGATGGCAGTGATGCGAAGCGCGTTGATGACGCCGATTGGGAAACTAAGGACGGTCACTATCGCGTACGCCTTGATGGCGAGTGGGTTGATGTTCCGAACGAAGCTGTCGTGGATGGACCGAACCGCGCTGGCCGTACGATGGTCTGGCCTTACTACCTAGATGGTCATCCGAAGCCGCGCTGCTTCATGCCGGGAAGCATGGGCTGATAGCGAGCGCGGGGATGCAAGCCTGAAGTAGACCGGGCGCTCTAGCACCCGTCGTCTCCTTCCACGACGGTCGACAGGAAGCTGGAACGAGCCAGATCACATGCAATCGGTTTCGAGAACGAGGTGCCAAACCATCTACTCGTCAACGAACCATCGTTGGTGACCCAGGGGATTGGCGGCAGTTGCGGCAGATAAGATGCATACGGCATCACTTTCGCAAGCGTCACTCTGACCAGATACTTTGCAAGAAAAGCCTCGTTCATTCCGCCGTCCAGTCCGCTATAGATCGGGGCTGCCGGCACGTTGTCATTGAGCAATCGCGCGAATTCGAGTTCGTCGGTACGTTGCTTCTCAAGCGCCCGCCGCGCAATTTTGGAATCCACGACAAACGCGGGGCATTTATCGGTGGGACTGAACACGAGAGGATACGGCGAATTTGGTGGAGCTTGCGCATCGAACACATAGCGTCGATTGCACACGTCCACCTTAGGTTCGAGATGCGTCCTCTCGAAGTGATCGTTGCCGACTTTGAGCATTTTCCAGAAGGAGAGGTTCGGGCTATTTCGATGCTGCGCCAGGTTTGCCGGCGTGAGGCGGAATGGATAAGCCTGGACTTGAAAGGACGGTCGGCCGCCGAGGGAGTCCCGCGCTAGCGAATAGATCTCGCTTATCTGTTCGTCGGTCATGGCATAGCAACCGCTCGATGAGCAGTCGCCATGGATCATGAGTAAGCTGCCGTCGCGATTGTTTGCCTTGTCGAAGCTGTTGGGAAAGCCGACGTTGATCGCGAGATGGTAATCGGAGTTGGGATTCATCAGCTCGGGAGTAATCGTATAGAACCCCTCTGGAGCCTGACGGTCACCCTCCTTCAGTTTCGGCCCGAGATCCCCCGACCACCGACAGATCGGGTACACCTTGAGGATTTTGAAGAGGCCGGTGGTGTCCTGTTTCCAGACTTCGAGCTCCGCCTCTTGCTTGAAGACGCGCACAAGGATAGGCGAGTATTTTGGCATCTTCTTTTGTCGGAGCAGCGAGAGCAACTCGGGTGGTAGCTCCTTTGTAGCCTTGGCCGGCAAGCGGTTGCTGTTTTCGCCAAGGCAGGTGGCCGGCGACAACGCCGCGAAAAAAGCTGCAGTCAGCACAAGCGCACGGAGTGCCGTGGCGCCGATCACGACCTTACCTCGGGCGTGGAATCTGCTCATTTGGGTAGCGTGTAGTCAGTGGGTTCGTAAGGCAAGCCCAGATGGACGCAGTCACCGGAGAAGTTCGAGCTTATCGTTGGCCTTGGGGATGCCAAGACGCTCGGTCTCGTCGTCCGCTTCTGGCCCATCAGCGAAGTGGCGACACCTTTCATTGAGGTCCGCCTGGTGAGGTAGAGCGGACTGACTTTGCTCACTCTGAGTTCTTCGCATTGTGATCCAACTGAGACATTGGCGGTCCACTGCGCAACGGCTTTGAAGCCGGTTTCAGCCCTATCCGAATATTCGTGTTAGCCGCTAAGGCTGGTGGAAGGGCTGCGCGCTCAACGTTTCGGCGTGCGCCCGCGGATGTGGTCAAAGCCTTGCTTGATTGCGGCGAAGCGCGCTTCGATCATCGGCTCAAATTCGAGGTCGGTGAAGATATATGGCAAGTCCTTTTCGACGCCTTCGCGGACGAGTTCGCCGACATAGTTGGGTTCTATGCCCTGAGAGATGCGTTCCCGGAGCATATTGATCCACTCGGCACGTGGGCCCGAAGTCGGCAAGGCAGGAAGCGCCCCCTCGAAGCGTTTGGGGAGATTGCGTCTCGAGTCCATGATTTGAGTGCGGATGATCCCTGGACACAGCACCGATACGCCAATCCCTCGGGGCGCGAGTTCACGCCGCAGGCCCTCGGACAGCGCGACAACGCCATACTTGGAGACGTTGTATGCATTGCTCTCCCCTGAAATGAGGCCAGCGATCGAGGCTGTGGAGACGATGTGTCCACCCTCGCCATGCTGCTCGATCAACGGCCCGAAAATCTCGATCCCCCAAATGGTCGCCATCAGGTTGACGCCCATGGTCCAGTTCCACGACGCCTCGGTCCAGGCGCCATAAGGCCCACCGGCGCCGACGCCTGCGTTGTTGACGAGGATATGCACCTTGCCATAGCGGGCAGTCGTGGCTTCGGCGGCCGCCACGAGTTCGGCTTTGAGTGAAACGTCCGCTTTCACGCCGTCGACATCGACGTTGGTGAGCCTCAGTTGCTCGAGCGCTGCGGACAGAGCCGCTTCTTCAATGTCGCAAAGCATGACCTTCGCCCCCGCTTGGGCGAAGGCGGTCGCGATCCCCAGTCCAATGCCTGACGCTGCACCGGTTACGAACACAGTCTTTCCAGCGAGTTCCTTCACGCGCATTCTCCCTGTGCAAGCGGAACACTCTCGCCCCAAAACGCCAAGTGTACCCGGACGCCATATGACCGCGTTTTCGCGCGATTGGGAAGCGTGCCGGATGTCCGTTCGTGGTCAACTGTCTACATCGCCAGGGTCACCTGCTTCACTCTCCCTCAAGCCAAATTCCTGCTTCGCTGAGAGCTTCTAAAATGCGTTCAATATCTTCGGGATCTGGCTCACGGTGATCCGGCCGTCGCGGCCGCCGGCGCCGGTGTTGCCGACGGCGGAGGCGGGGCGGTGCTCACTAACTTCAGCTTGGGAGCTTACAGCGGACGCCGTGCTGGTTCTTCGCGATGGCAGCTTGTGAGCCAGAGCGGCCATCAGCACCGTCACATGCTGCAGATACCGGACCTTAACCTTTGGTTGCTTAGGTTGACGGATTCAATCAACGAAAGGGGCATGCAACGTTCGGCGGGAATCTCAGCTGCCGCAATGGTCTTGTCGCTCAGTCAATCGGTGACGCCGGTGCTTAAGAAAGTGATCGTGGCGGCAGCGCTTTGCGGGGCGGCAGCAATCTCCGCTGCCCTCCTGGTGACGGATTGGCCTGTCCCGCATTCGCGCCGGACTGGTTATTTCGATGTTACAACATCGGAAAAGGCGGACCTCTCACACATCGACGAATGGAATCGCGCGGCCAAAGCCAAGTATGGACCGGATGCATCGACATATGCGTCGATGTCTTCCCATGGGCTGACATGGGTGGCCCGTGTCGGAGACAAGGTTGTCGAAACACGTCCCTTTGGATTTTCCGTTTACGGCTTTCTTGGCGTGTTCATGGTGTCGAACGTGGAGAGCTTTCCGTTCGAGCTTTCGATCGAACCAAAAGATCCTGTTGAGCCGGGCCAGACCGTCGACAAGGTCAAGGCTCGCTTCGCGAAGACGGCCCCGGCGGAGGCGCTTGAATTTGGCAACCGTGAATGGCGGCCGGCTCACTGCCATTCCCCCAAACCACCTGAGTTCGGGTTTCCGTTGTACTCTTCGGACCTTCGTGTCGATACGAGCTCGATTTGCCTGATGCAATCCGATGGGGGCCCGTATACCGCGTTGGTCGGCTTTGCGCGCGTCGACGCCAGTTTCTGGGTGCGCCTGCTCTCCCGCAAAGTGTGCCGCATTCTGGCGGCATCCTGGGTCGAATCGATGACGTCGCAGCCGAATGCGAAACGTCCCGACTATGTCGCCTGTATGCTGGCGACAAAGGCCGGCGGCTCGGAGCGTGAGGTCATCGCGGCTCGCTTCTTCGAGGTCCGCGATGACAAGACTTTGGCGGTCTTCGACTGAGTTTCGGTGACCGACGTCGCGTCTTGAAGCTTCATGTTTCGACTTCCGCTTATGGCCCATCGTTGACATGGAGCGACCAGGTATCAACGTCGTCTTCTATGCGCATGGCGGACGCGACAATTCAGGAGCATACATCTACTTCTTCGCTCGTGCCTTGGACGCGACGCGGCGCTTCGGGGGGCGCGCTGTCACAAGCGTCGGCACCCGAGGCGTCTCCTCCGGCAGAACGAGGAGCATGAGGATCCGAGGAGAGTCACGCGTTGGCCGTGATGCGCAACGCGTCATGGAAAGTTCGAGACGCCATCTCGACGGCGCCTCGAATCCAACCGGGTCATCTGGCCATCCGTTCGGACATCCACGTGATCCGGTGACTTGCGGCTTTGCGTTACCTGCAAATATGGCGGTTGCCGTCCCACCCGAGGTAGGTGCTCGTCGCCGGATCGTAGGATCGATAACGCTCCGCGCAGGAACGTGAAGCAGTGCCATCCGCGCGAGCCATGGCGCTGTCCGCGCCTTGCGCAGGAGCTGCGCCATCCGGCAATTCGAGGCCCAGCCGACCGGCCGGCGTCAGCGTGCCGTTCAGGTTGCGATTGGGGTTCTCGGCCTCGTACGTATCGGGATGGCTGCTCGCAAAGCCGGATTGCGCGTAGGCGGCGCTTGCGGTCAGGCCCGACAACAAAGCCACGGCAGCGAGAATTTTAAGTCCAGTCATGGTCCATCTCCATCATTGCCCGGTGCAATCGTGCTGCCGGTGCGAGAGGAGTTGGATCGACATCTGCGCTGAACAAGCTCGCTTGATCGCATACCCGCGACCTGACGCGGTCTCGTCGTTCAAATGCAGAAAGAATCGTTTGCTTGCGGAACGCAAGAGAATGGTCCACCGCCGTCATGCTCTCGTGCTCCGGGCGCAGCTCAGCGTCACCTCGCCGGTGCGCTTGCGCGCGACCGGCGGGCGACGCTGGGCTAGCTGCGGCCAGCGCTGGCCGACATCGGGTCCAGGTTCAACTGAAACAGAAAGCCCGCGGGCGGTATGGACTAGCGACGTCCTGATCGCTTGAGTTCGGCGACTTTAAACCTGTTGCCGGCCTGCAGGCTGCTGCAAAACCAGTGGGCCTTGTTTCGGTTTTCGCCCAGGAACACCTTGGTTTCAACGCAACCCTCGTAGGATGTATGGGTGATGGTGTCTCGGCACGTTGGCGAGAAAGGTCCATAGTTCGTACCGCCGCCCGACTCGCTGCATCCGACCCAGGGATCTTTGCCGCTTGGGAAGCTTGATGCACAGCCACCGTTGCAGCTGCTGGCGACTTTCTCCAGGCTGGCAATCCTCCCCATCACCGAGCCCGGCGCATACGAAGGCGTGCTCGCGGTTGACGTTCGAGCGGTTGACGCAGTCCGACGCGGCGCCGTTGTGTTTGCTCCCCGCTCCGACACGTGCGGCTTTGCCACCTGTTTCGGCGCGTCGACCGTGACAGGGGGAATCGTGGCGGCGGACCCAGTCGGGATTTGCGACGCTGCCGGGGCGCACAGCAAGGCAGTTGATAAGACAGCGACGGCTGAGGGCACGACAAAGCTTGACGAGAATTTCATGAGCATGTCCTTCCCAAATTCGGGACGGAGATGCCGCCCCGGTAAATGCACGGTAACATACATTTCGGATTGGGCAACCGAGGGTTGAGGTGGCATCTGCCTATAAACTCGCCATCCACACAAAGCGTGGCCCTCGGCGGAACGGCTCTGGATTGCTCTGTCGCAAGAGCTCCTCGCAACGACGGCGTGGAGAAGGAGCCGCGCGTCTACTTCAGTCTCGTGCCCCGGACGCAGCGCAGCAGCGTTGCGCACTGCAGCGCGTCCGGGACACAGGAGACTTGCCGCGAGATTCCGCTGCCTGCTCGCAGCAATCGGCTCCGTGTTTTTTTGGAAACGCGCCGGCTTCGTGAAATACGCGATCAATTTGCGATCGTACAACGAGAAGCCGCGCGTTGAGAGTCGGTGAGGTGTTCACGGGCAATTGTTGTCGATCATGACCGATAGATGCAGGTCGTGAGCGACGTGGAGGCGTTTCACTTCTCCGAAAGCTCATCGAAGTTCCAGCGCGGTGGACCGACGAGGAAGAAAAAATGAAACAGGGGACGCCCACAATGATCGGCCTGCGACGCAGGGAATTTCTTGCTGGGACGGCCCTGCTGCTGTTCAGCGCGACGACCGTCAAAGCCGCCACAATCGCAGGGAGGTTGCCCTGGGCTCCAAATGCGGGAAATCCGCCGCCGCCAATCAAGCTTGGGCCGTGGGAGTTCTTCAACGGCGAAGAAGGCAGAGCCATGGAGGCACTCGTTGATTGCATCATCCCGCCGGATCCGGAGACGCCGGGCGGCAAGGATGCCGGCTGCGCCGTGTTCATCGACCGGCAGCTGGCTGGGCCTTACGGCCGGCAGGAGGGATTGTATGTGCGCCCACCGTTTCAGGCCGGCCTGAAGAATCAGGGCCATCAGTCGGCGAACGGTCCGGCACAGGATTATCGGGACGGTCTCGCTGCATTCGATCGTGCGTGCAAGCAGCACAGTGGTGGAAAGCCCTTCGCCGAGCTCTCCGGCGACGACAGGATCGCGCTTCTGAAGGCGGTCGACAAGGGCGAGCTCAAGCTCGACGGCGTCGACGGCAAGGCGTTCTTCACGCAACTCGTCAAGGACGCCCAGATGGGATTTTTCGCGGACCCGATCTATGGCGGGAACCGCGACATGGTCGCGTGGAAGATGATCGGCTATCCGGGCGCGCGCTACAACTATCTCGATTGGGTGAACCGCCACAACGAGCGCTTTCCGCTGCCGCCGGTTGGCATGACCGGCAACGCGCAATGGACGAGGTCGTAGCATGTCCCGAAGGCTTCCCAGGAAAGACGTCGTCATCGTCGGTTTCGGCTGGACCGGCGCGATCATGGCTAATGAGCTGACCGACGAGGGGCTCGAGGTCATCGCTTTCGAGCGCGGTCCATGGCGCGACGCGCCGACGGATTTTCCGCCGGGCTACATGCAGGACGAACTTCGTTATCGCATCCGGCACGAGCTGTTCCTGCGTCCGGACCAGCTGACGTTCACGTTCCGCAACAAGATGGACCAGACGGCGCTGCCGATCCGGAGCTGGGGCGCGTTCATGCCGCCGAACGGCGTCGGTGGCGGGGGCGTGCACTGGAATGCCGAAATGTGGCGGTTTCTCCCGTCGGATTTCGTGCTGAAGACACATCTGACCGAACGCTATGGCGCGGCGTTCCTGCCCCCGGATATGACGATCCAGGATTGGGGCGTGACCTATGACGAGCTCGAGCCGCTTTACGATCGCTTTGAATATCTGTGCGGCACGTCGGGGACGGCCGGAAATCTGAGCGGCAAGATCATGGACGGCGGCAATCCGTTCGAAGGGCCGCGGTCCCGTCCTTATCCGACCCCGGCGCAGGCCCAGCCGTTCAGCCATACGCTGTTCGGGAAAGCCGCGCGCGAGCTCGGCTACAAGCCGTTCCCGCAGCCTTCGGGCAATCTCTCGCAAGCCTATACGAACCCGCTGGGCATGCGCCTTGGCCCCTGCACCTATTGTGGCTTCTGCGAGTGGTTTGGCTGCGGCAATTATTCCAAGGCCAGCCCGCAAACAACCATCCTGCCGCATCTCATTCGAAAATCGAACTTCAGCCTCCGCGACAATTCAGAGGTTGTTAGGATCAATGTCGATCGTTCAGGCAAGCGCGCTACCGGCGTGACATTCGTGGACTCGAGCGGCGAAGAATGGGAGCAGCAGGCCGACCTCGTGATCCTGTCGGCTTACACGATGTTCAACGTGCAGCTTCTTCTGCATTCGCAAATCGGGCAGCCCTACGACCCCGTCACCAACACTGGGGTCGTCGGCCGAAACTACACCCACCAGACGATCTCGTCGGTCAATGGCTTCTTCGACAACAAGAAGTTCAACTTCAACCCGTTCATCGCATCGGGTTCGATCGGGATGTGTATCGACGAGTTCAACGGCGACAATTTCGATCACGGGCCGCATGGTTTCGTCGGCGGCGGCTATGTCGGCCAGGTGCAGACAGGTGCTCGTCCGATCGAAAGCACCCTGGTGCCGCCGGGAACGCCGGCATGGGGCGCCGACTGGAAGAAGGCGGTGAAGGACAATTATCTCAGCACGGTCAAGCCCGGCACCGGTGTGCATGGCAGCTTCTACGCCTACCGCGACATCTACCTGGATCTCGACCCCGCCTATAAGGACCGGTTCGGGCGTCCGCTGATGCGGATCACGATGGATCTCAAGGAGAACGAGATCAAGCAGAACAAGTTTCTCACCGACAAGTTCGCCGAGATCATTAAGGCGATGGGCGCTGAAAAGCTCGCCGTGCAGTATCGAACCGCGCCATACGACATAACGACCTACCAGACGACGCATCTCAACGGCGGTGCGATCATGGGGGCCGATCCCAAGACAAGCGTCCTCAACAAATATCTGCAGAGCTGGGATGTCCCGAATCTGTTCGTGATGGGGGCAAGCGCCTTTCCGCAGAACGCCGGCTACAACCCGACGCTCACGGTCGGCGCGCTCGCTTATTGGTCGGCGGCCGCGATCCGGAACCAGTACCTCAAGAATCCCGGAAGGCTGGTCGATGCGTAGGATTCCTCGCGTATGCACGCTCGTTTGCGCAGTGCTCGCTTCGGCGTCGCTGGCTGGCCGCGCGCATGCCGGCTCCGCAAACATGCAAGAGTTCACCCAGATCGAACGCGGGCGCTATCTGTCGATCCTGTCGGACTGTGCCAGCTGCCATACCGTTCCCGGCGGCAAGCCGTTTTCGGGTGGGCGGCCGATCGAAACGCCGTTCGGCAACATCATATCGCCCAATGTCACGCCCGATCTGGAAACGGGCATTGGAGCCTGGAGCGACGATCAATTCGATGCCGCGGTGAGAAAGGGTATCGGACGAACCGGCGCGCATCTCTATCCGGCCATGCCTTACAATGCGTACACCCGGATGTCGCGTGACGATGTGATGGCAATCCGGGCCTATCTGACTTCGCTGGAGCCGGTCCGAAATTCGCGCAACGCGGATACGCTTCCGTTTCCATTCAATATCCGCTCAACGATGATCGTGTGGAACGCGCTCTACTTCACGGCAGGTGAATACAAGCCGGACCCGACCAAATCCGCCGAATGGAATCGCGGCAAGTTCATCGTCGACGGGCCGGCGCATTGCGGAGCCTGTCACACGCCGAAGACGCTGCTCGGAGGCGACCGAACCGATCAATATCTGCAGGGAGCAAATCTCCAGGGCTGGTCGGCGCCTGACATCACCAACAACCGGCGGACAGGACTGGGCAGTTGGACGGCAGACGATGTCGCGCTCTACCTCAAGACGGGGCACAATCGCGCTACCGCTGCGACAGGGCCGATGGCGGAGGCCGTCGAGCTGTCGACGTCCAGGATGAAGGATGAGGATACGAAGGCTATTGCGACGTATCTGAAATCATTGCCGGGCAACAAGGATGAGGCGAGGCTTGCCCCGGTGGGTGCGAACGTGATGGCGGCCGGAGGCGCGATCTACCGAGACCAATGTTCCGCCTGCCACGGGATCGAAGGCAAGGGCGTTCCACACCTGTTTCCCGCCCTCGCAGAGTCTACGATGGTGCAATCAAATGATCCCACAACGGCAATCCGAATGGTGCTCCGTGGTGCGCGAAGCGTCGGCACCAAGGCCGAGCCGACGGCACCCGGCATGCCGTCCTACGGCTGGCAGCTCGATGATCGCCAGGTCGCGGCGGTGCTCAGCTTTGTCAGAAATAGCTGGGGTGGTGCCGCTGCCCCGATCGATGCAGCCGAAGTGACGCGTGTTCGGTCCGACACCGCTTTACGCAACGACTGAGCCGGCCGTCCGAGACGTGAGCCGCAAAATAAAAACGGGGCCGTGAGGCCCCGTCAAAAGTCCGTAGCTTATTCCGCGATCTTACTTGATCTTCTTACTTGATCTTGGCTTCGCGAAATTCGACGTGCTTGCGCGCGACGGGATCGTACTTCTTCTTGACCAGCTTGTCGGTCATGGTGCGCGAATTCTTCTTGGCGACGTAGTAGAAGCCGGTGTCAGCCGAGGACACGAGCTTGACCTTGATGGTGACCGCTTTGGCCATGTTCAGAACCTCAGGAATGAAGGGAATCTGGAGCCGGCCAAACGGCCCGCATTGGCCGGCAACCTAGCCAGAAACCGCCTGATGTCAAGGTTTCACACCCGGAAAACCACCCAAAACGGTCCCATTACGCCTCGAAGAACCGGTTTTTCGGCCGCGGCAGGCCCAGATTCTCCCTCAAAGTGGCCCCTTCATACTCTTTGCGGAAAATCCCGCGCCGCTGCAGCTCCGGCACCACCTTGTCGACGAAATCGTCGAGGCCGGCCGGCAGGAACGGGAACATGATGTTGAAGCCGTCGGAGCCGCGCCCGACCAGCCATTCCTCCATCTGGTCGGCGATGGTCTTGGCCGTGCCGACGAAGGACAACCCGCCATAGCCGCCGACGCGCTGGGCGAGCTGGCGCACTGTGAGCTTGTCGCGCCTGGCGAGGTCGACCATGCGCTGGCGGCCGCTCTTGCTGGCGTTGGTCTCCGGAATCTCCGGCAGTTGTCCGTCCGGATCGAAGCCCGAGGCGTCCGTGCCGAGGATGACCGAGAGCGAGGCGATGGCGCTGTCGTAATGCACGCGGCTGTCGAGCAGCGCGCGCTTCTCCTTGGCCTCATCGACGCTGTCGCCGACCACGACGAAGGCGCCGGGAAGAATCTTGAGATGTTCGGGATCGCGGCCGATCTTCTCCATGCGGCCCTTGATGTCGGCATAGAGTTTTTGGCCGTCGGCGAGGGGGCCGCCGCCGGTGAACACGGCTTCCGCCGTCTCCGCCGCAAGCTGCCTGCCGTCCTCCGATGCGCCGGCCTGCACGATCACCGGCCAGCCCTGCACCGGCCGCGCGATGTTGAGGGGGCCGCGCACCTTCAGATATTTGCCGTTGTGGTCGAGCACGTGCATCTTCGCGGGATCGACGAACACGCCGCTTTCGACGTCGCGCACGAAGGCGTCGTCGGCGAAGGAATCCCAGAGGCCCGTGACCACGTCGTAGAACTCGCGGGCGCGCTTGTAGCGCTCGGCATGCTCCATGTGGTCGTCGAGGCCGAAATTCAGCGCCGCGTCCGGATTCGAGGTGGTGACGATGTTCCAGCCCGCGCGCCCGCCGCTGAGATGGTCGAGCGAGGCGAAGCGGCGCGCCACGTGGTAGGGCTCGTCAAACGTCGTCGAGCCCGTCGCGATCAGGCCGATGCGCTCGGT
Organism: Bradyrhizobium sp. 604_D8_N2_3; assembly: GCF_051810765.1. Taxonomy (NCBI): domain Bacteria; kingdom Pseudomonadati; phylum Pseudomonadota; class Alphaproteobacteria; order Hyphomicrobiales; family Nitrobacteraceae; genus Bradyrhizobium; species Bradyrhizobium sp. 604_D8_N2_3. The sequence continues at coordinate 5,512,305 of NZ_JBPWPM010000001.1, read as the reverse complement.
GACGGCGGACAGCGCCGACAGCAGCGTGAACGGCTCGAACGAGGTCACGGTGTGGCTGCGCTTGAGCGCGTTGACCGGCATGTTCAGCACGGCGAGGTGATCGGCCATGAAGAAGGCGTCGAACCTGCCGGCCTCGAGCTTCCGGATCAGCGTCTTGATATGGCTGAAGTTGAAATTGGCGTCCGGCCAGGCCCCCGGATAGCGCCAGGCGCCGGTGTGGATGCTGATCGGGCGCATGAACGCGCCAAGCTTGAGTTGCCGTTGTGCCATCGCCCCGTATCCGTTCTGGGTGTCGTTGGGGAAGACATAGGGACGCGTGGGGACTCCGCCATTGGGGGAGGCGGGAAGATTTTTTCGTTTTTTGATCGACTCTCAGCACGTTCGCGTCATTCCGGGGCGCCGCGCGGAGCGGTGAGCACAGATGCGCAATTGCGCATCTGAGAAGCCCATCAAGCCGCAGACACTGATGCGAGGAAGCTACTGCCCCCGCGCCCTTTGATCGAAGGCGCTCAGCACGGCGAGCGTCATCGCGGTGACGCCGGTCCGGATGGTCGGTTTCGGCACCGGGGCGAATTGCGGCGAGTGGTTGCCGGGAAGCGGCGGGCCGCTGCCGTTACGCGCGGCCGCGACGCGGTCGGGCTCATAGACGCCGATGTTGAAGAACATCGAAGGCACGCCGGCGTTGACATATTCTGAATAGTCCTCGCTGGTCGTGTTTGCCGGGCTGACGTTGAACTTGTCGCCGAAGGCCACTTTCAGCACCCGCTCGGCCTGGCCGACGACAGCGGCATCGTTCATCACCGCCTTGGTCCCCTCGTCGAGATGGATTTCGGGTGCCGGCGCATCCGCCATCGCCGCCACCGCCTTCGCCGTCCGCTCGATCCCAGCCAGCATCCTGGTGCGCACCTGCGGCTTGAAGCTGCGGATCGTGCCGATCACCCTGGCCTCGTCGGGAATGATGTTGCCGGCGGTGCCGGCGTGGATCGCGCCGATGGTGACAAGGCCGAATTCGGTCGGGTCCTTTTCGCGGCTGATCACGCTCTGCACGTCGACGACGAAGCGGGATGCCATCATCACGGGATCGATGGTCGCCTGCGGTATCGCACCATGGCCGCCGCGGCCAACGAATCTGATGAAGAGACCGTCAACATTCGACGATCCGACCCCGACCCTATAGGTCACGGAGCCGTAGGCTCCACTGCCGTCGTGCAGGGCAAAACCCGCGTCGGGCTTCGGAAAGCGGGTGAACAGGCCATCGTCGATCATCGCCTTTGCGCCCGTGACCTCTTCCTCGGCGGGCTGCGCGATGAACATCAACGTACCGTGCCACTGGTCCTTTATGCCGACCAGGGTCTTCGCTGTGCCGACCCAGCTCGCCATGTGGATGTCATGGCCGCAGCTATGGGCGACGAATGTCTCGCGGCCCTGCCAGATCTGCTTGTCGCGGCTGGCATAGGGCAGGCCGGTCTTCTCCTCCATCGGCAGCGCGTCGAGCTCGGTGCGAACCATGATGGTGGGACCGTCGCCGTTCCTGTAGATGGCAACAAGGCCGGTCTTTCCGACGTGCTCGGTGACCTCAAAGCCAATCGCACGCATCTCGGCGGCGAGTTTCGCCGCGGTCTTCACTTCCTGGTAGGCAACCTCGGGATGGGCGTGGATGTCCTTGTAGAGCGCGTCGAGCTTCGGGTATTCGCTCTCGAAGGAGGTCTCGATCGTTTGCTTCAATCTGGCGACGTCGAGCTCCGCATGGGCGGGCGGGGAGAGCAGGCCGCACAACGCCACGGAAGCGAGCAGAGGCCTTACGAACCGCGTCATCCGATTCTCCAGTCGTTTAAGCGCCCATTCCCTCACCTAGCACATCTCGCCGCATCTTGCCGCGATAGAAATGGAAGAACGGCACCGGCGCATCGGGGCGTCTCTTCGAACCAATCCGCCTCTCGCTTCGACCAAGCCATGACCTCGTGAGGAGACCCGACATGGCAGGCGCAATGACCGTGGACGGCGGCACCGTCCGCATCGACCGGCCCATGCCCTGGGTCGGCCGCCTGCTGTCGCTGCCGCTGCTGGCCGCGAGCGGTTATCTCTTGTGGAACGTCGGCCTCGGCCTGCGCCAGGATTTTTCCGGCTTCGGCCGGCTCGCCGATGATCTCGTGCCGGTGCTGGTGTTCACGGGGTTGGGACTGCTCGTCGGCATCCCCGGAATGATCCTGCTGACGTACCGCACTTTCGTCGTGCTCAACGAGACGCTGCGCCAGATCGTCATCACCAGGCAGTTCGGCCCGCTCAATATCCGCAGCCAGCGCGATCTCGCCGACTATCACTTCGTCAGCATCACCGACGACTACGATGCGGATCTGACGACCTACGACGTCAATCTCTGCGGCAACAGAGGCACCGAGCCGATCACGCTTCAGAGCTTCACCAGGCGCGAGGAGGCGGACAAGCTCGCAAGCGAGATCGGCCGCGTCCTGAAATTGCCCGCGCGCGACTATGTCGGCACCGAGCCTGATGATTCCTGATTAGGTCCAGCCACGGCCTGTTGCTACCCGTTGCGGAAATTGCCATCCTCGCGGCCTCACACCGCAATGGAAGGCCATGACCTCAGCGAATAACTCCATTCCCGCGCTTCGACCGCGCGGCAAGGGCCACCAATTCCTGTTGTATGGCGACTCCTGTTCGGGCGTGCCGGGTGCATTGCACGAAAAGACCTTCGCCTCGGTCAATACGGTCGTTCAACGCCTGAGGCCGCAGCCTGAATTCGTTCTCTTCCCGGGCGACGAAATCATCGGACTGACGCCGGATCCGGACGCGCTGCGCGCGCAGTGGCGCTATTGGCTGGATACGGAAATGGCATGGCTCGACCGTGCGGCCATTCCGATGTGGCACACAACCGGCAATCACACGACCTATGATTTGATGAGCGAGGCGGTGTTTCGTGCAGTGCTCGAGCTGCCGAAAAATGGGCCGCCGGGACAGGCGGGCCTCTCCTACTTCGTGCGACGCGGCGACCTCCTGATGGTGTTCGTCAACACGCTCTGGAGCGGCCTGGGAGGTGAGGGCCATGTCGAGCTCGGGTGGCTCGAAACAACTCTCAGCGCGCATGGCGATGCCCGACACAAGCTCGTCCTTGGCCATCATCCGGTGTTTCCGATCAACGGCTTTACGGGGACGTATCAGCGCGAGATCGGCCACGAATATGCTCGCCCGTTCTGGGACATCCTGGTGAACGAAAACGTGCTTGCCTATCTGTGCAGCCACATCCTCGCCTTCGATGTGCAGGCGCATCGCGGTGTCCTGCAGATTTGCACCGCGGGCGCGGGAACGGCTCACAGGATGCCGGAAGGCGTCGAGTATCTGCATTGCATTCAGGCCGCGCTTGACGAGGAAGGCCTGCGTTATCAGGTGCTCGATACCGACGGCGTTGTCAGGGAGAGAATGGAATGGCCGCTGCGCGATCCTGATCCCGCCCTGTGGAGGGAGCTGCCGCTCGGGGAAACCGAAGCGCCGTTCAGCGGATGCGTGGAGAGCGGGCGGCGGATCGAGCTGAGACTGGTGGGGCAAAGCGCTGCGACCGATGTCGCAGCGGCCCAGACGATTTTCACGGCTTTCGCGCCGGGTTCGATCGCGCCGTTCTGGCTTGGGCTTCGGGGACCGAGGCAAACCCTGACAGCCATCGTTGCTCGTGAGCCGGGGCGAAGCCCAACCTATTGGTTTGGACCTGATCTTCCGGCGGGCGAGGGTTTCGATATTCACGTCGCGATCTACCCGGACATGGGCCCGGGCGGTCTCTTGTATCGTCGTCACGATTCCACGCGCTGGTCGTCTTTCACCTCTGCGACGGCGCGAGGGTTGGAGCAGCTTGTGTGGCCGCAGCGCTGGGCGATCGGCCACGGACAAGGTGGCAGCGAAGACCGCGCCTTCAGAGGTGCCGCGCTGAGTTTGCTGATCGCGTGAACGAGCCTGGAGAGTTCGGCGGCTGGATCAGCACAAGATATCCTTCTGCATCTTGCCGCCGTAGAAATGGAAGAACGGCACCGGCGCATCGTGGCGGAGCGGGCCGGTGGCAAGGCGCGTGTCGAGCTCGTTGAGCACGTTGCGTGTCATCGGATGCAGATCGGCGAGCGGCTTTGAGCCGAGTTCGACCCAGACCAGCTCGACCAGTTCGGCATCCGCATGGATCACCCCCTCGACGCGGTGGGTGATCGCGGAAGCGTCCGCGGTGAAGAAGCGGGTGTCGAACCGCTTGACGCGGCCGGGCGGGGTGATCGCACGCGCGATCAGGAACAGGCTGGAGGGGTCGGGCAGCAGGCCCGCATCCGCGAACGGCTTCCAGGCGCCCTCGAGTTTTGCTTTCCCCTCGGTCTTGCGTCCGAGGCAGAGGCCGGTCTCTTCGCAGGCCTCGCGGATTGCGGCAATCGCCAGCGACTTGGCGCGCGAGGCCGGAGTCTTCGGGCTGCCCTTGGCGAGATTGGCTTCCAGCTCGGTGGTGATGGGTGCTGCACACGGCACGCGGTAATCGTCCTTGTCGACGCGGCCGCCGGGGAAGACGAACTTTCCGGGCATGAACACCACCTTGTCGTGGCGCTTGCCGACCAGGACTTTTGGAACGCTGCCGCTGCGATCGACCAGGATCAGCGTCGCCGCATCGCGGGGGCGGAAATAGGGATGGTGGTCGGCTTCCTTGCCCTCGTGGATCTTGGCCTTCTCGGCTCCCTGCGACGTATCCGTCATGTCCTCACCCAAACCGCTTTTTGATTATTTGCTTAGACCGGCGGAATACCATCCGGAGGGTTGTCGTCAAAGCCGTGCATGCGCAGAGCCCATTGCAAGCCGACCACAGCTCCCTTGACCGGCTGGAGCAGCGCGAGCGAGGCGACGAAGGTGAAGGGCAGATAGGCCGCGAAGCTGAGCCAGACCGGCGTGGTGTAGTTGGTCTCGATCCAGAGGATCGTGGGCACCACGATGTGGCCGACGATGACGATCACGAGATAAGCTGGCAGATCGTCGGCGCGATGCGGCGTGAAATCGAGGCCGCAGACCGAGCAATTGTCCGCGGTTTTGAGAAAGGCGCGGAACAGCTTGCCCTCGCCGCAGCGCGGGCAGCGGCTGCGGAAACCGCGCTTCATGGCCGTCCAGACGTCGCGCTTCTCGACGAGGCCGGTCTCGCGCGTCCAGATCTTTGGGGCCGTGCTCGTCGTCACCATGCCTTGCCCTTCTGCCCCCCGCCTTTTCCTTTGTTCTTGCCCTTGCCGGGCTTCTTCTGTTTCGCCGCCTTATGTTTCTTCGCCGGACTGCGTCCGGGATGCGCCTTGAACGAGGGGCGGCGTTGCGGACCGGATGGCCTGCGGCCGCGCGGCGCGGTCTCGCCGGTCGACGACAGCAGCTCGAAGCGCAGCGCGCCTGCGATGGGAGCTGCTTCTATCAGACGGACGTCAACGACGTCACCCAGCTGATGCATGGTGCCGCTGCGCGTGCCGACGAGCGCGTGCCGGCTCTCGTCATAGTTGAAATATTCCGTGCCAAGGGATCGGATCGGGATCAGGCCGTCGGCACCGGTCTCGGCGAGCTTGACGAACAGGCCGGCGCGGGTGACGCCGGAGACGCGGCCCTGGAAACTCGCGCCGATGCGGTCAGCGAGGTGATGGGCGATCAGCCGGTCGACGGTCTCGCGCTCCGCCTTCATCGCGCGCCGCTCGGTCACCGAGATATGGGCTGCGACCTCGCCAAGGCTTTCCGGAGTCTCGCTGTCGGGTAGGGCGCCCTCGCCGAGGCCGAGCGCGCGAACCAGCGCGCGGTGCACGACGAGGTCGGCATAGCGGCGGATCGGCGAGGTGAAATGCGCGTAGCGGCGCAGGTTCAGGCCGAAATGACCGTAATTCTCGGCGGAATATTCGGCCTGGGCCTGGGCGCGCAGCACGACCTCGCTCACCAGCGGGAAGTGGTCGTGGCCTTCGAGCTGCGCCAGCACGCGGTTGAACAAAGCCGGGCGCAGCGCGCCGCTTTTCGCGAACGGAACGTCCAGCGTCTCCAGAAACTCCGCGAGTGCGTGGACCTTCTCCAGCGTCGGCTCGTCATGCACGCGGTAGATCAGCGGGAGCGACTTCTTCTCCAGCATCTCGGCCGCCGCGACGTTGGCGAGGATCATGAACTCCTCGATCAGCTTGTGCGCATCGAGACGTTCAGGCACGACGACGCGATCGACCGTGCCGTCGCTCTTCAAGAGGATCTTGCGCTCGGGCAGATCGAGATTGAGCGGATCGCGTTCGTCGCGGGCGCGCTTGGCGCAGGCATAGGCGGCATAGAGCGGCCTCAGGATCGGATCGAGCAGGGGGCCGGTGGTGTCGTCGGGCCGACCGTCGATCGCAGCCTGCGCCTGCGCATAGTTCAGTTTCGCCGCCGAGCGCATCAGGATGCGGTGGAAGCTGTGCGAGCGCTTCCGCCCGTCAGGGCCGAGCACCATCCGCACCGCGAGCGCGCCGCGCGGCTCGCCCGGCACCAGCGAGCAGAGATTGTTGGAGATGCGCTCGGGCAGCATCGGCACGACGCGGTCCGGGAAATAGACCGAGTTGCCGCGATCGAGCGCGTCGCGGTCGAGCGCGGTGCCCGGCCGCACGTAGAAGCTCACATCGGCGATGGCGACATCGACGATGAAGCCGCCTCTGTTGTTCGGATCAGGATCGGGCTGCGCATGCACCGCGTCGTCGTGATCCTTCGCATCCGGGGGATCGATGGTGACGAGCGGGACGTCGCGCCAGTCTTCACGTCCCTTCAGATTGGCCGGCTCCGCCGCTTCGGCTTCACGCTCCGCCGCGGGCCGGAATTGCAGGGGGATGTCGTGCGCGTAGATCGCGATCAGGCTGATCGCCTTCTCCGACTTGACCGAGCCGAGCTTCTCCTTGACCCGGCCGGACGCCAGCCCAAAGCTGCGGGTGCGGACGATATCGACACTGACGAGGTCGCCGTCCCGGGCGCCGTGCGTGTCGGCCGCGGCGATGTTCAGCTCGCGGTCGGCGGACTTCTTGTCGACCGGGACCAGCCGTCCGCCGCCTTCGGGCAGCTCGCGGAACACGCCGAGGATGCGGCTCTTCGTCTTGTCGAAGACCTTGATGATGTGGCCGCGATAGGCCGGGCCTTCGTTCTCATCCGAGCGCTCGACGCGCAGCAGCGCGCGATCGCCGATTCCGGCCGCGGTGCCGGGCTTCGGCCGGCGCGGCATGACGATGAGGATTTTTGGCGGTTCACCGCTTTCGACCTCGTCCCATTCGGTGGGGGAGGCGATCAGCTCGCCGTCACTGTCACGGCCGGTGATGTCGGCGACCAGCGTCGACGGGAGCGCGTCCGGCTCGGAAACCTTGTGGCGTTTTTTCTTGATGGTGCCGTCGTCGGCGAGCTCGCGCAGCATGCGCTTGAGCTCGATGCGATCGGCGTTCTTCAGGCCGAACTCGCGCGCAATTTCGCGGGTCCCGACCTTTCCGGGATTTGCCTTGATGAAGGCGACGATGGCGCTCCGGTCGGGAAAGCCATGGTCATTCTTGCGTTTCACTTAACCTCTAATTCTTGATCTAGGTCTTGCCGGCACTCTTCTTGGCCGGAGCCTTGGGGGCGGCGGCCTTGGTCGGCGACGTTTTTGCGGTCGACGACACGGCGGCGCGCGCCTTGCTAGTGGATTCGGATTTTGGTTTGGCCGCCTTCTTCGCGGCCGGTTTCTTCGGCTTCGGCGCGGCGTCATCGCCGTCGGCGGCCTTCGCCGCAGCCTTCTTGGCCTTGGCCGGCTTCGCGGCTTTCTTCGCCTTGGTCTTGCCGCCGCCCTTGGCCGCGCGCTCGTCGATCAGCGCGATCGCCTGCGGCAGCGTGACGGTGTCCTTTTCGAACTCGGCAGGGATCGTCGCGTTGACGCCACCTGCCGTGACATAGGCGCCGTAACGGCCGCTCTTCACGGTGACGGTGCCCAGCGTCGGATGATCGCCGATCGCCTTGCCGGGGTCGGCGCCGAAGCGGCGGCTCGGGCCCTTGGCGACCTTCTCCGCGATCAGCGTCACCGCGCGGTTGAGGCCGATGTCGAAGACCTCGTCGCCGCTCTCCAGGCTGGCGTAGGTCTTCTCGTGCTTCACGAACGGCCCGAAGCGGCCGAGACCTGCCGTGATCGGCTGACCGGTCTCCGGATGCTTGCCGATCTCGCGCGGCAGCGACAACAGCTTCAGCGCAAGCTCGAGCTCGACGTCGCCCGGCGAGGTGCCCTTCGGGATGCCCGCGCGCTTCGGCTTCTCGCCTTCCTCGTAATCCTTGGGCTCGCCGAGCTGGATGTAGGGGCCAAAGCGGCCGGCCTTGACCCAGACATCGCGACCCGTATCGGGATCCTGGCCGAGCGAACGGTCGGCGGTGGTCTCGCTGTCGGCGGCGAGCTGGCGGGTGTAGCGGCATTCCGGATAGTTCGAGCAGCCGACGAAGGCGCCGAACTTGCCGGCCTTGAGATTCAGCCGGCCGTTGCCGCAGCTCGGGCACTGCCTGATATCGCCGCCATCGGCGCGGGGCGGATAGATGTGCTGGCCCAGCATGTCGTCGAGCACGTCGAGCACCTGGGCGACGCGCAGATCCTTGATCTCGTCGACGGCGCCGATGAAGCCGGTCCAGAAGTCCTTCAGCACCTGCTGCCAGGAAATCTCGTTGTTGGAGATGCGGTCGAGCTGCTCCTCCAGATTGGCGGTGAAGTCATATTCGACGTAGCGGCTGAAGAAGCTTTCGAGGAAGGCGACCACAACGCGGCCCTTGTCCTCGCCGTGCAGGCGCTTCTTCTCCAGCTTCACGTAGCCGCGGTCCTTCAGGACCTGGAGGATCGAGGCATAGGTCGAGGGACGGCCGATGCCGAGCTCTTCCATGCGCTTGACCAGTGAGGCCTCCGAGAAGCGCGGCGGCGGCTCGGTGAAGTGCTGGGTGACGGCGAGCGACTGCCGCTTGAGCGCGTCGTTCGGGCTCATCGCGGGCAGGCGGCGGGAGTCCTCGTCTTCCTCGTCGTCGCGGCCTTCCTGGTAGAGCGCGAGGAAGCCGTCGAACTTGACGACCTGACCCGTCGCCCGCAGCTCCAGCGTGCGGCCGCCGGCCTTTGCGGTGATGTCGACAGTGGTGCGCTCCAGCTCGGCCGATTCCATCTGGCTCGCGATGGTGCGCTTCCAGATCAGCTCGTAGAGTCGCGCCTGGTCGGCATCGAGTTTGCGGCTCATGCTGTCGGGGCGGCGCGACATGTCGGTCGGGCGGATCGCTTCGTGCGCTTCCTGGGCGTTCTTGGCCTTGGCCTGATATTGGCGCGGGGCCTCCGGCACGTAGGCGTTGCCGTAATCCTCGCCGATCACCTTGCGCGCCTGGGTGATCGCGGACGGATCGATCTGCACGCCGTCGGTACGCATATAAGTAATGAGTCCGGTGGTCTCGCCGCCGATGTCGATGCCCTCATAAAGGCGCTGCGCGATGCGCATCGTGTGCGCCGGCGCAAAGCCGTATTTGCGACTGGCTTCCTGCTGCAGCGTCGAGGTGGTGAAGGGCGCCTGCGGATTGCGCCGGGCCGGCTTGGCATCGACCGCGGTCACGGCATAGGCGGCCGCTTCCAGCGCCCTCTTGAAGTCTTCGGCTTCCGCACCGGTGCCGATGTCGAGACGCTGGATCTTCTTGCCGTCGGCGCCGACGAGCCGCGCCTCGAATGCGTCGCCGCGGGGCGTCAGCAGGGTCGCGATCAACGACCAATACTCGCGCGCGACGAACTTCTCGATCTCCAGTTCGCGGTCGCAGACCAGCCGCAGCGCCACCGACTGCACGCGGCCCGCCGAACGGGCGCCCGGCAGCTTGCGCCACAGCACGGGGGAGAGGGTGAAGCCGACCAGATAGTCCAGCGCGCGGCGCGCCATGTAGGCATCGACCAACGCGCCGTCGATCTGGCGCGGATTCTTCATCGCATCCGTGACGGCCTGCTTGGTGATGGCGTTGAACACCACGCGCTCGATCTTCTGATCCTTCAGCGCGCGCTTTTCCTTCAATACCTCCAGAACGTGCCAGGAGATGGCCTCGCCCTCGCGATCAGGGTCGGTCGCCAGAATCAAGCGGTCGGCGTTCTTCAGGGACTTGGCGATATCGTTGAGCCGGCCGGCCGCCTTGGGGTCGACCTCCCAGATCATCTTGAAATTTGCGTCCGGATCGACGGAACCGTTCTTCGCCGGGAGGTCGCGGACATGGCCGAACGAGGCCAGAACCTCGTAGGACGAGCCCAGATACTTGTTGATCGTCTTGGCTTTCGCCGGCGACTCCACAATGACGATATTCATGTAGTTCCAGTAGCTTACGGGGAAATTACGAGCCGCGTTCGATGAGATTCGGATCGGCCGTTTCGACCCGAACATGGGTGGTGAGGCCCTCGCTGTCAAATCGAGGGGTGTTGAAAGCACCCCAAATGGGAAAAGTTTCATATCGAGAAAGTTGCAAAATACCACCTTGGAGTTGCGGTCAATGTCGGCGTAGAGTCGCCCGGGGCATGGATTCGGGTGGGGTCTGGTGACTAAGCCAGGAAAGAAACGGGCGCGCGCCGCGTCAGGCGTGGCGGGAGGCTCGCGCGGTGAGGAACCAGGGGAGGGCGGCGTCGATGAGGCCGTCGCCTTCATCGCCGAGCAGGTCGGGGCTTTGCGCAAGCTCGCCGAGCGCCACAAGCTCGATGTGCTGCATTATCTCCTGGGCATGACCAAGCTGGAGGCCGACGAGCACCTGCGGCTGCGGAGCAAGCGCAAGCTGTCGTAGCGGCGCTCACCATCCAATCCGTCATCCTGCGGTGCTCGCGTAGCGAGCCTCGAAGGATGAGCGGCCGAGATGCCGCAGCCGGGCCGTCGCCCTTCGAGGCCGCTGAAGAAGCGGCCACCTCAGGGTGACGGCGATATATGGAGGCGCGCCGCATCAACGTCGTCATTGCGAGCGCAGCGAAGCAATCCAGAATCCCTCCGCGGTGAAACTCTGGATTGCCTCGCTGCGCTCGCAATGACGGTGTGGTGGCAGCGTGCCGCGATCAGGCTGACCGCCGTCGCGGCGCCGGCCGCGGCTTCACCATCGTGTCCGCGGGACTGAGCAGCCGCCCGTCCTCGGCGCGCATTTCGAGCTTCTTCACCGGTCGGCCTTTCTCGCGATCGAGCAGAATCGTTGCGATCTGCTCGGGGTGATCGTCGAACTCCTCGCTCCATTGCCGCAGCGCTACCAGGATCGGGAAGGTGCCGCGCCCTTTCGGCGTCAGCACATACTCTTGATAGGCGCTGCCGTCAGAGGCGGGGGCGGTTGCGAGAATGCCGTGGTCGACCAGCGCGCGCAGGCGCACCGCCAGAATGTTCTTGGCCATGCCGAGCTTGCTCTGAAACTCGCCGAAGCGGCGCAGGCCGAACAGCGCCTCGCGAATGATCAGCAGCGACCACCAGTCGCCGATCGCTTCCAGCGACCGCGCGATCGGGCAGGAATCGCCCTCGAAGCTCGTTCGTCTCACCATCGTCCTGGTCCTGTCGCGTTCGCCCGATTTCGGCGTCGATCACGCGCTTGTGTGGTTGCATCATAAAACCATATGCCCTAGACGGCAACATAGTTTTATAATGCAACCACTGGAGACGATCGTGAGACTGAAGAACAAGACGGCATTGATTACGGGCGGCAACAGCGGCATTGGCCTGGCGACGGCAAAGCTGTTCGTGGCCGAGGGTGCGAAGGTGATCATCACCGGGCGCAACAAGGAGACGCTGGAGGCCGCGGCGAAGGAGCTTGGCCCGAACGGGTTCGCGGTCGCAGCCGACGCCACCGACATTGCCGCGACCGATGCGGCGATCAAGCAAGGCGCCGAAAAATTCGGCAAGCTCGACATCGTGTTTGCCAATGCCGGCATTCCCGGCGGCACGCCGCTCGGTTCGGCGACACTGGAGGTTTTCGAGAAGGTCATCCGCACCAACCTCACCGGCGTGTTCTTCACGGTGCAGTCGGCGCTGCCTTATCTCAACGACAATGCCTCGATCATCCTCAACGGCTCGGTGATCTCCGTGCTCGGCATTCCCGGCTATTCGGCCTATGGCGCCGCCAAGGCCGGCGTGCGCGCGATGGCGCGGATCATGGCGTCGGAACTGTCGCCGCGCGGGATTCGCGTCAACGTCGTCGCGCCCGGCGCGACCCGCACGCCGATCTGGGGCGCCGCGATCGCAACGCCTGAAGCGGAGAAGGCGTTCGAGAAGCGCCTTGGGCTATCCACGCCGCTCGGACGCATTGCTGAACCGGATCACATCTCGAAGACGGTGCTGTTCCTCGCCTCCGACGATGCCGGGCACATCCAGGGCCAGGAGATCTTCGTCGATGGTGGCGCGGTTGCCTCTCCCGCGGGCGCACCGATCTATCGCGGCTGATCAACGTTTGCGAAAATTGAATCGGTCGGCGCGACGACATCGGTTGCGCCGGCCTGTTCCTACACCTCGGTGGCTGTATTCCTCTGAACCTTCCGTGAGGCGTTGAACCTTCGCTTGCGCTGCCAAGACCCTTTTGCGGGCAGGGTCATAAGACTCACTTTCAGGGAGCCCGCGATGTCAAAAGCAGCTCGTATTTCTTCGTCGATTTCAGAACCACGTATTTACACCGAACATTCCGCCATTCCAGCCAAGCACTCCGATAGGTCCGAGTTCATCGGGGTGGCACTTTTCTCAGGCATCGGGCTTTTCATTTCGCTCGTCGCCGTCATTCTTGGCGTTCAGGGCGCCTGGTTTTAGCGCTGTGGAATTCTCAGCCGCCGCCGGGCTCCGGCAGCGGCTGGTGTCGGCGTAAGTCTTACGCCGCCTGCAGGCTGGTGGCAGCCTGAAGCGCTCCGGCCAGCGCTTTCTCACGATGCTCAGGGCCAACCTGGATGCCGTCGGCGACGATGAATTCGGGGCTTGTGATGCCCATGAACGCGAACACGCCACGCAAATAGGTTTCGAGGTGCTCGAGCGAGGCGGCCGGCGTGCCCGGGCCGTAATAGCCGCCGCGCGAGATCGCCACGATCACGCGCTTGTTGCCGGCAAGGCCCTGCGGGCCGTTCGCGTCGTATTTGAACGTTTTCCCCGCCACCAGGACGCGGTCGATCCAGGCCTTGAGCTGGCTCGGGATCGTAAAATTGTACATGGGCGCGCCGATCACGACGATATCGGCATCGAGGAACTCGTTGAGCACGGCCGCGCTCGCGGCCAGGTCGGGACCGAGTTCCGCCGGCGCCGGCGCGCCTTGCGCGGCCGCAAGGTGCGAGCCGGAGAGGTGGGCGAGCGGAATCTGCGTCAAATCGCGGTAGACGAGGTCGAGCGACGGTGTCGCCTGCCTGAGACGGTCGACGATGGCGGCGGAAACCTGCCGTGAGACGGAGTGGGGGCCGAGCACGCTGGAGTCGATATGGAGGAGTTTCATTGGGGTTCACCTATGGTATAGATTTGTAACCCGCACTACATGAGTGACTGTCAAATTCCCCGCAAGAACGCACTTTTTTGAGCCATGGGCACATCTTTGAGACCTGCACACACCGATTTTCCTGCTCCCCAGATGCCGGATCGCGACCACGCGGACTGCCGCGGGGTCGCCTCGATCCTGGCGCGCGTCGGCGACAAATGGAGCGTGTTCGTCATCATGATGCTGAGCGACGGGCCCAAGCGCTTCAACGAGCTGAAGCGGATGATCAACGGCATCTCGCAGCGGATGCTGACCTTGACCCTGCGCGGGCTGGAGCGCGACGGCCTCGTCACGCGCACGATCTTCCCGACCATTCCGCCGCGCGTGGACTATGAGCTGACCGATCTTGGCCGCGGGCTCCAGCAGCCCGTGATGGCGCTTGGGCTATGGGCGAAGGAGCACCAGGCGCAGATCGCGGCGGCACGGACGCGGTTCGATGAGCGCAACGACACCTAGAGAAGAGAAACGAGACCGCCGCCGTGGCGTTCGAGGCGGCCCGCAAGCTCGAGCTCCAGCAGCACGGTGCGGACGATCGCGGGCGAGGCGCCGGACATCCGCACGAGATCGTCGATCGAGATGGGGGCAGGGCCGAGCAGGCCGGTGATCTGGTCGCGGTCGTGCGATTGCGGATCGCTCTCGAACGGTTCGCTGTCGGGCTCGCTCGCCGGATGCATCAACGGCCGCTCCATGATCGGTGCGACAGCGTTGATGATGTCGGCGGCTTCGGTGACGAGCGTTGCGCCCTGCTTGATCAGATCGTTGGTGCCGGCGGCGCGCGGGTCGAGCGGCGAGCCGGGCACCGCGAATACCTCGCGGCCCTGTTCTGCCGCCATGCGCGCGGTGATCAGCGAGCCCGAGCGATGCGCCGCCTCGACCACGACCACGCCGAGCGCGGCGCCCGAGATCAGCCGGTTGCGGCGGGGGAAGTCGCGGGCGCGCGGCTCGTGGCCGAGCGGCATCTCCGAGATCGCCGCACCCGCGTGATCGAGGATCGAGGCGAGCAGATCGCCATGTTCGGGCGGATAGATGCAATCATGTCCGCCGGCGAGCACGGCGATGGTGCCGCTGTCGACGCTGGCGCGGTGCGCCGTCTGGTCGACGCCGCGGGCAAGCCCCGAGATGACGATGAAGCCAGCTTCGCCGAGCTCACGCGCGAGCTGGCCGGCGAATTTGAGGCCAGCGCCGGAGGCGTTGCGCGAACCGACGATCGCGATCATCGGCCGCATCAGCGTCGTAGTGTCGCCGCGCACGGCGAGCAGCGGCGGCGCATCGTCGAGCGTGGCGAGCCGCGCCGGATAGCCGTCCTCGCCGGGCGCAAGCCAGGCGATGCCGTACTTGCGGCTTGCGGCGAGCTCGGCCTTCGCCTCATCGACACTACAGATGCGCCCGGAACGGGCCGCGCCGCCGCGGCGCGCCAGATCGGGCAGCCGCTCCAGCGCGGCGCGCGCCGTGCCGAAATGATCGACCAGCGAACGGAAGGTGCGCGGCCCGACATTGTCGGAGCGGATCAACCGCAGGCGGTCGATCCGTTCAGTCTCGGTCAGCTCAACGCTCGGATTGATGGCGTCCACGGCGTCTCCTTGTGGGAGCAGCATGGAACAACCTGAGGGCGTGGGCAACAGTGGCGTGTGGTTGTTTCTATCGCCCCAATCATGGGCGGAGGAGGAATGGAGCAACGCGCTGCCTTATTCCTCAAGGCTTTTGCTATTCGATGACCTCGTCCGCGCGCACCTGCAACGACTGCGGTATCTCGAGGCCGAGCGCCTTGGCGGTCTTCAAGTTGATGACCGTCTTAAACTGCGTCGGCTGCTCGATGGGGATGTCGGCCGGGTTCGCGCCCTTCAATATCTTGTCAACGAAAACAGTGGCGCGGCGAAACATGGAGGTGAAGTCTACCCCGTACCCTACCAGTGCGCCCCCCCGGGACGCGACGATGGGTGCGGCAATCGATGGCACGCGGCACTTGTCGACAATCGCCGAGACCAACGCCGAATTGGTGACAAACGCATTGGCGTCCGTGATGACGAGACCGTCCATGGCGGAGGAGCCGACGATTGATAGCGCGTTGTCGAGGTCGCCGGGGACGTCAAGCTCGATCGGTCGCAGCTCAATCTTCATTGCCCGCGCGGCGTTCGTCATGGCACTCATGGTGCCGTTGTTCAGGGGGTTGCCTCGCTGCATGAGCACCCCTGCGCGTGTCATCGAGGGAGCTATGCTCGCAAGAACCTCTAACCGCTTCGCAGCTAGTTCTGTAAGGAAAAAGGTCTGTCCCGTAATGTTGCCACCGGGATGAGCCATGCTGGCTGCAAGGCCCAAGGTCACCAGATCGGGACCCACGATCATCACGGTTGGAATTGTGGTCGTCGCACGGTGCGCGGCAAGAACCCCGGGAAATGTGGCTGTCACGAGAACGTCGACGCCGAGGGCGACCAGTTCAGCAGCCAGCGCCGGAAGCCGGTTATCGTCGCCGTCGGCGTCGCGATATTCAACGTGGACGTTCTCGCCCTCAACCCAACCGAGACCGCGAAGCGCAACGAGGAACGCGTCGACCTCCGAATTTCGCGGTGGGGGGAGGAAAAGGCCGATCCGCGAGACGCGCTTCACTTGCTGAGCGCGTGCGGCCGTTGCCCACGCCAACGCCCCGCCAGCCAAAGTGATGAATCCGCGTCGTTTCATAGCACCGCTAAATCGCTTATCCTCTGGCAGAGAGTAAGCATTTTTCGACATTGGTCCAGCCGCGTCAATGAACAGGTTGGGTCAGAAGGCGCACAGCCTAAGCCGAGACGGCGTGAGCGTCCAACAGTCCGGCAATTCGAATCTCATCGCCTTGATTCTCGGGGCAATTTAGAACTAACGCAAAGGTTGCGGCGTTTCCGCGTTAGTGCCACGCGGCCCGACATTGTCAGAGCGGATCAGCCGCAGGCGGTCGATCCGCTCAGCCTCGGTCAGCTCAACGCTCGGATTGATGGCGTCCACGGCGTCTCCTTGTGGAGGCAGCATGGAACAACCTGAGGGCGTGGGCAACAGTTGCGTGCGCTTGATCGGGCTTCAAAGGCGCTGCAGGAAGACCCGACGTGGTCGACGGGTCTTCCGCAAGGTCGTCGATTCAACGCGCGTGGGCCGCCTGAGCGACAGCGACGCCGCTCCGCGAGACGCGAGCGTCAAGGCTGAGCGCACCGGCACCGAAGGCAAAGATCTGTAGCAGGCCGCCTGCCATCATCACGTTCTTGAGGAAGTGGATCATCTGATTCTGGTCGGCAAAGTTGTTGTGGAACGAGACTGCCGCGGCCAGCGAGAATATGGCGAGCGCCAGCGCGACCGAGCGGGCTTGATAGCCGGCGATCAGCAGGAGACCGCCACCGAGCTCGACGAGAACTGCGATCGCATATGCCAACGGGGGCACCGGCAATCCCGCAGCGGCGATGTAAGCGGTCGTCGCACCATAAGCGGTGAGCTTGCTGAAGCCACTCATTGCAAACGGGAGGCCGATCAGCAGGCGGCCAACGAGGGAAGCATAACGGGTCGTATCCATGGTCATCGCTCCTGTGCTTGGTTGAGGTCCGACGGCGGTGACGCACCAGGCGTTTGTGGTTCGTAAGAGAGTGCGCGCCGCAGGGCCCTGCGTTGTGACCTCACACTGGCTCGATTGAATCGCGATAAAAATAGAAATAATTGAAAGATACTGTTTCCATTTTTGATCTCATCCGCGCGGCGCCCGCGGACGCGGATGCTCTGGTCGAGCCGCTGGTCCCGGTCGACTGCACGCATGGATCGACCGCGTCCACGTGCGCTTGCGCGACCTCGTCCCGATGCTAAAAGCGATGGCAATAAGAAGGGTATTGCCATGATCTCACTCGCCGACCTCCAGCGCCGCATCGAAGCGGGCGAGCTTTCGCCCGATGACGCCATCGCCCAGTCGCACGCGGCGATCGAGGCCAGGGAGAAGGACGTCCACGCCTTCGTCCGTCACGACAAATCCGCGAAGGTGCAAGCCTCCGGCCCGCTGCGCGGCATCGCCGTCGGCATCAAGGACATCATCGACACCGCCAACATGCCGACCGAGATGGGCTCGGAGATCTATCGCGGCTGGCAGCCGCGCTCCGACGCGCCGGTCGTGATGATGCTGAAGCGGGCAGGCGCCACCATCATCGGCAAGACCACCACCACGGCGTTCGCCTCGCGCGATCCGACCCCGACGCTCAATCCGCACAATCTCGGCCATACGCCGGGCGGCTCGTCCTCGGGCTCGGCGGCGGCGGTCGGTGCCGGCATGATCCCGCTGGCGCTGGGCACCCAGACCGGCGGCTCGGTGATCCGTCCCGCGGCCTATTGCGGGGCTGCCGCAATCAAGCCGTCGTTCCGGATGCTGCCGACCATCGGCGTGAAGTGCTACTCATGGGCGCTTGATACTGTCGGCTTGTTCGGATCGCGCGCGGAAGATCTCGCGCGCGGACTGCTGGCGATCACCGGGCGCACTGAATTCGATGGCATCGCCGCGGCCAAGGCGCCGCGCATCGGCGTGGTGAGGCAGGAGTTTGCCGAGGCCGTGGAGCCGGCGGCGGAAGAGGGCTTGCTAGCTGCGATCAAGGCGGCCGAGAAGGCCGGAGCCAGTGTCAAGACCATCGATCTGCCGGAGTCGGTGCAGGAAGCCTGGCGCATCCACCCGATCATCCAGGATTTCGAGGCGCATCGCGCGTTGGCCTGGGAGTTTTCGGAGCATCACGACGAGATCGCGCCGATGCTGCGTGCCAGCCTTGATGACACCGTCGGCTTGACGCCGAAGCAGTATGACGACGCGCGTCGGATCGCCCGCCGTGGCCGCCGCGAGCTCGGCGAACTGTTCGAGGGTTTTGACGTGCTGCTGACCTATTCGGCGCCGGGCACCGCGCCGGCCAAGGAACTCGCCTCGACCGGCTCGCCCCGTTACAACCGGCTCTGGACGCTGATGGGCAATCCTTGCGTCAACGTGCCGGTGATGAAAGTGGGCGGCCTGCCGATCGGCGTGCAGGTGATCGCGCGGTTCGGCAACGATCCGGGCGCGCTTGCGGCGGCATGGTTCCTGGAGGACGCGCTGGCGAAATCAGGCTAGCGCAGGCTCAGCGGCGGGCAGCGCGCGTTCGGCCTCGGCGCCTGAGGCGCCTTGTCCGAGCCAACGCTCGGCGGCCTCGCGGCCACTCCGGTGCAGCGTACGAATGAAGCCGCGGCCGAGATCGGTGGATGAGCGCTGCGCCAGGCCCTCAATGGAGTCTTCGGCCGCGATCCTGGAGAGCCGCAGCGAAGGTGCGGCCGTGGCTCGCGCCCATTCCAGCGCCGCGATCTCGGCGTTGAGGGCGGCGTTGGCCGCGATCTGGTCGAGCCTGCGGTCGATTGCGGCAAGCGTGATCGGCACGTAGCTGTCGCGCGTGGGCGTGACCTGGACGAGCAGCAGGTCGGAGGCTATCGATTCCTGCGCCAGGCGCACCAGCGGCGGATTGCCGCCAATGCCGCCATCCCAATAGGCCTCGCCGTCGATCTCGACGGCGCAGTGAACCAAAGGCGGGCAGGTCGAGGCCAGCGCGACGTCGGCGGTAATGCAATCGTTGCGGAAGATCTGCTGCTGCCCATCGCGGATTCGCGTCGCAGCGATCAGCAGTTTTGGGCAGGCCGCGTCGCGCAAGGCGGCAAAATCGATGTCGCGCGACAGCGCCAGCCGCAGCGGGTCGAGGTCGAACGGATCGAACTGGCCGGAGCGCAGCGTCGGACCGAATGCGACCGAGCTTCCCGCCGGCGAGAATCCGCCGACCAGCATCAAGGAGCGGAACGAGGCCTCGTGCATCAGGCGGGCCCAGAACCGGTTCAACCGCGAATGGGCGCCTTCGCGTCCGCCTTCGGCGAGGCCGGAGGCGAGCAGCAGCGCATTGATGGCGCCGGCACTGGCGCCGCTGATGGTGTCGATCTGGATGGTCGGGTGTTCCAGCAACCGCTCCAGCACGCCCCAGGTGAAGGCCGCAAAAGTGCCGCCGCCCTGAAGGGCTAGCGACAGTCTTTGCGGAGGCCATTGGTCGGAGTGCGGCTGCGCGGGCGCGACCGGCGCGGCAATGGTCACAATCTCGACTCGCGCGGCGGCTTGCGCGACGGGCGCAGGCTGGGTCAGTGGCGGGGGTACGGGAGCAGGCTCGGGCGCGGGCAGTGGCGATGGCGCATCGGACCAGACATTGGTCATCGAGAGCAGCCGGCTTGCTGCGGTGCTGGAAGCACCGTGCGAACCGGACCCGTCATGCGTGCCGACAATCTTCTCGCTCATTCTGAGCAACCGCGTAACGCCATTTCCGCTGTCAGGATGACAGGCGTGGAACTCGTTCGCCACTCCGGCCGCGAGCAGCTTCCGAGTTGCGAACAGGAATTGGCACATAATGCGGAGGCGGTGCGGCGATATCCGTACTTTTTCCGGCCTTGGGATTTTGCTTTGACGCGTTTTCTTGACGCGAACCGGTATCCACTTCGCTCGAAAACGCTCTAGGCCTTCTCGCCGATCCGGCTTTCCTTGCCGGATTGCAGTCGCTTGATGTTCTCGCGATGCGCGTAGAACAAGAGCAGCGTCAGCGCGGCGAACAGCGATGCAAGCGCGAGGTGCCCGAACCACCACAGGAAGATCGGGGTGATGAATGCCGCCACCAGCGCGGACAGCGAGGAGTAGCGGGTGGTGAAGGCGGTGGCGAGCCAAAGCAGGCAGAACACGACTGCGCCGGGCCAGAACAGGCCGAGCAGGATGCCGATATAGACGGCGACACCCTTGCCGCCTTTGAACTTCAGCCAGACCGGGAAGAGATGGCCGAGGAAGGCGCCGAGACCGGCCACCATGGCGGCGTTGGGCCCCGCGATGTAGCCGGCGATCACCACCGCGACCGTGCCCTTGAGCGCGTCAAGCAGCAGGGTGCCCGCGGCAAGGCTCTTGCGGCCCGTGCGCAGCACGTTGGTGGCGCCGATGCTGCCGGAGCCGATCGAGCGAATATCCTGCGTGCCGGCGAGCTTGGTCAGGACAAGCCCGAACGGAATCGAGCCGAGCAGGTAGCCGATGACGAAGGCCACCGGCAGGAAGGCTTCAAGCCCCATGGCCGCATCTCCATGCTGAACCGCGACGCCACGCATGAATTTGCCCGTCAGACATGCTCGTACACCGTCCGTCCGCCGACAATGGTGCGCACCACGCGGCCTGTAAAGCGGGCCTCGTCGAACGGGGTGTTCTTGCAGGGCGATTTGAGGTCGGCGGGATCGACGATCCAGGGCACATCGGGATCGATCACGATGACATCGGCCGGGCTGCCAGCGCGCAGGGTTCCACCCGGCAGGCCCAGGATCTCGGCCGGCCGCGTCGACATGGCCCGGATCAACGTCTTCAGGTCGAGTTCCTCATTGTGCACGAGACGAAGGCCCGCCGGCAGCATGGTCTCGAGCCCGATGGCACCGGGTGCTGCTTCCGCGAACGGCAGGCGCTTGACCTCGACGTCCTGCGGATTGTGGTCGGACATGATGACGTCGACGAGGCCGGAGGCGACCGCCGCGACCAGCGCGCGCCGGTCGTCCTCGGTCCGCAGCGGCGGCGACAGCTTCAGGAACGATCGGTAGGGGCCGATATCGTTCTCGTTCAGCGCAAGATGATTGATCGAGACGGAGGCGGTCACGGCGAGGCCGGCGTCGCGGGCGCGCTTGAGGACGTCGAGCGAGTCGATACAGGACAGCGAGGCCGCGTGATAGCGCCCGCCGGTGAGCGCGACGAGACGCATGTCGCGTTCGAGCATCACGGCCTCCGCCGCGTTCGGGATGCCCATCAGGCCGAGCCGCGAGGCGAACTCGCCCTCGTTCATCACGCCTTCGCCGACCAGATCGGGATCCTCGGTGTAATGCACGATCAGCGCGTCGAAATCGCGCGCGTAGGTCAGCGCGCGGCGCATCACCTGCGCGTTGATCACGCTCTTGTCGCTGTCGCTGAAGGCGATCGCGCCGGCGGCCTTGAGGAGGCCGAACTCGGTCATCTCCTCGCCGTGCATGCCCTTGGTGAGCGCCGCCATCGGCAGGATGTTGACGATCGCGGTGTCGCGGGCGCGGCGCATCACGAAGTCGACGGTCGCCGAGTTATCGATCACCGGAGACGTGTCGGGCTGGCAGATGATGGTGGTGATGCCGCCGGTCGCAGCCGCCTGGCTCGCCGAGGCAAAGGTCTCACGGTGGCTGAAGCCGGGCTCGCCGACGAAGGCGCGCATGTCGACCAGGCCGGGGGCCACGATCTTGCCGGCGCAGTTGACGACGTCGGTGCCCTCGGGGACGCCGGCCGCTCCGATGCCGCGACGGGTCTCGCGGATGATGCCGTCGGCAATCAGGACATCGCCGGGGCCGTCGAAGTCCCTGCTGGGATCGACGACGCGGGCGTTGGCAAGCAGGATGGGACGGCGGTCAGTCAGCATGAGCATCACGCGTTCGGCAAGTTGCGGGCGAGCGCTTCGAGTACGGCCATCCGTACCGCCACGCCCATCTCGACCTGTTCGCGGATCAGCGATTGCGCGCCGTCGGCGACCGCGGTGTCGATCTCGACGCCGCGGTTCATCGGGCCGGGATGCATGACGAGCGCGTCCGGCTTGGCGTAAGCGAGCTTTTTCTGGTCCAGTCCGAAATAGTTGAAATATTCGGAGGTCGACGGCACGAAGGAGCCGTTCATGCGCTCGCGCTGGAGCCGCAGCATCATGACGATATCGGCGCCGTTGAGCCCCTCGCGCATGTCGCGCGCAACCTCGACCCCCATCCGCTCGATGCCGGGCGGCAGCAGCGTGGAGGGGCCGACGACGCGGACGCGGGCGCCCATGGTGTTGAGCAGGATGATGTTGGAACGGGCCACACGCGAATGCAGCACGTCGCCGCAGATCGCGACCACGAGCCCCTCGATCCGGCCCTTGTTGCGACGGATGGTCAGGGCGTCGAGCAGCGCTTGCGTCGGATGCTCGTGCGCACCGTCGCCGGCATTGATCACGGAACCGTCGACCTTGCGCGCCAGCAGTTCCACCGCGCCGGACGCGTGATGCCGAACCACCAGAATGTCCGGGTGCATGGCGTTGAGCGTCATCGCGGTGTCGACCAGCGTCTCGCCCTTCTTGATGGACGAGGAGGAGACCGACATGTTCATGACGTCGGCGCCCAGCCGTTTGCCGGCGAGCTCGAACGAGGACTGGGTCCGGGTCGAGGCCTCGAAGAACAGATTTACCTGCGTCCGTCCACGCAGGACGGTGCGCTTCTTGTCAACCTGGCGGTTGAGCTCGACATATTCTTCGGACAGGTCCAGGAGGCCGGTGATGTCGGCCGCGGAAAGGCCCTCGATGCCCAGCAAATGCCGGTGGCCGAGGACGAAGGTCGATTTCGATGTCATTAAAACGAGAGCTATAGGCGGGGATGGCTGGGGGGGCAAGGGCCAATGCCGGGACGGGGAGTTATCCCCTGATCTGTCGGTCTGGGCTCATCCTCTCCGTCATGGCCGGGCTTGTCCCGGGCATCCACGTGCTTCATTCGCATTTGACGTAAAAGGCCGTGGATGGCCGGGACAAGCCCGGCCATGACGATGTGGGGAGCTCCAGTTGAAAACAATTTTGACCGCGCTCTTGGCAGCAACCGTTATCAGCGAAGCCCACGCCCAGTCGCTCCCCGGCGGCTTCGTCTATCTGCGCGACATCGATCCCGGCATCATCCAGGACATCCGCTACGCCACCTCGAACAATTTCGTCGGCCGTCCGCTCGCCGGCTACGGCGCCGGCGAATGCGTGGTGAAGCGGGAGGTGGGGCTGCGGCTGAAGGCGGTTCAGCAGGAGCTGGCGGCGCAAGGCCTGTCGCTGAAGATGTTCGACTGCTACCGGCCGGCGCGGGCCTCGCTCGACATGGTGAAGTGGTCGCAGAACGGCTACGAGACGGCGGCCGAGCGGCGCTACAATCCGAAGATCCCGAAGAGCGAGCTGTTCCGCCTCGGCTACATCGCGAGCCGCTCGCAGCATTCCACGGGCGCGGCGCTCGATCTCACGCTGGTCGATCTCAAGGCTGACAATTCCGCCAGATACGATCCATCAAAAGCCTATGCCGATTGCACGGCGCCGGTCGAGGCGCGATTGCCGGAGGGCAGCGTCGACATGGGCACGGGCTACGACTGCACCGACGCGAAGGGGCACACTGCGGCACCGTCGATCAATCCGGACCAGCGCGCCTGGCGCAAGCGGCTGGTGGCCGCGATGGCGAAGCAAGGCTTTGTGAACTATGCGAAGGAGTGGTGGCATTTTTCCCTGCCGGGGGCGGGCGGGGCGGCCTATGATTTCCCGATTCCGCCGCGAACGAAGTAGATCGTCGTGCGAACGGCCCCGGAATGACGGTGCCGTCCCAACGAAAGCGCTTGAATGGACTCCCTCAATCCCGATCTCCCGCCGATGACCGTGACGCCAGCTGCGCCGCGCGTCTGGAAATTCTGGGGCACGGCGGTGTGGGGCCTGCTCATCTTCGTCGCGATGTTTCTCGGCCAGGTCGGTGCCATCCTCTACCTGGCCTGGGACCGTGGCGATCCCCTCGACCTGATGTCGATCCAGCGTGTCGGTCGCGAGCCCGCGGCGCTCGCACTGTCGGTGACCATGGGCCTGCCGGCGACGCTGGCCGCGGTGTGGCTCGCCATCCGCATCAAGAAGGCCTCATTCGTCGACTACCTCGCGCTGCATTGGCCGTCCTGGAAGCAAATGCTGTTCGGCGCCATCGGGCTTGTCCTGATCGTGGTCGCCTGGGAGACGATGTCGCGGAGCCTTGGCCGCGAGGCGACGCCGGGCTTCATGACCGATCTGTTGAAATCGGGCCGCGACAAGGGCGCGGCTGTGATGCTGCTGTTCGCGTTCAGTGTCGCTGCGCCGATGTCGGAAGAGGTTTTGGCGCGCGGCTTCCTGTTTCGCGGCTGGTCGGCGAGCTTCCTGCGCGTGCCCGGCGCGATCATCCTGTCGTCACTGGTGTGGACGGTCGTGCACCTGCAGTACGACATGTACTTCCTCGCCGAGGTCTTCTCCATCGGCCTGTGGTTCGGCTACATGCGCTATCGCGCCAACTCGCTATGGCTCACCATCGTGCTGCATGCGCTGAACAATCTGACTGCGGTGGTGCTGACGATGTGGCTGGGGAGCTGAGGCCTCGCACGAGGCCTAAGCCACCAGCGCGATCGCGATCGGCATCGTGACCGCCGCCAAGATCGTCTGCAACGTGATGATCTGCGCCAGCAGCGGCGCATCGCCGCCCATCTGGCGGGCCAGCACATAGGCGCTGGGCGAGGTCGGCACCGCCGCGCAGATTGCGACGATCGCCAGGCTGTCGCCCGAGAGCCCGAACCAGGCGGCGAGCGCCAGCGCCAGCACGGGCATCAGCGCCAGCTTGAACGCCACGCCGATCGTCGCGCTCACGCTCGGGCGGAGCAGGCCGTTGAGCTGCAGGCCGGCGCCGGTGACGAGCAGGCCGATGGCGAGCGAGGACCGGCCGAGCGCGTCCGCAACCTCGTGCCAGATTTTTGGCAGCGGCAGATGAATGACGTTGATGACGAGGCCGATGACGCAGGCCCAGATCAGGGGATTGCGGATCACCGTCATGACGATGGCGCGGGCGGACTGTTTCTCGGGCGAAGCATAGTGCGCGAGCACGGCGACGCTGAACACGTTGACCAGCGGAATTATCGCGACCATCGCCACGGAGGCCAGCGCCAGCCCGACATCACCGAACATGTTGGCGGACACCGAGAGCGCCACATAGGTCTGCCAGCGCGTCGCGCCCTGGAAGATCGAGGTGAAGGCGGGACCGTCGATGTCGAACCGTGCGAGCGCCGGGCGGAGCGCGAGGCAGAGCAGTGACATCGCGAGCACCGACAGCAACAGCGCGCCGCCGACGCCGGCGACCGGCACCCTTGAGAGGTCGGCCTTCACCAGCGTCTGGATCAGCAGCATCGGGAACAGCACGAAATAGGTCAGCCGCTCCAGCCCGTGCCATTGCGTGTCGAGCCGCATCAGGGTGCGCCTGAGCACCACGCCGAGCACGATGAGGATGAAGACCGGCAGCAGCGCCGCGATCACGACGGCCATGGATCAGCCCGATGCCGCGCGAAGATTGGCGAGGCGGTCGAGCGCGCCTTGCAGGATGAAGATCGCGGCGTGCTCGTCGATCACTTCGGCGCGCTTGGCGCGGCTGACGTCCATGCCGATCAGCTCGCGCTCGACCGCTGCGGTCGACAGACGCTCGTCCCAGAGGCCGATGGGGAGTGTGGTCAGCCCGGCAAGGTTGCGGGCGAAGGCGCGGGTCGATTGCGCCCGCGGGCCCTCGCTGCCGTCCATGTTGATGGGCAGGCCGAGCACGAAGCCGACCGCCTTGCGCTCGGCCGCGATCGCGAGCAACCGCGCCGCGTCCTGCTTGAACGCCTTGCGCTGGATGGTCTCGACGCCGGTCGCTAACCGCCGGTCCGGATTGGACACGGCAACACCAATGGTCTTGGTGCCGAGGTCAAGGCCGACCAACCCGCCGCGTTCGGGCCAGTGGGTTGCAGCATCGATCAGGGGCAGGATAAGAGCCGGCATGGGACTAGCGCTTATCACGCGTCGCGCTGCGGAGTGAACCGGGAACATGGATGCACTGACACTATTCGGCCTGTTTGCCGTGACGGCGATGCTGGTCTGCTATGCCCTGGAGGATCGCAGCCATTGGTTCGTGCTGCTGTTCGCGGTGTCCTGCGCGCTCGGTTCGGCTTACGGCTTCCTGCAAGGCGCCTGGCCGTTTGGCCTCGTCGAAGCCATCTGGGCCTTCGTTGCATTGCGGCGATGGCACCTGAGGCCGCGATGACGGACAGGTCGGGCGAGGGCGCCTGCCGGGCGGCAGGCCGATCCTCGCCCGCTGAGTACGCCGCCGGTCAGCGGATCGCGATCGGGTTGATCATCGCCTGCACGCCGCCGGTCCAGCGCGGCTGTCCGAGCACGAACAGGAATTCGTAGCCCTTGTCGCGAGCGAGCGCGGCGGTATCCATGTTCTCCAGAATGTAGGTCCCGTTCATGGCGAGCAGGATCTGGTGCACCTCGAACACGTTCTTGGACTCGAACGGCAGCACCTCGAGCGCCCAGGTGTCGGCACCGATGGCGACCACGCCCTTGCCGGTCAGGTACTTCGCGCCTTCGACGCCGAGACCGGGCTCGCCGGCCGAATAGCGTTTGTCGTCCTTGCCGATCAGGCTGAGCCAGCCGGTGTGGAAGAGGACGACATCGCCCTGGCGGATCTCGACGTTCTGCTGCTTGGCGGCTTCCTCGATCTCCTTGACGTTGAAGGCGGTGCCTTCCTTCACGATGTCGGTTTTGAAATAGGCGGCCATGTCGAGCAGCACGCCGCGCGTGACCATCGGTGGGACCTTCTCGACACCGAGCTTCTTCAAGCCATTCGGATCGGCGAAATCGGCGAGCTTGTTGCCGTTGTAATAGACGTGCTCGACGCCGAGATGGCCGAGGCCGTCGAGCTGGCTGCCGATGCCGACCCACGTATCAAGGATGTCGTCGTTATAGGTCGCCTTGTTCGGACCGAGACCCGGGCTGCCGGCCTGTCCGGGCTGAACGATGGTGAGCTTGAACGTGCGTGGCGGATAGGCGGGTGTCTGTGGCGTGACGGGAATGCCGAGGGCGTAGGTCTTGCCGGTCTTCACCAGCGAGGCGGCCTTCACCACCAGCTCCGGCGTCATGTAATTGGCGGCACCGATCTCGTCGTTCGGTCCCCATTTCGATTTGGTCCAGTCCTGTGCGCTTGCAGTTCCTGATATCGCCGACAACGCGGCGACACAGCACAACACGAGCGTATTGCGCATCGATAGTCCTCCCGATGTTTTGGCTTCGTTATGTTTTTGCGCTGGCCAGTGACACATCCTAACGTAGAACGGATGCGTGCTTCAAAGCATTTCGAGGTGCCGCGCTGCGGCGGCTGAACGCAGCGCAGACTAATTCAAGCGCGATGGATTTGTGACGAATTTCGCCGCGTGGAACGCTGCGCCGGTGTCAGGCCGCGATGACGTCGTTGTCTTTCTTCAGGCAGGACATGAAACCTTGAAGCGCGCTGTATTGGTGTCCGGCGCTGCGCTGGATGAAGAGCGTCTCGACGCGCGCATGTGACGGGCCCAGCGCGTGGATCGACACGCTGCCGGCCATCGCGCTGCGTTCGACCACGGCGCGCGGCAGCAGCGTCACGCCCATGCCGGCGGCGACACAGCCGATCATGCCGTCGAGCGTGCCGAGCTCGAAGCGTGCGGCCGACGGCCAGCCGAACTCGACAAAGATCTGTTCGAGACGCTGGCGGTAGGTGCAGCCGGTGCGGAACACCAGCGCGGTCGGACCGGACTCCGGCGTGCCGGCGCGCAGCTCGGCAAGCGAGGCCCAGCGCCGTGCGCTGACCAGCACCAGCTCTTCACGAAACGCGCTCGTCGCGGTGAGGTCGGCATGTGCGATGGGACCCGCGACGAAGGCACCGTCGAGCGTGCCTTCGAGCACGCCCGCGACGAGGTCGGCGGTGGTCGCGGTGCGCAGGCTCAGCCGCACGGCAGGGAAGCTGCGGTGGAAATCGGCGAGGAGGGACGGCAAGCGCACGGCTGCCGTGGTCTCCATCGAGCCGATCGCGAGCGGTCCCTTCGGCTCGCCGTCGTCGCGCGCGGCAAGCACGGCCTCCCGTGATAGCGCAGCCATCCGTTGTGCGTAGGGCAGGAGGCGTTTGCCGGCGCCGGTCAACGTCATGCCGCGGCTGTGGCGCTCGAACAGCGGTGTGCCGATCTCCGCTTCCAGCGCCTTCACGCGTTGGGTGACGTTGGATTGCACCGTGTTCAGCTCTTCGGCGGCGCGGGTGATGCCGCCGGTGCGGGCGACGGCGGCAAAGGTCTGGATATCGCTGAGTTCCATGGCGTCGTTTCGCTTTTGTGATGGTAGCGTTCGCAAGAATTCATTTTTCGAGAATGCTAGTCGCGCCTAGTCTCCCTGTCCAGAACAGGGAGGGGCTATGCCCATTGAGACGTCGCTGACCAGGCTGCTGGAGATTGAGCATCCCATCCTGCTGGCGCCGATGGACATCGTTGCCGGCAGCCGGCTTGTGACGGCCGTGAGCCGTGCCGGCGGTTTCGGCATTCTGGGCGGCGGCTATGGCGAGAAGGTGTGGCTGGAGCAGGAGACTGCGAAGCTCGCGGGGTTGTCGGCGCCATTCGGGATCGGCTTCATCACCTGGAGCCTCGCCAAGCGGCCCGAGCTTCTCGATGTCGCTCTTGCCGCAAAACCGTCTGCGATCATGTTGTCGTTTGGCGATCCCGCGCCGTTCGCGCCGAAGATCAAGTCCGCAGGTGCACGCCTGATCTGCCAGGTGCAGGATGAAGCCATGGCGCGGCAGGCGCTCGATGCCGGCGCCGACATCCTGATCGCGCAGGGCACGGAGGCGGGTGGTCACGGCGCCTCCCGCACCACCGTCGATCTCGTGCCTGCAATCGTCGATCTTGCCGCGGGCCACGTGCCTGTCGTTGCGGCCGGCGGCATCGCCGACGGGCGCGGTCTCGCCGCCATGATGATGCTGGGCGCGAGCGGCGTGCTGCTCGGCACGCGCTTCTATGCGAGCCAGGAGGCTGATGGCGCGGAGGAGGCCAAGCGGCGTATCTGCGCAGCGAACAGCGGCACGACCGTGCGCGGCATCATCTTCGATCTCTCGCGCAACAATGTCTGGCCGGCGCCGTTCACGGGAAGGTGCCTCATCAACGACCACGCCAGGCGCTGGATCGGCCGCGAGGTCGAGCTGATGCAGAATGTTGCCGCAGTCGCGGCGGACTATGCGGCCGCGAAAGCAGCCGGCAATTTCGATGTCGCGGCCTTGATCGCGGGCGAGGCGGTCGGATTGATTCATGATATTCCACCGGCGGCCGAGATCGTGGAGCGGATTGCGATTGAAGCGGAGCAATTGCTCGCCGGCCGGCGCAACTCGGTTTCTTCTTTTCCTTCTCCCCTTGTGGGAGAAGGTGGCGCGGATGCAATCCGCGCCGGATGAGGGGGCTGTCTCCGCGGATGCAAACCCCTCACCCGTCTCGCCGCTGCGCGGCGATCCACCCTCTCGCACAAGGGGAGAGGGAAGAGCGAACATGAGGCAAGAATTATGTGGCCTGACCGTCGACTGATCGATCTCTTCAAGACCGAATTCCCGATCGTGCTGGCGCCGATGGCCGGCGTGATGGATGCCGAACTGGTGATCGCCGTGGCAGAGGGCGGCGGGCTCGGCTCGCTGCCGAGCGCGATGCTGTCGCCGGAGAAGGCGCGCGAGCAGGTCAACATCATTCGCCAGCGCGTGAAGGCG
The DNA here is from genome assembly GCF_051810765.1 of Bradyrhizobium sp. 604_D8_N2_3. Lineage (NCBI taxonomy): Bacteria > Pseudomonadati > Pseudomonadota > Alphaproteobacteria > Hyphomicrobiales > Nitrobacteraceae > Bradyrhizobium > Bradyrhizobium sp. 604_D8_N2_3. The sequence continues at coordinate 5,482,476 of NZ_JBPWPM010000001.1, read as the reverse complement.
CCGGTGAACATGAACTTCTTCTGCCACACGCCGGTTGACCTCACGGCCGAAGCCGAAGCGCGCTGGAAGCAGCGGCTCACGGGCTATTACACCGAGCACGGCCTCGATCCCGCAGCGCCCATCAACGCCGCGAACCGTGCGCCGTTCGACGCCGCGTTCTGCGAGGTCGTCGAGGAGCTGAAGCCGGAGATCGTCAGCTTTCATTTCGGCCTGCCGGAGCAGGCGCTGCTCAAGCGCGTCAAGGCTGCCGGCTGCCTCGTCATCTCGTCCGCCACGACGGTGAAGGAAGCAGTCTGGCTGGAAGAGCGCGGCGTCGATGCCGTGATTGCGCAAGGCGCCGAGGCCGGCGGCCATCGCGGCATGTTCCTGACCGACAAGATTTCCGAGCAGCCCGGCACCTTTGCGCTGGTGCCGCAGGTCGCCGACGCCGTGAAGGTGCCTGTCATCGCGGCCGGCGGTATCGCCGATGGGCGCGGCATCGCTGCAGCCTTTGCGCTCGGCGCATCCGGCGTGCAGATCGGCAGCGCCTATCTGCGCTGCCCGGAATCCAAGGTCAGCGCGGGCGGGCGCAAGGCGCTCGCTGAAGCGCGGGACGATTCCACCGTCATCACCAATGTCATGACCGGGCGTCCGGCGCGCGGCGTCCAGAACCGCCTGATGCGCGAAGCCGGCCCGATCTCGCCCGAGGCGCCGCCGTTTCCCCATGCCGCGACCGCGCTGGGGCCGCTCAAGGCAGCTGCCGAAAAGCAGGGCAGGGTGGATTTCACCAATCTCTGGGCCGGCCAGGCCGTGGCCCTGGGCCGTGAGGTCCCCGCAGCCGAATTGACCCGGGATTTCGCCAAATCGGCCCTGGTCCGCATGAAGGGACTGGCTGGCTAAGGTCGCGCCGCCGGTTGCGGCGCAAAACCGGCCTCTGCTATACGGCAGTTAGATTTTGCCGTGAGAGGCCTTATATAATGTCCGTCGACGACGCTACCGTCCGCCGCATCGCGCATCTGGCGCGCATTGCGGTTTCCGAGGGCGAGGTTCCGCATCTGCAGGGCGAGCTCAACGCCATGCTCGCCTTTGTCGAGCAGCTCTCGGAGGTCAACGTCGAGGGCGTGGAGCCGATGACCTCGGTCACCCCGATGCAGATGAAGAAGCGGCAGGACGTGGTCAATGACGGCGAGATCGCCGACGATATCGTTGCCAACGCGCCCGCGACCGAAGGTCACTTCTTTCTTGTGCCCAAGGTGGTCGAGTGACGTAGCGTTTTCGAGCGAAGTGGAAGCCGGTTCGCGTAAAGAAAACGCGTCAAACTAAAGAGCCTTAGGACCAAGTCCGATGTGCATGCTTTGCGACGATGAGAAGGCCTATCAGGCCTACATGAACTATCTCGACAAGATGGAGCGGCAGGGCAAGGCTGCCGATCCCAACGTCGCCGTCAATGCCGTGCTCGACGAGATCGAGGCCGCCGCGAACGCCGCCGCCAAGAAAAAAGACGACCCGGCCAACGACAAAACCCTGTCTCCGTTCTTCTGCAGCCCGATCAATAAATGACCGATTTGACATCGCTGACGCTCGCCGAGGCCCGCAAGGGTCTCGCGGCCAAGACTTTCACGTCCCTCGAGCTGACCGACGCGCATCTGAACGCGATCGAAGCCGCACGCGTGCTCAATGCCTTCGTGATGGAGACGCCCGAACGCGCGCGCGACATGGCGAAGGCCGTGGACGAGAAGATCGCCAGGGATGAGGGCGGCCCGCTCGCCGGCATCCCGCTCGGCATCAAGGATCTGTTCGCTACCAAGGGCGTGCGCACGACGGCGTGCTCGAAGATCCTCGGCAATTTCGTGCCGACCTATGAGTCCACCGTGACCTCGCAGCTCTGGCGCGATGGTGCGGTGATGCTCGGCAAGCTCAACAATGACGAGTTCGCGATGGGTTCGGCCAACGAGACCTCGTGCTTCGGTCCCGTCGGCAATCCCTGGCGGCGGGAGGGAAGCAACACGACGCTGGTGCCGGGCGGCTCGTCCGGCGGCTCGGCCTCGGCCGTGGCGGCGTTGCTGTGCATGGGGGCGACCGCGACCGACACCGGCGGCTCGATCCGACAGCCGGCGGCGTTCACCGCGACGGTCGGCATCAAGCCGACCTACGGCCGCTGCTCGCGCTGGGGCATCGTCGCCTTCGCCTCCTCGCTCGACCAGGCCGGTCCGATAGCGCGCAGCGTGCGCGATAGCGCGATGCTGCTTCGCTCGATGGCCGGGCACGATCCGAAGGACACGACGTCGGTCGACATTGCCGTGCCGGACTATGAGGCCGCGATCGGCAAGTCCGTGAAGGGCATCAGGATCGGCATCCCCAAGGAATATCGCCTCGACGGCATGCCGGCCGAGATCGAGAAGCTCTGGAGCGAGGGTGCGGCCTGGCTGAAGGCGGCCGGCGCCGAGCTCGTCGAGGTGTCGCTGCCGCACACCAAATACGCGCTGCCGGCCTATTACATCGTGGCGCCGGCGGAGGCGTCCTCCAACCTCGCGCGCTATGACGGCGTCCGCTACGGACTGCGCGAGCAGGGCAAGAACATCATCGAGCTCTACGAGAACAGCCGCGCCGAGGGTTTTGGCGCGGAGGTGAAGCGCCGCGTCATGATCGGCACCTATGTGCTCTCGGCCGGCTATTACGACGCCTATTATCTGCGTGCGCAGAAGGTGCGGACACTGATCAAGAAGGATTTCGAGGACTGCTTCGCCAAGGGCGTCGACGCGATCCTGACGGCGGCGACGCCGTCGGCGGCCTTCGGCATCGGCGAGAAGGGCGGGGCCGACCCCGTCGAGATGTATCTCAACGACATCTTCACGGTGACCGTGAACATGGCGGGCCTGCCGGGCATCGCCGTGCCCGCCGGCAAGGATGCGCAAGGCCTGCCGCTCGGCCTGCAGCTGATCGGCCGCCCGTTCGACGAGGAGACGCTGTTCTCGCTCGGCGAGGTGATCGAGCAGGCCGCCGGCCGCTTCACGCCCGCGAGGTGGTGGTGAATGTCGCCGCGTTCATCGCGAGCCTCGACGGCGCGGCGCCCGCGCCGGATCTGAACGCGCCGCTCGCCGGCCTCTGGTGGGCCGCGAAGGGCGACTGGGATCAGGCGCACAAGATCGTTCAGGACGAGAACAGCCGCGACGCCGCCTGGGTGCACGCCTATCTGCATCGGGTCGAAGGCGATCTCGGCAATGCCGGCTACTGGTATCGCCAGGCCGGCCAACCCGCGGCAAAGGATTCATTGGAGGCGGAGTGGGAGCGGATCGCTGCCACGCTGCTCGGGAGCAGGACATGAGCACGGCCACGCACAAGCTTCTCAAGGGCGCCACCGGTGACTGGGAGATGGTCATCGGCATGGAGATCCATGCCCAGGTGACCTCGAACTCGAAACTGTTCTCGGGCGCCTCGACCACGTTCGGCGGCGAGCCGAACAGCCACGTGTCGCTGGTCGATGCCGCGATGCCAGGCATGCTGCCCGTCATCAACGAGGAATGCGTCAGACAGGCTGTCCGGACCGGGCTCGGGCTGAACGCGCAGATCAATCTGCGTTCGGTGTTCGACCGTAAGAACTATTTCTATCCGGACTCGCCGCAGGGCTACCAGATCAGCCAGTACAAGTCGCCGATCGTCGGCGAAGGTGAGGTCGTGGTCGAACTGGATGGCGGCAAGACCGCGACCATCGGCATCGAGCGCCTGCATCTTGAGCAGGACGCCGGCAAGTTGCTGCACGATCAGTCGCCGGCCATGTCCCATGTCGATCTCAATCGTTGCGGCGTGGCGCTGATGGAGATCGTCTCCAAGCCCGACATCCGCGATGCCGAGCAGGCCAAGGCCTATGTGACCAAGCTGCGCTCGATCCTGCGCTATCTCGGCACCTGCGACGGCGACATGGAGAAGGGATCCTTGCGCGCCGACGTCAACGTCTCCGTGCGCAAGCCGGGCGCACCGCTCGGCACCCGCTGCGAGATCAAGAACATGAACTCGATCACCTTCATCGGCCAGGCGATCGAGTACGAGGCGCGGCGCCAGATCGAGATCCTCGAGGACGGCGGGGAGATCAACCAGGAAACGCGGCTCTACGACCCCAACAAGGGCGAGACGCGATCGATGCGGTCCAAGGAAGAGGCGCATGACTACCGCTACTTCCCCGATCCCGACCTGCTGCCGCTCGAATTCTCGCAAAGCTTCGTCGACGAGCTGAAGACAGAGCTGCCGGAGCTGCCGGACCAGAAGAAGGCGCGCTTCGTCGCTGATTTCGGCCTGTCGGCTTACGATGCGAGCGTGCTGGTCGCCGAGCGCGAGAGCGCGGTGTTCTACGAGACGGTGCTGGACACGCTCGGCAACCGCGCCCGCGACGGCAAGATGGCGGCGAACTGGGTGATCAACGAGCTGTTCGGCCGTCTCAACAAGGAAGGCCGGGATATTGCGGCCTCTCCCGTCAACGCCGAGCAGTTGGCTGCGATCATCGACCTGATCGGCGAGGGCACGATCTCCGGCAAGATCGCCAAGGATCTGTTCGAGATCGTCTGGCAGGAGGGCGGCGATCCGCGCGCGCTGGTCGAAAGCCGCGGCATGAAGCAGGTCACCGACCTCTCGGCGATCGAGAAGGTGGTCGACGACATCATCGCGGCCAATCCCGACAAGGCCGCGCAGGTCAAGGACAAGCCGCAGTCGCTCGGCTGGTTCGTCGGCCAGGTGATGAAGGCGTCCGGCGGCAAGGCCAACCCGCAGAGCGTCAACGACCTCTTGAAGTCGAAGCTCGGCATCTGACGTCACACGTTCGAACGAGGTGACGGATACGCTTCGTCACCTCGTTTCCGGTTCGCGCTGCGACGCTCGCGCGCACCCTCGGCGGCAAACTCCATCCCGACCGACGGCGATGCGGCGGCCGAATCGCCGCCACGCGATTCGTGCAAAACGGCGGCTTCGACACGCGCTGACGAGCGCTTGCGCCGTTAAGCATGAAAATATTTTCGTTGCCAAAACTCGCGACTCAGAGTCCGCGAAGCGCCCTTGCGCGGCGATCGCGGGATCGACGATGCACATCATCGCATCGCGCATGCGCAATGCGCGCGTGCAGAAAAATACTTGCCATGTAGTGTTTTTCTGCAATCGCATCTCGCGCAAACATCGACGATGCGGGCACTCCCCGCGATCGCAAGCACGCGTCATGCAGTGCGCCCGCATCGCGCTCGCCAAGCGCAGGCGCGTTGTGCCGTCAACACTTCTTTAAGCGAGAAGCTGTTTTTTTCGTCGTGTTGGTGTATTCGGGATGAGTGTGCATTCGATCCCCGACTGCATGCAGCGATTACAGCCATCTCACACATCGGAGGGCAACATGGCCAAGAAAGCGAAGAAGGCGAAGAAGGCGAAGAAGGCGAAGAGCGCAGTGAAGAAGACTGCGAAGAAGACCCGCAAGGTCGCGAAGAAGAAGTAACTTCGCTTCTGAAGTTGCCGGCTCCTAGAGAGCCGGCACGTCATCAGCGCCTTCTAACAGGTTCTGGTCGGCGATAGAGGGTGTCGGCGAGACATCAGGCCAACGGTCGGATCGTTCTCTTTCGCGGGTTCGCTCGCCAAAGTACGGTCCGGCAGAAGAAACAAGTTTTCTTCGTTCGGTGCGGTTCTCCTTCTCAAGGGCTCCGCAATTTCACAAGCGGCCTTCGGGCCAACGTGGAATCTGGTCCTGACGTGTTCGCCGACGCCCTCGTTCTCTTGAGGCCGGGGTATTGCCGGCATTCCCTTTTCCCACATTGCTGATCTGACCGTGACGTGGCCGCGCTGCCTTGGGGCAGGCGAGGGCTGGGGCGAACTGTCGTTTGCCGCGACGTTCGCCGCGCAGGCGCAATGCGAGGCCGGCGCTCCGATTCCTAAAGTCGCGCGCTTCGCGCTGCGCGGCCTGCCGGCCACGGGGTGGCGCCGCCGCGCGAGGCGCCCGTGTGGCCTTGCCAGCGCGCCCCTCCCACAACGCGCCCCTCCCATGAATTGTAACCGCAGGGCGCGCGTCACCGCGCGCGATGGTTATCGTTCTCCCAAAATCCCAGGGTAAACCGAATCTAACGAATCGCAGAAGTGCCTGCAAAGCGGGGACTTCTTGCATTTGTCGCGCGCGCCCCGTGCGGGTGCGTTTACGTCTGCTTCATCGCGATACTTAAACTGCCATTCAAATTTGCCCGCCATCATCGCCTCCAACAAGCCGGCAAACGGCATGGGGATGAGTTGAACAGGTCTTTGGACGGGAGCCGCGCTCGGGGGAACGAGGCGGCAGAAAAAAAGGGGATGCGTTATGTTTCAGGGTACTTTCGATCTGGAGACGGCGACGCCGATCGACGCGAGCGCGCTGTCGGACGTGTTGTTCGAGCGCGGGATCTATTGGGCGAGCGGCCGCTCCGGCCTCGTCGACCTCGTCGCCGCACATAAATGGTTCAACCTCGCCGCGCTGAAGGGCCGCAAGGACGCCGTGGCGCTGCGCCAGGAAGTCGCCGGGCAGATGTCGGACGCCGAGATCTCGGCCGCGCAGCGCGAGGCGAGGGCGTGGGTCTCGGCTCACTGATCCGAGAATCGCATCCACACCCTTGTCTTCACGGGCAGCCCGATTGCGCTCAATCAAGTTCCTTCGTCGAGTCGCCGCATCGACCCGCGCGGCATGACCGAGCCGCCGCCCGACGATTCCGCTCTGGAACCCGGACGGCCGCACAAGACGGGCCTCTTGCCGGGGATATAGAGGTCTTGGGCCTGCCGTCCCGGCGCAGCTCCGGCGTCTGGTTCAATATCTGAGCCGGCGAGGTGGTGCTGAATGCGCCCTGGCAGCGGCGGATCCGGCAATCCCGTGGATGGATGCACACATATATAGAGAGCGCGAATCGGCTGCGCGTGCCGCGCTGATCCATGCGCCAGGCTTTCGCGGTCGTCCGGCGGTCGCTTTCAGGTGAAAGAACGCACAGACCTTGATTCTGCCGCTTGCGGCTCGCCGCCGTGTCGGGCATACCCGGCATATTGGAGACGTGGCCGAGTGGCTGAAGGCGGCGGTTTGCTAAACCGTTATAGGCTTGTAAAGGCCTATCGAGGGTTCGAATCCCTCCGTCTCCGCCAGCCGAGCTGTCCGCTCCGGTCTCAATCATCCCCACCATCGATAAAGAGCCTTCGCAGCGCGCCTTGAGCGTTGCGCGACCATGTCTGCGCCTGGTGGAGAGTCGCGGGAAGACCTGTGTGCCTTCTCCTTGAGTCTCCTTCTGATTCCACGATTCGTGCGCGTCAAAGCCTGTTCAGGCCGGAGTTCCGTCCACAACGCCTCAGGTGGGGAATTTTGACGGCAAACGGAACCGTCCTAGAAAAATAAGCAAAAACAATATGTTGCGAGAGCGCTTCGATCACATCTGCGTGTTATTTGTGCAACACCCTTCGGAAAACAAACGTCATGGGCTCGCTACGGAGCGTTCTCTTGTTGTGTGTGCAAAGACGTTCGGTAATTGTGACTGAGCGACGGAGGGGGGCATCCCGAGGTCGTCCCGTTTTAGGTGGTTCGCTTAAGTCCACCTTCACTACGAGGATGCGTTGATTTCCAACGTTTTTTTCGCGGGTAGTTCAACGGCTTTGTACGAGGAATTGTACGGGGCTTCAACTTGGAGGGTTAACATGAAGTTCAAGGGCCTTTTGCTCGGTTCTGCGGCGGCACTGCTCGCCGTCGGCGGGGCACAAGCGGCTGATCTTCCCGTAAAGGCCAAGGCGGTCGAATACGTGAGGATCTGCTCGCTCTACGGTGCGGGTTTCTACTACATCCCCGGCACTGACACCTGCATCAAGCTGGGTGGTTATCTGCGTGCTGAAGTCGCGATCAACGCTACCGATTTCAACGGTAACTTCAGCAGCGTTAACGGTTCTGCGAACCGTCTGACGAACTACTACGTCACTCGTGCCCGTGAAGACTTCAACGTCGACACGCGCACCGCGACCGAATACGGCGTGGTTCGTACCTTCGCCGACGTGGTGTTCTCGTGGACAACGGATAACTACACGGGCAGCGGCACCGGCGGCACGGTTTACTCGCAGCTCGGTGGCACGGGCGTTGGCGCCCCCAACAATGCCAACGCGGGCGCAATCGCTGGCGGTACGCTCGGTGTATACTACGCTTTCATCCAGTTCGCGGGCTTCACGATGGGTAAAGCTGTTGCCCAGTTCGACGCTCCCTGGACCAACTATCCCGGTAACAACTTCGACGGTCTGACCGGCGGCGGCGGCACGGTCACTGGTGTGAACCAGTTCACCTATACTGCCGACTTCGGTCAGGGCATCACTGCCGCGATTTCGGCGGTGGACCCGACGGCCTACTACCAGAGCAACCTGTACAACACCACCGCCGCTGCCGCCTTTACGGCCGCGAACTTCGGTAACGGTGCTTATGGCCTCAACGCCTTCGGCGGCACGCGGGCTCCTGACATCCAGGGTATGGTCCGTATTGACCAGGCTTGGGGTCTGTTCCAGTTGTCCGCAGCGGCGCATAACAACCACGTCGCATATTTCACCGGGGCGGGTGCGCTCATCGGATCGGAAGCGGCGGGCCATCCTGGCGACAAGTGGGGCTGGGCCGTTCAGGCGGCGTTGTCCATCAAGAACATTCCGACTGGTGCGGGCGACGTGATCAACGTCCAGGCGGTCTACACCGATGGTGCGACCCGCTACAACTTCCAGAGCTTGGCTGCGCAGAACTATGCAATGTTCGGCGGTACCAACCTGGCTGGTGCCTATCAGAGCGTTGGCCTTGCCGTCGCGGCTGATGGCGTGTTCGCCAACGGAACCGGCATCAACACGGTTACGAGCTGGGGTATGCGCGGCGCCTACACCCACAACTGGGATCCTTACTGGAACACCGCAATCTACGGTTCGTACGCTCAGCTGACGTACGGCGCCTCTGGTGCGGCTGCCATTTGCGGTGCTATCGCCAGCTTCGGCGCAGCGACCGCGGGCGTGACTACTTGCAACCCCAACTTCAACATCGGTACGGTCGGCTTGATCACCCGCTGGACCCCGGTGAAGAATTTGACCTTCTCGGCGGACGTGGCTTACACCATGCTCGACCAGAAGTACGCTGGTACGATCACGACGGGAGCCATTGCGTCAGCGGTGGCCAAGCCGGCTGCCACGTACGAGCTGAAGGATCAGAGCACGGTCAGCTTGCTCCTCCGCGCTCAGCGCAACTGGTAAGTTCGGTCTAACGACCTGACCTCCAAGGCCCTCGGTGGGAAACTGCCGAGGGTTTTGTTGTTTCTATCCGCAATCGCGTGGCTTGCACCTGTCGCTTTTTTTGAGGGGTGGGAGGCTGAGCGATCATGGTGCCCATGCCGCCCAAAGGGCACATTGAGGTATTCTGGGGGACTTTTACGTGGCCGTTGCGTCGCTTCAACGTCGGACCGCTCGTATGCGGATGGCCGCGCAGGTCGCTTCGAGCTGCCATTGTATCCAATGGCGCGCGGAGGGACGCTGATTGCTGACGATGGTTAGTGGCGCGCCCGGAACGAGGCGACCGATGCACGGCCTTCACATTGAAATATCAGCACAAATCAGCGTAGCTGCGCGTCTGTTCGTACCGCCCTTTGTGACCACTTGGAAGCATTATCGAACTACGCTGGCGAGGCCCACAAACGCTGTTCTTTTCGTGTGATAACATCCGTCACGAGGGCACGTTCCGGGGGCACAATGAGCTACGAGGTCTTGACCATTATTGTGGTGATAAACGCTATTGCCACGCTTTCGCTATGGCGGTCGGTGGCGAGCAAATCCCACCGAGGCCCTAGGCTAAAGAAGAAGGCAGCCGCCGCGCTCTGGCGCAGCGATCCCATCGTCCCGAAGCACGATCCGCCAAAAGCCGCCGGAGGCGATTTCCCGTCAATGGTTCGCGATGACGACCGGCTCTTCTTTGCTGACTTCATGGAGTTCGCGAACGTCGTAAACCGATGGCTGGCAGATGAGTTCGTCGCCAGCCGCTTTCGCCTGCAAGACTTGCCGGAGGGTTACGTCAGTCTGGGCGTTGATCACTCCGACGGTCCCACGTACGGGCGATGCTTCGCAATTTTCTTCAACCAGACCCGCGTCGGCAGGCTCGAAATTTCACCCCGCTCCAACTACACGGACGCACTCCCCGAAGTGCGCGCGAATGTGGAGATCGATTGGGCGCGCTTCTTGGGCTTCCCCGAACTTGCCGGATTTCTCTCAACCATCGCTTGGTATCTCACCACGGGCGACCCCAACAATGACGACTACAGGAATGCGCAGATGAGCATCAACTCCGCGCTAATGATGACGCTATGGGAAAACTATCGCGTTTCAGAGTTCGACGAAGCGCTTGACCGAACTGACGAATGGGGCGAGTTCAGTTTGGGTTTCAGCGGCACGGCTTCGTGTTATATTCATAGCAGGAACGCCACCGCGCGACGGAGGAGACAGACAGTCTCTGACAAAAACTAACGAGGGACCATGTGTGCGCATAGATACGCCACTTGGAGCCCCCGAAGACAGCACATGCTCCAGAAGACTGCCCCGCCTCTATGCCTGCGTTGCACGCAGCGTTGGAAAGAAAATGGATATGGGGGTCTCAACCGCATCAGGAGCTTCGAGCGCTCGCCTTATGTGGGAGGATATATCCGTTTGATATGTGCAGATGCGCGGCGCGAACGAATAGATATCCGACGTGTCGATGATAACGGTCCTCATCTGGTTGACGTCGAATGGTATCGTGTCGGCCTTCCGAACAATCTGTACGATAGGCAGTCGCATCATGTGGCGAATTGCCAGCTCATAGAAGACGTTTGGATTGTGATAGGACATATCGACAATTACTAGTCGGGCTTTGACCAGAAACTCCATAATCTGCTTCGTGATCATCCCCGGCTTATCTATCTGATCGGCACGCACCAGTGACAACCCAAATGACGCTACGGCTGGTTCGATGAGTGTGCCCATGAACAGGTCGGAGTGCTGGCGGTACTCACTGTCAGCCCCGCCGATAGGACTGATGTAGAAGCAAGTAGCTTCGAATTTGGCGTGGTCTGCTGTGATGATAGCGCCAGCCGCTGGCGGCATTATTGGGGGTGGATTGGATGACAAGGACGTTCCTAGCGTCGTCTGTCCTGCGGGCTGCTGAACAGCATCCACTGCAGCATCTTTCGAGACGAGACGCTCAGCACCGGACAGCATCGCCAACAGGCCAACATATCGCGCATTAAGGATGAATGTTTCAACGGCTTCCGGCGCGGCGTCTTTGCTTTCACCCAGCTCCATAGCCGTATCGATTAGAGCGGTTTTCGCTGGTAAGGACCGGCCCACAAATCGCGCATGGAGCTTCGCGAAAATCTCGATATCCTCTATCGCTAGCTTGATTTTTGCACGTAGCTGATCTCGTGCTGGTATCTGCGGGTCAACAGCACGTACACCGTCTTGCGTCAATTCGAGTGTTTCGCTTGTATAACTGCCTTTGATGAGACCGTACTTGTTCGCGTTGGTCACCAACATGCGGCTCGCGCCGCTGTCTGGCGACTTACCGATATGGTCGAACAGCGAGAGCCTGCGCACGGCTTCACCGCTTCCGAACTCGAACATACTCTTCACAAAATCGATGGCGTCCTCGAATGGAGCGGCCGGGAAGCTGCGAACGGTGCGCTTGCGCCGTGCGACCTCCTTCTCAATCTTGTCGTTTGCGGCTGCGATAGTCTCCGAAGTCGCCCCTGCCTTGCGTGCCATTCCTTGCCCCATATTTGCGGGTTCCCAGATAGCACTCGCGCAAATAGAGACGCAACCGCACTCGCGCCATTGGAGAAAGGTGTTGCATACGCCACAGAGCCTGCCCACGAACCGTCCGTTAGGGTCTACCCTTCCGAGACAGGCGGTTGAGACGCGAAATCTGTCTCAATAGGGTTGACTTCGAGGTTATGAGACGACACTGTCTCGTGGTCCAGAGGCAAACGAGACACCAGAGGCACACATGACCGTCATCGGCTACGCTCGCGTCTCCACCATCGATCAGGAGCTAACCATTCAAGAGACCGCGTTGCGCGCGGCAGGTTGCGACCTGATCCGCTCAGAGAAGCGAACAGGCACCACCACCCACGGCCGTGAGGAGCTGCGCACCGTGCTGGACTTCCTACGCTCCGGTGACGTGCTGATGGTGACACGCATCGACCGTCTCGCGCGCAGCATTGGTGATCTGCAGGACATTGTGCGCGCCGTGAAAGCCCGGGGTGCCTCCCTGCGGGCCACCGAGCAACCGATCGATACGAACACAGCCGCTGGCAAGTGCTTTCTGGATATGCTCGGTGTGTTCGCTGAGTTCGAAACCAACCTTCGCAAGGAGCGGCAGCTTGAGGGCATTGCGGATGCCAAGGCTCGCGGGGTTTACCAAGGTCGCAAGGCCTCTATCGACACCGCCAAAGTGAAGGCGCTCAAGGCTGAAGGCATGGGCGCGTCCGCTATCGCAAAGGCTCTCAAGATTGGCCGCGCGTCGGTCTACCGGGCTCTTCAGGAATGAGGCGGGGCGGCCGATGCTATGCCGTTCCCTCGTCGCAGGCGTCGCGGTCTCATTCGGGGGCATTCTGGCTAGCCGGGCAGGGCGGGTAAGGTCCGTTTCACGGGAGCCGGACGGCAAATGCTGAGTGTCAACAATCAATGCAGCTTCTGACGCAGCTTCCGTAGGATTTCTCGCAGGTCTTCCGCGTATTCCTCGATCATGCGCCGTGCCTCCTCCACCCGCGAAGGCTTGGGCTTGGGCGAAGGCGCATCGTCGGGCCGGTTCATGGTTGGATCGTGAAAGGGGCTGCACGCCGGCCGTTGAGCTAAATCAACAGGTCCGCAGCCGCCAATATGGTAGTAATATCAATTGCTTAGACGATTTACCAGATGGGATCGCGGGGCGCAAACCTTGGAAAAACAGGTAAAAATGAGCCTCCTTTTCACGCAGGGGATCCTTTTTGAATGCGACGCCCACCCCAGCTTCAAAATTCGCCGACTAAAGCGCCAACCGCTTTCAGACTGGCGACTGCAGCATACAAGTCATCCCAAAGGAGCCTCTGGTTTTGAGCCTCTGGCGCCCTACGTGCTTGAGCCTCCCGGGGACCGGAGTTCAGTTGGAGTTCCGCAGGTCCCGGACATGGCCTTAGGGCCACGGAGCTGCCTCCGCTCGGGTGCTAGGGACAGTAGCCCTGACCCTTGAAATCGCACCCAGCGGCGCCGCTGGCTCACCAAAGGGCCCGTTCGGCCTCTCTAGGCTCTCTGCAGACCATTTCTCCGTGTAGATATTAACTATGTGATTTACGTCACACAACGAGGTATGCCGTCGCCTACAAACATTTGTTCCCTGATATGGTAGGTATGTGCGCTGTGGTGACACAGGTCGAGTTGTCATAGTGGATAATCTATATATATATCATACACCTAGATACCTTTGGTATGGGATGAACCCCGTAATACTCAGAACGGCTCAAGCCTACCCACATCGAGCTTGGGCATCACCCCGGTGTGTGCTCGGAATTGTTGCTTGAGGACGTTTTTGGCCACCGCTTCCTTGCTCGCCTGCACAATCAAACTATCGTGGACCGGCATGCTCGGGATGCCCTTGGCCTTCAGCTCCTCCATGGCGCCTATGACAATCTCGCTCTCAACGAACATCAGGTCCGCCCAGTCTCGGACGCGGCCCCTGATTTCTCGACCCCAGCGCTCAAGCAGAGGATGGCGCTGCCAAACTCGCTCCTTGATCAGCCGCATCGGGTAGGCCTTGGGATCGAACGCCGCAGGCGGGATGCCCTTGCGATCCAAGCGGTCCTTGAGGTCCTCTGTCAGGTCCTTGTTCCAGCGGGTCAGCGGCCTACCATTGCCGAACGACACATTGATCCAGAACTTGGCCACCTCCCGGTCAACCTTGGTCGGGCCAAGAATGCCACCATAGGCGTCTGTCTCGGTGTCGAGTTGCTGGTCGCACCAAGCATAGAAAATGCTGAGATAGGACGACGAGATGTCAATCTCGACCACGTCTTCGCCGTCGATCCGCATCTCAAGCCGCGTCTCCTCGCCTAGGTGTTGGTAGCACGCGGTGTTCAGTGGGTAGGAATACAGGCGACCGCCTTTATTCCATCCGAAAGTTTGTAAATTGGTTGCTTGGTGGAATTTCCGCACCCAGCCGAGGTGTTTGATCACCGGGTGTGTGAGGGAGTGTCCGGCGAAGAACGCGTTCAGTTCAGCCATCTGCGTCCGGAGCCGCTGCACCTTTTCGGTGTTCGGTGTCTTGTGCGATGGCGAGGTGAGCTGCACCAGCTCCGATGGCATTACCTCCTCGAAATGGAAATGTTGCCGCACCGTTGCTGGCGTGATGCCGTGGGCCTCGCAGGTAGACAGGAGGGACGGTGTTGCCCTGAAGCGCGACAGCTTGCCATGCGAGGGGCCGGGGTTACCGAACCCGTAAGCACCCGGGTAACCAGGCTGGTGGTCCACTAGGCCCGCCTCGGTCAACGCTTGGCGGACGCCGTTGAACATATGCCACGTGATGTATTGGCCGGTGTAATCGTCCTTCTTCAGCGAACACCGTAGCCAGCCCTCACTGAAGCCTCTTTCAACTGCGTCCAGCAGATCGGCAATGAACGCGGCCATAGCGTTTGTGTAGTCTCTTTTCGTCTTCTTCCGTGCGTATGCCTTGCCCTTTGTGGTGTTCGGTCTCGGATAGCGTGTGGCTAGCTCACTTGCGAGCACATGAGCCTGTACGCTTGCCAATGTTGCGCGCAAGGTCGCCAAGGGCGCCCTATGCAGCACCTTCGCTTCCTCACGTGAAATGCTTGGTGACTGTTCATTAGTTTCCAGTGTTTCAGCTTGGTCAGTCACTTGCGGGTTCCTCTTGCGTAGTTTTGAAATCGGAGGAGCTCAATCGGCGCGAAAGGTGCCCAAGGCGCGGCGCCGCTATGCGTCCTGCAGCGGCTTTGACTTCTGCTCGGCAAGGGCGTCAATCCAGCCTGTATCGCGGGAACTTCTTGAGAGCTTCGGCAAGGTCCTCCGGGAGCGGTTTTGTGTATGCGCGCCCAGTTGATGCCGGTGAATGTCCTGTGATCGCATCGCTGTAAAGCTCTTCAATGCCAACGCGTGCTGCCATCGCCTTGAACGTATGTCGCCATGCGTGATTGGGGCTTATCTCACGGTCGGCAATGCCGAGCGAGCGGACCCAAGTGCCAACCTGAGACCGCATGCGCTCAGCGGGGGTGTGCCGAGGTCCACCCTCGACCTCTCCCTTTGGCGTAGGGTAAAAGAGCGGTCGGCCTTCGGCTCGCTCGACGAAATCGAGAAACCCTTGTGCTATGAGGTGCTCATGAAGCGGCACTGTCCGCGCCTTACGCGTTTTGATCTTACCTGCGGACGGTGTCAGCCTAGCGAAGTGCGATCCATTGCGCTGTTGAATGTCGGCCGCTCGTAGCTGCGTAATCTCGCCAGCTCGGGCACCACTATACGCGCAAACCCAAGGCACCCACCGAAACGCGCGCTCTCGGTACGACTTTGTGTCGTCGCATTTCAGGGCTGCTGCCAAGATAGTCTTAATCTCGTTTTCATCGAAGGCTTTCGTTTCCCGTTCGATGTTCCTTCGAGGGACGCTGATGCGCACCTCGGGAAATGGATTGTTATCGATCATCCTCTCTTGGACGGCCCAGCCAAAGACGGTCTTCAGCGCGGTGCGCCATGCAGCTGCAACGGTGCTGGCCGATCGGTCCTCGTTGACAAGCCCCTTCATCCACGCCCGGGCATTTTCGAAGCTGATGTTCCTGACATCCGGGAAATGTTGATCAGCTTCCTTGAACACGGCGGTCCAACGATAGACCGTTCCTTCCGCAGGTTGGACAGCTTTTGCCCAAGACTGGAACAGCTCCATCGCCTTCACCGGGGTGCTGCCCGTCGCTTCCTCAAACCGAGGGAACACCTGCTGATGGGCGTCTGGGGAGTAGTCACCACGCGCCATCGCTTCTAAACGCTGAAACGCTGGCAAGAGGTTGTCGCTGACTGCGTCGAGAAAGAGATTGGTCGCATCTGGGGTCAAGCTGAGCCCCTGTTCCAGAAGGAAAGCAGCTGTTCGCGCTTCAATAGCAATTGCGGGGCGAACCTCATCCCTGACGTCCGGGTGTACCTGCCAATCCCACCGGGGATCATCCCTCGGGCGCTCCTCGTATTCTTCCGTCGCATGTGGGCGGATCACGTTCCAGACCAAGGTATCGGCCAAGGCTCTCCAATGAGCTGGGGTGCAAAGGTCTTTTTCATGTTGCGCGATGAACCAAGCATACCAGCGACCAGAGAGCGCATAAGCGTTCTGTCGGGTAAGAGGTTGTGGCCCGTTCTTCTTCGCAGCTCTTAGGCTTCCGATGCGGGTCTCGATGTCGGCCAGCCATTCTCCATAGCGGGCTCGGGCTTCATGGGGTGAAGCTCCTCCGTTCAAACGGAACTTCTCTTCCCAAGCGTTGCCGTACTTAGCCGCGTAGGCGTCTCGGATGTCCTTGGGGATCGCCTTCCGGGCAGTGTAGGTCCCAGTCGAAGTCTTGCTCAGTCCAGCCATTAGCAGCGCCATTTTGTACGAAGCCTTGTAGTTACAGGCATCCAAATAGCGTTGGCAATCAGTAAGTTACTGATTTCTTTGGCTCTGGCTCACCGAACAGCCGGATCGCTTAAGTCCCTCGCGTTCAGCGGGTGTGTCCGAAGGCGCGAAGCGACTAAGCGGTGAGTTAAGGGACAAGGGAACCAACCTTAGGGTGTCGTCACCCAGCGGATCCGGAACCTTCCCTATAGAGCAAACTTGGAGGTTTAACATGAAGTTGGTTAAGAGCCTTTTGCTCGGTTCAGCGGCAGGTCTGATTGCCGTTGGCGGAGCACAGGCAGCCGATCTCCCCGTGAAGGCCAAAGCGGTCGAATACGTGAAGATCTGCTCCCTGTACGGTGCCGGATTCTACTACATCCCGGGCACTGACACCTGCATCAAGCTGGGTGGTTACCTGCGTGCTGAAGTCGCGATCAACGCTACCGATTTCAACGGTAACTTCAGCAGTGTTAACGGTTCTGCGAACCGTCTGACGAACTACTACGTCACTCGCGCCCGTGAAGACTTCAACGTCGACACGCGCACCGCGACCGAATACGGCGTGGTTCGTACCTTCGCCGACGTGGTGTTCTCGTGGACGACGGATAACTACTCGGGCAACGGCACCGGCAACGGCTCCACCGTTTACTCGCAGCTCGGCAGCACGGGCGTTGGCGGACCCAACAATGCCACCTCAGGCGCAATCGCCGGCGGTACGCTCGGCGTGTACTACGCCTTCATCCAGTTCGCGGGCTTCACGATGGGTAAAGCTGTTGCCCAGTTCGACGCTCCCTGGACCAACTATCCGGGTAACAACTTCGACGGTCTGACTGGCGGCGGCGGCACGGTCACTGGTGTGAACCAGT
This sequence comes from Bradyrhizobium sp. 604_D8_N2_3, assembly GCF_051810765.1. Taxonomy (NCBI): domain Bacteria; kingdom Pseudomonadati; phylum Pseudomonadota; class Alphaproteobacteria; order Hyphomicrobiales; family Nitrobacteraceae; genus Bradyrhizobium; species Bradyrhizobium sp. 604_D8_N2_3. The sequence continues at coordinate 5,465,022 of NZ_JBPWPM010000001.1, read as the reverse complement.
TCACCTATACTGCCGACTTCGGTCAGGGCATCACTGCCGCGATTTCGGCGGTGGATCCGACGGCCTACTATCAGAGCAACCTGTACAACACCAGCGCCGGCGTTTCGGTCGCGAATTTTGGTACCGGCGGCTACGGCATCAATGCCTTCGGCGGCACGCGGGCTCCTGACATCCAGGGTATGGTCCGTATTGACCAGGCTTGGGGTCTGTTCCAGTTGTCCGCAGCGGCGCACAACAACCACGTAGCGTACTACGCGACTCCGGGGCTTGTCGGAACCGAAGCGGCCGGTCATCCGGGCGACAAGTGGGGCTGGGCTGTCCAGGCGGCGTTGTCCATCAAGAACATTCCGACTGGTGCGGGCGACGTGATCAACGTCCAGGCGGTCTACACCGATGGTGCGACCCGCTACAACTTCCAGAGCTTGGCTTCGCAGAACTATGCAATGTTCGGCGGTACCAACCTGGCTGGTGCCTATCAGAGCATTGGCCTTGCCGGTGCGGCTGACGGTGTGTTCGCCAACGGAACCGGTATCAACACGGTTACGAGCTGGGGTATGCGCGGCGCCTACACCCACAACTGGGATCCGTACTGGAACACCGCGATCTACGGTTCGTACGCTCAGCTGACGTACAGCAACGGTGGTGCGACTCTCATTTGCAACCAACTCGCTACGTTGGGTGCCGCCACTGCGGGTATCACCTCTTGCAACCCGAACTTCAACCTCGGCACGATCGGTCTGATCACCCGCTGGACGCCGGTGAAGAACCTGACCTTCTCGGCGGACGTGGCTTACACCATGCTCGACCAGAAGTTCGCGGGCACGATCAGCACGCTCGCTGCTGGCCCTGCGGCAGTTGTCGCAAAGCCGGGTGCTGTGTACGAGCTGAAGGATCAGAACACGGTCAGCTTGCTGCTCCGCGCTCAGCGCAACTGGTAAGTTTGGTCTAACGACCTGACAGAGAGCCCCGGCGGGAAACCGCCGGGGCTTTTCTTTTGGCGGCATGGCTGTTCTAACGCCGCGGAATGCTGGCGGAGGGCTGGCGTTGCTCCCATGCTCCATCGTCCGTGACGATCTGGACGAGGCTGTTACGGAGGAGGGGCCTCTGCGCTGCGGGCATCTGCGCGCAATGTTTGCAACGGGCCGCCTGCCGTTGACCGGCATGGCCTTGCAAGCGCCCCACCGTCCTGACGCTGCAGCAGGCGGCGATCGACGCCTTCATGTTCGAGGACGTGGAACGGCGAGCTTGCCGATCGGACTACGACCAGGGAGCGCTCAGGGCTCAGCGTCGAGCAAGGGTCGCCTGAAGATCGCGCGCGAGCTTCAGCTCTTCTTCAGCGGCTCACATCCGGACGACCGACGGCGCTCGCCGCCGACGCTCTCGGCGGTCAATCGGGAGCGCACAGGAGGATGGCTCTATTCCACGCTGCCGGTGCCGCGGCGCAGGTCAGCCTCGATCTGCAACCGTGTGCCGCCGCCGAAGCGGGCGCGGTAGACCTGAAGATTCTCCATGATCCGCTGCACGTAGTTGCGCGTCTCGGAGAACGGAATCAGCTCGACCCAGTCGACCGCGTCGACCTTGGGATCGCGCGGGTCGCCGTAGCGGTCGACCCATTTCTTCACGCTGCCGCGGCCGGCATTGTAGGCGGCAAAGGTCATGATGTAGGAGCCGCGGTAGTCCTCGAGCAGTCCGCCGAGCTCGGCTGAGCCGAGCGTGGCGTTGTAGACCGAATCGTTCTTCAGCCGCCCCAGATCGTAGGTCGCGCCGTGCCGCTTGCAGACGTAACGCGCGGCGTCCGGCGTCACCTGCATCAGGCCGTAAGCCTGCGCCGGCGAGACCACGGAGGGGTTGAACGCGCTTTCCTGCCGCGCGATCGCATAGACGATGCTGCGCTCGACCTCGGGGCCGATCGGCGTGAACTGCGGAATGCCGTTGACGGGATAGGCGTAGAAGTCGAAGGGGAGGCCGCGGTTGAGCGCAGCCTTGCCGAGCAGCAGCATGCCGCGCGCGTCGCTGTAGCGCTGGGTGAGCTCGCCAAGGCCGGCAAGCGCCTCGGGATCGCCGTTCTCGCCCATGTCGGCGAGAACAGGTATCGCCATCTCCCGTTCGTCGAGCTCGTAGAGCAGGTGCGCGGCGCGCACGATCTCCAGCCGTTCGGCGCCACGGCCGCGCGGCTGGCTGTTGAGCTCGATCTGCGGCAGGCCGAGCTTTGCGCGCGCGAGCTGGCCGTAATAGCTGGTGGATTGCTCGGCCGCCCGCGCGTAGGCGTTGCGCGCCTCCTGCTGGCGGCCCGCCGCTTCGGCCGCGCGGCCCTGCCAATAGCCGGCGCGCGCCAGCGTGGTCGGATTGACGCTGCCGACGCCGATGCGGGCGAAATGCTGGGTGGCGGCGGCGGGGTCGTTGAGGAAGCGCAGCGCGATCCAGCCGGCGGTGAACTCCTGCTCGGTCTTGTAGATGTCGCGCGAGGGCAGGGCCGCGTCGCGCGCGATCAGATAGGCGCTGCGGAATTCCTCGGTGTCGATCATCTTGCGCGCCAGCAGGCGCCGCTCGATCCACCATTCATCGAGATTGTAGAGCCGGTTCGGATCCTTCGGCGCCGACAGCATCAGCTGGGCGGCTTCGGCAAACTTCTCCTCGCGGCGCAGGAGCTGGATCTTGCTGAAGATGAAGCCGGGATCGTTGTGCAGCTCGCGCGGCACGGCGTCGAGCAGCGCGCGCGCATTCGGCGCCTTCTTGACGGAGGCGATGCGGGCCTTGGCCAGCGCGACATAGCCGGCGCCGAGGCGTTTTGCGGCGCGGAGCGCGGCTTCGTTCTCGCTGCCGTAGAGCAAGGTGTCCATCCGCGCCTTCTGGTCGCCCGGCGTCAGCAGGGCGCCGAACTGGTCGAGCGCGTTGTTCTCGGTCTCCTCCGACATCGGATCACTGCGCCAGGCCTCGCGCACCAGCCGCTCGGCATTGGCGCGGTCGCCCCGCGCCAGCATCGCCTTGGCGAGCGTGAAGCGGCCCTTGGCGGACACAGGCGATTCATTCTCGAACCACGACCACGCGACCGAATCGTCGCGCCTGTCGTCCCACATCGCGGCCTCCAGGCGCCGGCGCAGGAAGGTCTGCGACGGCCAGCTCGGATTGGCGGAGAGGAAGGCGCGATAGCGTTCCACGGTCGCGCCATTGTCCTCGCTGCGCAGGATGATCCATTCGGCGAGCTTTCGTGCGACGGGATCCGAGATCGAGGAAGCGTAATTGGTGGCGTCGGCCGCCTTGCGCTTGCGCACGAGCTCGATGACGTTCTCGAGCGTGTCCTTGTCGGCTTGCGACGTCGAGGAGGTCGCAGCGACCGCGGCCGGCGTGACTGGCTTGCGCGGCGTGGCGTGCTGGCGGGTCGCCGGCGCAAGCAGAGGAGCTGCGACGGGTTTGGCGACAGGCGCCGGGGCGGCAGGCCTGACGGTAGCCGTCACGGCCGGCGCGGGTGCGGTCTTGGGGGGCGAGCCATTGGCGGCCGGCTGTGATTTTGGCGCGGCGGCTGCGGGCTTGGGCTTGTCCTTGGCGGGTTCCTTGCCGGCGCTCTTGCCTGCATCCTTGGCGGCGTCCTTGCCAGCATCCTTGCCGGGTTTCTTCGCGGCATCCTTGGCCGGGGCGCCAGCCGCTCCCTTGCTCGCGCCCTTCGGTGTTTCCTTGCCGGTTCCCTTCGTTGTTTCTTTGGCTGATCCCTTCGCGGCGTCCTTGGCCGCCGGCTTCGCGGTGTCCTTGGCGCCGTCCGCGGTTGTCTCATTGGACTTGGCCAGGGCGGCGCAGCCGACCGACAGCCCGGCCATGAGGCACACGGCCAGACCGGTGGATCGCCATGCGGAACGAGGAAAGGAGGTCACGGCGTTTGGTCGCCCCGAATCAGTCAGTTGGCTCAAGACCTAGCTGTATTCGCTTGAATATGCGGACAAAATACCAACAGCTGCTTACCTTTGCCCAGTTTGCACCACCACCGCGGCAAAATCGCGGCCTAAACGGTGCGTCACACGGAAGCGGGTCTTTTACCGGCGGGATAGACCCGATATGAATGCAGCTTGCTCAAGAGATAGCCGCGTACGGAGGAAGTCCATGGCAGCCAAGACGAAATTCCGGGGATCGTTCACCGCCTTGGTTACGCCGTTCAAGAACGGCTCGCTGGACGAGGCGGCGTTCCGCTCGCTGGTCAACTGGCAGATCTCGGAAGGCACCAACGGCCTGGTCCCGGTCGGCACCACCGGCGAGAGCCCGACACTCAGCCATGACGAGCACAAGAAGGTCGTCGAATGGTGCATCGCTGAAGCCAAGGGGCGCGTACCCGTGGTCGCGGGTGCCGGCTCCAATTCGACGAAAGAGGCGATCGAGCTCGCGCAGCACGCCGAGAAGGCCGGCGCGGACGCCGTGCTGGTTGTGACGCCCTATTACAACAAGCCGACCCAGGAAGGGATGTACCAGCACTTCAAGGCGATCAATGATGCGATCGGCATCCCGATCATCATCTACAACATTCCGCCGCGCTCGGTGATCGACATGTCGGTCGAGACCATGAAGCGGCTGTGGGAGCTGAAGAACATCGCCGGCGTCAAGGACGCCACCGCCAGCATGGTCCGCGTCTCGCAGCAGCGCGCGGCGATGGGCGAGGATTTCAACCAGCTCTCTGGCGAGGACGCGACCATCCTCGGCTACATGGCGCATGGCGGCCATGGCTGCATCTCGGTGACCTCGAACGTCGCGCCGCGCCTGTGCTCGGAATTCCAGGCCGCCTGGGCGAAGGGCGATACCAAGGCGGCGCTCGCAATCCACGACAAGCTGATGCCGCTGCACAACAACCTCTTCATCGAGAGCAATCCGGCGCCGATCAAGTACGCGATGTCGCTGCTCGGCAAGCTGGACGAGACGCTGCGCCTGCCGATGGTTCCGGTCACCGAGCCGACGCGCGTTGCCGTGCGCAGCGCGATGGTTCATGCTGGGCTGATCAACTGATTTAGCCAACCGGAGAGCCGTTCATGAGCGTCGACGAGAAGGGCAGGAAGATGCTCACGGAGTTCCGCGAGTTCGCCATGAAAGGCAACGTCGTCGACCTCGCCGTCGGCGTCATCATTGGTGCGGCCTTCGGCGCCATCGTCACGTCGCTGGTCGGTGACGTCATCATGCCGATCATCGGCGCCGCGACCGGCGGCCTCGACTTCTCGAACTACTTCGCCCCCTTGTCGAAGGCGGTGACCGCCACCAACTTAGCGGATGCGAAAAAGCAAGGTGCAGTACTTGCTTACGGCAGCTTCCTGACGCTGACGATCAACTTCATCATCGTCGCCTTCGTGTTGTTCCTGGTGATCCGCGCCATGAACACGCTGAAGCGCAAGGAGGAGGCGGCGCCTGCGGCTCCGGCAAAACCGTCGGCCGAGGTCGAACTGCTGACCGAGATCCGCGATCTCCTCAAGAAGTGACGCGCGCGCTTCATCCAAACTGTTAGCTTACGCGCGCATCTCGACCGGAATTGTCTGTTATGGCCGATAAGAACGAACGTCCTATCAAGGTCATGGCGGAAAATCGCAAGGCCCGCTTCAACTATGCGATCGAAGACACGATCGAGGCGGGCATTGCGCTCACCGGCACCGAGGTCAAATCGATCCGCAACGGCAAGAGCACGATCGCGGAGTCCTACGCCGATTCCAAGGACGGCGAGATTTGGCTGATCAACGCCACCATTCCCGAATATCTCCAGGGCAACCGCTTCAATCACGAGCCCAAGCGGCCGCGAAAGCTGCTTCTGCATCGCAAGCAGATCAACAAGCTGATGGGCGCGGTCGACCGCGAAGGCATGACGCTGATCCCGCTCAAGCTCTATTTCAACGAGCGCGGGCGGGCCAAGCTGCAGCTGGCGGTTGCAAAGGGTAAGAAGCTGCACGACAAGCGCGAGTCCGAGAAGAAGCGCGACTGGAGCCGGGAGAAGGGCCGACTGTTGCGGGCGAGGGGATAGCGGCAAGAGGTTGGCGGATGACTCAGAAGAACCTGCTCGAGGTCGATTGGAGCCAGATTCCCGCACCCGCCGACGACGGCGGCGCCGCGCATCTCAAGGGCATGACCTTGCCTCCGGTCAGCCTGCTCGCGACCGACGATACGTCGGTGAATCTGTCAGCGCTCTCCGGCCGGACCGTGGTGTTCGCCTATCCGCGCACCGGCGAGCCCGGCAAGATCGGGCTGGTCGACGATTGGGACATGATCCCGGGCGCGCGCGGTTGCACGCCGCAGACTTGCGCGTTTCGTGATCTGTTTGCCGAGCTGAAAGCTGCCGGCGCCGCGCAGGTGTACGGCCTCTCGACCCAGAGCAACGCGTACCAGACCGAGATGGCGTCGCGGCTGCACCTGCCGTTCCCCGTGCTGTCGGACGAGAAGCTGGCGCTGACGCGCGCCCTCAATCTGCCGACCATGGAGGTCGCTGGCCTGACCTTGATCAAGCGCCTTGCGCTGATCATCGACGACGCCAAGGTCACCCATGTGTTCTATCCGGTGTTTCCGCCCGATCGGAACGCCGGCGACGTCCTGGACTGGCTGAAGGCCAATCCAGCCGAGCCCTAGTCCAGGTCGGCCTTCACCTTCGCGAACACGCTGCGGAACATGTCCGTCGTCAGCACGCCGGTGTTCGTGTTGTAGCGCGAGCAATGATAGCTGTCGTAGAGCCTGAATGCGCCGGCCTGATGCACGGCGCCGTGGCCGAAGGGAGCTTGCGAGGCCTTCAGGTTCAGCGGCTTGAGCACCGTGTCGTGCGCAATCCGTCCGAGCGCGACGATCGCGCGCAGCTTCGGCATCGTCGCGAGGGTAGCCCCGAGGAACTGGCGGCAGGTGTTGATCTCGACCGGCAGCGGCTTGTTTTGTGGCGGAACGCAATGCACGGCATTGGCGATCCGGCAGTCGACCAGCTTCAGGCCGTCGTCGGGCCGCGCCTGATAGGTGCCCTTGGCGAAGCCGTATTCGAGCAGCGTGGCGTAGAGCAGGTCGCCGGCATAGTCGCCGGTGAAGGGGCGGCCGGTGCGGTTGGCGCCCTGCATGCCTGGTGCAAGGCCGACGATCAGCAGGCGCGCCTTGATGTCGCCGAAGGGGGGGACCGGCGCGTTGTGCCACAACGGCTCGCGCGCGCGGTTCGCCTCGCGAAAGGCGACCAGGCGCGGACAAAGCGGACAGTCACGGTCGGGAACGAGGGTGAGAGGCTGGCGGCTTGACCGGGCCGCCTCACTCCTCGAAGTCGTCATCGCCCCTCGGCGCCATCGTGGTCGCGCGCTGGAGGAACTGCGGGGCGTGATGGCGTCCCTCGCCACGCTCGCCGCGGTCACGCGGGGCGGGTCGTTCGGACGGGTCGCGGCCGAGCTTGGATTGCAGCTCGACTAGGTCGGTGAAGACGTCGGCCTGGCGGCGCAGCTCGTCGGCGATCATCGGCGGCTGGCTCGCGATGGTGGAGATCACGGTGACCCGGACACCGCGGCGCTGGACGGCTTCGACCAGGGAGCGGAAGTCGCCGTCACCCGAGAACAGCACCATCTGGTCGATGTGCTCGGCGAGCTCCATGGCGTCCACGGCGAGCTCGATGTCCATGTTGCCCTTGACCTTGCGGCGGCCGGAGGCGTCGATGAACTCCTTGGTCGCCTTGGTGACGACCGTGTAGCCGTTGTAGTCGAGCCAGTCGATCAGCGGGCGGATCGAGGAGTACTCCTGATCCTCGATGATCGCGGTGTAGTAGAACGCCCGCAACAGCGTCCCGCGGCTCTGAAACTCCTTCAGCAGGCGCTTGTAGTCGATGTCGAAGCCCAGAGTTTTCGCCGTCGCGTAGAGATTGGCCCCATCGATGAAGAGCGCGATCTTGTTAGTGGCAGAAGGTGACATTCAGTTTGCTCGCGTAGCGTTCGTGATTGATCGTTTATTGTTGGCGCGGCGACAGCAAGCCGCGCAGGTCTATGGTGCCGCCGAAGCCCGTCGAAACCGCAAATCCGGAGAAGTCGTGGCAATCAAGGTATAGTTATGGCGGACCTCCCGGTGCCACCCTCAATAGCAGCCCGGCAAACCACCCATCCCAGCCCCAATGTGGGGGTAGCAGAGCCGTTTGGCGAGGCCAAATCACAAATTGGCCTTGCGAAATCGCCCTGTCCCCTATAACTAGCCCCAATCATCCACATATTTCGTCCCACCCACAACGGAGCGACAGTCCATGGCTCGCGTCACCGTAGAAGATTGTATCGACAAGGTCGACAACCGGTTTGACCTGGTCCTGCTGGCCGCCCACCGGGCCCGCATGATTTCGTCCGGTTCACAACTAACGGTTGACCGCGATAACGACAAGAACCCCGTTGTGTCTTTACGCGAAATTGCGGACGAAACCATCTCGCCGGAGGACCTCCGCGAGGAGCTGGTCCACTCGCTCCAGAAATTCGTCGAGGTCGACGAGCCCGAGCCCGATACGGTCCCGCTGATCGGTTCCGCCGGTGCCAGCGTCGATGCCGACGATACCGAAGTTGCCGTTGAGCGCATGACCGAAGAGGAGCTCCTGAAGGGCCTCGAGGGCCTCGCGCCGCCGGAAGAACAGCCCGAGGAGGACGAGTAATCGTCCCGTCGCAGTCGTCGATTTCTTGTGATCTTATCAGAGGCCCGAACCCGTGTTCGGGCCTTTGCTTTTGTTGGCGTTTTCGTGGTTACCATAGCGTTGCCGCATCGCGTTGCTTGCCTGTCACCGAATTGATCGGACGCACGCGCGATCGGGGCTAAGATGTATGCAACGGGCAGCTCATGGTCCGTTTGAAGGCAGGATGGCATGGTGTATCGGCGCCGGAGACAAACGCAGATGCTGGCCGCAACCGAATCGGTTGCCGTGGCCCCGACTGCGCCGGTGGGGCGCCCGGCCAAGCCTCGCGCGCGCATGATGCGTCAATATGACCTCGTCGAGCGCGTCAGGTCCTACAATCCCAATACCAACGAAGACCTGCTGAACCGCGCCTATGTCTACGCCATGAAGGCGCACGGCTCGCAGACACGTGCCTCGGGCGATCCGTATTTCTCGCACCCGCTCGAAGTGGCGGCGATTCTCACCGATCTGAAGCTCGACGACGCCACCATCGTGGCTGCCCTGCTGCACGACACGATCGAGGACACCGAGGCGACGCGTGCCGAGATCGACCAGATCTTCGGGCCCGAGATCGGCGCGCTGGTCGAAGGCCTGACCAAGCTGAAGCGGCTGGAGCTGGTGTCGCGCGAGGCCAAGCAGGCCGAGAACCTGCGCAAATTGTTGCTGGCCATTGCCGACGATGTCCGCGTTCTGCTGGTCAAGCTCGCCGACCGCCTGCACAACATGCGTACGCTGGACTTCGTGCCGCCGGAGTCGCGACGGCGCATTGCCGAGGAGACGCTCGACATCTATGCGCCGCTGGCCGGGCGCATGGGCATGCAGGAAATGCGCGAGGAGCTGGAGGATTTGTCCTTCCGCACCCTCGATCCGGAAGCCTATTCGGTGGTGATGCAGCGGCTCGACGCGCTCGCCGAGCGCAACCGCAACCTGATCGGCGAGATCGAGGACCAGCTCTCCAACAATCTGCGCCACCGGGGGCTCGGCGCGCGGGTCTATGGCCGCCGCAAGAAGCCGTTCTCGATCTGGACCAAGATGGAACGCAAGTCGGTCGGCTTCGAGCAATTGTCCGACATCTTCGGCTTCCGCCTCGTAGTCAACGACATCGAGGCCTGCTATCGCGCGCTCGGCATCGTCCACACCAATTGGCCGGTCGTGCCCGGGCGTTTCAAGGACTACATCTCGACGCCGAAGCAGAACGACTACCGCTCGATCCACACCACCGTGATCGGCCCCGGCAACCAGCGCGTCGAGCTGCAGATCCGTACCGAGGCGATGGACCAGATCGCCGAGCGCGGCATCGCCGCACACGTGTTCTACAAGGAAGACGTGGGCTCGCCGACCGAGTTTCTCAAGCGCGAGTCCAATGCGTTCGCCTGGTTGCGCCACACCATCGGCATCCTCTCGGAGAGCGCCAACCCCGAGGAATTCCTCGAGCACACCAAGCTCGAGCTGTTCCACGACCAGGTGTTCTGCTTCACCCCGAAGGGCAAGCTGATCGCGCTGCCGCGCCATGCCAATGTGATCGACTTCGCCTATGCCGTGCACACCGACGTCGGCAACAGCGCCGTCGGCTGCAAGATCAACGGCCAGTTCGCGCCGCTCTCCTCGGAGCTCCAGAACGGCGACGAGGTCGAGGTGCTGACCTCGGAGGCCCAAGCGGCGCCGCCCTCGGCCTGGGAAACGCTCGCGGTCACCGGCAAGGCGCGCGCCGCGATCCGCCGCGCCACCAGGACCGCGGTGCGCGACCAATATGTCGGTCTCGGCCGGCGCATCGTCGAGCGCCTGTTCGAGCGCGCCAAGATCGAATATGCCGACGACAAGCTCAAGGGCGCGCTGCCGCGGCTGGCGCGCACCTCGATCGAGGACGTCATGGCGGCGGTCGGTCGCGGCGAGATCAAGGCCTCCCACGTCGCGCGTGCGATGTATCCCGACTACAAGGAGGAGCGCATCGCGCGCTACGGCGTCAAGAAGGGGCTCGCCGCCAAGCTCAGGGAGAAGTCGTCGGAGCCGCCGCGCAGCCCGGTCGCGATCCCGATCCGCGGCATCAATTCCGACCTGCCGGTGAAGTTCGCGCCAAACGGCGGCGCCGTGCCCGGGGACCGCATCGTCGGCATCGTCACGCCGGGCGAGGGGATAACGATCTACCCGATCCAGGCGCCGGCCCTGAAGGATTTCGAGGAGGAGCCGGAGCGCTGGCTCGACGTGCGCTGGGACATCGAGGATTCCGCGCCGCAGCGCTTCCCGGCCCGTATCAAGGTCGAGAACGTCAACGAGCCCGGCGCGCTGGCACAGATCGCGACCGTGATCGCCGAGCACGACGGTAACATCGACAACATCAGCATGCAGCGCCGCTCGCCCGATTTCACGGAGACGACGATCGACCTCGAGGTCTACGATCTCAAGCATCTGAGCGCGATCCTCGCCCAGTTGCGCGCCAAGGCGGTCGTGGCCCGTGTCGAACGTGTTAATGGATAGACGCCTCTCGCATGCGTCCGTCTCCCCGATTTCGTGAGTCCTGAAATGTCCGCTTCTCCGCTCCGCCTCGGCGTCAATATCGACCACGTCGCAACCGTGCGTAACGCGCGCGGCGGCCGCCATCCCGATCCGGTGCGTGCCGCGCTGCTGGCGATCGAGGCCGGCGCCGACGGCATCACCGCTCACTTGCGCGAGGATCGCCGGCACATCCGCGACGAGGACATGGCGCGGCTGAAGGCCGAGATCTCCAAGCCGCTCAATTTCGAGATGGCGGCGACCGACGACATGATGCGCATCTCGCTCGCCACGAAGCCGCACGCGGTGTGCCTCGTGCCCGAGCGCCGCCAGGAGGTGACGACCGAAGGCGGCCTCGACGTCGTCGGCCAGCACAATGCGCTCGCGCCGTACATCGCACGGCTGAACGATGCGGGCATCCGGGTCTCGCTGTTCATCGCCGCCGATCCCGCGCAGATCGAGATGGCGGCACGGCTGCGTGCGCCCGTGATCGAGATCCACACGGGGGCCTGGTGCGACGCCGTCGTCGACGGGCACACCGCGAAGGCCGAGGCGGAATGGCAGCGGATCGTGGCAGGGGTGAAGCTGGCCAAGGAAGCGGGGCTCGAGGTTCATGCGGGCCATGGGCTCGACTATGCGACGGCGGAGACGATAGCGGCCCTGCCGGAGATCATGGAGCTCAACATCGGCTACTACATGATCGGCGAGGCACTGTTCGTCGGGCTCGCCGAGACGGTACGCAGCATGCGCGCGGCGATGGACCGCGGCCGGAGCCGGGCATGATCATCGGCATCGGCTCCGACCTGATCGACATCACCCGCGTCGGCAAGGTGATCGAGCGCCATGGCGAACGTTTCCTCGACCGCATCTTCACCGCGGCCGAGCGGGCCAAGGCGGAGCGGCGCGCCAAGAGCGAGAAGATGGTGGTTGCAACCTACGCCAAGCGCTTCGCCGCCAAGGAGGCCTGCTCGAAGGCGCTAGGTACCGGCATCCGGAACGGTGTCTGGTGGCGCGACATGGGGGTGGTCAACCTGCCGGGAGGGCGGCCGACCATGCAGTTGACGGGCGGGGCGCTGGCCCGGCTCCAGGCCCTGACGCCCGAGGGGTTCGAGGCGAAAATCGACCTGTCGATCACCGACGACTGGCCGCTGGCGCAGGCCTTCGTCATCATTTCCGCGGTGCCGCTGGCCAAGCCCTGACCGTCGGCGGGCTGTTTTTATAATTCACATTAAAAATCAATGTCTTATGCAGTTTTGATGCGATCCTTGATTGCGTGGCACCCGACAACCGTCTAAAAGTCCGCGAACGCAAATCAGGCTGGGCGAATTCGGCTTTACGCCGGAATTGGCCCTCATTATCAGAATCAGGACAATCTCCTTGGGCCGCGAAGCGATGGGCTGTTCGCGGAAGGAGGGCGCTCTGTGACCGCCGGCCGGAATTGAGAGAGCAATGAGCGTGACTTCGGGAACGAAAACTGAAAGCGGCGTCGGCGAAACGATCCGCGTCGTGATCCACGCTCTCCTGATCGCGCTCGTGATCCGCACGTTCCTGTTCCAGCCGTTCAACATTCCGTCCGGCTCGATGAAGGCGACGCTGCTGGTCGGCGACTATCTGTTCGTCTCAAAATATTCCTACGGCTATAGCCACTACTCGATCCCGTTCTCGCCGCCGCTGTTCTCGGGGCGGATCTGGGGCTCGGACCCGAACCGCGGCGACATCGTCGTGTTCCGCCTGCCGAAGGACGACTCCACCGACTACATCAAGCGCGTCATCGGCCTTCCCGGCGACCGCATCCAGATGAAGGATGGGCTGCTCTACATCAACGACACTCCGGTCGAGCGGCAGCGCATGAGCGAATTTGTCGGCGAGGATCCCTGCGGCTCCGAGGGCGGGGGCATCTCGCGGGTGAAGCGCTGGAAGGAAACGCTGCCGAACGGCGTGTCCTATGAGACGCTGGACTGCGCCGACAACGGCTACATGGACAACACCAACGTCTACAACGTGCCGCCGGGCCATTTCTTCATGATGGGCGACAACCGTGACAACTCCACCGACAGCCGTTTCCTCGGCCAGGTCGGCTACGTGCCGCAGGAGAATTTGATCGGCCGCGCCCAGATGATCTTCTTCTCCATCGCCGAAGGCGAGCATGCCTGGATGTTCTGGCGCTGGCCTTGGGCGGTGCGCTGGAACCGTTTCTTCAAAATCGTCCGATGAAAGACGAAGCCAAGGACATCCCGATCCAATCGACCGAGCCCGCGGCGGGCGCCGACCGCGAAGCGGCGACCAAGACGCTTGCGACCAAGACGCCTGAAACCAAGACACCTGAAACCAAGACACCTGCAAAGAAGAAGCGGGTACGCAGCAGCAAGGCCAAGGCCTCGGATGCGAACGCGGCGCTCGAGGCGCGCATCGGCCACAGCTTTGCCGATCCGAATCTGCTGATGCAGGCGATCACGCATGTCTCGGCGCTGAAGTCGGGGCGCAAGCGCGGCGACAGCTATCAGCGGCTGGAATTCCTGGGCGACCATGTGCTGGGGCTCGTCGTCTCCGACATGCTCTATCACGCCTTCCCGAATGCTGATGAGGGCGAGCTGTCCAAGCGACTTGCCGAACTGGTGCGCAAGGAGAGCTGCGCCGACGTTGCCAAGTCGCTCGGTCTGCTCGACGACGTCAAGCTCGGTTCGGTCGGGCCGAGCGCCGATGCCCGCCTGCGCAAGAGCGTGCTCGGCGACATCTGCGAGGCCGTGATCGGCGCCGTCTTCCTCGACGGTGGCTACGCGGCGGCGGCGGAATTCGTCAGGCGCAACTGGACCGAACGCATGCACAAGCCGCGGCGTCCCTTGCGCGATCCCAAGACCGTGCTGCAGGAATGGGCGCAGGGGAAGGGGCTGCCGACGCCTGTCTACCGCGAGGTCGAGCGCACCGGCCCGCATCACGATCCGCAGTTCCGCGTCGCGGTGGATCTGCCGGGATTGGCGTCGGCCGAAGGCATCGGTGGCAGCAAGCGTGCAGCGGAGAAGGTGGCGGCCTCAGTGATGATCGAACGTGAAGGTGTTGGCGGCGGCAATGACGGCTGAAGCAAGCGGCGAGGCGCCCTCCGCAACGCGCTGCGGCTTCGTTGCGCTGATCGGCGCGCCGAATGTCGGAAAATCCACACTGGTCAATGCGCTGGTCGGGGCCAAGGTCACGATCGTCTCGCGCAAGGTGCAGACCACGCGCGCGCTGATCCGCGGCATCGTCATCGAGGACAACGCGCAGATCATCCTGGTCGACACGCCCGGCATCTTCCTGCCCAAGCGCAGGCTCGACCGCGCCATGGTCTCGACGGCCTGGAGCGGGGCGCACGACGCCGACCTCGTCTGCGTGCTGCTCGACGCCAAGGCCGGGATTGATGAAGAGGCCGAGGCGATCCTCACCAAGGTCGCCAGCGTCAAGCACGAGAAGATCCTGGTCATCAACAAGGTCGATCTGGTCCAGCGCGAGAAGCTGCTGGCGCTGGCGCAGGCCGCCAACGAGCGCATGGCCTTTGCAAAGACCTTCATGATCGCGGCGATCTCGGGCGACGGCGTCGACGACCTCAGGCATACGCTGGCCGAAATCGTGCCGCCGGGCCCGTTCCTCTACCCCGAAGACCAGATGTCGGACGCGCCGATGCGGCAGCTTGCGGCCGAGATCACGCGCGAGAAGATCTATCGCAAGCTGCACCAGGAATTGCCCTACCAATCCACGGTCGAGACCGACAAGTGGGAGGAGCGCAAGGACAAGTCGGTGCGCATCGAGCAGACGATCTTCGTCGAGCGCGAGAGCCAGCGCAAGATCGTGCTGGGCGCAGGCGGCGCCACCATCAAGTCGATCGGCGCGGACTCGCGCAAGGAGATCGGCGAGATCCTGGGCGTGCCGGTGCACCTGTTCCTGTTCGTCAAGGTGCGCGAAAACTGGGGCGACGATCCCGATCGCTATCGCGAGATGGGCCTGGAATTTCCCAAAGAATAACCAAGAAAAGATCGGTCACCGATGAGCGTACCCAGCAACGTCCGGCGCTTCGAAGCGCTGCTCTATGCGTCATTGATGCTGGATGCCCTGTCGGTCGCGGTGCAGGACCGCACGCCCAGTGCCGAGATGACCGAGCCGATGATCATGATGGCGACCATGCTCGCCGGCGGCATGATCCTGCTGCTGGTCTATTTCGTCTGGTTGGCTGCGCGTTGGCGCAAGAACTGGCCGCGCTGGGTGCTGGCGGCGGCCCTCGTGCTGTCCGTGATCTCGCTCGGCCAGATCATCGGCGAGAAGGGCCTGGAGCTCGACAGCGTCATCGAGATCGTCTCCTGCGTGCTGACCGCGATGGGGCTGTATTTCTCGTTCAGCGGCGACGCCCAGGGCTGGTTCAACGCCTAACGTCTTGCGCGATGCCGTAGGGTGGGCAAAGGCGCGCCCTTGCGCGCCGTGCCCAACCTAATCGTGCTGCGGATCAAATTGGTGGGCACGCTTCGCTTTGCCCGTCCTACACTCACCTGAAATGCGATAAGCTCCGTTCCATGGAATGGACCGACGAAGGCATCGTGCTGGGCGTGCGGCGGCATGGCGAGAGCAGCGCCATCGTCGAGCTGCTGACGCGTGCGCACGGCCGGCATCTCGGCCTCGTGCGCGGTGGCGCCGGTTCGCGGATGCGGCCGCTCTTGCAGCCCGGCAACAGCGTCAGTGTGGTGTGGCGGGCGCGGCTCGACGAGCATCTCGGCACCTATGCGATTGAGGGCCTCAAGCTGCGCGCGGCGACGCTGCTGGGATCCTCCCACGGCGTCTATGGCGTCACCCATCTCGCCTCGATTGCGCGGCTGCTGCCGGAGCGCGATCCGCACGAAGACATCTTCGCGATGCTCGAACATTCGCTCGATGATTTCGACGATATCGGCAGTGCCGCCGTGCACCTCATCCATTTCGAGCTGGCGATGCTCGCCGAGCTCGGCTTCGGGCTCGCGCTGGAAAACTGCGCGGTGACCGGCGAGACCGCGGACCTGATCTATGTCTCGCCGAAATCCGGCGGCGCGGTGTCGCGCGGGGCCGGCGAACCGTGGCGCGACCGGCTGTTGCGCCTGCCGCCGTTCCTGCGTCGTGGCGAGGCCGCGAGCGACCTCACCGACCAGGATCTCCAGGATGGCTTCCGGCTCACCGGCCTGTTCCTGCTGCGCCATGTGCTGGAGCCCCGCGGCCAGGGCCATTCCGACGCGCGCGCCGGCTTCATCAATGCGCTGACGCGGCAGCAGGCGAAGGCGGCTATTCCGGCGCCATGACCTGAGGGCGCCTCTGCCTTGCCCGCGGGCATGATATTTCCCCGGAACGAAATCCCCCTGGCTGAATTGGCCCTCGCAGGGTTCCACAACGGGGACAGCCAAAAATGTTGATCAAGGGATTCGCCGTGTCGGCGGCGTTGCTTGCGTTCGCGCCTGACGCCGTGGCTGGCGAGCCGCAACCGGGTGTCTTTCGCCGGGCATCCTGCACCGTGATCCGGTATTACGTGGCGAAATATTCCGCTGCGGCCGCAGAGAGTTGGGCGCGGTCCAAGGGGGCAACGGAGGCCGAAATCGAGGTCGCCCGGCGTTGCCTGACGAATGCGCCGGTCACCGCGCAAGCCAAGACCCAGCAGCCAGTGACCGCCGGCTGGGCAGGGCAATAGCCGCCCACAGGGAACCAATCGATCCTTGCCCGATTCGCTTCCACGGTTTAACCGGGCGGCATGGGAAAACGATTGATTCCGCCGGAGGAACCGGCCGAAATTCACGAGGTGCCGCTGCGTGAGGCGCTGGAAGAGCGCTATCTCGCCTATGCGCTCTCCACCATCATGCACCGTGCGCTGCCGGATGCGCGCGACGGTCTGAAGCCGGTGCACCGGCGCATCCTCTACGGCATGCGCCTGCTCCGGCTCGACCCCGGCACGGCGTTCAAGAAATCCGCCAAGATCGTCGGCGACGTGATGGGCTCGTTCCATCCGCATGGCGACCAGGCGATCTACGACGCCATGGTACGCCTCGCGCAGGATTTCTCCTCGCGCTACCCGCTGGTCGACGGCCAGGGCAATTTCGGCAATATCGACGGCGATAACCCGGCTGCCTACCGCTACACCGAAGCGCGCATGACCGACGTCGCGCGGCTTCTGCTCGAGGGCATCGACGAGGACGGCGTCGAGTTCCGGCCCAACTACGACGGCCAGTCGAAAGAGCCGGTCGTGCTGCCCGGCGGCTTTCCGAACCTGCTTGCCAACGGCGCGCAAGGCATCGCGGTCGGCATGGCGACGTCGATCCCGCCGCACAACGCGGCCGAGCTCTGCGACGCCGCGCTGCACCTGATCGAGAAGCCCGACGCGAAATCCAAGGTGTTGCTGAAGTGGGTGAAGGGCCCGGATTTCCCGACCGGCGGCATCTGCGTCGATTCCAAGCAGGCGATCGCTGAAGCCTATACGACGGGTCGCGGCTCGTTCCGTGTTCGCGCGCGATGGGAGCAGGAAGAGGGTACGCGCGGCACCTGGGTCGTCGTCGTCACCGAGATTCCCTTCCTAGTGCAGAAGTCGCGCCTGATCGAGAAGGTCGCCGAGCTGCTGGACCAGAAGAAGCTGCCGCTGGTCGGCGACATCAGGGACGAGTCGGCCGAAGACGTCCGCATCGTGATCGAGCCGAAGTCGAAGAACGTCGATCCCGCCCTGATGATGGAATCGTTGTTCCGGCTGACCGAGCTCGAAAACAAGATTCCGCTGAACCTCAACGTGCTGATCAAGGGCCGCATCCCCAAGGTGGTGGGGCTCGCGGAGTGCCTGCGCGAATGGCTCGACCATCTGCGCGACGTCCTGATCCGCCGGACCAACTTCCGCAAGGCGCAGATCGAAAACCGGCTTGAAGTTCTGGGCGGTTTGTTGATCGCGTACTTGAACCTCGACGAGGTGATCAGGATCATCCGCACCGTGGACGAGCCGAAGCCGGCGCTGATCAAGGCGTTCAAGCTTACCGAGGTGCAGGCCGAGGCCATCCTCAACATGCGCCTGCGCAGCTTGCGCAAGCTCGAGGAAATGGAGATCCGCACCGAGGAAAAGAACCTCCGCGCCGAGCTCAAGGGCATCAACGCGGTGCTCGCTTCGGAGCCGGAGCAGTGGAAGAAGGTCGGCGAGCAGGTCGGCAAGGTCCGCGACATGTTCGGACCGAAGACGCCGCTCGGCAAGCGCCGCACCACCTTTGCGGATGCGCCCGAGCACGACCTCGCCGCAATGGAAGAAGCCCTCGTCGAGCGCGAGCCGGTGACGGTCGTGGTCTCCGACAAGGGCTGGATCCGCACCATGAAGGGCCATGTCGAGGATCTCTCGGGGCTGGCCTTCAAGCAGGACGACAAGCTCGGTTTTGCCTTCTTCGCGGAGACGACCTCGAAGCTGCTGCTGTTCGCCACCAACGGCAAATTCTACTCGCTCGATGTCGCAAAGCTTCCGGGCGGTCGCGGCCACGGCGAGCCGATCCGTCTGTTCATCGACCTCGAGCAGGAGGCGGCCCCCGTCGCGCTGTTCGTCAACAAGGGCGGACGCAAATTCCTGATCGCGAGCCACGAGGGCCAGGGCTTCGTCGTCAACGAGGACGATTGCGTCGGCACGACCAAGAAGGGCAAGCAAGTCCTCAACGTCGACATGCCGAACGAGGCGCGCACGGTCACCGAGGTGATCGGCGACACCGTCGCGGTCATCGGCGAGAACCGCAAGATGCTGATCTTCCCGCTCGACCAGGTGCCGGAGATGGCCCGCGGTCGCGGCGTGCGGCTGCAGAAGTACAAGGACGGCGGCCTGTCCGACGTCGCCGTGTTCGAGGCCAAGGCGGGCCTGACCTGGAAGGACTCCGCCGGCCGCGAATTCTCCGCGACCATGAAGGAGCTTGCCGAGTGGCAAGGCACCCGTGCGGATGCCGGCCGCATGCCGCCGAAGGGTTTCCCGAAGTCGAACAAGTTCGGCAAGGTGATCGGGTAAGCAGGCTCGTGTCCCGGACGCGCTGCAGCGTGAAACGCTGCTGCGCAGAGCCGGGACCCACAACACAGGTGTCATGCCCCGGCTTGAACGGGGCATCCAGTACGCCGCGGCTTCTCGGTTTCATCACGCCCCTCTCTGGAATACTGGATCGCCCGCCTTCGCGGGCGATGACAGCGAGTGTGGCGCAAACGCTTGGCAGATAGGCGTGAGCGCATAAGTGCCTGCGTTGATCGGGCACGAACATTGCTTTTTCTTTGCCTGCAAATGAACTCTCAAGAAGAAGCAAAAGGCACAATGTTCAAACTGAAGGCTTTCATTCCGGCGCTGTTCGGCCTCGCGCTGGTCGCGGCGCCCGCGCATGCGGCGGGCAATCTCGTTGCGGTGCTCGAGGCGGAGATCGTCACGCTCGATCCGCATTTTTCCACGGCCTACATTTCGCGCACGTTTGGCTACATGGTGTTCGACACGCTCTTTGCGAAAGACTCCAAGGGCGACATCAAGCCGCAGATGGTGCAGGACTGGAAAGTCTCATCCGACGGATTGACCTATACGTTCACGCTGCGCGACGGCCTGAAATGGCATGACGGCCAGCCGGTCACGGCGGCCGATTGCGTGGCGTCGCTGCGCCGCTGGGGCACCCGCAGCGCGCTCGGCCGTCGCATCTTCGCGGTCACGGCCTCGCTCGAGCCGACGGATGCGAAAACCTTCGTGCTGACGCTGAAGGAGCCGTCCGGCCTCGTGATCGATGCGCTCGGCAATCCCGTCAGCCCGGTCGCTTTCATGATGCCCGAGCGCATCGCGAAAACACCCGGCGACCAGCGCATCACGGAGATCATCGGTTCCGGCCCGTTCGTCTACAGCAAGGCCGATCACCGCACCGGCGATCGCATGATCCTGAAGAAATTCGCCGACTATGTGCCGCGCCCCGAGCCCGCCGATTTCCTCGCCGGCGGCAAGCGCGTCGGCATCGACACGCTCGAGATCCGCGTCATCCCGGATGGTGCGACCGCCGCGTCTGCGCTGCAGGCGGGCGAGGTAGACTTCATGCAATTTGCGCCGTTCGATCTGTTGCCGCAGCTGGAAAAGAATTCCCGCGTCAAGCTGGTCAATTTCACCGGCGGCAACATGTTCGCCGGCGCCTATCGTCTCAACGCCGCATCGAAGCCGTTTGATGATCCGGAAATTCGCCGCGTGCTGTGGAAGCTGGTCGACCAGCGCGAGGTGCTGGATGCGCTCGGGCTCGATGCCAAATACGCGGCTCCCTGCGCGACGTTCTTCACCTGCGGCACCACCTATGAGAGCAAGGCGGGCACGGAAGCGGCCGCGAAGACGTCGATTGAAGCCGCGAAAGCCGCGTTGAAGGCGACCAAATATGCCGGCGAGCCCGTGGTCGTCATGGAAGCCAACGACCTCGAAGCCCCGCGCGTCTCGGCGCAGGTGCTGGCCGAGCGGCTGAAGCAGGCCGGGTTCAACGTCGATCTCCAGGTGATGGACTGGGCGAGCGTGCTGGCGCGCCGCGCCAAGAAAGAAGGCTGGAGCGTCTATGGCGTCCACGCCGGCGGTTTTGACCTGGGCTCGCCGCTGACCAACGTCATGGTCGCCTTCAACTGCGCCGACTTCACCGGCTGGCAATGCGATGCGCGCATCACGCCGCTGATGGAAGCCTTCGCCAAGGCACCTGCCGAGGAGGACCGCAAGAAAATCGCCGGCGAGATTCAGAGCGTCATGTACGATCAGGCGCCCGCGATCCCGTGGGGCCAGTTTGCGCAGCCGGCGGCCTATCGCGCCACCCTGCGTGGTCTGATACCGTCCGCCATCCCGGTGTTCTGGAACGTTGAGAAGTAACGCGATGTACGATGTCATTGTTGTCGGCGGCGGCTCTGCCGGCGCCGCTGTTGCGGCACGGCTTTCCGAGGATCCCGCACGGCGTGTCCTGCTGCTCGAGGCGGGGCTGGACTGGCGCGCCGACGAGGCGCCCTGGGAGGTGATGACGCCAAATCCCATCCCGATCATCCACAAGCGCGAGTACCAGGAGAAATGGCAGTGGCCCGATCTTCTGACGCGCCGGGTGGCCGGGCAGGAGCCGCGCTTCTATTGGCGCGGCAAGGGGCTTGGCGGCTCATCGATGATGAACGGCCAGATTGCCATCCGCGGCGTCGCTGACGCGTTCGACGAATGGGCCGCCGATGGCTGCACCGGCTGGTCGGCCAAGGACGTGATGCCACTGTTCTCGGTGATCGAGGATGATTTGGAATTTGGTGACGCCCCGGGCCATGGAAGCGGCGGACCGCTGCCGGTCTATCGCGCTCGGCCCGAGAAGTGGGGTCCGATCGATCGCGGCCTGCGCGATGCGGCGCTGGCGAGCGGCTATCCCTGGTGCGCCGACCTCAACGGTCCTGATGGCGAGGGCGTCGCCTGCTATCCCATCAACAGCCGCGACAGCCGCCGCATCACGACCAACGAGGGCTATCTCGAGCCGGCGCGCGGCCGTGCCAATCTCGAGATTCGCGGGCACGCGCTGGTCGATCGCGTGCTGATCAGCGACGGCCGGGCGACCGGCCTTCGGGTTCACATCGAAGGGCAGGGCACCCACGAGATCAGCGCGCGCCAGATCGTGCTGTGCGCCGGCGCCATCCACAGTCCGGCGATCCTGCTGCGTTCAGGCATCGGACCGGCGGATGAGCTGAAGGCGATCGGGATCGCGGTCGAGCGCGATCTGCCGGTCGGCCGCCACTTCTTCGACCACCCGCTGTTTCGCGCCACGATCCAGCTCCACGAAAACCTGCGGCCGACCGATCCGGACACCCGCCACACCAATTGCTGCGTGACCTATTCCTCCGGCCTCGCCGATGGCGGCAAGCGCGACATGATCCTGATCGCGTTCAACCACCGCGGCATCGGCGTGCCCGGAGCGATCGGCGCCGGCCTGTTCAACGCCTATTCGCGCGGCACGCTCAAGCTGGCTTCGACCGATCCGGCGATCGATCCCATCGTCGAGGAGAACATGCTCGCCGATCCCCGCGACATGCTGCGCATGATGGACGCGGTGAAACGGCTGGCCGTGATCACCTCGCAGCCGGCGCTTTCAGGCATTGCCGATTGGATCAGGCTGACCGACACCGATCTGACGCTTCCGCAAGCTGCGGCCTTGCCGGATCACGAGCTCGATGCGCTGCTGCGGCGAGAGACCGGAGACATCCAGCATGCCGCCGGCAGTTGCCGCATGAGTGGGGCCAACGACCCCGATGGCGTGGTCAACCCCGACGGCACCGTGAAGGGTATCTCGGGCCTACGCGTCGCGGACGCCTCGATCATGCCGTCCGACTGCCGCGCCAACACCCACTTCACGACGGTGGTGATCGGCGAGGCGATTGCACGGATGATGATGCGTTAGCGCTAGAAGTGATAGTTCACGCCTGCGGTCACGGCGTGAATGCGATCCTTCAGGCTGAAGATGTTGACGGTCGTGCCGGCCCCATTGCTCAGGAACGCGCTGTGGTCGCCGAAGTCGTAATAGTCGTATTCGAAAACCGCGGACCAATGCGGTGCGAACGCCCAGTCGACGCCGGTGCCGGCGGTCCAGCCGGTTCGGGTGCTGGCTCCGCTGGGATTGACGGGGACGCCACCAGCGGGCGTGAAGGCCTCGTCAAGCTTTTCACGCGTCCAGGCGCCGCCGCCTCGGACGAACACCAGCCAGCGATCAGCGAACGCGTAGCCGAGCCGCGCGGTGGCCGAGGCCAGGAAGTCGTTGCTCATCGTGAACTGGCTGGGGACGACGACGCCGGTCACGAGGTTTCTGACGGTGCCGGCGTGCGAGTTGCGGAGGCTGCTCCAGGCCGCACGGCCTTCGGCACCCACGACCCATCTGGTCGCAAATTGATAGTCGCAGCCGACCTGTCCGCCCCCAACGAAGCCTGTTGAACTGAAGGAGACAGAGTTTCCAAGCGAGTTGGTGGTCCGGTCGTCGCTGACGACACCGCCGACGTGTGCGCCGACATAGCAACCGGTCCAGGTGAAGGGGATGGGCGCGAGGGGAGGTGCCTTCACCGCCAGATCAGCCGCCAAGGCCGCGCTGGAAAATCCCAATGCCAAAAGCCCGCCCACCCAAGCGACCGCGAAACGCCCCATGTCAGTCCCCATTCCCGCCTGCGACAACTTGGCACATGTCTGCCAGAAATGCCGCTGCTCGGGAAAGTGCAATTCGCATGATGTGCACAATTTGGGGTAGAGCCGTGGCGCAAATGTCACGCTCGGATCCGATGCACGCGGCGAGCATGACGGCTCGTTGACGTCGATGCTGATTTTACCTGGTGCCATCGAAGGTGAACCACTTCACAGCGGTCACAGCGGGGTCGTGCTAGCATTCGACAGTGCTGGCTGACCCAGCACCATGGCCGGAGTTCGGCTCAAATTACGCCATGCCCGATAAGCGCTGGCGGTTCGCATTTTCAGACGCTGTTCCCGCAATGAAGGGAGGTCTGGCAATGAGCGACACTCCAAAACCCGTGCCCGCCGACGAGTCGGCTCAGGCGGACCTTGCAGATTCTGAAGCTCCGGCGCCCGCATCCGGATTCGCCAAACGGCTGGAATCGTTCTTCGAGGTGATTCCATTTCTTGGCGGCGTTTTCATCGTGGTCCTCAGCGTGGAGCCGCTCCGCAATTTCATCTGGGACTCACGCCAGGTGATCATCCCGATCGTGGTGTTCGCCGCTGTCGTCATCCCGACGATCTTGCTGATGCCGATCGGGCAGCGATGGCTGAGAGAGAGCAAGGCGTCCACACGTGCGGGGCTCTTCATATTCTTCATGCTGGTGCTGGTGTCGATCGTGGCCATTGTTGCCTCGCTCGGCAAATTCTACCAGTACACGGTGCTGCGCGGCGTGTTCCTGGCCGTGGTGTGCCTGCTGCCCGGCGCAATGTGGTATCTCTTCGTCGGAACGCGCAAGGCGAGCCTGCTGAACGAATACCTGGTCAATCTCGATCGTCTGGGGCTGTTGCGCCAGGTGCGGAACGAGGATGCGGCGATCCGGGGACGTCGCGTTCAGGGGTATCTTCAGAAGTTCGAAGCCATCTATGGCGAGCTTGCGCCGAACGTCTATGCGGATGTGCTGAGCGGCCGTCTCGGCAAATATTCAAGGGCGGATACCGGCGGCGTGACGACACTCTCGACTGCGACGGTCCCGGTCTTGCTCGCCACGGTGCTGATTTCGCTCGGCTGGTTTGTCACGCTGCCGCCGTATCAGGCCGACGTTGTCTTCACCGTGAGTCCGGGCGTGCAGGCGCTGACGCCGTCGGGCACGCCGGTCCAGCTCGCGTTCCTCGGCGCCTATTTCTTCTCGCTCCAGATGCTGTTTCGCCGCTACGTCCTGGAGGATCTCGGTGGCAGCGCCTATGTCGCGGTGTCGCTGCGCATCATTCTGGCCGTCATCGGGATCTGGACCTTCACGGCTGTGTCTAGCGCGAACGACCATCTGCTTCTGCTCGCCGGCTTCGTCTTCGGCGTATTCCCGCGCGTGCTCTGGCAGGTCGTGGAGCAGATGTTCAAGAAGGCGGCGGGCCTCATCTTGCCGAGCATGGTCTCGCAATTGCCGATCAGCGATCTCGATGGTCTCACCGTCTGGCACGAGGTCAGGCTCGAGGAGGAGGACATCGAGAACGTCCCGAATATGGCGACTGCCGACATCGTCGAGCTCCTGCTCAACACGCGCCTTCCGCCGGAGCGGATCATCGACTGGACCGACCAGGCCATCCTCTACACGCAGCTTGGGCCGCAGCCCAAGCCGAAGGAAGGAGGCAGCGCACGCGAAAAGCTACGCACGCACGGTATCCGCACGGCGAGCTCGCTGCTGTGGGCTTCGTGGCAGGCGCGACTCCAGGGAAGGTCCGAGGAGTTCGATCGGATTTTGCAGGGGGCCGATGGCGCCAGCGCGATGCCGGCGCTGGAGGACTCGCTCCGCACCAATTCGAATCTCGATCTGATCGAGCAGTGGCGCGGCACCTGCGATGCCGCGCAGCGTCCCTCGGCGCAGCCGGGCGCGGAGCAACCGTCGCGCCTGCTCGAGCCGCGCGACGGAGAGTTCGACCCCGGTCGTGCGGCTGCCGCGGCCTAGATCAGGCCCACCAGCCTTAGCACCACGCCCGCGGCGCAGCTGCCGGCGAGCACGGTGAGCATGCCGAGCTTGAAGCGGAAGATCGCGGTCGCGGCCGCGATCGACAGCAGCAGCGCCGGGACGTCAACGCTCGTCAGCACCGGCCTGTCGAAGGACAGCGGGAAGGCGTGCACCGGCACGGTCTCGCGGAACAGCGTGTGCAGCGCGAACCAGATCGAGAGGTTGAGGATCACGCCGACGACGGCGGCGGTGATCGCGCCGAGTGCGCCGGCGAGGCCCCTGTTGCCGCGCAGGCGCTCGATGTAGGGGGCGCCGACGAAGATCCAGAGGAAGCAGGGGGTGAACGTGACCCAGGTCGCAAGCAATCCGCCGAGCGTCGCTGCAAGCATCGGCGACAGGCCGCTTGGATCGCGATAGGCGGCCATGAAGCCAACGAACTGAAGCACCATGATCAACGGGCCTGGCGTGGTCTCGGCCATGCCGAGACCGTCGAGCATCTCGTGCGGCTTCAGCCAGTGATAATGCTCGACCGCCTGCTGCGCAACATACGCCAGCACCGCATAAGCGCCGCCGAACGTGACCAGCGCCATCTTCGAGAAGAACAGCGCGATCTGGCTGAACACGCTGGCTTGACCAAGAATCAAAAGCAGCGCGATCACCGGCACCAGCCAGAGCGCGAGCCATAGCGCACCGACGCGGATCGCGCGCGCGGTATTGGGGCGCACATGCTCGGGAACGGCTTCGCCGAGCATGCTGTCGATCACGGCGGTGCTGCCGCCGGGGCCGTGAGCCGCCGGGGCAAACTCGGGCCGGCCGGCCCGCGCGCCGACATATCCGATCACGCCGGCGGCGATGATGATGATCGGGAAGGGGACCGCGAAGAAGAAGATCGCGACGAAGGCGATTGCGGCGAGTGCAATCATGATGCGGTTCTTCAGCGCGCGCTTGCCGACGCGCACCACGGCTTCGAGGACAATGGTCAGCACGGCCGCCTTCAGCCCGAAGAACAGCGCCTCGACGAAGCTGACATTGCCGTAGGCGGCGTAGATGTAGCTCAGGCCCATGATCGCGATGATGCCGGGCAGGATGAAGAGCCCGCCCGCCATCAGGCCGCCGGCGGTGCGATGCATCAGCCAGCCGACATAGGTAGCCAGCTGCTGCGCCTCCGGTCCGGGCAGGAGCATGCAGTAGTTCAGCGCATGCAGGAATCGGCCTTCGGAGATCCAGTTCTTCTCCTCGACCAAGATGCGATGCATCACCGCGATCTGGCCCGCGGGGCCGCCAAAGCTCAGGCAGGCGACGCGGAGCCAGACGCGGAAGGCTTCACCGAAGCTGATGCCGTGACCGGCATCAGCCCCCGTTTGATTGGCGCGGATGTCCATCACGCCTTCACCTTGTTGGTCGGCCAGTTGTGGGTCTCGGCCGTCGCGTCGCGGCACCAGCGGTAGAAGGCATCGTAGAGCGTCATGCCGGCTTCGAGCTGTTCAAGATCGTCGTCGTACATCCGCGACAGCCCGAGCGAGGCCGCGAGCAGGCCGGGCGCTTCCGGCGCGAGGTCGGGCCGCGCGGTGTCGGCGCCGCGCACCAGCGTGGCGAGCCGCAGCAGCGGTGGCGTGGCAATTCCGAATTCCTCGATCATCACGTCGAAGGTGCAGAGCTCGCCGCGGTGACTCCAGAACACGTTCTCGATGTCGAAGGGCGCCGCGTTGAAACGCTCGCCCACGGCGACGACCTCGGACGGCGCGACATACAGGAACACCGCGTTGGGATCGACGAAGCGGCGGATCAGCCAGGGGCAGGCGATGCGATCGACCTTCGGCCGGGCCCGCGTCACCCAGACGGTGCGTCCCTTCGCGTCGCGTGGCGGCAGCTTGCGGGTGTCGAGCAGCGGCAGCTTTGCCGCCTTCCAGCCCTCGAACCCCCCCTCCAGCGTCTCGGCCGCCACGCCGAGCTGGCGAAGCCAGGCCGCCGTGCCCTGCGCGAGCTTTTCGCCCCGGAAGCACGAGACGATCGCGGAACGGCCCGCGAAGTCGCCGCCCCAGTCCGGAACATTCTCGTGGCTGAGCTTGATCGAACCGGGAATCAGCCGCCGGTCGGCGGCGAAATCCTCGTCCGTGCGCACGTCGATCAGGGCAGGGGCGTTCGCCGTGCCGATCAGCCGTGCCAATTTGTCAGCAGATATCGTTGTGTAGGAAGACATGATGCGCCCTCGTAAAGACAAACGGGACGCGATACTTGGGCTTGTCGCCTCGTGGGGAGATCGCTCAATCCCCATGAGCGTCATTACAACGAAACCGCGCCGGGCTGTCAATCGGCTCGTTGACTTGATTTTGCCCGGACATTCCGCAGGTCTATATTGCGGGTCAACGGACCGGACCTTTCGGAGACTTTTCGATGCATTCTCATTCGACCGAGCAATGGACCCATGACCACGTCTTTCTGGGCGAGAAGCACGATGAGAACGAGCGGCGCACCTGGCTCGTGGTCGTCCTGACGCTGGTGATGATGGTCGGCGAGATCGTCGCCGGCTCGCTGTTCGGCTCGATGGCGCTGCTTGCCGACGGCTGGCACATGGGCACGCATGCGGCCGCGCTTGGCATTGCTGCTTTCGCCTACCGTTTCGCGCGCCGGCACCTGGGGAATGCGCATTTCACCTTCGGCACGGGCAAGTTCGGCGACCTCGCCGCCTTCTCCAGCGCGATCATCCTGGGCCTGATCGCGGTCGAGATCGCCTATGAGAGCGTGCTGCGGCTGTTCACGCCGGTGCCGATCGTCTATGGCGAGGCCATCGCGGTCGCCGCCCTCGGCCTCTGCGTCAACCTCGCCAGCGCGTGGCTGCTGCGCGACAGCCATGATCACCATCATCACGGCCATGACCACGGCCATGACTACGGCCTTGGGCATGCGCATGATGATCACGACGATCACGGTCATCACCACCATCATCACGACAACAATCTTCGTGCGGCCTACGTCCACGTCATGGCCGATGCGGCGACCTCGGTGCTGGCGATCGCAGCGCTGGTGGTCGCGATGTATTCGGGATGGGTCTGGGCCGATCCGGCCGTCGGCCTGATCGGCAGCGCCGTGATCGCGAGCTGGGCGTTCGGCCTGGTCAAGTCCTCAGGCGCGGTGCTGCTCGACGTGCGCGCCGACGAGAAGCTCGAACGCACCATCCGCGCCCGCATGGAGGTCGGAGAGGACCGCGTCACCGACCTGCATCTCTGGCAGGTCGGGCCCGGCCATTGCGCCGTGCTGGTCTCGGTGGTGTCGGACAAGCCGAAGCAGCCGGCCGTCTACAAGAAGCGGCTCGCCGGGCTGAAGGGCCTGAGCCACGTCACGGTCGAGGTCGAGACCTGCCCGCATTGATGTGATCTGCCGAAACGGAATTCGGCGGCGCGGCCGGGGTTGATCCTCGGTCGCAGCCATACAGGGCGCCGCAAGAGGAACCAAGGATGATGCCCAGGATCAAGTTTGCTCTCGCCGTCGCCGCGCTGGCTCTGTCCGGCCACGCGGCCGTCGCGCAGTCCGAGAAATCGGGCGTCGAAAAGCTCTACGTCCTCAATTGCGGGGAGGGCACCGCCGGGGACATCTCGCGCTGGACGCCCGGCCTGAACGAGGGCGAGTCGATGGATTTCGTCGACAGCTGCTATCTCATCAAGCACAGCAGCAAGGGCTGGTTCCTGTGGGACACCGGCATCGCCGATGCTGTCGCCGCCATGCCGAATGGCCTTGTCCCCGCCGATCCCAAGGCCGTCACCTGGCGCCGGCCGAAGACGTTGGCCGCCCCGCTCGAACAGCTCGGCCTTAAGCCGGATGACGTCAAGGCGATGGCGGTGTCGCATACGCATCCGGACCACACCGGCAATGTCGAGCTGTTCCCGCAGGCCATGCTCTACGTGCAGAAGGCCGAATATGACTGGCCCGGCGCCAACAACGAACCGCGCTTCAAGCCCTCGCACCCGGTCGAGTTGCTCGCGGGTGACAAGGACGTGTTCGGCGACGGCAGCGTGACCATCCTGTCGACGCCCGGCCACACGCCGGGACACCAGTCGCTGCTGGTGAAACTGCCGAAAACCGGCGCGGTGGTGCTGTCGGGCGACGCCGTCCACTTCAAGGACAATTGGGATAACCGCCGCGTCCCCAGCATGAACGCCAACAAGGACCAGAGCGCGGCGTCGATGCAGAAGATCGCCGACACGCTGACCAAGGAGAAGGCGCAGCTCTGGATCAACCACGACAAGGCCCAGCGCGACAGCCAGAAGATGGCGCCTGAGTTTTACGACTAGCGTTTGCGCCGAGGCTGCTGCCATGGCGTTGGCAGCAGCAGCGTGCTACGGCCCGCGAAAGGCTCCGCAACAGGAGACGAGCGTGGGAGAGTGGGCCGGGGTCGCGATCGCGCTGGCGTCGAGCAGCCTCGGCGGCACCGCCGCGGCGATCACCCGCTATCTCGTCGGCGGCGCCGATCCGGTTCTGCTGGCGATCCTGCGCTGGGGGATCGGCTTTCTCTGCCTCCTGCCGTGTGCGCTCCTGCT
This sequence comes from Bradyrhizobium sp. 604_D8_N2_3, assembly GCF_051810765.1. Classification (NCBI taxonomy): domain Bacteria; kingdom Pseudomonadati; phylum Pseudomonadota; class Alphaproteobacteria; order Hyphomicrobiales; family Nitrobacteraceae; genus Bradyrhizobium; species Bradyrhizobium sp. 604_D8_N2_3. The sequence continues at coordinate 5,435,286 of NZ_JBPWPM010000001.1, read as the reverse complement.
TGGCGTGCGCTGGCCGCAGCGGCCCGACTGGCCGGCGGTGGCGCTGCTCGGCATCTGCTTCTTCGGCCTGTTCTTCATCCTCTACAATATCGCGGTGTCCTACACGACCGCCGCGCGCGCCAGTCTCGCGCTGGCGACGCTGCCGCTCCACACCATGGTGGTCGGTGCAATCCTCGGCGTCGAGCGTCTGACAGCGCGCAAGATCGTCGGCGTCGGCATCGCCGTGCTCGGTGTGGCAGCTGCGCTGGCCGCGGGGCTCGCCCAGAGCCCGCCCGGCGCCTGGCGCGGCGAGTTGATCATGACCGGTGCCGTATTCTGCATGGCGTTCTACAACGTGCTGTCGCGCCCGCTGATGCAGCGCTCCAGCGCGCTTGGCTTTCTCACCGTCGGCATGGGCGCGGGCGCCGCCGTGCTGGTGCTGGCGGGGTTCGTGAAGGGTAGCTTTGCGGCGCTCGATCACTTCACGACGGGGCAGTGGATTGCCGGCATCTATCTCGGCATCGGCGGCGGCGCGCTCGCCTTCATCCTCTGGGTGATGGCGCTGGCGCGGGCGACGTCGACCCGCGTTGCCAATACCATGACGGTCAATCCGATTGCCGCGACCTTGCTGGCGGCGCTGCTCATCGGCGAGCCGATCACGGCAAACCTTCTGATCGGGCTGGTTGCTGTGTTCGCCGGCATCTGGATCGCGACCAGCCAGGCGAAGCCGGCCTAGTTGCGCGGTGCCGTGACCGGGGGCGGGCTGGCGTCCGGTGTCTTCTTCGGCTTGAGCGTGCCGGCGTAGAACGAGAGCAGCCAGACCAGGATGATGGCGAGGAGATAGACGCCCCAGGCCTGTGGCGGCGTGGTTGCCCAGCGCAGCAGGCCTTTGAAGGTGCGGGGCGGGCTGTTGTCTTCGCTCATGGCCCGCTTGTGCGCGAAAGGGGCTGCGCGGTCAATCCGGGCGCCGTTCGGCGCGGATCAGGAACAGCGCGGCCAGCGCCGAGAGGCTGAGCGCGGAGGAGACGATCAGCACCTTGGCGCCCATGACGTCGATGAGCAGGCCGAAGGCCAGCGGCGCCACCGCTTGCGCCATCCGTGCCGGCGCGCCGATGATGCCGAGGCGGTAGCCGAAATCTTTCGGCCCGAAGATCGACAGCGGCAGCGTGCCGCGCGCGATCGTGAGAATGCCGTTGCCTGAGCCGTGGAGCAGTGCAAACGCGCTTGCGGCGGGGGCGCCGAAGATGGCGAGGATTGCGGCGCCGAGCGGGTGGGTGACGCAGGCAAGGCGCGTCGACCACAGCGGATGGAAGCGGCTCAGGAAGCCCGCTTCGAGAATGCGCGCGGCCACCTGTGCCGGGCCGATCAGCGCGCCGGCCGCGATGGCCTCGACATGCGTCGCACCTGTGGCCTCCAGCAGGCGCGGGAAATGGACGGCCATTGCGCCGGTGACGGTCCAGACCGCCGCGAACACGAAGGCGAGCAGCACCATGGTTCGGTCGAGCGGCAAATGCGGCTTCTCGGCCGTCGCCGCGGCCTGCCTGGCGCCCTTGATCGCCGGCAGCATGAAGAAGTTCAGGGGCAGGCCGATCAGGATGTTGGCGGCCGCCCAGGCGAAACAGGTCTCGCGCCAGCCGATATGGGACAGGCCCCAGGCGGTGAGGGGCCAGCCGACGGTGGAGGCGAAGCCTGCCATCAGCGTGATGCCGGTGATAGGCCTGCGCGCCTCGGTGCCGTAGATACGGCTGAGCGCGGCGAAGGCGGCATCGTACAGCCCCATCGCCATGCCGATGCCGAGCACGAGCCAGGCGAACGCCATCACCGCCAATGAGTGCGAGAGGCCGAGCAGGACGAGACCGGCGGCCATCGTCAGGTTCGAGACCGACAGCACCTGCCGGCCTCCGAACAGATCGATCTGCCGCCCGATGCGAGGGCCGAGCATCGCCGAGATCACGAGCGAGGCCGAGAACGCGCCAAAGATCCAGTTGGAGGAGACGCCGAGGTCGCGCGCCATGGGATCGGCGAGCAGCGCCGGCAGGTAGTAGCTGGAAGCCCAGGCCAGGGTCTGCGTGGTGCCGAGCGCCAGGATGATCGGAAGCTGGCGCTGGCTCATCTCGGTGCGATTCTGGTCTCGGTGTGCGGCGGTGTCATCGGTTGCATTTGCGGCCCGCGGCGAGAGTGCGTCAACAGCGTCCGCGACATATTCGATCTGCTGCGGACGGGAGCCTTGGTTGCGCACGGTTCGCGCGTGGCCTTTCGCTCGTCACGAATGCACGCCATAATGGCGCATGCAATTGACCTCGCGCCTCGCGCTGATGAACTGGCTGACCGGCCAAGGGCTGACGGGCTTGCCCGAAAACGAGCTGCTCCGCGGCTTCTGCGAGCGCTGCCGCGCCGAAGGGCTGGAACTCTCGCGCGGGCTCGTCGTGATCGACACGCTGCATCCGATCTATGAGGGCCGCGGCTTCCGCTGGAGCGACCGTCCCAGCAACGAGAGCGACGCATTCGAATACGGCTCGACTGCCGAGGGCGACGCGGCCAAGAGCTGGCGCCGCTCGGTGTTCTTCCACATGCTCGAGCACGGCAACGACGAGATGGTGATTGATCTCGCCGATGCGCCCTCAATGGATTTCTCACAGATCGGCGAGCTCGCGGAAAAAGGCCACAAGCACTATCTCGCCTTCGTGCATCGCTTCGGCGAGAACGGCGCGCTCGGCCTGATGGATTGCCTCTATTCCTGCTGGACCACGCGCCGCGACAGCGGCTTCTCCGAACCCGAGCTCGAAGCTCTGCGCGATCTCGTGCCGGTGCTGGGGCTCGCGATCAAGTCGGCGCAGCAGGTCGACATCGCGCGAACCCTCGGCCGCGTCTATCTCGGCCGCGATGCCTCCGCGCAGGTGCTGGGCGGGCGCATCACACGCGGCGTCACCGAGCGCATCAATGCCGTGCTGTGGTATTCGGATTTGCGCGGCTCGACCGGGATCAGCGAGAGCATCGGCCCCGACGAGATCATCCCGTTCCTCAACGACTATGCCCAGGCCGTGATCGACGCGATCCACGATGCCGGCGGCGACGTCCTGAAGCTGATCGGCGATGGCGTGCTCGCGATGTTCTGGGGGGAGGACATGTCGGACGCGCGGCGCGCTGCGCTACGCGCCGAGCATCTGTTCCGCAAGAAGGTCGCTGCGCTGAACAAGCGGCGGGAGGCCGATGGCCGTCCCACGACGTCGGCCTATATCGGCCTGCATGTCGGCGAGGTCTTTTACGGCAATATCGGCAGCGCGGACCGGCTCGACTTCACCGTCGTCGGCCCCACCGTCAACGAGGTCAGTCGCATCGCCTCGATGAGCCGCTCGGTCGACCGCGAGCTGCTGGCCTCGGCCGAGTTCTACAAGGGCCTGGACGCCACCGGCCGTCGCTACCTCGTCTCCACCGGACGCTACGCGCTGCGCGGCATCGGCCGCGCGCAGGACCTCTACACGCTCGATCCCGAGGTCGATACGAGCGAGCCGATGACCGGGAGCTACGAGCGGTATCTGGCGAATTAGCGGCGGATCGCAGGGGCCGAGACATTGGGCGTTTTCGTTCGATCCTTGGCGGGCCATTGTTCGGAAAGCGGCGGCATCGAAGTCTCCTTGCCGGTCATGCGCTCAATGGCGACGGCGTAGACGGTGATGATGTCGAGCCGCGGGAAGAACCCCTTCGGTCGCGTCGTATCCGGCTTGCCGTATTTGGCCATCAACGTTTCGCAGAACCGCTGCTTGATGCCCGTGTCGCCCACGACCCTGATGCGGCCGAACAGGCATATGCTTCGATAGGCGAGACCGGAATCGCATTCGAACCGGCCATAGTCGAAGACACCTTCGTGCTCATCGATCTCGATGCAGACGCGGGGATCTCGCTCGATGTTTGCGCGCAGATGTCCCCGGGCGGCTGTCGTGTGCAGATACACCTCACCGTCGAGCCAGAGATAGAGGAGCGGGATACAGTAGGGAAAGCCGTCCTCGCTGACTGTCGCAAGATGGCCAGCATATCCGCGTGCCAGCATCTCCAGGATCCGCTCCTGCGACATGGCGCGGTCCTCGCGACGGATTTGCGGTGAACTCATGGTGCAAGACGCTCCGCGCCGCCATCCGAATGAGCGGACATTTCAGGTTTCCTTGTTATCCGAAACAGGATAGAAAAATAGTGGTCTTGAGCAAAGGTCCACTTGGTCCCATTGCGGCATACCACTTCTCGACGTGCGGCTCACCCTGTCGGACGAGGACCCGTGAAGAGCAGGCAGGGCTGGGCAGAACTCTATTCCTTCAGCGTCGACCGTACGGCGGAGGCGCCGGTATTCCGCCAAATCTACCTCGAGCTACGATCGGCAATTCTGTCCGGAGCGCTTCGTCCGGCGGCCAAGTTGCCCTCGACGCGCGACCTTGCGGCGCAGCTCGGCGTCTCGCGTACCGCAGTTGTTTCGGCTTTCGAGCAGCTGCTGGCCGAAGGTTATGCCTTCGGCAGGAAGGGGGCGGGGACCTACGTTGCGTCCGATCTGCCTGAACCGTTTGCCGCGCCTCATGGCCGCAAGACGCGGGCGGCACCGGCCGCGGCAGGCGTGGCCTCCTTTCACGGCCTCGGCGATTTCGTCGATGTGACGACGCAGAATGACGAGCGTCCCTTCAACCTGGGGCGCACGCTGTTGGATGCACGTAGCGCCGAATTGTGGCGCAAACTCACCGCGCGCACGCTGCGATCGTTTGAGCGACATCATCTCGGCTATGGCGATCCGCGTGGCTTGCTGGAGCTGCGCAAGTCGGTTTGCGACTATCTTCGGGCCGCACGCGGCGTGCGCTGCGAGGTCGACCAGATCGTGATCACCGCCGGCACGCAGCAAGCCGTGGACATCGTCGCACGTGTCATGCCCGGGCCGGACAAGGAGGTCTGGATCGAAGACCCCGGCTATACCCTGACCCGTCTTACGCTCACTGCGTCAGGCGCGAAGGTTTGCGCCATCCCGGTTGACCAGCACGGCGTCAACGTCACGGAAGGGATCCGCCGCGCCCCGAAGGCGCGCGCAGTTTTCATAACGGCCTCGCACCAGTTTCCGACAGGCGTTCCCCTCTCGATGGCGCGCCGCCTCGAACTTCTCGCCTGGGCCCGCGAGTCCGGCGCCTGGATCATCGAGGACGATTACGCCAGCGAATTCCGCTACGGCGGCCGTCCGCTCGCTTCGCTTCAGGGCCTGGATGAGGCCGGCCGTGTCATTTACGTCGGAACTCTCAACAAGGCGCTCTTCCCCGGACTGCGGCTTGGCTACGCCGTGCTGCCACACCCGCTGGTGCGGAATTTCGTTGCCGCGCGCTATCTGATCGACCGTCAACCGTCGAGCCTCTGCCAGTCCGTTGCCGCGGCCTTCATGGAAGAGGGGCATTTCGCAACCCACATCCGCAGAATGCGGGAAGTGTACCGCCGCCAGCGCGATACCCTCGTTGCGGCACTGAGGCGGCGCCTGGGCGACCATTTGTCGGTCGAGCCGCCGGACCAGGGAATGCACCTGGTTGCCTACACGCGACGGGGACTTTCCGACGTGAAGATCGAACGGGCCGCTCGCGACCACGGCGTCACCGTTCGCGCGATGAGCCGCCACTATATCGAGGCGCCGGCGCAGTCGGCGCTGATGCTGGGCTTTAGCGGCTACCCGCAGCAGACCATTGCGCCGGCGGTTGCCCGATTGGCGCGGGCCATCGCCGCTGATTGAGTACCGGACTAGCACCGCGCCGGCACTTCGTCCCCCACCATGGCCGGCTGCCGATCCAGCGCCACGGCGGGAGAGAGCCAGATCACCAGCGCCTGAACGCCGAACACGGCGGCGGCGAGATACAGGCAGGCCTCCGCGCTCCAGAAGCCGCCGACGATCGCGCCCAGCGCCGAGCCGAGCGGGCGGGCGCCGTAGCTCATGATGTTGATGGCGGAGACGCGTCCGAGCAGGCGCGGCGGCGTCACGGACTGCCGCAGGGTCGTGGTCGAAATCACCCACAGGATCGGCCCGACGCCGAGCAGGAAGAAGCTCAAGGCCGCGAGCCAGGGCGAGGGGACCAGCACCGTCAGCGCCATCACTATAGCGGCGACGAAACCCGTGACCGGGCCAAGGCCGACCACCGTGCCGAAGGCGATGCGCTTCATCACGCGCGTGGCGAACAACGCACCGATCACCATGCCGACGCCGTACATCGTCAGCACGGTGCCGACGCCTGCGGCCGTCAGGCCGAGATGGCGCACGGCATAGGGCACGAACACGGCGATCTGGAGGAACCAGCCGGTGTTGAAGATGAACTGGGTGATGAACACCGGCCGCAGCAGTGGATGGTGGAACACGAAGGCCGCGCCCTCGCGGATGTCCTGGAACGGATGGCGCCGCGGCGAGGGCGTCCGGGTGGGCTCGTAGATGCCGGAGAGCAGCACGACGGCGATGGCCGAGAGCGCCGCGGCAAAGCCGAAGGCCGGGCTCGCGCCCCACCAGCCGACCAGTGCGCCGCCGACCGCAGGCCCGCTTGCAAAGGCGATGGTGCGGGCGAGCTCGATGCGGGCATTTGCCGACGGCAACAGCTCCGCGCTCACCAGCGAGGGCACCAGGGCCGGCGCTGCCACGCTGTAGACGACCGTGCCGCATACGGCGGCAAAGCCGAGCAGAGCCAGCAGCGGCAAATTGAGCGCGCCAAGTGTGAGCAGCAGCACGATGGCCGCCAGCGCGACCGCGCGCAGCGCTTCGGCACCCGCCATCAGCGAGCGGCGGGAGATGCGGTCGGCGAGCAGGCCGGCCGGAATGGCGAACAGGACGAAGGGCAGGGTGAGGGCGGTCTGGAGCAGGCCGGTCTGGCCTTCCGCAACACCCAGCGTGAGCACGGCGACGATGGGGGCCGCGGCCAGCGCGATCTGCTCGGCCGATTGCGCCGCCAGGTTGGACCAGGCGAGGCGGTTGAAAGTGTCAGGGAGGCGAAGCGGATTTGACATGGCGCATTTCCTGCAAAGTCGAGTTGGCGCCAGTATCCGCTCCCGAGGACGGCCAAACCCACCCGCTTCCCGACAGGGTGGCGAATAACCGCCGCGCCGGGAACTCATGCGGCTAGATGCAGTTGCAAATGAGTTGCAATAAGCTTCGACTTCGGTATTCTGCCGCTATGGATGCCCGCTCACCCGATTTGACCCAAGATGCCGCCGGCTGGCGCACTGATGCGCCGGCTACCAAGAGCCTCGCCGAGGTGAACGCCACGATCGCCATCCCCACGGCAGGGGTGTGGTGGCGGCGATTGCTCGCCTTTGTCGGCCCCGGCTACCTGGTCTCGGTCGGCTACATGGACCCCGGCAACTGGGCGACCGACCTCGCCGGCGGGTCGAAGTTCGGCTACACGCTGCTTTCGGTCATCCTGCTCTCGAATTTGATGGCGATCCTGCTCCAGTCGCTGGCGGCGCGGCTCGGCATCGTCACCGACCGCGACCTCGCGCAGGCCTGCCGCGCGACCTATTCGCCGGCGGTGAACTTCCTGCTCTGGCTCGCCTGCGAGGCGGCGATCATCGCCTGCGATCTCGCCGAAGTCATCGGCACAGCGATTGCGCTCAAACTGCTGTTCGGCATTCCCCTGATCGGCGGCGCGCTGCTTGCCGCGCTCGATGCGTTCCTGCTGCTGCTCCTGATGAACCGCGGCTTTCGCTTCCTCGAAGCGTTCGTCATCGCGATGCTTGTCGTGATCGCGGTCTGCTTCCTGGTCCAGATCGTGGCCGCGGCGCCGCCGATGGCGGAAGTCCTGCACGGCTTCATGCCGAAGACCGAGATCTTCACCAATCCGGAAATGCTCTACATCGCGATCGGCATCATCGGCGCGACCGTGATGCCGCATAATCTCTACCTGCACTCCTCGATCGTGCAGACGCGCGCCTATGAGCGCAACGACACCGGCCGGCGCGAGGCGATCAAATGGGCGACGACGGATTCGACCATCGCCCTGATGCTGGCACTGTTCATCAATGCCGCGATCCTCGTCGTGGCAGCCGCGACCTTCCACAAGAGCGGCCATTCCGACGTCGCCGAAATCGGCCAGGCCTTCGAGCTGTTGTCGCCGCTGCTCGGCCTCGGTATCGCCTCGACGCTGTTTGCGATTGCGCTGCTCGCCTCGGGCCTGAACTCGACGGTGACGGCGACGCTCGCCGGCCAGATCGTGATGGAGGGGTTTCTCGACCTGCGCCTGCCGAGCTGGGCGCGGCGATTGCTGACGCGCGGCATCGCCATCGTTCCGGTGATCGTCGTCACCGCGATCTATGGCGAGCGCGGCACGGCCGATCTGCTGGTGTTCAGCCAGGTCGTGCTGTCGATGCAGCTGCCCTTCGCCGTCATCCCGCTGGTCCGCTTCGTTTCGGATCGGCGCAAGATGGGGAAGTTCGCGATACCCACGTCAGTCGCCGCGCTCGCGTGGATCGTCGCGGGCGTGATCGTGGTTTTGAACGTGAAGTTGTTGGTGGATACACTGTTCGGGTGAGTGTTCGCCCAACACACCGCCGTCGTCGCCCGGCTTGACCGGGCGACCCTGTATTCCAGAGACGGTTGTGATTGAGCCGAGAAGCCGCGGCGTACTCGATGCCCCGGTCAAGCCGGGGCATGACAGCGAGCTAGTCCTGCGGCTCTGACGTCGCGTCACCTTGCGCATCGATGCGCAGCCAGCCTGAGGGTGCGAGGCGCTGCTGCGGCAGGAAGCGGGCCTTGTAGTCCATCTTCTTGGAGCCTTCGATCCAGTAGCCGAGGTAGACGTAGGGCAGGCCCTGACGTCGCGCCCGTGCGATATGGTCGAGGATCATGAAGGTCCCCATCGACCGGCTGACCTGGCTCGGCTCGAAGAACGAATAGACCATCGACAGGCCGTCGCTGAGCACGTCGGTCAGCGCCACCGCGATCAGCTCCTCGCCGCGGCCGGTGATGCCGCTGTCGGGGCCGCGCTTGCGGTACTCGATGATGCGGGTCTCGACATGGCTGTCCTCGACCATCATGGCGTAGTCCAGAACGGTCATGTCGGCCATGCCGCCATGGCGGTGGCGGGAGTCGAGATAGGCGCGGAACACCGAATATTGCTCGGAGGTCGGCACCGCACTGCGCTGCTCGCCGATGATGTCGGCGTTGCGCGCGATGACTTTCCGGAAGTTGCGGGAGGGGCGGAACTCGTTGGCGACCACCCTGACCGAGACGCAGGCGCGGCACTGGTCACAGGCCGGCCGGTAGGCGATCGACTGGCTGCGACGGAACCCGCCATGGGTCAGGAGGTCGTTGAGGTCGCCTGCGCGCTCCCCCACGAGGTGCGTAAACACCTTGCGCTCATGCCGGCCCGGCAGGTACGGGCATGGAGAGGGCGCCGTGAGGTAAAATTGGGGGGTGTCGCGCGAGTGCTGGGTCAAGGGACGTCGTGGGCCTCCAAAGTGGGCATGAGCATCGCGCTACGAAGGCCCTCGGTCAATCGGTCTACTCGGCAGATCAGATAAGGCAGTTTAGTCGGTCCTGGTTGATAGGTTCTTGACCATCAGGTTCTCAGTAGGTTCTTGCGGCCTGGGGCACGGGCGCGCGGACGGAATTGTTGATCACGACCGTTCCCAGCACGAAATCATGCAGCAGGCGCCGGCGGCCGTTGAACAGCCCAACCAGCACCACGAAAGGTGTCAGGAACGAGACCGTCACCCAGAACAGCACGGCATGGGTGGCGCCGAGCACGAAATAGCCGGGCGCGCCGTACCAGGTGCGCAGTTCGAGATCCATCAAGCGCATGCCGATCGTCGCGGACGACGGACCGCCGATGCAGGCACCATAATAGACGATGGCCCAAACAACGGAGGCCGGCCAGGCCAGCCAGAACAGCGCCCAGCCGATGCCGAGCGTGACGATGCCAAACAGCGCGATGAAGATGTAGCCGAGGATCACGGGAACGGAGATCACGACCATGTCGATCAGCAACGCGAACGCCCGCCGCGTCGCCACGCCGCGGAACAATTCCGGGTGCAGATAGGGATCGTAGGCGTGCGGTTGCATAGCGCCGTCATTGCGCCAGGCATTGCCCGAATCCGAATACGACATGGTCCGTTCTCCCAAGGGAAACTCCCGTGGCAGGACATGGGAGCAAGTCATCCCCGTGCCAAGGGCGTGCGGGCGTCAACAAGCCGAAATATTCCGGCAATTCGGGGGCGGGGCTGTTACCGCTGTCGTTCAGGGAGGGCGTCGTAGGGTAGGCAAAGGCGCGTTAGCGCCGTGCCCACCATCGTTCCGCGATCGCTAGCTGGCATTGTGGGCACGCTTCCGCCTTCGCTCTTCGAGCTACGGCGGACAAGCCGCTTGGCCCATCCCGCGATACCTTACGTCTGGCTCCGCAGCTTCTCCGCCACCCTCGGGGCAAAATAGCTGAGCACGCCGTCGGCGCCGGCGCGCTTGAACGCCAACAGGCTCTCCATCATCGCGCGCTCGCCGTCGAGCCAGCCATTGTTGGCGGCCGCGGCGATCATCGCGTATTCGCCGGAGACCTGGTAGGCGAAGGTCGGCATCGCAAAGGTGTCCTTCACGCGCCGGACCACATCGAGATAGGGCATGCCGGGCTTCACCATCACCATGTCGGCACCCTCGGAGATGTCGAGGTCGACTTCGCGCAGCGCCTCGTCGGTGTTGGCGCTGTCCATCTGGTAGGTGCGCTTGTCGCCGGTGAGCGTCTTGGCCGAACCGATGGCGTCGCGGAACGGGCCGTAGAAGGCGGAGGCGTACTTTGCCGCATAGGCCATGATCTGCACGTCGAGCAGGCCTGAGCGGTCAAGCCCCTCGCGGATCGCGGCGACGCGGCCGTCCATCATGTCGGAGGGCGCGATGATGTCGCAGCCGGCTTCGGCCTGGACCAGCGCCTGGCGCACCAGCACCGCGACCGTCTCGTCGTTCAAAATCTTGCCGTCGGAGATCAGGCCGTCATGGCCGTGGCTGGTGAAGGGATCGAGCGCGACGTCGCAGAGGATGCCGATGTCGGGAAACTCCTTCTTGATCGCGCGCACCGCCTGGCAGACCAGGTTGTTCGGATTGGTCGCCTCGGAGCCTTCCTCGTCGCGCAGGGACGGATCGGTGTAGGGAAACAGCGCGAGGCAGGGGATGGTGAGCTTCATGGCGCGCTCGGCCTCGCGCACGGCCTGGTCGACGCTGAGGCGGTCGACGCCCGGCATCGAGGCGATCTGCTCGCGCTTGTTGTCGCCGTCGATCAGGAACAGCGGCCAGATCAAATCGTCGGTGGTGAGCACGTTCTCGCGCACCATGCGCCGGGCCCATTCGGCCTTGCGGTTGCGGCGCGGGCGGACGGTCAGATCGAGGGCAGGGGAGGCACTGGCGCCATCCCGGCGCGAAACCTCGCGCAATTCGATCGGACGTCCGTATTTGATCGCCATCATTCTTCCTCCGGCTGGAATTATTCTTATACCAGCTCGCATGGTTCCCGCCACCGCGGCTTGACCTGCCGCAAGGCAAAATTGAGCTCACTCGGGCAGCCGATTGATTTTGCGGGGCGAAGCAGCCAGAAGGGGACCATGTCCGAAATCTCCACCCGCGATGCGGCCCGCGACGGCGCCAGTGCCAGGGACGCCGCCAGAGACAACGCCAGAGACAACGCGATGTCGGTGGCGGCGATCTCGTCGGAGCGCCCCGAGTCCGACGACAATGTCTGGACGCGCCGGCTCGTGCTGTTCCTGCGCGTGATGGCGCTGCTGTCGATTTTGAAGGGCCTCTATCACTGGGCCCAGGTCACCGGCTTCGTCGGCGGCGAGGACGAGGCATTCGAGAACCAGTCGATGGCCTGGCAGGCCGCCACCGTCTATTTCGCCGTGATCGAGCTCGTTGCCGCGGTCGGCCTCTGGCTCGCGACGCCGTGGGGCGCGGTGGTGTGGCTGACGACCGTCGTGTCGATGGCGGTGATCGAACTGATGTTCCCGGGCATCTACGGCGGCAGCCTGATCGTCGTCGGTGTCGAAGCCTTCATGCTCGCCGCCTATCTCGCGCTCGCCTGGATGGCCGCGCGCGAGCGGCCGCCGTAGCGCGCTTGCGATTTCAACGCACACTCTCTCGTGCCCCGGACGCAGCGCAGCACGCAGTGTTGCGCTGCTGAGCCGGGGCCCAGCTCTCCACGATCTCGGTTGCGGCTTCTGGGTCCCGGCTCTTCGCTCCGCTTCGCTGCGCTTGTCCGGGACACGAGAGCGGCATTTCCGAAGTCGTGGCTTGGTTGACCGATGGTTGCCTAAAATTCGAGGTAACTTTTCATTGACTCCGTGCATTCCGCCACAGCTCTTACGCGCCCGTTTCGAAACGGGGCGGCCCTGTACTGGAATGCGACAGAGGTGGCGGACGGAGGGTGAACAGGACCTTGCGAGGGTCAACAGACGGTTGCGAAAAGCCCTTGTGACACAGGCTTAATCCGCAATTCACTGTCTTAAATTCATGATCTCTTTATTCTCTTATTTAAGCCGATCTTCAAACGCCCCCCTTAAGTTGCACCTATCAGACGGAGCACAAGTTTCGTCGAATGAGTGTCGATAAAAACGACAACAGGGGAAGTGTCATGATGAAAGCCGTCGCAACTGCGGCAGATACCGCAGAGCGCGTCTCCGGCCAGCAGGGTTCGGTGCAGTCGCTCTATCTGGAAGCTTTGACTCTGGTGGAGCGGCTGCATCGCCGGCTCCTCGACGTCATCAAGGATGAATTCGATCGCCGCGGCCGTGCGGACATCAACTCGGTCCAGGCGCTCCTGCTCTACAACATCGGCGACAAGGAGCTGACCGCGGGCGAGCTGCGCACGCGCGGTTACTATCTCGGCTCCAACGTCTCCTACAATCTGAAGAAGCTCGTCGAGCTCGGCTTCCTCGATCATCAGCGCTCGCGCGTCGATCGCCGCTCGGTGCGCATCCGCCTGACCCCGCAGGGCCAGGAAGTCCGCCGCATCGTCGACTCCCTCTACCAGAAGCACGTCAAGACGGTGGAGCAGGTCGGCGGTATCTCGGGCGAGGAGTTCTCGACCCTCAACAAGTCGCTGCACCGCCTCGAGCGGTTCTGGACCGACCAGATCCTGTATCGTCTCTGAGTTCTTTGCGACGGGACTTGGCCAAGCCGGCCCATAACAAGACCGGCAAGCCTCCCGAACGTGCCTGACCTCCCCAAGCGCGCCGGCCCGGCTTTGCCCGGACCGGTGCGTTTTGTCGTTTCGCGACTGCGAAATAATGACCCGGCCGGGCGGAACCAGTTCCCCGCACCGCAGTTGTTACTGCGGATCGGAGGATGCGATGCTGGTCGAGCGCGGGCTTCAGGCAATGAACGTCGAACTCGTGAGCGACGCCTATGCCATCGCCGCGAATTACCTCCGCCGCTCCGGCGCGATTCCCGACACGCTGGTTACCAACGAAAGCCTGCTCGAGATCATCATCAAGCTGCTCCAGCACGGCGAATTGAACAAGATCAGGCTCGCCAACAAGGCCATTGGCCGGTTCGAGGCCCAGTCCGGGGCCCGCGCGGTTGCCTGATCAAAACTCCCAAAATTCGACAGAACCAGAGGGTGACATGGAAGCTGCCATCGACCGCATCATGCAGACCTATGACCTGCTCGCGAACCGCACGTCCGCGGCGAGCGCGGAGGCGCGGGCCAAGGTCACGAACTATCTCAATACGTTGATGGAAGCCGGCGAGAAGGACACCCACAGGTTGACGGTGTGCGGACTGACCTATCTGCGTCAGCTCGACGGCAGCGTCGATCCCGTGAAGGCTGGGTATACCGGGCTGTAGGGGCAGGTCCGGCCCGCACGGATTTTAAGGTCCAAATCGGACCCTTCAGGACTGATCGGGGCGGACGGTTCAAGGAGTCGTCCGCTCGCCCGGCCCCTTCAATCCCCACCATATCTTGCATAAATATCAGGCCCGACCCGCAAATACTTGGCCGGGGGCGGGTGATGTGGTAGATCGCGCTCGCCGCTTCCGATCGCCACACCAGACCGCCCGTAGCCCGCCAAAAGGCTGCGGCGGTGGAGATATTCGCAAGATGACCTCAGCCAGAACCGCCTCCGCGCCCGACTCGTTTTTCACCGCCTCGCTCGACCAGGCCGACCCGGAAATCGCCGCCGCCATCAAGGGCGAGCTCGGCCGGCAGCGCCATGAGGTCGAGCTGATCGCCTCCGAGAACATCGTCAGCCGTGCCGTGCTGGAAGCGCAGGGTTCGGTGATGACCAACAAGTACGCAGAGGGTTATCCGGGCGCGCGCTACTATGGCGGTTGTGAGTGGGTCGACGTCGCCGAGAACCTCGCGATCGATCGCGCCAAGAAGCTGTTCGGCGCCAACTTCGCCAACGTGCAGCCGAACTCCGGCAGCCAGATGAACCAGGCCGTGTTTCTGGCGCTGCTGCAGCCCGGCGACACCTTCATGGGCCTCGACCTCGCGGCCGGCGGCCATCTCACCCACGGCTCGCCCGTCAACATGAGCGGCAAGTGGTTCAAGGCCGCGCACTACACTGTGCGCCGCGAGGACCAGATCATCGACATGGACGCGGTCGCCAAGCAGGCCGAAGAGGTCAAGCCCAAGCTGATCGTCGCCGGCGGCTCGGCCTATTCGCGCGCCTGGGACTTCAAGCGTTTCCGCGAGATTGCGGACAGCGTCGGCGCCTACCTCCTGGTCGACATGGCGCACTTCGCCGGTCTCGTCGCCGGCGGCGTGCATGCCTCGCCCGTGCCGTATGCCCACGTCACCACCACCACCACGCACAAGTCGCTGCGCGGTCCGCGCGGTGGCCTGATCCTCTCGAACGACGAGGCGCTCGCCAAGAAGCTCAATTCGGCGATCTTCCCGGGCCTGCAGGGTGGGCCCCTGATGCATGTGATCGCGGCGAAGGCGGTCGCCTTCGGCGAGGCGCTGCGTCCGGACTTCAAGATCTATGCGAAGAACGTCGTCGAGAACGCCAAGGCGCTGGCCGAGGCGATGAAGAGCCACGGGTTCGATATTGTCTCCGGCGGCACCGATAACCATCTGATGCTGGTCGACCTCAGGCCGAAGGGCCTGAAGGGCAACGTCTCGGAGAAGGCGCTGGTCCGCGCCGCCATCACCTGCAACAAGAACGGCATTCCGTTCGACCCCGAAAAGCCCTTCGTCACCTCGGGCCTGCGTCTCGGCACCCCGGCGGCGACGACCCGCGGTTTCGGCGTCGCCGAATTCCAGCAGGTCGGCGGCATGATCGCCGAGGTCCTGAACGCGATCGCGCAGTCCGACGACGGCAAGGCGCCGCTGGTCGAAGCCGCGATCAAGGAACGGGTCAAGGCGCTCACCGATCGGTTCCCGATCTATCAGTAAAGCCTAGGGTAAACGGATGCGCTGCCCGAACTGCAACAGTCTCGATACGCAGGTAAAGGACTCGCGTCCGACTGAGGATTCTTCCGTGATCCGCAGGCGGCGCGTGTGTGTCGCCTGCAATTTCCGCTTCACCACTTTCGAGCGCGTGCAGTTGCGCGAGCTCACGGTGATCAAGCGCAACGGCCGCCGCGTGCCGTTCGACCGCGACAAGCTGATGCGCTCGGTGTCGATCTCCTTGCGCAAGCGGCAGGTCGAGCCGGAGCGCGTCGAGAAGATGGTCTCCACCATCGTCCGCGAGCTCGAGACCGGTGGCGAGGCCGAGATCTCCTCCGAGGTGATCGGCGAGACCGTGATGGAGCATCTGCGCACGCTCGACGACGTCGCCTATGTGCGCTTTGCCTCGGTCTATCGCAATTTCCGCGAGGCCAAGGATTTCGCCGACGTGCTCGGCGAGCTCTCCGGTGAGGAGGAAGCGCGGCTCGCCGCGATCCGCAAATGATCTTCCGGATCCTGGAGGATCAGTTCGCGCAGAAGGCCCGCGAGTCCAAGGACGCCGATCGCCGCTTCCTGCAGCTTGCGCTGGCGCTGGGCAAGCGCGGGCAGGGGCGCACCTGGCCCAATCCTGCCGTGGGCGCTGTCATCGTCAAAGACGGGGTCATCATCGGCCGTGGCTGGACGCAGCCAGGCGGGCGCCCGCACGGCGAGCCCGAAGCGCTGCGCCGGGCCGGCGAGGCCGCGCGAGGCGCTACGCTCTATGTCACGCTGGAGCCGTGCTCGCATTTCGGCAAGTCGCCGCCTTGCGCAGACACGGTGATTGCCGCCGGCATCACGCGGGTGGTCGCGGCGATCGAGGATCCCAATCCGGAAGTGGCGGGCCAGGGTCATGCGCGTTTGCGCGCCGCCGGCATCACGGTGGATGTGGGTCTGTGCGCGGCGGAGGCCGCGTTCGACCATGCCGGGCATTTCCGCCGCATCCGTGACAAGCGCCCGCACGTGATCCTGAAGCTCGCGGTCTCGCCTGACGGCAAGATCGGTGCGGCTGGCGGCAAGCCGCTTGCGATCACGGGCGAGGCCGTGCGCAATCGCGTGCATCTGCTCCGCGCACAGAGCGACGCCGTCCTGGTCGGCGTGGGCACGGTGCTGGCGGATGATCCGCAGCTCAACTGTCGCCTGCCGGGCATGGAAGCGCGTTCGCCCATACGCGTCGTGCTCGACCAGAATCTGCGCATTTCGGCCGCGAGCCAGCTTGGTCGTTCCGCGCGGGAGACGCCACTCTGGGTGATCGGCTCGGAGCTTGCGGAAGCCGCCGCCGCCACGCGGCTCGGAGCGGCCGGCGCTCAGATCATCCGCGTACCGCCGGGAAACGCTTCCGGGCTTGATCTTTCGGCCGTGTTGCATGTGCTGGCGGAGAAAGGCATCACGCGGCTGATGGTCGAGGGCGGCAGCCGCGTCGCGGCGTCCTTCGTCGCGGCCGACCTCGCCGACGAGATCTGGCTGTTCCGCGGAGCGGAAGAGGTCGGCCCGGGCGGCGTCGATGCGCTCGATGCATTGCCCCTGTCGAAAATCACGCGGTCGCAGGCCTATAAGGTTCATGCTAGCGAGACATTCGGCAAGGATACTCTCACCATCTACGAGCGCGCGTAATGTTCACTGGCATTGTCACCGATATCGGCGAGATCGTCGGCTTCACGCCCACAGCGCAGGGCCAGTTGCACAGGCTGCGCATCGCTTGCCGCTACGATCAGACCACGATCGCCGACGGCGCCTCGATCGCCTGCAACGGCGTCTGCCTGACGGTGGTTGCTTCCGGCGTCGAAGGCGGCAGAACCTGGTTCGACGTCGATGCCGCCGCCGAGACGCTGGCGCTGACGACTGCAAAGCACTGGAAGGTCGGCACGAGGCTCAATCTCGAGCGCGCGCTCAAGATCGGCGACGAGCTCGGCGGCCATATCGTCGCCGGCCATGCCGACGGTGTCGCCACCCTCGTCAGTCGCGAGGACCTGCCTGATATGGCGCGGTTCGAGCTCTCGACCACGCGGGAGCTCGCGCGCTTCATCGCCACCAAGGGCTCGATCACGCTCGACGGCGTCTCGCTGACGGTCAATACGGTGAGAGACGTGACCTTTTCGGTGCTGATCATCCCGCATACTCTGACGGTCACGACGATCGGCGGCTGGAAAGCGGGCGCCGAGGTCAATATCGAGGTCGACCTGATGGCCCGCTATGCCGCGCGGCTGACGGAAATGAAGTGACGGCGGAGCCGTCATTCCGGGATGGTCCGAAGGACCAGACCACAGGTGCGCAATTGCGCACCGGGGAATCTCGAGATTCCGGGCTCGATGCTTCGCATCGCCCCGGAATGACAGTGTCTTTGAACTTGGCTTACATGCGTCCGGCGACTACATAGCGCCGACCTCTGTAGAACGGATTTAGACGATGGCAGACGCGCGACGCGCACCCCTGAAGGACCAGACCGACATTTCCGGCGCACGCGCGCTGATTGTCGAGGCGCGGTTCTATGACGATCTCCAGGATGCGCTTCTGGACGGCGCGGTGACCGAGCTGAAGGCAGCCGGTCTGACGCATGACATCATCACGGTTCCCGGCGCGCTGGAAATCCCGGCGGCGGTCGCCATCGCGATCGATGCCGCGGCGGCGAACGGCAAGCCCTATGACGCGGTGATCGCGCTCGGCTGCGTGATCCGCGGCGATACCATCCATTTCGAGATCGTCTCGCAGGAATCCTCGCGCGCGCTGATGGATCTTGCGGTCTCGCGAAAGCTGCCGCTCGGCAACGGCATCCTCACCGTCAACACCGAGGCGCAGGCCTGGGCGCGGGCGCGCGCCAGCGAGCTCAACAAGGGCGGCGATGCCGCGCGCGCCGCGCTTGCGATGCTGCGCATCAAGCGCCGGCTGGCGCGGGCTTGATCATGGCCGATCACAGCAAAAAGCCGCCGGCTGGCACCGAGAAGAAAGCGAACCGGCGCGGTGCGGCGCGGCTCGCGGCCGTGCAGGCGCTGTATCAGATGGACATCGCCGGCGCCGGCATCAACGACATCTTTGCGGAGTTCGAGAGCCACTGGCTCGGCAACGAGGTCGAGGGCGATACTTACCTGCCGGCGGAAGCCGCGTTTTTCCGGGATGTCGTCTCCGGCGTCGTGCGCGACCAGAAGAAGCTGGATCCCCTGATCGACGAGGCGCTGTCGACGGGGTGGCCGTTGAAGCGCATCGAGGCCATCCTGCGCGCAGTGCTGCGGGCAGGGGCCTATGAGCTCCAGCACCGCAAGGACGTGCCGGGCCGCGTCGTCGTGTCCGAATATGTCGACGTCGCCAATGCCTTCGTCGACCGCGAGGAGACCGGCATGGTCAACGCCGTGCTAGACCAGATCGGCCGCCAGTTCCGCGGCGACGAGTTCGGGCGGGGGTAGTTATCCACGATGGCGGTGAAGAGATGCGATGCGGCTGCCCCATACTCCGCTGTCATCACCCGCGAAGGCGGGTGATCCAGTACGCCGCGGCGGTCGTAATTCATCACTGCCGTCTCGGCATACTGGATCGCCCGGTCAAGCCGGGCGATGACAGTATTGGGTGTGGCTAAGGCCGATGGCAGACTCTCAAAACCCCTCCGCCGAAGACTCCCTCATCGCGCGCTATTTCAAGCCGCTGGCGACCGATCCCGGCGCGTTCGGGCTGGTCGATGATGCCGCGGTCCTGTCCTCGTCCGGCGACGACATCGTCGTCACCACCGACGCCGTCGTCGAGGGCGTGCATTATCTTGCCACCGATCCGCCCGACACCATCGCGCGCAAGGCGCTGCGGGTGAACCTGTCCGATCTTGCCGCCAAGGGCGCGGCGCCCGCCGGCTTCGTGCTGACGCTGGCGTTGCGCAGCCGGGAGGATGCCTGGCTCAGACCGTTCGCGGACGCGCTCGGCGAGGACAGCAGGACCTTCGCGTGCCCGCTGCTCGGCGGCGACACGGTGTCGACGCCGGGGCCGCAGATGATCTCGATCACCGCCTTCGGCCGCGTGCCGAAGGGGCGGATGGTCGGCCGTACCGGCGCGCGGCCGGGCGACCGCATCCTGGTGACGGGAACGATCGGCGATGCCGTGCTCGGCCTCAGCGTGCTCACAGGCGGCGCCGCGGCCGGGGCGTTCGCGTCCGAACCGCAAGCGAGGGAAATGCTGGTCTCGCGCTATCGCATCCCGCAACCGCGCAATGTACTGGCGCAGGCCGTGCGTGACCACGCGACGGCCGCGATGGATGTCTCCGACGGGCTCGCCGGCGATCTGACGAAACTCTGTGCGGCGTCCGGCGTCTCGGCCACGGTGAACGTGGCGAGCATACCCCTGTCACCCGCGGCGGCCGGCCTGATCGCGCGCAACGCTATTTGCGTTGAGACGCTGCTCGCCGGGGGCGACGACTACGAGGTGCTGTGCACGGTGCCGCCGGCGCAAAGTGAGGCGCTGATTGCCGCAGGGCAGGCGGCGGGCGTGGCCGTCACGGCGATCGGCACGATCGTCGCGGGCCGCGAACGGCCGCGCTTTTTGGACGGTCAGGGCCAGGAACTGGCCTTGAAGCGCCTGTCCTACAGCCACTTCTGAATTCGACTCGCCTCAAGCCCGATCTGTCCGGATTTGCCGGTCGCCGCTTGCCGCAACCCCGACGAAAGCAAGTAGATGTATCCGAACCGCTGGTGCGAATGCAGCCAATGGATTTGATTCGATGACGGCGGCCGTTGCGGGTTTGAGCGAGGCGCAGATTGTTCCCGGGAGGGAGTGCGGAAGCTGCACGCTCTGTTGCAAGGTCTACAACGTGGTCGAGCTCGGCAAGACCGCTGGCAAATGGTGCTCGCATTGCAAGCCCGGCCGGGGTTGCACGATCCACGACAATCTGCCGGACGAGTGCGCCGCGTTCAATTGTCTCTGGAAAACCATGCCGTCGATGTCCATGCAATGGAAGCCGGATCAGTCGAAGATGGTGCTCACCTTGCATCCCGGGACTAACAACATCCATGTCGTGGTCGATCCCGGCCTGCCATCGGCCTGGACCCGGGAGCCTTATCACGGCCAGTTGCGCGGGTTGTCGAAGGCCAACATGGCGAAAGGCCATCTTGTCGTGGTGTTGGTCAATGAGCAGGCGACGCTCATCCTGCCCGACCAGGATGTGCCGCTCGGCGTCCTCAAGCCCGAGCAGGCCGTTTCGGTGACGCTGGAGGCTGGCCCCAATGGCAGCGTCTACGACGTCAAGATCTTCAACCGACGCACGACAGCCGACGGGCAGACCCTGGAAATGGCGTCAGCCTCTCGCCATCCCGTGAGGGCGATGGCCTAGGCGTGGCCCAGGCCAAGCCTCGCCCGGTTCTGAGGTCGCCTCCCGTTGCTGCGCCAGGCCGGCGGCCAAGCGCTCGGGATTAGGTCTAAATACTTGCCGAGATCGGCTTTTTCGACCTCATCCGGCGTTGCACCCTCAATTTGATTTTGGCAAGCTTGTGACCGACCAGGGCCACACCTTCGTGCAAGGGGCGGCCCTGTTCAACATAAGGGCGCCAACCGCATGACGGAAAAACAAAAGGCGCCGGGGGTACGTACATCAAGGATCTGAGGCAAAAATCACATGACAGCATTATGGTTGATAGTGCTCTGCGGAGTGCTTTCCATCGTCTACGCGATCTGGGCGACGTCTTCGGTGTTGAGTGCGGATGCGGGGTCACCGCGCATGCAGGAAATTGCAGGCGCAGTCGCTGAAGGCGCACAGGCGTATCTGCGGCGCCAGTATACGACGATCGGTATTGTCGGCGTCGTCATCTTCGTCCTGCTTGTCTATTTCCTTGGTCTCTACGTCGGCATCGGCTTCTTGATCGGCGCCGTCCTGTCGGGGGCGGCCGGCTTCATCGGCATGAACGTCTCGGTTCGCGCCAATGTGCGCACCGCCCAGGCAGCGACCACGTCGCTTGCCGGCGGCCTCGAGCTCGCCTTCAAGGCAGGCGCCATCACGGGCATGCTGGTGGCGGGTCTCGCGCTGCTCGGCGTGACCCTCTATTTCGGCTTCCTGGTGCACTCGCTGAAACTCGCGCCCGATAGCCGTCTCGTGGTCGACGCCCTGGTGGCGCTCGGCTTCGGTGCCTCGCTGATCTCGATCTTCGCCCGTCTCGGCGGCGGCATCTTCACCAAGGGTGCGGACGTCGGCGGCGACCTCGTCGGCAAGGTCGAGGCCGGCATCCCCGAGGACGATCCGCGCAACCCGGCCACCATTGCCGACAACGTCGGTGACAACGTGGGCGACTGCGCCGGCATGGCTGCCGACCTGTTCGAGACCTATGCGGTGACTGCGGTCGCCACCATGGTGCTCGCGGCGATCTTCTTCGCCAAGACGCCGATCCTCATGAACATGATGACGCTGCCGCTCGCCATCGGCGGCATCTGCATCATCACCTCGATCATCGGCACCTTCTTCGTGAAGCTCGGGCCGAGCCAATCGATCATGGGCGCGCTCTACAAGGGCCTGATCGCAACCGGCATCCTGTCGCTGATCGGCATCGCCGGCGTGATCTACTATCTGATCGGCTTCGGCAAGCTCGACGGCGTCGACTACACCGGCATGTCGCTGTTCCAATGCGGCATCGTCGGCCTCGTCGTCACCGCGCTGATCATCTGGATCACCGAATACTACACCGGCACCGACTATCGGCCGGTGAAGTCGATCGCCCAGGCGTCGGTGACCGGTCACGGCACCAACGTGATCCAGGGTCTCGCCGTCTCGATGGAAGCGACCGCGCTGCCCGCGATCGTCATCATCGCCGGCATCCTGGTCACCTACAGCCTGGCGGGCCTGTTCGGCATCGCGATCGCGACGGCCACCATGCTGGCGCTGGCCGGCATGGTCGTCGCCCTCGACGCCTTCGGCCCGGTCACCGACAACGCCGGCGGCATCGCCGAGATGGCGGGCCTGCCGAAGGAGGTGCGCAAGTCGACCGACGCGCTCGATGCGGTCGGCAACACCACCAAGGCGGTGACGAAGGGCTACGCGATCGGTTCCGCCGGTCTCGGTGCCCTCGTGCTGTTCGCGGCCTACAACCAGGACCTCAAGTTCTTCGTTGCGGACTCCGCGCACCATCCGTACTTCGCCGGCGTCAATCCGGACTTCTCGCTCAACAACCCCTACGTGGTTGTCGGCCTGCTGTTCGGCGGCCTCTTGCCGTATCTGTTCGGCGCGATGGGCATGACTGCGGTCGGTCGCGCGGCAAGCGCGATCGTCGAGGAGGTGCGCCGGCAGTTCCGCGAAAAGCCGGGCATCATGCAGGGCACCGACAAGCCGGATTACGGCAAGGCGGTCGACCTGCTGACCAAGGCGGCGATCAAGGAGATGATCATCCCCTCGCTGCTGCCGGTGCTGTCGCCGATCTTCGTCTACTTCGTGATCTATGCGATCGCGGGTGGCGGCCCGGCCGGCAAGTCGGCTGCGTTCTCCGCGGTGGGCGCGATGTTGCTCGGCGTGATCGTGACGGGCCTGTTCGTCGCGATCTCCATGACCTCGGGCGGCGGCGCCTGGGACAACGCCAAGAAGTACATCGAGGACGGTCACTTCGGCGGCAAGGGCAGTGATGCCCACAAGTCGGCCGTCACCGGCGACACCGTCGGCGATCCCTACAAGGATACGGCGGGACCGGCGGTGAACCCGATGATCAAGATCACGAACATCGTGGCCTTGCTGCTGCTGGCGATCCTCGCGCACTGAACGGCGCAAGCGACACACGACAAAACCCCGCGGCGCGAGCCGCGGGGTTTTTGTTTGATGGGCTGGAGGCTCTCACCACGTCATTGCGAGCGTAGCGAAGCAATCCAGAATCTTCCCGCGGCAAAAGTCTGGATTGCTTCGCTGCGCTCGCAATGACGGATGTGGTGCCTACTGCACGTCCATCTGCAGGCCTTCCTTCTGGATGATGCCGGCGAATTTCTTCGTCTCGGCGTCCACGAAATCGGCGAATTGCTGCGGCGTGCCGTAGTCGGCGCGGGCGCCCATGGCGGAGATGTTTTTCTTGATGTCGTCGCGCTCCAGCATCGCCTTGACCTGAAGATTGAGCGCTTCCAGCACGGCGGGCTGCACACCCTTGGGCAGGAACACCGAGAACCACGACGACACGTCGAAATTGGCCAGCTCCGGCGCGCTCTCGCGCATGGTCGGCAGGTTCGGCGCGAGGTCGCTGCGGTCGGTCGTGGTGACGCAGAGGCCGGTGAGGGTGCCGTTCTGCACCTGCGGAAGGCTCGGATAGAGATTGTCGAACAGGATCTGGATGTCGCCGGCCAGCGCGGCCTGGAGCGCGGGGCCCGCACCGCGGAACGGGATGTGCGTCATCTTCAGTCCGGTGAGCTGGAGGAACCAGGCGCCGGTGAGGTGAGGGCTCTGGCCGACGCCGGATGAGGCGTAGCTGAGCTTGTCCGGGTTGGTCTTCAGATATGCGATCAGCTCGGCGACCGACTTGATGCCGGTCTTCGGATGCGCCGAGACGATGTTCGGGATCCGGATCATGTTGGAGACCGGCTGGAGCTGGTCCGGCTTGTAGGTGAGGTTCTTGAAGATGCTGTAGGCGATCGCGTTCGGCCCGGGGTTGCCGATCAGGATGGTGTGGCCGTCAGGCTTGGCGCGGACGGCCTCGGCCGTGCCGATCGTACCGCCGCCGCCGGAGCGGTTCTCCACGACCGCCGACTGGCCCCAGGCGGTCTGCAGATGCGCGGCCAGCAGCCGGCCCATGACGTCGGTCGAGCCGCCGGCCGCAGCCGGCACGATGATGCGGACGTTTTCGGTGGGCTTCCAGTCCGCCAGGCTCGATCGCGGCAGGATCGCTGCGGCCGAGAGGCCGGCAGCACCGGCGAGCACGCGACGGCGGGACAACAAAGTCTTGGGCACGAATCCACTCCCTGCTTCTTGTTTTGCAGGGAGCGTATGGAACCGGGCGCGCAACGGCAAGCCGCACGCGACGGCAAGTGCCGCGCGGAGGGCGGCACGACGCCGCAGGCTGAAGGCTCAGTTAAAGCTGAGCAGGCTTAGTTAAAGCTGAGCAACTTGAAGATCGGCGTGAGGTAGTTCATCTCCTGACCCGACGTCGCCGTGGTCCGGCTGATGAAGTCGAAGATCTTGCCGTCCTGGAGGCCGTAATTCGCCAGCCGGCGCACGCGCCGGTTCTTGTCGAAATAGACCGCGATGACGCGCTGATCGACCACCCTCTGGTTCATGAAGGCGACCATCCGCTCCGAGCGCTGCGAGATGTAGTAAAACACCTCACCGTCGAGGGTTGCGACCGTGGAGGGCGTGCCCATCACGATCAGCACCTGATCCTGGCTCGCGCCGATCGGAATTTGCTCCAGCGCGCCGGGCGGCAGGATGTAACCCTTCTGGAACTGCTCGCCGGTGCAGCCGGCAAGGGCGGCGCCGACCAGGGCGACGGCCGCAAGCATGCGCAAACCGCGCCAGCGTGCATGAAGGCCGCGCGGCTTGTTGGCGCGCAGGCTGGTCTGGTTCGTTATCGTCATCGTGGAACTGATTCCGTCCCCTTGCGTCGCGCGAGGCGCTGAAGTACCGGGCGGAGACTGCAATTGCAACACGCGCACGCCCGCTTGCGGAACCCACAATGGTTTGGCCGTTCAATCACTTCAGGAAACCCCGGCAAGCCCCGCGCGGCACCATTGAAGCCATCTATGGCATGATCGTGACGCAGGCGCGAGAACCCATATTTTACCGCGACTTGGGCGTGCCCGATACGGTTAACGGGCGTTTCGACCTGTTGCTGCTGCATCTCTGGCTGCTGCTGCGACGCCTGCGCACGGTCCAGAGCGTCAACCAAGGCGCCAACCAGGGCCAAGGCGCCACGGAGCTTTCGCAGGCGCTGTTCGACCGTTTCTGCGAGGACATGGACGACAATCTGCGCGAGATGGGGATAGGCGACCAGACCGTGCCGAAGCGGATGCGGGCCTTCGGCGAGGCGTTTTACGGCCGCGTCCAGGCCTATGACCAGGCCATCGAAGGCGGCGGCGAGGCGCTGGCAGCCGCCATCTGCAAGAATATCCTGAATGGGACCGGCATGGACCAGGCTCGGCGGCTCGCGGCCTACGCCCGGGCCACAGAGGCCGATCTCGGCCGGACCGACGAGGCCACGCTGCTGCGCGCGTCTTTCAAGTATCCCCCAGCGCTCACTGAGGACATCACGCGATGAGCCGACCGAACGCCGAATCCAGACCCGATCCCTGGCGGTCCCCCGTCATCGTCGCGCAGATCCCCGACACCGGCCTGCACCGCAAGCTCGAGGCTTCAGCCGCCGAGCTGCAGGCCATCGCCGAGGTCGGCGGCTTGCGGGAGGTGCTCTCCGCCCAGGCTGCTTTCGACGTCGTGCCCAAGAGCGGCGGCCGGATCCAGGTTACGGGGCACGTCCGTGCCCGGATCGGCCAGATCTGCGTCGTCACCCTCGATCCGATCGAGAGCGAGATCGAGGAGGACGTCGATCTGGTGTTCGCCCCCGAAGCCGAGGTTCGGAAGATGGCCGACCTGATCGAGGAGGGGCAGGACGACGCGGAGCCGCCGGAGGTGATCGATCCGCCGGAGGCAATCGTGAACGGCATCATCGATCTCGGCCGGATTGCCACCGATGCGCTGTTCCTGGCGGTCGATCCCTATCCGCGCAAGCCGGGCGTCAAGTTCGAGGCCGAGGTCACCGCGCTGGACCCCGAGGACCATCCGTTCGCGGCGCTGAAGGCGCTCCAGGACAAGAAGAAGGGCAAATAGCTGGGCATTCCCGGTGAGGATCGCTTTGCGGGGTGCGTGAGCCGCTTGTCCGGATGCTTTGAAAGGAGCTTATATCTGTTTGATTTCAATGCGCTTATTGTGAATTTTCGCCGCCGCCCGCGGGTCGCCCCGAATGCAAAAGGCTGGGGGCAAGAGGTTGTTTCGGGATAACAAAACGCTATTGTCGCGCCCCGGTCCGGGCGCCGCGTGGCGCCTGACCGGTCGCCATGTCCATGGCGGACCCATTTTGCGGCACAGCTCGTTCAAGACCGCACCAGACCAGGTTTCCAGGACTTTTATGCCAAGCAAGGTTCGCATCGCGCTTGACGCCATGGGGGGCGACGTCGGCGCCGCCGTGGTCATTCCAGGCGCCGCCATCTCGCTTCACAGGCATCGCGAGATCGAATTCCTGCTGGTCGGGGACCGCGCCAAGATCGAGCCCGAGCTCGAGAAGCATCCCGCCCTCAAGGCCGCTTCGAAGATCATCCATACCGACGTCGCCGTCGCCATGCACGATAAGCCGAGCCAGGCGCTGCGGCGCGGCCGCAAGACCTCCTCGATGTGGCTCGCCATCGACGCGGTGAAGAAGGGCGAGGCGGATGTCGTGATCTCCGCCGGGAATACCGGCGCGCTGATGGCGATGTCGCGCTTCCACCTGCGCACGCTGCCGGGCATCGACCGCCCGGCGATTGCCGGGGTATGGCCGACCAAGCGCGGCGAATCGGTCGTGCTCGACCTCGGTGCCGCCATCGGTGGCGACGCACACCATCTGGTGTCGCTCGCCGTCATGGGCGCCGCGATGGCGAGCGTCCTGTTCGACAAGCCCCGGCCCACGGTCGGCCTGCTCAATATCGGGACCGAGGAGATCAAGGGGCACGAGGAGATCCGCGAGGCCGGGGACAGGCTGCGTGCGGTGAACCTGCCGGAGCTCGATTATCTCGGCTTCGTCGAGGGCGACGGCATCGGCAAGGGGCTGGCCGACGTCATCGTCACCGAAGGCTTCAGCGGCAATATCGCGCTCAAGGCCGCCGAGGGAACCGCACGGCAGATGGCGGAATTACTCCGCAACGAGATGCAGCGGAGCTGGCTGTCCAAGCTCGGCTACCTCTTGGCGCGCAGCGCCTTCAAGGCCCTGCGGGACAAGATGGACCCGAACAAGTCCAACGGCGGCGTGTTCCTTGGATTGAACGGGATCGTGGTCAAGAGCCATGGTGGAATCAGCTCCGAAGGCTTTGCCTATGCGATCGATGTTGGCTATGAGATGGCTCACTACGATCTCCTGAACAAGATCAATCAGATGCTCAACCGCGAGGGTGGTGCACTTAGTTCCGTGCAGACCGCGCAGGAGGCTGTTTCGTGACTCAAATTCGTTCGGTCGTGCTGGGCTGCGGCTCTTATTTGCCGGAGCAGGTGGTGACCAACGCCCAGCTGGCGGCGCGCATCGATACGTCCGACGAATGGATCGTGCAGCGCACCGGCATTCGCGAGCGGCATATCGCGGCCGAGGGCGAGTTCACCTCGCATCTGGCGATCAAGGCGGCGCAGGCTGCGCTCAGCGACGCCGGCGTGGACGCGCAGTCGATCGAGCTGATCGTGCTGGCGACCTCGACGCCTGACAACACCTTCCCCGCAACCGCGGTCGCGGTGCAGCACGCGCTCGGCATCAACCATGGCGCGGCGTTCGATCTCCAGGCGGTGTGCTCGGGCTTCGTGTTCGCGCTCGCCACCGCCGACAATTTCCTGCGCACCGGCGCCTTCAAGCGCGCGCTGGTGATCGGCGCCGAGACCTTCTCGCGCATCCTCGACTGGAACGATCGCGGCACCTGTGTGCTGTTCGGTGACGGTGCCGGCGCGGTGGTGCTGGAGGCACAGGAGCAGCCGGGCAACGCCGCGACCGACCGGGGCGTCGTGACCACTCACCTGCGCTCCGACGGCCGCCACAAGGCAAAGCTGTTCGTCGACGGCGGTCCGTCCTCGACCCAGACCGTCGGCCATCTGCGCATGGAGGGCCGCGAGGTCTTCAAGCACGCGGTCGGCATGATCACCGACGTGATCGTCGACGCCTTCCAGACCACCGGGCTCAATGCCGACAGCATCGACTGGTTTGTGCCGCACCAGGCCAACAAGCGAATCATCGACGCCTCCGCCCACAAGCTCCACATCGCGCCGGAGAAGGTGGTGCTGACGGTGGACCGCCACGGCAACACCTCGGCGGCCTCGATCCCGCTGGCGCTGTCGGTGGCGCGCAAGGACGGCCGCATCAAGCGCGGCGACCTGGTTTTGCTGGAGGCGATGGGCGGCGGGTTCACCTGGGGCTCCGCGCTGGTGCGCTGGTAGCGCCACATTCGATAAAATTTTGCCGGAATTAGCTGCCATTATCGATGCGCCTGCATTGATGAGCGCTGTTGACCGGCGTATCGTAACCTCATAATTTCAGACAACAATTGTTCGCCGTGATGTGGGGCAGGGCGATGACCGACCAAAGCAAAACCGTAACGCGTGTTGATCTCTGCGAGGCCGTCTACCAGAAGGTGGGCCTGTCGCGCACGGAATCGTCTGCGTTCGTGGAACTCGTCCTGAAGGAGATCACCGACTGCCTGGAGAAGGGCGAGACGGTGAAATTGTCCTCTTTCGGCTCCTTCATGGTCCGCAAGAAGGGTCAGCGTATCGGCCGTAACCCGAAGACTGGCACCGAGGTGCCGATCTCGCCGCGCCGCGTCATGGTGTTCAAGCCGTCGGCGATCCTGAAGCAGCGGATCAACACCCAGCATCGCGGCAATGGCGACGCCAGCAAGGCTCAACCCGAGGCGTAACCGCCTGCGCGAAGGATTAGGCATTTGGACAAGGCGCCGGATGCGTTCCGAACCATCAGCGAAGTAGCGCAGGAACTCGACATTCCGCAGCACGTGCTGCGGTTCTGGGAGACCCGATTCTCCCAGATCAAGCCGATGAAGCGCAGCGGCGGCCGCCGCTATTACCGCCCCGACGACGTCGATCTGCTCAAGGGCATCCGCCGCCTGCTCTACGGGGAGGGCTACACCATCCGCGGGGTGCAGCGGATCCTCAAGGAGCACGGCGTCAAGTCGGTGCAGGGCCTCGCCGACGGCGCGGCCGCGGTCTCGTTCGGGGCCATTGAGGATGCCATCGGCGCCAGCCTGATGGAGCCCGACGACGACGACGAGGCGCCCATCAAGGGCGTCACGGATGCCGACGAAGACGACTACCAGGGCGACGAGGAGGAAGGCATCGACTTCCGCTTCACGGAGGTCGACGACGAGGACATCCTCACCACCTTCCGCAAGGGCGGCACTCCCGCCGCACCTGCCGGGCCCAGCGCCATCGACCGGGAGCGGCTCGGACGGGTGCTCGCTGACCTCGTCGCGTGCCGGGAGATGCTGGATCAGGCGCTGAAGGACGGCTAGGGCGCTTTTCGCGAGCTTTGCCGGCAGTTCCGGGGCTGTGGGCACGGACGCCAAAATGCTGCGACCTCGCCTTGCGCAAAGCGGCGATCCTAGCTAATGGAACGACGTTCGGAGCGTGGCGCAGCCCGGTTAGCGCACTAGTCTGGGAGACTAGGGGTCGGAGGTTCAAATCCTCTCGCTCCGACCATTTTTTCCAACTCATCGGTGGATTGACCGTCGGCGTGGAGCCTGCTCCCGCTGCGTGACGCATGCGCGACGACCGGTAGCGGGCGGCTGCTTCTGGGGGCGGAAAATTAAAATGTCGAAAACAACCCCATGCACAGTAGCGAACCCATTGGCGAATTATGTTTTTCCGAATCGATTTGACGCGTCGGGCAAAACAGGAGCATGATGTCACCATGCCAGCCTGTGGGACGGGGGAATATTCACGACAGCTGCTTCAATGCATTGCGTCGCAGGGACTTGGGAGGCGCGACGTCCGGAGCGGAGTTGTCTTCTCCCCGCGCTATGATGTGTAACCTGTCCTGGCGGCAAGCAAGTAGCGTCCGCGCCGCGCGAGTTTCACGGTAGTCAACCTCCCGGTTGCGAAGGCGCTCGGCCTGGTGCTTCCAACGTCCGTTCTGAGCCGCGCAGACGAGGTGATTGAATGACATCTTGCTGATGAAGTTCACCAGACCTCATGTCTTGCGTCGGGGGTTGCTAGGATGGGTAGGTAGTCCGCTGCCCTTGGCGAGGTCGCGGACAGGTTTAAACGGTTTGGTAAGAATGGAGTCTTGATACTGGGACGGGCTTGGGGACTCACGGGGTCCCTTAGATGGAGCGTTCAGCGCGATCCAAACGAAAAGTAAGTCGAAAGCGCTGGGTTGTTTGTTACGGTAATTTTTCTATTGAATGTCGAGACGAAGATGGCGCGAAGAATTTGGCAGCCAAGCTCCGTAAGCGCCGATACCGTGTCACAGCCCGGACAGCCGATGGCGTCTCGCCTTCGTGGCGAGTAGAGCCAGACGAAATCGACGAGTGGATATCTTCACCCACGCGCCCTAGTCGTTCGCCGCGGGTTCGGCCTACGAAGAAACGATGATTTGCGAAACACTCGAGTTGGATCGCGGCTTCAGCACGTTGGTTTCGCCCGCGTCTAGTTCAACTTCGGACACACTCTAGCCCCGATTTGGCTGCTGGAATGCTGGCTCTCGCGACTCATCTGGAGTTGCAGCCAACTTGGGTCGAGATTGGTTCCGCAGGAGGAACGAGCGCTCCTGTAGCTATCCTGCGATCGGTCTTGCGTGTGATCCATCGCAAGGCCTGTGAAGGCCCCGGTCTTCCCCATTGGCTGGGGCCTTCCTTTTGCGCCAGATCACAAAAATATTGGCATCGCGGCGTCTGAGGAACGACTCTCCAAGGGAGAGATTGAAAAATCGGTCTGTGGCGAATCTGGACCTCCTCAAGGTCTCGCCATCCACCCGGAACGGCCCCACCGTCCGACGCGCGTTTGGCGATGGGCCGGTTTTCGTAGGTATTCACTCAACTCCCGCCGGCTCACAAAGTCGGCGGGGTTTTTGAGCTAGCCGTCTTGGCATCGGACTCCGAAGTTGTCGCAGGTGCGAGCGAAGGCATCTGTAGCATTTGCGTCTTCAAAGCAAAAAAGTGTGCCGACGTCGGCACGATCGATCCACCAGTCGACCTTGTTCGCCTTCGCAATGCGGGAAGCCTCTCCGCGCAGTAGGTCGAGCTGTCTTCCGGCGGCATGGACTATCAGGCAATTTTTCTTGGGCATATGTTTTGTCCTCAATAGGAAAGCTGAATTGATCGCCATCAAAAATGGAAAACTCATGGCCATGGGCTCGGCTCAATGCAGCCCGCAGATAAATCAACTGCTTAGCAGGATGCCCGCTCTCCCGCGTAGAGCGGGCATGAGGCGACGTTTTCGCAAACTACCTCAAATATCCCACCACCATCCGCGTTGTCTCGTCCACCAGCGTCCGCACCATCTTCTCCGAGAGCATCTCGGCCTGGTTCAGCACCGTGTTGTGCGCGACCGCCTCGATCGCACTGACGCAGATGAAGGTCGCCAGTCCCGGGTCGATCTTGCGCATCTCCTTGCGGCGGCTTTCGAGATAGGCGCGCACGAGGGTGTGGACCTCGCGGTTGAAGGCTTCGACGTCCTTGAGCTGGCCGGTGCGCGGGATCTGCTCGGCAAGCACCCGATGTAGTTTGGGATCGATACGGTGGGCTTCGATCGCGACGGTGACGAGGCGGCGCACGGCTTTGTCGATCGGCAGGTCGGCGACCTCGGTGAGGGCGGCACGGACGATGCCCATGATCTCCTCGTTGTGACGGTCGATCACGGCGGCGACGAGCGCCTCCTTGCTGGGAAAATACTGATAGAGCGAGCCGACGCTGACGCCGGCGATTTCGGCGATCCGGTTGGTGCTGGCTTTCTCAAAGCCTTCGCGGACCAGAATGCGAGCGGTTGCCTCGACCAGCGCGTCGACGGTGGCGCGCGATCGCGCTTGCAAGGCATTTTTCCGGGGTTTTGTCGGCGGTTTGCGCGCCATGGGCCTGCGATCCGAATGCGAGTAGGAAAAGCGAGCGAATGCTCGCATTATATCCGCATGTGGCGGCGGTCGACACAAGCCTTTTCGTCGCCCATACAGAGAGCCCGGTCTGGAGGAGACCTGACATGAGCGTTGCAAAGATCGCATCGGCCTTCCAGTTCTGTCCGGGCGGCCGGCTGTTGAGGATGCGGCCATCCGGCGATCCCGCGCCGAGCCTGCAGAGTCGTTGCTTCAACGCGCTGTTGCGGCAGCTTCCGTTCAAGAAGCACCTTGCCTCGGCCGAGGCCGTGCAGGCGCATGTGCAGAAACTCGCATTGCAGCCGGCCTCCTACGAGCCGACGGGTTTGGGCCGCGGCGTCGAGGTGACGTTGACCAAGATGGGCGGATGGCCGGTCTATTACACGGCGCCATCATCGGGCCATGAGGGCTGCAACCACGTCATGTTCCTGCACGGCGGTGGCTTCATCAACGAGATCGTGCCGGCGCATTGGCGCTTCGTCGGCCAGATGACGCGCAAGGCGCGCGTCGTCTGCGTCGTGCCGATCTATCCGCTTGCGCCGCATGCCACCGCCAAGGATCTCGTGCCGGCGACGGCCGAACTGTTGCGGATGCTGCTGGAGGATGTCGGGCCCGCAAAGGTCACGGCGGTCGGCAATTCCGCCGGCGCGGGACTGGCGCTCGCTGCCTGCCAGTGGCTGCGCGACCGCGGGCATCGGCAGCCGGGCCGGCTGATGCTGATCTCGCCGGCGGCCGATGCATCGGTCAGCCGTCCGGAGCAGGTCGAGATCGCAGGCCGCGATCCGATCCAGGACATTCCGGGGATCATTGAGGCGGGGCGGCTCTATGCCGGCGAGCTCGATGTCGGCCATCCCTTCGTCAGCCCGCTCAACGGCGCCTTCCGTTCGCTCGCGCCGATGACAATCTTCTCGGGCACGCGCGATCTGCTCTATCCCGATAGCGTCGATCTCGCGGAGCGCGCGAGGGCGGCGGGCGTGCCGGTCGAGCTGCATCTGCTCCGTGACCAGCCGCACAATTTCGCGCTGATGCCGACGCCGGAAGGGCGACAGGCGCGTGCGATCATTCTGCGTGCAGTGGCTTAAAGGGAAGGCGTGATCGTCGTCACAGGGGCGCGCCGCCGCAATGGGGTCTGGCGCTAGCGGTGCCCGCGCGGAGAGACCAGGCTACCTCCGGGGCGTTTCCTCATCCGTAGTCTTGCGGGGCCTTAGGCGTGGCCCTTGATCTCGTAGTGACCCGGCACGCATTTGTAGCGCTCGAGGCGCCAATTGGCGTGATAGATCGGATGCTCGCCCATCCATTTGGCAAGCGGGGCCTGTGCGCCGATCGCGCACTGCATCATCGACATCTCGGGCGTCATGTTGCTGTCGGTCACGATTTCCTCGATGCAACTGCCTGAGCTGGCTGCGCTCAGCCGGCAGAGCACGGCAACCACGGTCACGAACATTCCTGTCACCTCATCGGTAGTTTCAGACCACGAAGAGGATGCAAGCGGAGTGCCAGAGCCTGTGACACAAACAACACGCTGACCTAGCCGACTCGACCCAGCGTCCACCTCCATTTGGTGATTCGGATTGTAAAAAAATTGCCCCTAAACCGAAGCCGGGCAAATACGGGGAATCCCCAAGGAAAAGGGCGAGGAAGGATCGCAGGAATGAGCGATTGTGGGGGGCAGCGCCGCGTGAACCGCCCCTTCACAAGGCCTGCGCAGCCGATAGGCTCGAAAGCGGACGGATACTCGTCAGGAGAGCGGGACCGCCACAGGACCAAAGGAAACGCGAGGGCAGACCATGAAGGCACGACCGACCGGCGTGATCCCGCCGATGACGACGCCGTTCCGGAAGGACGGCGAGATCGACCTTGGGCTCGTGGCGCCCCAGGTCGACTGGATGATCGGCGCCGGCGCGCATGGCGTCGCGGCCGGCGGCTCGACCGGCGAGGGCCACACGCTCGATCACGAGGAATATCGCGACCTGATGGCCGCGACGGTCGAGGCGGTGAAGGGACGCATTCCCGTGATCGCCGGCATCATCGTGGACTCCACGCGCGATGCGATCCGTCGCGGCAAGCTCGTGCGCGACATGAATGTCGCAGCGCTCCAGGTCACGCCGGTGCACTATCTGTTCAAGCCCGACGACGAGGCGATGGTCGCGCACTTCCGCGCCATGGCTGATGAGACCGGCATGCCCATCATCATCTACAACGTGGTGCCGTGGTCCTATCTGTCGCCGGCGCTGCTGGTGCGGATCATGACCGAGGTGCCGCTGGTGGTCGGCGTCAAGCAGAGCGCGGGCGATCTCAAGCTGTTCGCGGATCTCATGATGATGGCGCCGGACAAGCTGATCTACAGCGCGGTCGATGCCCTCATGTATCCGTCCTACACGCTCGGCGCCCATGGCTCGATCGCCGCGATCCTGACCGCGGCGCCGCATGCCTCCGTCGCGCTGTGGGATGCGGTGAAGGCGGGCGACCATCCGCGCGCGCTCGACCTGCACAAGAAGCTGTTGACGCTGTGGAACGCTGTTATCGCCGATAATCTGCCGGCCTGCACGCGTTACGCCCAGACGCTCCAGGGCTTGCCCAGGACCTATCCGCGCGCACCGATGCCGGAGGCCTCGCCGGCGCAGCAGGCCGCCACCCGCAAGGCGCTGGAGGCACTCGGCGCGTTGAACGGGGTGCGTGTCGAAGCGGCCGAATAGTCCGCCGGCCGAAATTATCGATGTCGAATGGCAGCGCCGATCCGCTTTTACCTGCGGATGCGGCGCTGCTACATTTTGCGCGCGCCGCGATGCGCGGCGCCAGCTGTGAAGAAACATACCGACAAGGGGAGGGACCGAAGTCCCATGAAGGATTTTGCAGGAAAGATCGCCGTCATCACCGGCGGCGGCACGGGGATGGGACGCGAGCTCGCGCGGCAGCTCGTCGCCGAGGGCTGCAATGTCGCGATGTGCGACGTCTCGGAGGCCGCGATGGCCGAGACCAAGCGGCTTTGCGAGGTCGAGAAGCTGCCGCAGGGCCTGCGGGTCACGACCCATGTCGCCGACGTCTCGATCGAGGACCATCTCAAGCGGTTTCGCGATGAGCTCGCCGAGCAGCAGAAGACCGACCGGATCCATCTCCTGTTCAACAATGCCGGCATCGGTGGCGGCGGCAGCCTGTTCACCAACACGCGCGAGCAGTGGGAGCGTACCTTCAACATCTGCTGGGGCGGCGTCTATCTCGGCGTGCGCACCTTCCTGCCGATGCTGGTGGCGGCGGACGAGGCCCACATCGTCAACACCGCGAGCGTCAACGGCTTCTGGGCCTCTATCGGCATGAACCAGGCGCACACCGCCTACAGTTCGGCCAAGTTCGCGGTGAAAGGATTTACCGAAGCGCTGATCAACGACCTTCGCCTGCACGCGCCGCACGTCAAATGCTCGGTGGTGATGCCCGGCCATATCGGCACCTCGATCGTCTCCAATTCGCGCAAGGTGCAGAGCGCCGACGGGTCGGAGCGGCTCAATGCCGACGAGGTCGCGCTGACCCGCAAGCGCATGGTCGCGGCTGGCGTGCCGGATGCTGAAAAGATGTCGGACGAGGACATCCAGGCTGCGTTCGCCGAACGCGCCCGCAGCTTCCTCGAGGACGCACCGACGACGGCCGCGCAGGCCGCGAAGATCATCCTCGACGGGGTCAAGGCGGACCGGTGGCGCATTCTTGTGGGCGAAGACGCAAAGCGCCTTGACGAACGCGTGCGCGCAACGCCGGAGCAGGCCTATGACCGCGCCTTCTATGAAAGCTTTACGCAGGAAGTTGGCTGGCGGCTCGGTTGATTCGGTTTGGCTGAGACTGTCAACGAACGTCCGCGTATGTAGGTATGACGATCATCATGGCAAGAGGTGCGGACGTATTATTACACAGGTAATTTACATGTTACGCAGGTAACTTTACGTGCCACCTCTTGCCACTTTTCGACGCCTTATGACGATTTGGAATGTCACGCATGCGACATGCTCCGTCGTTCAAGCAATGTTCAAGCGATGGTGATGTGAAACGGGTCTCATTCGGCGCACGGCAGCTTGGTTGGTGAACCAAAATAGTTTAGTCGATCAGGGGTAACGCCATCATAAAGCGTAGCTCCGATGATACCCGCATGCCTCTCCGACGACTGGATCCTCTGCCCGGAGAGAGAGGATATTTCCGCTGAATTCACGCGGCTCCTCACCGCGGCGCAGGAGGGTGGCGCCACCATCGCAGAATGCCTGATGATCGCGCGGCAGCTCAAGCAGGGCGGCGAGCAGTCCTGGCACCGCGAATGGAAGCGGCTGGCGCAAGCCAACCGGCAGCGTGCCGAGGCGGCGTTCGCGGAAGGCCACATGGCGACCGCGCAGCGCAACTGGCTGCGGGCGATGAACTACTACGGCGCGGCCGCGATGCCGCTGGACCAGGCCGACGAGCGCCGCTGGGTCGCGGTGCTCGCCATGCAGGAATGCGCGCGCCGCTTCCTCACCGCGCGCGGTCCGGCTGGCGAGGTCGTCACGATTCCCTGGGCCGATGACGGACACGTTTTGCAAGGCTATTTCCTGCCTGCGTCCCCGGCCGGCAAGCGGGCTCCGACCGTGATCTGCATCGGCGAGCCCGGACACCGCAAGGAAGAATTCCTGTTCAAGCTCGCGCCGCATGCGCGCGAACGCGGACTGTCGATGCTCGCGCTGGACCTGCTCGGCGACCAGCGTGACGACTATACCGATACGCTCCTGCAGCGCCGCGACCTCGAGAGCTCGATTGCCAGCGTCATGGATTATCTGGAGACGCGCCGCGACGTCGATTTCGATCGCGTCGCCATCGTGGCCGACGGGTGGGGCTCTTCCTTCGTCGCGCGCGCGGTGTTGCAGGAGCCGAGGCTCGCCGCGGCCGTCTGCGACGGCGGTCTGTGGGACCTGCACGAACGATCCTTCTTCGCCAGCCGCTTTGCGATGAGCGACCTCAGCATCGTCCCGGTGCCGTCGGCGCCGTTGATGGCCTCGAGCGCCGACTGTCCGGTGCTGATCACACTCGGCGAGGACGGCTGGCTCAAGGCCGACCGGGCGCGCCAGATCGTGCAGAAGTCGCGACTCGGCAGCTCCGACATCGTGCTGAAGGTGTTCACCGCGCAGGAGACCGGCGCGGCACAGGCCCACGCGGACAATCCCAGCCTTGCCAACGAATACATCTTCGACTGGCTGGAATCGCAACTGGGCGCCACGGGGCGGCGGATCTGAACGCCGCCTGCTGTCCTAAAGCGCGATGAGATTGGGATGAATCGTCATCGCGCTTTAGGTTGTTGCTTGGGCATGATCTTTTCGGAAAACCGCTTCGCACTTTTCCGGATCATGCTTTAGTAGTCGAGGGATATCCTGACGCAGGCCTTTTCGAGCCGGGTCTTCAGCGTCGCGAGCTTGCCGGTGAATTCGGTCAGTTCGTTCTCGTCGAATTCCTGGAAGACGAATTCGCGGATCGTTTTGTACTGCTCGTTGAGGCTTGCGATGTGCTTCTGCGTCTTCTCGACCAGCGACAGCCGCACCACGCGGGCGTCGGTCGGCGAGGGCCGCCGCCGCAGCAGGCCCTTCTTCTCCAGCAGCTTGGACTGGGTGGTGACGAAGGACGGATCGACGTGGAGCAGCTTGGAGACCACGTTGACGGGCACGCCGTCGTCCTTGTCGAGGTCGGAGATCGCCATCAGGATCAGCCATTGCGGACCGCTGATGCCCAGCGTTCTCGCCCAGAACTGACGCAACTCCTCCAGATACATGTTGATCGACGAAATTTCCCAGGTGAAACGCCTGATGATATCGAGATTGCCGATGGAGCGGAGGCGCGCCCCTTCCTTCCTGGTCGCTGACACAGCGTCACTCCCGTGATCTGATTCTTTTCCGGCCGGTGTCTTGCACGGCCATAGTCCACGCAAGTCTGCCCTGACGCAAGTGCAGAGCAGGGTAATTTTGTCACTAAAACTACAAAGATGATCAGCTCAGCATATTCCCTCACTCGCGGTGTTGCGCGCGGGGCACAGGTTTAGTGAAACAACAAAGCTGACTAAATAAACTATTTTGATTAGCGGAACGGCGCAGGCATATTGGCCCGTGACGGTGGGGGGTACTCAATCGTCCCGTTGCAGGTGGTTCGCTCACGTCCCTCGCGTCGATGCGGGTGTGTCCAAAAGCGCGAAGCGGCCGAGCGGATTTGAAAAGACGGGGATCTGGGGGGCCTCACGGTCCGGTCTCCGTAAAATGAGCAACTTGGAGGTTTTATATGAAAGTGGTGAAGAGCCTTTTGCTCGGCACTGCGGCGGGTCTGATCGCCGTCGGCGGAGCACAAGCGGCCGATCTTCCGGTCAAGGCCAAGGCGGTCGAGTACGTCAAGATCTGCTCGCTCTACGGCGCGGGCTTCTACTACATCCCGGGCACCGACACCTGCATCAAGCTCGGCGGCTATCTGCGTGCTGAAGTCGCGCTCAATGCCGGCGGCAACTACAGCGCCGCCTACAACGGTGTTTCCGGCGCGAACAACCGCCTGTCGAACTACTATTTGGCGCGCGCTCGCGAGGACCTCAACATCGATACCCGTACCGCGACTGAGTACGGGGTGGTTCGCACTTACTTTGACGCGGTGTTCACCTGGACGACCGATAACTATACGGGAAGCGGCTCGGCAACAGGCGCGACCGTTTACTCGCAACTCGGAAGCACGGGCGTGTCTGCGCCGAACAACGCAAGCTCGGGCACGATCTCGGGTGGTACGCTCGGCGTCTACTATGCGTTCATCCAGTTCGCCGGCTTCACCATGGGTAAGTCCGTGTCGCAGTTCGACGCGCCCTGGACCAACTATCCCGGCAACAACTTCGACCAGCTCGTCGGTGGCAGCGGCTCCGTGAACGGCGTCGCCCAGTTCACCTACACGGCCGATTTCGGCCAGGGCGTGACCGCGACCGTTTCGGCGCAGGACCAGACCCAGTTCTTCACGACCAACATCTGGAACACCGCCGGCATGTCCACCAGCGGCGTCCTCGGCGGTGCTTACGGCTCGAACGATATCGGCGGCACTAGGTCGCCCGACATCGTCGGCATGGTTCGTGTCGACCAGGCCTGGGGCCTGTTCCAGGCGTCGGTGGCTGCGCACGACAACCACGTCGCCTACTACGGCGCGTCCGAAGTCACCGGTCATCCGGAAGACAAGTGGGGCTGGGCCGTTCAGCTAGCTCTGCAGATCAAGAACATCCCGACCGGTGCTGGCGACGTGATCAACATCTCGGGCGTCTATACCGACGGCGCGAGCCGCTACAACTTCCAGTCGCTGGCGGCGACCAGCTACTCGATGTTCGGCGGTTCGGGCAGCGCGTATCAGAGCATCGGCTTTGCCGGCGTGTCTGACGCGGTGTTCGGTCCCAACGGCCAGCTCGAGCTGACCAAGACCTACGGTTTCCGTGGTGCCTACACCCACAACTGGAACCCGTACTGGAATACGGCGCTCTACGGCGCGTGGGCTGCGGTCAACTACAGCGGCACGGCGAAGGGCCTGATCTGCGGCAGCGCTGCGTTCGCCTCGCTGACCGGCACCTGCAACCCGGACTTCAACATCGGCCAGATCGGCGTCATCACCCGCTGGACGCCGGTCAAGAACCTGACCTTCTCGGCTGACTTCGTCTACAGCCACCTCGACCAGAAGTACTCGGGCGTGATCACCACCCCGGCGCTGGCGTCGGTTGCCAAGCCTGCGGCAACCTACGAGCTGAAGGACCAGGACACCTACAGCCTGCTGCTGCGCGCCCAGCGCAACTGGTAAGCTGAAGACCGTTCCGATCTGATAGAGCCCCGGCGGGAAACCGCCGGGGCTTTTTCATGAAAGCGGCCTTCGGAAAATCCGGCAACACGTTGCAAACGACGAAGACGAGCTATGCGAATCGATCGCCCTCAAACTTATTTACTTACCTGAGTTGATCAGCTATCTTGTTTTCAGCCGATTACGAAAGTCACGGCTCTTAGCTTCATGCTAAGCCTCCAGAAACCTCCGGTGATGCCCCGCCGGAGGTTTTTCGTTTTGGGATTTTCCTTCAGCCGCGCATCACACGGGCGCGCGAGTTCGGCCGGTAGGCGAGGCGGCTGTGGCCGACGCAGTAGGACTGGCCGTCGGGCGCGGTATTGCCGCAGAAGCAGAAGTCGTCTGCGCCCGGCGTCGAGATCGGCCAGCGGCAGCGATTCTCGGCGAGCTCCAGCAGCGAGCAGCGGTTGGCATCGTCGATCGGACCCGCGACCACAGGTGTGTCGGTGTCGCCGTAGATCGTGGCGAGCATCTCATATTGCAGCCGCGGTACGGCTCTCGTCCCGCGCCGCGGCGCGAGGCTCCGCTCGAGCTTGCGCTCGTCGCTCGTCCTGCCGCGCGTGAGATTGAGCCGGGACAGCTTGCCGATCACCGCGTTGCGGCTGACGCCGATGTCGGCAGCGATCTCGCTGCAGGTGAGGCCGGCCTCGAAGTGCTGCTTCAGAAGCTCAATTCGTTCGTTGGTCCAAGTCGGTGAAGAAGCAGTCGGTGAAGAAGTTGGTGAGAGAACAGGCATTGTAACGGTCCCAGGTTGCAGATGTCGGCCATCCGCCTCTCGAGATCCGTCCGCCTCACGTCCGGCGCGCCCTCACGTTCTGCCGTTGTCGCGAATCGACAAAAGGCCGTCCTTGATGGCGAGACGGATGCCTTCCTCGATCAGAGTGCGTGCGACGCCGGGAACGCTGGTGCCGTGGGTGCCCTGTCTCACCAGTTTTTCCAGATAGGTGATGGTCGAGAGCGCCAAGGTTACGGGAATGCGGTCAGTCTCGGCTTTTTCGGTGGCCATGGCCGAACGCTAGCCTCTTACTCGGGTACATAAAAGTAACGATTAAGACTCTATTTAGGTTCAGGGGTGGGAGTCAAATCCGGGCGAGACCGGTGTTTCAGCTCATTGGAATCACTCGGGAAATCAGGCGCAGCGCCACGCGCCGCGCGGGATGCCGAGCGGCGGCGGAGTGGAGACGGGTCCGAGCAGGCGGGTGCGGCTAGCCGTGCACGATCGCCTTTTCGATCATGCAATGGATGCCCTTGCAGCCGTTGACGGTCTGCGTCACCCGCAGGTCGGCGGCTAGGCTGCACAGCGTGTAGGCGTCCTCGCGCGACAGGTTTCGCGTCTCGCCGAGCAGCACGATCATGTCGCGCAGCGCGCGCACCACGCACTGGTCGAGGTCGGGGTCCATGGCCATGGTCATGTAATGCGTCGCCGTCTCCGCGCGGGGATAGTCGAACCTGAGGTCCTTGCGCAGCGTCAGGCGGAAACGGCCCTGAAGCGCGGTCTCGATCGCGGTGACGCAGACCTCGCCGTCGCCCTGCACACCATGGCCGTCGCCGCAGGAGAACATCGCGCCCGGGACGAACACCGGCAAATAGAGCGTCGCACCGGCCCCGAGTTCCTTGTTGTCGAGATTGCCGCCCATTGCGCGCGGCACAAGCGAGGAGATGCGGCCCCAGGCCGATGGTGGCGAGACGCCCATCACGCCGAAGAACGGCTTGAGCGGCAGATCGAGGCCCCAGGGCATGCGGCCGACCATCCGCGACCGGTCGAGCGGGATGTTCAGGATGCGCGTTTCGTGGAAATCGTCGGGCAGGGTGCCGGACAGCGGCTTGATCATGTTCCAGCCCCAATCCTGCCGGAGCTGGACGTCGAGGATCTCGACCGCCAGCACGTCGCCGGGCTCGGCGCCCTCGACTGCGATCGGGCCGGTGAGGATGTGGCCGGGCAGCATGCGCTCGTTTTTGGCGTGAACCTCGAACATCTCCGGCGGAATGTGAAATTTGGTGCGGTCGGGCAGCATGTCGGGCCCGCCGCTGATGGTGTCGACCGTCACCTCATCGCCGCTTTTGACGGTGAGGACCGGTTTGAGCGCGGCTTCGAAGAAGCCCCAATGGCAGGTCTCGGGGCTTGAATGCAGGTGGTGATGGGTCATTGGCCGCGTCCAATCGGTTTCATCAGAACTCGTCATGAGAACCTGTTATGCCCGGGCTTGACCCGGCGATCGATCCTCTTTCAAGAAGATTTCTGAAGATGGACGGGCCGGTCAAGCCCGGCACGATCATTCCAGCGAGGCTCCCCTGTATTTCGTTCTTTCCAAGACCCTCGGCACCGCTCTGCTGCCGATCAATCTCCTGATCGAGCTCGGAATCCTGTCGCTGCTGCTGATGGCGACGCGGTTTGCTGCGGTCGGCCGCAAGCTTGCCGTGACTACGCTGGTGCTGCTTGCGCTGATCGCGTTCTCGCCGATCGGCAATCTTCTGCTCTATCCGCTGGAGTCGCGTTTCCCGGCGTGGGACCCGTCGCGGGGCGCCCCCGACGGCATCATCGTGCTCGGCGGCTCGATCGACACCGATCTGTCGGCGGCGCATCGCACGCCCGTGGTTGCGCACGCGGCCGATCGCATGCTGGCGCCGGCCGACCTCGCGCGGCGCTATCCGAACGCGCGTATCGTCTTCACCGGCGGCTCGGCGAACCTGGTCGCGACGGAGGCGAGGGAGGCCGACTACACCGCGCCGATCCTGGAAAGCCTGGGCATACCGAAGGAGCGCCTGATCCTCGAGCGCGACTCCCGCAACACCTGGGAGAACGCGATCTTCACAAAGCAGCTGGTGACGCCGAAGCCGGGCGAACGCTGGCTTCTGGTCACGTCGGCTTTCCACATGCCGCGCGCGATGGGCATCTTCCGCAAGGCCGGGTTCGATGTCGAAGCCTATCCGGTGGATTGGCGGATGGGCGGGCGCGACGGGCTCTTCGCCTTCACCCGCAATGGGGCCGATGGGCTCGGCAAGACCGATGTCGCCGTGCGCGAATGGATCGGCCTTTTGGCGTATCGCATCATGGGGCGGACCGGCGAGTTGCTTCCGGGACCGGGCAAGGACTAAAACGGGAGCCGCAAAACAAGAACAGAGTACCGGCGCGCGATCGTCGGTCGGGAGGACGCCATGCAACAGCAGAGCGCAGACAGGATCGATCTTGCCGGGCTCGTCGCCGACCTCAACAGCCTGCTGCGGCTGAAGACGACGGTGATCGGCATGAAGCTGTTCGCGCGTGCCGCCGACATGGAGGCGATCCCGAAAATCCGGCGGCCGAACGCGGTCCACACCACCGACCAGATCGTTAGCATGGCTGCACGTCTGGGCTGGACGGTCGGCATTACCGCCGACGATCTTGTCGGTGCGCAGTGTCGCGCCGTGATCGGGCTTGCGCCGCAGGACGAAAAATGGCTCGCCGGCGAAAACTATGTCGGGGTCTGGCACGGCACCGCCGAGGACGCGCGCAAGCGCCAGGAGGCGCTGGACGTGGTTCCATTCGGGCAGTATCAGGCGCTTGCGGTCAGTCCGCTCGCGAGCGGGCGGCTCGATCCGCCCGACATCTGCCTGGTCTATGCGACGCCGGGGCAGATGATCATCCTGATCAACGGGCTGCAATATACCGGCTACAAGAAGTTCGAATGGGGGGTGGTCGGTGAGACCGCCTGCGCGGATTCCTGGGGGCGGGCGCTGAAAACCGGCGAGCCCAGCCTGTCCTTGCCATGCTATGCCGAACGGCGCTATGGCGGCGTGCCGGACGAGGAGATGCTGATGGCCTTGAAGCCCTCGCATCTCGCCAAGGCGATCGAGGGCATGAAG
The DNA here is from genome assembly GCF_051810765.1 of Bradyrhizobium sp. 604_D8_N2_3. NCBI lineage: Bacteria > Pseudomonadati > Pseudomonadota > Alphaproteobacteria > Hyphomicrobiales > Nitrobacteraceae > Bradyrhizobium > Bradyrhizobium sp. 604_D8_N2_3. Next base: position 5,391,500 of record NZ_JBPWPM010000001.1, on the reverse strand, counting down.
GCGCTGGCCAAGAACGGCCTGCGCTATCCGATTCCGCCTTATGGGATTCAAAGCGACGTCCGCGCCGGCATGGGCGTGAGTTACGCGAAGAAGTAAAGGTCGACCATGAGCTCAGCGAAATTCGACATCGTCGTCTACGGTGCGACCGGTTTCACCGGCCAGCTCGTCGCCGAATATCTGACTCAGCATTACAAGGGCGACCACGCGCTCAAATGGGCGATGGCAGGCCGTAGCCTCGGCAAGCTCAAGTCAGTACGCGATGCGATCGGCGCGCCCGGGAATACGCCGCTGATTGTCGCGGATGCATCGGACGCGGCCTCGCTGAAGGCGATGGCGGAGCAGACGATGTCGGTGATCACCACCGTCGGCCCGTATCAGCTCTATGGCGAGGAGCTGTTAGCTGCCTGCGTTGCTACTGGCACCGATTATTTCGATCTCTGCGGCGAGCCGATCTGGATGCGGCAGATGATCGACAAGTACGAGGCGGCAGCGAAAGAGAGCGGTGCGCGTATCGTGTTTTCATGCGGTTTCGATTCCGTGCCGTTCGAGCTCGGTGCGTTTGTCGTGCAGGAAGAGGCCAAGCGCGTGTTCGGCGCTCCGGCTTCGCGTGTGAAAGGCCGCGTGCGCGACATGCGCGGCACGCTCTCGGGCGGCACCGCGGCGAGCGCGAAGGCGACCTTCGATGCGGTCGCAAAGGACATCAGCCTGATCGCGATCCTGAACGATCCGTTCGCGTTGACGCCAGGCTTCACCGGCCCGAAGCAGCCGAAGGGCAACAGGTCGCTGCTCGAGGAGGACCTGCAATCCTGGGCCGCGCCGTTCATGATGGCACTGATCAACACGCGCAATGTCCACCGCTCCAACATGCTGATGGGCTTTCCCTACGGCCAGGACTTCGTCTACGACGAGATGGTTCTGACGGGTCCCGGCGAGAAGGGCGAAGCCAACGCGCAGCGCGTGGTGGCAGCCAACGCCGAGAAGACCGGTCCGAACGCGCCGAAGCCGGGCGAGGGGCCGTCGAAGGAAGAGCGGGAGACCGGCCGCTTCGACCTGCTCTATGTCGCGATCGCGCCCGACGGCCGCATGGTTCGCGCCGGCGTCACCGGCGACCGCGATCCCGGCTACGGCTCGACCTCGAAGATGATCTCCGAATGCGCGATGTGCCTGTTGCGCGATGTGACAGACGTCCCGGCCGGATTCTGGACGCCGGGCGCGGCGATGCAGCACAAGCTGATCAAGCGGCTGCGGGACAATGCCGGGCTGACGTTCGGAGTGGAAGCATAAGGTCCACGGCTCCCAAGGAAGCGTGATCCGTGTCCACGAAGTTCGACATCGTCGTCTACGGCGCAACGGGATACACCGGCCAGCTCGTCGCCGAATATCTCGCTGCAAGCTACGCCGGTGACGGCGCGCCGACATGGGCGATGGCCGGGCGCAGCAGGGACAAGCTCGCCTCCGTTCGCGATGCGATCGGCGCACCCGCTGATACGCCGCTGATCGTGGCGGACGCAGCTGATCCTGCGTCGTTGCGCGCGATGGTCGATCAGGCGAAGCTGGTGGTCACAACGGTCGGTCCCTACCAGCTCTACGGCTCCGATCTGCTTGCCGCCTGCGTCGCGTCGGGCACCGACTATATGGATCTCTGCGGCGAGCCGATCTGGCTGAAGCAGATGATCGACAAGCATGAGACGGCAGCCAGGGCGAGCGGTGCGCGCATCATGTTCTCCTGCGGCTTCGATTCCATCCCGTTCGAGCTCGGTGCGTTCTTCGTGCAGGAGGAAGCCCGTCGCGTGTTCGGAGCGCCGGCGCCGCGCGTCAAGGGGCGCGTCCGCGACCTCAGCTGGAAGTTCTCCGGCGGCACCTCGGCGAGCGCGAGGGTCACCTTCGAAGCAGTCGCGCAGGATCTCAGCCTGGTGTCGATCCTCAAGGACCCCTTCGCATTCACGCCCGGCTTCGAGGGGCCGAAACAGCCGCGCGGCAACAAGCCCGTTTTCGAGGAAGACCTGCAATCCTGGTCCGCCCCGTTTGCTATGGCGACGCTGAACACGCGCAACGTCCATCGCTCCAACATGCTGATGGGATTCCCGTATGGCCGGGATTTCGTCTACGACGAGATGGTGCTGACGGGGACGGGGGACGAAGGGCAGGCCAACGCGAAGCTCGTCATGGCCGCCAATAGCGAAAAGACTGGCCCCAAAGCGCTCAAGCCCGGCGACGGGCCATCGAAGGAAGAGCGCGACAACGGTCATTACGACGTGCTCTATGTCGCGATCGCGCCCGACGGCCGTCAGGTTCGCGCGGCGGTGAAGGGCGATCTCGATCCCGGCTATGCCTCAACGGCGAAGATGGTTTCCGAATGCGCGATCTGCCTGTTGCGCGACACGCCTGATGTCCCGGCCGGTCTCTGGACGCCGGGCGCAGCGATGCAGCACAAGCTGATCAGGCGGCTGCGGGAGAATGCAGGGCTGAGGTTCGAGGTGGAGGGGTAGGCGGCTTTTGCGTGCTTAAATGACGGTGTCGTCGCCCGGCTTGACCGGGCGACCCAGTATTCCAGAGACAGTGTTGTTGAATCGAGAGGCGGCGGCGTACTGGATCGCCCGCCTTCGCGGGCGATGACAGTGAGATTGCCGCTACGCCGCCCGCGCATCATACGCGTACATGAACTCCATGCTCTTCGATCCCAGCGGCAACAGCCATTTCATCATCTGATTGCGGACCCATGCACCGGTGGCGCTGAACTCGCGCTTGCTGTTGCCGTTGCGGCGCGCCATCGCGACGATCTTTTCGGTGCGCGGGCGCCGCTCGGCCTCGAAGGCCTGGAAGGTGGCGCCGAGCTCCTGGCCCTCCTGCATCAGCCGCGCGAGCCGCATCGCATCCTCGAGTGCGAGCGAAGCGCCCTGGCCCGCGTGGGGGCTGGTCGCATGCGCGGCATCGCCGATCAGCAGCGAGCGCTTGCGCGACCAGGTCGGCAAGGTCGCGACGTCGAGCGTGTCGGTGACCACGATGTTCTCGGCCGCGTCGATGATGTCGGGGATCGGATCGTGCCAGCCGTGATGGAAGCCGCGCAGATGCTGTTTCAGCGTCGCGGGGTCGAGCGCGCGGAACATCGTCGCGTCCATGCCGTGCGCGGGCTGTGTGCTCCACCACATCACGCCGTCGTTCGGATCCGGGCTGCAATAGCCGTAACCGAAGAAGCCGCTCTTGCCGAACGTGGTCTCGACGTGCCGGCCGATCGGCCTTCCATCGAGGACGGCGTGCGGCACGAAGCCGCCGAACCCGATCAGCCCGGTGTCGAACGGTTGCGGACCGTCCGGCACGACCTGGCGGCGCACGACCGAGTGCACGCCGTCGGCGCCGATCAGGAAGTCGCCTTCTGCCGTGGTGCCGTCGGAGAAGTAGGCGATGATCGGCTGGTCGCCGCGGTCCTCGATCTTGATCAGGCGCTTCTCGAAATAGAGCGAGACGCAGGCGCACCAGGCCTTGTCGATCAGGATTTCGTTCAGCGTGGCGCGGCAGACGTTCACTGCCGGCTGGCCGAAGCGCCGCGCCATGTCACGGTTGATCGAGCCGAGCCGTTCGCCGCTCTGCGAATAGAAGTCGAAGGATTCGGCGATCGAGCCGCGGCTGATCAGCTCGTTCGCGAGCCCGATCTCGTCCAGCACATGCATGCCGTTCGGTGCGATCTGGAGGCCGCCGCCGATACCTTTCGAATAAGGCCAGGCCTCGTAGATCGCGGATTCGATGCCAGCGCGGCGCAGCAGGATCGCGGTGACGGGCCCGGCGATACCGGCGCCGATGATCAGGGCCTTGCGGGGACGGTTGGACATGGCTTGCTCCCGACGTTTCCGTGGTGCTAGGAGAAATTACGGTTGCTAAATCTCTTAGTAGCTAAGATATATATCGACTAAGATATGAGGTCGGCCTTGTCAAGGACGAAGGCGCGCGCGGCGCTGTTGCAGGAGCTCGAGGAGGCGATGCGGCGGTCGTCCGCGCAGGGCGTGCTCTATGGCCAAACGGTTGCGAACGTTGCCGGAATTGCCAATTCCGACCTCGAATGCATGGACATTCTCTATCTGGAGGGCCGCGTTACCGCGGGCCGGCTCGCCGAGGTCACGGGGCTGACGACGGGTGCCATCACCGGCGTGGTAGACCGGCTCGAGAAGGCCGGGCTGGTGCGCCGCGAGCGGGACGAGCAAGACCGCCGCAAGGTCTTCATTTCCGTCGTGCCGGAGACTGCGATGAAGATCGGCCAGCTCTATGTGCCGATGCAGCAGGCGATGGAGAAGGTGTTCGGCGCCTATTCCGACGAAGAGCTGCGCCTGCTGCTGCGCTTCGCGACCGAGGGTTACAAGGGCGTGCTCGCGGCAACCGAGGCGCTGAAGGGACTTCTCGATACGCCGCCGGAAAAGCGGCCCGATCTCAAGCTGAAGAAACTTCGTCGCTAGAGCGTTTTCGAGCGAAGTGGATACCGGTTCGCGTCAAGAAAACGCGTCAAAACAGAAAGCCAGACATTACCGTTCCGATTCCATCGGAACGGTAATGTCCTTGATCTTGTAAGCCTGCGCAGCCGCGATCATGCCCCACATCGCGCCCAGCATCATCCAGAAGTGCCGCCAGTGGTCGGTGTCGATCACGAAGCTCTCGCCGACGGTGCCGACGAAGGCGGAGAAGATCGCGAGATAAGCGCGCTGCCAGGGCACACGGACGAAGATGTGCCGGATACCCATGATCACGGTGGTGAAGACCAGCGCGGGATAGCACACGCCGGAGAGCCAGCCGCCGGACATGAAGGCGTTGAGGTAGGAGTTGTGGGTGTCCTCGGGGAAGTAGCGGTGGAATTGCAGGGGGCCGATGCCGAATGGTAGGTCGAGCGCCATCTCCGCGCCGAGGATGTGCCGGCCGAACCGGCCGAAGCGGCCTTCGTCATAGCTCTGGTCGAAGCTTGCGCGCTGCTTGAACATCTCGGCGGTGGAATCGAATGACAGCAGCACCGCGATCAGCGCGAGGCCCAGCACCGCGGCGACGATCGCCATGACGACGATGCGCGAGCGCTGCGCGTTGGTGCGGCTGGTCAGCACCATCAGCGCCAACATGAAGGCGGAGGTCAGCACCAGTCCGCCCCAGGCGGCCCGGGAGAACGCGAGCAGGATCGCCAGCGACATGATGCCGAAGGCGATGACGTTGCGGAACGCCTTGGCAAACTTGTCGGAGACCACGCTCTGGAGCGCGAACAGCGCCGGCAGGATCAGGAAGGCGCCGAGCACGTTCGGATCCTTGAACGTGCCGCGCGCGCGCCCGTAGAGTGTGAGGAGATCGTCTCCGCCGGGAACCAGATGGAAGTAGCCGGCGACCGCCGACAGCGAGGCGACCATCGCGCCGACCACGAGGCCGCGGCGGAGCATGTCGAGCCGGGCCGCGGTGTCTTCCGAGGTGACCATCGCGAAGAACACGACGGTGACCGCCATGTACCAGGAGGTCGCAATCCAGCTCGCCACCTCGGACTGTTCGAACAGCGGGACCGCGCTGATCGTGTAGCCGACATTGAGCAGGACCAGCATCAGGATCAGCGGCATCAGCACGAGCCGCAGGCGCAGGCCGGTCGCGAAGAAGGTGACCGCGGCCAGCAGCGTCACGATCTCGTAGGGGCTCGGCTCGATGAATACGATGGCTCCGGAGGCGCCGGCCAGCCACACCAGCGCGCGCTGGATGGCCAGCACGCCGGGCGCAGCGCGAACCGCTGCATTCATCTCCCCGGCTGTTGCCGCATACGCCATCACACGCTCACGCTATACGCCACAAACAAGCTGTCATCGCCTGGCTTGACCGGGCGATCCAGTATTCCGCGGCGCGCGTTGCAGAAGACGGCCGGCGCTGCGGAATACTGGATGCCCCGGTCGAGCCGGGGCATGACGGAAACTCAATACGCGTTCTCGTTCTTGGTCAGCAGCGAGACCGGCGTCTTCAGGAGAATGACGAGGTCGAACAGCACCGACCAGTTCTCGATGTAGTAGAGGTCGAATTCGACGCGCTTCTGGATCTTCTCTTCATTGTCGATCTCGCCGCGCCAGCCGTTGATCTGGGCCCAGCCGGTGATACCGGGCTTGACGCGGTGACGAGCGAAATAGCCGTCGACGGCTTCGTCGAAAAGGCGGCTCTGGAGCTTGCCCTGCACCGCATGCGGACGCGGGCCGACCAGGGACAAATTGCCTGAGAACACCACGTTGAAGAGCTGCGGCAGCTCGTCGAGGCTGGTCTTGCGGATGAAGCGGCCGACGCGGGTGACGCGTGGATCGTTCTTGGTCACGACCTTGGAGGCGGTCGGGTCGGCCTGATGGTGGTACATCGAGCGGAATTTGTAGACGTCGATACGCTCGTTGTTGAAGCCGAAGCGCTTCTGACGGAACAGCGCTGGGCCGGGGCTGTCGAGCTTCACCGCCAGCGCCACCAGTCCCATCACCGGCAGGGCTGCGAGCAGCGCGAGGCCACCGACGATGCGGTCGAACAGCCACTTCATCACCAGGTCCCAGTCGGTGATCGGCGCCTCGAACACGTCGAGCGTCGGCACCTCGCCGAGGTAGGAATAGGAGCGGGGACGGAAACGCAGCTTGTTGGTGTGCGCGGAGAGCCGGATGTCGACAGGCAGCACCCAGAGCTTCTTCAACATCTCCAGGATGCGCGTCTCCGCCGAGATCGGCAGCGCGAACAGCACGAGATCGACCCGGGTGCGGCGGGCGAATTCGACGATGTCGTCGACCTTGCCGAGCTTGCGCGCGCCGGCGCAGGTGTCGAGCGCGCGACTGTCGTTGCGGTCGTCGAACACGCCGAGCACGTGGATGTCGGAATCCTCCTGGGCATTCAGCGCCTCGACCAGTTGCTCGCCGTTGCTGTCGGAGCCGACGACGATGGTGCGGCGGTCGAGCCGGCCCTGGCGTGCCCAGGCGCGCACCAGCGAGCGCAGCACCAGACGTTGGGAGATGAGCGCGGCGAGCCCGAGGAAGTAGAAGGCGGCAAGCCACAGCCGCGACATTTCGCTGCCGAACTTGGCGAAGAAGGATACGCCGATGAACAGCAGGAAGACGAACGACCAGGAGGAGATCATCCGCGTCATCTGCCGGAGCTGACCGCGGAACAGCTGCACCTGATAGATGTCGGCGGCCTGGAAGCAGACCACGGCGGCGACCGCGACGGCGATGATCTGCGCGGGATAAACCCAGCTGAAGGAACCGGCGAGCGGCATGACATAGCCGACATAGAGCGCGATGCCGACGAGGCTCAGCAGGGCGAAATCGGCCAAGCGGACGAAGCCGGTGATCACGATCGGCGAATAGGCGCGGGCGACCTTCTGGTTGACGACGTCGAGCGCAGCGGGCGAGAGCCGGCGGCGGCGCTCCACAAACGGTTGGTCAGCTGGCTTCGCCGCGGCGCCTGTCGCGGCGTCGAGCATCGAGCGTGCGTTGAGCGGTTCCACGGGCGTCCACGTCCATTCCAAAAAACCCGCAGGTCGCAGCATTGCGCCCCGGGCGAGCATCCCCTGGCACGTCGATTATCGGACAAATCGGAAGATTCTCTAAAGCGGTCTTAAGGATGGTTAATGATTGGCAAATGCGTCGCGATAACCCGCGAGCACGCCGTCAACCATCGCCTGCTGGGAGAAATGCGCGGAGATGCGCTCGCGCAAGGCGACCGCACGCTGCGCGGTTCCTTGCGGATCGTCGAGTGCGGCCGCGATCGCTTCGGCCATGGCCTCGGCGTTGCTCGGCGCAAACAGCGCCGGGCTGTCATGCCCAAAAATCTCGGGGATGCCGCCGACGCGGGCCGCGATCATGGGAATGCCGGCAGCTCCAGCCTCGATCACGACGTACGGCATGGAATCGCCGCGCGAGGGCACGACCAGCAGCCGCCCCTTGGAGAAGCCGTAGCGCGCCTTGACGTGACCGATGAAGCGGATGGCGCTGGAGAGGCCGAGCCTGTCGACCTGCGCCTTCAGCGCCGCCGTCTCCTCGCCGTCGCCGCCGAGCGTGAGCGTGACCTTCTTGCCGCCCTCGTGCAGGCGCGCCACCGCATCGACGAGCAAATCCGCACCCTTGATGTGCCTGAACTCGCCGACATAGGCGAGATCGGTGGCATCGTCGGCGATGCTAACTGGCTCGAATTCTTCCGGTGTCACGCCATTGAAGACGCAATGCACCACGCCCTTGGGCGTGCCGACGATGCGCTGATAGGTGTCGCGCGCAAACGCGCTCTCGAACAGGAACAGGTCCGTCGCGTCCATCAGCGTGCGTTCGAGCCGCGCGTAAAACTCGCCCTTGAAGGTGTTGAGGGGATAGTGCAGCGAGCCGCCATGCGGGGTGTAGATGCGGATGGTGTCGTTGGATCGCCGCCGCATGCGGACGAAGGCGCCGGCCTTGGCTCCGTGGCCGTGCGTGACGTCGGGTTTGAGCGCGGCGATCAGGCGCCGCATCCGCAGCCACACCAGAAAATCGTCAGGCGACGGTTCGCGACGGATCGCCAGCCGGTGCACGCCGAGCTTCAGCCGCGGTGCGAGCTCGGCCAGCGCCTTGTCCGCGCGCTCACCACCGGTGAGGCTGTCGGCGAGAATCCCGACGTGATGACCGCGATCGACCTGACCGTTGGCGAGATCGAGGATGTGGCGGAAGATGCCGCCCACGGGAGCGCGCACGGCGTGCAGGATGCGGAGCGGCCGGTCGGGAGAGGGGGGCATGATCAGAACCAGCGCTCGACGGCGAATGCTCGAACAATTCTCGAAATATCGAGATGGATTAAGAGCCCTCGTGGTTAACAAACGGTGTCGGCGCGGTGCGCGCCGGTCGCGGCAGGGCGCGATTAACCCAGCAGCAACCTTAATGGAGTGTAATCGCCCCGGTTGAGGTAGAGTCGCAGCGTTGCCCTGCGGGAGTGTTCGATGCGTTTAGCGTTCTGGCGTGCCGGCAAGGACAAGGCGGTGGTCGAGCGGGCTATTTCGAAGCCCAAGGCCGAAGCCAAATCGACCGAAGCCGCGCCCAAGATTGAAGCAGAGCTTGCGCCCGTTGCTGCGAAGCAGGCACAAGCCGAATCCGGCGACATCGATTTGCACGCGCTCGGCGCGGTGCTCGCCCGCAAGCGCGGCTGGATCATCGTGCCGACGGTGCTCGCGCTCGTCGCGTCGATCGCCGCCGTCAATCTCGTCACTCCGCGTTACAAGTCGGAATCCCGCATCCTGATCGACGGCCGCGAGAACGTGTTCTTGCGGCCGAGCAGCGACCGCAGCACCGAAGAGCGGCAGTCGCTCGATCCCGAGGCGGTGACCAGCCAGGTGCAACTCGTGCTGTCGCGCGATCTCGCGCGTGAGATCATCAGGAAGAACAAGCTCGCGGAGCGCCCCGAATTCGATCCAGTGCTGCAAGGCATTTCGCCGCTGAAGTCGCTCGCGGCGCTGATCGGCATCGGCCGCGATCCGTTTTCGATGACGCCGGAAGAGCGGGTGCTGGATGCCTATTACGAGCGGCTCCAGGCCTACGCCGTCGACAAGTCGCGCGTGATCGTGGTCGAATTCCAGTCCGCCGATCCCGACCTTGCCGCGCGCGTCGCCAATTCGATCGCCGACGGCTATCTCGTGCTCCAGCAGAATGCGCGCCAGGATCAGGCCCGCAGCGCCAGCCAGTGGCTTTCGGGCGAAATCGAAAATCTGCGCAAGAAAGTCTCCGACGCCGAAGCCAAGGTCGAGGACTTCCGTTCCAAGTCGTCGCTGTTCGTCGGCACCAACAACACCACGCTCTCGAACCAGCAGATGGGCGAGGTCAATACCCAGCTCAACAACGCACGCTCGATGAAGGCGGATGCTGAATCCAGGGCGCGGCTGATCAAAGAGATGCTCCAGAGCGGCAAGCCGATCGAGGCGTCCGAGGTGGTGAACTCCGAACTGATGCGGCGGCTGTCGGAGCAGCGGGTGACGTTGCGGGCGCAGCTTGCCGAACAGTCATCGACGCTGCTCGGCAATCACCCGCGGATCAAGGAGCTGAAGGCGCAGCTTGGCGACCTCGACAACCAGATTCGCGACGAAGCGGCCAAGATCTCGCGCTCGTTCGAAAGCGATGCGCGGATCGCCAGTGGCCGGGTCGACGGCCTGACGGCGAGCCTCGATCAGCTCAAGAAGCAGGCGACCTCGACCAACGGTCAGGACGTCCAGCTCCGCGCGCTCGAGCGCGAAGCCAAGGCCCAGCGCGACCTGCTCGAGACGTATCTTGGGAAGTATCGCGAGGCCAGCACCCGCGAGAGCATCGATACGGCGCCGGCGGAGGGCCGCATCATCTCGCGCGCCATCGTCTCGAATACGCCGGCCTATCCGAAGAAGCTGCCGATCGTGCTGATCGCGACGATCGCGACGCTGCTGCTCTCGTCCGGCGTCGTCGTCACCGGCGAGCTGCTGCGCCAGACCGCGCCGCGTGCGGTGGCCGTGTTCACGCCCGCGCAGACGCAGGCACCGGTGCGCCGAGAGCCGGTGGTCGAGCCGGTAGTCCAGCCGGTGGCCGAGCCGATGCTCGATCCGGTTGTGGAAGACCTTACGCCGCTTCAGCCCGAGATGACGGCCGATGCCGACGTCACTGAATTCGCCGAGATCGAGCATCTGGCCGACAGCCTGCGCGCTGCGGGACCGGCGGCGAAGAAGGTCACGGTGCTCGGCACCGCGGCCGGCGAAGCCATCACGCTGTCGACGCTGACGCTGGCCCGGCACCTGGCGCGCGATGCGCGCGTCGTTGTGGTCGATCTCGCCGCATCCTCGCCGACCATCGCCGCGGTGTCCGTCGATGCTTCGGCTCCCGGCCTCGCCGAGCTGATGCAGGGCGAGGCCTCGTTCGCGCAAATCATCACCCGCGACAAGCTCTCGCGGCTGCACCTGGTCATGGCCGGCCGTCCCGGCTTCGACCGCAGCCTGCTGCAATCGCCGCGGGTGACGCTCGCGATCGATGCGCTGCTCCGCGCCTACGACCACGTGCTGGTGGACGCCGGCAGCGCCTCGGACCTCCCAGCGGAACTCTTGACGGCGCATGCCCGCGCCGTCGTGGTGCCCGATGCCTTGATGGCGCCGGATGCCCGCACGCTGATGTGCGAGCAGCTGAAGGCGGTCGGCTTCAGTGAGGTGACGATGCTGAGCAGGCCGGTGCAGCCGTCGGACGCGGCCGAAGCACCGCGCGTGGTCGCGGCGTGATCTCTCTTCCCTCTCCCCTTGCGGGAGAGGGTGGCTCGTCGCGTAGCGGCGAGACGGGTGAGGGGTATCTCTCCGCGAGTCTCATGGCCGTTTAAATTTGCGGAGACATACCCCTCATCCGGCGCCATAGCCGAAGCTTCGCTTCGGCGTTCCTAAGAACGGCGGCCGAAGGCCGCCTATGCCACCTTCTCCCGCAAGGGGAGAAGGGAAGGGCAGCTCGCAAGTGGCTAGAGATTGAGAGGCTGTGACGCCTACCCGAACGTCTGTCGCAGCCGCCGCGCCAGATCGAACAACACCTGGTTCTGCTTCACCAGCCGTTTGCCGTGGCTCAGCGAGGACATCGCCATCGCCGCGAGTTTTCCGCGCGCGGTCAGGGGCACGAAGCTGTCGAAAATGTCGTCGTCGTCCTTGCAGAACATGCGCTTGTAATCGTCCGAGCCGATGCCGAGATCGAGCGAGCGGTAGCCGCGTTCGGCGTAGCGGTCGATGATGTAGCGCATCAGGATCAGGCCGGGGCTGTAGCGGGCGTGCTCGGACATCGTGTAGGTGTTGAACATCATCGAGAAGCGCTGGCCGTCGGCGACGCCGGCGAAGATCGCGATCACCTCGTCGTCGCACTCGAGCGCATGGGTGTCGATGACGCGGCCTTCGCCGCGCGGCGACAGGCATGCGCTGCGGATGAACGCTTCGACGCCGGGCTCGGCAAAGACGTTGGGCAGTTTCTGTTCGGCCATCCGCGCCGGCTTGACCCGGAAGAACCAGTCGAGCAGGCGGGTGACGTCGGCATCCGTGGTGGCGAGGTTATAACGATAGCCGGCAAGCGCCTGGAGCTTCTTTTCCTTGCTCTTGAGGCGGCGGCGAAAGGAGTTGCTGATCCGCGATGTGGGCGGCCCGCCCGGCTCCATCGCCAGGAGAGGGCAGCCGTTGATCGCGCTCTGCCGCGGCAGCTGCGCGAACGGGTTGTGCTGGTCGTGCCAGCGCAGCGGCTGCTGCGTCAGCGCGAGCACGTCGGCATGCTCGCGCAGCGGCGCAAGCAGCGCGTCGAGATCGGCGATGGCGACCTCGGCGGCGAACTCGGCGTTCCACAGGCCCATGTTGAAGGTGGTGTGCTTGCCGCCCATGAAGCAGGCCGTGCGCACGCCGTGGCCTTGCCGCAGCGAGAGCGGCAGCAGCAGGAGCGGCTGGCGCTCGGCGTCGCGGGCTATTACGATGAAGGGACTGGCGCCTTCGTGGCTGCCGACCAGCCGTTGCCATGGGGTGAGCAGGTCGAAGCGCTGGTAGGGCGTGAAGAGGTGGCCGCTCTCCTCGAACGCGCGCCAGACCGTCTCGGCCTCGGCCAGATCGGTGACGATATCGACATGCGCGATACGGCTCGCTTTCGACCGCGCTGGCGATTCTGCCGTCCGGCTTTGCATCGCCGCAGCCATGGTCATTCACGAAACCTGTCGAGAAACGAAAAATTTGCGTAGTTCGGCCTGTGGCCGACCTTTGCAAAGAAATGTCAACAAAGGGTAATGACAATCAGGCGAACGCGAAGGTGGGATATTGGCATCCGACGACAGATGGCTGGAGCGGTTGCGGCTCGAGCTGGCCTGGTTCACCGGTCAGGCCGTGCTGCGCAGCCGTGGTGCCGGCGCGATCCTGCGGTTTCAGCACGTGCGGCCGCGGCGGCGCGGCGCGTTTCAGCCGCTGCGTGAAAGCGAAATCAGTCCGCAATTCCTCGATCGCGCCATTCATGCGCTGAAGCGGTGGGGGTATGACTTCCTCGGCATGGACGATGTCTGCCGCCGCGCGGTGACGCTGCCGCAGAATCGGCGCTTCGTGGCGCTGACCTTCGACGGCGCCAACAAGGACCTCATCAGCTTCGCCTATCCGGTGCTGGCGCGCCACGCCGTGCCGTTCACGATCTATGTGCCCACTGCGTTTCCCGATGGAGTCGGAGAGGCCTGGTGGCTCGGGCTCGAGCGGATGATCGCGCGCGAGAGCCGCATCAACCTGATGATGGGCGAGAAAGAGCAGCGTTTCACCGTCACAGGCAACGCCGAGAAGCAGGCGCTGTTTTCGTTCGTCGAGAGCTGGCTGCGTTCGTTGCCGCCGGCGGATGTGTCGACTGCGATCGCCGATCTCTGCACGCGCTACCGGGTCGACCTCGCCGCGCTCTCGCGCGAAGCGTCGATGGATTGGGAGGATCTGGCAAAGCTTGCGGCGGATCCGCTGGTCACGGTCGGCAGCGCGACGGTGAACTATCCCATTCTCGCCAACATGAAGGACGCCGCCGCGTTGCGCGAGATGACGATGGGCAAGGCGGTCGCGGAAGCGGCCTTCGACCGCGAGATCAGGCACCTGGCCTTTCCGTTCGGCGATCGCTCGTCTTTCCGGCGCAGCCATGTCGTCATGGCGGAGGAGGCCGGCTTTGCCAGCGCCGTCTCGACCATCCCGGGCATCGTGGACGCGGAGGGGCGCACCAATCTGCACGCACTGCCGCGGATTTCCTGGGACGGCCGGATACAATCACTGCGCATGCTGCGCGTGCTGGTGTCCGGTGTTGCCTTCGCGCCGGTGAAACCGACCGGCAGCGTTACGAATTAAGATTTGACGCGATCCGGGCGCTGCATCCAACTCACGATCGGCATCGCCGGCAGCACCCAGCCCATGCCGACCACCACGTAATAGATCGCCTGCCGCCAGCCGGACTCGGCGATCCACGGCATCTGCGCCAGCGCCATGCCGAGCAGGGCCCAGACAGTGGCCAGCACCAGGAGCAGGATGGCGCCGAGGAACTTGCGGGTGCGGATCGTCATGGCGGAATGCTGCGGCCTTCGCGTAACTTGCGCTGCGGGAGCGGGGGACTATAAGGGGCACGCAGTCCGGTTCAAGTCTCTTTGCAACAAGGCTTGGTTTTGCCCCTGAAATGACGACGATTTTCGCTCCGACCAATCCGCATCGCGCCGTGCGCTGGTGGTTGATTTCCGTGGCCGCCCTCATCGCGCTGATGGTGCTGGTCGGCGGCGCGACGCGGCTGACGGAATCCGGCCTCTCGATCGTCGAATGGAAGCCGGTCACGGGCAGCGTGCCGCCGCTGTCGGAGGCGCAGTGGACCGAGGCCTTCGAGGCCTACAAGAAGATTCCGCAATATCGCGAGCTCAATGCGGGCATGAGCCTGTCCGAGTTCAAGGAGATTTTCTGGTGGGAATGGAGCCACCGCTTTCTCGGCCGTTTCATCGGCGTGGCCTATCTGCTGCCGTTCCTGTTCTTCCTGTGGCGCGGCGGCCTGTCGGGTGAATTGAAACGGCGGTTGTGGCTGCTGTTCGCGCTTGGCGGACTCCAGGGTGCCGTCGGCTGGTGGATGGTGGCCTCGGGCCTCACGGAACGGGTCGAGGTCTCGCAATATCGGCTGGCGACGCATCTGATGCTGGCGCTGCTGATCTTTGCCGGCATCGTCTGGACGGTGCGGCGGCTCGCCGAGCGTCCGCAGATCGTTACGCCCGCGCGGCTGAGATTCACGAGCGTGCTGCTGCTCATCGTGACCTTCGTCCAGATCTATTTCGGCGCGCTGGTCGCGGGTCTGCGCGCCGGGCGCGCCTACAACACCTGGCCGCAGATCGACGGCGCGTTCATTCCCGCCGGCGACCGGCTCTGGTTCGAGACGCCGTGGTGGCGCAACATGTTCGACAACGTGCTGACGGTGCAGTTCGAGCACCGCATGACGGCCTATGCGCTGTTCGTGCTGGCGGCGCTGCATGCGCTCGATGCGGTGCGCTCGCGCACGGCGGCCGGCGGGGCGCTCTGGCTGTTCGCCGCGGTCAGCCTGCAGGCTGTGCTCGGGATCCTCACGCTGCTCAACCAGGTGCCGATCGACCTCGCGCTTTCGCATCAGGCGGTTGCGATCGTCGTGCTCACGCTTGCAGTGATGCAGGTGGAGCGGCTGGCCTCGCGACAATCTGCACAGGCGCAGCCGCGCGCGGTTCCGGTCGGTCAGGCCGGCTGATCAGGTCAGCAATAGCCGTAGACGCCGCACGCGTAGGGCAGGCGCCAGAAATAGCCGACCTGCGGTCCGCCGTAGTACGGGCCCTGATAATCGTAGCTCCAGGGCCGGCCATAATAGCCCGGCAAGGTGCTGGAGCCGGGCAGGAGCGGCGTGCCCGGCAGGTTGCGGATGTAGCTGCCGATGCCATAGGCCGGCGAGATCAGCGCATCCGGATCGGTCTCGACATAGACCTGTGGCGGGTCCTGCGGCGGCACGGCAGCGCGCCGTCTCGCTGTGGCCGGCAGATCGGCGGCAACGGCAGCTGAGACCGTCAGCATGGCGGCAAGGGCAGGTACCATCCAGCGCAGCATCGTCGGCTCCGAATCAAAGGGGCGATCCAAGGACGATGTATGCGGCAGATATGGTTAATGACTGTTAACTGACTGCGGCCAAAACGGCCGCGGTCATTCCGGGGCGGTCCGGCAGGGGCCGAACTCAGGTGCGCAATTGCGCACCTGAGAATCTCGAGATTCCGGGTCTGGTCCTTCGGACCATCCCGGAATGACGATGGCAATTACGCCCCCAGCGCCTGCTCCAGATCGGCGATCAGATCTTCCTTGTCTTCGATGCCGATCGAGAGCCGCACCACGTCGGGGCCGGCGCCGGACTTCACCTTGGCGGCGTCGTCGAGCTGGCTGTGCGTCGTCGAGGCCGGGTGGATGACCAGCGAGCGGGTGTCGCCGACATTGGCCAGGTGCGAGAACAGCTGCAGCTTCGACACCAGGCTGACGCCGGCGTCATAGCCGCCCTTCAGGCTGAACGTGAACACGGCGCCTGCGCCCTTCGGCGCGTATTTGCGTGCAAGCTGGTTGTACTTGTCGCTTGCCAAGCCCGCATAGCTCACCGAGGCCACCGCCGGATGGCCGGCGAGGAATTCTGCAACGGCCTTGGCGTTGTCGCAGTGCTTCTGCATACGCAGCGGCAGCGTCTCGATGCCGGTCAGGATCATGAAGGCGTTGAACGGCGACAGCGCGGGTCCGAGATCGCGCAGGCCCAGCACGCGGCAGGCGATCGCGAAAGCGAAATTGCCAAAGGTCTCCTGGAGGCGGATGCCGTGATATTCGGGCCGCGGCTCCGACAGCATCGGATATTTGCCGCCCGTGGACCAGTCGAACGTGCCGGCGTCGACGATGATGCCGCCGAGCGAATTGCCGTGGCCGCCCAGGAATTTCGTCAGCGAGTGCACGACGATGTCGGCGCCATGGTCGATCGGGCGGATCAGGTAGGGCGAGGCCAGCGTGTTGTCGACGATCAGCGGCACGCCCGCCTTGCGCGCCACCGTCGAGATCGCCTCGATGTCGGTGATGCTGCCGCCGGGATTGGCGATCGACTCGATGAAGATCGCCTTCGTGCGCGGCGTCACCGCGCGCTCGAAGCTTGCGATGTCGTCGGAATCGGCCCACACCACGTTCCAGCCGAAGCTCTTGAACGCATGCGAGAACTGGTTGATCGAGCCGCCATAGAGCTTGCGCGCGGCGATGAACTCGTCGCCGGGCTGGAGCAATTGCTGCAGCACCACGACCTGTGCGGCGTGGCCCGAGGCGACCGCAAGCGCGGCGGTGCCGCCTTCGAGTGCGGCAACACGCTCTTCCAGCACCGCGTTGGTGGGATTGCCGATGCGGGTATAGATGTTGCCGAATGCCTGCAGGCCGAATAGCGAGGCGGCGTGGTCGGCGTCGTTGAAGACGAAAGAGGTGGTTTGATAAATCGGGGTCGCGCGCGCACCGGTGGTGGGATCGGGTTGTGCACCGGCATGCACGGCGAGGGTTGAAAATCCCGGAAGGCGATCGCTCATTGAGGGCGTCCTGTTCTTGTGATCTGAAATCGCGCGGCATGCTGATCGGCGACGCGCCCGCCGTCAAGGCGCCGCTTCACATCGGAGCGATCGTGCTACGCGTTGTCGCGTGAGCGAAATGAATCCTTCGCGATTGCGTCAGCTTTGTTCGCTCTTGTTTTTGGCGGCGCGATCCGATGCCGCGGTGTCGCCGCCGCCGACACTCATCCGATTGAGGGATAGCCGCATGCCTTGCGTCGGCACCGGCGGCCGTTTGGAGCTCAGGGTGCGCGAATTGACGCCCATCCAGGAAATCTCGGACGACAAGCGGCCGTATTCGATCTTGGGGCAGCGGTTCATCACGACCTTGATCCCGGCCGCCTCGGCCTTCGCCGCGGCTGCGTCGTCGCGCGCGCCAAGCTGCATCCAGATCACCTTCGGCAGCGGATCGAGCGTGAGCGCTTCTTCGACCACCGGCATGATGTGGCTGGAGTTGCGAAAGATGTCGATCATGTCGACGGGGCGGCCGATGTCGGAGAGCGAGGCGACAAACGGCTTTCCGAGCAGATCCTTGCCGACATGGCCGGGATTGACCGGGATCATGTCATAGCCGCGCTGCGCCAGATATTTGAACGCAAAATAGCTCGGCCGCACATTGACGGGCGAGGCGCCGACCATAGCGATCGACTTCACGCTGTTGAGGATGCCGCGGATGTAGTTGTCGGGATAGGCGTCGTGGTTCATCTTTTTCTTTCTCTGACCCTCATGGTGAGGAGCGCGGCACGCGCGTCTCGAACCATGAGGCCACAGTCGGGCCTCCATCCTTCGAGACGCCGCGTTCCGCGGCTCCTCAGGATGAGGAGTTGACTATTCATCCCGCCATGTTGGCGTGCGCTTCTCGATGAAGGCGCCGATGCCTTCCTCGGCGTCGCGCGCCATCATGTTCTCGGTCATCACCTCTGCCGCATAGCGATAGGCGTCCGCAAGGCTCATCTCGGCCTGGCGATAGAACGCCTCCTTGCCGAGCTTGACGGTGTAGGCCGACTTCAGCGCGACCTGTTCGGCGAGGGCAATTGCGGCCTCGCGCTCGGTGCCGGCCGCGACCACGCGGTTGATGAGCCCGATCTCGCGGGCGCGCGTGGCCGGGATCGGCTCGCCGGTCAGCAGCATTTCCATCGCCTGCTTGCGCGGCACGTTCCGCGACAACGCCACCATCGGCGTCGAGCAAAACAGCCCGATATCGACTCCCGGCGTGGCGAAGCTCGCCGCTTCCGAGGCGATCGCGAGATCGCAGCTTGCCACGAGCTGGCAGCCGGCCGCGGTCGCGATGCCCTGGACGGCCGCCACCACAGGCTTCGGCAAATGCACAACCGCCTGCATCATCGCGCTGCAGGCGGTCATCATCTCGGCAAAGAAGGCGCGGCCGCGATCCGGGTCAGTGCGGCGCGCCGTCAGCTCCTTCATGTCGTGGCCGGCGGAGAAGGCGGGGCCGTTGGCTGCGATCACGACGCCGCGGACCGCCTTGTCGTCGCGGATCTCGTTGAGCTCGGCATGCAGGCTTGCGATCATCGCCTGCGACAGACTGTTGCGGGCGGCCGGGCGGTTCAGCGTCAGGACCGCGATGGGCCCTATGGTCTCGCGCAGCAGGCTCGACGGTTGCGGGGAGGGGGCGCGGGCGGCCTGGGCGGACATCGAAGCGTTTCCGGTTGGATTCTTGCAATTGGATGACGCAGATAACTTAATGTAACAGGGGATGCGAAGCGAGGGTGAGGCGAAGCATGGCGTTAGCGAAAATGAGCGTGGCGGAGGTCGAGCAGTTTCTCCGTGACGAGTTTCCCCAGGCCTTCAGCGGCGATGACATCACGATCGAGAGCGCCGACGGCCAGACCTGCCTTTTGCGCCAGCGCTACAGCGAAAGGATGCTGCGGCCGGGTGGAACCGTGTCCGGCCCGACGCTGATGGCACTGGCCGATTTCGCGATGTACGTGGTGCTGCTGTCCGCGATCGGGCCGATCGGGCTCGCGGTCACCACCAATCTCAACATCAACTTCCTGCGCAAGGGCCAGCCCGGCCAGGACGTGCTGGCGGAGGCGCGGCTGCTCAAGCTCGGCAAGCGCCTAGCGGTCGGCGAGGTGAAGCTGCTGTCCGGCACGTCGCCCGATCCGATCGCTCATGTCACCTCGACCTATTCCATTCCAAATGTTTGAGCTTTTCGCAGGTAATATAGCACCATAATTTTAAGATATTGATTTTGCTATTGTAATTCCCGCTCTGGGGCATTGACCGTTGCGCGTCTCTTCTCTAGAAAACCGCCCAGTCCGGCGCGGTGTTCGCGCCGATATCTCCCGTCCACGGAAACTCCGATATGAAAACCTTTTCGGCAAAGCCGGCTGAGGTGACGAAGAAGTGGGTACTGATCGACGCCAAGGGTCTGGTCGTCGGCCGTCTCGCCACCATCGTCGCCATGCGCCTGCGCGGCAAGCACCTCCCGACCTACACCCCGCACGTTGATTGCGGCGACAACGTCATCATCATCAACGCGCAGCATGCGGTCCTCACCGGTCGCAAGCGCGAGCAGAAGACCTACTACAAGCACACCGGTTACGTCGGCCACGTCAAGGAGCGCACCGCGCGCCAGATCCTTGAAGGCAAGCATCCCGAGCGCGTGCTCGAGAAGGCCGTCGAGCGCATGATCCCGCGTGGTCCGCTCGGTCGCGTCCAGATGGGCAACCTCCGCGTCTATGGCGGCGCCGATCATCCGCACGAGGCCCAGACGCCCGAGAAGATCGACATCGCCAAGTTGAACCGCAAGAACACGAGGGCCGCATAACATGGCCGAATCCATCCAGTCGCTCGACCAGCTCTCGCAGCTCAAGACGGCGGCGGCGCCCGACGCGCCCAAGCACGAGAAGAAGGTCGACAAGTTCAACCGCGCCTACGCCACCGGCAAGCGCAAGGACGCGGTCGCCCGCGTCTGGATCAAGCCGGGCGCCGGCAAGGTCACGGTCAATTCGCGCGAGGTCGAGGTCTATTTCGCCCGTCCCGTGCTGCGCATGATGATCGAGCAGCCGTTCTCGGTGGCCGCGCGTTCCGGCCAGTACGACGTGATCTGCACGGTTGCCGGCGGTGGTCTGTCCGGCCAGGCCGGTGCCGTCCGTCACGGCATCTCCAAGGCGCTCACCTATTTCGAGCCGGAGCTGCGTACCGTCCTCAAGAAGGGCGGCTTCCTGACCCGCGACTCCCGCGTGGTGGAGCGCAAGAAGTACGGCAAGGCCAAGGCCCGCCGGTCCTTCCAGTTCTCGAAGCGTTAATCGCTTCGGTCACATTCGCCGCGAAAGCGGCTTCAATGAGATGCAAAAGGGCGCTGATTTCGGCGCCCTTTTTGTTGTTCGTTTGTATGCAAATTGATGACGTGTTTCCCGAAAACTTGGCCCCGCATGAAAACCTGAATGGAACTCGCGGGACATAGCGTCGCATCTGGAAGGGCGCGCAAGTCGGCTGGGCCGATCGCGTAACTTGCTATGTCTAGAAGGGGGCCGACATGATGTCGCTCGATAGCATCACGCTCTATTTGGTCGCCACCATGGTTGCCGCACTGCTCGGCGCCATGATGGTGTTTTTCGGCACGCAGGAGAACAGCCCCGCGCTGAAATGGTGGGGCACCGCGTATCTCCTCGGCGCAGCGTCCGTTGCGCTGTGGACCGCGGCTGGCGACAAGCTCGGCCCGCATCTTTACCTTGCGCTGAACGCGGTCGGCTTCGTCGCCTGCGGCATGGTGTGGAATGCGGCGCGCGTCTTCCATGGCCGCAAGCCGAATTGGCCGGGTCTCCTCGTCGGCGCGCTGGCCTGGGCCGCCGCCGCTTCGCTGCTTGATCCCGCCGCGTCCATGCTGCGCATGATCGTCGGCGCCGGCATCGTCTCGGTCTATGCGGCGCTGACCGCGAGCGAGCTCTGGGTCGAGCGGCGCAAGAGCCTGCAACGGCGCTGGCCGGCCTTCGTGGTGCCGGTGATGCACGGCTGCGTGCTGATGCTGCCGATCGTGCTCGGCAGCTTCCTGCGTCCGAACGATGCCGGCTTCTCCGGCAGCATCTGGGTCACCGTGTTTGCGGTCGAGCTCATCCTCTATGCCGTCGGCACCGTGTTCGTGATCTTCATGCTGGTGTCGGAGCGCACGGTGACTGCGCACCGGACCGCCGCGTCCACCGATCCCCTGACCGGCATGCTCAACCGCCGCGGCTTCTCGGAAGCCTGCGGGCGCGTGATCGAGCGCGAGGCCAAGGCCGGCCGTCCCGTGACCGTGATGATCTTCGACATCGATCATTTCAAGTCGATCAACGACCGCTTCGGCCATCCCGCCGGCGACGAGATGCTGAAACTGTTCTCGACCGTCGTCGTCAGCAACCTGCGCATGACCGACATGTCGGGCCGCATCGGCGGCGAGGAGTTCGCGGCGTTGCTGCCGTGTTCGCTGGAGGAGGGTGTCCTGGTTGCCGAGCGCGTGCGCGAGGCGTTCGAGACCTCCGGCGTCGTGGTCGACGAAGGCCCGGTCGACACCACCGTCAGCATCGGCGTCGCCGGCGGTCCGGCCGGCACCGAGCTCGAGGTGCTGCTGGCCTCGGCCGACACCGCGCTCTATCAGGCCAAGCGCGGTGGCCGTAACCGGGTCGAGGCGGCGGAGGAGCTGCCGCTGTCGCTGGAGAACTGGCGCCGCCAGAGCGCGGCGCGGGTCGGTGCGCCGCAGGCGCGTCCGGCCACCGCCTGAAGCCAAGAGGCGCCTCAAGAGGCGCCTTCGGTAATCCGCTGTTTACCATTCGATCCCTACCATTGCGGTCATGGAATCGATCCGTCGACAGAACCCGCAGACTGCCCTGATGTCGCTCGAAGCCGCTGCGGCCTCGGCACGCGGCGGCTTCGCTTGCGTGTTCTCCACCGCGGATGAATACGAGCGCGCGCTGATCACCGAGCGCCGCGCCCAGGGGCGCTACACGCAAAGCCGTAGCTACTGGCCGCTCGCGCTGTTCATCGGTCGCGCGCTCATCGTGGCAGGCACCGCTCTGCTGTTCGCCTGAGAGCACGCATTTTTGACCGGTCAGGGCGCCGATTCGGTGCCTTTTTCTTCGTTGCGGTCTACGGTAGACACACCCATCAAACAAACAGGGTGGAAACCGATGATCACCGAGATTGCGCAAATCGACGTCAAGCCGGGCAGCGAGAACGATTTTGAGGCGGCCGTCGCCAAGGCCAAGGCAGCCTTCGGCGGTTCCAAGGGCTTTCACGGCTTCGAGCTGCACAAGTCGATCGAGAAGCCGCAGCGCTACCGGCTGATGGTGAAGTGGGCGACGCTGGAGAACCACACCGTCGATTTCCGCGGCTCGGAGAATTTCACCGAATGGCGCGGCCTCGTCGGCCAGTACTTTGCTTCGCCCCCGGAGGTCGAGCACACCGAGACCGTGCTGACGACCTGAGCGACTTCACGACGCCTTACGCCGCCTCGTCGCCTGAGCATGATCTTTTCGGAAAACCGCTGCGCACTTTTCCGGATCATGCTGCCAGGGGCGGCGCCTCATACGTCTTGAAATGGTCGATCATGACCTTGGCGATGGCGACCAGTGGCAGCGCCAGCGCCAGGCCCCAGATGCCGAACACGACGCCGAGCAGGATCTGGAACGCGAACAGCGTGGCCGGCGGGATGTCGAGCGCCTGCCGCTGCAGGATCGGCGTCAGCACATAGCTCTCCATCGCGTGCACGCCCATGAAGAGAAGGAAGGCCGACAGCGCCGGAATCCAGCCCGAGGCGAGGCTCGCGAGCACCACGACGACGCCGGCAATGATGGCGCCGACGGTCGGAATGAAGGCGAGCAGGCCCGCCTGAATCCCTAGGATGAACGAGCCCGGGATGCCGATGATGGCAAGCCCGATCCAGGTCACGATGCCAACCGCAATCATCACGACGATCTGCGCGATCAGCCAGCGTTCCAGCGTCTCGCTGATGCCGTCGATGATCAGGGTGACGCGGGTGCGATGCCTCGCCGGCGCCAGGAACAACAGGCCGTCGTGATAGACGCCGGGCTGGGCGGCGAAGGACAGCCCCAGGAACAGCACGATGAAGATGTTTCCCACGCCGTGGATGGTGCCGAGCAGGAGCTTGAAGGTCTGGCTCACGATCGCGCCACCGCTGGAGGCCAGCGCGCCGGCGCCGGGCAAGGAACCGCGCGGGGGGGCTGCTGGCGAGGGTGTCGAGTCCGATGGTGGATTGGCCGAAGTGTCGGACGCAGCGTTGCCGAGATCGAAGAAGCTGGTGTCGATCCCGTGGTTGTCCAGGAAGGTCTTCACGTTGCCGATCTGCGACTTGATGGTCTTGCTCAGCAGCGAGGCCTGCTCGGCGATGGTGGCGCCGCCGAGATAGGCGACGCCCGCGAGCAGCACCGCAAGCACGACGCAGACGATCGCGAGCCGGACCGGATGCGGCAGGTGCACGCGGCGGCCGAGCGCGTTGGTCAGTGCGTTGAGGCCGACGCCGAGCAGCATGCCGGTGAAGATCAGCAGCAGCGTGGTCGCAAAATACCAGGTGAAGACCAGCATCGCCGTGAACAGCACGACGCCGATGCCGCCGACCGAAATTGCCCAAGCCAGATCGGTGCGGGTCGTGGGGCGTTGGTCTGCGAGGATGGTCACATCATGTCCTTTTCGGCGGCTGCGGGCGGGGCACTCTTTCGACAAACGCGCTTCCGATCAAGACCGCGTCAACGCGCTGGTTTGACGCTGTCGCGCGAACGGTGCAGAGCGATGAGGAGAAAACAGGTGGGGGGCGCTTGAGTTTCATCAGCAAATGGGCCGGTCTGCTCGGGCTTCTGGCCGTGATCGTGATCGGCGACCAGATCCGGATCAACCGGCCCGGCCACAAATACCGCCTCACGGTCGAGGTGACGACGCCTGACGGGATCAAGACGGGGTCCGGTGTTCTCGCCGTGGTGCCTGACCGCAACTATAACCGCGGCGGCCGCACCACGATGCGCGGGGAGGCCGTGTTCGTCGATCTCGGCCAAGACGGCGGCAAAGGCAAGAACCTGGTGGCATTGCTGGCGCATCAGCAGGGCGGCAAGCTTGACCTCGACGACATCAACTATGTCGCGCTCCGTGCCTATGGCGCCGCGCGCGGCAACCGCGTCTCGTTCAACGATATCAGCCGGCAGGCCGGCATGGTCCCGGTGCAGGGGGAGCTGATCCCCGTGCTCGTGAGCTTTGGCGATCCCAAAGACCCCAAGACCGCGCGCCTTGTCGCCGGCGACCATGCGGATGCGGTTCTGGGCGACGGCTACGCCGTCCGTGCCCTCACCGCCGAGGTGGTGCCCAACGGGTTTTGGCCGATCGATTTCGGCGGGGTGCTCGGGGAGCCCGTGACGCGCGGAATCGAGGCGAAATTGCCCTGGCTGGCCACGCCGGACGATCCGGCGGCAACCGCGCTGAAGGCCGCCGGCCTGCCCGTCGTGGGGACAACCGAGGCCCGGGAGGCATTTGCGCGAAAATAGCATTGCCGTCCCGCGATCCCTTCTGTTGAATTTGTTCCATCCCAAGGGCATGTTTGGAGAATCTTCTTACGCGGGAGGTCGGAACGGGAGATGAGAAAGCCGGTCGTCGGCGTGATCGGGAACGCCCATCGCGTCGAAAATCGATTTCAGGTCCAGATGGTCGGCGAGCGCAATTTGCGCGCTGTGGCCGAGGTTTCCGGCGGCCTGCCGATGATGTTTGCGGGAGCGCCCGACATCACCGATATCGGCGCGCTGCTCGATGTGGTCGACGGGATCGTGCTCACCGGCGCCCGCGCCAACGTCCATCCGACCCGTTTCAATGTCGATCCGTGCGAGCGGCACGAGCCCTACGACATCCACCGCGACGAGGTGGCGCTGGCGCTCTCGGTCGCTTGCGTGTCCCGCGGCATTCCGCTGTTCGGCATCTGCCGGGGCCTGCAGGAGATGAACGTCGCCTTCGGCGGCTCGCTGCATCCGGAGATCCGCGAAATCCCCGGCCGCATGAACCACCGCATGCCCAGGCTCGAGAACGGCGAGATTCATCCCGATCCGAC
The DNA here is from genome assembly GCF_051810765.1 of Bradyrhizobium sp. 604_D8_N2_3. Taxonomy (NCBI): domain Bacteria; kingdom Pseudomonadati; phylum Pseudomonadota; class Alphaproteobacteria; order Hyphomicrobiales; family Nitrobacteraceae; genus Bradyrhizobium; species Bradyrhizobium sp. 604_D8_N2_3. Next base: position 5,366,410 of record NZ_JBPWPM010000001.1, on the reverse strand, counting down.
CGTGGTGTTCGCCGACCGTCACGACGTCGACCTCACGCCCGGAGGCGCCTTCGCGCGGCTGCTCGGCTGCGAGAAGATCAGGGTCAATTCGCTGCATGGCCAGGGTATTCTCGATCCCGGCAAGCGCGTGCTGATCGAGGGCGTCGCCGAGGACGGCACCATCGAGGCGATCCGCATCGCGGAAGCCCCGACCTTCGCGCTCGGCGTACAATGGCACGCCGAATACGACCCGCAGCGCAATCCGATCAACCGCAAGCTGTTCGAGGCGTTCGGCGAGGCGATGGTCGTACGCCAGCGTGCGGTGGCGTAACAAGAAGCTCGCTCGCAGCTCTCCACTGAGCGACGCTTGGTTTCGCAGTTTACGCCGTCTGCACCATCCGTCTCGCGCGATAGGCCTGGGGCGACATCAGGGTCAGCTTGCGGAACGCCTTGCGAAAGCTGCTCTCGTCCTCATAGCCGGCCGTGCGTGCGATGGTCTTGATCGGCTGCGCCGTCGTCTCCAGCAGCGTGCGCGCGTGCTCGACGCGGCGGCGCATGATGAAGGCTTGCGGCGGCTCGCGCGTGAGCTCCTGGAACTTCCGGTTCAGCGTGCGCTCGCTGAGGCCGAGCGCATCGGCGAGGCGCTTGACCGTCATCGGGCTCTTGCCGGTGCGGCGAACCAGCAGGTCGGCCCGGGTCAGCAGCGGGTCCTGCGACAGCAAATAGCCGACGGGCATGAAGATCGACTGGGTGCGTTGCGCGGTGTCGATGACGACGTAGTCCGCACAGAGCTTTGCAATCGCCTTGCCGTCGACCATCTCGATCAGCCTGAGCAGGAGGTTAACCCACGACATCGGTCCGGCCGCGCAGACGATGCGGTCCGCGACCGTGATGACGGCGTCGGCGGCGAGGTCGATGGTGGGATGGCGCTGCCGCAGCTCGCCTTGCAGCCACCAGGTGATGGTGGCGCGACGGTGGTCGAGCAGGCCGCTGCCTGCAAGCAGGAACACGCCGCTGCAGAATGCGCCGATCAGCCGGCCGCTCGCATGCTGCTGCCGAAGCCAGGCGCCGGCGCGGGCATATAGCGGTTGCAGGCGTTCCGCCGTGACGTGATCGACGAGGTTGCCGGGGACGAGGATCGCGTCGAAGCGACCGCGTTTGCCGACCGCGCTATCGACGGCGACCATCTGGCCGCCGCCGGCACGCACCGGCTTGCCGTCGAGCGAAAGCACCTCCCAGGCGAAGCGCGTTTTCGCACCGCTCTGCTGCATCACGTGATTGGCAAGCGACAGGATGTCGGCGATCCCGGCGATCGCCGAATGCATGCAGCCTTCCAGCGCCAGAATTGCGAGCTTCATGAGACCTCCAGGACAGGCGCGGCGATCCTAGCCGATCGGCGCAGGGCTGTGTGGCGGAAATTGCCCGATCTCTGTCTTATCCGCCACTGCCTTGCCGGCGCTGTCAGGTCCAGTCTCGTGCCGTCGTCACACGACATCATTGGAGAGAGACATGCCTTACGTCACCATTTCCACCGTCCGCGGCATCCTGGATGCCGGGCAAAAGAAGACCCTGCTCGAGCGCGTCACCGATCTCCTGGTCGAGGTCGAAGGGCAGGGCAACCCGGATTTCCGCCGCAACGTCTGGGTCAGGATCGAGGAGCAGGAGCCGGCGCACTGGTCGCTCGGCGGCATGCAGCCGACGCCTGAGATCATCGCCGGCATGTTCGGCACGATCGGCGCGGATGGCGTGCGGGTCCGACGGCCGTAGCAGCGCAGCGTGCGCGGGCGGACCAGCCCAAGGCATGGTTCGCCACCGCCCTGTGCTCAATCGATCTGCGGGACGTTTTTCCATTGCATCGCACAATCACAATCACGACCATGGCCCGCACGCGGCCGCATTGAGGTTCGCAAGACGCGCACCATATGCTCTGCAAGGGAGCCCTGCCGTGCAGACCATGAAGGCGGCCCTCGTTGCGGCGATTGGCGTCGTGGCTTTGATCTGCTGCCTCCTTCCCAGCTCAGCGGAGGAGAACGGCCGTCTTGCATTGATCGTTTCGATCGACGGAGCCATCGGCCCTGCGTCCGCCAGCTACGTCAAGGAGGCTTTGGCCAAGGCAAGCGAACGGCGTGCCGAGGTCGTGCTTCTGAGACTGAACACGCCCGGCGGCCTCAATTCCAGCATGCGCGAGATCATCGCGGATGTGCTGGCCTCGCCGATCCCTGTGGTCGGTTACGTCGCGCCCTCCGGCGCCCACGCGGCGAGCGCGGGGACCTATATCCTTTATGCGACCCACATCGCGGCGATGGCGCCGGGCACCAATATTGGCGCCGCGACGCCGGTGCAGATCGGCGGGCCGCTGCCGGGTCTTCCGAGCGGACCGGCGGACAAGGGCGGCAAGGACAAGAAGGACGGTGACCAGCAGAGCGAGTCCAAGGATCAGCCCAAGGATGCGATGACGGCAAAGGCGACCAATGATGCGGTTGCCTTCATCCGCAGCCTTGCGGAGCTGCGCAACCGCAATGTGGACTGGGCGGAGAAGGCGGTCCGTGAGGCTGCCACGCTCTCTGCCAACGCCGCGCTAGAGGCTCATGCCATCGATCTCGTCGCGCGCGATCAGGCCGAATTGCTGAGGCAGATCGATGGTCGCGTGGTCGAGGTCGCAGGCGGCAAGACGCAACGCCTGGTGACAAAGGATGCCGTCGTTGAAGCCATCGATCCCGGACCGATATCCCGCTTCCTGGCGGTCATCACCGATCCGAACGTGGCGTTCATTCTCCTGATGGTCGGCATCTACGGCTTGATCTTCGAGTTCATGTCTCCTGGAGCCGTCGCCCCCGGAGTCGTCGGCGCGATCTGCCTGCTGATCGGCCTCTATGCGCTCAATCTGCTGCCGATCAATTATGCCGGCCTCGCCCTGATGCTGGTTGGACTCGTGCTTCTCACCATCGAAGCCTTCAACCCGACCGTGGTGATCGGGCTCGGAGGGATCATCGCTTTCGTGCTGGGAGCGCTGATGCTTTTCAGGGGCGAGGCGCCGGGCTACCACCTGTCGTGGTGGGTGATCGGCATCACTGCGGCAGTGTTCGCCGGCTTTGCGCTCGTCGTGCTCGGTTCGCTTCGGCGCGTCGGCAGGGCCCCTGCATTGGTCGGCGCGCAGGCCATGCGAGGCTTGCCCGCCGAGGTTCTCGACTGGAATGGGAACGAAGGTCATGTCTTTGCCCATGGTGAGCGCTGGCAGGCGCGCGGCGCCGAAACGTTCAAGCCCGGAGAGACGGTCGAAGTCGCCAACATCGTCGACCTGACGCTGCTGATTCGGCGCGCACCAACAGGCGAGGGAGGTACATCATGATGCTGGAATATCTGACCTATGCGGCGCTCGCGTTGCTTGTCATCATGTTCCTGTCCCAGGCTATTCGAATCCTGCGCGAATACGAGCGTGGCGTCATCTTTACGCTCGGCCGCTTTACCGGCGTGAAGGGCCCGGGCCTCATCATCCTCATTCCGATCGTGCAGCAACTGGTGAAGGTGGATCTGCGGGTGATGGTGCAGGTCGTGCCGCCGCAGGACGTGATTTCGCGGGACAACGTCTCCGTCAAGGTCAACGCCGTTCTGTACTTCCGCATCGTCGACCCCGAACGGGCCATCATCAAGGTCGGCGATTACATGGCCGCCACCAGCCAGCTCGCCCAGACCACCTTGCGCTCGGTGCTCGGCAAGCACGAGCTCGACGAGATGCTGGCCGAGCGCGACAGGTTGAACGCGGACATCCAGGAGATCCTCGACAAGCAGACCGACGTCTGGGGCATCAAGGTCACCGGCATCGAGATCAAGGACGTCGATCTCAATGAAACCATGGTGCGCGCGATTGCCAAACAGGCCGAGGCGGAGCGGTTGCGGCGGGCCAAGGTGATCAATGCGATGGGCGAGCAGCAGGCTGCCGAAAAGCTCGTCGAAGCCGGCCGGATTCTCGCGCAGGAGCCTCAGGCGATGCAGCTACGTTATTTCGCGGCCCTGCACGACATCGCGGGCGAACGGTCGTCGACCATCGTCTTTCCGCTGCCGACGGGCCTGCTCGACCATTTTGTGCCGCGGCGCGACAACCCGTAGCCATCAGCGGCAGGATGACCCATCTTCGGCCCAAATGGAGGTGTCGAATATTGCTCCCAACTTAAACGGGAGGAAAATTCGATGACGAAGCACGCCGCCAGACCAGCAAGCCGCCGCCGAAATCGGACATTGATGCTCACCGTCCCGCTGGTCGCCCTCGCACTTTGGTCGTGGGGGATCGATGCGGCGCAGGCCGCAGAGCCGGGCAAGGACGCGACGGCGGCGAGCCTGCCGCGCATTCTCGTGCTTGCGACGGGAGGCACCATCGCAGGCCAGGCCGACGCGCGCGCGACTGGCGCGTACAAATCCGGCCAGATCACCGGCGAACAGTTGATGCAGTCGGTGCCGGGCCTGGACAAGCTCGCGAAGCTGAACGCTGAGCAGATTTCGTCGATCGGATCCCAGGACATGAACGACAAGGTCTGGTTTGCCCTGGCCCGCCGCATCCAGGACGCCTTCGACAAGAATGAAGCCGATGGAATCCTCATCACCCACGGCACGGATACGCTCGAGGAGACCGCGTTCTTTCTCGACAATGTCGTGCGCGGCGACAAGCCGGTGGTGATCGTCGGTTCGATGCGTCCGGCCACGGCGGTGAGTGCGGACGGCCCCGGCAATCTGTACGAAGCGGTGCAGGTGGCGGCCGATCCGCGCTCTCGCGGCCGTGGCGTGATGGCCGTGCTGAACGACAAGATCCAAAGCGCCCGCTCGATCACCAAGACCAACACCACGAGCATCGAGACGTTCAGCTCCCCCAATGACGGCCCGATCGGCTATGTCGACACCGCCGGCGGCATCCGTTTCATGACCCAGGCCGCCGGCTTCAAGCGCACGACCTATCCGCTCCCGGCAGGCGAGCAATTGCCGCGCGTCGAGATCGTCTACTCGCATGCCAACATGGACGCCGTTCCGATCGAGGATGCCATTTCCCACGGCGCCAAGGGCATCGTGCTGGCCGGCGTCGGCGACGGCAACACGTCGAAGCAGGCTCTCGATGCGCTCGAAGCGGCGGCGAAGAAGGGCATCGTCGTCGTCCGCTCGACGCGGGTTCGATCCGGCTTTGTCACCAGGAATGTCGAGGTTGACGACGACAAGAACGGGTTCGTCGTGTCCGAGGACCTCAATCCGCAGAAGGCCCGTGTTCTCACTCAATTGCTGATCGCGGGCGGGGTGACGGTTCCGGCCGAGCTCCAGCGCGCCTTCACTGCAACGTGGTGATTGGGCGCGTCGTGTCCTGCCGGGTGGGTTAGCGTAATCCACCCTGCGACTCCCCAAAACGAAAAGGCGCTCCTCGCGGAGCGCCTTTTGCTTGTCGCAGAGAGTTTGGGCCGCTTAGCCCGAATAGTACATGTCGAACTCGACCGGGTGCGGGGTCATTTCGAAGCGCTCGACCTCGGTCATCTTCAGCTCGATGTAGCTGTCGATGAAGTCGTCGTCGAACACGCCGCCGTTCTTGAGGAAGCCGCGGTCCTTGTCGAGGTTTTCGAGCGCCTCGCGGAGCGAGCCGCACACCGTCGGGATCTGCTTCAGCTCTTCCTTCGGCAGGTCGTAGAGGTCCTTGTCCATCGCCGGACCCGGATCGATCTTGTTCTTGATGCCGTCGAGGCCGGCCATCAGCATCGCGGCGAAGCCGAGATAGGGATTGGCGAGCGGATCGGGGAAGCGCACCTCGACACGCTTGGCCTTCGGCGAAGCGGTGTAGGGGATGCGGCAGGAGGCCGAGCGGTTGCGCGCGGAGTAGGCGAGCAGCACGGGGGCCTCATAGCCCGGGACCAGGCGCTTGTAGGAGTTGGTCGACGGGTTGGTGAAGGCGTTGATCGCCTTGGCGTGCTTGATGATGCCGCCGATGTAGTGAAGGCAGGTCTCCGACAGGTCGGCGTACTTGTTGCCGGCGAACACCGGCTTGCCGTCCTTCCAGATCGACTGGTGCACGTGCATGCCCGAGCCGTTGTCGCCATAGACCGGCTTCGGCATGAAGGTGGCGGTCTTGCCGTAGATGTGCGCGACCTGGTGGATGCAGTACTTGTAGATCTGCATGTGGTCGGCCATCAGCGTCAGCGTGTCGAACTTCATGCCGAGCTCGTGCTGGGCGGACGCGACTTCGTGGTGATGCTTCTCGACCTTGACGCCCATCTTGGCCATGGCGCCGAGCATTTCGGAGCGCATGTCCTGCACGGAGTCCTGCGGCGGCACCGGGAAGTAGCCGCCCTTGGTGCGGACGCGGTGGCCGAGATTGCCGCCTTCATATTCGGTGTCGGAGTTGGTCGGCAGCTCCGAGGAGTCGAGACGGAAGCCGGTGTTGTAGGGGTTGGCGGAGAAGCGCACGTCGTCGAACACGAAGAACTCGGCTTCGGGGCCGACGAACACGCTGTCGCCCACGCCCATCGACTTCACCATGGCCTCGGCCTTCTTGGCGATGCCGCGGGGGTCGCGGTTGTAGGGCTCGCCGGTGGTCGGCTCGAGCACGTCGCAGGTGATGACCATGGTGGTCTCGGCGAAGAACGGGTCGATCGTCGCGGTCACCGGATCCGGCATCAGGCACATGTCGGACTCGTTGATCGCCTTCCAGCCGGCGATCGAGGAGCCGTCGAACATCGTCCCTTCGGCGAAAATGTCCTCATCGATCATGCTGATGTCGAACGTCACGTGCTGCCACTTGCCGCGCGGATCGGTGAAGCGCAGGTCGACGTATTTGACGTCGTTGTCCTTGATCGATTTCAGGACGTCTTTGGCGGTCTTCATGCATACCCCTTTTGGCTCTGCGGGTCGGTTTCCAGGTGAGCAAGATTGTTCTCGCTTTTGGCGAGTTCGCGCGCGAGCGCACAAACAAAATCAGGCCGCCGAAGCAGCCTTTTTCTTGTCGGAGTGTCGCAAAATGCGGGATAGCACCCGGCTCAGATAGCGTCCAGCCCGGATTCGCCGGTCCGGATGCGGATCGCCTCTTCGATATTGGAGACGAAAATCTTGCCGTCGCCGATGCGCCCGGTCTGCGCGGCGCGGCGGATCGCGTCGATGGCGCGCTCGACCAGATCGTCGCCGATCACGATCTCGATCTTCACCTTGGGGAGGAAATCGACGATGTATTCTGCGCCGCGGTAAAGCTCGGCGTGGCCCTTCTGGCGGCCAAAGCCCTTGGCCTCGGTCACGGTGATGCCTTGCAGGCCGACTTCCTGAAGCGCTTCCTTCACCTCGTCGAGCTTGAATGGCTTGATGATGGCTTCGATTTTCTTCACTGCGCGCCTCCCGGCCTTTCGATCAAATAGCAACGTCTTCGTCAGGATGCGCATTTCTTAACGCACGATCTTGTCTTCGCTATGCCGGGATGCCTGACCAGCCCGGCAACAACGGCCGGCCACACCCTGATAGATTGCCAGTGAGCACGACGAACCGAAGCGGCTTCCTCGAAAGCAGGGTCTATGCCAAGTTGCAAATGCCCTGATTATTGGAGCGTTATCAGCCTTTTAACGCGCATCTCTGATAGGTGGAGCCGACTGGCTCAAAATACCGCAGACTACGAAATAGGCAATCGGTTCAATATCTGTGCAAATCGTTGTTCTGCCGGGTGGGCCTTACGGAACGTGCCTGTTGAAAAGGCGTTTGGACCAGGGAAGTGGCATGGAAGTTCTGACCAACGCTGAAATGCAGCGTGCCGACCAGCTCAGTATTGCGGCAGGCACGCCCGGCTTCAAGCTGATGCTTAGCGCGGGGCAGGCGGTCGCGGAGGCCGCCAATGCGCTGGTGGAGGAGGGGCCGATCCTGATCGTGGCCGGTCCCGGCAACAATGGCGGCGACGGTTTTGTCGCAGCCGCTGAGCTCGCCGCGCAAGGGCGCGACGTCTCGGTGATCCTGATGTGCGAGCGCGACCAGCTCCAGGGTGACGCGGCCTCCGCGGCGCGCGGCTGGAAGCACCCGGTGCTGCCGTTCAATCCGCAGGCGATCGGCAAGCCCGCGCTGATCATCGATGCGCTGTTCGGCGCGGGCCTCAGTCGCCCGGTCGACGGCGAGGCGCATGCGATGATCGAAGCGATCAACGCCAACGGCGCCCCGGTGCTCGCGGTCGACCTGCCGAGCGGCATCAACGGCACCAGCGCAGCTGTGATGGGTGCGGCGGTGAACGCCACCGAGACCGTCACCTTCTTCCGCAAGAAGCCGGCGCATTTGCTGCTGCCCGGCCGGATGCATTGCGGCCACGTGCGCGTCGCCGACATCGGCATCGACGCACAGGTGCTGGACGAGATCGCGCCGCGGACCTTCGAGAACGATCCGGATTTCTGGGGCACCGCCTTTCCGGTGCCGCGCATCGACGGCCATAAATACGCACGGGGCCACGTGCTGGCGGTCTCGGGCGATGCCGCCGCGACCGGCGCGGCGCGGCTCGCCGCCCGTGGGGCTTTGCGGGCCGGAGCGGGCCTCGTGACACTGGCGACCCCGCGCGATGCGCTCGCGATCAATGCCAGCGCGCTCACCGCGGTGATGGTTCGCGCCTGCGACACAGCGGTCGAATTCGGCGCGTTGCTCGGCGACAAACGCTACAATACCTGCCTGATCGGACCCGGCGCGGGCGTCGGCGATCGCACCTGCGATCTGGTCCACACGGCGCTTCACGCGCAGCGGCATCTGGTGCTGGACGCGGATGCGCTGACGAGCTTTGCCGCAAACCCCGAGCGGCTGTTTGAATCGATCAAGTCCTCTGAGGACAGTGCGGTCGTGCTGACGCCGCACGAGGGTGAATTTCCGCGCCTGTTCTCCGACCTCAGCAACAAACATCCGGGCCGCTCGAAGCTGGAGCGCGTCCGCGCCGCCGCCGAGCGCTGTGGTGCGGTCGTGCTGCTGAAGGGGCCGGATACCACCATCGCCGCGCCCGACGGGCGCGCCACCATCGCCGCCAACGCGCCGCCCTGGCTCGCCACCGCCGGCGCCGGAGACGTGCTCGCCGGCATCATTGCGGGCCTTCTCGCCCAAGGTGTGCCGGCCTTCGAGGCCGCCAGCATCGGCGTCTGGATGCATGGCGAGGCGGGAAGCGAGGCGGGGCCCGGCCTGATCGCGGAGGACCTGACCGAGACGCTGCCGGCCGTGCACCGGCGGATCTATAATGCGCTCGGGGTGGAGTACTAGTGCTCAGGCAGCTCGCGCTCACCGACATGGGCGCGGCCGCGCAGGTCCATCGGATAGCGTTCGACCAGGCGATGCCGTGGCTCGTTGGGCTGCACACGCCCGATGAGGACCGCTGGTTCTACCGCGAGCGCGTATTCACGACGTGCCGTGTGTGGGGGCGGTTCGATGATGACGTCCTGAGCGGGATCATCGCCTTCCACGAAGGTTGGGTTGAGCAGCTCTATGTACTGCCCGTCGCACGGGGGCGCGGCGTCGGCACAGAACTCCTTGATGTCGCCAAGCGGGCCAGCGACCGGCTGGAGCTCTGGACCTTCCAGCGCAACGCGCCGGCGCGGCGCTTCTATGAGACGCGCGGGTTCGCACTGGTTGAACAAACCGACGGGGCGCGGAACGAGGAGCGGGAGCCTGACGCTCGCTACCTCTGGACGCGGCGGTAGTCGCTCACTCCACCCCATACCAGCGCACCAGCCGTGGCGCGGCCCAGTCGGTCACGACGGATTCGATCAGCCAGGGTCCGGGTGAGGTCGCCGCGAACGCGACGCGCTGGGTTTGGCCGGGCTCGATTGCGAGCGTGTCGAGCCAGTAGGGCTTCCAGCCGTCGTCGAGCTTGTCGAGCAGGCGGAAATGATGGCCGTGCAGGTGAAACACGGTCGTGGCCGGTCCGGGGTTCTTGAGGGCCAGCACGACGGTGCGGCCGGCCCTGGCGCGGAAGACGGGATTGGAGGAGACGGAGAAGCTTGCAGGCCGTGCCCAGCCGGCGTCGGGCGCGCCGAGCGCGACATCGAACCGCAGGGCGCCTTTGAGGTCGAGCTTCTCGGGGAGGTCGTTCAGGGGGAGCGGCTGTGGCGGCAACAGCGGCGCGCGCCGCTCGAGCTTGCCTGATATCGTGAGGCTCCCGACCTGGCGCGCCTCCTTGCCGTCATGCAACAGGAATGGGGCCGATGTGGCTGCATCCACGAAGGCGTCGGCGCGTGCGCCGGGGGCGAGCACCAGGGCGCCGTTGCGCGCCGGGAATGGCTCGGCCGGCTGTCCGTCCAGGGCCATCACCTGGACCTCGTGGCCTTCCAATTTGATCGCCAGAACAGAACGTTGCGAGCCGTTGATAAAGCGCAGCCGCAGCCGCTCGCCGGCTGCGGCTGAGAGTTCGAATGAAGTCCGGCCATTGAGGGTAAAGAGCGGTGTCGTGTCCCCAGGGGCGCGGCCGGGCGGAAGCGCGGTCCCATCTGGCCGCAGCCGCCATTCCTCGATCAACAAGACCTCGTCGCGGTCGACGGCGACGCGATTTGTCTCGCCGGCGATGATCGGAAGCGGACGCGCGGGCAGCTTCAGACCGTCTTCGAAGAGGCGGAAGTCGGCTGCCAGAGTTCCTGCATTTGGTATTGAAACAATTGAGGTTTCAGTCACATCCGGCGCAGTCGGCGTACGCCCTCGCAACGGGTCGGCCGCGGCCGGGCCATTCAGGCCGTACCAGACTGGCGCAAGCGGGACAGGCAGGTCGTTCCGGAAGACTACCTCGCAGCGGTCGCCTCGCTTGAGACGGACGTTCCCGATGTGGCTTACGGCGGCCAGCTCCCAGATCGGTGTCGCCGGCTGGCCCGGCTTGAGCGCCAGGGTTGCCGGCCTTGCCTGCAGGGCGAGTTGGGCGGTGACAGCGGGGGCCGCGCCGCCGGCGATCAACCCGGCTGCGGAGGCTCCAAGTCCGGCTCCAAGTCCAGCTCCAAGTCCGGCCAAAACCTCGCGCCGGGTCGGGTCAGAGATCCGCGTTTTCATGGCTCGATGCGGACCATGAAGCGCTGGATAAGTCCAGCCGTCGCGCCTACTTAAAGCCTGCCGCTATCGGGCCATTTTTTTGCTGCGAACAGTCAGGCACATGCTATAAGCCCGGCCGCCCGCGGCATCGCGGCCGGTCTTGATGCAAATTCACGCGGGCGTGGCGGAACTGGTAGACGCGCTGGATTTAGGTTCCAGTGACGAAAGTTGTGGGGGTTCGAGTCCCTCCGCCCGCACCAAGCGCTTTCAGCGTTTGCACGGATTACCGAAGGGCTGCTTCCTCACGGAGTGTTTCCGGCGGAAGTGGTCCGATGAACCACCGGCGTTGAGGCGTCTTGCCTCGCGCCGGTTCGATTAATGACAGCGTCCCGACGCATGCGTGCCGGGGCCGAGCGAGAAGAAGATTGGACGCCATGCAGGTCACAGAAACCCTCTCGGAAGGTTTGAAGCACGAGTTCAAGATCAGCGTTCCCGCGTCTGATCTCGACGCCAAGGCTGGTGCCAAACTCGTCGATCTCAAGGACAAGGTCCGCATCAACGGCTTCCGCCCCGGCAAGGTGCCGGTCGCTCACCTGAAGAAGGTCTATGGCCGCTCGGTGATGGCCGAGACCATCGACCAGACCATCCGCGACACCAACACGCAGCTGTTCTCCGACCGCGGTTTCCGCCTTGCGACCGAGCCGAAGATCACCATGCCGACCGAGCAGGCCGAGGTCGAGGAGCTGCTCAACGGCAAGACCGATCTGACCTACACGGTCGCGATCGAAGTGGTGCCCGCGATTGCGCTCGCCGACTTCAAGAGCTTCCAGGTCGAGAAGCCTGTCGCCGACGTGTCCGACACCGATGTCGACGAAGCCATCAAGCGCATCGCCGACAGCAACCGCGGCTATGCGGCCAAGGCCGAGGGCGCCAAGGCCGAGTCGGGCGACCGCGTCACCATCAACTTCAAGGGCACCATCAACGGCGAAGTCTTCGAGGGCGGCACCGGCGAGGGCATCCAGGTCGCGATCGGTTCCAATACTTTCATCCCCGGCTTCGAGGAGCAGCTCACCGGCATCGGCGCGGGCGAGACGCGCACGCTGAAAGTGTCGTTCCCCAAGAACTACATGAACGACAAGCTCGCCGGCCAGCCGGCCGAGTTCGAGACCACCGCGACCTCGATCGAGGCGCCGCAGGACGTCGCGATCGATGACGAGTTCGCCAAGACGCTGGGCCTCGAATCGCTGGACAAGCTGAAGGAAGCCGCGCGCGAGCGTCTGGCTGCCGAGTTCGCCGGCGCGACGCGCCAGCGCGTCAAGCGTGCGCTGCTCGACCGCCTCGACGAGGCGCATCGCTTCGAAGCGCCGCCGTCGCTCGTCGACGAGGAGTTCAATCTGATGTGGAACTCGGTCAAGGCCGAGATGGATTCGGCCGGCAAGACCTTCGCGGACGAGGATACCACCGAAGACAAGGCCAAGGACGAGTACCGCAAGATCGCAGACCGCCGTGTGCGGCTCGGCCTCGTGCTGTCCGAGATCGGCGAGAAGAACAAGATCACCGTGACCGACGACGAGGTCGGCCGCGCCGTGATCGAGCGCGCTCGCTCGATGCCGGGCCGCGAGAAGGAAGTCTGGGACTATTACCGCAGCAACGCCCAGGCGTTGGCCCAGCTTCGTGCACCGATCTACGAGGACAAGGTCGTCGACTTCATCCTCGAACTCGCCAACGTGACCGAGAAGAAGGTCTCGCGCGAGGACCTGTACAAGGACGAGGACGCGGAAAAGACCGCAGCCTGAAGGCTCTAGAGCGTTTTCGAGCGAAGTGGATACCGGTTCGCGTAAAGAAAACGCGTCAAACTTAGAATCTAGAGCCCCGTTCCAATTCCATCGGAACGGGGCTCAAGAACAGCCTTCCATTAAGGATGATCATCAAAGGGGCCCGGCTAGCCAACTGGCTGGCTGGGCCTATTTGCGAGAATCAGCTTCAAGTGCCCCGTGGATTAAGCCTTAATTCGCTCCGCACTTGTCTGGCGCGAATTGGGCTATATCTGTCGGTACGCCCTGTACCAAGTCTTATACCAAGCGTTCTACCTCTACCCACTTCCTGCATCACTGGCGTCCATCGGCCTTCCGGCAAATCCAGCTAAACTGGCAGCCAAGACTGGCAATGTCCGCCTCCTAAAACCCTAGGTGACTCATGCGCGATCCGGTTGAAACCTACATGAACCTCGTGCCCATGGTGGTCGAGCAGACCAACCGTGGCGAGCGCGCCTACGACATCTTCTCGCGCCTGTTGAAGGAGCGCATCATTTTCCTGACCGGGCCGGTCGAAGACGGCATGTCGACGCTGGTGGTCGCGCAGCTCCTGTTCCTTGAAGCGGAAAATCCGAAGAAAGAAATCTCGATGTACATCAACTCGCCGGGCGGCGTGGTGACGTCGGGCCTCGCGATCTACGACACCATGCAGTTCATCCGCCCGCCGGTCTCGACGCTGTGCACGGGCCAGGCCGCCTCGATGGGCTCGCTGCTGCTCTGCGCCGGCGAAAAGGATATGCGCTTCTCGCTGCCGAACGCGCGCATCATGGTGCATCAGCCCTCCGGCGGCTTCCAGGGCCAGGCCACCGACATCATGCTGCACGCGCAGGAAATCCTGAACCTGAAGAAGCGGCTCAACGAGATCTACGTGAAGCACACCGGTCAGACCTACAAGACGATCGAGGACGCGCTGGAACGCGACAAGTTCCTGACCGCGAACGACGCCAAGGAGTTCGGCCTGGTCGACAGGGTCATCGACAAGCGCGCCGAAGAGCCGGCGGCGAAACCGCAGTAACGCGAACGGGGCTGCAACATCGATCCCTGGAATACCTATGGGGATTTCTCGGGATCGTCAGGGCGACGTTCACGTTAACGGCGCACTACGCGGCGGCGCAAAAAACAGTGTTGCGCCCCGCGACAGGCAGAAAGTTCCGCTTTCGTGCTTGTTTTTCGTGGCAATCCAGCAACTCCGGGGCGATTTCGATCACTTCGTCCGTGCCAAGACGTGAAATCACGGTATTGTCACGGGTAGCCAGCGCCCCCTCGATTAGCGAATTCTTGATAGTCGGGTGACAGCATGGTTGGCTACGATTGATCGGCTATGATCGCGGAGAATCGAGTGACCGTGATTCGCACGGGATGTAACGCGTAGGGTCTTTTTTGGTACGGAATTTGCTCTATTTGAACTTCATACGGCATGCGTGCCGGAATGGAGCGATCGAGCGGAGCGGGATCGAACCGCGGACGGAGACATGAATGAGTAAGGTCGGCACGAGCGACTCCAAGAACACACTGTATTGCTCGTTCTGCGGCAAGAGCCAGCACGAAGTCCGCAAACTGATCGCGGGTCCCACGGTCTTCATCTGCGACGAGTGCGTTGAGCTCTGCATGGACATCATCCGCGAGGAAAACAAATCCTCGCTCGTGAAGTCGCGCGACGGCATTCCGACGCCGAAGGAAATCTGCAAGGTCCTGGACGATTACGTCATCGGCCAGAGCCATGCGAAGAAGGTCCTGTCAGTCGCGGTGCACAATCACTACAAGCGCCTCAACCACCAGACCAAGCACAACGACGTTGAGCTCGCGAAGTCGAACATCCTGCTGATCGGTCCGACCGGTTCGGGCAAGACGCTGCTCGCGCAGACGCTCGCCCGCATCCTGGACGTGCCGTTCACGATGGCCGATGCCACGACGCTGACCGAAGCCGGCTATGTCGGCGAGGACGTCGAGAACATCATCCTGAAGCTGCTCCAGGCCGCCGACTACAATGTCGAGCGCGCCCAGCGCGGCATCGTCTACATCGACGAAATCGACAAGATCAGCCGCAAGTCCGACAATCCCTCGATCACGCGCGACGTGTCGGGTGAGGGCGTGCAGCAGGCGCTGCTGAAGATCATGGAAGGCACGGTGGCTTCGGTCCCGCCGCAGGGCGGCCGCAAGCATCCGCAGCAGGAGTTCCTGCAGGTGGATACCACCAACATCCTGTTCATCTGCGGCGGTGCGTTCGCCGGCCTCGAGAAGATCATCTCGGCGCGCGGGCGGTCGACCTCGATCGGCTTCGCCGCCCAGGTGCTCGCGCCGGAGGATCGCCGTACCGGCGAGATCTTCCGCCACGTCGAGCCTGAGGACCTCCTGAAGTACGGTCTCATCCCCGAATTCGTCGGCCGTCTGCCGGTCGTGGCGACGCTCGAGGATCTGGACGAGACCTCGCTGAAGAAGATTCTCACCGAGCCGAAGAACGCGCTGGTGAAACAGTACCAGCGGCTGTTCGAGATGGAGAACATCGAGCTGACCTTCGCCGACGAGGCGCTTGGCGCGGTCGCCCGCAAGGCGATCGAGCGCAAGACCGGCGCGCGTGGTCTGCGTTCGATCCTCGAGGCGATCCTGCTCGAGACCATGTTCGACCTGCCGGGCCTGGAAGGTGTGGAAGAAGTCGTGATTTCGCGCGAAGTCGTGGAAGGTACGGCCCGTCCGCTCTACATCTACGCCGATCGGTCCGATCGCGCCGTCGAGAACGCCAGCGCCTGATTTGCGGCGCTGGGACGCTCCAATCGTCTTTGATAGTAGCGGCTGCGGAATGGTTCTCCGCAGCCGATGTTGCGTCGCTTATACGCGTGCGTAAGCGCCTGATGGCGCGCGTCTTTCAATGACTTGACACCCCCCCGGTCGATAGCCACCTAATGTCGACGGCGAGCGAAAATTCTCTTCAAGATTCGCCTCAGTTCCGATCCGGCAAGCCCGGTCCAACCTTAGAATGGTAGGCCGGTTTTGTGGATCACCTCGGCACCTTGTGGCGGTTGCGCATGAGCATGGCGGGCTGCGTGCAAGGGGGCAAAGCAAAAGGAAAAGGCCATGACTAATCCAAAACCCCGGCCAACCATCGTCCATGGCGAAACGCACGCCTATCCCGTGCTGCCGCTGCGCGATATCGTCGTCTTCCCGCACATGATCGTTCCGCTCTTCGTCGGTCGCGAGAAGTCGATCCGCGCGCTCGAAGAGGTGATGAAGAACGACGCGCTGATCATGCTCGCGACGCAGAAGAACGCGTCCGACGATGATCCGGCGCCCGACGCCATTTACGAGACCGGTACGCTCGCCAGCGTGCTTCAGCTCTTGAAGCTTCCCGACGGCACCGTGAAGGTGCTGGTCGAAGGGCTCGAGCGTGCGCGCGTGCAGAAATACACTGATCGCAGCGAGTACTACGAAGCGACCGCGATTGCGCTCGCCGACACCGATGCGAAATCGGTCGAGGCGGAGGCACTGTCGCGCTCGGTCGTGTCCGACTTCGAGAGCTATGTGAAGCTCAACAAGAAGATCTCGGCCGAGGTCGTCGGCGTCGTGCAAGCGATCACCGATTTCGCCAAGCTCGCCGACACCGTTGCCTCGCATCTCGCCGTCAAGATTGCGGATCGCCAGCAAATCCTGGAGACGCTGTCGGTCACCACGCGCCTCGAGAAGGTGCTGGGCCTGATGGAGAGCGAGATCTCGGTGCTGCAGGTCGAGAAGCGCATCCGCTCGCGCGTCAAGCGCCAGATGGAGAAGACCCAGCGCGAGTATTATCTCAACGAGCAGATGAAGGCGATCCAGAAGGAGCTCGGCGACGACGACGGTCGCGACGAACTCGCCGATCTCGAAGAGAAGATCTCCAAGACCAAGCTCTCCAAGGAAGCGCGCGAGAAGGCGCAGCATGAATTGAAGAAGCTGCGCCAGATGTCGCCGATGTCCGCGGAAGCGACCGTCGTGCGCAACTATCTGGATTGGCTGCTGTCGATCCCGTGGAACAAGAAGTCCAAGGTGAAGAAGGATCTGGAATCGGCGCAGGCGGTTCTGGATGCCGATCACTACGGGCTGGAGAAGGTCAAGGACCGTATCGTCGAGTATCTCGCGGTGCAGTCGCGCGCCAACAAGCTGACCGGACCGATCCTCTGCCTCGTCGGCCCCCCCGGCGTCGGCAAGACCTCGCTCGGCAAGTCGATCGCGAAGGCGACGGGGCGCGAATTCGTGCGCGTCTCGCTCGGTGGCGTGCGCGATGAGGCCGAGATCCGCGGTCACCGCCGCACCTATATCGGTTCGATGCCCGGCAAGATCATCCAGTCGATGCGGAAGGCGAAGTCGTCCAATCCGCTGTTCCTGCTGGACGAGATCGACAAGATGGGCGCCGATTTCCGCGGCGATCCGTCTTCGGCGCTGCTCGAGGTCCTGGACCCCGAGCAGAACGGGACCTTCAACGACCACTACCTCGAGGTCGACTACGATCTGTCCAACGTGATGTTCATCACGACCGCGAATACGCTCAATATTCCGGGGCCGCTGATGGACCGCATGGAGATCATCCGGATCGCGGGCTACACCGAGAACGAGAAGGTCGAGATCGCGCGCAAGCATCTGATCCCGAACGCGGTGTCCAAGCACGGCCTGGACTCCAAGGAGTTCTCGATCGACGACGACGCGCTGCTGCTGTTGATCCGCCGCTACACCCGCGAAGCGGGCGTGCGTAATCTGGAGCGTGAGCTCTCCACACTCGCCCGCAAGGCGGTGAAGGAGCTGATGATCTCCAAGAAGAAGTCGGTCAAGGTCACCGAGAAGACTCTGGAAGAGTTGCTCGGCGTGCCGAAGTACCGCTTCGGCGAGATCGAGAGCGAGCCGCAGGTCGGTATCGTCACGGGCCTTGCCTGGACCGATGTCGGCGGCGAGCTGTTGACGATCGAAGGCGTCATGATGCCCGGCAAGGGCAAGATGACGGTCACGGGCAATCTGCGCGACGTGATGAAGGAGTCGATCTCGGCAGCGGCGTCCTACGTGCGCTCGCGTGCGATCGTCTACGGCATCGAGCCGCCGCTGTTCGACCGGCGCGACATCCACGTGCACGTGCCGGAAGGCGCGACGCCGAAGGACGGTCCGTCGGCGGGTGTGGCGATGGCCACCGCGATCATCTCGGTCATGACCGGCATTCCGGTCCGCCACGATGTCGCGATGACCGGCGAGATCACGCTGCGCGGCCGTGTGCTGCCGATCGGCGGCCTGAAGGAGAAGCTGCTGGCCGCTGCCCGCGGCGGCATCAAGACGGTGCTGATCCCCGAGGACAACGCCAAGGATCTCACGGAGATTTCCGATGCGATCAAGGGCGGCATGGAGATCATCCCGGTGTCGCGTTTGGACGACGTCGTCGCCAAAGCGCTGGTGAAGAAGCCGGTGCCGATCGTCTGGGAAGAGGACACCAAGGTGACGGTGAAGCCGGACGGGGACGAGGCCGCCGGCGGACTGACCGCTCACTGAGGTTCAGCGAAAGATGATAAAACGGCGCCTTCGGGCGCCGTTTTTGTTTTTGGGGGCAGGGATCAGGGCGATGCAGATCGACGGGCAGTGCCATTGCGGGCAGATCACCTTCGAGGCCGAGATCGATCCCGAGACGGTGTCGGTCTGCCATTGCCGGGATTGTCAGACCCTGACGGGATCGCCGTTCCGGGTGACCGCGATCTGTAGCAAGGCCGACGTCAGGCTGACCAGCGGCACGCCAAAAGTCTACGGCAAGCGCGGCGACAACGGCCGGATGCGCTTCCAGCACTTCTGCGCCGACTGCGGTTCCCCGCTGTTCACCAGCGGCGAGGGCGACCAGGCTGACGATTGGGGCATCCGCTGGGGCTCAATCCGCCAGCGCGACAAATTGCGGCCCGTCAGGCAGATCTGGTGCCAGTCGGCGGCGGTGTGGATCGACGCGGTGCCGTTGCTGCCGGGGAGGCCGGGGGATTAGGCTGGCTTGCCAAGCCGAAGCTCGCCGCAAAAAGCCCGCCTTCGCCCGTTGGGATTCGGCGTGGCAGCCTGCGTCGCTGCGCGAGCGCAGGCTGGTGGGCGGTCACGGATTCGAACCGCGGACCCTCTCGGTGTAAACGAGATGCTCTAACCAGCTGAGCTAACCGCCCCAAGGCGCCTCTTTAGCCCTCCCGCGGGTGTTCGAGCAAGGCCCGAACGCATCGCAAACAGGGCTCGAGCAAGACCGCCTTTGTGATGATTGTCACAGGTGTCCGCCCGCGAGTCGGCCAATGTCCACCGCAATTCACGATGGAGGGGTGGCCAATGTGTGCCCTGCTGGACCTCATCTACCGACATTGTTGCCGGGCGTGTTTGCGCGAAGTGCGACGCATGAGCCGCCGCGGCTCGATCATTCCAATTTGGTAGTTCCGGCTGACGGCGCGCCGATTTGGCCGCTGGCGGCTGTCCTGGCTCGTTGCGCCTGGCATCGGACGCCCACGAGCCGCCCTCCAAGGGTCCAAAATTGCCCTTTTTCGGTCATCTTTTTGATCGCCATCCGAACCAACGTTACGGCTCCCTGTGGCAGCGTGGAGTATCGCCGTGATGAGTGATCTTCGCATCAAGCTGGAAAGGTACGAGTCGAAAGCCGCCCACTGCATGAAAGCGGCTCAAGAAGCTCCTGATGAGGCCGGTCGGGCCTTCTACGAGGAGCTTGCCAACTATTACGACGAGCTGGCAGCCGACTTTCGCCGCGTCCTCGCCAAGCGAACCGGAGTTTCGCTCGCGGCCGAATGATCCGGCGTAGCGCAGGTCGGCAGTTGAAGACCTCGGCGGTCCGTCAACCTCTGACGCCGTGTCGTGCGGCGTGAACGCAAGAACGTCTCGCTGACAGGTGGACCGAACAGGCCGCCTCAGTTGACGGCGTCCTTGCTTTTCGGCATCGGGGTCTTTCGACCAAGCTGCCGGAGGGGATCCATGGAACAGCCAAGCGGACACGCAGAGAATGCCGACCAGATCGCCTATTGGAACGGTCCGAGCGGGCAGCGCTGGGCCGATCGGCACGCTGCCCAGGAAAGCTTGCTCGGACCCATCGCCGACGTGCTGATCGACCGCGCCAGGCCGAAGCCGGGCGAGCGCGTGCTCGATGTCGGCTGCGGCTCCGGTGCGACGACGTTCGCGTTCGCGAAGGCTGTCGCGTCCGATGGCTTCGCGCTCGGCCTCGACGTCTCCGACCCGATGCTGTCGCAGGCGCGCGCGTTTGCGCCAAAAGGCCTGCCGCTCGATTTCGTGCTGGCGGATGCGACGGTGCATCCGTTCGAGCCGGCGAGTTTTGACCTGTTGGCGTCGCGCTTCGGCGTCATGTTCTTCGCCGATCCCATTGCGTCCTTCACCAATTTGCGGCGCGCGCTGAAGCCGACCGGACGGCTCGCCTTCGCCTGCTGGCGCGAGCCGAAGGAAAATCCGTGGATGATGGCGCCGCTGATGGCGGTCTACAAACATGTCCCGAAGATGCCGCCGGTCGGGCCGGAAGAGCCGGGCCCGTTCGCCTTTGCTTCTGAAGAGCGCGTGATGCGTATCCTGAAGGGCGCCGGATTCGCGGACGTGGCGATGCAGCCGCACAATCTCGCGATGGATGTCGCGATCGGCGGCGGGCTCGATGCCGCCGTGGACGGCGCGCTCCAGATCGGCCCGGCCAGCCGCGCGCTGCAGGGCCATCCGCCGGAGACGTACGAGGCCGCAAAAGCCTCGATCCGCGAGATGCTGGCGCCGTTCCTGAAGGGACAAAGCGTAGCGCTGCAGGGCGCGATCTGGATCGTGACGGCGAAGGCGGCGTAAGACGCCGCTCTCTCTCCACGTCGTCATTGCGAGGAGCGAAGCGACGAAGCAATCCAGACTGCCTCGTCGGAGACAGTCTGGATTGCTTCGCTTCGCTCGCAATGACGATGGGGAGGCGTTGTGCCCATTACACCACATCATCCGGCGCCAGTGCGCACCCGTTATCCGGATGCGTCTCGATCTGAAGCGTTGTGTGGCCGATGCGGAACGACACCCTCAGCTGCTGCGCCGTCTCCATCAGGAATGCATCGCCGGCCCCGGCGGGCATGACGAGGTGGCACGTCAGCGCCGTCTCGGTGGTCGAGATCGGCCAGACGTGGAGGTCGTGGATTCCCGAGACGCCGGGCCGCTCCAGCAGAAAGATCCTGATAGCGGCGATGTCGGTGCCCTTGGGCGCCGCCGCCATCGACATGTCGATAGAGCCGCGCAGCAGGCTGGTGGTGCTCCAGAGGATGGTGGCGCAGATGACGAGGCTGGTGACGGGATCGAGCCAGAGCCAGCCGGTCCAGATGATCAGCGCCGCCGAGATCACGACGCCAAGCGAGACCGCGGCGTCGGCCGCCATGTGCAGATAGGCGCCCTCGATGTTGATGTCGTCCTTGCGTCCGCGCGCGAACAGCATGGCGGTAAAACCATTGATGAGGATGCCGATGCCGGCGACCACCATCACGGTGACGCCCGCGACCGGCTCCGGCTCGCGCAGCCGCAAGATTGCCTCCCAGCCGATCGCCCCTGTTGCGACCAGCAGGAACACCGCATTTGCGAGCGCCGCCAGGATGGTGGAGGCGCGAAAACCGTAGGTGAAGCGGCCGCTCGGCGCGCGCCTTGCCGCAATCGACGCGCACCAGGCCACAACCAGGCCGAGCACGTCGCTGAGGTTATGGCCGGCGTCGGCGAGCAGGGCGGTGGAGTTGCCGATATAGCCGTAGATCGCCTCGGCCACGACCAGCGCGGTGTTGAGCGAAATGCCGATCGCGAACGCCGTGCCGAAATTGGCGGGCGCATGGACATGCGGGTGGCCAGAACCGTGGTTATGCCCGTGATCATGCCCGTGGCCGGCATGATCATGGTGGTGATGACCGTGATGGTCGTGGCTGCCCAAATCTAGCGCTCCCCGGACGCCGCCAAATCAGGCGCCATTGTAGGCGTTTCGGCAGCCCCGTCACGCCGGAACAGCGCATAGAGCGCCGGCAGCACCAGCAGCGTCAGCACGGTCGAGGAGATGATGCCGCCGATCACCACGGTCGCCAGCGGACGCTGCACCTCGGCGCCGGCGCCGGTGGCGAGCGCCATCGGCACGAAGCCGAGGGAGGCGACCAGCGCGGTCATCAGCACTGGGCGCAGCCGCGTCAGCGCACCTTCGCGTACCGCGTCGGCCACGGGGCGCCCCTCGCTGCGCAGCCGCTCGATGAAGGCGATGATGACGAGACCATTGAGAACAGCCACGCCCGACAATGCGATGAAGCCGACACCGGCGCTGATCGACAGCGGAATGCCGCGCAGCAGCAGCGCGGCAACGCCGCCCGTCAACGCCAGCGGCACGCCGGAGAACACCAAAGCCGCATCCGCCGCCGATCCCATGCCCATGAACAGCAGCAGGAACACCAGCAGGAGCGCCACCGGTACCACGATCATCAGCCGCTTGGTCGCCGAGACCAGCTGCTCGAACTGGCCGCCCCAGCCGATCCAATAGCCGGGCGGCAGCTTGACCTTCTCGGCGACGGCGGCTTCCGCCTCGCTCACGAAGGAACCGAGATCGCGCGCGCGGACATTGGCGGTGACGACGATGCGCCGCTTGCCGTTCTCACGGCTGATCTGGTTCGGGCCGGGCGTCGCATCGACAGTTGCGACCGACGACAGCGGAACATAGCGCATCTGGGCAAGGGGAGAGGCGGTCAGCGCCGTTCGAACGGCGGTGCCGCTTGCTGCTTCCTCGCTCGGCGGCAGCGGGATCGGGATGGCCCGGATCGCGTCGAGATTGCCGCGCAGATGTTCCGGCAGGCGCACGACGATATCGAAACGGCGGTCGCCCTCGAACAGCTTGCCTGCCGACTTGCCACCGACCGCGATCTCGACGATCCCCTGCACCTCACCGATGCTGAGCCCGTAGCGGGCGAGCGCCTGGCGGTCGAGCCGGACGGTGAGGATCGGCAGGCCCGAGACCTGCTCGATCTTGACGTCGCTGGCGCCGCGGATGCCGCGGATTGCGGCCTCGACCTGCTTTGCGGCGCCCTGGAGGATGTCGAGGTCGTCGCCGAAGACCTTGATGCCGACGTCGCTGCGCACGCCGGAGATCAGCTCGTTGACACGGAACTGGATCGGCTGGGAGATTTCATAGGCGCTGCCGGGAATGTCGTCGGCAGCGTGGTCGATAGCCTCGATCACCTCCGATTTCGGCTTGTCCGGATCGGGCCATTCCGCGCGCGGCTTCAGCATGATGTAGCCGTCTGTCTGCGCCGGCGACATCGGGTCGGTCGCGATTTCGGCGGTGCCGATGCGGGTGAAGAATTCCTTCACCTCGGGAATCTCCTTGATGCGCTTTTCCAGCGCCTTTTGCAGATCCAGCGACTGCGTGAGGCTGGTGCCGGGAATCCGGATCGAGGCCAGCGCGACGTCGCCTTCGTCCAGGCTCGGGATGAACTCGCCGCCCATGCGTGCGGCGGCAATGCCGCTTGCGACCACGATGATGGCGGCCATGACGGTGACCGCGACCCGATTGTCGATCGCGAGGCGGAGCAGGGGGAGATAAATGCGCTTCGCCACCCGCATGAACAGGTTTTCGTGTTCGGACACCTTGCCGGTGACGAAGATGGCAACCGCCGCCGGCACGAAGGTGATGGAGAACAGCACCGCGGCGCCCAGCGCCATCAGCACGGTCAGCGCCATCGGCGTGAACATCTTGCCCTCGACGCCGGTCAGCGTCAGTACGGGCAGGTAGACAACCGCGATGATCAGCGTTCCGAACAGGCTCGGCTTGATGACCTCGCGCGACCCGCGCAGGATCGCGCGCAGCCGTTCGGGGGTGGAGAGCAGCCCGCCTTTCTGGCGCTGCGCCTCGGCCAGCATGCGCAGGCAGTTCTCGACGATGATCACGGCGCCGTCGACGATGATGCCGAAATCGATCGCCCCCAGGCTCATCAGGTTCGCGCTGACTTTTGTTTCGACCATGCCGGTGATCGTCATGGCCATGGAGAGCGGAATGACGCAGGCCACCACGAGCGCGGCGCGGATGTTTCCGAGGATCAGGAACAGCACGGCCACGACCAGCGCCGCACCTTCCAGGAGGTTGTTTTCGACCGTGCGGATGGTGGCCTCGACCAGATGGGTGCGGTCGTAGACGGTCCGCGTCACGACGCCGTCGGGCAGCGATTTGGCGATCTCGTCGAGACGGGCTGCGACGCGGCGCGCCACGCTGCGGCTGTTCTCGCCGATCAGCAGCATGGCGGTGCCGAGCACGGTCTCCTCGCCGTCGCGCGTCGCCGCTCCCGTGCGGAGGTCGCGGCCTTCCTTGACGGTGGCGACATCCCTGATCCTGACGGGATTGCCGCCGCGCGAGCCGATCACGATGTCCTGGATCTCGCTGATGTTGCCGACCTGGCCCGGGGAGCGCACGAGATACTGCTCGCCGTTGCGTTCGATATAGCCGGCGCCGACATTGGCGTTGTTGGCGGCGAGCGCCGTCATGACGTCGCGAAAGCCGAGCCGGTAGGCCATCAGCTTGCCGGGGTCCGGCAGCACGTGGAACTGCCGCTCGAAGCCGCCGATGGTGTTGACTTCGATCACCCCGGGCACGTTGCGAAGCTGCGGCCGGATGATCCAGTCCTGCACGGTGCGCAGATCGGTCAGCGAATAGTCGTGACCGCCTTGCGTCTTCGCGCCCGCCTTGGCCTCGACGGTGTACATGAAGATTTCGCCCAGGCCGGTCGAGACCGGGCCCATCGCGACCTCGACGCCCGCCGGAAGCTGGTCCTTCACCTGCTGGATGCGCTCGCCCACGAGCTGGCGGGCAAAATAGATGTCGGTGCCGTCCTTGAACACGACCGTCACCTGGCTCAGGCCGTAGCGCGACAGCGAGCGGGTGTAATCGAGCTTCGGCAGGCCGCCCATCGCGGTCTCGACGGGGAAGGTGATGCGCTGCTCGGTTTCGAGTGGCGAGTAGCCGGGCGCGCGGGTGTTGATCTGGACCTGGACGTTGGTGATATCGGGGACGGCGTCGATCGGCAGGCGCTGGAAATTCCACCCTCCGAAAGCGACGGCGCCGAGCGCGAGCAGGAGGACCAGCCAGCGCTGCTGAAGCGAGACGGCGGTGAGACGCTCAATCATGCTCGGCCTCGCCCTTGCCCATCTCCGCCTTCACGACAAAGCTGTTCTCGGCGACGTAATGCTCGCCGGCCGAAAGACCCGCCTTGATCTCGACATGGCGCGGATCGGAGTCTCCAAGCTCCACCGGACGCGCCTCGATCTTGTCGCCGTCCTCGCGGACGAACACGATGGTCCTGTTCTCCAGCGTCTGGATCGCACTTCGGCGTACGGCGACCGCGACGTTGCGGGCGGCGAGGATCAGCCGCGCCGTGACGAACAGGCCGGGACGCAGGCGCCCGTCCGGATTTGGCAGCACCACGCGGGCGAGCGCGGTCTGGGTCTCGCTACTGCCGATCGGCGCCATGTAGGAGATCGTGCCCTTGATCTCGCCGCGGCCATCGTCGGGATCGATCAGCACCTCGTCGTTGAGGCGGACGCGCCGGAGGTCCTGCCGGTAGATCGACAGGTCGACCCAGATCGTCGAGAGGTCGGCGACCACAAAGGCCGGCTTCTGCTCGGAGGCGTATTCGCCGAGCGAGATCTGCCGCTCGATGATGGTGCCGGCGATCGGCGCCTTCAGCTCGTAGACGGTGAGGCTCTGGTTGCTCTCGATCGCGGCGAGCAGATCGTCCTTGCCGACCCTGTCGCCGATGCGCTTCTGGATCGATTTGGCGACCCCCGGAAAGCGCGGCGTCACCTGCACGACGGCTTCCTGATTGGCGCGCAAGATGCCGTTGAAGGACAGCGTATCGGTCAGCGTCGCACTCCCGGCCTCCGCCAGCGTGACACCGGCGGCCGCCAGCTTGACGTCGGAGATGCGGATACGGTCGGCGCCGTGCTCGTCCTGCTCGACATGGTCGTTCGGCTTCTCCGGCTTCTTGTCCGCGGCATGCTCGGTGTGCGCGACCCCGGCAGGCGCGAGCAGGGAATAGCCGTAAGCGCCAAGTGCTGCGGCAACGATGGCAACGACGATGGTGGAGGATGTCTTCATCGCGCGCTCTCCCGGGCCAGCGCAAAGGGATTGCCGACGAGGCCTTCGATGGTCGCAACGCCGGCATGGAAGTTCTGCAGCGCCTCCTGCTCGCGCAGCCGCGCTTGGGTGACGCTCGCCTGAGCGTCGAGCACTTCGAGCAGCGAGAAGCGGCCCTGGCCGTAGCCCTGCGCGATCGCCTCCGAGGCTTCCGTGGCTTTCGGAATCGCGGTCTCGCGCAGCACCGCGAGCTCGCGCAGCGAGCCCTGGAGCGAGTCGTAGGCGCGGCCGGCGACCACGATCAGCGTGTTGCGGTTGGCCTCGCGCTCGGCCCTGGTCTTGGCGAGGCTTTCCTGCGCCGAGAGGATATTGCCCTGGTTCTGGTCGAACACGGGAATCGGCACCGAGACGGTAAGGCGCACCGCGTCGTCATTGGTCTCGTTGAAATGGCGCCAGCCGGCGGCGATGCGCACGTCGGGATAGGGCCTTAAGCGCGCCATCAACAGCTCGGCGTTGCGCTGGGCATAGACCGCGGTCCAGCGCACCAGCTGCGGATTGGCATCGATGGCGGCGACCACCGACTGGAACGTCGGCGTCTTTCCCGTGGTGTCGAGCCGGCCGGAGACGTCGCCGAATTTTGCCGCGGGATCCCCCATCAGCACCGCAAGCTCGCGCCGGGCGCTCGCCAGCGTTGCCTTGAAGCGTTCGCGGTCGGCCTTCACCAGGGCGGACGCGACCTCGGCGCGGCCGGTCTCGGCCGGTGAGGAGGCGCCGGCCTCGACGCGGCGGCGCAGCAGCGGCGTCAGCCGGTCGATCGCGGCGATCTGCTCGTCGAGGATCTGGATGCGCCGCTGCGCGCCGAGCACGCTGAGGAAGGCGATCGCAGTCTCCGACAGCACCTCCAGCCTGACGGCCTTGCGCTGGATCGCGGCCACCTCGATGCCGGCGGCGCCCGCGGCGATCCGCGCATCACGCTTGCCGAACAGCTCGAAGGCCTGGCTGATCTGGAGCGTGGTCTCGGCCGATCTCGTGCCGCGATAGATGCCCGACCCGAACGAATTGTCCTGTTCATAGGACAGCTCCGGATTGAGCAGCGCGCCGGCCTGGATGCGCTGCCCCGTGGCGATGCCGACGTCGCGCTCCGCCGCGGTGAGCCGCGGGCTCGCGGTCAGCGCGCGCGACAGCGCGCTCCGCATCGTAAGCGTCTGGGCGTGCGTGTGTTGCGTCAGCCAGGGGCTGACGAAAATCGCCATCGCGCACGCCAGGCGCGCGGCAGTCCGTCTGCAAGACATGAAGGTGACCTGTGAACAATAGCATCGTAGGCGCACGGGCGCCCGGCCGATCAGTTCAGGTCAGATGTTTGGGGGGCGGAGAGTCGGTGTCGGGCACGACGCCTGCAAGCACAGTCAGCCGAGGCGGATTTGACGCGGCCACCAGCTCCGACATTGCGTCAGGCAGCAGCAGTTGCGCGAAGACGACCGAGAAACAGCCATGACAGTGATGGGCCGCCAGCGTCTTGCTATCCGTATCTCCGGAATCGGGTCCCGGCGACGCAGCGATTTCCAGCTGGCCGAACGGATTGGTCACGTCCAGGCATTGGCACGTATGCAACACGCCCGACAGCAGATAGCTGATTGCGAGACACGCAGCCAACAGCCCGCGCCAGTTGCGCAGGCGAAACAATCTGATCGGGCGGCGGATCGCAGTCACGAAGTCACTCTGGTTACGTCCGGGTTCGTAGCATGGCGACCGGAACAGTGTCGACCCGCAATAATGTTACGTGTGCGGAACTGAACGTCGCACCCGCATGTGTCCACGCGATTGCAAGCAGCGTCGTTCGTTCATCGCCATCGTTACGGTCCGATGGTAAGATAGAAACGACGAGAGGGAGCTCGGAATGCCCGAAGAGTCTTGCTGCTCGCACGATGCGTGCTGCGGGGAAGCCGCCAAAGCCCGTGTGGAGGAAGTCGCCGCGTCAGGCTGCGCCGACTGCTGCTCGGCGGGCGTTCCGGTCTTCGACGGGCTCGATCCGCGATACAAGCGCGTGCTGTGGACCGTCATCGCCATCAACGCGGCGATGTTCGTGAGCGAAATGGCGGCGGGCCATTTGGCCGGCTCCCAGGCTCTCAAGGCCGACGCTCTCGACTTCCTCGCCGACACGGTCACCTACGGCCTGAGCCTTTCGGTGATCGGCGCGAGCATCAAGACGCGTGCCACCGCCGCGTTGTTCAAGGGGTTGTCGCTCAGTGCCATGGCCGCCTGGGTGTTCGGGTCAACGCTCTATCAGACCTTGGTCCTGGGGCTCCCGCGTGCGGAGCTGATGGGAGCGATGAGCCTGGCCGCGCTGGCGGCGATCCTCACCTCGGTTCTCCTGCTCGCGCGCTACAAGGACGGCGATGCCAACGTGCGCTCGGTTTGGCTCTGCTCGCGCAATGACGCGATCGGCAACGTCATCGTGATGGTCGCTGCCATCGGTGTATTTGGAACCGCGACGGCATGGCCCGATTTGGCTGTCGCTGCGGTAATGGCTGGAATCTTCCTGACCTCGTCGCTGCAAATTCTGCGGCAAGCATGGGCAGAGTATCGCGGCGGGCAAGCTGCCGTGACTGCCTGACGGGGGGGGCGCGATCCAAACGCGGAAAGGCCTCAGCCCGGGGCTGACCGGCTGAGGCCTTTTGTGCTCACATTCTCATCCTTGGGACTTGAAGCGCTAACGCGCCCTGTACTGGATCGTTCCGCAGGGCTCGGAATTATTTTGCCCTGCTGCCGGGAGGTGCGGCGTTCCTACGCCTTCTCCTCCCAGATCATCGCGAGATGCACGATCGTCTGCACCGCCTTTTCCATGTCCTGCCGGCTGACCCATTCGAGCCGCGAATGAAACGCGTGCTCGCCGGCAAAGATGTTGGGGCAGGGCAGGCCCATGAAGGACAGGCGCGAGCCGTCGGTGCCGCCGCGGATCGCGGTGCGCATCGGGCGCAGGCCGGCACGGCGGATCGCCTCGATGGCGTATTCGAGGATGTGCGGGTGACGGTCGATCACCTGCTTCATGTTGCGGTACTGCTCCCTGACCTCGAACTTGTAGGTCGAGCGCGGATAGTCCTTCATCACGTCCTTGACGATGTTCTCGAGCAGAACTTCCTTCTCCTTCAGCCCTTCCTCGGTGAAGTCGCGCACGATGAAGGAGAGCGTCGCCTGCTCCAGCGCGCCGTCGATGCCGATCGGATGCAGAAAGCCCTGCTTGCCTGACGTCGTCTCGGGCGAGCAGCCTTCCTTCGGCAGCCGCTCGACGATGGCGGCTGCGATCTTGATCGCGTGCTCCATCTTGCCCTTGGCGTAGCCGGGATGGGCGCTGACGCCGTTGATGGTGATGGTGGCGCCGTCGGCCGAGAAGGTCTCGTCCTCGACGCTGCCGGCGCTCTCGCCGTCCATGGTGTAGCCGAAATCGGCGCCGAGCTTCTTCAGGTCGACGTTGTCGACGCCGCGGCCGATCTCCTCGTCCGGCGTGAACAGGATCTTGATGGTGCCGTGCTTCACATCGGGGTTGTTGATGAAGAAATGCGCGGCATCCATGATCTCGGCGACGCCGGCCTTGTTGTCGGCGCCCAAGAGCGTGGTGCCGTCGGTGGTGATGATGTCGTTGCCGATCTGGTTCTTCAGCGCGGGATGTTCAGTGAAGCGGATCACCTGGCTGGTATCGCCCGGCAGGGTGATATCGCCGCCGCGATAGTCCTTCACCAGCTGCGGCTTGACGTCCTTGCCGGTCACGTCGGGCGAGGTGTCCATGTGCGAGCAGAAGCAGATCACCGGCACCTTTTTGTCGGTGTTGGCCGGGATCGTTCCGTAGACGTAGCCGAAGTCGTCGAGATGCGCGTCGGCGACGCCCATGGCCTTCAGCTCGGCGGCGAGCACGCGGCCGAGATCTTTCTGTTTCTCGGTCGAGGGCGAGGCCGGGGATTCCGGATCGGACTGGGTGTCGATGGTGACGTAGCGCAGGAAGCGTTCGGTCACGGTGTGCGAAAAGGAGAGGGAGGACATTTCTGGTCAAACCGCCGGGTCTTGGGGAAGCAAGGCTTGGGGGAAGCAGGCGGTATATCAGAAAAGCGGGCCGTGATGCGGCCGGAACGAAGCGGATCAGGCTTAACGAAACGTAGCTGCTAGATCGCTTCCTTGAGCTCCTTGACCGGGCGGAAGGCGACCTTCTTGCTGGCCTTGATGTGGATCGCCTCGCCGGTGGTGGGGTTGCGGCCGGTGCGGGCGGCGCGCTTGCGGACCTGGAGGATGCCGAGCCCGACGATGCGGACGCGGTCGCCCTTCTTGAGGTGCTTGGCGATCAGATCGACCATGTCGGTCAGGACGGCCTCGGTGTGCTTTTTCGAGAGGTCCTGGCTCTCCGCGATGTCAGCGGCGAGGTGCTTGAGCGTGATGGTGGCGGGAGCGGCTGCCTTCTTCGCCGAATCCTTCTTGGCCGAATCCTTCTTAGCCATGTCTGGCCTCCTCAATGACAGGGAAGCCCCGGAAAAGCCGGTCAAGCGTGGGGATCCCTCCAAGTCCTGGAAGGCGTAGACGATTCGGGCGCGGGCTGACTATGCCACGAGTTCCCGGCAGACGCCGGCAATGCCGCGAAAGGCATCGGGAAGTTCGGGCTAAGACTATGAAGGGATTGCCAAAATGGCGCGAGAGACGGGGCTCGAACCCGCGACCTCCGGCGTGACAGGCCGGCGCTCTAACCAACTGAGCTACTCCCGCGTGGTTCGCTGAAAGCGCGCGGAACGAGGGGGGACTTAAAGGCGGGGCTGGGTGAAGTCAAGGACGTTGCGCTTTGTCAGGACGCATCGGCTAAGCATTGCTCTGGAAAACGAAAAAGGCCGCCAGGCGGCGGCCTCGGTCAGCCCGAAACAGGGCGTGTCAGCGAATCTCCGACGTGCCTGCGCTGGTCACGGCCACCGGCTTGCCGGCCTTGATCACGTGAGCCGATTGGGCGGTCTGGCTGGTATCGACGTTGGTGCGGGCTGCGATGCCGAAGCCGGCGACCAGAATACCGGCAACCAGCGCCACCACCACGATCTTCAGGTGGGTGCCACGATCAGCCGAGTGAATAGAGTGGTTCATATGGGCCTCCCGACGGGCTTAGCCGCCGTCTATGGGCTCATGTCTTAAGGACCATCTGTTTCCGGATGGTTTCGCGGGTTCCGCAAAATGGTTTCATTAATGCGCCCGCTCGGTTTCGCCGGGCTGGCGGCCGGAACAGGTCTCAGGCCGCCGCCCGGCCGATATCGCCCCGGATCGAACGGGCCGCCCAGACGAACAGCAGGGCGCCCAGTGTGGTCGTGACCGCCGCCGAGAGCAGGGAATAGCGCACGGCGTCCGCGCCATAAGTGCCCTTGAGGGCGTCGTTGACCATGCCGACGGCAAGCGGGCCGACGCCCTGGCCGAAGCAGGTGGCGGTGAGCGCGATCAGGGCGGAGGCGAGCGCCCGCATGCTCGGCTTGGCCACCGTCTGCGCGATCGCGAAGATCGGTCCGAGATGAAAGCCGACCAGGAACGAGGTCAGCGCCAGCATCGCGACCATCATCGAGAAATCCTGCGTCAGCATGCACAGCGCGAACACCGGGCCGGCCAGCCCTGAGGTGATCGCCGGCGCCCACAGCTTCCAGCGGTCGTCGCGGCGGCTGATCTGCGCCACCACGAAGCCGCCGAGCAATGTGCCGGCCATGCCGGCGAGCCCCTTGAAGGTGCCGGCATAGGTGCCGATCTCGGAGCTCGACAGATGGTGCACGCGGGCCAGGAACGGCGGGATCCAGGCCGCCGTTGCGTAGTTCGTGTAGGTGGTGAGGCAGAAGCCGATCAGCACGATGATGAAGCTCTGCTGCGAGGCCAGGAAGCGCAGTGTCGGCCCGAGCGGCTCCGGCACGAAACTCTCCTGCATGGCGCCGCGCTTCGGCTCGGAGATCGTCAGCCACAGAATCAATGCGAGCAGGATGCCGGGCAGGCCGGCGACGTAGAACGCCATCCGCCAGCCATAGTGCTGGTTGACGTAGCCGCCGATGAAATAGCCGAGGAAGACGCCGAGATAGGTGCCGATGGCGTAGATGCCGAGCGCGCGCGGGCGCTCGTTCTTGGTGAAGAGATCGGCGACGATCGATTGCGAGGCGGGCGAGCCCGCGGATTCGCCGATGCCGACGCCGATGCGCGCCAGCGCCAGCGAGGTCACGCTCGAGGCCGCCCCGCACAACGCCGTCATCGCACTCCAGAACGCAAGGGCCACCGCGACGATGTTGCGCCGGTTGAGCCGGTCGGCGACGCGCGCGATGGGAATGCCGAGCAGGGAATAGAACAGCGCGAAGCCGAAGCCCGCGAGCAGCCCCATCATGGTATCGCTGAGCTGAAACTCCTTCTTGATCGGCTCGATCAGGACGTTGAAGATCGTGCGGTCGAGGAAGTTCAGCGCGTAGATGATGGTGAGCAGGCCCAGCACGTAATAGCGCCGCGCCGGGGGCTTTGCCGCCGCAGTCGTCTGCACCGACATCTGTGACGTCACATCGACCATCGCATCCCCCCAATTTGTCTTTGTTATCGTTGCCGGTCCAGCCCTTCGTGAGGCTGGTCGAGAGCGTTTTCGAGCGAAGTCGATACCGGTTCGCGTGAAGAAAACGCGCCAAAAAAACTCAGCCTTCGCGGATGTAATTCCCCGCTTCGAACTCGACCGGCGCAGCACTTGTATCGAACGACACGCCGATCGGATCGCGGTCTGCCTCCATCGCCTCCAGTTGCTCGCTCAGCATGCGCCGGATCATCAGGATGCCGCGGTCGCTCTGGCCGAAATGCTCCTCGGAGTGGATGGTCTGCGGGCCCTGGCCAACCTGGGCCTCGTAATCGCCCGGGAATTGCTGGTGCTCGGCTTCCGTCATGTCCCACCAGAATTTGCCGTTGAACTTCGAGCGCATGCGGCCGATGTCGCCGGAAGCCTTGACGCGGCCGGCGACGTAGATGCGGAACGAGGTGTCGTCGATCGGCAACGTCCAGCCGATCGACTCGACGCGGGCGAATTGTGCCACGCGCGGGTTCGGCACGACGCGCAAGGTGGGAAGGGCCGCTTCGGTGACGCGATAAAACACCTTGCCGTCGTCCTGCTTGCGGATCGAGCGCACGGCGATGCCGCGCGGCGTCTTGTCGAACTTCACCTCCGGCATCGAGGCCATCATGTTGGTGAATTGCGGCCCCGAGAACGAGCCGTGCAGCACTGGCACGTGATAGGGATCGACCACGTTCTCGAAATGCTGCAGCCAGTTGCAGGGGATGATCGCGGGGCCGCCGCCGCCGATCGAGGAATCGTCGGCCTCGACGAACTCGCCTTCGTCCATGTTTTCCAGGCATTCGTAAGCCGGCAGCACCGGGCGTTTCTCGGCCGGGCCCATATAGGCGAAGATCAGCCCGTAGCGCTCCTCGACCGGGTACCAGGGCTGGCGCACCTTGTCCTTGAACTGGCCGCCGTCGGGCTCGCAGGGCTGCTCGAGGCAATGGCCTTCGGCGTCGAACTTCCAGCCGTGATAGCAGCAGCGGATACCGTCTTCCTCGACCTTGCCATAGTAGAGCGTGGTGCCGCGATGGCAGCAGCGCGCGTGCAACAGGCCGGCGCGGCCGTGCTTGTCGCGGAACAGCACCAGATCCTCGCCGAGCGCGCGCACCTTCTTCGGCGTGTCGGTGGCATCGCTGACCAGCCCGACCGGATGCCAGTAGCGGCGGAGCAGCTCGCCCATCGGCGTGCCGCGCGCGACCGAGGTGAGTTCGGTGCGCGTGTGCGCCGGCTTCATCGCATAGGCGGTGCCGAGATCGCGATCCCGCTGGGTCATCGTCATGCTGTTCCTCCCGCCGCTGGCCTTGGGTGGCCGGGTCGTTTTGATGCGGTGACCCAGTGAAAAATAATTCGATGACAATGTCAACGATATTCCAGAATGCCTCTTAATCGCATTTGGAATCAGGTTGGGGAGGTTGCGCTACCAGCGCTTGGCACGCCCCGGCTTTCTTGGCAGAGGTGGATCATGAGCCAGACATCGAGCAGGGACGGGCACGCATCGCCCGATGCGGACGAAAGCCACTCGCCGGCGCCGATCACCGTGATGCTGTCGTCACGGCTGATGGTGCTCGCCAATTTGCTCAAGCGCGGCGCGATCCTGCGCTACAAGCGCCTCGCCGGATTGTCCTCGGTCGAGTTCGGTCTGGTCGCCTCGCTCGGTCGCCGTCCGCCGATGAGCGTGGCGCGGCTCGCCGAAGCCGTCGGCCAGGACAAGGGCCAGATCAGCCGCGCGCTCGCGGAGCTCGTCTCGCGCAAGCTGATCGCGAAGTCGGCGAACCCGAAGGACAGCCGCGAGGTGCTGGTCGCGCTGACCGCGGCAGGGCTCGCCGCGCACGATGCGATCGTCGAAGGCGCGCAGGAGCGCAATCGGCAATTGCTGGAGCAGTTGAGCAAGGACGAGTTCGAGACGCTGCTGGCGCAGATCGACCGTCTCACGGCGACAGCCGAGAAGATGCTCGAAGCCGAGAAAGTTTCACGCTGATCTCTCGGAAATCTCCGGGAATGTTGGATCATTTCTAAGAACCCTTCTAAGAGGTTTTCAATTAGGGAATTCGCGCGCGCTCACCTAAGCGTCACTGCAAGCGCCTGCCGTTAGGGGAACGACGGCATGACGCAAGCAAACAGACATGTTGGGGTGCGCGTTGAACAGCCTTCGTATGCTGCGGTCGGTCGTCTTGGCGACCGCGTCTGCTTTCGCAGTGGTACCGCAGGCATCGCTTGCGCAGTCCTCGGCGCAAGGCGGTGCGCAAAACCTGCCGTCGGTCACCGTCAACGCGCCGGAAGCACGACGCCGCGCACCTGCTGCGGCCGCCCGCCGCGTGGCGCGGCCGTCGGTAGAGACCGCCGCCAGCCGCAGACCGCTTCAGCAGCGCAATGTCGGCTTCGTCGAGACGCCGCGCGGTCCGGTGAACGGCTACGTCGCCAACCGCAGCTCGTCGGGCACTAAGACCAACACGCCGATCATGGAGACGCCGCAATCGGTGTCGGTGATCGGCGCGGACCAGATCCGCGACCAGAAGGCGACCAAGCTCGACGAGGTTCTGCGCTACACCGCCGGCGTGCGGGCTGGCACCTTCGGTGCGGACACGCGCAACGATTGGTGGCTGATCCGCGGCTTCAAGTCCGACGACATCGGACTGTTTCTCGACGGCACGCAGCTGTTCTACACGGCCTATGCGAGCTGGCGGCTTCCGCCGTCCAATATGGAACGAGTCGAGGTGTTACGCGGCCCGTCGGCGGTGCTCTATGGTGGATCGAGCCCGAGCGGCATCGTCAACGTCATCAGCAAGATGCCGCCGACCGAGCCGATCCGCTACATCGAGACCGGCGTCAACAATTTCGGCAACGCCTATGTCGGCTTCGATGTCGGCGGGCCCGTTGCAACGCAGCCCCAGGACGGCAAGCTGTTCTACCGCGTCGTCGGCGAGATCAGGAACGGCGACACGCAGGTCAACTTCACGCCGGACAACAACTACTTCATTGCGCCGTCCTTCACCTGGAAGCCGGATGCTGATACGACTTTCACGGTTCTGGCGTCGGCATCGAAGACCGACACCCGCGGCATCAACTTCCTGCCTTACCAGGGCACGGTGACCAACGCGCCGTTCGGCAAGATCCCGACCAGCTTCTTCGCCGGCGATCCCAGCGTCGACAAGTTCACGCGCGAGCAGGAGATGCTCGGCTATCAGTTCGAGCGCAATGTCACCGACGATCTAACGTTCCGGCAGAATGCGCGATTTGCGCATATCGACCTGACCTATCGCGGTTACATCGGCAACGGCTGGGACAATATCAATGCGGCCTCTCTCGGTCGCTACAATTGGTATGCGAAGGATACCGCCAACCAGGCCGATCTCGACAACCAGCTGGAATATCGCTTCAACACCGGTCCTGTCAGGCACACGATGCTGTTCGGTGTCGATCTGAAGGGCTATCAGATCGACGACTATCAGGCCTTCAACTTCGGCACCGTTCCTCCGATCAATGTGCTCAATCCGGTCTACGGCATTAACATCCCGCTCACAGGCCCGCCGTTCCGTAACTTCCTGATCACGCAGAAGCAGGCCGGCACCTACCTCCAGGACCAGATGAAGCTCGGTAACTTCACGCTGGTGCTGAGCGGCCGCAACGACTGGGTCGAGACGACGCAGGCCGCCCGTGACACTGGGGCGACGCTCGCCAGCAACAATGACAGCCAGTTCAGCGGTCGCGCAGGCTTGATCTACAATTTCGACAACGGCATCGCGCCCTACATCTCCTACGCGACGAGTTTCAACCCGATTATCGGGCTCAACGCGCAAAATCAGCTGTTCCAGCCGGAGACCGGCCAGCAGGCCGAAATCGGCGTCAAGGTCGCCCCCAAGGGATTTGATGGCTACTTCACTGCCTCGGTGTTCAACCTGAAGCGCCAGAATGTACCCACTACCGATCCGATCATCACCACGCTGCAGAACCAAACCGGCGAGGTGACCTCGCGCGGCATCGAGCTCGAAGCGGTCGCAAATGCGACGAAGGAGTTAAAGTTCATCGGCGCCTTCACGGCCTATCATCTCTTCACCAGCAGGGACCTGAACCCGGCGCTGGTCGGCAAGACGCCGACCAACACGCCTGAGCTCCTGGTCTCGGGCTGGGCCGACTACACATTCAAGGACGGACCGCTTGCGGGATTCGGCTTCGGCGGCGGCGTGCGCTATGTCGGCGCCTCCTGGGCGGACGCCGCCAACACCCTCGAGGTTCCCGCGGTCGTGCTCGGCGACCTCGCGGTCCACTACGAGTGGCAGAACTGGCGCACGGCAATCAACGTGATCAACCTGACCGACAAGATCTATGTCGCAAGCTGCGCGGCGGCCTCGTCATGCTTCTACGGCGACCGCCGGCGCGTCACCGCCAGCGTCTCCTACAAGTGGTAGGCACCGGCGAGGGGAGGGCCTCGTGAAGGCGCGCACGGTCAGGCTCTGGTCCGTGGTCCACACCTGGACCAGCCTGATCTCGACCGTCTTCCTGCTGCTGCTCTGCCTGACCGGCCTGCCGCTGATCTTCCATCACGAGATCGATGAGCTCCTGGGCTATGCCCCCCAGCCCGAAGCTCATGCGGGCGCGGCGCGTGCGACGACGCAAGCCGTCGCCGACGCCGCGCTCGCCGCCGATCCCGGCCGGGTGCTGCAATATATCGCCTGGGACAAGGACGAGCCCGGGATCGTGACCGCGTTCACCAACAGCGCCGTCAACGGGCTGCCCGACAACACGACCGTGCGCGCGTTCGATGCGATGTCGACCAAGCTGCTCGGACCGGTCGGCATCGGGCCGATGCTGATCATGCTCAAGCTGCATACCGACATGTTTGCCGGCCAGCCCGGAAAACTGTTCCTCGGCGGGATGGGCCTGCTGTTCGCAATCGCCATCATCTCCGGCGTGGTGCTGTACTGGCCGTTCACCCGCCGGCTGCGCTTTGCCACCATTCGCGGCCACGCCTCGCGCCGCGTGCGCTGGCTCGACTGGCACAATCTGATCGGCGTGGTGACGGTGGCCTGGGCGCTGGTGGTTGGCCTCACCGGCGTCGTCAACACCTGGGCCGAACTGATGCTCAACCAGTGGAAGGCCACGGAACTCGCCAGCATGGTCGCGCCCTATGCCGGCAAGCCGCCGCCGTCGCATCTGGCTTCGCTCGACGACGTCGTGGCGCGCGCGAGGCAGACGGCGCCCGGGATGGAGGTTGCCTTCATCGCGTTTCCGGGAACGCCGTTCACGTCCTCGCACCACTTCGCCGCCTTCATGCGCGGCGACACGGCGCTGACAGCGCGGCTGCTCAAGCCGGTCCTGCTCGACGGCGAAACAGGGGAGGTCGCCGACAGCCGGGCGCTGCCGGTCTATCTCCAGGCGCTCCTGATCTCGCAGCCGCTGCATTTCGGCGATTATGGCGGCTTGCCGCTCAAGGTGATCTGGGCCGTGCTCGACATTCTCACGATCGTTGTGATCGGCAGTGGCCTCTATCTCTGGCTGGCACGGCGGCGCAAGCGCGCGCCCGCCCAGACCGACGCATTCGCCAGACGAACCCCGGTCCGGTCGTGATGCATGGCTCCTCTGACCGCTCGGGCCTGTGGATACGTGTCTTTGCTGCACCCATCCTGCTCGCGGCTGCGACCATCACCGGCCTGCTGGCTGCGCTACTCTGCGGAACGGTCGGCCAGTATGTCGCCTGGGTGACGGTGGGAGCGCCGGTGCTGGTCATTGCCTGGGTCTGGGTGCGCTGCCGCACCCGGAAAACCGGGCAATTATCGCGGACGACACGCGGCAAATAGCTGCCTCGGCCCGTGTGCCGCAATCCTCGAACGGCTGCCCTGCAAAACTGTGGCCGCCCTTGCTGGGATTGGCGATCTGCTCCATACCAGCCGCGGGGCGATTCCGGGATTTCTATCGTTCTGGGGGCGGTAAAGGGCCTAAAAAGAGCGTGTCTTGCGCCCATTGGTGCACTGCGCTAAGGCTCAGAACAATTCCAAACTGGACGAATCCGTGGCTGTCCCGAGGCTGCGGGAAAAAGGGCTCGTCAATGAGCGGCATTCTGCAGAACTATCTTCCACTCGTCGTCTTTATAGGGGTAGCGGGCCTCATCGGCCTCGTGCTGCTGATCGCGCCCTTCATCGTGGCGTTCCAGCAGCCGGACCCGGAAAAGCTGTCGGCGTATGAGTGCGGTTTCAACGCCTTCGACGACGCTCGCATGAAGTTCGACGTCCGCTTCTATCTGGTCGCCATCCTCTTCATCATCTTCGACCTCGAGGTGGCGTTCCTGTTTCCCTGGGCGGTGGCGTTCGGCAAGCTTGGCGCGACCGGCTTCTGGTCCATGGTGGTGTTCCTCGGCGTGCTGACGGTCGGGTTCGCCTATGAATGGAAGAAGGGAGCACTGGAATGGGATTGAACCCTGCAACGTCCTCTGGCCCGGTCGTCGCGCCGGCCCCCAAGGGCATCCTTGATCCGTCGACCGGCAGGCCGGTTGGCGCCAACGATCCGTTTTTCCTCGAGGTCAACTCCGAGCTGTCCGACAAGGGCTTCTTCGTGGCCGCGACCGACGACCTCATCACCTGGGCCCGTACCGGCTCGCTGATGTGGATGACCTTCGGTCTCGCCTGCTGCGCGGTCGAGATGATGCAGGTCTCGATGCCGCGCTACGACGTCGAGCGCTTCGGCTTCGCGCCGCGTGCCTCGCCGCGCCAGTCCGACGTGATGATCGTCGCCGGCACGCTGACCAACAAGATGGCGCCTGCGCTGCGCAAGGTCTACGACCAGATGCCGGAGCCGCGCTACGTCATCTCGATGGGCTCCTGCGCCAATGGCGGCGGCTACTACCACTACTCCTACTCGGTCGTGCGCGGCTGCGACCGCATCGTGCCGATCGACATCTACGTGCCGGGCTGCCCGCCCACGGCGGAAGCGCTGCTCTACGGCGTGCTGCTGCTGCAGAAGAAGATCCGCCGCACCGGCACCATCGAACGCTAAGGTTTTACGTCATGGACGACGCCAAGCTCGACGCCCTGGGGCAGACGATCGTTAGCGCGCTTCCGGGCGCCGCCATCGGTCATTCGGTTGCCTTCAACCAGCTCGCGGTGGATGTCGAGGTCAGCAAGATCGTCGAGGTGGTCAAGTACCTCCGCGACGATCCGAAATGCCGGTTCATCAACTTCACCGACATCACGGCCGCAGACTATCCGTCGCGCGAAAAACGCTTCGACGTGATCTATCACTTCCTGTCTCCGACCCTGAACACGCGGATCCGGCTCAAGGCCCAGGCCGATGAGACCACGCAGGTGCCGTCGCTGATCGATGTGTTCCCCGGCGCCGACTGGTTCGAGCGCGAGGCCTACGACCTCTATGGCGTGTTCTTCGTCGGTCACCCCGACATGCGCCGCCTGCTGACCGATTACGGTTTCGAGGGCCATCCGCTGCGCAAGGATTTCCCGACCACCGGTTTCGTCGAGGTTCGCTACGACGACCAGGAGAAGCGGGTGGTGTACGAGCCCGTCAGGCTCAACCAGGAATTCCGCAAGTTCGATTTCCTCTCGCCGTGGGAAGGGGCGGACTATCCGCTTCCCGGTGACGAGAAGGCGGGACCGAAGGTCTGATCATGAACGAGCAACCCGAACAGCTTCGCAATTTCACCATCAACTTCGGGCCCCAGCATCCGGCTGCGCACGGCGTGCTGCGTCTGGTCCTGGAGCTTGACGGCGAAATCGTCGCCCGTGTCGATCCCCATATCGGCCTGCTTCACCGCGGCACCGAGAAGCTGATCGAGCAGAAGACCTATCTGCAGGCGATCCCGTATTTCGACCGGCTCGACTACGTCGCGCCGATGAACCAGGAGCACGCCTTCTGCATGGCGGCCGAGAAGCTGCTCGGCATCGAGGTGCCGCGCCGCGGCCAGCTGATCCGCGTGCTTTATTGCGAGATCGGCCGCATCCTGTCGCATCTGCTCAACGTCACCACGCAGGCGATGGACGTCGGCGCGCTGACCCCGCCGCTGTGGGGCTTTGAAGAGCGCGAAAAGCTGATGGTGTTCTACGAGCGCGCCTCCGGCAGCCGTATGCACGCAGCCTTCTTCCGCGTCGGCGGCGTGCATCAGGATCTGCCGCAGAAGCTGGTCGACGACATCGAGGCCTGGTGCGATCCATTCCTGAAGGTCGTGGACGATCTTGACCGTCTTCTCACCGCCAACCGCATCTTCAAGCAGCGCAACGTCGATATCGGCGTGGTGCCGCTGAAGGAAGCCTGGGAATGGGGCTTCTCGGGCGTCATGGTGCGCGGCTCGGGCGCGGCTTGGGACCTGCGCAAGTCGCAGCCCTATGAATGCTACGCCGAGATGGATTTCGACATCCCGATCGGCAAGAACGGCGACTGCTACGATCGCTACCTGATCCGCATGGAAGAGATGCGCCAGTCCGTGCGCATTATGAAGCAGTGCATCCAGAAGCTGAACGCTGCCGACGGGAAGGGGCCTGTCGTCGTCGAAGACAACAAGGTCGCGCCACCGCGCCGCGGCGAGATGAAGCGCTCGATGGAAGCGCTGATCCATCACTTCAAGCTCTACACCGAAGGCGTCCACGTGCCGGCCGGTGAGGTCTACGCCGCGGTCGAGGCGCCGAAGGGCGAGTTCGGCGTCTATCTGATCTCCGACGGCACCAACAAGCCCTACAAGTGCAAGATCCGCGCGCCGGGCTTTGCGCATCTGCAGGCGATGGACCACATCTGCCGCGGCCATCTGCTCGCCGACGTCTCGGCGATCCTCGGCTCGCTCGACATCGTGTTCGGAGAGGTCGATCGGTGATGGCGCAGGCGCCAATCCAGTTTGACCGTGCCTCGGGGGCCCTTGAAGGGGCCAACCTGTGGGAGCGGACGGCTGCCTTGGCGCTGGTGACGGGATCGAAGATCTCCTCGCATTTCTCGCACATGGGCTACATCGCCTGCGCAAACCTGCTGCGGAAGACGCTGCCCGAGCGCAACATCGCGATCAGGCTCAATCCCGATGCCGTGTTCGAATTCCCCTACGGCGACGGCTATTGGAGCAAGCTGCTCAACCGCTCCTACAATTACGAGGACGAGCTGGAGGTCCTGTTCGCCGACTCCATCGACGTCGACTACACGCTGCTCGATTGCGGTGCCAATTACGGCTACTGGTCGGTGCTGGTGTCGAGCAGGCCGTTCGGATCGCACAAGGCGATCGCGATCGAGCCGTCGGGGCAGAACTATCCGAAGCTTGCCAACAACGCCCGCGTCAACGGCAACCGCTTCGAGACGCTGAAATGCGCCATCGGCGCGGCGCGCGGTACCGCGCGGCTGTCAGGCACCAAGCATGAGGCCTTCAGCATCGCCGGCGCACCGTCGGCGGGCGGCGAGGACGTGCCGGTTCTCGCGCTCGACAATCTCATCGACGACGGCAAGGTGGCGGCCCACGGCAAGTACCTGATCAAGCTCGACGTCGAGGGTGTCGAGATCGAGGCGATCAAGGGCGGCGCCCGGCTGCTTGAGACCGACAGCGTCATCATGTGCGAGGAGCACGGCAGCGACCGCTCTCATGCGGTGTCGCGCTTTATCCTCGAACAGACGCCGCTGAAGCTGATCGTGTTCGATCCGCGCAGCAACCGGATGGAGA
Organism: Bradyrhizobium sp. 604_D8_N2_3; assembly: GCF_051810765.1. NCBI lineage: Bacteria > Pseudomonadati > Pseudomonadota > Alphaproteobacteria > Hyphomicrobiales > Nitrobacteraceae > Bradyrhizobium > Bradyrhizobium sp. 604_D8_N2_3. The sequence goes on along the minus strand of NZ_JBPWPM010000001.1, from coordinate 5,324,357 downwards.
CCGTGACCGAGCTGTCGATCCTCGACCGCATCAAGGTCTCGACCCACGTCGGCTACAACGTTTTCGGCACCGCAAGCGCATTCTGGCAGGACAGGATCGATGCCCTGAATGCGAAAACCGCGCGCCGCATGCAGTGAGAGATAAGAGATGTCCGTTCGCCGATTAGCACCGAAGGAAGTCCAGCCCGCGAGCTTTGCGTTCACGGAGGAGAACCTCGCGTTCGCCAAGCAGCAGATCGCGAAATATCCGGCCGGCCGGCAAGCCTCCGCTGTCATCGCCATCCTCTGGCGCGTCCAGGAACAGCACGACGGCTGGGTGTCGGAAGCCGCGATCCGCGCCGTCGCCGATCTGCTCGACATGCCCTATATCCGCGTGCTCGAAGTTGCGACCTTCTACACGATGTTCCAGCTCGCCCCCGTCGGCAAGAAGGCCCACGTCCAGGTCTGCGGCACCACGCCGTGCCGCCTGCGCGGCGCCGAGGATCTCATCCACGTCTGCGAGCACCGCATCCACCACGAGCCGTTCCATCTGTCCAAGGACGGCAATTTCAGCTGGGAAGAGGTGGAGTGCCTCGGTGCCTGCGTGAATGCGCCGATGGTGCTGATCGGCAAGGACACCTATGAGGATTTGACCAAGGAAACCTTTGGCAAGGTGCTCGACGGCTTCGCCTCGGGCAATCCGCCGAAGCCCGGTCCGCAGAACGGCCGCCAGTTCTCGGCGCCGACGGGTGGGCCGACCACGCTGAAGGAGATCACCTGATGCGTGATCTCCCCGCAATTGGAGGGAACGAGGCCGTGAACAAGTGGGGCTTCGTCGCCATGCACGCCGCGGTCGCGGCCGCCTTCATGTTCCTGCTGCAGCGCTTCGTGATGAACGCGACGCAGGAGAGCAGCCTACTCTGGGCGCTGACCTTCGCCGTCTGCGCCGCCGGACTCGCCTACAAGCAGTCCAATCGTTGATCGGAAAGCACTGAAATGCTCGAGGACAAGGACCGCATCTTCAAGAACCTCTACGGCCTCCACGACTGGGGGCTCGAGGGCGCGCGGCGCCGCGGCGCCTGGGATGGTACGAAGAATATCATCGACAAGGGCCGTGACTGGATCATCAACGAGATGAAGGCGTCGGGCCTGCGCGGGCGTGGTGGCGCCGGCTTCCCGACCGGCCTGAAATGGTCGTTCATGCCGAAGGAATCGACCGACGGCCGGCCGAGTTATCTCGTCGTCAACGCCGACGAATCCGAGCCCGGCACCTGCAAGGATCGCGAGATCATGCGGCACGATCCGCATCTCCTGATCGAAGGTTGCCTGATCGCGAGCTGCGCGATGAACGCGCATGCCTGCTACATCTATGTCCGCGGCGAGTTCATCCGCGAGCGCGAGCATCTCCAGGCCGCGATCGACCAGGCCTATGAGGCGAAGCTCGTCGGCAAGGACAATGTCAACGGCTGGCCGTTCGACATCTACGTCGCGCACGGCGCCGGCGCCTATATCTGCGGCGAGGAGACCGCGCTGCTCGAAAGCCTCGAAGGCAAGAAGGGCCAGCCGCGCCTGAAGCCGCCGTTCCCGGCCAATGTCGGCCTGTTCGGCTGCCCGACCACCGTCAACAACGTCGAGTCGATCGCGGTTGCGCCCGACATCCTGCGCCGCGGTGCGGCCTGGTTCGCCGGCATCGGCCGTCCGAACAATGTCGGCACCAAGCTGTTCTGCATCTCCGGTCATGTCGAGCGGCCCTGCAACGTCGAAGAGGCCATGGGCATTCCGTTCCGTGAGCTGATCGAGAAGCATTGCGGCGGCATCCGCGGCGGCTGGGACAACCTCAAGGCCGTGATCCCCGGCGGCTCGTCGGTGCGCATGGTGCCGGCCGAGCAGATCATCGACACGCCGATGGATTTCGACAGCTTGAGCAAGCTGCGCTCGGGTCTCGGCACCGCGGCCGTGATCGTGATGGACAAGTCGACCGATTTGATCCGCTCCATCGCCCGCATCTCCTATTTCTACAAGCACGAGAGCTGCGGCCAGTGCACGCCGTGCCGCGAAGGCACCGGCTGGATGTGGCGCGTCTTGACCCGCATGGCCGACGGTCGCGCCCACAAGCGCGAAATCGATATGCTGCTGGAGGTGACGAAACAGGTCGAAGGCCACACCATCTGCGCGCTCGGCGACGCAGCCGCCTGGCCGATCCAGGGCCTGATCGCGCATTTCCGTCACGAGATCGAAGCGCGCATCGACCAGTATTCGCACAAGGCTGACATCGACGATATCGGCGTCCGCGATCCCGTGAACATGGTCGCGGCGGAGTAAGAGACATGACCAAGCTCATCATCGACGGCAAAGAGATCGATGTCCCCGCCGAGTACACGCTGCTCCAGGCGTGCGAAGCCGCGGGCGCCGAGATTCCGCGCTTCTGCTATCACGAGCGGCTGTCGATCGCCGGCAATTGCCGGATGTGCCTCGTCGAAGTGAAGGGCGGCCCGAAGCCGGTCGCAAGCTGCGCCTGGGGCGTGCGCGATTGCCGTCCGGGCCCCAAGGGCGAGCCGCCGGAAATCTCCACGCGTTCGCCGATGGTGAAGAAGGCGCGCGAAGGCGTGATGGAATTCCTTCTCATCAACCATCCGTTGGATTGCCCGATCTGCGACCAGGGCGGCGAGTGCGACCTTCAGGACCAGGCGATGGGCTATGGTGTCGACACCAGCCGCTTCGCCGAGAACAAGCGCGCGGTCGAGGACAAGTACCTCGGCGCGCTGGTCAAGACCTCGATGAACCGCTGCATCCAGTGCACGCGCTGCGTCCGCTTCTCGGCGGAAGTCGCCGGCGCGCCCGAGATGGGCGCCACCGGCCGCGGCGAGGACATGGAGATCACGACCTATCTCGAGCACGCGCTGACGTCCGAATTGCAGGGCAATCTCGTCGACATCTGCCCGGTCGGCGCGCTGACCTCGAAGCCCTATGCTTTTGCGGCGCGCCCGTGGGAGCTCGGCAAGACCCAGTCGATCGACGTCATGGACGGCATCGGCTCGGCGATCCGCGTCGACACCCGTGGCCGTGAGGTGATGCGCGTGCTGCCGCGCATCAACGAGGCCGTGAACGAGGAGTGGATCTCCGACAAGACCCGCCATGTCGTCGACGGCCTGCGAACGCAGCGTCTCGACCGGCCCTATATCCGCGAAGCCGGCAAGCTGCGGGCGGCGAGCTGGCCGGAAGCCTTTGCCGCGATCGCCGCGAAAGCGGCGCGCACCGACGGCAAGCGCATCGGCGCGATCGCCGGCGACCTCGCCGGCGTCGAAGAGATGTTCGCGCTGAAGGACCTGCTCGCCAAGTACGGCTCGGGCAATCTGGCGGTGCAGGGCGGCGACGCCTTCGATCCCGCGCTGGGCCGCGGCTCCTACATCTTCAATCCGACGCTGGTCGGCGTCGAGCAGGCCGACGCGTTGCTCATCGTCGGCGCCAATCCGCGCAAGGAAGCGGCCGTGTTCAACGCCCGCATCCGCAAGCGCTGGCGCGCCGGCGGCTTCAAGGTCGGCGTGATCGGCGCCAAGGTCGACCTGACCTACGACTATGATCATCTGGGTGCAGGCACCGAGACGCTCGGCGAGCTCGCGGCCGGGAAGCACTCCTTCATGGACGTGCTGAAGAACGCCAAGAACCCGATCATCCTGGTCGGCGCGGGCGCGGCCTCGCGTCACGACGGCGCCGCCATTCTCGCCGCCGCCGCCAAGCTCGCGCTCGATGTCGGCGCGGTGAAGGATGGCTGGAACGGCTTTGGCGTGCTGCACGAGACCGCCTCGCGCGTCGGTGCGCTCGATATCGGCTTCTCCGCCACGGCAGGTGGCCTGAACGCGGCGCAAATGACGACCTTCGGCACGCTGGACCTGCTGTTCCTGCTCGGCGCCGACGAGATCAAGCCGTCGGACGGCACCTTCGTCGTCTATATCGGCACCCATGGCGACCGCGGCGCGCATCGCGCCGACGTCATCCTGCCGTCGGCTGCCTACACCGAGAAGTCCGCGATCTACGTCAACACCGAAGGCCGCGTGCAGATGACCGGCCGCGCTGCGTTCCCGCCGGGCGAAGCCCGCGAGGACTGGGCGATCGTGCGCGCCCTTTCGGAGGCGCTCGGCAAGAAGCTCGGCTACGACTCGCTGTCGGCGCTGCGCCAGGCGATCTTCAAGGCCGTGCCGCATCTGATCCGTCTCGACCAGATCGAGGCCGGCGCCGCCGACCAGATCAAGAAGCTGGCGGGGAAGGGCGGCTCGCCGGAGAAGGCGCCGTTCAGGCCGGCGATCGAGGACTTCTATTTGACCAACCCAATCGCGCGTGCGTCCGCCGTGATGGCGGAATGCTCGCGGCTTGCCTCCGGGCAGATGCTGACCGCAGCGGAGTGAGCCGATGGAATTCTTCGAAAGCGCATTCTGGACCGGTTTCCTCTGGCCGCTGATCATCATGGTCGCGGAGAGCGTCCTGGTGCTCGTCGTCCTGCTGGTCGCGATCGCCTACATCCTGCTCGCCGACCGCAAGATCTGGGCGGCGGTGCAGATCCGCCGCGGCCCGAACGTGGTCGGCCCCTGGGGCCTGCTGCAGTCCTTCGCGGACCTGCTGAAGTTCGTGCTGAAGGAGCCGATCATCCCGTCCGGCGCCAACAAGGGCGTGTTTCTCCTTGCTCCCTTGGTCTCATGCGTGCTCGCGCTCGCGGCCTGGGCGGTGATCCCGACCAATCTCGGCTGGGTGATCTCCGACATCAATGTCGGCGTGCTCTTCATCTTCGCGATCTCGTCGCTGTCGATCTACGGCATCATCATGGCCGGCTGGTCGTCGAACTCGAAATACCCGTTCCTGGCGGCGCTGCGCTCGGCGGCGCAGATGGTGTCCTACGAGGTCTCGATCGGCTTCGTGATCATCACCGTGCTGCTCTGCGCCGGCACGCTGAACCTGTCGGCCGTGGTCGAGGCCCAGCATGCCCGCGGCCTCGCCAGCCTGATCGGGTTGCCGCAGCTCACCATCCTGAACTGGTATGTGTGGCCGCTGTTCCCGATGTTCGTCATCTTCTACGTCTCGGCGTTGGCGGAAACCAACCGTCCGCCGTTCGACCTCGTCGAAGCTGAATCAGAGCTCGTCGCCGGCTTCATGGTCGAGTACGGCTCGACGCCGTATCTGCTGTTCATGCTCGGCGAATATGTCGCGATCGTCACGATGTGCGCGCTGGCGACGATCCTGTTCCTCGGAGGCTGGCTGCCGCCGGTGGATCTGCCGCCCTTCAACTGGGTGCCGGGGATCATCTGGTTCTCGCTCAAAGTGTTCTTCATGTTCTTCCTGTTCGCGATGGCAAAGGCGATCGTGCCGCGCTACCGCTACGACCAATTGATGCGCCTTGGCTGGAAGGTGTTCCTGCCGCTGTCGCTGGCGATGGTGGTCGTGGTGGCCGGTGTGCTGCATTTCGCCGGCATCGCGCCGAAGTGAGGGCCGTCATGGGTATCAACATCAACGCCACTGCACGCTCGCTCCTGCTGTCGGAATTCGTCTCGGCGTTCTTCCTCGCCATGCGCTATTTCTTCCAGCCGAAGCCGACGCTGAACTATCCCTTCGAGAAGGGCCCGATCTCGCCGCGCTTCCGCGGCGAGCATGCGCTGCGCCGCTATCCGAACGGCGAAGAGCGCTGCATCGCCTGCAAGCTGTGCGAAGCCATTTGCCCGGCGCAGGCCATCACCATCGAGGCCGGCCCGCGCCGCAACGACGGCACCCGCCGCACCGTGCGCTACGACATCGACATGGTGAAGTGCATCTATTGCGGCCTCTGCCAGGAGGCCTGTCCGGTCGACGCCATCGTCGAAGGTCCGAACTTCGAATTCGCGACCGAGACCCGCGAGGAACTGTTCTATGACAAGGCCAAGCTGCTCGCCAATGGCGACCGCTGGGAACGCGAGATCGCGAAGGCGATCGAGCTCGACGCGCCGTACCGGTGAGATGAGAGCATGATCCTTCCCGCGCTGTTCTTCTATCTCTTCGCCGGCGTCTGCGTCGCCTCGGCGGTGATGGTGATTGTCTCGCGCAATCCCGTGCACTCCGTGCTGTACCTGATCCTGGCCTTCGTCAACGCCTCCGGCCTGTTCGTGCTCATGGGCGCCGAATTCCTCGCGATGATCCTGATCGTCGTCTATGTCGGCGCCGTCGCGGTGCTGTTCCTATTCGTGATCATGATGCTCGACGTCGACTTCCTCGAGCTGCGCGAGGGCTTCATCGAGTACCTGCCGGTGGGCCTCGTGATCGGCGGCATCTTCCTGTTCGAGCTGCTGCTCACCGTCGGCTTCTGGGTCATCAACCCCGGCGTCTCCAAGACGATCACGGCGGCGATCCCGACCAATGTCAGCAACACCGAGGCGCTCGGGCTCGTGCTCTATACGAAGTACATCCACTACTTCCAGCTCGCGGGCATGGTGCTGCTGGTCGCCATGATCGGCGCCATCGTGCTGACGCTGCGCCACAAGGCGAACGTGAAGCGGCAGGACATCAACGTTCAGAATGCACGCACGCCCGAGATGGCGATGGCGATGCGCAAGGTGGCGTCGGGGCAGGGGCTCCAGGACAGCGACGCGGCGGAGTGGGTGAAATGACGATCGGGCTCGGACATTATCTGGCGGTCGGCGCGATCCTGTTCACGCTCGGGATCCTCGGCATCTTCCTGAACCGCAAGAACATCATCGTCATCCTGATGTCGATCGAGCTGATCCTGCTCTCGGTCAACATCAACCTCGTGGCATTCTCGACCTTCCTCGGCGACATCGTCGGCCAGGTCTTCGCATTGCTGGTGCTGACGGTTGCGGCTGCGGAAGCCGCGATCGGTCTCGCCATCCTGGTGGTCTATTTCCGCAACCGCGGCTCGATCGCGGTTGAGGACGTCAATCTGATGAAGGGCTGAGCTCAGTCATGGTTCAGGCGATTGTCTTTCTGCCTCTGCTGGGCGCCATCCTTGCTGGCGTGATCGCGCTGTTCGGCGCGCATGCCCGCAACCCCTCGGGTGACGAGGTCGAGCATCACGGCGATCATGGCCACGGCGACGCCCACGCGGCGGTCGCCCATGATGATCATGGCCACGACGATCACGCGCATGACGACCATGGCCCGGTCGAGCCGCCGGCCGCGGGCTCGCGCGGCGCCGAGCTGATCACGACCGCGCTGCTGTTCGTCTCGGCGGCGCTGTCCTGGATGACGCTGGTCGATGTCGGCTTCATGCACCACGACATGCGCATTCCGCTGTTGCCCTGGATCATGTCTGGCGACCTCCAGGTCTACTGGACGCTGCGGGTCGACACGCTCACCGCCGTGATGCTGGTGGTGGTGACGACCGTGTCCTCGCTCGTGCACCTCTATTCCATCGGCTACATGGACGAGGATCCGTACCGGCCGCGCTTCTTCGGCTATCTCTCGCTGTTCACCTTCGCCATGCTGATGCTGGTGACGGCCGACAACCTCGTGCAGCTGTTCTTCGGCTGGGAAGGCGTGGGTCTCGCCAGCTATCTCCTGATCGGCTTCTGGTACCAGAAGCCGTCGGCGAACGCGGCGGCGATCAAGGCCTTCGTGGTCAACCGCGTCGGCGATTTCGGCTTCGCGCTCGGCATTTTCGCGATCTTCATGCTGACGAGCTCGACCGATTTCGAGACCATCTTCCATGCAGCTCCGAGCCTGACCGGCAAGACCATCGACTTCCTCGGCTGGCACGCCGACGCGCTGACCCTGACCTGCCTCCTGCTGTTCATGGGCGCGATGGGCAAGTCGGCGCAGTTCCTGCTGCACACCTGGTTGCCGGACGCGATGGAAGGCCCGACCCCGGTCTCCGCGCTGATCCACGCCGCGACCATGGTCACCGCCGGCGTGTTCATGGTGGCGCGCCTGTCGCCGCTGTTCGAACTCGCCCCGAACGCGCAGGCCGTCGTGATGTTCTTCGGCGCCACCACGGCGTTCTTCGCCGCGACCATCGGCCTCGTCCAGAACGACATCAAGCGCATCGTCGCGTACTCGACCTGTTCGCAGCTCGGCTACATGTTCGTGGCGATGGGAGCAGGGGCCTATTCGGTCGGCATGTTCCACCTGTTCACGCACGCCTTCTTCAAGGCGCTGCTGTTCTTGGGTTCCGGCTCGGTGATCTACGCGATGCACCACGAGCAGGACATCCGCAACATGGGCGGCCTCTGGCGCAAGATCCCCTACACCTATGCGGTGATGGTGATCGGCACGCTGGCGCTCACGGGCTTCCCGCTCACGGCGGGCTATTTCTCCAAGGACGCCATCATCGAGTCCGCCTACGCCTCGCATAATCCGTTCGCGATGTACGGCTTCCTGATGACGGTCGTCGCCGCCGGCCTGACCTCGTTCTACTCCTGGCGCCTGATCTTCAAGACCTTCCACGGCGAGCCCCATGACGAGCATCACTACGAGGCCGCGCATGAGGCTCCGCTCTGGATACTGATCCCGATCGGCGTTCTCGCGGTCGGTTCGATCGTCGCGGGCTTCCCGTTCAAGGAGCTGTTCGCCGGTCACGGCGTCGAGGAGTTCTTCCGCGAGTCCGTGAAGATGAACCCGCGCATCATCGAGGAGATGCACCACATCCCCGAGACCATCGCCATCCTGCCGACGGTGATGATGGTGCTGGGCTTCCTGGTGTCGTACCTGTTCTACATCCGCCGGCCGTATCTGCCGGTCGAGCTCGCGAACACGCAGCCGATGCTGTACCAGTTCCTGCTCAACAAATGGTACTTCGACGAGCTCTACGAGGTCATCTTCGTCCGCCCGGCGAAGTGGATCGGCTATCAGCTCTGGAAGAAGGGCGATGGCTTCATCATCGACGGCCTCGGCCCCGACGGTATCTCGGCCCGCGTGCTGGACGTCACCCGCAACGTGGTGAAGATCCAGACCGGCTATCTCTATCACTACGCGTTCGCCATGCTGATCGGCGCCGCCGGCCTGATCACCTGGTTCATGTTCGGCTTTGGAGGCCAGTAAATGACAACCTGGCCAATCCTTTCGGTCACGACGTTCCTGCCGCTGGTTGGCGCGCTGATCGTCTATCTCAGCCGAGGCGATGACGAGGCGGCCCGGCGCAATGCGCGCTGGATCGCGCTGTGGACCACGCTGATCACCTTCGCGGTGTCGGTGATCCTGGTGATGCGCTTCGATCCGTCGAGCGCCGACTTCCAGTTCGTCGAGAAGGCGAACTGGCTCGCCACCGGCATCACCTACCACATGGGCGTCGACGGCATCTCGCTGCCGCTGGTGATCCTGACCACCGCCATCATGCCGTTCTGCATCATCGCGAGCTGGAAGGCGATCACCAACCGCGTCCGCGAATACATGATGGCGTTCCTGATCCTGGAAACGCTGATGATCGGCACCTTCTCGGCGCTCGATCTCGTGCTGTTCTACCTGTTCTTCGAGGGCGGCCTGATCCCGATGTTCCTGATCATCGGCGTCTGGGGCGGTCCGCGCCGGGTCTACGCGTCGTTCAAGTTCTTCCTCTACACGCTGCTCGGCTCGGTGCTGATGCTGCTCGCCATCATGGCGCTGTACTGGAACGGCGGCACCACCGACATCCCGACCCTGATGCACACCGCCGTGCCGCGATCGCTGCAGACCTGGGCGTGGCTCGCCTTCTTCGCGTCGTTCGCGGTGAAGATGCCGATGTGGCCGGTGCACACCTGGCTCCCCGACGCCCACGTCGAGGCGCCGACCGCGGGCTCGGTGGTTCTGGCCGCGATCCTGCTGAAGATGGGCGGCTATGGCTTCCTGCGCTTCTCGCTGCCGATGTTCCCCCTGGCCTCGCACGACTTCGCGCCGCTGATCTTCACGCTCTCCGCGATTGCGATCATCTACACCTCGCTGGTGGCGCTGATGCAGGAGGACATGAAGAAGCTGATCGCGTACTCGTCAGTGGCGCATATGGGCTTCGTCACCATGGGCATCTTCGCCGGCACCATGCAGGGCGTCGCCGGCGGTATGTTCCAGATGATCTCGCACGGCATCGTCTCCGGCGCGCTGTTCCTCTGCGTCGGCATCGTCTACGACCGCATGCACACCCGCGAGATCGCGGCCTATGGCGGCCTCGTCAACCGGATGCCGCTCTACGCGCTGACCTTCATGATCTTCACCATGGCCAATGTCGGTCTGCCCGGCACCTCCGGCTTCGTCGGCGAGTTCATGACGCTGCTCGGCACCTTCAAGGTCTCGATCCCGACCGCGTTCTTCGCCACCTTCGGCGTGATCCTGTCGGCCTGCTACGCGCTGTGGCTGTACCGCAAGGTCGTGTTCGGGGCGCTGGTCAAGCCGTCGCTGGCGAGCATGAAGGATCTCACTTTCCGCGAGTGCGTGACGCTGTTCCCGCTGATCGCGCTGACGATCCTGTTCGGCGTCTATCCGAAGCCGGTGCTCGACATGTCGGCCGTCTCGGTCCAGCAACTCGTCAATAATTACAACACCGCTGTGACGGCCGTGAAGGCCGCCGCACTGCTCCAGTGATCGGGCAGGTCAGGATATCGCCATGAGCTTTGAGACTGCAGGTTATCAACTGGCGCCGGTGCTGCCCGAGATTGTGCTCGCGGTCGGCGCCATGGCACTCTTGATGCTGGGGGCCTATCGCGGGCAGGAGACCACCAGGACCGTCACGACGCTTTCGGTCCTGCTGCTGGTCGTGGTCGGCGTGCTCGTCTACGCACAGCCTGCGGGCAAGCACGTCACCTTCGGCGGCAGCTTCATCGTCGACGATTTTGCCCGCTTCATGAAGATCCTGGCCCTGATCGGCTCGGCGGTGACGCTGGTGCTGTCGACCGAGTTCCTGTCGGACCCGTCGCGCCGGATCTTCGAATACGCGATCCTGGTGCTGCTCTCGACGCTCGGCATGATGGTGCTGATCTCGGCCGGCGACTTGATCTCGCTCTATCTCGGCCTCGAGCTGATGTCGCTCGCGCTCTATGTCGTGGCGGCCTCGAACCGCGACAACGCCAAGTCGACCGAAGCCGGCCTGAAGTACTTCGTGCTCGGCGCGCTGTCCTCGGGCATGCTGCTCTACGGTTCCTCGCTGGTCTACGGCTTCACCGGCACGGTCAGCTTCACCGGCATCGCGGCGGCCGCGACGGTCTCGAATATCGGCCTGGTGTTCGGCCTGGTCTTCCTGCTCGCCGGCCTCTGCTTCAAGGTCTCGGCCGTGCCGTTCCACATGTGGACGCCTGACGTCTACGAGGGCGCGCCGACGCCGGTCACCGCCTTCTTCGCCTCGGCGCCGAAGGTGGCCGCGCTCGCCGTTTTCACGCGCGTCACGCTGACCGCGTTCCCCGGCATCGTCTCGCAGTGGCAGCAGATCCTGGTGTTCGTGGCGATCGCCTCGATGGCGCTCGGCTCTTTCGCCGCGATCGGCCAGTCCAACATCAAGCGCCTGATGGCTTATTCCTCGATCGGCCACATGGGCTTTGCCCTGGTCGGCCTCGCCTCCGGCACGGTCGAAGGCGCGCAGGGCGTCCTGATGTACATCGTGATCTATGTCGCGATGACGCTCGGCTCGTTCTCGGTCATTCTGGCGATGAAGCGCAAGGGCCAGGCCGTCGAGAAGATCAGCGATTTCGCCGGTCTGTCGCGGACCAATCCGCTGCTCGCCTTCATGTTCGCGATGCTGCTGTTTTCGCTCGCCGGAATCCCGCCGCTCGCCGGCTTCTTCGCCAAATGGTACGTCTTCGTCGCCGCCATCAAGGCGAACCTGTTCACGCTCGCCGTCATCGGCGTGTTGACCAGCGTCGTGGGCGCCTACTACTACCTGACCATCGTCAAGACGATGTACTTCGACGAGCCGGCCGGTCAGGTCGATCCGGTGCGCGTCGAGGTGAAGACGGTGCTGGCTGTCTTTGGCCTGTTCAACATCCTCTTCGCGCTGTTCGCGGGCCCGGTGGTGAGCGTCGCCTCCGCCGCGGCAAAGTCGCTGTTTTAGGATGGGGTTCGCGCTCGGTCCTCGCGCACTCTCGGCGGGCTACAAGCTCGCAGCTTTCGAACGGACCGGCTCGACCAACACCGACGCCATCGAGCACGCGCGGGCCGGCGAATGCGGCCCGATGTGGTTCGTCACCTCCGACCAGACCGCCGGTCGTGGCCGGCGCCAGCGCGCCTGGATCGCGCCAAAGGGCAATCTCGCCGCGAGCGTCCTCGAGGTGCTGGATATTGCGCCTGCGGTTGCCGCCACCATCGGGTTTGCGGCGGGGCTTGCGGAAGAGGCTGCCCTGGAGAAGGTCAGCCTCGAGGCCGCGCTCCGGCTTGGTCCTGACAGGCCCAGATACGCCCTGAAATGGCCGAATGACGTCCTCGCGGGCGGCAAGAAGCTGGTCGGCATTGGGCTCGAAGCCGAGGCCATCGGCGATCGTCTCGCCGTCGTGGTCGGCATCGGCACCAACGTCGTGGCGGCGCCGGAGGGTACGCCGACGCCAGCCGTGTCGTTGGCCGCGCTCGGCGTCCAGATCAGCGCGGAAGAGCTGTTCTCGGCGCTGTCGGACGCCTGGGTCGAGTTCCTCGGCATCTGGGACAATGGCCGCGGCTTTGCGGAGATCCGCAAGCTGTGGCTGGAGCGCGCCTGCGGCCTCGGCGAACGGGTCGCGATCAACACGGGGACGATGACGCTGGAAGGCATTTTCGACACCATCGACGACACCGGCTGCCTGATCGTCCGCACCGTTGACGGCCGACGCCTGCCGGTGGCGGCCGGCGAGGTGTTCTTCGGCTCGGCCGCCTCCGTGGGAGCTGCGTGATGGCGAAGCCTGACGAACTGGTATTTGCGCCGCTCGGCGGCGTCGGCGAGATCGGCATGAATTTGTCGATCTACGGCCTCGGCAACCGCCAGCAGCGCGCCTGGTTGGCGGTCGATCTCGGCGTCTCCTTCGGCGACGAGGAGCATCTGCCGGGCATCGACCTGATCATGCCCGACATCAGCTTCCTGGAGAAGGAACGCAAGAACCTGATGGGTCTCGTGCTGACCCACGCCCATGAGGACCATTTCGGCGCCATCATCGACCTCTGGCCGAAGCTGAAATGCCCGATCTATGCCACGCAGTTCAGCGCGGCGCTGTTCGAGGCCAAATGTGCCGCCGAGCGCAATGCGCCGAAAATCCCGGTGACGGTGGTGCCGTCGGGCGGCCGCGTCGATATCGGCCCGTTCAACGTCGAGTTCATTCCCGTCGCGCATTCGATCCCGGAAGCGCACGCGCTGGCGATCCACACCGAGGTCGGCACGGTGCTGCACACCGGCGACTGGAAGATCGACCCGACCCCGACGCTCGGGAGCCCGACCGACGAGAAGCGGTTGCGCGAACTGGGCGAGGAGGGCGTGCTCGCCCTGATCGGCGATTCCACCAACGCCGTGCGTGACGGCCGCTCGCCCTCGGAAGCCGAGGTCGCGCGAACCATCATCGACCTGGTCAAGGCCGCCAAGGGCCGCGTCGCGGTGACGACCTTCGCCTCCAACGTCGCGCGCATCAAGGCCGTCGCCGCCGCGGCCAGGGCTGCCGATCGCGAGGTCGTCGTGGTCGGCCGCGCCATGGAGCGCGTGGTGCAGGTCGCGCGCGAGACCGGCTATCTCGACGGCGTGCAGAATTTCCGCTCGCCCGAGGTCTACGGCCATCTTCCGCAGGACAAGGTGCTGGCGCTGTGCACCGGCAGCCAGGGCGAACCGCGCGCGGCACTGGCGCGCATCGCCAATGACGACCATCCCGAGATCACGCTCAACCGCGGCGACAGCGTGATCTTCTCCTCGCGCACCATCCCGGGCAACGAGAAGGCCGTCGGCTCGATCATCAACAATCTGGTGCTGCAGGGCGTCGAGGTCCTCACCGACCGCGACCATCTGGTCCACGTCTCCGGCCATCCCCGCCGCGACGAATTGCGCGACATGATCGCCTGGACCAAGCCGCAGCTCCTGATCCCCGTCCATGGCGAGGCGCTGCACCTGAACGAGCATGCCAAGCTCGCGCGCGCCGCCGGCGTGCCGCGCGTCCTGGTCGTTCGCAACGGCGACCTGATCAAGCTCGGCCCGGGTGATCCCGGCATCATCGGCGAGGTGCCCTCCGGCCGGATCTACAAGGACGGCACGATCTTGGAGGACTCCAAGTCCCGCGCCGTGGTCGAGCGTCGCCGCATGGCTTTCTCCGGCTGCGCCTTCGTCGCGGTCGCGATGACGGAGCAGGGCGAGCTTGCCGACGATCCCGAGGTCGATCTCGTCGGCATTCCCGAGAAGAACCGGGACGGCGAGCCCTTCGACGACCTCGTCTTCGATGCCGTGGTCTCCACCATCGAGGGCCTGCCGAAGGCGCGCCGCCGCGATGCGGATGCCCTGGCTGAGTCGGTGCGACGCGCCGTCCGGGCCGTCATCAACGAACATTGGGGCAAAAAGCCCCCCTGTCTGGTACACGTCCTGACGGTGTAGTTGAGCATGGTCTTCGGATCATGCGCTGAGGGAGAAGAAACATGCTGGGTCGCCTCAACCACGTCGCGATCGCGACCAAGGACGCCGTCAAGTCCGCGAAGATCTATGGCGCGGCGTTCGGGGCGCAGATCTCGGAGGCGGTCGCGCTGCCCGAGCATGGTGTCACCACCGTGTTCGCGACGCTGCCCAATACCAAGATCGAGTTCATCGAGCCGCTCGGCGAGGCCTCGCCGATCGCGAAGTTCCTCGAGCGCAATGCCGACGGCGGCATCCATCACATCTGCTACGAGGTCGTCGACATCATCGCCTCGCGCGACACGCTGGTGAAGGAGGGCGCGCGGGTGCTCGGCGACGGCGTGCCGAAGATCGGCGCCCACGGCAAGCCGGTGCTGTTCCTGCACCCGAAGGACTTTTCCGGGGCACTGGTCGAAATCGAGCAGGCGTAGGGCGCCGGATCATGGCCATCCAGATATCGACCGCGCTTGCGATCTACTTCGTCATCTGGTGGATCGCGCTGTTTCTGACGCTGCCGTTCGGCGTGCGCAGCCAGCACGAGGACGGCGTCGGCGCGCCCGGCACCGACCCCGGCGCACCGGTCCTGACGCGGATGAGAGGCAAGCTGATCTGGACCACGATCATCTCGGCGATCATCTACGGGATCGGCATCGCGGCCTATCATGCCGGCTATCTTTCGATCGAGCGCTTGTCCAGATTGATGGGAATGCCGTTCTAGACGTTTTTGCCGACAATATTGCTTTGGGGGAAACGAATGACTTTTCAGCGGATCGTCATCGCGCTTCTGGTGCTGATCGTCGCCGGCCTTGGCGCCATCGGCTATTTCGAATGGAAGATGGCCGTGCAGGTCCGAACGCTGAAGGCGTTCGTCGAGGGCACTGTCTTCAACGAAGCCGTGATGGCCTGCGAGCAGGCCAAGAGCTCGACGCCGTTCAAGTGGAACGGGGGCAAGAGCACCTCGGTGATCGGGCTTAACTCGGTCAAGCTGGACAAATACACCGTCAGCGCCAGCTACACGCTGGTGGCGGACAGCGTCTATTGTGATTACGATCCCATCAAAAGAAAGGCCGAGATCGGCTCGAGCTTCCTGGAACGGGAGTAACGATCCGGCCTTGCCAAGAGCATGATCCGGAAAAGTGCGAAGCGGTTTTCCGATAAGATCATGCTCAAATACCATGGGGTGGGATCGTCATGGCCGACGCGGGGGACTACCGGATTCTGCATGAGGCGGCCTTGCGGGACTATCTCGCGGGCATTCCCGACCTGAAGGCACTGCTCGGCGGCGAGCCGGCCGCCTGGGGCATCACCGAGGTCGGCGACGGCAATCTCAATCTCGTCTTCATCGTCAAGGGCGCGCGCGGCGGCGTCGCCGTGAAGCAGGCGCTGCCCTACGTCCGCCTCGTCGGCGAGAGCTGGCCGCTGCCGCTGTCGCGGGCCCATTACGAATATCTCGCCTTGTCGAAGCAGGCCCAGCTCGCGCCCGGTCTCGTGCCGGCCCTGCTGCACCACAACGAGACGCTGGCGCTGACGGTAATGGAGCTGCTCGAGCCCCACATCATCATGCGCAAGGGGATGGTCGCCGCAACGCAATATCCCGGTTTCGTGGACGACATCACCACCTTCATGGCGCGCACCCTGTTCTTCACCTCCGACCTCGCGCTGTCGGCGGCCGAGAAGAAGCAGGGCATCGCCGCCTTTGCCGGCAACCACGCGCTCTGCAAGATCACCGAGGATCTGATCTTCACCGATCCCTACCGCATTGCCGAGCAGAACCGCTGGACCGCGCCTTATCTCGACGGCCTGGCCGCAGAGCTGCGCGATGACATGGAGCTGCATGTCGCGATCTCTCGGCTGAAGCTGAAGTTCATGGCAAGCCCCGAGGCGCTGCTCCACGGCGATCTCCACACCGGCTCGATCATGGTGACGGAGAGCCAGACGCGCGTGATCGATCCCGAATTCGCATTCTACGGCCCAATGGGATTCGACGTCGGCGCCGTGCTCGCGAACCTCCTGATGGCCTATTTCGCCTCCGCCGGCCACGAGCGTACGCCGGGCGAGCGGCAGGCGTTCGAAAGCTGGGTACTGGAGACGGTCGAGCAGGTCTGGAGCGAGTTCGCCCGCAAGTTCCTCGATCTCTGGCGCGCTGGCGCCACCGGCGACGCCTATCCGGCATCGCTCTTTGCCGGCGAGAAGGGCGCTGCATGCCTGGAAGCCGAGCGGCAGGCTTACATGCAGCGGCTATTCACTGACACCGTCGGCTTCGCCGCCGCCAAAACCCTCCGCCGCATCTTCGGCCTGGCCCACAACATCGACTTCGAGCTGATCGAGGACCCGCGGAGGCGGGCGATCAGCGAGGCTCGTGCCGTGCGGCTGGCGAGAGCGATGATGGTGGAGACGGGAGCATTTCCGAACATCTCGGACGTCACCGGCGCAGCGCGAAAACTGCGCGATTGGCAGCCGGAGTTTGCGAACGGCTAGGGGGCGATGCGCTTCAATAAAGCCGCATCGGCAGCAGGACGCCGTCTGTGCCTGCCAGCAGGCCCCAGGTCTCGTTGGCCGCGACCTCGAACTCCCGGATCTGGACCGTGCCGCCCTCGATCTTGAGGGTGACCTTGTACTTGCCGGGCGGCAGATCGATCTTTTGGCTGTCAGGTATTTCGGCTGCGGCGGAGTCGGAGTGCGCCAGTTTCTCGCCGGCGTGCGCCGCCAGCTTGATGGTCTAGTCGGCGACCGTGATGACCGCCCCCTCGTCCGACTTGTTGCCGAGCATCAGCTTTGCCTGCCTCGGCCTCGGCAGGAGGCCGGCATCCGCGATACCCGGCTTGCGCAGCGAAAGTTCGGCGATTGTCCTGTCGTCCTGACGGGAAAGCCGGACCAGGACCGGTCCACGGGCCGTCGTGAAGGTGATCACGGCCCGGTCCGGTTCGACCACCGTCTCGATCCAGCCACGCTTGCCGAGCTCGGCGCGATAGAAGCCGAGCACAGCCGTGAGATCGCGCGGGGTCTCGGCGTAGACTGACGCGATGAACGGCGAATTCTTCGCCGTAGCGATGCTCCAGCTCTCGGGCAGTGGCAGACCGGTGCCCTGGGAAACTCTGGCTTCGAAACCCGCACCTGCGCCCCGTGCGACCGCTCTGACGGGGATGCTCAGCAGTCGTTCGACGAAGTTATCCGGAGTGTCATGGCCCCGGACCGCCCACCACGTTTCGTCAAGATAGTCGTTCACGCCGGTGGTGCGACTCCAGCTGAACCGGATGCTGTCCGCCTCGCTGTACCGGCCGAGGCTGGCCGCGACCGGGCTTGCCAGCACGGCCGTGGCGGCGAGCAGTCCGCCCGCGAGCAAGATACCTAGCGTTCGGCGATTCATTTTTTCCGCAATCCCTGGGGCTCAGATAATGATCCTGAGCTTGGTCGCGTTGATCACGAAAAATGTTCACTGCTCTTGGTCGCTCATGATGCACCGCAATCGGCGGCTTGCACCGCTTGGGACGCAACCTGGCCTCCGAGGGTCTCGCGAGCGCCGCGTTCCGGAACCCGTCGCCATCAAAACGAAGCTTGCGTTCGACGGGCTACGAATGATCAAATCCCTGATCGAAATAGCTGCGTTGTTGGGGGACACATGATGTTCAGGATGATCGCGATCGTCGCTGGTTTGGGGCTGGCGCTCGCCACCTCGGCGGAGGCCCAGGCGCCGCGCAAGGGCGGAACCATCCGCATGACGGCGCCCTACGGTTCGAGTTTCACGAGCCTGGACATTCACACCACGCAGCGCGCCCAGGACGAGATCTACGCCAAGGCGCTGCACCGGTCGCTCTACATCTGGAACTCCGCGGAGGGCAAGCCGGTTCTGGAGCTCGCCAAGGAGGACGTGGTCTCGGGCGGCGGTCTCGTTCATACCTTCAAGCTGCGCGACGACGCCTATTTCCACAACGGCCGCAAGATGACGGCCGACGACGTCATCTGGTCCTACAACCGCATCATGGACGGCACCAAGGCCTATCCCGGCGCGCGCTTTGTCCGCATGATCGAGGGCGCGGCCGCGGTCGAGAAGGGCCAGGCCAAGGAGATCTCCGGCCTGAAGAAGATCGACGACTTCACCCTCGAAATGAAGCTGACCGAGAAAGTCGATCCGGGCTTCTACTTCTTCACCGCGCTGACCTCGATCTATCCCGCCGACGAGGCCGCCAAGGAGAGCTTCATCCAGAAGCCGATCGGTCTCGGGCCATTCAAATTCGTCGAGCACGTGCCGGGATCGCGCATCGTTCTGGAGCGGTGGGACCGGTTCTACAAGCCCGGCAAGCCCTACGCCGACAAGGTCATCGTGTCGATCATGGGCGAGGCCGCGGCGCGCGATGTCGCCTTCCGCAACAAGGAGATCGACACCTCGGTGCTCGGGCCTGCGCAATACGTCGCCTATCAGTCCGACGCCGACCTCAAGGGCACCATCGTCGAAGTCGCCGAGGTCTTCACGCGCTATATGGGCATGAATCCGTCGTTCAAGCCGTTCACCGACAAGCGCGTCCGGCAGGCGATCAACTACGCGATCGATACCGACCTGATCATCAACAAGCTGGTCAAGGGCAAGGCCTATCGCGCCACCAGCTGGCTGCCGTTGACATCTCCAGCCTACGACAAGGCGATGAAGCCGTACCCCTACGATCCCGCCAAGGCCAAGCAGCTGCTCGCGGAGGCCGGCTATCCGCAGGGCTTCGAGTTCGAATGGACCACCAGCCAGAATGAAAGCTGGGGCCTGCCGATCGTCTCGGCCGTGATCCCGATGCTGGACAAGGTCGGCATCAAGGCGAAGGTCAAGCAGGTCGAGACCGCGGTGCTGGCGGAGGTGGTGCGCAGCGGCGACTATCAGGCCTTCATCTATTCGCAGGCGACCGGCCCGGATCCCCAGGCCGCGCTCAAATGCTTCCACTCTTCGACGCCGCAGCCGGCCTGCAACTACATGAACTACAAGAATGCCGACTTCGACAAGCTGATCGATGCGGCAGGGCAGGCCGACGATCCCGCAAAGCGCACCGAGCTGCTGCAAAAGGCCAATGCGCTGCTCTATGAGGAAGCGCCGGTCTGGTTCTTCAACTACAACAAGGCGGTCATGGCGGTGCAGCCGTGGCTCAAGGGAGTTCAGCTCAATGCGACGGAGCTGACCCATCAGAACGTCGAAGACCTCTGGGTCGACGAGACCTCGCCCGCGAAGTGACACGCGCTCTCGCGCTCCCTCCATCGCGACGAGCGGTGGGGGGAGAGAGGAAAAGCCTGGATGCTCTCGTTCCTGCTCCGCCGTCTTCTGCAAACCATTCCGACCGTGCTCGCTGTCGTGCTGCTGGTCTTCGTGCTGTTCAGCGTCGTTCCCGGCAGCATTGTCTCGAGCATGAGCGACGACAGCGATCCCCAGGTCGAGCTGCGCATGAAGAAGCAGCTCGGCCTCGACGATCCCCTCTATTGGCGTTTCGGCGCCTACATCGCCAAGCTCGCGACCGGTGACTTCGGCACCTCGTTCCGGACCCGCGAGCCTGTCACGACCATGATCGCCAAACGGGCCTGGCCGACGCTGCAGCTCATCTTCACGGCCATGACGTTTGCGATTTTGATCGGTGTTCCCCTTGGTTTCATCGCAGCGCTGAAACCCGGGGGCATCGTCGATACGCTCGCCATGGTGCTGGCGGTGTCGGGCCTTTCCATTGCCAAATTCTGGCTCGGATTGGTGCTGATGTATCTGTTTGCGTTGAAGCTCGGCTGGCTGCCGAGCTTCGGCTATGGCGATGGAGGGCTGAAATATCTGCTTCTGCCGGCCGTGACGCTCGGCGTCTCGCCGATGGCGCTGTTTGCCCGCACGACGCGCGCCGCGGTCCTCGAGATCATGACCGCTGATTTCGTCCGCACCGCGCGCTCGAAGGGCATGAGCGAGACGCGTGTCGTGAAGTGGCATGTGATGCGCAACGCGCTCGTCATCATTCTCACCACCGTCGGCCTTCAGTTCGGCGGGTTGATGGGGCAGGCGGTCGTGGTCGAGAAACTGTTCTCCTGGCCGGGCATCGGTTCCCTGCTGGTCGATAGCGTTCTCCAGCGCGACATTCCCGCCGTTCAGGGCTCCATTCTCGTGGTGGTGCTGGCCTTTCTCGCGATCAATCTGCTGATCGATGTGCTCTACGGCGTGATCGATCCCAGGATCAGATACGCATGAAGCTCCGCGCCAATCTCATCATCGGTGGCGCGCTGTTCGCGCTCGCGATCCTGGTCGGCCTGCTCGCACCCTGGCTGGCGCACACCGATCCCGTCCTGGACGCCAACCTCATGAACGCGGAGGAGCCTCCGAGCTGGACCTGGTGGTTCGGCACCGACGACCAGGGCCGCGACATCTATTCCCGCGTCGTCTACGGCGCCCGCGTCTCGCTGACCGTCGGCATCGTCTCGCAGCTCATCAACAGCGTCATCGGTGTCGCGCTCGGCTTGAGCGCGGGCTATTGGGGCGGCTGGTGGGACGATTTCGTCAACGGCCTGACCAATCTGATGCTCGCGATCCCCTCGCTGATCTTCGCGCTCGCCATCATGGCGGTGCTTGGCCCTGGCCTCACGAGCCTGCTGATCGCGCTCGGCCTGACCAACTGGTCCTTTACCTGCCGGATCGCACGGGCCTCGGCGCTGTCGCTGAGGAGCCAGGGCTATGTGCAGGCGGCGACCGTGCTCGGCTACGGCGATCTGCGGATCATGGTCACGCAGCTCTTGCCGAACATGTTAGGGCCGATCGTCGTCATCGGCACGCTCGGCATGGGCAGCGCGGTCCTGTCGGAAGCCGCATTGTCGTTCCTCGGCCTCGGCGTCCGTCCGCCGTTTCCGAGCTGGGGCAGCATGTTGTCGGACGCCCGCGACCAGATCACGACGGCGCCGTGGCTCTCGGTGTTTCCGGGCCTTGCCATCTTCCTGACGGTGCTTGGCCTCAACCTGCTCGGCGATGGCCTGCGCGACATTCTCGATCCACAATCGCGGAGCCGGCGGACATGACCGGCGCGCCGCTGATCGAAGTCGAGGATCTGCACATCGATCTCGACGATGGATCGAGGCGCGTTGCGGCGGCCGAGGGCATTTCATTTCGCATTGATCGCGGCGAGACGTTCGGCCTTGTCGGCGAATCCGGCTGCGGCAAGAGCATCACGGCGCTCGCCCTGATCGGCCTGTTGCGGCAACCTTTGTCGATCGGTGGCGGCATCATCCGGTTTGAGGGACGGGAGATCCAGCACCTTTCGGCGGCCAAACAGCGGGAGCTGCGCGGCAATCGCATCGCCATGATCTTCCAGGAGCCGATGACGGCGCTGAACCCGGTCTCGCCGGTGGGCCGGCAGATCGCCGAGATGTTCGTGCTGCACAAGGGCAAGCGCTGGCGGGACGCCAACCAGCTCGCGGTCGAGGCGCTGGCGAGCGTCCGCGTCCCCGCACCGGAGCGGCGCGTCAACGACTACCCGCACCAGCTGTCCGGCGGCATGCGTCAGCGCGTCATGATCGCCATTGCGCTCGCATGCGGTCCGGACCTCCTGATCGCCGACGAGCCGACCACCGCGCTCGACGTGACCGTGCAGGCCGAAATCATCGAGCTGATGCGCAACCTGTGCGCGGAGAGGGGAACGGCGATCCTGATGATCAGCCACGATCTCGGCCTCGTCGCCAACGTCTGCCGCCGCGTTGCCGTCATGTATGCCGGCCGCATCGTCGAGGAGCGCGGCTCCGCCGATATTTTCCGGGCGCCTTCGCATCCCTATACGCAGGGCCTGGTCGCCTCGCTGCCGCGGCTGGGCAGTCGGGCCGAGCTCGGCCGCACCAGGCTCAAGGAGATCGCGGGCGTGGTTCCAGCCATCACGAATTTCCCGGATGGCTGCCGGTTCAATCCGCGCTGTACGCAGGCCACCGAGATCTGCCGAACAGTGGCGCCGGAGACGGATTTGCTGGGGGCCGGCGGTCTGGTGAGGTGTCACCACCATGCATGAGCCACAGGGGAGGCCGGACGACGATCTCATCCTCAGCGTCGAGGACCTCGCGGTTCATTTTCCGATGGGCGGCGGTATGCTGGGCCGGGGACGACGGGTGCTCCGTGCCGTCGACGGCGTCGATCTCAGGCTGAGACGAGGCGAATGCCTCGGCCTTGTCGGCGAGTCCGGCTCGGGCAAGTCGACGGTCGCATTGTCGATCCTGGGTCTGTTGACGCCGACGCGCGGCCGCATCGTGCTGGACGGGCAGGTGGTGACGAACAGGCAAGCCGGCGACCGAAAGTCGCTGGCCCGCACCGTGCAGATCGTCTTTCAGGATCCCTACGCCTCGCTCAATCCGCGCCAGACCGTCCGCCGCACGCTGGAAGATCCCCTGCGTGTGCATGGCGTGACCGCAAAAAGTGAGATCGAGGACCGTGTTGCGGCGATGCTGCGGCACGTCGGCCTGCGGCCGGAACAGGCCGACCGCTATCCGCATGAATTCTCCGGCGGCCAGCGCCAGCGCATCGGGATTGCGCGCGCCCTGATCCTCAATCCCAGGATCGTCATCTGCGACGAGCCCGTGTCGGCGCTCGACGTCTCGATCCGCGCCCAGATCATCAATTTGCTGCTGGAATTGAAGGACACGCTCGGTCTTTCCTACATCATGATCAGCCACGACCTCGGCGTCGTCGAGCACATGAGCGACCGCGTCGCCGTCATGTATCTCGGCCGCATCGTCGAGAACGGCCACTGGCGCGAAATCTTCGAGCGGCCGGCGCACCCCTATACGCAAGCCCTGATCGCGGCCATCCCCGATCCGCTGCGTCATGCGCCGTTAGCGACGACAGGGGGCGACCTTCCGAACCC
Organism: Bradyrhizobium sp. 604_D8_N2_3; assembly: GCF_051810765.1. Lineage (NCBI taxonomy): Bacteria > Pseudomonadati > Pseudomonadota > Alphaproteobacteria > Hyphomicrobiales > Nitrobacteraceae > Bradyrhizobium > Bradyrhizobium sp. 604_D8_N2_3. The sequence continues at coordinate 5,301,069 of NZ_JBPWPM010000001.1, read as the reverse complement.
GCTCAATCCGCCGAACGGATGCGCCTTCAGCCCGCGTTGCCGGTACGCGGAGGCCGTGTGTCGCCACGAGCCCGGTCCGGTGCTGGAAACGCGCGCCGATGGACATGAGGTGAGGTGCTGGCGGGCTGACGAGATTGCGGGGCAGGCGGCATTGGCCTCGACCGGAGGCGGGCATCCCTAGGGATGGGAGGCTCGTCCGTCGCGGTCAAAAGCGTCGCTCTAGTGGGCCGCTAGTCACGTCCAGTCTGTCCTGACAGGCGGACGATTTTTGGGATCCGCCCATGGGCCATCGCGTGGGGTTGATCCTTGGCGCGGTCCAATCGCGTACCGCCCTATTTTCATGTGTGCTACATGGTTGGGTAGCAAAATGTAGCAGGAAAGGCAGATCATGACTGACGATCAGGTCAATCTCGTCGTTCAGCACCTTTGCGAGCAATTGCACTTGGCGCTCCGGTTGAAGGGCAGCGAAGCACATCCACCAAACGCCAAGGATATTGGATTCGATCCGGCCTCTGTGAGAACCGTATTGCTGACCGGCTTGCGTTCGGCGGGTGTCACGACCCACCACGAGGCGGTCGGGAAGAGCGAAGAGCCGCCATGGTCCTAAACACAAAACGCGGGACAGAAGCCCCGCGCCGATGTCTCAGCTGGGTCAGCAGCAGACAAATCCACGACAGCGTCCATAGGTCCGTTAAGGGCCAACAACCGACGTTCGATATATCGTCCGTTCGCATCTCGGAACCGCGTCGCGGACGCCGTAGTTAACTGCTCGATTGTATTCGCTTGACAAACGGCGGTCTCCACTGACCATCGAGGATGTTGCTCCCGCCCAGCAGACGCGGATGTAGAGCGAGAACTGGCCACTCGCAGGCAGCCAGTTGCTCTCTTTGTCTACTTGTCTACGCTCGGTGATTTTGGCACCAGCGCGCAGCGTCAACGAACCGTCCCGACATTGAACGTTCGCTTCGCAGGGAACGTTGGCGGCATCTTGCCGCTCGCCTCAGCGCCAGGTTGCCGGTTCGCAGGGAGGCTTATTGAACGGACCTCCGGCATAACTGCCAACGTCTGGAGCCCGGACACAGTGAACGACGTTGGAGGTGGGGACGACTGCACCGCTTTTGTCGCGCCACGCCGACCTACGCCAGGTTGCCGGTTCGCAGGGAGGCTTATTGAACGGCCCTCCGGCAAAACTGCCAACGTCTGGCGCCCGGATGCAGTGAACGACGCGGGACGGATGGACGGCTCCGCCGTTTTGGTCGTACCACGCGGCCATGGCCGGATTAGCGAACATGGCCGCGGCGATCAGTCCTACCGAAGCAAGCTTCCTCATTTGCGCGTCTCCTTATGTGTCAATGATTGAACGACTGACTATCCTTTGCGGCTCATTCCTACCGAAGAGACTGCAAGCAACATTTTGCGGTATCGACTATGCACATCATCAAGGTTGATCTATATCAACTTCGCCCGAATACGGCTGCTGATGACCGCTCTGGGTCAAACTACGAAAAACTCAACCTGAGCAAATTCAGTCCGCTGTGCCCTATTGATCGGACCTCAATGGGGCGTGCCGCCACTTCGCTGATGGGCCCAATTGCAGACAAGCTTTGTTGAGGAGCCTTCGGGAAGCTCATCAAAAATCAGCGCCGAGGTCATGCGCTACGGCAGCTACCGACCGCCTCGCCACGCAGTTGGGCGCGGGATCCAACGCGGCACATTGATGCAGAACGCTTCGTATTCCGCGCCGAATGACCTTTTTAGCGTCGGCTCTTCGTAGCCCACGACAAAAAGGTGGAAGGCGAGCCAGACGACTGCGCCGTAGGCGAACAGCCCCCAATCGCCGAACAGGAGCGCCTGGCCGAAAATGACGGCGGCGACCGCCACGTAGATTGGATTGCGCACATAGCGATAGAGGCCGGTAACGACGAGATGTTGGGTCGGGGCGATCGGCGCCGGTGTGCCGAGCCCCTGCAGTGCGAAACGCGCGAATGAATCCACGAGCCCGGCTAAGCCGGCAAGAATTAGCGCGGCGCCGACGAAGCGCGTGAGCTCGACGCCGAGAAACGGCAACCTGAACTCCCAGCGTGAAATCCACCATGGGACCACCCCAGCCACCACGCAGGGCGCGAACAGGAAGAAGATGGCGGTGCCGATGACGGCAGCAGTTCTTGGCATAGACACGATCCGTTCCCTGCTATTTTAACACACCGCACCGGGAGCGCGTCAGGTCCGCCTTGGGTCATGAACGACAAAGCTTGAACTGAGCGCAATAGGTCTGCTTTCGGGCAAATTGCCACCAACCCGCGCTCGTTGTCCTGACAATGAGTGCAGCTAGCGCGCTACGGCGCGGAAGGCCCGGCGCGGACAACACCGGTGTTTCTGCTATAGTGCGACGTTCGAACTTGCGGGGCGGCTGCTTCAAGGGTTGAAATCATGCACAGAGCATCTGGATCATTACTACTTGCCTTCGTTTTTATTCTATTTGCTCCGCAAGTGCGGGCGCAGCAGATTCCGGCCGAAACCGTTCAGGGAATGCTTGCGGCCCAGATACGCACGCAAGGCTTCACTTGCGAAAAGCCACTCGGCGCAAAGAAGAACACGAAGGCGTCTCGACCTGATCGCGACGTTTGGGTTCTTAGATGCAGCAACGCCATGTACAAGATCACGCGCGTTCCCGATATGGCGGCGAAGGTCGAACCGCTGCCGTGAGCTCGGTGGTCTCTATGGGACCAGCGCCATGATGGACTTGTGCCGGTGTTTTGCCCGACGTCTCAAACGTCCTGGCGGCGAGGGCTCAAGCCATGCCTCACGGTCGCCTTAGCTTCCGCTGATGCCGACCAGACGCGGGCGGCGGTTTGCGAGCGGGTTCTCGGCTGGCAGGGCGCGCAGCCAGTCGCGGAAGCTGACGATCTCGGGGCAATCCGCGGTGCCTTCAGCCGCGATCAGCCAATCACCGAGGCCTGATCCCTCATTGACCCGGTCGCAGCGATAGCCCGGATAGCGGCCGAGACCGCGGGCGATCAGCAGGTCGACCTTGCCCTCGACCAATTCGTGCAGGCCGGCCGGCTGCAGCACCCGCAAACCGATCTCCGCATGGGCGCTGCGAAACTCCGCCAATTCGAGCCGGCGCAGGTCGAAGCTGCCATGGACCCCCAACTGCAGCAGCACCGCGCCCGCCGGCTTCAACTGCGAGGTCGCCTCCGCAATGTGACGAAAACCTTCGGAGACCCCGGGCAGATAGGCCTGACCGGCCGCGGTGAGAATGAGCTGCTTATGCAGCCGCTCGAACAGCTGCACGCCGAGGCGTGCCTCCAGCGCCTTCACCTGCTGTCCCACGGCGGCAGGTGTCACGTGCAGCTCGTGCGCGGCCAGCTTGAAGCTGAGATGCCGGGCGGCGGCCTCAAAAGCGCGGAGCGCGTTGAGCGGGGGAAGGGCGTAGGTCATCGCAGCGCAGTTTGACACCGATGGGCCTTGGCCTTGCAATAGATTTTCTTGCGCTGAACCGCAGCAACAATGCTTTGATCGGCGCCGTCATCGCCGGATACGGTCGGCCCGCAATCCGGAGACCCCCATGCCGCGCCGAATCGATCATCTCGTCATTTGCGTCCACGATCTGGAGCAGGCTGCGCTGGATTGGCAGAGGCTGGGCTTCAACCTCACACCGACCGGTGTGCATCCGTTCGGAACCAGCAACCGCCTGGCGCAGTTCGCCGACAATTTTCTGGAGTTGCTGGCCGTCACCGACAATGCGTTGGTGCCGCCAGCCACGCCGGGCCATTTCAGCTTCGCGGCCCACAACCGCGATTTTCTTGAGACCGCCGAGGGGATGTCGATGCTGGTCTTGCACAGCACCGACGCCCACGCCGATGCCGCGCGTTTCAGGGCCGACCGCATCGGCGATTATGCGCCGTTCGATTTCGGCCGCGACGCGGTGCTCCCTGGCGGCGGCACGGCGCGCGTCGCGTTTTCGCTGGCCTTTGCCACCGATCCCGCCATGCCCGGGATCGCGTTCTTCACCTGCCAGCAGCGTCACCCGCCGGAACTGTTCTGGAAGGCGCAGTATCAGCGTCATCCCAACGGCGCCCTCCGCGTGGTCGAGGTGGTGATGTCGGCGGCGGAGCCGGCGGCGCATCGCGATTTCCTCGAGCGCCTCACGGAAGGCACGGCCGAGCTTGCGCCGGGGCGGCTGACGATTGGTGAGCGCGGCAATCATATCACCTTGCTTGGCCCGTCCGAGCTGGCGCGCCGGTTACCGGGCCTCGCGAACAGCGCTTCGCCGCGCTTTTGCGCGGCGCGTCTGGCGGTCGCTGATCTGGATGCGACAGGGCGAACACTGAAACACAACGGCGTCGGCTTCGCGATGACCGGTGCCGTGCTGTTGGTGCCACCCGCCACCGCGCATGGTCTGGCGCTCGAATTCGTCGAACAGGAGGCAAACTGACATGGCTCACATCGTCAACCACAATCCCGCAACGGTCCATCCTCCCGCCGGCGGTTACAGCATGGGACTTGAATTGACGCAGCATCGCCGCCTGTTGTTCGTCAGCGGCCAGGTGCCCGAGAAAACCGACGGCACCGTGCCCGAAGGTTTCGAGGCGCAATGCGCGCAGGCCTGGCGCAACGTGATCGCGGTGCTCGCCGCCGCGGGCCTTGGCGTCGAGCATCTGGTCAAGGTCACCACGTTCCTGACTGACCGGACTCAAGTCGTTACCAATCGCACCATTCGCAGCAAGGTGCTCGGCGAACATCGGCCGGCGCTGACGGTCGTGGTCGTCGAGACCGTTGACAGCAAATGGCTGCTGGAGATCGAGGCGATCGCCGCGGAATGAAGCCGGCTTCGCCAACCCTGCAATGAGCCCTCAGGTGTCCAATGGCTGAGAACATCCATCCCTTCTACGAGACGCATCGGAGCGCCATGGAGACCGCCATGCGCGATCGGCTCGACCTTGCCGAAGCGATGTTGCGCGAGCGCACGCATGTCACCGACATCGACGGGATCAGGCGGGAGGTGATGGACGAATTCGAGATTGTCCTCACCCAGATGCCCTACGTCGGCGGCGCGGCAAGCCGCATGAGCGATTTCTTCATGGGCCTGATGGGGTTCATGGCCATCAGCCGGGTGCTGCGACGACACGGCGTGCCGGTGCCTGTGATTGGCGAGATCGAGCGAGACACCTACAAGGCGCAATTGCTGACCGTATCAGAAGCGGAGCGTCTCGCCTCGGGGCGACAATTCGTGTCGCCGGAGAACCAGGCCTTGCTGCGCGAGCAGGCGGCAAGGAGCGTTACAAAAGCGCATCAGGAAGAGTTTCCGGAAGACTTCGTCTACGATTTCGTAGAGCCGGGTCCGCAAGACAGCTTCGAATTCGGCATCAACTACAAGGCCTGCGGCTTTTGCAAGCTCGCAGCGCGCCACGGGGACAAGGACATCCTGCCGAACATCTGCGGCCTCGATTTCGTCGCCTACGCAGCGCGTGGCATCCGCCTGGAGCGCACACAAACATTGGCGGGCGGCGCGAGCCACTGCAATTTCCGCTTCTCGCGGCTACCGCCGGATGAGGCCGTGAACCCATAAATCGGCCGCGCTCACGGCTCGCGAAAGTCCGCTATGCCCCGGTGGCGATCAAATTGCGCATCGCGTGCCTTGAGCCAGATCAAGGTAGAACTTCAGGCCGGCCATATCCTCAGTGCTTGCCGACGTGGCGATGCAAAGTCGTTGCGGTAGTGTGCCGGTCCTTGCGCTGGATCACGACATTGCAGGGAGACCGCCGATGATGGAGCCGCGCAATCGAGTTGTTCAAGTCAGCCTCTTCGGTGATCCCGAGAGGCTGGAGGTGGTCGACGCTCCCTTGCCGACCGCCAGCCGGGGCGAGATGCGGGTCCGTGTACTTGCGTCGAGCCTCAACTACACCGAGGTGTTGATCAGGCGCCATCTATACCCGCAAACGATGGGCCTCCGGCCGCCGTTCGTAATGGGCTACGACGTGGTCGGGGCAATCGATCAGCTCGGTGAAGGCGTGCACGACTTTCAGATTGGCGACCGCGTGGCCGACATGACGGTGGTCGGGTCAAACGCCGACTATCGCACGCTTCGAGCGAACGACGTGGCCCGCGTGCCGGAGGGCGTAGACGCGGCGGAGGCGGCCACACTGATCTTGAGCTGGACGACCGCGTACCAGCTTCTGCACCGCGCGGCCCGGGTCCAGCGAGGCCAGCGCGTGCTCGTGCACGGCGCCGCCGGCGCCGTCGGCCAGGCGCTGCTCATGCTCGGGAGATTGGCCGGCATCGAGCTGTGGGGCACCGCGCGCGGCGAGCACATGGCGCTCGTCCGAGAGCTAGGGGCAACGCCGATCGACTACCAGCATGAGGACTTCACGCGGGTCCTGCCGGGCGGGTTCGACGTTATCGTCGACGGCGTTGGCGAAGACGGCTATCGCCGCTCATACGCGGCGCTCAAGCCAGGCGGCCTGCTCTGTGCCATCGGTTTCTCGGCGAGCGTGCAAGCGCAGCGTCGCATGCTCCCTATCGTGATGGAGATCGCGCGCCTTTACCTGTGGAGATTGTTGCCCGGCGGCAAGCGGGCCCGGTTTTACTCGGTAAATGCCATGCGGGCGCGACATCCCACCTGGTTCAAGGAGGACTTGGAGCGTCTGTTCGGGCTTTTGGCAACTGGTGCCATCCGGCCGCGCATCGCCGAGCGGATCTCCTTCGACGAGGTCGCCGATGCTCACCGTCGCCTCGAGACTGGGGGCCTCGAGGGCAAGCTCGTGCTGTGCCCGGATCTCTCGTCGCGACACAACCAGCGCGCCGCCTGAAACGGCGCTCCAGACATGTATCCGCGGATAGATTCCTGGATTGCTTCGCTGCGCTCGCAATGACGGAGTTTGGGTCGCGGTCCTGAGCCCATCGACCTTAAAGGCACGGCGCCATGATGACGTTGTGCTCCTGTTTTGCCCGACGTGTCAAACGTCGTTGCGGCGGGGGCTCAAGCCACCTCGCGCCAAATTCTTCAATGATTTGTACTGTGCATGGGGTTGTTTTCGCGTTTTTTGTTTTGAGGGCCTATCTACTCCGCTGCTTTTTCCCTCAGCCGCTGCGCGTAGACGTTGATGACCAGCGCCGCGAGCAGGATCAGGCCGCGGATCAGGATCTTCAGGAAGCTGTCGATGTTGACGTGGTCGAGGCCGTTATTCAGGACACCGAGAACGAACAGCCCGACGATGGTGTTGCCGATGCCGCCGCGGCCGCCGAACAGGCTGGTGCCGCCGACGACGACGGCGGCGATGGAGTCGAGCAAATAGGTGTCGAACTCGTTCTGCTGCGCGCTGCCGAAATGGGCGACGCCGAGCATGCCGCCGATGCCCGAGCAGACCGCCGAGATCACCATGACGGCGCCGAGGATGAGCTTGACGTTGAGGCCGGAATATTCGGCCGCCTCGCGGTTGCCGCCGACCATGTAGACGTAGCGGCCGAAGCGCGTGTAGGTCAGCACCAGATGGCCGCCGAGCAGCATGATCGCCGCGACGATGACGATCCAGGGGATGCCGCCGATCGAGCCCGAGCCGAGCGTGGTGATCAGGCCGGGCACCTTGTAGGCGATCTGGCCGCGCACCAGCAGCGCCGAGACGCCGGCCGCGATCTGCATCATGGCCAGCGTCATGATGAAGGAGGGGATGCCGATCACGGTCAGGCCGAGCGCGTTGACGAGGCCGAGCAGCGCGCAGAGCAGGATCGACAGGATGATCGCGACCGCGCCGGGCAGGGGGATGTTGGCGATGTTGACGTAGGATTCCTGCAGCGTGAAGTAGGCGACCGCGATGCCGGTGACGTTGGCGATGCTGGCGATCGAGAGGTCGATCTCGGCGCAGAGGATCACGAAGGTGAGGCCGACCGCGATGATGCCGGTCACCGACACCTGCGTCAGGATGTTGCCGAGGTTGTCCAGCGTCGCGAAGGAGGGGCTGGCAAGGGCGAAGAAGGCGGAGAGGAAGATCAGGGTGAGGAACGGCGCGATGTTGCGCATCTGCGAGCGCAGGAAGGGCGCAACGCCGCGCGGCCGCTGACCCGCCGCCAAAGCCGTCTCACTGCTCGCCATGGTGCTTCTCCGTCACGCCGCTTCCAGCAGGCGGTCCTTGCTGACCGGCTCGTTCTTGAATTCCCGCACCAATGCGCCGCGCTTGAGCACGAGGATGCGGTCGGCCAGCGACAGCACCGTTTCCGGCTCGGTCGACAGCACGATGACCGCGAGCCCCTTGGCGCGGAGATCGCGGACGATGTTGATGACGTCGTTCTTGGCGCCGACATCCATGCCCCGGGTCGGCTCGCACAGCACCAGCAGCTTCGGCGGATAGGTCAGCCATTTTGCCAGCGCCACCTTCTGCTGGTTGCCGCCGGAGAGCATGCCGAGGTCGAGACCGACCACCGGCGGCCTGATCTGCAACTGTTCGACCTGGCGCTTGGCGATGTCGCGCTCCTGCGCCGGCTTGAGCAACAGCGACGAGATGCGGTCGAGAATGCTGATCGAGATGTTCTTGTAGACCGGCTCCTGGTGAAACAGCATGGCGCGCCGGCTCTCCGGCACCAGCGCCACGCCGGCGCGCCGCGCCGCCGCCGTGCTGGCGAAGGTTTTTGGCTTGCCCTCGACGGCGAGCGTGCCGCCGTCCGGCTTCAGCTTGCCGAACAGGATGCGCGACAGCTCCTGCTGGCCGCAGCCCATGAATCCGTAGATGCCGAGCACCTCGCCGGCGCGCGCCTCGAAGGAGATGTCCTTCAGGCTGCGGGCCAGCGACAATTGGTCGACCTTCAGGACCACGGAGCTGTCGCTCGGCCGTGGCAGCATGAGGTCATCGGTGTAGCTGTGCTCGAGCGCTTCGCCGCCGCGGCCGATCATGGCCTCGATCAGCGCGCCCTTGCTGGTCGCAGCCGCGGCCGTCTCGGCGACCTTCCGCCCGTTGCGGAACACGGTCACCGTGTCGGACACGAGCAGGATGTCCTCGATGAAATGCGAGATGAAGACGATTGCAGTGCCTTCCTCGCGCAGCCGCCGGAGCGTCGCGAACAGCCGCTCGACCTCGGGCGGGGAGAGGGCGGAGGTCGGCTCGTCCAGGATGACGATGCGGGCGCCGGAGAACAGCACCCGGGCGATCTCGATCAGCTGCTGCAGCCCGATCGGGAGGTCGCCGAGCCTGGACATCGGATCGACGTCGATGCCGAAGCGGGCGAGCTGCTCGCCGGCCTCGCGCGCCATGCGCCGCCATTGCACGAGGCCGAACCGGTTGGTCGGCTGGTTGCCCAGGAACACGTTCTCGGCGACCGTGAGATCGGGCGCGACGCTCAGCTCCTGATGCACCATGGCGATACCGGCCGCGTGCGCATCGCGGGCGGAGCGGAAATGCGTCTCCTTCCCGTCGATCAGGAAGCGGCCGGAGAATTCGCTGTGCACGCCGGCGATGATCTTCATCAGCGTGCTTTTGCCGGCGCCGTTCTCGCCGACGAGACCATGGATCTCGCCGGGTGAGAGCGCGAAATCAACACCACGAAGCGCTTCGACGCCGCCGAAGCTCTTCGTGATGCCTTGCAGTTCCAGGATGGGCGAACGAACCTCAGGCATGGAGGCTCAGATCAGGAAGTGATCTTCCATCCATTGCATGCCGGCGGCGTTGGCCTTGGTCACGACCGGGCCGTCGGTGATGACGTGCTTGGGAATGCCCTGTCCGCTCTTCTCGCCGCCGACCACGGCGGAAACGCCCGCGATGATCGCGCCGCCATGGATGCGGCAGGACGGATTGCGCACTGTCGCGAACATGCGGCCCTCGCTCACCGCCTGGATCGCCGGCGGCATCGCATCGACGCCGCCGATCAGGATGTTGGTGCGATTGCGCGCCTTCATGATGTTGGCGGCGGCCAGCGCCATGTCGTCATTGTGGAAGAACGCCGCGTCGATCTGCGGATATTTGGTCAGGTAGGTTTCCCAGAGGCGCGCGGTTTTCGACACGTCCCAGTCGGCAGGCTGGGTGTCGAGCACCTCGATGTTCGGGAACTGCTTGACGACGGTGTTGAAGCCCTTCGCCCGGCCTTGCGCGCCGGTATGGCCGAGCGCGCCCTGCGTCATGATGATCTTGCCTTTGCCGCCCATGGCGTTGCACAGCGCCTGCGTCACCGAGGCGCCCATGAACTCGTTGTCGGGGGCAAGGAAAGAGTGGACGTTGATCTGGTCGAGCGGGGCAATCAGCGTGTCCATGTCGATCACCGGCGTGCCGGCATCGATCATCTTCTGTACGGGCTGGGTGAGGGTGCCGATACCGAAGGCCTGGATCGCGACGAAGTCCCACTTTTGCGAGGCCATGTTGTCGATCGCCGCGCGCTGCTTCACCGCATCGAGCTGGCCGTCGAACCAGGTCACCTCGACATTGAACAGCTTGCCCCAGAATTCCGCCGCCTGCTTGCCCTGGGCGCACCAGGTGGCCTGGAGGCCCGCATTGGAGAAGGCCGCCTTCAGCGGCTTCTCGGATCGTCCGACCTCGGCTGCAAGGGCGGGGTTTATGCCCATGCTGCCGAGAAGGGCAGTCGCGGCGCCGGCGGTCGCCGCCGCCTGAAGAAGATCGCGCCTCGTCGTCGAGAAATCTTTCGTCCCGGACATCGCTCGCTCCCATAAAATTTTCGTCGGCGCGTCATTGATTGCGCGACCGATGTCCGAAAGTCTCTCACAAGAGTTCCCGCCACTCAATCTGCAATCGATCGCGAGATCGCCGCAGCCCGTGTTGGTGCAGCGCAAAGCGTCAGGCCGGAATAGTGGCGAAGGCGTCGATCTCGACGAGCAGCTGGTCCCAGGCCTGTGCGATTTCCGGCGACCATTCGTCGCCGAGGAGGTCGCGCAGCGTATCCCTGATGACGGCGAAGAACGCGATGAACAGCTCGCGCGGGGTGCCGTAGCCATCGTGCGAGGCGACCTCGCAGGCGATCAGCCTGAAATGGCCCTGACGCTCACCGGCGAAGTCGAGGATCGCCTCGATCGTCAGCGCAAGCATTGATCCCATCACCAGCTCGCTGCCCTGCGAGCGGAACATGGTCTGCGTTTCGGGATGCTGTTCGAACAGCCGTTGGTAGACGAGTGGCGTGAGATCCGCGCAACGCGAGGCTGCGAGTTCGAAGCTGCTTTCGATTGGATTAGAGGGAGCGCTCATCGGCATCGAAGCCATGCGGGCAAAAGAAGCCTTGCGGGCAAAAAAAGAGCGGGGCCCTAGCCCCGCTCGAAAATTGTGTCGACCCTATTATCCCCGATTCTAAGATTTGCTCTTGATTGACGGGGCGACGCTGCGTTTTGCGCGCCAGGGGCTCCTCCCGAGACTTGGACCACCAGACTTCGACCTCGCGGCCAGCCTGAGCAAGAGGGATGCTAGATCAACTTTTCTCACTTGTCATCATTTTCGGCAACGATTGTTCAAAATTAGAGCAGCTGACGAAATGATCGGGCTGTTTGCCCCGTAAGCATATGACAAATATAAGAAATCTGTGGACGGGGCGGGTTGCCGGACTGCCTCAAATGCCGGACGTCCCATCCCGTGGGGCGGCAGGAGCACAGTTTTCGAGAAATTTGCGCTGGGCCAAGAAGCCGGCGGAACTGACCTCGACTCAGGTCTCGGCGAGGTGTTTAGTTCGTAGGCGAACGAATGGCTCGGCGGATGCGCGCACGGCTGCAAAAATTCCTACCCCTGGTCCTGCTCGCTTTGGCGATGCAGGTGCTGGCGCCGATTGCCGCCTGTCTGGCGGCCGGCCAGGCCGTGGCCGATCCGTTGTCTGCCGGCGTCATCTGCCACAGCGCCAGCGAGCAGGGCGGTCTGGACGACCAGACCGGCGCGCCGACCGCACATGGCGCCGCGTGCGCGCTGTGCTGCCTGGCGCAGGCAGGCGCATCGCTCGATTCGCCGCCGCACGTTGCGCTCGCCATTCCCTTCCGCCACGCCGCGCGCGTGGTGTTGCATGCGGCGGATGTATCCGCCGTGGCGATCCATAAGGGCACAAGCGCCCAGGCGCGCGCACCACCTCAATTTTCCTGACGACCCTCGTGATTGCCGCGGTCCGTCCGCTGGCGATCGATGCTGTCGAAGGGCCGGAGAGAAAGCCGGCGTCAGGAATGCCCCATGTTACGTTGTCATGCCCGCCGTGGCGTGAGCGCCGTCGCGGTCCAGGCCGCGCTGCTTGCGTCGTCGAGCGGAGTCTTTGCCCAAAGCACGAACACGGAGCTGCCGGCGGTGACCGTTGAGGCGCCGCAGACTGCCCGTGCCAAACCAGTCACCCGGCCTTCGCAACCGCGATCCGCTTCGGCCGGCCGCGCAGCGAGGCCCGTTACGCCGAGTGCGAGCGTCGGCGCGTCGACCCCAAACCGGGCCGTGACGGCCAGCGCGGCGCGAGACGGTCTCAATCAGGCGCCAACCGGCCAGACCGAGACGACCATCTATCGCAGCCAGTTCGACAACCGGCCGGCGGTTACCGTGGCCGACGTGCTGCGCGAGAGCCCCGGCATATCGGTGAAGCAGGGCAACGGACCCCGCGATATCGGCATCTCGATCCGCGGCTCCAACGCCCGCAACGGCTTCGGCATCCGCAATCTCGTGATCTTCGACGACGGCTTCCCGGTCACGCAACCGGACGGCCTGTCGCGCAGTGACCTGATCGATCCGCGGGCCTACAGTGCGATCGATGTGATCCGCGGCCCGTCGTCGGCGCTCTACGGCAACTATGCCACCGGCGGCGCGCTCAATTTCCGGACACGGCCGGGCGGCACGATCGACGGCGTCGAATATGGCGTCGACGGCGGCAGCTACGGCTATCTCAACAATTACCTCGCGGCCGGCAAGAAAGTCGGGAACTTCGAGGGCTCGCTGTTCGCAAGCGACACGCGAGGCGACGGCTATATCGGCAATAGCTGGTTCAATACGCAGACCGTCAACTTCCTCGGCACGCTCAAGGCGACGCCGGACGATCGTTTCACGGTCAAGATCATCAACAACGACCTCAGCACGCGGCTGCCGATCCGGCAGTCGCTGAACCAGTACTATCAAAACCCTTTCCAGCAGGGCTGTGCGACCGGCGTCTCGGCCGCCGCCGGATGCGGCACGGTCACACTGTTCAACAACGGCTTCAATGCAACCGCTGGAACCGACAAGGAGACGGCCGTGCAGGCCGGGCTCGGCCGCAACGACCGCCGCACCATCGTCGGCGGCCGCTGGGAGCACGATTTCGACAACACCACGACCTGGCGCAACCAGTTCGTGTTCGACGACAGGAACATCAATCAGCCGACCGGCACGACCAGCGCGATCGGCGATTTTCCCTCGTACAATTTCATGAGCGACGTCACCAAGCGGGGCGAGATTCTCGGCCTGGAATCGACCACGTTCTTCGGTGCCTTCTACAACACCCTGACGGCCTCGAGCGACACGCGGAACGTCATGCCGGGGGGCAATGCCACACTCGGCAGTCTGTCGAGCAATCTTTATAGCCAGACGACCAATTACGGCGTTCGCGCGCGGGAAGAGCTCAAGCTGACGACATCCTTGACGGCTGTCGCAGGCATCGGCTGGGAAACTACCGTTCTCAAGGGGATCAACACTGCGTATGCGTACGCTGGCCCCACTGGCATTACCACGACGACGCTGACGACCGCGGACAGGCAATTCCAGAACACCGCGCCTGAACTAGCCTTGCTTTATACGGTGAACAACGAGTGGGTGCTCAGGGGGCGGGTTGCTACGGGGTACGGCACTCCGCAGGTTTCGAACCTGTTTGTCCTGCCGAGTGGGCTGTCGGGCAACAATACCCAGCTCCAGGCTCAGAAAAATCTGGGCTACGACCTCGGTTTCGACTGGACACCGAACAACACGCTCAAAGTCAGCGCGACGGGCTTCTACGAGTTCTTTCGCGACGAACTTGTATCGCAGGCAACACCTGTCAATTCACCTAACCCGAGCTACACGTTCAATGCGCCGCGCTCGGAGCATCGCGGCATCGAGCTTGCGGCCGATTGGAAGTTCTATCCGGGCTGGCGGTTCATGGCGGCGTACACCTACCTCGACGAGGTCTACACGGAGTATGTCGAGAACATCACCAATGGCGCGGTGTTCAGCTTCAACCGGGCAGGCAACAAGATACCGGGCATCTCGCCCAACGAGTTGACGGCGCGGGTTGGCTACGACGAGCTTGCCGGGCCGCTGGCAGGCCTCGGAGGCTTCGTCGAGGTCCAGTGGAAGGACTCCTTCTACATGGACAATGCAAATCTGTTGAAGGCGCCGGGTTATGAGCTGGTCAATTTGAACGTCCACTACAAGACCGATCTCGTGTCCGACACTTTCAGATCCCTGAACCTGTTCCTCGAAGTCAGGAACGTTTTCGACCGTACCTACGTCGCGTCGGCAAACAACATCGCCAATACGGTGACGGCGGCCGGCCTTCAAAATCCTGCGAGCGTGCTCGCAAACACGACGGGATCGATCTACGCGGGCTCGCCGCGCCTGTTCGTTGCGGGTATGAAGGTGGCATTCAGATGATCCGGGCTCTCGAAGGGAATAGGGCCATGGTCCGAAGTGGCTTGCTTGGGATAATCGCTCTTGCATTCCTGCAAGGTGCGGCGCTCGCGCAAATGCACGGTCAGCATGCCTCCGAAGCGGCGTGTGAGGAGCCGACGTTGCGCTGCGCAACCAAGGTGACGCCCGCATTCGGACCGGACGGAACGCTGTGGCTGGTCTGGATGGCGGGCGGGCAGGTGTCGGTTGCGAACTCGCCGGATGCGGGGCGCAGCTTCTCGGTGCCCACCCAGGTCACGACGAAGCGGCTGAACCTTGATTGGGGGCCGGATGCGCGGCCCAAGATCGTGGTCGATCGCAAGGGCGGCATCGCGCTCGCATTCTCGATCTTCAGGGATGAGGCCTTCAACGGCCAGGTGCTCTTCACACGCTCAGCCGACGGCGGGAAGAGCTTTGCGGAGCTGAGGCCCATCACCGCCAACAACGAGAGCCAGCGCTTTGAGGCGCTGGCGCTCGATCAGGACGGAACGGTCTTTGCGGCATGGCTGGACAAGCGCAATCGCGTTCCCGCGAAGGAGGCAGGACGGAAGTACGAGGGAGCGGGGCTGTTCTTCGCCTCGTCGCGCGATGGCAGCGCCACCTACGCGGAGGCGAAGCTTGCGCGTGACAACACCTGCGAATGCTGCCGGTTGGGGCTGACATTCGCGGCGCCCGGGCGTCCGGCCGTGATCTTCAGAAATATCTTCGAGGGCGGCGTGCGCGATCACGCGGTCATGACCTTCGCCGACGTCTCGACGCCGGGGGAAATCCATCGGGTCAGCAATGACGACTGGCAGATCAACGCCTGCCCGCATCACGGACCGAGCCTCACCGTTGCGCCGAACGGGACCTATCACGTCGCCTGGTACACGAACGGCAAGGCGCGCAAGGGACTGTTCTACGCCCACTCGCGCGACGAAGGCCGCACCTTCTCTGCGCCCATGGCGCTAGGGCAGCCGGGCCGCAATCCGACGCGTCCTTACGTGCTCGCAAGTGCTGTGGGAACGGTGATGGTCTGGAAGGAGTTCGACGGCGAGAAGACCTCGGTCCAGATGATGATGTCCCGCGACGATGGCGAGAGCTGGTCGCCGCCGAAGACGATATCGAGCACGACCGACACATCCGATCATCCCTTGCTCGTCTCCAATGGCCGACAGGTCTATTTGTCATGGATGACGAAAGCGGATGGCTATCGGCTCACAGCAATCGAGGACCAGCCATGAGACGTCGATTTGCGGGCATTCTGGGTCTGGGTATCGTGGTCGCGTCAACGGCTACGCTGGGAGCAGCGCCGGCCCTGAAACCGTTCGAGCGCGGCACCTGGCAAGGCGTCCTTAGGGGGCATGCGGGTCGCCCGACGCTCGTGCATTTCTGGGGCGTGACCTGCGGCCCCTGCAAGGTCGAGCTGCCGTTGCTCGGGCAGTTTGCGAAGGACCATCCCGGGATCGACGTGGTCACGATCAGCGCCGATCTCGTGCCGAACTTGCCGGCGGCAACGCAGTCGATGCTTGACAAGGCGGGGCTGTCGTCGACCGAGAACTTCATCTTCAACGACGGTTTTGTCGAGCGTTTGAGGTTCGAGATCGACCCCGCCTGGCAGGGCGACATTCCCCGGACCATGCTCATCTCCCGGGACGGGACAATCACGACGATCGAAGGCTCGGCCGAGATGGCCGATCTCGAAAAATGGTCGGGCCAACAGCTCGCCACACACTGAAATTCAATCTGCAAACGGGAATACCGATATGAAGACCATGTTGAAAGATGTGCTGCTCGCAGCGTTCGCTCTCGCGCTCTGTGCAGCACCAGCGGCGGCCGAGGACGTCAAGGCCGGCGATCTCGTCATCTCGCAGGCCTGGAGCCGGGCGACGCCGGGCGGCGCCAAGGTCGCCGGCGGCTATCTCACCATCGAGAACAAGGGGACAACGGCGGACAGGCTGGTCAGCGTTTCCGCCGACATCGCGGGGAAGACTGAGGTCCATGAGATGGCGATGGACAACGGTGTGATGAAGATGCGTCCGCTCGACAAGGGGCTCGTGATCGATGCCGGCAAGACGGTGAAGCTCGCGCCCGGCGGCAATCATCTGATGCTCCAGGAGCTGAAGGGGCCGTTCAAGCAGGGTGACAAGGTACCGGTGACGCTGGAGTTCGAGAAGGCCGGCAAGGTCGCCGTCTCCCTCGACGTCCAGGGCGTCGGTGCGCAGGCGCCCGGCGACGGCGGGCACATGATGAAGAAAATGCCGGATCATTCGGGAATGAAGATGTGATGAAACAGATCAAGTCTCCGATGACCTCGCCTCGAAATTTCGCGGGCCTTGCGCTCGCGATGGCTGCCTTGCTGTCGGTTGCCGCGACACCGCTTGCGGCGGCGACGGACGACGACAGCTTCTTCACGCACCTGCACACCGAGAAGGCGATGGCCAACGTCACGGTCTCGCCGGGGCGCGCCGGCCCGGTCGAGATCGCCATCCAGCTCGAAACCACGGACGAGACGCCGCTCGCGGCGAGAGCCGTGTCGGTGACGCTCGTGGACACGCAGTCCGGCCGGAAGCTCGCGCCGGTCGAGGCTTCGCGCGACGGCGAGGACAGCTGGCACGTGAAGGTCGCGCAATTGACACCCGGACGCTGGATGCTGGGTCTCGGAATTTCGATCTCCGAGGCCGATCATGTCAGCGTGGAATCACCGATCCTGATCAAATGACGTTGTCGAAGGGGCCAAACATGTCGAAGAAATCCTGCCTGTTCCTGATCGCCGCGCTGGCCGCGTCGCCTGCATCGGCGCATATCACGCTCGAGACCAAGCAGGCGACGGTTGGTTCCTACTATAAGGCCGTCTTCGCCGTGCCGCACGGCTGCGCGGGTTCGCCCACGGTGAAGATCAGGGTGCAGATTCCGGAAGGCGTGATTGCGGTGAAGCCGATGCCGAAGGCGGGCTGGAGCGTCGATGTCTTCGAAGGCAAGTACGCCAATGAATACGACTATCACGGCAACAAGCTTGCCTCCGGCGTCAGGGAGGTGGCCTGGTCCGGCGGCAAGCTGCCGGATCACAATTACGACGAGTTCGTCATCAGCAGCTTCCTGACCAACAGTCTGAAGCCGAACACGACGCTGTATTTCCCCGTCGTCCAGGAGTGCGAGACCGGCGTCAGCCGCTGGATCGAGATCCCGGTGGACGGGGCAGGGCATTCGCACGAGGGCAAGTCGCCGGCGCCAGGCGTGAAGCTCCTGTCAAAGCCCTGATGCGCCTGCTCGCCGCGCTCGCTACGCTCCTCTGCGTTGTCGGCTTCACGACCGGCGCGTCCGCACATGCGGCGCTCGTCGCGGTCGAGCCGGCGAGCGGCAGTATGCTTGCGAGCGCGCCGGTGGCGGTGGAGCTGCGCTTCAACGAGGCGGTAACGCCGGGCGCAATCCAATTGATCGACGGCGCCGGCAGGGCGCGGGACGATGCGCGCGTCAGCGCGTCGGGCGAAACGATCTCGGTCGCAATGCCGCCCGACCTGCCGCAGGGCACCGCGGTCGTCAGCTATCGCGTGATCTCGCAGGACGGCCATCCCGTCGCGGGATCGGTGATCTTTTCGATCGGCATGCCGACGGGGACGCAACCTCCTGCCAATGCTGATCGCGGGTTGAGCGTGCTGATCTGGCTGGCGCGCGTCGGTCTCTATCTCGGGCTGTTCGTCGGTGTCGGAGGCGTGTTCTTTGCGCGCTGGGTTGCGTGGTCGACGACGGGCATGACCGTTCCACGCGTGGCGCTCGCCATCGGCATTCCGAGCGCCGCTGTCTCTCTCGGGGTGTTAGGCCTGGATCTTCTCGGGCTGCCGCCAGCGGCTCTCGCGACGGCCGCCCCCTGGAAAGTCGCGTTCGCGACCAGTGCCGGCCCCGCGCTGCTGGTTGCGATTGCTGCGATGCTGTTCGCGTTGATGGCGCTGCGCAGCGCATGGTACGCGCGCGCTCTTGCGATCATCGCGCTGGTCGGCGTCGGCCTGTCGCTTGCCATGACCGGGCACGCCGCAACGGCCCCGCCGGAGGCTTTGACCCGGCCGGCGATCTTTCTCCACGGCCTCGGCGTCACCATCTGGATCGGTGCTCTCGCGCCGCTGGTCGCGCTGGTGTCGGAGCCGACGACTGCGACGCTCCCCGTCGTGAACCGCTTTTCCCGCATCGCTGCGCTGGCGGTCGGCGTGCTGGCCTTGACCGGCCTCGCACTCGCGATCGTTCAGCTCGAAAAGCCGGTCGCGCTGGTCGAGACCCGCTACGGACTCATCCTCTCGATCAAGCTTGCATTGGTCACGGGATTGCTGGCGCTTGCCGCGCTCAATCGGTTCAGGCTGACACCGGCCCTGGCCCTGG
The DNA here is from genome assembly GCF_051810765.1 of Bradyrhizobium sp. 604_D8_N2_3. Classification (NCBI taxonomy): domain Bacteria; kingdom Pseudomonadati; phylum Pseudomonadota; class Alphaproteobacteria; order Hyphomicrobiales; family Nitrobacteraceae; genus Bradyrhizobium; species Bradyrhizobium sp. 604_D8_N2_3. The sequence continues at coordinate 5,282,161 of NZ_JBPWPM010000001.1, read as the reverse complement.
CCCGGAACGAGACAGGGACGCCCGCGCTCAAGCGCTCGATCATGCTGGAAGGCGCGATCGCACTCGCCATCCTTGCCGTCGTCGCCGGCTGGCGCTTCACCCCGCCACCGCGGACGATCATTCCCGAGACGCCCTTGGCGATCCACATCCACAGCGACAAGGCGATGTTCCAGGTGCTGGTCTCGCCGGGCAAGGCCGGGCTCGACGATTTCGTGCTTCAGCTCATGACCGGCGAGGCCACGCCGCTGATCGCGAAGGAGGTGACGCTGACCCTGAGCCTGCCGGAGCGCGGCATCGAGCCGATGGAGCGGGGCGCATCGCTTGGGCCGGACGGCTACTGGCACGTGCGCAAGGTCGAGCTCCCCTTCGCCGGCCGCTGGCATGTGCGGATCGACGCGCTGGTGACCGATTTCGAGAAGGTCACGCTGGAGGACGAGCTCGATCTGGGGCTGCCTTAAAGCGCGCCGGTGCGGTTCATGCTGAACCTGAAGGCAACGGAAAAATGACAGGAATTCCGCCGCCTTAGCGGCTTTTCCTCATTCCCGGTCTTGTGTTTTCGCTCCCAATCCGCTTTCACTGCAGGCGATCACTGATTCCCAGAGTATTGCCATGCGGTTGTCGCGATTCTTTCTGCCCATCCTGAAGGAAAATCCGAAAGAGGCGGAGATCGTCTCGCATCGGCTGATGCTGCGCGCCGGCATGATCAGGCAGGAGGCGGCCGGCATCTATGCCTGGCTGCCGCTCGGCTTCCGCGTGCTGAAGAAGATCGAGCAGATCGTGCGCGAGGAGCAGGACCGCTCCGGCGCGCTGGAACTCTTGATGCCGACGCTCCAGCTGGCCGACCTCTGGCGCGAGAGCGGCCGTTACGACGCCTATGGCCCGGAAATGCTGCGCATCGCCGACCGCCACAAGCGCGAGCTGCTGTATGGGCCGACCAACGAGGAAATGATCACCGAGATCTTCCGCGCCTACGTCAAGTCCTACAAGAACCTGCCGCTGAACCTCTATCATATCCAATGGAAATTCCGCGACGAGCAGCGTCCGCGTTTCGGCGTGATGCGCGGCCGCGAGTTCCTGATGAAGGACGCCTATTCCTTCGACCTCAACGAGGCCGCAGCGCGCGTCTCCTACAACAAGATGTTCGTCGCCTATTTGCGCACCTTCGCGCGGATGGGGCTGAAGGCGATCCCGATGCGCGCCGAGACCGGCCCGATCGGCGGCGATCTCAGCCACGAGTTCATCGTGCTTGCGGAGACTGGCGAATCCGGCGTTTTCATCAATCGCGACGTGCTGGACCTGCCGGTGCCGGGCGAGGACGTCGACTATGACAGCGACCTGACGCCGATCATCAAGCAATGGACCTCGGTCTATGCGGCGACGGAAGACGTGCACGACGCCGCGCGCTTCGAGCAGGAAGTGCCTGCGGACAAGCGGGTGAACACCCGCGGCATCGAGGTCGGGCAGATCTTCTATTTCGGCACGAAGTATTCCGATGCGATGAAGGCACTGGTTGCGGGCCCCGACGGTGTCGATGTGCCGATCCATGGCGGCTCCTACGGCGTCGGCGTCTCGCGCCTGCTGGGCGCCATCATCGAGGCCTGCCATGACGATGCCGGCATCAAATGGCCGGAGGCGGTGGCCCCGTTCCGCGCGTCGATTCTCAACCTCAAGCAGGGCGATGCCGCGGTCGATGCGGCCTGCGAGAAGCTCTACGCCGAGCTCACCGCCAAGGGCGTCGACGTGCTCTACGACGACACCGATCAGCGGGCCGGCGCCAAATTCGCCGCCGCCGACCTGATCGGCATCCCCTGGCAGATCATGATCGGGCCGAAGGGCCTCGCCGAGGGCAAGGTCGAGATCAAGAAGCGCAGTGACGGCTCTCGCGAGACGATGTCGCCTGCGGACGCGGTCGCCCGGCTGGTCGGCTGAATATTGTTCATCGCGCGATATCGCGGCCGCCAATCCGGCCACAATTGACCCCGAATCATGGGATTATCGAGCGATGGATGAGACCATGACCGAGACCAAGCAAACCGCGCCTTTTGCGCCATTCGAGTGGATGCTGTCGGCGCGCTATCTGCGGGCGCGCCGCAAGGAGGGATTCATCTCGGTCATCGCCGGGTTCTCCTTCCTCGGCATCATGCTCGGCGTGGCGACGCTGATCATCGTCATGGCTGTCATGAACGGCTTCCGCAAGGAGCTGCTCGACAAGATTTTGGGCCTCAACGGCCACATCCTGGTGCAGCCGCTGGAATCGCCGCTGACCGACTGGAAGGACGTCGCCGACCGCCTCAGCCAGGTCCAGGGCATCCGGCTCGCAGCGCCCGTGGTCGACGGCCAGGCGCTGGCGTCCTCGCCGTGGAACGCCTCGGGCGTCCTGGTGCGCGGCATCCGCTCCGACGACCTCAACAACCTCACCTCGATCGCCAAGAACATCAAGCAGGGCTCGCTCGAGGGCTTTGACGACGGGCAGGGGGTCGCGATCGGCCGCCGCCTCGCCGACCAGCTGTCGTTGCATGCCGGTGACAGCGTGACGTTGGTGGCGCCGAAGGGCGCAGTCACCCCGATGGGCACGACGCCGCGCATCAAGCCCTACAAGATCGTCGCGGTGTTCGAGATCGGCATGTCCGAATACGATCTCGGCTTCGTGTTCATGCCACTGGCTGAAGCTCAGGCCTATTTCAACCGCAGCAACGACGTCACCTCGATCGAGGTGTTCACCACCAACCCCGACAAGATCGACGCCTTCCGCAAGGCGGTGACGGAGGCCGCGGGCCGGCCGGTGTTCCTAGTCGACTGGCGGCAGCGCAACTCGACCTTCTTCAACGCGCTCCAGGTCGAGCGCAATGTGATGTTCCTGATCCTGACCATGATCGTGCTGGTCGCCGCGCTCAACATCGTCTCCGGCCTGATCATGCTGGTGAAGGACAAGGGCAGCGACATCGCGATCCTGCGCACGATGGGCGCCTCGCAAGGCTCGATCATGCGCGTCTTCCTGATCACGGGCGCCTCGATCGGCGTGGTCGGGACGCTGGTCGGCTTCTTCGTCGGCCTCGTGATCTGCCTCAACATCGAGTCCATCAGGCAATTCCTGTCCTGGCTGACCAGCACCGAGCTGTTCTCGCCGGAGCTCTACTTCCTGTCGAAGCTGCCCGCCGAGATCGACGTCGGCGAGACCACGGCGGTCGTCATCATGGCGCTGACGCTGTCGTTCCTTGCGACGCTGTACCCGTCGTGGCGCGCCGCGCGCCTCGATCCCGTCGAAGCGCTGCGGTACGAGTGAGGGGCTGATGGAGAGCCAGCAGGGGGCGGAAGATGTACCGGTCATTTATCTCCACGAGATAAAGCGGCAGTACTTGCAGGGCGAGGTGCCGCTGACGATCCTCGACAACGCCAAGCTCGCGCTGTGGGCCGGGCAATCGGTGGCGCTGGTCGCGCCGTCGGGCTCGGGCAAATCGACGTTGCTGCACATCGCAGGGCTGCTTGAAGCACCCGATTCCGGCGAGGTCTACGTCAACGGCGCGCCGACCTCGCAGCTGCCCGACATCGAGCGTACCCAGCTCCGCCGCACCGATATCGGCTTCGTCTATCAGTCGCACCGGCTGCTGCCGGAGTTCTCGGCGCTCGAGAACGTGATGATGCCGCAGATGATCCGTGGTCTGAAGAAATCGGAGAGCGTCAAGCGCGCCAAGGAGATCCTTGGCTATCTCGGCCTCGGCGACCGCATCACCCATCGGCCCGCGGAATTGTCGGGCGGTGAGCAACAGCGCGTCGCGATCGCGCGCGCGGTCGCCAACGCGCCGCGTGTGCTGTTCGCGGACGAGCCGACCGGCAACCTCGATCCGCACACGGCCGATCACGTCTTCCAGGCGTTGATGCAGCTGGTCAAGGCGACCAAGGTCTCCATGCTCATCGCGACCCACAACATGGAGCTCGCCGGCCGCATGGACCGGCGCGTGTCGCTGTCGAACGGCCAGGTCGTCGAGCTCGAATAATAAAAACTGCGAAAACAACCCCATGCGCAGTAGCCGGCCTTGGCCGGCTACGATCGGGGTGACGCCTTCCAGCCATTTGACATGTCAGGCCTTTCGGCTGCGACGGCGCATCGCCGCAGCGGTGGGGCCGTTACGGCCTGATCACCGTCAATTTGAACGGTCCGCCATTCGCCGCGGCGTGTTCCACCGCCTCGTTGGCGTGGTCGAGGTCGAACGCCGTCGCCTCGTATTCGTCCAGCCGTAACAATCCCGCGCGCACCAGGGCGATCAGGCGGCTTGCCGCATCCGGCGGATACATCCAGACGCCGTGGATGCTGATGCAGTTGCGCATGATCCAGGGGTAGGGCAGATCGAGGCCTGCGCCGCCCGCCATGCCGACGCCGCCCATCAGCACGACGCGGCCGTAAGCGCGCACCGTCATGATCGCCGCGCGTACGACGGTCGTGCTGACCGAGGGTGGCATGATGTCGAACACGCAGTCGATCGGTCCCGGTGCGGCGCGCTTCATGCTTTCGCAGTCGTCGCTCTCGTTGCCGGTGAGTTTCACCGGCTTCACCCGATCGCCGAAGCGGCGGACGAGGTCGGCCAAAATCCTGTCGTTGCGACCCGGCGCGACCACGCAGGCCGCGCCCATCGCGAGCGCGACGGAGACGGCGGCGCTGCCGAAATTGCCGGTGGCGCCGCTCACCAGCACGGTCTCGCCGGGTTGAAGGTTGGCGGCGAGGAAGCCGCCATAGGGCACCAGCGCCGTCCCCAGCGCGCACCATTGCGAGGCTTCCGCGGACGTGATCGCGCCAAGCCGCTTCACATTCTCGGTCGGCACGCGCATCCGCTCGGCATAGGAGCCGTGGCGAAAATGCCGTTGCAGGCGCATACCGCCGGGGCCGGCGGCCGTGAGCCCTTGCAGGGCGATATCGGGCGCCACGATGTCATCGCGCGAACGCACCGTCGGGTCGCAGAACACCCAGTCGCCAACGGCGAGCTTGGTCGCGTCCGGGCCGATCGCGCGCACCCGGCCGATGCCGCCGGGACCCGGGATGATCGGCAGGTCGAGCGCGTAGTTTCGTTCGCCGCTGAAGACCTCGTTCATGTAGGACAGGACGCGCGTGGCGACGACGTCGACGATGACCTCGCCGGTGCCGAGCACCGGCTCCGGCACATTCTCGATCACCAGCGGCGATCCGAAGGATTTGAGTACGGCAGCTTTCATGATGTTCACCTCAAAGTCGGGTGAAAAGGCATATGCGCCGCCTTGGAAAGGTCAGCAAGGCCTGGTATTATCCTAGTATTACGAAGGCCCTCCATCGGAGCTCAACATCATGGCCGACCCGCGCCGCATCGAATTCGGCGACTTCCTGCGGTCCCGCCGCGAAAAGCTGACGCCGAAGACGGTCGGTCTTCCCGCGGGCAGCCGCCGGCGCACCGCGGGCCTGCGCCGCGAGGAGGTCGCCCAGCTCGCCGGCATCGGTGTCGACTGGTACATCCGTCTCGAGCAGGGGCGCACCGTCAGCCCGTCGGTCACCACCGTCGATGCGCTCGCCCGTGCGCTGCGGCTGAGCAAGACCGAGCATGCGCATCTCAAGGCGCTGGCGCGCGACGGCGACAAGCGGGCGTTCACGCGCGAGATCGTGCCGCCGCCGATCCTGCGGCTGATCGAGAGCCTGCCGCATCCGGCCTATATCACCGGGCGGCGCTGGGACGTGCTGGCCTGGAACGAAGCCGCCGAGCAGGTTTTTGCGTTCGGCCGGTTACCGGAGGAGGATCGCAACACGATGCTCCTGATGATGACCAACAAGCAGACGCGCAAGGCTTACGGCGCGGGCTGGGCGGAGGTCGCCAAGCGCATGGTCGCGATGTTTCGCGCCACCCACGACGTCTGGGCCGGCGATCCCGCCTTTGCGGAGTTGCTGACGCGGCTGCGGCAGGGCAGCCCGGAATTCGTCAAATGGTGGGAAGCCCACGAGATCCGCAGCACCGCCTCGGGCCTCAAGACGATGTCTCATCCAACTCTGGGCGTGCTGCATTTCGAGCACACGAGTTTTCAGGCCAACGACGATCCCGCGCTGAAGCTCGTGATCTATACGCCGGTCGGGGCGTAGAACGCCGTCATCAGATCGGGAAGGCCACCGGCATATGTCCGGCGGCCTCCGCGCTTATTGTGGTTTGCGGGGCGGCGCCCCGACTAGAGATCGATGCTGACGGCGATATTGCGGCCCTGCAGTTCGGCAATCTTCATTCCATCAGCCTGCAGCTGCGCGAACTCCGGGTCCTTTGCCACGGCCTCCTGCACCTTGCCGTAGACTTCCCAATTGGAGTAGCGCGTCGTAACCAGCAACTCTCCTGCCCAGTGACCGGTGTGGAAACGGGAGAGCCGAAGAAACTCGGCACCGTGTTTTTCAAAGATTTTCTTCGCCTGCCGGATGATCTGGACCGTTTCCTCGACCTTGTCGGTTTTGAAGCGAGTAAATTGAACGATCGGCATGGGCTACCTCCATAGCTGTGTAAACTGTCCAAGAGGCATGTATCGAGCGACGTTTGAGGAGCGAACCTCCCGTTCGATCTCGATGAAGGTTCGTCTTCGGCGGCGTGATCCTGGTTCAGGCTTCGCGAGCGGAATCAACTCTCCCCTTTCTCGGGCGCTTTAAATGCGCCGCGCGTGCCTTGCCCAGCCGGGCTCCCTTGGCATTGTCATTGCTGCCGGCCAACGGTTTCACTATCGACCCGCTTGATGGCGGGTGGATTCCACACGCCGGTCAATGCCTCCGACTTTGGCGCATAAAGACGCATGGTGAGGTTGAACGGGCTTGTGGGCGCGGGCAGCCAGTTGGCTTCGCGATCGCCGCCCGGATTGTCATTCTGGACGTAGAGCGTGAGCGATCCGTCGGCGTCGCGCTTGAACGGCATCCAGCTGCTCACCGCAAAGCGATTGAGTGGATTGGCAACCTGGAAGCCTTCATCGTCATACAGGGTGATTGACCAGAATGCCTCGACCGGCGGCACCGCGTCCTTGGCAAAGCGGACGATGTATTTGTTTGCGCCGTCGAGCGGCTTGCCGTTTTCATCGCCAACACTGTTCGGGTAGATCGCGTCCTCCGGCAGATTAGCGCCGAGTCCGAGCTGCGCGACGATCGCGCGCTTCAAGTAGTAGTTCCCGTAAACGCCCATCGTGTCCGTGTTCATGGACCAGTGATTTGCGACGCGCGCCAGCGTTGGGATTTTCCATGCCATCAGTTTTTGCGCCTGAGCCGGCGCATCCTCGATAGCTTTCCGTACCGTGGAATCGGCTTTGGTCATATCGAACGTCTTGCCCGGTTCGAGCCCTATCCGCGCCATGCGCGCGATGATCGGCTCATCTGTGATGTGTGGCGGGTGGACCTTGGATAGCTCCGCCGCATAGGCAAAAAACTTATCGCCTGCCATCGTGTCGACTTGCAGCTTCGGCGGCGTCTTGACGTCAACGTTGGGATCGATGGTCTGTGTCACGGCGACCGGGGGCTTACCCCATCCAGATAGCGGTGTGATCTTGTACCCCTTCTGCACCTCGTGAACCGGAGCATAGTCGGCAGGACCATCGGTCTTGGTGCGGCCGATGATCCAGACATAAGGCGTCGGCGCGTCGATACGTGCGAAGCCCGCCGGCACGTTTCCGTTCCAGCCCGGCGGCGCGACCAGGAAATTCGCTGCCTTGGTGCCTGTCGTACGCCATCCCGGCGACGCGAACACATCGGTCCACATGTCGAGCATCGGCAGCAGGTAGTAGCGGCCACCGGTATCAGGAACCGAAACGACCATGGGTTCGCGGGTCAGGTCGAGCCAGGCGCTCGAATACAGCGTGTCGAAATTGGGCCGCACCACCGCCTTCATGTCTGCGGTCGGGTAGGCCTGGATATTGTCGAACGTGTTCGGAGGACCGCCTATTGCCGCAGTTTTGGGATCGGAATTGATGAGCTGCTTGCGCGTCAGGTCCATCGTCACGAGCGGATAGAAGTAAACATAGGCCTCCGCAGCGATCGCTTGTGCCTCTTCCGCAGAAATCGATTGAGCGGCGCTCGGGGTCGATGTCGACACGACGAGACTCAAACCCGACAGGATCGCAGCAAGCGACAACAGATGCTTTTGCATAAGGGTTCTCCAGAAATTCGCTGCATTGGCCGAGTGGGGCGATGTAGTGCCGCCACTGCGGGCGTTTTCCTATTCCCTCCAACTCAGGCAAAGGAGGATGAGCCAGCTAAGCGGCGAAGCGCCGCGTTCTGGTTGATCTAGATCAAGGGACGTCCGCCGACGGGTCACGAGCGGCGTTGCTCTGACGGATCGCTGCGCTCCGCTTGGCCCTCAAAAGCTGACGCCAGGCGATCGTGAGCCGACGCCCGAGACCGGCGTTTAGATGACGAGCTTCAGCACCGGATCGTCATTGGATTGCAACCTCGTGTGCTCGAAATGGAGCAGCCCTTCATCCGATGATTCATCGTCTTGAGGTCGGACGCTGACGATGTGAGCCCATCTGCCGAGAATAGCTCGATGAATACTCCGGCGTCTGCGCGCGGCCGATTGTGATAGGCACAGGGATCGTCACGTTGCCCGGTGAAATACGGAGTGGCGATGCGGGCGAGGGCGCGGCCGACGGACGCGCGGCGGCGCGATCGGGCGATTGTCGCCGATGAGCTTGCGGCGAACAGTCGCGGCTTGTGACCTATGACAAACGTCTGCGGCCTCAGAGTGGTGTTCGCGGCGAAGCGCGATCGAGTGATCGCAATGCACGCTGGTGGGCGGAGTTGCTGATTGTACCGAGGGACTCGTGGTGCTACGTTTGAGTACGTCATTCCGTTTCGGTTTGATGCGGCGGGCGATCGGGCTTACGGACCGCCGCCCGTTCATTTGAAGTTGGAATAGTTGAGCCAATCGTGTCCCGCCTCCGGCCCCCCTTTTGAGTGCGGTCGGACGATGTTTTTCATTGGCCTCCGTTCTTCCCATTGACTCGGAGGCGGGCTTCTTTCAGTTGAACTTTGCAGCAAGTCGATCTTCGACATGTGCATACTGGCAAACCACGCGGATCGTGCCGCACCACATCACCATCTGAACGCGAGGTGGGGCAGCCATTGCTTGATGGTTGCATTGCTCTGTGCCGCTTCCTTGTTTCAGTTCGCGCCCAGGGCGTGGGGACAATGCTCGGCGCGCGACGTGTTACAGAATCAACTGAAACTCGGCAAAGTTCGTGCAGTTGATTTGCCGCAAAAACTCATCGGGTCCGCCCGCGACGTTCCGACTTGGAAGACGATTGCGGTCGGCACTTTTGGCAACTCCTTCGCGTTGCGCAATGCATTGGATGCCGTGGGTTGCAATATCGGCGGGTTGGCCGCGGAAGTTCTCGCTCGACCGGCCTTTACCGTCAGTTCTAACAAGATGGACGTGGAGCTTTTGGCGGTATCCGCGGTCCAGCTCGGCTTTAAAACCGATAGCGTGCCTCTGGCCGTCATTTACGCGCGGGCCCGACAACTCGGCTTTGAACTTGCTGCAGCGGAGGTCGGTCCGCAATTGCGCCTTCAATATCTTGATCAGCCCATGGGCGAATTCCTCATCGTGGGAATGCAGCCGATCAAGACGTGGAGCGGAGAGCCCGTGGTTCTCAACGTGGCAAATGGCGGAGCCGGATTGATCCTGATCGGCCAGAACGGCCGAGATGACGCTGAAATACCGGCGACCTCCCGTTTTCTTTTCGTGCGGCCGCCTGACCTTAGCGGCGGAATCGCGGCCGCTCTGCTGCCACCATGAAGACGAACAACCAAGTTTCGAGCAGCGCTGACTGCGGAGAAAATTCCTTGCGTCAGATCAAGGGAGACTTCCTGTCCATGGAGAACAACGAGGCTGCCGGCTCAAGTGCAGCGGCGTCGGGAGTTCACGGGGATGGAGGCAGGCATCTCGTCTGGAGCGGCGTCAACAGTAGGGAGTGACATCATGCGCGGATTCGGAGTTGTATGTATCTCGCTGTTACTATCGGCAATTCCTGCGACTGCGTCAGATCAAAATCTCAAGGAAGAACTTGGAAAGATAGGTTCAGCATACGAGCAGTACTTCAGCAACAAGGACGCTGCCGGGATTACTTCGCTTTACACCAAGAACTATATGCGTGTGACGGAAGACGGCGTCGTGGACAATGCCAGATATTATGAGAACGCTTTCAAGGCGGGAGTTAGTCGCCTCGAGGTCAAGACGACCGAGGTTCAGTCATTGTCAGAAAGCATGGCTCTGGTCACCGGCGAATCTCGCATTACCGGCAACAGCGAGACAGGCGCTCCTATAGACTTCACCGTTGTTTGGACCGCTCTCGATGTTCGTGAAGACGGGCAATGGAAGATTCGCATGCTCACGTCGGTCCCCAAACCGCCGCCGCCCCAGCCGCAGCAGGCCGCAAAGTAACTCAAGGCATAGCCTTCTCTGCCCGCAATCGTTCTCTGCACCACATCAAAGGGAGCTAACGATGGCCATTTTGCACGCAAACCTCGCGTTGCTTTCAGTCGCATCAGTGCTGGCAACGACGAGTGTCCAGGCTCAGAGCATGCCGCCGGAGGGCCCCGTCTCGGTCATATTCACCGCGACGCCGATTCCTGCTCCCAAGCCGATGGCGATCGGCGGCGGCAGAGAATTTGCTGTCATGAACCAAGCCATGGCAGCCTCAAACGAGGCGGGAAATCCCGTACTCAACAACATGGGTGGACGTTGTCAGCTCAGCCGCCTGACGGATCCGTCGGCGAAGACCGCCGAGATTCACGGGTTCTGTACTTACGTCGACAAGGACGGCGACCAGTTGTTCGAGCAATGCGACTGGATGCCCGCATCCCCCAATAATTGCAACATAACGGGTGGGACCGGAAAATTCGAAGGTCTCCAGGCCGCGCTCGTCGTCACCATCGACCCTCTCAAGAGCAACTTCGATGGCATCAGTCAGGTCATTGGCCACAAGAAGGGGACGTACAAGTTCGTCAAGACGAACTAGGTTCGTCCGCTGATTTCCAGCAGCCGCGAACGGCCTCGATTGCTGCAGTTCGGGATGCCGAAGGCAGCAAGGTCTTCTGAACGGTGTGCCCCGGCGCTCACGTCCGCTACCACGCTCTAGCGACGTGGTTCCGTCGTCTGCTGAACGGGCGGCCGGTGTCCCGGTGAAGTACGAGGCACGCCGCTCGTCCGCATGTTCGGTGACCGGCGGCGTTGCGAGTTCTTTGGGTGTGAATGGGTTCACAACGACGTGGCCAGGCGAATGCTATGTTCCAGCCATTCAATTGCCGACTGATTTTTTGAAGAGTGTCTTTTTCGGACAGCCTCTGAGGAGAGGGTCATGTTCAAGCAATTCCTCTTGGTCGCGGCGATAGCCTCCCTGACGTTAGCCACATCCTCTAAAGCCGATTGCGAATATGCTTTGGAGCGCGGCGCGTCCGCCGAGTCGCGTTCGGTTTCGTTGCATCCTGATGCAGCTCAACTTGCGGAAGCCCTGTTGGATGACATTGTGACTTGGCTCTCATCGAATTTCGACCTGCCTGCCATCAAGCAGCGTCCCGTCATTGAATTTGCGTCGAAGATGGAGCTTGCGAGGTTGCGTGCAAGGGACCGTACTTCTTCGCAAGGCTTCATGGAAAGCGATGGACAACTAGCTCAGCGCGAGGTTGTCGCACTTTACGACAACGAGACGAGAACGATCCTGCTTCCTGATGATTGGGGTGGCACTTCGCCGACCGATCAATCGGTCCTGGTACACGAAATGGTCCATCACCTTCAGAATGTTGGAGGGCTCAAATTTGTTTGCCCACAGGCGCGAGAGAAGTTGGCCTACCTGGCTCAGGATAAATGGCTGGAGCGGTTCGGACTTAGCTTGGAGAACGAGTTCGACGTCGACATGTTCACGGTGCTGATTACTTCAGCATGCATGTATTGAGTGTGACCGGTCGATCCAAGTCGCTGTCGAACGATTGCCTTTCCAAAGGAGCGCAGAGCCAAGATCATCTCGTACGTACCAGCGATCTTCAGCGGATTTGATTGATGGCCAGACTCTTGGCGGTCCTCGCAATTGCATTGGCGATCCTGGCGATGGCTCCGGGGCACCAGAATCAGTTTGTACCGCTGCCAACGGGACTAATGCCAGCGGTGCTTGTTCCCTGAGTTCTGCTGAGGTGACGGGTTCATCCATTCAGCCGATGGCGCACAGATCCGCTCGTGGCCCCACGGCGATCTGCAAGGCGGACGAGCGCCGGCACCCGCACGCTATTCAGGCGTCAGCCCCAATGCCTTCACAGCAGCCACCAAGGGAGGCGTTTCGCTGTCGTACAGCCTTCTGAACGCGATATGTCCCTGAGCGGACTCATCGATGCCGTACGCGTCGAGCAGCTTCTGGATCTTGTCGGTCTTGCCTGCCTCCACCATCAGGCCGGAAACACGCTCCACGATGTCCTGCGGCATGCCGATGGGACCGGCGAGAAAGACGTAACCGGTCATAGCAAAGAGCTCGGACTCGGCACCCTGCTCGAAAAATGTGGGAACGTCGGGAAGCTTTCTGCTCCGCGTCCTCGTCTGCACGGCGATTGCCCTCCCAACTCCGGATTCCAGCGCGTTGACGGCATTGGCGTAGCTCCCCATCGCCGCCTGGAGCACGCCGGCCGCGAGGTCCTGCCACATCGGCGCTTCGCCGCGGTAGTGCACGGCTTTCATCTGCAGCCCGTACTGCTTGTTGAGCTCTGCAACGACGATATGAGGGTAGGAGCCTGCGCCGAAGGTCCCGACGTTGGTCACGTTCCTGCGGGCGTATTCGACGAACTCCTTTAAATTGGTGGCGTTGGTCGCCTTATAGGCGACCAACGGCAGATATCCTGCCGACATGCTGGAAATGAGCGCGAAGTCCTTGTCGGCGTCGTATGGCAAAGTCTTAAATAGCACGCGGCTTTGCACCAGAGTTGCGGTGATGGCGAGGAGTAACGTGTAACCGTCCGGTGGCGATTGCTTCACGGCTGCTGCAGCGATCGAACCGCTGGCACCCGCCTTATTCTCAACTATCACCGGCTGGCCGAGCTTCTGGGAGAGGTATTCGCCGTAGACGCGCGCGAGGGTGTCCGCAAGTCCGCCGGCGGGATAGGCGCAAACAATCTTGATCGGCCGGGAGGGCCAGGTCTGCGTCCACCCGCTATCATGATACGACAAAGCGATGGTGGCTGCGCCGGTTGCGATGAAGGCGCGGCGCGTGATCTTCAATGCCATCACGGTCTCCATCATATTTGTATTCCGAGGACGCACGTCGTGGGCGTTGCTGCCGGTCCTTCAAATGGACGGCCTTACGCTAAATCCTGAGTCTCTGCTCGGGGCACCGCTGCGCGGTACGGCAAGCCGTTGGTCGTGCTCATGGATTGCTTCCTGAGCAAATTGTGCCGTCCCGAGGATGGTAGCAGGCCATGGGCGGGCGCTCTTGACATTCTGCTTACATTCTCTTCACCGCCGGCTTATTCTTGCGGTGCAACCGGCGCGAGAGACCGACGGGGGAAAGTCACCCAGGGAATTGCCAGCTTGCGGTATCTCTTCGACGAGTACGCATTCGACACCGACCTTCGCGAGCTTTACCGCGGGGCGCACGTGGTCTCCGTTGCGCCGCAGGTGTTCGACCTGCTCGATTACCTGATCCGCAACAGGGAACGGGTCGTAAGCAAGGACGACCTCATCAAGACCATCTGGAACGGCCGTGTCGTGTCCGATGCGGCACTGACGACGCGGCTGAACGTCGCTCGGAGTGTGATTGGCGATTCCGGCGAAAAACAGCGTCTCATCAAAACCCTGCAGCGCAAGGGCTTCCGTTTCGTTGGAACGGTGCAGGAAGTGCAGAGGCCCGCAGACGCGGCGCCCACAGCCGATTCTGGTGAACAGTTTCAGGGTACCGCTGATCCAGATCGGTCCGATGCCGCGACAGTTGCGATGTCGATTCCTGCGCCACGCCTTTCCATCGTCGTACTGCCGTTCGCGAACTTCGGAGGCGATCCCGAGCAGGACTATTTCGTTGATGGCGTGACCGATAGCCTGACCACGGACCTTTCGCGCATCAGTGGCTCATTCGTGATCGCGCGTAACACCGCTTTCACCTTCAAAGGCAAAGCCGTCGATGTAAAGCAAGTCGGACGCGAGTTGAACGTCCGCTATGTGCTCGAAGGTTCCGTGCAACGAGGCGGCAATCGGCTTCGGGTGAATGTTCAGCTGATCGATGCCGAAACCGGCAATCACCTATGGGCCGAGAGGTTCGAGAAACCCGTCGCCGACCTGTTCAACATGCAGGACGAGATCGTATCGCGGCTCGCAAACACGCTAAATGCCCAGCTCATTCAGGTTGAAGCGCGGCGAGCGGAACGTTCAACCCATCCCGATGCAATGGACCTGTATTTCCAGGGCTGGGCTTACGAGAACAATGGGACGACCCCGCAATACATGACGCAAGCGCAGGCCTTTTTCGACCGCGCCCTGGCACTCGATGCCGACAATATCGAGGCGCTGGTCGGCTCGGCGCGGGTTGAAGCGGCGCTTGGGGCCAATCTTGTCACCGACGACTGGAAAGCGCACTTGGCGGCGGCCGAGGCAGCCTCAACCAAGGCTCTGTCCCTTGCGCCAAACCATGCTCGGGCCCGTAGCATCCTGGGTCTGGTCCAATCATTTAGCAACCCGGCCCGAGCCATCGCTGAATGCGAGCGGGCGTTGGCACTGGATCACAATTTGGCCGACGCTCATGCCTTCATCGGTCTCGCCAAGTTTTTTCTCGGTCGCAGTAGCGAGACCGAGGCCCATATCCGCGAGGCGCTTCGCCTCTCTCCTCGCGATTCCTACGCCTACCGGTGGTTTATGTTTGTCGGTCTCGCCAAATTGTTTCTCGGCGCCGACGTGGAAGCGGTTGCCTGGCTGCGCCGGAGCATCGAGGCCAACCGAAATCATCCCCTCCCGCATTACTATCTCGCCGCTGCGCTGTCGCTACTCGGCTCACCGGACGAGGCGCGGGCCGCCGCACAGGCCGGCCTTGTGCTCAATCCGACCTTCACTCTCCGCCGCTACCGGGCCCGCGTGACGAGCGACCATCCGGCTTATCTCGCCGGGCGCGAGCGTGTGTATGAGGGCATGCGCATGGCCGGGGTGCCGGAGGGATGAACGGCGGGAGGTTGCCGGTGCGCGCCCAACAAGGATCGGGCGCTCCTGCGCTTACGGCGACGGCACGGCCGAGGGCGGCGCGGTGACGTTCGGCAGCGGAGTTGCTGGCCAAGGGCTTGCCGGCCAGGGACCTTTCGGCTTGGCGTCGACCGACGAGCACGCCGACGCAAGCTGCGTCCGCATCGACGCCAGGCCCGTCAGGTCGATGTCGAATGTCGCGACGTCCACCTTTTCGTCCGGCATCGGCGTGGTCCGCCGGACATGGAGGGAGCGGGACGCCATGATCGCCTTGACCATGTCAGGGTCGATGCTGCCGCTCCACATCTCGTACTTCGCGGCTCGCACCGGAAAACCTCCGGCCTCCTGGTCCTTGTCGGCGTCCGCCGTCATCATGATCGTACTTTTGCCGACGCTCGCCTCGTCGATCTCGCCGGCGAACAGCAGCGGCACGCGATTCCTGGTTTCGCAAAACATGCGCCATTCCATCGTCCGGAACGAGGAGCCGCTTTCCTTCTTCACCACCGCGATCTTGCTGATGAACGGCCGCGTTGCCTTTTCCAGCCTCCACATCCCCTCGGCAAACGGTCGCGTGTCGATTCCGAAACGATAGAGCTCGGCTCGCGTCAGCATATGCAGGCTTTCGAACTTCACGGTACGGATGAGACCGTCGAGCGCGCGGCTGATCCCCATCGTCGCGATGAACGCAGCGCGGTCGCGGTCGGCGTTCGCGATCCGGCGCTGCCTGTATTCCGCGACCGCCTGCGGCGCCGGATGCCCGTGAAAGACGAGGACCAGCCTGGAGTTATGGACCGCCAGGGCGGCGTCGGGAGCGACCTCGCGTGATGTCGCCCCGAGAAACAGGTAACCGCAGGCCGAGTTGCACATCGCATGGTAGGTCGTGAGCTCCGCCTCGACCTCGCCGCCGGCGGCCTTGGTCCTCAGGCAGGCGGCGTCCACCTGTGTGCCGGCGGCGCACGCCGTCGCGATCGTCCGGCCGACCCGCGCGACCGCCTTGCGACTGCGCAGCAGCCGGCCGATGACGTAGGACTGCCCCACGTTCCCGCCGGGCGAGTGAAGGTAGATCGGACGCTGCGTGTCCTTGACGCCAGCCAGGAAGCGGCGAATGCGCGGTGTGGCGTCCCCATCGATCTCGCCCTCGATGGCGATCCAGCGGTCGCAGCCCGGCCCGCACGCGTCCGGTGCCCCCTTGGCAAGATAGATCGTCAGCCTGTGCGCAAATCCCGGATTCTCGGCCGGCGTTTCCTCGGCATGCAGCGCGCATGGAAGCAGCACGGCCGCGAGAAACAAAATACGGGCAAGCATGTAACGACTGGGCCACGCGCGGTGAAGATAGACGCCGACGTTACATGATGATCGGCGCGCTTACAACTTTCGGTGGCATGTAGGCCCGCGTTTGTTGAGCCGGGAGCGCATCGTGCTTTCTCGAAATACAGCGTTCGTCATGTCAGACGATCGATGATTTCAAAGAGCCTGTCGCAGGAAGCTTCGATCCGCTTTTGCGGAGATGTGGCGATACCCAGCAACAGACCGGGGCGCGCCGAAGCCGTGGACGCATACCACAGCGACAGCGGAGTAGGCGCCAGTCCGAACGATGCTGCTTCCCTGGCGATGGCGAGATCGGGCGCTCCATCCGGCAGCCGCAGGACCGCTGCCAATCCGGCAAGCGCAACGTTGGCGGTGCGCGTCCGAAGCTGTTTCAGCAATGCATCGCCTTGCGCGGCGTAGACCCGCTTCGTGCGCCGGAGATGCCGCAGATAATGGCCCTCGCGTATGAAATCGGCGGTCGCGAGCTGCACCGCGGGCCCGGGCGCTGGCGCGAGGCAAGCTGCGGCTTCGGCAAATCGCGACGCCAGAGCCGCCGGCGCAACGACAAAGCCCAGTCGTAGGGCAGGGGTCACGGTCTTGCTGAAGGAGCCGATGTGGATGACGCGGCCCGCGCGATCGAGCGAGGCAAGTGCCGGCGTGGCCCGGCCCTTGAGCTGCAGCTCGCTGAGATAGTCATCCTCGATCACCCACGCCTTGCGCCGGGTGGCCCAGTCGAGCAGGCGCGAACGCCTCGCCAGCGACAATGTGGATCCGAGTGGCGCCTGCTGTCCGGGCGTCACGACAACCAGCGCCGCGTCGGGAGCATGTTTCAGGCCATATTCGACATCGATGCCGTCGGCATCGACCGGGATCGGCGCGATCGACAGTCTTGCAAGCGCGAGACCGTGCCGCGTGAAGGGAAAGCCCGGATTCTCCATCCAGACCTTCGTCTTTGACTCGAGGCCGAGGACACGGAGCGCCAATCCGAGGCCGCCGCTGAAACCGCTGGTGATGATGATCAGCGACGGCGTGCACGCGATCCCGCGCGCCAGCGCAAGGTAGGCTGCGATCTCGCGTCGCAAGTCGAGCTCGCCGCGCGGATCCGGATAGATCGCCGGCGCGCTCATTTCGACGCGAACCGCCTGCGCGCGCATCCTGGCGAGCAGCGTCGCAGGAAAGGTCTCCTGCGCCGGCACGCCCATCTGGAAGATCGCCGGCCCCGCCGTGAGCTCCTGGTACATCTCCATGAACGAGCCGGGAGCCGGGGCTTTGTCCTTGCGAACGGGAAAGGACGGCCGATCCGCGACATGCGTGCCGGTCGCGCGTGACGCGACGATCAATTGGGCAGAGGACAGCTTTTCATAGGCCGCGCGCACGGTGCCCCGCGCGACGCCAAGCTGGGCTGCCAGGTCCTGCCAGGAGGGCAGGCGCGCTCCGGGTGCGAGCACGCCGTTCGCGATGGCGGCCCTGATGCCCCCATGGATCTGCTCGGCCAGCGGCGTCTTCGCAGATCGATCCAGTTCCAGCCGGAGCGGTTTGGTCATGCCCCTTGGTACACGATTTTCGTGCGTTCTTGGTGCTTTTTTATGGACCAGGGCAGGGGCATTTAAGGGGGAGACAAGGGCCGGGCATCGATCATCAAGGAGCAGGACAATGACAGGGCGTCTCGACTACGACCGTATCGCGCCGGCGGGTGTGAAAGCCTTGGGCGGTGTCTACGGCTACATCATGCAGAGCAATCTTCCGGCGGCGCTGATCAACCTCGTCTATCTGCGCGTATCCCAGATCAACAACTGCGCCTACTGCCTCGACATGCATATGCGCGATCTGCTCAAGAGCGGGGTGAAGATCGAAAAGCTCGCTCTGCTGCAGGCGTGGGAGGAAGCCGGCAATCTGTTCGACGCGCGCGAGCGCGCCGCCCTCGCATGGGCCGAAACGGTGACCCGCGTCGCGGATACCGGCGTGCCGGATCAGGCCTATGAAGCCGCGCGCGGGGTCTTCGAGGAGCGCGAGCTCGTCGATCTCACCATCGCGATCGGCCTGATGAACACGTATAATCGTATGGCGATCAGCTTCCGTAAGACGCCGCAGGCCGCCGTCGAGAAGACAGCCTGACGGGCCACGAACGGCATCGGCCGACGTCAATGCAAGGCAGGAGTTAGAAAATGACGAGCGTGATTTCCGGCGTGAAAATTCCCGACAGCAAGCTGGCGCGCGAGGCCGCCGAGCTGGTGCGCAGCTACGAAGACGAGATGCTGTTCAACCATTCGGTCCGCGTCTACGTGTTCGGCGCGATGAAGGGGCTGCGTCAGAAGCTGAAATTCGATTCCGAGTTGCTTTATGTCGCGGCGCTGTTTCACGACCTCGGCCTGGTCGATCACTACCACACCGAAACAAAGCGATTTGAGGTCGACGGTGCCGACGCCGCGCGGGACTTTCTCCGGGCACGCGGCATCGCCGAGCCGCAGGCCAATCTGGTCTGGGAGGCGATTGCGCTGCACACCACACCCGGCATTCCGGAATATATGAGACCGGAAATCGCCCTCACGAGGGCAGGAGTTGTGGTGGACGTCGGGGCCGTTGGATATGACGAGTACACGCCGGAGCAGCGCGATCAGGTGATCGCTGCGTTCCCGCGCGGCGATTTCAAGAACGAGTTTTTGAAGGTGCAGACCTGCTCAGCGCTGAAGAAGCCGCAGACGACATTCGGGACCGTCAATTTCGACTATATCCAGGATCACGATCCCAGCTTCCACAAGCCGAACGTGTGTACGCGCATCCGCAACACACCCTGGCAAAGCTGAGCTGCCGCTAAGCCACCGGATCCCTGACGGCATCCGAACGGCTTCGGTCATCCGGCGCCAGCGGTGGCGCCGGTCTTGCGGGAGCGTTCTTCAGCAGGGCGGCGTCGCTCGAGGCGTCCTCGACCGGCGCGGCTCGGGCCTCGCGCGCGGCGACGATCCAGATCAGGAAGCCAAGAAGCGCGAGCGCGGCTCCGACGGGACCGGTGGAGGTCCAGCCCAGCCCCTCGCGAATGGCAAGGCCGCCCAGGAACGGGCCGAGCGCATTGGCGGTGTTGAACGCCGAATGATTGAGCGCAGCAGCGAGCGCTTGTGCGTCTCCCGCGACGTCCATCAGCCGCGTCTGCAGGATGGCGCCGAGCGAGACGCTGGCGCCGATCGCGAAGACGTCGGCCGCAAGCAGCCAGGGATTGCCGGCGGCAAGCGGAAACACCAGCAGCGCGACCGCAGCAAACAGCAGGATCACGCCCGCCGTCGGCATCAAGGCACGGTCGGCAAAGCGCGGCACGAACAGATTACCGAGCGTGGCGCCGATGCCGAACACGGCGAGGAAGAACGGGATGACCGCGGTGCTGACCTTGGTGACCTCGATCAGCGTCGTCGCGAGATATGTATAGACGGCGAACATGCCGCCAAAGCCGATGGCGCCGATCGCCAGCGTGATCCAGATGCGGCCGTTTCGGAGCGCACCGAGCTCGCGCAGCGGGTCGGACCGGCCGGCCGCATCGCGCGGCGCGAACAGCGCGCACAGCACGACCGTGATCAACGCCAGCACCGACACGAAGCCAAAACTCGCGCGCCAGCCGACCGCCTGGCCGATCAGATTGGCCAGGGGCACGCCGATGATCGTGGCAGTGGTCAGGCCGAGCATCACTTGGCCGATCGCCTGCGAACGGCGGTGTTGCGGAACGAGCGAGGCCGCGACCAGCGCGGCGATGCCGAAATAGGCGCCATGCGGCAATCCCGACAGAAATCGAGCCGCGATCATCCAGCCGAAGCCCGGCGCCAGCGCGGTGAGGGCGTTGCCGAGCGCGAACACCAACATCAGGGCCAGCAACTGGGTGCGCCGGGCGAACCGCGCGCCAAGCACGGCGATCAGCGGCGCGCCCAGCACCACGCCGAGCGCGTAGGCGCTGATCGCGTGTCCCGCGGTCGGCTCATCGATCCCGAGGTCGGCAGCGAAGAACGGCAGCAAGCTCATCGATGCGAATTCGGTGGTTCCGATCGCAAAGCCACCCATCGCGAGCGAGAACAGGACGATGGCTAGGTGAGGGGGCGCTGAGGCGCGGGGCGAGGTCGCGTGAGGCGAGGTCGTCATGTGTCCTGCATTGGTGGCGTCAACGGGAACCAGCCCAGCAAACGTCGCCACCCCTGCAAGATTTGTTGTCGTACTTAAACCCGCACCAGCCCGCGTCAACATCGGAGGCGCGATGCAAGGCATGCCGCATATCAGCGTCCCGATTTAAGTGTGGCGCCATCCAGACGCGTCGCGCACCAGCCTGTGGCCTCATCGGTGCGCTTCGGCCTTCCCGCGACTTTCGCTATCCACTCTACAGACGGGGTCGACACGCCTGAGGGCAAAGCAGTTGCAGATCTGTAGCAAAGCGTATTGGAGGTTGAAGCGGTCGGCGCGACCTTTTGCCATCGCGCCCGGCGCGAGGGCTTCCACTTCGGGGCCCGGTGCGAGTGGGAATTCGCGCATGCTGTCGAAATTCAAAAGGAATTCATAAGGAATTCAAAAGGAATTCGAAAGGTAGAGTGCGTTGATTGGGCGCCTTATTCCAGCGCGAGCCGCTCATCACCAAGATGAGGTAATCCGGAGAACCCATTTTACTCTCCGCCGCCACTTGTTGTGGCGCTGCCGCTCCGAGCCATTCGGGTGATTTTGGTAGCGCCTCAACCGAATTGCGTTTAGCGTGTTGCAGATTGGTTCAACGACGAGACTCTGCTCGGCAAGAGGCTTTATTCGCCGCTGAGGGATCAATGAAGTCGGAGCCTACGAGCGTCCCCCCGTCGTCGCCGAACACCGCCAACGACAGTGGTGCGAGGTTGGTTGGTGCTGCCGAACAGGACTTTAATTCCCAAGTCGGTACGATCCTCGAATTCGAAAGACCTTTCCGCGCCGTCCTGGTGGCGGACGTCGTCAGCTATACCAGACTTATGGAAGCTGCTGAGGTC
The DNA here is from genome assembly GCF_051810765.1 of Bradyrhizobium sp. 604_D8_N2_3. Classification (NCBI taxonomy): domain Bacteria; kingdom Pseudomonadati; phylum Pseudomonadota; class Alphaproteobacteria; order Hyphomicrobiales; family Nitrobacteraceae; genus Bradyrhizobium; species Bradyrhizobium sp. 604_D8_N2_3. The sequence continues at coordinate 5,260,707 of NZ_JBPWPM010000001.1, read as the reverse complement.
GAGACGCATAGTCGCTATCGGGCTCTTCGCGTGAGCGTCATCGATCCTGCCTTGATCGGTCGACGAGGCGAGATTGTGAAGAACACCGGCGACGGCTTCGTCGCGGTGTTCGAGAGCCCGCTCGATGCCCTTCGCTGTGCCTCCGAGTTGCAGCGTGAAGTCACCGGGCTTGAGACCCTGCAACCTCCCGAGCGCCGCATAGCCTTTCGCATCGGCGTCCATTGGGAGCCGGTCATCTTTGATCTGAACGATGTCTACGGCCATGGCGTCAATATCGCAGCACGCTTGCAATCTGTCGCTCCTGCGGGCGGCGTTGTGGTGTCGTCGGCCCTTTTGCTCGTAACCGCCGATCTGAGCGAATTCAAGTTTGACGACCTGGGTGAGCTTCATCTCAAGAACCTGTCGCGGCCGGTTCATGCCTTTCTCCTGCTCTCGCCGGGAGTGGACCGCCGCACGGTGATCGGCGCTTCCACCAAATCCTCGAGACGAACCAAGCTGCCCTCGATCGCCGTTATTCCGTTCGCGAACAGCTCTTCGGAGGTTGACGACAGCTATTTTGCCGAAGGCTTCGTCGAAGACATCATCGTCAGCCTGAGTAATATTCAGGAGCTCCTGGTGGTGTCTCGCGGGTCGACGATGCCGTTTCGTCAGCGCGAGCTCGATCCCGTCGAAATCGGCGAGAAGCTCGGCGTTCGCTATTACGTCAGCGGTCACGTTCGCCGATCGGGCAAGCGAGTCCGGTTTTCGGTCGAGTTGGTCGATGTTGCGACTGGCTCCGTGGTGTGGGCCGAGAAATACGACACGGACCTTGCGGACGTTTTCGAAGTCCAGGACGAGATAGCCATTGGTGTCGTTGAGAAGATCGCCGCATATGTGCGTCGCGCAGAGATCAAGCGGGCGTTGCGAAAGCCACCCAAGAGCCTCAATGCGTATGACTATCTCCTGCGGGCGCTTGAGCTGCTCTACAAGTTCGATTTCGCGAGCTTCTCGCGCGCCAAAGGGCTGCTCGAGAAAGCCAGTGAGGAAGACCGCGAGTATGCGGCGCCGTACGCGTTCGCTGCGAAGTGGCACAATTTCAAGATCGCGGAGGGGTGGTCGTCGGATTTCGATGCGGATTCGGCCGACGTGATCCGGCTGTCCAATTGTGCCATCGAAAGAGACCCGCAAAATGCTCTCGCGCTCGCGATACAGGGGCACGGCAAGAGCATGTTCTTTCGTGACTACGACAGCGGATTGGACCTGTGTGAGCGGGCTCTTGCCATATCCCCAAGCAATTCGTGGGCATGGGTGTTCGGGAGCGGGACCCCCGGGTTCGTCGGCGATGCTTCAACAGGAATTGCCCGTGCGGAGCGCGCCATCCGGCTTTCACCACTTGGCCAACAGGCCTTTTTCAATTTCTGCCTGCTCGGCCAAAATCATTATCTGAACGGAACGTTTGACGATGCCATTCGCTGGTCGAAGAAGTCTTTGACTCTCAGCCCGCGTTTTGGAAACGCCGCGCGCGTCCTCGCCGCAAGCCTCGTCGCTGTTGGTCGCCTGGAGGAAGCGCGGCAGGTTTCGCAGCACCATAAGAACATCCTGCCCGGCTTCAGGGTATCGGACTATGCGCGCCGTTGTCCGTTCAAGGAGCCCCAGGGGTCTTTGTATGTCGAGCGATTAGGAGCAGCTGGGTTGCCGGATTGATGGGGCCAGGAGCCCGGTTCAAATTATTAGCCCCTCGATGGAGAGCACAATGCCTGGTGTTGCAGGAGGAGGCGGTGGTGGTGGTGGCGGCGGTGGCGGCGGCGGCGGAGGCGGCGGAGGCGGCGGCGGCGGCGGCGGTGGTGGCGGAAACGGCGCAGTCAGCGGCGGTTACGTTGGTGGTGGAATTCCCCCGCGTCCTTTCCCGATCTTCGAGAGTTTCGTCGGAGTCCTGCCCGGTAGCTTGAATTACGGGGCGACATTCCCGCTGTCTGCCTGGCGCCCTGACTTTTTTGCCCAGATCGCATTGCTCGAATTTGCCAAGACCGATTGGCAAACCATCACTGTCGCCGGCCCGCCAACGGATCACGATGTGATTTTCGGCGAGATCGATGAACTGCTTGGGGCGTCGATGGATCGTCGCAAGAGGTTGGCAGATGAGATCGTCGATCAGGACGTGAGGCTTGTCGGCTATTTTGCGCAGGTCCTCATGCTTTCGCCGTCTGCGCATCCAAATACGATCAAGATTCTGGAGATGGCCGATCATGTTGGGCTGATGGTCGCCGTCTACTACAAGCTCAGGTTCAATCGCGGGCGGCCGCAACAGGTGTGTCCGGCGCTTTTCCCAATGGTCGCGTCGCCCTGGCACGCCTCCTATCCGAGCGGACATTCGCTGGAGAGTCATCTGATGGCACTGGCGCTGGGAGAGATTATCCCCGGTGCCAAGAGTGCACTGAGGGCGCTGGCCGCGCGGATCGGGAAGAATCGCGAGATCGCTGGCGTCCACTACCCGAGTGACACGGCTGCCGGGAAGGCCATTGCTGAAGCCGTGTTTCCGTACCTCCAGCAATGCAGCACCTTCCATGCGGTGACCGAGGCGGCAAAACAAGAGCATTAGAACAGTGCCTAATGCCGCAGCCGAGATCGCATCCTTGGATTTTGCAAGGATGCGCTCCGCACGGCCACAAGGAATTGAAGTTGGACCAATCGATCTCAACCACGAGGTATTGCAATGGGTGTGGAAGAAATTTCCGTCATCGAAAGGACACGGATTCAGTTGGCGCCAGATTTCACGATGCAACATCAGTGTCACATCAATTGGTGCTGGGCAGCCGTCGCTTCCAGCATCTCGCGCTATTACGACGAGACCAGTACTTTCACGCAGTGCCGCATCGCCGACCTTGAATTGAACCGGCATGATTGCTGTGATTTCCCTTGCGGCACGCCGGGCCTGGAATTCGATGTGACGCATTCTCTCGGATCACCGCTCAACCGAGTCCGCTGTCTCGCCGTGTTGGCCCTCGACCAACGAGCGACACGAATGGAGGTGCAGCAGGAGATCAGTGCAGGGCGACCCATTTGTGTTCGCACGGTCTGGTCGGGAGACGAAGATGAGGAGGGACCGGCGCACTTCGTCGCGATCGTCGGATATCTGGAGGATACCGACAGCCTGGTCATCGAGGATCCCCTTTTCGGCCTAACACCGGAGATCCAGTTTGATCGATTTTGCTCAAACTATCAGGACGCCAAAGGTGTCTGGACGGACACTTACTTCACCAAGGCCCCGGTCTAGAACCTCGCCACCGTGAAAGGAGAGAAAAGATGGCAATTCATCCCAGCGATCCTCCGGCGGCTGCGGTCGTAGCTGTGAAGCGAGCGGTGGCCAGCCGGGTGGGCAACCCGAAATTCCCGCGATCAAGGCTTTCCACTGCCAACCGCGACGCGGTCTTCATTTCCCTGCCGCATCGCATTGCCTATCTGGCTTTTGGCAAGATCCGTCGCGCAGACAAACTCAGAGCGGCTGCGAAGCTAGGCAATTGGAGATTTCTTGTGATTGAAGCGAGGCGGCGCACCGCCGCTGATGATGGGGGAGGAGGGGAGGAACAGGAGCCGATCGCTGCTGCGACAATCGTGAAGTCGGCAGCGACGATGTATGAGACGACGTATGAACTGGGTGACCTGAACGAAGGGCCGTTTGTGGCGGCGACGTCGGAGGCGATCCGTCGTGCCGAGAAGCTTCCTGAAGTTCGGGAAGGACGCTTCGAGGCTTTCCTGCTCACCGTGCCGGCGGTCCATGTGACGGCGCTCTGGCTGCAAGATTATCAAGATTGTCATGGCGATGCGGACCTGCTGCTGACGTTACCGCCCTCGGACCAGGCCTTGGAGCCGTATCGGCCGATGGCGTCGGCTGCGTTCTTGGCTGTCGTGCAAGACCTCGCTCGGAAAGTAACTTCCGAATACGCGACGAGAGGGTGAGCGGGCAATGTCGGCGCGATGGAAAAGCTCGCAAGTGCGTTAAGCTCGCAAGGGCGTCAAAGTTGGCAAGTCCCGGCATGGGAGCACGCCTAGTCGGCCTGCTTCGGCCGCCGGGGAGCCTTTGACCTCTTCTGCGGAAAGTAGGGGTTCACGGCGCAGCTCGCGGAGCGGCCGACGGCGAGAAATCTGCACTGTTCGAGCGAAGTGTAGCGGCAGTCGAAATAGCCGACCGGGCCGTAGATCTGCATGCAGACGGGATAGCTGGGATCGTAGGTCTGCGCGTGCGCCGGCACGCCCGAGAAGAGCAGGCCGGTGGCGACGAGCGCGAAGCGGGCGCGGCGCATCTCAGCGCGGTGGGTAGTAGCCGGGTGAATAGCCCGGTGTCTGGGCGCGCGGACGATTCTGATAGGCGTAGGGATCGTCGCTCTGGCCAGTGAAATACGGATTCGCGATGCAGGTCAGCGCGCGGCCCGACGAGCTTGCCTGACACTGTGCGTAACTGTCGAACGTGCAATTGCTCAGCCCCGGCCATTCCTGGCCGGTCAGGCAGAACGCGTGATGCGTGCCGAATGCGCGTGCGGGCGTGCTTGCACTCAGCGTGAGCGCGAATGTGGCGATTGCGAGCGAAAATGTGGCGACAATGGGGAGGGCAATCTGTCTGCGCATCTCAATCTCCAATCACACAATCGTGCGTGCATCAGGTGTCCAGGCACAGATGCAACATACGTCGTGTAGTCGACATTGGAACTCATGAAAACCCTTGTTTCAAAGGGTTTCCCGCGCGCGCTGCTAAACATTCATTAACGCAGCACAGCCCTTTGGCCCCGACTGTTGCGTCGGGGTTACAGCAATTCCGTCGAGCGCTGATATGACGGCCCTACGGCCCGGGGGCCTAACGACGAAACTGGAACGGGAATCAAATGAACAAGAATCTGTTGCTTGCTGCTGTGAGCCTTGTCGCGCTGAGCGCGACTGCGCCGGCGCTGGCTGCTGACCTCGCTGCGCGGCCTTACACCAAGGCGCCCGCGATGATCGCGACCGTCTATGACTGGAGCGGCTTCTACATCGGCATCAACGGCGGCGGCGGTTCGTCGCACGCGAGCTGGGATTTCGTTGGCGTGGGCCGCGAAGGCTCGCACGATGCGACCGGCGGCACGGTCGGTGGTCAGATCGGCTATCGCTGGCAGTCCGGCCAGTGGGTGTTCGGTGTGGAAGGCCAGGGCAACTGGGCTGACTTCTCGGGCGACAACACCAGCGCGCTGTTCGCCACCCGCAACCGCACCAAGATCGATGCGTTCGGTCTGATCACCGGTCAGGTTGGCTACGCCTGGAACAACGTCCTGGTCTACGTCAAGGGCGGTGCGGCTGTGGTCAGCAACAAGTACGAGATCTCCAGCACGGCGGGCGCGCTGCTCTCCTCGTCCAGCGACAGCCGCTGGGGTGGCACGGTCGGTGCCGGCCTCGAGTACGGCTTCGCGCCGAACTGGTCGGTTGGCGTCGAGTACAACCACATCTTCCTGTCCGACAAGGACGTGACCTTCGCTGGCTTCGCCGGCTCGGAGCGCATCCGCCAGGACGTCGACATGGGTCTCGTCCGCCTGAACTACAAGTTCGGCGGCCCGATGATCGGTCGCTACTGAGACTGGTCGCTCATTTCGAGCGATCGTCGAAAAGCCCCGGCCTTGCGCCGGGGCTTTTTTGTTGCGTGAATTCAGCGAGTTAACCATCACTTTTCGAGAGAGCTCGCACGGCTTGACTCTCAAGAACGAAATGAGAACAATGTTCTTCATACGTTCTGGTGATGGAGCAAGCCATGTTCAGGATTTTCGTGGAAGAAGCCGCCGCACTCGCCTCGATCTCGCTGTTCGTCGGGATGATCGCAATCTGGGCGCAGGTGATTCCGCAGCTCTAGGCCGCGGCTGGCCAGAGCCCTTGGTCATGCCCTTGGGGAAAAGCGGGACGACGCGGCCGTTTCGTGGCTCCGGCGTGGACTCTGAAGCGGTGACGCCCCACCATTGTGAGGCGAGTCGGCTGGGTGGGCGGAAGATGTCCTCATGATCCCCCTGGAGCCGGCGACCGCTCCATCTCACTGCAAGAGGCCGTCACGCGACCATGCCGAGCGCCGGATTTGTCCACCTTCACGTTCACTCGGCCTATTCGCTGCTCAAGGGCTCGATCAAGATCGCCAAGCTCGCCGAGCTTGCGAAGAAAGACCACCAGCCCGCACTGGCGCTGACTGACACCGACAACATGTTCGGCGCGCTGGAGTTCTCCGACAAGATGGCGGGCTCCGGCATCCAGCCGATCGTCGGCTGCGAGCTCGCGATCGATTTCGGCGACCAGGATCCCAACGCGCGCAACGCGCTGCTGCCGTCGCGTGTGGTGCTGCTGGCGGCCCAGGAGCGCGGCTATCGCAGCCTGATGCGGCTGAACTCGCGCGCGTTCCTCGAATCGCCTGACAGCCACGCGCCGTTCATCAAGTTCGATTGGTTCGACGGTGAGACCGAAGGCTTGATCGCACTCACGGGCGGCCCTGACGGGCCGATCTCGCTCGCGCTTGCCAGCGGGCAGGCCGAAATTGCGGCGACGCGCTGCGAGCGTCTCGCCGGCCTGTTCGGCGATCGCCTCTATGTCGAATTGCAGCGCCACAACATCGACAAGGAGCGCCGCGTCGAAAGCGGGCTGATCGACATCGCCTACGCAAAAGGCCTGCCGCTGGTTGCGACCAACGAGCCGTATTTCGCTTCGAACGACGATTACGAGGCGCACGATGCGCTGCTCTGCATTGCCGGCGGGCGGCTGATCGCCGAGACCGATCGCGTTCAGCTCACACCCGATCACCGCTTCAAGACCCGCGCCGAGATGGCAGTGCTGTTCGCCGACATTCCGGAGGCGCTGGCCTCGACGGTGGAGATCGCCGAGCGCTGCTCGTTCCGCCCGATGACGCGCAAGCCGATCCTGCCGTTCTTCACCGTCGGCGCCGCCGCAAGCTCCGACGCCGCGTCGGTCGAGGCGGCCGAGCTGAAGCGCCAGGCGGAGGAGGGGCTCGCCAACCGCCTGCGCGTGCACGGCCTGTCGCTGGGCACCACGGAAGAGGACTACGACAAGCGCCTGGCGTTCGAGCTCGACGTCATCATGCGGATGAAATACGCGGGCTACTTCCTGATCGTGTCGGACTTCATCAAATGGGCGAAGGGCCAAGGGATTCCGGTCGGACCGGGGCGCGGTTCGGGCGCCGGCTCTCTGGTCGCCTGGGCGCTGACCATCACCGACCTCGACCCGATCAAGTTCGGCCTGCTGTTCGAACGCTTCCTCAATCCGGAACGCGTCTCGATGCCGGACTTCGACATCGATTTCTGCCAGGACCGCCGCGGCGAGGTGATCAGGTACGTCCAGGAGCGCTACGGTCGCGACCAGGTCGCGCAGATCATCACCTTCGGTACATTGCAGGCGCGCGGCGTGCTGCGCGACGTCGGCCGGGTGCTGCAAATGCCCTATGGCCAGGTCGACAAGCTGACCAAGCTGGTGCCGCAGAATCCGGCCGCGCCGGTGACGTTGGCCGCCGCGATCGAGAGCGAGCCGAAGCTTCAGGCGTTCCGCGATGAAGACCCGGTGGTGGCGCGCGCCTTCGACATCGCGCAGCGCCTCGAAGGCCTGACCCGCCACGCCTCGACGCACGCCGCCGGCATCGTGATCGGCGATCGCCCCTTGAGCGAACTCGTGCCGATGTACCGCGATCCCAAGTCGGACATGCCGGTGACCCAGTTCAACATGAAATGGGTCGAGCCGGCCGGGCTCGTGAAGTTCGACTTCCTCGGCCTGAAGACGCTGACCGTGCTCGACGTCGCGGTGAAGCTCCTGAAGCCGCGCAACATCGACATCGATCTCGCGACGCTGCCGATCGACGATGCCGAAAGCTACCAGATGCTGGCGCGGGGCGAGGTGGTCGGCGTGTTCCAGGTTGAAAGCCAGGGCATGCGGCGCGCGCTGGTCGACATGCGCCCCGACCGTTTCGAGGACATCATCGCGCTGGTCGCGCTCTATCGCCCGGGCCCGATGGCGAACATCCCGACCTATTGCTCGCGCAAGCACGGCGACGAGGAGCCGGAATATCTGCATCCGGTGCTGGAGCCGATCCTGAAGGAGACCTTCGGCGTCATCATCTACCAGGAACAGGTGATGCAGATCGCGCAGGTGATGTCGGGCTACTCGCTCGGCGACGCCGACCTGCTGCGCCGCGCCATGGGCAAGAAGATCCGCGCCGAGATGGACAAGCAGCGCGACATATTCGTCGCCGGCGCGGTCAGGAACGGCGTGCCGAAGGGGCAGGCCGAGACCATCTTCGAGCTGCTCGCAAAGTTCGCCGACTACGGCTTCAACAAGAGCCACGCGGCGGCCTACGCGCTGGTGTCCTACCACACCGCCTATATGAAGGCGCATTACCCGGTGGAGTTCATCGCGGCGTCGATGACGCTCGATCTCAACAACACCGACAAGCTCTCCGAATTCCGTTCCGAGGCGCAGCGCCTCGGCATCAAGGTCGAGCCGCCGAACATCAACCGCTCAGGCCCGACCTTCGAGGTCGGCGAGAAGACGATCTATTACGCGCTCGCCGCGCTCAAGGGCGTCGGCATCCAGGCGATCGAGCAGATCATCGAGGAGCGGACCAGGCGCGGGCTGTTCACCTCGCTCGCCGACTTCGCCGCGCGGGTCAATCCGCGCGCGATCAACAAGCGCATCATCGAGAGCCTCGCCGCTGCCGGTGCCTTCGACACGCTGGAGCCGAACAGGGCGCGGGTCTTTGCCGGCGCGGACTCGATCCTTGCCGCCTGCCAGCGTGCGCATCAGGCCGAGACCATCGGCCAGAACGACATGTTCGGCATGTCGGCGGACGCACCGACCATCATGCTGCCGCAGATCGAGCCCTGGCTGCCGGCCGAGCGGCTGCGCCGCGAATATGACGCGATCGGATTCTTCCTGTCGGGCCATCCGCTCGACGATTACGCGATGGTCCTGAAGCGCCTGCGGGTGCAGAGCTGGGCCGAATTCTCGCGTGCGGTGAAGACCGGCGCCACCGCCGGCAAGGTCGCGGCCACCGTGGTGTCGCGCATGGAGCGGCGCACCAAGACCGGCAACAAGATGGGCATCATGGGGCTGTCTGATCCCACGGGCCATTTCGAGGCGGTGCTGTTCTCCGAGGGCCTCGCGCAATACCGCGATGTGCTCGAGCCGGGCGCCGCCGTGCTGCTCCAGTTGGGCGCGGAATTGCAGGGCGAGGACGTTCGTGCCCGCGTGCTGCATGCCGAGCCGCTCGATGACGCCGCCGCCAAGACGCAGAAGGGCCTGCGCATCTTCGTGCGCGACACCAAGCCGCTGGAGTCGATCGCCAAGCGACTGGCCGGACCCGACATGGCGGCCTCGAACGGCGCCGCGCCAAAAGTCGGCAGTCCCGGCATCGCGCCGCGCTCGAACGGCGACGGCGAGGTCTCGCTGGTGATGATGCTCGACCTCGAGACCGAGGTCGAGATGAAGCTGCCCGGCCGCTTCAAGGTCTCGCCGCAGATCGCCGGCGCGATCAAGGCGGTCGCGGGCGTGGTGGACGTGCAGCAGCTGTAAAGCGCGATGAGATCTGGAAGAATCGTCATCGCGCTTGGGATCGGCGTTGGCGTATGATCTCACCACAAACGCGTGCCGCATTTGTGGTGAGTGAGAATTGCTGCCCTTTTCCGGATCATGCTTTAGCAGCCGATCTCGAATATATGCAGATGGACGCAGCTCTGTGCGGTCGTTGCACGTGAGGCGAGCGATCGCTTCGGCTTTGCAACATGGTTCGCGTTGCAGCAATCATCAGTTGCATCATTTATCATTGGTGATTTCTTCACATCGATGCACCTATCATCGCGACGCTTCCATTCGTCCACTGTACCTGGGGAAACGTCACATGTGCGACAAGTGCTCTGAATCTCTGCATCGAGACATCGCGCCGTCGCGGCGATCCGCGATGCTGTTTGGCGCCGCTGCGTTCGGCATGGCCGTCGCCGGCGGAGCTTTCGCGAGCGGCGCCTTGGCAAAGGAGGCCAAGCAGCCACCCAAGCCGCAGAATGTGTTGTCGCCCGACGCATCGCTGAAGCGGCTGATGGAGGGCAATGCGCGCTATGTCGACGGTGTGGCGCGGCGCCACGATTTCAAGCACGAGCGCGAGGCGCTGGCCGGTGGACAGAATCCGTTCGCGGCGGTTCTGAGCTGCGCCGATTCACGCATCGCGCCGGAATATGCCTTCGACAGCGGCCGCGGGGATCTCTTCGTCTGCCGCGTCGCCGGAAATTTTGCCGGCACCGAAACCATTGCCAGCATGGAATATGCGGTGGCCGTGCTCAACGCACCGCTGATCCTCGTGCTTGGCCATGATGCCTGCGGCGCGGTCGATGCGACGCTGAAGGCAATCAAGGACAACACGTCGCCGCCGGGCCACATTCCCTCGCTGGTCGATGCGATTGCGCCCGCCGCAAAGGCTGCGATGCAGCAGGGCGGGGACGTGCTCAACAAGGCGATCCGGCAGAACGTGATCGACAACGTCGCGAAGCTGAAATCGGCCGCGCCGATCCTCAACGCGGCCGTGGAGCAGGGCAAGCTGAAGGTCGTCGGTGGCATCTACCGGCTCACCACGGGAACAGTCGATCTGATCGCGCAGGGCTGAGCGAGGTTCGCGCCACAGCGCGGTCGCGAGGCTTACGCGGGCCTGACGCAGGGACTTGATGGGGCGGGGGCGCCATGCCGCCGCCTCAATCCGCGCATTTCGTTCAAGAGCCATTCAGCCGGCCGCGCGTCTCATGTACGGTGGCAGCTCAACAACGATAGCGGGCAAGCAAGCCATGCGTGGGACCTACAAGGCCTTCATCTGTTTTCTCTTGCCGATCCTGGCGTTCGCTGCGGCCGCGCCCGATCCGGCGCGCGCGCAGCAGCAGGAAAAGCGCATCGCGCTCGTGGTCGGCAACGGCGCTTACGCCAAGTCGCCGCTGGCGACGACCGCGAACGATGCCGGCCTGATCGCGCAGACGCTGCAAGCGGCGGGCTTCGACGTGGTCGGCGCGCGCGATCTCGACGGCGACACGCTGCGCAAGAGTCTTCGCGATTTCATCCAGAAGGCGCAGGCCTCGGGCCCCGGCACCGTCGCGATGATCTATCTTGCCGGTTACGGCGTGCAGCTTGCGGGTGAGAACTATTTCATCCCGGTCGATTCCAACATCATCCGCGACACCGACATTCCGACCGAAGGCCTGCGCATCAGCGACTACGCCCGCCAGCTCGCCTCGATTCCGCTCAAGGCCAACATCGTCGTGCTCGACGCGGCGCGCGCGCAGCCCTTCATCGAGGGCGGCCAGCCGATCGCGAGCGGACTGGCGCTGGTCGAGCCCGATCCGAACATGCTGATCGCCTTCAACGCCGCGCCCGGCACGGTCGCCCCGGAAGAGCCCGGCCCGTACGGCATTTACGCGCAATCGCTGGCGGAGATGATCCGTACCGGCGGTCTGCCGCTGGCCGAGGTGTTCGACCGCGTCCGCCTCCGCGTCAACGAGGCCAGCAAGGGCGCGCAGGTGCCCTGGAACGAGGCGAAGATATCGGCGCCCTTCTCGTTCTTCGAGCGCGGGCCCGATGCGCCGCCGCCGGAGGCCGCGCCCGACCAAATTGCCGCGATCCGCAACAAGCCGATCCGCGATCTCGGCGTACAGGACGCCTATGCGGCCGCGCTCGAGCGCGACACGTTGCCGGCCTATGAAGAGTTTCTCGCGGCCTATCCCGGTGATCCGATGTCGAAGCGCGTGATGGCGATCGTCGCGGCGCGCCGCGAGGCGATCACCTGGCGGCGGACCTATCGCGCCGATACGCCGGACGCCTACTGGTCGTATCTGCGTCGTTATTCGCGCGGTCCGCATGCCGGCGATGCACGGCGCAGGCTTGCAATCCTGACCGCGCCGCTCGAGCCGCCGCCGACTTTCACGATGATGGACTATGACGTGCCGCCGCCGCCGCCGGAGGAGATCGTCTATGTCGACCGTCCCGTGCTGCTGTTCGGCGACCCCGTGTTCGGCTTCGCGCCGCCACCGCCGCCGCCGGTCTATTATCTGCCGCCGCCGCCGCCGGATTTCATCGTGCTCGAGCCGCCGCTGCCCGTGGTCGGCCTGTTCGTGCTGCCGCAGCCGATGTTCGTGCCGATCCCGGTGTTCGTCAGGCCGCCGATCTATGTCGCGCCGCCGCCGAACAACATCGTCTTCAACAACATCCATAACACCACGGTCATCAACACCGTGATCAACCGGCCGCCCGCCCCGCCCGTGGGAGCGGGAGGAGGGACCGGGCCTGGCAATCTGAGGCCGGCGATTGCCGACCGCGCCAACCCGGTAGCGCCAATGTTGCCGCAAGCCGCTACGCAGCGCGCCGCGCTGATCCAGCAGGGCAAGGCGCCGATGCCGCTGAGCGCGACGGTCCAGCCGACGGCGAGGCCGGGGATACCTCCGGGGACGCCGGCCAATGTCGCGCCGACCGGCACGCCCCCCGCCGCACCGCCGACCAGGCTGCCACAGACCAACACGCTGCCGGTTCCCGGCGCCCAAGGCGGGCCGCCAGCGCCGCCGGCCGGGGCAGGTACGTCGCCTGGCGGCAGGCCCTTGGCGCCGACGGCAAATGCACCCGGTGCGCCCCCGCCGACGCATCCGGGGGCGCCGACCACGGCTGCGCCCGGCACAACGCTGCCGTCCCATCCTGGCGCGCCAACGGCCGGCACTCCGACGACCGTTGCGCCCACCGCGAACCCGGCTGCGCCCGGCCAACCGCCGAAGCCCCCGGTTGCTCAGACCCCGGCCGGCGGCGCGCCCGCTGGCGGCAAGTCTGCAACCCGCGAGCCGGCTGTCGCGCCGCCAACTGCTGCGGGCACACCGCCCGGCACGCCCTCGGGCACCACGGGCAAGCCGGTCACGCCGCCGCCCTCGGCCGCGCGCGAGCCGGTCAAACCGCAGAACTTGCCCGCGACCCCTCCAGCGCAGGCCGCCCGGCCGTCGCCGTCAGCTCCAGCACCGCGACCGCAGGCCGTGGCGAGGCCGACGCCGCCACCGCCCGCCGCTCGCCCGGCACCGCCGCCGCATGCCGCATCGCCTCCGCCGGCCCGAGCGGCTCCGCCTGTGGCCGTTGCACGGCCGGCGCCTCCGCCAATGGCCCGGCCTGCACCTCCACCCGTGGCGCGGCCCGCGCCGCCACCGCCGGTCGCCCGGCCGGCACCACCGCCGCCGCCGCGGATGGCCGTCGCGCCCCCGCCGCGTCCAGCGGCACCTCCGCCGCACCCAGCGGCGCCGGCGGCGAAAAAGTGCCCGCCGAACCAGCCCAAGTGCTAGGTCTTTGCGTGCTGGCGTGGTCTTTACGGAAGAGGGCCTTCGGGAGGCGAAAACAGCCCCCGAAAGGCCCTTATTTCCTTGCTTCTGGCCGAAATGGCGCTATATAGCGCCCCATCTCACACGGAAACATGGCTCACAAGGCCGTCCGGTGGCAACCGGGGCGAGAACGCTCCGTTTTGCTCACACGTTTCCGGAGGAACCAACCGGAGAATTGAAACTATGGCGCTACCCGATTTCACCATGCGTCAGCTCCTCGAAGCTGGCGTGCACTTTGGTCACCAGTCTCACCGCTGGAATCCGAAAATGGCACCGTTCATTTTCGGCGCCCGCAACAACATCCACATCGTCGACCTCGCGCAGACCGTGCCGTTGCTGCATACCGCCTTGCAGGCGGTTAGCGACACCGTCGCCAAGGGCGGTCGCATCCTGTTCGTCGGCACCAAGCGCCAGGCGCAGGACGGCGTCGCGGACGCTGCCAAGCGCTGCGCGCAGTATTTCGTCAATTCGCGCTGGCTCGGCGGCACGCTGACCAACTGGAAGACGATCTCGGCCTCGATCAAGCGCCTGCGTCATCTCGATGACGTGCTGTCCGGCGGCGACGCCACCTCCTACACCAAGAAGGAGCGTCTGACGCTTCAGCGCGAGCGCGACAAGCTCGATCGCTCGCTCGGCGGCATCAAGGACATGGGCGGTCTGCCCGACCTGATCTTCGTGATCGACACCAACAAGGAAGACATCGCGATCCAGGAAGCCCAGCGGCTCAACATTCCGGTCGCCGCGATCGTCGACACCAATTCGGATCCCAAGGGCATCACCTATGTGGTCCCGGGCAATGACGACGCCGGCCGCGCGATCGCGCTGTATTGCGACCTGATCGCACGTGCGGCGATCGACGGCATCTCGCGTGCCCAGGGCGATTCGGGCATCGACATCGGTGCCTCGGCTCGTCCGGTCGCCGAAGAACTGCCGGCCGCTTCTTCGAGCGGCTTCCAGGGCCTTGCCGGTCCGCGCGGCACCGCCGACGACCTCAAGAAGCTCCCCGGCGTGTCGGGCGCGATCGAGAAGAAGTTCAACGACCTCGGCATCTTCCACTTCTGGCAGCTCGCCGAGCTCGATCACGACACCGCGCACAAGATCGGCGAAGAAGTCGGTCTGCCGAGCCGTGCGGATGCCTGGGTGGCCAAGGCCAAGGCGCTGACCGCGGAAGCGGAATAGTCAAAAAGAGCGATGGGTTGGCCGGATATAAGTCCGGCCACCATTTCAGTTGACGCGAATTCCTGAGATGGACCGCGGCGGGGCTGTTTGATGCCACGCCGCGGCAAACCGGCAGGCAAGAAGGATTTTCAACGATGGCAACGATCACAGCTGCGATGGTCAAGGATCTGCGCGAGTCCACCGGCGCAGGCATGATGGACTGCAAGGCCGCGCTCACCGAAAACGACGGCAACATGGAAGCCGCGCAGGACTGGCTGCGCAAGAAGGGCCTGTCGAAGGCCGCCAAGAAGTCCGGCCGCGTCGCCGCGGAAGGCCTGATCGGCGCGCTCACCAAGGGCACCAAGGGCGTCGTGGTCGAGGTCAACTCCGAGACCGACTTCGTCGCGCGCAACGGTCAGTTTCAGGGCCTCGTCAAGATGGTCGCGCAGGTCGCATTCGACGTCGGCGCCGATGTCGAGAAGATCAAGGCCGCCAAGGTCGGTGACGTCACGATCGAAGCCGCGATCAACGACGCGATCGCCACCATCGGCGAGAACATGACGCTGCGTCGCGCAGCTTCGCTCGAAGTGACGCAGGGCGTCGTGTCGAGCTACGTCCACGGCGCCGTCGTCGAAGGCGCCGGCAAGATGGGCGTGATCGTCGCGCTCGAATCGCCCGGCAAGGCCGATGAGCTCGCAGCCCTCGGTCGCCAGATCGCGATGCATGTCGCGGCCACGAACCCGCTCGCGCTCGAGCCGTCCGGCCTCGATCCGGCGGTCGTGAAGCGCGAGAAGGACGTGCTCGCCGACAAATATCGCCAGCAGGGCAAGCCCGAGAACGTGATCGAGAAGATCGTCGAGTCCGGCCTCAAGACCTATTACAAGGAAGTCTGCCTGCTCGAGCAGGCCTTCATCCACGACACCGGCAAGTCGGTGGCGCAGGCGGTGAAGGAAGCCGAAGGCAAGGTCGGCGGCGCGGTGAAGATCGCGGGCTTTGTGCGCTATGCTCTCGGTGAGGGAATCGAGAAGCAGGAAAGCGACTTCGCGGCCGAGGTCGCAGCGGCCAGCGGCAAGAAGTAAGCGCCGGTACGTTCCTTCCGGCTTGCCGCCGGAAGCGGCGCCCGGACGGGGAAAGTGCTCATGACTGATCCGGTCTATCGTCGCGTCGTGATCAAGCTGTCCGGCGAGTATCTCGCGGGGCAGCAGGGTTTTGGCATCGATCAGCCGACCCTCGACCGGGTTGCGGACGATCTGATCGCCGCCCGCCAGCTCGGTACCGAAGTTGCGGTGGTTATCGGCGGCGGCAACATCGTGCGCGGCGTCGAAGTGTCCTCGCAAGGGGTGTCGCGCACCACCGGCGACACCATGGGCATGCTCGCCACCATGATGAACTGCCTCGCGCTGGAGGCGACGATCGAGCGCAAGGGCACGCCGGCACGTACGCTGTCGGCCTTCGTCATGCCCGAGATTTCCGAGCTGTTCACCCGCACCGCGGCGCACAAATACCTCGCCGAGGGCCGGATCGTGCTGCTCGGGGGCGGAACCGGCAATCCGTTCTTCACCACCGATACGACCGCGGTGCTGCGGGCCGCCGAGATCGGAGCCGAGGCTGTGCTGAAGGCAACCAATGTCGACGGCGTCTACTCGGCCGACCCGAAAAAGGATCCGACCGCCACGCGATTCGACCGGCTGACGCATTCGCAGGCGATCGAGGGTGGCTACAAGGTGATGGATGCGACCGCCTTCGCGCTTGCCCGCGAGACGTTGCTGCCTATCATCGTGTTCTCGATCGCGGAGCCGGGTTCGATCGGCGCTGTGCTGCGTGGCGGCGGCCACGGAACCGTCGTCGCCGGCTGACGGCTCGTCGGTCGCGCCGGAGGGGCGCGGAGTGGGTCGCCGGGATTTTGAAGGAGAAACGTGATGGCCACGGGTAATTTCGACCTCAACGAAGTGAAGCGTCGCATGCAGGGCGCCGTCCAGGCCCTCAAGCACGAGCTTGGCGGCCTGCGCACGGGGCGCGCGTCGGCCTCGATGCTCGACCCGGTGCAGGTCGAGGCCTACGGCAGCCACATGCCGCTCAACCAGCTTGCCACCGTCAGCGTGCCGGAGCCGCGGCTGATCTCGGTGCAGGTCTGGGACAAGTCGATGGTCAAGCCGGTCGAGAAGGCGATCGTCGATTCCAATCTCGGCCTGTCGCCCGCGACCGAAGGCCAGGTGCTGCGCCTGCGCATCCCCGAGCTCAACGAGGAGCGTCGCAAGGAGCTCGTCAAGGTCGCGCACAAATACGCGGAAGCGGCCAAGGTCGCCGCGCGTCACGTCCGCCGCGATGGCCTCGACGTCCTCAAGAAGCTCGAGAAGAATCACGAGATGTCGGAAGACGATCAGAAGCGTCACGCCGACGAGGTGCAGAAGGCGACCGACGGCACCATCTCCGAGATCGACCAGTTGCTGGCTGCCAAGGAAAAAGAAATCCTCACCGTCTAAAGCGCGATCATCGCGCTTTAGGTTATTGTTCGCGCATGGTCTTTTCGGAAAGCCGCGTCGCACTTGTCCGGATCATGCTTTTGGGGCCGCCTTCATGTCCAACGCCGCCGCGCCAGCAACCGAAGGACCCGACCGGTCCGACGCGCCTGCGCATGTCGCCATCATCATGGATGGCAACGGGCGTTGGGCCGCCGCGCGCGGCCTGCCGCGGGCCGAAGGGCATCGCCGCGGTGTCGAGGCGCTGCGCCGGGTGGTGCGTGCCTCGCACGAGCTCGGCATCCGCTATCTCACCATCTTCTCCTTCTCTTCGGAGAACTGGTCGCGCCCGGCGAGCGAGATCGGCGATCTGTTTGGTCTCCTGCGTCGCTTCATCCGCAACGATCTCGCGAGCCTGCACCGCGATGGCGTCAAGGTCCGCATCATCGGCGAGCGCGACGGACTCGATAGCGACATCTGCGCACTCCTCAACGAGGCCGAGGAGCTGACGCGCGACAACACGCGCCTGACGCTGGTCGTCGCCTTCAATTACGGTTCGCGGCAGGAAATCGCGAAAGCGGCGCAGAAGCTCGCGCGGGAAGTCGCAGACGGCAAGCGCGCCCCTGAAACGATCGACGCCGAGACGATCGGGGCTCATCTCGATGCGCCCGACATCCCCGATCCCGATCTCATCATCCGCACCAGCGGCGAGCAGCGGCTGTCCAACTTCCTGATGTGGCAGGCCGCCTACAGCGAGCTGGTCTTCGTGCCGATCCATTGGCCCGATTTCGACAAGGCGGCGCTGGAAGGCGCGATCGCCGAATTCGCCAGACGCGAGCGCCGCTTCGGCGGTCTGGTCGCGAAAAACGCCTCGTGAGCGAACCCGACGCCGCATCGGCGGGCGAGAAGCCTGCCCCGAGCAATCTCGTGATGCGAGTCCTCGCAGCGCTAGTGCTGGCGCCGCTAGCTATTGCACTCGCTTATGCCGGCGGCTGGCTGTGGGCGCTTCTCGTCACCCTGGTGTCGATCGGGCTGTTCGCGGAATGGCTGATGGTGGTGGGCGCGGGGTCTGCTGCACTGACCGGGGCAGGGACGATCGTCATTGCCATGATGGGGGCCTGCGTCGCCTTCGGCGCGCTCAAGACCGCAATCATCACCGGCCTCATCGGCGGCGCGATCGTGACGCTGATCGCGCGGGGCAAGTTCATCTGGGCGGCCACCGGCTTCGCCTACGCATCAGCGGCGCTGCTGGCCTCGATCCTGGTGCGGCAGGATCTCGTCAACGGCTTCGCCGCGCTGATGTTCGTGCTGCTGGTGGTGTGGGCGACCGATATCGGCGGCTATTTCGCCGGACGCAGCATTGGCGGGCCGAAACTATGGCCGCGCGTGAGCCCGAAGAAGACCTGGTCCGGGGCGCTCGGTGGCTTCGCGGCGAGCCTTTTGGTTGCGGCCGGTTTTGCGGCGTGCGGGATCGGAAAGGCGGTTCCACTGCTGCTCGTCAGCGCCATCCTGTCGGTGGTATCGCAGGCGGGCGATCTGTTCGAATCCGCTGTGAAGCGGCGCTTCGGCGTCAAGGATTCCAGTCACTTGATTCCCGGCCATGGCGGGCTACTGGACCGTCTGGACGGTTTTGTTGCCGCCATCCTGATGGCATGGATTATCGGCTTTCTCCGCCATGGTGTGCATAGCGCCGGAAGCGGTCTTATGGTTTGGTGAGGATATGAGCGCGGTCCCATTGCGTAACAACAAGGCTGTGGCGTCGACCGTCCGCAGTGTCACGGTTCTCGGCGCCACCGGCTCGATCGGCGACAGCACGATGGATCTGCTGCGCGCCTCTCCCGAGCGCTATCGCGTCGAAGCCTTGACGGCGAACGGCAATGTCGAAGCGCTGGCCAAGCTCGCCAAGGAGTTTTCCGCGCGCTACGTCGCGATCGCCGACACATCCAAGTTCGCCGAGCTCAAGGCCGCGCTCGCGGGAACGAGCACGGAATGCGGCGCGGGCGAAAGCGCGGTGATCGAAGCCGGCGCGCGTCCGGCCGATTGGGTGATGGCCGCCGTGAGCGGTGCCGCCGGACTGAAGCCGGCCCTGGCCGCGGTCGATCGCGGCGCGCATGTCGCGCTCGCCAACAAGGAATGTCTCGTCTGCGCCGGCGATTTCTTCATGCAGCGCGCGGCGAAAGCGGGCGCCTGCATCCTGCCGGCCGATTCCGAGCACAATGCGCTGTTCCAGGCGCTCGGCTCAGGCAACCGCGACGAGCTCGTCCGCGTCATCATCACTGCCTCGGGCGGGCCGTTCCGGACCTGGAAGCCCGCCGACATCGAGCAGGCGACCCTCGAGCAGGCCCTGAAGCATCCGAACTGGAGCATGGGCCAGAAGATCACGATCGATTCCGCCTCGATGATGAACAAGGGCCTCGAGGTGATCGAGGCGTCCTATCTATTCGCGCTCTCGCCCGACGAGATCGACGTTCTCGTGCATCCGCAGTCGATCATCCACGGCATGGTCGAGTTCTCCGACCGTTCGGTGGTGGCCCAGCTCGGTTCTCCCGACATGCGCACGCCGATCGCGCACTGCCTCGGCTGGCCCGATCGCATCAAGGGGCCGGCGGCCAAGCTCGATCTGGCCAAGATCGGCCAGCTGACCTTCGAGGCGCCGGACTTCGAGCGCTTCCCTGGGCTTCGGCTGGCCTTCGATTCGCTCCGGACCGGGAAGGGGGCGACCACCGTCTACAACGCCGCCAACGAGGTTGCGGTCGCCGCTTTCATTGCCGGCAAGATCCGGTTCGGCGCGATCGCGCGGCTGGTCGAGGCGACGCTGGACGACTGGATTCGCGGCGGGAACCAGGCTCCCCTGACGTCCGCCGACGATGCAATCTCTGTTGACCATGTTGCGCGAAATAGAGCTGCCGCCCTATTGCCTCAAATTGCCTTAAAGGCATCCTAGATGGCACGGGGCCAGGGCCTTGCGGCGCTGGATGAGGGAATTCGATGATCGACTTTTTCGTCCATAGTTTCAATACGTTGAGCCATGGGCTCCTCGGCTACGCGGTTCCCTTCCTGTTCGTCCTGACGATCGTCGTGTTCTTCCATGAGCTCGGCCATTTCCTGGTCGCGCGCTGGGCGGGCGTTCGGGTGCTGACCTTCTCGCTCGGTTTCGGACCGGAGCTGGTCGGCTTCAACGACCGCCATGGCACCCGCTGGAAGATCTCGGCGATCCCGCTCGGCGGTTACGTCAAATTCTTCGGCGACGAGAGCGAAGCTTCGACCCCGTCAGCCGAGACGCTTGCGGCCATGACGGCCGAGGAGCGCGCCGGCAGCTTCCATCACAAGAAGGTCGGCCCGCGCGCCGCCATCGTCGCGGCCGGACCGATCGCCAATTTCATCCTGGGCGCACTGATCTTCGCCGCCATGGCGCTCTATTACGGCAAGCCGAGCACGATCGCCCGCGTCGACGGCGTCGTCGCCGACGGCGCTGCGGCCACGGCCGGCTTCAAGATCGGCGACGTCGTCGTGCAGATCGACGGCAAGCCGATCGAGAGCTTTGCCGACATGCAGCGAATCGTTGCGATGAATGCGGGTTCGGCGCTTGCCTTCCAGGTCAAGCGGGACGGCGCCATCGTCTCCCTGACCGCGACGCCGGCGCTGCTCGAGCGCAAGGATCCGTTCGGCAACAGCCACCGCCTCGGCGTGCTCGGCGTCGAGCACAAGTCGCAGGCCGGCGAGGCCTCGACCACGCCGGTCGGCGTCGGCGAAGCGCTCAAGATCGGGGTCGAGCAGGTCTGGTTCATCATCACCAGCACCTTCAAGTTCCTTGGCTCGCTGTTTGTCGGACAAGGCAATCCCAACGAGGTCAGCGGCGTGCTCGGCATCGCCAAGATGTCGGGGCAGGCGGCCAGCGCCGGGTTCCAGTTCGTGATCAATCTGTGCGCGGTGCTGTCGGTGTCGATCGGGCTGTTGAACCTGTTCCCGATCCCGCTGCTCGATGGCGGTCACCTGATGTTCTACGCGGCGGAGGTGGTCCGGGGCCGACCCCTGTCCGAGCGGACTCAGGAGATGGGGTTCCGAATCGGGCTCGGTTTGGTGCTGATGCTGATGGTGTTTGCCACCTATAACGACATCTTGCGGATGGCAGCTTCCTGATACGGGCTTTTTTGTGGCGTTGCTCATGAGCAACGTCTTGGAATGAAATTGAAATTACGGTGTCAGCGGCCGTTTGCGACATCGGGGAAATTGGCTACAAGCGGCTTCGAACTTGGGGAATCTCCCGGACCGGCGTTGGGGTTGGGTCTGGTACTGATAAGGGCGCGTTGCGCAATGAAGTTTGGACTGCGACTCCGGGGGGGCTTGCTCGCATCCCTGATCTTGTTCGGCGCGCCGGTGCTTGCCCCGGTTGGGGCTGCTTTTGTGTCTTCGTCTGCGCTTGCTCAGACCGTCCAGTCGATTTCCGTCGAAGGAAATCGCCGTGTCGAGGTGGAGACGATCCGCTCCTATTTCAAGCCGGGCCCGGGTGGCCGCCTGGATCAGGGCGCCATCGATGACGGCCTGAAGGCCCTGATCGAGACCGGCCTGTTCCAGGACGTGCGAATCAATCGCGGTTCCGGTGGCCAGATCATCGTCTCCGTGGTGGAAAACCCGGTGATCGGCCGCATCGCGTTCGAAGGTAATAAGAAGGTCAAGGACGAGCAGCTCACCGCTGAAGTCCAGTCCAAGGCGCGCGGCACCTTCTCCCGCGCCATGGTGCAGTCCGACACCCTGCGAATCGCCGAAATCTACCGCCGCTCGGGTCGCTATGACGTCCGCGTCACGCCCGAGATCATCGAGCAGCCGAACAACCGCGTCGACCTGATCTTCACGGTCGAGGAGGGCGCCAAGACCGGCGTCAAGTCGATCGAGTTCGTCGGCAATAACGCGTTCTCGTCCTACCGCCTGCGCGACGTCATCAAGACGCACGAATCGAACCTGCTGAGCTTCCTCGCCAGCAACGACCTCTACGATCCCGATCGCGTCGAGGCCGACCGTGACCTGATTCGCCGTTTCTATCTCAAGAACGGTTTCGCCGACGTCCAGGTGGTCGCCGCGCTCACCGAATACGATCCGGAGAAGAAGGGCTTCAACGTCACCTTCAAGATCGAGGAAGGCTCGCAGTACCGCGTCGGCACCGTCGACTTCCGCTCCTCCATTCCGAACTTCGATCCGACCACGATGCGTAACTATTCGCGCGTCAATGTGGGCGCGCTCTACAACGTCGAATCGGTCGAGAAATCGGTCGAGGAAATGCAGATCGAGGCGTCGCGGCGCGGCTATGCCTTCGCCGTGGTCCGTCCCGGCGGCGACCGCAATTTCGAGGCGCACACCGTCGCCGTCGTGTTCAACATCGACGAGGGCCCGCGCACCTATATCGAGCGCATCAACGTCCGCGGCAACACCCGCACGCGCGACTACGTGATCCGCCGCGAGTTCGACATCTCCGAGGGCGATGCCTACAACCGCGCGCTGGTCGACCGTGCCGAGCGCCGCCTGAAGAACCTCGACTACTTCAAGAGCGTGAAGATCACGACGGAGCCGGGCTCCTCCAGCGACCGCGTGGTCCTGATCGTCGATCTCGAAGAGAAATCGACCGGCGACTTCTCGGTCTCGGGCGGCTACTCCACGACCGACGGCGCGCTCGCCGAAGTCTCGATCTCCGAGCGCAATTTGCTCGGCCGCGGCCTGTTCGCCAAGGCGTCGGTGACCTACGGCCAGTATGCGCGCGGCTATTCGCTGTCGTTCGTCGAGCCGTATCTGCTCGACTACCGCGTCGCGCTCGGTCTCGACCTCTATCAGCGTCAGCAGCTCTCCAACAGCTACATCTCCTACGGTACGAAGACGCTGGGCTTCAGCCCGCGCCTCGGCTTCAGCCTGCGTGAAGATCTGTCGCTCCAGCTGCGCTACTCGATCTACCAGCAGGAAATCACGCTGCCGTCCTACCTGGCGAACTGTAACAACGTCCTCGGTTCGTCGGCCTTCAACCCGAGCCCGGCCTTTGCCGCATCGCAAACGCCGCCGATCGATCTGACCTCGACCGGCGGTCTCGGCTGCTACTCCGACGGCGAAGCCTCGCTGCCGGTCCGCAAGGAGCTTGCCGGCGGCAAGACCCTGACCTCGGCGCTCGGCTACACGCTGACCTACAACACGCTGGACAACAACAAGAACCCTACCGACGGTCTGCTTGTCGACTTCCGTCAGGATTTCGCCGGCGTGGGCGGCGACGTCACCTACCTGAAGTCCGTCGTCGACGCGAAGTACTACGCTCCGCTGGTGTCCGACATCGTCGGCCTCGTTCACCTTCAGGGCGGCATGCTGAACAAGATCGGCAACAACGATATCCGCATGCTGGATCAGTTCCAGATGGGCCCGAACTTGGTCCGCGGCTTTGCTCCGAACGGCATCGGTCCGCGCGATTTGAATCCCTTTGGCACGCAAGACGCGCTTGGCGGCACCAAATATTGGGGCGCTTCGTTCGAATTGCAGATGCCGTTCTGGTTCCTGCCGAAGGAAGTGGGTCTGAAGGGCGCGGTCTACGCCGACGCCGGCGGCCTCTTCGACTATCAGGGCCCGACGACGTGGTCGCTGACGAACGAAATGACCACGACCAGGAACTCGAACTGTACGCCGTCGACCATCAACCCGCCCTCGGCTGGAACCTGTACCGGCCTGGTGTATGACAACGGCAATGTCGTCCGTTCGTCGGTTGGTATTGGCCTGATCTGGCAGTCGCCGTTCGGTCCGCTGCGGTTCGACTACGCCGTGCCGCTCACCAAGGGCCAGTTCGATCGCGTGCAGCAGTTCAGGTTCGGCGGCGGCACCTCGTTCTAGTTCGATCAGCAGGGCATGAGCCGGCCCCTTGTTGGGGCCGGTTTCCAAAAAGATCGTGCTCAATCCGTGAGATAAGGCATGATGCGGCCTCACCGCTTCATGCCGAAGCCGGACCGCGATGGGGTGGAATGGCGCAGCCGACCTTCTTCAAAAAGCCGCCGGCCTCAGCGCTGGCTGACATTGCCGCGCTGACCAAGGCGCAACTCGTCGACCCTGCCAGGGGCGGTCACGTCATTACCGGTCTTGCTTCGCTCGACGAAGCCGGCCCGATGCATCTGGCGTTCTTCGATAACCTCAAATATGCCGACGAGCTCAAGGCGACCAAGGCCGGGGCTTGCCTGGTGAGTCCGCGCTTCGAGGCCCAGGTGCCCGCGCATGTGGCCGTGTTGCGGGTGGCGCAGCCGTTCCGCGCCTTTGTCGGGCTCGCCCGGGAATGGCACGGCGATGCGCTGCGCCCGCAGTCCTGGGTCGGCAATGACGGCATCGCCCCGTCGGCCATCATCGATCCCTCGGCCCGGCTGGAGGACGACGTCATCGTCGATCCCCTGACCGTCATCGGCCCTGACGTCGAGATCGGCAGCGGCACCGTGATCGGGGCCGGCGTGGTCATCGGTCCCGGCGTCAAGATTGGCCGCGACTGCAATGTCGGCGCCCGCACGGCCATCCAGTGCGCGCTGATCGGCAACAACGTGCTGATCCATCCCGGCTGCTCGATCGGCCAGGACGGCTATGGCTTCATCTTCTTCGGCCCCGAGGGCCATCTCAAGGTGCCCCAGACCGGCCGCGTGCTGATCCAGAACAATGTGGAAGTCGGCGCCGGAACGACCATCGATCGCGGCTCCCTGCGCGACACGGTGATCGGGGAGGGCACCAAAATCGACAACCAGGTCCAGATCGGCCACAATGTGACCATCGGTCGGAACTGCCTGCTGGCGGCCCAGATCGGGCTCGCGGGCAGCCTGACGATCGGCGACAACGTGGCGCTGGGAGCAAAGGTTGGCATCAACAATCACCTCAAGATCGGCGATGGGGCCCAGGTCACCGCGATGAGCGGCGTCAAGGACGACATCCCGCCGAACGGACGCTGGGGCGGCTTTTTCGCCAAGCCGACCAAGCAGTGGTTCAAGGAAATTATCGCGGTGGAGCGCCTGGTACGCGACAGCAGGGCCGATCCGAAGAACGAGGGACGGGAATGACGGAGGAATCACCGATCAAATTCGAGCTGGTGGATATCAACGCGATCCTCCGGACGCTGCCGCACCGTTTCCCGATGCTGCTGATCGACCGTGTGATCAATATCCGCGCCGATTACAGCGGCATCGGCATCAAGAACGTCACCTTCAACGAGCCGGCCTTCCAGGGGCATTTCCCGGAGCGCCCGGTCTATCCCGGCGTGATGATGATCGAAGCGATGGCGCAGACCGCGGGCGTGATCGGCATCACCTCGGTCGAGGGCACCGAGAAGCCGCGCGCGGTGTATTTCCTCACCATCGACAAGTGCAAGTTCCGCAAGCCGGTGCTGCCCGGCGATACCATCGAATATCACATGCGTTCGATCGGCCGCCGCAAGGCGATGTGGTGGTTTCACGGCGACGCCAAGGTCAACGGCCAGATCGTTGCGGAGGCCGATGTCGGCGCCATGCTGACGGACTGAGCGGCTCAAGCCAGCGGAAATGGATTGTGCGCCGCAGCCGTAACGGCCGCCGGCCGTCTCGCGCCTGATATTTCGGTTGAAGAACTGGCCCATCGACGGCACGCCGAGCAGGCTGTCGATCGTCTCGGCCGCGACTCCGCAATAGCGGTCATATTGGCCGTCGATCGCGACGATGAGGTCCTGCCGCGCGCGGTCGTAGCAGACCCGCTGAAGCACCGAGCTGCGAGTGATGTCGCGGCACTCGAACGTGCCGAGATCGACGAAGCGGCGTTCGCCGGTCTCGACCGTCTCGGAGACGATCGGGGCGGCCGCGAGCTGTGCAAGCAGAACTGCCAGGGCCCTGACCACGATGACTTCAAGCTCCACATGAAGGCGTTGACGAGCTAGAGCATGATCCGGAAAAGCGTGCAGCGGTTTTCAGAAAGGATCATGCTCGAACGATAGCCTGAAGCGCGATGACGATTCATCCCAATCTCATCGTGCTTTAGGACGGCCGGCTCATCCGGTGCCTGAAACAGGCCGAGATGATACGTCACTGGACAGATCGGGCATAGTCGCGCTAACCACCGGAAAACTGAGCGACTTCAACACATAATCAGACCTTCTTGATGAGTCAGATTGCTTGATGAGTAAGATTGATCCCACCGCACGGGTCGAGGACGGCGCCGTGATCGGCGAGGGTACCGAGATCGGACCCTTCTGCATCATCGGTCCGAATGCCGTGATCGGCGCGAACTGCAAGCTGATCGGACAAGTCACGGTCATCGGCCACACCTCGATCGGCGACGGCTGCGTGATCTCGCCCTTCGCTGTGCTGGGCGGGGCGCCCCAGGATCTCAGCTACAAGGGCGAGCCGACCAGGCTGGAGGTCGGTTCCGGCTGCACCATCCGCGAAGGCGCGACGATGAATGTCGGCACCATCAAGGGCGGCGAGCTGACGCGCGTCGGCAACGGCGGCTACTTCATGAACAACAGCCATGTCGGCCATGACTGCATGGTCGGCAACAACGTGATCTTCGCGACCTCGGCGACGCTCGGCGGCCACTGCGAGATCGGCGATTTCGTCTATATCGGCGGCTTGTCGGCGGTGCATCAGCTCACGCGCATCGGCCCGCAGGTGATGGTCGGCGGCCTCTCGGGCGTGCGCGACGACATCATTCCGTTCGGCCTCGCCAACGGCCAGTATGCGGCGCTGGAAGGCCTCAATCTCATCGGGATGAAGCGGCGGCAGTTCACCAAGCAGCGGCGCGCGACCGTGCAATCGTTCTACCAAAAACTCTTCCACGGCCCCGGCACGTTTGCCGAGCGGCTCGCGGCGGCCCAGCCGCTCGCGAGCGAAGACCCCGCGATTGCCGAGATCCTCGACTTCATCGGCAAGCGCAAGCATCGCCCGATCTGTCTTCCCGCCATCGAGAAGTGATTTCGGGATGGCCGCGGGCATGACATCGGCGGCTTCGGAGATTTCGTCACCGGTCGGCGTCGTCGCCGGCGGCGGTGCCATGCCGTTCGCGGTCGCCGATTCGCTTGCCGCGCGCGGCATCACGCCGGTGCTGTTCCCGCTGCGTGGCGCCTGCGATCCGACGCGGGTGGAGCAATTCCGCCATCGCTGGATCTCGGTCGGCCAGCTCGGCCGCGCGATGCGGCTGTTCCGCGAGGAGGGCTGCCGCGATCTGATCTTCATCGGCACATTGGTGCGGCCCGCGCTGTCCGAAATAAGGTTCGACGTCACGACACTGCGCCTGCTCGGCAACGTCATCCGCGCCTTCCGCGGCGGCGACGATCATCTGTTGTCCGGGGTCGGGCGCATTCTCGAGCAAGGCGGCTTTCGCATGGTCGGCATCAAGGATGTCGCGCCGGATCTGCTGATGCCCGAGGGCTGCATCAGCCGCGCCTGGCCGAACGACAACAGCAAGGCCGACATCGAGCGCGGCCGCGCGGTGCTGACCGCGCTCGGCCCGTTCGACATCGGCCAGGCCGCGGTCGTGATCGACGGCCATGTAGTGGCGATCGAGGATATCGAGGGCACCGACGCGCTGCTCTCGCGCGTGGCACGCCTGCGCGAGGAAGGTCGCATCCGCGCTGCGACAGGACGCGGGGTGCTGGTGAAGGTGCCGAAGAGCGGGCAGGATTTGCGCTTCGACCTGCCGACGATCGGCCCGCGTACCCTCGAGGGCGTCGCCCGCGCTGGACTGGCCGGCATCGCCGTCGTCGCCGGCAACACCATCGCCGCCGAGCCGCAGGCGATGATCTCGCTCGCCGACGCCAAATATCTCTTCGTCATCGGCCTGACGGCATGATGCAGAGCCGCGATCCCAAGCGGAAGATCTTCCTGATCGCGACGGAGGAATCCGGCGACCGGCTCGGCAGCGCCTTGATGAAAGTGTTGCGCCAGCGGCTCGGCGACGGCGTGCAGTTTGTGGGCGTCGGCGGCCGGACCATGGCGCGTGAGGGGCTCGAGACGCTGTTTCCGATCGAGGAGCTGTCGATCGTCGGCTTCGCCGGGGTCGTCCAGCAGTTGCCGAAGATTTTGCGGCTGATCCGCCAGACCGCGGATGCCGTGACTGCGGCCGCACCCGACGCGCTCGTCATCATCGACAGTCCCGATTTCACCCATCGCGTCGCCCGCCGCGTGCGCGCGAAGACGCCGGAGATCCCGATTGTCGACTACGTGGCGCCGCAGCTCTGGGCCTGGCGACCCGGGCGGGCGCGCACCATGCGCCGCTATGTCGATCACGTGCTCGGCCTGCTGCCGTTCGAGCCGGAGGAATACCGCAAGCTGGGCGGACCGCCCTGCAGCTATGTCGGCCATCCCCTGATCGAGCAATTGCCGTCGCTGCGGCCAAATGCGGAGGAGCAGCGGCGCCGCGATGCCGAGCCGCCGGTTCTGCTGGTGCTGCCCGGCAGCCGCCGCAGCGAGATCAGGCACCATCTCGACGTGTTTGGCGCGACGCTCGGACGGCTCCAGGCCGAAGGCCGCGCCTTCGAACTGAAGCTGCCGACCATGCCGCATCTCGAAGCCACCATCCGCGAAGGCATCGCGAGCTGGCCGGTCAAGCCGCAAATCGTGGTCGGCGAGACCGAGAGGCGTGCCGCATTCCGAACCGCGCGCGCGGCGCTGGCCAAATCCGGCACCGTGACGCTGGAGCTCGCGCTGTCCGGCATTCCGATGGTGACGGCCTATCGTGTCGGCGCGATCGAAGCCTTCATCCTGCGCCGCGCGATCCGCGTCTCCTCGGTGATCCTCGCCAATCTCGTGATCGGCGAGGATGTCGTTCCGGAGTTCTTGCAGGAGGACTGCGTACCGGAGAAGCTGGCGCCGGCACTGTCCGAACTGCTCACGGACACGCCGCTGCGCAAACGACAGGTCAACGCCTTCGCTCGGCTCGACACCATCATGTCCACCGGCAACAAGTCGCCGAGCGTGCTCGCCGCCGACATCGTGCTCGCGACGATGCGCAAGGGGCGGCGGAGCTAGGCGAGGCCGCCGTCGACCCGAAAACACTGGCTGGTGATACGCTGGCTCTCGTCCGATGCGAGAAACAGCGCCATGCTGGCGATGTCCTCGGGCGTCACCGCATCGGGAACCGCCTGGCGGGTGCGCAGCTCGGAGATCTTCTGCTCGTCCGGAAACCAGAGCCGGCGCTGGCGCTCGGTGATCACCATGCCGGGCGCGATCGCGTTGACGCGAATGCGGTCGGGGCCGACTGACCTGGCCAGCGAATTGGTGAAGCCGACGATCGCCGCCTTCGCCGCGGCATAGACCGGCAGCGCCGGCGCACCGCGGATCCACGCCACCGACGACATGTTGATGATCGAGCCGCCGCCGCGCGCCTGCATCTGCGGCACCACCGCCTGGGCCGCAAAGAAGACGTGCTTGAGATTGACGCCGATCGTCCAGTCGAATTCGGCCGGCGTCACCTCGGCCAGCACCTGACGCTGGTCGTTGGCGGCATTGTTGACGAGGACTGCTGCATCGCCGAGCGATCCGTGCACCCGCGCCATGGCCGCGCGCAAGGCGTCGATGTCGAGGAGGTCGCAGGGCACAAACAGGGGCGTTGAGCCGGATCTGGCCGCGACGTCCCGCACCAGCGCTTCGCCGGCGCTCGCCTCGATGTCGAGGAAGGCGACACGGGCGCCCTGGGTCGCGAAGGCGCGCACGAAGGCGGCACCGATGCCGCTGGCGCCACCTGTGATCAACACCACGCGGCCGGCAAGGCTGGGATAGATGGTCCGGGTCATGCGATCAGCCGCTCCGTCTCTGGGTCAAACAGGCAAATGCGCCGCGTGTCGAGCGCGAAGGTGGCGGTCGCGCCGGGCGCGGGACGGATATCCGGCGTGATGCGCGCCAGCGCAGTCTCGCCGCCGAGACGCAGCAGCACGATTGTCTCGGCGCCGGTCGGCTCGATCATCTCGACCGGCGCGTCGACGAGGACGGGTGCCTCGCCGGAAAAGACGCGGCTGGCCTCGGCGATGCATTCCGGCCTGATCCCGACGACCACCTCGCGGCCGACATAAGATGCTGCCGCGTCGTGTCCATGCAGGCGCAGACGAACCTCGTCCGGTCGCCCCGCGCCGATCACGGCCACAGGTCCGCCGCTATCGGCCTCGAGCCGCCCCGGCATGGTGTTCATCGGCGGCGAACCCATGAAGCGGGCGACGAACAGATTGGCCGGATAACGGTACACGGTGTCCGGATCGGCGAACTGCTGCACCACGCCCCGATGCATCACGGCGATGCGCGTTGCCATCGTCATCGCTTCGATCTGGTCGTGGGTGACATAGATGATGGTGGCGCCGATACGCTGGTGCAGGCGCTTGATCTCCATCCGCATCTCGACGCGCAGCTTCGCATCGAGGTTGGAGAGCGGCTCGTCGAACAGGAAGAGCAGGGGATCGCGCACCAGCGCCCGTCCCATCGCCACGCGCTGGCGCTGGCCGCCGGACAATTGCGACGGCTTGCGGCCGAGCAGGGGCTCGATCTGAAGGAGGCGAGCCACATTCGCCAGCGCCTTCTCCTGCTCGGCCTTCGGAACGTGACGGCATTCCATGCCGAAGGTGATGTTCTGGCGCACCGTCATCGACGGATAGAGCGCGTAGGATTGGAACACCATGGCGATGTCGCGATCCTTGGGCGGGACGTCGTTGACGACGCGTCCGCCGATCTCGATCGTTCCGTCACTCGGACGATCGAGCCCGGCGACGATGTTGAGCAGGGTGGACTTGCCACAGCCGGATGGCCCGACCAGCACGGTGAACTCGCCGCTCTCGATGTCGAGGTTGATGCCCTTCAGCACCTCCAGATTGGCGTAGCGCTTGGACAGGGTGCGAATGCTCAGTGCTGCCATGACGACCCCATCATTTCACTGCGCCGGCGGTCAGGCCGCGCACGAAGTACCGTCCGCCGAGGAGATAGATCAACAAAGTGGGTAGCGCCGCGATGATCACCGCGGCGCTCTGCACGCCATGCTGCGGAATGTCCGCAATTGCGGCAGAGAGCGCGATGAGCGCGGCCGTGACGGGCTGCTGCTGGCCGGTGGTGAATGTCACGCCATAGAGGAACTCGTTCCAGATATGCGTGAACTGCCAGATCACGGTGACGATCAGGATAGGAGCTGAGAGCGGCAGGATGATACGCCAGAAAATACGAAAGAACCCGGCGCCATCGATGCGTGCGGCCCTGATCAATTCATGGGGGATGGCGACATAGTAGTTTCGGCAGAACAGCGTGGTGAAGGAGAGCCCCTGGATCGTGTGGATCAGCACGAGGCCCGTCAGCGTGTTGATGAGACCGGTGTCCCGCAGCACGATGGTCCAGGGAAGCAGGCGCATCTGCTGGGGAAGGAAGAGGCCGAGGGTCACGATACCGTAGATCCAGCTATCGCCGCGAAAGCGCCAGAGCGACACGGCGTAACCGGCGACGGCGCCGAGCAAGGTCGAGAAAATTGTCGCCGGGATGGTGACGAGCGCGGAGTTCAGCATGTACGGCCGGATGCCGGCGCAGGTCTCGGCGACGCAGAAACCGCTCCAGGCCTTGGCGTAGTTGCTCCAGGCCAAATGTTGCGGCCAGCCGATCATCGAACCCTGCGCGATCTCCTCGTTGGTGCGGAGAGAGTTCAGGACAACAACAACGAGTGGCGCCAGATAGGCCGCAGCGAACAATGTCACGACGAGATAGATCAGAATTCGGCTCGGTGCGAAGCTGCAGTCACGCATGGGTGGCCTGCCTTCGCTGGACATAACGCCACGCCGCATAGGGTAGCAGCACCGCAAGCAGAATGAGCAGCATGAGCACCGCCGCCGCGGCGCCCCGGCCGAGCTGGCTGCGCTGGAACATGAGGTCGTAGACGACAAGGGCCGGCAGCTGGGTCGCGATTCCCGGCCCGCCATTGGTGAGCGCACGGACGAGGTCGAAGGCCGAGATCGCGAACTGCAACTGGACGACGACGACGGTGATGGTGATCGGCCAGAGCGTCGGCAGAATGACCCGCCAATAGGTTCGGATCGGTCCGGCGCCGTCGATCTGGGCGGCCTTGATGATGTCGGAATCGACGGAGCGAAGGCCGGCGAGGAAGAGCGCCATGGCGAAGCCCGACGATTGCCAGATCGCGGCAATCACGATTGTCCAGATCGCCATGTCGCGGTCGATCAGCCAGTCGAACCGGAAGGAGGTCCAGCCGAGGTCATGGACGAGCTTCTGGATCCCGATGCCGGGATTGAGTAGCCAGCTCCAGACCGTGCCGGTGACGACGAACGACACCGCAAGCGGATACAGGAAGATGGATCGCAGCACATTCTCGCCGCGAATGCGCTGATCGAGCAGGATCGCAAGCATAAGGCCGGTGATCAAGCTCAGCAGCACGAAAGCACTGCCGAACAGCAGCAGATTGTCGAAAGCGATCTGCCAGTTCCGGGACGCCAGGACGGAATTGTAGTTGCGCAAGCCGACCCACCCCGACACCGGAATAAGGGTGGATGGCGTGAACGAAATCCAGATCGTCCAGATCGAAAACGTAATGAGATGCGCTGCGGATAGAAGCAGCGGCACCCAGATCATCAGATATTCAGGCAGCCGGCGCACCGTTTCAGCGGTCGCCGACCGGCCCGGTCGCGTTGCTGTCGAGACGGCGTCGGTCAACGCGCGCCCTCGACGGCCTCGGCGAGGCGGGTAACGGCCTCCTCCGGCTTGATCGTCTTGTTCTTCGCGTACTCCGTGAACACGTCGATCATCGCAGCCGTCAGGCCGTTTTCCTGCGCCATGTTGTGCGCGAGGCTCAGCACGGCCTGATTGTTGGCGACGGCATTCTTCAATGCGGCCGCGGTCGTCCGTTGACCATCCGACCAGCCTTCACCGGTCAGATCGACGTCGGTGCGCACGGGGATCGATCCCGTGATCTGCGAGTACATGGTCTGGATCGCCGGATCCATGACGAGCTGGGCCATCAACATCTGGCCGGCCTGCAGATCGGCCTCCTTGCGCTGCCAGAAGATGAAGGCATCGGCATTCAACAGGAACACCGGCTTGCCATTATCGCTGGGGCCTGGCGCGATGATGAAGTCGTCGAGCTTGAAGCCGGCGTTCTTCAACACGCCCTGTGCCCATCCGCCCATGATGAGCATGCCCATGTCGCCGTCGATGAAGCGCTTCAAATTGACGGCATAAGGTTGGGCGCCGACATTGGGGTCCATCCACTCGGTGAGCTTGCGCATCTGTGCGAAGGCGGCTTTCATCTCGGGACCCTCTAGGGCCTTCTTGTCGAGATTCATGCAGGCGGCGCGGTATGCCGTCGGGCTGATGCCGGCGAGGGACGCCTCGAATTTTTGACCATCGTCGGCCCGGGTGCCGCCGTTAGCGAAGGGATAGGTCACGCCGGCCGCCTTCATCTTCTCGGCGAGCGCATTGAAATCCGCCCACGTGACAGGCGGCTTGTCGGCCTTTGCCTTGTCCAGCGCACGCTTGGAGAGGAACAGCATGTTGGTGCTGTAGATCTGCAGCGGCAGCGCGATCCACTTGCCGCCGGGCTTGTGCAATTTTGCGAGGTCCGGCGCGACGACCTTTTCGTAGCCGGCGGCGGCGACCACGGCGTCGAGGTCGACGGTCGGAGCGATCTTCGACCAGGCCGCAATCTCCGGGCCCTTGAGCTGCGAACAGGCCGGCGGATCGCCGGCGATGATCTGGGCGCGCAACTTGTTCATCATCTCGGTGGTGAAGCCGGGGACCGGCGAGTGCTGCCAGACGCCGCCTTTCTCCTCGAATTTCTTGCCGAGCGCGGTGATCGCCGCCCCATCGCTGCCTGCGGACCATTGCGAGATCGCGGTCAGGCGCGGCTTGGCCGCGCCTTGCGCGCGGGCGAATGCCGGTAGTGCGAGTGCGGCCGCGGATCCAGCGAGCAGACGGCGTCTTGTTGTCGTGATCGGCATGGCAGTTCCTCCCGGTGTGAACTTTCTTGGCGCGTTGAGCCACGCGGCTCAGGGCATGTCAGGCGGCCTCCGTCGAAGCCGCGGGCATCCCGCCGCGGCTGGCGAGACAAAAGGCGGCGAAGGCGAGAGCTGCTTGCGGATCGTTGCCGTTCGAGGGTGGCACGAAGGCGAGCGACACCTGCGCCAGTTTCCGCCCGCCGAGAAGGCAGGCGTCGATCCCATCGACCACCGCTTTCCGATCCTCTTCAGAGAGAAGCGACGGCCAGCCGCTGATCGCGACGCCGTTGCATGGCTTTACGTTGAGCGTGTTGCCGATCGAAAGGCCCAGCCGGAACAGGCGCTGGCGCAACTCTTGGCGCATTCGCGACGAGCGCGGGATCGTGCTCACCCACTCGCTGCCGAGCTGGAGCAGTTCGGCCTCAGTTGCGCCGAGGAGCTCGGCGAGGGCCGGAAGCGACGTGTAGGCCTCGACGCAGCCATGGTGACCGCAGCGGCAGCGCGGCCCGTCGGCGTTGAACACCATATGGCCGAGCTCAACCGGCTGCGGGGCATCGGCCTCAAGCGGATCGTCCATCCAGGCGCCGGCAACGCCCTGGCCGACGAAGACGAAGAGATGTGCGCCGCTGAAGGGATAGTCCTGCGTACGGCAGCGGTGAAACGTGGCGTGTGCGACCACCGAGTTGGTGAACTCGACCGGCACGCCGGCAAACATTCCGCCGAGCATGTCGCTGATGCGTTCGACGTCGCAGGGAATGATCGGATTGCCCGCGGCGCTCAGGCGGCCGAGGCCGGGAATGGTGATGCCGATCTGCGCGAGACTGATGCGGCGGCGGCGTGTCCAGTCGCGCAGTAAGGTGAGGGCTTCGCGGAACACCCTGCCGACGGTCTCGACGGTCGGCTTCTTCAGCAACGGAACACGCTCGGTGTAGTGCATTTCGCCCGACATGCCGCCAACGCCCACGCTGAGCCACTGGCCGGTCAGCTCGAGGGCCGCGAGCGCCACGGAGCCATCGAGCGACACGAGGCCCGTCGGACCGCCGACATAGGGGGCAGGGCGCCGCACTTCCTCGATCAGGCCTTCGGCTTTCAGGTCAAACAGGATGCGCGACAGGCTCGCCTCGGACAGGCGCACGGCCTTGGCCAGCGGCGGCCGGAACGAGCCGCCGGACTGGAGCAAGTGAGTCAAAATGGCAGCACGCGTCTGCCGCCGACTTCTCGGCTGCTCCGGCATTTCCATCCCTGTCGTCATTCTTACTTAGTGTAAGAATTTGCGCGCGGAGCGTTTCGACTGTCAAGCGATTGCGGACGCGATGAGTCGACTTGTTGTTGTGCGTGGCAGCAAGATGAGGCGAGGAACCGATCAGGCTTTTGGTGCCGTGCCTTCGGCCCACTCCGGTAATTCGGCCTTCGGGTCATACCAGTTGGCGGAATCCGATCGCCAGATGTGCATTTCGGGCCGTTCTGCGATCGGTGTGTCGAGGCAGCCCATCCGCAGCAGGACCCTGTCCTTGCCCTCGCGCGAAGCGACGATGTGCGAGCCGCATTGCGAGCAGAAATAGCGGGTTTTGCCGGGCGAGGATTCGAAGCCGCGCAGCAAGTCTTCGCCCTTGATCCAGCGGAAGCGGTCGCGCGGCACGTTGGTGACGGTGGAGAAGGCCGATCCGTGCGTCTTGCGCAGGTCTGGCAATGGCAGTGCATGATGGTGCCCGGGGGCGCGTCGACTTCGTAGGCAACTCCTCCGCAGAGGCAACTTCCGTTCAGCATCGGGTTCTCCGTATCGGTAGGGTGGGCAAAGCGCAGCGTGCCCACCGTTTTTGTCTCGCTCGCGGAGAGGTGGTGGGCACGCTTCGCTTTGCCCACCCTACGGGCCCCAAAAACAAAAACGGCGCCATCGCAGGATGGCGCCGTTTCCAAAAGCCCTAAGGCCGATCTTACTTCCGGTCCTTGATCGCGACGTAGTCGCGGCGGGTGACGCCGGTGTAGAGCTGGCGCGGACGGCCGATCTTCTGCTGCGGGTCCTCAATCATCTCGCTCCACTGGCTGATCCAGCCGACGGTGCGGGCGACCGCGAACAGCACGGTAAACATCGAGACCGGGAAGCCCATCGCCTTCAGCGTGATGCCCGAATAGAAGTCGACGTTCGGGTAGAGCTTGCGGTCGATGAAGTACTGGTCGCTGAGCGCGATCTTCTCGAGCTCGAGCGCCACCTTCAGCATCGGATCGTCGCCATGGCCGGTCTCCTTGAGAACGGCATGACACATCTTCTGCATGATCTTGGCGCGCGGATCGTAGTTCTTGTAGACGCGGTGGCCGAAGCCCATCAGGCGGACTTCGCTGTTCTTGTCCTTCACCTTGGCGATGAATTCCGGAATCTTGTCGACCGAGCCGATCTCGGCGAGCATCGCGAGCGCGGCTTCGTTGGCGCCGCCATGCGCCGGGCCCCAAAGGCAGGCGATGCCGGCGGCGATGCAGGCGAACGGGTTGGCGCCGGAGGAGCCGGCGATGCGCACCGTCGAGGTCGAGGCGTTCTGCTCGTGGTCGGCGTGCAGGATGAAGATCTTGTCCAGCGCGTCAGCGAGCACCGGATTGATCTTGTACTCCTCGCACGGCACGGCGAAGCACATGTGCAGGAAGTTCTCGGCGAACTTCAGCGAGTTCTTCGGATACACGAAGGGCTGGCCGATCGTGTACTTGTAGGCCATGGCCGCCAGCGTCGGGATCTTGGCGATCATGCGCATCGACGCGATCATGCGCTGCTTCGGATCGTTGATGTCGGTGGAGTCGTGGTAGAAAGCGGCGAGCGCGCCGACGGAGGCCACCATCACCGCCATCGGATGGGCGTCGCGGCGGAAGCCCTGGAAGAAGCGGGCCATCTGCTCGTGCACCATCGTGTGATGGATCACGCGGTCGTCGAAATCCTTCTTCTGCGCGGCGGTCGGCAGGTTCCCGTAGAGCAGGAGGTAGCAGGTCTCGAGGAAGTCGCCGTTCTCGGCGAGCTGCTCGATCGGATAGCCGCGGTATTCCAGCACGCCGGCGTCACCGTCGATATAGGTGATCTTGGACTCGCAGCTTGCGGTCGAGGTGAAGCCGGGATCGTAGGTGAACAGCCCGGACTGGGCGTAGAGCTTGCCGATATCGACGACATCAGGCCCGACGCTGCCGCTGTGGATCGGGAGATCGTAGTTCTTGTTTCCGACCGTCAGCGTGGCGGTCTTATTGCTTGCTTTTGCGTCCATCAGAGGTCCCCGATGTGTGGTGAAACGGGCCGGACCCGGAAGGCCCCGATGACTTGGTGGGGCAGGCCGGATATTCCAGAAGGTACGGGTGAGATGGGTATATTATTGCTGTGTGCGCTGCAAGATCGCCGCACGCATGGTCGACTTACGTCGTAGCCTGGTCCTTGGCCTAGTCCTTGGACTGGTCCTTAAGCCGGCCCAGGCTTTCCTGGCGTCCCAGCACGTCCAAAACCTCAAATATACCAGGCGATGTCGACCGTCCCGTCAGCGCAGCCCGCAGCGGCTGGGCGACGGCGCCGAGCTTGAGACTATTTTCCTCGGCAAAGGCGCGCAGCGCGGCCTCCGCATTCGCCGCACTCCACGTCTCGACTTTCTCCAGCGCGGAATGAAGCTGGCCGATCAGCTTGCGGTTCTCGGGCGTCAGCAGCGCTGCCGCCTTGGGATCGAGCTCCAGCGGCCGGTCGGCGAAGATGAAACAGGCGCTGTCGATCAACTCGATCAGCGTCTTGGCGCGCTCCTTCAGGGCCGGCATGGCCTTGAGAAGCTGCGCCCGCGTCGTGTCGTTTAACTTGGCCTTAAGCTCGTTGCGGCTGGGCACGACGTGGTCGAGCACGTCCTCGAACATCTTCACGAGTGATTGATCGTCGGCGTGGCGGATGTAGTGGCCGTTGAGGTTTTCGAGCTTGGCGAAATCGAAGCGGGCGGCGGCGCGGCCGACGCTGGCGAGGTCGAACGCGGCGATCATCTCCTCGGTCGAAAAGATCTCCTGATCGCCATGGCTCCAGCCGAGACGGACGAGGTAATTGCGGAGCGCCGCCGGGAGGTATCCCATGGCGCGGTAGGCATCGACGCCCAGCGCGCCATGGCGCTTGGAGAGCTTCGAGCCGTCCGGGCCATGGATCAGGGGGATGTGGGACATGCTCGGCAGCGCCCAGCCCATGGCGTCGTAGATCTGCTTCTGGCGGGCGGCGTTGATCAGATGGTCGTCGCCGCGGATGACATGGGTGACGCCCATGTCGTGGTCGTCGACCACCACAGCGAGCATGTAGGTCGGATTGCCATCGCCGCGCAGCAGGACGAGATCGTCGAGGTTCTCGTTCTGCCAGACTACACGGCCCTGGACCTGGTCCTCGATCACGGTCTCGCCGGTCTGCGGCGCGCGAAGGCGGATGGTGGGCTTGACGTCGGAAGGCGCCGTTGCCGGGTCACGGTCGCGCCATAGGCCGTCATAGAGGCGGGTGCGGCCCTCGCTGCGCGCCTT
Source organism: Bradyrhizobium sp. 604_D8_N2_3 (assembly GCF_051810765.1). NCBI lineage: Bacteria > Pseudomonadati > Pseudomonadota > Alphaproteobacteria > Hyphomicrobiales > Nitrobacteraceae > Bradyrhizobium > Bradyrhizobium sp. 604_D8_N2_3. The sequence goes on along the minus strand of NZ_JBPWPM010000001.1, from coordinate 5,222,308 downwards.
CTCGCGCATGGCGGTGAGCTCCTCTGCGGTCGCGTAGCAGCGATAGGCCTTGCCGTCGGCGAGCAGCTGCTCGGCGACCTCGCGGTGGCGGGCGGCGCGGCTGAACTGGTAGATGACGTCGCCATCCCAGCCGAGCTCCAGCCATTTGAGGCCGTCGAGGATGGCGCCGATCGCAGCCTCCGTGGAGCGCTCCCGGTCGGTGTCCTCGATCCGGAGCAGCATCTTGCCGCCGTGCTTTTTCGCATAGAGCCAGTTGAACAGCGCCGTGCGGGCGCCCCCGATATGGAGGAAGCCGGTCGGCGAGGGAGCAAAGCGGGTGACGACGGAATCGGTCATTCTTGGCAGGGCCTATGCATTGGAGGCGGTGGTATATAACAGGACCGGAGCATAACTAAAGCCCGGCAGTGGACCGCTAAGCTCTTGGCTCAGCCAAGCGAATTTGGCAGAAGGGCCGCTGATTTCCCTACAGGATTTTCGTAATGACAGAACCGGTGGCGAACGAGGTTGGGCGCGATTTCATTCGTGACATCATCCAGGCCGACCTCGATCAGGGCAAATACCAGGAGATCGTGACCCGGTTCCCGCCGGAGCCGAACGGCTACCTGCATATCGGGCACGCCAAGTCGATCGCGCTCAATTTCGGCATCGCCCAGGAGTTTCCGGGCCGCTGCCATCTGCGCTTCGACGACACCAACCCGGTCAAGGAAGAGCAGGAATACATCGATTCCATCCAAGCCGACGTGCACTGGCTCGGCTTCGACTGGGGCAAGAACCTGTTCTTCGCCTCGGACTATTTCGACCGCCTGTACGAATGGGCGGAGAAGCTGATCCGCGACGGGCTCGCCTATGTCGACGACCAGACCCAGGAGGAGATTCGCCTCGCGCGCGGCACGCTGACCGAGCCCGGCAAGAACTCGCCGTTCCGCGACCGCAGCGTGGACGAGAATCTCGACCTGTTCCGCCGCATGAAGGCCGGTGAATTCCCGAACGGCGCGCGCGTGCTGCGGGCCAAGATCGACATGTCCGCGGGCAACATCAACCTGCGCGACCCCGTGCTGTACCGCATCCTGCATGCGCACCATCCGCGCACCGGCACCAAGTGGTCGATTTATCCGAGCTACGATTATGCGCACGGCCAGTCGGATGCGATCGAGGGCATCACGCACTCGATCTGCACGCTGGAGTTCGAGGACCATCGGCCGCTCTACGACTGGTTCATCGAAAAGCTGCCGGTGCCGTCCAAGCCGCACCAGTACGAAATGGCGCGGCTCAACCTGACCTACACGCTGCTGTCCAAGCGCGTGCTGACCCAGCTCGTCCGCGACGGTCATGTCGCCGGATGGGACGATCCGCGCATGCCGACTGTAGCGGGGATGCGCCGCCGCGGCGTGCCGCCCGCAGCCTTGCGCGAATTCGTCAAGCGCATCGGCGTTGCCAAGGCCAACAGCGTCGTCGATGTCGGCATGCTGGAGTTCTGCATCCGCGAGGAGCTGAACCGCACGTCGCAGCGGCGCATGGGCGTGCTGCGGCCGCTCAAGGTGGTCATCGAGAACTATCCGGAAGGGCAGACCGAAGAGCTCGAGGCGATCAACCATCCGGACGATCCCTCGGCCGGCACGCGCAAGATCACGTTCGGCCGCGAGCTCTATATCGAGCAGGACGACTTCATGGAGAACCCGCCGAAGAAGTTCTTCCGCCTGTCGCCGGGCAACGAGGTGCGGCTGCGCTACGCCTATTTCGTCAAGTGCACCGGTGTGATCAAGAACGCAGCGGGCGAAGTGGTGGAGCTGCGCTGCACCTACGATCCCGCGACCAAGGGCGGCAACGCGCCCGACGGCCGCAAGGTCAAGGCGACCATGCACTGGCTGCCGGCGGCGACGTCGGTGCCGGCGGAGATCCGCATCTACAACCAGTTGTTCTCCAATCCGAGCCCGGACGCCTCGAACTTCGCGGCCGATCTCAATCCGCAGTCGCTGGAGATCCTCTCCAACGCGCGGATCGAGGCATCGGTTGCGGAAAGCAATTCGACCGAGCCGATGCAGTTCGAGCGTCAGGGCTATTTCGTGCGCGACAAGGACTCGACGCCGGGCAAGCCGGTGTTTTCGCGGACGATAGGCCTGCGCGATACGTTCGCGAAGGAAGTCGCCAAGGGCTGAGGGGATTGGGCCTATGAGCAGTGAAGCCGACGCGATCGTTTCCGCCATCATCGCGAAATGGTGCGCCGGCTTCGCGACGCTCGATGCGGCTGCGCTGTCGTCGCTCTATGCGAAGAACGCGTTCTTCTTCGGCTCGAATCCAAGACTCTATCGGGGCAGGGACGGCGTCGCCGACTACTTCAACGGCCTGCCGCGCTGGCGCCAGCCGAGCGCGGCCTTTTCCGACGTGCAAGCCGCGCAGGCCGGTTCGGACCTGATCAACATGGCCGCGATCGTGTCGTTTGACCTCGCCGGCGAGAGGGCGGAGTTCTCGGTCAAGATGAGCTGGGTCATCCTCCGCGAGGACGGCGACTGGAAGATCGTCAATCACCATGCCTCGTCGCGCGCGCCGTTGATCTAGCTGTCGCGCTACTCCGCCTCTCTCGTCATTCCGGGATGGCCCGAAGGGCCAGGCACGGAATCCATAACCCAGACTTGTGGTTATGGATTCCGGGCTCGCGCCAAGTGGCGCGCCCCGGAATTGCGATAGCAACGAACGCTGCCCCCGCGCGTTGGGGTGGGTCCAACAAGGAACCCACCATGCAGAACATCGCAGAGCATATGGAAGTCATCGGCGCCGATGGCGTCCACATCGGCACGGTCGACAAGGTCGAGGGCCATCGCATCAAGCTGACCAAGAAGGACAGCGGCGAGGGCAGCCACAAGGGCCACCATCACTTCATCGACAAGGGCCTCGTCGCCGGTGTCGAGGGCAACAAGGTTCGGCTCTCGGCCAAGGCGGACGTCGCCGTGACGATGGAAGAGGAAAAGTAGGGGGACCTTCGCTCCGTTCCTGATCCGTACCGCTATTCGCGCAGCCGCACGTTCCGGTAGCCTCCTGGCCTGTCGCGTATCGTAAGGTGCAGGGAATGGCGGAGCCGGGCCGGCCAGTTCGGTCCCAGGGGATTGCGGGGACTTGGATCGCGGGGACTTGGCCCGTCGGCCGAGCTGCCTCCGCGGGCGGCCTCGCGCCGGCAGGGTTCGACCTCTGGACGTCGCTGGCCGAGACCCTGCGCGAATGGGCGCGCGCCGAGGCCGGCGCCGGGCGATTGTTGCCGTGGGTGCCGGTCGCGTTCGGCGGCGGCATCGCGCTCTACTTTGCCGCCGATCATGAACCGGTGCTGTGGGTCGTTGCCGCAACGGCCATCGCGCTCACGCTTGGCGCCGTGCTGTTGCGGCGGAGCCGGTTGTTTGCGCCGGCGATCATGATCGCGGCGGTCGCGGCCGGTTTTGCCACGGCGACCTGGAAGACGGCGCGGATCGCGCACACGGTGCTGGCAAAGCCGCTCTATTCCGTCTCGCTGTCGGGCTTCGTCGAGACCCGCGACATCCGCGAGCGCACCGACCGCTTCGTGCTGCGCGTCACCGCGATGGAGGCGCAGCGCAGCGACGTCAAGCTCGAGCGCGTGCGCCTCTCCGTGCGCAAGGGGACTGCGCCCGAGGTCGGCAGCTTCGTGCAGTTGAAGGCGCGGCTGTTGCCGCCGTTGTCGCCGGTGCGCCCCGGCAGCTATGACTTTTCGCGCGACATGTTCTTCCAGGGCATCGGCGCCTCCGGCTTCGTGATGGGCACGATTGCGGCATCGGCGCCGCCGGATGCCGGCGGCTTGCGGCTGCGTTATGCCGCCTTCATGCAGGGTCTGCGCGATGCGATCGACGCGCGCATCCGCGCCACGCTCGAGGGCGACAATCGGGCGATCGCGACCGCGCTGCTCACGGGCCGGCGCGATGCGATTACCACGCCCGTCAACGACGCCATGTTCATCTCGGGGCTCGGACATGTGCTCTCGATTTCCGGCTATCACATGGCGGTCGTCGCCGGCGTGGTCTTCTTCGCGGTGCGCGCGCTGCTGGCGTTGATCCCTGGAATGGCGGCCGGCTTTGCCATCAAGAAATGGTCGGCGGCCGCCGCGCTGGTCGCAGCCGCGTTCTATCTGCTGCTGTCGGGTGCGGAGGTCGCGACGCAAAGATCGTTCTTCATGACCGCGGTGGTGTTGATCGCGGTCATGGTCGATCGCCGTGCCATCACCTTCCGCACGCTGGCGGTGGCCGCGCTGATCGTGCTCGCGGTCGCACCGGAGGCACTTGTGCATCCGAGTTTTCAAATGTCCTTCGCCGCGACGCTCGGACTGGTGGCACTGGTGCAGATCGGCATGCCAAACCTGTTTGCGTCGCCCGATCATTCCGCGACCGCGCGGATTGCAATGTGGGGCGGACGCGAGATCGCGATGCTGTTCCTGGCCTCGCTGATCGCGGGGCTCGCGACCACGCCCTATGCCGCCTTCCATTTTCACCGCGTCACCCCGTTCGGCGTGCTCGCCAACCTCGGGGCGATGCCGGTGGTCTCGGCCCTGGTGATGCCCGCGGGCCTGTTGGGTTTGATTGCAGCGCCGTTCGGACTTGATGGTCCGTTCTGGTGGCTGATGGGGATCGGCATCGACTGGATGGTTGCGGTGTCGCGCTGGGTGGCCGCTTTGCCGGGCGCGGTCGGCCGCATCTCGGCTTTCGGCATCGCACCGCTGATCGTTGCAAGCTTGGGAATCATCGTGATGGGCTTGTTGCGCACGCCGTTGCGCTGGGCCGGCGCGGTGGTGCTGTTGGCCGCGATCCTCTGGGGACTGTGCGCGCGGCAGCCCGATGTCCTGATCGCCGGTGACGGCCAGAGCGTCGCTGTGCGGGGCAGGGATGGGCACCTGCATCTCATCAGGTCGAGCAAGGACAGTTTTCTTCTGAAGGAATGGCTCGCCGCCGACGCCGATCCGCGCGATGCCGGCAGTGCCTCACTGGCCGCCGGGGTGTCGTGCGACGAGGCCGGCTGCGTGACGCCGCTCGCCGACGGGCGCCTGGTCGCGCTGGCCTTGCGCATCGATTCACTGGCTGACGATTGCAGCCGGGCCGCGCTGGTGGTGACGGCGCGGCCGGCGCCGCCGGATTGCGCAGCGATGGTTGTCGACCGTCAGCGTCTCGCAAGGCAGGGCGCGCTGGCGCTGACGCGAAGCGGCGACGGCTTCGCGGTTCAGGCGGCGAAGGCAAGGGGGGCAGACCGTCCGTGGTCGCCGGCGGCCGCCGGCGAGGCGGATTTCGGCGCGAGCCTTGCGCCGCAGGCGGCGGCTCCCCGCAACCGCGACGCGACGCCATCGGAAGCCGACCTGCAGGCCGAGGATTGAGCGGACGGGTTACAGATACCAGGCCAGCACGGCGTCGAGCCTGGCGTTGCCGATCACCGGCAGGACGACCATCTGGCTCAGTCCAGAGGCGCAGGCCTGCAAGGCCGCGACCGAGCCGTCACGCGCGAGATCGTCGTTGAGCGCGGGCATGCCGGTGGCCCAGGCCCCGCCGATGCTGCCTTCGCCTTTGGCGATGGATTTCGCCGCATAAAGCGCGGCGAGGTCGGTCTGCCCGCTGCAATCGCCGGCGCGGAAGACCAGCGCCGAACGGGCCTCGTCCGGGACCCAGATCTCGAAGCGTCGCGCGATTGGCGTCGCCTGCGCGGAGAGGAATGTCAGCACCCAGGTCTGATCGGTGCCGGTCCGGTAGGGAACGCCGACGCCGAGATTGATTCCGACCTTGGCGGCGTCCTCCCAGCGCAGAAAACTCCTGGCATCGTGCAGATCCTTGATGATCAGCGGCAGGCCGGCTTTCCAGATGCGGCCGGGCAGGCCGAAGCCGCGCGGAAATCTGGTATGGCGGGAGTTGAATTCGAACATGTCGGCGGTGCCGTAATAGCCGTCGACGAGCGCCATCTCGTGGGAGGTTTCGGCATCGTTGTGCCAGAGCTCGATCGCGCCGACATGGGCCTCATCGTCGCCGCAGAACAGCACCATGACGGCTTGCAGGAATTCGCCTGAAAACACCGGCACCGCAACGCCGCAGGTCAGCCCGGCGGCGATGGCCTGATCGGTCCGCCTGAAATAGGAATCGGTGAATCTGGTGAGGATCACGGGGTGGCCGCTGGTCCAGGCCTTGCCGGGAAGCCCCTCGTCATATCCGAAATGCAGACCCTCGCTCACGTCCCTAAACGCGGACAACCCTTCGCCGTAGAGGCCGCCGCCGAATTCCAGCCGCATGCGCGTGCGGTCAGGCACCCAGAGTTCAACGACGCGAATGAAGGTCTTCATCGAACGTGCCCGCCGTCTCAAGCCGCACCAAGCATCGGCCATTTGGCTGCGGAACGGACGTTCAAAATTCAGGCAGGACAGCGCAAACTTCGTGCGGTGGAGACGCCACGGCTTGGTCCGCCCGATGGAGTTTCGCGGGACACAAACGACACCATCTCGCCGGCCTCGGCCGGCGATGGCGATTTCAATCCTGGCCCGACCTGCCGGCCGGGAATGGCTGCATCAGCCGATCGGCAGGCGGGTGATGGTTGTCCGGCTGTCGGTGATGGTCTGCGGCTTGTGCTCGCGCTCGCCGAGCGGCTGGGTCACCGGTAGCTGCAGCACGGTCGCACGCTGGCCTTCGACCAGCTGCGTCACCAGCACGGATTTGCCGTCGGGGAATTCGATCGCATCATGATGGCGATCGGGAATGTGCGGATCGATCTTGCCGAACTTGCCGACGCGCGAATTGACGGTGCGCGTCCAGATCCAGCGATTGTCGTAGCGGACGTTGTCGGCGAAGGCGAGCTCCGTCCCCGGGAGCAGGCAGACCGCGACGGTCGGATCGGCCGCGGAGGCAAAGCCGCGCGTCGAGGTGCCGCGGAAGGTTGTCGTGACGATCGTCTCGCCGACTTCGGCGGGACGCGACGCGACGGCATGCAGGCTGTAGTCACACATCGGGTGCTCCTCATGCAGGGATAGCGACCCACGTCTCTTAATCGAGGCGCAGGCCTCTATCAGAGTGGAAATACCAAACGTTCTGCCGGGTTGTAGGCAAATCTACGGCTCGCCGCCGCAGGCCGCAATCACATTAACTTTCCCGAATCCACCAGGAACAAAGCCCGCCCCTTTGCATTCTGCGGGCGCGTGTCAGCGCCCCGCAGGCGCCGACCAGCCGGAATATTGCCAGCCCGGCCGCGACGGTTGGTCGACGGCCTTGCGGACTTGCTCGCTTACGGCGGTGTCCTTGCGGACACGGGGCCGCGATTGCGCGGCCAAGGCTTGCACGGCCAAGGCTTGCACGGCCAAGGCTTGCGACGCTGATGCTGCGATCAGCGCCACAGCAATTTTGCTCGGAACGATCCGGCGCATGACTTCTCCTCGAACCTGAAGGCCGCGAAGCAGGGCTGCTTCGTGCGGCGTGCCGAGGATTTACCGTCGGAGGAGGGGCCGGATAATCTGCGCGAAACCAGAAAGACTATCCAGCGGAAGCGGACAATCGTCCGCTCCAATCTCGGATCAGCGATGCCGATCGAAAGAGCGCGGGGCGCCCAATAACCGATACCGGCACGTCCGGTATCAATACTTCCGGTACAGCCCGATCAGCTTGCCCTGGATCTTCACCCGGTTGGGCGGGAGGATGCGGACCTCATAGGCGGCGTTGGCGGGCTCGAGCGCGATCGAGGCGCCGCGGCGGCGGAAGCGCTTGAGCGTCGCCTCCTCGTCGTCGATCAGCGCCACCACGATATCGCCGGTATCGGCGCTCTCGTTGCGCTGGATCAGCGCCATGTCGCCGTCGAGAATGCCGGCCTCGACCATGGAATCGCCGCGCACTTCGAGCGCGTAATGTTCGCCCGAGCCGAGCATGTCAGGCGGTACGCTGATGGTGTGGCTGCGGGTCTGCAAGGCCTCGATCGGCGTGCCGGCCGCGATGCGGCCCATCACGGGGACCGCGACGGGGCGCTCGCCCTCGTCCGCCGGCGGGCTCGAAGTCGTGCGGACCTTGCCGAGATTGCCTTCGATGACGCTCGGTGTGAAGCCGCGGCGGCTGCCGGCGGCGGCCTGAAGCTCGGGCAGCTTGATCACCTCGATGGCGCGGGCCCGGTTGGGCAGGCGCCGGATGAAGCCGCGCTCCTCGAGCGCGGTGATCAGGCGATGGATGCCTGATTTCGAGCGCAGGTCGAGCGCGTCCTTCATCTCATCGAAGGAGGGCGGCACGCCGCTTTCCTTCAGCCGTTCGCTGATGAACCGCAGGAGCTCGTATTGTTTGCGCGTTAACATCTCGACCAAAATCCCCCGGTTGATGTCGTTCGATTCCGAGACGCTGAATTCAGCAGTAAGCCGCTACATTCTCGAAACAAATCATGAACGGACACTATATGTTCGATACATGTTCCGCAACTGCTTAATTTACCGTGAACGCGACAAAGTTCGCGGAACGCACGCGAACGAAGCGATCACACGGGCAGCCGCAAGACCTCGCAAGGCGTGCCGGCTTCGGCCTTCGGCGCGAATGGCGCGCGCACGAGAAGTGCCTGTGCCGCAGCAAGATTCGCAAGCAGCGAGGAATCCTGGTGATTGACCGGAAGGGCGACGAGCGTGCCGTCGTCGCGCAGCTCGAGGCGTGCGCGCAGGTAATCCTCGCGCTGGTCATTGGCGCCGACATCGCGGCCGAGCACCGCGCGTTCGCGGCGGTGATGAATCATCGAACGGCCCGAAAGCGCGCGAATCAACGGCACCATGAACAGGAAGCCGCAAACGTAAGATGACACGGGATTGCCGGGCAGGCCGATCACACGCATCGCGCCGAGCCGCCCGTTCATCATCGGCTTGCCCGGCCGCATCGCGATCTTCCAGAACGCCATCGAGATACCTTCGTCCCTCAGCGCCTGCTGGACCAGATCGTGGTCCCCGACCGACGCGCCGCCGGTCGTGATCAGGATGTCCGCGCCGCTCTCCCGCGCGCGGCCGATGCCGGCCGTGGTGGCCTCCAGCGTGTCGGCGGCAACCCCGAGGTCGATGGTATCGGCGCCCTCGCTGCGGGCGAGCGCGTGCAGGGCATAACCGTTGGAATAGACGATCTGGCCGTGACCCGGCGTCGTACCCGGAATCACCAGCTCGTCGCCGGTGGCGAGGATCGCGACCTTCGGGCGTCGCCGGACCGGCAGTTGCGGGTAATTCATGCCGGCGGCGAGCGCGAGGTCGCGCTCGGTGAGCCGGGCCCCTTTGCGCAGCAGCACGTCGCCTTCCGAGAAGTCGACGCCGGCGGGGCGGATGTGCCGCCCCGTTACGGCGGCTTCCTTGATGGTGATGCGCTTGCCGTCCGCGATCGTGTCCTCCTGGATCACGACCGCATCAGCGCCATCGGGAACGACACCGCCGGTGAAGATACGCACGGCCTCGCCGGCGCCGACCGATCCCGCAAACGGTCGGCCCGCCGCGACCTCGCCGATCAGGGTGAGCTGGGAGTCGATCTGCGCCGCATCGACCGCGCGCACCGCATAGCCGTCCATTGCCGACATCGCCTGCGGCGGCTGCGTGCGCCGCGCCGCGACGTCGCGCGCCAGCACGCGGTGGAAGGCCGCGTCGAGCGCGATCATCTCTTCAGGCAGCGGCTCTGCGCCCGCCAGCACCGCAGCGAGCGCGTCGGAAACCGGCATCAGGGCCACGGGTGAAAACTCCTGCTGGGCCCGTTCGGGCAAATCGGCGGCGAGAGTTCTAGCCGAGTGCAGGCGCAGAGGCAAAACAGTGGCCGCGCAGGATGATTTATCCTGCGTCATCCGCTCTGCGATGAAGGGTGAGCATCAAGTCCGCCGCGGCATGATCCAGAAGGCGAGACAGACCGGTACGAGGATGGCCATGGCGAGGACGAGAAGGACGAGAGCCACGGCCAGCATCGGTCAGCCCCCCGGCTGCTTGTACGGACTGACGTCCGGCGCTGCGGGGCCCTGATCCTTGTCAGGCAGCGGGTCGGCCTGGGATTTCAGGTCGGCGGCCTTGCTGATCAGTTTTGCGGAAAGGTCAGAATCCGAGGTGGTTCTGGCGAATTTCATCAGCAGAGAGGCCTGCTTGGTGAGGTAGGTTTTGCCCAACACGACGATAAGCCCGATGTAGAATTCCCAACGGACTCATGAGTCCTGAGAGGGGCAATCGTTCCGGGAACTCTGTATAAAAATGCACAAAGGGACTTGGTTCCTCGCCCCCGGGCAAAATAGTTCCATTCGCGGCCCGTCGGCTTGCCGGCCAGAGATCAGATTCCGAGCGCCTTGAGGGCGTTCCCGACGTCGCGGGGCGAGGTCACGTGGACCGTGGTCAGGCCGCGCGACCGCGCTCCTTCGATGTTCTCGGCAAGATCGTCGAAGAACACGATGCGGTTCACCGGCACGCCGATCGCGGCCACGACATGGTCGAAGGCCTCCACATCCGGTTTGCGCAGGCCGATGCTGGACGACAGATACAGCTCGCGGAAATGGCCGAGCAGGCCGGCATATTCCTTCGAGAAGTGGTCGACATGCGGCCGATTGGTGTTGGAGAAGGCGTAGAGCGGCAACTGCTGTGCCGCACGCGGCAGCAGCTCGGCGATGTCGGGCATCTCGCCGGCGAAGATCGCGTTCCAGCCCTCCAGGAACTGCGCGTCCGAGATGCCGATCCCGAGCGAGACGCGCAGCGAGTCGAAATAGGCCTCGTCGCTGATCTTGCCGACCTCGTGCAGCCGGTAGGCTTCGCTGTCCCGCACGTAGCGCGCGACGATGGCTTCCGGCTTGCAGCCGGCATGTCCCGCCCAGCAGGCGATCGCCTTGGAGAAATCGATGTCGAGCACGACGCGCCCGAGATCGAACAGGAGCGCGTCCGCGCTGCCGGGAGAGAGCGAGCTCATTGCATCCTTTCACTCAATATCGATAGGGGTCGTGGTCGAACAGCGGGAACGCGCTGAACACGCTCGGCGCATTCGTTGCGGTCGCCTGGTGCAGGCAGGACTTGTCGACCTCGGCGAACGAGGTGGCGCCCAAGAGGCCGAGGCAGCGCAGCACCTCGTCCTCGAGCAGCTCCAGCATTCGCCTCACGCCGGCCTCGCCGGCCGCGGCCAATGCCCAGCATTGCAGCCGGCCGATGCCGACCATGTCCGCGCCCGCCGCGATCGCCTTGACGATGTCGGTGCCGCGGCAGAAGCCGCCGTCGACCATGATCTTGGCGCGTCCCTTCACGGCCTCGGCGATCTCGGGCAGCACATGCATGGCACCGCGGCCGTGATCGAGCTGGCGGCCGCCATGGTTGGAGACGTAGATCCACTCCACGCCGTGATCGACCGCGATCCGGGCGTCCTCGGCGGTGGCGATGCCCTTCAGGATGAGCGGGATCTTGAACTTGTCCTTGATCATCTTCACGGTCCGCCACTCCAGGCCCTTCTGGTAATCGCCGCCGGTGGCGCGCAGGCGGCTCTCGCGAACATAGCGCTTGGCAATGTCACGTTCGCGACGGCTGTAATGGGCGGTATCAACGGTCAGGCAGAAGGCGGCGTAGGCGTTCTTCTCGCTCCGGCTGACGACATCGGCGACGAAATCGTCGTCGCCGCGCACATAGAGTTGATAGAGCCGCAGCGCATCAGGGGCGGCCTCGGCGGTCTTCTCCAGGCCGGGCTCGGACACCGAGCTCAGCATGTGCGCCGCGCCGAAGGTGCCGCAGGCGCGGGCGACGCTCGCCGCGCCATCCGGATCGAAGATCTCCAGTGCGCCGACAGGGGCCAGCACCACCGGCAGCCGCATCCGGCGCCCGAACAGCTCGACCGAGCCGTCGACCTCGCGGACGTCGCGCAGCACGCGCGGCCGGAAGGCGATCTCGTCCAGCGCCATGCGGTTGCGGCGCATCGTGGTCTCGGTCTCGGCGGCGCCGACGATATAGTCCCAGGCGTTCTGGTTGAGGTTGGCGCGCGCCTTGCGGATGAATTCGTGCAGGTTTTGGAATGGCTCGGCGCTGGCGCCGAGTTCGACGCTCCTTTCCGGCCGGATGCGGGGCGCGTCATTCATTGTTGTCCTCCCGAGAATTTGAAGCGTTATTGTCATCGCCTATCGTGTCCGGCCCTCCAAAACCATCCTAAAATCGCATAGCTGAGAGGCGTGGGCCGGCCGGCCGATTCCCGCGTTGCGCGAAACGGTTTCGGAACGTTGCCAAAAGTTTAGGCCCGGGCGAAGGGATTTTTACGATGTACCCGCCAGCGTGGCGTCCCGGCCTTGAAGAAACCAGAATGGTATTGTGAACAGCGGGCTGTATCGCCATTTGCATGGCGCCTCACAAGCCCAAAGCAAAGCTCCAAGCAAGAAGGCCAGTCTATCCATGCGGAAAAACCTGCTGTTCCCCCTGGGCGCACTCACGGGAGCGTGTCTAACCCTTCTGGTCGCCAGCCCGCACGGTGGAGTATGGGCGGCACGGGCGGCAGCGAGCGCGGATGATGCCTATTCCCGGCTCAATCTGTTCGGCGAAGTGTTCGAGCGGGTGAAGGCGAGCTATGTCGAGAAGCCCGACAATTCCAAGCTGATTGAGGGTGCGATCACCGGCATGGTGACCTCGCTCGACCCACATTCACGCTACATGAACGACAAGGCCTGGACCGAGATGCAGGAGACCACCTCCGGCGAGTTCGGCGGGCTCGGCATCGAGGTCACGATGGAGGACGGCCTGGTCAAGGTCGTCTCGCCGATCGACGACACGCCGGCGTCCAAGGCCGGGATCATGTCCGGCGACCTCATCAGCAAGATCGACGGCGATGCCGTGCAGGGCATGACGCTCGAGCAGGCCGTCAACAAGATGAAGGGGCCGGTCGATACCCAGACCAAGCTCACCATCGTGCGCAAGGGCGCCGACGCTCCGCTCGACGTCGCGATCAAGCGCGAGATCATCCATGTGCGTCCGGTGCGCTTCCACGTCGAGAACGGCGACATCGGCTATATCCGCGTCACCTCGTTCAACGAGCAGACCACCGACGGCCTGAAGAAGGCGATCGCGTCGATCTCCAAGGACGTTCCGCCGGAGAAGCTGGTCGGCTACGTGATGGACCTGCGCAACAATCCGGGCGGCTTGCTCGACCAGGCCGTCTCGGTGTCGAGCGCCTTCCTTCAGCGCGGCGAGGTCGTCTCGACCCGCGGCCGCAATCCCGAAGAGACCCAGCGCTTCACCGCCCATGGCGGCGACCTCACCAAGGGCAAGCCGCTGGTGATTCTGGTCAATGGCGGCTCGGCTTCGGCCTCGGAGATCGTCGCCGGCGCGCTGCATGACCACAAGCGTGCCACGATCATCGGCACGCGCTCGTTCGGCAAGGGCTCGGTGCAGACCATTATTCCGCTCGGCGCCGGCAATGGCGCGCTGGCGCTGACCACGGCGCGCTATTACACGCCGTCGGGCCGCTCGATCCAGGCCCAGGGCATCGCGCCCGACATCGAGATCCTGCAGGACGTGCCACCCGAGCTGAAGGGCCGGATGGATACGATGGCGGAGTCGCAGATGCGCGGCCATCTGCAGGCCGCCGACGGCACCGAGCAGACCGGATCGCAGTCCTACGTCCCGCCGGAAGAGAAGGACGACAAGGCCCTGCATGCGGCCTACGACTTCCTGCACGGCGTGACCGCGAATGCGGTCGCCGCCAAGCCTGCGCCGAAGGCGGCGGTACCGAACTAAAGCCTTACGACGTCCAGATATCGCCCGGGAGCGGATGACCGCTCCCGGGCGAATTCGTGCGGTGACGCTTCCAATTGTTGGGAAGACCGCACTAGCTGGCCTCGCGGCGCCGGCCTTCCTCGCCGCCGCGCTGGGCGAGGCGGCTGCGATGCAGCGCGAACAGCTCCAACACCTTGTCGGCCGGTTTTGCGGCACTGAACAGATAGCCCTGCATCTCGGAGCAGCCGAGCGCACGGAGCAGGCGCTGCTGCTCCTCGGTCTCGACGCCCTCGGCCGTGGTGGTCATGCGGCGGGCGGCAGCCAGGTTGACGACGGCCTGCACGATGCTGGCGGAGCCGTCGGGACCGGCGATGTCGCTGACGAAGCAGCGGTCGATCTTGATCTTGTCGAACGGGAAGCGGTGCAGATAGCTCAGCGAGGAGTAGCCGGTGCCGAAATCGTCGAGCGCGATCCGCACGCCGATGGCGCGGAGCTGGTGCAGGATCGCAAGCGCGGTGTCGTCGTCGCGGATCAGCACGGCCTCGGTGATCTCGAGCTCGAGCCGGCTCGCCGGCAAATTGGAGGCGGCAAGGGCCGCCATGATCTTCAGCGCCAGCGTGCCGCTCTTGAACTGCACCGGCGAGACGTTGACGGCGAGGCGGATGTCGTCGGGCCAGTTGGCGGCATCGCGGCAGGCCGTGGCCAGCACCCATTCGCCGATCTCGTTGATCAGGCCGGTGTCTTCGGCGATCGGGATGAACTCGGCGGGCGAGACCATGCCGCGTTCGGGATGGCGCCAGCGCACCAGCGCCTCGCAGCCGGTGATCCGGTCGTCCTTCAGGGCGAGGCAGGGCTGGTAGTAGACCTCGAGCCCGCCTTCGAGCCCACCTTGGGCGATGGCATGGCGCAGATCGATCTCGAGCTGCCGGCGCTCCTGGACCTTGGCGTCCATCTCCGGCTCGAAGAAGCGATAGGTGCGGCGTCCGGCGGCCTTGGCGGCATACATCGCCATGTCCGCGTTCTTCAGGATCTGGTCCAGCGCGGTGCCGTGTCGTGGCGCCAGCGCGATGCCGATACTGGCGTCCGTGGTGAGATGATGGCCCATGCAGTCGAACGGCGCGCGGATGGCCTGGAAGACCCGCGCGACGAGCTCGTTGACCTGCTCCAACGACGTCACCGCGCTCTGTACGATGGCGAATTCGTCGCCGCCGAGCCGCGCCACGAAGTCCTGCGGACCCGCGCAGCGGCTGAGGCTCGTCGCGATCGATTTCAACAGCTCGTCGCCGACGAGATGGCCGAGCGCGTCGTTGACGCCCTTGAACTCGTCGATGTCGATGTAATGCACCGCGATCTCTTCGCCACCGGCGATGGCGGCGAGCTCCGCGCGTAGATGCTCGTGGAACATGGTGCGGTTGGGCAGGTCGGTCAGCGCGTCGTAATGGGCGAGGTGGGTGATGCGCTCCTCGATGCGTCGGCGCTCGGTGACGTCTTCGTGGGTCGCCACCCAGCCGCCGTCCGCGAGCGGCTCGTTGAGGATGTGGATCGAGCGCCCGTCGGAGGTGTCGACCACCATGGAGTTACGCACATGGATGTCGCGCAGCACACGGACGACATAGTCGCCGATGTCGCCAGTGAACGAGCCGGTCGCCTTGCGGTGGGCGATGATGTCGTGGAAGCTGGAGCCGGGCTTCACCACCTCGGCTAACAGGCCGTACATCTCGATGTAGCGCTGGTTGCAGATCACCAGCCGCTGCTCGGCGTCGAACAGCAGCAGGCCCTGCGTCATGTTGTTGACGGCGCGGTCGAGGCGTTGCTTCTCCAGCGTCAGCCGCTCGCGGGAGGCGCGGTGCTGCTCCAGCAGCTTGCGCACGATCGCGATCAGCACGCCCGCGATGGCGAGCGCGGAGGCGCCCGCAACCGACATCAGGATGCCGATCTGCTCGCGCCAGTCCGTCAGCGCCGCCGCGCGCGTTGTGGTGGCCATCATCAGGATCGGGAAGTGGGGCAGGGCACGCGAGGAGATCAGGCGGTCTTCTCCGTCGACGGGGCTCATGATGCGGCCGGCGAAGTGATCGACCCCGAAGATCCTCTGCTGCTCGAACGGGCCGGTCTTGAAATTCCTGCCCATCTGCTCGCTGGAATGGGGATAGCGAGCGAGCAGCGTGCCGTCGCGATGCAGCATCGAGATCGTGGCGCCTTCGCCGAGCACGACGGAGGCGAAGAACTTCTCGAAATTGGCCGGTTCGATGCCGCGTCCGACCACGCCCATGAACTCGCCGTTCGGTCCCACGATCTTGCGCACGATCAGGATGGTCCAGGCGCCGGAGACGCGGCTGTGCACCGGCTCGATCAGCACGTTCGGCGAGTAAGGATCGTATTTGAAAGTGCGAAGATAGGCGCGATCGGCGACGTTCACTTTGGGGGCCGGCCACGCCGTCGACGAGTTGATGAGATTGCCTTCGGCATCGATGATGTTGACGCCGCCCATGTAGGGCAGCGCCTCGATCTTCGAGCGCAGCATCCGGTGGACGTCCTGGCCGGAGAGGCGCTTGCGATAGTCCTCGGCGCTTGCGATGCCGGTTGCGCGGACGTGGTCGACGAAATCCTTCTGGATGACCGCGAAATCCTGCAACTGCTGATCGAAATGATGAGCGAGCAGAAGGACGGTGTTTTCCAGCTCGCGGCCGCTGTTGCGCAGCGCGCGCTCTCGGAAATTCTGCGCCATCAGGACCGAGCCAATGGCGATGGCCGCGATCAGCAACGTGCCGCCCACCACCAGCCAGCGGATCGGTCCGCTGCGCACGAAGACCTGGTCAAACAGGCGACTGCCGTATTTCGTCATCATGTCGATCGTTGCCGCGCACACGTCAGGATCGCTTCTTGATCCCGAGAACATCCGTTGGTTTACGGAAACGATATGGAGGCGAAGTTAGGAAGCGCGGTTAATGCGACATGAACGGCCGCGTACAAAAGCAATCGATGCGCGCGACGCAAGACGTGCAGGAATTGCCGGACGCTCTCGCGATGCCGGTCAATTCCTGCCGGTCGTGCCACGGTCAACCAAGGCTTAACCATCTAAGATGTTGGCGATCCACAAGTCGGCATTGGCACGTGATTTGCGAACATGCCTGCCGACGACACAGAGAGGACACGACGATGACAAACACCTTGAAGAACTTCCTCGCCGACGAGCGTGGTGCGACCGCGATCGAATACGGCCTGATTGCCGCCGGCATCGCGCTGGCCATCATTTCCGTCGTGAACGGCATGGGCTCCAAGCTCAACGCCAAATTCGGGTCGATCAGCTCTTCGCTGCGCTGATCGCGTGGGCTCCGCCGCGCGCCAGTATCGTCACCACGATCAGCGCCGCGACGACGTTCGCCGCGGCGCTGATCAGGATCGGCAAGGTATAGCTGTGGTTGACGTCGTAGGCGAAGCCGGCCGCACTCGGGCCAACCAGCGTGCCGAACGCCACGCTGGTGTAGAGAATACCGATGATTCCGCTGACGTTGCGTCCGCCAAAATAGTCCATGACGACAGCGGGCAGCACCGCGACCCAGCCGCCGTAGAACACGCCGTAGACGAAGGCAAAAGCGGCGAGGGTCCAGACATCGGCGGCGATGGCCCAGATCGCCATCGCGAACGCCATTCCGACCAGGACCATGATGAGTGAGCGGTCGCGGCCCATCCGGTCGGCGAGCGCGCCGAGAAAGAAGCGGCCTGCGGTGCTGCCGGCCCCGATCACGCCGAGCAGCAGTACTGCAGAGGACGCCGCGACTCCGTGGTCGCGCGCGTAAGGCACGAGATGGACGAACGGGACGAAGGCGCCGAACGAGCAGACCAGACACGATACGTAGAGGGCGATAAACCGCGTCGACCGGACGGCCTCGCGCACCGAAGCGCCGCCGGCATTGCTTGCGCCCGCGGCCTCGCGAGGCGGATCGCCGTCGGGTCCGAGGCCGCGGTGCTTCGGATCGTTCTCGATCAGCAGCGACGCTCCGCCGCCCAGCACCAGCGCGATCGCGCCCAGCACCAGATAGGCGCCGCGCCAGCCCACCGATGCGATCAACAATGAGGCGAGCGGCGGCATCGCCAGCGTACCGAGCCCGATGCCGCTCACCGCGAGCCCGGAGGCAAAGCCGCGGCGCTTGACGAACCAGCGTTGCACCGCGCCGATCGCGGGAACATAGGCGCAGCCGAGGCCGAGGCCGACGCCCAGCCCGTAGGCGAGATAGACCTCGACAAGGGAACGCGCTGCGCTCGCCGCCGCAAGTCCGACCGCGATCAGGATCATGCCGGCTATGGCCAGCGGACGCGAGCCGAGCCGGTCGGCGAGGGGGCCGCTGACGAGTCCGAGCGCGAAGTACAGAAAGCCCGCAATCGAAAACACGAGCGAGATCGAACCGCGCGAGGCGCCGAAATCGCGCTGGAGCGGCTCCAGAAATGCGCTGAACGTGTAGGCGGAGCCGAAGCCGACGAACATGACGGCGAATGCCGCTGCGACGACGAACCAGCCATGGAAAATGCTTCGCTGAACGAGCGTGGATTGAACGGTCAATGCTGCCTCCGCGAGCTGAGGGAAGGATGGCGACGATGCCAGGACGTGGCACGCTGGAACGCCGCGCCGGCGCGCACGAGCATGGCCTCGTCGAGATGAGCGGCGACGAGCTGGAACGCGATCGGCAGTCCGTCGGCCGATGCACCACCTGGTAGCGTGATCGTGGGATGACCGGTCATGTCGAACGGGCAGGTGTAGCGCTGCAGCTTGGCGATGAGATCCGGCTGCTCGCCGAGCGTCTGGATCATGGCGAGCGTCACCGGCGGGAACGGGTGTACCGGGATCAGCAGCAGGTCAATGGTCTCGAACAGCGAGGTGACGCGGCCGCGCAGCGCCAGCCGCCGCAGCAGGATCTTCTGATGATCGAGAGCGGAGAGCGCGCGACCGGCCTCGATCAGCGAGGCGAGCATCGGGCCGTACTCGTTCTTGCGGGCAGGATAGGTCGCCTCGTGCGCGACCGCAGCCTCCACCGCACAATTCGGTGTCCAGTCGGCAATCGCCTGCATGACGTCGGGAAATCTGACATCGACGATGCCGGCGCCGAGCGCACGGAACGCATCGATGGCGTCCGCCAGCACGTGCTGTGTCTTAACGTCCACGTCGTCGCTGTTCCAGGCGGCATCGACGCCGATCCGCAAGCTTCGCACGTCCTGTGCGGCCGCGGCCAGATAGTCGGGCACCGGATTGAACACCGAGGTGGGGTCGTTGGGGTCGTGTCCGGCAATGACGCCGAGCAGCGCGCCCGCATCGGCCGCGCTGCGGCCGATCGGTCCGACATGGTCGAGCGTCGCGGCCAGCTCGAAGGCGCCGTGTCGGCTGACGCGACCCCAGCTCGGCTTCAATCCGGTCAGCCCGTTGGCGGCGCAGGGCCAGCGGATCGAACCGCCGGTGTCGGAGCCGAGCGAGCCGAAGCAAAGCCCGGCAGCGGTTGCGACCGCCGAGCCACTGGACGAAATGCCCGGCCAGTAACTCGCATTCCACGGATTCTTCGGCGGCGTCACCAATGGATGGTGATCGGAATAGGCGCCCTCGGTGAGTTGCAGCTTGCCGAGTATCACGGCGCCTGCGTCCTTGAGCCGGCGCACGACGGTTGCGTCTTCGTGGGGACGAAAGTCGCGATGAAGCATGGTGCCGGCCGCCGTCGGAATGCCCCTGGTCCAGAACAGGTCCTTGAGCGCAATCGGCACGCCATGCAGCGGCCCCCGATACCGGCCCTGGGCGATTTCGGCGTCCGCGGCTTTTGCCTCGGCGATGGCCGTTTCTGCCATCACGTGAACGTAGCTGCCGAGATCCCGGTCCATGGCGTCGATACGGTCGAGTTGCGCGCGCGTCACGTCCAGCGCGGAGATGTCGCGCGCCTTGAGGCGTGCTGCGAGCGCGGTGAGTTCGAGATAGTGCAGGGCGTCGGCCATCGGTTCGGGGTCTCCGTTCTGGTGATCGCAATGGGCGCTCGATCCCGAAGGATTCGACACTAGTATAATTAGGATACAGGTGTCGCTTGCTGTCAACCAGTAAATCTGTTTTACTGGTGTTCCAATCTTTGGTGTCCCGATGTCGAAAGAGTCTCGCAAATTCCAGGTTCCCGACACGCTGGCGAACGTCTACGATTTCGCCAACACGCTCGATGTTCGCCACTTCATGCATTTCAGCGTGGAGCACCCGGAGAGCGATGAGCTTGGCGGGCCGAAGGAACTTGCGGACTGGATGCGGGAACGCGGCCTTGGCGCCGAAGGCGGGCGTGTCACGCCCGCGATGTTTGAGACCGCGCTAAGACTGCGCGGCGCCTTGCGCGCCTATCTGCAATGTGAGCCCGCCGAGCGGCCCCGGAACAGGAGCGTTCTCGGCACGCTCAATGAGGCGCTCGCGCCGTTTCCGTTGCGGGTGGAGGCGCGCGCAGGCCGTGGCGCGATGCTGTCGGCAGCGCGCGAGGATGCTCTCGCAGGCCTGTCGGCGATCGCGATCGAGCTCCATGACGCAACGCTTGTGGGAACGCTGGACCGGCTGAAGATGTGCGCGTCGGAGGAATGCCGCCGGGTGTTCTTCGACCGGTCGAAACCATCGACGCGGCGGTGGTGCATGTCGACGTTGTGCGGCAACCGGATGAAGACGCGCGCCTATCGCGAGCGGCAGCGCGAGACGAAATAGATCACGCGGCGCTCAGGCGCGGTAGTGGCCCGACTTGCCGCCGAGCTTCTCGACCAGATGGATGCCCTCGATGCGCACGCCGCGTTCGACCGCCTTGATCATGTCGTAGATGGTGAGGCAGGCGACCGACACCGCCGTGAGCGCCTCCATCTCGACGCCGGTCGGGCCCGTCACCTTCACGCTGGCGCGGACGAGGCAGCCCGGCAGTTTCGGGTCGGGCTCGATGTCGACGGTGACCTTCGACAGCGCGAGGGGATGACAGAGCGGGATCAGCTCCGAGGTGCGTTTGGCGGCCATGATGCCGGCGATGCGCGCGGTGCCGAGCACGTCGCCTTTCTTGGCGTTGCCCGAGACGATGAGATCAAGGGTCGCCTTGGTCATGACGACGTGGCCTTCGGCGACCGCGAGCCGCTCGGTCGCGGGCTTGTCCGACACGTCCACCATCCGCGCCTCGCCGGAGGCGCCGATATGGGTGAGGGCAGGGCCGGCTTTCGTCTTGGATTGCCTGGCCTTGGCGGGCTTGCGCGCCATGTCAGCGCGTACTCGTCGCGCGCGCAGTCTCACGCGCGAGCAGCGTGCGCGTGGCGGCGGTCACGTCGGCTTGCCGCATCAGGCTCTCGCCGACCAGGAAGGTCGACATGCCGACGCGCTCGAGCCGGGCGAGATCGGCGGGCGTGAAGATGCCGCTCTCGCCGACCATCAGCCGTTCCGCTGGGATCAGCGGCGCTAGCGTCTCGCTGGTTGCGAGCGTGGTCTCGAAGGTGCGCAAATTGCGGTTGTTGACGCCGATCATCGGCGAACGCAGCTTCAGCGCGCGGTCGAGCTCGGCGCGGTCGTGGATTTCGATCAGCACGTCCATGCCGTAGGCGAGGGCTGCGTCCTCGAGATCCTTGGCGGTGGCATCGTCGAGCGCGGCCATGATGATCAGGATGCAGTCGGCGCCATGCGCGCGCGCCTCAATCACCTGATAGGTGTCGAACATGAAATCCTTGCGCAACACCGGGAGCGACGTCGCCGCGCGCGCCGCCACCATGAAGTCGAGATGGCCCTGGAACGAGGGCGTGTCGGTTAGCACCGACAGACAGGCCGCACCGCCGGCCTCGTAGGCCTTGGCGAGCAGCGGCGGATCGAAATCGGCGCGGATCAGCCCCTTCGACGGCGAGGCTTTCTTGACCTCGGCAATCAGCGCGTAGTCGCCGCTGGCGTGCTTGGCCTCGATCGCGCGCACGAAGCCGCGTGGGGCTCCTTGTGCCTTGGCTTTGGCCTCGACTTCCGAGAGCGGCTGCGCGCGCTTGGCGGCTGCGATCTCTTCGCGCTTGTAGGCTTCGATCTTGGTCAGGATGTCAGACATGTCAGGTTCAGCCGTTCGAGACCGCGATCAGATGCTTCAGCCGCGCACTCGCCGCGCCGCTGTCGAGCGACTTCGCGCCGATCGCAACGCCCTCCTTGAGGTCCTTGGCGCGGCCGGCCACGACCAGCGCGGCGGCGGCGTTGATCAGCGCGACGTCACGATAGGGGCTCGGCTTGCCGTCGAGCACGCTTTGCAAGGCGATCGCATTGGCGTCGGCGTCGCCGCCCCTGAGCGCACCGGGATCGCAGCGCGGCAGGCCGGCGTCCTCCGGCGTCACCTCGAAATTCCGGATCTCGTCATTGTGGAGCGCGGAGACGAAGGTCGGGCCGGTGAGGGTGATCTCGTCGAGACCGTCGGAGCCATGCACCACCCAGGCGGATTCCGAGCCGAGGTTTTTCAGCACCTGCGCAAGCGGCTGCACCCATTGCCGCGAGAACACGCCGACCATCTGGCGCTTGACGCCGGCCGGGTTGGACAGGGGGCCGAGCAGATTGAAGATCGTGCGTGTCGCAAGCTCGACCCGGGTCGGGCCGACGTTCTTCATCGCCGGATGGTGGGCAGGGGCGAACATGAAGCCGATGCCGCATTCGCGCACACAGCGGCCGACCTGCTCGGGCCTGAGGTCGATTTTCACGCCGAGCGACGCCAGCACGTCGGCGGCGCCCGAGCGTGACGACAGCGCACGGTTGCCGTGCTTGGCCACCGGCAGGCCGGTGCCCGAGACGATGAAGGACGCGCAGGTCGAGACGTTGACCGAGCCGGAGCCGTCACCACCGGTGCCGACAATGTCGACGGCGTCCGCGGGCGCGTCGACCGTGAGCATCTTGGAGCGCATCGCCGAGACCGCGCCGGTGATTTCGTCCACGGTCTCGCCGCGCACCCGCAGCGCCATCAGCAGGCCACCCATCTGCGAGGGTGTGGCCTCGCCGGACATCATGGCGTCGAAGGCGGAAGCCGCTTCGTCACGCGACAGGCTGGCGCCGGTCGCCACTTTTCCAATGATCGATTTCAGGTCGTCCATCGCGTGCTTTCAACTCACTGGTTCGCGCCGGTCACCTGCGCGAAGGCGGCCTGATTAATGGTGGTCCCGATGTCGGTTTCAAGCTTGTTGACGTAGGAGGCGACCTGCTCGTCGGTCAGCGCGCGGTCGAGGCTGTCCTTCAGCTTCTTCACCGCGTCGGAGGCGGCATCGACCGCGGGTTCGACGATGTCGGTGACGCGGAAGACGATCACCTCGCTGCCGCCGCTCACGGCGGTCTGTCCGACCCCGTCCTTGGCGGTGCGGAAGGCGGCCGCAACGACGTTGGCGGGCACGCCGGCGGGCGAGTCGTCGCGCTTGAAGCCGGAGGCGGTCTCGACCTTGGCGTTGATCGCGGCGGCCTCGTCAGCGAGCTTGCCGCCCTGTTCGAGCTTCTGCACCATCTCGGTCGCCTTGGTCTTCAGCTTGGCGGCGATCTGGTCCTGGCGCCAGCGTGCCTCGACCTGGTCGCGCACCTCGTCGAGATTGCGGTCGCGCGAGGGCGTGATGGCGAGCACGTCGTACCAGACATAGCCGCCCTTGAACGAGATCGCGTCGTTGTCGACGCCGACATCGGTGTTGAAGGCCTGCGACACCACGTCGAGGCCCTGCGGGATACTGGTGACGGGCTGGCCGTTCGGGGCACGGCCGGAGCGGTCGACGGCATCGATGGTCACGGCGGTGAGGCCGAGCTTCTGCGCCGCGTCGATCACGCTGGCGCCGCCGCCGCGCTCGTCTTCCATCTTGTCACGGAGATCGTTGACCTTGACGCGGGCGCGCTCGGTGGCGATCTCGCGCTTGATGTCGCCGGCAAGGCTGGCGTAGTTCGCCTCATTGCCCGGCTCGATCTTGTCGACCTTGACGATGGACGTGCCGAGACGACCCTGGATCGGCTGGCTGATCTCGCCTGCGGGAAGCGCGAAGGCGGCGTCGCCGACCGCGGGGTCGAGCGACGATTTGGTCACGAGCCCGAGGTCGACATCGGAGCTGCTCAGCCCGCGCTCCTTGCCGAGGTCCTCGAACGACATTCCGCCGGCGAGGCGCTCGCGTGCAGCCTGCGCCTCGGCGGCGTTGGGGAATACGATCTGATGGATCTGGCGCTTCTCCGGCGTGCCGAGCCGGTCCTTGCGCTGGTCGAACACTTTCCTGGCGTCCTCGTCGGAGACCTCGCTCCATTTGCCGATCTCTTCCGGCGAGACCACGACGAAGGAAATCTTGCGATATTCGGGCGCGCGGAACTGGACCTTGTGATCCTCGAAATAGGCGGCGAGGGCTTCGGGCGAGGGAGCGTCGATGGTGCCGGCCTGCGCGGCGTCGAGCCTGACGAATTCGATCGCGCGCTGCTCGTTCTGGAAGCGCGTCAGCACGTCGATCATGGCCTTCGGCGGTTCGAGGCCGGCGCCGATCGTGCCGGTGATCTGCCGGCGCAGCGACACCTTGCGCTGCTCGGAGACGTAGCGCTGCTCGGTATAGCCGAAATTGCGGATCACGGCCTGGAAGCGGTTCGGATCGAAGCTGCCGCCGACGCCCTTGAAGTTGGGGTCGTTCATGATGACCTGGCGGATCTGCTCGTCGGACTGGCCGAGCCCGAGCCGGCGGGCCTCTTCGTCGAGGGCGGCTTCCGCGATCGTCTGCTGGAGCACCTGGCGGTCGAGGCCGAAGGCACGCGCCTGGTCAGGCGTCAGCGGCCGGCCGAACTGGCGGCTGATCTGTTGCAAGCGGTCGGTATAGGTCTGCCGGAACTCGTTCAACGAAATCTCGGTGCTGCCGACCTTGGCCACCGTGGACTGCCCGAAGCCTTTGAAGATGTCGGCGATGCCCCAAACGCCGAAACTGATGATCAACACGCCCATCACCACGGCCATAATGGACTTGCCGAGCCAGTTTGATGAGGCCTTGCGCATTCCTCGAAGCATTTGGTCCAACTTGTTTGGCAGGAGGGGAACGGGAGCGCGTCTTAATGCAGATTCCGCAAAAGCGCGTCACCAAATTGATCAATCATCATAAAGTGGCGGCTTTCCCCCCGCAACCTCAGGCCACGCGGTCCCTCGACGCTGCGGTTAAAAGCCTTAGCTCTCTGGAACTGCCGCGACAGCTCTGCTAGCGCATGCACAAACCTCATTTTGCTGGAAATTGACATGACCGACGCCATCCGACCGCTGATCGCCGGCAATTGGAAAATGAACGGCCTCAAGGGCTCGGCTGCCGAATTCGACGCCATGCTCAAAGGCGCGGCAGAGGTGGCCGCCAAGGCCGACCTGCTGGTCTGCCCGCCGGCGACCCTGATCGCGGCCTTCGCCGACAGGGCGCGCGGAAGCAAGGTCGCGGTCGGGGCGCAGGATTGCCACCCCAAGGCCTCCGGCGCCCATACCGGCGATATCGCTGCCGAAATGCTGGCCGATGCCGGTGCGACTGCCATCATCGTCGGCCATTCCGAGCGTCGCGCCGACCACGGCGAGGGCGATGCCCTGATCCGGCAGAAGGCCGAGGCCGCCTGGCGCGCCGGCGTCACCGCGATCGTCTGCATCGGTGAGACGCAAGGCCAGCGCGATGCCGGCCAGACACTGGACATCCTGCGCGGCCAGCTCGACGGCTCGCTGCCGGACGGCTCGACCGCCGCCAACCTGGTCGTGGCCTATGAGCCGGTCTGGGCGATCGGTACCGGCCTGACCCCGACGGCCAAGGATGTCGAGCAGATTCATGGCTTTATCCGGGAACTCCTGACCTCCCGGTTCAGGGCGGACGGGGCCAGGATGCGGATCCTCTATGGCGGCTCGGTCAAGCCGTCGAACGCGGCCGAGCTGATGTCCGTGAAAAACGTCAACGGCGCGCTGGTCGGCGGCGCCAGCCTGAAGGCGGCCGATTTCCTTGCGATTGCGAAGGGCTGCCCCTAGCTAATCTCAAAGCGCGGCCGTGGCCGATCGGGGGGTGGCAATGCCTCTTCTGATCGTGTAACACCGCGCAACTTCAGGAAAACCCGCGAAGCGCGATCGGCCGCCGTCTCGGCGCTGTCGGCTTGTGACGGAAGGACACTATGCAGACTGTTGTCATCGTCATTCACCTCATGATCGTCGCCGTCATGATCGGCGCCGTCCTGCTCCAGAAGTCGGAAGGCGGCGGCCTCGGCATGGGCGGGGGCGCGGGCTTCATGTCCAGCCGCGGCACCGCGAACCTTTTGACGCGGACCACCGCGATCCTGGCTGGGGGCTTCTTCCTCACCAGCCTGTTCCTGTCCTGGCATGCCGGCTACAACCGGGCGCCTTCGTCGATCATCGGCGCGCCGGCGTCCCAGACCCAGCCGGCCGGAGGCGCCCCGATCGCGCCGCCGACCTCGGGTGGCATCCTGGATTCGCTGAAGAAGGCCGACGAACAGCAGCAGAACCAGGCGCCAGCCGGCCCGCAGGTGCCGCGCTCGCAATAAAGCAGGGGGGCCATGCAGGGCGGCTTCTACCGTCCTGCATCAAAAATCCCCATCAAGGCTCTGTCACCACTCTTAGTTTTGGCTCACCCACAGGCCCGCAAATTATTTGGGGCGGAATACGAATCGCTTTGGCGAATCGAATTCGAGGGATTAGAGGTTAAGTCCCATGGCGCGGTACATATTCATCACCGGCGGCGTGGTCTCTTCGCTCGGCAAAGGTCTGGCTTCAGCGGCACTCGGTGCCCTGTTGCAAGCCCGGGGCTACAAGGTCCGCCTCCGCAAGCTCGACCCCTATCTCAACCTCGATCCCGGAACGATGTCGCCGTATCAGCACGGCGAAGTGTTCGTGACCGATGACGGCGCGGAGACCGATCTCGATCTCGGTCACTACGAGCGCTTCACCGGCCGGCCTGCGACCAAGCAGGACAACATCACCACCGGGCGCATCTACCAGGACATCATCTCCAAGGAGCGGCGCGGCGATTATCTCGGCGCGACCATCCAGGTGGTTCCGCATGTCACCAACGCCATCAAGGAATTCGTCCTCTCCGGCAATGACGATTACGACTTCGTGCTGGTCGAGATCGGCGGCACCGTCGGCGACATCGAGGGCCTGCCTTTCTTCGAGGCGATTCGTCAGCTCAAGAACGAGCTGCCGCGCGATCATGCCGTCTACATCCATCTGACGCTGCTGCCTTACATCCCGAGCGCGGGCGAGCTGAAGACCAAGCCGACGCAACACTCGGTGAAGGAGCTGCGCTCGATCGGCATCCAGCCGGACATCCTGCTCTGCCGCACCGACCGCGAGATCCCGAAGGAAGAACGGCGCAAGCTCGGGCTGTTCTGCAACGTGCGCGAAAGCGCCGTGATCGAGGCGCGCGACGTCGACAACATCTACGCCGTGCCCGAGGCCTATCATAACGCGGGCCTGGACGACGAAGTGCTCGCCGCCTTCGGCATCGGCTCGCGGATTCCGCCGGAGCTGCGAAGCTGGCAGCAGATCAACGAGCGCGTCCGCAATCCCGAAGGCAATGTCACCATCGCCATCGTCGGCAAATATACCGGGATGAAGGATGCGTATAAGTCGCTGATCGAGGCGCTCTCGCATGGCGGCATCGCCAACAAGGTGAAGGTCAATCTCGACTGGATCGAGAGCGAGATCTTCGAGAAGGAAGATCCCGCGCCGTTCCTCGAGCACGTCAACGGCATTCTGGTGCCGGGCGGCTTCGGCCAGCGCGGCGCCGAAGGCAAGATCCGCGCGGCGCAGTTCGCGCGCGAGCGCGACGTGCCATATTTCGGCATCTGCTTCGGCATGCAGATGGCGGTGATCGAAGCCGCACGAAACCTCGTCGGCATCGAGGACGCCAACTCCACCGAGTTCGGCCCGACCAAGGAGCCGCTGGTCGGCCTGATGACCGAATGGCTGCGCGGCAACGAGCTCGAGAAGCGCTCCAAGGCCGGCGATCTCGGCGGCACGATGCGTCTGGGCGCCTATCCCGCGGCGCTCAACCGCGGCAGCCGCGTCTCGCAGGTCTATGGCGGCGCGACCGAGATTTCCGAGCGCCACCGCCACCGCTACGAGGTCAACACCGCCTACAAGGACCGCCTCGAGCAGCATGGGCTGAAATTTTCCGGCCTCTCGCCCGACGGCGTGCTGCCGGAGATCGTCGAGTACGAGGATCATCCCTGGTTCATCGGCGTCCAGTTCCACCCCGAGCTGAAGTCGCGGCCCTTCGAGCCTCATCCTCTCTTCGCCTCGTTCATCCAGGCGGCGATGGTGCAGTCGCGGCTGGTGTGATGCCTCAGGGCGCGGCGGTGTAGTCGCGCACGAGGTGCATCGGCGCCGGCGCGACCGGCATTGAGGCATCAGGCGCAATCGTTCCCGTGACGATCTTCATCTGCGGCCGTCGCGTCAGCTTGTAGACGGCGGCCGGCGGCACGTTCAGCAAGGCGCGATCCACCAGCTTTGCACGCAAGCCCAGCCGGTCGAGCACCGGCCGTGGTACGGGGCAGCTCATCCCGTAGGTGAATTGATAGAACGCGCCTCCCGGGCGGACGTAGCGGAACGCACCGCCGATGATGGAGACGACCTTGCGCGTCGACATATTGAGCAGCGGCAGGCCGCTGACCACGGCGCCGACCGGCGCGCCGTCATAGAGCCGCTCCGTCGTAAGCCGCCCTGCATCCATCCACAACACGCGCGCGCCGGGAAAACGAATTTGCAGGAGCTTCGTGAAGTCCGAACCGTATTCGATCAGCGTGAGGTCCTGCTGGCGCACGCCGCGTTTCAGGAGCTTGTAGGTGAAAGCGCCGGTGCCGGGGCCGAGCTCGAGGATCGGGCCGGTCGTTGCGGTGATCTCGCGGGTGATGAGATCGGCAAGGGCAGCGCCCGAAGGCGCGATCGCGCCGACCCGCCGCGGGGCCGACATCCAGGACAGGAAGAATGAGAGGAAATCGTTGGGCATGCGCACTCCGGCATTTCGATTGCGCCTCGCAAATCAGAGGTGAGGCGGTCGAAGAGTCGCCTGAGCGCATTGCGACAGCATTGCGCTTGAGACGCAGAGACGAATTGAATTAGCCCTGTTGCAGGGGCGGCAGCGTCATCCTGAAGCACGCACCGCCGTTCGGTCCGTCCAGGACCGAAACGTGACCGCCATGCAGGAGCATGATCTCGTGCACCATGTTGAGGCCGAGGCCGGCGCCGCGATCGAGCGGCGTGAGCCGATAGAACGGCTCGAAGATCAGCTCGCGTTGATCGGCCGGAATGCCCGCGCCCTCGTCGGTGACCTCGATGCTGGCGGGGCGGCTGACGCGAATGACGATCGTGCCGCGGCGAGGGCCGTGCTGGATGGCATTCTGCACGAGGTTGGTCAGCGCGCGTTCGAGCGCGGCCGCGTCGCCGAGTACGTCGATCCGCGCCGCAGGCGCGTCGAAGGACAGCTCATAGCCGGCCGCAATCGCGAGCGGTGCGAGGTCGGCGGCAACGCCTTGCGCGACGGAGACCAGGTCGACCGGCACGAATGGATGCCCGCAACGGTCGAGCCGCTGGATATCCAGCAATTGCTCGGCAAGCGTCGCGAGTCGCGCCGCATCCTCGATCAGGCGGGTCTTGTCCGGTCCCGACGGCAATGACTCCAGCCGCGTGTTCAGGATCGCGATCGGCGTACGCAGCTCGTGCGCGGCGTCGGCAACGAAGCGCTTGTGGCGGGCGTAACCCTGATCGAGCCGCGCCAGAGCGTCATTGACCGCGGCCACGAGCGGCACGACTTCAAGCGGAATCTGCTCCACCGACAGCCGCGCGCCGCGCTGATGGATATCGATCCGCCGGGCCTGGTCTGCCGTCGCGTCCAATCCTCTGAAAGCGCGCTGCACGACCATCGGCGTCGCGATGAACGTCGCGGTCCCCATCAACAGCAGGCCGGGGAGCGCGATGCCCAGCAACACGAGTGACGTCGTGAACACCGCCTTGGCGCCGCTGAGCTTGCCCTGCGTCGCCGTGATGACCTGCACGTTGCCGGCGGCCGTGTCGATGCGTTTCAACCGCGCCGCCGGCTTGCGCGGGTCGTCCTCGAAGAGCTGCCAGCCGAGCCGCGCCTGGCTGATCTGGTCGAGGGCGCCGCCGATCCCCGCGAATTCAGCCGGCACGGGGCCTTCACTGAGCGAATGCCCCTGCCTGTCGCGAACCAGCAACCAGAGGTCGGGGGCCTCTTCGCGCAACGCTTTCAGCTCAGCCGTCGGCCGCAGCGTCAGGCCGCCGGCTGCGTCGCGCGCGAGCGCGCTCTGGACGACGTCGATCACGCGATCTTCGTCCCGTTGGACCAGCACGAAGCCTGTAGCGCAAAGCGCGCCGATGATCACGACGACCAAAGCGACGAACAGCGCGGCCTGGAGCGAAAGCAGGCGCCAGCTCAGCCGAGAGCGCAGGCAATATGGGTCGGAGTGCCTGCTCACGGCAGTTTCTTCAGGAGATAGCCGACGCCGCGGATGCCGTGGATCTCCACGTGCGCGTCGGCTTCGGCAAGCTTGCGGCGCAGCCGCGAGACATGCGTATCGAGTGCGTTCGACTGGATCTCGTCGTCGAAGCTGTAGACCGCTTCCTCCAGCGCCGATCGCAGCACGGTCCGGCCCATACGGCGGACCAGGGCTTCGAGCACAAGGAGCTCCCGCCGCGGCAGTTCGAGCGGAGCCCCGTCGACGCTCGCCTCGCGATGGCCGAAGTCGAAGGTGAGGCGGCCGGCGCGAATGATATCGGGCTGAAGCCCGGCGGGCCGGCGCAACACCGCGCGCAGGCGCGCCAGCAATTCCTCCACCGCGAATGGTTTTGCCAGATAATCATCCGCCCCGCTGTCGAGCCCGGCGACGCGATCGGCGAGCTCGCCGCGTGCCGTCAACACGATGATCGGCACACCGTCGGCGCGCGCTCTCAGTTTCGGGATCAGGGCAAGACCGTCGCCGTCGGGCAGCTGGCGATCGAGCAGCACGGCGGCGTGCACGTCGGCGGAAATGGCCTCTTCGGCCTCGGCAAGCGTTGGCACGTGATCGACGATCATGTCGTACCGTTTGAGCGCCGAGGCCAGCGCCCCGGCCATCTCCGCTTCATCCTCGACGAGCAAAATCCGCATGATCCGCACCTGAGCCTCAACCGAAGCGTTGTAGCGGCAGTATCATTGCGGCAGCATTACGGGAACCGGGTGCGATCGGGGCCGGCAAGCCATGCGCCAGACGCCGCGGGCGGCATCGGGCAGGGCCGAAGACACCGTCACGGCCAGCCGCTATAACCCCCGACGTCATCAGGGAGGAACAAGAATGATCTATGAAATGCGCATCTACCGTTGCGTGCCCGGCCGCCTGCCGGCGCTCCTGAAGCGGTTCGAGACGGTCACGCTGAAGCTCTGGGAGAAGCACGGCATCAAGCAGGCCGGGTTCTTCACCACGCTGATCGGCGATTCCAACCAGGAGCTGACCTATTTCCTGGCGTGGGATTCGCTCGCCGACCGCGAAGCGAAGTGGGGCAAGTTCATGACCGACCCGGACTGGATGAAGGCGCGTGCCGAGAGCGAAGCGGACGGCCAGATCGTCGGCAACATCGTCAGCCAGCTCCTGACGCCGACCGCCTTCTCGGCGGTGAAGTAAGGGGCCGCCGGCGCAAGGGCCTCGCACGGAACCCCGGCGCAACCCTGATATTCGGGTGGCCCGGGGCGAATGGGGTTGATCCGACCCTGATGGCGGCTATGGTCGCGCCGAAACGAGGGACATTGGCCTTGAGCTCTTCGACGTCAGCAGCGCCGGTCGTCACCATTGGCACGGTCAAGTTCGGCAATGATCTGCCGATCTCGATCATTGCCGGGCCGTGCCAGCTCGAAAGCCGCCAGCATGCGCTGGAGGTGGCCTCCGCGCTGAAGGAGATTGCCGCGCGGCTGAAGATCGGCCTCGTCTACAAGACCTCGTTCGACAAGGCCAACCGCACCAGCGCGTCGGCAGCGCGCGGTCTCGGGCTCGCACAGTCGCTGCCGATCTTCGCCGAGATCCGCGCCTCCCTCGGCTTGCCGGTCCTGACCGACGTGCATGACGCCGCGCAGTGCGCCGAGGTGGCGCAAGCCGTGGACATCCTCCAGATCCCGGCCTTCCTGTGCCGGCAGACCGATTTGCTGCTGGCGGCCGCCGTGACGGGCAAGGTCGTCAACGTCAAGAAGGGGCAATTCCTTGCGCCCTGGGACATGGCCAATGTCGTGACCAAGATCACGACCGCGAACAATCCCAACGTGCTCGTCACCGAGCGCGGCGCCTCGTTCGGCTACAACACGCTGGTCTCCGACATGCGCGCGCTGCCGATCCTGGCGCGCACCACCGGCGCGCCCGTGATCTTCGACGCCACCCATTCAGTGCAGCAGCCGGGCGGGAAGGGGACGTCCTCGGGCGGCGAGCGTGAATTCGTGCCGGTGCTGGCCCGTGCAGCCGTCGCGGTCGGCGTTGCCGGCGTCTTCATCGAGACCCATCCCGACCCTGATCGCGCGCCCTCGGACGGGCCCAACATGGTGCCGCTGCGCGAGTTCGAAGGGCTGATCCGCACGCTGATGGCATTCGACGCGGTGACGAAAAGCACAACGCGCTGATGTCCCAGCCTGCGACCGGGCCGTCGTCCGACCAGAAGTTTCCGCCCGCGATCAATATCATCGCGCTCGCGAGCTTCTCGGCGGCGTTGTCCACGCGCGCGCTCGATCCCGTCCTGCCGCATGTCGCGGAAGATTTTTCGATCAGCATCACGACGGCCGCCAGCATCGCGGCCGGCTACGCCTTGATCTACGCGCTGGTTCAACCGGTGATCGGAGCCGCTGCCGACCTGTTCGGCAAGGCGCGGTTGATGACACTGTGCCTGGCGCTGCTTGGCGTCTCCTGCATTCTTGGCGCGGTCGCGACCACCTTCTCGGGCCTATTCGCGAGCCGCATCCTCGCCGGGATCGCCTCCGGTGGCGTGTTTCCGGTCGCCCTCGGCCTGACCGCCGACCTCGTCGCACCGGCCAAGCGGCAGGTCGCGATCGGCCGCACGCTTGCGGGGTCGATGACCGGCAATCTGCTCGGCGCGACCGCCTCCGGCATCATCGGTGAACTCATCGGCTGGCGCGGTGTGCTCATGATGCTCGGCGCGCTCGGCCTGATCGCGGCCGTTGCGGTGGCGGCGGGCTTTCGCGGTGCCGCGCTGACGGCGCCGCCGAAGACCGATCTGAAGGCCTTGCGGCAGGGCTACCGGACCATCTTCGCCAACCCCAACACGCGCTACTGCTACTCGGCTGTCTTCGTCGAGGGCTGCTGCGTATTCGGCCTGTTTCCATTCATCGCCGCGCTGCTGTTCGATCTCGGCGAGAAGTCGCCGTCGATCGCGGGCATCGTGATCGCGGGCTTTGCGATCGGCGGATTGTTCTACACCTTCACGGTCTCACGCTTCCTGCCGTGGCTCGGCGTCAGGGGCATGATGATTGCGGGCGCGGGCCTCGTCGGACTGCAGCTCGGCGTGCTCGCCTTCGGTCCCGGATGGAAGCTGCAATTCGCCAGCATGCTGGCGATGGGCTGGGGCTTCTACATGATCCACGGCTGCCTGCAGGTGTTTGCCAGCGAGCTGTCGATCGGGGCGCGGGCGACGGCGATGTCGCTGCATTCGTTCTTCTTCTTCATGGGGCAGACCGTTGGCCCGATCGCCTATGGGCTTGGCCTCCAGCACGGTGGCAAGGTCTCGACCCTGCTCACGAGCGCCGCGATCATGGTGGCGCTTGGTCTCGTCTGCGCCCGGCTGCTCAAGCAGCGGGCACCCTCGGACGCACGGGTCTGAGGGGAGTATCGAACTACCGGTTTCCGTATTTTCCCGGAAGAGATTGGTAGCCAAAGCCGTTCAATCTTAAATCAAATCTCATCGTTCGCTCCGTAGATTGCCCGCGAACCGCGTCTTGGCGGCAATATGGATCAGTCGATGCAAAAGCAGCGTTCGGTCGCCCGCATCCTCGGGGCGGTGGTTGGGTCTCTCGGTCTCGTCCTCGTCGTCATCTGCGCCTATGCGCTGAAGCTCGCGGTCACCCGCTACTCGGACAGCAACCGCATCGTCTCGCTCGCGGTCGCCAGCCGCGACCTGACCAATACGCTCGTGATTTTCCGCCTGGAGCGCGGTGACACGCTGAGCTATCTGGCGTCGGCTGCCCCCGCGCCCGACAGCGTCATGAGCAGTCTCGCCGACCAGCGAGCCACCGTGCAGAAGAATTACGCGCAGGCCTTGCAGAGCCTCGCCTCTGCTGAAGCGCCCGGTCTTGCCGAAAAGCTCGACAAGCTCCGCGGCATCTGGGCGCAGCTCGAGGAGCTGCGGCCGCGCGCGGTCACTGCGCTGAAGCAGGAGAAGGCGGCGCGTGACGCGAACCTGCAACCGAGCTGGGCCAGGATCAGCGACGCCTATATGGACGCGATCGGCGACGTCACCGCCCATGTCGACAACGCGATGACGCTGATCGATCCCGTGGTCGATCGCCTCCTGATCGCCAAGCAGGCCTCCTGGCAGGCCCGCGCCAATGCCGGCCAGACCATTCTGATCCAGTTCTCCTCGATCCTCGCCAACAAGACCTGGACCGCCGCCGATGGCGTCACCTTTGCCGATCTGCGCGGCCGCATCCAGCAGTCCTGGGTGGTCGTGCGCGATCTCAGCCCGAATGTGGCCTCGCCCGAGCTGTTGCAGGCGATCCGTAACGCCGAGCCGGAAATTTCCGGCGCGCTCAGCGACGAACGCAATGCCATTGCGACCAAGCTGCTCGCCGGCGAGCCCGCCGGCGTCGCAGGCATCGACTACCGCGATCGTCAGCTTGTCGGCGCCAACAACGTCGTGATCGTCACACAAACCGCGCTCGCCAACATGATCTCGCGGGCCGAAGACGGCGCCTCGCGCGCCCGCTTCAGCCTGATCCTGTTCGGCCTGCTGGTGCCGGCCTCGCTGGCGCTGACGATCGGCGGGCTGATGCTGATGCGCAACCGCGTCACCCGGCCGCTGACCGCGATCACCGGTGTCATGACCCGTTTCGCGGCGCATGATTTCGCCGGCGAGGTGCCGGGTCTCGGCCGCAACGACGAGATCGGCCGCATGGCCGCGGCGCTCCAGGTGTTCAAGGAAGCCATGATCAACGCCGAGCGCTTGTCCGGCGACCAGGCCGCCGAGCGCGCCGACAAGGAGAAGCGTGCATCCGAATTGTCCGGCCTCGTGCGGCAATTCGAAAGCCGCATCGGCCAGATGGTACAGACGCTGTCGAGCGCCTCGGGCGAGCTGGAGACGACCGCGCGCTCGATGTCGGGCACGGCAGCCGAGGCCCAGACCCAGGCCGGCTCGGCCTCGACCCTTGCCGACCAGGTCGGCGGCGGCGTGCAGACCGTGGCGGCTGCTGCGGAGGAGCTCAACGCCTCGATCCGCGAGATCAACCGTCAAGTCGAGCAGGCGACGCGCGCCACCGAGCAGGCGGTCGTCACCGTCAAGGAAACCGACAGCACCATGCGCGCGCTTGCCGACGGCGCCGATCGCATCGGCGAGGTCATAGGCCTCATCACCTCGATCGCCGGCCAGACCAACCTGCTGGCGCTGAACGCGACGATCGAGGCAGCCCGCGCCGGCGAGTCCGGCAGGGGTTTTGCGGTGGTGGCGAGCGAGGTGAAGAACCTGGCCTCGCAGACGGCGAAGGCGACCGAAGAGATCAGCGCCCAGATCACGGAGATCCAGGGGGCGACGCAGAAGGCGGTCTCGGCGATCGACGGCATCGTCAAGACAATCGAGGAGGTCTCGAGTATCAACCGCGTCATCGCCGCCGCCATCGAGGAGCAGAACAAGGCCACCGCCGAGATCGCAAACACCGTGCAGCACACGGCGGAAGCGACCTCGACCGTCACCCGCAACATCGCAACCGTATCGTCAGCGGCGAACGAGACCGGCCGCGCCGCGTCCGGCGTGCTGAAGGCCGCCGCCAACCTGTCGAGCCAGTCGACCTCGCTGACGTCGGAGGTCGACGGCTTCATCAGCAAGGTGAGGGCGGTGGCGTAAGGGCTGGCGCGCGCTCTATCGAATGTCCTTGGCCCCCAGAGACGGCGCTTCGCGCCGCGCTGGGGTGGCACAATCAACGAGGGCGATGCGCGCGGGCGGCGATTGCTTGCGCGCGTTCGAGCAGCGCTTCGGCGCGCTGCACGATCGGAATATCAATCATCTTGCCGTCGATGGCGAAGGATGCGCGGCCCTCGGCAGCCGCCTGCTTGTTGAGCGCAACGACGCGCTCGGCGTCCGCCACCTCCTTGGCGGAGGGGCTGAAACCCTCGTTCAGGATCGGCACCAGCGACGGATGGATACAGGCAGAGCCCACGAAGCCAAAGTCCGCAGAGCGCCTGACGATCCTTGTGTATCCTTCCAGATCGGAGAAATCGGCGACTGAGCCGATGGTGCCGAGCGGCATGATGCCGGCGGCGCGGGCTGCCTGCACGACCTGTTGCTTCGGCATCAACAGGGTTTCTTCCGTCGGCTTGGCGCCGATGGCGGTGGCATAATCTTCCGCACCCAGTGAAATGCCGGCCAGCCGCGGGATCGATCGCGCGATCTCGTGAGCCCTGGAGAGAGGACCGGGCGCCTCGATCAGGCCGACAAACCAGATCTTGCCGATGGGCAATCCGCGCTCGATCTCCAGTCTGGTCACCATCTCGTCGAGCAGGCGCAGATGCTCGGCGCCTTCGACCTTGGTGATCTTGATCGCGTCCACGCCGGCGATGACAGCCGCTTCCAGATCGGGCACCGCCAATTCGAGCGGCTGGTTGATCCGCACCATGACATCGGAACTTCCGGTGTCGCGAAAGCGCTTCACGATGCCCGGGATCAGCTTTCGAGCGTTGGCCTTTTCAGCCAGCGGCACGCTGTCCTCGAGATCGATGATCAGCGCGTCCGCGCCGCGCTCGACGGCCTTGACCACGAACCGCTCGACGTTCGCGGGTACGAACAGCGCAGAGCGCCAGACGGGGAATTTTCGTTCAACTGTCATGTGCTGGTTTCCTTCACAACGCCCGAGGCGAGGGCGGCATCGATGTCGTCAGGGCTGAGGCCGGCTTCGGCCAGGATGGTGCGACTGTGCTGACCGAGGCGTGGCGCAGGCGTCCGGATGCTTCCGGGCGTCTCGGACAGGCGTACCGGGACGGCGTGCATCGGGAACGTTCCCATGTCCTCGTCGGGATAGTCGGCCAGCAGTCGCCGGGCCTGCACGTGGCGATCGTTCATCAAGCGGACGGTGTCGTTGACCGGACCGATCGTGACCTCGGCCGCCTCGAAGAAGGCGACGTTGTCGTCGACCGTTCGTGTCGCGATGAAATCGCCGATGATCTTGTCGAGTTCGGCGACATGGACGAGCCTCTGCTCGTTGGTCTTGAACTTTGGATCCTCGCAGAGTTCCGGGCGGCCGATCGAACGCAGCACCCGCATCGCCATGCCTTGCGTGGATGCCGACAGGCAAACCCAGCCGCCATCGAGCGTGCGGTAGACATTGCGCGGTACCGAGCCGCTCGAGCGGCTCCCGCTGCGCGGTTTGACCACGCCGGTCAAACGGTAATTTGCCGCCTGAGGCCCGAGCGAGTTGACGATCGGGTCGAGCAGCGGCAGGTCGATCACCTGTCCCTTTCCGCCGTTGATCTCGACTTCCCGCAGCGCCGCCATGGCTGCGAACGCTCCGGTGAGACCGGACAGGGCATCGGCCAGATACATAGGCGGCAATACCGGCTCTCGATCGGGGAAGCCGTTCATCTCGGCGAAACCCGAAAAGCCTTCCACCAATGTCCCGAAGCCGGGCCGGCGATGATAGGGGCCGGTCTGCCCCCATCCCGATATGCGAACGATCACAAGCTTGGGCTCCAGCCGCAGCAGTTCCTCCGGCGAGAGCCCCATCTGCTCGAGCGTGCCGGGACGGAAACTCTCGACTAGCATCGCGGCGCCGGGAATCATCTTGCGGATCAGCGGCACCGCTTCGTCGTGACGGAATTCCAGGCAGATGCTGCGCTTGTTGCGCGAATGGATCTTCCAGTTGGTTTCGACACCCTTGGTGCGCCAGCCGCGCAGCGTATCGCCTTCGCGCGGCTCGACCTTGATGACGTCGGCGCCGAAGTCGGCGAGATGC
The DNA here is from genome assembly GCF_051810765.1 of Bradyrhizobium sp. 604_D8_N2_3. Classification (NCBI taxonomy): domain Bacteria; kingdom Pseudomonadati; phylum Pseudomonadota; class Alphaproteobacteria; order Hyphomicrobiales; family Nitrobacteraceae; genus Bradyrhizobium; species Bradyrhizobium sp. 604_D8_N2_3. The sequence goes on along the minus strand of NZ_JBPWPM010000001.1, from coordinate 5,184,501 downwards.
TGGGTGAGCAGATTGCCTGCGACCAGCCTCGAGAGGTCGATGACGCGGAGCCCTGTCAGCGGGCCGCGGACACCGGGGGTGTAGTCGGCCTGATGCAGTCCGCTTTCGGGAGAGGTGGCGTCAGTGGGATTTACCATGGTTCCGTTCTGTAAACAGGATGCCGCCGGTGACAGGCAGCCACAGGCGCAACTGGCGGTCAGTCGTTGCCTCCTGGGTTTCGATGCGGATCTGATTTCCGCCGACGCTCAATCCGATTTGCCATCGGCCGCCAACATAGGAATGGCTGACCACGTCGGCTTCGACGATCGAACCTCCGATCGCCTGATCGTTGGCCGCCGTCAGGCGCATCTGCTCGGGGCGATAGGCAAACGTGACCTTGTCGCCGAGGGATGGACGTTTGTCGGACTTGATCAGAACGCGCTGACCATCGGCGAGACTGACCAGTGTCTGTCCATCGCCGTCGGGCGCCCCGACCACGTCGCCGTTCAGGAAATTGGTCGTTCCGATGAAGTCGGCGACGAAACTGTCTGCCGGCCGCGTGTAGATCTCTTGGGGCGAGCCGATCTGGCTGATGCGGCCGCCATTCATGACCACGATGCGGTCGGACAGTGCCAGCGCTTCGACCTGGTCGTGCGTCACGTAGATCGTCGTCAGGCCGAGGCGCGTGCGCAGTTCGGCAAGCCAGGTCCGGGCGCGATCGCGCAGCTTTGCGTCGAGATTCGACAGGGGCTCGTCGAGCAGGAGGATTTCGGGCTGGTAGACCAACGTTCGCGCGAGCGCGACCCGCTGCTGCTGGCCGCCCGAGAGCTGATGCGGATAGCGGTCCTGAAAGCGCTCCATCTCGACGAGAGCGAGACTCTCCTCGACGCGGCGCTTGCAGTCGGCGGTCGATACCTTGCGCAGCTTGAGCGGAAACACGACGTTGTCATAGACCGTCATGTGCGGCCACAAAGCGTAGCTCTGGAACACGAGCCCGCAATGGCGCGCTTCCGGCGGCAGGAAGATTCCCTTTTCTCCGTCGAAATAGGTCTTGTTGCCGACGCGGATGCGTCCGCTCGTCGGTTGATCCAGTCCGGCAATGGCGCCGAGCGTTGTTGACTTGCCGCACCCTGACGGCCCCAGCAGCGTGACGAACTCGCCATCGGCAACGTGGATGTTGACGTCGTCGATCGCTTTGACCGGTCCGTACCGCTTGTGCAGGTTCTCGATCAGCAACTCAGCCATAAAGCTTCACTCCGAGAAAAGCGCGCGCCGCCGTGACACAGACGCCGATGACCAGGATCTGGATCGTCGCCAGCGCGGACACCAGACCGACCTCGCCCTGCGTCCATGCCTGGAGCAGCGTGGTCCCGATCACTTCGCTGCCGGGAGCGAACAGGAAGATCGCTGTCGTGTATTCCTTGAAGAACGTGATGAAGAGGATGATGAAGCAGGCAACGAGTGCCGGCCGCAACAAAGGCAAAACGATGCGCCGGCTCGTCGTCCACCAGTCCGCGCCCTGCGTACGGGCGGCGCGATCGAAATCCGGGCTCATCTGCAACAACATCGGAGCAACGGCACCGAGCCCCACAGGAATGAAGTGCATCGTGAAGGCGGCAACCAGAATCCAGATCGTGTTTCGGAGGCCGCCCAAGCCGGGCACGAGCGCAAACGCATAGAAGAAACCGATGCCGGCGACGACGCCGGGCACGGCACGGGGAAACAGTGCGACGTAGTGTAGCGCGCCACGCCAGCGGAAGTCGGACCGCAGCACGATGATGGCGATCAGGGCGACCATCGCAGTGGCGACGACGCCACCGACCGAACTGACGATCAGCGAGTTCCAGATCGAACGCGGGTAGACCGGGTATTCGAGTATGTTGGCGAAGTTGCCGAGCGTCAGCACCTCGCTGATCGGCACCATCGGCGACAGCAGGCTCGTGAAGGCGCGCAGCAGCAGCGCGCCGATCGGCATCACGACAGTTGCGGTGATGTAGATCGCCGAGACGATGCAAAGCGGCCAGCGCAGGTTGTTCAGGCGGAAAGGGCGCGGTCGCGTGGCCTTGCCGCCGAGCGTGACGAAGCGCCTTGTATTGCCGAGCAGGCGTCCTTGTAGCCACACCAACACGCAGACGACGGCAAGCATCAGCACGGCAGCCGTTGCCACCAGCCCGTGATCGGGGCGGGCCGACGCCACGCCGTTGTTGTAGAGGAACGTGGTCAGCACAGTGATGCCGGCGGGATCTCCGAACACCAGCGGAATCGCGAGGAGTTCCAGTCCCACAGTGAAGTTCAGCACGGCACTATAGGCGATCGCCGGCATGAGGAGCGGCAGCGTGATCCGCCACAAGGTCCTCAAGGTGCCGGCGCCGGTCACGCGCGCGGCTTCCTCCAAAGTCGGGTCGGTGATCGAGGCCGACGACATGCAGTAGATGTAGGCGACCGGTGCTTGCGAGACGCCTGCGATCATCGCCATGCCTGGCAGCGAGTAGAGATTCCAGGGCGCGCCGTCGAAGATCGACTGAACCAGAAGCGTGAGGTAGCCGGCCGGTCCGTAGATCGTGTACCAGCCGAACGACAGTACCAGCGCCGAGAGATAGATCGGCCACAGGAAGAGCTCGCCGAACAACCGGGCAAACGGCATGTCGGTGCGGCCGAACAGCACCGCCGCCAGCGTGCCCAGCGTCTGCGAAATCACGGTGGTGAGGGTGGCGAACACGAACGTGTTCCAGATGACGAGCGCGAAGCCGTCGGTGCGAAGCAGGCGCCCGAAATTGCCCAGCGTCAGTTGCTGGCCGGAATCGTAGAGCGCACGATCCAGGAAAGATTGATAGAGAACGGGCAGGAGAGGCGCTGCGATCAGGACAATTGTCAGCAGCGCCATGCCATACTGGATGACGGTATCGCGGCCGGGCAGCGGCTTCGGCAAGGCGTCCGCGGCCGATGACCCCAGTGCGCTGCTTGCGTCAAGCGACATTGAAGGTCTTTTTCCAGCGCGCGAGGAAGCTGTCGTAGTCCCGCACCGCGTCCCGATCGTAGCCGATGTAGCAGATGTTCTGCTCGCCGACGGCTTCCACGATCGACGAGTAGGTGTGGCGGATTCCGTCGCCCGGCTTCACACCGGGGCGTGCCGGCGTCAGGCCGCCCCGTCCGAATGCGCGCTGACCGTCCTCCGAGACGACGTAGTCGAGCATCAGTTTTGCTGCGTTGACGTTCTTCGATCCCTTCGGAATCGCGATGCCACGCAGCACGACCGGCTGACCGTCTCCGATGAAGCTCCAGCCGAGGATCTTTGCCCGCGCCGGATCGTTCAGGCGCGGCCAGAAGGTGATGGCCGAAACGAAGAAGCCCATGGTGTATTCGCCGGAGGTGACCTTCTCGGTCATTGGGCCGCCGGAGCGCTCGAATCGGGGCGAGAGCTTTGCAAGTTGGGCGAACCAGTCCCAGGCCTTTTCGCCGTGCTGCTTCACGAACGCATAGCTGATGCCGTAGCCGAAAGTTGTTTGATGCACGCCGTAGCTGGTGATGCGGTTGCGCCAGGTCTTCTCGTTTGCGACCGCAAGCTCGACGAACTCGGCAAGTGTCTTGGGACGCTTGCCGTCGGCCACCAGCGTGTTGTTCCAGATCAGCGCCATGGGGTCGGACGAGACGGTGTAGACGCCGGGAAACGGCTTTGACCAATCCGGCCAGGCCTTCGCTTCAGGCGATAGGTAGTCGAGGACTTCACCGCGCTCCTGGAAATCGATCCATCCGCCCGGATCGGCCGTCGCGATGAGGTCGCAGGTGCGGCTGTTGGTGCTCCGCTCGGCCAGATATCGCTCGAAGCTCTCGCGGGAGGCGGGGAGATCCAGGGTCTCGACCTTGATCTTCGGGTAGAGCTTGTTGAAGCCCTCGATCACGGGACGCCAGTTTTCCGGCGACATAATCGAGTAAATGAGGAGGCTGCCCTCGTTATGGGCGTCGTCGATGATCTTCTGATAGTTCTCGGGATACCCGTTCGGCGCCGCCTGGGCCGTGCCCCGGAGCCCCATCGTGGCGCCGAGAACCGACATCACCATTAAGCTTCTACGATCGATGCCGGACATCTACTGTTCCTCCCGTCGTCGCGATTTGTTATGTACATTTATTGGCGCCAATTTGTGCGCAATAGTTGCGGTGAGTCAAGCGCTCCAAAAAGGGAAGCAGCCATGAAAGTACGGAAGGAGCAGAAGAGGCTGTTGGCGGCGGAAATCGGTGCCGCCATCCTGCAAGGCGACTACCGGCCAGGCGAATGGTTGCGCCAGATCGACCTGGAAGAAGCCTTCGCTGCCAAACGGTTTGACGTCCGGAGTGCGCTGACCCAGCTTGCCGCAAGCGGGATGGTGACGCATGTCGAAAATCGCGGATACCGGGTCGCGCAACCCGACTTGAACGTCGTTCGCGAGATATTGGCGATCCGCACGCTGCTCGAAGTTGAAGCGGCAAGGCAGGCGCTACCGAATATCGGCCCCGACGAACTCAAGAAGATCAAGCAGGCTCAGCAAATCTTCGAAGATGCTGTGGCGCGCGGCAGCAAGGCGGATCAGGCAAATACCAACGCAGCCTTTCACGACGAGATCTATCGCCATGCAGCGAACCAATCGCTCGCCAGCCTCATCGTGGAAATCAGAAATCGCGCCAGACCAGGGCCGATTGCTTTGTGGCCTTCGAACGCCGAGCTGCAGAGAAGTGCTGCACACCATGTCGAGATCGTCGATGCGATCGAGTCTCGCGATCTCGCCGCGCTCGTTGCAGCAGTGCGACGACACATCGTCGAATCCGGCGCCAACTATCCGGCGCGCGATCTCGGTCCGGTCAAGAAGGCCTCGGCAGCCTCCGATTGACCAGGAGTGGCGAAGCCCCTCTGTTGAGGGCGTGTCAGGAGTAGCGCACGGAGTAGGCCTGCCTCAATTCGCGCCCCCAGCCGGGATCGGCTCCATGCCGCTTGCGATGATCACGTCGCGGGCGGCGGGGGAGGCGAGGAACTTGATCAAGGCACGGCCGGCTTCGGGCTCCTTCGAACCGGCCGCGATCCCGGCCGAGAAGATCGTGATCTCCTGCAATTCGTTCGGCAGCGGTCCGACGATGTCGATGCCGTGCACGGGCTTCAGCTCGCTGATCTGCTGGAAGCCGAGCTCGGCCTCGCCGTGCGCGACGATCTCGCCGACCGGCGTTGCCGGAATCTTTCGTGCCTTGTCCTTCATGACATCGGCGATGCCGAGCTTGTCAAACATCTCGGTCGAGACATAGACGCCGCTGGCGCTATCGGAATAGGCGATCGTTTTCGCCGCCAGCAGCGCGCGCTTGACGGCCTCCACCGAGCTGATGTCCGGCTTCGACGCACCCGATTTCACGGCAACGCCGATCGGAGATCTGGTGAGGTCGACCTGGCTGCCGGCCACGACCTTGCCCTTGCCGGTGAGGTCGGTGAGGGCATAGCCCACCATGATCAGGACATCGGCGGGTTCGCCGCGCTCCAGCCGGACCGGGATCGCATTGGTGGTCGTCCCCATCGACGGCCCATATTCCGTCAGCACTTTGTTGCCGGTGGCCTTCTCGAATTCCGGCACGAGCGCCTTGTAGGCAGCCGTCAATCCGCCCGAGATCATCACATGGACCTCGGCAGCTTCGGCCACGCCGGTCAGCCACAGGACGGTTAGAACGCCGAAGGCAATGTTGCGGAATGTTGCTGATATCGATGTCATCGTCATTCGTCTCCAACTAACCCCGTCCGCGATACGGCACGACGCCTTGCTCTGGCACCCACAATCCCTTCGGCACGCGGCCGGTCTGCCAGAACACGTCGATCGGGATACCGCCGCGCGGATACCAGTAACCGCCGATGCGCAAGAACTTCGGCTTGATCTCGCTCGCGATGCGCTTGCCGATCATGACGGTGCAATCCTCGTGGAATGCGCCGTGATTGCGGAAGCTCGCGATGTAGAGCTTGAGCGACTTCGACTCCAGCAGCCAAGGGCCGGGTGCGTAGTCGATCATCAGATGCGCGAAATCCGGTTGTCCCGTGACCGGGCACAGCGAGGTGAATTCCGGCACGGTGAAGCGCACCAGATAGTCCGTGCCCTTTTGCGGATTGGGCACGCGGTCGAGCTGGGCTTCTTCCGGTGTGTGCGGCCATTCGACCGCACGGCCGAGCTGGAGGGATTTCTTCGCCATCGTCGTCACATCCTGTTCGAGCATGATCCGGAAAAGTGGGCACCGGTTTTCCGAAAGATCATGCTCAACTAAAAAACCGGAGCGCGATAAGATCGCGCTCCAGAGGATGCCGGGATGGACGCAAATGTCGCCGTCGTCAACCAGCCGCGATCGTCTGGATCATGACGATCCGGTCGTTGCCGGACTCGCAGCCCCACAGCTCGCCCGGGCGGCCGTCGAGCTGGCGCACATTGGCATTGGCCATGTCGCTGGCGAAAACGTTGAACCGCTCGGTCGTGGGATCGAAGCGGACGATGGCATTGGCGGAGAAATCGGTCAGCCAGACCTTGTCCTTGTCGTCGACATAGACGGCATAGGTGCGAGGGCGATCGCCCGGCAGCTTCCAGGTTTTCCAGGAGTCCTTGGCGGGATCGTGCACCGAGACGCGACCGCTGTTCCACTCGCTGACCCAGATCCGGCTTTGCGAATCTGACCAGACCCGCCGCGACCCCTGGCTCGGCGTCGGCGGCTCGACAATGGCGGCATTGCCGGTCGCAAGATCAATCTTCGCGATATGGCTGCCGGCCAGCGAGGCGTACCAGACCTCACCCTTGGGCGTCACCGCGATGCCGTAGGGGCCAACACCCCTGGGCGCCCTGAACACGTCCATCTCGCCCGATCTCGGCTTGAGCCGGCCGTAATAGCCGGACTGGCCGGTGAACCAGTAGGTGCCTTCCTTGTCGAACACGCCGGTGTTGAGATTGGCGGAGGCGAACTTTTCGGGCAGGCGGAACAGCGTGACCTTGAGATCGCCGGGATCGACCCGGGCGATCGCGTTCTGGCCGCCCTCGGTGATCCAGGGGGCACCGTCGGGGCCGATCGTCACGCCGTGCGGTGCGGCGCCCTGGCCGAGGCTGACTGTCTTGAAACTGCCATCCCGGGGGTCGAGCCTACCCAGCATGCCCTTGCCCTGCGCCGTGAACCAGACCGTGCCGTCGCGAGCGGGGGCGAGGTCGTGCAGGCCGATGCCGGCGCTGATGGGGAAATATTTTGTCCGGAACAGGCCTTCCTGCGCAAAACTTGGGCGGACGGCGAGGAGGGCGGCGCTCGAGGCAAGAAACTGGCGGCGGTTCATGGCGTTACCCCGACTGTTTCAGATTGAGGTTGGACGCGCAGAGCAGGCGACTTCAAGGATAGTCCGAGCCCGCTCACGCGTCAGTCGAAGCACGCCGTCCAAGCGTTCACATTTGCTTGCGGCCCGTGTAAGACCCCCGGCACCGATCAGCCCTAACGAACGGAAGTGCACATCATGACCGCCATCATCGACATCATCGGCCGCGAAATTCTCGACAGCCGTGGCAATCCCACCGTCGAGGTCGACGTCGTGCTGGAAGATGGTGCGCTCGGCCGTGCCGCGGTGCCGTCGGGCGCCTCCACCGGCGCCCATGAGGCGGTGGAACTGCGCGATGGCGACAAGGCCCGCTATCTCGGCAAAGGCGTCACCAAGGCCGTCGGCGCCGTCAATGGCGAGATCTTCGAGGCCCTGAGCGGCCTTGATGCGGAGCAGCAGGCCCAGATCGACCAGATCATGATCGACCTCGACGGCACGCCGAACAAGAGCCGGCTGGGCGCCAACGCCATCCTCGGCGTCTCGCTCGCCTGCGCCAAGGCTGCCGCGAACTCGCTCGACATGCCGCTCTATCGTTACGTCGGCGGCACCTCGGCGCGTCTGTTGCCGGTGCCCATGATGAACATCATCAATGGCGGCGTGCATGCCGACAATCCGATCGACTTCCAGGAGTTCATGATCCTTCCCGTCGGCGCGTCGTCCTTCGCCGAGGGCCTGCGCTACGGCGCGGAGGTGTTCCACACCCTGAAGTCGGAATTGAAGAAGGCCGGCCACAACACCAATGTCGGCGACGAGGGCGGTTTCGCCCCGAACCTGCCGTCGGCGGACGCCGCGCTCGAGTTCGTCATGAACGCGATCGGCAAGGCCGGCTACAAGGCCGGAACCGACATCGTGATCGGCCTCGACTGCGCCTCGACCGAGTTCTTCAAGGACGGCAAATACGTCTATGAAGGCGAGGGCAAGACCCGCTCGATCTCCGAGCAGGCCAAGTACCTCGCAGACCTGGTGTCGCGCTATCCGATCGTGACCATCGAGGACGGCATGTCGGAAGACGACATGGACGGCTGGAAGGAGCTCACCGACCTCATCGGCAAGAAGTGCCAGCTGGTCGGCGACGATCTCTTCGTCACCAACGTCAAGCGCCTGGCCGAAGGCATCAAGGCCGGCCGCGCCAATTCGATCCTGATCAAGGTCAACCAGATCGGTACGCTGACCGAGACGCTCGCTGCCGTCGAGATGGCGCACAAGGCCGGCTATACCTCGGTGATGTCGCACCGCTCCGGCGAGACCGAGGATTCCACCATCGCCGACCTCGCGGTCGCCACCAATTGCGGTCAGATCAAGACCGGCTCCCTTGCGCGTTCCGACCGCACCGCCAAATACAATCAGCTCCTGCGCATCGAGCAACAGCTCGGCAAGCAGGCGCTTTACGGCGGCAAGGCGGCATTGAAGGCGCTGGCATAAGCCGGCGCTCCAGCTAGGACAGGGGAGGATCGACATGAGCGACGGCAAGACCGGACTGCAACTGCGTTCGCTGATCAAGAAGAGCGGTGAACTGGAAATCTCGCTCGTCGACGTGCCGACTCCCGAGCCCGCCGCGGACGAGGTCGTCGTCCGCGTCGAGGCGGCGCCGATCAACCCGTCCGACCTCGGCCTTCTCGTCGGCGCGGCCGATATGAGCACGGCGAAGGCGTCCGGCAGCAAGGACGCTCCCGTCATCACCGCGAAGGTGCCGGAGGGCGCGATGCGGGCGATGGCCGGCCGGCTCGACGAAGCCATGCCGGTTGGTAACGAAGGCGCGGGCGTCGTCATCAAGACCGGCTCGTCCGATGCCGCGAAGGCATTGATGGGCAAGACCGTCGCGATGATCGGCGGAGCGATGTACGCGCAGTACCGCACGCTGAAAGTGCGCGAGTGCCTGCCGCTGCCGGCGGGCACCACGCCGGCCGAAGGCGCCTCCTGCTTCGTCAATCCGCTCACGGCGCTCGGCATGACCGAGACCATGCGGCGCGAGGGGCACAAGGCGCTGGTGCACACCGCGGCCGCCTCCAATCTCGGCCAGATGCTGAACAAGATCTGCATCAAGGACGGCATTCCGCTGGTCAACATCGTGCGCAGCAAGGAGCAGGCCGACATCCTGCACAAGATCGGCGCCAAATACGTCGTCGACTCCACCGCACCGAGCTTCCTCGGCGATCTCACCAATGCGCTGGTCGAGACCGGCGCCACCATCGCCTTCGATGCCATCGGCGGCGGCAAGCTGGCCGGCGACATCCTCAACTGCATGGAAGCCGCGATCAACAAGACCGCTAAGGAATACAGCCGCTACGGCTCCAACGTGCACAAGCAGGTCTACGTCTACGGCGCACTCGACATCCGCCCGATCGAGTTGCCGCGCGGCTTCGGTATGGCCTGGGGCGTCGGCGGCTGGCTGCTGTTTCCGTTCCTGATGAAGATCGGGCAGGCGGACGGAGCCAGGCTGCGCCAGCGCGTCGTCGACGAATTGAAGACGACCTTCGCCAGCCACTACACCAAGGTGGTATCGCTTCAGGAGGCGCTCGATCCCGCCAACATCGCGGTCTACGCCAAACGGGCCACCGGCGAAAAATTCCTCATCAACCCAAATAAATCTTCGTGATGTGCCACGGCACACCATCCAAAGAAGGACTTGCCTTCTGAGCGAAGCGCGGGAACATTTGCGCCGCAATTGAAAGCGGGGCAACCGCAAGCAAAGAAGGGGACACTTCCATGACTGATCTGAATCGCCGCGACCTGCTCGCGGGCGCTGTCGCTATGGGCGCGGCGGCCGTAACCGGACTTGGACCGACCACTGCCAGTGCCTCGGTGCCGCCAAGCGGGGCGCAGGCGCCCGGCTTCTATCGCTACAAGGTCGGCAGCTACGAGTGCACCTCGATCAACGACGGGGCGCGCACCTTCCCGATGCCGGACAAGTTCGTGGTCAACCTGCCGAAGGAGGAAGCGCTGGCCGCGGGCGAGGCGGCGTACATGCCGAAGGGCATGGTCACGGTACCGTTCAATCCGCAGCTCATCAACACCGGCTCCAAGCTGGTCCTGATCGACACCGGCAACGGCGTTGCCAATCTCGAGCCGAGCAAGGGCGCGGTCGGCCGTACGCTGCAGAACCTCGCCGCTGCCGGCGTCGACCCGAAGCACATCGACGTCGTGCTGCTGTCGCATCTCCATCCTGATCACACCAACGGCATTCGTCTCGCCGACGGCGCGCTCGCGTTCCCGAATGCGGAGATCATGGTGCCGGCGAAGGATTGGGAGTTCTGGGCGAGCGACGAGAACGCGGCCAAGGCTCCGAACGACATGACGAAGAACTACTTCGCCAACGTGAAGAAGACCTTTGCCGGCCTCGAATCCAAAGTCACGAAATACGAGTGGGGCAAGGAGGTCGCCCCGGGCATCACCTCGATCGCGACGCCCGGCCACACGCCGGGTCATACCTCGTTCGCGGTGGCCTCTGGCGACAAGAAGGTGCTGATCCAATCTGACGTCACCAACATTCCGGAGTTCTTCCTGCGCAATCCGGACTGGCACGTGGCGTTCGACAACGATCCGGCACTGGCGCAGGCCACCCGCCACAAATTCTACGACATGGCGGCAGCCGAGAAGGCGACCGTGATCGGATTCCACTTCACCTTCCCCTCGGTGGGGCATGTCGAGAAGGACGGCGCGAAATACCGCCTGATCCCGTCGGCCTGGAATCCGACGATCTGAACCGAGCCAGGGGTTTGCGAGAAACATCAGGCCGCCTTCGGGCGGCCTGATTGTTTTTGGATCGTAGCGACCATCTGCTTTCGAGAAACTCAGCGTTTCCAAACAGGACCGGTTCATGCACTTGCATCCATCGACCCGGATCGCTTAAGTGCCGCCCCGGAACTTCCGCTCAAGCCCCCAAGGACAATCCATGGCCTACAACATCGTCGTGATCGCCGGCAGCCTGCGCAAGGACAGCTTTTCGCTGAAGATCGCCAATGCGATCGCAAAGCTCGCGCCGGCCTCGCTCAAGCTCGAGGTCGTCACGCTGGCAGGCATTTCGTTCTTCAACCAGGACCTGGAGGGCGCGCCGCCTGCGGACTGGCTGGCCTTCCGCGAAAAGCTGCAGAAGTCGGACGGCGTCATTTTCGTCACCCCCGAATACAACCGCGCCATCCCGGGTGTGCTGAAGAACGCCATCGACGTTGCTTCGCGCCCCTATGGCAAGAGCTCGTTCAACGGCAAGCCGGTCGGCATCATCTCGAACTCGCCGGGCCCGCTCGGCGGCGTCAGCGCCGCCAAGACGCTGCAGAACATCCTGCCGGGCATTGCCGGCCCGATCCTGCAGCAGCCGGAGATCTATCTGAACGCGGTCGGCGATGCCTTCGATGCGGAGGGGAACCTGACCAAGGAATCTCTGAAGCCCGTCCTCCAGGCCTATATCGACGCGTTTGCTGCGCACGTGGCCAAACACCACGGCTGACGTCTTTCTTCGTCATGGCCGGGCTTGTCCCGGCCATCCACGTCTTGGCTCGTGGTGACGAAGAACGTGGATGCCCGGCACAAGGCCGGGCATGACGTCTGAGGGTAGGAATTGGAACGCGAAGGGGGAGGCGATTAGCACTCCCTTAACCAACCTGCCGCATCTTCCCAAGATGGTCTCCCGCGCGCGCCTGAAATCGATCCTGACCGGCCTTGCCCTCTATGCGATGGCGGCCGCTATCGTCGGCTATTTCGGCGTCAACGCCTACACCGGCAAATACGGTCTCAACGCCCGCCAGGAGCTCGACCAGGAGATCATCGCGCTGACGAGTGAGCTGGCCCAGCTCAAGCGCGAGCGCGCGAAGAGCGAGCAGCGCGTGTCGCTGCTGCGGACGTCGCGGATCGATCCTGACATGCTGGACGAGCGGGCGCGCTATCAGCTCGACTATGTCAATCCGCACGATCTCGTTCGGATGATCCCGGCGAAGTAGCGCTTTCCGCTGCATTCGAAACCGGCATCGAAAGCCGCTGCCGAAATTCGACAACCGTGTAGCAATTCTACCGAAAGTCTTAGGCTTGGAACCGGGCTGCCGCCTTGACGGCAACGCAGCAACGGCCCCATGGCTTCTGCCGCCGTCTGCCTGAGTTGACGCAGATCAACCGGGCCATGCCGGCGCAGCCTAGACTGCCACCCGGAGGAAACAGTGATGAATGGGCCAATGTCCCGGCATCACGCGGCCCGCGTCGAGGCCGCCATTGCGTCAGGCCAGGCCGCGCGCTCCGCGCTGGTGGCCTCATGGCGCCGTTCGTCCCGATTGCATCATCTCGATCCCGCCGGTCGCAGCGCGCCGATGCGGCTGAGCGATGTCGAGTTGCGGCAGGCGCGCGAGCGCGTCGCGCCGCTGCTCGCCGCCGCGCAAGGCGCGATGGACCGGCTCTATCAGGCGGTCGGCGCGAGCGGCTGCTGCGTGCTGCTCGCCGACGGCGCGGGCGTGCCGGTCGACCGCCGCGGCACAGCGGTGGACGATGCGACGTTCCAATCCTGGGGCCTGTGGACCGGCGCGCTCTGGAGCGAGGAGCATGAAGGCACCAACGGCATCGGCACCTGCGTCGTCGAGCAGCGCCCGCTGACGATCGACCGCGACCAGCATTTCTTCACCCGCAACACGCTTCTGAGCTGCACCGCCGTTCCGATCTACGACCACGAGGCGGCGTTTGCGGGCGTGCTCGACGTCTCCTCCTGCCGCGCCGACCGGACCGATGCGTTTTCCAATCTGATCGCGCTCGCGGCAGGTGAGGCGGCGAGGCGCATCGAAGCTGATCTGTTTCGCCGCGCCTTCGCCCATGCCCGCATCGTGCTGACGCAAGGCGCGGACGGCCAGGCCGGCGGCCTGGTCGCGGTCGATGCGGATGATCTCGTGATCGGCGCGACCCGGTCCGCGCGGGTGGGACTCGGGATTGCGCCCGGCCGTCCCTTGCAGCCGGTGCCCGCGGCTGACCTCCTCGGCGGCGATACCGCGCATGACCATCTTGCGGGCGGCCAGCGCGCGGTGTTGCAGCGGGCGCTGCTGCGCGCGGACGGCAATGTTTCGGCCGCCGCCAAGGCCCTCGGCATCAGCCGCGCCACGCTGCACAGGAAGCTCAAGCGGTTCGAGCTGAAGCACTGAGCTGCGGCTCTATTTTTCTTCCGCGCCCACCAACTCAACCCTCATGGTGAGGAGGCCGCGAAGCGGCCGTCTCGAACCATGCAGGCCTGGCTGTGCCCGCGGCCATCCTTCGAGACGCGCGCAAGAGCGCGCTCCTCAGGATGAGGGCTGAGTGTGTGGGGGCAGCTGCGTCACCTGTCGCAGAACTGCGACAGGTCGGGCCGGCCATCGCTCACGCCCGGGCTGACAGGAAAACGCTCCCGCGACATCGTCGGCGCAAGTCGTGAACACGCGACGAATTGCGCAAACAGCAAACATCGGGAGTGATCAATGAACAAGGTGGAATTCCTCGGCGTCACCCAGGTTCCGTTCGCCGAACGCTATGACAATTTCATCGGCGGCAAATTCGTCGCGCCAATCTCCGGCAAGTACTTTGACAACGCCTCGCCGGTGAACGGCCAGATCGTCTGCAAGATCGCGCGTTCCGATGCGCAGGACGTCGAGGCCGCCCTCGATGCGGCGCACGCCGCCAAGGGCGCCTGGGGACGCACCAGCGTCGCCGAGCGCGCCGCGATCCTGAACCGGATCGCCGACCGGATGGAAGAGAATCTGGAGCGCCTTGCGGTTGCCGAGACCTGGGACAATGGTAAGCCGATCCGCGAGACCCGCGCCGCCGACCTGCCACTCGCGATCGATCATTTCCGCTATTTCGCCGGCGTGGTGCGTGCGCAGGAAGGCTCGATCGGCGAGATCGACCACGACACCATCGCCTATCATTTCCACGAGCCGCTCGGCGTGGTCGGCCAGATCATCCCCTGGAACTTCCCGCTGCTGATGGCCTGCTGGAAGCTCGCGCCGGCGCTCGCCGCCGGCAATTGCGTCGTGCTCAAGCCCGCCGAGCAGACCCCGGCCTCGATCATGGTCTGGGCCGAGATCATCGGCGATCTCCTGCCGCCCGGCGTCCTCAACATCGTCAACGGCTTTGGCCTCGAAGCCGGCAAGCCGCTCGCGTCCAGCCCGCGGATCGCGAAAATCGCCTTCACCGGCGAGACCACGACGGGCCGGCTGATCATGCAATATGCCAGCCAGAACCTGATCCCGGTCACGCTGGAGCTCGGCGGCAAGTCGCCGAACATCTTCTTCAACGACGTCACCGCCGAGGACGACGACTTCTTCGACAAGGCGATCGAAGGTTTTGTGATGTTTGCGCTGAACCAGGGCGAGGTCTGCACCAGTCCGAGCCGGGCGATTGTCCACGCCGACATCTACGACCGCTTCATGGAGCGGGCGCTGAAGCGCGTCGCCGCGATCAAGCAGGGCGACCCGCGTGCGGCCGACACCATGATCGGCGCGCAGGCATCTAGCGAGCAGCTCGCCAAGATCCTCTCCTATATCGACATCGGCAAGCAGGAGGGCGCCAAGGTGCTGGCCGGCGGCGGTCGTGCCGAGCTCGGCGGCGATCTTTCCGGCGGCTTCTACGTCCAGCCGACGGTGTTCGAGGGCCACAACAAGATGCGAATCTTCCAGGAGGAGATCTTTGGTCCCGTCGTCTCGGTCACGACCTTCAAGACCGATGACGAAGCGCTCGCGATCGCCAACGACACGCTCTATGGCCTGGGAGCCGGCGTCTGGAGTCGCGATGCCAACCGCTGCTACCGCTTCGGCCGGGCCATCCAGGCCGGCCGGGTCTGGACCAACTGCTACCATGCGTATCCTGCGCATGCCGCGTTCGGCGGCTACAAGCAGTCGGGCGTCGGTCGCGAGACCCACAAGATGATGCTCGATCACTACCAGCAGACCAAGAATCTCCTGGTCAGCTACAGCCCGAAGAAGCTTGGCTTCTTCTGATCGGGCAAGATCTGATTGGGCAAGATCTGATCGGGCAGGAGAGGGCGGCGCAACCATGCGCCGCCCTCTCCGTCGTCATCCGTCTGTCAGAGTCTTGAGCCAAGACGACAGCGCCGACCGTATTCGGTTCGGCGCCCGTGGCATTCGAAGCGATGCCGGGCAAAGACGGAGGCTTGGTGATGCGGAACAGTCGTTCAGGACGGACAATGAGTGTCGCAGCGATGCTGTTCGGCGCGGCGGTGCTGCCGCTGTCGATGGCCTTTGCACAGTCCGGCCCGGCGCCAACTGGCGCCAAGCCCTTCCTGACCGTCGATGGAAAGGCGCCACTGGTCCTTGGACACCGCGGCCTGCCTGGCTTGGTACCCGAAGAGACCGAGGCGTCGTACGACCTCGCCGCGGCGCTCGGGACCGATGCGCTCGAAGAGGATTTGCACCTGACCAAGGATTGCGTTCTGGTCGTGCGTCATAATCCCTGGCTGAGCGACAACACCAACATTGCCGAGGTGGCGAAGACCAATGCGGCCGTCGCCGCCCGCAAGCGCACCGTGCCCGGTGTGCGCGTCAAGGCCCCGTCGGCCACCGGCGTGCCTGCCGACTACCTGACGGATCTCAGCGACCCGGCCGATCCCAAATCGGTGCTGAAGTCGCTGATCGTCGACGGCGAGGATGATACCAACGATTGGTCGATCAGCGACTTCACCATGGCCGAGCTGAAGCAATGGATCGGCGGCACCACCTATGACGCGGCCAACGAGCGGCCGAAAGTCTTCAACGGCAAGCTCCCGATCATCAGCTTCCAGGACGTCATCGACATCGCCAAGGTCAAGAGCAAGGAGACCGGGCGGTCCATCCTCGTCTATCCCGAAACCAAGAACCCGACCTGGAACAATGCCCAGGCGATCGCCAATGGCTGCGGCGCGGCCGGCAGCCGTCCGCTCGAGGAGGCCCTGATCAAGATCATCGGGGATAACGGCCTCAACACCAAGGACGCTCCCATCCTGGTCCAGAGCTTCGAACCCGGCAGCCTGAAATATATGCGCAGCCACGGCCTTCAGACGCGGCAGGTCCAACTCGTCGACGGCAACGGAATCGACTTCAAAACCGGCAAGGTTCTCCTCAACAACATCACGAATTCGCGCCCGTTCGACTGGACGGTTGCGGGCGATGCGCGCTTGTACGATGCGATGCTGACGCCCGAGGGGCTTGCCGAGATCAAGACCTATGCCGAGGGCATCGGTCCGTGGAAGGCCTATATCGTTCCGCTCAAGATCGCGCCGTGGAAGGACAGCAACGCCGATGGCACGCCCTACAAGGGATCGACGCCGGAGGCTTCGACGCAGGACGCGACCAGCCTTGTCGCGGACGCGCACAAGCTCGGTCTTTTCGTCCATGTCTTCACGTTTCGGAACGAGAAGAAGTATCTTGCCGCCGACTATCGCGGCGACCCGAGCCTTGAATATCTCAAATTCTACCGGCTCGGCGTCGATGGGGTCTTCAGCGACTTCACGCATACCGGCGTTGCCGCCCGTGCGGCGTATTTGCGCGAGTTGGGCTGGTAAAGCCGGCACGGCGAATCGGACGCGCGTGGGATTTCGGATACAAAACAGCGCGTCCGATTTCTCTGCGTTGGCTGCTCACGTTCCCTCCGCTGACCGGTGAGCTAAAGTTGCCCGATCGGCGCCAAAGGTTTTGCAAAGTTTCGGTCACGTTGCAGTGCGGCATAATGAAAGTCGCGCCATGCCGCCGCGGTCCTTTCCAAGGGCGTTTGACTTGGGTTAGAGAGGGCTGAAGTTTTCTCTGACCCGGAATTCCCATGGCCGCACCCAAGAAAGCCGCCGCAAGCACTCCACAGGACAAGACCGAAGGCGGTTCGCCCCCGGAATTCACCAGAGAGCAGGAGCTCAAAGCGCTCCGCGACATGCTCCTGATCCGGCGGTTCGAGGAAAAGGCCGGCCAGCTCTACGGCATGGGCGCGATCGGCGGCTTCTGCCACCTCTATATCGGCCAGGAGGCCGTGGTGGTCGGCATGCAGATGGCCCTGAAGCAGGGCGATCAGGTCATCACCGGCTATCGCGATCACGGTCATATGCTTGCCACCGGCATGGAGGCCAACGGCGTCATGGCCGAGCTCACTGGCCGGCGCGGCGGCTATTCCAAGGGCAAGGGCGGCTCCATGCACATGTTCAGCAAGGAGAAGCACTTCTACGGCGGCCACGGCATCGTCGGCGCCCAGGTCTCGCTCGGCACGGGTCTGGCCTTCGCCAACCACTATCGTGGTAACGACAATGTCAGCGTCACCTATTTCGGCGACGGCGCGGCCAACCAGGGCCAGGTCTATGAGAGCTTCAACATGGCGGAGCTCTGGAAGCTGCCGGTGATCTACGTCATCGAGAACAACCGCTACGCCATGGGCACCTCGGTGTCGCGCGCTTCAGCGCAGCAGGATTTCTCCAAGCGCGGCGCGTCCTTCAATATCCCCGGCATGCAGGTCGACGGCATGGACGTCCGCGCCGTGAAGGCCGCGGGCGAGGAGGCGGCGGCCTGGTGCCGCGCCGGCAAGGGCCCCTTCATCCTGGAGATGCAGACCTACCGCTATCGCGGCCACTCGATGTCCGACCCCGCAAAGTACAGAACGCGCGAAGAGGTCGAAAAAGTCCGCCACGACCAGGACCCGATCGAGCAGGTGCGCAACCGCCTGCTCGCGGCCAAGGTGAGCGAGGCCGATCTCAAGGCGATCGACGCCGAGGTCCGCGACATCGTCAATGCGTCCGCCGACTTCGCCCAGCATGATCCCGAGCCGGATGCCGCCGAGCTCTGGACCGACATTTATCGCTGAACGCGCGCAAGCTTTCTTTTGGAGTCGATATGCCAATTCAAGTGCTGATGCCCGCGTTGTCGCCCACGATGGAGAAGGGCAACCTTGCCAAGTGGCTGAAGAAAGAGGGCGAGACCATCAAGTCCGGCGACGTCATCGCCGAGATCGAGACCGACAAGGCGACCATGGAGGTCGAGGCGACCGATGAAGGTACGCTCGGCAAGATCCTGATCCCCGAGGGCACCGCCGACGTTGCCGTCAACACGCCGATCGCGACCATCCTCGCCGATGGCGAGACGGCTGCCGATCTCGCCAAGGCGCCGGCCGCGCCCGCGCCGAGCGTCGCGCAGGAAGTCGCCGAATCTCGCTCGCCAGTCGGCGAAGGCAAGCCGATGATCTCGGCGCCGAAGGCTGCGGCTGCCCCTCAGGTCGTTGCCGAGCCCGATCCGGAAGTGCCCGCCGGCACCGCGATGGTGACGCAGACCATCCGCGAAGCGTTGCGCGACGCCATGGCCGAAGAAATGCGCCGCGACGCCGACGTCTTCGTGATGGGCGAGGAAGTCGCTGAATATCAGGGCGCCTACAAAGTGACGCAGGGCCTGCTCCAGGAGTTCGGCGCCAAGCGCGTCATCGACACGCCGATCACCGAGCACGGCTTTGCCGGCATCGGCGTCGGTGCTGCCATGACCGGGCTGAAGCCGATCGTCGAGTTCATGACCTTCAACTTCGCCATGCAGGCGATCGACCAGATCATCAACTCAGCGGCCAAGACGCTCTACATGTCCGGCGGCCAGATGGGCTGCTCGATCGTGTTCCGCGGGCCCAACGGCGCCGCCGCGCGTGTCGCCGCCCAGCACAGCCAGGACTACTCGTCCTGGTATTCCAACGTCCCGGGTCTCAAGGTGGTCGCGCCGTTCTCCGCAGCGGACTACAAGGGCCTGCTCAAGGCTGCGATCCGCGATCCCAATCCGGTGATCTTCCTCGAGAACGAGGTGCTTTACGGTCACACCGGCGAAGTGCCGAAGCTCGATGACTTCGTGATCCCGATCGGCAAGGCGCGCATCGTGCGTTCGGGCGGCCACGTCACCATCATCTCCTGGTCGAACGGCATGACCTATGCGCTGAAAGCCGCCGACGAACTTGCCAAGGACGGTATCGAGGCCGAGGTGATCGACCTGCGCACGCTGCGGCCGATGGATACCGAGACCATCGTCAACTCGGTCAAGAAGACCGGCCGTGCGGTCACGGTGGAAGAGGGCTGGGCCCAGAGCGGCGTCGGCGCCGAGATCGCCGCGCGCATCATGGAGAACGCCTTCGACTATCTGGATGCGCCGGTCGCGCGCGTCTCCGGCAAGGACGTGCCGATGCCCTATGCCGCGAACCTGGAGAAGCTCGCGCTGCCGTCGGCAGCCGAAGTGGTCGAGGCCGCCAAAGCCGTCTGCTACAGGTAGATCATGGCGGGCCCGAAGGAGCAGCCATTGCCACCCGACGTCCTCGCCCGCGACGATGCGGTCGAGATCCTGCGCGTATTCGTGCTGGACGGCGGGCTGTCGATGGCGTTCCAGCGCGCCTTCGAGGAGCCCGACATGTGGGGCCTCCTGCTCGTCGATCTCGCCCGTCACGCGGCGCGCGCCTATGCGCGCGAGAGCGAATACACCGAGGAAGACGCGCTGAGCCGGATCCTCGAGATGTTCCAGGCGGAGATTGAACGGCCAACCGATACGGGCACGACGACACCGCGCGGGAAGGGGCACTGATCGTGGCGATCGAAGCCCATCATTTCGATTTCATGCTGGAGGCGATCCGTGAGGCGGAGGCCTCGATCGCACAGGGCGGCCTGCCGATCGGCGCCGTGCTGACGCGCGGCAATGAGATCATCGCCCGCGGCCACAACAACCGTGTGCAGGAAAAGAACGTCATTCTCCACGGCGAGATGAGCTGCCTGCGCGAGGCCGGCGTGATCTCGTTCCACGACACCGTCATGTACACCACGCTGTCGCCATGCTCGATGTGCGCCGGCGCACTCGCTCTGTTCAAGGTGAAGCTGGTGGTGATCGGAGAATCCGTCACCTTCCCGGGCTCCAAGGACATCCTCGACAAGTTCGGCATCCCCTGGATCGACCTTGCCGACGACCGCTCCATCACCATGATGAAGAATTGGCGTTCCATCCCTGCCAACGAGCGCCTGTGGCAGGGCGACATCGGCAACTAAACCTGGTCGTCTTCGCTGTCGGAGACGACGTATTGCAAAGTTCTTCTTGAGGTCAGCATGCCCATCAACATCCTGATGCCCGCTCTCTCGCCGACAATGGAGAAGGGCAACCTCGCCAAGTGGCTGAAGAAGGAAGGCGACAAGGTCAAATCCGGCGATGTCATCGCCGAGATCGAGACCGACAAGGCGACCATGGAGGTCGAGGCGATCGACGAAGGCACGATCGCCAAGATCCTCGTGCCCGAGGGCACGCAGGACGTCCCGGTCAACGACGTGATCGCGGTGCTCGCCGGCGAGGGCGAGGACGTGAAGGCGGCTGGTGCCGCCAAGCCCAGCGCCTCGGCCGCACCTCCGAAAGCTGCTGAAGCGCCCGCCGCCGCGCCGGCTCCCGCAGCTGCGCCTGCCGCGCCCAAGGCGCCGCCGCCGCCTGCCGCTGCACCGGCGCCGCAGGCCGCAGTTCCAGCCGCGCAGAGCAACGGCCATGGCGGCCGCGTGTTCTCATCGCCGCTGGCGCGCCGTCTCGCCAAGGATGCAGGCATCGACGTGTCGATGGTGACGGGCACCGGCCCGCACGGCCGCGTGGTCGCGCGCGACGTCGAGCAGGCCAAGTCCGGCAAGGGCCTGAAGGCGCCTGCCGCTGCGCCGTCCGGGGCGCCCTCGATCGCGCCGACCATGTCGGACAAGCAGATCCTGTCGCTGTTCGAGCCCGGCTCCTACGAGATCGTGCCGCATGACGGCATGCGCCGCACGATCGCACAGCGCCTGACCGCGTCGATCCAGAACGTCCCGCACTTCTACCTCACCATCGACTGCGACATCGGCAAGCTGCTCGCCGCGCGCGAGGAGATCAATGCGGCTGCTCCCAAGGACAAGGAGAAGAAGCCGCTCTACAAGATCTCGGTCAACGACTTCGTGATCAAGGCGATGGCCGTTGCGCTCCAGAGAATCCCGAACTGCAACGTCAGCTGGACCGAAAGCGGCATGGTCAAGCACCACCATTCCGACGTCGGTGTTGCCGTGGCGATGCCCGGCGGCCTGATCACGCCGATCATCCGCAAGGCGGAGACCAAGACGCTCTCCACCATCTCCAACGAGATGAAGGATTTTGCCGCGCGCGCCCGCTCGCGCAAGCTGAAGCCCGAGGAATACCAGGGCGGCACCACCGCGGTCTCCAACCTCGGCATGTTCGGCATCAGCCACTTCACCGCCGTGATCAACCCGCCGCATGCAACCATTCTCGCGGTCGGCACCAGCGAGGAGCGGCCGGTCGTCCGCGGCGGCAAGATCGAGATCGCGCACATGATGAGCGTGACCTTGTCCTGCGATCACCGCGCCATCGACGGCGCGCTCGGCGCCGAGCTGATCGGCGCGTTCAAGCAGCTGATCGAAAATCCCGTCATGATGATGGTCTGAGATGGCGCATGAGGACGCGCTGGCCCTGGATCTCGATGCTGGTCTCGCTGATCCTCACGCTCAGCCCGCTCGGCCGCGACATCGTTGACTCCGCCTTCTTCGCCGGCGAGGCGCTGTCGCGCAACATATGGGCGCCGATCGCGCTCACCATCTTCGCCGTCATGGCGGCCGCCATTCTCTCGGAATGGCTGATCAGAAGCTACATCCGCAATCGCCGCGCCCGCGGCGCAACGACCGCTTGAGTTGAACGGGAGCCGCCATGGCCGATACATCCTTCGACGTAATCATCATCGGCTCCGGCCCCGGCGGCTATGTCACCGCGATCCGCGCCGCCCAGCTCGGCTTCAAGGTCGCGATCGTCGAGAAGTCCTATCTCGGCGGCATCTGCCTGAACTGGGGCTGCATCCCGACCAAGGCGCTGCTGCGCTCCGCCGAGATCTACCACTACATGCAGCACGCCAAGGATTACGGCCTGTCGGCGGAGAAGGTCTCGTTCGACCCGAAGGCCGTGGTGCAGCGTTCGCGCGGCGTCTCGAAGCGGCTGAACGACGGCGTCGGCTTCCTGATGAAGAAGAACAAGGTGAGCGTGATCTGGGGCGCGGCCTCGATCGACGCGCCCGGCAAGGTCACCGTGAAGAAGTCCGACGTCGAGGGCCCGAAGGGTGCGCTGGGCGAGGGGAGCTACCAAGCCAAGCACATCATCATCGCGACCGGCGCGCGGCCGCGCGTGCTGCCGGGGCTCGAGCCCGACAAGAAGCTGATCTGGACCTATTTTGAAGCGATGGTGCCGGAGAAAATGCCGAAGTCGCTGCTGGTCGTCGGCTCAGGCGCGATCGGCATCGAGTTCGCCTCGTTCTTCCACACCATGGGCTCCGAGGTCACCGTGGTCGAGGTGCTGCCGCAGATACTGCCCGTCGAGGACGCCGAGATCGCCGGCCTGGCCCGCAAGCGTCTGGAGAAGCAGGGCATCAAGATCATGTCCTCGACCAAGGTCACGAAGCTGGAGAAGAAGGCCGACAGCGTCGTCGCCACCATCGACGACGGCAAGGGCAAGCCCGTCACCACCGAGTTCGAGCGCGTGATCTCGGCGGTCGGCGTCGTCGGTAATATCGAGAATCTCGGCCTGGAAAAGCTCGGCGTGAAGACCGACCGGGGCTGTATCGTCATCGATGGCTACGGCAAGACCAACGTCCCCGGCATCTACGCCATCGGCGACGTCGCCGGTCCCCCGATGCTGGCGCACAAGGCCGAGCATGAAGGCGTGATCTGCGTCGAGGCCATCAAGGGCCTGCATCCGCATCCCATGGACAAGAACCTGATCCCGGGCTGCACCTATTGCCAGCCGCAGGTCGCCTCCGTCGGCCTCACCGAAGCCAAGGCGAAGGAAAGCGGCCGAGAGATCCGCGTCGGCCGTTTCCCGTTCGTCGGCAACGGCAAGGCGATTGCGCTGGGCGAGGATCAGGGCCTGGTTAAGGTGATCTTCGACAAGAAGACCGGTCAGCTCCTCGGCGCCCACATGGTCGGTGCTGAAGTCACCGAGCTGATCCAGGGCTACGTCGTCGCGATGAACCTGGAGACGACCGAAGAAGAGCTGATGCACACGGTGTTCCCGCATCCGACCCTGTCGGAGATGATGAAGGAAGCCGTGCTCGATGCGTATGGAAGGGTTTTGAATATTTGATGGGCGCCATCGCCGCCCGCCGCCGTCATTGCGAGCGCGGCGAAGCAATCCAGGCGGCCTCTGCGGAAAGATTCTGGATTGCTTCGCTGTGCTCGTAATGACGAGCAGAGAGCCGTTTGCAAAATAAGAAGGAAACCAACCCATGCACGACAACGACAATCTCACCATCGAACGCCCGACCTTCGTCACTCGTCTCGAATGCGCGATGGAAGGCGATCATTACGCTGCCGACCAGGTCCACAATCTCTCCAAGGCCGGCAAGCCGCTTTTGGTGCGCTACGACCTCGCGGGCGTGAAGAAGGCGCTGACCAAGGATGCGCTTGCCCAGCGTCCTGGCGACATGTGGCGCTACCGCGAGCTCTTGCCCGTGCGCAAATGCAAGGACATCGTCTCGCTCGGCGAGGTCACCACGCCGCTGATCCGGCTGCCGAAGCTCGGCGCCAGGCTCGGCGGCGGCGAGATCATCGTCAAGGACGAGGGACGCCTGCCGACCGGCTCGTTCAAGGCGCGCGGCCTCGTGATGGCGGTGTCGATGGGCAAGGCGCTCGGCATCAAGCACATGGCGATGCCGACCAACGGCAATGCCGGCGCGGCGCTCGCGGCCTACGCGACCTCCTGCGGCATCAAGACCACGATCTTCTGCCCGGCCGACACGCCCGAGGTGAACGTGAGCGAGATCGAGCTTCAGGGCGCGACCGTCTATCGCGTCAACGGCTATATCGACGATTGCGGCAAGATCGTCGGCGAAGGCAAGGCAAAAGTCGGCTGGTTCGACACGTCCACGCTGAAGGAGCCGTACCGCATCGAGGGCAAGAAGACGATGGGCCTGGAACTCGCCGAGCAGCTCGGCTGGGACGTGCCCGACGTGATCTTCTACCCGACCGGCGGCGGCACGGGCCTGATCGGCATGTGGAAGGCTTTCGACGAGCTGGAGAAAATCGGGTTCATCGGCTCCAAGCGCCCGCGCATGGTCGCGGTGCAGGCGTCGGGCTGCGCGCCGATGGTGCGGGCCTATGACGCCGGCACAGAGCATGCGACGCGCTGGGAGGACGCCCACACGATTGCGTCGGGCATCCGTGTGCCGCAGGCGATCGGCGACTTCCTGATCCTGCGCGCCGTGCGTCAGAGCAAGGGTTTTGCCATCGCGGTCGACGATGACAAGATCTCGTCGGCGCTCAATGAGGTCGCGCGCGAGGAGGGGCTCTTGCTGTGCCCCGAGGGGGCTGCAACCTACGCCGCCTACAAGGACAGCCTCGCCGATGGCCGCGTCGGCAAGACGGACCGCGTGATGTTGTTCAATTGCGCGACCGGCCTGAAATACCCGCTGCCGCCGGTCACCCGCACGCTCGATCGCCACAAGCCGATCGACTACACGCAGTTCTAAGCAAGATCAGGCAGCCGGAGCGCGATGGTCGCGCTCCGGCGCGTCATTTCGCCTCTTCACGAACGATCCCTCTTCCCGTACGCGGGAGTGCAACAATAAAAATGACATCGCTGGGGAGAAGACAATGAAGAAGGCCATCTGGGCCGGGCTGATCGGTATTCTCGCTGTGACCGGCGCCGCGCGCGCCGACGACTATCCCTCGCATCCCATCACCGTCATCGTTCCCTTCGCCGCCGGCGGCCCGTCGGATGCGATGGCGCGCGTGCTCGCCGAGCGCATGCGGGTGACGCTCGGCCAGCCGCTGGTGATCGAGAATGTCACCGGCGCGGGCGGCTCGATCGGCGTCGGTCGCGCCGTGCAATCGGCGCCGGACGGCTACACCATCTCCTTCGGCCATCTCGGCACCCATGTTGCCAACGGCGCCGTCTACAAGCTCAAATACGACCTCGTTGCCGATCTCGAGCCGGTTGTGCTGCTGCCGAGCAATCCGATGATCGTGGTGAGCAAGAACGCGGTGCCCGCGACCTCGCTGAAGGAGCTCATCGAGTGGCTGAAGTCGCGGCCGTCGCCGCCGACCGCCGGCACCGCCGGCGCGGGCTCCGGCAGCCACATCGCCGGTGTCTATTTCGAGAGCGTCAGCGGCATCAAGCTGCAATACGTGCCTTATCGCGGCACGGCGCCCGCGCTGAACGATCTCATCGCCGGCCAGATCGACGTCATCATCGATCAGACCTCCAACTCCATCAACCAGGTCCGCGCCGGTACGATCCGCGCCTATGCCATCACCGACGACAAGCGGCTCTCGTCGGCGCCGGACATTCCGACGGCCGCCGAGGCGGGGCTGAAAGGCTTCAACATGACGTTGTGGTCGGGCCTGTGGGTGCCGAAGGGCACACCGAAGGAGATCGTCACCAAGCTCAATGCGGCCGCCGTGGAAGCGCTGAACGATCCCGCCGTGAAGAAGCAGCTCGAAAGCCAGGGCCTCGAGATGACGCCCAAGGATCAGCTCACGCCCGAAGCGCTCGGCGCGCGCCAGAAGGCGGAAATCGCAAAATGGTGGCCGATTATCAAGGCCGCCGACATCAAGGTGGATTGAGGCGGATTGCCTCTTCGGATGCGGCCACAACGTCAAGTGGCCGCACCCTGTGGAACAATCGGGTTCACGCGGCGCCGCGTTACGTCTTGGCTTCGCTGTGCTTCGACAGGGCCGTCTCCAGGCAATTCATCAGAGCCGGCGTGGAAAACGGCTTCGCGAGAAAGCAGATGGCGCCAGCTTTCAGTGCGCGGTCGCGCACGGCATCGTCGGGAAAGGCGGTCATGAAGATAAACGGCGTGCGGTGACCAAGGCCGCGCATATGCATCAGGAGATCAACGCCGCTCATGACCGACATCTGCACATCCGCGATCACGCAGGACGTCGTCCTCAGTTCGGCCGACTGGAGAAATTCGAGAGCGGAGCCAAAGATGTAGACGGTGTATCCCCGCGACGTCAGCAGATTGTTGGTCGCAAGGCGGACGGATGGATCATCGTCAATGACGGAAATGACCGAAGGGACTGACAAGATGATCGCTCCTGATCGGGGAGCGGCCGCGCGCGGCGCAGCCGCCCATCGGAAAATGGGCCCCCGGAGCGACCTTGGAAAGCATACTTAGGTTTGCACCTTTCCCCCCGGGCGTGGAATTCCGAGCACCTCGGTCATTCTGACGAGATCGGCCAATGACTTCGCACCCATTTTCCGCATGATCTGCCCGCGATAGATCTTGACGGTAATCTCAGCCAATCCAAGCTCGGCAGCGACTTGCTTGTTCATCAGGCCGGACGCAACCAGGGCGAGAATGTCGCGTTGACGCGGCGTCAGGCCTTCGAAGCGAGTCCGCACGCTCGACACCGACTTCTCGGCATCGCGCCGCTTGCGATCGCGTTCGATCGCAGCCTGGACCGCGTCCAGCATGTCCTGGTCGCGCACCGGCTTGGTCAGAAAATCGATGGCGCCACTCTTCATGGCCCGGACGGTCATGGGGATATCGCCATGACCGGTGATGAAGATGATAGGCGTGCGAATGTCGGCCTTCACGAGGTCCGCCTGGAGGTCGAAGCCGCTCGAGCCGGGCAGGCGGATGTCGAGCACGAGGCAACTGGGGACCACCGGCGGCTTGGCTTCCATGACCTCCGCCGCCGAGCCGAAGGCCTCCACCCTGAGGCCGACCGATTGGAAGAGATTGGTGAGCGCACGCCGCATCGACGGATCGTCATCGACGATCAGGACGATCGGATCATCGGCCCCCGCCTGTGCCTGCGCCTGCGTTGGCTTGGCGTGGTCGGTCACGACGCGGCCTCGTGTGGGAAGGGCAGGGCAATCTGGAATGTTGCACCGCTCCCCTCATTTGGGAATGCCGAAAGCCGGCCCGCGTGAGCCTCGATGATCGATCGGCAGATCGATAGTCCCATCCCCAGGCCGCTCGACTTTGTGGTGAAGAACGGCATGAACATGCGGTCTGTCACGTCGCTGTCAAGGCCGAGACCGCGATCCGTCACGGTAAGAAGCAGGTGCTCGTCGCCGTCTCGACTGGAGCGAATTGCCAGCTCGCGCGGGAGCTCGACATTGGCTTGCATGGCTTCGATCCCGTTCATGACGAGGTTGATCAGCACCTGCTGGAGCTGGATCCGATCGCCGCAAATGTTGGGCAGGCCCGACGACAACTCCATCCGCACCGACACGGCATGGGTAGCGAGCTCGCGCCGAACGAGGGCCATCACCTCCCTCACGACCTGATTGATGTCGACTGGGACCATCTCGATTTCGGTCTTTTTCGCGAGCGCCCGGATCCGGCGGATCACCTCGCTGGCCCGATTGGCGTCCTCGACGATCCATTCGACGGAACGGCGCGCAGCATCGAGATCGGCCGGGTCGCGGCCGAGCCAACCGATGCAGGCGTCGGCATTGGAAATGACGGCGGCGAGCGGCTGATTGATTTCGTGGGCAATCGAGGCGGTGAGCTCGCCGAGCGTCGTGATGCGCGTGACATGCGCGAGCTCGGCTTGCGCTTTGCGCAGGGCATCTTCGGCCTGCTCGGTGCGGATTGCCGCCGTCACATCGCTGCTGACGCCACGATAGCCGAGGAAGTTACCATTCTCGTCATGGAAGGGCTTGCCGCTGGTGCGCACGTAAATCTGAGATCCGTTGCGATCCCTGCTGCGGTAAACCAGGTCGCGGAACGGAAGGTGGGCATCGAGCGCCGCGCGATGCTGCTCCCACTTCTCGGGCTCGAACTCGGCATCGGGCGGAATGTCCCAACGGGTCAGCCCGATCAAGCCCGTCGGCACCGGACTGGCCGTGTCGGCGTGTTCCGATATCCGGGTGATGCGGTGATCCGGCCCGGTCTCCCAAAACCAGTCCGATGCGGTTTCGGCATAGTCGCGGAAGCGCTGCTCGGATTGCTTGAGCTCGTCAAAGGCCTTTTGCAGTGCTTCTTTTGCGGCGAACTGCTCGGTGACGTCCACGTGCGTGCCGATGATTTCCATCACATCGCCATCGCCGCCTTTGACAGGATGTCCCTCCGTATGGACACGTCGTATCGAACCGTCCGGACGTGCAATCCGAAAGTCGATTTCGAAGGGCTCCCCTTGGTGGATTGCGCGACGTTCCACGTCGGCAATTCGTCGAAAGTCATCGGCGAGAATCCGTTGCTGGAAAGCCCGCGCCGGGACATCGATCTGGTCCGGCTCAAATCCGAACAGGCGGTAGAGTTCAGCCGATCGGTAGGCAAACTCCTGACGACGCACGTCCCAGGCCCAGCTGCTCGTATGGCTGAGGCGCTGGGCTTCGGCCAGATAGGCCTCACTCCGGCGCAGCCTCTTCTCTGTTTCCTTTGCAATCGTGACATCGGTGACAGCGCCGGCGAACTCGATGCGCCCGGATGCACGTCTCACCGCGCGTGCCACGGAATGGAGATATTTGATGGATCCATCCGGCATCAACAGGCGATATTCATGGTCGAAATCCTCCGCCTCGCGGAAAGCTCGATCAAGGGTCTTGCGGACCGCATCGCGGTCCTCCGGATGGATGCGCTGAAACACGAAGCCCAGGTTCGGCTGCATGGCCGGGTCACATTGGAAAATGCGAAACGTTTCCCTCGACCAGAAGATCTCGTCGGTCGTGGGGCTCAAGCCGAAGCTGCCGGTGCGGCTCAGTTCCTGAGCCTGGGCGAGGTAGGCCTCGCTCTGCCGCAGCGCATCCTCCGCCTCCTTGCGCTGGGTGATGTTTTCGCAGGCGACCAGCACGACCGGCGTGCCGTCGCCGCGCAGCATCGCCTTGGCGTTTTCACGGACCCAGAGAACCGAGCCGTCTTTGCGGATCTTGCGAATCTCCCAGGTGTGCGACTGGTCCACGGTTTCCAGGCACAACCCTACGCATTGACGGACGAAGTCGCGGTCTTCCTCGAAAAAGACGTTCAGCACGGATTGGCCGGTCAACTCGGTCGCCGTGTAACCCAATTGTGCGGCGCCAAACGTGTTCACGTTGAGCACCGTCCCGGCCGGATCGACCATGAAATACATGACCGGATTATGCTCGAACACCTCGCGCCACTGCTTCACGGCGTCGCGTAGATCGACGATGTCCTGTCGCGAGTCATCACCGACCGCGGAACTGTCCTTCTCGCCGGTGCCGAAAGATCGAAGCGCCGCGAGGCCGCCGAGCAGCAATTGTGCGGCCGAATTACCAAATTTCGCGATTTGGCCAGGCATCATCGCGGGCGTCCCGGCTCGCAGGGGTCGAAGCAAGTAGAGCACTTTGCAATCAGGGGAGCAATTCCCTCCGACCAAAGTAGACTCCGCGCCGAAACTCGCGGCAGCCGTGCAGCCTGCCGGCCTTGCGCCGTCTCGTTGCGAAGGTGCGGCGAAGGCCCGGAAAACTACGGGACAAACCTACGTATAGCTCGCGCATCCCAAGTCATAGCGCACATTTACCTCCGTACAATTGAGTCGTCCGTTGCATGCGGATTAGTCTCACAACCATCGAAGGGACGCGATGTGCAAGGCCACAAGCCGGCGATTAGCTCGATGTGCTGCCGATAGCTCCGCGTCCATTGCCCGACTTGCCGCACGATTGGCTGGTCGCGATTGAGAGGCCGCATTTCACTAACGAGCGTGGATGGCCGGGCGTCAGCGTACGCGCGAAGCCACGACCATGAGAGCCGGGAGGAGAGCATGATGTGCGATACGCCTGAACACTCCGAGCGTGGCCCTGCCGTAAAAGCTTGCGCTGTCTGTAGCGGCAAGTTTGGCCTGATCCGATATTATTCGTGGCGAGCGCCGCTGTGCTCCAGAAAATGTCTCGATCGCTTCAGGGCGCGCCGCGAACGCGACCGCCGATGGTTGTTTCGATTTCAGGCGGCATGAGGATTAGCCCTTCGATCGGCTCCATTCGGCAATTCTGAACCGGAGGCTGCGTGCTGAACGTTGCTTGCAAGCTCCTCTTGATGATCGCGCTGCCGCTTCCGTTGGTAACGGGAGTGAAGGCCGACGAGCTCGGACAGGATGGTGCACATCGTCATCATCCGCTCCAGGATCAGCTCCTGCACGAGAAGTTCTATTCCAGCTGGCACATGCCCGATAATCCCGTGCTCAGCTGCTGCAACAGCGCGGATTGCTATCCGACCGAGGTGCGATACGTCGACGGCCGGATCTACGCGCGGCGCCGGGAGGACGGGAAGTACATCCTCATTCCATCCCAGAAGGTCGAGCGAAACAGGGACAATCCCGACGGTCGCAACCATCTTTGCGCGCCGCCGCCGTCAGCCTCTCTGGTCGACACGGTCTACTGCTTCGCGTTGGGAGGTGCCACGTGAGATTCATATTGGTGAACGGCCGGACCCCTTTCCGCAAGACGTTCTGTCTATGGTGCTGCGAGGAGATCAGCGGCGGTTATCTGCGCGACGCGAAGACGCTGCTGCCCTATTGCGGCTACGAGTGTTACGCGCTCCATCACGAAGCGGCGCCGTTGATCGAGAGGCGAGCGCAAGCGGCGTCTTGAGCTGACGGGTGGGCGAAGCGCATCGGCCGATGCGGCTGCTGGCAGGGGAGAACAGGACGTTGAAATTCATGCTCGTCAACCAGGACCAACCGCGCCATGGCGTCACCTGCAGCGCGTGCGCCCGGCCGCTGGGCTCGAGCTACGTCCGGCATGTGTCCACGCAACGGCAGTACTGCGAGTATGATTGCTACCGCCGGTATCAGCAGACGAGCATGGAAGCGCTCTGGCCTTACCGCAGTTCGCTCGAGATGGTCACGGTGTTAGCGGCCATTTCGAGCTGGAGCTGGATGATGCAATTCGGCGCGCTCTCGGGCGCGCTCACGGAAGCATTTCTGCGCGCGCACGAACCTTCTGACCACGGAAGGAGGTGACGGCTAGCCTATCGATGCGAGCCGCGCAGAGTCGGCTGCCGCAGTCACTGCATCCAGCTTCGCGCCGCGTCCAGCCCCGGCGTTGCGAAGCTAGGGCGCGGCGGCTGCGGCCGCTGCCGTGGGTGCCGCGCTGACTTCGTGCGTCGTGACGCGTTGCTCGGACTTCGCCGTGGCTGTGCCGCTGCCCTCGAACCGGGCGCGGTAGACCAGCACATTCTCCATCACGCGCTGGACGTAGTTGCGCGTCTCCGACAGCGGGATGCGCTCGACCCAGTCGACCGGATCGACCTTGGGGTCGCGCGGGTCGCCGCGCGCCTGCACCCATTCGCGCACCCGGCCGCGGCCGGCATTGTAGCCCGCGAAGGTCATGATCTGGTCGCCGCGATATTCCGACAGCAGCGCGCTGAGCTCGGCCGCGCCCATCTGCGTGTTGTAGACGGGATCGGACACCATCCTGTCCCAGTCATAGGTCAGGCCAAAGCGTCTTGCGGTATCGCGGCCCGCCTCCGGGGTCACCTGCATCAGCCCGACCGCGTTGGCGGCAGACTTGTCGCGCTGGTCGAACGAGCTTTCGGTGCGCGCCACCGAATAGATCACGCTGGTCTCGATTGCGGGCGCGACCTGCTTGTGCTCGGGAATGCCGATGGTCGGGAAGGCGTAATGGTCGAGCGCAAGCCCGCGCGCCAGCGCCGACTTGCCGACCTCCAGCATCACGCGCGCATCGTTGCGCCGGCCGGCGAGCTCGCCGAGCGCTTCCAGCGCTGCGACGTCGGTGCTCTCCTTGGCAAAATCCTCGGCGTAATAGAACACCATGTCGCGCTCGCCGATGCCGTAGAGCATCTCGGCGGCGCGGACGCGCTCGTCCGCGGGCTGCGTGTCGGCCGCGGCCAGCACGGGCGAGGGCGGGCGCAGCTCGATCCCGTCGACGCCGAGCCTGGCGCGTGCGAGCTGGCCGTAATAGGCGGTCGGATAGCGCGCCGCCGCCTGATAGCTCATGCGGGCATCCGCCGTCGCCCCCATCGCCTCGGCCGCGCGGCCGCGCCAGTAATGCGCACGCGACAGCGCGATCGGATTGGCCGAGCCTTCGTCGATCGCGGCGAAATGCACCATGGCCGCCTTGGGATCGTCGAGATAGCGCAGCGCGATCCAGCCGCACATGAAGTGGTAGTCGACGCGATAGACTTCCATCGCGGGCACCGCCGCCGCGCGCACCACGTCGTAGGCGGTCTTGAACTTGCCCTGGTCGAGCAGCTTTCGCGCGAGCAGGCGCCGCTCGCGCCACCAGGCATCGGTGTCCTGGGCCGCCATCGTGTCGGGTGCGGCCGCGAGGATCACCTCGGCGGCGTCGTCGATGCGGTCGTTCTGGAGATGCCACTGCGCGCGGCACAGGACATAGCCGAGATCGCGGCGCGCCTCGGTCGAGACGTCCTCGAGATAATCCTTGGCCTTGTTGGCCTTGCCGGTGACGGCCGAGCAGGCCTTGACGATCGCGAGCGCATCTTCGCCAAGCCGCTTGGCCGCGCGCCTTGCGGCGGCGTAGTCCTTGGCGCCGAGGCGCTTGTCCATGCGGGCGCGATGATCGTCAGCGGTCAGGAGATCGCGGAACGCCTCGTAGGAATCCTCCTCGCTGCGCTCGGACAATTCGTCCGTGCGCCAGGCCTCGCGCACCAGGCGCGTAGCCCTGTCATTGTCGCCTTCACTCAGGAGCACGCGGGCGAGCGCGAACTTGCCCTTGGCGCTGGTCGGCCGGTCCATCGTGAACTTGTGCACGGCCGCCGCGTCGCTCTTCTCCTGCCACAGCCGCGCTTCGGCGCGGCGGCGGAGCAGGGCGCTGCTCGGCCAGTCCGGATTGGCGGCGAGGAAGGCGGCGTAGCGCTTGAAAGGTGCCGTGCTCTCGGAATGGCGCAGCATGAACCAGTCGGCGAGCTTCTGTCCGGCCGGGTCGGCAATGCGGTCGCGCGCCGCGCTCGCATCGTCGGTCTTGCCCTTGCGCGCGAGATCGATGGCGTCCTTCAGCGCGGCGAGGTCGCCGGTGAGCGGCGGCGGCGCCGGCTTGTCCGAGGGCTCGTCGTCCTTCTTGGACTTGCGCTTGGCGTCGGCATGCTTGCCGTGGCGCGACTTCGCGGCAGCGTGACGCTGCTTGCCGCCGGCTTTCGTCTCATGCGTTTTCTTCGACGCCGACGATTTGTGACTGCTCTTCGCTGCCAGCTCGGCAGGAAGAAGGGCCAATGCGGCCACGGCAACGACACACGCGAGCGAGCGTAGGCACTGGTTCATTCGATGGTCCCCCTGCGAAACCACTACAAACCAAGGTCCGCGACGACATGCGGCTTGAGAATCAAAGACGACACCCAAAACGATGCCACGACATCGTTTCGCAGTCCTCACGCTCCTTCAACAATGCGGCAAAATACCGATGGGAACTCGGGAACTTCCGAAATGGCGGAAAGGGTGATGCCTTCAACCTTTGTTAACGAATAGGGCTCGCGCGACGGTTGCGCGCGGTTCAGGGCGCCGCGAAGGCCAGATTGCGCGTGTTCCCGCGTCCAAATCCGGTGTATTGAGTTCCCAACCGATCCTTTCAGCTCTTACCCCCACCGCTCATGCCACTTTTCAACCAGTCGATCAGGCGCAAGATCGTCGGGATCGCCCTCGGATTGATCGTCCTGATGCTGGTCACCGCGATTCTTTCGATGGTGATGTCGAGCCAGGTCGGTGTCCTGCTCGACGAGCTGACCGATCGCTACATTCCGGCCTACGGCCATCTGGCGCGCGCCAACATCCGCTCGCTGGAGCGCTCGGTGGCGCTGCGGCGGATGGTCATGATGAAGATGCAGGCCCCCTCGGAGGAGGAGGCCTATGCGGCGCGCCTGCGCGAATTCGAGGAGGCCGATCGGAAGATCGACGAGGAAGGCGAGGCCGCGCGCACGCACATCAACGCGATCATCGACGACAAGAGGACGCCTTCCGACAATGCCGGGCTGGCGCGGATCGAGACCCGCATCGAAACCGCTCTCACCGAGCTACGTCACGACATGAATGAGGACCACGCAAAACTCCTCAAGCAGGTCGAAGGCAAGCAGATGACGGAGGCGCGCGGGACCCTGGAGCATCTCGACACCATACGCGACCAGTTCAACCAGAAGATCGACGCGATCCGCGCCGACATGCTGAAGCAGGTCTTCGCCAGCACGGCGACAGTGATCGGTCGCCAGCGCCAGGCGATGATCATTTCGGGCATCGTCACCATCCTCGCGGCGGTGGTCGGATTTGCTTTCGCGCTCCTCGTCTCCAGTGGCATCACGCGACCGGTGCGGCTGTTGCTCGCCGGCACCCGCGAGGTCGAGGCGGGCCGCTTCGACAAGACCATCACGGTCTCGACCCAGGACGAGATCGGCGAACTCGCCGCCGCCTTCAATCGCATGATCGAGCAGCTGCGGCACAACGAGCGGATCCGTGAGACCTTTGGCCGCTATATCGATCCCAAGGTGGCGCAGGGGCTGATCGACCGCCCGGAGGTCGCCATCGACGGCCAGCGCCGGGTGATGACGATCATGTTCTCCGACATGAGCGGCTTCACCTCGATGAGCGAGGGCATGACCCCGCGCGGCCTCGTCAAGGTGATGAACCACTATTTCACGGTGATGTCCGCGCCGATCCGGAGCCATCGCGGCGTCATCGATAAATATATCGGCGATGCCATCATGGCCTATTGGGGCCCTCCCTTCATTGAGGAGGACGAGCCGGCGCTATTCGCCTGCTACGCCGCCATCGACATGGCCGATGAGGTGCCGGCGTTGCAGAAGCAATTGCCTGACCTGCTCGGCATCCGCGCCATGCCAGGCCCTTGCGATCTGCGCATCGGGATTGCCACCGGCGAGGTCCTGACCGGCAGCATCGGCTCCGAGCTGATGATGAGCTTCACCGTGATGGGCGATGCCGTGAACCTCGCTTCGCGGCTCGAACTGGTCAACAAGATCTACGGCACGCGGATCCTGATCGCGCAGGCGACGGCGGACGCGATCGGCTCGAACCTCGAGCTGCGCGAGATCGATCGTCTGGCGGTGGCCGGCCAAAGCGCAACGCAGGCCATTTTCGAGGTGATGAGCAAGGCGCACGGGCTCAGCGTCCCGCAGGAGAGCCTGCGCGCGCGCTACGCCGAAGGCCTCGCCGCCTACCGCGCGCAACGCTTCGACGAGGCTCGCGCCGCGTTCAATGCAGCGCTCGAAGCCGTGCCCGGCGACGGTCCCTCGCGCACGCTGCTCGGCCGCATCGCGCAGTTCGAGGCCAATCCGCCGGACGCAGCTTGGGATGGTGCCTGGCGGCTGGAGCAGAAATAGCCGTTCTTGCTGGGCTTGCACCGCCCTTGCTGGAAAAAACGTTTCTACTGGATAACGATGTTCGCCGTGACCTATTTCTCAGGCTTAGGTTTGACGTCCCTTGTGGCGTTTGATGGGGACACGCCGATGACAGAACTTCATGACAGGCTGGAACGGTTCGAGACGCTCACCGCCGAATGCGAGCTGATTGCCAAGCTCGCCACCGACAGCACCAAGCGCGAGTTCTATCTGAGACTCTCGGAGCAGTACCGTCAGCTGGCGGTGGATATGCGGAAGGCGATCGCGACCAAGGCCGCGGCCTGACGCCACCTGCAATCCGTTCTTAATGTTTGGCGCGCATCCTTTGAGGATGCGAGCGTCGCGATCATGATTGCTCGCATTGGGAATGCCGAGGTCCGTTGCGGTGCAGCGCATCTCGCTGACGTCGCTTTGCCGCTCCTAACCAGGGCAATCCCATGCGCCTTCTCGCAGTCCTCATCTTCGCGCTCATGACGGCCGCCTGCAACCAGGAGCAGGACATCACCGGCTCGACCCCGGTCTGTGCGATGCGGAACTACAGCTCCTACAATCCCCGCGACATGAACCAGTGCGTTGCCGCCTGCAAGGCGTGCGACCACGGCAACACCGTCACCTGCACCACGTCATGCACCCTCAAGGGTGCCCACTGAGCGGCGGCGCTGGCTGGAGCTAGCGCTGAGGGTGCTCGGGCACCGGAACGATTCACATGGGTTAGTCATTGAAGCGGCAGGCAGGACGCGGAGTCCTATGGAATGGGTATGCTCGATCCCGGTCGGTTCCTGGTGTCGTGCTCGCATTGCGATGCATGGCCGATGGCGGCCAACGTCAAACGTTCGAGCTGGTCTTCGTCGCCGCACGAGGTCCGCTTCGTATGCCCGCGCTGTCGCCGCGAGGAGACCGCCATCATCTCGGCCTCCGGTGAGCTGACCCCGATCCGGCGCATCGACGCTCCGCTGCGCGACGTCACCGCGGCCTGGGCTCAGGCCCAGCGGCCAAGAGGTCGGGCGTAGCCCGCCCGTCACAGGACCAAGAGATCGGGCGTAGTCGGCTCTGCGCAACGCCTTGCGCGGTCCTTTTTTGGAACCCGGCCTACGCCGACGCGTTTCCGCTCCGACATCAACGCACCGAGGCCCTGCGAATGATCAGCGAGCATTTCGACACCCGCACCCGGATCAACATGAAGCTGGCGCTGGATCGGGTCTGCCGCAATCGCCCGGTCGGCGAGGACCATTGCTTTCGCAGGTCCGTTGCCGAGAACATCATCCGCTGCGCGCTCACAGGCCGCACCGGCATCGGCCAGCTCGTCGATGCCGGCGAGCGGGCGATGATCAGGACGCGTTCGGAGCGGGAGACGGCCTGATTGCGCCGGCTCAATCTCCGGTGCGGTGCTTTGCCCGTCATGCAACCGGCCGATTGACTCTCCGCTTGCCCGCCCCGTAGATTGGCCGGTGACGGTTCTCCTCACGGAGATCAAAAGGGAACGTGGTGCGAGGTTTTCCCGATACCGGGATATTCTCAACGCCACGGCTGCCCCCGCAACTGTAAGCGGTGAATCTTTCGTCATATGCCACTGGGAATCTCGGTCCTGGGAAGGCGACGTAAGGTAACGACCCGCGAGCCAGGAGACCTGCCGTCAGCCGTGGTCACACGCGAAGATGTCGGTCGGGGAGTACAGACATTAGCTTCACCGGAGCAATCGAACGCTCTGCCGTGAAACCTCGTTCGCTGTGACGTGCCACTGACGTCATACCGAGGTTACAAGAGTGTCCCGTATTGTCTTTGCCGCCAGGCGCTTCCGCGCCGGCGTTGTCGCGTTCGTTTCCCTGTATTCGCTCGATCTGTCCATTGCCCAGGCCCAGCAATCGGCATCGCCCGATCTGCTGCCGCCGGTCGAGGTCGCGCCGACCGAGCGTCCGGCCAAGCCGCAAGTCGCGCGGCCTGCGCCGGACAAGCCCGAGCGGCAGCGCGTCGCTCGGTTGCCGAAACCCGAGCTGGTGCCGGCGTCGCCCCCGGTTGCCGGGGTATCCGCGGCCAACCTGTTTCCGACGGTCGTCGTCAGTCCGACGGGCGTTGTCACTCCGACCAATCTGGTTGCGAGCTCGGTGACGGTTCTGACCGCCAGAGACATGGAGCGCGATCAGCGCCGGACCGCATCCGATGCGCTGAGCGCGGTTCCTGGCCTGAACCTCGTGCAGACCGGCGGTCCGGGCGGACAGACGTCGATCTTCATGCGCGGAACGAATTCCAACCACACCAAGGTCCTGATCGACGGCATCGATGTCAGCGATCCCGGCAACCCGAACCGTTCGTTTGATTTCGGCCAGTTGCTCACCTCCGACATTCAGCAGATCGAAGTCCTGCGCGGTCCGCAGGGCGGTCTCTACGGCGCAGACGCGCTGGGGGGCGTGATCTCCATCGTGACGAAGAAGGGCGACGGTCCCGCCCGCGCCACCGGCTCGGTCGAGGGAGGCTCGTTCGGAACGTTCAATCAAACTGCAAGTCTGAGCGGTTCACAGGACCACTTCAACTATGCCTTCAACGTCGCGCATTTCCACGCGAACGACGTGCCGGTGACACCGGTCGAATTGCTGCCGCCGGGGCAGAAGGCGATCGGCAACTATTACGACAACATGACCTATTCGACGAAGCTTGGCGCCGAATTGAGCGAAAACCTGACGCTCAACGGCGTCGCGCGGTATACTGACGCCACCCTGCGCTTTACCGGAGACACTTTCGATCCCGTCACATCCGCGAGCTTTCCCGCGGCCGCGCAAAGCACGCAGACGGTGCACCAGCTCTTCACGCGCGGGGAGGCGGTCTGGTCCGCTCTCGACGACCGGATGAAAAGCTATTTCGGCGTCAACTACACCAATCACTGGAACTACAACATCTCGCCCGGCAACGCGATGGCCACGATCACGACCGGCGACCGCGTCAAGTATGATTGGCACACCACGACCCAGCTCGCGCCCAACAACAATGTCATCATTGGTGCGGAGCATGAGACCGAAACACTGCAAACGGCGACGGTTTCGGCGCAAAACGTCAACAAGGCCGGATATATGGAGCTGCAGTCCCAGTTCCGGGATCGAGTCTTCTTCACGGCCAACGTCCGGCAGGACGACAACGAGCGGTTTGGAGAGCATCCGACCTTTCGTCTGGCGTCTGCCGTGATCGTGCCGGTCACGGATACGAAGTTCAAGGGAAGCTACGGCACGGGGTTCAAGGCGCCGACGCTTAACCAGCTTTACGTCAGCTTTCCCGCGTTCTTCTTCTTTGCAAATCCCAACCTCAGGCCCGAGGAAAGCGTCGGATTCGACGCCGGCTTCGAGCAACCCTTGTTTGGCGATCGCGTTCGCTTCGGGTCGGCCTACTTCCGCAACAACATCACGGACCTGATCCAGAGCACGTTCGATCCCCTGACGTTCACGAGCACCAACACCAATATCGGCAAGGCGATCACGGAGGGCACGGAGAGCTTCGTCGCGGCTGCGATCACGGACCGGCTTCGCGTTCGTGCCGACTACACTTTTACCCGCGCGGTGGATGCGACGGCGGGACTGGAGCTGCTGAGGCGTCCGAAGGAGAAGTGGAGCGCAAATGTCATCTGGAATCCGATCGACCCGCTCACATTGTCCGCAACCGTGTTGCACGTCGGGAGTTTCGTCGATGGTAACCGCGACTTCAGCATTCTGCGTCTGCTGGCTCCGGCCTACACTGTCGTCAACGTCGCAGCCGAATATCTGGTCACCGACCAGGTGAAGGTGTTCGGCCGGGTCGATAATCTCGCCAATGTGCACTATCAAAATCCGACTGGCTTTCTGCAGCCGGGACTGGGCGTCTATGGCGGCATTCGCCTGGCGAATTACGACGTCAGATAGCGAGAGAGAGAAGCCTCATGACGACGGCCGATCCGCTCATGGACCTGATCGCAAGCCAGCTTGCCGACGCTGAGGCCGGCTGGAGCGTCGGCACGTTCGGTGCCATTGCCGAGTTCACACGCGAGCCCGGTGAGGCCTTCGATATGGAGCAGTCGCGCAACGGGGGCAGCGTCGTGACGCAGAAGGGTGGGATGCGCGTTGTCTCCCACCCGGGCCTGCGCCTGATAGCATCGGAATCGCCGACCACGGAGAGCTGGAGCCACCGCATCGCATTGTGCCTTCCGCATGAAGCCAGCGCCATGAGTGGTCGTACCGTGCTGACCGAGCTCGGTCCGGATATCGAGGCGCTCCTGACGAGGGATCGCAGCGGCATCCTGTTCGACCTTGGCCTCGGAACGTTGCAGGTCGACGCCTGCATCCGCGTCAGCGATGCCGATGCCGTCGCCGCGCTCAGGAGCCGCACGGGCCAATCCGTGTTCGCGCCCGAAAGCGACGCCATGCGGATCATTCTGGCCGCCAATCCGCACCGCGTCTTCACCAGCCGTATCGGGCGCGCCGAGGTATTCCAGCCGATCCCGCCGCCGGGTGGGCGAAGCCCTGACGGCCCGCACACCCACGTCCTGCCAAAGCTGCTCGCGCATCGCCGCACCCATGCCGCCACCGAGCCGCTGCCTGAGTGGTGGATCCCCTGCGCGCATCTCTATCCGGCCCATCCGCTGCGCGATCAGCTCGGCCGCAAGCGCGCTTTTCGGCCGGATCATCACGCAGCCTTCCAGGCGCTGCTCGAACTCTATGGGCTGCCGGAGCTGACGGCGTGCAAGAGGGCCGTGGTCGAGGCGGTCGCGAAGGGGCGGGGACCTGAGATGGTGACGCTTCCGCCCGATCGCACGGCGCGCGCCACCGTTCGCGTGGCCTTGCGTCAATTGGCGGCCAAGGAGCCGCACACGGCGGCACTCGCCGCCTGGCTTGCCGCCTACGACCGGCGCGATCCAGCCGAGACTGAAGATCCCATGGAGGCTCTTCACTGAGTCAGACGTGATGCTACGTTCCAGCAAAATTGTGCTACAAATCCTACAAGGAGATCGTTCCATGACTGTCACCATCCTGCCGCCCCACGCCGACCGTTTCCGCCTTCATCCGGTCGCGTCGCGCCTCGCGCCGATGTTCTGCTTTGCGCTGCTGACGGTGTCATGCGCGCTCGCGAGCTTCGCGCTTGCCTGCGCGACGCCGTTTGCGGCGTTCGCCGTCGTCGCCGCCGCAATGCTGCCGATGCGTCCGGCGCTGCTCGTCGTCACTGGCGCCTGGCTCGTGAACCAGACCATCGGCTTCGGCGTGCTGCACTATCCCATCGATGGCAGCACCATCGCCTGGGGCTTTGTCATCGGTGCTGCCGCGTTGCTGTCGACGGCAGCGGCATCGACCGTTCTCCGCCTGCTGCCGCAGGGCCGCACGCCGCTGATGCTGGCCATCGCGCTCGTCGCCGCCTATGCCGCCTATGAGCTCGCGCTGCTTGCCGCGACGCCGTTCCTTGGCGGAGAGGGCGCGTTCACTGCGGCCATCGTGACGCGCATCGGGCTGACCAGCGCCGTCTGGCTCGCCGGCCTCGTCGCCGCCTGCGAGATCGTCCGCCTGGTCGATCCGTTCGGGCGCGCGATGCGGAACGCGTAGGACGCCTCCGGAGTCTCCAGGTCCGGTCGTTGCGATGACCGGACTTTGCCCCACCACCGCAGGGCACCGCGCTTCAGGCTGCGCTCAGCGTGCGGTCCGGAACGCAAGTTCGCGCAACCGAGGCAGGGCGGTGTTGCGGTTGTCACTGCGCCAGATCGCATGGAGTTCGGCGAAGACCGATGGTCCGAGCCTGATCGGGCGAAACACGACGTTGTCGAAACAGGCGTTGCGTGTTTCGTCCGGGACGATCGCAAGGCCGAGACCTGCGCTGACCAGCGACAAGATAGCCTGTGCCTGACTCATCGATTGCACGACCTGGGGCCGGATGCCATTGGCGTCGAACGCCGCCGTCAAGAGCGCGCGCATATATGGACCGCCCGACGAATACATGATGAAGGGCTGGCCCTCGAGATGCGACAGCTCCGGCCGGCGTCGCACCGCGAGCGGATGGTCAAGCGGCAGCGCAAGGGCAAGCCCTTCACGGAAGACGCTCGCGCTTCTAATTGGCTTCTCCGTCTCGATCGGCCGAACCAATCCGAGATCGATCCGGCCCGACCTCAGTGCATCGAGCTGCTGGCGCGATGTCAGCTCCTCAAAGGTGATCTCGATATCCGGCAGTTCATCGCGAACTCGCGTTGCGAGCCAGGGCAAATAGCCGTACGTCGTCGCGCCGACGAACCCGATTGACAGCGCTCCACCGGCGAGCGACGCGGCTTGCCGGGCGGCTTTGACCGCATGCTCGCGCTGCTGAAGCATCGCGCGGGCCTCGCTCAGGAAGGCGCGTCCGGCCGCGGTCAGCCTGACCGATCGGCTGGTGCGCTCGAGCAGCTTGACGGCAAGCGTTGCCTCCAAGATCTGGATCTGCCGGCTGAGCGGCGGCTGCGTCATATTCAGCCGCTTGGCGGCACGACCGAAATTCAGCTCATCGGCCACCGCCACGAACGCGCGTACCTGTCCGAACTCGATCATTGATACCTTTTCTGGATCAATTAAATCCAAAAATGAGTTTAGACCTGAATTGATCGCTGATCTAGCTTTCTCGCGTCCGATCGTCGCTGGCGTTCCGGACATCCACGGTCGCCGAAGGCGGCCGGGCAAACAAAATCGGGAAAGAAGGGGAGCAGCGTGGCCACGGAGCAGAAGCCGTCCGCACGGACGCATTATCGTTTCGTCACTCTGGCGTTGATCACCATCCTGCTCGCGCTCAGCAGCGGCGACCGGGCGACGCTATCGATCGCCGGGCCGAACATGTCGAAGGCGCTCGGCATCACGCCGGTCGAGCTCGGCTGGATGTTTTCGGCGTTCGCGTGGGCCTATGTACTTGCGCATCTTCCCGCTGGCTGGATCGCGGATCGGCTCGGTGCGAAACAGACCATTTTGGGCGGATTGATCTTGTGGTCGCTCGTCACCTTCCTGATGAGCTGCGTCGGCTGGGCCAGCTACCCGTTCCTGGTGATGCTGATCCTGCGCTTCATGCTCGGTGTCTTCGAGTCGCCTGTCGGCCCCGCGGCCGGGCGTATCATCGCGGCGTGGTTTCCGTCCGCGGAGCGCGGCGTCGCGGGCGCCATTTTCAACAGCGCCCAATATGTCTCGCTCGTCCTCTTCACGCCGCTGATGGGCTTCCTCGATCACCGCTTCGGCTGGGAGCACATTTTTGGCGTGATGGGCGTGCTGGGCTTCCTGTTCGCGGCGCTCTGGGCCGTCGCCTACTACCCGCCGAGTCGTCATCCCAAAATTGGAGCCGCAGAGCTCGATCATCTGCGTGCCGGAGGCGCGCTGGTCGAACTCGGCGGGGCATCGTCTGCCGCCGCTGCGGAGCAGGGGCCGCGCTGGTCTGATCTCGCCGAGCTGTTCAGGAGCCGCATGCTCTTCGGCATCTTCCTGGCGCAATACGGCATCTCGTCCATCACCTGGTTCTTCGTGTCCTGGTTTCCGACCTACCTCGTCAAGGACCGCGGCCTGTCGGTGCTCGATGCGAGCCTGATCGCGACCATCCCCGCCATCTGCGGCTTCGTCGGCGGCGTTACCACAGGCTTTTTCACCGACTGGCTGTTCAAGCGCACCGGTTCGCTCAGCATCGCGCGCAAGACCCCGATCACGGTCGGCCTCGTCATGACGGTGCTGATCATCGGCTGCAACTACACGGACTCCACGGTCCTGATCACCGTGCTGATGAGCGCGGCCTTCTTCGGCAAGGGTTTTGGCTCGCTGGGCTGGACGGTCGTTGCCGACACTGCGCCCAAGGAGGTGATCGGGCTCACGGGCGGCGTCTTCAACGCCGTCGGCAACACCGCCGGAATCGTGACGCCTGTTGCGATCGGCTACATCCTCTCCGCCACCGGATCGTTCAACGGCGCGTTGCTGTATGTCGGCCTGCATGGGCTGCTGGCCGTGCTCTGTTACTGGGTCATCGTCGGGCCGATCGAGCGTCTCGTCATTCGCGAAGGCAGCGGGCTGATCCGCTCCGCGCCGGTCGCTGCCGAATGACATCATTTCCCGTAAATCCACATCGATAGGAGAAAGCCATGAACTACCAGGTCAACGCGCGCATTATCGCCAACCCGCTCGCGGCAGGGCTCGCAGCCGGGGAAGCGACGACGGACCGGATCGCATGGGTGAGGACGTCGCTCGTCTTCCTGCCGCTCGCCCAGGCGATCAGCGATGCCAAGGTTCTCACCGGCCGGCAAAAGCCCCTCACCGAGATCGCCTTCCTGTTTGCCGAGATCGAGACCGAGAACGGCCACAGCGGCATCGGCTACAGCTATTCGAAGCGTGCCGGTGGTCCGGGGCAGTTTGCGCACGCCAGGGAGATCGCCGGCGACCTGATCGGCGAGGATCCGAACGACATCGCGCGTCTGTGGGACAAGCTCGTCTGGGCCGGCGCCTCGGTCGGCCGCAGCGGCATGTCCACGCAGGCCATCGCCGCCTTCGACATCGCGCTGTGGGATCTCAAGGCCAAGCGCGCCAAGCTGCCGCTGGCAAAGCTGCTCGGTGCCCATCGTGACTCCGTGCGCTGCTACAACACCTCGGGCGGATATCTTTCGATGCCGATCGAGGAGGTGAAAGAACGCGTCAGCATGGCGCTCGACAGGGGCATCGGCGCCATCAAGCTGAAGGTCGGCCAGCCCGATCCGATGGTCGACCTCAAGCGCATCGAGGCGGTTCGCAACCATATCGGCGACGTTCCGCTGGCGATCGACGCCAACCAGCAATGGGACCGCACCACGGCGCTGCGCTTCGGCCGCATCGCCGAGCAATTCAACCTGACCTGGATCGAGGAGCCGCTCGACGCCTACGATTACGAAGGTCATGCGGCGCTGGCGGCCGAGCTTGCGACCCCGATTGCGACCGGCGAGATGTTGACCAGCATCGACGAGCATTACGAGCTGATCCGCAACAATTCGGTCGATTTCATCCAGCCGGATGCACCGCGCGTCGGCGGCA
This sequence comes from Bradyrhizobium sp. 604_D8_N2_3, assembly GCF_051810765.1. Lineage (NCBI taxonomy): Bacteria > Pseudomonadati > Pseudomonadota > Alphaproteobacteria > Hyphomicrobiales > Nitrobacteraceae > Bradyrhizobium > Bradyrhizobium sp. 604_D8_N2_3. The sequence continues at coordinate 5,139,981 of NZ_JBPWPM010000001.1, read as the reverse complement.
TCACGCCGTTCCTCAAGATCCTCGCGCTCGCCGACCACAAGAAGCTCCAGCTTGCGCCGCACTATTGCATGGAGATCCATCTGCACCTGACCGCGGCCTATGCCCGGGAGCCCTGGGTCGAGCATTTCGAGTGGTCGGAGGCGATGTTCAACGAGAAGCTCGAGGTCGTGAACGGCCGCATGATCGTGCCGAACCGACCGGGCCTCGGCTTCAGCCTGTCGGAGCAGGCGCGCGCCTGGGCCCGTGACGTCCACGAGGTCGGAAAGCGCCCCTGAGGGAGGATGGCCATGTACGAACCAAAGACGAAGCTTAGTCCCCTGGATCCGTCTGTCATCCGCCGGCTGAAGGATGTCTCCTCGGGTTCGCTGACCACCGAGCTGTTCAAGAAAGGCCTGCGCCAGTGCTTCCTGGTCGGGCTGGTGCCGATGAACAAGGACGCGGTCCGCTTCGCCGGCGAGGCCTTCACCATGCGCATGATCCCGGCGCGAGAGGATCTCGATACCATAGAGACGCTCACGCCGTATCCGAACGCGGACAATCTGCAGTGGGAAGCGGTCGAGAGTATCCCGCCCGGCCATGTCCTGGTGATCGACAGCCGTAACGATCCGCGCGCGGCCTCTGCGGGCGCTATGCTGCCGACGCGGATGAAGGTGCGGGGCGCCGCGGCCATTGTCACTGATGGTGCGTTTCGTGACGGCCAGGAGCTGGCGCGGCTCGATTTCCCCGCCTATGCCCGGCAGGTCACGGCATCGACGCGGTTGTCGTATCATCGCGTCGCGGATCTGAATATTCCAATCGCCTGCGCCGACGTGGCGGTCTACCCGGGCGACATCATCGTCGGTGACGGTGACGGCATCACGGTCGTGCCACGGCATTTGGCCGCCGAAATGGCCGACCTCTGCGAGAGGCGGGACCAGCTCGAGAAGTACCTGTCGTATCGTATCAGTGCGGGCGAGCCGCTCTACGGCGTCTATCCGCCCACACCTGCCGTGCGCGCCGACTTTGAGGCCTGGAAAAAGGCCGGTGCGGATCCGGCGCGGGCCACGACGATCCGGGCGGGAGCCTGACATGAGCAAGACATCGCCCGCCGCCATGGAGGCGACGATCCGTCGCTATTTCGACGCCTGCAACGCCGCCGACTACGATGCCTTGATGGCCTGCTTCACAGCGGACGCGGTTCACTACTTCCCACCCGGCTTGCCGGACATTCCATGGCGTGGCGCCGATACCATCGCGCGCAAATGGATCTGGTGCGTCGAGAATCTCGGGTCGCGATGGACGATCGAAAAGATTCTTTGCTCGTCGACGTCGCCGGAAGCCGTGATCGAATGGACGCACTGGAAGCGCACGCATGGCACGGCGCTTCGCGGCGACGAATGGTACGCGTTCGAAGGGGCGAGCGGTCGCATCAAGGAGATCAGGGCTTATTATGCGGCGCCCGCCGATCCCTCGGCTCGGATCTGCGAACTCGTCGATTTCGACTATCGCGATCGCGGCTATCACCTTTCGTCCGAATAGCGTCGAGCGTCCACGCCGTTCCTGGGCGGCGAGGGCGCCTTCACCGCCGTCATCGTGACGCGCATCGGGCTGACCAGCTCGGTCTGGCTCGCCGGCCAGCGATGCTCGCCGTGCGGCGAAACGAGGACCTTTGCGGAGAAGCACCTCGGTGCAATCAGGGCGAAAATTGCGGAGCTGCGCGTGCTGGAAGCGACAGTGACGTCGCTGGTGAGCGGCTGCGAGGCGACATGCAGCGGCAGCGTCGCGCCGGACTGTGTGATCCTGCAGTCGGGCCGTGGGTCACACAGCGCGCCAAGCTGAAGAGCGCCCCAAGTGCGAATTCCCGCATTCCACAGGGAACAGAGCTTCTGACCCGCAACGAATCGTTGACACCCGGCTGCATATGTCACCACATGTGGGCGTCACGGTTCCGCTGGATCGCAAGATTTAGTGGCTAAGAGGGAAGCCGGTGAACCGCGCGAGAGCGCGGAATTCCGGCGCTGCCCCCGCAACTGTCAGCAGCGAGCTGCTTCCGAACAATCGTCACTGGCGCCTTTCGCGCCGGGAAGACGGGAAGTGGGCGACGACCTGCGAGCCAGGAGACCTGCCGCGACAATCTGAACGTCCACGGGCGGGGTGTCCGGCGGTCGCTTGCATGCACCGCCCGGCAACTCTGCTGCCGGCGTTTCTGCAGCGTCCTTCCTTACAGCCCCGCTCAAACACAACGCGCGCATCACGGGGCCCATTGATGTCACTGAACCTGCACGACGCGGACACCGCTTCCGCACCCATCGTTCATTTGCGTCCACAATCGCTTGCGCCTGCTTCGAGCGAGCCGGCCATGCAGATCATCCGTCGCAACGGCAAGGTCTCGCCGTTCGATTCCGCCAAGATCGCGGTCGCCATGACCAAGGCTTTCCTTGCGGTCGAAGGCACCAGCGCGGTCGCCTCACGCCGCGTCCATGAGAGCGTGGAGCAGCTGACGGCCGAAGTCGTCACTGCGCTGATGCGGCGGGCAGGCGAGGGACGCACCTTCCATATCGAGGACGTGCAGGACCAGGTCGAGCTCGCCTTGATGCGGAGCGAGCACCACAAGGTCGCACGCGCCTATGTGCTGTACCGCGAGGAGCGGTCGCGCCAGCGCGCCGAGGAGGCGGCCGCGGAAGCGACGCCCGCTGTCGCGCCGGCACTTCAGGTCACGCTCGCCGACGGTTCGCGCGTTGGTCTCGACGCCAAGCGGCTTGCGCTGATTATCGGCGAAGCCTGCGCCGACCTCGACGGCGTTTCCGCGGCACCCGTGCTCACCGAGACCACCCGCAATCTCTACGACGGCATCAGCCAGGACGAACTGGCGCTGGCCTCGATCATGGCCGGGCGCACGCTGGTCGAGGAGGAGCCGAACTACGCCTATGTCAGCGCGCGCCTGCTGCTGGACAAGCTGCGCGGCGAGGTGCTGTCCTATGTCCATGCCGTGCCGACCTCCGCCTCGCAGGCCGATATGGCTGTACGCTATGTCGAATATTTCCCGGCCTATGTGAAGACCGGCATTGCCGCCGAACTGCTCGATCCTGAACTGGCCCGCTTCGACCTCGGCCGGATCGCGGCTGCACTCAAGCCCGAGCGCGACCTGAATTTCCAGTTCCTCGGCCTCCAGACACTTTACGACCGCTACTTCCTGCACGTCCGCGGCAAGCGGATCGAACTGCCGCAAGCCTTCTTCATGCGCGTCGCGATGGGTCTTGCGGTTCGCGAGATCGACCGCGAAGCCAAGGCGATCGAGTTCTACGATCTGCTGTCGTCGTTCGACTTCATGGCCTCGACGCCGACGCTGTTTAATTCGGGTACGCTGCGTCCGCAATTGTCGTCCTGTTTTCTCACAACCGTCTCGGACGATCTCGACGGCATCTTCAAGTCGATCAAGGACAACGCACTGCTGGCAAAATATTCCGGCGGCCTCGGCAACGACTGGACGCCGGTCCGCGGTCTCGGCGCCCACATCAAGGGCACCAACGGCGAGAGCCAGGGCATCATCCCGTTCCTGAAGGTTGCCAACGACACCGCGATTGCCGTCAACCAGGGCGGCAAGCGCAAGGGCGCGGTCTGCGCCTATCTTGAGACCTGGCACGTCGACATCGAGGAATTCCTCGACCTGCGCAAGAACACCGGCGACGACCGCCGCCGCACCCACGACATGAACACCGCCAATTGGGTGCCGGACCTGTTCATGCAGCGCGTCGATGCCGATGGCGAATGGACGCTGTTCTCGCCTGACGAGACGCCCGATTTGCACGATCTCTATGGCGAGGCGTTCAAGACGGCTTACGAGGCCTATGAGGCCAGGGCGAAAGCCGGCGGCATGCGCGTCTTCAAGACCGTGCGCGCGAGCGACCTCTGGCGTCGCATGCTGACCATGCTGTTCGAGACCGGTCATCCCTGGATCACCTTCAAGGACCCCTGCAATCTGCGTTCGCCGCAGCGGCACGTTGGCGTGATCCACTCGTCGAACCTCTGCACCGAGATCACGCTGAACACCTCCGCCGACGAGGTCGCGGTCTGCAATCTCGGCTCCATCAACATGCTCAACCATGTCGGTCCCAATGGACTCGACCATGCCAAGCTGAAGCGGACGGTGACGACAGCAGTACGGATGCTCGACAACGTCATCGACATCAATTTCTACACCATCCCCGAGGCGCGGCGTTCCAACATGCGTCATCGTCCCGTCGGGCTCGGCCTGATGGGCTTTCAGGAAGCGCTTCAGGTCCAGCGCATTCCGACCGCGTCCGACGCGGCCGTGGCGTTTGCCGACACCAGCATGGAGGCAATCTCGTTCCACGCGATCGAAGCGTCGTCCGATCTCGCCGCGGAGCGCGGACGCTATCCGAGCTTCGAGGGCTCGCTGTGGTCGAAGGGCATCTTGCCGCTCGACTCCATCCAGCTTCTCGCCGACTCGCGCGGTGGTCTCGACGTCGATCGCTCCGCAACGCTCGACTGGGATCGCCTGCGCAAGAAGGTCACGTCCAGCGGCATGCGCAACTCGAACGTCATGGCGATCGCGCCGACGGCGACGATCTCCAACATCTGCGGCGTCTCGCAGTCGATCGAGCCGAACTATCAGAACCTGTTCGTGAAATCGAACATGTCCGGCGACTTCACGGTCGTGAACGAGTTCCTGGTGCGCGACCTCAAGGCGAGGGGGCTTTGGGACGAGGTGATGGTCTCCGACCTCAAATATTTCGACGGCAGCGTCGGCCAGATCGACCGCGTTCCTGACGATCTGAAGGCGCTCTACGCCACCGCCTTCGAGATCGACAGCGCCTGGCTGATCGAGGCGGCCGCGCGCCGGCAGAAATGGATCGACCAGTCGCAGTCGCTCAACCTCTACATCGCCAATCCCTCCGGCAAGAAGCTCGATGCGCTCTACCGGCTGGCCTGGCGGCGCGGCTTGAAGACGACCTACTATTTGCGCTCGCGCAGCGCCACGCATGTCGAGAAATCGACGTTGAAGGGCACCGACGGAAAGCTCAATGCGGTGTCCGCGTCAGTGGCAGTGTCGCACGCGCCGATCATGATGCCGACCGCGGCAACGCCGGACCTCGACGGCATCAAGGCCTGCCGGATCGACGATCCCGAATGCGAAGCGTGCCAGTGAGGAGATGACGATGCTCGACTGGTCCGATACCGAAACCACAGCAGTCGCTCCGGCCGCCTCAAGTCTCGCCACCGCACTGCGTCCGCAGACCCAGCTCAAGCTCGAGCCGGCCGACCCGACCGGCTTAGGCGCGATCGATCGCGCCGGCGGCCGCGTCTCCGTCGACGAGAAGCGGATGATCAACTGCCGCGCCGACGTCAACCAGCTGCTTCCGCTGAAGTACAAATGGGCCTGGGAGAAGTATCTTTCAGGCTGCAACAATCACTGGATGCCGACCGAAGTCTCGATGCAGGCCGACATCGCGCTATGGAAGTCGCGGGACGGGCTGACCGAGGACGAGCGGCGCGCGATCAAGCGCAATCTCGGATTCTTCGCGGCTTCCGAATCGCTGGTCGCCAACAACATCGTGCTGGCGATCTATCGCCATCTCACCAATCCGGAGTGCCGGCAGTACCTCCTTCGGCAGGCCTTCGAGGAGGCGGTTCACACCCACACCTTCCAGTATATCGTCGAAAGCCTCGGGCTCGACGAGGGCGAGCTGTTCAACATGTACCGTGAGGTGCCGTCGATCACGGACAAGGCGGCCTGGGCGCTCAAGCACACGCAGCACCTGGACGATCCGTCGTTCCAGACGGGGACGCCGGATAGCGACCGCGCCTTCCTGCGCGATCTCGTCGCCTTCTATGTCGTGTTCGAGGGGATGTGGTTCTACACCGGCTTCGCGCAGATCCTGTCGCTTGGCCGCCGTAACAAGATGGTCGGCATCGCCGAGCAGTATCAATACATCCTGCGCGACGAGAGCATCCATCTCAACTTCGGCATCGACGTGATCAACCAGATCAAGATCGAGAACCCGCATCTGTGGACGGCGGCATTCCAGGACGAGGTTCGCGGCATGATCCGTGATGCAGCCGAATTAGAGGCCGCCTACGGACGGGACACGATGCCGCGCGGCTTCCTCGGCCTGAATGCTGCGCTGTGCGAGCAGTACATGCACTTCATCGCCAACCGCCGCTGTGCGCAGATCGGGCTCGCTCCGGTGTTCGCCGAGGTCGAGAACCCGTTCCCGTGGATGTCGGAGGCAATGGATCTGAAGAAGGAGAAGAACTTCTTCGAGACCCGCGTCATCGAATACCAGAATGGTGGTGCGCTGACTTGGGAATAGCACCGATCATGGCTATGCCGCGGGCGTGCCACCTGTGCTTAAACGGTGGCACGCGTGCGGCAGCAGGGGGATGAGGTGGAGATCAGACGAGACGATCCGACGGCGCCCTATGTCGCCGATTTGTTGGCACATCATCTCGAGGAGCTGCGCAGCGTCATGGCCGAGCGCGCCTTCGCTCTCGATGCCACCGGCCTTTCGGCTGCCACCGTGACCTTCTGGACGGCTTGGCAGGACGATGTCCTGCTCGGGTTCGGTGCGCTGAAGGAGCTGGATCATACGCATGGCGAGGTGAAGTCGATGCGTGCCGCGCCGGCTGCACGGGGCACCGGGGTAGGGCGCGCACTGCTGGGCCATATCATCGCTGAAGCCCGCAGGCGGGGTTACGTGCACCTCAGCCTGGAGACCGGCACGGCAGCCCTGCACGCGCCCGCCATCTCGCTCTACCGCAGCGCCGGTTTCGTCTCCTGCTCGCCGTTCGCCGACTATGAGGCGAGCCCGCACAACCAGTTCATGCGGCTCGACCTGACGGATTGAGCTGGGCGCTTGGCGCTCATCACTCCTGCCTCAGGATGACGGGGTTGGTACTGCGGGCCGCCGCGACTCAGGTGAGGCACACTCCGTTCCTGAGACCCGCGCTGGGGTGCGCCTGAACAGATCTGAAATCTCAAGTTGTGTATTGTCATATTCACGAGGGTATCGCAGTAAGCCAACCCGTGTCTTCCCGGTAACGATTGTGCTGTCCCTGCAACACTCATCTTGGATTAAACCCTTATCTCCGTCCGTTCGCATCAGCGCCGCTTTTTAGCCACACCCGAACATGAATAAAATCGCTCTAAAGTTTGAAGGGCATCGGCGGTCTTCGAAGGACGGAAAATCCCAAGGTCGATTCAAATCTTGGCTCTGATTTTTCGGGTCTGAAAGGGTTGGCCGGGGAAACTGGTTTGCGATGGACGCAAAGACCGACATCAAGCAGAGGCTGCCGAGCCGTCACGTGACGGAAGGCCCGACGCGCGCGCCGCACCGGTCCTACTTCTACGCCATGGGTCTGACCACCGAGCAGATCCACCAGCCCTTCGTCGGCGTCGCCTCCTGCTGGAACGAGGCCGCCCCCTGCAACATTTCCCTGATGCGCCAGGCCCAGGCGGTGAAGAAGGGCGTCGCGTCGGCCGGCGGCACTCCCCGTGAATTCTGCACCATCACCGTTACCGATGGCATCGCCATGGGCCATGACGGCATGCGCTCGTCGTTGCCGTCGCGCGAGTGCATCGCCGATTCCGTCGAGCTGACCGTGCGCGGCCACGCCTATGATGCGCTCGTGGGCCTTGCCGGTTGCGACAAGTCGCTGCCGGGCATGATGATGGCGATGGTCCGTCTCAACGTGCCCTCGATCTTCATCTACGGCGGCTCGATCCTGCCCGGCAATTTCCGCGGCCAGCAGGTCACCGTCCAGGACATGTTCGAGGCGGTCGGCAAGCACTCGGTCGGCGCCATGTCGGACGAGGACCTCGACGAGATCGAGCGCGTGGCGTGCCCCTCGGCGGGCGCCTGCGGCGCACAGTTCACCGCCAACACCATGGCGACCGTCTCCGAGGCGATTGGCTTGGCGCTGCCGTACTCGGCCGGCGCCCCGGCACCGTATGAAATCCGCGACGCTTTCTGCATGACCGCGGGCGAGAAGGTTATGGACCTGATCTCCTCCAACCTCCGGCCGCGCGACATCGTGACACGGAAGGCGCTGGAGAACGCCGCCGCCGTGGTCGCGGCGTCCGGCGGCTCGACCAATGCTGCACTGCACCTGCCGGCGATCGCGCATGAGTGCGGCATTAAGTTCGACCTGTTCGACGTCGCCGAAATCTTCAAAAAGACACCATATGTCGCGGATTTGAAGCCGGGTGGCCGTTATGTCGCCAAAGACATGTTTGAAGTAGGTGGCATACCGCTTCTGATGAAGACGCTGCTCGACAACGGATTTCTCCACGGCGACTGCATTACGGTCACCGGTCGAACGATCGCCGAAAACCTCAAAAGCGTGAAGTGGAATCCGCACCAGGATGTGGTGCACCCGGCAGACAAGCCGATCACCGTCACTGGTGGTGTGGTTGGTCTGAAGGGCAATTTGGCGCCAGAAGGTGCGATCGTGAAAGTCGCGGGAATGTCTAACCTGAGGTTCACCGGTCCGGCGCGATGCTTCGACCGGGAAGAGGACGCCTTTGAGGCCGTCCAGAACCGCACCTACAGGGAAGGCGAAGTCATCGTGATCCGCTACGAGGGCCCCAAGGGCGGTCCCGGCATGCGGGAAATGCTCCAGACCACCGCGGCGCTGACCGGCCAGGGCATGGGCGGCAAGATCGCGCTCATCACCGACGGCCGCTTCTCCGGCGCCACCCGCGGCTTCTGCATCGGCCATGTCGGGCCGGAAGCCGCCATCGGCGGCCCGATCGGGCTGCTCGAGGATGGCGACATCATCGAGATCGACGCGGTCGTAGGTACCCTTAACGTAAAATTGAGCGACCAAGAGCTCGCCCAGCGCAAGACCAAATGGAGCGCTCGCGCGACTAACCACACGTCGGGTGCGCTCTGGAAGTATGCTCAGCAGGTTGGACCAGCGGTCGGTGGGGCAGTAACCCATCCGGGCGGCGCGCACGAGAAACAGTGCTATGCGGACATCTAAGCGTGCCATACTTGCGTTTGTGTTGGGGGTCGGTGCGCTGGCCGCGCCGGCGCTCGCCTTTGACGGTTCGGCCAGCAAGGACGCGGCCCTCCCGGTCGTGACCGCCTTGCCGGGCGCCGCGGGTGCCGTGCGCAGCAAGGTGGCGGCACCGGCGACCACGCCCCAGGAAACCTCGCTCAGCGCCCTGCAATATGCCGCCGAAGGCGGTCATCCCGGCGCTCAGTTCAAGCTCGGCCGCATGTATGCCAACGGCGACGGCGTCGCCCAGGACGATGTGCGCGCCTTCGAATATTTCAGCCGCATCGCCAATGCGCATGCCGAGGACAGCCCGTCGGCGCCGCAGGCGCAGGTCGTGGCCAACGCCTTCGTCGCGCTCGGCCGCTACTATCTGAGCGGTATCCCGAACTCGAAGATCAAGCCGGATTCGGACCGGGCGCGGGAGATGTTCTCCTATGCGGCCTCCTATTTCGGCAATGCGGATGCGCAGTACGATCTCGCCCGGCTGTATCTGAAGACCCCGGACGCCTCGCGCGAGGACTTCCGCTATGGCGCGCGCTGGCTCGGCCTTGCCGCCCAGAAGGGCCAGCACGAGGCGCAGGCGCTGCTCGGCCAGATGCTGTTCAATGGCGACCGCCTGCCGCGGCAGGCCGCGCGTGGCCTGATGTGGCTGACGCTGGCGCGTGACAGCGCCGGTATCGAGGAAACCTGGATCAAGGAAAGCTACAACCGCGCTTTCGCCAAGGCCTCGGACGACGACCGCGCCATGTGCCTGCAAATGCTGGAACAGTGGGTGCAGGGCGTTCAGGGCCGCCGGTAGTAGGTACCCCCGCCGGGTAGGTTAGCCCGCGGCTGCGCAAAGCGCAGTCCGCTGGCTGCGCAAAGCGCAGTCCGCCGGCGCCATCCAGCACCTCCAGGCATCTGCTCAAGCCGCCTCCAGATCCAGATCCGCCCATACCGGCACGTGGTCCGACGGCTTCTCCCAAGCCCGCACATAGCTGTCGATGCCGACATTGGCGAGCCGGTCGCTGGCCTGCGGCGACAGCAGCAGATGGTCGATCCTCAAGCCATGGTTTTTCTGCCAGGCGCCGGCCTGGTAGTCCCAGAAGGTATAGAGCCCGGGCTCGTCGGTGACCGCGCGCAACGCGTCGGTGAGGCCGAGGCCCAGCAGGGACTGAAAGCTCTCCCGCGTCTCGGCCTTGAACAGGGCGTCCTCGGTCCAGGCGGCGGGATTATGGACGTCGCGGGCATGCGGGATGACGTTGAAGTCGCCTGCGAGGATCAGCGGCTCCTCGGCCTTGAGGCGCTCCCTCGAATACTCAAGAAGCCGCGACATCCATTTGAGCTTGTAGGGATATTTTTCGGTCCCGACCGGATTGCCATTGGGAAGATAGAGGCAGGCGATGCGCAGCACGCCGTGCTTGAGCGTGACCACGCCCTCGAGGAAACGGGCATGGGCGTCCTCGTCGTCGCCGGCGAGGCCCGACTTGGTCTCGTCGAAGCGGAGCTTCGAGAGCAAGGCGACGCCGTTGAAGGTCTTCTGACCGTGGGTGACCACGTTGTAGCCCAGCGCCTCGATCTCCAGCCGCGGGAAGGCCTCGTCGACGCATTTGATCTCCTGGAGGCAGACGATGTCGGGCTGGCACTCCTTCAGCCAGGTCAACAGCAGGTCGATCCGCTGCCGGACCGAGTTCACGTTCCAGGTAGCAACTCTGATGGGCATTGGCGGGGCTCCGGGCAGGGGCCATGGTTAGAACAAACTGCAAACGCGCCCGTCAAGGACGCCGCAAAATCTCCCACAAAATTAACCCGGCTTAAGCCGGGCTCGGGCCATTGATACCGAAAAGGTTTTTCGAATGGGATGGCCGGACAAATCCATGAAGCAAGCTGAGCCGCGCGACGGCCTGATCGGCGCGTTCCTGTACTGGCTCGGCGGCTTCGAGATCGAGGACGGCCTGACCGCCGATCTCAGCGAGCGCGAGCTGCGCCGCATTCGCGCCAAGCAGATCGACGCAGTGATGCGCGCGATCCCGGTGACCATGGCCGTCACCATGCTCAACGTCGCCATCGTGCTGATCCTGTTCTGGGGCAGGGGCTGGAACGATTTCCTTGCAATCTGGGGCATGACCCTCGCCGTCACCGCCTCGCTTGCCGTGCGCGCGTGGCGGCGGTTGCATCAAAACCCGCCGCAGGAAGCCTCGTCGCGCGCCGCGCGGCAGATGCTGCGGCAGGCGTTCTTCCTCGCGGCGATCTGGGGCACGCTGCCGCTCGCGCTGTTCAGCCGGGTCGAGCCGACCAGTCAGCTCATCCTGGCCTGCCTGATGGTCGGCATGATGTCCGGCGGCGCCTTCACGCTGTCGACCTTCCCGCGCGCGGGCCTCGTCTATCTCGCGACCGTGACGATGGCCTGCGCCGGCGCGCTGTTCCTGTGCGGCACCGGCCCGTATCTGCTAACCGCGGTGTTCCTGTTGCTGTTCGCGTTCTTCATGGCGCGCAACATCGTCTCGCAGGGCAATCTGTTCCTCGGCAATCTCAAGGCCCGGCTCGAGCTCGAACGTCAGACCGAGATCATCTCGCTGCTGCTGAAGGACTTTCAGGAGAACGCCAGCGACTGGTTGTGGCAGACCGACGCCGAAGGGCATCTCGTCGACGTGCCCCAACGCTTCGCCGAAGTGGCGCAGCTTCCGCTTCCGCTGCTGAAGGGCTCGCATTTCGTCGACGTGCTCGACATGCTCTGTCCCGACGACAAGAGCGCAGCCTACAACGTCGTCGGCCTGATGGAGCAGAGCGAGCCGCTGCACGAGATGAACCTCAAGGTCGTCGCCGGCGGCGAGGCGCGGCTGTGGTCGCTGACCGCGAAGCCGGCCTACGACCGCGACGGCCAGTTTCTCGGCTATCGCGGCTTCGGCCGCGACGTCACCGAGCGCTGGCGCGCGGAAAAGGCGGAGGCCGAGAGCCGTGCGAAGTCCGACTTCCTCGCGGTGATGAGCCACGAGATCCGCACGCCAATGAACGGCGTGCTCGGGCTCGCCAGCATGCTGCTGGAAACCAAGCTCGATCCGGAGCAGCACGAGGCCGTCACTTCGATCCGCGAGTCCGGCGACAATCTCCAGCGCATCCTCAACGATATCCTCGATCTGTCAAAGCTCGAGGCCGGACGCTTCGCGTTCGAGGCGATCGACTTTGCGCCGCAGGCGCTGGTCGAGACGGTTGCGACCGTCGTGCGCGCAGGCGCCAAGAGCAAGGGGCTCGCCGTCAAGGTCGAGCTCGACCCGAACCTGCCGCCGACGCTGCGCGGTGATGTCGCGCGGATCCGGCAGGTGTTGCTCAACCTCGCCTCCAACGCGGTAAAGTTCACCGACGAAGGCGAGGTGACGATCAAGGCCACCTGCCAGGCGCGCCGCGATCTGCTTGCGACCGTCGAATGGACCGTGAGCGACAGCGGCATCGGCATTGCGCCTGAGAAACTCGGGGAGCTGTTCTCCGACTTCGCGCAGGCCGATGCCTCGATCAGCCGCCGCTTCGGCGGCACCGGACTAGGGCTTGCGATCTCCCGGCGCATCATCGAGCAGATGGGCGGCACCATCGGCGTCACTTCGACGCCGGGCGAGGGCTCGACCTTCCGCTTCACGCTGGTGCTGCCCTGGAGCCAGGCGCAGGCCTCCGACCAGGCGGCGGGCAGCGACGAAGCGGACGAGCTCAAGGCGCGGATCGCGGGGCTCGACCGGCCGCTGAAGGTGCTGGTGGCCGAGGACGATGCCGTCAACCGCATGGTCGTGACCAAGATGTTGGGGGCGTTCGACGTCGAGCTGCGCGTCGTCACCGACGGCGTCCAGGCGGTCGAGGCTGCATCGGAGAGCGATTACGATGTCGTGCTGATGGACGTGCGCATGCCGGACATGGACGGCCTTGCCGCGACGCGGGCGATCCGCGCGCAAGGCGGGCGTTTCGAAGCCTTGCCGATCGTCGCGCTGACCGCCAACGCCTTCCCCGAGGACGTCAAGATCTGCCGCGAGGCCGGCATGTCGGATTTTTTGGCAAAGCCGCTGCGTAAGCCCGCACTCGCGGCCGCCTTGTTGCGCGCGCTCGACGGCCACATGATGTCGGAGGGCGCGCCGCTTCAGCCGGAGCTGACGCCGCTCGACGTCGAGTGGACGGACGAGGAAAGGCAGATGACCGGCGTCTAGCCGGTCAGATCGAGAAGCTGGTCCCGCAGCCGCAGGACGGCTACGGGCGCGTGCGCCGGCAATGTAACGCGGCGCCGTTACAGTTTTCCATAGACGCGCCCGGCGACCGCCCTCAGGCGCTCGACCGAGCCGGACTCGGGATGCGGCTTGACCGGCGCGAACAGGATCGAAGCCTGCCTGCCGTTCTTCCAGACATAGATGTTGACGGCGTTGCCGTTGCCCTTGGTGCAGGAATGCTCGCCGAACGCTTCACTGCCGAGCTCGGGTATCGTCAAATGTTTGCAGGGGCCCGCGCGCTTCATCATGCCGATGACCGTGTCGCGCGACATCGCGATCACCGCGACGGTCATGGTATTGGCCTCGCGATCGAACATCATGCAGCTGCCGGCGCCGGTCCGCTGGACCGTCAGCGTGCCCTTGTCGAGAAAGCCGTCGGCATCCGCGGCCGTGAGCCACTCGCAATTGCCGAACCGCTCGCTGCTCTTGCTCACGTTGGCGATGGCAACGCGCGCGGCTTCGGCGATCGGCCCGAGCAGCGCGTCGTCGGCACGCCGGCCAATCGGATAGACGCTGATCTGCAGAATGTAATCGCCGGACAAGGCGACGACCGAGGCCTCCTGGCGTTCTGCGCCGGCGGCGCTCGCTCCGCCCTGGCCTTCTTCGCCGATCCCCGCGACTGCGTTAAGCGGCATGCGCTCGCCAAGTGTCTTGACGAAGGTCGCGTACAATTCCCTGGCGCGGTCCTTGTCGGGATTGCGGAACACGGTCAGCATCATCGTGTCGCCGCGCCCGCCCTGGTAGATGCAGCCGCGGCCGTCCTGATTTGAAATCAGTGACCATTTGAGCACCGGCATCGCGCGGGCGAGCTCCTGGGCGCTGATGAACGGGCAGGTTTCGGCCGCGCGCGCGGGAAGCACCGGGACGGCTGCGATTGCAAGGAATAGAGCGAGGCAACAGAACAGACGATCAATAACTCGCATTGGATAATTTACTACCGCTATTGGCGCGCCACGGCAGATGCCACGGCAGATGAAGATGGGCACTATTGCTTCGTCGTGGCGCTATGATGCAACGTTCAATTTTGCTCGACTGCTGCCCAGGGCGGGCGTGAGCCGCCGATGCTGCTATGATGAGCAACCGGATTTTGGATGGGCCACCGCCTACTTCCGCTGAACGCGCTGACCGGACATGGCTGCATTAACATTGCGACAGGACTGGAAGGAGGTGCCATGCCGAAAACGATCGCGATATTGGGCTCCGCCCTCTTCTTTGCGGTTGCGCCCACCACAGTGGCGGGGCTCGTTCCCTGGTGGATTACGCGTTGGGAGTTTCGGCCGCCCTTCTTCGATCTCGACGCGACACGCGCCGTCGGGATCCTGTTGATCGTCGCCGGTCTACCCGGGCTTGTCGACTCGTTTGCACGCTTTGCGCTGCAAGGATTGGGCACGCCGGCGCCGATCGCGCCGACGCAGAACCTCGTGGTGACGGGTCTCTATCGCTATGTGCGCAATCCTATTTACGTTGCCCTTGTCGCCGTCATTCTGGGCCAAGCGGCCTTGTTCGGCGACCAGCGCCTTCTTGTGTACGGTGTGTTGGTGTGGCTCGCCTTCCACGCGTTTGTCGTGGGGTACGAGGAGCCGGCGCTCGTTCGTAGCTTCGGAACGGAGTACGAGGATTTCCGGGCCAATGTCCCGCGCTGGATTCCGCGGCTCACGCCCTGGCGAGCCGCACGACGCCGGAATCATTCGTGACGCGGGCGCCACCGCGGGAAGGGCGTAGTAGCGTGCCCTGTCGTAAAATGGCGCCGCTGACGAGATTCGAACTTTCTAGAATGATTGGACTGCGGCAGGGGCCGCTTCGGCGTCAGACTGTATCGGACCCGCCGAGCCCCGCTCTTTGGGACCGCGCGATGATCGCAACTTACCCCTGATTTGCCCGACGCGTCAAACGGTTTTCGTAAAGTCCGAAATGCATCGTGCCGGCTCCCGGCTACTTTGCATGGGGTTGTTTTTCAGATTTTTAAGTCGGGCTAGATCGAGAAGCTGGTCCCGCAGCCGCAGGATGCCGTCGCGTTGGGATTGTTGACGCGGAACGAGGCGCCGATCAGATCGTCGACGAAATCGACCTGCGAGCCCGCCAGGAACGGCTGGGAGGCGGAATCGACCAGCACGACCGCATTCTCCTGCTCGATCACGAGATCGTCGTCGGTGCGGTCGCGGTCGATGTCGAATTTGTACTGGAAGCCCGAGCAGCCGCCGCCCTCGACGGAGATGCGCAGCATCGCGCCAGAACCTTCGCCCTTGAGGATCTCCCCAATCCGGCGTGCGGCGCGGTCACTGATGGTCACGTCAGTCGTCATAGCTCGTCTCCGATAGTCCCGCGGTCATACCAACTTCACTTGCCCAATTCATTTGGTATCCCGCGTCCGGCATAGTTAAATGCAAGCATACGCAGAATCAAATGGATAGGGACTAAATTCGTCGTGTCCGTCGGAATGGCAGCCCCCCGTGCGCCCTATGCCTGCGACCCCGACCGCAGCCGCGGCCGGCTGGTCGTGGAGCCGCCGAGCCGGACCCGCAGCCCGTTCCGGCGGGATTGCGACCGGGTGATCCACTCCACCGCGTTCCGCCGCCTGAAGTACAAGACCCAGGTCTTCGTGTTCCACGAGGGCGACCACTACCGCACCCGGCTGACCCATTCGCTGGAGGTGGCGCAGATCGCTCGCGCCCTGGCCCGGCAGCTCGGGCTGGACGAGGACCTCACGGAAACGTTGGCGCTGGCTCATGATCTCGGCCATCCGCCGTTCGGCCACGCTGGCGAGCGGGCGCTGGATGCCTGCCTGAAGGATTTCGGCGGCTTCGACCACAACGCCCAGACCTTGCGCGTCGTCGCTTCGCTCGAGCACCGCTATCCGGAGTTCGACGGTCTCAACCTGACCTGGGAGTCGCTGGAGGGCATCGTCAAGCACAACGGCCCGCTGACGGATCGCAGCGGCGCGCCGGTCGGGCCCTATCGCGAGCATGGCATTCCGGTCGGCATCGCCGACTACATCAAGACCTACGATCTCGAATTGTGGAGCTTCGCCTCGCTGGAGGCGCAGGTCGCCGCGATCGCCGACGACATCGCCTATGACGCCCATGACATCGATGACGGTCTGCGCGCGGGCCTGTTCCATCTCGATGATCTCAAGGTGATGCCGCTGACGGCGGAGATCATCGCCGAGACCTCAGCGCATTACCCCGATCTCGAAGACGTCCGGCGCGGCGCCGAGCTGGTGCGCGAGCTGATCTCGCACCTGATCGGTGCGGTGTATTCGGAGGCGCAGAAGAACCTCGCCGCCGTGAAACCGCAATCGGCCCAGGACGTGCGCCGGCAGAGCCGGGCGCTGGTCACGTTCCCGGCGGCGGTTGCCGAGGAGGAGGCCGCCATCAAGCGCTTTCTCTATCAGCACATGTACCGCCACAAGCGGGTGATGCGGGTGATGGGGGAGGCGGAACAGATCCTGTTCGACCTGTTCGCAAAATACCTGACATCGCCCGGAGAGCTGCCACCGGAATGGCTGCTGGGGGCGGAGGCGGACAATGAGGGCGACCGGGCCCGCCGGATCGGCAATTTCATTGCCGGAATGACCGACCGTTTCGCCCTGACCGAGCACCAGCGGCTCTTTGACTCGACCCCGGATTTGCGTTAGGCGGCGGCCATGCCCGACACATCCTCAGCACTGCACCTGTTCGCCGACGTGCTCGCACGCGTGCACGCCGCCTGCCGCGCTCTCGCAGCGGACGCCAACTGGCCCGAGGGTATCGATTTCTCGCGCGTGGTGGTCGAGCCGCCGCGCGATGCCTCCCATGGCGACATGGCGACCAACGCCGCCATGGTGCTTGCCAAAGAGGCAAAGGCAAAGCCCCGCGACCTCGCCGAGCAGATCGCCGAGCGGCTCCGTGCCGACGCGCTGATTGCCAAGGTCGACGTCGCCGGCCCCGGCTTCATCAATCTGACACTGAAGCCGGCCGCCTGGGCCGAGGCGCTGCGGACGGTGCTGCGCGAGGGGGCTGACTACGGCCGCGTCCGCGGTGGCACCAAGGTCAATGTCGAATACGTCTCGGCGAACCCGACCGGACCGATGCATGTTGGCCATTGCCGCGGCGCCGTGTTCGGCGACGCGCTGGCAAGCCTGCTCCAGTTCGGTGGCCACGACGTCACCCGCGAATACTACATCAACGATGCTGGCGCCCAGGTCGACGTGCTCGCGCGTTCCGCCTTCCTCAGGTATCGCGAGGCACTTGGCGAAAACATCGGCGCGATCCCGGAAGGGCTGTATCCCGGCGACTATCTGAAGCCGGTGGGCGCGGCGCTGGCGAAGGAGCACGGCGACAAGCTCCTTGCGATGAGCGAGGCCGAGTGGCTGCCGACGGTGCGCGCCAAGGCGATCGCGATGATGATGGACGAGATCAAGGACGATCTCGCAGCCCTCAACATCCGCCACGACGTGTTTTTCTCCGAGCGCTCGCTGATCGAGACCGGCAACAACAAGGTTGCCGAGACCATCGACTTCCTGAAGGCCAAGGGCGACATCTATGAAGGCCGCCTGCCGCCGCCGAAGGGCGCGCCGGTCGAGGATTGGGAAGACCGCGAGCAGCTCCTGTTCAAGGCGACGGCTTACGGCGACGATGTCGATCGTCCGCTGATCAAGTCGGACAATTCCTATACCTACTTCGCCTCCGATATCGCCTACCACAAGAACAAGTTCGACCGCGGCTTTGCCGAGATGATCGACGTCTGGGGCGCCGACCATGGCGGCTACATCAAGCGGATGCAGGCGGCGGTGAAGGCGACGACATCAGGCAAGGGCGCGCTCGACGTCAAGATCGTCCAGCTCGTGAAGTTGCTGCGCAACGGCGAGCCGGTGAAAATGTCGAAGCGGAGCGGGGATTTCGTCACCTTGCGTGAGGTGGTGGATGAGGTCGGCCAGGACGCCGTCCGCTTCATGATGCTCTACCGCAAGAACGATGCGGTGCTCGACTTCGACCTCGCCAAGGTCATGGAGCAGTCGCGCGACAACCCGGTATTCTACGTCCAGTACGGCCACGCCCGCGGCCACTCGATCTTCCGCAACGCCCGGGCCGAGGTGTTCCCGGAACTGCCTGAGGATACCGGCAAGCGCATCGCGTGGCTCGGCGAGTCGGCGGTGGAACGACTGTCGGACCCCCTCGAGCTCGAGCTGCTCAAGCGCCTCGCAATTTTTCCGCGCATGCTGGAGGCCGCCGCCGCGGCCCATGAGCCGCACCGAATTGCCTTCTATCTCTATGACTTAGCGAGCGAATTTCACGCACTTTGGACGAAGGGGCGCGATTTGCCCTATTTACGCTTCATTATCAATAATGATGCAGATCTTACAAAGGCGCGACTGGCCATGGTCCAGGGCGTCGTCTCTGTCCTGGCATCGGGCCTCGCCATCCTCGGCGTCCATGCTCCGGACGAGATGCGGTAGTTTGGGGCGAACTACTTAAGGGGAATTTTGGGGGTAACCGGCAGAAGCCGGACCGCTTAGACTTGGTTGAATGCCTTGTGGGTCGAAAGCCGCGCCTTGGTCGAGGGGCGCGCGGCTTTCCCGAAGGGACGCATCATCACGATGGCCGAACGATATCAGGACAGAACGTTTCCTTCCGATGGCTATGGTCGCGGTGGCGATCAGCATGGGAAGGCGGAAAACGATCCCTTGGCCGAACTCGCCCGCCTGATCGGACAGACCGATCCATTCGCAGCGCAGGGACGGCCGAGCGCGCAGCCGCCGGCACCGCCAACGCAGAGCTATCAGGACCACGATTATCCGCAGGACGACTATCGGCAGGATTATGCCGAGCAGGCGCCGCCGGCTCCGCCCGGGCCGCCCTCATGGATGCGGCGCGCCAACGTGCAGCCGCAGCCCGCGCCCGAGCAGCCCGACTATCCCGTTTCTGTGAACCCGGTTCATCCATTGCACCGCTATTCAGCCCAGCCGACCGCGCCCGAGCCCGATTTCCATCAGCCGCAGGCCTATCAGGACCACGCTTACCAGGATCAGGCCCATCAAGCGCAGGCCTATCAGGATCAGGCCCATCAGGGCCGCGCTCACCAGCAGCATGATCAGGCTTACCAGGAGCAAGCCTATCAGGAGCCGCATCAGCCACCCGATCCGGCACGCTACGACGACGCGCTCTATGGACGGCTGGAGGGCGGCGAGCAGGATTATCAGCGCGATCCCGCCTATCCGGACGATCCTTACGCGTTCCAGAGCGACTATCCCGAGGCCGATCTCGACGAGCCGAAGAAGCCGCGCGGCGGCATGATGACGGTCGCGGCGATCCTCGCGCTTGCCGTGGTCGGCACTGGCGCGGCCTTCGCCTACAAGACCTATGTCGGTTCGCCCCGCAGCGGCGAGCCGCCGATCATCAAGGCGGACAACACGCCGACCAAGATCGTGCCGGCGCCGACCGACTCCTCGGCGAAGGTGCCGGATCGCATGGCGAGCGGCGATGGCTCCGAGAAGATCGTGCCGCGTGAAGAGGCGCCTGTCGACGTCGCTGCCAAGGCGGGCGGTCCGCGCGTGGTGTTCCCGCCACTGAACCAGAACGCGAACCCGCCGTCGGTGGCGAGCGTCGCGCCGTCCACGATCCCGCCGCCAAGCGCGGGTCCGATCCCGAGCAACGGCACGCTGCCGGCCAATACGCCGCGCTCGATCAGGACTGTGGCCGTGAGAGGCGATCAGACCGATAGCACCGCGCCGCAATCCGTGGCCGCCAAGCCGGCGGCAGCCGCGCCGAAGCCCGTTGCCGCGCCCGCACCGCCTGCGCCGCGCAATCCGCCGACTTCGGCCAATGCCAGTGCCAACCAGCCGCTCTCGCTTGCGCCGCAATCGACGCCGGTTGCGGAGTTGCCGCAGCGGATGGCTGCGACCAACCCGACGCAACTCACGCCCGCCAGCAATGGTGGTGGCGGCTACGTCGTGCAGGTCTCCTCGCAGCAGAGCGAGGACAGCGCGGCAGCGTCCTACCGGGTGCTTCAGAGCAAATATGGCAGCGTGCTCGGATCGCGCTCGCCGGTGATCAAGCGGGTCGATCTGACCGACAAGGGCAAGGGTGTCGTCTATCGCGCTTTCGCCGGACCCTATGGTTCGGCCGAGGAAGCGACGCAGGCTTGCAACAGCCTGAAGTCCGCTGGCCTGTCCGCCTGCTTCGTCCAGAGGAATTAACGGCCGTTTCCTTGACCCCCTCGCGGGGCAGGGTTAATCGGCCGTTATGAGCACGCGGGCCTTCATTACCGGTGTATCCGGAACGGAACTAACCGCCGCCGAGCGGGAGTTTATCCGTGCCGAACGCCCATGGGGCTTCATCCTCTTCAAGCGCAATGTCGAGGCGCCGGCTCAAGTTGCTGCGCTGGTTGAGGAATTGCGGGCGGCTGCGGGCACAGTTGACGCGCCTGTCCTGATCGACCAGGAGGGGGGCCGGGTGCAGCGGCTGGGCCCGCCGCACTGGCCGGTCTATCCGCCGGGCGCGATTTTCTCGACCTTGTACGACACTGATTCGGTACTTGGACTGACGGCTGCGCGCCTCAGCGCCCGGCTGATTGCGTCGGATCTCGCCGATCTCGGCATTACCGTGGATTGCCTGCCGCTGGCTGACGTGCCGGTGCCGGGTGCCGATGCCGTCATTGGGAACAGGGCTTACGGCACCGAGCCGGGCAAGGTCGCCGCGATCGCGCGCGCGGTCACCGAGGGCCTGGAGCAGGGCGGCGTGCTGCCGGTTCTGAAGCACATTCCCGGACATGGACGCGCCACCGCCGACACCCATTTCAAACTGCCGACGGTCGATGCTCCGAGGGACGAACTCGACCGGACCGACTTTGCGGCATTCAAGCCGCTGGCCGACCTGCCGATGGCCATGACTGCACATGTTGTGTTTAGCGCGGTCGACCCCGCCCATCCGGCGACGACTTCTGCGACAATGATCACTCAGGTGATTCGCGGCGTGATCGGGTTCCAGGGTTTGTTAATGAGTGATGACGTGTCGATGAACGCGCTGTCGGGGGATATCGCCGAACGGACCCGCGCCATCTTCGCGGCCGGCTGCGACATGGCCCTGCATTGCAACGGCAACATCGAGGAGATGCGCGAGGTCGCCGGCCAGACACCTGAGCTGTCCGGCACGGCGCTGGCGCGCGCGAAGGCCGCACTTGCGTCGCGCAAGGCACCGCAGCCGTTCGACCGGGTGGCCGCACGCGCCGAACTGGACGCATTGATCGCACGGGCAAACACGGCATCCGCATGACCGCAGAAATCCTATCGTTTGAAACCGGGCGGCCTGCAGAGCTCGCCGAGGGTGAGCCGGCGTTGGTTGTGGACGTCGAGGGCTATGAGGGCCCGCTCGACCTGTTGCTCGCGCTGGCGCGGCAGCAGAAGGTCGATCTCGCCAAGATCTCGATCCTGGCGCTGGCCGACCAGTACCTCCACTTCATCGAAGCCGCGCGAAAGATCCGGCTGGAGCTTGCTGCCGATTATCTCGTGATGGCGGCCTGGCTTGCCTTCCTGAAGTCGCGCCTGCTGCTGCCGGAGCCGCCGAGTGCGGAAGGCCCGAGCGCAGAAGAGATGGCGACCGCGCTCGCCAACCGCCTGCGCCGGCTGGAGGCCATTCGCGAGGCCGCCAACCGGCTGATGAACAGGCAGCAATTGCTGCGCGACATCTTCCCGCGTGGCGAGCCCGAGCAGATCGCGGAGATCAAGCACCCGAAATACACCGCGACGCTGTACGACCTGCTCACCGCCTATGCCGCGCAGCGCCAGTCGCGCGTGCTGGCGAGCGTGCATCTGGCCAAGCGCACGGTGTGGTCGCTCGCTGAGGCGCGCGCCACGCTGGAGCGGCTTGTCGGCAGCATCAGCGAACAGGACGACTGGGGCGTTCTCGACGACTTTCTGCTCCGGCACGTTGCCGATCCGACGCAGCGCGCGACGGTGCTCGCCTCGAGCTTTGCGGCTGCGCTCGAACTGGTGCGTGAAGGTCAGCTCGAGTTGAACCAGAAAGAGGCGTTCGCGCCCATCTATTTCCGGAAGGGGCGCCCGAAACCGGTCGTGGACGCAGCTCCTGCGCCTGATGCGCCGGTCGGTTAAGTGCAAGAAGGAGAAGCTACCATGGCAAGCCTGGCTGAAGTGCGGGTAGAAGAGGCCGAGCCGATGGAGAACGAGTCCCAGGCACGTCCTGAAGAGCTGCGGCTGCTGGAAGCGCTGCTGTTTGCTTCGAATGAGCCGCTGGACACCGCGACGCTGGCCAAGCGCATGCCTGATGGCGTCGACGTCAAGGCTGCGCTCGAACAGCTCCAGGCCGACTATGCCTTGCGCGGCGTCAATCTCGTGCGCGTCGCCAACAAATGGACCTTCCGTACCGCCGGCGATCTCGCCTGGCTGATGACGCGGGAGAGCACCGAGACCCGCCGCCTGTCGCGCGCCGCGATCGAGGTGCTGGCGATCATCGCCTATCACCAGCCGGTGACGCGCGCCGAGATCGAAGAGATCCGCGGCGTCGTCACCTCGAAGGGCACGCTCGACGTGCTGCTGGAGACCGGCTGGATCAAGCCGCGCGGTCGTCGCAAGACGCCCGGGCGCCCCTTGACCTTCGGAACCACCGAGGACTTCCTGTCGCAGTTCACCCTGGAACAGCTTGGCGATCTGCCGGGCCTGGAGGAGCTGAAGGGCACGGGCCTGCTGGATTCGCGCCTGCCGACCGGATTCAGCGTGCCGACCCCGTCGGATGACCCGCAGCTGCGCGAGGACGAGGATCCGTTGGAACCGGGCGAGGACCTGGATCTCGCGCTGGCGCCTGCGGTCGAGCCCGAGACGCCGGAAGGCGGCAATGAGGGCGGCGAGGGTGGCAGCGAGGACTGACGTCCCGGCCGTTTAGAGGCTCCCTGCGACCAGTTAACACTGGCAAGATTACGTAGCGCCAACAGCGAATTGGCGCTGCCTTGGTCCTTGTTTTTGAGGCCTGCCGAGCCTAGGTTTCCGGGAAGATCGGCCGGGTCCCCGGCCAGGTGTGTTTGGAGGGTTGCAGGATGGGTTCGCTTAGCATTTGGCACTGGATCCTGGTGATCGCAGTCGTCCTGCTGCTGTTCGGCCGCGGCAAGATTTCGGATCTGATGGGCGACGTGGCCCAGGGCATCAAGGCCTTCAAGAAAGGCATGCAGGACGACGACAAGGTCGCCGACAAGCCCGAGCCGGCCAAGTCGATCGAGCACGCCGCCGCGCCGCCGACCGCGGCCCGGTCCGACGTCGGCAGCAAGGCCGTCTGAGTAAGCGTACGCGAGACGCGGGTGACGGCGCCGATCCTAAGCGCGAAGGATTGGGCCGGTCGCGGCTGGCGTGAACGGAAGGCCTCATGTTCGACATCGGGTGGAGTGAACTGGTCCTGATCGGGGTCGTGGCCCTGGTTGCCATCGGCCCGAAAGAGCTGCCGGGCGTTCTGCGCATGGTCGGGCAGTGGATGGGCAAGGCCCGCAAGATGGCCTCCGAATTCCAGGGCCAGTTCCAGGAAGCGATGCGCGAGGCCGAAATGGCCGACCTCAAGAAGAGCTTTGACGAGGTCAAGGAAGCCGCTTCCGGCTTTGCCGGCAACAATCTGATGACCTCGCTCCAGAAGGACGTCAGCGACGCGCTCCGCGTCGATGCGCTGGACAAGCCGGCCGAGACCTCCGCGACCACCGCCGTCGAAGCGACTTCAAGTGAAGCGCTGGCGATTTCAGGCGAAACGCCGGCGACACCGACCACGCCGGAAGCGCCGACGCCCGAGACCTTCGTGGAAGCCGAGGCGCATGCGGCCGTGAACGAGCCGCTCGCGATCACCCGCGAGGTCGAGCAGGCCCAGGTCATTCAAGACACTGCGCCACCTGAGGCGATCAAGGACGTTAAAGCGTCATGAGCGACGCCGATATCGAGGCCAGCAAAGCCCCTCTGATGGACCACCTGATCGAGCTGCGGTCGCGGCTGATCAAGGCGCTGCTTGGCTTTGGCGTGGCCTTCATCTTCTGCTTCTTCTTCGCCAAGCAGATCTACAACGTGCTGGTCTGGCCGTTCGTGTGGGTCGCGGGTCCCGAGAATTCGAAGTTCATCTACACGGCGCTGCTGGAATATTTCATCACCCAGCTCAAGCTGGCGTTGTTCGGCGCCGGCTTCATTTCGTTCCCGATCGTCGCGACGCAGATCTACAAGTTCGTCGCGCCCGGACTCTACAAGCACGAGAAGCAGGCCTTCCTGCCGTATCTGGTCGCCACCCCGTTCTTCTTCGTGCTGGGCGCGGCGCTGGTCTATTTCGTGGTGCTGCCGATGCTGGTCCGCTTCTCGCTCGGCATGCAGCAGGCCGGCAGCGACGAGACCGCGCAGATCCAGCTGCTGCCCAAGGTCGGCGAATATCTGTCGCTGATGATGTCGCTGATCTTCGCCTTCGGCATCGCCTTCCAGCTTCCGGTGATCCTGACGCTGCTCGGGCGTATTGGGATCGTGACCTCGAAGATGCTGCGCGAGAAGCGCCGCTATTTCATCGTCATCGCCTTCGTCATCGCGGCCGTTCTGACGCCGCCCGACGTGCTGAGCCAGTGCTCGCTGGCGATTCCCCTGCTCCTGCTCTACGAGGGCTCGATCATCGCGGTCGGGATGGTGGAGAAGAAGGCGGCGGCGTCGAAGGCCGCCACCGGCACCGACGTGTCGACGCCGGCCAATCCTGCAGAGTAGGGCGCCACGTCCACCGGTGTCATTCCCCGCGAAGGCGGGGAATCCAGTACGCCGCAGCCTCTCGGGGAATCACGGGCGCCTCTGGAATACTGGATCGCCCGCTTTCGCGGGCGATGACAGCTGTGCTAGGGGGAACGCGCTGACGTACAACGTTCGCCGTTGTAGGTTTATGCGCTGATCCAGGACCACCGCCATGCACGACATCAAATCGATCCGCGACAATCCGCAAGCCTTCGACGCCGGCCTCGCCAGGCGTGGCCTGAAGCCGTTGTCGGCGTCGCTGCTCGCGATCGACGAGAAGCGGCGGGCGGCGATCCTGGCCTCGGAGCAGGCGCAGGCGCGGCGCAATGCGGCCTCCAAGGAGATCGGCGACGCCAAGAAGGCGAAGGATGACGCGCGTGCCGCCAAGCTCATGGCGGAGGTCGCCGAGCTCAAGACAACGATGCCGCAGCTCGAGGCCGTTGCGAAAGCCGCCGACGAGGAGCTTGCCACGGCGCTGTCGGCGATCCCCAATCTGCCGCTCGGCGAAGTGCCCGACGGCGTCGACGAGCACGGCAATGTGCAACGCCATGTCTTCGGCAATCGGCGCAACTACGCGTTTGCGCCCAAACCCCATGACGATCTCGGCGGCGCGCTCGGTGACATGGATTTCGAGACGGCGGCCAAGCTCTCCGGCGCGCGCTTCGTCGTGCTGAAGAAGGGGCTGGCGCGGCTCGAACGCGCGCTCGGCCAATTCATGCTGAATCTGCACATCGACGAGCACGGCTATACCGAGATCAATCCGCCGCTGCTGGTCCGCAACGAGATCATGTTCGGCACGGGACAATTGCCGAAATTCGAAGACGACCAGTTCTGGGCGATCAAGGGCGAATTGCTCGCCGCACCCGATCTGGAGCGGCTGCGGACCGAGCGTCTCGGCATCATTCCGACGGCGGAGGTGGCGCTTACCAACCTCGTTCGAGAATCCATCCTCGATGAGAAGCAGCTGCCGATGCGCTTGACTGCGCTGACGCCGTGCTTTCGCGCGGAGGCGGGCGCCGCAGGACGTGATACCCGAGGCATGATCCGCCAGCACCAGTTCACCAAGGTCGAGCTGGTGTCGATCACGACGCCGGAGACCAGCAAGGACGAGCATGAGCGGATGCTGGCATGTGCCGAGGAAGTGCTGCGCCGGCTCGATCTGCATTACCGTGTGATGGCGCTTTGCACCGGAGACATGGGCTTTTCGTCGCAAAAAACCTATGACATCGAGGTCTGGATGCCCGGGCAGGGCGAGGGCGGCGCGTTCCGCGAGATCTCGAGCTGCTCGGTCTGCGGTGACTTCCAGGCCCGCCGCATGGACGCCCGCTCGCGCGGTCCGGACGGCAAGCCGCGATTCGTGCACACGCTGAACGGCTCCGGCACCGCGCTCGGCCGCGCGCTGATCGCCGTGATGGAGACTTATCAACAGGAGGACGGCTCGATCGCCGTCCCCAGCGTGCTCCAGCCCTATATGGGCGGACTGAAGGTGGTCGCGCGCGAGTAGGGCGTTTTCGAGCGAAGTGGATACCGGTTCGCGTCGAGAAAGCGCGTCAAACAAGATAAAAATCTGAAGTCCCTTTCCGATTCTATCGGAACGCGAATCCGGTGCGTGTTGCCCGGCTGTCACGCAGAAACGTTTGGTTGCGAAGATCGGGCGGCCGGCTATTCTGCCGGCCATCCGACAATGCGAACTCACTGTTCATGGCCTTGCACCGCGACATCTTCTGGGTCGGCAGACAATGGGCGGTGACAGGTGCCGGTATCCAGGCCGTCGATCAGCGCCTGCGTGGTGTGTTCGACATCGCGATCGCGCGGCTCTGGGATGACGATCTCGTGTGCAGCCGGCGGGCCAAGCCCGGCGTGAATGCTGCGGATTTCGACAAGGCGCTGACCGTGGCGCGCCAACGCTTTCCGCAGACGCCGGAGCCGGACCCGATCCTCGCGCAATTGGAGGCGCTCGGGGTGATCGAGGCCCCGGTCGTGAGCCTGGTGGTGCCGGCGATGAAGCTGCGCGCGGAAGGCAGGCTCGCACGCTTCCTGCCGCAATGGCGCATCCGCAGGTAGCAGGACCAGGCTGGGAACCCGCCCCCGGACCCAGTCGGCCGGTTTGCCTGATCGGCCCCGGCCGGATAAGACGGCTCAGACCCGCTTCAGGAACGATTTTTAATATGCGCATTCTCTGCACCAATGACGACGGCATTCACGCCCCCGGCCTCAAGGTCGTGGAGGAGATCGCACGCGCATTGTCCGACGACGTCTGGGTCGTTGCGCCCGAGCTCGACCAGTCCGGCGTGTCGCATTCGCTCTCGCTGAACGATCCGCTGCGCCTGCGCGAGGTCGGACCAAACCACTTCGCGGTGCGCGGCACGCCGACCGACTGCGTCATCATGGGCGCGCGCCATATCCTCGGCACCAAGCCACCGGACCTCGTACTGTCCGGCGTCAACAAGGGCCGCAACGTCGCCGAGGACGTGGTCTATTCCGGCACCATCGCCGGCGCGCTGGAGGGCACCATCCTGGGGCTGCCGTCTTTTGCCCTGTCGCAGGAGTTCAGCGTCGAGACGCGCGAGCGCCCGCTTTGGGACACCGCGCTCAAATTCGGACCCGACATCCTGCGCAAGGTGATCGCCGCCGGCATCCCGAAGGACACCGTCATCAACGTCAATTTCCCGGCCTGTACGCCGGAAGAGGTGCTCGGCATCCGCGTCACGCGCCAGGGCAAACGCAATCTCGGCTTCCTCAGGATCGACGAGCGCAGGGACGGCCGCAACAATCCCTATTTCTGGATCGGCTTCGAGCGCGCCGCAATGATGGATACGCCTGCCGAAGGCACCGATCTGGCGGCGCTGCGCGAGCGCTATGTCTCCGTCACGCCGCTACGGCTCGACCGCACCAATGAGGCGTTTTCCGAAGCGCTGAGCGCGACGCTGAAGTAATCGCTAGCCGCCGCGAAGGGCGGCTTCGATGGTCTTGCCGAGCGCGTCGAGCTGGAACGGCTTCTGCAGAGCCGGCCGGTCGCGGTACTGCTCGGGCAGGCCGGAGGAGCCGTAGCCGGTGGCGAAGATGAACGGGCAGCCCTTCGCCCTGATGACATCGGCGACCGGAGAGATGACCTTGCCGTTGACGTTGACGTCGAGGATGGCGATGTCGAACTCGGTCGCCTGGGCGAGCCGCAGGGCCTCGGTGATATCGCCGGCCTCGGCAGCCACCTTGTAGCCGAGCTCTTCGAGCATATCCGCGACCATCATCCTGATCATCACCTCGTCCTCGACGAGGAATACAGAGCGGCCCGAAGGTCCGGTCGCGGTCATAGTCGTTGAGTCCTTGCCCATTTGCGGAAAACGTTCGCAGATAACGCGAATCGACGCAATGCGCGTTTCGGCGAGCGGACACCCGAAAATGGTCTTTGCAGCCAACCCGTTGCAAGCCGATTTATGGTCCAATACCGCGCCCGAACGGCTATCATGGGTTCCTGGGTAGGAACAGGATTCCTGCCCCGGGTCTTAACGAGACACGTGGCCCCGGACCCGACGAGACGATAAGCAGCGATGACCTCCGATCAGCACCCGCCGGAAAAGATGATGTTTCAGCTCTCGCTGAGGCGCCGGGGCATCAGCGATCAGGCGGTGCTGCGAACCATGGAGGAGGTGCCGCGCGATCTGTTCGTCGAGGAGACCGATCGCGACGCCGCCTATCGTGACAGCGCGCTGCCGATCGCCTGCGGGCAGACCATCAGCCAGCCCTTCGTCGTCGCCTACATGACCGAGCAGCTGCAGCTCCAGAAGAAGCACCGCGTGCTCGAGATCGGCGCCGGCTCGGGCTATCAGGCCGCCGTGCTGTCGCGTCTCGCAGGCCAGGTGCTGACCGTCGAGCGCTACCGCAAGCTCGCGGAGGCGGCACGCGCCCGGCTCGAAAAGCTAAACTGTCACAATGTCGAGGTGATGCTCGGCGACGGCCTCAACCTGCCGGCCAATATCGGCCCGTTCGACCGCATCATCGTGACCGCCGCGATGGAGCAGCTTCCGGAGAACCTGGTCGAGCGGCTGGAGGTCGGCGGCATCCTGATCGCACCCATCGGCCCGCACCATGGTGTGCAGACGCTGGTCCGCTTCAGCCGGACCGAAGCCGGGATCGAGCGCAAGGAACTCGTCGAGGTCCGCTTTGTGCCGGCGCTGCCCGGGGTGGCGCGGGAGCTGTAGATTTCCGGATCGGCTGTGCCGCCAACATCTTATTGGGAGGGTTAAGCCGTTATTTACTCGCGACGTGTTTACTTAAAAGACCAGTTCTGTTGCGTACGAGTGAGTAACCATGTCTGTAGTCGCCGAGTTGCTTTACTCGCGCCGCGTGCCGCAGGTTGCGGTCTTGGCGCTGATCTCGTTCAGCTTCGCAGGGTGCAGCGCCGACATGCAGTCGCGGCTGTCCCAGTCGAATTTCTCCAATCCTTTCGCGTCTGAGCAGACCGGCTCGGTGCAGCAGGCACCGCCGCCGCAGCGTGAGCTGCCGCAATATTCGCGGCCGCAGACGCAGCCCGGTTATTATCAGTCGCAGCCCTTGCCGCCGCCTGCGGTCTCCGCACCGCAATCCTATCCGGTTGCGGCGGGCGGCGGGGTGTCCGGAGGCGGTCGCGGCGTCAGCTCCTACGCGCCCCCGGCACAGCCGCATCTTGAGACCACGGCCACCGTGCCGCCGCGCTCGGTCGCGGCCGCCCAGCCGGCCGGCGGGACCAAGATCATCGTCGGCACTAGCGACACGCTCGACGTGCTCGCCAAGCGCTATCGCGTCACGCCGCAGGCGATCCTCGCCGCCAACGGCTACAAGGGCCCGCGCGCGCTCTCGCCCGGCCAGCAATTGATCATCCCGCATCCGGCCACAGCGGCTGCGCCCGCACCGGCGATGGCTCCTGTCGCGGCGGCTCCCGCGATGGCGCCTGCTGCGAAGCCGGTTGCAGCTGTCGCCGCGCCGCCGAGCACGCACTTCGTCAACCACGGCGACACGCTCGCCAGCATTGCCCGCAAGAACCACATCTCGTCGGCTGAACTCGCCCGCGCCAACGGTCTTGCTCCGTCGGCCAAGCTCAAGCTCGGCACCAGGCTGACCGTGCCGGGTGCCAAGACCGCCGCCGTCGCGGCGCCGGTTGCTGCGGCCCCTGTCGCGGGGACGCTGCAGCCCGTTGCGGTTGCTCCCGCACCCGCCACCAAGATGGCCGCTGTCGCCGCACCGGTGCAAAGCGCGCGTCTGGCCCAGGCCACGGCCAATGTCGAAGAGAAGGCCGCGGAGGCTCCGGCGAAAGCTGCGGAGACCACGAGCGCGCTGCCGACCTTCCGCTGGCCGGTGCGCGGCAAGGTGGTCACGAGCTACGGCGCCAAGACCAATGGCAAGTCCAATGACGGCATCAATCTCGCGGTGCCCGAGGGTACGCCGGTCAAGGCGGCAGAAGACGGCGTCGTCGCCTATTCCGGCAACGAGCTCAAAGGTTACGGCAATCTGGTCCTGGTTCGGCACTCCAACGGCTACGTCACCGCATATGCCCATGCGAGTGAGCTGATGGTGAAGCGCGGCGATACCATCAAGCGCGGTCAGGTCATTGCCAAGTCGGGTCAATCCGGGGAGGTGGCGTCGCCGCAGCTCCACTTCGAGATCCGTAAGGGATCGAGCCCGGTTGACCCGCTTCAATTCCTGAACGGGGCGTGAGGCGCGGGCCCGCAGAGTAGGGCACGCAATCACCACGAGTATGCTGTCATCGCCCGCCTTGTGCGCATTGCGCACTGGTGCGGGCGATCCAGTATTCCAGAGGCGGCGGTTGCCAAGCCGAGAAGCTGCCTCGAACCGTGGCGTACTGAGGCCTTTGTGTCCGGACAATCAATTTTCGAAAAACAACCCCATGCAAAGTAGCCGATGGCTGCCGGTGAAATGTCCTAATGTCCTGAAGCTGCTTCGGTTTCGATGGCGCAGCGGACATGGCAGGCCGGACCCGGCAACATCGCGAATAACCCGACCGGGACACCCTTTGATTTAGATCAACCTGGAAGCCTCGCGTTCCGTGTCCGTAGCAGCGCAGGCCAATGACGCACGGGTCCGGAGTTCGGCATGAAGCTGGCTGATACGAAATCGCCGCCTGATTCCGGACAATCGTACCAGCATCCAACAGGTGAGGGGATGCTGTTCGTGCCGGGTGGCACGTTTCACATGGGTTCGGATCGGCACTATCCGGAAGAAGCGCCGGTCCACCGTGTCACCGTGGATGCGTTCTGGATGGATTGCCATCCAGTGACCAACCGGCAATTCAAGGCGTTCGCCAAGGCTACCGGCCACGTCACCGTTGCCGAGATCGTGCCCGATCCAAAGGACTATCCGGGAATACTCCCGCACATGGTCTATGCGGGCTCGCTGATGTTCTCTCCGCCCTCGCATCCGGTCAGTCTCCGGGA
The DNA here is from genome assembly GCF_051810765.1 of Bradyrhizobium sp. 604_D8_N2_3. Lineage (NCBI taxonomy): Bacteria > Pseudomonadati > Pseudomonadota > Alphaproteobacteria > Hyphomicrobiales > Nitrobacteraceae > Bradyrhizobium > Bradyrhizobium sp. 604_D8_N2_3. The sequence goes on along the minus strand of NZ_JBPWPM010000001.1, from coordinate 5,108,611 downwards.
CTTCAGCCAGTGGTGGACCTTCGCCAAAGGCGCGAACTGGCGGCATCCCTACGGGCCGGGCAGCGACATCCGTGGGCTGGACGATCATCCCGTCGTGCATGTGGCCTTCAGCGATGCGCTCGCCTACGCAAAATGGGCCGGCAAGGATTTGCCAACCGAAGCGGAATGGGAGTTCGCGGCGCGCGGCGGACTGGACGGCGCCGAGTTCGCATGGGGAGATGAATTTGCGCCCGGGGGCCGTCACATGGCCAACACCTGGCAGGGCGAATTTCCACGCCAGAACACCAGGGACGACGGATACGAACGGACATCGCCGGTCACCGCATTTCCGCCGAACGGTTACGGGCTGCACGATATGATCGGCAACGTCTGGGAATGGACGTCCGACTGGTACTCGCCTCGGCATGAGGCCGACGCTGCAAAAGCCTGCTGCATTCCAGAGAACCCGCGCGGCGGCCGCGAGGCCGACAGCTACGACCCCAGAACGACCAACGTCAAGATTCCACGCAAGGTCATCAAAGGCGGCTCGCATTTGTGCGCGCCGAACTACTGCAGACGCTACCGGCCGGCTGCGCGGCATGCGGAGCCGATCGACACATCCACGAGTCACCTTGGATTTCGGTGCATCAGGCGAGGTGTCTCTAACGCATCATAATGGGAGAGCGAGGCCATGTTGAATTGCATATTCAATGACAAGCCACCCTTTGCCGCAATTCCACCGTTCAAGACGTCCCGTTGCCACAAGAGGTCCTGCGCCTCGCTGCTTGGCGCGACGATATTGATGTCGCTGTCCGGGGCAGCCAGCACGCCGGCGACCGCACAGCCGGCACCGAAACCCAATATCCTCTTCATCATGGGCGACGACATCGGCTGGATGCAGCCGAGCATCTACCACCGCGGCCTGATGGTCGGCGAAACGCCCAACATCGATCGCATCGGCAACGAAGGCGCGATCTTCATGCACTATTACGCCGAGCAGAGCTGCACGGCCGGTCGCAATGCCTTCTTCACCGGCATGAATCCGCTACGCACCGGCATGATCCCCCCGCAACTGCCCGGCAGCCCGTCCTATCTGCGGCCCGGCACCCCGGCGCTCGCCAAATTCCTGCTCGATCTCGGCTACAACACCGGCGAGTTCGGCAAGAACCATCTCGGCGATCACACCGACGCGCTGCCGACCGCGCACGGCTTCCAGGAATTCTGGGGCTACCTGTATCACCTCGATGCGATGCAGGGCGTGAGCTTCCCGGACATCAACAAGTCCCCCACCCAGCAGACGGTTGCCCCGCCCTGCAAGAATACGCCGATCCCCGGCATCCCGGAAGTACCGGGCGCGGTCGATCCGCAAACGACGGTTTGCCTGACGCCTCCGCGCAACGTGCTGGCGTGCAAGTCCGATGGTACAGGCAGGACTCAGCAGTGCGTCGATCAGGGCCCGCTGACACTCGAGCGATCGAAGGGTGTCGACGAGGAAATCTCGGCCAAGGTCATCGACTTCCTCGACCGCAACGATCCGAAGACGACGGGCAAGCCTTTCTTCGTCTGGTACAACCCTGCGCGCATGCACGTCACCACCGTGCTGAACGACAAGTACATGGCCATGGTCGGCGAACCCGGCGGCAAGGACTGGGGCGTCAACGAAGCCGGCATGAAGCAGATGGATGACAACATTGGCTATGTGCTGAAGAAGCTCCAGGACATGGGCCAACTCGACAACACGATTGTCGTGTTCACCACCGACAACGGCGCCGAGACGTTCACCTTCCCGGACGGCGGCACGACGCCGTTCAAGGGCTCGAAGATGACCACCTGGGAAGGCGGCATGCGCGCTCCCTGTGTCATTCGCTGGCCGGGCGTCATCAAGCCTGGAACGGTCAAGAACGACATCTTCGCGTCGCTCGACTGGCTGCCCACGCTTGTCAACATCGCCGGCGGAGCCAAGGGCGATGCGCTGAACAAGCGGATCATGGCCGGTGCCTATCCGGGCATCGTCAAGACCAGGCTCGATGGCGTCGACCAGACCGAGTACCTCTCGGGACGTTCGGAGAAGTCGGCGCGCGATACCTTCTTCTACTATTCCAGCAGCCACCCGTCGGCGGTGCGCTACAAGAATTGGAAGATGTATTTCGCGATCGCGCCCGAAACCGCGACGGGCTTCGTGCTCCCGGGAGTCCAGACCCAGTTCGTGGCCGGCATGATAAACCTCAAGCGCGATCCATTCGAGACGGGCTGGGGCGATGAGAAAAAGGCGGCTTTCTGGATGAGCGGCGCGCTCGCCGGGCCGGTCACGGCTTACATCTACGACTGGAACCTGCTGCCCATCGGCCAGATCCTGTGGCTGAAGGAGCTGGAAACCTACAAGGAGTTCCCCCCGCTTCAGGATCCGGCGAGCTACAACCTGGATCAGGTCATGGAACAGCTCAAGAAGGGTCAGGGGCACGCGAGCCAGTAGCTCGGATGCTTGCGGGTGATGCGGGCGCCCGACATAGGGCGCCCGCCAACGGAATAGCGAGCAAAGTGATCAAGGAGGCCGCGCCCGACCGGTCGGCACCTCCACAAGCCACGTCCGCTTCCGATGCATCAAGCGAACAGAGCCAATTGCATAACAACAGGAGGAGCACGTCATGAGTAGCAAGCTTCCGCCAGAAGAATCGCACGACGTTGCGCCGCAATCGGGCGGCGGAATGAAACGCCGCGATCTGCTGCTGAGCGGCAGTTCGCTTGTGGCCGCTTCGGCGCTCTCGGCCGTCGGGCTGACAACGCCGGCACACGCGCAGCAGCCGGCTCCAGCCCCCGCAGCGGCCGGCCAGCGGCCGAATATCGTCTTCATCATGGGTGACGACATCGGCTGGTTCAATATAGGTGCCTATCACCAGGGTATCATGGCGAGCCGGACACCAAACCTCGACAAGCTCGCCGCAGAAGGCATGCGCTTCACCGACTATTACGCCGAGGCGAGTTGCACGGCGGGCCGCGCCAATTTCATCACAGGCGAACTGCCAATCCGCACCGGGCTAACCACGGTCGGCCAGGCCGGCTCCCCGATCGGAATGCCGGCGCAGGCGCCGACGATCGCGACCGCATTGAAATCCATGGGGTACACCACGGGGCAGTTCGGCAAGAACCACCTCGGCGACCTCAACGAATTCCTGCCGACCATGCACGGCTTCGACGAGTTCTTCGGCTATCTGTACCACCTCGACGCGATGGAAGACCCGGCCCACCGCAACTACCCGCAAGCGCTCTTGGCCACCGTCGGTCCGCGCAATATGGTTCATTCCTGGGCGACCGACGTCGACGATCCGACGGTGCAGACGCGCTGGGGCAAGATCGGCAAGCAAAAGATCGAGGACTCCGGACCGCTTTATCCAAAGCGGATGGAGACGGTGGATGACGAAATCCTGAAGATTACGTTCGACTTCATCGACAAGGCCAAGCGGGACAACAAGCCGTTCTTCGTCTGGCTCAACCCGACGCGTATGCACGTCGTCACGCACCTCTCCGAGAAGTACGAGAACATGCGCAACTCCGACAACGGCTGGTCGGTTTCGGAGGGCGGATTCGCCCAACTGGACGATATCGTCGGCGCCGTCATGAAGAAGCTCAAGGACGAGGGCTTCGACGACAACACGATCGTCGCGTTCACGACCGACAACGGCGCGGAGAACTTTACCTGGCCTGATGGCGGACAGACGCCATTTGCGGGCGGCAAGGGAACGGCCCTGGAAGGTGGCTTCCGCGTGCCCTGCATGATCCGCTGGCCGGGCAAGGTGCCGGCGGGAAAGGTCGAGAACGGCATTATCTCCGGACTCGACTGGTTCCCGACCTTCGTCGCCGCCGCCGGCAATCCGAATATTGCCGACGAGTTGAGGAAAGGAAAGCAACTCGCCGGCAAGACCTACAAGGTCTACCTCGACGGGTTCAACCAGATGGACCTGATTACCGGAAAGGGCCCGTCTGCCCGCCACTCGGTCTTCTATTTCACTGAGGGCACACTGAGCGCGGTGCGCATCGACGACTTCAAATATCGCTTCACCGATCAGCCGAGCGGCTGGTTAGGCGGCACGGTCAAGGTTGATTGGCCGATCCTCACCAACATTCGGCTTGATCCGTTCGAACGCACGAACTTGCCCAACGGCGCGCAGGGGTCGTTGGCATTCTATAACTGGTTTGTTTTCGAGTTCTGGCGGTTCCAGTTCGTGCAGCAGGAGGTCGGCAAGCTCGCCCAGACGGCGATCGAGTTTCCGCCGATGCAGAAGGGCGCGAGCTTCAACCTCGAAGCCGTCAAGGAACAGATCGAGAAGGCCATGCAGTCGCACGCTGGCAAGTAGAATGTGCGGTGGGCGGGCGCTCCGCGTTGGGGCGCCCGCCCACGGAATAGCGAGCAAGTGATCAAAGAGGCCGCGTCGGGCCGGTCGCCACCTCCACAAGCCACGCCGGCTTCCGATGCGTCAAGCGAACAGAGCCAATTGCGTAACAACGGGAGGAGTACGTCATGAGCAATAAGCTTCCGCCTGGAGATTCCCACGACGCTACTCCGCAATCGGGCAACGGAATGAAACGCCGCGATCTTTTGCTGAGCGGGAGTTCTCTTGTCGCCGCTTCGGCACTCACCGCGGTCGGGCTAACAAGTTCTGCGCATGCGCAGCAACCAACACCGTCACCCGCGCCAGCCGGGCAGCGGCCGAACATCGTCTTCATCATGGGTGACGACATCGGCATGTGGAATATCGGCGCTTATCACCGCGGCCTGATGGCCGGCCGGACGCCCAATCTCGACAAGCTCGCCGCCGAAGGCATGCTGTTCACCGATTACTATGCCGAGGCGAGCTGCACGGCAGGTCGCGCCAACTTCATCACAGGTGAATTGCCAATCCGCACCGGCATGACCACGGTCGGCCAGGCCGGCGCTGCCATCGGCATACCCGCGCAGGCGGTGACGATTGCCACCGCGTTGAAAGGAATGGGCTACGCCACCGGCCAGTTTGGCAAGAACCACCTTGGCGACAAGAATGAATTCTTGCCGACGGTGCATGGCTTCGACGAGTTCTTCGGTTACCTCTATCACCTCGACGCCATGGAAGACCCCGCGCACCCGAATTACCCGCAGGACCTGCTGAACGTCGTCGGTCCGCGCAATATGCTCCATACATACGCGACCGCCGTGGACGACCCCACCGTGGATCCACGCTGGGGCAAGGTCGGCAAACAGCGGATCGAGGATGCCGGAACGCTTTATCCAAAGAGAATGGAAACCGTAGATGACGAAATTCGCGATCTTGCGCTGAAGTTCATCGAGAAGGCCAAGGCCGACAACAAGCCGTTCTTTCTATGGCTCAACCCGACCCGGATGCACATCGTCACGCATCTTTCACCAAAGTACGAGGGAACGCGCAACTCCAAGAACGGCTGGTCGATACATGAAGCCGGCATGGCGCAGCTCGATGACGACGTCGGCATGGTGATGCAGAAGCTCAAGGATATGGGCGTGGACGACAACACCATCGTGGTCTTCACCACCGACAACGGCACCGAGGTCTTCACCTGGCCTGATGGCGGGCAGACGCCTTTCGCGCAGAGCAAAGGCACCGTCATGGAAGGTGGCTTCCGCGTGCCCTGCATGATCCGTTGGCCGGGCAAGGTGCCGGCCGGCAAGGTCGAGAACGGCATCATTTCCGGTCTGGACTGGTTTCCGACCTTGCTGGCGGCCGCCGGCAACCCGAACATTGCAGAGGAGCTGCAGAAGGGCAAACAGATCGGTGACACGACCTATAAGTGCTATCTGGACGGCTATAACCAGATGGACATGATTACCGGCAAGGGGCCGTCGAACCGGCACGAAATCTTTTACTTCGGAGAGAGCGAACTCGGTGCCGTGCGCATCGACGACTTCAAGTATCGCTTCATCGACCAGCCAAAAGGCTGGCTCGGCGAAAAAACCAAGGTTGACGTGCCCTATTTGACCAATCTTCGCCTCGATCCATTCGAGCGCACGGGCTGGCCCGATAACGGGAGTAAAGAAGGCGCGCAGCAATACTTCGACTGGTTCAAATACGAATTCTGGCGCTTTGTATTTGTTCAGCAGCAGGTGGAAAAGCTGGCGATGACGGCGATCGAGTTTCCGCCGATGCAAAAGGGCGCGAGTTTCAACCTCGATGCCGTGAAGGCGAAAATCGAGGCGGCCCGGGCGGCGGTGGGCAAGTAGCGCCTGGCATCGACTGGTTTCATGGCGGGCGCACCGAACTCCTGTGCGCCCGCTTGGCAGCGGAAAGGAGTCGACCTTGAAACCGATCATCCGTTTTCCTGCTATCGATCGCCGCATCCTGCTCTCGTCACTGGCCGTCCTTCCCTTGCTCTCCGCCTCACTCCGCTCCACCTCCGCGCTGGCACAGGCCCGCGATCCACTCCCGTCCTGGAACGAGGGGGCGACCAAGGCTTCGATCCTCGATTTCGTCGCGCGGGTCACGACGCAAGGCGGGCCTTTCTTCGTGCCGGTCGAGCAGCGCATCGCGACCTTCGACAATGACGGCACACTATGGGTCGAGCAGCCGATGTATGTGCAACTGGCCTTCGCCCTCGACCGCGTGAAGGCCATGGCGCCAATGCATCCGGAATGGAAGACCACGCAGCCGTTCGCAGCAGTGCTGGACGGCGACCTGAAGGCGCTTGCGGCTTCAGGCGAAAAAGGATTGGTCGAAATCATCGCCGTGACACATGCCGGCATGACCACGGCAGAGTTCGAGAAGATTGTCACGGATTGGTTGGCGACCGCGCGCGATCCCCGCTTCAAGCGGCCGCATACTGAACTGGTCTACCAGCCGATGCTCGAACTGCTCGCTTATCTCCGAGCCAGCGGCTTCAAGACCTTCATCGCGTCGGGCGGCGGCATCGAATTCATGCGGCCCTGGACCGAGCGGATCTACGGAATACCTCCGGAGCAGGTGGTCGGATCGTCGATCAAAACCCGATTTGAGATCAAGGACGGTGCGCCAACGCTCTTCCGGCTGCCCGACATCAATTTCATCGACGACAAGGCGGGCAAGCCGATCGGCATCAACGAGCACATTGGCCGGCGTCCGATCGCCGCCTTCGGCAACTCCGACGGCGATCTCGAAATGCTGCAATGGACGACGCTCGGCGCCAGTGGCGCGCGGTTCGGCCTGATCGTCCACCATACCGATGCGGAACGTGAATATGCCTACGACCGCCAGTCGCATTTCGGGAAGCTCGATGTCGCTCTCGATGCCGCGGCCGTCAACAAGTGGGCGGTCGTCGACATGAAGAAGGACTGGAAGCGCGTCTTTGCCTTCGACTGATATCCTCTAAGGACCCATAAGTGCCATCTGGACGGCTATAGCCAGTGGACATGGTTACCGGCAGGAGGCACCCAACGCATTCCGGACTTCCACACCGACCATCTTTGTCGCCTGCGGCACCGCGTTCGAGGCGCGGACGTCCGCTGTTAACGCAAGGAGGACATCAGCAGGACGTTGGGCGCCCCCTTGGGCGGCACCACGGTCGGTGGCCAATAGGGTTTGGAATCCTTGGCATCCATATTGATCGTTCCGCCGAACGGCGCGGGCGGGTTTGGGAGATATTTGCCGTCTATCGTCGTCGTGGCGCTGGATGAGCCCGGCGTTCCCGAGATCTGCTGGGCGAAGGTCGGACCAATTGTGAGAGAGCCAGAACGGAGGTCGACCATACCAATGCGCGCATGGTGGGAGTGATGTTCATGGTCAGACTCCCTCGAATTGACTATTCGAAGCTAAACCTGCGAACAGCATGCGCCATACGCTTCAGGATGGCCGCATCGTCATCGACCACAATCACGAAGCGCCATCATGTCCGTGTAGCCCCGGTACGGGCGTGCGCCAAGAGTCTTGGCCGACCGTTGATCCAGATCAATGGAATAGTCCACCGTGAGCACAACGAAGGGTCGTTGTTATAAAGGCGGGCTTTGCCGACGGGCGCTGAGAATGTCCGGTGATCGGGACGGACCGGACGCGGCTGGCCTCGCGGTCGGTTGCTGACGAGGCGACGACGTCTTCTAAAAGCGAACATTTTCGGACTAGTGATCAAAGAAGTCTGCACGATGTCGGACCGTGAACCCATTCTCAAGCCAGTTGCGATCGCAGACCTGCGCCCGACCCAGATGACGGTCGGCATTCGGGAGGTCAAGGAGAAGCGCAAGCGCTGGCGCGACGAGAGCAAAGAGAAAGGAGCCGAGTTCTTGGGCAAGCACATGATCCCGGTCGTGCTTGGCCCGAAGGACCGCCACTACGTCATCGATCATCACCACCTGGCGCGTGCGCTCCATGAAGAAGGGGTCGAAGAGGTATTGGTTACCGTGGTGAAAAACCTCAGGACGCTGGAGCCCGATTCGTTCTGGTTCGTCCTGGACAATCAAAGCTGGATGCATTCGTACGACGACGAGGGCCGTCTGCGCCCTTACAAGGATTTGCCGAAGACCTTGGCCGGGCTTATTGACGATCCGTTCCGCTCGTTGGCGGGCGAACTGCGGCGCGCCGGCGGGTACGCCAAGGACACGACGCCGTTCAGCGAGTTCTTGTGGGCGGATTTTTTGCGTCGACAGGTCAAGCGCAAAACCGTTGAGACCCGCTTCGAGGAAGCCCTCGAGCAAGCCCTGCAATTGGCCCAAAAAGAGGAGGCGAGCTACCTGCCCGGCTGGTGTGGTCCCGTCTTGGAGGATTGAAGGCATGCTTATCCAGCGCGCGAAATCCGCAAGCGCGCCGATGACCCGACGAGCCGTGCAGGCTTGGTGCGAGAGGCTAACGGACAGCGGCATCGACCAGAGGAAAGAGTAGCTCATGGCGCAAACAGAGGCCGACAGAACACTGAGCCATCTGGATCACGAGCTTGTCGCGTCGCTAAACGACTTCCACGATCCGAACCAAGAGTGGCGCCGCCTCTTCTCGGAGCTGCTCGGAACGTTCTTCCTCGTCCTCGTGGCCGCCGGTGGCGGCATGATGGGGCAGGCCTTTCCCGGCACGATCAGCCGTGCCGCTGCGGTCGTCGCACCCGGTCTGATGGTGATGGCGATCATCCTCTTCATGGGCAGGGTGTCCGGCGCTCATCTCAATCCCGCGGTCAGTATCGCGTTCTCGGTGCGTGGCGACTTCCCATGGCGTCGCGTACCGGGATATATCGTCGTGCAGTTGATCGGGGCGACGCTCGCGGCACTGTTCCTGCACGCCGTGATCAACGTGTCGGCCAGCTACGGGTCGAACTATCCCGCGTCGGGATACTCCGCGTCCGATGCGTTCCTGATGGAGGCCGTGCTGACCCTCGGTCTCGTCAGTGTCATTCTCGGCACGGCGTCAGGCGCTCAGAACATCGGGATCATCGGCGCGATCGGCGTCGGCGCGTACATCGCACTCGCCGGGCTGTGGGGGAGCCCTATCTCGGGAGCGTCGATGAACCCAGCGCGCACGTTCGGCCCGAACTTGATCGCGACCGACTTCACGAGCTACTGGGTGTATGTCGCAGGTCCACTCGTGGGTGCAGTTCTCGCAGTGGGTGCAGCATGGGTGCTCCGCGGTGCCGGCGGCGGCCGCGCAGGCTCAGGTGCGGCACAGGGGAGCCTTTTCACCGAAGTCGAGCACCCGGAGAAGGGGTGAGGCGCAGGCATAATGGGTCATGAACTCTCGCTGTTCGTGGGTACGTTCGCGACTTTGCTCGCGATAATAAATCCGTTCGAGGTCCTGCCGGTCTATCTGAAGATGCTGGAAGGCAAGGACGCCGCCACACATCGCAAGGTGGCATGGAAAGCTTGCCTCTATGCGCTGCTTCTATCTCTCTTTTTCTTGATCTTCGGAACGCTGATCCTACGCTTGTTCGGCGTGCCGCTGAGCATGGTCCGCATCGTCGGCGGGATCATCCTGATGAAGATCGGCTTTGAACTATTTTCACCATCCGCTTCCGGTGGCGTGATTCCGGCCAGCGGCGCGGATCAGAGCGGTAACATAGCTTTCGTGCCGCTTGCGATGCCGCTCATGTGCGGACCAGGCGCTATCGCCACCATCCTCGGCATGACTGCCACGATTAAGCGATCATCAGCGGAACTGGCCTCCTTCGTAGCGATCGTCGCGGCTATTTTCGCGACGATGGTCGTCACCTACCTGTGTCTGGCATATGCCGGGAAACTTTTCGACAAGCTCGGCGCAATGGGGATCGATGCTATCACCCGAATAGTTGGCTTCTTCGTCTCTGCGATGGGCGTTGCGCTGATCTTCGACGGTATCATCGAGGCATTGCAGACGCATGGTGTGACGATTCTGCGTTGAACTAGCTGTTGGTGGCGCCACGCAAATTCCGGGGCGATCTTGACCTCGGATGTATTCTGCCAATCGGAGATTTGTTCTGAACCGAACCGAGTCCGAGGTGGACCGTATTACGCGGCGTCGGGAAGTTGTCCGCCCACAGTACAAAGGACGCGATCATCCACTTCGGACACCGAGACACAAGTCTCGTTGCGCGCCAGGTTGCCGTGTCAATTAACCGGGAACAGCAACGCGACAGTAGTTCGCAGGGACCAGGCCGGAGCGCCAGTCGGACGTATCACGTTGTAATAGGCTTGAATCGATGCGTTGATCGGTTGATCACCCACTCTGAAAACCCGACCGATGCCGCCGCCGACCGGCACTGTCCACCGCTCCCCCGACGCCGCGAGCCAATCCGCGGTGATGATGGGTGACGTGTTCAGGTACCAGCCGTGCGCCATGTTGTAGTTGGCGAAGGGCTGGGCGAGGAAGGCGTTGACGGGCGGTCGCAGTGGATTGCCGCCGACCGACCACTGGTTATTGAGCAATACACCGATCACCCAATGTGGCGGCGTGACCACTAACACGGCCGTTGGGCCGAACAAGAATTTACCGGTCCCGAGGATGGGATCGTTTGCGGACGGAACGGTGAAGACTGGTCCCACGCCCCAGATCAGCGGCCCGGGATGCACGGGGGACACAAACAACGATTGAGTAATGTCGCCAATCCCGTTGGTGCTACTGTCGAAGAACGGACTTGGCTGGCTCACCAACGGAATGATGGTACGTGAGATCACGTTCCAGTCATCGTTTAAATGCATGGGCACGACGGGTTGAATGTTGAGTACTTCCTGGGTGCGATTGAAGGGTCCGGTATTGAAATTGGTGTTGCTCTGAAACGGCACGCTGACCAAATCCGCGATCGGGTTTTGTGATTTCTTCTGTAGATCTTCGTCGTCTGAAGGCTCGTGGGAATGCTTCGGCGCCTCGGCCTCCGCGGGAAGGCCGCTTTCGAATTTATAATTGATGCCAGCTTTGACCATTTGAAGGTCGCGGTTCAAAGCGACCGAGGGGACGGTGGGAGAACGCCAGTTCGATAGCCCAAGATAATCGTATTCGAGTTTGACGGTCCAATGCGACTTGAAGCCGTATTCGATGCCAGCGCCCGCCAACCAGCCGGTGTTCGTGCTGGTCCCGTTCCAAGCGGCGCCGGGGAGGTTCAAAGTAGCGCTGCTGTTGACCCAGCCGCCGCCAAGCTTGGCGAATACGAGCCATCGATCATCCACGAGGCCGACACGGCCCGCTACGGTGCCGATCCAGTGCTGATCTACAAAGGCTAATGTCGGAGCAGGAAAGACCGGATGACCGAAGCCGGCTCCATCGAACTCACCTTCGACACCAAACAGAAAGTGGCCGGCCTGGAAGTTATAGCCCGCCTGCACGCCTCCAACGAATTCGGTCAGGCCGCCATACAGATTGTTGCCGGGAATGTTCAGGCTGCCGTTGGACCATCCTCCACCGAAGTTGGCACCAACATAAAACCCTCCCCAATTATACAATGGTGCTACGATTGGTGCTTTGTATATCGGAGCTTTGACGGGCAGGTCGGACGCAAGAGCGGGTCCGCTCAACAATCCTGCCGCGATGCAAATGAGGAAAACTTTCTGCACCGTCGCCTCCTCAAGGTCGGCCACAACTCGCAAACATATGACCAAGAAGGTCTCTGACCAATCAACTTGTTTGATCTGGATCAAGCCTAGCTTGCTATGTCGATGCAGGTGACATTTCGGTCACAACGAAATTGAGGATCTTCGTGCCGCTTCGTGTTCTTTAAGTGAACATTGTTGTCTGACTTTGCGATCGTCTCCTGTTTGAGAACGCGCTGGGCGATCTGGCAGTGATGCATTGGAATTTGTGCCCATGGCGGTCATCAGCACCGCAATAGAAGTTTCGGCTAGCGAGGAGGTTGCTGCGTAGCCGGCTTCCCCACGCTTTGGCCGTACAGGGCCTTGGCGTAATCGCTTCTGGCGTGAGCATCGACGGCATCCTCGAAGACTGACGCTAGAACGACGCCGACGAGCGTGAGCTTGAGGTTCATCGTCTGGCAACTTTGCTCTTGGTCACACTCGATTACCAATAAGCAGTCGCGAGGCTCAATATGCGACCTAACAACGGCTGGCATCGCGTTGCAGCAAGAGACGCCGGCGAACGGCGATGCGAGCTTTTTTTCTCACTCGTTGGTGGGGGTCCGAAAACAGAATCGGTGGCACAAACTGCATACCCAACATTTCCAGCTATGAGAGGGTTGCAGTAGATCTGCCGTGGCGCCCGATCGGACTTGGGTTACCGAATGTGGCTCTTTGGTCGCAGCATTGATCTTTCTTGCGATAGATCTATCCCCGTTGAATTTTACATGATGAGCCCCGATCGCCTCGGGGGTACGCTGTCGCCGGATTGTATTCGGAGGTAACACATCTTACGAGGCACGACATGACAGTGAGCATTGCACTGGCGGCGGCGGAGCAGAGTGAGCGATCGAAATCAGCACGTCGACGCAGACTTGGCGTTGCTGCATTCGTCTTGACGTCCGCGATCATTGGTTTTTCCCATTGTGCGTTGGCCGATGAAGGCGGCGTCAGCTTCTGGGTCCCCGGTTTCTTTGGAAGTCTGGCGGCCGCGCCGCAGCAGCCGGGTTGGTCGCTGGCAAACATCTACTATCACACCTCTGTCTCCGCCGGCGCCGACGTCGCGCGTGCGCGCGAGTTCACGCTCAACAGGGTTCCGGCCAATGTTACCCTCGACGCAAAACTGAATTTGAACGTCAACGCCACGGGCGATCTTGGCTTTGTGATCCCAACCTATGTATTCGCGACGCCGGTTCTCGGCGGCCAGGCGTCGGTGTCCCTGTTAGCAGCCTACGGCGTCGTCGGCACCAGCCTGGCAGGCACCTTGTCAGGCGTGCTCACGGGCCCTCTCGGCAACAACGTCCCCTTCGCGCGGTCCGACACCATCAGCGACACCACATGGGGCTTTGGGGATGTCGCGCCGGTATTCCAATTGCGCTGGAACGCCGGGGTCCACAACTACATGACCTATATCATGGGCGACATCCCGGTTGGCGCTTACCAATCCGATCGCCTGTCGAATATAGGCATCGGACACAGCGCGATCGACGTCGGCGGCGGCTACACCTATTTCAATCCGCAGACCGGCCACGAATTCTCCGGCGTGCTCGGCTTCACCTACAATTTCAAGAACACTGCAACGCAGTATCAGAATGGCGTCGACATGCACTTCGACTGGGGTGCATCGCAATTCCTGTCGAAGCAGGTCATGGTTGGCCTCGTGGGCTATGTCTACAAGGAACTCGGCTGCGACAGCGGTTCAGGTGACCGTGTCGGCTGCTTCCAGTCCCAAGTGGTCGGCATCGGCCCCCAGATTGGATTCCTGTTTCCGGTCGGCGACATGCAGGGCTATCTCAATTTGAAAGCTTACGGCGAGTTCGCTGCGGAAAACCGGCCATCAGGCTGGAATACCTGGGTCACCTTCTCTATCTCGCCGCCCGCGCCCGGAGCACCTCCGACGACAAAGCCCATCGTCAGAAAATACTAGCAGCAATCAAGCTGCGGCTGTCAGTTTGCTGATCATTCTTTGCAACACGCGGGCAACCGGTGGCACCTGGTCCCCGTCGAAGCTCGTTCCGGTGACCACCACCGAGGCCGTAGTGCCGGCGCGTAGCAAGCGTCGCCTTCGCGCGCGATTCCTTTGCGATCTCGCCCGCCGCGCCTGAAAGTACCGTCACGCCGACCCGGCACATGGTGACGAAGCGAGGCACGCGCCCTTGACCCTCCGCCTTCGGGGAAGGGCGGCACGTAGCCGGGTTGCGATCCGACCGCTAATTCACCGTCAGTTTCACGCCGAGCCGCCCCGCAAGCTCCTGCACGAACTGCCAGGCGACGCGGCCCGAGCGGGAGCCGCGCGTGGTCGACCATTCCAGCGCCTCGCGCTCCAGCGCCTCGTCATCGACCTCAATGCCGAAATGGCTGCAATAGCCCCGCACCATGGCGAGATATTCGTCCTGGCTGCAGCGGTGGAAGCCGAGCCACAGGCCGAAGCGATCCGACAACGAGACCTTCTCCTCGACCGCTTCGCCGGGATTGATCGCGGTCGAACGCTCGTTCTCGATCATCTCGCGCGCTAGCAGATGACGGCGGTTGGAGGTGGCGTAGAGGATGACGTTCTCGGGGCGGCCCTCGATGCCGCCTTCGAGCACCGCCTTGAGCGACTTGTAGGACGCATCATTGCCGTCGAAGGAGAGGTCGTCGCAGAACACGATGAAGTAGAAGGACGAGGCGCGCAGCTGTTCCATCAGCGCGGGCAGGCTCTCGATGTCCTCGCGGTGGATCTCGATCAGCTTCAGCTTGTCGGCCGGTTTGCGCTCCGCGTTGATGCTGGCATGCGCCGCCTTCACCAGCGACGACTTGCCCATGCCGCGCGCGCCCCAGAGCAGGGCATTGTTGGCCGGCAGGCCGTTGGCGAAACGCTCAGTGTTCTCCATCAGGATGTCGCGCATCCGGTCGACGCCCTTCAGCAGGAACAGCTCGACGCGGCTGACCCGCGGCACCGCAGCGAGGCGGCCGTCCGGGTGCCAGACATAGGCGTCCGCCCGCTCGAACGACTCGCGTTCGACGGCCGGCTTGCCCTGGGCGGCGAGGTGCGCCGCGATCGTCTCCAGCGCGCGGACGATGCGGTCCTGGGAGAGGTCCGGGGCTGCCTTGGCGACTGCCTTGTCAACTGCCTTGGGGGTTGCCTTGGGACGTTTTGCCGCGACGCGGGCTGGCATCCTGGCAGGGGTACGGGGGCCTTTGCCGGCCGGGCTTTTGCTTGGTTTTTTGGGCATGTCCGAAGTTCCTGAGAATGCAGCCTTATCGGGCCTGAGGGCGCGCCGCAAGATGGCCAAATCGACGGTCTGGCAGCGTTGCAATTGGGGCAATGGCCGCTATAGTCCGCGCGAATTTGACCGAACCGGTCGCCTTTGAGGGCCTGACCGGTTTTCCCCCGTTTCCACGAGGATCGTCCGAATGTTCATTACCCCTGCGTATGCCCAGGCCGCGGGCGCCGGCGACACCAACAGCATGTTGATGTCGCTGCTGCCGTTCGCCCTGATCTTCGTGATCATGTACTTCCTGATTCTGCGCCCGCAGCAGAAGAAGGTGCGCGACCATGCCGACCTCGTGAAGAACATCCGCCGCGGCGACACCGTCGTGACCTCGGGCGGCCTCGTCGGCAAGGTCACCAAGGTCGTCGACGACGACCAGATCGAGTTCGAGATTTCCGACGGCGTGCGCGTGCGGCAGATGCGCCAGATGATCTCGGGCGTGCGCGCGAAGGGCGAGCCGGCCAAGGAATCCAAGGATAGCAAGGAAGCCGCCAAGGACGACGCCGCGTCGAAGTGAGCGCTTCCGCGAGCATCCCAATCTCCTGATCTGACAGGTCCAGTCGATGTTGTATTTCACGCGGTGGAAGGCGCTCGGGATTATCCTGACGGCGCTGATCGTGTGCCTCTGCGCGGTGCCGAACTTCTTCCCCGAAGCGCAGGTCAAGACCTGGCCCGCCTGGGCGCAGCGCCGGCTCGTGCTCGGCCTCGATCTCCAGGGCGGCTCCTATCTGCTGCTCGAGGTCGATTCGAGCTATGTGAAGAAGGAGAGGCTGGACCAGGTCCGCGACGACGTCCGCCGGACGCTGCGCGATGCCAAGATCGGATTCACCGGCGGCGTGACCGTGCGCAACGACGCGGCCGAGGTTCGCATCACCAAGGAATCCGACGTGCAGCCGGCGCTCGCCAAGCTGCGCGAGCTGTCCCAGCCACTGGGCGGACTGATGGGATCCAGCGGTCAGCGCGACCTTGAGGTGACCGATGCCGGCGGCGGCGTGATCCGCCTGGCGATTCCGCAGGCTGCAATGCTCGACCGCATGCGCAAGACCATCGAGCAGTCGATCCAGATCGTCGAGCGCCGCGTCAACGAGCTCGGCACCGTCGAGCCTGTCATCCAGCGCCAGGGCAACGACCGCATCCTGGTGCAGGTCCCAGGTCTTCAGGATCCGACTCGCCTGAAGGAATTGCTGGGCAAGACCGCGAAGATGGAATTCCGCATGGTCGATGCGTCCGTGCCGCCGGATCAGGCGCAGCAGGGACGGTTGCCGCCGGAATCCGAGCTGCTGATGAGCGCCTCGCCGCCGCCTACACCCTATGTGGTCAAGAAGCAGGTGCTGGTCGCCGGTGGCGACCTGACCGACGCCCAGGCGAGCTTCGACCAGCGCACGGGTGAGCCGGTCGTCAGCTTCAAGTTCAACACCTCGGGCGCGCGCAAGTTCGCGCAGGCCACGCAGGAAAACGTCGGGCTGCCCTTCGCGATCGTGCTCGACAACAAGGTGATCTCGGCGCCCGTCATCCGCGAGCCCATCACCGGCGGCCAGGGCCAGATCTCCGGCAATTTCACGGTGCAATCGGCCAACGATCTCGCGATCCTGTTGCGCGCCGGCGCACTGCCGGCGCCGCTCACGGTGGTCGAGGAACGCACCGTCGGTCCGGGCCTCGGCCAGGATTCGATCGAGAAGGGCGAGCTTGCGGCCTATGTCGGCTCGATCCTGGTCATCATCTTCATGCTGCTGACCTACCGGCTGTTCGGGGTGTTCGCCAACATCGCGGTGGCGATCAACGTCGCCATGATCTTCGGCCTGTTGTCGCTGCTCAACGCCACGCTGACGCTGCCCGGTATCGCCGGCATCGTGCTCACCGTCGGCATCGCGGTCGACTCCAACGTGCTCATCTACGAGCGCATCCGTGAGGAGCTGCGGGGCGGCCGCAATGCGATTTCGGCGATCGACGCCGGATTCAAGCGGGCGCTTGCGACCATCCTCGATTCCAACATCACCACCTTCATTGCCGCCGCCGTGTTGTTCTACATCGGCACCGGCCCGGTGCGCGGCTTTGCCGTGACGCTCGGCATCGGCATCATCACCACGGTGTTCACCGCCTTCACGCTGACCCGGCTGATCGTAGCCTGGTGGGTGCGGTGGAAGCGGCCGCAGAGCGTGCCGATCTAGGAGCTAAGACCGTGACTCACTACGTTCTCATCGGGCTTGGCATTCTCATTGCCGTTCTCACCGTGGTCGCAGCGCTCGGGCTGCTGCCGTCGCTGCGCATCGTCCCGGACGATACGCATTTCGACTTCACGCGCTTCCGCCGGATCAGCTTCCCGATCTCGGCGGCGCTGTCGATCGTCGCGATCACGCTGTTCTTCACCCATGGCCTGAATTTCGGCATCGACTTCCGCGGCGGCACGCTGCTGGAAGTGCAGGCCAAGTCCGGCGCCGCCGACATCGCCGCGATGCGGTCGACGCTCGATGGCTTGCATCTCGGCGAGGTCCAGCTGCAGCAGTTCGGCGGCCCCGAGAACGTCCTGATCCGCGTCGCGGAGCAGCCGGGCGGCGACGCTGCCCAGCAGGAAGCCGTGCAGAAGGTGCGCGGCGCGCTCGGCGATTCCGTCGAATATCGCCGCGTCGAGGTGGTGGGACCGCGCGTGTCCGGCGAACTGCTGGCCTATGGCATGCTCGGCCTGATGCTCGCGATCGTCTCGATCCTGATCTACCTCTGGTTCCGCTTCGAATGGCAGTTCGCGCTCGGCGCCATGATCGCCAACGTGCACGACATCGTGCTGACGATCGGATTCATGTCGATCAGCCAAGTCGATTTCGACCTGACCAGCATCGCGGCCCTTCTGACCATCCTGGGCTATTCGCTCAACGACACCGTCGTCATCTACGACCGTATCCGCGAAATGCTGCGCCGCTACAAGAAGATGCCGATGCCGCAGCTGCTCAACGAGTCGATCAATTCGACCCTGTCGCGTTCGATCATCACCCACTTCACCGTGACGCTGGCGCTGTTGGCTTTGCTGCTGTTCGGCGGCCATGCCATCCACAGCTTCACCGCGGTGATGATGTTCGGCGTGGTGCTGGTCGGCACCTATACCTCGATCTTCATCGCGGCCCCGATCCTGATCTATCTCGGCGTCGGCGAGCATCGCGAAGATGCGCCCGATACGGCTACGCCGGCGAAGAAAAACAAGGCATGATCCGAACCGCATGCCCTCGCAGGCGTTTGCGAGGGCAGTAAGCTCATTCGGACGAAGCACATGGCCGGCGATCCCAACGCACCGCATTTTCCCCGCTCGGCGCCGATCGAAGCCTATGGCAAGTGCGGCTTCGCCTTTGCCGGCATGTCGCATCGGGGATCGCTGCTCTGCCTGCCCGACGCGATCTGGGCCTGGGACGTGACGGACCCGACGAAGATCGACCGCTATTCGCTGGATCGCGTCTTCACGGCAGCCAACAGCATCGACACGCTTCTGATCGGCACCGGAACCGGCGTCTGGCTGCCGCCGCCTGACCTGCGGCAGGCGCTGAAGGCGGTGAGGGTCGTGCTGGATACGATGCAGACCGGCCCTGCCGTGCGCACCTACAACATCATGATCGGCGAGCGGCGCCGCGTCGCGGCCGCGCTGATCGCCGTGCCATGAGCAGCGCTGCGCCTCCGCCCGATTCCGTCGCCTTCTGCGCCGGCCTCGTGCGCAGCCATGACTTTCCGCGCTATGCCGCAACGCTGTTTGCGCCGGCCGCCGAGCGCCAGGCGCTGCTGGCGCTCTATGCCTTCAATGTCGAGATCGTCCGCGTCCGCGACCAGGTGAGCCAGCCCTTGCCCGGCGAAATCCGCCTGCAATGGTGGACCGACATGCTGTCGGGCCACGTCCACGGCAGCGCCGAGGGCAACCCGGTGGCGGCGGAGCTCTTGCGTGCGATCAGCGATTTCGACCTGCCGGTCGAGCCGTTATCGCTACTCGCCGACGAGCATCAGTTCGATCTCTACAACGATCCAATGCCGACCATGGCGGCTCTGGAGGGCTATCTGGACGCGACCTGTTCGGCATTGTTTGGCCTCGCGGCCCGGGTCATGGCGCCACCTTCGGAGGCGGCCGAGCATGTCGCAAGGCATGCCGGGCTCGCCCAGGGCATCGCGCAGGTGATTGCGAATCTGCCGCGCGACTCGGCGCATCGGCAACTGTTCCTGCCGCAGCAGCTGCTGGCGGCCCATGGCTGCGAGATGGAGGACGTGTTCGCCGGCAAGGAGACGCCGAATCTGCATGCGGTGCTCGGCCAGCTCGTGGGCGAAGCCGAGCAGCATTTGACGACGGCCTTGTCGCTGTTGCCGGAGGTGCCGGCACCGGCACGGCCGGCGTTTCTGCTGCTGAGCCAGGTGCGGGGTGACCTCAAGCGCCTGTCGCAACCCGGGCGCAATCCGTTTGCGTCGCAGCCCCCGTCGCGGCTGCGCACGCTATGGACGCTGTGGCGGGCTTCACGTTCCCGGGAATTTACCAAATAGCGGCCGGCTTATCGCCTCAAACGGCCAAATGCTCTATGCTGTCCTATGGCTGAGTTGTCCCAAAATACATCCCCCGATCTCAGTGGCTTGCCGGTCGCTCTGGGCGACATTCATGCCGCCGCCGACACCATCCGCGGCGCCGTCGTCGAGACGCCCTGCAGCTACAGCCGCACGCTGAGCAACATCTGCGGCTGCGACATCTGGCTGAAATTCGAAAACCTCCAGTTCACCTCCTCGTTCAAGGAGCGGGGTGCGCTCAACCGGCTCACCGCGCTGACGCCGGAGGAGCGTGCGCGCGGCGTCATCGCGATGTCGGCGGGCAACCACGCGCAGGGCGTCGCCTATCACGCCAAACGGCTCGGCATTCCCGCCACCATCGTCATGCCGGTCGGCACGCCCATGGTGAAGGTCGAGAACACCAAGCACCACGGCGCCGAGGTGGTGGTGACGGGCGCGACGCTGGAGGAGGCGGCCGCCTATGCGCGAAGCCATGGCGAGGCCCGCGGCATGATCTTCGTCCACCCCTATGACGACCCGCTCGTCATCGCGGGGCAGGGCACTGTCGGGCTCGAGATGCTGAAGGCGGTGCCGGAGCTCGATACGCTGGTGGTCCCGATCGGCGGCGGCGGCCTGATCAGCGGCATCGGCATTGCCGCGAAATCGATCAAGCCGACAGTGCGGATTCTTGGCGTCGAGGCCTGGCTCTACCCCTCGATGTACAACGCCATCCATGACGGCAATCTGCCTGCGCGCGGCGATACGCTCGCCGAAGGCATCGCGGTGAAATCGCCGGGCAAGATCACGACCGAGATCGTCCGCCGCCTCGTTGACGACATCGCGCTGGTGAACGAAGCCGAGCTCGAGCGCGCGGTCGCGACCCTGATCTCGATCGAGAAGACCGTCGTCGAGGGCGCCGGCGCCGCCGGGCTTGCCGCGTTGATGTCCGATACGTCCCGCTTTGCCGGCCGGAAGGTCGGCCTCGTCCTGAGCGGCGGCAACATCGACACGCGGCTGATCGCCTCCGTTCTGACGCGTGAGCTAGCGCGCGAGGGTCGGCTGACGCAGTTGTCGCTCGATATCCCCGATCGGCCCGGACAATTGGCTGCCGTCGCCTCACTGCTGGCCGAGGCCGGCGCCAACATCATCGAGGTCTCGCATCAGCGGACCTTCTCCGATCTGCCGGCCAAGGCGACGCTGCTTCAGCTTGTCATCGAGACCCGCGACAGCGCGCATCTCGACGAGGTCATGGCCAAGCTCGGCGCATCCGGCTTGAGCGCGCGCTGTACCTGAGTGGCGCGCGCCGCTATCGCGGCGCCAAACCCGCGAGGTGGCCGATCAGCCGGTCGATCTCGGCTTCCGTATTGTAGTAATGCGGGGAGGCCCGCACGACCGGCGGCAGCGAGCGGATTTCGGCATCGATGCGGGTGCTCGCCGGATCTGAAGCGCCGATGGTGATGCCCGCTGCAGCGGCGCTGCTGACGATGGCGTCCGCCTCATACCCATCCATCGTGAAGCTGACGATGGCGCCCGGTGCGCGTCCGAGGTCGCGAATGGTCACGCCGCGAACGGAGGCGAGGCCGCCGCGAAGACGGTCCGCAAGCAGACGGCAGCGCTGCTCGATGGGGCCGAGGCCAATCGCGAGGGCATAATCGATGGCAGTGCCGAGACCGAGACGTGCCGCGTAATTGTTCTCCCATGTCTCGAAACGGCGGGCATCGTCACGGAGCCGATATTCACCGCGCGAGACCCAGGGCGCGGCGAAGTGATCGATCATCGGCGGCTCGAGCCGTTGCAGCGTCTCGCGGCGGACGTAGAGAAAGCCCGTGCCGCGCGGGCCGCGGAGGAATTTGCGCCCCGTCGCCGACAGCATGTCACAGCCGATGGTGTCGACGTCGACCGTCATCTGGCCGACCGCCTGGCAGGCGTCGAGCAGATAGGGAATCCCGTGCGCCCGCGCGATCTTGCCGATCGCCGCCGCGGGATTGACCAATCCGCCATTGGTCGGAACCCAGGTGATGGCGATCAGTTTCACGCGCTCGTCGATCATGCGCTCGAGCGCGTGGACGTCGAGCTCGCCGCTGGCATCGCTCGGCACCACATCGATGATCGCGCCCGTGCGCCTTGCGATCTGAAGAAACGCGACGTAGTTGGCAGCGTATTCCGCCTCGGCGGTCAGGATCCGATCGCCCTGGCGAAATGGAAGCGCGTAGAACGCCATCTGCCAGGCAATTGTCGCGTTCTCCATGAGGGCGATCTCGTCGGGGGCGGCATTCAGCAGGCGCGCTACGGAGCCATAGACCGCATCGAGCCGATCGGACTCGCGGTCGGCAGCGGCATAACCTCCGATCTCGCCCTCCAGGTCGATGTGGTCCTTCATTGCCGCGACGACGGCAGTTGGCATGAGGGCCGCGCCGGCATTGTGGAGATAAGCGAGGCGGGAGGCGGCCGGGGTGTCGGAACGTATCCGGTCGATGTCGATCAATGCTGGTCTCCGCCTCTGCTGTCCCGATCCCATGAATTAGGCGCGTTGACGAGCGCGAGCAAGCTTATGTGCTGCTTGGAACAAAATGGCGGATTATTGCCTCGTCTTGGTATCGGATTCCAAATCGGCGGCCTTTCTCCCGGGATTTTGAGAAACCCGGTGACTTCGGACGTTATATCTTCCCGGATCGGGAAACAGACCATGCAAGAGAAAGCGCAATCCCGCTCAATGACCGGGACGCCCAGGACCAACATCACCCGACGGATCGACCTCACGACCCTGCGGCTGTTCATCGCCATCTGTGAGGAAGGCAATTTGACGCGCGCCTCGCAGCGCGAGGCGATCGCGCCCTCTGCTGTCAGCAAGCGCATGCATGACCTCGAGGAGGTGCTCGAGGTCGCACTGTTCGAGCGGCATCCGAACGGCATGGTGCTGACGCCGGCCGGTGAATCGCTGCTGCATCATGCGCGCGTGACGCTGCTCAACGTCGAGAAGATCGCGGTCGACATGGCCGAGCATGCGCGCGGCGTGCGCGGGCATGTGCGGATGCTGGCCAATCTGTCGTCGATCGTCGAATTCCTTCCCGACGATCTGCCCGGCTTCTTTCGCTCACACGAGCTGGTGCGGCTCGATCTGCAGGAGCGCCCCAGCGCCGATGTCGTTCGCGGCGTCGAGGAGGGCGTGGCCGAAATCGGCATCTGCTCGGCAGACGTGTCGACGCGCGGGCTGGAGCGGTTCTCCTATCGGCGGGACCGCCTCGTCATCGTGGTGCGGTCCGATCATCCGCTTGCATCGGCAAGAGACGTTTCGTTCGCCGACACACTCGACTACGACCATGTCGGCCTGTTTGCGACCAGCTCGATCTATCTGCGCTCGCAATACACCGCGCAGCAGATCGGCAAGTCGATCCGGTTGCGGGTCCACGTCCCCGGTTTTGATGCGGTGTGCCGGATGGTGCAGGCCGGCATGGGCATCGGCCTCATCCCCGACCGTGCGTTCGAGGTCCTCAGTCACGGCATGAACCTGACGGCCGTCGAGTTAAGCGACGACTGGGCCGATCGCGAACTGGTGCTGGTGGCCAGGGATCCCGCGGGATTGTCGGCGACGAGCCAGTTGATGCTCGATCATCTGCGATTGCCCGGAACCAAACCTCACTGATGGCGGCCTTCGTGTCGTTCGTCATCCGCGAACGCGTGTTCATCAAAGGATATTGGACTTAGGGCCCTGCGCTCGGCGACACCACGATCAAAGACGATCGAGGAGCGCCAGACGTGGACGGACCATTATCCGGAATACGAGTCGTCGAACTCGGAACTTTGATCGCGGCACCGTTTGCCGCGCGGCTCTTTGCCGAGTTCGGCGCCGAAGTCATCAAGATCGAGCAGCCGGGCAGCGGGGATCCGTTGCGCAGATGGCGCAAGCTGCATCAGGGCACCTCGCTCTGGTGGTACCTGCAATCCCGCAACAAGAAGTCGATCGCGATCGATCTGAAATCGCCTGACGGGCGCGACGTCGCGCTGCGCCTGGCCGCGCAAGCCGATGTCGTGATCGAGAATTTCAAGCCAGGGAGCCTCGAGAAGCTCGGCCTCGGTTGGGACGTGCTCTCAAAGCTCAATCCAGATCTGACACTGGTCCGCATCTCCGGCTACGGGCAGACCGGCCCTTACCGCGACCGCTCCGGGTTCGGCGCGATCGGAGAGGCCATGGGCGGGCTGCGCTTCACTACCGGCGATCCCGACAGCCCGCCGGCCCGGGTCGGCATCAGCATCGGCGACAGCCTTGCGTCGCTTCATGGCGTGATCGGCGCGCTGATGTCGCTGCTCCGAGTCAAGACAGGGCAGGGGCGAGGGCAGGTGGTCGACGTCTCGCTCTATGAGAGCGTGTTCAACCTGATGGAGAGTCTCGTCCCCGAATATGACCTCATGGGTCATGTCAGGACCCGCACCGGCGGCGCCCTGCCGGGCATCAGTCCATCCAATACATATCCCAGCTCCGACGGGCGCCATGTCGTGATCGCCGGCAACAGCGACGCGATCTTCAAGCGCTTGATGCTGGTCATCGGGCGGCCGGACCTTGCCGACGATCCGGCCCTTGCCAGCAATGACGGACGTGTCCGCAGCAACGCCTTGCTCGATGCTGCCATCGCTGCATGGACCTCGGAACGAACGATGGACGAGATCCTCGCACGCCTCGATGCGGCCGACGTTCCCGCGGGTCGGATCTATTCCGTTGCCGATATTGTCGACGATCCCCATTACGCCGCCCGCGACATGATCCTGCCGACCGAGCTGCCGGGCGACGTCACCGTAAAGATGCCGGGCATCGCGCCAAAACTCTCCGACACCCCGGGCGCAGTCAAATGGCCTGGCCCGACGCTGGGACAGCATACCGACGAGGTGCTCGCGGGCCTCGGCTTGCAGGCAGGCGATATCGCGCAGCTGCGCCGCAGCGGAGCGGTGCAATGACGGCGCCGCCACCCGACATCCTGATCCAGGAGGTCGCTCCGCGCGACGGCCTTCAGATCGAAGCGAAATGGTTCGAAACCAGCGAAAAAATCCGGCTGATCAATTCGCTCTCTGCGATCGGCTTCAGCCGCATTGAGGTCTCGTCGTTCGTGTCAGCGGCGGCCGTGCCGTCGCTGCGCGACGCCGCGGACGTCTTCGCCGGCATCGAGCGGCGGCCCGGT
This sequence comes from Bradyrhizobium sp. 604_D8_N2_3, assembly GCF_051810765.1. NCBI lineage: Bacteria > Pseudomonadati > Pseudomonadota > Alphaproteobacteria > Hyphomicrobiales > Nitrobacteraceae > Bradyrhizobium > Bradyrhizobium sp. 604_D8_N2_3. The sequence continues at coordinate 5,083,721 of NZ_JBPWPM010000001.1, read as the reverse complement.
ACGATCTACGCGGCGCTGATCCCGAACCGGAAGGGCGCCGAGCTGGCGCTGGCTGCACGCGCCGACGAGCTCAATTTCGTGATGTCGGCGAGCGAGACGCACAACCGCGCCAACATGAACATGACGCATGCGGTGTCGCTGGCGTCGCTCAGCGAGATCGTGAAGCCGGCCCATGCAGGCGGCGCATTAGTCAACGCGACGGTTGCGACCGCGTTCGGCTGTCCGTTCGAAGGCCTGCAGCCATTCGAGAAGGTGCTCGATATCGTCAAGCGCTATCTCGATCTCGGAGTCGATGGCGTCACGCTCGCCGATACCACGGGCATGGCCAATCCCAATCAGGTCTCGCAGCTGGTGGCCGAGGTCTTGATGCTGGTCCCTGCGGACATGCTCACGCTTCACTTCCACAATACGCGCGGTCTCGGGCTGGTTAACGTCCTCGCGGCCTATGACACCGGCGCGCGCCGCTTTGACGCCGCGCTGGGCGGCCTCGGCGGATGTCCATTTGCGCCGGGTGCCACCGGCAATGTCTGTACCGAAGACCTCGTCAATCTCTGCCACGAGACGGGCCTGCGGACCGGTCTCGACCTGCAGCGCTTGATCGATCTCTCGTTCCGGTTGCCTGGACTGATCGGACACGAGGTGCCGGGGCAGGTCGCCAAGGCCGGCCGTCCCCTCGATCTGCATCCCATACCCGAGCGGCTGCGACGCTCGGGCTGATCGACCGCTATCAAAATTCAAAACACATTGGAGGAAACCATGACGATTGCCACGGCGGCGACTGCCGACCTCGATACTGGACTCACAGAGCATCAGGTCATCAAGAAGATTGCGTGGCGGCTGATGCCGCTGATCATTGTCTGCTACTTCTTTGCGTTCTTCGACCGCGTCAACATCAGCTTCGCCAAGGCTGCGCTCCAGGCCGATCTCGGCCTCAGCAACACCGCCTACGGATTTGGCGCCAGCCTGTTCGTCGTTGGTTACGTCCTGCTGGAAGTGCCGAGCAACATGCTGCTCTATCGCTTCGGCGCGCGGCGCTGGATCGCCCGCATCATGATTTCCTGGGGGCTGGCGACGGCGGCGATGGTCTTCGTTCATAGCGAGTGGCAGTTCTATGCGTTGCGCTTCGTGATCGGCGCCATGGAGGCGGGATTTGCGCCCGGCATTCTCTATTACCTGACACTCTGGTTTCCAAAATCGCATCGCGGCCGCATGACGTCCGTGTTCTTTCTCGCCACTGCATTCTCGGGGATCATCGGCGCACCGATCTCGGGTCTCATCCTCAACTATCTGAACGGGCTGCACGGTCTGGCCGGTTGGCAATGGCTGTTTCTGGCTGGCGGCATTCCCTGCGTTGCGCTTGGCTTCGTCGTGCTGCTGCGCTTCGACGACGGGATCGAGCAGGCCGATTGGCTGAGCGACGACGAGCGCCGGTTGATCTCGGTTCAGCTGGACCGCCAGAAGAGCGAGATCGGCGAGCATTCGGCATGGCGCTCGCTGCTCATGCCCGGCGTGCTGCTGCTCGGATTCATCTACTTCCTGATCCAGATCGCCTCCTACGGCCTCAATTTCTGGGCGCCCGACCTGATCAAGGCGGCCGGAGGCGGAAGCGCGGCTGCGATCGGCTTCCTGACCGCCGTTCCCTATATCTGCGGCGCCATCTGCATGATTGTCGTGGGGCGATTGTCGGATGCATCGGGGGAGCGCCCGAAATTTGTCGCAGCCTTGATTCTGACCGCGGCCGTGGGCTTCTTCGCGTCCGGTGCGTTCGACAGGAATGTCGTCACGCTGGTTGGCGCGCTTGCCATTCTCGGCGCCGGTGTCGTCGCGGCCATTCCAACATTCTGGACGCTGCCTCCGAAGATCCTCACTGGCGCGGGCGCAGCCAGCGGAATTGCGCTCATCAACACGCTGGGGCAGGTCGGCGGCATCGTCAGCCCGGTCATGGTCGGCTCGGTCAAGGATTGGACCGGCAGCACGACGCCGGCGCTCTATGTCATTGGCGGCTTGTGCGTGCTCTGTGCGTTGCTGCTGACGGTGCTTCCGCGAGACCTGAAAGCCAGGGACGTGGCGGAACCCCGGGTCGCATAGGCCGCGGCATTGGCGCGCCTTGGTGAGGCGCATTCAAGAGGGCATCTAGGCGAAAGACATCACACCGCCGTCCATTCTCAATGGATGGCGGTGTGATGGCCCGGAACCGAAGGGGACGCGCAATGGCGAAGAACACGATTTGCCTCTGGTACGACAACGACGCCGAGGCGGCCGCCCGCTTCTATGCCGAGACGTTCCCCGACAGCGCCGTAAGCGCCGTCCATCACGCGCCCAGCGATTACCCCTCCGGCAGGGCGGGCGATGTGCTGACCGTCGAGTTTACGGTTGCCGGCGTTGCCTGTCTCGGCCTCAACGGCGGTCCGATTTTCAAGCACAACGAGGCTTTCTCGTTCCAGATCGCGACCGACGATTAGGAGGAGACCGACCGCTACTGGAACGCCATCATCGGCAATGGCGGGCAGGAGAGCGCCTGCGGCTGGTGCAAGGACAGATGGGGCCTCTCCTGGCAGATCACGCCGCGGGTGTTGACCGAGGCACTGGCGGCCGGCGGTGACGAGGCAAAGCGCGCCTTCGATGCAATGATGGGGATGACGAAGATCGATGTCGCCGCGATCGAGGCCGCGCGCCGCGGCTGAAATTATCTCGCCTCAGATACAGAGGCCGAGCAGCTTGACGTGGCAGCCGCTGGATTTGGGCTTGCTGGCGGGCGCGGCCTCGCGCTTCACGGCAACCAGCGGCTCCTCGTCCTTCTTGCCTTTACCTTTGCCCTTGCCCTTCGGCTCGTAGTCGCCCGCGATCACCATGGCCCAATAGGTTCGCTTGCCGCTGGCATTCTTGGCGCTGGCGATGCCGACGCGCGAGGCGTTGTGCAGCAGCAGGTTCTTGCGATGCCCGGACGAGTCGATCCACTGTCCCAGCGTTTTCTCGAAATTGTCGTAGCCATAGGCGATGTTCTCGGCGGCGCGGCCCGCGCCGGCCGGTGCGACGCGCCGGTTGAACGGGCCGAGCGCGTCGTGGCTGAGGTCGTCCTTCGCCGCCATCGCGCGGGCCTGGTCCATGGCAATGCGGTCGAGGGTTGAATCGCGGACGACGCGGACCTCGCCGTTCTTGAGGCGAAAGCCGGAGATCAGCTCGGCCGGGGATTCGGCCATCGCGGGTGCAGCTGCAAGCAGCAGAAGGCCAGCGATCACGCCGCCAACCACACGATGCATCATCATCCCCCGAATGCCCATGACCCGCCGCCCGAATGATCCGATCGGTTCTCTATCGCCAATGTGGACGCTTCAAGGCGTGAGCAGCCCGTCAGCTCGCCGGCAGGTCTGCCTCGAAGTTGAAACGGTCCCGCAGGTTCTTCCGCTGTTCCAGGATGTCCTTGAGGAAGGCGCGGTCCTGGTCGTTCTTCATCATCGGCTCGATCAGGTCGAGCTGGTTCATGGCGACCAGTTGCAGGATCTCGGTTCGCGGCTTGCCGCTGGTATCACGGGGCAGCGCGTGTACGACCTGGATGTGTTCCGGCGGCTTGGGGCCCTTGGCGGCCGAAAGCTCGCTCCGAAGCTCGCCTTCAAGCGTGGCCTGATCGGCCTCGACGAAGGCATAGAGCCCGACGCCGGAGCGGCGGTCGGCGAAGGCGACGATGGCGGTGTCGCGCACGGCCGGGTTCTTGCGGATCAGCTCGGCCAGCACCGGCGCGTCGTTGACCAGCCGGCGGCCGCCGCCCTCGCGGTCGGTGAAGTTGAACAGGCCGCGCGTGATCGCGCGATAGACCTTCTTGCCGGTCGCGAGCCACAGGCTGGCGGCGAATGATTTCTTCGCCAGGATCTTGCGCTCGCGGGGCGTCAGCGCCTCGGGTGCGTAGGAACGCTTGTGCTTGAGCAGATGCCGCAGGTCCTCGTAGGCGAGGATGCGGTAGAGCCGGCCACGTCGGTTGAAGCAGGCCGCGAGCTGGAAGTCGGTCACGTAGGCGCGGCCGTCGCGGCCGACCAGCCAGTTCTGCTCCTTGGCGAGATCGTTGTGGCAGATGCCGGCGCGGCGCAGCCGGCGTAGCGCCGCCTTGGCCGAGCGGAAATAGGCGAGGTCGCCATGCGGCTTGGCCAGATGCAGGGCAACGCCGTCGACAAAGCCGCGTACCAGGGCGCGGCGTCCGGCCCACAGCAGCTCGGGGCCGACGTTCAGGCCTTTTGCAAGAACGAGTGCGTGTTTCTCGCGCGCGAACAGATGACGGGCCAAGAGGAATGACCACCACGGCACCTCGTCGAGCCGGCGCAGCACGGCGTCGACCTCGCCGCTATCGCCGCGGAAGCGGCCACGCTCGACGGTCGAGAACACGTCGCGCTTGAGCAGCACGCCCTCGGTCCAGCGCGCCGACAGTGTCGCGGCGTCGTCTTTGGGAAGACTCATCAAAAAACTCACGCGGCTGCGGCGATGCGCAGGTGATCGGCGATCCAGCGATCGAGATCGGCGAGCGCCAGCGCGCTCATCGCCTGCTTCTTGGCCACCGTTTTCTCGTTGCCGCGCAGGCGGGTGCCGTCGGGCTTCTTCGTCGGAGCATTCGCAAGCGGCGGGAACAGGCCGAAATTGATGTTCATCGGCTGGAACGAGCGCGTACCGGGTTCGATGGTCTCGATATGGCCGCCGGTGATGTGACCGAGCAGCGATCCCAGTGCCGTCGTAGCAGGCGGGCTCGCCAGTGTTTCGCCGCGCGCATCCGCCGCCGCATAGAGACCGGCGATCAGGCCGACGCTGGCGGATTCCACATAGCCCTCGCAGCCGGTCATCTGACCGGCAAAGCGCAGCCGCGGCTGCGCGCGCAGGCGCAGCTGGCCGTCGAGCAGCTTTGGCGAGTTGAGGAAGGTGTTGCGATGCAGGCCGCCGAGGCGGGCGAATTCGGCCTTCTCCAGCCCCGGAATGCTGCGGAAGATGCGTTGCTGCTCGCCGTATTTCAGCTTCGTCTGGAATCCGACGATGTTGTAGAGCGTGCCGAGCTTGTTGTCCTGGCGCAGCTGCACGATCGCGTAGGCCTTCGTGGTGGGATCGTGCGGATTGGTGAGGCCGACCGGCTTCATCGGGCCGTGGCGCAACGTCTCGGGGCCGCGCTCCGCCATCACCTCGATCGGCAGGCAGCCGTCGAAATAGGGCGTGTTGGTCTCCCATTCCTTGAACTCGGTCTTCTCGCCTGCGATCAGCGCGGCGACGAAGCCGTCATACTGCTCCTTGGTCATGGGGCAGTTGATGTAGTCGGCGCCGGTGCCGCCGGGGCCGACCTTGTCATAGCGCGACTGGAACCAGGCCACCGACATGTCGATGGACTCGCGATGCACGATCGGCGCGATCGCGTCGAAGAAAGCGAGCGCGTTCTCGTCGGTGAGCTCGCGAATGGCGTCGGCGAGTGGCGCGGAGGTGAGGGGCCCGGTCGCAACGATGACGTTGCTCCAGTCGGACGGCGGCAGGCCTGAAACCTCGCCACGGGCAATCTCGATCAGGGGGTGGTCGTTGAGCGCCTTGGTGACGGCCGCCGAGAAGCCGTCGCGGTCGACCGCGAGCGCACCGCCGGCGGGCACCTGGTTGGCGTCGGCCGCGCGCATGATCAGCGAGCCGAGCCGGCGCATTTCGGCGTGCAGCAGGCCGACGGCGTTGTTGGCAGCGTCGTCCGAGCGGAACGAATTGGAGCAGACGAGCTCGGCGAGCCCATCGGTGCGGTGCGCCTCGGTCATGCGGTCCGGCCGCATCTCGTGCAGCACCACGGGCACGCCGGATTTGGCGACCTGCCAGGCGGCTTCGGAACCGGCAAGGCCAGCGCCGATCACGTGCACAATGTTGGATTGGGGTCCTGTCATGGGGCGGACAGGTAGCGCTTTTCGGCGGTCAGTGGAATCGCCGAGATGGAGTTTTCTGCCATCAGAAACGACAACGCCCGCACGAGGCGGGCGCTATCGGTTCGTCCGGTGAAGGGCTGAACGAAATCAGCCCTGATACTGACCGGCGGCAACGCGCGGGATGTCCGAGCGATCGAGGCCGATGTCGGCCAGTTCGCGATCGCTGAGCTGGGACAGCTCGGCAACATTGCGCTGATAGTCCCGGAAAGCCTGGATCATGCGGATGAGCGAGAGCAGCATTGGTAGTCTCCTGTAGTTCGATTCAGCCCTTGCCCGGGCCTCATCGTTGAAATGAATATAGGTGAGAGTGGTGCAGTGCGAAAGTTCCGATGTTGCGATGCAGCTAAGCGCGAGGTGCATAGCGGTAGTAACGGACGATTAACCCGGGAGCACTCTCGCCCAAAGGGTAGGCGAAATAGGAAGTGCTTTGCCATAAATCACCGTGAATTCACGGGTTTACTGAAACCACTCTCGTTACCGGTGAAATGGAAATAGGTAGGGTTCCAACTGTTCTCAAGGCGGTCAGTCAGCGCCTGCGCCCAAGTCTCGCATGCGCAAATCGCATGATAGTGGAACTATAGAGATGAATATAAATTCATTTTTATGAAAGATACCATGCGACCGGGTCCACACGATCCGACTCGCTCTGGGCTGGCGGACCACCAGACAAGCGGGCAAGGAGCCTGCCGAAACTCATCCTGACTCGTTTCAGACCGCAGCCGCCTCCTTGGTGCGGTGCACACACGCCGAACGTGTGGCGTTCATTACAAGGGTGTAATGAAAATCAGAAATTTCGCATGGCGCCTCTGCGCCGCGCGCAACATCACGCAATTCTCGCGAGAAATTTATTGCGGCAAGTTGCCGCGCCCGGAGGAAAGTCATGTCGCAGATTCTGGCAATGTCGCTGGTTCTGTCCCAAGAACAAGAGAAGGAAAGTAACATCATGACGAAGTTACTCGGGGTTATCGCAATTGCCGCCGTCGCGTTCGCTGTCGCGCCGGCCCAGGCCGCCAAGCACGCCATGGGCGGCTGCAGCTCGGCCAACCTGGAGAAGACGGAGACCGCGATCGAGAACATGGCCGACGGCGACAGCAAGTTCGTGGCGCAGAAGGAGATCGCAGCTGCGCAGGACGCGCTGCTCAACGGCAAAATGGGTGTGTGCGGCGCGCACCTGAACAAGGCGATGAACGCCACCATGGGTAAGTAAACGCACCAAGAGAGGGCCGATCGCCGGGCGATCGGCCCTACGCGTCCTGTCGGGCGCTATTTAAGGGGCGCGTGCGAGCTGGGTCGCGAAATAGGCGACGGTCTTGGAGTAGACTTCGCTCTTGTTCCACTGCTGCAATACCGCAAAATTCGGACTGCCCGGCTGCCAATCCTTGCCGCGCTGCCAGCCGTAGCCCGCGAGATAATTCGCGGTGGAGGCGAGCACGTCGGGCGCGTTGTGCAAGAGGTCGCGCTTGCCATTGCCGTCGAAATCGACGGCGTATTTCATCCAGGACGACGGCATGAACTGGGTCTGACCGAGCTCGCCGGCCCATGCGCCCTTCATGTCGGCGGGGGCGAGGTCGCCGCGCTGGACGATACGCAGCGCATCCAGCAGCTCGGCACGAAACTGTTCGGAGCGACGGCAATCATAGGCCAGCGTTGCCAGCGAGCGAATGGTGGCGAACTTGCCGGTGTTGACGCCGAAATCGGTCTCGAGACCCCAGATCGCGACCAGCACCTCGCCGGGCACGCCATAGGTCTGTTCGATGCGGGACAGCACCGAGCCGTATTGCTTCATCATGTTGGAGCCGCGCTGCATGCGCGGCGGCACCATGCGGCCGGAGAACTCCTCGAAGGTCTGGGTGAAGACTTTTTGCGAGCGGTCCCGGTTGAGCACGCTCTGATCGAGCGTCACGCCGGCAAGCCCGGCGGCAACGGCCTGCTGCGAGACGCCCTTGGCCGCGGCGTCGGCTTTGAAGTCCGCGAGCCAGGCGTCGAAATTGCCCGAGCCGCAGGCAACAGCGGCGAGGGCTGGCTGGGCGGTTAGGATTGACGCGGAGAGGGCGAGGGCTGCGAGAGCGAGACGAGAAATCGTCGGGGTCATCAGATGAAATGGATTCCGTGAAGTGATCTGACCGGCGGGCGCAATTTCGATTGTAACCGCGGCCAAAGCAAGGCGTATGACAAGCACGTAATCCTGCCCGAGCCGAGCCCGGGCAGGATAGCATGTCACGATATCGTCAGGCGTCCGTCCGATTGCGCCAGGGGAAGAGGTTGGCGGGGAAGTCGGCGGCCGGCTTGCGCGGGCGATGCGGTGGGGGCGGCACCGGACGTGCACCGGGCTCCGAGACGATCACCTTGCGGTAGAGGTGCCAGGTGGCGTGGCCGAGCAGGGGGATCACCACGGCAAGGCCAAGGAACGCCGGAATCGTACCGAGCGCCAGCAGCACCGCCACGATCAGGCCCCAAGCCGCCATCGGCACCGGATTCTTGGCGACGACGCGTAGCGACGTCACCATCGCCTCGAACGCGCCGGCATGGCGGTCGAGCATCAAGGGGAACGACACGGCGCTGATGCAGAGCGCGGCAAGCGCAAACAGGAAGCCGGTGCCGCAGCCGACCAGGATCAGCCACCAGCCTTGCTGGGTCGTCAGCACGCGCGTCATGAAATCAGAGATCCCGGTCGCGCCCTCATAGCCGAACGCCGCGACATAGATCGCCTGAGCGGTCGCAACCCAGGTCACGAACAGAGCGAGCAGCAGCGTGCCGAGACCGAGCATGGCGCCGAACGAAGGCGAGCGCAGCACCTCCATGGCATTCCAGGCGCTGGCCTCCTCATAACGTTCGCGCCGGCTGGAGAGCTCATAGAGACCGAGCGCGGCGAACGGGCCGATCAGCGCGAAGCCTGCGGCCAGTGGGAACAACAGCGGCAGCACCGAATAGCCCATCACCGCGCGGGCGAGCACGAGGCCCAGCACCGGATAGATCACGCAGAGGATGATGGCGTGGCTCGGCACCGCCTTGAAATCTTCCCAGCCGCGCCTGAGCGCGTCGTGCAGATCGGACAGTTGGATGGTTCGGATCACCGGTCCAGCCGCATCCGCGGGCTGGGCCACAGTGGGGACATTGCCCGGGTAGAGTGTGGCCATGGTCGCTAGCTCCCTTGCCATGCAGCCGAATTCGGCGCCGGCAACGGCGCAAGCGGCCGCTTTTCTGAGTTTCGCGATTCCGGCCAGACGCGAATTCCGGACGTCATCGCGAACTGAAAGTGGAGCGTACGCCCATTTCCGAGTCCTGTCCCACACGCTTGGTTGAGATTCGATGCCGCACCGCAACCTCAACGATGTCATTCGGTCGTCATTTCGCCGCAGATAAGCTGATGCTGGTTGTCGGTTCGCAGAACTTCGCGGGCGTAACGCCGTAACTTCGTTTATAAGTGCCACTCAAGGCCCTTCCAACGGATCCTATTCGGGGAGAAGACATGAGCATTTTCGGGAAAATCATGGGCGCGATCTTCGGCAGCCATCCGGCTTCCGCCGCGCCCGCAGGTGGCGCACCCTCGGGTAGCGCACCCGCCAGCGCCGCGCCGGGCGGATCGGCGCCTGCTGCCGCGCCGATGGCAACCGTGGACGTTGCGGCCATCGTCGACAAGCTGGTCGCTGCCCAGAAGGAGAAGCTGGAATGGCGCACCTCGATCGTCGACCTCATGAAGGCGCTCGACATCGACTCCAGCCTTGCCGCGCGTAAGGACCTCGCCAAGGAGCTCGGCTACAGCGGTGACATGAACGACTCGGCGAGCATGAACGTCTGGCTGCACAAGCAGGTGATGTCCAAGCTGGCCGCCAATGGCGGCAAGCTGCCGCCGGAGATCAAGCACTGACCGATTGCTCGGTCGTAAGCCAGGGGGGCCCGCGATCTCGCGGGCCCCTTTTGCATTCAGGCGACGAGGTCTGCTTCCTCCGGATGCCTGTCGAGATAGTCGACGACGAAGCCACAGCCGGCGATCACCTTCTTGCCGTCGCGGCGGATCAAGTCCAGCGCACCCTTGATCAGCTCGGACGCAATGCCGCGGCCGCGTAGCGCGCGCGGCGTCTCGGTATGGGTGATGATCACGGCCGACGGCGTCAGCCGGTAATTGGCGAAGGCGATTTCGTTGCCCGCATCGAGCTCGAAGCGACTCCTGTCCTTGTTGTCCCGTACCGCCATGCCAGATCCCTTCGAAGCGCTGCGTGTTCTCTGATTTAGGCGCCTGAACCGGCCCTTGCCAAGGTGCGACCAAGGGAGGTTGCCGCAGGGGAGATATCCGGAAAATGCGTGTCCCGCTCAGCCTCCTGGCGCTGCTTGCGGCGCTCGTCTCGACCGCGCCGGTGTCGGCTGCGGCCGAAGGCGCCCCGGCCTGGGAGGCCTGCGTCGGGCTGACCAGCACGCCGGACGAGCGGATCAAAGCCTGCTCGACCGTGATCGATACCAGGAGCGAGAGCGGGCAGAGACTCGCCGGCGCCTATTGCAATCGCGGCCATGGGCTCACCGAGAAACGCGAACTCGACGCCGCGCTGTCCGATCTCGACGAGGCAGTCCGGCTCGATCCCGGCTATGCCTGCGCCTACAACAATCGCGGCCGCGTCTACAGCTTCAAGCGCGATTACGATCGCGCCATCGCCGAATACGACCAGGCCATCAAGCTCGATCCGTCGCTGGCGCTGGCCTACAGCAATCGCGGGGAAGCCCGTTTCAACAAGGGCGACCTCGACGGCGCCATTGCCGATTTCGACGCGGCGATCAAGCGCGATCCCAACTATGTCACCGCCTACGCCAACCGCGGCTTCGTCCACGCCCGCAAGCACGACACGGCGCATGCGCTTGCCGACTACAGCATGCGGATCAAGCTTGCACCGGATCTGATTGCCTATATCGACCGCGGCAACGTCTACCGCGACAGCGAGCAGTTCGATCGGGCCGCCGCCGACTACGGCGAGGCGATCCGCGTCGCGCCGACCGACGCACGCGGCTGGCGCAATCGCGGCATGATCCGGCTCTATCGGGGCGACAACAAGGGCGGCCTCGCCGACTACGACAAGGCGCTGCAATACGATCCCTCCGACGTGTTCTCCTGGAACAACCGCGGCCAGGCCAGGCTGCGCCTCGGCGATAGGCAGGGCGCGATTGCCGATTTCCGGAAGGCGCTGGAATTGCGTCCAAGCCTGCCGTCCGCCCGTGATGCACTGCAGAAGCTCGGGGCGCTGACGCGTGAGCCATAATTGGCTCGCTGTTTCGCTTGCAAAAACACTGGTCAGTCTTGCAATCGTGCTCCCGGTTCCCCACGTGTTTCTTCAGGACATACGCCCGAATGCGGCCGGCACGGTCGCTAGACATTCGGAGTGTCATGATCGCCAGCCGCTGACGTATGCCTCTTTTGGAGGAGGGTACGATGTCGGACTTTAGTTTCATCAAGACTCATCGAACATGGGAAGATTGGTGCGGGATGCTGCTCGGCGCGCTGATTGTCGCATCGCCGTGGTTCCCCATCCAGGATCACTCGCCGATCGTCGAACGCCAGACGATGATCCTGAACACGGTCGCAATCGGCCTCGTCGTATTTGGCCTGAGCCAGCTCGAATATGTCGCGTTGCAGCGCTGGCAGGAGGTGGCGACGATCCTGGTCGGGCTGTGGCTTATCGTCTCGCCCTATGTGTTCGGTTATTCCGGCGAAGGTTTTCTCCGGATCTACCATACGAGTCTGGGAGCGGTAGCGGTGATCCTCGGCGTGCTCCAGCTGTGGCAGGACTGGGATCTGAGTGATCAGGATATGCTGAAGCATGGGCAATAGGCGGTAGATTTGAGCAGGCCTGCCGTGCGCTCGGCGGGCCTGCGCTCGCTTAACTCTTCACCAAATCCGCATACTCCGGATGTTTCTCGATCCACGCCTTCACGAACGGGCATTGCGGGATCAGTTTCAAGCCGGCCGCGCGGACCTGGTCGAGCGCGCCTTGCACCAGCTTCGAGCCGACGCCCTTGCCACCGAGCTCCTTCGGCACATCGGTATGCTCGAAGGTGATGACGTTGCCGTCGAGCTTGTAGTGCTCGGTCGCGAGATGGCCCTCCACCGCCAGCTCGAAGCGATGATCGGCCTTGTTATCGATGACGTCGCTCATGGTGTCTCCCGTCAGGTCTTCAACGAGTCCGCCAGCATCTTGCGGATCGACCAGGCCTCGCCGTCGGACGAGCCCTTGATGTCGTCGATCCGCCAGCTGTTGGCCTCGCGCACGAAGTCATAACGCACGATCTGGTCGGCGGGTTTGCGGTCGTTGCGGTGGCCGGTGATGGTCACCGCGATCGTCGCCTTGTCGGCCTCCATCTTCTCTGCGTCAACTTTGAAGGATTTCACGTCCGGTTCCTGCGAGTTGGTGACAGGATCGAAATCGACTGGACCAACGTCGCCCTTCGGCGTATGCGCATCCGCCTTGGCCCACAGCGCGACCAGCGCCCTCGAGAGATATTTTGTTTTGGCCGCCTTGTTCTCGATGACGAAGGCGCCGCCACTATCGCCTTTGCCCTTGGCTACGCGCGTGTAGATGGCGGTCAGGATCGCGACGGGATCGCTGGAGGTAGGCATCACGGCGAATGCCGGGGAGGCGGTGGCAAGCAGAGAGGCGGCGACGAAGGTCCGACGGGTGAGCATGAAATGTCCCTGAGATAATGACGTGCGACCGCATGGCCGGAGCGGCCGGCGTCAGCGCGTATCTCTGTAGACCGGTGGCGCGGCCGCTCGGTTCAATCGGTCGCTTTGGCGAGCCTGGAATCTTCAGATTGCGGCTGCGGGCGGAGGCAACCCTGGCAGATGACGAGGGAGCGGGTGACCTTGGCGTCCTGCTCGGCCTCGATGCCGTCCTGGGCCTGCCACCATTCCTTCGAATAGGGCTGAAGTCCGGCTTGCGACCTGTTGCGCTCGGAGCCGGCGTCGGCGCGCGTGGCACGCGGAGCCCCGGAACGTGGCTGGTTGGGATCCTCGCCGGCGCCATCCCAGGCATAGCGCGCAGGCTTGAAGGCGGGGTCGGCGGAGAGGTGCGCCTGAGGCGCCACGGCACATCCGGCGAGCGCCAGCGACAACAGGAGGAAGGCGGGCGCTTTGACCATGATGCGGCACTCTGTACGCGAGAACTGGCTGAGGTTGCGCCGATCATGTTTAAAATTCCCTGAACGGTCGCGGCTGCGCCGGCGACAAACGCGAATGCGATATCTGATCCTCCTGCTCACACTGCTCGCCACCGCTGCGCGCGCCGACGATGCAAAGCCGTTCAATCCCTCCGATTATCCGCCCGGCGTGCAGCAGGCGTTGCGCTACGCCAATGAGGAATGCGACAGCCAGGATGGTGGCCTGGTGACCTTCGCGCCGGACACCGTGCGCAAGATCGATCTGACCGGCGACGGCCGTGAGGACTACATCGTCGATTTCCGCGACACCAAATGCGGGGAGCGCGAGACCACCTATTGCGGAACCGGCGGCTGCGTCATGAACGTCCTGGTGACTCTGCCCGATGGCAGCGTGCGCCCCGTGTTCGACGGCTATGTCCGCAGCTACAAGATTGTGCCGCCGCCGATGAAGCGTGGCGCGGCGCGCACCATTCGATTCGATCTGCACGGCAGCTATTGCGGCGGTTTCGGTGCGCAGGCCTGCTGGAAGGAGAAGGCCATCACGGCGACGCCGTTTGCGTTCAGGCAGCCGTAGGGCAGATGCGCGACCGGCGGCCTTGCTACGCCGCATTCGATGGCGATAAATGGGCTGCAAGGAGCGGGCGGCTCGTGCGCCGCCCGCCGTCGAAGAGGAAGCCCGATGCAGCCCCTGCGCATGTCCCGCCGCGTCATGAATCTCGCTCACATGCTGACCCAGAATGCGCGGCGGCATGGCGCGCGCCCCGGCTTCGTCTGGGGTGACAAATCCTGGACCTGGCGCGAGATCGATGCGCAGGTCTCGGCGCTGGCCGCCGCACTCGCCGCGCGCGGCATCGCCAAGGGCGACCGCATCCTCGTCCATTCCAAGAACGGCGATGAGATGTTCTTCTCGATGTTCGCCGCGTTCCGGCTCGGTGCAGTCTGGGTGCCCACCAATTTCCGCCTGATGCCGGATGAGGTCACCTATCTCGCGCAGGCCTCCGGCGCGAAGGCGTTCCTGTGCCACGTCGATTTTCCCGAGCACGCTGCAGCCGTGAAGGGCGGTGCGCTGGAGTTCACCTGGAGCGTCGCCGGCAAGGGCTCGTTCGGCGAGCGCTCGGTGGCGGAAGCCATCGCCTCGCAGGCCGGTGCAAGCGTTGCGAACGTCGCCGTCGAGCACGACGATCCCTGCTGGTTCTTCTTCACCTCCGGCACCACCGGCCGCTCCAAGGCCGCGGTGCTGACCCACGGCCAGATGGGCTTCGTCGTCACCAACCATCTCGCCGATCTCACCCCCGGCGTCACGGAAGCGGATGCGTCGCTGGTGGTGGCGCCGCTGTCGCATGGCGCCGGCGTGCATCAGCTGGTGCAGACCGCCCGCGGCGTGTGCACCGTGCTGCTGCCGACGGAGAAATTCGACATCGACGAGGCGTTCCGCCTGATCGAGGCGCATCGGGTCAGCAACCTCTTCACGGTGCCGACAATCCTCAAGATGATGGTCGAGCATCCCGCCGCCGACAAATACGATCATTCCTCGCTGCGTCATGTGATCTATGCCGGCGCGCCGATGTACCGCGAGGACCAGAAGGCCGCGCTGAAGAAGCTCGGCAAGGTCATCGTGCAGTATTTTGGCCTCGGCGAGGTCACCGGCAACATCACTGTGCTACCGGCGGCGCTGCATGATCCCGAGGACGGGCCCTATGCGAAGATCGGCACCTGCGGCTTCGAGCGCACGGCCATGCAGGTCTCGATCCAGGACGACGAGGGCCGCGAGCTGGCCGTCAACCAGAGTGGCGAGATCTGCGTGATCGGGCCTGCCGTGCTCGCCGGCTACTACGACAACCCCGAGGCCAATGCGAAGGCGTTTCGCGACGGCTGGTTCCGCACCGGCGACCTCGGCCACATGGACGAGGAGGGGTTCGTCTACATCACGGGACGGGCCTCCGACATGTACATCTCCGGTGGCTCCAATATCTATCCGCGCGAGATCGAGGAGAAGATCTTGACGCATCCCGCGGTCGGCGAGGTCGCCGTGCTCGGCGTGCCCGACGCGACCTGGGGCGAGGTCGGCGTCGCCGTCTGCGTCGCGCGCGAAGGCGAGAAGCCGGTGAGCGAAGCCGAGATGGCGGCGTTCCTCCTGCCGAAGGTGCCGCGATACAAGATGCCGAAGCGGTTCTTCTTCTGGGAAGCCTTGCCGAAGTCCGGCTATGGCAAGATCCCGAAGCGCATGGTGCGCGATGAGCTCGAGGCGCGCGGGCTGCTCGATCTCGACAACAAGCAGGCGGGCTGAGCATACGCGATGCGAAGTATCAAGCAGCCGGGCGCGCCTGTCGCCGAACGCATCCAATGGGTCGAGGCGAGGGGGCGCGCGTTCTCGTTCAGGCTCGAAGCGGGTCTGCCGCTGCTCGAAGCCGCGCGGCGTGGTTTTGCGGCGGAGGGGTTTGCCAGTGGCGTGCTGAATTTTGGCAGCGCTGCGCTCGGACCATTCGCATACGTGATGCCGGCGCTGTCGAAGACAGGTGAGAACGCAGCGTTCTACAGCGACACTTTTCGCCCCAGCGCCGTGACGCGGACGAAACTCGGCTGCATGACGCTCGGTATGCGCGATGGCGCCTCGTTCTTTCATTGCCACGGGCTCTGGACGGAGGCGGACGGCAAGGCAAGCGGCGGGCACATGCTGCCGGACGAGACTGTTGTCGCCGAGCCGTTCGAGGTCGAGGCGTTCGGCATCGACGGCGCGATGTTCACCGCGGAGCCCGATCCCGAGACCAATTTCAAGCTGTTCGGACCGGTGCCCGGTATGAGCACCGGCGCGCGTACGACAAGCCGCGCCTTCGCGCTGCGGCTGCGGCCCAACCAGGATTTTGCCGGCTGCCTCGAAGCGTTCTGCCGCGCGCATGGCATCGCACGCGCGAAGATTCACGGCGGCGTCGGCTCGACCATCGGCGCGCGCTTCACCCATGGCGGGGTGACCGAGCCGTTCGCGACCGAGCTCGCCGTGACAGCGGGGACGATCGTACAGGGCAGTTCGGGCGCACCGGAGGCGGCGCTCGACATTGCCCTGATCGACTACACTGGCGGCATTGCGGAGGGCCGTCTGATCCGTGGGGATAATCCCGTGCTGATGACCATGGAGCTGGTGCTCGAGGTGTTGGGCTAGTGGCTCTGCACAGTGATTTTGACAGGTTGGGTCCGGCGGTCAGATTAGCTCCGGCAGGAGTTTCGGATCAACGAGGACCTCGATGCTGCGAGGCGTCCTTGGCTGCCGTCTGATGAGGCGGGCGCGTTCCAGTGTCAGGACCATCTGGTGAACCGTAGGCGGGCTGACGCGGAAATATTCCTGCATGTCGGTTTCGGCCGGGGGCCTGCGATGCAGCCGGGTATAGAGGTGGATAAAAGCCAGATACTGCCCCTGCGTGGGCGTGAAGGGTTTTGTCGAAGGACTCACGCCGGCCATCCGATTCAGTTGTTCGTGCGTGCCTCGAACGAGGAGGCACGCCATGAATGTACGCTATCGGGTCGAACTCAGCCAAATCGAGCGCACCGAACTGAGGGCGCTGCTCAGCGGCGGCAAGCATGCGTCCCGCAAGCTCAAGCGAGCGCAGATTTTGCTGGCCGCCGATGCCGAGACCAGCGACGAGGAGATCGCAAGGAGCGTCGGCGTGAGCGGCTCGACCGTGTACCGGACCAAGCGACGCTTCGTGGAAGGCAATCTGGAGCGGGCGCTGAGCGAAGAGCCGCGTCCCGGGGCGGAGCGCAAACTCACGGGCAAGGAAGAAGCCTTGCTGGTGGCGACAGCCTGCGCCAGTCCGCCAAGGGGCCGTGCCCGCTGGACGCTAAAGCTGCTGGCGGGTGCGATGGTCAAGCTCACCGAACACAAGAGCCTGTCGCACGAGACGGTTCGGCGGCGCCTGGCCGAGAATGCCCTCAAGCCCTGGCGCAAAGACATGTGGTGCATTCCGCAGGTCGACGGCGAATACGTCGCCCGCATGGAGGATGTGCTCGACCTCTATGCCGAGGCACCCGACTCCAGGCGGCCAGTGGTGTGCTTCGACGAAAGCCCGGTGCAACTCATCGGCGAAACGCGTCAGCCCATCCCGGCCAAGCCCGGCAGGCTCGAACGTTACGATTATGAGTATCGTCGCAATGGCACGGTCAATCTCTTCGTTCTCCTCGACGTGCATCGTCCCTGGCGCAAGGTCAAGGTCACCGAGCGGCGAGCGGCAAGGGATTACGCCCAATGCATGCGTGATCTCGTCGACATCCATTATCCCGACGCCGAGATCATCCGGGTCGTCCAGGACAATTTATCGACCCACTCCGCCGGCGCCCTCTATCAGGCGTTCCCGCCCGCCGAAGCCAGGCGGATTTTGCGACGGCTCGAGTTCCACTATACCCCAAAACACGCAAGCTGGCTCAACATGGTCGAGATCGAAATCGGCGTCCTGCGGGGCCAGTGCCTGGATCGCAGGATCGACGACCCTAAGCGACTGCGCCGCGAAATCACCGCCTGGGAACGACAACGAAATGCCGCCCGCTCCCGCATCAAATGGATGTTCACAACAGACAAGGCTCGCGCCAAAATGGCTGGCGCCTACCCCGCCACTTCCAAAGAGTCATAATCTCTGTGACGAGGTACTAGTACCGGCGAGCGATCATCAGTGAGCACGCAGCTTGGCGATGGCCAAGAACGTGGATTCACTTATCCCTGATATGCCTGAGCTCGATCCTTGAAAGAGGTTGAGCAAGGGAGATTGACCCTGGCCGATGCTCTCGCCGTTTCTGACGTCATACATGGCGGAGAACCGGCTCAACAGTTTTTCAACCTTCGCCGGATCGGAAAGATCCTTGATCTTCATGAATTTGTCCACGACCTTGGCTTGCTGATCGATCTGCATCGAGGCCATCGAGTCAGGCAAATCGAAGGTGGTTCTGAACACCTCTGAAAGAGCCTTGTCGGCAAGGATGTCGTATGCGGACGTGATTTCTCCCGCCTTTCGCTGGAAATAGAGCGCAAGGCGTACGCCGGGATTCGTATCCCCCTGTTGCTGCTCCAGGCTTTGCTGGAGATAGTTCGCCTGTGTTTCCCGGAATTGATCTCTCTTCTGAGGACCCATCATCGGGAGGCGCGCGACGTTGCCCTTGCTGTCGAAGTTGAACGACGCAACGATTTCGGCAAAGCGAGGATCGCTCTGCGTGTTCGCGAAGCTCTTTGGGTTGTTCAGGTCGGAGCTGAAGATCTTCTTGAGAAATTCGGTGCTGACCTTCTTAGGGTCCAAACCCTTGGCCAAGAGAATGAAATCGACCATCGGCCTGTTTGCGAGAAGCTCGGAAACGCTGTCGATGCCTGCGATTGCCTCTTGATAAGCCGTCGCATCTTTCGTGGCTAGTGCCCGAATTGCCTTCTCCTGCTGAGGGCTTGCCTGTTTCAGCGCGGCAATGACGTATTCCCTCGCGATCTGGAGGACCTGAGCCGAGTCTTGAGCCACCAAGGGGGTCGTCAGATTGCCTTTTGCGTCGAAGTTGAAGGCGCGTGCGAGCTCTACGTACCGATTGTCCTTGAGGGTATAGACGTAGCTCTTGGGGTCGTTGACGTCGCTTTCGAGGACTGCCTTGATCGTCGCCTTCGAGACCATTCCGGGATCGAGGCCGACGGCGCCCAGCGCAAAATCATACACGCCAGGTGTCGATACGAACGCCTGGACTGAATTGATCTTGCTGAGGTCCGTTCTGAATTGCTTGACCGCCAAAGCTTCGTATATCGGGCTTGCTGCCGAATAGACGGCGGCCTTGCTGTCGTCGAACCGCGTTTTCGTGATCGCGACATTTGCAGCAGTCTGGGCGGATACACCTGACGGAAGCGACCCGTCGGACGAAAACTCGAACGCGCCGGCCAAGTCTACAAACCCGCCAATCGTCGATATCTGGTCGCCGAGGCTGGAAATGCTTTTCGTATATGACTCCAGGTGACTTTTTTCGACCAGGATCTGGATGTTCAACTGGTTCACGTCGGCGCCCGGCTGCGATAGTTGGGCCTTGTAAGCGGTTATCTTTAAATCAGCGGCGCTGGCATCCGATTTGGCTTGAGCAAGCTGGGCGTTGAGGCCGGTCAACTGAGAAGCGAAGGTGGTGTTGACGTAGCTGTTGGGATCGGATGGATCGCTGCGCAAGACCTGACTTATCGTGTCACGCGGCCACTTGCTTTCATCGATCCCATATGCCGAATAGACATAGTTGCGAAGACGGTCGTTGTTCAGGAGTTGGTCTGCACTGCTGATGTTGCCGATTTCGGCGCTGTAGTATTTCGAGTCGTCGGCAAGTGCATCGACCTGGCTCTTCTTGGTCGCCGTGTACAGATCGATCATCTCATCGATTTGGTTCTCCGATTGCGCAACCGGCGTCGCACCGCCATTGAAGGAGAATGCCGCGGCAAACTCCTGGTAGCGTTTGTCCACCAACTTGTTGACGAAGCTCTTTGGGTCGGAGAGGTCGCTCTCCAGCACCTTCTTCATGAAAGCCTTGGCGTAGGCCATGTCTTCCAGGCCATATGCCTTCATCGCATAATGATACAGGCGATAGTCCTTCATGAAATCATCGACGGTCTTCACCTTGCCGATGTTGGCTTTGTAGTAAGCCTCCTCGCGCGCGACATCCGTTTGCTGTTCGACCCGCGCCAGGGACTGCTTGAGATTGCGCGTGATGTAGCTGTAACTGAAATACGTCGATACCATCGCGCACTCCTCGCGGCTTTACGGTCCCGGACGTCCGTCAATCATTGCCGGGGTCGCGAGGTGGGAGCCGGCCTCATGCCGGCAACTGTCTCGTAGCTACGTTTTCTTAATTCGCACCCGGGTGGCGGATGGCGGGTTTGTTTCAATTTGTTTCCATTTGTTTCTCAGATGCAGCTTTCGTGAGGATTGTGTTCCTGAGATGTTCTTATTAAAAGATGGGTCGGAACGGGTTGGAAGCCGGGCATGAGCCGAAGAAGCAATCGCACGATCAACCTGCCGGCGCCCTACCTGAAACGGGTCTGGCTCGACCCGTCGCAGGTTAGCGATCGCGCGGCCTATCCGTTTTGCCTGCCCATCTTTCCGGATGATTTCGAGCTCAACTTCGACGCCGCCATCACGATCATCGTCGGAGAGAATGGCACCGGGAAGTCGACGATCCTCGAGGGTATCGCAGCGCTTGCCGGCTACGACGATGCGGGTGGAGGCAAGGGCTACATGCCCGTCGACCATTCCGAAGCGCGGGAGAAGATGGGCGGCCAGCTTTCCAGGGCCTTGCGCGCAAGCTGGCTGCCGAAGATCACCAACGGCTGGTTTTTTCGCGCCGAGAGTTTTTTCTCGGTCGCGCGATATCTCGACAAGGCCGCACGCGATGCCGGCCAGGCCGGCCCCGACTTCCTGTCGCATTCCCATGGCGAAGGTTTTCTGCGCTTCTTCGAAGAGCGCTGCCAGCGCCAGGGCATCTTCATCTTCGACGAGCCGGAATCGGCGCTGTCGCCGGCGCGTCAGATCGAATTCCTGAAGCTCTTGCGACGCATGGAGGAGTCCCGCATCTGCCAGGTCATCATGGCAACCCATGCGCCTCTGCTGATGGCCTATCCAAACGCGAGACTGTTGCGGTTGGGCAAATACGGCCTGGAGCCGACAACGGTGGAGCAAACCGATCATTACCGGGTGATGCGCGAATTCTGTGACGATCCGCGCGGGTTCGTGGAGGCGACGCTGGCGGAGTAGGCGAGGGCGCGCTCTCACGGCACTCGCTCTTCTCGTGTCCCGGACGCGCTGCAGCGCGTAGCGGTGCGGCGCAGAGCCGGGACCCACGCAGTCACACGCTCGCTGCAGCATGGGCCCCGGCTCTGCAGCGCATCGCCGCACTGGACGATGCTGCGCATCGCCAGGGAAGCGCTGCGCTGTGTCCGGGGCACGAGAGCAGATTCTAGCTTTGCATTCGAATTCAAATCGCACGCACGGTTTCGCATCCTCGCGGCAAGATCTGCCCGAGCTTTGCTGTAGTCACCACCCTCGAAAGTGCCGAGGGCGCAGGGAAGGCCGGGTGCCGGCTGGCACCCGCGGTCCACTGTGCGGAAATTGCGCTACGAAGTTTGCACAGCGGCATACAGGTGAAGCCAAACATCCGGCCTTCCCTGCGCAGTGGTTTTACGGCTTATGCCGAGCTCTCCCCGGGGAGCGATGCACTATTGCCCCCGTCACCTTGCGGATGACTGATGTGCGCGCCCGGTCGGGCCGCCACATCACCGCAAGACTTGGCGCACAGGCTCCGGGCGCCAGGACGGCACGGTTTTACCGTACACAGGCTGCACCGGTCGTGTGCGCGCGGCGTTCGCTCACGGTTGCCCGCCCTGCAAACCACCTTCGCGCCGACGCCGCCTGCGTCCACCACGTCCCATCCCGCGTGTCGTGACGATCGCGATAACGCCCCTCGGCCCGGGGTGGGATGGCTTTCTATATGATAATCCGAAATTCGGATAAAGAGAATTATTTCTGCGTGGTGTGGTTGACCCGTCCATTGGGTGTTTTGCCCGCCGGGCGGCGCAAGGGGTGGTTGTGGGACGCGCGAGCCCGCGCCGCAACGCCGCCATGAACAGGTCTCCCCTCGGCCGCAAAATGCGTTACCATGATCCCAGCGCGCTTCAAGTCGCGCACGATCAACGAGACGCATGAGGAAACGAGATGAGGGTGACGATTGGACGGCGCACGGTCATGGGCGCGGTGCTGACTGCCGCGGGCGCGGTGGCTTTGACGGCGGCGTTTGGCCCGGCCTGGGCACATGGGCCGACCCGGCAGAAGGTGCGCGAATCCATCGAGATCAACGCGCCGCCGGCCAAAGTGTGGGCCGCGATCGGCAATTTCCAGGACATGAGCTGGCTCCCGCCTGTTACCAAGACCGAGGGCGAGAAAGGCAATGAGATCGAAGCGACGCGGCGGCTGACCCTGACGGGAGGCGCCACCGTCGATGAGGAACTCTACAAGTTCGACGCTGCCGCGATGACCTATTCCTACCGGATCACCAAGGTGGACGTGAAGGTGCTGCCGGTCACCAATTATTCCTCGACGCTGGCGGTGACGCCGAGCGCCGACGGCAAGGGCGCGACGCTGGAATGGGCGGGCGCGTTCTACCGCGGCTTCCCCAACAACGATCCGCCGCCGGAGCTGAGCGACGAAGCCGCGGTGAAGGCGGTGAAGGGGCTCTATCAGGCCGGGCTCGAAGCGCTGAAGAAGAAGATCGAGAGCGGAAGCTGACCGTGCGGGCGCGGGTCCTGGCGGCGCTCGCCGCCAGCCTTTGCGCTGCCAGTATTGGCAGCGCGTCCGCCGAAGAGGCGTTCGTCACCAACCAGCTCAGCGACGATCTGATGGTCGTGGACCTCGCGACATCGCGCAGCGTCGCGACCATCCCGATCGGCGGCAAGCCGGCCGGCGTGGCCGTCAGCGCGGACGGGCGCTTTGCCTATGTCACGAGTCCGGACGCCAAGGCGGTGACCGTGGTCGACGCGGCAACGCGGCAGGTCTCGGGGCGAATCGAGGTCGGCGGCGGGCCGCTCGGCATTGCCGTGACGCCGGATGGCAAGACGCTCTACGTCGCCGACTGGTATGCCGCCGCGGTGCGGGTGATCGATACGGCCTCGCGCAGCGTCACGGCCAGCATCGCGGTCGGCGCGTCCCCGTCCGGCCTCGCGGTGACGCCTGATGGCAGGCTGCTGCTCTCGGCGGACCGCGACGACGACAGCGTCTCGGTGGTGGACACCGCAACGCGTGAGCGCAGGGCGACCATCAAGGTCGGGACCCGTCCGTTCGGCGTCACCATCGATGCCGAGGGAAAACGCGCCTACACCGCCAATGTCGGCTCCAACGACGTCTCGGTAATCGACATCGCCGCGAGCCAAGAGATCGGCCGCGTGCCGGTCGGGATGCGTCCCTATGCGGTAGCGCTGACGCAAGGGCGCGGCTTCGTCACCGACCAATATGGCGGCACCGTCAGCGTGTTCGACCTGGCGACGCTGAAGCCGGTGAAGCGGATCAATGTCGGCGACTATCCCGAAGGCATCAATGCGACCGCCGACGGCAAGCGCGTCATCGTCGCGTGCTGGGAGAGCAACACATTGAGCATCATCGATGCCACCGAGCTGAAGGTGATCGGCGAGGTCAAGACCGGCGACGGCCCGCGCGCGTTCGGGGCGTTTCTCAGGCGGACGGAGTAGGGGGCGTAGGGTGGGCAAAGGCGCGGCGCGCCGTGCCCACCATCTCTCCGCTGCCTCGGCACGCAATGGTGGGCACGCTTCCGCCTTCGCTCTTCGAGCTACGTCGGACAAGTCGCTTTGCCCACCCTACGGCACCTTCGGCGCGGCAAACGCCTTCAACTTCAGGAAAAAGTCCTTCAGGATCGGGTTGCGGTCCACATAGGTCACGTAGCGGATCGGATGCCGCCGGCGGTCGACGCTCCACGTGATCTGATCCGTGAGAACCGGGGCCGGGATGATCACGCTCGGTGCCCACGCGGGATTCAGCAGCCAGCCGACCGGCGCCATGTCCCAGATCTCCTTGGCCCAACCCAGATGATCGGACGAATAGTCCTTGAAGCGCATGGCGAGGAACGCGCCGATGCTGCCATGCGGTTCGACGTAGCGCTCGATCTCCGGCACCGTGCTGTGAAGGTGCGAGGTGACGCCCTTGCATGGCACGAGCACGAGCGGCACGCCGCTGTCGAAAAGCACCTGCGCGCCGCCGACGTCCTGCTTGAGGTTGAACTCGATCGTGTGCGGCCATTCCAGCGCATGACCGCCAAGCCAGACCACCACCACGCGGTCGATGATGTCGGGGGCCTTGAGCAGCGCCGAGGCGATATTGCTGATGGCGCCGATGGCAATGACGTAGAGCGGATTGTCAGGGGAGCCTGCGCGCGCCCGGGCCACGAGGTCGTCGACGGCGGGGGCCGCCTGCGCCGTCTTGCCGCGGCCGACATAATCGGTGACGCCGCGATGGACGAGGCCGTCCGGTGCGACGTTGAGGCGCTCCAGCAGGCGTAGGATTTCCTGGTAGCTCAGCTCCATGCCGTGGCCGGGACTGTCGGCGCGTGTGTTGAAGAACGGCGCGGCGTAGATCGCCTCGACGTCGAACCGGTCCTTCGACAGCAGCATCTGTACCAGCGCGAACTGATCGTCGATCTCGTTGTAGGTGTCGGTGTCGAGCACCACGCGCACCTTGCCGACCGGCGGCTCCAGGAGTTTCAGGCGGGCTGCGTCCGAGAGTGTCATCACCGTCTCCTTGGGCCGGGCGCCGATTGCGGATCAGGCCTTGAGCGAAATCCGGCTGACCACGTCTGCGATCTCTTCCATCTGCGCGAACATGTGATCGGGCGCAAGCGCCCGCAGCGCCGCCGGCGCGGCGTAGCCCCAACTCACCGCGCCGCAGGCAATCCCCACCGCCCGCGCCGCCTCGATATCGCGGACCTCGTCGCCGATCGCGATCACGCGGCCTGGCTCCACGCCCGCGCGCCGGATCACGCGGCGGAATTTCGCGGGCTTGCCGAACAGCGATGCCGCGCAGTCGAAATGCGCGAACAGGGCGGCGGAATCGCCGAGCTTCTCGCGCGCATTGGCTTCGCTGTCCGAGGTCACCAGCGCGAGCTGCACGCCGTTCCCGGCCAGCGTCCGCAGCATCGTCTCGACGCCAGCGAACAGGGGAATCTCGCTAGCAGCCTCCGCCTTCAGTCGCCGCGCATGCCGCGCGATCGCCGGCAGCTTCCACAGCGGTACCTCGAGCCGGGCGAGGATCTCGCGCGACGAGGCATGCCGCAGCGCTTCGATTTCGTCATCCGCGACGCGACGAAAATTGAAGCGATCGGCGACATCGTTGATGGTGCGCAGGAACCACGGAAAGCTGTCGGCCAGCGTGCCGTCGAGGTCGAAGATGGCGAGGGAGTAGGGCATTTGAGGCGGGTTTTGGAGTTCGCTGAAAAACGTGATGTGGCGTGCTATTATTTCAGGAGAATTCGAGGACAGTCATGCGACACGAGCGCATTGAAATCAACCCTGCGATCATGGCCGGCAAGGCCGTCAGCCGTGGGACGCATGTGCGTCACCGCAATTTGCGCACGTGAACATTGATGTCGAGATCGATGTTGCTGACGCAGGTCTGCGTAGTCCGGTGAGAGCCGCCCTCGTGCCAGTGGCCATCGCGCGTGCGGGCGTTGGTGATATTGGCGAGCTTCAGGCATCGCCATTGCGGCAGAGGTCCGCTGCTCTCACCGCCAAATTGCCAGGCGAGGACGGCTTCCTCACCCATCTTGTTGGTGCCGAGGATGTGGGGGCAGAGCTCGCGATAGCGCCCCTCGTAGATGCAGGTTACCTGCTGCTCGGCGAGGATTGCCTTGCTGAAGAGCGTGTAGGTGCGGCTGGGCATCGCGGACACATGCAGACTTTCCCCGATGATCCCGCGGACGAGGCGGAGTGAATTCTACTCCGCCGCCTCGCTCGTGCTCCGCCGCTTCGGCTTCCGTGCCTTCTTCAGCACCGGCTCCAGAAACTTCCCCGTGTAGCTCCGCGGCGCTTTCGCAATGTCTTCCGGCGGGCCCCAGGCGACGATCTCGCCGCCGCCGTCGCCGCCTTCGGGGCCGAGGTCGATGACCCAGTCGGCGGTCTTTATGACTTCGAGATTGTGCTCGATGACGACGACCGTGTTGCCCTGGGCGACCAGCTCGTGCAGCACCTCCAGCAACTTCTTGACGTCGTGGAAGTGCAGGCCAGTGGTCGGCTCGTCCAGGATGTAGAGCGTGCGCCCGGTGGCGCGCTTTGACAGTTCCTTGGCCAGCTTGACGCGCTGGGCTTCGCCGCCCGACAGGGTTGTGGCCTGCTGGCCGACATGGATGTAGTCGAGGCCGACGCGGTGCAGGGTCTGGAAGGTTTCGCGCACGCGCGGCACCGCCTTGAAGAAGTCGGCGGCTTCCTCGACGGTCATGTCAAGCACGTCGGCGATGCTCTTGCCCTTGAACAGGACCTCCAGCGTCTCGCGATTGTAACGCTTGCCCTTGCAGACGTCGCAGGTGACGTAGACGTCGGGCAGGAAGTGCATCTCGATCTTGATGACGCCGTCGCCCTGGCAGGCCTCGCAGCGGCCGCCCTTGACGTTGAAGGAGAAGCGGCCGGGCTCGTAGCCGCGCGCCTTCGCTTCGGGCAGGCCGGCGAACCATTCGCGGATCGGCGTGAAGGCGCCGGTGTAGGTCGCGGGGTTCGAGCGCGGGGTGCGGCCGATCGGCGACTGGTCGATGTCGATGATCTTGTCGATGTGCTCGAGACCCTCGATGCGATCGTGGGGTGCGGCGCCTTCGCTGGCGTTGTTCAGCTTGCGGGCGATGGCCTTGTAAAGCGTGTCGATCAGCAGCGTCGACTTGCCGCCGCCGGAGACGCCGGTGACGGCCGTGAACAGGCCGAGCGGAATCTCGGCCGTGACGTTCTTGAGGTTGTTGCCGCGCGCGTTGACCACCTTGATGGTGCGGCGATGGTTCGGCGGGCGCCGCTCCGGCACCTCGACCTCGAGCTCGCCGGTGAGATATTTGCCGGTGAGAGATTTCGGGTTGCGCATGATCTCGGCGGGCGTGCCTTCGGCGACGATGTTGCCGCCATGCATGCCGGCGCCGGGCCCGATGTCGAGGACGTAGTCGGCGAGCAGGATCGCGTCCTCGTCATGCTCGACGACGATCACGGTGTTGCCGAGGTCGCGCAGGCGCTTCAGCGTGTCGAGCAGGCGGGCGTTGTCGCGCTGGTGCAGGCCGATCGAGGGCTCGTCCAGCACGTAGAGCACGCCCGTCAGCCCCGAGCCGATCTGCGAGGCGAGGCGGATGCGCTGGCTCTCGCCGCCGGACAGCGTGCCGGAGGAGCGGGACAGAGTGAGGTAGTTGAGGCCGACGTCGAGCAGGAAGGTGAGGCGCTCGCGGATCTCCTTGAGGATGCGGCCGGCGATCTCGTTCTGCTGCGTGTTCAGCGCTTCGGGCACGGTCTCGAACCATTCGCCGGCCTTCCTGACCGACAGCTCCGAGATCTCGCCGATATGCTTGCCGCCGATCTTGACGCAGAGCGCCTCGGGCTTCAGCCGGAAACCCTTGCAGCCCTCGCAGGGGACGTCGTGGAAATATTTTGCGAGCTCCTCGCGCGCCCACTCGCTCTCGGTCTCGCGATAGCGGCGGTTGATGTTGGTGATGACGCCCTCGAACGGCTTCTTGGTGTCGTAGGAGCGGACGCCGTCTTCGTAGGAGAACTTGATCTCATCCTCGCCCGAGCCAAGGAGGATCGCGTTCTGCGTCTTCTTCGGCAGATCCTTCCATTTGGTGGTCAGCGTGAACTTGTAGTGCTTGCCGAGCGCCGTCAGCGTCTGCACGTAGTAGGGCGATGACGACTTGGCCCAGGGCGCGATCGCGCCCTTGCCAATGGCGAGCTCCTTGTCGGGGATGACGAGGTCTTCGTCGACATGCTGCTCGACGCCGAGGCCGCCGCAGGCCGGGCAGGCGCCGTAGGGATTGTTGAACGAGAACAGGCGCGGCTCGATCTCCGGAATCGTGAAGCCGGAGACGGGGCAAGCGAATTTTTCCGAGAACAGGATGCGCTCAGGCCCGCTCTTGTCGTGGATTTTTGCGGTCTTCTTCTTCTCCTCGACGGGCGCGGCCGCTGCAGGCGCATCGGCGAACTCGACGACGGCGAGGCCCTCCGCGAGCTTCAGCGCGGTCTCAAAGCTCTCGGCGAGGCGCTGGCCGATGTCGGCGCGCACCACGATGCGGTCGACCACGACGTCGATGTCGTGCGGAAATTTCTTGTCGAGCGTCGGCGCCTCCGCGAGCTCATGGAAGGTGCCGTCGATCTTGACGCGCTGAAAGCCCTTCTTGAGCCATTCGGCGAGCTCCTTGCGATACTCGCCCTTGCGGCCGCGCACGACGGGGGCGAGCAGATAGAGGCGGGTGCCTTCGGGCAGCGCCAGCACGCGGTCGACCATCTGCGAGACGGTCTGGCTCTCGATCGGCAGACCCGTGGCGGGCGAATAGGGCACGCCGACGCGCGCCCAGAGCAGGCGCATGTAGTCGTAGATCTCGGTGACGGTGCCGACGGTCGAGCGCGGGTTCTTCGACGTCGTCTTCTGCTCGATCGAGATCGCCGGCGACAGGCCGTCGATCTGGTCGACATCAGGCTTCTGCATCATCTCCAGGAACTGACGCGCATAGGCCGACAGCGATTCGACGTAGCGGCGCTGGCCCTCGGCGTAGATGGTGTCGAAGGCGAGCGAGGATTTGCCGGAGCCTGACAGCCCGGTGAACACCACCAGCTTGTCGCGGGGGATCTCGACGTCGACATTCTTGAGGTTGTGCTCGCGCGCGCCACGGATCGTAATTGCGCGCAGGCTGGATCCCGCGTTCTGCTGTTGGCGCTTCGCCTTGATCACTTCATCCATCCGAGTTGCCCTCAAGGAATCCCAAAGGTGCGCGATCGCGCCAACAAAAAAGGCGCGCGTCGCCCGGAACCGGGATCGGCGCCGATGGGTATGGCAGCGAACGTAGGAAGAACGGGAGCAGATTTCCAGTGGCGTGTGCGAATCGTCAACGGATTGTTGGCGCGCTGGCGGCATCTGGCAGGAGCAGGCCCCCCGGAACATGCGAAGGGCCGGCGCGAGGCCAGCCCTTCGTTCGCGTTTGAATGCGGATTTGGGGCAATCCGCACATGATCAGGACTTGGAGGTTCCTGAGGGAGCTTTGTCTCAGTATTTGGCGACGACCGGGCCGCCCCAGCGGTAATTGATGCGGATCAGGCCCATGTCGATATCCTGGCCGATCCGGTCGGTGCGCGGGGCGAAGCCGCCGACGAGCGTTGCGAAGTCGGCGCTGTGATGGCCGAGGAAGACATGGTTGTACTCGCCGCCGACCGACCAGTTCTCGGCAAAGCCCCATTCCACGCCGATGCCGATGGTGTAGCCCCAGCGGGTCTGGTTGACGCTGTTGAACACCGCCGCCGGGACGCCGGGGACGAAGGTGTCGTACTTGTCGTGCGCCACCGCGGCGCCAGCCTTGCCATAGAAGAGCAGGTTGTTGACGGCGTAGCCCATCTGGCCAGTGAACAGGCCGAAGCTGTCGATCTTGGTCTGGTTGGTGAACAGCGGCAGCGCCACGCTGACATTGCTGCCCTTGAAGTCGGCCCAGTTGCCCTGGCCCTCGATGCCGAACACCCAGCGCGACTTCTGCCAGCGATAGCCGAGTTGTCCGCCGATCGTGCCACCGCCCGCATTGTGACAGCCTTCGCCAACGGCCGGATCGACAGCGACGCCGAGCGCGCGGGTCACGCCCCAGCATGCATGGGCCAGCCCGCCGCCGCCGTTGATGCCGACATAGATGCCGCTCCAGTCGTAGAGGGGAACGGCGGCCGCCGGTGCCTTGTAGATCGGTAGATCGGCGGCGGTAGCCGGCGCGACCGCGCCGACTGCGAACAGGCTGACCGCAGCCAGCATCCACGTCTTCATGTCACGTCCCCAACTCGTCAAAGCCATTCGCGGACGCCTTGCGCGCGCCTCACGACTCCAAGACGGTTGGGTGCACCCTCGCGCGAAAACAAAAAGGCCGGCACAAGGCCGGCCTTTCGTAACGCGATGGCGTCGGAGGCGAAGATCAGTATTTGGCGATGAGGGGGCCGCCGAACCTGTAACTGACGCGGGCCGTTGCAATGTCAACGTCCTGGCGGATCCGATCGGCGCGCGAGAACGTGCCGTTGTTGAACGTAAAGCGGTTGTCGCGCGATCCCATGAAGCCGTGCACATAATCGACGCCGACCACGATGTTGGGCGTTACGCCGAAATCGAGGCCAGCACCAACCGCTCCGCCCCAGCGCGTTTCATTCGCCCTGTCGAACACGAAGCCGGTGGCAGTGGTTAAGCCTTCGTATTTGTCGCTCACAACCATCGCACCACCCTTCGCGTAGAACAGCACATTGCTCCAGGCGTAGCCGACCTGGCCGGTCACGAGACCGAAGGCGTTGATCTTCGAGCGGTCTGAGCCGACGCCGCCGGCAGCCAGGCTCGGTCCATTGGAGCCGCTAAGGTGAGCCCAGTCGCCCTGGCCTTCCACGCCGAACACCCACGACGCGCTTTGCCAGCGAAAGCCGGCCTGGCCGCCGGCCACGCCGCCGGTCGCGGTGTGGCAGCCCTCCGATGCGGGGGGAGTGACCGGCGCACCGAGGATGTTGGTAACGATGTCCCAGCAATTATGGCTCCAGCCGCCACCACCGTTGGCGCCGATGTAGAAGCCGCTCCAATCGTAGACCGCGGCGATCATCGGGGCAGGAGCTTTGGTGTAGGGCCTCGCCGCCAGATCGGCCGCCGAAACGGACGTGGTCATCGCGACTATGCCGGCGGCGGCAAGCATAAACTTGTTCAAGACGGACCCCCCACGGCCGAAGTTGTTGCGATCTTCGATACAACCTTTGAGGTGTGACAGTCTGTCACCGGAGGGTCACAGCGCGCCGAAAATGGAACTTGTCCGCAAACGCTCATGCCGTACGCGCGAAAACAAAAAGGCCGGCGCAAGGCCGGCCTTTCGTAACGCGATGGCGTCGGAGGCGACGGTTAGTACTTCGCCACGACCGGGCCGCCGAAGGTGTAGTTCACGCGGACCGTGCCCATGTCGACGTCCTGCTTGATACGGTCGATGCGGTCGTTGATGCCGAGAAACGTGAACGAGTTGTTGCGCTTGCCCATGAACAGATGGTCGTATTCGATGGCAACGGACCAGTTCGGCGCGAAGCCGAATTCGAGGCCGGTGCCGACCGCGCCGCCCCAGCGCGTCTCGCTTGCGCTGTCGAGGACCACGCCGACGACCGTGCCGTTGTACTTGGCATGCGTGACCGCCGCGCCACCCTTCACGTACCAGAGCACATTGTTCCAGGCATAGCCGACCTGGCCGGTGAACAGGCCGATCGCGTCGATCTTGGTCTCGTTGACCAGCGGAGCAAGCGCCACGCTCGTATTCGAGCCCTTCAGATTGGCCCAGTCGCCCTGGGCTTCAAGGCCGAACACCCAGCTGGCCGACTGCCAGCGATAACCGACCTGGCCACCGACGACGCCGCCTGTCGCATTGTGACAGCCTTCAGCCGTGTCCGGACCCGCAACGCCGAAGATATTGTTGACATCCCAGCAGTTGCGGCTCGAAGCGCCGCCGCCGTTGATGCCGAGGTAGAACCCGCTCCAGTTGTAGATCGAGGCCACAGCAATGGGCGCCTTGGTGTAGGGGCGGGCCGCCAAATCGGCCGCCGAGGCGGGAGCCAACGCGCTGAGTGCGAACAGACTGGCCGAGGCCAGCAAAACCTTCTTCATTTCAATTCCCCAGTTTCGTTTCTCTTTGTCGACCAAAAACGGCCGACCCAATGACCCAACCGATGTCATTGCTCTACACCATTGAAGCCGAAGGTTGTGTCACCGGGATACCACAGCTTTCCCCGAAAACGTTGGGAATCGGTTGGCCTGGATCTGGACGCGCGAAAACAAAAAGGCCGGCGCAAGGCCGGCCTTTCGTAACGCGGTGCGTTGGAAGCGAAGCTCAGTACTTCGCGACCACCGGGCCCCCGAAGTGATAGTTCACGCCGACCTGCACGGTGTGGAAGTTGAGCGTGCCGGTGGGCAGGGCGCCCGAGAAGTAGGTCTCGCCGCCGAGGCTGCGATAGAGGTACTCGCCCTTGACCGACCACTGCGGAGCGAAGAACGCCTCGACGCCCGCGCCGACGGTCCAGCCGGAGTGCCACTTGCTGTCCGATGCGGTCAGGCCGAGAGCGGAGAGGGTGATCTTGTTGTCGATCCAGGCGTAGCCGCCGGTGCCGTAGAACAGGACCTGATTGACGGCGTAGCCGATACGGCCGCGCACGGTGCCCATGGCATCGGTCTTCGAGCTCGCCGTTGCGGTCACAACGCCGAATCCGGGAACAACAGTGGCGCCGGTCGCCGAAGCGCTGACGTCAGCCCAGGAACCATCAGCCTCGACGCCGAACACGACGTTGCCGGTCTGCCAGTTGTAGCCGGCGGTGCCGCCGACGAAGCCACCCTTCATCTTCGGGTCGCCGGAACCGTTTTCCCAGGCGCCGCCGCCGACGATACCGAGGTAGAAGCCGGTCCAGTTGTAGACCGAGGCCACCGCCACCGGAGCCTTGGTGTAGGGGCGCGCCGCGAGATCAGCGGCCGAAGCCGGAGCAGCGAGAGCGAACAAACAGGCCGAAGCCAACAAAACCTTCTTCATTTTCAAACTAATCCCAGTCCCGGTTTCTGTTTTTGCCTTCCGTGCGTTCGGAAGGACATCGGACGCCGTGGTCCAACTGATGTCGTGCTTACACGAGCAAAGCCGCAAGTTGCGTCTCCCAAAAGCCACGATAATCGCAAAACGTAACGGTGACTGACCTATAATTCCCGTTGCCCACGCAAAAAGGCCGGCGCGAGGCCGGCCTTTGATCTCCAAGCGATTTCAGAGGGATGTCAGTATCTTGCGATCATCGGACCGCCCCAGCGATAGTTCACGCGGACGAGGCCGATATCGACGTCCTGGCTGATGCGATCGGAGCGTGTGGCAACGCCGAGCGGGGCGAAATTGCCGGATCCGGTGAAGCCGATGGTGCGGTTGCCGAGGAAGATGTGGTCGTACTCGAAGCCCACGGTCCAGTTCGGGGCGAATCCGAACTCGACGCCCGCACCCACGGTGCCGCCCCAACGGGTCTCGTTGGCCCGGTCGAACTCGAGGCCGCTGGCGACGTCGAAGCTGCGGTAGCGATCGCTGACGACGGCGCCGCCGCCCTTCA
This sequence comes from Bradyrhizobium sp. 604_D8_N2_3, assembly GCF_051810765.1. Classification (NCBI taxonomy): domain Bacteria; kingdom Pseudomonadati; phylum Pseudomonadota; class Alphaproteobacteria; order Hyphomicrobiales; family Nitrobacteraceae; genus Bradyrhizobium; species Bradyrhizobium sp. 604_D8_N2_3. Next base: position 5,050,835 of record NZ_JBPWPM010000001.1, on the reverse strand, counting down.
CGTAGACCAGGACGTTGTTCCAGGCGTAACCGACCTGACCGGTAATCAGGCCGAAGGCGTTGATCTTCGAACGATCGCGCAGGCCGCTGATCGCACTGATGTTGTCACCCGAGAAATCGGCCCAGTTGCCCTGGCCTTCGAAGCCGAACACCCAGTTGGCTGACTGCCAGCGGTAGCCGACCTGGCCGCCGACCGTGCCGCCGGTCGCGTTGTGGCAGCCTTCGCCTACGAGAACGCCACCGCCGATATCGACGTCCCAGCACTTGTGGCTGGTGCCGCCGCCGCCGTTGATACCGATGTAGAAGCCGCTCCAGTCGTAGATGGTCGCGATCATCGGTGCCGGAGCCTTGGTGTAGGGACGCGCAGCGAGATCTGCCGCGCTTGCGGGAGCCGACAGCCCCAACGCGATTGCACCAATAGTACCAATCAAAATCTTATTCATTGCAGTCCCCCCAGTTTCTGACCGCTTTTCGAAGTCCCCGAAGCGGCTGATCAGGCGCGACGCCTATAAGAATCTAATTCCGCGGCAAGCGTAGCTTAGGCGGGCGGCGGAGTCCGTCTCCGGAATGCAACAGTCGGGCGGCATCTGAACTGCCTCTAACTTGATGAATGTTAAGCTGTTTTCGCCGTTCTCAGGAATTCGGGGAAATTCCATTTGGCGCAGGCCGTCTTTGTGCAGCGCGGTGTCGTCTTGCCAGCGCAACAAGGTGAGGGGAGTCATAAGAACAAATCTGGAACGAACCGGCCAGGGGTGCTATATGTGGGGATAAGTGGAGGGGTTACGGGCCGATCCGTCCGCGCAAGCGTATAGGGTCGCGTCAACAGGTTGCAGAGGACGCGGGCGCGTCCCGGGCCTTCTAAAATTCAGTGGCATTCGGAGTGGAGAGCGGCGATGGCGGGAAGCGTCAACAAGGTCATTCTGGTTGGAAATCTCGGCAAGGATCCCGAAATCCGCCGCACCCAGGACGGGCGGCCGATCGCGAATTTGAGCATCGCCACCTCGGAGACCTGGCGCGACAAGAATAGCGGCGAGCGCAAGGAAAAGACCGAGTGGCATCGCGTCGTGATCTTCAATGAAGGGCTCTGCAAGGTCGCCGAGCAGTACCTGAAGAAGGGCGCGAAGGTTTACATCGAGGGCGCGCTCCAGACCCGCAAATGGACCGACCAGAGCGGCGCCGAGAAGTACTCCACCGAGGTCGTGCTCCAGGGCTTCAACTCGACCCTGACGATGCTCGACGGCCGCGGCGGCGGTGGAGGCGGCAGCTTCGGCGACGAGCCGGGCGGCGATTTCGGCTCCTCCGGTCCCGTCAGCAGCGCGCCGCGCCGTGCCGTTGCCGCCGGCGGCGGCGGTGGCCGCAACAGCGACATGGACGACGACATCCCGTTCTGAGACGGGCGGGGCGCTTCGCCCCTGATGTCACCTTGCTCGCGTAGAGAGACAGGATTCCTTACCAATTGGCGGGCAAAGCTCGGTTTTTCCGGGCTTGCCTCATGTGCTGCCTCAGGCCTTTGACGAGGCGTGATGTGAATGATATTAACTTGATGTTAATTCTATTCACATTGGTCGGCCGTCGATCGGAGAAAGCCCTGCATGAGCGTTGCGCCGCTGCTTGAGGCTGCTCCAGCGATCCCGCTGCATGCCTTTGCCGCCATGGCCGCCTTCGTGCTCGGCCTTGTCCAGTTTGCTGCCCCCAAGGGAACGCTGCCGCACCGGACGATCGGCTGGATCTGGGTGGCGCTGATGGCGGTGGTGGCGGCCTCGTCGTTCTGGATCCACCAGATCCGTCTGATCGGGCCGTTCAGCCCGATCCATCTCCTGTCGATCTTCACGCTGGTGATGCTACCGCTCGCGGTGTGGCGGGCGCATACCCATCGGGTCGCCGATCACCGGCGTATCATGATCATGACGTTCATCGGCGCGCTCGTGATTGCCGGGCTGTTCACGCTTGTGCCTGGACGGATCATGCACCGGGTGATTTTCGGAGCCTAGGACGTGGTTCCCGGCGGCTCATTCCGGCTTCGCTCGAGGCAGTGGTGCTGAGCTCGTAAGTCTCTGGAAAAACAGTCGGAAAAACCGCTTCCCCAGACCTCGCAAGGGTGGTTATCAGGGGGGCGATGCGCTATATGATTCCCAGATAAAATCTCACCGGATTTCCCCTTGGCTGACGACGACAACAAGCCCGGCGACCAGCCGGCGCAACCCTCGGACATTCGTCCCGTTTCCATCTACGAGGAGATGAAGAAGTCCTACCTCGATTACGCGATGAGCGTGATCGTGGCGCGTGCGCTGCCCGATGCGCGCGACGGGTTGAAGCCGGTTCATCGTCGCATCCTCTACTCGATGAACGAGCAGGGGCACACGCCCGACAAGAAGTACGTCAAGTCGGCGCGCGTGGTCGGTGACGTCATCGGTAAATATCATCCGCATGGCGACCAGTCGATCTACGACGCCATGGTCCGGATGGCGCAGGACTTCTCGATGCGCGTGCCGCTCATCGACGGCCAGGGCAATTTCGGCTCGGTCGACGGCGATCCCCCGGCCGCCTATCGGTACACCGAAGCGCGACTGACGAAGGTGGCGTTGGCTCTGCTGGCCGACATCGACAAGGACACCGTCGACTTCCAGCCGAACTACGACAACAACGAAACCGAGCCGTCGGTCCTGCCGGCCAAGTTCCCGAACCTCCTGGTCAACGGGGCGGGCGGCATCGCGGTCGGCATGGCCACCAACATCCCGCCGCACAATCTCGGTGAGGTCATCGACGCCTGCGTCGCGTTGATCGATAATCCTGCGCTCACCATCGAGGAACTCATCAACATCGTTCCGGGACCGGATTTCCCGACCGGCGGCGTCATTCTCGGACGCGCGGGCATCCGCGCCGCCTACCACCTCGGCCGCGGCTCCATCGTCATGCGCGGCAAGGTCGCGATCGAGACCATCCGCAAGGAGCGCGAGGCGATCATCATCACCGAGATTCCCTACCAGGTGAACAAGGCGACGATGGTCGAGCGCATCGCCGAGCTGGTCAAGGAAAAGAAGATCGAGGGCATCGGCGACCTGCGCGATGAATCCGACCGCGACGGCTACCGTGTCGTCATCGAATTGAAGCGCGACGCCGTGCCGGATGTGGTGCTGAACCAGCTGTACAGGTTCACGCCGCTGCAGACGAGCTTCGGCGTCAACATGGTGGCGCTCGACAGCGGACGTCCGCGGATCATGCATCTGAAGGACCTGCTGGCGATCTTCGTCGATTTCCGCGAGCGGGTCGTCACGCGGCGCACCAAGTTCCTGCTCGCCAAGGCGCGCGATCGCGCCCACATCCTGGTCGGTCTGGCGATCGCGGTCGCCAATATCGACGAGATGATCCGCGTCATCCGGACCTCGCCCGACCCGACCACTGCCCGCGACACCCTGATGGCGCGCGACTGGCCGGCACGGGACGTCGAGGACATGCTGACGCTGATCGACGATCCGCGTCACCGCATCAGCGAGGACGGCACGATCCGGCTGTCGATGGAGCAGGCGAGGGCCATTCTCGACCTGCGCCTTCAGCGCCTCACCGCGCTCGGCCGCGACGAAATCCGCGACGAGCTCGACAAGCTCGCCGGCGAGATCGCCGACTATCTCGACATCCTGCGCTCGCGCGCCCGCGTGCTGGGCATCATCAAGACCGAGCTCGCCGAGGTGAAGGCCGAGTTCGCGACCCCGCGCCGCACCGTGATCATCGAGCAGGAGGGCGAGGTCGAGGACGAGGACCTGATCCAGCGCGAGGATATGGTCGTCACCGTCTCCCACGCCGGCTACGTCAAGCGCGTGCCGCTGTCGGCCTACCGGGCGCAGCGCCGCGGCGGCAAGGGTCGCGCCGGCATGCAGACCCGCGACGAGGATTTCGTCAGCCGCCTGTTCGTGGCGTCGACGCACACACCGGTGCTGTTCTTCTCGTCGCGCGGCCAGGTCTACAAGGAGAAGGTGTGGCGCCTGCCGATGGCCGCGCCGAACGCGCGCGGCAAGGCGCTGATCAACATCCTGCCGCTGGAGCAGGGCGAGCGCATCACCACCATCATGCCGCTGCCGGAAGATGAATCGACCTGGGGCAACCTCGACGTGATGTTCGCCACCACCGGCGGCAACGTCCGGCGCAACAAGCTGTCCGACTTCGTCGACGTCCGCCGCTCCGGCATCATCGCCATGAAGCTGGACGAGAATGAAGCGATCGTGGACGTGCAGATCTGCACCGAGCACGACGACGTGCTTTTGACCGGCGCCGGCGGCCAGTGCATCCGCTTCCCCGTCACCGACGTGCGCGTCTTCACCGGGCGCACCTCGATGGGTGTGCGCGGCATTGCGCTTGGCGAGGGCGACAAGGTGATCTCGCTGGCGATCCTGCGCCACATGGAGACCACCTCGGACGAACGTTCGGCCTATTTGAAGATGCGTCGTGCGGTGGCCGGCGAAGCCGTGGTCGACGAGGCTCCGGCGGATGCCGAGGCCGAAGAGACAACCTCCGGCAGCTTCCAGCTCCCGCAGGAGCGCTATGTCGAGATGTCGGCGGCCGAGCAGGTCGTGCTCACCGTCTCCGTCAACGGCTACGGCAAGCGGACCTCGTCCTACGAGTACCGCACCACTGGCCGCGGCGGCAAAGGCATCGTCGCCATGAGCGTCAACAACCGCAACGGCAATCTGGTGGCCTCCTTCCCCGTGGAAGACGCCGACCAGATCATGCTGGTCACGGACAAGGGCCAGCTCATCCGCTGCCCGGTCGAAGGCATCCGCGTCGCCGGTCGCTCGACCCAGGGCGTGATCGTGTTCGACACCGCCGAGGACGAGCACGTCGTCTCGGTCGAGCACATCACGGAAGAGGCCGATAGCGGGAACGGCGAGAACGGGAACGGTTCGTAGATCGAGCCGATCCCGTCAGGTGTCGTCCCCGTTGACGGTTGCAATCAACCGGATAGGTCCGGCACGGCACAACGCGCCGGTGTCCGGCCTATGATCCTGGAAGATGCGGCTGGCGCGATGCCTTCCAGCCGAGCACGGCCAGCGGAATTGCCAGTGTTGCCCAGGACAGCGCGTCCCAGCCATCGTCGCCGAACAGCGCCGACGCCAGCCCGACAAGGATGAGCCCCCCGAGCAGGAGCGGCCAGCGAAAGATCTCGTCCATGGTGTGGCGCTCGCGCTTCATGGACGGATCCCGGATGTCGCTACGACAGGCGGCCCGTCCTGCGCGCGCGTGGTGACGCGAGGCGATTTGCGCTTGCCGAGCCAGAGATAGACGCCGCTGGCAAGCACGACGATCGCGGCAAGATCGAACAGCGCCCAGATGATCTTCAGCGGCAGGCTGCCGTAGTCCCCGAAATGAAGCGGGCGCGATACCTGCAACGCCCTGAGATACCACGGCAAGCCACGCGCGGTGACGAGCTGCCCGGTTTCGGCGTCGAGCATCGCGGGCGTGAACAGGCGCGAGGTGATCGGCGTCGTGCCCTTGGTCCAGACGATGAAGTGCCGTGGTGTCCCAAACCTTGCGACCGTCGGAAAGATGATGCTGGCCGGCGTATTGCCGTCGAGCGCCCGACGTGCTGCGGCCATGACGTCGTCGACGTCGGCCCATTTCGCAAGCGGCGGCTTGCCCAAGTGCGGCGCGATCAGCTCCGGCATCACCTCCGCGCGCCAGGCGGAGAACAGCGGCAACGATATCGTGTTGATGACACCGGTGACGCCGACGGCAAGCAGCCATATGAGAGTCACTCCGCCGATCAGATTGTGCAGGTCGAGCCATTTCACCCGCGACGCGCCGATACGACGCACCGTGCCGAAGTTGAGCCGGCGCATGAAGGGCGCGTAGAGCATGATGCCGGAAACGATCGCGATGACAAACAACAGGCCCATGACGCCGAGAAACAGTTCACCCGGCAACCCCAAGAACATGTCGCGGTGGAATATGCGGATGGCGCTCATCAGGCCGCCCTGCTGCGTGTCTTCGCCGATCAGTTCGGCGGTCCTGGAATCGAACGACAGTTTCAGGAAACGTTGGCCGGGGGGAGCTTCGGGCGTAGCCGAGAGGAATACGTTGACGACGTTGGCGCGATCGTCGTCCCAGCCGAGCACCTGGAGGTAGCGCTGCGGATAGCGCGCCTTGGCGGCGTCGACCAGCCGGCTTAGCGGAGCCTGCGGAGTATCCGCCGGGAGCTCCCGGGCCGAGGCTTCCGACTTGAAGAGCTCGTCGATCTCGTCATGAAAGATCAGTGGGAGCCCGGTGATGCAAAGCATCAGGAGGAATAGCGTGCAGACCAGGCTGGTCCATTTGTGGACCAGCGACCACCATTTGACTGACTGTGCTGTCATCCTCTCACCACCGGTAGGTCAGCGTCGCCAGCACCGTGCGCCCCAGCGCCCAGCGGCAGCCGCCGGCCGTGCATAACGAGACATAGGTCTTGTCGAACACGTTGTTGACGTTCACCGCCGCACTGAGGCCCTTCCACTGCTGATACCGCATCCCGAAATCATAGGACAGCACCGCATCGAACACCGTGCTGGCCGGCACCGTGGCGGCGGGCAGGAAGACGCCCGGCACGATGGTCGGAACCGTCAGATTGTTGGCGTTGGTCGTGTACGTAGCGGACGCCGCCGCCGAAGCCGAACCCGGTGGCAGGACCGCCCTGCACCAGATAGTTGGCCCAGAGCGAGGCGGTGTGCATCGGGACGTTGGCGAGCCGCTTGCCGAAATTCACGTCCTGGGGCGAGCTGATCCGGTTGTCGAGATAGGAGTACTGCCCGCGCAGGCTCAGGCCGGGCAGGGGGCTGCCGACGACGGATCCTTCGAACCCGCGCGAGCTGACCTCGCCAACCTGCGCCGTGGTGTTGGCGGGAATGCCGGGGCCGCTGATGACCGTTGCCACGTTCTGCTGCTTGAGATCGTAGACCGCGGCAGTGAACATCAGATTGGTCCCGACCGGCTGATACTTCACGCCGCCTTCATACTGCTCGCCGGTGGTCGGCTTGAACGGCTGGCCGTTCAGCAGCGTGCCGACCGAGGTCGGCTGGAACGAGGTCGAGTAGCTGACATAGGGCGCAATGCCGTTGTCGAAATTGTAGATCGCGCCAATGCGGCCGGTTGGCTTCTGGTCGTCGTTCAGGACGCGAACGCCGGTGTTCTGCGCCAGGGTATTACCCTCGGCCCAGTCGTAGCGGACTCCGCCGAGCACGGTGAGCCGGCCGAGCCTGGCCTCGTCCTGGACGTAGAGGCCGCGCTGCGACAGGTGCTGGTCGAGGTTCTGGAAGAGCGCCGTGGGGACGGCGATGCTCTGCGTGTAATTCGGCGCCAGGATGTCGAGCGTGTTGGTGGCCGCGAAGCGGGCGAGATTGTTGAAGTCGAACCGCTGGTAGTCGACCCCTGCGAGGACCGTATGCTGCAACGGTCCCATGTTGAACTTGGCCTGGAGCTGGTTGTCGGCAGCGAATGTGTCGAGGTTCTCGTTGGTCGAAAAGTAGCTCCGGTTGATCGTGCGGCCGTCGACCAGCCGGAGCGTGCCGCCCGCGCCCGTCGTCGTGAACCCGCCGGGCTGCACCTCGACATAGCTGAGCTCATTGTTCAGGTAGCGTACGTTCTGGCGCACCGTGAAGACGTCGTCGAAACGATGCTCGAACTCGTAGCCGGCGGTTGCCTGCTTGTATTTGAGAGTCTCGTAGTTGAGATCGCCGGCAAAGAAATTGCGCGGGATCTGCCCGAACGTCCCCGGCACCAGCGTGCCCTGGATCGGCAAGAGCGCGAAGGCACCACCCTTCGGGTCCTGCCGGTAGCTCGTCAGGAAGGTGATGGTGGTGTCGATACTCGGACGCCACGTCCAGGCCGGCGCGATCGAAAATCTTTGCTCGCCGATATTGTCGACCTGGGTGTCGGCGTTGAGGCCGATACCGGTGACGCGGTAGAGCAGCGTCTTGTCCTTGTCGACGGGGCCGCCGACATCGAAGGCGCCCTGGATCCGGTTGAACGAGCCGGTTTGCAGGGAGACTTCTCCGAACGGATTTTCAGTCGGGCGCTTGCTGACGAGGTTGAGGATGCCGCCGGGCGAGGCGGCGCCGTAGAGAATTGATGCCGGCCCGGTGATCACCTCGGCGCGCTCGAGCAAATAGGGATCGACCCGCGGCGCACCGAACGGTCCGCCCTGGAGCCGCAGCCCGTCCAGATATGTTTCGAGGCTGAAGCCGCGAGCGCTGACGTTCTGAAAGCGGAAATCGGTATCGTTGCTGAAATAGATTCCTGGCGCGTAGCGCAAGAGGTCGCGGATGCTCTGCGCCTGCCGCACATTCATTTCGTCGCGAGTGATGACGGCGATCGATGCCGGCGTCGACATGATCGGCGCATCCGTCTTGGTGGCGCCGGAGGCGCGGGTGGCGACGAACCCGTTGGTGCCGGCGTTGACGCGCGCTGCTGTTCCCACCAGCGCTTGGAGCTCCGGCTGTACTGTCGAACGGTTGGCCTGTTGAGCGGACCGCTGGCTCGCACTGCGCCGCGCCGATGCGTTGCGCCGGACCTGGACCGGACGTTGCGCGCGCTGAACGGGTGCGTTGACCGTCACCGGCGGCAACGCGGATGCACCGGACTGGCCGGCGGTCTGCGCGTTCACCGGCGTGACGGCCATCAGCAAGCAGCCAAGCGCGAGTGCGCTGGCTGTGCTCTTGAAAGTGTTCCTTAAAAAATAGTCCGCACGACCACGCAGGCCGTGTCCATCGCATTCCATGTCAGCGCCCCATCCGGCGATCGCCGCGCCGGCGGGATGATCCTTCTGACCTCACGCGACTTCGCACCCGCGCGCGTGTTAGATGGCGACACTGCGAGCGTCGAGTTGGACGAATTTTGAATCACTCGAAACGTCATAATTGGAGGCATTCTTAGAACTTCTAAAAAAGCGAAGCTAACTGATCGACAAAACATTGGAATTTGTTGCTGCGTATGGCTGGTGATGGGCCAGACAAGATTGAGGTGCGCGCGAATGTCGCACACTCCCGGGTAAGCGGGCGTGACGAGCTCTACCTGTCGGTGATCGGCATCTCATCGAGACGCGTGGTGCGAAGCCTGCCTTGCCCTGAACGGGCAATCCACACGATGATCAGATCTCCAGCTCGGTCCCGAACTCCACCACCTGCCTGGTCGGCACGCCGAAGAACGCGGCGGAGCGTTCGGCGTTGCGCTGGAGGAAGGCGAACAGGCCTTCGCGCCAGACCCACATGCCCGGAATGTCCTCGCTCGGGATGATGGTCTCGCGGCCGACATAGTAGGTGATGTCGGAGAGGTCGATGCCGGGCAGCTTGCCTTGGCGGCAGGCGAGCGTCAGGCCGGCATAGATCGTCGGATTCTGCATGAAACCGTAATGCAGGACCACGCGGGTGATACCGGGAACGATCTCGATCACCTCGGCGCGGTCTTCATCGGTGATGTGCGGGGATTCCTCGATCAGCACAGTGACGAGGACGATGCGCTCATGCAGCACGTGGTTGTGCTTGACGAATTGCGTCAGCGCCAGCGGCACGCCGCGCGGGGCGGATGCCAGGAAGACGGCGGTCCCGGGCAGTCTGGCCCTGCACTTGTTGACCGCGGTCTCGATCAGGTCCTCCTCGGGCTGGCGCAGCTTCGCGCGCGCCGCCTCGACCAGCTTCACGCCGCTGCGCCAGGTCAGCATCATGAAGGCGACGAGGGCCGCGAGCAGCAGCGGAAACCAGCCGCCCTCGAACAGCTTGATCGAATTGGCGGAGAAGAAGATCACGTCGATCACGAAGAAGAAGCCGTTGACGGCGACCACGATCCACGGCGAATAGCCCCACTGGATCGCGACCAGGGCCGCGAGCAGCGTGGTGATCGCCATCAGCAGCGACACCGCGATGCCGTAGGCGCCGGCGAGTGCTTCCGAGGTGCCGAAGCTCAGGACCGCGCCGAGCGTTGCTGCAGCGAGCAGCCAGTTCACCAGCGGCACGTAGATCTGGCCCATCGCGTGGCTCGTGGTGTGGCGGATCTGCATGCGCGGCAGGAAGCCGAGCTGGATCGATTGCTGGGTCAGCGAGAACACGCCGGAGATGATCGCCTGCGAGGCGATCACGGTCGCGAGCGCCGAGAAGGCGACCAGCGGATAGTGCAGGGCGTCCGGGCAGAGCTGAAAGAAGGGGTTCTCGATCATCGCGGGATCGGTGATCAGCAGCGCGGCCTGCCCAAAATAGTTCAGCACCAACGCGGGCAGGCAGATCGCGAACCAGGCGAGCCGGATCGGGAAGCGGCCGAAATGCCCCATGTCGGCGTACATGGCTTCGCCGCCGGTCACCGCCAGGAAGGCGGCGCCGAGGATCGCGAAGGAGATGTGGAAGTCCTGGTGGATCAGGAAGTTGAAGGCATAGAGCGGGCTCAGTGCCGCGAGCACAGCCGGGGCCTTGACGATGCCGTGGACGCCGAGCGCGGCCAGCACGAAGAACCAGGCCAGCATCACCGGCCCGAAGATGCGGCCGATGAAGCCCGTGCCCTGCTTCTGGATCATGAACAGCCCGATCAGGATGGCGACGGTGATGGGCACGACGACCGGCGCGAGCGAGGGCGCATCGACCTTGAGGCCTTCGATGGCTGAGAGCACCGAGATCGCCGGGGTGATCGCGCCGTCGCCATAAAGGAGAGCAGCGCCGACGAGGCCGACCACCAGGAGATGCGCGCGCCAGGTGCCGGACTGGGCGTGGCGGGCGTGGAGCAGCGCCAGCAGCGCGACGATGCCGCCTTCGCCGCGATTGTCCGCGCGCAGGATCAGAAGCGCATATTTCAGCGAGATGATCAGCAGCAGGGCCCAGAGGATCAGCGAGGCAACGCCCAGGACAGCTTCGGGAGTCACCGTAGCGCCATGGGCGGCCGCCTTGGCGGCTTCCTTCAGGGCGTAGAGGGGGCTGGTGCCGATATCGCCATAGACCACCCCGAGGGCGCCCATGGTCATGGCAATCGGCAGAGGGTCAGGGTGATGGCCGGAAACGACTGCGGGCGTACTGGACAAGGTCGACCCCCCGATGGGATCGCGCCCGCCGGGCCATTCCGACGGGCGCGAGTATCAGACAGTCTGCGACGAGACGTCGCAAATATCCATGGGATTTATCTCGGGGTTTATATAACGCGAAGCTGACAGGTTCGACTACGGGGTCCGGTCGGCGGTCACGAGACGCGCCTCGCGGATATTGGCCTTGGTGCCGGCCTGGCGCAGGCAGGACGCCTCGAAGTTCGGCCAGGCCTGCTGCGAGCAGTCCTTGCCGACGGTGCGGATATCGAGACGGTCGCTCTTGGCCAGCGGCTGCGGGACGCTCGCCTCGACGGTCGGAGCGAAACCGGGAAGGACGGTGAGAGCGGCGGCAACGAACGCAGCAATAGCGATGGCCGAGATGGTCTTGATCATTGACGGTCCCCTGTGATGCGGCCGCTACGCCCAGTTGTGCGGCCCGTCATTCGTTGGGTGGATTAGTAACCATGGCCAGTTTCCGGACGTCTTCGCGGACGCCCGAAATGGTTTCGTTCGCACTTCGTTTTGTTTCATGGCCGTCCCGAGGACGAAACAATTCGGGGGATTCCGACTCGGCGCCGCCGAAAAACCGGCAGGGAACCCGTCTGGCTTGCCGGGCCGGGCCGGGCGCGGTAGGACGGGGACATGCCGCGTATCGCCTTCTATCCGGGTTCCTTTGACCCCATCACCAACGGCCATCTGGACGTGGTCCGGAACAGTGTCCCCCTGTGCGATCGGCTCGTGGTCGCGATCGGGGTCCATCCCGGCAAGAAGCCGCTGTTCTCAACCGAGGAGCGGCTCAAGATGCTCCATGACGTCTGCGGGCCGGTCGCGGCCCAGGTCGGCTGTACGCTTGAGGCCGTGACCTACGACGATCTTGCGGTCACCGCGGCACGCAGGCACGGCGCGACTGTCATGATTCGGGGTCTGCGCGATGGCACCGACCTCGACTACGAGATGCAGCTCGCCGGGATGAACGGCGCCATGGCGCCCGACGTCCAAACCGTGTTCCTGCCGGCCTCTCCGGCCGTCCGCCCAATTACCGGCACGTTGGTGCGTCAAATCGCGGCCATGGGCGGAGATATCTCGACCTTCGTGCCGCCGCTCGTCGCCAACCTGCTCAAGGCCAAATTCGCCGGATAACGGCGCAATTCTTCATCCTACCTGATCCGGAGTTCTCATGATCCGTCGTCTCGCAATTCTTGCCACGATCTTTGCCGCGCTCTTCAGCGCGGTCCCGGCGGTGGCGCAGCAATTGCCGGCCAATCTCGACAAGGCCAACGCCATCGTCATCGACACCACCAAGGGCCGCATCGTCATCAAGCTGCGGAACGACATTGCGCCCCAACATGCCGAGCGCATCAAGCAGCTCGCGCGCGAGGGCTATTACAACAACGTGCCCTTCCATCGCGTCATGGACGGCTTCATGGCCCAGACCGGCGACGGCGAGAAATTCAACGGCACCGGCGGCTCGAAATATCCGAACCTGAAGCAGGAATTCTCCAAGGTTCATTTCGCCCGCGGCATCGTCGGGATGGCGCGGCGCGGCGACAGCGTCGACAGCGCCAACTCGCAGTTCTTCATCATGTTCGCGGACGGCGGCAGCCTCGATAACCAGTACACCGTGATCGGCGAGGTCGTGCAGGGCATGGACGTCGTCGACAAGCTGAAGAAGGCACCGCCCGGTTCGGCCGGCGGCGCCGTCGCCGATCCCGACAAGATGGTGAAGGTCCAGGTCGCTTCCGACATCAAATAGGATGGGGCCATGGCGCGCTATGGCAATAGGCTTCTGCTGGCTGCCGCGCTGCTGCTTTCAGGCGTTTCCGGCGCGGCCGCCGGAGACGCAGAGGTCAACACCATCCAGGACATCTTCCAGCACTTGCGGACCTGCTGGAAGCCGCCGCCGCCCAGCAAGGCTCGCCCTATCGACATCACCGTCGTCGTGAGCTTTAACCGGGCCGGAAACATTTTGGGCCATCCGAGGATTACCTATGAATCCGCGGAGGCCTCCGACAATGACCGGCTGCAATACCGGGTCGCCGTGATGGAGGCGCTGCAACGCTGCACGCCGATGCCATTTACCGATGCAATGGCCGGCGCCGCCGCGGGACGTCCATTCGCGATCCAGTTCCGTAACCGGAAGACTTCACCCCCAACGCAAGAGAGACGAGCATGAGCGTCACCGAAAACACCCTGATCCTCGAGACCACGCAGGGCCCCGTCACCATCGAGATGCGGCCCGATCTCGCGCCCGGCCACGTCGCGCGCATCAAGGAACTGGTCCGCGAGGGCTTTTACGACGGCATCGTGTTCCACCGCGTGATCGAGGGCTTCATGGCGCAGACCGGCTGCCCGCAGGGCACCGGCACCGGCGGCTCCGGCAAGAAGCTGAAGGCGGAATTCAACAAGGAACCGCATGTGCGCGGCACCACCTCGATGGCCCGCGCCGCCAGCCCCGATTCCGGCGACAGCCAGTTCTTCATCGTCTTCGACGACGCCCGCTTCCTCGACAACCAGTACACGGTGTGGGGCAAGGTCACCGAGGGCATGGAGAACGTCGACAAGATCAAGCGCGGCGAGCCCGTCCAGAACCCCGACAAGATCGTCAAGGCGCGGATGGCCGCGGACGCGGAGTGACCGCTCAACCCTCATCCTGAGGAGCGCGGAACGCGCGTCTCGAAGGATGAAGGCCCCGCTGTTGCAGCTCGGCCTTCATGGTTCGAGACGGCGCTAGGCGCCTCCTCACCATGAGGGTCTGACTGCGTGGCGCTGAGCCCGACATGCGCACTGATCTCTTCAATTTCGATCTGCCCGCCGAGCGCATCGCGTTGCGCCCGGCGAGCCCGCGCGACTCCGCGAAGATGCTGGTCGTGGAAGGTGGCGCGCTGCGCGACCAGCTCATTTCCGAGCTGCCGCAATGGCTGAAGGCGGGCGACCAGCTCGTCGTCAACGACACCAAGGTGATCGCGGCGCAGCTCAAGGGCCGCCGCATCGGCCGCGAGACCGAGCCCAAGATCGAGGCGACGCTGATCAAGCGCCTCGATGGTTCCCGTTGGCAGGCGCTGGTGAAGCCGGCAAAAAAGCTCGTGGCAGGCGACCGCATCCGCTTCGGCAACGAGGGCAAGGTTTGCCTGCTCGGCCATCTCGACGCCGAGGTCGAGGCCAAGGGCACCGATGGTGAAGTGACACTGTCATTCTCGTTTCACGGCCCGGCGCTGGATCAGGCGATCGAAGATCTCGGCAGCCCGCCGCTGCCGCCCTATATCGCCTCCAAGCGTGCGCCCGACGATCAGGACCTCGCGGACTACCAGACCATGTTTGCTGCGAACGAAGGCGCCGTCGCGGCTCCCACCGCGGGCCTGCATTTCACCCCGGCGCTGGAGCAGGCGCTGCGCGATCGCGGCGTCGGCATCAACCGCGTCACGCTGCACGTCGGTGCCGGAACGTTCCTGCCGGTGAAGGCGGACGACACCGAAGGCCACAAGATGCATGCTGAGTGGGGGACGATCTCGGCCGAGACGGCGGAGCGGCTCAACACCGCACGGCAGAATGGCGGGCGCATCATCGCCGTCGGCACGACGTCACTGCGGCTGCTCGAAAGCGCGGCCGGCGAGGACGGCACCATCCGGCCGTTCACAGCCGAGACGTCGATCTTCATCACCCCCGGCTATCGCTTCCGTGCCGTCGATATCCTGCTGACCAATTTCCATTTGCCGAAGTCGACGCTGTTCATGCTGGTGTCGGCGTTCTCCGGGCTCGAGGCGATGCAGCGAGCGTATGCGCACGCGATTGCGGAAGGGTACCGGTTCTATTCGTACGGGGATGCGTGCTTGTTGTTTCGGGCGCCACTAATTTCGGCGCCGTAGGGTGGGCAAAGCGAAGCGTGCCCACCATCTTTCTTAAATGCGCGAGAGAAGTGGTGGGCACGGCGCTTGCGCGCCTTTGCCCACCCTACGCACCTTCCGTTACGCCATCACCCGCTGCGGCAACAACTCCGCGATCTGCACCGCGTTCAGCGCGGCGCCCTTGAGCAGCTGGTCCGCCGCCACGAACATCGAGATCGAATGCCCTGAGGGATCGCTGAGATCCTTGCGGATGCGGCCGACCAGGACATCGTCCTGGCCCGAGGCGTCGATCGGCATCGGGAAGTAGTTCTTCACGCGGTCGTCGACGAGCTTCACGCCGGGCGCCTGCGCCATGATGGCACGGACCTGGTCCTCGCTGATCGGCTTCTCGCATTCGAAGGTGATCGCCTCGCAATGGGCGCGCAGCACCGGCACGCGGACGCAGGTGACGCCGATCGCGATCTTCTCGTCCTCGAAGATCTTGCGGGTTTCGTTGATGACCTTGGTCTCTTCGTCGTTGTAGCCGGTTTCAGGATCGACGGCGGTGTTGTGGTTGAAGAGATTGAAGGCGTAAGGGTGCGGCATCACCTTGGGCGTATAGACCTGCCCGTTGAGATTGGCGCGGGTGGACTCGACGAGCTCGTCCATCGCGGCGGCGCCGGCGCCGGAGGCCGCCTGGTAGGTCGAGATGATGACGCGCTTGATGCGGTTCGTCTGGTGGATCGGCCAGAGCGGCACCAGCGCGGTGATGGCGGCGCAGTTCGGGTTGGCGATGATGCCCTTGTGGTCGCGGATGCGGTTCGCGTTGATCTCGGGGATCACCAGCGGCACGTTCGGGTCCATGCGGAAGGCGGAGGAGTTGTCGACCACGACGGCGCCGGCCTTCACCGCGATTGGCGCGAACTTCTTGGAGATGCTGCCGCCGGCGGAGAACAGGGCGATGTCGACGCCCTCGAAGGCGCGCTCGGTGAGCTCTTCGATGACGACGTCCTGCCCGCGGAACGATACCGTCTTGCCGGCCGAGCGGGCGCTTGCGAGCGCCTTGAGCTTGCCGACGCGAAAGCCGCGCTTGTCCATGGTGGCGATGAATTCGGCGCCCACCGCACCGGTGACGCCGACAATCGCGACGACGGGATCGTTACTCACATTCTCCTCCATTGCATTGAGCTGAAGACAACAAAAAAGCCCCGGACCAGAGGTCGGAGCTTCGGTAGAGTGGATTGCGTTTAAGTCGACGACCTACGCGCGCACGCCTCCCCGGGCCCCGAAGGCCGTGGTGGTTTTAGTCGTGCGTTTGGTGGTCGTGAACATGGCGGCGACTTATGCGGGAGAGTTTCGCGCCCGTCAATGGCTTTTCGGCGGGATTGTGGCCGCCGCTATTTCGCCCGGGCGCCCGGCGGCTCCAGGATGACCTCCTTGAGGTTGTCGCCGCTGATGACGACGATCGCGAAATTCAGCCGGCCGCGTTCGCGCACCAGTCCGCCGCTGATCGCCTTGCCCGAGGCCGCACGTTCGGCGACGTGCACGGCATCCGCAAGGCGGTGCTTGATGGCACCGAGCGCCGCGAGGTTGCTGCGGTCGTCGAGATCGAGCTCGGCGAGGGGGAGGGCGGCTTCGCCGCCGACGAGCTCGCCGGTTGCGGCGTTGATGGTGTGGCGCCAGATGCGGTCGTTGTGCAGGGTCTTCACCCGGTAGACCGGCACGCCGGAGGCTCCGTCGAAACTCACATCCGCCGTCGTGGCACCGGCATGACGGGCTTCCGCAATCGCCATGGCCTGGCCGATCGAGATCGACGAGCTGCGGAATCGTTCGATTTCGCGGCTGACCGCTTGGCGGTCTGCTTCAGCATCACCATCTGTGTCGCCGTGAAGCGCGGTTGGCGTGCCCGCGGCCACGGTCGCCTGCGCCGGCGCGGCAAGGAGCAGCGCCGGCAAGGCGATCGCAAGCAATCGCGAGGTCAATCGTTTGGCTGTCGTCATGCTCGAAACCCTCGGCCAGCGAGTGTGCCGGATGATCGTAAAGAATTCGCGGCCGACCTTGGGCATCGGCCGGCCGCGGAGCGTCGCAGCGGGCTGAACCCGGCACGGCGATCTTGGGCGGGACGGACCTCTTTGGGGCTGGTGAAAAAGCGGTCCGTATCGCTTATAACTAAACCATACCGTATCGTTTTGTTTTGGTCAACGACGCGGGCGTAACCTCCAGGGGGAAACGTCACTACCTCACGGAATTGTCAGCGGGACGGGCGCCGCCGCTGTGTGCCCTTTGCGGCGCTCTGGATGCGGTCTGCTGGTCCCAGCGCGCCGGCCAGGAACAGCTTGATCGCCGCGCGCATGCGCTTCTCGGCGGCCTTCAATTCCAGCGCCGTGCCGAACGTCGCCAGGCGGTGGGTGTGACCGACGACGACGTCGAGGAACACCTCTGCCGCGATCGTGGTGTCGTCGACGTCGAGTGCGCCCTGCGCCACCAGACGGTCGAAGAAGCGGGCGGTGGTTGCGACGGCCTTCAGCCAGCCTTCCTCCTTGCCGAGCTTGGCGATGTCGGGGAAGTTGATGGCCTGTGACGTCATCATGCGGCTGAATGCGACGGCATCGGGCCCGCAGGTGAAGGTCAGCATCTCGCGCCCGATCTCGACCAGCCTCTGCTCGACCGAAATGTCCGAAGCGCTGGAGATCTGGGTCTCGGCGGCTGCCGATAGCGGCGCAAGCCAGCGCGCGATTTCGCGCCTCAGCACGGCGGCAAACAGGCCACGCTTGTCCCCGTAACGGGAATAGACGGTGGGTTTGCTGACCCGAGCGGCTTCCGCGACCGCGTCGAGCGAGGTCGCGTCGAAGCCGCGGTCCAGGAACAGGCGGGTGGCGACCTCGATCAGCCGCTGATCGCGCTCGATCGCAGCGGTCTTCGTCGGACGGCCGCCGCGTGATTTCGGCACCTCGCGCCGTGGCGCCGCCGGTTTTGTCCTGGTCGCAGTCAATCCCATGCCCAATGATTCCTGCGCGCTTCTAATCGTCGTCATTTGCTCTATATCGCGCGGGAGCGGGGGCGTCATCGCGAATCTGGCCGAATTGGCCATATCTTCAACGGTTTCGGCACGGTCTCGTTCCGTCACGAGAGATCACTACGGCAGCTTCGAAGTCCAGGCCTGGCCGGAGGCAGCCTTCTCGTATCCGTACTGATACAGCGCCCGCATATAGGCGGTGTCGAACCCTTCCGAAGGCGGCGCGGGGTAATCGCGCGCGATGTAGGAGAGGTGGAAGCCGAGATTGTTGCGCTTGGCGAAATCATAGGTCGAGAAGATGATCGAGCGCGTCTGCGACTGGGTGATCGACGACAGGCTGCGCGAGGCCACGTCGATGGTGCTGTTGGACACGAGCTCGAAATTGCGTTCGATCTTCTTGTTGACGAGGATGTAGATGTTCATCCGCGCGTTGCCGGGCAGGCGGTCCTGGGAGAGCAGGGCTTCCGGCAGCGTCAGCACCGGCGCCGTCACGCCGCCGTCGACATGCATCTCCTGAAATCTGCGGCCCTGGCCTTCGGCGTCGATCATGATAGGCGGAAACACCAGGGGAATGCTGGCGGAGGCCGCCATCACGTCGCGAAACAGTTTTAGCGCCTCGGGTGTTCCGACCGCTGCGATCTTGCCCATGTCCCAGATGGCGGTCCGCTGGGTGTCGAGATCGGTGGTCACCACCAGCAGCTTTCGGCCCTTGGCGTTTTCACGCGCGACCTGCGCCATGATCTCCGGCCCGACATAGCGGGCGACGAGCTCGCGCAGCCGCGTGTTGCCGAACAGGCCGGATCCGAACAGCACACGCATGATGCTGGGATCGCTCAGGAGGCTCTCCGCGATGCCGCTGGTGTAGAGCTCCCTGAGCGTGTCGTCATATTGCGAGCCGAGATACGCAAACGGTGCGATCAGACCGCCGGTGCTCACGCCCGAGACGACCGAGAAGGTCGGCCGGGTGCGCGCCGTGGTCCAGCCGTTGAGCACGCCGACGCCGTAGGCGCCATCGGCGCCGCCGCCGGAGAGCGCCAGATAGGACTTCGTCGCGGTGCTGGTGTCCTTCTCGAAGCTGAATTTCGTGACGGGCTCGTCGGCGTAGCGGCGCAAGCCGTCGATATCGAGCACGCGCGACGTGCTGGCCTCAGCGGCCGTATAGGGCGTGCGGGGCAGGGAGGTGCAGGCGCCGAGTGCCAGGCTGCACGCCAGAACCAGGAATCCGGTCAGGCGGGCGCCTGTCTGTCTGATCCAGCCGCGCGAGGGGCCGGACATTTCGGTCGAAGATGAAGCGGAGGGCATTGTCGGTGGCTGGCGATCACGCAAATACTGCCGCCGGCAAAATTCACCGCGGCATCTCGTCCAGCCCCGCGCAAAAACTACACTGTATCGTTTTGTTTGGCAAGCGCGCCGGGCGATCAAGTCGGCGTCAAATGTGTCCCGCTCTGAGCCACAAGCCGGCTCTGGCGTGGTCCGAGCGGGTTGATCAGCCTCTTCCGACACGCAATAAGCACGACCATGAATCTTCCTGACACCGGTCTACCCAATCATTTCGAACTGCTCGCCACCGATGGCGCCGCGCGCACCGGGCGCCTGACCACGCCGCATGGCGTGGTGCGGACGCCGGCCTTCATGCCGGTCGGAACCGCCGGCGCCATGAAGGGCATGCACTGGCGCGAGGTGCGCGAGGCCGGCGCCGACATCGTGCTCGGCAACACCTATCATCTGATGCTGCGTCCCGGCGCCGAGCGGATCTCGGCGCTCGGCGGCCTGCAGCGGTTCACTGGCTGGAACGGGCCGATGCTGACGGATTCCGGCGGATTCCAGGTGATGTCGCTGTCGGACCTGCGCAAGGTCACCGAGAACGCCGTCACATTCCGTTCGCATATCGACGGCGCCAAGGTCGAGCTGTCACCGGAGCGCTCGATCGAGGTGCAGCGCTTCCTCGGCTCCGACATTGCCATGCAGATGGACGAATGCGTACGGCTGCCGGCCGAGCGGGACGACATCGAACGGGCGATGCGGCTGTCGCTGCGCTGGGCCGAGCGAAGCAAGCGCGCATTCGAGAGTGCGCCCGACGGTTACATGCTGTTCGGCATCGTGCAGGGCGGCGACGTGCCGCAGCTTCGTCACGCCAGCGCCGAAGGCCTCGTCGCAATCGGCTTCCACGGCTATGCGATCGGCGGACTTGCCGTCGGCGAGCCGCAGGCGGTGATGCTGGCGATGATCGACGAGACCGCACCGATGCTGCCGAGAGAGCGGCCGCGCTACCTGATGGGCGTCGGCACGCCCGACGACATCCTCGAAGCGGTCAAGCGCGGCATCGACATGTTCGATTGCGTGATGCCGACGCGCAATGGCCGTCATGGCGTTGCCTTCACGCGCTTCGGCCAGGTCAATTTGCGCAACGCGCGCCACGCCGACGATCCGCGTCCGCTCGACGAAGCGAGTTCCTGGCCGTCGGCGCGCAACTACGCGCGCGCCTACCTGCATCATCTCGTCAAGGCGGGCGAGACGCTGGGCGCCATGCTGCTCTCCGAGATCAATATCGCCTACTACCAGTTCCTGATGCAGGGCATCAGGGACGCGATCGCACACGGGACGTTCGACGAGTTCTACCAGCGTACGCGCCAAGACTGGGCGAGGGGCGACATCGCCCCGCGCTAGTCAGTTGCAGACGATCCGCTGCTTGACGGCGTGCTTGGTCACGAAGCCATAGCCGCAATTGTCGCAGGTCCAGAGATAGCTGATCATATGGTCAGAGATGTAGGCGGATGCTTCGGCGGCGACCATCGAGTCGGCGCAGACCGGGCAGGTCGGCAACTCGCTGCAACGCGGGGCGCGGTGATGTGCGACGGTCGACAACACTTCAGCGACTGCTGACATCGTGGTGACCTCTCTGGCTTTGAGACCTAAGCCTAACATAGACCGAATCAGTTGACGAGGTCGCAACACAAATGCGTTGGTTTTCTGATAATTACAGCTCACGCGATTTTGCGATGCAGCGTATTTAACATGTGCCGCATTGTCGCTTGCGTGTCGTCCCAAGCTGTCCGTTACTGCACAAGAGACGCTGCAGAAACAGAAATTGTCGTCACAGGGAGTTCATCATGGACGCATCGTCCAACACGGGTGCAGCGCACCAGCCCGGCCGCGGCCGGATCTACTCTTCGATCGTCGAGGCCTTTGGCGACACGCCGATCGTGCGCTTGCAGCGGCTGCCGGGCATGCACGGCGTCAACGCGACGATTTTGGCAAAACTTGAATATTTCAATCCCGCCGCGAGCGTGAAGGACCGCATCGGCGCGGCCATGATCATCGCGATGGAGAAGGCCGGCATCGTCAAGCCTGACACCGTGCTGATCGAGCCGACCTCGGGCAACACCGGCATCGCGCTCGCCTTCGTCGCGGCCTCGCGTGGTTACCGGCTCAAGCTGGTGATGCCGGAATCGATGTCGATCGAGCGGCGCAAGATGCTGGCCTTTCTCGGCGCAGAGCTGGTGCTGACGCCGGCAGCGCAGGGCATGAAGGGCGCGATCGCGACCGCCGAGGAGCTCCTGAAGACGACGCCGAATTCGGTCATGCCGCAGCAGTTCAAGAACCTCGCCAATCCCGAGGTGCACCGCCGCACCACCGCCGAGGAGATCTGGAACGACACCGGCGGCAACGTCGATTTCTTCGTCGCCGGCGTCGGTACCGGCGGCACCATCACCGGCGTCGGCCAGGTGCTCAAGCCGCGCAAGCCGTCCCTGCGGGTCGTGGCGGTCGAGCCGGAGGAAAGCCCGGTGCTCTCAGGCGGCCAGCACACGCCGCACAAGATCCAGGGCATCGGCGCCGGCTTCGTGCCCGACATCCTCGACCGCTCGGTGATTGACGAGATCGTGAAGATCAACTCGACGACCGCAATCGAGACCACCCGGGCGCTGGCGCGGCATGAGGGCATTCCCGGCGGCATCTCCTCGGGCGCGGCGATCGCGGCGGCGCTCCAGATCGGCAAGCGGCCGGAAGCTGCGGGAAAAACCATTCTGGCTATAGTGCCGTCCTTCTCCGAGCGGTATCTTTCGACGGCTCTGTTTGAGGGAATCTAGGACATGACGGATCAACCGAGGCGGCCGCGCACGCTTGGCGATGCGCGGTCGGAGGCCGAAGCGGCGTTCAAGAAGGTGACCGCCAAGGTCGCCGTGGCGCCACCGAAGCCGAACGTGGCGCCGGGAATCAAGGAGCAGGTCACGCTGCGCATCGACCAGGACGTGCTGGAGTTCTTCCAGCAGGGCGGTCCCGGCTGGCAGGACCGCATCAACGAGGCGCTGCGCAAGGCGGCGGGGAAGTAGCGCCTCCTGCCGGGGGCGCCGAAGGGCGGCGCGCCGGCGAACTCAGAGGACCTGCGACAGAAACCGCTGCGTTCGTTCGTCCTTGGCCGCCGTAAACAAGGCTTCCGGCGGCCCGTGCTCGACGATCACACCGCGGTCGGTGAAGTAGACGTGATCGGCGACCTCACGCGCGAAGTTCATCTCATGGGTGACGAGGAGGCATGTCATGCCATCCTCGGCCAGCTCCCGGATGGTGACCAGGACCTCCTTGACCGTTTCCGGATCGAGGGCGGCCGTAACTTCGTCGAACAGCATGATGTCCGGTCGCATCGCCAGCGAGCGGGCGATGGCCACGCGCTGCTGCTGTCCGCCGGAGAGCTCACCGGGATAGGTATCCTCCTTCCCCGCGAGCCGAACCTTGGCAAGCAGCGCCCGGGCGCGCGCTTCGACCTCGGCACGTTTCTGGCCGAGAACATGGATCGGCGCCATCATCACGTTCTGGAGCGCGGTCTTGTGCGGGAAAAGATTGTACTGCTGAAACACCATCCCGACCTTGCGGCGCAGCGCCAGCTTGTCGAGCCTGGGATCGGACACCTCGATGCCTTCGATCTGAATGCTGCCGGACGTGATCGGCTGGAGCGCATTAATGCAGCGGATCAGCGTGGATTTCCCTGATCCGGACGGGCCGATGATACAGATCACCTCGCTCTTTTTGACCGACAGGCTGATGCCTTTCAGGACCTCGAGAGCTCCGAACGACTTTCTGACGTCGACGCATTGGACGATGGGCTGATCCGGAGTCCAGCTCGTGGCCATGCACTGCTTCCTCAGCGTATGCGGAACCGACGCTCGAGACGCGCGGTCCAGAGGTTGATCGGATAACAGTAGAGAAAGAAACACAGCAGCGCGAAACCGTAGAGCGGCGCGAACAGCTCCGGCCTGCCGCCTTCGGCGGCATGCACCTGCGCAGTCAGGGTGAGCATTTCCGAAACACCGACGATCGATGCCAGCACCGTCGACATCGCGACCAGCGCATAGACGTTCATCCAGGGCGGCAGCATGCGCTTGATGCACTGTGGCAGCATGATCAGCCACATCGTCTGGCGCCGTGTGAACGAGAGCGATTCCGCCGCCTCCCATTGCGTCGACGGAATGGAGCGGACGGCACCGCGCACGACCTCGGCGACATTCGCCATGACAGGCAATGCGAAGCCGACCGTTGCCTTGATCCAGTCCGGTAACGGGATGGTGGTCTTGAAGAGGGTGACCTGGAAGGGCACCAGAAACATGACGAAGAACAGCAGCACCAGCCAGGGCGCGTTGCGGAAGAATTGAGTCAGGAGCCAGCTGACGGCGGCGAGCGGTCGAAACTCCGACAACAACCCCAGACCCAGGCCAAGCCCGGCGACGGTCCCCAGCAGCATGGCCAGCAGGGAGATCAGGATGTTGAAGGCGAACCCGCGCAGCAGCAGCGGCGACCACTTCACAATGACTTGCAGCGGGGACAGCACCGCCGGTCCGGTCTGCGCCCACGCGGTGGACGCGGCCATGATGGCGCAGAAACCGAGGATCGCGGCGGCCAGCGGGCCGATCCGAACGGACATCCGGGTCGGCACGGGACGATACGGCAGAAGGACGGCAAGCCTGTGCTCGGGCTGGGCGCCTTTCATCGGGCGTATCCCGGGATGCGCATCGCCCGCTCCCAGCGATGCATCAGCCAGACGAGGACGCCGACAAGGATGCCGTAGGTCGCCAGCAATACGACCATCATTTCGAAGACGTTCTGCGATTCCGACCAGATCTGCTTGACCGCATACAGCGTCTCGGGAACGGCGATCGCGTAGGCGAGGGTGGTCGTCTTGAGCAGGTTGACGAGGTTGTTGTTCAGTGCGGGAAGGCAGACGCGAATGGCCAGCGGAAGGACGATATGGACGTAAGCCTTGAGGCGCGTGTATCCGAGCGCCTCCGCGGCTTCCAGCGTCGTCCTCGGCACCGCCTCGATGCCGGAGCGGAAGATTTCGACGTTGAAGGCGCCCGCGAACAGCGACAGCGAAATGATGGCCCATTGGACGTTGCTCAGCAGCGGAACGCGCATGCCCGCCGCCTCGACCGCCGGGAGCATGGTGCCGAGGCCGAAATAGAAAAAGAAGATCTGGACCAGCGGCGGCGTGTTGCGGAACACCACCACGAAAGCGTTGACGGGCAACCGCAGCAGCATGGACGGACTGCCCTGCAGCAAGGCGCCGACCGCGCCGATGATGAGGCTCAGCAGGATGGTCGTGACGCTCAGAAGCAACGTCATCTTGAGCCCGCCGAAATAGCGGTCCCAATCGTAGGCATCGTAGAATACGGAGAAATTCAGCCCCGTCGTTTCGTAGAGCCGTTGAAACCAGTCGCCGATTTCGTGCATTTTGCGCGACACCAAACTGTTGAGGCGATGCCTCGTATCAGTGCATTGGCTCGACCTGTTCGGAGCGCAAGACGGATCTGGCGCTCCGCCTTACGCGTCTATTTGTCCTTGTATTGCTCGTGCATGAGCAGCGAATACTCGGTCGGCGTAATGCCCCACTTCTTTTCCGCTGCCACGATGAAGCCGGTCTTCATCCAGTCCTTTGTCGTATCTTCGAGCAGCTTCTGAAGGCTGGCATTATCGAGCGCGACAGCCATCATCCATGGCGATGGCAAAATACCTTTCAGGGGCAAGTCGTAGTCCGCCTTCCACTCGTCCTCGAGCAGCTTGCCTTGCAGGAAGGTCTGATCGTAGACATAGCCGATGCAGTTGCCCTGCTTCATGGCGAACAGAGGCTTCTCCGAGCCGTCGAACGCAACGATTTCGGGGCCGTAGGATTTGGCAACGTCCTTGTTGTACCAGGCCCCCGACGTTGCACAGACGGGTTTTCCCTTGAGCTCGGCCCAGTCCTTGATGCCGGACTTCTTGTTGAGAAGGATGTTCACATAGTCCGAGTAGTACAGCGGTTCGATGGCTTGAACCACGCGACGGCGCTCCGGCCTGTCCGACATGGTCGCGATCAGCAGGTCGACCTTTCCCTGCTGAAGAAATTCGATCCTGTTGGAGGCCGCGACCGGAACGAGTTCGAGTTTGACGCCGAGGCGCTTGGCAATGTCTGCGGCGAGATCCGGCTCGATTCCGACCACGTTTCCGGTGGGATCGCGGAAGCCGAAGGGCTTGTAGTCAGCCTTGACGCCGACATTCAACGTGCCGCGCTGCTTGATGGCATCGACGCCATCAGCTGCTTGGGCGCTGCCAAGCAGCAGCAGCGCCGCGATGCCTGTCATCATGGAACGGACAATGTCTCTCATCGGATGACGCCTCCAGGATTGTGATCACGACGCGCGCTGCGCGCGCTTGTTCAAGATACAAGGCTCGTGCCAAACGTCACGAAAAACGGGAGATGGAGAATGGGCTGAGGTCGATGGCACTTCGACCGTCGGTCACCATCCCGGCTACGACGTTGCCGATACCTGCCGAGTGCTTGAAGCCGTGGCCCGAGCACGCCGAGACGACACAAATCCTGTCCTGGTCGGGATGGCGGTCGATGATGAAGCCCCGATCGGGCGTCACCGTGTAGATGCAGGCGGCCGCCTGCGCGACGCGCGGCGTGGCGCCGGCGAGCCGCCCCGCGACGTGCTTCCGGTACATTTCAGCCGATTCCGCGGGATCGACGGTGCGGTCGATGGCGTCGGCCGTCGTGTTGGTCTCGTACTGCTCGGTCGCGACCTTGAGACGACGATCGCCAGGCAACGGCGGGAAGCCGTAGAGGTAGTCGACATCGGTCGCGCCATGCATCCAGATGAACACAGGGGCGTCGGCGCGATACGCGCTGGTATCGTCGAGCTCGTACCAATGCAGCACCTGCCGTTTCACCGTGAGCACGCGGTCAAACGGCGCGCCGAGCAGGTGGGCATTCCAGCCGCCGGCCGACACCACCACCTGGTCCGCCTCGAATGTGCCCGAGGACGTTTCCACCCGAACGGCGGAGCCGCGCTGCGCGATCGAGAGAACCTCGACTCCGGTGCGGATCGTTGCGCCGAGCTGCTCCGCGCGCGTCAGCTGCGCCTTGATGCAGCGCTCCGGAAAAACGTACCCTCCGCCGGGCTCGTAATAGGCCTTCTCGTTACCCTGAAGATTCAGGAACTGCGGGAAGCGATGGGCCACCTCCCGCCCGTCGATCACTTCATGCGCGATGCCGAAGTCACGCGCCGCCCCGATCGAGCGCGCGACGAAATCCGGCTTGCCGTGGTGTGACGTCTCGCCGACACCGGGCGCCATGACGACGAGGCCGCACGGGTTCAGCAGCTCCGCAGACGTCTCGGCTTCGAGCTCACGCCAGATCCGGTGGGTATCCAGCACCAGGGGCACGTAATCGCGCCCTTCGCCGACCGCCTGCCGGGTGATGCGGGTTTCGCCGTGGCTGGATCCCATCGTGTGGGGCGGGGAAAAGCGATCGAGGCCGACCGCCTTTACCCCTCGCCTGGCCAGTTGATAGAGGGCCGCGCTGCCCATGGCACCGAGGCCGATCACCAGAATATCCGCTTGCTCGCTCATGGATCGGGACTGCTTAATTGTTAGGACGATCCGAAGTCTGCTTTCGGATGCGGCTCTTCTACAAGGATAATTCATATAATGAAGGCAATTTGCATGTTAATATGACTTCTGCTTAAGCTATGGATATGACGCCACCTGTTCCAGACTTGCGAAGCTTGCAGATTGTCGCTGCCGTCGCGGAGTCCGGCAGCATGCTTCAGGCGTCCCGTCAGTTCGGGATGACGCAATCAGCGGTTTCGCAGGCTGTGCGGCGGGCCGAGGCCTCGATCGGCGTCGCGTTCTTCAACCGTAGTCGGAGGCCGCTTACACTGACGCGGGCGGGCTGCATCCTTGCTGGCCGTGTTCGCGATCTGAATCGCGACTTTGACACGTTACTCAGCGCACTCCGGGACGCAGCGAAACTGCCTGAGCGTGTCGATCTGAGGCTCGGCCTCATCGACTCCTATGCCGCCACGGTCGGCGCACACCTCGTCAAGGAGCTCATGACGGGCGAGGTCGCACTGAGTCTGTCCGTTTGGTCGGGCCTTGCTCACTCGCATGCCGAGGCGCTGGTCCACCGAACGATCGACGCGGCGATCACATGCGATGCGATGGATGACCTGTATGATATCGAGCGCTTCCCGTTTTACCGCGAGCCAAATCTGCTGGTGGTGCCGCGCGGATTGGAAGCCGAATTTGCTGACCTTGATTTGCGGGAGATCCTGACCCGGCATCGCTTGGTCCGGTACAGCGAACGCTCCTATGCAGGCGCGCAGGTCGAGCGTCATCTGAGCCGTTTGGGCATTCGCCCACCGCGGGCCTTTCAGTTTGACACCTCGGACAGCCTGGTCGCCATGGTCGCCACCGGGATGGGCGTGGCGATCACCACGCCGCTGTGTCTGTTGCAGGGGCTCGCTCACGCTGGTCAAGTCAGCGCTCTACCTCTGCCGGGCCCCGGATTTTTTCGTGAGCTGCTTCTGGTGACCCGCCGTGGCGATCTCTCATCACTGGCGCCGCGCATCGCGGAGATGGCTCGGACGAGCATTACGATGCAGGCGATGCCGCGGATCCGGACGCTCGTGCCTTGGTTCACCCAAGATTACTAGCCATTGGCACCACGAAAAAGGCCCGGCTCTCGCCGGGCCTTTTTGCGTTTTGGAGCCGGGTCTCGCCTCAACGGCGGAACATGCCGCCCATCATGCCGCCGACGACACCGCCGACGAAGGCTGCGCCGGCATCGCCGCCGCCGCTGTTGCGATGCTGAACCGGTGCGCTGCTCTGGGCCTGGGCCGGGGCAGCACGCCGGGCCGGCTTCGCGCTGTCGTCGCTCGCGGTGGCCGGCGCGGCCGCCACGATCTCGGACAGCAGGGCCCTGTGCTGGAGCTTGTTGAGGTAGCCCGTCGACGGGTAGCCGCGGGCGGCCTGCCAGCGCTTCAGCACCGAGCGGGTCTCGTCGGAGAAGGCACCGGTCACCTTGGTGTCGAAGCCGAGCCCGGTCAGGCGGCGCTGCACGTCGCGGCGCTGGCCCTTGTCGAGGCCGATCTGGTCCTCGGTGAGCTGGGTGGAGTCGTCGGTGAAGGTGGCGGGATCGATCCCGGAGTTCAGATTGCGGGTCGCCGTGGACGGGCCGCTCTTGATCGCCGCAAGCCGCGCCAGCGCCAGCGCCTTGAACTGGCCGTTCGGATAGGCCGAGAGATAGGCGTTGAGCTCTTCCGGCTTGTTGGATTCCTTGACCGAGCGCCAGTATTCGAGCTCGACACCGTCGGAGCTGCTCGCTGCCGCCGGCACGTTTCCGGAAGCGGTCGGGGCTGCGTTGGCAACCTGCGTCTGCTGCGACGGGTTGAGATAGACCGCGCCGATCAGGTTGGTGTGGCCCCAGGGAAGCTGGCCCTTGCGGGTCTCTTCGTTGACCTGGGCGCGCACCGAGGTCATCGCCTGCTGGATCTCGACGCCGGGCTTGGTGATGTTGTCGATCAGCGCGCGGGTGAACGGGCTGTTGTTGCCCTCCTGGCCGTCGAGCGCGGTCTGGCCCGGGCCGGTGGCGAACGCGATCAGCGTGCCTTCGCCCGACTTCATCTCGGCAAGACCGCTCTGCACGTTGACGCTGCGCGTTGCCGAGTTCGACTTGATCTTGGCGGCGAACGGATTGTCGCGGCAGGCGTCGAGGAAGACGAGCTTGACCTTGGCGTCGCCCATGGTCTGCTCGAGCGTCAGGTCGATATTGATGGCTGCGCCGAGCTTGACGTCCATCTCCGACTTGATGTCGGCGTCGACGGGCAGGAGGTAGTTGCTGCCGCTGACCGCGATGCCGTGGCCGGCGTAGTAGAACACTGCGACATCGGAGCCTTGCGCCTTGCGGCCGAAGTCCAGGAGCTTCTCCGTCATCTGGTCGCGGGTGAGGTTGGATCCTTCGATCACCTCGAAGCCGACATTGCGCAGGGTCGCCGCCATCGCCTTGGCGTCGATCGGCGGGTTCGGCAATTGTGCGACGTTCTTGTAGGAGCCGTTGCCGACGACGAAAGCGACACGGCGGTCGGCCTTCGCGGCACTGACCGACAGTGCCATGCACATCAGCGAAGCGAGCAGGGTGAGAGTGCGCATCTGAAATCCCCAACAGAATCGAATTGCAGGCAGCAACAAATTGGCAACGAACCTACACGAAGTGCCCGACTTCGCGCCACCAAAACGGCGGTACGTCGTATTCAACCCGCTGCTGTGTGGCCGAATGTGCACGATGGAAAGACCCTCCAACGTGATCCAGATCACACGGCCACTTCGTTTTTGTCGCGTGAGGCTGCGCGAGGTTCACTGCGCGCGGGCGGGAACCGGAGCGGTCGGCTTCAGGTTCAGAAGATTGCCGCACAGGATCAGCGTCGCGCCGAGCACGGTCCAGGCGTCGAGCCGCTCCGAATACAGCAGCCAGCCGACAGTCGCGGTGAGCGGCACCCGCAAGAAGTCCATCGGCACCACGATGGTTGCATCCGCGTAGCGGAGCGCACTGGCGAGGCAATAGTGCGAGAATGTGCCGCAGACCCCGATGACGAAGAGCCATCCCCAGAGCGTGGCTGACGGCCAGGTCCAGACATAGAGCGTCGGCAGCAGGCCCACGACCATCTGCACGACGATCATCCAGAACAGGATCGACAATGCGCTCTCGGTCCGGGTCAGCGATTTCGCCAAGATCATGGAAATGCTGAAGCCGATCGCGGCCCCGAGCGCGATCAGCTGTCCCGGATTGATCTCGCCGGTGGCGGGCCGCACGATCATGACGACGCCGACGATGCCGAGCGCGATGGCGGCGATCTTCCACACGGTCACGCGCTCGGACAGAAACGTCGCGGCCAGCAGCGCGGTCCAGATCGGCATGGTGAATTCGATCGCGACGACCTGGCCGATCCCGATCAGCGTCAGTGCGTAGAACCAGCCGAGCTGCGCGAAATAATGGACCCCGTTGCGTGCGAGGTGCTGGGGCAGGCGTTTGGTCGCGACCGCCTTGAAACCGCCGGCCCGGTAGATGATCGGCAGCAGCAGCGTGAACCCGATCACCGAGCGCACTTCCATGATCTGGAAGACGTTCAGCTCGCGCGTGGTCTCACGGCCGGCAACCGCCATGACCAGCATCAGCGCCAGCCAGCCGGCCATCCACAGTGCAGCCATCGTTTTGGACGGTGTCGCGGTCATCGTTGCTGGTGCGGGCGATCGAGCCTGAGGGGAGGGCTGGTATCGGCGACATCGCCGGCGTTTGCAACGGCCAAAACTGCGGATGCAGCGATGCAGGGCGGCGTGCTAAGGCATCATTGAACAACAAGAAAAGGGAGATCTTCGCTCATGCAAATCTTGCAGCCGGCTGAATGGAAGAAACCGCGGGGCTTTTCTCACGGCGTGGTGGCCGAAGGGCCGGGCCGCTGGGTGGTGCTGGCCGGGCAGACCGGCGGCGACGAGACCGGCAATTACGCGCCTGACATGGCGGCGCAGATCGCAACCGCGCTGAAGCGGATCATCAAGCTCCTTGGCGAGGCCGGAGCCGGTCCGGAGCACATCGTCCGCCTGACCTGGTACCTGACCAGCCGCAGCGAATATGAGGCCGCGGGCGCCGGCATCGGCGCGGCCTGGAAGGAAACGCTGGGGCGCAATTTTCCGCCCTCGACGCTGCTCTACATCGGCGGTCTCGTGGACGAGCGCGCCAAGGTCGAAATCGAGGTCACGGCGTTCGTGCCGAACGTATAAAACGGATAAAAAAAGCCCCGGCGGAATCGCCGGGGCTTTTGGCTTGAACGCGGTCCGCCTTAGCGCGACAGCGAGATGTTGGCGCCGCGGAACTGGCTGTCCGCGCGCATCGTGACGCTCTGCTTGTTGCCGGACGTCTTCAGCGTGATGTTGGCGTTGAAGCCGGCGGTTGAGGCGACCAGCTCGTAGTTTCCGCCGGCACCGCGGCCCTGGAGCGAGCCGGAGATGTTGCGGCTGGCCTCGGACCAGCTGCCGCCAATAGTGCCGCCTTCAGCCCTGACGTTGGCGCCGAGATTGAACTTGTAGGCGTCGCTGGCGCAGGTCAGCGACATCTCCATCGTCGGTCCGATCGGGGCGTATCTGGCCCGGCAGCGGATCCGCTCGGTCGAGCCGTCATCGAGCGTGACGGTGCCGGCACCGCTCCAGCTCCCCGCCAGCGGGGCGAACGGGCCGGACTGGGCCTGGCTCTCAGAGTTGGCGATCCCCGCCGCAAACAAAACGGCGGCCGCGATCAGCAGCCGCCGGCTCACGACGCTGATCCCGAATTTCTTACTGGCGCGATGCTTCCCACCGCCCACTGCACGGTATGCCTGCAGATGCTCCATTCCACTTCCCCGATCCGGCGTTGCCGCTGAGTTGACCGTTGGCATATGCACCATTGATCGAAACTTTCACAAGTCCCCCGCTGCCGATGGTGCCGGAAACGTTAGCGCCGGGCGCGGTGATCTTGCCGTCGGCAACCGTCAGCATGGAGCTCGCGGTCGGCTCGCAGGTACCGCTCTTGGTCACGATGGTGACATGCCAGTTGCCGTCATAGGGGGTCTGGGCGAAAGCGGGAGCGGCGAGGGTGATAACTGAAGCGGCACAGAATGCCGTAATGCGACCAAAACGCATGAATTCCGTCCTTGAATCTGTCTGATATGCTGACGCTTATTCGGCCCAAATGTGACGGAAATTTGTTGCATTGCCAAAGCGAAAATTGTTCCAGTGGAAACAATAGTTTATTTGTGTTTCCGGCTCCAATTTTCGAAGCAGAATCAACGCGCCTTCACGTTAAGGGTAAACGTCAGGAGAGGACTCAGGGAACGACTCACGAAAGACTTGGCGCCAAGGTCGCGAACTGCTCGTCCTGAACCTTGGAGGGCAGCGCCTTGTGGACCTTGACGTAGTCGATCACGTCGGCCAGCAGCTTGAGGCCGAGCGGAGCGAGCGCGCGCTCCCAGAGCTCGCGAGCCGTCTCGCCCTTCTTGACGAAGCACCAGTCCTGGGCGGCGATGGCGCCGGCGTCCATGCGGTCGGCAAGATGATAGATCGTGCCGCCGGCGATCGGATCGCCTTCCTTGATGGTCCATTCCACAGCGGCTTTGCCCCGATGACGCGGCAGCAGCGAGGGATGATAGCCGATCCCGCCGTACTTCGCGGCGGCCAGGGCGTCCTTGCCGATCCGGGCGTGGCTGTGGGCGGTGATGATCAGGTCGGTGTCGGGGCCGATTTCGGAGGCGACCACCAGCTTCGGATTGGCCTGGACCGTCACCTCGATGCCAGCCGCCTTGGCGCTCGCCGCGAGGCGATCCTCGGCGTCGGCCACGACGACCCGCACGATCGGGACGCCGTGCTCCCGGAGCATGTTCAGGGTGGTCACGCCGAAATGGCGGGAGCCGACGAGGGTAATGCGCATGGGTGTCCGATCCGTCTCGCAACTGCGTCATCCCCCGATAACACGTCGGTGCGTCCTGTCACCAGCCGCGGGCGGTTTGTGCCGGTTATCAACAATGCACCGGGCGCGGGGCGCGACGGGCTCCGCGATTGCGCAGCCGGCCGTTCCGGTGCTTCCATGCGCGTATTGCACCGTATCAGGAGCGAGCGCATGCGAAGCGCGTGGTTTTTCCTTCTCGCGGCACTGAGCGTCGCTACGCCCGCGCCCGCCGGCGGGCCGTACCCGGCGATCCCGCCCGAGGTCGGGGTGGCGCCCTTCATCGGTCCGACGTGGGATGCCTATCGTTGCGTCGAAGGGCCGGTCTATAATTTCTACCACGGCGCCTATTACGGCGAGGAGCCGCCCGCACTCTATCGCGGCTACGCCTACAGGCCGTACTACCGCTACAGCGCCTACCGCAGGCTGCCGCGCAAGTATTTTTGCGTCACGGATTAGCGTTGCCGGGCGGCCACATCGACAGCAAATGATGTATCCGCCGGTTCCTCTGTTTCATTTCTAACATAAGCAGCCCCCGTGTGCCGCTAGAATGCACCAACCGGGGCTGGCCAAATTTGATTCCGAATCCGTTTTCGAACCCGGCTTTGGCCGCTGGCGAGTGATCGCCAGCGGCTTTTCATGCCGGCGCCATCACGAAATCATCAAACGGTAACGCGTTCTCAACCTGCCTGTCGTATCGACGAATCCGTCGCGGATTTGTATTGCGTACCGCGACACCAAAAATGTCCCGCCGGCGTGGGTGCGCCGCGGGCTTTTTTGCCGGGACCGATTTCATGCCGAGCGCAATTGAGCAGATCGTGGACGCCTATGTGCGGCTGAAGAACCGCCGTGGGCTGGACGAGCTGATGATGCACAGGCAGCGGCTCGCGGTCGATCTGAAGAGCAGGTCCGGCTATGATTTCAGCCTGCCGATCGGCAAGATCGACGAGGAGATCGCGATCATCGAGGAGGGGCTCAGCCGGCTGAAGGCTCAGTCTCCGGATCCCCGCGGGATACGTCCGATCTGACGCGCTCAGTCGCGCCGGCCACCGTCGATGACGGTGAACAGCGGCCGTGCCTGGGTGGGCTCGACCAGCAGTTCCTCCACCAGCGCGGTTGCCGCATCGACATATTTGCGCGTCGGTTTGTCGAGCTCACGTTTGGCCTCGTCGTCGAGCGCGACCTTTGCGGCCTCGACCAGCTTGCGCATGCGCGCCGCATGGTCGTCGCCCGCCGTCAGCGTCGCGCGCGCCAGCGAGCGCAGCACGAACAGCTCGCCTTCGAGGCGGAGCAGGCGGTCATTGAGCCTGGAGAGGACTGCGTTGAGATCGGCCATAGCTGCTGTTTGTCGCGGAGGATCTATCCTGATCTAGCGGCGATCGGTGAACGGAATCCAAACGCCATTGGCGCAATTGGGTTGATCTCCGGCGTCTCCCGGCAGCAGCGATGCCGCCGATGTGAGACATCGTGACGGTGCGATGCGTCGTCCCAGCGTGGTTCCCGCACCACATGGAGCCCCGGGTGGACGTCTGGAGCACGTATGATGCGGTCTATCCTGGCTTTGGTCCTCCTGATTGCAACATGCGCGTCGGCGGCTGCCGCGCCGGCGCATCATGCCCGCCCGCGCCATCACGTCGCCGTCCGTCTGCCCGAGGACGCGCCGGTCCCGCCCGGCTGGTACAAATTTCCCGGGTGGCCGCCGATCCCGCCGTCGGAGAACAGGAATCTCGATCCCTCCAATTTCGGCGGCGGTTGATCGAAGCTACGACGCGGTTCGGGCGAGATAGTCGCGGGCGAACGCGAGATACCAGTCGAGGCAGGCGGGATTGGCCATCGCCTCCTTGTTGATGACCTTTTCGACGGGCTGGCCGAGCAGCAGCTTCTTGATCGGCAGCTCCTGCTTCTTGCCCGAGAGCGTGCGCGGGATCTCGGCGACGGCAAAGATCTCGTTCGGCAGGAATCGCCGGGACAGGCCGGCCTCGATCGCCTTGTTGATCCTGGCCTGCATCGCAGCGTCGAAGGCTGTGCCCGCGCGCAGCACCACGAAGAGCGGCATGTAGCTGTCGCGGCCGAGATATTCGAGGTCGACGACGAGGCTATCCAGCACCTCCGGCAGCGCTTCGATTGCGGAATAGAGCTCGCTCGTGCCCATGCGCAGGCCGTGCCGGTTGATGGTCGCATCGCTGCGGCCATAGATGATGCAGGAGCCGTCCGGATTGACCTTGAGCCAGTCGCCGTGCCGCCATACCGGCCCGCGGCCGCTGCCGTCGAAATTGTCCGGATAGGTCTCGAAATAGCTGGCGCGATAGCGCGCATCGCCCTTGTCGTTCCAGAAACGGAGCGGCATCGAGGGCATCGGCTCGGTACAGACGAGCTCGCCGACCTCGTCGATGACGGCGCGGCCCTGTTCGCTGAAGGCTTCGACCGCCGCGCCGAGCAGGCGGCATTGCATCGCGCCCGGCGTCTGCGGCAATTCGCGGTTGCCGCCGATGAAGGCGCCGGCGAAATCGGTGCCGCCGGAGATGTTCGCCCACCAGATGTCGGCCTGCGCCTTGCTGCCGTTGATTTTCGACAACGCCGTGAAGCGATCGTTGAACCAGGCTTGCGTATCGGCGCTGAGCGGCGAGCCGGTCGAGCCGAGGCAACGCAGCCGCGACAGATCGCCGGCCGCAGTGAGATCGATCTCGGCCTTGGCGCAGTTGGCGAAGAACGCCGCGCCGGCGCCGAAGAAGGTCGCTTTCGACTGTGCCACGAACCGCCACAGCGTGGTCCAGTCCGGCTTGTCCTTGGTGCCGCCCGGGCTGCCGTCGAAGATGCAGCAGGTGGTGCCGCTGAGCAGGCCGCCGACCTGAGAATTCCACATGATCCAGCCGGTCGAGCTGTACCAGTGATAGCGCTCGCCGAACGAGTTCTCGTGGTAGGAGCAGCCGAGGTCGTTGTGCAGGCCCAGCAGCGCCAGCACCACGATGACGATCCCGCCATGGCCGTGCACGATCGGTTTCGGCAGGCCGGTGGTGCCGCTGGAATAGACGATCCAGAGCGGATGATCGAACGGCAGCCAGGCCGGCTCGAACGCGTCGATCGCGGCGCCCGTCCTTGCGACGATGTCGGAGAGCAGGGCATCCGGCGCTGCGGGCGCGGTCTCGCTGTGCAGGATGACGTGCTCGACCGTCGGCAGCGATCGCCGCAGCTCGGCGACGACGTCCTTGCGATCATGCCGGCGGCCGGCATAGGTGACGGCATCGCAGGCGATCAGCACCTTCGGCTCGATCTGCTTGAAGCGGTCGATCACGGCGGGCGCAGCCATGTCGGGCGCGCAGACGCTCCAGACCGCGCCCATGCTGGCGCTCGCCAGAAACGCGATGATGGTTTCGGGGATGTTGGGCAGGTAGGCCGCGATCCGGTCGCCGGGCTTGATGCCCTTCTCCTTCAGATGCAGCGCGAGCGCCGCCACTTTGCGCCGCAGCTCCGGCCAGCTCGTTTCGTTGAGCTTGCCGTCCTCGCCGCTACTGACGATCGCGGGCAGGCCGGCGGCGTCGGCGGCCTCGACATGCCGGAACACCTGCCGCGCATAGTTGACCTGCGCGCCGGGAAACCACACCGCGCCCGGCATCTTGCGCTCGGTGATCACGGCCGCAAACGGCGTCGGCGATTGCAGATCGTAATAGTCCCAGATGCTGCGCCAGAAGCCGTCGAGATCGCGCACCGACCACTGCCGCATCTCCTCGTAATTCGCGAAGGAAAGTCCACGCTGCTCGGCGAGCCAGTTGCGATAGAGAGCGATCTGGGGAACGAAAGGAGCGGTCATTGCGTGTCGGATTCTGTTGCGGGGAGGGAAGTCTATCCTGCGCCGCAGAGTAGCAGAAGCCATAGTTCGCGCAGACTGCGGTGACGGCAGTAGTGGGTCTGCGAGCGCCAGCAGCACGTTGGAGTGGCGCAATACGTTTACTTCAATGGATTCGTTGATCGCGAGCGTCGCGAAGCAATCCGGACCGTCGCCGCGGAAAGACTCTGGATTGCTTCGCTACGCTCGCAATGACGGCGTGGAGGCGCGCCGTCGCCACAATTGGGCTACGGTACCGAGACCATCGCTGGCGCCTGTCACTGCACGCCCGCCCAGCGCCGTCCGAACACCGGCGGTTTTGTCTTCACGGCTTGCCAGCCGAAGAAGTGATGCTTCCCCGACCAGCTGTGCACCACGCCGCTGCAGATGCTGCATTTGAAGCTGCCGGTGTGGGCTTCGCTGTGCTCTTCCCGTGTCGCGGTGTAGTTCATGCTGCAACCCGCGCAGGTGAATTCTTCGGTCGTCCAGATGCTGTTGGCCATTGCACATCAGTGTTTTTGAATGTTGGCGAGAAGCGTAGGTGCGGGGATTTGCATCGGCGTAAACTGACCTCGGGAAATCCGGTTAATCGCCGTTAGCCAAACCCGGCTCCGGTCGCGGCGTTGCAGGAGCTTCCCGGGTCTGACGAGCGCCCGTCAGTCCAATCGCGTCGCCGATTGGTCCAAGCGCGCGCGTGATCCCACAGCTAGATTTCATCGTCGCCTCGGTCGGAGGGCGGACAATTTGGGGGTGAGATCATGCGGAAGA
The DNA here is from genome assembly GCF_051810765.1 of Bradyrhizobium sp. 604_D8_N2_3. Classification (NCBI taxonomy): domain Bacteria; kingdom Pseudomonadati; phylum Pseudomonadota; class Alphaproteobacteria; order Hyphomicrobiales; family Nitrobacteraceae; genus Bradyrhizobium; species Bradyrhizobium sp. 604_D8_N2_3. Next base: position 5,013,612 of record NZ_JBPWPM010000001.1, on the reverse strand, counting down.
AACTGGCTTTGGCGTCTGCGCTGCTGTCATTGGCAACGCCGGCATTTGCAGCTGACATCATTGCGCCCGCGCCGGTCAAAGCGCCGGTGGCGGCCCAGATCTTCAGCTGGACCGGCTTTTACATCGGCGCGCATGGCGGCGGCGCCTGGAGCAAATGGACCGGCATCGACCCGACCGATCCGACAGCGACCTGGAGCTCGGCCACGGCCAGCGGCGGCATCGTCGGGGGCCAGATCGGCGGCAACTACCAGATCAGCAATTTCGTGATCGGCCTCGAAGGCACCGGGGCCTGGTCCAGCGTCACACTCAATGCCGGCGGCCCGTTCGGAGGCGGTGCCGGCTTCAACTTGTCGCTGAAGAACGACTACATCGCCACGGTCGCCGGCCGTTTCGGCGTCGCTTTCGATCGCGTGCTGCTCTACGCCAAGGGTGGCGCGGCCTTCACCCGCGACAAGTACAGCGTCAACAACGGCCTTGCCGGCCCGCTCGCCGGTTCCGCCTCGGGCAGCTTCAATCGCACCGGCTGGCTTGCCGGCGGCGGCATCGAGTGGATGTTCATGCCGAACTGGTCGGTGCGGGCAGAGTACAACTATATGGGCTTCGGCACGATCACCGAGCAGCCGGTGACGACAGGCAATCTGGTGGCGACTCCAGCCAATGTGAAGCTGAACATCCAGACCGCCACGGTGGGCGTGAACTACCACTTCTGATCGGACGGAGCGCCACCGCTCGGCCGACTGGACCAACCCGTTCGGCGACAGCTGATGCCGCGCCGGGCGGCGCAGCGGTCCGATCCCTTGCGCAGCCGCGGGCCCGGTCGTCTTGACGCCGGATGCGCGGCTGGCAATAACGCTTTGCCGCGCAAGTGCCGGAACCCGCGTCAATGCCGCAAGGAAAGGCGTGCCCGTGAAAAGTCTCCGTCAGCTCCTGACGGGAGAGGACATCATCCAGCTCCTGATCCGGGTCGGCCTGCTTGGCCTGTTGATCATCTGGACCTTCCTGATCATCCGCCCGTTCGTCCCGATCCTGGCCTGGAGCGCCGTGCTTGCGGTCGCGTTCTATCCGGCCTTCAGCTGGGTCGCCAAGATCCTCGGCGGCCGCCCGAAGACCGCGGCCGCGATCCTCACCCTGATCACGCTCGGCATCGTCATTGGCCCGGCGACCTGGCTCGGCCTCAGCGCGGTGGACGGTGCGCGCGAGCTGGCGAAGCAGCTCGGCACCGGCGACCTCGCGCTGCAGTCGGCGCCAGAGCAGCTCAAGTCGTGGCCGGTGGTCGGCCCTTGGCTCTTTGATCTCTGGGATCAGGCCTACAACAACATCCGTGCGGTGCTGCGCGAGGTCGCGCCCTATCTCCAGCCACTGGCGGGACCCTTGTTGTCGCTTGCGGGCGATGCGAGCCTCGGCACGCTCCAGTTTCTGGTCTCGGTGTTCGTCGCCGGTTTCCTGTTTCCGCACGGACCGCGGCTGGTTGCAGCCGGCCGCGGCTTCCTGTTTCGCATCGTGCCCGAGCAGAGCGAGCATTTTCTCGAGCTTGGGGGCGCCACCATCCGCGCCGTGGCGCAAGGCGTGATCGGCGTCGCCATCGTGCAGGCGCTGCTCGCCGGCATCGGCTTCAAGATGGCAGCCGTGCCGAGCGCCGGCCTGCTCGCCTTCATCGTGCTGTTGCTGTCGATCGTGCAGATCGGCGCGTTCCTGGTGATCCTGCCGGTGATCATCTGGATCTGGACCGCCAAGGACGTCACCACGGCGCTGCTGCTCACGGTGTTTCTCGTCCTCGTCGGCTTCATCGACACCATGTTGAAGCCGCTGGTGATGGGGCGCGGCCTCACCACGCCGACCATCGTGATCTTCGTCGGCGTGATCGGCGGCACGCTCGCCCACGGGATCGTCGGCCTGTTCATCGGGCCGATCATCCTGTCGGTGGCCTGGGAGTTGATGATGGCCTGGATCAGGACCGAGGACCGGGCGGCGGCGAGCGAAAGCTGAGCTGCTCGCACGGGCTGTGGTCAAAGCGCCCCGCGAACTTGTCTATTCAACTAGACAAGTTACGATAGGGCGATTCTGTTTTCGATCTACGGCAGTAATGGCGAAGTCTTCCAAGCTGGTTGCCGCAAAACGCGGCAAGGTATTGTTGGTCAGACGGCGGTCGGACGGCCTGTGGATGTTCCCGGGCGGCCGCAAGCGTTCGCGCGAGTCCGACAAGGACTGCCTGCGGCGGGAGATCAAGGAGGAGCTGCCCAAGCTGAAGCTCGGCCGGATCAGCCTGTGGAAGGAAGTGACGGCCAGGAATAAGCGCTCCGGTCGCAAGATGAGCGACGCGATCTTCATCGCCAAGGGTGCCAAGGGCAGGCTCGAGATCGGCGACAAGAAGGAGATCGACCGGGCCGCCTGGCAGAAGCCGCGCGGCATCCGCCTGACGCCGACCTCGCGCTACATCCGCGATCGGCTGTTTCCGAGCAAGCCGCGGCGCCAGTGAGGAGGGGGGCCGCGTCTTCGCGGCGCCGGTGCGACAAATCGCCCGCTGGTCCACAACACGAGCCCGAAATCGACAGATCATCGTGCGGTCAGGTCGGCCTACCTTCGTGGTCTGATCGAGTCGGCCCCAGCCAGCCGCTATTGCTTGACCGCCAGCGTGTCCAGGCAGTGGTTGAGATAGACGGTGCGATCCCTGGGCAGCACCTTGTCGAGATCCGCCTTCAGTGCGCATTCGCGTTGCCGCATCTGCTCGGCCCGGCGCTTCTCGGCCGCCTCGCGATATTCGGGGGCAACCTTGTAGGGATCGACCAGTGCCTGCGAGCGGGCGGGAGCGGTCACGGCGAGCGCGATGGCGGCGATGATGATAATGAACTGCTTCAAATGAGCCTCCGTAAAAGGGCTCATGCTAGCGCGGGGGTAGCGAGGGCTCAAACGGCAAGTACGGTGGGACGACCGATAGCGCAGCCTGCGTCCGAGAGGCTGTCGGCGGAGTCGGTTTTTCAACGACCCGAAGTCGGCCAAGTGAAGTGGGGTAAGTGAAGTCGGCCAAGCGAAATCGGCCAAGTGAAGTCCATTCACTTCGACGCGTGGTCGATCTTGTGCCCGAGATGCCCGGTGTCGTGATCGCGACGCAACTGGCTCAGCGAGGTCTCGTTCAATTGATGCAAGACCTCGCTGAGCGGCGTCGCATCCGGATAACCTGCCGCAAATGCCTTTCCGTAGATCTTCCGCAACGTGCCGACCAGCGTGTTGCCGTGCTTCTTGCTGATCGCGCCATCCTTGTCCCGATGGCGGCCGTCCAGGCCCGGTTCCTTCATGTGGTTCTCCCTGTGCGGCGTCTTGAGCGCCTGGAGAGAGCGTGCTCCCAAACGAATTGGTTGGCAACGGGCGGCGCGCGGGAGTTGAGCGGCGGTTCGCTCCATCGCGAGAGCGTCGCGTTCGCGCTTCGCTCTCTTAGCTGTGAAGCCGCGTCAGATCGCGGTGGGACGGTCGGCGTATTACATGAGCGGAAGCGGACTCGATTGGAGCCGATATGATGCGTCTTGTTTTGGCCCTGGGCCTCTTGATCGTCTTGTGCACGTCTGCAGACGCCGCGCACCACGCTCGTGCGCACAATCCTGCGACACGCCATCCTCCGGTCGATCGTCTCGGCACGGAAGGGAATTCTCGCGTGCGCTTCGCGGTCCCCGGCTGGAGCGATGAAGCAACGGCGCGCTGGCTCAATAATGCCTCGTCCAACGTCGGCCGAGGCGGATAGCCACACCCGGAAGTGGGTGCGGGAAGATCGGCGGAGCCGTGTGAACCAGTTCACACTCGCGCTTCGAGACCGGTGCTATGAAGGCCTCATTGCTTTTACCGATTGATATTTTGAAAACGCCCCAGCGCTCCCTACCAGGCGCTGGGGTTTTCATTTCGATCACGATCACCGCTCGCGAAGCGTGATCGGACCGGACGGGTGCTTTCTGAAAAGTGCCGAAGGGCGGGCGCGACTAAGCGGCTTGCTCCTCGAACGAGGTGTAGACCTGCCCAGCCGGATCGACGATCTGAACGTCCCAGCACCCGTCTTCGACGAGCTCTCTGGCCTTCTTGAGGGCGGCCGCGAGTGACAGCCGCTTGAGGCTGACGACGCCTGCCGTGTCGAAACCGCTGATTTCAAACATGCCGTTCCTCCGGTTTTCCTGAATCTTACACCTTTCGAGGGCGTTGTCTCCCGGCTTTTGTGGCAAGGCCCTTGGAACTGCAGACAGCTGCAGCGTCCAGTGCAGCGCGGTGGCCGCCGTCGTGCCATCGGCCGACCCTGATGGTCGTGGCGCTCTCGTCGCGTTCAGGCGTCATTCAGAGGGGTTGTCTATCTTGCGGCCTTGGAGGACCGCTTCGATGTTGATCACCACTATTGCGACAATCCTTGCTCTTCATGGCGGTGCAACGGCGCCTGCCGCAGCTGTCGAACGCCCGCTCGAGGTGCAGTATCGCGGCGTACCGAGGCATCCGCCGCCGTGCGGCGATCATTGGGATCAGAGCGCCCGCGACGGGATGTGCTATCCCAACGGCTATCTCCGTCCCGAAGACCAGGCGGCGCTGCAGGGGTACTATCAGGGCCCGCGGCCTTACTATGGAATGCGCCGGCGTCCGGTGCCATGCGGCCACGGCGCTGACGTCGATATCCGCGACGGTGTCTGCTACCCCAACGGCACGGTTCCACTACAATTCCAGGACCGGCCAGAGAATTACTATCGGCGGTACTGAGAGACGGGCCGTCAGGCGTGAGGCCGGGTGTGCTCCGGATCAGTGCGCTCCGGATCAGTGTGCTCCTGATCAGCGTGCTCTTGATGAGCTAGCCGCGGAGCCGGTCCAGCGCCACGCTAAGCGGCCTGCTCCTCAAACGAGGTGTGCACGCGCCCAGCCGGATCGACGATCTGAACGTCCCAGCACCCGTCTTCGACAAGCTCTCGGGCCTTCTTGAAGGCGGCCGCGAGTGACAGCCGCTTGAGGCTGACGACGCCTGCCGTGTCGAAACCGCTGATTTCAAACATGCCGTTCCTCCGGTTCTCCTGAATCTTACACCTTTCAGGGGCCTTGTCTCTCGGCTTTGGTGCTTCGAAGCAGGCTGCCGCGTGACTCATTCCGTCGCTTCGCCCCCCGTAATCAGCCGGGGCGGCCGGGCCTGCCAGGCGGCCATGTCGCTAACGTGGAATTAATCCAAAATGCCCACATAGGAGCCGTCGCGAGGACGTTCCGGCGTCGGCTTCCTTTTGCTCGCTCATTTGAGGTCAATGGACATGACCACGACATCCGAGGCGCAAGGCCTCGTCGAACAACTCGACCCCGCGGCGCTCGCGCTCGCAGTCGCAGCACTCGAGCCCGCAGCCCCGGAAGCTTCAGCACCGGCCAAGCGGTCCAGCCGGAAATCGGTCCTGGCACTGTCGGTGTGTGCCTTGGCCATCAATGGCGCGGCGGCGATCTATACATTGCCGGCTGATTTTCCGTCGCCGAATGTCAGCAGTCTGGCTGAACTGCTTCCGCGCCGGGAAGCTTCCGCGCCAAAGCCGGATCCGGTTGTCGCTGCCTTGAAGGACATTCAGTCGGCCCAGCAGCAACACACGGCTTCGCTGCAGGAGAACAACCACGCCTTGCAGCAAAATGCAGCCCTGCTGCAGCAGGATTCAATGGTGCTGCTGTCTCTGCGACAGAGCATCACGGACGAACGGGTGGATGTGAGGAAGATATCTTCACAGCTGTCCACGCTCATCGCGAAGGTCGATACGCTGCAAAATGCGATGATGTCGGACGTCACGTCCTCGATCCGAAAAGCGAATGCACGCTATGGACTGTCGGCAGCGATGCGGAAGCGGATGGTTCGGCAGTCGAAGTCTGTCGGGCCGGTTTCAGTTGGGGGAGCGCCGCTGAGTGTGCCGGCTGCGACGTCGGCTCCGGAAAGCTGAAGATAGTTCAAGCGAAGCAGTTGGCATTACTGGCCCTCGAGTTCACGTTGGCCGGTCTTCTTGTCATGCCAAGCAGGACACGATGGCAAGCACGACGTCTGCGCTTAGCTCCCCTGAGTACATCGTGAAAAGGATGCCAGCGCCAAGAACAACAGCAGAGACCTTGAGAATAATCATTTTGAGATCCCCTCGTGGGTGACGAGACACTGGACCCGGATTGTTTCCTGAGTGCTTCGCGTGATGCGGCGAACGGTTTCATTCACCGAGACGTTATCCGTGAGGGGCTGCTCGACTTAGAGGCCGCAACAGGGGCTGCTGCGCCCCGATGCATTTTCGAGATCAAGCCCGGGGGGCATCGCAATCGAGCTGGCGCGCGCCAACGGTGACTTCAAAACTCTCTCGCAAGAGCGAGCGCAAGGTCTCAGTTGCTCCGTTCCGACCTCCAGCCGGTTTCCCGATGTGAAATGGTGGCGGTGATATCGACATCTCTGCCGGCCGACTGGCGCCAGGCCGCCACGCCGAAACACACCGTCAGCGTTAGTGTCGTCAGCAATAGCAGCACCGACAGAAACTGGCTCACGCATACCCCCAAGCAAGATCACACACGAGGGCGCGCACATCTGGTTGATTCGGAAAATGCAGTCCGACTGACCTAGGGAGCGTTTTCCCCAAGGTTGCAGACCCGTGGACCAACACTCGTAGCCCTTGAGCCACCGCGACTCAGGAGCCGGCTCCGCACGCACCAGGCTTCTGCGCTTCACAAGGATTGGCCGGCTATTGCCGTCGCTACGGCATAAGCTTTGGCTGGATGCTCGATGGCAGCCTCGCCGGCCGTCGCTCTATGATAGAGGCGATTGTTGGAGGCGGTGACTTTACAGCGCTGTAGATCCCGTCCGACCGACCAAATTGGAATCGCAGCCCTAGATCTCGCGATGGAATTAGCTGGCAACGCAGTGAAGCGCTGACCCGCCGGTTCACGCTGGCGGCCCCCCTTTAGAATTCGCTAGTTGGGGGGGCTGCCGCTCTTGGCCTTGGACGAATGTTTCACTACCGGTTTGGCTGGCGTGGCCGGCTTCTTCGCTTCGCCGCCGCGGGCAGTTCCCCACGGATCGACTGCCTTCTGGTCGGGAACATTGCCGAGGGAGCGTTGATAGGCGCGCTCGGCCCGAATGTCGTCCGCCTTCTCGGCCTCCGTCTTGTCCTTGGACTCGCCGTACATTGGAACATGGTCCTCTGCCAATGCGGTCTGCGCGATCAGGGCGAACATGACAGCGACGGCGATCTTGCGCATCGAGAAACTCCCGGTTCTGTGACTAGCATAACATCGCACCGATTGCGGCATCAATGCATCGGAGTGGCGTCCGGCAGCGGCTGATGACTCATCGCCGCCGGTTGAGGCGGTAGAGATAAGCCCGCCGGCCCACAAGGTCGGCGGGGTTCTCTTGCGGAGCAGGCTAGTCATCATCCGCCGACGAGCCGTTAGTTCGCTAGTTGAGCGCGCGCCTGTTTGACATTGCGTGAGACGACACAATCGTAGGCCGATAAAGCGGCATCGGTCGCTAACTCAACCATTTCTCGATAGGCGGCGTCGTTCGTTTGAGTGAAGCTTTCGCGGATTGCTCTGGCAAGCTGTTCGTCGGATATGGCGTCGCCCGGGGCCGCTCGTCCGGTGAGTCGGCTATACAGATTCAAGCGATACACGTCGGCGGCGATTTGCCAGGCCCAATCCTCCAGTCCCAGTTGTTGAACCACCCGGTCGACCCCTTGCTCTACGCGCAGAAAAATTGGGGTAGTCGACGCTGGGCATAGAAAAAACTAACTCAGGTTAGAAAAAAATCTGCCCTACAAATTCAGGTGGAAGCCGCCGCTCGAGGCGCGCGCCGGTTCAGGCACCAACAAATACGCCGCCGGGCTCTAATACATTGTCCCGGCGGCGGTGTTCATTTCCAGCCCCGAGATGGGAACTAACAAAAACCTCGGATAGAGATTTTACGCACGAAACCTGGGAAGGTTTCAGGCTGCCGGTTCACGCTGGCGGGCCTTGGCAGGCCCTGCAAACTCCTGTTGATGTGGCCGAGGAAGCTGTCACATTACTTTGACAGACAGGTGCCAATTTGGAAGGCGCTGGGATTTCAGAGCCCAGACAGGAATACGCGGCGAACGCTGCCAAGCGAATATATTCCGCTTGTGCAGCGTTCAGTATCCTCTCAATTTCGGGAGTTCGGCGTGTTTGATGCTGAAATGACTGCGCTGCTCAGGGCGGTGCTCGATGAAGTTTGCGAGAATATTCCTGTAAGCGAGACGGGCGCCAGAGCGTACGTTGCTTCGAAGCTGCTCGATGCCGCGGCACATGGACAGTTCTCAACCGACGCGTTGAAAGCAGCGGGTCGCGAGGCCTTGAACCCACCAACGATGTGGCGCTGATTGTCCGCTCCACATCACTCGATCACATCGTATTCGAAGGCGACGCCCTCCGGGTCGTTCTCCTCAAACCATCGTTCCGCGGCGCCCACCGTCGCGAAGACCTTGATGTGATCGATGTCGCCGACCTGCTTGGGGTGTTGCGCCGGCCGTAGTGGGGCTCTTTCGCGCGCATGGAGCGCATCTGCCCGGATCTGGCGGACGGGGAGGGCGTGCTGCCGCTTGAGCGCGCCGGCCTGGTGGCGATCGCGAGCAATTGCCGCGCTGCCATCCTCGACGCTCAGATCGGCAATCAATTTGCCAACAGAGTGCCCGCACACGGCTTTTTCGGTCGGCTTGTGATTTCGCTTAAATTATTGTTTCGGCTTGGTGAGCGCGCTGGGGCTCGAACCCAGGACCCCGTGATTAAAAGTCACGTGCTCTACCGGCTGAGCTACGCGCTCCCATGGCCGCTGATGGCTTTCAAGATCGATCGCCATCGTCTTCGGACATTCGAGAAGCATGTCTTGCCGCTGCCTCAACTGGCGTCGCGGGGAAAAACCGGCTGTTTCCGGATCATGCTTTCGGCCCGCGCTGTGTAGGGGGATGGGGCGCTGAGGTCAATAGTGCGAGTGGCGGCCCAAACTCTTGGCGGAGGCGGGGATTCGCTCGCGGTATCCGCCGCTTAGGCCGGAATTTTCAACTCGATTGGCGGCCCGCTATCCACGCCGAACAGCGCCGGTGGCTTGCCGGCGCGGAGGTTTCACCCGCGCCGAGAGGCCGTTCGTTCGTCAGTTCGCTTCCCGCCGCACTTCGCTCGGCACCGGCTGCGGCGTGCCGGCGGGGGTCGGCAGGGCCACGGGGCGCAGGCCGATCAGCTCGGCGGTGCGGATCGCGCTGTCGCGCCAGAACTGGAACGAGTTGATGCGGCTGAGCTCGAGGATCGCGATCGCGACCGCGGCCAGGAACGGCAGGCTTTGCAGCACCAGTACGCCCGCGAAGATGTAGATCTCGGTGATCTGGCGATAGCTGTTGGAGGCGATCAGCACGCCGGCGCCGATCACCAGCAGGGTGCCGATCACGGCCTCCCAGAACGCCTGGAACTCGATCGACATCCTGGACAGGCCGCCCTTGGAGGTGCGCGCGAACGCGATGTGCTCGGTGATGAGACCTTGTGCCACCGCGCGCGATACCGTCCATTGCACGCTCATCGCCGCGATCATCGCGCCCATCATCTGGCCGGGTTTGATCGCGACGCGCGCGCGGTACATCGACAGGAAGTGCGCGAGCGAGACGATGAAGGCGCCGATGATCGGTAGCGTCAGGATCTTGTCGGGGATGGCGATGTCGGCGAAGGCGACGATCGGGACCCAGACGAGGTTGAGCAGCGCCACCACCACGCCGAGGCTCTCGGCGCCGAGCCAGTTCAGCCAGCCCAAGCCATATTCGCGCTTCTGGTCGGGCGTCAGCCGACTGCGGCCGGGCAGGAAGTTCCGCCAGTGCTTCTTTACGATCTGGAGGCCGCCATAGGCCCAGCGGTGACGCTGCTTCTTGAAGGCCTCGTAGGTGTCGGGCAGCAAGCCCTGGCCGTAGCGGTGATTGGTGTAGTGGGTGGTCCAGCCGAGTTGCTGGATCGCGAGGCCGAGATCGCTGTCCTCGCAGATCGTGTCGGACGACCAGCCGCCGGCCATGTCCATCGCGGCGCGGCGGATCAGGCACATCGTGCCGTGCACGATGATGGCGTTGGCTTCGTTGCGCTGGACCATGCCGATGTCGAAGAAGCCGGCATATTCGCCGTTCATGATGTAGTGCATGATCGACAGGTCGCCGTCGCGATGCTCCTGCGGCGCCTGCACGAGGCCGACGCGCGGGTCGGCGAAAGCAGGCACGAGGTCCTTCAGCCAGTCGGGATCGACGACATAGTCGGCATCGAGGATGCCGATGATCTCGGCATCGACGGCGGTGCGGTCCATCGCGATCCGCAGCGCACCGGCCTTGAAGCCCTGCACCTTCTCCGCGTTGATGAACTTGAAGCGTTCACCGAGCGCGCGGCAATGGTCCTGGATCGGCTGCCAGAACGCGGGATCGGGCGTGTTGTTGATGATGACGACGCATTCGTAGTTCGGATAGTTCAGCCGCGACAGCGCATCGAGCGTCTGCTTCAGCATCTCGACCGGCTCGAAATAGGCGGGGATGTGGATCGAGACCTTCGGGTAGTAATTCTCGGGAACGTTCTCGACCGGCTTGCTCTTGGAGAGCAGCCGCTCCGGCGGCCGGCCCAAGGCCACCGCCGCGATCTCGTCGACGCGCGCCATCGCGATGAGGACAAGGGGAACAAGCAGGATCATGCCGAGCGTGAGCGCGAAGGCCGAGCCGAAGATGAAATAGTGGTCGTTCCAGAACGCGAACACGGTCGCAGCCCAGGCGCCGACGCCGTTGGCGGTCGCCGACAGCAGGAACGCCTGCCTGGCGGTCGGCCGCTCCAGCCGCAGGATCGGCAGCGACAGGAGGATGCCGACCAGCAGCGCAATTCCCATCAGCTTCCAGTAGTCGGGGTTTTCGACCGGGCCGGTCCAAGCGAATTTCGGCTCGCGGCTGGCGTTGAGGATGCCCCAGTACGGGCCGACGCCGCCCTCGAAATATTTCCAGGGCTGATCGATGGCTTCGACGATGTTGTATTCCATGCCGATGGCTTCGGCGCGGCTGACGAAGTTGCGCAGGGTCAGCGCCTGCTGGAACGGACCGGGGTCGGCGTTGCGAAGGTTGTAGCCCTGGCTCGGCCAGCCGAATTCGGCGATCACGATGCGCTTGCCCGGGAACAGGTTGCGCAGCAGGTTGTAGCGGTCGACGGCCTGGTCGACCGCCTGGTCCGAGCGGAAGTTTTCCCAATAGGGCAGCACGTGGGCGGCGATGAAGTCGACGTTGGAGGCAAGGTCGGGATTGTCGCGCCAGATGTTCCAGATCTCGCCGGTCGTGACGGGCACGCGGACCGAGCCCTTCACCTTCTTGATCATGTCGATGAGGTCTTCGACCTTCTGCTCGCCGCGGTAGATCACCTCGTTGCCGACCACGACGCCGACGACGTTGCTGTTCTTGCGGGCGAGCTCGATGGCGGCCTTGATCTCGCGCTCGTTGCGATCCTTGTCCTTGTCGATCCAGGCGCCGACGGTGACCTTGAGGCCGAACTCGGCCGCGATCGGCGGCACCAGCTCGACGCCGCCGGTGGACGAATAGAGACGGATCGCACGCGTCATCGTCGACAGCGTCTTCAGGTCGGCGCGGATTTTCTCAACGGTCGGAATGTTGTCGATATCGGGGTGGGCCGCGCCTTCGAACGGGGCGTAGGAGACGCTGGGCAGCAGGCCTTTGAAGTCGGGCGCGGGTTCCCTGTCGCGCAAGACTCCCCAGATGCCGGCGTGAAGCACGGACACAAGCAACAGAACGGCGGCGACAACGCGCATCGCGGCTAAACCAAAAGGGGCTGAGGTGGCAGGGAAGCGGATCCGACCCCGAGATCCGACCGAGTCCGCGGCAAATGGAGCATACCTCTGCCGCGCGGTTTCACAACTGTCATGGCCTCATGACCGTATGAGGGCATGAGGGCATGACAGTTTCGGAATGTGCGGCAGTGCCAACCGCTTCTATCGCCGATCGTTCCTGAACGGCGGCTGAAACGATCGCGGCTATTTCGAGGGCGCCGGTGTCGGGCTTGCCGCAGGCGCGGGGCTCGCGGCCGGCTGCGGGGCCTGCGAATTGCCCGTGGTTGGCGCCGCCGGCTGGGAGGCGCTGGCTGACGCCTGCTGCGGCTGGGATGCCGGATTGATCCAGCAGGCGTGCACGCGGCTGTCCAGGGTCTCGGCGACCTTGGGATCGATCTGGCCGCCAAAGCGGGTCAGGCAGCGGAACGCGGCCTGGATGTGGCCGCCGGGGCAGCCGAAGCGGTCGTAGAGGTCGAGATGGCGGAACGCGGTATCGAGGTCGTCGCGCCACATCAGCCGCACCACGCGCCGGCCGAGCCAGACGCATTCGGGGTTGCCGGCCGGGCCGTTGATGACCTGGGCTGCTTCGGCGAACTCGTCGGTGCGGCGCTGGTTCTGGGCGGCGTCCTTGGCGGCGGCATCGGCGGGCTGGGCGGCTGCCTTGCCCTGGTCCGGGGCGGGCGTGCCGCTCTGGGCAGAGGCGCCACCGAGACCGACCATCACGACCAGGGAGGAGACGGCCAAGGTGGCGGCGAACTGCCGCAGGACCGCATTTCGTAACTCGAACACCCGTTGCCGCATGAATTCCCCAATATATCAGCTGACCGCCCGCGCCAGGACCTCGCGGACTCGCCGGTGATGGCGTCCAAATGGGTCCCCAATGCGGCGGCAAAGTCCTGCCGAGTCCATGACCTGAATTTGAAATTTTGTCCAGCAAAGTCACGATCCTAGGCCTCTGTCGAACGGCCGCAGGTAAATTCCTCGGGGGAGGGAAGGATCCATCCCGGACACACCCCTTGGCAGATGGCGCGTGAGCAGGTAATCGACGGCACCTCGCGGAGGACGGAACCGATTTCTCTTCGTACGCCACTGGCGCTTCTGCTCGTTTCACTGGGTGCGATTGCTGCCGTGTGGTGGTGGCTGGCCACGCCAATCACGCTCGCGCGCGCCCCGATCGACCCGGCCGACAAGGTCCAATGCGTCTCGTATGCGCCGTTCCGCGGGGAACAGTCGCCGCTGAACGCGTGGACCCATATCGAGGCCGACCAGATCGAGCAGGATTTGCGCCAGCTCAAGGAGATCACCGACTGCGTCCGCACCTATTCGATGGAGAACGGGCTCGACCAGGTGCCGGCGATCGCCGCCAAGGTCGGCGGGCTGAAGGTGCTCCAGGGCATCTGGCTCTCCAGCAACCGCGCCAAGAATTTTGAGCAGGCCGCGCTCGCTGTCCGCCTTTCCAAGGAATTTCCCGGCATCATCACCAGCGTCATCGTCGGCAACGAGGTGCTGTTGCGCGGCGAGATGACGACGGCGGACCTCGTCTCCATCATCCGCTCGGTGAAGGCGCAGGTCAGCGTGCCCGTCACCTATGCCGACGTCTGGGAGTTCTGGCTCAGGAATCGCGAGGTCTATGACGCCGTCGACTTCGTCACGATCCACATCCTGCCTTATTGGGAGGATGTTCCGGTGAAGGCGAAGTTCGCAGCGAGCCATGTTGAGGCGATCCGCGAGCGCATGGCGGTCGCGTTCCCCGGCAAGGAGATCCTGATCGGCGAAACCGGCTGGCCCAGCGAAGGGCGCATGCGCGAGGGCGCGCTGCCGTCGCGCACCAACCAGGCGCGCGTCGTCTCGGAAATCCTGGGCCTGGCGAAAGCGAACAAGTTTCGCGTCAATCTGATCGAGTCCTATGACCAGCCCTGGAAGCGCAAGCTGGAAGGCACCGTCGGCGGCTATTGGGGCCTGTACGACTCGGTGCGCCGGAATCTGAAATATCCGCCGGGCCAGCCGATCAGCAATTTCCCGTACTGGAAATGGTACATGGGCGCCGGCATGGGCCTCTGCGTGCTGGTGTTCGCGGTCGCCGGCCTCACGCTGCGCAGGCGGCCGTGGACGCCGCGCTTCTCGGCCTGGCTCGGCGTCGCGATCTCGGCGACCTCAGCGGGCACCCTGCTCGGGATCGGCGCCGACAAGATGTACTATGAGAGTTACGGCATCGGCGGCTGGCTGCACTGGGGCGCGCTGCTTCTGGCCGGCATCCTGTCGCCGATCTTCTGCGCGCAGGCGATGGTGATCGGCCGCAGCCTTCCGACCTTCCTCGATCTGCTCGGCCCGCGCGAGGGCCGCAAATGGTCGAAGCTCACCGCCGTGCTCGGCCTGACGCTGGCGGTGACCGCGGTGATCGCGACGCAGACCGCGCTCGCCTTCGTGTTCGACTCGCGCTACCACGACTTCCCCTACGCCTCGCTGACGATGGCGGTGGTGCCGTTCGCGGTGCTGATGCTGAACCGGCCGCAGATCGGCCAGCGTCCGATCGCGGAATCGGTATTCGCGGGCCTGCTCACGCTGGCGGCCGCCTATGTGCTGTTCAACGAGGGCCGCGAGAACTGGCAGTCGCTGTGGACCTGCGCGATCTACTTGCTGTTCGCGTTCACGCTGTGGCGGGCGCGGGCCGAGCAAATCCAAGAATGAACAGGCCGATCGCAAGGCCCGACAGCACGACATTGTAGAGCACGATGCCGAGGCCGGCGGCGACGATGCCGACGGTCAGCAGCACGATCGACGGCCGCATCAGGTTCAGCGTCGCAACCACCAGCGCGACGATGCCGAACACCGAATTCTTGAACAGCACCGTCGAGACTGTGCGCGCCTTGCAGATCAGCGTCTGCAGGCCAGCGTCACAGGCGAGGCCGACGGTCGAGTTCTCGATGCCGAGATAGCGCAGATAGATCGCATAGCCGACGGACACGAAACCGACGACGATCAGGAACTGCACCTGGTAGGGCGTGAGGCGGAAGGGCTTTTTTGTCATGGGCGCAATATGGTCGGGATGACGGGAGGGGGCAACAGGCGAGGTGGATATTTCTGGTCGCTTGCGCTGTTCGACGAGTCATTGGTCGACGGCCATTGACGCCCCAATTTGATGAGAGGCCGCAGTGATCTAACTCGTGCGCGTCCCTACCGCCTGAAGAACGACGACAGCGTCGATCCCGCCGAGGCCGTCTCCGGCTTCGCCGGTGCGGCCGGCGGCTGAGGCGCGGGTGCAGGCGCGGGCTCCTCGCGCTTCGACGAGCGTTTTGAGGAGTAGCTGCGGCGGCGCTTCTCCGGTTTGGCGCCAGGAGCGGGCGCTGGCGCAGTCTCGGCTTGCGGGACGGCGTCCTGGTTCTTGTCCGCGTTCTTCTCCTGAACCCGGTCCTGAGTCTTCTCTTGTCCCTTCTCCGCTCCGCCGCGCATCGAGAGGCGCTGGCCGTCGAACACGGTGGTCTCGCAATGGCGGTCGTTTTCGGCGAGGCCCGCGCAGAGCTTTGCGGCAGCGGCGGCATTGATCAGCGGGCCGGCGCCCAAGCGGAGCTGCATGCCGAGGCCGGCATTGCCTTCCTTGATCATGATGATCGGCCGCAGCGCCGCGATCTCCGGATTGGACTTGATCAGGCCGCGCCAGAGCGCGCGCAGGCCGTCGAGCGAGTTGGCGCCGCCAAGGTCGATGGCGAAGCGCGTCTGCTGGACCGCGATTGCAGGGGCCTCGCTCTCGGCCGTCTCCGGCGGCTTGGCTGGCGCCGCGGCGACCTCGGTCGGGGCGGGCGCCTGTTCGGGCTTCTTCTCGGCGGCCTTCTCCGTCGTCTCGGGCTGCGTCAGCTTCGATGCGGCGGGATCGGGTGGCGCCATGATCGACTTGGATGGCACCAGCGGAAGCATGGGCAGTGCCGACGTTGTCAGCGGCGACTGCGATACCAGCGAGGCCATGGCGGCGTTCTGCGGCGGCGGGATCAACTGATCCTTTGCGGCCTCCTTCAGAGCGTCCTTTGTCGGCTCCTTCGCCTGGTCCTTCGCGGCTGCCGCGCGCGGCTTGTCACTTGGGAGAGCCGGCGTCGAGGCGACCGGCGCGACGCTCGGCGCCGCGGGCTGGGTGTCAGGCGCCGGCGCGTCCTGCGGCTTCGCGCTCTGCTTGGCGATGGCGCCGGTGACGGAATTCATCCCTTGCTCGAGCACGGTGACGCGCGAATAGAGCCGGTCCCGATCGGTGTTCAACGTCTCGATGGCGGAGGCGAGGCGGCGAGCCTCGTTCTGGCTCTCCTTGGTCAGCATCTGGAGCCGGTCGGCCTGGCGCGACAGATCGGCCGACGCAACCTGGTCACGGCGCCAGCCGAGCTGGGCCTGATTGGCCATCACGGCCATCACGACGGCGCCGACGGCAACCACGCCCCACGCGCCCAGCCGCCACATCATGCTGCGGTCGACCGCGCTTTCCTCGGCCAGAAGTCCGGAGAACAGCCCGCCGGTCTCCTTGGTCCCGAAGGCGTCCGCCAGTGGGTCGGAATCCTTTGCCATGAACGTTAAGTGCCCAGCCCCGAACAGCTTCCCCGAATCAATCAGGGAACATTAACAGGAAAACCCCGTCGCACTTGAATTCCGGGCGTTTGCGGGGGTAGCAAGGCGACAGCTCATGACGGCATCGGCCTGCCGCCGCCCGTTGATTCGGCCATGTTTGACAGGATTTCGATGACCGCCCGTTCCAGCCTCACGATCGTACTCGCCGCCGGCGAAGGCACGCGCATGCGATCGAACCTGCCGAAAGTGCTGCATCCGGTCGC
The DNA here is from genome assembly GCF_051810765.1 of Bradyrhizobium sp. 604_D8_N2_3. Taxonomy (NCBI): domain Bacteria; kingdom Pseudomonadati; phylum Pseudomonadota; class Alphaproteobacteria; order Hyphomicrobiales; family Nitrobacteraceae; genus Bradyrhizobium; species Bradyrhizobium sp. 604_D8_N2_3. Next base: position 4,997,007 of record NZ_JBPWPM010000001.1, on the reverse strand, counting down.
CCACCAGAGCCTGCTCGCGCACGTGCTCGCCGCTACACCGAAGGGAACCGGCACCTCGCTCGCCGTCGTGATCGGCCCCGACCATCAGGCGGTCGCGGACGAGGCGAAGCGCATCCGTCCCGATGCGCTCACCTTCGTGCAGACAGAACGGCTCGGCACCGCGCATGCGGTGCTCGCGGCGCGCGAGGCGATTGCGCGGGGCGCGGACGATCTGCTGATTGCCTTCGGCGACACGCCGCTGATCTCGGCCGAGACCTTTGCGCGGCTGCGCGCGCCGCTCGCGAAGGGCGCGGCGATCGCCGCGCTCGGCTTTCGCGCCGCCGATCCCACCGGCTATGGCCGCTTCATCGTCGAGGGCGACCGTCTGGTCGCGATCCGCGAGCATGCCGATGCCAGCGCGGAAGAGCGCAAGATCGATCTGTGCAATGCCGGCCTGATGGCGATCGACGGGCGCCGTGCGCTCGCGATCCTCGACAAGATCGGCAATGCGAATTCGAAGGGCGAGTATTATCTGACCGACGCGGTCGGCGTCGTTCGTGAACAGGGATGGGAGGCCGTCGTGATCGAGACCAGCGAGGACGAGGTGCGCGGCATCAACACCAAGGCGCAGCTCGCGGAGGCCGAAGGCGTGATCCAGGCGCGCTTGCGCAAAGCGGCCCTGGAAGCAGGCGTCACGCTGATCGCGCCCGAGACCGTTTATCTGTCCGCCGACACCGTGTTCGGCAATGACGTCACCATCGAGCCGTTCGTTGTGATCGGTCCGGGCGTGTCGATCGCCGACGGCACGGTGATCCATTCCTTCTCGCATATCGTGCAGACCACGCTCGGCAAGAACGTCTCGATCGGCCCCTATGCGCGGCTGCGACCCGGCACCTCGCTCGGCGACGGCGCGCGGATCGGCAATTTCGTCGAGACCAAGGCCGCGACGCTGGAGGCCGGCGTCAAGGTCAACCATCTCTCCTACATTGGTGACGCCACCATCGGCGCCAATTCCAACATCGGCGCCGGCACCATCACCTGCAACTACGACGGCTTCAAGAAGCACAAGACGGTCATCGGGCAGGGCGCCTTCGTCGGCACCAACTCATCGCTGGTCGCACCGGTGAAAATCGGCAACGGCGCCTATATCGGCTCGGGCTCGGTGATCACCCGCGACGTGCCCGACGACGCCATGGCGCTGGAGCGCAATCAGCAGACGATCCGGGAAGGCGGCGCTGCGCGCTATCGCGAGATGAAGACGGGCGGCAAGAAGCCGGAAAAGAAGCCGGAGAACTAAGCGCCAACTGCGGTGTCCTCTCGCTTTGTGCGCGATCTGACTGGTTTTCTGATCGACACATTCGTCACGGGGATGGAGCGACTGCTGCTGCGGGAAGTGAACGAGTACGATCCGCCCGAGATTTTGGCCCTCGTCATCGGGCTGGCGTTCTGGGCGCTCCTCATTTCCCTCGTCTGGGCCGTGATGCTGGGGTGGTAAGGCGCGCCGCTATTCGTCGTCGGAGAATTCCGAGAAGATCGCGCGCGTCAGGCGCCAGCCGCGCGGCTTGGCGCGTTTCGCAGGTTCTCCGGCGGTGTGCTTGACGAAGACGGGCTTGCTTTCCTTGCCGCGCTGGGGCGGCGGCCAATGCGCAAGGTGCGTGCCAGTGGTCTCGCTGGCGTGGGCGTACATCGATGACAGGCCTTTGCGGCCGGACGAGCTTTTCATGACCTTACTCCCTGGTCGGGAATCGTTGGTCAAACTTATTGACAACAAGTTAATGCGCGCGGTTTAAGGCCGGCCAATTCGACGCAGTCGAAGCCGGATGCGAAACGGTGCTGTCTCAATCAGCAATAATTATTGAGTATCTGGTTCCTTAGGAACTTCGCTAAAGACCGAGCGGATCGTTTAGGCGATTTTTCGACGATTTGGGGGATATTGATCCGCATGTGCGGGATTGTCGGCATTCTCGGGCGCACGCCGGTTGCAGAGCAATTGGTGGATTCGCTCAAACGTCTTGAATATCGCGGCTACGACTCCGCGGGCGTCGCCACGCTCGAAGGCAAGCATCTCGCGCGCCGCCGCGCCGAGGGCAAGCTGAAGAACCTGGAGAAGCGTCTCGAGGCCGAGCCGCTCAAAGGCACGACCGGCATCGGCCACACCCGCTGGGCCACCCACGGCAAGCCGACCGTCAACAATGCCCATCCGCACGCGACCGAACGCGTTGCCGTGGTCCACAACGGCATCATCGAGAATTTCCGCGAGCTGCGCGAGGAGCTCGAGAAAAAGGGCACGGTGTTCCACACCGAGACCGACACCGAGATCGTGCTGCATCTCGTGGACGATCTGCTCACGCGCGGCAACAAGCCCGTGGAAGCGGTGAAGCTGACGCTGGCGCGGCTGCGCGGCGCCTTCGCGCTCGGCTTCATCTTCGCCGGTGACGACGATCTCATGATCGGCGCCCGCAATGGCCCGCCGCTCGCGATCGGATATGGCGACGGCGAGATGTATCTCGGCTCCGACGCCATCGCGCTCGGCCCCTTCACCGACACGATCAGCTATCTCGAAGACGGCGACTGGGTCGTGCTGACGCGCAAGGGCGCCACGGTCTTCGACAAGGACGGCCACGCCGTCCAGCGCGAGAAGATCAAGCATGCCGCCTCGACCTCGCTGGTCGACAAGGCCAATTACCGCCACTTCATGGCGAAGGAAATTCACGAGCAGCCGGAAGTGGTCGGCCACACGCTGGCGCGCTATGTCGACATGGCAACCGAGCGCGTCTCGCTGCCGGTCAAGCTGCCGTTCGACTTCAAGAGCATCCAGCGCATCAACATCACCGCCTGCGGCACCGCGAGCTATGCCGGCTTCGTCGCGAAATACTGGTTCGAACGCTTTGCGCGCGTGCCGGTCGAGGTCGATGTTGCCTCCGAATTCCGCTACCGCGAGGCGCCCTTGCGCAAGGGCGATCTCGCCATCTTCATCTCGCAGTCGGGCGAGACCGCCGACACGCTGGCCGCGCTGCGCTACGCCAAGGCCGAGGGCGTGCACACGGTGGCCGTCGTCAACGTGCCGACCTCGACGATCGCGCGCGAGAGCGAGACCGTGCTGCAGACGCTGGCCGGCCCCGAGATCGGCGTCGCCTCGACCAAGGCCTTCACCTGCCAGCTCATGGTGCTGGCAAATCTTGCGATCGCGGCCGGCAAGGCCCGCGGCGAATTGTCCGACGAGGACGAGACCAAGCTCGTTCATGGCCTCGTCGAGATCCCGCGCCTGATGTCGGACGCGCTCACCACCGAGCTCCAGATCGAGAAGCTGGCGCGTGAGATCGCCAAATCGCGCGACGTGCTCTATCTCGGCCGCGGCACCAGCTTCCCGCTCGCGCTCGAAGGCGCGCTGAAGCTGAAGGAGATCTCCTATATCCATGCCGAGGGCTATGCCGCCGGCGAGCTGAAGCACGGGCCGATCGCGCTGATCGACGAGACCATGCCGGTCGTCGTCATCGCGCCCTATGACCGCGTGTTCGAAAAGACCGTCTCCAACATGCAGGAGGTTGCCGCCCGCGGCGGCAGGATCATCTTGATGACGGACGCAAAGGGCGCGGAGGAGGCGACCGTCGAGTCCCTCGTCACCATCGTCATGCCCGACATGGCGGCCGCGTTCACGCCGATGGTCTATGCCGTCCCCGTGCAGCTGCTCGCCTATCATACAGCGGTCATCATGGGCACCGACGTCGACCAGCCGCGCAACCTCGCGAAATCGGTGACCGTGGAATAGGCAGAAGGGATCAGGCCGGAGCGCTAGGTAGTCTTCCAAAACCTGCTAGAAGACCCTAGCTTGAGTGCAGCGACCGACCTGGAACCCGAATGACCCCCCGCGACGACGCGCCTGCGCCGCTTGATCCCATCCCGGAACCGCATACCGGCCTGATGGGCCGCTTCCGCAATTATTTTCTGACCGGCCTCGTCGTGACGGGGCCAATTGCCATTACGCTGTATCTGGTCTGGTGGTTCGTCACCTGGGTTGACGGCGTGGTGCGGCCGTTCGTGCCGCTGGCCTACCGGCCCGAAACCTATCTGCCGTATGTCGTTCCAGGTTGGGGACTGATTGTCGCATTCTTCACGCTGACGCTGGTCGGCTTCCTCGCGGCCAACCTGATCGGCCGGACGCTGGTCGATATCGGCGAGACCTTCCTCGGCCGGATTCCGGCGGTGCGCGCCATCTATCGCGGCCTGAAGCAGGTGTTCGAGACGCTGTTCTCGGGCAAGGGCTCGAGCTTCCGCAAAGTCGGCCTGGTCGAGTTTCCGTCGCCGGGCATGTGGTCGATCGTGCTGATCTCGCAGTCGCCGAATGAAGAGGTCGCGCGCAGCCTGCCGGGGCAGGAGGAGCACGTCTCGGTGTTCCTGCCGTGCTCGCCGAACCCGACCACAGGCTTCTTCTTCTACGTGCCCAAGAGCAAGATCGTCGAGGTCGACATGAGCACCGAGGATGCCGCGACGCTGATCATGTCGGCCGGCGTTGTGCAGCCGGGCTCGGCGCCCGACCCGAAGAAGGCCGCCGCGCTCGCGGGCATGGCGAACGCCGCGCGCATTGCCAACGCGTCCGCGCTCCAGCCCCAGCCCGCGAAGGTGGAGTAGGGCCATTCCCGTTTCGGATGGCCGCATTCACGCAAGCACTTTCGTCCTCTGCTAGTCTTCCGGTTGAATTGAGCGCCTCGCTCGGAATTCGACCTGGAGTGCATGATGACGAAGACCATTGCGATTCTCGCGCCCGGCGCCATGGGCAGCGCCGTAGCCCGCCGCCTCGGCGAAAACGGTGCGCGCGTGCTGACGTCGTTGAAGGGGCGTAGCGAGGCGACGCAAAAGCGCGCCGCTGACGCCGGCATGATCGGCGCCGAGGACGACGCGATCGCGGAGGCCGACATCATCCTTTCGATCGTGCCGCCGGGCGAAGCCGTGGCTTTGGCCGAACGCCTGGCGGCGCTGATCGTCCGGCGCGAGAAGAAGCCCATCGTCGTCGACTGCAACGCGGTCAATGTCGATACCGTGCAAAGAATCGAGGAGATCATCGGCTCGGCGCAGGCGCCGTTCGTCGATGGCGGCATCATCGGCTTCCCGCCGCAGCCCGGCGGCAAGAGCCCGGCTTTCTACCTGTCCGGCGAGTACGCTGGGGATCTCGCGGTGCTGAAGGATCTCGGGCTCGACGTGCGGATTGTCGAGGGACCCGTCGGCGCGGCCTCCGCGCTGAAGATGTCCTATGCAGGTATCGTCAAGGGCCTGGCCGGCATCGGCTCGGCCATGGTGGTCGCGGCCACGAAAGCGGGCGCGGCCGATGCGCTGCGCGACGAGCTCGCGCTGAGCCAGCCCGCGGTCCTGGCCCGGCTCGAAGTCGCGCTGCCGGACATGATCCCGAAGGCCTATCGCTGGGTCGCGGAGATGCGGGAGATCTCGGGTTTCCTCGGGCCCGACCATCCGGCGAGCCAGATCTACGAAGGCTTTGCACGCTGGTTCGAGCACCTCGCCGCGGACGCGAATGGCGAAGCGGTGGATGCGGCACTGCTGAAGGCGTTCGCAGCGCGTGTCGCGCAGAAGAAGGCCTGACCGTCCAGTCTGAAGTCACGGCGATGGATCACTCGCCGTGCACTGAAACCGACTCCAGAAAACCCTGGATGTCCCGGTCGCGTCTCAGGCGCACGACCGGGACATCGGGGCCATATTGAAGGCGCTCGGCCTCGATGACGGGCACGCGCTCGGTGTCGTAGCGCCACGCCTCCTTCATCAGTTTCCAGTCGAACTGTTCCGGACATCCCTCGGGCAGATCGGGTCGCGTCGTGTCGCGATCGAACGCGGAGCGCCAGAGAATGCGCCACTGGCAGAGCCAGCGCGGGCGGTCGATGACGACCAGGGTGTCGGCACGCGCAAGCGTGAGATCGAAGGCGAGCCCCGAGAAGCTGCCGTCGATGACCCATGCGTCGCCCGCGATCTCCTCCGCGACGCGTAGACGGAAGCTGGCCTTGTCGGATGGCTTCCATCCCGGCCGCCAGTAGAGCACGTCGAGATGCACCACGGGCAGTCCAAGCTTCCGCCCGAGACTTCGGGAGAGGCTCGTCTTTCCGCTTCCCTGAGAACCGACGACGATGACCCTGCGCATGAGCGCAAGGTTTCATAAAGTCGACCGCGGCGAAAGGGTGAGTCTTCTGAAGCGGCTCTATCCACTTCGTCATTGCGAACGCAGCGAAGCAATCCAGCCTGTCTCCGTGGGAAGATTCTGGATTGCTTCGCTGCGCTCGCAATGACGGGGAGGAGACGCCGCACGCCCCGTCTGCTATGGTTTCTGCGGAGACAGATGGATGCAATCGGAGTTCGAATGAGAGTGCTGGTGATCGGCGCAGGCGCGCTTGGAGGCTATTACGGAGCTCGCCTGGTCCGAGCGGGCGGCGACGTGACCTTTCTGGTGCGAGCGAAGCGTGCCGAGCAATTGCGGCGGAATGGATTGCAGGTCGTGAGCCCGCATGGCGACTTTGCCGTGCAGCCGAAGATCGTCCTGGCTAACGATCTCAAGGAGACGTTCGACGTCGTGCTGGTCGGGGTGAAATCCTACTCGCTCGACGATGCGATGGCCCAGTTTGCCCCGGCCGTTGGCGCCAACACGATGATTCTGCCGATACTCAACGGGTTGAAACATATCGACACCTTGACCGCGAAGTTCGGTGCTGCGCGCGTCCTCGGCGGCCTGGCGAATGTCAGCGCCGGGCTCGACGCGGATGGTCGTGTCGTTCAGTTCATGGCCAATCAGACCATCGTCTTCGGCGAGACCAACGGGGCGCTGAGCGAGCGTGCGCTCGCGCTGGAAACATTGCTCCATGTCCCCGGCATCGACGTGCGCGCCAGCGAAGCGATCATGCAGGACATGTGGGAAAAGTTCGTCCAGCTCAGCACGCTCGCCGGCATCACTTGCCTGATGCGCGCAAGTATCGGCGACATCCTGGCGGTGCCGAACGGCGAGCAGTCCATTTTCCGGCTGTTCGCGGAATGCTGTGCCGTTGCAACGGCGTCGGGTTTTGAGCCACGCGCCCCGTTCATCGAGTTCGACCGGAAACTGTTCACCACCCTGGACTCGCCGCTCAAGGCTTCGATGCTGCGCGATATCGAGCGTGGTTCGGTTACCGAAGCGGAGCATATCCTGGGCGATATGGCCAATCGCGCCCGCACGCTCGGTATCGATACGCCGCTGCTGGATCTGGCCCGCGCGCATGTGGCGGCTTATGAGGTCGGACGCCGAAGAGCAGCAGGCTAACCCGCCCCGATCAGCGGGATCGCCTCGTCCCGCTCGTAGAGATACAGCAGGCACCGTAGCGCCTCGCCGCGCTCGCCCTTCAGCTTCGGATCGTCCTTCAGGATCCGCAGCGCCTCGTCTCTAGCCTGGGTGATGAGCTGGCCGTGCACCTCCGACCGCGCGATGCGGTAGCCCGGCAGGCCGCTCTGGCGCACGCCGAGCACATCGCCTTCGCCGCGCAGCTTCAAATCTTCCTCGGCGATGCGAAAACCGTCGGTGGTCTCGCGGATGACCTTCAGGCGTGCCTTCGACATCTCGCCAAGCGGCTCCGAGTAGAGAAGGAGGCAGGTCGAGGCTTCCGAGCCGCGCCCGATGCGGCCGCGGAGCTGGTGCAACTGGGCCAGTCCGAAACGTTCGGCGTTCTCGATCACCATGATGGTCGCGGCCGGCACGTCGACGCCGACCTCGACGACGGTGGTCGCAACTAGAAGCCCGATCTCATGGGCGGCGAACTGGCCCATCACGCGGTCCTTCTCGGTGCCCTTCATCTGGCCGTGGACGAGGCCGACGCGGTCGCCGAAACGCTTTTGCAAGCTCTCGAAGCGTTTGGTCGCATTGGTCAGGTGCTCGGTGCCTTCGGCCTCGGATTCCTCGACCAGCGGGCAGATCCAGTAGACCAGCTTGCCTGCCTCCAGGGCCCGGCCGATGCTGTCCGTGACCTCATTGAGGCGGCTCATCGATATGGTGCGCGTCTCGATCGGCTGGCGGCCGGCGGGCTTCTCTCGCAACTCGGAGATGTCCATGTCGCCGAAATAGGTCAGCACCAGCGTGCGCGGGATCGGCGTCGCACTCAGCACCAGCACGTCGACGGCGGCGCCCTTCGAGGTCAGCGCGAGGCGCTCGCGCACACCGAAACGATGCTGCTCGTCGACGACGGCCAGGGCGAGATCGTTGAAGATCACGTCGTCCTGGATCAGCGCATGGGTGCCGACGAGGAGATTGATCTCGCCGGCTTCGAGTTGCGCCAACAGCTCGCGCCGTTCCTTGCCTTTCTCGCGGCCGGTGAGGATGGCCACGCGCAGCCCTGCGCGCTCCGCGAGCGGGGCGATGGTCTTGATGTGCTGCCGCGCCAAAATTTCCGTCGGCGCCATCAGCGCGGCCTGCTTGCCGACCTCGGCGACGGCGGCGGCCGCCAGCAGCGCCACCACGGTCTTGCCCGAGCCGACATCGCCCTGAAGCAGGCGCAGCATGCGCACGGGTTGTTTCAGATCCTCGGCGATGGCGGCGGCGGCGTTGCGCTGGGACGGGGTCAGGGCATAGGGCAGGGCTTCGATGATCTTGTTGCGCAAGTGACCGTCGCCGGCGTTGCGGACGCCGGCGGGGCGGCGCAATTGGGCGCGGATCAGGGCCAGCGCGAGCTGGCCGGCCAAGAGCTCGTCGAAGGCGAGGCGCGACCAGTAGGGTTTTTCGGGCAGGATGTCTGTCAGCTCGACCGGCTGGTGCACGCGGCTGAGCGCCTCGGTGACCGTCGGAAAACTGCAGCGGCGCATCACCTCCGGGCTGATCCATTCCGGCAGGGCCGGCAGCTTCTGCAGCGCTTGCGCGACCGCGCGGCGGAGCGAGCCGAGTGCCAGACCGGTGGTCAGCGGATAGACCGGATCGATGCCGGAGAGTTTTGCGATCGCCTCCTCGTCGAGCACGCGGTCGGGATGCACGATCTGCGGGATGCCGTCATACATCTGCAGCGTGCCCGAGACGTAGCGCTTCTCGCCCATCGGCAGCAGCTTTTCGACATAGCCGGGCTTGGCGCGGAAGAAGGTCAGCACGACGTCGCCGGTGTCGTCGCTGGCATAGACGAGATAGGGCGCGCGGGCGTTGCGCGGCGGAGGCGGACGATGGCGATCGACGGTGACCTCCAGCGTCACCATGGTTCCCTGGACGGCGTCGCGGATCTTTGGCCGCGCACGGCGGTCGATGACCTGGCTCGGCAAATGCAGCAGCAGGTCAACCAGGCGCGGCGTCTCATTGCGGCTGAGCAGGTACTGCAGCAGCTTGTCCTGCTTCGGACCGACGCCGGGCAGGCTGGTCACGGGAGCAAACAGCGGATTGAGCAGGCTGGGGCGCATGAGAGCGAATCTAGGATCGTTTCGGCCCGTCATGCCCGGCTTTATGGCGGGCATCCACGGCTTTTTTCGCGGCGCCCACGCGGGCAGCGAGCCATGCCAAATCGAGGGCTGACAGGGGCGGTCCGAGTGGCTATATCACCCCGGCCCGGCACGTCCGGGCTTTCTGCGTTTGACTGGATCTGAGACATGACGGGAACGACACGATCGAGCAACGGGCTGGACGATCGCCGCAAGCGGCTTCTGTTCCGCTGCTGGCACCGCGGCACGCGCGAGATGGACCTGATCCTGGGCCGCTTCGCGGATGCCGAGATCGGCAATCTGTCCGACGACGAGCTGACCGAGCTCGAGACCCTGCTCGAAGAGTCCGATCCCGATCTCTATGCCGCCATCACCGGTGACAAGGTGCTGCCAGCTGATGTCACCGGCGCGCTGTTTGCCCGCATCAAGGCGTTCCCGATTACGGACGGCGATTTATGAAACAGGGGATAAAGTCGCCGGCCGAGCTGCTTACGCCCGGCCGCGCGCTGACGCTTGCCAATGTTGCCGAGGGCGCCGAGGGCCTCGTCATCTCCGATCTCGCCCGCGCCATCGCCGCGCGGCCGAAGAAACCGGCCGTCAGCCTCGCCGTGGTCTGCCGCGACGGCGGGCGAATGCAGCAGCTCGAGCGCGCGCTGCAATTCTTCGCGCCCGATTTGCCGGTGCTGACCTTTCCGGCCTGGGACTGCCAGCCCTATGACCGCGTCTCGCCGCATGGCGGCATCCTGGCGCAGCGCCTGACCACACTGGCGCGGCTTGCGCCGCTGACCGGCAGCGACAAGCCGCTGATCGTGCTGACCACGGTGAACGCAATTGTGCAGCGCGTCCCTGCGCGCGAACTCGTCGCCGCGCAGGCACTGTCGGTTGCGCCGGGCAACGTGGTGCCGATGGACACCATCATCGCCTGGCTCGAGCACAACGGCTACAACCGCTCCTCGACCGTGCGCGAGCCCGGCGAATATGCCGTGCGCGGCGGTATCCTGGATCTGTTTCCGGCCGGCCTCGACCAGCCGGTCCGCTTCGACTTCTTCGGCGACAGCCTGGAATCGATCCGCTCCTTCGACGCCGAGACCCAGCGCACGATGCTCGACATGCGCTCGCTCGACCTCGTGCCGATCTCGGAATTCCAGCTCGTCACCGACACCATCCGCCGTTTCCGCATGGGCTATGTCGCCGAGTTCGGCGCGCCCGAGCGCGACGACGCGCTGTACGAGGCCGTCAGCGAGGGCCGCCGCCATCCCGGCATGGAGCACTGGCTGCCGCTGTTCCAGGACCGGATGGACACGCTGTTCGACTATCTGCAGGGCGCAGCCATAGCGATCGAGCCGCAGGCCGAGGACGCCGTCCGCGAGCGTTTCAAGCAGATCCAGGATTACTACGAAGCCCGCCGCGATGCGATGGAGCATCCCGGCGGCGGTGCCATCTACAAGCCGCTGCCGCCCGACAGGCTCTATCTCACCGACGAGGAATGGACCAGGCGCGAAAGCGAGATGTCGCTGGTGCGGCTGACGCAGTTTTCGGTTCCGGCCGATGGTGCGACGATCGTCGATGCCGGCGCGCGCAAGGGCCGCGACTTCGCACCCGAACGCAATGACGCCACCGTCAACGTGTTCGAGTCCGTCGTCAGCCACGTGATGGCGCTGCATGCCCAGCGCAAGAAGGTCGTGATCGCTCTCTGGAGCGAGGGATCGCGCGACCGCATGACCTCGATGCTGCGCGACCACAAGCTGACCCACACCACCAGCGTCAACGCCTGGCGGACGGTGCAGGCGACCCCGCGCAACGAGACCATGCTCGCCGTGCTCGGCCTCGAAAGCGGCTTCGAGACCGACGAGATCGCGTTGATCAGCGAGCAGGATATTCTGGGCGACCGCCTGGTGCGGCCGCGCAAGGCGAGCCGCAAGCTCGACAATTTCATCTCGGAGGTGACGAGCCTTGCCGCCGGCGACATCGTCGTCCATGCCGACCACGGCATCGGCCGCTTCATCGGCTTGCAAACCCTCGACGTCGCCGGCGCGCCGCATGACTGTCTTGAGCTGCATTACGCCGCCGACGCAAAACTGTTTCTGCCGGTCGAGAACATCGAGCTGTTGTCGCGCTACGGCTCCGACCAGACCACGGTCGAGCTGGATCGTCTGGGCGGAAGCGGCTGGCAGACCCGCAAGGCCAAACTCAAGAACCGCATCCGCGAGATTGCGGGCGAGCTGATCAAGATCGCCGCCGCGCGCCATTTGCACGAGGCGCCAAAGCTGCCGGTGCAGCCGGGCCTTTACGACGAGTTCTGCGCGCGCTTCCCCTACGACGAGACCGAAGACCAGCTCGGCGCCATCGAATCGACCTTGAAGGACCTCGAGCTCGGGCGTCCGATGGACCGGCTGATCTGCGGCGACGTCGGCTTCGGCAAGACCGAGGTGGCCTTGCGCGCGGCTTTTGCCGTCGCGCTCGAAGGCAAGCAGGTCGCGGTCGTGGTGCCGACCACGCTGCTCGCCCGCCAGCACCACAAGACCTTCACCGACCGCTTCAAGGGCTTTCCAGTGAATGTGGCGCAGGCCTCGCGCCTGGTCCCGACCAAAGAGCTGAACCTGGTCAAGAAGGGCATTGCCGACGGCTCGGTCGACATCGTCGTCGGCACCCACGCGCTGCTCGGCAAGGCGATCAAGTTCCGCGATCTCGGCCTCGTCATTGTCGACGAGGAGCAGCATTTTGGCGTCACCCACAAGGAACGGCTGAAGGCGCTTCGCTCCGAGGTGCACGTGCTGACGCTGTCGGCGACGCCGATCCCGCGCACGCTGCAACTGGCGTTGACCGGCGTCCGCGAGCTCTCGATCATCGCATCGCCGCCGGTCGACCGCCTCGCGGTGCGCACCTTCGTCGCCCCGCACGATCCGTTGATGATCCGCGAGGCGCTGCTGCGCGAACGCTATCGCGGCGGCCAGGCGTTCTACGTGGTGCCGCGCATCGACGACCTCGCCGAGGTCAAGGACTTCCTCGACAAGAACGTGCCGGAGATGAAGGTCGCGGTCGCGCACGGCCAGATGCCGCCCGCGGTGATCGAAGACATAATGACCGCCTTCTACGACGGCAAGTTCGACATCCTGCTGTCGACCACCATCGTGGAATCCGGCCTCGACATTCCCAACGCCAACACTCTGATCGTGCACCGTGCCGACATGTTCGGTCTGGCGCAGCTGTATCAGCTCCGCGGCCGCGTCGGCCGCTCCAAGCTGCGGGCCTACGCGCTGTTCACGCTGCCGGCGCAGCAGAAGATCACCGCGCAGGCCGAGCGCCGGCTCACCGTGCTGCAATCGCTGGAGACGCTGGGCGCGGGCTTCCAGCTCGCCTCGCACGACCTCGACATCCGCGGCGCCGGCAACCTGCTCGGCGAGGAGCAGTCCGGCCACATCAAGGAGGTCGGCTTCGAGCTCTACCAGTCGATGCTGGAGGAGGCGATCGTCAACCTCAAGGCCGGCGTGTCCGAGCCCGCCGCCGACCGCTGGTCGCCCTCGATCACCATCGGCATGCCCGTGCTCATTCCGGAAGACTATGTCGGCGACCTCTCGGTGCGGCTGTCGCTGTACCGGCGGCTCGCCGATCTCGACACCGAGGAGGAGATCGAGAACTTTGGCGCGGAGATGCGCGACCGTTTCGGCGTGCTGCCGGACGAGGTGCGCTATCTGTTCAAGGTCGCTGCGATCAAGGCGTTCTGCCGCACGGCCAATGTCGGGAAGATCGACGCCGGCCCGAAGGGCGCGGTCATCGCCTTCCGCGACAATTCGTTCGCCCACCCCGATCGCCTGGTGTCGTTCATCCGCAGCTACGGCCAGGCCGCCAAGGTGCGGCCCGACATGAAGGTGGTGTTCCTGCAAGACTGGGAGACGCCGGAAGAGCGTCTCGCCGGCACCACGGAGATCATGCGGCAGCTTGCACAGCTCGCGCAGAGCAAGAAGGCGGCGTAATTGTTCCGAGCGCCACCGGAGCGGTACTTGGATACAAGACAGCGGCATATGGCCACTTGCGGAATGATCGAACGACAGCCATGTTCGATTCGTCGAGTTCGGCCGACGATTTGGCCTCGCCGCTGATTGCGTGCCCGACTGATAACCTGATTCGTGTGACCCGCGACTGGTTTACCGGCCGCGGGTTTTTTGTACCGCAAAGCGGGGCTGCCCCGCCCATTGAAACTTCTGAGGTCGCGAGCGTGTCTATCAATATCGATTCAGGCCAGGAACACGGTGACGAACACGACGACGTCATGTATCCGCAGGTCCTGCCGTTCATATTGGTCCACGCGGGATGCGTCGCGGCGATCTGGTCGGGCGTCTCGTGGCAAGCCGTTACCATTTGCGCGGTTCTGTACTGGTTGCGCATGTTTGCGATCACCGCCGGCTATCACCGGTATTTCTCGCATCGGGCTTACGCGACCAGCCGGGTGTTTCAGTTCATCCTGGCCTTCCTGGCCCAGAGCAGCGCTCAGAAAAGCGTCCTCTGGTGGGCTGCCAAACATCGCCATCATCATCTTCACTCGGATACGGCGCAGGATGTGCATTCGCCCCGGCACAAGGGCTTCCTCTACAGTCATCTCGGCTGGATCTTCTACCGGCAGCACGATGCAACCGACCTGGTGAAAGTATCGGATCTGGCGTCGTATCCCGAGTTGATGTGGCTGCACAAACTGGAGCTTCTGCCGGCATTCGTGCTCGCGGGCCTCTGCTTCCTCATTGCGGGGTGGTCAGGGCTCGTGGTCGGCTTCCTCTGGAGCACGGTGCTCGTGTATCACGGCACGTTCTGCATCAACTCCCTCGCACATGTTCACGGCCGCAGGCGGTATGTGACCGGCGACGATTCCCGTAACAACTGGCTGCTCGCTCTCGTCACGATGGGTGAGGGGTGGCACAACAATCACCACGCCTATCAGGCCAGTGCTCGACAGGGCTTCCACTGGTACGAGATTGATCTCACCTATTATATCCTGGTGGCCTTGTCCTGGCTCGGGATTGTCCGGGATCTGAAGATGCCGCCCAAGCAGGTCCTGCGCAATGAGCATCGGTTGGGATCACGCGCGATCAAGCAAGCGGCCGAGCAGCTCGCCGCTCGCTTCAATCCTGAACACATCGCACAGGCGATCAAGACGTCGATCCATGAGACCGAATTGTCGGTCCGGGACGCGATCATTCTGTTGCAACAGCGTGCCGATTTGCGTCTGTCCAGCATGCCGACTCGCGACCAGTTGCTGGCCGAAGCGCAGCGCATGTTCGCAAAGACGATGTCGCTGGACGACATCGTCGACCGGGCCCACGAGCTCCTGAACGAGACTGTTGGCTTTCTCCTGGCCACTCCCGCTCTGGCGACCGCCCCGAAATCGAGCACGAATGGCGGCGGTTAGCGTGACGTTCCCCGTACGAGGGGCGCGCACGAGATCAGGGATTGCTGACGCGCGACTACGACGCCGCGCGCGACGCGTCGGCTGAGAGCCGCCCGAGCAGTGACCGCGCCGTATCCGACGGCGACAGCGAGTCCACGCTGACGACGGGATCGCTGCGCATCTCGTGCTTGCCATTGGAGGTGTGCCGCATCACCGCCGACAGGCGGCGGGCGATCATGTGGGCGGTGCGGAAGTCGGTCTCGGCGAACACGACGATGACGGAACCGTCTTTCTGCGCCACGCCAAAATCCATCTGCCGCATCAGGCGGCTCAGGATCCGTGCGGCGTCGAGCTGGGCGCGGGAATTGCCGGGCTCGAAGGCGAAGCGCGCCACGGAGAGGCCGCCGCCGCGGGCAAGAGCCTGCTCGACCGCCTTGGCGAAATCGCGGGCAAAAGCTTCCACCGTAAGCAGGCCGCTGCGCGGATCGAGCCAGCCGCCGGCATCGATCGAACGCAGCGTGCGGCTCAGTTGCGCTTCCATCGCGTGCTGGCGGATCAGCGGCAGCGCGTTGGCGGCGACCTTCGCCGGCTCGCCCGGGATCAGCTCGAGATTGGGCAGGTCGTACGTCTGCGCGAGCTGGTGCGCGGTGACGACCACGGGCAGGCTGCGGAATCGGGTGTCTTCGGCGAGCACCGTGAGGAAGGCGTCGGTGACGCGCGCGGTAAAACCTTCGGCGAGCACGACGCCATCGATATCGCGGGTGTTGAGATGCTTGGCCGCAGCCTCGATCGAGAGCGCGCCGACGACCCCGACGCGTTCGCCGAACGCGACGGAGAGCGCAGGATAGGCCGCGCCGCGGCCGATCAGGAGCACCGTTGCATCGCGTACCGGATCCCCCTCCGGCAACCCGACTTTCGCGTCCGGCAGCCGGCGCAGAACCGTCGCATGGAGAGTGCGTACGCGCAGCGCGGCGCGGAGCCGCGCGACGAGACGGTCGGAATTGCCGCCGCGCGAGGAGAACGGCAGGGCGTTCTGCGGCAGCGTGCCCGCAGCATCGAGTGCCACGAACGGCAGGTAGGGCGATTGGTCCGCGATCTTCCTGGCGAGCGTCGCCAGATGGGGCTCGTGCCCGGCATGCATCGCGGCGAGAACCGCGGCCGGCTGCACCTGCTCGACCGCGCGCGCCGCGCTGGCCCAGTCGGCGTCGACGACGGGAAACAGACGGGCCTCGTCCAGGGCCGCAATGAAAGGCGGCCGCTGGGCGTTGGACACAAACAGGATCGGGCCCGCCTGGGACATCGCAAACTCTGATCACGCAACAGATGCTGCGCAATCTAGTTCGGTTGCCTTAATGCTGCGTCAATGGATGGGGCGAAACCAAGTATATACCCTTTGAACATGTACACTAGATCAGGTACATATTCGTCTGCCACAACCAGCCCTAGAGGGCTGTGGGAGACGTGCGAATGCCACAAGGGATTAGGGCGTGGGCGATCTGGGGGGCAGCACAGGTGCTGCTCACTCTTGCACTTAAGCTCGTTATCAAGCTCGTGGACAACGCCGTGATAGGCTGGGGCGACGATAGGCTCGCAGAATTGCTAGGCGTCACGTCACCGAGCGCGACGACGGTGTTCAATTGGACCATCCCCTTTGCGCTCGCGGCCCTCGCCTTATGGCTTGTCCACTACTTCATCGCGCGCCCTCTCAAAGAGGAACTGGCCAAGATTTCGGAAGGGAACCACTTTTCTGCTATTAGTGCGGCGGACCGGCTGCAAGCATGGATGCGGAGAGTGGAACCCTACCACGTTATATTCCTGGGCCTGGCAATCGCCCTAGGAGGTGTTGTTTGGCAGACGCAAAGGGGGCAACCCAAGCGATCTGATCAGCCGATGTCCCATGACTCGCCTGCAACCACACATACATCTCCGGCGCAACTGCCCCTCTCGTCGTCACCGCGAAAAACCATCACGGGTTACGATCTGCAAATTCGTCAAAAAGCCCTCGACGAAATCTATGACTGCATCCACAGCAAGATTGATCCGGCGTATGACACCCAAAACAAACTCAATATTACTTGGGACAAGGAAACTAGGGATTCTGGCCCGAAATCTCTTGCAAGAAAACTGGCGGCATCAAGGGACCAGATAAACACAGCGTTTGCTGAGCTTGATGCAATCCTAAAAAAATACGGCTCCCTGAAAGATGTTCAAGATCTAACCGACTGGACATTCACACCTATCATCGCGCAGACAGGCGTGTTTGCAGATTTATTGAACCGTCTGCCAGATGCGCCGGCCGACATGACTGGATTTATCGAGAGCCACGAAGCCTTCAAAAATTGGCGGCAAGCAGTTTCATTATTCGCGCAATGGGCTCGTTCAAAAAAAGAGGTCATCTCCAAGCAGCGTGACGATTATAATTCATTCGAGATTATACCTGGCTCAAGAGAGCAGGACGCCTCGGCTTCAGAGATCGTAAAGATCAAGCAGGCCCTTGAAGAAAAGACGAATGAACTGGAGAAAGCAAAGACAGCCTCACCGGCTATCCCGCCACGGGATTCCGCAAGATCATCGATCTTGCGTGAGGGCGGCTATCTCAAAGATGAAAAAGAAGACTTGGGCCAGAAACTCAGAACTATATCAACTTCGATCCATACGATGGGCGATGAAATACTAAAGAAGTCTGAGATTGCTCTGAACCACTCCTATTGGGAGCGCGCCGATACGGATATCGCCCCTGAAATTCAGCGAATGGACGACATTCGAAATTTGACTGTCGAGATGCACAAAGCGCTATATGACGGGTTGATTGATAAAGAAAGGGAATTCCGCGTAGAATTGAACGGGGTCCTTTTCCCAAAAGAACCGTTTACGGAATTCCAAATAGGAGCAAACGAGTTTCACAATGGGCTTACTGCATGGATGAAGATGCGAGATGCAGCCGACAATAGCGGCAGAAACGATCTACTGCGGCTTGTGCAAGGTTCTCGCATGACGTTTGGAGTTTCACGGGACAGGTTTGCTGCTTGGCTAAGCCAAAGGTTGGAAATCATCGAACAAGCGAGAAGGGAGTTAAAGTGAAGCACGCACCGAAAGAAAAACGCTTTGACCAACTCTTGCAAGCGATGATCACTCAACGAGTGCCCGGGGAAAAGCCTGTAGCAAAAGCACGAACATCAGCATCGGCTGCTTCCGCAAGTTATGGCGATACTCGAACTCGCGAAGGTAAAGCTGCAAGTGCTTCTTCGAAACCCAAACGTAAGCCCCGTTGATCCCGCGTTTCACTTGAGACCAGAACGATTCGATTGAGTTGGCGTGCACGTCGCCGCGCACGTATTCCTTGGCCGAGCGATCCACGGCTTCATGATCGTAACCGTACTTCTCTTCAGCAGCTTGAAGTTTGACGCCTCATCCGTATGGACGGGGAAGCCTTGCTTAACGAACCGCACGACATGCGGGACGATGTGAGCCTCGGTGCGCGCCTGCGCGACGCGGGTAACGACATCGCCACCGCGCTCGACGATGCCCATGACAATCGCCTTGTCGTCCTTGCCCTGCTTGTCCTTGCCGCCAATGAATGTCTCGTCCACTTCGACCGTCTTGCCGGGGCCGCCCATCGGCGCGTCGCCATCAACGTAGCCCATGTACAGGCGGATCAGGTGGCACATGCGCCAAGCCGTCTTGTAGGTCACGCCTAGCTGACGTTCGACTTCCTTCGCGGCCACGCCGTTCCGCGTCTCGCAGAACAGGAACATGACGTAGAACCAGTCACGGAGGCCGGTGCGCGTCTTC
The DNA here is from genome assembly GCF_051810765.1 of Bradyrhizobium sp. 604_D8_N2_3. Lineage (NCBI taxonomy): Bacteria > Pseudomonadati > Pseudomonadota > Alphaproteobacteria > Hyphomicrobiales > Nitrobacteraceae > Bradyrhizobium > Bradyrhizobium sp. 604_D8_N2_3. Next base: position 4,978,445 of record NZ_JBPWPM010000001.1, on the reverse strand, counting down.
TCAAACGGTGTGCCAGCGGTCGGATAGACCTGATAGCCGCAGTGCTCGCACTCGAATGAGCGGCGCGCCTTCACGCGGTAATAGGTTGCCTCTTTCTGACACTTGAAACAGGTAAACCGCTCGCCAAACCGGGTCCGCATCAGGTGGGTCAGGCAGCTATCCTCGTCCGGGAAGCGCTTCAGAAACTCGCGAATTTTGCTCAGTTTCTGGGCCATGTGGTCCGCCTCTCCGGAGAATATATGTACTCTACCGGAGAATGTTCTACATGTCCAGAGGGGATACGCTTAGGCCGGCCCGGAGCGGTCGCGAAAAGCCTCGACCATCAGGGGGTTAAGCCCGAGTTCATTGAGCGCTTCGCGGGCGCGGCCATTGTCTTGCGCCCGTCCTGCGAGCCGGTGACCCGAGAGCCGGTCGGGCAGCGCGGTGAGCAGGGCGCCCTGGCCGAGCCGGCGCGCCCATTCCTGGAGATCGTTGGACAGGAAGCGGTAGCCGCCGACGGCCATGATGCCGGAGGGCGGCGCGGTGATGCAGATCGCGCCGCTCGGACGGTCGAGCCGCGCGGCATAGCCGGTGTCGACATAATCGCGCGGCGGCTGCGCCGTCAGGGTGTCGCCGACCGGCTGCGGCGGCGCGTAGGCCGCGATCGGCACCATCGCTCCGCGCAGGCCGAGCGTGCCCCTGGGCGTCAGCAGGATCTCGCCGGCGATGGAGGAACCGGATTGCTCGCGCGGGGCGCCGTGCGGTCCGGGCATCACCGCAACCGGCATGCCGTCCTCGCTGCGGCGGGCGCCGAACAGCCCGGCCTCACCGAACAGATAGACGTCGGTCAGCGGTGCATGCGGCGCGATCCAGGCATCGCTCGCCGCCACCTGCTCGGGGGCGCGCCAGAGGCCGATGACGTTGCGCAAGCTCGGCATCCGCGCCGCGAGATCGGCATCGCCGAGCCGCAGCGCGAGCTGCGCCGGGGCGATCAGCACCTCGCATTCGTGCTCGTTGATCTGCTGTTCCAGCACGTCGTTCTCGAAGGGATGATGCAGCGCCAGCGTGCCGCCGCAGAGCAGCCACACCGCGAGCGAGGAGGCGAGGCCCGCGAACGACATCGGCGTGAACGCCGCCATCACGGTCGCGCCCTGCTTGATGTCGGCTTCCAGCGACATCGCGAGCCCGCCGGCGATCAGGCTGAAATGCGGCCGCGGCACCGGGCGAAAGCCTTCCGCGGTGACGTCGAAGGAGATCATCGCCGCCTTGCGGCCGTCCTGGATCACGGCGCGCGTGGTGCCCGGCGGGCGGGCCAGCACGTCGTCGAGCGAGGCCATGCCCTCGGGCAGGTCGGCGCCGAAACCGCAGACGTAACGGATCGAGAAGGCCTCCGCGGCGGCATGCATTGCGAGGTCGGAATAGCTGACGCCGTCGACCTTGCTCATGGTGACGATGGCGCGCGCCGCGGTGCGGTTCAGCGCGGCGGTCAGTTCCGCATGGCGCCAGAGCAGCGGCAGCACGGCGACGACGAGCCCGGCGCGATGTGCGGCGAGCACTGTCAGCACGAACTCGACCGTAGCAGGCAGCTGGATCGCGATAACGGAATTGGCCGGCAGGCCCGATTCGACGAAATGCGCCGACAGGGCCTCGATGGCGGTGTTGGCCTCGGCGTAGGTCATCCGCCGCGGCTGGTGGCCGGTCACGCGAGCCTTGTTGAGGGGATCAAGCAAAGCGGGCGCGTGCGGTTGCCGCATCAGCGTGCGCTGAAACAGCGTGTCGAGCGTCGGCGATACGGCTGGCTGATTCACGGCGTCACTTCGCTTGCGGCTGCCCCTTCGACCACCAGGTCTCCGGCAGGTATCCGGACAGCGCGGTGGCCTTTGGCCGTTCTATCCGATTCCAGCGCGCGATCCATTGCTCGGATACGTTAAACAGGGGGATTGTATAGAAACCGGAGATCAGGGCGCGGTCGAGCGCCCGCACCGCCGAGACGAAGGCCGTGTGATCACGGGCCTCGAGGAGAGCGTCGATCATGGCATCGACGGCGGGATCTTTGGCGCCCATGTAGTTGCGGGTGCCCGGATTGTCAGCGGCCGCGCTCCCCCAATAGAAATACTGCTCGTTGCCGGGCGACAGCGACTGGTCCCAGCGGTTCTGGATCATGTCGAACTCGTAAGCGAGCCGGCGCTGGTCGAACTGCACGGGATCGACCGCGCGAACGCTCGGCTCGATGCCGGCGCGCTTGAGGTCGCGCTGGAACGCGAGCGCGATGCGCTCCTGGTCGCGGGTCGTCACCAGCATCTCGAAGGTGAAGGGGGCTTTTGTCGCGCGGTTACGCAGCACGGTGCCGTCGAGATCGTAGCCGGCGTCTGACAGGAGCTTGAGTGCCGCGCGCAGCGTCGTCCGGTCGCGCCCCGAGCCGTCGGTGACGGGCAGGCGGTAGCTGCCGTCCATGACGTCGGGCGGGATCTGCGCGGCGAAGGGCTTCAGCAGCTCTTGCTCGCGCGCATCCGCAGGCCGGCCATAGGCCGACAGGTCGGAGCCGGCGAAATAGCCGGCAACGCGCGAATAGAGTCCGAAGAAGTAGTTGCGGTTGACCAGCTCGAAATCGAACAGCAGCGTCAGTGCCCGGCGCACGCGGATGTCGGCGAAGATCGGACGGCGCGTGTTGAACACCAGGAATTCGGAAGGCTGCGGCACGCCGGGCTTGATGGTGTCGCGGATCACTTCGCCGCTTTTGGCGGCTGGAAAGTCGTAACCGTCGTGCCAGCGCAGCGGCTCGTGCTCGACGCGGAAATCATAGAGGCCGCGCTTGAAGGCTTCGAACTGGCCGTTGGCCTCGCGAAAATAGTCGAGCCTGATCTCGTCGAAATTGTAGAGCCCGCGATTGATGGGCAGGTCGCGGCCCCAATAGTCGGGATTACGGGTCAAGGTCACGCTGGCGCCGGGCTTCACCGCCGTGATCCGATACGGGCCCGAGCCGATCGGGCCGGTCAGCGTCGTCTCCTCGAAGGTCGCGACATCCACGGCATGCTTCGGCAGGATCGGCATCAGGCCGAGGATCAGCGGCAATTCCCGGTCGTTGGCGCCAGCCAGGTCGAAGTGGACGGTGAGAGGGTCAGGCGCCTCGGCCTTGGCGACCTTAGCGTAATATTGCCGATGGTTGGGGCGGCCGTGATCGCGCAGCAGCTGCCAGGAGAACAGCACATCCTCCGCCAGGACCGGCTTGCCGTCGGAGAAGCGGGCGCGGGGATCGAGGCGGAACGTGACAAAGCTCCGCGCGTCATCGGTCTCGACCGATCTGGCGAGCAGGCCGTAGAGCGTGAACGCCTCGTCATTGCCGCGTGCGAGCAGGCTCTCGACCACATAGTTCCGCACCGGCTGCACGGCCAATCCCTTGACGATGAAGGGATTGAGGCTGTCGAAGGTGCCGAGAATGCCCCAGGTGAGCCGGCCGCCCTTGGGGGCATCAGGATTGGCGTAGGGCATGTGGGTGAAATCGGCCGGCATCGCCGGCTTGCCGTGCATCGCGATGGCATGGGCTTCCCCAGCCCGTGCGCCGCTTGCGGAGAGCGCGGAGGCGACGACGAAGGCGAGAAGACAGAGGCGGGTGCCAAGGCCCTCACGAAGGCCCTCGAGAAGGCGCTGGAACATGGACATCGGCACACGTTGATTCGAGGACCTGCGGGCCTGAATCCTATCACAAGGAATTTCACGGATCGCAGGCCAGGGAGCGGTTCAAGGCGTGGTCAAAGACGCTTGTCGGCATTGATCTTTTCGTCGGCCACGTTAAGAAGGCACGCAATCGCGCAAGAGCGTCGAGCCCGTCACTTATCCGCCTCAATTGACGGGGAGAGAGCCGCGCCCAACGCGGCCAGGTTCGTCGCTTCGGAGCGGTTCGGGCACTTCCCGTTCAGAAAGGGTTTTCCGCAATGAATTTCCGTTACTTGGCCGCGTCCGTCCGGCCGCGCGGGCGACTTCTCGCCTTGTTGACGGCGACGGCATTGGCCGTTCCGTTTGCCGCTGAGGCCCAGACCCCGGCGCCGGCCCCCGGTGCCCCCGCCGCGCCCAAGGCGGCCCCGAAAGCTGCTCCGAAGGCTGCCCCCAAGGCTCCGGCGCCGGCTGCCCAGGCTCCCGCCCAGCCGGCTCCCGCGCAGGGCGCTCCGGCGCAGCAGGGCGCCGCGGCCCAGCCGGCCGATCAGCAGATCCAGCTGATCTACGCCCCCTGGACCAAGTTCTGCCTCAAGGGCCAGGACGCCAACGCCAAGCAGGTCTGCTTCACCGGCAAGGACGGCCGCATCGAGTCGGGCCAGCCGGTCATCGCGGCCGTGATCATCGAGCCGGAAGGTGAGCCCAAGAAGATCCTGCGCGTGACGCTGCCGCTCGGCATGCAGCTCGTGCACGGCACCCGCATCATCGTGGACAACAATGCGCCGTTGCAGAGCCCCTACGTGATCTGCTTCCAGAATGGCTGCATGTCCGACTACGAGGCCACGCCCGAGCTCATCGGCAACATGAAGAAGGGCCAGAACCTCGTTGTCCAGGCGATCAATGCGAACGGTGCGCCCTTGACGCTGCCGCTGCCGCTCGCCGGCGAATTCCAGAAGGCCTATGACGGTCCGCCGACCGATCCGAAGGTGTTCGAGGAAACCCAGAAGAAGCTTCAGGAAGAGCTTCAGAAGAAGGCCGACGAGCAGCGCAAGAAGCTCGAGCAGAACGGTGGCGCGCCCGGCGCGGCTCCGACCGGTCAGAAGTAAGCGGGCTCAAATCCCGGACATGAAAAAGGCGCTCGGTTCGAGCGCCTTTTTTGCTGGCCGCTTGATGGCGGCAAAACTCACTTCAAGCGCGGCTGGCTCAGTTCAGCGACGGATTGCGCGGGCGATAGCCGCCGGTCTTGTCCTTGATGAAAATCTCGGCGACCTGGGAATGGCGGATCGGCTCGCCGGAATCGTCAGGCACCAGGTTCTGCTCGGAGACATAGGCGACGTATTCCGACTCCGCGTTCTCCGCAAGCAGGTGGTAGAACGGCTGGTCCTTGTGAGGCCGCACCTCTTCGGGAATCGACAGCCACCACTCCTCGGTGTTGTTGAATTCCGGATCGATGTCGAAGATCACCCCCCGGAACGAGAAGATCCGGTGGCGAACGACCTGTCCGATCTGGAATTTGGCGGTCCTCGCTTTAATCATTCCCCGTCGATAGACCAGGATTGTGGCCGATGCTAGTGCCCTGATCTGTAATTGACCTTCGGCTAAGGGGCAGATGGCCCCCAAATCTTCAGAAAACACTTCATCAATGGTCGATATCCTCAATCTGGCGCTACCTTATTTCGGCTTGATCTTTGTTGGATTCGCTTGCGGCAAGGCCAAGTCGCTGCCGGAATCAGGCCTCGCCTGGATGAACTTCTTCCTGCTCTACGTGTCGCTGCCGGCGCTGCTGTTCGCGATCATGTCGAAGACGCCGTTTGCGGAATTGAACAACCCGCCGTTCCTGGTCGCGACCACGCTGTCCACGGTTGCGGCGTTCACCCTGGCGCTGGTCGTCGGCAAGGTTTTGGGACGGCTGACGCTGCGCGAGGCGACGCTTGCGGGCCTCTCCGGCGGCTATGGCAATATCGGCTACATGGGGCCGGGGCTGGCGCTCGCCGTGCTTGGACCGAAGGCCTCGGCGCCGACCGCGCTGATCTTCTGCTGCGACAGCATCTTCCTGTTCACGATCGTGCCGCTGCTGATCGAGCTCTCCGACCGCGACCATCCCTCGCTGGTCCATGCCTTCGGCGTCGTGCTGAAACAGATCGTGCTCAACCCGCTGATCATGTCGGCCTGCTTTGGCGCGGCCGTGGCGGCGCTTCATATCGAGCTACCGGTCGCACTCGATCGCACCATCACGTTCCTTCAGAACGCAGCCGCACCGACCGCGCTGTTCGTGCTCGGCGTGACCGTGGCGCTCCGCCCGTTCAACCGGGTGCCGTGGGAGGTGCCGGGCGTGATCGCCGTGAAGCTCTTGATTCACCCGCTCGCCGCGTTCGGCCTGATGCTGGCGTTCGGACCGTTCGCGCAGCCCTGGGCCGCGACCGCCGTGCTGATGGCCTCGCTGCCGCCGGCGCTCAACGTGTTCGTGATCGCGCGGCAGAACGACGCGTGGATCGAATCCGCCTCTGTCGCGGTGCTGCTCGGGACCTTCGCGTCGGTGGTCACGCTGACCGGCGTGATGTGGGCGATCCAGACCGGCCGGCTGGCGTTTCCGTAAGCGAGCCTACCGCCGCCACGTCGGGGTCAGGCCCTCGCGCATGGCGAAGCGCCGCAGCGGGCCGATGGCGCCGAGCAGGTGCATGCCGACCGCGCGGACCGGCTGGAGCGGCAGGAAATCGTTGAGCAGGGAGCGGTTGGCGATGTCGATCGCAAACGTGCGGCTCAGAATGTCCGGACGCCGCGCCCGGTCGTAGCGCTTGAGCACGTCGGGTGCGCCGGGATCCTGGCCCGCGGCGATGGCTTCGCCCGCGAGCCTGGCGATGTCAGCGGCATCGCGCAGACCAAGGTTGAGGCCCTGGGCGCCGATCGGCGGGACCACATGGGCGGCTTCGCCGACCAGCGCGATGCGGTCGCGCCCGAAGGATTTTGGACGTTCGATCGCCAGCGGGAATAGGTTGCGGCCCGGCTCGACCGTCATGCGTCCCAAAATGGAATGCGACTGCTTCTCGATCGCGGCGGACAGCTCCGCGTCGCTCAATCCGCGAAGCCGCTCGGCCTCGGCGGGGGCCGAGACCCAGACGATGCTGGAGCGGTCGCCGGGCAGGGGCACGAACACGCAAGGGCCATGCGGCGTGTGGAACTCGGTCGAGACGTTGCGATGCGGGCGCGCGTGGCCGACGTTGAAGGTCAGCGCGGTCTGCGTCAGGTCGCGTCGCGTCACCGCGATGCCGGCGGCTTCCCGGCACAGCGAGTGCCGGCCGTCGGCGCCGACCACGAGCTGGGCCGTGAGGAATTGAGCGGACGCCGTGCGGATCGCGACGTCGTCGGCTTCGATGACGACGCTTTCGGCCTCGTCATCGCAACGGACGAGGTTGGGCAACTCGGCCGCGCGTTCTTCCATCGCCAGCATCAGCGAGCGGTTGTCGATATTGTAGCCGAAGGCGTCGAGCGCGATTTCGTGGCAGGAGAACCGGACCTCCGGCGCCCGGAACAGCCGGCCGGTGTCGTCGACGAGGCGCATGATTTCGAGCGCGGCCGCCTTGCCCTTGCAGCGCGGCCAGACGTCGAGGCTCTCCAGGAGATCGATGGAGGCGCCGAGCAGGGCGGTGGTGCGGTTGTCGGCGTAGGGCATGCGCCGCGCCACCAGCGCGGTCCGCGCGCCGGCCTGCGCCAGTGCGATGGCGGCCGCCAGTCCCGCCGGTCCGCCGCCGATCACGGCCGCGTCATGGAGTGTCGATGCATCTGTCATGGAACGACAATTGACATGCTGCGCGGCAAATTCAAGCCCGGCTATATTTCCTTGATTTTGTGGCGAATTGTGCGACCGCGCGCCGCAATGGCGGATGTGCAAACCGGTCTCATTCTGATAGCAGAAGCCATGGATACCCAAGAGGATTCCCTGAAGCCGAGACCGGCGATCCGCGCCGCGGCCTTCTCGGTGCACATCTTCACCGCATTCGGCGCGGCCATCGCGCTGCTGGCGATGCTGGAGGCCGTGCGCGAGCATTGGGCGGCGATGTTTCAGTGGCTGGGCGTCGCCCTGATCATCGATGCGATCGACGGGCCGATCGCCCGCCTGCTGAAGGTCAAGGATGTGCAGCCGAACTGGTCGGGAGACGTGCTCGATCTCGTGGTCGACTTCGTCACCTATGTGTTCGTGCCGGCCTATGCGATCGTGGCGAGCGGGCTGTTGCTGCCGGTGGCCGCGCCGCTGCTCGGAATCGCCATCATCGTCACCAGCGCACTATATTTCGCCGATCTGCGCATGAAGGCGGACGACAATCATTTCCGCGGCTTTCCGGCGCTGTGGAATGCGGCGGCGTTCTACCTGTTCCTGCTGCACTGGCCGCCGCTGGCATCGACGCTGCTGGTCGCGGCGCTTGTCGTGCTGACCTTCGTGCCGTTCCACGTGCTGCATCCGGTCCGGGTCGTGCGGCTGCGCTGGCTGACGATGTCGCTGATCGCGATCTGGGCCGTGCTCGGCCTCTATGTGCTGGAGATGGATTTTCGCGTCGGCACCGGCGTGACCATCGTGCTCTGCGCCATCGCGCTCTGGATCAGCTTCAGCGACGCCTTGATCCGCCTGGCAAGATCCTTCGCATGATGCACCTCCTCACTAGTCCTGAAGCCTGGGCCGCGCTGCTCACCTTGACCGCGCTCGAGATCGTGCTCGGCATCGACAACGTCATCTTCCTGTCGGTGATCGTCTCGCGCATCCCCGAGAAGCAGGCCCACCGCGCCCGCCAGATCGGGCTCGCGCTGGCGCTGATCTTCCGCATCATCCTGCTCAGCCTGCTGGTCTGGCTGATCGGCCTGACCGCGCCGGTGTTTTCGTTTTCGGGTTACGGCTTCTCCTGGCGCGATCTCATCCTGATCGGCGGCGGCCTGTTCCTGATCGCCAAGGCGACGCACGAGATCCACGCCGAGGTCGAAGCCGATGACGGCGAGGGCGACCGGGAGTCCGGCGGCAGCGCGTTCTTCTGGGTGATCGTCCAGATCATCGTCATCGACATCGTGTTCTCGCTGGACTCGATCATCACCGCGATCGGCATGGCGCAGGACATCGAGATCATGATCGCGGCGGTCGTGATCGCCTGCCTGATCATGTACATTTCGTCGGGGCCGGTGTCGCGATTCGTTGCCGAGCATCCGACCACCAAGATGCTGGCGCTGGCGTTCCTGGTGCTGATCGGCGTCGCGCTGGTCGCGGACGGATTCCAATTCCACATTCCGCGCGGCTACATCTACTTCGCAATTGCGTTCTCGGCGGCGGTGGAATTCTTCAACGTGCTGGCGAAGCGCAACCGCAGGAAAGTCCGCAAGTCGTCCGTTTAGCCGTTCCAATCTGGGTCGAGTTGACAAGGCGGGCGCGATGTCTTTCGCTCAGCGGCGAGAAGACCGAGAGGAGGTCAGGTGATGACCAAAGCCGTCCGTGTGCACAAGGTCGGAGGCCCCGAAGCCCTGGTCTATGAGAGCGTCGATGTCCCGGCGCCGGCTTCCGGCGAGGTGCGCATCCGCCAGCATGCGGTCGGGTTGAACTTCATCGACGTCTACTATCGCACCGGCCTCTACAAGGCGCCGGGGCTGCCCTTCATCGCCGGCAACGAGGCGTCGGGCGAGGTCATCGCCGTCGGGCCCGGCGTGACGCATTTCCATCCCGGCGATCGCGTGGCCTACTACCACAATCTCGGTGCCTATACCGGCGAGCGCAACATCCCCTGGGAGAAGCTGGTCAAGCTGCCCGACCACATCACGCACGAGCAGGGCGCCGTGCTGATGCTGAAGGGGCTGACGGTCTGGTATCTCCTGCACAAGACCTTCAAGGTCGAGCCGCATCACCGCGTGCTGATCCATGCCGCGGCCGGCGGCATCGGCTTGCTCGCCTGCCAATGGGCGAGGGCGCTCGGCGCCCATGTCATCGGCACGGTCGGCTCGCGCGAGAAGGCCGAGCTTGCGGAGGCCAATGGCTGCGACCACGTCATCCTCTATAACGAAGAGGATTTCGTCGCGCGCGTGAAGCAGATTAGCCGCAACGAGGGCTGCGACGTCGTCTATGACGGCGTCGGCAAGGCGACCTTCCCGGGCTCGCTGTCCTGCCTGAAGCCGCGCGGCATGTTCGTCTCGTTCGGCAATGCCTCGGGGCCCGTGCCGCCGTTCTCGATTGCCGAGCTCAACAATCACGGCTCGCTGTTTGCGACGCGGCCGAAGCTCAATGACTACGTCGGAACGCGCAAGGAACTGCTGGAAGGCGCCGACACGCTGTTCGCCGCCGTCATCAACGGCAAGCTGCACGTGCCGATCAACCACGCCTACGCGCTCAAGGACGCCGCCAAGGCGCATATCGATCTCGAAAGCCGCAAGACCACCGGCGCGTCGATCCTGAAGCCGTAGCAAGTTGCTCCATCAAAGTCGTCATGCCCGGGCTTGTCCCGGGCATCCACGTTCTTTGTGCCGCGCCTCAAGGCGTGGATGGCCGGGACAAGCCCGGCCATGACGGCGAGGGCGTTTACGCCACCCGCCGTGCCGCGCCGGCCCTGGTCAAAATCCCGTCAAGACAATCGATCATCTCGGCGATCTCGGCCCGCGCGACGTTCAGCGCCGGCATGAAGCGCAGCGTGTCGAGCTGCGGCGCGTTCAGGAGCACGCCGGCCTCGAACGCCTGCGCGACGATGCCTGGCGCGATCGGCAGCTTGAGGTCGAGCGCGAGCAAGAGGCCACGTCCCCGCACGCCGCCGAGGCCGTGCCGGGCCGAGACCTTCTGCAACTCGCTTTCGAGCAGCAGGCCGGTCTCGGTGACCGACTTCAGGAAGTCGGGCTTGCAGACCTCCTCGAGCACTGCCAACCCCACCGCGCACATGATCGGGTTGCCGTTGAACGTGCCGCCCTGGTCGCCGTGCTCGAAGCAGGAGGCACGTTCGGTCGCCAGCAGGGCCGCCAGCGGCACGCCACCGCCGATGCCCTTGCCGAGCGTCATGATGTCGGGCGCGATGCCTGTGTGCTCGTAGTGGAAGAGTTTTCCGGTCCGGCCCATGCCGGTCTGGATCTCGTCAAAAATGAGCAGCAGGCCGTGCGCGTCGGTGAGCGCGCGCAGTTCCTGCAGGAACTGATCGGTCGCGGGCCACACGCCGGACTCGCCCTGGATCGGCTCCAGCATCACCGCGACGGTGTTGTCGTTGATCAGCTCTTCGACCGAGGCGATGTCGTTCAGCTTCGCCTTCTTGAAGCCGGCGACCTTCGGCTCGAACAGCGGTTCGAACGCCTTCTTGCCCGAGGCTGACATCGTCGCCAGCGTCCGGCCGTGGAAGCCGCCTGCGAAGCTGATGATCTCGAACGCGCCGTTCCTGTGCAGGCTGCCGTATTTGCGCGCGAGCTTGATCGCGCCCTCGTTGGCTTCGGCGCCGGAGTTGGCAAAGAACACCTGGTCGAACGCGCTGTTTGCGACAAGCCGCTCGGCAAGCTTCAGGCTCGGCTCGTTGTAGAACGCCGGGCTCGGCGTCAGCAGCCGCTTGGCCTGCGCGGAAAGCGCATCGGCGATCGCGGGCGGGGAGTGACCGAGGCAGTTGACGGCCCAGCCCTGCACGAAATCGAGATAGCGCTTGCGGCTGTCGTCCCAGAGGTAGGAGCCGGCGCCGCGGACGAACACGGCCTTGGGCCGTGCGGTGATCTCCATCAGCGCGTCATACGGATGCGTGGTCATGTCGAACTCCTGTGGGGACGGGGTGGAAAAGGGGCGCAAAAAGCCGAAAGGCCGCACCTTGCGGGTGCGGCCTTCTCGAAAACTCGGCTGAATTCAGTGGTTCAGCGGCGTCGTCGGACATGGCGCACCCTCTCGTCGTCGCGGAAGCGACGGCGGAGCATTTCGGTGCGCTGATGGGTCCGAGCGTTGATCATGGGGCGGGTCCCTACAGCCGAAGGGCAGGGCTTGTCAAGCGGGCGTTTTGAAGAACACCCGTCCGGCGTGCATCGGCGAGATGGGAGAACGTCACTGAACGCCGTAGCGCGCAAAACTGTCCGCGATGCCGGCGTTGATTGCCTTGGCGGCCGCGATGTCTTGCTCAGCGCCTTCGTTGTCGCCCTTCTTTCGCTTCGCCAGTCCGCGGCCGTCGAGGGAGCCGTCGAGCTCAGGCTTTGCGCTCAGCGCCGCGTCGTAATCCGCAATGGCCGCGTCGAGATTGCCGAGCTTCAGATACGTGAGGGCGCGGCTGTCCAGCGTATAGGGGTCGTTGGGAGCCATCTGCAGCGACTGCTCGCAATCGGCCAGCGCCTCCTGCAGGCGGCCAAGGATCGCACGCGTCATGCAACGCGAATTGAACACGCCCGGATAGCTCGCATTGGCCTTGATCGAGCGATCGTAATCCTCCAGCGCCTGCGCATAGTCGTGGGTGTCGAAATACATGTTCGCGCGCGCAAAGAAATCGCGATCGTTGTTCGGACTGAGCTGAAGCGATTTTGCGAAGTCGGCCAGCGCACGCGCACGGTCGCCGCGGTCGCGGAAGACGCGTGCGCGGTTGCCGTAGGCCGGGCCGTAATTCGGGTCGAGCTTGATCGAGAGATCGAAATCCGCCAGTGCGCGAGCGTCGTCGCCATGGTTGCGATAGGCAGTGCCGCGATTGAAATAGGCCAGCGCAAATTTAGGGTCGAGCTTGATGGCCTGATCGTAGTCGGCCATCGCATGCTCGTAGTCGTTCTTGTGGATGTGGGAATTGCCGCGGTTGTTGTAGTAGAGCGCGTCGCGGGCATTCAGCCGAATCGCGCGCGTGTAGTCGGCAATGGCGTGGTCGGTGTCGCCGAGATCGTCATGGGCGATGCCGCGATTGTACCAGAGGTCGGCGTCTTTCGGATCGAGATCGATGGCACGGTTGAAGTCCGCCAGGGCACGCTCCGTGTCGCCTTTTCGCCGAAACATCTCGCCGCGATTGGCCAGCGCCCGCACATTCGAGGGATCGGCCTTGAGCACGGCCGAGCAGCCGGCGATGCGCTGATCCTCGTTTCCCCCGTCGTCGTCGCCATAGCACCATTGGCGTGCCTGCGCGGCTGACGGCGATCGCGCGGCGGCGGACAGGGCGAACACGGCCATTGCGATGCCGATCGCAGACAGCTTGAAGAGAATCCTTGACGTTTCAGTGTGTTTCATTGTTTTCCACATCGAAACCATTGCGCCTCTAGCGCGTTTGTGATCGAAGGACGCGACTTGGTTCGAACCGAATGCATCACGGGTCAGACCAAGAAGGCGGGACCAACCAGATAGTTTGAAGACCTTGTCCGATACGCCTTACCCGATCGACCTCGACAGCATTCGCGGCGCGTTTCCGCCGGGCATCGAGGCGCCATCCCTGCTGGTCGACTTTGCCGATTGGCTGAACGGGCGCCCGTGGGGCAGCGTCGGCCGTTTCTCGCTGCAAGGCCAGTTCTCCGATCAGGCGCCGATCTTCGACGGCAGTCCCTTGCGCGACAGGTTTTCACTGTTCATGCGGCTGCCGGATGGCTCGGCCGTCGGCGGCTGGTATGGCGCAGGTCTTGATCGCGACAACCCGCCGATCGTGGGGCTGGGCTCCGAGGGCGACTACGAGCTGCTCGCGCCGAGCCTCGACGGCTTGCTGGCGAAGCTGACGTCACAGCAATTTGACAAGGCCTGGAGCGATCTCAAGCCGCATGACGAGGTCGAGTGCCAGACCGACGAGCTCGCGAAATGGCTTGCGGGACAGCCGATCGGCGACAAGGCCGCGTGTGACGACGGTGCTGCAGAGCTTCCCGATTTCCGCGGCTTCGTGGAAAAATGGAGCCGGGATCGCGAAGACTATTGGGCCAATCATCGCTTGATGGCCGAGCTCGGCTGGCGGCTCGCCGCGCATCTGCCCAAGGGCAAGAAGCCCTGGGACAAGACGCGCTTCGAGGTCGCGATCGTCGGCAAGCAGTACGAGGCCCGCGTCCTGACCCTCGGCCCGCAGCCGTTCGAGGAGGCCGCCTCGATCGAATCGCTGCTGCGCGATCTGCGCGAGGAGATGCGCAAGGCACAGCCCGAGCTCGGGCTGTGGCACGCGATGAAATTCGGCCTCTATGTCGACGGCCGCGTCATGCCGAACTTCGAATACGATGTGCGTCCGATCATCGGCGGCGAGCCGGCGCAGCTCTCCGAAGCAAAGGCCGATCTCGCGCGCGCCCCGCGCCCGGAGCGGTGGGTGCCGAAATGGCTGGCGTGACGGAACACCGTCAGAATCCCGTCACGGAGCCGTGCAATCAGGTTGCTGATTGAATTAGCTTCTCGTCGGGGTAGTTCGCTGATGCGCGGCCTTTGTCACCGGTTGATTGTCGCGATCCTGCTGATGTCAGCGGCCTCGGCCGCAGACGCGCAAACCGAGCTCGTGGAAAGCGCCGTTGCCGACCTTCCGATCGTGCTGGCTACCGATCCCGCGCTCACGCGGCCTCACGTGATCACACCGGACGAAAAGAAAAACAGCGATGAGGCCGATGCTGGCGGCGTTATTCTCACCTACGTTTTTGAAACGAAGCTTCGCCTTCGGTCGGAGAGGTACTTCCTGGTTGTCTGCAGCTCCGGCGGTAGTGCCGACTACAATTGCGTATTCAACCTGATTGGAGGCGCGGGCGATCTCTATCAAGACCAGATCGAAGGCCTCCGATTCGAGATACCCGGCGACGGTTGCGTCTACGCCTCCGGTCACGTCAATACGATGTTCGACCATCGACGCAAGTACTGCCTTGACGACGACCGGTTGAAGGAGGTTAACCAGCCGTTTCATTACGTCGGCCTCAAGTCAAAGACGCTGCATGACTTGACGTTCTATTTCGATAAGGCTGCGACGAATGCGGTCGGCACCATTCCGAAGGGTGAGTTCGTTGAGGTGCTCGTCGCAAGCGACCGACGTGAGGGGGACTCGTCCGAGCGCTACCATTTCCTCGTTCGGAACAAGAATGGACTGACTGGTTGGGTCAGTCTGGCCGGAGGTCAGCAAGCGGAAGACATCGAGGGGATCTTTTTTGCCGGCGACTAGTCGCGTCGAACCGGTATTCTTCTGCTGTCGTGCCATCTTGACCTCGCGGGAACGGCACCTTCGATCTCCCTTGCGATCCCCCTTGACTTAGAGTGCGCTCGAAGGGGTATCTGTACGTGCGTCAGTACGAGAACGGGCACACATGAAGATCGGCGACCTCGCAAAACGAACCGGCTTGTCGACGCACACGTTGCGTTATTATGAGCGCGTCGGGCTGCTGCCATACGCAGACCGGGATCGTTCCGGCCAGCGTGACTTTGACGCATCGATCCTCACATGGATCGCATTCCTCGGTCGGCTCAAGACCACGGGAATGCCGATCCGGGACATGTTGCGTTATGCGGCGCTTCGTGATGAAGGCGATGCCACCGGGCCAGCCCGGCGGCAGATGCTGGAAATCCACCGGGAACAGGTTCGCACGCAGATTGCCGAACTCCAGGAATGCCTGCTCGTCCTTGATACCAAGATCGCCGGCTATGCCGGCGACGAACAGAGGACGAAGGAAAATGACGCACGCCCAAACACAAGCCGAAAGCCGCTTCGATCGCGGCCAGCGGGCCCTGTCACGCATTGACGGCAGAGCCGGCGAAAAGGTCGTCGCCTCACTCGCCGACATCGCTCCGGATTTCGCACGATACGTGATCGAGTTTCCCTTCGGCGACATTTACAGCCGCCCGGACCTCGGCCTGCGCGATCGAGAGATCGCGACGATCGCCGCGCTGACGGCGCTCGGAAATGCCGCGCCTCAGCTCAAAGTGCATATCGAGGCGGGTCTGAACGTCGGGCTGTCTCGCGACGAAATCGTGGAGATCATCATGCAGATGGCCGTCTATGCGGGCTTCCCGGCGGCGGTGAACGGGCTGTTCGCAGCCAAGGAGGTGTTTTCCGCGCATGACGGACGGCAGGCGTCGGGAGAAGCGACGTGACGAACTTCGAATACGATGTGCGCCCGACCATCGACGGCGAGCCCGCCAAGCTGACCGAAGCCCAGGCCGATCTCGCCCGCGCCCGACGTCCGGAGCGCTGGGTGCCGAAATGGCTGGCTTGACGGAGCTGTAGCCCAGCGACGGTCTGCTCCTTGCAAGCTTGAGGCACAGAGGCTGCCACAGCGTCATGGCCGGGCTTGTCCCGGCCATCCACGCATTGCCCAGTGGCACGAAGAACGTGGATGCCCGGGACAAGCCCGGGCATGACGACCTTCTTCATATCCGGTTGCAGCGACCCGCAAGAGAGGTGACGCGATCGTTGGCGCCGTCAGAACCCCGCGACGCTGCCGTGCAAGTCGTATTGGTCGGCTCGCTCGATCTTCGCGGTGACGATCTCGCCGACGCGCAACGGGCGGCGGCTGGAGAGATAAACCGCGCCGTCAATCTCCGGCGCGTCGGCCTTGGAGCGGCCTTTTGAAACCGTCGGGCCGACCTCGTCGATGATGATCTGCTGGCGCGTGCCGACCTTGCGCTTCAGCCGGCGCGCGGAGATCTTCTGCTGGCGGGCCATCAGCGCGTTGTAGCGCTCCTGCTTGATCTCTTCGGGCACGGGGTTCTCGATCGCATTCGACGTCGCACCGGCAACCGGCTCGTATTTGAAGCAGCCGAGGCGATCGATCTCGGCCTCATCCAGCCAGTCGAGCAGATAGGCGAAATCGGCATCGGTCTCGCCGGGGAAGCCGACGATGAAGGTCGACCGCAAAGCAAGATCGGGACATTCCTCGCGCCAGCGCTTGATCCGCGCCAGCGTCTTGTCCTGCGCTGCGGGGCGCTTCATCGCCTTCAGCACCTCGGGGCTTGCATGCTGGAACGGGATGTCGAGATAGGGCAGCACCTTGCCCTCGTTCATCAGGGCGATGACCTCGTCGACATGCGGGTAGGGGTAGACATATTGCAGCCGGACCCAGGCGCCGAGCTCGCCGAGCTCGCGCGCGAGGTCGAGGAATTTGGCGCGGACCTGACGATCCTTCCACGGGCTCTCGGCGTATTTGAGATCGACGCCGTAGGCGGAGGTGTCCTGCGAGATCACCAGCAGCTCTTTGACGCCGGCACCGACGAGGCGCTCGGCCTCGCGCAGCACGTCATTGGCCGGACGCGAGACGAGATCGCCGCGCAGCTTCGGGATGATGCAGAAGGTGCAGCGGTTGTTGCAGCCCTCGGAGATCTTCAAGTACGCGTAGTGGCGCGGCGTCAGCTTGATGCCCTGCGGCGGCACCAAATCGAGATGCGGATTGTGGGCGGGCGGCAGCGCGCGATGCACGGCGTCCAGCACGCTCTCATATTGCTGCGGGCCGGTGATGGAGAGCACGCCGGGATAGGCTTGCTCGATCTGCTCGGGTTCCGCGCCCATGCAACCGGTCACGATCACCTTGCCGTTCTCGGCCATGGCCTCGCCGATCGCAGAGAGCGATTCTTGCTTGGCGCTGTCGAGGAAGCCGCACGTATTGACGATGACGATGTCGGCCCCGTCATGCTTGCGGGCGAGCTCGTAGCCCTCGGCGCGCAGGCGCGTGATGATGCGCTCGGAATCCACCAATGCCTTGGGACACCCGAGCGACACGAAGCTGACCTTGGGCGCAGCCGTCTGATCCATATCCAAATCTGCCTGATTGACAGGCCTGAGCTAGTCCCAATTGCCCATAATTACAACCCTTTGCATCGCCCTCCGGCATGCTATGGATGAATCGCCGGGTGGTGAGTGAGCTATGAGCGCCGAACAGTCGCCTAAAATCGTGATTGTCGACGAAAGCCCGATCCGGGCTGCGATCCTCGAGGAAGGGTTGCGGGAGGCCGGATTCACGCAGGTCGTCCATATCCGCGAGATGCAGAGCCTGCTCGCCCGTATTTATGCGGTGGATCCCGACATCATCCTGATCGATCTGGAAAACCCCAGCCGCGACGTGCTTGAGGCGATGTTCCAGGTCAGCCGCGCCGTGAAGCGGCCGATCGCGATGTTCGTGGACCAGAGCGATTCAGCCTCGATCCAGGCGTCCGTGGAGGCGGGAGTATCCGCCTACATCGTCGACGGGTTGAAGAAGGAGCGCATCAAGCCGATCCTCGACCTCTGCGTGTCCCGCTTCAACGCCTTCGCAAAACTCCAGGAGGAGCTGGAGCGCACCAAGTCGCAGCTCGAGGACCGCAAGATCATCGAGAAGGCCAAGGGAATTTTGATGAAGGTCAAGGGCCTCACCGAGGACGAGGCCTACGTGCTGCTGCGCTCCACGGCGATGCGCGAGAAGAAGAAAATCGGCGAGATCGCGCAGTCGATCATCACCGCGTCGGAGATGCTGAAATGACCGGTCCCCTCCGCATCGGGTTCATCCCGCTGGTCGACGCCGCCGCCCTGATCGTCGCCGTCGACAAGGGCTTTGCTGCCGCCGAAGGGCTGGAGGTCGAGCTGGTGCGCGAGGTCTCCTGGTCCAACGTGCGCGACAAGCTCAATATCGGCCTGTTCGACGCCGCGCATCTGCTGGCGCCGGTGGCGATTGCGTCCTCGCTCGGGCTCGGCCACGTCAAGGTGCCGATCGCGGCGCCCTTCAACCTCGGTATCAACGGCAATGCGATCACGGTCTCGCCGGCGCTCCATGCCGCGCTGATGGAGGAGATCGACGGCGACCGCTTCGATC
Organism: Bradyrhizobium sp. 604_D8_N2_3; assembly: GCF_051810765.1. Taxonomy (NCBI): domain Bacteria; kingdom Pseudomonadati; phylum Pseudomonadota; class Alphaproteobacteria; order Hyphomicrobiales; family Nitrobacteraceae; genus Bradyrhizobium; species Bradyrhizobium sp. 604_D8_N2_3. Next base: position 4,960,154 of record NZ_JBPWPM010000001.1, on the reverse strand, counting down.
CGCTTGTCACGGCGAAAGCGCTGGCGAAGGTCGTCGCGAAGCGTCGCAAGCTAGGTGCCGATCCGCTGACCTTCGGCATGACCTTCCCGTTCTCGACCCACAATTACCAGCTGCGGTTCTGGATGGCGGCGGCCGGCGTCGATCCGGACGAGGATGTGCGTCTCGTGGTGCTGCCGCCGCCCTACATGGTCGATAGCCTCGCCAATGGCCATGTCGATGCGTTCTGCGTCGGCGCGCCCTGGAACTCGGTCGCGGTCGATCTCGGCATCGGCCACATCCTGCATTTCGTCTCCGACATTCTCGTGCGCGCGGCTGAGAAGGTGCTGGCGGTTCGCCAGGTCTGGGCCGACAAGCATCCGGATGTGGTGGCAGCGCTGGTGCGCGCGGCTGTGAAGGGCGCCGAGTTCATCGAGAACCCCGCGAACCTGTCTGAGGCGGCGCGGATCCTGGCGCAGCCGGAACGGATCGGCGTCGATGCCGAAGTCATTCAGCGAACCCTCACCGGGCGCCTGAAGATTTCTCCCGACGGCACCCTCCGCGAGAGCGGTCGCTATCTCCTGGTCGGACGCGAAGGGGCTGGGCGCCCCGATCCGGTCCAGGCGGCCTGGCTCTATGCGCAGATGGTGCGCTGGGGGCAGACCGCACTGACGCCGGACGGCGTCAAGACCGCGATGGCCGTGTTCAGGCCCGACCTCTACGACGCAGCCCTCGGTCAGCAATCGCCCACTGAAGCCCCCGCGGCGTTCGGGGCATTTGCGGGCCCGGCCTTCGATCCCGGCAACATCCGGGGGCATCTGGAGGCCTTCGAGGTCGGACGCTGGAAGGCCTGATTCGGTTCTGCATCGTTTTTGGGCGGAAGAGATCATCGGCTAAATTTTGAGCCACCTGCTCGAATTTCATGAGAGTTCCGGGTCGCGATTTTCCGGGCTTGTCTGTATCCATCTGAAATCAAAGGAATTTTTATTTCATTGAAGCTGGCACGCAACTTGTATGTTGCAGTGCGGCCAGCTTGTCACAGACGCCTGCTGAGCCAAGTCCCGCAGCAACGAAGCTGACCGGACCGTTGGGTGCGCAGCCGGCTTCTTGAGCCAGCCGAGTTCCTCGCGGGTCGCGCAATTTTCCGTCGATGCCACCCGGTGGCCGCAGGAGCTTCGTTACCGACCATGAAAATCGATACGCTCTCAGTCGACTTCTCCGACGAGCAGAAACGCTATCTCGAAGGCTTCACGACCGGTTTGCAGATCAGCCGGGTCGGTCGCAGTCTCGGCGGCAGCGCCGGCAAGGCCAATGCCGAGCCCACGGGCCCCGACGCCGTCCACATCAAGGCCCAGGACAAGGTCATCGCAGCCGGCAAGAAGCTCGCCGACCAGGAGAAGTTCAAGCGCGACGAGCATCCGTTCGATGCCTATCCGCGACTGCGGCAGCAGGCGCTCGACAACGCGCCGCCGAGCCCTGCGGACAATTTCCGCTGGCGCTATTACGGCATCTTCTACGTCGCGCCGACGCAGGACTCCTACATGTGCCGGCTGCGCATCCCGAACGGCATCATGAAGCACTGGCAGCTGTCCGGCCTTGCCGATCTCGCCGACGATCTCTGCGGTCCCTATAGTCACGTCACGACGCGCGCCAATCTTCAGCTCCGCGAGATCCCGCCGAAGAACGCGATCAAGCTGATCGAGGGCATCCAGGACCTCGGCCTGTGCTCGCGCGGGTCCGGCGCCGACAACATCCGCAACGTGACGGGAACACCGACGGCCGGCATCGATCCGCAGGAGCTGATCGACACGCGTCCCTTTGCGCGGGAGTGGCACTACCACATCCTCAACGACCGCTCGCTCTACGGCCTGCCGCGCAAGTTCAACGTCGCCTTCGACGGCGCCGGCAGGATCGCGGTCCTGGAGGAAACCAACGACATCGCCTTCACCGCGTTCGAGGTGAAGGACGGTTTTGGCGTCGAGCCCGGTGTCTGGTTCCGCCTCGGCCTCGGCGGCATCACCGGCCACAAGGACTTTGCAAAATATTCCAACATCATCGTCAAGCCGGAGCAGGCCACCGCCGTCGCCGACGCCATCGTGCGCGTGTTCATCGATCACGGTGACCGCACCAACCGCAACAAGGCGCGTTTGAAATACGTGCTCGATGCCATGGGCCACGACGGTTTCCTTAAACTCGTCGAGGAGCGGCTGAAGACGCCGTTCACGCGCGTGCCGGAAGAGGCGTTTGCGCCGCGGCCAGCCGCGGACCGCATGGCGCATATCGGCGTGCACAAGCAGAAGCAGGACGGCTTGAACTGGATCGGCGTCTCGCTGACGCTCGGCAAGATCAGCTGCGATCAGATGCGGGGTTTGGCCAAAGTGGCGCAGGACCTCGGCGACGGCGAGATCCGCCTGACCGTCTGGCAGAACCTGCTGATATCGGGCGTGCGCGACGAGAATGTCGAACTCGCCATCGCGGCGATCAAGCAGATCGGGCTCGCGGTCGAGGCCTCGCACATCCGCGCCGGCCTGATCGCCTGCACCGGCAGTGCCGGCTGCCGTTTCGCGGCTTCCAACACCAAGCGCAATGCCGCCGAGATCGGCGACTGGTGCGAGCCGCGCGTCGCCATGGACAAGCCGGTCAACATCCACGTCACCGGCTGCCATCATTCCTGCGCGCAGCACTACATCAGCGACATCGGCCTGATCGGGGCGCGCGTGCCGGTGAACGACGAAGACACGGTCGACGGCTATCATCTCTTCACCGGCGGCGGGTTCGGTCCCGATGCGGATGTCGGGCAGGAGGTTTATCACGACCTCAAGGCCGAGGACGCGCCGAAGACGGTCGAGGGACTGCTCAAGGCTTATATCGCCCACCGCTCGTCGCCCGACGAGACCTTCCTGTCCTTTGCGCGCCGCCATGACGGCGAAACGCTGCGCAAGCTTGCCGATGCACAGGTGTCCGCATGAACCAGATCACGCCTCCGCCGAAACTCGACATCATTCCCGCCAGCGCCCCGTTCTCCGACGCGCAGCGCTCCTGGCTCAACGGCTTCTTCGCCGGGCTGTTGTCGCCTGATGTGGCTACGCCGCTGTCGGCGGAGCAGGGCGCAGCCGTCATGCAAGCCGGCGACGGCGACGACGGTGAAGCGCCGTGGCACGACCAGACCATGCCGATTGCGGACCGGATGAAGCTCGCCGAAGGCCGTCCCGTGCGCCGCAAGATGATGGCCGCGATGGCGCAGCAGGATTGCGGCCAGTGCGGCTACAATTGCCACGACTATTCGGAGGCGATCGCCACCCGTAGCGAAGCACGGCTCAATCTCTGCGTCCCCGGCGGCAAGGAAACCGCGCGGATGCTGAAGTCGCTGTACGAGGAGCTGGACAAGGCGCCGGCGGCCAAGGCGGCCGACAAGGTGGATGCGGTGGCGGCGCCGGCCGTGACGGTGACGATCGCCGAGCCCGGCCGCTCGCGCGACAATCCGATCGCGGCGACATTCCTGTCGCGGCGCCTGCTCAACAAGGGGAAGTCGGAGAAAGAGACCTATCACGTCGAGTTCGATCTCGCGGAGAGCAAGCTCGACTATGTCGTCGGCGACAGCTTCGGCGTGTTCGCACGCAATGAGGTCGGCCTCGTCGATCAGATCATCGCGCTGCTCGGCGCTTCCCACACCACCAAGGTCAACGGCAAGACGCTGCGCGAGGTGCTGATCGACGACGTCTCGCTGTCGCCGGCGCCCGACACGCTGTTCGAGCTGATCTCCTTCATCACCGGCGGCGCGCAGCGCGAGAAGGCGCGGGCGCTGGCGCAGGGCGAGGATCCCGATGGCGACGCCGCCACGCTCGACGTCATGGCGGCGCTCCAGAAGTTCTCGGGCACGCGGCCGCATCCCGAAGCCTTCGTCGAGGCGCTGGAGCAGCTCCAGCCGCGGCTGTATTCGATCTCCTCCTCGCACAATGCGACGCCCGGAAAGCTGTCGCTGACGGTGGACTCCGTGCGTTACGTCATCGGCAAGCGCAAGCGGATCGGCGTGGCCTCGACCTTCCTCGGCGAACGCATCGCCGAGGGCGAGAAGCTCAAGGTCTACGTGCAGAAGGCACATGGTTTCGGCTTGCCGCAGGATCCGAAGACGCCTGTCATCATGATCGGCCCCGGCACCGGCATCGCGCCGTTCCGCGCCTTCCTGCTCGATCGCAAGGCGACCGGCGCGCCCGGCAAGAACTGGCTGTTCTTCGGCCATCAGCGCAGCGATTGCGATTTCTTCTATCAGGAAGAGCTCAACGCGATGAAGACCTCGGGGCTGTTGACGCGCATGTCGCTGGCCTGGTCGCGCGACGGCGAGAAGAAGTTCTACGTGCAGGACCGCATGCGCGAGGTCGGCCGCGAGGTGTGGACCTGGCTTGCCGAAGGCGCGCATCTCTACATCTGCGGCGATGCCAAACGCATGGCCAAGGACGTCGAGCGCGCACTGGTCGACATCGTCGCGCAGTTCGGGGCACGTTCTACGGATGAGGCCGTCAGTTTTGTCGCCGAGCTCAAGAAGACGGGCCGCTTCCAGGCTGACGTCTACTAAGGCGCGAGCCGATCAGCGCAAATCGTCCCGGCGGCGCAACCGCCGGACGTCGCGCCGCTGGGCCGCTTCTACTGTGCATGGGGTTGTTTTCGACAATTTTGTTTGGAGGGTGTCTGAATGCCTCCGCCCGACTGTCATCCCAACGTCATCCGGGCCGGTTCCAGCTGGCTCGGATCTTAACGAATAAGATTCTCGGAACCCTTGGGTGAAGAGAATTTGCACCTGCGACGGGGCGCCTTCAGAGAACCTCCATCGCTATTTTCTCCGCCATCTTGCCTCCCGCCAGGGTTGATCCTTCATACTCCCACAAATGGGGCGTTGGAGATCGACCATGCGCGAACTATCGGCGGAAGCCAGGCTGCACTTCTACGCGCGCTCGCTCTCGCGTCGGACCGGGGCGAGCATGCACCACGTTGGGCTCTACAGCGCGTTCGCGGTCATCGCGGCCATCGTGTTCGGCACGCTCTCGGTGCATCCGTTCTGATTACGCCCCGCGCTTGAACGGCGCGACCTCGATTCCCGCATCCTTCAACGCCTGACGCAGGCCGCGCGCGATGTCGACTGCGCCCGGCGTATCGCCGTGGATGCACACCGTGTCCGTGCGCATCTTGATCACCTTACCAGTGACCGAAACCACCGCACCGTCCTGCACCATGCGCACCACGCGGTCGGCGATGGCCTTGGCATCGTGCAGCACCGCGCCGGGCTTCTTGCGCGAGACGAGGTTGCCGTCGTCCTCATAGGCGCGGTCGGCAAACACCTCGTGCACCATCGGCAGATTGGCGTCTTCGCCGGCCTTCACCAGTTTTGAGTTGGCGAGCACGACGAAGATGAGATTGGCATCGACCGCCCTGACGCCGGCGGCGATCGCCTTGGCCGTCATGTCGTCCTCGCAGGCGACGTTGGAGAGCGCGCCATGCGCCTTCACATGCGTGACCTTGTGGCCGGCCGCGGTCGCGATCGCCTGCAGGGCGCCGATCTGGTAGGCGACGAGGTTCTCGATCTCGGAGGCCTTCAGGCCCGCGATCGGATGCCGGCCGAAACCATGCAAGTCGCGATATCCGGGATGGGCGCCGACCGAGACGCCGCGCGCCTTCGCCAGCTCCACTGTCCGGCGCATGATGTCGGGGTCGCCGGCATGGAAGCCGCAGGCGACGTTGACCGAGCTGGCAAGGTCGATCATCGCGGCGTCGTTGCCCATCTCCCACGCGCCAAAACCTTCGCCGAGGTCGCAATTGAGATCGATCGTCTTCATGGGGTGCTCTCCGCCTCTGGTCGTCTTGTCGCTTACGGCTCCGCCGTGACCTGCCAGGTCCCGGCATCCATGGCGCTCACCGCATAGCCCGCGACATTAGCATCGCTGAGCGCCTCGATGTTGAGCTCGACGGTATCGGAAGAGCGCAGGCGATCGGGCAGGTTGCGGATGAGTTGCGCGAACTTGCGCGCCTCTTCCTGCGCCTCGGCCATGGTGACCTCGAGGAAGCGGAACGCGGTTCCCGCCGAGGTCTGTGCGAGGCGGCCGACATCGGCCGTGATCACGGTTGCGATCTTCGGATAGCCGCCGGACGTGCCGCGATCCATCATCAGCGCGATCGGCGAGCCGTTGCCGGGGACCTGGATGCTGCCGTTGACGGTGCCGTCGGAGACGATGTTGTGGCCATGCAGATGCTTGATCGCCGGGCCCTCGAGCCGGTAGCCCATGCGGTCGGAGGTCGCCGAGATCTTCCACTCGCTATCGAGGAACAGCGCCTTGTTGGCGTCGTCGAACTCGTCGTCCTGCGGTCCGAGCAGGACGCGGATCGGACCTGTTGCTGGCTTCGGCAGCTCGATGCGCAGCTCGGGCGCGCCGCTTGCGGCATCAACTGTGAATTCATCGCCGGCCTGCAGCGGGCGCGGGTAGGGGCTGCCGAGGCCCGCGCGGGCGTTCACCGCAAGGCTGCCGAACACCAGTTCGCCTTTGATCCCGCCTTCGATCGCCAGATAAGTGAACGCGCCGCCGCGGGCAAAGCCCAGCGTCAGCGTCTCGCCGTCCTTGAGCGTCACTGACGTGTCCATGGCCACCGGCTTACCGGCGACGTCCGCATTGCGCGGCGCGCCTGATATCGCGACGCGCACGGCGCCGTCTTTGGCGGTGAACGTGGCGCCGAACGGGCCGATCTCGACCACGGCCGCGAACGGCTCGTTGCCGACCAGCGTGTTCGCTGCTGCCAGTGACAGACGGTCCATCGCCCCGCTGACCGTCAGGCCGTAGCGCTGCGCGCCGTGGCGGCCGCCGTCCTGGACGGAGCTTGCGGGACCGATGCTGGCGATCACGAGCCGGCTCATGCGACCACCCGCTCGGCGATGATCTCGCCGGCCTCGGCGGCGCGATCCTGTTCCTCGAAGGTCTTGTGGTCGATGGCGAAAAACGTCACGCGATCACCGGGTTCGGTGAGAAAGGTCGGATTCCGGTGGAGTTGATAGGTTCTGACAGGCGTGCGGCCGAGCAAGTGCCAGCCGCTCGGGGCCGCCAGGCACTGGATTCCGGCCTGGATACCGCCGATCGAGATCGTGCCGGCGGGCGTGAACAGCCGCGGGCTCTGCCGCCGCGACATGTGCAGGGATTTGTCGAGGCCGCTGAGATAGGACCAGCCCGGGGTGAAACCGATCATGGCGACACGGTAGTCGCCGGCGACGTGACGGGCGACGATGTCGTCGGGCGTGGTGTTCAGCGCCTTGGCGACATCCTCGAGGTCGATGCCGTGCTCGCCGCCATAGGCGACGGGAATGCGCCAGCGCCGCGCCTTCGTGGCCGGCGGCAGCGGCTGGCTGGCGAGCGCAAGCAGCTTTTCGCCGAGCGCGTCGAAGCCGATCTTGCCGGGATCGTAATGCACCAGCAGCGAGCGATAGGTCGGAACGGTCTCGGTGATACCGTCGATGGGGCTTGCTGCGAGCGCCTTGTCGAGCGCGAGCACGCGCTCGTTGGCGGCGTCATCGATGGTGCGGCTGAATTCGACCGTGACGGCGCTGTCGCCACTGGGCAGAAGGCGGGGCGGGGGAAGCGTCGCGGCCATGAGCTGTCGAAGGGCTGTCGAAATCGGGCTTCTCAGGAAATGCGGGCTCAGCCTTGAGTTCCGCTTTTCCTTGCTTCGCGTAAATGCGCCCGCAAGTCCAATAAATTAATGCAAGGGGAAGCGATAAAGCGTTGTTATCGCGTCGCATAACAGCCCAGCGGCCCTGCGTTCTTGCTGGCTCTTTGGCCCTTGACGCAAGGGCTGCGGCTCGCAAGATGCGCGCGTTCTTTCCCGCCCATCCGGAGCTCGTCCTCGTCCATGTCGCTGTCCCCCGAAGCCCGCAAGACCCTCGCCGGCATCACCACTGCCACCATCACCACGGTCCTGCTGAAGAAGGGCCTGCGCAACGTGTGGATGCGCGGCGCGCGTCCGCTGCGTCCGGGCCTGCCGCGCCTGGTCGGGCCGGCCTTCACGCTGCGCTTCGTGCCGGCGCGCGAGGATCTGGCGACGCCGGAATCCTGGTCCTCGCCGATCTCGACGCGCACCGCGATCGAGGCGATGCCGGACGGCTGTATTGCCGTGGTCGATGCCATGGGCATCACCGATGCCGGCATCTTCGGCGACATTCTTTGCGCGCGCATGATGAAGCGCGGCGTGACCGCACTCGTCACCGACGGCGTGGTGCGGGACGTCGAGGGCGTGCTCGGCACCAATCTTCCGGTGTGGTGCGACGGCTATGCCGCGCCGCCGTCGGTTGCAGGCCTCACCTTCGTCGGCTGGGGCGAGCCGATCGGCTGCGGCGGCGTTGCGGTGTTCCCGAACGACATCGTGGTCGCCGACCAGGACGGCTGCGTGCTGATCCCGCAGGCGATGCTCGATCACGTGCTCAACGAGGGCGTCGAGCAGGAGCGGATGGAAGCCTGGATCGTCAACGAGGTGAACAACGGCGCGGTGTTGCCGGGCCTCTATCCCATGAACGCCGAAACCAAGGCGCGCTACGCCGCCAGCAAGAAGTAACAGGAAACGAGGTATCCCATGGAAATCACCGTCGCAGGCACGCGGCCGACCCGCCGCGCGCCCAAGGAAAATTTTACGGGCACTGTGTTGCAGGACCCCGTGATCATGGCCCCGGCGCCGGCGCGGCTGAACTGCTCGCGCGTCACCTTTGAGCCGGGCGCGCGTACCAACTGGCACCACCATCCGCTTGGGCAGACGCTCTACGTGATTTCGGGCGTCGGCCGCGTCCAGACCAAGGGTGGCCCCGTCAAGGAGATTCGTCCCGGTGACACCGTCTGGATTCCGCCGGGTGAACTGCACTGGCACGGCGCCTCGCCCAACAACAGCATGTGCCATATCGCCATGCAGGAGGCGCTCGACGGCGTCTATTCGACCTGGCTGGAGCCGGTGACCGACGCGGAGTACGGCGCGGCGCTGGGCTAATCTCTCGTGCCCCCGGATGCAATGCAGCGCGTAAGCGCTGCGTTGCTGATCCGGGGCCCACAAGTTTCCTCAAAGCAAGAGCCCTTTGGTCCCGGCTTTGCGCAGCAACGCTGCGCGTTGCAGCGCGTCCGGGACACGGCAAATCACATCCGTTCCGCGGTCCACGTGCCCGTGCACAGGGGGCCGTGCCATGTGCCGGAGCCTGAGGTGCCGCTGAGCCGCCCGAAGCCGACGGCGCGTTTGATCCCGGTGCTCAAGGTGACGTTGATGCTGCCGGCATCGGCCACGCGGCCGGATGCCGAAACCGCAGCGCTGCTCGATGCGATCTGACCGTTGCTGATGCCGATCGACACCGTTGCGCCGTTGCCGCAAGTCTCGCTCGATGATGAGATGCGGACATTCCATGCGCCGTCGAAGGTGGAGGTCGCCGCGCCCGCCTGCGTCAGCGGGACGGCGATGGCGACAATGCTGGCGAAGAGACCTTTGCAAAATCCGTTCATGACACGCCCCGTTGGTTGACCATGGGGGGATCGTGGCATGAGCGCGGAACCCGCGATGTGAGGGCTGTCACGTGCGCAAGGGGCTCTGTGAGGTGGCGCACTCCGCAAAGAGATCGCGGACAAAAGCAAAGGGGCCCGGATCGCGGGCCCCTTGTCTCGGTTCGAACGTCGAAGTCGGACTCAGTTCACGCGCGTCCAGGTCTGGCCGCCGCAGAACATGCCGCCGAAGGCGCAGCCCTGCACGCGCAGGCGGTCGGTGCCCTTCATCGCGATCGTGGAATCGTAGGTCGAGCCGGAGTTGGGATCGAGGATGCGGCCGGACCATTTCTGATCCTTGTTCTGGTCCTTGGCGGGTTTCATGTTGATGAGGACCTGTTCGCCGTTCTGGTTCGATTTGCTGTCGACCGAATAGCCGCAGAGATTGCTGCCGCATTGCTCGATGCGGACCTTGCCTTCCTTCTCCTCGGTCAGCCAGATGCCGAGCGGTGAATTGAGATCGCGCGCGGGCGCGGCTGCGGGAGCCGGGGGAGCGACGGCGGCGGCCTGAACAGGTGCGGGTGACGGGGCAGGCGCAGGAGGCGGCGCCGGGGGGGCAGCAGCCACAGTCGGGGCCGGCGGCGGCGCCACGGCGGGCGCTGCCTGCTGCCCGACCGGAGCGGGCGCCGGAGGCGGTGTAGGCGGCGGCAACACGGCCGTTTCGGCCGGCGCATTGCTGGCGGTTGCAGACGGCGGTGGAGCGGGCGGGGGCGGAATTGGAGGCGGCGCTGCGGCGGCCGGAGCCTGTTCGGTTGCGGGCGGCGCTGCGAGGGGGGCAGGTGCTGGCGCCGAAGCGGCTGGCGGTTGCGGATCAACCTTGGCCTGTTGCGGCGCCTGCTGGCCCGGGCTCGTCTCGTTCTTCTTGGCCTTCTTCGCCTTGCCCTGGCCCGTGTTGTCATAGACGCCGGGGATCTGCACCGTGCCGCGGTCCGGATCGATGCGGATGGTGCGCCCGCCATATTCGAAAGTGTACTGCGCCTGCGCAGCGGTGCTCGCCAAAAGGAATGCGGCCGTGGCCAACAGCTTCCTCATTTCGGTCTCCTGAACAGCTGGTCCCCGTACCGACACTTACGCGCCGGTTCGATCGCAAAAAGTGATCTAGATCACTCTCACCGTATGAGTCGTGTTCCGGCGGTTCCGGGTTCAATAACGCCGAACTCCGTCCAGAGTTGGACGGCGGAGCGGCGCCTCTGGACGCGGTAGGGGATAGGCAAGTAAAACCGTTGTGGTTGAAGCTTTCGAAAGCACACGCAGATGCTACAGCCACGACTTGGCGAATTTATTCTGATCGTAGTCGTTTGCCTTGCTGCGACGCTGGCGCACGCGGCCGGGCTCCGGTTTATCGAAGTGCCGGCGGACGCCGGCGGCCCCGCGCTCGCGGGCATGGTGTGGACACCTTGTGCGGCGGCGCCCTCCGAGGTCGCTTTGGGCGGCGGTGTCGTCCTGCCGGGTGTGAAGGACTGTCCGGTAGCGGGCAATCGACTGCCGCTGATCGTCGTGTCGCACGGACGGCGCGGCTCGTTTTTGGGCCACGTCGACACGGCGACCGCATTGGCCGATGCCGGCTTCGTGGTCGCTGCGATCAATCACCCAGGCGACACTGCCAGAGACACCAGCCGGACCGATGAATTCTCCGTCCTGGTCGAGCGCCCCGCCGACATGAAGCGGCTTACGGATTTCATGCTCGGCGCCTGGAAGGAAGCGGCGGTCCTGGACCCCAAGCGGGTTGGCTTGTTCGGGTTCTCGCGCGGCGCCTATACCGGTCTCGTCGTGATCGGCGGCAACCCCGATTTCGGCGCGCTCGCTCCGTTCTGCGACAGCGACGGAGCCACGACGCCAAAATGCCGGGACATTCGCGAGAGCCGGGTACCGACCGAGCCCTCAGTCCACGATCCCCGTATCAGAGCCGCCATACTGGCGGATCCGGCACTTTTTGACGGCCTGTTCAGCCGCGAGCGTCTGGCTGGCGTGACGATCCCAATTCTCTTGTGGCGTTCGGCGTTTGGCGGTGATGGCGCCGTACCCGATGCTGTCGATGCGCTGGTGCCGCTGCTTCCTGCGCAGCCCGACTACCGGATCGTGCCGAACTCCACGCATTTCTCCTTCATTGCTCCATGCCCACCCAAGCTTGCCGAGGCCGCGCCGATCCCGTGCACCGATCCTCCAGGGTTTGATCGGATAGTGTTTCACGACGTGTTCAACGGCGCAGCCGTCGCCTTCTTCCGCGCGCGCCTGGAGTGATGGCGCACGCGGCGAGAACATCGCCTTAGTCGAACCAGGCGGCGTAGATCTTCCTGTAGCTGCCGTCCTCCATCGAGATGTGCAGCCACTGGTCGACGAAAGCCTTCAGCGCCATGTCGCGCTGGAGCCAGTAGGCCTTCTCCGAAAAGTCGAACGGCTTCTCGGGATGCACCGCGCAGAGCACGCCGGAATGCTGCTTCTGCTGGTAGCGGGTCTCGGAGGCGTCCGTCATCATCAAATCGGCGTTGCCCTTGGCGATCTCGTCGAAGATCACGGTGTTGTCGGGGAAGACGTTGATCTCGGCGTCCTTGATGTTGGCGCGCGCGAACCGCTCGTTGGTGCCGCCGGGATTGACGATGACGCGGGTGCCCTTCTTGTCGATGTCGGAGATGGTCTGGTACTTGCCGACGTCGGCGCAGCGTGCGATCGGCGTCTTGCCTTCACGCATGATCGGCATCGAGAAGAAGCCCTTCCTCTGCCGGTCGAGCGTGACCGAGACGCCGCCCATGGCGATGTCGAACTGGTCGGCCTCGAAGTCCTTCATGAGCTTCGGCCAGGCCGTCGGCACGAATTCGACCTTGACGCCGAGCGCCCTGCCGAGCGCCTCCGCCATGTCGACGTCGAAGCCGTTGAACTGCTGTGTCGCCTTGTCCAGGTAGGTGAAAGGCTTGTAGTCGCCGGTCATGCCGACGCGCAAAGTGCCGCGCTTGACGATCTCGTCGAGGCGCGATGGCGCCGGCTGCTGTGCATATACCGAAAAGTTCGCCAGCAGGACCGCGGCCAAAGCCGCCACGATTCGAACGATCATCTCTTTTCCACCCATGCCCGAGCTGTCATTGTGCAGCTCTTGAAACTTGGATTTAGACCAGATGCCCGTCGCTGGCGAGGCGGAATTGAAGGGAATTTAGGGTGACGATCTCGATGTATGACGCCTCGGTCGGCGTCTTCGTGCCGTATCTGCGCAACCTGTCGGCACTGCTGGACAAGGGCGTCGCCTATGCCGAAAGCCGGAAGTTCAATCCGGCCGTCCTGCTCGGCATGCGCATGGCGCCGAACATGTACGATCTGGCGCAGCAGATAGGGGAGGCGTGCCGCCATGCCACGGTCGCGCCAGCCTTGCTGGCCGACCAAGAGCCGGTGGCGCTGCCGGCGCTGGAGCACGACATCGCCGGGCTTCAGGCGCGCATTGCGACGTCAATCGAGTTCATCGAAAGCCTGTCGCGCGCCGAGATCGATAGTGCGGCGGAACGGAACGTCTTCTTCAGGCTGAAAAACGGGACCGAGCTGCCCTTCACCGGGCGGACGCTGCTGCTTACGTTCAGCGTCCCGCAATTCTTCTTTCACGTCACGACGTCCTACGACTTGCTCCGGCATGCCGGCGTCGAGCTCGTGAAGCGGGATTTTCTCGGCCCCCGCGAGCGCTAGGCTTCGCCCTTGCGCTCGTAATCGGCGAGCGAGCTGCGGCCGGCGATCTCGCTGCGCAGCTCCTCGAAGCGCCGATGTGCCTCGTCCTCGTGCGCGTCGACGAAATGCACCGCGGCTTCGCTCGTCATCGGGCCGCTGACCACGGGCGCGGACTGCTCGCCGATGGTCTCGTGGACGTAGAACTGGCCGTCATCGCCGCGATGGACCGTCCATTTCAGACGGATCGCCACCATCGGCCCCGGACCGACCTTGCTGTAGCCGTCGGCATCGGTGTGCTCCGGCACCAGCGGCTGCTCCTCGACCACGGGATGCTCGTGCTCGTCGACCATCGCATGCTCGTCGACCACCACATGCTCGTCGGCGATCGGATGCTCGTCGGCGACGACCTGCTCACCGTCGACCACCATTTCGGTCTCGGTCTCGCGGACGGGCTCGGGGTGCTCCAAAATGCTGGCGATGGTTGCCAGCGCGTGGTCGGTCGGGTCGATCTCTGACAAGGGTTCATCCTCCAGCTCGACGCGGCCGGCAAGTCTGTCCCACTGCCGCCGCGGCCGGACTTATTACGCGGGTTTGATTAAGGCTGAGTTGGGGCTCGATCTGCACCAAAATGGGACGCATTCTGGCGTTCCGGAGGCGGGCGAATAACCGCCCGCCTGGAGGTCGGCTCAGGCGAGCACGTCCTGGTTGATGATGTTCTGCCGGATGGGATCGCCGTCCAGCACACTCAGGATATTGCGAGCGGTCTGCTCGCTCATGCGGCTCACCGCCTCGACGGTGACGCCGGCGACGTGCGGGGCCATGATGACGTTGGGCAGCGCGAACAGCGCGTTGCTGACCGGCGGCGGCTCCACCTCGAACACGTCGATCCCGGCACCGGCAATCCTGCCGGAGACCAGGGCGTCGTATAGCGCGGCCTCCTTCACGATGCCGCCGCGTGCAGTGTTGATGAGATAGGATTTCGGCTTCATCCGGCCGATCCGCGCCGCATCGAACAGGCCGACGGTCTCCGGCGTCTTCGGGCAATGGATGGTGACGAAGTCGGCGTTGGGCAGCGCTGCGTCGAGATCGGCGACGGGCTCGCAGCCCGCGGCCTTGATCTCGGCGGCAGGCTTGTAGGGATCGTAGACCTGTACCTTCATTTCCATCGCTTGGCAGCGCTTGGCGGTGCGACTGCCGATGCGGCCGAAGCCGATGATCAGCACGGTCTTGCCGTAGAGGTCGAACGGCAGCATGCCGAGCCGGTTGGCCCATTGGCCATCCTTGACGCAGGCGTGCATCTCATTGGCGCGCTTGGCCAGCGTCAGCATCATGAACAGCGCCTGCTCGGCGACCGAGGGCGAGTTGGCGCTGCCCGCTACCATCAGCGGCACCTTGCGGCGGGAGAGGGCGGGCACGTCGACGGCGTCGTAACCGACGCCGATGCGGGTCACCACCTTCATGTCCTTCGAGGCCTCGAGCTCGGTCTCACCGAAGGCGGTGGCACCCAGCGCCACGCCGTGAACCGGCGCGTGGTTCTTCAGCAAGGCTTCGAAATCCTTGGCCGAGATCAGGTTCGGAAACTCGACGAGCTCGATATCGTCCCGCTGGGTGAGGAGGGCGCGTGCCCCTTGCGACAAAGTTTGTGTAACGAAAATCTTCTTTTTGTTGGTCGCCATCGCTCCCCGCCTGCTTGCATTTCTTGGACCTGCGTCACAACACGACGCCGGTGTCTTCGTTTAGCAGGTGCATATTGTTGAGGTCCATCGCCAAACGCATGGGTGCCCCGTCCTTGGCGCCGGCGTTGGGATCGACGCGGCCGCAGACCGGCGTGCCGTCGAGCCCGAAATAGACCAGGGTCTCCATCCCCATCGGCTCGGTGACGTCGAGCACGGTGTCGAAGGTCTCGACGCCCGGCCCCAGATGCGCGTGCGACTCGGTGAGGTGCTCGGGCCGGAGGCCGAGCAGCAGCTTGTCGGTGCGCGGCAGCGCGTTGTAGCGCGTGGCGCGGGCCGGCGGCAGCGCAAAGGCGATGCGGTCGGTCAGACGGATCTGAAGCGCGCCACCGACGTCCTCCAGCCGGCACGGGATGAAATTCATCGCGGGCGAGCCGATGAAGCCGGCGACGAAGCGCGTCGCCGGCTTGTGGTAGAGCTCGTTGGGCGTGCCGATCTGCTCGATGCGGCCCTTGTTCATCACAACGACGCGGTCAGCCAACGTCATCGCCTCGACCTGGTCGTGGGTGACGTAGACCGTGGTGGTGCGTACCTTCTGGTGCACCTTCTTGATCTCGATCCGCATCTGCACGCGCAGCTTGGCGTCGAGATTGGACAGCGGCTCATCGAACAGGAACACTTTCGGATTGCGCACGATGGCGCGGCCCATCGCGACACGCTGGCGCTGGCCGCCGGAGAGCTGCTTCGGCTTGCGGTCGATCAGGTCGGTGATGTCGAGGAGGCGGGCGGCTTCCGTCACCCGCGCCTTGATCTCGGCCTTGGGAAAGTGCTTCAGGCGCAGCCCGAACGACATGTTCTCCGCGACCGTCATGTGCGGGTAGAGCGCGTAGTTCTGGAACACCATGGCGATGTCGCGATCCTTCGGCGGTACGTCATTGACGACGTCGCCGCCGATCATGATGTCGCCGTCGCTGATGTCCTCGAGGCCCGCGATCATGCGCAGCGTCGTCGACTTGCCGCAGCCCGAAGGCCCAACCAGCACGATGAACTCATGGTCGGCGATGTCCAAGTCGATGCCGCGCACGGCTTCGACATCATCGTAACGCTTGACCACCTTCCGCAATGCAACGTCAGCCATGAGACATCAACCCTTTGTCGCGCCGGCGGTCAGGCCGGCGATGTAGTAGTCCATCAGGAAGGCGTAGATGACCAGCGGCGGAGCTGCACCGAGCAGCGCGCCGGTCATGATCTGGCCCCAGTTGAAGACGTCGCCCTTGATCAGGGTGGTGGTGATGCCGACCGGGAGCACGAGCTGGTCGATGGACGTCGTGAACACCAGGGGATAGAGGAACTGCGCCCAGGACACCGTGAATGCGAAGATGGTCGCGGCAATCAGGCCCGGCAGCGCGACCGGAATAAAGATCCGCGTCAGGGTCTGAAGCCACGAGGCGCCGTCGATGATCGCGGCCTCGTCGAGCTCCTTCGGGATCGAGGCGAAATAGCCGATCATGATCCAGGTACAGAACGGCACCGTCAGCGTCGGATAGACGAATAGCAGCACGTACCATCGGTTCAGGAGCGTGATGCCGGTGATGTCCTGAACCAGCGCCAGCATCTTGAACAGCGGGATGAAGAGGAGGCTGTCCGGGACCAGGTAGGTCAGGAACACGCCGGTCGCGAGCGTCGTCGAGCCCCAGAACTTCATCCGCGCGAGCGCGAAGGCCGCAGGGATGCTGATCAGCATGGTGACTATCACAACCACCAGCGACACGATGGTCGAATTCCAGAAGAACCGGAGGAATTGGTTCGACGTCAGTAGTTCGACATAGTTTGCCAGCGTCGGGTGGAACACCCACCACGGATTGGTCGCAGCCGAGATCTCCGCGCTGCTCTTGAGCGAGGTGATCACCATGTAGAGCGGCGGCGTCAGAAAGAAGATCGCAAACAGCACCAGGAAGAAATAGGACCAGCGCAGCGCCCAGGTACGGTCGCGGCTCATGCTGCCATATTTGACCTTGCGCCGGGGGCCGGCCTTGTCGATCGCTATTGTGCTCATCAGGATTCGTTCCCGCGTTTATTGACGTCGCGCAGGATGAAGATCGCTGCGACGGCGAGGATCGGGACCATGAACAGGGAGACGCTGGCGCCGAGCGGAATGTCGTTGCTCTCGATGCCGACCCGGAACGCATAGGTGGCAAAGATCTGGGTCTGGTCGAGAGGCCCGCCTGAGGTCAGGATGCGGACGATGTCGAAATTAGCGAAGGTGACGATCAGCGAGAACAGCGTCGTGATCGCGATGATGTTGCGCATCATCGGCAGCGTCACGTACCACATCTTCTGCCACCAATTGGCGCCGTCGATTGCGGCGGCCTCGTAGAGCTGGTCCGGCACCGATTTCAGCGCCGCCAGGTACATGATCAGGAAGAACGGCGCGCCGTACCAGACGTTGACGAGGATGACGGAAAAGCGCGCCCAGGCGGCATTGCCGAGCCAGTTGATGGGACCGATGCCGAAGAAGGAGAGCGTGTAGTTGAAGGCGCTGTAGGAGGGGTCGAACAGCCACAGCCAGGCGAGCGTGCTCATCGCCGGCGGGATCACCCAGGGCACCAGCAGCATGCCGCGCCATTTGCGCTGGCCCTTGGCCGGTATGTTGTGCACGAAATGCGCGACGATGAAGCCGATCAGCGCCTTGAAGAACACGGCGGTGATCGCGAAGATGCAGGACTGCTCCACCACCATCCAGAACGTCTCGCGCTTGAACAGGAAGGTGAAGTTGCCGAAGCCAACGAATTTTTGCATCGACTTGTTCAGCGTCGCGAGGTGGATCGAGAACAGGGCAGGGTAAAGCACGAACAGCGCGATCAGCAGGATCAGCGGCAGCGTCAGGAAGAACGCCACGGTCGATTTCCGCTTCAACGCATTGTGCAGGCCCGTCCGTTTGCGCGCGCTCGCCGTGCGGGCGACGCGACCGTCCTCAACGACGACATCGGCCATGTCAGTGTCCTTGGGTCAAGCTTCCTTGCGGAATGTCCAACGGCGGAGCCGGCACCCGCGTGTCGGCTCGATCTGCTCATTCCATCGAACGGTGGGGTGCCCTGGCGGCTCACGCGGGGATGCGTGAACCGCCGTGGCACACCCCGGCTTAGGTTCGCATGAAGCCTTCACACTCGCCTTCGCCCCAGGCGAGTGCGGTCTCCAACTTTTCGCCCTGCGCAAAGCGCAGCGCCATCTTGGTCAGCGTGGCCTGCGCGTAGATCTGCTGGGCGATCTTCGGCGGCGCCGGAGAGGCCGCAATCGACAGTGTCTGATGATTGTAGGGATTTGGATAGTGATAGAGCGTGCCCTTCGGCGGGCCTACCTCGGCCCAGGTCTTCAGCGTCGTCATCTTCGCATAGGCCGGCAAATCGTATCCGCCGCTCGCCGCGACGAACTTTTCGATCGATGATGGCTGTGACAGAAAAGCCAGAAGGCTCTTGGCCGATGCCTTGTTCTTGGAGAAATTCCAGAGACCCCAGAAATAGGGCAGGAACGGCGCATACCGGCCTTTAGGACCGGAGGGGAAGCCGTGCGTCCAGCATTGCTCGGCGACCTGCGGCGCGTCGCGCCTGGCGACCGCCCAGGCGCTCGGCGGATTCATGATGAGGGCGCCGCGGCCGGAGATCAGCCATTTGTTGTTCGAGGCGTCGTCCCAGGACGGAGCGTCCGGCGGCAGGAAGGCGATCAGCTTCTTGTAGTATTCGAGCGCCTGGCGAACCTCATCGGTCTTCACCGTGACATCGCCCTTGGCGTTGACGAGTTCGGCGCCGAACGACTGGAAGATGGCGCCCGCGGTATCGACGCTGTCGGTGGTCTCGCCGAGACCGATTCCGAATGGGAAACCTGCCTTCTGGCACGCTTCCGCCGCCTTCAGGAATGTATCCATATTCCAGCTATCGGCCTTGGGCGGCGCGCCGACGGGGTACAGTTCCTGGACGTCGATCCCCGCATGCTTCTTCATGAGGTCGATGCGCGAGCAGGGCCCCTTGATCTGGCTCCCCGGGGTTGCCGGGACCGCAAGCCATTTGCCGTTGGCCTTGCCGAGATATTTGACCGTGTCGTTGACCTCACCGTTCTGCTTGATCGCCTCCTCGACCACGTCGTTCACCGGTTCAAACTGCTCGGCATACGCATGCGGCCACCAGGTGTACATCTGAAGAATGTCGTGACCGGATTTGGCCTGCGCTTCGGCCGCGACCGTCAACTCGATCTTCTTGTTGTTGCTGGTGATGTAATCGATGGAGACTTCGACCTTCTCCTTTTCAGCCCATTCCTTGACCATGGCGGTGGAGGCGTCGTTGGCACCGGGCACCCAGTGGTCCCAGAAGCCGATCGAGAGTTTGCCGGCGGCGTAAGCGCCGCGGACATAGGGCGCTGTGATCAGCGCGGCGGAGGACATTGCAGTGGCGGCTACAAATTGACGTCGCGTCAGTGTCTTGCGTGACATCTCGTTTCCTCACCTGGATGTTTTATTGTTTTCGCGTTTCCTCTGGCATTCCGAGTTTTGTTTTTGATTTTTGTTCGCGTTTCTTGGTGCTACCGCCTCGCCGTGAAATCGCGCGAAGCGCAGCAAATTGGTAGCGCGATCAGATCATGATTGATCCCGTCTGTCGAGGAAGCCGAACGACTCGCCGTCTAGAACTAACGTTGCGTCCGGGAACGCGGCGGCGCCGTCTCGCGAAGCACACCCGGAGGTGAACCTCGGAGGCGCATTTTGCGACGCACACTTCGGGTCAAGGACCGCAGGACATCTCGTGCGCAATTACGCCGCAGTTTCGAATAAGCCTTCATAACCGCTTCGCGCCAAACAGTTTTCGGGCGTGGACAGCAATTGGCTGCGGCTGGACCGCGAAGCGGCGAAAACGATAGAGTTGCAACCGGCGGGTGGCCCCCACCCGGACAGGACAATCGGATCGACGATGGAGACCAGAATGATCAACCCGGCGCCGCCTGCGCGGCTTCACCTGCGGCGATGGTTCGCGCTGGGCTCCGTGCTCGCGGTGCTGCTGGGCGCCGCCGCCGTTGCGCAGGCGCAAGGCCTGGTCAAGGGCGTTCAGGATGGAGCCGCGGCCGGCAACAAGGCGGCCGGACCCGTTGGCGGCGTGCTGGGCGGTGCGATCGGCGGCGTGGTCGGTGTCTTCACCGGCGTGCTCGGCGTCAATAACCAGCCGGCTCCGGCTGCCAAGGACGCGAGCAAGGATGCCAGCAAGGACGCGAGCAAGGATTCCAAGCAGCCGGGCGCCGGCAAGGACAAGGGCGCCAAGGAGACCGCCAAGGCGGCCAAGGGCGCCAAGGCGAGCAAGGAAGCCAGGAATGCGCCGCAGGACAACAAGGACAATAAGGACGTCACCGTCCTCACCCAGCCCGGCGCGCCGCAACAGAGCGCCGAGCAGATCGTCGCCAACAGCGATTCCTATATCGAGCGGATCAAGACCGAGTTGAACCTGACGCCCGATCAGGAGAAGCACTGGTTCGGCTTCTCGAGCGCTATGCACTACCTGGGGCATAATGGCGCGGAGCGGCTCAACCTGCGGATCGCTCGCGCCAAGCGGGATCCGCCTGACGACATCATCGAGCAGATGCGCAACGAATCGCAATTCTTGATCGACCGCGCCGCCGACCAGCGCAACGTCGCCGATGCCGCCGAGCCGCTTTATTCGAGCCTCGACGACAAGCAGAAGCAGGTCTTCATCCAGGAGATGGTGCGCCTCAGTCACGAGCGCGGGCTGGATTAATCAAGTTGAATCCGATTGCGGGCGCCTGAATTAACGGCGCCCGCCACGAATTCGTGAATCCTCTCCGCATTTCGGATATGGTTAGCTTCGTAAGCTGACTGCGGGGTTGATATGGCGGACGGACTCTCCGTTTTCCTGGTCGAAGACGAGGCGTTGATCCGGATGATGATCGCCGACATGGTGGAGGAACTCGGCCATCATGTCGTCGCAGAAGCGGACAATGTCCGGGACGCGAGCGCCTTTGCGATGACCGCGCAATACGACTTCGCCATCCTCGACATCAACCTGAAGGGCCTCTACGTCGATCCGGTCGCCGACCTGATCGAGCGCCGCGGCAAGCCGTTTCTGTTCGCCACCGGCTACGGGCCGGAGCTGCTGCCGTCCTTGCTCCGGCGGCGGCCGATCCTGCGCAAGCCGATTTCCCTCGACCAGCTCAAGGTGATGATCGATTCGCTGTTTCCGGGCGCGGTCGCCAAAACTCCTCACTGAAAAGGCTCCTCACCGAGAAGGCGCCGTACCGAGATCGCCAACGAAAATGGCCGCCCGTGAGGGGCGGCCATTTGGCGAAAGAATGTCTCGTCGTCTCAGATCAGGCCGGCGCTGAGGTCGATGCCGCGCGCCATCACGCCGAACGAGGCGACCAGGCCCATGCAGCAGAACAGCAAGATGATCTTGAACGAAGAATCGGCAAAACGGGTTTCGACGGCGACCGGGATCGCGGCAAGCGAAATCATGCTCATGTTCATTCCCCCCTTTGTTGACCCCTGAATTGCATCAGGTAAGGGAAGCTCTTAGAGCAAAAAGTTTGACGCGAGCTTGCGAGGGATCGTTAACGGAATCGCAATCGCTCGCGTGTTTTCGCGAGCAGCGAGCGGTCCCGCAAGTCTCAGTTGCGGCCGTTCTTCAGCACGGTGGCGATGGTATGGGCCGTCATGGCGGCGCGATCAGAGGCGCGCTGCGCGGCCAGCCGGTCGCGG
Organism: Bradyrhizobium sp. 604_D8_N2_3; assembly: GCF_051810765.1. NCBI lineage: Bacteria > Pseudomonadati > Pseudomonadota > Alphaproteobacteria > Hyphomicrobiales > Nitrobacteraceae > Bradyrhizobium > Bradyrhizobium sp. 604_D8_N2_3. The sequence goes on along the minus strand of NZ_JBPWPM010000001.1, from coordinate 4,938,570 downwards.
GCCTTTTCCTCGATCAGGAGCTCGATCAGGGCCAGCCGCTTGTCATCGTCGTCCGCCTCGGTCAGCAGGCGGTGATAGCGGTGATAGTCGAAACCGAAGTCCTGCTTACGCATGTCACGCCCCCGCAACTACGGGAATTGTTTCCCATCGGACACAGTCGGGCAAGCACGATCCTGCGTGGAACCGCGCCTTGGCTGCAATCAGCTGTGTATAGTTAACGGACTGGACGGCGTCGGAGCCGATCGCGGCTCATCAATCCGGATTGTGGTCGGCGAACATCTTCAGGCCGACGAAGCTCGCGTCGGGTTTCGTCACCAGCCTGGTCGGGATGTTGCGCAAATAGTCCTGGAAGCGTCCCTTGGCTTCGAAGCGCGCCCGGAACGCGGAGGCGGCAAGGAACTCCGGAAAGCGCGGCACGATCCCGCCAGCGATGTAGACGCCGCCACGGGCGCCGAAGGTCACCGCGAGATTGCCCGTGACCGAGCCGAGGATGGCGCAAAACATCTCCAGCGTCGCGCGGCTGAGTTCGCAACTGCCCTCCAGGGCGGCCTTGGTGATGGCGGCGGCGTCGCGGTGCGGCACCTGGGCGCCGTCGACCTCCGCCAGCGCCTCGTAGAGGCTTTGCAGACCGGAGCCCGAAAGCGCCCCGCGCTCGATGGAGACATGGCCGAAACGTCGGCGCAAGCACGCGATCACGCGTTCCTCGCGCTCGTTTTCCGCCGGCAAAGTGGCGTGGCCTGCCTCGGTGACGACCGCCAGCCGGGCGCCGTGGCGTTCGACCAGACAGGAGACGCCGAAGCCGGTTCCAGGCCCAACCACTAGCAGCGGTTCTCCGGGGAGGCCGTCCTGGCCCCCGAGCGGGATCAAATCGGCAGGCTTCAGGGCGGGCAGGGACCAGGCCACGACCTCGAAATCATTGAGCACATGCACGCTCTCGAAGCCGAGGGCCGGCTGGAGCTCGTTGCCGTCGATGACCCACGGACTGTTGGTCATGACGCAGCGGTTATTGGTCACGGGACCCGCGACGGCCAGCACGGCTCGTTTGGGCTGCTTGCCGCCGGACCGGCGCGCAAGGACGTCCGCGATGGCTTCCCGGACGGTCGGGAAGTCAGCGACCTTCACATAGTCGATGGGCCCGGCCTGGTCGCCGCTGTCCGATGCGCTTTCGCTCAGCGCAAAGCGCGCATTGGTGCCGCCGATATCGGCGAGAAGAATCTGTCCTGTCTTGCCGATACTCATGACCTTGTGGCTGCCGCGTCCTGCAGGCTCGCGGGAACCGTTCCCTCCGCTCCATCCGATCCGCAATTTGCGAACGTCTCTAGAATCCGTCCTCGGGTGAGCCTAGTCAACTCGGACAACGCCAAACCGTTGCATCCCAGGTGCGACGGGCGCGATATCGCCGCATGTGTCGATGGTTGCGAAGCCGCGCGGGAAGATCGACATTGGACGGAGCGTTCGGCGCCCGTCGCGCCGGACGGCTGGAACGGGACCTTGCGATGCAGATTTCCGACCGCGACGTGCTGCTGGTGATCGACGTGCAGAACGACTTTTGCACCGGCGGAGCGCTCGCCGTTCCCGGCGGCGAGAAGGTTGTCCCGGCGATCAACCGAATTGCCGCAAATTTCACCAATGTGGTGCTGACCCAGGACTGGCATCCGGGCGACCACGTCTCGTTCGCACCGAACCATGCGGGCAAGCAGCCGTTCCAGACCATCGAGCTCGACTACGGCACCCAGGTGCTGTGGCCGACGCACTGCGTGCAAGACACGGCGGGCGCTGAATTCCATGGGGAGCTTGAAATTACCAGGGCAAACCTCGTGGTGCGCAAAGGCTTTCGTCGCGGCATCGATTCCTATTCGGCGCTGTTCGAGAACGACCACCGGACGCCGACCGGGCTGCTCGGTTATTTGCGCGAGCGCGAGCTGAAGACCGTCTTCATCGCCGGTCTGGCGCTGGATTTCTGTGTTCGTTTCTCGGCGGAAGATGCCCGCAAGGCGGGGTTCGAGGTCGCCGTCATCGAGGATGCATGCCGCGGCATCGATCTCGACGGCTCGGTGGCCGCGACCCATCGGAGTTTTCGCGAGCGCGGTATTTCGATCGTCAGCCTGGAGGCCTTGCTGTGAGGACCTTGAGATAGTCATGGTGGAGAAGGGCGGCAAACCGCTGGGTGGATCGGATCGTCCTCCGGATGATCCGCTGCTATGGCCATTTGCGGCGGCGCGGCTCGCGATGGACGCCTGCTTCTGGTGGCTGGAGCGCGATCCGCCGGAACAGGACGCGAGCAATCTGCCGTGGACGACACCCAACACGGTCGGCTTGGAGCTTGCGACCATGCGCCTGCGCGATTGCACGCGGACGCAATCCGGCCAGCCGGCACTGGTCTGCGCGCCCTATGCGCTGCATCGGGCCCTGATCGCCGACTTCGCACCGGGCCACAGCGTGGTGCAGTCGCTGCAGAATGGCGGCATCGATCGGGTCTACCTCACCGACTGGCGCTCGGCCTCGCCGGACATGCGCTATCTCTCGATCGACAGCTATCTCGGCGATCTCAACGTCGCCGTTGACGAAATCGGCGCGCCGGTCGATCTCGTCGGCCTGTGCCAGGGCGGCTGGCTGTCGCTGCTCTATGCGGCGCGCTTTCCCGCCAAGGTGCGGCGGCTGGTGCTGGTGGGGGCGCCCGTCGATCTCTCGATCGATTCCGCGCTGTCCCGGCTAGCTCGCAATTCGCCTGAGGCGCTCTACGACCAGCTCGTGGCGCGCGGCGGCGGCAATGTCAGCGGCGACGAGATGCTGCGCTTCTGGACGAAGGCGCCGAGCCGCGACGACATTGCGGCGGCATTGCAGAGGGATCTCTCGGACGAGGAGGGCGCGGCACTGCTCGCGCGTTTCGATCGCTGGAATACCGAGACGCTCAACCTGCCCGGCACCTATTATCTGGAGATCGTCAACCGAATCTTCCGGGAGAATCGGATTGCCGGCGGCAACTTCACGGCGCTCGGCCGCGAGGTTGATCTGAGGGACGTCAAGGCGCCGGTCTTCCTGCTCGCCGGGCTCGATGACGACGTCGTGCCGGCCAGACAGGCGCTTGCGACCGCCGGTCTGCTCGGAACGCCGCCGGCCTTCATTGCCGCGGCCTCTGAGCCCAGCAATCACCTCGGCCTGTTCATGGGGGCGCGCACCCACGCCCATGCCTGGCCCCGGATCGCCGAGTGGCTGCGCAACGACCTCTCCGGAGTGCTGGCCCGCAGCGCCTGACCTTGTCGGGTGCCTTGGCCCGGCCGGGCCGGCGAACACGCAAATCCGTTATGCATGACGGCGGATGGCCTGCACGGGGCTCGGTCGATGGGTTACATATCATGGGGAACTGGCGGCTGCGGCCGCGACAAGATTAAGGGTACCGCGCTCGATGAGCTTCCACTCGATCTACGCCCACGGATTTGCGCGCGTGGCGGCCTGCGTCACCACCTCCCATGTGGCCGATCCCACGGCCAATGCGAAGGCGATTCTGGCGGCGGCAGGCGCTTGCCATGAACAGTCGGTGGCGGTTGCCGTGTTTCCGGAGCTGTGCCTGTCCGGCTACGCGATCGAGGATCTCGTCAAGCAGGACCCGCTGCTCGATGCGGTCGAGCGCGGGCTCGCCTCAATCGTCGAGGCCTCCTCGGCGCTGATGACGGTTCTGATCGTCGGCGCGCCGCTGCGCTTCGGTCATCGCATCTACAATTGCGCCGTCGTCATTCATCGCGGCAACGTCCTTGGCGTCGTGCCCAAGTCTTATCTGCCGACCTATCGCGAATTCTACGAGGGACGGCATTTCGCCTCCGGTGCCGGCGTGGCCGGAGAGACGATCGCGTTTGGCGGGCTGCATGCACCGTTCGGCGTTGACCTCCTGTTTGCGGCCGAGGATGTTCCAGGCCTGATCATCGGCGTCGAGATCTGCGAGGACATGTGGATTCCGGTGACGCCGGCATCCGAACTCGCGCTTGCCGGCGCCAGCGTGCTGATCAATCTATCCGGCAGCCCGATCACGATCGGTCGGGCGCGCTCGCGCGCACTGCTGTGCCAATCGACGTCGGCGCGTTGTCTTGCGGCCTACGTCTATTCAGCCGCCGGAGCAGGGGAATCGACCACGGATCTGGCCTGGGACGGCCAGACCTCGATCTATGAGAATGGCGTGCTGCTGGCCGAGGGCGAGCGGTTCCGCCAGGACGGCCAGATCACGCTGGCCGATGTCGATCTCGATCTGCTCAGGCAGGAACGCGCACTGATGGGCACGTTCGACGACAATCGCCGGCAACGCGAAGCCTTTTTCCGGAGGATCACCTTTGCCCTGAAGCCGCCGGCCACCGACGTCGGCTTCCTGCGCAAGATCGAGCGCTTCCCGTTCGTGCCGAGCGACGAAGCCCTGCTCGAGCAGGATTGCTACGAGGCCTACAACATCCAGGTCGCCGGCCTCGTGCAGCGCATGCGCGCGACCGGAACCAAGCGCGTGGTGATCGGCGTCTCGGGCGGGCTCGATTCCACCCACGCCCTGATCGTCGCCGCCAAGGCGGTCGACCTGCTCGGACTGCCGCGCAGCAACATCCTGGCCTACACGATGCCGGGCTTTGCCACCGGCAGCGAGAGCAAGACCAATGCACTGGCGCTGATGAAGGCGTTGCAGACGGAGTGGCAGGAGCTCGACATCCGCCCCACGGCGACGCAAATGCTGAAGGACATCGGCCATCCCTTCGGCAAGGGCGAGAAAGTCTACGACATCACGTTCGAGAACGTGCAGGCGGGCCTGCGGACAGACTATCTGTTCCGGCTCGCCAACCATCATGGCGGCATCGTCATTGGAACCGGCGATCTCTCGGAGCTCGCGCTCGGCTGGTGCACCTACGGCGTCGGCGACCAGATGGCGCATTATAATGTCAACGCCGGGGTGCCGAAGACGCTGATCCAGCACCTGATCCGCTGGGTGATCGCCTCAAAACAGTTCAGCGACGACGTCAACCGGACGCTGGCGTCGATCCTGTCCGCCGAAATCTCGCCAGAGCTGGTTCCGGTCAAGCCCGGCGAGAAGCCGCAGAGCACGGAAGCCTCCGTCGGGCCCTACGAGCTGCAGGATTTCAACCTGTTCTACACGCTGCGGTTCGGCATGCGGCCGTCCAAGATCGCGTTCATGGCGCAGCACGCCTGGAATGACGTCGCCAAGGGCGAATGGCCGCCGGCGTTCCCGACCGATAAGCGCAGGGCCTATGATCTGCCGGAGATCCGGCGCTGGCTGGAAGTGTTCCTGCGCCGCTTCTTCGCCTTCAGCCAGTTCAAGCGCTCGGCGATGCCGAACGGGCCGAAGGTTTCGGCCGGTGGCTCGTTGTCGCCGCGCGGCGACTGGCGCGCGCCGTCGGATTCAAGCGCGGCGGCATGGCTTGAGGATCTCGAGCGGAACGTTCCGAAGTGATTAGGCAAGACTGATCGGGCAGGGCGCCTCAAAACGACTTCGCGCCGCGCGGCTCATACAGCCGGCGGCGCGAAATTGCGTTCAATCTAGAAAGTTCCGAGGTCCGGAGTGCCTAGGAGTCCGGACCTCGTCACCTTGCCCCAGCCTTTGATCCCCCCGCCCCATGCGGTCCCCCAACCCCATGTAGCGCGATCAGAGGGTGATGCCCCTGGAAGGCCGCCGATCGATGCGCGCGATGTACGCGAAGTATCGTTAGGATTCCATTCCGTGTCACTACGGACACGAACGCGCTTGATGCTGCACGCTGGTGCATTCGTCCGCATCTGCTGCGATCACTGCTGCCTGAATTCGATGCAGGCGATCGGCGGGGATGTCCACATCAGCGCATCGCCGCGGCACCTGCATTTCACGGGCCTGTCACTTAACTGGTCTAGCGCTGCTCCCGTCATCGCTGACGGTCAAGGAGCAAGCCATGTCGAAGCCGGTGCTGGGCGCAGCATTGTCCATCAAATCGATCCCTGCTCACCGCGACTGGCTTCTGGAACGGCAGCGCGATCTCGAAATCCAGGATTTTTTCCGCGCGGATTTGCTCGACGGCGATTGGCGGAGTGCAGCCAGCGAGATCAAGCAGATGCTCTCGGGCCATACCGGCCGGCTCGGCATTCACGGCCCGTTCTGGGGCTTCAAGATCGACAGCCATGATCCCTTGATCCGCAAGGCGGTGACGAAGCGGCTGCTTCAGGGCCTCGATGCCGCGGAATTCCTCGGCGCGACGCAGATGGTGATCCATTCACCGTTCACGACCTGGGACCACAACAATCTCGACCTCTATCCTGATAACCGAGGCAATCTCGTCGAACGCGTCAAGACGACGCTTGCCGAGGTGATCGCGCGGGCCGAGACGATCGGCTGCGAGGTCGTCATCGAGAACATCGAGGACAAGGATCCGCGCGACCGCGTGCGCCTCGCCAAGGCGCTCGAAAGCAACAAGGTCCGCGTCTCCCTCGACACCGGCCACGCCAACTATGCCCACATCTCCACCGGCGCTCCGCCGGTCGATTACTACGTCGAGACCGCCGGCGACATGCTGACGCATGTGCACCTCCAGGACACCGACGGCTTTGCCGACCGGCACTGGGCGCCGGGCGAAGGCAACATCCCGTGGGTGGCCGTGTTCCGCGCGCTGGGCCGGCTGACCTCCAACCCGCGGCTGATCCTCGAACTCCGCAATCACGACGACGTTCGCGCCGGCGCAGCCCATCTGGCCGCGCTCGGTCTCGCTGAATAACCGGCATCACAAAGGTCAGGGCTTATCGTCATGAGCAAACTCACCCGTCGCACCATCCTGAAGTCCGGCGGCGCTGCCGCAGGCACGCTTCTCCTGCCGCGCTTTGCGATCGGGCAGGCCGACAACCGTCCGTCGGTGACGATCGCCGTGCAGAAGGTGACGAATTCGAACGTGCTCGACGTGCTGCGCGAGCAATCGAACGTCGGCGAACGCGTGTTCTTCTCCTCGATCTGGGAGGGACTGATCTCCAAGAACTGGCGCGGCAGCCTGGAGGCCGTGCCGGGCCTCGCCACCGAGTGGCGCCGCATCGACGACCAGACCGTCGAGGTGAAGCTGCGCCAGGGCGTGAAGTTCCACAATGGCGACGAGCTGACGGCCGAAGACGTCGTCTTCACCTTCAGCCGCGAGCGCATGTTCGGCGAGACCGAGGCCAAGAGCCGCTCCACCATCCAGGCCTTCGAGAAGATCCCGACGCCGCGCCCGGGCAAGGAATTGCCGCCTGACGTGCCGGCGGTCGCCCGCCGCATCTGGCCGGACCTCGTGCGCGTCGATGCCGTCGACAAGTACACGGTGCGCTTCTACAACGCGACGCCCGACGTCACGATCGAGGGCCGGCTGTCGCGCTACGGCTCCGACATCATGAACCGCCGCGCCTGGGAGCAGTCCGCGAGCTATCTCGACTGGGCGCGCAAGCCGATCACGACGGGGCCGTACAAGGTCGTCGAGCTCAAGCCCGACGTGTCGCTGACCCTCGAAGCGCATGACGAATATTGGGGCGGCCGGCCGCCGCTCAAGCGCATCCGTTTCCTCGAAGTGCCCGAGGTTGCGAGCCGCATCAACGGGCTGCTGTCGGGCGAATACCAATTCGCCTGCGACATCCCGCCGGACCAGATTGCCGGCATCGAGAAGAACTCTGCGTTCGAAGTGCAGGGCGGCACCATCCTCAATCACCGCCTGACCGTGTTCGACAAGAACCACGCCCAGCTCGCCAATCCGCTGGTGCGGCGCGCCTTCACCCACGCGATCGACCGCCAGGCGATCGTCGACAGCCTGTGGGCGGGCCGTACCCGCGTGCCGAAGGGTCTTCAGTGGGAATTCTACGGCGACATGTTCAACGCCGACTGGAGCGTGCCGGCCTACGATCCGAAGCTCGCGCAGGATCTGTTGAAGCAGGCCAACTACAAGGGCGATCCGATTCCGTATCGCCTGCTCAACAACTACTACACCAACCAGGTTGCGACCGCCCAGGTGCTGGTCGAGATGTGGAAGTCGGTCGGCCTCAACGTCCAGATCGAGACCAAGGAGAACTGGTCGCAGATCATGGAACGCGCGCAGACCCGCGCGGTACGCGACTGGTCGAACTCGGCTGCCTTCAACGATCCCGTCTCGTCGCTGGTCGCCCAGCACGGCCCGAACGGCCAGCAGCAGCAGATCGGCGAGTGGACCAACGCCGAACTGAACAAGCTTTCGGAGTTCCTGGAGACCTCGACCGACCGGGCCGCCCGCAAGAAGGCGTTCCGCCGCATGCTGGAGATCGCCGAGCGCGAGGATCCCGCCTATACGGTGCTGCACCAGAACGCGACCTTCACCGCGAAGCCGAAGTCGATCAAGTGGAAGGCGTCGCCGGCATTCGCGATGGATTTCCGCGCCGGCAATTTCGAGGCGTAAATGGCGACGCCGCTGGTCAGCATCCAGAGCCTCAGCGTCGCCTTCAACGGTGTAGCGGTCCTGCGCGGCGTCGATCTCACCTTGCAGAAGGGCGAGGCTCTCGGCCTCGTCGGCGAGTCCGGCTCCGGCAAGTCAGTGACGTGGCTTGCTGCGCTCGGCCTCTTGCCGCGGCATGCAAAAGTCTCGGGCTCCGTGCGGCTCGACGGACGCGAAATCCTCGGCGCACCCACGGGTGAGCTTGACCGGGTGCGGGGCGGGCGGGTCGCCATGATTTTTCAGGACCCCGCAAGCGCACTCAATCCGGTGCTCACCATTCGCAAGCAGCTCTGCGAGGCTTTGGCGCTGCATCGCGCTCTCTCGGGCGAGGCGGTGAGAGCCGAAGCGCGGCGGCTGCTCGATCTCGTCGGCATTCCCGATGCGGCGCGGCGGCTCGAAGCCTATCCGCACGAATTCTCGGGCGGCCAGGTCCAGCGCATCATGATCGCGATGGCGCTGGCCGGAAATCCCGATCTCCTCGTCGCGGACGAGCCGACCACGGCGCTCGACGCCACCATCCAGGCGCAGATTTTGGAGCTGCTCTCGACCATCCGCCGCGAGATGAGCATGGCGATGGTGCTGATCAGCCATGATCTCGGCGTCGTCGCGGAAAACTGCGACCGCGTCGCCGTGATGTATGCCGGCCGCATCGTCGAGCAGGCGCCCGCCAACCAGCTCTTTGCCGATCCGGTGCATCCCTACGCGCAGGGCCTGATCGGCGCACTGCCGCCGCTCGACGGACCGCGTCGACGTCTCACGGCCATTCCGGGGACCGTTCCCGATCCCGCGCACATGCCAAGCGGCTGTGCCTTCGCGCCGCGCTGCGTGCTGGCGGCCGAGCCGTGCGGACTTGCCGTGCCGAGCCTGGCGCCGATCGCGAACGATCGCGTGGTTGCCTGCATCCGTGCCGAAGCTTCGCGCCGCGCGCTGCTCGGGATCGCCGCCGAATGAGCGGGCCGCTTGTCGAGGTGTCCTCGATCTCGCGCAGCTACGCGATGCGCTCCGGGATGTTCGGCCGCAGCACAGCGGTTCACGCGGTCGACGGCTTGTCACTTGCGATCCGCAAGGGCCAGACGCTCGGCCTCGTCGGCGAATCCGGCTCGGGCAAGTCGACCACGGGTCGTATCGTGCTCGGTCTCGAGCCGCCCGATCGCGGCGAGGTGCGGTTCGACGGCAAGGCGATGGCCGCGCCGGGCACGAAGGCGTGGCGCGCGCAGCGGGCGCGCATGCAGATGATCTTCCAGGATCCGCTGGGGGCGCTGGACCGGCGGTTGCCGGTCGCCACCCAAATCCGCGAGCCCCTGGACATTCACGGTCTCGGCACGCCGGCCGAACGCGAGGAGCGTGTCCGCGAATTGCTGCGCGCGGTCGAGCTGACGCCGGCGCATGGCGCGCGCTATCCGGGCGCGCTCTCCGGCGGCCAGCGTCAGCGTATCGTGCTGGCGCGGGCACTGGCGACAAAGCCCGATTTCCTCGTCTGCGACGAGCCGGTCAGCGCGCTCGACGTCTCGATCCAGGCGCAGGTGGTGAACCTGCTTTGCGACCTCCAGGCGCAGCTCGGGCTGACGCTGCTGTTCATCAGCCACGATCTGCGCGTTGTCAGGCAGATCAGCAATGTCGTCGCCGTGATGTATCTCGGCCGCATCGTCGAGATCGGCAGCGCCGACGATCTCTTCGCGCGTCCCGAACACCCCTATACGCAGGCGCTGGTCTCGGCCTCGCCGGCACCGGGCCGCCGCAGCGCGGGCCGCATCGTGCTGGCAGGCGATCCGCCGAACCCGGCGGCCAGGCCCCAAGGCTGTGCGTTCCATCCGCGCTGCCCGCGCGCTATCGCGCGCTGCGCGAGCGAGGTGCCGGTGCTGTCGGCCGTCAGCGGTGACAGGCAAGTCGCCTGCCACCTCGTGACGGGGCCGCAGGCCGAGACGCGGGACGCGGCCTGATGGGACGCTACCTTGCCATTCGGATCGGACGCGCGGCGCTGACGATCGTGCTCGTCGTCACCTTCGCCTTCGTGGTGCTGCGCCTCTCCGGCGATCCCGCGTTGATGATCCTGGGACCGGAGGCGCCGCCGGAAGTGCTCGCTGCTTTCCGCAAGGCCTGGGGGCTAGATGATCCCATCTGGTTCCAGTACCTCGACTACTTCGGCGCCATCGCCAAGGGCGAGCTCGGCCGCTCCATGCGCGACGGGCGACCGGCGATTGAGCTCGTGCTGGAGCGGATTCCGGCGACGCTGGCGCTGACGCTGCCGGCGTTCTTCTTCAAGGTCGCCCTCGGCATTCCCGCCGGCATCTACGCGGCGCTGCACCGGGGCTCGGGAATCGACCGCGCCGTGATGATGACGGCGGTCGCCGGCTTCACCGTGCCGAGTTTTGTCCTTGCGCTGCTGCTCGTGCTCGTGTTCGCCGTGCAGCTCGGCTGGCTGCCGTCGGGCGGGCAGGACAGCTGGCGTCACGCCATCCTGCCAATCGTGACACTCAGCCTCGGCGGCGCCGCGGTGCTGGCGCGCTTCACTCGCAGCGCCATGCTGGAGGTGCTGGGCCAGCCCTACATCCGCACCGCCTCGGCCAAGGGCGTGCCGTGGCGCAAGGTGGTGACGTCGCATGCGCTGCCGAACGCGGCGATCCCGACCGTCACCATCCTCGGCTTCATGGTGGGCACGCTGATCGCGGGCGCGGTCGTGGTCGAGAGCGTATTTGCTTGGCCGGGAGTAGGGCGCCTGCTGGTCGTCGCCGTCGCCAACCGCGACCTTGCCGTCGTGCAATGCATCCTGTTGCTGGTCGCGATGACCATGGTCACGTCCAATCTGATCGTCGACTTCCTCTACGGCTTCCTCGATCCGCGCCTCCGCGCCAAGGGGGCCCACGCATGACCGATGCGACGCTGAAGGATACGGCTGTCCGCCACCGCATCAGCCTTCCCGCGATCCCTGTCTCGGTCGCACTCGCGATCAGCTGGATCGTCGCCATGCTGGTGATCGCAGCGTTCGCCGAGAAAATCGCACCTTACAGCTTCACCCAGCTCGACCTGCGCAACCGGCTGGCTGCGCCCGGCAATGTCGCGCACTGGCTCGGCACCGACGAGCTCGGCCGCGACGTGCTGTCGCGGCTCCTCGTCTCGATCCGCATCTCGCTGTTAATTGCGTTCGGCGCGACTGCGATCTCTGCGATCGTCGGCACCACGCTCGGCTTCCTTGCCGCGCATTTCCGCGGGGCCGTCGAGCAGCTCGTGCTGATGCTGACCGACTTCCAGGCCAGCATGCCGTTCCTGATCATGGCGCTCGCGGTGCTGGCCTTCTTCGGCAATTCGCTGCCGCTGCTGATCGGCCTGATGGGCCTGTTCGGCTGGGAGCGCTACGCCCGCATCGCCCGCGGCCTCGCCATCTCCGCCAATGCGCAAGGCTATGCCGCCGCCGTCCGCCAGCTCGGCGCGACGCCGTCGCGGATTTACCTTAGGCATATCCTGCCCAACATCGCCTCGACCCTGATCGTCTCGACGACGCTCGTCTTCCCCGAGGTGATCCTGATGGAATCCGGCCTGTCCTTCCTCGGCCTCGGCGTGCAGCCCCCGATGACCAGCCTCGGCAACATGGTCGGCTATGGCCGCGAGTACCTGACCCGGGCGCCCTGGATCATGCTCGCGCCGGCGACCACAATCGTGATCACCACGCTGGCCGTCTCCGTGATCGGCGACTGGCTGCGCGACCGGCTCGATCCGACCCTGCAATAGGGCGACCGGCCTGACGCGTGCGCCGACTTGCCATCGGACACCCGCTTCTAGCCTTGGACCTCCGGCGTCCGGCCGCGCCCGAGCGCGAATTGACCGACCGGGCCCTCGATATGGAATTCCAACTCCGTCATTTTCGCGAACAGATCGATGTTGGTGCTGCCAATGGCGCAGCCGCCGAGGCCCATATCGGTCGCCGCCAGGTAAAGCGTCTGAATCAGGCTGCCGACATCCTTCAGGATCAGCGAATATGCGATTGAGCTGTATTTCCAGGAGACCCGTCCAAAACGCGCCGCGATCGTGATGAGGATTTGCGGCTGACCCGGCGCGTCCATGGCGAACTGGGCAGCCGCCAAATGCGCCTGGAGTTGTTGGGGGGAGGCGCTGATCGCGACGAGCGCGTGGCTCCCTGCATCGTAGTGGTAGAGTCCGCGCGCAAGCCCGTCGCAGTTCGCGACGGTAAGGTACAATTCCAGCTCGTACGCGCTGCCCGCCGACGGATAAGGCCTTGTGCTGTAGGTGACGTCGGGACCGCCTTCGAAATACGGCTCGCTCGTCCATTCGGACAAGACGCGCGCGCTGGTGTCGAGAAACTGCGCGAGTTCGCCGAGCGTGACCGGATTCTTGTCGTCGAAATCCCGTGTTGAATGGCGTTCGCGCAACAGCTTCGGGAAGCGGGAGTTCGGTTCCGGGGAGGAGAATTTGCGCAGGTCAATCTTGCTGCCGGCCCAGGGCGGACGCACCGCTGGCGACGGCGGAACGACGCCGGCATAGGTGAAAGCGGCGCCGACCGGATTGGCTTGCCGACCCTCCGTGCTCCGCGTGTGAAACACCAGATCGTGGAAATCCCAGAGTACGAGGTTGCCGTCGCCTTCGTTCACCCGCAGGCCTTCTCCGTCTTTCGCATCGAGCTTGAGCAGGATCTGGCTGTCCAGCAACAGTTCGAGCAGATGGACGGTGGAGGAAGCCACCTTCTGGTTGAGCTTGCCGATCTTCCGGGGCTGCGACAGCGCCGCAAGGGTGGCGGCGATGGCGGGATCGCCAATCCGGAACAACGCGCCGGCGCGTGGCGATTCCAGCACCAGCTCGTTGCCGCGCCGACGGAGAAAGGCAAAGCGCGATAGGACAATGGTGTCACGACTGCCCAGCTTCGCGCGCCGCGGCCAGTATTCGGGGACTTGGGGTTCGATGACCACGAAGTCCTGCGTGTTACGCGAAGAGGAGAGGCGGTATTCCAGAAGCCCCTGCCGGGCCAGGCGACGCACCAGGGCGTCGACGTCTCTCGCGAGGGCGCTCTTGCCCGCAAAGGACGCGAGCGGAAGGCCGGTGCTCAGATGTCGCGCGCAGTCCATCGCGGCCGCGCTGAATTGTCCGAGGTTGACGGAATAGTCGCCCAGAATGGCGGTGATGTTTCCGTCCGGCTGCATCTGGAGGGAGAAATGATGGCTCAACCGGGCGGCAATGTCTGGCGCGATCTTCCTGGTCGGCTTTTTCCGGGGAGCGCGCACGAAAGAGCAACCCTTCAGGTGTGTGGAAGGAATGAAGTCAGATCGCTTTCCGGTCGCGGCCGGTCCAACAATCCGAGCTTCACCGGCACATCGTAAAGGCGACCCGGTGCGAAACGGCGATAGAAATGACGCAGGCCGGGAACGAGCACTCTGACGACCGGAACCTCGACGTCGGGACGTGTCTGGTCGAGGACGAGGAAATCGTAGCCTGCACGGGCGGCGATCTCGACGCAGGCAATGACCTGGTCACGCGTATTGTCGTGAAGCTTGAGGCTCGGCGCTGGGGGGACGATCGGGTGGTCGCTCGGTGTCAGGAACGGGTAGTCTTCCAGGCGCAGCGGCGTGACACCGTCGAGGGTCGGCTTCTCGCCGCTTGCGCCGCCCATCATGCCGACGGACATAAATTGGGTCAGTTCGGTGAGGGATCGCAGCAGCGCTATATGGCGGTCGAAATGCGCGCCGGAACCGAACTCGATATTCTCGTGTCCATTCTGCATCCAGTGCATGATCGCCACGTAAGTCGGAATGCCGAGGTCCGTGGTGATGTCGAGCACCCACAGCTTGCGCCCGGCTTCCGCAAATTGAGCCTGGAGATCCCGAACATAGAAATCGTCGAATTGCCCGAGATCGACCTCGGCGCGTTGCACCCGGTTGTACCACCAGATCGCGTAGGCATCGCGCTCGATCAGTTCGAGGAAGCCCTGAACGATGGCTTCGTCGCGGGTGTTGCCGGCCGCACAGCCGTTGGAATCCGTATGAAAGCCGCCATAGAAGAAGTACAGGAGGCCGGTCGGCAGATATTTGAAGCGTTTGTCGCGCAACGACGAGACCGGCGACCACTCGGTCCTCGTCGAGGGATCGAACGGCTCGGGCACCGGATGGGGATCGTCCTGCTGCTGCAGAAACCTGGTCTTGAACTGCGTTTCGCTGAAGAGCTGGACGTCGTTGGGAAGAAGCGCGTCGCCAGGCGCGAAATCGTCGAAGCGGCGCGTCGTCCTGATTTCATCGCCCTGGAAAATGCCCGAATAGCGTTCGATCGACTCCATCAGCGCGCTTGCCTCACCCTGTTCAGCCGTCGAGCCCTTGCCAAAACTGCCCCCGCTCAATCCAGACCTGAGCTGGTCGATGCTGTGGGCCGGCGCGGAGAAATTGTGCTGGGCGAAGTAATTGGTGTTCATCGGCAGGTCGACGTCGATCCGCTCGAGTCGGGTCACCACCCCTGTCAGTGGACTCACATGCTTGCGGAAGCGCGACACCGTCGACCGCGACGTCACGGTGCGATATCCACCGCTGGTCATGACGAGCCTCTTGCCCTCGGCAATCTCGACCAGGGCCGGAGATCGGCGCGGGTTGTTCAGCTTCCTGCTGCCGCAGGTCGGACATTGCGGACGTCGCGTCACGTAGTGCTTGGCGATGGCGGCGCCGGTCAGGTCGAAGCTTGCGATGTGATCGCACAAATCGGTGCGAAAATCCGAGGCAATTGCCTTGGCGATCTCGACGGCCGCAAAATGGATTCCAGTCTTGCCGACGCTTTCTCTGACGAGAGGCGACATGGCAACCGCACGCGCCGGTCCCCGGTCAAGAAACCCCTTGATCTCCCGGTTGCGGATCATGCGATCGAACAGGCAGGTCCAGCAGGCGCTCTCGCCCGGTTTGAACATGGGCCCGACCAGCGGAAACGCGCCGGACGGCTGTACCAGCAACCAGGACGTCTTGCCGGCCACGCGTTCCTGGTTCAGTTCGGCAAGTCGCCCGTCAAGATAATCGTTCACCAGCGTGATCGTGAGCTTCGGCGAGCGCTTGGCGATTTGAACGCCGAGCTTACCCAAGGCCGCGGTCAGCTCCTTGGCGCCTTTGACGTCAATCGACTCGACCTGAACGGGGCAATTGCGAAGATTTTGTTCGGCGATCTCCAAGGGCATGCCGAGGCTTGCCAGGAAACCGCCGACGGCGTCGTCGAACGCTTTCGGGGTCCGCGCAACGACATATCGGCGATCGAGCAGCCGCTTGATTGCTTCCTCGATCTTGTCAGCCGGGAAGCGCTTCGAAAGCTGGCGAATGATCTCCGACCTGGCCTTGCCGTGTTGCCCGATCGCACTGGCGAGGGCGCAGTAGAGCTCGCCGTGCAGGAAGAATTTGCGGTTCTCGGAATAGAGACAAACCGCATCGGGAGGCAGCAAGTAAGCGGTGAAATTCGGTGCAAATCGGAGAATGTCTTTGCGGGTCTGCCGCGCAACGCGGGTCTTGCGAGTTGCAGTCATTGAGTCAGCACGCTGATCCTGTTGCCGTCACGCTAGATCCCCGGCGCAAGATGGATCGTCGCGACCGCGCGCCGGCATTTTCCCAGAGAATTGAAACGAATTCAGCCGTCACCCGCAAGCCGCCGATGCAAGCGTCGTAGCGAATTCAAGCAATTGGCCGGACCCTTTCTTGAGGCCGGCCAATGACCTATCAACCCGTGAATTTGACATTCGGAATGCGCCGGGGTCTAGCACACGCGGCAGCGGCCCCACGATGCGCAGCAACCCGCGCATGATACGGCGCATCCCACCACACCAACGCCACAGCCGACAGCACAGCCAACTGCACAACCCGCACATCGGCAACCGACGCCACATCGACAACCACGGCAAGCCCGACAGCCTCCGCAGCCGCGGCAACCGCCGCATCCGCGCCATGCCAGCTGCACGCGGCTACCGGCGTTTTCCTTGTCGAAGAGATGGAAGGTGGCCAGGCTGACGTCAGCCATTTCCTCTTCATCGAGCGTGATTGCCTGGCCCGTTCCAAGGTGCGGCAATTGCTGTACGTCGGGTGTCGGCACGGCGGACGCCGATGCGCCTCCCGCCAGCGAGAACGTCAACCCTGCGGCTCCGAACGCCGGCACGGCGACTTTGCTTACTCGCTTCTTCCCTTTAGAAGTCTTCTTCGCCTGCCGCATGGTCCAACCTCCGAGCATTGCAAGAAGTATCCCAGCCGCGGTAAGTCTACGCCCAGGAAATAACGCGGGCAACAATTACGCGCACAAAGCGCGGCGCTGCACGTTCGGGATGTATTCATCTTCATGAACGGCAATCGGCACGGCCGCGTCAACGATCCACGCTCTCGGTGCGCGTGCAACTTGGTGCAGTGCCGCAATCGCTTCCAGGTTTGAACGGAGAGATCGGCGTGGCGGATCAACTCGGACGTTTCGCTTGGTACGAGCTGCTGACCACGGACGTCGCGGCGGCGGGCGCATTCTATCGCAAGGTCGTCGGCTGGGGCGTGACGGATGAATCGACTCCGGAACTGCCTTACACGGTGCTTCGTAGCGGCGGCACCCCGCTGGGCGGCCTTATGGACATCCCGGACGAGGGGCGGAGATCAGGGGCAACGCCGAGATGGATGGGTTACGTCGCTGTCGACGACCTGGACGGGGCTGCCGCGCAGATCAGGCGTCTCGAAGGCACGATCTTTGTGCCGCCGACCGACACCAATATTGGCCGAATAGCAGTCGCTGCCGATCCGCAGAAAGCGACGTTCGGGCTGATCGAGAAACCGACATATGGCCGATGGAAACCGGGCCGACTGGACGAGCCGGGGCGCGTAGGCTGGCATGAGCTATTGGCCGCCGACCGGACCGTGATCTTCGATTTCTACAGAGAACTGTTTGGTTGGCAGAAGGCTGACGCTCAAACCGATCCAGCGGACTGGTATCAATTGTTTTCGGCGGAGGGGCAAACGGTCGGCGGCATGCTGACGAAACTTTCGAGCGTAGCGCAGCCATGTTGGCTGCATTACTTCAATGTCGACGACATCGGCGCTGCGACGAAGCATGTGAATGCTGGTGGAGGCCGGATCCTCCAGGGTCCGATCGAATTGCCTGATGGCTGCTGGATCGCACGATGTGTGGATCCCCAGGGCGCCCTGTTTGCGCTGCAGGGTGCCCAGGGGCATGCAGGCATCGAGCCATTCTCGGCCTCGGAAGTCGGGTGGTCCGCCAAGTGGGGCGGCATTGCCTCCCAGGGGAGAATTGTGCTGCCCAAGCCGAAGCGCTAGCTACGGCAGCGTCCGTCCGGCGCTGGCGCGACACTGCATTAACCCGCGCCGGGAGCAGGGGAGGCCTGCGCGGGGCCGATCCGGGCCGTTTCGGGGCAAGTTCCCGTTGCGCGCGCCCAGCCCGTGCGCTATCCGGCCGGAAAGGCCTGAGGCGGCTTCCATTTTTCCGCCCGGCTGACCCAACCGAGGACGGAAACCGCCATGCCAGCCTATCGCTCCCGCACCACCACCCACGGCCGCAACATGGCGGGCGCCCGCGGCCTCTGGCGCGCGACGGGCATGAAGGATGCCGATTTCGGCAAGCCGATCATCGCGGTCGTGAACTCCTTCACCCAGTTCGTGCCCGGCCACGTCCACCTCAAGGACCTCGGCCAGCTCGTGGCGCGCGAGATCGAGCAGGCCGGCGGCGTCGCCAAAGAATTCAACACCATCGCGGTCGATGACGGCATCGCCATGGGCCATGACGGCATGCTCTACAGCCTGCCGTCGCGCGAGCTGATCGCCGACAGCGTCGAATACATGGCCAACGCGCACTGCGCCGACGGCCTCGTCTGCATCTCCAACTGCGACAAGATCACGCCCG
Organism: Bradyrhizobium sp. 604_D8_N2_3; assembly: GCF_051810765.1. Lineage (NCBI taxonomy): Bacteria > Pseudomonadati > Pseudomonadota > Alphaproteobacteria > Hyphomicrobiales > Nitrobacteraceae > Bradyrhizobium > Bradyrhizobium sp. 604_D8_N2_3. Next base: position 4,920,289 of record NZ_JBPWPM010000001.1, on the reverse strand, counting down.
GCATGCTGATGGCCGCGCTGCGGCTCAACATCCCCGCCGTGTTCGTCTCGGGCGGCCCGATGGAGGCCGGCAAGGTCACGCTGCAGGGCAAGACCAAGGCCGTCGACCTCATCGACGCCATGGTGGCGGCCGCCGACTCCAAGGTCAGCGACGAGGACGTCAAGGTGATCGAGCGCTCGGCGTGTCCGACCTGCGGCTCCTGCTCGGGCATGTTCACGGCCAATTCGATGAATTGCCTGACCGAAGCGCTTGGCCTCGCATTGCCCGGCAACGGCACGGTGGTGGCGACCCATGCAGACCGCAAGCGCCTGTTCGTCGAGGCCGGCCACACCATCGTCGATATCGTGCGCCGCTATTACGAGCAGGACGATGCCTCCGTGCTGCCGCGCAACGTCGCCAACTTTAAGGCGTTCGAGAACGCGATGACGCTGGATATCGCGATGGGCGGCTCGACCAACACCGTGCTGCATCTGCTGGCGGCGGCCCATGAAGGGCAGGTGGAGTTCACCATGCAGGACATCGACCGGCTGTCGCGCCGCGTACCCGTGCTGTGCAAGGTCGCGCCATCGGTCGCCGACGTCCATGTCGAGGACGTGCATCGCGCCGGCGGCATCATGGGCATTCTGGGCGAGCTCGACCGCGCCGGCCTGATCGACACCTCGGTCTCGACCGTGCACGCGCCGACCATGAACGACGCGCTGGAGCGCTGGGACATCAAGCGCTCCAAGAGCGAGTCTGTCCGCACGTTCTTCCGCGCTTCGCCCGGCGGCATCCCGACGCAGGTCGCCTTCAGCCAGGAGCGCCGTTACGACGAGCTCGATAGCGATCGCGAGAAGGGTGTGGTCCGCAACCTCGAGCATGCCTTCAGCAAGGATGGCGGTCTCGCCGTGCTCTACGGTAACCTCGCGCAGGACGGCTGCATCGTGAAGACCGCGGGCGTCGACGCCTCGATCCTGAAGTTCTCCGGCCCGGCACGCGTGTTCGAGAGCCAGGACGCGGCCGTTGAAGGCATTCTGGGCGGCAAGGTCGTCGCCGGCGAGGTCGTGGTCATCATTTACGAAGGTCCGCGCGGCGGCCCCGGCATGCAGGAGATGCTGTATCCGACCAGCTACCTGAAATCGATGGGCCTCGGCAAAGCCTGCGCGCTCGTCACCGACGGACGCTTCTCCGGCGGCTCGTCCGGCCTCTCGATCGGCCATCTGTCGCCGGAAGCGGCGGAAGGCGGCAACATCGGTCTGGTGCGCACCGGCGACCGCATCGCCATCGACATCCCGAACCGCAGCATCAGCCTGGAGGTCTCCGATGAGGAGCTCGCCAAGCGCCGCGCGGCGGAAGAGGCCAAGGGCGATGCCGCCTGGCAGGCGACGGGCCGTAAGCGCAACGTCTCGACCGCGCTTCAGGCTTACGCAGCACTCACCACCAGCGCCGCACGCGGTGCGGTGCGTGAGGTAAAGCGGCGCACGAAGTAAGCGCTGTACCGTCCGCGCCTCGCGCGCATGGTCAACAAGTTCTGAACGGCCGGCGAAAGCCGGCCGTTCGCATTAAGGATGCCTCGACGAAGTTCGGCAACTTGGGATGTTGCAGCGTATACTGCTCGCGACCTTCGCAAATCCATTTTGGGCAACTGGGGCACCACCACAATGTCTCGTACTCTCGCTATCGTTATCTCAACAGTCGTCGCCGCGATTTCCATGACGAGCGCGGCCTCTGCCGGCTGCTACAATTGCTACGCGCCGCCGCCGTGCCAGACCTGCTACCAGCAGCAATACGTGCAGCCGCAATACCGCACCGTCGACGAGACCGTGATGGTGTCGCCCGGCGCAACCGTCGCACACCGCACGGCGGCGCAGTACCGCACCGTGATGGTGCCGCAGACCGTGATGGTGGCACCGCCGAGCGTCCAGTACGAACGCATCCCGCCGCAATACGCCACGCGCCAGCGCGTCGAGATGGTTTCGCCCGGCTATTCCTATTACGCGCCAGTGCAGATGGGCTGCGCGTCCTGCGGCTACTGAGCCAACGCAGCTACGACAATTCCATGCGGCGCTCCTCGCGGGGCGCCGTTTTCTTTTGCGCACCAGCAAACGAGGCCCGGAAATGGACGCGAATCCAACCGGGCCTCGCAACCAGCGACGCCCTGGGCGGTGTCGCCAGTGTCCGGGATTGCTGAGGGGCGGCGTGTGTCGGCGGCCGACATGTTGCGAAGCTAGACGAACAGGCTGACGCTCGCCTGACAGATCACGTGCGGCGGAAAATTCAGGCTTGGGGTGAGGGCGCGCGCTTGGAGGTGCCGGTACCAACGGACGGTGGCGCGACGCGCCGCCGCCATTTCTCTCGATGCTAAAGCTCCCGTGCCGGCCGCGTATTAGGACAGCTTCAATGCCATGTGAATTACACCGGGTTCGCGGATCGTTGCGGGCTTGAAGCCAAACTTGTCGAAGACGCGGAGCATCGCTGCGTTCTCCGGTAGCACTTCCGCGGTCAACTCCGTCAATCCGGCCTCGCGGGCGATAGCGATCAGATGGCGCGTCAGCAGCCCGCCAACGCCACGTCCCTGCCAGGCATCGATCACGACGAAAGCTGCTTCGGCCCGTCCAGGCTCGAATATGACATAGCGACCACCGCCGATGATCATGCTGCGGTTCGCCTCTTCCGTGCACGCAACCAGCGCCACGTGGTTTCTGAAATCGGGTTCCATGAAGAAAGCGCGTTCCCGTTCGGAAAAATGACGCTTCGTCACAAAGAAGCGGCGTTGGAGCGATTGAGCGCTGGTCTCCTCGAGCGCGGCAAGCATGTCGGGCTCATCCTCGGGACGAAGCGCCCGGATATCGACCAATCGTCCGTCGCGTAGTCTCTCCTGGCGGCTGTAATTTGCTGCATCCGGCACTTAAGCTCTCCCGCGGCCCGATTGCGGCGCGCCCCCGCGGGGCAGTTGGTCGATCCCGATTGACGCGAACACCGTCGCCAACCGTTGACCTAAATCAACGTCAGCGACCGCCGACCTTAATTGAATGACCTCGCGCGACGACGAGGTCGAACATGGCGATCAAAGACTTAAAGCTGCCTGATGGCCCAATGTCGGGGCTGGTCGCCTCGGCCGTGGAATACATGGTCGATGCGGGACAGCGTAGCGTCCTGTTCCTGGACATCATGCGCCAGCGCGGCGACCAGTACCGCGAGCACGTCGCCCAGACCGCGCCGCACGTCCTGCAATATGCCGCCGAACTGATCACGGACGGCCGGAAGCTGGACGAACCGGTCAACTACGCGCTGGTGCGCATCGTTCCGCCGAAGGATGTTGAGATCGACATGAGCCGGCGTCCGTTCGTCGTGGTCGATCCGCGCGCCGGCCATGGACCCGGCATCGGCGGCTTCAAGGCCGATAGCGAGATCGGCGTCGCCATGAAGGCGGGGCATCCCTGCTACTTCATCGGCTTCCTTCCGGAGCCGATGCCCGGGCAGACCATCGAACGCATTGCGCGCGCGGAAGCCATCTTTATCGAGACCGTCATCAGCCGTCATCCGGACGCCGACGGAAAGCCCTGCGTGATCGGCAATTGTCAGGCCGGCTGGGCCGTCATGATCCTGGCGTCACTGCGGCCGGAATTATTCGGGCCGCTGATCATCGCTGGTGCGCCGCTGGCTTACTGGGCAGGCGTGCATGGCAAATACCCCATGCGTTATTCCGGCGGCCTGCTGGGCGGAAGCTGGCTCACGGCACTCACGAGCGATCTCGGCGCCGGCAAATTCGACGGCGCCTGGCTGGTGCAGAATTTCGAGAACCAGAACCCGTCGAATACGCTCTGGACCAAGCAGTACAACGTCTATTCCAAGGTCGATAGCGAGGCGGAACGCTATCTCGATTTCGAGCGCTGGTGGGGCGGACACGTCAATCTCAATGCTGAGGAAATCCAGTTCATCGTCGACGAGCTCTTCATCGGCAACAATCTCGCAGCCGGCAAGATCGAGATGTCCGACGGCCGCAAGGTCGATTTGCGCAACATTCGTTCGCCGATCGTTGTGTTCTGCTCCAAGGGCGACAACGTCACCCCGCCGCAGCAGGCGTTGGACTGGATCCTAGACTGCTACGCCGACGTCGACGAGATCAGAGCTTATGGCCAGACCATCGTCTATACCGTTCACGAGAGCATCGGCCATCTCGGCATCTTCGTATCCGGCGGTGTGGCCAAGAAGGAGCACGCTGAGTTCTCAAGCAACATCGACCTGATCGACGTGCTGCCGCCAGGGCTCTATGAAGCCACGTTCGAGGCCCGTGGCAACGAGACGCTCAATGCGGATCTTGCGGCAGGCCAGTGGGTGATGCGCTGCGAGGCCCGCACGCTGGATGATATCCGCGCGATGGGCGGAAATTCGCCCGAGGACGAGCGGCGCTTCGCTGCGGCCAAGCGTGTCTCGGAGCTCAATCTCGCGGCCTATCAAAAATTCTTGCGGCCGTGGGTGAAGGGCATGGTGACGCCCCAACTCGCGGAATGGGCCCGCAACATGCATCCGCTGCGGCTGCAATACGAGGCGTTCAGCAGCCAGAACCCCTGGATGTCCACGGTCAAATCGGCTGCAGATCGTGTCGAGACAGACCGCAAGCCGGTTTCAAAGGACAATCCATTCCTGGCATTCCAGGAACAAATGTCGAAGCAGATCGTGCACACGCTGGATAGCTGGCGCGATGCGCAGGAGGCGCTGAGCGAGGCCGTCTTCCTCAACCTCTACGGCTCGCCGCTGCTCCAGGCCGCGGTCGGCGTCGACCCTAATTCCGTGCCCTCGCGCCACCGGGAGATGTCGCTGGAGCATCGCGCCATGCTCGCGGCACGGATCGCCGAGCTGAAATCGCACATCGCTGAGGGCGGGCTCCGCGAAGCGGCCCTCCGCGCGCTGCTTTATGTTGGCTCCGCACGCGGCATGGTGGATGAGCGCAGCATCGAGGCGTTGCGGCAGGTTCGGCGTGACCATGCCGGCGCCCGCATGACGCTGTCGGAATTCAAGAAGCTGGTGCGTGAGCAGTTCTTCATACTGCTTCTTGATCGCGAAGGTGCTCTCGCTGCGATCCCGAAATTGTTGCCCGACGACACCAGCCAGCGGCGTGCGGCCTTCGTGGCGATGCGCGAGGTGCTGTCGGCGAGTGAGGACATCACCGGCGAGCGGGCCAATCGCCTGAAGCGCGTCGCCGCGCTGTTCGGTCTGGACGGAGAGGCGGAGTTGACATCGAACGTCGCCCCTTTCGATCCCAAGGCACGGGCGTCGTAACGCGGATTGGCAGGATCGGGAGTGACATCATGTCGGCCGACACGACGCAAACCCAACCCGGTAGCAAGTACGATCGCTTAATTGCGGCCGCGAAGGGCGCGCCGCCAACGCCGACCATCGTGGTGCATCCTTGCGACGAGACCTCGCTGCGCGGCGCCATCGATAGCGCAAGCGCCGGCATTATCCGGCCCGTGCTCGTCGGGCCCGAGCGGAAGATCAAGGATACTGCCGCCCGGTGCGATCTCGATGTGTCCGGTTTCGAGATCGTTGATGCCGCGCACAGCGACGAATCCGCGGCCAAGGGCGTCGAGCTCATCCATGCCGCCAAAGGCGAGCTGTTGATGAAGGGCAGCCTGCACACCGACGAATTGATGCGCGCCGTCACGGCCAAGACCGGTGGCTTGCGCACCGACCGGCGTATCAGCCATGTCTTCGTGATGGATGTGCCTGCCTATGCAGAGACCATCTTCGTGACGGATGCGGCGATCAACATTTTCCCCGATCTCGACGCCAAACGCGACATCATTCAGAATGCGATCGACCTCTACAATCAGGCAGGGTTCGGCAAGACGCCGCGGGTGGCGATTCTGTCTGCCGTCGAGACCGTGACCTCGAAAATCCCCTCGACGATCGAAGCCGCGGCCCTGTGCAAGATGGCCGATCGCGGCCAGATCACCGGCGGCATCCTCGACGGCCCGCTGGCTTTCGACAATGCCATCGATCTGGAAGCCGCGCGGATCAAGGGCATCACATCCGAGGTCGCCGGGCGGGCTCAGATCCTGATGGTTCCGGACCTCGAGTCCGGCAACATGCTCGCCAAAAACCTTGCCTATTTCGCCAAGGCCGATGGCGCCGGCATCGTGCTCGGTGCGCGCGTGCCCGTCGTGCTGACCTCGCGCGCGGATTCGCCACGTGCGCGGATGGCGTCCTGTGCGGTCGCCGCGCTCTATGCTCATGCCCGGCGCCAGAAGGCGCCGACGGTTGCCGCGTGATCGCCATGGATACGATCCTCGTCGTCAATGCCGGCTCGTCCAGTGTGAAGTTTCAGGTCTATGCGATCGAAGGCGACGGTGCGCTTCGTCGTCAGATCAAGGGACAGATGGACGGTATCGGCAGCCGACCGCGTCTGCGGGCAAGTGGCCCGAGCGGCGATCCGATGGCCGATCGGGCCTATCCGATCGAGGCTGTGCCTGATGTTCCGGCGGCGATGGCCGTTGCCGGCGACTGGCTGCGGGACGAACTTCGCGTCACGCCGATCGCGGTCGGTCACCGGGTCGTGCATGGTGGGCCGGACTATTCGCGGCCGGTACTGATCGACCACGGTGTCGTGTCCCGTCTCGAACGATTTGTGCCCCTGGCGCCGCTGCACCAGCCCCACAATCTGGCGCCGATCCGTTCGCTGCTGGCGAATTTCCCGACGCTGCCGCAGGTTGCTTGCTTCGACACCGCATTTCACCGCACGCATGATGCCGTCGCCGACCATTATGCTATTCCGCATCAGCTTCATGCCGAGGGTGTCAGGCGCTATGGCTTTCATGGGCTGTCCTACGAATATATCGCCCGGACCCTGCCGGGCGTGGCGCCCGATATCGCGAAGCGGCGCGTGATCGTTGCCCATCTCGGCAGCGGCGCGTCGATGTGCGCGCTCAAGGACGGGCGCAGCGTCGAGAGCACCATGGGTTTCACAGCGCTCGATGGCCTCCCGATGGGAACGCGTCCAGGGCAGATTGATCCCGGAGTGGTGATCTATCTTATCTCCGAGAAAGGGATGTCCGCCTCAAACGTGCAGAACTTCCTTTATCGCGACTGCGGATTGAAGGGGCTCTCCGGTGTCAGCAATGACATGCGCGAGTTGGAGGCGAGCGCCGACCCCAAGGCGAAGCTCGCGGTCGACTATTTCGTCTACCGGATCGGTCTCAGTGCCGGCATGCTCGCGGCCGCCTTGCAGGGCCTCGACGCCTTCGTCTTCACGGCCGGGATCGGCGAGAATTCGGCGAACATTCGCGCGCGCGTGGTCGAGCAGCTCGGATGGCTCGGCGGCACGCTCGATCCCGTCGAGAACGCGCGCAATTCCAGGCTGATCTCGCGTTCCGACAGCCGCATCCCCGTCTACGTCGTGCCAACCGACGAAGAACTGATGATCGCACAGCATACGCTGTCGCTGTTGATGAACGGACAATCGACCAATCCAAGGCAAGAGAGGGTGTCATGATCCCCGTGTTCCCGGATACAAAGGTTGCCCTGAAGGGCAAGAAGGGCCTCGTCGTCGGCATCGCGAACGACCAGTCCATCGCCTGGGGGTGCGCGAGGGCATTTCGTGCGCTTGGGGCCGATCTGGCCGTCACCTACCTCAACGATCGCGCCAAGAAACACGTCGAACCGCTGGCACAGGCGCTGGAAGCGCCGATCTTCATGCCGCTGGACGTGATGACGGAGGGGCAGACCGAGGCGGTGTTCGAGCGGATCACGAAGGAATGGGGACAGCTCGATTTCCTGCTGCATTCGATCGCCTTCTCGCCGAAGGAGGCGCTCCATGGCCGCGTGGTGGACGTCGGCCGCGATGGCTTCCTTAAGACGATGGACGTCTCTTGCTGGTCATTCCTGCGCATGGCGCATCTCGCCGAGCCGCTGATGAAGAACGGCGGCACGATGTTCACCATGACCTATTATGGCAGCCAGATGGTGGTGGAGAACTACAACATCATGGGCGTGGCGAAAGCGGCGCTTGAAGCGGCCGTCCGCTACGCGGCCGCCGAACTTGGCCCAAAGGGCATCCGCGTGCACGCGATCTCGCCCGGCCCGCTCGCCACGCGCGCGGCGTCAGGTATCCCGGAGTTCGACGAGCTCATGGACAAGGCGCAGTCCAAAGCGCCGGCGCGCAGCCTGGTCAGCATCGACGACGTCGGCAATGCCACCGCGTTCCTGGCGCTAGATGGCGCCAAGCTGATCACCGGGGGCGTTCTCTATATCGATGGCGGGTATCACATCATCGACTGAGCGCACTCAGCGATAGTGCAGGGCGATCAGCTCGGCGACACAAGCGGGCTTCTTGCCGCCCTCGATCTCGATCACGAGATGATAGTTGACGCGCAAGCCGTCCGGCGGCACGTCCTCGGTTTCAGCCACGGTGACCCGGCCGCGAAGCTTCGAGCCGGCCGGCACCGGCGCCAGATACCGGATGCGATCCGCGCCGTAATTCAGCGTATTGCGCAGCCCTTTCAAACCCATCACGGATCGAATGAACAGCGGAGCAAGCGAGAGCGACAGCAGGCCGTGAGCGATGGTGGTGCCGCCGGGCGCTTCCTTCCTGGCGCGGTCCTGGTCGACATGGATCCATTGTTCGTCACAGGTTGCTTCGGCGAATTTATTGATCCGATCCTGGGTCACTTCGATCCAGTCGCTCGCGCCGATCTCGGTGCCGACCGCGGATTTGATCTCGTTGAAGTCGCTGAATATCCGCATGGTCGTGACCTCGTCAGATCGTCATTTCCGGGATGTTGTCAGGAATGACCAATTCGGCCTCTGTCACCGCCACAACCTCGCCAACGCTGACACCGGGGGCGGTCTCGAGCAGCGTCGCCTTGCCGTCCGCAAAACCGATGACCGCCATGTCGGTCACGACCAGATGGACCGGGCGCGCCGAGGTCAGGGGCAAGTTGCATGTCTTGACGATCTTCGACTTGCCCTTCGCGGCATGTTGCATGGCGACGATGACCCGTTTGGCGCCGCTGACGAGGTCCATCGCCCCGCCCATGCCCGGGACCATCTTGCCTGGGATCATCCAGTTGGCGAGAAGCCCATGCGCATCGACCTGGAGGCCGCCGAGCACGGTGACGTCGACATGGCCGCCGCGGATCAGTCCGAACGACATCGCGCTGTCGAAGGTCGCCGCACCCGGGAGCGCGCTAATGGGGCGGCCGCCGGCGTCTGTCAGCGTCGGATGCGCCATGCCTTGTTCGGGAATCGGCCCGGTGCCGATCAGTCCGTTCTCCGACTGAAAGAAGACTTTCAAATCGGCCGGAACGTAATTCGCAACCAGGGTCGGAATGCCGATGCCGAGGTTGACAAGGTTTCCGCTCTTCAACTCCCTGGCGACGCGTCGGGCGATGATGATCTGCGGGTCCATGATCTCACCCGTTGGTAATGAGGTAATCGACGAGCGGCGCCGGGGTCACGACGTGATCGGGCGCGATGACACCGACGGGCACGATGTTCTCTGCAGTGACGATGACCGTGTCGGCAGCCATCGCCATGACCGGGTTGAAGTTGCGGGAGGTCAGTGCGTAAGCGAGATTGCCGAGATAGTCGGCGAGAAACGCGTGAACCAGCGCGTACTGCGCCCGCAATGCCGTCTCCAGCAGGAACGGCTTGCCATCCACCTCGATCTGACGCTTGCCTTCGGCAACCAGCGTTCCGACGCCCGTCGGCGTCAGCACGCCGCCGAGGCCACATCCGCCCGCGCGGATGCGTTCGACGAAGGTGCCTTGCGGCACGAGATCGACGGCGATCTGGTTCGCGAGCATCTGCTGCTGCGCCTTCGGATTGAGGCCGATATGCGTTGCCGTCAGCCTTGAGACCAGCGCAGCGTCGAACAGCTTGCCGACGCCTTTGCCGGGAGTAGCGGCGTCATTGCAGATCAGAGACAGGCCGGTCTTGTTCTGCCGCACGAGTTCGTCAAGCAGGCGCTCCGGGGTTCCGACGCCCATAAAGCCGCCGACCATGACGCTCGCACCGGCCGGGATCATCGCAACGGCTTCTTCGACGGAAACGGCCTTCATGGGCGGAACTCCGGTCGGCAGGCGCAGGTGAATACTGGATCGATGTTGGGGGCGGGCAGACTCTCGGCTTTGATCTGCGTCAAGGTTGCCGGGTCATTCGCGCAGGCCAACGCCGACGCCTGCAAGGGTCTCGTGCCAGAGTCTGCGCACCTCGGCGTGCCGCCGTTCGAGCGTCGCGTTGACGGCATCCCGGAAAGGTAGGAGGTCTGGGCCCTTCAGGAACAGAATCTGCGCCTGCAACAGCCGACCGCTCTCGAACTCGATGCGCCGCAGCGCCATCACGAAGGGATCGTTCGCGTTCGCTTCCGTCGGCAGCAGGGCCGCCGGCCGGATCCCGGCATGAACCGCATGCGCGAGCGTCGCGAGGTGAATGGTCTGCGCGCGGGTGTGATCGGCGATGCCTTCGATCGGGGCGGGGAGCCAGGCCATCTCCCAGGATGCCGCCATCGGGCCCAGCGCGAGGTCCGGGACCCAGGCGGTCGCGCGCATGAGAAGCGAGACGATCTCGCTCTCGCGATAGAACTGCGCGTTCAATTCGGTCTGCCAGGCGGCATCGAATCTCGCGGGCAGGGCGACCGCGAGTTGCCGTGCCAGCGCACCATGCGCAGAAACCAGGAACGCGGCGACCCGCGTCTGCTGGCGCGGCGGCACGCGCCCGTCGGCTTGCAACGGTCCGAAGAACGCGCTCATGTCGCTGGCCTGTGCACCGGGATCGCGCGCAGATGGTCATAGCCGGCGGGAAACGGCGAAAAGTCTCCGCCGGCATCTTCCGGCGCGATCAAGACCTGCTTGTTGCCCTGCCAGCGGCCAGCCAACACGTCCTCGGCGAAGCGCGCCAGCAGGTCGGCTGTTAAGGCAGCCTTTTCGAGCGTGAAGGCGTGATAGGCCCTCGGAATGATGACGAGCGCACTGTCAGGAATTTCCACACGCAACGTCTCGTGCAGCGCCCGCGGCGTGAGGAAGTCGAACTCGCCGTTCAGGATCATGGTCGGGACGGATATTGAGGAGAGCTGCGGCGTCAGCGGCTTGAAGTCGAGGAAAGACTCCATCAGGTTCTGAAGGGCGTACACGTCGTTGACCAGCCAGCCCTGCCGCTTCACGCTGTCGAGCTTGTCCAGCAGCGGCTTCAGCCACTGGTCGGACAGGTTCATCGGCAGCAGCAGATCCTGGAGGTAGCCGGTGCCGCCCAGGATGAGGCCGGTGCGCAAGGCGTTGCCGATCAGAAGCAGTTGTGGCGAAAGCTCGGCAAAGCAGCTCATCGGCACAAGGCCCGACAGCCGCGCGCCATGCTCGATGGCATAGCGCAACGCGATCAGGCCACCGAAACTGATGCCACTGAGGAAGACCGGACCGTCGCCAAGCTCGCCGATCAGGCGATGCAGCACGGCGATGTGGTCGTCCTGATCGATGAACAGCGCGGGCTTGTCGGAGACGCCCTGGCCGAGCAGGTCGAAGGTAGCGACCCGGAACCGCCGTGCGATTAGCGTGTCGCGATACGCGCCCCAAAGCTCGGAATACTGCGTCAGACCGTTAACCAGCACATAGGCAGGCGCATTCGCCGGTCCGTCGAGCTCATAGCGGATACGATATGAGCCATGACTGAGGAAGGGCATTGCGGGGACCGGCCAGCGTGACGATGACCACGATCCTCAACGCAGGCTCAAGGATTCCATTGAGCTAAATCAAGCCTCAGGAGGAGGTCCAGCCTAGCGTTCGCGCAAAACACCGCCAGGAGGGAGTTCGTCATGAACGGGAGAAGCGCACTCAAGCGTTGCCTCGTCAGCCTGATGTTATTGCTGCTCGGCGCCGCGCTCGCGGTCGCCCAGCCGTTCACGCGGCGCTCGTCGCAGATGCAGCATGACGGGCTCAAAAAGACCTATGAGATCGCGAACTTCCGGCTTGGCGGCAAGTACGACCTGGCCAATCCCTCCAAATGGGAGAATGGCGGCGAGGGCGGCGTGACGCTGGAATCGCTCGGGGCAGGCAAGCTGCGTACCGGATACATCGCGATCGGCAACGCGCGGCGCAATGCCGCCGGTGAGATCACCAACGCGGTCGTGATCAATTCCTATTATTCCGGCGATTCCACCGATATGTACGAACAGTGGGTCAAGGGCGCGGCCCTGTCGGGCGGCGTCCCGATCATCGGCCCCGGACGGCCGATCGACACCGACCGCTACTACGTCATCATGGTCGACCCGCTCGGGACGTGGGGCGCCAGCAAACCGTCCGACGGCCTCGGCATCAAGTTTCCGCAGTACAGCTACTACGACATGGTGCAGGCGAACTACCGCCTGCTGCGCGACGAGTTGAAGGTCGCGCGCGTCGCGCTTGTCACGGGCGTCTCCATGGGCGGCACCCAGACCTATGTGTGGGGGGTCATGCATCCCGAATATATCGGCGCGCTGATGCCGATCGGCGGCACCACGCAGTCGGACGGTGAAGACCCCGTCGGCAACTGGACCTTCCAGATGATGACGGCCGCGATCGAGGGCGATCCGGTCTGGCAGGCGACCAAGGGCGACTACTACAATCTGCCCAAGGAGAAGCACCCTATGCCGGGTGTGGCGTTCGGTTGGTCGATTCTGGGCATGACGGGCTACGACTTCGGCTTCCGCACGACCCAGAACTGGGCCGCGGTCCAGCCCGAGATATTCTACTGGGATCCGCCGAACGAGAAGGCCGGTCTGAGTGTCACCAACCGTGCCAAGCTCTATGACGCCGTCGATCTCGTCTGGCGCAACCGGGTCGGTGAGACCCACAACATCAATCCATATCTCGGCCGCATCCAGTCGCGCACACTGGTGATGCACATCACCAACGACCTCTGGCTGAACTTCAAGCTGGCGCAGAAGGCCGTAGATCGCGTGCCGGGCGCGGACCTGATCGCGCAGGAGAGCCCGGTCGCACATTACGGCGTGTTCCCAATCATCAACCAGCGCAAGAACGATCCGAAGTTCGTCGCCTTCATGGACGACGTCGCGGCTCTCGATCGTGCGAGGATGTTCGTCGACAAGAATTATCGTGTGCCGGGCGTCGCCGAAAACATCGATCCGAGCAAGTCCTTTTGGAAGGACTTCGTGACCTATCCCTATCCGGTCAAATACGCCAACGCCAAGGACAAGATCGGCAACACCTGGCAGATCGGTTACATGGATGAGTATGCCGGCACCGACAAGGATCCCAAGGTCCTCGTCATCATCCACGGCAAGGGCGCATTCGGCGGGCACTATGGCAACATCATGCAATATGCGCTGCGGAGTGGCTTGCGTGTGATCGTGCCGGACTTGCCGAACTACGGCATGTCCGGGCCCGGTAATCTCGATAAGAGCCCGGCGCGCACCATGCAGGATATGCGCGAGGTCATCTACGATCTCGTCGTAAACCAGCTTGGCGTCAAGAAAGCCTATTATCTCGGCCACTCGCTGGGCGGTCAGTTCGTCACGGGGTACGCCCTGACCTGGCCGGATGCGGTGCAGGGCCTCGCGCTCGAAGCACCATCCGGGCTCGAGGAATACCCGCGCGACATTACGATCGCGAAAGACAAGAAGGCACCTCTGTTCCAACCGGGACTCGGTCGCGACTTCGACAAGTGGAAGCAGATCTGGGACCAGACCGGCATCCTGGCGGCGGAGAAGGCCCGCGACGAGCAGGGCATTCGCGACTTCTTCTATTTCAAGAAGCGCGACCCCGACACCGGCGTGGTGTCGGCGGCCAAGAGCGGCTACTTCTTCAGCGACAGCGAATATGCGCGCTTCCATACCGAGCAGCGCGTCGGGCTTACAAAGGGCAATCCCAAGGAGCTCGAACAGTGGTGCAACGTCTTCATCTTCGACATCTACACGATCGGGGCCGAGCTCCAGCAGGATGATCCGAAGAACCTTTACGAGCGGGTTACCCAGATCAAGGCGCCGATCTTCCTCGCTTTCGGTGACAAGGAGCCGTTCATCCCGACGCCGGCTTTCAACGGGCTGACCGATCTCGGACGCGACGTCATCACGCCGTTCATGACGCGCATGACCAATGCGGGCAACCGGCCGATTCTGAAAATCTATCCGGAGACCGGGCACTTCATCCATACCGACAATCCGGTGGAATATTCCGCCGACGTCGTGGACTTCGTCACGAAAGGAACGGTCGACACCTCATCGCCCCTCGGCACAGATCGCATGATCAAGGGTTCCGTGGTATCCGCCCTGCCGGTGGCGCCGACACCTCCCGGTGCGGCACCAACCGCCGGTCTCAACAAATAGGATCGGTCTATGCCACGGGTGCAGGCGGGTGAAATCGAGCTTGGCTGGCGGGAGTGGGGCCGAGGCGAAGTGACCGTCGTCTTCATCCATGGCAATCTCGCCAGCAAGGACTGGATCGAGCTGGCTGCGCCCTTGTTTCCAACGGGCCTGCGCGTCATCGCCATCGACTGGCGCGGCTGCGGGGACAGCGACCGGCCGAAGCCTGCCGCCGATTATTCGAACTACTCCATGCAGCAGCATGCCGAGGACATGCTGGCGGCACTCGATATGCTCGACATCGGTTATTGCCATCTCGCGACGCATTCGACCGGCGGCATCATCGCTGCCCGCATGCTCTTGATGCAGCCGCAGCGTTTCGGGCGCGTGTTCGCACTCGATCCGGTGACGCCGCTCGGCATGGCTTTCAATGCCGATCAAATCGGCCTGTTTCGGGCGATGATGGCGAGCAAGGACCTGACACGGACGATCATGGCGACGGCGGCGTCCTCGCTGTTCGTGCCCGAGAGCATGGCGCCGAACGCCGTGCCTCGATTTCGGGAGGGATTGAAGGACATCCAGGCGTTATTCGACCGCATCATCGAGCAGACCTTTGGCGTCTCCGAGGGCATCTGGATCGGGACGCCGGTCAACCTCACGAAGGAAAGAGAGAGCAGAGAGCTCGAGCGCCGCATGCCGGAGCTGAAGCATCCGCATCTGGTGCTATGGGGCGAATGGGACGGCTGGATTCTGCCAGCCGATCTTCACGTCATGGCCGATGCGATGCCGGATTGCCGTCTCGTGATCGTGCCTCGCGTCGGGCACTCGATGAATCTCGAAGTACCCGCGCTCTACGCCGGCTATTTCGGCGCCTGGTTCGGTGGACTTACCGCGTAACTGCTAACACCTGAAGGGAGAGACGTCATGGCAGAGATCAATCTATCGGCAGATAACGTCCGTGCGGCGCTGACCGAGGCGCTTGGCCGCCTGCGCAAGGCCAACGCGGACTATTTCGAGATGCTGGAGAAGGGGATCAGTTCGTCGCCTCTGCCGATCGCGAACCAGGCGAAGGAGTTTTGCAGTTTCATGCAGCGCAATGTCACAGCGACCCTGGACCTCAGCGACAAGCTGATCCATGCCAAGGATGTCCAGGACGCGCTCAAGCTTCAAGCCGATTTCTTCCAGGAGCAGATGCGGGCCCTGACCGACCAGACCAAGACCATGGGTGAGGCGGCGATGAAGGCGGCCGGCGGCATGTTCAGTCCGAAGAGCTGAGACTGCAACCACGGTACTGACAGACGCGGTAGCGTCAGAAAGGTCTGGTATGGCCGAGACCAACAAGCTTTCTGTCGAAAAGGCACTCCAGAAGTTGCTTCGCGACGAACCCTTGGAAACGGCGAGCGAGCAACGAGACGAAAAAGCCGAGGCGCTCAGGGAGGAGATCAAGCGCATGCGCGCGCAGAGATCGCGTCTTGAGCGATCACCCGGCAAGGACAAGTGAGATCCGGTATCATCGGATGATGCCCCGGTTTTTCGTCGGCATGCTGGTCCGTGTCGCCAACAGCTGGTCGGCCGTGCTGTTCGAGGTTCTGCGCAAGACGCTCGACAATCTGGCCGATTTCAAAGCGCCCGGCTTCACATGCCCGTAAGCCGAAGAGCGGAGCGGGCGCAGCATGCGTGATATCGCCACATCGGGGCTCGTTGCCGATTTCCTGTTCGGCTTCGGCGCGCTGTTCGCGATCATCAATCCCTACGGACTGGCCTTCATCTTCCTCGACAAGACGAGAGGTCTTTCTGAAGACGAGCGCGCCAGCCTTGCGCTGCGGGTTGCCGGATATGCCTTCGTGGTCTTGCTGGTGTCGCTGTTTCTGGGCAGCCAGATCCTCAACTTCTTCGGCGTGACAATCCCGGCGCTTCGGATTGCCGGCGGCCTCGTGGTCGCAGCGACAGGCTGGTCCATGCTCAACGCGCCCTCGGGCCCGGCCGGGCCTCACGAGGTCTCGTCCCCCGATCATGCGACCATGAAGCGCATGGCCTTCTTTCCTCTCACAATTCCGCTGACGACCGGGCCGGGAACGATCGCGACAGCCATCGCGATCGGAATCAGCCGCACCAGCAGCCTCGATGCGATGTTCCAGTCATCGATCGTTTCACTTCTGGTGGCGTTCGCCGTCACCGCGGCGATCTACCACGCCTACCGGAAATCGAGCGCAATGGCGCGCCTGTTCGGCGAGGAGGGCACCAGCGTGGTGACGAAATTGTCAGCTTTCCTGCTGCTCTGCATCGGCGTGCAGATCATCCTCACCGGCGTTTCCGAGGTCGCGCGGTCCATATTGGACAGCGCTCCGCGCGCTATCCAATAGATAGAAGCGCGCCGACCGCAACACCAATCGGCCAATGCGACTCCGAGGTTGGTCCGGTGATGATCAGGTAGAGTCCGTCTCCATCGGCGTTTGGCGCTCTACCTCGAGCGGTTTGAGCCTTCCAGCCATTCCTCAGGAAAAACCGTCCTCTGAACCCACGGTCAAAAAGCCGCGGTCAGTGATCTGTCACCGCTCCTCCAAACAACGCTAGCCAAGAAGTTGAACTCATTGCAAATTCTGACGATCCGCGCGGAGCTCGCGTACAATGCTACGGTGACGAGCTACGAATGGACCCTCGCAAATTCGGCACTACGCCGATTGGGCGGGCAGGGGACTTCGTCAGGAACGCGGCTAAGCGTGCCGCTATGAGGCTACCTGATGGGCGAGCTAGCCTGAGTCTTTCAGTCGATTGACGCTCAGATCGTCACCGATAGGCGCGTTGATTGTCGATGTTGCGTGTCTCGCGATCGGAGGCAACTGATGGCTCGATCGTCGAGCGGATCAGCATTTGAGTGAGCGCTAGAATAATAGCCCGCTGTCTTGCGGGCCAAAATCGCTCTGTGCGAAACCCAATGGCGGTCGGGCGGTCGATTTTTCTGCAATCAGACCTGTGGTAATGGGACAGAACTAAGCCGAATGGCAAAAGTCATTTCTAACAAGAGCGCAGCGGCAGGAATGTCCCATGAGCGTCTCCCAACTCACGAAGCGCGTTCGACGCGAGCTGACTTATTTGGACTATCCGGCTCGGGAGTGGACCGTCCCGCGATTTATGGACGGAGTGCCGGTTCTGGACGTGCTGGTTGTCGGCGCTGGACAGAGCGGACTGGGTATCGCGTTCGGCTTGAGGCTTGAGCGCATAGCAAACTTCAGGATCATCGATCGTTGCCAGCGCGGTTTCGAAGGACCTTGGCGCAATTTCGCTCGGATGGAACGGTTGCGGACTCCGAAGGAGGTGACTGGGATTGATTTCGGCGTCCCGAGTCTAACGGTGCGTGCGTGGTACGAGGAAAAATTTGGGCGGCGAGCATGGGGTCGCATAGATACCGTCCCTCGGGAGGTGTGGCGCTCGTATCTGGATTGGTACCGAGACGTCCTGGACCTCCCGGTTGAGAACGAGGTCGAACTAATGTTGATTGAGCCGGCGAATGGCATCTTCCTTGCCCATCTCCGTCGTTCCGAAGGAATTGAGCGGGTGTATGCAAGAAAGATTATTCTTGCGACAGGCTTTGAGGGAAGTGGAAGGTGGGGCGCTCCTAAGTCTCTGGTCGCCCATTTGTCGGCAGATCTTTACGCACATTCGGCCGATGATATCGATTTTCGCAAGCTTGCAGGAAAGCGCATTGGTATCCTTGGTGCCGGGGCATCCGCCTTTGACAACGCAGCTCTCGCACTTGAGGCGGGCGCCGCGCGAGTAGACCTTTGCTTCCGCCGTTCGGAGATGCCGCGGGTCAATCCACTCACTTGGATGAATTTTGCCGGTATGTTGGGCCACTTCGGCGATCTGACGGACCTGGACCGCTGGCGGTTCATGCGTCACATTCTTGAGGAGCTTCCGGTCCCGCCTACACAGGACGCTTATTGGCGATGCCGCGAGTTTGAGAATTTCGCCTGGCACCCCGACTGCGGATGGAGTTTCATCGACGAAGCTTGCGGTATTGCAAGGGTTCAAAGCAGCAATCGTAGATTCGAATTCGACTTCATGATTTTTGCGAGCGGCGTTGAGGCGGATCTCTCGGCGCGTCCCGAGCTCGCCCTATTCTTTGAACAAATAGCCCTTTGGCGCGACCGCTTCACGCCTCCATCGGGCGAGGAAAGCGAGGCCCTCGCGCGCTATCCCTATTTGGGCCAAGCCTTTGAATTCACGGAGCGGCACCGCGGCACTGCTCCGTTTCTGCGAGGGCTACACAACTTTACGTTCGGAGCGATGCTGAGCCATGGAATATCAGGAGCGGCCATCACGGGAATAAAATATGGAGTGCGGCGGCTCGTAAATGGCATCGCGCGTGATCTGTTTTGCGAGGAGTCGGCAACTTATTACCGAGATCTGCTGTCATACCAGACGCCTGAGTTGCGCACCTTGGACAGTGCATTTGTCTGGTTGAGCCAGCTTGGCAGTGACGCCACTGATTTCGAGAGCTTCGCCAATCAGCTGGATCAACGCCAGTTTGCCACGCTCCGCGCCTTGTTGCAGCGATCAAGGCCCCACGAGAAATCTCCGACTGTAAGGTCTTCCCGACTCGGTCGCACGAAGCGCACCTCGCGACCGGCGCGGCTCAAGAACAAAAAGCGGAAGTGAAATAACGACGGCGTGGTAGCGCGATGTCAGTTGCTACCGCTTTCTCTCGCGCTCACCACGAGGGCCCGTGGGTCGGAAGGCCGATCGAGTATTTCTGGAAGAAATGCCGTTTGACTATAGGTCGATGATATTGGAGAATATTTGTTTCACTGCCTTGCACATATTGATCACGGCCTAACGACCACCACCATCGGGAGGTAAGCAATGGCCTTCATCGCGTTTACGAAGGTGATCGATTTTACGACATTGACCGCCGAGCAGCGAAGACAACTCAAGAGCATTCTTGGAAAGCGCGAGAAGCAGCTCAAGAAGGCAATCAAGGATGTCGAGAGCGCCCTTAGCAAACTTGAACGAACAGGTGGCAAGTCCGGAAAGCGGGCGAAGGGCAGGCGTTGATCGGACGCTGATCAATTTACGTCAGGCATGATGTTGAGCGGTGCTGGTCAACAGCTGCCACGCTTTGGCTCATCTTTCATTCCTGAAACCGATTTCATTCCTGAAACTGAGCGTAGTTCGTCCACGAGATTTTTCGCGTCTGTCAGATCGGGTGTATCCCGACCTTCGGTGAACCAAGTGTATATAGGCTCTAAGAGGGACCAAGCCTCGAAATATCTGCCTTCGTTACTCCAATGCCGCGCGAGACAGATCGAGGCACGCAACTCCCACCAGCGAGCTTGTTGTCGCCGCGCAATCGCCACGGCTCGCTGCAGTGCGGCCTCTGCCTGGTCACGCCTGCCGAGTTTTAGGTTGATGTTGCCCCGAAGACGATACAACTCGGCCTCAAAGAAACTCTCCCCTGTTGTTTCGGCCAGCTGAACGCCTTCGTCCAGCAGGCGCAGTCCAACTTCAAGCTCTCCGAGCTGGGCATGAGCGAAGGCGAGATGGCCCAAATAGAGAGTGCGGCGGCACCGTTCAGAGTTTTGGTAAGTTGCCGTCAAAGCGCCGCGCATCAGTTCGATTCCGACTTGAAGATCCCCTCCTTGGGCTAATAGCGCTCCGCGGAAAAAACGTGCTCTTCGTTCAATTGCCGCAAATTCATGCTCGATGCTGAGCGATATCGCTTCGTCGGCGTGAGCCAAAGCGCGCTTTGCGTCGCCGCCGATTGTGCCCAAAACGACTATGTTCCCCAGGGCCAGGGCCGTCGTAAAGCTTTGTTCCCTCGTTCGAGCAAGAGTTTCAGTACGCTCGACGATTGTTGTAGACTGTTTAGGATAGCCAAGGACCAATAGCGTCGTCGAGAGCCACGCCAGGCTGTTCACCGCGTCATCGACTCCGAAGCGGCGATAGGTCGATATCGTGGCTGGATTGGTTGAGCACAGTGCGAGGGCGCGATCGAGGTGTTCGCGTGCGTCGGCGAAGGCACCCGTGAGATGCAATGATTGTCCAATAAAGCGCGTGGCTAGGACGGCCACGCCGGGATGATCATGCTCTGCGGCCAACGCGAGGCCGTACCGGGCATCCTCCAGCGCTGAGCTATACTCCGCGCGCATACTGTGGGCTAGGTAGCTGCCCCACAGGATCGTCATCCGTTCTTCTAGGCTGACACTTTCGCCTAGCAGCGCGCGAGCCCGTGAGAAGACCCGCGACGTTTCAGCCGCGGCATCGCCCTCAGTTGCGGCGACTGCAGGACCAAGGGCCAGATAGAAATCCAGTTCTTTGCGATCGCGTTGCGGCGAGCTGAGCAGTTGCTGGGTCAGCTCCATTCCTCGCGTGAGATGTTTTACAGCCTCGGCATTGGAGGAGCGCCCGAGCGCGCGCTTTCCGGCCTTGAGCCAATAGTCCGTTGCCTTCTCAAGCATGCCGGCTTCGGTGAAATGGTGCGCAAGGATTTCAGGGTCGTTCACGACGGCATCCTGGAATCCTTCCTCAAGCACGCGCGCTATTTGCGCATGGAGTTGCCGCCGCCGTGTCTTCAGCAGGCTCTGATAAGCCGCATCCCTCACCAATGCGTGTTTGAAGCTATAAATGGCATCCGGCAGGTCACCTTCGCGGAAAATAAGCCCGGCCTCCTCGAGTTCGGAGAGGGAATGCTGCAACCGTGTTTCCTCTCGAGCGACCACAGCCCGCATCAAGGAATAGGAAAATTCGCGACCGATGGTGGCGCCAATCTGGGCGATCTCCTTCACCGAATGCAGGCGGTCGAGCCGCGCCATCAGGGAGTCGTGAAGGGTTTCCGGGATGGCAAAGGGCGGTAACGGTCCCCCGAGCTGATAGCGATCCTGGCATTCGATCAGAATGCCAGCTTCGAGGACAGCCTTGGTGAGTTCCTCCACGAAGAGCGGATTTCCGTCAGTCTTTGTTACGATCTGCTTCATCACGTCGATCGGAAGCGCTCGGCCATTGGCCACCTGCGTGGCAACACCTTTGACATCATCTGGGTTGAGCCGTCCGAGGACCAGGCTTCCGACATTTGCAAGACCGGTCCAGGGAGGCTCGAACTCTGGTCGAAAGGTAACCAGCGCAAGGATAGACAACTGTCGGGCTCGCTCTACGATGAGGTCGAGCAATTCGAGGGTGGTGTCGTCGGCCCACTGAACATCTTCGATAAGCAACAGGATGGGCTGTTTGCGAGAACGGCTCTCGAATTGATCGAGCAGCGCGGCAAGTGTGCGGCGACGCTGCTGGGCGGGGCTTAGCTGCGGTTTTGGATAACGGCTCGCGAATGGGATCGATAGCAGCTCAGCAAAAAGTGGTACTACCGTCTGAACTTGCGGTGCTCTCAACGAGAGGAGTGCCTCCAGCTTGTCAAGCCGCGTCTCGACGGGATCGTCCGCCTTAAATCCGGCACTCCTTTCCAACTGCTCGACCACGGGATGAAGTGCGCTGTTGGCGTGGTAAGGCGAGCACTGATAACGGAAATGCACGTGTGGTTGATGCTTAGCTGCACGTTCAGCCAGAGCCGCTGCTAAGCGCGATTTCCCGATACCCGGCTCGCCTGAGATGAGAACGATCTGGCCTTCGCCCGTGCGAGCCAAACGTTGACGTTCCAACAAGAACTCCAACTCGGAATCGCGGCCGATGACAGGGGCGAGTTCTGTCGGACGCACCGCCTCAAAGCGGCTCTCGGAAGCCGAGACGCCCTGGACGGCCCACGCGCTCACCGGCTCGCTAATGCCCTTGAGGTGGTGGGCGCCAAGGTCGCGAAGACTAAAGATATCGCCAAGGAGACGACGGGTGGAGTCTGCGACGACCACGGTGTTCGGCTCGACCAAGGCTTGCACGCGAGCCGCGATATTGGGAGCGCCCCCAACCACGGAGTGCTCCCGAAGTTTGCCTTCGCCGCCCAGGTCACCGACTACCACCATGCCGGTAGCGATACCGATACGCACCGCGAGCGGTTCTCCAGCGCGGGTTTCAAGCCGTGCGACAGCAGCAATGATATCGAGCGCAGCTCTTACAGTTCGTTCGGGATCGTCCTCGTGCGCAATGGGATAGCCGAAATACGCAAGAATGCCGTCTCCGCGAAAGTCGGCGAGAAAGCCGTCATAGGAGCGCGTGATACGAGCACAAGCAGCGTGATAGGCATCGATGACGGCGCCCATATCTTCCGGGTCAAGGCGTGCCGTCAGGGCGGTCGAATCGACCAAGTCACAGATCATTACCGTGAGGTGGCGCCGTTCCGCGTATTGCGCAATTGCAGCATTCACGACAGTGGAGGGAAGGCTGGAGGGAAGCGCACTGATCGCATTCACGAGGCGTTTCCGGTCGCCGAGTGGGATGCCAACCTTTTCGAAGTCAACTTCTGTCAATTGCGGCAACACATCGCAATCTATGGCGTTCGCGATGAACAGGGACTCATGTCGTCCTAGGCCCAAACTTTTCAGCCAAGTCCCGATTTCCATGGCAGGACCCTTGTGTGTACGAACAGCTTCAGCGCATCAGAGCCGAATATTTGCTCGTCCTACTTAATTCTATTGGAAGCCATTCAAACGAACAGTTCGGCATGACCGCACCGACAATAGCATGCTGTCGGGTCCGAACATGTGAACAGCCTCGCAATTCGCAGCATCCAAATACCTGCGGAAACGCGCGAGCGCTTCCGGTTCGCGATGATGGTTGCGACCTGGGCGGCCCGTGAAATTGAGCGGACGATACGTCCGTGAAGCCAGGCCCGCCGGCTCACGCGGGCGGCCTACTTCGCGATCCGATATTTCCTGGCCGCCTTGCGCCTTGGTGGTGTATCCGGCGTACGCTGCTTTCCGAGGTCTCAAACAGAGGCAGGAGATAATGTCGGCTACAGAAATCCTAAAGAGCGCGCTCGCGCTAGCCCTTTATACTGCGGCGACAACAACGACGCTCGCAACCGCCCAAGAAGCGACATTTTCAGAAGGCGAGCGACTTGGCCTTGCGGCGTGTTTGTCCAAATGCCCCGATAACGACAAGGCATGCAACAATCGATGTATCTCGAGTTCTCAAACCAAGGGCCGTGTGTGGGGCGACGATGTGCGCGCTTGCATTAGGGGTTGCCGGGTAGGCACCCAAATGAAAGATCAGATATTTGGTTGTATAACGGGCTGCCGTCTTGATCGGATCGTCCGATAGAAGCGCGGTGGTAGCGTCGACACAAGCCGCTAGGGATTGCGGTACCGAAACGCAGGCGGCCCAAGCAGCAACCCGCCGGTTCACGCTGGCGGGCTGGGCGTCTCTCGCAACTGCCCTAGTAGGCGCGGCGGCCGTGCCGCCGATAAGCTGCGGGGTTTTCCACGCCCGCGAAGTATGGATTTATGGCGCACTCTGCGGCGCGGCCCGATGCCGAAGCATTGCACTGAGGCAGCGATGTGTAGCTGCAATCGTAATAGTTGGCCCCCGCGCGGTAAACGTGCAGGCAAACCGGATAGGCCGGATTATACGTCTGAGCTGCCGCCGGCTCTGTTGATGCCATCCCGATTGCCAAAATCGCCAAGGCCGGAGTACGCATTGGAACCTCCTTTCGGACATTGAGAACGCGCGCGAAGCTCCACGAGCCAGCCAGTACTTCGATCGTACCCCGCGGAGGTCGCGACTGCGCCTGACGATCGCTACCAGCCCGCTGGTCACGCTGGCGGGCCGTCCCTTCTAAACTTCATTGCGATCGGTTCCGTTCCCGATGAGGACCTATACCGCTTTGGGCACAAGTGGACAGAACTGATTGCCGGTTTTTCCTATGCTCATGACCACCTGGCGACCCCATTACCGCCAAGGTAGCCTCCAAACGGCCCCGGCAACTTAGTCTTTTGCTGGGGCCGCTTTTGCGCTGGTGTCGATCAGCCGGACATAGGTCCCGCTCTCGTGCAGCTCGAGCCAGCCCTTCTCAACTGCATGCTTGATGCCGGCGCCGAACTCCAACCCGGTGGCCTTGAGCGTGTAGAGAAACGGAGCATTGAGCTTTTCGATGTGAATGCGACCGTCCTGGACAGCTTCAATGGTCTTCGCGAGCTCGACCAGTTTGCGGGCGGCGGCTTCAGGAGCGGCAAAGGCACGTTCGGCGGCGAGTTTCATGCAGATCGACTACCCGATTCTTCGTCCCCAGGCCGTACTGCTTCACCCGCACTTGTGGTTTTTGGCGTGCAGCGCGGTTCGGTCGCCAGTCATCTCACCGACGTAGTCGTCAATGGCGCTCATCAGCTTCTCGCGGTCGGCACGGCGATCCTTCCTGCCAAAGATGAGGTAGTGGCGAAGCCGGCCGAGTTCGGCCAGGTCGGCTGCTACCGCCTCGGCCCGCACTTCTTCCGCGCGCTGACGCATGCGCTCTTGGTGCCAAGCTCTCGCCGCCGGTCTGTTCTCTGCCTTGGTCATGACGCCATCGAACCGCGGCGCAGGCGAGAGTCAAATTATCGATTCCTAGCGGCGCGGAATGCTCGCGAGCTACTGCCGGTCGTGGGTGTGGATAGATGCGCGACGCCATCGCTGTGATTCAAGGACCGTCTTGTCGCTCCTTCGATGCATCGCGTCGAAACACGACAGTCCATCGCGACGTCGGAAAGCTGATGAGATCGGCGGCGGCATCAGTGTTGGGATCGGGCGTCGCCTCGTCCGAACTGCGACAAATCGACTCGATCTCACCGCGACGCTTACGGCGCCACCAAGCGACGATTGTACGTTCGATTGTGCGCTGAAGCGAAAACCACGAGCTAACTAATTGATTTTGTTGATGTTTTGGCGGAAGGGGTGTCTTGTCAACTGTATTGATTTCTAACGCCTTTTCCGTGCGCACCTCACGCCTTCTACGGTCGTCACTACGGAGTGCAGCCTCGTTCGCGCCTGGGCGATTGCAGAATCCGGCCGGCGTGACGAAGGTCTTGCGGACTTTGATGCGGGGCTTGAGGATTTCCGGCGCATAAGTGCGGGGCTACGTATTCCGCACCATCTCGGCTTGCTCGCCGCGCTTCGTCGCAAGGCTGGAAACGCCATGGCCGGGCTTCGGGTCATCGACGAAGCGGTCGCACTTGCGGACGCAAGTCTCGAGAGCTGGTGCGCCGTCGAACTTCACCGGGAGCGCGATGAACTGCTGTTGCTCGCAGCCGGGGCGGAGGCCGAAAATCAAGCGGACGCGGAGTTCGAGGCTGCGATTGAAATTGCCGCGGCCCAGGGAGCAAGGCTGCCCGAGCTTCGCGCAAGCGTTGCGCGCGCCAGACTTCAAGCGGCACGCGGCATGCGGCGAGAGGCGCGCAACGCTCTTGTGCCGATCTACAGCTGGTTCAGCGAGGGCTTGGAAACACGCGATCTCGTGGAAGCTCGCAAGTTGCTGGCAGACTTGTGACCAAGTTGACGCATTAACCACTCGATCTGGGTTCCGGACAAGACAGAGCATCTCGCAGGCTGACTTTGGGGTCAAAGGGCTACCAAGGCCGAACCGACCGGTTTAGACCACCGGGCAAAGCGGACAACCTGCAGACACGCCACTTCTACTGTGGGTCACAAGCGGCGGTGAACGCCGGTGCTGCCCATCGTCTGCTCCACCTTCCACAGCCGACATCTCAATGGCTTGAACGCTGTTCGGCTTGGGGCCATGAACAGACATAGCCTCACCCGTCGCGTTAGCGCCGAGCTCTGACCGCCGCTGCAAGGCGTCCTAATAAACCAGGCTAGTGCCGGGCGGTTTCTCTAGCGCGGCGGCCAACGACCGGTACTCCTCGCAGCCAGTCCCGCAAATCGCCGCGATCCGACTCAAATGATATTGCGCTTGATCGCGGTTGCCCTGCTCGAGCTGCCATAGACCGTAATATTGCCAGGTCAGCACATGGTTCGGATCGGCCTTCAGCGCGCGCTCATACCAGAGCTGCGACTGCCTGTAGTCGCCGAGCTTGCGAAATGAGTAGCCGATGAGGTTGGCCACATTCGGGTGATCGTCGTGGCCGAGCGTCTTCAACTGCTCAATCGCAGAGGCATAGTCGGTGCGGTCGTAGACCGCCGAATAAGCTGCGCGGTACCCATGGGCAAAGGCGGGGTCGTCGAACAGGGACTGCTTGGCTTTTTTGGCCTTGGGCGCGTGGTTGGCCTTGTTGCCCGACCGCTTCGGGTATGACGAAGGCGGATAAGCGGAGCGTTGCCCCGTCCCGCTATAGTCTGCCTCACTGCCACCTGGCTCAGTGCCCGGGGCCGCAACAGCCGGAGTGACCGAGAACGCAGCGATCAGCGCAATCGAACACGTTGCCAGCGTCACAATCCTGAGCATCAAGTTGGCCATAGGAACCTCCTGCAAGCTACGCCTTCGAGCTCCCAATCCAGCCGAACATGTTAACTCCGGCTTACCTCAAACATTCCTGGAAAGGTATTTAGAAAAACGAGATTTGGTGTGACAGCAATGTTGTCTTATCAGCCAATCAATGTCCGCAGCGGGTCACACGCTGGCGTCGCGACCATATTGACCTTGGTCCGTTCGCACCCCGCAAGCCGACGTCAGGGCGTAGAAACAGAGAGGCAGCTAAGGGGACATGAGCCGACCTCGCTCCAATCAAGCGGCGATACTTGTCAGGCTCCTTAACGGCCGTAGGGGAAGCAGCGGTTGCGATCGAGTGTGAGACCGAAATGCGCTCCCAGTGCAGCGATGGCCGCGTCCTGCTGAGGATAAGGATCGGCATTGGATGCGGCAACGATGATGATCCGGAACCCGCCGCGATCTTTGCCACCCGGTGGCAGCATCGCTGTAGTTAGTGCATTGCCCTCCCTGTCGCGCAGCGTGAGGAAAAGCGGCATCTCTCGCTGTACATGGGCCTCGAGGCCGATGTCGCGCTCGATCGCGTTGGGCCGCTCGGGACGCCAGGACTGGACTGCCTTCTCCCGCTCGCGGCGGAAATATTTCTCAACTGTGTGGCCCATCAGGCGCGACTCATACATCGCTTCACCTTCCGTCTCGATACGGAACCAGGTCTTGCCCTTCGGCGCGTCGCAAACATACTGCATTTCGCCCGTCCTGCGATCGCCGCAATTCTGGGCGGTGGGCCTGCAAAGCCAATATGAGACTAGCTCCCGTGTATAGCGCTGCACGATCAGAGCTAAGAGTATTTGATTGGACGTTGAAGTTCTAGTGAGCCCGAACAATACTAGGTCGACCGGAACAATCCTCTTCAAGGAGCGTCCCGATGCCTGACGTAAGGGAAAAGCAACGCGAGGTCCGCCGGAAGATCATTCGCCAATGGGCGAAGCTTCCGAAGGATAAACGGCAGTCTATGGAGGGGATTTCTGAATTCGCCAGGGCCGCCGCTCAGCAGTAAGCGCTGTTCAGCGGCCACCTACCGGATGACGGGGTGATCTGCGAGTCTGCGGTTTGTTCGGACCGTTAGGCTTAGAATGGACACAGTGCATAGTGCTATCGCGGAGCCGGTGCGGCGGCTTGAGGTCTTCACCGGAGCCGGTCGTCGGCGGAAGTGGAGCGACGACGACAAGGCGCGGATCGTCGCCGAGATCGTGGCGAGTGGCGACTCGGTGTGTTCCGTGGCCCGACGGCATGGATTGTCGCCGCAGCAGTTGTTTGGTTGGCGCCGCCAGTTGCGAGAAGCAGCAGGCGGTCATTCCGAAGCGGACAAAGTCCAGTTTGTGCCAGCGGTGGTGGAGGCCGTGGTACCGGCGCCGGCAGCTCACCAGGAGCGTAAAGTGGTGCGCAAGGCAGATAGCGGGATCATCGAGATCGAAGTCGACGGCATCACGATCCGGGCCGGTCGTGGTGCGGACCCAACGATGATTGCGTCGATCGTCCAGGCGCTGAAGGCGAGCCGGTGATCGGTCCGTCGGGTGCGGTCCGGGTGATGGTGGCGACCAAACCGGTAGACTTCCGCAAGGGAATGGAGGGGCTTGCTACCCTGGTGCGCGAGAGTATGGGGGCTGACCCATTCTCAGGAGCTGTCTATGTGTTCAGGGCCAAGAGGGCGGACCGGATCAAGCTGGTGTTCTGGGACGGAACGGGTTTGTGTCTGTTCGCCAAGAGGCTCGAGGATGGAATCTTCCGCTGGCCGAAGATCGAGGACGGTGTGATGCGTCTGTCGGCGGCGCAATTGTCGGCGCTGCTGGAGGGGCTCGACTGGCGGCTTGTGCACGAGGCACGGGAAACGTCGAAGCCAACGCAGGCCGGATAGCTGTTGGCGGCGCTGCGGCGAAGTGAATCAGGAGCGTCGGACGCGTCGCCAGATGGCGGCGAATATGCTCTGAATTGGGTGTGAGCGACGCCCTGCCTGACGATCCCGAGACGCTGAAAGCGATGCTGCTCGCCGAGCGGTGCGAGAGCGAGCGGCTGCGTCAGATCATCAAGGAATTGCAGCGGCATCGGTTTGGCCGGCGGGCAGAGACGCTGCCTGAAGATCAGATGCTGCTGGGCCTGGAAGACGTCGAGCAAGTGGCAGCGTACAGCGAGACGGCGCAGGACGTGAGCGCACCTGAAGGCCGTGAGGCGCGGGCTCGCAAGCGCCGCGGCAACCGTGGTGCCTTGCCGACGCACCTGCCGCGGATCGAGGTCGTCGTCGACATCGAGGACAAGACCTGTCCCTGTTGCCAGGGCGAGTTGCACCGGATCGGCGAGGATCGGAGCGAGCGGCTGGACCTGGTCCCGGCGCAGTTCCGGATCCTCGTGACCCGGCGTCCCAAATACGCCTGCCGGGCTTGCGAGGACGGCATCATGCAGGCGCCGGCCCCGGCCCGGCTGATCGAGGGCGGATTACCGACCGAGGCCACCGTCGCCCAGGTCCTGGTCTCCAAATATGCCGATCACCTGCCGCTCTACCGGCAGGCCCAGATTTACGCCCGCCAGAGCATTGAGCTCGATCGTTCGACGTTGGCGGACTGGGTGGGACAAGCTGCCTTCCACCTGCGTCCGTTGCATGAGCGCCTCCTTGGCAAGCTCAGGCAACGGCCAAAGCTGTTTGCCGATGAAACGACGATGCCGGTGCTCGATCCCGGCCGCGGGCGCACCAAGACCGGTCAGCTCTGGGCCTATGCGGCGGACGACCGGCCATGGGGCGGCGCCGATCCGCCGGGCGTCGCCTATGTCTATGCGCCCGATCGCAAAGCCGACCGACCGATCGCCCATCTTGCAGGCTTCAAGGGGATCCTGCAGGTCGATGGCTATGCCGGCTATGGCAAGCTCGCCGAGCGTGGCGAGGTTCAGCTTGCATTCTGCTGGTCGCATATGCGGCGTAACTTCTACGAACTTGCCACACCCGGTCCCGCGCCCATCGCAAGCGAAGCGCTTCAGCACATCGCCGAGTTCTACGCGATCGAGAAGGACATCCGTGGCCGCAGCGCCGAGGAGCGCCGCCTCGTCCGGCAGCAGAAGGGTCGGCCGCTGGCGGAAGCCTTCGAACGGTGGCTCCGCGCAAAGCTCGCTTTGATCAGCCAAAAGGGCAAGCTAGCCGACGCCATCCGCTATGCGCTCTCACGCTGGGAAGGCCTGACGCGCTTCATCGAAGATGGCCGTATCGAGCTCGACAACAACGCGGTCGAGCGATCAATCCGCCCGATCACGCTCAATCGGAAGAATGCGCTGTTCGCAGGCTCCGACGGCGGCGCCGAGCACTGGGCCATCATCGCTTCCCTGATCGAAACCTGTAAGCTGAACGATGTCGATCCGCTTGCCTATCTGACCGATGCCCTCACCAGGATCGTCAACGGCCATCCAAACAGCAACATCGATGAGCTGCTTCCGTGGGCCTATTGCCGTCACGACCTCAAAGCCGTGGCCTGAGAACGACGCTTACGCTCAGCAAAACGAGAACGCATTCGTCCCCAGTCGTCGCGATCCATATCAGAAGATCATGGGATGGCTATTGCCGCGTGCCCATCTCTGAACGACTGAGTCCTCTGCGCATTCTTCGAAGGCGACACCGAAATTTCGGCAAAGTCATCGAATGTCCTGCCGTGTCCGCTCCCCCGGCAGGGCCGTCACAAAGCGACGAGATAACTTTGAAGCTGAAAGCAACAATCATCGTCGTAGCGCTGCTAGCTGCAACGGCTGCACATGCCGAGACGATCGATCTGAAATGCTGGGCGCGGGGCCTTACGGGCGGCGAGCGCAACTCGGTCTACATAAATGGGGAACAGGTCACCGTTAATCTGGACGAGGGGACGATGCACTCTCGGAAGCAATTTGGCCGTCCACGTGACGGATACGCACTTGTTCTTTGAGACGGCGCTTACGCTCGGCAACATTTGGAAACATCTGTTCGACCCGACCGCTGTCTGGCAAGGTTTCATCAACCGCGTCGACGGCACGCTTAAGGGGCATAAACGCGACGGTACTGTCATCAGCGGGCACTGCCAGC
Organism: Bradyrhizobium sp. 604_D8_N2_3; assembly: GCF_051810765.1. NCBI lineage: Bacteria > Pseudomonadati > Pseudomonadota > Alphaproteobacteria > Hyphomicrobiales > Nitrobacteraceae > Bradyrhizobium > Bradyrhizobium sp. 604_D8_N2_3. The sequence goes on along the minus strand of NZ_JBPWPM010000001.1, from coordinate 4,889,632 downwards.
TGGTCGGCTGAACCTGCCCATGTCGCAGATGGGTCACATGGGCGCTTCGCGGCGATCTTCGTCCTTGGTCCGCTCGCCCCCCGCAAGCCGACGTCAGCGCGTGGAAACGGAAGCAGCTAAGGGCCAATCGCGACATCAAGCACCATTTTCACGTGACCCTTTCAATATCCGGCAACTTCCGGCTCTTGTCCATGATCGCCTTTCCGGGCCGTACACACGAAATTACGGCAACCACTTCTGACCGGCAGGGGTGTAAAGCCAGTTGGACTGCTGACCCGCGGGCGGCTCAGGGCCGATGTAAATGTCCACGGACCCGTCGGCGTTCTCCGCAACTCCTTGTCGAGCGAACCGCGCGTGAGGCGCGACGAGGACCAAGGGCGGACAAGACAATCCGAGTCGCGGTCGTAATTCGATGACCCTCGTTGCTTACATTTTTCTGAATGTAAGCTATTCTTGCTCGTCAGGCGTAAAGGGGGCAAGGGAGGGCGGAAGATTGCGCTATCTCTTTGAGGAATACACATTTGACACCAGCCGACGCGAGTTGCGTCGGGGGATGGAGTTGGTATCTGTCGCGCCGCAAGTATTTGACTTGCTCGAATTGTTGATCTGCGCGCGCGAGCGAGTCGTTAGCAAAGACGAACTCGTCGCTACCGTTTGGAAAGGGCGCATCGTTTCGGATGCGGCGCTAACGACCCGGCTAAATGCTGCGCGGAGCGCTGTTGGCGATACGGGCCAGAAACAACGGCTGATTAAGACGCTGCAGCGCAAGGGCTTTCGCTTCATTGGCGCTGTGCGGGAAACACCCACCGTTGAATTGACTAGTTCAGCGACGCAAACGTCACCGCCGCACCTTTCAATTGTTGTGTTGCCTTTCGCTAATCTCAGCGGTGATCCCGAACAAGATTACTTCGTTGACGGTGTTACCGAAAGCCTGACCACAGACCTGTCGCGTATTAGGCGATCGTTCGTCATCGGTAGGCACACTGCATTCACCTACAAAGGCAAGGTTATCGATCTCAGGCAGATCGGCTTGGAGTTGAACATCCGTTATGTGGTCGAAGGATCGGTTCAGCGTAGCGGCGACCGACTGCGGGTAAACGTTCAGCTCGTAAATGCCGAAAATAGCTCACATCTATGGTCCGATCGTTTCGACAAGTCCGTTGCCGACTTGTTGGATCTGCAAGACGAGATTGTATCAAGACTCGCTAATGCGCTGAACGCGCAACTCATTGAGGCTGAGGCGCGGAGGGCCGAAAACACTCCGCATCCGGATTCAATGGATCTGTATCTTCAAGGTCGCTATTGGTGGAACAAAGGACTTACGTCTGAATATTTGCGGCCGGCTCGTCATTTTTTTGAGCGTGCATTGTCGATTGATCCAGGAAATGTCGATGCGATGGTGTGGATGGCGACGGTCGACACGGTAACTGCTTGCGCCTTGTTGACCGACGCTTACCATCAGCTCTTTGTTGCGGCAGAGACCATATTGCTGAAAGCGCTGTCTCTTGCGCCGAATCATTCTTGGGCTCACGTAAATTTGGGGACTGTGCTCGTCTATACGAATCGCGTGGCCGAAGGCGTGGCCGAGTGTGAGCGGGCGTTGGCGTTAGATCGCAATTTGGCTATAGCGCACGGAGTTATGGGTATCGCAAAGCTGTTCGGTGGTGGTGGCGCAGACACGGAGGGCCACATCAATCAGGCGCTACGTCTATCTCCTCACGATATCTTCGCTTTTGCCTGGATGGGCGACGTAGGCTTCTCCAAAGTGCAGCTCGGAGCAGAAGCTGAGGCCGTCACTTGGTTTCGTCGCGGACTCGAAACGAATCGAAATTATGCTTTTGCACATTTTGGACTGGCTGCCGCGCTTGCGCTTCTTGGCAATTTGCCCGAGGCGCAAGCTGCCGCGAAAGCTGGACTTGCACTTGATCCCACGTTCTCTATTCGTCGTTTTAAGAGTTTTTCGGTAAGCGATAATCCGGTGTTCCTGGCTGGCGCCAAACGTACCATAAGAGGGCTGTATATAGCCGGCGTGCCGAAGGAGTGATGTCGCAGTTGGGTCAAAAGCCGTAAGCTTCAGTTTGAGCAAATGCTTTCCGGTTTGCGCCTCAAAGCAGACGCCGCCGGTCAAGACCGAGGCCGTACATCCGCGCCGCTGCCTTGCCGAGCTGGGTGCGATTGCAGAAGAAATGATGGTGGCCCGCTACGGGTCTAAGCGGACTTTTAGGATGGCGCGCTCGACCCGCTTGGCAAGATCGAGCGAGAGGCGCGGCGGCAGGTAGGTCAACCTGTTGGCCTTCTTCCATTCTTCGACGACGCCGATGGCAAGGCCGAGGGTCGTGCCATCATCAGGCTTCGGAGTTGGCAATGTCATGATGACTTGTCCTCGTCGAGGTCCACGTCTCCTATGAGCGGCCCGCTGACGCCATTACGTTCATCTCTCGCGATATGCTGCCCGATTGCCCTGGCCAGCGCCAACCATTGTTCACGGTGGCTAGGATGATCAAGACTACGCGGGTCGCTCGGCGGTACGTTGCTGCTGATGGCGATCATGGGGTCGCCCTTGCGTTTCAGCGTCGGCCTGACCTGCTCGAAGCATGCTGGGTGCCACTCGCCATGGACAGACTCTCCCTTTTTGTAGGAGACGGTAATGCTGATCACATCCGCGTCTTGCACTCGGCAGTGCGCGCAGGTGAATAGCGGAACCTTTCTCATACTCTTACTCCGCCGATGCCTCAACTTTGGTGGCGGACACGAGCGAAATTTCGCTCGCGGAAACTGGCCCCGGCGCCGGGGATATAGGGGGTTGTTTGTACGCCGGGGCCAGCGCTCTCCGCCGTCGAATCGTGCTATTGGAGGTAGAACATCCTGGGCGGCAAGCTCACTGATGGTGGAGACATCGCGCTTCTGGGCAAGTGCAGTTTGTGCCAAGCGATGTTGCGCTCACGGAAAGCCGTGTGCCGATGGTGAATTCACTGGAACCGCGAAATTCGTAGGTCGGAAAAAATGGCGCGCTGGAAGCAGGATTGGACCGCAGAGGAAATCGAAAAGCTTAGGACGTTGGCGGGCACGATGCCGCTGACGCAGATCGCCGCCGCTCTGTTCTCTGCCTTGGTCATGACGCCATCGAACCGCAGCGCTGGCGTGAGTCAAATTATCCCAGCGGCGCGGGATGCTCGCGAGGTACTGCCGGTCGTGGGTGTGGAAAAGCAGGTCCGGCCGCCGGTTCACGCTGGCGGGCCTAATTTCGATAATGACGTGATTTTAGATCGGCTCTAAACTCGTTCCTGCTTCGGAGCGAGGCGGTGTTTTGGAGCGGGATCATGCGAGAGTTTCGCGCATACTTGATTGACGGCGAGGGGCACATAACGTTTCGAATCGACCTTGACGTGCATGACGAGGAGGAGGCTCGGGAGCGAGCCAAATTGCTTGTAGACGAGCACGCGGTTGAGCTTTGGGGGGGCGCAACCAGACTCGATAGATTTGAGCCGATCAGCAGGCACTAAGGCCATCTCAGATGGCGGTCGGTTTCAAGCTTACCCTTGAGTGCGTTAGCCCTGGACGGCGAGCAACGCTCTGATCCACGCTACCTTCTCTTTGGCGCTGCTGGGTCCCTCTATGGCCTTCCGGATATCGTCGACCAGGCCCTCCAGTCGCAGTCGATGCGCGCGATCAACTTCGCGGCGACGGGCATCTGCAATCTCATCAAGAGCAACCATGCGGCGAGTATTGCTGAAAATTCCCGTTGCGTCAAAGCGCCGTTCGTCACTACGGGGTACAGCCGCACCGTAAGACCGTAGATTGGGGGCGGGTAGAGCGCTTTGGGAGCCTTGGAGACCTGTCTCGATCGCTCGTAAGACGCATCTGTGAGGCGACGCTCGAGCACGGCAAGAGAGCCAGTGAACGGGTCGGGAGAGCTCAGATAGGATGCATAACGAGCCCTTTGAAGAGGCTCGAGCCAAACACTCGTCCCCGTCGATTGTCTGGTTCGGGTCACTTTGCAGACATGGCAGGAGAGGGCGCTAAGGTCCGCGAAGAGCCACTTCCGGACTCTTGCATCGCGGCAATTATACCAGCGGTCAGAAGAGCTGACCGGTGAGCGTATGATGGATGAGCCGCCACCGAGACTCAACGCCGACTAAGCAAGCTGCGTAGGCTGATCGGGAGGCTGCGCGGGTGACGCCCGCAGCGACCGCCAGCCCAGCCGCCGTTAGTATCCGCGGCGATATGCTCGTCGCGCAGTCCTTCGACCGACGCCTGCAACGCTCGTCGCAGTTAGCGGCCGTCCTACTCGGGCATCAGCGCGGTCAAGGGATAGTACCACGTTCTTTTCAGGGGACCACTGAAACGAGAAGGGCGCCGCCGCCAATAACGCGCCTCCAACGATAATCGCAAGCACACTGAGCTTTTTCATGATCGGTCTCCATGTTGATATCGCGGCGTTATTGGCATGGCGGCCCCAAATACCGGTGATGCGAGAAAGCACCGCCAAAAGCGGAGAAGGACGCCATCATCGCAGGGAGCGCTATCAGGCCAAACGCGGTCGCCAATCCGAGAGAAGAAAGAGCCTTTCGCCGAGAGATCATGAGATCCTCCTCAAGCTCTCCCCCACAAGTATAAACCAACTCAGTCGCCTTGGGTTGATCTACATCAGTGTGGACGGAGCGAGTGGGCGGCCGAATGATTATTCAGTAGCACTGACCTGTCTTGCGAAAGGATGCTTCGGCGCGGTGGCGCAGTGCAAGCATGTGTGTCGATGGATGTCCCGACATGATGACGTGGTCGAGGTCGAGCTGAAGCGCGCGCGACGGCGCGACCGTCGAAGGATGGCGGATGTGCGCGCTTCCGTCCAATGACATAGATCAAGACGAGGACGGGCAGAGCGAGTAAACTTCTAATCTTGGGGCAGTCCAGTGAGGGAGGCAGTCATGATCTCTCGACGGAAGCTTCTTTCTTCTTTCGGCTTGGCGACTGCAATTGCCGCGTTCCCGACCGTGCTGATGGTCCCTGACGCGGAGGCGCAGACCGCTGGCATGGAAAGGCGTCAAGATCGACGTGAGGGGCGCCACGAGCGCCGCGAGGATCGCCGTGACGCGCGCCAAGTGCGCCGCGAGGGTCGCCGTGAGGCGCGCCAAGTGCGGCGCGGAGTTACGCCGGCGCCAGGAGTTACGACGGGGGCAGCTAAGTAGCTTGGCTATAGCGTAGTGGGTCGATAGGTCATCATCTTCGCTCATCGTCCCGGTGCAGCGCGTGCAGGAACTCGCGTGCATGAAGGGAAAAATGATCGAGACGCGGCATCCTATATCTCCCACGCATTTGCCTTGGTTATCACGCAGCCCGGGCAAATTGACACGCTCATGGTGTTCACCGCAGCCTTTCTCTTGTTGTTCACCGTGACAATGGGCGTCCTGATGCTCCGACTTCTCTACCTGCCTGAGAAAATGGTCCCGCAGGAACAGAAGGCCAAATATGAGGTCGTTGCAACGCTCTGCTTGCTCGCGATGTTTGCTTCCGGCAATTTCCTTTGGATTGCCGCTCTATAGGTGGCGATGACAGACATACCCGACTTCACGCCGCTCCTCCGCCGGATAGCTGAGGCTGTTCGGCGCATCGCTCAGTCACGGAAGATGGAAGAAGAAGTTCGTTCGCGCGCGGAGAGCCACCGGGATTTGTGACCCAAAAATCGTGAACCAGCGTTGAAGTCGTCCGATTGCCGCCTGAATGTCCGTTGAGGGTCAAAACCGCCACCTGATCGGTTGGATCGAGCCTGAACCACGTCTCAAACGAATTGAAAGCCGACGTTCTTTCAGAGGTTTACCCGCTCCAATATGGCGCACCTCACTAACTGAGGAGGCCATCATGCCTGACATCTCAAGCGTTACCAAAGTGATTGCGAAGCGCATCCCCTGGAATAAGGGGAAGATCGTCGGAGCGAAGCCGCCACTCCGGCCCAAGCACGTGTGGTCCATTCGAACGAAGCTTCAAGTCGAGGGGCGCGTTCGGGACCTTGCTCTCTTCAATCTCGCCATCGACAGTAGGCTCCGCGGCGGCGACGTTGTGGCGCTTAAAGTCGGCGATATCGCCCCTCGGGGCTACGCGGCCGACCGCGCAACCGTTCGGCAGAAGAAGACCGGCCGGCCGGTCAGTTCGAACTCACCGAGGCGACGCGGGAAGCCGTCGATGAATATCTGAAGGCGACCACCAAGAGGCCGGGTGACTATCTGTTCACGAGCCGGCGTGGGTTCAATGTCAGCTTGACGACACGGCAGTATGCGCGGCTCCTCGCTGGGTGGATCGCCAGCGTCGGCTTAGACCCCCGTAACTTCGGGACACACTCACTGCGTCGAACAAAGGCAACCTGATCTACAGGCGGACGGGCAACTTGAGAGCCGTCCAACTCCTGCTCGGTCATACCAAGATTGAAAGCACCGTCCGGTATCTGGGCATCGAAGTCGATGACGCCTTGGCAATAGCGGAACAGATTGACGTCTGAAGTGCCCGGGCAGAGCGGACATGCTCTGCCCGTCGTCTCTCCGCTGCTTCGGGCCACGAGCGGGCGCCGTCAGCGCTGGGCACCTTGTGGCCCCACCGAGCGTAATTGGGGATTGTCTCTTAGGTCACTGTACCAAGGTGCAATGTCAGGGGCATTCAACCAGCCGAACAGCCCCGCATGACCGCTACAGATTTCTTCGGCTTGAAGCGGGCACAAATGCACGTTGCCGGGCATTTGGTTCCTTGTAAGTCCTTCACACGAATAAGGAAATCCCGCTCAACATCTGAGCCCAGTGTTGCGGCTGGGCTACATCAACCTGCGGGCGAACGGGATAGCATCGATTCCTTAAGTGGGCGTCGTGCCTTTTTTGAACTTCTTTCTGGGGAGATTTCTCGTAATGAAAAAGCTTCTAATTGCCGCGGCCGGGATGATGGCCGTGGGTCTATGTGCTCCTGCGTCGGCGGCTGATTTGGCGGCACGCCCGTACACCAAGGCGCCCCCTCCGATTGTCTCTCCGGTCTATGACTGGACTGGCTTCTACATTGGCGCCAACGGCGGATGGGGCCAAAGCCGCGGTTGCGTGGATTTCGTAACTGCTCTCGGAACAGTCGCAGGTGGTTGCGCGGATCGCTCCGGCGGCCTTGTCGGCGGACAGATCGGGTATCGCTGGCAAACCAACCAGTTCGTTTTCGGATTGGAAGCGCAGGGCGATTGGGCCGACATCAAGAACACGCGCGTCAGCCTAGTCGATCCACTCATTTCGACCACAGGGAAAACCGACGCTATTGGTCTCTTCACGGCTCAACTCGGTTGGGCGTGGAACGCCTCGCTGCTCTACGTGAAGGGTGGTGCGGCCGTGACCCACAATCGTCTTGATGTCTTCAACAACTTCACCGGAGTGGGTCTGGACTCGGCAAGTCATACGCGCTGGGGCGGCGCCTTGGGCGTCGGCTGGGAATATGGCTTCACGCCGAACTGGACGGTTGGTGTTGAATACGACCACCTTTGGATGGGGAATGACACCCGCACCTTCGTGGGTGCAGGCTTAGTCACGCCCGGTGGTGTCACTCTCGTTGGCGAAAGGTTCAGTCAGGATGTCGACATGGTCACGGTCCGGTTGAACTATCGCTTCGGCGGTTACGGCTCTCCGGCCAGATACTAATCGCTTCAGTCTGCGCAAACCAAAGCCCCGGCTCGCCGGGGCTTTTTTCTGGCTATGAATTGCTGGCGGTCACTGTATCCTTGCGATGTCCGAGGTGGGTCACAAGCGGCGGTGAACGCCGGTGCTGCCCCGCGTCTGCTCTACCTCCCACAACCGACATCTCAATGGCTTGAACGCTGTTCGGGTTGGGGCCAAGTCCGGACTCATGCGCGCAGCAACAACGACGATCCGATCCACCTCGCGGCGAGGTCACCAGTGACCGCGATCATGAAGACATTGACCCGATCGACACCGTTCAACAGCCCCGAATTGGTAGTGGCTCCAGCTCCGAGAGGGGCCACTTGGAGGTTGGACCTCAAAATGCGAAGAACTCAACCTGAGCAAATCTTGTCAGCCATGCCTCGATGAGCCCCCTCGTGGAGGGATGCCGCCACTGCGCCTATGGGCTGCTAGGCGACGTCGGATGGAAACAGAGCTTCCGAGGGTTCACCTGTCGCGCTTCAATGCGTCCCAACCGTTTTGCTTTTGCAGGAACTCGTTCGACCACGTCCGCATGTCGGACCTTTAGATTGCTTCTAGCATGAGCCCGCGCTGTGAATCGTCGCGAAGCGTTCCCAGAATGATCTCACGTCCAGCACCCGTGTTGTGCGAGCGGTCGGGCAGACAAATGCTTCAACGGGTTGGCTTCAAGCGCGCCTTTGATCACTCTCTCAACCGGCGCATTCATTCTACCCGCGGCGTCGCTTGACTACCCCGTAGCTGGTACTGTCGGCGTATTCCAATCGAAGTGCGGTCGCACATCGGCAACTCTCCCACTGCAAGCTGACAGACGAGGCTCGACTCAAGGTCCGAGAGCCTGTCGGCGATACGTAGGTCCGCACCGTAGCTTGTCGAAGAAAACCTCGCCACTAGTCAAAATTCGATCGAGACTTCAATACGATCGTCAACTCGATGTGGAGGAGGGAGTATCCCCAAAACGCCTTCACTTCTCAAGTTGATGAGGTACTTCAATAAATCGGAAGCGATTTTGTTTTTGCCTGAACTGCGTCCATTGTGGTGACTTCATCCATTCGCGCAATTGAGATACTCGAACCTGAAATTTCTGTTCTTTGGTCCATCGGGACACCGTTGTTCGATCGACATCCACCAAACCGGCGATGAAGCTCAAGCTCAAGTCTGGAGCCTGAGCCAGTATGTATGCTGCCTTCTCCTTAGAGATGTACGAGCTTACCTGTTCCTGCGCTGCAGGAGATAACTTGAGGAGGCCGTGGATAAGACGTTGGAGGTAGGGGCCCGGCGGAGCCACGATGTAGCCCTGAAGCAGGTCGAATGCGATATAAGCAATCGTTGAGTGAGGTAGGCGTCCGCCGCTCCTTACAGGAGCATTCCCGGCTTCCTTGAGAGCTTGTAGCTCCTGCAAAAGAAAAAACGCGAGCGCCTCACCGGCCGTCCCGGGCTCTGCACCCGTTTGAGCAAGTCGTTCTCCTTTCTCCTCATCTGGATCTACAAGGTAAATGACGTCGTAGTGCTCGTTCTGAGTGAGCGATCCTGGTTGAGGGGGAACGTACCAAACAACTTCCGAGTGGTAAGCGCAGCCACTCACAGCTTCAATTATCCCTTCTGGGATCGTCCTGCCGCGTAGTGATTCATACATTTCGTGGCGTAGATCGGCATCAAAGCCTCCCTGCACCCAATCGGTTGGCAAATAAAGCCCGATCATTTCGTGAGCACTGCCTCCCTTGTTTCTTTTTCGCGCCATCGCTTTGAACCTGTGCGCCTTAAATTTAGTACGCACGATGTGCATATCGAATTTCTCGTGCCCGGGCAGCTGTATTTGTTCGCGCCCATTCATCGGCCTCCCCCATAGTTAACCTGCAAAAGTGAGGAATCGCGTGGTTTCTGACTTTGGGGGGCTGGATCGGAGCTATTACGGCAGCAGCACCCACCCTCAGGGGAGCATCGTCTACTGCGGGGTGCGACCAAGACGAAGCCCGGTCCGAAAGGTGCGAGGGCGGTCGCCGGAGCGATGCGCAGCTCCGCAAGTAGGCACCGATGATGGTCCGCAGCATCGCGAGATCATCGCCCTAAGCGAGGGTCGGCTCCATGCGGACATCATCGTGGTGGGCATAGGGACTGCCTCCGCGCAAAATCGGGGGTAGTCGTCCTATGCCCGTCGCTCCGGTCTCACCTTCAGACATTGATTTGGCAAGATAGTAGGTCACCAAGATGAAAGACTGCGCAGTTTCCGGGAACGACCTCAATTCTCCCGCTTCTCGCCAGCGGACGCTCGTTGCGAGCGTGAACGAGTGTATGCACACATTGAAAATCGGCCGGGCAAAACTTTACGAGCTCATCAACGCAGGTGAGCTTGAGAGCTATCGCGAAGGATGCTCACGCAAGATCCTTTGGCGCAGCGTCGAGACTTACATCGAACGCCGCTTGCAGGACGAAGCGCGGCGCCGCAACCGCGGCACTTAGTGCGCGAGTAACCCGAGAAGGTACTGGCGTCAGCCCGCTGAAGCACGCCAGCGTGGTCGTCACTGAATGAGACCACCTACGGATCCCTACCTTGATGAGGGCGCCATACTCTGGAAAGGCGTAGAGGCCGCGCGCCTCCTCGTCGCGGAGCTATTTGAGCTCGCCTTGAAGCAGGGCAGGAGCGTGGAGCAATGAGCAACGCCAATTCGATTTCCGCAGCCCGACGCCGCGAGGGCCGAGCGTGAGCGACGGGATGCGGGGGCTTACCGCCAAATGGAGAGCGATCTGCGCGATTTAGTCAACATGGGTCGCATCACCGCGCAATTGGCACATGATGCGGACGGAGAGCCTCCGCTCTGCGAGAAGCGAAATCTAGCTCTCTTCTCCATCTTCCATCTTCAAGAGATGCTTCTTCAGTTTGAGATGAAGTATGACGAGGGCGATTGGCGGGTTGGTGGAGGGAGTCCGGGCACATGAGGCGCTGACTGCCCAGGCTGTGAAAGACGGGGCCCGCCGCTGCGGGCCTAGCACTCCCGGCGCTCAAATCCGCAATTGGATCGGCAGCCGGGAGCATTGGGGCTGGAATTGCCATGCCGTGCCATGTCGGCCCTCCAAGTGACAATGCGTAGAAAACCGGAGTCCGGTAGTTTTCCGGACTCCATTTTCGGAACGGGGTGTTCTACTGAAGGAACACCGGCGCGATTTGAGCACCAAGTTTTTTCGTTATTCCGGGAATGCCGCAGTGGGGCTGGAACCACGCTGCGGCTTTTCCCATTGTACCCCGCGTCGCAGATCACGCTTCAGGCGGGCAAGCCCACCACGTTGTACTCGAAGGCCACGCCCTCCGGGTCGTGTTCATCGAGCCAAACCTTGGCAGCTTCCTCACTCGCGAACACCATCAGGTCTTTGCCTTGGTCGTAGATCCAGACGGTCATTGATCCCTCTTGAGCTTGCGCCGGCCCCAATGGGGCTCCTTTCCCTTCGGGTTAAACTCCGAAACGTGGTGGCGGTTCAATGCCCGCAGGACGCCGATGCGGGCGAACATCGTCGGGCCGCCACCTTCCGCCACCAGGATCAAGGCTTCCATCGCCGCTTGCCATTCTGGCGCGGCGTGCTCCTTCTTCGGCAGTGCCGCGATGTACTCGCCGGCGTCGAGCAGCGTCACCAGTACGCGATCGCCGATCGTGATCGGATCCTCGAAACGCCGACCCCAGCCTCGTTCGGTCATTCCTTCCGCTTCAGCTCAGGTCCCGCGGCAGCAATGGCGTGTTCAACCTCGTCGGCCAGAACTGTCAGATGCTCGGCCAGCCTCGTGAACAGTTCTCGCTTCTTGGGTTCAGTAGCAAGATCGCGGATCAAGGCGCACTCGGCAGCATCCGTGCGGAGCTTTTCTAACTGAGCCTGCATGTCCTTCATTGCGATCGGTTCCGTTCCCGATGAGGAACTATACCGCTTTGGGCACAAGTGGACAGAACTGATTGCCGGTTTTTCCTATGCTCGTCACCACCTGGCGACCCCATTACCGCCAAGGTCACCTCCAACGGCCCGGCCTCCACACTTCAAAAGCCCCCATGGCCGGGGCCGTTTTTAAGGTGGCTACCGATAGCCCATGCCGCCGATCGGCCCTTTTGCGTTCCAGTTGAAATCCGGTCGCACGTCTGCGCCACGCCCGCCGCAGGCGGTGCAGACGAAGCGCGGCTCGACATCTGACAGCCGGACATCGTCGGGCCAGCGATCGCTGCCGAGAGCAACGTGATGGCCGCAGGGGCAATAGATGAGGACGCCGCGCAAGCCCATCTCGCGCATCTCGCCGAACGTGATCTTGAGCGGCCGGCCGTCGGGGCGTGTGGCGGCGGGCAGGGCGAGGCATGCCGCGATCAAAGCGGCATCCTAAGCGCGTCGCAAATTATCAATCCCTTGGCCCCGGAGCGCGCGCGAGCTACTGCGCGTCGTGGGTGTGGAAAACAAGATCTGGCCGCCGGTTCACGCTGGCGGGCCTAGCACTCCCGGCGCTCTAATCCGCAATTGGATCGGCAGCCGGGAGCAGTTGGGGCTGGAAAGCGAGCGTTGCCATGTTCGGTATCCGCGCGCAATCAATGAAAAAGGGCCGCAACAACTTTCGATGCCGCGGCCCCGCCGGGTTCAAAAAATTAGGTGAAATATGGACCAGCCCCGGCATCCGTGAATGCTATGCCTCTGTGTTTCCGGTGCAACGTAAATCGTTGTTTGGTTAACGGAACCGGGCTGACTGTTGTAAAATGGATGGCAGCATATCTGACATAGATAGAGCAAGTCCCGCCCTTTGCTTCTGTGCTACGCTGGATGTGTCGTTTGTTGGCCTAACTCGGGAACCGAACATAAGCCGCTCTCGTTGTGTTTGCATCACCGCCCAAACCTTGGCTCTTATCGGTGATGAGAACGCCAATCGCGCTCCCGCCTTCCTCTCAGGATAGGAGCAGCGCCATGCAGCGACGCCGTTTCAAGCAAACCACGTCCCTTGAAGAACGCCTTGCCGCAAAGGCGAACCACCTGCGCGAACAAGCCAAAGCCCTACCTCCCGGCGCTCAACGCGAGGACCTTCTCCGCAAAGCCCGCCAAACCGAGACTGGCTCGCACATGAGCGAGTGGCTGAGATCGCCCGGGCTACAGCCGCCGGATTAATTGCTCAATTCCGCTTATTGTTTCGGGAAAAACTGGCACAAACTGCATAGCCGCCCTGGGAACCGGGTTGCTATGATCACTCGTGGGTCGTGAATGGTTATTTCGTATTGCGGTAGTTGTGCTTGGCCTTTTGCCGGTAGCACTGATCGCCTTCGCTCTCTTCGAAAGAGCATTTCATTGATTTAGCCCTTGGTCATTGCGTGTTTCGGTACCCCATGATTGCAAGCTGCGGATCGCCTCGGTCGAAGTCTGGCCGAACCTCGGCGCCGCGACCACCGCAACCACGACAGACGAACCGCGGTTCGAGATCGGAGAGCCTTACGCGGCCAAAGGTCGGCGTCCAGAGGGGACGCAATGTTGCTTGATCGATCCGCTGCGGTTGCCTCGCTCGACAAGGGAGTGCGGCGCGCGAACTCGGCGTGGCGCCGGACGGCGGCCGCCGCTTCGTCCATCCGATGATCCAACCAGACCGAGGCGCACCAAGATCGAGGTACTGGCGTTCATGGAGCAGGCAGCGGCGGCCGTCGAGGCCAAGCTCAACCCGCCCGCTGCTGAGGCAGTCGCAACGTGAAGTGGTGTTCATCGCCTTTGGCTCCTTCCTCGTCGCGTTCGACACCGCGCTCTATTTCAGCGAAGGATGGTGGGCGCCGCTGCGCCACGATTGGCGCTGAATGCCGCTGGGCCGCGAATGTTGTTCTGCACCAAGCCGGACGGATCGCTGTGGAGGGTGCCATGAGGGCGATCCGGCGCGTCCTGGGCGGCCTCTGGAACGCCTTCGGCTGCCTGCTGCTGATCTGCGCAGGCATGCAGGCTGGCCAATGGATCGGCTACGGCAAGGGCGCGCGCGACCTGTCTCGCCTGATCATCGAGATGAGACAGGGCGGCTATGAGACACCCGACTCGTGGGATCGCGGTGACATCTGACCATCGGTTTAACCATCGGTAGCACCATCGGTTGAACCGATGGTTAGAGGAGACGACATGGCCACGAAGGACGACCGCACCGTTCTTGAGCGCCTCCGAGAGTTCGTAATGATGGAGGGATCGGCGCCGCACATGCTCGTGGAGGCGCTGGACGACCTCGACCACCACTATCGCAGCTTCGACCTGCGCTGGAGCGCCGACGTGCTCGCCATCGCCCGCTGGCGTCAGGCAGCGCCTGGTCGCGAGCTCACGTGGCCCGACCACGCCGACCTTGTCGTCTGGCTGCTGAGCGTCTGGCCGGGCAGCTCGCCGAGGTCAGCCCCGGGTGGCCGCTGAAGGTGCCGCCGGGAAGGTCGATGCAATTGCCGGCCGCTTCAGGCAGGCGAGACACCACTTTTGGGACGGGGTGAGACAGTTGGTGAAACACCTACGAACTAGCGGGGGTGTCTCAATGCTGGGGCTCGTAGAAGCATGGAAGGCCATTCGCGCCTGAAGTCGAGGTCCCCTCACAACGAGAGGATGGACCTGAACGCACTATCAGCGCGATTTGCGCCGAATTCGGCCGGCGAGACACCGCGAGTCACCGCGCCCCCCAGATGAGACAGGTGTCTCATTCGTCGTCCGGGCGGAAAACCAATGTGCGAGAAAGACTGAGGGTGAGACACCACCGCCTGCTGGCCGGTGAGACATCGCGATCAAACCCGGTGGGCTGCAGGTAGCCGGCGAGACTTCGAGCTAGACACGCCGAGTGTGGCATCGGCGACCTCGACGGCTTGTTCGAGCAGATCGGGGCGCAGGACTGGCAGCAAGGGGCAATGGCCTAATGCGCCTGATCCGCCTCTACATAGGCCGGCTCTGCTTCAAGCTCAGCATGTGCCTCGCCATCGCCGGCAAGACAATCTCCGGCATCTGACGAGAAGGGCCGCCCGTTCGCATTGGCGGAACACACGACGCTAGGCACCAACAAATACGCCGCCGGGCTCTAATACATTGTCCCGGCGGCGGTGTTCACTTCCAGCCCCGAGATGGAATAGCAAAAATCTCGGATACAGATAGGTACGCACAGAACCTGCGAAGGTTTCAGTTTGTCGGGATGCCAATTCAAGGGCCCGCCGGTTCGCGCTGGCGGGCCATCTCGTTAAGAGAGGCAGGCGACGATGGCGAGAACTACGTCGGCGCCCAGGTCGCCCGAAAACATGGCGAAGATAAATCCGGCACCAAGGGCGACCGCAATTGCTTTCAGCGTGATCATTTTGACATCCCCTCGAGCGCAGGTTTCTCATTCTTCTGCTCGACGCGGGCGCCGCTCTCTCTGCAATTATCATGCGGCTGCTAATCTTGGTGACCAATTGGATATGACATCACGGGCGACAAAACGCGCCGGTGCCATTCGCCATCGCTACGGACAGCATGCTTAACGGGCGGCTGCGGTCCCTAAATGCTACTCAGTCTGGCGCATCCCGCACAGTAAGCCATGAAGTGATTTAGGTGGTTCATAAGGCCGGTGAAGAGGCCCTAGATACTCTGCCAGCCGGCGCAATCCTATCGCCATGCCGTTCAGGCGGGCTGCTTCATAGTCGTACAAATTCGGTGTGCAAGCCCATCCCTCGCACATGTCGGCAAGATGGTCGAGCTGTGAGCTCGACAGCAACCCGAGTGTGCCCATCGGAGGTACAGCGAAAACATCGATTAAGCTCAATGCGTCCGCCCTTAGGATTGGCTTCTCCGGAACGCCCCCTCGATCGAGGATGACTCTTAAGAAGTCTGGGAGTTTCCACATTCTGCATCGCCGTTCAGCTTTGGCCTCTTCGAGGGCGGCTTCTCTGATGACCGTGAGCTTACTTTTCAACTGAGCGATCTCGTCAGCTGAGGAGCTTGCCGCAATGTTCTCCGTAATCTGAGCGTACCTATGCGCGCAGAGCTGGATATAATACTCGGGCTCGAATTTTCCGACCACCAAAGGCCCCGCCAGCGCAGTGGGTGATGCCGATCGGGCGGTTCAAATCGGTGCTTCTCGTTTGTTCAGGTTCGCGCCCATCTTGCAGGTAGTCAGCTCCCCTTCGATTTTCGAGTCCTCCCCAACTCATCAGCGAAAATTTCTGAAAGCTTACGTTGAGGGCTTGGGCAACATGCCAGTCAGAGCGTTACGATGCACATGCGCTAATTCCAACAGCCACCGTAGGAACCAATTAGGCTTGCTCCAGTTGCCGGATTTCCATCCGAAGGAGGACAGCAATGGATTGGAATCGCGTGGAAGGCAACTGGAAGGAAATGAAGGGCAAGGTCAAAGAGCAATGGGGCAAGCTTACTGACGATGACCTCGACGTCATTGCAGGAAAGCAGGACCAACTCGAAGGCCGCCTGCAACAGCGTTATGGCTACGCAAAAGACCAAGCGCAGAAGGAAGTGGACAGTTGACGCTCGCCAGAAGTGGTGATCGACACAAGGGGCCCTGTTTAGGCAGGGCCCTTTTGCTTGAGTGCGATCAAGTTTGTAGGAGTCTGGGCATGTCTGGTCCAACCGAGGAAGAGATCCGCACCAAGGCTTATCAGCTCTGGAAGTTCGCTGGCGAACCGGCATGCAAAATGGATAGGTTTTGGAACCAAGCCGAGAATACGAGGAGCTGTCCGAGCTGGGCGATCCGATCCGGTAATGACTGACAACCTGCCGATCTAGGGTACCCCTCAATGGGAAATGTCTGCTTCCGGGAGTGAAGCAGACTTGAGCAGTCAACACGGCCATTTCGCCTTTTGACGCACAGCTGAAGTCGCCAACAAGAGTCAAATGCCTGAACAAACAAAGGTTGAATAAACGGAACTTTTTCTCTTTTTGGTTGTTGTACCATCGATCCCCAAAAGTGGAGGGATCGAAATGAAAAGTCAGCAGCTAAAATGGTCAAATCACTATCAGCCCTTGCGGTACTCGCCCTCCTCGGAGTCTCGGTGATCATCTTGCCGGGTTTCGCCCCCAAGGTTGAAACGGGTACCATCGCGGTGCCGGCCAAGGGAGACCGGCTTGCGGTCCGAGCGGCCGTCTCCAATTGCTCAACACAGGTTTGGCCGGATTTCACCGCATTCTGTCTGCGAAGCCCAGGCTCTGAAGTGAAAGTCCTGGAAGCTCGTCTTGTGACCGCCCGCCGATAGAGCCGGTCCGATCTCTCACATGTTCCTGATATTTGTAACGCCCGCCACAAGGTGATGGTGAGGTGGGCCGCCTCCCTAACCTCGCGATTTGCAAAAACGCGGCCATCAGCTTGCCGTCGATGTGAAACGGGACTTCCCTCTGCCTTCGCCGGTTGCTTCGTTCAACCTTTGAGCGCTGTTATAGACCGTAGGCCATTGCCAATTAGCTAGCTATCCGACCACCAAAGACGCAGTAATGAACAGTGCAGGGACGCTCGGATCTGAGTTGCTACGCAATTGCGGGTATCAACGTTCGCGGACAAATCTGGCACCGGGCTTTCTGTGAGAGAGTGAGACTAATTATGTCGACAAATGATCTGACGCCGGTGCCGAATGTGCTTGTCGTGGAAGACGAGATGATCCTCCGCATGCGCGCGGTCGACATCGTAGAGGATGCCGGGTTTCGTCCCATCGAGGCCGTCAATGCGGACGAAGCACTTTCGATTCTTGAATCTCGCTCGGACATCTCGCTGCTATTCACCGACATCCAGATGCCCGGCAGCATCGACGGTCTGAAACTCGCGCACGCCGTGCACGAACGCTGGCCGTCGATCAAGATCATATTGGTTTCTGGTCAAGTGAAGCCATCTGACGCAGAAAGGCCGGAAGACAGCCGGTTTTTTGGCAAGCCGCTCGGTGTCGAGCAGATGATTACTGAGTTGAAGACGATGGTGGGCGCAGGTGCGCTGAGGATCGTTCCGAACACAAGCGATTGGCCGGTAGATCAAGCGCTTCGCACGACGGAGGCATTTGATCCGCCGCCCCCCTCTGTCCAGGAGACGACCTTGTCGGCGGAGAACGACAGCCTTCGTCTGCTGCTCGAACAGGCCGGGATAGACGCTGAGGCCCTGCTTATCCAGGCCGGCATCGACGCCAAGAAGCGTGAGGCTGCCGATAAATTGCAGAAGCTGATCCTTGGGGAACTTCACCACCGGATCAAGAATACGCTGGCCATGGTGAGCGCGATTGCGTCTCAAAGCTTCCGGGCCGCGCCCAGTATCGAGAAAGGTCAGAAGGCGATGGATGGCCGGCTGGCCGCGTTGGGAAGGGCCCACGATCTGCTGATGCAGGTGAGCTGGGCAAGTGCGAGTCTTACTCACACGCTCAGCAGTGCGACGGAGCCCTACGACAATCATGGAGGCAGACGCTTTCATCTTAACGGACCGGATATCAGGATTACTTCCGGGGCCGTCATCGCGCTTGCCATGACGTTCAACGAGCTGTGTACCAATACTACCAAATTTGGAGCGCTGTCCGTCTCCACGGGCCGCGTCGAAATCGCGTGGACGATAGACGACTCAAAGCAAAGACTTCGCCTTTCCTGGACGGAAAGAGGGGGGCCGGCTGTCGAGCCTCCGACTCGGCGAAGCTTCGGCACCCGCATGATGGAATCTCTCGGCCAGCAATTGACCGGTCAGATTCAGCTCGCGTACGAACCGGGAGGATTGGTCTACGCATTAGACGTGCCGCTTAGCTCAGTCGTGGCGGCCGCGTGAATACTGTCAATTCCGCTATTGATGCTTTGGACGGCTCCTCCACGGGCACGAGAGTGCCAAGGAGTGGGCGTCGCTTGAAGCTCCCACGATTCGGAGGAGCAGCCTATGCAGTCAATTTCAACGATTGGTCTGGATATCGCGAAGTCGGTCTTTCAAGTGCATGGCGTCGATGCGGCCGGCCAGGTGGTCATACGCCGTCAGCTCAAGCGCCGTTTCGTGCTGTCCTTCTTTGAGAAGTTGCCGCCGTGCCTGGTGGGAATCGAGGCTTGCGCGTCATCCCATTATTAGTCCCGCGAGCCGCGGGCGTCGGGGCATACGGTGCAATTGATGCCTCCGGCCTATGTGAAGCCCTACGTCAAGCGGCAGAAGAACGACAGCACCGACGCGGAGGCGATTTGCGAGGCGGTCACGAGACCCAACATGCGGTTCGTGCCGATCAAAACGATCGAGCAACAGAGCTGTCTGATGCTTCATCGCGTGCGCCATCTCTTCATTCGCCAGCAGACTGCCGTCATCAACTCAATCCGCGCTTATCTGGCCGAGTTCGGGATCGTCGCCCCCGTCGGGCGCAGGGGTGTCGAACAGCTGTTGGAAGTCGTCGCCGATCCAGCTGAACGCCGCCTCCCGGAGGTGGCCCGTGCGTGTCTTGCGGCTCTCGGCAGTCAGTTGCCGGCACTGAAGGCTCAGATCCTGGAGTTCGACCGGCGCATTATCGCCTGGCATCGATCAAGCGCGACGAGCAAGCGACTGGATGCGATCCCTGGCGTCGGTCCAGCGCTGGCAACAGCGCTAGTCGCGAGCGTTGCCGATGCCAATGCCTTCCGATCGGGACGCGACTTCTCGGCCTGGGTTGGGCTCGTACCGAAGCGGAACTCCAGTGGGGGCAAGGACAGGCTTGGCAGTATCAGCAAGCAAGGCGATCGCTATTTGCGCAGCCTGTTCACAGCTGGTGCGCTCGCCGTGATCCGCTATGCCAAGATCCATGGCACGAGCCATCGGCCCTGGCTCACCGCGTTGTTGGCGCGGCGCCCCACCAAGGTCGCTGCCATCGCACTCGCCAATAACCTCGCCAGGATGGCATGGGCGATGATGGCCAGGAACGAACGCTAAGGAACCCGCCGCTCTTACGGCGTGAACGAGATCACAGCCGGTCATCCGGGTGTGACGTAACGGTTGGAAGGGCGAACAGCACTAATGCAGCGCCGGTCGATCCGGCGATCAGGACAACCCACTAGGGCCACAGCATCGTCGAATGCGTGCTATTGACCGGGACCTGATCCGCGGAGGGCATTATGGCCAGCGGTCACGTGAACCGCGCTAACAGGCCGAACACATGGCTGCTCCGACCAATGCTGCAAAGTGAAGATTCTTCTTGCCAACCCGGAGCCGTCCACACATGGCCCTTAGCGTCAGTTATCGCGTCGCAGCGCCACGTCTGGAGTCGGGGGTAGATCGGAAGTGACCGGCGCACGGCCACAGCGACGCTCCTGACCCGGAACGGACATTCTGAGTGTTGAAAGTCGCGCCCAAGAGTTTCGCTAACTCGGCGGGTTGCAGGTATCAGCGCTGAGAATGGCAATCGGCCTGACGCACAGTGTCTTCGTTCCATTCAATGAAGCCATCGGCATTCTTCGAAGGTGCGCGAAACATTTTCGCATCCCTGTAACTTGAGTTAATCGTGGGGCCTAATCGAAAGGTCGCGATATGGAACCGACCAGCAGAATATCGGACCACATCGATCATCAGACTGCCCGGTCGATCTGTGACGAGGTGGGTGACAGATTGCAACAGAACTTATCTCTCGGAGCCTCGCCTCTGCCGCCGTACCTCGAACGTCTAGTCGATGAATTGCGCAAACAGGAGCGTCATCCAATTGATGGCGTCGCAGCGCCCGCTAACCGTTTCCTTCATGCGACGCGACGGGTAGTCGCGGCCGTCTGAGCGCATAAAGAAGAAGCCGTCGCCGCGCTCAACCCGGCGGCAGCTTTTCCGCTAATCTGTTGCTGAGGCATTCCAGGCTTGGCCGCGCCGGACGCTATCAGGACGCGCTTGGTCAGTGAACGGTCAAGCCGCGCTGCTTCCCCCTGTTGGCCCATCAGCGAAGTGGCGAACCGTCCTATTGAGGTCCGCTTCGTGGGTGGAAGTGGGGTAGTTTTGCTCGGGCCGAGTTCTTCGCACTTTGACCCATAGCGGACATCTCTGCCTCGCGAGACCCGCACTGCGTGACAGTCGTGCCACCAATGGTGGAGCAGTTAAGGCCAAGGTTTTAAGCTATGCCATGCGCGGCTGCCGTCTCTCGCGCCGCTTTCTCCTGTGCGAGAGTTGCTTCCAGCCGCGAGATGTTTTCCTGGAGACGCTGGTTGTTTTCCAGCAGACGCTGACTGGTGAGGAGGAGGATGACGGTGAGAACGGCACTCCGCGTTCGTTCACATATCCGAGCTTGGCAAGCTCCTCAGCGACATCGCGCAAAGAGCGTTGGCCTCCCTTTGGTGCTCGGCGTCTGAGCCGCCGCGATTCCTTCACCAGCTGGGGATCAATCTCATCACCCGTGATAGGTCAGTGCTGTCGGTCAGGTCGTCTCCGTTCGACGTCAGCACGCGGACACCTCGATTGATCAACGCCAGAATTCCAAGCTCTTGGGTCATGAGCTCACGGGCAAAGCGGCTGGCGTCCTCGACGATGACGGTTCTGACCCCCGTTGCTCTCAATTCGATCCAGCAGGGCGGTGAAGCCCGCCCGGCTCTCGATGGGATCAGCTCCCGATACAGCCGCGTCATTGAACTCGCCCACCAATACGAACCCGGCACGTTTGGCAAAACCTTCGATGGCGGCCCGCTGCCGCTTGTCGCTGTCTTTATCGGCCCCGACGTTGGCTGCGGAGGAGGTTCGTATGTAGGCGACTGCGGTCAGTTTTGCCTTCATTACCATAGACATGCCCCCGGGGATGTACGGAATTCTTGAGAAAGCGCTGCGGCGGTTTGGCGGCGCTTCGCCTCCACCAAGGCAGGGTTTTGAGACGGGCAGGGGCCCATCCAGGGCACGTCGGCGGAACGGGGCTCCCCCAATCCGCGGGAGCTATCCCACTGAGTTTTTAGGAGATTCAGCCTGCTCATCCAAAAGCAATCTGAATAGCTACGGTGACAAGCTACAGGTGGCTGCTTTTGCGCCTGGTCGCCGGCCTGCAAAAGCACACGCACACGTAAGGCCAATGCCGCTGGTCGAGCCGGTCACGATCGCCGATTTGCCTTTCAGAATAGCATCTCAATCGGTTGTTCTGTATGTTGGGTTGAGCCTCACGATGTGCTCGGTTCGGGAACTGCGGTCAGGTGACCAGACTTTGTTCTGCGGCCCGCACCACAGGTCGGCTTGGTCTTTGCAGATAGTCATGGGCCACCCTGCCCAAGCCGAGCGTGAGATCTGCGCGGATGTGGATGGCCGAGACGATCTCCAGGACGGGGAGGTCGGCCACCGGCGCCAGGGCATGAGGCGTCAGGGAGAGAGCCGCGGGTCCGGTCCAGGCACCCTTCAGCGCAATCTGCTCGAGGTGGTATTCGACGAGCTCTAAGATGCGCGGGCTACCGTCGACATGGGGAATGATCTTGAGCAGGAAGTTCGGCTCATTGAGCCCTGCCTTGACCTGGCCAAGATCGGCTTCGCGGTGCTTGTAACCCATCGTTCCCGTTGCAACCCGCAGTGGGCCATAGTCGAGCGTGCCGATCAGCGTGTCGATCTCGGTCCGCAATGTCGGCTGGGCGAGCTTTTTCGGAAAGCCCCATAACTCGCGCCCACCAGCGATGGGCCCCTCATCGTTGAGGAACATGCAGTGGGTGTAACCGCCCTTGCGTCCACGGAAGGAGACTGGGATGACTTGGCCGCTTTCGGTATAGTCGCCAAAGCCATTCGAATCCGGCATGCGGATGAATTCATATTTGACGAGCGCTTCGCGTGCATCTAGCTCCAGCGGTTCGGGCACCACAGCGCGCAGCTTTGCCGGATCGGTGCGATAGGTGATGATCAAATATTCGCGGTCCACAAACCGATACGGTCCTGGCGGATAGGACGGACTGGTCAGCGGCATCGCAAAGGCGCATTTTCGTACTTCACTCTCACGCATTTGGGTTCTCCTTGCGGCCGGCATGGCCGGCCTGCCTATTCGCGACCGTCGTTATCGAGGTCGAATGTGAAGACGCCATCCGCACTAGCAGGGCGGGTGAGTACCTCGGGATGGCGTAGCGTGCGCAGCGCATCGTGATAACCGGCGCGCCAATGGTCCTGCATCGAAAGCCGAGAGAATTCGTAGTCCTTGGAGTGGCCTTCGTGGTTCCGCGCTCGATAGATCAGGTGAACGATGTTGTAGACGTTGTGGGAAACCGCCGTGCTGAGGAGCTTCACGTCCTCATGGCCCTGTAGGTCTTTCGGCAGCCGTCCCAGCAGGTCGGCGAGCGCACGGCGGAGGCGCTGTACCCTCTTGAATTGGTCGGTGCTTGCGCGCGTGCGGCTCGAATATTGAACCTCCTTCTGACGTGTGACGACCTCGGCCATGTTGCTTGGAAGCTGACCTTTCGCGCTCCAGAGGTCGACCTGAAACGCCAGCATGTCCTGGGGCGCACCCCAGTCGATCACCCATTGCAGCGGCGTATTGGACACCAGGCCGCCGTCCCAGTAGTGCTCGCCCTCGATCTCCACCGCGGGAAAGCCAGGCGGCAGCGCGCCGCTCGCCATGATGTGCTCCGGTCCGATGGTATGGGTGCTATTGTCGAAATAGACGAAATTCCCCGTTCTTACATTGACCGCGCCCGCACTGAAGCGCGTGATTCCCCCGTTGAGGCGGTCGAAGTCGATCAGGCGCTCCAGAGTGCTCTTCAACCCGCTGGTGTCGTAGAAGCTGGTCGCCTCGGTCGTTCCACCCGCGTGCAACCAGGGCGGAAGGGGGCGCGCGGAGAAAAATCCGTTTGCGCCGCATGTCGCGGCAAGGCCCGCGCTCATCTGATTGAGGACATTGCGCGCATTGTCGCTACGCCTATCGAGAAGTGGATTTCCGGACCAATCCCAGGGCGCAGTTGAAGTCACTTGCGTCCAGAAATCGCGGAGCCGGTCAACACGGGACTCGAGCGGGTTGCCGGCGATAATCGCCGCATTGATCGCGCCGATCGAAATGCCGGCGACCCAATCCGGATGGATGCCGGCTTCGGCCAAGGCTTCGTAGACGCCCGCTTGGTAGGCCCCCAGAGCGCCGCCGCCTTGCAAGAGCAGGGCGATGCAATCGAATGGTATCCGCCGTTGGGTGGTCGGCAGGTGTAGTCGGGGCTGGAAGTTCATGACTTGGCGTGTCTCTCTGGTGTGTGATGATCGAAGCTAACGTTGTGCGAAAGAGTGGAGGACGCTCTAATAACAAACTACACAGTATAGTTTAAATATCGCGCGACGATCAAGCAACTCACGAGATCGTGCTTCAGCGGCGGAACGGCACGTCCGCGCCTAGTGCTGAGTTGACCGCTGTCCGACCTTGGGCGGCTCGAGCGTCACTTCCTTTAGGCGGTCGCCGCTGGCGACGACGACCACGAAGTTGATTTTGCCATCCTGCTTCACCAGTCCACCGGCAAGCGCGTTTCCCGCCGCGGCTTTCTCAGCGACCTGGACCGCTTCCGACAGTTCCTGCTTGATCCACTTCAGGGCGATGATGTTGGCGAGATCAGCTCGATCAAGCTCCTTGAGCGATGAAGCGATTTCCGCTTGCGATACCCTTCCGGTGTTCGCGTCTATGACATTCTCGAAGACTCGCTCATTCTTGACCGTACGGACGCGATAGACCGGCTGGTCAGATGTCTCGAAGCTGATGTCCGCAGTCCTCGAGCCGTCATGCAGGCGCTCCGCAATTGCCATTGCATGGCCGAGTGGTACCTTCGTGGTGCTGAATTGTTCGAGCACGCGGCGAATAGCTGCTTCGTCGGCATTGCCCTGCGCGGCCGCGCTTTGCTGGTCAGCATCGGCCGGGGCCTGCGTGACATCGGCCGTAGCT
Source organism: Bradyrhizobium sp. 604_D8_N2_3 (assembly GCF_051810765.1). Lineage (NCBI taxonomy): Bacteria > Pseudomonadati > Pseudomonadota > Alphaproteobacteria > Hyphomicrobiales > Nitrobacteraceae > Bradyrhizobium > Bradyrhizobium sp. 604_D8_N2_3. The sequence goes on along the minus strand of NZ_JBPWPM010000001.1, from coordinate 4,865,220 downwards.
CCCGTGCCAGCGAGGGCGGCGGAACAAACGATCAGGGCAAGCAAGTGCTTCTTGGACATCGCGTCAATCCTGTGGTTTTCATCCAAAACATGAGCAGTGACCTAGTTGGGAACGGGAGCGCCCGGGTAAGGACAGCGCTAGCGGCTAAATGGTATGCAGCCGCCGAAGCTGGTATCGAAGCTCGGATGCTGAGCGGATCGCCGCAGCCTTCGGGGCGGTGCCTGCGCGAGCTTGCGCTGTCGTGCCGCAACGTCGCGTGGCCTTGTGGCTCCGCTTGCTTGAACGTGAACGGGGGACTGCAACCTCGCCAGGCTTTCGCGAAGGCGCAGATCAGTCGTTGGCGCTTGGCTACTGTCACCGACACCCATAGCGGCGTTGGCGACCTCAGGCTCCAGCAGCTGCGATGGAGCCACAGCGATATCGTGTTCAGGGGGCATCGGGAGCAGTCCGAACCCGCTGGTGTCGATGATGACCGCTTCCGGTCCTTTCAGCTCTGTGTGGATGCGGATCGGCGGCAGCGCGGAATGCGAGTCCGTGAGCCGGCTCGGCAATGGTGCGGGCAGCCCCCAATCGGCGGCCAGAAGCAGCAGGAGCAGCGCTCCTCCAACCGACAGAAAATAGGCCCGCAACGGAAGCTCGGGTTCGACAAGACTGTTCGCGTGTCTCGACAGCACAGAGTTCCTGCTCACGGCAGCCGGCTCCTGGACATGGACTGATTTCGTCTCACCGTCAGATGCCCCAGGGGCGGGGATGCCGGCGCGCCGAGCTCGGCATCGAGATAGCCGCGCTCGTCGATCCAGTCGGCCGGGCAATAGGCCATCGCCTTTGGGTTGATCAGGTGCCCGTCGCGCTCGAGGGCCGTTCGCGTGCCCGTGAGTCCGGTCCACACTGAAGCGCCGGTGGCCGGCTCCACGTGCATGATGTCGAACACTTCGATGAAGTTGAGCATGTCGTAATTCCAGGAGTCTCAGGCCGCGGGCCGGGAAGGGGGCTCGACCCCTTCAAACGCGACGCCTCTGCGGACGAGTTCGGATTCGATCATGTCGAACATGCATTCGACCGGCGCGAGCCAGACGTTGACCCAATAGATGATGAAATCGCGAGCGAGCAGCAGTGCCGGGGTCATGCGAAGCCCCGTCGGTTGGTGGCATGCCGCATCGGCGCCAGCTCGCGATCGGCGAGCGCGTGCGCCCAGGCGAGCACCGAAATCGTGACACCCAGCAGCAGGCTTACGCCCACGAGCGACACGGCCACGATCAGATTCAGCGACGCGACCGCAATACCGGGCCAGGGATTTTCCCGCGCGAGCGCCACGAACAGGGTTGACATCTTCGATCTCCGAAATAAACTACACCGTATATTTCATATACAGCGTGGTTCACGAAGCCTGTCAAGAGCAGAGACTCACGAGCGCGTATTCGTACTGATCGGACGACGGGGACTTCGGAATGAGGCCAGGAACTCCCTTTCGTAAGCAGATGGCTTCAACTTCAGAAAGGATTCGTTATGTTCAAGAACCGGCTAATGCTTGCAGTCTTGGTGTTCGTTTCGTTCGGTGGCGGGGTTGCCTTCGCACAGGAGAACCGCGGCACAGCAGAGCAGAGGGCGGCATGCGCGCCTGATGCATTTCGTCTGTGCGCCGGCTACATCCCTGACCCCACCAATGTGGAAGCCTGTCTCAGGCAAAGAAAGTCGGACCTGCGCGATGCTTGCAGAGCCGTCTTCGAGAACTCCGCGGCCGCGGCTTCGGTGAGAACCATCGGATCGCTTCGCTATCGCGGCGCAAAAGATGGGGAATGACCGCATGAACACGATCTATGCTCCCGCTTTCGCTGCGTTCGGGGGCTCGGCCTTCGGAGCCATTTCCACAATCGTGACGGGATGGGTGACCCGTCGTCGCAGGGTCCGTGAGCGCCATCATGCCCACACGGTCTCGAAGCGTGAAAAGCTGTACCGATGCTTCATCGAGGAGGCGTCCCGGCTTTACGCGGACGCGCTGACCAGCGACAAATCCGAGATCCCGGCGCTGGTGAACTTGTATGCGCTTGTCGGGCGAATGCGGATTCTGTCCGACGATGAGGTGGTCCACGCCGCGGAGCGGGCAGGCCGACTGATCATCGAAACCTACCTTTCGCCGAACACGTCGTTCGTCGACCTGCCGGGCTTCTTGGAAGAGATGGACCCGTTGCGTGAATTCGGCGAAGCCTGCCGGCGTGAAATGCACACGATTCACTCGCGTTGAGGCCGAATATGCTAAAGGCACTGACTCCCCGTCGGGGTGGATCGTCGTGCACTCGTGGACGAATTGTGCAGGCTGCAATCCGCTTGTACCGCGAGATCGGGTACCGGAAGACCACGGTTGCCGACGTCGCTCGCGACGCATCAATGTCGCCTGCAAATCTCTATCGGTTTTATCCCTCCCGCCGAGCGCTCGAAGAGGCCGTCGTGACCGAGCTGCTCGAGGGGGTGTCGGCGGCGGCTGCAAGCGCAGCGCGAGGCGAGCGCTCGGGCCTGGAGCGGCTGAATGCGGTCTTTAGGGCGATCTCCCGGATCCATGAAGATAGGCTGGCAAACCATGTCCGATTGCACGAACTGGTGGTCGCCGCAGGACAAGCAGACTGGCCGGCCAGCCTGTCCCATGCGGATCGGCTTCGCGGTGTCGTGCAGTCGGTCATCGCGGCCGGGCAGGCCGGTGGCGAATTTCGAGCCGGGAGCCCGATGGCGCTGGCCTGCTGCCTGCTCGTCGCGATGGATGCATACCTCAATCCGTCCCGCATCAAGACGACCGCTGTTCGGCCGGGCTTCAACGAGATGATGAGTTTTTGCGCGGGGGCGCTTGGCAACGCAGCGTCTGTTAACGCGGCGTCGTTTCAAGTGACCAGCATCGGGGCCGATTTGCGTTACAAGTCCGTCTGTCGAACCTGACGCGCGGCGATCGCCGGCTCACGGCGTCCAGTCTGCCTCGCAGGCCGCAAGGAAAAAGCCGACCCGTTCGCGCACGAAAGAGGGCAGCTCCCGTCTCAGCTCCTTTGGTGTCTCTCCCACCAACGAGCGAAATAGCATCGGCAGCAGGATCAGATCCAGGAAGATCTGAGCGGTGGCAAGGCTTCGCTTTCCAGTGAAAGGGCCTTTTGGTGCGCGCGCCAGCTTCTGCGTGGCTTCATTCAAGAGTTGGGAAACGGCGTTGACGGAGCGATCGCGCGCGGCATCGTGGACGTTGCGGCTCAACTCGGGGAAACGCTGCGCTTCGGCGATCGTGGCGCGGACCATGCCCATCGATTCTTCGATGACCTTCTCGACGACGGCGGTGCCGAGGCTCGAGAGCTTGTCCTGAAGGGTGCGGCCCTCGGGCTCGAAGCCATCGAAGTCCGTCAGGCCGCTGATGGTGCGGGCCACGACCGCTGCGAACAGTGCCTCCTTCCCGGGAAAATGCGCATAGATGGTTGGCTTGCTCGCCGGCGCCAGCTCGGCGATGTCATCGATACTGGCACTACGGTAGCCCTTCTCGAGAAAAAGCTGCTGGGCTGCATCAAGGATCCGGACCTGAACGTCACCGGCGAGATCCTTGGGCGGTCTGCCCCGTTTCGGGGTGTTTTTCTTCGTCATGCGTCGGTCTCCCAATCACGAGCCTGTGGGCGCGCAGATCGCACTTGACATGCCCGGTGGGAAAAGGCAATAAAAAGAAAATATACGGTATAGTTTCATTTGTCCGTTGCCTGGACCTCGTAGGACCGGCGACGGCCTTCCGGATGGTCGGGGCCCGCAAAAGTGCGCGTTGGCCCCGATCATCAAGACCACCTCAGGAGATCACAGTGACGATGTTGAGCCCGGACCCGCACCGCCCACAAGACGGCGTCCTGCTGCGTGAACTGCATCACAGGGTCGATAAAGGGATCGCCTCGGCGATCGATCTGGTCTCGGCCGCGGTCGTGCGGGCCGATGGGGCGGAAGCCAAGGCCGCCTTGAGCGATGTCGTCGAGCTGCTGCACGGACACGCCGAGCTGCATCGTGCGCTCGCAATGCCCCGGGGCGAAGCCCTCAATGACGCCGCGACTTACATTCGCAGACTGGGCTGCGCCCTGCGCGAGTCGCTGTTGGATCGAATGGGGATCCGGCTGGCATTGACCACTGAATCTCTCCCGCTTCAATCGGAGCGGTGCTGGCGGCTTGGCCTGATCGTCCATGACCTCATCGTAAACGCAGCGAGGCATGGGTGTTTCGACGCGCGCCCCGGCGAAATCAAAGTCAAGCTGGCGCGCATCGGCGCGGTGGCGAACTGCGTCGTGCTGGATAACGGCTCGCGGTCCGCGCGGGCGGCCCCGGGCCGGGAGCTCCAGATCAGCAGTGACCTTGCCAAGGGGCTCGGGGGACGGATCGAGCATGGCTTCGCCGCCGAGTTCACATCTGTCGTTCTCTCGTTTCACTTGAGCGAGCGGGAGCAACGGGCGAGCTGGTCGATGGCGACGCGCCGCATCAGGTCGCCGCGCCCGCTGAGAGCCAGGTCGTCCGTGACACCCGGCTCGAGCTCCGGCCTCTCGGATCAGGTCGGACGCCAGGCCGCAATCGAAGCGGATCCAAACTTGTTGCGAGCACGTCCGAACGAACCGGCCCCGCTTTGCAAGGGCTCGGACATCCTTGGCGAGCTGCTGTCACCCTCTCACCGCATGGACGCGCTATGAAACCGCGCTATTCGAACCGCACCAAGATCGATCGAACCGAGCGGATGTTGAGGCCTCTCGCCGGCTTGGCGCTCGCCCTTGTCGCAGCCGCGCTCAGCGGCTGCAACGATCACACAGGTGCTCCATCCGCGCGCGCCGCGTTCGTGCGCACGGAGGTCGTCCAGCCGAAGGACCGGCAGGCTTCGATCACCCTGACTGGCGAGGTGCAGCCCCGCTTCCGCGCCGATCTGTCGTTCCGTGTCAGCGGACGTGTGATCGCGCGCTATGTCGATGTCGGGACCCACGTCAAGGCCGGCGAAGTGCTGGCCCTTCTCGATCCCGCCGAGCAGGAGGCAGATGTCGATGCTGCGACCGCTGCTGTCCTCGCCGCGGAATCCCAGCTGCGTGTGGCGAAAGCGACTTTCGAGCGGCAGAAGGCGTTGATCGCGAGCGGCTTCACCACGCGCACGGCCTACGACCAGGCGCAGGAAGGATTGCGGACCGCGGAAGGCGCGCTCGAAGCCTCAGGAGCACTGCTCGGAACGGCAAAGGACGTTCTTGGCTATACGGCGCTGCGAGCGGAAGCGGACGGCGTCGTCACCGCACGCAGTCTGGAAACCGGTCAAGTCGTACAGGCTGCGCAACCCGTATTTTCGCTGGCGCAGGATGGGGAGCGGGACGCCGTCTTTGACGTCTATGAGTCCATTTTCCTCGGCAATGCCGACGACCGCAGCGTTTCGTTGGCGCTGGTCTCCGATGCGGGCGTGACCGCAAGCGGCCACGTTCGGGAGGTCTCGCCGGCGGTCGACGCCAAGAGTTCAACCATTCGGGTCAAAGTAGCGATCGAGGACCCGCCTGCCGCAATGACGCTTGGAAGCCCCATCGCAGGGTCCGTGAAAGTAAAGGCTCAGCGGCAAATCGCATTGCCGTGGCGTGCATTGATGGCCGCGGGCACCAGGCCAGCGGTCTGGACCGTCGACCCGGCTACGCGGACAGCTTCGCTGAAGCCGGTAACAGTCGGTGGCTACGAGGCCGGAGAAGTATTGATCAAGGCAGGTCTCGAGCCGGGCGAGCGCGTCATCGTCGATGGCGGCAAGCTTTTGAGCGTGGGTCAGCCCGTGACTTATGAAGGAGATCTCTCATGACCAACCGCGCAATGATTGTGGCGGCCCCGCTTGCATGCGCGCTCGCACTTGCCGGATGTCAGCAGGAGACAATGGCGCCGGAGCCCGTGCGGCCCGTCCAATCGGTGCTTCTCGAAGCGGACCACGCCGACGATGCGGTTGCGGTGGGCGTTGTCGAGCCGCGCTACAAAACCAATATTGGTTTCCGGGTGCTGGGACGTCTGACCGCGCGCCCGGTCTATGTCGGCGATCTCGTGAATGAAGGACAGACGGTCGGCATCATTGACCAGACGGCCCTGGAGCTCGCCGTTCGCTCGGCCAAAGGGGAGCTTGCCAAAGCAGAGGCGCAGTTCGCGACCGTCAGAGCGACGGAGGAGCGGCAGCGAACGCTCATCACCACCGACGCGACCACAAAGCAGACGCTGGACAACGCCGAGCAGGCGCGGGCCGGCGCCGAAGCAACGGTGGCGCATGCACAGGCAAACCTGACCAAGGCGATCGAGCAGCTCGGTTATTCGCAGATCAAGGCCGATTTCGCCGGTGTGGTCACCGCAGTCGGCGCGGAAATCGGACAGGTGGCGTCCCCGGGCCAGAGCGTCGTGACGATCGCAAGACCGGATGTGCGCGAAGCCGTCGTCGATATCGGACAGGACTTTCCGGTTCCGCTGGAGGTCGGCCTGCCGTTCACGGTCAGCCTACAGATCGCGCCCGCCGTTCAGGTGCAAGGCAGCATTCGCGAGATCGCGCCACAAGCCGATCCGGTAACGCGCTTGCGGCGGGTCCGCATTGCGCTCAGCAACCCGCTTGAAGGCTTCCGCCTCGGCGCGACCGTCACCGCGAAACTTGACAAGGGCCAAGCCCGGATATTGCGGCTGCCCGCCTCGGCGGTGCTCGTCAAAGACGGCGCGAATTTCGTCTGGACGGTCGATCAGCACGACAGCACGGCTTCATTGCAAAAAATCGATGTGATCGCTGACCAGGTGGGCGCGCGCGTGACCGGCGGCCTCACTCTCGGCACACGTGTCGTCACAGCCGGAATCCACAGCCTTAAGCAAGGACAGCGAGTCCGCATTGAACAGGATGAGAAGCCATGAAGTCGTTCAACCTCTCCAATTGGGCGCTCGGCCATCGCTCGCTCGTCTGGTATTTTATGATCGCCTTCATGGCGGCGGGCCTTTTCGCCTATCTCCAGCTTGGGCGGCAGGAAGACCCCGACTTCACCATCAAGACCATGGTGATCCAGGCGCAGTGGCCGGGTGCCTCGCCTGAAGAGATGACGCGCCAGGTCACAGACCGGATCGAGAAGAAGCTCGAGGAGCTGGAATCGCTCGACTACACCAAGAGCGTGACGGTTGCGGGCCAGACCACAGTTTTCGTGTATTTGCGCGACAGCACCAAGGCTGCCGACGTCAAGCCGACCTGGATCCGAGTCCGCAACATGATCGCGGATATCAAGGGCGACTTCCCGCAAGGGGTGATTGGGCCGGGCTTCAACGACCGCTTCGGCGACGTGTTCGGCAACATCTATGCGTTCACCAGCGACGGCTTGAGCCAACGTCAGTTGCGCGACCAAGTGGAGGACATCCGTGCCAAAGTCCTGACCGTGCCCGATATTGGCAAGGTCGACATCCTGGGCGCGCAGGACGAGGTCATTTATCTCGAATTCTCCACCCGCAAGATCGCGGCCCTTGGTCTTGACGTCCACTCCATCATGAATTCCTTGCAGGGGCAGAATGCAGTCGCCCCATCGGGCGTATTTCAGGAGGGGCCCGAGCGGATCAGCGTTCGGGTGAACGGACAGTTCACGTCCGAAGCAAGCCTGAAAGCAGTTAATCTGCGCATCAACGATCGCTTTTTTCCTCTGACCGACGTCGCAACCATCACGCGCGGTTATGCTGATCCGGCCAAGACCTTGTTCAGGTACAACGGGGAGCCGGCGATTGCGCTTGCCATTGGCATGAAGTCCGGCGCAAATCTGCTGCACTTCGGCGAGGCGCTGAAGGCGGAGATGTCGAGAATTATTGCCGACTTGCCGGTCGGCGTTGGCGTTCACCTCGTCGCCGATCAGCCCATCGTTGTTGAGCACGCTGTGTCTGGCTTCACCGAGGCGCTCTTTGAGGCCGTGATCATAGTTCTCGGCATCAGCTTTCTCAGCCTGGGCATGCGCGCCGGACTTGTCGTCGCAATCGCGATTCCGCTGGTTCTCGCCATCACGTTTGTCGTGATGGCATATGCAGGCATTTCGCTTCAGCGAATTTCGCTTGGCGCCCTGATCATCGCGTTGGGGCTCCTGGTCGATGACGCAATGATCGCCGTTGAAATGATGGTGGCGCGGCTCGAGGTCGGCGATCCCGTGGAAAGGGCGGCAACCCACGTCTATACCTCGACCGCCTTTCCCATGCTGACGGGCACGCTGGTAACCGTCGCTGGCTTTATTCCCATCGGGCTCAATAGCAGCAGTGCGGGCGAATTTACCTTCACGCTGTTCGTTGTCATCGCCGTCTCGCTGATCGTCTCCTGGATCGTCGCGGTGCTGTTCACGCCGTTGCTCGGCGTCACCATCCTGCCCGCCAAGATGAAGGGCAATCATGGGGAGAAAGGCCGCGTGGCGCAGCTGTTTGCGCGTCTGCTTCTGTTCTGCATGCATCACCGCTGGATGACCATATCGGTGACGGTTGCGGCCTTCCTGCTCGCCTTGTTCGGCATGCAGTTCGTGCAGCAGCAGTTCTTTCCGTCCTCGGATCGTGCTGAGCTCGTGATCGACTGGAATTTGCCGCAGAACGCTTCCATTGCCGATACCAATGCGCAGATGGCGCGGTTCGAGCGAGAACAGCTTCTGGGCAATGATTCGGTCGATCACTGGTCGACCTATGTCGGCACCGGCTCGCCGCGCTTCGTCCTTTCCTTCGACGTGCAAACCGCCAACACCTGGTTCGGTCAGCAGGTGATCGTGACCAAGGGCGGCATCAAGGCGCGCGATCAGGTCAAGGCACAGTTCGAGGACTACCTGAAGAAGACGTTCCCCGGGACCGACACCTACGTCAAGCTGCTCGAGGTCGGCCCCCCGGTGGGGCGCCCTGTGCAGTACCGATTGAGTGGGCCTGATACCGCGAAGGTGCGAGATCTGTCGCAGAAGCTCGCCGGCATCGTGCGGACCAACCCCGATCTCGGCAATGTCGTGTTCGACTGGATGGAGCCGGCCCGCGTCGTCAAGGTCGACGTTCTCCAAGACAAGGTGCGCCAGCTTGGCGTCACATCGGAAGACATCGCCACGACCTTGAACTCCGTGCTCGAGGGCACGCCGATCACCCAGGTGCGCGACAGCATCTATCTCGTCAATATCACGGGACGTGCGACCGCGCCGGAGCGGGCTTCCATCGACACCCTGCGCGATCTGCAATTGACCGGGCTCGGCGGTCAATCCGTGCCGCTCGGTGCCGTGGCCAATTTGCGTTACGAGCTCGAGCAGCCGACGATCTGGCGACGCGCGCGGATCCCCACCATCACGTTGAAGGCCGGCATCGTTGGCAACGCGCAGCCCAAGACGATCGTGGATCAGCTCGCTCCAAAAGTCGCAAAGTTCACCAAGGAGCTGCCAGCCGGCTATTCGGTGAAGCTCGGCGGCTCCGTCGAGGAGAGCGCCAAGAGCCAGGCGCCGATCGTGGCTGTCGTTCCGCTCATGCTGTTCGTCATGGCCACGGTGCTGATGATCCAGTTGCAGAGCTTCCATCGCTTGTTTCTGGTGTTCGCGGTCGCGCCGCTCGCCGTGATCGGCGTCGTCATGGCCCTGCTGCCGAGCGGTGCCGCGCTTGGCTTCGTCGCCATCCTCGGGGTGCTCGCCCTGATCGGCATCCTAATTCGAAACTCCGTGATCCTCATCGTCCAGATCGAGGATCTCCAGAAGGAGGGGCGTCCGGCGTGGGAGGCCGTCGTAGAGGCGACCGAGCATCGCATGCGGCCGATCCTTTTGACGGCGGCCGCCGCAAGTCTCGCGCTGATTCCAATCGCGCGCGAGATCTTCTGGGGGCCGATGGCCTACGCTATGATGGGCGGCATCATCGTCGGCACATTGCTGACGCTGCTGTTCCTGCCCGCGCTGTATGTGGCTTGGTTCCGGATTCACCCTGATCACAACGAGAACTCATCCACGCATGAGCCCGCCGTGCCTGCGCACGACTCGCCAGCCACGGAGGCGATCTCCGTATCCAAGCCGGTGCCCGTCCTCGTAACTCAGTTTTAGCAAGAGCAAGACCATGTCCCGCAAGATACTGATGATGCTGTCGATCCCCGTGACGCTCGCAACCGTTGTCTCCCACTGTAGCGTTCGCGCCGTTTCCTCCGCCGTCCCCCATGGCCGGGCGCTCGCCGATTGCGGCCGGCGGGCTGACTCCGCTGGCAACCGGAGGTCCTGCGGCTTTCGCGGAGCGTCCTCCAATAGGCCCTGGCGGTGCAACCCGTGTTGGCCTTAGCGGCCCGGCATCTCTTCTAGGTGAGAGACCTGCGCCGCGCGGTGCTCTCGCCGCGGCTAGGCGTCCCGGCTCCGCTGGTCGCAGAGGCCCAGCGGTGGCGAGTGTGGTTCGCGGCACATCGGTTACTTACAACCGCTTTGGGGACGACGGCCGCTACGGCGGATACCGATACGGCCATGGCGCCGCCTATGCCACAGGTGCCTATGCTGCCGCAGCCACTGCCGGCTACGTCTATGGCCGTTCGCGCGACCGCTATAACTCCGACAGCGGCTGCAATCCACGGATCACCGCTCCTCCAAACTGGAGCAACCAAGGCGCTGAAACCCCAGCGATTTTAGTCGATCCTTATGAAGCATGCGCGAGTAGCTACGGTGACAAGCTACAAACAATTGGCCCAAACGTGCGCAACCGCCGACAGAAGGTAACACTTTAAGATCGGCGGCACGCGGGTGCGGCGGGGAGTTCATTTGCCCGGCGCACTCGCGAATGTGATAAAGCGACTTGTTCCACGAAACCGTGATGGGATGTGCATTGCGGGTGCACGCCTGCAAGGAATCGCCTCAGGGCTTCGCGGCCGGTTGTTCAAGGGCGTCCGACGAGCAACGGCAGGACGTCTGCGCCGCCTGCCATGAGGGGATTCGACGGCTCGAAATGTTCCCGCAATTCTCGCTTCCGGACGAGTGAGCGCGCATCCAGAAACGCATCCTTCAGATTAACGGCTTTCCGGAGCGCGATGTTGAAAAATGCGTCGCCGAAATAGGTCCACTTGGCCTTGTCCTGACAGCCGAACGACGGATGGTTGGCATCGGCCGCGGTGATGACCAGCACATCGGGATTCGCCAGGCGCGGGATAAAGACCCCGGAATAACAAGCCGAGATGACAACCACCTTGTGTCGCACACCTGTCTTCGCGAGCATGTTGCTGAGACGAGATGGCGTGAGCGTCTCTGTGTGCCGCCCCGCCTTGATTGCGAGGCCGTCTGGAGAGCCATGCGAGGTGAGAATCAAAAAGAGAACGTCTTTCTCAGCATCCAGGCGGTTGGCTGCCGCCTGCAACGACCTGGTCAGCGCTTCGATCGTTGCATTTCCGCCCTTCTTGGAATTGTACTCCACATTGATCGATCCAGTCCGAAAACGGCCAGCTACGACCTGAGCTGCACCGGTCGCCTCGGATCTAAACACGCCTTGATCCCCGAACAGGCCAAAGGACACCACGCCAACCTTTCCAGCGTCCTCAACAGCATGTACCGACGAAACTAACGGCCAGATGGTCAGAAAAAAAGCGACGAGCGGCGCACCGAGCCTGATCGAGGACCTGGAGGTCATAGCGAACCTCGTTTCGAGATCGCCGCGAGAGAACTACCGCTCAACACAAATAGTGAAAACCCAGTGTAGTTCCATTCTTCGGAACGGACACGCATGAGCCCGGAAATGCGAAGTAGCGGCACCTCCGATTGAGGTCCGCTTAGTGGGTCGGAGCGGACCAGGTTTGCTAACGCTAGGTTCTTCGCATTTTGACCCAACGCGGACATTACCCCGGAGATCTTGCGGCAATGATAGCCGCGGAATCTTTGCGTGCTGCGCGGGACACAAGGACGTTATCGCCGCGCGCAGCAACTACACAAGAAAGTTGTGCGCGCAACTCTATCGGTGGGTCTATTTAGTTATTTGCGCTGTTTTTTGATCACCCGCTCGGACCCGATCGGCCACGTCAGTGACGAAGCGATGCGGAGGTGCTCGCAGCCGTTGCTTTTCCTTTTGAAGGCCCGACTCTGGTAACGAAGGATTCGAAATATGAAAGGAGAGGGGACCTCGATGTCGAGCCCGTTGCGAGTCGGCTTGGTCGGCGCATCGAAGATCGCGATTCGCTCGGTGCTTGCGCCGGCGCGCGTCCTTCCTGGGATCGAAGTGGTTGCGATTTCCGCGCGCGATCCTGGCCGGGCGGAGGCCTATGCTGCCGAGCATGGCATCGGCCGCGTCTATGCGAGTTATGCCGAGATGCTTCGTGATTCCGCGATCGATCTGGCCTATGTCGGCACCACGCCGAACGTCCATGCCGAGCAGGCGTTGGGCGCGGTCGAAGCTGGCAAACCGGTTCTCGTCGAAAAGCCGTTCGCAATGAACGCCGACGAGGCGCAACGCGTGTTCGAGGCGGCGCATGCTGCGGGCGTGCCGGTGTTCGAGGGAATGCATTCGCTGCATCACCGGCTCTGGGCGCGGGTGATGGAGGTGATCGAAGGCGGCATGATCGGCGCCGTCCGCCATGTCGAAGCCGAGTTCAGCGCCTTCATTGCCAAGGAGGGTAATTTCCGCTGGGACGCGCAGTCGGGCGGCGGCGTGCTGCGCGATCTCGGCGGCTACCCGCTCGCCTGGGTGCGGCGTGTCTGCGGCGATGCCTTCCGGGTGACGCAGGCCGAGCTTGAATTCGAGGAGGGCGTAGGCGCCCGATTTTCGACCGAGCTGATGTTCAAGAGCGGGGTGAGTGCGGCGGTCCGCGGTTCGATGATCGCGACGCCGGCGCGGGTGCGCCTGATCGTGGAAGGCGAGCGCGGCCGGCTCGACGTCACCAACCCGCTCGCACCGCAGCTCGGCCATTTGCTGCAGCTCAACGTGGACGGCAAGGAGCGCACCGAGACCCTCGAAGGCCCCAGCACCTTTGAGGCGCAGCTTACGGCGGTACGCGCCACCCTGCAGGAGGGCAAGCCGTTCCCGCTGCCCGCCGACAGCTATGTCCGATCGATGGAGGCGATCGATCGCGTCCGCGCCGTCTTAGCCGAGCGCTATGGCGCGCCGGGCGCGCTCGCCTGAAAGTTATGTTCGGCCGCGTTGCCTTCGGAATTTTATCGTGGCGCTGATTTGGTCATTTGCGCTGTACTTTAACTCTGCAAGATTCGACTGCAGCTCGGAGGAATGGCGTCGCCGGAACGTCCACCCAGGATGCGCCGGGAGCGCGTGAAAGCTCGGGCATTGGAGTTGGAGATGGAATTACCAGCCGAAGAAGACGGTCGATTACCCTAATCGGGCCTGCTATTTGCCGTGACGGCAAGGCAAATGATTTAGGCGGAAAATCCGGTGTGGGGAGGGCGGGCACGCGGGCCAACCATGGGTTTGTGGTCCCAAAAGCCCGCCGACTGCGTCGAGCAATGTCCGAGTTCGAGGGCAAAGCGGAAATCATATGCTCGTACTGAGTTCTTCTCAGTTTGACCCGTACCGGACGTCGGGCCGAACTCTGGACGATTCGTTCGTAATCGATCTCAATGTTGCGCCCGCAGTTTGTGTCTGACGAACGGTCCTCCGCCCGGCTCCCGCGACGCGCGCGGCAAACATGTCCGCCTCCGGACAAGATGAAATCGCAAACAGAAGGCTAACGAGCTGTCCGTCAATGTCAGCATCACTGACGTACGCACGAACGCCTGGTCGCAAACCGCATTCGATGGTTGTCCTGCTTGATCTGAATCAAAAGCGGGCTCTCCCGAGAATTGGAGGTTGGCTTTCCGTGCGTCAGGCAAAAAGCGTGACAGCACTGCAACCGGAGAGTGACCATGTTTGACTGCATTCTCAAGAACAGGCCGCGAGCTGGAGCGAGCGTTTCGCCGAGGAAGAAGACAGGTTGGCATAAGCGGGTCACGGCTACATTCCTCGGAGCAACGACACTTATGTCATTGTCAATAACCGGGCTGACGAGCATGCCCGCTGCGGCACAGCAGCAGAAACCAAACATTCTCTTCATCATGGGCGACGACATCGGCATTATGCAGCCGAGGATCTACCATCAAGGCCTGATGGTCGGTGAGACACCCAACATCGACCGCATCGGACGAGAGGGTGCGAAGTTCATGACCTACTACGCCGAGCAAAGCTGCACTGCCGGGCGCACCGCCTTCTTCACCGGCATGACGCCGCTGCGCGCCGGCATGATTCCGCCGCAACTGCCCGGCAGCCCATCCTTCCTGCAGCCCGGCACGCCGTCGCTGGCCAAGTTCCTGCTCGACCTCGGCTACAACACCGGCGAGTTCGGCAAGAACCATCTTGGCGACCACTCGGCAGCGCTGCCGACGGCACACGGCTTCCAGGAGTTCTGGGGCTACCTTTATCACCTCGATGCGATGCAGGGCGTGAGCTTCCCCGACATCAACAAGACTCCGATTGAACAGGCCATCGTTGCGCCTTGCAAGAACACGCCGGTGCGCGGACTCGCGGAGGTCCCAGGCGCGGTGGATCCCGCGACCACGCTGTGCATGACGCCGCCGCGGCCGGTAATCGCCTGTACCTCTTCCGACGGCACCGAGAGGAACCAGACGTGCAAGGACGAGGGCCCGATGACGCTGAAGCGCTCTGAAACCGCGGATGAGGAAATCTCGGCCAAGGTCATCGACTTTCTCGACCGCAACGACCCGAAGAAGACCAACAAGCCGTTCTTCGTCTGGTATAACCCGGCGCGCATGCACATCACCACCATGCTGTCCGACAAGTACATGGCAATGGTAGGGACGCCCGGTGGCAGGGACTGGGGCGTCAACGAAGCCGGCATGAAGCAGATGGACGACAACATCGGCTATGTGATCAAGAAACTCGAAGACATGGGCCAGCTCGACAATACGATTGTAGTCTTCACCACCGACAACGGCGCCGAAGTGATCACCTACCCCGATGGCGGCAACACGCCGTTCAAGGGTGGCAAGCTGACCACCTGGGAGGGCGGCATGCGCGCTCCGTGCGTCATTCGCTGGCCGGGCCAAATCAAGCCTGGCACAGTCTTGGACGACATCTTCGCATCGTACGACTGGTTACCGACCTTTGTTGAAATCGCCGGTGGCGCCAAGGGCAACGACCTCAACAGGCAGATCATGGCGGGCACGTATCCCGGCATCGTCAAGACCAAGCTTCAAGGCGTCAACCAGCTCGACTATCTGACCGGCAAGTCGGACAAATCGGCACGCGATCACTTCTTCTACTACGGAGGTCCGGTTCCGTCGGCAGTGCGCTACAAGAACTGGAAGATCTACTTCGCGATGGCATCAGAGGCCGCGAGCGGTGGCCTCCTGGGGGTCCATACCTTCCATTGGCCTTTGGTCAACAACATCAAGCGGGATCCGTTCGAGGGTTCGGTTGGTTTCCAGCCGTCAAGCCTTATGGGTCAGAGCGGCGCACTCGCCGGACCGGTGACCGCTTATATCTACGACTGGAACATCATTCCTGTTGGCCAGGCGCTGTGGCTGCAGGAGCTCGAAAGCTACGGGCCGTACCCGTCGCTGCAGTCCCCGGCGTCCTACAGCCTGGCCCAGGTTCTGACGGAGGTGAAAGAACAGATGAAGAGGACTCGCGCAAAAGGAGATTAGGACGTCGCGAGACTAGATAGCCTAGCAAGGCGTCTGATCATGCTCGCGGGCGGCTCGAAAGAGTCTCCCGCGACTCTCTCAGCCGGCGATTTCAGCAATTGGCCCTTAGCCGAACAAGGCTGAGACCATTGTAGTGTCGGCTATCGGCGGCAGATCGGACGCGGGGCCGTGCTCACTTCGACCGCCGCTTGTGACCCTAAGGCGACATTGCATCCGTTCAATCAGCCGGCGCACTGGCAATGGGGTTCTCCACCGCGTGGTGCTCGAGCCTTTAGTTGGCCGCTCTCTGTATCGCTCTATGCGATCCGCTTTATGCCGGGCGGCTGCCATGTCCCTTCGCCCGGCGGCAAGATCGAAGGTGCTTCGGTCTTCGGCCAGTAGAGCCGCATGACAAGATAGATCGTGTCGTTCGGCGCCGGCAGCCAGTTTGCTTCCTTGCCAGCGCCGGGCGACTTGTTCTGGATGTAGAGCGTTAGTGATCCGTCCGCATTCTTTTTCATGTTCGGCAGCATCGGCGAGTTGATCAGATAGCGGTTGATCGGATTTTCGATCAGGAGTTGGGACTTGCCGTCATACATCGTCAGCGACCAGAACGAATTCACCGGTGGCAGTTTTCCGGCCGGGAAAGTCAGTGTGTAGTTGTGCTTGCTGCCGTCGAGCGTTTGACCGTCGCCGTCAACGCGCGTGAATGGATAGGTCGCTTCCGCCGGGTCATTACCATAGATGCCGGCCTGAGCGGCGACGGCACGCTTCAACCAGTCGCCATTGTAGTGGGCGCTATCGCCTGGAAGACCGCTAACCCGCCAGCCATTGATCGCCTTGCCGACATTGGCGACGGCCTCGTCGACTTTCCGCTGGCCTTCCTTCATGCCAAGGCCTATCTCCAGTTTCTGCTCCAGAGGGAGGTCCTTAAAGTTGAAGGTCTTGCCAGGCCCAATGCCGATGCGTGCTAGCTTGGCGCGTATCTCTTTCTCATTGCCCTGCGCCGGCGCGAATTGCAGCGCGAAGTCGAGATAATCGAAGAAGTTGGTCTTCACGAGTTCCTTATCGATCTTGGGGAAGTCGATGGTTGGCGCGGCCGGCGGCGGCGTCTGCTTCAGATAGGCCGATAGCATCTGCACCTTGTAGCCAGCCTGCACCTTCTTGACGTTGTCGAGATCTTCCGGACCGAAAAGCTGGGTGCGATAGCCTGCGACGGAAAACTGTGTGCTCGAACGAAACACCTGCTTGATGCCCGCCGGGGTGTCGCCCTTCCAGTCGGGCCCGACCACCATGTAGTCGCCGGCCTCGCTCCCTGTGGCACGGGTGCCTATATAGCCGTAATTGTAGGTATTGCCGTCGCATAGCATGACCGAGTAGTAGCGCTTCGGATCGATCGCCGGCACCGAGAGCACCACCGGCTCCGCCCGCAAATCCATCCACACGAAGGAATAGGGTGTGTCGCTGTTCGGCGTGACGATTGCGGTATCTTTGTAGGTGAAGACGTTAGGTTCGTTCTTGATCTGATTGAACGGAGCCTTGAACTGCCCAGAATTCCGATCGATCGCATATTCATGCATGACGGCATAGTTCATCACGATAGGCAGGCCGTAGACGAACCCTGCCTCGGCAATGTCTTTTGCCTCGAAAAAACCTGAGCGATCGACGCTGGTCTGTGCGTGCGCGGGGACAGACTTCGCCGTCGATGCAGTGATGGCAGCCAAGGCGGCCGAACGAAGAAGATCGCGCTTAGTAAACATTTTCCGCAGTCCTTCCAGTTCTTTGTGCTCAAGCGCGCATGCGCTGCTCGCAGATCGATTTGTTTGAGAAGTTTCGCACCTGCCGCGATGGTTGACAATGCAAAATCGGACAACCCTAAGCATGCCCGGAGGTCCGTTGTTGGCCCTTAGCGTCGAAGCGTACCCATCACTTCGGCGTCGGCTGTTCGGGGAAGACCGGACATGGATGCAGGTATGCCAACCGACGCGAATTGCACTAAGCCGCTGTCGCGGTAGAGCACGACGGCTCGATATCCGCGGTAGGGAAGTGGCTCCGCTGCCCGGCGACAGATCGGCCCGGGTGGGCTCTGCCAGCAATTAGCTGCGCATGGCGGCGCGGAAACCGACGAAGCTCAACGCGCCCGCCACGGTGACGGCAATCCAGCTCACCCGAAACGGTACATCGACGCCATTCAAGGTACGGACCAGCGCATCACAATCCGGATCAACTGCAAAAGCGCGCTCAGGGCAAAGATGGCGGCGGCGAGCGTGCAAAAGGTTCTTATGGTCATTGCCCGTCTCCGACGGCACACGAGGACGTGGCTCGCCCCCGCAGCCAAAATGGGGAGGGGCCGGCGCGGCGGCCGCTCCCTTTAAGCAGGGAAGTAGCTAAACAGAGCCATTCTCGATGTATCGCACAATCGCCGTTTCGCGACGCCGCGAGTCGGGATCACTTCCGCTTTTGGCACAAATGCGAAGTGCAGCGATGTCCGCGGTTACTGTGAGCGGCACTTCGTCCCCACAATCCGCGGGCAGTGTTACTGCGCCAGAAATCTATATGCGACAATCAGAGCCACCACGCTCGCGAAAATCAGCAGTGCTGGAAGGAGTTCTCGGATCATTGGCTTCGTCGAATGCAGTGCAGCCGATAGACCGGGCTGATTAGGCCGTTTCTTGAGCCGCACGACTTTGCCCTCTGTCATTGGTGTGCGAGCCTTTGGTTCCGGGGGCGCGCCCACGCCTCCCATCTCGCTGTAATAAGCGCTGTAGACCTCGCGAACGGCTAGGGCCGTGGACTCGGCCTCGCTCATTGTCTCGAGCCGAGTTCGATAGTTAGTCAGAAAGCTTTGGGCGCTGGACGGCAGGTCATCGAAACCACCGAGCTTGGCCATCATGAGCCAGGTGGCAAAATCCGCCTCAGCCTTCGTGCGCGCTTTCTTGGCGATACTAGCTTTGGAGCTAGAGGACATGGTGGTCCGATTGGTTTGAACCCGGCCGCGAAGCTGTTCATTGACACCATCCGCGCGGCGGGAAAGGCAATTGGCAATCCAGTCACAGTAATGACGGCGCGGGAGAGTTCAAACGCGAATCTTACCAACTAGTCGGCTCCTGGCCCAGGTTGAAGCGGACTGAGCAGGCTCGCTAGGGTAGGGCTCACCTCCGCTGATGCCCCAACGGCAGTAGCTCTGCGACGCACATACGAACAGTAAGCGCGGAAAACAGCGCCTGCAGGCCGATCCATTAACGTTAGCGGATATCCACTCCTCTGCATTTGGCGGCTCACTATATTGGTATCTCAGCGGAATTTTACTTTGCGCGTTCAGCTCGCGTAATTTGCTACGGTGATAAACTACGGAATGCCTTCATTCGAAGGAGTCTTACACGCGGAGAGCTCTGAGGATCGCCGTGCTCGCTGCGGGCGATGTCATCTTGGTCGCACGAATGGATCGCTTGGCGCGATCAATCCGCGATCCGTTGAATCTGGTTTCGGAGATCACAATGAGCGAGGCCCGTCGTTCCGGTCGCTGCGTGAACACTGGGCCAACAACAGCAACGCGCACGGTTGCCTGATCCTGACCGTTCTCGGCGGCCTCAACGCCTAGTACCGAAGCATGCTTCGCGTCTGCCACCGAGCACGCGCAATGAGCAAAGCGACACCGCGCGAGGCCGTGACCATTTTACTAAAGATGGCCGTTTAACCGTGTATCGTATTTTCGATATCAGCGACGCTTAGATAGCGATATCGTCAGCGCTGATTCAGCATGCTGTTCCTGAAAGTGCCAAAGCCAGCGCGGCCACGGACTGAGGATGGCACATGATCAAGCATTCCACAGATGGCCTACTGTTTTTTGAAGGCCGAGAATTGAGCATTACTGCTTACGGCGTTAGCCGGACGCACGCCCAAGTCCACGCTGATCGGCTGGGTCTTCTTCCAATACGCTTCTACATCACGCTTGACGGCTTTCTTACAGTTGCAAAATGTCGGCTCGTGTGGAGATGGCGGGACGATATCAGTGTCGTCTTTGAAAGATGGCTTGATATCCGCCAACGGATCGCGCTTGATCAAATAGGCGCTGGTGAAGCCCGTGATCAACAATCCAGATAGGTGATGGTCGATACACCGCTCGCACCGAAGCTGGCCAAGCGCGGCTGGTTGGCGGGTGGCTGTTGGAGAGGAGCCCGCGGGAGATCTCGATGTTGGGCATGCGCTTGCAGGCCCAGACCCCGCTGCCGCTGTTTGCCTAAGACCAACCTGGCCAGGCTGTTGGCGCGGCGGAGCAATTTTGGCGTTGGGCGGTCGGTGAAATTGCCGGGCAACGATTCCCCGCCTTAACCGGGAAGGAGTGGGTCCAGGGTTAAGGAATGGTTAAGCCGGGTCTGGGAGGTTGCATGGGGGTGACCTGAAACGAGGCCCATCATGTTGAGCCTAAAGGAAGCTAACCCGGTATCCGGGGAATTGAACATCGGCCAGATCGACACCGCCGAGTTGCTGCTGCACCGCGTATACGCCTTTGGAGCAGCCGAGGGACATGCCGCCGACCTGTCAGTGGGGCAAGACGCTGCGGGTTGGGAACGGGCGGAAATGGCTCTGCTACAGGCGCAGATCGACACCCAGTCCCAAATTATCAAGCTGCTCCGCAACGAATTGTCAGATGTGAAGAAGGACCGCGACGCCTGGCGCAGTCGGGCTGACAGGCTGTGTCAGTCGGTTTCGAATGATCTCACAGCCAGCCCGCGCCCAGGATCGTTTGCGGCATCTCTCCAGCAGCGTCGTATACATTTCCGGCAGCATTGACTCAAACAATTGGCGCATGGCCCGCAGCCTTACCGGCATTCCTTCTCGCCCTCGCGGCGCGCCGCCTCGCTCGCCGGGTTTTTCAACTTGCGCCAGTTCTTCGATGGGCCGCTGCGGTAAGGCGCGTCGAACTCCTATCGAAGGAAGCCCGCCATTCGCGACGGGCTCAAGTCTAAGGGAGGAAAAGCGCCATGAAGGACGCGGCAAAAGCCTACGGCGAGTCGCGCCGATGCGGTGTGTCGCGATCGTCACTGTGGACAACAAAGCGCCCCTAGCGCTACGCGCAAGGAATGACAGATCGGGGCTGGGGCCGCCCATTTTACGATCCGATCAAAGTGCCTGGCGGCAAGCTGGTGACGCTGCACGATGCCGGCGAGAATATCGCTGGGCTTCTACCGGACGATCCGATCAAGGCGGCAGCCCGTGATACAACCAAATATCTGATCTTTCATTTGGGTGCCTACCCGGCAACCCCTAATGCAAACGCGCACATCGTCGCCCCACACACGGCCTTTGGTTTGAGAATTCGAGATGCACCGATTGTTGCATGCCTTGTCGTTATCGGGGCATTTGGACAAACAAGCTGCAAGGCCAAGTCGCTCGCCTTCGGAAAATGTCGCTTCTTGGGCGATTGCGAGCGTCGTCGTTGTCGCCGCAATATAAAGGGCGAGCGTGAATGCCCTCTTTAGGATTTCTGTAGCTGACATTATTTCCTGCCTCTGTTTGAGACCTCGGAAAACAGCGTACGCCGGACACACCACCAAGGCGCAAGGCGCCCAAGAAATATCGGATCGTGAAGTAGCCCGCCAGCGTGAACCGGCGGGCCTCGCAAACTCTATCCAACCCGAAGATTTCCGGCGGATTCCTTGCCGCGGTCCGTGACTAGTTCATAGCTGACCTTAGCGCCCTCGTTGAGGCTGCTCAGGCCGGCCCTCTCAACGGCCGAGATATGGACAAATACGTCTTTGCCGCCTTTGTCAGGTTGAATAAACCCATAGCCTTTTGTCGCGTTAAACCACTTCACCGTCCCTGTAGCCACGTCGATTCTCCCCATTAATTCGAAACTTGAAAGGATGGAATTAGAAATCTGGCGAAACAAAGGGCCCGCTATGATGAGCCGGAAAGCGCTGCGCTCAACGACGGGCCCTAATCCGCCGACGATCTAATGGCCAGGAGAGCGTTGAATGGCAGAACGGGGCGGGGGCGGCTGTTCGAAAGTCCGATTGAGGTAGCCGGCCGTAAGCTGGTCACATTGCGCGATGCCGGCCGATACATCACCTCGCTGCCAAAGAAGGGCGTCGAGCGGCATAGGACACTGGGGGGCAAAAGCGTTGATTGCGCCCAATCTCAATGGGGGCCGGTCTGCCCCAAGAAGTCGATATGACCACGCGCTTGGCAAACGGTCGGCTAAGGGCCGATTGTGTTGCAACAGTCTTTTTGGGGTGACGAACGAAAATTCTTAGAGCCGCTGATGCGTTTTACGCGCGCGACGTGAGGGACCATATCGTTTCATCCGAAATCGACCACGGACCTTCGTAGCGGAGCTGAATAGCGACGCGGCAGCGGAGAAGTCTAAAGATCTACTCTCGCGAGGTTTTTAGGGCCGTTCGATTTTCGACTTTTGCAACACTATCGGCCATGTGTGGACGTAAGGCGTTGTCCAGCCCACCCTGACTCCTGCCTATCTCGCGAGTTGTTTAGGTGATGAAGACGACCCGCGTTTCCAGCGAAACCCGCCGGTACAAATCCTCGACATCGTCGTTCACCAGCCGAATGCATCCGGAAAAGACGAGATGGCCGATCGTCTTCGGCGAATTCGTGCCGTGGATGAGCAGTCCGGGCTTGTCGAGCAACAGTGCGCGGGCGCCGAGGAAACTGCCGGGACGGCCGGCCGACGCCTGCAAGGCTTCGGTGTCCCTGCTACTCGTAGCGGAAGGCTGCCAGTCCGGCCATTCCAGCTTGTTTGCGATGCGGAAGAAGCTGCCGCCCTTCTGGCAGGCCTGCGCGATCCCGATGCCGTAGCGGCGCGCGGAATTGTTGTTATCGATCAGGTAGAGAAAGCGGTTTTCGCGGTCGACCACGATCGAGCCGGGAACGACGGTGGTCCGGTAAAAGACCACTTGTCGCTGTAGCGCGAACGGCAGGCCTTCGCCTGTGGAGCCGCCATCGACGCCAGGCTTGAGATCCGCCATGACGGCCTCTTCGCGCACACGCTGCACCTTGGGCGGCGTCGATGCGGCATTGCTGGCAACAATGGCCGGTCCTTTAATAGCGACATAGACGTAGAGCAAGGCAGACGCGGCGATGGCAGCAACGAGCGCAGCCGCGCCGATGGCGAGCGGCTTCCAGTTCCTCCCCGTCGACAACACCTCGTTGATTTCAGCCGCGGCGTTCGCTTCCTCGGCGGCCATGTCATCCTCGATCCGCCGGATGGCGTCCTCCAGCGCGGCGGCGTGCGACGACGCGGCCTCGCGCGTGAGGTGGGATCGCGTGATCAGTCCAAAGGCGTCCTTGTAAATCCGGTCGCGCGCCGCGGCATCTTTGCCTGCGACGGCTTTCGTGATCAGCGCATAATAATCCACGTCCATGGTCGGCCCCCAAAAGGAATTATCTGACGGGAGGCGCGTACTGAATTCCGCCCTGCGTCCAGAGCCCGTTCAGTCCGCGCGGGATACTGAGCTTCGACTGCGTTCCAACATTTCTCTCGTAGATTTCGCCGTAATTGCCGACTGCGCGCACCGCGCGAGCGGCCCAATCTTTTGTAAGGCCCAGCTGCTCGCCGAACTCGCCTTCGCCGCCGAGCAGGCGCCTGATGTCGGGATTTTGCGATTTCGCGGCGTCGTCGACCGTTGCCGACTTGACACCCAATTCCTCGGCATTGATCACCGCATAGAGTGTCCACTTCACCAAGTTGAACCACTGGTCGTCGCCTTGCCGCACCGCGGGCCCAAGCGGCTCCTTCGAAATCACCTCCGGCAAGATGATGTGGCTGTCGGGCGCGGACAGCTTGAGGCGCTCGGCGTAGAGTTGCGACACGTCGCTGGTCAGCACGTCGCATTTGCGATCATCATAGGCTTTTCGGCTCTCTTCCGCGGTGTCGAGTGCCAGCACCTTCAGTGCCATGTCCTTGGTGCGAAAATAGTCCGTCAGGTTCAGTTCGCTGGTGGTGCCGGTCTGGGTGCAAACCGTCTTGCCTCCTAGCTGCAATGCGGTGTCGATCCCGGTATCCCGCCGCAACAGAAAGCCCTGACCGTCATAATAGGCGATACCGGCGAACATCAGACCGAGCGAACTCTCCCGCGACATCGTCCAGGTCGAGTTGCGCGACAGCAAATCGATCTTGCCCGACTGCAGCGCCGCGAAGCGGGAGGTTGCATCGAGCGGGGTGAACGTCACCTTGGCGGGATCGCCTAAAATCGCTGCCGCAACCGCCCGGCATATGTCGACGTCGAAACCGCTCCAGTTGCTCTTGTCGTCCATGCTGGAAAATCCCAGCAGTCCCTGGCTGACACCGCAATTCAGCGAACCGCGCTCTTTGACGGTTTTCAGGGTCTGCGCGCGGGCGGGATGGCTCCCCGCAACAATCATAGCCATCAACACGACGGCCGCGAGGATGATGGGGCGCTTCCTGAAGTCGGGCATGCCAGTCTCACGACAAGTGGTTGCCACAGCGTTTTTCGGCCAAAGGATTTCAGCAGGCTAGCACAACCCGAACGACTACCAATACGCTGCAGAACGGCGCGGCCTTCAGACGAAAAACGCATAGGTCCCCTTGATCAGCCAAAAGGCCGCCATTGTCCCGATCGCGTAAGCCACAGCAAAATCTAGCCGATTGACCGCCTGTGGGACCAATGTCGGTTTCGCGTAAAGTGCGATTGCGCAGCAGAAAAATCCAGATCGCCGCTACGCGTGGTACAGATCGTCTGCAACGGATGCGTTCGCTTGACGAAGTCCCTTCCGGGTCAAGATGCGAAGAACTCAGAGCGAGCAAAGTCAGTCCGCTCCACCCCACCAAGCGGCCCCCAATCTAGGTGTCGCCACTTCGCTGATGGGCTGAGAGCGGACGCTGCCTCGAGTTTGTCATATTCAGGCCACTTGAGGCCTGCGGATGGTTCCGTCATTATATCTGGAACCTTCGGTAGACCCGCCCATGTCCGACCTCGCGGCAAAAGTCACGAAGATTCAACGAGCGATGCCCGCCGCGTTTGATCCGACGAAGTGGGCAGGCGTCATCACACTCACATTTGCTATCGCTATTGCGTATTTCACCGCTGCGCGGCTTAGCCTCGAATTGCTGACCAAGCCGGAGGGCGTGGCAGTGTTCTGGCCGGCGGCGGGCGTGTCGGCAGGCGCTCTGATCGTTCTGGGGGCCCGCGCGCGATGGCCGGTCATCTTCGGCACGATGGTTGCGACCATTTTGGCCAACCTGCTTGGCGATCGAAATCTCTGGGGTGCCATTCTCTTCGGCTGTTGTAATGCTTTCGAGGCCGGGCTCGCGGCATGGCTGATCGACCGTTACCATGGTTCCGGCTTCACGTTGGCCAAGCCGCACAACGTGATTGCATTGGTCGGGGCAGCATCCGTCGCGACTGCCGTGTCCGGCGTCGGCGGCGCTGTTGTATTCAAGTTCTTTCACAGCGCGACCACTCCGATATGGGTTACCTGGCAGCATTGGTTCGCATCTGACGCACTGGGGATCATCGTCGTTGCGCCATTGCTCATCGAGTTCGCCTCAGCTGCGCGGGACCGGCCGCCCGTGGCCGAGCTTCTGGAGGGCGCTTTAACCGTCGCGATGTTGGCGCTGGTGAGCGCGCTGGCCATTTTCCTGCGTTCGGATCTTCTGTCAAACGTCGGACCAGTCGCTGTCCTTTTTGCGCCGCTGCTATGGCTCGCAGCGCGATGCCGGCCGGTTTTTGCCGCAGCTGCGGCTTTCATCGTCAGTCTTTCAATCGTTTGGACGACGACCTTTGGCATTGGCTATTTCGGCAATCCCACCCTTGCGATAGACGAGCGCGTCGCTGCAGCGCAGGTCAGCATTCTGCTCGTGACCATCGGCGCATCGCTTCTGGCGGCACTGTTTGCCGAAATCCGCGACAAACGGAGGATTGCCGAAGCGGCGCTGCACGCCAGCGAAACCCAGCGCTATCTCATTGAGACCGAGAAACTCGCCGCACTCGGGCGCCTTGTTGCGGGGGTCGCACACGAGCTCAACAGCCCTGTTGGTACCAGCTTGACGGTCGCCTCGACACTCGCACAACGCTGCTCAAGGTTTGCCAATCAAACAATCTCCGGTCCTGTGCGCCGTTCGTCCCTCTCGGAATTTGTCGACAGCAACCGCGACGCCGCCAACCAGCTGGTTGCCAATCTGGAGCGCGCTGGCAAGCTGATTCAGGCGTTCAAGCAAGTTGCCGTCGATCGCGATCTAGCAGATCGCCGCAGCTTTGACCTCAGGATTGCAACCGAGCAAATCGTGGCCAGCGTCGTTCCCGGTCTGCCTAAACCTCGCAGTCCACTGGCGCTCGATATTCCCTCCGACATCATCATGGAGAGCTATCCGGGCGCTTACGGTCAGGTGTTGACGAACCTGATCTTCAATGCCGTTACCCACGGCTTTGCTGACCGATCTTGCGGCGACATGTTGATTGAGGCAACCCGCATCGGCAGCGACTTCGTAAAGATTACTTTTTCTGATGACGGAATAGGCATTTCGGAGGACGCCCTGCGAAACGTGTTCGATCCTTTCTTCACCACGCGGCGGGCGAAGGGCAGTACCGGGCTCGGCCTTCACATCGTCCATAACCTCGTGACCAAGCAACTGGGCGGTCGTATCACGCTGGCCTCCGCCCTTGGGAAGGGGACTTCGATCTCTATGACACTTCCGCTGGTCGCCCCTGGAAACGAAAGGCCAATCGGCGCAGCGGGTGCGATAAATGATGATCGATCAGCAGATTTGCGAGCAGAAACGAAGAAGAGGGATTCAGCTATTTGATCGCCTCCATCTCGTTCAATGCCTCACATGCGCTGGGATATGGACCCGTGTAAAATGTAGTTGCACATCACCCTCCACATTTGCTCGTAAGAAGTGCCACGGGCGCAAGACGAGCATGCTTGGCTGCGCAGATCGCGGTCGGGCGCAGGAACCGATAGCGGCGCTTCGAGGTCACTCGGCGTTCTTCTTGTGAGTTGGGCTTATCCGGCCCTCAGAGAGTCGATCTCCTCCTGTCCGGCTCCATCGCTGGGGCAGGGGGCTGAATAGCGATGGAGCGGGAGTCGAACGCTTCGATAGTACCAACGCTAGAAATCGACCGAGGTCCTCGACGCGCTAGATTGCAGGCATGATTCTAGCCTGTTGGTGGCCGATGCATGGGACCATTCGTTCAGACTGGAGCTTGGATTTGGATCGGCACGTCGGGCGAAGGTCTGCGCTGCGTCGCACGACCTCGGCGAAATCTAACGAGTGTTGCAGCCAAACAATTCCCAAAATCACATTGCGGCCCCAATATCGACGGTAGCCGGTCAGGATTCGACCAGCGTTGACTGGCTAGGCCCGGCACACTTATCGGCGGGGGCAGTGTGCCGGGCCGCCGACGCGGGGTGCATTGCCGTGGAAAGCTCGAGGAAATCAATCGGTCGGCTTCGTTGGGTCGTAGACAGCGATCGCGAGGAGTTCGCTAGTTTTGAGGCGGGGCGCCATTCCGATGGCGTCAGCGGGAACGATGCCGAACGAGAGGCATCTTCACTCAGTGAGCGCGTTTCGACGAATCTAGCGCTGATCCGTGCGTACGAAGCCAAGAACAACTAGCTGCAGGTATTTGCTCCAAGGGGCAATAGCGGAGGGCGGAGCGCGATTCAGCGACTGCGCCTCGCATTTACGATCTACGTCATCTACGCAGCCGCTCGATCTTCCTTGTTCGCTCTACGAATTACGGTCTTGAGCGCGTTACCCGGCCAACGGCCGTTTCCGACAAACGATGACTTCCAGTGGGACAAGCGTGAAAGCCTCCGCCACCAAGGCTGCCTTACCGTCGACAGCGCCCCCTCGAGGTGCGCGGCTCTCGCTTGGGCAGCCGTAGTTTCAATATTTGCCTTAAGCAGTTCGGCTAGGAGCTTGTTGGTGCGGTCATACTCTCTCTCAAAGTCCGCCCGGTGACCGCCGGCGACAGACTTCATCTCCATAAGATCCGCCTGCAACGTCGCAATGTGTTCCTTTAGGGCGGTCACCGCCTGGTGACCGGCCCGGGGGGCTGGGGTGCGCGCGTGACAGGAGAATGGCTGATTTCCGCAAGGTCGACCTGTACCAGCGTCTTGCCATCGTTGGAGCGGGAGCGCGGCAAGCGATGTCGTTTGACGAGCGCTCTTGCAGCTTCTGGGGAGATTTTGAGTCGTTCGCCCAAGTCGGCGTAAGTGAACATCTCGACGGGCATGATGGGTGCTCCCGTTTGGCCGGATGGTCACCATCCGGACATCCGCCCAACGGCCTC
This sequence comes from Bradyrhizobium sp. 604_D8_N2_3, assembly GCF_051810765.1. Taxonomy (NCBI): domain Bacteria; kingdom Pseudomonadati; phylum Pseudomonadota; class Alphaproteobacteria; order Hyphomicrobiales; family Nitrobacteraceae; genus Bradyrhizobium; species Bradyrhizobium sp. 604_D8_N2_3. Next base: position 4,837,376 of record NZ_JBPWPM010000001.1, on the reverse strand, counting down.
ATCCAGCCGTGCGGTCGCCAAATTGGATTACGTTGGCGCCCGTGAGGAATGCGGCCCAATCCTTCATTAGTGCTCTTCGCTTTTCCAGCTTTTGCCCTCGCTGATACGCCGCGGTTGTCTCGCTCTTGTACTTGTGGGCTAACGCGGCCTCGCGCACGCCATCCGGATAGTCGGTGCATTCCTCAGCCCAAGTTGCGAAAGTCGACCGGAAGCCGTGCACTGTCACGTGTCCATAGCCGAGACGATCAAGTACTGCGAGCATCGCGTTCTCGGAGAATGCCCTGCCATCGGGATTGGTGAAGATGAGTTCGCCCTGGCGGCCATCGCGCATCTCGTCGAGAACTGCCAACGCGGGATCCGTCAAGGGAACGTGGTGGTCCTGGTCCATCTTCATTCGCTCGCTAGGAATTTTCCAAGTCGAGCCCGGCCGATCGATCTCGGACCAATGCCCTTCAATGGCCTCGTTGGTGCGGCAAGCCGTGAAGATTAGGAAGCGTACCATGGCGGCAGCTGTTCCGGGCGCACTGGCAAGGAGCTTCAAAAACGCCGGCGCCTCGCTGTAAGGTAAGGCCGGATGATGGCGTACGACCCGCTTGGGGCGCTTTGGCAGCTTTTCGCGCAACTGCCTCGTCAGTTCGGCCGGATTGCGGAAGTCTGGATCGTCGATATCAACGTTCTTCGCAACAACCGTTTCGATCCGGCCGCGGACACGGTTCGCAGTCTCGCGCTTCTCCACCCAGATCGGCTTGAGCAGATCGTGGATGTGGCTCGGCTTAATCTCTGGGATGGTCAGCTTGCCGATGGTGGGATAGGCGTAGCGCTTGAGGGAGGATGGCCACTGATCGCGATGCTTCTCGCTCCAGGTCGACCAATTCGTCCGGATGTAGGCTTCCGCACATTCCTCGAACGTGGGCAACACAACCTTGGCCTCGACGGCTCTCGCTTCTTCGCGCGCCTTTCGCCTCTCCTCCACTATGTCCACGCCAGCGGTGGTGCGATCGCCTTTCACGCGCAGCCGCGCCGCATCCCGTGCCAGCCGCGCATCCTTTAGCGATACATCCTTTAGAGAGCCTAGCCCGTGCCAGCGCTCCTTGCCGTCTTTCCAATATCTGTATGACCAGCTCTTCGATGTTGGTCCGGCGATGATCAAGTAGAGCCCATCGCCATCGGCGTATTTGCCGGGCTTGGTTTGGCGTTGTACGTCGAGCGGTTTGAGCCTTCCAGCCATCGTTCCTCCGGGAAAAACCGTCCTCCGAACCCACGGGCAAAAACCACGGTCAGTGACCCGATTAGAAGGAACACCGGCGAACTGCGAAGTACAGCTCTCCGACGCAAGTCACTGATTTTGCTGTGGACTTCGAACGACTACGAACAGAGGAGAACAATATACTGGCGGAAGGGGTGGGATTCGAACCCACGGTGCCCTTGCGGGCACGCCGGTTTTCAAGACCGGTGCCTTAAACCACTCGGCCACCCTTCCGAGACTTGAAATTGCTAGGCTTTTCGTTGCTTCGCAGAGAACATTTCGAGCACTCTGCTACCGCTTTGCTACCCAACGTCGTCGGTTCGCTTCTTTATGGCGGCTCGCATAGCGTCGTCAACCGCCGCCGCCGCTCCGCCCTGCATATTCGGCATCAGATGTGAATAGATGTCGAGCGTGATGGCAATGCTGGAGTGTCCTAGCCGCTCCTGAACGATCTTTGGGTGGACGTTTGCCGCCAGCATGTGGCTCGCATGGGTGTGACGCATCTTGTGCAGCGTCATGCCCCACTCCTTCAGGAAGTCAGACATGACGTGTGTAAGGCTCCGCGGCTGGAGGGGGGCGCCATCCGCCTGGGTGACGACGTGCCAGCCATCATCCGCCCGCACGCCGAGTTTGAGCAATTCCTCGGCTTGCTGGAGCCGCCAGCGCCGCAGCTCCTCGACGGCGAGTGAGGGGAGGGCGACAGTACGGGAGCGGCCAGACTTGGCTTCCTTCTCGCGGATGCTGCCGGCGTCGGTCTGCTCAGTGCTGGCGATGACGGCCAGCTGTCCGTTGTCCAGGTCTATCGAACGCCAGCGGAGGGCGGTAATCTCGCCCCGGCGCAGGCCGCAGAGGGTTGCTAGCACCAACGGAATGAACAGGCGACGTTCCCGGGCGGCATCGAAAACGGTTGCCGTGGTCGGCGCGTCGATTGTCCGGACTGGTTTCCGTTCGATCTTGGGGCGGTCCTTCTTCTCGAGCAGCGCGGCGGGATTGCGAGCGATCAGCTTCCACCGTTCGGCCTGACCGAGCGCGGAATAGAGAACACGGTGGATGTGGTGGACGGTGCGGGGAGAGAGACCACCATTTCCATCCCGGCGTCCGGTCTCCAGGGCCTTGCCGTATGCCTCGCTGATGTCGATTGGCTGGAGCTTCGACAGGATCTTGCCGCCGATTAGCGGGACAATGTTCTTCGTCGCAATCTGCTCATACCGTTCATGGGTGCGCGGCGAGACGTTCGGCTTGATGTGCTTCAGCCAGCGATCAAAGAACTGAGCCAGCGTCGTCTTGGATGGCTCGACATAAGAGCCGCCGTTGTGTTCGGTTATCAGCTTGCCGCAGGCTGTTTGCGCATCGCGCTTCCCCTTGGCGTCCGGTAGCGAGACCCACTTGCGCTTGCGCTTGCCGGTTCCGTCGCGGGTTTCGATGACTGCATACCAGCGGCCCTTGCCGCGCTCGCGGACGTGACCCTTCACTTCTTTCCCTCCTTTTTGGAAAACAGCTTTTCACCGAGTGTCGGGAGCTCATAGAAGCTATTTGGCATATGCACGTTTGGAGCCAGTCTCCCGGTCGGTGCGTCCATCATCATGCGATCGCGCAATCCCAGCGCGGCTGCGCTGCCCACCCCCGCCGGAGTCGCATATCCCGGAACAAGTTGCTCCATCTCGCGCAGGTGAGGTGGCACAATTACCGAGGTCGTGGGATTGAGTAGCGCGAGGCTGATGTCCAGCGCGCGCTTAAGCGCTTCGAACGTGAACTGATCCTCCAGCCACTGCTTGCCGGTAACGCCCTCGACTTGATTAGCCAAATGCATTGCTAATCGGGCGAAGTCGCGCACGTGAGGTGCCCCCCAAGCATTTTTCTCATTCAGGGAATCTTCTAGGCGGTTCTGGATCTCCCTCGACAGAGAGTGGCCCGATTTCTCCGCTTCGCGCTCGAGTCGGTCCCTGGTTGCGTCGTCCAGCCGCGTCGAAAAGTAAGCGTTCTTTGTCACCGCTTGAGGCTTTCGCCCGGCGTTTTTGCGAGCGCCGCCCCTGTTTTCCATTTTGATTTTTGCCATAACATTCTCCGCCATTTGGCGTATCAAATCATGGCATCTGGGATAAATCAAGTTAAATTGGGTTCGCCGACACAGAGGGATTTCAGGGCGCAGCAGTCGGCGGCTTGCCGCTCTCACATGGGAAAGCAAATGACGCAGCAATATGAGGCTCTTTTGACTCGGCCGACTCTGACGCCGACTGAGACCGCCAACTTCTTGGGCCTGGGCAAAAACGCGACGTACGACGCCATCAAGCGTGGTGAGATCCCCTCGATCCGGATCGGCAAATCTATCCGGGTGCCCACGGCAAGCCTCAAGGCGCTGGTCGGGATCAAGTCCTAACGATGGTCGCAAAGCAAAACCCCGCAACGCTGGCGGCGTGCGGGGCTCCGGTAGATGATCTGGCGGCTAGCAAGATTGACCCGGTAGATAGCAAGCATATGCGCTTCGTTCAAGCGCAGCATCTCATGCGCAAGTGCGCCATCGCAGCCTCGCTGGCCGAGGCCCTCGCTCCGTTCGTGTACGGAGGCGCGCGATGATGCGACTAGAGAAACTTAAGCCGGTCGACGAGTTGGATGCTTCTGAGGCAGTGAAGGAGTTCAACAGCTTCAAATCGCGCCTGAAACGACAGCCAGCCGAGACCGCAGCTGAGATGCTGTGTGAGTATGCCGCTCGCTTCGTTGAGATGCAGAGTTTCGGTTACATCTACAGCGATCGGCAGTGGCTCGAAGGGTACATCTACGCCACCGCGGAAGAATTTAACCTGACTGAGAAAGTCGGTCGGCCACGCTGGGACCGAATGCTCCACGCGGCCTTAACCGGGCAGGTCTGCGACGTTATCACTGCGAGCCCATATCGTTGGAAGTCACCCGCGGATATTCCTCGGCGTGATTGGTTGTATGGCAATCTTCTGCTCCGAAAATTCGTCTCAGCGTCCGTTTCGCCCGGTGCTGTTGGCAAATCTTCGCTGACCGCGGCGGAAACGCTTGCCCAGGTCTCGGGCAGAGATCTTTTGGGCGTAACCCCGCCCCGTCCTTTGCGGGTTTGGCTTTGGAATCTCGAAGACCCCCAAGAAGAAACGGAGCGCAAAATCCAGGCCGCAGCGCTCCATTATGGCCTATCGCCTGACGATATCGGCGACCGGCTGTTTGTGGATAGCGGACGAGATCAGCGTCTCGTGATAGCGACTGCTGAGCGCAATGGCACCACAATCGTGCAGCCCGTGGTCGACGCTATCGTCTCGCAGATTCAAGAACGGCACATCGATATCGTCGTAATCGATCCTTTTGTCTCATGTCATGCCGTTCCCGAGAACGACAACACGGCCCAGGACATGATCATCAAGGAGTGGGGCAGAGTTGCCGATCGCGGCAATTGCGCTGTTCACCTCGTGGATCATACTCGGAAGCAGGGCGAAAACGAAGAAGTGACCGTTGAGAGTGCGCGCGGAGCCAAGTCAAAGACGGACGGCTGCCGCTCCGTTCGCGTTCTCAACAGAATGACGAAAGCTGAGGGCGAAAAAGCTGGAGTGGATAACCACCGCCTCTACTTCAGCACCTATGACGACAAGCCGAACCTTCACAAACCGGCCGACAAGAAGGATTGGTTCAAGCTCGTCAGTGTGCCGCTCGGAAACGGACACTTAGGCGGTCCTGGCGACGAGGTTGGTGTGGTGACGTGCTGGGAGTGGCCGGATTTGCTTGCCGGCGTCACTGGCGCGGATTTCGATCAGGCCGCGCGCGCCATCAAGGTCGGCACCTGGCGCGCCGATGTTCAGTCCCCTCTGTGGGTTGGGAATGCCATCGCGAACGCGCTGGGGCTCAATCTTAAGCTTCCGGCCGACAAGGCGAAGGTGAGGGCTCTGCTTAAGAGTTGGCGCGATAGTGGCGCGCTGGTCGAGATCGAGGAGCTCGATGAGAAACGGAAGCCTCGAAAGTTCACTGTCGTCCGCGAAGATGAAGAGGTGGCCGCATGATTTGCTCCACCTCACTTTTCTACTCGCGCTCCGCTCCACTCCACCCTCCGCCCCTAATAAAGGGGCGGTGGTGGAGCAGGATTGGAGCCCACGTGCGTCACCTTTGCTCCACGTTGGGCGGAGCAGGTGGAGCAGTAGAGTTGGACGCCGGCCGGCTCCACTGCCGTTCGATGGTGTGGGTGCGCAAAGCCGGTCGGCGATCCTCGCTGCGCTTGCAGAAGCGCACGCGGCCTTTTTCTCGCGCCGTGCGCGCGGGTTTGCTCAATACGCTAGCCTGCAAGGTTCAATCTATTTTGTACCATTCAGTACAAATATGCGGTTCGGTAGCAAACCGGTAGCAATCGGTGTTTGCGGACTCGCTAAGCAACTGATTTGACTCGTAAATGATAGGCCGCAGCACCGGTTCTGTAATTCGGTAACGCGTGAAGCGCAGAGAGAATTTCTCAGTTCGTCACGCTCCGTCCCATCGCTTCCCAACGTCAAGTTGCGGCGCGCAGTGAATGAGTCCACATGCAAAAAAGCCCGCAGATACACGCGCGATGCGCACAGGAAACATGACCGAACTAGAGCCGAAGACCAAGCTGATGACCCTCGCGGACTTGGACGGCCGCACGCGCGCGGCGCAAGCCGTGAAGCAGACTATCGGCGCCATCGTCTCAGACCTCGGCGGCGAGCAGAACATCTCCACGGCTGAGCACCAGCTGATTGAGCGCGCCGCTGTCACTGGCGCGATGTGCGAGAGCCTGGCCGCGCGCTGGCTGCTCGGTGAGCCCGCAGATCCCGCGCTGTTCGCCACGCTCTCAAACGCCGAGAGGCGCCTCCTGGAGACCGTGGGGCTTCGTCGGCGCGCGCGCGATGCCACGCCCAGCCTGCGCGAATACCTCACCAGCAAGGCCGCCAAGCCCGCTGAGAGTCCTTCCAATCAGGAGCCCGCCACCTGATGTCCTACCACACCACCACAAGCTCAGCGGTCCTCAGCCCCGGCGTTGCCCAGCAAGTGGTCGGGCCGAATAGCAATCGGTATGAGCTGACGCTGCAAGTTACCGGCGCCAACCCCGTGACGTTCGGGTTTGGCTCGGCGCCCTCCGCTCCTGGCAAGGGGTTGACGCTTGCTGGCGCCTCGGCCGCGGGCGGGCAGGGCGGTGCCAGGGTTTGGGCGCAGAATGCGCGCCAGCAGCCTGAAGATTACTATGCAATCAAGAACAAGGGCGACGCTGTACCGCGTCAATCGATCTGGGCGCTTAGCGCTGCGGGCTCGACGGTCGTCGTGATTGAAAGCCTTCCGTGAACATCATCGACGCCATCGACGATCCCAACCTCTATGGACCATGGTTTCCAGGCGCGAGCTGGAATCCGTGGAAGGTCGTGTTGAAGGCCATCTTCGCCATCCCGATGACGGATGCGGAGAAAGTCTTCTTCCGCACTATTGCCGAGCGCGATCCGCCGGCTGAGCCGGTCAGGGAAGTTTGGCTTATCGCGGGCCGGAGGGCCGGGAAAGATTCCATCGCCTCCGTGCTTGTGGCGCATCTCGCCGCGATGTTCGACGGTGCTTCCAAGTTGCGCCCTGGCGAGCGTCCGGTGGTGCTGTGCCTCGCGACGGACCGCGACCAGGCCAAGATCATATTCGGTTACACCCAATCTTACTTCCAGGACATTCCGCTGCTCGCTGGTCTCGTGCAGCGTGAGACGGCCAGCGGCCTGGAGCTCAACAACCGAGTTGATGTGACGATCGCGACCAACAGCTTTCGCAGCCTTCGCGGCCGGCCGGTGCTGGCGGCGGTGCTGGACGAGTGCGCGTTCTACCGCGACGACAGCTCCGCTTCACCTGATGTTGAAACCTACGACGCCATCAAGCCCGGCACGGCTACGTTGCCGAATTCAATCATCATTGGCATATCCTCGCCCTATCGAAAATCCGGGCTGCTATACAACAAGTACCAGGAGCACTTCGGCAAAGACAGCAAGGTGCTGGTGGTGAAGGCGCCTTCGTTGGTGCTCAATCCGACGCTCGATCCCCAGATCATCCAGGATGCGCTCCGCGATGATGTTGCTGTTGCAAGTGCCGAATGGCTCGGTGAGTTCCGTAACGACATCTCCGCATACATTCCAATCGAGGCCGTGCGGGCGTGCGTCGCGAATGGCGTCATGGAGCGCAAGCCCGAGCGTAACAAGCATTACGTTGCCTTCACGGACGTAGCGGGCGGCTCGGGCAAAGACTCGATGACCCTCGCGATAGCCCACAAGGAAGGCGCTGAGGAGACCGACACTGTGGTCCTCGACGCCATCAGAGAGGTTCGGCCGCCGTTTTCACCGGAGGCCATCGTTCAAGAGTTTTGTGACTTACTGCGGTCCTATCGGGTCAGTCGCGCGGTCGGGGACCGCTTCGGGGGGGACTGGCCGCGCGAGAGTTTTCGAAGGTTCGGGGTTCATTACGAGACGGCCGATCGCTCACGGTCCGACCTCTACGTGGCTCTGTTGCCTTTGATCAACTCACGCGCGGCCGATCTCCTCGACAATGACCGTCTGATCACACAGTTGGCGCTGCTTGAGCGGCGCGCTACCCGCGGCGGCAAAGATGCGATCGATCACGCTCCCGGCGCGCACGATGACGTTGCTAACGCGGTTGCTGGGGCCTGCGTCCTCGCGACCACCGCGAAGCGAAGGAAGCCCGGCCCCATAACTCACCAAGGATCGGGCCGCTATAACCCCCACCAAGGAGCCTACAATTGAGCGACACAAACGCGACAGTTAGCACAGCAGCAGAAGCGTGGGCTGCTGGCGATCACTTGGGCGCCCAGGCCCTTTATCAGCCCATCCAAGACGACGCCACGGCAGCGCCGGCTAGCGACGTGCAGCCTTGGCTGCAGAACCATCAGGCGATCCAGCAGATTCGAGAGACCCAGCAGACTAGGACCGCGACCGACCAGGCTGCGGCTGAAACGGCGATGATCTCGAGCGCGGCCAGCAAACTGAACGAGCTCGGGCCGGAGGGTGCTTCCCTCGTGCAGGAATGGGGCGGGCACACCTCGCCCGATTTCAAAGAGAATCTGGCGTACGCGAAAACCGCGTTTGCGGACATCGCGAAGAACCGGCCGGACCTAATTGCGAAGGTTGATGCGAGCGGGCTCGGCAATGATCCGGCCGTTCTGAAAATCCTGTCCGAGCTCGGCCGGCAGCGAGCTAACACGTATGGAGACAACACCGTGATCAGCAGACGTTCGCAGTTCGATGAACCGCGTCAAGCGCTTCCCAGCGGCGGCAGCGCGGCACAGCGAGAGCTGAACAAGATCTTCGAGGAGACGCCCCCGGGTAGTCCTGGGTACGCAAAGCGCTCCGTGCAGGACCGCATCTGGCAGTTACAGGAAATAATCCACGGCAACGAGGCCGTGGGCTTCGGCAATCCGGGAGTACACAAGATATGAGCGACATTCACGACGCGCCGCCGCGCATGGACCCGCACAGCCTCGCGCTGGCGGTCACCACCAAGCCGTTCAACGTCTTCTTCTACAAGACGCCGGATACCCTCGATGAGGTGCTGGCGCGCGGCTATTTCGATGAGGCCGTGGAGCACCTGATCCGCAAGCACGACCGGATTGAGGTGGTTGCGGATGCGGGTGGTGATGCCGATTTTGCAACGCTCGTGGTTGGCAGCGTCCTGGTCAAGGGCGGAAGAAAGTCGGTTGAAGTCTCGAAGCTGGAGCGGCGCTGATGGGGCACCGCGTCAGAATTCCAGGGGAAGGCGGCAAGATCGAAGCGAGGGCGGCCAGATTGAGTGCTGCTGTTGCTGCAGAGGTAGAGCGGCTAGCGGAAGAGAAAAAGCCCAAGGCGAATACGCCGGATCGAACGACCTTCACGCATATTCCGGACTACAGGGAAGCCGGCCTCGCTGATAGGGGCTAACCCGGACCTGAACCACGCCAACTTCGGGGTTGAGTAGTTGCCGTTCCCCGGCATCACTAGGGGGCTTCGTTCTGATTGGTACCAACGAAGAGATAAACAAGATCGCCGAATTCCGGCACCGTGGGCTTATCAAGTTCAATGTGGAGCGGGGTTGTAGCTTCGATAGCTGTTTTAAGAAGCGCGGCTTTCTTCGCTCCGGGGCCTGCAATGATGCCAAGGTGCGCGCCGCCGCCATCGGAAAACGTGGCTCCTTCCCATCCGGCTTTCTGAAAGGCTTGATGGAAAGTTTGGGCCAACTCTTTTCCGAGCTGGTTGGCGTACATAATTTGCACGCGGTGTTTTTCTAACTTTGCGAGCGCCCCGGCGAGATCATCTATCTGCCGCCCCGTCAAAGGTTTCCAGGGATAGCCAATCGTGATGGAGATGATTTTGTTCAAACCCTTGAGCTCGCCCTCCAGGCGGTCAACCTTTGTTTTTGCCTCATCGGGCGTCGACACAGCCAGCTTGTTCTTGAAGTCATCACGTTGTTTTTCTGCGAGCTCTGCTTGTCCTTTGGCGCTTGCGATTTGGTTAGAAAAATGAATTGAAGCATATGCCCACACAAACCCGCCGACCACGATAACGGTCGCGATGAAGGGCAGCGGATTAGCCGCTATAAGTGCCCAGTTCTTTTCAAGGAATTCCATCTTACCTAAATCTACTTCTTGGCTAACCGGCAGCAGCGGCCGTTGCAGCTTTCGCACGAGCAAGGTGTGCGCGAAGCATTGAGGGGGCTCTAGTCGTACCTAATCTGGGATTCGAGAATTTGGATCGGCTGTGAGCGGCCAGCCGTAAAGATTGCTGCCCCTGTTTCGGTTCTTGTTATCCTATGAACCACCCCGGCGCCGTAGGGGTCGCGGTCCATGTCTCCGCGAATGGGATGACCGGGTTCAGCTATACACAGCTGTTGTCCGTCCTCGTGTACCCAGGTAAGGCGCGATAGGGTTTGGATCATATTGCTAGGTCCAGCCATCCGACCGAGGCTTAAGCGGTCTCCGGAATTGCTTTGCCTCTTCGGAATCCAACTGCAATCGGATCTTACAGTCTGGGCATATGACATGGGCGGCGTCCGCTCGCTGCAATATCCTCTTCTTCCGATCTTCATAACAATTTGCACAAATGTAGTGAGGTGGAATGGTGCCACCAATATCGGGCTTGCGCACATAGGCCAACGTATCACGATGGATGGTGGTAAGCTGATAGTTCTCCTTCTCATCGTCCCATTGTTCAAACGCCGCTATCTGTTTCTCCAACTCGCTTATTCGCTCAAGGAGCGCTGTCTGTGCCTCGCGGGCCGACAGGATTTTCTCTTGGAGGTCCATAACCGCAGAATTACGCACCGTGGCGTCATGGATGTCCTTGAGCGCCCTGGTCATGTCGAGTGCGGTCTTCAACGCACTCAATCCAGAAAGAGTCTCTGCGATGACCATTACTGCTGGCCTCCTCGCCGAGCAGCCCTTCGTGCCTCCGCCTCTGTCAGTCGCCCCGGCAGCGTGAACAACGCCTCCAAGAGTTCAACGGTGAAATCCTGAATGTCTAAGGCGTCGTCCTCGCCGAGCGGCGCGTTGTGGACCGCATCATTGGCGTCCTCGCGAATGCAGTCCGCCAAAGCTTCTAGGTTTGCCGGAAGCAGATTGTTCGCGAAAAGCCAGGCGAGACGCGGCTTCAAATTGAAGCGGGTCCGGTTGTCCGCTGGAGGTCCTCCGGGGGCGGAGTGCATTTTGTCTTTTGAGATCTGGTCAAGGATCTTCCGAAACATGGCGCTGGCGGCGTTCCATGCTCCTATCGAGATACACTCGGCGCCTTCGTCGAAGATGAGCTTCAATTCTGGCGGAGTGTGCTCGGGTGCAGAGGCGGCATTTGGTTTAGGTCGCACGACGTGTCGCACAGTCACAGCGTCATCGATACTGTAATCTGCAGCCCACTGCTGCGAGGGATCGTGTTGATTTGCTCGTTGGCCGACCTCCCATATCGATGCCTTTGCGCAGGCACGACATTGGACAGCATATTCGTAGATTGCCACTCCGTCTTCCCGGTACCCCGTGCAGGTTCTTACATCGTGCGTCATGCGCTGAGCGCCACACCGGGCGCAATCGAGCTCTAGCATTGCCATTGGAATCCCCCCGCACATTCAACCGCAACCGGAGGGCGAGAGCAAGCCGCATTACCGGTGGATCGAAGTTGAATAGCCTTTGACCTCTCTGCGACTCGGGCGGCTCTTTCGCAGCCGTTGGCGTATCGGACGGCTTTTCCGATTTTTGGATGTCTCCGACGTGTACAGGGTAGGTCCAATCAAGCAGGTGAAAAATGATGGACTTTGTTCGGTACTATGCCGGTCGTGCTCGCTTCCGGTTCGCGATGATCGCAGCGGCCTGGGCGGCCCGTGAAATTGAGCGGACAATGCGGCCGTGAAACTTTAAGGCCCGCCGGTTAACGCTGGCGGGCTTCTTCTTTTAGAGGAGCGGCGCCCTTGATAGCCGCCGCCCACGCAGTCCGGCCATTTCATTTGCCGTCCCGACCGCGGTCCAGCGCCGGCCTTCGCGTGCGGAGGCGGGCTGGCACTAGGGAAATAACCGTTCCACCGCTGGAACCACTCCCACCGCAATATTGTTTTCCTAAAAACATTGGAGGAACATCATGATTTCCAAATATCTTGCAATAGCCTTCCTGGCCACCGCGTCGATGACCAGCGCGGCGGCGGCTCAAACAGCTACAAACCAAGCGGCCTCGGCAACCAGTGCTACCACGCACAAGGAGGGTGAATGGCGCGCGTCCAAGCTCGCCGGCATCGATGTGTACAATGAAGCAAACGAGAAGATCGGCGACATCCACGACGTGATTTTGGATAGGTCAGGCAGGGTGGCCAATGTCATTCTGGGTGTGGGCGGCGTTCTCGGCCTGGGCGAGCATTACGTGGCGGTCGCCTTCGATAAGCTGAAGTGGGTTGACCAGCCGGTGACCTCGACAACTGCGTCAACAACGTCCCCACCGGCGAATGCGCCTGCAACCACTTCCGCTCCAGACAGCACCACGCGAACGACCACCGGTGCCGCAACTACCACCACTACAACCACCACAACCAGCGCCAGTACGCGTTGGTATCCCGATCACGCGGTGTATAGCGCCACCAAGGACGAATTGAAGGCCATGCCGGAGTTTAAGTACTAACTTTGGTGCGGGAATGCGCCTGATACGGCTACTGATCGCTCGTTACTGAGACAAAGGGCCCGCCGGTTCACGCTGGCGGGCCTCGGAGGTGAGCAATATTGACCATCACGGGGAACAAAGATGTGCCACCCTCCGCCTTATCACCGCGCGGCCCCTGGCTTTCATCGGTGATGAGAACGCCACTAGCGCTCCCGCCTCCTCTAGATAGGAGCAGCGCCATGCGTCGCCATTTCACGCAAACCCAATCGCTTGAAGAACGTCTTGCCGAAGAGGCGAAGCGCCTGCATGAACAAGCCGAATTGCTTCCGCATGGCAATCTGCGCGAAGCCGTCGAAAGGAAAGCACGGCAGGTTGAAACCGGCTCGCACATCAGCGAGTGGCTGAGATCACCCGGATTACAGCCGCCGGTATGACACCAACCGCACTTGATGAGCTTATCGAGATACAGGCGGACCTTGCTGAGCTTCGCAAGCTTGCACGTGTGTTCCCTCCCGAAACGGAGAAGGTCTTGCAACTGTTCGCGGACCTAATGGAGAGGCGCGCCCGCGAGATCGACAAAATGATTTGAGGCCGCCTCAGTTGGCGGTGTCTTTCATTGCTTCAGCTTGCGCCGCCCCGGCCCTTGGTCATGTCGTGTTTCGGTACCCCATGATTGCAAGCTGCGGGTTACCTAGGTCGAAGTCGGGCCGAACCTCGGCGCCGCGACCACCGCAACCACGACAGACGAACCGCGGCTCGAGATCGGAGAGTCTTACGCTGTTAGGCCAAAGGTCGGCGTCCAGAGCGACGTGATGGCCACAATGGCAATAGACCAAGACGCCGCGCACGCCCATCTCGCGCATCTCTCCGAAGGTGATCTTGAGCGGTCGCCCGTCAGCGTGCGTAGGCGTGTGGCGTCGAACAGGGCGAGGCATGTAGCCATCAAAGCGGCATCGGCGGGCCCTCGCAAATTATCAATCCCTTGGGCCCCGGACCGCGCGCGAGCTACCGCGCGTCGTGGGTGTGGGTTGTCCGCCGGTTCACGCTGGCGGGCCCAGATGCTAAGTCTGATTCCCAAGCGACCGGTGCCCGCCGGTCTACAATCTTTAGCTACCTCCCGCCGCCCCCTCAAAGGTCGGCGGGTTTTTCGTTGGCCCTGCGAAATTTACGGATGGGCGCCGGCTCAGGCTCGCGGGCTTTTACCTGCGTTGAGGGTCGCAATGAACACCACCACCAACAGAATCCAACCGACGATATCGATAGCCGCCATGCCCCACCCCCATTTGAGAGTTGGGCCAAGCCCGGGTTGCTACCGGATTTGCTACCCAACTTGTTGGGACGACGCGGGATTGGCGGGAACGAAAGGGTGCGGCGGCTGGGGAATCTCCCAGTATTTCAGCACCAAACGGGACCGGCAGTCACAAGCCGGTATCACGATTCCAGAATTTCAAGACCGGTGCCTTAAACCACTCGGCCACCCTTCCGGACAGAGAATGGTTGTCGCTTAACGCAGTCGACCGCGCAAGGCAACGCGAAGTTGGCGCTTGCGGGGGAAAACCAAGTCCGATGGGGAAACGGGCCGGGAAGGGCGAAGCTCGGCTTCGTCGAGCAGTCGTTCGGCGCGGATTCGCTCCAGGTGTGGCTCGGCTTCATCCCACGACGACTGGAATGCACGCTACGCTCAATCACGCAGCGTTTGATGACCGGACACGTCCGATGGCCGGCGCTGAGCTTGAGCAACGCACTCGTGCTCGCATCCGCCTCATCCACACGACGCATGGCCAGATCTGTCGTTTCGATAGAGGTTGTATGAAATAGATCACGCAACCCCGAAAAATATTCGCGCTTGCTTCGACGTTGAAGGTGCGTGTCTACGTGACATCACCCAAAAGTTGTGATTAGTCTCCGGCCGCCTTCTTCGTCTTGCTGTCCGGGGGCTGGAATGGACACCGAAGCATTGACCGTTGCTTATGCGCGCGTGAAGGCGATCCTGGATGAAGCTGCCGGCGATAGCACCGCTGATTATGGTGGTGCTGGGCGGTTTTGGGACAAGGGCGCACAGGCGCTGGAGACGGCCGAGATCTTCGGCATCAAGATGGTTGCTCCAGTGCCGGAGGGCCACGCCTGCTGCATCCCGCCGCATGCGCGCAGCGACGCATCCGGATTGATCAAGGGATTGCGCGGTGACGCACCGTTCGATGGCGGCCGGTTCCCGGCGCTGCCATGGGGCGGCAAGCGCGTCGCGCCCGCTGACGTCGACCGCATTGCCGACTGGATCGATGCCGGCTGCCCGGATGATGCGACCAGCGTCGCAGTTGAGCTTGCGCCTGGCAAGCCGGCGAAGACGGCGACGGTGAAGGTGAGCGAGATCGCCGAATTTGCGGTGGCTGCCGACGGCTATTCGCCGGCCGCGGATGCCGGCGAGCCCCGGCGGCGCATGAACATCGACTGCATGAGCGAGCCGCAGCTCGAACGCCTGCGCCGCGGCTTCCGCCGGCTTTACGATCTCGACCACTGGCCGGAAGACCGGCGCAACTACAACAACCAGGCGCTGATCCACCAGAATCATTGCCAGCACGGCTGGGAGCGCTTCCTGCCCTGGCACCGCGCCTATCTCTACGAGTTCGAGCAGAACCTTCAGGACTTCGAGCCCGGGCTGATGCTCCCGTACTGGGACTTCACGATGCCGGAGTACCGGCCGGAGGAGCCGGACAAGGGCCGCATCATTCCGAATTCGATGAAGGCCTATCTCACCGAGGAAGCGGCCGAGACGCTGTTGGCGGCGCTCGACCCGGCGCCGACGGCGGCGCAGAAGAAGGCGATCCTGGCGCTCGCGCATGACCGCGTCACCTTCACCTCACAGCACGGCTTCTTCTGCTACGTCATCAGCAAGATCGGCTATGCGGCCGTCACGCCGGATCCTGAGAATGCCAACCGCCAGCGCTTCATCGACGCGCTGCTTCAGTCGAACTCGCTCTGGTATCCGCTGCGCTATCCGGCCGAATATCCCAAGGGACAGACTATCAACCAGGCGATCAACTATCATTACCCGTCGGCCGACGACATCGCCCAGATCCTGAGCCTCAACAATTTCCGCGACTTCGGCGGCGGCAGCATCTACGACGCCGCGTTCGGGTTCCTCGACCAGAATCCGCACAACACCATGCACATCTGGACCGGTGGGCAGAATCCGGATGCAGGGCAGGCGACCTATGTCTGCAAAGATGCCCCGACCGCGGCGGCTGCGTCGCAATCCGACGCCGAGACCACACGTCTGCGCGCGCTCGCCAAGCGGCGCAACGATGCCGTACAGGTCGGCGGGCGCCGTTTCCACGCCCGCCCGGATCTTTATTCGCAGCCGCGCTCCGGCGACATGTTCAGCAACCTGACGGCCTCCTACGACCCGGTGTTCTGGCCGATCCACGTCAATATCGATCGGATCTGGTGGGAGTGGCAGAAGCTCAATCCGAATGCGCTGCCGGCCGATCTCGATTCCGTGCTGTCGCCGTGGAACTACACCATCCGCGACACGCTCGACATCGCGCCGTTCGGCTACGAATACGTTCGCAGCTCGCATTTCATGCCGGTCGGGCTCGAGGCGCCGGTCAGCCGCTTCGTGTCGCAGCCGATCAACGTGCCGCAGGCCGCGCGCAGCTTCAAACGCGCGGAGATCCGCCTGCATCAGGTGCCGCAATTGATGCGCTCCTGCTTCGTGCGCGCCTTCCTGAACGAACCCGGGGCCGACGCTTCGACGCCGATCAAGGGCAATCCGCACTACGCCGGCTACATCTCGATCTTCGGACATGGGGCCTGCTACGGCGGTCCCGGCCATTGCGATATCCCGCCGCCGCAGCCGCGGCGCTTCGACCAGCGCGGGCGTAGCCACAACACGCCACGCGTCCATCGCATCGACGTCACGGCCGCCGCCAGGCAGGCGCTCAAGAAGAAGGGCCCGCTTCAGATCACACTGGTCGTGATCGGCGGCGACTACCAGGAGGAGAGGGAGCTTCTGAAGCTGGAAGGCGTGTCGATCAGTTTCCTGGATTGAGAAAGCGGCGGGGAAGTCATGGCGACGTATCGAATCCATCCGGGCATCGGCATCGCGCGCCTGGGCAACAGCGACAGCGAATTCTACCTCGCGCCGGAGACGCCCGCGGCGATGCCGATCGCCTGCGACAGTTTCGGCAATCCCGTGCACGGCCCCGACGGGGTCACACCTGTTCCGGTCAAGACCTTCAAGGATGCGCAGGGCCGCGTGAAGCGCCAGGCCGCGCGCTTCCAGATCTTCGTCTATGACGATGAGTCCCCGGAAGGCAGGCCGCTGGCGCTCGGCGATGCCGTGGAGGGCGGCGGCAATCATGGTGTGCTCGTCGACATCCAGTGGCGCGTCTATGTCGCCAACAAGAAAGCCTCCTGGTACCCGTTCACCGAGCTCAAGGGCGAGCATGGCTACGCCCCCGGCAGTGCGCGCCGCAACGCCGACATCACTGGCCAGGACCGCGACCTGCTCATCATCGATCCCGGCCCGCGCAGCGTGAATGCGACCACCAACCGGCGCGCGCATTTCGATCGCTCGGGCGGCCCCGGCGGCTATGCCACCACGTTCCCGCCCAGGGGCCTCCAGCCGTTCGACATCGACACGCTGGGCGAGATGATGACCGACAACAAGGGCCGCCTGGTCGTGCTCGGCGGTCACGGCAATTCGGGCATGGACGTCAACGGCAGCTTCGGTCCGAAGATCGAGGACTATGCCAACACCGACGGCTGGTACGACGACATCTCCGACGGCCCGGTGATGGCGCGGCTGATCATGTATTCGAAACAGGTCGGCCAGACCCGCTACATCGACGTCGAGTTTCCGGCCTGGGTCGTGGTCGGCTATCCGCGCTTCGTCCCTGAGATCCTCGACATGATCACGATGGACGAGGTGCTGTACGATCTCTATGTGCGCCAGTTCGCCACCGATACCGGCATCTATGGGACGCTCGGCACCTATGACGATCCGCAGCAGATCCCGTTCCGCGACGAGGCGGCGCTGCGCCACTGGCAGGCCGGCCGGCTTGCCTGGAATCGCAACTACCGGCCGTGGTTCTATCGCGACATCTGGCCGATCCTGTTCCGGCCGGATGAATTCAGATATCTGAACGATATCCTTCAGCAATCGAACTACCCGCACGATCAGGCGCAGCGCGGCACGTTCGATCCCGACAAATTATCGAAGACTCCGAAACGCGCGACGCGGCCGACGGCGACGGCAACACCGTCGGATGCACCGTTGCGCGATGCCAGTCAGGGCGAAGCGGTCATGGCGGTGGCGGCGGTCGCAGATCCGACCCACTATTCCAAGGCCGACGATCCCTACGGACCGATGCGCCGCTTCCTGTTCGATCTGTTGCGCCGTGCGGGCGAGGCCAATTCCTTCCAGGTGCAGGACCGTGCATCGTCGCGCGTCCATTCGCTGCCGCTGATGCCATTGCTGTGCGGCGACAATCCGCTGACCAACGAGACGCCGTCGAAGTTCCTTCATCTCACCCAGTACCAGCTCTTCATCCTCGGCCAGTGGGCGCGCGGCTGGTTCATCAACGAGAAGGAGGAGGGCTGGCTGCCCGACGGCTATTCACCCTTCGCGCCTTATCCGAAGACACCGCCGAAGACCGGCCGCGAGCTCGACCGCGGCGTGCTCAGCAACGTGCTCGGCGGCGCCTTTTGTCCGGGCGCCGAGCTCGGCTGGGTGATGCGCAACCCTTCGATCTACTGGGCGCCGTATCGCATCAACGCCGATCGCAGCATCTCGGATTTCCTGCAGAGCGCCGCCCAGGCCAATCAGGACCACGGCACCGTGATTGCCGACCCGACCTTCAACGTCAACTCGCCACTCAGCCAGGACAACGACTTCGAGACCGGTCTTCAGCCGGGGGACCTCACCAAATATATGGGGCTGCCCTGGCAGTCCGATTTCAACGAGTGCACCACGCAGCCGATCAACATCACCTACGCCGACTGGAACAATCTGTGGCCCGACAGCGACAATGACGATCGCTTGCGGCGCGACGAGAAGACCTGGACCACGCTGTGGTGGCCGGCGCATCGGCCGTTGCAGTCGTTCGAGATCGCCTCGGTCTCGAACGGAAAGCCCAATTACGTCTGGACGACGTGGAGCCGCGGCGTCCCGCAGACGCCGGTCGGCGACCTCAAGATGGTCACCGAGTGGTCGCTGCTCGGCTTCATCGTGCGCAATCCCTACGAGCCGGCTGTCAAGCCCGCCGACAGTTATCAAGGGCCCAAATACATCAGCGTCGAGCGAACAACCGGGTCGCGGCCCGATCCCAAAAGCGAGGCATCATGAGCGACAATCCATTCGTCGGACATTGGACCTATCGCAGCCTGCTCAATGATCCCGACGTCAACACGGCCTTCAACAATCTCGAATTCGGCCGCGGCACGATCGATATCGCGGACGGGCCGATGCAGCTGCTGACCGGAACGATCGGCGGCCCAGGCTGGTCGCTCGCGCTGAAGGGATCGCGCGCCTACGGATCGCCGATGCAGGTACGTTTCCAGGGCACCGGCGTCGTCGGCGGCGAGGAATGGATCTACGATTATTGGGGCTCGCTGGTGCCGGCCTGGCCCAATGGCGTCGACCAGCGTCCGGCCATCGTCGGCTCGGTGATCCGGACCATCCCGCACAGCGGCGGCTCGCCCGGCACGGTGGCGCCGGCCGGTGTGGTGGCGTCGTTCTACGCAGTCCGGGCCGACTGACCTTGGCCGCGTTCGACATCATCGTTGCAGGCGCAGGTCCAGCCGGCGCGGCCGCTTCCCGCGCGCTTGCGATGTGCGCGCCGGAGCTTCGGGTGGCCGTGATCGCGCCGTCCGAGCGGCGCGGGCGAGGCGAAGGACGAGGCGAGGTCTTGTCACCGCTGGTCCAGCCGGTGCTGCGGCAGCTCGGTCTGTGGCCGACTTTCCTGGCGCAGGGCTTTGCGCCGTCGCACCGCACGCTCACCTCCTGGGACCAGGCCGGCCTGACGTCGAGCGAATTGCTGCTGGAAGCGCGCGGGCCGTCATGGCGCGTTGACCGCAGGGCGTTCGATGGCTGGCTCACGGCGGAGGGTTGCCGCGCGGCCGAGCGCGTCGATGCGAAGGTCTGTCATCTCGCGCGCGAGGCGGACGGCTGGTCGGTCGTTTGCGACGACGGCACCAGCCGTTCGGCCCGGCTGATCATCGATGCGACGGGCCGCGCCCGCGCACTCGCCGACCGCCAGGGTTCGCGGGCGAAAGCGCAGGACCGCCTGATTGCGGCCTATGCCGAGGCGACGACATCGGGACCGGCCGCACCGGAACTGCTCGTCGAGGCCTTTGAAGACGGCTGGTGGTACACGATGGCACTCGACCAGGGCAGGCGCGCCTTTGCCTGCATGACCGATGCCGATCTCGCGCGTGGCCTCAGGCTGAACACGCCGGACGGCTGGCGCAGAGCTCTCGCCAGGACGCAATTCGTCTCGGCGCTCGCGAGCAAGATCATTCGGCTCGAACCACCCCGCTTGATCCCTGCGGGCAGCCGGTACGCCGCAACGACTGCCGGCTTCCATTTCCTCTGTGCAGGCGATGCCGCAAGCGCTTTTGATCCGATCTCGGGTCATGGCGTGGTCAAGGCCATGCGCTCGGGTGTGTTCGCCGCCTATGCCGCCAGCGATTGCCTCGCACGCGGTGATGCGGCCGCTCTCGATCGCTACGGCGCGTGGATCGCGCGCGAAGCTGCGGCCTACGCGACGACGCTAAGCGAGCACTACGGCAGTGTCTCGCGCTGGCCCGAGCGGCCGTTCTGGCGGCGCCGGCGTGCCGACGCGCCTTCACGCAATCCTTCGAGCAGTCTTCTGGAACAGTAGGGCGGACAACATGATGAAGAGCTTCGCGCGAATTGGTCTTGTCATCGCCGCGCTGGGACCGAGCCTTCCAGCATTCGCGGCGCCGGTTCCCCGTGCTTTCGAACCGCCGCCGACGCTGCCCGGACAGGGCAATGTCGTGGCCCTGGAGGCCGGCGTGGCGCCGGCCGTTGGCGGCTGCCGGCCGCAAGGATCGATCTCGCGCAGCGGCTCGATCGTCTCGGTGGTGCTCAACTTCGTGCGCGGCCGCTTCTTCATCAACAACCCGGATCCGACCGATCCGCAACCGGATGGCCTCGACCCCGTCGAGCTGCGCTCCTATGGCGGCTGCAAGTCGGGCCCGGCGATCTTCGTCAAGCCCGGCGATACGCTGCGCGTCGACCTGATCAACCAGCTCGCGAAGGACGACCCGAGCTGTTTGCCCAATCCGCCGGAGGGGCTTGGCTTGCCGGCGTTGGTCGGGTGCTTCAACACCACCAACCTGCACACGCACGGCCTGCACGTTTCGCCCGCCGGCAACAGCGACAACGTGCTGCTCAACATCGCCCCGCAGACGAAGTTTCCGTATGAGATCAACATCCCCAACGACCATCCGGCGGGGACGTTCTGGTATCACGCCCACCGTCATGGCTCGACGGCAGTGCAGGTGGCGAGCGGCGCCTCGGGCGTGCTGGTCGTCAAGGGCGAGCGTCCCTATACGCCACCGTCGCCGCAGAACCCGAAGCCGATTGCCGATATCGACACGGTCCTGCATGACGTCAACGGCGCCCCGTTCAAGGAGCAGCTCTTCCTGTTTCAGCAGATCGCCTATGCCTGCTTCGCCAACCAGCCGAACCAGCCCGGCGGCCCGTGGCAGCAGATCTACACCACGCAGGGGCTCTACAACGCCAACAGTCCGGCAAATATCGCCAACGCGCCGTGGACGTGCCCGCTGGCGACGTCAGGCAATCCGGTAAGCCCCGGCGTCGTCGAGAACTTTGGCTTGCAACTGGACTCATCGTCGATCTGGGACACCAATGGCCGCTTCACCAGCGTCAATGGCATCGTGCAGCCGACGCTCACCGTGCCGGCGGGCGAGATCCAGCGCTGGCGCTTCGTGCATGCCGGCATTCACGACACGATCAACATTCAGCTCGTGCGCGCCACGCCGGTCGGCACAACGAACCTGATCGCGACCTCGGCGCTGAGCGGCAACCGCGAGCAGCAGAAGGCCGATCTTCTGGCTGCCTGCAACGCCTCGGCCGGCACGCTGATCCCGCAGTTCGAGATCGCATCCGACGGTCTGACCCGGACCAAATTGCGCACCGTGCACGCCTCGCAAGTCGGCGGCGTGCTTGAATCGAACTACATGCAGCCCGGCTGTCGCAGCGACGTCCTCGTCGTATTCCCCTCGGACGGGGACTATTGCCTGCTCAACCAGGCGGCGCCGAAGGCTGAGCGCGTGTCCAACGGCAATGGCGGCGGGCAGGGGCCGACGACGCCGCAATTGCTGGCCTATGTCCATGTGCGCGGAGGGCAGCCCGTGACGGGGGACCTGCAGGCCTATGTCGGCAAGGCGCTGTACGATGCCAATCCGACGCTGCCGGACGCCGTTCGCACCGGGCTGCGTGACGGCGATCTGCGGCCGTGGGCGCCATTCGAAGACCTTGCGCCGCCGGCTGCCGGCAGCCAGCAGCAGCAGGCGGCCTTCGCGATCAACTTCCCGGCCTTCACGGTCAACAACGCCTCGTATGATCCCGACGTGGTGAACTTCACGCGCGAGGTCAACACCACGGACGATTGGCTGCTGTCCGCGCAAGGCGAGCCGCACATCTTCCATATCCACGTCAATCCGTTCCAGGTGATCGACGTCACCACCACCAACACCAACGGTCAGCAGATATCGATCTACAATCCCGACGGCACCTGCAAACCTGACATCGTGTATGCCGACAAGCAGCAACTGGCCAACCAGTATTGCGGCATGTGGCACACATTCCGCGACACGATCATCGTCGAGAACAACTATCAGATCCGCGTCAGGACGCGGTACGACCGCTACATCGGCGAGTATGTCCTGCATTGCCACATCCTGGACCACGAGGACGCGGGCATGATGGCCAACATCGCAATCGTTCCCGACCTCAACGCGCCGGGCGGCGGCCTCGGGATGGCGGGGATGCGTCATGCCAAGCAGCCGACGGCGACACCCGCGGCGACGCCCGTAGGCCACAAACATTGATCGTCACAGGAAGCAGGGAGGATTTCGCGCGATGAAGATCGGCATTCCCGTCTACGACGGCGTCGACATGCTCGACGTCGCCGGTCCCTTCGAAATGTTCGACTGGGCCGACTTCGACGTCGAGATCGTCGCGGCAAAGCCGGGAATGAAACGGTTTCGCAACCGGGGATTTCCGTTCGAGGTCGCAAAATCCTTCGCGGAATGCGCCCAGTATGATGCCGTCTGGATTCCCGGCGGCGATCCAGACGCGCTCACCGAGATCATCAACGATCCGCACCGGACCTACTTCCAATTTCTGACCAGGCAGGCCACCGGTGCGAAGTACATGTGCTCGGTCTGCGAGGGGGCGATGCTGTTCGCGGCATCGGGTCTTCTCGACGACCACTGGGCGACGACCCACTGGGCTTTCCTGGAATGCTTTCCGACGCTGTTCCCGAAGGTGAAGGTTGCCGACGGACATCCGCGTTTCGTGCTGGATCGCAATCGCCTGACCGGAGCCGGAATATCCGCGGGCCTCGACGAGGCGCTGATGTTGATCACGCTGCTCGGAGGCACGGAGTTGGCGCGACAGGTTCAGCAAAACACCGAATACTATCCGGATCCGCCCGTGCGCAGCGCGATTCCCGCAGCGCCGCAGTGCCCTCTCCCAGGCGTCAAGCCGCCGGGGTCGACGCAATAGGTCCGGCCGACCGAATGCATCATCTAACTATCTGATATGTTGATACTTCAATCGGCCGCGTCGACTGCCGGGTTCAACTCATGGAACCGTTTCGTTGCTTGCGCGTTGTCTCCGCATGACCGAAGACCTTTCCTTCCGACGCAAACCCCTGACCCCTGAGCAGCGCCAGGCTCGTGATGCCGCACGCCGGATCGAGGCCGAAAAGGCCATGCGCGATCACGAAGAGGCCCAGAAGGCGTTTTACGCCAATAAGGAACGGCTGAGGGCCGAGCGGCTCGCGCGCGAAGCGGCCGAGGCGAAGGGCTGACCGAACGCGGTCGCCGCCCACAATCTTCTGAAGCGATCTCCCAACCGGAGACCGGCCGCTAATGCCGGTTGGACATTCCCGTTGCGCTCAAAGCCAGCTTGAGCGCCTGGACGGCGCCGGCGAACGCGCCGCGGGGCGCTTGCGCCTCGATCGCCTCGGCCGCGATGCGACAATCGTCGGCGACCTTGAGCAACCCGCTTCGCGCGAGATCCATGGTGGAGAGGGCAGCCTGCTCCAGGCAGACCCGTTCAAGCCGTCGAAACTCCCGCAGCTCTTTGTTCATGCGCCAGCTCTCGATGTCCCCCGGCCCATCCGGCGCCGAGTCTGCTTAACGGACGGTAAACATCTCTGCCTAGCCGATTTGGCTGGCGCGGCGCTGGTGCGTGCCGTGCCCACGCCCGGGCTGCGGTGCACCACCGCGCAGGCTTGACGGCCTCTGCCTTCCGGGAGGAAGATTCAAATGATCCTAAACTGACGAGAACCACGGAGACGTTCGCTCCCAGCCAGTCCGATTCTCCTCAGCGAAAACGCATTGGAGCTGACCATGACCACGTTCGACAAGCGCGAGCAGGGCTTTGAGGCCAAATTCGCCCACGACGAGGAATTCATGTTCAAGGCCACGGCCCGGTCCAACAAGCTGCTCGGGCTCTGGGCCGCGGGCCAGCTCGGGCTCAGCGGCGACGCCGCGGCAAGCTACGCAACGGCGCTGGTGACAGACAATCTGGAGAGCCAGAGCATCGACGATGTCGTGGGCAAGGTGTCCGGCGATCTTGCCGCCAAGGGCGTGGCGCGCGAGCAGGTCGCGCAGAAGCTTCAGGAGTGCCTGCACCAGGCGCTCGCGCAGCTCGAAGCAAGCAAACAATGAGAAGGCCGGCCGTTGCCCTCACTCGGCGTGCTTGCGCATTCCGGAGTCGCTGAGCCTGTCGACGTAGGCAATGCCGATCGCCGAGGCGATGAAGGTGATGTGGATCAGGACCTGCCACATCACGCCGGTCTCGGTGAAGCCGGCGCGGTTCGAGCCGAGATTGCCGGCCTCGATGAAGGTGCGTAGCAGCGCGATCGAGGAGATGCCGATGATGGCCATGGCGAGCTTGATCTTCAGGACGCTCGCATTGACGTGGCCGAGCCATTCCGGCTCGTCCGGATGACCCTGGAGGTCGAGCCGCGAAACGAAGGTCTCGTAGCCGCCGACGATGACCATCACGAGCAGGTTGGAGATCATCACGACGTCGATCAGCGCCAGCACGCTCATCATGATCTGCTGTTCGGTGAGGTCGATCGCGTGCCAGGACAGATGCCAGAGCTCCTTGAGGAACAGCACGATGTAGACGCATTGCGCCACGATCAGTCCGAGATAGAGCGGCAGTTGCAGCCAGCGCGAGCCGAAGATGATCATCGGCAGCAGGCCCAAACGCGGCAACGGCGGGCGGGGCTCGGTGCGCAGTTCGGACTCGGGTCCAGGCTCAACCGACATTCAGGCAGCATCCTCGCGAGCTGAGATGATCTCGCCTTCATGTAACCCGACAAGATGGCCGGTGGAAGACGGCCAAGCCGCTGGCTGCGGCCGGCAGATCGCGCAGTCTCGTGCTACCGTGCCGAACGGCCAAAGAGTCAGGGCTTGAATCGGGAGGCGGGGGTGTCTTGGAGCGGCTTCGGCAAAGGGCTCGGCGGCATCGCGGTCGCCGTCGCAATCGTGGTTGGCGCCGGTGGCGCGGAGGTCTCGGCGACGCCGCTGACGCCGTTTCGCTACGAGGCGCAGGCGCAACGTCATTGCCCACACGATCAGGTGGTCTGGCTCGATTTCAGGAAAGGCATCTACTACGGCAAGGGCCAGAAGCGGTACGGCCAGGGTTTCGACGGCAGCTTCGTCTGCCTGAGCGAGGCCCGCGACAGCCTTTATCGCCGCTCGCTATTGGGCCTGCGCTGAGCAGCGCGTGATTCGGAGGTTTGGGGAACGGCTATTTCCGGTCCGGCAGCTTCACCGGCACGTGCGGGGAGGTGCTGATCACCCGGGGGCTTCCGTCGGGATAGGTGCGGTCGCCGCGGATCAGCGATTCCAGAACCAGAAAAAATTTCTCAGCAAGCATTTGCGTCACCCTCGTTGGTGATGGCCTCTTGAAATGAGTCGACGCGCCGAACGCAGAAATTCAATCAACTAAACGGGAGCAGGGCAATACCGGACAGCGCTGTATGCTGCATCGCGGTGTAGTTGTGGTTAGAAAGAAGGAGACTGGTGGTGGTGCTCAGGCGAAGGCCAGTGCCACGAGGCTCGAGCAGAGAAGAAACAAGCCGCCGGCGGTCAGTGCCAGGAAGCCATCGGATACGAAGTCATGGTTGCGCATGGGACACCTGCCGCTCTCGTGTTTGATGCTCGGTCGGATCGATTAAGATTGTCCGAACGTGCCGTCTTGAAAGAGGTGATCCTTGCCGTCCGCGCGAATGCCCTCAGGCCCTCGTGCGGTAACCTTCAAACGCATGGGCCAGGAAGATCCCCGCGCTTACCAGACCCATCAGTGCCGAAACCGTCTCGATCATCGTCAAATTCCAGTTCGCCCCTGCAACCGAGAAAACGCGTGCGGCCTTGCACAGTCAAAAGAATTCCAGTGAGCCACAAGACAATGGGGGTGGAGTGAGGATTTGGCGCAACAGAATGTCCAGGAGTGGCACAGAGCAGGGTGCCTGCGCTCCGTAGATCAACGGGGAGAAGCGAACGCCCCGTTTACCATCTCGGCGTGAACGCTGTGGGCTCCCCATTTCCGCCGTGTTCGGGTTGCGTTATCCTTACTGCTTCCGACGCGGTGGTGGGCCGCCTCGGATTTTGGGACCGGACAGCGCTCCCCCGTAGCCAAAGCGGGTTGGGTACGCCTCCGGCGAAGTGGTATTTGGGGCTCATGGGGATCCGACGGTCAGATTCGGTTTTGCGGGCCGCACGCGGTGTTGCGGCGGTCGCGACCTGCCTCGCGCTCGCCAATTGCGCCTCCTCGAACAAGTTCGCCAGCCGGGTCGATCCGAAATACGGCGTGTCCTCGAGCCCGCGGGTCGTGGCGCTTGGGGATCCGGTTCCGAAAGGCGGCGGCACCTACCGCGTCGGTAAGCCCTATGTTGTGGCCGGCCGGACCTACGTGCCGGAGGAGGACGTCAACTACCGCGCCGAGGGTATGGCGTCCTGGTACGGCGACGATTTCCACGGCCGCCTGACCGCTAATGGCGAAGTGTTCGACATGACCTCGCTGACAGCGGCGCATCCGACCCTGCCGATGCCGTCCTATGCGCGGGTGACCAATGTCTCGAACGGCAAATCGCTGATCGTGCGCGTCAACGACCGCGGGCCCTATCACGGCAACCGGCTGATCGACGTCTCGAACAAAGCCGCTGAACTCCTTGAATTCAAAGGCAATGGCGTCGCCAAGGTCCGTGTCGAATACGTCGGCCGGGCGCCGCTGGAAGGCTCCGACGATCGCCAGTTGATGGCGACCCTGCGCACCGGGATCCCGGCGCCGTCGCCCTCGATGGTGCGGGTCGCCTCGGCAAGGCCCTTCGTGCCGGAGCTGCCATCGTCGAACCGCAGCGCCATTCGCGGCGAGGTTCCGACGCCGGAGGGGCGGCCCTACAATCTCGGCAACACCTCTGCCGACATGGCGTCGCTCAACGCGACCTCGGAGATGTCGGCCTCGAGCCGCAGCCGGGGCCGCGGCCGAGCGCTCCAGAACGCGCGCGCAGTGTCCTATGACGAGGATGGCCGCTACGCGACCGAGAACGCGCCGTCATCGGCCGACGGCGCCGCCGAGGCCCGCAGCATCCTGAGCGGCCGCGGCCTCTACTAAGCAGGTACCAAGCCGGCAAATCCGGCGAGCGGCGTAGCGCCCAGGGATCAGAATGGGATGCGCGCGCGTCCCGTGAACGTCCAGATCTGCGTGTTGCTGCCGATGCCGCCGAGTTCGGCGCCGAAGCCGACCGTGGTGCCGCCCGCCAGCCTTGCGCCGATGCCGCCCGTGATGCGGGCTGACCAGCCCTGGAGCAATGGTGTCGAAGCGAGCGGGATGCCGCCCGCAGCAACGATCGCGGCCGCATCGTCCTGCGTGAAGTAATAGTCGGCAAAGACGCCGGCATAGGGCGCCAGCAGCACGCTATCGAGCCACGGTATGGGGTAGGAGACCCTGTTGCCGGCAGACGCGCGGCCGCTCGAGAAGGTGCGGGCCGCCTGCTGGGTGCCGAGCGAGTCGACATAGGCGTTTTCCCGCTCCCAGATCGCGTAGACCTTGGCCGACGGTTCGATATTGAAATTGGCCCAGCTGTAGCTGCCGGTGAAGCCGGTCGCGAATATCCAGCGATTGCCGTTGAAGTTGCCTTGGGCCGTGCCGGCGGTGCCGTCATAGCCGATGCCGGAATAGGTCACGGCCACGTCGTAACGCAGCGTCGGGATGATCTTCCAGCCGAGATAGGCACCGACGGTCCAGCCGTCGCCCTTCAGCTTTCCGTTGATGTCGGTCTGGGTGTAGCTGAAGTTCTCATAGCCGCCGGTCACACCGACCAGCAAATTGGGTCTCGCCCGGTAGGTCAGTCCGGACAGCAGGTTGATCTGCTGGCCGAAGAGCGTGGCCTGGGTTGCACCCTGACCGATGTTGCCGGACGAGCCCCACTGATCGATGCCGCTGCCGCGCGCGTCGATCCAGAACAGCCAGTCCTTCTGCTCCCTGAAGCGCGCAGCCGGTGCCTTGGTCGGAGCCGCCCGATCGATCGCGGCGAAGGCGTCATCGATCCGCGAGGAGCCGCGCCCGCGGCCGCCGGTCCGGCCGGGGCCGCCGTCGCCCGAATAGGCGTTCAAACTTTGAGAACCGGGCTGCTGACCGGATTTGGGCTTGTCGTCCTCATCGCCGTCGGGCGCGGCGGCGAAATTGACGCGCAGTCCGCCCGCGCCTGGCGTGATGTATTGCCCGCCGTCGCTGAACCCTTCGGAAATCGCGGTGTCAATCGAACCGGAGATCGCCTGTCCCGAACTCTGCGCCACGATCTTGGTGACGTTGAGCTGGAGGGCGCGCAGCTTGGCGCTGTCGGCGGGAATGTCGACCGACTGGTTCAGAGCCGGCGAGGTCGAGGCGTTGAAGGCCACACTGACGTTGTAGGTTGCCGTGATGCTGTGATTGCCGACGGCGAGTGTGGTCGTGGCAAAGGTGGCGACACCGGCCGACAGGGTAGACGTGCCGATCGGCGTGCCGCCGTCGTTGAAAGTGACCGTTCCCGTCGGCGTTCCGCCCAAGCTGCTCACCTTGGCCGTGAAAGTTACAGACTCGCCGTAGCTGCTCGGATTCTTCGACGACGTGAGCTCCGTGGTGGTCGTCGCGGACAGATAGGTGAACCTGTCTGCCGCCGAGGTCGGCGACGTCCCTCCGGCCGTCGTCACGGTGACATCGACCGTGCCGGCGCCGGGCGGCGAGGTTGCGGTGATCGACGTTGCCGAATTGACCGTGAAGCTGGTCGCGTTGTTGGCGCCGAACTTCACTGCGATGGCGCCGGTGAATCCGGTCCCCGTGACCGCCACGGAGGTGCTGCCGATCGCGGATCCGGAGCTCGGTGAGATCGAGCCGACCGTTGGTGCCGGCGTGTAGCTGAATTGGTCCGATGCCGATGTGGCGGACGTTCCGCCTGGCGTCGTCACGGTGACATCGACCGTACCGGCGCCGGCCGGCGAGACCGCGGTGATCGAGGTTGCCGAATTGACAGTGAAGCTGGTCGCATTGGTTGCGCCGAACTTCACCGCGGTGGCTCCGGACAACGCGGTGCCCGTGATGGTGACCGACGTTCCGCCGGCGAGCAGGCCCGCATTCGGCGCAACCGACGTCACCGCCGGCGTCGCGGCGTAGCTGAACTGATCCGCCGCGGACATTGCCGACGTTCCGCCTACCGTCGTTACCCTGATGTCCACGGTGCCGGCCCCGGCAGGCGATGTCGCGGTGATCTGGGTTGCCGAATTGACGGTGAAGCCGGCCGCCGCCGTGGCGCCGAACGTCACCACCGTTGCACCTGACAGATTGGCGCCGGTGATCGTGACAATGGTGCCGCCGCCTAGGGGGCCGCCTGTCGGCGAAATCGACGTGATCGAGGGAGGGCCGGCATAGGTGAACTGATCAGCCGCCGAGATCGCGGACGTCCCGCCCGGCGTCGTGACCCTGACGTCAACAGCACCGGCGGCCCCCGCCGGAGAGGTCGCGGTGATCGAGGTCGCTGAATTGAACGTGAAGCCGGCCGCGGCCGTCCCGCCGAATGACACGGCCGTGACGCCGGTGAAATTGGTGCCCGTGATCGTCACCACCGTGCCGCCGGCCGCCGGCCCCGACGTCGGCGAAAGCGACGTGACGGCTGGCGTGGCGACATAGGTGAACTGGTCGGCGGCGGAGGTGGCCGAGGTGCCGCCGGCTGTCGTCACCCTGATGTCGATCGTGCTGGTTCCTGCCGGCGACGTCGCGGTGATCTGGGTCGCCGAATTGACCGTGACGCCAGTCGCAGCCGTTGCTCCGAACACTACGGTCGTCGCGCCTGTGAAGTTGGTGCCGGTGATGGTTACGGTGGTGCCGCCAACGCCCGGACCCGAGGTCGGCGAAATCGAAGTGACCGTCGGTGCCGGAACATAAGTGAATTGATCGGCTGCTGACGTTGCCGATGTTCCGCCCACGGTCGTCACCGTGATGTCGACCGTACCAGTGCCTGCGGGCGATGTCGCGGTGATCTGGGTCGCCGAATTGACCGCGAAACCGGTTGCCGCCGTTGCGCCGAACGTGACCGCAGTTGCTCCGGAGAAGTTCGTACCGGTGATGACCACGGTCGTGCCGCCGGTCTGCGGACCCGATGTCGGCGAGATCGACGTCACGGTCGGCGGCGCGGCATAGGTGAACTGATCCGCAGCCGAGGTCGCTGATGTCCCGCCCGGTGTTGTGACCCTGACGTCAACAGCACCGGCGGCACCCGCCGGCGAGGTCGCCGTGATCGATGTCGCTGAATTGAATGTGAAGCCGGCCGCCGCGGTCCCGCCGAACGTCACGGCCGTGACTCCGGTGAAGTTGGTGCCGGTGATCGTCACCGACGTCCCGCCGGCCGCCGGACCTGCGGTCGGGGAGATCGAGGTGACGGTGGGAGCGGCAATATAAGTGAACTGGTCCGCTGCAGATGTTGCGGACGTGCCGCCGGCTGTCGTCACCCTGATGTCGATCGTGCTGGTTCCTGCCGGCGACGTCGCGGTGATCTGGGTCGCCGAATTAACCGTGACGCCAGTCGCAGCCGCTGCTCCGAACACCACGGCCGTCGCGCCTGTGAAGTTGGTGCCGGTGATGGTTACGGTGGTGCCGCCAGAGCCCGGACCCGAGGTCGGCGAAATCGAGGTGACGGTGGGCGCGCCCACATAGGTGAACTGGTCGGAGGCCGTGGTCGCGGACGTTCCGCCTACTGTCGTGACGGTGACGTCGACGGTGCCGGTTCCGGCAGGCGCAGTGGCCGTGATCTGGGTATTGGAATTGACCGTGTAGCTCGCGGCATTGTTGGCGCCGAACTTCACGCCGGCAGCGCCTGTGGTCGTGCTGAAATTCGTGCCGGTGATGATCACCGATGTGCCGCCACCGGTTGGACCTGATGTCGGCGATATCGAGGTTACAGTCGGCGCGGCGACATAGGTGAACTGGTCCGCCGCCGACGTCGGCGATGTCGAGCCGTTGGTGACGGTGACATCGACGGTCCCGGCGGACCCCGCCGGCGCCGTCGCCGTGATCTGCGTATTGGAATTGACGGTGTAACCCGTCGCGTTGGTGGCGCCGAACTTGACGCCGGCCGCGCCGGTCGTCCCGGTGAAGTTGGTACCCGTGATCACCACCGAAGTGCCGCCGGCGAGCGGCCCGGTCGTCGGTGAAACCGACGTCACCGTGGGGCTGGGTAGATTGATCGTGAACGTATAAGGGGTGTTTGCGATCGAGCTGCCGGAGCAGCCCACGTTGAAATCGCTGCAGCCCGGCGTGTAATACAGGGTGATCGAGTCCTGTCCGCCACCTGTCTTGCTGTTCAGCGTGATATCGATCTCGGCCTGGCCGGCCTTCGCGGATTGACCGTTTTGGTTCGGGTTCGTTGGATGAAATGTGTAAGTTGCCTTTGACGTGGTCGGATTATAATCGGCCGCTGTGAGCAGTGGGCTGCCCGAATGGCCGCTCGAATTTGCGATCGGTGCATTGTAAAAGGCGTCTGTGCCCGCGACGGAATAGACGCCGTATACAACCGAGTCGTCGGCCGCGGCTGCGCCGACGGTCAGACACAGGCGATAGATCTGACCGACCGACGTGAAGTTGATGGTCACGCCCGACGTCGAATCCGTCGTTTGATCGCAAGCCGCGTTCGCCGCTGCCATCGCGCCGAGCATCACGACGGCCGCGATGCAGATGCGTTGAGCCGCCCGCCAGAGAGAGCGCAATATCCGCGAAGGCGTAGCTTCACCATCACGTGTCGGGATCGCCAATTTCCCGATTATCGCTGGAATGGCCACCGCAATTGCGTGACTCACCGGCCCCCCTTAGCGGCAGCTCTCGATAGAGCATCCGCCTAAAATCCCTGATTGTGAAATTATTCGCCTATATCGTTGCGTGCATTTGACGGGACGCGGTGCGCAACGCAAGCGAGCGAGCCAGCCAAACTGCTCAAACCAAGTCGCAAGCACTACTTTCCGGCGAACCGTTGCATAGCGGCAACAAAAGCGTGCTTTGATAGTAATCGACGGAAACGCTTGGCGTGTCAATTTATGGTTGCGCTTGCGCTTGACTGTCGACGCTGGCTGTTCAACAATCTTGGCGAGTGGGCCGCAATAAATTCATTCTTTAATTTAAGTGCCGCCGTCGTGGTCTGCATCATCACGCGACGGGTCGTTAGTTTTTTGGGGGAGGGGTCATGCCGTTACAGCCGGTTCTCGGACAGATCATGCCTTTTGCGGGCGCAGTGATTCCCAGAGGTTGGGCGCTGTGTAACGGTGCGCTGCTGGCCATCCAGCAAAATTCCGCGCTGTTCTCGTTGCTCGGCACCTATTATGGCGGCAACGGAGTGACGACGTTTGCACTCCCGGATCTGCGCGGTCGCGCGATCCTCGGCTCGAGTGGCGCCGGCCAATATCCCGTGGGCATGACCGGCGGATCGTATATGGCCAGCCTCAATGTGCAGCAGCTCCCGGCCCACAATCATCTCATTCAAGTGTCTGCAGCGGTCGGAGGAGGCGGACGCGGGAGCGTCCCTCCCACAGGCAACGTCTTCGCGACAAACTCACTGCCGGCGACCAACCCGACGAAGATTTTTGCCGCAGCCGGGAGCGGCGACACGCCATTGGCCACCGCCACCAATCTGGTGAACGAAGGCGGCAACCAGCAGCATAACAACATGCAGCCCTATCTCACGATCAGCTATCTGATCGCGACGCAGGGGATTTTTCCGTCGCGAAGCTGAGCGGCTGCACGGCCGCATTTTCGCAAACGTAATCCGCCCACTTCAATTTTCCCATATTCGCGCATTCGCCGATCGGAATTCGCGCATTCGCCGATCGGATCGGAACGGGCGCACACCAAAGGATCATATGCGATGGCAGATCCGTTTATCGGCGAGATCAGGTTGTTTGGCTTTCCGCGGGTGCCGGACGGCTGGTTCGCCTGCAATGGACAGTCGGTCTCGATTGCCCAGTTTGAGACGCTTTACGCCGTGATCGGCACCACCTATGGCGGCGATGGCGTCAACACGTTCAACCTTCCCGATCTGCGCGGCCGTGTGCCGATCGGACAGGGACAGGGGACAGGCCTTCCGAACTATACGCTGGGCCAGCCCGGGGGTGAGGAGAACCACACCCTGATCGAAGCCGAAATGCCGACCCACAGTCATGCGCTGATGTCCTCGACCGCGACAGCAACGGATGTAACGCCCGGGCCGACCCTCCATCTTGCCACGGCGTCAGCAGGTGAACTCTACGCACCGATTGCGAACGCCGGGACGTACTCCACGATGGCCCCCTGCGTCGCCACTTCGGGCAACAGCATCGGGCACAACAACATGATGCCGAGCGTCGTTGCCAATTACTGCATTTGCTACGCGGGCGTCTTCCCTTCGTCCGGTTAGGCTGCGCACGCATCCGTATTCAGTCTCAAGGAAAGACAACATGTCAGATCCGTTCGTCGGAGAAATCCAGGCTTTTACGTTTCCTTTTGCAGT
Source organism: Bradyrhizobium sp. 604_D8_N2_3 (assembly GCF_051810765.1). NCBI lineage: Bacteria > Pseudomonadati > Pseudomonadota > Alphaproteobacteria > Hyphomicrobiales > Nitrobacteraceae > Bradyrhizobium > Bradyrhizobium sp. 604_D8_N2_3. The sequence continues at coordinate 4,803,732 of NZ_JBPWPM010000001.1, read as the reverse complement.
CGGCGGCTTCAACAGCGCCTGGCTACCGTGCGGCGGCCAGCTCCTGCCAATTCAGGGCTACAGTGCGTTATTTGCACTCATCGGTACCTATTACGGCGGCAATGGCACGACCAATTTCGCCTTGCCGAACCTGAACGGTTCGGTCGCGATCGGCCAGGGGCAAGGTCCGGGATTGCAAAATTATGTCGTCGGCGAGACCGTCGGCAGTTCGACGGTGACGCTGATCGGCGACAACATGGCGAGGCACACGCACGCCCTGCAACTCGGCGACAAGAGCGCGACAGGCGCTACGGCAGGTCCCGGCGCGGCGGGGACCACGGTTGCGATCGACCCGAACTTCACCGGCTTCACGGCGCCACCCGGCAGTCTCACCTTGGTGCCAAGCGCCGTCACACTCACCGGGCAGAACCTGCCGCACGACAACATGCAGCCGACCCAGGCGATCGTGTGGTGTATCGCCTACGCGGGAATCTTTCCGGCTTTTGGCAGCTCCTGAACGATCTTGAGTGCGCGACGGCATGATTGACGGCGCGCCGCTCGACATCGTTCCGGACGATCCGGCTCTTCGGCTTCGGCCCGCAAGTCCGATCGACGAGCCGTTCATCCGGCATCTCTTCGAGGAGGTGCGGACGGGGCAATTCACCGCGACCGGATTGTCCGGGCCGATCGTCGGCCAGATCATCGCGCAACAGTTCCGCGGCCAGGCGGCCGGCTATGCCGCGCAGTTTCCGGGTGCGATCTCGCTGATCGTCACACAGGACGGGACCGCGATCGGCCGGCTGCTGCTTCATTGCGAAAGCGAGCACTGGCACATCATCGATATCGCGCTGCTGCCGGCCGATTGCGGTCGCGGCGCCGGTACGAAGATCCTCGACGCGCTCGAAGCGAGCGCACGGCAGCAGGGTCTCGGCGCGCTGACCCTCTCGGTGCTCGCGGACAATTCGGCCGCGCTCAGGTTTTACCTGCGGCGAGGATTTGCCGAGACCGGGCAGGCGGGCGCCGCCCATATCGCGATGAAAAAGGATCTCGCCTAACGCACAGTCACCTCGCGCAGGAACTTCAGCAGCGCAGCATTGACCTCGTCGGACCGTTCCTGCTGGACCCAATGGCCGGCGCCTTCGATGATCAGCTTCCGCGTCAGATTGGGCAGGACGCGCTCGAGCTCGTTGACGCGCTTGGCGCCGATCAGGCCGGTGATGACGGCGTCTTTGGAGCCGGCAATGAAGAGCGACGGCTGATGGATCTGCGCGTCCTGCCAGGGCGCCGTCAGCTCCCAATTGCGGTCGAGGTTACGGTACCAGTTCAGCCCGCCGCGGAAGCCGGACTTGCGGAAGCTTTCGGTGAAATAGGCGAGGTCAGCCTCGCTGAGCCAGTTGGGCAGCGGCTCCTCGGCGAGCGCGTGACCGAGAAAGCCCTTGCCCTCCTGGACGAACATCGCGGCACTGGGATCGGCAAGGCCGCGCCCGCCGAGCACGATGCGCATGGTGCGGGCGATGTCACGCTCGAACTCGGCCTCGGCGACGCCGGGCGTCTGGAAATACTGCCAGTAGAAATTGGTGACGCCGCCCTGGCGCAGCAGATCGAGCGGCTTGCCGCGGCCGCGGAATGGCGGCGGCACGCTCAGGCCCGCCACCGCCGTGAAGATGTCGGGCCGGAACAGCGCCGCATGCCAGGCGACCGGCGCGCCCCAGTCGTGGCCGACCACCATCGCTTTGGTCTCGCCGAGCGCGTGCACGAGGCCAACGATGTCGCCGACCGTGTCGAAGATCGAGTAGGCGGCGACGTCCGCCGGTGCCGCGCTCTGGCCGTAGCCGCGCATGTCAGGGGCGACGACGCGAAACCCGGCGTCCGCCAGCGCCGGGATCTGGTGGCGCCAGGAGTAGGATAGCTCGGGCCAGCCGTGGCACAGCACCACCAGCGGACCTTGGCCGGCTTCGCGGATGAACAGGTCGATCCCGTTGGCCTTGATGACGCGGGTGGACAACATCGCTTTTCCGCCTTGTTTCAGGGGTTTGGTCGGGAAATATGAGGTGCCACGATAGGGGCGCGCCGAGAATCGTGCAATCTCGGGTTCGGCGGCCAGCCCCGTGTTGTTCGCACCGGTTCCTGCTGTTAGAACGCCGCTCTCAGGGCTTCGCCATGGCATTTCGTCTTTTTCCGCTCCGTCGCACCCGGTTCTCCGCCGGTGCGCTGGCGCGCGGGCTGATCGCTGCGGTTCTGGTGGCGGGCATCGGCTGGGGCGGGGCGCTCTACGCCGCCAACCAGAGCATCCAGGGCGCCAAGAAAACCGAGGATTCCGGCTTCGATGGCGACGCCCCAACCGCGATTCTGATCGAGGCTTCCAGCGGCAGCGTGCTGTTCGAGAAGAACGCCGACGAGCTGCGTGCGCCCTCCAGCATGATGAAGCTGATGACGGCCGAAGTCGTCTTCAATGCCATCAAGAAGGGCGACATCAAGCCGACCGACGAGTACCGGATCAGCGAGAACGCCTGGCGCAAGGGCGGGGCGCCCTCGGGCGGCTCGACCATGTTCGCCGCCATCAACAGCAAGGTTTCGGTCGACGATCTCCTGCATGGCGCGATCATCCAGAGCGGCAATGACGCCTGCATCGCGCTGGCCGAGGGCATTGCCGGCAACGAGAAGATCTTTGCCGCCGACTTCATGACCAAGCGTGCCCGCGAGCTCGGCATGACGAAGTCGACTTTCGGCAATTCCAACGGCCTGCCCGATCCCGGCAACAAGATGACGGTGCGCGAGCTCGGCATCCTTGCCCGCCACATCATTCTCGACTTCCCCGAATTCTATAAACTGTTCGGCGAGAAGGAGTACACCTGGAACAAGATCCGCCAGCCCAACCGCAATCCTCTGCTCAATTCGATGGAAGGCGCCGACGGTCTGAAAACCGGCTACACCAAGGAAGGCGGCTACGGCATGGTCGGCTCGGCCGTGCAGAACGGAACGCGGCTGATCGTGGTCGTCAATGGCCTGGAAGATCCCGAGGATCGCGCCACCGAAGCCAAGAAGATGCTGGAATGGGGCTTTCGCAATTTCGAGACCCGCACCCTGATCGCGGCCGACCAGCAGGTTGGCTACGCAAAAGTGTTTGGCGGCGAGAGCCGCTCGGTCAAGCTTGTCGCCAAGACGCCCGTCAAGGTGATGGTGCACAAGAACGGCAGCGACAAGCTGATTGCGCGCGTCGTCTATAGCGGACCGGTGCGTGCGCCGATCGAAGCCGGCCAGAAGGTCGGCGTGGTCAAGGTCTGGCGCAGCGGCAACATCGCGGTGGAAACGCCCGTCTATGCCGCCGAAGCGATCGGCACCGGCTCGACCATGCGCCGCGCGATCGACGGTGCCAGCGAGCTCGTGATCGGCATGTTCCGCGCGGGCGCCGAGAAGCTCTGATCATGAGTGAGAGCGCAGCACAGCGACCGTCCGGGCGCGGACGCTTCATCACCTTTGAAGGCGGCGAGGGCACCGGCAAGTCGACCCAGATCAAGAAGCTCGCCGACCGCCTCACTGCGGCCAGGATGCGGACCCTCGTCACGCGCGAGCCCGGCGGCTCGCCGGGTGCCGAGATCATGCGCCACCTGGTGCTGTCGGGGATGGGCAAGCTGCTCGGGCCCGAAGCCGAGACGCTGCTGTTCGCGGCTGCTCGCGATGACCATGTCCGCACCGTGATCCAGCCTGCGCTCAATCGGGGCGCCTGGGTGCTGTGCGACCGCTTCGCCGACTCGACGCGGGCCTATCAGGGCAGCCTCGGCCGCGTGCCGATGGGCCTGATCAACGCGATGCAGCGGGTCACGATCGGCGATCTCAAGCCGGACCTCACCCTCATCCTCGATTTGCCGGTCGAGATTGGATTGCAGCGCGCCGCCGTGCGTCGTGGTAGCGGCACACCTGACAGGTTCGAGGGCGAGCAGCTCAGCTTCCATCAGGGCCTGCGCGAGGCCTATCGCAAGATCGCCGAGGACGATCCCGGCCGTTGCGTCCTGATCGATGCCAATTCCGATCCCGACACGGTTGCTGGACGAGTCTGGACGGCGCTGCGCGACCGTCTTCTCCCAACCCCTGCATCGGTGGTTTCCCTATGAGCCCGCGCCAGGCCGAACGCGAAACCGCCATTCCGCATCCGCGCGAGACGAGCCTTCTGTTCGGCCATCGCGAGGCCGAGACGGCGCTACTCGCGGCCTATCGCAGCGGGCGCATCCCGCATGCCTGGCTGATCGGCGGGCCGCAGGGGATCGGCAAGGCGACGCTGGCTTATCGCATGGCGCGCTTCGTGCTTTCCAACGGCCAGCCGCTGGCGCCGTCCGTGCAGCGCGCCGAGACCCTCGCGGTCGATCCTGATAACGCCGTGGCGCGGCAGGTTGCGGCCAGCTCGCATGGCGGGCTGTTGACGCTGGAACGCACCGCCAACGATCGCGGCGTGATGCGCACCGTGATCACCGTGGACGAGACGCGGGAGACGATCGGTTTCTTCGGCTCGACTGCCGCGGCAGAAGGTTGGCGCGTCTGCATCGTCGACACCGTCGACGAGCTCAATCCGAATGCCGCCAACGCGCTGCTGAAAATCCTCGAGGAACCGCCGCAGCAATCGCTGTTTCTCCTGGTCAGCCACGCGCCGGCGCGCGTGCTCGCCACGATCCAGTCGCGCTGCCGCAAGCTGCGCCTGCGCCCGCTCGACACGGATGATGTGATCGGCGCCGCAGCTTCGACGGCTGACCTCGATCCGAACGATCCGGCGCTGCGCGAGGCCGCGGAGGCCTCCGAGGGCAGTGTCGCGCGGGCGCTGACGCTGCTCGGCGGCGATGCCCTGAAGCTGCAGCAGCGCACGGCGGCGCTGCTTGCGCGCCTGCCACAGGTGGATCCGCGCGAACTGCACACGCTCGGCGATTCGCTTGGCACCAGCGATCGAGTCGCGCTGGCGGCCTTCATCGACGGCATCGATCGCTGGATAGCGGAACGCCTGCACTCCGACGAGGCCAATGCCAACCAGAATCTGCCGCGCCTTGCGCGCCTAGCTGAGGTATGGGAAAAGATCGTCCGCGCCGCGCGCGACACCGAAACCTACAATCTGGAGCGAAAGCCCTTGGTTTTCTCGGTGTTCGGCTGGCTGGCGGACGCAACGCGCTAGAGCATGATCCGGAAAAGTGTGCAGCGGTTTTCCGACAGGATCATGCTCCAAATAATGACCTAACGCAGGTTCGTTTCCAAATTTCGAGAAGCCGGTAAAGGAATTCGTCGTGGCCACGCGAGCTAAGAAAACCGCTAGAGGCAAGAGCAGCAAGAAGAAGGCTGCCAACAAGGCCGTGAAGAAGGCCGTGAAGGCGCTCGCGCGCAAAGCTGCCAAGAAGGTCAAGAAGACCAAGAAGCCTGCCGTCAAGAAGGGCGTGAAGAAAAGCGCTGCGAAGACGACAAAGAAGGCCGGCAAGAAGGCCGCGAAGAAGCAGGTCGTCGCCAAGAAGGCGGTGAAAGCGGCCAAAAAGGCAGCCAAGTCTCCGGCGAAGAGCAAGGCTCCGGCGAAGAAGGTCGCCAAGAAAGCGAAAGTGACCGCGCCTGCCGTGACCGCCGCACCGGCTCCTGTCGCCACGCCGCCAAAGATTGTGAAGCCCAAGGTGTCGAAGCCCAAGGTGTCGAAGCCTGAGGCGCCGCCCGCACTGAGGCCCGTCGCAGCTTCGCAAGCCGCAACTCCCGTTGCTGCGCCCGCGCGCGACAACGTCTTCTACATCTCGACCGCCATCGCCTATCCCAACGGCAGCCCGCATATCGGCCACGCCTATGAGGCGATCTCGGCCGACGTGCTGGCGCGCTTTGCGCGGCTCGACGGCAAGGACGTGTTCTTCCTGACCGGCACCGACGAGCACGGTCAGAAGATGGTCCAGACCGCGCAGAACGAGGGCCTGACCCCGTCCGCGCTCGCGACCCGCAATGCTGGCCGCTTCAAGGAGATGGACGAGCGTCTGAACGTGTCGTTCGACCGCTTTATCCGCACCACCGAAGAGCAGCACCATCGCTCCAGCCAGGAGATCTGGCGGCGCATGGAAGCGAACGGCGACATCTACGCCGACAGCTATGCCGGCTGGTACTCGGTGCGCGACGAGGCGTATTACGCCGAGGACGAGACGCGCCTGAACGACGACGGCGTGCGCCTCGGACCGCAAGGCACGCCAGTCGAATGGGTCGAGGAGAAGAGCTATTTCTTCCGCCTGTCGGCCTATCAGGACAAGCTTCTGAAGCTCTACGAAGATCATCCTGAATTCATTGGCCCGGACTCGCGCAAGAACGAGGTGGTGAGCTTCGTACGCGGCGGCTTGCGCGATCTCTCGATCTCGCGCACGACCTTCGATTGGGGCGTGAAAGTGCCCAGCGACGAAGAGCACGTGATGTATGTCTGGGTCGACGCGCTGACCAATTACATCACCGGCGTCGGATTCCCCGACGAGAGCGACAAGAACTGGCGCTACTGGCCGGCCGACGTGCACATCATCGGCAAGGACATCATCCGCTTCCACGCGGTCTACTGGCCCGCATTCCTGATGTCGGCCGGCATTTCGCTGCCGAAGAGGGTCTATGCCCATGGCTTCCTGTTCAACAGGGGCGAGAAGATGTCGAAGTCGGTCGGCAATGTCGTCGACCCCTTCAATCTTGCCGAGCAGTATGGCGTCGACCAGATGCGCTATTTCTTCCTGCGCGAGGTCTCGTATGGCCAGGACGGCAACTACAACCACGATGCCATCGTCGCGCGCATCAATGCCGATCTCGCCAACGACCTCGGCAACCTCGCGCAGCGCTCGCTTTCGATGATCGCCAAGCAGCTCGGCGGCGTGCTGCCGGAGCCGGGCGAGTTCAGCGACAACGACAAGGCGATTCTGGCGATGGCGGACGGCATGATCGTCGCATCGCGCGAAGCGATGGCGACGCAGCAGATCCATCACTGGCTCAACGCCGTGTGGGCCGTGGTCGCGGAGGCCAACCGCTATTTCGCGGGCGAGGCGCCGTGGGCGCTCGCCAAGACCGATCCTGTCAGGCAGAAGACGGTGCTCTATGTCACCGCCGAAGTCGTGCGCCAGATCGCGATCCTGGCCCAGCCGGCGATGCCGACCGCCTCGGGCCTGCTGCTCGACAGCCTCGGCATTCCCGCGGGCGAGCGGAACTTCGCGATGCTCGGGGGCGCCAAACGGATCGCGCCAGGCTCGACGCTGCCGGCGCCAACACCGGCGTTCCCGCGCTACATCGAGCCGGCGGCCTAGGGCGTTCGGGCGATGCTGGTCGACAGCCACTGCCATCTGGATTTTCCGGACTTTGCGGAAGACCTCGACGGGATCGTCTCGCGTGCACGTGCGGCCGGCATCGGCCGTATGGTCACGATCTCCACGCGGGTGCGAAAGCTCAATCAGCTTCTGGCCATCGCTGAGCGCTACGACGACGTCTACTGCTCGGTCGGCACCCATCCGCACAACGCGGACGAGGAAGACGGCATCTCGCCGGACGAGCTGATCGGGTTGACCGGGCATCCCAAGGTGGTCGCGCTCGGCGAGGCCGGGCTCGACTATTTCTACGACAACGGCGCGCCGGAGGCGCAGGCGAGGGGCTTTCGCGCCCATATCGCGGCGGCTCGTGCGACCGGCCTGCCGCTGGTGATCCACACCCGCGAGGCGGACGAGGATTGCGGCCGCATCCTGGAGGAGGAAGCGGCCAAGGGATCGTTTCGCGCCGTGCTGCATTGCTACACGGGCGGGCGCGAGCTGGCGCTGAAGGCGGTGTCGCTCGGGCTCTATATCGGCTTCACGGGCATCCTGACCTTCAAGAAATCGGAGACCCTGCGCGCGCTTGCGGCTGAACTGCCGTCTGACCGTATTCTGGTTGAAACAGACTCGCCCTATCTTGCGCCCGGCAAGTTCCGGGGCAAACGCAACGAGCCGGCCTATGTGGTCGAGGTCGCCAAGGTGCTCGCCGAAACGCGCGGCGTGTCGCTCGACGAGATCTCACGCCAGACCACCGAAAACTTCTTCCGCCTGTTCTCCAAGGTGAAATCTTAGGACTGGGAGCCGCATGACGCTGACGCTGACGATCCTGGGCTGCGGCTCCTCCGCCGGCGTGCCGCGCCCGGCACTCGGCTGGGGCGCCTGCGATCCCAACAATCCAAAGAACCGCCGCCGCCGCTGCTCGCTGCTTGTCGAGCAGACATCACACCACGGGACCACGCGCATCGTGGTCGACACCTCGCCCGACCTGCGCGAGCAGCTCATCGATACCAATGTCGACCACATCGACGCGGTGTTCCTGACCCATGAGCATGCCGACCAGACCCACGGCATGGACGATCTGCGCTCCGTCGTGCTCCACATGCGCAAGCGCATTCCGGTTTATTTCAACCAGTCGACCGCGAAAGACATCATGGCGCGGTTCTCCTACTGCTTCATCTCGCCCGAGGGCAGCGACTATCCGCCGATCCTGCACCGGCATTCGATCGAGGCCGGCGAAAGCCGGACCATCACCGGCAAGGGCGGCGACGTGACCATGACCGCCTTCCTGGTCCAACACGGCCAGATCCCCGCGCTCGGCTATCGCATCGGCAATGCCGCCTACACGCCCGACCTCAACGACATCCCGCGCGAGAGCTGGGGCGCGCTGGAGAATCTCGATCTCTGGATCGTCGACGGCTTGCGCTACACCCAGCATTCCAGCCATTTCAGTATCAACGATGCGCTGTCCTGGATCGAGCGCTTCAAGCCGAAGCGCGCCGTCATCACCAACATGACGGCCGACGTCGATTACGAGGTGATCCGGCAATCGCTGCCGGCGGGCGTGGTGCCGGCCTATGACGGCATGCGGCTCGACACGCACTGATCGCGCCGGCTCGGTTCAGGCCGAGATCGCCTTCGACGAGCCGACCTCGTTACGCAGCAGGAATTTCTGGATCTTGCCCGTGGACGTCTTCGGGATCGGTCCGAACACGACGGCCTTCGGCGTCTTGAAGCCGCTCATATGCGTGCGGCAGAAGGCGATGATCTCGGCTTCGGTCGCGCTGGCGCCGTCCTTCAGTTCGACGAAGGCGCAGGGCACCTCGCCCCATTTCGGATCGGGCTTTGCGACGACGGCTGCGAACAGCACGGCCGGATGCTTGTAGAGGATGTCCTCGACCTCGACGGAGGAAATGTTCTCGCCGCCGGAAATGATGATGTCCTTGGAGCGATCCTTGATGATGACGTAACCGTGCTCGTCGAGCACGCCGAGGTCGCCGGTGTGAAACCAGCCGCCCTCGAAGGCTTCCTTCGTCGCCTTCTCGTTCTTGAGGTAGCCCTTCATCACGATGTTGCCGCGGAACATGACCTCGCCGATGGTCTCGCCATCGCGGGGCACCTCCTGCATCGTCTGCGGATTGATGACGGTGACGCCTTCCTCGAGCGGGTAGGGCACGCCCTGCCGCCGCTTCATGCTGGCGCGCTCGGCGGCCGGCAGATCGTCCCAGCCGGGTTGCTCGGCGCAGACGGAGGCGGGGCCGTAGACCTCGGTCAGGCCGTAGACGTGCGTGAGCCTGATGCCGATGTTTTCTGCGCCTTCGAGCACCGCGACCGGCGGTGCGGCGCCGGCGATCAGGCCCACGACGCGGCGCGCGGCACTGCCCTTCGGCGCGTCGGGTGCGTTGATCAGCGTGTTATAGACGATCGGCGCGCCGCACATGTGGGTGACGCCGTGCTGCTTGATCAGCTCGAAGATTTTTGTCGGCTCGACCTTGCGCAGGCAGACGTTGATGCCGGCGGCCGCCGCGATGGTCCAGGGGAAGCACCAGCCGTTGCAGTGGAACATCGGCAGCGTCCAGAGATAGATCGGATGCTGGCCAAGCTGGCCGGCGAGGATGTTGCTGACGGCGTTGAGATAGGCGCCGCGATGATGGGTGACGACGCCCTTGGGATTGCCCGTGGTGCCCGAGGTATAGCTCAGCGCGATGGCGTCCCATTCGTCCTTGGGCGGGATCGCCGCGAAGCCCGGGTCGCCTTGCGCAACCGCCGCCTCATACTCGATCTCGCCGATGCGCTTGCCGCCCTTGAAAGCGGCGTCGTCGACGTCGACGACGAACGGCTTCGGGCCCTTCATCTGCGCGAGCGCGTCGGTGATGACAGTCGAAAACTCCGGATCGACCAGGATGATCTTGGCGCCGCCGTGATCGAGCTGAAACGCGATCGAAGGCGCATCGAGACGAATGTTGAGCGCATTGAGAACGGCGCCGGTCATGGGGACGGCGAAGTGCACCTCGTTCATCGCCGGAATGTTCGGCAGCATCGCCGCGACGGTATCGCCGACGCCGATGCCCTTGCCGCCGAGCCAGGACGCAAAGCGCTTGCAGCGCTCATGCGTCTCGCGCCACGTGAAGCTGCGGCCCTCATAGACCGTGCTGACGTGGTTGGGATAGACGGCGGCGCTGCGCGCGAGGAAGCTCAGCGGGCTCAGGGGGACGTAGTTGGCGGGGGTCTTGTCGAGGCCGATATTGTACTGGTTCTGCCGCTCGCTCATCGAACCCTCCTTGACGCCGCGCTCTACAGGAATCCGATCGAGATCCAGGGGAAGATCGCGACGATGATCAATCCCACCAGCAACGCCAGCAGATAGCCCCAGATCGGCCTGATGCCTTCGGCCGGATCGACGCGTCCGATGGCGCAGGCGGCATAATAGCCGACGCCGAAGGGCGGGGCGAATAGCCCGATACCCATGGCGAGAATGATCACCATGGCGTAGTGCACCTCGTGCACGCCGACGGCGCGGGCGATCGGAAACAATAGCGGCCCGAACAGCACGATTGCCGGAATGCCCTCGAGCACGCTGCCGAGAACGGTAAAGGCCAGGATCGACACGGCGATGAAGGTGGCAGGTCCCCCGGGCAATCCGGTCATGGCTGCAGCCAGCGAGCGCGAGAAGCCGGATTGGGTGAGCCCCCAGGCCATGCCGGTCGCCGTGCCGATGATCAGGAGGATCGCGCCCGACAGCGCCGCGGTCTCGACCAGCATGGGAAACAGCCGCCGCCAGTCGAAGCGGCGGTAGACGAGGAGGCCGACCAGGGCGCCGTAGACGATGCCGATGGTGGAGACTTCGGTCGCGGTCGCAATGCCCTCGACCACGGCGTAGCGGATCACGAAGGGCAGCGCGAGCGCGGGCAGGGCGATGATGAAGGTCTTGCCGATCTCGCCACCCGTGGCGCGGCGGACATGGCTCATGTCCTCGTGGCGGTAGCGCCACCACACCAGCATGCAGAGCGTGATGGCGAGCACGACGCCAGGCAGCAGGCCGCCGGTGAAGAGGGCGGCGATCGAGACGCCCGTGACCGAGCCGATCGTGATCAGCACAAGGCTCGGCGGAATGGTCTCGGTTTGGGCACCGGTAGCCGCAAGAAGCGCCACGAGGTCGCCGGGCTTGGCGCCGCGCTGCTTCATTTCCGGGAACAGCACGGGCGCCACCGCCGCCATGTCGGCCGCCTTGGCGCCGGAGATGCCGGAGACGAGGTACATCGCGCCGACCAGCACGTAATGCAGGCCGCCGCGGACATGGCCGAGCAGGCTCGCCAGGAACGCGACCATGGCCCGCGCCATGCCGGTCATCTCGATCAGAAGCCCCAGGAACACGAACAGCGGCACCGAGAGCAGGATGAGGTGGCTCATGCCCTCGTCCATCCGCCCGACCAGCACCATCACCGGCGTCCGCGTGGTCAGCGCCAGATAGCCGTAGATCGCGAGGCCAAACCCGAACGCAATGGGAACGCCGGCAAAGACGCAGAAGCCGGCGACGCCGACGAAGAAGATGACGAGGTTGAGATTGCCGAGCGGCCGCAGAAAAGGCTGCGCCAGCCAGAACAGGCCGACGATGACGGCAACCGATATCGCCGCCGTCAGCACCATGCGGTAATCGGCGGCGCGCAGCAGCCGCAGCAGCGCGAACACTGCCATCAGGCAGACGCCGGCCGGCAGCGCCGCGGCGCGCCACATGTTCGAGATCTGGAGCGCCGGCGTGGTGATGAAGCTTTCCTCGTAGGCGTATTCGGCGGATGGCCAGACGATCAGCGCCAGGAACGCCAGCGCCGCGCAGGTCGCGACCACGTCCAGATAGGCGCGCACGGCCGGCCGCGCACTCGCGACGAGCGCCGTCATGCGCATGTGCTCGGAGCGGCGGAATGCGACCGCCGCGCCCAGCATGGCCAGCCACAAGAACAGGATCGAGGCGAGCTCATCCGACCAGATCAGCGGCCGGTGCACGCCGTAGCGTGCGACCACGCCGGCAAACAGGATCACGATCTCGGCGACGACCAGGATTGCCGCGGGGATCTCGACGGCGAGACCGAGCACATGCTCCAGCGAGGCCAGCACGAGGGATCGGCGAGGGGGCTGAACAGCCACCTCGCCCACCACTCCGGTCGCCTCAACCTCGACATGAGCCATCTCGATAAGAACCTCGGCGGCCCCAAAGCGCGTTACGACAGCTTGCCGACGGCCTTTTCCAGGAGATCCCAGGCCTGGTCGCCATACTTGCCCTTCCACTCGGCATAGAAGCCAGCGGAGCGCAGCTTGTCACGGAACGGCGCCACCGCAGGCTGGTTGAAGGTCAGGCCCTTGCCCGCGAGCTCCTGCTGGAGGTTCGCATTGAGTTTCGCGGTATCCTCACGCTCCTTGACGGCGGCGGCGTTGATGTTCTTGGCGACGATGGTGCGGACGTCCTCCGGCAGCGCGCTCCAGGCGCGGCGGTTGGCCAGGAACCAGAAGCCGTCCCACATGTGGTTGGTCAGCGAGCAGTACTTCTGCACCTCGTACAGCTTGGCGGTCGAGATGATCGCCAGCGGGTTCTCCTGGCCCTCGACGATCTTGGTCTGGAGCGCGGAATAGACCTCGGCGAAATTGATCGAGGCGGGCGCGGCGTCGAACGCCTTGAACATCGAGGTCCACAGCGGCGACACCGGCACGCGGATCTTGAAGCCCTTGAGGTCGTCGGGACCGTTGATCGGCTTGCTCGACGACGTGGTCTGGCGGAAGCCGTTGTCCCAGATCTTGTCCATGACCTCGAGGCCGGCCTTCTTGATCTCGCCGCGGACATGGGCGCCGAGGTCGCCGTCCATGGCCTTCCAGACCGTGCCGTAGTCCGGGAACGCGAAGCCGATGCCGTTGATGGACGCGGCCGGCACCAGGGTCGACAGGATCAGGCCTGACAGCGTGAAGAATTCGACGCCGCCGGACCGGATCTGGCTCAGCATGTCGGTGTCGGAGCCGAGCTGGTTGTTCGGGAAGATCTGGAGGTCGAACTTGCCGTTGGTCTCGGCCTTGATCGCCGCCGCCATCTCCTTGGCGCGCACGTTCAGCGGATGGGTGTCAGGCAGGTTGTTAGCGTATTTGTAGGTGAACTCGGCGCTCTGGGCGCGGGCCACATGGGGCGCACCGAGGCCGCCCAGGACCGCGGTCGCGGCGGAGGCCTTGAGAAGCGTGCGTCGGGAAAAGCTCATGGGTCTGCTTCCTCGGAAGTTTGTTGTTGTTCTGAGATGCAAACCTATACGGATGGAAGGCCTGAAGGTCATCTGCGATCTCGCGAGGTCTCGCTTATTGCAGCCGGACACCGTCGCGGCAATATCGGCTTTCGGCAGATGGGCCGGATTCAAAATCTGAAAAACAACCCCATGCACAGTAGCCGTCAAGAGCCGAGAGGCCGGTCGCGGCGTAGACCGAAAACGGACGGCAAGCGAAGGCGCGGTGTCAGGAATTCGATCTAAATATCTGATCTAATTGTATATAAAGATATTCCATAATATACCTTATGCGAATTACGGATATGGCGGTCCGGGCTGGGTGCCGCCTGGCGCACGGTCGCCGAAATCCCTCCCCACCGTTCATGGTGAGCCGCCTTGCTGGCCGTGGCGTCGCGGCGCATCGCCGCGCGCGGACTCAGCTGTGCATGCTTCTGAACGGGTGACGCTCGCGCACGGCGTCACCCGAGACCGTCCGGCCGGCGATTAGGACGGCGCCGCGAAGTCGTAGGAGATGCGTCCGGCGGGCAGATAGAACAGCGCGATGACGGCGCCGCCGCGGACCTCGGGATAGTGCCGGCTGCCGGGATCGGGCGCGGTCCAGCCGGGCCCTTGCCAGCCCTGCAGCCCCTTCAGCTCGGCGCCCTTGTCCAGCGGCACGACCAGGTTCAGTTCCCCATATGGGTGACCGTGATATTGCCCGCGGAGCACGTCGTGGTCGTCCTCGTCCTTGAAGCGGCGCGGATCGGTGCTGTTCATGTAGACGGCCGTGATGCTGAATTGGAACGTTTCAGGCGTCGGGTCCATGATGCGGCTGCGCCGGTAGTTCGGACCGTCGACCTCCTGGTTCGCCGCCCAGCCTTCCTCGACGCCGCGCTTAATCAGCCGTGCCAGGTCCTGGTAGAGCTGGCTGCCCTCGCCGTATGTTTGGTTGAGCCACCGCTCCATCTCCGCGCCGGGCGTCATATCCTTGACCTCGCGCAGAAACGGAATGCTGTACTGAATCAATTCGTCTCGGCTTCCCATGGCGTTGTCCTTTCCATTTGGGTTGCACTTTGTTCTTCAAAGCCCGCGAACGAGGCGAAGTCCGCGATGTCCGCGCGCGGCATCAGCCTGCCCGCGATTTGGTCCCTGGCACGGCCGATCGAAATGCCGCACACGACCATTTGCTCCGCCGGGATCGACAGCAGCGGACGCAGGATCCGGTGGTATTTCGAGAACGTCTCCTGCGGACATGACTGGAGCCCATGGCCTGCCGCAGCCAGCAGCACGTTCTGGATGAACATGCCGAGGTCGAGCCAGCTGCCGACCTCCAGGCGCCGGTCGATCGTGACGATCAGCCCGACGGGCGCGCCGAAGAACGCATAGTTCTTGGCGGTCTGGCCGCTCCTGGCTTTGATATCGGTCTGGGCGATGCCGAGCGAACCGTAGAACAACCGGCCGAACTCCTGTCGTCGTTGCAGGTAGGGTTCGGGCAGGTCACTGGCGTAGTATCTGTATTCCGACATATGCGCGTCGCGGGCGGTTTCGTGCGCCTCGCGCAGCGCCACCGAGACCCTGTCTTTGGCATCGCCGGCCAGCACGTAGACGTGCCAGGGCTGGATATTGGCGCCGCTTGGCGCAAACCGTGCCACGCGCAGAATCTGCTCGATGGTCCCTCGCCCGACCGGCGCGCTTGAGAAGTCGCGGCATGCAAAACGGCCTGCGATGATCTCGTCTATGCCGCTCTGCACGGCTGCGCCCTCGCCGATCATGGCTGCTTCAGCAGCGGACATCCGCCTTGCTCCATCGGCCGGAAGGCTTCCTCGCCCGGAATCGTCGCCAGCAGCTCGTAATAGTCGAACTTGTATTTGGACTGCTCGGGCGACTTGACGCGAAACAGATACATGTCGCGGACCAGCCGGCCGTCCTCGCGGATCCGGCCATTTTTCGTCATGAAATCGTTCACGGGCATGGCGCGCATCCTGGCGGCGACGGTCGGACCATCCAGCGTGCCTGCCGCCTGAACCGCCCTAAGGTAGTGCATCACCGCGCCATAGGTGCCGGCGTGGATCATGGTCGGGACCTTCTGGGTCTTGGCGATGAAGCGCTTCGACCACGCCCGCGTGTCCTCGTTCATGTCCCAATAGAACGCCGAGCTCAGCATCAGGCCCTGGGCGCTCTGGAGCCCGAGACTGTGAATGTCGGCAATGAAGACGAGCAGCCCGACCAGCTTCTGCCGCTGCGTGATGCCGAATTCGCCGGCCTGCTTGACGACGTTGATGAAGTCGCCGCCGGTGTCGGCGAGCGCGATCACGTCCGCCTTCGAGGACTGTGCCTGGAGCAGGAAGGAGGAGAAATCCGGCGTATTGAGCGGATGTTTCACCGCGCCGATCACCTTGCCGCCCATGGCGTCGATGACCTTGCGGCTGTCGGCCTCGAGTTGGGCGCCGAGGGAATAGTCGACCGAGATGAAGTACCAGGAGTTTGCGCCGAGACGCGACATCGCCCGCGTTGTTCCTTGCGACAGCGCATAGGAGTCGTAGGTCCAGTGAATTCCGGTCGGCGAGCATTCGTCGCCAGTCAGGCGCGACGTGGCGGCGCCGGTGGCGAGGAACAGTTTCTTCTTGTCCCGTGTGATGCCCTGCACCGCCAGCGCGACCGCAGAATTCGGCACGTCGAGGATCACCTCGACGTTTTCATTTTCGAGCCAGCGCCGCGCTATGGTGGCTCCCACATCGGCCTTGTTCTGGTGATCTCCCGCGACGATCTGGATGCTGCGCCCCAGCACCTGGCCGCCAAAGTCGTCGACCGCCATTTGCGCCGCGATCACCGAGCCCTGGCCGCCATTGTCGGCGTAGAGCGAGGACATGTCGGTGAGAACGCCGAGCTTCACCGGACCGTCCTGCGCAAGGGCCGGCGCCGAGAACAGCGCGAGTGCCAGTCCGAAAGCTCCGATCGACATCCCGCAGGATTTCATTGCCCGTCTCCTCCAAATTTGGCGTCGGGATCATGACGGGATCGCGCGAATTCGGAAGTGAAACTCTTGCAGAGTGATCCTGAACCGCCTTCAGATTGGTGGCGCGAACGGCTGGGCGTCGCGGTCCGGGCGCCCTGCTCGGTTGCGTTGGCCGCGCGCATGGCCTTAACTCGAAACGATCGCAGGTACGCAACGGGCGCGCGATCCGCCTGCGACGGTGTCCTGCACGTGGCTGTTTCCTTCAAGACCCTGGACCTGAACCTGCTCAAGGTCTTCGACGCCGTCATGGAGGAGCGCAGCGTGCTGCGGGCGAGCCAGCGGGTTGCGCTCAGTCAATCCGCCGTGAGCCATTCGCTCGCCCGGCTCCGCGAGATGCTGGAAGACGATTTGTTCGTGCGCACGGCGACCGGCATGCAGCCGACCGCGCGCGCATTGACGATGGCGCCACAGGTTCGCGAAGCGCTGCGATCCCTCGAGGCGGCGGTCGAGCAGCCGCGCTTCGTTCCGGCGGCCTCCACAAGGCAATTCACCCTCGCCGCCAACGACTTCACCACGATGGTGCTGGCGTCACCGCTCCTGAAGATACTTGGGCTTGAGGCGCCGGCGATCGACCTGATCATCAAGCCGGTGACACGGATCGACCTTGCCGAGCAGATCGACCTTGGTCGCATCGACGTTGCGATCGGCGTCTTCTCGGATCCGCCGAGCCGCTTCCGGACCTCGCTGTTGTTCGAATATGACGACGTGCTGATCGTGGGCGGAAAGCGCAAGCTCGGCCGGATCGACAACGCGGCCCTGGCGCGCATGCCGCTGGTCGTTGTGTCCTTCGGCGGCGAGCAGGAGGGCGCGATCGGAGGCTTCATCTCCGAGCGCGGCCTCGCAAGGCGATCGGAAATGTATGACCGCGCGGCGCTCGAACGGGCATTGTCCGAAAGCGACCGGCCGCCGCGCATAGCGGTTTCGCTGCCGCATTTTCTGGCGCTGCCCGCCCTGCTCGCGGACTCTGAACTCGCGGCCATCGTTCCGCGTCCATTGGCGCGGGCGTTCGAACGCGCGCATGCCATCACGACGTACGAATTGCCTTACGCCACAACCCCTGTCGAGGTCCGGCTGCTCTGGCACGAACGTATCGAGGGCGAGCCATCGCATGACTGGCTTCACGATATCCTCAGGCGCGCGACCGCGGACCTCAGGCGTGGACGCTAGCTGGCGACGGTCTCAGTCCTGGTTCCATTTGCCATTGGGTCGTTCAGTTGGGTGCGCGAGTGGAGGTTGTGCTAGACTAGGCGTCGCAGTCCTGAAGAGGTCAACGATACAAGGCGGTCTCAACCGCCGCTCAAGGAGCCCGTCATGCAGGAGAACGTCACCCGCGCGAACAGCTCGCGCGCCATTCCGTTCGACGCCGCCAAGCTCGACCGTCTCATGGAGGCCGCCGGCCTCGACGTGCTGGTCGCGACCTCCAAGCACAATGTGCAGTACCTGCTGGGGGCCGAGCGCGCGATCTTCTTCGACTACATGGACGCGATGGGCGTCAGCCGCTATCTGCCGGTCTTGGTCTATCCCAGGGGTGCGCCGGACAAGGCGGTCTATATCGGTCACCGTCTGGAAACCCATCAGCGTGCCGTGGCGCCGCCGTGGGTGCCGCAGGTCCGCACCGAATCCAATGGCTCGGTCGACGCGGTCACACGGGCCATTGGCCTGATCCGCGACGCCGGCGTGCCCTTGAAGCGGGTCGGCGTCGAGATGGCGTTCCTGCCGATGGATGCTGGAAGGGCGCTCGCTGACGCCCTGCCCGGTGCCGAGCTCAAGGACGCGCTGCTGGTGCTGGAGCGGCTGCGGGCGGTCAAGTCGGCGGACGAGCTGGCCAAGCTCAAGACGGCGTCCGAGCTCGTCATTGCATCAATGCTGGAGGTGATCGCCGCGCACGGGCCGGGCACCACCAAGCAGCAATTGTCGGACAGCTTGCGTGTCGCCGAGGCCAATCGCGGCCTGACTTTCGAATACTGCCTGCTGGCCTGCGGCAGCAGCCACAACCGGGCGCCGTCTGCGCAGCGCTGGGAGCAAGGCGACGTTCTGTCGCTCGACTCCGGCGGCAATTATCACGGCTATATCGGCGACCTCGCCCGAATGGCCGTGCTGGGCGAGCCCGATGCCGAACTGAGAGACTGTCTGGCCGAGATCGAAGCCGTGCAGCGCGCCGCGTTCGCCGCGGTCCGGCCGGGCGCTCTGGGCGGCGACATCTACGTCGCGGCCGAGCGGCAGCTTGCCCGGATCACCCAGCGCGACTGCACAGATTTCCTGGCCCACGGCATGGGTCTCGTTAGCCACGAGGCCCCTCGCCTGACCGCCAAGGGTCCGGTCCCCTACGACGACACCGACGCCCGGCTGCCGCTCGAAACAGGCATGGTGGTCTCGATCGAGACGACGATGAAGCATCCGAAGCGCGGCTTCATCAAGCTCGAGGATACGGTTGTGGTGACGCCTACCGGGTATGAGATTTTTGGCGAAGGTGGCCGGGGCTGGAACGTTGGTGGCAGTGCACTTTAGACGGCAATCCAACCTCAGACACTCTTCAAGGCGTCAGCAAACTCGGCCACGATCGCCTTCGTCAGGCGTCCGCTGAACCTGTCCTTCTGCCACAGCGCAGTCATCTCGACGGGCGACGACTCCCATCCGGTCATGACGCGGACGAGCGCTCCCGAATTCAGCGCCGCCTCCACCATGAACAAAGGCAGGTTCGCGACACCGAGTCCGGCGATCGCCGCCTCTACCAATATCGTTTGTCGGTTTGCCGCGAAGCCAATCCGTGGAGTCACCGTGACAGCAGCGCCGTCGTGACTTCGTAGATCCCACTCGACCAAATCATGACGGATCGCAAGTGCGGGGATCTCATTCAGGTCCTGCGGCTCTTTCAATGGCATCTGTGTGGCGAGAAAGCCCGGACTCGCGACCAGCACGCGCGGCAGAGAGGCGAACTTCTTGAACATCAGTCCGGAGTCGGCAACCTGCCCCATCCGCACGACTAGGTCGTATCCCTCCTCGATCAGCGAAACCCTTCGATCGGCCAAGGTCATCTCGATCATCACGCTGGGATGCCTGACCTTGAAGCGGATCAACGCTGGCGCCAGAACGGCCGTCGCGATGTCCGGCGGCAGCGACAATCGAACGGTGCCTGACAGTGCAACCCGCTCGTCCTGAACCTCAGCCACGGCCTCTTCGGCGAGGTTGAGCGCGGGCCGGGTGCGGTCGAAGAGCCGCTGTCCCTCTTCGGTCAGCGCGACGCCCCTCTTCGTCCGTCGCACCAGTCGGACGTTGAGCGTCTTCTCGAGGGCGGACAGACGCCGCGACAGCGTTGCCTTGGGAATGCCCGTCGCACGCTCGGCCGCCGCCAGCCCGCCGGCTTCGACGATGCGGGTGAACAGTGCAAGGCCGTCGAAATCTGAAAAGGCTGACATGTTCCATTTATGAAACATGAGGTGGGCATTTTTCAAGTCTGCCGCGGGGTTCGTTCCATCCATAGGTTCATCGGCGAGCGATGCCGCTCGTTCGACCGAGGGAGACCCCGCCATGCCTAACTATTTCGCGCCTGAGGATTCCGCGCTTCTGCTGATCGACCACCAGATCGGCACCATGCAATTGATCAAGAACATCGATGTCGACCGTGCCCGACGCATGTCGCTGGCGCTGGCGAAAACCGCGAGCATTCTCGGCATCCCCACCGTCCTGACATCGAGCCAGGAAGATCGCTTGCAGGGTCCGCTGCTGCCCGAGCTGAAGGACATCCTTCCCGACGCCTTTGACAAGCGCGTCAAGCGCGAAGGCATCGTCAACGCCTGGACCGACGCCAACTTCAAGGCCGCCGTGGAAGCGACGGGTCGCAAGAACCTGATCATGGCGGGTGTCACGACCGACGTCTGCCTCGTCTTCCCGGCGATCGACGCCGTGGCCGAAGGCTACAAGGTGCAGGCCGTCATGGACGC
Organism: Bradyrhizobium sp. 604_D8_N2_3; assembly: GCF_051810765.1. Taxonomy (NCBI): domain Bacteria; kingdom Pseudomonadati; phylum Pseudomonadota; class Alphaproteobacteria; order Hyphomicrobiales; family Nitrobacteraceae; genus Bradyrhizobium; species Bradyrhizobium sp. 604_D8_N2_3. The sequence goes on along the minus strand of NZ_JBPWPM010000001.1, from coordinate 4,783,295 downwards.
CTCGGGATCGCCGTTCGAACTCTCGGAAGATATGTCCCGCCGCCGCATGCAGGACGCCGGCGTTGTCCTGACGGCAACCAACACCATGATCGCGGAACTGGCCCAGAACTGGGGCACGCCGAGCGGGCAGAAGCTGATCCATCTCCTGTTCACCGAGGTGTTGCCGCCGATCCAGTCGTAATCGATCCCAAGATCGACCTAAGCCGCCGGGGCCAAGGAGTAACAGCATTTCTTTCGTTGCGCCCATCAATGGGATCGGAATCGTGTCACCGGAGACCCATCAGGTCAGGTCACACGGGCCATTCCAGTTGCGCCGAATCCATCCAGGCATCTCGCTGGATCAACGGGACGATGCGGGCTTCGGCGGGCTTGGGGTCATCGACCACGCCCGGCTTCACCCCGGTCTCGTCGTGAGGATGCACGAACACCGCAACGACGAGATCATCAGCTACATGCGTAGCGGAAGGATGCTGCACACCGATTCCTCCGGCAGAAGCGAAGTCATTTCATCCGACCGGCTCATGGTGATGAATGCAGGTCGGGGCTTCCACCATGAAGAGAAGGTCGACGGCGACGACCAGATCGAAATGCTCCAGATCTTCGTTCGGCCCGAAACCGCAGATGCAGAGCCCAACGTTCAGTTCGTCGAGCTGGACGAGGCTGCGCGAAAAGACAAATGGCGGCTATTGACGGGGCCGGAGGGATCGGACGCTTCGACCTTCGTGCGGCAAGCCATCTACCTTTACGACATACATTTGCCGGCGGGGCGAAGCACTGAGCTTCCGTCGAAACCGGGTTTCGATCGCTGGCTCTACGTCTTCCGGGGCAGCATCGTCGCGGACGGGCACAAGGCCGATAAGCATACCGCGCTGATGTTCGCCGGCGACAGAGCCTCACCGAGGCTGGAAGCGAGTGAGGACGCCGACCTTATCGTTTTTCTCGTTGATCGAGACTCCAGATATTCGCGTGGGGGAACGATCAGCGGTTGAAGGCGGCCGTAGTTTGATGAATTGCGGCTGCCGCGCGCTCTAGCGGATGGGAAGCAAATCGATCTGGCTCTGCGCCTTCTTCACCGCCGCCGCGTACCAACCTTGGTTTGGCGCTTCCTTGGCGAAACATTTGGTGTAGGCGTCCATCGCCTGGTCTTCCTTGGCCATGGCGTCCTCTGGGGTGTTCCTGGCCATCATCTGCTTCCAGACTTTTTCGCAGGCCGGGATCTCGGCCGTCTTCGCGGCGTCGGTTGCGGCGAGGAAGTAGACCTTGTCGCCCTGGATCGCGACGACGTCGATTTCATGCGGCGCGCCCTTCAGGTCGCCGTTGCCGCGCACGCCGAGCACGGCGACCGCGGCACTCGCGGATGCGGGTTTCGTGATCGGCAGCTCGGCATATTTGGCGAAGGCCGAGTCCTGGATGGCTTGATAGTAGAAGCGATCCGACTTGAAGGCTGCGGCGATCTCCTGCGGCAGGCCGTCCTCGCGGTGCTCGGCAAGCCAGTGCTTGAGCAGCGCGGTCGTCGTCACCACGGCCTGCATCTTGTCGCCCTCTGAGGCGAAGCCCAGCCCGTCGAGATGGCCGAAGCCCGAGTCGCCCTTGAACAGCGTGTCGGCGTTCGACTTGCCCTCGGCCGGCAGCCCCTTGATCGTGACCGGTCCGACCAAGCCGCGCAGCACACCGGTCAGCTCGTTAAGCGCCGCATCGTGCTGCTTAAAAGTCTCGTCGTTCTCCTTGGCTTTGGAGAATTTTGCGATGTAGCGATCGCGCAAATCGAGATAGTGCTGCTCGGGCGTGGCGGCGTCGGTGGGTGTCGCGAAAACGAGCAGGCAGAGCAAGACGAGCGATCTCATTGCAATTTCCGGAAGACTGGGAGCGATCTCCAGTCTTTGTGCCGGTGCCGGACTGGAAGGTTCATCGGCTCCTGAACTGCAAACGTGCGCGGCGGCCGGAGGTGTCGATGTACCCGTTTCAGGTTGACAAGAGCGGCCGTCCAGCGCCAAAATTCGGTTGGGTCGATACACCCGCTGCCTGCGCCCTTTGGGGATGGTGAACGTATCAAAGTCGCCCTCACCCTCGCTATTGGCGAGCGGGTCGGCAAGGCAGGCACCGATCTTCTCCGTTCGCCGATACGGGTGCTCTCATGCGCGATTTCCGCGATGCGAAGGCTATGGCTCGTTCCTTGCGCGATGCCTTGAATGCCAAAGCCGTGCAAACCACTCACAGCGAAGCTTTGGAACTGATCGCGAAAGCGTTCGGGTACGAGAACTGGAATATTCTGTCGGCCAAGATTGATGCGGCGCAGCCGAGTGCTGGCGTGCAGAATCCTGCCCAGCAGGATCGTCCCATCTACTGTTCGTTCTGCGGCATGAACCAGCATGAAGTGAGCAAGCTGGTGGCTGGGCCGGCTGTCTTTATATGCGACGAATGTATCGACCTATGCACCGATATCGTTGATGAGCAGCTGCTTCGCCTCATCGAAGGAGATGCAGACAGTGCTCGCGCCATGCCCACCGATCGACTGCTTCACTATGTGGAGCACGCGAACAAAGGGGTGGAGCGCAATCGGCTGTTGTCGCAGAACATCGAAAGGGTTTTTGCGCTTCGACAGAACGCTTCGGCGGCAAATGATGACGTGTTCAAGACATCCAACGTCGCTCGATTGAGAGGCAAGACGTCCGACGAACTGCTGGCGATGAAGAAATTCTCGCTCAGTCAGTTGAAGCGTTACGAGCAGGCGCTGCAGACAGCGGTTCCCATCGTCAACGAGCGGACCCGGTAAACGCACAGACGATCGAGCGGCACGCCGGCCCTACTCTGCCGGCGTGAGCTGCTGCCGGCTCGGGCGCATCGCCGCGGTCTCGCGCACCCTGACGCGGGCGCGGCGCTTGCGCCACCAGATCACGACGCCGGTAACCGAGAGTGCCGCCACCACGAGGCCCATGATCGAGATCAGGATGCGGCCGAACAGCCCGACGATACGGCCCGAATGCAGCGGGAATTGCGCCTGCACGAAGATGTCGGCGGCGGTGCCGACCCAGGGCAGCCGTTCGCCGATCGGGCGGCCGTCCTCGCTGTCGTAATAGAGCTGGGCCGGCCCGACGCCGCCGGCGCCGTGATCGTCGCCGGGATGGAAGTAGGCGGCCGCGTAGACGCCATGGGCCGGGCCGTAGCTGAGCGCGCCGACCGGGACGGTCCACCCTCGCCCCTTGCCGTCAGCCGCCGCGCGCGCAGCAATGTCGGCGAACGTCACCCTGGGCTCGATGGGATCGTCGAGATCGCGATAGGGCCGCTGCTCATAGGGCGTCGGCGTGTAGTTCGACACCATCTTCATCATCGGCGAGAACACTTCGAAATAGAGGTTCAGCGAGAACGCCGTAAAGGCGATGATGAACAGCACGCCCCAGGTCCACAGGCTGAAAGCGCGATGGATGTCGAAATTGATCCGGTAGGCGCTGCCCGATGCCTTGATGGTCCAGGCCGGCGCCCAGCGCGCCCAGAAGCCGCGTTCGAGCTGGCGCGTGACCTGGGGCGCCCGCGCGGCCTTGGCGCGCCGTCGCGAGGGCAGCGTCAGATAGAAGCCGACGAAGCAATCGATGGTCCAGATGATGGCGATCACGCCGAGCACGCGCATGCCCCAGCGATCGCTGCCCCAGAATTCCGGGATGTGCATGGTATAGTGGAGCTTGTAGAGGAACGAGACGAGGTTTTCGCGCGTCACCGGCCACACCGCGCCCCAATAGCGCCGGCCGAGCTCGACACCGGTGTTGGGATCGAGGAAAATCTGGTTGTAGTCGATCGCGAAGCGTTTTCCCGTCGCCGGATCGATCCGCGGCATCACGAAGAACCACAGCGAGTGCCCCTCCTCCGGCGTCATGAAGAGGTAGACGACGCGTGCGCGGGGATCGCGCTGCTCGATCATCTTCGCGAGCTCGATCGAGGGAATCGACGGGCCTTTGCTGGTGACATCGAACAGGTGGTGATTCAGCACCTCGTCGATCTCGTGGTCCCAGGAGATGATCGCCCCGGTGATGCCGGAGAAGAACAGGAAGCCGGCCGTCAGCAGTCCCGCCCAGCGATGCAGCTTGCCAAATATCGCTCTCATCGTCTCGACTTTCATCAAGCGGGTCGGGCGCGCTGCGCCGGCGCTTCCACCGAGACCGTGGGAATTTGAGTCTGCGCCTGCGCAGGCGCGAAGGGAACGCAGAGAGCGAATATGCTGACGGCGCCGAAGAAAAGCACCTGAAGCTGTCGAAGGCGCGCATTGGAGCACGAACGAAGTTGGAAGTCTGACACGTCTAGCGAGGCCCCACGCACTGCCGGCTTTGCCGGAATGATTTTTGGACTCTCGCCCTAACGCGGGGGCATCTTCAGTGCGAGAGACGCAGAGTTAGAATCTATCGAGACCGGAGAATAAATCGTGCGACCAATGCGCCCATATGCGCGTCGAGGTGCATCGCCGGCTTCTGCGAGCGCTTCGAAATGGAATGCTTCTAGAGTGAGAACATTCGCCACTTGTCCGCAACGGCGGGCGTGCTACCTCGCGCCGATCGCCGGAGCTTCGGCGATCAGCGTTGCCGCGAGCGAATGGCTGCGACGACGATGCGACGGCTGACGGGAGCCGGCAATTCAACCTTGCGCGGCAATCATCGCGTTGAGCGCTTTAACGCTCGGGGCAAACAGCACCGCGACCCCCTTGTAGCGGATAAATTGCTTCATCTGGAACGTCACGGAGGCGTCCCCCGCGAGCGGAACCTGGAACCGGGTCGCGGCCTTTGGATCTGCCCGGTTTCCGGTCAAGGCATCCTGCGCATTGGCTCCGTTCGGAAGGCGCATGTAGGCGTCGGCAAAGTCGGTCTGATGCATCCACCGCAGGATGGTATAGAATTGCTCGTTGATCCTGGCGAAGTAGAAAAGCCCTACGATGCCGCGGTCCTTGCCGTCGTCCTCCGTGCCCTCCAGATGAGGACCGTAGGAAAATCCGCGGCGTATGACGCGTGGCGGCCCCTTGGGGAAACGAATCTGATTGGCAAATTTCAGCGGATGATCGCGGCAATTGACAATGCGAATGTGAGCCCCGAGCGGGCATCTGACGCCGTTTGGATCGTCGCCATAGCCGAACGCATCGTTCAATTGCGGGGTCGACGGTGGTGCATCCGGAAAGCGTGACAGCGGCGACCCGTGTCGCCAGCGCCCCATCATCTTGGCCGCGATCCATTCTTCGGCCAGTTCCGGGCCGACATGCGGCGCCGCCTGCGGTGCATTCGCCTTCAGGAATTTGTTGAAGGCCGCGACGTCCTGATAAAGCCACGACAGGCCGACGAACGATCCATCGCGCGCGAAGTCCTGCCACGGACCGGACTTGAACGGTGAAGTGGGAAAATCGCTGTTCGGATAGCCGACGACGATCTCGCGACAATCGACGGCGTCGGAAGCCCTGGCAGCCGGCGCATCCTGCCAGTCAACATTGGGCGCGGTGATTCCATCACGATAGCCAAAATGCAGGCGGCCGTCGGCTGGCCGACAGCCGGACAGCGCGCCGTCGTCCCAACTTTCGAGTGACAATTCCCGGACACCGAAACCTGTCGCCGACTGCCGCACCTGCGCGAGGCAATCGGCTTTCTGCTCGGGCGTATCGAACCCGATATGGATGGCCAGATCGATATCGCCCGACTTGAACTTGCCATCCCACCATCCCGCCGGAGCGCTGGCGTCGAAGAAACCAAGCTGTGTCGCAATGCCGCCATCCGGCGCCTGCGCGGGGTCCACGAACGATACCTCGAACTGCCGCCGCCCCTGCGCGACGTCAAGGTCGGGGCGACCCGACATCAACGTCGCGATGCCGTTCCAACTGAACATGAAGTGGAACGCGGGACCATCGGGGTCCGGGCCCGCCCCCACCGCTGCTCGCGGTATCCATTGCCGCAGGAAGGACCTGGCACCGCCGGCGTCGCCAAACCTAAACAACAGAACCGCGAGTAGCGGCTTGGCGGAGCTTCGAGCGACGATCGCCTGCAAATTGCCGAGATCCACCATGGCGCCTGTCCTGCAAGAACGGTCAGCCGATAGGCAGCCTCAAAGCCGGCCTATCTCGAAAGCGCAAATACGCTCTGAAAGCTATTTCCCGAGCTTTGCCAGAATGTCTGCGACAGTCATGCCGTCATAAGCCGAGAACAGCCAGCCGGACGGGTTGCCGCTGATGTCGGTTGAGCCGTCGGTCGCGGTGCCCAGCGAACGCGCGTTGTGGTTCTTCGAGAGTTCGAAGAACGCATTGGGATCGTTGATGTCCAGGCCAGTCGTATCTGCCAGGGAAAATATCGCGGCAAATATCGGCGTGAGCGCTCGCCGGAAAAACTCCGTGTATTCCTGGTGCGTTCCCTCATATTCGGTGATGACCTGGATGTACTTGTCCTCGATGACGACGACCCGGGCGAAATGAACGATCCTGGACTGCTTCAGCGCCGCCGCGATGGCGGGCTGAACCTTCTCAGTGAAGCTCGCCTCGAGATTCCGCAGCTTTGCCAGGGTCTCGGCATCCTGCTTGATCGGCAGCGTGAGATTGAGTGCATGGGTCATGGGAAATCTCCTTAAAGAATACAACCTTAAGATGGTATCACTCTCGAAAGGAATTGGAAGCGATCTTTTCGACGTGCGGCCGGCCGTCGCGTCGCGGGCCCTTCGAAAGGGGCAGCAATACTCCCCTGACAATTCGACCGCGAGCGCATGCGACCAGCGAACGAGCGCTGGTTGGCCTGCTGCGAACGTTGTTGTCGCGCGACGAGCCTAAGCTTTGCCGGCGTGGCAGCACGCGCCGCCGGCGGCATCCTTCGGGTCGCCCGCCAGCACGCTGCGGCTGTTGCGCTCCGGCGGAATGTCGCCGGCGGCATTGGCCGAAAAGAATCCGGTCGGCTTCAGCATGAAGCCGGCATATTCGACCGGCATGATCGGAAAATCCTCGGGCTTGCAGACATGGGTGTGGCCGAAGGAGTGCCACACCACGAGATCTGTGTTCTCGATGTTGCGGTTCTGCGCGGCGTAGCGCGGCAGGCCGTCGCCGCCGGCATGGACGTTGGGATAATCGCCGCTCGCGTATTTCTCGTCCTTGTCGAAGGCCGTGACCCAGACGTGCTTCGTCGCAAAGCCGCCGCGCTTGCGCACGTAGCTGCCCTCCTGCGCCAGCATCAGCGGGCTCGGATTGACGACGAGCTTGTAGGCCGGCGCGTTGCCGACCGAATTGGTCTCGTTGGGATTGCTGATCTTCCAGAACCGGCCGGTCTCGCCATTCGCAATGGCAGCCGCATCACGCTCGCGCGACAGCACGCGCGTCGTGGTGTCGAAGGCGTTGCCGTGCGGATTGTCCGCGCCCCAGGGCCGCGGCACGAACTCGTGCTCGGCGACGGTATTGCCGCCGCCGTCGAGGTCCATGTGCAGGCGCACGTTGAAGAAATGCTGGTGCGTGGGGCCACCCAGATTGTCGTCGACCATGCCGCCCCATTTGTACTTTTCGCCTGATGGCACAGCGGCGGTCTGGATGATGCCGGTGAGTTTTGTTTCGAGCTGGATCGTGCCGTCCTGGTACAGGTACCAGTAGAAGCCATAGTCGTAATTGCCGACGGTCGCGAAGAACGAGATGACGAGGCGCCGCGAGCGGCGGACCTCGAACAGGCCGTTGCGGAATTCGTAATGCTTCCAGGCAATTCCGTAGTCTTCTTCATGCATGCAGATGGCGTTCTGCATGACGAAGGGGGCGCCCTTGTTGTCGGCGGCCGGCACGTCGAAATAATGGATATTGCCCAGGCAGTCGCAGCCGAGCTCGAGCGCGTTGGCGAGCATGCCGAGCCCGTATTCGCCGGCATCGAACGCCGACTTCCAGAAATGGTTCTCGGTCGGATCGGCATAGGGCACCACCATCTCGGTAACGCTGGCGCGATGGATCAGCGAGCGCTTGCGCGCACCGTCCTGGTAGGCGAGCTGATGCAGCACCAGGCCCTCGCGCGGCGTGAAGCCGACTCGAAAGCTCCATTTCTGCCAGTCGACCTTCCAGCCATCGACCTTGAAACTCGCGCCCTCCGGCTGCTCGATATGCAGCGGCTTGATGTCGGTGCGCGGGTTCTTGACTTCGTGTGCGCCGTAATTACGCTTCTTGCGCGGGATCGGCACGATCGGATCGGCGTCCGTGAGGTCGATGACCTTGCCGCCGATCAGGTCGACGACGGCGACCACGCCCTCGATCGGATGGGCGTAGCCGTTATCCTGAAGGTGCTCGCGGAAAAAGCTGACAGCGCGCACGATGCGGGCGCCGCGCTCGTACTGAAAATCGAAGAAGCCCGAGGAGAACGGATCGACCTGGACTAGCTCGATATCCTTGTCGGTCAACCCGCGCCGCACCATCGCCGCGCGCCAGCCGGGGTCGGCCTTCACCACGGCCTCACACTTGAAGAATTCCTCCAGCATCACCGGCGGCTGCCCATAGGGCGCCTCGCGGTTCGGAAGGACCTTGCGCGCGACGATCTCATTGCGCGCGAGATCGACGATGTGCTCGATCGCCTCGCCCGTCGTCACGTCCAGCGTCAGGGTGAAGGCACGGCGCCCCACTCCGCTCGCGGCCAATTCCTGCTTGGTCGGCTCCTCCAGCCGCACCGTCGGGAAGCGGCAGTTCTCCGGCGAGGTCGCGGCGGCACGAACCAGCGTGCAGGCGGCCGTGATCTCTTCGGCCGTCAGGGGATCGAGCGGATGAGGTGCGGCCGCTTGAATCGGTGATTTGGCTTTGACGGTATCGAGCATGATGATGACCAGAAATCAGCGCGGCGCGAGATGGGTGGTGATGGCGCGGAAGGCGGCGAGCCAGCGGTGGTCGAGCGGAACGTCCATCGCCTTCGGCTGCGTGGCGAGCTTGACGATCACGGTATCGGTGGCTGCGTCGATATAGAGCCACTGGCCATGAATGCCGATCCCCGCGAGATCGTTCCGCGAGGGATCGATCGTGTACCATTTGCTGCGGTAGCGGGCGCCGGGGAAGATGTCGGCGAGGTCGCCGTCTTTCCATGCCTGGGGATCGCCGTTCTCGTGGATGTCGTCGATCCACCAGCCGGGCACCACCTGCCGCCCCTCGACCACGCCGCGGCAGCGGATCATTTCGCCGAAGCGCAGCAGATCGCGCGCGGTGACGGAAAGCCCGCCGGCGATGCGGCCCATGCCGTGGCTGTCGAGCGTGAGGGAGCCGTCCTCCTCGGCACCCAATGGCTGCCAGAGATAGTCGGAGAGGATGCGATGGTAAGGCATGCCGCAGGCGCGCTCGTAGACCCAGCCGAGCACTTCCGTATTAGTCGAGACGTAGTGGAACACCTTGCCGTGCGGCTTGCCGGTCCCGCGCAGCGTGGTGAGATAGGCGCGCTGATGGCCGGCTTCGACGCCCGGCGGCGGCACGTCCCAGCCCGAGGAGAAACGATAGCGTGCGACGTCGCCGGCCGGATCCTCGTAATCCTCCTCGAACTTGATCGCGACCGCCATGTCGAGGACGTTGCGGACGGTGCAGCTGCCATAGACCGAGCTCTCCAGCTCCGGCACGTAGCGCACCACCCTCGCCTCCGGATCGAGCAGGCCGCGCGCGGCCAGCACCCCGCCGAGCGTGCCGGCGATCGACTTGCTGATGGAGCAGATCAGATGCGGCGTGGTCGCGCTCATGCCGTCGCCGTACCATTCGTGGATCAGCGTGCCCCGGTGCATGACCAGCAGCGCATCGCCGAAGGTTTCGCGCAACGTGGCCTCGACCGTGGTCGGCTTGCCGTCCGGCGCGGTGAAGCTGAGCTTTTGCAGCTCGCGCGGCGCGCTTGCCATCGGTGTGGGATGCGCGGAGCGACGGACTTCCGCGGTCGGCAGCACTTCGCGGGTGTGGGTGAAACCCCAGCGGATGGCGGGAAAGCTGCGCCAATTGGCGCGGGTCGCCTGGGCCTCGGGCGCGGGCGGGCTGCCGCGCATGATGTCCGTCGGTCGCATCTCGATCCTCCGCAAGGCTATCCCGACTGCGATGTCGGAACGGCAAGGGAGAAGACTGCACACAGGCCGCATCGGGCGTTATCGAGATCCGGCAATATTTTGCTGGACAGCGGCCATGGCCGTGCCAGTCTGGCGTAGTTCTTGCTGGCTATTCGGCTTGCAAATTCTGACGTGCTGTCATGGCCTTAAGCGCAACTCTTCCGATTCAAGACTCGGCTGCCAATCTACTTCAAGTGAGCAGCACGGATGTCGACGAGCATTGCGCCACGCTCGGCCGCTGGCGGCTGAGCTACGACCAGATCAGCGCCGGGGCGTTCCGGGGCAGCTTCACGCAACTCTCCCTGCCCCGGCTCGAAGTGTTCTGCGAGATCACCAGCCAGCAAGTCCGCCAATACGGCCAGCTCGGTGCCGACAGCTTTGGCATCGGTCTGCCCTGGCACGGCGACGGCGAAGTCAATTGCAACGGGGCCAGTGTTGCAGGCTCCCAGGTCATCGCCAGCATCGATGCCGAGATCGACATGTGTACGCCGAAGGCCTTCGAGCTGCGCGGTGTCGTCGCCAGCGCGATGCTGATCGCGGAGCTTGCCGCTCGCCTCGACATCGAATTGCCGCGCGCCGTTTGGCACCAGTTGCGGGTGATCGAGATGGCGGCGGCACCGGTTGCGCGGCTGCGCGCCCATCTCGCCGCCATTCACGAGACCATCACGGCCGCACCCGAACGGTTCGACGATCCGGCCGCGCGGCAGGCGCTGGAGGACGCCCTCCTCGTCGAGATCATGGACATGCTGCCGACGGCCCAGCCCAGCGATCCCGGCCGCAGCGCCACGGCCCGCAAGCGCACCGTGGATCGCGCCCGTGAGCTGATGCATGGCAGCGGCGATCGCTCGCTGTCGCTGCTGGAGGTCTGCAAGGCGGTCGGCGCGAGCCCGCGCAAGCTCGGCTATTGCTTTCAGGAAGTCGTGGGCACGAGCCCGATGCATTACTGGCGCGCGATGCGGCTGAACCGGGTGCGGCGGGACCTGAAGCGCGCCGGCGGCGCCGAGACGTCGATCTACGACGTCGCCGTGCAACACGGCTTCTGGCACTTCAGCCAGTTCTCGCTCGACTACAAGCGCCACTTCTCCGAGCTGCCCTCGGAGACACTGCGGCGCGCGAGGCTTGTCGCCTGACGCGCGCGTCTTCTACTCCAGGACAAGTCGTGGCTAGCAGCTCGCTTGCGGCCATCCTTCGAGACGCCCGCCTCTGGCGGGCCCTCGGGATGAGGTCGCGTTTTGCGGCGAGATATTGGACCCTCATGGTGAGGAGCCCGCGCAAGCGGGCGTCTCGAACCATGCAGGCCGGGCACGTTACCAGGTCGGCAAATACGTACCCTTGAAGCGCGTCTCGAGAAACGCCTTCACGGGATCGGAGTGAGAGGCCTCGATCAGCTGCTTCACCCACGGCTTGTCCTTGTCCTCCTCGCGGACGGCGAGGATGTTGACCCAGGGTCCGTCGGGGTTTTCACGGGCGATCGCATCTGTCGCCGGGTTGAGGCCGGCCTGCACCGCGTAATTGTTGTTGATCGAGACGACGTCGACGTCCTGCAGCGCACGCGGAAGCTGGGCGGCATCGAGCTCGACGAAGCGCAGCTTCTTCGGGTTGTCGGTGATGTCGGCAATGGTCGAAGCGACGTTGTTCGGGTCCTTCAGCTTGATCACGCCGTGGAGCGCCAGGATCATCAGGCCGCGGGCGCCATTGGAGGGATCGTTGGCAATCGCAACGCGGGCGCCTTCCGGCAAATCGGCGAGCTTCTTGTATTTCTGCGAATAGACGCCCTGTGGCGAGCCGATCGTGTTGGCTACCTTGACAATTTTCCAGCCGGTCTTGGAGATCTGGTTTTTCAGGTAAGGCTCGTGTTGGAACGAGTTGGCTTCGAGGTCCTTCAGCGCCAGCGCCTGGTTCGGAATGACGTAGTCGGTGAACTCGACCACCCTGATGTCGAGGCCGCGCTCGGCGCCGACCTTCTTCACGACGTCCAGGATCTCGGCATGGGGGCCGGCGGTGACGCCGACGCGGATGGTTTCAGCTTGAGCGGTGGTCGTAAGCAAGGCTGCAGCCGCAAGGGTTGCGAGAAAGCGCATTGAAGTCTCCAGTTTTAGGGAATGTGTATCAGCGCTGCCGCAGCCGGCGGTTGACCCGGCGTGCGAGATAATCGCCCGCGCTCTGGACGAGCTGCACCAGCGCGATCAGAACGACCACGACGGCCAGCATCATCTCCGGCATGAAGCGCTGATAGCCGTAGCGAATGCCGAGATCGCCGAGCCCGCCGCCGCCGACGGCGCCGACCATGGCGGAGTAGCCGAGCAGGCTGACCACGGCGAGCGTCAGCGCCAGCAGCAATCCCGGCAGCGCCTCGGGGATCAGCACCTTGAGCACGATCTGGATCGGCGAGGCCCCGAACGAGGACGCGGTCTCGATCAGGCCGCCGTCGACCTCGCGGATCGCGGCCTCGACCAGGCGCGCGATGAACGGCGCCGATGCAATGGTCAGCGGCACGATCGCCGCGGTCGACCCAATCGAGGTGCCGGCGACGAAACGCGTGAACGGGATGATGGCGACGACCAGGATGATGAAGGGCGTGGAGCGCGTCGCATTGACGACCATGCCGAGCACGCGATTGATGGTGGGCGCCGCAAACAGCTCGCCTTTCCGGCTGGTCGCGAGGAACACGCCGAGCGGCAGGCCGAAGGCGGTGCCGAGCAGTGCCGCGATGCCGACCATGTACAGGCTTTCGCCTGTTGCCTGGACGATGAGGTTGATGAGTTCAGGCGACATAGCCGAGACGCTCCGCCGGGAGTTGATATTGAGAGAGCCAGGCGAGCGCGCGCGTCACCGCGTCCTCGCCACCGGGAATACCGAGGGTCAATGAGCCCACATGCTGGCCGCCGATCTCGTCGATGCGCGCCGACAGCAGCGCCACGTCGAGACCGAGCTCGCGGGCAAGCCGCGCCACCACCGTGTCGCCGGCCCCTGCCCCGCGCACCTGGACGCGGATCACGGCCTGCCCGCCGGCAGATGGCTCCGCCACGATCCGGCTCGCAAGCGACACCGGCAGGCTGTCGCCGATGACTTCGGCGAGGAAGGACTGCGTGATCGGATGTTTGGGATGAGTGAAGATGTCGGCGACATGGCCGCTCTCGACGACGTGGCCGGCGTCGAGCACCACGACCTCCTTGGCGAGCTGGCGCACCACCGACATTTCGTGGGTGATCAGCACGATGGTCACGCCCAGCTCGCGATTGATGTTGGCGAGCAGATCGAGGATCGCGCGCGTGGTCTGCGGGTCGAGCGCCGAGGTCGCCTCGTCCGACAGCAGCACGCTCGGCCGCGTCGCCAGCGCACGGGCAATGCCGACGCGCTGCTTCTGGCCGCCCGAGAGTTCAGAAGGGTAGCGGTCGTGCTTGTCGGCGATGCCGACCAGCGCCAGCAGCTCGGCCACGCGGGCCTTGACGTCGGACTTGGCCCAGCCGGCGATCTCCAGCGGTAGCGCGATGTTGTCGGCCGCCGTGCGCGACGACAGCAGGTTGAAATGCTGGAAGATCATCCCGATCGAGCGCTGCGCCAGCCGCAATTCGCGACCTGCCAGCGCCGAGATGTCGCTGTTGTCGACGATCACGCGGCCCGTGGTCGGCTTCTCCAGCCCGTTGATCAGCCGGACCAGGCTCGACTTGCCGGCGCCGGAGCGGCCGATGACGCCGGTGATCGAGGCGCGCGCAATCGCGAAGTCGATGTCTTGCAGCGCGTTGACACCGGGCTTGCCGCGATAGGCCGGATAGATCTTCGAGATGCCTTCGAAACGGACCATCGCGTCAGCGTTCTGGGCGGCAGGTGAAATCGCTTCAAGCGTTTCGATCTTCTGTCCGATCGCGAGCGATTGGTGGGCGTTCATGGAGGCGGCCTTCATGCACAACAGTTCCTGCTGCCCCCGTGGGGCATGCGGGAACCGGTCGCGTCAAGCGACGGAGAGTGAAATCGCGGCGAGGGTTCGGGTGGAACGCGCTGCACTGCAGCACACACCATCGCTTTTTCAGGTCTTCCTTGCAATGTCAGATATTTGCGGGGAGTTGGACGAAGTTTTCCCAATCCCACCCCGGCGAAGAAAATTCGTCTGCCGGGGGTATGAGCTTCCGGCCCCGCTCAGCTGATCTGCAACCAGGGCAGCACGATCAGCAGCAGTCCCGCAAAATAGAGCAGCCCGAACAGCAGCCCAAAGCCCCAGAACTGGCCCTTCCCGATATAGCCGCTGCCGAAATACATCGGCGCGGGTCCCGTCGCGTAAGGCGAGATCACGCCCATCAGGCCGAGCGAATACATGCAGAGCATGGCGAGCGTCGTGACCGGCAGGCCGGGGATGCCCGATCCGACCGCGAGCACCACCGGCAGCACGGCTGCGGCATGCGAGGTGATGCTCGAGAAGAAGTAGTGGATCCAGAAGAACAGCGCGACCAGCAGGAGCATCGCGGTCGACGGCGACAGCCCCGCGAGCGGTTTGGCGTATTCGGTCGCGAACCATTTGATGAAGCCGATTTCGTTGAGGCCCGAGGCCAGCGTCAGCAGCGAGGTGAAATAGAAAAACACCTCCCAGGCGCTCTTCTCGCTGACGATGTCGGCGAACTCGATCACGCCCGTCACCAGCATCAGCGAGATCACGATGAACACGACGGTGGTGGCGTTGACGAAGTTCGAGCCGAGCAGCGGCACGTGGATGTCCGGGCTCGAGCCCGCGATCCACAGGAACATCGCGAGGACGATCAGAGCCAGCATGATCCACTCGTTGCGCGACATCGGGCCCATCTCGCTGACCTCCTTGGCCGCCCATTCGGAGATCTCCGGGCTGTGCTTCACCTCGGGACGGCAGACCACATAGCTGAGCAGCGGCACGAGGATCATCAGGAGGATGCCGAGCGGCGCAAAGCCGACGAACCACTGCGCCCAACTCACCTCGACGCCGGCGGTCCTCTTGGCGATCGCAAGCGCGGCCGCGTTGGGCGCGAGCGCGGTGAAGAACAGCGAGCTGGTAATCGCGGTTGCCGCAAACGCCGTCCACATCACATAGGTGCCGATCTTGCCGGCGGTCGGCCCAGGCTCGGAGCCGTAGATGCGCGGGATGTTGCTGATGATGGGATAGACGATGCCGCCGCTGCGCGCGGTGTTGGAAGGCGTCGCTGGTGCCAGCAGGAAGTCCGACATCGCTACCGCGTAGCCGAGACCGAGCGTGTTGTGGCCGAGCTTTTGCACCAGCACCAGCGCGATACGGCGGCCGAGCTGGCTCTTGCGATAACCGATCGAGAATACGAAGGCGCCGACGATCAGCCACACCGTGCTCTCGGCAAAACCCGCCAGCATCCAGCGCAGCGATTTGCCGGGATCGGGATCGATATAGCCGGCGACGCCCGCGACCGTCAGCCCGATGAACCCGACCGCGCCGACCGGCATCGATTCCAGGATGAGTCCGGTGATGACGGCCGCGAACACGGCAAAATAGTGCCACTGATTGGCGTTGAGACCCGTCGGCACCGGCCACAGATAGATGGCCAGCCACACCACGAGCGGCGCGATCAGCTTCCAGCTAAACCCTTTTGCCTGAGGCGTCTGCGAGCTAGCGGCCATGGGCCCTCCCCCCTCGATTGTCGTCGCATTGTACCGCCCGTTGGCCGAGCCGTTTTTGTCCTAGCGCGGCGTATACGGACTGTCCGCGGTGCGATCAATGGCCTGACTTCACGTTCTACCGCCCCTTGAAGCGCGGCCTGCGGCGGGTCAGGAACGCCTCTACGCCCTCCTTGTGATCTTCGGTGAGACTCGCCAGCGCGAATTGGTCGACGTCCATATGGCTGGCGAGATCGTCCAGCGCATGTGCCAGCCGGTTGACGGTCAGCTTGGTCATGGCGACCGAGAGCGGCGGCTGCGCGGCGACCTTCCGGGCAAGCTCCATGGCGGCATCGAACGCATGGCCGGGATCGGCCACCTGCTCCACCAAACCCCACTCGTAGGCCTCATCGGCCGAGATGCGCTGGTCGGCCAGGATCACCGCCTGCTTGGTGCGGGCCGGCCCGATCAGATGCAGCATGCGCGGGATGCTCTGCCAGCTCATGTTCATGCCGAGCCCGATCTCGGGCACGCGCAGATGCGCGTCGTGCCCGATCACGCGGAAGTCGAGCGCCACGGCCAGCGCGACGCCACCGCCGACGCAAAAACCCTCGATGGCGGCGATCGTGATCTGCTCCATCTCATGCCAGGCATGGGTCAGACGCGGCCCGAGCTTGAGATGCCGCCGCAGCGTGCCGAGATCCATGTCCTTGCGCGAGCGGCCCTCGGCATCTTTCAAGTCGAAGCCGGCGCTGAAGGCGCTGGTGCTGCCCGTCAGAACCACGACGGACGTTGCGGCATCATCCTCGAAGCTGCGCGCGGCCGCGGTGAGCTGGCGCAGCGCCTCCGGCGAGAGCGCGTTGATGCCGTCGCCGCGGTCGAACCGTACCACCGCAATCCGCCCCTCCGGTCCGAGCCCCTTCTCGATCGTCACGAAGTCCGTCACCGATGTCTCCTTATCCGCTTTGCTGCGAGGCTAGCCTACATCCGGCCTCACGAATATGGGACCCGGTTGCGCCCCAGCGCATACTCGACAGGCAGGGACCATTGCGCCTATCTTTGCACCATGAGCCACGATCACGACCATCATCACGACCATTCCGAGCTGTCGGAGACCGAGCTGCGCGTGCGCGCGCTCGAGACGATCTTGACAGAAAAAGGTTATGTCGAGCCGGCCGCGCTCGACGCCATCATCCAGGCCTATGAGACCAGGATCGGGCCGCACAATGGCGCGCGCGTCGTCGCCAAGGCCTGGACCGATCCTGCGTTCAAGAAGGCGCTGCTGGAGGATGGCTCGAAGGCCATCGGCACGCTTGGCCACGTCAGCCGCGTCGGCGACCATCTCGTCGTGGTCGAGAATACGCCAGAGCGCCACAACATGGTCGTGTGCACGCTGTGCTCCTGCTACCCCTGGGAAATGCTGGGGCTGCCGCCGGTCTGGTACAAGGCCGCGCCCTACCGCTCGCGCGCGGTGAAGGATCCGCGCGGCGTGCTTGCCGATTTCGACGTCACGCTGCCCAAGGACATGGAAATCCGTGTCTGGGATTCCACCGCCGAGACCCGCTTCCTGGTGCTGCCGATGCGTCCCGCGGGCACCGAAGGCTGGAGCGAGGAGCAGCTTGCCGAGCTCGTCACGCGCGATTCCATGATCGGCACCGGCTTTCCCAAGACGCCTGGAGCGCCCTCGTGAACGGCGTCCACGACATGGGCGGCATGGACGGGTTCGGCAAGGTCGAGGCCGAGCCGAACGAGCCGATGTTTCACGAGGAGTGGGAATCGCGTGTTCTCGCCATGGTGCGCGCGATGGGCGCGGCAGGCGCGTTCAACATCGACACCTCGCGCTTCTATCGCGAGACGCTGCCGCCGCACGTCTATCTCTCGAGCTCCTACTACAAGAAATGGTTTCTCGGGCTCGAGGAGATGCTGATCGAGAAGGGCTACCTCACCCGGGACGAGGTCGCCGCCGGTCACGCGATGCAGCCTGCAAAGGCGCTCAAGCACGGCAAGTTCGACCTCGCCAATGTCGAGCGCGTCATGGTGCGCGGCAAGTTCGCCCGCCCTGCTCCGGCGCCGGCAAAATTCAACATCGGCGACCGCGTCCGCGCCAGGAACATTCATCCGACCACGCATACGCGGCTGCCGCGCTATGTGCGCGGCCATGTCGGTGTCGTCGAGCTGAACCACGGCTGCCACGTATTTCCGGATTCGGCGGCGATGGAGCTCGGCGAAAATCCGCAATGGCTTTACACGGTGGTGTTCGAGGGCCGCGATCTCTGGGGCGCGGACGGTGATCCGACCTTGAAGGTGTCGATCGATGCCTTCGAACCCTATCTGGACCCGGCGTGATGAGCAGCACGGCTGCGGCCGCCGCGACGGCGGCCATTCCGAGCATCCCGCGCGATGACGACGGCCCGGTGTTCCGCGCCCCCTGGGAAGCGCATGCGTTTGCGATGGCGCTGACGCTGCACGAGCGCGGCGTGTTCACCTGGCCGGAATGGGCCGCAGCCCTGGCCTCCGAGATCAAGCGTGCGCAAGCCGCCGGCGACCCTGATACGGGCGAGACCTATTACCTGCACTGGCTCGCCACGCTGGAAGGTTTGGTTGCAAGCAAGGGCGTCGCATCGGCGGAGACGCTGCACCGTTACCGCGACGCCTGGGACCACGCCGCGGATCGGACGCCGCACGGCAAGCCGATCGAGCTGCGGGAAGAAGATTTTCGGTAGTTCGGTAAGAGGCACGCTCGTGCCAAGCCCTCCGCTGTCATTCCCCGCGAAAGCGGGGAATCCAGTAGGCCGCGGCCTCTCGACTCAAGCACAGTCTCTGGGATACTGGATCACCCGCTTTCGCGGGTGATGACACCGAATATGTGGCCTCAGCGCCCCGCCGCAAACTCCCGCCATCCCTTCGCCCGCAAACTGCACGCCGGGCACTCGCCGCATCCGAAACCCCACTCATGCTGCGCGCCGCGTTCGCCGAGATAGCAGGTGTGCGAGTGCTCGCGGATGAGATCGACCAGCCCTGCGCCGCCGAGGTCATGGGCGAGCTTCCACGTCGCCGCCTTGTCGATCCACATCAGCGGCGTATGCAGCTCGAATGGCCTGGCCATGCCGAGCGAGAGCGCGGTCTGCATGGCGCGGATGGTGTCGTCGCGGCAATCGGGATAGCCGGAATAGTCGGTCTCGCACATGCCGCCGACGATGTCTGTGATGCCGCGCCGGTAGGCCAGCGCCGCGGCAAAGGTCAGAAAGATGAGATTGCGGCCCGGCACGAACGTGTTCGGCAGGCCGTCGGCGCCCATCGCGATGGCCACGTCGCGCGTCAGCGCCGTTTCGGACACGGCGGCCAGCGTCGGGATCGACAGCGTGTGGCTCTCGCCGAGCCTTGCGGCCCAGTCTGCGCGCAGGCCCTTGATGCCGTCGAACAGCCGGGCGCGGCAGGCGAGCTCGATGGCATGGCGCTGGCCATACTCGAATCCCAGTGTCTCCACGCGTGCAAAGCGGCTGAGCGCCCAGGCGAGGCAGGTGGTGGAATCCTGGCCGCCGGAAAACAGCACCAGCGCGGTTTGTGATGAAAATGCGTCACTCATGGCCCGCGCTTTAGCACCTCGCCAATCTGCCGCCAATCGGTGGAAATCGGCCTGTTCCGCCGCGCCGCGCTGGGAACGGCGGGCCGCTTTTGGCATAAGGTTTTGGACCCAGGAGACTGCCCCGCAATGACCCCTTCCCGTGACATTTCCCGCCTGATCGAGATCATGGCAGCGCTGCGCACGCCGGTGACCGGCTGCCCCTGGGACCTCGAGCAGGATTTTGCGACCATCGCGCCCTACACGATCGAGGAAGCCTATGAGGTGGTCGAGGCCATCAGCCGCGGCGATCTCGATGACCTGCGCGAAGAGCTCGGCGACCTCCTGCTCCAGGTCGTGTTCCACGCCCAGATGGCATCAGAACAGAATGCCTTTGCCTTCGGCGACGTCGTGGAGGCCATCACCCGCAAGATGATCCGGCGCCATCCCCATGTCTTCGCCGACAAGGACGGCAACCTCGCCGCCTCCCACGTCAAGGAGGTCTGGGACCGCATCAAGGCCGAGGAGAAAGCCGAACGTGCGGCGCGCCGGCCGCCGGAGGAAACGCCGACGCACAAGTCGTTACTCTCGGGCGTCAAGGCCGGCCAGCCCGCGTTGACGCGCGCGATGGAGCTCCAACGCAAGGCCTCGACCGTCGGCTTCGACTGGAACGACCCGCGCGCGGTGCTGGCGAAAATCCGCGAGGAAGCCGACGAGATCGAGGCCGCGCTCG
The DNA here is from genome assembly GCF_051810765.1 of Bradyrhizobium sp. 604_D8_N2_3. Taxonomy (NCBI): domain Bacteria; kingdom Pseudomonadati; phylum Pseudomonadota; class Alphaproteobacteria; order Hyphomicrobiales; family Nitrobacteraceae; genus Bradyrhizobium; species Bradyrhizobium sp. 604_D8_N2_3. Next base: position 4,763,388 of record NZ_JBPWPM010000001.1, on the reverse strand, counting down.
ACCGCAACGACAGCGAGGGGCTGGCGGAAGAGACCGGCGATCTGATGTTCGCACTGGTCAACCTCGCCCGCCACGTCGACGCCGATCCGGAAGCCGCGCTACGCGCGACGAATGCAAAGTTCGAGCGGCGCTTCGCCTTCATCGAGCGCGCGCTCGAGGCGCAGGGCCGGACGCTCGAGCAGGCGTCGCTGGCGGAGATGGACGCGCTGTGGAATGCGGCTAAGAGTGAGGCGAAACCGGTATCAGAGACTCGCTCGCAGGCCCGTCGCTAGCTTGTGGCCTGCTCCATCGGCGTGCCCGCAAGGATCGAAGCGGTCACGAAGGAGATATAGGTCAGCATCTTTTCCCGAATGCAGCGCGGTCATGGCGGATCGTAGTCAAGCCATGAAACCGTCACGACAAGCAGTCTAAAGTTGAGCAACGGAGCCTGCGCAGCCGAAATCCCACCTCAGGTGAGTGCGATGCCATTAAAGCACTATTCGGTCCTCAAGGGACGCCCGATCGCGATGCGTTTCGGCACCGGCCAGTCGCCGCACTATCAAGTCCATGTCGTGGCGGACAACGCGGATTTCCGCATCGCCGTCAATGTGCAGTCAGGCGACGGAAGCGAAGTCGAGTTCCTGGTGCGATCGCACTTTGTCCATCCGATCACCGATCAACTCGCGGCGTTGCCCGAGGGCCTGCACCCGCAGCCGCCGAAGCCGGCCAGCACCGCGCTGGACTTCATTCGCGGCAATCTGATGCAGCCCCAGGAGATGATCCCGCTGCCGCTGTCCGTGCCCGGACCGGACAATGACCTCAACGAGAAGCTCGACCAGTTCGTCCAGCGCGCGCTCTCAAACGAAAGCGCGATGATCTACGCATTTGGTGAGACATGGGGGCCGGAGACCAAGGCGGACAATTATTTCGGCTTCCGGCCGGGCCGCGGCATCCACGACATCCATATGAATCAGGGAAACCCAATCGGACGGTTCTCGGGCGACAACGGGCCATGGCAAGACGGCGGGCTGGTGTTCGAATTCCCGGATCAGAAGCTATGGACGGCGGTCTTCCTCAAATTCCAGACGCAGGCCTGGCACACCGACGACAAGACCGGTGACCCCATCGATCTCGGCGCGCCGACACAGCCGCCAGATCCGACCGCTCCTCCGACCGGGCAAATGCCTGACGGACTCGTGCGCATCATCGCAGCACTCGTCAATGCCTTGAAGACGCCCGAGCGGGAAGTCGTCACGCTGCTCAATACGGCCGATCGCGACATCGATCTCACCGGCTGGATGCTGGCCGACAAGCAGAAGAACAAGATGGTCCTGTCAGGGAAGATCGCGGCCGGCGGCACGCTCGCCGTCGTCGTGCAGAAGCCGATGGAGTTGTCGAACCAGGGCGGCATCATTTCACTGCTGGACGAGCGCGGGATCAAGATCCACGGCGTCGCCTATACCAAGGCGCAAGCGAAGAATCCGGGCCTGACCATTCCATTCTAGCGTTACGCGCCTCAACCCAGAAACGCGGATATGGTCGATATCGCACGCAGGCCGGTCGGGCGCACCGCGCCCTTCGGATCACGCCACGCGCGGCACGGCATCGAACCGGTTCACCACGATATCCCGCTTGGTCTCGTCGACCCGCACCGTCATGTCGAAGCGGCCGTCGTGCAGCTCTTTCGCCAGCACCTCCGCATTTCGATGCAGCCAGCTGATGCCGGCGCCGTCGGCGGCGTCGATGGAGAGATCAAGCGTGGTGCGCTTTGCGGCGAGACGTTCCTCGATGGCCGCAAGCAGTGCATCGATCCCCTCGCCTGACACGGCCGACACCAGCATCGCCGGGTGATCTTCCGGCCGGCGCGCGGCGATGTTCAAAAGCTCTTCGCGCTTGTCAGGCTCGTAACGGTCGATCTTGTTCCAGACCTCGATGATGCGGCCACTGTCGTCGGGATTGATGCCGAGCTGGCGCAGCACCGCGTCGACGTCGCTCTGCTGGGCCTCGGCATCCTCGTGCGAGATGTCGCGCACATGCAGGATGACGTCGGCTTCCAGCACCTCTTCCAGCGTGGCGCGGAAGGCGGCGACGAGCTGGGTCGGCAGGTTGGAGATGAAGCCGACGGTGTCGGACAGCATCGCCTTGCCGCCATGCGGCAAGGTGAGCGCGCGCAGGGTCGGATCGAGTGTTGCGAACAGCATGTCGGCGGCCTGAACGTCGGCGCGCGTCAGGCGGTTGAACAGCGTCGACTTGCCGGCATTGGTGTAGCCGACCAGCGCGACGACTCGATACGGCACGCGCTGGCGCCCGGCGCGATGCAGCCGCCGCGTCGCCTGCACCTTCTTCAGTTCGCCCTCGAGTTTCGAGATGCGCTCCTGGATCAGGCGGCGGTCGGCCTCGATCTGCGTCTCGCCGGGACCGCCCATGAATCCGAAACCACCGCGCTGGCGCTCCAGATGGGTCCATGAGCGAACGAGGCGCGAGCGCTGGTAGTTGAGATGCGCAAGCTCGACCTGGAGCGAGCCTTCCTTGGTCTTGGCGCGGCGGCCGAAGATTTCCAGGATGAGCCCGGTGCGGTCGAGCACCTTGGCGTGCAATTCCTTCTCGAGATTGCGCTGCTGGATCGGCGCCAGCGCGCAATCCATCACCACGAGCTCGACATCGAGGCTCTTGGCCAGCGCGGCGATCTCCTCGACCTTGCCCTTGCCGATATAGGTCGCGGGGCGGATCTGGCTGATCGGCGCGATGATGGCGTCGGCAATGACGAGGTCGATCGCCCGCGCGAGGCCGGCGGCCTCATCGAGCCGGGCCTCCGCGTCACGCTGAACATGGCTTTCCGATTGCGTGTCGGCACCGCCCGCGCGCACACGCAAGTAGGGGCCGATGACAAGCACCCGCCCCGTCTGCTTCGCCCCTGCCGACCGCGGACGGTCGGCCTCCCCGTCGAAATTCCGGGGTTCCAATCAGATCACTCTCAAGCCGGCTGATCCTCGCCGCCTTCGAACAACTGGATCGGAGCGCCCGGCATGATGGTCGAGATCGCATGCTTGTAGACAAGCTGCGAGTGACCGTCGCGCCGAAGCAGCAAACAGAAATTGTCGAACCAGGTCACGATGCCCTGGAGCTTCACTCCGTTGACCAGAAAGATCGTCAGTGGCGTCTTGGTTTTGCGAACGTGATTGAGGAAGGTGTCCTGTAGGTTTTGTGCGCGGTCTGCCGCCATTGTTTTTTTCTCGCTTTGAGTTTCTTTTTATTGCGCCGGTTGCGGCCCTCTTTGTGACATTCGGGGCCTCTTCCGGTTGCTATTCCTCATGAGATCCCCCTCGGAGGAACAGCGGTTCGATTAGAGGACAGGACGGGTTATTAGGCAAGCCGCTTCACGCGGCAGGCAACGCCCAATTGCCCCGAAAAACTACGGAAATCGATGATTTTCCTCGCTAATCCCTGAGCTGCGGCCGCGACGTCGCGGTGTCAGCCGACACCGAGCGCCTTCAGCTTCCGGTGCAACGCCGAACGTTCCATGCCAACAAACTCAGCCGTACGAGAAATATTTCCTGAAAAACGGCTGATCTGTGCAATCAAATAGTCGCGCTCGAACACTTCGCGCGCTTCGCGCAGCGGCAGCCCCATGATGTGCTCGCCATTGTTGCTGGTCGGCATCGCCGGCACCATCGAGCCGACGTCCTGCGGCAGCATGTCGGCGGTGATGATCACCTCCGGTCCGCCCGCGGCCAGAATCATGACTCTCTCAACGTTGTTGCGGAGCTGGCGCACGTTGCCCGGCCACACATGCGATTGCAGCACCGCCATCGCGTCCTGCCCGATCTGCCGCTTGGGCAGGCCGCTGCCGGCCGAGATCTGCTCCATGAAATAGTCGATCAATTCCGGAATGTCCTCGCGCCGCTCCGAGAGCGCGGGCACGCGGATCGGCACCACCGAGAGCCGATGATAGAGGTCTTCGCGGAAATGGCCGGCCGCGATCTCCTCTTCGAGATTTCGCGCGGTGGAGGAGATGATGCGGACGTCGACCTGCACCTTGCCGGTGCCGCCGACGCGCTGGAACGACTGCTCGACCAGCACGCGCAAAATCTTGTTCTGGGTCTCGCGCGGCATGTCCGCGATCTCGTCGATGAACAGCGTGCCGCCATGGGCTTCCTCGAGCGCACCGGGCTTGCGCGCCTGCTCGCCGTTAGATTGCTCGACACCGAACATCTCGTGCTCCATGCGCTCGGGCGTGATCGCGGCGGCATTGATCACGACGAACGGACCATCGGCGCGGCCCGAGGCCGTATGCAGCGTGCGCGCGGTCAGCTCCTTGCCGGCGCCGGCCGGGCCGACGATCAGGATGCGGCTGTTGGCCTTGGCCGCGCGGTCGATTGTCTGGCGCAGCTGGTTCATGCTCGGCGAGCGGCCGACGAGCGAGCTTGCGCTCGGCGCAAGCTGCTTCAGCTCCTTGACCTCGCGCTTGAGCCGCGAGTTCTCGAGCGCTCTGTTCGCGACCAGGATCAGCCGGTCGGCCTTGAACGGCTTCTCGATGAAGTCGTAGGCGCCGCGCTTGATCGCGGCGACCGCGGTCTCGATGTTGCCGTGGCCGGAGATCATCACGACCGGCAGATCGGCATTGTCCTTCTTGACCTGCTCCAGCAGCTGCAAGCCGTCGAGCTTGGAGCCCTGGAGCCAGATGTCCAGAAACACCAGATGCGGCCTGCGATTGGCGATCTCGGCGAGCGCCGTATCGCTGTCGCGAGCGGTCCTTGTCACGAAGCCCTCGTCTTCGAGAATGCCCGCGACGAGATCGCGAATATCGGCCTCATCATCGACAATCAGAATTTCACTTGCCATGGTTCGTGCCTGTCTTGTCAGATGCCTGTTGAGGCTTCGATCTTCGTTGAATCATTGGTCTTTTCAGCCGCCTCTTTGGTTTCGGCGGCCGGCTGTTTTGTTTCGGGCGGCTTGGCGATGTCCGTGACCGCGTTTGCGGCCGACGCTGCCTGCACGGTCCCCTCGCTCTTCGCGGGGGCACCGGAGATTGCAAAACGCATCCGCATCCACGCGCCGCGCTGGCCCTCGCGGAAATCGGAAGCGTCCTTCAGCTCGATACGCCCGCCATGGTCTTCGAGCACGCGGCCGACGATCGCCAGGCCAAGGCCGGTGCCCTTGGCCCGCGTCGTCACATAAGGCTCGAGGAGGCGCGAGCGCGCGACCTTGGGCAGGCCGATGCCGTTGTCGATGACATCGATCAGCACGTCCTCGCCCTCGCGCGAGACCACGACGTCGATGCGGCCCTTGCCGTAATCCTTGCCGAGCTCCTCCGGCGGCACCTGCTCGACCGCCTCGGTGGCGTTCTTGACGATGTTGGTGACCGCCTGCGAGATCAGCCGCCGGTCGAACTGCGCGCGCAGCGGATCTTCCTTGAATTCGGCCTCGATATCGATCTCGGGATGGGCGACCTTCATCAGGAACACCGCCTGCCGCACGGTGTCGGCGACGTCCTCGCCCTCCATCACCGGCTTCGGCATCCGTGCGAAACGCGAGAACTCGTCGACCATGCGGCGGATATCGTCGACCTGGCGCACGATGGTATCGGTGCACTGCTCGAAGATCTGCTTGTCCTTGGTCTCGGTGATGTCCTTGCCGAACTTGCGGCGGATGCGCTCGGCCGAGAGCTGGATCGGCGTCAGCGGATTCTTGATCTCATGCGCGATGCGGCGCGCGACGTCGCCCCAGGCCGAGGTGCGCTGCGCCGAGACCAGCTCGGTGATGTCGTCGAGCGTGATGATGTAGCTGTCGTGCGGCTGGCTGGTCTTCTCGGCGCTGACGCGGACCGACAGGTTGCGCTCGGTGCCGTCGCGCGTGATCGTGATCTGGCCCTGTACCAGGCGCTGGGTCCCTTCCCGCGCCGTCTTCATCATCTCCTCGAGCTCGGGCAGCACGTCGGAGAGCGGATGGCCGAGCGTCTCGGCTTCGGAGTGCCCGATCAGCTTCTCGGCGGAGCGGTTGAGGATGCCGACGCTGCCCGAATTGTCGACGCCGATGATGCCGGCGCTCGCCGAGGACAGCACGGCCTCGATGAAGCGGCGGCGGCTGTCGATGAGATCACTGGCGTTGACGAGCTCGTCGCGCTGGCTGCGCAATTCCTGCGTCATCTTGTTGAAGGTCTCACCCAGCTGGGCGAGGTCGCCTTCCGACTGATGCACGGGCACCTTCACATGGAGGTCGCCGGTCGAGACCGTGTGGGCGGCGTTCATCAGCCGCCGGATCGGGGCCACCAGCGAGTTGGCGAAGTTGAGGCCGATCAGCACCGAGGCCATCAGGATGGTGAGCGCGATCACCGCGAACATCAGCGCGAAGGCGACCTGGATGCCGAGCCGGCGCGACTCGATCTGGGCGTATTCGGCGACGCTGACCTCGGTCTGCTTGAGCTGGTTGACAACGTTCGGATCGAGCGGCCGCGCGACATAAAGGAAGGTGTCGCTGAAGGCGCGCAGGCGGATCACCGCGGCGACGAAGCTCGCATCCGGCAGCACCGCGATCTCGGGCTCGGATTCGTTGACGTTGCTGAGGAAGTCCGGCGCCGGCGGCGAATAAGCGAGCCGCATGCCGGTGTCGGCCGATTCCAGGATGTTGGTGTTCTTGTCGATGATCATCGCGCCCGGCAGGTTGCGGGAGCCGGCGCTGGCGGTCAGCAGCTCGCGGAACGAGCGGCGGTCCTGGTCGTAGAGCGGCCGGGCGTGGGCGATGTCATTGGCCATGCCGAGAATGTCGCCGCGGATCAGCTGTGCGTGGTCCTGCATGTAGGCGCGCGCGATCGTCAGCGAATTCTGGATCACCTCCTTGGTCGGGCCGGAGAACAGCCGGTCGAGGCCGCGCTCGATGGTGACGTTGGCGACGACGGCGACCAGCACCGCCGGCAGCACCGCCACGATCGAGAACAGGCTGACGATCTGGACATGGAGGCGCGCCGCCGCCCGGCCCCGCCGCCGCGCCAGGATCAACTGCCAGAGCTCGCGGACGATGATGCCAACCAGCAGCAGGATCGTGGCCGCATTGATCAGATAGAACGAGCGGACCACCTCCGGCGTCGGCTCGATCCTCGTCAGACCGGTCAGGACCAGGAAGGTCAGGAGGGCCGACAGCAATGCCATCGCCACGGCAAGGGGTGCCAGCCAGCGTCGCACCGACCAACGCCGGGGCTCTTCCGCTGGGGCCGTGTCGAAGTGTGCGGCCGAGGTGTCTGCGCTGGTCATTCCGGCAATGGTGCTGAAAACGGGGTCCGCGGCGGGCGGATACTGATGTATTCGTACCACATTGTTGCCGAATTGCGACAATTCCGCGGCGCCCTCGCCGCGACGGACCGGCGCATCCACAGGCCGCTGTTCTGGCAAACCTCGCTTGCGGGAACGGAGTCCCGCCCCTGCGGCTTGACCGCCATGGACAGGTTCTTTCTCGCGATGATGGTGTCGGCCGTGCTGCTGCTGATCGTAGCCGCCGACCTCCTGGTCAATGGTCTCGGGGTGCAGCAGCCGCTGGCGAACGTCGCCAGCGCCCGGCCGGTCTCGGCGCGGCTGATCAGATGAGCGCGACGCAGCGCTCGGCGGTTGAATAACAATTCATACGTTCCAGCGGAACGTTTCGGCCTGATTCGGACTTTTGCTCACCGCGTTAGCCACAACGGCCAGCGCGATCCGGACAGGCTCAGCTCCGCTTTGGTAGGGGGAGCTGAGCCACCGTCCGTTCGGGAAGACTAACCCCCGCTCCGGTACACCTGGATATCGAGGTCCCGGATCTTCTTCCGCAGCGTGTTGCGGTTGAGACCGAGCAAATCGGCGGCGCGGATCTGGTTGCCGCGGGTGGCGGCGAGCGCGGCCGTGAGCAGTGGCACCTCGATCTCCTTGAGGATGCGGTGATAGAGGCCCGGCGGCGGCACGCCGTTCGGGAAGCCCTGGAAGTGCGAGGACAGATAGGCCTCGACCGCGCCGCCGAGATTGTCGACGCCCTGCTGGACCGCGGCACCGGGGCTGACCGTGGGCGGCGCCAACTCGCCGTCGATGACGGAGCCCGTGATCACGTCCTGCGGGTAGAGCGCGGCGAGGCGCCGGGCGAGATTCTCGAGCTCGCGCACGTTGCCGGGCCAGCGGTGCTGCTTCATCCGCTCCAGCGCCAGCGCATCGAGCTTCTTCGGCGGCAGGCCGTCCTTCTCGGCCAGCGTGAAGAAGTGCCGCACGAGGTCCGGTAGGTCTTCGATGCGCTCGCGCAAGGGGGGCAGCCGCAGCGGCACGACGTTGAGGCGGAAGAACAGATCTTCGCGGAACAGGCCCTGCTGGATCAGGACGCGCAGGTCCTTGTTGGACGCCGCGACGATCCGCACGTCGGTCTTGATCGGAGTGCGGCCGCCGACGGTGGTGTATTCGCCCTGCTGAAGCACGCGCAGCAAGCGGGTCTGCGCCTCCATCGGCATGTCGCCGATCTCGTCCAGGAACAGCGTGCCGCCCTCGGCCTGCTCGAACCGGCCCGAGGCGCGGGTGTTGGCGCCGGTGAAGGCGCCGCGCTCGTGGCCGAACAGTTCGGACTCGATGAGGTCACGCGGGATCGCGGCCATGTTGACCGCGACGAACGGGCCGTTGCGGCGCTTGCCGTAATCGTGCAGCGCGCGCGCCACCAGCTCCTTGCCGGTGCCGGACTCGCCCGTGATCATCACGGTGAGGTCGGTTTGCATCAGGCGCGCCAGCACGCGGTAGATTTCCTGCATCGCCGGCGAGCGGCCGACCAGCGGGATCGCCTCCATCTCGGCGTCTTCGTCCGGCGTCGAGACCCGTTCCTTCGGCTCAGCCAGCGCACGGCCGACGATGGCGATCAGCTCCTTCAAGTCGAAGGGCTTTGGCAGATATTCGTACGCCCCGCGTTCGGAGGCGCGGATCGCGGTCATGAACGTGTTCTGCGCGCTCATGACGATGACGGGCAGATTGGGCCGCATCTTCTTGATCCGCGGCAGCAGGTCGAACGCGTTCTCGTCGGGCATCACCACGTCGGTGATGACGAGATCGCCCTCCCCCTGGCTGACCCAGCGCCACAGCGTTGCGGCATTGCCGGTAAGCCTGACCTCATAGCCGGCGCGGGACAGTGCCTGATTGAGAACTGTGCGGATGGCGGTGTCGTCATCAGCAACGAGAATGCTACCTGCGGGCATCGTTAATCCTCATTTCGCCCCCTGTGACGCAGACGACGACTTCCCGGCAGAGCCGTCGCGGCTGCTTTGATCGGCATGTTTGACCGATGTGGAATACATCGGCATCAGCACGCGGAAGGTGGTCTTGCGCGGCTGAGACTCGCATTCGATGATGCCCCCGTGATCTCCGATGATCTTTGCGACCAGCGCCAGGCCAAGACCCGAGCCGGTCTGCTTGGTGGTCACGAAGGGATCGAACAGGTTGGGCAGAAGATCGTCCGGCACGCCTGGTCCGTTGTCCTTCACGCAGAACTCGAGCGGCAGCGATACACGGGATTTTTGACCGGGGACTGACAGGCGCACGCCGGGACGGAACGCGGTGGTGAGCTGGATCTCGGCGTCGGGGACGTCGATCAGCGCTTCGGCGGCGTTCTTCACGAGGTTGAGGAACACCTGGACGAGCTGATCCTGGTTCGCCAGGACCGGCGGCAGCGAGGGATCATAATCCTCGATGAAGCGGATGTTGCGGGCAAAGCCCGACTGCGCCAGTCGCTTCACGTGATCGAGCACGGAATGGATGTTGACGGGACCGCGCACCACGGGACGTTCGTCGCCGAACACCTCCATGCGGTCGACCAGCGTCACGATGCGGTCGGCCTCGTCGCAGATCAGCCGCGTCAGCATGCGGTCCTCGGACGAGGCCTGCTGCTCCAGCAGCTGCGCCGCGCCGCGGATGCCGGAGAGCGGATTCTTGATCTCATGCGCCAGCATGGCGGCCAGCGCGATCACCGAGCGCGCGGCGCTGCGATGGGTGAGCTGGCGGTCCATCTTGTCGGCGATGGAGCGCTCCTGGAGCATCACCACGATATGGCCGGGCCGTTCCGTCAGCGGGGCGACATGCAGATCCACCTGGCGGTCGCCGCCCATGCGCGGCGTGCCCAGATCGACCTTGTATTCGTTGACCGGCGAGTTCGACGAACGAACCTGGTCGATCAGCGCCAGCAAGGGGCTCCCGAACGGCACCAGCTCTTTCAGCGACTGCCGTTTCAGGAACTGCGTCGAGATGTCGAAGAAGGCTTCGGTCGCGATGTTGGCGGCGACGATCTTGCCGTCCGGCCCGATCATGAGCACGGGATTGGGCAGCGCATCCAGGATCGCATCGCTCTCGGACGGAAGCGGCCGGCGATGGTCAGCAGCTGAACTCATGCAGCAGCGCTCCATGCGAAATCGTCGAAGGCATCTTGCAGCGACTGGTGGACGAGGCGCGGATCCTCGGAGGTGAGGATCTTCTGGCGCCAGGCTTTCAGCTTCTCGGCCGGTGCACGGCTCACATCGGCCGCGACGTCGAGCGCCCAGCCGAGATGTTTTCGCGCGTGCCGGAGGCCGATGCGCAGGCCGTAGAGCGCGCAGACGCCCTCATAGAGCGTGCGGACATAATGCAGCTGCGTATCGAGCGACGGCGCGGCTTCGACCGCCCCGCCCTTCAGGCGCCGGCCGATCTCGCCGGGCAACCAGGGCTGCCCCTGCGCGCCACGGCCGATCATCACGGCATCGGCGCCGGAGGCCTCCAACGCCGCGAGCGCCTTCTCGTAAGTGGTGATGTCGCCATTGACGACGAGCGGAATGGAGATCGCTTCGCGCACCGCGCGGATCGCATCCCAATCGGCCTCGCCCTTGTAGAACTGGCAGCGGGTGCGGCCGTGCACGGTGACGAGCTTGATGCCGGTGGCTTCCGCGCGCCGCGCCAATTCCGGCGCGTTGCGGGTGTGATCGTCCCAGCCGAGCCGCATCTTCAGGGTCACCGGCACCTTCACCGCCGCGATCGTTGCATCGATCAGGCTGACGGCATGGTCGAGATCGCGCATCAGGGCGGAGCCGGACTGGCCGCCGGTGACGTGCCGGGCCGGACAGCCCATGTTGATGTCGATGATGTCGGCGCCTCCGGCTTCCGCGATCCGGGCCCCCTCGGCCATCCAATGCGCCTCGCAGCCGGCGAGCTGGACCACATGAGGGCCGATCCCGGTCGCTTCGCAGCGCAACCGAGACATCTTGTGGCCATTCGCGAGCTCATCGCTGGCGGTCATTTCGGACACGACCAAACCGGCCCCGAGCTCGGCGGCAAGCCGGCGAACGGGCGAGTCGGTGACCCCCGACATCGGCGCCAGGAAGACCGGGGTGGCGACCTCGATATCGCCAATTTTCAACGGCTTAGAGCCTGATACTGCCGAGCCGGTCACAGGGGTCTCGTTGCGTAGGCAGGGCCTCATCGCGCCTGCCATGACCTATCTTGCGCACAATTCTTGTGCAGTCAAGCGTCATGCCTACAGTTTAGACAGTTCTGCAAATCTTTCAAGTGCAGTGCAGCAAAATGCTGTTTCCCACAATCCGGGGAAACCCCTTTTTTTGCGGGCCTGCCGTGCTAGAGGCATGCGGCAATCACCCCACTCCCCCGACTCTCTTCATCACCAACTGAGTATTTGAGTCCTATGGCGAAATCACAGCGCACCGCAGTCGTCCTCGTCGCGGCCGGACGCGGCCTGCGGGCTGGCGCCGGTGGTCCCAAGCAATATCGCGAGATCGGCGGCGTTCCCGTGATCTATCGCGCCATGGAAGCCTTCAGCCGCCACCCCGACGTGTTCGCCGTGCAGCCGGTGGTGAACCCCGACGACAGCGCCATGTTCACGGTAGCGGTCGCAGGTCTCAGCCACGAGCCGCCGACCAATGGCGGCGCGACGCGGCAGGCCTCCGTGCTCGCAGGGCTCGAAGCACTCGCCAAGCATAAGCCCGATATCGTGCTCATCCACGACGCCGCGCGCCCCTTCGTCTCGGCAGGCGTGATTTCGCGCGCAATCGAGGCGGCCAGCCGCACCGGCGCTGCGCTCCCCGTCGTTGCCGTCACCGACACCATCAAGGTCACCGGCGAGAGCGGCAATGTCGAGGACACGCCAGACCGCTCAGCCTTGCGAATCGCGCAGACGCCGCAATCCTTTCGTTTCGACGTCATCCTCGAGGCGCATCGTCGCGCGGCAAAGGACGGGCGCAGCGATTTCACCGACGATGCCGCGATTGCCGAATGGGCGGGATTGACGGTCGCAACCTTTGAAGGCGATGTTGCCAATATGAAGCTTACCACTCCCGAGGATTTCGTGCGCGAGGAAGCGCGCCTGGCCAGCCTGCTCGGCGACATCAGGACCGGCACCGGCTATGACGTGCACGCCTTCGGCGAAGGCGACCACGTGATGATCTGTGGCGTGCGGGTCCCGCACACCAAAGGCTTCCTCGCCCATTCCGACGGCGATGTCGGCCTGCATGCGCTGGTCGACGCCATCCTCGGCGCACTCGCCGACGGCGATATCGGCTCGCACTTTCCGCCGAGCGATGCGAAATGGAAGGGGGCTTCCTCCGACCAGTTTCTGAAATACGCCATCGAGCGCGTTGCGCAGCGTGGCGGCCGCGTCGCCAACCTCGAGGTGACGATGATCTGCGAGCGGCCGAAGATCGGCCCCTTGCGCGACACCATGCGCGCCCGCATCGCCGAGATCTCCGGGGTCGACATCTCGCGCGTCGCGGTGAAGGCGACCACCAGCGAGCGGCTCGGCTTCACCGGCCGCGAGGAGGGCATCGCGGCCACCGCGAGCGCCACCATCCGCCTGCCCTGGAGCGTCTAGGTCATGGGCGGCAGCGACGCACGCGCCCTCTCCCGCTCGCTGCTCGATCTGTGCCGGATGCGCAAGCTGACGATTGCCACCGCCGAGTCCTGCACCGGCGGCCTGGTTGCCGGCGCGCTGACCGACATTCCCGGCTCCTCCGACGTGATCGACCGCGGCTTCGTCACTTATTCCAATGACGCCAAGCGCGCGATGCTAGGGGTCGAGGCGAGCACGCTCGCGAATTTCGGCGCCGTCAGCAAGGAGACCGCAACCGCGATGGCGGTCGGCGCGCTGGAGCGGGCCGGCGTCGATCTCGCCGTTGCCATCACCGGTATCGCCGGCCCCGGCGGCGCCACGCCCGGCAAGCCGGTCGGCCTCGTGCATTTTGCGGTTGCCGCGCGCGACGGCCGCATCGTCCATCGCGAGCATCGCTTTGGCGCGATCGGCCGGACCGCCGTGCGCCAGCGCTCGGTGGTCGAGGCATTGCGCATGCTGATGGATCTCGCCCGCGGCCCGAAGGCCCAGCCCAAGCCCCGGCGCGCCGCCGCGGCAACCCGCCTGCGGCCTCGCGTGACCCGCTCGCCGCGCCGGCATGCGGTGAAGCGCAGGACGCCGCGGTCACCGCGCGGCTAGAGACACTTCATGCCGCCGCCAGCAGCGCGCTCGCGTGGTCGAGCACGCGCTGCTTGACCGCATCGGCGTCGGACGGCGCCACCTTCGCGCTCACCGTCAATTCCACGACGGGCGCTGCGGGATCGGCGGCGACCACCTTCGACACATTGACCGATGGCGCGGCCCGCTCGTCGCCGCGAGGATTTTCACGCAACTTCTTCAGGATCTGGTCAGCCAGCTGCCGGCCTGTCCCATGCTGTCAATTGAGCGCGGCCAAGCGCGCGTTCCCGGCATGTGCGTTCGGCGCAAGGAAGCCGAATGGGTTCCGCGACATCCAATTATTGTTCCTGGCGCTTCGTCCGACAAATGACAGGGAGCTTCTGCTCAATCGCCTTCGCCAGCACCGTGCCGCGGGTCCGGCCGAGCTCTTTCGCTATCAGCGCAATCGGCTTGGTGCCTGCCAGTACCTTCAGCCTGCCAAGGTCTTCTTCGCTCCATGCCTGCTTCCAGCGTCCCATCTCCCCGATCCCGCGATAAGGCGCCCGCGCCCGACTCGGATTGTAGTCGAACCCTTCGCGAAGGGCAGACCTCGTGGCGCGCCGTTTCCGGCAAGGGGTGTTGCGTCAGCGCGCTGCGTTTTGGCACAAACTGCACTTGTCGCCCGACGGGAAGATGCACTTTTATGAAAGATTGTCTGCCCGGCCCAAGCGGCAGAACATCCGCGCGCGCGCGAACGGATTCCACATTGCCGCGCTTCCCGCTTGTGAAGCAAAGCTCGGGCGGAATACGCCGCGAGATCGCGGCGTTACGCCAGTTTTCAAAAAGCACGCAATTCTTGTCGAATTCGATCAGGATCGCAAATGTGCAACCGCGACCAAGCGTCATCGCCATGTCCGATCTTGCGCGCGACTGTATTGGCGCAATAATGCGGCTCTACGCTGTGGCCAGGAATCAACCCGGTCCTGCTTTCTGGAGGGCGACGGCGTGTTCGCTCGCGACACTGCACTGGCAATCGCCATTGCTACCTTGGCCGCCATTGATGGTACTGCCGCACAAACGGCCAACCAGCCGCCGGATACGATGGCGGCGCGGGTGGAGGCGTGCACGCCCTGTCACGGCAACAAGGGCGAAGGCACCAGCGACGTCTATTTCCCGCGGCTTGCCGGCAAGCCGGCCGGCTATCTCTACAACCAGCTCCTCGCCTTCCGCAGCGGCCGGCGCAAATACCCGCCGATGAACTATCTGCTGGAGTTTCTGCCTGATCCGTATCTGGAGGCGATGGCCGAATATTTCGCCAGCGAGCATCCGCCGCTGCCGCAGCCCGCGCCGAGCGAAGTCAGCAAGGAAGTGCTGGCGCAGGGCGAGCTGCTCGCGACCAGCGGCGATGCCGGTCGTAACATACCGGCGTGCGTGAGCTGTCACGGCCCGGGCCTCACGGGCATGCAGCCCGGCATCCCCGGTCTGCTGGGCTTGCGCGCCGCTTACGTCAGTGCGCAGCTCGGCGCCTGGCGCTACGGCACGCGAACGGCAAAATCGCCGGACTGCATGCAGCTCGTCGCCGGCCATCTGACAGAAGCAGATGTTACCGCCGTCGCGGCCTGGCTCGCGACGCGGCCGGCGCCCACCAACCCGGCCCCCGTCCCGAAAGGCACCTACGCGCTGCCGTTCGGCTGCGGCAGCCAGCCCAACTGACGAGGCGCATGATGGGCTCAAGACTGTCGATCACGCAGCTATCGATCAAGCTCCTGGCCCTTGCCGCGCTCATCACGGCCGCGCAAGCGCAGGACAAGGCCGGCGACGTCATTGCGCGGGGTGAATATCTCGCCCGCGCCGGCGATTGCACGGCCTGCCATACTGCGGCTGAGGGCCGGCTGTTTGCCGGCGGGCGCCCGATGCCGACCCCGTTCGGAACGATCTACACCTCCAACATCACGCCCGATCCGGAGACCGGCATCGGCAAGTGGAGCGCGGACGATTTCTACAGAACCATGCACAACGGCCGTTTCCCGGATGGTGGGCTGATCTATCCGGCGATGCCGTTCGCGTCCTATACCAAGGTTACCCGTGCCGACAGCGACGCGATCTTCGCCTATCTGCGCTCGATTCAGCCGGTGAACCAGAAGAACAAGCCGCACGAGCTGCGCTTTCCCTATGACAACCGCCAGCTCATCCTCGGCTGGCGCACGCTGTTCTTCCGCGAGGGTGAGTTCAAGCCCGACCCCACCAAGTCGGCGGAATGGAATCGCGGCGCCTATCTGGTCGAGGGGCTCGGCCATTGCGGCATGTGCCATTCGCCGATCAACGCGCTCGGCGGCACCTCGCAATCGGACGCCTTCAAGGGCGGTCTGATTCCGATGCAGAACTGGTACGCGCCGTCCCTCACCTCCAACCGTGAGGCGGGTCTCGGCGACTGGAGCATCAAGGACATCACCGATCTGCTCCAGACCGGCGTCTCCATGCGCGGCGTGGTCTACGGCCCGATGGCCGAGGTCGTGCACAACAGCCTGCAATACCTCAACGACGAGGACACGCGCGCCATGGCGGTGTACCTCAAGGGCATCGCGGAGCCCTCGCCTCCGCCGGCGCCGAGTTCGGCCCTGCCGACCACCGAGAGCAGCCTGCTGATCAGCCTCGGCAAGACCGTCTACGACAAGAACTGTGCGAGCTGTCATGGGGCGCAGGGCGAAGGCAAGCCGCCGCATTGGCCGCCGCTCGCCAACAACCAGTCGATCGAGATGCAGTCGGCGGTCAACCCGATCCGCATGGTGCTCAATGGCGGCTATCCGCCGGGCACCAAGGGCAATCCGATGCCCTACGGCATGCCGCCCTTCGCAGGCCTCCTCTCCGACAACGAGGTCGCCGCCGTCGTCTCCTACATCCGCACCGCCTGGGGCAATCGCGGCACGCCGGTCTCGGCGCGCGAGGCCAACGAGCTGCGCTCCGCACCGCTGAACTGAGAGGCGTCATGTTCAATTCCGATCCGCCGACCAGCCCAGCCGCCGCCGACCAGGCCGTCGAGGAAGTCGTCTCGCAAGGACCGTCCGGCGCGATCGTGCTGGCCGGCATCGCCACGGCCTGCGTGGTCGCGATGTGGTTTGCCTTCTATCTCTTCGTCTTCCTGCCGCGCGGATCGCTGCAATGAGCGCAGGGGACACCCACACCCATGGCAGCGCCGAGGTCGCGGCCCGCGTCGAGCGGCGCTGGGCGACCATTGCCGTGATAATCGTCGTCGGCATGGCGCTTCTGGCAGCCTTCGCCGGCATCCATCGCGCCACCATGCCGCAGCCGCGCGTCGAGACCACCGATCCCTCGCGCATTCATCTGTCTGGCGAATTCGTCGAGAGCAATCTCGGCAGCGTGCTGGAGGCCAATGGCAATGTGACCGTGCGCGCGATCGGCCAGCAATATTCCTTCACGCCGGCCTGCATCGTGGTGCCCGTGGATACGCCGATCACGATGCGCGCCACCAGCGCCGACGTCGTCCACGGCATCCTGATCCAGGGCACCAACATCAACACCATGCTGGTGCCGGGCTACATCTCCGAGCAATTGATGCGCTTTACGAAGACTGGCGACTATCTGATGCCCTGCCAGGAGTTCTGCTCCTTCGGCCATGAGGGCATGTGGGGCAAGGTCAAGGTGATCGACAAGGCCGACTTCGCCAATCGTGCGAAGGGTGGCGGGAGGCTGAGCTGTGTTGGTCAATAGGAAGCTCATCCTCGCCCATTTCTGGCTGGCCTTTGCCGTGTTCGGCTTTGCGCTGACACTCGGCGCTTGGCAGATGTTCATCCGCAGCCCGATCGGCACCTGGCTGTCCAATCCCGAGCTCTATTACCGCTCGCTCACCGCGCACGGCACGGTGATGGGCTACGTCTTTCCCACGCTCGTCGCGATGGGCTTTGGCTATGCCATCAGCGAGTCCGCGCTGGAGCAGCGCCTGGTCGGCGTGCGCTGGGCCTGGACCGGATTTTGGCTGATCGTGATCGGCAGCGTCATGGCGATGGTCCCGGTCGCGCTCGGCCGCGCCTCGGTCCTCTACACGTTCTATCCGCCATTGATCGGCAACGTATTCTATTACCTCGGCGTCGTGCTCGTGGTGGTCGGCTCCTGGATCTGGGTCGCGTTGATGGCGATCAATCTGCGCGTCTGGCGGAAGGCCCATCCCGGCGCACCGGTGCCGCTGGCGATGTTCGCCAATGTCGCGGGCTCCTATCTGTGGGCCTGGACCGCGGTCGGCGCCGCCCTCGAGCTGTTGCTCCAGATCATTCCCGTCGCGGCCGGCCTGAAGGCCACGATCGACGCGGGTCTTGCCCGCGTGTTCTTCTCGTGGACGCTGCACGCCATCGTCTATTTCTGGCTGATGCCGACCTACATCGCCTATTACACCATCGTGCCGCGCGCGATCGGTGGCCGGGTCTATTCCGACAGCATGGCGCGGATCTCCTTCATCCTGTTCCTGGTGGTGGCGATGCCGATCGGCATGCACCACACCTTCGCCGATCCGCAGGTCGGCGCCGGCTTCAAGTTCATCCATTCGGCCTTCACGGCGCTGGTCGCGCTGCCGACGCTTCTGACCGTGTTCACGATCTGCGCCTCCGTCGAGATCGCCGCGCGCCTGCGCGGCGGCCGCGGGCTATTCGGCTGGATCAAGGCGCTGCCCTGGGACAATCCGATGATGCTGGCGCTGGCGTTCTCGTTCGTCATGCTCGGCTTCGGCGGCGCCGGCGGCCTCATCAACATGAGCTATCAGCTCGATGCGTCGATCCACAACACGCAATGGATCACCGGCCATTTCCACCTGATCTTCGGCGGCGCCATCGTGATCATGTACTTTGCGATCGCCTATGATCTGTGGCCGCATCTGACCGGGCGCGAACTCATCGATATCCGCCTGATCCGCACCCAGCTCTGGCTGTGGTTCATCGGCATGATCATCACGACCTTCCCGTGGCACTGGGTCGGCATCCTGGGCATGCCGCGCCGCATGGCCTATTTCGACTTCGGCGATCCCGCGATCGCGCCTCAGGCGCTCTCGGTCACATTCTCCGCGATCGGCGGCTTCATCCTGCTGGCGTCGGGCATCATGTTCATCGTCATCCTGGCACGTGGCATGCGTGCGCCTCGGGTTGACGCCGGCCCCTACCGCTTTGCGCTGGCCGTGCATCAGCCCGCGACCGTGCCGGTCGCGCTCAACACGCACGCGCTGTGGGTGGCGCTGATGATCGTCCTCACCCTCACCAATTACGGCTACCCGATCGTGACGCTGGCGCTGACCGAGGGCACGTCGGTGCCGGCCGTCTATGTGGGAGCGCAGTGATGAGCGCGCGCGACCTCTTCACCTTCCGCAACAGCCATTTCAGGATTGGCGTCGGTATCACCGCCGCGATCCTGATCGTGACGGCGATCACCGGCTTCATCGTGCTGCCTTTCGCGCAGCCCTGGGTTCAGTTCGCCAATGTTTGGGATGCGATCTGCAGCGCCGCCGGCGTGCCGCAGCGTGCGGCGAACGTTACTGCGCCCGAACAGACAAAACGCCTGTCGGAGGTCGTGCTGACCTCGCATACGCTGTCGCGTCCGAGCCAGGAAGCCATCGGCCGCGGCGCGACGCTGGCGCAGCGCTGCGCCATCTGCCACGGCCCGACCGGCATCAGCCGCGCGGATTCGCCCAATCTCGCCGGCCAGTACGCGGCCGTCATCTACAAGGAGCTGCACGATTTCCGATCCGGCGCGCGCACCAATGCCGTGATGTCGCCATTCGCCGTTAATCTGACGGACCAGGAGATCGCCGATCTCTCGAACTATTACGCCTATCTGCCGCGGCCGGCAGCCTATCACCCGACGCCGCAGCTGCCGAAACCGAGCATCGTCATCTACGGCGCGCCGATGCGCGGAATCGCGCCCTGCGGCTCCTGCCATGGCAGCCTCGACAACAAGACCGGAAGTCCGTGGCTCGAAGGCCAGTCCGAAACTTATATGAAGGCGCAGCTCCAGGCGTTCGCGTCCGGCGAGCGGCGCAATGACATCAGCCAGCAGATGCGCAACATCGCGCGCGCGATGACGCCGCAGGAGATCGAGGGGGCCGCGGCCTATTACGCCTCGCAGCCGCCGGATGTGGTGAAGGCGGTGGATTGAGCCTCACTGTCATTGCGAGCGCAGCGAAGCAATCCAGAATCCCTCCGCGGCAAGACCCTGGATTGGTTCGTCGCAAGGGCTCCTCGCAATGACGGCGGAGAGAGTACGCCTTACGACGACGCCAGCTTCGGCCGGCCGTAGATCGCATCCGCCCGCTTCTCGAATGCGATGGAGAAGCGCGCGAACGCGGCATCGAACATCGAGCCCATCAGCATCGCCAGCATCCGGCTCTTGAACTCGTAGGCCAGGAAGAATCCGACGTCGCAGACGCCCTCACCCTTGGGCTCGAACGTCCAGCGGTTCTCGAGGTTGCTGAACGGGCCTTGCAGATATTCGACCCGGATATTCAGATTGGCGCGGTCGAGAGTCACGCGGCTGGTGAAGGACTCCTTGACCAGCTTGAACGACACCGTCATGTCGGCGACCAGCACCTCGGTGCCGTCGGGTTTGGCCATCCGCTGGCGGATCTTGAGCGCGCTGCACAGCGGCACGAACTCCGGGTAGCGCTCGACGTCGGCGACCAGATCAAACATCTCGGACGCGCTGTGATGGACACGGCGCTTGCTTGAAAATTTGGGCATGGCGGTTCAGCGGGCAGTCGCGGCCCGTGCGGCCTTCAGTCTCGCAAAGTCCTCGCCGGCATGATGCGACGAACGGGTGAGCGGGCTCGCCGACACCATCAGGAAACCCTTGGTGTAGGCGACCTTCTCGTAGGACGAAAACTCGTCGGGCGGCACATAGCGCATCACGGCGTGGTGCTTCCGGGTCGGCTGGAGATATTGCCCGATGGTCAGGAAGTCGACGTCGGCGGAGCGCAGATCGTCCATCACCTGCTGCACCTCGTGGCGCTCCTCGCCGAGGCCGACCATGATGCCGGACTTGGTGAAGATGGTGGGATCGAGCTCCTTGACCCGCTGCAACAGCCGGATCGAGTGGAAGTAGCGCGCGCCGGGCCGCACCGTGAGGTAACGCGACGGCACGGTCTCGAGATTGTGGTTGAACACGTCGGGCCTCGCCGCGACGACGACCTCCAGCGCGCCCTCCTTGCGCAGGAAGTCGGGCGTCAGGATCTCGATCGTGGTCGAGGGGCACGCGGCCCGGATCGCACGGATGGTCTCTGCAAAATGCTCGGCGCCGCCATCGACCAGATCGTCGCGGTCGACGGAGGTGATGACGACGTGGGCCAGCCCCAGCTTGGCGACGGCTTCGGCGACGTTCTGCGGCTCGGCCGCATCCAGCGCATTGGGCATGCCGGTCTTGACGTTACAGAACGCGCAGGCCCGGGTGCAGGTGTCCCCCATGATCATGAAGGTCGCGTGCTTCTTGTCCCAGCACTCGCCGATGTTCGGGCAGCCCGCCTCCTCGCACACGGTATGCAGGCCGTTGGCGCGCACGATGTTGCGGGTGTCGGCATAGCCGCGGGTATTGGGGGCGCGCACGCGAATCCAGTCCGGCTTCGGCGGCGAAGCGGAATCAGGGCGATTCACCTTTTCAGGGTGGCGGGGGCGCAACGGGTTCGAGATGGTGTCGACAATAACGACCATGGGCTGTCCGGTCTGTTCAGGTCCTACCTAGTCGGTCTGGCTGCCTGCCGCAACCCGGCTCGCGCCGCTTCAGGGAACATGGCAGATATGGGCAATATCCTGCTCTGTTCTCAGGCGATTCTCACCTCGAATGGCTCCAACCTCGAAAGCCTCACCACCGCGGCTCGGCAAAGCCCTGAAGCGTGCCTTTTTCGGCCGCAGCGTCCACGAGGTCGCGCCCGATTTGATCGGGGCCACCATGCTGGTCAATGGCGTCGGCGGCCCCATCGTCGAGGTCGAGGCCTATCATCATACCGAGCCGGCGGCGCACTCCTACAATGGCCCGACGCCGCGGAACCAAATCATGTTTGGCCCGCCCGGCTTTGCCTATGTCTACCGCTCCTACGGCATTCACTGGTGCGTGAACTTCGTCTGCGAGGAGGAAGGCTCCGCCAGCGCCGTGCTGATCCGCGCACTGGAGCCGACGCATGGCATCGCCGCGATGCGCCGCCGCCGCCATCTCCAGGAGGTGCACGCGCTGTGCTCGGGCCCCGGCAAGCTGACCGAGGCGCTCGGCATCACCATCGCGCACAACGCCCTGCCGTTGGACCGGCCGCCGATCGCGCTGCATGCACGGACAGAGGAGGTCGAGGTGGTGGCCGGCATCCGGATCGGCATCACCAAGGCCGTCGAGCTGCCCTGGCGCTATGGCGTCAAGGGCTCGAAGTTTTTGAGCAAGCCGTTTCCGAAATAGGCCTAGAACCCGTTCCGATGGAACGGGCTCTAGATTCTAGTTTTGACGCGTTTTCTTGACGCGAACCGGTTTCCACTTCGCTCGAAGACGCTCTACGACGCCTGCTTCAGCCGCTCCAGCGCCTCCAGCAGCTTGGCCTTGCGGGCCAGTGCTGCCTCGCGCTTTTCGCGCTCCTCATCGACGACCTCTTCGGCCGCGTTGGCGACGAACTTCTCGTTCGCCAGCTTGGACTCGGCGCGCTTGATGTCGGCGTCGGCCTTGCCGATCTCCTTGTCGAGGCGCGTGCGCTCGGCGGCGACGTCGATCACGCCCTTCAGCGGCAACGCGGCCACCTCGCCGCGCACGAGGAGCTGGACCGCACCATCAGGTGCGCGGTCGGCGAAGGAGATGTCGGACAGCCGTGCCATGCGCTTGATGACGTCGGTCCAGCGCGGCGCGCGTTCCTTCGTCTCGGTCGAGGCGCCCGCGAGCACCAGCGCCGTCAGCGTCGCCGGCGGGATGTTCATCTCGGCGCGCACCGAGCGGATCTGCGTGACCAGATCGATCACCCAGCCGATCTCGGCTTCCGCCTTGGGATCGGTGAAGTCGGCATGGTCGAAGATCGGCATGATCAGGACCGGCGAGATCAGCGGATCGGTCGGCCCGGCAGCCGCAGCAAGCATCGCGAGTTGCTCCGGCGTCGGCTCGGACGGCTTCAGCGGCCATTGCGCCAGCGCCAGCAGGCCGTCGCGCTTGGCCGTCACCTCCCACAGCTCTTCGGTGATGAAGGGCATGAAGGGGTGCAGCAGCTTCAGGATCTCGTCGCGCGCCCAGGCGACCATGGCGCGGGTTTCGTCCTTCGCGGGGCTATCCGGACCGAGCAGCACGGGCTTTGCGAGCTCGACATACCAGTCGCAATAGACGTTCCAGACGAAGCGATAGATGGCGCCTGCCGCGTCGTTGAAGCGATAGGCTTCGATTGCCTCGGTCACCTCGCGCGTGGTGTGCGCGCTCTCATGCGCGATCCAGCGGTTCAGCGTCTCCTTGGCCTTCGCCGGCTCGAAACCTTCGGGCACGGCGCAGTGGTTCATCTCCGCGAAGCGCGACGCATTCCAGAGCTTCGTCGCGAAATTCCGGTAACCCTCGACGCGGCTGGTGGCGAGCTTGATGTCGCGTCCCTGCGCCGCCATGGCGGCCAGCGTGAAGCGCAACGCGTCGGCGCCGTATTCGTCGATCAGGTTGAGGGGGTCGATGACGTTGCCCTTCGACTTCGACATCTTGGCGCCCTTCTCGTCGCGGACGAGGGCGTGGATGTAGATCGTCGAGAACGGCACTTCCTTCATGAAGTGCAGGCCCATCATCATCATCCGGGCGACCCAGAAGAAGATGATGTCGAAGCCGGTCACCAGCGCGTTGGTCGGGTAATAGCGCTGCACTTCCGGCGCGTCCTCGGGCCAGCCGAGCGTCGAGAACGGCCACAGAGCCGAGGAGAACCAGGTGTCGAGCACGTCCTCGTCACGCGTGATGAAGCCTTCGCGCTTATTGCGGTCGAGCGCCATCTCGCGGCCCTGCTCGGCCGTGATGACCTCCTGCTCGACGTAATAGCCGAGCGCGTGGCTGACGGCCTCCTCCTCGGTCTCGGCGACGAATACCTTGCCGTCAGGGCCGTACCAGGCCGGGATCTGATGACCCCACCACAGCTGGCGCGAGATGCACCAGGGCTGGATGTTCTCCATCCACTCGAAATAGGTCTTTTCCCAGTTCTTCGGCACGAACGTCGTTTCGCCCGAACGCACCGCCGCGATCGCGGGCTTTGCCAGCGTCTTGGCGTCGACGTACCACTGGTCGGTCAGATAGGGCTCGATCACGCTGTTCGAGCGGTCGCCGTGCGGCACCATGTGGGTGTGCGGTTCGATCCGCTCGACGAAGCCGAAGGATTCCAGTCGCTCGACGATGCGCTTGCGCGCCGCGAAGCGGTCGACCTTGTTGAACTCCTCGGCGAACTGCGAAGCGCCTTCCGGCAGGTGGCGCAGGTAATCCTCATTGTCGACGAGGTCGAGGCAACCTTCCTTGTCGATGACGCTGATCCGGCCCAGGCCGTGGCGATTGCCGACCTCGAAATCGTTGAAGTCGTGCGCCGGCGTCACCTTCACCGCGCCCGAGCCCTTGTCCGGATCGGAATATTCGTCGGCGACGATCTTAATCTTGCGACCGACCAGCGGCAGGATCACGTTCTTGCCGACCAGCTTCTGATAGCGCTCGTCATCGGGATGCACGGCAACGCCGGTGTCGCCGAGCATGGTCTCGGGCCGCGTGGTGGCGACGACGATGAAGCTCGAGGGATCCTCGGGGCTGAACGTCTTGCCCTCGATCGGATAGCGCAGATACCACAGGCTGCCCTTGACCTCGGTCTGCTGCACTTCGAGGTCGGAGATCGCGGTCAGCAGCTTGGTGTCCCAGTTCACCAGCCGCTTGTCCTTGTAGATCAGGCCGTCGCGATGCAGCTCGACGAACACCTTGATGACGGCCTTCGACAGGCCCTCGTCCATGGTGAAGCGTTCGCGCGACCAGTCGCAGGAGGCGCCGAGGCGCTTGAGCTGGTTGATGATGGTGTCGCCGCTCTCGGCCTTCCACTGCCAGACCCGCTCCAGAAACTTCTCGCGGCCCATCTCGCGGCGGCTGGGCTGCTGGCGCTCCATCAGCTGCCGCTCGACCACCATCTGGGTGGCGATACCGGCATGGTCGGTGCCCGGCTGCCACAGCACGTCGCGGCCGCGCATGCGCTCGAACCGGCACAGGATGTCCTGGAGGGTGTTGTTGAGGGCGTGGCCCATATGCAGCGAGCCCGTCACGTTCGGCGGCGGGATCACGATGGTAAAGGGCACTGCGTCGCGGCGGTCGGGGCGGCCGGCCCTGAAGGCACGGCTGTCCTCCCACACGACGGACATGCGGGCTTCGATATCGGCGGGCTGGTAATTTTTCTCGATCATGGGCTGCTAGAAAGCCGCGCGCGGGGGGCAAGTCAACGAAAAGGTCCGGGAGAGGATCAACGGAAAGCCCGGCGGCAAAACGGCTTTCCGGCCGGTCGGCAGGCCAAACAGGCGCATAAGAGGGGCTTTATGAGGGCTCGGGAGCCGCCCTCACCTGCCGCCGCGCGAGACCCGCTCGATTTCGGCCTTCACGATGCGTTCAACGAGGCCCGGCAGGTTGTCGTCGAGCCAGGATTTCAGCATCGGACGCAGCATCTCCTTGACCAGATCTTCCAGCGTCCGCGCATTGCTGCTGAGCACCGTGTGGGCCAGGGAGTTGAAGGCGGATTCGACCGCCGAGACCGTCGATTGCGCCAGGATCGGCTGTTGGGGCGGCAGCGGCGGCGCATCGTAGTCCACCGACGGATAGGACGGTGTCGAGCGCGGCAGCGGCGATTCGGCGAATTCCAGATCGTCGCGCGGCTCGACCTTGCGGAAGCTCGGCGGCGGCGGAGGCGGCGTCGGCTCCGGATCCACCGCCATCTCGTCGGTCAATTCGAGCACGTCGGGTTCAGGTTCGGGCTCTGGCTCAGGCGCACGGACCTCGGGCGCAGGCGTAGCCGCGTCCAGCCCCGCCAGCAGAGCATCAATATCGTCCTGGTTATTGGATGCATCGGCCGCAGGCGCGGGCGGCGGCGCTGGAGCCGGCTTCACAGCCGGCGGCGGCGCGGGCTTCTCGGCGGCAGGTTTTGCGGGAGCGACCCTGGATGGCGGAATGTCGTTCATGGCTGACGGCTTCGGCGCAGCTGCAGCGGGCGCGGGCTTGGCGGCTTCTGCCGGCGGCGGCTTGGCCTCATCGTCGGCAATGATGCGCCGGATCGAGGCCAGAATCTCCTCCATCGAGGGTTCTGTGACCTTTGCAGGCTGCGTCATCTCCGACTCCACATCATCAACGCCCTCGCATGCGTTGTTTTACACCAAGCACGACAGGATTGGCCGGTTCCGCAACGGACGCCCCGACATTTTCGTCGCGGCAGCCCGACTTGTCCCCAGTTCACGGCTCAACGTGCGGAGGTGCGCCCCTGCCCTCGGCACTCAAGCCTTTACGCACACGACATCAGGTGCCGGGCGAATCGACCCGCATCTTCTTGGCAAGGCTATGTCAGGGATTTTGATGATTGCAAGCAAAGCACCAGTCGGCCTCGGCTGTTTGCGAGGCCGACCGGATGACTACGGACCTTAGCGTCCGTCAGGCGTGCGCACGCCGGCCCAGCTGTCGCGGACCTGATGGTAGTGAACGCTCGCATCATAAACCGTGGTCGCAAGGCCGAGGACCTGCGGCGACAGACGGCCGATGGCGGCCAGAACCTGATAGGACGCGACCACGCGGTCGTGCTGTGCGGTCACCAGCGCGACGCGCGCGTTGACCAGCGCCTGCTGCGCGTTGAGCACGTCGAGGGTGGTACGCTGACCAGCCTTGGCTTCTTCGCGCACGCCGTTCAGCGCGATCTCGGACGCCGTGACCTGCGCCTGCGCGGACTGCACCTGGGCCTTGCCGGCCTGCAGCGAACCCCACCACTGCACGACCGTCGCGCGGGTCTGATCGCGGGTGGTTTCGAGGTTGAGACGCTGCTGCGCCAGGTTTTCCTTGGACTGGCGGATCAGCGAATATGAATTGCCGCCATCGTAGAGCTGCCAATTGGCCTGCGCGATGGCGGACGCGTTGAACGACCTGTATTGAATCAAGGACTGTTCGTTCCCCTGCGTGGCCCCCACCTGCAACGCGATCGTCGGCAGCAGCGCGCCTTCGGCGACCTTGACCTGCAGAAAGTTGACGTCGATGCCGAACATCGCGGCCGTGACGTTGGGATGTTCGATCAGGCCGAGCTCGACTGCCCCGGCGAGGCTTGCGGGGAGGAAACGATCGACCGGCGAACCGGGCGCGAGGTTCGTCGGCTCGTTGCCGATGATGCGGCGGAAGTTCGCGCGCGTCGTGGTGAGATTTGCTTCGGCAGTGAGGGCCTGCGTCTTGCCAGCCGCCAGCTGCGCTTCCGATTGCGCAACGTCGGTGCGCGTCACTTCGCCGACGTTGAAGCGATCACGCGTCTGCTTCAGCGTCTGCTCGAGCACGCGCACGTTGCTGCGCTGGACTTCGAGCGTAGCCGCATCGCGCAGATAGTCCATGTAGATCGAAGCGCCCTGAAGCAGCACGCTCTGATCCAGGCTGCGCAGCGCTTCGCGGGAGCCGGAAACCTGGCTCTCGGCGGCGCGCGTCCTGTTGCCGGTGATGTTGCCGTTATAGAGCGTCTGCGTGACGGTCACACCCACGCTGCGCGGCACGCTGGGCCCGTTGATTGGTGTGTTACCCGGCCCCGGCGAACTCAACGTATCCTGATATTGATAGCCGCCGTTCGCCGTCAGCGCGACCCTGGGGCGATAGCCCGACAACGCCTGAGGCACGTTCTCGTCGGTCGAGCGCACCTGGGCGCGCTGTGCGTTGAGCTGCGGATTGTTCTGATAGGCCCGCACCAAGGCGGCCTCGATCGTGTCCGCCAAGGCAGGCGTCGGCCCGGCAAGCGCCAGCAGCAGGACCGAAACCGCAGCTCCGGTGAAGAGCTTCACCCCATGCATCCCTTAAATTCCGTTCATTCTAACGCCCCGCTCGTGCCCGCGAGCTAGGATACCGTCTACCGAGTGGAGTCGTTGCCCCTCAGCAACATAGGCCGCCAATTGGCGCAACGGAACCACCTGAAGGTAGTTCCCGGTGGAAACTCTTCACGTGCAGCATCCGGGCCACACTTCTGATTCAGAACGGGATTTTAACGGGCCAAAGCCCTCAATCGGGACTTCAGAAGACGAAAGCGGCGGCCCGTTCCAACCCGGGAAGGACCGGAGCTGCGGCATCGAACAGCGCCCGATGGCCGAATTCACCGTGGGTATGGGTCACGATCATGGCCCGGGGGGGCGTGGATTGGGCCGACACCCCCACGAGGCGCCCGCCCTCCTTGAGCTGCCCGAGCAGCGCCTCAGGCGTCACCTCGAAGGCGCCGTTGAGGATAATGACGTCATAGGGAGCGGCAGAGGGATCCCCTTCTGCGCAGGCTGCGGCCTTGCACGTGACGTTGGCGAGGGTGGCGCAAGCATCCTTGGCCTTCGCGGCCAGGGCCGAATCACATTCCGTCGCGGTGACCTGACGGGCGAGCGTAGCCGTCAGCGCGGCGAGGTAGCCCGTGGCGCAGCCGACCACCAGCACGTTGTCCCCCTCTCCGATTTCGGCGGCCTGGAGCAGCTTGCCGGTCAGCTGCGGCTTGATCAGGAACCGCTTGGCCCCGCCTTCGCTCACGTCGAGATCGAGGTCGAGATAGGCCAATGCCTGCCTGGCAACCGGCACGAACGCCTCGCGCGGAACTGTGAGCATCGCGTCGAGAATACGGCGATCGGTGACGTCATTGGTGCGCACCTGGCCATCGACCATTTTTAGGCGCGCGGTCGAGAAACCGGACATTTGCGGACCCTGCAATGCGGACGATGCCGCGGACGAAATTTGGCGGCATCTTTGGAACAGGCTCCGCGAAAACGCAACATGTCCGTTGGCCCGGCGGACCAGGCTGCGCAACCCGAGGCGTCAAGGTGATCGATGAGCTATTCGATCGTGACTGCGAGGCGGCCGATCAATGCGGCGACTTCGTCGAGCCGGGCCGAATCGTGCGCCTCGACGGCGCGTGCGAGGCAGGCCAGGCATTCATCATCGCTGAGCTCGGGAACGTCCGCCGGCAGAATCGAGGGGGCCATTTCGGAACGGTCGAGGACGTCTGGCATTGGAATCACCTCCGTAAGGATCCGGCGCCTGCCAAGCTCGATTTGAATTGGGTCGAATTGGCGTCGCCCTCATGACGCGACCGCGCCCGACACACACAACTGCTTGAGTGCGATTCTGCGCTGGGGCGGATATCACCTGAAGTGGTGCCGCGGCTGCATTAGAATGCGGGCGCAGGATATTGAAAACACATTGAAATATGATCTGGACGCTGGGCAGGCCGATGCATGGCCCGAAGGGAGTGTCCGTGCGAGCCTGTGCCCCCTGCAAGTTCAGGCGACGGTTGCAAGGTAGAGCTGCGTGTCGAAATAGTCTGCGGCCCGCACGGGTGCGGTGACGCCGGCATCCGTCATGAAGAAGTCGCTGACCTGCTGGAGCCATTTCACGACGGTCCCGTCGGAATAGAGTCGCTTCCATTCGCGCGAGGAATAGAGCTTCTGGGCCTTGAAGGCTTCCGCGATGTCGGCGCGACGCGACTGCCCATAGTGTGTCTGGAGCGCCTCCGCTGCGGCCGCCGGGTTGCGCACCATGTGGTCGTTCGCATCCGCCCAGGCGCGGACGATCCGGGCCAGCACCTCCCTGTTCCCCGCATAAAAATCCATCCGCGCGGCCCAGCCGCCGAGCACAGCGGATTGCGGGTAGAAGGCGGAGGCGTCCACCAGCTTGACCGCATCCGGCAACGCCTCGCGGACGGCAATGTTGAACGGCACCCAGAGCGCAATGGCCGGCACCTCGCCGGCAATGAACGCCTTGACGGCGGCGGCCATGCTGCCGTTGACGATCTCGACCTCGGACGGATTGACGTTGTTGGCCCGCAGCGCGCGATCGAGAAAAATGTGCGCCGTGGTCTTCATCGTCGTCGCGATCCGCTTGCCCCTGAGATCTGCCATCCCCTTGACGCCGAGCGTCGGCCGGACCCAGAGCTGCGCGGTCGCGACCTCAATGTCGTTGATGAGAAAGCCCCGGCCGCGGCCGAGCGCCAGATAGTTGGAGATGACGCCGCCGGCCGAGAGGACGTCGAGCTCACCCCGCGCCATCGCCTCGAAGACCTCAGGTCCGGTGTTGAACTCGTGCAATTCGAAATCGATCCCCTCGCGGTCGAACGAGCCGCGATCGAGCCCGGTCCAGATGTGTCCGTCCACGGCGACAACGTGGAGATAACCGAGCCGAATTCTGCTGCGCGCCTGCGCAATGGCTGGCGCCGCGTGCATTGACGCGGCCGCCAGCGCCGCGCCGTGCCGCAGCAACTGCCGGCGATTGACACCGAAGATGTTCATGCCGCCGCTCCCGCATTCCGGGCCGCGGACCGAAATCGCTGGGCATGAAATAGCGCGACGCTATCCTTGGGATAGTCGTGCAGGAAGGCCGACAGCCGGACCCGCGTCGTCTCGGCCGCGCCGTCCTGCGCGATCGCCGCAAAGACTTCATCCCAGCGTCGACACATCGCAACCTCGGCTTCATCGGCGTGCGCCAGCTCGCCGCGGAGCTCACTGACTTCGATCGCGTCGGCAAATCCCTTCGGCGTGATGCTGTCGACGCTGCGGAACAGGAACCGATCGCCGACGCTGGCGCGGACCGCCGCGCTGACCAGCACGCGCGTGCCGTAATTCTTGTTCAGTCCCTCCAGCCGCGACGCCAGGTTGATGGTGGCGCCCAGCGCGGTGTAGTTCATCCGGTCGCTCGAGCCGATGTTGCCGACCACGGCATCGCCGACATGCAGGCCAAAGCGGGTGTCGTAGGGCGGCCAGCCCTCACGGCGAAACTCCTTGTTGAGCGCTTCGTTGGCCGCAAGGCATGCCAGGATGGCACGGCAGGCATTGACGGTGTGGTCGGGATCGTCGGCCGGCGCGTTCCAGAATGCCATCACGGCGTCGCCGATATATTTGTCGATCGTGCCCTGGTGCCGCATGATCTCGTCCGACAGTACCGCGAAATAGCGCGAGGTGTGGATCATCACCTGCGACGGGTCGGCGCGCTCCGTCTTGGCGGTAAAGTCGGCGACGTCGGTGAACAGCACCGTGACCTCACGCCTGGAGCCGCCGAGGCTGAGCGAAGAGCCGGTCTCGATCAGCTGCCGCACGATCTGGCGCGGGATGAAGCTCGCAAAGCTGCGGACCACGCTGCGCATGGTGAACACCGAGCGGCCAAGCTCCTCGATCTCGGCGATGACGGAATGGACGCGCGGCCGCTCGGTAATCTCGAACCGCTGGATCGCGTCGGTCTCGTCGGCGAGCTTGCGCAGCGGCTGCGCCATCAGCGATCCGAGCCAGAACGCGAATGGCAGCGTGGCTCCGACAAAGGCCAGCGCCAACGCGAACAGCGTGCGGCGCTCGTCGATGATCTGCGCATAGAACTCGTCGAGCGGCGCGACCATCGCCATCCGGATATTGGCCGAGCCGGCCGTCTCGAGCCTGTGGACCGCCGCAACATAGGTTCGGCCCGACGCGTCGGCAAAGAACTGCTGGGCCGCCCCGCCGTCCCGCCAGGAGTGGATGACCGGCACGAGCGCGGGCAGCC
This sequence comes from Bradyrhizobium sp. 604_D8_N2_3, assembly GCF_051810765.1. Classification (NCBI taxonomy): domain Bacteria; kingdom Pseudomonadati; phylum Pseudomonadota; class Alphaproteobacteria; order Hyphomicrobiales; family Nitrobacteraceae; genus Bradyrhizobium; species Bradyrhizobium sp. 604_D8_N2_3. Next base: position 4,732,290 of record NZ_JBPWPM010000001.1, on the reverse strand, counting down.
GGAGCGCGCCGATCTGTGGCAGGTCGTCCTGCCGCTCAGGAATCTCCGACATCAGGCGGTTCATCTCGGGATGGCCGACGATGCGCCCGGCATCGTTGAACAGGAACGCCAGCCCTGATTGGCCGAGCTTCTGCTCCGCCAGCATGTCCTCGAACCGGTTCAGCAGCAAATCACCCGCAATGACGCCGCGGCGCCCTTCCCTCAACGGCGTCCGCAGCGTGTAGCCCGGCTCGCCCGTGGCGTAGAAGACGTAAGGACCGGTCAACAGCGTCTTGTCGTTCTTGAACGCCTCGACATACCAGGGCCGCTGCCGCGGGTCGTAGCTCGCGGGTCCGGCGACCTCGGCAACCTGAATGAGGTTTTCGGAGAGATATTGAGTGACAGGCGCGGCCCCCGCCGTGCGCGAGATCACGACCAGGCGGAAGGCAGCATCCTCATCGACATTCAAACCCTTCCGGAACGACGGCTGGGCCCGATCGATCACGTCCATCTCGATGAACGAGCCGTCCTCGTAGCCGACATAGAGATTGAAGAGCTGCGGGTTGTTGCGCAGCATCGCCGCCATCAGGCTGTAGAGCCGCGTATTGTCCGCGATGTCGGCCTCCTGAATCGGCGGCAGGCCGGACAGGATGTCGAGATTGTCGCGGACATTCTTGAACTGCTCGTCGATGTGATCGGCGCCAAGCTGCGCCACCTTCTCGATGAAGCCAGAGGCGGCCGTCCTGGTGATGGCGGTCACGCGTTCGAAGCTGAGATAGACCAGCGTCAGGCCCACAAGCAGCACCACGCCCACGAACACCGTGATGATCGATGTCTGGTAGCCAATGCGAAATACGCGTTTGCTGGTTTTCTCTCCGGTCATCGGAGCTGCCTGAACGCCTCCATCAGTACTTTCGAACGATGGGCTTCGTCGCCGCCGGCGCGGGCGCTGCCGGCGAGACCGAGAAAGTAACCCAGGTCGACCAGCTGTTCGGCCGGTTCTCTGTCTCAAGGTCCTTGTAGCCTCGGACATTGAGATAGCCCTGGTAGCCGTCGGACATCGGGATCATGAAGCCGATCTGCGGACCGATGCCGACCGCCTGGCCGCGGAAGCCACCGAGCTTGGCGCCGGGACCGCTATCGTCGGTGATCTGCTGGAAGAAATAGCCGGCGATGCCGATGTGAACGTTCTTGCTGACGAACTGCGAGGCAGCCCAGTCGACATGAAAATCCATGCCGTTCTGATACTGGAGGGCCCCGTTCATGAAACTATAGGTGAGGCCGCCGACGATCGAGAATTCGTGTCCGGTCTTCGGATCGAGATAGGTGTAGCCGGCACCGACGTCGATGGCGGGGAAGCCAAAACTCAGATTGGCGAGCCGGCTGGAATCATAGGTGCCGCTCGGGATGTTGCCGGTGATGTAGACCAGCTCGTTGTGGACGCCCTGATTCCATTTCAGCGTGCCCTGGTAGAACACGTCGGTCAGCGTCGTGCGGTTGTCGGTGGCGCCGCCCGAGATCGTATTGCCGCGCGGACCGGTCAGCGTCGCATCGATGCCGGCGCCAATGTTGCCGGGCGCGGTGAGCACGGTGAAGCCGGCTTGGCCACCCAGCACCGGCATCGGCGAGGTGTAGGTGATGCCCATGACGAGCGCGTCGGCATGTGCGTTGAGGCCGGCGGTCACCGAGCCGGGTATGCCGCCGCTGGTGACGAAGTTCTGCCCTCCTCCGGCCTTTTCGTTGAGGTGAAGGTAGATCGTCGAGTAGGCCCATCCAGGCGTTACGGGAACGGCGGCCAAGCTGCCGAAGATGCCCGGAAGCCAGAAGCTCACGCCGCCGGCAGCGGCAAGCGCGGGCTGAGCGGTAAAGCTCGCCAGCGCCAATGCAGTCCCGAGCCCGGCTTTGCGAATGTGTCCCGTCACGTCGCGTCTCCCTATTCTCGTCACGTCTTCCACCCAAACGCGTCACGCTCGTCCAATTGCACTACTTCTTGGCGCCCCCGATCGTGGCGGCGACACGCTCGGCATCGGGCAGTTTCCAGCTGTGGTCGAACAGCGGCTGCTCGGGCCCGTAGAGGCGGAATAGCAACTCGAACTTCCGCGCCGGATCGGTCGGCACCCAATTGGCTTCCTTGCCCTCCGGCGCCTTCGGACCGAAATAGACATCGACCGAACCGTCGGCATTCTTCTGGATGCCCGGGCTGATCGAAGCCCGGCTTGCGCTCGGCATGTTGCGCACCAGCGCGTGCGTCTCGCGGTCGTAGACGGTTGCGGACCAGTATTGCTTGACCGGCGCGTTGGGCGGCACCGTCAGGCGATAGGTGGCCGCGCCGTCAAATGGCTGACCGTCGCGGTCCTTGTTGGCCATCAGGTAGAACTGTGCGGTGCCCAGTCTCTTGATGCCGGTGAAGCCGAGCGTATAGGTGACTCCGCGCATCTCGACCGGATAGGTGTTCGGATCGGCGTATCCCGTGCTCGCCGCCTTGACCATCTCTGCGACGGCAGCCGGGAACCAGCGGATGCCTGGATTGATCACGGCGAAGCCGGCGTCGTAGCGCTGTTCGAGTATCGCGTGGGCTTCGCGGGCCGCCTGATCGAGCAGCGCAACGGTCTTCTGATCCGGATTGAAGGCCTTGCCCTTCTCGATGCCAATGCTCGCGAGCTGGTCGATCATGGCGCGATCGCGATCGAGCCACGGCTCGTTCTGCACCACGCGGTCGAGGCTGCGATAGAAGCTCGCATCGTAGGGAATCGTGGAGTCGAACAGCACGTCGTAGGCGTCGGTGAAATTGGTCTGAGGCGGATCCTTCGCCTGCGCGAGTGGGTAGACCTTGACCAACTTGCCGTAGGAGACCGACTTCGCCACGTCGGCATCGCCGTGGCTTGCGAGATTGGAGCGCAGCAGCGCGAAGCCGCTGAACGTGTCCGACTGAAGCGAGATGTAGCCCGCGGGCGCGTCGCCCTTGTAACCGGGCGGCAGGATCAAATATTTGCCGCCCTGCCCCTTGTCGGCGCCTTCGGGACCTGCGTCCTCCAGCGGCATCTGCCACGCCGTGACGATGTTGCCCGCGATCGAGCCGCCTTGCGCCGGCGGAATGTCGATCACGACCGGGCCGTCCTTCACGTTCCAGAACGACATCAGATAGATCGAATCCGGATTGGGCGTCAGCGTCTGGTTCTTCCAGTTCACCGGCTTCGACCAGTAGATGATCTCGTTCGGCTTTGCCTTGGTCGTCCCAAGCATGGTCTGGAGCATGAGATCGGCATTCACCGCCGGCATGCCCCAGATCATCGCCTCGACTGCGCGACGCTGGATAGTGCGCGCGGCAACCTCATCCGGCGACAGACTCTGCGCATGCGCGCTCGCTGTCATCAGTGTCATGGCGATGGCGCCTGCGATTGCGTGTCTCATGACAGCCTCCATTCTCGTTCAGCCTTCAGCTCACCGGCTTCGGCTCGGGGAATTTCCACTTGCCGTTCAGAATTTCGGGACGCGGCCGATAGAGTCGCACCGTGTAGTTCCAGCCCTTCATGATCGGGAGGCAGTTCGGGATCTTGCCGTCACAGCCACCGAACTGGACCACCGTGGAGCCGTCGACTGATTTCGTCGCCGTCAGATTGTTGAGCGAATAAGCGTTGTAGGGGTTTTTCTCGAAATAGCCCTCGGCGTTGTAGAGACTGATCGACCAGAAGCCGTCGACCGGCACATTACCGGGGACGGTCAGCTTGTAGACGGTGCTGCCGTCGTTCTTCTCGGGGGTGACGCTGAGATAGGTGGCGTCCTTGTCGGGATTGCCGCCCCATCCCGCGGCGGTCGCGATCAGGTGCCGGATCGGATCGACCTGCCCCTTGGCGCCAAACGCATCCTTGAAGCCGCCTGCGGTTGACGACAGCACCAGGAGCGCGTCCCGCACCTTCTTCTGGCTGACCGGATCCCAATTCGGTATCTCGAACTTGCCCGGGGCCTTCTGGCTGATCGTGACGGCATCCTGGACTGCGCGGACCTTCTCGACATCCTTGGGATCGTTGGGATCGACGAGGGTTCGAAGCCCGATCAGCGCATAGCGTGTGCCGACCCTCTTCCGATCGTAGGTGTAACTTCCGGCGCGATACTCTATGTCGCCGACGATGTAGTGATCCTCGTTGACCACCATCAACGACCGGAACCGCTTGCCAGCGTCCGGCAACTTGATCGTTACTGGTCCCGCATCGAGATCAACGACGGCCATGGAGTACAGCGTGTCACGATTCGACCGGATGACGCCCTGCTTATCGATCGCCATCGGCTCGCGATGGTGAAACAGCTTGCCGATGCCACCGGCGTCCTTGACGCCGTTGCCGAAGTACAGGTCGGATTCCGCGCGCCCAAAATTATCGACCGTCACCGGGACCGGCGACTGCGCCTGCGTGGCCGAGGTGAGGATGAGGAACGAAGCCGTCAGCACTGCTCTTTTCATGCGCCCTCTCGCTAGAACGGATTGACGTAATTCAGGATCGCGACCTGCCGCAGGATCACGCGGCGCACGACGTGGGTCGGTTTGACGTGATCGGTGTAGATCGCAGCCGTTCCGGCGCTGCCGGCCGGCAACCGTTTGACGAAATCGGCGTCGTCGAGCTTGACGCGCACGACGAAGGGGGCGGCCTCGATGGCTTTCGGCAGGACTGCCGTGCCCGATGTCTGCACCTGTCCGGTCGCGATCGCCTGGAGCACGCTCTCGACCTTGCCGGAGTAGATCTGCCCAGGTGCGAATTTGAATGTGGCCTCGACCTCCTGGCCGGGCGCCACGTAGCGCGCATCGTTCTGGTTGATCTCGACGCCGATGATGGTGCTTGAGACGTCAATGAACGCCATCACCGGCGCCAGCGGCAGGTTCGCCACGCGCGCGCCCTTGCGCAGCGCGAGATTGGTGACGTAGCCGTCGGCCGGCGCGCGCACGACCGTCTTGTCGAGATTCCATTGCGCGGCCTCGAGCTGGCCGGAGAGCTGGTCGGCCTCCGATTGCCGCTGTTCGACATCGAAGCCGCGGCCGGCGTCGCGCTCGTAGAGCTGCGTCATCTGGCCGAGGCGCGTCTTGGCGAGCTTGAACTGCGCGTCGATCGCCTTGACCTGCGCCGCGTAAGGCGTCGGGTCGATCTTGAACAGGACATCGCCTGCCCTCAGCGGCGCGTTGGCGAGAACCGGAACATCCGTCACCTCGCCCGCCACATCAGGCACGATCGAGACTGCATTGCGCACGACCAGCGCGTTGCCTTGGGGGGCGCCCCACCCCATCGGGATCAAGAGCCCGAACAGCAGCAGCACCAGCACGATCGCGGGCGAGGCCTTCCAGAACAGGTTGAAGCGCACGACGCCGAAGTGGACCAGCAGGAAGAGCAGCACGAGGTAGGTGTTGAAGATCGCAACGCCCATCACACATCTCCCGCTTTCCGCGCGGGCACGTCGAGATAGGCCCAGATGACGGCGATCGGCCACAATGCGAAGCCGAAGAACAGCGTGATCCAGCCGGCGACCGTCACGGCCTGCGCATGCGGATGGTTGCGCGACTTTGCGATATGCCCGGGCAGCCATCCGGCGATGCAGACAACGCCGATCGCGCTCGCCAGCAGGATGACGAGCACGATCCAGGCGAAGATGTCGTAACCGCTCATGACGACTGCCTCATCGCATCAGGGATGCTCCATCATTGGCAGTAGTCCCAAAAACCCTGCGTGCGGGATGGATCGGTGTAGTACCAGCACATCCCCGGCGCGGGCGCAGCACCCGCCCAGGCCACAGCCGTGGCCGCTGTCACGAAGCCGATCGCAGCACCGGCGGCGATCGCGCCGCCCCTCGGCCAGTGGTAATAGCCGGGTCGCGCCCAGCCGCCGCGCCCGGCCACAGCCGTGGTGCTGCGGACGGCGACGTTGCCGCGCGGTCCGACCACTGCGGTCCGGCCGCGATAGGCGGCGCCTCGGGGGCCGACCACGGCGCCGCCACGATGGACCACGGCCCCACCACGCGGCCCCATGGCGGCCCCGCCGCGGCGAACAGCGGCACGCACCTCGATCAGATCGGATGGTCCAGTCGCGCCCTGCTGGATTGCCGCTGGCTGGAGCGGCGCCGCCGACACCGTTCCGACCGGAAGCGACGCGCCGGTTGCCAACGCCAGCAGGCAGTTCGTCCACCGAAACATGCGCATATGTCCAGACATCCTTGTCCCTCCCTTTGTTATTGCTGTCGTTGATGCAGCTTCCCGCACGCGTCCTCGTCATTGCGACGCTTCCGCGGTGCCGCGTTCGGACGCAAACACCGTCGTCCAGTCCTTTGCCATGTCGACGACGGTCCAGCCGCGCTGCGTGGCCTCGTCCCAGGCCTTGTCGAGCTTTCCGATCTTGGACTCCCTGTCGTAGGAATATTCGCGGGCCGCATCGGTGTGATGGACGATGCCGACGAAGCGCGCTCCAGGTCCGGCCGCGGTCCATTGCAGCATCTGGTGGTCGCCGTCCGAATTGCCGAAGGCGAGGATTGGACGGCGGCCGATGAAGCGGTTGATGCCCGACGGCTTGCCGGGGCCATCGTCGATGAACTCGACCTTGGGCAGCTTCGTCAGGACGGGACGCCCGTCAGTGCCGATCTTGAACTGCGCGACTCCGGAGGAGCCAACTACCTGCTCCGGCGGGATGCCGTAGGCTTTCTCCGCCCACGCCCGCATGAATTCGACGCCTCCACCCGAGGCGATGAAGGTCTTGAAGCCATTTGCGCGCAAGTATACGAGCAGCTCCACCATCGGCTGATAGACAAGCTCCTTGTAGGGGCGCTGACAGCGCGGGTGCTGCGCCCGGGCCAGCCAATCGGCAACCGAGGCCGCATAGGCGTCCGTCGTTATGCCGCTATGGGACGCCGCGATCAGCGTCAAAAGACCTTTCTCACCCTGCGCCGCCAGCACGTCCTTGTTGCCTGAGAGGAACGCCTTGAAGGGCTGCTGCTGCTTCCACTCGGGATGCTGCGGCGCCATCGCCCTGACGCTATCGAGGCCGAAGGCCGCCTGGAAATAAATTGGCTGTTCGCACCAAAGTGTACCGTCGCTGTCGAACACGGCAACGCGCTCCGCCGGCGGCACGAAATCGACTCCGCCTTGCGAGGTCACCCGCCCAACAAAGTCGATGATTGATGTCTTCGTGACCCCGTCGTTCCACGAAGGTAGAGGTCCGGTTCGAGCAAAAGCTGCCGCACTCCAGACCGCGACAGCATTGATGGCGGCGAAACCGATCAGAAACCCACGCCGGGTGGCAGATGCGAGGGAAACGGGCATTCTGGATCTCACAGGCGCAAGCGAGTAACTACGAAGGTGGCACCGGCCCGCAACGACGCGGGCCGGTGAGGATGGGGTGTCAGCTATTTGACTCCGCGTTGCTGGAGCTGCTGTTCGATCATCTGATTGACGCCTGAGCGTATCTTGTCGATGCTCTGGGCTCGTTGTCCTGTCCTGGCGCGGTTGTCCTTGATCTCATCGAGCTGCTCTTCAAGGATCGTGGCCGGTACGAAACTCGGTGGGAACGACCGCGGCGGAAAATCCTTGAAGGTCATGACGAAGGCGCCGACGTCGTCCATCGCGCCGTAGACCTGCCCGACATGGTTGAGTTGCCAGTCCCAGAATGTGTTCGAGGTGATGTCAGCCCTCTCGAACGGATCCTGAAGCAGGTTGAATATCTTCTGGAGGCGTAGCTTGGTGAAGGGCTCGGCCCAGACGCCCAGTGTGCCGGGCAGACGCTGCTCGGCGTAGACATACTTGTAGTCGCCCTTGCGCAAGGCCACGAGCAAGCCGTCATCATCCGAGTAGAAGAACTTGTCACGAGCGCTCTTGGTGCCGTTGTTGTTGCCGGCCGTGCCGCTGACGTTGCGCAGGAATGCGGTCTGGTCGAACCCGTCGAGATGGACCTTGTAGTTGATGCCGTTGGCGGTGTACCCGGCGCTCAGCTTGTTGACGATGTCGGGCTCACCTGCCGCCGAGCACAACGTCGGAATCCAGTCGTTGTGGCTCATCAGCTCATTGGTGACCGTGCCCGGCTTGATGACGCCCGGCCAGCGCACCAGGCACGGCACGCGGAAAGCGCCTTCCCAGTTGGTGTTCTTCTCGGAACGGAACCAGGTCATCGCGCCGTCCGGCCAGCTGTTCATGTGAGGACCGTTGTCGCTGGAGTAGACGACGATGGTGTTGTTGGCGATCCCCATATCGTCGAGGGCTTTGAGCAGAGTACCTACCGTATCGTCATGCTCCTGCATGCCGTCGATGTATTCGCTGTCGCCATGCGTGTAGCGGCCGCGATGATCGGTACGCACATGGGTGCGCAAATGCATGCGCGTGGCGTTGAACCAGCAGAAGAACGGTTTGCCGGCGGCCTGTTGCCGTTTCATATAGTCGATGGCCGCGGCCGACGTCTCGTCGTCGATCGTTTCCATGCGCTTCTTGGTCAGCGCGCCGGTATCTTCGATGGTCTGTTTGCCGATCTTGCCGAAGCGGGGGTCTACGGTCGGATCGTCGCGGTCTGCAGCCTTGCACCTCAGCACGCCTCGGGGGCCGAACTTGGCGAGGTAGCTGGGGTCTTTGGGATAGTCGGGTAGTTCCGGCTCCTCCTCGGCGTTGAGATGATAGAGATTGCCGAAGAATTCGTCGAAGCCGTTGACGGTCGGCAGCGACTCGTTGCGGTCGCCGACGTGGTTCTTGCCGAACTGTCCGGTGCCATAGCCGAGATTTTTAAGGAGGCCGCCAATCGATGGGTCGAGCTGGCTCATGCCCATCGGCGCACCGGGAAAGCCGACTTTGGTCAGGCCGCTGCGAATGCCGTGTTGGCCGGTCAGGAACGCCGCGCGACCCGCCGTGCATGATTGTTCGCCGTAATAGTGGAGGAACTTGATCCCCTCGCGTCCGATGCGATCGATGTTGGGCGTCTCGTAGCCCATCAATCCGTTGGAGTAGGCGCTGATGTTGGCGATGCCGATATCGTCGCCCCAGATCACGAGAATGTTGGGCTTGCCTCCCGCTGGCTGAGCTGCCGCCGGCGCGCGAGAGGGCGCTGCTTGCTGCGCTTGCGCCAGTGCTTCCGAGGTCAGCGTCGCTGCTGCGACGATCGATGATGTTCCAAGGAGCAGATTTCTGCGGTTGATCGTTTGTTCAGCGTCGGAGGAATTGTTCTTGTTCTTTAGTTCGCCGCTCATTTCTACGCTCCCTGTGTTTCATTGGTCGTTCACGTCAGCCGCTCGGCGTTGCTGCCAGGCGGTCACGCCACGCTATTGCGTGACTTGAAAACTCCTCTGCATCTTCTCGACGATCTGATCGATGCTGAAGCTCGACGGCCGCTGACTCGGGGGAAATTCCTTGAAGGTGGCGAGGAACTCCCCCACAATTCTAGGCGCAGCAATGAACACACCCGCGCCGTCCGTCATGAGCCAGTCGTAGTAGGTGTTCGACGTGATATCCGCGCGCTCGTAGGGGTCCGAGCGCAGATCGAAGATTTTCGGCACGCGCAATTTGGTAAACGGCTCGGCCCAAATTCTTAATGTACCTTGCGCACGCTGCTCTTCGAAGACGACTTTCCAGTTCTCGTAGCGCAGAGCCACCACGTCGCCATCGTCGTCGAAGTAGACAAACTCCTTGCGCGCGCTGCGCTCCTGCTGACCCGTGAGGTGGGGAAGCTGGTTATATCCGTCGAGATGGACCTTGAACGTTTTGCTTCCGGCCTGGTGCCCCCTCAGCAGCTTGTCCTTGATATCCGGTTCGCCCGCGACCGCCAGCAGGGTCGGCATCCAGTCGAGCGCGCTGATTGTCTCGTTCGAGATCGAGCCGGGTTGAATTCGTCCTGGCCAGCGGATCATGCACGGCACGCGGAACGCGCCCTCCCAGTTGGTGTTCTTTTCGCTGCGGAACGGCGTCGTTCCCGCATCCGGCCAGGAGTTCTGATGCGGCCCATTATCCGTGGTGTAGATCACGACGGTATCGTTACCGATGCCGAGATCGTCGATAGCCTTGAGCACCGTTCCGATCGTCGCATCGTTTTCGATCATGCCGTCGGCGTATTCGGTCCTGGCCGTCAGCCCGGGCGGGCCACGATGGGACTCCCGTACATGCGTGCGAAAGTGCATTCGGGTCGTGTTGAACCAGCAGAAGAATGGCGTGTTGGCCTTCGCCTGACGTTGCATGAAATCGATGGCGGCAGCCGATGTTTCGTCGTCGATCGTTTCCATCCGTTTCTTGGTGAGTGCGCCGGTGTCCTCGATGGTCTGCTTGCCGACCTTGCCCCAGCGCGGATGTTCGGTCGGATCGTCGCGATCCGACGCCTTGCAACGCAGCACGCCCCGTGGGCCGATCTGGTCCCGCATACCGGTCGGATAAAAGCGGTTCTCCGGATCTTCCTCGGCGTTGAGGTGGTAGAGATTGCCGAAGAATTCGTCGAAGCCGTGCACGGTTGGCAGATATTCATTGCGGTCGCCGAGGTGGTTCTTGCCGAACTGCCCGGTGGCGTAACCAAGCGGCTTCAACAACTCTGCGATGGTCGCGTCTCGCGCTTGCAGACCCACGGTCGCGCCGGGAATGCCCACCTTTGAAAGGCCGGTGCGCAGCGTGCATTGGCCAGTGATGAAAGAGGACCGCCCCGCCGTGCAGCTCTGCTCGGCGTAATAGTCCGTGAACATCATGCCTTCTTTCGCGATGCGGTCGATGTTCGGCGTGCGATAGCCCATCACACCAAAGGAATAGGCGGAGACATTGGTCTGTCCGATGTCGTCGCCGAAGATCACGAGGATGTTCGGCTTGCGGCCGGACGCCGATGAAGCCGCCGGGCTCGCGGCTGAACCCGGCGCCGCTTTCTGCGCTTGCGCCAGTGCCTCCGATGTCAGCGTCGCCGCGGCGACGATGGACGAAGTTCCCAAAAGCAGTTTTCGGCGATTGATCGACTGGTCAGCCTCGGACTGGGTGTTGTTCTTCTCCAACTCGCTGCTCATGCGATACTCCCTATCTTGCTATGTTGCGGAAGACCCTTCTTGTTCGCGATGAACAACGAGAGGCGTCCGCATCACGCAGCGGAAGCCGACATGGCTGGTTGAAGTATCGACCGGCTCGGCGTGGCGCGCCGCGGGGCGGTAGCGACGGCAATAGTTCGGCGCGCAGAGATGCGAGCCGCCCTTCAAGACTTTGCGCGGGATGCGGATGTCGGGTTGACATGGATCAAAGCTCGCCTCCTCGCGGCCGCCGCGGGGATTTCTGGGAATGCAGCAAGGCTTTGCGGCATCGGCGGCATGCTTTGACGACCACCAGTCCGAGGTCCACTCCCAGACATTGCCGATCATGTCGTGGAGGCCGTAGCCGTTCGGCGGGAAAGCCATGACCGGCGAGGTACGCTTGAACCCATCCTCGCCGAGATTCTGGACGGGGAAATTGCCCTGCCAGATGTTGGCCATGTGCTTGCCGCCGGGCATCAGCGCATCGCCCCAGGCGAACTCCTCGCCGTCGAGGCCGCCGCGCGCGGCAAACTCCCATTCCGCTTCCGTCGGCAGCTCCTTGCCGGCCCAGCGGGCATAGGCTGCCGCATCGCTATAGGAGACGTGCACGACCGGATGGTCGTCGAGGCCCTTGATGTTGCTGCCGGGGCCGTAAGGATGACGCCAGTTGGCGCCGCGCATGAAGGACCACCATTGGCTCCAATCGGTGAGATCGGTGATGCGCGGCAGCGGCGAGAACACCAGCGAGCCGGCGTAGAGCATCTCCTTCAGCGCGCCGGGATAGTCCTTGGGGTCGGGAACGATCTGCGCCTCGGTGACGTGGCCGGTCGCGTTGACGAATTGCTTGAACTGCCGGTTGGTGACGGAGGTGCGGTCGATCCAGAAACCGTCGACGGAGACGCGGTGGCTCGGCGCCTCCTCGGGATAATGATGGTCGGATCCCATACGGAAGGTCCCGCCGGGAATGAAGACCATCTCGCCGGTCTTCACGTCGTCCGGCAACCACTCGCAGTGATCCGTATCCGCCCGCAGCATCGTGGAAACTCCGATACGAGTATTCCACCCGATACTATGGCGCGGATTTCAGCAGGCGTCGACGAGAGCACATTGCCCGGCATTCTGGACGCATTGTCTGGTCCCCTCTTCTTGGCGCCGAGGGTGCGAGATGGGTGTCGTAGACTTGCGTCAGCATCTCTCCCTCTTTTGCGCACATCCTTCGAGCCCGCGGCAACACCATACCGCCATCCCCGCCCCGCGGTTCGCAGAACGATCGTTGCCGATATCGCCTAGGTTGCAAATGGTATCCGAAGATAGGATGCCCGTGATGTGCAGTTTGTGCCAATACGTCGCGCCGATCGGTGAGGCTTAACGACACATGTCGCAAATTCCTCAATCCGCAGCGTCGTGTGGCGTACAGCTCGCGTCAAATTCGGCGATAATTTACCTCAAAGCGCGAACTCGGACTGTCGTACCCACTTCGCGTTGTAGTGGTGTTCAGCCGCCGCCTGCCGCAGAATTGTCGCGCTTGAGTAACAGGGTGGCGCCATGGGCCAATTCCTTCTGGTTGATTCGCGTAAGCTCGACGGGTTCGAAGGTCTTCACCAGGCCGTTCACGGCTCGCACGTCGATGTCATGCAGCTCGGGCGCGGGCGATTGCGCGGATCGCTCTCCCATGTCGGCATCGGCGATTTCTCGCTCAGCATCGGCACCTTCAGCGTCGGCATGCGTACGCAGCGTGTCGCCAGCGACGACAAGCTGATCATCGGGATGCTGCTCGCGGCCGAAGAGCGCGTCACCCACTGGTCCTTCGACATGCGCCTCAACGACGTGCTCGTGATTCCGCCGCTGCTCGAGCATGACGGAATCTTTCACGGTGGATCCGCTTACGCCGCCATGCGCTTCGACATCAACGAGGTCGCATCGCTGTTCGGCGGCGAAGCGAGGCTGAGCAATCCCGACACCTGGCGTAGGCGCGACCATTTCCGGGCGGCCCCCGATAGCGGCGCGATCGCCGCACATCGTCTGGTCCGGATCATGTCACATCTGCGCACCTACAGGAGCGGCCTGACGCCCTCGACCGCCGATTTCTGGAAGCGATCGATCGTCGAATGCATGGCGGCCAACGTGATGTCGTCGCTACCGCCCGACGACACCGGCTGGCTGCCTTCGGCGAGGCGGCTGATCCGCCGGGTCGAGGAGTATCTCGACGAGGCCGGCACGCGCCCGGTGCATGTCTCGGAGATCTGCGCCGCTCTCGGGGTGTCGCGCCGCACCCTCCATCGCGCGTTCCAGGAGGTGTTCGGCTTGGGCCCGGTCAGCTTCCTCAGGCACAAGCGGCTGTGTGCCGTTCATTCCATTCTGCATGAGAGCGTGCCGGGCTCGACGACCGTGGCCGCTGTCGCCATGCAGCAGGGCTTCTACGAGCTCGGGCGGTTCTCGCAGTATTACCATGCGATGTTCGGGGAACGTCCGTCGCAGACCCTGGGAGGACGAACTGTCCCTCGCCTGAGGGTTCAACCCTCTGAGCATGAATTATAGGCGCCCGGTTCGGCTGTGCTGGGGGACGGCTAGGGTCCGACCGATTCCCTCTCCACCGGCCGATTGCACAGCCGTGCACCGGCCCCAACGCGGCGGTCGCGGGTAGTGTTGCGCAATTGCAACGCAAGTAAGGCTTTGAATTTGCTGGATTTTGGCTCCCCGGGCTGGATTCGAACCAGCGACCATCCGATTAACAGTCGGATGCTCTACCGCTGAGCTACCGAGGAAAGGGCGAACCAGTCGTTCGCGCGCGGCTGCGTATAACAAAGCCGCTTGCGCTTGCAAAGGACGAATTCGCGATCTTGCACAATGCGCCGAGGAAGGGCCGCCAGCCCTCCCCTGGCTCAAGTCAGGTCAAACTATTCGGCGACGAAGGACGTGGTCTTGGTTCCGGAGTCGTAGCGCAACCGAAGCGCGGTGATCTTGCAGAGGTTGACGTTCTTCCAGAGCACGGATTCGTCATAGTTCTGCCAGTCGACGCGGATGTTCCAGACACATCCCTCGTCGTCCTCTTCGAACTCGACATAGGTGCTCGCCTGGTTCTGCAAAACCTTGTCGAGCTCGTTCTCCCATTCGTCCAGGCCGTCGTCCGGCGCGTTGAAGCCCAGGAATTTGATGGCATAGCCGGTCTCGTTGACGACGGTGACGTTGCGGGCGTCGGCCGCGAACGACGGCGCAGCGGCGATTGCAAGACCGATCGCGATCAGTCCGGACAGAAAATACTTCATGTGAAATTCCCCCGATCGAAAGAGGCTCCGGTGCCTGACGTCGATCCGCGCAGGCACCGCGGCAACAAATGGCGTTGCCTCGAAGAATTCACCCGGAGCGCGATCGAGTGGTTCAACACGCGATCGATCGACGCTCCGGAGCGTGCGCGACGCGAGACGCGCACGGGCAGTTCATATCGATTCGAATTCTCCGCAGCAATGAACCGGCGTTCATAGATCGGCGGTGTTTGTTTTCTCCGGCACGGGCGCCGGCACTGCGGCGCCGTTGCTCTTTCCCGTCACGGCGCCGACCAGCGCTTTCACGGGATCCTCGCCCGGCGCAAACCCGCTCTGGCGCAGGATCTCGTCGATCATCGGACGCAGCGCGTGCACCTTAAGGAGCTCGCCCGCAAGCCCTTCGCCGAAGCCGACATTGCCGCCGCCGGTGCCATTGCTGCCGAACGCGCCGCCGGTGTGCAGGATGCGGACGTCCTTGAGATTTCCGATCGGCCTGACCATCTCGGCCAGCGCCGAGGGCATGGTTTCGATCCGCTTCTTGGCGAGCTCGAAGTCGATGACGTTGGCGCCGAGCTTGTTCTGCGCCTCGTTCTTGAGCGTGATGATTGCGGCTTCGGCCTCGCCGATATTCCTGACGCCGACAGCCTTGATCTTGTTGGACTCGGCTTCCGCGGTGGCCAGCGTCTTGACGGCCTCGGCGCGATCGAGCGAGGCCTTCTTTTCGGCTTCGGCGGCGACGATCAGCTCGGTCGATTTGCGCTCGGCCTCGGTGCGCGCGGCGAGCACCTGGGTGAGACGGGCACGGTCGGCGACCTCGACCGCGCGGGCGGTCACGACCTTTTCCTCCGCGGAAACGGCGAGTGCTTCGGCGGTCTTGGCCTCGGCGACGGCTTCCGAGGTCTGCTTGCTCTTGGAGGCGATCTGGATCTCGTTCTCCTGCGTGGCGATCTGGATTTCGCGCTGCGCGTCGGTCTTGCGCTTGTTGATCGCCAGATCCGACTCGATGACTGCGGTTTCCTTGACCTGCTTGGCGCCGGCCTCCTTCTCGGCAACGGCGCGGTCGGTGTCGATGCGGGCGTTCTCCTCGGTCAGACGCGCGGTCTGGGTTGCGGTCGCGACCTCAGCGCGGGTGCTCGCGGTCTTGTTGGCGATGTCGCGCTCCTGGGACAGCTCGGCCTCCTTCTTGGTGCGCTCGATGGTCAGGGTCTGCTGCCGCGCCTCGAGGTCCTTTTGCGCAATCGCCACCTCGTTGTCGCGCACGATCGAGTTGCGGTCGCGCCGGCGCGTCTCGGTAACGGTCTTCAGCTGGGTCAGACCTTCGGCGTCGAAGAAGTTCTCCGGGTTGAAGAATTTGACGTCGGTCTGGTCGAGCTTGGTCAGCGACACCGATTCAAGCTCGAGACCGTTGGATTTTACGTCCGATTCCACGGTCGCCTGCACATGCTTGACGAAGTCGCTGCGCTTCTCCTGCAACTCCAGGATGGACATGGTGGCCGCCACCGAACGCAGGCCGTCGACGAATTTTGCCTCGACCTGGTTACGCAGGGCTTCGGCGTCATTCGTCAGCGCGCCCAGCGTCTGGCTCGCGAGCGCAATGCTCTCATCGTCAGGACGGACACGCACGTAGAATTCGGCGACGATGTCGACGCGCAGGCGGTCCTTGGTGATCAGGGACTCCCGCTCCTTGCGCTCGACGGTGAGCCGCAGCGTCTTCAGATTGACGCTGGCGTAGGAGTGGAAGATCGGCAGGATCATGGCGCCGCCGTCGAGCACGACCTTCTTGCCGCCGAGGCCGGTGCGCACGAAGGCCTCGTCGCGGGTGGCGCGCTTGTAGAGGATGGTGAAGACGATCCCGAGGACGACGATCAGCGCGACGCCGATCATGGCCGGGACTGCAATGTCGAACATGACTTTCTCCGATAAATGACTTGTCAGCTGCTTAGAGGCGGTTTGGAAGGTTTCAGTTCATCGTCGGCCTTCACGGCCACGAAGCGGGTGCCGGCGCGATCGACCAGCAGGACCATGGTTCCCTGCGGCAGGGGCAATGATGACGGTGCGGCGACCGCCCAGACGAAATGGCGGTTGCCGTGGATGTCGGCGACGCTGACGCGGCCGGGCGGCCCCTGATCGAGCGGGCCGATCACGACCTCGCCGACGCGGCCGACGAGATCGCCGAGGCCGACGGCATAGCTTTCATCCTTGGGAATGACCCGCGCGATGCCCCTGCTTGCGGCGCGGACCAGCGGAATCGAGACGGCGACCGCTCCGACCGACGCGAGCGTTGCCGGCAAGGGACCCGCCACCATCCGCGCGATGTCCTGGATCAAGAAGCCGGTGATGGAAAACGCGCCGAGCAGCAACAGCAGGAAGATCAAGAGCGGCACGCCGCCGACATTGATCCAGGAGATGGCGTTGATCACGCCATTGTCGCTGGGGTGACCGAAATCGATGTTGGTGCCGAGCATCTCGCTCAGCGAGGCCCCGACCAGCATCGAGACCACCTCGATCGAGCCGACGATGAGGATCATGGCCGCCGCGATCGCGAACGGCCTGACCTCCGGCGACATCACGTGTTCGAGCAGTGCGCTCATGACACATTACTCAGGAGCGCGACTTCAACCGCGCCAGCCTCGCTGCAATCTCCTTGTCGCGATGCAACGTGCTGAGCTCGTCGATGTCGCTTGAATACGGGATCGCTGCCGGAACGCCGGTGGCGCGCGCCACCGCCCTGCCCGCGCGCAAGGCCTTCGCTGCCGCCGAGGCACCACCGGACTTCCGGGGCGACGTCGAGGCCTGATGGCTTGCGTGAGCCTCGCTCTTTTCGAGATCGGCGCGGCGCTGCTCGGCATCTTGCAATGCTGACAGCACGGCGCGCAGCGACGTCACGCACTGTTCGATCTTCTCGTTGTTCTCATCGATGGCCCGGGAGAGCACCTCGAACTGCGCCTCGAGGTCTATCTGACGCGCGATGCCGGCGCGGGCGAGATCGTCGCGGCTATCCGCGATCGCGCCCTCGATCTTGGGCGTGAGATCGGTCATCTCGCGTTCGATCTCGGTGCGGCGCGCGTTGAGACGGTATTCCTCGGCGCGCGCGGCCGCGAGCGCATCGCGCGCTTCACTCTCCGCGCGCTCGATCTCGCGGATGGCCTGGCCAACCACGTTCAGCTTGTTCTTCCCCTCCGCCTGCTCGATCGCGTCATAGGCGATCCCGGCGATCAGGCGCCCGACCCGGGACAGGAAGTTGTCGGGGGCGGCAGCGATGGTATCCATAGCGTTCTCCTCCTCTGGCAGATTGTTCGGCGTGACGCCGTAGTGAACTTCAAAGCCGTCGTCGGTGCGGATGAGGTGCGCGGGCGCGCTCTGCCCCCAACCCTCGGCATAGCCGGCATAGTCGAAGGGCACGCTGAAGCGCCCCTGCACGGTCGCAATCGAAATGGTGGCGGGGCCCTTGATCTTGGCGAGCTTGTCGTCGAGCGGCAGGCGGCGGCCCTGCGCGGCGCGATAATCGGCGCGGTCGCGCAGGCCCAGCGTCACTAGCCGCGACGGCAGCGCGGTTTCTTTCCGGATCGGCTCATAGGCATGGGCATGGAGCAGGACGACGTTGGAGCCGACGTTATGGCTCCGCGCCACCTCATCCAGGATCTCCATCATGCGGTCATAGGCTTGGAACGTCGCCTCAAGCGCGGCCTTGGCGGCCGGGTCAGGGGCAAGCCTGTAACGCAGCGCGGACGGCGCGTTTCGGGGCGACGGGCTCATGGAAAGCACTAAAGCACCATTTTGGTGCTTTAGGAAGAGGAAGTACGATCACGTTCCCCTGACCCTCATGCACTCTGTGGGTTAGTCGTCGGCCGCAGGCGACGCGTTCAAGGCTGGTGACCATCGATAGATCACGGCCGACAAGACTTCTTGCACGCGCGGGTTGCAATTTAAGACGAAGTGGAGAGAGAGCGTTTGGCGACTGCCACTCTCGTGTCCCGGACGCGTTGCAACGTGAACCGTTGCGGCGCCAAGCCGGGACCCGGAAAGCCGCACCGTAGCTGTGGCATGGGCCCCGGCTCTGCTGCGTATCAGTTCGTGCCGCAGCGTCCGGGCTGCGAAAGCCGAGCTCACGGCCGCCGGCACACCAGGTCGATCTCGATCAGCGCATCATAGGCGAGCCCGGTGACGCCGACACACGTGCGAGCCGGCAAACGATCCGGTGCGAAGAAGCTGCGATAGGTCTCGTTCATTGAGGCGTAGTCTTCCTTGAAACGCGTCAGATAGATCCGCGTCATCACGACGTGCTCGAGGCCGAGATCGAGGCCGGCGAGCACCACCTTCAAATTCTCCATCACGGCCCGCGTCTGCGCCTCTATGCCGTCGGGCAGCAAACCCGGCGCCTGCGGCGTGTCCGGCATCTGGCCGGTGACGAAGACAAACCCGTCGGTCTCGACGGCGTGGCTGAAGGGCGCGACCGGCTTCGGTCCGCCGCTGATCATGTGGAATTTCACTTGAGATGTCCTTGTTAAGTCGCGTCCCGAAACAGGCGCTTGCTGAGGATGGCGTGCACGCCCCAATTGCCGTCGACGACCTGGGTGACGCCGAAATCAACGGCGGCCGACATCAGCGCGATCGCCTCGTCCTCGCTGAGGCCCTTCACGTTCATCAGGAAGCGCCGCATTTTCCGGAACGCATCCTTCATGGCAAGGTCGAGCGAGGACTTTGCGTAGACCTCGCTCTGGCCCTGCGCGCCGAACTCGGCGAGATAGTTGGGATGGCTGAACCCGGTCAACACCCAGTCGGTCTCGGTCTCGATCAGGGGATAGGAGAGATCGGCAAAGGGCCGGCCTGCAAGATCGGCCTTCTTGTGCAGGATCACCTCGAACGTCCCTGTCATCGAACATTCGATCGCGGTGCCGCTGAGCTCGCCGTCGCCCTGCGTGGCATGGGAATCGCCGACCGAGAGCAGCGCGCCGGGCACCGAAACCGGAAGATAGACGGTAGACCCCTTCCCCAGCCGCCAATTGTCGAGATTGCCGCCGAAATAGGACGGCGGCACGGAGTCGACGAAATCGACCTCGCGCGGAGCCACCGCGATCACGCCGAAATGCGGCCTCAGGGGAATGCGGATGCCATCGAGTACGGCATGCCGGCGCTTCACCGTGGCCGGCGCGACGGGGACGCCGGGATAGTCGTAGGTGGCGTGCACGACGCCGAAGGGGTCGGTCTGCGGCTCCCAGCGATAGGAATAAAGCGCCCGGGCGTGCGGCTCCTCTGGATCGTCGAAGATCTCGTAGATGGTGACGACCTCGCGCGGCTTGGGACCGCCGAGAAACTCGTTGTAGTGATAGCCCCACCAGGCCGCGACCGAGGAGCCGAACACGCGGCCGGCATGGTTCGGATTGCGGCTCGCGCGCGGCACGATGTCGAGGATGCGCACCTCCAGCACGTCGCCGGGCTGGGCATCCTTCACCGCGACCGGCCCCGTGCAGATGTGCACGCCAAATCCTTCGCCGGCGCCACGGCCGAACACGCTCGCGTCCATCGGACCAGCGCCGCGACGATCGACGTTCTTCTTGTCCCGTGTCCAGCCGAACACGCTTTCAGCACCGGCATCGCCCGCGATCATCATTTCGGGCGCGTCGGAGGCGTGCTGCGTCAGCGTCTCGATGGTGATGGTGTCGCCCGAGGCGATCTCGATTTGCGGCGCCAGCGAGCGGCTGAAATAGCCCCAATGGATGCGGCTGGCTTCGACCGGGAGACGGTGATGCCTGCGTTCCGCGGTCGTCCGCTCCTCGGTGCCGGCGCAAGCAGCGGTGCTGCGTGCCTCGACGCTCGAATGCACGCGGAGCTGCGCCAGCGCCTCCTGCGGCCAGCCGCGCTGGCCGGCAATGCCGTGCTGCAAGGTCGCCCGCTCCGCCTCCTGCTGGCGGAATTCGCGCGGCGGCAGGCCGAAGCGATGACGGAAGGCGCGGCTGAAATGTGCGGAATCGCCAAAGCCGTAGGCGTAGGCGATCTCCGAGATCGAACGAAGCGCCTCGGTCGGATTGGACAGATCGGCCCAGGCACGCTGGAGGCGGCGCTCCCGGACGTAATGGGTGAAATTGTCGCCGACCGTCTCGAACAGTTTTTGCAGGTAGCGCTCGGAAATCCCCTGGGCCTGCGCGACGCGCGCCGGCGCCAGTTCGGGATCGTCGAGCCGCCGCTCGATGGTCTGGCAGATCCGGTGCAGCAGCGCGGCCTGCGTCGCACTCGATCCGGCATCGGACGTCGAAGCCGCCAGTTGATGCGCGAGCGTCAGGAGCAGGTCAACGAGCGACTGCGCGACCGAATTCCACTCGGCATCGCTCAACGTGTCGAGCGTGCGCGCGGTCGCGTCCAGCAGACGCGAGAACACATCGGCAAAGCCGCTGGGTGGAACGACGCGGGGCTCGCCGAGCCGCGGCCTGCCCGAGAGGCGTCCGTGCAGCGCTTCCGAGGTCACCGACAGCACGATGGCCCGCATGTCGCGCTGGAACACGATGCTCCAGTCTCCGCTCCGCGGCAGCAGCACGAGATGGCCGACCGGAACGATGCGGTGGCCGCCGGCGCTCTTCAGCACCATGCCGTCCTCGACCGGGACCAGCGCGATCGGAAGGTCTTCATTCGCTTGCGATAGCGGCGCGACGCTTTGCGCGCCAGCCGCCATCCGCGTCAACGCAACACCTGCGGTGTGGCGATGCGATGCGGTTGCGTGTCCGTCAAAGAAGGAATGGCCGGTCGCCGGCTGCAGGCCGACCGCCGCCAGCACGTCCCGCCAGGCTTCGGGGCGGTCGTCTTGCGCGTAGGACTCGCTCGTGAACGGCCGGAAGCTCATCGGATCAACCCAGATTGCGGTTGATCGAAGCAACCTCTGTGCCAGACGAACGCGGTCATCCGTCGCAGCAACGGGCCGCAAATGACGTTCGGTGGTCAAGCGTTCATCCGGGAAATTGAATTTCCTTCAGAGTGTTAGCGCCCAATTGCTGCATCAAGCACGCTGCGTAGCCCGGATGGAGCGAAGCGTAATCCGGGAATCGGGCCGCCATCGACGCTGTCCCGGATTGCGCTTCGCTCCATCCGGGCTACCCCCGTCAATCGCACCGAAAGATGTTCTTGCGGATCGTGCCGTGGACGCCCCAATTGGCGTCGACGACCTGGGTGACGCCGAAATCGGCGCCAACCGACAGTAGCGAGATCGCCTCGTCCTCGCTGAGACCGTGCACGGTCATCAGGAACCGCCGGAGTTTTCTGAACGCATCGCGCATCGCACGGTCGAGGCTCGAGTGATTGGCAATCTCGGTTTGTGCGTCGGCGCCGAGTGCGGCCAGATAGTTCGGATAGGTGAAGCCGTAGAACGACCAGGCGTGATCGGACTCCAGCATCGGATGGTCGAGGCCCTCCAGATTGGTGCCGGCCAGATCAGCCTTCTTGTGCAGGATGAACTCGAAATCGCCGGTGAGCGAGGTCTCGATTGCGGTGCCGCCGAGCTCGCTGTCGCCTTGCGCGGCGTGGGGATCGCCGACCGAGAAATAGGCGCCGGGGACTGCGACCGGATAGAACATCCGCGCGTCCTTGCCGATGCGCCAGTCGTCGATGTTGCCGCCGGTGTAGCTCGGCGGGATCGAGCTGACGAAATCAGCTTCCGAGGGCGCGAGGCCCATGGTGCCGAAATGCAATCGCGCGGGCACCCTCACGCTCGACAGAATGTTTTCGCGCTTCCTGACGGTGGCGTGATCGACGCGCACGCCGGGATAGTCGATGGTGGGATGCACGATGCCGTCGGGGTCGGTCTGCGGCGTCCAGACGTAGTTGTAGACCGCTTTCGCATAAGGCTCGCCCGAGGTGTCGAGCTCGAAGATGGTGACGACCTCCCGCGGCTTCGGCTCCTCGATCAGGTCGTGATAGTGAAAGCCCCAGTTTGCGGCGACGTTGGAGCCGAAGCAGCGGCCGGCGTGGCAGGCGCTGCAGCTCGGCCGCGGCCTGATATCGAGGATGCGCACTTCCAGGATGTCACCGGGCTCGGCGCCTTCGATCGCGACGGGACCTGTGAGAAGATGCACGCCGATCCCCTCGCCCGCGCCACGGATGAAAGGGCCTTCGACGGAGCCCGCGCCGCGGCGCGCGACCGCCTTGTGCTCGCGCGTCCACTGGAACACGCTCTCGGCGCCGGGATCGCCCTGGATCATGCGCTCGTAATCGTCATTGGCATGATGGGTCAGCGTCTCGATGGTGGCGCGATCCCCGGAGCGCAATGTCAGGGCCGGCGTCACCTTCTTAGAGAAATAGCCCCAGTGGACGGTCTTCGGCGAAACCGGCAGCGTGAAATGCTTCATGAGATGGCCTCTTCGGGAGTCTTGAACCTTACGAAGGCAGCGCTCATCGCACCGCCTCCGGAGTCTTGTCGGCTTCCATCACGCTGAGGAAACGCGCCGTCAGCGGATTGCGGGGATTGGTGAGCACCTCGTGCGCCGGTCCCTCCTCGATGATGGTGCCGCCGCTCAGGAAAGCGACGCGGTCGGCGACTTCATCGGCAAAGCGGATCTGGTGCGTCGAGATGATCATGGTGAGGCCGTCGTCGATGGCGAGCCGCCGGATCACTTCCAGTACCTCGTTGACGAGCTCGGGATCGAGCGCCGAGGTCGGCTCGTCCAAAAGCAGCACGCTTGGATTGGGCGCCAGCGCGCGGGCGATGGCGACGCGCTGCTGCTGGCCGCCGGAGAGATGTCGCGGCAACGCGTCGGCGCGATGCGAGAGACCGACGCGGTCGAGCAGCTCGGTGGCGCGACGGTCGGCGTCGATGCGGGTCATACCGTGGACCCAGCGCAAAGGCCCGGCGATGTTTTCGCGCGCCGACAGATGGGCGAACAAATTGAACTGCTGGAACACCATGCCGACACCGACGGTTGCCCGCTCGTTGGCGATGGCCCGGGGTGACAGCAACTTGCCGTCGTCGTCAAAGCCGAGACGGCGGCCGCCGACGCGCACGGTGCCTCCGTCCCAGCTTTCGAGATGGTTGATGCAGCGGAGCAGCGTGCTCTTGCCCGAGCCGCTGGGGCCGAGCAGCGCGACCACTTCGCCGACGCGAACGGTCAGATCGAGGCCGCCGAGCACCTTTTGCGTGCCGTAGCTCTTGGTGAGGTCCTTGGTCTCGACTGCGATGTTGTTGCGCGCGATCGTCGCGGAACGCCGCGTGCGCTCCTCTCTGGTCAGAGCAAGCGGCGGCGTGTCGGTCAGCTCTGCCTGCACGGGTTCGGGATCGGCGACGGTCGCCTCCGCAAGCTCCAGCTTGGTGCCGAGGTCGACGCGGCGCCACGGCAGGTAATCGGCGAGTTTGCGCTGACGCCCCCTGGCGCGATCGAGATCGAGCAGCCATTCGACGAACAACTGGATGACGCTGATGGCGAAGGTCAGCACGAGGTACAAGAGGCCAGAGGCGAAGAAGATCGAGAAGAAGTCGAAGGTCGAGGAGGCAAGCTGCGTCGAACGCAAGGTCAGCTCCTGGACCGCGACGACGGACGCCAGCGAGGAATTCTTCAGCGCACTGACGGCCTCGTTGCCGAACGCCGGGATCATAGTGCGGATCGCCTGCGGCGCGATCACCCGCCACATCAGGATCCGCGGCGTCATGCCGAGCGCCTGGCCGGCCGTCACCTGCCCGCGGTCGACGCCGAGCACGCCGGCGCGCAGCATCTCCGCGATGAACGGCGCCTCGTTGCAGGCGAGCGCGAGGCCGGCCGCCAGCACCGCCGACAGCTTGATGCCGATATGCGGCAACGCATCGTAGGCGAACACCATCTGAAGGATCAGCGGCGTGCCGCGAAAGATCACAGTATAGGCCCTGGCGATCGCCGCCAGGGGCCAGAAGCGCGAGAGCTGCATGCCGGCGAGGATCAATCCGAGGATCAATCCGCCGCCGAGCCCGAGGGCGGTCACCTCGAGGGTGAGCTCGATGCCCTCGAGCAGATACGGCATGCTCAGGTAGTGAAGGAACAGCGACATCAGTCAGCCGTCAGAATGTCCGGTTCCTTGAAGTTGTTCACATCGAGCCCGTGCTTCTTCAGAAGCTCCGTATGCGTGCCGGCCTTCTGCACCTCGATCAGTGCGGCCAGCACGGCGTCGCGGAATTTCGGCTTGTCCTTCGGGACGGCGATGCCGACCGAATACGGGATCGTCACCGCGATCGCCTTCTCCAGCTTGTCCGGATAGGCTTTGACGGCGCTGTCGACGGTGTTGACGTCGTTGATGTAGGTGTCGGCGCGGCCGGCCAGGATCGCCTGGATACAGTTGGCGTTGTTGTCGTAGAGCTGGATTGTCGGCTCGGCCTTGCCGGCCTTCTTGCATTCCGGGATCAGGGCCTGGATCAGGGGCACCTCGACATAGCCGGTGTTTTCGGCGGCCGCCGTGCCGCACATCGACATGTTGATGCCGTTGATGCCCTTCGGATTGCCCTTGGCGACCAGCACGCCGTCGAACACTTTCGAGTAGGTGATGAAGTCGGCGGCCTTGGCGCGCTCCTTGGTGGCGTAGATGTCGGAGATGATGATGTCCGCCTGGCCGGCAGCGAGTGTTGTGAGGAGTGCTGCGAACGTCACCGGCTTGTAGGTCAGCTTGAAGCCGAGGCATTCGCCGATGGCTTCGCCAAGATCGATGTCGAAGCCGATATATTTGCTGGGATCCTTCGGGTCGATCGTTTCATAGCCCGGCGTGTGCGGGTTGATCGCGTTGACGAGGGTCTTGCCCTTCCAGTCCGGATATTTCTCCTGGAGTGCGGCGCAGGCGGCGGGCGCGGCGGCCTGCGCGCTCAGCGGTGCCGCGGCGACGAAGCCGAAAGCGATGGTGGCGCCGAGCGCGACCTTGCGCCATGGCAATGATGCGCGTGCGATCCCCCGTGCATGGGGCAATACCCGTGTCTCCATCTCCAGCTCCTTCGAATTGTCATGGCACTGGCCATGTTCCAGATCTCGGGAACGAGCCTAGGTGGAGTGCGGACGGGAAAGCTTGTCCGCGGGCGTACAAAAAATTGGATGAATGGGGCCCGCGAATTGGGCAGCCAGCTGCACAAAAACTGATCGTGCGTCAGGTGTCCTGCGGCACGCAATTCCGAATTCGGGAGAACCAAATGATCTCGGACAAAGCAATGATCTGCGCGGCCGGAGAATCAATCAGTCAGGATATTTGACAGAGATATGACGCTGGCTGATGGAAATAGGGTGCGGGGCAGACGCATCTGTGGACGACATCCACAGCATCTCACCGTCCGTCCACAGGCTGTCCGCAGCATATCCACAGGCCGACTATGCCGGATTCGCGAGACCGCACGAGCCACTTGCTGCGCACAAACCCACAGGGCGGCTATGTCACCCGCCGGCTTGATCGAACACGGTGCGGCAAGCCTCGCTCAAGCTTGACCGGTTACGGCGCAGACAGGCCGTGATGGCGCGGACGTTGGGGATCTCGCCGGCGCAGAGCCGGTAGACGTCGGGGGTGCAGGCCCGGCGCTGCTCCGGGGTTCCCTGCTGCGCCTGAGCGACGGTGGCGAACAGCGCTAGGAACAGCCCGACCGTCGAGGCGCGGCGCGCCCGGCTCTTCGCACCTGCAAACCGTAAGAACCTTGCCTTCATGACCAAGTCTCCCGTCCGCCTTGCCCGCCCCCGGCCTTCGCTGGCCGGTGTCGTGCCAAGGGGTAGGAGAAATAAATCGCGGGGGATGTGATCTCTTTCACACTGAGGCCGGACGGGAGGAACGTACGGTTCCGCGGGGATTTTAGGGAATCGCTAACCAATCGGAGCCCGATCGCCGGATCGTTAAATTGCGAACGATCGGCTCAATCGGGCAACAAACCGGCTTTGCGACATTGCGCCATCCGCGTTCTGCGAGGGTGCGATGAGCGAAGCCGAATTCAACTTGCTGCTGGATGCCGTCCGGGACGCCATGGTCTATCAAGATTTTGCGCCCGAGCCGGAGGAGGAATTCGTGCCCCGCTCGTGGTCGTACGTCGCAACGCCCAAAGCTGCCAATGACAATGAGGGCGCCTGGCCCCTTCTGCCGTTTCCGGACGGCTGGTACGCGGCCGGTTGAGACCACTTTCAACGTCAACCGATGCGCCCGCTCCCGCGGGCGTTTTGCTATCGGCCATGCGCCGGAACGGCGCGGCGCCGATCAGGTCTTGACCCGCTCCTCGCCGTCCTGCGGCACCCGGTCGGGTGCGGCCGGCGGAAAGATGCTGTCATAGATCGCACGGGCCTCGCGAATGAGGCGAGCCCGTTCCAGCTCGGATTTCGGGACGAATCGGACGACGTCGCTCACGTGCTCTCCAGCTCCAGGGGTTCGTGACGCATCACTTCGCAGATGCGAAGTCTATGCCATCCGGCCTGAATCGCTGGTGTCCGCCAAGCCCCGGGCAAACCCGGTGTGCACGGCCTGGAAGGCCTTTACCGCACGCGGGGCGGAACGCGCGGTGAGCAAACTTTGTAATGAAATATCAGGAGGTTGTAATGGAGGCCACGACCAGAATTGAACTGGTGTACACGGTTTTGCAGACCGTTGCGTAACCACTCCGCCACGTGGCCCCGTAAGGGCGGAGCAATATAGGGGATCAATGGCTTAGGCAACCCCGACCGGGCGTTTACGCCTTGGCCCCGCCGGGACCGGCGAGATATTTCGCAAGAATCGCATCGGTCGGGCCGGCCGCGGTCATCCGCCCCTCCTCGAGCAGGATCGCGCGGTTACAGGTGCTCTGGATCAGCTCGATGTCGTGGGAGGCCAGCACCAGGATGCCGGCACGGGCCACGATCTCGTCGAGCCGCTGCCGCGCCTTCCGGCGGAATTGCTGGTCGCCGACGCCGATCCATTCGTCCAGCAGCACGATCTCGCCTTCCACGGCGGTTGCGACCGCGAAGATCAGCCGCAGCATCATGCCGCTGGAATAGGTCCGCAGCGGCAGGTCGAGCCTGTCACCGAGCTCGGTGAACTCGGCGATCTCCGCCCGCCGCGCATCGATCTCGGAGCGCCGCGCGCCGATTACGAGCCCGCGGCGCACGATGTTCTCGTAGCCCGTGGCCTCCTCGTCGAAGCCGGCCGACAGGTCGAACAGCGACAGGCAGCGGCCGAGTACATCCACGCTGCCCGCGGTCGGATGATAGATGCCGGCGAGCACCCGCAGCAGCGTGGTCTTGCCTGCGCCGTTGGCGCCGATGATGGCGACGCGGTCACCGGCGCGGATGTCGAGACTGACGTCGTTGAGCGCGGAGACGATGTGCGGCACCGCCGGCGTCCGGCGCAGCGTCACCGCGCTGACGAAGCGGCTGCGCAGCGAACGGTCGCGGAACGACAGGACCGGAAATTTGACCGAAACGTTGCGGAGCACGATCTGGGCAGCAAGGCTCATGCGCGCCTCACAGCCAATACGCCACGCGGTGGCGGTATTTTGCGTAGCAGCCGAAGGCGATGACGGCTACGACGATCGCATAGATCGCCCCGAGCAGCCATTGCGCCGGATCGGTCGGCTGCGACAGCAGCGGCCTGCGCACGAGGTCGAGCAGCGTCGCGAACGGATTGGCGCGGATCAGCCAGTAGAACGCGGTGCCGCGCAGGGCGTCCTCGGTCCAGATGATCGGCGTCAGGAAGAAGATGAATTGCAGGCCGCTGACGATCGCCGTGCCGATATCGCGAAAGCGCGCGCAGAGCATGCCGAGCGCGACCGAACCGCCGAGCAGAACGATCAGCAGGATCGCAAAGCCGGGCACCGCGAGCAGCATGTTCCAGTACAGCGGCCATGGCATCACGATGTAGAGCAGCACCACGATCACCAGATGATGCGCGAAGATGAGCACATTGCGCGCGATCATCTGGAGCACATGCACGATCAGCGGCGCCGGCACGGCCTTGATCAGGTGGCCCGACGCCACGAAGATGCTGGAGCCTTCCTGGAGCGTCGTCGCGATCAGGGTCCAGACGATCAGGCCGACGGCGAAGGGCGGCAGGAAACCGGCGATGTCCTGCTTGAACAGTGCGGCGTAGACCGTGCCGACACTTGCGATTGTTGCGGCCAGCGTCAGCGTGATCCAGAGCGGGCCGATCACGGTGCGCCGGTAACGCAGCGAAATGTCCATCAGCGCGAGCGTGCCCCACCGATCGGGCCGCGCCGCTTGTGCAAGGATTTCCTTCGCCGCGGCCTGAATTCGACTGCCCCTTCCGCTTCCGGCTTTCCGATTCTGCGAAGATAACAGTTCGCGGCCCATCGGCCGACCGTCTCTACCCGCCCGTCTCGCGCGGGGCAATCAACCGTACGGAGGATTTAAGCGCGAGTCAGCTGCGCTTGCTGCGCCGGACACCGCGCCGGCGGTCCTTGACCGGCGGTTTTGGCGCCAATTCCGGCATTTCGGCCTGAACCTCGCGGTAGCGCGTCAACATCCGTTCAAAACTGGCATTGAGCGTCTCGGCGATATCGGGGCGCTTCTCAAGACTGGCCAGGATGGTCGCGGCCGCCTCGATGGTCGACAGCCCGTCTTTCCGCGGCTCCTTGCGCAGGCGTCCGTATCGGGAGGGATACGCCGGGTTGAGGATCACGCGCTGGCACTTGAGCATCCAGGGATTGCGCCACCACAGCGCCTTGGCCTGGCTCCAGGTGCCGTCGAGCAGCACCACGCCTTCGAGCTTGCCGAGGATCGAGCGCTGGTTCTCCGCGACTTCGCCCTTGCGGTTGAGCGCCAGGATCTCGCCCTCGGCCTCCAGATCGGCCGCGCGCGCCGAGCCAAGATAGAGCACGGCCCAGTGCGAGGCGTTCTCGACCGGCCGCGCCAGCGCCTTGGACAGGCTCGACCAGGACAGGCCGACCCGCACCGTGGCATCGGCAAAGTGCTTCGCAAGCAGCCGGGCGGTGCCGAGCGCCCTGTCCTGCTCCTGCGGATGCTGGAGGATCAGGAGCGAGAGCCGGTTCTTGATGGGCGTGACACTGTCGCAGATGCACAGCGGCATCGGCTTCTGGCAGTGCGGGCATTCGGGGATCGGATCGGCCGGCGCGGCGGCTGTGGGGTTCGACATGGTCGCCGCTATACGCTTGAAGCGGCGGTTCAACAACTCTCTTGCCGGGAGTGGCGCCGCCATAACCCCGAACCTCGGCACACGACAAAAAGACCGCCCGAAGGCGGTCTCGTTGCGCCGGTATGTCGAATGCGTCGACCGCTCTGCTAGACCGGCGTTCCGGCAGCGTCTCTCCAATCCACAGTACCATTCGCGGCCACGTTGGCGACCCAAATCGGCTTGCTGAGGTCGGTGTCGTAGAACTGAGCACCTACGTCGACATGGGCTTTGGGGCGAGGATTGGGAGGCGATGGTCATGAAGTGTGGTGGTCAGGCCGTAATACACGCCCCAGTTGATCGCCGAATGACGTTATCGCTCGGACTTGGTGACGTCTTGGAGGGTACGATCTTTCTACAAGGCGCCTGCGTTGCGTGACGTTCCGCGCTCGAAGGCCTCTCGTCCCGTGCGCTCTTTCGTCTTCGCAATGAGGTGTACGGCGGCTTGAGCCCGACGTGACTTGGCTGTCGGGCTCACGGCACGGGGCGTTTGCGCATGAACGCCGTCAACACCGTCTTGAACGGAGCCGGCGTGCAGTGCTGAACCGCTAGCAACAGCGAATAGAGCAGCTTCGATCCGAAATAGTAGGCCGGCTCCGCGTCCCACGGGATCACATACAGATCGTATCGGGAGGCGGGAAAATGCCGTTTGAACGCGCTGGCAGTGTTCAGCCGATAGACGGCCGGGAAGACATCCTCGCCCTTGCGGTCGTCCTGGGCCGACTGGATGATGCGGGCATGCAACCGGTCGGGGATCATCCGGTTGGCGAGTGCGATGTATCCATAGCGGTTGGGCGTTCGCGCGCAGATCCAGCCGCCCGGCTTGAGCACGCGGTCGAGTTCACGGGCGGCTCTGGCAGGATCCTGGAGATGCTCGAACACGAAATCCGATACGATCACGTCGATGGAGTGATCGGCGATCGGTAGCTCTCCATCGGGTGTGATCACGAACGCCCGATCCAGCGCCTTGTTGGTCGTGACAGCCGGGTCGACATCCACCCCGACGAGCTCGCGCACCCGTCCCTTCAACGACCGCAGACTGCGCCGGTAGGCAACCGAATCCTCGCTCTGGCCGGCGCCTCGTCCGGCGCCAAAGTCCAGCACGACGGAATCCGGTCCAACCAAGGCCCCGACCCGCTGCCAGAACTGAATCGTGCCATCGACCCGAGAGAATCCACCCGCCGCAATCTCCGGGAAAAAGTGCGATCCGACGGTATTAGCCATTTGGCCAATCACTCCAAGACACCACGAGCCAGCCGATTTCCGCTCGCCCGCAAGGATTCCCAAGCACGTCACACGTTCTCGGGGCGGGATTCCGTTCGAATGCAACAGCTTCGGGCGGCGCGACGAGCGAAGGCTGCGCCCGTCTCCGTTCTGTAACGAGCTTTGTTGACAGAAATGAGAACTAGCAGCTTTTATGAATACAGATGTTAATTTGATAACATCAAATGTTAGGGGATCGAGCCGACTGACGGTGTCGGAACGTGTGCGATACTTCGCCTATTCCGCGGGCGCGGCGAGCGGACGCGGCTCGGAACGGCGGCGCAGGCGGTCGATCAGCAGGTAGATCACGGGCGTCGTGTAGAGCGTCAGGATCTGCGAGACGAACAGGCCGCCGATGATGGTGATGCCGAGCGGACGCCGCAGCTCCGTGCCGGGGCCGGTGGCGATGACCAGCGGAATGCCGGCGAACAGCGCCGCCATGGTCGTCATCAGGATCGGGCGGAAGCGCGCCTGGCAGGCCTCGAAGATCGCCTCCGCCGAGGACAGGCCGCGCTGGCGCTCGGCGTCGAGCGCGAAGTCCACCATCATGATGCCGTTCTTCTTGACGATGCCGATCAACAGGATGATGCCGACGAAGGCGATCACCGTCAGCGGCGTGTTGGTGAGCTGCAAGGCGAGCAGCGCGCCGAGCCCGGCGGATGGCAGCGTCGAGATGATCGTCAGCGGATGGGCGAGGCTCTCATAGAGCACGCCGAGGACGATATACATCGCCACCAGCGCGCCGAGGATCAGCAGCGGCTGGCGGCCGCTGGTCCTGGCGAAATCGCCCGCGTTGCCGTCAAAACTGCCGCGAATGCCTTCCGGCATGTGCAGCTCCTCGATCGCGCGCTGTACGTTCTGGGTCGCGGTCTGGAGCGGCACGTCCGGCATCAGGTTGAACGACACCGTGGTCGAGGGAAACCCCTGCGAATGATAGACCGCCAGCGCAGCGAGCCCGCGCGTCGCGTGTACCACGGCCGACAGCGGCACCTGCGCGTCATTGGCACCGGCGACATAGATGCGATCGAGGTTGGATGGGTCGACCTGGAATTTCGGGTCGATCTCCAGCACGGTCATATACTGGTTGCGCTGAGTGTAGATGATCCCGATCTGCCGCTGCGAAAATGCGTTGTTGAGCGCGTTGTCGATGTCCTGGACCTTGACGCCGAGCGCCGAGGCCTTCTGGCGGTCGATCGAGAGCGTGAGTTGGAGCCCGCCGGGATCGCGGTCGCTCGAAATATCGGTGATGCCCTCGACGCTCTCCATGCGCTTGGCCACGATCGGCGCCCACTTCTGGAGCAGGCTGAGGTCGGTGCTGGTCAGTGTGTACTGGTAGTCGGAATCGCTCTGCCGTCCGCCGGCGCGGACGTCCTGGGCGGCGAACATGAACAGGCGGATGCCGGGCACCGGGTACAGGGCGCGCCTGAGACGGTCGATCACGACCTGCGTCGAGACGTGGTCGCGCTCCTCCGGCGGCTTCAGGCTGATGAACATGGTGCCGCGGTTCGAGGTCGCAGCCCCCGGTCCCCCGCCTCCGCTGCCGACGGTCGAGCCGATCCCGGCCACGGCCGGATCCTGCATCACGATGTCGGCGAGCCGCTGCTGCAGGCCGAGCATGGACTGGAACGAGATGTCGGCCGAGGCGCGCGTCGCGCCGATGACGAAGCCGGAATCGTCGGTCGGGAAATAGCCCTTGGGAACCTTGATGTAGAGCGTCACCGTGAGGCCGATGGTGGCGAAGAACACCAGCAGCGTCAGCAGCGGATATTGCAGCACGGTGCGCAAGCTGCGGGCGTAAAACGCGACCACGCGCGACAGCGAGCCTTCGATCAGCCGATCGAACAGCGTCGCGGTGCCGGACGTGGTCTGCCGGATGTAATGGGCGCAGATCATCGGCGTGACCGTCAGCGACACCAGCGTCGAGACCAGGATCGCGAAGGTCAGCGTCAGCGAGAACTCGCGCAGCAGGCGGCCGACGATGCCGTCCATGAAGATCAACGGCGTGAAAGCCGCGATCAGCGACAGGCTGATCGAGACCACGGTGAACCCGATCTGCCGTGCGCCTACCAGGGCCGCCTGGAGCGGCCGCATGCCATGTTCGAGATTGCGGTACATGTTCTCGATCATGACGATGGCGTCGTCGACCACGAAGCCGACCGAGATCGCCAGCGCCATCAGCGACAGATTGTCGATCGAGAAGCCCGCGACCCACATCCCGGCGCAGGTTCCGGCCAGCGCCAGCGGCACGGAGATGCCGGCCGCGATCGTCGGTGTCAGCCGCCGCAGGAACACGAACACCACGACCATCACGAGGACGGCGGTTGCCAGCAACGTCCACTGCATGTCGAGCACGCTGGCGCGGATCGTGCTGGTGCGATCGACCAGCGTGGAAATATCGACACCCGCCGGGATCCATTGCTTCAGCGCCGGGATCAGCGCCTTCACCCGGTCGACGGTGTCGATGACGTTGGCGTCGCCCTGCTTGGTGATCTGGATCAGCACCGCCGGCTGCTTGTTGAACCAGGCGATCGAGCGAGCATTGCGGACGGAGTCCTCGATGTCGGCGACGTCGGACAGCCGGACGAAATTGCCGTTCGAGCTCTTGATGATAATGTCGCGGAACTCTTTCGCCGTCCGCATCTGCTTGTTCAGCGACAGCGTCTCGCTCTGGCGCTCGCCGTTGAAGATGCCGACGGGACCAAGCGGGTTGGCGTTGATGATCGCGGTCCTGACGTCGTCGGTGGCGATGCCGGCGTTGGACAGTGCGACGGGGTTGAGCTGCACGCGCACCGCCGGCTGGTCGGCGCCGCTCACCGTCACGTCACCGACACCAGGCACCTGCGAGATGCGCTGCGCGAGCACGGTATCGGCGACGTCGTAGATCGCGCTGGCCGACAGCGTCTTCGAGGTCAGCGCCAGCACGAAAACAGGCGCGCCGGCCGTGTTCGCCTTGCGGAAGCGCGGCAGCGTCGGCAGGTCGCTCGGCAGGTCGATCAGCGCGGCGTTGATCGCCGCCTGCACGTCGCGCGCGGCCTTGTCGATGTTGCGGCCGATGTCGAACTGGAGCTGGATGCTGGTCGTGCCGAGCGACGACGTCGAGGTGATCTGGTTGATGCCCGCGATCTCGCCGAGCCGGCGCTCCAATGGCGAGGCCACCGTCGCCGCCATGACGGACGGGTCGGCGCCCGGCCGGCTGGCCGACACGAAGATGGCGGGGAAGTCGACGTTCGGGACCGAGGCGACGGGAAGGAACTCGTAGGCGACGACACCCAGCAGGAACAACCCGATCGACAGCAGCGTGGTCGCGACCGGCCGGCGGATGAACGGCTCCGAGATCGATGCCATCACTGCATCCCCTCGGTCGCGCCCGCGACCGGCGGGCCGCCGGATTCAGCCGGTGGCAGCGCCTGCTCGAGGCGTCGGTTGATGCGGTCGAGCGCCAGGTAGATCACGGGCGTGGTGTAGAGCGTCAGCAGTTGGCTCAGCAGCAGGCCGCCGATGATGGAGATGCCGAGCGGAAAGCGCAGCTCGGCGCCGGTGCCGCTCTCGATTGCGAGCGGCAGCGCGCCGAACAGCGCCGCCAGCGTCGTCATCATGATCGGACGGAAGCGCAAGAGACAGGCCTGCACGATCGCCTCGTTCGGCGACATCCCCTGCCGGCGCTCGGCCTCGAGCGCGAAGTCGATCATCATGATCGCGTTCTTCTTGACGATGCCCATCAGCAGGATAATGCCGATCAGGCCGATCACCGAGAGGTCCTGCCCGCACAGCATCAGCGCCAGGATCGCGCCGACGCCGGCCGAGGGCAGCGTCGACAGGATGGTGATCGGGTGGATGTAGCTCTCATAGAGCACGCCCAGCACGATGTAGATCGTGATCACGGCGGCGAGCAGCAGCCAGGGCTGGCCGGCGAGCGCCTTGGCGAATTCGGCGGCGTCGCCGGCATAGACGCCGACGATGCTGTTGGGCATCTCGATCCGGGTCTCGATCGTCTTCACCGCCTCGACGGCGTCGCCGAGCGCGGCGCCCGGGGCGAGGTTGAAGCTGAGCGAGATCGACGGGAACTGCGCCTGGTGCGAGATCGCGAGCGGCGCCGTGGTGCGCTTCAGCGTCGCCACGGCCGAGAGCGGCACCTGGGCGTTGGGCGCGCCCACGATGCTGCTCGCCGCGCCCGGGAGATACAGCTTCGACAGGATCGAGGGATCGCGCTGGTACATCGGCAGCGCCTCCAGCACCACGCGGTACTGGTTGGCCTGGCCGTAGATTGTCGAGATCTGCCGCTGCGCGAACGCATCGTTGAGCGTGTCGGTGATTCCTTGCAGACTCAC
Source organism: Bradyrhizobium sp. 604_D8_N2_3 (assembly GCF_051810765.1). Classification (NCBI taxonomy): domain Bacteria; kingdom Pseudomonadati; phylum Pseudomonadota; class Alphaproteobacteria; order Hyphomicrobiales; family Nitrobacteraceae; genus Bradyrhizobium; species Bradyrhizobium sp. 604_D8_N2_3. The sequence continues at coordinate 4,697,405 of NZ_JBPWPM010000001.1, read as the reverse complement.
GCCGAGCTGTCCGGCCCGGGTCCGGTCCACATCGAGCTGCGCCCGCAGGCCGGCCTCCTGCGCCTCCGAGGAGACGTCGCGGAACAGCGGATCGCGCCGCATCTCGGCAACAAGCTTGCGCGCCCATTCCGACACCAGCGTCGCATCGGTCCCGGTCAGCGTGTACTGGTACTGCGAACGGCTCGACTGGGTCGAGATCTGCACGTCCTGCACCGGCTGGAAATAGACGGTCATGCCGGGGATGGCCGACACCCGTTCCTTCAGCCGGGTCACGACCGCGCTGACGTCGTCGCGCCGCTCGCCGCGCGGCTTCAAGGTCATGACCAGGCGCCCGACATTGGTGGTCGGGTTGACCGAGCCCGCCCCGATCACCGAGACCACGCCGACCACATCAGGATCGGCCTTGATGGCATCGGCCGCCTCGGCCTGACGCTTCTGCATCTCGGCGAACGACACGTCGGGTCCCGCCTCCGTCACCGCCGTGATCGAGGCGGTGTCCTGAAGCGGCAGAAAGCCCTTTGGCGCGACGACGTAGAGGACGAGGGTCGCGACCAGGGTCGCAAATGTCACGAGCAGCGTGGCGCGCTGGCGTTCCAGGACCCAGAGCAGCGTCCGGTGATAGAACTCGACGGTGCTATCGATGAAGCGGCTGATCGCGGCCAATCCCGGCACCGCCAGTTCCTCATGGGCGTGCTTGAGCAGCCGCGAGCACATCATCGGCGTCAGCGTCAGCGAGACCACGGCCGAGGTCACGACCGCGATCGTCAGCGTCAGCGCGAATTCGCGGAACATGCGCCCGACGAGGCCGGACATGAACAGCAGCGGGATGAACACCGCGATCAACGACACCGTCAGCGAGATCACGGTGAAGCCGATTTCGCTGGCCCCCTTCAGCGAGGCCTCCATCGCGCTATCGCCGTTCTCCATGTGGCGGACGATGTTCTCGATCATGACGATGGCGTCGTCGACGACGAAGCCGGTGCCGATGGTGAGCGCCATCAGCGACAGATTGTCGAGGCTGAAGCCGGCGAAATACATGATGCCGAAGCTGGTGATCAGCGACAGCGGCAGCGCGACGCCCGCGATCAGCGTGGCCCGCAGCGAGCGCAGGAACAGCAGCACCACCAGCGTCACCAAGACGACGCTGAGGATCAGGGTGAACTGCACGTCGCGGACCGAGGCGCGGATCGTGACGGTGCGGTCGGAGACGATGGTGAGGTTCACGCCGGCCGGAATGGCGCGCTGGACTTTTGGGATTTCCGCCCGGATCTGGCTGACGACATCAATGACGTTGGCGCCGGGCTGGCGCTGGATGTCGATGATGACCGCCGGCGTGCCCTGGTACCAGCCGCCGGTGCGGTCGTTCTCGAGGCCATCCACGATCTGCGCGACGTCGCCGATCGTGACCGGCGAGCCGTTGCGGTAGGCGATGATAACAGGCTTGTAGGCATCGGCAGCGGCGATCTGGTCGTTGGCGGCGATGATGTAGGATTGCTGCGCACCGTCGAGCGAGCCTTTTGGCCCCGAGACGTTGGCGTTGGCGATCGCGGTGCGCAGATCCTCCATGGCGATGCCATAGGCTGCGAGGCGCGCCAGATCCGCCTGGATGCGCACGGCCGGCTTCAGCCCGCCGAGCACCGAGACGCGCCCGACGCCGGAAATCTGGCTCAGCCGCTGTGCCAGAAGCGTGTCGGCGATGTCGCTCATCGCCCGCAGCGAGATCGTGTCGGAGCGAAGCGCCAGCGTCATCACCGGCGCGTCCGCCGGGTTCACCTTGGCGTAGGTCGGCGGATAGGGCAGCGTCTTGGGCAGCACGCCGGCCGCCGCGTTGATCGCGGCCTGCACGTCCTGGGTCGCGCCGTCGATGTCGCGGTTGAGATCGAACTGAAGCGAGATCTGGCTGACGCCGAACGAGCTCGTCGAGTTCATCGCCGACAGCGACGGGATCTGGCCGAGCTGGCGCTCCAGCGGCGCGGTGATCAGCGAGGCGATCACGTCGGGGCTTGCGCCCGGAAGCTGCGTCGTCACCTGCACGGTCGGGAAGTCGACCTGCGGCAGCGCCGAGACCGGCAGCGAGAAATAGCCGAGCGCGCCCCCGATCAGCAGGGCGATGCCGAGCAGCGAGGTCGCGATCGGCCGGCGGATGAAGGGTTCGGAGACGCCCATGGGATGTGCCTGCCGCTCAGGCGGCTGTTGTCGGGATCATGGCTGCTTGGCTCCAGGTCCCGATGCCCCCGGCCCCGGTGCCGGTCCGGTCTGCCCCTTCTGGTCGCCTTCGCTGCTGCTCCGTTTGGCGCGGTGCTCGCCGTCCTTGCCCTGTCCGTCCTTTTGCCCGTCCTTGGCCTGCCCATCCTTCTTCTGGCCATCCGGGCCGCGCGTGCGCTTGCGCGGGGCGAGATCGGCCGACGGTGTCTGGTCATCGCGGCCGACGACCACCTTGGACCCGTCGGACAGATTGGCAAAGCCCGTCGTGACGACCTTGTCGGTCGGCGACAAGCCGCTGGCAATGACGGCGTCATGCTCGTTCTGCTGGGTCACGGTCACCGGCTTGGCGGAGACGACATTGTCCTCGCCGATGACGTAGCTGAAGGTGCCGATCGGTCCGCGCTGCACCGCCGAGGTCGGCACCACCAGCGCCTGCATCAAGGTCTCGACCTTGAGGCGGACATTGACGAACTGGCCCGGCCAGAGCTGGTAATTGGCGTTGGGGAATTCGGCCTTGAGCTTGAGCGTGCCGGTGGTCTGGTCGACCTGGTTGTCGATGCCGGTGAGCTTGCCGGTGTCGATCACGGTGATGCCGTCATTGCCGAACACGTCGACGGCGAGCGTGCCCTTCGACGCCGCCGCGTTGACGCGCATGATCTGCTGCTGCGGCAGGCTGAACCACACCGCGATCGGCTGCAATTGCGTGATCACCAGGAGGCCCGTGGCGTCGGCGGCGTGGATGATGTTGCCCTGGTCGACCTGGCGCAGGCCGGCGCGGCCCGAAAGCGGCGCCACGATCTTGGTGTAGCTCAACGTCGCCGCCGCATTGTCGATCGCGGCCTGGTCGGCTTTGACCAGCGCCTCGGTCTGCGCGACCGCGGCGCGCTGGGTGTCGGCCTGTTGTTTGGAGCCCGCGTTGGAGGCAGCCAACTGCTCGTAGCGCGTAAGGTCGATGCGCTGGTTGGCGAGCTGCGCCTCGTCCTGCGCTTTCTTGGCGACGGCCTGATCATACGTCGCCTGGTAGAGCGCGGGATCGATCTCGCCGAGCACGTCGCCCTTCTTGACGTCCTGGCCCTCGGTGAATTTCACGGCGATCAGCTTGCCGTCGACCTGCGAGCGCACGGTCACTGTGTTGAGCGCGCGGATCGCACCCACGCCGTCGAGATAGACCGGGACGTCCTGGATGCGGGGTGTCGCCGCCAGCACCGGCACCGGCAGATCGGGCCGCTGGTTGCGGCCATTCGCCTGCTGCGGCTGCTGGTGCCAGACGGTCCAGCCGAAATAGCCGAGCCCGCCAAGGATGGCGAGCGTGATCAGGGTCATGACGAAGCCGCGGCCGCGCGATTTCTTCGCCGCGCCTTCCTTCGTATCCGGCTTAAAGAGCATTGACCGGTTTCTCCATTCGCGGCTCCCAGCCGCCGCCGAGCGCCTGATACAGGCTGACGATGGCGAGAAGCCGTGCGAGTTGGGCCTGCCACAACGCATCTTCGGCCTGAAATAGTGTCTGCTGGACGTTCAGCACAGTCACGATGTCGGCCGTGCCGGCGCGCAATTGCTGCTCGGCGAGATCGAAGGCGCGCTTCGACGAGGTAACGACATCGCGCTGCAATTGTAGCTTGATCGTGGTCTGCTTGATCGAATACAGCGCGTTGTCGACGTCCGCAAACGACTGGATGATGGTCTTGCGGTAGGTCTGGAGCAACTCGTCCTGCCGCGCCTTGGCGAATTCGAAATTGCCGAGGATCTTGCCGCCGTCGAAGATCGGCTGCGTGGCGCTCCCGACGAGCTGGAAGAAGGCCGCATGCGGCTGGAACAGCGAGACCAGCGCCGAGCTCTGATAGCCGCCATTGCCGGTGAGCTGGATGGTCGGAAAGAACTGCGCGCGGGCATTGCCGATGTTCGCGGTCGCCGAGGCGAGCTGTGCCTCCTGGCGGCGGATGTCGGGCCGCTGCGTCAAAAGCTCCGACGGCAGGCCGGGCGTGACGCGCGGGATGGCGATCTTGTTCAGCGAGCCGCCGAGCACGCGGACGCTCTCCGGCGGCCGCGATACCAGCACGGCGAGCGCGTTGACGTTCTGGTCGAGCGTCTGGCGCAGCGGCGGCACCAGCGCCTTCTGGTTGGCGACCACGCTCTCTTGCTGGGCGACGTCGAGATCGGTCCCGGTGCCGGCCTTGCGGCGCTCGCGGATCGCATCGAGGATGCGCTGCGCGCTGGCGATGTTGCTCTGGGCGGTACGCAGGCGATCCTGCGAGGCCAGCACCTGGAAATAGGCGTTGGCGACGCCTGCCAGCGTCGTCAGGGCGACGACGTCACGATCGAAACGGTTGGCATTCGCCGTCTCTTCCGCCGTTTGCAGCGCATCGCGGTTCTGGCCCCAGAAGTCGAGCTGGTAGCTCGCGCTCAGCGACGCCGAATAGTTGACGACTTCGCGGCCGCCGATGGACAGGCCCGAGGCGCTCGAACCCGAGGTGCGTGAATAGGTTTCCGATCCGCCGCCCGACAGGCTCGGCAGCAGCGCTGCGCCCGCCTGCCGCGCCTGGGCGTCGGCCTGGACGATGCGCGAGACCGCGGCGGCGATGTCGAGATTGACGGTCTGCGCCTCCTCCATCAGTTGCGTCAGCTCCGCAGAGCGAAAGCCGCGCCACCAATCCAGCGACGGCGGCGCATCCGGCTTGCCCGCGTATTTGTACTGCGTGGGAACATCGAGTGCGGGATCAGGCAAATCCTGCGTCAGCACGCAGGCGCCTGAACTGGCGGCAAGGCACGCCACGGCAGCCCATCGCGCCGCGCGCGACGTCCGGAACGTAAGGCCGGGAGATCGCCTCATGGCGACCGCAGGACCATCCTGTGTCACATCCACCCCCCGCCGGGCAGATAGATCCGCCACCGCAGAGCCGGATTAACCGATTCGTGGCGGAACGGCCGGGGGCGTTTGTGTAACTCGTTCACAGCCGTGATGCTTTCTGCGGAACCTGAAGTTCATACTAGCGGGGCGCGGAACAGGGGGACAGTCCCGCACCTGCGAAATGCGGCCTCGAATGCGTCGATGTCGAACTCACGCAAATACAAAATATACCTGTGTCACAGGGCTTTTTTGTATTCCAACCTCGCACCGAGGCGCATTCAAGCTTACCAAGATTTCATGTGATATTGCCGCCACGCCGACGCCAGGGCTACCGGTCCCGCCAGGCGCTCCACCGAAACCTGCGCCGCGGCGCACCGCAGCTTCCCCGGCCTTGGCTGAGCGCACGGCGCGCTAGGCCTGCAATCGCACTGTGCACACGGCGGTGGACTGCCGGAGGTACCCCGCCAGCCCCTTGGCGACCGGCGCAGCGCGCACCTATATCATGCGCATGATTCGACGCTGACCGTTTGCGGGGCGCCCTCGGGTCCAGCGATATGAGGCGTATGGGGGCGCCTGGCTCGCGGTCGGAGAGTATCCGTTCAGGTGATGGATCTGCCGATGTCGCATACCATCTCGGTGACGTCAGACACCATAGACACAGTGCTTGCCGATCTGCCGCGCATCGTTCGGCTCGCACTCAGTTTTGGCGCGCGGCTGCGGCGAGGAACGCTCGACGTCACCCTGCCCGACGGACGCGTGATCCGCCTCGGCGGCCAGGAGCCGGGCCCGAATGCGGCGATGCGGCTGCACAATTACGGCTTCGCGTCGCGCCTCATCAACGGCGGCGACATCGGCATCGCGGAGGCCTATCTCGCCGGCGACTGGGATACGCCGGACCTGACGCAATTCCTCTACCTGTTCTGCGTCAACCACGATCTCATCCAGGCCATGCTGAACGACAAGCCGCTGATGCGGTTCGTCCAACTGCTGCAGCACTGGTTCAACCGCAACACCCGCCGCCAGGCGCGGCGCAACATCCATGCCCATTACGACATCGGCAACGCGTTCTATTCGGCCTGGCTCGATCCCGGCATGACCTATTCCTCGGCGCTGTTCGAGGAGAGCACCTCCGATCTCACGGCAGCCCAGACCAACAAATACCGCCGGCTCGCCGAGGCGCTCGACCTGAAGCCGGACCAGACGCTGCTCGAGATCGGCTGCGGTTGGGGCGGCTTCGCCGAGTTCGCCGCAAAGACCTTCGGCACGCGCGTGGTGGGCCTCACGATCTCGACCGAGCAGCGCGATTTTGCGCAGAAGCGCATTCACGAGGCGGGCCTTGCCGACAAGGTCGAGATCCGTCTTCAGGATTATCGCGACGAATGCGACCGCTACGACCGCATCGCCTCGATCGAGATGATCGAGGCCGTCGGCGAGCAGTTCTGGCCGAAATATTTTGCCCAGTTGCGGGACCGGCTGCTGCCCGGCGGCCTCGCCGGCATCCAGGCGATCACCATCCAGGACAGGCTGTTCCAGAGCTACCGGCGCGAGGTGGACTTCATCCAGCGCTACGTCTTTCCCGGCGGCATGCTGCCCTCGCCCGCCGTGCTCAAGTCGCTCGGTGACAGGTTCGGTCTGCCCGTCATTCGCGAGCGCATCTTCGGGCAGGATTATGCCAAGACACTGGCCACCTGGCGGAATAACTTCCAGACGGCCTGGCCGGGCCTCGTGCCGCTCGGCTTCGACGACCGGTTCCGGCGGCTGTGGGAGTATTACCTGTCCTATTGCGAGGCCGGATTCCTGTCCGGGAATATCGACGTCCGGCAAGTCATCTTCGCAAAGCAGCAATAAGGGTTTGCGGGGTCGGCTTGCAAGGGTCGCTTGTAAGGCCCGCCACCCTACTTTAGGGTCGCGCCACCCTATGATCCAGCCGGTAATTGCCTGACATGACCATCAAAAATGACGTTGTCGAAGCCATCGGCAACACCCCGCTCATCAAGCTCAAGCGCGCCTCCGAACTGACCGGCTGCACCATTCTGGGCAAGGCCGAGTTCATGAATCCGGGCCAGTCGGTGAAGGACCGCGCCGGCAAATGGATGATCCTGGAGGCCGAGAAGCGCGGCGAGCTCAAGCCGGGCGGTCTCGTGGTGGAGGCGACCGCCGGCAACACCGGCATCGGCCTCGCGGTCGTGGCGAGCGCGCGCGGCTACCGCACGCTGATCGTGATCCCGGAGACGCAGAGCCAGGAGAAGAAGGATTTTCTTAAGCTGTGCGGCGCCGAGCTGATCGAGGTGCCGGCCCTGCCCTATGCCAATCCCAACAATTATCAGCATGTCGGCCGCCGGCTCGCCGACGAGCTGCGCAAGACCGAGCCCAATGGCGTGCTGTTCGCAGACCAGTGGAACAACCTCGACAATGCGAAGGCGCACTACGAGTCGACGGGCCCCGAGATCTGGGAGCAGACCGGCGGCAAGGTCGACGGCTTCGTCTGCTCGGTCGGCAGCGGCGGCACGCTCGCCGGCGTCAGCCGCTATCTGAAAGAAAAGAACAAGAACGTGAGGATCGCCTGCGCCGATCCGCATGGCGCCGGCATGTTCGAATATTTCCGGAGCGGCGACGCCAAGGCGACGCCGGGCGGCTCGATCACGGAAGGTATCGGCCTCAACCGTGCGACCGCAATCGTCGAGAGCGCCAAGGTGGATGACGCCTATCTCGTTCCCGACGCGGAAGCCGTCACGGTGATCTACGAGCTGCTCCAGCACGAAGGCCTGTGCCTCGGCGGTTCCACCGGCATCAACATCGCCGGCGCGATCCGGCTCGCGAAACAGCTCGGGCCCGGCAAGACCATCGTCACCGTGCTCTGCGATTCCGGCAGCCGCTATCAGTCGAAGCTGTTCAATGCCGACTTCATGCGCGCCAAGAACCTGCCAGTGCCGGAATGGCTGGAGAAGCGCAGCAACATCAAGCCGCCGTTCGTCTAGGCCGGGAGGGTTGCGGCCGCCCGGATTACCAAGTCCGGCTCAAGTTGAGCCAAGCCGCGGTGCCGTAGGGTGGGCAAAGCGTCAGCGTGCCCACCATGCTTGCCAAGATCGCCGAGGGATGGTGGGCACGGCGCGACGCGCCTTTGCCCACCCTACGGCAGCTCGCTTCACCGCAAGATCTGGCTCAAGAACAGCTTGGTGCGGGCGTGCTGGGGAGCGGCGAAGAACTCGTTCGGCGTATTGGCCTCGATGATCTGGCCCGCATCCATGAACACGACGCGGTTGGCGACCTCGCGGGCGAAGCCCATTTCGTGAGTGACGACCAGCATAGTCATGCCCTCCTCGGCGAGGTCGACCATGGTGTCGAGCACTTCCTTGACCATTTCGGGGTCGAGCGCCGAGGTCGGCTCGTCGAACAGCATTACCTTGGGGTTCATCGTCAGCGCGCGTGCGATCGCGACGCGCTGCTGCTGGCCGCCGGACATCTGTCCGGGAAACTTGTTGGCCTGATGCGGGATCTTGACCCGCTCCAGGAATTTCATCGCGTTGACCTCGGCGTCCCTCTTCGGGATATTGCGCACCCAGATCGGCGCCAGCGTGCAGTTCTCCAGCACGGTCAGATGGGGGAACAGGTTGAAGCTCTGGAACACCATGCCGACCTCGCGGCGGACCGCATCGACGTGCTTCAGGTTCGGCCCGAGCTCGATGCCGTCGACGACGATCTCGCCCTCCTGGAATTCCTCGAGCGCGTTGATGCAGCGGATCAACGTCGACTTGCCCGAGCCCGAGGGGCCGCAGATCACGATGCGCTCGCCCTTCTTGACCTCGAGGTCGATGTCGCGCAGCACGTGGAACTCGCCGTACCATTTGTTGAGGCCGGAAATCTTGACGATGGGGTCGGACATGATGACCTCGATCAGTTGCGACGGTGAGCGTTGAGGCGGTGCTCGACGAAGAGCGAGTAGCGCGACATTCCAAAGCAGAAGATGAAGTAGATGATCCCGGCGAAGGCAAAGCCGGTGAACGCGGTCGACGGCGTCGACCATTTCGGATCCGAGAACGACGCCCTGAGCGAGCCCAGCAGGTCGAACAGCGCCACGATCGAGACCAGCGACGTGTCCTTGAACAGCGAGATGAAGCTGTTGACGAGGTTCGGAATGACGTGGCGCAGCGCCTGCGGCAGCACGATCAGCGAGGTCGTCTTCCACCAGGACAGGCCCAGGGCGGCGGCCGCCTCGCCCTGCCCGCGCGGGATCGCGGCCAGCCCGCCGCGGACGTTCTCGGCCTGATAGGCGCCCGTGAATAGCGAAATGCCGATCAGCGCGCGTACCAGACCGTCGACCGTAAAATTGCCCGGCAGAAACAAGGGCAGCATGTAGGTCGCGAAGAACAGCACGGTGATCAGCGGCACGCCGCGCCAGAACTCGATGAAGGCGATCGAGAAGATCCGGATCAGCGGAATGGTCGAGCGGCGGCCGAGCGCCAGCGCGATGCCGATCGGCAGCGAGGTGACGATGCCGGTCACGGAGACCACCAGCGTCACAAGAAGCCCGCCCCACAGATTCGTGGTCACGACCGGCAGGCCGCCGTGATCGAGCCCCATCAGCTTGATCACGACCGCGATGGCGACAAAGGTGGCGATGCTGGATGTCAGCGCCCGGCCGCCGGTGCGAACGCCGCCACCGACGACGAAGGCGATCAGGGAGACGATGGCCGCCGTGATGGCGAAATCGGCCCAGACCGACTGGCCCGTTCCCTGGAGCTGGTCACGCAGCCAGGTCAGCGGAAAGATCAGCCAGTAGATCGCGGTGCCGACCAGCACGATGAGATTGCCGGCCAGCCAGAAGAGCGGTGCGATGGCTGAGGTCTTGGCGAGACTGAGCAGAGCCTGCCCGGCGCCGATGATGCTGTCGTCGAACAATCGCAGCAGGCCGGCCGTCCAGCTCAGGCCAAACCCGGTGATGCCGCCGCCGTGCAACAGAAAGAATGCAACGACTGGAAAGGCGAAGAAGAACAGACCGGCGTTCAGTCCCTTCGCCGGCAGGCGCGGAATGAGCAGCGGCAGAAGCAGAGCCGCCGCCAGGATCAGCGAAAGGTTGACCCGCCAGCGCTCGGCCTCGGGATAGAAGCCGTAGATCAGTTGCGGCAGCTTGGCCTGGATGAAGGGCCAGCAGGCGCCGACCGAAAAGCCGGCATTCTCGGTCAGGCACGCCGTGCGATCCTTGCCGGTCCAGACCGCATCGACCATCAGGAACTTCACGGCAGGAATGACGGTGAACCAGAGCAGCAAGGCGCCGACGATCGTGAGCAAAATGTTGGTCGGCGAATTGAACAGGCGCGTGCGCATCAGGCCGATGAAGCCCGTGGTCTTGACCGGCGCGGGACGCTCAGTGAGCAGGTCCCGGCGGACATAGGCGGACGAGATGATGTCGCTCATGCGCCCAGACTCCGGCTGACGCGCCAACCGTAGACGCTCATGACGGCGCTCGTGAGCAGCGAGATCAGGAGGTAGACGCCCATCGTCATGGCAATGATCTCGATCGCCTGCCCGGTTTGGCTCAGCGACGTGCCGGCGAACACCGACACCAGGTCAGGATAGCCGATCGCGACCGCGAGCGAGGAATTCTTGGTGAGGTTGAGGTACTGGTTGGTCAGCGGCGGCACGATGACGCGCATCGCCTGCGGCACGACGATCAGGCGGAGCGTGGTGCCGCGGCTCAGGCCGAGCGAGGATCCCGCTTCCATCTGACCGGAGTGGACGGACAGGATGCCGGCGCGCACGATCTCGGCGATGAAGGCCGCGGTATAGGTCGACAGCGCCAGCGTCAGCGCCACGAATTCCGGGATGACTCTTGAGCCGCCGGCAAAATTGAACCCCTTGAGCTGCGGCAGCTCGAAGGTGAAGGGCAGGCCGAACACCAGCACGGCCGCGAGCGGCAGCCCGAACAGCAGGCCCAGCACATAGGGCCAGATCCGGATCATCTGACCGCGCTGAAATAGCGCCCGCCGCGCATAGAAGCGCAAAACCAGCGAAGCGACAATGCCGAGGACCAGCATCGCCAGGAATGGCTCGAAGCCGCCCTCACCGATCGGGCGCGGAATGACGAGCCCACGGTTGCTGATGAAGGCGATGCCCAGCAGCGAAATGCTCTGCCGCGGATTGGGCAAGGCCGCGAGAACCGCCAGGTACCAGAACAGGATCTGGAACAGCACCGGCAGATTTCGGCAGATCTCGACATAGATCTCGCCGACGCGCGACAACAGCCAGTTGGGCGACAGCCGGCACAGCGCGACGATGAAGCCGATCACGGTGGCGAAGAAGATGCCCACCACCGAGACCACGAGCGTGTTCAAAAGCCCGACCACGAACACGCGCAGGAATGTGTCCGAGCCGGTGTAGGAGATCAGGGTCTGGTTGACGTCGAAGCCGGCGTTGTTGCGCAGGAAGCCGAAGCCGGCGGCAATGTGCTGGTTTTCGAGGTTGGCCCGGGCGTTGGAGACGATCTCGTAGCCAATCCAGCCCAGGATCGCCGCGAAGGCAAACTGGACGGCGACGCCGTTCCAGCCTGCCTTGCCGCCCAGAACGCGCCTGATCTTCAGCGCGATCTGGGCCGGCGGTTTTCGAGCCTCGGTGCTCATCGCCGCGGATCAGGCGGGATCAGCGGATCGGCGGCGCGTACTGAAGACCGCCCTTATTCCAGAGATTGTTGAGGCCACGGCTGATGCCGAGCGGCGAACCGGCGCCGACGTTGCGGTCGAACACCTCGCCGTAATTGCCGGTGGCCTTCACGATCCGCACCACCCAGTCCTTGGTCAGGCCGAGCTGTTCGCCGAAATTGCCGTCGCTGCCGAGCACGCGCTTCAGCTCCGGATTTTCCAGTTTCGCCTTCTCGTCCACGTTCTTCGAGGTCACGCCGAGCTCTTCGGCGGTAACCATGGCGAACAGCGTCCATTTCACGATGTCGAACCACTGGTCGTCGCCGTGGCGCACCATCGGCCCGAGCGGCTCCTTCGAGATGATTTCGGGGAGCACCATATGGTCGTTGGGATTGGCAAGCTTGAGGCGGTTGGCGTACAGGCCCGACTGGTCGGTGGTGAAGACGTCGCAGCGCCCGGCTTCATAGGCCTTGACGGTCTCGTCGTTGGTGCCGAACGCGATCACCTCGTACTTCATGTTGTTGGCCTTGAAGTAGTCGGCGAGATTCTGCTCGGTGGTGGTGCCGGTCTGGACGCAGACCGAGGCGCTGTTGAGCTCGAGCGCCGAATTCACCTTGAGCGACTTCTTCACCATGAAGCCCTGCCCGTCATAATAGGTGACGCCGGTGAAGTTGGCGCCGAGCGAGGTGTCGCGCGAGATGGTCCAGGTGGTGTTGCGCGAGAGCACGTCGATTTCGCCGGATTGCAGCGCCGTGAAACGATCCTTGGCGGACAACGGCACGTACTTGACCTTGGTCGGATCGTTGAAGATCGCGCCTGCGATCGCGCGGCAGAGGTCGACGTCAAGCCCGGTCCAGTTGCCCTTGTCGTCGGGCGAGGAGAAGCCGGGCAGGCCTTGGCTGACGCCGCAGGACAGCATGCCCCGGTCCTTGATGGTCTTGAGCGTTTGCGCATCGGCGGCCTGGGCGGAGAGGCCGGCGGCGAGAGCGAGAGTGAGAGCCAGAGTTACGCGTTTCATGGGCTGAAGGCCTTTCAAAGTCGTCTCAAGGTCAGGAATGGCGTCTTTGGGATCGTCTCCGCCAGGGCTAGCCGCATCAAGACTAGCCTTGCAAGAGTCATGCTGGAAAACCTTGCCGAACACTCGCCCATCCCGGGAGGCCATACCTTAATCCCCGCCGCAGGCGTCCGCCGTTATGGCTGTGACGCAAGGTCCGGTCAGACGATGGATCGAAGGTCGCGGCAGCCCCTCAACATGCGGCGACTGAATAGCACCCGCGCATCTCAGAACGACTGGCGAGCCGGGTCAAGGGGTTGACGGGACTCTTCTGTGTTCTGTTATTAACGGCAGCGGCCTTCGGCCGGCCCGCGGGCGCGGCGCGCCCGGTGGAAACGCGGTTTTGAAAGCAGACGCATGGATTCCTCGCACCCCTCCCAACAGAACGCCGAAACCCGGCTGGTGACCTCCGGCCGCGACACCAAGGCGCAGAAGGGGTTCGTCAATCCGCCGGTGTTTCACGGTTCGACCGTGCTCTATCCGACCGCCGAGGACCTGCACGCCCATCGCGGCGAGTTCCAGTACGGCCGCCACGGCACCCCCACCACCAGGGCGTTCCAGGAGACGCTGATGGCACTGGAGGGGCCGCAATGCGCCGGCGTCGGCATCGTGCCGTCAGGCCTTTCGGCGATCTCCACCACCCTGCTCTCGGTGCTGAAGACCGGCGACCATCTGCTCGTCTGCGACAACGTCTATCGGCCCTCGCGCAATTTCTGCAACGGCATGCTCGCGCGCCTTGGCATCGAGACCACCTATTTCGATCCGCTGATCGGCGCGGGCATCGACAAGCTGTTCAAGCCCAACACCCGCGCGGTGCTGGTGGAGGCGCCGGGCTCGCAATCGTTCGAGATGCCGGACATCCGCGCCATCGCCGAGGTCGCGCATGCGCGCGATGCGCTCGTCATCGACGACAACACCTGGGCGACGCCGCTCTATCATCGCTCGCTCGACCAGGGTGTCGACATCAGCATGCAGGCCGCCACCAAGTATATCGGCGGCCATTCCGACATCATGTTCGGCACCATCTCGGCCAACGCCAAGGCCTGGCCGCAGATTGCCGAAGGCATCCGCCTGCTCGGCGTCTGCGCCGGCCCTGACGACGTCTTCCTGGCGCTGCGCGGCCTGCGCACGCTGTCGGTACGATTGGCGCAGCATCATCGCTCGGGGCTCGACATGGCGCGCTGGCTCGCGGCCCGACCCGAGGTTGCGCGCGTGCTGCATCCGGCGCTCGAAACCGATCCCGGCCATGCGATCTGGAAGCGCGATTTCACCGGCGCGTCGGGCCTGTTCAGCATCGTGTTGAAGCCGGCGCCGCAGAAGGCCGTCGACACCATGCTCGACACGCTCAAGCTGTTCGGCATGGGCTTCTCCTGGGGCGGCTTCGAGAGCCTCGTGATTCCCTTCGATTGCGACGCCTATCGCACCGCCACGAAGTGGTCGCCGGGCGGCCCGACCCTGCGTCTTCACATCGGCCTCGAAAGCGTCGACGATCTCAAGTCCGATCTCGATCGCGGCTTCGCTGCCCTCAAGGCGGCAATGTAAGCCTGCTCACAAGGCATCGCGCCTCGGGACGCGGCAATCGCGCGCCGGCGGACGCGCAAAACGCGCGCCGCGGGAACGCGCAACCGCCGCAAACGTTAACGCCGATGCGCCAACAAAGGGTTTGAACTGCTGACGTTTGGCGCTAGCCTCACCAGTCGACTCCAATCCGGACGCGGAGCATGGGAACGTTGGTTCTGCTCGATCTGATGGGCGGCGTGGCGCTGTTGCTGTGGGGCCTGCACATGGTCCACAGCGGGATTCTGCGTGCCTTCGGCCCGGACCTACGGCGGCTGCTCGGCAAGGCGCTCGGCAACCGATTCAACGCGTTCGCTGCCGGGCTAGGCCTCACCGCGCTGCTCCAGAGCAGCACGGCGACGGCGCTGATCACCAGCTCATTCGCGGCAGAAGGCCTGGTCAGCCTGGCCGCCGCGCTCGCCATCATGCTGGGAGCCAATGTCGGCACGACGCTGATCGTGCAGGTGCTGTCGTTCAACATCGCAGCCGTTGCGCCTGTCCTGTTCGTGCTCGGGCTCGTCGCCTTCCGCTCCGGCCCACGGTCGCGGATCAAGGATATCGGCCGCGTCTTCATCGGGCTCGGCTTGATGCTGCTGTCGCTGCACATCCTGCTCGACACGCTGGCTCCGGCGGAGAACGCGCCGGGTGTTCGCGTCATGATGTCGGCGATCACGGGCGATCCCGTGCTCTGCATCGTCATCGCCGCGCTCGTCACCTGGGCGGTGCATTCGAGCGTCGCCAGCGTGCTGCTGATCATGTCGCTGGCCTATTCGCAGTTCATCACGCCTTACGCAGCCCTCGCGCTGGTGTTGGGGGCCAATCTCGGCAGCGCCATTAATCCCGTGTTCGAGGGCGCCCGGCGCGACGATCCCGCGAGCTACCGCCTGCCGCTCGGCAATCTCGCCAACCGCGTGATCGGGATCGCGCTGGTGCTGCCCTTCCTGAGTGGGATCGCCGAGCACATGCACGCCTGGCAGCCCGATCTCGCCAGGATGACGGCGGCCTTCCACATCGCCTTCAACGTGGGCACGGCCGTCATCTTCATCGGCCTACTCGACATCATGTCCCGGCTCCTGACCCGGCTGCTGCCTGATCGCGTCCGGGAGGACGATCCGGCCCGGCCGCGCTATCTCGACGAGAGCGCGCTGGAGACGCCGTCACTGGCGCTCGCCGACGCCGCGCGCGAGACCTTGCGCATGGGCGATCTGGTCGAGGTCATGCTGCGCAAGGTGATGGCGGCGATGATGACCGGCGACCGTGCGCTGGTCGACCAGGTCACGAAGATGGACAATGTCGTCGACAGCCTCGACGAAGCCATCAAGCTCTATGTGACGAAGCTGATGCGGGGCAGCCTCGACGAGAGCGAGGGCCGGCGCGCGATGGAGATCATCTCCTTCGCCATCAACCTCGAGCATATCGGCGACATCATCGACAAGAGCCTGAGCGAGCTCGCGACCAAGAAGATCAAGCGCCGCTTTCAGTTCTCGGTCGAGGGCGCCGAGGAGCTCGCCGCCTTCCACAAGCGCACGATGGACTCGCTGCGGATCGCCTTCGGCGTCTTCATGTCGGGCGATGCCAACGAAGCGCGCAAGCTGCTGGTGGAGAAGACCACGCTGAAGAACACCGAGCTCGCCGCCGTCGAGCGTCATCTCGACCGCCTGCGCGAGGGCCGCCCCGAGACCATCGAGACCACCTCGCTGCATCTGGACGTGCTGCGCGACCTGCGCCGCATCCACTCGCATATCTGCTCGGTCGCCTATCCCGTGCTCGATGCCGCCGGCGAGCCTTATCGCAGGAGTGAGGCGGATACCGCCCTGCCCGCCTCCGGCGCGGCCTCGGCGTTACCGCGCTAGCGGCGCATCTCAGCGTTCCAGCGTTCTTGAGGCGCGGCCGCGGTTCTTGATGATCAGCATGATGTTGCGGACATAGATGATGGTCGCGAGCGCCTGTCCGAGGATGATGACGGGTTCGCGCTTCACGACGCCATAGACCAGCGTCATCAACCCGCCGCCCATCGAGCAGAACCAGAACGCCATCGGCACCACGCTGTTGCCGGCCCGCTCGCTCGCGATCCACTGTACCAGGAAGCGCGCGGTGAAGAACAGCTGCGCGACGAGGCCGAACGCCAGCCAGAAATCGAACTTGGCGACGAAGACGTCGTAGAGATAGTTATTCAACGCCTGACCGTATTGGATGATCATGCCTTCACCTCAGTCACATCTGGTGTCGGCTTCTTGCGGCGGATCAGCCACCACACGCCGACGAGATCCATGATGCCGATCCACAGCCGGTCGAAGAAACCATAGTTTGACACGCCGGAACGGCGCGGCCGGTCGATCACGTCGACATAGGCGATCTCGTAGCCCTCGCGGCGCACCAGCGCCGGCAGGAAGCGATGCAGCCCGTCGAAATAGGGCATCATCAGGAACACGTCGCGCCGGAACGCCTTCAGGCCGCAACCGGTATCGCGCGTTCCGTCCTTCAGGATAGCATTGCGGACGCCGTTCGCCACGCGCGACTGGAATTTCTTGAAGCCGGTATCCTTGCGTCCGACACGCTGACCGGCAGCGAGACCGACGCGCCCCGCCCCCTTCTCGACCGCCGCGATCAGGTCCGGCAGGAAGGCGGGATTGTTCTGCCCGTCGCCGTCGAGCGTCGCCACGATTGTGCCGCGCGCCGCGCGCACGCCACTGCGCACTGCTGCCGACTGGCCGCCTGATCTGGCATGGCGAAGCTGCCGGAGATTGTCCCGCTGCTGCATGATCGCGCCGAGCCGTTCGCCGGTCGCGTCCGTCGAGCCGTCGTTGACGTAGATGATTTCATAGGCCCAGCGGCCGTCGAGCGCCGCGCCGATCTCCTCGATCAGCGGCGCGATGTTGTCGGCTTCGTTGCGCACGGGAACGACGATGGAAACCGAAGGCTGGGACGACGACAAATCGAAAGCTCGTGGTTGGAATTGGCCTGCCCCGGGGAACCGGCGGTCCCGGCAGGCAGCCGCTTTTATGGGGCGGATGCCCCGTGGGCAACCCTTTTGAGGCGGCCCGAGACCGCCCCTGCAAGAGGCACAATGGTGCCGTCGGCGCGGATGGCAAAGCCGAGCCTCCGGGCCGCGAACCAGTAGCGCACTGCCATGGCGCCGACCATGCCGACCAGAGCGCCGGCGACGACGTCGCTCGGATGATGCGCGAGCAGCACCAGCCGGGTCAGCAGGATCACGATTGCGTAAGTGAACATGAACACGCGCAGGCGCGGCCACAGTGCCGAGACCGCAAACGCCAGCGCAAACGCCGTCACCGCATGACCCGACGGCAGGCTGGCATAAGCCCCCGTTCCCTCTAACGGGATGAAGTTGAACGGATCGGCCTTGCCGCTCACGAACGGACGTCCGCGACCGATGAGATATTTCAGGATCTCGGCAACGAACACGGACAGGGCGACAGACAGAAACATGAACTGCAGCCGCGTACCGAGGCCGAGCAGCAACCCACGACGGGTGCCGTGCAATCCCGCTGCAACGAGCGCCAGGAGCACCAGCGTCCCCCCGAGCACCGAGAGCACATACTCGTCCTTGCCGAAATCGGTGAGGATGCGGATCGGCCACAGGCTCGGCGTGCCACGCACCGGCATCAGCTGGATCTCGGTCTGATCGAACGCGAGCATCAGCACGATAATCAAGGCCGCACCGGCCGCGCTGAGCCACAGCGAATGCCGCGCCAGCTTTCGCGCGGCTTCGGCGCGGCATGAATGCGAAGGCGTACGGACGAGTTGCGCCAGGGCACGGCCCGACACCGCGAGCAATTGCGCGGGATAGCCCGGGCGCGGCGTGATGTCGGCTGGCGCCGGCATCTACTCAGTGCCTTCCGAGCGGAAGATCGAGATCGAGATCGCGCGCCCTTGCGAGAAATTATAGCCGTCGATGCGCGTACCGACCTTGTAGCGCAACCCGATCGCCTCGGCGCGCTGCACGAAGCTGCGCTCCGAGCGCTGCTCGATCAGCGCGAAGCGACAGCTCCCCTGCCGCAGGAAATCCGCCGCGCCAGAGCCGTCGGTCAGCAGCGTCTGCGTGCCCGTCAGGAACACGAGGCTCGGCTCGTGATATCCGGCAGCGGCTGCCTTCGGCCCGACGCAGGTGACGTTGCGAAGCGCGCGTGCGATCTCGATGCTCGGAAACAGCGGGGTCAGCGACGGCAGCACGATGCCGTAGACCACGACCGCGAGCATCAGCGCTGCGACCAGCGCGTTGAGCAGCGAGCGCTCGGCGCGATTGGTGTCGAACAGCCACCAGGCGAACAGACCGAAAATGAGCGAGGCCGCAATGAACGGCCAGGCCACGAACGCCGGTTGCCGCGTCAGCATGACCGCGCCGACCACGGCGATGATCGAGGCGGCAGCGGGAATCGCGAACCACCAGGCCGAGCCGCGCGCGAGCCACGAGCGCGACAGGACGTTGCGCTCCAGCGCACCGACGGTGAGGATCGCGATCGCCGGATACAGCGGCAGCACGTAATGCGGCAGCTTGGTCAGCACCGCCTCGAACACGATCCAAGACGGGATCAGCCAGGCCAGCAGGAACTGCGCGCCGGGCTCGCGCCGGGCCCGCCACACCGCCGGCGCCGCCATCGCCGCAAGCGGCGCGCCCGGCCAGAACGTGATCCAGAACAGCGCCAAATACAGTCCGGGCGGCGCGCCATGGGATTCCTGGGCGCCGATTTTGCTCAGCATGTCGCCGCCGACGGAATCGGCGAAGAAGGCATCGCCAGCGCGCCAGAAGATCGCGACGAACCAGGGCAGCACCAGCACCAGCATCCACATCAGGCCCCAGAGCGGACGCAGCTTCCACAGCCACGAGGCATCGCGGTCCTGGATCGCGAGCGCGACGATGGTGAGGCCTGCGAACATCAGGATCAGCGGACCCTTGATCAGGATGCCGACCGCGAGCGCGGTCCAGAAGATCGCGGGCCAGCTCCACGGCGGATGGGTCTCATCCTCGGCGCGCTGCCACGACAGATAGGCGCGCGACATTGCGCCCATCGCGGCGGTCACGCAGAACAGCAGCATCGCATCGGTTTTCGCCAGCCGCGCCTCGACGCCGAGCAGCACGGAGGCACACATCAGGAGCGCGGCAAGCACAGCGGCGCGCCGCGTGACGAAGCCGAGCGCGGCCCAATAGGTCATCAGCACGGCGCCGATGGCGCCGATCAGCGACGGCAGCCGGTACACCCAGATCCGCAATTCGGCCTTCGGCAGCTTGAGCGCTGATGCGGCTTCAACTGCGGCCGATTGCAACCAGTAGATGCCGACCGGCTTCTTGTAGCGGACGTCTTCCTGAAAACGGATGTCGACATAATCGCCGCTCTCGACCATCTGCTTGGTGGCCTGCGCGAAGCGCGCCTCGTCGCGGTCAACAGGCGGAATCGTGAAGAAGCCCGGCAGGAACAGCAGCAGCGCACACAGCAGCAGGAAGCCGACTGCGCGGGCGTGACTGGCCGTGGCGTAGTCCAGCATAAGCACGAGCCGGCTGCCCGGATTCACGGGCGCTTTCGGCTCGCGGGGTGCTCCAAAACGGGGGCTGGGATAGGTCTCGGCCATTGGTTCCGCTTACGCTGAAACCGTCATTCCGACAACCGGTTAAGGCGGGGTCATTGAATTCGAATGACAACTGTGTCCGCGGCGCCAGTGGCGTCGATCACGGTGAGCCGCGCAAAGCCCGGACCGGGCGGATCGATCAGGCGCTGGCGGCGCCCGTCGATCTCACCGAGTGATGTTCCATTAACCATGATGGTCATGGGAAGGACGCCGCCGGCGACCTTCACCGGCATGGCTGCGCTTCCCTCGCCGCCGGAACGGTCGACATCGATCCGCGAGCCGTTCAGCGGGAACTGGATGTGCAGCGCCTGCTCGCTGCCGGTCCGCACCAGGTCCCCGACTGGGCGGAACCGCTTCAGCGGCAATGGCAACTTGGCGTTGCTGGCGACCAGGGTTCCCTTCGGCGGCTTCGGCAACGGGGCCAGCGTCTTGCCGGTGCGGGCGAAGGCGTCGAACAGGATCGGGGCTGCGGCCACGCGGCCGATCAGCCCGGGAACCGGCGCACCATCGGGCCGGCCGACCCAGACGCCGATGGTCATGCGGCCGTCGAAGCCGACCGACCATGCGTCGCGATAGCCGTAGGAGGTGCCGGTCTTGAACGCGATGCGGTTGTGAGCGGCATTTTCGGGCGGCGGCGTCCCCAGGAGCACGTTGCCGACCTGCCAGGCCGCGACCTGGTCCAGCAGCCGCAGCGGTTCCCGATCGTCCCGGCCGGTCATGAGGTCGCGCAACGGCATGGTGGTGCCGAGCCGGGCGAAACCCGTATAGAGCTGGGTGAGGTCCTGCAGTGTCACGCCGACGCCGCCGAGTCCCATCGCGAGCCCAGGTGCCTCGTCCTTGGGCAGGACCAGATTGCCACCGGCCTGCCGCAGCCGCGACGACAGCCGGCTCGCACCGACGCGGTCGAGCAGCACGATCGCCGGCACGTTCAGCGACAATTGCAGCGCCTTCTTCACCGGTACCGTGCCCTGAAACGTCATGTCGAAATTTTCCGGCGCGTAGGATCCGAAGCGGACGGGCCGGTCGTCGATCAGACTGTCGGGGTGGACGAAGCCGTCCTCGAAGGCGAGCCCGTAGATGAAGGGTTTTAGCGTCGAACCCGGCGAACGGACGGCGCGGGTCATGTCGACCTGCCCCGCCCGGCTCTCGTCGAAATAGTCGGCCGAACCGACGCGGGCGAGCACGTCGCCGCTCTCATTATCGACCACGATGATGCCGACCGAGATATTGGGCCCGAGCGCAATGGCACGGTCGCGCGCCAGCGGCTCCAGCACCTTCTGCAAATTGGCATCGAGCGTCAGCTTGATGACCGGCGTATCCTTGACCGTCGACAGCGCCGTGTCGGAGGCGTGCGGCGCGAGGATCGGCATCGGCTTGCGCAGTTTTGGCACGGGTACGGCCTTGGCCTGCTTCGCGTCCTCAAGGGCGACCACATGCTCCTCGACCATGCGGTCCAGCACGCGGTCGCGCGCCTTGCGTGCGGCCTCGGGATAGCGATCGAGCCGGCGCGTCTCCGGCGATTGCGGCAGCGCGACCAGCAGCGCGGCTTCCGCCAGCGACAAGCGCTTCGGCTCCTTGCCGAGATAGGCGATCGAGGCCGAGCGGATGCCTTCGAGATTGCCGCCGTAGGGCGCGAGCGCGAGATAGAGGTCGAGGATCTCGGCCTTGCTCATGCTGCGCTCGATCTCGATCGCCCGCACGATCTGCCGCAGCTTTGCATAGAGCGAGCGCTGCCGCCGCGGCTCCATCAACCGCGCCAGCTGCATCGAGATGGTCGAGCCGCCCGAGACGATGTGGCCGCGCGTGGTCAGCTGTAGTGCGGCGCGCCCGAGAGCGAGCGGGTCGAGACCATTATGCGCGTAGAAGCGCTGGTCCTCATAGGCGAGCAGCAGTTTGAGATAGGTCGGATCGACATTGGCCCTGGCATCGACCGGCAGCCGCCAGCGGCCGTCGGCCATGGCATACGCGCGCAGCAGTTTTCCGTTGCGATCGACGATCGTGGTGGAGACTTGGCGTGCCTCGTCGAGCGGCAGCGGGCCGAGCGAGTAGACCCAGGCGACGAAGCCGCAGGTGACGAGGATGAGCGTGAGCGCGAGGCCCGAGAGGACGCGAAAGCCCCTGCCCCTGGCTCCGTCATGGCCGGGCTTGACCCGGCCATCCACGTCTTTGCCGGCAGCGCCACAGTTCGTGGATGCCCGGGACATCTGCGCGAAGACGCGCTTCGCGCTTTTGCCCGGGCATGACGGCGGAGTATGTGGCTCTGCTTCGCTCATCTCACCACTCACTTCGCCGCCCGCACCTCGACGTTACCCGTCCCGGTCCGGCCGTAGCGCGAGGGATTGTACATGTCCTCGACATAGGCCTGCGGCAGCACGTATTTGCCGGGCGAGACCGCGCGCACGACGTAGGCGACGGTGAAGACCGACTTGGAGTCCGAGGCGCGATCGACCGCCGCCGTGAAGCGGTCGTCACGGAACTCGGTATCTTCGGGCTCCTCGCCGTCCTCGATCCAGTCCAGCGTGCCGCTGTCGCCGGACGAGACCAGCTTCGGATTGTCGATCTCGAGGCCCGCGGGCAGATAGTCGGACACCATGATGTGGCCGTACTCGGGCTTCGCTTCGGTGATCTTCAGCACCACGGCGAAACGCTGGTTCTGCTTGACCTTGCTGATGTCGGCGGGCTTGCCGTCGAGCGTGAAGTAATTGCGCTCGATCTTGAAGCCGTTCGATGCAGCCGGCTCCGGCGTGACCGGCGAGCCCGACACCGAGACCACCGCCTGAACCGGCGCATCGCCGGTGTTGGTGATCTTCAGCGGCTTGCCCTCCAGCGTCACAGCCTTGTAGCTGCGGTACAGCGCGGTCTTGACCGGCTGGCCGTCAACTTCCATCGACAGGTTCTCCTTGGCCAGCGCGCGCGCCGCCAGCACCAGCCACGCATTCTCCTGCGTGGATGTGTAGGGCGTCAGACCGCGCGCGGTCTCGACCCGCGACACCGCCTGCGTCAGCGTCGCCTTCGGCGCGTTGCCTTCGCTGGCAAGCGAGACCAGCGCTGCGGCATCGCGCAGCTGCGAGCCGTAGTCGGTGCGGCCGAACTCCAGCACCGGTTTTGGCGCAAGGCTGTCGAGCGCGGCACCGTAGACGCGTTCCGCGCGGTTGCGGTCGCCGACCAGTGCGAGCGCCGCCGCAAGCTGCGACTTCGCGATCGGGGTCGCGAGGTTGGCGAGCTTGGTGTCGGCGAGATAGCGGAGATCGCCGATCGGCGCCGCGCCGTTACGCGCGAGCACGTAGAGTCCGTAGGCGAGATCGCGCCCGCCGTCCTTCTCCGGCTCGTTGCCGTTCACGACCGAGTTGCGGATACGGTCGAGCGCGTTCTTGAACAGCACGTCCGGCACCGCAAAGCCCTTTTCGCGGGCGCGGGTGAGGAAGTCCGTCACGTAGGCGTCGAGCCAGGCGTCGTCGCCTCCGGCCGACCACAGGCCGAACGAGCCGTTGGAGCCCTGGCGTGCCAGCAGCCGCTCGATCGCATCGCGGATGCGCTGGTCGACCTCGGTGTCCATGGCCAGATGCGCGCCGGCGGCGAGCTCGTTGACATAGAGCAACGGCAAGGCACGGCTCGTGATCTGTTCGGAGCAGCCATAGGGATAGCGGTCGAGCGCCTTCAGGATCGTTGCGGCGTCGAGCGCCGTCGACAGGCTGGCCGACACCGAGACGCTGCCGGTGCCCGGGACGAGATCGGAGAACATGTCCGAGGTCAGCGTCAGGCTTTCACCCTTCGCCAGCGTCCGGATCGAACGCCGCGCCAGCACCTGCGTCGCCGCCTTGACGTCGAGCGCATAGTGACGCGCCAGCGCAAGGCCGTTCGGCCCCTTGATATCAACGTCGAGCGTCGCCTGCCCCGCCGCCGTCGCGTCGATTGCGAGCGTAAACGCGTTGCGCTGCTTGGCGCCGAGCTTGACCGTGGTTGCGGGATTTCCGGTCATCTTCACCGGGCCGCCTGTCTTCACGTTGATGAAGTAGTCGCCGGCCTGGCCCTCGACATTGTCGATCTCGAGGTTGACCGTGCCGTGGTCGCCATTGAGCAGGAAGCGCGGCAACGTCGTGGTCAGCACCACGGGGTCGCGGATCACGACATCCGTGTTGGCGCGGCCGAGCTTGGTCGCAGTCCACGCCACCGCCATCACGCGCGCGGTGCCGGCGAACTCGGGGATATCGAAGCTCACTTCGGCGGTGCCGTCGGCGGCGACCGTGACGATGCCCGAGTAGAGCGCGAGCGGCTTTTGCGCAGGCGGAGAGCCCTGCAATTCGCCGGCGCCGGCATCGCCGCCGGACTTGATCTGTCCGCCCGTGCCCGACATGCCGTCGATCAGTTGCCCATAGAGATCGCGGATTTCCGCGCTCAGGCGGCGCTGGCCGAGATAGTAATCGTCCGGCGCCGGCGGCTTGTAATTGGTCAGGTTGAGAATGCCGACATCGACCGCGGCGATGACGACCTTGGCGTCCTCACCCGGATTGAGCCCGTCGAGCTTGACCGGGATCTTCAACGTCGCATTCGGCCGGACCAGTGCCGGCGGCGTCAGCTTCACCTGGAGCGTGCGGGTCTGCTTGTCGATGCCGAACCATTTCAGGCCGATCGCCCGGCCCGGCATGCGTTGCGCAGCCGCATCGAGCGGGCGGCGCAGCGTCGCCACCACATAGGCGCCGGTGCCCCAGTCCTTGCCGACCGGCAGCCTCACCTGCGCGGTACCTTCCTTGACGTCGATGGTCTGCGTCGTCAGCAGGCGGTCGCCGAGCACGTTGACCGTGAGCTTGCCGGCGCTGCGGACGTTCACCGACACTGTCATGGTGTCGCCGGAGGCGTATTGCGGCTTGTCGATCGAGGTCTCCAGCAGGTCCGGCGTATCGGCGCTGCCGTCGGAATACCAGCCGACGTCGAACTGCACCGAGGTCACCGGACCGTCGGCGTCGTTCGACTTCACATCGAGCCGGTAGCGGCCGGGCTGCGGGCTCAGCGAGATTCGCGACGGCTTGTCGGCAGCGATCGTCACGTCGCCGTCGGAAACGCGCGAAGTCGATTTGACCGGCTCGTACTCCCAGTAATTGTTCTGGCGATACCACTGGTAGCGCGACTCCATCTTCAGGAGCTCGTAGCGCAGGCCATCGCGGCGCAGTCTCTCACCCTCAGGCGAAACGAACACTACGTCGAACTCGGCCTTGTCGCCCTCGGCGACGTTCTTGTCGCCGAACAGCGGCTTGGTGCCGATCATGGCGTTCGCGGGCGCGACCGGCAGCACGATCTTGCGCTCGACGGCGCGGCCGCCGGTCTCGACCATGCGCACGAAGATCTGCGCCTCCTGCGGGCGCGTCGAGGCAGGCTGCTTGTCCAGCGTCACCGGGAAGGTGGCAACGCCATTGGCGTCGGCTTCCGGCAAATTCTCCAGCGGCGTGCGCTCGTTCGAGGTGGTCTCCTCGTCGGCGACGCCGAACTGGTAGCCGGCAAAGCCCGGGCGTTCGCTCGCGGGCGCGACCAGCATGTCGCCTTCGAGCTGGAGACCGGAGGCCGGCGCGCCATAGAGGAAATGGCCATCCGCCTTGAGCTCCACCGGAGCGTTAGCTTTGATCAGCTTGTCCTTGGCGGACAAGTCGAATTCGATCCTGTCAGGAACGTAGTCCTCGACCATGAAGGTGGTTTCGCCGACCGACGAGCCCTTCGGATCGGTGAAGGCACGCACCCGCCAGGTCCCGGTCGGGACAGCCGAATTGAGCGGCACGGACAGCGTACGGCCGCCGGCGCCCTGGTCGGCCAGCACGGCGCGGCGGAATTCGACGCCGTCGGGGCGCTCGATCACCAGCGTCAGCGGCCCGCCGGCAACGGCATTGCCCTGCCCGTCGCGCAAGAGCGCGGTGAGATAGACGGTCTCGCTGGAGCGATAGACGCCGCGCTCGGCATAGACGAAGGCATCGGCGCCCGATGGCACCGCCCGGCCCGAAACGCCGCGGTCGGACAGGTCGAAAGCCGAGGTCTTCAGGCTCAGGAAAGCATAGTCGGCCTTCTCGCCCGTGACCGTCAGCATCGCCGGCGACAGGCCGCCCTCGCCACGCGCAAGCCCCGCCTCGAACAGCACATGGCCGCTGTCATCGGTCTTGCGGGTCGCCAAAATCTCGTTGTTGCGGGCAACCAGCCGCACCTCGGCCTTGCCGACCGGATCGGTCGACGCCAGCGAGTTCACGAAGACATGGATGCCGTCATTGCCGGAATAGGCTGCTACCCCGAGGTCGGAGACGATGAACCATTGGGTGGCGAGCTGATTGTCGTCATCCGAGCCCGGGCCCTTGGCCGCGGCCGTCATGACATAGACGCCGGGCTGAAGCTCGCCGAGCGCCTCGTCGACCGGGAAAGCCGTGGTGACGTCCTGGTTCAGCGTCATCGCGGTCGCGAGCTCGCCGGTCCAGACCTTGACGCCGCGCTCGGCGCCGAGATCGGAGAGCTGGTAGCGCGACAAGGTCTTCTGGAAATCGCTGTCCACCACCGTGTTGATCAGATTGCGGTCGCCGATCCGGAACACGTTGATGTTGACGGCGGGCGTGTTGACGCTGACCACGGGAATGCCGCGCTGGCCGGTCCGCGGCAGCACATAGGCACGGCTGGTGAAGCGCACGAACGGCTTGCGGTCGCGCACATAGACGTTGAACTCGGCCGATTTCGGCAGGCCCTCCTTCACGGTGGACGGCAAGCCGGCGCGCAGATTGATGTTGTAGCGCTCGCCGTGCTTCAGCCCGTCGACGCAGAGCTGCTTGCCTTCGGCCGATAGCGCCGGCTTGTCCTGGCCCGCCAGCGCGAGGTACGGCGCGAAATCGGTGCGCTTGGCCAGCTCCTCCGAGAACTGGAAGCAGGCGCGCGGGCTCGCCGAATCCGAGTCCACGGTATAGTCGAGCAGCCGGAAGCCGTGCTCGTCGCGCATCTTCTCGTATTGGCCGCGAACGTCGGCGACCTCGCGCATGTCGAGCGACAGCCGCAGCGCATCCAGCGCCGGCCGCCACAGCTTGCGTTCGGCCAGCGACTTGCCGAGCACGGCGAGCGCATCCGCCTCCTCGCCCGGATTGCCGGCGCGCTGGTAGGCGATGTAGGCGGCGGTCGAGGCCCGCTCCAGCAGGAACGTCTGCTCGCTCGAGCTTTTCGGCGAGATCTGGAAGATCACCTTGGCGAGCCGCAGCCAGTTGCCGGTATCCTCCGGCGTGGTCGCGGCGATCTGGCCGAGCACCGACAGCCCGGTGCGGAAATCATTGCGCCGGAAGGCGGCGTCGGCGTCGGTGCGCAGCGTCGCGCTGGTCTTGGCGACCGGCCCCGCTTCGCTCTTGATCTGGGCCTCCAGCTTGATCGCGGAATCGGCGAGGTCGTCGCGCTTGAACGCCTTGTCGGCGGCCAGCGCTGCGCTAAGGCCGAGCGCCAGCGTGGCGCAGAGTGTGACGGCGCGAACAAGACCGATCATAATGGACTCCCGGAAATCGCGGCGAACGCCGCGTGAGCATGAAATGCGCGGAAAGGTGACGGACTCAAGGCGATGGAACCAAAGGTGCAAATCGTCGCATTCGCCATGACAAGGCAAGCCCTGAGGAGACCGATCGAGATATCACCGCGCACGCCGTCCTGATGGCGCAGCCATACCTGACCGATCGACCGGCGGCCGTGTCCCGGAAGCTGGCCAGCGTTCCCGGCGATGTAATCCATCGTCCAGTCCGCTGCCGCTCAACCCGGCACCCTGACACCCCACCGTTCCGCTTAGTCGCGGCGTTGAGGAAAACGGTTCGGTTCAGACTTGGCGGGAGCGAGGATTTTTCATATTTGGCGTGATAGAAGACCGGCAGGCGGCAGCCGAGGCCGGCATCAAGACGGTCCCATAGCTCAACTGGATAGAGTAGCGGATTTCTACTCCGCGGGTTGCAGGTTCGAGTCCTGCTGGGATCGCCATTCATCACTGGATTGACGAGGCCGATGGAGCCGACTTGCGGTATCGGCCGCCCGCTCACCGGAGACGTCTTCAAGAGCCTCGCTGTTCTCGTCGATCCCGTGGACGATTTCGATTCGCGCTGCCGGAATTTCGGTGCCGCTTGATCGACGTGACGGACGCACAGTTACCAATCCTCATTACTTCACGAATACGTGGGTACCCTCGCCCCAGTCTTTGAACCGGACAGACGAACCCTATCTATGCGCCGGGCGACGTGCGCCCGATAGGGAATTCGATGCTGCCAACCGAGTGGACGAGAATGGCTATCGCATCTGCGGTTGCCGTGATCGCGATGTCGTATTTGGCAATCGACGCTGGCGTCGTGAGCTCCAGCGTGATCACACGGCGCATCGAGACGGCGCGGGCTTCCATTGCGGACGCGGCGGCCAGTCAGCATCAACTCGCCTTCGCTATTCAGGCCTGGGCGCGTCCAAGCCGCCAGAAGGCGGACTCGGAGCCACATTTGGAGCACTGCCTGGCGATCGATTGAGCCAGGCGCAGCACCAGATCAGCCGACGCCTAAGCGGCCTTTCTTTTGTTCACGGTCCGACTCCGCTTCGTTCCAAAAGCACGAATCGTCATCGCAAAAATCGGCAGCGCGCATTCATTAATGCCGCGTTTCGCTGGCTCGGTTCGTTCATGCATCCAAGGTCACGAGCACGGGCCGCAATCGGTACGCATCGATCGCGGCGTTCGACAGCAGCAGCCTGCGCCGCTCGCCGCGCAGCATCAACCGGTCGATCCTGTTCAGGATGAAGCGGGCTGAATCATTGGGCTCACCGGTGAGCAGGCCGGATTGGTCGAGATATTTCCAGGCGATCTCGAAAGACTGCGCGCGCAATTCGGGGTCTGTCATAGCCGGCCAACGTCGACGGGGAACGGATGTTCCTAACCGCGCAACGTCTGTCGCAGCGAACCACGGCGCGACGAAATGCGTAGCGCCGCGAACGAGATCACGACCAGCACGTTGGCTGCAACGGAATGGAGTGGTGCCGACCCGCCAGCCCCGGTCGGCTTTGAAGGGCCCCGTGCTTGTCCCCCCGAGCACGGGGCTTTCTCATGCAGGCCAACCAGCGTCCCGACCTCGGCCGGCCATTGGCGCGAGATCTCGCCGAGGATGCGATTAGTCCGTCTGCTCGTCGCGCCGGTCGCGGGCGAGCTGATGCCAGGCCAGAGCCAGTTGGATCAGTCTCTGCCGGTCGGCGCCGTCGGCGGACGCCGCGGCCCGCTTCATCGCCGCCTCGGCTTCGTGCTGTGGGTCGTACTTGGGGCACATGAGGCCGAACCTAACCGACCGATATGGACGGACCGATGGCAATTTCGTCCGTATGAATGCGGGGTGGCTTCGCGTCGTCCGAACCCACCCTGACGCATCTGTGAAGTGCGTCACAGCCTGCAACCGGCGTCTCGGCTAAACAGAACTCAACCGCTCGCACCACCGCGAGAGGGCATGGGTGGTCCATCATGACACAGGAAGCAGCAGCCGAGGCTCACGTCCCAACGCGACGCGCAAGGCCCGACCTGTTCGGCGCCACGTTTCTTGCCACCATCGGTATCGTGATGCTGGCCTGGATCGCAGGCCTGGTCTGGGCCGCGATCGCGTTCTTCAACTGGCTGGTGTGACGCGCGAAGCGATCAGTATCGCGTCAGCAAGCAATACGTTGCCCAGACAAAAAGAGGCGGGCCTGCGCCCGCCTCCTTGTTTCAGACCTTGCCTGAAGCCTCAGTAACACGCGCGAGGATCGGCCTGCACATACTGGCCGCTCGGATAGCGGTAGTAGCAATTGCCCTGGGCGAAATAATATCCGGGCCGCGAGGCAGCCGTGGCGCCGGCGATCGCGCCGGTGGCGCCGCCGATCACGGCACCCGCGGCCGCGCCCGAGGCGTTGCCCGAGATCAGGCCGCCCAGCACGCCGCCGACGATGGCGCCGCCAAGTGCGCTTGCGCCGGGATCAGCCGGTGGCGGAGGCGGCGGCGGTTCGTAGGCGACGGGAGGCGGCGCCGGAGCATAGGCCACCGGCATGTCGTCGAAGTAATCCTCGGAGATGTAGGCCGGCGGGCCGGCCATCCGCTGCGGATAATAGTACCAGACGCCGCCGACGTCCCACCACCAGCCGGAGCGGCCGTTGCGGACCTCGTGGCGCCAGCGCCCGCCATCCCAGGCGCGATTGCCGCGATAGGCGTGTCCGCCCCAGTCGCGCTCCGGTGCGGGGCCCCTGGCGTAATTGCGTCCGGGCGGCGGGCCACCTGCTCCGTGCGGGCCGGGACCGGGGCCGCCGGCGTGGGGCTGGCCGCCGGGCTGTTGCGCGGGCCGGGCCGCCTGCTGCGGCGGGGGGCCCTTGCGCATGTTCTGATTGTTCTGGGGCGGCGCGCCCGCGCCGGGCCCCGCAGGCGGCTGGGCCTGGGGTCTTGGCGGCAATGAGTCCTGTGCCTGCGCCGACAGCGCGACAAGGGACATGGCCGAAACCAAGGGAATAATGATCTTCATGCGGCTGGACGCACTCATGCGTGCTTAACCCCCTACTCTCGCGATTGCCGTGGTGCCTAGCGCGATAGACGATTCGCCTCGCGCCTGGCTGATGCCGGCGGACATAACTGACCTGCTTTGGTCGGCTAAGTCCCGTTACAAATGATTAAGATCACGGCAATTTTCGGCCCTGGGGGCGCGGCGGAACCGCTCTAGCGCGCCGGCTCGATCACATTGCAGTTGGTCCGCCCCGACATCAGGCAGTCCTGCATCTTGCTGGCCGCGGTGAGATCGCGGGCGAGCCACCAGCCGACACCGAGGATCACGAGCGCGATGATCAATCCGGCAATCGCACCACGACGGTTGTCGCCGGATTGAGGTTTTGCGAGGGATTTGGGCTTTTTGCCCGGTTCGGGCTTGGATTCGGGCTTGGACTCAGACTTGGACATGACTGGCCGATCGCAGGGGTGAGCCGGCTTTACCACCTCTGCGACGTCGCGTCACATCCCGGTCGATCGTTCAGCCCCGGGTCTGCCGGATCGCATCCTTGCGCGAGGTTTCGACCGCCGGAGTGGCCCGAGGTGCGCAGGTCGTCAGCAAGAATGCGGTCTGGGTGCATTCCCAATCCGCGCCGAGGACGGCACTTTCGATCGGCTTAGGGCGGGCGAGCAACAGTGCGACGCCAGCCAAGGCGACCACCGCGACGGCGATTGCGAGCGCCTTCGGGCTCAGTCTTGAGATCATCATGCCCGTGCTCCGTCTCGTACCGGGCGGACGCTAGGCGCCGCTCCGTGTGGTCCTCTATGAAGGACATCACAATTCGGCAGTTTTTCGGGGCTACGAGAGATCGTCGGTGGTGGCGATTTTTCGTCTACCTGATCGGCTGCGATTATGGGTGGCTTCGCGACGCGCGCCGATGTACACGCTTCTGCGTCGCGTGGTGCCTGCTATGCCCAGCCGACGTACCAACAGTCACCGATGTAGGATTGAAAGCGAGGAAGGCAAGGCCCGTGAGTGGATTTAGGGAACCCGGGTTTTCAGACCGGCAAAAGGCGGCGCAGGAAGCGCGCAAAAATCTTTTGAACAAATTCAAGTCGCAGCCCGGGCTGGATGATCCGGCGGTGGCGGCACGTCGTGCTGAGCGCGAGGCGCTCGCGGCCAAGCGCGCAGAGGCAAAGGCCGCGCGCGAAGCCGAGAAGGCTGAGCAGAAGCGTATTGCGGAAGAAGCTGCAGCGGCCGAAGCCGCGCGTATCGCCCGCGAAGCGGAAGAAGCGATCGCCAAGCAGGCTGAAGTCGAGGCCGAGCAAAAGGCCAAGCGCGACGCCCGCTACGCTGCCCGAAAGGCCAAGCGGAAGTAACGTTCGCAAGTCACGTTCAACTCACGTCGCGTTCAAGTGAAGTTGAACTGAAACATCGCTGGGGGCGGTCCATGTGACCGCCCTCGGACTTCCAAGCGCGCGTCTGCCTTCGCAGACGCCGCGACGACGGCGGAAGATCAGTTCTTCTTCATCATCCCGTCGTCTTTCTTCATCCCGTCCTTCGACATGTGGTCCTTCTTCATGCCGTCGTCCTTGGACATGGTGTCCTTCTTCATGCCGTCCTTGGACATCGTGTCCTTCTTCATCATGCCGTCGTCCTTGCCCATCTTGTCCTGGGCAAAAGCGGCCGGCGACAGCGCGAGGCCAAGCGACAGAGCGGCAGCCGAGACGCCGAGCACGATGCGGGTGCGAATGGTCATGAGTGATTTCCCTTCGAGATGGTGTTTGTCAGCGACGGACGCCGCTATCTGATCTCGACGGATTGCCCGCTGGCGTTGTTACGCGCCCACTGACAAAATTTCTGCGGGCCGGCTGCGAGGATGTTCCGTGTGCACTGCAGCAAGGCCGGCACTTGCCCCGGCATTCGGTCTCGAACTATCAGATGAGAGAATATTGGGTGAGAGACCGGCTAGGATGGACCTATGCGCTGGTCTCAAGGACCCAGCCCACCTCACACCAAACAAGAACCGGCCAAGGGCCGTCCAAGGGGATACACCATGCTCACGCGCCGTCATCTGATCGCGACCGCCGTCGCCGCACCCGCCATTCTTCGCTTCGGCACTGGTACCGCGCATGCCGCGACCACGCTGAAGATCTCGCATCAATTCCCGGGAGGGACCATCGACAAGGGCGACTTCCGCGACCGGCTCTGCCGCATGTTCGCGGCTGAAGTCGCCAAGCGCAGCAAAGGCGACATCGCTGCAGAAATCTATCCGAACTCCTCGCTGATCAAGACCAACGCGCAGTTCTCCGCGATGCGCAAGGGCGCGCTCGACATCAGCCTCTATCCGATGCCTTACGCCGGTGGTGAGCTACCGGAGACCAATATCGGCCTGATGCCGGGCCTCGTGACCACCTACGACCAGGGCATGCGCTGGAAGAAGGCGCCGGTCGGCAAGGCGCTGACTGACTTCCTCGCCGACAAGGGCATCATCCTGCTCACCTGGGTGTGGCAGGCCGGCGGCGTCGCCAGCCGCTCCAAACCGATCGTCGCCCCTGAAGATGCCAAGGGCATGAAGGTGCGCGGCGGCTCGCGCGAGATGGACATGGTGCTCCAGACCGCCGGCGCCTCGGTGCTCTCGGTGCCGTCGAACGAAATCTACGCGGCGATGCAGACCGGCGCCTGCGATGCCGGCATCACCTCCTCGACCAGCCTGATCTCGTTCCGGCTCGAAGAGGTCGCGAAGTCGCTGACCTCGGGTGCGGGTGCCTCCTACTGGTTCATGCTCGAGCCGCTGATGATGTCGAAGGCGATCTTCGACAAGCTGCCGAAGAACCAGCAGGACGTCCTGCTCGCGGTCGGCACCGAGCTCGAAGCCTTCGGCCGCAAGGGCGCGCAGGACGACGACGTCGAGGTCGCCAAGGTCTACGAGAAGGCCGGCGCCAAGGTCAGTGCGCTCGATGCCGCCACCGTCGGCAAATGGCGCGACATCGCCCGCGACACCGCGTGGAAGGATTACGGCGCCAAGACCGCGACCGCCGCCAACCTGCTCAAGCTCGCCTCCGACGTCGGCGCATGAGCCACGGTCCGCTTCCGGATCGTGACGACCAAGCGAACGCTGCCGCAGGGACCGGCCTTGCGGCGGCGATCGATCGCGGTCTCGCCGTCCTCAACACCATCATCGTCGTGTTCGCAGCGATCGCGCTGATCGCGGCCTGCGCCATCCTGAGCTACAGCGTGCTCAGCCGCGCTCTGTTCAAGGCCGCCAATTACTGGCAGGACGAGGCCGCCGTATTCCTCCTGGTCGGCGCCACCTTCATGACGGCGGCCTATGTGCAGCAGAACCGCGGCCATATCGGCATCGAGGCCTTTGTCGGCCTGCTGTCGCCGCTCGCGAACCGGATCAGGCTCTGGCTGGTCGATGCCGCGACGTTCCTGTTCTGCGCCTTTTTCACCTGGAAGTCGTGGACGCTGACCCATGAAGCCTATGTCGACGGCCAGGTCTCGAACTCGATGTGGTCGCCGCCGCTCGCCATTCCCTATTCGCTGATGGCGCTCGGGATGAGCCTGCTCTGCATCCAGATCCTCGTGCAGCTTGCGCTGCCTTTCGCAGGAGCCAGGCGTCCATGAGCGTTTTCGGTATCGGCCTCGCCTACGGTATCGCGACGCTGGTCGTGATGTTTTCAGGCATGCCGATCGCGTTCGCGCTCGGCGCGGTCGCGGTCGTGTTCATGGGCATCTACATGCCGGCCGCGTCCCTGGATACGGTGACGCAGAACGTCTACGAGGAAATGGCCTCGATCACGCTGCTGTCGATCCCGCTCTTCATCCTGAAGGGCGCCGCGATCGGCAAATCGCGCGCCGGCCAGGATCTCTATTCGGCCCTGCATGCCTGGCTGCATCGCGTCCCCGGCGGCCTCGGCGTCGCCAACGTGTTCGCCTGTGCGCTGTTTGCGGCGATGGCGGGCTCCAGCCCCGCGACCTGCTCGGCGATCGGATCGGCCGGCATCCCCGAGATGCGCAAGCGCGGCTATTCCGGCGGATTTGCTGCCGGCATCATCGCGGCCGGCGGCACGCTCGGCATTCTGCTGCCGCCCTCGATCACGATGATCCTGTTCGCGGTCGCCGCGGAAAAATCGCTCGGCCGGCTCTTCCTCGCCGGCATCGGCCCCGGCCTGCTGCTGGTCTCGCTGTTCGGCGCCTATGCGGTGATCCGCTTTCGCCAGGAATATGCCGCGGCGCAGGCGATCTTTGAGAAAGGCGGGCCTGAGGCTGCGATCCTGGCCCGCGACGAATACACGCTGGCCGAACGCTTCAGCGTGCTGCCGCGTGTAATCCCCTTCGTGCTGCTGCTCACCGGCGTCATGATCGCGCTCTATGGCGGCTACGCGACACCGTCGGAAACCGCCGGCCTCGGCGGCCTGCTCGCGCTGGCGCTGATAGCGGCGATCTACAGCGTGTGGCGGCCGAGCGACCTCGCCCCGATCTTGAAGTCGACGATCCGGGAATCGACCATGCTGATGATGATCATCGGCATGTCGCTGCTCTATTCCTACGTGATGAGCTATCTGCACATCTCGCAATCGGTCGCCGAATCCATCGTCGCGATGCACCTGCCGCGCTGGGAGCTGCTGTTCGCGATCCTCGTCATGGTCGTCGTGCTCGGCTTCTTCCTGCCGCCGGTCTCCATTATTCTCATGACCGCGCCGATCATCCTGCCGCCGCTCCGCGCCGCCAATTTCGACATCATCTGGTTCGGCGTGGTCATGACCATCGTGATGGAGATGGGGCTGATCCATCCGCCGGTCGGCCTCAACATCTTCGTCATCCGCAACGTCGCGCCGGATATTCCCCTGCGTGAGGTGATCTGGGGCACCCTGCCCTTCGTGCTGCTGATGATGCTCGCGGTGCTGCTGCTGTGCTTCTTCCCGGGAATCTCGACCGGGCTGCCGGACCTGGTGATGGGGCCGGACGGGAGCAGATGATGCTGCCGTAGGGTGGGCAAAGCGACTTGTCCGCCGTAGCTCGAAGAGCGAAGGGCGGAAGCGTGCCCACCATTTATCGTGTCCGTTGGACAGCGTGGTGGGCACGGCGCAAGTGCGCCTTTGCCCACCCTACTAGCGCATCGATTACGACTCGCTCTTCCGCCGTGCCTTCGGCGCGATCGTGCTGCCGGCCACCACCTGCAACAGATCCTTGCGCACCGCCTCGATGTGCCGCTCCAGGAACCGGCAGGCCTCCTCGACCTTCTGTGCACGGCAGAGCGCGATTAGATGGGCGTGCTCCTTCTCGGCTGTCCCCATCGCCTTGGTGTTGGAGAGCTGGAGGCGCGTGTAGCGGTCGCTGGTCTGGAGCAGCGACAGCACGATCGCGCGCGTACGCGGCTGCGGGGCGTGAACGTAGAGTGCCATGTGAAAATCGGCGTTGAGCTGGCCCCATTCGCTGACGTTACGCGCCTTGATCGCCTTCTCGAAGCTCTTGTGGATGTCATCGAGCCCGCTGAAATCATCGGCGGTGAAACGCGGCGCCGATTGCGCCAGGAGGCGTGGCTCCAGGATTCCGCGCAGGTCGAACACATCGTTGATCTCGTCCAGCGACAGCTCCGAGACGATCGCGCCCTTCTGCGGGACGATGCGCACCAGGCCTTCGGCTTCGAGCTGGAACAGCGCTTCGCGCACCGGGATGCGACTGACGCCATAGGCCTCGCCAAGCGCGTCCTGACGCAGTTGCGAGCCGGCCGGATAGGTGCCGTCGAGGATCGCCTGCCTGAGCTGGTCGACGATCGCGGCCGACAGGGTGCGATGCTTCAGAGGCTGTTTCATCTGACCTTCTGTTGTCCTTCCCGACTCATCCGGCCGAAGCGGTCTCTCTCTTGCATGTTGAGGGGCCCAACAAAAGTGCGCAGCCCGGCAAAAGCCAGTGCCCAGCAAAAGCGCGTCCTGCCGCCGAAATGACCGCAATCTCCGTTTGACACGCAAAATGTATAAATTATACATTTGCCGATAGCACGAGATTTCTCAGGGGTCGGGGCCTCTTTCATGATCGAGCAGACGATGCTGGCCACGCGCGCATTCAGCGTTCGACGCATGGTCGTCGGCGCGTCCAGTGCCCTGCTCGCCGTCGAGCGCGTCGCGCTGATGGGCCTGATGTACCTGCTCACCGGCCTGATCCTGGTGAACGTCGTCACCCGCTACGCGCGCTTCCCGATCTACTGGATCGATGAATCCGCGGTCTATTGCGTGGTCTGGCTGACCTTTGTCGGCGCCTCCGCGATGACGCGGCTGCGGCTCGATTTCGCGGTCACCATGCTGACGGAGCGTCTTTCGCCACGGCACCAGAAGATCGCAAAGGTGATCTCGACCGGCATGGTCGTCGCGTTCGGAATCGCACTGATCGTTACCTGCGTGCTCTGGATGGACCCGATTGGTCTTGCGCGCGCCGGCTTCGACGGGCGCAAGCTCGCGGCCGAGACCTTCAACTTCCTCTACACCGAGCACACCCAGACGCTGAACTGGCCGACCTGGGTGCTCTATTTGACGCTGCCGATCTTCGCGGTCTCGATGACCATCCACGGCCTCGCCAACCTGCTGGAAGATCTCGAGCTGGTCCCGCGCACGCCGCCGAAGGGCTTTGCGCTCTCCGAGCTCGACGGGGTCAACTGATGATCACGTCAGCCGCCTTCGTCGCGATCATGCTGGTCGGCGTGCCGATCGGCCTCTGCCTGTGCCTCGCCGGCCTCGTCTACATCGCAGCATCCGGCAATCCGGTGCTGTTCCAGTCCTATCCGCTCCAGCTGTTCGGCGGTGTCGACAGCTACGGTCTGATCGCTATCCCACTCTTCATCCTGATCGGCGAGATCATGAACGGCGGCGGCATCACGCGGCGCATCGTCGACATGGCGATGGCCTTCGTCGGCTCGCTCAAGGGCGGGCTCGCCTACGTCAACATCCTCGCCAACATGTTCATCTCCTCGATCCTGGGATCCGCCACTGCGCAGGTCGCGATCATGGCGCAGATCATGGTCCCGGAGATGGAGAAGAAGGGCTACGACAAGACCTTCGCGGCGGGATTGACCGCCTATGGCGGCATGCTCGGCCCGATCATTCCGCCGTCGGTGATGTTCGTGGTCTACAGCGTGCTCGCGCAGGTCTCGGTCAGCGACATGCTGATCGCCGGCATCGTGCCCGGCGTGATCCTCACGGTGATGTTCTGCCTCGTCATCGCGCTGATGGGGTATGTCTACAATTATCCCCGCGCGGATTATCAGACGCCGCGCCAGCGCGTCATGACGATCCTGCGGACGTCACCCACCCTGCTGATCCCGATCGTCATCGTCGGCACCATCCTCAGCGGCCTCGCCAATGCGACGGAATCCGCGGCCGTCGGCGCGGTCGCCGCAGCACTCGTCGGGAAATACTGGACCAAGGAATTCGAGTTCTCGCAGCTGCCGCAGATGATGCTGCGCAGCGCCATCTATTCGGCGATCGTGCTGTTCCTGGTGGCCGCCGCGGCGGTGTTCTCCTGGGTGCTGATCTTCGGCAAGGTGCCGCAGGAAACCGCCGGCTGGATCCAGTCCGCCGCCAAGGACCCGGTCAGCTTCATGCTGATCTGTAACGTCATCCTGCTGATCATCGGCACTGTCATCGACGGCATTCCCGGCCTGATCATGACGGTGCCGATCCTGCTGCCGGTCGCAACCGACGTCTACCACATCGATCCCCGGCATTTCGGCGTCGTGGTGGTGATCAACCTCGTGCTTGGCCTGCTGTCGCCGCCGGTCGGGCTCTGCTTCTTCGTCGCGGCCGCCGTCACCGGCGCCAAGCCCGGCAAGATGTTCATGGTGACGCTGCCGTTCTTCGTCATCTCCTGCGTCCTGCTGGTGCTGCTCTCGCTCTACCCCTCGCTCTCGCTGATCCTCATCAAATAGGCCCGTTCAAAAGGAAGCCAGACCATGCCGCTTTCACGCCGCCGCTTTCTCGCCGCCAGTGCCGCCGCCTCGGTGTTCGCACCGTCGCTGGCGCTTGCCCAGGCCAAGGAATTCCGCCTCGGCCTGATCACGCCCAACGGCCATTCCTGGAACAAGGCGGCGCTCAAGTTCGGCGACGATCTCAAGGCGGCCACCAACGGCCGGCTCACCCTGACCGTGTTCCATTCCGGCCAGCTCGGCAACGAGCCCGCGATGATGCAGCAATTGCAGTCCGGCGCGCTCGACATGGGCTTCATCCAGGCCGCCGAGCTCGGCTCGCGCGTGCCACACATCGCCGCAATCAATGCGCCCTACATCGTCCGCTCGACGCCTGCGGTCGCGAAATTCGTGCGGCATCCGGCGGCGGTGAAGCTGTTCGATGTACTGCCGCAGGAGACCGGCACCATCGGCCTCGGCTGGGGCATCACCGGCATGCGCGCGGTGTTCTCCTCCAAGGACCTGAACTCGCTCGCCGACATCAAGGGCATGAAGCTGCGCATCAACCCGACGCCGGTCTATCGCGACTTCTATTCCTCGCTCGGTGCCGCACCGACGCCGATCCCGACGCCGCAGGTGTTCGACGCGATGGCCAACGGCCAGGTCGATGGCCTCGAGGCCGATCTCGAATTCTCCTGGAACCAGCGCTTCGACAAGGTCTCCAAGGTGATCCTGCAGATGAACGCCGTCTTCATGCCGATGGCGGCAGTGGTCTCGGGCCGGGTCTGGCAGACGCTCCCCGCAGCCGACCGCGAGCTGATCGCCAAGACGGTGAAGTCGACGCTGGACGCGCAGATCGACGAGTTGGCCTCCAACGAGCCCGCGCTGATCGAGAATTTCAAGAACGCGCCGATCCCGATCCGCCAGGTCCCGCCCGGCGACACCGAGGCCGTCATCGCTGAGTTCGACAAGATCTGGCTGCCCAAGGCACCTGTCCTCGCCGAGCTGCGCAAGGTCGGCGCGACGCTCTGATCCCATTCGCCATCCTCTTCACCACAGCCGGCGGCCCCAGCCCCCCGCCGGCAAACTCACTTGGAGTCACATCATGAGCCGCCGCGTTTCCTGGGAAGGCGTCTTCCCGGCCGTCACCACGCAATTCCACGACGATCTCTCGCTCGACATCGACGCGACCGCCAAGGTCATGGACGGATTGATCCGCGACGGTGTCTCCGGCCTGATCGTCTGCGGCTCGGTCGGCGAGAACACCTCGCTGGAGCGCAAGGAGAAGGTCGCGATCATGGAGACGGCGAAATCCGTCGCGAAAGGCCGCGTGCCGGTACTGTGCGGCATCGCCGAATTCACCACCGCCTTTGCGGTCGAGACCGCCAAGGAAGCCGCGCGCGTCGGCATCGACGGCGTGATGGTGATGCCGGCGCTGGTCTATTCGTCCAAGCCGCACGAGACCGCCGCACATTTCCGCGCGGTTGCCAGCGCGACCGACCTGCCGGTGATGCTCTACAACAACCCGCCGATCTACAAGAACGACGTCACCCCCGACATCCTGGCCTCGCTCGCCGACGTCGAGACCGTGGTCTGTTTCAAGGATTCCTCGGGCGACACGCGGCGCTTCATCGACACCAGGAACATGGTCGGCGACCGCTTCGTGCTGTTCGCAGGGCTGGACGACGTCATCGTCGAGAGCATCGCCATGGGCGCGGTGGGCTGGGTCTCCGGCATGTCCAACGCCTTCCCGCGCGAGGGCGAGACGCTGTTTCGTCTTGCCAAGGCCGGCCGCTTTGCCGAGGCCATGCCGATCTACGAATGGTTCATGCCGCTGCTGCATCTCGATGCGCGCCCCGACCTCGTCCAGTGCATCAAGCTGTGCGAGCACATCATGGGCCGCGGCACCGCGCTGACCCGCCCGCCCCGCCTCGCGCTGCTGCCGCAGGAGAAGGCCGAGGTCGAGGCCATGATGGCCAAGGCGCTCAAGAACCGGCCGCTCCTGCCGGATGTCGGGCTGAAGGCGGCCTGAAGGCACAGTTTCGTAGGGTGGGCAAAGCGAAAGCGTGCCCACCATTTGAGATCAAAATCGCGGAGAGATGGTGGGCACGGCGCTACGCGCCTTTGCCCACCCTACGAAGCTAGGAAGCAGCCCGCTTCTTCTTCGCGTTCAGCGCGGAGGCTACGCGGCTCACAGGCGGCTTGCCCAGCACGCCGCTCATCTCGTTCGTGGCCGCCAGCAGCTTGTCCATGTCGACGCCGGTCCTGACGCCCATGCCTTCGAGCATGTAAACGACGTCCTCGGTCGCGACGTTACCGGTCGCACCCGGCGCGTAGGGGCAGCCGCCGAGGCCGCCGGCAGCGGAATCGATGACGCGGACGCCCTCCTCCAGGCCGGCATAGAGATTGGCGAGCGCCTGGCCGTAGGTGTCGTGGAAATGCATCGCGAGTTTTTCCGGCGGGATATTGGCGCTGACCGCGCGCAGCATCTCCTTGGCCTTATCAGGCGTGCCGACACCGATGGTGTCGCCGAGCGAGATCTCGTAGCAGCCGAGCTCCCACAGCGTGTTGGCGAGATCGGCGACCGCCTTCGGCTTGATCTCGCCGTCGAACGGACAGCCCAGCACGCAGGAGATATAGCCGCGGACCCTGACGCCATCCGCCTGGGCGCGCGCCAGCACCGGCTTGAAGCGCTCGATGGACTCCGCGACCGTGCAGTTGATATTGGCGCGCGAAAACCCTTCCGAGGCCGCCGCGAACACGGAGACGACTTGCGCGCCGGCAGCGCGCGCGGCGTCATAGCCCTTCTCGTTCGGCACCAGCACGTGGAATTCGGCGCCCTTGACGTAGCTGACGCCGCGCAGCACGGCGTCCGAGCTCGCCATTTGCGGGATCGCCTTGGGCGAAACGAAGGCGCCGACCTCGACCGTAGAGAGGCCAGCGGCTACGAGCGCCTCGATGAAGGCGATGCGGGCCTCGACGCTGACGGGCGTCTTCTCGTTCTGGAGGCCGTCGCGCGGCCCCATTTCGATGATGCGGACGGGATCGCTCATCTCACTCTCCCGATGGCTCGACCACGGCGAGCTCGACGCCCTCCTGGACAATGTCTCCGACCTTGCATTTGATCGATTTCAGCACGCCGGCATAGGGCGCGCGCAGCGTCTGCTCCATCTTCATCACTTCCAGGGTGAGGATCGGCGCGCCCTTGTCGAGCTTGGCGCCCTCCTCGGCCAGCACGGCGACGACCGTGCCCGGCAAGGGCGCCGCGATCTTGTCCTCTCCGACATGCTCTTCGCTCTCGCCGCCGAACGGATCGACCCAATGCAGGTCGAAGCGGCCGTTGCGTGTGCGCAAATACAGCTCATGACCGTCGATCACGGCTGCGACCTGCGATTTGACGCCATCGAGCGTCAGATCGAAGCCGCCGTCACGAGGCGCGATCGTGAACGCCAACTCGCGGTCGCCGATCACCAGCGTCGACGGCCCGCTGCCATAGTTCAGCGTGATCATCTGCTCCGGCCCATGGCCGACGCGGAAGGCAAAGCTGCGCTGGCGACGGCCGACCGGCATCCAGCCAAAGGTCTTCCAGGGCGAATTCGCCTCGTCTTGCGCGGCCTGGCGCTCGTCGTTGATAACAGCGGCGACTGCAGCGCACAGCTCGAGCTCGCCGGGTGCCGGCGAGGCCTGCGTCAGGCCCGCCAGCTCACGCTCGATGAAGCCGGTATCGATCGCATTGGTCCGCACCTTCGGATGCGTCATCAGCGCCGACAGGAACGGGATGTTGGTGACGATGCCGCGGACGTCGGAGTCTTGCAGCCCGCGATTCAGCCGCTCGATCGCGACGTCCCGCGTCGGCGCCCACGCGATCATTTTTGCGAGCATGGCATCGTAATAGGGCGAGACCGTATCGCCTTCGCGATAGCCGGCGTCGATGCGCAGGCCGCCGGTTTCCGCCGGCAAGCGCCAGGTCGAGATCCTCCCGACCGACGGCATGAAGTTCTTGGTCGGATTTTCCGCGTAGACGCGCGCCTCGACCGCGTGGCCATTGAGCCGGATCTCGTCCTGCTTCAGCGGCAGCGCCTCGCCGAAGGCGACGCGCAGCTGCCACTCGACCAGATCGATGCCGGTGATCAGCTCGGTCACGGGATGCTCGACCTGAAGACGCGTGTTCATCTCGATGAAGAACACGTCCTTACCGTCGGAGACGAACTCGATCGTGCCGGCGCCGACATAGTTCACCGCGCCGGCCGCCTTTCGCGCGGCGGCGCAGACGGTCTCGCGCTGGGCTGGATTGAGCGTCGGCGACGGTGCCTCCTCGATCACCTTCTGGTGCCGGCGCTGCAGCGTGCATTCGCGCTCGAACAGTGACAGCAGATTGCCGTGGCTGTCGCCGATGATCTGCACCTCGATGTGGCGGGGATTGTCGACATATTTTTCGATCAGCATGCGGTCGTCGCCGAACGCAGCCTTGGCCTCGCGCTTGGCGCTGACGATCGCCGGTCCAAGCTCGTCCGCCGAGCGCACGATGCGCATGCCGCGGCCGCCACCACCGGCGGACGCCTTCACCAGGATCGGGAAGCCGATCTTGTCCGCGGCCTTCGAAAGCGTCGCGTCGTCCTGAGCCTCGCCGTGATAGCCGGGCACCAGCGGCACGCCGGCCTTCTCCATCAGCTCCTTGGAGCCGGACTTCGAGCCCATCGCCGTCATCATCGCGGCGGTCGGGCCGACGAACACCAGGCCCGCCTCCAGGCACGCCCGCGCGAACTCGGCATTTTCGGACAGGAAACCGTAGCCGGGATGCACGGCTTCCGCGCCGGTCTTTCGCGCGGCCTCGATCAGCCGCTCGACACTGAGGTAGCTGTCGCGGGCCCGCGCCGGACCGAGCAGCACGGCCTCATCCGCGAGCGCGACATGCATCGCGTCGCGGTCGGCCTCGGAATAGACCGCGACCGTGCGCAGGCCCATGGCTCGCGCGGTGCGGATGACGCGGCAGGCGATCTCGCCGCGGTTGGCGATCAGGAGCGTGCGAAAACGCCGATAGAGCATTGAACGGTCCATCGCATCACATCCTGAACAGGCCGAATTTCGTAGGCTCGATCGGCGCATTCGACGCCGCGGAAAGGCCGAGGCCGAGCACGAGGCGCGTGTCGGCCGGGTCGATCACGCCGTCGTCCCACAGGCGCGCGGTAGCGTAATACGGATGCCCCTGGCTCTCATATTGCGCGCGGATAGGCTCGCGGAACTTGTCTTCCTCTTCCTTCGACCAGCTATCGCCCTTGGCCTCGATGTTGTCGCGGCGGACCTGGCTCAGCACCATCGAGGCTTGCTCGCCGCCCATCACCGAGATGCGCGCGTTCGGCCACATCCACAGGAAGCGCGGCGAGTAGGCACGGCCGCACATGCCGTAATTGCCGGCGCCGTAGGAGCCGCCGATCACGACGGTAAATTTCGGCACCGAGGCGGTCGCGACCGCCGTGACGAGCTTGGCGCCGTCCCGCGCGATGCCGCCGGCCTCGTACTTCTTGCCGACCATGAAGCCGGTGATGTTCTGCAGGAACACCAAGGGAATGCCGCGCTGGCAGCACAGCTCGATGAAATGCGCGCCCTTCAGCGAGCTCTCGCTGAACAGGATGCCGTTGTTGGCGATGATGCCGACCGGATAGCCCCAGACATGGGCGAAGCCGCAGACCAGCGTCGTGCCGTAGAGTTTCTTGAACTCGTCGAACTCCGAGCCGTCGACGATGCGGGCGATGATGTCACGGACGTCGAACGGCTTGCGGCCGTCGACCGGCACCACGCCGTA
This sequence comes from Bradyrhizobium sp. 604_D8_N2_3, assembly GCF_051810765.1. Taxonomy (NCBI): domain Bacteria; kingdom Pseudomonadati; phylum Pseudomonadota; class Alphaproteobacteria; order Hyphomicrobiales; family Nitrobacteraceae; genus Bradyrhizobium; species Bradyrhizobium sp. 604_D8_N2_3. The sequence continues at coordinate 4,653,366 of NZ_JBPWPM010000001.1, read as the reverse complement.
GATCTCTTCCGCCGCAAACAGCGGATCGCGCGGCTTGTGCATGTTGAGGTTCGGCCGCACCGACGGCTTCAGCGTGCCGACGATGCGCCGGGCGATGCCGATCGCATGGGCATCGTTCTGGGCGTAGTGGTCGGTCACGCCCGACTGCCGCGAATGCACGTCGGCGCCGCCGAGCTCCTCGGCACTCACCACCTCGCCGGTCGCGGCCTTCACCAGCGGCGGGCCGCCGAGGAAGATGGTGCCCTGGTTGCGCACGATGATGCTCTCGTCCGACATCGCGGGGACATAGGCGCCGCCGGCGGTGCAGGACCCCATCACGATCGCGATCTGCGGAATGCCCTGCGACGACATCTGGGCCTGGTTGTAGAAGATGCGGCCGAAATGGCGTTCGTCCGGAAAGATCTCGTCCTGGAGCGGCAGGAAGGCGCCGCCGGAATCGACCATGTAGACGCAGGGAAGATTGTTCTGCCGCGCCACGTCCTGCGCGCGCAGATGCTTCTTCACCGTCATCGGGTAGTAAGTGCCGCCCTTGATGGTGGCGTCGTTGGCGACGATCACGCATTCGCGGCCCGCGATGCGCCCGACGCCGGTGATGACGCTCGCCGAATGCACGTCACCGCCATAGAGGCCGTACGCCGCCAGCGGTGACAGCTCCATGAACGAGGTGCCGGGATCGACCAGCAGGTCGACGCGCTCGCGCGCCAGCATCTTGCCGCGCGAGGTGTGGCGGTTGCGCGAGACCTCGCCGCCGCCGCCGGCGACCTGGCTCAGTTTTTCACGCAAGTCCGCAACAAGCCCGCGCATGGCCTCGGAATTGTGCGCAAAGTCTGATGAAGACGTATCGATGCTGGAATGGAGCGGCATGTTGATTCCAATGAGGTGAAGGTTTCAGGCCGTCTCGGACATCAGCTCGCGGCCGATCAGCATGCGACGCACCTCCGAGGTGCCGGCGCCGATCTCGTAGAGTTTTGCGTCGCGCCAGAGACGTCCGACCGGGAATTCGGAGGTGTAGCCGACGCCGCCCAGTGCCTGGATCGCCTCGCCGGCCATCCACGTCGCCTTCTCGGCAGAATAGAGGATCGCGGCCGCCGCATCCTTGCGCAGCGTGCGGGCGTGGTCGGCCCGGTCGCAGGCGCGCCCGACCGCATAGACATAGGCGCGCGCCGACTGCCAGGTCGCATACATGTCGGCGAGCTTGCCCTGCATCAGCTGGAAGTCGCCGATCGGCTGGCCGAACTGTTTTCGTTCATGCATGTAGGGCACCACGGCGTCCATGCAGGCCGCCATGATGCCGAGCGGGCCGCCCGACAGCACCGTGCGCTCGTAATCGAGGCCGGACATCAGCACCTTGACGCCCTCGCCGACCTTGCCGAGCACGTTCTCCTCGGGCACCTCGCACTCGTCGAAGAACAGCGGATAGGTGTTGGAGCCGCGCATGCCGAGCTTGTCGAGATGCTGGCCGTGGGTGAAACCCTTGAAGTCCTTTTCGATCAGGAAGGCGGTCATGCCGCGCGGGCCCGCCTCCGGATCGGTCTTGGCGTAGACGACCAGCACGTCGGCGTCGCCGCCATTGGTGATCCACATCTTGGAGCCGTTGAGGACATAGCGGTCGCCGCGCTTGTCTGCGCGCAGCTTCATCGAGACGACGTCGGAGCCCGCGCCGGGCTCGGACATCGCGAGCGCGCCGACATATTCGCCGGAGATCAGTTTCGGCAGATAGCGCGCGCGCTGCGCGTCGTTGCCGTTGCGGCGGATCTGGTTGACGCAGAGGTTGGAATGCGCGCCGTAGGACAGCCCGACGGCGGCTGAGCCCCGCGAAATCTCCTCCATGGCGACGATATGGGCGAGATAGCCCATGCTGGAGCCGCCATATTGCTCCGGCGCGGTCATGCCGAGCAGGCCGAGGTCGCCAAAGCGCTTCCAGAGGTCGGCCGGGAACAGATTGGCCTTCTCGATCTCGGCGGCGCGCGGGGCGATCTCCGCCTCCACGAAGGCGCGCAGCGTGTCGCGCAGCATGCTGATGTCTTCGCCCAGATCGAAATCGATGCTCGGGATGTTCAAGGCGATTCCTCCGTATTCTTGTCGGGTCCGAACCTACCCCCGCCCGGGCGTCCCAGCGGTCGAAAAGGTTGCATTTTCCGCCAAGTTTGGCGAGGATTTTTCATGCCCTTTCAAGCCGCGACCGCGACGCCCCGCCGCGCCATGACCCCAGCCGCCTTCGTCCGCGGCGTGGTTGCCGCTTATGCCGTTTACGGACGGGATCCAGCGGAAGCGCTGGGCAAGGGGCAAGTCGCCGGGGACCTTGTTCGATCCCGGGACGGCCGGGTGACGGCGGCCCAGTTCGAGGCGCTGGCCGGCCATGCCATGCGCGAGCTCGACGACGAAGCGCTTGGCTGGTTCTCGCGCCGGCTGCCTTGGGGAACCTACGGTATGCTGTGCCGCGCCTCGATCACGGCCCCCAATCTCGAAGTCGCGCTAAAACGCTGGTGCCGGCATCATCGCCTGCTGACCGAGGACGTGCTGTTCGAGCTCTCGCTTGGTGATGAGACCGCGACGATCTCCATTCGCGAACAGCGCGACCTCGGCCCCTTGCGTGAATTCTGCCTGGTCACCCTGCTCCGCTATGTTCTCGGCTTCTCCTGCTGGGCCGTCGATTCCGCGATCGCGCTGCGTGCGGCCGAGTTTCCCTATTCCGAGCCGGGCCACGTCTCGGTCTATCCGACGATCTTCTGCAGGCATTTGAGCTTTGGTGCGGACGGCGCCCGCATCGTGTTCGACAAGCATTATCTCTCTCTGCCGCTGACCCGCAGCCCCGCCGATCTCGACAGCATGCTCAAGGGCGCGCTGCGGCTCACCGTGCTGCCCTACCGGCGCGACCGGCTGCTGGTCGAGCGCGTCCGCCGCGTGCTGCGCAATGCACGCGGGCGCATTGTCGGCGCCGAGGATGTCGCAAGCGAGTTGGCGCTCTCGACCCGCACCATGCACCGGCGCCTGCGCGAGGAAGCGACCTCGCTGCGCGATCTCAAGGAAGAGGCAAAGTTCGAGCTCGCCAAGCAGGAGCTGATGCGCGGCCGCGCCCCCATCAAGCGGATCGCGGAGATCGCCGGCTTCCGCAACGAGAAGAGCTTTTCGCGCGCCTTCCGCACCTGGACCGGCGCTAGCCCGCGCGAATTTCGCGAGCGCTATCGCTGAGGCGCGGCGTCACCTGCTTGTCATAAATTGACGTCCTCCGAGATCACTCTCGGAGGACGCAATCTCTCGGATCAGGTCGCGATCTCAGGCGTTAGTTCTGCGCGCCCTGGCGAGCCTTGGGCTGCTTCGTCTGCTTCGGCTGGAAGGCGAGCGCATCGTTGCTAGTCTTGGCGCCGCCGGCCTGCGAGCACGTGCCGCCGATGCCACCGGCCGCCTGACGGCAGGCTTCCATCGTCGGATAGCCGCAGCCGTGAGCGGCCTGGGCGCCGTTGGTGATGCAATAATCGTCGGCCTTCGCAGCCGGCGCCGACAGAACAAAAAACGCAGACGCAAACAGCGTCGCAGCAGAGGCTGCGATCGTCTTCGAAGTCGATGTCATGATGTCTTTTCCTGCTTAGGGTCCCACAAAAGCATCCCCGGCGTGCGACGCAGACCGAGGTTCACACCCTGCATCTAGGCAGCGCAAAGATGCCGACAATCACGGTTGCGCGCATTGCAGTCCTGCCTAAATCACATGTCACAGTTAGGTGAGTTACTAAGCTATTATAACTATCCGAATCGACCGCACCGCGCGCAAGCGCCCCCTGACTTCGGAACTTCAGTAGCGAGACTTGAACGCCCTATCCGACGGGTGCCGCCACTACATCCTGTAACGGCAGCGGCACATCCTTCGCGACGCCCAGCACCGGAAAGCTGCGGACGTTCTTCACATCAGGCATCGCGGCGAAATGCAGCAGCTGCTGGCGCATGCTTTCGACGTTCGGCGCGACGCATTTCAGCAGGTAGTCGGTGTCGCCTGAAATCCGCCAGCACTGCTGGATGCGCGGGATCGCGGCAATCGAGCTCTCGAACGCCTCCAGCACCGGCTGGGCCTGGCTCACGAGCTGGATCGAGACGAACGAAACCACCTCATAGCCGAGCAGCCGCTCGTCGATGACGGCGCGGACCGCCCGGATCACGCCGCGGCTGAACAGCAGTTTCAGCCGCCGCAGGCAATTGGGCGCGGACACGCCGACCCGCAGTGCCAGCTCGTTGTTGCGCACCCGACCGTCCTGCTGCAGCTCGGATAAGATCTTCAGATCGACGCCGTCGAGCTGGTCACGCCCGGCCATCCCCCACCTCGCCATGATCGTGTCATGCGAGGCAGCGAAGCACGCGGCGGAATCGCTGCCAAGGGGCCGCAGCCCAGCGCAATAGCCGATCCGTCGATCGGGATCATCGGACGCGACGTCATGTCTGCGGGCGGGGTACCCCCACCGTCATGCCGGGGCTTGTCGCGGCCATCCGCGCTCTCACTCGCCCCAAAGACGTGGATGCCCGGAACAAGCCCGGGCATGACGAGTAAATCACGTCGTATGAAGTCAGAGCAGCCAGCCGCCCCTCAATGCGTCCAGGGCTCGCCGCGCCGGAACGAGAAATTGTCCGCATAGGCGACCGTCCGGTGCCGCGACTCTTGCGGCTCGACCACCTGGTAGGCGATGCCCTTGCGCTCGCAATAGGCGACCGCCTCTTCCTTGCTGTGGAAGCGCAGCGTGATCTGCTGCTTCATGTCGCCGGACGAGGTCCATCCCATCAGCGGCTCGACCGAACGCGGCTGCTCCGGCTCGTAATCCAGCTGCCATTCCTTGGTCTTGGACCGGCCGGATTGCATCGCGTTCTTGGCGGGCTTGAAAATGCGTGCGGTCATGGGTGGTCCGGGCCTCTTGGTCTTTTCGTTCGATTTCGATGCGTCACGGTAGCAGTTGGTGGAAACCGCGGGCATAGTATAGAGACACCTTTTGGGAACTGATCGGTGATTCCGGTCCCCCGGGGGTGCCTTGCCGACGGGTATAGTCATTATGCTGCACCGTGACAATTGCGTACCCGCCTTCCGCGCCGGGATCCCGCCCGGCGGCCCTGTCTCGCCGACACCAGCGTATCCGCCCCCTCCGAAAGCTTCCGTCGCATGGCCTTCCTGAACATCAACGCCACGCTTCCCGAAAAGGGCCGTGACCTCAGGCTCGACCTGTTTCGCGGCATCGCGAACTGGGCGATCTTCCTCGACCATATCCCCGACAACGTGGTGAACTGGATCACCACCCGCAACTACGGCTTTTCCGACGCCGCCGACCTGTTCGTCTTCATCTCGGGCTACACCGCTTCCTTCGTCTATGCGCGCATGATGCTCGAGCGCGGCTTCATCGTCGGCGCCACGAGGCTGACCAAGCGGGTCTGGCAGCTCTACGTCGCCCACATCATCCTGTTCGTGATCTACATCGCCTCGATCAGCTATCTGGCGCTGCGGTTCGGCGATTCCGACATGATCAACGAGTTCAACGTCGCCGGCCTCGTCGACAACGCCACCGAGACGCTGCGCCAGGGCCTGTTCCTGCGCTTCAAGCCGCTCAATCTCGACGTGCTGCCGCTCTACATCGTGCTGATGGGGCTGTTTCCGCCGGTGCTGTGGTTCATGTTGCGCAAGCCCGACCTGACGATGGCGCTGTCCATCGTGCTGTGGCTCGCCGCCCGCCATTACGGCCTGAACCTGACCGCCTATCCGGCCGGCCAGTGGTACTTCAACCCGTATGCCTGGCAGGTGCTGTTCGTGTTCGGCGCCTGGTGCGCGATGGGCGGCGCCCGGCGTTCGGGAGCCGTGATCAATTCGCCGATCACGCTGTGGCTTTGCCTCGGCTATCTCGCCTTCGCGCTGGTCATGACCATGGCCGGCCGCTTCCCCACCCTCGGCGGCATGTTCCCGGGATGGCTGTTCTCGGCCTTCAACCCCAACGACAAGACCAACCTTGCGCCCTACCGCTTCCTCCATTTCGTCGTGATCGTGATCCTGGTGATCCGCTTCGTGCCCAAGGACTGGCCCGGCCTGGAGTGGAAGGTGTTCGATCCCTTGATCGTCTGCGGCCAGCAGTCGCTCGCCGTATTCTGCGTCGGCGTGTTCCTGTCCTTCGTCGGCCATTTCGAGCTGTCGATGAGCTCGGGCTCGCTGTTCGCGCAGATCTTCGTCAGCATCGCCGGCATCGCGATCATGACGACGGTGGCCTATTACATTTCCTGGTCGAAAAAGCAGGACAAGCCGTTGAAGCCGCCGCCGCCCAAGCCTGCGGCGGCCGCCTCGCCCGCAAAGGCCGCCTAGAGCCGTTTCCGTTCCGATGAAATCGGAACGGGGCGCTAGATTCAGTTGCGGCAGCGGAGCCGGCTCAGGCCGCCTCGGTGTCGTACTCGGTGAACTTCTTGTAGATCCAGTCGCGGCCGTCGTGGCGGCGCCAGACCTTTCCATAGACGAGCTGCCCGTTGATCGAGCGGCGAGGCACGATCACGGTCCAGAGGTGCCAGATCTCGGTCCAGCTCGACTGCGGATGGACGGTTCGGACGTTGCGATCGAAAGACATGACGCAAAACTCACAAGATATGAGCGCCGCGACGAACTGTGACCTGTGTGACCACCGATTGCAGGCCCCCCATCGCGAGCCTTGCCGACCTGATATCAGCCAGGAATGTGGCTGCAACAACCACTCGGCCTTAACCTAACTGGTCAACCTTACCCCTCGTGGGTACCCGCCAAGACCCGTTGAAAGCCGGCGCCGATCTTTCTATGATGCGTGCACAATTTGAGAATGAGCGCGCCGTTTTGGACGCGTGGCAATTGCGAACTGATCTTCATTTTTCAAATGACTTGCTGACTGGGGCACCACAATGAATATGCAATGTGGACGTTTGCGCCTGGCGGTGTGCACGGTGCCGCCTGCGCCGCGCATCAAGACAGTCAAGACATCCGTCTCTGAACCGCCGAAGGCGGCCAACGACAATCATCTGGCGTGGCCGTTCCTGCCGTTTCCGCTCGGCTGGTACGCGACGAACTGATCCCCGGAATAGCGCGACGCCGCTCAAGCGGAATATCATCGCTTGGCGGCGTCCGTTTAGGCATTGGGCGCTGAAATCCCCAATGCCTATATGTCTATGGCGACAGCCAAAGGTTCGAAGCAATTTGCGAATTCTGCGGCGGGCCGGCCGGCGCAATGCCTTGAAAAATCGCGCAGAAGTGGCGTTTGGCGAAGAACAAGCGCCAGGGCTTCAGGCAAGGCTTCAAGCAAGGTTCGCGCGCGCTTCAGGTCGCCATAGGCCCGCCTGCCCATCCCCCGCAATCGCGCTCGCTCAGATGCGCGACGGGCTCTGCGCACCGGCGCTGAGCGTGCCCTGCGCGTTGTAGGCCTGTCCCGCCTGGTTGCCATGTTCCCGCCTCTGCGGTCGCAACCAATCACCGCGCCATGAGTTGCAGGTTCTTCCCGTCTGTCCGGGGAAGCCGCGTGGCTGCGATCCATGCCCGCGCGATGTACGGACGGTCATCTCGCCTCACGACCGTGTGAGCTGGAGCGCGGCCGGTGAATTTTCACGAGCGAGCAGAGACCAACGAACAGCAGGCCGCAAGCCAAGGGGATGCAGTGAGTCAAATCGATACGACCGAGAAGCTCTCGGCCACGCCGGAGACTGAAAGTTCGCTGTTCGCACTGTGCGGGCTTGGCGTCGCCGGGATCGCCATGCTGGGCTGGATCTGCGCCCTCGCCTGGATCGCCTGGCGCCTGGTCGATTGGCTGTTGTTCTGAAATCGAAACGCCGCCGGCACGCCGACACACGCAAAAGTTGCGACGAGCGCAATTGCTCGGGGATCGTCCTGCCAGCCTGACCGTCGTCGGCGGCAGCGAAACGGGATGAGCGCGGCGCAATATCGAGAGAATTGAAGGAGCTTCAACCTCGGGACTGGTCGGGGCAGCTGGATTCGAACCAACGACCTGCAGTACCCAAAACTGCCGCGCTACCAGGCTGCGCTATACCCCGAATGTCCGGCGAGCCCCGTCGATACACGCTTCCCAAAGCGCCATCAAGCTTTCAAGCCGCCAGCAAGGCGGCAATAACCCCGCCGGGTCGCCCTACTTGGTGCCGAACAGCGGGTGGCCGACGCGGTCGCCGGGACGGATGCCGTATTTCTGCGCCGTTCCCGCCACCACCTCCAGCACGGCCCGCGCGGGCCCCTGGGACGAGATGATCTTGGTCGACAGCGGCTCGGTGTTTTCGGCGATGCGCAGGATGCGACCGTCGGCGCGGATGAAGATCATGTCGAGCGAGACGTAGGTGTTCTTCATCCACATCGACACTTCCTGCTCGGGTTTGAAGTCGAACAGCATGCCTTTGCCGTCGGCCAGCTCCTTGCGGTACATCAGCCCGGTCTGCTTCTCCTCCTCGGTCGTCGCCATTTCCACCGAGAACACCTGCACGCCGTTCCTGGTGACGATCTCGAGCGGCTGGAAGCTGGCGGCGCGCACCGGCGCGCTCGCGACGGCACAGCCGACGACGAGGATGGCGGCCAGCCAGCCCCTTGCAATGGACCAGACGGCCTTTCGGTCAAAATTCATGGGACGGTACTCAAGGGGGCGTGGGACTGGACCAGTCCTTACGCGGCGATCGTGACAAAAGCCAGAGGCGCGCCGGACGGCCTGCGCGCCTCTTGTCACGATTGCGGGAGTTGGCGATCGCCGCTAGTGCGACTGCAATCCCGGCGATCCCGTCTCGGGATGGATCTCGGCCGCCATCATGCCCTTGGAGCCGGGCCCGAAGCGGACCAGGACATATTGGCCGGGCCTGAGCTCGGTCATGCCGAAGCGGCGCAGCGTCTCCATGTGCACGAAGATGTCGGGCGTGCCCTCGCCGCAGGTCAGGAATCCGAAGCCGCGCAGGCGGTTGAACCACTTGACCTGGGCCCGCTCAAGCCCGCTGGTCGCGGTGACCGTGACGTGGGTGCGCGGCGGCAGCATCTGCGCCGGATGGATCGCGGTCGACTCGTCCATCGAGACCACGCGGAAGGCTTGGTAGCCCTTGGCGCGCTGGATGCACTCGACGACGATGCGGGCGCCCTCATAGGCGGTCTGGAAGCCGTCGCGCCTGAGCACGGTGACGTGCAGCAGCACGTCCGGCCAGCCATTGTCCGGAACGATGAAGCCGTAGCCCTTTGAAGCGTCGAACCATTTGATGACGCCGTGAACCTCGACGAGGTTGGCACTGCCTTCACCAAGCCCGCTGAACGGGCTTAGCGCGTTATCGCGACCGCCGCCGTGCTCGCCCACAGCGGGAACTCCGATCTTCTTGGACTCAAATCCGTCCGACGACCCCATAACCCCGGACCCCACACTGCCCATTGCAACCCGCCTCAGCGGCGGCGTCGAATCACGCGTCTTAAGAGAATGTTCTCAATTCGACGCGACGCGAATCTTTCGACTCAAAAGATAACACTCCCGGTTGCGGCGCATAGATAAAAAAATGATTCGCCGGAACCTATGAACAGCTTGCACAGCCGCGAATCAAATTGATGCCTCAATTTCCGACAAAGGGCCCGAGAGTCTCGCCTATGTCGTGGCGGATAACGAGGTCGGCGATGTCGTCCTGATCGGTCGGCTCGCGATTGATGATCACCAGACGTGCACCGGCGTTCTTCGCCATCATCGGAAAACCCGCCGCCGGCCACACCACGAGCGAGGAGCCGATCGCGATGAAGAGGTCGCAGGCTTGCGACAGCACGGTCGCGCGCTGCATTTCGTCGTCGGGCATCATTTGGCCGAACGAGATCGTCGCGGTCTTCACGGGCTCGTCGCATGCGGTGCAGTTGGGTGCGCCGCCATCTTCGTCGAAGCGGCGCTTCACCCAGTCGAGCTGATAGGCCTGCCCGCATCCGATGCAGCGCGCATAAGTGGTATTGCCGTGAAGCTCGATGACGTGCTCGGCGGCAAAGCCCGAAGCCTGGTGCAGATTGTCGATGTTCTGGGTGATGACGGCGGGAACCTTGCCGGAGCGGTAGAGCGAGGCGAGCGCGCGATGACCGCGGCCGGGCCTGGCCGCGGCAAAGACCGCCTCCATCGCAAAGCGGCGGCGCCAGGATTCGTCGCGAGCTTCCTGGCTGGCGACGAATTCGTCGAACGGGATCGGACGGTTGCGCGTCCAAATTCCCCCCGGTGAGCGGAAGTCCGGGATGCCGCATTCGGTGGAGATGCCGGCGCCCGTGAACGGCACGATGGTCCTCGACTCGGCGATCATGTCGCCGAGTCGTTCGACGCCGCTGCGAAGATCCGATGCAATCACTCGCGGCCTCCCATGTTGGCCTTGCGCTGGCCGCTCCATGCGCAAGCGACAAGATCGTTGACGCTGTTATCCACTGCCACGTGAGAATCGCGCAAGCGCGGTCGGCAATTTTTTCCGACCTTCGCTTATCACAATCCTGCAATGCCTCCTCCCCATTGACGCCCCAATCAGAAGCGCCAATGCATGTGTTAACGCGACTCAACGTGATTGCGGCGGCAGTGCGTGAGTTCGGCCGTGCACACATATTGGAGTGCACAGATACTGACGTGTAGAGGGGATTTGACATGACCGAAGACGAACAACGCAAAATCCGCGAACGCGAAGAGATCGCCGCCCGTGTCGCCGCCTTCCGTGCCACGCAGGAAAGATTCCAGCGCGAGCGCGAAGAGTATTTCGTGTCGACGCTCGACAATGCGCGCAAGGTGGAGCGGCCCTCGCTCTGGCCATAAAGGCACCTCCGATCGCCACGCATGAAAAAAGCCCGGAGCATCGCTCCGGGCTTTTCACTTGGTCAGCCGTTACCAGCCGCGGTAGTAGTGGCGCCGAGGGTAGTACGGCCCATCGCCGTAATAGGCATACGGGCCGGGGCTGTAATAGGCGGGCCCGCCATAATAGCCGTAGCCCGGACCATAGCCGTACGGATGGGACGCAGCGATCGCGCCCGCGGTGATCGCGCCGGCGGCGAGGCCGAATGCGAGGCCCGGGCCAATGCCGCGACCGCGCGCCTCTGCAGGCGCAGGCGCCGCGACCGCGGTCACGCCGACGGCCGCAACGGTGGCCAGAACTGCCAATGTCTTCTTCATGACTCTCCTCCTTCGCGTCTCGCGGGGACAACGTCGCCGGCCCGCGATGGTTGCGCGCAGGAGTGGAACCCGGGCGGCAGAAAAATATCGGCACGAGCGGAACGAAAGCCGGTTCGGCGGATTGCATCTGCGAGTGCGGAAGCCTCCGCTATCCGGTTGAGGCGACAGCACGATGCCCCGTCAGCATCTCCGCGATGCTGGCGGGGTTTTTGGTTTCGCGGACAGAAAATGGCGGCAGACATCAATGGCTGCCAATGGGACGGATGCCGAGGAGGACACATTGCCGCTATCCGCTTTGCTGGGGCGCATCCGCAGGCTCGTTCCCAAATCGCGCGACCAGCATTACGACGAGATCGTCCGCAACTTCGGTGTCGGCGCGCTTCGCCCGCCGCCGACGCCGATGAGCGACGGCGAGCTGGCGCGGGCCATCGCCGAGTTCCTCAAGGAGCAGCCGTCGAGCGCGTCCGTTGCGACCCTCGGCCGGCGGCTGGACCCCTCCTCTCCGCTTTAAGCGGGTTTGTTTCTGGCGAGCACGGAACAAAGGTTTCCCGCGCACGTTGAACCCTCTTCACGCAAGAAGGGACCCGACATGCCCGCGTGGCTTGAAGTTCTGCTCAACCTGTCCGGCTATGCCGGCTTCGTCGCGCTTGCGCGCCGCGGCACCGCGTGCCCGGACCATTCCGCCGACGACCGCATCTACGGTGACGAGCGCTAATTGGTGTGGGGCGCCTGGCCTGCCGTGCGCACCAGCCGGTCGGCCTTGACCGCGACGCGCGTGTCCTCGAGCTGCGGCCGCAGCGAGAAGCTGATCACCACGAAGGCGAGGCAGAACAGCGAGCCGACGACGGCGACGCGCCGGTAGGTGTGCCGGTCGCCCTGAAAAAAGGATGGTTCTGAAAAAGGTGTCATGCAAACTTGCTTCTGGGCAAAGTCGTTTCTTGTCCTTGCCAGACACCTATCCCAAGCAGCGGCAAGCGCAACGCGATTGGGGTTTTAACCTAACCGAATAGGGTTATCGGCTTTCCCGCAAATCTTCGTTAGGAGTTTGCGCAAGGCTTGAGACATCTGCCCTTGAGATCCCGGCGCGCCGCTTCAGACCGCCTCCGCACCAAAACTCCTGAACCGGTACGGCTTTGTTCCAGATTCGCCTGCGTTTCGTTCTCGAAGAACGAATCGGAATCGAAGAAATCGGCGCGGAGCAACTCTTAACAAGTGGTGCGGATCGTCGCGAAATCAAACGTGCGATCGCAGCGAAAGCCCGATCACTCCGTGTCGTCTCGCTTCAGTGGCGGCGGCACCTGCGGCACCGAGGGCCTGCCTTTGCGCAGCCGCTTGTGCCTGTCGGACCAGAACACTTTGACGATCTCGGCGAGAAACCAGCACGCATCCATGTCGCTCTCCCTCGCCTCATTCGATAGCGAGGACACGAGGGCGGGACCGTGCGAAGCATCACGCGCACGCGCGGCGACAAGGCCTGTCCCGCATCGACACAGAAGCCACGCCTTGTTCTGCATCCGACTCCATTTCGTTCGCAAAGAACGAATCGGAGTCGAGCAAATCAGCGCGGCGCGACTCCTAACGATCAATGAAGGCGCGCGCCGTCACGACTTCATCGGCAAGATTTTCAACGGCAGACGAGATCGCGCTTATTGGGTCGCCGTCGTGGCCCGCCTCACGCCGCTCGCTTGGCGTTGGCCTTCTCGGAAAAACATTCGAGGATCTGGATGCGGAGCTCTTCAGCGGCCGGCCCCTCGACTTTTCTCAGCTGATTCCAGAGCCTGATCACTTCGCGCTGTTTCTCGACGGTCATGAGTCACCTCCAACGTGATGATCAACTAGAACAAAATGAGAACAAAAAGTCCAGCCCCTCGCGCGCGATTTCCCACGCACATCGCCTCAAGCCTTGCTCGCGCTGCGCGGCCCCCTGAAAGCTGGGGATTTCCGCGCCCGGCCACTGGCAGCGCGCCTGACGAACATGCTCCGTCGCCACGGCGGGTTGCTTTTTGGATTTTCAACCTTAAGTTCGAGGCGCTGGCGGCCAGGCGCTGAAATCCCAACGCCGCCGGCCAAGAGAGCCCCGTGCGCAAGCGCGGGGTTTTTCTTTTGGGAACGCGCCGTCGTCCTCCTCGTTAGCCATTCCGGAGCGAGGGACCGTGACCAGGAAATTTTACGCCATCGAAGTGGTTCGTCAGATCGAGGAGACCGTGGAGATCATGGTCGAGGCCCCCGACGAGACCACGGCGCACGATGCGGCGCTTGCGCACCTCAAGGCGCGCGGCTCCGAATATCAGTGGCTCAATCCCAAATGTGAATTCATCGTCTGGCGCGAGCGCCAGATCGATCCGCCGGCGATCATCGATGTGTCGGTGTCGACGGAGTAGCGGCCGGAACGAAGGTCCCCGCCCCGCGTTATCCGGTCGAATTCAGTGGTGCTGGCGGCTGTGCGACGCGGCCGTCCAGCTTTGAGAAGCCCCGGCCCCCAACGCCGGGGTTTTTCTTTGCGGCGTCTCGAACAACAAGGCAGCGAACAACAAAGCAGCCACACGGGCGTTACACCGGGTGGCTGCTTTGACGACTGTCAGCTTCGCGCAAGATTCCGTCGCCGTCATCTCAACCGCCGAACGCCGGACAACGTTCCGGCGCCTGGCAAATTTCCGTGCGGCCTTTGTTGACCGTCAGACCGGCAAATTGTCGTTCAGCCCCGGCGGGACTTCGCCTTGCGCGGCCCGCTCGGCGAGGAGCAACTTTTCGGCCTCATACCAGAAGGTGTCCATTCTCCCCGCGGGCTCGCCGGCTTCCCGCCAGAGATGATAGGCGCGGTCCCGGATCTGTTCCTCGCTCAGACTGGCCATGTGACGTCTCCCTTTGGGAAGCAAAGCGTGACGATGCCCGAGAGTTCCTTGTCCGTGTCTGACACACCAGCCGGCGGTCGTTGCGGCGCTCCGAGAGAGGGAGCCGCCGTGACGATGTCGCGGGCCCCTTAGACGGAGTCCTTGGCCACCTTCAGCGGCGAGGCCTTCACCGACTTGCTCGCCGGCTTCGCCGCGAACTGCATCGGCTCCTTGGTGAAGGGGTTGACGCCCATGCGGGCTTCGGTCGCCGGCTTGTTCACGACCGACATCTTGACGAAGCCGGGAATGACGAACTCGCCGGACTCGTTGAGCTCCTTGTAGCCGACCGTTGCCATGTACTCGATGACCGACTTCACGTCGTTCTTCGACAGCTGCGTGCCCTCGGCAATTGCATCAATCAATTGAGTTTTCGTCATCTTCGCCATGTCTGAATTCCTTTTGTGCGGGTGAGCAGATCTGCTCAGGACGCGGCTGAACCACGCAAGTGTGATGCCGATTCACGCCGGAGGTCATGAAGTCACGGGGCTTAGAACCCATTGAAGCCCAAAACACAAGCATGGCTTCGGCTGGGGTTCCACCCTTTCCCGCGAAAGTGTCGCAGCATGCGCCGCGTTGGCTTTGAACCATTCTGCCGCTGGCGCGTCTAACTAATTGAAGTCCCCAAGCTTCACCCCCATCAGAGAGCCCCGCTTCCCCCCAGGCGGGGCTTTCGCTTTTGGAGGTCTGGTGGAGCGCGCCGGCTGTTATATGGTTGGATGTTTCTCGTGAGGGGCTGATGAAGATTGCCATTGTTATCGCCGGCCTGATCGTCGTTGCGGTCGCCGCCCTGGTCGCCATCCAGCCGGAGTTCTTGAAGCCTGCGTCTCTGGCACAGGTCAAGAAGTCCGACATCTTCGGCTTTTCGCCCGGGATGACATTCGAGGAGACCAACAAGCTCGTCACGCAACGTCACTACCGCTGCCGACAGGGTCGCGGTTCGTACATCCTCGAATGCGAAATCAACGGCGCCAAGGTCACGGTCTATAATGACGACGTCGACGCCAGCCACCCCATCCGGCGCGTCAATGCCGCGTTGAACAATCCGGGGCCGCAGGACGCGGCCGTCAAGTCGATCTCCGACCAGTTCAACGCCCAACCGACCAGGGACGCCCGTGACGGATGGACGTGGATCGTCGGCCGTGGGCTCAAGCTGAGCTACGACGGCAGCGCCTTGAAGCTCGTGGACGAGGCCTGGGATAACAGGCTTCACAAGGACGAAGCCAAGCGCTAGGCGCGCTGCGCTGAAATGAGCGGACCGTCACCGCAATCCGGTTATCCCCAGCCAACGCGTCACCTCGTCGTGAAACCTGCGGTCCGGCACGCCTTGTTGAGACTTAGGTAACCTAACCCATCCACTCTCCCCGCCAGTATCGTTGCGTTGGAGTAAACCCACAGTGCTGAATTTTGACGAGCTGCGTGAACTCGCGGCTGATGTTCGCGTGTTTGTTGACATCGCCGAGGACAAGGCCGAAGCGCTCAAGGCCGTCATCGCGGCCTACGACGTGGTGCTGGCGATCTTCCCCTCGCAGGAAGGCATGGGCCTCCACGTCATCAAGGGCAAAGAGATCCTGGACAGGATCGCAAACTCGCGGACCCATGCGGTGTACAGCCACACGGCGATCGCGGTTCCCGACCTCGAGCATGCGCAGATGCTCAAATATCTAACGGCGCCTGTCGAACGGCGGATCGCTGCGTAATTGCCGACGGCAAGCGCATCCTCACGATGACCAGCGGATAGGAACGGTCGGCTCTCCCGCACATTGACCCATCTCCAGATGAGGAGATTGCAATCAGCGTTGAAGGTAAAGCCAAGGAAGCCGCCGGCTACGTCAAGGAAGAGCTGTACGAGCACGGCAAGTCGCCCGAGAGCCAGAAGAAGGCGCAGGAGGGTCGCGACCTCAGGAACGAAGGCCGCGTCGAAGACGGCAAGCCGCCTAAGACGACGAAGCCCGGCACCGGTCACTAGACCGACTTTTCGAAGACCGCCCCTGGCTCTGTCAGGGGCGGCTTTTCATGTGCGCTCGTGCCTCGGACGCAGCGCTCGCGGCGATGCGAAGCATGGTCCAACAGCGACGAACACGCTGCGGCTACGTCCCATCTCGCATGTCCCTGGTCGCGAAGTGACATCCAAACGCCACCAGGACCAGAGCAAACGTCGAGCCGAGCAGAATTCGCAGGGTCGATCCCGTCTCCTGGCTCACATACCGGACATCGTGTCGGTGCGCGTAGCGTTCAGGATGCTCGGCATCGGGCTCCTGAGGCGAGCTCGTCAAAAGCACAAGCCACGCGACGGTCCCGCAAAGCGCAGCAACCCTCGCAACCTTTCCGAGCCTTTGAAGCCAGCGCGTCATGCCGCCCTCATCATGGCGTGGATCTCCGCTGCGCCTTTGTCCGGATCAGCCTTCATAAGCTCCAGGAGGTCGCCGCGCGCCTCAACTCTTCGGCCTGGCCAGCAGCCTGAGAGCGCTGAGAACGCTGATAACGGCGAAAGCGCTGAGAGCGTAGGTGAGTGCATTCACGAGCCAGGAAATGGCAATCCCTGCGAAGCTGGAGCCTCCGACCGCTCCCCAGAACAAATACGCTGCGGTGATGCCGGGCCACTCCAGCGAAAGAAAAGCGAAGTCGGTCAGCGGCTCGATGGCGAGGAGCACCGACGAGATGAGCGCCCCGATGGCCAATGCGATGATGAGGTTTGCCTTCACGGAGAGCATCAAAACCCCAGCAGCCCGGCGATGACCGGAATCAGGAAATAGGCGGCGAGCCCGAGAAGGCCGCCCACGACAAGGCGTGCAGCGCGGCCGTGAATCTTCGTATCGAGCCACGCACAAACGGTCACCGCAGCCCGTCTCAGCCAGTCACCGACGAGGATTCTGACGAGATCAAACAGAAGTTCTGCAAAGAAAGCGGCCATGGCGTTTAGTCGCCCTACCTCTGGCGGGGTTCAACTGCCGAGAGTTTGATCATTGCCGGCGCCGGTTCGATAGGTTGCTGGCGAGGTCGCTGCTCGACACTCGTAAACAGCCCTCATCGCCGAGGAACGGGCTAATCGGGGGCGGATTGGTTTTCCGTCACCGTGAGTGATGCCGATGCGGATTGACGAAAAGCCCGCCGCAAGGCGGGTTCTCTTTTGAGAGAATTCCCTGCATAGTGCGGCATGGCCAAAGCAAAAGTGACCTTCAAAACCGTCCGCCTCTCAGACAGCGACTGGAAGATACTGGCGGACTACCCCGACCACGAACAGCGCGAAATCACCGGATTCGCCAGCAAGGCAGATGCCGACGACTGGATCAACGGCGATCGCAAGATCGCATGGCTCCGCTCCCAGGGTTACGCCAAGTGAGCTAGCCAAGTGACGTAGCTGTCGCGCGCACGTCGCGATCCCCCTTTTTGATGTTGCAGCCGCATCGTGTCATGTCCTCGCGCGGACAGACGGTCACGCATGCGCGGCTCACGCCTTGCGTTAGGACCCGCTAGCGTCCCCTGCAACCAAAAGGAGTAAATTAAACCGTCGTCAATCAAGGGGAGATCGTCATATTGCCGGACCAGATCCCCTGGGGCCCGGTCGACGCGCGTGGCGCAAGTGCCATTGGCTTGCTTTCGCCGAAGGTGGTGGAGAAGCTGGGGTATATGATGGGGCTGGTGCGGGAGCGAGCGTGACTCGTTCGCATCCGTCGCGAAGCGCGAACGCTGCTCGCAGCCACTTCAATTCGTCGTGGTCTTGCCGCCGCGCATGGACACGAGCTTGTCCTCACCAAATCCGAGAATGAGCCAAGCGGTCTCATCGAAACCGTCTGCGAGCTTTCCCTCGTGAGAATACACGATCTGAGCAGCTTCCGACTTCGACGGCGGTCCCAACGCCGTGATGACCTCCTGACGCGACATACCTAAATGCAGCTTGCTGTCGAGGACGACGGGCGAGAACTTTTCCGGGATGATGGCGCAATCGGCCGAGGCCCCGGCGTCTTTCTCAATGAACTCTTCAACGATCTCCGTGACGAGATGGTCCGGGCCGCCCATCTCTCCGCTGGACACCACCCATAATCGATGCTGCGCGCGCCGATAACACAGCCAATAGATGCTATCTCCAGCGTCGCCTTGGTGTCGGATGGTCCCTTCGCCCACGGCTTCGCGAACCGCGCCGAGCCGCGTCTCTTCGAAACGGCCGGCGAATGCGCCTAGCGAAAAGCGGGTCGCCAATCTCTTCACGACTGTCGGCGGCACGCGCTCGAACGCATGTTCGTCGACTGGGGGCGGCGGTGTCTGCGCAGAGCAGTCGTCCGCGGGGATCGCGAAAAGGAGAAGGAGCAAGACGAGCGTCTTTCGACCATCAACTCCGAATTGCCTATATATTTCTCGCCTCAGCAGGTCGCGCCTAGGCGTCGAGAGTGCGGGCATCAGTTTCTGGGTGTCGGACACGTCAGTCACCCCAGCTTCCCTTCATTGATCTTGTGCGCAACCTCGCCAACAGAGCTGCCAACGATGACGGCGGTCACGATTGGCCAAAAACCCGCCACCATGACGATAGCGCCCCAACGCATGTCTTCGCCGGGCCGTCTATAGCCATCGTTGATGCCGCCGAGGATCAACCAGATCAGGCAGCCAATTGCATATCGCTTGAACCATTTCACGGCGAAATACCTTCCAGATATGGGCATTAGTGACCGTGACATTGAGGATGGTTCATCGGCAGGACCGGGCTTACTCATTGACGAGAAGCGCTGAATTCCGCTGACAGCGCATTGAACTCATCTGCGTGTCCCGGCTGACGCTACGGCTTGTCCGTCCATGCTGAGTTGGCTGACCGCACCCACCGTCTCTTCCTCACGCACATGTGCCTGCGCCCCCTGCCCCTCCTCCCACTTTCCTGCTATCTCCTGTCCCCGCCGTTCCGGCCCAAACCAAAACACCTCCGTATCAGGGAGCAACAACCATGCGATACCTCCACACCATGCTGCGCGTGCGCAATCTCGATGTCGCGCTGAAGTTTTACCAGGATGCGCTGGGACTGAAGGAGGTGCGGCGGATCGAGAACGACAAGGGGCGCTTCACGCTCGTCTTCCTGTGCTCGGCGGACGATCTCGAGGCGCTGAAGAAGCAGCCGCAAACGCGCGGTGCGCCGCTGGTCGAGCTCACTTACAATTGGGACGAGGAGAAGTATGGCGAGGATCGCTTCTTCGGCCATCTCGCCTATGAGGTCGACGACATCTACGCCACCTGCGCGCAGCTGATGAAGGCCGGCGTCACCATCAACCGTCCCCCGCGCGACGGCAACATGGCCTTCGTCCGCTCGCCGGATCTGCACTCGATCGAGTTGCTGCAGAAGGGCGAGCCGAAGGCGCCGGCCGAGCCGTGGTCGTCGATGCCGAATACCGGCCACTGGTAGGGCCGCGACGCAGGAACCAGCCCTCGCTACCCGTGTTGTCCCTCCGACATAACGATTGGAGGAGGACGCAATGGGACGAGGACTGTTGCTGTGGATGCTTGGCGTGCCGATCCCGGTGATCATTCTGTTGTGGCTGTTCTTCGGCCACTGATCATCGGGCTCGATTTGCCGGGTTCGATTTGCCAGGCTCAACTCGCCAGGTTCAACTTGCCAAGTTTGGCTTGCAATGAAAGCTCCGCCGACGGTGGAGCTTTTTGCATGAGGGGCGCGCCGCAATCGCCGTCGCTCCCGCCAGGGAATTCCGCTATCACGCGCGCCAAAGCGAAACGCGGGAGGACTTCATGCCGGACACCAAGCGGACGATCTGGGGCCGCGCCAACTCGGTCAACGTGCAGAAGGTGCTGTGGTGCCTCGCCGAGCTCGACCTGCCCTATGAGCGCATCGACGCCGGCATGAGTTTCGGCAGGACCCGCGAGGCCGACTATCTCGCGATGAACCCCAACGCGCGAATCCCGACGCTGGTCGAGGGCGACTTCGTGCTGTGGGAATCCAACTCCATCATGCGCTATCTCTGCCTCGCGCATGGCCGCGGCACGCCGATCTATCCTGAAACCGCAAAGCTGCGCACCAGCGTCGACCGCTGGCTCGACTGGACGCTGTCGATGGTGCAGCCGGTCGACCGCCCGGTGTTCTGGGGCATCGTGCGCACGGCCCCCGCCGAGCGCGACATGATCCAGGTGCAGCGGGATGCCGATGCCGCCGCCGAGGTCTGGGCCATCGCCGACCGCCTGCTCTCGTCGCGCCGCTTCATGGACGGCGACCAGTTTACGCTGGCCGACATCGCGATCGGCGCCTATGCGCGGCGCTGGCTGGGCGTCGAAGGCATCACCCGCCCGGCGCAACCGCATTTGACCCGCTGGCTCGCCGAGCTCGGCAAACGGGGCGGATTTGCACAGTTTGTCGCACCGCCGATGTCGTGAGCCGGTGGCGCGGCGTAAGCTGCGCTGAGTGCGCGATGAAGCGTCGTTTTGGCGCACGTCTAGGGCGTCGCGCCGGGACTTGACGGCTACTGTGCATGGGGTTGTTTTCGCGTTTTTTGTTTTGAGAGCGTTTTCAAGCGAAGTGGATACCGGTTCGCGTGAAGAAAACGCGTCCAAACAAGACCCCTAGCGCCAGCCGCGCTCGACCAGCAGCACGCAGATGATCAGCACCAGGGTCACGGCGGCGGTGGCGAGCTTGGCCGTCCAGCTCAGGCCGCGGCCGACCCACAACAGCAGCGCGCAATACATCACGAAGGGGACGATGATGTCGGGCCGCATGAGATCCGGCGGCATCCGACTTCAGCGCCTGACCGTGGTCTCGACGCTGACCGAGCCGCCGATCTTCACGCAGGTGCCGGTGCTCTCGACCATGACGAAGCGCGGACCATAGGAGGCGCAGGAGCCCGCCTTCGCGGTGCCACCCGTCCCCTTCAGCGGCAGAGTCTTGCCGGCCTGTGGCGGCTCGGCAGGCGGAAGGCGCAGGGCCTCGGCTGCGGCCGCGGAGGTGGCCAGCAACGGGATGAGGATGAGGAGCGGCGCGCGCATGCAGCCGTTCTAGCCCGGACCGGCGCCACGCGCCATCCGGGTCGCCTCGATCGGGATCAGATGAACTTGACGCCGGCCGATTTGCCGCGGCGCCAGATCACCTGGCAGCTCCGCCCGGTGCGGGCATCGCGAGCGAAGGCCATCCGGATCACGCCCGGGAGCTGGCTCGCGTCCTCGCCCAGCATGATCTTCGCGCCCGTATCAGAGATGTCCTGGACCAGGCAATGCCGCGCCGCGAATCCGCCGTCGAGCGTGATCCAGGCGTGCCGCGACAGCGATTTGCGGGCTGCGCGCTTCTTGGGCTGGGGCATGGACAAATTTCTCCGGTTCCAGCGCTAGCTCACGGGGCCTAAGAAACCGTTGAAATCGCCCCCGAATGTCACGGGGGTGGAGGCTATCCACCGGTGCCAAAAGACCGTTCCCGAACGGCTTGCCCACGGCGCCAAAGGCCACTATACGTTCGCCCGCTGCAGCCGCCGGGCTCGACTCGGATGGCCGGCGGCCATGCCGTGAAAAGCGGCGGGGCCTTGTGTTTGCTCCCTTCGTCTATCGGTTAGGACGCCACCCTTTCACGGTGGAGAGAGCGGTTCGATTCCGCTAGGGAGCGCCAACAAAATCAATCACTTGCCGCCTCCTCCACCGCCGTGTCCAATATACGGGTATGGGCTCGTTCACAGCGCGCCGGGTCGGGGAGCTGCGCGAAATGGAGCGCCTTTGCTCGGATTGGGCGGACGATGACGATCTCGTTCTCGCGCGCGACGGACTGAACGCGCTGGCGGCCGACTACCGCGCCGCTGCGGACGCGATGGTTCCCTCTAGTGCTGTTTGGGACCTTTAGGGCGCGGTGAGCGTTGAGGCGTTAGCACCGGGGCAGGATCGCGAACCCCGGAGTTCGGATCATGAGCACGATCCCTGTGGACCTCGAAAGAAAGTTCGAACATCGGTGGGCCGCCAGATTGGCGCGGCCCATTCCGCCGGCTCCATTTGCGCGCCCTGCCTGTCCGAGGTGCAAGGCCCAGATGATGCTCGTCAGCATCGAGCCAAAAAGCCTAAGCGTGGACTTGCACATGTTTCGCTGCGCTGTCTGCAATCACGCACTTACGACCTTCGCAGCGCATGAAGATCCCATGCATTCCAATGGCCGCTGGCTTCAAGGCGATTTGCACCCACCAAAGTAACCCGCGCTGCAAGTCGTGACCGAAAGCGAGACGCCGCGGCTGCCGGAAGGTTTCAGGGTCGAGCTCGACAAGGACGGTTGGCGGCACTGACTCGCGCGAAGCGGCGATGGCCTCGATGCATCTGCCGCGCTGACTGATCTTCACTAATCCGCCGGCCGCGTAGGGCATGACCATGTCCGATGACTGGACCAAACGAGCGACGAACATCCTTCGAGAACTTCATGCTGCCGAGACGGAGCTAATCGGCAGGGGTGTTATCCTGACCGACGGTAAGGCGGGGACGGTTGATCACGTCTTCCTTGACGAGGTGCACGGGCTCCGGATCTCGATCGGTGGCCACGACGGCAAGTGGCCGATTTCGACTCTGAAGCTTCTAGACTCCGGTTTCGCCAGATAGCTTGTCCGCCCGGTCACCGTCCGCGGTGATCACTCGGTGACCGGGCGCCGAGCGCGGACTTCGAAGGCCTGCTCGCCGGTGCCTGGCCGAGTAAGCCAGTCACGGTTTACCTGGAGTGGCAGCCATGATGCAGAACGTTGTAGCCGGATGCGTCGTAGTGGCTTTGATTATCCTGGCCTTGATTGGCTTCGCCCAAACGCACCATGAATGTTGGCACGGGCACGTGCTCCTAACCCATGAGCCCTGCGGATCCGTCAGCCCTTCAATATAGGAACAACCATTTTCCGTTGATCTAGGCGCGGGACCAAAGCCCCGCCGCTCGTGAAGTTCTGCCAGCACAGGTAAGCTTGCGGACGACTCAGCGCGAAAGCCCCCCTACCGCCCGGTAACCGCCTTCTGGCGCGCAGCGTTCAGGCCTGCCTTTGTCTGTGCAGTTGCGGCACTCGCGGGCTCTCGATTTGGGGGCGGCTCATTGAGGTCTCGGGCCCACGGCGCGCCAGATCGAGCAACTGACTTCGGAGCGGCATGTTCTGAGCTGGAGCAGGCAGAGACGAGAGAGACGACAACAAGGGACATCCCCGTCCGGCCCAACGTTTGAGTGATCCTGTTCATCAGGCAATCAACTTCTGGCGCGGCCTTACTGTTGGCGCCTGCGATCCGCTCTAGCATCGAAATAGATGACCACCGCGAATGTGGCGCCTAGAGCCAAAACGCTGACACAGCCGGTAATCAACGCCACCGCCATCATAGCTGGATCAGTATTTCTACGGCGTCAGGGGCAGGCAATTCACGAATGATTAGCGCATGCAACAAGGCTGGGGCCCGCCAGCGTGAACCTGCGGGCCTTTGCTTTTCCACACCCACGATGCGCAGTAGCCCGCGTTCGTTCCGCGGCCCAAGGGATTGATAATTGGACTCTCTCGGCGCCAGGCTTCGATGGCGCAATGACCAAGGCAGAGAACCGAGCGGCCGCCAGGGCCTACCACCAGGAGCGGATGCGTAAGCTCGACGAGGAAGCCGAAGCAGCACGCATTTTTAGACGGGGATAAACGACCATGGACATCATCCCATCTCTTTCACGGTGGAGAGAGCGGTTCGATTCCGCTAGGGAGCGCCATCATCCGGGCCATCGGGTGATGCGGCGAAATCCGCCGCCCCTGCATGAACCTCCCCGCCCCTGACCGACGACCAATGTCCCGTTGGAACCGGTGCAGGCCCATGGCGCAGCGCAAATCCCCCTCGGACCGCCAGACCGGCGCCGCCTCGCCGGCACCGCCGTCCTGGATGCACCGTACCGCGCCCTACGCGCCGGAGCGGCGCGCCAGAATGATGCTGGAGCACATGGCACGCGCCCGATCGCTTCCGCAGCCCCAGGCCGCGACGGCGCCGACGCCGTCGCGCACGAGCGGTATGAACATTCTCGGCGACGCCTTCGGCTACACGGTCCTGTTCGGTATCATCGCCCTGCTGTTCCAGTCGCGCGTTCCGCTCTATCTCGGCGCCTTCCTCTTCCTCACCGACGGCGAGCGCATCGAGCACGCGCTTGGAACGATCGGCATCCGGCTCGAGCCGGACACGGTCGGGCCCGACATCATCAACGGCTTCGCCTCCCTGTTCGGATGGTTCGCGCTGCTCGCATCCTTGCGAGGCTCCGTCCCGGCCTGGCTTGCGGCATGGATGCCGCCGGACACATCCTGGTCCGCCATTGCCGGCATCGCCGTCGTGTTCGCGACCGTCGAAGCGTCTGGGGGGCTGGCGATACGGCACGCATTGCCGTGGTTCGGATTCCAGATCAGGCCGGACAGCCTGACCGCGACGACGATCAAGCTCCTCATGGCCCTTGGCCTGCTCGCCTTGCTGGTACTGCTCGGATCTCTCTGAGCGGCGCGCAATGACGATGTCGTGAGACGGCCGGGGCGTTTACCGGAAATTTACCCCTGCTATTTGATCGGCGTATCGTTTGCTTAGACGTTGCGCCCTACCGTGAATCTACGGAAACAATCCGAAACACGATTGGCGTTCATGTCCGTCTCAGAGTTCCTCCGGCAGCGTGCAGTGGAAGTCAGCGTGAGCGGCAGCTACTCGCTGCCGCGCTGGTACGATTGTGAGGGCCAGCTGCGTACCTTCGCCTGCCGCACCAAGCGTGTCTCGCCGTTCCGCATGATCGTCGACGTGCCTGTTGTCGGCAAGGTCGGCGAGCGCGTGACCTCCTATTTCCAGGACTTTGGCGAATTCCAGTGCACCATCAGCGCGACGCTGAAGGCGGGCTTCCTGATGGAACTCGAGATGACGCGAGAGCGGCGCGCCTGGATGTCGGAAAAGCTAACGTGGCTGGAGAAGAAGCAGAAGGACGCCAGCATTCTGGAACTGCGCAATGACGCGCGCTTCGTTCCCCAGGTCTCGCACACCTTTCTGACGCTCGCCGACGGCAGTACCCATGCC
Source organism: Bradyrhizobium sp. 604_D8_N2_3 (assembly GCF_051810765.1). Lineage (NCBI taxonomy): Bacteria > Pseudomonadati > Pseudomonadota > Alphaproteobacteria > Hyphomicrobiales > Nitrobacteraceae > Bradyrhizobium > Bradyrhizobium sp. 604_D8_N2_3. Next base: position 4,628,375 of record NZ_JBPWPM010000001.1, on the reverse strand, counting down.
TGCTTCATCATCGACGTCTCCACGGCCGGCGTCGCGATATCCTGCGAATACGACCCGCAGATCGGAACCCCACTTGCGGTCGGCGCCTGCGTCGGGCGCGTCATTCGCAAATTCGACAACGGCTTTGCGGTCAAGTTCGCCGAGAAGCAGCAGCGGGACGACCTCGTCCGCCTGGTTGTCCGTACGCCCATGCTGCAATCGGCCTGAATCGGCCCGATCGATTTTAACTCAATTTTAACTAAATACTGGAGGTGCTGATCCCCGCGCGGTAGGGTGTGACCCAACATGTCCGCAATCACTGCGGGCCCCGAGTTATTGGAAGTCCCGGAATGTCCATCGCTGAGTTCGCCCCGGCAGAGACCGCCCAAAACGCGCCCGCCGTCGCAAAGCCGCAGCTCCCACCCGGCGTCATCACTGAAGGCCCGCTCGTCCAGGCCAAGTTGCGCGAAAGCTATCTCCTCCTCGGTATTCTCTACGTCGGCGCCGTCGCGGGCATCATCTGGGCCATCACGCAAGGCGTCGGCAAGGTGGAGCTGTTTACCTTTGCCTGGATGTTCGCGTTGACGACGTTCGGCATCGGCGCCGGCATGCACCGCCTGTTCGTCCATCGCAGCTTCCGCACCGGCCCGATCATGCGCGTCTTCTTCTGCGCCATCGCCCAGATGGCGGTGCAGGGCTCGATCGCGAAATGGGTCGCCAACCACCGCCGCCATCATCTCTACGCTGATGACGTCGGCGACCCCCACAGCCCGCAATTCGACGGCTTCGGCAATCGCTATGTCAGCGCGCTCAAGGGCTTTCTGCACGCCCAGGGCAGCTGGGTGTTCGATCAGGCGACCACCGACAACGAATACTACGCCAAGGACATCCTCGCCGATCCGATCGCGATGTTCTTCGTGCGTACGCGCTGGGTCTGGTACGGGATGTCTGGCGTCTTCATTCCCGGCGTGATCGGCTACACCTTCGGTGGCGTGCACACCATGATCGGCTGCGTGCTGTTCTCCGGCCTGCTCCGCTGTTACCTGCTGATCCTCACCAGCCAGCTCACCGGCTCGGTCTGCCACGCCTACGGCTATCGCCGCTTCGAGGTCGAGGACGCCTCGACCAACGAGTTCGTGACCACGATCCTCACCTTCGGCGAGGGTCTGCACAACAACCATCACCGCTTCCCGCGGGACGCCTATATCTCGCACGCCTGGTGGGAGATCGATCTCAACGGCCTGATCATTCTGGGCATGGAGAAGATCGGCCTCGTCCACGACGTCTTCCACGCCTCGCACCGTCAGCTCGAGCTGGCGTCCGAAGCGGAGGCGCAGGCAGCCACGACGGGGCGCTGAACCGGCAGGCCGGCGGCCTCCTCCGGCCGTCTCGCCTCCGCTCCGCTGCCCTATCGCGGCCCCATTGCGGGATCAGCTTTTGAGGGTCTGTGCCTCGTGCCGGATCTCATTTGCAGACTTGCGATCGGGGGGACCGAATGGCAGTCAACAAGATTAGGATTGATAAGATCACTTGGGACAGGGTTGGCCGGGTCACCGAGCCCGGACGCTACATGTACACCTTTGGCTGGCTGACGATTACGGCTGGCGATCTCGATATCTGGAAGCAATATCCGCAAGCCGCCTTCACGCTGCTCGCGCACCACGCCGAGCCGGACGAGGCCGTCGGCGAGGAATTCCATCTCGGCGCCTTCGACATCGCGCCGGACACCCCACCGCCGTTCACCACGCATTGAAGGGCGGGAACGCCGGCCCAAATCGCCTTGCGGGCTGCGCGCGGCGCAGGCGACCGCGGGAACGCATGGCATGCACGTTGCTTAATCAACGTCATGATGCACATCCCCGCCGTCGACCAGGCCTTCCTGCTGCTGCTCATCGTCTTCTGCCTTGGCACGTGCCTCGTACGCGCCTTCTGGGAGCTGGAGCAGGTGCGGGCACGCCGGGTCGCAGCGCCGCCCCGCGGGCGCACAACGAAGCGTGACTAGGCCGGTTGGCCCGGCCGCGCGTTGTCCAGGCGGCAGCCACGCCGCCTCTGGACACGCCGTTCGCGCACGTGCATCGTGAATCGAAGAAACCTGCGCAGTGCCTTGATCTGACTTGCCAATCGCGATCCGGTGACGAGCGCGGGCCGCTCCCATCAATGACGAATTGGTTCTGTCATGCGCTTGATTGCGCTCGCATTCTACACGTTCGGTGCCGATCCCGATGAACGCTGGCTGTCGCGCCTGTTAAGTGACGCGACAGCAAATGCATGACACATGGTCGCATCGGTAGACGTAGATAAGCAGATCAAGGGAACCTATTTTCGGCGCCGATGTACCTGATTGAAGCTTTGCCCACCGTCATCGGAACTGCCGCCATCGCCCCGGCGCTGCTGATGCTGTGGCTCGTCATTGCCGCCGAGGAGCGCCCGGGACCGCCGGCCCAGGTCTGGACTGCGTTCCTGCTCGGAGCGGCCAGCATTTCGCTGCTGGGCCTTGCCCGCGCGCCCTTCGCCAAGATGGTTGCGGCCCCCGACAACCCCTGGGCGGCGCTCGCCATGCATTCGGTCTTCGGGGTCGCGCTGCCCGAGGAAGCGGTCAAGGTGATCGCCATCGTGCTGGTCTCCTCGACCAAGCGGCGGACCTTCGCCAATCCGATGGACACCGTGGTCTATGGCGCAGCGGTCGGCCTCGGCTTCGCCGCCTACGAGAACCTCGCCTACCTCGTCCAGCACGCCGAGATGTGGCGCTCGCTGGCCGCGCTGCGCAGCGTGCTGACCGTGCCGTTCCACGGCGCGCTCGGCATCATCGCCGGCGCCTACCTGACGATCGCGCGGGCCGGCACGGCGCTCGGCGCCAACCGCCACCATCGCGACTGGGCCCGCCTGTCCAGCCGCCTGCTGATCTTCGCAGGTCCGGTCGCGCTGCATTCGGCCTTCGACTTCCCGCTGCTGACCTTGCAGCGGATGCCCGATCTCGATCCGACGCTGCGGATGTGGCTGGGCGGAGCGAGCCTACTGATCGGCTTCAGCTCGATCGCCTTCGCCATCCGCCTGGTGCGGCGGGTCGCGCGCCATCACGCGCCGCGGACCGATATCGCGCGGGAGCGGCTTAGCCAGCTGCGCCGGATGTGGGCGCTGCTGCTCGCCGGCGGCGGCGTCGGCTTCCTCGGCCTCGCCTTCGTGCTGACCTCGATCCATCACTGGCTGATCAATCCCGAGCGCAATCTGACATTGGCCCTGATCCCGATCGGCTTCGTCTCGATCCTGCTCGGCCTCGCGCTCCTGATCGTCACGATCGCGATCTACATTCTCGGCCGCAACCGCGTTCGCACCAGCGGCGAAGGTTTTTCGTCAGCGCACGGCGGCGGTTGAACCACGGGATGGCAAGCGCGGTGTGTGCATACTAGATTGAGCACACATCTTTCGATCTGGAGCCTGCCGATGACATCGCCTGAGGATTTTTCCCGGCTGCAATCGGCCATGAGCGAAACGGTCAAGGCGCATTGGAAGGCCTTCCTGTTCGAAGGCATCCTGCTTGCCGTTCTCGGCGTCGCCGCGCTGATCCTGCCGCCGCTCGCGAGCCTTGCGATCACGATCTTTCTCGGCTGGATGTTCCTGATCAGCGGCATCGGCGGACTGATCGTGACCTATTGGGCGCGCAGCTCGCCGGGTTTCTGGTGGTCGCTGATCTCGGCCGCGCTGGCCGTGCTCGCCGGCATGCTCCTGCTGGCCCGGCCGATGCAGGCCGTGCTGACGCTGACCATCGTGCTCGGCGCCTACTTCCTCGCCGAGGGCGTCGCCACCATCATGTATGCGCTGGAGCACCGCCGCGAGCTGAGCAGCCGCTGGTCCTGGCTCCTGATCTCCGGCCTCGTCGACATCGCCATCGCGTTCATGGTGATCACGGGGCTGCCGAGCTCGGCGGAATGGGCGATCGGCATCCTCGTCGGTATCAATTTGCTGTTCGGCGGCGCCACCCTGATCGGCATGGCGCTGGCGGCACGCAAGAGCAACAGTTGAGGCGCCTCGTGGCCGCTCGCGCCGATTGGGGGGTGACAACCCGCCAATCGCACGCTATATGAGCGGCCATGATCACCCTCGTCACCGGCTATTTTTGGTACTTTAGCTACGACAGCTCGCTGGCGGCAGGAGGATCGCGCTCAATCTGAATATTGAAGCAAACGTCCGAACAAGCCGCCAGACCTGGCGGCTTTTTTATTGCCGGCAGGTTCAAACAAACAGGAGCCCGCCGTGCTGAGCACGACCGACGATCTTCGTATCCGCGAACTGAAAGAGCTGAGCACGCCGGAAGAGGTGATGCGGGAAGTCCCGCGCACGCTCACCGCAACGCGTGTGGTGATGGCGGCGCGCAACGCCATCCATGCCATCCTCAACGGCCAGGACGACCGCCTGCTGGTCGTGGTCGGCCCCTGCTCGGTGCACGATCCCAAGGCCGCGCTCGAATATGCCGAGCGCCTCGCGAGCTTGCGCGAAGAGCTGGCCGACCAGCTCGAGATCGTGATGCGGGTCTATTTCGAGAAGCCGCGCACCACCGTCGGCTGGAAGGGCCTGATCAACGATCCTGACCTGGACGGCAGCTTCGACATCAACAAGGGCCTGCGGCTGGCGCGCAACGTGCTGTCCGCGGTAAACAATCTCGGCCTGCCCGCCGGCGCAGAATTTCTGGACATGACGACGCCGCAATACATTGCGGACCTCGTGTCCTGGGCCGCGATCGGCGCGCGCACGACCGAGAGCCAGATCCATCGCGAGCTGGCCTCGGGGTTGTCCTGCCCGGTCGGGTTCAAGAACGGCACCGACGGCAATGTGCGCATCGCTGCGGACGCGGTGAAGTCGGCCTCGCATCCGCATCATTTCATGGCGGTGACCAAGCTCGGCCGTTCGGCGATCGCTTCGACCGCGGGCAACGAGGATTGCCACATCATCCTGCGCGGCGGCAGCCAGCCGAACTACGATGCGGCAAGCGTCGCGGCGGCCTGCAACGATCTGGCCAAATCCGGCGTCGCGCCGCTGGTGATGGTGGATGCGAGCCACGCCAATTCGAGCAAGAAGCCGGAAAACCAGCCGCTGGTCATGGCCGACATCGCCGGCCAGATCTCAGGTGGCGAGAACCGCATCATGGGCGTGATGATCGAGAGCAATCTCGTCGCCGGCCGCCAGGACGTGGTGCCGGGCAAGCCGCTGACCTACGGCCAGAGCATCACGGACGGATGCATCGACTGGGCGACCACGGCAACCGCGCTCGAGCAACTCGCTGACGCGGTCGAGATCCGGCGCAACACGAAGCGCGCGGGGCTGCACGAACGCTCGGCGTAAGGCCAAAGCCAACGCGGGCGGGGCGAGCTGTCGCGCCCTGCCCGCCGCTAGCCACAAGCTAACAACCGCGGCAGATGCTCTTGATCTTCTTGTCGAGCGCCGCGTCTTCCTTGTTCACGGGATTATTCGGATCGCTCAGATTTTTCTCGTTCGGTACGTCACCGGCGCGCGGCTGGCGATGCCCGATCGGCGCTTGCGGCACCGACCCGGACGTCGCGCCGCCGGATGTCGCCCCCTTGGAGCCGCTGGGCTGTGCAACCGCCGCACCGCCAAGCAAGACCACGAGCGACGCTGCCACCACCATGATCTTCTTCATGTCCGTTCCTCCATTCTCAAACCCACGTTCTCTGCATCGCCGCTCACGTCTCGGGCGGATAGAGATGAACGTCGCCGCAATAATCCACGATACGATAGCGCGTTTCCTTTTCCGCTTCACGCGCGTCGGCTGCGGTATTTTGCACCGCCAACACATAATTCGGCCCCACCGGCGATTTGCCGGCGCCGCCGGGAATGTCGATGACATAATCGGGCTGACACAGTCCTGACACCCGTCCGCGCAGCTGCCGCATCAAATCCTGCCCCTGGGCCAGCGTCGTTCGCAAATGCACGGTGCCCGGCGCGAGATCGCCGTGATGCAGATAATAGGGCTTGATCCGGCATTCGACGAAAGCTCGCATCAAATCCGACAAAGCGGCAATGCTGTCGTTGACGCCGCGCAAAAGCACGGACTGACTCACCATGGGAATTCCGGCATCGGCAAGCCGTGCGCAGGCCGCGCGCGCAGGCCCCGTCAACTCGCGCGCATGGTTGGCATGCACCGCCACCCAGGTGGTCGCGCCCTCGACCTTCAACGCAGCCACCATCTCGTCGCTGATCCGCGCGGGATCGGCCACCAGCACGCGGGTGTGAAGGCGGATGATCTTGACGTGATCGATTCCCGCGAGATCGGCCATGATCTCGCTCATCCGGCGCGGCGACAGCATCAAGGGATCGCCGCCGGTCAGGATCACTTCCCAGATCTCGCTGTGCGAACGGATGTAGTCGATCGCCGCGCGATAGGCGCCGTCCGAGAGCGCGTTCTCCTTGCCGGGCCCGACCATTTCGCGGCGGAAGCAGAAGCGGCAATAGACCGCGCAGACGTGGACGAGCTTGAACAGCACGCGGTCGGGATAGCGATGCACAATGCCCTGCACCGGCGAGTGCGGATGATCGCCGATCGGATCGGCGCTCTCACCTGGCTGCATCTCCAGTTCCGCGACGGTCGGAACGAATTGCCGCGCGATCGGATCGTCGGGATCGGACGTGTCGATCAACTCGACCAGCGCCGGCGTGATCGCCACCGCATACCGCGCGGCGACACGTTCGAGCGCGGGCAGCGCTTCGGCAGGTGCAAGCTGTGCGGCCACAAGTTCGGCCGGCTCACGCAGGGTGCGTGCAAGGTTGGTCTTCGTCATGTCTCACTTAACGTTTCATTTGCAGGCGGTGTCCACACCACCTGATCGATCCGCGCTGCGCCGCTCGCCAGCATCACCAGCCGGTCGAAGCCGAGCGCGACACCGCTCGCCTCCGGCATTTGGGCGACCGCGGCCAGAAAATCCTCGTCCAGCGGATAGGCCTCGCCATAGCGGCGCTGCTTCTCCGCCATCGACTCCGTGAAGCGCTTGCGCTGTTCCTCGGCGTCGGTCAACTCGCCAAAGCCGTTGGCGAGTTCGACGCCGCAGGCATAGACCTCGAACCGCTCGGCGACCCGCGGGTCATCGGCCTTCACCCGCGCCAGCGCCGCCTCTGGAGATGGGTATTCGAACAGAATGGTCAAACGCCCCTGCCCCAGATGCGGCTCGACATGCTCGACCAGGACCTTGCTGAAGATGTCGGACCAGGTGTCGTCCTCCGCCACGCGGACCTTGGCGCCGGCCGCCTGCGCGAGCGCGGCACGATTACCCTCGCCGCCCGAGATTGTCGACAGCAGGTCGATCCCTGCGAACCGCTCGAAGGCGCCGGCGACCGTCACTAGCTCCGGCTCCGCGAAGGGGTCGGCGGTCCGGCCGCGGAAGGAGAACGTCCCGATCCCGGTCGCCTGCGCGGCGCTGGCGATGACGACGACGGTGTCCGCCATAATGGCATCATAGGGGGCGCTGGCCCGGTACCATTCCAGCATGGTGAATTCGGGCAGATGCAGGTCGCCGCGCTCACGATCACGGAACACCCGTGCGAATTCGAAAATCCGCTCCTCGCCCGCCGCCAGCAGCTTCTTGCAGGCGAATTCCGGCGAGGTCCGCAAGTACCGGCTGGCACGGCTGCCATCGGGCCGCATGATCTCGGTCCGGGGGGCGTGCAGATGGGTTTCGTTGCCCGGGGAGACCTGAAGGACCGAGGTTTCGACCTCGAGGAACCCCTGCTCGGCGAAAAAGCCCCTGAGAGACCCGGTAATGGCCCCCCTGGCCTGGAGGAACGGCCGCCGGTCGAGGTGCCGCGAGGGCGACCAGAACGGCGAAATCGGCTTGTCCCCAACCATCAACCGGCCGCCCCGCAGGCCAGCAAAATGCTGGCATTCAACGACAAAATGCGTATGTTGCGGCCCGAAACGGGTGCCGCGGTCTGATTTGAGGCCCCAGGTCCCCCATCAATTTGACCACGTCCTGGCCGGAGCCGGGCCAAGCAAGCAGGAAATATAGCTTTGAGAGTCATCGCCAGTTCTATTCGCAAGGGCAACGTGATCGAGCAAGACGGCAAGCTTTATGTCGTTGTGACCGCCGAGAACATCCATCCCGGCAAGGGCACTCCGGTCAGCCAGATCGAAATGCGCCGAATCTCGGACGGGGTAAAGATCTCCGAGCGCTACAAGACCACCGACCAGGTCGAGAAGGCCACGATCGAAGAGCGCAACTTCACCTTCCTCTATGAAGATGGCGACGGCTTCCATTTCATGAACCCGGAAACCTATGACCAGGTCCAGGTGTCCAAGGACGTCATCGGCGATGCGGCCGCTTATCTCCAGGAGAGTATGACAGTCAAGCTGTCGACGCATGACGTCAACGTGGTGTCGATCGCGTTGCCGCAGCGCGTGACGCTGGAAGTGGTCGAGACCGAGCCCGTGACCAAGGGCCAGACCGCCTCCTCCTCCTACAAGCCCGCGGTGCTCTCCAACGGCCTGCGCACCACCGTGCCGCCGCACATCGCCGTCGGCACCCGTATCGTGGTGATGACCGAAGACGGCTCCTACTCCGAGCGCGCCAAGGACTAAGCGAGGAATCAGAGCAGGTGCCGCCGGGGGCCGAGGCAGTGGTTGGGAAAAGTTTCCGCTTCGTCTCGCTGGTTCTGGCGGCGCTTTCGCTCCTCACCGCCACTCCGCTCGCTGCGGACGAAATCCGCAGCCCTTCGCTCACGGCTCTGCGCGTCGATTGGCGCGCAGCGCTCGACCAGTTCCGCACCGAGGTCAACAGTCGTCCCCCGATCGCGGGCGACTTCATCTTCGCACCCCGCCGTTCGGTGCCACGCTACGATCCGCGCGCGATGCCTGCGCTGGTGCAGCTCAACGCGGTCTCATCGCAATTCTTCACCGGAATCGCCCGCAGCTCCGTGCCCGTGCTGCTGCCGTTCGATGCTGCCGCATATCTCGAGGCGCAGCGCAATCGCGCGCCGGGGACACTCGCGCTCTCGCGTTATCAGGCCGATTTCAATCCCGTCGACATGTTTGATGCCGGCCCCTCAGGTTACAGTGCCAGCTTCTCGCTCGAACCCGGTGCCGGCGACGGTATGCCGAGCCGCGTCTACACAAGGCCGGTCGAGGTGCAGATCACGGGCTCGGCACTCGTTTACGACGTCGCCGATCCCGCCGGCGGCAAGGGCGAGCAGGTCAAGCCGCTTGCAGCAACCTATCCGGACCTGCGCAGGTTCATCCGGGAAGGCTATGTGCGCTACGCCTTCACCCGCTTCGGCGTTGCCTATGTGGTCTCCATCCAGTGCCTGGACAGCATCGCAAAGCCGCGGAGGCTCGCCTGCAAGGAAGCCTATCCGGTTGCCGAGCGCTTCCTGAAAGGGCTCCGCATCGCCGGCGGCCAGCGCATGCGGCCGCTGACGGACATGGCCTCCAGCATCATCGATCGTCCTTCAGCGCGGTCGCCGGATTTCACCTACCGACCGAGCGGCGACATCATCCCGAACACCGGCTATCGCAACAAGGCCGGCCATCCGGATGTGATGGCCTATGCGCAGATCCGTTTCCCCCTCGAAAAGGCGCCCGCCTTCGTGCGTTCGCAATCCTACGGCAAGCGCGACAAGAGCGACGGCCCGACGGCCTATCCCTGGCGCGACAATTTCTGCGAGTCCCGCAGTTTCGAGGTCTGGCAGTGCGGCGGCGGTTATGGCCACCAGGGCGAGGACATCCGTGCCGCCGAATGCCCACCGCCCGGCGAAGGCCACGAACCCTGCGATCGCAAGCAGCGCGGCGTCGTCGCGGTGCGCGACGCCATCGTGATCCGCGGCGCCAAGGATCAGGCCGCGACGCTCGAGGTCAACAGCCGCACCGAGCATATTCGCTTCCGCTATATGCACATGAACCCGCAGGCGCTGACCGCCGACGGCATGCTCAACGGTCGCATCGTCACCGAAGGCGAGAAGATCGGTGTGGTCTCCAACTATCTCGACCATCCCGCCGGCACATCGATGCATCTGCATTTCGACGTGCAGGTATTTACCCGCGACGGCTGGATCTGGGTCAGTCCTTACGTCACGCTGGTCTCGGCTTATGAACGCCTGATCCACGCCCGCGGCCGCGAAGTCGGCCCGGAGATCGCCGGCACGCCACAGCCGGTGGCGCATGCGTTGCCGGAGGACGTGATCAAGCCGGACCTGCGCGAGGGATCGAGCGGCGAGGAGAATTGAGGGGCAGGCTGCTCATGCGGCCGCTACAGACTACTCCAACAGCGTCGTCAGTTGCGCGCCCTCGTCCGCCACGAACACCGCGATCAATTCCGCCGGCTCGGTCGTGCTGGCATTGGCCGAGACCAGATGCGTCGATCCCGGCGGCTCGAAGAAGGACTGGCCGACACCAAATGTCTCGACAGGACCGCCACCAAGCTGGGAGCGGATTTCACCCTTGGTGATGTAGGCGGTCACCGAACCCGCGTGACGATGCGGCCGCGAGAATCCGCCGGGACCGTAGAACACACGCACGATGGTGACGCGCTTGCCCGGGACGTTCGGCAGCGCGTAGGAGCCGATCGGCTCGACCTTGTCGAGCGGCGAGCTCTCCGCCGCGGTCGCGCAGAGCGGCGCCAACGCGCCGGATACGGCGTCCATCGTCACCGGCAACGCCTTGCCGATCGCCAGCGCGCAGGCGAGCCCGCCGACGACGGCCAGCGCCATCGAGCGCGATGGCACCGGACGCTGCGCATGGGTCAAACTCATTGCAGTCATGATAACCTCCCCTTGTTTTCTCGTTGTTGCACTCAAGATGCCGCGGCGCTCGCTGCGACCGGCCGCTTCGCCGGCGTCCAGCGATACGCGGCGCCAAAGCGGTTCCAGACGTTGATCGAGGCGACCGCCGAGGTCAGGTACATCAGCTCGGTCTCGGAGAATTCGCGGGAAGTCTCCGCATAGACCTCTTCGCTGACGCCATCGGGCAGGCAGGTCAGCGCCTCTGCCCAGGCCAGCGCGGCGCGCTCGCGCGCGGAAAAGACCGGCGCCTCGCGCCAGACCGCGACCAGATTGAGCTTGTCCACGGGCACGCCGATCCGCTCCGACAACAGGACGTGGTGCTGCACGCAGAAGGCGCAGCTGTTGATCTGCGAGGCGCGCAGCTTGACCAGCTCGAGCAGCTGCTTGTCGAGGCCCGCCTTGGCCGCCACCTGGCCGAGCGCCAGCACCAGCTCATACGCATCGGGCGCGATCTTCTTGAAATCCTCGTACTCGCTGCGGGCGTGTGACACTGCCGTTCACCTCGTGTATTGTAAGACTGCTTACATCTTATAAGAGCTCTTATATGTCACGCAAGACCGCTGCCACCACGAAATCGAAGGCTTCGCGGAAGCCGACCGCGCCTGCCGAAATCGTTGCCGTTCGCGTGCCCGCGCCCGGAGAAGGCAAGCGCGGCGAGCAAGGTTATCTCGGCTATCTGCTGCGACAGGCCCATGCCGCGGTCCGCCTGACGATGGAACGGACGCTCGCCGACCTCGGCGTGACGTCGCCGCAATTTGCCGTGCTGACCATGCTGAACGCCTATCCGGGCCTCTCGGGCGCCGACGTCGCCCGGCTCACCTTCCTGACCCCGCAGACGGTCGGCGTGATCATTCGCAACCTCGATCGCGACGGTGCGATCGTGATGACGCCTCATCCGGTCCACGGCCGGATCCAGCAATGGACGCTGACGCAGCGGGGAACGACGCTGTTGAAGGCTTGCAGGGAGCGCGTGATCGCGCTGGAGAAGCGCCTTGCCGCAAGTCTGGACGCCAAGGCAGAGACCGCGATCCGGCGCTGGCTCGCCGGCATCGCCGCCGATTTGCAGGAGGACTAACCGGCTCTAGTCGCCGCCGCCCCCGTCACCACCGCAGCCGCCGTCGCCTCCATCGGCATCCGAGAAATCGCTGACGGCGCCGTCGCCCTGAATGCCGCGGCCAAAGTTCTCGGCGATGATCATCAGGATCACGACAAACAGCCCGGCGCCGAACGGCCAGGGATTGCTACCGATGATGTCGAACAGCTCCCGCATGCGCGCATTCTGGGCAGACGGAAGCAAACCGACCGTAAAGCGACAGGCTTGAAATTGGGGATATCCGGGCAGCCGCAAGGACGCTCAGCCGCCCTTCAACGCTTTCTTAACCTCGCCGTCGGGCCAGGCATCGCCCGCCGCGCTCACGCGCACACGGCTCTGATCGGCGGTATTCACCAGCACATGCGAACTCGTCCGATCCCCGCTCGGCTCGAGACGCAAATCGGTTTCGGGCTTCCAGCTCAATGTGGTCGCGAGATCGCCGGGATAGATCCGCCATTGCGATCCGTCGTCGAGCTCGACGACATGGCTTTCCGCATGTGCCCGTATCTTCATTCCACCCCGAATTCTCGATGAGCAGACTGCGTGTAGAAGGCGAGCCCCGGCGCTCGGCCGGGGCCCTGCTCCGTCAGTCGTTGTCGTGATGAATCACGGTCTTGCTGCGATTGCCGAATTCATCTTCCTTCTTGATCACCGTGGTGCGGTTGGCAGGCTCGCGCTCCCTGATGACCGTGGTGCGGTCGCGATCGCGGTCCCGCTCACGATATTCGTGGGACTGTCCGACCGTCACGCCGGCACCGACCGGGCCGACGTGAACGCCGACTTCGTCGGCGAATGCAGGGGCGGCGATGGCCGTGACCATGGCGGCGGCAAACAGATATCTCTTCATCTTCGTCCTCCAATGTATGCGGAGGGAATGCGGGACTGCGACACTTTGTTCCGGCGGAACGCGGGGCGATGGCCTGTTCCCGGTGTTCCAGGAACCGGCCCACAGCAGCCGTGATTCCCGCTAGAATGGGTCCATGAAACAAGCTGATTCCTCGGCCAATCACAGCCGCCGCGCCCTGCTTCGATCCACGCTCGGCGCAGCCGCACTCATCACATTCCCCACGCAGCTTCTCGCCGCGCCTCCGGGCTTCGACGAATGGCGCGAGGGGTTTCGTGCACGCGCCATGGCGAAGGGCATTTCGGCTGCGACCTGGCAGCGCGCGATGGCGCGGGTCGAGCCCGACATGAGCGTGTTCAAGCAGATGCGCAACCAGCCCGAATTCCACGAGCAGGTCTGGCAATACATCAACCGTCGCGTCTCGGACTGGCGCATCATCAACGGCAAGATCGCGCTGAAAAACAACGAGGCGCTGCTCGCGCGCATCGAGCGTGATTTCGGCGTCGAGCGCGGTACGCTGCTGGCGCTGTGGGGCGTGGAGTCCGCCTATGGCGATCCGCTGGTGCAACAAAACCACATGACGCCGGTATTCCCCTCGCTCGCCGCGCTCGCCTGGAACGAGCCGCGCCGCAAAGCCTATTGGGAGACCGAGCTGATCAACGCGCTGCGCATCGTCGACAAGGGCTGGAGCACGCCGGAGCAGATGCAGGGATCCTGGGCCGGCGCGATGGGGCACTCGCAATGGATGCCGGAGGTCTGGCTCAATGTCGGCATCGACTATGACGGCGACGGCAAGGTCTCGCCGTTCGGCAAGCCCGACGACGCGCTGGGCTCAACGGCAAAGTACCTTGTCAATCGCGGCAAGTGGCGCCGTGGCGAGCACTGGGGCTACGAGGTACGCGCGTCCGGCGATATGAGCGGCAACCGGACCTACGCGGCGTGGGCATCGGCCGGCGTCACCCGCGCCGACGGCCAGCCGTTTCCGCAACCGAATGCATCCGCGCAGATGTGGACGCCGGTTGCGGGCGGGCCGACATTCCTGCTGGGACCGAATTTCTATTCGGTGAAGAGCTACAATCCCTCGATGAACTATGCGCTCGCAATCTGCCATCTCGGCGACCGCTGCCTCGGCGCGCCGCCCTTCATCCAGCCCTTCCCCGGCTCAGAGCGCGCGCTGACGCTCGCAGAGGTGCAGGAGATGCAGACGCGCCTGACCAAGGCCGGGTTCGACACCGGCGGCACCGACGGCCGCGTCGGCAACGACACCATGAAGGCGATCAAGGATTTTCAGCAGCGCGCGGGGATCACGCCCGCCGATGGCTATGGCGGGCTGAAGGTGCTCGCCAAGCTGCGGCAGGGGTCGTAAGCCGTCTCAGTGCCGGTACTGCGGCTCTTCCGCATCCAGCTGGCGCCGGATCGCGGCGAGATGCAATCGCGCGGATTCGAAATCGCCTTCGCGCATCTGCCTGTAGGTTTCCTCCGCGATCGCGGGATCGACCGGCAGCACCTTTCGTCCCGTCGACATCGCCAACACCTGCACCTCGGCGGCGCGCTCGAGATAGTAGAGATCGTCCCAGGCCTCCGCGATGGTCGGCGCCAGGACCATCACGCCATGATGCTTCATGAAGACGATGTCGGCATCGCCGACGGCGGATGCGATCCGCGCGCCTTCGCGGTTGTCGAGTGCGAGGCCGTTGTAATCGCGGTCCACTGCGGTGCGGCCGTAGAATTTCAGCGCGGTCTGGCCGGCCCAGATCAGGGGATCACCCTCGGTCATCGACAAAGCCGTGGCGTAGGGCATGTGGGTGTGGAAGGCGACCTTCGCGCGCGGCAGCAGCCTGTGCATCTCGGCGTGGATGTAGAACGCGGTTGCCTCGGGCGCGCCCTCGCCGTCGAGGACGTTGCCGTGGAAATCGCAGATCAGGAGCTTTGACGCCGTCAGCTCGCGGAAGGCGTAGCCATATGGATTGACCAGGAAGAGATCGTCATGGCCAGGCACCACGGCCGAGAAATGGTTGCAGATGCCCTCCTCAAAACCATTGCGCGCGGCCATGCGGAAGCAGGCCGCAAGATCCTCGCGCGCGGTGCGGATCGCGTCGGTGGCGAGATCAGGCCGGTTCGAGCGGAACGGCGCAGGTGCGGATGAGGAAGATTGAAGGCTGTGCGCCATGGCGAAGGAAACCTCTATCGGTCGGAAGAGGCCCGCGTTGTACAGCGCCAACGCCTCTGCGTCAGCCCCCGCGGGCGCCACCCTGCCCTTCGCGTCTTGCGCGGCGGCCTATTGCCGCCGCGGCACGCCGCCGGCATTCATTCCGCCGTCGATGACGAGCTCGCTGCCGGTGACGTAGCGCGAGGCATCGGAAGCCAGATACAGCACGCCGGAGGCGATCTCCCCAGCCTGCCCGGCGCGACCGAGCGGCGTTGCGACCTTGGCTCGCTCCTCGGGGTCGATCGGGGCGTTCTGGCCGGCCCCCGTCGCCCCCGTCGGGATCTTGCCCCAGATCGGGGTGTCGATGATGCCGGGGTGCACGGAGTTGACACGAATGCCGTCGCCGGCCGCCGCACACTCCATCGCGATCGATTTGGCAAACAGCCGCACACCGCCTTTGGTCAGCGAATAGGCCGACAGGCCCGGCGCACCGCGCAAGCCCGCGAGCGAGGACATCATGACGATGGAGCCGCCGCCGGTCTTGCGCATCAGCGGCAGGCAATGCTTCACGGACAGAAACACGCCGTCGAGGTTGATCGCGTTCTGCTTGTGCCAGTCAGCGAGCGTCATATCGACGATCGAGGGTACCGCAATGCCGATGCCGGCATTGGAGACCATGATGTCGAGCCGGCCATAGCGCTTGGCGATCTCGGCGACGATCTCGATCCAGGGCTCCTCGCTGGTGACGTCCTGCTCCAGGAAGATCGCCTTGCCGCCGGCTTTGGTCACGCGCTTGGCGAGCTCGGGGCCGCGCAGCTCGTCGATATCGGTGACGACGACAGTGGCGCCTTCGCGGGCGAACAGCTCGACGATCGCCTCGCCAATACCCGACGCACCGCCCGTCACCAGCGCGACCTTGCCCTCAACCTGCCCTGCCATGTTCACTCCCATTTTTTGTTGTTTGAGCGGCTCATTTTTGACGCATGATCTCCGCGCAAACGCGTACCGCGTTTGTCGCGAGGGATCTTGCGTTATCTAATCACGGATGGCCCCTGGTCCGGTAGCGCGACGTCGACGACGCGGAATTGCACGCGCTCGGCGCCCTGGTACCGGTCGACCGACAACGATCCCGCGACATGCAATTGCTGACCGCGATTGGCGAGAAGTGCATTGCCGAGCTTCTGGCCGACCGAACGGAACGCAATGCCGTTGACGATCGAGCCGTCGCCAGACTTGAAGCGTAGCCTCAAATGCGCCTGTCCGACCTCATCGGCATAGACGAGCTGATGCGATGGCAGCGCCAGCACGACCTCCGGATTGCCGCTGCCGAAGGGACCGGCGCGGTTGAGCGTGGTCGCAAGCTCCGTCGTCACGGCGCGCGCGGACACCGCGCCGTCGACATAGAGCTCGTTGACATGGCGCGCCTCGGCGACGTCCTGCGCCAGCGCGTTTTCGAGATAGGCGCGGAATTCGGCGAGCTTCTCCTTCCGCAACGTCACGCCCGCGGCCATCGCGTGGCCGCCGCCCTTCAGCAAGATGCCGTCGGTCACCGCCTGCCGCACCGCCTTGCCGAGATCGACGCCGGCGATGGAGCGGCCCGAGCCGGTGCCGATGCCGCCGGGCTCCAGCGCAATCGCAAAGGCCGGCCGTGAAAACTTCTCCTTCAGGCGGGACGCGACGAGGCCGACCACGCCGGGATGCCAGCCTTCGGAGGCCGTGACGATGACGCCAATCTTGTCCTCGAGCCCGATCGAGGCCAGCGCCTCGGCTTCGGCCTGCGCTTCGGCCGCCTGCTCGATGACGCGGCGCTCGCTGTTGAGGCGATCGAGCTCGGCCGCAATCCGCGCCGCCTCGACGCTGTCGCCTTCGAGCAAGAGCCGCACGCCGAGATCGGCGCGGCCGATCCGGCCGCCGGCATTGACGCGCGGCCCCAGCATGAAGCCGAGATGCCAGGCCTCCGGCGGGCCGTTGAGCCGCGCCACGTCCATCAGCGCGGTGTGGCCGACATGGTCGCGCCGCCGCATCGCGATCAGGCCTTTGGCGACGAAAGCACGATTGAGCCCGATCAGCGGCGCGACATCCGCAACCGTACCGAGCGCGACGTGGTGCAGCATGCCGAGCAGATCGGGCTCGGGCATCTCGCTCGTCCAGAAGCCGCGCTGGCGCAGCTCGCGGTTGACGGCGACAAGCGTCACCAGCACGAGACCGACGGCGGCGAGATGGCCGAGGCCCGAGAGATCGTCGAGCCGGTTCGGATTGACCAGCGCATCGACCTCCGGCAGCTCCGTGCCGGCCTGGTGATGATCGATCACGACCACGGACATGCCGAGGCGCTTGGCTTCAGCGAGCGGCTCGATGCTGGTGGTGCCGCAATCGACGGTGACGAGCAGCGTGGCGCCCTTCGCGGCCAACGCGCGGATCGCTTCGGTGTTCGGGCCGTAGCCTTCAAAGATGCGGTCGGGAATATGGATCAGCGGATCGAGCCCGCAATGGCGCAGATGCCAGGCGAGCAGCGCCGCCGAGGTGGCGCCATCGACATCGTAGTCGCCGAAGATCGCAACCTTCTCGCCGCGCACCGCCGCATCCGCGATCCGCTTCGCGGCGGCCTCCATCTCGGTCACAGTGTATGGGTCCGGCAACAGCTTGCGGATGGTCGGATCCAGGAAGTCGCTGACGCCATCGATGTCGATGCCGCGGCCCGCCAGCACCCGCGCCAGCAGCTCCGGCAGCTGATGCCGCTGCACGATGGCGAGCGCCTTGGCCGCCCCGCGCGCATCCAGCCGGTCGAGCCAGAGCTTGTCGGTGAGCGAGCGCGCGACGCCCAGAAACGCCTGGGGCACTTCGACGGGCAAGGCGGTTGCGGGCGGCGTCATGAGTCGAGACTGGCTTGAGGAACCCGGGAATCGGACTGGGCGTTGCGGCGATCGGCCGACAATGACGATTGACCTGGAATCCCCCGGGATTTGCAATGTCCGCGCCGCACAAAGCGGTGGATTGCCGCTTTGCTGCGCGGACTGACTATCATTTGGGCATTCCGTGGAACAGCAAATTAAGCGGGCGTTAGGCGGAATCTTCGAAAAAGACTCGTATTCGATCTGTAATTAGTTGTTCCGGGTTCGTTGCAGATCAGGCCTCATTGCCAAGGGAAGCTCCCCGATGTCTGCTGCGCTGGGTCTGAAAGCCAAGCCGATCGCCACCGAACCCGCTGATGACGATTCCGATATCTCCGCACTGATCAATCGCCTGACCGCCGAGGTCAACCAGATCGCAGTCGACAAGACCAAGGCGATTCAGCAGATCACCAACCAGATGAAGATGCTGGCGCTGAACGCGCTGATCGAGAGCTCGCGCGCCGGCGCGCAGGGCGCCGGCTTCGCGGTGGTGGCGCAGGAGGTGCGCGGCGTCGGCCAGCAGGTCGAAACCATCGCGCGCGAGCTCGAAACCCAGCTGACGAAGCGCACCGGCGATCTCGTCGCCTCGATCGACCGCATGAGCCAGCGCTCGCGCGGCGAGCGCATGGGCGACCTGTCGCTCAACGCCATCGAGCTGATCGATCGCAACCTCTATGAACGCACCTGCGACGTGCGCTGGTGGGCGACCGATTCCGCCGTGGTCGATTGCGCGGCCTCGCCGAACGCCGCAGCCGTCTCCCATGCCTCGCAGCGCCTCGGCGTGATCCTCGGCGCCTACACCGTCTATCTCGACCTCTGGCTCTGCGACCTCGACGGCAATGTCATCGCCAACGGCCGCGCCGACCGTTTTCGCGTCGTCGGCCAGAACGTCGCCCACACCAAGTGGTTTCGCGAGGCGCGAACCTTGCGCTCCGGCGACGACTACGTTGCCGGTGACGTCGAGAACCAGCCGCTGCTCGGCAATGCCCAGGTCGCGACCTATTGCGCCAGCGTCCGCGCCGGCGGCCAGGCCAACGGCGCGCCGATCGGCGTGCTCGCCATCCATTTTGACTGGGAGGCGCAGGCCCGCGCCATCGTGCAGGGCGTGCGCGTCGGCGACAGCGACAAGGCGCGCGTGCTGCTGGTCGACTCCAATCTGCGTGTGATCGCAGCTTCCGACGGCCAGGGTATTTTGAGCGAGCGCATCTCGATCTCGCTGAACGGCCAGCGCTCCGGATTCTATCACGACCGCACGGGCGCGCTGGTCGCGTTCCATGCGACCCCGGGCTACGAGACCTATCGCGGCCTCGGCTGGTACGGCGTGATCGTCTGCGGGGCGTGACGACATCATCGCGTGATCTGTGAGCGCGGCAGCGTGACCGTCGAACGATGGTCGCGCCGTGATGCGGAGTGACTTGCAGCCTATCCGAGATAGCCAGACACTCCGTCCCACAACAGCTTCAACGCCGTCACGGCCAGCAAGCCATGGCACGCCCGGTAGATCTGCCGCTGGTCCAGCTTTCCGTGCAGCCGCCAGCCGAGCCAGACGCCGCTGGGAATGGCAAAGAGGCACGCCGCCATCACGATCCAGACGTTGCCCGCCGGCCGCACCAGCAACAGCCAAGGCACCGCCTTGATCGCGTTGCCGACGGTGAAGAACAGGCTCGTCGTTCCCGCGTAGACCTCCTTGCTGAGGCCAAGCGGCAGGAGGTACATCGCCAACGGCGGTCCGCCGGAATGCGCGACCATGGTCGTGACACCCGAGGCAAGACCGGCAGCAACCGCCTTCGGCGAGGAGCGCGGACGAATGACCACCTTCGGATCACTCACGAGCCATATGCCAACGAAGCTCAATGTCACGACCGCCATCACGATCGCGACGGCGCGATGGTCCAATACACGGAACAAGAGATAGCCGAGGGCAATGCCGATCACGAGCCCGGGCAACAGCAGCACAAGGTCCGGCTTCGACCATGTCGAGGGCTTCCAGTAGCGCAGCGCGAACAGGTCCATGGCGATGAAGAGCGGCGCGAGCAGGCCGCCCGCCGTGACCGGATCCATCACGCACGACAGCAACGGAATGCCGACGATGGAGAAGCCGCCGCCGAATGCGCCCTTCATGAAGCAGATCAGGAAGACGCCGGAAAAGGCGATGATCACCGTGGCGACAGTCAAATCCATCTGCGCATCTCCATGACGGGCACGCTCGCGCCTCGGCGCGCGTCACGCCGAAACGTCGCGGGAGAGACTCGGCTCAGGTCGCCGTGACGTCGTCATCGGTTGCTGTTGGGCCGGCGTCGGTCGACGTCGCTTGCGAGGTTCGAGGCGGCTCGGCCTTCGGCTGGAAAAAGAGACCGGGCAGCACTGAAGGCAGGCCAAAGGTCATTCCGAGGAATGCCAGAAACACATCAAGATAACTCACGCTCATTCTGTTGCTCCGCTTTGTCGGGCGCGACCACCTCTCGGTGCATTTGAGGGTCGATGCGGCGCAATATGAACCGGTACATTTCTCAGTACAATAAGAACATTGATCTCGGTGCAATTTTGCCGCGGCCGCACGAGCAGAGCAGATGCAGCAAACTTTCTTGCGTCGGACTTCGATCCGACCACGGCGGGCGCGGCGCCCACTCCGTCGCAATGAGTCTTCTGAGCATTTTCCGGCAAGGCAGGCCGGTTACAGGCAAGAGCCCGCCGCATTGCTCGGCTAAGCTGCGCTTCGCATCACGTTGGGCGGACGTGACATGATCGGCCCACGGATTGAGATCACTCACGCTCGTCACATGCCGAGGAGACATGCCATGAAGATCGTCGTGATCGGCGGGACCGGATTGATCGGATCCAAGCTCGTGACGAAGTTGAAGCAACACGGCCACGAGGCCGTTGCGGCCTCGCCGAAATCAGGCGTGAACGCCGTGACCGGGGAAGGCCTCGCAGCAGCGCTGGCTAGCGCGGATGTCGTCGTCGACGTTGCCAACGCACCGTCCTGGGAGCCCGCCGCCGTGCTCGATTTCTTCCAGCGCTCGAGCACAAACCTCGTCGCGGCAGAGGCGGTCGCGGGCGTGAAGCATCACGCGGCGCTGTCGGTCGTGGGGACCGAACGGTCGCCCGACAATTCCTATTTTCGGGCCAAGCTCGCCCAGGAGACCATCATCAAATCCTCGTCGGTCCCCTACTCCATCGTTCGTGCCACCCAGTTCTTCGAATTCCTCGGCGCCATTGCCGAAACGGCTGTGGTCGATGGAAAGATCGTCGTCCCGTCCGCACTGTTTCAGCCGATCGCCGCCGAAGACGTAGCTGATCGCCTCGCGGAGGTCGCCATGGGCCGGCCGCTCAACGGCACCATCGATATCGCAGGACCCGAGAAGGCCCCCTTCAATGAATTCATTGCGCGGCGCCTCAAGGCGTCCGGCGACACCCGACCGGTGGTGGGGGACCCGAAGGCACCGTACTACGGCGCCCCCATTGACGACACATCACTGAACCCGCTCGGCGAGGCGCGGCTTGGAAAAACGCCGCTCGCAACGTGGCTCGCAAGACTCTGACGGACCGCAAGAGCTTCAATCACGACAACCACTGCAATGAAGGAAATCCCATGCGCAGATTGCTGATCGCAACGGCGGTTTATGCCGCATCAATCCTGACGGCTTATGCGGCCGAACCGGCACCTCTGGCCAAAGTGACGGTCGTGTTCGACCAGGCGCTGCCGAACGTCCCGGGCAAGAGCATGAAGGGCGTGCTGGTCGAGTATGGTCCCGGAGGCTCCTCGCCGGCCCACATGCATCCGCGCTCCGCATTCATCTATGCGACCATCCTGGAAGGAGCGATCCGCAGTCAGGTCAATGACGAGCCCGCCAAGGTCTATCGCAAAGGAGAGAATTTCTTCGAAAAGCCCGGCGACCGTCACGCCATAAGCGCGAATGCCAGCGATACCGAACCTGCGAAGCTGCTGGCCGTCTTCGTCGTGGATTCGGCAGACAAGGAGCTGGTCACGCCGATCACGAAGTAGCGCCGCCTCGTCACGCAGCGCGGCGCGCGGCCATCTCCGCGGCGAGCAGCAACGCGGCGCGGCTGGCGCCGATCGACGCGATGCCTTGCCCTGCGATGTCGTAGGCGGTGCCGTGCGCGGGCGTGCGCCGATGACACCGCAGCGCTGGGCCTTCGCCGTGAAGGAGCACGAGGCGATCCTGAACGCGCTGCAGCAGCGTGATGGCGCCGGCCTCTCCCACATCCTGCGTGCGCATCTGCGCCACAAGCGCGAAGAGGTCTTGCAGGCGGGCTTTGCCGAAACGGAAGGAAGCGACCTCGCGCTGCGGATCGCGTGAGGCGGGCTCGCCCGGCGAGCATTCGTTCATTCCGCGTCTGGCCTTCGCGCCGCTTCGCTGCGATAACCGCCTCGAAGATCGGTCATAAGATCAGGCGACGCCGCAATGAACAAGCCGCTGCCCTCAGATCCCGTCGCGCGTGCGACCTCCGACAGCACGGGAAGCGCGCCGCAAGGCGGCTTTGCCGATCTCGTTCCCGAACTCAGCGTTTCCAGCATTCAAGCCAGCCTGCCGTTCTGGCGCGACTTGCTCGGCTTCGAGCTCGCCTATGATCGCCCCGATGCGCGATTTGCGTATCTCGCCAGGGGGCGATTGCAAGTCATGCTCTGCGAACTGAATGGACGCTGGGAGACGGCAGAGATGCAGCGGCCATTCGGACGCGGCGTCAATTTCCAGATGGTCGTCGATCGCATTGATCCCATGCTGAGGGCTCTCGGCGATGCCAAATGGCCGCTCTACGAGCAGCCGAACGAAGCCTGGTATCGGGTCGGCGACCAGGAATTCGGCCAGCGTGAATTCCTCGTCCAGGATCCGGACGGTTACCTCGTGCGCTTCGTCGAACGCCTGGGCACGCGCACGCCATCCTGACGCAAAAAGATTCGTGCCGTCCTGCCGCACCGCGCGATCAGGAGACACAATCGCGACACAATCATTGCTTGCATTGCGATAGCGCACGAACAGTTGCGCAAAACAAAAGACAAAGGCGGAGGAAACGCATGACAATCGATGTCTCACGTCGGTCCCTGCTCGCATTGGGGGCTGGCCTTGGCGCCAGCGCAATGCTCGGCAGCAGCGCGCTGGCGCGCGCTCCCAAACTCGGCACCCAGACCCCCTACTGGCACCGCTTCGAGCTCGGCGATGCCGAAGTCACCGTCGTGTCCGACGGACCGCTGCCGCTCGGCGACCCCTCCGGGACGTTCACCGGCGTCCCCAAGGAAGAGGTGAAGAAGATGCTGGCGGACAATTTCCTGTCGCCGGACAACGTCGTGCTCGAGCAGAACTCGCCGATCGTCAACACCGGCGACAAGCTCATTCTGTTCGATACCGGCATGGGCAGCTCCAAGATGTTCGGCGCCACCACCGGCCGGCAGCAGAAGAGCATGACCGAGGCCGGCATCAAGCCGGCCGACATCGATGCCGTGGTCTGCTCGCATGCCCATATCGACCACATCGGGGGCATCGTGGACGACGGCGGCAAGCCACTGTTTCCGAACGCGCAGATCTACATCTCCCAGACCGATTTCGACTTCTGGACCGACGAAGGCAAGCTCGGCAGCGCGGCCAAGGATTTCGTCGTTCACGCCCGCAAGAACCTGCTGCCGGTCCGCGACCGCATCGTGTTCTTCAAGGATGGCCAGGAATTCTTGCCGGGCGTACAGGCGATCGCCGCGCCCGGTCATACCGTCGGCCACACCATCTTCTTGGTCTCGTCGGCCGGCAAGTCCTTTGCCTTCCTCGGCGACCTCTCGCACCATTCCGTGCTGCTGCTGGAACGGCCGCGGATGGAATTCTCCTACGACACCGACCCGAAGCAGGCGGCCGAGTCGCGCGTCAAGCTGCTGACGATGCTGGCGGCCAACAAGACCCCGGTGATGTCCTATCACTTCGCTTGGCCGGGCTACGGCCATGTCGCCAAGGCCGGTGACGGCTTCCATTACTATCCCGAACCGATGCAGATGACGCTGTAATCATCAAGAACCGGTCCGGGCGGTGCACGCTGCCCGGACCATTGAACTGATGCACGCTCTGTGTCGTGTGGGACGTAAGCTGCATTCGGCTCACGAGCTGAACTTGCTCAATTTCGCATTCGCCCGATTATCCTTGCGACCCTCTGTCAGCTGACGTGGTCGCGCGTTAGACGTGAAGCTCCCCCGCTTCCCGCTCCGCGAGCACCTCGGCTCGCCGTTGCGCAGCCAACGGAGACCATCTCATGACCAAACCAAGCATCGTTTTCGCGCACGGCCTCTGGGCTGACGGATCGTGCTTCGGCAAGCTGATCCCGGCGCTGCAAGCCGAAGGCCACGAGGTCCTGGCGAGCCAGCACGGGCTCGATTCACTCGCAACCGACGTCGCCTGCGTGACGGCGTGCTTTGGCCGTGTTCCTGGACCCGTGGTCCTCGTCGGCCACTCCTATGGCGGCACACTGATCACGCATGCCGGAACCGATCCGCGGGTCGCCGCGCTGGTCTACATCGCGGCGCTCGCGCCCGCTGCCGACGAAACTTCGCAGAGCCAGATTGCAAAATTTCCGACGACGCAGGTGTTCGGCCACATCGACGCGCCGGCGGGCCGTGTCTGGCTCAAACCAAGCGGCCTGACGCACTTTGCCGGCGACCTGCCCGAAGCCGAGCAAAAGCTGGTCTACGCAACGCAAGGGACGCCGGTTGCGGATCTCCTGACCCAAAAGGTCGATGGCACAGCGTGGACCTCGAAGCCGAGCTGGTACATCCTCGCCAGCAAGGACCAGACGGTTCACCCCGATCTGCAACGCTTCGTCTCGAAGCGCATGAACGCCACCGTGACCGAAGTGCCTTCGTCCCACGTCCCCATGCTGTCGAAGCCAGATGTGGTGCTGGATGTGATCCGAAAGGCTGCGAATGCGGTCACAGCGAAGTAGCATCGGCTGGCATACCATACCGAACCAATGCAGATGACGTTGTCATTCTTCAGATCAGGTCAGGGCGGCGCGAGACCGCCCGGACCCTTTGTCCATCGCGAAAACGCCATGCCGATTTCTGCTTTTTCTAATATCGATTAGTCCGATTGTAAAAGCGCATATTATTCGTTTGTCAAAATCCTCCTTCTGCGTAGCCTGATCCCGCGCCATCGCCCGGCTGCCCGTAAAGGCTGCCCCCGAGAACAGCGAGGCACCGGAGGATTGGATGACGACGACGCTCGACGCATCGGGAATGCCTGCACGTTCGCTGCTGCCCTTCCTTGATCGCGAGCACACGATCGCAAGGCCGGGCTACAGCCGATGGATGGTGCCGCCCGCGGCGCTTTGCGTGCATCTGTGCATCGGGCAGGCCTACGCCTTCAGCGTCTTCAACCTGCCGATGACCAAGCTGATCGGCGTCACCCAATCGGCACCCGGCGACTGGAAGCTCACCGAGCTCGGCTGGATTTTCTCCATCGCGATGGTGTTCCTCGGACTGTCGGCCGCAGTGTTCGGACGCTGGGTCGAGGAAGGCGGCCCGCGCAAGGCGATGTTCACCGCCGGCGTCGCCTGGGCGAGCGCCTTTCTGATCTCGGCCCTCGGCGTCTATCTCCACAATCTCTGGATCATCTATCTCGGCTACGGCGTGATCGGTGGCTGCGCGCTCGGCATCGGCTACATCTCCCCGGTTTCGACGCTCATGAAGTGGTTTCCTGACCGGCCGGGCATGGCCACCGGCATGGCGATCATGGGCTTTGGCGGCGGCGCGCTGATCGCTTCCCCCCTCTCCGTATGGCTGATGAGCAAGTTTGCGACCACGAGCGACGTCGGCGTGCTCGGCGCCTTCATCACGCTCGGCTGTGTCTACTTCGTCTTCATGATGGTCGGCTCCGCCATCGTGCGCGTGCCGGCGCAGGGCTGGAAGCCGGAGGGTTATGTGCCGCCTGCGGCCGCCACCAAGCTGATGACCAGGAACGACGTGTTCGTCTACCAGGCGGTCAAGACGCCGCAGTTCTGGCTGATCTGGATCGTGCTGTTCTGCAACACCACCGCCGGCATCGGCGTGCTCGGCCAGGCCTCGGCGATGAGCCAGGAGATGTTCCCCGCCCACATCACCGCGGTGGCGGCCGCAGGTCTCGTCGGCCTGATGAGCCTGTTCAACATGGGCGGACGTTTCAGCTGGGCCTCGCTATCCGACTTCATCGGACGCAAGAGCACCTATTTCGTCTACATGGTGCTCGGAATCGCCCTCTACGTGACCGTGCCCTATGCCGGCGCGAGCGGCAATGTCGTGCTGTTCGTGCTGTGCTTCCTGATCATCGTCAGCATGTATGGCGGCGGCTTTTCCACCGTGCCGGCCTATCTGCGCGACATGTTCGGCACGCGCTATGTCGGCGCCATCCACGGCATCCTGCTGACGGCCTGGTCGATGGCCGGAATCGCCGGGCCTGTGCTGATCAACTACATCCGCGAATACAACGTCACGCATGGTGTGCCGAAGGCGCAGGCCTACAACACGACCATGTACATCATGGCCGGACTGCTCGTGGTCGGCTTCCTCGCCAACCTCTGCGTCCGTGCCGTCGACAAGCGTCATCACATGCAGGACGAGGACAATTCAGGTCTCGAGGCGGCGCGTGCTGCCTGACGTTCGGACGAACACAAGGAGGCGACCATGACCACGACATCACGGAGCGAAGCGTCATTCTCCCAATCGCTGCTGAGCTGGATCGCCTGGCGGGTATCCCGGACGATGGCGGCGATGCGGCCGGTGCATCGTGCCACCGAGATCGCGGCCGCAGCCGCGGCGAGCAACAATCCCTCGGGGGCCTGACATCATGCAGACCGCTCAGACGGCAAAGACCACCCCGCTGCAATTGGCGCTGGCCTGGAGCTTTGCGGGCATCCCCCTGCTCGCGGGCGTGATCCAGACTTTGCTCAACGCCATGAAGCTGTTTCAGTAGGCGGCGAATGCGTCCCACGAACAAGCGTGCAGCGCTTCTCGGCGGCGCGCGACGGTTGGTAACCGACGAAGGCTTCACCATCACCGTGCTGGCCGCGGTGATCGCCGCTGCGGTTCTCGCAGTCGGCTTTGACGCGACTGCGGACATCGTCGTCGCGACGCTCGCACTTGGCGCGGTGACGGCGCTCGCCGAGACCCGCCTGCACCGGCGCGGATAGATCCAATCAAACGAGCCGTCAGCGGCGCTTGCGCGCACCACGCGCCGGCGTTTCCGTCACCCGCCGGGTCTGCTCGGCGGCGAGGTCGCGCATGATCGCTATCGCGCTCTGCACGTGGTCGTCGGGCTGGTCGACCGAATAGACGACATAGGCAGGCATCGAGAATTTCGGCGCTCCCACCACCAGGTGAAGCCGCCGTGCCTTCAGCAGCGGCTCGACGATCCGGTGCGCAAAATAGCCGGAGCCGCCGTTGGCGAGGACGTGCTGCAGCCCGAGCCAGCCGATGTTGGCGGTCAGCGCAGGCCCCGCGAAATTGGGAAAGACGGCGCTGTGGCGGGCGTAGAATTCGGGCCCCCAGTCGACATAGACGTAGCCATCCTGCGGCTCCGGATCGCTCCTGGGATTGGTCGACACCAGCACAAGCTGCTCCTCGATCAGCAACTCGACCTTGAGGCCGGGGCGGCTTTGCGGGGTGTACATCACGCCGATGTCGATGCGTCCCTCGACCAGCCCCTGCATCAACTCGGGCTCAAGGGCGCTCTCGGCCCGGATGGAGATCTGAGGATTGGCCTCCTGCATGCGCGGCACCCAAAGCAGCAGGAACTCCTCCCACAGGCCGATGCGGCCGCCGACCACCAGCGCCCCGCTAAAGCCCTTGGGGAGGCCGACGTCGTGGCGGGCCTGCTCGACGGTGCGAACAAGCGTCGAGGCATGGCGCTGAAATTGCCGTCCCGCCACCGTAAGCGTCGCGCCCGCCTTGTTGCGCACGAACAGCGTGCAGCCGAGCAGCTCCTCGAGCGAGTGGATCCGCGTGCTGACGGTGGACTGGCTGACGTGAAGCCGGTCGGCGGCGGTGATGAAATTGCCGGTCGCGACCACGGTCAGAAATGTCCGCGCGAGCTCGGTATCCAAGGGCGCACCTCACACATCGACATCGTCGATATGAAAGGCGCTGTCGTGAAGGATGTCAAACTGAAGCAGTGCCGCTTAGCAGCCGAGCTTGTCGGCGACCCCGCCAAAATCCTTCGCGACGATGTCCCAATTGCCGGCCGCCTCGAAATCGACCTTCTGGAGCGGACCGTATTCCGTTGGCCGCGCCACGAACGCGGTCTTCAGCCCGTTCTTCTGGGCGGCGGCGAGATCGCCGTTGTGGGCGGCGACCATCATCACCTGCTCCGGCTTGAGGCCGAGCAGGCGCGCGGCCCCGAGATAGGTCTCGGGATCGGGCTTGTAGTGCTCGAACAGCTCGGCCGACATGATGAGGTCCCACGGCAGGCCGGCGAACTTCGCCATGTTGGTGAGCAGCGCGACGTTGCCGTTCGACAGCGGCGAGATCACGAATTTCGACTTCAGCCGGGTCAGGCCGGCGACACTGTCAGGCCAGGGATTGAGGCGGTGCCAGCCCTTGGTGATGTAGTCGAGGTCGGCCTCGGTCAAACCCTTGATCGCGAACTTCTCGACCAGCTTGTCCAGCGAGCGGCGGTGCAGGACGTCGAGGATGACATAGCCACGTTCGGGGTGCTTGCGCACGTCATCCATGGCGGCCGTGTACATGCCGCGCCAGCCGTCGACCAAAGCGGTCCAGTCGGCGGAGATGCCGCGGCCCTTACCCCACCACATGAGGTCGGTGATCAGGCTGGTGCGCCAGTCCACGACGGTGCCGAACACGTCGAAGACCAGGGCTTTGACGGAGGAGAGATCGGACATGTGCGCTTCCTCTTTTGTTGTTCTTGTCATTCCGGGGGGCGCGTCAGCACCAACCCGGAATCCAGAAGTTATGGCGCGAGATTCCGGTTTCTCCGGGCCGCGCGCTTTGCGCGGTCCCGTCGCCCCGGAATGACGAAGCGCGTCAGCCCAGGTAAAACTTCTCCAACTGCCGGTGCTCGGCCTTGATGTAACGCACGGTGCCGGTGACGGAGCGCATCACGACCGTCTCGGTCTCGATCACGCCGTCCTTGCGGAACTTGACGCCCGACAGCAGCGAGCCGGTGGTAACGCCGGTGGCGGCGAACAGGCAGTCGCCGCGCGCCATGTCCTCGATGCCGTAGATCATCTTGGGATCGTTGACGCCCATCTTGGCGGCGCGCTCGCGCTTCTCGTCGGAATCCAGGATCAGGCGGCACTGCATCTGGCCACCGATGCAGCGCAGCGCCACGGCCGCGAGCACGCCTTCCGGCGCGCCGCCGGTGCCGAGATACATGTCGACGCCGGTGTTATCAGGATCGGCGCAGTGGATCACGCCGGCCACGTCGCCGTCGGTGATGAGGCGGACGGCGGCGCCGGTCGAGCGCACGCTCTCGATGATGCTGGCATGGCGCGGGCGGTCGAGCACGAGAACGGTGATGCCTTCCGGCTGGACACCCTTGGCCTTGGCGAGGCGGCGGACGTTGTCGGCGGGCGAGGCATCAATTTCGACAACACCCTTGTCGTAGCCGGGACCGATCGCGAGCTTCTCCATGTAGACGTCAGGAGCGTGCAGCAGCGTGCCGCCGTCGGCCATCGCCATGGTGGCAATCGAGCCCGGCATGTTCTTGGCGCACAGCGTGGTGCCCTCGAGCGGGTCGACCGCGATGTCGACCTGCGGGCCGGCGTTCATGCCAACCTTCTCGCCGATGAACAGCATCGGCGCCTCGTCGCGCTCGCCCTCGCCGATCACGATGGTGCCCTCGATCGGCAGCTTGTTGAGCTCGCGCCGCATGGCGTCCACCGCGGCCTGGTCGGCCGCCTTCTCGTTGCCGTGCCCGCGCAGCCGCGCCGAAGACACCGCCGCCCGCTCCGTCACCCGCACGATCTCCAGCGTGAGGATGCGCTCGAGCAACGCGTGCGGCGGGACTGAAATATGGGTCGACATCGGCTAACTCCTTCGGAACAGTTTTGGACGGAGATCTCCGTCCGCATCAACTCGTAACACCCACAGTTCGTTCGAACCGTGTCCTATTGTTTGAGCATGACCTTTCCGGAAAACCTCTTCACACTTTTCCGGGTCATGCTCAGTTCTTCTCGATCCGGATCACCTGTGGCCGTCCGCTGATCACCTTGTCCTTCTGCACGGCCGCGAGCGCGCGTCGCACGGCGTCCTCATGCGTCGCATAGGTGATCAGGATGACGGGCACGGGCACCGCCTTGCCGTTCGCCGGCGCAGCGCCGCCATTGGGATGACGCTGCACGATCGACTCGATCGAAATCTTCTGCTCCGCGAGCCGGGTCGCGATCGCGGCCGCAGTGCCCGGGAAATCCCGCGCCAGCAGGCGGATATAGTAGCCGCCCTCGTGCCGCTCCATCGGCGCCTTCTTGGTGTCGCGCAGATGCGAGATCGGCCGGCCGAACGGATTGGCGCGGATGCCGCGCGCAACGTCGGCGATGTCGGCGACGACGGCGGATGCGGTCGCAGCACCGCCGGCACCGGGGCCGACCAGCGTGATCGGAGGAATGCCCTCGCCATCGATCGTGACCGCATTGGTGACACCCATCACCTGCGCGATCGAGGAGGATTTTGGAACCATGGTCGGGTGCACGCGCTGCTCGATGCCCTTGGCGGTACGGACGGCAACACCGAGCAGCTTGAGCCGGTAACCGAGATCGTCGGCCGCGCGCAGATCTTCCGGCGCGATGGATGAGATACCTTCGACATACACAGCGCTTTGAGCAACTTTCGTGCCGAAAGCGAGGCTGGCGAGAATGGCAAGTTTTTGCGCGGTGTCGTGGCCATCGACGTCGAAGGACGGATTGGCCTCGGCGTAGCCGAGCCGCTGCGCATCCTTGAGGCATTCGGCGAAGGACAGTCCCTCCTGCTCCATCCGCGTCAGGATGTAATTGCAGGTGCCGTTGAGGATGCCGTAGACGCGGGTGACGCCGGTTCCGGCAAGCCCTTCGCGTAACGTTTTGATGACAGGGATCGCGGCGCCGACCGCTGCCTCGAAATTCAGCGCGCCGCCGTGCTTTTCGGCGGCCTTGGCAAGCTTCAGGCCGTGCTTGGCGAGCAGCGCCTTGTTGGCGGTGACGACCGACTTGCCCGCATTCAGTGCCGCTTCGACCGCAGAGAGAGCGGGATCACCGGCGCCGCCCATCAGCTCGACGAAGCAGTCGATGCCGGGATGCGTGGCCAGTGCCATGGGGTCCCTGACCCATTCGATGCCGCGCAGATCGACGCCGCGCTTCTTCGCCTTCGAGCGCGCGGTGACGGCGACGACGCGAATGCCGCGGCCGCTGCGGCCCGCGAGCACGCGGGCCTGGGTCTCGATCAAACGGACAACTTCGGCGCCCACGGTGCCGAGCCCCGCTATGCCCACTTTCAGGGGTGCAACCATGATGCTTTAGAAAACCTGCCGAAGAGAAACTTAACGCCGATTGGCGAGCGGAACGACGTTGTGCAACGTTTCGATGCCGCTTTCAAGGAAGCGGCGCACGCCGCGCGCGGCCTGCCTGATCCGTTGCTCGTTTTCCACCATGGCGATGCGGACATATCCTTCACCGTGCTCGCCGAAGCCGACACCGGGCGAGACCGCGACGCCGGATTTCTCCACCATCAGGGTTGCGAACTGCATGCTGCCGACGCTGCGGAAGGCCTCCGGCAGCGGCACCCAGGCGAACATCGAGGCTTCCGGCGGCGGGATCTCCCAGCCGGCGCGGCCGAACGATTCCACCAGCGCGTCGCGGCGCTTGCGGTAGGTGTCGCGCATCTCCTTGATGCAATCGTCGGGGCCGTTCAGCGCGGCGGTCGCGGCGACCTGCACCGGCGTGAAGGCGCCGTAGTCGAGGTAGGATTTGACGCGGGCGAGCGCGGCGATCACGCGGTCGTTGCCGACCGCAAAGCCCATGCGCCAGCCGGCCATCGAATAGGTCTTCGACATCGAGGTGAACTCGACGGTGACGTCGATCGCGCCGGGCACCTGGAGCACCGAGGGCGGCGGGTTGTTCTCGTCGAAATAGACTTCGGCATAGGCGAGATCGGACAGGATCAGGATCTCGTGCTTCTTCGCGAACGCGACGAGGTCCTTGTAGAAGTCGAGGCTCGCGACATAGGCGGTCGGGTTCGAAGGGTAGCAGACGACGAGCGCGAGCGGCTTCGGGATCGAATGCACGATCGCCCGTTCCACCGCCTCGAAGAATTGCGGCGTCGGCTCCGAGGGCACCGAACGGATCACGCCGCCCGCCATCAGGAAGCCGAAGGCGTGAATCGGGTAGCTCGGGTTCGGGCAGAGGATGACGTCGCCGGGCGCGGTGATCGCCTGCGCCACATTGGCAAAGCCCTCCTTCGAACCGAGTGTCGCGACGACCTGGGTGTCGGGGTTGAGCTTCACGCCGAAGCGGCGGGCGTAATAAGCGGCCTGGGCCCGGCGCAACCCGGGGATGCCGCGGGAGGCCGAGTAGCGGTCGGTGCGCGGCTTGCCCAGCGTCTCCTTCAGCTTCTCCAGCACATGTGCAGGCGCCGGCAGGTCCGGATTGCCCATGCCGAGGTCGATGATGTCGGCGCCGGCATTCCGCGCGGCCGCCTTGGCCCGGTTGACCTGCTCGAACACGTAAGGCGGAAGGCGGCGGATGCGGTAAAACTCTTCCATGGCTCTCTGGGCTCCGGGCAACCGGTCAGGACAGAATCGACCGGCCATGACAGCCGCTCGGGAAAGCTCTCGCCCCCTCGCGAAAATCGCTCAAAATCAAACGCTTAGAGCAATATTCGACGGCAGGAGCTGAAGTTGTTCGCCCTGACTCTCGGCTGAACTGAGGTCTTTTAGCACGGCATGGCGGGGGCGCCAGCGATTACGCCGCGTTACTTGGCGTCTTTTGCGGCAACGGATTGGCGCTCGCGCGCGGCGGCCAGCTCGGCTTCGATCTTGGCGCGCTGGTCCGGCGGGATGATTGCCTGATCACGATCCGGTGGCAGATCGTGCACCGGAAGGTACGAGCCGGGCTCCCTGGGATGGGCCTGCGCATCAGTAGGGGTATAGTCAGCCAGCTGACTCGAGCAGCCGCCCAAGGCAAGCGCCGCCATCAGCAGCGCGCCACAGATCGGCAGCGACTTTTGCAGGTCCCTCAACGCCAACACTTGGGAAATCCCCTACTCGTCCCAACGCAAGGCTGCCGGAACTTAACCCGACAACCTGCCCAAGCTCAAACCATTGCTGCCCACAAATGGTACGAGCGAGAATACTTCCAAGGCCCACTGCGGAAGAGGTGCACGCTGATTGTGACAAAACCAAGGGGCTTTGTCGCAGTGCAGCACATGTTGGAGCTTGTTTAACGCCAAACATGCGAGCTTCGCGGTGACGAATACAGAATGAATCGTTACTGTTCTGCTCATGAGTACCGCCACGACCGACACGCCCAAACCCGAGACGAAGTTCGATGCGGAAGCCTTCGCGATGAATGTCGCGCGGGCGATGGAGAGCGGCGGCAAGGCGCTCGCCGCGTATCTGAAACCACGCGAGAGCGGCGACGTGCAGGATCGCCCGCCGGCCGAGCTTACGGAAGTGGTCAAGGCCTTCACGTCGGTCGCCCAATACTGGATGTCAGATACATCCCGCGCGTCCGATCTGCAGACCAAGCTCGCCAAGGATTATCTCGACCTCTGGGGCTCGGCGGCGCGCCGCATGGCCGGCCAGGACGCTTCACCCGCGATCGCGCCCTCGCCGCGCGACAAGCGCTTTGCCGATCCGGAATGGAAGTCGAACCAGTTCTTTGATTTCATGATGCAGCTCTATCTGCTCACGACCAAATGGGCGCAGGAGCTGGTGCACGACGCCGAGCTCGATCCGCAGACCCGCCGCAAGGCGGAGTTCTACGTCCAGCAGGTCACCAATGCGATCTCGCCGTCGAACTTCGTGCTGACCAATCCGGAAGTGCTGCGCGAGACGGTGGCGAGCAGCGGCGAGAACCTGGCGCGCGGCCTGAAGATGCTGGCCGAGGACATCGCGGCCGGCAAGGGCATGCTGAAGATCCGCCAGTCCAATCCGGACAATCTCGTCGTCGGCGTCAACATGGCGACGACGCCGGGCAAGGTGATCTACCAGAACGAGATGATGCAGCTGATCCAGTATTCGCCGACCACGGAGAACGTGCTGCGCACGCCGCTCCTGATCGTGCCGCCCTGGATCAACAAGTTCTACATCCTCGATCTCAAGCCGGAGAAATCCTACATCAAGTGGTGCGTCGACCAGGGCATCACCGTGTTCGTGATCTCATGGGTCAATCCCGACAAGCGGCTCGGCAACAAGAGCTGGGAAGACTACATGAAGGAAGGCCCGCTCACGGCGATGGACGTGATCGAGAAGGTCACCGGCGAGTTGAAGGTGCACACCGCCGGCTATTGCGTCGGCGGCACCATGCTCGCGACCACGCTGGCCTGGCTCGCCGAGAAGCGCCGCCAGCGCGTGGCGTCGGCGACGTTCTTCGCCGCGCAGGTCGACTTCACCCATGCCGGCGATCTCCTCGTGTTCGTCGACGAGGACCAGATCGCGGCCCTCGAGCAGGACATGAAGGCGGCCGGCGTGCTCGAAGGCTCGAAGATGGCGATGGCCTTCAACATGCTGCGCTCCAACGATCTGATCTGGTCCTATGTCGTCAGCAACTATCTGAAGGGCCAGCAGCCGAGCGCGTTCGACCTCTTGCACTGGAATTCGGATGCGACGCGCATGACCGCGTCGAACCATTCCTATTACCTGCGCAATTGCTACCTGGAGAACCGGCTCTCCACCGGCACCATGGTGCTCGACAACACGCTGCTCGACCTCTCCAAGGTCAAGGTGCCGGTCTACAACCTCGCCACCCGCGAGGACCACATCGCGCCGGCCGAATCGGTGCTGTACGGCTCGCAGTTCTTCGGCGGCCCGGTAAAATACGTCCTGTCCGGCTCGGGCCACATCGCCGGCGTGGTCAACCCGCCCGCCTCGAACAAGTACCAGTACTGGACCAACGACAACGTCAAGGACGTCAACGTCGCCGAGTGGATGAAGGGCGCGGTGGAGCACAAGGGCTCGTGGTGGCCGGACTGGCGCGAATGGCTGGGCGGGCTCGATCCCGAGGAAGTCCCGGCGCGCGTGGTCGGCAGCGAGGCCCTGCCCGCGATCGAGGACGCGCCCGGCAGCTATGTCAGGGTTCGCGCCTAGCGGGATTTCTTTGCGCATGGCGCAATCCTGCGCGCTTGTATAATCTCGCGTTCAACACAGCGACGACAGAGGGGACCGGGTTATGACGCGCGAATTGTTCTGGCTGACACTGACTGTGATCCTGACCGGGATCCTCTGGATTCCCTACACCATCAACCGCTGCCAGGTTCGAGGTCTCAGTGGCGCGCTGGCCAATCCCTCGCGCGCCGACAAGCCGCAGGCGGAGTGGGCGAACCGCCT
Organism: Bradyrhizobium sp. 604_D8_N2_3; assembly: GCF_051810765.1. Taxonomy (NCBI): domain Bacteria; kingdom Pseudomonadati; phylum Pseudomonadota; class Alphaproteobacteria; order Hyphomicrobiales; family Nitrobacteraceae; genus Bradyrhizobium; species Bradyrhizobium sp. 604_D8_N2_3. Next base: position 4,593,142 of record NZ_JBPWPM010000001.1, on the reverse strand, counting down.
GATGTTCGCGCATGACAACGCGGTCGAGAACCTCGTGCTCTTCGCGCCGCTGGTGCTGATCCTGAACGCGATCGACTATTCCTCGAAATGGACCGTGCTCGCCTGCGCGGTCTATTTCTGGTCGCGTGTCGCGCATCTGATCGTCTATGCGCTCGGAATCCCGGTGTTCCGGACTCTCGCCTTCACCGTCGGCTTCCTCGCCCAGGCCGTGCTTGCGCTGGCAATCTTCAAGGTGCTCTAGAAATCGGGTCTCTTAGGGATCAGGCCCTGCGTACGACGAGGTTCAGCATGTTGGCTGGCGTCTCGTCGAAACTCTGGATCACGTTGGTGTCCGACGACAGCGTGATCCACGAACCTGCGCTGGCGTAAGTCATCTCGAGCCACTCCCGCGAGACGTAGCTGTAGTAGCGCCCGAGGCTGTCGCGGCCATCGTCCTCACCCATCTTGTAGCTGGCGTAGAACACGCCTGATGGCTTGAGCGCACGGTGGATCTTTCCAAGGATGCCGGCGAGTTCGTCGCGTGGCACATGCAGCAGACAGGCGCTCGCCCAGACGCCGTCATAGGCCTCGTGCGCATCCAGCTGGTCGAACCGCATCGCCTCGACGGGATGACCAAGCCGGCGCGAGGCGATCTCGGCCATTTCGGGCGAGCCATCGGTCGCACGCACTGAAAAACCTTCGGCGAGCATCACTGCGGAATGATTGCCGGCACCGCAACCGAGCTCGAGGATCGCGCCTCCCGGCGGCTGCAGGGCGAGAAAGCCCCGCAACCGCGTCGATGCGGCCTTCGCCCAGCCGGCATAGACCTCGGCGTTCTGCCGGTAGAATTGCAAGGTCGCTTCGTCCACCGCAGTACCTCGTGTCATGGAAACAGCGCGATCTGCTCCAACCCCGCCGTCTCGGGCAGCCCGAACATCAGGTTCATGTTCTGGATCGCTTGCCCGGCCGAACCCTTCACCAGATTGTCGAGCGTGGAAATCACGATCGCCCGGTTCTTGATGCGGTCGGCGACGACGCCGATCTGCACATAGTTGGAGCCGCGCACATTCTGGGTCTGCGGCAGCACGCCCTTCCTGGCGACATGCACGAAGGGCTCGTTGGCATAAGCCTGCTCCAGCGCGCTTCGCAGATCGTCCGGCGTCGCGCCGTTGAGCTTGACGTAGGAGGTGCAGAGTTCGCCGCGCGCCATCGGAATAAGATGCGGCGTGAAGTTGATCGTCACTGCGGAACCGGCGGCGACGCCGATCTCCTGCTCGATCTCGGGCGCGTGCCGGTGGGTGCCGACCGAATAGGGCGACAGCCCCTCGCCCGCCTCGCTGAACAACGTGTTCTGTTTCAGCCCGCGGCCGGCGCCGGTGACGCCCGATTTCGCGTCGATGACGATGTCGTCGACGTCGATCAGCTTGGCTTTCGCAAGCGGCACCAGCGCGAGCAGCGCCGCCGTGGGATAGCAGCCGGGACAGGCGACCAGCCGCGCCGACGTGATCTTCTCGCGATAGAATTCGGTGAGACCGTAGACCGCTTCGCCCTGCAGTTCGAGCGCCCGGTGCTCATGGCCGTACCACTGCGCATAGGTGCTCTTGTCCCGCAGCCTGAAATCGGCGGACATGTCGAGGACCTTGATTTTGGGATTTGCCTTGAGGACCGCGGCGATGATTTCCTGCGTGGTGCCGTGCGGCAGTCCGCAGAACACCGCATCGAGCTTGCTCCAGTCGACCTTTTCCCATTCCACGAGTTTCGGCAGGTCCAGCATGAAAAAATGCGGAAACACGTCGCCCATCGACTTGCCGGCATGGGTGTTGGCGGTGAGCGCGACGATCTCGGCATTCGGATGCCGGGCCAACAGGCGCACCGCATCGGCCCCGGTGTAACCGGAGGCGCCGAGAATGCCGATCTTCTTCGAGCTCATCACGCGTACCTTTCAGGCGTCATTTGATCGTCTTGCCGGGGTCGAAAGTCGCATCGTCGCTTCGTCCACCGGGCTGGCCTCCCGAGCAACGTTCGATCAGCTATTGTCGGCAAGGCCCAACATCAGCCGCATGTTCTGCACGGCCGCACCCGAGGCGCCCTTGCCGAGATTGTCGAGCCGGGCGACCAGTACCGCCTGGTGATATTTGTCGCTGGCGAAGACGTGGAGCTCGAGCGTGTTGGTCTCGTTGAGCGCCTCCGGCTCGAGCTTGCCGCCCTTGGTCGCCTCGTTCTGGAGCGGCATCACCGAGACATATTTCGAGCCGGCGTAACGCTTGGCCAGCGCGGCCTGAAGGTCCGCACCGCTGGGCTTGCCGGGCAGCGCGTCGAGCTGGAGCGGCACCGAGACCAGCATGCCCTGCCGGTAGTTGGCGACCGAGGGAATGAAGATCGGCCGCCGCGTCAGTTTCGAATAGAGCTGCATCTCCGGCAGATGCTTGTGCTCGAAGCCGAGGCCGTAGAGCTCGAAGGACGGCGCGCTGCCGTCTTCGAAGCTCGCAATCATCGACTTGCCGCCGCCGGAATAGCCGCTCACCGCGTTGACGGTGACGGGATAATCGGGCGGCAACAGACCCGCATCGACGATCGGCCGCAGCAGCGCGATCGCACCAGTCGGATAGCAGCCGGGATTGGAGACCTTCTTGGCGGCCTTGATCTTGGCCGTCTGATCGGGCGTCAGCTCCGGAAAGCCGTAGGCCCAGTCGGGCGCGACCCGGTAGGCGGTGGAAGCGTCCAGCACCTTCGGCGCTGAAGCGCCCATGCTGTCGACCAGCGCCACTGTTTCCTTCGCGGCCTCGTCAGGCAGGCAGAGGATGACGAGATCCACCTCCTCCATCAGCGCCTTCTTGGCCGCGGGGTCCTTGCGCTTGTCGTCGGCGATCGTCTTCACCGTGACGTCGCTCTGGAGCTTCAGCCGCTCGTTGATGCCGAGCCCGGTGGTGCCGGAGCCGCCGTCGACGAAGACGGTGGCGGGCTTCTTGGCGGCGCCGGTGGTCGGGGCCTTGGTGGTTTCCGTGAGGCTCATGGCGCGCTCCTTTCGAGCATGTTGGTTTCGTTCGCGAAGGCCTCCGGCCTCACGTCCTGCATCAATTGTGCAATCTCTCTGGCGTCGGCTGCGGGTTGCACACCGAGCGCGTTGGCGATCGCGGTATAGTCGGCGTCCGATTTATGCTGGTTGAGCTTGAAGCTGCCTTCGACCTCTTCAACCGTCATGACCAGGCCCACGATTCCCTTCTTCAACGCTTCCAGCCGGCCTGCCGTCATCTTCGCCGATGTCCACGGCGCTTTCGGCAACAGCCAGCTCTCGAACTTGTCGCTCAGCGTGTCGATCTGCACCGCGAGCTGATCGTCCGACAAGAGGCGTACCGGCCCGCTCAGATGCACCGACTGGTAGAGCCAGGTCGGCACCTGATCCGGCGAGACGTACCAGTCGGGCGATACATAGGCATCGGGGCCGTTGACCGCGAGCAGCCAGGAGGTCGCGCCGTCCGCCAGCTTTAGCAGCGGATTGTGACGGGCGACATGAAAGGCGGCCTGCGGCGTGCCGTCAGCGGCGTAAGTCAGGTAGAACGGCAGCGGCGAGGCGACCGGCTTGTGGCCGTCGAAGGCGCACATCGTGCCGAAGCCGCGCTCCTCGGCGAATTTCAGGCTCGCGGCGCGGTCCTGCTTGAAAAAGGGTGGCGTGTACATCGTGGTCTCCTGCTGGGCCTCCTCGGGGGGCCGCCGGATCAGATCGCGCTGACAGGAGAGAGAATGCCGCGGATCGGATCCAGCGGCAAAGACGATGATCTCAAACGCGATCGACCGCCCAAACCGCTAAAGAGCGGCGGCGGCGACGGGCGAACAGGATGGTCGCGGCGTTGATCATGGCGCGCGGCTATACGGCCAGCGGGTTCCAGGGTCAAGTCCAAATCGATGGGGCGTGACGGCTGCCGCACAGGTGACGGCAGGATGCCGCACTCGTGACGGCAGGATGCCGCACGGATGTCATCGGGTCGCAGCGGAATTTCTCCTAAGCTTGGGGGTTCCCGAGAAAGAAAGGCGCCACAACCCCGCCGGTTCGTGCCTTTCGTTCGCAACCCAGCCCCAGGACATCGCCATGACCGAGATCACCCGTCGCGCAACGCTAGCCGGCGCCGCCGCCTCGGCGCTCCTGCCCTTCGTGAAGACCTCGCCCGCGAGCGCCGCCGCGCCCCCGGCCGCGACCCAGAATGCGAGCTTCTACCGCTACAATGTCGGCACCCACCAGATCACCGTGGTCTGCGACGGCGTCGCGACCGTCAACCTGACGGACAATTACGCGGCCGGCGCCAGCAAGGACGACATCAACAAGATCTTCGCCGAGAACCATCTACCGACCGACAAGGTCACCCACACCTTCAATCCGGTCGTCATCAACACCGGGCCGAAGCTCGTCGTGATCGATACCGGTCTCGGGCCCGACCAGTTCACGCAGACCAAGGGCAAGGTCGGCCAGTTCCACAACAACCTTGCGGCGGCCAGCATCGACCGCGCGGCAGTCGACACCGTCATCATCTCGCACTTCCACGGCGACCACATCAACGGCCTGCTCGCGGCCGAGAACAAGCCGGCCTTCCCCAACGCCGAGATCATGGTTCCGGCAGTGGAATGGAAGTTCTGGATGGACGACGGCGAGATGAGCAAGGGGACCGGCAATCCGATCCTCGAAAGCAACTTCAAGAACATCCGCCGCGTGTTCGATGCGCTCGGCCGCAAGGTCACGCAATACGAGTCCGGCAAGGAAGTCGCGCCCGGCATCACGTCGGTGGCGAGCCCGGGCCACACGCCGGGACACAACTCCTTCATCGTCGCGTCAGGCGCGGAAAAGGTACTTGTGCAGGTCGACATCACCGCAGGCGCAGCGTTCCTGTTCGTGAAGCACCCTGAATGGAACATCGCCTCCGACGTCGACAAGCCGCTGGCGCAAGAGACGCGGCGGAAGCTCTACGACATGGCGATTGCCGAGAAGATGCCGATCCAGGCCTTCCATGCCGCCTTCCCGGGTCTCGTTCGCGTCGAGAAGGAAAAGGATGGTTCGGGCTATCGCTGGATTCCGTCGATCTGGAACGCCTCGCTATAGGCTCTGCCATATGCGCTGACCGGGCGGCCGAGCTGCCCGGTCAGATCACGCGCCAGATCCATTCCATGATCGTCGCGATCACGTCGCCGAACAGCAGCAGCGCCGCGGACCAGACCAGCGCCGAGATGAAATTGGCGGCCTGAAAACTCCAATAGGGCATCTCGAAAATGCCGGCTGCGAGCGGCACCGAGGCGCGCAACGGGCCGAAGAAGCGGCCGATGAAGATGCTGGGCACGCCCCAGCTCCGCACGAAGGCTTCGCCCCTGGGCAGCAGTTCCGGATAGCGCGACAGCGGCCACATCTGCGCGACCTGCTCCTTGTAGCGATAGCCGAACCAGTAGGAGACCCAGTCGCCGAGCGCAGCACCGATGCCGCCGGCGATCCAGACCGGATAGAAGCTGATGCCGCTCGCTCCGATCAGCGCGCCGATCGCAACCAGCGCACCCCAGGCCGGGATCAGCAGCGAGATGAAGGCCAGCGACTCCCCGAACGCGAGCAGGAACACGATCGGAGCCGCCCAAGCCTGGTGAGCACGCACGAAATCGGCCAGTGCGTGCGCGTACTGCTCCATTCCAGATTGCCTTCCCCGCCCCGTCACGGTCCTCTCAGATAAAAGGACTGGTAAGCCAAGGACTTGTGTGACATCAAGTCACAAAGCCGGGCCTGAGCCGGGCCAAGGTGTCAAATTGCCGGGAATTGGTGGGCCTGCGGCGTAAAATCGCCGGGATTGGCTCCCACCCACACCCACCCGGCGGACCTACGGTGACCTTTGCAGGCGAGCCGTGGCATAGTCGGCCGAACCGATTCGCCGCCATCGCGGCCATCAAAGTGCATCAAAATATATGTCCAAGCAGTTGAAGCCAAAAGCAAAAGACGATTTTTTCGGCGGCGATGAGCCGAAGTCGCGCGCGCCCGCCAAGGCGGCTTCGCGCGGGACCGGCGGCGAAGCCGACTACACTGCGGCCGATATCGAGGTGCTCGAAGGCCTGGAACCGGTGCGCCGCCGGCCCGGCATGTATATCGGCGGCACCGATGAGAAGGCGCTGCATCACCTCTTCGCCGAAGTCATCGACAACTCGATGGACGAGGCGCTGGCCGGGCACGCGACCTTCATCGGAGTCGAGCTCAGCGCCGACGGGTTCCTGACCGTCACCGACAACGGCCGCGGCATCCCGATCGATCCGCATCCGAAGTTTCCGAAGAAGTCGGCGCTCGAAGTCATCATGTGCACGCTGCATTCGGGCGGCAAGTTCGACTCCAAGGTGTACGAGACTTCCGGCGGTCTGCACGGTGTCGGCATCTCCGTGGTGAACGCCCTCTCCTCACTGCTCGAGGTCGAGGTCGCGCGCAGCCAGAAGCTCTACCGCATGACATTCGAGCGCGGGCACCCGAAGGGCAAGCTCGAGGATCTCGGCAAGATCAACAACCGCCGCGGCACCCGCGTGCGCTTCAAGCCCGACACCGACATCTTCGGCGCCAAGGCCGCATTCAAGCCGCAGCGCCTGTTCAAGATGACGCGCTCGAAGGCCTATCTGTTCGGCGGCGTCGAGATCCGCTGGAATTGCGCACCCGAGCTCTTGAAGGGCGTCGAGGATGTGCCGGCGGAAGCGACCTTCCACTTCCCCGGCGGCCTCAAGGATTACCTCGCCGCTGCGATCCACGCCGACACCTTGGTGCATCCCGACATCTTCTCGGGCAAATCGGGCCGCAACGGCGCGCATGGCGCCTGCGAATGGGCTGTCGCCTGGACCGCGGATGCCGACGGCTTCCTGTCGTCCTACACCAACACCGTGCCGACGCCCGATGGCGGCACGCACGAATCCGGCCTGCGCAGCGCGCTCCTGCGCGGCCTGAAGGATCACGCCGAGCGCGTCGGTCAGGGCAAGCGCGCGTCATCCATTACGTCGGAAGACGTCATGGTGGGCGCGGCCGTGATGCTGTCGGTGTTCGTGCGCGAGCCTGAATTCCAGGGCCAGACCAAGGATCGTCTCGCCACCGCCGAAGCACAGCGCATCGTCGAACAGGCGATGAAGGATCCGTTCGACCACTGGCTGTCGGGCAATCCGAACATGGCCAACCGGCTGCTCGACTTCGTGATCGACCGCGCCGAGGAGCGGCTGCGCCGTCGCCAGGAAAAGGAAACGGCACGCAAGACCGCCGGCAAGAAGCTGCGCCTGCCCGGCAAGCTCGCCGACTGCACCGATGCCGGCACCGAGGGCTCCGAGCTCTTCATCGTCGAGGGTGACTCGGCAGGCGGCAGCGCCAAGCAGGCCCGTGATCGCAAGACGCAAGCGGTGCTGCCGCTGCGCGGCAAGATCCTCAACGTCGCCTCGGCCGGCAAGGACAAGCTGACGGCGAACGCGCAGCTCTCCGACCTCGTGCAGGCGATCGGCTGCGGCCAGCTTTTGCAATATCGCGAAGAGGATCTGCGCTATCAGCGCATCATCATCATGACCGACGCCGACGTCGACGGCGCCCACATCGCCTCGCTCCTGATCACCTTCTTCTACCGGCAGATGCCGCGGCTGATCGACGAGGGCCACCTCTTCCTCGCAGTGCCGCCGCTCTACAAGCTGACCCATGGCTCGAAGTCCGTCTACGCACGCGACGACAAGCACAAGGAGACGCTGCTCAAGAGCGAGTTCAACGCCAACGCCAAGGTCGAGGTGAACCGCTTCAAAGGCCTTGGTGAGATGATGCCAGCGCAGCTCAAGGAAACCACCATGGATCCGCGCAAGCGGACGCTGCTCAAGGTGGTGCTGCTCGCCGACGACCGCGACACCACGGCGGATTCGGTGGAGCGGCTGATGGGCACCAAGGCCGAGGCGCGCTTCGCGTTCATCTCGGACAAGGCGGAGTTCGCGAGCGAGGAGCTGCTCGACGTCTGAGGCAGTCTTCCGCCGTCACGCAAAAAGCCCCGGCCGACACCGGGGCTTTTTTGTTTGCGGCTGCTCGCGGAGGCGCCGACCAGACCGCCTCCGCTGCCCGACTCATCTTGGGGCGGAACGACTCGGTCAACGACTCACCGGCATCAAGGCTGAGGCAGGATTGCTACCATTTCGGACAGAGCCGGATTTGCTAACGAGAAGTTACCGGAATTCGATCTTCGGAAAATGACGCAACACATTGGAATCATATAGCTATTTCTGATTTCGGAGATCGCGCCCGAAATCGCTGCCAGGCGGCGTTTCCCGGCGACTGTGCCTGTCCGGCAACAGCATTTCGGCGGAAAGCAGCTATAGTCCGGGCATCAGATCAATCGGACTTCAGTGCGCTCGCGCCTGCCGGACAGACCAAAGCTTGGGGATTTTGAAATGAAGAAGATTTTGCTCGCACTCACCGCGGTTGCCGCGATGACCGGCTCGGCGTCGGCGGCCGATCTGGCTGCCCGTCCCTACGTGAAGGCCCCGCTTCCGGCGCCCGTCGCCAACTGGACCGGCTTCTACATCTTCGGCGGTGGTGGTGGTGGCCTCTCGAACTCCGATCAGTCCGTCCAGACCACGGTCGGCGCGGTTCCGCTGACGATCGGCCAGCGCCAGGGTGGCTCGGGCTGGTTCGGCACCGTCGGTCTCGGCTATGACTGGCAGGTCAGCAGCACCTGGGTCGCCGGCGTGTTCGCTGACGGTCAGTTCGGCAGCATCCGTGGCACGGTTCAGGATCCCTTCTTCGGCATCACCGGCTCGCAGAAGCTGGAAGACTCCTGGGCCGCTGGTGTGCGCCTCGGCTATCTGGTTGCTCCGAACGTTCTCTCCTACGTCAACGGCGGTTATTCCGGCGCTCACTTCGGCCAGACCAACTTCCTGACGCTGGCCGGCGTTCCCGCTGGTGCCCACCTCAACAGCTACAACCGCAATGGTTGGTTCGTTGGCGGCGGCGTCGAGAACAGCCTGAACATCTTCGGCATCTCTTCGCCCGGCTGGTTCATGAAGACCGAATATCGTTCGGCCTTCTACAACGCCAAGACCCAGGACGAACTGATCGACGGCACCAACCTCCCGACCGGCAACAGCATCCGCGCCAACAGCTGGAACCAGACGATCTCGACCTCGCTGGTCTACCGCTTCAACTGGACCGGTCCGGTCGTCGCGAAGTACTGATCTGATCTGAAATTCAGACGTCAAAGCCCCGGCATTGTCCGGGGCTTTTTCGTTGCGGCTTCTGTTTTGCGGAGTTCAAGGCTCGATACATCGAGAGCTCCGGTGCGCGGTGCCCCAGCGGGTCGTGCCAGTCCGGAGGCGTCGCCTCAAGCTCTGCGTTCCCAATTCATATGTACCTGACCGGCATCTTCCGCACGGACATGGATCCTCCCAGCGGCCCTGCATCCGCAGCCATTGTATCCAAACCGAAGCTACGGCTAGTCTGGCGGGAAGTTTTCGTGACAAGCGGCGATCGTTGATGCCGTGGGCCACGACAGAAGCAAACCAACGGGGAGGAATGCATGCGCAGATTTCTGCTGATCGCAGGCCTGTTTGCCCTCGCCGTCGGGCTGCTCTGGATCGGACAGGGAACGGGCACCGTCGCCTGGCCGCGGTCGAGCTTCATGGTCAACCAGTTGCAATGGGCCGGCTATGGCGCAGCCATGGCCGGCTTCGGACTGGTCCTAATCTGGCAGAGCAACCAATAGAAGAAACCAGGGAATACAAATATGACATCCAACCGGTTCGATCTCCGCGGCAAAGTCGCGATCGTCACAGGGGGCAATGGCGGCATCGGTCTTGGCCTCGCCCACGGACTCGCCGATGCCGGCGCCGATATCGCCGTGGTCGCACGTAACGAAACCAAGTCGGCCGCTGCCGTTGCCGATCTCAAAAAGCGCGGCGTGAAGGCGATTGCCGTCACCACCGACGTCACCGACAAGGCGGCGGTCGCGGCCATGATCGACCGCGTCGTCAAGGAGCTCGGCCGCATCGACATCCTCATCAACAATGCCGGCATGAGCATCCGCAAGCCGCCGCACGAGCTCGAGCTCGACGAGTGGAACAAGGTGATCGATACCAACCTCACCAGCGCCTTTGTGTGCTCGAAGCTGGCCTATCCGGCGCTGAAGGCGTCGGGCAACGGCAAGGTGATCAATATCGGCTCGATGATGTCGATCTTCGGCGCGAGCTTCGCCACAGCCTATGCGGCAAGCAAGGGCGGCATCGTGCAGTACACGCGCGCGTGCGCCAATGCGTGGGCGCCCGACAACATCCAGGTCAACGCCATCCTGCCGGGCTGGATCGACACCGACCTCACCCGCGGCGCGCGGCAGCAGGTCTCGGGACTGCATGAGCGCGTGCTGGCGCGCACGCCCGCGGGACGCTGGGGCGATATCGACGACTTCGCCGGCATCGCCGTGTTCCTCGCCTCGCCCGCCTCGAACTTCGTCACGGGCACCGCGATCCCCGTCGACGGTGGATTCTCCGTGATGGCGTAAGCTTGGCCGCGGCCGACGAAAAAGCCCCGGCAGATGCCGGGGCTTTCAACGCTCTCACGTTCGAAGAGATCAGTACCTTGCGACAACGGCCGAGGGACCGAAGCGGTAGTTCACGCCGACGCGCACCGCATCAACGACATGGCTGAAACGATACGTCGCGGCGGAGTCCGTGGGGCAGAAATAGGCAAGTGCTATTTACCTACTGCACCCTTATGCACCGTCACGGTCAGTTTCCGGAGATGACCATCCGCTGCGCCGTCCCGCCTGTGGCGACAACGACGCGCGAATCGGCAGAAAAAAGCCCCGGACGGAGCCGCGGCTTTCAGTTGTTGGCAGTACTTTTTTAGCTTCGGTCGTTTGTTGACGTGCTCAGTAGCGCGCGATGACCGGTGCGTCGAACTTGTAGCTTGCGCGCACGACGGCCCACTGGATGTCGCGCGGCTTGGCATCGAAGGTGTAGTTACCCGAGGTGCCGCCGAGCTGATAGGTCTGGCTGCCGAAGGCCGCGTAATTGTACTCGAGGCCGACGATCCAGTTGCGGGTGATGCCGTATTCCCAGCCGGCGCCGACGGTCCAGCCGTTGGCCCAGTGGGTCTGACCGCCCGAGCCGGTCGAGGGCGCAACGGTGTCGCTGACGTTGAGACGGTTGTTCACGCCGGCATAGCCGCCCTTGATGTAGAACAAATTGTTCTGCACGGCGAAGCCGGCGCGGCCGACGACGGTCGCGAGCACGTTGGCGCGCCAGGTGAAGATGTCGTCAGCGGCGCCGAAGGCGGTGTTGACGACCGTACCCTTGTTGTCGAGGCCGGAGATCGTGCCTTCCATGCCGAACACGTAGTTGTTGGCCTGCCAGTTGTAGCCGATCTGGGCGCCGCCCATGATGCCAGCGCCACGCTGGCGATAGCCCTGGCCCGGAACGAGATCACCGAACGGCGCGCCGGTCCCGTTGTTGATGAACTGCTCGTTGGTCCATGCGCCACCGATGTGGCCGCCGACATAGAAACCGGTCCAGTTGAACAGCGGCTCCGCATAGGCGGGCGCCTTCGTGTAACGCGCACCGAGATCGGCGGCTGAAGCAGCGCCGGTCGAAACCAGAGCGGTCGTGCAGGCGAAGGCGGCAATCAATTTATTACGCATGGTACACCCCGTGTCCTTTGATGGGTGCACGGTCACACGCAGGTCTTACTCAAATTTGAATCAAGAAAGTTAAGACGCCGGATTGGCAAGCGGCGCGACGTGAATCCGTTTGCGCTGTTGCACGCACGCAACGCGCGGCGCGCGATTTAACGCCGCGTTATCCCTACCGACCTCCTGCACTACGATGCCGGCGCGGCCTTGGACTGCACATGCTCGGGCCGCACGCCGAGCGCAATCAGGCGCGCCGGAATACCCTGAAGCCATGGCAGCGCAGTGATCAGGCGCACGACCAGCGGCACCTTCAGCGGCCGATCGGCGCCCTGCAGGGCGCCGCTGATGATGTTGTTCTGCACGATCATCTGCATGCGCTGCGTCATCCTCACCGGGAATTCGCGGCGTCGGCGCACGGCATCGAGTTCATTCTCGGTTGGGCAGCCCTGCCGAAGCTTGTCGGCCAGCAAATTGGCGGTCGCAACTGCGTCCTGCACGGCGAGATTGACGCCGACGCCGCCGACCGGCGACATCGCGTGCGCGGCATCGCCGATGAGAAGCAGGCCCGGCCGCGTCCAGCGCGCCAGGCGGTTGATCGCGACGGTGAGCAGCTTGACGTCGTCAAAGCTCTTCACATCGGCAATGCCGGATCGAAGGATCGGCGCCATGCGCACGACGTCGTCGAGCAGCGCCTGCAATCCCCTCGCCTTCACTGCCTCGTATTGTCCCTTCGCGATGACATAGGCGCACTGCCAATAGTCGCCGCGGTCGAACGTGACCATCATCTTTCCGGGCTCGACGCGCGCGAACAGGTTCTCGGTCTCGTCCGCCTTGCGGCCGACGCGGAACCACAGCACGTCCATCGGCGCGCCGATCTCCTCGACGCGGAGCCCCGCACGCTCGCGCACCGTCGAATGCCGGCCATCGCAGGCAATGGTGAGATCGGCTTCGATGTCGATCGGCCCATCCGGCGTCATCGCGCGCACGCCGGCGATGGTCTCGCCGCGACGGATCAGATCGACGGCTTCCGTATTCATCATCACCTTGAGCGAGGCGAAGCGCTGGCCGGCCTCACGCAGGAAATTCAGGAAGTCCCATTGCGGCATGAAGGCAATGAACGGGTACTTGGTGCGGAGCCGGCGGAGATCGGCGATCCGCACGGGCGTGCCGCCAAACAGGCCGTCCATCATCTGCAGGCGCTGGTGCGGCAGCTTCAGGAACCCATCGATCAGGCCGAGCTCGTCCATCACCTGGAGCGTCGAGGGATGCACGGTATCGCCGCGAAAGTCGCGGAAGAAATCCGCATGCTTCTCCAGCACCACGACGTCGATGCCGGCGCGTCCCAGGAGATAGCCGAGCATCATGCCGGCCGGCCCGCCGCCGACGATGCAACATCGGGCTCTCACGGAGTGACGCACGGTCTGCTCTGGGGTATCAGATTCCGTCATCAACTCCTCGCTTACAACTTTAGTACTCTGTGCGGTGCAACAAGCCGGAATTGGTTTGCCGCAATGCCGAATGGCCGGTAGCGTTGCTGATAATTTCGATTGATTTCAGGATGATCCCGCGTTGCGCACCATACTGATAGTGCTTGGCATCTGGCTGCTGATCAACGTGCTTTTCGTCGTGATCATGCTGCCGCCGCGCAAGCCGCGGAAGCCGGATCCTCAGGAGGCGGGCACGCTCGCGCCGGCACGGATCGACCAGAACGGCTATCCGTTCGAGGAACAGGAGAAGGTCCTGCTTCGCCATGTGGTCATCTCGATCGCCATGGGGACGTTCTTCTCGCTTGCGCCGCCCTTGATGGAAGCGATCGACGCCATCAAGCGCTACATCGGGAAGCGTCGCGGCTAGTTTCCCGCGCCAACTGCGCTCGCCGCCCAACAATGGCAGACCGCTCAGTTGTTGCTGCGGTTCGCGGCCCGAAAACTCTTGATTTCCGACACGCTGCCATCGCGGTAGGTCAGTTCCACCGAGACGAACTGCGTCGCCGGGGCAAGCTTCATGTAGAGCGGCATGCCGGCGCTGATCGCGCTGGGATCGCGCATGTCGCAGCCCGGCATCTTCAACACCTGGTTCGGAACGGCGGTGTCGATGCCGATGCGCACCTCGCGGATGGCGCACCGGTAGGACACGAGATGCGTGTAATAGACGAGCAGCCCGTTGAACTCGCGGAACGACAGCCAGCTCGTCGCGGTCATGTCGAGAATCTTGCGCTGGTCGCGGATCAGCGCGGCCTCGGGATCGAACTTGATCGGGAATGGCCCCTGCATGTCGCCGGACTGATCGACATAGCGGACCTCGATGGTGCCGGCCTGCGCATCCGGCGGCAATTCGATCGACGGGTTCGGCATCCGCTTGCGCGTGCGCGGATCGAGCGTGTCGATGAAGCCGGTCTCGCGGAAATCGCCATTGCCGGCCATGCGCCAGGAAATACCGAGCGTCGGGTCGGCGAAGGAGAACACCACGCTCCAGCCGCCATTGTGGCGCGAGAAGCTGGCGATCGGCGCGTTGGTGGTTTCTTCCTTCGGCACGCGCGGTACCGACACCGGCGGGAGAGCCGCGAGCTTCTGCGGCGGCGGATCGGCCGGGCGCGCAGCGGCCGTCGCGTCCTTGGCAACGCCGCTGAGGAAGACGTCGTCGACCATCTGGTCGAAATAGACCGGCACCTGCCTGTGCTTGACGGTGTCGGCCATCTCGCTGACGAGACGGCGGGTGCGCTGCGCCACCTGCACCAGGTTCTCGCCGGGCTGGAGCAGCTCCTTGGCGAAGGTGCGCGTGAACACCGAATTGGGATTGGCGTCGTCGTTGGAGAGACGATCGAGTGCGGTCTGGCGGGGACCTGCGGAGAACACCGAGAACACGCCTTCGGGCAGCTGCACCATCGGCGCGAGGCCGCCGCCGCCGGCGACCGCGCGGGTGCCTTTGCGCTCGAACGGGTTGTTGCGGCAGGCGTCGAACACCAGAATCGACGTGCGCGCCTTCTTGTTCTGAAGGCGCTCGACGATGCGGTCGGCCAGGATGGAAGCGTCGCGCACCAGCTCTTCCTGCCCTTCGGTCGCCGCCGGTACGTCAGTCGGCAACAGGTAGTTCTGGCCCGCGATCTCGAAGCCGTGGCCGGCGTAGAAGAAGAATGCGGTGTCGCCGGGCTCGATCGTCCTGTCGAACGCGAGCAGCGTCTCGGAGAATTGCTGCCGGCTCTGGTTCTCGGCGACCATCACCGAGAAACCGAGCTGCTTCAGTGTATCGCCCATGGTGCGGGCGTCGTTGACCGCCTTGAGGAGCTTGGGGACGTTCCTGTAGTCGTTGTTGCCGACGACGAGCGCAACGCGCTTCTCGGCTTGTGCGGGCAGCGCGAAGCCGCTCAGGCTCACCGCAAGGCCAAGGGCCGTCAGAATTCTGAAAAGCCGACGCGTCATCGTAAAATTCCCGTTGCAGAACGGCGCTCCGCCGGCCCCCTCGAACAGCGATTCATTGGAACCCTCTGCCGTTGATGATAGTCGGTCCAGCCATATCGACGGTTCAACGCGCAGAGCCCACGGGTTCCGTCATCTGGACTATGGCAGATTCCTCCGGAATCTGCTTTTTCTAGGAAGCTGCGCTGCAAGCGGGGGCTGCCGTGTATCGATGGTGTACTGACGAGGTCGAGCCGCATGACCGGTTCGACTATTGGCGCGAGGTCCGGTCCAAGGGCCTGTTCGGCGTCACCGCCGAACTCGAGCGCGAGCGCCGCGCGGACTTCTACGGCGAATTCTCGCTGCGCCAGCTCGGCGGCGGTGGGCTCGTCGAGCTGAAGGCGTCGCACTACACGGTCGAGCGCAGCAACTCCGACATCGCCTACGCGCCCGGCGACAGCATCTGCGTCTACCAGCAGCTCGGCAGCGGCGGCTGGTTCGGCGGCATGCGCACCGGCGACTTTGCGATCGCCAACGGCAGCTTCGCCACCAGCCATACCGACCAGCCCTATCGCACCGCGCCGCTCGGCGCAGGCGGCTTCCACCTGCGCATCCTGAAGATCCCCGTGAGCAGCCTCTCCACGCAGGACAGGCGCATGCGCGAGCTTGCGCCCCGGACGTTCAACGATCCCGGCCTGGCGCCCCTGCTCGGCGCCTGCTTCGCCGACCTCGATGAGGCCGCCGCAGGCGATAACGGCGCCACTGATGCGACCTCAGTCGCCCAGACCTCCTTGGATCAGGCCTTGGATCAAGCCTCGCTCGTCCAGGCCTTGGCCCATCTGGCGCTGATCGAGCGCGGCATCGTGCGGCCCGGCAGCCGCCGTGGGCAGGCCGCGCTGCGGACCGCCCGGCTCTCACAGGCGCGTCGCCTGATCGCGCGCTATCTGCAAGACCCCGATCTGGCGCCGACGATGGTGGCTGACCAGCTCGGTGTGTCCGTGCGTCACCTGCACATGCTGTTCGAAGCCGCGGCGAAGAGCTTTTCGCAGACCGTGACGGACGAACGCCTGAAACAGAGCCGCCGCCTGATGCGCGAGGCGCCGGACCGGCTGATCGCTGATATCGCGACCTCCTGCGGCTTCGAGAGCCTGGCGACCTATTACCGGGTCTTCAACGCCGCCTACGGAATGGCCCCCGGCGATTTCCGGGCCCGGGGCCCGGAGGGGCGTTAGCCGTCCCTCCGGCAGCTATCGCCCGGTTGACGGTGGAGGCGGAAAAGCCCAGCCGGGCCCGCTATTTGAGCAAAAACCTCAGGTTTTTTAGGGTCTTCCCGCGCCCGCTCCATTGACTTTGGCCGATTCCCGCCTATGTTCCGGGGCGACGCGGCTCAGATCGAAGACCGATTCTTGAGCCTTGCGCTTTGTTCGCGTGAGTCAGCACCCCCAGCTTCTTTGAGAGCGCGCCGTTTCGGGGTGGAACGCGACAGCCTTAATTACCCTCGATTCCGAACGGCGGTTTCGACCAGAGGCTCAATGTCCTTTTCAAATCTCGGACTGTCTGAAAAAGTCCTCGCCGCAGTGGCGGCCACCGGTTACACCACCCCCACCCCCATTCAGGAACAGGCGATCCCCCACGTCCTCGCACGCAAGGATGTGCTCGGCATCGCCCAGACCGGCACCGGCAAGACCGCGGCCTTCGTGCTGCCGATGCTCACCATCCTCGAAAAGGGTCGCGCCCGCGCGCGCATGCCGCGCACGCTGATCCTGGAGCCGACCCGCGAGCTCGCGGCGCAGGTGAAGGAAAACTTCGACCGCTACGGCGCCGGCCAGAAGCTCAACGTCGCCCTGCTGATCGGCGGCGTATCCTTCGGCGACCAGGATGCCAAGCTGACGCGCGGCGTCGACGTGCTGATCGCCACCCCCGGCCGCCTGCTCGACCACACCGAGCGCGGCGGCCTGCTGCTCACCGGCGTCGAGCTGCTCGTCATCGACGAAGCCGACCGCATGCTGGACATGGGCTTCATTCCCGACATCGAGCGCGTCTGTAAGCTCGTCCCGTTCACGCGGCAGACCCTGTTCTTCACCGCGACCATGCCACCGGAAATCCGGCGCATCACCGAGACCTTCCTGCACAATCCGCAGAAGGTCGAGGTCTCCAAGCCCGCCACCACCGCCGTGACCGTCACGCAGTGTCAGGTCCCGGCCGGGCGCGAGGCGCATGAGAAGCGTGAATTGCTGCGACGCCTGCTGCGCGAGGCCAAGGATCTCCAGAACGCGATCATCTTCTGCAATCGCAAGCGCGAGGTCGCCGTCGTTCACAAATCACTGCAAAAGCATGGTTTCAGCGTCGGCGCCCTGCATGGCGACATGGACCAGTCGGCCCGCACGGCGGCGCTCGAACAGTTCCGCAAGGGCGAACTGCCGCTGCTGGTCGCCTCCGATGTTGCCGCCCGCGGCCTCGACATCCCTGAGGTCAGCCACGTCTTCAATTTCGACGTCCCCCACCACCCCGACGACTATGTTCACCGCGTCGGCCGCACCGGCCGCGCCGGCCGGTCCGGCATGGCGATCTCGCTCGTGACGCCGCTCGACCAGAAGTCGATGGTGGCGATCGAGAAGCTGATCGGCCAGAGCATTCCGCGCGCCGAGGGCGATTTCGAAGTGCCCGCGGACGCAGGCGAGCAGAGCGCACGTTCGCGCGAACCGCGCGGGCGCGACCGTGAACGTTCCCGCGGCGGACGCGGCAAGCCGCAGCGTGGCCGCGATCGTGAGCGCAGCCACGAGCCCCGCGAACCGCGCGGCGAGGCGAGGCCTTCCGCAGAGACACAGCCCGCTCCTGAAGCGAGACCTGCACGTGAGCCGAGGCCCGCACGGGAGGCGAGGCCTCCGCGTGAAGCGAAGCAATCATCCGAGCCGCGCGGTGGATCGCGCCAGCAAGCCAATCCATCGCATGTGCCGTCGATCGGCCGCCCCGAGCCGCGCCGCCAGCGCGAGGCCGATACCGAGCCCGGCGATCACTCGCACCTTCCGGCGTTTCTGCTCCGGCCAGTGCGTTCTCCCGCCGGCGCCTGACGCGCCGGCGCGACTCAGGTTCGGTTGAGCAGAGCCGCTTCACACTTATTCTGATGCATTCGCGAACGTCTGTTTACAGAGCGTTCACGATCGTCCGTTAGCCTGCGAACATAATTTAAGTATTGCTGCGGTCGATGGCGCACCGACCGCTGTGGGGTATGTTCAGTGGTCAAGGTGCTCGACGAACACGAACGCACGATGGCGTTCGCCGAAGTGGCTCTCGGTCAGATCCGCTCGCTTCGACAGACTGCAATTCCCCGCAATTACGAGATCTGGTACGTCTACGCCACCGGCTATAACGCGCCGCTCAACAAGATCATCAACGAGACGCTGGCGCGCCACGGCAAGCTGACCGAAGGCGATCTCGAGCAGATCTACGAGACCTATCTTTCCCACATCAAGACCACCGACCGCATCGACAAGGTCGGCGCACGCGTCATCGGCGAGATCGACGACGTGATGACGGTGCTGAGCGAAGCGCTCGGGATGACCGGCTCCTACGATGCCAGCCTGTCGGGCGCGACCGAGCAACTGTCGTCGGCCAAGAGCCGCGACCAGATCAGGTCGATCGTCGAGACGCTGCTGCGTTCGACCAGCGAGATGCGTGAGACCAACAAGGCGCTGGAAGACCGGCTGACCCTGTCCAAGAACGAGATCAGCAATCTCCAGCAGAGCCTGGAGGCGATCCGCGCCGAGAGCCTGACCGATCCGCTGACGGGGTTGGGCAATCGCAAATATTTCGATCGCATGATCGGCATGGCCGTGCAGAGCGCGCTCGGCTCGGGCGAGCCGCTGTCGCTG
The DNA here is from genome assembly GCF_051810765.1 of Bradyrhizobium sp. 604_D8_N2_3. Taxonomy (NCBI): domain Bacteria; kingdom Pseudomonadati; phylum Pseudomonadota; class Alphaproteobacteria; order Hyphomicrobiales; family Nitrobacteraceae; genus Bradyrhizobium; species Bradyrhizobium sp. 604_D8_N2_3. The sequence continues at coordinate 4,574,263 of NZ_JBPWPM010000001.1, read as the reverse complement.
CTGCTGTTCGACATCGATCATTTCAAATCGTTCAACGATTCCTACGGCCATCTCACCGGCGACCAAGTGTTGCGGCTGGTCGGCCTGTCCATGAAGCAGACCATCAAGGGACAGGACATCACCGCGCGCTATGGCGGCGAGGAATTCGCGGTCCTGCTGCCCAACACCGCGCTGCGCCAGGCCCTCACCGTTGCAGATCACATCCGCCGCGCCGTGATGGCGAAGGAATTGAAGAAGAAATCGACCGGCGAGATCCTCGGCCGCGTCACCATCTCCGTCGGCGTCTCCATGCTCAAGCAGGGCGACGACCCCGACGCGTTGATCGAGCGTGCGGATGCCTGCCTCTATGCCGCCAAGCGCAACGGGCGCAACCGCGTGATCTGCGAGGCCGATCCGGAATTCGCGATCGAGTCGCACAGCCGGGTGGCCTGACGCCGAAGCAGCGCGCCGAAGAGACGGCCGGCGCTTGACATTCCAACCCGCCGAACGACATCTTCCCCGCCGCCCGACTGCGAGCGTCGAGAGGACTTGTCGTCTTGCCCAATCCCCATGACTTTCACACACCGCAGCCGTCGTACACCAGGGATGAACTGCTGAGATCGAGCGACGGCGGCTATTTCGGCCCGGGCAACGCGCAATTGCCGGCCCCGCCGATGCTCATGATGGATCGCATCACCGAGATCAGCCTGGACGGCGGCGAGTTCGGCAAGGGCCACATCGTCGGCGAGCTCGATATTTTGCCCGGCCATTGGTTCTTCGATTGCCACTATCGCGGTGACGCGATGATGCCGGGAAGTCTCGGCCTGGATGCGATGTGGCAGATGATCGGCTACTGGCTCGGCTGGTCGGGCTCACCAGGCAAGGGCCGCGCCATTGGCGTCGGCGAGGTCGAAGCTACGGGATTGGTCACACCGGAGACGCGACGCGTGCGCTACGAGGTCGCCATGCGCATGGTCCGCCGCGGCAAGCTGGTGCTCGGAATTGCCGACGGTCGTGTGCTTGCCGACGGCGTCGGTGTCTTCATGGCCAAGGACATGAGGGTCAGACTGACCAAGGCCGTAGATTGATCCTCAGGTCCCGTAGGGTGGGCAAAGGCGCGCAGCGTCGTGCCCACCATCTCGGCATAACTATCTCGAACGGTGGGCACGCTTCGCTTTGCCCACCCTACGCACCGCCTTCTTGGCCACTTTCTTGGCTAGCTGCTTCTTCGCCACCGCCTTCTTCCCCTTCGGCCGCTTCTTCACCTTGGCGCGCTGGGCGGCGGCAAGCGCTGCCCTTGCCCATTGCGCAAGCTCCTCGGAATCGTCGAACAGGCGCGCCGGCAATTCCCAATAGGAATTCACCAGCACAGTTTTGGCGCGGGTCGAATACTGAAACGGCTTCGAGCCTTCCGCTTCAAAGTCCGGGATGGTGACCTCGTCGGCGCGGAAGAACAGGCCCGCGCGCAAGGCGAGCGCGAAGTTGATGCCGTCGGCGGAGACGCCGTAGCCGGAGAACATTTTTCGGATGGTGACGGGGCCGAAATCGGCGAACAGGTCGATCAGGAATTCGCGGTCCATGGCCAAGCTGTCTCCCCACGGTCGTCCCCGCGAACGCGGGACCCATAACCACAGGGAGGAGTTTAGCGAAGACTACCAGCCAGGAAAGCTTGGTACTGATACCGAGCGTCATCGCCAGATCACGCGGTATGGGTCCCCGCGTTCGCGGGAACGACAGCGACTTACCCGTCGATCTTCGCGGGCCGCAGCTCGACCGACTCGCCGCAGCCGCAGGCGGAGACCTGGTTGGGGTTGTTGAAGACGAACTGGGCCTGCATCTTGTCGGCCTTGTAGTCCATCTCGGTGCCGAGCAGGAACAGCACGGCCTTGGGATCGACCAGGATCTTGACGCCCTTGTCCTCGACGACCTCGTCGGTCGGGCGGACATCATGGGCGTATTCGACCGTGTAGGACTGGCCGGCACAGCCGCCGTTCTTCACGCCGACGCGCAGGCCCACGATCTCGGAATCGGCGCGGCTCGTTAGCTCGCTGATGCGCTGGGCGGCGGCATCGGTCAGCCGCATCACCTGCGGACGCGGGCGCCGCGGTTTCGGAGTGGATGCTGGTGTTGGGCCGGACGATATCTGTGTCATGTCAGTGATGTGGTCCGTTGCTGAGCGAATTCAATGCCAGAGTTACGCGTCACCACATATTGAGGACGAGACGGGCCTCGTCGCTCATGCGTTCCGGCGTCCATGCCGGCTCCCAGATCACCTTGACGTCGACCACGCCGACGCCGGGGACGCTGGCGACCGCGTTCTCGACCATGGTCGGTAGCTCGCCGGCGGCCGGGCAGTTCGGCGTCGTCAGCGTCATCTGGACGTCGACGGAACGGTCGTCCTTGATCTCGACCTTGTAGATCAGGCCGAGCTCATAGATGTCGGCCGGGATTTCCGGGTCGAACACGGTTTTGAGGCCAGCGATGATCTCGGTGGTGAGACGCTCGGTCTCCTCCGGCGGCAACGCCGAATGGGTCTCCATCGGATTGGCTTTGATTTCGGCCGTGTCACTCATGAGAACAAATCCCGCGCCTTCAAAAGCGCCTGAGCCAGATGATCGACTTCTTCCCGCGTATTATACATGCCGAACGACGCCCGGCATGTGGCCGTCACGTTGAACCGCTCTAAAAGCGGCATCACGCAATGGGTGCCGGCGCGCACCGCGATGCCCTGGCGGTCGATCACGGTGGCGACGTCGTGGGCGTGTGCGCCCTTGAGCTCGAAGGAGATCACCGGGCCCTTGCCCCGGGCGGTGCCGATCAGCCGCAGCGAATTGATCTCGCGCAGCCGGTCCTGGGCATAGGTGGTGAGATCGTGCTCGTGGGCGGCGATGCGCTCCTTGCCGATCGAATTGACGTAGTCGATGGCCGCGCCAAGGCCCACGGCCTCGACGATCGCGGGCGTGCCGGCCTCGAACTTGTGCGGGGGATCGCCATAGGTGACGATGTCGCGCGAGACCTCGCGGATCATCTCGCCGCCGCCGTTATAGGGACGCATCGCGACGAGGTGGTCGTACTTGGCCCAGAGGATGCCGATGCCGGTCGGCCCGTAGACCTTGTGGCCGGTAAAGACGTAGAAATCGCAGCCGAGATCCTGGACGTCGACAGGCAGATGCACCGCCCCCTGGCTGCCGTCGACCAGCACGGGAATGCCGCGCGCATGCGCGATCTTCACAACGTCCTTGATCGGGACAATGGTGCCGAGCGCGTTCGACATCTGCGTGATCGCGACCAGCTTGGTCTTCGCGGTCAGCAGCTTCTCGAACTCGTCGATGAGGAAGTTACCCTCGTCGTCGACCGGCGCCCACTTGATCACGGCGCCATGGCGTTCCCTGAGGAAATGCCACGGCACGATGTTGGAGTGGTGCTCCATGATCGAGATGACGATCTCGTCGCCCTCTTTGATGTTCGGTTCGCCCCAGGACGACGCGACGAGGTTGATCGCCTCCGTCGCGTTGCGGGTGAAGATGACCTCTTCGGTCCGCGGCGCGTTGATGAACTGCGCAACCTTGCTGCGACCGCCCTCATAGGCCTCGGTGGCGGCATTGGCGAGGTAATGCAGGCCGCGATGCACGTTGGCGTATTCGGACGTATAGGCCTGCGTCATGCGGTCGAGCACGGCGCTCGGCTTCTGCGCCGAGGCGGCGTTGTCGAGATAGACCAGCGGCTTGCCGTAGACCTGCATGGCGAGCGCCGGAAAATCCTGGCGCACGCGTGCGACGTCGTAGGCACCGTTCTTGACTGCGGGATGCGTGCTCATTGGCGCCGCTCCAGCCAGCGCTCGGCGATGCCGATCACGTGCTCGCGCAAACCGTCATCGGCGATCTGCTCGATCGCCTCCCCCACGAAAGCCTGGATCAGCAGCGCCTGGGCCTGCTTCTCCGGCAGACCACGCGCCTTCAGATAGAACAGCAGGCTGTCGTCGAGCGCGCCGGCAGTGGCGCCGTGGCCGCAGGAGACGTCATCGGCGAAGATCTCGAGCTCCGGCTTGTTGTCGGCCTCGGCTTCGTCCGAGAGCAGCAGCGCGCGGGTCATCATCTTGCCATCGGTCTTCTGCGCATCGGGACGGACGATGATGCGGCCCTGGAACACCGAATGGGCGCGATCGTCGATCACCGCGCGGAAGACCTCGCGGCTGACGCAGTTCGGCACGGCATGATCGACCACCAGCGTGGTGTCGCCGTGCTCGGTCTTCTGCAGCAGGTTCACGCCGTTGACGGAGAGGTCGCTGCCCTCGCCCGCCATCGTGATGAAGCCCTGCAGGCGGCTGACGGCAGCGCCAGTCGTCATGTTGAAGAAATTGAGCTTCGTGTTCGCGCCGACCGTGACGAACTGCGAGGTCACGTTCACTGCGTCGGGTGCATCGTCCAACAGGCGGATATGCGCGACGTCGGCATTGTCGCCGACCGAGAGGATGACGGCGTCGTTGACCTGGTAGGCCTTGGCACCGGCCGCAACAAAGCTCTCGATGATGGTGGCGCGAGCGCCGTTCCCGACCGCGATCCGCGAACGGCTGAAAGCCGACGCGGACGAAGCGGTCGCGATGTGGATGATCTGGATCGGCGCGGACAGCTGCGCACCGTCGGCGATCGACAACACGACGCCGTCGGTTGCCAGCGCCGCATTCAGCGCGATCACGGCATCGGTGGCCGCGGTCTTCAGGAGACCTGCGTCCTTCTCCAGCGCTTCCCGCAGCGTCTTGAGGCCCGCCTCAGAGGCAAGCGCCTTGACGTCGGAGAGGTCGGCCGCGAACACGCCGTCGACCAGCACCAGCTTGCGGGCGCCTTCGATCGCGTGCGCCTTGACGGCATCCGCGGCACGCTTCAACGCGGCCGCATCGGGGCTGGCTGCAAGCGGCAGCACCTCGCCGACCAGCGCGCGCAGGTCGGTGTATTTCCATTCCTCGATCCGGCGATGCGGCAGGCCGAGACGCTCATAGGTCTCGAACGCCTCGCGGCGAACCGCGATCACAGAAGGCGAACCCGGCAGGCGGCCTTCGGCGCTGGCGAAGAGATCGCTCACCGCGCGGCCGTTTCCGGTCTTTGCCACAGCAACGTTCATCCTAAAATTCCTTACGCGGCATCCTCGAACTGGGCGTAGCCGGACGCTTCCAGCTCCAGCGCCAAGTCCTTGCCGCCACTCTTCACGACACGGCCCTTCGACATCACGTGCACGACGTCGGGCACGATGTAGTTCAGCAGCCGCTGATAATGGGTGATGACGACCATCGCGCGCTTGGGCGAGCGCAGCGCGTTGACGCCGTCGGCCGCAATGCGCAGCGCGTCGATGTCGAGGCCGGAATCCATCTCGTCGAGGATGCACAGGCTCGGCTCGAACAGCGCCATCTGCAGCACCTCGTTGCGCTTCTTCTCACCGCCGGAGAAGCCGACATTGACGCCGCGCTTGAGCATGTCCTGCGGGATGTTCAGCGACTTCGAGACCTCGCGGACCTTCCTCAGGAAGTCCGGGGTCGAATATTCGCTTTCGCCGCGCGCCTTGCGCTGCGCGTTCAGTGCGGTGCGCAGGAAGGTCATGGTGGCGACGCCGGGAATCTCGACCGGATACTGGAACGCCAGGAACACGCCCTTCGCGGCGCGCTCGTTGGGATCCATCTCCAGCAGGTCCTCGCCCTTGAACAGGATCTGGCCGTCGGTAACCTCGTAGCCGGGCTTGCCGGCGATGACGTGGGAGAGCGTCGATTTGCCGGAGCCGTTCGGCCCCATGATCGCGTGAACCTCGCCCTCGTTCACGGTCAGCGTCAGCCCGTGGAGGATCTCACGCTCCTCGACACGAACCTTCAAATCCTTCACTTCAAGCAAAGCCATCTTGGTGTCCAGTCTATTCAAATGATGCATGGAGCGCCGTAGCGCACCGCGAGGGTCGGCGATTAGCCGACCGACCCTTCAAGCGAGATCGAGATCAGCTTCTGCGCTTCCACCGCGAATTCCATCGGCAGCTGCTGAAGCACGTCCTTGACGAAACCGTTGACGACGAGGCCGACGGCTTCTTCCTGGCTGAGGCCGCGCTGGATGCAATAGAACAGCACGTCCTCGGAGATTTTCGAGGTCGTCGCCTCGTGCTCGAACGTCGCCGAGGAGTTCTTGGCCTCGATATACGGCACGGTGTGCGCGCCGCATTTGTCGCCGATCAGCAGGGAATCGCACGCCGTGAAGTTGCGCGCGCCGGTCGCTTTCCGGTGCGCGGTGACGAGCCCGCGATAGGTGTTCTGCGACTTGCCGGCGGCGATGCCCTTCGAGATGATCCGGCTCGACGTGTTCTTGCCGAGGTGGATCATCTTGGTGCCCGAATCGACCTGCTGGAAACCGTTCGAGATCGCAATCGAGTAGAACTCACCGCTGGAATTGTCGCCACGCAGGATGCAGCTCGGGTACTTCCAGGTGATGGCGGAGCCGGTCTCGACCTGGGTCCAGGAAATCTTGGACCGGTCGCCACGGCAGTCGCCACGCTTGGTGACGAAATTGTAGATGCCGCCCTTGCCTTCCGAATTGCCGGGATACCAGTTCTGCACCGTCGAGTATTTGATCTCGGCATCATCGTGCGCAACGAGCTCGACCACGGCGGCGTGCAGCTGGTTCTCGTCGCGCTGCGGCGCGGTGCAGCCTTCGAGATAGGAGACGTAGGAGCCCTTGTCGGCGATGATCAGCGTGCGCTCGAACTGGCCGGTGTTCCGCTCGTTGATGCGGAAATAGGTCGACAGCTCCATCGGGCAGCGCACGCCCGGCGGCACGTAGACGAACGAGCCGTCGGAGAACACCGCCGAGTTCAGCGTCGCGTAGAAATTGTCTGAGGTCGGAACCACCGAGCCCAGATATTTCTGCACCAGCTCGGGATGCTCGCGGATCGCCTCCGAGATCGGCATGAAGATCACGCCGGCCTTCTTCAGCTCGGCCTTGAACGTGGTCGCAACCGAGACCGAATCGAAGACTGCATCAACCGCGATCTTGCGCCGGGCCGGATCTTCCTCGCCGGGCTTCGGCTCGACGCCTTCGAGCATGGCGACTTCCCGCAGGGGAATGCCGAGCTTCTCGTAGGTCTTCAGAATCTCCGGATCGATCTCGTCGAGGGAGGTGACCGTCTTCTTCGGCTTCGGCGCCGCGTAGTAATAGAGGTCCTGGAAGTCGATCTTGGGATAGTCGACGCGCGCCCAGGTAGGCTCGATCATGGTCAGCCAGCGCCGATAGGCCTCGAGCCGCCACTGGAGCATCCAGGCGGGTTCGTTCTTCTTCTCGGAGATGAACTTGACGGTCTCTTCCGACAGTCCCTTGGGGGCCTTGTCGGACTCGATCAGGGTCTCAAACCCATAACGATACTGATCGACGTCGATGCGCTTCACGCGCTCGACCGTCTCTTGCACGGCTGGCATTCTATCCTCCGCTCGCGGTTTCAAGGACCGCGGTGGATCACAAACTTGGACGAGTATTACGATGTTTTTCGGCAGAAAGCACGTGCTTAGAACCGTTCAAGCCGTGTTTCGTCGCTTAGGCTCTAAGTAGGGTATTACCAAGCTTTCGCCAAGCCTCTAACGCCCTGTTGATGTCATCTGGTTCCGTGGACCAGCCCAGACTGAGACGCACCGCTCCCTGGGCGACGGTGGCATCATACCCCATCGCCGACAGCACATGAGACGGCTGCACCTTGCCTGATGAACAGGCCGAGCCCGAGGACACAGCCACGCCTTCGAGATCGAAGCCGATCACGGCGGTTTCGGCCTTCAAGCCGGGGGCAGTAAAGAGGATGGTATTTGGCAACCGCTTGACGTCATCCGCGAAGACCGCCGCGCCGGCGATCCCGCGGATTCCATTTTCCAAGGAATCTCTGAGGGTTGCCATCCGCTCCGCATCCTCCGGCAGAGTCTGAAGGGCAGCTCTCACCGCTGCCCCGAAGCCGGCGATGCCAGCGACATTCTCGGTTCCCGCGCGCCGGCTCAACTCCTGTCCGCCGCCCCGTAGCACGGGTTCCAGTCCAGTGATCCCCTCCGCCAGGACCAGCGCGCCGACGCCCTTGGGGCCGCCGATCTTGTGCGCCGAAAAGGTCGCGAGGTCTGCGTCCACGGCCTTGATATCGAACGGGATTTTTCCCAGCACCTGGATCGCATCGACGTGCAGGAGCCCCCCCGCCTCGTGGACGATCCCGGCAGCCCCTGCGATCGGCTGAATCGCGCCGGTCTCGTTGTTCGCAACCATGATGGAGACCAGCGCCGGCGGACCGTCGCCGAGCAACGCCTTCAGACGGTCGAGGTCGATGACGCCGGAGCGTGTGACCGGAATCTGGCTGACCTTCTCCGCTGGGAACCGGCCGCCTGACAGCACCGAGGCATGCTCGACAGCCGAGACCAACAGGCGTTCGACGAGGCGGCCGGACGACCCCCGCAGACCGGGCGACAGCGCCAGCGCATTGGCCTCGGTTCCGGCTGAGGTGAAGACGACGTTTCTCGGCAATGCACCGACGGCCGCCGCGAGCGTGGCACGGGCTTCCTCGACCAGCCGGCGCGCCTCGCGCCCCTCGGCATGAACCGAGGACGGGTTGCCGATCAGCTCCCAGGCCGCAAGCATCGCGGTCCGCGCTTCGGCGCGGAGCGGCGTGGTCGCATTCCAGTCGAGATAGACACGACTCGGCATGAGGTATTATCTTACTCCATGGATCGGGCTGGTGTGCCCGTCCTGGAGCCCGACATGGGCCCCCGTGGAGCGCTTGGCAACTCGATTCCGAATCCCCACCGCGCAATGACGCCGCCATGACACGCTAACATCTTGAGCCCATTGCGGGATGTTCAAGATGCTTGCTTTTTGACCCTCGCCTCATGTTAGAACGCCCGCGTCAGTTCACCGCGCGCCGCTCGCGCACCATCCGAGGGCGCCGCTCCACTCTTCCATTCGCGGTTTGATCGGCACAGCAGTCGATGAAGTCCGCACAATCGGTTGATTGCTGAAGAGCGTCTTCAAGGGATCAATCAAGAGATCATCATGCCTGAAGTCATTTTCACCGGCCCTGCTGGCCGTCTCGAAGGCCGCTATCACCCGGCCAAGCAAAAGAACGCGCCGATCGCGATGATCCTGCATCCGCATCCGCAGTTTCACGGCACGATGAACCACCAGATCGTGTACCAGTGCTACTACGCCTTCGCGCATCGCGGCTTCTCGGTGCTGCGCTTCAACTTCCGCGGCGTCGGCCGCAGCCAGGGCTCGTTCGACCACGGCACCGGCGAATTGTCGGATGCGGCCGCAGCCCTCGACTGGGCACAGACCATCAATCCCGAAGCGCGTGCCTGCTGGGTCGCCGGCTTCTCGTTCGGCGCCTGGATCGGCATGCAGCTGTTGATGCGCCGTCCCGAGGTCGAGGGCTTCATCTCGATCGCGCCGCCGGCCAATCTCTACGACTTCTCGTTCCTGGCGCCCTGCCCGTCGTCGGGCCTGATCGTGCATGGCGAGAAGGACGCGGTGGTGCCGCCCAAGGACGTCAACACGCTGGTCGAGAAGCTGAAGACTCAGAAGGGCATCGTGATCGACCAGCAGGTCATCCCCGGCGCCAACCACTTCTTCGACGCCAAGCTCGAGCCGCTGATGGAAACCATCACGGCCTATCTCGACATGCGCCTCGCCAACGTGCGCTAAGGCCTCAAATGGGCTGCTTCGTCGCCTTGCTGCGTGCCGTCAATGTCGGCGGCACCGGCAAGCTGCCGATGAGCGAGCTCAAGGCCATGTGCGAGGAGCTCGGCTTCGCCGCCGTGCGCACCTATATTGCGAGCGGCAACGTCGTGTTCACGAGCCGCAAGTCGGAAGCTGCAATCAAGACCGCCCTCGAAAAGCGCCTGCACGCCTACGCCGGCGCGCCGGTCGGGGTGCTCGTGCGTAGCGCCGCCGAGATGGCGCAAGTCTCGGCCGACAATCCTTTTCCAAAGGCAGCGCCCAATCGCACCGTCGCGATCTTCCTCGACAGGGCGCCACCTGAAGACGCGCTTGCCAGCATCCGCGGCCAGAACAACGAAGAGCTCAGCCTCGGCCGCCGCGAGATTTACGTGCACTATGGCGACGGCATGGGGACATCGAAGCTCGTCATCCCCGCCGCCAAGACCGGCACCGCGCGCAACATGAATACCGTCGCAACGCTCGCGAAGATGGCCGCGGAGATCTAGGCCAGCTTGAGCGCGGCGATCCCGATCAGCACGAGCGCAATGCCGGCAAGCTTCATCGCACTCAAGGTCTCGCCGAACAGCACGACGCCCAGCAGGAAGGTGCCGGCCGCGCCGATGCCGGTCCACACCGAATAGGCGACGCCGACCTCCAGCACCTGCAAAGCGCGTCCGAGCAGGAAGACGAAGGCGGCGAGCAGCACCAGCGAGGTGATGCTCCAGCCCGGCCGCGTGTAGCCCTCCGCATATTTCATCGAGATCGCCCAGCCGACATCGAGCGCACCGGCGATCACCAGCATCAGCCAGGCCATGGATTGCGACATTGGCGCGCGCTCAGGCCGCAAGCTTCAGCAGATGCGCGTCGTGGCGCACCAGGAAGGCACGCAGCAATTGCGGATAGTCCGCGCCGACTGCGGTGCGTACGCTCGGGCGTCTCGCAAGCTCCGCGCGCCATGCGCGGACCTTCGGCACTTCGCGGAAGATACCGTGCTCGGTCAGTTCGTCGAACAGGTCGAAATAGCGGAAGATCGGGGCGAACACCGCATCCACGAGGCTGAACGCATCGCCTGCGAAGTAAGGCCCTGCGCCGAGCGCTGCCTCCACGCGCGCGAATTTCGCCGCTACCGCCTGGCGCTTGCTTTCGAACGTCGCCGGATCGGTCGTGGTCTCCAGACCCCAGAGGTCACCGAGGATCGCCGAGCCGAACTCCATCCAGGCGCGATGTTCGGCGCGCTTCAACGGATCCGCCGGGTGCAGCTTGAGGCCTGCCTGCGTCTCCTCGATGTATTCGCAGATCACGTTGCTCTCGAACAACGCGACCTCGCCCTTCTCCGTCGTCACCACCAGGACCGGCACCTTGCCGAGCGGCGAGAGTTTCAGAAACCAGTCGGGCTTGTTGGCGAGATCGATGTCGATCCGTTCGAACGGCACGCCCTTCTCGTTGAGCGCGATCACGGCACGCTGCACATAGGGGCAGAGCTTGTGGCTGACGAGTTTCAGTGAAGCGGTCATGGCAATGATCCCGGCGGTTTGATGCAACTGCATCCAATATAGATGCAATTGCATTCACCTGTCAAGATCGATGCATTTGCATCAACCGTCCTTGGATCTTAAGGCCCGGACCTCAGGGCCGCGCCATTACGCCGCCTGTCATCGGCATCGGCACGCCCGTGGTGGCGGGGTAGGACAGCGGCAGCCCCTTGAGGCCGCGGGCGGCAAGGAAGCCAAAGGCCTGCGCCTCGATGGCGTCGGAGGCCCAGCCGAGCGTCTCGGCGGCTTCGACGGTGGCCGAGCCCACCTGCTCCCGCAGCATCCGTAGCATGGTGAGGTTGCGGGCGCCGCCGCCGCAGACGATCCAGCTCCGCGGCCGGCGCGGCAGGAGCGAGATGATCCGGGCGATCGCCGCCGCTGTGAAGGCGGTCAGGGTCGCGGCGCCATCGGCCGGCGGGACGTCGCCGAGCTTCAGCGCGGCAAAGTCGTTGCGGTCGAGCGATTTCGGCGGCAGAGCTGCGAAGAACGGCAGTTCCAGTCCCCGCGCGATCCAGGCTTCGTCCGCCTTGCCGAGCGCTGCGAACTTTCCTTCCGCATCGAAGGCCTGGTTCATGGTGCGGTACATGAAATCGTCGAGCAGCGCGTTGCCCGGTCCGGTGTCGCAGGCGATCAGCGTGTCGTTGCCGTCGATATAGGTGATGTTGGAGACGCCGCCGATATTGACGACGACGATCGGCCCTTCACGCTCCAGCGAATGGACGAGCGCCCGGTGGTAGACCGGCACGAACGGCGCGCCCTGCCCGCCGGCCTCGACGTCGGCGGCGCGGAAGTCGTGCATCACGGGGATATGGATCGCCCTGGCCAGCGCCGGCGCATCGCCGATCTGGACCGTCAGCCGCTTCTCGGGGCGATGCAGCACCGTCTGGCCGTGGAAGCCGACGATGTCGATGTCCTCCGGCTTCATCCGGTTTTGGGCGATGAAGGCGGCCACAGCCTCGGCATGGGCCAGCGTCACCGCGCGCTCGGCCTCGGCCAGAACGCCCGGGCGGGCGTCGCGTCGCGGCAGGTGCACGGCCTCGCTCAGCGCCTGGCGCAGCAGATTGCGCTCCGCCGGGCTGTAGGCCCGGTAGCCGGACGGCCCGAACGCCTTCACTTGCTTTCCGTCGGTTTCGATCAGCGCGACATCCACCCCGTCCAGCGAGGTGCCGCTCATCAAACCGAGTGCCGTCAACATCATGGATCAGCGTCCTCAAGAGCCCCCCTCCGGCATGCCGATCTTGTGCCAGAGGGACACATCTTATAATGCCACAGGCAAAGTGGCGGGTGGCAATCGAGTTCCCACGGGAGACCCTTAAATTGCACCCGAAACAGTAAACCAAGAATTGTCAGGCTCGCCGACAGATGACTGCATTTAAATCGGATTTCCTCAATACCCTGCAGGAACGTGGTTTCATCCACCAGTGCTCCGATTTCGAGGGGCTGGACGCGCTCGCCGCCAAGGGCGAAGCGACCACCTATGTCGGCTACGATTGCACCGCCCGCTCGCTGCACATCGGCAACTACCTGACCATGATGATGCTGCACTGGCTCCAGCAGTCCGGCAACAAGCCGATTACGCTGATGGGCGGCGGCACCACCATGGTCGGCGATCCCTCCGGCAAGGACGAGACCCGCGCGATGCGCACCGTCGCCGAGATCGAAGCGAACAAGGAATCGATCCGCGGCGTGTTCGCAAAGGTGCTGCGCTACGGCGACGGCAAGAGCGACGCCGTCATGCTCGACAATGCGGAGTGGCTGACAAAACTCAACTGGATCGAGATGCTGCGTGACGTCGGCCGGCATTTCTCGGTCAACCGCATGCTGACCATGGACTCCGTGCGGCTGCGCCTCGAGCGCGAGCAGGAGATGAGCTTCATCGAGTTCAACTACATGGTCTGCCAGGCCTACGACTTCGTCGAGCTCGCCAAGCGCACCGGTTGCAAATTGCAGATGGGCGGCTCGGACCAGTGGGGCAACATCATCATGGGCGTCGATCTCGGCCGCCGCATGGGCACCCACCAGCTGTTCGCGCTGACGACGCCGCTGCTGACGACCGCGTCCGGCGCCAAGATGGGCAAGACCGCGCAGGGCGCGGTCTGGCTGAACGCCGACCAGTTCTCGCCGTATGATTTCTGGCAATACTGGCGCAACACCGAGGACGCCGACGTCGGCAAATTCCTGAAGCTGTTCACGACGCTGCCGATGAGCGAGATCAGGAAGCTCGAGGCGCTCGGCGGCTCGGAGATCAACGAGGCCAAGAAGGTGCTTGCGACCGAGGCGACCGCGCTCTTGCACGGACGCGACGCAGCAAACCAGGCGGCTGAAACCGCGCGCCGCACCTTCGAGGAAGGCGCACTGGCCGAAAGCCTGCCGACGGTGGAAATTCCGCGCGGCGAGCTGGACGCCGGCCTCGGCGTGCTCAACGCCTTCGTCAAGGCAGGCCTGGTTGCCTCCAATGGCGAGGCACGGCGCCAGATCAAGGGCGGCGGCCTGCGCGTCAACGACGAGTCCGTCAGCGACGAGAAGATGGCGCTGTCTGCGGCCAATCTGACGCCTGAGGGCGTGATCAAGCTGTCCTTCGGCAAGAAGAAGCACGTCCTGATCCGGCCTGCATAGGCTTATGAGCTTTTGATGCTTGTCAGGGCGCGCCGAAGCGCGCTCCCTGACCGGCAATGGATCAAAACACGCCCAGGGAAACTTCGAGGGAACAAGCCGTACGCACGCAGCGAGATGCGGTGCGCACCGCACTCATCGTGCTCGGACTGTGCTTCACGCTCGCCGTCCTCGGCCGCGGCCTCAGCGAGAGCTTTACTGTCTTCCTCAAGCCGATCTCCGAAAACTTTGGCTGGGACCGTGCGCAGGTCGTCTCGATCTACTCACTGACCTGGTTGATCAGCGGGCTGACCGCGCCACTGGTCGGGCGCCTGTTCGACCATTCCGGACCGCGCATCGTCTACGCACTCGGGCTTTTCCTGCTCGGCTCGGCCTTCCTGATCGCGGCGCACGCGCAGGCGCTCTGGCAATTTCAGCTCTCGATCGGCCTCTGCGTCGGCATTGGCGTCGCCTTCATCGGCATTGTGCCGAACTCGATCCTGCTCGGCCGCTGGTTCGGGCCACGGCTGCCGACCGCGATGGCGGTGGTCTATTCGGCAATGGGTGGCGGCGTGCTAGCGCTGCTCCCGACTTCGCAGCTCTTGATCGATCATCTCGGCTGGCGTGAAGCCTATCAGGTATACGGCTTCGCCGCGCTCGGCCTGCTCGTGCCGCTGCTGCTTCTGCCCTGGCGCATGTTCGCGCTCGGCTCGCCGCGTGTCAGCAAGAAGACCGATCCTGATTTCATCGACAACGGCTGGACGCTTGCGAGCGCGATGCGCCACCACGCTTTCTGGGCGCTGTTCTCGACCTTCTTCTTCACCGCGGTCGGCATGTATTCGATCGCGGCACAGATCGTGGCCTACCTCATCGATGCCGGCTTTCCGCCGCTCCAGGCCGCGACCGCCTGGGGTTTTTCGGGCGTGGTGCTGGTGTTCGGCATGCTCGGCGTGTCCGCGCTCGACGGGCTGATCGGGCGCCGGCCCTCGGTGCTGCTCAGCTACGCGATCTCGATCATCGGCATCGTCCTGCTCTGGCTCTTGCAGTATTATCCGAACATCATCCTGCTCACCGGCTTCGTCGTCTGCTTCGGCAGCATGATGGGCTCGCGCGGCCCGCTGATCACAGCGACCGCCATGAAGATTTTTCGCGGCAAGCGCGTCGGCACGATCTTCGGCACCATCTCGATCGGCAGCGGATTGGGCTCGGCGTTCGGCTCATGGAGCGGCGGCCTCATCCACGACTTCACGCACGGCTACAATCTCCTGCTCGTCTTCGCACTTGCGAGCGTGATCCTCGGAATGATTCCATTCCTGATTGTCCCCGCCTTGCGGGAGTAGGTCTCCCCGACGTAACCTGCATCCCTCCGC
Organism: Bradyrhizobium sp. 604_D8_N2_3; assembly: GCF_051810765.1. Lineage (NCBI taxonomy): Bacteria > Pseudomonadati > Pseudomonadota > Alphaproteobacteria > Hyphomicrobiales > Nitrobacteraceae > Bradyrhizobium > Bradyrhizobium sp. 604_D8_N2_3. The sequence goes on along the minus strand of NZ_JBPWPM010000001.1, from coordinate 4,559,086 downwards.
GTCACCGGGAAATTACGGGCGACACACGCGGCGCCGCGTGCGAAACAGTCGAGCGCAACCGGAGTTAAGGGACGAACTGCGATATTTTGTCCACATGACAAAAATGTCAGCACGGAATTGACCCCGGGTGGCTTGCGAGGCCGAACTGAATACGGTCCAAGTCGCCCATTGGATGGAGGGCACAAACCAATGAACTTTTCCTATCTCACTCGCTTTGAACCGGTTCTCCTGAGCCTGTTCCGCTTCATCACTGGCCTGCTGCTGTTTCAATTCGGCGTGGCCAAGCTTTTCAAGTTTCCGCCTTTGCCGATGTTCGCGAAAGTCGAACTGATGTCGCTTTACGGCGCGGCCGGCACGCTTGAACTGGTGCTTGGCGCGCTGTTGATCCTCGGCCTGTTCACCCGCCTCGCCGCTTTCATCCTCTCCGGTGAAATGGCCTTCGCCTACTTCATGGGACATATGCTCAAGGGCGAGACGCCGGTGCTCCTGCCGCTGCTCAACAACGGCACGCTCGCCATCCTGTTCTGCTTCGCCTGCCTCTATCTCTCGGCGGCCGGCGGCGGCCCGATCAGCGTCGATGCGGCGCTGGGCAACGAACGCGCCTCGACCGGCGGCGCATTTGCGCGACGCTGACGCGCGCAACTAGCGCTCAAGTCACGGATGGCACCGGCAGCTTTGCCGGTGTCATCTACCGCGAGCCCAGCACGTTCCAGATTAGGACGAGGGCCGCGACGAGCAGCGCGGACATGATGAGGCGGTGAACGAATCGGTTCATTGCCGCTCCCGCCAAGCTCGATGACCACCAAAGTCCAGGATCGATCTTCTCCAGCATACGCGCTGACGTGCGCCGACGCATGTCGCTTTGCCTGCATGGTTGCGCATCAGGCTGCGAACGGTCACGCGCGCGGCCGGCGGCCGCATGCCTATGTTCATGATTGGTAAGAACTTCATGCTACCGATGCGAGCAATAACAACCATTTCGTAGAGGCTGCGATGAAGCTGCTGAGCCATCTGAAGATCCGCACCAAGCTTACCAGCATGGTCTGTCTTGCGGCTCTCACAGTCACAGCCATCATCGCGGTATCGGCCTTCCTCAGCAAGAGCCGCATGATGGAGGACCGGGTCCAGCAGATGAAGACCGCGGTCGACATGCTCTACAATCTCGCCCAGTCGGTCCAGGACGACGTCACCGCCGGCAAGCTAACGCAGGCCGAGGCCAAGGCCCAGTTCCATATGCGCGGACGGCGCATGACCTTCAACGGCAACCAGGGCTATCCGGTCGTCTACAACGCCGACACGTCCCTCCTCGTCAACGGCGCCAACCAGCAGCTCGAAGGCAAGATCACCGGCGCGATCGACGCCAACGGCGTCCTCATTGCCGACGCGATCCTCAAGGCCGGCGAACAGAATGGCGGCGGCGTGGCCTCCTATCTCTATCCCCGCCCCGGCCAGACCGAAGCGGTGCGCAAGACCGTGTTCGCGCGCAAGTTCGCCCCCTGGAACGCGACGATCAGCTACGGCCTCTATGTCGACGACATCGACGCCGATGTGCGCGCGCTGACGCTCGAGCTTGCCGCGGTCGGCTTCGGCCTGATGCTGCTGATGGCGACGTTGTCGTGGCTGATCGCGCGCGACGTGCTCGGCGCACTCGATCGCCAGAAGACCCGCATGCAGGAGATTGCCGACGGTTCCATCGACCAGCCGGTCGAGGAGACCGATCGCGGCGACGAGATCGGCCGCATGGCCGAGACCCTCGAAATGCTCAGGCAGACCGCTTTGACGGCGCGCACGCTGGAGTCCGAACAGATCGCCGCCAAGACACGCAGCGAGCAGGAGAAGCGTGACGCGCTGATCGCGCTCGCCGACCGCTTCGATGCCTCGGTCGGCCAGCTCGTCGGCCTGATGGCCTCGGGCTCCGGCGAGCTCGAGACCACCGCCAAGTCGATGTCGTCCACGGCCGAGGGCACCAACCACCGCGCCGCCGTGGTCGGCTCGGCCGCCACCGAAGCCAGCCAGCGCGTCCAGACGGTCGCGGCTGCCGCCGAAGAGCTCTCCTCCTCCATCACCGAGATCAGCCGCCAGGTCGCGCAATCCGCCGAAGTGACCGGCCGCGCCGTGGACAGCGCACGCCGCACCGACACCATCGTCCGTGCCCTCTCTGACGGCGCCCAGCAGATCGAGCACGTCGCCGAGCTGATCTCCAGCATCGCGGCGCAGACCAATCTGCTCGCGCTGAATGCCACCATCGAGGCCGCGCGCGCCGGTGAAGCCGGCCGCGGCTTTGCCGTCGTCGCCTCCGAGGTGAAGTCGCTGGCGAGCCAGACCGCGGAAGCCACCCGCGAGATCGGCGACAAGATCGCCCAGATCCAGGGCGCGACCAAGGAGGCCGTGGACGCCATCGGCGGCATCACCGCCACCATCGAGGAAGTCAGCCGGATCGCCACCTCGATCGGCGCGGCCATCGAGGAGCAAGGCGCCGCCACCGCCGAGATCGCCCGCAGCGTCTCGCAGACCGCTGAAGCGACCAAGGAAGTCACCACCAATATCGGCGGCGTCAGCACCGCAGCGAACGAGACCGGCAACGCCGCCGGCATGGTGCTCGCGGCCGCCTCCAACCTCTCCAAGCAGGCCGAGCAGCTCTCAGGCGAGGTCGGCACCTTCCTGGCGGGCGTGCGCGCGGCATAAGCCGCGCAACATCTGCGCAGGTTCCGAACAAGACGACGCATCTGCGAATCGATGTTCGGAGCGCACCGGATTGATCGCACGAACACGATCACGATGCATTTTTCTGGACACGTCGCCGCAGGCATCGGCGTCTTCCCTGCACATGCGTGTCCATGGCTGCGCAGATTGCGCCGCGTCTGAACACGCCGTGCCCTGCGTTCAGGAATGGTAAGGACTTCCTGATACGGCTGCGCGAGAATTAGCATTTTGCAACCGTTCGCGAGGCCGTCATGACGCTGCTCAGTCACCTGAAAATCCGCACCAAGCTTGCCAGCATGGTCTGTCTTGCGGCGCTCACCGTGACCGCCCTCATCGTCGCGTCAGCCTATCTCAGCAAGACCCGCATGCTCGAAGATCGCGGGCGCCAGATGCAGACGGCGGTCGATCTGCTGCACGGCTTCGCGCAATCGCTCCAGGACGACGTCACCGCCGGCAAGATGACGCTCGCCGATGCGCAAGACCAGTTCAAGCTGCGCGGCCGGCGGATGAAGTTCAACGGCGGCCAAGGCTATCCCGTCGTCTATACCGCCGATTCAACAGTGATGATGAATGGCGGCGCGCCTCAGCTCGAGGGCAAGAACAACGGCATCAAGGATGCCAATGGCATCGTGATCGGCGATGCCACGGTGGCCGCAGGCAAGCAGACACCGGAAGGCAGTATCCTGTCCTATTTGTTCCCGCGTCCGGGCGAGACGGTTGCGGTTCGCAAACTGGTGTTCGCCCGCCAGTTCGCCCCCTGGAACGTCGCAATTGCCTATGGCCTCTATGTCGACGACATCGACGCCGACGTGCGCGCGCTGACGCTGGAGCTCGCCGCAATCGGCGTTGGCCTGATGCTGCTGATGGCGACGCTGTCCTGGTTGATCGCCCGCGACGTGCTCGGCGCGCTCAACCGCCAGAAGACCCGCATGCAGGAGATTTCCGAAGGCGCTATCGACAGGCCGGTCGAGGAGACCGATCGCGGCGACGAGATCGGCCGCATGGCCGAGACGCTCGAAGTGCTCAGGCAGACCGCTTTGACGGCGCGCACGCTGGAGGCCGAGCAGGTTGCCGCCAAGAGCCGCAATGAGCAGGAGAAACGCGACGCCCTGATCTCGCTCGCCGACCGCTTCGATGCCTCGGTCGGCCAGCTCGTCGGCCTGATGGCCTCCGGCTCCGGCGAGCTCGAGACCACCGCCAAGTCGATGTCGTCCACAGCCGAGGGCACCAATCGCCGCGCCGCCGTGGTCGGTTCGGCCGCCACCGAAGCCAGCCAGCGCGTCCAGACAGTCGCGGCTGCCGCCGAAGAGCTCTCCTCCTCCATCACCGAGATCAGCCGCCAGGTCGCGCAATCCGCCGAAGTGACGGGGCGCGCCGTGGACAGCGCGCGCCGCACCGACACCATCGTCCGCGCGCTCTCGGACGGCGCCCAGCAAATCGAGCACGTCGCCGAGCTGATCTCCAGCATCGCGGCGCAGACCAATCTGCTCGCGCTCAACGCCACCATCGAGGCCGCGCGCGCCGGTGAAGCCGGCCGCGGCTTTGCCGTCGTCGCTTCCGAGGTGAAATCGCTCGCCAGCCAGACCGCGGAAGCCACCCGCGAGATCGGCGACAAGATCGCCCAGATCCAGGGTGCGACCAAGGAGGCCGTGGACGCCATCGGCGGCATCACCGCCACCATCGAGGAAGTCAGCCGCATCGCCACCTCGATCGGCGCGGCCATCGAGGAGCAAGGTGCCGCCACCGCCGAGATCGCCCGCAGCGTCTCGCAGACCGCTGAAGCGACCAAGGAAGTCACCACCAATATCGGCGGTGTCAGCACCGCAGCGAACGAGACCGGCAACGCCGCCGGCATGGTGCTCGCTGCGGCCAGCAATCTCTCCAAGCAGGCCGAGCAGCTCTCAGGCGAAGTCGGCACCTTCCTGGCGGGCGTGCGCGCGGCGTAAGCTTCCCGACGTCAATACCTCCACATGCGTCATGGCCGGGCTTGTCCCGGCCATTCACGTTTTGCCGCGCGGCACGAAGGACGTGGATACCCAGGCCTTCGCCGCGCCGAAGCGGCTTCGGCCGCGCAGCCGGGACGAGCACCTGCGAATTTTAGTGGGTTATCGCCGCGCGAGGGTGCAGCCGCTCGAGAGCTGGCGCGTCGATCCGGTCGAGCCGTCGTTCGACTGCGACGGGAATTCCTCGAACGGCGTGTTCTGCTTGCCGGTGTTGAATTCGAAGATCTTGCGGAACACACCCGGCACCATGGCCGAAACCGGATTGACGCGCATCACCGGCGCGGCCGGCGTGCCGACGACCTCGTAGGTCACGCCGATCAGGCCTTCCTTGTCGCCACCGCCCAGGAACAACCCGAGCACCGGAATCTGTCCGAACATGTTGTTCAAGCCGTACATCGGCACGAAGGTGCCGCTCATGCAGACCTGGTTGCCGGGATAGTCGATCGAGCCCTCGATGGTGGCGCCGATCATCGGGCCCTTGACGACGCCATCGCGGATCGTCAGCGCGCCGTTCTGGCGCGTGAACTCGGCGCGCAGCGCGCTGAAGGAGACGCCGTTCCCGGTGCCGTTGGGCGCGCCGGCGGCAACGCGTTCGAGCTGCGCCTCGCCCTTCACCGTGAAGTCGCGGACGTTGATGAGGCCCTCGCGCGTGGTGTTCGGCTCCGACGTCGGCGGCTCCATCGCCACCACCATCTGGCCGCCGCTCGCCTTGGTGTAGGTGTCGGTGAAGCGCAGCAACGCGCCGGCATCGTTGGTCTGGAGGTAGATCACCTCGCGATTGCCCTGGGCGCGGCCGCCGCGCAAATCGGCTGCCACCGGCGTGTCGCGGCCGATCTTGCCGTTCAGCGTGAAGGCTTTGACGGTGCCGTTGCGCCGCGACATCTTGCCGTCGACGCTGCGCATCGCCTCGCCGTTGAAGCCCGCGACGGCACCGAGCTTCACGTCGATGTCGAAATCGACGTTCTTCATCTTGTTCTTGGCGTCGTCCTTGGAATTGCCCGAGATCGCCGACTTCAGGAAACCGCGGCCGTCGAACACATCCCCGCGCATCGTGCCCCGCACCACCCCGTCCTGGCCACGCTCCACCTTCAACGAGGCCTTGTCGCCGTCGGACGGGGCGTAGGTCGGGAAGTTCGCGTTCATGAGGTCGCCGTTCGGATCGACTTCAAGCGAGCCCTTGATCGAGGCGCCGCCGCCTTCGACGACGATGTCCTCCAGGCGCGTTGATTGCGCCGTCGGCACCACCTTGAAGCTGGCCTTGGCCGATTTGCCCGGCAGCTTGACCCAGCCGGGCAGGATGTTGTCGAGCTTGACCGAGGTCAGGTCCGCCTCGACACCGAGCTTCGTCGTCTGGTCGGGACCTCCGGCGATCTTGCCCGACAGCTTGATCGGCAGCGATCCGCTCACGGCAGGGCTGAGGTCGAATCCGAGACGCGCGCGGCTCGCATCGTCGAGCGTGGCCTGCAATTTGACGTCAGCGTCGCCCTCGGTCGGCTTGCGATAGTCCAGCGAAGCCGCCTGCCCGTTGATCTTGACGTCGCCCTTGACCTGATAGCCCTGGTTGTTGGCTGATATCTTGAGGTTGTTGGCCTCCAGCTTCTGGTTCATCACCAGCTTGTCGGCGGCAAAGCCGTTGAGGTCGGCGCTGACGGCGTAGCTGGTGTCGCCCTTGGTCAGCGCGCCCTTGACCGGCAAGCCGAGCTGGATGTTCGCCGAGAACGTTCCCTTGCTGGTGTTGGGATCGACGAACGTCGCCGACAGATCGCTGAGCCGATCATTGGAAAGGATTTCGGCGGCTGCCGCCACGGGGCCGTCGGCGCGGAACCTGGTCCGCGATGGCGACGGCTTGGGCGCCATATCCGGCACCTCGAACACGAAGTCGGAGATCGTGACCTTGCGGCCCGCCGGCGTATCGGCAATGCCCTGCCCGATATTCACGGTCGCGGTGCGCCCGGTCACACGCGCCTTCAAATCGGCATCGTGCACCACCGGCATGCCATCCACGGGGCGGACCGCGACGCCACTCGCGACGATGTTGACCGACAGGCCATCGTCGGGAATGGGCGGGCCCTTGCGCGGGAGGTTCTTCGTCGGCGAATTGACGCCGATCTCGATGCGCTGGAGCGTGCCGCGCTCGATCCGCTCGATCACCCATTCGCGCAACTCGGGAACGACGAGCGTCGGCCACATCCGCTTGAGCGCGGAGGCCGACATCGGCGTTCCCGCAAAGCCCAGCGTCAACCGCGGCTCGCCCGAATAGTCGATGGCACCGGTGCCGGCGACGCCGATCTCGCCATTGCTGATATCGGCTTGCGTCAGCAGCATGCGCTTGTGGTCGGTATCGAAGCGGAAGCCGATCGCGATGCGGTTGAAGACCAGCGGGGGCTCGTTGTCGATGCCGCCCAGCAGGATCGAGCCGCCGCTGAAGCCAAGCTGCCAGTCGTTGGTGGTGCCGTTGGGCGGCTCGAGATGGGCCAGAAGCGTCAGGCGGTTCGCGCCCGAGAGAATCTTGAACGGAGCGACCAATACCCGCCGGTTCGAATCCCACTCGACGTTGATCTCGGCCGAGTCGATCGCCATCGGATAGTCAGGCGTGTCGGTGTCGATGATGTTGCCCGCACCGACCGCGATCTTGCCGCGGAAGAAGGTCGGCACGCCGTCGCGGCCGAGCTCGCCCTTGAGCTCGCCGGTCAGCGGCAGGTCGGCGGTGTAGGTGAAGTCCTTCACCCGGAGTGCCAGCAGGATGTTGGCGGTGGAAAGCTTATCGGCGCGGATGTCGACCGAACGCACACCATTCTCGGCAGGGCCGATCGTGGCGCGCAGCGACCACGGGCGCGCGCCCTCCTCGCCTAGGCTGAGCGCGACGCCGCCATGGCTCGGCCGGCGCAGGCTGAGCGTGATGTTCTCAAAGCTCCATTTGCTGCCGCGCTGCTGATCGTCGACGATCAGATTGCCGTTCTTCAGACCGATCTCGTTGAGGTTCTGGCCGTCGAGGCCGGTCATACTCAGACTGTCGAGCCAGTCGAGGCCCTGAAGAATGCCGCTCGGGGCAGCGGCCTGGGGAGCGGCCTGCGATGCGTCCGGGCTTACAGGTCCGGTGGCGAATGGCGGCGGCGGGACACCGTTGCGCGGGAATGTCGGCGGCAGGCCCGCTTCCTTCTTGGATGCGACGCCGGTTGCCAGCGGCTTTGCGGTGTCGCCGGCGGACACGGTGACGGTGCCGTCGGGCGCGATGCGGATCGCGAGCTCCGCGTCCACGAGATTGAGGCTCTCGGCGCGCAGGTGCCCCATCAGGAGACCTGCCCCCGACAGCTTCACCTCGGCCTTCGGCGCGGTGGCGACGATGGCGTGGTCGTGGTCGCGGACGACGATGTCGCGGATGCGCACGGCGATGCGGATCCGCCCGGCCCGCTCGATCTGGGTGCCGCCGACCTCCACAGTGTTGCCGTGGCCGATATTGTCCTCGATGGCAGCAGCGAGCCAGGGTGTCGCGATGTCGAGATTGATGGGACCTGCACCAAGCCGCCACCACAGCGCGCCGAAACAGCCGATGAAAATGACGGCAAGGGCTCCGACCACGATGGCCAGCCGCTTCAGCCAGCGATCAGCCGCCAGCCAGCGGCGCATTGACGCAAACCCGTCACCGAAACGATGGAAGCCTGAATTGGAACGCGACAACAGCCGGCGCGCCCGATAGCCCGCCGCTGCTTCCTGATCCGGATCCCAGTCGGCGTCGTCCCATTCCTGCGGCTGCTGTTGACCGCCGCGCCGATCGAAATCCCGATTGTAATCCTGGGGCGACGTATTCCTTGCCATTGCCTCTCGATACAGGCGCCCATCGTAGGATTGAGCACCGCCGGGACCGCAGCCGTCCGCGGGAAGCGAAGCTCCCCGCGCCGGCATTGCCGCCATACCTCGAATGTTCCTGCTGTTCGTCATTTCGCCCCGGGCGCGCGTTCAACGAGCAGTGGGGTGGTGCGTGGAATTCCTTGTAACCATACCCCGGCGTCGCCAGACTTGCCCAGACGAGGGCGATTCCGGCACACCGGTCGAGAGCTGCAATACCGCTTTGGTTGACCCGCCGAAAGCGACGAAAGGAAGGCGTATGTCCAAGAAATCCCGAAAGAAATCGTCCAAAACGCCCTCCGGCATCGCAACGGCTAAAAAGAAGACCCCGACCAAGCGGGCAACGACTCAAACAAAGTCCGCAAAAACACAGCGGACGCAGGCGAGCAAATCAACCAGGACCGTAGCAAAAGCAGGATCACATAAGGCCGCATCGAAACAGTTAAATTCCTCCAAATCGGCCTCCGCGCCCGCGAAGGCGAAGCCGGCCCTGACCGAAGGCCAGAAGGCGCCCGCCTTCCGGCTGCCCCGCGACGGCGGCGATGTGGTCTCGCTCGCCGACTATGCCGGTCGGAAGCTCGTCCTGTTCTTCTACCCCCGCGCCGACACGCCCGGCTGCACCCGGGAGGCGATCGATTTCACGCGGCTGGCGGACGCTTTCAGCGCTGCCGGCACGGCCCTGCTCGGCATCTCCGCCGATCCGTTAAGGGCCCAGGAGAAGTTCCGCGACAAGCACAGCCTCGGCATGCCCCTCATCTCGGATGAGAAACACGAGATGCTGGAGGCGTACGGCGCCTGGGGCGAAAAATCCATGTATGGCAAGAGCTTCCTCGGAGTTCTTCGCACCACGATACTGCTTGGCCCCGACGGCAAGGTAGCCAGGGTCTGGCGCAATGTCCGCGTCGACGGCCACGCCGACGAGGTGCTGGAAGCGGCAAGAGGCCTTTAACCAATCCGTTAAATTCGAGCGGTTCCGTTTCCGGAAAATTAACCATGACCGGCCCAGATTGCTGCGGCAATTAGGCCGTACGGACTCATCCGACCGGCGCGGGAGTGCCGATGTCGAAAAGTTCTGCCCAATATTCGCAGTACCCCCAACATCACGCGCACGACCACGGACGGCCCCTCCATCGCCGTCCTGCCGCCGCCGTGGCTGCAGCCGCGATCCCCCTTCCCTCGACCGACGACGCCTACACCATCGTGCACCACGGCAAGCAGGTCCGCCTCGGACCTGTGGTGTTCTGGATCGTGGTCGGCACCGTCGTGCTGCTCGGACTCTGGTCGGCCGCGACCGCGACCTATTTCGCCTTCCGCGACGACGTCCTGACCCGGCTGATCGCACGTCAGGCCGAGATGCAGTACGCCTACGAGGATCGCATCGCCGAACTCCGTGCCAAGGTCGACCGCACCACCAGCCGGCAGCTGCTCGACCAGGAACAGTTCGACCAGAAGCTCGACCAGATCATGAAGCGCCAGACGGCGCTGGAGTCCCGCGCCACGGCGCTCGGGGCCATGCCCGACGTGACCGGATCAATCCCCCGCACGGCGCCGCAGCGCGGTGATTCGAGCCAGGGCGCGACGCAGGGCACGCCGAAGCCGTCGCCGATCAGCGACACCGTGATCTTCGTGGCACCGCCCGATCGCGAAGCGCGGCTTGAGTCGCGTGCGCCGATCGTCGCGGCACCGCCGACTAGCCAATTCGCCAAGAACCAGGGTTTCGACAACGTCCTGGTCCGGCTCACGACCTCGCTTGACCAGGTCGAGCGTCGCCAGATGGCGACGCTCAGCGCGGTCGAGGAAGGCATGGATTCACGCATGCGCCGGATGCGCGGTGTCGTCAGCGACCTCGGCCTCAATCTCGCCAGCCTCGAAGCCGCCGTGCCGCGCTCCGCGATGGGCGGTCCTTTCGTGCCCGTCAAGCTGACGGCCAATGCCGGGCCGTTCGAGAAGCAGCTCAACCGCATCAATGTCACCCGCGCCGAGATGGATCGGCTCAATCGCACGCTGGCGCTGGTGCCCTACCGCAAGCCCGTCATCGGCGAGGTCGAATTCACCTCCGGTTTTGGCGTGCGCAGCGATCCGTTCCTGGGCCGGCCCGCGATGCATACCGGTCTCGATTTCCGCGCCGCGACCGGCGATCCCGCCCGCGTCACCGCCAACGGCAAGGTGGTCTCGGCCGGCTGGTCCGGCGGTTACGGCCGCATGGTCGAAGTCGATCACGGCAACGGGCTGTCGACCCGCTACGGCCATCTCTCCGAGATCAACGTCAAGGTCGGCGAGATCGTGAAGCTCGGCCAGGTCATCGGCCTCGTCGGCTCGACCGGCCGTTCCACCGGCCCGCACCTCCATTACGAAACCCGCATCGACGGCGAAGCGGTCGATCCGCAGAAGTTCTTGCGCGCCGGGGTGAGGCTCAGCGCGGGCTAACAAGCCCGCGCCACGCGCTTCCAGCGTGGCCGCGGCCTACCGCCGGCCGCCGCCCATCCCGCCTCCGGGACCTCCGAAGCCGCCACCACCCATTCCACCGCCGGGTCCCATGGACCCGCCGCCGGGCGAACCAAATCCACCGGGGCCTGACGGGCCGCTCGGGCCCGTCGGCGCGGAGCCGGGATTCGCACTTGGGCCAGGTCCTGGGCCAGATCCCGGGGCAGCTCCACCAGTTGGCGCGCCGGGCTGGCCGCCGCTCGGAGTGGCGGCGCCGCGGTTCGGATGCAGGATCGAGCCGCCGGGCGACCGATTGGGATTGCCGCCACCGGATGGAGGGGCTCCCGGCCCCTGGCCGATGGCCTGAGCCGACTCCACCTGGAAGCCGCGCGAGCGATCGAACACGCCGTTGACCACCATGCGGGCCTCGCCGGCGGCCGGGCCGAAGCGTGAACCGTCACGAGCCACGAAGCCGGAGCCGAGCTGGAGGTTCGATCCCACGCGCTGCACATAGGCCTCGATCGAGAGGCGGCTTGCGCCGACGAGATCCGAGAAGTCGTCGATGCGCGTGCGCGCGGCCTGCATCGTGCCTTGGCTCGAACGGCCCTCGATCAGGGCGCGCTGGCCAACCAGCAGCGGATCGACCCCGCTCAGCCTCAGCCCGCCAATATGCAAGCCGTCAGGCCCGCGCTCGACGAGACCGGTGACACGCTCGGTCGCCTCGCGCCGCGGCTCGATCAGGCTTGCGACGATCACGCCGTCGGTCCGGCGCAGGCCATAGACGGCCACCTGCGTGCCCGCACGGAGCTTGCTCTCCTTGTCGCTTGTGACGATCTTCTGGCCGAGCACAGTCAGCTCGTTGCCCTTCACGGCTTCGATCGGACCTGCGACCTCGCTCGCGATCGTGATGTTGCGCGTCACGAGCGTGCCGTCGGCCTGACGGGTCGCGACCACGCGCGCGAGCTGACCGATGCGCAGAGCCTTGGGGCTCGCGGCCTCGCCGTCGATGCGGACCGGCACGTCGCTCGCATAAGTGACGCGCTCGCCGTTGACGTAGATGCTGCCAAACCGCTGGATCACGCCGACGATGCCGGTGCCGCCGATGCCGTGGTCGTCACCGCGCCTGATTCCGGTGCCGCCGATGCCCTGATCGGTGCCGCGCTTGACCTGCGCGTGGGCCATCGCCGTACCGGCGAGCCAAAATCCTGTCAGCAGCAGACGGCGGGAGATCAGCGGCGGCAGGCTCATCAAGAACCACCCTCCTTGCCGCTTTCCTTGCTGCTGCCCTTGCCGCCTTCCTTGACCTCTGCCTCGCCATCTGCGTCTTCGCTGTAGATGTAGATGCCGAAATTCCAGCGGGCGTCACCGCCCTTGTCCTTGCCGAGCGCGCGGTTGGCCTCGCGGTTGGCGGTCTTCAGCGCGTCCATCGCGAGCTCGCGCGAGCGTGCCTCGAGGCGCCGCGCCAGCTTGGGCGAAATGTTGTTGTAGTGCACCGCGCGCTCGAGGAAGCGCGGCGCCGCGCCTGAGACGTTCTGTGCGGCGGCCGCGATATGGTCGTGCAGATTGCGGCCGAGATAGTGCCATTTGCTGTCGTCCTCGCCGCTCGGGACGAAGGCCGCCTCGACCAGCTCGATCTCGTCGGAATCGTTGATGGTGACGAGCTTGCGGTCGACCCATTCGTCGAGCACCGCGCGCGGCCGCACGTCCTTGGTGACGGAGGCGACGAGCTGCTCGAACGACGGCGCATCGCCCTCGGCCGTTCGCGGCAACGCCAGCGGCTCACCCTTCGCATCGGTGAATTCGGGCGCAGCAAGCCAGCGCGCAATCACGGCGCTCGTCAGCGACACCGCGGCCGGCGCCTCGTGCACCGGCGCGCCGGCACCGCGCAGCCGCGCCACCTCCTTGCGATGGATCCCGGTGAGCAGGCTGACACGGCTATCGGTCTGCTCCTTCCCCTCCAGCGCAAAATCGTGCTCGGCGACGTTGACGAACAGCTCGCGAAGCAATTGCGCCAATGCCGGAAAAGTCATGCCGCTGCGAATGCAGAGCCGCACGAGCGGGCGCAGCAGCCGCGCCAGCGGCGCGTGCAGCTTCGCGGCGGCATTCGGCTGCGGAGCCGCTGCTTTGGACCCGGACTTGGCATTCATGTCTGAATTGTACCCGTGCCCCACGTGGGACACAATCCCACTTTTTTCTCCCTTCCGATTGACGTGGTAAATTTTCCCACATATACGGGACGCCACTGAGGGCGCGACGTAAAGGGACTCACACCCATGGCTGACCGCTTGGTCCGCAATTCCAACTCACTGCGTGCTGTGCCGGCTCCTGACTGGGGACACGGCGCAATCGAGCCGATGCTGCCGGCGCTGTTGCGCGGCGTGATCTTCATCTCGGTGCTGGCCGCACCGTTTGTCGCGGCCCTTCTCGCAGGCTGACACCATCATGCATCACACCAGCGAAACTCCGCGCCGCCCGTCGGTGCTGCACATCTTCAAGATCTATTATCCCGACCTGTTCGGCGGCACGCTGACGGTGATCCGCGACATCTGCGCGAGCCTGAAGGACAGCTTCGCCTCCGCCGTGCTGGTCTGCTCGCAATCGGCCGAGCGGCGCGAGATCGTCGTCAATGACGTGCCGGTCGAGCGCGTCCGCTCCTTCGGTAATGTCCTGTCGCTTCCCGCCGCTCCTACCTATCCCTGGCGGCTCTGGCGCAAGATCGCCGAGCACGATTTGCTGGCGCTCCATGCCCCCTTCCCGCTCGCCGACCTCGTTTTCGCGTTCGGCTTCGGCGCCAATCGGCCGCTGGTGGTGCACTGGCATGCCGACATCGTCACCCATGCCGGCCTGCGCTGGTTCATCGAACCGTTGATGCGGCGGACACTGCGCCGGGCGACAGCGATCATCGTCTCGGACCACGCGCTGATCGAGAACACGCCGTTGCTGCGGGAATTCGTCGACAAATGCCACGTCGTGCCGTTCGGCATCGACACCTCGGGTTACGACTGGCCGAAGATCGAGCCGCACCACGTGAACGATCGCGGCCGGCTCGTGCTCGCCTGCGGCCGGCTCGTGCCCTACAAGGGCTTTGACGTCCTGATCCGCGCCGCGGTCAACCGCAAGTTCGAGGTCTGGATCATCGGCGAAGGCACCGAGCGTCCGCGGCTCGAGCAGCTGATCCGCGAGCTCGGCCTCGGTGACCGCGTCCGCCTGCTCGGTTCGGTGAACGACAGCGAGCGCATCAAGCTGATGTGCCTGTCCGACGTCTTCGTCATGCCGTCGGTCACCAATGCCGAGACCTTTGGCCTGGTCCAGCTCGAGGCCATGGCCGCCGGCCGCCCTGTCGTGAACACGGCGCTCGACACCGCGGTGCCGCGCGTCGCCCGCCACGGCATGGAGGCGATCACGGTGCCGCCAGGCGATGCCGAAAAGCTAGGCGATGCCATCGACACGCTGATCAGCGATCCCGAGCGCCGCCGCCGCATGGGACTGTCAGCCCGGACGCGCGCCCTCACCCGCTATTCCGCCCCAGCCTTCAGGGAAGGCATGCAGGCCGTCTACCGCGACGCCGTCACCGCGTCGTGCACGGACCCCGCAACCGCCGCCGAGCCGCCGCAGGCGACCGGCTGGCTGGACACCGTCCGGATCGCGGCCGCACTGGCCTGGTCGGACATGCGCCACCGCTACGTGCGTTCGCTACTTGGCCCGTTCTGGATGTCGCTTCAGATGGCGATCATGGTCGCCGTATTGGGCTCGGTGATCGGCCAGATGTCGAACGCCGACATGCTGGCGCGCCTGCCGATGCTGGCGCTGTCGATGACGGCCTGGACCTTCCTCAACAGCGTCGTGCTCGATGCGACCACGGCGCTTCAGAATTCCGCGAGCCTGATCCGCGACCGGGCGCTGCCGCCGGTGATCTTCCTGCTGCAATGCACCTTCCGCCAGGCGCTGTTCGCGCTGCATAACGCCTGCGTGCCGCTGGTGCTGTGGCTGATCCTCTCGCCCCACGACCTCTCTCACGCGCTGGCGGCGCTGCCCGGCCTGCTGCTGTTCATAGCCTGTACCTTCGCCCTGAGCCTCGTCCTCGGCGCGACGGCAACGCGCTATCGCGACCTCAAGCCGATCATCGAATCCACGCTGATGCTCGCCTTCCTCGCCTCGCCCGTGATCTGGTCGGCCGAGATGATCAATCACCGCTCGACGGTGATGCGGCTCAATCCGCTGACGCATCTGTTCGCGGTATGGCGCGAGCCACTTGCAGGCGGCCATATCCATCCCGCCAGCATCGTCTACGTCCTCATCACGCTGGCGCTGCTGATCTTTGCGAGCGTGCTGACGCTGGTCCACCTGCGCAAAGCCGCATTCTGGATTTGACGCATGGTCTCGATCAGCCTGCACGACGTCTGTCTCGACTATCCGCTCTACGGCGCCTACGACTTCTCGCTGAAGCGGCGGCTGCTCGGCCACCTCATCCGCGAACCGGGCAAGATGCGGATCATCCGCGCCGTCGACAACGTCTCGATCGAGGCCGAAGCCGGCGCCCGTATCGGGCTTGCCGGGCCTAACGGCTCCGGCAAGTCGACGCTGCTGCGCCTGATCGCCGGTGTCTATCCGCCGAGCAGTGGCCGCGTCACGGTCCGGGGCAACGTCGTGCCCCTGCTCGGCCTGAACGCCGGGGTCAATCTGGACTTCGTGGCGGAGGACAACATCGCGCTGCTGCTGCGGATCAGCGGTCGCAAGCCCACACGCAGCGTGATCGACGAGATATGGGCTTTCACCGAGCTCGAAGCGCGCATGCAGCGCCTGCCCCTGCGGATGTTCTCCTCGGGCATGCTGATGCGGGTGTTGTTCGCGACCGCCACCGCTTTCCCGGCCGACATCCTGCTGCTCGACGAATGGCTGAGCGTCGTCGACGAGCATTTTGCCGAGAAGGCCGAGAGACGGCTGCAAAACCTGGTCTCGCAGGCGGCGATCGTGATCATCGCCTCGCACGACCTGCCGCTGCTGCGCCGCACCTGCTCCAGCATCATCAACCTCGATCACGGCCGCATCGCCTCGACCATCGCGGTCGAGCCGCCCGTCACGCACACCTTTGAGCTCCGAGAGAAACGCGCATGAAACAGAACATCCTGGTCGTGTCCGAGTCGCTCGGACAACCCAATCACAAGCGCGGCATCTTCCACTTCACCCGGGAATTGGTACGGTCGCTCGCGTCGGAAGGTCACGAACTCACGTTGCTGGTGGAAACCTCAAAGCGTTACCGCAAGCTATGTCGGCGCGAGCGACGCACGAAGCTGTTTCCGGCGCAGTCGCGCAACATCGAGCTGCTCGCTCTTTATCGCTTCCTCGACGAGGTCAACGTGAGCGGGCCGGTGATGCTCAGCGGCGCGCGTCGCAGGTTCGACTGGCTCCGCCACAAGGCCACCATGCTGCTGTCGCGGGACAATATCCTCTGCCTCCTGCGCGCGATCGGCCTGCTTGGCCTGCAAGCCCGGCTGATCGAGAACCGGACCGCCGCGCTCGAATACATTCCGCCGGATATGCGCCATCTCGAACTGTTCGGCGAATTCCAGCTCGAGCCCGGATTCTTCAACTATCAGGACTCCTCGGCCTTCTTCCTGCTGCCGCCGCCGCGGATCGACGCGCGTGACTATGATCTCATCGTTGTGGACACCCCGACGCGGGTCGCGATCAGGCGCAAGCCGAACGCCAAGGTGATCTGCGTCGTCCACGATTTACTGCCGCTCACCGACCTCAAGCTCAGCGACATTGCCACGCGCCAGTTCCTGGCGCGGATCGGCACCAGCCTGTGCCAGGCTGACGAGCTCGCCTTCGTTTCAAACTATAGCATGATGCGGTTCAGGGAACTGTTGCCGCAATTTGCGCACCTGCCGGCGCGGGTCGTGTATCCCCGCACCCGGTTCGACGCCCCGGATGTCCTCCACCTCCCAGCCCTGTCGGGGCGTCCGGGGCGGCCGAACTTCGTCATCATCGTGTCGAACGAGCCGCGCAAGAACGTCGCCACCGTCATTCGCGCCTTCCGCAACGTCCCTCAGGCCGATCTCGTGGTGATCGGTCATGCGGGCCAGATCAGCCGGATGCGCAACCTGCCGCCAAATGTCCGCTTCACCGGCTATGTCGACGAGCATGAAAAGGCCGCCATGATCGCGGAGGCGCACGGGCTGATCATGCCGAGCCTGGCCGAAGGCTTCGGCATACCGATCATCGAGGCGCTGGCCGCGAACACGCCGGTGCTGTGCTCCGATATCGCGGTGTTCCGTGAGGTCGCGGGCGAGCTGGCCGACTATTTCGATCCGTTCTCGACCGAGGCGATCGCAGCTTCAATCACCCGCGTGCTGACGCGGCAGGAGGAATGCCGCGGCCGCATCCGCGCGAGGCGACACGAGCTCGCCGAACGCTTCGGCTACGAGACCCAGGCGCGCGACTTCCTCGGGCATGAGATGCCCAGGGAAAGCCTGGCTGCCGCGCAATAAGCGTCGTTGCACATGACTGCTGAAACCGCGGTATGGTCCGGCCCGGTCGGTCGACAAGCGTTGCGCGCCCGATGGCAAGCCATGGGCAAATCGCCCGCTCTGATCGGGGCCGCCGATGTGCTCGCTGTGCTGATCGCGGCGTCGCTGCCCTGGTCGACCACAGCGCCTTCGATCTTCGTCGGGCTCTGGCTGCTGGTGGTGACGCCGACCATCGACTGGCGCGATTATGGACGCCAGCTCGCACGGCCTGCTTTCGCCCTGCCCTTTGCCTTCTTGCTGCTCGCGCTTCTCGGCACGCTCTGGTCGGACGGCGCGTGGGCGGACCGGCTGCATGCGATCAAGCCGGTCGCAAAGCTCGTGCTGATTCCAGCACTGTTCTATCACTTCAGCCGATCCGAACGCGGTTTCTGGGGTTTCCTTGGCTTTCTCGCGTCCTGCGCGCTGCTTGCAGTCTATTCCTGGATCGTGCTGCACGATCCCGCCTGGAAACTCACCGCGACCGCGTCGGCCGGTGTTCCCGTCAAGAACTACATCGACCAGAGCCAGGAATTCACGCTGTGCGCCTTTGCGCTCGCGCTGCCGGCGTTGACCTTCTGGCGCCGCGGCAACGTGGTCGCGACAGCCCTCTGTCTGGCATTGATCCTGCTGTTCGCCACCAACATGGTGTTCGTCGCCTCCGCGCGCACGGCGTTGCTGTGCATCGCCGTGCTGCTCGGACTGCTCGCCTGGAGGCATTTGAGCCGGCGCGCGGCGCTGGTCCTACTCGCGGGCACGATAGCCGCGAGCACACTGGCCTGGACGACCTCGCCCTATCTGCGCCACCGCATTGCAGACATCGCCGTGGAATACCGCCACGGCCACGAGGACATCAGCCGAGCCTCGACCGCCCAACGCCTGACCTATTGGCGCAAGGCGCTTCACGCCATTGCCGAGGCGCCCCTGACCGGTCACGGCACCGGGTCGATCAAGCGCCAGTTCGAGCGCGCCGCCACCGGTGGAAGCCGCCTCGATGCGGAGATCGTCAGCAATCCCCACAACCAGACCCTCAATGTCGCGATGCAATGGGGCGTACTCGGCGTCGTCCTGCTCTACGCCATGTGGATCGCGCACCTTCGCCTGTTCCTGGACGAAGGCCTTGCGGCCTGGATCGGGCTCGTGGCCGCCGTACAGAACATCGCGAGCTCGCTTCTGAACTCGCATTTGTTCGATTTCCACGAAGGCTGGATGTATGTGCTCGGCGTCGGCGTCGCCGGCGGTATGGCGCTGAAAGCGAAAGCCGGCCGCCAACCCTGACTATTGACCGCGCTCGTGGCCGACCTCGCCGGTGATCACGTCGCCAAACAGCTCCCAGGCCTGCCCGTTGAAGCGCATCAACTGCATCTGCTCGATCGGGAAATAGTCGTCGGTGGAGGTGTTGACCATGATGCCGGGCAGCATCAGATCGGTGTGAAAGTCCTTCAGGCTGGTGGCCTGCTTCATCGCGTTCTCACGCGTGAGATTGTCGCCGCACTGCTTCAGCACCTGCGCCATCGCCTCGGCCTGCACATAGCCATAGAGGTTGTTGGCATTGGCCTTGTCGCCATCGGGATAATATTTGTCCATGAACGCGCGCCATTTGATCACGGCCGGATCCTTGTCCCAGGTCGGATCGGTCGGGTCCTTCAGATAGGCTGTCGAAATGATGTCCTTGGAATAGTCGAGCCCGGCAGGCTTCAGCACCGAGGCGATGGAAGTCGCAGTATTGGCGAGGAAGAATTTTGGTTTCCAGCCGAGCTCGCCGACCTTGCGGATCGCCTGCGCCGATCCCTTCGGGGCGGCCCATGAGAAGAAGATGTCGGCGCCCGAGTCATGCAGCGCCACGATCTGCGAGTCGATCGAGGGATCGCTGACCTCATAGGACTTGTCGGCGATGATCATGCCCGCCTTGTCGCCGAGCCCGTCCTTCAGGCCCTTGAACTGGTCCTTGCCGGCGTCGTCGTTCTGCCAGAACACCGCTATCTTGCTGTTGGGAAAATGATCGCGGATGTATTTTGCGTAGATCCGCCCCTCGCTCTGGTAGTTCGGCTGGAAACCCATGGTCCACGGGAAATTCTTGGGGTCGCCGAACTTGGTGCCGCCGGAGGCGACGAACAGCTGCGGCACCTTCTTGGCGTTCATGTATTTCATGATCGCCGAGTTCGAGGGCGTGCCGAGCGGCTGGAAGATCAGCAGCACCTCGTCGCTTTCGACCAGCTTGCGCGCTTGCTCGATCGCCTTCGGCGGCGAATAGGCGTCGTCATAGCTGATGAAGTTGATCTTGCGGCCGTTGATTCCGCCCTGATCGTTGATCATCCTGAAATAGGCGGCCTCGGTCTTGCCGATCACGCCATAAGACGACGCCGGCCCGCTATAAGGCATGATGTTGCCGATCTTGACTTCGGTATCAGTGGCGCCGGGATCGTATTTCTTCTGCGCCAAGGCCGGTGCCGTGACGAGCACGCCGGCAGCAAGAATGGCGAGGGCAGCAAGGCTTTCGCGACGACCCGGCATCGTTCTCTCCCCTATGTTTTGTAGTCTTGTTTTGCGGAGAGTGTCGCAAGGCCGTTCGCCGCTGGCAAGCGCCGCGATTTTCCGCGACATGAAACGGCGATCTGGAACTTACGGCACGCGCCGCGGCAGTCTCAGCGCGCGCCCGTCGATCACGAGCAGTGCGCTGCCGATGACGATGGCGCCCGCGATCTCGCGCGCGGAGATCGGCTCACCCAGCACCAGCCATCCCAGCAGGATGGCGGTGACGGGAATGAGCAGCGTCACCAGCATCACATTGGTCGCGCCCGAGCGGCGGATGATCTGAAAGAAGACGATGTAGGCGAGCGCCGTCGACAGGGCGGCAAGGCCAAGCACCGCGAGCCATGTCGTGAGACCCGGCATCGAGAGGTGCCACGGCTGCTCCATAGCTCCGGCGACGACCGCCATCATCACCGTCGATGCCATCAGCTGAAACGTCGCCGTTCCCAGCGGAGGCGCGTCCTTCAGCAGCCTCCGCGCGGCCAGCGCCGCAAAGCCATAGCTGAACGCGCCGCCCAGGCAGAGCAGGATGCCGAGCCCCTGCCCCGGCCTCGTTTCGATGCCCCATCCGCGCAGGATGATGACGCCGGCGAGGCCGAGCGCCACGCCGGCCACCCGACGCATCTGCAGGGCCTCTTCGCCGGCCGCCGCCATCACCATCACCGTGAAGAGCGGCGTGGTCGCGTTCAGGATCGAGGCCAGTCCGCTCGGAATGAAGGTCTGGCCGAGCACGATCAGCGAGAACGGGATGACGTTGTTGAGCAGCCCGATGGCGACGAACGGCTTCCAGCCCGTCACTCCCTTGGGAAGCCCGATGCCCTGCATCCGGAGCAATGGCAGGAGAATGGCCGCCCCAAGCGCGACGCGCAGGAATACCAGCGTCAACGGCGGCAATTCCCGCAGCGCCGCGCCATTGAAGAAGAACGATCCGCCCCAGAGAACCGAGAGCACCGCGAGCAGCGACCAGTCTCGCGCGTCGATCCTGTTATCGTTCGGGGACATGTTGCTTCACCTCGGCGGCCGAGCCTGCCGCCTAGAACGGCGCGAGACAGGCCGCCACCCGATTTCCGACAAATTTGCTCAGGAGGAGCGCCGCGAGCGGCCGTCACCGGCAATATCGGCGACAACCGCTCCAATCACCAGAACGCCGCCAATGAGCGCATGCACGGCGGGCAACTCCCGGAAGGCCATCCAGATCCAAAACGGCATCAGCGGCGTTTCCAGCGTCGCGATCAGCGAGGCCTGCCCTGATGGCAGCAAGCGCGAGCCGAGCATGTAGAAGGTCAGGCCGAGCGCGACCTGGAGGCAGCCGAACATCGCGAGGATCGCAAGGCCATTGCCGCCGACATGGGCGATGTCGTGGGCGAAGGGAAGGCTGACGAGGCTTCCCATGAAGTTCGACAGCGCGGCCGCGGCCACCATCGACGTCTCGCGATGGCGCCGGACCACGACGGTCATGGCGGAGATGGCAAGCACCATCAGGCAGCTCAGCGCGACGCCGCCGAGATCGGCGCCGGCTTGCACACCGCCGACCGTGATGACCACGCCGGCAAAGGCAATCAGGCTCGCGGCCAGCGTACGCCACGTCGCGGCTTCGCCGAGCCACAGCCACGCCAGCACAGCCGCAACGAAGGGCTGGGTGGCGATCAGCACGGCGACGTTCATGACCTTGGTCATCTGAAGCGCGGGAATGAACGAGACCATGCCGACCGCGGACAAGGACGCGACGAGCAGGCCGCCCTTCCCCGGCACGACCAATTGCCACAGCGCAGCGCGACCCTGCATCACGACGAGAAAGACCGTGATCAGGCTGCCCGCGAACAGGCCTCGCCAGAACAGGATGGTCCAGGGGTCGAACGGCAAGAGGCGCGTGAAGAACGGCGCCGTGCTCCAGGCAACTGCGGCAGCGATGACGAGGGCAATGCCGAGACCGCGATCCGAACGAGGCTGCCCCATGTTGATGCGTCCAGCTAGGTCGGCTTCTTCGGCCGCGACACCAGCTCGATCATCTTGCCTTCATCGTCGTCGGGCATTGCGGCCTTCGCCTGCGCGTAGGACTCGACCGCAGCGCGCGAGACCAGCGGCTTGTCGGCGAGCAGGCTTTCGGCGAGCCTCACCGCGTAGGCGGCATCCTTGTGCCGCAGCGCCGCCGTAAACGTCGCGCCGCTGAAATCGCGGGCGACCATGCGCCTGGAGTGACGCTGCACCTGCGGGCTTGCCGCGACGCCGGCCTGGATCGATTCCAGCACCAGGTTCATGTCGAGCCCGGCCTGCTCGGCGATGGCGAGGCCTTCGGCAAGGCCCGCGATCTGGATCGCGCCCAGGAGATTGTTGATGAGCTTGTAGACGGTGCCGGAGCCGACCGCGCCGAAATGGCGGATGGTCGAGCCGATCGGTTCGAGAAACGGCCGCGCACGTTCGAGATCAGCTGCGTCGGCGCCGGCGAGCAGCGTCAGCTTTCCGGCCGCTGCCGCATCCGGCAATCCCGTCACGGGGCAGTCGATGTAGATCAGCCCGCGCGCGTTCAGTTCGCGGCCCATCTCGCGGGCGTGGTCATAGGAGACGGTGGAGCACTCGATCGCAATGGTGCCGGCCTTTGCCGTCTTGGCCGCGCCCTCGGGCCCGAGCCAGACCGCGCGCGAGGCGTCGTCGTCGGCGACCATGGTCACGACCGCATCGGCATCGATCGCGGCATCCTCAGGCGAGGTCGCCCAATGCGCACCGCGCGCGATCAGGTCCTCCGCTTTTGCCTTGCTGCGATTCCACAGCGTCACCGTGAAGCCGGCATCGAGATAGCGCCCGGCCATGCCGTGGCCCATCCGCCCCAACCCGATGAAGGCGACGCGGGACATCAGTCGACGTCCTCGATGTCGGCGCCGGTGGTGCCGAAGGCGCGCTGCGCCAGCGTTGCGGCCATGAAGTCGTCGAGCTCGCCGTTCAGCACGCCCGACGTGTCGGACGTCTGCACGCCGGTGCGCAAATCCTTCACCATCTGGTAGGGCTGCAGCACGTAGGAGCGGATCTGGTGACCCCAGCCGATATCGGTCTTGGCGGCCTGGTCGGCGGCAGCCTTCTCCTCGCGCTTCTTCAGCTCGATCTCGTAAAGCCGCGCGCGCAGCATGTCCCACGCCTGCGCCCGGTTCTTGTGCTGGGAGCGGCCGGCCTGGCAGACCACGGCAACGCCGGTCGGAATATGCGTCAGGCGCACCGCGGATTCGGTCTTGTTGACGTGCTGGCCGCCGGCGCCGCCCGAGCGCATGGTGTCGACGCGGACGTCGGCTTCCTTGATGTCGATCTTGATGCTGTCGTCGATGACGGGGAACACCTGCACGCTCGAAAACGAGGTGTGCCGCCGCGCGTTGGAATCGAACGGCGAGATGCGCACCAACCGGTGCACGCCCGCCTCCGTCTTCAGCCAACCATAGGCGTTGTGGCCCGAGACCTGGATCGTCGCGGACTTGATGCCGGCCTCTTCGCCCTCGGACTCTTCGAGGAATTCGACCTTGAAGCCGTGCGTCTCGGCCCAGCGCGTGTACATGCGCAGCAGCATCTGCGCCCAGTCCTGGCTCTCGGTGCCGCCGGCGCCGGCATGGACTTCGAGATAGGAATCGAAGCGATCGGCCTCACCCGACAGCAGCGCCTCGAGCTCGCGCCGGGCGACTTCCTTCTTCAGGTTCTTCAGCGCGGTTTCGGCCTCAGTGACGACGCCGGCATCGCCCTCGGCCTCGCCGAGCTCGATCATGCCGATGTCGTCTTCGAGCTCCTGCTCGACCTTGCCGATGCCCGAGAGCGAATCCTCAAGCGAGGTGCGCTCCTGCATCAGCTTCTGGGCTTTCTGGGGATCGTTCCAGAGGTTGGGATCTTCTGCGAGCTTGTTCAGCTCAGCGAGGCGCGCCGTCGATTTCTCGACGTCAAAGATGCCTCCTCAGCAGCCCGACTGACTGCTTGATCTCTTCTACCAACCGTTCGATTTCGGCGCGCATGTTGTTCTCTGATCTCGCGGAATCCCGCGTGCATTGGAGCTGGGATGTAGCGGCGGCGGCTGCAAAGCGCAACCGCCGGAACCGCGATCGTCTGTCTTATCCGCTAGTACAGCCCGCCGGTGCCCGGCCGCATGAAGAAGCCGGAATCCGGCTGCTGCTGCTGCGACGCCGGCACGCCGCCGCGCCCGTCGGCATCGGCGACGCCGATGACCGAGTAGTTGTCCGGCGGCGCCGTGCCCGGCTTGAAGGCTTCGAGGATGGTTCCGCCGGTCTCGCCGGGACCAGCGCGCATACCGGTCTTGGAGACGACGCGCACGAGCTTGATGCCGGCCGGCACCTTGAACGGAACGGCGGGCTTGTCGGCGAGCGCAAGCTTGAGGAAGTCGCGCGCGATGGGTGCGGCCAGATGGCCGCCGGTCGCGGCGTTGCCCCTACCGAGCGCGCGCGGCTTGTCGTAGCCCATATAGATCGCGACGGCGACGTCGGGCGAGAAGCCGACGAACCAGGCGTCCTTGGCCTCGTTGGTGGTGCCGGTCTTGCCGGCGATCGGCTTGCCGACCTCCTTGACCACGGTTGCGGTACCGGCCTGGACCACGCCTTCCATCAGCTCGGTGATCTGATAGGCGGTCATGGAATCCAGCACCTGCTCGCGGCGGTCGATCAGCTGCGGCTCGGCCTGGTTCTTCCACCCGCCCGGCGCGTCGCAGCCGCGGCATTCGCGCTGGTCGTGCTTGAAGATGGTGCGGCCGTAACGGTCCTGGATGCGGTCGATCAAGGTCGGCTTCACCCGGCGACCGCCATTGGCGAGCATCGAATAGGCCGTGACCATGCGCATCGCCGTGGTCTCGCCGGCGCCGAGCGCGTAGGACAGATAGTTCGGCAATTCGTCATAGACGCCAAAGCGGCGCGCATATTCGCCGATCAGGGGCATGCCGATGTCCTGCGCGAGGCGCACGGTCACGGTGTTGAGCGACTGCCGCAGCGCGTTGCGCAGCGTGACGGGTCCCTGGAATTTGCCGGACGAGAAGTTTTCGGGCCGCCACACGCCGGCGCCCTGGCCCTGGTCGATTTCAATGGGCGCGTCGAGCACCACGGTCGAGGGCGTATAGCCGTTGTCGAGCGCGGCCGAATAGACGATCGGCTTGAACGACGAACCCGGCTGCCGGTAGGCCTGCGTCGCGCGGTTGAACTGGCTCTGGTCGAACGAGAAGCCGCCGACCATCGCGAGCACGCGGCCGGTCCAGGGATCCATCGCCACCATCGCACCGGACACTTCGGGGATCTGGCGCAGGCGGTACTGGCCTTCGACCGGCTGTCCTTCCTTGGTGTAGAGCGGATCGGCATAGATCACGTCGCCGGGCTGCAACACCTGCGCCACCGACGTCGGAGTCTTGCCCTTGGCGTTGCCCTGGGCCGCCCTCGCCCAGCGCACGCCGTCGACCGTGACGATGCCGGTCTCGCGCTGCTTGCTGATGGCGCCGCCGAGCTCGCGGTTCGGCTGGAAGCCGATGCGCGCGGACTGGTCGCTGGTCTCCAGCACCACCGCCATGCGCCATGGCGAGATGTCGGAGAGCGACTTGATCTCGGCGAGCTTCACGCCCCAATCGCCCGAAATATCGAGCTTGCTCATGGCGCCGCGATAGCCCTGCTGCTCGTCATAGTTCACGAGGCCGGCGACCATGGCCTTGCGCGCCATGACCTGGATCTTCGGATCGAGCGTGGTGCGGACGGACAGACCGCCCTCATAAAGCTTCTTCTCGCCGTAGCGCTCGAAGATGTCGCGGCGGACTTCCTCGGCGAAATATTCACCGGCGAAGGTGTGAGCGCCGTTTGAACGGTTGGTGACGGCCAGCGGCTCCTTGCGCGCCTTGTCGGCATCGGCCTGCTTGATCCAGCCGTTCTCCAGCAGACGGTCGATCACGTAGTTGCGGCGCTCGATGGCGCGATCGCGGTTGCGGACCGGATGCAGCGTCGCGGGCATCTTCGGCAGCGCGGCGAGATAGGACGCTTCAGCGACCGTCAGCTCGTTCACCGACTTGTCGAAATACACCAGCGAAGCGGCCGCGATGCCGTAGGCGCCGAGGCCGAGATAGATCTCGTTCAGATACAGCTCGAGGATCTTGTCCTTCGAGTAGGTCTTCTCGATGCGCATCGCCAGCAAGGCTTCCTTGATCTTGCGGGCGAAGGAGACCTCGTTGGTCAGAAGGAAGTTCTTGGCGACCTGCTGGGTGATCGTGGAGGCGCCCTGCGGACGCCGGTTCGAGCCGTAGTTCTGGATGAAGAGCACGCCGGCGCGCGCCATGCCGGTGTAGTCGATGCCGCCATGCTCGTAGAAATTCTTGTCCTCGGCCGCGAGGAAGGCGTTGATCACGAGCTTCGGCACCGCCTGGATCGGCAAGTACAGCCGCCGCTCCTTGGCGTATTCGCCGAGCAGCGACCCGTCGACCGCGTGCACGCGGGTCATCACCGGCGGCTCGTAATCCTGAAGCTGAGAGTAGTCGGGCAAGTCCTTGGAGAAATGCCAGATCAGGCCTGCCACGGCCCCGACACCGACAAGGAACACCACCGTTCCCGCGGCGAACAGGAAGCCCATGAACCGCACCAGCAAGCGCATTATATGTTTATCCGTTCAAACTCTGGATCAGCTCAAGGCACCCAAAACAGGCGCCAACTCCACGTCGCGAATTTACCCGCCTACTCAATTACATCAGTGCCGGACCAAGACGCTTGCCGAACGGGATTCTCGCCGATTCCGGAACCCCCTGCGGCATTTTTATAAAGCGCCCGCTGTGGCCAAACTAGGGCTTTTGCAACGGGACGGAAAATCCCTCTCAATTCGACGACCCCCGGTCGTCAATTCGACGAACCCCCGGTCGTCAATTTGACGATCCGGCCGTGGCCATCCGCTTGGTCAGGAACCCGTCGATCGCCTGCGCCATCGAGCCCACGGCCTTGGACCGCCACCCCTCCGAGACCAGATGCTCGAGGTCGCCCTTGTTGGAGACATAGCCGATCTCGACCAGCACCGACGGCACGTCCGGCGCCTTGAGGACCCGGAAGCCGGCCGACTTCAGGGGATGCTTGTGCATCCGCACGGACGACTTCATTTCGCCCATCAACAGGCGGGCAAAACGGCTTGAAAAGGTACGAGTTTCCCGCTGGGTGAGGTCGATCAGGATGTCGGCGACGTCGGTCGGCTCCTCCGCGAGGTTGAAACCGGCGATCGCGTCCGCCCGGTTTTCCGCATCCGCCAGTCGCTGCGCCTCGGCGTCGGAGGCCTTGTCGGACAGCGTGTAGATGGTCGCGCCCTGCGCATCGCCCTCGGCCTTCGGCAGCGCATCGGCGTGAATCGAGACGAACAAGGCGGCCTTGAGCCCGCGGGCGACTTTGACCCGGTCGTTGAGCGGAATGAAAGTGTCGTCATCCCGTGTCATCACCACGCGGAATTTGCCGGTCTTGTCCAGCTGGTCGCGCAGCGCCAGGCCGAAGGCCAGCACCAGGTTCTTCTCGCTCTCGCCGCCCGACTGCGTGCCGTTGTCGATGCCGCCATGGCCGGGATCGATCACGACGATCGGGCGCCCGTCGGCCTTTTGCTGCCCGGCTTCCGGAGCTGCGGCGGCCGGAACCGTTGCCGGCGGCGCGTCGGCGATTGCGGGCCGCAGTTCGGGACGTTTCTCGGGGACGAGCGACTGCACGAAGGCGGCACGGTCGACCTCCTCCAGCTCGAGCACGAGCCGGGCTGGCTGGCCATTGGCGGCCTCCAGCACGTAGGACTTGGCGATCTTAGCCGGGCCTGTCAGATCGAACACGATTCGCGAGCCGCCGGGCATGACCAGCCCGTAGCGGAAGGCCTTGACCAGTCCCCGCCCCTCGACCCCGGTGCCCGCGGGCAGTTGAAAATTGACCTGGGGCACATCGACCACCACCCGATACGGGTCGGCGAGCGTCACGGCGCGGAATGTGACGGCCTGATCGATGTCGAGGATGAAACGGGTCTGCTTGCCATCGCCGGCCAGCCGGGCGGCGGACGCGGTTGGAAAATTCGCTACCGCAACAGAGGGTTGCGGCTGGCTTTCCGCCGCGCTCAGGCGCCAGGAATCAGCGCATACCAATGCTGCGGCGCACAGAAGCGCGCATCCCAGCAAAACCCTTTGATTTGTGCGGCTCGTCACCGATTCAGTGCCTCCGAGCGGCCCTTCTAACGCAATAGAACCACAGGGTTAATCGTCGCTTAATGACAGATATACGAAACTCCCCGACTGTGACCGCCGTGCGACGCTCCCTTGCACGGTTGGTCCATTCCACGTATGTACGGAGTGCTGACGGCCGATATTTCCGGTTGTGTCGCGTTCAGCCTCCCGGTGCAGCGCCGGAACTCTCAAGGTTTGGGAATTCCAGCGTTTTTCCGTTCCCCTCAAAGACCAGCGCGGTGCGCGGCAGCGAGGTGGAGCGGGTCAAGCCCCGGTGGCGGACGGTCCCTGGTTACCACCGCGTTTCCGGGACGGTTTTGACAGCGACGTGACTCGTTACCCGGTCCCTTAATCCCAAGGGAGCGGTTCGTAATCCCCAAGGCGAGCGCGCTCGCGCCATGCCTGGCCAGCAGCAACTGATTGAGGGGCGGCCCCGCCGCCCAATGTTTCATACGGGCCGACGCTTGATGCGCCAGACTGTGCCGACGAATTCTGAAGGACCGTTCGCGACGCTGCGGAGTGACAATCCCGCGCGCCGCTTCGGCCCTCCAGCTTCCGTTTCGGCAAGGCGCGAGAGACGGCGTTTCGGCCTTCCCCTCACCCCCGAATCAGGTGGACCGTCGCGGCACCCGGCAGCGCTAATCGCGCCCACGGTGAATCGCGCCCGCCGCCGCCAAGAGTTAAGACATGCCCAACAAGATGTTGATCGATGCCACCCACCCGGAGGAGACCCGGGTCGTCGTGGTCCGCGGCAATCGCGTCGAAGAGTTTGATTTCGAGACCGCACAACGCAAGCAACTGCGCGGGAATATCTACCTCGCCAAGGTCACCCGGGTGGAGCCTTCGCTCCAGGCCGCCTTTGTCGAATATGGCGGCAACCGCCACGGC
Organism: Bradyrhizobium sp. 604_D8_N2_3; assembly: GCF_051810765.1. NCBI lineage: Bacteria > Pseudomonadati > Pseudomonadota > Alphaproteobacteria > Hyphomicrobiales > Nitrobacteraceae > Bradyrhizobium > Bradyrhizobium sp. 604_D8_N2_3. Next base: position 4,530,011 of record NZ_JBPWPM010000001.1, on the reverse strand, counting down.
TTCCTCGCCTTCAGCGAAATCCATCCCGATTACTACCAGATTCCGGTCGCCGACCGGCAGGCACTGATCGAGGCCGAGGAACAGGCCCATCGCGAGGCCGAGGAAGAGAGCGAGAACCGCTCCCACGGCCGCCGCCGCTCGCGCCACCGCAACTCCCGCCGCCGCAGTCAAGGCGAACGCGTCCGCAGCGACATCGTCGAGGGCCTCGAGGCCGGCGCCGATCCAGCGGCCCAGCCGGTCGAGAGCGACGCCCTGCACATCGAGGGTGCGTCGCACGAGGGCGAGCACCTGCACGCCGAGACGGAGCATCACGGCGAGCACGAAGGCCACGAGCATCAAGACCACGAACATGGCGATCATGATCACCACGATCATGACCACGAAGGACATGGTCACGACCATCATCATGCCAATGATGACGATCACCATCACGCCCACGGTCATGACGACCATGGTCATGACGAGCACAATCATCACGACCATGATCATGCCGACGAGACGCCCGCGCCTGTCGCAGCCTTCGGCGCCGAGCCCGTGGTCGCGACCGAGACCGCTGCCGAACCGCAGGAGGCTATCGCCTCCGAGGCCCATGCCGAGGCTCTCGCCGAAGCCGTGACCGCCTCCGCCGAACCGGCCGACGCCGTCTACGCTGCCGGCGAAAGCACTGATGCTCGTCATCACGAGTCCGATGAGGAAGACGACGAGGACGAGGACGGCGAGGAAGCCGAAGAGGAACACGTCGAATCCGTCGGCGGCGACGACGTGATGGAGGAAGTGCCGGAGCGCACCTTCCGCCCGCGCCGCCAGTACAAGATCCAGGAAGTCATCAAGCGCCGCCAGGTGATGCTGGTGCAGGTCGTCAAGGAAGAGCGCGGCAACAAGGGCGCGGCGCTGACCACCTATCTCTCGCTCGCCGGCCGCTATGCCGTCCTGATGCCGAACACCGCGCGCGGCGGCGGCATCAGCCGCAAGATCACGAGCGCCCAGGATCGTTCCCGCCTGAAGGAAGTTGTGCAGGATCTCGACGTGCCCGAGGGCATGGGCATCATCCTGCGCACCGCCGGCGCCGCCCGTACCAAGCCCGAGATCAAGCGTGACTTCGAATATTTGATCCGGATGTGGGAGACGGTGCGCGACCTGACGCTGAAGTCGCAGGCCCCGACCCTGGTCTACGAGGAAGGCTCGCTGATCAAGCGCTCGCTGCGCGACCTCTACAACAAGGAGATCGACGAGATCTCGGTTGCCGGTGAGTCCGGCTACCGCGAAGCGCGCGACTTCATGAAGATGCTGATGCCCGCCAATGTCAGCGCGGTGAAGCAGTATCGCGACGGCCAGCCGCTGTTCTCGCGCATGGGCGTCGAGAGCCAGCTGGACGCGATGTTCTCTCCGACCGTGCAGTTGCGCTCCGGCGGCTACATCGTGATCAACCAGACCGAGGCGCTGGTCTCGATCGACGTCAACTCCGGACGATCGACCCGCGAGCACCATATCGAGGACACCGCGCTCAAAACCAATCTGGAAGCGGCCGAAGAGGTCGCCCGCCAGCTTCGCCTGCGCGACCTCGCCGGCCTGATCGTCATCGACTTCATCGACATGGACGAGAAGCGCAACAACCGCGCGGTCGAGCGCAAGCTGTCCGATTGCCTGCGGCAGGACCGCGCCCGCATCCAGGTCGGCCGCATCTCGCATTTCGGCCTGCTCGAGATGTCGCGCCAGCGCATCCGCGCCAGCGTGCTGGAATCCTCGACCGATCCCTGCCCGCATTGCGGCGGCACCGGCCATGTCCGCTCGGTTTCCTCGGTTGCGCTCCAGCTGCTGCGCGGCCTCGAAGAGATCCTGATGAAGGGCGCGACCCACAATCTCGTGGTCCGCACCCGCACGGACGTCGCGCTCTATGTGCTGAACCACAAGCGCGGCCATCTGCGCGACCTCGAGAATGGCTTCAAGGTCACGCTGGCCGTCATCGCCGACCCCAGCGTCAGCGGACCGCAGGCCTATCTCATCGACCGCGGCGAGCAGGTGCATACGCTGGAAGCAGCGAAGGCGCTGCTGGCGGCACAGGCCGCCGCAAGCCCGCCGCCCGTAGCCGAAGAAGTCTATGACGACGAGGAATTCGATCCGGAGCTGGAATCCGAGGTCGAGACCGAAGAAACCGAAGGCCTCGCCGAGGAGCAGGCTGGCGGCGAAGCGGCTTCCGACCAGGATGGCCAGCGCCGCAAGCGCCGCCGGCGTCGGCGCGGCCGCGGTGCCCCGCGCGACGGCGAGTTGCGCGAGGATGGCACTCCGACGTCGTCCGAAGCGACCGTGGCGGCCAGCGAAGGTGAAGAAGACGCCGAGTCCGAACAGGACGGCGAGGAAGGTGAGGACCAGGCGGCCCGCAGCGAGCAGCAGGGCAACGGCGATCGCCGCCGCCGGCGTGGTCGTCGCGGTGGACGCCGCCGTCGCGGTGGCAACGAGGAAGGTCTCGCCGGCTCCATCGGCGACGAACTCGCGGCCAATGCACCGTCGGAAGCGACCGACGCCGTCGCCGATTTCGACAGCTTTGGCGGCGAGGCTGCGCCCTCGATCGCGCAGGCCGAACACACCGCCGCCGAGCCTGAGGTCAGCCAGCCCGAGCCGCGCGCCGAGGTGCAGATTGAGGCGCCGGCCCAGCCTGAGCCCGCTCCTGCCGCCGCGGACGAAGAGCCCGCCGACGACAAGGCAGCGCGTCGCCGCTCCACGGTCCGGGAAAAGGTGAGCTTCCTGTCGAGCAGCGCGAGCGAGCCGGCAACACCGGTTGCGGCAGCGCCGGAGCCGGTTGCCCCGCCCGCACCAGCCGCTGAACCCGCGCCGGAAGCGGCAACCGAAACTCCGGCCGCGCCGCGTCGCGCCGGCTGGTGGTCTCGCCGGTTCGGCGGCGGCGAGTAGGCGAACAAATCAGTTGAGACCGCCCGGCCAAACCGGGCGGTTTTGATTTGGCAAGGTCAGTACGATGCAAAGCGCAATTGTTCTCGGCGGCGGCATGATCGGCGTGAGCGCGGCGCTGCACCTCCGGCAGCGCGGTTGGTCGGTCACGCTCGTCGACCGCAGGGAGCCGGGCCGCGAGACCAGCTACGGCAATGCCGGGATGATCCAGGCCGAAGCCGTGCGTCCCTATCCGATGCCGCGCGACTTCGCCACGCTCCTGAAGATCGCGACCGGCCGCACCAACGACGTGCGCTACAGCCTGTCGTCGCTTCATCTCCATATCGAGCCCCTGCTCCGCTACTGGTGGCACTCGGCGCCGAAGCGGCATCGCGAGGCGATCGACGCCTGGGCGCGGCTGATCGCCTACGCGACGGCGGAGCACGACATCCTCATCCGCGAAGCCCATGCCGACAATCTGATCCGCCGCGCGGGCTACCGGCACCTGCATCGCGACGCAGCTTCCTTCGATCTCGCCGTCAAGGCGGCGGAACAAGACCAGCGCGAATTCGGCGTGAGGTTTCGCGCGCTCTCGGGGGCCGAGCTCGCCAAGGCCGAACCGATTCTGCGCGACGACCTGCCCGGTGCGATCCATTGGCTCGACACCTGGACCGTGTCCGATCCCGGCGCGCTGGTCACGGCCTATGCCGAGCTGTTCGAGCGCCTCGGCGGCACCATCGTGCTCGGCGATGCCCAGACCTTGCGGCAGACCGCGACCGGCTGGTCGGTCGACACGGACCAGGGAGCCGTCGACGCTGCGGCCGCCGTCGTGACGCTCGGGCCCTGGTCGCCCAATCTCCTGCACAAATTCGGCTATCGCATTCCGCTGGTGCGCAAGCGCGGCTACCACATGCATTACAGCGGCGGCGCATCACTCGATCTGCCGCTGGTCGACAAGGCCGGCGGCTATGCCATGGGTCCGATGGCGAAGGGCATCCGCATCACCACAGGCGCGGAATTGACCGGCATGGACGCGCTCGCCACGCCCGTGCAGCTCGCCAGTGCCGAAGCTTCGGCGCGACAGCTGATCGACCTCGGCAGGCGGGTCGAGCCCGACCCGTGGTTCGGCACCCGCCCCTGCACGCCCGACATGCTGCCGGTGCTCGGGCAAGCTCCGCGTCACCCCGGCCTCTGGATGAATTTCGGCCACGGCCACCAAGGTTTTACGCTCGGGCCCGCGACCGGCCGCCTCCTCGCCGAGATCATGAGCGGCGAGACGCCGGCGATCGATCCGACGCCATACCGGCCTGAGCGCTTTTAGCTGTCGGCGTCCGCAGTGCGCACCGCGAGCGCGGCTGAGATGCGCGAGCTGGCAAATTCCGTCAGTCGGCGCGCTCGGCCAGCAGCTTCCTGATGCGGTCGGCATCTTCGGGCGTCGCCGGATTGTAGACGATCATGCTGAGATCGGAGCGGCCCTCGACATTGAAGCTCGAATATTCGAACGACATCGTGCCGTGAACGGGATGCCGCAGCCGCTTGGTGCCGTCGCCATGATGGCGCACGTCATTGTCGCGCCAGAGCGCCGCGAATTCCGGACTTGTCCGACAGAGCTCGTCGACGAAATCGGCGACATGCGAGACGGCACCTGCTCGCGCCGCGTCTGCCCTGAATGCGGCCACCACGAAGCGTGCCACACTGTCCCAGTCATATTGCGCGGCGCGCACGCGCGGATCGCAGAAGATGAAGCGCAGGATGTTGCGCTGTCCCGGCGGGATCGCGCCGTAGTCGGTCAGCACGACGCTTGCGGCGCGATTCCAGGCGACAACGTCCCAGGTCGCTGTGCGTACCAGCGCCGGGCTGAATGAGAGCGCATCGAGCACGCGTTGCAGCCGCGGCGAGACGCCTTCGCTCGCCTGGTAGCGCACCTCGGGCGGGCGGCCGAGGCCGATCAGGAACAGGTGCTCGCGCTCGACATCGGTCAGCATCAACGCGCGCGCGATCCGGTCGAGCACGTCGGCCGATGGCGCCCCGCCGCGGCCCTGCTCCAGCCAGGTGTACCAGGTCGAGCTGATATTGGCGCGCTGGGCCACTTCCTCCCGGCGCAGACCCGGCGTGCGCCTGCGGCTGCCGGAGAAGCCGAACGCGGCTGCATCGAGCCGGGTGCGACGGTCCTTCAGATAGGCCCCAAGCAAGTTGTCGGCGGCAGTGCTCTCGCTCATCCTGTTAGATATTATACCCTGATAATGTCACTACTTTACCCGGATAACTCTAGCGCAGATGGTTCTCTCCACCAACATCTGGAGATTTCGCATGCGTGTTTTCGTTACCCGGTGCCACCGGCTTCGTCGGCTCCGCCGTCGTTCGAGATCTGTTGGCCGCCGGCCATAGCGTGCTCGGCCTCGCCCGCTCCGATGCCGGCGCCGCAGCGCTCACCGCGATGGGCGCCGAGGTCCATCGTGGGTCGCTGGAGGATCATGCATCCTTACGCGGCGGCGCCGCCGCTTCGGATGGTGTGCTGCATCTCGGCTTCAACCACGACTTCTCGAAATTGGCCGACAATTGCGAGCTCGACCGCCGCGCGATCCTCGCGCTTGGTGAGGAGCTCAAAGGCTCCGACCGCCCTCTCATCGTCACATCAGGTGTGGCGCTACTGACGCCCGGACGGCTCGCGACCGAAGACGATGCGGCGGCCCGCCACTTTCCGCGCGTCTCGGAAGCCACTGCCGAAGACCTCGCAGAGCGCGGCGTCCGCACCGGCATCGTGCGGCTGCCGCCCACGACCCATGGCGAGGGCGACCATGGCTTCGTGCCGCGCCTGATCGCGCTCGCCCGGGAGAAAGGCGCCGCGGCCTATATCGGCGAAGGTCAAAACCGCTGGCCGGCCGCGCACCGCCTCGACGCCGCGCGCGTCTATCGTCTCGCGCTGGAGCAAGGTGCGACCGCGCGGCGCTATCATGCGATCGCCGAGGAAGGCGTGCCGTTCAAGGCGATTGCAGAGGTGATCGGCCGAAGGCTCGGCGTCCCCGTCGTGTCCAAATCGCCTGAGGAAGCGGCCGCGCATTTCGGCTGGTTCGCACAATTCGCCGGCATCGACGTTCCGACCTCAAGCGCCAGGACGCGCGCTTTGCTCGGCTGGGAGCCCAAAGAAAAAGGGCTGATCGAGGATCTCGACCAGCCCTACTACTTCAAGGTCTGACGGCGCGCGGCGCCGCCACCGGCAGATCAGTCCGTCGTGACGGCCGTCTCCAAGTCGGTCGGATCGATCTGCCTGGCGAGGTTGGCGTTGAGCTTGTCGCGGTCGAGCTCACCTTCCCACCAGGCGACGATCACGCAGGCCACGCCGTTGCCACAGAGGTTGGTCAGCGCGCGGCACTCGCTCATGAACTTGTCGATTCCGAGCACGATCGCCATGCCCGGCACGAGGCGCGGATCGACCACGGCGAGCGTCGCGGCCAGCGTGATGAAGCCCGCGCCGGTGATGCCGGAGGCACCCTTCGAGGTCAGCATCGCCACCACCAGGATGGTGAGCTGCTGGCCGAAGGAGAGATCGAAGCCAAGCGCCTGCGCGATGAACAGCGTCGCCAGCGTCATGTAGATGTTGGTGCCGTCGAGATTGAACGAATAGCCCGTGGGCACCACGAGACCGACCACCGACTTCGAGCAGCCGAGGCGCTCGAGCTTCTCCATCAAGGACGGCAACGCGCTTTCCGAGGACGAGGTACCGAGCACGATCAGCAGCTCGTCCTTGATGTAGGCCAGGAACTTGAAGATGGAGAAGCCGGCGAGGCGCGCGATGGTTCCGAGCACGACGAACACGAACAGCGCCGCGGTGACGTAGAACGTCGCGATCAGGCCGACCAGGTTGAGGATCGCCCCGGTGCCGAACTTGCCGATGGTGTAGGCCATTGCGCCGAAGGCGCCGATCGGCGCCGCGCGCATCACGATGGAGATGACTCCGAACACCGCATGCGCGGCGTCATCGATGAAGCTGCGGATGGTATGGCCGCGCTCGCCGAGGCCCATGATAGCGAAGCCGAACAGCACCGAGAACAGCAACACCTGCAGGATCTCGCCTTGCGCGAAGGCGCCGACCACGGTGTCGGGGATGATGTGCAGGATGAAGTCGACCGACCTCTGGCCCTCGGCCTGCTTGGCGTAGTTGGCGACGGCCTGCGCGTTGGCGGCGGCGCTGCCGAAACCCGCACCCGGCTTCACCAGGTTGCCGATGATGAGTCCGATCACCAGCGCGAAGGTCGAGACGACCTCGAAATAGACCAGCGCCTTGACGCCGATGCGGCCGACCTTCTTTGCGTCCTGGATATGCGCGATGCCGGAGACCACGGTGCAGAAGATGATCGGCGCAATCACCATCTTGATCAGCTTGATGAAGCCGTCGCCCATCGCCTTGATCCACTCGTTGGTGGCGAGCGACGGCCACAGCCAGCCGACCAAGGCGCCGAGCACGATGGCGATCAGCACCTGGACGTAGAGAACCTTGTACCACGGCTTGGCGGCGGCCGGTGCGACCGGCGCCCCCGCCATCGTTGTCGTCGTCATTGTTTCACTCCCCCTCAAACTCAGAGCCAGCCAAGATCAACTTGGCCGGCTCTGTCAATCGGAACTGCTCGGAATGGTGCGCTTTACCCGCGTCGATCGACGATCCGGCGGGCCGCCGGCATCAGCGCGGCGCCCAGCGCGTTCTTGACCACCGATGCCGCAATGAACGGCGCGACGCCGACCGCCCAGGCCTTGGTTGCGCCAAGGCCGATGACGTAGGCCAGCCAGCCGAAGCCGGCGATGAAGATGACGACATGGGCGAGCGCCATTGCTCCAAACAGGAACACGACGTTGCGATCCCAGCCGCGCTCGGCCAGCCAGCCGGTGATAAAGGCAGCCAGCACGAAGCCATACAGATAGCCGGCAGTCGGGCCGAGCAGCGGTGCAATTCCACCGACCGGACCGGCGAACACCGGCAGCCCCATCGCGCCTTCGGCGAGGTAGGCGATCATGGTTGCGCTGCCAAGGCGCCAGCCATAGGCGGCGCCGATCACCAGCACGACCAGCGTCTGCAGGGTCATGGGCACGTAAGGCAGCGGCAGATTCACTTTGGCTGATAGCGCCATCAAGGCGGTGCCGAGCGCAATCAGCACGACGGCGCGAAGTGCGCCGACGGTTTCACCCGGACGGGTCGGCCACATCAATGCGGCGAGAGGAGAATGCGGCGTGGCGACGGACGGGAGGGAACGGTCAGACAAAGTTGAACTCCGCAGGGCTGGTGTCGAAACGGCTGTCGAAAACTCGCGGCTATTTAAGCCAGTGAGCGATCCGGTCAACTGCCTCCCGCATCTCCGCTGCCGAACGCGCATAGGAGAGCCGTATGAACGAACGACCATGGATGGGATCGAAATCGAGACCCGGCGTGGCCGCAACGTGCGCCTGCTCCAGCATCTGCTTGGCGAATTCGAAACTGTCCGAGGTGAAGTCCGAGACGTCGGCATAGAGATAGAAGGCGCCGTCGGCAGGCAGGAACTTGCTGAGGCCCGCCTTGGGCAATCCCTCGATCAGGATGCGCCGGTTTTCCTGATAGCCGTGCTTGATCTCCTCCATTTCGGCTGCGCCGTCGAAGGCGGCCTCGGCCGCGATTTGCGACAATGACGGCACCGAGATCGAGAGGTTCTGCTGCAGCCGCTCGATCGGTCGCACCAGGATCTCGGGCACGACCATCCAGCCGACGCGCCAGCCCGTCATGCAAAAATATTTCGAGAACGAGTTGATCACGAGTGCGTGCTCCGACATCGCCGCCGCCGTTGCCGCCGGAAACGCGTAGTCGAGCCCGTGATAGATCTCGTCGGAGATGAAGCGGATGCCGGCGTCTTCCGCCGCAGCGATCAGGCCGGCAAGCGCCTCGCGGGACATCATCGTCCCCGTCGGATTGGCCGGGCTGCCGACCAGCACGCCCTTCAGCGGCGCCTTGCGATGCGCCGCCAGCAGCGCCTCGCCGGTCAGCGCGTGGCGCGTGTCATTGGTGGTCTCGATCAGCACCGGCTCGCAACCAAGCGCGGTGAGGATGTGACGGTAGGGCGGATAGCCCGGCACCGTCACGGCGACGCGGTCGCCGGGCGCGAACATCGACAGGAAGGCCAGGATGAAACCGCCGGAGGAGCCTGTCGTCACCACGATCCGCTCGGGGCTGACATCACAGCCATAGGCATCCCGATAGTGGCGCGCGATGCGTTCGCGCAATGAGGGGATGCCGAGCGCGGAGGTGTAATCGATCCGCCCCGCCTCGAGCGCCGCATGGGCGGCCGCGATCGCGGTCTTTGGGGCGCCGGTTGCGGGCTGGCCGACCTCCATGTGGATGACATGGCCGCCTGCCGCCTCGATTCGGGCCGCGGCGGCCATCACGTCCATCACCATGAACGGGGGAACATCGCTGCGGCGGGAGGGCTCGAGCCACTGCCCCACCCGGTTCCTCAATGTCGCATCGTGCATCGAATTCTGCTATTTCGCTGGCGAACCGGTCGGTTCGGTCCGGGAAACGGGGCGCTTGCGCCCCAGACTGGCCGCATTGTACGGCTCATAAGGGCATATCTCGTATCCGGTCCGCCGCCAATCGCCAAAAACCAATCACGAAACTGCTTGATCAAGACCGTTTGACCCAGACCGCCTGATGTTGCTCCAGATCGCATTGCGCAAGAAGGCCTCCTCCCTCACCGCCCTCGTCACCGCCGCGGCGATCGCGTTGTTGCCGATGCCGGCCGTGCATGCGCAGGCCAAGGGGCCGCCGATCCTGCGCGACACCGAAACCGAGCAGCTGCTGCGCGAATACACGCGCCCGATCCTGCGCGTTGCCGGTCTGGAAAAGCAGAACATCCAGATGGTGATCATCAACGAGGGCTCGTTCAACGCGTTCGTCGCGGACGGCCGCCGCATCTTCGTCAATTACGGCGCGATCATGCAGTCGGAGACGCCGAACCAGATCATCGGCGTGCTCGCGCACGAGACCGGACATCTGGCCGGCGGCCATCTGTCCAAGCTGCGCGAACAGCTCGCCAACGCCCAGACCCAGATGATCATCGCCATGCTGCTCGGGGCCGGCGCGATCGCCGTGGGCAGCACCCGCGGCAGCAACAGCGCCGGCAACAACGGGCTCGCCAATGCCGGTGCTGCCGCCATCGCCGGACCGCAGGAGATGATCCGCCGCACGCTGCTGTCCTATCAGCGCCAGCAGGAGGAGAACGCCGACCGCGCCGGCGTGAAATTCCTGACCGCGACCCAGCAGTCGCCGAAGGGCATGTACGAGACCTTCAAGCGCTTCACCAGCGAGAGCCTGTTCGCTGCCCGCGGCACCGATCCCTATCTCCAGTCGCATCCGATGCCCGCCGAGCGCGTCGCGTCGCTTCAGGAATTCGCCAGTTCCAGCCCCTATTGGGACAAGAAGGACGATCCCGCGCTCCAGCTCCGCCACGACATGGCGCGCGCCAAGATTTCCGCGTTCATGGAGCGGCCGGAGACGGTCTACCGCCGCTACCCCCAGACGAACGACAGCATGCCGGCGCGCTATGCCCGCGCCATCAGCACCTATCTGCACGGCGATTTGCGCAGCGCCCTGGCCCAGATCGATGCGCTGATCCAGGTCCAGCCGAACAACCCGTATTTCTACGAGGTGCGCGGCCAGGCCCTGCTGGAGGGCGGCAAGCCGGCCGAGGCGATCCCTGCCCTGCGCAAGGCGGTGCAGCTGTCCAACAACGCGCCCCTCATCGAGATGTTACTTGGGCAGGCTCTGGTTGGATCGGATAATAAGGCCTACACCGATGATGCCGTTCGGATTCTCCGGGCCGCGGTGGCACGGGAACCGGAGGCTGCGCTCGGTTATATGCAGCTCGCGATGGCCTATGGCCGGAAGGGCGACTATGCCGAGGCGGATCTGGCGTCGGCGCAGGCCGCTTATCTGCGCGGCGACAACAAGACCGCCCGCGAGCTCGCCACGCGCGCGAAAACCCGTTTCGCCGTCGGCACGCCCGGATGGGTCAAGGCCGACGACATCGTGGCGGCCAAGCCGCCGCGCAACTAACGCGACCAAGACGACGCCTGACACCACGACGTCACGACACCGAGCTTAAGTCCGCCGGGACGTTTTCCGAAACCAGCTTTCGATAAGAGGATTTGCCTATGCCTTCGCTGCGCCTGCTTGCTCCCGCGCTGTTCGCGCTCGCCATGTTCGGCGCAGCCGCGCCCGCGTCGGCCGACAGCTTCTCGGATGCCCAGCGCACCGACATCGAGGCGATCATCAAGAACTATCTCGTCACCCATCCCGAGGTGCTCGAGGAAGCGATGACCGAGCTCACCAAGCGCCAGGCCGCGGCCGAAACGCAGAAGCACGAAGCCAGCATCGCGCAGAACTCCGATGCGATCTTCAACTCGCCGCGCCAGGTCGTGCTCGGCAACAAGGACGGCGACGTCACCTTCGTCGAGTTCTTCGATTACAATTGCGGCTACTGCAAGCGCGCGATGGGCGACATGCTCGACCTCATGAAGGCCGATCCGAAGCTGAAGGTCGTGCTGAAGGAGTTTCCGGTGCTGAGCCAGGGCTCGGTCGAAGCGGCACAGGTCGCGGTCGCCGTGCGCATGCAGGATCCCACCGGCAAGAAGTATCTCGACTTCCACCAAAAGCTGCTCGGCGGCCGTGGCGCCGCCGACAAGGCGCGCGCGCTGCAGGCGGCCAAGGAAGCCGGCCTCGACACCGCCAAGATCGAGAAGGACATCGGCAGCCCCGAAGTGCGCGCCACCATCGAGGAGAATTTCAAGCTTGCCGAAGCGATGGGCATGAACGGCACGCCGAGCTACGTGATCGGCAAGCAGATCGTGATCGGCGCCGTCGGCCTCGAAGGCCTGAAGGAAAAGATCGGCGTTGCCCGTTGCGGCAAGGCGACTTGCTAACAAGGCGACCTGCTGATCGCGCGTTTCACAATTCACGCATGCAAGGAGGCCGGCTGAACAGCCGGCCTTTTTCGTTGACCGCAGCTTTGCGCGAATTCTGGCGCGAATCCGGCGCGCGCATTCATCTCGCGTTTAAGAAACAAATACCCCGGAACCGCCGATGTTCCGGAACAACTCAAATCTCCTTTCGTTGGTGGCGCGGGCAATGACGCAAAGAAACACGTGAGGAGAGATTCGATGTCTAACCGCTTTATGATCTCGGTTGCCGCGCTCGCGCTCGTCGCAGGCACCGGACTGGCGAACGCACAGGGCACCATGAACCGCGACAGCGGTGGTGGCGCCGGTGCGCAGCCGACGCAACATTCGCAACCCGCCGGCGGCGCAGCTGAACGTGGCGCGATGGGCAAGGAAGCCGCTCCCGAGAAGGGCACCGTCGGCCAGGCCGGCGGCGCCATGAAGCCCGGCGGAGCAGCCGAGGAGAAGTCGTCCGGCGCGACGGAGAAATCCGGTGCGATGGAAAAGTCAGGCGGGATGGAAAAATCCGGCACGATGAACAAGAACGCGGCTGACGAGAAGGCCGGCGCGACGAAGGGTGAGCACGCCCAAGGCGCGCAGGACAAGTCCGCGCAGGACAAGTCCAAGAGCACGATGGACAAGTCCCAGATGGACAAGTCCAAGAGCACCGAGACCGACACCAAGAGCGGCAACATGAACGCCCAGACCAAGGGCGCGGACAGCAAGGCTGCCGACACCAAGTCTCAGACCACGACCGGCGCCGCGCCTGCGACCGCTGCGGCACCGCCTGCCGAGAAGCGGTCCGAGATCTCAACGGCGATCAAGTCGACCAAGATCGAAGAGACCACGAACGTCAACTTCAACATCTCGGTCGGCGCCGCGATCCCGGCGTCCGTTCGCTTCCATCCGCTGCCGCCCCGGATCGTGGAAATCTATCCGGAGTGGCGCGGCTATGACGTGATCTACGTCCGCGGACAGTACATCATCGTCCGTCCGCAGACGCGCGAGATCGTGTACATCATCGAAGGCTAAGCCGCCTGGCTGACGCCCGATAAGCCCTTGCCGAGAGATCGGCAGGGGCTTTTGGCCTATTGGGCGGCCTCCCCTGCCTATCCCGCCCGGCAGCCACGATTAGAACTGGTTAACAAGCAATTTCCGTAACTTCCGCACAGGTTTTTGCACCCCGGATGAGCTGTTTGAAGCCCCCTGGGAGGTCCTTCAAGGCTTCCCCTAGGGCGCTTTGTTACCTATAACCCCCGCCACGCCGAAGCACCTCTTGCGGGATTGGAATGGCCGAACCAGCAACCGACACGATCCTCGTTCTCAACGGGCCGAACCTCAACATGTTGGGGACGCGCGAGCCCGAGAAGTATGGCCATGCGACGCTGGCCGACGTCGAAACGCTGTGCCGCGAAGCGGCGGCGGCGTACGGCCTCAAGGCCGACTGCCGGCAGTCCAACCGCGAAGGCGAACTGATCGACTTCATCCACGAGGCGCATGCCCGCAAGATGAAGGGCATCATCATCAATGCCGGCGGCTATTCGCACACCTCGATCGCGCTGCACGACGCGCTGCTCGCGGTGCAGATCCCGACCGTCGAAGTGCACGTGACCAACATCCACGCCCGCGAGAGCTTCCGTCACCATTCCTACACCGCGCGCGCGGCCTTCGCCTCGCTCTGCGGTTTCGGCATCGAGGGCTACCGCCTCGCGATCCAGGGCCTTGCAGCCAAGCTCGGCATCAAGCCCAAAGCCTGACGCTCCCTCTTCACACAGAACATTCGGATCAGAACATGGCGCGCCAGCCAGACGACAAAGCAGCCGTAAAGTTTTCCAGCGAGGATTCCGCGCTCGTCCGCGAGCTCGCACTTCTGCTCGATGAGACCAGCCTCACCGAGATCGAGATCGAACGGGCCGGCCTTCGCCTGCGCGTCGCCCGCAACATCAGCGTCGCCGCCACCATGCCGATGCAGATGGCGGCCGCTCCCGCCATCCTGCCGGCAGCCGCAGCTGTCGCCGCGCCAGCCGCGGCCGACCTGTCGAAGCATCCGGGCGCGGTGATCTCGCCGATGGTCGGCACCGCCTATTGGGCGCCGGAGCCCGGCGCCAAGCCGTTCATCGAGGTCGGCAGCAAGGTCTCGGTCGGCCAGACGCTGCTGATCATCGAAGCCATGAAGACCATGAACCAGATCCCCTCGCCGCGCGCCGGCACGGTGACGCAGATTCTGGTCGAAGACGGCCAGCCGGTCGAGTACGGCGAGCCGCTCGTCATCATTGAGTAATGGTCGTGGGCGGTCAGCCGCCCTAGCCGCTTCCCGCGCGCCAGTCCCTTAAGGACACCATGTTCGACAAGATCCTCATAGCCAATCGCGGCGAGATCGCCCTTCGCATCCTGCGCGCCTGCAAGGAGCTCGGGATCGCGACCGTCGCCGTGCACTCCACCGCCGACGCCGACGCCATGCATGTGCGCCTGTCGGACGAGAGCGTCTGCATCGGGCCGCCGCCGTCCAAGGACAGCTATCTCAACGTGCCCGCGCTGCTCGCGGCCTGCGAGATCACCGGCGCGGATGCCGTGCATCCCGGCTACGGCTTCCTCTCCGAGAACGCGCGCTTCGCCGAAATCCTTTCCGAGCACAATCTGCATTTCATCGGCCCCAAGGCCGAGCACATCCGCCTGATGGGCGATAAGATCGAGGCCAAGAAGACGGCCAGGAAGCTCGGCATTCCCGTGGTGCCCGGCTCGGACGGCGCGGTCGGCCCCGAGGACGACGCGATGGCGATCGCCAGGAAGATCGGCTTCCCCGTGCTGGTCAAGGCAGCCGCCGGCGGCGGCGGCCGCGGCATGAAGGTCGCGCAGAGCGAGGCCGACCTCCAGGTGGCGCTGTCGACGGCAGCCAACGAGGCCAAGTCCGCCTTCGGTGACGCGTCCGTCTATCTCGAAAAATACCTCCAGAAGCCGCGTCACATCGAGATCCAGATCCTCGGTGACGGCCGCGGCGGCGCGATCCATCTCGGCGAGCGCGATTGCTCGCTGCAGCGCCGCCACCAGAAGGTCTGGGAGGAAGGTCCCTCGCCCGTCCTTGCCGCCGCTGCACGCGCCAAGATCGGCGAGACCTGCGCCAAGGCGATGCGCGAGATGAAATATCTCGGCGTCGGCACCATCGAATTCCTGTTCGAGGACGGCGAGTTCTACTTCATCGAGATGAACACCCGCATCCAGGTCGAGCATCCCGTCACCGAGAGCATCACCGACATCGACCTCGTGCTGGAGCAGATCCGCATCGCTGCCGGCGGCGATCTGCCGGCCAAGCAAAGCGAGATTCAGATCATCGGCCACGCGATCGAGTGCCGTATCAACGCCGAGAACCCGCAGACTTTCCGTCCCTCGCCGGGCCGCATCACGCAATATCACCAGCCCGGCGGGCTCGGCGTGCGCATCGATTCTGCGGTCTATCAGGGCTACACCATCCCGCCCTATTACGACTCCCTCGTCGGCAAGCTCATCGTCCACGGCAAGACCCGCGCCGAATGCCTGATGCGGCTGCGCCGGGCACTGGACGAGATGGTGGTCGAGGGTATCGAGACGACGCTGCCGCTGTTCCGCGACCTGGTGCGCCAGGACGACATCATCAACGGCGACTATCACATCCACTGGCTGGAACAGTACCTCGCGGGCAAGGAACCGGTCGCAGGGTGACCCCTCTCCTCCCGTGGAACCCTTTGGCCCCCATCGCGTTCTGGACGGGGACAGTCCGAGGGGGCCTTTTGAGTTCCGTTGACTTGACGAAGCGAGACCGTCGTGACGACTGAAGCGCAACGACGGCGCTCCATGTGGCAGATCCTGCTGTTCTCGGCGGGTCTTCTGGTCTTGACCGTGATCAGCGCCGGCTCCGTCTACCTGGTCAACAAGGCCAGAGACGATAGCAAATGGGTGATCCACACCATCGAGGCGGAGAACCAGATCAACGCCCTGCTGCTGGAAATCCGGCGTGCCGAGAGCGCCGCCCGCGGCTATCTCCTGACCCAAGGGGCGGATTTCAAGGCCGACCATGAGAAAGCCGTGGCAGCGATCATACCTGCCCTCGACAAGCTCACGCGCCTGACCCGCGATAATCCGGACCAACGCGGCAACATCGAGAAGCTGAGCGCGGCTATCGAAATCCGGCTGGGGCAATTCAAGCAGGAGCTGGACTTCATCGGCCAGAATCGGCCGGACAAGGCCATAGCGCAGGTCCGCGAGGCCGCCTCCACCGACACCACGGCCGAGATCAGCAAAGTCGCCGTCTTCATGATCCAGGAGGAGGAGCGTCTGTTCCGGCTCCGATCGGCCAATTCCGACCGCAGCCAGACGCTGGCGGCCTCGATGACCGGCATCGGTTCGGGCCTCGTGGTGCTGCTGACCCTGATCTCGATCTGGCTGGTGCGGCGCTCGGTGCTGGCCCGCGACGAGGCCGAGACGCGCCTGCGCGACGCCTACGCGAATCTCGAGACCGTCGTCGACGACCGCACGGCAGACCTGCGCGAGGCCAACAACGAGATTCAGCGCTTTGCCTATATCGTCAGCCACGATCTTCGCTCGCCACTCGTCAACATCATGGGCTTCACCAGCGAACTCGAAGAGCTCAGCGGCGACATTTTCCGCCGTATCGGCGGCCTTACCCATGTCCCGGCCGATGGCCCGCCGCTAGCTGACGGCGAGGTCACGCTCGAAGGCCCCGACAAGCAGCTTTCAACGGATTTTTCCGAAGCGCTCGGCTTCATCAAGTCGTCGATCGCCAAGATGGACCGCCTGATCTCGGCGATCCTCAACCTCACCCGCGAGGGCCGGCGCGAATTCGTGCCCGAGAAGATCGACACCCGCGAGCTGATCGAAGCCATCGTCTCGACGCTGGCGCATCAGTCCGCCGAAGCGCAGGCCGAGATCCATGTCGCGCCGCTGCCGGATCTCGTCAGCGACCGCCTTGCGCTGGAGCAGATCTTCTCCAATCTGATCGACAACGCCATCAAATATCTCAAGGCCGGCGCCCCCGGCGAGATCAGAATCCGCGGGCGCACCAAGCTTGGCTACGCTATCTTCGAGATCAGCGATAATGGCCGCGGGATCGATCCGAAAGATCACCAGCGGATTTTCGACCTGTTCCGCCGGGCGGGAACCCAGGACAAGCCTGGTCAGGGCATCGGTCTTGCGCATGTGCGTGCACTTGTTCGCCGCCTCGGCGGTACCATGTCGGTATCATCGGAACTGAATACCGGCAGCACCTTCACCATCACGCTGCCCATCACCTGGAACACAAGCAACCGGAACGCCGACCAATGACTCAACCCGTCACCATCATCATGATCGAGGACGACGAGGGCCACGCCCGGCTGATCGAGCGCAACATCCGCCGATCCGGCGTCAACAACGAGATCATCCCCTTCGCCAACGGCACGGACGCGGTGAAGCACCTGTTCGGCGCAGACGGCAGCGGGCTCGTGCAGAAGGGCAATGCGCTCCTGATCCTGCTCGATCTCAACCTCCCCGACATGACCGGGATCGACATCCTGAAGCAGATCAAGGAGAACAAATATCTGAAGGCCTCGCCCGTGGTGGTGCTGACCACCACCGACGACAGCCAGGAAATCAAGCGCTGCTACGAACTTGGCTGCAACGTCTACATCACCAAGCCCGTGAACTACGAGAATTTCGCCAATGCCATCCGGCAGCTCGGCCTGTTCTTCTCGGTCATCCAGGTCCCGCCCGCCGCCTCATGAACCAGCACCCGCCTACACTGCTCTACATCGACGACGACGCGGCGCTGGCCCGCCTGGTCGAGCGCGGCCTGACGCGGCGCGGCTACAAGGTCATTCATGCCGCGAGCGGCGAGGAAGGCCTGGAGCGTATCCGCCGCGCGGGGACCCAAAACAGCGCCGACGGCTGCATCGACGTCGTGGCGCTCGACCAGTACATGCCCGGCCTCGACGGGCTGGAGACGCTCGAGCAGATCATGGCGATATCGGGCGCGCCGCCCGTGGTGTTCGTCACCGCGTCGCAGGATTCCAGCATCGCGGTCACCGCGCTGAAGGCGGGCGCGGCCGATTATCTCGTCAAGGACGTCAAGGGCGACTTCATCCCCCTGCTCCACGTCGCCGCTGACGGCGCGCTGCGGCAGGCCGAATTGCAGAAGGCGCGCGAGGAAGCCGAAGCCGAGATCCATGCATCGCGCGACCGCTACGCCGCACTCGCCGCCGAACGCGAGCTGCTGCTGCGCGAGGTCAATCACCGCGTCGGCAACTCGCTCCAGATCATCGCTTCGCTGCTGCATCTGCAGGCGAACTCCGCAGGCCAGGAAGAGGTCAAGGCGGCGCTGACCAACGCGATGGGCCGCGTCGCCGCGGTCGCGCAGGTGCACCGCCGGCTCTACACCTCGCAGGACCTGAAGAGCGTGGTGCTCAACCAGTATCTGGATTCGCTGCTCGAGGATCTCAGGCGCTCGGCCGAAGGCAACCGGATGTCGCGGCTGACGGTGAAGGCCGAGCCGATCGAGATCGATCCGGACCGCGCCGTCGCCGTCGGCATCATCGTCAACGAGCTGGTGATGAACGCGGTGAAATACGCCTATCCCGACGGCGCCGGCCCCATCCATGTCGAGCTGACCTCGCAGGGCGAGGATCTGCTGCTGGCGATCACCGACGACGGCGTCGGCGACAAGGTCAAGGCGGATCCACGCTCGACCGGCATGGGCCAGCGCATCGTCGCGGCGATGGCCACCAAGCTCGACGCCACCGTCGAGCGCGACCCCGCCCATTCCGGAACTCGCGTCATGCTGAGGTTCCGCCGCACGCCCGCGGCCCCCGACAAGACCAACAACGCCGCCGCAGGCTGATCCTCGCCCCCTTCGCAACACCTCCACGATCCTGCTATTGTTGCGCCATGACTTCGCGCGACTCCGCTTCGTCTGAAATCACGCCGGCCGTGCTGTTGCGTGCCTATGCCTGCGGCATTTTTCCGATGGCCGAGAGCGCCGACGATCCGACCCTGTTCTGGGTCGAGCCGGAATTGCGCGGCGTGATCCCGCTCGAGGGATTTCGCGTGGCCTCGCGGCTCGCGCGCACCGTCCGTACGGACGCCTTTCGCGTCACCGTCAACACCGCGTTCAAGGCAACGATCGCCGGCTGCGCGGCGCCGCAGGCGGGACGCGAGGACACCTGGATCAACAAGCGGATCCGCGACCTCTATGGCGGCCTCTACGAGCTCGGCCATTGCCACAGCGTCGAGGCCTGGCAGGGCGACGACCTCGTCGGCGGGCTCTACGGCGTCAGCCTCGGACGCGCCTTCTTCGGCGAGAGCATGTTTCACACCGCGCGCGATGCCTCGAAGGTCGCGCTGGTGCACCTGGTCGCGCGGCTGATCCATGGCGGCTTCGAGCTGCTCGACACGCAATACGTCACTGATCATTTGAAGAGTTTTGGCGCGGTCGAGATTTCGCGGCGGCGCTACACCGCACTGCTCGACAAGGCCCTCGCCGGCGACCCCGGCGATTTCCTGAGGCTGTCAGCCGGTGACGCGATCCCGGGCGCGCGCGCGCTCGACATCGTCGCCTCCCGGCCATGATCGGTGAAGGGGCCTAGCGCCCGAACCCGGGGATGCCGAACAGGCCCGGCCGCTGCTCCGGCGGCGGCGGGGGTGGCGGCGCCGGCTGCTGCTGCTGGATCGGCGGCAAGGGCTGCGGCGGACGCTGCTGCACGGCCTGCTTGGGTGGCGCCGCCTTCTTCTGCGCGGGCGGCGGAGCCGGCGGCTTTGCCGCGGCCGGATCGGGCGCCGCGGTCGCAATGGTCTGCTGCGGCTCTTTGCAGTCGGTGAGCCAGATGTCGTAGATCGGATGCTCGACGCCGTGCAGGCCGGGGCTCGCCGCATACATCCAGCCTGAGAAGATGCGCTTCACCTCGCCCTGCAAGGTGATCTCGTCGACCTCGACGAAGGCGTCGGTATTGGTGGCTTCCGTCGCCGGCCGCGTATAGCAGGCGTCGGTCTTGACCCGCAGCGCGCCGAACTGGACGGTCTCGCCGATGTCCTCGTCGAAATTGATGATGCGCCCGGTGATCTTGTCGAGGCCGGAGAAGGTCGCCTTCTTGTTCACGATCTTCTGGGCCGGCGGCTCGGTTACGACCTCGTCGCCCGGCTGGAGGCTCGCCGGGGTCTGCGGGACAGTGCCGCCCGGCCCGCCCTTCTGCTGGGGCTGGCGCTGACCGGGCGCACCCGGGGCGGCTTGCGGATTGGGCGGAGCGACCGCCACGGACGGCGGCTGGTTTGGCGGAGCGACGGTTGAGCCCGGCGGCGGCGCCAGGGGCTGGGATTCGACCGGCCCCGGCATCACGTTACCTTGCCGGCCCGGCGGCGGCGCCATCGGGCGCGACGGCAGCACGCGGCCCTGCGGCGGCAGCTCGGGGACCTCTTCATCGTCATCGGGGATCTGAGGCTGCGGCTGACCACGCGGAATCGAACCCGGCGGCCGCGGCGGCGGGTCGGAGAAGATCGTGCCGATCTGCGCCTGCGCGGGCGTCGCAACCGTCAATGCGGTGGCGGCCAGAAGCGCCGCAAGACCTGGCAGGGCAAGTCTTGTAAGGGTAAAGGTTCGAACCATCTTCTCGCGCGGCTTCAACAGCGAATCGGGCTTGCTGGACATTCTACAGGGGATACCGCCGCTCGCAGGCCATCCGGTTAACACGGCGAATACGGCGGGGGAAGGGCGGCATCCCTGCCCTGCCCGCCGCCCGCTGGCCAGACCGGCGGCCGGATGGGATAGTTCACCGGCCCCTCCCCGGGGCCGAGGCGGGCAGCGCCCCCGGAAACGACGTCCAACGATAACAGAAAGCCCAAGGTCGCTCCCATGCCCGTCGTGCTCGATCCCGATGCCGCCGCCGTCTACAAGGCCTTCCTGGAGGCCGGCCGCCCCGCCTATGAGACGCTGACGGCACCGGAAGCCCGCGCCTACTACGGGCAGGCCCGCTTCGCCACCAACCCCGAGCCGCCGGAACTGGCGCGCGTCGCGGCGCTGGCGATCCCGGCGCCGCACGGCGAAATCCCCGCCCGCATCTACGTCCCGAAGCAGCCGCGCCTTCAGAACGGCCTGTCGCCGGCGCTGGTGTTCTTCCATGGCGGCGGCTGGGTGATCGGCGATCTCGACTCCCACGACGTCGTCTGCCGCCAGCTCGCCGTTTCAGGCGCGCTGATTGTGATTTCGGTCGATTACCGCCTCGCGCCCGAGCACAAGTTTCCCGCCGCCGCCGATGACGCGATCGCCGCGACCAGATGGATTGCAGCGAACGCGCGCGAGCTCGGCATCGATGCCTCGCGCCTTTCGATCGGCGGCGACAGCGCAGGCGGCAATCTCGCCGCCGTGGTCGCGCTCACCGCACGCGACGGCCATGGTCCGAAGATCGCCGGCCAGGTCCTGATCTACCCCGCGACCGATTTCGCCATGACGCACGGCTCCCACAGCGAGCCCGAGACCAGCGTGCTGCTGACGCATTCGGTGATCCGCTGGTTCCGCGACCACTATCTCAACGGCGCGGCCGACATCCAGGACTGGCGTGCCTCGCCGGCGCGCGCGAAGAGCCTTGCCGGTCTGCCGCCGGCCTATGTGCTGACCGCCGGCGCCGATCCGCTGCGCGACGAAGGCGACGACTATGCCGAGCGCCTCAGGCAGGCCGGCGTGCCCGTCACGTACAAGCACTACCCCGGCCAGTTCCACGGCTTCTTCACGATGGGCAAATTGCTCCAGCAGGCCAATGTCGCGGTGCGCGAGATCGGCGCCTGGTTGAAGGAGCTGGGCTGACGCCTCCCATGCCCTTCGTTCTTCAAACCGTCTTCGCCCTCCCCCTGCGCGCGCTGACATGGCTCGGCAGCCAGGGCACCCGCGGGGTCGCGGCGGTCGTGTTCGTCGCCGCCGCCGTGCCGCCGCTCGGCGCGCTGCTGCGGCCCTACATCACCGAAGCGATCCTCGTCCTGCTCTGCATCTCCTTCATGCGAGTCGATCTCGCGGCGCTGTACGGTCACCTACGCCGCCCGGCGCTGATTGCGACCGCAACCGCCTGGACTACGATGGGCGTGCCGCTGATCGTCGGACTGATCATCTATGCAACAGGGCTCAACGACCGCTCGCCCGGCCTTTCCGTTGCCCTGATGCTCCAGAGCATGGCCTCGCCGATGATGGCGTCTCCGGCGCTCGCCGCGCTGATGGGCCTCGATGCCACGCTCGTGCTGGTCACGCTGGTGACCTCCACCGCGCTGGTCCCCTTCACAGCGTCGCTGTTCGCAAGCCTGTTCCTCGACGGCATGCTCAGCGTCACACCGGCGACGCTCGGCCTGAAGCTGCTCGGCATCCTCGCGGCGTCGCTGCTGGCCGCAACCATCATCCGTTGGGTGTTCGGCGCAAAAGCGATCCAGCGCCACAGGAAGCCGATCGACGGCTTCAACATCATCATCCTCCTGATCTTCGCCGCCGCGATCATGGGCGATGTTGTGAACGATCTGGTGGCGCAGCCGGTGTTCACCATCAGCCTGGCGGCTCTGTCCTTCGCGACCTATTTCACGCTGCTCGCCGTCACCACGCTGCTGTTCCGCCGCATCGGCTATGAGCGCGCGCTGGCGCTCGGACTGATGGTGTCACAGCGCAATCTGGGCCTGATGCTGGCCGCGACCGCCGGCGCGCTGCCGCCCACCACCTGGCTCTATTTCGCGATGACGCAGTTTCCGATCCACCTTGCGCCCTACATGCTGACGCCGATTGCACGGCGCCTGGTGGCCCGCGCGGATGGCGCAGGCACGGCAGCCGCGGGCGAGGCGACCTAGGACGCAATCATAGCGGCGGCGCGGCTGGCTTTGAGGCCCTGAAGAGATAGCGGTTGGTGCTGAAGAAGTATTGTCCCGCCCCGCTGAGATGCTCGAACTCGCTGTGCCATGCTTCGAGATCATCGGCTGAAACGTCGTTCCTGCGGGCGACGAAGTCCCGAATGCCC
This sequence comes from Bradyrhizobium sp. 604_D8_N2_3, assembly GCF_051810765.1. NCBI lineage: Bacteria > Pseudomonadati > Pseudomonadota > Alphaproteobacteria > Hyphomicrobiales > Nitrobacteraceae > Bradyrhizobium > Bradyrhizobium sp. 604_D8_N2_3. Next base: position 4,507,173 of record NZ_JBPWPM010000001.1, on the reverse strand, counting down.
TGAGCCAGCCCCTTGCTGTAGCTATCGTCATCGTACTGCAAATTCAGGATTGGAAAGACCGACGCTCCGTCCAGGTGAAGTCGTGCATTCACCAGTCTGTGGGCCATCGACCTCGGGAGACGCGGGTGAGCGCAGTGCGCTTCCCATGATTTCATCACCGCGGCCATACGTTCCGGGCTTTCGGAATGCCACACCACCGCATCCCAGTCGGTTGCGACGAAAATCGTACGGCCACCTGGCTTGAGGACGCGAAATGTCTCTGCGAGGACGCGGTCGACATCAGGCACGTACTCGGCGACCTGCGTGCACACGACGACATCGAACGACGCATCGGGTTGACCCAATTCCGTGGCGTTGCCGATCGCATATGAAATCCAGGCGGAAGCCTTCTGCCGGTTGCAGACCGCGATCAGGTCAGTCGACACATCGATCCCGACGACGGCACCATCAGGCCCAACGATCTGCGCCATGCTTTCGCAGAGATAGCCGGGACCACATCCGATATCGAGAACGCTCTCGCCGGCAGACAGATTGAGCTGCCGAATGGTCTCCGCGCGCTGGGCGGTCACGTCCCCCGTGAGATAGATTCTCTGGAGCCGTTTCGCGTTCTCGTTGCTGTACTCCATCCCGCTCATCTTCGCCTCCACGCTCGAGTGCCAGGTGAGATTTCCTAACCCGCCCGCGCCGCGCGCCGCAGCGCCTGCGGCGGCTGGCCGAAGGCGCGGATGAAGGCGCGCCGCATGCGCTCGGGGTCGCCAAATCCGGTCGCCTCCGCGACGAGCTCGATCGCCTCGCGTGAGGACTGCACGCGCTCGCGCGCGACCTCGATCCGTAAGCGCTCGATCGCCTTCGACGGCGTCGTGCCGGTCTCGGCGGCAAAGGCGCGGGCAAAATGCCGCGCGCTCATGCCGGCACGATCGGCGAGGTCTTCGACCGTCAGCCGGGCATCGAGATTCTCGCGCGCCCAGGACAGCAGCGCGCCGAAGCGGCCGTTCGGTGTCTTCAACTCCAAGAGCGATGAGAACTGCGACTGGCCGCCGCTGCGGCGGTGATACAGCACGAGCTGGCGCGCGGCCTGTTGCGCGATCTCCTCACCATGGTCCTCGGTGACCATCGCGAGCGCGAGATCGATACCCGCCGTGATGCCCGCCGACGTCCACACATTGCCGTCATGCGTGAAGATCTGGTCCGGCTCGAACTTCACCTTGGGATAGCGCGCGACGAAATCCCGTGTGCGGCCCCAATGCGTGGTGGCGCGGCGTCCATCGAGCAGGCCCGCCTCGGCCAGCACATAGGCGCCCGAGCAGACGCTAGCGACACGCACACCGCGCCGCGCCAGCCGCTGCACGAAGGCGCGCGTGACCTCGCAGCGTGCGGCGTCCGTTACGCCTGCGCCACCCGCGATGACCAGTGTGGTGATCGCGTTCGCCGACCTGAAGTCGCGCGCCATCATTTCCACGCCGGACGAGCTGCGCACGGGCCCCGCGTTCAGTGCCAGCACGCGGATTCCGGTGGTCGTCTTGCCCGTGCAGCGCGCCGCGATCTCGAACACCGAGATCGGGCCGGCCGCATCGAGCAACTGGAAATCCGGGAAGATCAGGATGCCGATCATGGTCATGTCCGAAAGTGAGGGAAATACGCCATTTTGGACGGAATGGCATCATGAGAGGCTGCCTCCGTCAAGCTCATCTTTGGAGGACCTGCCCATGTCGTCACCGCTCCAGATCGGTCTTTTGGTGTTTCCGCGCGTCACCCAGCTCGATTTCACCGGTCCCTTGCAGGTGTTCTCCTCCGTCCCCGGCGCGAAGCTGCACCTGATCTGGAAACGGATCGAGCCGGTGCCGAGCGATTCCGTGCTGACGCTGACGCCAACCACGACATTCGCCGACTGTCCGCAGCTCGACGTGATCTGCGTGCCCGGCGGCGGCGGCACCAACGACCTGCTCAATGACGAAGAGGTGCTGGATTTCCTGCGCAGGCAGGCCGAAGGCGCCAAGTACGTCACCTCGGTCTGCACGGGGGCGCTGGCGCTCGGCGCTGCCGGCCTGCTCAAAGGCTACCGCGCTGCCACCCATTGGAGCGCGATGGAGATGCTCGGCCAGTTCGGCGCAACGCCGACCAAGACGCGCGTCTGCATCGACCGCAACCGCGTCACCGGCGGCGGCGTTACCGCCGGGATTGATTTCGCGCTGACGCTGGTGTCGATCCTGGTCGACCGCACCACGGCGGAAGCGATCCAGCTCCAGATCGAATACAACCCCGCCCCGCCGTTCACGTCCGGCTCGCCCGACACCGCGCCCGCGGAGGTGCTGGCCTTGCTGAGAGAGCGCGGCGCCGCAAACCAGGCCCGCCGCCTCGAGGCGGTCAAGCGCGCGGCTGAGCGGGTGTAGAGCAGAGGCTTTGCTCACGCGCCCCGAACGCAGCGCAGCACTTCCCGGGCAATGCAAAGCATCGTCCGGAAGCTCCGCACTGCTGACATGACGCTGTCAGGAGCCTGTCGCGACAATCCGTATCGCGCCCAACACCCACGGACGCTTCCCGGTCGCGTGCGCACAGGAGGGTCTCACCATGGCGCGATACCGGCTGCATTGCATCGGAGCTTCCGGCAATTCGTTCAAGGTCGCGCTGTTCCTCAACTGCGCCGGGCTCGACTGGGAACCGGTCGGCCTCGACTTCGCCGGCGGCGAGACCCGCACGCCTGACTGGCGGGCCGCCACCAATGTCATGGGCGAAGTCCCTGTCCTCGAGGTCGATGGCCGGCACATGAGCCAGTCCGGTGCGATCCTGCTGTGGCTCGCCGAGACTCACGGCGTGTTCCGTCCGACGCCCGAGGAGACGTTCGAAGCCACGCGCTGGCTGCTGTTCGACAACCACAAGTTCACCGCGAACTTTGCCCAGCACCGGTTTCAACGCTGCTTCATGCCGGAGCCCGCCCATCCCGCTGTGCTCGCTTACTTGCGCGCGCGGACCGACAGCGCCTTCTCGATCGTCGACAGACACCTCTCCGACCGCAGCTTCATGCTGGGCGATCGGCCGACGATCGTCGATTTCTCAATGTTGGGCTATCTGTACTATCCGACCGAGGAGACGGGTTTCGATCTCGCCGCGACTTTCCCGGCGATTGATGCCTGGCGCCGGCGTGTCGCCGAACTGCCGGGCTGGAAGCCGCCCTATGAGATGATGCCAGTCGGCAACTCACCGACGCTCCATCTCTGAGAAGCGAGCAGAGCAACAGATCAAAGAAAAAGGCCGCTCGGTTTCCCAAGCGGCCTTTCCTGTCTTACGGTGGCTGCACATTCCATCGGGCGATTTCGAACTTCCAGACCGGGGGCCTATCTCCCGATCGAGTCCTCGTCGGCGGCCGCTGCATCTCGGGACAGTCGCGAACTGTTGCCCGAACCGAACGCGATGGTCTCCCATCTCCGTAAGATGGGACCATTGAGCCGCATCGCTCGCGTAGCTGCAACACCTGCGCAGGCGCTGTCCCCGCTGTTCCCGTTGTCCACAGCAAGGTGAGGCGGATGCTGGTGCATCCACCCCCCACGTCAAGATTCGGACGGAGATCGGAAAGCTAGCCGGGCGTCCAGGGCTGGTAGTCGCCGGTCGCCTTGGGACGCTTACCGCTGGCAAGCGTCGAGCCGGAGGGCCGATAGGCGTTCGGCGTGCCGGTGGGGTTCGGCTGGTGCGGCTTTTGCCATTCGCGCGGCTGGTAGTTCTCTTCAGTCGGCGGCACATCGACGACGTGATGCATCCAGCCGTGCCAACCCGTCGGGATGCGGCTTGCCTCGGCGTAGCCGTTGTAGATGACCCAGCGCCGCTCGAAGCCGAGCGTCGGATCGATCGCCCCGCCGCGGGTCCGATAATAGCGGTTTCCCTGCTCGTCCTGGCCGACCAGCTCGCCATACCGCTTGGTCCAGAGCTGGGTACCAAAGGTCTGGCCACTCCACCAGGTGAAGAACTTGAGGAAGAACTGTTTCATGCGGCTAGGGCCCTGCTTCGTGAGGCCCTGATGCCATCCGGGCGGCGAAATGTCCAGTTCGGCGGGGGCGGCCGTGCCCCCGCAAAATGTGGTGCCCCGGCGCAAGCACTGCCGCAAATCGGACGCGATCCGTTCATGCCGGGTACAGCGGCCGCATGGAAACCTGCGCCATACGCGCACACCGGCGTGAACCCTGGAACCGCGGGCCCTTCAAGAGGTTTGCTTCAGGGAATAAGGAGTTTGAACATGAAAAGTCTGAGAATTTTGAGCGCCGCGGCAGCGGTAGCGTTGGTCCTTCCGTTGGCGACGCCGAGCTTCGCCCAGGGCCGTGGCGGCCACGGCGGTGGCGGCGGTGGTCATTTTGGCGGTGGTGGCGGCGCCCATTTCGGCGGTGGCGGCGCCCGCATGGGCGGCGGCAGCTTTGGCGGCGCGCGGTTCGGTGGCGGCGGCGGCAATTTCGCAGCCGGAGCCATGCGCCCGAGCGCCGGCCTAGCCATGCGTCCGACCGCAGGAGCCACGTTTAGTGGTGGCGGCGGCCGTCCCCTCGCAGTCGCGGGTAACAACTGGCGCGGCGGCGGTGGCAACTGGCACGGTGGCGGCTGGCGTCGTCACGGTGGCGGTTTCTGGCCGGGCGTCGCAGCCGGTGCTGCGATCGGCGGGCTCGGCTCCTACGCCTACTACGGTGGCGGGTACTACAACGATCCCTACTACTATGGCGACGACAGCTATTATGACGAACCGTCGTTCGCAGTGGTGCCGGATAGCGGTGGTGACTCGTCGGCTTATTGCGCGCAGCGCTACAAGTCCTACGATCCGGCCTCGGGCACGTATCTCGGCTATGACGGCCAGCGTCATCCCTGCCCGTAAGCAGATCGACAACGCTTGAAGGAAGAGGCGTCGCATCGGTGCGGCGCCTCTTTCGTTTGTCGCGCGCTCATCGCCAGTTTCGCGCGCAGCCCGCGCATCTCGTGCGACGATCTATACATGCGAGGCGCGAGGGACCTTTATTCACCGCACCGTGCATATCTACAATGATCCAATCCCAAATTGACCCGTCCCGCGATTCGCCTATATCACCGATGAATGTTGGGACTTCGATCTACTGGGAAATGTCATGCCGCGTATCCTCGTGGTAGATGACGATCCGATGGTCGGCGCGACCATCGAGGTTCTGCTCCAGCGTCAGGGCTTCGATGTCACGATGGCTGACGGCGGCGAAACGGGACTGGCTGCGCTCGAAGCGCAGACGTTTGACGTGATGCTGGTCGACATCTTCATGCCGCACATGCGCGGCTTCGAATCCATCCGCATCTTTCACGAGCGCGCGCCGGCGATCCCTCTGATCGCGATGTCCGGCTACGCCTTCGCCTCGTCCGCCTCGCCCTCCCCCGATTTCCTCCGCATGGCATTGGAACTCGGCGCGACACGCTGCCTGCGCAAGCCGTTCACGCCGGACGCGCTCCTGACCACGATCCGGGAATGCCTCGGCGAGGCCGCGCAGCCGAAGGACAAGAAAGAAGCCCCTTGATCCCAACGCAGCGCGTCATTCTCGGTGCTGGACTTGCAATCCTCCTGATCATCACCGCCGCCTCGATCGGACTCGACGTCAAGTCGCGGTACGATGCCGCCTGGGTCAATCACACCATCGAGACGCAGAAGAAGATCTCCGATCTGCGCGTGCTGATGCGCCACGCCGAGAGCGCCGCGCGCGGCTACGAGATCTATCGCAACCCGAGCTTCAGCGACGAGTTTCAGGCGGTGCACGCCCAGCTCGCGCCGGCGCTCGCCGACCTCAAGCGCAGCCTGCGTGACAATCCGGATCAGGTCGCGCTCATGGAGGGCACCGAGTCGCTGGCGCTGCGCCGGGTCGAGATCGCCGCAGAGGTGATGCGCCTGCGCGCCGAGAACAACCAGGCCGGCGTTGCCGCGCTTCAGGGCAAGGCCGAGGGCCGCGGCCTGATGGACACGGTGATGGGCAATCTCGATCATCTGAGCGCGGAGGAAGAGCGATTGCTCGCCGCCCGCGCCCAGAGTTCACGCCGAACCGGCATCGTCCTGCTCGGCATCGACGTGATCGGCGCGCTGGTGATCCTGCTGCTGGTCGCAATGCTGATGCGCGAGAGCCAGCGCACCACGGTCGCGCTGAAGAGCACGCTGCTGGAGACCACGGCGGCGAAGGAGCAACTCGAGGCGGCCGTCGCCGAGCGCACCGAGCATCTCGTCAACGCGCATGACGAGCTGCGCCTGTCGGTGAACGTGCTCCAGAGCACGTTCCACAGCATGGCCGAGGCTGTGCTGGTGATCGACGCCGAGGGCACTGTCCTTCTGTCCAATCCGGCCGCGGAGCGCATCTTGCTGCATCGCGCCGGGATGAGCCTGCGCAATCTGCGCGCCCTGTCCGACGTGTTTCACGGCGACGGCGTCACGCCGCTCAGGGCGGACGAACTGCCCTCGACGCGCGTGCTGCGCGGCGAGCAGTTCGAGAATCTGGAGATGATCGTCCGCCCGCATAACGGCAACGATCCCCGCCATCTGATGATCAGCGGCCGGCCGATGCGCGACGGACAAGGCAACGTCTCCGGCGCCGTGCTGGTCTATCACGACGCGACCACGTCGCGCGAAACCGAGCGACAGCTGCACCAGTCGCAGAAGCTGGATGCGATCGGCAAGCTGACCGGCGGCGTCGCACACGACTTCAACAACATGCTCACGGTGATATCAGGCAATACCGAGACGCTGGTGGCGAGCCTGAAGCAGCAGCCCGAGCTCCAGCGCGTGGCGCGGCTGATCGACGATGCCGCCGAGCGCTGCGCCGAGCTGATCCAGCATCTGCTCGCCTTTGCACGTCGGCAGCCGCTCCAGCCGCGCAATGTCGAGATCAACGGCGCGATCGCCGATATCGCCAAGCTGCTGCGCCCCACCCTCGGCGAGCAGATCCAGATCGAGACCGTGCTGGAACAGGGACCGATGACCGCGCACATCGATCCGTCCCGCCTCACCAATGCCGTGCTCAACATGGCGATCAACGCCCGCGACGCCATGCCGAACGGCGGCAAGCTGCTGCTCGAGACCCACCACGTCGTGCTCGACGAGGCCTACGCGCAGGCCCACGTGGAGGTGCAGCCCGGCCCCTACGTGATGCTCGCGGTCAGCGACACCGGCACCGGCATGTCGGCGGACATCCAGCAGAAGGCCTTCGAGCCGTTCTTCACCACCAAGGAGGTCGGCAAGGGCTCGGGCCTCGGCCTCTCCATGGTCTACGGCTTCGTCAAGCAGTCCGGCGGCCACATCAAGATCTACAGCGAGGAAGGCCACGGCACCACGATCAAGCTCTATCTGCCGCCGGGCGACGGCATGACGGATGCGGCGGCCCCGGTGGCGCCCCAGGCCGAAGGCGGCGCCGAGACCATTTTCGTGGTCGAGGACGACACGCTGGTGCGCAACTTCGTCACCGCGCAGCTGCAGAGCCTCGGCTACGACACGGTCGCCGCGCCCGACAGCCGGGCCGCGCTGGACATGATCGAGGCCGGCCAGGACTTCGACCTCCTGTTCACCGACGTCGTCATCCCCGGCGGCATGAGCGGCCGCGAGCTCGCCGAAGAGGTGGCCAAGCGCCGGCCGGGCGTGAGGGTGCTCTACACCTCCGGCTACACCGACAACGCCATCGTCCACCACGGCAAGCTCGACGACGGCGTGCTGCTGCTGACTAAGCCCTACCGCCGCAACCAGCTCGCCGAGATGATCAGGAAGGCGCTGAACGGCGGCGGGATGACGGCGGGCTAGAGCACTTTCTCACGGCTTCGAAAGCGCCCGGATTGTGTGTGCGCCCGGCTGAGAACTGCACTGAATTGCGAATGCTTACTGACGTCATCCGCGGTCTCGCGGCGGGTGTCGATGTTGTTTCCGGGTGACAGGCGACCGAAATCAAGCGGTATTTCTGGCAGGTAAGACCATTCTCGTTGAGCCGCTTCGGCGAGCGAATATGTTGCGGTCTGTTTCCGAGGATTTCACCTCGGAATGGCCTGCGGGTCGGTGCCAAGTCTGCCGGTAATACAATTGATAATTGAATCGAGAATTGGTTCTTGTCCCACCCGGCGCCGTTTCAGGCTCCCTACATTGTTGGCGAGCACGGCTGTCGCACTGGCGCTGACGATCATGTCGGCGCGCGCCGACGGCGGCGCTGGCGGAGCCGGTGGCAATGGCACGGGCGGCGGCGGTGGCGCTGCCGGTACCAGCGCCTCTCCTAACGGTGGAAATGGCGGTGACAACGCGATCGGACAAGGCGCGGGCGGCGGCGGCGGCGCTGCCGCAGGCGGCACCGGAGGCTCCGGGGGCACGGCGACCTCAGGCGGCAACGGCGGACTTGGCGGTGACGGCGGCAACGTTGTCGGTGGCAGCGGCGGCAATGGCGGCAACGGCAACTCAGCCCTCACTGCGGGTAGTGGCGGTGGCGGCGGCGGTGGCGGCGAAGGTGCGCTCGGTGCCGGCTCCGGTGGAGCGGGTGGCGCCGGCGGTCACGGCGGCGCCAGTGCGAGCGGCGCCGATGGTTCTGCTGTCATTGGCGGCCTTGATGCGAGCGCGGGAGGGGGCAGCGGCGGCATCGGTGGCGGCGGCGGTGGGGGTGGCACCGGCGTAGAGGTCAGCGTCGGCGGCAGCACGCTTTCGATAGCGGTGACCGGCGGCGCGGGTGGGGTTGGTGGCAGTGGCGGCGCCGGCGGGAGCGGCGGCAATGGAGCCAGTGCTCTCTCCCTGGGCGTCGCTGGTGTGACCGGCGGGACCGGTGGCGACACCCTCGGCAGCGGGGGCGCTGCCGGCGGCGGCGGCAATGGCGGCACCGCCGTACAGGTCACAAGCGGAGGCACCACCACGGTCCAGCAAACGGTCGCTGGCGGCGATGGCGGCAGCGGCGGGCGCGGTGGTACAGCGGGTCACGGCGGGAGCGGTGGTGCGGGCGCTTCCGGCGCCAATGTTCTCGGCGCGCTCGATGGCGGGACCGGTGGAAACGGCGGCAATAGCGGGGTTGGTGCCGGCGGCAATGGTGCGATCGGCGGCAGCGGTGGCGATGGCATCCAGGTCACGGGTGGCGGCACCGTGACGATTTTGCAAAGCGTCACGGCAGGTACCGGCGGCAGCGGCGGCGCTGGCGGTGCAGGCGGCGCCGGCGGCATGGCCGGCAACGGCGGCAACGCGGGATCCAGCATCGGGCTCGGCGTAGCCGGCGGGCACGGTGGCAATGGTGGCACTGGCGGCAGCGCCAGCGCCCACGCAGGCGATGGCGCCAATGGTGCCGGCGGTGGCGTTGGTCTGCAGGTGACGAGCGGCGGCACGCTCTCAATTTCCCAAACGATCATGGGAGGCGCCGGTGGCAATGGCGGCGCTGGCGGCAACGGCGCCAATGGCGGCGCAAGCGGGATCGGCGGCGCCGGCGGCACAGGCGACAATGGCGCCAACGGGTCCTCCGGCTCCGGCTTTCTCAATGGCAACAACGGTCTGGTTGGTGGCGCTGGCGGCAACGGCGGGAATGGTGGCGCCGGCGGAAATGGCGGCATTGGCGGTAGCGGATCCAGCGGCGGCGATGGTGTCCAGCTCACGAACGGCGGGACCGTTACAGTTTCGGGCAGCATCGCTGGTGGCGCCGGCGGGATTGGCGGCTCCGGCGGCAATGCCGGCAACGGCGCCGCCGGGGGCAACGGCAGTGACGCCGGCACAGCGGGCACCGGCGGTGCTGGCGCGAGTGCCCTTCTCCCGGCCGTCGCTGGCGGCAGCGGCGGCAGCGGCGCCGCCGGCGGAATGGGTGGCAACGGCGGGAGCGGAGGAAGCGCCGGCGATGCCGGCGTAGGTGGTCATGGCGGCGCCGGCGGCGCCGGCGCGACCATTTCAAACGGTGGCACGCTGACCAATCAAGGCATCATCACCGGCGGCGATGGCGGCCGCGGCGGCACCGCAGGCAGTGGCGGCAACGGCGGCGCCGGTGGCAATGCGGGCAACGGCGGTGTCGGCGGCGTTGGCGGCGCTGGCGGCAACGGCACTGCTGGCGTCAACGTGGTCGGCTCGACCGATGGCGGCAATGGCGGCAACGGCGGGACCGGCGGATTTGGCGGTGCCGGCGGCAATGCCGGCAACGGTGGCAGCGCCTCGAGCCGCGGCGGCGATGGCGGCTATGGTGGCACCGGCGGCGTTGGCGCCGCCTTCTCCAACGGCGGCACGCTGATCAATCGCGGCACGATCACCGGCGGCAATGGCGGCATCGCCGGGGCCGCGGGCATGGGTGGCCTCGGCGGCACCGCGGGCAGCGCCGGCAGCGGTGGTGTCGGCGGCTCCGGCGGCGTCGGCGGTGCCGGGGCCTTGGCCGCCAGCGGCGGCACGAACGGCACCACGGGGACGAACGGCTTCTCCGGCGTGAGCGGCAGCGCCGGCGCGAGCGGTAGCTCCGGCAGCAGCACCGTCACCGCCGGGATCTCCGGCGCGGTCGGTGCAGGCGGCGCCGGCGTCATCGGCACCAATCTCAGCATCATCAACAGCGGATCGATTTCCGGCGGTCTCGCCGGCGACGGCGTCACGCGTGCCAACGCCATCACCTTCACCGGCGGCACCAACACGCTGCAGCTTCAGGCCGGCTACAGCTTCAGCGGCAACGTCGTCGATCAGACGGGCAACGGCACCTTGCAGTTCGGCGGCAGCACCAACCCCACTGCTTCTTTCGATGTCTCGCTGATCGGCGCCGCTGCGCAGTATCGGGGCTTCGCGAGCTTCGAGAAGACGGGCGCTTCGACCTGGACGCTGAGCGGCACCAATAGCGCTGCATTGCCGTGGTCGATCGCCGCCGGCACGCTGCTGGTGAACGGCTCGCTGGCCAATTCGACCATGACCGTGAACGCAGGCGGCACGCTTGGCGGCACGGGCACTATCGGCGCAACGACGATCAATGCCGGTGGCACGTTCATGCCTGGAGCCGTCAACACGCCCGGGACGTCGACGATGGTGGCCGGCAATCTGGCCTTCCAATCGGGCGCGCTCTACGTCGTTGCGGTCAATCCATCGACGTCGAGCTTCGCCAATGTCACGGGCGCGGCGACGTTGACAGGCGCGACCGTGGTCGCGAATTTCCTGCCCGGCAGCTATGTCTCGAAGACATACACGATCCTGACCGCGGCCGGCGGACGGGGCGGCACGACGTTCGCGGGCATCATCAATGTCGGACTGCCGACGGGCGCGAGCGATACGCTGAGCTATGACGCCAACAACGCCTATCTGAACCTGACGGCCGCCTTCACCAATTACACCGGCCTCAACGTCAACCAGCGGAACGTCGCCAACGCGCTGACCTACGCCTTCAACAATAACGGCGGCCTTCCGATGGGCTTCTTCGGGCTCGATCCCGCCGGCTTGACCCAGGTCTCCGGCGAGGGCGCCACCGGCTCTCAGCAGACGACGTTCAACGCGATGAACCAGTTCATGGGCCTGATGACGGATCCATTCGTCTCCGGTCGCAGCGATCCCGTCAGGGCTAGTGGCGCGCCGAGTGCGTTTGCGGAGGAGAGTTCGGCCCACGCGTCACGCGGTCGAACTGATGGCGAGCGCGACGCGTATGCGGCGATGTCCACCAAGGCGCTGCCAGCCCCGACCTTCGAACAACGCTGGAGCGTGTGGGCCGCCGGCTTCGGCGGGTCGCAGACCACGGCCGGCAACGCCATCATCGGCTCGAACAACAGCGCGAGCAGCATCTACGGCATCGCGGTCGGTGCGGACTATCGGGTCTCGCCGGACACGCTCGCGGGATTTGCGCTGGCGGGCGGCCGCACCGGCTTCAACGTCAACGGCCTCGGCTATGGCAGCTCCGACCTGTTCCAGGCCGGCGCCTTCGTTCGCCATAACATCGGTGCGGCCTACATCATTGCTGCGCTGGCTTATGGCTGGCAGGACATCACGACCAACCGCATCGTCACGGTCGCCGGCATCGACCACCTGCGCGCCGAGTTCAATGCGAACGCGTATTCGGGTCGCGTGGAGAGTGGCTACCGCTTCGTCATGCCGACGCTGGGCGGTCTCGGCATCACCCCTTACGCCGCAGGGCAATTCACCACATTTGACCTGCCGGCCTATGCCGAAAGTGTCGTCGCCGGTTCGCTGTTGTTTGCACAGACCTATGCCGCCAAGAGCGTGACCGACACGCGCAGCGAGCTCGGCATTCGCACCGACAAATCTTTCGCCATGCAGAACGGCATCGTCACGCTGCGCGGCCGCCTTGCATGGGCGCATGATTTTAATCCGGATCGTTCGATTGCCCCGACCTTCCAGTCGCTGCCGGGCGCAAGCTTCGTCGTCAACGGTGCGGCGCAGGCGCCCGACTCCGCGCTGACCACAGCCTCGGCCGAATGGCAGTGGACCAACGGCTGGTCTGCCGCCGCGACGTTCGAGAGCGAGTTCTCGAAGGTCACGCAAAGCTATGCCGGCAAGGGCGCGATCCGCTACGCATGGTGATGCCTGGTTCTCGAACTAGCGCGTCGCCAGCACCACGGCCGCCAGCGTAAAGATCAGCGCGGCGATCTGGCCCGGCCCCAGCGGCTCGCCCAGCGCCAGCGCGGAGGCGACCACGCCAATGACAGGCACCGCCATGGTGCCGATCGCGGCGACCGAGGCCGGCAGCCGCGCCAGTGCCGCGAACCAGCTGACATAGGCGATGCAGAACTGCACCACGGTGGAATAGACCAGCAGCCACCAGCCGACCGGCGTCACCAGCGAAAGATGCGTGGTCTCGACCAAGAGGCCGATGATCGAGATCGGCAGGCAGCCGATCCCGATCTGCCAGGCCGCGGCCGTGATCGGCGGCAGATGGATCGGGTACTTCTTCGAGAACACCGTGCCGACGGCGAAGCCGAGCGCGCCGGCCAGCGCCATGATGATTCCAGGCAGCTTCTCCACGCTCGCGGCAAAGCCGTTGCCGCCCATGATCGAGGCCAGGCCCACGAAGGCCATCACCAGCCCCAGCGTGCGCAGCACGGTCGGCCGCTCGCCCAGCACCGGCCAGGCGATCAGCGAGGCCCAGACCGGCATGGTGTAGGCGATCAGCGCCGCCTCGCTGGCCGGCAGCCAGAGCAGCGCCAGGCCCATCAGCACCATCCAGCCGGTGACGTTGAGGACGGCGGCGGTCAGTAAGCGCGGCCAGATCCCCGGCCCCACCTTGAGGCTCTGCCGGCGGATCAGCGCGAGGGCGGCGAGCAGCACGGCGCCCAGCACGCCGGTCACCCCGCGCAGCGTCAGCGGCGGCAGCTCGGACAGCAGGAACTTCGTCACCGGCCAGTTGAAGCCCCAGCCGATCGAGGTGATGGCGAGGAACATCAGGCCGGCCGGGGCGATGCGCGGTCGCGCATCCCGGCGAGTCGAATCAAGCATGTGGGGTACCCGGCAAAATCGCGGTCAGCTTGGCGCGGATTCGCACCCGCCACCACCACCCCGGCGGGCATGCCTGCCCTCACCTTCCGTAGCCCTACGTGAGTCCCGCTGAGGCAACCCCGGTCCCGAAAAATATACCTGCCCTGTGAACAGCGGGGTGAAGGGTCCGTATCGTCACGGGATGCAAATTTTTTTGGTTGGGAATCCCTGAGGACTCACTGATACTTGGCTCAACAACAGGCGCGGGCTTGCCCCCTGTTATCCCCCGCAATCCACCATATTTAGTATTTGATTCAGGAACTCGCACTAGTTCTTGACGGGCGCAACGGAGAGTCCTAGCTTTCGGTCCGTTCGGCGCGAGTGAGTTTGCGTCCCGCCGGCACTCCCCCAAAGGGTCTCGCAAATCGTCACTCCGCCAAGCCAGCCAAAGGCCGCGGATGAGGGCTTGTCTGCCCTCGAAATGCAGACCTTTCGGGCGCCAGAACGGGCCGGCAACAGGCTCGGATGGCATTGGTTGAAGTGGCGTGTGGGGCGTTGAACGCATGTCGCGCACATCCCCTTGGGGGCGGATGGGTGTGGACATGCCGGCGGATGAGAACCATCGCGCCGGGAGAAACTGGGCCGGATCCACCGGCTGAACTGCGAAGCCTTTGGGCCGATGAGGCCCTCGGAGGAATCGCGAACCGAAATAGCGACCCGGGCGCCTTGCGGAGGCAGTCCGGCAGATAAAAGGACGGGGCAAGACCATGCGGATTGAGCGGCGCCACACCACTTCGGGACAGTCACCTTACGCCGGGATCGATTTCCGGCTGACCACGTCGGAGATCCGGAATCCCGACGGCTCGGTCGTGTTCAAGCTTGAGAACGTCGAGGTGCCGACCGAGTGGTCGCAGGTCGCCTCCGACGTGCTCGCCCAGAAGTATTTCCGCAAAGCGGGAGTCGCCGCGCGCCTAAAGAAGGTCGAGGAGGAGTCCGTCCCCTCCTTCCTGTGGCGCTCCGTGCCCGACACCGAGGCGCTCGCCGCTCTCCCCGAGAAAGAGCGCTTCGTCAGCGAGCTCTCGGCCAAGCAGGTGTTCGATCGGCTCGCCGGCTGCTGGACCTATTGGGGCTGGAAGGGCAACTACTTCTCCTCCGACGAGGACGCCCAGACCTTCTATGACGAGATCCGCTACATGCTCGCCATGCAGATGGTCGCGCCGAACTCGCCGCAATGGTTCAACACTGGTCTTCACTGGGCCTATGGCATCGACGGCCCCGGCCAGGGCCACTATTACGTCGACCCCTTCACCGGCAAGCTGACCAAGTCCAAGTCCGCCTACGAGCACCCGCAGCCGCACGCTTGCTTCATCCAGGGCGTCGGTGACGACCTCGTCAACGAGGGCGGCATCATGGACCTCTGGGTCCGCGAAGCGCGCCTGTTCAAATACGGCTCCGGCACCGGCTCCAACTTCTCCCGCCTGCGCGGCGAAGGCGAAAAGCTCTCGGGCGGCGGCCGCTCGAGCGGCCTGATGAGCTTCCTGAAGATCGGCGACCGGGCAGCCGGCGCGATCAAGTCGGGCGGCACCACGCGCCGCGCGGCCAAGATGGTGGTCGTCGACGTCGATCACCCCGACATCGAGACCTATATCGACTGGAAGGTGAAGGAGGAGCAGAAGGTCGCAGCCCTCGTCACCGGCTCCAAGATCAATCAGAAGCACCTCAAGGCGGTGCTGAAGGCCTGCGTGAACTGCGAAGGTTCGGGCGACGATTGCTTCGACCCCGAGAAGAACCCGGCGCTCCGCCGCGAGATCAAGCTCGCGCGCCGCAGCCTCGTGCCTGACAATTACATCAAGCGCGTGATGCAGTTCGCCAAGCAGGGTTACAAGGACATCCAGTTCGACGTCTACGACACCGACTGGGATTCGGAAGCCTACCTCACGGTATCAGGCCAGAACTCCAACAACTCGGTCTCGCTGAAGGACGACTTCCTCCGCGCCGTGGAAACGGATGGCGACTGGAATCTCGTCGGACGCACCACCAAGAAGATCACCAAGACGCTGAAGGCGCGCGACCTCTGGGAGAAGATCGGCTACGCCGCCTGGGCGTCGGCCGACCCGGGCCTGCACTTCAACACCACCATGAACGACTGGCACACCTGCAAGGCGTCCGGCGACATCCGCGCGTCCAATCCGTGCTCGGAATACATGTTCCTGGACGACACGGCGTGCAACCTCGCCTCCGCCAACCTGCTGACCTTCTACAACACCGAGACCAAGCAGTTCGACGTCGCCGGCTACGAGCACCTCTGCCAGCTCTGGACCATCGTGCTCGAAATCTCCGTGATGATGGCGCAGTTCCCGTCGCGCGCGATCGCCGAACTCTCCTACGAGTTCCGCACGCTCGGCCTCGGCTACGCCAACATCGGCGGCCTGCTGATGACCATGGGCCTGTCCTATGACAGCAAGGAAGGCCGCGCGCTCTGCGGCGCCCTCACCGCTGTGATGACCGGCATCACCTACAAGACCTCGGCGGAGATGGCTGCTGAACTGGGCACCTTCCCCGGTTACAAGAAGAACGCCGCGCACATGCTGCGCGTGATCCGCAATCACCGCCGCGCCGCCCACGGCCAGTCCAACGGCTACGAGGCGCTCTCGGTGAACCCGGTGCCGATGGACCTCGTGTCCTGCCCGCAGGCTGACATCGTCACGCGTGCCCAGGCCGCCTGGGATGCGGCGCTCGAGCTCGGCGAGAAGCACGGCTATCGCAACGCCCAGACCACGGTGATCGCGCCGACCGGCACCATCGGCCTCGTCATGGATTGCGACACCACCGGCATCGAGCCCGACTTCGCGCTGGTGAAATTCAAGAAGCTCGCCGGCGGCGGCTACTTCAAGATCATCAACCGCGCGGTCCCCGCGGCGCTGCGCGCGCTCGGCTATCGCGAGAGCGAGATCGCGGAGATCGAGGCCTACGCCGTCGGCCACGGCTCGCTTTCCAACGCGCCGGCCATCAACGCCTCGACGCTGAAGGCCAAGGGCTTTACCGATGAAGCCATCGCCAAGGTCGAGAAGGCCCTGCCGACCGCCTTCGACATCAAGTTCGCCTTCAACAAGTGGACCTTTGGCGAGGACTTCATCCGCGACCAGCTCGGCATCGGTGCCGAGGCGATCGCGGCCCCCGGCTTCGACCTGCTCCAGGCCGTCGGCTTCACCAAGCGTGAGATCGAGGCGGCCAACGTCCACATCTGCGGCGCGATGACGGTGGAAGGTGCCCCGCACCTGAAGGCCGAGCACTATTCGGTGTTCGACTGCGCCAATCCCTGCGGCAAGATCGGCAAGCGCTATCTGTCGGTCGAGAGCCACATCCGCATGATGGCGGCGGCGCAGCCCTTCATCTCGGGTGCGATCTCCAAGACCATCAACATGCCGAACGACGCGACGGTGGAGGACTGCAAGTCCGCCTACATGCTGTCGTGGAAGCTCGCGCTGAAGGCCAACGCGCTCTATCGCGACGGCTCCAAGCTCTCCCAGCCGCTCAACTCGCAGCTCATCGCCGACGATGAGGACGAGGAGGATGCGGTCGAGAGCCTCTACGAGAAGCCGATGGCGGCGCGTGCCACCCAGGTCTCGGAAAAGATCGTCGAGAAGCTGGTCGAGCGCATCATCGTGATGCGCGAGCGCGAGAAGATGCCGGATCGCCGCAAGGGCTACACCCAGAAGGCGGTCGTCGGTGGCCACAAGGTCTACTTGCGCACCGGCGAATACGATGACGGCCGTCTCGGCGAGATCTTCATCGACATGCACAAGGAAGGCGCAGCACTCCGCTCCTTCATCAACAACTTCGCCATCGCGGTGTCGCTGGGCCTCCAGTACGGCGTGCCGCTCGACGAATATGTCGACGCCTTCACCTTCACCCGTTTCGAGCCGGCGGGCCCCGTGCAGGGCAACGACAGCATCAAGTACGCGACCTCGATCCTCGACTACGTCTTCCGCGAACTCGCGGTGAGCTACATGTCGCGCTTCGATCTCGCCCATGTCGATCCGACCGAGTCGAACTTCGACGCGCTCGGCAAGGGCGTCGAGGAAGGCAAGGAGCCGGACGAGACCCAGCACGCGACCAAGCTGGTCTCGCGCGGCCTCACCCGCTCCCGCACCGACAACCTCGTCGTGATGCGCGGCGGCTCCGCCGCGATCGCCCCGGGCAATGACAGTGCCCCGACCGGCGGCTCCAAGGTCACGGCCCTCGCCTCCCACGGCGCAAGCCGTGTCGGCGATGCCCTGGAAGGCGCGGTCGCGCTGAAGCAGGAAGCGCAGCACGACCTTTCTCCGACGGAGAAGCTCGAGCAGCTCCAGTGGAGCAAGTCCGGCACCGCGCAGACCCTGGTCCCCTCCAAGGCCGAACGCCGCGCGGAAGCCAAGGCCAAGGGCTACGAAGGCGAGATGTGCTCAGAGTGCGGCAACTTCACGCTGGTGCGGAATGGCACCTGCATGAAGTGCGATACGTGCGGCAGCACGACGGGGTGTTCGTGAGGCGGTAGAGCGTAAAGATTGCTAAGCCGGGCTTGATTCCGGGCATTTGCGAGGGGCGGCCAAAAAGGCCGCCCCCTTTCTTTTCCAATTGCAACTAGTAGCTGTTCTTGTTCTTATGCCCAATACTTTGGGGATTGAGATACTTGGATAGACAACTTCGTGCAGTGCACAAGCACATGCTCCATCTCGGCTTGGGCGCGTTAGCTCACGCGAATTGGCACGCGAACTATCACAGCTTCGAGAACGACTCGTGGCCAGAACTATCAGTTCTGCAGGCAGCGCACGCGGCTGAAATCCTGGTGAAGGCAAGAATAGCTCAGCAACATCCCCTCTTGATCTTCGAGCACCTTCCGAAGCCACCTACGCAAAAGACCAAGTTGACCCTCGAGCACTTACTGCAGGATGGTCGCACCTATCAATACGGAGAACTGCCAGATCGCCTCTGGGCCGCCACGGGAGTGCAAATCCCAAATCTCGCGCTATATCGCTCGTTTGGCCGCCTAAGAAACTCCATTCAACACTTCACCTCGCCAAAGAAAGACGTGTCGAAAGACGCAATCGAATTCATATACGGCGTGATAGACCCATTCATTCATCAATGTTGGAAGCTATTCGCCATCGATTACAACGAAGATCATGAGCCGTACACCTATCTGGTCTCAGGCCTAATCAGACGCGGCGTGCCCTTCTTGGTATCGCCCGGCCTCATCGGCTCTCTCGACGGCATAGATATGGAATGGCCGAGCGGCAATTCACAGTACAAGAAGCTAATGCTCGGACGTCTAGAATCCTTACGTACTCATAAGCAGATTTGAGCGTGGAGAAAGCAGTGCCATATCAGAAATTGCCGCTTACGCAGCTTCTCATTAATCGCGCGAACGATCGCCACGGAGAATTAGAAAATGAGACCGCCGCTATTGCGTGGCTGTTCAACGAGAATGAAACGCATATGCGGAATTTGGCAAAAGACATAGCTGAAACGTCGGAAATTTATGAAGCCCCCTTAGTCTATCCCGATAGAAGCAACTACCTAGTATTTGATGGCAACCGCCGCACAACATGCCTGAAGCTACTTCATGCGCCGCGGCGTGCTCCCACCATTGAACTGCAAGACTATTTCACAGAACTAGCTCAGCAGTGCAGTCAAAACCTGCCCGCTCAGGTTGAATGCGAAGTCGAGACAGATAGAGATCGAATAGACGAAATCCTATTTCGGCGTCACACAGGATCTCAGTCCGGAATAGGACAGAGCAAATGGACAGATCGGATGAAATCGAACTTCATCGATCGTACCGGAAAAGGCGGCACAACAAACGTTGCCAGCGAAATCGAAATCCAGCTTAGAAACTCTGACCTACCTGCATTTGAGTACAGAATTCCTTGGTCGACCATGAATCGGTTGTTGTCGGCCGAAGTATTTCGCAATCGCGTTGGCTTTAGCATCAAGAAGGGGCATTTCACATTCACACATCAAGAGCCTGTGGTATTGCGCGCACTGAACCGTATCGCGACTGACTTGGCTCAAAAAGAAGTTGTTCTCGGTGATCTGTGGGACGTCGAGGGGAAACGACACTATCTCGATAAGCTCGAAGCTGAAGGCGTTCTACCCTCCGCACGCCACTCTTTGCCTATATCGCCGCCCACTTCCATAAAGACGGCCAAGCCCTCCAAAGTCGCCCCTCGTCCATCTTCGCCTCCTCGACAGAATCGTCAGTCACTCATTCCAGACACGCATTTTCCGATCGCCTGGCCTGGACGCCTGCAACGGCACCGCGCTATCTGGGAGGAACTTCAGTTTACCTTACGCCTGAAGGAGCATCCCAATGCTATATCTGTTCTCTTCCGCGTGTTGCTTGAGCTGTCCATAGACAACTACTTAAGTCAAACATCATTGCCCACGGCAAAACCTACTGACTCCTTGGCAAAGAAAGCCGTGCGGATAGCAGACGACCTTTTTGCGAAGGGAAAGATCGACAAGAAATACTTAGACTTATTTCAGAAATTTCCTCAGTACGACGGCTTGGTTTCCAGCGACACCTTAAACCGATATGTACACTCACCAAATTTCGCTCCATCTCCGGAACATTTGACGGCGCTATGGGACACTTTGGCTGACTTCGTCGTCCACTGCTTGAATGCGTGAACAAGCGTAGATGAGCATCGAAGCGATACGCATCAATCATGACGCAAAAACGATGGGTTTCGCGAGAGCTCAACCCATCCTACGGGCTACGGGCTAGGGCGAGGAAAAAGCATGGCAAGCGAAACGAGTCTCTTCGGCGGCAAGCGACCAAAGTCGCAGCTGCACCCGTCCTTCCAATTTTTGAAAACGTCGGCGCGACACAAATCGACCCGTCAGATGATGAATGATTCTTTTGCGAGATTCATTGAAAAAGACGGCAATTTCGTTGAGCAATTCCAGACAACGGGCTTCAACACCCGCACTTTCGAATTGTACGTGAGCGAGCTGCTTCACTCAGAGGGGTTCGCATTCAATGCTGCGGAACCCCAGCCCGATTTTTGCGTCGCGAAGAACGGCGTACAACTCGCTATCGAATGCACTACCGCGAACCCTACGGATGATGGTAAGGGCGCCCTTCACGTCTATAAGCCGATCAACGATAAAGACCGAGACTTAGAAGGGCTCAAAGCACGCCAAGAAAATGAAGTACCCATAAGGATCGCTGGTGCGCTGAGGAACAAACTGCGGCACCGACTCAACAAGAAAAAGGATCCAAAGGCCTATTGGGAGTTACCGCACGTAATCGGAAATCCTTTTGTTCTTGCCATTCAGACTTTTCACGAACACGGCGCTCTAGGCTTCTCGAATGCCCCGGTAGTGCGTTATCTCTACGGGATCGAGCAAACACCAACTTGGGACGAATCCGGCAACTTGGTAATCAAGACGGAGCAAGTACACGAACATACTCACGACGGTCGGGTGATCCCCTCCGGCTTTTTCAATCAGCCCGACGCTGAAAATGTCTCTGCAGTACTTTGGACAAACGCTGGAACGGTTGCAAAATTTTCTAGAATGGCGCTAAGCGGTCCCTATCCAGACGAAGATATGACGTATCTCCGCTTCGGATCGATGTTTGACTTCGACCCGAACGCCAACGCCCCGCTTCCGTTTGCTTATATTGTTGGTGATCCAGACACGCCAGTCGAAACATGGGGGCAGGAAGCCAACCTATTCCACAACCCGAACGCCAAGTATCCTATTGCCAACGACCTCTTCGGAGCGGTGACTGACTCTAGATACGTCAATGGAGAATATAGCGATCTCATCAAGGGTGATTTCTCGCCGATCATGTCCATGTCGATGGCCGTTAGTGGACCGGGGCATCGTCAGGGCGCAATTGCTCGCGGAGAAAAGATCATTGAGGTACTGAGCGAAGCCTACAAAAAAATCGACAAGCGCCCCGTCGCGGAGAACATGTAGCTTTGTGAGCGCTAGCAAGTTGCTGCGAACTGCGGTGACAGTGCACTCAACTCTCAGGAACGAACCGTTGTAGCGATATCCACGCACGGCGCGCAGGATCGGTGGAGCTATACCCATCAACTCCGCCGGGTGATGGGTTTCGCAAGGGCTCACCCCACCCTACCTGCTCCCACAAGTCCCATGCCAAGAAAAAGCAAGCCCCTCCTCCCTCGCCTCCGTAGCGTCCGGCGGCACGCTCGGTGGGTGCGAAAGACGTTTGCGCGAGCACCGCGGATGGCTCGGATCGCGGGCGGCGTGGCGATGCTGCTTGTGGCCATCGCGCTGGTGAACATCGTCTATCACGTGATCCGCAAGCCGACCGAGCTGTCCTTCTTTGTCGGCAACGCCCTCGACAAGGACCCGGCCGAGAATTGGCGGCAATACGGGCCGCTCTTCCGCAAGCATTCCACCGCTACGATCACGCCTGAATTGCTGGCCGCGCTGGCACAGGTCGAGAGTTCAGGCAATCCGGTGGCGCGCACCTACTGGCGCTGGCGATTGAGCCTCAATCCCCTCGCGATTTACCGGCCCGCCTCCAGCGCCGTCGGCCTCTACCACAGTTACGGTGACAGTGCGCTAAATTCACTCGCTCTATGCTGACGATCTGCGGCTTCGGCTGAGCAGCGTCAATTAAGTGCACTGTCGCCGCAATCGCAGATCTGTTCCGGCTTCGATGCTCTTCAATACCCTGCCACCGAAATTGCCTTTGCGGTCGAGCCCTTCCCTCCTAAACTCCCGACACCACCGGCATGGGTTCCGACGGGCCCGGTAGAAGCGGAGTCGAGTTATGCCCACACCGGAGAGCTTCCCGATCGAGAAGATTTTCGTTCCCACGAAAATGAAGAAGGCCATCAAGCCCGAGATCGTCGGGGAGATCGCGGAAAGTATTCTGGACATCGGACAGCAGGCCCCCATTTTCGTTCGGCCCGACGGAGACCGCCTCGTTCTGGTCGAGGGACTGCATCGGCTCGAAGCCTGCAAGGCGCTCGGCGAGACAACCATTATCGGTGTCATCGTCCCGGCGGAGCTTGCTCAACACAGGCCCCTGCTGTCCGAAGGACCCGGAGTCGACGCCGAGCGCATCAAGATGGCGCGATTGAAAAAGCTGCGCCTCGAGAAGGAAGCCGCAGAGGCATCGACGGCTACCTTGAAGAGCGTCAACGGAACGGAAGCGCCGCGCACCCGTCCGACGAAAGGCGTTCGCGACAATCCGAAGGCATCACCGGGCCGGACTGCGGGATTGACACCGAAAACATTGTCGGACTGGATCACGCAGCAAAAGGGCAACGGCGGCCGCTATTGATGGCGGGCTCCAGATCTTGAGATCACAGCGTCTTGAGATCACAGCTTGAATTGCAGTGACAGTGCTGCGCAAGCGCAATGCCAGGAAAACGCACCCACCTCCTCCCTCGCTTTCGCAACCTCCGAAGAGGCGCTCGGCGGATGCGAAAGGCGTTCGCCCACGCACCGCGGATCGTCCGGATCGCGCTCAGCGTAGCAGTCTTGCTTGCGGCCCTCGCCCTCCTCGACATCGCCTATCAAATCATCCGCAAACCAACCGAGCTCTTCGCCTTCGTCGGCCACTCCCTCGACAAGGACCCCGCCGAGATCTGGCGCCAATACGGCCCCCTCTTCCGCACCTATTCCACCGCGACGATCGCGCCCGAATTGCTGGCCGCGCTGGCGCAGGTCGAGAGCTCTGGCAATCCGGTGGCGCGCACCTATTGGCGCTGGCGATGGAGCCTCAATCCGCTCGCGATTTACCGGCCCGCCTCCAGCGCCGTCGGCCTCTACCAGATGACCGATCCGGCCCTCAGCGACGCCGCACGGTTCTGTGTCCGCGGCAACGCGGTCACGGAGACCGGCTGCGGGTCGACCTTCCTCTACACCCGCGCGATCCCGAGCCACGCCATCGAGCTGGCATCGGTGTATCTGGACCGCAATGTGGCCGACGTTCTCGCCCGCGCGGGCGATGTGAAGGCAAGCCGCGAGCAGAAGCAGGATCTGGCCGCCTTCATCCATCTCTGCGGCGCCGGTCCCGCCACGGCCTACGCACGCCGCCAC
This sequence comes from Bradyrhizobium sp. 604_D8_N2_3, assembly GCF_051810765.1. Lineage (NCBI taxonomy): Bacteria > Pseudomonadati > Pseudomonadota > Alphaproteobacteria > Hyphomicrobiales > Nitrobacteraceae > Bradyrhizobium > Bradyrhizobium sp. 604_D8_N2_3. The sequence goes on along the minus strand of NZ_JBPWPM010000001.1, from coordinate 4,483,748 downwards.
TTTCAGCTGACGGCCGGCGAGCGCTGCGGCGATCATCTCGTCGCAAGCTATATCTCTGGGGTCGATGCGATGAAGCGGCAATTTCAGCGCCTGGCGGCGGATGACGGCGGTTAGCTTGTCCGTAGGATGGGTAGAGCACTTGCGAAACCCATCAATCCACGACGACTGTTGATGGGTTTCGCTTCGCCCAGAGACCTCACGGCTCATCATTCGCCGGAGCGTTGCGGCGTGATTGCCTTGCCGCTTGCCTTGCGTCTTTTCTGGCAACCCAGTGCTCGCGAAATCGCTTCGCGGCATGAAACGCCCGCGGCGCCACGACCTGAAACGCCATGGAGGCAACGCCGGCGACAAATCCCTTCACCACGTCAAAAGCGAAATCGGGTCCAAAATACTCCCACATGACCCTGCATCCTTCTTCGCGAAGGCACCGCCGGGCAGTCGTGGGCTGACATGAAAAATGGAAAGGCCCCGTCCGTCACCGGCGGGGCCTCAAGAAAATCCCTGCACGCGCCGTTGCGCGCACGCGAAATCTCTCGGTTCACCCGCTCATGGTGGACACGATGAAAGAGCTGCAAAGCATGGCCGTGCGATTGAAAACGCCCATAGCGATCATCCCGAAATTGCCAAATGCCGACCCGCCGGTGCGCATCGCCGAGCAAGCGCACGAGGGTATAGTGTCGGTGCTAAAGAAGCAGACCCGAGGGCTGCCGTCTGTGTGCCATTTCACAATCGGCGGAAGACTTTTATAAGGCGTGATGAGCAAGCGTGGCCCGCAGGAAGGACCGCCATGAACGGCAATCGCTACTACGGGGTTCGGGTCGAGGGCGCCAAATACGGCGTGGGTTTTGGCTCCGCACTCGCCATCGCAATCTCCTACACCAACAATCATTCGATCCTGTGGGCGATCATCCACGGCATCTTGGGCTGGCTCTACGTGGTCTATGTCGCCCTGTTCGGGTGACGACGAACGCGCGAGGACCAGGACGCCCGTCATTGCGAGCCGCCGGGTCCGCGCGGAGCGCGGCCCGATGACAGGCTCTGCGAAGCAGTCCAGGCCGTCACCCGCGAATTGCGCCTGGCCGGTGCCCGGCAAAATCTCACCACATGGCCGCCACGCAAGCGACAACCCGCAATCGCGATTTCAGCGCAAACACGACGGAGGCTTGCGGCTTCAGCGATATTCAGGAGTCATTTGCAATGTTGAGTGCGGGCGAAAATAAGACAACGGGAAAATCCGGCCGGCGCGGCGCGAAGAAGAAGGCCGGGCAACGGACCAGGGCCGGCGAGCAACACGCAGCTGCAGCCCATCAACTGCCGGATGCCTCGGCGGAGATCAGCCAAGAGACTAAGCAAGAGAACAAGCAAGAGAACAGGCAAGAGGCCGAGCAAGAGATAAGGCAAGAGACGAGCCGAGAGATCAGTGCTCAGGTACCCTCGGCTGCAGCCTTGCCAGGCGAGGCTTCCGGGATGGAGATCGCTGCAAGCGCGCCCGTCGCACCGGTGGAACCCTCCCAGGCCAGCCCGCAGGCGATTGCCGATGCCTACAGCGACTACACGAGGACGTCGCTTGAGCACGCCTGGAACTTCCTGGGAAAGCTCGCGGCGGCGCGCTCACCCGTCGAGGCCTTTGAGCTTCAGATGGAGTACGCGAAACAGGTGTGCGGATCGTTGATCGCCGAATCCCAGAAGATCGCCGAGTTGCATGGACAATTGACCAGACAAAGGGTCATGCATTTTGAGGGGTTCGTGGCCAAGCTCACCCAGACGACGCTCGAAATCCGCGCGACACGTCACTAACGACAACTGCGTATTCCGACGCCGCGGGGGGAGCGAGCGTAGCCCGGATGGAGCGACTTGTCCGCCGTAGCTCGAAGAGCGAAGGCGGAAGCGAAATCCGGGCTACCTGCCGCGGTCTCGGCATCGGCTAACGCATGATCCGGAAAAGTGCGAAGCGGTTTTCCGAAAAGATCATGCTCAAACAACAACCTAAAGCGCGATGACGATTCATCCCAATCTCATCGCGCTTTAGCCGGTTGTCTTGGCCCGCTGCACTTCGTGCGGGTGGCGACGATCGCCGCGCCGATTTGACTTGCGAACGTAGGTGACGAGTGCCTCGGGGTTCTCGAGCTTGATCTTCAGCGCCGCGACCAATGCGTCCTCGGCTTCGATCGTGAGCACCTTGGCACGCACCCCGAGCTTCAACCCGACAGTATATGACGTCATGGCAGACTCCACGGGTCCAGGCTTCCACCGTACCTCAATCGGCGTCTCTTCGGAACAGCCCTGCTCAACACATCCCCTTTCGCCGCCGAATAAAGCCGGATCACGACCGCTCTACCAGGATCGGAGAACCGAGCTCTTCGAAATGAAAGAGCTGAAAGACCCGCTGGCCGTTGAAGTCGAGCACTCTCAAATCATCGGTCTCGTGCAGATTGCTTTCGACCGCGTGAAAGTGCCCGCCGTAGCGCTCTCTGGCGAGCGACAAGGGAACCTCGAACGCGACGAACTTGCCGATGCCTTTTTGCCTGAGCACCCCAAGGAGCTTCTGGTCGTCCAGGGACTGGTGCGAGGTGAGAATGAGCAGCGGACCGCTCGCCGTGAGCAGCAGAAGCGATTTCATTGGATCCTCCTTTGCGCCCCTCCCTACCTGATCTTCGCCGGGACTCCTTCAGGCGCTCCAGCTCCGTACGAACCTGCGCCTCCATGGCGTCTTGCAATGCGAGTATGCCCCTGCTGGACAATTCTGCGGAGGCCTTTCTGTCCAGATTCTGCTTCCAATCCCGGATGGCTTGCTTGGTGGCCTTTTGGGCCTCCGACGTCGTCTTAACGTACTCCATCATGCAGGCGTCGGCCATTGAGCATGTCTGGCACTCCTGGGGCCGCGGCCGGACCTGAAAGAAGCAGAGCGAGTGTCGCGGTGGAGACCCTCATGGCGCTTCCTCCCGCGATAGCACAGCACGTCGCAGGGATGCCCCGGGGAGCAGCGCCCGGCTGCTTCAGCAACCGTAGCCCGCCATAATTTCTCCTTCGCTCGCGCGTTGTGTTGGACAACGGTGAGGCCTATCCTTCCGACGATCGGACTGCCGCACTCCCATTGACGCCCGACTGGATGGAGCGCGCATCGGTGCCTGAAGCGAACGACCCCAAGCCTGATACCGACAAGCCTGAGGCCCAAAAGCCTGAGGCCGCCAAGCCGGATGAGGTGCGCGCCGATGGCGGGCTGGCGCGGGCCTATGACCAGATCAAGAGCGCAGAGCAAGACCTTGCGCGGCTGGACCGGCTGGTTTCCGGAATGGAACGCGGCAACGAAGCCCCGCGGACCTCGCAGGCCAGCGCCGGAGCGAAGGCAGCCGAGGGTCCCAAGGACAAGGTGCCGGCACCGGTTAGCAAGGTGGGCAATCAAGGCCTGAAGGGAGATCGGACCATGCTGCGTGCCCTGGTTGGCCTCGTGTTGGCGATCGGCCTTCTCGGCGCCGCCTTCGCTTCGCAATATCGCGATGAGGCCAAGTCGATGACCAGGTCCATCATGGCGCGATGGGCTCCGCCGGCCGCGAGCGAACCCGCGCGAGCGTCCGTGGTCGAAAGTCCGGCGCAACCGCCGGCCGTGCAACTGGCTGCTGCGGATGGGCCCAGTCCGGTGCCCGCGCCGCCGCTCGGCAAGGAAACGGAAAGCGCTCCAAGAACTGACGCTCCAAGAGCTGGGGCTCCAAAACCTGACGCTGCAAGACCTGACGCGCCAAGAACCGGCGCCACGGCGCCTGATCCGTCATCGTCCGATCTCGCGCAATCGCTCAAGACCATCACCAGCGAGCTTGCGAGCATCAACGGAAAGCTCGAGCAACTGAAAAGCCGCAACGAGCAGACGCTGCGCGAGCAGGCCGACACCATTCAACAGCTCAAGGCGGCGCAGGAGAAGGATGCCGCGGACAATGCGCGCCTCGCCGCACAGGTCCAGGCGCTGCAAACGCAACTGACGACGTCAGCCGCGCCTGCACCCGCGAAACCGGTCGTGCGGAGCGCGACGAGCAACGAGACGGCTGCGCCTGCACGGCCGCACGTGCAAGCGACCGCCCCCCGGCGGCCCAGGCCACCGCCGCCGCGAGGACGCTGGATGCCCCCGCCCTATATGGCCGACCCCTACGATCCGGATTGGTGAGCCGTCAGCGTTCTCGGCCAAGAGGCTTGGTGCCAAGAGCCTTGGTGCCAAGAACCTTGATGCTATGCTGCGCGGTGATCGGCCGGCAGGCCCTCGGCCAGATCTGTGCGACGTCACGACGGGCCTCGGCATGAAGGAGCAAGCCCATGACCAGGCACCTTTCACGCGTCCTGTTGACCCCAATGATGCTTCTGTTTGCAGTCTGCGCGGCCAGCGCCGCAGACGGCTGCGGCACCGGTTGCCACGCCACCGTTTCCGGCGCGTGCGTGGTCGATGGCTGGGCAACGGGTGCGCGGGTCTGGAATCAATGTCCGGCCACGTCGCGTGCGCGTCCGCCTTGCGGCGGTTCAGATTACGTCTGGGACTCTCGCAAACGGGCTTGTTTCCCGTCGACGCGCGATTGGCTTTGAAGCCCAGCCCGCAGGATGGGGCGCGCGAGCGCTCACCCCATCCTGCGAACGACGCTCTACGCCCGCCTCACCGTACCTCGCACACCGACACCGTGGCTGCGATCCCGGTCGGCTCGAGCTCTTCCGTCGCAAGCTCCTCGCTGCAGTACTCGCCGACCGAGACGTCCTTCATCCTGCGCTTGACCTGCTCGCACGTCTTGCGGACGTCTTCCGTGAAGAGCGCGCATTCCTCGATGCGCTTGAAGATCTTCCGCCCCTCGTCGCGATACCCCGCTGCCGTCTCGCGCATGAAGGCGATCGCATCATGGACCTGGGCTGTCAGCGCCTCGCATTTTCGCGCGGCATCGATCAGCTCGGCGCCCATGGCCTCGATCTCTTTCGCAGCGGACTCATAGTCACGAATGACCGCCTCTGCACTGAGCGCGCCCACGCGCGTGACCCCCTCGGTGTGCTCGACGTAATCGGGCAGCGCAATTGAAGCAATCGAGCTTCCCGTGCGCACCGATGCAATGTCCGCCTCGAGCTGGACCAAGTTTACGCCTTCACGTCTGCGCAATTGTTCGACACTTGCCATGATTGACCCTCCCAATACGCTCCCCGTACCCCAAACGGCGCTGAGTGTATTACGTGGATAAGCGACCTTCTAATCAGATATGTCGTTGACAATCGCAGCTTTGCCATTTTTGTGCAGTTGCCGCCGCGGCACGCAGCGATGATGGATGTCATCAACGCTCAACCTCTCATAGTTGCGGTTCGAATTGCGGTGACGGTGCACCCAACTCTCAGAGGACAGGGACGAATCGTTGCAGTGATACCCCCACACGATCCATAGGATGGGTGGAGCGAGTCTATCCCCATCGACCCCGTCAGGTGATGGATTTCGCAAAGCGTCAACTCATCCACGCGCTCCCACCAGACCCATGCCACGAAAAAGCAAACGCCTCCTCCCCCGCCTTCGCAGCGTCCGGCGAGGCGCCCGGTGGATGCGAAAGAGGTTCGCGCGCGCACCGCGGATGGTTCGGATCGCAGGCAGCGTGGCGATCCTGCTTGCGGTCGCAGCGTTTGTGAACATCGTCTATCACGTCATCCGCAAGCCGACCGAGCTGTTCGTCCTTGTCGGCAACGCGCTCGACAAGGAGCCGGCCGAGAACTGGCGGCAATACGGGCCGCTGTTCCGAAGCTTTTCCACCGCGACGATCACGCCCGAATTGCTGGCGGCGCTGGCACAAGTCGAGAGTTCGGGCAATCCGGTGGCGCGTACCTACTGGCGCTGGCGATTGAGCCTCAATCCGCTCGCGATCTACCGGCCCGCCTCCAGCGCCGTCGGCCTCTACCAGATGACCGATCCGGCTTTCGCCGACGCCGCACGGTTCTGTGTCCGCGGCAACGCGGTCACGGAGACCGGCTGCGGGTTCAAGGGCCTCTACACCCGCGCGATCCCGAGCCACGCCATCGAGCTGGCATCGGTGTATCTCGACCGCAACGTGGCTGACGTTCTCGCCCGCGCGGGCGATGTGAAGGCAAGCCGCGAGCAGAAGCAGGATCTGGCCGCCTTCATCCATCTCTGCGGCGCCGGTCCCGCCACAGCCTACGCGCGCCGCAAGTTTCAGATGATCGCCGACGAACGCTGCGGCGATCACTCGGTTGCAAGCTATATCGCCAGGGTCAACGCGATGAAGCGGCAGTTCCTGCGACTATCGGCGGATGACCCGTAGGGTGGGTTTGCCTGCGGCTGCGCGAAGCGCACCAGCCTAGACATTCATGGTCGCGAGGGCGCGCGCTTCAGCGGGCTGGCCGGCGCTTTGAGGCGCGTTGATATCCTTCCAACACTCATCGCTTTCCCAACGCTCGCTTATGCGAGGCTTGCCGCGAAGAAGGCGCAACCAGTGCCTTGCCAGCCACGAAGATCATGCGTTTTGGCAAAGGCTCAACCCGTCCCTATATGCGGGTGCTTTCCGCCGCGCGCTTGCGCCCTACCTGATCTTCGCCAGGCACTCCTTCAGCCGCTCCAGCTCCGAACGAACCTGCGCTTCCATCGCGTCCTGCAATGCGAGTATGCCTCTGCTGGACAATTCGGCGGAGGCCTTTCGGTCCAGATTCTGCTTCCAGTCCCGGATTGCTTGCTTCGTGGCCCTTTGGGCCTCCGACGTCGCCTTGAGGTACTCCTTCATGCAGGCGTCGGCCATTGAGCATGTCTGGCACTCCTGGGCGGCGGCCGGGCTCGAAAGAAGCAGGGCGAGTATCGCGGTAGGGACTCTCATGCTGATTCCTCCCGCCCAGGAGCATAGCACGTCTCGGGGATGCCTCGAGGAGCAGCACGTAGGATGGGAGGAGCGCTTGCGAAACCCATCGTGCCGCGACAGCTATCGATGGGCTTCGCTTCTCGTCTATTCCGCTCCGCGTCCGTCGGCGGCCTTTACCACCAGTACGGCCACCGCCATCCCTCATAGCGGACCCATGACGACACATAGGGCGGGCCGTTCGGATCGACCCGGTCGTCTTCAGGGCGATAACGATATCGTGGAACAATGTAGTAATCCCACGGCGTCGGCCTGAGCACGGGCGCCGTGACGATAAGCCTCTGCTGTGGTTCGCGAACCACTTGGGCCTTCCGCGTCCGGGCCTCAGCGCCCGATATCCCGAGGTTGCACAGCACCAGGGCCGTTCCGAGCGCACACGCGGCGGTGATGATCTTCATGCGTTGGTCTCCTTCCCTGGAAGAGTGCAAAAGGACGCAAGGCAAGGCAAGCTAAATTCGCTCGCGCTACGTGCGCGCGCGGCGCAGAGCCTCCTCCAGCTTTTTCCTTTGCTTGTCCCACCGGCCCTGCTCGGCCTCGGCGCGTTCGTCGAGCACAGCCCGCTCGGCTTCGATCGCCTCCGCCTTCGCGGCGTGCTCCCGCCTCGCCGCGTCCAGCGCCGCCTGGGCCGTGGCGACCGCCTTGTCGCGGCGCGCGCGCTCCTTGGCGAGGGCGACCTCTTCCTTGCGTCGCTCGGCGTCTCGCCGCCGCTCTTCCTTCTCGAACGCCGCGGCGGCTTTGCGCGCGTCTTGATCGTCAATCTTGCGTGACTGTTTTGTTACGCCCTCGGCCGGACGCTGCTTCGACTTGGATTTGGACTCGGGCTTGGAGTTGGGTTTGGGTTTTCGCTTGGCCTCATCGTCGGCGAGATCGGTCGGCAGCGCGGCGCTCACGGTGAACGGGCCGCCGGAGCCGACCGGGCGCCGGAGCACGACGCCCGGGCTTGCCATGGTCGCCGCGACGATGTCGGGGTCGTCGGTCTCCTTCGCGGCGCCCTGATGGAAGAGGTTGGAGCTGGCGCCCCAGGCCTCCAGCGCCGCCTTCATCGAGGGTGCGGCGACCGCCTGGTCGTAGAAGCCGAGCGAGGTCCGGTAGGTCTTCAGTTTTCTTTGCGGTTTTCTTGTCGCTTCGCTTTTCGGTTTTTTCGGCATGTCGCCCCGCGGCCCCGGCGAAGCACCTCTCCGTCGCACCGGCGCCACCATGCCATAGTGCCCCTGTTTTGCCCGACGAGTCAAATTTTATTCGGGATCACCGAAATCGATCCGAGGCAAGCAACGACCGGGATTGCCGACGGAGCAGCCCAATATTCGGTCCCGCAGACCCCTGAAATCACACGAGTTTTCTACGGTGCATGGGGTTGTTTTCGACATTCTTGTTGGCCGCGCAGTTCCGCGACGTGTCTCCCTACGCCGCGTCGACGTCCTCAGGCGGCGGACCTGCGACGAGCCCGTCGAGGCCGACCATCAGCAAATCGGCGATGTGCATCAGCTGGTAGAGCGGAATGTCCGCCTCGCCGTTCTCGGCCAGCGCCAGGAAGGCGGGCGTGACGCCGATGCGCTCGGCGAGCTGGACTTCGGTATAGCCGCGGGTCTCGCGTGCCGCTTTAACACGCGCGCCGATCCCGAGCCGGTGCCGGGACTGCTCGTCCGCGGTCATCATGACGGCCTGCTCGTCCGGGCTCGCATAACCCTCGGCGAACGCGGTGCCGATCAGTCTGCCTTTGCGCCAGGCGACGCGGCAGTCCTTGCGCAGTCCGCTGCTGAAGACCAGCGTGAACTGCTCGGCCACCCATAGCGACGAGTTGAGCTGCAGGCGGGCGCCGGTGCCAGAGACATCGCGGATCGTGCAGGGCACGCTGACGAGGCTGCCGGTGCCGTTGTCGAACTCGACAATCCCGGTTCGCAACGTCTGATGTCTGGCAGCGGCACGATGCTCGCTCATGACCTGGACTCCCAAAGCTTGCGGCAGCACCGAACGGCGTAGCCGACGCATCCGTATGATCAGGACATGGATACCGCGGAATTTTTCCCGAACTCCTAAGGCCCCGGCACTTCAACCGGGACCGGACGCCATGGTAAAGGATTTGCTCCCAATCCATCTTTTCCGGCGGAATGCGTGCGGCGCGCCCGTTGGAGCGTTTTCGAGCGAAGTGGATACCGGTTTTCGTAAAGAAAACGCGCCAAAACAAAAACCTGGAGCAAAGGCTCTAGGGCGTGACGAGGCAAGCAATGACCGAACCGATGAAATGCCCGAACTGTCAGTCCGAGCACGCCTATCAGGACCGCGATCTCTGGGTCTGTCCGGAGTGCGCCCATGAATGGCGCGCTGGGGGCGATGCGGCCACTCCGATCGCGCAGGAGGCCGGCGTGTGCGATGCGCATGGCAATGCGCTCGCCGATGGCGACAGCGTCATCGTGATGAAGGACCTCAAGGTCAAGGGGTCGTCGTCGGTCGTCAAGGGCGGCACCAAGGTCAGGAACATCCGCCTCCAGGATGCCACCGACGGCCACAACATCGCCTGCAAGATCGACGGCATCGGCGCGATGAATTTGAAATCGGAGTTCGTGAAGAAGGCCTGAGCCGCCCGCGTCCGCTCGAGCTATTCCTCCAGCAGCGCGTCATACCCCTTCGCGCTGAACGCCAGAAGACAAAACCCGTGCCCGAACGGATCGGCCAGCATGGCGATCCGGCCATAAGGCGCATCGCACGCGGGCGCCTCGAGGATCGCACCAGCGGCAAGTGCGCGCGCGACGGCGGCATCGACGTCGTCAACGACGACGTCGATATGCAGCGGCGTCCAGTGCCGCTCGTAGCGGCGGCGGTCGCTGCCCGCGCCCGGTGTGCCGGCCTGCTTGGTCAACAGATACAGCGGCGCGGGCCAGCCCAGCAGCTCGACGAAGTCGGTGCCGAAGCGGCGGCCGACCGTCAGGCCGAAGGCGGCGGTGTAGAAGGTGGTCGCTTGCGCTGCGTCGGGAACGTCGATGTTGAGCAGGATGGTCATGGCGGCAGCGTAGCCCGGCTGGAGCGGACGCATAATCCGGAATCTTGCCGCACCTCCGATCGCGCTATGCGATCACCGCTGCCGCTGCGCCAGATAGAACCCGCACAGCACCGTGACCAGACCCGCCACCTGCAACATCGTCGGCGGCTCGCCGAGCAGCAGCCAGCCGACCAGGAGCGTCAGCGCCGGCACGCAGGCCGGGATCACGGCGGCGCGGGCGACGCCGAGGCGCTGGACCGAGACGGCGAACAGATAAAGCGCGGCGGGGCCGGCGAGCACGCCCTGCGCCAGCGCCTGAATGGCATTCTCGGTCACGCCGATCGCCGCGACATGGGCGAGACCGACGGTGGCGAGATAGATCGGCAGCAGCAGCAGCGACAGCACATTGATGACGAGCGCGGCCGACACGGCGGAGACGCGCCAGAGCCGCAGCAGCGCGCCAAAACCGGCGAACATGAATCCGGTGAGCACGAAGACCAGATCGCCGAACACGCCGTCAGCTCCGATATGCCCGATCGATTCCGCGCCGATCACGCAGAGGCCGCCGACGATGACCAGGGCGCCGGCAAGGCGCGAGGCGGAGATGTGCTCCTTCAGCACGACCGCGGCGAGCAGGAGGCCGCCGAGCGTCGCGCATGAGGGCTGGATGACGCTGCCGTGGCCGAGCGGCACGAACAGGAATCCGGTGTAGGAGATCAGCGACATCACGGGACCGCCGAGCACCATCAGCACAAGGCCCCTGCCCCAGCCGATGCCGCAGAGATCACCGATGCCGGCGCGCGCGACCAGCGGCAGGAACGCGATGCCCGACCAGACATAGCGATGCACGAGCAGATCGACCGGGGTGAAACCGACCCTGAGGCCGTGCCGCGTGCCGGCAAAGCCCAGCGCCCAGAACAGCGCAGCCGACAGGCCGCAGACGACGCCGAGTAACGCCGGCGCCGCATCGTTCTTCTGAATGAGAGCGTCAGCGCCGCTCGTTCGCTGATCCATGGGGAAGCCTTATGTCAGCGCGTGAGCCGCCTCAACCCACGCCGTTGCAGGTCTGGCACGCAGCGTAGCCCAACCATCAGGCCTCCTCGCCGAACACCATCCGCCATCCCTTGCGCGTGTCCATGTATTCGCGCACCTCGCGAATGCGGTCCCCGGCCACCGTGAACACGAAGCAATAGTCGTTCTCGTAGGGCTTGCCGCCCGCAAGCGTGGCACGCATCCGCTCCTCCACGATCACGACATCGCCGTCGGCGTAGACGCCGCGGAAGGCGATATCGACCTCGGAAAACATCCTGTGCATCTCCTGCGCGATGAAGCGCGCGATCGCTTGCGCGCCCACCATGTGATCGGTGTGATCGAGCGCGACGGCGGTGGCGTTGCCCTTCGGCGCGATCCATTCGGCATCGTCGGTGAAGAGTGCGGCGATGCGGCCGGCATCGCGCGACGAAAAGGTCTTCCAGGCGTTGATGACGATGTCTTTCGGGCTGGTCACGGCGCGCTCCAGAACTGGCATTGAGGGGGCTTGCATCGAGGGCCGCCTTCTAGGCCGCCATGCGCGTTGCGGCTCGCCACAATCGGACTCGGTCATCCCGCGGCCCTTCCGCCCGCGCGGGCATGCGCTATCATCCGGCCATGCTGAGTTTTGACGATTGCAACGCCGCGCGCCTGCGCAGGGATCCCCGCTATGACGGCCGCTTCTTCACGGCGGTGAAGACCACGGGCATCTATTGCCGCCCGGTCTGTCCGGCCAAGCAGCCGCTGACGCGCAACGTCGTCTATTACCCGACGGCGGCCGCGGCCGAAGCCTCTGGATTCCGGCCCTGCCTGCGCTGCCGTCCTGAAACCGCGCCGTTCTGCCCGGCCTGGAACGGCACGCGTTCGACGGTCGCGCGCGCGGTGAAGCTGATCAACGAGGGCGCGCTCGATGAAGATTCGGTGGTGACGCTCGCGATGCGGCTCGGCATCTCCTCGCGTCACCTGGCGCGCTTGTTCGAACGTCATGTCGGCGCGACGCCGCAGCAGCTTGCCAAGACGCTGCGCGTCCAGCGCGCAAAACGCCTGCTCGATGGCGGCGAACACACCATGACCGACATCGCGTTTCAGGCCGGCTTCGGCAGCCTGCGGAGATTCAACGCCGCGTTCGCCGAGCTCTATGGAAGATCGCCGTCCAGCCTGCGCTCATCGAAGCGTGCGTAGCCCGAATCGAGCTGCGCGAGTTCGCTCAGAAAAATCCGGGGCTGAGATCGAGCCCATAGGTCAGGCTCAGCACGAACACGAACAGCGCGGCGGCTGCGAACAATGCAAGATGCCTGAGAATAAACGCGCGCGGCGAGGTGGTGGCAATAACTGCTTTTTGCGCAACGGGCATGACGGCTCCATTATGAAAACGGTTTTTGGCCGCCACTAAGCGGCGCCCGCATCAGGCGCCGCGATCTGCAAAGCAACTATTAAAGAGATCACACTAGTCTTGAACGGCCGTACACAACCGGCGCGCGACGGCGATTTTTCTTGCCGCAACTTTCTCAACCCGCGCACGGCCGCGCCTGAACGTGGCTCGCTTCTCAAAAAAAAGACCGCGCTCCTGAAAGGGAACGCGGTCCATGCAGGCTCGGGAGGAGACAAGCCTGTTTCATGTCTTCAAGCGATTGAGATCAGCGGGCCGTACCCGTCGTGACATCCGCGGTCTTGACCTTGCGCGGCGTCAGCACGCGGGCCTGGTGGACCGAAGCGACCGTGGTCGGCACGGTTGCCTGCTGCTCGACATGCGCGGCACCGAGCACGCGCACCTGCAGGGGGGAGACCGGAAAACCGTTGGCCTCATAGGTCGGCAGCTCGGCGGCGAAGGCCGCGGTGCTGCCCGCGATCGTCAGGATGGCGGCGGCGATCGACAGAGTCTTCTTGTTCATTGGTGATGCTCCTGAGTGGAAGGTTCGGAGCACATTTAAGCGCGTTTTGCTGCATTGCGACATGCTCTGTTGCATTGCAACAGCGCGCCCGCTGCATGGCAATATGTTTAATGCGCACAAGCCCTTGGTCGAAGCCCCACCGGACGCGACATGACACTTTTATGAGCGGCGGTCAGGCACCGAGCACATGCCCCCGCGTCCACGAGGCCTATTTCAACGCCGTCGCCAGCGATTGCAGCTTAGCCACGAGATTGGTGCCGAGCGCATAGATGATCTCGATGATCGCCAGCGCGATACCAGCTGCAATCAGGCCGTATTCGATCGCGGTGGCGCCGGATTCATCGGCGGCAAATTCGGTCAACAGGCATTTCAATTTCACAACTCGTATCCTTCCAACTCTACCGCACATTGCCGGCACGGGAGAGATACCAAGCCGCAATCCAAGATTGAGTAAATTCAATCCCTTCAATTTGATGACAATGAATGGCTGCCGATTTTCAGCCACTTGCCGCGCCTGAAACCGCAGGGAACTTGCGTTGCACCTCGGCAACACCCGCCCGAAAAGCCCCGTTTCGCCCATTTGCGCCATTGCGCCGCCACACCATCCTCCGAACAATCGACGCGTCGCGTGCCTGGCTGTGCAAGATTGGTTCGAACAGAACCGTTTGGAGGCAGGGATCATGAATGATCGGCGGTCTCTTCTGGTGGCGGTCTCGTGCCCCTCGGCCGTTTTCGCCGGCTGGCTGGCGCTCTCCCTGTCCGCCTACGCTCCGGCCCTCATCGAAAAAAGCAGCGCCAATGCTTCCGCCGTGTCGCGCGCGAAAGATCTTGGCCGGCTCGAACTCGCCGACGTCCCGCATGCTGCGGCCATTGAGGATGGCATCGCCCTGACCGCCGATATCGCGGCCGCTGTCGCTGCGACGCCGAATCCGGATCCGGCCCCCGAGGCCGCAACAGCCGAGATGCCCGCCGCCGTCATCAAGCTCGCCTCGGCCGATCCGGCCCTGATCTTGCCGGCGGAAGCACCGCCAACGCTACAGATTTCACCTGAACCCGCGCCCGTCCTCAGCGAGGTTGCACCAGCAGAAGCCGCACCGGCGCCGGAGCCCGTGGTCAAGCTCGCCTCCGCCGATCCCACCGAGATCGTGACGACAGATGAGCTGTCGCCCGCGGCGATCGCGACCGGCCCAGCGCCTGCTGCGAGCAAGCCCTCGCCGCCGGCCGACACAGTCGCCGTGCTCGATGAGTGCTTTGTCATGGACGCCTGCATCGACCGCTACCTCTGGGCGCTCTACCAGCGCACGGCGAAGGAGGACTCGATCAAGGTCGAGGACCGCCGCGCCGTTACCGTCAAGCGTAGGGGCAAGATGGTCACGGTGATGCGCAGCTTCACAAAGCTGGTCGATCAGGATTTTGGCTGGAAGGATCCGAAAGCGGCCGAGCGCGCCAGCATGCCGATGATGGATTACGTCATCGGCGGCATGGACAAGAGCTTCAAGCGAAAGCTGTTTCGCATGCTGCTCGCAGCCGAGGCCGCCGGCCTGTCGCCGGGCATCACCAGCGCGTTCCGCGACGACTACCGCCAGTCGATCGCGAGCGGCCTGAAGGCCGCCTCCGACCGCTCCTATCATGGCGGCAGCACGCGCGGTGGCTACGGCCACGGCATGGCAGCCGACATCGTCAGCACCCAGGGCAACAACCGCGCGCAGCGCTGGGTCTCGACCGAAATCCTGTGGAAGTGGGTTGACGCCAACGGCAAGGCATTCGGCATTGGCCGGCCCTATCTCGGCCGCGATCCGCCGCATGTCGGCCCGGTCGACGGCCAGGAATACATCTCGAAGCGTGGCACGGGAGACCGCAAGGAAGCGACCAACGTGAGGTCCAAGAAGGTGATGCGGGCCGCGGCCCACGCAAAGCTGCGAAAGACACACGCCGCGCGCGAGCAGAAGGGTTTGGCCAAGCCGCAGAAGTCGGCGCAATCGGCCGGCAAGCGCGCGACCTGACCCTGTTACGGCTTCCGCCCGGGGATCGGCAGCGGTACGAGGCGCATCTCGGCGGTGCCTGCGTCTTGCGTGCGCACCAGCACCGCAAAGATGGTTTCGACCGAGAGCCGTACGGCCGCCTGCGTCGCCTTTCCCTTGGCCAGATGCGCCGCAATCAGGCCGGTAAGGAGATCGCCGGTGCCTGAGGGGCGGATCGGCAACCGCGGCGTCGCAAAGCGCGACAGCTGGCCGTCGGCGCACAGGATCGTCTCCACCTGCCCTTCTGCCGTGTCAGCGAGCGTGCAGCCGGTAGCGACGACATCGATGCGACGTTGCCCCGCCAGCGCCGCGCAGGCCGTGCGCAGGCCCAGCGTGTCCGCGATCGTGACGCCGGAGAGCAGCTCGAGCTCGAACTGGTTCGGCGTGGTCAGGTTGGCGGCAGGCAGCAGCCGGTGCTGCACCACGTCCAGAATGCCGTCGGCAACATAGACGCGGCCGTCATCGCCGATCACGGGATCGCAGAGATAGACCAGCTTCGAATTCCGCGTCAGCGCCCGCTCGACGAAGTCGGCGATCACCGCCGCATTGCCGGGGGAGCCGAGATAGCCGGTGACCAGCACCGCGGCCTCGTCGACGAGGTCGCGCTCCTCGACGCCTTTCAGGAGATCGGCGACGAGCTCGGTCTCCAGCACCCGCCCGCGCAACGTCGGATAGCGCGGATGGTTCGACAGCAGCGTCGTCGGCACCGCTGCAACGTTCACGCCCTCCGCCTGCATGGCATAGGCGGCCGCGCTGTTGCCGACATGGCCGTGGACCACCTGGCTTTGAATGGAGATGACGAGCATTGAGAGGTCCGTAAGATCAAATGCCGAGCGAAGCAAGCGTAGCAGGAACGGCTCGCGTAGCCCGGATGGAGCGAAGCGTAATCCGGGGTTCTCAGATCGCGGCATGAATCCCGGATTACGCTGCGCTCCATCCGGGCTACAAGTTTAGAGCATCTCATACCCTAGCCCCGGTCGCAGCGCCTGCATCTTCCGCGCCAGCCGCCGGTGCCCCGTCTCCTCCGACCGCGCCAGCCGGTCAGCGACCACGACATGGTCCGCATCGCTCTTGTGCTGATTGAGCTTGGCCTGCCCCTCGACGGTGTCGACCACGAGATCGACGACCCGGATCGCAGCCAGCATGCTCTCGCGCTTGCCCGGCTCCATCTGCGCGAGGTCCCAGGGCTGCTTCGGCAACCGCGCCTCGGACACCGCAAGCAGCGCATCGCCATGCCCGCGGTTCTCGTCCAGTTCGCGCAGATGCGCCACGCCCGACAGGTGCACGGCCTCGTAGAGCCAGGTCGAGACATTGTCGCGCGAAGAGTACCAGTCGTTGGAGATGTAGGCGTCGTCGCCGGCAACGATCAGCAGGAAGCGCCGCGTGCCGTCCGCAAGCGCAACGAGCGGATTCTTGGCGGTGAAATGGATCTGCACGATCACCTGCCCGTTGCGCTCGCCCAGCACGAACGGCACATGCGAGGCGCGCGGACCGTGCTCGTCCGCCGCGACGATCATGCCGAAGCCGCGTTGCCCGGCAAATTCCAGCGCGCGCTGCTCCTCGATGCGAAACTGGGGACGAAGCAGATGCATGGCGCGGCGCTCGATGGCTCGAATAGGGGACGGCGAGCGAAGGCTAACCCATGACCCTGCAAAATCTGAAGAATAATCGGCCCGCAAACGCCGATGTCAGCAATGCCTCAGCGCCGCGCCAACGTCGCAAGATAGGCGCAGAACATGTCGGCCATGGCATTGGCATAGGCTGCGATCTCCGTCTCGCTCCGCGTATCTTCCGAAAAACTCTTGCCGACCTCGCTCAGCGTCGCCGTGATCAGCTCGCCGGCGAGGATACGCGTCGCATCCGAGGCTTTCGGCAGCGCCTCCCGCATGAACGCGGCGACGATCCCCTCGCCGGCTGCCCGGGCGTCCTGCGCCTCGGGCGCGTCGCGATACAGCGGTGCAGCGTCACTGAGCGCGACGCGGATCGCGGCCTCCTCGCACTCGGAACGGATGAAGGCGTGGACCAGCGCACGCAGCCGCGCCGGTGGCGGCTTCGCTGCATCCGCGAGGATCCGGCGCAAGAGCTCGCTCGTGCGCCGCCATTCGTCGCTCTGGAGGCGGAACAGGATCGCCGCCTTGTTCGGAAAATATTGGTAGAGCGATCCGACGCTCACACCGGCCCGCTCCGCCACCCGCGCCGTAGTGAAACGCTGCGCTCCCTCCTTGGCCAGGACCTGAACAGCGGCATCCAGAATCGCGGCCACCAGCCCGCTCGATCGGGCCTGTTGCGGCTGTTTTCGTGAGGAAATTGAACGGCTTCGGCGGTCGGCCATGGCGTGCTCGGGCAATGCGAATAGGAAATGCGACGAATTAGTCGTATTTCAATCCCGGCGCAAGCACGCGCTTCTTCGCGAACTCCGGAGACATAAAATGACCACCCCGACCATCACAACGCTTGCGCCGCTGCTGGATCGCCTGTTTGACGAGGCCGAAGCAGCCAGGGGTGCAACACACGCCGCCGTCGCCGATTTGTCCGACGCAGACCGGGCGCGGATGATGCGGAGCAAGACCGATTACCGCGACCTCTACGGACGCTTGAAGGACGCACCGCTCGCGGTCTCGCGCGAGACGGGTCACCTGCTCTACATGCTGGCGCGCAGTTCGCGCGCCAAGGCGATCGTCGAGTTCGGGACCTCGTTCGGCATCTCGACCCTGCACCTTGCCGCAGGCTTGCGCGACAATGGCGGCGGCCGTCTCATCACCAGCGAGTTCGAGCCGTCCAAGGCGGCACGGGCACGGGCCAATCTTTCGGCTGGTGGGCTGATCGATCTCGTCGAAATCCGGGAGGGCGATGCGCTGAAGACGCTCAGCGCCGATCTGCCCGACACGATCGACCTCGTGCTGCTCGACGGCGCCAAGGCGCTCTACCCGGAGATCCTGGATCTGGTCGAAGGCCATCTCAAGCCGGGCGCGATCATCGTCGCCGACAATGCCGACGACAGCCCCGACTATCTCGCGCGCGTACGCAGGCCCGCAAGCGGCTACATGTCCACGCCCTTCGCCGAAGACGTCGAGCTCTCCGTGCGGATCAGCTGACGCTGCATAAAATCGACACTCTGAGCCGTCGTGCGATCTGTCGCGCGGCGGCTTCGTCTTTTCGGCGAAACAGCCAAAACTCCGGCAAACCGCTGCCAACAGGCTCCGGCCTGTCGCAGGCTCGTCACTCACACGTGATACCTCCACCCGCCAAAAGCCATGCTCCGCGTGCTAAACATACCTACCGCGCGGTATCTTTCGCGCGCCACATCTGAGCTCGCCATGACCTCCGCCTTCAATGCCTACGCAGCGCTTGCCCTCGCCATCGTCTTCGAGGTGACCGCGTCCGCCCTCCTGCAGCAGTCCGCGCAGTTCACGCGGCCATGGCCGACGCTGGCCATGGTGCTGTTCTACGTCGCCTCCTTCTACGCGCTGTCGGTGGCGATCCGGGTCATTCCGCTCAGCATCGCCTACGCGATCTGGGGCGGCGTCGGCATTATTCTGACCGCGACCGTCTCCTTCGTGCTGTTCCGCCAGATGCTGGACGCCGCGGCCTTCGTCGGCATCGGGCTGATCGTGTCAGGGGTCGTGGTCATCAACTTGTTCTCGCAGACGACGGCGCATTGATGCCGGCCAGCGCCTACACCCGCGCCAAGCAGCCCGAGCAGGTCCGGCGCGCCCTGCTCGACCATGCCGCGGCGATCGCCATGGATCACGGCGTATCGGGGATCACGGTGCAGGCGGTGGCGGCGGCGGCCGGCGTCACCAAGGGCGGGCTGTTCCATCATTTCGGCAGCAAGCAGGCGCTGATCGAGGGCCTGTTCGCCGATCTCCTCGGCCGCGTCGATGCCGAGATCGACGCCGCTATCGAAGCCGACCCGAAGCCGCGCGGCAGCTTTACGCGGGCCTATGTCAATGCGGTCTTCACCGGCAAGGCCTTCGGCTTTGCGACGCCCTGGGCGGCGCTGAGCATGGTCGTGGTCACAGATCCGTCCCTGCGCCGGCTCTGGAACGACTGGATGAAGGCGCGCCTGAAGCGTCACCGTACGACCGACGCGGCGCCCGAACTCCACGTCGTGCGCCTCGCCGCCGACGGCGCCTGGCTGTCCTACATCACGACGGGACAGACGCGCATGGGCGCGGAGTTGCGTGCCGTGCACGACCGCCTGATCGCACAGACCTATCGGCGCGGATAACCGGAACGACAGCTATTGGCTCTGCACTGCCTTGGGCGGACGCGGCGCGGATTTGGCCGGCTTTGCACCGGACTTGGCCGCCGCGCGCGGCGGCGGTTCGTCGACGGACACCAGATAGGCGGCGAGCGCCTTGGCGGAGTCGGGGCTGGTTGCGTAATGGTCCTTCAGGAACCAGGCGAGCGTCAGGCTGAAGCGCCCTTTCGCCAATCCCCGCGGGCTGCGATGGCAGGTCGCGCAGCCGTCCGCGAAGAGCTTTGCGGCCGGCTTGCCGGCATCGAGATTTTGCGCGGACGCGACCGTCACCGTCAGCGCCGCGGCTGCGAGAGTCACCAGGGGCGCGATCACGTCGCGCCCCGGTCGAAACAGCGAAATCAATGTCGTCCCCTAGAGCGTTTTCGAGCGAAGTGGATTCCGGTTCGCGTAAAGAAAACGCGTCAAAAGAAGAATCGGCCCCGTCGCGCGGTCACGCCGCCGATAGCTGATCGAATTCGGGCGGAGTGTAGGCCTTGCCGTCCGGGTCGGTGATGACGACCTTCCATCCCTCGCTCGCCCATACTTTTGCCTTCGCCACGATGAGCAACCGGCTCTCGCGGGCAAAACTGCACTTCTCATTGTCGCGTTCTGCGACCATCTTATAGGCCAATGCGCATCCCCTTGCGTCGTCCTGCACCCGCTCCCTCGTGGCAGCGGGCTTTGGCGGCAATTCGCCGGGAGCGTGGCAATTTGGTGCCATCGACGGCAGCATTGTGCCCTGGTTCCAACTGAGCGACGGAGATTGATCGTGCGCAGCATCAGAAATGCGATTCTGCTTGTCGCGGGCTTGCCTGGCGTGGCGCTGCTTGCCACCGCACCTGCGCGGGCGCAGACCTACGATCCGCGCTATCCCGTCTGCATCGAGATCTACACCATCGACGGCAGCAGCATCGATTGCAGTTTCACGTCGATCGCGCAGTGCGCCGCGACTGCTTCCGGGCAGTCCGCCCAGTGCTACGCCAACCCTTATGCCCTGCGGAGCCGGCCACCGGGCCCGGGCCCATCGCCGCCGCGACGGAACCGTTAGGGGATCGCGATCCGGTCAGTGGACCCGGATGATATGGGGACGGCCGAGATCGATCAGCCCCTGCACCGCCGAGAGACGGTCGTCCAACGCTGCGATGGTCAGCAACAGGTTGTTGCGGCGCTCGTCGAGCATGCCCATCTCGGCACCGGTGAGCTTCGTGCTCGTCCGCTCCTTGTGAATCCCGTCGAGGGATTTGCGCAGCCCGGCGATCAGGCTGGACAGTTGTTTGGCCTCCTTGGTCATCGACCGCTTCGCGACATTTTGGCGGCGCGTCTCCGCCTGGCTCTGTCTCATCGTCATCCTCCCGTTGCCCCGCTGCCCCGAGTGGATGCTTACAGCTTTGAGTACACATATTACGATCGATGAAATCTGCCCGCGAAGAACTTTCTTAAATTGGACAAGCCGGGAACCTGACTCGAACCAAACGGAAAGCCCTGCGCGAGGACCGGGCTTTCGTTGGCAACGCCAGGGCTGTTTGAGCGTCAGCTCGCTTGCAGCATGAACGCGTCGAAGTACGCCGCGAGCGCAGAAAAAGCGTCGATCGGAAGAACCTGCGCGACATATTGGTCGGGGCGCACCACGACGATGCAGCCAGCCCTCCGATCGATACCGCGCATGGTGAAAACGTCCTGGCCGCTCTTGAGGTCCGGACAGAACATCTTCTCGTAGTCGATCAAGCCGTGTCGCCCCTTGCGCGGCAGCAGCAGCGCCGGCATCGCCTCCACGGCGAGCGCGCGATGATCCTGCTGGAAGACGGCACGCAGGTCGATCACGCTGTCGATGTCGGCTCCAGCGGGCGTATGGCGACGGACCGGCGATTCACGGGCCTCTGCGAGAAAATCACACAGCGCGCGGATCGCCGATCCCGCGGCGGCGGGATCCTCCGCGGGCGAAAACGCGTAGACGCGGAAGCGGCCATCGGCCTGCGCGGCATGGCCGAGATGCACCGGCTTGGCGTCCGCAAGCCGGATCACCGGCGCGGAATGGAAGCGCGTGCCGATGACGAGGCCTTCGGCAAGATGCTGGTGTGATGTCGCGCCAGTGAGGGGCGACGGCCGGTAATGCGTCGCCGTGCCCGCGGTATAGCGCCCGTGCCTGACGAAATAGTCCTGCGTCCTGGCCGCATCGGCACCACCGGCCTTGGCGGCGGAGGCGAGAATGCCCGCCCATTCGCGGTCGAAATCGATCAGCTCCTTCGCCACCGCCTGGCGCTCGGCCGAATAGGAATGCAAGAGGCCCGGTGCACACTGCCCCCGGAGGACGGCGGCGAGCTTCCAGCCGAGATTGAAAGCGTCCTGCATCGAGACGTTCATGCCCTGCCCCGCCTTCGGGCTGTGGGTATGGCAGGCATCGCCGGCGATGAAGATGCGCGGGAGGCGCGAGGCGATCTCGGCCTCCGGAACGTCGTCGAACTTGTCGGTCAGGCGCTGGCCGATCTCGTAGACCGACCACCAGGCGATCTCCTTCACATCCAACGTGTGCGGCTTCAGGATCCGCCGCGCTTTCGCGATCACGTCATCGGCGGTGATGTTTCGATTGGCGACGCGCTCGCCGACATCGAGCTTTGCGAGCTCGACATAGAGGCGGACCATGTAGCCGCCTTCGCGCGGAATGATCAGCAGGCTGCCGTCCTTCGCCGACTGGATCAGGGCCTTGAAGCGGATGTCGGGAAAATCGGTCACCGCCAGCACGTCCATCACGCCCCAGGCGTGGTTGGCGGAATCGCCATGCAGCTCGCGGCCGATCGATCTGCGCACCGTGCTGCGCGCGCCGTCGCAGCCGACGACGTAGCGCGCCCTGATCGTCTCCACCTTCCCCTCATTGCCGGCATCGGCACGTTCGAGGCGCACCGTCACGGCATGGTTGGCGGGACCCGCCGCCGGATCAACCACGAGATCGAGCAGGCGGCGGCTGTAATAGGGCTCGAGCTTGGCCGGCGCTTTGCGCATGACATCGAGAAAGCCGTCATGGATGCGCGCCTGGTTGAGGATGACATGCGGGAATTCAGACAGCCCGTCCTCGACATCCTGCACACGCCCGCTGCGGACGATCGTCTCGGGCTTCCGTTCGTCCGGCTTCCAGAACGTAGTCTCGTTAACCCAATAGGCTTCCTTCAGCACGCGCGCGCTAAACCCATAGGCGTGGAACATCTCCATGGTGCGGCAGGCGATGCCGTCGGCCTGCCCGACCAGCAAACGGCCCGGCTTCTGCTCGACGATGCAGGTCTTGATGTCGCCGAATTGCGCAAGCTGGGCCGCGAGCGTCAGGCCCGCAGGGCCGCAGCCGACGATGAGGACGTCGACCTCGTCAGGCACGGCCCCGGCCGCGCCCGAAGCCAGAATGCGATCGGCGGGATCGGCGATTTCAGGATCGCCCGGCTGAAATCCATTGAGATGGAATTGCATGAGCACCTCTCCCGTCAACGTCTTCTTCGATATTGCTCAGTATGCTGACTATCAGTATACTTGTCAATGATCCGCGCCTTCCCTACCGCAACGGAGAATTCGGTGAAAGACAACAACGACATGCCCGGGCATCTGGCGCGCCGGTTCCAGCAGATCGCGGTGGCGGTGTTTCTGGCCGAGGTTGGCGAAGCCGGTTTCGACCTGACGCCGGTGCAATACGCGGCCCTTGCAACCATCAAGGCCAATCCGGGGCTCGACCAGGTGACGCTCGCAGGATTGATTGCCTACGACCGCACCACCATCACCGGGGTCATCGACCGCCTCGTCCAGAAAGGCCTTGCCGAGCGCCGCGCCTCCAGCCGCGACCGCCGCGCCCGCGAGCTCGAGATCACCGACGAGGGCCGACGCACGCTGCGCAAGATCACCCCGGCCGTGGAGTCCGCCCAGCGCGTCATGCTGCGCGGTCTCAGCGCGAAGGAAAGTGAAGAGCTGATGCGGCTGCTGCGCAAGGCCATTGCCGCCGGCAACGAGCTCAGCCGCGCCCCGCTGCGCGAGCTGGAGGCATGAACCCCGTATTTCTATCCGTAATTGTCGCAGTGCCGCGAAACCTGGAACTAACCTTCGGCTGCTACGGTCGCCAACATTCGGCGCTTAACGCGCGATTAACTTTGCCGCTCGGGAGTTTCGGATGTTCAGGTTCCTCATTGCGGCGACGGCCATCGCGCTCTCGGCCGGTCCTGCGCTTGCCAACGGCCATGGCGGTGGCGACCCTGCTCCGCCGAAGCCCGAGGCCACGACCGCACCGGCGAAGGTGGTCCTGACCAAGCAGGGTCCCACGCTCGTCGACCTCAAGGGCATGACGCTCTACACTTACGAGCGCGACACCACCGGCAAGACGTCGAACTGCAACGGCAAGTGCGCCGAGAGCTTTGTACCGCTGCCCGCAACGGTCGACGCCAAGGCCATCGGCGACTTCACCGTGATCAGCCGCAACGACGGCAGCAAGATGTGGGCGTACCGCTATCGTCCGCTCTACACCTCGCCGGCCGACAAGGCGCCGGGCGATGCCAACGGCAATGCCACGACGCTGCAATGGCGCGTCGCCCGGCCTGAGAACTAGGTCTCAACCGGCAACCCTGCCCACGACGAAAGTCTCGTGAGCAGTGGGATGACCGATCGCACCGCGCTTAGCCGCGCGAGCTAGACCCGGCGTCGACCCGCGCGTTCTGCCCGGGCGGCAGCACCACCACCGTGGCATTCAGCTTCACCCGGTCGAACAGATCGATCACGTCCTCGTTGCGCATCCGAATGCAGCCGGACGAGATCGCCTGCCCGATATATTCCGGCTGGTTGGTGCCGTGGATACGGTAGAGCGTGTCCTTGTTGCCGAGGTAGAGATAGATGCCCCGCGCGCCCAGCGGATTGGCGGGGCCACCGGCGACGCGCGCCGGATACGGTCCTAGCCGCGCCTGGATCTCCGCTGTCGGAACCCAGTCGGGCCATTCCGCCAGACGGCCGACGCGCGCGACGCCGGAGAAGGCCATGGCTTCCTCGCCGACCGCGACGCCGTAGCGGATCGCCTTGCCTTCGGGCAGCACGAAATAGAGGTAGCGCGCATCGGTATCGACCAGGATCGTGCCCGGCTGCTCCTTGCGCGGGTAGTCGACGATATGACGGAGATATTGCTCAGGCACGTTCGCCTGCGCGTAGGGCGTGTGCGCAAGCAACTGCCGGTCGCGCGGCGTCATGCTCGCATCCGTCGATGGAGAAAGCGTCGTCTGCATGCAGCCGGCGAGCGGAAGCATGGCCATGACGAACAATACGATTAGAGATTTTGGCACCACCGGCCCCCCGATAGCGGATAGTTGCGCTCCCAGCGACGCCAGATGCTGCCCAAATCGTGCTGAAAACAAGGCAATGCGGAACACGTGCCCGTGTTCGACTGGCATGGTTCCATCACCACAAACGGCGAAGAACCGTCGCACAGTCTCCATCCCCTCGCCTTGCTTTGGTCAAACCCGGCTGGACTCGTGGGTCATCGTGCGGACTCATCGGATTTGGGATGGGTTCACCTCGACAGATCGGCTCGCGCCAATGCGGACGCCCATACTTTAAACACTCGGACTTCAAAGGAGCTGCGATGCTCGCGACGCTGAACTCTAGGCAAATCGTCGATGAGATCGTGAAGGACACGGTCAAGGACAACGATCCGCACGACGCCGTTGAGATTTCACCCGACATGGTGCTGGCTTCGCGCCCCATCAGTGGTGCGCCCGCGTTGGCCCCTGAGATCGCAACCCGTCCAGAGCCGAAAATAGATCCGAAGTTCGCGCCGGAGCGCACCATTAATCCGGAGCCGAAATTCAGTCCCGTCTTGGAGCCGCAGACGGCAGCGCCCTCGGTCGACACCGCCGTGCGCGTCGCCGCCAGCGATGGTCGCAACCGGCGGAAGCGATCCTCCGCCGGCAAATGGCTGCGCGGCGCGTTCGTTATGATCTTGTTTGCGGGCGGAAGCGCGGCCGCCACTGTCGCCTGGGAGAAACATGGCGACACGGCCAGGCAGATGCTCGCCGAATGGAGACCAGCATTGACTGCGTTGACTTCGCTGTTGCCTTCGACATCGCGAACGACGGCACCGGTGACCGCCGCGCCGGTCACCGCCGCGCAGGCCGCGCCGCCCGCGGAGCCAGTCGCAACGGATCAAGCGGCGGATCAAGCTGCTCAACCTGCGACGCCGCCTCCGGTCCAGGTTGCAGCAGCCGCACCTGTCGCAACACAGCCCGATCCCGCGCAGTCGGTCCAATCGATGACGCGCGATCTCGCAGCGATGGCGCAGCAGATCGAAGCGCTCAAGGCCAACATCGCCGAGCTGAAGGCCGGGCAGGAGCAGATGGCGCGCGAGATGGCGAAGCCGCCCGCGCCAAAGCCGGTGGCTGAGGCCAAACCGGTCGATCCGCGCGCGCGTGTGTCCACGCTCCCGCCGCGGTCTCCGGCGGCTCCGGTGCGCAAGCCGAAGCCGGTCGTGTCGCAAACCTACATGCCGGCCTATTCGCCCGCGCCGCTTGCACCTCCGCCGCCTTCGCAGGCTGCCGCGGCCGCGCCGACAGCAGCACCGGTCGCCACGACGCAAGCCGTTGCCGATGACGACGGACCTGTCGTGCGTCCGCCGATGCCGCTCCGCTAGACCAGGCGCGAGCGCAGCGTCGCTGTCGCGACGTCGCCCAAGCTGTCCGAGTCGATGCGGTGCGTTGAGTCCGGGCGATTACGGAGACCGATATTTCGATCGTCTTCCGTCAAGAGAAAAGGCCGTCGGGATTTATGCCGCCGGCCTTCTCTTGCAGCTGCCGGTTCCCGGAGCCCGGTTCTGCTGCAATTCCATGCCTTATGATCACGTCGACATATTTAATAAAATCTTAACGCACACAATTGCTGCACATGATTTCTGCGCCATAAGCACAGAGATTGCGCGACCTGTTCATTCGAAAATATCGACTCAGTGGTATCATCCGGGATGTGTTGAGACTTCCACTGAAGCTCACGTCGTCACACCGGGGAAATCGAATGCCCTACTATTCCTTCGATCTCGTGGTTGGTGAAGAGTTCAAGAACCAGGGTGGAATCATCCTCGAAGACATCGAGGTCGCTTCCGATCGCGCCGTTCAATTGGCTACCGAGCTGTCGCAGGTGAAGCCGGAGCTGCAACGGAAGGGTTGCGCGGTGCGCGTCACCGATCGCGATCATAACGAGGTCTATCGCACGCCGCTCGATCCCGTGCCGGCCTGGCGACGCTAGGCCACAGCGTTTTCGAGCGATTTGGAAACCGGTTCGCGCAAAAAGCGCGTCGAACCGTGACTCAAAAGCATCGTCCGAGTCATCGGAACGGGGCTTTAGTCGTCCAGCTCCGGCGGCTCGAACCAGTTCGTCAGCGACAATCCGCCGTCGACGACGAAGGCTGCGCCGGTGACGTAACCCGAGAGCTTGTTCGACAGCACCGCAAGCGCCATCGGCGCGAGGTCCTTGGCCTCGCCGAGGCGCCCGAGCGGAATGTGCTTCGCCAGCGAGGCGTCGGCAACGAACCCGCCCGCCGCGATCGCGCCGGGCACCAGCGCGTTGACGCGGATGTCGTGACGCCCGAGCGTCTTCGCGAGCTCCTTCACCAGCATCGCCATCCCCGCCTTCGCCGTCGAATAATGCGGCAGGTTGCGCGGCGTGCCCGCGTGCAGCGAGGTGAGAAACAGGAACGAGCCCGGCCGTTTCGCCGCGATCAGCCGTTTTGCCAGCCCGCGCGCCAGATGGAATCCGGCATCGAGATTGACGGCATGCATCTCCTGCCAGGTCTTGCGATCGACCGCGAGCGCATGATCGGCCTCGCGCCGCGGCGGCGATGCGCTGTGCACGAAATGCGAGACCTCGCCGAGCCCCTCTGCGGCGGCCAGCAGGGCATCGCAAGCGTCTGACCTGGCGAGATCGCCGACCCACGGCACCGCCAGTTCAGGCCTGCCGCTCGCGCTGATCGCCGCGCTCACCCGTTCCAGGCTCACATCGGCGAACACGGTCCGAACGCCCTCGCCGACCAGCGCCTGCGCAATCGCGCGGCCGATGCCGTTGCCTGCGCCGGTGACGAGGGCCGTGTCGCGTGCGGGGTCGAACGGCGTGCTCAACAGGCTCATGTCGCTCTCCGTGGCCAGGACGGGCTGACGATAGCGCACCGCACCGGGGAGCGACAAATACGTCCCGGCACCATTGCGGAGTGGCTTGCCGGACGCTAGCCTCCCAAAAAAACGGAGGAGATACCAAGGATGCGCACCGGTTTCCTGATCGCAGGTCTGTTACTGCTCACCGCGCCGGCCCAAGCGGCGGACCGTGCACGCTCGACCTATGTGACGATGGTCTTGCAGGCCTTCGCCGCCAAGGTGGAATGTCCGAACACCGATCTCGTCTATCAGGACCTCGTGCAGAAGGCGCAGCAGATGCAGCTGCCGGACGGCACCACCGAGAAGGTACGCAAGGCGATCGCCTGGATGCACACCGGCGGCAAGATGGGCGAGAAGCAGGACGATGATTTGATGGCCGAGGTCGCGGTCGCGACGCAGGCGACCGACATGGACCAGCGCCGCCTCGGCATGCCCGGCTGGTGCGAGGCCCAGAAGACCAACCTCGCCGGCCTGATCCGCAGCAAGGGCGGCTAGGCGCTCTCTCGCGGCGTTAAGC
Organism: Bradyrhizobium sp. 604_D8_N2_3; assembly: GCF_051810765.1. Taxonomy (NCBI): domain Bacteria; kingdom Pseudomonadati; phylum Pseudomonadota; class Alphaproteobacteria; order Hyphomicrobiales; family Nitrobacteraceae; genus Bradyrhizobium; species Bradyrhizobium sp. 604_D8_N2_3. The sequence continues at coordinate 4,456,056 of NZ_JBPWPM010000001.1, read as the reverse complement.
ACGCCGTGGCGGAACCGTCGCGGCGGCCAACTATCGTCATAATCCTCGACACCATGCGGCCTCTTCGAATTCGAACAGGAGAGCCCACATGCGGAGTATCCATTTTGTTTTCGCCGGCGCATTTGCGGCCGCCGCTGTGCTGACCGCGCCCGCCCTGGCGAAGAACTCCGATGCCCAGAAAGGCGAGGAAAAATCCACCTCGTCATCCTGCAGTGCTTACCAGCAGGCACCCGACGGCTCGTGGGAACCGCTGCCCTGCAAAGAGACAGGCGAGCGTCCCCAGCCGCAGACACAAAATCGCACTACGCAGCCGGGCGCCGACCGCGGGGAGCGCTGAGCGCGCTGGCCGCGGATCAGCTCTGGTGCGGGCCGCGGATGATCTTCATGGCGTCCTCGATGTGACGCCACTCCTTGGCCTCATCGGCCTCGCCGCGGCCCTCACAGGCCTGCGCCTGCTCGGCGGCCTTCGCAATCGCAGCGAAACCATGTTTTTCCAGCATCTGGCGCGCGATGGTGTGGACCTGGATCTCGGATATCATGGGCGCTCTCCTGTTCAGGAAACCGCAGCGCCTGGCTTGGCGCTCCGCGGCCTCTGACAACGATTTCGCCGCAGGTCCCGTTCCGCCCACGACCGATCACATCGGCAGGCCTGGAATTTGACGTGACGAGCAAGCAAGACAAAGGCGGTCCGCTATGCCCAGCGGACCGCCTTCTCACCCACCCCAAATTTGCAGTGTACCGGCCGGATCCCCTACCCGACCGCCGCGCGCTTGCGCTCCAAATCGTTCGGCACCTCGATATCGACCTCCAGGGTCGATACCTCGTCGCCGCGCTCGAGCCGGACGATGACCTTGGTCGGGTCCAGCGTGACGTGCCTGGACACGACAGCAAGAATTTCCTCGCGCAGCACGCCGAGCAGATCGGGCTGGCCGCGCAATCCGCGTTCATGGGCAAGCAGGATCTGCAGCCGTTCGCGTGCGACGGGTGCCGAGGCCTTCTTGCCGCGGAGAAGCCGAAGCAGACCCATGCTCATGCAGCCCTCCGTCGCAGCAGACGATCCATGAAGCGCCTGCGCTCGGCCGGAACCTGCATCGCCACGGTGTCGCCGCACAGCCGCCGCGCCGCGTCGATATAGGCCCGTGCGGGTGCACCGTCCACGTTCGACAGCGTCACCGGCGTGCCGACATTGGAGGCCTTCAACACGTCCTGGCTCTCGGGGATGATGCCGAGCAAGGGCGTTGCGAGGATTTCGAGGATGTCGTCGATGGTCAGCATCTCGCCGCGCGCGGCGCGCGAGGCATCGTAGCGGGTGATGAGAATGTGCTTCTGGACGTGCTCGCCCTTCTCGGCCCGCACCGTCTTGGAATCGAGCATGCCGATGATGCGGTCGGAATCGCGCACCGAGGAAACTTCCGGATTGGTGACGATCACGGCCTCGTCCGCAAAGCGCATCGCCATGGAGGCGCCGCGCTCGATGCCGGCTGGGCTGTCGCAGATCACCCAGTCGAAGCGGTCGCGCAAATCGTCGATGACCTTGCCGACGCCCTCTTCCGTCAGCGCGTCCTTGTCGCGGGTTTGCGAGGCCGGCAGCAGCCAGAGATTCTCCAGCCGCTTGTCGCGGATCAGCGCCTGCGGCAGCTTTGCGACGCCCTGCACCACGTTGATGAGATCGAACACGACGCGGCGTTCGGCGCCCATGACGAGGTCGAGGTTGCGCAGGCCGACGTCGAAATCGACGACGACGACCTTGTCGCCGCGCTGCGCCAGCGCAGCCCCCAGTGCGGCGGTCGTCGTGGTCTTGCCGACCCCACCCTTGCCTGATGTCACGACCAGTACCTTACTCATCTGAAATGTCTCCTTTGCTGGTCAGTTCAGTGCTGTAATTCGCATGGTATTCCCCTGCAGCCAGGCCTGCGCCGGCTTGCCGCGCAAAGCGGCGTCGATGTCGTCCGCAGTCTGGTAAAATCCATCAATTGCAAGCAGTTCAGCCTCGATCTTCTGACAATAGATGCGGGCGCTCGTGTGCCCATTGACCCCCGCCATGGCACGGCCGCGGAGCGCGCCGTAAATGTGGATGGAACCGCCGGCGACGACTTCGGCGCCGGAGCCGACCGAGCCCAGAATGGTGACGTCGCCTTCCGGGAAGATCACGGTCTGGCCCGAGCGCACCGGGCTATCGAGCAGGAGCGAGGTCGGCTTGGTTACGGCCTTCGCCTCGGCCTTCTTCGGCGCGCTCGGCTCGACCACGCAGCTGCGCCCGCCCGAGAGCAGCGGCGGCATCGTCGGCGTCAGCCGGCCCTCCTCCACCCCCTCGATCCCGAGCACCCGGATGTTGCGATCCTGGAGGCTCGTGAGCAGATGGGCGATGCCGGACTGGCTGAGATCGACCGAGGACAGATCGATCACCACGGGCCGGCCGGCGAAGAAGCCCGGCGAGCGCGCGATCGTGGCGTCGATCTCCTGCAGCCAGTCCTGGATCGGAACCGTCGGCACGAACACGAAGGCCACGTAGGAGCGCCCGCGCAGGCGAACCATTTGGCGTTGGACTTTTGCTGCAGCCTCCATAGCGGCCGACTCGATCCCTGTTATTGAATGGTTAACGATGCAGCGGATTTGGTTAACGGCCAGTTAATTTCTCCGTGGGCACGTGGGGGTGTGGACGGGCTGGGCCTGCGGAAGGGCTTGGGCGAGCGCTTCCGCGCAACACACCGCGGTCATGCCCCGGCTTGACCGGGGCATCCAGTACGCCGCGGCTTATCCGCATCATGGCACGGCCTCTGGAATACTGGATCGCCCGCCTACGCGGGCGATGACACTGAGAATGTCGAGACAGTGGGCCCTCACGCCGTCCATTGTGATCGCAGACCCGACCATCCGGATTGACATGCTCATGGCATCTGGTTTCGATCCGCCTCCCCCGTGGACGGAGCCGAGCATGTCAATTCAGTCTTCCATCAGGCGCAAGACCGCGCCGGACATCCGTGCACGCAAGCGGGGCGAACCGATCGTGATGCTGACGTCCTATCACGCGCATACGGCCGCACTGGTGGATCGGCATTGCGATGTCATTCTGGTCGGCGATTCCCTTGGCAACGTCATGCACGGCTTCGAGACGACGGTGCCTGTTACGCTCGACATGATGATCCTCCAGGGCGCCGCGGTGATGCGCGGCTCGAAGCAGGCGCTGGTCGTCGTCGACATGCCGTTCGGCTCGTATGAAGCTTCCAGGGAGCAGGCGTTCAACTCCGCGGTGCGGATCATGAAGGAAACGCAATGCGGCGCGGTGAAGCTTGAAGGCGGCGTTCGCATGGCGGAGACGATTGCATTCCTGTCCGGGCGCGGCATCCCGGTGATGGGTCATATTGGCCTCACTCCGCAATCCATCAACACGCTCGGTTCGTTTCGTGCCCAGGGGCGCAACGAGGTGGACTGGGGCCCGATCGAGGACGATGCGAAGGCCGTCGCCGATGCCGGTGCATTCTCGGTCGTCGTCGAAGCCGTGGCCGAGCCGTTGGCGCGCAAGATTACGGAGACGATTGCGATCCCCACCATCGGCATCGGTGCGAGCGCGGCCTGCGACGGTCAGGTGCTCGTGCTCGAGGACATGCTCGGGCTGTCGCCACGAACCCCGAAATTCGTCAGGCGGTACGGCAATCTTGGTCCGGCCATCGAAGCGGCGATCGAAGGGTATGCCGCCGACGTGCGGTCACGCGCCTTTCCCGGGCCCGAACACGTCTACGAGATGAAAAAGAGCTGACGATACGCAGCAAGCGCTTCCGCTTGTAGCCCGGATGGAGCGAAGCGCAATCCGGGAAACCTGCCGCCGACGATGCACTGTCCCGGATTTCGCTGCGCTCCATCCGGGCTACGGGTGCCCTACTTCTTCACCTTGGTCGCATCCATCTTGACGGCGGGATCCAGCATCTTGGTCGTGAAGGCCGTAGAGACGTCGAACGGCTTCTCCATGCCGAGATAGGTTTGGACCAGCTCATAGTCCTTCTTCATCCGCTCGCCGTCGATCCAGCCGAGACCCTTGGTGGTCGTGAACTCGTCGGTCATCAAATACTTGATGCGCTCCCACTGCCGTTCCTGGTTCTCCTTGTCGAGACCGGAGACCTGGTCGAGCAGCGCCTTCAGGCACGGCGTGACGTCGGCGACGCAGGCCGCAAAGGCCTTCTGCGAGACGCGCACGAACTCCTCGACCAGCTTGGGGTTCTTCTGGAGATAAGCGCCGTTGACGATCAGCGAATTGCCGTAGGGGTTGAGCCCGATGTCCTTCCAGTTGACGAAGCCGAGATCGCTTCCGAACTCTGTCACCTTCAGATCGTGCTCGTTGTAGAAGTCGCTGATGATGTCGACGGTGTGGCTCTTCAGCGCCGCGATTTTCGCGGTCGGCCCGATATTGACGAAGCTGACGGCATCAGGCGCGATACCTGCGGCCTTCGCAAAAGCCGGCCACATCACCCGCGAGGCGTCGCCGGGTGGGTTGCCGATCTTGTGGCTCGGAAAATCCTTCACGCCATTCACGCCGTAGCTCTTCAGCCAATAAAACGTCTGGCCGGTGTTGGCGTAGATGCTCATCAGCGCGACGTCGTCCGCGCCCTTGCTCTTGGCGACCAGCATGGTGGCGAGATCGGCGATGCCGAACGGCGAGCCGCCGGAGCCGACCTTGGCGGCGGAGACGCCGGAGCCCTTGCCGACCTCGATGGTCAGGTCGATGCCGGCCTTCTCGTACCAGCCCTGCGCCTTGGCGTAATAGAACGGCGAATGGTCGGCCGTCGGCGTCCAGTTCAGGATCAGATTGACCGCCTCGCCCGCGCTCGCCGGCACCGCCGGCACACCGAGCATCAGGGCCAAAGCCAAAGCCGAGCCCGCAGCCTGCAAACGCTTCATCGCATCCCTCCTCATTGCCGCGACCCGGCTTGTCGCTCTCCCCGTGTGAGGATACCAATGCAACAAGCCGCCCTCGACTTGTCAACTGTCTGGTTGGAAATGCCCGCAAAACGTTCAGGCGACACCGTGCCGCAGCGGCGCGATCCCGTCGCCACCCGCAAGAAGCTGCTCACCGCGGCGCGCCTGGAGTTCGCCCGGCACGGCTTTGCCGGCGCCCGCGTCGACGAGATCGCCGAGCGCGCCGGCGTCAACAAGCAGCTCGTCTACCACTACTTCGGCGACAAGGACGCGCTCTATCTGGCTGTGCTCGAATGGGTCTACGCCGATATCCGCGAGCAGGAGCGCCAGCTCAACCTCGAAGGCCTGCCGCCGGAAAAGGCGATCCGGAAGCTGATCGAGGCCTCGTTCGATTACCTCGCAACAAACCCCGATTTCATCGTGCTCCTGAACGACGAGAACCGCGGCGGCGCCCGCCACGTCCGCGGCTCGACGCGGCTGGAGGCGATGCATTCGCCGCTGGTGAAGAGCGTCTCCCACATCCTCCACGAGGGCGTCCGCACCGGCGTGTTCCGCAAGGGGATCGATCCGATCCAGCTCTATATCTCCATCGCCGGCCTCAGCTATTTCTATCTCTCCAACACGCCGACGCTGTCGGCGATCTTCGGCAAGGACCTGTCGAGCCGGGCGGCAAGGCGCGCCCGCCGCAGGCATGTCGTCGACCTCTTGCTGCATTCGCTCCGGCCATAATCAACCAACTGGTTGAAAGTTCCTTCAAGGCCGGTTAGGCTGACGAACAGTGGCAAGGTGGCCGCTGGCAACAGGGAGCAACCGGTGACCGGAGACGGCGCACGCACCTCGCGCAGCTTTGCGATCATCCTGATCGTGCATCTCGCCGTGCTCGTGCTCTGGCAGGTCGCGGTCGATGCCTTCCACGTACCGAAATTCATCCTGCCCTCCCCGCTCGCGACGGTGCAGACGCTGGGCACCGCGAGCTATGCCTGGGGCGCCAACACGCTGGTCACCGCCATCGAGATCCTCGGCGGCTTCGCCCTCGGCGCGTTCGTCGGCGTCGCGCTCGCGGTGATTTTCAGCTGGGCACCGCTGCTGAGCCTCGTGCTGCTGCCGCTGTTCGTGACGATGAACATGATCCCGAAGGTCGCGCTCGGCCCGCTCTTCATCGTCTGGTTCTCCTACGGCATCGTGCCGAACATTCTGATCGCCTTCAGCATCTGCTTCTTCCCGATCCTGCTGACCACCGCGCGCGGCCTGCGCGAGGTCGAGCCGGACCTGCTCGACCTCGTCAAATCGCTGCGCGGCTCGCGCTGGACGCTGTTCCGCAAGATCCAGTTGCCGGGATCGCTGCCTTACGTGTTCTCCGGCATGAAGGTCGGCGCCATCCTCGCGGTGGCCGGCGCCATCGTCGGCGAGTTCATCGCCTCCGAGCGCGGGCTTGGCTATCTCATGATCCAGGTGCAGTCGTCGCTCGACACGCCCGCGATGGTGATGGCCGTCGTGCTGCTGACCCTGCTCGGCGTCGCTCTCTACGGCCTGGTCCTCGCCCTCGAACGCATGTTCGTGGTCGGCGATGCCAGGCAAAACTAACGACAAGGACCGATCCATGCTGCTCACCCGCCAGACGCTGCCGAAGACGATCCCGGATATCGCAGCCCTCGACGATCTCCTGTGCCGGCCGACCCAGGCGCTGATCGACGACCTCAAGAAGGTCGAGGGCGACATCATGATCCTAGGCGTCGCCGGCAAGATGGGACCGACGCTGGCGGGGCTCGCGAAAGCCGCCGCACCCGATCGCCGCGTCATCGGCGTCGCCCGCTTCAGCGATGCGAGCGTCAAGGACTGGCTGCACGCGCGCGGCGTCGAGACGATCAGTTGCGACCTGATGGACGAGAGCGCGATTCAGGCCCTGCCGAAGGCACCCAACATAGTCTTCATGGCCGGCCGCAAGTTCGGCGCCGAGGGCGACCTGTCGCTGACCTGGGCGATGAACGCGCATGTCCCGGCGCTGGTCGCACAGGCCTTCCCGATGTCGCGCATCGTGGCGTTCTCGACCGGCTGCATCTATCCCTTCGTCCCCGTCGACGGCAAAGGCGCGACCGAGGACATGGCGCCGAACCCGCCCGGCGAATACGCCCAGTCCTGCGTCGGCCGCGAGCGCATGTTCGAGTATTTTTCGCGCAAGTTTGAAACGCCGGGCCGCCTGTTCCGGCTCAATTACGCGATCGACATGCGCTATGGCGTGCTGCACGACATCGCCACAAAGGTGCTCACGGGAACGCCGATCGATGTCAGTCTCGGCCACGTCAATTTCATCTGGCAGGGCGATGCATCCGCGCAGGCGCTGCGGTGCCTTTCGCATTGCACCGCGCCGACCTCGCCGATCAATGTCAGCGGACACGAGATTTTGGCGGTGCGAGATCTCGCAGCAAAATTCGGCGCGCGCTTCGGCCGCGCGCCGGTGCTGACAGGCAAGGAAGAACCCACGGCGTGGCTCACTGACACGTCCAGGGCGGTCGAGCTGTTCGGCCTGCCCGTGGTCGACACCGAGCAGTTGATCGCCTGGACCGCGGACTGGGTGTCCCGCGCCATGCCAAGCCTCGGCAAGCCCACCAAATACGAGGTGCGCGATGGACGCTACTGACGGTCCGCCCATCCTCAAGCTCGCCGTCGACGACGCGATCGCCGGGCTGGCGCTGTCGACGGAAGCGCAGTGGAACCAGACCGAGGAGGACTGGCGAATCTTCCTGCACGAGGGCGTGGTGTTCGGTATTCGCGACGGCCTACGGCTGGTCGCGACCGCGGCGCTGCTGCCCTATTCCGGCAACAACGCCTGGATCAGCATGGTGCTGGTATCGGGCACGCATCGCCGCCGCGGCCTCGCCACCCGTCTCGTCGATGCTTGCCTGGAAACCGCGCGCAAGAACGGCCTGACGAGCTGGCTCGACGCGACGCCCGACGGCGCCGCCGTCTACGGGCCGCTCGGATTCACGCCGACGCTGCAATTGCGCCGGATGAAGCTGGTGAGATCCGGGCGAGCCGAAGCCCCACCGCCTTCATCGGCGACCATCGATGCGCTGCGGGCGCGGGACCGGCGCACCACCGGTTTCGACCGCACCGCGCTCCTCTCCGCCATCGCCCTGCGCTCCGGCTCACGTATCGTCGCCGCGCATGGCGCCATCGCGCTGGTTCGCGACGGCCGAACCGCGCGCCATATCGGGCCGTTGTTTGCCAACAATGCCGCGCCGGCGCTGGCCCTGGTTCATGCGATCGCGCGCTCCGAGACCGGCCCGATTCTGATCGATGCCGTTGCGTCGCAAGCCGCATTCCTGGACGGATTGACCGCCTCGGGCTGGACCATCGAGCGGCCGTTCCAGCGCATGCGGTTCGGCCCCGCCACCACCGCTGCGAAGGATACGCCATTCGCCGTCGCCGGCCCTGAATTCGGATAGGACATCATGCACCACAGCCAGATTAACAGCGACGTCCGCAAGCTGATCGCCGACGGCACCGTGCTGCCGGCTCACCCCCTCGCGCTCACGGCGGAGCGCCAGCTCGACAAGAAGCATCAGCGCGCGCTGACGCGCTACTACATCGACGCCGGCTCGGGCGGCCTCGCGGTCGGCGTCCACACCACGCAATTTGCGATCCGGGACGTCGGCCTCTACCGTCCCGTGCTCGAGCTCGCCGCCGAGACCGCTGCGAACTGGACCAAGCGTCCGCTGGCGATGGTCGCGGGCCTCGCCGGCCCGACCCGGCAGGCAGCGGCTGAGGCCCGCACCGCGCGCGATATCGGCTATCACGCAGGGCTCCTCAGCCTCGCCGCGATGAAGAGCGCCTCCGAGGATGAGATCATTGCGCATTGCACGGCGGTCGCCGCCGAGATCCCGCTGGTCGGCTTCTATCTCCAGCCGGCCGTCGGCGGGGTCGTCCTGTCGAGCCGGTTCTGGCAGCGCTTCGCCGCGATCGACAATGTGATCGCGATCAAGATCGCGCCGTTCAACCGCTATCGCACGCTCGACGTGCTGCGCGGCGTCGCAGCCGCCGGTGCGCTCGACCGCGTCGCGCTCTACACCGGCAACGACGACCACATCCTGCTCGACCTGATGCTGCCGTTCGACCTGCGCGACAACGGCATCACCACGCGCACCTACTTCAAAGGCGGTCTGCTCGGCCATTGGTCGGTGTGGACCGCGAGCGCCATCAAACAGTTCGAGCGCTGCAAGGCGGCGCGGCACAAGGAGGCCGTGCCGGCCGATCTGCTCGCGCTCGATGCCCGCGTCACCGACTGCAACAGCGCCTTCTTCGACGTCGCCAACAATTTTCACGGCTGCATCGCCGGTTGCCACGAAGTGCTGCGGCGTCAGGGCCTGATGCAGGGCCTGTGGTGCCTCGACCCGAACGAGGGCCTCAGCCCCGGCCAGAAGGAAGAGATCGACCGCGTCACTCGCGAGCACGCCGACCTCGGCGACGACGCCTTCGTCGCCTCCAATCTGGACAAATGGCTGGCATGAGCGCCGAGCCCTTCATCAGCCTGAGCGGCGTCCGAAAGGTCTATCGCAGCGGCGGCGCCGAGTTCCTGGCGGTGTCCGACGTCACGATGGACGTGCAGGAAGGTGAGCTCGTCTCGCTGGTCGGCCCCTCCGGCTGCGGCAAGACCACGGTGATGAAGATCTTGGCCGGCCTGCACGGCGCCGACGGCGGCACCGTCAGAATTGGCAATGCCAAAAGCCCGTTCGATCCGACCCGCGACATCGGCATGGTGTTCCAGCAGGCGCTGCTGCTGAAGTGGCGCACCATCCTGGACAACGTGCTGTTGCCGGCCGAGATCGTTGGCCTGCCCATCAAGGCCGCGCGCGAGCGGGCGCGCGATCTGCTCAACCTGGTCGGGCTTGCCGGCTACGAGCAGAAATATCCGCGAGAGCTCTCGGGCGGCATGCAGCAGCGCACCGCGATCGCGCGGGCCTTCATTCACGATCCAAAACTGATCCTGATGGACGAGCCGTTCGGGGCGCTGGACGCCTTGACACGCGAGCAGATGAATCTGGAGATGCTGCGGATCTGGCGCGAGAGCGGCAAGACCATCATCTTCGTCACGCACTCGATCCAGGAAGCCGTGTTCCTGTCCTCGCATTGCGCCGTGCTGACGGCGGGGCCTGCGAAGATGGCCGACTACTTCCCGATCGACCTGCCCTTCCCGCGCGACCTGCCGCTCAAGACGACCGACGCGTTCGGCGCCTATGCGCGGCGGATCTATGCGAAGCTGGGGTTGAGCGCGGGGTAAGCTGCCCGATGCGTCCGTAGCCCGGATGGAGCGCAGCGTAATCCGGGGCGGTGCCGTTGACGTGCGAGATCCCGGATTTCGCTGCGCTCCATCCGGGCTACGGAAGCGGGGCGCGGCGTAGTCACCGCGCCCTGCTCGTCATCAAGTCTTATTCCGCATCTTGCTGAGCAGATAGTTGTCGTAGAAGTTTTCCGCGATCTGCGTGTAGAACAGCAGCTCCTTCATATAGGCGTCGTGGCTCTCCTTGGTGCGCTTGAACAGGTCGCTCTTGGCGGCGAGCTCGTTCAGGTGCTCCTGGGTCGCGTTGTAGCAGGCTTCCAGCACCGGCTGCGGGAACGCCTTCAGCTCCGCGCCGTTGGCGATCAGCCGCTTCAGGGCCGCCGGATTCACGCTGTCGTATTTCTCCAGCATCCAGGCGCCGGCCGCCGAGGCGGCCTGATTGACGATCGCCTGGTACTGCTTCGGCAAGCTCGCCCACTTCTCGTCATTGACGATCATGTGCAGCATCGCGCCGCCTTCCCACCAGCCGGGGAAGTAATAGTACTTGGCGACCTTCTGGAAACCGAGCTTCTCGTCGTCATAGGGACCGACGAATTCAGCGGCGTCGATCGAGCCCTTCTCCAGCGCCGCATAGACGTCGCCGCCGGCGAGCTGCTGCGGCACGATGCCGAGCCTGGCCAGTACATGGCCGCCCATGCCGGCGATGCGGAATTTGAGGCCCTTGAGATCGTCGACGGTCTTGATCTCCTTGCGGAACCAGCCGCCCATCTGGGTGCCGGAATTGCCGCAGAGGATGGCGTGCGTCTTGAACGGCTTCAGCGCCTCGTTGGTGAGTTCGGCGCCGCCGCCGAAATACCACCAGGATTCCTGGTGGCGATGGTTCATGCCGAACGGCGCGCCGGTGGCGTAGGCCAGCGCCGGCTCCTTGCCGATGTAGAAATACAGCGGCGTCTGCGCCATCTCGACGGACGCGACGCTGACGGCATCGAGCGCCTGGAGGCCGGGGACGAGCTCGCCGGCCGCGAAGGTCTGGATCTGGAATTTGTTGTCGGTGGCTTCCGCAACGTATTTCGCAAAGGTCTGCGCCGTGCCGTAGATGGTGTCGAGCGACTTCGGGAAGCTCGAGGTCAGGCGCCATTTGATCTCGGGCGCGCCTTGCGCAATCGCAGGTGCAGCAACCAGCGTCGTCGCACCGGCGACCGCGCCGCCCTTGAGGAATGTACGGCGTTTCATGTTGGGGTCTCTCCCTGGAAGTAAGTTTCAAAGATACATATCGGCGTCTAGCCACGGTCTTCGCGGACCGTTTGCCCGTTCCTATAGCGGAGTTCAAGCTGGGAGCGGAAGGCCTGCTGGCGTCCATAGCCCGGATGGCGCGCAGCGCAATCCGGGCGACGAGAGCGCGTTGAAAGGCTGCTCAGAGCAGCTTCGCGCTCACGAACAGCGCGCGCACAGCGTTGGTCGCCTGCACCGCGAGCATGGCGTTGTCGGCGGCGCCTTCGAGCGCCGCGACCGCCTCTTCATGGAGCGAGCGGAATTCCATCCACTCGACCGATTTGAAGTTGGTGAGGAATTGATAGGCCTGGCCGACGGTCGCAATCGCCAGCGTGTCGCCGTTCAGCTTGATCTTGAACGTCGTACGCAGCGGGGTCTCGGAACTCTGGGGATCACTCATGGGCTGCTTCTGGACGAGGTCGGCTTAACGAAGAGGAAACGGCAGCCCCGCCGTCCAGCAAATATCAGGAGTCGGTACTCGCGCGCTGCGAGGCGGTCGCCGATCCGCGCAGGCTAGGCACGACGACCAGGCGGTTGAACTCGCCATTGTCCCAGGACTTCAGGAAGCGATCATAGTCCTTGATCGAGACGCAGCCATTGGAGTCGCCCCGTGGCCCGAGCATGTAGTTGTGGGTGAGCAGGCCGACGCGGCCGAGCGCACTGGTGCCGTCAGTGGGCGTCAAGCGCAGGGCACGGACGCCGTGGAACAGCTTTTCGCGCGGCTTCAAATCATAGGTCGCCGGCGGGGTCGCGCCAACCATGCGCTGGTCGACATGGTCGGGGTCGTCCATCAGCGCGCCCATGCCCGAATGCGCTTCCAGCGCGATGCCGCTCGGCAGGTAAAGCGCCTTGGCCTTGATGTCATAGACCGCCGTGCGTGAATCGTAGCCGAGCGCGGCGAGATCAGGCGCCCTGCTGAGCAGGCCGTCGCCGGGAGTCAGTGACGCCAGCTTGATCTTGTCGGTGAATTTTTCGAAGAAGTTGCGGTTGTCGACCCTTGGGTTGGTCTCGGCATAGGCTTGGCTCGAGGCGATCTGGGACGCGAGGTCTGCCTGGGCCGGGCGCGAGCGCGGCACCGGGATGGCGTCGGCGCGCTGCGACGGCCTCGTCTCGTCAACCACGTGCCGGTCGTCATCGGTCAGGGTCGAGCCGGTCAGGGTCGAGCGCCAGTCGTCGCCCTGGAGTTTTTGGGCCAGCATCGCCTTGGCGTCGCGCAGCTTGAGCTGGACCGCGCTCACCGCGGAGCGCTCCAGCGTCCGCAGGCCGAAGTCACGGGCGGGCGGGCTGCTGGATACCGAAGCGAAACGGTCGTCAAACGAAGGGCCATTGGCCGGAGGCAGTGCGGCGGCTGGAGGCAGTGAGGCGGTGACCAGCGGTGTCGAATCGCCCATGTCCGCGACCCAGGCGGCCGCTCCCAGTGCCAGCGCGACGGCTGCCAAAGACAGCAGTATCGTCTCCGCTCGCCCAATACGGCGGCGCGACAACAGCCTTTCGGCGCTTGCGCGGTCGGAAACCATCAGATCCCCAAATCAACCCCCGGAGGGGCCCAACCCCCGTCCGGAGACTCTATACCAGCTATCGCATTGGGAGCCAAAACTTAGGCATAATCGCGGCCGGCAAGCCCCCCTTGAGGTATCCAATGACCGATCCTTTCGACCTAGAGCGCTTTGTCAGGGCCCAGGACCCGGTTTTTCGCGACGTCCAGGGGGAGCTGGCCCGGGGCCGGAAACAGACTCACTGGATGTGGTTCGTCTTCCCGCAGATCGCCGGCCTCGGCTTCAGCACCATGTCGCAGCGCTACGCCATCGGCTCGCGCGCCGAGGCCAGAGCCTACCTCGCCCACCCCGTACTCGGTCCGCGACTCATTGAATGCACCACGCTCGTGCTTGCCGTCGAGGGACGAACCATCAACGCGATCCTCGGCGCGCCCGATGACGCCAAATTCCGCTCGTCGATGACGTTGTTCGGCGCAGTCTCCGACGAACCCGTCTTCGACCAGGCGCTCGCCCGATATTTCGCAGGCGAGCGCGACGGCGCGACGCTGGAGATGCTCGCCAGGCTCGATCAGCCGGCGCGCTAGCGCGACCTACGCCTAGACGAATAGACGCATGCAGGCGGAGCATGGCGGCCGGCAGCGTAAACTCCGGATTAACACCGGCTGCCTATCGTTTGCGCAGAATAATTTTCTTCCCCGCGCCAATTGCCGGACAGATCATGAAAATCGGTACGCTGCTGACCACCGCCATCGTCTCGCTCTCGACAGTCGGCGGCGGCCTCGCCGTCTACGTCGCCGTGACGAAGTACCAGACGATGGACAGGATCGCCGAAGCGCAGGGACGACTCGCGATCGTCCGCGCCGCCAGCGACATCCCGCGCTACCTCAACCCCGAGCGCGGCTTCGCCACCAACATCCTCTACGGGCCCGCGACCGTCGATCCGGCGCAGCTGACCGAGCACGATAAGCTGCGCAAGCAGACCGACGGCGCCCGCGACAGAATGAACACGCTGCGCAAGGAGCTGCCCGGCCCGTTCGACGACGGCGCCACCATCGGCAGCAACATCGACGCGATCAATTCGAAATTCACCGCGCTCCGCGAGGCCATCGACAAGGCGATCGCAGGGCCTGCGGATGCCCGCAAGGACGCGGCCAAAAAGGTCGTCGCCGACAATGCCGTGCTCAACGCGGGAGTCACCGCGCTGCTCAACGAGCAGGTCCGCCGTATGGCGATCCTGAACGGCGACGCCTACCGCCAGTCCAACTACGCCAACATCGCCATGACGCTGCGCGACGTCGGCGGCCTCAATTCCAGCGTGCACAAGAACCTCGTCGGCGCGAAGAAAGTGGCCAACGACGCCGAGAAGGCCGACATGGCCCGCATGCAGGGCCGCAACGACCAGATCGTGATGTCGCTGATGGAATTGCGTGGCAATGCGGCAACTCCGGCCAACGTCGCCGCAGCGCTGGAGACGATGAACTCGAACTACGTCGAGGAATTCGGCCGCGAGATGAAGCTCGTCAAGGACGGCGCCGTCAGCGGCAAGTACGAACACGATGTCGAAACCTTCTACGTGGCGTCCCAGAAGGGCCTCGGGTCCATCATCGGCGTCCGCGACGCCTTCTACGACAACGCCGAGCAGATCCTCGCCGGCGCTTCCTCCGCCGCGCGCACCAGCTTCACCATTGCGCTGGCCGGCCTCCTCGCCGTGCTGATCGCCAGCGCCGGCCTGATCGTGATGGTCCGCCGCCGCGTCTGCGCTCCGATCGTCAGCCTGACGACGCGGATGTCGCGGCTCGCCGACGGCGACGTTGCTGACGAGATTCCCGGCGCCGAGCGTTCCGACGAGATCGGTGCGATGGCCTCCGCCGTCCAGGTGTTCAAGGACAACATGATCCGGGCCGACCGGCTCGCAGCCGAGAAGCAGGCCGAGAACGACGGCAAGATGCGCCGCGCCCAGGCGCTCGACGGGCTCACCCGCGCATTCGAAGCCAAGGTCACCGAGCTCGTCGGCGGCCTCTCCCGCGCCTCCTCCACCATGGAAAGCACGGCGCAATCGATGACCTCGACGGCGGCCCAGACCAACAGCCAGGCCGCGGTCGTCGCCGCCGCCTCGCAGCAGACCTCGACCAACGTGCAGACGGTCGCGAGCGCGACCGAAGAGCTGACCTCCTCGATCTCCGAGATCGGCCGTCAGGTGGCACAAAGCACCGAGATCGCGGCCCGCGCCGTCGACAACGCCCGCCGCACCGGCGACACCGCGCGCGCGCTCGCCGAGGGTGCCCAGAAGATCGGCGACGTCGTTACGCTGATCCAGAGCATTGCCGAGCAGACCAATCTGCTGGCGCTCAACGCGACCATCGAAGCCGCCCGCGCCGGCGACGCCGGCCGCGGCTTTGCGGTCGTCGCATCCGAGGTGAAGTCGCTGGCGGGCCAGACCGCCAAGGCCACCACCGAAATCTCCGAGCAGATCACCGCGATCCAGTCCGCAAGCGACGAGACCGTGAACGCGATCCGCAACGTCGCCGACGTCATCGCCGAGATCGACCAGATCGGCACCGCGATCGCGGCTGCGATCGAAGAACAGGGCTCAGCGACCCGGGAGATCTCCCGCAGCGTGCAGGAAGCCGCGCGCGGCACCCAGGAGGTCAACACCAACATATCGGGCGTGCAGCGCGCCGCCGACGACACCGGTGCGGCCGCGAGGGAGGTGCTGGGCGCGGCCGAGCAGCTCTCGACCCAGTCGCGTGATCTCGCCGGCCAGTTCGACCGCTTCCTCGGCGAGGTCAGGGCCGCCTAGTCAGCTTAGTATGGCGGCGCCTTGCGCGTCCGCTGCGCCTTGGCGGCCTCGATCCACCAGGAGAGGTCGTCGGCAAAGCGCGGGAACGAGCGCTCGAGTGCCTTGCCGCCCTCGCCGATCGGCTCGCTCTCGGCCGACAGCGTCTGCGCGATCGGGCCGACGCCGATGGTGCTCGACACCACGACCATGCCCATCTCCGACAGCGTGCCATGCCAGGCGGTCGAGGCGCGTGCGCCGGACAATCGGCCGGCGGAGTAGCTCACGATCGCGGCCGGGCGCCAGAACCACTCTTCCAGGAAGTGATCGGTGAGGTTCTTCAGGCCGGGCTGGATGCCCCAATTGTATTCGCCGGTGACGAAGACAAAACCGTCGGCGCCGCGGATCTGCCCCGCCAGCTTCTCGAGCGCCTCGGGTGCTGCCCCCTTGGGATATTCCTTGTACATGCGATCGAGCATCGGCAGGCCGATCGCCTTCGCGTCGATGAACTCGACCTCCTCGCCGCGCTGGCGCAGGCGATCGATGACGAAATTCGCAAGGCGGACGCCCATGCGGTCGGAACGGTAGGAGCCGTAGAGGACGAGGATGCGGTTGCTCATGGCCGGCACGCTAGCACGAAACAGCGGTACGGCCTCAACCGATTTGCCGCGCTACCGTTGTCGTCCGAGCTCCAGCGTTTGCGACGGCGTCTCGCCGAACTGGTCGCGATAGCTTCTGGAGAAGTCGCTGAGATGCCAGAAGCCGAACGCCAGTGCGACGGCCTTGACGCTGTCGGCACCGGCGAGCAGGCGCTGACGCACCAGCCACAACCGGCGCAGGCGCAAATAGCGATGCAGGCTCATGCCGCGATAGCGGCGGACGACGTCGTGCAGGGTGCGGACGGACAGGTTGAGCTTGCGCGCAATCTCCTCGCTGTAGATCGGCTGCGAGAGGTCGTCGGACAGAAGCGCGCGGATCTCCCGGAAGATCCTGAAGTTGCGCTCGTCATTGGGACGCAGGGTCCATCGCGCGGCAACGACGCTTTCGAATGCGTCGTCGACGGCGCCAAGCAGGGACTCCTTCATGGCTGCGGCCTTCAGCGGCACGTCCGCGGCTCCGATCGACTCCGACGCGGCAGCCAGCACCTCGCGGACCAGGCTGCGCAGCCGGTTCAGGCTCGCGGCCGTCGTTTCAAATATCTTGAAGCTGGATGTCGCGTGCGGCCAGCCGCGATCCGTCACCTCCGGCCTGAACACCACCGAGGCGATTTGCCGCTCCACCTCCTCGATGGTGGTGTAGGCGGCGCCGCCGCTGCCGATCACGATGACAGGTCGTGCCCGCTGCGAGCCGTTGAAGCGGATGGGCACGTTGAGCTCATCCATCGTGAATCCGATGGCGGTGCAATTCTCGACGAGCTGCGCGTCGACGACGCGGGGAAACGCCCGCGTGAAATTCACGTCGCAACCGGGCAGCGACAGAATGGTCTGCTCGGCCGAAATCCTCCGTACGAAAGGCGTGAACTCGAAATTCAGGCCTCGTATGGCATTTCGAAATTCATCGACGTCGGAGAAGCGAAATACCTTGGGCGCAATATCGTTCATGGCAATGTGAAACGGCGCGTCGTAACCAAGCGCGTCCGGCGGCGATGCCGGCCCGAGTTTCCCCCTTTCGGTTGTCCCGTTCGACCGAAAGAATCATCCTAATTCGTCTCGTTCAGTTGGCGAGGGTCCCGTTCAAAGGACAAGTCGCCGCATCGAGTCTCGCCGAATTTCGATAGCGTTTCCAGCGCCGCCAGCGGTGCGCTGATACCCCGTCGATCAAGCTCTACATTTCAAATTAACGCCTGTCAGGCGGAATGAAGGTCATTGGATAGTCGCGTTTTTTTGAGTCAGGCCCCTGCCATGATGGCAAATTTGCCTGCTGATATTCTGGTTGAGCTGGAACAGGCGGTCGCTACGTGCCCGCCGGACCGCTGTGCACGCATCCTATCCGGCATTGTGCAGTTGCTCACCGGTAGCCGCGACCGGCCTCAGGAATTGCTCGCCGGCGTGGTTGACGGCGTTCTGCTGCGATTGACGGAACGCGTCGAGGCCAAGTCGCTCGTCCAACTCAGCACGGTGCTTGCCGAGCTCAAGGTGGCCCCGCCCGAGACATTGCAGCGCCTTGCCTCACACGACGACCCGGACGTGGCCTGTCCAGTCCTCCTCAAATCGCAGGCAGTCTCCGCCACCGATCTCGCGACGATCGCGGCCTCGTGCGGCGAGCGGCATCAACGCGCGATCGCCGCGCGCAACTCGATCGAGCCTGAAGTGGCCGAGGCGCTGATCAAGCGCGGCGGCCCGATCTGCCTTGCGCTGATCAAGAACCCTGGAACCCAATTCTCCGAGGCAGCTTACGCCGTGCTGATCGCCAGGGCCGATCCGGACGGCGAGATTGCCAAGGCGCTGGTGCTGCGGCCCGGCACGCCCGACCTGGTCGTCCGGAAGCTGCTCTCCGTGTCACCTGCCCCGAAGGCGCCGGCCAAGGCCAACGCATCCGCCATTCCACCCGCACGACAAGCCGCGCCGGTTCCGCCCAAGCTGCCCTGCCCGGCCGACTATGCGAGCGCGAGGCCGGAGATCGTCGCCCTCAGCCGCGTCGGCAAGCTCAACGATTCCACCGTCAACCGCTTCACGATCCGCGGCGAGACGGCCAATCTGTTCACGGCGCTCTCGGTGCTCTCCGGCGCTCCGATCGAGATCGTGGAGCATGTCATGACCGATGACGATTGCGAGGGCCTCGTCATGGCCTGCCGGGCCGCACGGCTGAACTGGGCCACTACGCTTGCGATCCTGAGCAACCGCAGCGGCTCGCGGCTCTCCTTCGTCGAGCGTGAACGGGCGCAGCAGATTTTCGAAACGCTTCTCTTGTCGACCAGCCAATGGACAGTGCGCTGGGGGGAAATTGCAGCGAGTGCCAACCCAAGCGATGCGGGACATCGCGGCACAAAAATGGGGGTTAGCCGATGAGGTTCGACGGTCGAAAGGCGCTTCGCGTACGGATGGATCACAAGCAGGCCGTCAATCTGATGGGCTCCGACGGCACCTGGCGACGCACTTGCTTCCTGCTCGACGTGTCGCAAAGTGGCGCCAAGATCGAGGTCGAAGGGACGCTCGACGTGCTCCAGGCCAAGGAATTCTTCATGCTGCTGTCGTCGACGGGGCTTGCCTACCGGCGGTGCGAACTGGTGTGGATCGACGGCACCATGGCCGGCGTGCACTTCATCACCGCAGACGGCAAGAAGAAGCCGGCGAGCGCAAAGGCAGCCGCCGCGCCAAACTCCACGCCGAGCAAATAGGCTCCAGAATTCATCGAGCTCATTCAATGTCATCATAGTCCGGTCCGCCGTGCAGAGTGCCCGAACCATATCCAGCCCCGCCAAAAACGACGGCGGCGTCCGAATGACGGAAGCGGTTCGCCCGTTTGTGCATGTGCTGGCCGATTCGTCCGACAAACTGGCGGGCGTCTGCTCGGCCCTCGAACGGCAATTTACCGTCGCCGGCGAACGACTCGATGCGGAAGCCAGGCTGTCACAAGTGCCATTCGCGGTCGTCGTTCGCGCGGAGCTGCGTGACGTCGGCAACATCGCGGCCATCAAGAAGCGTGCCGGCAAGCTCGCGAAAGCCACGAAGCGCATCTTCCTCGTCGAGCACTCGTCTCACGTCGGCATCTCGCAGGCCTACGCACTCGGCGCCACCCTCGTTCTTCCCGGGGCTCTCAACAAGAGCAAGCTGCTGGCAGCGCTGGCTGACCCGGCCGAGCTGGCCTCTGCTGGCTCAAGTGACGCAGCCCAACCGGACAACGCCGTCGAAGCCGCGGCGACCGCCATCGCTTCGATGTTCACGGCCGTCACGCTCGGCGAGCCCCTCGACGTCGACGGCACGAAGGAAGCGGGCCGCAGGATCGCCGACCGCATCACCGAGCACGGCCTGTCCGAATGGCTTGCCACGGTGCGGCGTCACCATGAGGGAACCTACCAGCATTGCCTGCTCGTGACCGGCGTGGCGATCGACTTCGGACTGAGCCTCGGCGTCGGACGAGCCGATCTCGAGCGGCTGTATTCCGCAGCCATGTTCCACGACATCGGCAAGGCGCAGATCCCGCTTGCGATCCTCGACAAGCCCGGCCGCCTCGACACCGACGAACGCGCCATGATCGAGAAGCATCCGGCGGCGGGTTACGAGTTTCTGAAGGATCACGAGAAAATCTCGCCCGAGATTCTCGACGCCGTGCGGCATCATCACGAATATCTCGACGGAAGCGGTTATCCCGACGCGCTATGCGGCGAGAGTATCAACGACATCGTCCGCATTCTGACGATCTCGGACATCTTCGCCGCGCTGATCGAACACCGGCACTACAAGCCGACGATGCCGCGCACCGAGGCCTACAACATTCTTTGCGGGATGACCGGAAAACTCGAGAAGGCCCTCGTAACCTCGTTCAAGGAGGTTGCGCTCACGCGATGACCGCGCAGGCTGGGCGATCCCGCAGCGAGGACCTCGTCACGAACCGCGCTTAGTGCGTGGCCCGGTATTTGGCGCGGTGCGGAATCGACCGGGAGGCCAGTCCTTCCGCAAGCAGCTTCATGTCCTCGCGCCTGCCACTCCGGATCAGCTTGCCGAGCTCATCGGGTGTGAAGGGCAGATTTGGATCATCATCAATCGGATACCGCGGTCGCGGACCGAAGAACCGTCGAACCAGGCTAGCCAGCCGCCGCATGTCGATTCCCTCGCGCCAGCAACAAACCTTTCACTCCGCGTATTGTTCCTCCCACGCGATCGAGATTGCAAGAGGCCACCAACGGCTCAGCATCAAAAAAATTCGACGAGAGAATAATCTCCTCTCCTCCACCTCAGCCGGCTCTCCGCGTTAGTCGGCTCGCAGCGTCAGCCGGCTGTGCGCATCAGTGACTTCCCGCACTAGTCGGCAAAGCCGACATAGCGCACGAAATCGTCGTTGCCCTCGCGATCGGAGCGAACGGCGTTCGCGGCGAAGCTGTCGTCGGGATACCCCATCGCCACACATGTCATGATGACCTCTTCTTCCGGAATCTTCGCGACCTCGCGCACGATGTCGGAGCGCATGATGCCCTGCCCGTTGATCACCGAACCGAGACCGCGGTCCCAGGCCGCGAGCACGATGCCGTAGCAGAGCGCGCCGAGATCGAAATGGCAGACCGCGCCGGGATCCAGCACGCGGTCATAGGTCAGCACCAGCGAGACCGGCGCGTCGAATTGGCGGAATCCGCGCAGCACCCAGTCCTGCCGCATCGGCTTGTCGTCGCGCGCGATCCCCATCGCGCCGAACAGCTTCTTGGCGATGTCGACCTGCCGGGTGCGATGAATGCCCTGGTATTCGCCGTGGCTGATGATGTCGCGCTTGACCTTCGCGCCGCCGACCATCTCCTCCATGTTGCGGCGGCGCAGCTCTTCAAGCGGAGGGCCTGTGAGCACATGCACATGCCAGGGCTGGGTGTTCATCGACGACGGCGCGCGCTTGGCGCTCCCGATGATCGCCTCGATCACCGCGCGCGGCACCGACTGCTGCTTGAAACCGCGCACGCTGCGGCGCGACTGGACCAGCGTTTCGAATTCCAACTCTTGACCTCCCTGACCGCTCATTCCGCGGCATTGCAATTGTAACGCGTAACCGGTTGCCGATGCGGTACGCCAAATCTATGCTACCCCGCAAGCAAGACCAAGAACCCAGCGAGGACCTGCAAATGCCCGCACCGCTCGATCCCGTCATCGCCCAGATCATTCCGCTGCTGCCGCTGCGCGATCCCACCACGATGACGCCACAGAGCGCGCGCGATGCCTTGCGCGCACTGGCTGCCTCGCGTGCGGATGTGCCGCCGCCCCCCGTCGACACGGTGCAGGATATCAAGGTGAAAGGCGGCGCCGGGCCGCTCGATGCACGTGTCTATCGCGTCGGCCCCAATCCTGCGCCAACCGTGGTCTTCTTCCACGGCGGCGGCTGGGTCGCGGGCGATCTCGAAACCCACGACCGGCAGGCGCGCAATCTCGCGATCGAGACCGGCGCGGTCGTCGTCTCCGTCGATTATCGGCGCCCGCCGGAAACGCGCTTTCCCGGCGCCTTCGAGGACGCGTTCGCTGCCGCAAGTGACATCTTCAACCGCGTCGCGGAATTTGGCGGCGATGCAAAGCGTCTCGGCGTTGCCGGCGATAGCGCCGGCGGCAATCTCGCAGCCGCCACCGCGATCGCCTGCCGCGATGCCGGCATCAAGCTGGCCGCACAATTGCTGGTCTATCCCGTGACCGACATCGTCGGGGGCTACGCGGATGCGCGCGAGAACGCGCCCTATCCGTCACGCACCGAGAATGCCGACGGCTATTTTCTGACACGCGCGACGATGGAATGGTTTTGCGGCCACTATCTCGCCGATCCCAAGGATGCCGCCGACTGGCGGGTCTCGCCGCTCCGCGCCGCTTCGCTCAAAGGGCTCGCGCCCGCGATCGTGACCACCGCATGGTTCGATCCGTTGCGCGACGAAGGCGCGGCCTATGCACGGGCGCTGGAGGCCGCCGGCGTCCGCGTCAAGGACCATGAAGGCCCCGGCCTGATCCACGGCTATTTCGGCCTTGGCGATGCTTCCGCGGCCGCGAAGGCCGAGGCGCAACGCGCACGGGCCGATTTCAAGACACTGCTCGCGCGCGGAATCTGAACCGCAGATGAATGGAAAAATCCGCGACATCGGTCGTGGCGCGCGTCGATCCTGCTTGATTGCGCCACGATTCGCGGTTCCAATCCGCTTGGTAATTTTGTCCTAGGGAGACACCCATGATGAAGCGGATTTTTCTCGCAGCGATCGTCGCCACCTTTGCAGCGGGCTCGGCCCTCGCGGACGACACCTGCGAGAGCAAGGCGGTCGGCAAGGACGGCAAGGCGCTCGCCGGCGCCGCCAAGACCTCGTTCATGAAGAAGTGCAAGGCCGACGCTTGCACGCCCAAGGCCGTCAGCGCCGACGGCAAGCCACTCGCCGGTGCCGCCAAGAACAGCTTCATGAAGAAGTGCGAGGTCGGCGCCTGATCGCTGCTGGTTCGCCACTGCTGCACGGACACTCTGCAACTCCGTCGTGCCCGGGCCTGTCCCGGGCATCCACATATGTGTGTCCGTGCGGCACAGATCAGATGGCCGGGCCAAGTCGAAAGCACGAACGTCCTCTGAAAACATCGTCGTCAAGCCGTTCGAATTAACCACCAATTCGATCCAATTTTAATAAGACAACAACGCTGCTTGTTAGCGTGAGCCGCACAGATCAACGTGCGGGAATTGCCGTTTTCCGGATATCGGCGGGACCGGGAAAGTGACTTCGTCGAGTGCGATCGTCTTTCATTGGGAGCATCTCGCCATGATCGAACGTCGTGCAATGAAGCGCATACCGATCAACCGGGCCGCGCGGCTATCGTTTGGTGAAATTCACGGGACTCATCCGTGCCTGGTGCGCGATATCAACGCCTTGGGTGCCCGCATTTCCACGCCGTACTACATATTTGCCGACGAGTTTGTGTTGTCGTTCGACGGTCATTCCGGAATTTTCTACTGCCGCGTCGTATGGAAAAAGGAGACGCTCTGCGGCGTTTTATTCCTCCTGCGTCGTCGCGCGCCAAAGGCAGCGAACGATTCCGGCGCGCCCGCAAATGTGGTGCGACTTGATCGCCGCCTCGTGTGCCGCGTCGGGGTCTTTAGCCCGGAAGTATCGACCTGACTCCTCGCCCGCGCGGGTGCATATTGCAGCGGAAGGGCGTCGCGAGGTGACCGAATGAAACGCCGCAATTTTGTCGCGCTTCTCGGCGCAGCGGTTACCGTCATGCCCCTCGCGGCCCATGCGCAGCAACCCGCGGTGCCGCGGGTTGGCTATGTCTGGGGTGGCGTTCGCGGGACGGACTTGTACTACCAGACCGGCTTCCGTCAGGGACTTGCGGACCTGGGATATGTCGTGGGGCGCAACCTGCTGCTCGAAGAACGCTACGCCGACGGAGAGCCGGAGCGCGTTCCCGCATTGATCGCTGAACTCCTCACGCTCAACGTCGATGTTCTCGTGACTCCAGGCACACCAATTTCGCAGGCTGCGCAACGTGCAACGTCCACGGTGCCGATCGTCTGCATGAGCGGAGATCCGGTCAGAGCCGGTCTTGTGGCAAGCCTTGCCCGACCAGGCGGCAATATCACCGGGCTGTCGCAGCTCTCGGGCGAATACGGTGTCAAGTGGGTGGAACTGCTGAAGGAGGCGGCACCGAAAGTGCACCGTGTCGCAGTGTTGTGGAATCCTGACAATCCGACGACCGCCAACCAAGTCGAACTCATGCAGAAAGCGGCGCCCGGTCTCGGTATCGAGCTGACGGCTCTCTCGATACGGCGCGCGGACATCGACAACAGCTTCACCGCGCTTCGGGAGAGAGGCTTCGATGGTCTCGTCGTCACCGACGATCCATCGCTGATACCCCTCGTTCCCCGCCTGATCGAGTTCACTGCAGAGCGGCGCTTGCCGGCGATCTATCCATTCCGCGACTCGGCTCAGAGAGGAGGACTGATGTCGTACTCGGCCAACCTTTTCAAACTATGGCAACGCGCTGCAAGCTATGTTGATCGCATTCTGAAAGGGGCCCGTCCGGCGGAGCTTCCCGTCCAGCAGACGACGGATGTGACCCTGAATATCAACCTCAAGACCGCCAAGGCCCTCGGTCTCGACATTCCCATGACGCTGTCCGCCCGAGCCGACGAGGTGATCGAATAGCAACGGAATTGCTGCGCGCGAAAATTGCGCTTGGCAGACTGTCGCCGGGCGCATCAGTATGGGGTTGATGAACGCAAGCGGCTGCCTGCCCCCCTCGGCTGCGGTCGCTGCCAATAGGGGTTCTCCACGCACATCGCGGCAAGTCCGATCGTCGTCGCTCGGCACTGATCCCATGACGTATAAGCGCATTCGAAATAGGTGCTGCCACCCCACTCCCATCTCTGAAGGCAGACGGGGTGGCTGGGATCGTAAGTTTGGGCTGTAGCCGAGGCGATCGCCAGGATCGCCGCACTGCCCAGGATTAGCCAACGGAGCATCCACATCGCCGCCTCCTCCAAATGGATCATCCAAGCATTCCGGTTCGACCGCCGCTCATGTGGAGACAGGAGATGCCTTGCGACGCTTCATAGCTCCTGCGTCGTCGCTCGACGAAAGCGGGGAACGATTCCGTCGCGCCCATATCGGCACCTCAGCGCTCGCCCCGGGCCGGCGGACATAACTCATCCGATAAGTGGCCCAGAGCCTTGCTCGGAAAGACCCTGCAGCCGCCATCCTGCAATATCACTGGTCTTTCCGCATTGCTCGCAATTCAGGTGAGAGCATCCCCTAGCTCGTCCCCGCTGAACGTTCTCGCGGGAGGCTTCACATCCGCAGCGCGGGCAAGCTAGCGCCGCGCGCCCGCATCCAGGGCTTGCGAGCAAGAAACTGGCGAAGTTCGATACGCGGTCGACGATCCTTCTGATCAATTTGGATTATCCAAACGACGGCCCCGGACTTGGGTTGAGTGTGAGGTTCCGGGACCGTCATCGAGGCGCGGACCGCAGCCCACCCGCGCACTGCCAGTAACGTGGATGTCCGCGCGACGAACAATTGTCTTCTGGTACAATCCCGCTGCGCGTCATCATGCCCGCTAGCGGGCATTGCGGTGCTCGGAGCCGATAGCCAATCCTGGCCCGTCAGCGAAACATCGATGCCTCTCAACCAGGTCCGCCTGATGGGCCGCAGCGCACTGGATATCTCGCGCCGAACTCTTCGCATTTGCCCTGTACCGAAGACCTTTGATCTGGATCAAGGAGTCGAACTATCGATGCAATCTCAACTTGGGCGATAGGCGACGTTCGGAACCATCGACGCCTGTCACATCAAATTCGCGAATTAGGGGGCAACCAACAGACCTGCAACGTAGTGGAGAGACCGCCATGGCCGTCAATCTCATTTCAGCTGCACAACAGCTCCTGACCCCTGAAGTCATTGCGCAGATTTCCTCCTTTCTTGGGATGGACCGAAGCGCGACGCAGAAGGCCGCAATAGCGGCCATCCCGACCATACTGGCCAGCCTGTCGGACCTGGTCGGAACCCCGGCCGGTGCCAATCAACTGTCAAAACTGCTGTCACAACAGCAAGGCACCAATCCCATGGATATGTTGCGCAACGCCGGCGCCCCGGACCTGGCTCAGACGGGTTCGAGCATGTTGTCCGGACTGCTTGGAGGCCGAACCATGGATACCATGGCCCAGGCGATCGGCGGCTTCGCGGGAATGGGCGATGGCGGCGGCAAGTCGTTACTCGCCGTGGTCGGGCCGCTAGTCCTGGGTATGCTCGGCAAGCAGCAGCATGACGCCGGGATGGATGCAAACGGACTGGCATCGCTTCTGCGCTCGCAGAAAGATCAGATCATGGCGGCGATTCCATCGGGCCTCAGTGATCAACTCGGCGCCGCGGGCCTGATCGACAAGGCACGCAGTGGAATGGCCACTGCCGCCGCCACAGGGAGCCGGATCGCCGGCGTTTCCGGCGCTACTGGCGCGAGCCAGGCCGCCATGGCCGCCGGCCGGACGCAATGGCCATATTGGCTCGCCGCGCTCGTTATCGTTGCCGGACTTGCCATATATGCGCTTCAGCGTCCGACCGAGCAGACGGTCGCTCAGAGTACAAACGTTGCGCGGCCCTCAACCGGAACTGTGGGCATGGCGCCCGCGGATCTGACCGTTGACGGCGTGAATCTGGCGAACCAGGTCAATTCGTCCCTTGGTACGCTGCAGGCTCAACTGCCGACCATCACCGATGAAGCTAGCGCGCAGGCGGCCCTGCCGAAGATCAACGACGCCATCTCACAGCTGGATGGCGTTACGGCGCGAGCCGCCAAGCTTTCTCCGGAAGCACGACGCGCGCTTGCCAAGCTGATCGTCGCGGCGGCGCCGGCCATCAATCAGATGTGTGACAAGGTCTCGGCGACACCGGCCGGCACGATCGCAAAGCCCGTGATCGACAATCTTCGTGCCAAGCTCGACCAGTTGGCGAAAGCCTGAAAGCCAGAGACGTCACACGCAATAAACTCGCCACACTTCAGGACGGGACGTGTTTCCCAGCCTCCCGTCCTGCAAGATGAAAGGAGAAGACTCCATGGCCGACAAGACCAATTTCACCAAGGATGAATGGGCGCTCCTCCTGAGAAGCCCGATGAATGCTGGAATGGCCATTACGGCTGCCGAACCGAGCGGATTGTTTGGCCTTCTGAAGGAATCATTTGCTGGCGGCACCGCGCTCGCCCAGGCGGCCACCGATCCCAATGCCAACCCCTTGGTAAAGGCTGTGGTCGCCGACTTCCAGACGAGCGACGGCCGGGCCGCGGCTCATGACGGGTTGAAGGCAGAGCTCGGCAAGAGCACGCCGGCCGAGATCAAGACCAAGACAATCGCATCGTTGCATGAAGTCACGGCGCTGCTTGCTGCGAAAGCTCCGGATGATGCCGCGGCTTTCAAGGGCTGGCTGCGTCAGATTAGTCAAAAGACGGCTGAGGCTGCATCGGAAGGCGGAGGGTGGTTCGGTGGGGGCGTTCAGGTCAGCGACGCCGAGAAAGCAACCCTCGGCGAAATCTCCAGCGCGCTTGGCATCTGATCTCGGTGGGCCGCACGGCCCACCTCTACGCGCCCTGCACCATTGGTTTGCGGGATGCCCGAGCCGCTGGCTTCCCCAAGGCCAGCGGCTGTTCTTTGCGGCGATGTGCGGGCAGTTGGGCAAATTCTCGTTGCGCGTCGGCTGGGCGCTGACCGAAATGGCAACTCCGCTGCCTTCCATGGCAACGTTGACATATGTCAAAGCCGGCAATTCCTGGAACCGAACTACTCCAACCAGCTGAAGCGCTGGGGGGGCCATCATGAAACGATGGAGCGGTCAACCTGCACTGCTCGCTGCTACCGCGATTGCTGCATCATGCATCGCATTCGATGGTGGAATTGACTCTGCGCATGCGAAGTTCGGTCGAATAACGAAGTCGGCGATTGTCCCTGGCGCAACGCCGCTGGAAGTGCATGACCATACCCGCGACGCAAACGGTTCGCCAAACGCCAACGACCTCCCCTCGCTTGCCACGAAATCACCGCGACGGCGTCAGCGCGCAGCAGGGCAAGGCCCGAAAGCTCACGGCGACATTCGGCGAGCAACGCATCGGAAGAGCAACCATCAGCATGCACTTCATAAAAAGCATCCCAGAAGGGAAACCCCACTGTTCGGGCTTGCGAGTTTCTACTCGGAAGACCAGATGACCGCGAGTGGCGAGAGGTTCAACAAGCATGCGCTGCATGCGGCGCATCCGTCCTTGCCTTTCGGAACGCGCCTGCGCGTGACTAATGTCTTGAACAAAAAGTCCGTGATCGTGAGAGTCAACGACCGTGGTCCATTTGTTCATGGACGCATCATCGACGTTACATCGGGTGCGGCCCAGGCCCTTGGAATGATCAAGATCGGCGTGGTCAATGTCACGCTTGAAATCGTTCGATAATGGCCGCCCATTTCATGTATCGACGGCGGCCGGGCCGTGATCAATACGGCGGGAAAGGACTGATTTGGGCGTACACGGCCTAGTCCCGCTTGAACCGATAGTCGAACGCCCCATCCAGCGGCTTGATCAGCCCGACCGTCGGCGCCGGAAAATGGATCGGCAGGATCAGCGTGTCGGTGTCCGCAACGGAGGCAAAGAACTTTCGCCGCGAGACCGCCGACTGCCTGGCATCCCAATCCGGCTTCGCCGACCAGTCCGGCTCGCGGCACTGGATCTGATGATGCATGAGATCGCCCGCGACCACCGCGCGGCTTCCCCTCGAAACGATGTTCACGCAGCAATGACACGGTGAATGCCCCGGCGTCGGCGTCAGCGTGACGGTGTCATCGAGCGCGTAGTCGTCGTCCACCAGCAGCGCCTGCCCGGCCTCGACGATCGGCAGGCAGTTGTCGCGGAAGACGGTGCCGGGCGGGTTGTTGCCTTTGGCATTCTCCGCCTCCCAGGCAGCGTACTCGCCCTTGTGAAAGACGTACTTTGCATTCGGAAACGTCGGCACCCAGCGGCCGTCGCGCAAGGTCGTATTCCAGCCGGTGTGGTCGATGTGCAGATGCGTGCAGAAGACGTAGTCGATCTGCTCGAAAGAGATGCCGAGCGCGAACAATTCGTTGCGCCAGCGCTCCTTGCCGGGAAAGTCGAACGGCGGCGGATGACCCTTGTCCTCGCCGGTGCAGGTGTCGACGAGGATGGTGTAGCGCGGCGTGCGCACGACAAACGTCTGGTAGGTGATGACCATCATGCCGCGCGCGGCATCGAATACCTCCGGCTCCATCGTCGGCAGATGACGGGCGAACACGCCCTCGTCATAGGCCGGGAAGAAATCCTGCGGCCGCCGCCACGGCCCTTCCCGCTCGATCACCGCATCGATGGTGATGTCGCCGATCCGCAGTTGCTTCACGCGTCTCCTCCCGCTTTTTCTTCAGCGTAACGAGCGAGTTCGCAGTGCTCAAGGCTCATATGCGCATGTCTGTGCGGCCGGGACCTTGATTTCGGTGTGACGTGACCACAGCCACGCCGCGTTATCTCAACGACGCACACACGTCGCCGAGGCGTCACACGCGCGTCGTGGGCCACGCTCGATAATCCCCGCGTCATTCCAGGTCAAACCCGCGCAGGTTGCGCAGCAAGAAACATGGGGCACCACGTGGACATGAAAGCGCTCTTCTCCCTGATCTCGTCGATATCGCTCGCCGCATCGCTGGCCGGCACCGCAATTCCGGCGCACGCCGATCAGGACGACAACGGCCGCGACCGCGGCTTCGACAATTCCAGGGATCGCGACCACGATCGCGACCATCATCACGGACACCGCTCGCCGCCGGTAGTCGTCATCTCGCTCGACGGTGCAAAGCCCGATTTCATCCAGCAATTCATCGACGAAGGCGTACTGCCGCGCGACGGCGCTCTGGCGCGGCTGAGCCGCCATGGCGCGGTGGCGCAGCAAAACATCACGGCGTCGCCGTCACTTACCGCCGTCTCGCATATCGAGATCGCCACCGGCTCGACCGCCGTCCACAACGACATTCCCTCGAACACCTATCAGGCGATCGTCGGGCCGGTTACGTCGAGCCTCAGCGGTTTCGCCGCGCCGATCGGCGGCTATCGCGAGAGCCCGCTCGGGCCCTCGCCGCGTCCGACGGCATTGCCGCTGTGGGTGCAACTGCGCCAGCAGGGCAGGAAAGTCGTCACTGCGACGTGGCCGGGCGGCGACGGCGCCGACATCTCGATCAACGGCACGGTGGTGCAACCGGCCCAGCCGATCCGCATCACCGACTACACCGTGCCGTTCGGCGCATTCGGCGGTATCGGCGCCCAGGGCTTTTCGCTCACATCGGCGGACTTCGCCGCCGATCCGGCCGTGGCCACGGCCCTCCAGGCGGCTGGCCGCTTCTCGTTCAGCCCGGTGCTGGCAACCTCCGCGCCGATCGAGACGTTCTCATGCGCATCCGCTCCGACCGCAACCTGCACCAACGCGGCTACCCAGGACATCAAATATGCGATCCGGGTAGCGGCGCTCGACACCACCAATGACAGCAGGGTGAACTACGACACGCTTGTGTTCTTCGACGCCACGCGCGGCATTACGGCTGGACCGTTCAAGCCCCCGGCGACCGGACCGGCCTATGCGAAGTTCGGTGGCGAGAACGCGCCGTTCTTCTTCGACGGCAGCGGCGCCAAGGTCGGTGCGGCCTACTTCGTCTCGCAGCTCGCGCCCGATCTCTCGGTGGTGCGCTTCGCCCGTTACGGCGCCAACTTCATTCCGCGCAACGCACCGGTCCTGACCGACGTCGACGACATCAACAACACTATCGGCTTCTGGCGTCCGCAGGCCGACTTCCGCATTCCGGAGCGGCTGAGCCCGGGCTTCACCAATTTCCCGGACATCGAGATCGAGGCGATGTTCGAGGACATGGTCAAGACCTTCGTGCGCTATCAGGCGGATATCGGCGAGCGCGCCATCCTGAACAATCCCGACGCCGATCTCGTGATGGTCTATATCGAGCAGCCCGACGGCTCCGAGCATCAGTTCCTGCTCACCGACCCGCGCCAGGGCACCAACCCGAAGGACCCGAACTCGATCGGGGCCAACCAGGACGCAGCCAAGGTCGCCCGCTACAAGTCCTACATTCGCTTCGCCTATCAGACCGCGGACAAGGCGGTGAAGCGGATCGCCGATGCCGCAGGGCCGGACAGCAACGTCATCGTCGTGTCGGACCACGGCTTTGCGCCGTTCCACACCTCGGTCAGCATGGCCAATATCCTGAAGAACGCCGGCATCGACACCACCAAGGTGGCGATCCGCACCTCCGGTCCGGCGGCCAACATCTACGTCAACCTGCAACAGCGCGAACAGGGTGGCACCGTCGATCCTGCCACCTACAAGTCGCTGGTGACGCAGATCACCGAGGCCGTGAGGAATGCCGTCGATCCCAACCCCAAATTCAACGCTTCGCTCGAGGACGGGCGGCTGTTCACGGTGGTCGAGACCCGCCCGCTACAATGCGAGGCCGGGCTCGGACAGTGCACCAGCAAGACCATCGGTCAGGACTTTGGCGACGTATTCGCGCTGATGGCCCCGGGGTACAATTTCGACGGCATCCAGAGCCCCGGCGTCGCCCGGCTCGGCGATGCTCCGTTCAATGCGGCGACGACCACGCTGTCGATGCCAAACTTCTACGGTGCCCACGGCCACGATCCCAAGCTGCCGGTGATGAGCGCGACCTTCATCGCCGCCGGCCCGCAGATCCGCAACAACACCACGATCCGACGCATGCACAATCTCGACGTCGCGCCGACCATCATGCAGATCCTGGGCGTCAGACCGCACCAGGTCGATGGCGAGGTGCTGCGCGAGATTTTGCGATAGCGATTGAGGGCCACAACGGATGGGTGCTGTACCGCCGCCCATCCCGCTAGTTCATTGCGAGTCTCTCGATTTGGTTGCAGCCCGGATGGAGCGAAGCGTAATCCGGGGCCGGTCCGTCCTCATCGCAACGAGCGCCCTTGTGGCACGAAACCCGGATTGCGCTTCATCCGGGCTACCGCTCATCACTACGATCGCAACCCCGGCGCTTCCTGCCCGGTGCGCGCGACATATTCCGTGTAGCCGCCGCCGAACTGGTGGATGCCCTCCGGCGTCAACTCCAGCACGCGGTTCGACAGCGTCGCCAGGAAGTGGCGGTCATGCGAGACGAACAGCATGGTGCCCTCGAAATCCGCCAGCGCCGTGATCAGCATCTCCTTGGTGGCGAGGTCGAGATGGTTGGTCGGTTCGTCCAGCACCAAAAAGTTCGGCGGATCGAACAGCATCTTGGCCATCACGAGGCGCGCTTTCTCGCCGCCCGACAGCACGCGGCAGCGCTTCTCGACGTCGTCGCCGGAGAAGCCGAAGCAGCCGGCGAGCGCGCGCAACGACCCCTGCCCTGCGGTCGGAAACTGATCTTCGAGCGACTGAAACACGGTGCGCTCACCGTCCAGCAGATCCATCGCGTGCTGAGCGAAATAGCCCATCTTGACGCTGCCGCCGACTGCCACCGTGCCCTCGTCCGGCTCGCTCGCACCGGCGATCAGCTTGAGCAGCGTCGACTTGCCGGCGCCGTTGACGCCCATCACGCACCAGCGCTCCCTGCGGCGGATCATGAAATCGAGGCCGTCATAGATGCGCTTGCTGCCGTAACCCTTGTGGACGTTCTTGAGCGCTACGACGTCCTCGCCCGAGCGCGGCGCCGGCGGAAAATCGAACGCCACGGTCTGGCGGCGGCGCGGCGGCTCGACCCGCTCGATCTTGTCGAGCTTCTTCACCCGGCTCTGCACCTGGGCCGCATGAGACGCGCGCGCCTTGAAACGCTCGATGAACTTGATCTCCTTGGCGAGCATGGCCTGCTGGCGCTCGAACTGCGCCTGCTGCTGCTTCTCGTTCTGCGCCCGCTGCTGCTCGTAGAACTCGTAGTCGCCGGTATAGGTCGTGAGCGATCCGGAATCGATCTCGATCACCTTGGAGATCACGCGATTGATGAACTCGCGATCATGCGAGGTCATCAGCAGCGTGCCTTCGAAATCGTGCAGGAATTTTTCCAGCCAGATCAGGCTTTCGAGATCGAGATGGTTGCTCGGCTCGTCGAGCAGCATGACGTCGGGGCGCATCAAAAGAATACGCGCCAGCGCCACGCGCATCTTCCAGCCGCCGGAAAGCTTGCCGACGTCGCCGTCCATCATCTCCTGGCTGAAGCCGAGGCCGGACAGCGCCTCGCGCGCGCGGCCGTCGAGCGCATAGCCGTCGAGTTCCTCGAACGCGTGCTGCACCTCGCCATAGCGCGCGATGATCTCGTCCATCTGGTCGGCCTTGTCGGGGTCGGCCATCGCGGCCTCGAGCTCGCGCAACTCGGCTGCGACCTCGCTCACGGGACCTGCGCCATCCATCACCTCGGCCACGGCGCTGCGGCCGCTCATCTCGCCGACGTCCTGGTTGAAATAGCCGATGGTAATGCCACGATCGGTCGAAACCTGCCCTTCATCGGGCAGTTCCTCACCGGCGATCATCCGGAACAGCGTGGTCTTTCCCGCGCCGTTCGGGCCGACGAGGCCGATCTTCTCGCCCTTGTTGAGGGCGGCGGAAGCTTCGATGAACAGTATCTGGTGGCCGGCTTGCTTGCTGACGTTGTCGAGGCGGATCATGGGGTCTTTTTGGGGGGAATGTTGCGTTGCAGCGTCATAGGCCATACGGGCCGCCAGGGGAAGCCCGGCCGAGCCCGGATTCCACCCCGCCAGACGCCAGCTTCCTGTAATTCATCCCGACGCGACGCTTCGCGCCCGCTGCCTGCCGTCGCGCTGTCCGCTTCCAGCCGAAGCGCGCTGTCCGAGCGGCAAGGCGTGACGTCCGCCAATGTCCCATATAGCGGACTTGCCGCTACCGCCCGTCCGGCGTCGGCTTGTGACCCATAGCGGTCATGGGACCTTCTTTTGCCCGCCTGCATCCGGGAGCCTTTCTCGCAATGATGCTGTTCCCAGCATAGGCGATGCTGTCAACGTGCACGCCGTCGCCAATTGCTCGGGGTGTCCCCGGTCAGCTTCCTGAAGGCGGCGGCGAACGCGGTCTGGGAAGAATAGCCGAGCGCGACCGCAATCGAGAGGACCGACGCGTCGGTGCCGCGCAGCATGTTTTTGGCCTCCTCGAGCCGTTGCTGGCGCCGCCAGGCATGTGGGGAAAGCCCGGTGCTTTCCTTGAAGGCGCGGCAGAAGTGGAATCGCGAAAGACCGGCATCAGAAGCGAGCGCCGCGAGCGATACGTCAGCGTCGATGTCCGAGTGCAGGCGCTCGATGGCGCGGCGCAATACGACCGGTGAGAGGCCGCCCCGCGTCGGCTGGAACGTGGACGGCGCGCCGACATGCGCCGCCAGCAGGCGCGTGGCCAAGAGGTCCATCAGCTGATGCCTGAACAGTGTATCCACGACGACATTGCCCACCACGGCGTCGGTCGCGGTCAGGAGCAATCGGGATGTAATGGGGTCGGGATGCGCCGTTCGCTCCAGAAGATCGGTCGAGGTGGCGCTGTCGACCTCGCCTGCAACCCGCTCGAGCGTGGCGTGCGGAAGATAGAGTTGGATGACATCGACAGGTTTCGGAATATCCCACCGGGAGCTCGATCCTTCGGGGATGATGATCACGACTCCGGGACGAAACGTACCGATCGCAACAGCGCTTCCCATCCGCCGCTCCATGCGCTGCACCGTGCCGTTGTAAGCCATGATGACGTGATGGCTCATGGGCGCGACGACGTCGTGCAGCGGGTCATGCTTCCAGTGGGCGATTCCGGCGCCGGAGGAATCCAAAGCCATTTGAAATGGCGTGGTCCCGAGCACCCGCGCCATTTCTGCACCGGCGGGAGGGCGCTCGGCATGAGCCGGAGTGACTTGGCACGCCTCAGGCGCAACTGACGCGTCCTCCAGGGAAGCGCGCAAGATATGCTTGTTCATGAACGTATCCTCGCACTCGGGAGGCGATGCAGGTGGTAAGCCTGCCTCGGCTCGGCCAGGTTTGTTGCGTTGTTTGCGAACGTCAGTGCGCGTCGAGTGCAGGCGGGCCAACCATTTCTCGAACCCTCGTTCCCGAAGGGTGAGAAAATGTGTACTGTTTCGAACGGAAAAGACCTTGCAGCCGGCCTGAATTGCGATCGAGTTTTCCTTGGCTTCTTGTCCAGGAAGGATCACAAGTGTCGTTTCTATTCGAAGATTATTGTCTCGATGCCAACCGGCGCGAGCTCAAGCGAGGCTCCGAGCTCATCCCCATCGGACCGAAGGTGTTCGACCTGCTGCTCTTCCTGGTCCGAAACCGGGAACAGGTCGTGACAAGGGACGATCTTCTGAAGGCGGTGTGGGAAGGACGGATCGTGTCCGAATCCACGCTGACCAGCCACGTCAATGCCGTGCGCAAGGCAATCGGGGATACCGGCAAGGAGCAACGCCTGATCCGGACGGTTTCTCGCAGAGGCTTCCGGTTTGTTGGCGAGATCACCGAGGAAGAATTGCCCGCGCGAGCCTCGGTCACAGACCCAGGTACGGATCTTGGCGTTCAACATGTAAAGAACATTCAGGAGCCAATCAGGGCCTTTGAGGTCGATGCGCCGACGGAAACGCGAGAGGCTGCGCCAGTTTTTGCTGCCGAGGCCGGGAGTCCGCCTCCGCTGCCCGACAGGCCTTCCATTGCGGTGCTTCCGTTTCAGAATATGTCTGGCGATGTCGAACAGGAATACTTTGCCGATGGAATGGCCGAGGACATCATCACGGCGCTGTCCCGTTTCAAGGCGCCATTTGTCATCGCCCGAAACTCCAGCTTCACCTACAAGGCGCGCGCTGTCGACGTGAAGCAGGTGGGGCGCGAGCTTGGGGTGCGCTACGTGTTGGAAGGGAGCGTTCGCAAGGCGGCAAACCGAGTGCGCATTACGGGACAACTCGTCGATACCGCTACTGGAGCACATATTTGGGCCGATCGGTTTGATGGCGAGCTCGGCGACATCTTCGATTTGCAGGACCAGGTGACTGAAAGCGTTGTCGGGGCGATCGCGCCTGCGGTGGAGAAAGCTGAGATCGAGCGCGCCAAACGCAAGCCGACCGCTAGTCTCGACGCCTATGCCCACTATTTGCGCGGTCTGGCCCGGCTTCATCAGTTTGGTAACCGGCAAGCGAACGACGAGGCATTGCGTCTGTTCAACCGCGCGATAGAGCTCGACCCGGAATTTGCCACCGCCTACGGTCGCGCAGCCTTTTGCTACCTCATTGCCAGGATCAATGGCTGGATTCCGGACACGGCGAACGCGATTGCCGAAGTGAAGAAGCTCACCCAACGGGCAGTTGAGTTGGGCAAGGATGACGCGAACGCGCTCTCCGCTGGCGGGAATGCGTTAGCGTTTGTTGTTGGGGATCTCGGGGTAGGTGCCGGCTTAGTTGATCGCGCGATCGCGCTTAATTCCAATTTGGCTGAGGCATGGAATTTCGGCGGCTGGGTAAAACTCTGGCTCGGCGAGCCGGAATCGGCGATCGAGCGCTTCGCACGAGCCATTCGCCTGAGCCCACTTGATCCGTGGCTGATGGGCATGCGAGCCGGGACCGCGTATGCACATTTCTTTTTGGACCGCTATGACGAAGCGGCATCATGGGCGGCAATGGCATTGCAGTGCAGTCCAGACTATCGACCTGGATTACGTATCACCGCCGCAAGCAACGCAATGGCCGGTCGGCCGGAGCAAGCACACAAGGCCGTGGCTCGGCTGCGAGAACTGAGCCCCACGCTGCGCCTTTCCAATCTCAAAGATGTGCTTGGCCCTTATCGACGTGCTGAGGACGTCGCGCGATATGAGGAAGGATTGCGGCAAGCAGGGCTGCCCGAATGACCATCTCGGCCAAGGTACTCGCCTTGGCAACGAGGTGATCGAATAAGCGCAACTTCCGCTAATGGCCCACAGCGGACGCTTTGTAGTCTTTGCTCAGGTGTCGACTTGTGACCCGGAGCAGACGTCGATCCCTAGCGATCATGACTTGCCGCAGTTACCCCCGTTGACTAGCTTAGCTGCTGGCAAAATGCCCTGTCGTGAAATTTGCAAGACCGATTTGATAGACTCTGTTTGAACAACATGGGTGTCTTCATGGTTCGGCTTCCGGTTATTTTCTTGCTGGGAATTTTCTGTGCGTCACTGAGCAGTTTGAGCGCTTTCGGACAGAGTTGCGGTACAACGCCGCTCGACGTGCAAATCCTCGGTTCTGGTGGCCCCAGAATGAATCCCACTCGGGCATCGACGAGTTATCTGGTCTGGATCGAGGGGCGCGCAAGAATACTCATCGACATGGGCGGTGGTGCTCAACACCGCTTTGGTGAATCGCAAGCCAAACTCGAAGACTTGTGGATGGTCGGAATAAGCCATCTTCATCCAGATCACGTTTCCGACTTGCCAGCGTTCCTTTGGCTGAGCCACGAGGTCCGCAAGGAACCTCTCAAGGTTTTCGGTCCTACAGGCAACGATGCGGCCCCTGACTTTGCGATTTTCCTCAACAGGCTTTTTGACGAGAAGACTGGCGCATTTCCAGTGCTCGGATCGGCGTTAGGCGGCTCATACGGGGGCAGCGGCGTGCGGCCCGATATGGGGCGCGTTGTGGCGGGTGGCGTTCGACTTGATGTCGGAGTGATTGACGCTGTCAAAAGCGATCCATCCGTGGTTTTGCAGCGCGAGGGAACGACAGTCACGGCACGGAAAATCCCGCATGGAAATATGCCAACCTTGGCCTATCGCGTGCAGACCGGAAATGTGTCGATCGTGTTTAGCTCCGACCAAAACGGCACCGATCCTGGCTTCGTCGAATTCGCAAAGGGCGCGAACCTCCTGATCATGCATCTTGCAATCGCGCCCGGTGCGAATGTTCCCTTGCACGCAACACCTGCAGTCGTCGGACGCGTTGCCCAAGAGGCTGCGGTCAAGCAGCTCATCGTCAGTCATTTCGGTCTGTTTGAACTCGATGCGGCCATCGCTGATTTGCGAACTGCCTACAACGGGCCGCTCATCGTCGGAGCAGACATGCAGTGCACGCCAGTGCTGTGAGACCCACGGTCCTTCGCTGGTTGATGTCCGGTTATGGCCCACAGCGGACCTGCCGCTGCCACCCGTCAGGCGTCAGCCTGTGCCCCCTTGGTTGACCTTGCTCAGTGTGTTTCCCGCACCGGCAACTGCCCCCTTGAGCAAAACCAGCTGTGGCTCTTCCACCGGTTGTTGAAAATCGCGGGAGCAACCAATTTACGGATTGTTAGTAGATTCTATCGTAAATGGTTCAAGAAGATAAAAACAACCATACCGGGTTCCACTACCCGACCAAATCCATGAATGCATCTGCTTTCCTGATCGCGACGGCCTTTGGCGCAGCATTCCTTGCTGTGGAGTACAAGTGGTACTACCAGCCCGACATGTTCAATCCGGATGTCGTGCTCAGCATCTTCTCTAACGAGCACATGAAAGCTCGCGCAGCAGTTCGGCACGTGCTGATCGATCCGGACTCGGCCAAATTCAGCGCATTGCGTTCAGTCGAGGCCGACGCGGCGCGATATGTCTGCGGCGCCGTCAACGCCAGAGACAAATCCGGCCAATCCATCGATGCCGCTTTCGTCTACACTGCGGCCGTTGACTTTGTCCGCATCGACGACGACGGCCGGATCACGCAGCTGCGCTCGGGATTTCGGCCTTGCCCCACTGAAAATGACAAGGTCGCGCAGCAGAAGCCTGCTCTTTCGCCTGGCATGCTGTCCGTTGCGCAAACCGTTCAGAAGGTTGCTCCGCAGGCCGGCACCTCAACTGTGTCAGGTCTGACGACGCGTGCACCTGCGGCAGGTGCAACGGCGTCCGGCGGGACCATGGAACAGCAGATCCGCGAGTTGGCCGCACGGACTGTCCCGCCTCAATCGGCCAATGGGGCCCAGGCAAACTGGCCGGGAGAGCGTGGGACCGCCAAGGAGAGTGAGTGGCGAGCCGATCAGCCTCCCGTCGCATGGCCCAAATTCCCTCCGGATCACCCGTTGGCGAGGTCAACCCGGAAACGGAGCCCCTCCGAAGCACTCGCCTTGGCGAACGGCGTCGAGGAACGCTGGAACCAAGCCAAGTCGTCCGGAAACGTCGCGATGCGTCCCTCGTCGGAAGAAATCAAAGAGGCGTGTCGCGCCTTGCTTGGGATCAATCCCACAGACAGCGAATATCGAAAAGCCTGGGCGACTTTCGTGCATCTGCAAGACATCGACCGCGATGTTGCGATGAAATGAAGCGGGAGTGGTAGAAGAACTGCCTTCCCGCCTCTGCCCCACGGACGACGTTCGTCCAGCCCACTTCGATGTCACTTTTGGCGCGAGCCGACGCGGCTACTATGAGTGCACGTTCTAGGCCCGCCGCATCAGCTTGAGCGAGGCTGCAAGGCGCAGGCTGCGCTTGCCGGCGAGCGCGATGCCTTCGAGCTCACCGCTATCCGCAGTGCAGGTTCCGGAGAAGCCGATCCCGACCTCATAGCCGCCAAACACGGGGTTTTCGCCCTTCGCCGGCGTGTGCTCCTGGTTCAGCATCTCGCCCTTCCAGCGGCCGTCCGCCGAGGAATAGGAGCCGAGATAGTAGAAGAACGCATCGCCGCCGAGGATGCGGCCGTCGATCAGGAGCATCACGCCCGATAATCCGGCATCGACACCGTCAAGCGCGCGCAGGCTCATCCCATAGAGTCCGTTGGCGATGCCGCCCGGACCGACCGCACCACTCGGAGGCAACCCCTCGTCGTCGAGCCGGGTGAGATTGGCCCAGAATTTTGCGCCCGGCATGGTGTCCGCGCCACCCTCGAGACGGATCTGGTTGCCGGTGAGCCGCCCGCGCGCACCGATCGAGGCGATATCGGCTCCCATCAGCGGCTTGTGATTGGGATCCTCGTTGTGCCGTTCGGTGATCACCTCGGCGACGATCTCGCCGTCGCGCTCGACATAGGTTCCAAGGTGCGCGAAGGCCGAATTGCCGCCCAGCATCTTACCGTCATGCAGGCACATGATGCTGCGGCCGAACGCATCGTTGACGCCGTATTCAACCTTGTAGAGTCCGTCCAGCAATTCAATAAGCCCACAAAATCAGAAAAGAATCGCGGGCTACCTAGGCCGTGATCCCATAAATCAGCCGATCGGTCGGCTTGCCAGAGTCCGCTATGCCCCCGATAGCTACCAAATTCCGCAGCACAGCGAAATGATGCGAAGGGCCAAAACCGGAAATCGTCAACTTACCAGGAATACCGCACCACGCCCTTGCCGGCGTAGCTGGTGGTGAGTTGAGAGAACTCGCCTTCGAAGGTGGCGGCGGCGGACCAGCCGTTCAGCCATTTCTTCTCGACGGAGACGGTGACGAGCGCGGAGTCGCTGGCTTGCGCGGCGCCGCCAACGACAAAGGATGCGCCCGGCAATGTCTGGAACGTCGCACCGATATTGCGGCCGGGGTTGAAATCATGCGCCCATGCCAGGCGCCCTCGCAGCGTGAAGATTCCGTCCGCCATCGCATATGATTTGTCGCTGCGAAGGCCGAGCTCGCTGCGCGTATCAGTGACACTCTTCGAGGCGTAGGCGAGCGCAAAGGTATTGACGCCGGTTACCGCCTGCTCGGCATAGGCAGGCAGGTCGAAGGTGGTGAACTGTCCTGCGGCATAAGGCGTGATGCCCACCCCGCCCGTCCATGGGCTGACAAAACGATAGCCGCCTTCGACGCGACCGGACCACGCATTGGCGTTGAACTGCGCGCGCAACTGGTCGATGCCGGCCACCGTCACGGTGCGGTTGGTGGTGATGTCCTGCCAGCCATAGGCCAGTGCGCCGGAGAGATACGCCGCACCGGCATTGTGCCGGATGAAGGCGCCGGCCTGGAACATATCGGATCGGCCAGAGCCGCTATTGACGACGCTGAAGTTCGTACCACCGCCGGCCAGCGCAAAGCCTGCCAGCGTATTCGGCGAGATACGGTAATCGGCGCCGACCGCGGTGCCTGCGATGCGGCTAGTCGTGTTGTTGGAGCCGAGTGTCGTGTTGCCGTCGGTGGTCTGCGAGCCGCCATAGCCCGCCGCCCACACGCTCCAGCGCTGCGCGAACGGATCGGCCATGACGACCGCCTTGGTGAACATCGCATGGGCGTCCCGCGCCGCACCGGAGCGTGGCATGTCCGGTGAGGCGTAGGCCGATGCGCCCGCCGATGATCCCGCTGAAACGCCATCGCCGCGACCGTCGATGAAGGGATCGGTAGCAATCCCATGAACTGGTTCATCGCGTTGAAGGTCGTCTGCTGCGAGCCGGTCGCGGTCTCGCCCGAGATCTGGATCAGTCCCGCCGGCGTCAGCCCGCCGAACGCCAGCGGAATACCGCCGTTGGAGTTGAAGAAATTGACGATCGGGTCGGCGATGTTCCGTTGGTTGTTGTTGAGACCCGTCCCGGGCGGCGGCACGAAACTGAGAACGAGATTGAGATACGCATTGTTGGCGTCATAGCTCAGGCTCGACGCGAATCCACCCGGCAAGTTGGTGTTGACGATCGAGCCGAACGTGCTGGTGCCGATACCGCCGGTGGCGTTGAGGATGGTGTATTGCTTTGCGACATAGGCCCCGGCTGCGAAAGATGCTTTGACGGTGGCGCCGCCGAACGTCGCCACGCCGGTGACGTTGGTGCGGTCGGCCGCCGAAGGCGACACCTCGACCATGTAGCTCGATGCGGCCGTCAACACGAGATTGCCCTGCACGGTCAACGTACCGATCGAATTGCCGGGCGCCAGCGTGCCGCCATTGATGGTCGTGTTGCCGACCGTGCCGTTGCCGCCGAGCGTGCCGCCGGCATTCACCGTCACCGCGCTGGCCGTGCTCGTGCCGTTGACCGAGAGCAGGCCGCCGTTGACCGTGGTCGCGCCTGTGAAGGTGTTGGTGCCCGTCACATTGGTCGCGCCACTATTCGCCGTCAGCGTCATGCCGCCGCCGAGGCTGTTCAGCGTGCCGCCGCTTGAGGTCACTGCGCCGGTCAACGCGCCGTTGGCCAACGTGCCGCCCGATAGCGAAACGATATTGATCGTTTGTCCCAGCAAACCGAGATCGAGCGTGCCACCGGTGTTGATTGTCGTCGCACTCGTAGCGCTGAATGTGTTCGCCGCAGCGCCCCTTAGCGTGCCGGCATTGATCGTCGTAGCTCCAGTATAAGTGTTGGCGCCAGAAAAGCTGAGCGTGCCGATGCCGCTCTTGGTAATGGCGCTCGATCCACCGGTGCCGCCGAGGCCGTCCGAGGCCGCGGAGCCGCCGGAACCGTTCTGATCGGCGATGGCGTCCGACACCGTGTAGCTGCCGCTGCCACCGAAGGTCAGCGTCGAGCCCTGCACAAAGAAGCCCGTGCCTAAGGCCGAGCCCGCACCGCCGCCGTTGGAGCCGGTGCCGCCGGCTACGCTGCCGCCCGAGGTCGAGCCGTTGCCGTTGATGGTGAGCGAGCCGCCCTTGACCACGAACACCGCCCCGCCCATGCCGCCGCCGCCGCCGTTCCCGCCACTGGTGCCGTCGCCGCCGCCAAAGCCACCCGCACCGCCGGCCCCGCCGCCGCCGCCCCCACCGCCAAACCCACCCGCGCCGCCGCCGCCGCCACCGCCGCCGCCAAAGCCGCCCGCACCGCCGCCACCGCCGCCGCCGCCACCGAAGCCACCGGCGCCGCCAGGGCCGCTGAAACCACCGCCGCCGCCGCCGAAACCACCGCCGCCGCCGCCGTTCAAGCCGGTGCCGCCGCCGCCGCCGAAACCACCCGCCCCGCCGGTCGAGCCGGAACTGCTTGCGCCGCCGAAGCCGCCACCCCCGCCCGCATTTCCGATACCGCCGCCGCCGCCGCCATTCGCACCACCGGTGGTGCCACCACCAAATCCGGCGCCGCCGGCGCCGTTGAGGCCGGCGATCGACAGGAGGCCCGCGGTGCCGTTCGTGCCGTTTCCGCCGGCGCCGCTATAGCCGCCGCCGCCGGCAGCGGCAACGGAACCGCCGAAAATGCCGCCGCCGCCGGGGCCGCCGCCGCCGAAGATGCCGCCGCCGCCGCTGCCGCCGCCGCTGCCACCGAGGCCGCCGCCGCCGCGAAACGTGTTGGTTGTTGCGTTGCCGCCCTTCGCGTTGTTGTTGGCGAAGCTGACATTGCTCAGCGTCACGTCGGCCGACTGGTTGACGAACAGCGCGCCGCCCGCCCCCATGCCGCCGCCGGCGCCGTTGCCGCCGCCCTGGGCGAGGCCCGCGGACAGGATGACGTTGCTGATCGCCACCTGAGGGCGGTCCGCGATGATCGAGCCCGCCACCCCCGCGCTGGTCTGCGTCGCGGTGTCGACGCCGACCATGAAGATGCGCTGCGAATTGTTGCCGCTGATGGTGAACCCGTTGCCGTTGATGGTCACCGAGTTGAAGATCGGCGACAGCGGCCCTGACAGCGTGACATTGGTCTGCAGGTTGATGATGAAGCCGCCGGGGGGCGTGGAAGCATTGATCTGCGCGAGCGCGGCGCTAAGCGTGCCGGCGCCGCCAGTCGAGCCCCCCGAGGTGGTGCCGGTGTCGTTGGCGACCGTGACGTTGATCACCGTCTGGGCCCGCGCTCCGGTCACGAGCGCGCCGAGCAAGACGCCGGCGAACAGCGCCGCGCGCATGGTCGCCGCAAAGCGGCTAATCGATCGCTTGCGCCCAACAACGGCCGCGCCGGTTTCCAGCGCGCCTTCAGACGCTACAAAATAAGACAACCCAAACCTCCCCGCAGCCCAAATAGCGACCGTTGAAATACCATTGCGCCGTTGCGGCGCCGGTCGCGCATGGACCCGTTAAGCGGGGCTCTGTGGAATCAGGTTTAGCGGGGGAACATCGCGGAGTCCGACTAATATCGGTCATCCGACAAAGCGCGCGCCGTATTCGGCCGATTGCGTCATTAATATCACAGGAGGAACGCGGACAGGATATGAATGTCCAATGAGTCCACGCCCCACGGTCGACGCACCGAGGCC
Organism: Bradyrhizobium sp. 604_D8_N2_3; assembly: GCF_051810765.1. NCBI lineage: Bacteria > Pseudomonadati > Pseudomonadota > Alphaproteobacteria > Hyphomicrobiales > Nitrobacteraceae > Bradyrhizobium > Bradyrhizobium sp. 604_D8_N2_3. The sequence goes on along the minus strand of NZ_JBPWPM010000001.1, from coordinate 4,412,156 downwards.
ATCCGGCTTTTCAGCCGCAGGGCAGCGGAGCCCACTCGCCGCATGATGTCATCATGCCCCTGTTTTGCCCGACGGGTCAATTGATTTTTCGCAAAATGCGAAATCAGTGATTTCAACGACTTGCCTACTGTGCATGGGGTTGTTTTTCGACTTTTTTGTTTCGTGCGATCCCGGGCGGCCCTCCTCATGTTGTGATTCAACGGCCCGTGCCGGAGCTGGTTCCTCCTTGAGGCTGCTTCGAACCCGCCGGAGCGAGCGCACGACAAAGCGGCATGAACCAGACAGAGCCTTCAGCCGAAGCGCAGATCGCAGCGATCATCGCCAGCGCTGCAAAGCAGCCGCTGCTCGATGCGGCCTTCGAGCTCTGGTGCCGGCGCTACCGGTTCAACACACTCGACGGACGCCCGACCGACGAAGAGGTCCGCGTCTATCGCACCCTCACCCCGCAGCAGATGGCCGAGAAATACCGCTACGACCGCGACCACGCCCATGAGGGACCGATGTTCGGTTATGTGAAGCGCGCCCATCCACGCGCCGATGACGAAGCAATCCGGCAGGCCATCATCACCGCCGTGAAGTTCGAAGATGCCACCTTCGAGCACTTCAACTGGAATGGCGATTTCTGGGAGTGCGTCGTGCGCGCCGTCGCGCGCGCGGCCGCTCAATATCCGGACTTTCTCGAGACGACTTATCGCGACGCCCGCAACAACGTCGCCTACTACTACAAGTGAGCTAGAAGCATAGCGTGGTGACGAGCTTGCCCTGCTTGTCCTTGATCGCATAGGGACAGCGCAGCCGCTCCAGCGCCTTCTTGGCGTCCTCGTCGCCGAGCGCGGCGGCGCGCTCGTAATAGGCCTTGGCGGCGTCCTTGTCCTTGGCGCCGCCGCGGCCTTCCTGCGCGAAGGCGCCCATCCGCTCCCGCGCCGGGATGGTTTTGCGCCGCCGCCTTCTCGAACATCGCGCGCGCCGCGACGTCGTCCTTCTCGCCGCCGTTGCCGTTGGAGAGCATCAGGCCGAGCTGGTACTGCGCCTCGGCGTTGGTCTCGGCCGCCCTGCCGAGCAGAGCGCGCGCCTGCGCGGGATCGGCCGGCGCAGCACCGCCGGCGCCGCCGAGCGCGGCAAGATTGCTGACACCGCGAGGATTGCCGGCCTGCGCCGCCCGCTCGAACAGCTTTCGTGCTTGTGCTTCGTCTTTTGCAACACCGGAGCCGGTGCCGTAGGCAACGCCGAGCTCGACCATCGCCGCGCTCGATCCCTTGTCGGCCGCCTTGCGCCAGGCGGCGATCGCCTCCGCCGTCTGCCGGTTGGCGGCATAGGCGCGGCCGAGCGCGAACATCGCCCGCCGCGACGACGCTGCGGCCTGCTTGCAGAATTTGACGGCGGTCGCAATGTCGGAGGCAGCAAGCTCCGTCACGCCCTTCACATCGGCCGGCTTGTCGGGATCGCTGGGATCGGCGGCCACCCGGTCGCACAGGACGAGATCGGCCGATTGGGCATGCGCCGATAACGGCGCTGCAAGCGTGAGGAGGATGGCAAGGAAACAAGTCCGCATGGACACCACGTTGCGTCTCTGCTCCGGCAAATTCAAGGCTCGAGTCCCGATTGGCGCAGCACCGGGACGACCTCCGGCGATGCCAGATAGCGCAGCAGCCGATCGGCCGCTTCGGCATGTCTGGCGTTGGCCATGCGGCCGGCGGAAAACACGGCCGGTGTCTGCAAATCGTGCGGGATCGGGCCGACGACCTCGATGCCCTCGACCTGCTTCAGCTCACTGATCTGCTGCACGGCGAGGTCAGCCTCGCCGCTGACGAGCCGCTCCGCCGTAAAGCCCTGCTCGACGATGGTGGCCTTGGCGTTGATCTCGGCCGCGATGCCCCATCGCTGGATCAACTGGGCGAAATAGACGCCGCTCGCGCCCAGCCGCGAATAGGCGACGGATCGCGCCGCGAGCAGCGACTTGCGGAGCGCGGCTTCGCCGCCGATATCGGGATGCGCCTGCCCTGCCCGCACGGCAATGCCGACGAAGGAGCGCGCCAGATCGGCCGCGCTACCTGCGGCCACGCGGCCCTCGCCGATCATCTCGTTGAGCCCCTCACGGGTAAGGATCACGAGATCGGCGGCCTCGCCGTCGCGTAGCCGTTTCAGCAATGCCAGGGTCGGCGCGAAGTCGGCATCGACATGGAGGCCGTGAGCGGCCTCGAAGGCGGAGGACAGGCTGCGCATCGCGCCCATCAGGCCGAGCGTCGAGAGCATGCGAATGTTTTCCATGGGCTATTCCCGTCGCGATCAGGCGCGGTGCATCAGCTTGAGCGCGGCGGTCAGGCGCAGGCTACGCTTGCCGGCGAGCGCCGTTGCCTCCAGCACCGCCTGCTCCGCGTCATAGGTGCCGGAGAAACCGATGCCGACCTCGTGGCCGCCGAAGATCGGATCGTCCTTGGCCGGCGTGTGCTCCTGATTGAGGATCTGGCCCTTCCAGCGCCCGTTGGCCGCGGTGTAGCTGCCGAGATAGTAGAACGAGGCATCGCCGCCGAGGATGCGGCCCTGGTTGAGCAACATCACGCCGGTCAGGCCGCCATCGACGCCGTCGAGCATGCGAAGGTGGATCGAATAGAGCCCGTCGGCGATGCCGGCCTCCCCGACGCCGCCCGCGATCGGCACCTCGTCTTCGGTGATCGGCGTCATCACCGACTGGAAGGGCACGCCGGGCAGCTCTTTCAGCTCGCCCTTGAAACGATAGAGATCGCCGTCGGCCCAGCCTTTCGCAAGCAAGGTCGCATCGTCGGTGCCGGCCATGGCGCGGTAGTTCGGGTCGGGGTTGTGGCGAACCGTCTTGATGACGATGTCGACGCCGGCTTCGGTCCTCTCATAGCTGCCGATATGAGCGAAGGCCGAATTGCCGCCGAGCATCTTGCCATTGCCGACATGCATCACGCTCCGGCCGACCGCGTCGCCGAGCTGAAATCGCACCTTGTAGAAGCCTTCAAACACCAGCCGTGTCCCCGGCCCCGCGCATCCCGGGGCATTCTATCCCGGTTTCGCCGGCGATGGACAGACTTCAAGCCGGCATGGCCGGCAGACCCACAACAACGGCTGTCATCGGAATGCAAAAATCCGCCGGAGCCTTTTCGGCTCCGGCGGATTGAAGACCAACCCGGGCCAGCCCCCCCGGCCCGGGCCGGGAGGATCTTAGGCCGCGGCCTTCTTGTCGGCGGGCACGGACGCGATCGTCTTCAGGATCTGCGAAGCGATCTGGTATGGGTCGCCCTGCGAGTTCGGACGGCGGTCTTCCAGATAGCCCTTGTAGCCGTTGTTGACGAAGGAGTGCGGAACGCGGATCGAGGCGCCGCGATCGGCAACGCCGTAGCTGAACTTGTTCCACGGCGCGGTCTCGTGCTTGCCGGTCAGACGCTTGTCGTTGTCCGGGCCGTAGACGGCGATGTGGTCCATCAGGTTCTTGTCGAAGGCCGCCATCAGCGCCTCGAAGTACTCCTTGCCGCCGACCGTACGCATGTACTCGGTGGAGAAGTTGGCGTGCATGCCGGAGCCGTTCCAGTCGGTGTCGCCGAGCGGCTTGCAGTGGAACTCGATGTCGATGCCGTACTTCTCGGTCAGGCGCAGCATCAGGTAGCGGGCCATCCACATTTCGTCAGCGGCCTTCTTGGAGCCCTTGCCGAAGATCTGGAATTCCCACTGGCCCTTCGCGACTTCCGCGTTGATGCCTTCATGGTTGATGCCGGCAGCCAGGCAGAGGTCGAGATGCTCTTCGACGATCTTGCGGGCGACGTCGCCGACGTTGGAGAAGCCGACGCCGGTGTAGTACGGGCCCTGCGGCGCCGGATAGCCGGAGGCCGGGAAGCCGAGCGGACGGCCGTCCTTGTAGAAGAAGTATTCTTGCTCGAAGCCGAACCATGCGCCGGCGTCATCGAGGATGGTGGCGCGCTTGTTGGACGCGTGCGGGGTCTTGCCATCGGGCATCATGACTTCGCACATCACGAGCACGCCGTTGGTGCGCGCGGCGTCCGGGAACACGGCGACCGGCTTCAGCACGCAATCGGAGCTGTGGCCTTCGGCCTGCTGCGTGGAGGAGCCATCGAAGCCCCAGAGCGGAAGCTGCTCGAGCGTCGGGAACGACGCGAATTCCTTGATCTGAGTTTTGCCGCGCAAGTTCGGAGTCGGCGTATATCCGTCGAGCCAAATGTACTCGAGCTTATACTTGGTCATTGAGCCTCTCTGTAGATGATGCGAAAGGTGGGGTTGAGAGCCCCCGCACGTTTGTACCCGGCCATCATCGGCCGACCCTCTACAAGCATTTTGCGTGCCAAAAGGCCGCAGCGCGGGAGGTTTTCCACCGCCGCCGGGATCGGCCCGCCGACGGCAAACCGTCCCCGGCGGCGTGCGTCATAGCCGCGCACCTTCGCGTGAAGCTGCACCGCAAAAATCCCGCGGAAAACGCCTGATTCTGGAGCAGATGCACCGTTGCCGGAGGTTGCCGATGAAACGCGCATCAACGTCCAGCAACTTTCGCAAAGTCCTGCGCCCTGCCTAGCAACCTTTGGAATGGCCCAGGCGTTAGCCACCGACATGGTGCCTTAGGGGGTGCAGAGGGTCACCTGCCTACAGATTGGGCAGCAACTGATTTCCTTTTCAGCACTTTCCAATTCGGGATGAGCGGCCGATATGGGGAATCCAGTAACCACAATCGAACGAGTCGGGCGCACCATGGAGGCCAAGGCGCTTCGACCCAGGAGCAATCGCAATGATGAATAATGGTCTGAATCACGGATCTGCAACGATCTACCAATTCCCTGTCGGGGGCCGCGCGGCTCTCGCCGGACGCCGCTATGGCGACACCCGTCTTCCCGCCGATCATGCTTCGCTTCCCGCGAACGTCTCGATCTGCAGCGACAGCTGGTACCACCAGGATGCGGTCGACGAAGCAAAGCCCAAATGGGAACGCTAATGTTTGTGTTTGGTATGATACCGCCGCGCTCGCGCAAGCGTCCGACGGAAGTTTGAAAAAGGGTCGAAACAACGAGGTTTCGGCCCTTTTTGATTCCTGCTGGACTCCCGGCTAGAGCGCGGGCTTTTCGATCACCGTGCAGGAAGTGACCGGCCGCTTCAGATGCTGGACCGTGGTCGCTCCGGTCTTGCCGATCCTCAGTGTGATCCCTGCCCCCGAATAGCGGGTGCCAGAAAGCGCCAGCCGCTTCTTCAGCGTGACAGGTTCGCCGTCGATCTGGAGGAAGGCGCGTTTGTCATCGTCATAAAATCCCACGATGAACTGCGTACCATCGGCGCAGCGATAGGTCCGGAACGTCTGCGCATCAGCCTGCCGCACACCGAAAATTCCGCCCGACAGCATGGTGATCGCCAAAACAATGGCCTTGTGCCGACCCATGATTGCCCCCTGAATGCACTCAAGGACGCCGCAGTGCGTCCAGTGGAAACATAACCCAAGTTGATCTCATGCCAGATTCCCCTGCCCGCCACCTCGCCCTGCAAGGCGCCAGCAATTTTCGCGACCTCGGCGGCTATCCGACTTCGGATGGCCGCACCACGCGCTGGCGCCACATCTTCCGCTCCAACCATCTCGGCCAGCTCACGGCCGCCGACGTCGAGATCGTCCGCACGCTGGGCGTGCGCAGCGCCTTCGATTTTCGCGGCGTCGAGGAGCGCGCGGCCGGCGTCTGCGTCGTGAACGAGATCACCGTGCATTCGCTGCCGATCGAGCCGACGGTCGTCGCCGCGCTGCGCGCCGAGCTTGCTGAGGGCAGGCTCACCGCGCCGGTCGCGCTCGAGCTCATGCGGGAGTCCTACCGCAATTATGTCCGCCACAACACGCACAGTTTTCGCATGCTGTTCGGCCATCTCCTGGAAGACCGCGCGCCGCTGGTGATCCACTGCACCGCCGGCAAGGACCGCACCGGCTTTGCGAGCGCGCTGATCCTGCATACGCTCGGCGTGACCGACGAGGTCATTGCCGAGGACTACCTGTTGACCAACCAGCACTATAGGCGCGACGCGACGGCCGCCATCGACCTGCCGGCGGACGTGCGCAACGCCATTGGCAGCGTCGAGCCCTCGTATCTTGCCGCTGCGTTCGAAGCCGTCGGCAGGGAGTACGGCGATCTCGAGACCTATTTGCGCGACGGGCTCAAGCTGGGCACGGCCGAGCGGACCGCGCTGAAAGAGCGTTATCTCAAGTCGTAATCAGACACGGGCATCTTTGTGTCACGCCGGCCTTCGTTAGGATCGCCGAACGAAGAGCGCGCGCAACATGCATCGTGCTCCAGTCGCTCTGATGCAGCTTCAACTCATCGTCAGGCGCGAGCAGCTGCTCGAACGTTGCGTTGTTGTACGCGTGCCAATGCCGCATCAGCGCCCAGCGCCGGAACAAATTGACCTTGGCGTCTTTCGCCGCGGTCCGGATTGCCGAAACCATCTTCTCCGAAAGCTCGGCATTGTCCTCGATCATGGCTGTCACGTATTGCGGGTCGATCAGAATGACGTCCATGGCCGGGTGACCGCCCAGGAGCTTCAATCCCTCGGCGATCTTCCCAACCACTTCGGCGAAGTTGAATTGCTCCTTGCGAAACACAGCGTTGGTCCCGACTTGCCAGAGCACCAGGGAAGGACTGTCGGCAAAGATATCGTCGTTGAACCGATCCACTTCCTGTGGCGCATCTTCACCGCCCTTGCCGCGGTTGAACACGTCGATCCGGATGTCTCTATGGAGGTCATCATCCTTATAGTGTTTTCTCAAATACAGCTCGAGCCGCGCGGGATATGCAACGACGTTGCCGAGTCCGGCCGTCGAGGACGACCCCATCGCCACGATGCGCACGGGCCCCTTTCCGCCCAATGCCTTCCTGAAATTCTCCAGTGGGAACTGCAGATCAACGATCGCAGCGGGAAACTCGAGGGTCGGCAAATTGTCAGACATGAAACAACCTCCTCAACCATCTAAAGTTGCATTTATAGCCCAATTTGGAAGCCGCCGCCATTGCAAGCCCAATTCACCGCGCGCAATAGTTGGCGCGAATTGAAACGACGGAGAGCGCCGTGCAGGGAAAAGTCATTGTCGTGACGGGCGCGCTCGGCGCCCTTGGCAAGGTTGTCGCGGAGACGGCGTTGGCGCGCGGCGCGCGTGTGGCCGGCATCGATCACGCGCCCTCGCAGACGTCGGCAACGCCCGAACGCATCGAGATCGGCGGCGTCGATCTGTCCGACCCAGCACAAGCGAAGACGGCGGTCGAGGCGGCAGCAAAGCACTTCGGCAGCCTGGATGCGCTGATCAACATCGCCGGCGGCTTCGCGTTCGAGACCGTGGGCGACGGCGACATCAAGACGTGGCAGCGCATGCATGCGCTCAACGTGCTGACGGCCCTCAACACCTCGCGCGCAGCGCTGCCGCATCTCGCCGCGTCCGGGGCCGGCCGCATCGTCAATATCGGCGCCATGGGCGCGCTTCAAGCAGGTTCCGGCATGGGCCCCTATGCGGCGTCGAAAGCCGGCGTGCATCGCCTCACCGAGGCGCTTGCCAACGAGTCGAAGGGCAAGGTGACCGTGAACGCGGTGCTGCCGTCGATCATCGACACCAAGGCCAACCGCGCCGACATGCCGAAAGCGGATTTCTCCAAATGGGTGACACCGCAGGAACTCGCCGAGGTGATCCTCTTCCTCGCCAGCGATGCCGCGAGCGGCGTCACCGGCGCGCTGATCCCGGTGAGCGGCCGGGTTTAGTCCGGCACCAATAACCGCAGATTGCCTTTGAAGCGGATGCTCTGCTTGCCGGCGAGCGCGATGCCTTCGCCATAGGCGGTCTCCCCGGCGTAGGTGCCGCTGAAGCCGATCGTCACGACCTTGCGGCCCCACACCGGGCGCTCGTCGAACGAGGGCGAATGCTCCTCGTTGGTCAGCTCGCCCTTCCACTTGCCGTCGGCCGAGGTGTAGCTGCCATAGGCGAAGAAGAATGAATCGCCGCCTCGCATGGTGCCGTCGCGCAGGACCATGACGCCCTGATTGCCGCCCTGGACGGCATCCAGCATCTCGATGCGAATGTGATAGAGGCCATTCCTGATCGTCATCTTCGTAAAGCGCCCGACTGTCCCGGTCGCAGGATAACCGCACCATCGGTTCCCGATCAAATGGCGCAGAGCCACAACTGCGTTCCGGGCTAAACTGGCCGCAACTGATTCTCGGATCGGAACGCAAGACCCGGACGCTTTCCTTGGAAACCGCGCTTTATCTACCCGTCAAACGCTTCCTCGAAGAGCTCGGCTTCACGGTCAAGGGCGAGATCGGCGGCTGCGACCTCGTCGGCCTCAGCGCGGGCGATCCGCCTGTCATGGTGATTGGTGAGCTCAAGCTCGCCTTCAATCTCGAGCTGATCCTCCAGGCGGTTGACCGCGCACCGGCCGGCGACGAGGTCTGGATCGCTGCAAAGATGTCGATCCGCGGCAAGGGACGCGAGAGCGATGCGCGTTATCGCAATCTGTGCCGCCGCCTCGGCTTCGGTATGCTTGGGGTCACTGACCGCGGCCAGGTCGAGGTGCTGGTGAAGCCACCCACGGCAGCGCCGCGCCGCGAGCCGAAAAAGCGCTCTCGCCTCGTCGCCGAACATCAGCGCCGCCAGGGCGATCCCGTGCTCGGCGGCAGCACCCGCGCGCCGATCATGACGGCCTATCGCCAGCAGGCGCTGGCCTGTGCGTCGGAACTCGTCGGCGGGCCACGAAAGGTGCGCGAATTGCGCAAGCGCTGTCCCGATGCCGGCAAGATCTTGCTTAACAATGTGTATGGCTGGTTCGAACGTGCGGACCGGGGAATCTACGGGCTGACCGAGGCCGGACACGCGGCGCTGAAACGCTGGCCGCAGGCACCGATGAAAGAGACGCCCCGGGAGGCATCGCCGCCCTAACGGAAATCACGTCGGGAGACATCGCATGATCGTTGTGACTGGCAGCGTAACGGTCCGCACCGAGAGGTTCGACGAGGCGCGCCGCCTGAGCCTCGAGCATGTTCATCGGTCGCGACAGGAACCCGGCTGCATCTCCCATGGAGTGCATGTCGACTGCGAGAATCCGCTCAGGCTGGTGTTCTTCGAGCAATGGGCCGACCGCGCCGCGCTCGCCGCCCACTTTGCGGTACCTGCATCCGGCGAGTTCGTGCGCACCTTGCGCTCGCTGGCCACAGGGCCGACCACGCTCGACCTCTATGAGGCCAGCAGGCTCGAAAAGCTGTGAGCGCATGGCTGTGATGCCACACCAAATTCATATTGCAATGCAACATCTCCGGCACTAGGTATCCCGGCATCAAACCGAGGCCGTTATGAGCGCAGACTGGAACACCAAATATGGCACGCGGCGCGTGCGCCACGATCCGCCGACCCTGGACGAGGCGATCTTCGCCGCCGTCGGCATCACCGACGATCATGAGCAGCAGGCCGAGATCGCGGCAGCGCTGATGGGGATGCCGATCGAAATCGTGCAGGCCGAGGTGAAGAAGCAGGCCCGCACCAACGGCCGCATCACCGCCACGCGCGTGATTGCAGGCGAACAGGGTGCGCAGCGCTCGGTGGTGGTCGAACGCCGTGTCGTCCGCCGCTTCGGCAACGACAAGCGCACCGGTACCTGAGCGCTCAATTCCCTATCCCCAATACGAAAGCGGACCGGTTTTGCCGGTCCGCTTTTTTGATTCTAGTCCGCGTTGGGATTTAGGCGGCGCGATTGCCGTACATGCTGGAGATGATCTTCCAGCAGGTCGAGTTGAAGCTGAGAAGAGCGCGGCCGGCCGTGAAGGGCGAGGCCGCGAGTTCAGCGAGCTCGGCCTCGGGCGTCTTGGCGAGATCGATCGTGCCGGTCGATTCGCCATGACGGAATTGCAGATTCGCTCCAAATTTCCTGGCGAGCGCCCGCATGGCGTGATTCTCGGCACCGGTGGTGATGCGCAGGCGCTTGTAGCCTTTCCAGCGCGCTTCCGCGATCAGCCGGCTGAACAAGATGGTGCCGACATTCTGGCGCCGTGCCGAGGCTTCCACGCTGAAGGCGACCTCGGGCAACGAATCGTCCTCCGGCGGATGCAGCTCGGCCGCACCGCGGACGACGCCGTCGACGATGTAGGCGACAATCACGGTGCCGTCCTCGGCGCAGCGGGCGGCGTAACGCTCGATGAAGCTGTCGTCGAGAAAGCCGTTGAAACGGTCGTGCCGGCTTGCGGAATCAAGCCGCAGGAGGTGATCGCGCAGAAGCGGCAATTCTTCCTGCTGGCTCAAGGTCCGCACATAGCCCGGAACGGGCGTCGTGCGGGTCGTGTCTTCAAGTACCACGTCAAAACTCCTCTTGGTGTCCCTCGAGGAGGCGTTCGAATCCCTAGGTCCCCAATATTGTGCGTCGCAGCATATTTTTCAAGACGGGAACCTGCCCAAGTTTCAGGCATCGAGAGCGACCAATTCGTTAATAAAATCAAGCCCCCGTAGTCATACGAGGACCAGCTGAGTCTGGGTCACCACGGCAACCAGCTTGCCGTCCTCGGTCTCCAGCCGGGTGCTCCAGACCTGGGTCCGCCGTCCCCGATGGACCGGTGTAGCCGTGGCGATAACCGTGGTTCCCTCCTTCGCCCCGCCGATGAAGTTGGTCTTGCTCTCAAGCGTCGTGGTGCCCTTGGCATCCTCCGGGAGATTGATCACCGTCGCGGCGGCACCGACGGAATCGGCGAGCGCCATCACCGCGCCGCCGTGGATGGTGTGGTGGAGCGTGCAGAGGTCGGGCCTGACCGTCATCCGCGCCACCACGCGGACTTTCTCGGCCTCGACAAACTCGACGCCCTTGAGCTCGGCAAACGGCATCTTCATCGCTTTAAGTTTCTCGAGCGGCGTCATCGGATCTCCTCCCAATTCTTTGTTGTTTCAGCGTGAATTGCTTCGGGCGGCAAAGCAATGACGTCCGAGGTAATGGCCCTGCTGACATCGGCGGCGGCATTTGCGCATATGCTCTTCCCATGCGCCACTTCCCGCCCCGCCGCATCGTCTGCCTGACCGAAGAGACGGTCGAAACGCTGTACCTGCTCGGCGAGCAGGACCGCATCGTCGGTGTCTCCGGTTACGCCGTCCGCCCGCCCCAGGTGCGGCGGGAGAAGCCGCGGGTGTCGGCCTTCGTCTCCGCAGACATCCCGAAGATCCTCGCGCTGGAACCGGAGCTGGTGTTGGCCTTCTCCGACCTCCAGGCCGGCATCGTCGCCGACCTCGTGCGCGCGGGCGTCGACGTCCATGTTTTCAACCAGCGCGACATCGCCGGCATCCTAGCGATGGTCCGCACACTCGGCGCGCTGGTCGGCGCAGCTCAGCCCGCCGAGGTACTCGCTTACGGGCTTGAACGGCGCCTCGCAGAGATAGCGGCAACACCTCGCCCATCGGCGCGGCCAAAGGTCTATTTCGAGGAATGGGACGATCCGTTGATCTCAGGCATCGGCTGGGTGTCCGAGTTGATCGAGATCGCCGGCGGTGAGGATGTGTTTCCGGAGCTGCGACATCGGCAGGCGGCAAAGGACCGCATCGTCTCGGCGGAGGCGGTGCGCGAGGCAGCGCCCGACGTGATCCTCGCCTCCTGGTGCGGCAAGAAGGTCGTCCCTGCCCGCATCCTCGCGCGCCATCGCTGGAACGAGATCCCCGCCGTGCGCGACGACCGCATCGTCGAGATCAAGTCGCCGATCATCTTGCAACCGGGGCCGGCGGCGCTGACGGATGGGCTGGATGCGATCGTGACGGCGTTGTGGGGTGGACCCAAATAGCTTGATCGCAGCTCTCGTGTCCCGGACGCGCTGCAACGCGTCAGCGTTGCTGCGCAGAGCCAAGAGGCGTTGCGCCGCGTCCGGGGCACGAGACCTTCTTCAGGTCACCGCGTTCACGACCTGATATTCCGGCCGACGCCAGACCTCGCCTGCAATCACCTCCTCGATGATCTCGGCTGCTCGCATGATCTCGCTCTCCCCAATGTAGAGCGGTGTAATCCCGAACCTCATAATGTCAGGCGCGCGGAAATCGCCGATGAGGCCACGGGCGATCAGGGCCTGCATGGCGGCGTAGCCGCCGTCGAAGGCGAAGGACACTTGTGAGCCGCGGCGCTCGTGCGCGCGAGGGGTGACGAGCTTGAGCTCCGGGCAGCGGCGTTCGACCTCGGCGATCAGGAGATCGCCGAGTGCCAGCGAGCGCGCACGAACCTCACGAATGTCGACCCTGTCCCAGATGTCGAGCGAGGCCTCCAGCGCCGCCATTGCGAGCACCGGCGGAGTGCCGACGCGCATGCGCTCGACGCCGCCGGCCGCCGCGTAGCCAAGCTCGAACGCAAACGGTTTGGCGTGGCCCATCCACCCCGACAGCGCGGCGCGCACGCCGTCGGCGTGGCGCGGCGCGACGTAGAGGAAGGCCGGCGCGCCGGGGCCGGCGTTGATGTATTTGTAGGTGCAGCCGGCGGCGAAATCGGCACCGCAGCCAGCGAGATCGACCGGCAGCGCGCCGGCCGAATGCGCGAGGTCCCAGACCGTGACGATGCCGAGCGCATGCGCCTTCGCGGTCAGCGTCGCCATGTCATGGCGCCGTCCGGTGCGGTAGTCGACCTCGGTGATGTAGAGGACCGCAATCTCCTCCGACAACGCGGCCTCGATCTCTTCCGGCGCCACCAGGCGCAATTGATGGCCGCGGCCGAGCGTCGCGATCAGGCCCTCGGCCATGTAGAGATCGGTCGGAAAGTTTCCGGTGTCCGACAGCACGACCTTGCGCGCGGCTTTCATGTCGAGCGCGGCGGCGAGTGCCTGGTAGACCTTGAGCGACAGCGTGTCTCCGACCATCACGGAGCCGGCTTCCGCACCGACCAATCGCGCGATGCGATCGCCGACATGGCGCGGCTGGGCATACCAGCCCGCACTGTTCCAGGCGCGGATCAGCTCGTTGCCCCACTCGGCGGTGATGACGTTGCCGACGCGCTCGGCGACGCCCAGCGGCAGCGCGCCAAGCGAATTGCCGTCGAGATAGATCACGCCCTCAGGCAAATGGAACAAGGCCCTGGTGTCGTCATAGACGCGGAGCTTGGTCATGGGATCTCTACAGAATCGTGCGGACGCGCCAGAGCTCGGGGAACAGCTCGACCTCCAGCATGCGCTTGAGATAGCTGACTCCGCCGGTGCCGCCGGTGCCGCGCTTGAAGCCGATGACGCGCTCGACCGTCGTGACATGGTTGAAGCGCCAGCGCCGGAAGTAGTCCTCGAAATCGACCAGCTTCTCGGCAAGCTCGTAGAGCATCCAATGCGTCTCCGGCGCTTCGTAGACGATCCGCCAGGCCTGGAGCACGCCCTCGTTGAAGCTGTGGGTCTCGCGAACGTCGCGCGCCAGCACGGACGCGGGCATCTTGAGCCCGTTGCGGTCGGCGAGCCGCAGCACCTCGTCGTACAGGCTCGGCGTGGCAAGCTCGCCCTCGAGCAGCCTGGTCGTTTCCACATCGTGCGCGTGCGGCTTGAGCATGGCGTGGTTGCGGTTGCCGACCAGGAATTCGATCAGCCGGTACTGACGCGACTGGAAGCCCGAGGACTGGCCAAGCTGCGAACGGAAGCGCGTATACTCGCTGGGCGTCATGGTGCGCAGCACGTCCCAGGCACCGTTGAGCTGCTCGAAGATGCGCGACATCCGCGCCAGCATCTTCATCGCGGGCTGCACTTCGTCCCTGGCGATGGCGCGGCGCGCAGCGCTGAGCTCGTGGATGGCAAGCCGCATCCACAGCTCCGTGGTCTGATGCTGGATGATGAACAGCATCTCGTCATGGGCCTCCGAGAGCGGATGCTGCGCGCCGAGGATCGCATCCAGCGCCAGATAGTCGCCGTAGGACATACGCTGGGCGAAATCGGTCTCGGCGCCTTCGCTCGTGGGATCGTAGTCGCTGGACGTCATGGCAGGCCCTTTCGATCGATCGATCCTCGCCGCGTCAGTCAAGGCCGATCAGGCGCGCGGTGATAGGGGACGACGGATCCTTCAGTCCGTCGATCACCGTAAAATGGTTGAGCCCGGGATCGACGACGAGGCGCGTCGGCACGTCGAAGCCGATCCAGACATTGGCGATCAGATCGGACTGACGCATGAATTCGGGCCGCTCGCCGCCGCCGACCCAGGCGGTGACCGGCGAATGTCCCCGCGGCAGGTGCAGCGCCGCGCTTTCAAGCGTCGCCTCCTCCATGGTCATGCGTAGCGTCTCGTTCATCTTCGTGTTGAGCAGCGGTCGCAGATCATGCAAGCCGCTGATCGAGAGCGTGCCGGCGATGCGGTTGTAGACGGCAGGCTCGAGCCGGCTGTCGTTGCACAGCATGCGCGTGACGAGATGGCCGCCCGCGGAATGGCCGGCGAGCCGGATCGGGCCGGAGACGAGCGAAGCCGCCTTGGTGATCGCGGCGGTGATCTCTGCGGTGATGTCGGAGATGCGCGCGGCCGGCGTCAGCGTGTAGCTCGGCAGCGCCACCGTCCAGCCGTGATGCCGCGCGCCTTCGGCCAGATCGGTCCAGGTCGACTTGTCGAAGCGCATCCAGTAGCCGCCGTGCACGAAGACGACGAGGCCCTTGCTGTCGCCGTTGGGCAGGATCAGGTCGAGACGCTGGCGCTCGCCCGGGCCGTAGGCGACGTCCGCGCGGAAGTCTTTCAGGCCGGCGCGGTAAGCCGCCGCCCGCTCCGCCCATTGGGCCGGCATCTTGTCCGAGCCCGGGATATGGGCCGAATTGGCATAAGCATCATCCCAATCGCGCATCGTGACACCCTAGGATTCGGCCGTCGAACTGGGGCCAGTCTGCCACCAGTCAGGACGGCGTCCTAGTCTTTCTTTTAAGCTTAAAGTATTTGATCGCGCCCGTGTTTCGGGCAGCGGTCGCCTCAGCCGAGATGCCGTAGGGTGGGCCAAGCGACTTGTCCGCCGTAGCTCGAAGAGCGAAGGCGGAAGCGTGCCCACCCTTTCGTGCAAGATCAAAGAGAGATGGTGGGCACGGCGCAAGGGCGCCTTTGCCCACCCTACAGGACCGTCCGCCCGCATTGCGAGCGCAGCGAAGCAATCCAGTCTGCTTCCGCAGCGACGGTCTGGATTGCTTCGTCGCAAGGGCTCCTCGCAATGACGGCGGAGAGACCTACGCCTTCTCCACCCCGCACCAATCCGCGATGAACAGGGCCATCGCCTTGGTCGACTTCTTCAGCGACTCCAGGTCGACGAATTCGTTGAAGCCGTGCATCTCGCCGCCGCTCGCGCCGAAGCAGAGGCTCGGGATACCGTGATTGAGACCGTAGAAGCGGGTGTCGGTGAGCGCGGTGAAGACGAGGTCTTGGATTTCGCCGCCATAGACGGTGTTGAAGGCCTTGCCGAACGCGGCCTCGGGCGCCGCGGCGTCAGTCAGTTCATACCCCTCCGACAAAAAGCCCGACCATTCGACCTCCGGCGGATTGTTGGCGAGGAAGCGGTGGTTGCGCGCGGCAGCCGCAACGCAGGCCATGATCTCCTTCTGGTGATCGGCGATCGACCAGCCCGGCAGGACGGCGATGCGGCAATCGACGTCGCACCAGGCCGGCACGCTGGAGGCCCAGTCGCCGCCCTTGATGATGCCGGGGTTGAAGTTGATGGGATGGTTCAGCGTCTTGAAGTGCCGATCAGATTTCGCGCGCTCGTTCCACTCGATCTCGAGTTTTTGCAGCGCCTGGATCAAATGATAGGCCGCCATGATGGCGTTGGCGCCGGAGCCGGCGAAGGCAACGTGGGTCGGATGGCCCTTCACACGCAGGCGAAACCAGATCACGCCGACCTGCGAGCGCACCATCTTGCCGCCGGTCGGCTCCGGGATGAAGCAGGCGTCGGCACGATAGCCGCGCTGCAATGTCGAGAGCGCGCCGACGCCGGTGCTCTCCTCCTCGATCACGGACTGGAAGTGGATCCGCGCCGTCGGCTTGAAACCCGCAGCCTTGATCGCATCCAGCGCGTAGAGCGCGCCGATCGTGCCCGACTTCATGTCGCAGGCGCCGCGGCCGAACATCTTGCCGTCCTTGATGACCGGCGAGAATGGCGGCGTGTCCCACAGTTCCAGCGGCCCCGCGGGCACAACGTCGCAGTGCCCCTGGAGGATCAGCGATTTGCCGCCGTTCGTTTGCGGGCGGTAGGTGCCCACCACCGTGCGCGCCTTGGAGAAATCGTGCTCGATCGGACCGAAACCACGCAGATCCTTGAGGTCATCGACATCGATGTGCCAGTCGTCGACCTCGTAGCCGCGTTCGCGCAGGAGGTCGCCGATCATGTCCTGGCACGGCCCCTCGGCCCCGCGGGTCGAAGGGATCGCAACGAAATCGCTTGTGGTCGCAAGCTGGGCTTCGAAGCCGACATCGACGGCGTCAAGAATCCTCTGCTGCGTTTCGGCATTCATCAGGCAACTCCAAGCATCCAATTGGTCAATGGTGCGCGCAAGCTAGCCGATTTCAGCCGTTCGGGTACTCCACAAAATAAGCATCCCGCAATGCATCTTCGAGCAGCCGGCCTTCCGAATAGCCATTCAGCGTCGCAGGCCGGGTTACACCGTCCAGCAGGCGCGAGCACGGCTCCGGCGCGCCCAAGACGGTGCGCACGGGGATGCGCTCGGCATAGATCGGCAATTCGTAGTCCTCATCGTCGTCAGCCACACCCTTGGCGCGGACTTTGGCCGAGGCCTCCTCGATCTCCATCGCGATGAAGGAGGTCGCCTTGATCTCCTGCGCGCTGCTCTGACGCAGGCTCGCGGTGCGGTCCGGGAAGAAGCGATCGACCATGGCGATGACCGCCCGCTCCTTCTCCTCGGGATCGGTGACGAGATAGGCAGTGCCGAACGCCATCACGGCGCGGTAGTCGGCGGAATGGTTGAAGCCGCAACGCGCCAGCACGAGGCTATCGAGATGGGCAACGGTGAGGCAGACGCGCTCGCCCCTGGTCTGGTTGCGCAGCATGCGGCTCGCGCTCGAGCCGTGCCAATAGAGTTTTGTCCCTTCGCGCCAGAAGAAGGTCGGCGTGCAATAGGGCTGGCCGTCGATGACATAGGAGACGTGGCAGAGCATCGAGGAATCCAGGATGCGGTGAACGGTGTCGTGATCGTAGAAGCCGCGGTCGTGACGGCGCTTGACCTGGTTGCGCGCTGACGTCGGATAGGAATTCTGGCTTTCGGTCTGGCTCACGGCCGCTCCTGTCGGGCTTGGAACAATTCCAGGAGAGTTGTAGCCGCGGATTTGGTCTGCGATAGTGCCAATTCCATGCGAAAAATTCCGACCAATTTAGTCCCCTCGCCGGCCAAGGCCGAACTGCCGCTCGACCTGACCGGCCCGCACATCACGGCGGGCGCGTCATCGGCGCACCGACTGTACCAGGCGTTGTGCGACATGATCGTCTCTGGCCTGGTCAAACCCGGCGAACCGTTGCCTCCGTCGCGGACGCTGGCGAAGCAGACCGGCTTCCGCCGCAACGCCGTCGTCACGGCCTATGAACGGCTGATCGCCGACGGCTTTGCCGACGCGACCGTTGGCTCCGGCACTTTCGTCGCCGCGCGCATTCCGGCGCCTGCGGCCGAGTCGAAGAAGCCGAAGGCCGTGGTCGAAGCACCGCGGCAGGGCGCATTCTCGCTCGGCTGTACCCATATCGACGAGCGCGCGTTGCAGCGCTTCCGTGCCTTCCTCGGACGGCGCATGCGCGCGTTCGGACCTGAGCATCTGCACTATGGCGATCCGCGCGGCAGCCGCGAGCTGCGCGCGGCGATCGCCGATCACCTGCTGTCGGCGCGTGGCCTGCGCTGCGACCCGGATCAGATCATGCTGACCTCGGGCACGCTGCATGCGCTGCGCATCGTGCTGAGCGCGATCCTGAAGCCCAACGACCAGGTCTGGTGCGAGGACCCGGGTTACCCCGCCGCGCGAAACACCATTTCGCATTGCGGTTATCGCGCCGTGCCCGTTCCCGTCGACGAGCACGGGATATTTGTCGCCAAGGGCCGCACCGCCGCTTCGTCCGCACGCGCGGCCTATGTGACGCCGTCCCACCAGTTTCCGCTGGGCGTGCAGATGTCGATGCCGCGACGGCTGGAGCTGCTGGATTGGGCGAGGCAGGCCGGCGCCTTCGTGCTGGAGGACGATTACGACAGCGAGTTCCGCTATGACGGCGCGCCGTTGATGTCGCTTGCCGGCATCGATCATCTCCAGCGCGTGATCTACATGGGCACGTTTGCCAAGACGCTGTTTCCGGGCCTGCGCATCGGCTATTGCGCGCTGCCCGAGCGCCTGATCGCGGACGTCACGGCCACGCGCGCTGCGCTCGACCGCTTTCCCGGCACGCTGATGGAGGGCGCTGTGGCCGACATGCTCAATTCCGGCGCGTTCGCCGCCAACCTGAAGCGCGTGCGCAAGCTTTATCGCGAGGCGCGCGATGCGCTGGCTGAGACGCTGGAAGCAGCATCCGACGGCGCGCTGTCGGTGCCGGTACCGTCGCAAGGACTGCACCTCGTCGCCCGGTTCGATCCGTCGGTCGAGCTTACGGTCGCGGCGCAGGCGAAGCAGGCGGCAGGCGCGGAAGGCTGGCTACTGGCCGACACCTATTCGCGCGCGCGTCCCCTGCCCGGGTTCGTGCTGGGATTTTCCGGCCACGCGGTTCCGCAACTCGTGGCCTCCGCCGAACGGCTCGCGCTGGAGTCGCGTGGCGCCTTGCGCGCGAGGAGCAAATCGGCCCGGCGGGCGTGACGAACGTTCACTATGAGAATCGCCTGCCGCTCCCTACATTGCGGCATCGATGCCGGGACCTCACATCATGCTGCTGCGCCGCGCGACCTGCCTCTCGCTGCTGATCTCGGTCGCCCTCGCGACGGCGGCGCATGCCGTCACTGTCGGACGTGAACAGGACATCACCGATCTCAAGCTCGGCCAGCGCGTGCAAGTGGATGACGGAACCTGCCCCGCCGGGCAGGTCAAGGAAGTGCGCGGTGCGAGAATGACCGACAAGGGCGTGGCGCGGACCATCGCCTGCGTTCCGCGCTTCGGTCCGAAATCGAAGTGATGGTTACGACTTCGCCGGGTCGAACATGCACTGCAAGGTCGGTTTGGCGATCTTGGTGAAGGTCGAGCCGATCTCGCCCTGCTTGGACGCGGGCACCCAATCAGTCTCGATCGTTGGCACGCCGGTCTCGCTGATGCCGCGCAACAGCGCCTCGCGCAGATCGCGGTCCTCGACGGCAGCAACGGCGTGATCATGCAGACAGCCGCAGACCTCCTCGGGATGCTCCCAGCGCCCGAGCATCCGCGGCGCACACTGACGCATGAACTCGCTGCGGGGATCCGGTAGCCTCGAAGGAGCGCGAACCTGCGCGTGGGCAGCGCTGATCGTCAGAAGCGAAACGAACGCTGCGGCGCAGAATCGGACAATCATGATGGCCTTTATCGGCTGGTTTTTCTTGTGATTTTTCTTTTGATTTTCTTGGCTGTCGATCAGAAACGCGCAGCGACCACGATCGGCTGCGGCGCCGTGGTGGTGACCGGCGAGCCGCTGTACTGGAAGGTGCCGACACCCGGGAGATTGCCGTCCGGCGCCCCCGCGAACGAAGAGCCGGCGAGCACGAAAGCGAAGGCAAGGATGAAGCTGAGCGTGCGCATGATCTCGTGTCCCAATTCCTTGGCCGGCGGTGCGTCGTCGTTGTGAAGCTGATAACCATGCGTCGTTTCGCGCGTGATGCGCCAAAACCGGAAAATGGTTTCGTCTTTGTGAGAATTGTTTCGTCACGCGCCAGGCGACGAAACATTCAGCGGAAAATCCCAGTCTTTTCAAATGGGTCGCGCCGCGCCTGAAAGTGGCCTTGCAGGCTCTGTCCGTGCTTGGAAGCAGACCCACACTGCGCGCCGTCACACGCACGCCTTCCGCACTTCACATGCATTTTACGTTTTTCTGCTGAAGAGAAGCCCGAACGGGGGCTGGGTTCCGTCGAACCGGGCGCGATTCGACTGCGACCCAAGCCATCGAAACCGAGAAGCCCGGAACCACCGGGCGCGTTCAGTTGAGGGATGCCATCATGACGGCGCAAGATCGCGCAACGCCGCGCGACGCGGACCTGCGGACGGACCGCGCCGACCGGCAATCCAGCCGCGTCGCTTCAATCGGGGCAATGTCGCTGCAGTCGGACCGCGGCCACGAGGCCGCACCACAAGCTTTCGTGCGGCTGACCGGCTCGCATCTCGCAAAGCCGCGCGCCAGCCGCACTCTCGTCACTGAGTGAACGCACGCGCGTCACTGAGTGAAGAACTCGCCGCACTTCTGGACGTTTGCGTCAGCCGGTCCCCACGGCATGACCGGTACCGTCGAGGTCGAGTTCTTCGGCGAGCCCTCGATCAGCCGGTCCGAATAGACCATGTAGACCAGCACATTGCGTTTGGCGTCACAGCCGCGCACGATCTGCATCTTCTTGAAGAACAGCGAGCGGCGCTGGCGGAACATGTCGTCGCCCTGCTCCATCTTGTTCTTGAACTTGATCGGACCGACCTGGCGGCAGGCCAGCGAGATATCCGAGACCTCCTCGGCAAGGCCGAGCCAGCCCTTGAAGCCGCCCTTCTCCGGCACCGTGAAATGACAGGCCACGCCCTCGACCTCGGGGTCGTCGAGGCCGTAGGTCGCGAGCTTGTCATTCGGGCTCATCCATTTGAATACCGTCGAGCGGCGGAAGATCAGATCCGGCTCGTCGGCGGCGATTGCAGAACTCGCTGGGACAGCGAGCAACAGGAGGAATAAAGCAAGGCCTTTCAAGCGGATGCCGGAAAGACCGGGGAAACGAGATGACATGAAGTTCTCCGGTAACAAGTCCCGGCAATGTAGGCATGCGACAGCCGGTCAGGAAGACGACCGGCAGCCGTCGCGGCCGCCGTTTACCGCTCCGTGAGGCTTTTTTGCTACGTCATGGACAAAATTCGCTGACGGCAGAACTGCCGTGCTAGTGAACGCGTATCCCCTCTGCGAGACTAATTTCTGAGTTGGATTGTGGATTCGAGGAATGAATAGCGTGAACGGGGCCAGTTTTTCTGCCAGGCCGGCCCGGCTGTGGCAGGTCGCCATTTTGACGGCGGCGGGTGCGATTGGCTTGACCAGCCAGGCGGACGCGGCGTTCTACTACTGGAGCGACTACTCCGACGGGTCCTACGCCGCCCGGCAGGAGCGCTATCCCGACATTCCCCGGCAGAAGCCACAGAAGCGCAGTACGGCTGGCAAGAAGGCGGTCGTCGCCGAGAAGGAAGCCGGCACCAAGCCGCAAGGTCCGCTCGTGATCGTCGTGTCGATCGATCGGCAGAAGGTGACGGTCTTCGACACCAACGGCGTGTTCGCAGAATCCCCGGTGTCGACAGGCATGAAGGGCCACTCGACGCCGATGGGCGTGTTCAGCGTGATCCAGAAGCACAAATTCCACCAGTCCAACATCTATAGCGGCGCGCCGATGCCGTACATGCAGCGGATCACCTGGTCCGGCATCGCCATGCATGCCGGCGTGCTGCCGGGCTATCCGGCCTCGCACGGTTGCATCCGCATGCCGATGGCGTTCGCGGTGAAGATGTGGAACTGGACCAGGATGGGCGCGCGCGTGATCGTCTCGCCCAGCCAGATGTCGCCGCAAAATTTCTCGCATCCCCTGCTCGCCTCGGTGCGCGTGCCGCCGCAGCCCGCCGTCAGCCTGGAGCCGCAAACCAATGTCGGCGACAAGGCCGACAAGGGCGCCGCACCAACCAAAGTCAGCGAAGCAAAGCCCGTCGAGACGAAGACCGCCAGCGCGGAGAGCGCGCTCGAGCTGCGTTCGTCGGTCGGCCATACCGTGATGTCGGATGTGACCACCGGCAATGCACCGGCGCGCGCGGAAGCAGCCGCACCAGCCGACAAGGTTGAGGCCAAGTCTGAAAAGACCGCCGACGCATCTGACCCGGTCAAGCCGCAGTCGGAAGAAGCAGCCAAGCCCGCAAGCGCCGACGCAAAGCCCGTTGAGGCCGCAGAAGCGCCCAAGACTGCAGAAGCGCCCAAGGCTGAAGCCGCCGAGCCCGCGAAGAAACCCGATGCGCCCGCTGCCGCACCGCCGCTCGCCGCCTCGCCCGACGCCAAGAAGGACGAGACCCGCGTCGCCGATCCTGCGCCTGCCGCGAAGCCGGAGACGCCCAAACGGGCCGGCCAGATCGCGGTGTTCATCAGCCGCAAGGATTCCAAGCTCTACGTGCGGCAGAATTTTGCGCCGCTGTTCGAGGTTCCCGTCACGATCGCTGCGAGCGACCGGCCGCTCGGCACCCACGTCTTCACCGCCGAGGTCGACAAGACCAACACCAACGCGTTGCGTTGGTCGGTGGTATCGCTGCCGGTCTCCGTCCGCGCCGCCGCGCGCGAAGATGACAGCCGCGTGACACTCCGCCAGCGTGGCGCCGCCGTGATCCCCGTCGCCGCCAAGCCCGTTACAGCCAAGCCCGTGGTCACGCCGGACAGCCCGGCCGAGGCACTCGACCGTATCTCGATCCCGGCCGACACCATGGCAAAGATCAACGAGATGCTGACATCGGGCGGCTCGATCATCGTCTCCGACCAGGGCATCAACCAGGGCGAGACCGGCGAAGGCACCGACTTCATCGTCCGCCTGTACTAGAGCGCTTTCGAGCGAAGTGGCGCCTTGCCGCGTCCGATAACGCGGTGTTGACCAGGCGCGTCGCGCCGACGCAGTAAGGTGCGTCCCGGATCACGTCGGGGGACGTTGCCATGCTGAACCGCAGGACCATGCTCGCCGCGCTTGTCGCGACGACCGCGTCTGCTGGACGCAGCCGTGCCGATAGCGGCATGAGCCGGATCTCGGCCTATGCCTTCTCTTTCCCTGCATTATCAGGCGACGACATCCGCCTTGCCGCGTTCACGGGCAAGCCGCTGCTGGTGGTCAACACCGCTTCGCTCTGCGGCTACACTCCGCAATACGCGGGCCTGCAAGAGCTCTGGAGCGAGTTTCGCGAGCGCGGGCTCACCGTGATCGGCGTGCCCTCCAACGATTTCGGTGGCCAGGAGCCCGGCGGCACCAGCGAGATCACGGAGACCGCGCACCACCAATACGGCGTTACCTTCCCGATCGCGGCCAAGGCGGTGGTGGTCGGCGCCAAGGCGCATCCGTTCTACAAATGGGCGGCCGAGGCGCGCCCCCGCGATGTTCCGCGCTGGAACTTCCACAAATACCTGATCGGGCGCGACGGCTACATTGCCGAGGTGTATCCGTCTGCGGTCGATCCGACGGACACACGGGTCAAGACGGCGATTGCGAAGGCGCTGGCCGACAGCTGACACCCGCAGCCCGCATCCGGTTGGGCACAATTGTGGCGGGGTGCCAAACAGCCGTTGCAATGACGAGGGCCCACCATCTAGGCTAGGACTATCAAGGGGCAGGATGGTTTTGCCAAAGGCGAAAAGCTGCGGCGGAACAACGGGATCAATCTCGAGGACAACACCATGCGTGTGGCGGCAGGACTGATTTTGGCAAGCGCGATGTCGGTTGCGATGGCAGGCGCAGCGTGGTCGCAGACCCCGGCCGCAAAGCCCGCAGCCGCCACCCAGGCGGCACCGGCTGCACCCCCCGCCGCGGCATCGGCGCCCGCTCCCGCGGCGGCAGCCGCTGCGCCGACGCAAGCGGCCTTCCCGCCCCCGCCGAAACAGGCGCCCCAGCCCGCCCGCGCGGCCTGCAACACGCCCGGCGCGCTCGGGGTCGCCCGCACGGTCGAGATCGACACCACGGGTGGTCCGGGCTTCGGCTTCGAGCATTTCAAGGAGCTCGACTTCCTGCGCGACAAGGAGGTCGTGCTGACCTTCGACGACGGCCCCTGGCCGAAGAACACGCCCGCGGTGTTGAAGGCTCTCGCCGACGAATGCACCACCGGCATCTTCTTCTCGATCGGCAAGCACGCGACCTATGAGCCGGAGATCCTGAAGCAGGTCTATGCGGCCGGCCACACCGTCGGCGCCCACACCTGGTCGCACGCCAACCTCAACAACAAGAAGCTCACGGAAGCGCAGCGCAAGGAAGAGATCGAGAAGGGATTCTCGGCGGTGAAGTGGGCGCTCGGCGGCATCTCGCCCTCGCCGTTCTTCCGCTTCCCGGCGCTCCAGCACCCACCGGAGATGGTCACCTATCTCGGCAACCGCAACGTCGCGATCTTCTCCTGCGACATCGACTCCTTCGACTTCAAGGCCTCGAAGCCCGAGAAGGTGATCGAGACCGTCATGAAGAAGCTCGACACCAAGGGCAAGGGCATCATCCTGATGCACGACTTCCAGAAGCACACCGCCGAAGCCCTGCCCGAGTTGCTGAAGCGGCTGAAAGCCGGCGGCTACAAGGTCGTGGCGATGCGCGCCAAGTTCCCGGCCTCGACGCTGCCCGAATACGACCAGGAGCTGCTCAAGGACGTCAAGCTGCCGACGGTGAGCACGCGCCCGGTCAATTCCGTCGTGACGACGGTCTCGGAATAGACCGCAATTGTCTTTCCGGTTTGAAGGTTACGTCATCATATCGGCGGACGGCATGCTTGCCGATCCGTCGCACATCATGCCCTCAACGCTGGTGTTCGAAGGCGACAAGCGCTTTTTCGAGCAAGCGCTCGATCGAGCCGCGGTCGTCGTGCACGGCGGACACTCGCACGAGCAGCAGCCGAATTCGCCGAAGCGCAAGCGGCTGATCCTCACCCGCAAGATCAAGACGCTCACCGTCGACCCGGAGATGCCGAACGCGACGCTGTGGAATCCCGAGCATGCGAGCTTCGAGGAGGCCTGCGCTTTCGCCGATGTCGCCTCCGGCACGGTCGCAATCATCGGCGGCCCCGTCGTGTTCGACATGTTCATGGACCGCTACGACACGTTCTGGCTGTCGGAAGCCCCGCATGTGCGGCTGCCCGGCGGCGAAGGCTGCTTCGTCGGCGTGCCGGAGCGGACGCCGCATGAGGTGCTGGCGTCACACGGGATGAAGCCGGGGGCGCCGTATCTGCTCGACGCGGCGCATGATGTCACCGTCACGCCGTGGCGTCGAGTCTAGCACAGGCGATCTGCGCTACGGCGTCGGAAGGTGATAGGCCAGCACACCGCGCAGCGTGTGCACCGTGCCGCCCGCGCTCAGGCTGGTCATGAAATCAGACGCCAGATCGTCTCGCGCCCCGAGATGCGTGACGCGATATTCCGCGCGGGCGGAGATGCTGTCGGTGAAGAAGCGCTCGAAGCCGCCACCGAAGGTCGCGCCGTGATATTCCCGCGTCGGAGCGGTGCCGGGAAATCCGAGGAAATTGTACGAGATCAACTGCGCGGTCGTTCCGCTGTAGCCGCCGAGCAGGTAGACCAGCGTCTCCGGTGCCACGAGATAGCCGACGCGTCCACCGACGGTCCACCCCCACTTCACCGCCGCCAGATCCGACGAGATCGCAACACCTCCGCCCGATGCGTTGACCTTGGCGCCGCCATTGGTCCCGGCATCAATCAACCCGAATGCGCCGAGGACCCATCTCGGCGCGACCTGGCGATCGTAGCCGATCGTGAAAGTGCCACCGACATCGGCGCCGCCCAGACCGGATGCGTCGAAATCCAGCACACCGGCGAACGATCCCGCGACATGGGGCGTGATGACGTCGCCCCCGATACCCGCGCCGACGTAAACGCCCGTCCATGTCGGGTTCAGCGCGGGCGCCACTGAAGCGGTCGCAGGTCCGCCGAACTGGCCGAAGCGATAGGCCGCGCCGATCCTGACCACATGCTCGGACAGGTCCGTGGTCCAGACCGCGCCGAGCGGATCGACCGTCGTGTTGCGGCCGAGCGCGACGTAGCGGTATTCGCCGCGCAGTGACACGTTGCTCGCGAGGCGATATTCCGCGCCGGCGCCGACCGTGTAACCGTGCGACGTCAGCCCCGATTCCTGCACCGTGAACGAAGGCCCTCCCCCGAGGATCACGTAGTTCAAGTTCCAATTGTTGATGCGCATCTCGCTATAGCCGGCGAGGCCGTAGAGCAGGATATCGGGCGTCACCAGAAATCCCGCACGGCCGCCGATCGTCCAGCCCTGGTCCAGCGACGGCAGCGCAGCGTTCAGGCTCTGGCCAAAGAACGGGCTCGATGCACTGGCCGTCGTGCGCTGGCGCGACCAGTCGTAATCGACGAAACCGCCGACCACGAAACGCGGCGCAACCTGGACGTCAAATCCGGCGAAAACAGACAGCCCGAGATCGGCGCCCTGCAAGCCGTCGAGGCTGAACAAATCCGGGCCACCGCCGACCGGCGTCAGGTTCGACCGTCCGGTCGCGAAGTCGAAGCCCAGTCCGCCGCCGACGTAAAACTGGGTCCAGTTCGCCACGGGCGCCGCGAACGGCCGCGCCTTCACGGGCAAGTCTGCTGCACAGGCCGTGGTTACAGAAACGGCTACGACATACGCCGCCCCCAGAACGACAACAACGCATGCCGCCGCCTTGCGCTTCGATTGGACCAAGTCCGCCCCCAATCACCCAGTGCCGATTGCGCCTGTGCAACCGGAACCGTCTGTACTATTGGGCTAGGACGGATTCCGACAAGTGGAGAGACCGGTCGATCCGCAGCGGCCACGATTTTGTGGAACCGCTGTGATCTCAAAACCATAATCTGTGAATGATGGTTCATGCACTCGTCGCAAACGGACGAGCCATCAACTCGCTTTACACGTCCCCATAGGCCGTCTCGGCCGAGCGCGTAGCGCGGCCATAGCCCATGATCATGAACAGCGCACCGATGATCGAGAGATTCTTCAGCGCATCGACCACCATCCTGGCGTTGTCGGGCGCGGCCTGATTCCAGAAATCGGAGAACAGGACGGTCGAGCCCGCGATGTAGATGATCATGAGCAATGCGAAAAAGCGCGCGCCGAAGTTCAGCGCAATCATCAGGCCTGCAATGATCTCGAGCCCACCGCCCGCGATCGCCAGCAGTTGCGGCGTGGTCATGGCGGTCGCCGTCTCGATCTGCTTGGTGTAGGACTCGATGACCTCAGGCACCACCACCTTGGTGGCGATGAAATCGGCCGTCGCCTGGAGGGGAAAGAACTTGGTCGCGCCCGTGTAGATGAACAGCACGGCGAACAGGATTCGCCCGAAAGTCACGAACGCTGGCATGATCGGCCTCTTGGCTCAGGCTTTTTGAAAAAGGCGTCTTGACGAGAGTACCGGGCGATTATGAAGAGTCGTGCGCCGGTTTACAAACGGGGAAATGGCGAACTGCGAGCAATTCAAAGTTGGCGGCACGGGCGGTGCACCTTCTCCCCTTGTGGGCCTGTTGCGTAATTCGTCAATTGTGATTCCCTAGGGCAAAGCCTTGGAGGGTAGCGATGGCGGTCAAGCGGACGGGACAGCCGAGCTTTGTGGAAGCGCTGATGCCGAAGGGAGCCGGCGCCAATGCGGCGCTGGATCGGCTGGCTGGCCTGGTCAAGTGGTACCGGTTCGAGAAGCTGATCGGCCATTTGCGGGATGAAGGGGGGCCCGGTCGACCAGGCTATCCGGTGCTGGTGCTGTTTCGTGCTGTGCTGTTGCAGTCGCTGTATGGTCTTTCGGAGCGCGAACTCGAGGAAGCGCTGGGCGACCGGTTGTCGTTCAAGCGCTTCGTCGGTTTGAGCCTTGAGGATGCGACGCCCGACCACACGGTCCTGAACCGCTTCCGGAACCAGCTCGTTGAACAAGGCCTGCTGGAGAAGCTGTTTGGCGAACTGGATCGTCAGCTTGAGAATGCCGGCGTGATCCTCAAGCGCGGCACGATGCTGGATGCGACCTTGATCCAGGCAGTCTCGGCTCCGCCCAAGGAGGATCGCCCCTCAAACGATCCTGATGCCCGGTTTGCCAAACGGCAGGGCAAAAGCGGCTCGACCTTCGGCTACAAGGCCCATGTCGGTGTCGACGAAGGATCCGGCTTGATCCGCGCGGTGTTGACCACACCCGCTAACGTCAACGATACGACACCGGCGGACGCTTTGATCCGCGGCGATGAAGCCGTGGTCTGGGCCGATGCGGCTTACGACACCCATGCCCGACGGGCCCGGCTGAAGGCGGAAGGCAAGAAGCCCCGCATCGCTCGTCGGCCCAACAGACATCACCCGGAACTGCCGCCCAGGCTCAAACGCTACAACCTCCTCATCGCGCGTCGACGAGCCCAGGTCGAGACCACCTTCGCTACTCTCAAACGCCGCATGCGGCTGACCTGCATCCGCTACGTCGGTCTGATCAAGGCGACCGGGCAAGTCCTGCTCGCCTCGATCGCCTTCAACATGAGGCGGTGGGCCACGATCGCCGCGTGAGCTGCCCGCTCAGGGCGACAACTACAGATCTTGCCAGGCAATTGCCGGGACCAGGGCACTCGCTCCTGACGTCTTCAGCCTCAAGAGCCGATAACGCAACAGGCCCCTTGTGGGAGAAGGTGGCATAGGCGGCCTGCGGCCGCCGTTCTTAAGAACGCCGAAGCGAAGCTTCGGCTATGGCGCCGGATGAGGGGTATCTCTCCGCGAGCTCAATAGCGGTGGGACTCGTGGATAGAGACCCCTCACCCGTCTCGCCGCTAACGCCGCGATCCACCCTCTCCCACAGGGGGAGAGGGTAAGACGGCATCTTACGTAAACAACGTCGGCTGCTGCCGTGCAGCGCGCTCCTGCGCTTCCACGACCGCAACGGCCGTCATGTTGAGGATGCCGCGCGCGGTCACCGAGGGCGTGAGGATATGGGCGGGGCGTGCCGGGCCGATCAGGATCGGGCCGACAGGGAGCGCATCCGCCAGCGACTTGATCATCTGATAGGCGACGTTGGCGGTGTCGAGGCTCGGCATGATCATGATGTTGGCCTCGCCCTCGAGCTTGGAGTGCGGCAGCACCATTTTCCGCGCAGCAGCTGAAAGTGCCGTGTCGCCCTGCATCTCGCCGTCGGCCTCGATCTCCGGATGCTTCTCCTTCAACAGCTGGGTCGCCCGGCGCATCTTGCGCGAGGACTCGGTGTCGTAGCTGCCGAAATCCGAGTGCGAGACGAAGGCGATCTTCGGCTTGATGTTGAAGCGCTGGACGTGGACCGCCGCCAGCGAGGCGATCTCGGCGAGCTCCTCGGCGCTCGGATTGGGCCGAACCTGCGTGTCGGCGATGAAGAAGGCGCCCTTGCTGGTGATCAGCAGCGCCAGTGCCGCATAGTCGATGATCCCCGCGGAGAAGCCGATGATCTCGCGGACATGGCGGAGGTGGTGCATGTAGCGGCCTTCGACGCCGCAAAGCATGGCATCCGCCTCCCCGCGCATGACCGCGAGCGCGGCGATCACCGTGTTGTTGGTGCGCACCACCGTGCGCGCCGCATCCGGCGTCACGCCGCGGCGGCCGGCGACCTCGACATAGGATTGCACATAGGAGCGATAGCGCGGATCGTCCTCGGGATTGACGAGGTCGAAATCCTTGCCTGCCTTGATCGACAGGCCGAAGCGCTTGATGCGCGCCTCGACGACCGACGGACGCCCGACCAGGATCGGCGTCGCCAGCTTCTCCTCCAGCACCACTTGCGTGGCACGCAGCACGCGCTCGTCCTCGCCTTCGGCGTAGATCACGCGCACCGGCTGGGTCTTGGCCTTGGCGAACATCGGCTTCATGACGAGGCCGGAGCGGAAGGCGAAGCGCTCGAGCAGCGCGGTGTATTCGTCAAAGTTGGTGATGGGGCGCGTCGCGACGCCCGACTCCATCGCCGCCTTGGCGACGGCGGGCGCGATGCGCAGAATCAACCTGGGATCAAAGGGGCTCGGGATCAGCGAGCCCGGGCCGAAGCCCTGCGTTTCGCCGGTGTCAAAGCCCTGCGCGACCGCATCCGACGGCGCCTCGCGCGCGAGCTGCGCGATGGCCTCGACGGCGGCGTGCTTCATCTCCTCGTTGATGGCGCTGGCGCCGACGTCGAGCGCGCCGCGGAAGATGAAGGGGAAGCACAGGACGTTGTTGACCTGGTTCGGATAGTCGGAGCGGCCGGTGCAGATCATGGCGTCGGGGCGCACCTTCCGCGCCTCCTCCGGCATGATCTCCGGGGTCGGATTGGCCAGCGCCATGATCAGCGGCTTGTCGCCCATCGCCTTGGCCATCTCCGGCTTGAGCACGCCGGGTGCCGACAGCCCGATGAAGATGTCGGCGCCGCCGATGACGTCGCCCAGCGTGCGCTTGTCGGTCTTCTGCGCGTAGACCGCCTTCCAGCGGTCCATCGTGGTGTTGCGGCCCTCATGCACGAGGCCGTCGATGTCGCAGACCCAGATGTTCTTGCGCTGCGCGCCCATCGATACCAGAAGGTTGAGCGTCGCGATCGCGGCGGCCCCCGCCCCCGACGCCACGATCTTGACGTCGGACAGCTTCTTGCCGTTCAGCCTGAGACCATTGGTGATGGCGGCGGCGACGATGATGGCGGTGCCGTGCTGGTCGTCATGGAAGACCGGGATCTTCATGCGCTCCTTCAGCTGCGCCTCGATCTCGAAGCATTCCGGTCCGCGGATGTCCTCGAGATTGATGCCGCCGAAGGTCGGCTCGAGCGCCGCCACGGTCTCGACCACGCGCTCGATGGTGTCGGCGGCGATCTCGATGTCGAACACGTCAATGCCGGCGAATTTCTTGAACAGGACGGCCTTGCCCTCCATCACCGGCTTGGAGGCCAGCGGGCCGATATTGCCGAGGCCGAGCACCGCGGTGCCGTTCGAGACCACCGCGACCAGATTGGCTCGGGTGGTGAGCGTGGCGGCTTCCGCCGGGTTCTTGGCGATCTCGGTGCAGGCGGCGGCAACGCCCGGAGAATAGGCAAGCGCGAGGTCGCGCTGGTTGGCCAGCGGCTTGCTCGCCTGGATCTCAAGCTTTCCGGGGCGCGGCAGACGGTGATAGGCCAGCGCCGCCTGGTGGAGATCATCAGAATAAGACGACATGCGGTGTCTCGCCTCGCGTTACCGGCTTCAAAATGCCTCATCCGGAGCCGCCGCCCAAGCGGACGGTATTTCCGGGTCATGGAAACGGGATGAAGCACGGCGGGCGCCCCGGTGGCAACATCCGATTACGGCCCCATCAACAGGGCGCATGGTCAAATACCTGATAGCGCTAGCTTTCCCTAGACCGCGCGGGATTTCCCGAATATGGCAGGTTGCGCAGTGCAAAACGGGCAACTGGAGCTGGGAATGAAGCGGATCCTGATCGGCCTGATCGTGGCAGCCGTGCTTGCCGCGGGCGGATGGTTCGGCTTCAACCTCTATGTCCAGCACCGCGCGACCAGCGAGGTCGAGGCGGCGTTCGAGCAGATGCGCCAACAGGGCGGCAAGGCGAGCCACGGCAAGATCACGTTCGAGCTCGCGACCTGGACGCTGACGATCGAGGATATCGCGGTCACTCCCGGCAACCTGCCGCAGGCGCAGATCAAGATCGCCGGCATCAAAGGGACGGGCGTTCGCCTGGTCGACGATATCAGGTTTTCGGCCGACAGCATCGACATCACCGGTGTTGAGGTCGCACTGGACCAGGCTCCCCCGGCAAAACTGAAAGTCTCCTACAAGATCCCGCAATTGACGATGCGCGACTACGCCGGTCCCGTTCACGCCGCGGCTGCGCCAGCGGACAACTCCCTGATCGAGATGTACCGCTATGCGCTCAGCCAGTACACGGGCGTCACGGCCTCGTCGCTTACGGCCCCGACACTGACGATGAGCTTCGATTCCGGCAACGCTGCCGCCGGCAGCGGCGAGTTCACCTATACCGGGCTGGCGATCCAAAACCTCAAGCACGGCAAGATCGATGCGATGAAGGCCGACCGCGCCGTCATCTCGGTCGAGGTGAAGCAGCCAGGCAAGCCGGACAAGCTGACAGGCGAGCTGTCGAACATCATCGTCAACGATTTCGACGCGACCGCGATCCTCGCTACGCTCGATCCGCAGGCGGCGGGTGACGACAGCTACCGCCGGATCTACCGGCAGGTCTCGGTCGGCCCCTATGCGCTCAAATCGGCACAGGGCATGCGCGTTGATATCGACAGCTTCACCATCGAGGACATCGCCGTGCAGCCGTCGAAATTCCGGCCGGCCGAGATTTTTGCCGGGCTGCCGGAGGACAAATCCGTCCCACTGGCGCCGGCGCAGGCGCGCGAGCTGCTGGAGAAGCTCGCCGGGGTCTACGAGGGTGTTCGCATCGGCAAGGCCGAGATGGGCAAGACGTCGATCGGGACGCCGCAGGGAACAGCCAAGATCAATGCGGTCAGGTACCGCGAGGGCGACTTCGCCGTCGAAGGCGTCGATACGCCGTCGCCGCAAGGGCAGTTCAAGATGGAGCGCTTCGCGCTGAAATCCTTCAGCATGGCAAATCTGATGCGCTGGGCAACCGGCCTCACCAATCCCGGCCAGGCGCCCTCGCCGGACCAGCTGCTGGGCCTGTTCCGGGTGCTCGAAGGTGCCGAGATCAAGGGCGTGGTCTCGCCTTACAAGAACACGCGGCAGCTCGTCACCATCGATACGATCAGCCTGAACTGGGGCCAGCTGGTCGGATCGATCCCGAGCAAGGCCAATCTGGTCGTGAAGATGGTCACGCCGACCGATCCCTCCAGTCCGGCGCAGCGGCCGCTGATCATGGCGGGCGTGGACAAGCTGGCGATCGACCTCGATCTCGGTGCCGCCTGGACCGAGTCGTCGGGCGCGTTTGCGCTTGCGCCCGCCACCATTGATCTCGGCAACCTTGCCAAAGCTCAGGCCCGCTTCGCGCTCGCCAACGTGCCGCGCGGCCTGTTCACGACCGACCCGGCGCAGGCCATGGGCCAGGCGGCGCAGGTCGAGACCGGCGCGATCGAGCTCTCCCTGCGCGACAGCGGCGTCGTCGATCTGATCGTGGCGCAGTTCTCGCGCATGCAGAATGTCAGCCGCGACGCCGCCCGCAGCGCCATCGCCGAGATGATCCGCGCGCAGGGCGAGAAGGTCACGGCCGCCAATCTCGATGCCAAAGCGGCGGTCGATGCACTCGCCGGCTTCGTCGAGACCTCAGGTCAGACGCTGACGATCAAGCTGACCCCGCTCGGCAAGGTGCCGGTGCTTCAGCTCATGGACGCACTGAACAGCGAGCCGATCGTCGCGCTGGCGCAGTTCAGGATCGAGGCGTCGACGGGGCTGTAGGCGACGGCGGTGGTCTTGTGTTCCGGACGCGCTGCAGCGTTCTTACGCTGCTGCGCAGAGCCGGGACCCAGAAGCGCCGCTGCTCGCCGAGACGTGGGCCCCGGCTCCGCAGCGCACCGCCGAAGTCGCGCTGCGCTGCGTCCGGGGTACGGGACCGAAAACCGGCTCAGATCACTTCTGCGGCAGATTCACCCGCACATGCAGCTCGCGGAGCTGCTTGGTGCTGGGCTCCGACGGCGCGCCCATCAGCAGATCCATGGCCTGCTGGTTCATCGGGAAAAGCGAGATCTCGCGCAGATTATTGGTGCCGCACAGAAGCATCACGATGCGGTCGACGCCCGCGGCCATGCCGCCATGCGGCGGCGCGCCGTATTGGAAGGCGCGGTACATGCCGCCGAAGCGGTCGACCACTTCCTGCTCGCCGTAACCCGCGATCTCGAACGCCTTCACCATCGCTTCCGGCACGTGGTTGCGGATGCCGCCCGAGGCGATCTCGTAGCCGTTGCAGGTGATGTCGTACTGGAACGCCTTGATGGTCAGCGGGTCCTGGCCCTTCAACGCGTCGAGACCGCCCTGCGGCATCGAGAACGGGTTGTGCGAGAAGTCGACTTTCTTGTCGTCCTCGTTGTACTCGTACATCGGGAAGTCGACGATCCAGGCGAGCTCGAACCGCTCCTTGTCGGTGAGGTTCAATTCCTCGCCGACCTTGTTGCGGGCAAGACCTGAGAATTTCCAGAACTTGTCGGGGTCGCCGGCGACGAAGAAGGCGGCATCGCCTTCCTTGACGCCGATCTGCGCGCGGATCGCAGCCGTACGCTCTGGCCCAATGTTGTTCGCGAGCGGACCCGCGCCCTCGCCGCCCTCGCGCCACATGATGTAGCCGAGACCGGGTTGGCCTTCACCCTGCGCCCACGAGTTCATGCGGTCGCAGAACGCGCGGCTGCCACCGCCCGGCGCCGGGATCGCCCAGACCTGGTTCTTGGGGTCTTCGAGCATGCGCGCAAAGACCTTGAAGCCGGAGCCGCGGAAATGCTCGGAGACGTCCTGCATCTCGATCGGGTTGCGCAGGTCCGGCTTGTCGCTGCCGTATTTGCGTAGCGCTTCGGCGAACGGGATACGGCGCCAGTTCTTGCTCACCGGCTTGCCCTTGGCGAACTCCTCGAACACGCCGGTGATCACGGGCTCCATCGCCGCGAACACGTCCTCTTGCGTGACAAAGCTCATCTCGACGTCGAGCTGGTAGAACTCACCCGGCAGACGGTCGGCGCGCGGATCCTCGTCGCGGAAGCAGGGCGCGATCTGGAAGTAGCGGTCGAAGCCCGACATCATCAGCAGCTGCTTGTACTGCTGCGGCGCTTGCGGCAGCGCATAGAACTTGCCGGGATGGATGCGCGACGGCACCAGGAAGTCGCGCGCGCCTTCCGGCGAGGACGCAGTCAGGATCGGGGTGTTGAACTCGAAGAAGCCCTGCCCCTCCATGCGCCGACGCATCGACTTGATGATCTCGACGCGCGTCATGATGTTCTGGTGCAGCTTCTCGCGGCGCAAATCGAGGAAGCGGTACTTCAGGCGGATGTCTTCAGGATATTCCTGATCGCCGAACACCGGCAACGGCAGGTCACCGGCCGGTCCGAGCACCTCGATCTCGCTGACATAGATCTCGATCTTGCCGGTCGGCAGATCCTCATTGTCGGTCCCCTCGGGGCGGCGGCGGACCTTGCCGTCCATCTTGACCACGAATTCCGAGCGCAGCTTTTCGGCCAGCGCGAACGCCGGCGAGTCCGGATCGACCACGCACTGGGTCAGGCCGTAATGGTCGCGCAGGTCGATGAACAGCACGCCGCCATGGTCGCGAACGCGATGGACCCAGCCCGAGAGGCGAACTGTTTCGCCGATGTTGCTCTCGCGGAGCGCGCCGCATGTATGTGACCGGTAGCGATGCATGGTCGTCCCAAAATTAATGTCGGAGGGGTCGAATCGGACGGCCTGAAACGACCGGTCCGAAGTTGCGGCAGGGTTTACCCGACGAGGCCGGAGGCGGCAACTAAGGGAACGGGCTGTTTTGGGGCCAGAAGCGCCCATTTTTGGCCGATTGGGCCTCAAGCCTTTGCCATCAGGCGTTCCCCGCCTATCTTTACCTCCATGACCGTCCATTTCCCCTTCCAGAACTCGTATTCGGCACTGCCGGACAGCTTCTTTGCCCGGGTCGCGCCGACCCCTGTGGCCGCCCCCCGGCTGATCAAGCTGAACCGCCCGCTGGCGGTCCAGCTCGGGCTCGACCCGGATCTGCTGGAGACCCCTGAGGGTGCCGAAATCCTGGCCGGGAAAACGGTTCCCGCTGGCGCCGATCCAATCGCCATGGCCTATGCCGGCCACCAGTTCGGGCAATTCGTGCCCCAGCTCGGCGACGGCCGGGCGATCCTGCTCGGCGAGGTCATCGACCAAGACGGCGTCCGCCGCGACATCCAGCTCAAGGGCTCGGGCCCCACCCCGTTCTCCCGCCGCGGCGACGGCCGTGCTGCGTTGGGTCCGGTGCTGCGTGAATACATCGTCAGCGAAGCCATGTTTGCGCTCGGCATCCCGACCACGCGCTCGCTCGCCGCGGTCGTCACCGGCGAGCACGTCATCCGCGAGACCGCGCTGCCCGGCGCTGTGCTGACGCGCGTCGCCGCGAGCCACATCCGCGTCGGCACCTTCCAGTTCTTCGCCGTCCGCCGCGACACCGGCGCGATCCGCCGGCTCGCCGACCACGTCATCGCCCGCCACTATCCGGATCTGCTCCATGCAGAGCGCCCCTATCACGCCCTGCTCGCCGGCGTCGTCGCGCGTCAGGCCGATCTCATCGCGCGCTGGCTGCTGGTCGGCTTCATCCACGGCGTGATGAACACCGACAACAGCTCCATCTCCGGCGAGACCATCGATTACGGCCCCTGCGCCTTCATGGACGCCTACAACCCCGCGCAGGTGTTTTCGTCGATCGACGAGATGGGCCGCTACGCCTATGCCAACCAGCCACGCATCGCGCTGTGGAATCTGACCCGGCTCGCCGAATGCCTGCTGCCGCTGTTCTCCGACGACCAGGAGAAGGCGGTCGCCGAAGCCCAGGACATTCTCGGCGCCTTTGCCGAGACCTTCAGCAACGCCTATCAAGCAGGCCTGCGCAAGAAGGTCGGCCTGTTCACGGAACGCGACGGCGACGAGGCGCTGATCCAGGACCTGCTGGATGCCATGGCCAAGAACCAGGCCGACTTCACCCTCACCTTCCGCAAGCTCGGTGACGCCGCAGGCGACGAGGCCGCCGCTGCCGACGTCCGCGCGCAGTTCATGGACCCCTCAGCCTTCGACGACTGGGCCAGACGCTGGCGCGAGCGCACCGCGCTGGAGCCGCAGGCCGCAGCCGAGCGGCAAGCCGCCATGCACGCCGCCAACCCGATCTTCATCCCCCGCAACCACCGCGTCGAGGCCGTGATCCAGGCCGCGGTAAACAACGACGACTACGCGCCGTTCGAAGAGCTGGTGAAGGTGCTGGCCAAGCCGTTCGAGGAGCAGCCGGACTATGCCGCCTACGCCGATCCGCCGCTGCCGGACCAGCGAGTGCTGCAGACGTTCTGCGGGACATAGCAACAAACTCGGTGCGTAGGGTGGATTAGCCGAAGGCGTAATCCACCGCTTCTCTCAACCAGACGAGAGTACAGAGGTGGATTACGCTTCGCTAATCCACCCTACGAGCTAACGCGATCGTCACGCCCGCTCACCGAATTCGCCCGCGATCTTGGCGTCACCGCCCGAATCCTCGGGAAATAATCCAGCCCGCACATCGCGGTGAAATGACGAGTACCGCCAATCGCAAACCTTCGAGACATGACCGTGCTTGACGGGATTGTAATAGCAATATTCGACGTGGCGGGCGTAGTCGGCCTCGTCACGGATCAGATGCTCCCAGAACCGGCGTTGCCAGATGCCGCGTTCGTTCCGCGCCGCACGGACAACGCTCAGCCGCTCATTCGCTGGGAGTGCTTTGGCAAATCGCGTCTTGATCAGCCTCCAGCGGACCGAAAAATTGGCATCGTCCGGTGGCAGCTTCCAGATCGCGTGGAGATGATCCGGTAAAACTACGAAAGCATCGATCTCGAAAGGATGGCTCCGGCGCGTTGCGGCGACCGCGTCCCGTAAGATTTCGATGTGGTGGGTCAAAAGAGCTTTCCGCCGATCGAGCAGGTTCACGGTGAAGAACCAGCCCCCTCCGGGGATGAATGCGCGGCGGTAGTCGGACATATCACCGATAACACAACTTGAAGTTGGCTCACAGTGGTGGATTACGCCTTCGGCTAATCCACCCTACGCACCTTCTTACTTCGTCGCCTTCCTGATCCCGCCGAACGACGCCGCGTCGAACTTCTGCGGATCGACGGGATCGTAGCGGGACCACTCCATGTCGGGCACATTGGCGTACCGCTCGGCCCAGGCCTTGTTCGTCGTCGTCGTTCCGGGCGCGACGGGGCGGATCTCGAAATGCAGCACCTTGTTCGGGCCGATCTCGCCGATCGTGTCCTTGGCCTTGACGCTCGCGCCGACCGCAAGCGGCTCGCCCTTCGGACCGACGATGCGGCCGAGCTGGACGTAGCGCGTGTAGACGACGCCGCCGTTGGGATAGGTGTGCTTGAGCACGACGTAGCGGCCGCAACCGCCGATCACGGGCAGGTCAGCCGGCGCCTGCTCGCTGGTCTCGATCTTGACGACGACGCCGTCCGCCATCGCCGCCACCGGGCCGCCTGCCTTGTCGGAGGTGAAATCGACACCGGGATGCTCGTCCTGGGTCCAGCATCCACAGGAGGTCATCGTCTTGTCTGCAGGCTTGTCGGCGCGCGGAAAGCTGCGCGGGGTGAGGAATTCATTGACCAGCAGTCCCGGCCCTTCGGGGGACGTGAAGGCATGGATCGCATAGAGCGAGAGCTTGTCCCCAACCGGCACCTCCGCCGGCAAGAAGCCGTAGACCACATCCTGGATGAAGACCTTCAGCTCGCGCCCCTTGGCGGAGCGGACCGTGATGCAGTTGGTCGCCTGCAAGGCGTCGGCGTCGGTCTTGGGCATGCCGCTCATGATCAGCGATCGCTTGAGCGCGCCACTTGCGCACGGCTCCCCGTGGGAGGCCAGCGTGACGTCGAGCTTCAGCGGCGACATCGGGTAGACGTCGAGGCCGGTGGCCGGTCGCCGCCGTGCCAGGAACTCGTCGAGATCGGTCTCCTTGTAACGGGCGAAATTGAATTCGGCGCGCGCCGCATCGGGGACGGCGGAGAGGACGACAAGCAGCAGGGAGACGGCAAGCAAACCCAGCTTGGGGAGGCCACGCGGCGGCAACATTCGGAGGTCTCGTGATGCAAATTCGGTGCGCCGTATGAGCAAACCACGACCGCATCTTCGCGGCAAGGTAGACCGCATCTTGCGCCTCAATCGTGAGAGGTCATTCGGCCGCAGAGTACGCTCGCCCGGTCGTCCCAAGCATGTCCACACCTTCCACGCGCCGTAGGAACCGCTGTCATCAAACTGAAACACTGGCGCTCTAACGGCCTGTCAGGGACGTCCTGCCGGAGGCGCCCATCCTCCAACAGTCCTGACGCGCCATGCCCTTCAAATTCATCCACATCACCGACACGCATCTCGCGAACCCCGGACTGAAGCTCTATGGCCTCGATCCGCGCGCCCGGCTGGACGCGGCGGTTGCCGACATCAACAAACACCAGTCCGATGCTGCCTTCGCAGTCGTGACCGGCGACCTCACGCATTGGGGCGAGCCTGAATCCTACGCCAATTTCGCCGAGGCGATGGCCGCTCTGAAAATCCCTTATATCGCCATGGTGGGCAATCACGACAAGCGCGTGGCCTGCCTCGACGGACTGAAGGCCGCGCCGCGCGACCAGAACGGCTTCGTCCAGGGCACCCGCACCACCGAGCACGGCCTGTTCGTCTTCCTCGACACGCTGGACGAAACCAGCCACGCCGGCGAGATGTGCGCCAAGCGCCTCGGCTGGCTCGCGAGCACGCTGGCGGCCGCGCCCGCCGATATGCCGTTCGTCGTCTTCATGCATCATCCGCCCTTCCCGGTCGGCGTCCACGCGATGGACGAGATCGCACTGGCGCAGAGCGCCGAATTCGCCGAGGTGATCGCGCCCTATCGCGCACGCATCCGTCACCTCTTCTTCGGCCACGTGCACCGGCCGATCTTCGGTAGCTACGGCAAGATCCCGTTCTCGACGCTCCGCGGCACCAACCACCAGGTCTGGTTCGAGCTTGACGCTGCCGCGACCGACCATCTCGCCAGCCATGAGCCGCCGGCCTATGGCGTGGTGCTGATCGACGGCGAGAACCTGGTCGTGCACAGCCACGACTTCCTCGACACCAGTCTGCGCTTCCCCTTCGAGCCACCGGCGGGAATGGACGGCCGCGACTATGCGCTCAAGTTCGCGGCACGGTGAAATGAGCCTAGCTGAACCCGCGGCTCTTCCGGTCGCGGCATCGGCGGCACCGCGTCGGCACGTCCTGAAGCGGTTTGTAGGCCGCTTCAACGCCTCGCTGCCTGCCTATCTGTTGCTTCTGCCATCGCTGGTCTTCCTCGCACTGTTCACCTATGGCGCGATGGGCCGCGTGCTCATCGACGCGCTCTACCAGCGCGCCACGCCGAAGGCGCCGGTCCGCTTCGTCGGCCTCGACAATGTCAGTGCGGTGCTAGCCGACCCCGCCTTCACCGGCGCGGTCGTCAACAATCTCGTCTACGCCATCGGCACGGCGATCCCGAGCATTGGACTTGCACTCCTGTTCGCGCTGGCGCTGTCGCGCACCAATGCGGTGAGCAGCGCGCTGCGCGCCGCGCTGTTCCTGCCGGTGCTGATCCCGATGGTCGCGGCCTCCGCGCTGTTCCTGTTCATCTTCCTGCCCAATGTCGGCCTGCTCGACTACTACATCGGCCGCCTGCTTCCGGTGGTGCCGAACTGGCTCGGCGACCCCGACATCGCACTCTATGCGATCATGGTGATCACCATCTGGAAGAACGCCGGCTACTACATGTTGTTCTTCCTCGCCGGCCTGCAGGCCGTGCCCGAGGATGTCATGGAAGCCGCGCATCTCGACGGCGCCGGCCCGTTCATGCGGCTGCGCTACATCATCCTCCCCGAGCTCAAGCCCACCTTCCTGTTCGTCATCGTCATCGCCACGCTCAACGCGGTCACGCAGGTCGACCACGTCTTCGTCATGACCAAAGGCGGACCGTCGAACTCGACCAATCTCGTGTTGTTCTACATCTACCAGCAGGCGGTCGAGCATTACGACATCGGCAAGGCCTCGGCGGCAACGCTACTGACGCTTGCGGCGCTGATGGGCCTCACCGCGCTCTCCTTCCGGACGATGGCCAATCGTGAGGGCGGAGCATGACGCTGATCGACTGGCTGCTTAGGGACGCCCCGCTCGCCACGCGCCGCGAGATCACGCCAAAGCTCGGCTTTCTGCTGACCGTGCTGCTCGCGATCGTTTGGCTGATCCCGTTCCTGTGGATGGGCGTGGCGACGCTGCGCCCGGCGTCCGACGGCATCAACGTGATGGCCGAGCTGATCCCGAGCCTCAAGCCCACGCTCGACAATGTCAGGGATGCCTGGGAGATCGGCGATTTCCCGCGCTACACCCTCAACACCACGATCATCTGCACCGGCATCCTGCTGGTGCAGTTCGTCACGATCACGCTGGCCGGCTTTGCCTTTGCGCGGCTCGAATTCGCCGGCAAGACGCTGATCTTCTATTTGTTCCTGATGCAGCTGATGCTGGTACCGGTGCTGCTGATCGTGCCGAATTTGAGCCTGGTGGCGCAGCTCGGGCTCTACGACACGCTCGCCGGCGTGATGATGCCGTTCTTCGCCTCGGCCTTCGGCACCTTCCTGATGCGACAGGCTTTCGAAGCCATTCCGACCGAGCTGGAAGACGCCGCCCTGATCGACGGCGCCAGCCTTCTCCAGCGCATCCGCCACATCTACGTGCCGCTGTCGATGCCGAGCTTTTCCGCCTTCGCCATCATCTCCGTTACCAGCCACTGGAACGACTTCCTGTGGCCGCTGATGGTGATCAACTCGCCGGACAAGCGGCCGCTCACGGTCGGTCTGTCCGTCTTCACCGCGACCGCCGAAGGCACGCAGGCCTGGGGCACCATCGCCGCCGGCACGCTCATGGTGATCGCGCCGCTGCTCATCACCTTCCTGATCTTCCAGAAGCGCTTCATCAGTTCTTTCGTCACCTCAGGCATCAAATAGGAGAGTTTTCGATGCTGTTTACCCGCAGGCTCATGCTTGGCCTTGCCATGGCAGGCTCCATGGCTGGCGCCCTCGCCGTCCCGGCGATGGCCGAAGGCCCGACCGAGATCGACCTGTTCTTCCCCGTTCCCGTCGACGGCAAGCTCGCCCGCGACATGGGCACGTTGATCAAGGAGTTCAACGAGACCCATCCCGCCATCAAGGCGACCGCCGTCTACACCGGCTCCTATGACGACACGCTGATCAAGACGCGCGCGTCGATCAAGGCCGGCAAGCCGCCGGCCGCCGTGATCATGTCGGCGAACTTCCTGCTCGACATGCAGATCGAGAACGAGCTCACCAATCTCGATCCCCTAATCGCCGCCGACGGCACCACCAAGGACCAGTTTCTCGGCCAGTTCTTCCCGGCGCTCCAGGGCAATGCGGTGATCAATCGCTCGGTCTACGGCGTGCCCTTCCACAATTCGACGCCGCTGCTCTACATCAACGCCGACAAGGCCAAGGAAGCCGGCCTCGATCCGAGCAAGCCGCCGCAGACCTGGGCCGAGCTCACCGACTGGGCCAAGAAGCTCACCAAGCGCGAGGGCGACAAGGTGACCCAATGGGGCATCGCGATCCCCTGCGCCTATGACTATTGTGGCTGGATGATGGAAACGCTCACCATGACCAACGGCGGGCGCTACTACAACGAGGAGTTCGGCGGCGAGGTCTATTACGACACGCCCTCGATGCTGGGCGCGCTGACCTGGTGGAACGACCTCGTCTACAAGCACAAGGTTCATGCCCCCGGCGCGACGCCGGGACCGGCCGTCAGCACCTCCTTCATCTCCGGCAATGCCGCGATGATGATGCTCTCGACGGGCTCGCTGACCTATGTGCGCGACAACGCCAAGTTCAACTACAAGGTCGCGTTCATCCCGCGCAACGTCCGCAACGCCGTGCCGATCGGCGGCGCCTCGCTGATCGTTCCGGCCGGCCTCGAAGCCGACAAGCAGAAGGCTGCCTGGACCCTGATCAAGTGGATGACCTCGCCCGAGAAGAGCGCCTGGTGGAGCAGTGCCACCGGCTATTTCGCGCCCAACATGGCCGCCTACAAGACGCCTGACATGGTCGACTTCCTCAACAAGAACCCGGACGCCAAGACCGCCGTCGAGCAGCTCGACGTCGCAAAACCCTGGTTCGCGACCTACAAGACCGTGCCGGTCCGCAAGACGCTGGAGGACGAGGTCATGCTGGTCCTCAACGGCAAGAAGCAGCCGAAGGAGGCGCTGGTCGCCGCCCAGAAGGCCGCCGACGAGACGCTGAAGCCGTACAACGCGGAGACCTCGCTGAAGCTGCCGTAAGGCTAGCGATCAGCCAAACAACCTCGGCGCTCCACGGTGTGGGGCGCCGAAATCATTTCAGGGGTCGCGATCGCATCAGTTGCGCCTGCCGTCGAGCCTGAACACCATCTGCGTCGGACGCACGAACCGCAATGCGACCAGCAGCACGGCCATGACGGTGCACATGTAGATGACAGCCATCGCATCGATCGAATAGACCGGCCGGACACCGCCAGCGAAGACGTTGTAATACAGCGCGACGACCAGGGTCTGCGATCCCCCGCCCGCGAGCAGAAACGCCAGCTCGAAGTTCGAGATCGTATTCACGAGAACCAGCAGACCCGCCGTCAAAATGCCCGGCAGCATCAGCGGCAACAGGATGCGGCGGAATATCTGCAGCCGGCTCGCGCCGAGCATCTGGGCCGACCATTCAAGATTCAAGCTGATCTGCTCGAAGAACGGCAACAGGATGAAGACCGCAAGAGGAACCATGGGGACGAGCACGGCGAGAATGACGCCAATGACCGTCCCTCCGACACCGAACCCATAAAGCGTCGTGGCAAGCGGAATGCCGTAGGTCATCTGAGGGATCAGTAGCGGCAGGAAGTAGAGCAGCAGCAGGACCGGCTTGGCGTTGAAATTCCGCCGCGCCAGCACGTAGGCCGCCGGAAATCCGATCGCGAGCGCGATGAAGACCACGGCCAGCGCGATGAACAGCGTGATGAAGAGAACATGGGAGAGCTCGAACTCCCGCCAGGCGTAGGTAAACCAATCCGTCGTGAACGCCGGCGGCAACGGCTTGCCGAACCAGCGTTTGGCGAACGAGCTGACCACGACATGCGTCACGATGCCGAGCAGGTTCAGGATGAACCCCAGCAGGAACAGGTAGATCGCCAATTTCCACATCCGTCCGCGCATCTGCTTCCCCTCAGCGTTTGCCGACGCCCATGGTTGTTGCAATCGTCATACGGCGACGCACCAGCACGATGACCACCAGCGCCGCGAGCTGGCAGAGC
This sequence comes from Bradyrhizobium sp. 604_D8_N2_3, assembly GCF_051810765.1. Taxonomy (NCBI): domain Bacteria; kingdom Pseudomonadati; phylum Pseudomonadota; class Alphaproteobacteria; order Hyphomicrobiales; family Nitrobacteraceae; genus Bradyrhizobium; species Bradyrhizobium sp. 604_D8_N2_3. The sequence goes on along the minus strand of NZ_JBPWPM010000001.1, from coordinate 4,368,354 downwards.
CCCATGATGACCGCGATCGCAGATGCGTAGGACATGTCATATTGCTCGAAGGCCTGCTGGTAGGCCGCGATCGAGATCGTCCGCGTCGAGCCGGCCGGCTGGCCAACCATCACCGCGGATGGAAACACCGCAAAGCTCATCACGAAGACGAGGGCAAACGCGATGATCAGGCCCGGTGCGATCAACGGGAACATGACACGCCGGAAGATGGTCCAGGGCCCGGCGCCCAGCATGCGTGCGGAGCTTTCCAGGCTCGGGTCGATGCCGGAGATGTAACCGAGCAACATCAGGAAGCAGAACGGAAAGTTCTGCATGAACAGCGAGAAGGTGACGCCGATAGAATTATGCGTCAGCTCGAGCGGGTTCTGGATCAATCCGACCGCAAGCAGCAACTGGTTGAGCCAGCCATTGTGGCCGTAGAAGCCGAGGATCCCTTCCGACAGGAAGACGACACCGAGCGAGATCGGAAGCACGAGAATGGTCGTGATGGTGCGCTCGAACCAGATGCCACGACGCATGCCGTATGCGAGGAACAGCGCAACCAACACGACCGCGACCGTCGTCGGCAACGCCAACATGAAGGTCGTCTTGATCGTATTGTACTGGTAGGCGTCGTTGAAGAACGCGACATAGTTCGAGAATATCCCGGCGTCGCGCTTCTTCGGCTGCAAGCTGATGTAGATCCCGTAGAGGAACGGGTAGACGAACATCGCGAGCACGTAGAGCAGCGACGGCGCAAGGCAGAGGATCGCGACGAGGTCCAGTTCGCTGCGAGAATCAGAGCGGATGCGGCCCACGATCTGTCCCCTCACTCGCGACGCAGCAGGACGAACTTGTCCGCCGGCAAGGTCAGATCCAGCATCTCGCTCAAAACGAGCTTCTCGTGCGAACGGACCCAGAGCCGTGCGCCGCCATCGAGCGCGATCTCGGCCTCCTGCTCGCGTCCGAGATATTCGACCAGCTCGACCTTGCCGCGCAGCACGTTGACGCCATCACCAGACTTGCCGAGACGCACATCTTCCGGCCGGATAGCCAGAACGGCGTGCTCGCCCAGGCGGAAGCTATCCCTGGCCCTGGCCTGCAGGATTTGCCCCTTGAAACCGGCTTCGATCATACCGCCCGCTTCCTTGCCGAGTGTCACATCGAGGAAATTTCGAAAGCCCATGAAATCCGCCACGAAGACGTTCTTGGGGCGGTCGTGGATTTCCTGCGGCGTCCCGACTTGCATGAGCACACCTTCGCGTAGCACGACGATGCGGTCGGAGAGCGAGAGAGCTTCGGCCTGGTCGTGGGTGACGTAGATGGAGGTCAGGCCAAGCCGCGTATGCAGCTGCTTGATCTCGGCGCGCATCTCGACGCGGAGCTTCGCGTCGAGGTTGGACAACGGCTCGTCGAACAGCATCAACCGAGGGTGCAGCACAAGAGCCCGCGCAATGGCGACACGCTGCTGCTGTCCGCCCGAGAGCTGACCGGGATAGCGGTCTTCATAACCGGCAAGACGCACCAGACCGAGCATGTCCCGCACGCGCTGCTCGATTTCCACAGACGGCCGCTTCTGGAGAGTGAGGCCGAAGGCGACGTTGCCGAACACAGTCAGATGCGGAAACAGCGCGTAGTTCTGGAACACCATGCCGAACCCGCGCTTTTCGGGCGAGACATCGTCAATCCGTCGTCCGTTGAGATGGATCTCGCCGTCGCTCGGCGGCACCAGGCCTGCGATGATGCCGAGCGCCGTGGACTTTCCGCACCCGCTCGGCCCCAGGAAGGTGACGAACTCGCGGCCGCCGATCTCCAGCGGAAAGTGGTCGAGCACCACCTTGCCGCCATAACGCTTGGTGATCGACATCTGCAGCTTATCGATAGAGTCGGCCATTCCCCGCCCCGCATACGCGCGCGAGGGCCGCACCTGCGCGCCCTCGCGTCTTGGTCCCGGTTATTGTTATTTCTTGACCTGATCGGCACCGACCTCACGGTCCCACCGTTCCATCGCGTAGCTCAGCTCGGTCACGCCCAGTGGAGGCGATACCTTCCATTTGGTCCCGATCTGATCGTATTCAGGACGCCAGAACTCCTTGACCTCGTCCTGAATTTCCTTGGGCGCCGATGCGAGGGCTGCGGCCTTCACGACCGGACCGATGAAGGCCTTCCAGGTGAGCGCCTGCTGCTCCGGCTTCCACATGAACTTCATGAGGTCGACGATGACATCGACCTGTTCCTGCGGCACACCCTTCGGGATGCACCAATAGTGACCGTCCACCACGAACGTGGTGTTCTCCAAAATTGCGATCTTCGAGTCCGGCGGGATCACGCTCTGCGCGCGCGGCTTCATGTCCCATTCCATGATCCCGGCGATCATCCAGCGCTGCCCCTGGGCGAATTCCTTCAACGTGATCGCGGTACCGGTCGGATAATATTCGACGGACTTGCCGAGCTCCTTCAGGAAATCCCAGCTCTTGTCCCAGCCCTTTTCGGGGTCGAGCGGCTTGGAGTCCCCAAGAATGAAGGCAAAGCCCTGGAGGATCGCGCGGCCCGGCCCGCTGTTCGCCGGACGCGCGTACATGAACTTGCCCGGATTCGCTTTCACCCAGGCAAGCAGTTCCTGCGCGGTCTTCGGCGGGCTCGGCACCTTCGCCGGATTGTAGATCAGCACCGGTCCACCGGCATTGCCGACTGACGGAATGAGGACGCCCTTGCCCTCGTCGTAAAGCGCCTTGCCCGCGTCGGTGAGGCCGTCGCGCGGAAAGTTCTTCTGATAATCGGGGATGGCGATGAGCTGGCCGTTCTGGGCCAGCAGCGCGCCGCCATCCTGCCCGGTCAGCACCAGATTGATATCGAGGCGTCCGGCATCCTGCTGCGCCTTGATTTTGGCCGGAAGCTCCGGCGCGGGCGCGCGCTGGATCCTGATCTCGCTGACCTTGTCCGGATTCGCCTTCTTGTAGTTCTCGATGATGGTCTGCACCGAGGCCAGGTCACCGCCGGTATCGATGATCGAAAGACTGACCCGAGCGGCCAGGGCTCCGCTGCAAAGACACGCCCCCAACAGGACGGCGACCATTGGGGTTGCTGACCTCGGTTTCATTCTCGCCTCCCACGCGCTTTATTTTTTGCGCAACTTGTTATTTATTTGTAAGGCAAACATCGACGAAATCTTCGCTGGTTGTCAAGCGGTCTGTTCTGTGGCTGTTTCGAACTGCCGCCCGAGTGCCTTGTGCACGGACTGAAATGTCAAAAACTTGTTTGGAAGCCGAACGCAAAACCGGACGGAGCCGGACTTGAAAAAGCCTGCGATGAAATCCGCGGAGTTGCCGCTGTCGTCCTCGACGGGACGATTGAGCGACCGGATCTACGACCATGTGCTGGGTCAGATCGCGATCGGCATCCTTCCCGTGAACTGCCGGTTACCGCCCGAGAATGGCCTTGCCGAACTCCTCGGCGTGTCGCGGCCCGTCGTTCGCGAGGCGCTGACGCGATTGCGCGACGACGGGCTGATCGCATCACGCCAGGGCGCGGGATGGTTCGTGACGCGGCGCCCGGCCGCCAATGCCTTCGACTTCGCGCCCGTCAGTAGCATCCCCGACATCCAGCGCTGCTTCATCTTCCGGATGGCGGTCGAAGGCGATGCCGCGGCCCTCGCCGCCCGCAACCGGGACCGACAAAGCCTGCGCCGCATTCAGCAGGTCCTGACCAGGCTGGATACGATGGTTGCCCAAGGGCGCGAGGGCGGCCTTGGTGTCGAGGAAGATCTCCTCTTCCACCGCACGATTGCGGAGGCGAGCGGCAACCGGTTCTTTGTCGAGACGCTGACGTCGTTGAGGGAGCAGATCGCCATTGGCGTCAATCTCAACCGCAACCTGTCGCTCATTCAGCCGCGCGGCCGCATTCTCAGGGGGCAGCAGGAGCATCGCCGCGTGTTCGAGGCCATCGAGGCACAAGACGAGGACGGCGCCCGCCGCGCCATGCGCACGCATGTCGAAAATGCCCGCAAGAGAATATTCGAGGGGGGCTGATCGCCGCGATGTGAGCCACGCACCGCGCGCTTAGATCGTCACCACGATCTTGCCGAACTGATTGTTCGACTCCAGGAAGCGATGCGCCTCGACGATCTCCTCGAACGGGAACGTTCTGGCGATCACCGGCTTCAAGCTGCCGTCTGACAACCCGTCGAGGATGAACGCCTTTGCTTTCGCAAGGCGCACGGGATCGCGGATGATCTCGTGCACGAGGTAGCCGCGCAGGACCAGGCTCTTGGTCAACACGTTGAAGAGCGGGAACGGCGTCGGCGCGGGGCTCAGCCCGCCATACTCGATCAGGATTCCGCCCGGTGACATCGCCGCGGTCAGCGGCTCGAATGCCGGACCTCCGACGGCGTCAAACACCACGCGGACGCCGTTTGAACCGGCGATCTCCGCAAACCGCGCTCCGATGTCCTCCTCGTCCGAGGCGATCACGTGCGCGGCGCCGGCATCGCGCAAGGCGCGCCGCTTGGCCGAGGTCCGCGTCAGGGCGACCGGGACAGCGCCGATCCGGTTCGCGATCTGGATGGCCGCAAGCCCGACGCTGCTCGATGCCGCCGTGATGGCGACGACATCCCCTCGCCCAAGTCCGGCGATGTCGACCAGCGCGCCGTAGGCCGTCAGATACTGCATCCACACCGCAGCCGCCGCCTCGAAGCCAAGCTCGGGCGGATGCTTCACGACGAGCTCGGCCGGAAACGTCGCGAGTTCGGCATAGGCCGGCCATCGCACCATCGACAGCGGCGGCACGATGCTGACTGCATCGCCCGGCGCAAAGCCGGCCACGCCTTCACCGATCGCCTCGACGATACCTGCCGCCTCCAGGCCAAGGCCGGACGGAAATGTCGCGGTCTCGATATAGGTGCCCGTCCGCAACAGCGCCTCCGCACGGTTGAGACCGAGCGCCCTGACCCGGATCTGCACCTCGCCCTTTGCCGGCGGTGGAACGTCGACGGTCTCGATGCACAGCACTTCGGGACCGCCATGCCGGTGAAAGCGAACGACGCGGGTCATGGATACACTCCAAAACAATTGAACTGAATGGAGCTATGCCGATCCCACCGAAGTGGATAAATGGCCCGAATACGCGAACAGTCGAAACCAGGAGTTTTCAATCATGGACCGCCTGACCAGCATGGCCGTATTCGTCCGGGCCGTCGATCTCGGTTCGTTCGCGGCCGCGGCCGACGCCCTGGAGATGTCGGGGCCGATGGTCGGCAAGCATGTGCGCTTCCTCGAAGAACGTCTCGGCGTCCGCCTCCTCAACCGCACCACGCGGCGCCAGAGCCTGACCGAGGCTGGCCAGGCCTACTACGAGCGCTGCCGCGCGGTACTCAGCGAGGCCGAAGCCGCCGACGCCGTCGTGGCCGATGAACTCTCCGCGCCGCGCGGCAGGCTGCGCGTGACCATGCCTGCCCTGCTCGGACGGCACTGCATCGCCCCTCTGTTGATGAAGCTCGCGCGAAAATATCCGCATCTCGAGCTCGACCTCTCCTTCGGCGATCCCATCGCTGACATCATCGAGGCCGGCTACGATCTTGCGATCCGGACCGGCGATCTCGACGACCAGTCCGGTCTGATCACGCGGCGCATCGCAAGCCAGCGCATGGTGGTGTGCGGCGCGCGGTCCTATTTACGCGCCAACGGCAAACCAAAATCGCTCGACGATCTCGCCGCGCATCAGGCGATCATCTATCGCCGCTCTGGACGCGTCCGGCCATGGCTGTTTCCACAAGCCGACCAGCCGGCACGCGAGATCATGCCGTCAGGCAGGCTGAGGCTCGACGATATGGAGGCGATCGCGGACGCCGCCGCACAGGGCATGGGGCTCGCCTGGCTGCCTTATTGGCTGGTCCGCGAGCGTCTCAACAGCGGCGCGCTGGTCGGCCTCCTCGAAGGCCAGCCCGAATTCCTCTACGACTGCCACGCGCTGTGGCCCCGTTCGCCCCGGATTCCGCCAAAAGTGCGTGCCGCCGTGGACGCGCTCGCCGCCTTGCCGAAGCTCATGGGGTGATGGTCGAGCCCGCCCCCGTTAACTCCCCGTCCACCATCCGGCTTGCCGGGCGGCCGGTAACCACGAGCATTAACAGACCCTCAACGTACCCCCGACAAATCTATCAATGTTTCTGGAGATTTCGCCGTGGATCTGTTGGTTTTCGAGTTCCTGGGGCTGGCGCTGGTCGCCATGTGCGTGGTCGTGGTGGCGCTGCCCTGCGCGCGCAAATCCTCGCACCGGATCCGTTACGAATAGGAATTTCGTCGGAAAGAGACGATTCCGGCCTGATGCAATGCTCGAATTCGCTTAGAGCCCCTTGACATCACAGCGCTTTCGGCAGAACGGCTGATACCAAGTGTCATGGGCCGTTCATGGATTTGATTACCACCACCGCTGACCTCGCGGCTGCCTGCAGCCGGCTGGCCAAGCACCCCGTTATTACAGTCGATACCGAGTTCCTGCGCGAAACCACCTACTACCCGCTGCTGTGCGTGGTGCAGATGGCCAGCCCCGAGGAAGCGATCGTCATCGACACCCTGGCCGAGGGGATCGACCTCAAGCCGTTCTTCGACCTGATGGGCAACGAGGGCGTGCTGAAGGTATTCCATGCCGCCCGCCAGGACATCGAGATCATCTGGCACCAGGCCAACATCATCCCGCACCCGGTGTTCGACACCCAGGTCGCGGCCATGGTGCTCGGCTATGGCGACAGCATCGCCTATGACGCGCTGGTCGAGAAGGTCGCGGGCCACCGCCCGGACAAGACCCACCGCTTCACCGACTGGTCGCGCCGGCCGCTGACGAAAGAGCAGATGCACTACGCGGTGTCCGACGTCACGCACCTGCGCGACGTGTTCGCCGCGCTCGATGCCGACCTCAAGAAGCGGCGCCGCAGCGAGTGGGTCTCCATCGAGATGGAGGTTTTGACCTCGCCCCGCACTTACGACTTCCACCCCGAGCGCGCCTGGGAACGGCTGAAGACGCGGGTCCGCAAGCCCAAGGACCTCGCGGTCCTGATGGAGGTCGCGGCCTGGCGCGAGCAGGAAGCGCAGAGCCGCGACGTGCCGCGCGGCCGCGTGCTGCGTGATGAAGCCATCAGCGACATCGCGACCCACGCGCCGAACACGCTGGAGAAGCTCGCCCATCTGCGCTCGGTGCCGAAGGGGTTCGAGAAATCCAAATGGGGCGCGGACATCGTCGCCGCGGTCGAGCGCGGGCTGGCGCGGGATTTCGCGACGCTGCCGAAGCTGGAGAAGCCGCGCAACAACAACAATGGCGCCGCCATCGTCGAGCTGTTGAAGGTGCTGCTGCGCATGACCGCGGAGCGCCACGCGGTCGCCAGCAAGGTGATCGCCACTGTCGACGATCTCGAAGAGATCGCAGCGGACGACGAGGCCGACGTGCCGGCCTTGCGCGGCTGGCGCCGCGAGTTGTTCGGCGACGCCGCCTTGAAGCTCAAGCGCGGCGAGCTGGCGCTCGCGATCGAGAAAGGCCGCGTGATCGGGGTCCAACGGGTGGAGCCGGTTAAACCGTCATCCTGAGGCGCGAGGCGTGAGCCTCGAAGGATGAGCGGCCCCCGCTGCGGCCAGTCGGCCGTCGCCCTTCGAGGCTCGCCGAAGAGGCGAGCACCTCAGGGTGACGGTGATAAATCGAGGCTCACTGCATCAACGCCGTCATTGCGAGCGAAGCGAAGCAATCCAGAATCTTTCCGCGGAGACGGTCTGGATTGCTTCGTCGCCAGCGCAAAATTGCTTCGCAATTTTGTTGCGGGCTCCTCGCAATGACGAGGAGAGAGCCTACGCCGGCGTCAGCTTCGCCACTTCCGGCTTCATGTCGTTCAGCACGCCCGTAATGGCCGCGATCAGCTCGTCGATCTGGGCCTTGGTGACGATCAGCGGCGGGCAGATGGCGATGGCATCCAGCATGTTGCGCGAGATCACGCCGCGCTCCTGGAGCATGCGGCTGGCGATGCCGCCGACGGCGCCGGGCGTGCTGGCGGCCGTCTTGCGTCCCTTGTCGAGCACGAGCTCGATCGCCGCGATCATGCCGACGCCGCGGACCTCGCCGACCAGCGGATCGCTGGTGAGCTCGCGCAGCTTGCCCTGCATGTAGCCGCCGAGCTCGGCGGCGTGCGCGACCAGGCCGCGCTCCTCGATGATCTTGAGATTCTCCAGCGCAATGGCCGAGCCGACGGGATGGCCGCCCGCAGTGAAACCGTGGCCGAGCACGCCGATCTTGTTGCTCTCGTCCGCGATCGGCTCGAACATGCGGTCGTTCAGGATGATCGCCGACAGCGGGAAATAGCTCGAGGTGATCTGCTTGGAGACCACCATCACGTCCGGCTTGATGCCGTAGGTCTCGCAGCCGAACATCTTGCCGGTACGGCCGAAGCCGCAGATGACCTCATCTGCGACCAGCAGGATGTCGTATTTCTTCAGGACTGCCTGGATCTTCTCCCAATAGGTCGCCGGCGGCACGACGACGCCGCCCGCGCCCATCACCGGCTCGCCGAAGAAGGCCGCGATCGTATCCGGGCCCTCCTTCTGGATCAGCGCGTCGAGCTCCTCGGCCCGGCGCGTTGCGAACGCCTCCTCGCTCTCACCGGGCGCGCCGTCCTTGTAGAAATGCGGCGAGCCCGTGTGCAAGATGTTGGGCAGCGGCAGGTCGAACGAGCGGTGGTTGTTCGGCAGGCCGGTGAGGCTTGCCGAGGCAATGGTGACGCCGTGATAGGCGCGCATCCGGCTGATGATCTTCTTGCGCTGCGGCTGGCCAAGCGCGTTGGAGCGATAGGCGATCAGCTTGAGGACGGTGTCGTTGGCCTCCGAGCCGGAATTGGTGAAGAACACCTTGCTCATCGGCACCGGCGCGAGCGCCACCAGCTTCTCGGCGAGGTCAATCGAGGGCCCGTGCGATTTGGCGGAGAACGTATGGTAGAACGGCAGCGCCAGCATCTGCTTGTGCGCCGCCTCGACCAGCCGCTTCTCGTTGAAGCCGAGCCCGACGCTCCACAGGCCGGCCATGGCCTCGAAATAGCGCTTGCCCGACGCGTCGAACACGTAAGGACCCTCGCCACGCTCGATCACCAGCGGACCGGCCTGCTGATGCGCGCGCGCATTGGTATAGGAATGGAGCTGGTAGGCCACGTCCCGGGCCTCTTGCGAATTGGGCAGCATGGACATTGCGGGATTCCTCAACGGTGCGTCATTGGAGGTCATGACGCAGACCTGTCCAAACGACGAGCTTGTCCAAAGAAAACGTCGACATCTTGGCTATTGCGGCAGGCCGCAACTTGCAACGTCATTTCGTTGGCAACAAGCGCACACGAGCGTTGCAGGAAAGCAGCGCTGGCACTTCGGCAGGATATATCGCCTCGGCTAGCCTCGCCGTGCCAGCACGAAGGCCGCCGCCGCGGCGATCAATGCCGGGACGGCCGCAGCGCCAAACAGCGGCTGCGGTCCCATGTCGCGGGCCAGCATGACGCCGCCGATCAGAGGCCCCACGATCGAGCCGATGCGGCCGATGCCCAGCGCCCAGCCCACGCCGGTCGATCTGATCGCCGTCGGATAGAAGGTCGCCGTCAGCGCGTTCGAGGCGATCTGTCCCCCGACGATGCAAAATCCCGACGCGAAGATCGCGATCGTGACCAGGACGATCGAATGGCTGGCCATCCCAACGGCGGCCACCGCGACCGCCGCAGCGAGATAGGTCAGCGACAGCGCGCGAAACGAGAAGCGGTCGATGAACTGGCCGAGCGTGAACGTGCCGACCACGCCGCCGACCTGGAGCATCGCACCAATCGCGGCCGCCCCCGAAACCGACACGCCGAGATCGTTCAGCACGGTGGGCAGCCAGTTCGACAGCAAATACAGGTCGAGCAGGCTCATGAAGAACACGACCCAGAGCAGAACCGTCACCGATGCGCGGCCCTCTGCAAACAAATGCGCGACGCGCAATCCCGACAATTTGGGCTCCTGGACCACGAATTTGGCATTGCCGGCGAAGGATACCCCCGGGGCTATCTTTTGCAGGAGGTTCGCCACCTCGCGGTCGCGGCCGCCCATCATCGCCAGGAACCGGATCGACTCCGGCAACGCCTTGAAGAGGAAAGGCAGAAGCAGCAGCGGCACGAGGCCGCCGACGAGGAACACCGAGCGCCAGCCGAAAGCCGGGATCATGGCGGCCGCCAGCAGCCCGCCCAGGGCCGCACCGATCGAAAAGCCTGCGAACATGATCATGACCATGGTGGCGCGGCGGCGATGCGGGCTGAACTCGGAGATCAGCGCAATCGCATTGGGCATTGCACCGCCGAGACCGAGACCGGTCAGAACGCGCAACGCGATCAGCCAGGTCGTATCCACCGCGAACACGGTGAGCAGCGTCCCGATGCCGAACACCAGCGTGCTTGCGAGGATGATGCGGCGGCGACCGATCCTGTCGGCCATCGGACCGAAGATCAGGGCGCCGATCATGAGACCCAGAAGCCCCGCGCTGAACACCGGACCCAGGCTGCCACGCGCCAGCTTCCATTCCTGCGCGACTGCAGGCGCGACATAACCGATGGCCTGGGTGTCGAAGCCGTCGATGAACAGCACCGCGGCGCAGACGAGCAGAACCCGGATCTGAAAGGCGCCGACCGGCTGACGATCGACATAGGCGGGAACGTCGACCGTGCCCGACACGATCCCATCCGTAGCTGTGACGGCCATGCCCAACCCCTCCCCGGCAGCTCACGCACTATTATTCTTCTTAAAATCTCTTATAGTGAGATTATAACGAAGGCAAGCCACTGCCGTGCCGCCGTTTTGCGGCCGACGCGAAAGCGGGTATCACGGCGAATACGCGAAGCTGGATCGAATCTCACTTGGTCAAAGCAAACAGTCAGGATCGGGTTCTTGCCGTGCTCGATCTCTTCACCGAGGCACGGCCGCAATGGTCGCCCGAAGAGCTCATGAAGGAGCTCGGCTACACAAGGCCGACGCTGTATCGCTATCTGAAGAGCTTGAAGGACAGCGGCTTCGTGATGCCGACGCGCGGCGGCCGGTTCGCGCTTGGCCCGCGCGTGGTGGAGATGGACTATCTCAGCCGCCGTTCCGATCCGCTGATCGCAGCAGCCACCCCGCATCTGGAGCGGCTGTCGGCCGCGCACCCCTGTACGGCCCTGGTCGTGCGCTGGTATGGCGAAAAGATGCTGTGCGTGGCTTCAATCGCCTCCGTCGTGAATCCCGTAAGCAGCTATCCGCGTGGCCGACCGATGGCGATGGGACGTGGGGCAATCGCGCGCTCGATCATGGCCTTTCTGCCCAAGCAACGCGTAATGCCACTGGTGACGCGCTATGCCGCCGATCTGCGCAGCGTCGGCGTCGGCGACACCTCCGACGAAATCCTGGCAGCGCTGAAACGCGTGCGGCGCGCTGGCGTCGCGGTTGCCTTTGGCGAAGTGACACCGGGCGCGGTCGGGATCGCCGCGCCGATCCTCGATGCGGGCTACCCGATCGCAAGCCTCTGCATCACGATCGCCGGACCACATGCCAAGGGCGAGTTGATCGATCGCATCAGCGCGGAGGTCAGCGAAGCGGCCCGGCAAATCTCCGAGGTAATGACATCGTAATCTAATCTCATTATTTGAGATTTTACTTGACGAAATCCGTGCGACATCTCATGAGGACGAGCGATCGCGCCTCGCGCGATGACAATCGTGGGGAAGCGATGTGAGGCAGGCTTCAGCGGATAGCGACGCGCCCGTCGTGATCGTCGGCGGCGGACCGGTCGGGATGGGTCTGGCGATCGGCCTTGGCCAGCGCGGCATCAAGACCATCGTCGTGGAACGCCACGAACAGCCGCAGCCGATCCCCAAGGGACAGAACCTCACGCAGCGGACGATGGAGCATTTCCATTTCTGGGGCGCGGAGGCAGCGCTGCGCGCGGCCCGCACCATTCCTCCCGACTATGGCATCGGCGGAATGACCAGCTACGGGACGCTGCTCAGCGGCTACAATTACAACTGGCTGCAGCGCGAACTCGTCCGCCCCTTCTATTTCACCGACAACGAACGCCTGCCGCAATACGCGACCGAAGCCGTGTTGCGGCAACGGGCGGCACAGCTTCCCTCCAATGACCTGCGATACGGCTGGACCTGCCGGGATGTCCGGCCTGACGCCGAGGGCGTGAGCCTCGACATCGAAAATCGCGACGGGATGATGCAGAGCCTTCGCGCCGACTACGTGATCGGCTGCGATGGCAGCCGATCGATCGTGCGCGAACGCGCCGGCATCACCCAGACCCGCTCCGACCACGACCGGCTGATGGTGCTGCTGGTGTTTCGCTCCGTCGAATTGCATCGACTGCTCGAGGCCTTTCCAGGCAAGTCGTTCTACAGCGTGTTGCATCCGGACCTCGAGGGCTATTGGAAGTTCTTCGGCCGGGTCGATCTCGGCAGCACCTGGTTCTTCCATGCCCCCGTTCCCGCGGACGCCACCGCCGACAATTTCGATTTCCGACGCTTGCTGCACGATGCCGCCGGCGCACAATTCGACATCGAGTTCGAGCACATCGGATTCTGGGATCTTCGCTTCACGGTCGCGGACAGCTACCGCGCCGGCCGCGTCTTCCTCGCCGGAGATGCCGCGCACAGCCATCCGCCCTACGGCGGCTATGGCATCAACACCGGCTTCGAGGACGCCGCAAATCTGGCGTGGAAGCTCGCCGCGACGCTGCAAGGCTGGGCGCCAGCCGGTCTGCTCGACAGCTACGATGCCGAGCGGCGTCCGGTGTTTGCGTCCACTGCGCGCGATTTCATCGAGACTCCGATCTTCCGCGACCGCGATTTTCTTCGCCGGCACGATCCGGCGCGCGATCGGGCGGATTTCGAGGCCGCCTGGCACGAGCGGCACTCCGGCGCGCGCGCCGAGGTCAACGCCTTCGAGCCGAATTACGAGGGGTCACCAATCGTCTTTGGTCCGGCCGGCGCTGTCTGCAGCGCGATCGGCTCGCACGCCTATCCGGCGCGCGCAGGTCATCATCTCACCCCGCAACCTCTGTCGTCAGGCAAAAACGTGTTCGAGGAATTGGGCGACGGCTTCACCTTGATCGATCTGACGGACGGCGCCGCGGCAACAGCTCTTGAGCAAGCCGCCGCGCGGCTTGGCATCCCGCTGACGGTGATCAGGGACACCGCATCAGGCGGACGCGAGAAATACGAGGCGCGGCTGATCCTGGTGCGGCCCGATCAATTCGTCGCCTACGCGGGCGACAACGCTGATGACGCATCCGATATCCTGATGCGCGCCATCGGCCGATCCTGAGAGAAACGCTTTCGCCGCAGGCCCGAAACCCTACGCCGCGCCGTCGTCATCCTCTTCGTCGGCAGCGCGAGCGGCTTCCCTCACCTCCACCAGCGCCATCGAGAGCAGATAGACCGTCGTGGGCAAGCCGACGCTGCGCGCCGTCTCCACAGCACGCGACAAATCGCTTGCCAGCTCCTTGAGCTCGTCCCCCCGTGACAATGTCCCACCCCATCCATCCGCCGACCACGGCCGCCTAGACCGCGATGGCGCCGCTGGTTCTGATCAGTTCGGCGCTGGCATGGACTGTAGCAAAATTCCCGATCACATTCACCACCGACTGTTTGTAGACGGCGGCATCGCCCGTGCCCGGCTGCCGGCAGGCCACGGCGTCAGTGACGATCTGGTAGCGATGGCTGCGGTGAAACCCGTCGACGGCGGTGGCCAGGATGGTTTCGTCCAGGGAAAAGCCGACCAGAATGCAGCGCACATTGCGGATATTGGACATGTAGTCCACGAACCGCGAAGAGCTGTAGGCCGACGGCAGCGGGTGCTCGAAAGTCATTTCGCCGGGCCGCGGCTTCGCCTCCGCGATCCAATCGGTCAGCCTGGATGCCGGATTGAACCACGCCGCCTGGGCGATGCGCTTCAGATGCATCACCGGCCAGAGATTGGTGCGCCACAGTGTCAGGAGCTCCAGGCAGCGCACGGTGGCGGCTTCGCCGTCGAGGATGACATGGCGACGCCCGGGGGTCAGATATTCGACCTGGAGATCCGCACAGACCAGGATCGACGGATCATCGGTAATGGAAGCCAGCATTGTCTTGCGCAGAGCTGCACCAATTTCAGTGATCGGCGAGTGCGAGGTCCCGTAGCGGCGAGGTCACCGCCCGCCCCGCGGATGCGTCGAGCACGCCGGGCCGGTCCCAATCGCCCTCGGGACGGATGATCACATAGGGATCGCTGTCCAGCGTGATGGCGTCCGGCCCCGGCTCGATCTCCAGCAGCATCTCCGTGTAGGAGAAATCCGAGAAGGTGATCTTGCGGTTGTGACCGAGCGGCTTGGCGCCGAAATGAGCCCAGAAATCGACCAGCCGGTCCTGCGCCTGGCCGTAGATCTTGCGAAAGCCCTTGCGCTTCACATAGTCGACGCTCGCCTGAACCAGCTTGAACGAGACGCGCGAGCGCCGATATTGATGACGCACCGCGAGCCGCTCCACCTTGGCGAAATCCCCGAAGAAGCGTACCCGCAGGCAACCCGCAGGCTCGTTGCCGACGTAGCCGATGAAGTGCGCTGCGACCATGTCGTTGCCGTCGAACTCCTCGTCGAACGGACAATCCTGCTCGGCGAGATAGACCGCCGCGCGAATGGCGGTGACCAGCATGAGGTCGTTGGGATCGCGCGCGAGGCGAATGGTGATGGCGCGGGAGTCGGGCTTGGCGAGGGGAATCCTAGTGCCGTGCATCTGCAAAACTCCTTGTTTGGATGATCGCGCCCGGCATCCGCATCGGCTGCCGATGCCAGGGCCGCTCGTAACACCAGAGATCGGGCTGGAAGCTCGGGACGGGGTCGAATCCCGTCGCCTTCATGATGTCGCGTCCGGCCACGGTTGACGGCTGCGCATAGCAATCCGCGCCGCGAAACCTTACCTGACGTAGATGAGCCGCGGCCTTGCCGAGACCGGCGATACCCCGGCCTGTCGCCGCGATCGCCCAGATGTAGATCGCTGCAACGTCTTCCTTCGCGGAAGCGAGATAGCGCGTTTCGGGTGCGGTCAGGCAGATCTCGTCGAGCAGCAGCGCATCGTGTCCGCGGTCGTTGAGGAACAAGAAGGCCATGCCGCCGACCAGATTGCCCTTGCGACTGAATGTCAGGATGCTCTGAGGATCGAACGTGAAATATCGCGCAAGCTCTGCCGTTCCGATCTGCACACCCGGCACCAGCCGGTGCGCCATTTCAGAAAGCGCAGCAATTTCGGAAGATTGCGCACATCGGACATCGACGTCCGGACTGAGCGGCAATGCATCGAAATCATGCCTTGCGGCAAAGGAGCCCCTTTCCATACTCATGTCACCCCTCTATCGTCCGAGGATTTAGTGCCCCGCTATGACGATGACCTTAGCGGTTGGGGATCTGGCGTATGCAGCAGTTATTGCACCGGGGTGCTGCTTTGATGCAGCACCGTGAAGAAGCCCTGGACGCGTCCTGGGACGATTTGAAACTCTTTTTAGCGTGCGCAAAATATAAAAGTTTCCGCAACGCGGCCGAAGAACTCGGCCTCACCTCCACCACGCTGATGCGCAGGATCGACCGGCTCGAAGAGAGCATCGACTGCAAGCTGTTCCTGCGCGACCAGAGCGGACTGACGCTCAGCGATGAAGGCGCTGCGATGATCGCCGACGTCGCGCATATGGAGCGTCATGCCTTCAACGTCTTCCGGCGTGCTTCGCGATCGTCGAGCGACACGTCAGGCACCGTGCGCGTCGCGGTGACGGAAGGCCCCGGCAATTTCTGGATCCTGCCGCGGCTGATCGATTTCCAGAAGACCTATCGCAAGATCACCGTCGATCTGCGCTGCGCGATGGAGCAGGCCGACGTCGCCCGGCTTGAATCCGACATCGCGATCCAGCTCGAGCCGCCGACCAATCCCGACCTGATCGTCGCCAAGCTCGGCCGCCTGCACATCTATCCCTTCGTCTCCAGGGAATACGAGAGCCTCTACGGCGTGCCGGCGTCCCTCGCCGAGCTGAAGAACCACCGCATCATCAAGCAGAGCGCGCCGCAGGTCGACGACGGCGCCTACGCCCGCGTGCTTGGACTGAAGTCGCTCGAGGGCATCGTCGGGATCAAGACCAACTCCTCGGTCGGCGTGCTCTATGCCGTGGAGCGCGGCGCCGGCATCGGCTTCCTGCCGACCGTGTCGATCGCGCTCGGCGCACCGCTCGTCGCCGTCGATCTGGGCGTCAGCCACCACGCCGATCTCTGGCTCACCTATCACAAGGAATTCCGCAACTCCGAGCGCCACAAGATCGTGGTCGACTGGCTGAAGAAGATCTTCGATGCCAAGACCTATCCCTGCTTCCGCGACGAGTTCATCCATCCGAATGCGCTGGTGCCAATGATGACGGCCGCGCGCGAGGGCTTTGGGCTAACGGGTTATGTCGCGGCAACGCCGACGTAGACGCAGGGCGCGCTTCGCCCTCACCATCTGTACTCGAAGCCGACCGTCCCCTGATGCGACGTCAATTCGTTGCGGAACTTGCCGTCATAGTTGATGTAGAGCCGCGCGACGCTGGTGAGGCTGAGCGAGGCCGAGGCGCCGGCATCCATGCCGTAACGGCTCTCCCCGATGCCGGGAACGACGATGCTCTGGGTTCCCAGGCTGACCTGCACCGCTCCCAGGTTCTGGTAGAAATTGTCGACGAACTTGCCGTAGGCCGACAGGTCCAGGATTTTCTGGTCGTAGATGAAGTACCGCCCGATCTCCGCGCCGATCATCACGCGTGCGCGTGAGAGTGCCGTGGAGCCGACGTTCAATGGATCGAGTCCTCCGGCCTCCTGGAACGCGGCGCTGGTGGCGCGCACATATTCGAGCGCGCCCTTGGGCACGATGCGCATCTGGTCCTTGGTCCAGTAGTAGCTGATCTCGGTCAGACCACCGTCGATCGCGGCACGATAACCCGCGGTCGCAAGACCAAAGCCGGTGTCCCTGCTGGAACGGACCTTGCCGAAACCGTGCACCACCGCGAACGCCCAGGTCCACGGTCCCTTGTCGACCGAGCCGTTGAAACCGATCTGCGTCAGGTCGAGCGTCGCCGACTGCAGCGCCAGCGGCACGTCGATGTCGGTATGGCTCTGGTCGACGGAGAAGCCGAGATTGACGCCCGGCGCGACCCGCGCACCGAAGCCGGCGACGCCGCCAAAGGTCTTGCGCTTGTCGCCGAGGAAGTCGCCTTGCGCGTCGGTCCGGACCGAGATGCCATAGCCTTCGAACCAGGTGCGGTAGAGCGGATCCTCCGTGCTCGCCGAGGCGCCGCCCCCACCGGGATTGTTGCGCGATGCACGGTTGACGCCGCCAGAGGCCTGGTTGCCGAGCCGCTCCAGGAAATTGGAGCCAAGATAGAGCGCACTGTTGCCGGCCGACTGGTCGTAATTGGTCGCGGTCGGCGTGGGGGTCGGTGACGCCGTGGGTGTCGGGGTCGGGGTCGGCGTGGGCGTCGGACTCTGCGCGAAGGCTGATGTCCCCGACATCATCACGACGAGTCCAAGCGCCATGACGAGCGCAGCCGCGATCCGGCGGACACGGCCCAGCCCGACCGTCTGCCGTGTCCCGGAGAGCTGCAAGGCGCAGCGCATGACGACTAATCCCAAAGCAAAGTGGCGGAGCGCAAAAATGCAACACGAACGGCGCGCGCTTGCGGCGATTTGTGCCGAACTGCCACGCAGGGTCAACCGGTTGGGCGCGCTGGAGCGGGGCTATTGCCTCGATTGTGGTTCCCTTGCCACAGGTCGCAAATAGCAGACAGCGACACCCGCCGCGATCTTGAAAGCCGTGCACCGCTTGCTAACGCGCGAATTTCATGTTGCAATATTGGACACAATCGGAATTGGCCGCTCGGCTGTGCGTTTCGCGACATTGAGACTCGAACAGACTACCGGAAGCCCGTTTGTGGCGTGGCACGCGAAACTGCGGCCGCGTCTTTTTTGTATCTAGTGGAGGAGATGAGCGATGCCGCAAAAGGGCACCGTCAAATGGTTCAACCCGACCAAGGGCTATGGGTTCATCAAGCCGAACGGCAGCGATAAGGACGTGTTCGTCCATATCTCGGCC
Source organism: Bradyrhizobium sp. 604_D8_N2_3 (assembly GCF_051810765.1). NCBI lineage: Bacteria > Pseudomonadati > Pseudomonadota > Alphaproteobacteria > Hyphomicrobiales > Nitrobacteraceae > Bradyrhizobium > Bradyrhizobium sp. 604_D8_N2_3. Next base: position 4,350,233 of record NZ_JBPWPM010000001.1, on the reverse strand, counting down.
GTCGAGCGTGCCGGACTCTCGACCCTTAATGAGAACCAGGTGGTTGAATACGACCTCGTGGAGAACCGCGGCAAAGCATCCGCGGAGAACCTCAAGGTCTCCTGATTTCTCTCAAAGCTCTCGCGCGAGAGATCATGACGATGCCCCCGGCTCTGCCGGGGGATTTTGTTTGCGAAGACGAAACACGGTGCGACGGCGCTTCAGCGCACCACCGGCGATACCAGGAAATTCTCCGAGGGCCCGCTTCCGTCCGTCCTGCACACATCGCCCTCGATCCGGACCTTGCCGGTCGCTAGCAACCGCAGCGCTTCGGGATAGATGCGATGCTCCACCTCGAGAATGCGCTCCGACAGCGTAGCGCCCGTGTCGTGGTCGCTAACAGGGACTGCACCCTGCATCACGATCGGGCCAGCATCGGTCTCGGGGATCACGAAGTGCACTGTCGCGCCAGACAGTTTGACGCCGGCGCGCAAAGCCTGACCGTGCGGGTCCAAACCAGGGAATGACGGCAGCAGCGACGGATGGATGTTGAGCATCCGCCCATACCAGGCCTTGGTGAACTCGGCCGTGAACAGGCGCATGAAGCCGCCGAGACAGATCAGCTCGATGCCGTGCTGGTCGAGCGCGGCCTGCAGCAGCTTTTCGAAGCCGGCGCGGTCCTTGCCGAACGGCTTGCTTTCGATCACCAGCGTGTTGACGCCGCTCGCCTTTGCGCGTTCGAGCCCGAGAGCGTCGGCCTTGTTGGAGATGACGAGCGAGATTTCCGCTGGAAACTCCGCCGCAGCAGCGGCCCTGATCAGCGCGGACATGTTGGAGCCGCGGCCGGAGATCAGGATGGCGACGCGGCGCTTCATCACAGCGCCAGTCATCACAGCGCCAGGTCGAGGTGGCCGTTGTAGACGACGCGGTGCTCGCCCTCGGCCGGAATCACGGTACCGAGCTGCGCCACCGTTTCACCGGCATCGCTGAAGACCTGCACGACCTGATCGACCTTGTCGGGCTCGACGATTGCGATCATGCCGATGCCGCAGTTGAAGGTGCGCAGCATCTCGAGCTCGGCGATGCCGGCTTGAGCAGCCAGCCATTTGAACACCGGCAGCACCGGCAGGCGCGCCAAATCGATGCCGACGCCAAGATGGCTCGGCAGCACGCGTGGAATGTTGTCGGTGAAACCGCCGCCGGTGATGTGGGCAAGCCCCTTCACCGCGCCGGTCTCGCGGATCGCACGCAGGCAGGATTTGACGTAGAGCCGCGTCGGCGTCAGAAGCGCGCCGCCGAGCGTCATGACCGGCGCGAACGGGGCCGGCGCCTCGAAGCTGAGGCCGGACTGCTCGACGATCTTGCGCACCAGCGAGAAGCCGTTGGAGTGCACGCCAGAAGAGGCAAGGCCGATCACGGCATCGCCCGCGGCGATGTCCTTGCGCGGCAATAAGGTACCGCGCTCGGCGGCGCCGACGGCAAAGCCGCCGAGGTCGTAGTCGCCGTCCTTGTAGAGGCCGGGCATCTCGGCGGTCTCGCCCCCGATCAGGGCGCAGCCGGATTCGCGGCAGCCTTCGGCGACACCGGCGACGATCGAGGCGGTCGCCTCCGGGTCGAGCTTGCCGCAGGCGAAATAGTCGAGGAAGAACAACGGCTCGGCGCCCTGCACCACGAGGTCGTTGACGCTCATGGCGACGAGGTCGATGCCGATCCCGCCATGCAGGCCGGTCTCGATCGCGATCTTGACCTTGGTGCCGACGCCGTCGGTCGCGGCGACCAGGACGGGGTCCTTGAAACCGGCCGCCTTGAGGTCGAACAGGCCGCCGAATCCGCCGATCTCGGCGTCGGCGCCGGGCCGCGCGGTGGCGCGCACCATCGGCTTGATCAGATCGACCAGGCGGTTGCCCGCGTCGATATCGACGCCTGAATCGGCGTAAGTGAGGCCGTTTTTGCGGTCGGTCATGCCCGATTTCCAGTGGGTTTGCGGCTGGTTACGTCGAATTCCGGGGACGCGCAATGGCAAGCGTGGCGCCCCGCCCTATACTATGTAGATATCAACCGGTTCAGCCTTCAATCGGGCCGGATTCGAGGTCAGGCCGGGTGCCAGGAAGCGCCGCGTGAGTATTCCGAATATCATTACCCTGGGCCGCATCATGCTGGTCCCAATCATCGTCTGGGCCATCGTGTCGAGCCAAATGGAGGTTGCGTTCGCCGTCTTCCTCATTGCCGGCGTCAGCGACGCGGTCGACGGCTTCCTCGCCAAGCGCTTCAACATGACGAGCGAGCTCGGCGCCCTGCTCGATCCGCTCGCGGACAAGGCGCTGCTGGTCTCGATCTATCTGGCGCTGGGGATCTGGGGCGACATCCCGCGCTGGATCGTGATCCTGGTGGTGTCGCGCGACATCATGATCGTCGCCGCCGTGATCGTGTCCTGGCTGTTCGACAAGCCGGTCGAGATGAAGCCGTCGAAGGTGTCGAAGCTCAACACCGCCGCCCAGGTGGCCTACGCGGCGCTGGTGCTGGCCTCCCTCGCTTTCGGCTTCAAGCCGGCGCCCTATGATATGATCCTGATGGGCCTCGTCACGATCTTCACGCTCTCGTCCGTGTCGCTCTATCTCGTCGAGTGGCTGCGGCACATGAGTACGATCGAAGCCAAGTAGCACGATCGAGGCCAAATGAACCGGGATGCGGCCCCGCAAAAGGCCAACTCCCGCTCGATGACGTCGAATCTCTTCAAACGAAGCCGGCGCGCCGGCACGGAGCACAGCAAGCGTGGCAGGCCGCGTTCATCCCCGACAATTGGCATTCTCGCTTCCGCACGCGGAGAGCCTCAGCCGGGACAATTTTCTCGAAGGCCCCGCCAACGAAGCCGGTCTTGCCCTCATCGATGCCTGGCCTGAATGGCCGAACCGGATCATGTGGCTGGCCGGCCCGGAAGGAAGCGGCAAGAGCCATCTCGCCGCGATCTGGGCCGAGGCTTCCGGCGCCCGCTCGACCACAGCCAATGGGCTGACCGCCGAAAACGTCCCGGGCGCGCTCGCCACCGGCGCGCTGGTGGTCGAGGATCTCAAGGCAAAAGAGTTCGACGAGCGGGCCCTGTTTCATCTGATGAACCTCGCCCGCGAGGATGGGGCCTACCTGCTCTTCACCGGCCGCGAGGTACCGGCGTCGATCGAGATCGAGCTGCGCGACCTGCGCTCGCGGCTGCGCGCGGTGCCTGTCATCTCGCTGCTGCCGCCCGACGACCAGCTTTTCCGCGGCCTGATCGTCAAGTTCTGCGCCGACCGCCAGCTCACCGTGGATGAGAGCGTGGTCAGCTACCTCGCCACCCGCCTGGAGCGGTCCTCGGCGGCCGCACGGGAGGCCGTTGAGCTGCTCGACAGCGAGGCCCTGCGCCTCGGTCGCCCCGTCACGCGGGCCCTGGCGGCCGAGCTGCTTCGGGACGCCTGACCCCTCTACCCTGGCTCCAAGGCCGCTTGACGCGGCGCAGCGGCGGAACATCAATGTCATCGAAACGTCATCGGACTAACACATGCTCCCGCCGGTTTTGCGCATAAGTCGCAAATTGAGGCGAACTGGATGGATCGACTTCTGATGGACTCTGCGCAAGCTGTTGAAATTAAAGAAAAAGCCCCGGAGACCGAGGGCCTGCCGGCGATTGCCTCAAGTCCCGAGCGCTTCATCAATCGCGAGCTCTCCTGGCTGCATTTCAACCGCCGCGTCCTCGAGGAAGCGGTCAATCCCAGCCACCCCATGCTGGAGCGGGTGCGATTCCTGTCGATTTCAGCGAATAACCTCGACGAATTCTTCATGGTCCGCGTCGCTGGCATCAAGGCCCAGATCCGCGAGGGCATCGCCGAGCGCAGCCCCGACGGCCTGACGCCGTCCGAGCAGCTCGCGCTGATCAACCGCACCGTCTCGCAGCTTGCCTCCGACCAGCAGGCGATCTGGCGCGACCTGCGCGGCACGCTGGCCGACGTCGGCATCGTGCTGGTCGACGGCAAGGACGTCACCAAGGCGGAACGGACCTGGATCGAGGACTACTTCCTCAACAACGTGTTTCCGCTGTTGACCCCGCTCGCGATCGACCCGGCTCACCCCTTCCCGTTCATTCCGAGCCTCGGCTTCACCATCGCGCTCCAGCTGACGCGCGCCGCCGACGGCAAGCAGATGAACGCGCTGATTCGTATGCCCGGCAAGATCGACCGCTTCATCCGGTTGCCGGCCGAGGGCAAGGTCGTGCGGCTGATCTCGCTCGAGCAGGCGACCGGGCTGTTCATCAACCGCCTGTTCCCCGGCTACAATCTCCACGGCCAGGGCGCCTTCCGCATCATCCGCGACTCCGAGCTCGAAATCGAGGAAGAGGCCGAAGACCTCGTCCGCCTGTTCGAGACCGCTCTGAAGCGCCGCCGCCGCGGGTCGGTGATCCGGCTCGAGATCGACGGCAAGATGCCGGAGGAGCTGCGCAGCTTCGTGCAGCATGCGCTGTCGGCCGCCGACGACGAGGTCTTCCTGGTCGACGGCGTGCTCGCCATGAACGAGCTCTCGCAGCTCACCCGCCTCGACCGGCCCGATCTCGAATTCACCCCTTACGTACCGCGCCATCCCGAGCGCGTGCGCGAGCATGGCGGCGACATCTTTGCCGCGATCCGGCAGAAGGACCTCGTCGTCCATCATCCCTACGAATCCTTCGACGTGGTGGTGCAGTTCCTGCAGCAGGCCGCCCGCGATCCCGATGTCGTCGCGATCAAGCAGACGCTCTACCGCACCTCCAACAATTCGCCGATCGTGCGCACGCTGGCGGAAGCCGCCGAAGCCGGCAAGTCCGTCACCGCGCTGATCGAATTGAAGGCGCGCTTCGACGAGGAGGCCAACATCCGCTGGGCGCGCGACCTCGAACGTGCCGGCGTGCAGGTCGTCTACGGCTTCCTCGAACTGAAGACGCACGCGAAGCTCTCGATGGTGGTGCGCCGCGAGGGCGGCGGCCTCACCACTTACGTCCACACCGGCACCGGCAATTATCACCCCGTCACCGCACGTATCTACACCGACCTCTCCTACTTCACCTCGGATCCGACCATCGGCCGCGACGCGGCGCGCGTGTTCAACTTCATCACCGGTTATGCCGCGCCGAGCGATCTGGAAAAGATGGCGGTGTCGCCGCTGACGTTGCGCAAGCGCATCATCGAGCACATCCAGGGCGAGACCGCGCATGCGCGGCATGGCCGACCCGGCGCGGTCTGGATGAAGATGAATGCGCTGGTCGACCCCGACATCATCGACGCGCTCTACGAGGCCTCGCAAGCCGGCGTCCAGGTCGAGCTCGTCGTGCGCGGCATCTGCTGCCTCAGACCCGGCATTCCAGGCCTGTCGGAGAACATCCGCGTCAAGTCGATCATCGGGCGCTTCCTGGAACACGGCCGAATCTACTGTTTCGGCATGGGCCAGGGCCTGCCGAGCGCGAAAGCGGCTGTGTATATCTCCTCGGCCGACATGATGCCACGCAACCTCGACCGCCGCGTCGAGGTGCTGTGTCCGCTGCAAAATCCCACGGTGCATCAGCAGGTTCTCGAACAGATCATGGTCGCGAATCTGAAGGACAATGAGCAGAGCTGGCAATTGTTGCCGGACGGGTCCTCGACGCGTATGAAGACCGCGAAGGGCGAGGAGCCTTTCAACGTCCACAACTACTTCATGACAAATCCGAGTCTATCTGGCCGTGGAAAGTCGCTCAAGGAATCCTCGCCGCGCCGTCTCACGCGCCGTAATGAACGTCATCAATCTTGATCCGGGATCGAGGACGTGAAGCGGCCGCGTAAGCGCGGCTCGAGCGTCGCGGTCATCGATATCGGTTCCAACTCGGTCCGTCTCGTCGTCTACGAGGGACTGACGCGGAGCCTCATTCCGATCTTCAACGAGAAGACGCTGTGCGGCCTCGGGCGCGAGGTGCAGAGCACGGGCCTGCTTGCGCCCGATGCCGTCGACAAGGCGCTGACCTCGCTGAAGCGGTTCCGGGCGCTGTGCCGCGTCATGCAGGTCGGTCGCGTGTTTGCGATTGCGACCGCAGCCTGCCGCGACGCCTCGAACGGCCCCGACTTCATCGCGAAAGCCGAGCGCATCTGCGCCGTGAAGATCGAGATTCTGTCGGGCCCGCGCGAGGCACGGTTGTCGGCGCTCGGCGTGATCTCCGGCATCCATCATCCCGACGGCATCGTCGGCGATCTCGGCGGCGGCTCGCTCGAGCTGATCGATGTGCGCAAGAACAGCGTGCGCAGCGGCGTGACGCTGCCGCTCGGTGGCCTCGCGCTCCAGGACCTCGCGCACAAATCGCTCAAGCGCGCCGACCGCATCGTGCGCGAGGAGCTCGACGAGGTGCCGCAGCTCACCGCCGGCCGCGGCCGCACCTTCTACGCCGTCGGCGGCACTTGGCGCGCGCTCGCGCGCATCCACATCATCCAGAGCGGCTATCCGCTCCAGGTGATGCACGGCTACTCCATTTCCGCAGCTGAAGCGCTCGACTTTTCGCGTCGGCTCCGCCGGCTTGCGGCCGCCGACATGCTGGCCGACATCGAGATCGTCGCGGATGCCAGGCGCCCGCTCCTCACCTATGCGGCGCTGGTGCTCGAGCACATCATCCGCGTGGCGAAACCCAAGTCCATCGTGTTCTCGACCTTCGGCGTGCGCGAGGGCCTCTTGCACGAGAAACTGTCGGAATCCGAGCGCAACAAGGACGGGCTGATCTGCGCCGCGGAAGAGCTCAATCAGCTGCTGTCGCGTTCGGCAAAGCACGCCCGCGAGCTGATCGCCTGGACCGACCGCCTCGCGCGCGTGGTGAAGCTGCGCGAGACCGAGGAGGACCGCCGCTTGCGCCACACCGCGTGCCTGCTCTCCGACATCGGCTGGCGCGTGCATCCCGACCATCGCGGCGAGCAGACGCTGAGCCTCGTCGTCAACGGCAATTTCGGCGCAATCACCCACACCGAGCGCGCCTTCGTCGGCCTGTCCGTGTTCTACCGCTATGCGGGCCTGAGCGAGGAGAACCAGCCGCCGGTGACCATGCAGGAGCTGCTGACACCGGCCCAGCTCGAACGCGCCCGTCTGCTGGGCGCGGCGTTCCGCGTCGCCCATCTGATCTCGGCAGCACGCCCGGGTGTGCTGCCGGCCACGCATTTCCGCAGCCATGGCCGCAATCTGATGCTGGTGTTCGAGCACCGGCTCGTCGACCTTGTCGCCGACCGCGTCGGCAGTCGCTTCCGCGCCCTCGCCCGCCTGATCGGCCGCTCCGGCTCGATCGTGCGGCGCTAGGCTCGCCGGCCGGTCCTGATCCTCCCTGGACGCTTCTTGAGCCACATGATCCCGCCGCTGATGAACAGGGCGAGAGGTGCGAAGCCGGTTGCGAACACGAACAGGCGCCCGATCAGCCCGAACGTCGCGCCGTTATGGATCCAGAGCTGTTCAGCCAGATAGCGATCCCCCATCGACATCGCGGCCGAAGTGCGATCGTGCACCACTGCGCCACTCCATGGATCGAGCCAGATCGCTCCCCGGGCACGTACCGCGGGATCAGCGCCCTCGTCCCGGAACTGCACCCGCCACGTGTTGCGCGTTTCGGTTGGCGGGTTCAGCATGGCAACCGCCAGGCCCGGCTTGGCCGCTTGCGCGTTCCGCATGATCGCATCAGGTGATAGCGGCGGTGTCCCCGTGGGGGGCGGCGCTTCGATCCGCGGCGACGGATCGGCTGTCGGTTGCGACACAAGGCCAACGATGGGACGCACGACGTCGGGAAAAATGATCCCGACGCCGGTCATCGAGATCACCGTGAGCGCGAGCAGCGCCCAAAAGCCGGCCGTGCCGTGGACGTCGAAAACAAATCGAAGCAGCGAAACGTCCTTCCGGACCGACACCGATCGCCAGAATCGACCCGGCCTCGGCCACCACAAGATGACGCCTGACATGGCCACGCCGAGCAGCATGAACCCGGCAACGCCGACCAGCTCTTTGCCCCACCACTCGTAGAGCAGCAGCGTGTAGTGCAGACGATAAACCTTGAGGGAGAACGCGTTGATGTAGTCACGCCGCCCGAGCACCTTCCCGTTCGAAGGATCGACCATGGTCGTCCAACGATTCGGGTAGCGGCCTTTCGCAGTTTCATGCGCATGTATCACGACCCAGACCGGCCAAGTCCGATCCGGCGCGAGGATCGTGGCAATCGGCGCGGGATCCGCTGCTGCGGCCGCGCGCATCACCTCGCTCAACGTAGCCTCTCGTTCCCGACCGGCGGGAGTGTAAAGCGCCGGGTTCAGGGCGGCGTCGATTTCCCGATAGAAGACGATGAAGCTACCCGTGAGGCCGATCAGCACCACGACGATGCCGCCGAGCAATCCGAGCCATCGATGAGCCCACAGAAGCCCGCGCCGTGCGCGTCCGGTGAGGTTCGGGGCCGGCAACATCGCCGTTGCACGCGTCAAAGCCGACCCGCCTCAGAAATCCGTCGACATCGACAATAGCAGGGTTCGCGGTACACCTTGCGACAATGCGGAGAAGCTCGCCACGCCAGCCCAGTAATTGGTATCGAACACGTTCTGCACCAGGGCCCGCAGCGTCACCGGCCGGTTGTTGATCCGCGTGTTGTAGCGGGCACCCAGGTCGAGCCTCGTCCAGGCCGGAACGACCTGCGTGTTCGCCGCATCCAGATACTGGTGTCCCGTATAGATGGTATTGGCGACCAGCGTCAGTCCGGGTGCGAACGGGGTGTCCCATTCGGCGGACAGGTTTGCCTGCACCTGAGGCACACCGATCGGCGTCTTGCCGAGATTGGTTGGCGTGCTTGTCTTTGTCAGCTCTGCATCGATCAACGTCACGCCGCCAAGGACACGTATGCCCGGCTGCACCTCTCCGAATACGGTGAACTCCAGGCCGCGTTGCGCTGTTCGGCGTCGGCCAGGAAGATCTTGTCGACCCCCAATTGTCCCGACGGCTTGGTGATCTGGAACACGCTGATCGTGGTGGCCAGCATTCCGAAGTCGACCTTGACGCCTGCCTCGTGCTGCTTGCTGAAGTAAGGCGCAAGAACTTCCCCCTGATTGCTCGCGGTCGTCGGTGCGACGTCGCCCTTGCTGAGCCCTTCGATGTAGTTGGTGTAGAGCGAAACGTTGCTCCAGGGCTTGACGACGAGGCCAACCATCGGCGTGAGCGCCGTCTGGTCATAGGAGGACGTGACCGCTCCCGTGGTGGTATTGAAGTTGTTGGACTTCACCCCCTGCTGGCGCACGCCGACGGTCAGCTGAAGGCGCTCCTGAAAAACCGACAAAGTGTCAGCCAGCGCAAGGCCGGTCAATTCGGTATCCGAAAGCTTCGGAACAGTCGCGGGAGCAGCAACGAGCTGCTCAGGACGGGCGATCGGCGCATAGATGTTGGACAGAACCGGCGTCCCGGACACAGAGCCCCGTGAGATCTGATCCGTGTAGTAGCTGCCCTGGAAACTCACGGCGTGACTGATCGCGCCGGTTTCAAACCGGGCGCGCACACCGGCGTCGGCGACATTCCTGTCAATATCGAATTTGAAGCGTCCCGGTGTCGACGTGGTGTTGCCGGCCGCGTTCAGGATCGTCGGCGTGCCGAACAAGCGATCGACCTGGGTCCTGCCGCCACCGCCGTCGGCGAACACCGTCACGGAATCCGTCACATCGTATTCGGCGCGCGCCAGCAGCGAGTTGTCATGAACCTTGGCCCATTCCCAGGCCTGCGTGACATTGCGCCTCCCGACCGGCGCGGTCGGGACAGCTACGCCTGTTGCGACCAGAAACGGTCTCGTGGGCGCGTCGAACTTTTCTTCCTGATCGATGAAGTCGAGCGATGCTCTGAATTTCTCACCGCGATAATCGAACGCGGCGGCGCCGACATGCGCCTCCCGGTTCTGGTTGTCCAGCGGCGTATCACCATTGTGATAGCTGCCATTGACGCGAATTCCGAATTCGCGGTTCTCGCCGAACCGTCGGCTGACGTCGAGATGCGTGCCGAACTGGCTGTTCGTCGCGTAGTCGGTCGTAACCCGTGTGAGATCGACATCAGAGGCACGCTTCGGGACGATATTGATGGTGCCCCCGACGCTGCTGTTCGGGGCCATCCCGTAAAGCAGCGCGGTCGGGCCCTTGATGATCTCGATCCGTTCGACGTAGTCGGTGAAGACACGGTAGTTCGGCGCAACACCGTAGACACCGTTGAAGGCAATTTCTCCGACATTCCCCTCGCCGATCGGAAAGCCGCGGATGAAGAAGGAGTCGAGAATGCCGCCGGTCTGACCGGTGAAACGGACCGAAGGGTCGTTGCTGACGACGTCGGCTATCGTGCTGGCCTGCTGATCTTCGATCTTCTTCGCCGTGTAACTGGTGATGTTGAACGGCGTGTCCATGAAATCCCTGTTGCCCAGCAAGCCGATCTGGCCTCCGCGGGCGACCTGCCCACCTGGGTAGGAGGGCGGGAGTGCGCCGGGCCTTGCGGCAGCGGGCTTCGCTTCCGCCTGCATCCTGGCCCGCTCATTCGCGGGCGCGCTTTGACGGCCCGCCCTTCGACTTGGGTTCAAACGCGGGCGTGCACGCTGCTTCGGCACGTCGGCAGTGACGGTCACCGCCGGCAAGGCTGTCGCCGTCTCCGGCGCAGCGCCTTGCGCGCTGATGCGGTGAAGGAAGCCGTCGCCGAACAAGGCGATGGAGACCAGAGAGGCCGCGAAGGCAGTCGGTCTGGAGAACTTCGGATGGGATTTGACGGTAGCGGCAAGAATAGCAACAGGGCGGCAGGTGGCTCTCGAAGACATCTCTCAACAGCTTCCGGTTCGACAGGAATAAATACCGGAGCGACGTGCCGCGGCATGAGCCGCCAAGTCAATAAAAACGCCTTTATTTTCAGTAGTTTATAATAAGTCAAAGTCTAAATCGCGCAGAGGTTGAGAGCGCTGTGGGTCACCCACGAAGTGCCGGACCGCACTGTGCGTGACCGCCTGACGCGCGAGTTCGCCATAAGGCGGCAATGCTCGCCGGCGTGCGGACTATGATGACCGGTTCAGTGGGGACGGCGACTGCCGGAACCCCTGTCGGAATGATCGCGCGCAAGACCTCTCCCCGCCGGGAAGAGGCAAGCAAAACCAGATCATGCCGTAGAGATTACTCCGCCGAGGCCTTGGCGTGGCGCTCGGAGGATTCGAGCGCGGCCTGGCTCAGGCTGCGCCGGCGCCAGATGCTGCCGACGACCAGCACGACGACGACGCCGAGAGCTGCGCAGAGATATTCGCCGCCTCCGCCGCCATGGGCGAATTGGGGCGGGATGCGAAGTGCGCCGAGCATGCCGTCCAGCGAGGCACCGAGCGGGCCGTCGAACAGCGTGTGCAGCTTCGGCGCGATGCCGGGATCGGTCGCGATCACCTCGCCCGAGATCCAGCCGAGCAGTGCTGCACCCGCCCAGACCAGGACCGGCAGCTTTGCGAGCAGCGCCATGATCAGCGCCGCACCGGCGACGATCAGCGGCACGCTGATGGCGAGACCGAGGATCAGCAGCGGCACGCTGCCATTGGCGGCGGCGGCGACCGCAATGACGTTGTCGAGACTCATGACGATGTCCGCGACGACGACGATCTGCACCGCCTGCCACAGATGCGAGGCGGACTCGACGCCCTCCTCGTCCTCGTTCTCCGGCACCAGGAGCTTCGCCGCGATCACGATCAGCGCGAGACCGCCGACGAGCTTGAGATACGGCAGCTCCATCAAGCTCGCGACGATGCCGGTGAAGATGATCCGCAGCAGCACGGCTGCGCCGGCGCCGAAGATCATGCCCCACAGCCGGTGCCGCGGCTTGAGTCCGCGGCAGGCGAGCGCAATCACCAGCGCGTTGTCGCCGGAGAGCAGGATGTTGATCCAGATGATCTTGCCGACCGCAATCCAGAAGGTCGGTTCGGCCATCTCGTTGCGAAACTGGGTGAAGAATGCCCCGATCGTAGCGGGATCGAAGACCTGCCAGAGCCAGTTCACAATACGTCCTTTCGCCCCGTCGATATTAACCTATCGGCTGATCAGCCGACGATCTCGTTGCCCGAGAAAAACTGCGCGATTTCGATCGCGGCGGTCTCCGGCGCATCCGAGCCGTGAGCGGAATTCTCGCCGATCGACTTTGCGTAGAGCTTGCGGATGGTGCCGTCGGCGGCCTTGGACGGATCGGTCGCACCCATCGCGTCGCGGTACTTGGCAATGGCGCCCTCGGCTTCCAGCACCTGGACCACTACCGGGCCCGAGGTCATGAACTCGACGAGTTCGCCGAAGAACGGGCGCGCCTTGTGCACGGCATAAAAGGTCTCGGCCTGTTCCTTGGTCATGCGGATGCGCTTCTGCGCGACGATGCGCAGGCCCGCCTTCTCGATCACGGCGTTGACCGCACCGGTCAGGTTACGCGCGGTCGCATCGGGCTTGATGATCGAGAAAGTGCGTTCGATGGCCATAATCTTGTCCTTGAGAAGAAAGCGGTGGTTCGGAGTTGCCGGGCTTATATCGGCGCCTTTGCCGGACGGCAAGCGACCGCCAAAACCGCCCCCGGACGCTTCGCCGCAGGCTGCCCCGCCGGATCTAGTCATGGATTACCGAGATTTCACCCAGATGAACCCAATCTGAAGGCTCCGTTCAGGGCTTGGTTCAGCTTCGCCGGCGTAAGGTCGGGCCTATCGAAACCGAAAGCCCGATCATCTGGCAGACCGTTTCGGCGGCCTTTCCATCGACGCGATAGCCCCGCGCCGGCAGTCTTTAGGAGATCACCATGTTGAGGAAACTTTCGCTTGCCGCTGTCGCCGCGGTTGCGCTGGGTGCCGCGCTGGCGCCGACCTCCGCCTCCGCTCACTGGCATGGCGGCTGGGGCTGGCACGGCGGCGGCGGTGGCTGGCATCACGGCTGGGGTGGACCGCGCTTCTATGCCGGCGGCCCCGTCTCCTACGGTTATGGCGGCTGCTACGTGCGCCGGCTGGTCCCGACCCCCTGGGGACCCCGCTGGCGGCTGATCAACCGCTGCTACTGAGCCCGTCAGCACCTTCCTGAGGTACCTAGGCCCCCCAGGTACCTTCCAAGCGAAGCCCCGGCGTTCCCCTGCGCCGGGGCTTTGTATTTGGGTGGCTATTGCCCGGCTTCATGCAATTTTTACTAGAGTGCGGGGCAATCTCCGCGCGTGGCGAAACCATTTGGGGGGCCAAGGACTTGATACCGTGTCATCACTTTGAGAACACGGAACCCCACAATGGCTGGCCTTTTTGCCAATGACAGCGAACAGATCGACCGGCGCACCAGCCGCTCGATTTGCGATGCGGTGGGCGAACGGCTTCAGCAGAGCCTGCGCCCCGAACCACGGCTCCCGACGCATCTCGAACAGCTCCTCGACGAGTTGAAGCAGCGCGACTGCGATTCGCACTGACGTGAGGCTCACGCAAAAACGGGTTGCGTTCGACGCGCCTTGCGGTGACAAGGCCGCATGCTTGCTATCACCGACCTCTCCATCCGCCTTGCCGGACGCCTTCTGATTGACCAGAGTTCCGTGCAGATCACGCCCGGTGCGCGCGTCGGCATGGTCGGGCGCAACGGCACCGGCAAGTCGACCCTGTTCAAGGTGATCCGCGGCGAGCTGGCGGCCGAGCACGGCACGGTCACCCTGCCGCCACGCTGGCGCGTCGGCAGCCTCGCGCAGGAGGCCCCGAACGGCCCCGAAAGCCTGATCTCCGTCGTGCTCAAGGCCGACCTCGAACGCGACGCGCTGCTTCACGAAGCGGAGAGCGCGACCGACCCGCACCGGATCGCCGAGATCCAGACCCGCCTCGTCGACATCGACGCCCATTCGGCGCCGAGCCGTGCGGCCGCGATCCTCTCCGGCCTCGGCTTCTCCGCCACCGACCAGCTCCGCCCCTGCGCCGAATTCTCCGGCGGCTGGCGCATGCGCGTCGCGCTCGCCGCCACGCTGTTCGCCGCCCCTGACCTCCTGCTGCTCGACGAGCCCACCAACTATCTCGACCTCGAAGGCACGCTGTGGCTCGAGGATCACCTTGCGCATTATCCGCGCACGGTGATCGTGATCAGCCATGACCGCGACCTGCTGGAAAGCTCGGTCGACCAGATCCTGCATCTGGAGCGCGGCAAGCTCACGCTCTACAAAGGCACCTATTCCTCCTTCGAGGAGCAGCGGGCCATGCGTGAGCTGCTCGATGCCAAAGCGGTCAAGCGCCAGGAAGCCGAACGCGCCCGTCTGCAGGCCTTCGTCGACCGCTTCAAGGCGAAAGCCTCGAAAGCCCGCCAGGCGCAGTCTCGTGTAAAAATGCTGGAGCGGCTGAAGCCGATCACGGCGCTGGTCACCCAGGACGTGCGCGAAATCAGCTTTCCCGCGCCGGAGAAAATCCTGTCGCCGCCGATCATCGCCGCCGACAACGTCGTGGTCGGCTACGATCCGAACACGCCCGTGCTTAACCGCGTCACCTTGCGCGTCGACAATGACGACCGCATCGCGCTCCTTGGTTCCAACGGCAACGGCAAGTCGACGCTGGTGAAACTGCTCGCGGGCCGCCTCGCACCGTTCTCGGGCAAGGTGACGCGTGCCGACAAGCTCTCGATTGCCTATTTCGCCCAGCACCAGCTCGACGAATTGAACGAGGATGCCTCGACCTACGACCACGTCCGCAAGCTTATGGGTGAAGCGCCCGAGGCCAAGGTGCGCGCACGCGCCGGCGCCATCGGATTCTCCGGCAAGGCGGCCGATACCAAGGTCGGGAAATTGTCTGGCGGCGAGAAGGCGCGCTTGCTGCTGGGGCTGGCGACCTTCTTCGGCCCCAACATGATCATTCTGGACGAGCCGACCAACCATCTCGACATCGACAGCCGCGCTGCGCTTGCGGAGGCGATCAACGAATTCCCCGGCGCCGTCATCATGGTTTCGCACGACCGCTATCTGATTGAGTCCTGCGCCGACCAACTCTGGATCGTCGCCGACCGGACCGTGACCAATTACGACGGCGACCTCGACGAGTATCGCCGCCTGGTGCTGTCGGCGCGCAACGGCGAGCCCGCCCCGCGCGAGCGTAGCGCCGCGAGCGAGAAGCCGCAGCGCCCGAGATCGGACAATCGCGGCTCGCTGAAGAAGCGCATCGCGGAAGCCGAGAGCGAGATCGCCCGCGTCAGCGAGATCATCACCAAGATCGACACCGCACTCGCCCTGCCCGACATCTTCACCAGGGATCCCAAGCAGGCCGCGCAACTGTCGAAGGCCCGCGCCAACGCCGCCGACGCGCTGGCGCGTGCGGAGGAACAGTGGCTGGAGGCGAGCACGCAGTTCGACGAGGCAGCGGGCTAGACTCAAAATCTGAAAAACAACCCCATGCACAGTACGGGTAATAAATTACCTGCATGCAAGCCGCTGAGCAGTTGGCCCTTTGCTCAATCGGCATACTGCCCCGCCGCCTTGATGATCGGCGCCCAGCGGTCGACTTCGCTGGTCAGCATCGCCCCGAGCGCCTCCGGCGTCGCCTTGTCCTGCGGGACCGGCTCGGTGTTGATGTCGTTGAACCGGGCGATCAATGTGGGATCCCTCAGCGCGGCCTGGAGCGCCGCCGTCAGCTTCTGAACGACCGCGGGCGGCGTGCCCTTAGGGGCATAGAGGCCATGCCAGACGCCGAGCTCGAACCCCTTGAGGCCGGCCTCGTCGGCGGTCGGCAGATCGGACAGGCTCTTCAGCCGCTCCTTGGTGGTGACCGCGTAGGCCTTGACCTGCTTGGCCGTGATCGGCCCGGTCGTGTTCGTCGCCTGGTCGCAGGTGAGATCGATCTGCTTGCCGAGCAGATCGTTCATGATCGGCCCATTGCCCTTGTAGGGCACCGTGGTGAGCTGCTTCTGGATCGCCGTCATGAACAGCATGCCGCACAGATGCGATGCCGCACCTAACCCGGCATTGGCGTAAGTCAGCTTGTCGCCCTGCTGCTGGGCGTAGGCGACCAGTTCCTTGAGCGTGTCGGCCGGGAAGTCCGGACGCGCGATGATGGTCATCGGCGCATTGGTCACGAGCCCGATCGGCGCAAAGGCCGTCTTCGTGTCGTAGCTCAGGTTGCGATACAGCGTGGCCGCGGTCGAAATGCCGACATGATGGACCAGCAGCGTGTAGCCGTCCGGCTGGGCGCGCGCGGCGCGCGTCGTGCCGATCGTGCCGCCAGCGCCGGTCGCGTTCTCGACGATCATCTGCTGCCCGAGGGATTTCGCCATGCTTGCTGCGGTCAGGCGCGCGATGGTGTCCGTCGGTCCACCCGCGGCGTACGGCACCAGCACGGTGATGGGCCTGGACGGATAGTCCTGGGCGACCGCCGCGCCGAGCGACAGAAGCAGAGCCGACACGATCGTGATGAAACGCATGTTCCCTCCAAGATTCTTTATCGCGCCATAAAAGCGCATCCCCGGCCGCACGGCCATCAGGAAAGCGACCTCTGCAAAAGTGTCGCAATCACGATGATCCGCGCCGAGAATGGCGACGTCGCCGGCGAGACGAATGGTGGGCAGGCGTGATACGGCTCCGCTGGAGCAAAATGGGATCTACCGCTCCCGCATGATCTCCTGTCGGTAGCGCTGAAGCGGAGATAACAGGTAGCTCAAAATGGTGCGCGAGCCGGTCCTGATCTCCACTGTCACGGCCATTCCCGGTGACAGGCTGACGAGGCGATCGTCCACCTGCATTTGCGTGCGATCGAGCGAGATGCGTGCGCTGTAGCTCAGCTCCTGGCCGTTTGGCTCGCTGCTGTCACGTTGCGCCGCGAGCGCGCGGTCGCTCCCCGGCGGACGGTCGCGGATGATGGCGTCCTGCGAGACGCTCAGCACCCGTCCCTCCAGCAGGCCGTAGCGGGTGAAGTTGAAGGTGTCGATCTTGACGGCGGCGTCCTGCCCGGCCTCGACGAAGCCGATGTCGCGGTTGGAGATCATCGCCTCGACCTCGAGCCGCGTATCCGATGGCACGATCACCAGCAGCGATTGCGCGGGCGTGACCACGCCGCCCACGGTGTGGACCGCAAGCTGCTGCACGACGCCGTCGACCGGCGAGGTCAGCTGCTGCAGCCGGGTCCGCTGCTGCGCCTTGATCAGATCGCGCGCGACGCCATTGGCTTTCTGCTCGCTCTTGGCCAGTTCGTCGGACAGGCTCTTGCGATACTCAGCCATGGCCTGGGTGCGGGTCTCCCGGATCGCGGCGACGGCCGCCTCGGCTTCCTTCAGATGGCTGCTCTGGACGCGAAGCTCCTCCTGCTGGTCGATCAGAAGCTGAAGGGTCTCGTAATAGGTCAGCTTCGAGCCGATTTCCTTCTCCATCAGAATCTTGCGGATATCGACGCGCTGCTGGGTGACAGGGAGCAACGCATCCAGCTTGTGGATCGTCGCCGCAATGGTCTGATGCTCGGCCTCCTTCTGCGCCTGCTGGCGCGCAAGTGACGCCAGTTTGGCGCGATGCTCGCTGACCTGATTGGCAAGAAGCTGCCGCTGTGTCGCGACCAGCGAGGGATCGGCATCCGCAGGCGGGACGAGATCGGTGGAGGCATCTTCGCCGCTTGCCAATGCGGCGCGGAGACGCGCCATATTGAGCCGTTCGGCCATGAGATCGTCATGCAGGTGATCGCGCTCCGCGGCATTCACGGTCGGATCGAGCTCGATCAGCACGTCGCCCGATTTGACCGCCTGCCCGTCCTGCACGTGGATGGCGCGCACCACCCCGGTCTCGAACGGCTGGACCACCTTGCTTCGCCCGCTCGACACCACCTTCCCGGTTGCGGACGCCACGATGTCGATCATGCCCCATGCCGACCACGCGAGTGCTGCGCAGACAAGGAGCATCAGGGCGATCGCGATGGCCCGGCCGATCGGTGACGGTGGCGCCTCGGCAATCTCCAGCGCCGCGGGCAGGAAGGCGATCTCTTCAGTGCGCCGCCCCTTCGCTTTCCGGAAGGGAACGACGGTCTGCTCCGGCCGCGGGGCCGGCACCGCGCTAGCCGACCTCATAGATCCCTCCCTGGAGACGATGCAGGGCCGCGTATCGGCCGCCGGTCTTGATCAACGCGTCATGCGTGCCGTCCTCGACCAGACGGCCGCGCTCGAGCGTGAAGATGCGATCAGCGCCGCGGACGGTGGACAGCCGATGCGCGATGATCAGGACGGTGCGGCCCCTGGCGATCTCCTTCATGTTCTCATGGATGATCCGCTCGCTTTCATAATCGAGCGCGCTGGTCGCTTCATCGAAGATCAGGATGCGGGGATTGGTCACCAAAGCGCGGGCGATCGCGATGCGCTGGCGCTGCCCGCCCGAGAGCGTCGAGCCGCGCTCGCCGACGACAGTGTCGTAGCCCTCGGGAAGCTCCAGAATGAAATCATGTGCGCCCGCAAGTTTTGCTGCGTCCATGACGCGGTCCATCGGCAGGGTCGGATCGGCCAGCGCGATGTTGTCGCGCACCGAGCGGTTGAACAGCATGTTGTCCTGGAGCACCACGCCGATCTGGCGGCGGAGCCAGGCCGGATCGGTCATCACAAGATCCATTCCGTCGATCAGCACGCGGCCGCCTTGCGGAACGTAGAGCCGCTGCACCAGCTTGGCGAACGTGCTCTTGCCCGAGCCCGACGATCCGACGATGCCGACGGTTTGCCCGGCCGGAACATCGAACGAGACGTCATGCAGGATTTCCGGCCCATCGAGCCGGTAGCGGAACGACACGTGCTCGAACCGGATATTGCCCCGGATCGGCGGCAGCCCCGCACGCGCCGCCGAATAAGCCGGCTCTGCCGCGCTGTTGAGGATGTCGCCAAGCCGCGCGATCGAGAGCCGCGCCTGATGAAAATCCTGCCAGACCTGGGCCAGCCGCAGCACGGGCGCCGAAACGCGCCCCGCAAAAATGTTGAAGGCTACGAGCTCGCCGACGGTCAATGCATCGCCGATCACGAGGCGCGCGCCGACATAGAGAATGGCGGCGGTCACGACCTTGCTGACGAACTGGACGAGCTGGCTTGCGGTGTTGCCAAGGCTGGTGACGCCGAAACTCGCCGAGACATAGCCGGCGAGCTGTTCTTCCCACCGGCGCTGCATCTGCGGCTCGACCGCCATCGCCTTCAGCGTCTCGATGCCGCTGACGCTCTCGACCAGAAAAGCCTGGTTCTCGGCGCCGCGGCGGAATTTCTCGTCCAGCCTGCGGCGAAACAGCGGCGTCGCCACCGCCGAGATCGCGATGTAGAACGGGAACGATGCCAGCACGATGCAGCTCATCAGCGGCGAATAGGCGAACATCACCGCCAGGAATACCGAGGTGAAGAACAGGTCGATGAGAAGCGTCAGCGACGAGCTGGTGATGAAATTGCGGATGTTCTCGAGCTCGCGAACCCGCGCCACGGAATCGCCGACGCGCCGCGCCTGAAACCAGGCCATCGGCAATGCCAGAAGGTGGTGGAACAGCCGGGCGCCCAGCTCCACGTCGATGCGGTTGGTCGTATGCGCAAACAGATAATTGCGCAGGATACCCAGCACCGTGTCGAACAGCGAGACGACGACGAGACCGATGACGAGCACGTCGAGCGTGGACAGCGAGCGATGCACCAGCACCTTGTCGATCACGACCTGGAAGAACAGCGGCGAGACCAGCGCAAAGAGCTGGAGGAAGAACGAGGCGGCCAGCACCTCGCCGAACAGCCGCCGGTATTTGCCGATCGCGCCGATGAACCAGGTGATATCGAAATGGCGTCCGAGGTCGGAGAGCCCGGCGCGCCGGGCCATCAGGATCAGTCCGCCGTCCCAGATCGCGCACAGCTCGTCGCGCTCCATCAGCACCGGGCGCTGGGCCTGCGGCGATTGCACCAGCACCTTGTCAGCGGAGGCCTTTGCGATGACCATGAAGCTGCCGTCGCGCAGCATCGCGATCGCCGGCAGCGGGCTGCCCGACAGACGACTCCACTGCGTTCGATAGGTTCGTGCCTTGAGGCCGAGAGATTTGGCGCAGCGGATGATCTCCGCTGCGCCAAAGATAGCCGTTCCGGTCCGGTGCTTGAGCTGGTCGCGGTCGGCCGCAACACCCTGCAAATGCAGCAGGGTGAGCAGCGCGTCCAACCCCGTATCGGTCGAGACCGCGTTCGTGGTCATGGGCGTTCTCCGGGCCGGAGCCTAATGTCAGGCGTGTTGCGGCGGTGCGAGGGTCTGGCTCTGTGCCGCGTGCGGATCGGGCAATGGCATCTCGCCGTGACCGTCACCTGCCGGAACGAGGTTTGCCGCCATGGCCTGGTTGAGCAGCATCGCGGCCGCCATCGCCCCGCCCCCGTTGATGACGACGTTGTTGCCGGGGCCACCGTCGAGGACGTCCTGTCCGCCGCCACCGATCAGCACGTCGTCACCCGCCCCACCCGCGAGCGTGTCGTTGCCGGGGCTGCCGATCAGGACGTCATCGCCATTGCCGCCATTGGCGACGAGCTGGATGCCGCCGTGCAAACCGGAGGCCGTGATGACGTCGTCGCCATCGAGGCCGTTGATCACGATCCTGTCGCCTGTGCCGGCATCGGTGATGTTGATGTCCTGGCCAAGCCCCGACACCGTAATGATGCCGTCGTGCTCGGTCACCGTGATGACGTCGCTGCCGCTGGTTCCGTTGATCGTCACCGTATCCGCGGCGCCGTCATTGGCGCCGAGGTCGAGGTTGACCTGATTCACGCCGGTCCCGGAGAGGTCGCCGACCGTGATGTTGTCGGCACCACCGAGGGCGTTGAAGTTGATATGCTCGACGCCGTTGAGGTCCATCGCGATGGCAGCAACATCGCGGGTGAACAGCACCCGTCCGCCATTGGCCGAGATGTTGATGTTCTCGTTGATGTTGGCGCCGTTGAACAGCAGCGTATCGGTGCCCTTGCCGCCTTCGACAATGTCGCTGCCGTCGCCGGGATTCCAGACGAAGGTGTCATCGCCGGCGCCGAGATTGGCAACGTCGTTGCCACGGCCGCCGTTCACAATGTCATTGCCGGCACTGCCGGTGATGGTGTCGTTGCCGTCACCGCCATTGATGTTGAGGCTGAACGGCTGCCCCGCCTTGATGGACGAGGCATTGATGACGTCGTTACCGCCTCCGCCGTTGACGGTCAGGACGTCACCGGCATCGGCGTGAGCGATGGTCACCTGCGCCGCAAGGCCGTTGACAACGATCGATCCGCCAGAGGTCGTGATCGAGATGTTGTCATCGCCTGCGGTGCCGTTCACGGTCACACGATCTGCCGCACCGTCACCACTCTGGCTGCCGGGGCCGGCACTGAGGTCGATCGCCACCTGCGTGACGCCGGTGCCGGAGAGATCGTTGACGGTGATGTTGTCGGCGCCGCCGGCGGCAGCGATCTGCACATGCTCGACGCCGTTGAGATCCATGGTGATGGCGCCGACGTCGCGGGTGAGAAGCGCGCGGCCGCCATTCGCCGAGATCGACATGTTCTCGGCGACATTGGAGCCGTTGAACACCAGCGTATCCGTTCCCGCGCCACCTTCGACGGTGTCGCTACCATCACCGGGATTCCACGTGAAGAGGTCGTCGCCTGCGCCGAGAAGCGCGACGTCATTGCCGCGGCCACCGGTGACCTTGTCGTTTCCGTCGCCGCCGATCAGGGTGTCGGCGCCCTGACTGCCGGTGATGGTATCGTTGCCCGCGCCGCCGTCGATGGTCAGCCCAATCGCCGCAGCAAGTAGCGATGCATCGATGACGTCGTTGCCGCCGAGCGCCTGGATCACCAGCCGGTCGTTGGCAGCTTCCGCATTCGCGATCGTCACGACTTCGGGCAGGCCCGTCACCGTCACGGTCGTCCCGTCGGACGTGACCTCGATGTGCTGGCCGCCGTTGGTGCCGTTGACCGTCACCGTGTCGGCCGCGCCGTCGCCTTGCGTGCCGCCGGGAACGGCTCCGAGATCGACCAGCACCTGCGTGACGCCGGTCCCGGAGAGATCGCCGACGGTGATGTTGTCGGCGCCGCCGCGCGCATCGAATTCGATCTGCTCGATGCTGTTGAGGTCCATCGTGATGTTGGCGACGTCGCGGGTGAAGCGCACCCGGCTGCCGTTAGCCGAGATATCGATGGTCTCGTTGATGTTGGCGCCGTTGAACAGAAGCTTGTCGTTGCCCGATCCGCCTTCGACCGTGTCGCTGCCGTCGCCGGGATTCCAGATGAAGGTGTCGTCGCCCGTCCCTAGTTGTGCGACGTCGTTGCCGCGTCCGCCATTAACGATGTCGTCGCCGCTGCCGCCGATCAGGAGGTCGTTGCCGTCGCCGCCGGTGATCCTGTCGTTGCCGGCGCCGCCGTCGAGCGTCAGCGAGATCAGGCTGGCGAGTCCATTGCTTGCGGTGATGACGTCGTCGCCGCCGCCGGCGTGCAGCACGAGATTCTCCGTCGTGCCGATGTCGAGCGAAAATGGCGCCGCGCCCGTCCCGTCGAATCGCACGCGCGTGCCGTTCGCCGTGATCGTGAACGTCTCCGGGTCATTGCTTCCGTTGATCTGCGCGGTGTCGTTGCCGTCACCGCCCTCGAACAGGTTGGTGCCGCCCCCCGGATTCCAGATCATGAGGTCGTTGCCCGCTTCGCCGAACAACTGGTTGTCGCCGCTGCCGCCGTCCAGCGTGTCGTTGCCCGCGCCGCCGAACAGCAGATCGTTGCCGCCGCCGCCCTTGATCGTATCGTCGCCGGCCTGCCCAAACAGCAAATCGGCACCCGAGCCGCCCGTGATCCTGTCATTGCCGTCGCCGCCGAAAATGTGCACCGCGGGCATCGGGCCGTTGGATTCGTTAACGGTGATCGTGTCGTCGCCGCCCTGACCGAAGATGTCGATCTCATTGGTGTTGGCCACAGTGGGATCGCCACCGATCGTCTTCACCTGCCCGTTATTGATGAGAATGCGGCCCGACTTGTCGCGGCTGATCACGACGCCGTTATTGGCGCTGTCGCCGAAAATGGTGAGCTGGCCCGTAACCGGGGAGAAAACAGAGGTAGTAGACATCCAAATATTCCTTCGATCGATCTAGCCCCTCCCCTCGATGCGTAGCAGTGGTGCGGATGTCTTACTTGAAGCACTGCTTTAGACGCGCGTGATTATTCTGGAGATTTCCTCCAGTTTTCCTCCGGGCTGGTTTCGACAGCGGATGCAAACGCTCTCACATCACGAATTGCCGATCACGTATAACGGCAGCGTGACTTTCGAAGGCGCGCGCGAATCTCACCAACGCATTGATGCGCGCGCAGAAGCCACAGCTCGAAGCGACGACGCATTCGTTTTGATGAGATGGCGAATTCGATCGGTGCTCTCGTGCGCCGGACACAGCGCAGCACGATAGTGGTGCGCTGCTGAGCCGGGGCTCATGATCGAGAGAGACTGGATCGAGAGAGACCAGGTCCCGGCTCTGCGCAGCAGCCCATAGCGCGTCGAAGACGCGCGTGGACGCGCTGATGGCGCTGCAGCGCGTCCGGGACGCGAGAGTTCGCCTTACGCCGACTTCTTCTTCGGCTTCGGCTTGGTCGCCTTCGGCATGACAGGCGCTTCCGGCGTGCCCTCGATCGAGGACAGACGGCCGGACGTGAAGGTGTAGATGCCTGCGCGCGGACCGGTGCTCCAGGTGACCACGGCAACGCGCCGGCCGGCGGCGTCACTGGAGAGATTGACGGTCGAGGGCGCCCCGATGCCGCGCACCACATCGCATTCGGTGTGACCGAGCGCGACCGTGCCGCCCATGGGCGCCGGCGCCGTCGTCGAAGCATTGGCGTCAGCCGGCCCAGGGGGCGGCGTCATGCCGGGACAGGCGCCGTCGGCGCTGACCAGATCCTCGGCCGTCACGGGCTTGTCGGGGGTCAACGGTGGCGATTCGATTGAGATGCTCTTGATGAACAGGCGGCTCGGCGTGTTGAACCACTGGGCATCCTTGGACAACAGGTCGGTCCCCGAGCAGCCCGCGAGCAGCGGTGCTACGGCAGCCAACGCAACTATGAGCGAGCTGGGAAGCTTTTGATGTCGCACGATAAACTAAATTCCCCGCATGAAGGACCGGCCCTAAGCGATTGTCCCAACATCACTTTGCGGCACGAAGGTGACAAAAGCCAGCATCGCCCGAAAAGTGCAAATTATCATTAATTGCAAACGACCGCTAATTCCGGCGCTGCCAACGGCCCCGTTCGTCGGCCTGCCAATAGGTGACATCAAATCCCCGCGCCTTGCAATCCGTCCAGGCGCTCCGGGCAAACGCCAGCGCGTCCGGATCGTCGCCGTTGAACAGCAGCACCATGCGCTCATAGCCCTGCGCGTCCTGCGGCAGCGCGGCGTTGTCGACCAGGAAGCGGACATTGGCGCCGTTGGGATTGTCCTCCTCGATCGCCAGCACGATCGGCTGATCGGCGGCATCGTTCACGCGCCATGTCGCGTGCGGCAGGAAGGAATCGTCGCGGTAGGTCCATAAATGCGCGTCGAGCGCATCGGCGCGCTCCGGCGAGGTCGACTGCACCACGACGCGCCAGCCGCGCTCGAGCGACTTCTCGAGAAGCGGCGGCAACACGTTCTCCACCGTCATGTTTTGCAGATGGTAGAAAAGGACTTCGGTCATCTCAGATCATTTGCGCTCGTAGTGGTCGGCGACCAGACGGTCGAGCAAACGGACACCGTAGCCGCTTCCCCAGCTCTGGTTGATGTCGGTCTTCGGCGCCCCCATCGCGGTACCAGCGATGTCGAGATGCGCCCAGGGCGTGCCGTCGACGAAGCGCTGGAGGAACTGCGCCGCAGTGATCGAGCCGCCATGGCGGCCGCCGGTGTTCTTCATGTCGGCGAACTGGGAATCGATCAGCTTGTCGTATTCGGGGCCGAGCGGCATGCGCCAGACCTTCTCCCCGCTCTCGATGCCGGCCGCGAGCAGACGGTCGGCGAGCTCGTCATTGTTGGAGAACATGCCGGCATGCTCGGTGCCGAGCGCGACCATGATCGCGCCGGTCAGCGTCGCCAGATCCACCATGAATTTCGGCTTGGTCTTTTTCGCGACGTACCAGAGCACGTCCGCCAGCACGAGGCGGCCTTCGGCGTCGGTGTTGATGATCTCGATGGTCTGGCCCGACATCGAAGTGACGATGTCACCCGGCCGCTGCGCATTGCCGTCGGGCATGTTCTCGACGAGACCGATGGCGCCGACCACGTTGGCCTTGGCCTTGCGCGCGGCGAGCGCGTGCATCAGGCCGACGACGCAGGCGGCACCGCCCATGTCGCCCTTCATGTCCTCCATGCTGCCGGCCGGCTTGATCGAAATGCCGCCGGTGTCGAAGCAGACGCCCTTGCCGACGAAGGCGACCGGTGCCTCGCCCTTCTTGCCGCCGTCCCAGCGCATGATCACGGTGCGGCTCGGCCGCGACGAACCCTGGCCGACGCCGAGCAGCGCGCCCATGCCGAGCTTGTCCATCGCCCTGACGTCGAGCACCTCGACCTTGACGCCGAGCTTGCGGAGCAGGCCCGCGCGGCGCGCGAACTCTTCGGGGAAAAGCACGTTCGGCGGCTCGTTGACGAGGTCGCGCGCGATGATCACGCCGTCGACGACATGGCCGGCCGAGGCAAACGCCTTCTTCGCCGCGGTGGCATCGCCGACCGCAAGCGAGACGTCGGCGCGCAAGCCGCCCTCCTCGCCGTCTTTCTTTTTCGTCTTGTAGCGATCGAACTTGTAGGCGCGCAGCCGCAGGCCCGAGGCGATCGCAACCGCCTGCTCGCTGGTCATGGCGCCATCAGGAAGTTCCGCGATGATGGTCATGGCAGCGGCCGCGGCCGAAAGCTTGCTCGCCGCCACGCCGCCGAATTTGAGGAAGTCGTTCGCCTTCAGGCTCGCCGCCTTGCCGGCGCCGATCACGACCAGGCGGGTGGACTTCAGCCCCTCCGGTGCCAGGACGTCCAGCGCGGCGCCGCTTTTGCCCTTGAAGCCGGCGGCGGAGGCCGCCCGCTTGACCAGCTCAGTGGCGCCGCCGAGTGCCTTGGCCGTCGCCGGACCGAGCTTCAGAGTGTCGTCGCAGAACACGACCAGAATGCCACGGGCGGCAGCAGACAGCGGGACAAAGCCGACCTTGATGGCATCGGACATGGGTAACTCCTTCAAAACATCGGGCTTTTCGTCGCTGGGCGGACCCGGCCACGGGCCGGAGCTGAACGACGATTCACTGGACTTTCCCCACTATGGGCCACCGGCGCGGTGGCTGCCAAGCACCCCCGTGGCCGCCGGGCCACAACGAGGGAAATATTAACCATATATTGACGGCGCCACGGGGCAGCCATTTTGTTGATGGATCAAAGGGATGGTAGTGAGAGAGTAAGCCGGTGGAAGAGGTGGTTGGCCGACCTTGGGGATCTCCTGATCGGGGATTGGTTGGGCAGCCGAACTTCCGGCCTGCATTGGGGCGCTGGTGGGGATTCGTGCGGTAGCGCATGGGGTCAATCGATAGGTATATCTTCCGCACGACGCTGGCGTCGTTTGCGCTGGTCCTGGTCAGCCTCACCGGCGTGATCTGGATTACGCAGGCGTTGCGCGGCATCGACCTGATGACGAGCCAGGGTCAGACCATCCTGACCTTCCTCGGCATCACCAGCCTCGTCGTGCCGGCACTGGTCCTGATCATCTCGCCGATCGCGCTGATGATCGCGATCTCGCACACGCTGAACAAGCTCGCGACCGATTCCGAGATCATCGTAATGAATGCCGCCGGCTTCTCGCCGTTCCGGCTGTTCTATCCGTTCTTCTACGCCACCTGTGTCGTGGCGCTGCTGGTCGCCTTCATCGCGGCCTATCTCGCCCCCGACGGCATGCGGCGGATCAAGCAGTGGGACGCCGAGATCACCGCCGACGTGCTCACCAACATCCTCCAGCCCGGCCGCTTCGCTCAGCTCGACAAGAACCTGACGATCCGGATCCGCGAACGCCAGCCCGGCGGCATCCTCGCCGGGATCTTCATCGACGATCGCCGTGATCCCAACGAGCGCGTCTCGATCGTCGCCGAGCATGGCGAGGTCGTGAAGAACGACAACGGCTCGTTCCTGGTGCTCAAGGACGGCAATCTCCAGCGCTTCGAGGCCGGCAAGCGCGATCCCGCGCTGGTGGCGTTCGGCCGCTACGGCTTCGACATGTCGAAATTCTCGGGCCAGGGTCACGACGTCACCCTCGGCATCCGCGAGCGCTATCTCTGGGAGCTGTTCTCCCCGTCCGAGGACGATCCGGTCTACAAGCAGATTCCCGGCCAGTTCCGCTCGGCTCTGCACGACAGCCTGCTGGCGCCGATCTATCCCTTCGCCTTTGCCGTGCTGACCTTCGCCTTCCTCGGCGCGCCGCGCACCACGCGCCAAAGCCGCAACTTCTCGATCGGCGGCTCGGTGATCGCCGTGTTCGGCCTGCGCATGGCAGGATTCGCCTGCTCGGTGATGGCGGTGAAATCGCCTGGCCCGGTGCTGTTCCAATACGCGATGGTCCTGGGCGCCATCGGCGTCGGGCTGTGGTTGATCATCGGCGGCATCGTGGTCGAGCCGCCGCCCCGCCTCATGGAGGCCATCAACAGGTCGAACGCGCGCATCGCGCGGCTGTTCGGACGGCCGGCCGCCGCATGAGTATGCTCACCAACACACTCGGGCGCTATTTTGCCGGACGCTTCGTCGTCGCGGCGCTCGGCGTGTTCGCGGGCATTTTCCTGCTGCTGGTGCTGGTCGATTACATCGAGATGGTGCGCAAGACCTCAGGGCTCGCATCCGCCTCCGCGATCATGGTGGCCGAAACCTCGCTGTTCCGGGTCCCGCAATTGCTCGAGAAGCTGACGCCGTTCTGCATGCTGATCGGCGCCATGACCTGCTATCTCGCCCTCTCCCGCCGGCTCGAGCTCGTGGTCGCGCGCGCCGCCGGAATCTCGGCATGGCAATTCATCTCGCCGGCTCTCGGCAGCGCGCTCCTGATCGGGGTGATCGCCACCGTCGCCTACAATCCGATGTCGGCGAACCTGCGCGAGCTGTCCAAGCGCATGGAAGCCGAGCTGTTCGGCTCGGCCCCCGGCGGCGGCATCCAGGACGCCTCCGGCTTCTGGCTCAACCAGGTCACCAATGACGGCCAGGTCATCATCAACGCGGCGCGCAGCGAGCAGCAGGGCGTCCGGCTGACCGGCCTGACCCTGTTCCGATTCGATACGGACTGGCATTTCAAGGAGCGGATCGAGGCGCGCGAGGCGGCGCTGGAGTCCGGTCACTGGCTGTTCAAATCGGTGCGCCGCTTCTCGCTGGATTCGCCGCCGATCGACCAGGCGACGTTGGAGATTCCGACGACGCTGACCGAAGCCCAGATCCGCAACAGCTTTTCCACACCCGAGACTGTGTCCTTTTGGCAACTACCGAGCTACATCCGCTCCTCCGAGAGCTCAGGCTTCGCGACAGCCGGCTATCGACTCCAGTATCACAAGCTCCTGGCACAGCCGTTTTTACTGGCCGCCATGGTGATGCTGGCGGCTTCCGTGTCGTTGCGTTTCTTCCGGATGGGCGGCGTGCAGAAGATGGTTTTGAGTGGCGTGGGCGCAGGCTTTCTGCTCTACGTTTTGTCGAAAGTGACTGAAGACTTGAGCAAGGCTGAGTTGATGCATCCGATCGCTGCGGCGTGGTTGCCCGCGGTGGTGGGCGGCCTCACCGGCTTTTTGGCCTTGTTGTATCAGGAGGACGGTTAGTGACTGCCGTCCATCGAGGGCTCGTGTCTCGTTTGACGCAGCGTACTGTGGTGCGCGCGAACGGATACGGCTTGTCCATTCGCAGGCTCCTGCTGGCTGTCGCCGCCGTGGCGTCGCTCGGCGGGCTGATGGACATTGCGGCCGTGACGCCGGCCTCCGCTCAGAGCTTCACCTACAATCCGCTGCCGCCGCGTGCGAAGCCGCCGAAGGTCGCCAACGACAACCAGATGCTGGTTCAGGCGACCGAGGTCGACTACGACTACAACAATTCGCGCGTCTCCGCGGTCGGTAACGTCCAGCTGTTCTACAACGGCACCAGCGTCGAGGCCGACAAGGTCATCTACGACCAGAAGACCAAGCGGCTGCATGCCGAAGGCAACGTCCGCATGACGGATGCCGACGGCAAGATCACCTATGCCGAGATCCTGGATCTCTCCGACGACTACCGCGACGGTTTCGTCGATTCGCTGCGCGTGGACACCGCCGACCAGACCCGCATGGCGGCGAGCCGCGCCGACCGCTCCAGCGGCAACTACACGGTGTTCGAGAACGGCGTCTACACGGCCTGCGCGCCGTGTAAGGACGATCCGAAGAAGCCGCCGCTGTGGCAGGTCAAGGGTGCGCGCATCATCCACGACCAGCAGGAGAAGATGCTGTATTTCGAGACGGCGCAGCTCGAATTCTTCGGCGTGCCGATCGCCTACATGCCCTATTTCTCGACGCCCGACCCGACCGTGAAGCGCAAGACCGGCTTCCTGATGCCGGGCTTCACGTCGAACACGCCGTTCGGCTACGGCGTCGAAGTTCCGTTCTACTGGGCGATCGCGCCCGATATGGACATGACCTTCAGCCCGCGCATCACCTCCAGGCAGGGCGTGCTGTTCCAGGCCGAGTACCGCCAGCGCCTGATGGACGGCGCCTACCAGATCCGAGTCTACGGCATCGACCAACTCGACCCCGGCGCACTCGCCGGCCAGCCCGGCGACCGCCAGTTCCGCGGCGCCGTCGACACCAAGGGTCAGTTCGCGCTGAACGACAAGTGGGTCTGGGGCTGGGACGGCGTCGTCATGTCCGATTACTACTTCTTCTCGGACTACCGCCTGTCGCAATACCGCGATCCGCTGGGCTCGTTCCTGTATCTGCCGACCGACGCATTGTCGCAGCTCTATCTGACCGGCGTCGGCAATCGCAGCTTCTTCGATGCGCGCACGATGTACTGGCTGAGCTACTCGGGCAACCAGAGCCAGGTGCCGATCGTCTATCCCGTGATCGACTATTCGAACGTGCTCAACTATCCGGTGTTCGGCGGCGAGTTCAGCTACAAGACCAACTTCACGAACCTGTCGCGTGACACCGCGGTGTTCGATCCGATCACCACGCTCGCCAATACCAACAGCCTGTGCACGACGACGTCGGCCGATCCGCTCGCGCGCACGCCGTCGCAGTGCCTGCTGCGCGGCGTCCCCGGCACCTACACCCGCCTCACGGCGGAAGCGCAGTGGCGCAAGTCCTACACCGACCCGTTCGGCGAGATCTGGACACCGTTCGCCAGCCTCCGCGCCGACGCGATCAACGCCTCGATCTCCAACCAGCCGGGCGTGTCGAACTACCTGCCGGTCGGCGACACCCAGGCGTTCCGCCTGATGCCGACCGTCGGCCTCGAATACCGCTATCCCTTCATCAACGTTCAGCCCTGGGGCTCGACCACCATCGAGCCGATCGCGCAGGTCATCATCCGGCCGAACGAGCCCTATGCCGGCAAGTTCCCGAACGAGGACGCCCAGAGCATGGTGTTCGACACCTCGAACCTGTTCAGCGTCGACAAGTTCTCCGGTTACGACCGCGTCGAGGGCGGCGGCCGCGCCAATGTCGGCGTGCAGTCCACCACGCAGTTCGACAAGGGCGGCGCCGTCAAGGTGCTGTTCGGCCAGTCCTACCAGCTGTTCGGCCTGAACTCCTACACGGTCCAGGACACCATCAACACCGGCCTTGATTCCGGCCTCGACAAGCCGCGCTCGGATTACGTGGCGAGCGCCAGCTACTCGCCCAACAGCACCTACACGTTCAGCGTCCGCTCCCGCATGGACGAGCAGACCTGGAACGTGCAGCGCTTCGAGGCGGAAGGCCGCGCCAACTTCAATCGCTGGTCGGTCAGCATGATGTACGGCAATTACGCCGAGCAGCCGGAGCTCGGCTATCTGACGCGGCGCGAGGGCATCCTGACCTCGGGCTCGATCAAGGTCGCGGCCAATTGGGTGGTGACCGGCTCGGCGCGCTGGGACCTTGAGGCCAACAAGATCAACCAGTATGTGCTCGGAGCGGGCTATGTCGACGATTGCTTCGTGCTCGGCGTGAACTATGTAACTTCGTATAGTTACTCTGCGGGCACGGCGCCGCCCGTACTGAACCACGCGTTCATGTTCCAGATCGGCCTGCGCACGCTGGCGACCTCGACCGGGTCCAGCTCGTCCGCCGGCTACCAATGAACCGTCTGAAATGACGGCCGGGCTCTCCCGAGAGCGAGCTCATCCCGGCTGACATGCGAGCGATAATCATGACGACCCAATTGCCTGTTTTTCGCCTCCTCCTCGCCATCGGTGCCGGGTTGATCCTCACCGGCCTGCCCGCGCCGTCGCGCGCGCAGAACATCGTCGTGATGGTCAACGGCGACCCGATCACCGATTTCGACATCGAGCAGCGCTCCAAGCTCGACCAGCTGACGACGCAGAAGACCCCGAGCCGGCAGGAGGTCATCAACGAGCTGATCGACGACAAGGTGAAACTCAAGGAAGGCAAGAAGTACGGCGTCGACCCCGGCATCTCCGACATCAACCAGTCCTACGAGGGCATGGCGCAGCGCATGCGCATCACGCCGGATCAGCTCACCAAGTCGCTCGAGGTCAAGGGCGTCCGCCCCGAGACGCTGAAGGGCCGCATGAAGGCCGAGATGGTCTGGACCAGCCTCGTACGCGGCCGCTTCAAGGAGAAGCTGATGGTCGGCGAGCGCGACGTCGCGCAGGCCGTGCAGGCCCAGACCGGCGACAAGCTCCAGATCGAGGGCACCGAGTACAAGATGCAGCCGATCGTGCTGATCGTGCCGCGCGGCTCGTCCCCGGCGTTCCTGGAGACGCGGCAGAAGGAAGCCGAGACCTATCGCTCGCGTGTCGGAAGCTGCGAGGAAGCCAATTCGCTGTTCCGCTCAACGCCGAACGCCACCATCCGCGACACCGTCACCAAGACCACCGCGGAACTGCCCGAGGCGCTTCGCAAGGTGCTCGACGACACCCAGATCGGCCACCTGACCGCGCCGGAGGTCACCAAGGCGGGCATCGAGATGGTCGTGCTGTGCTCGCGCAAGCCGACCATGATCGACACGCCGAAAAAGCGCGAGGTCCGCGAGAAGATGTATTCGGAGAAATACGAGAAGACCCAGAAGGCCTATCTCGATGATCTCCGGAAAGCGGCGATGATCGAATATCGCAACCGCTGATGGCCAACTTCGCCTTAGAACCTTCCATCAAGCCTTCGAAGCCCCTCGCCCTGACCCTGGGAGAGCCCGCCGGCATCGGCCCCGACATCACGATCGCAGCCTGGCTCAGACGCCGCGAACTGAACCTGCCCGCCTTCTATCTGCTCGGCGACGAGGCCTTCGTCGCCCGCCGCGCCAAGGCCCTCGGCGCCGATATCCGGACTGCCTCGGTAAGCGCCGGCGAGGCCGCAGCCGCGTTCACCGAGGCCCTGCCCGTGGTCGCAACGGGCGAGAGTGCAACAGCCGAGCCCGGCAAGCCCGATGACGCGAGCGCGCCGGCCGCGCTCGCTTCGATCCGGCAGGCGGTCGCCGACGTCCGTGAAGGCCGCGCCGGCGCCGTCGTCACCAACCCGATCGCCAAGAGCGTGCTCTACCGCTCAGGCTTCCGCCATCCCGGCCACACCGAATACCTCGCCGAGCTTGCCGCGGAGAACGGCCGCGTGCCGCAGCCGGTGATGATGCTGTGGTCGCCGCGACTCGCCGTGGTGCCCGTGACCATCCACGTCTCCTTGCGCGATGCGCTGGCCCAGCTCACCAGCGAGCTCATTGTCTCGACCGTGCGCATCGTCGCGACCGAGCTGAAATCCCGCTTCGGCATCGAAAGGCCGCGCATCGCGATCTCCGGCCTCAACCCGCATGCCGGAGAGGACGGCTCGCTCGGCCACGAGGAGCAGACCGTGATTGCGCCAGCGCTCAAGGCGTTGCGCGGCGACGGCATCGAGGCGAAGGGACCGCTCCCTGCCGACACCATGTTTCACGAAGCCGCGCGAAGCACCTATGACTGCGCCGTCTGCATGTACCACGACCAGGCGCTGATCCCGATCAAGACGGTCGCCTTCG
Organism: Bradyrhizobium sp. 604_D8_N2_3; assembly: GCF_051810765.1. NCBI lineage: Bacteria > Pseudomonadati > Pseudomonadota > Alphaproteobacteria > Hyphomicrobiales > Nitrobacteraceae > Bradyrhizobium > Bradyrhizobium sp. 604_D8_N2_3. The sequence goes on along the minus strand of NZ_JBPWPM010000001.1, from coordinate 4,317,152 downwards.
ACGACGCGGTCAATGTCACCCTCGGCCTGCCCTTCATCCGCACCTCGCCCGATCACGGCACCGCGTTCGACATCGCCGGCACGGCCAAGGCCAAGCCGGCAAGCCTGATCGCGGCGCTCAAGCTCGCAAGCCGCATGGCGGCTGCGCAAAGCTGATGAGCGCGATCGACGACCTCCCGCCGCTTCGCGAGGTCATTCGCCAGCACGCACTGTCGGCACGCAAATCGCTGGGGCAGAACTTCCTGCTCGACCTCAATCTCACCGCGCGCATCGCGCGTGCGGCCGCGCCGCTCGAGGACTCCACCATCGTCGAGATCGGTCCCGGCCCGGGCGGGTTGACGCGCGCGTTGCTCGCGCTCGGCGCCAAACGCGTCATCGCCATCGAGCATGACGAGCGCGCGATCCCTGCCTTGCAGGATATTTCCGCGCGCTACCCTGATAGGCTCGAGATCGTCCATGGCGACGCCATGACCTTCGACCCGCGTCCGCTGCTCAATGGCGAAAGAGCAAAGATCGTCGCGAACCTGCCTTACAACATCGCGACCCAGCTCCTGATCGGCTGGCTCACGACCGACCCCTGGCCGCCCTGGTACGACATGATGGTCCTGATGTTCCAGCGCGAGGTCGGCGAGCGGATCGTGGCACGCGAGGACGAGGAGGCCTATGGCCGCCTCGGCGTGCTCGCCAACTGGCGCTGCGAGACGAAGATCCTGTTCGACATTTCGCCCTCGGCCTTCGTGCCGCCGCCGAAGGTCACCTCCTCCGTCGTGCGGCTGGTGCCGCGCGCAGAGCCCCTGCCTTGCGATCGCAAGCTGCTCGAACAGGTCGCAGCCGCCGCTTTCGGGCAGCGCCGAAAAATGCTGCGGCAAAGCCTGAAATCGCTTCAAGCGGATCCCGCTCGCCTTGCCGCGGCCGCAGGTGTCGATGCGACGCGGCGTGCCGAGACCATCCCGATATCAGGCTTTGTTGCCATGGCGCGTGAATTGGCGGATATACGAAAGCAAGCTGGATAACAGGAATTTCGGAGGAAGGAATATGGCGTTGATGCGTCGGCAGTCCCTGGTCAAATTCGATGCGCCCTTGTGCGAGACCATCGTCGACACGCCGAAGCCGCAGGGCGCCGAGGTGCTGGTGCGCATCGAGCGCTGCGGCCTCTGCCATTCCGACCTGCACATCCAGGACGGCTATGCCGACCTCGGCGGCGGCAAGAAGCTCGACACCACGCGCGGCATGACGCTGCCCTTCACGCTCGGCCACGAGATCGCGGGCGTGGTCGACGAAGTCGGCCCTGACGTGCCGGCCGGCCTGGTCGGAGCGAAGAAGGCGGTGTTCCCGTGGATCGGCTGCGGCCAGTGCCGCGACTGCGCCAATGGCGACGAAAACCTTTGCGCGAAGCAGCGCTTCCTCGGCGTCTCCATCGATGGCGGCTTCGCCACCCACGTACTGGTGCCCGACGCGAAGTACCTGCTCGACTACGATCCCCTGCCCGTCAACCAGGCCGCGACGCTGATGTGCTCCGGCGTGACCGCCTACGGCGCGCTCAAGCGCCTGGTCGACCGTCCGCGCCAGCGCAATCTGCTGCTGATCGGCCTTGGCGGCGTCGGCATGATGGGCCTGTCGTTTGCGCAGGCGATGTTCAAGCAGCCGATCACGGTGGCCGATCTCTCGCCGGCCGCACGCGAGACCGCGCTGAAGAACGGCGCAGCCAACGCCTATGATCCGTCCGAGCCCGACGTGATCAAGCGCATCCTGAAGGAAACCGAGGGCGGCTTCGACGAGGTGGTCGATTTCGCCGGCAATGAGAAGTCGATGGCCTTTGCCGTGGCGGTCGCCGCGCGCGGCGGCAAGGTCGTGGTGTCCGGCCTGATGGGCGGCCAGTTCACCCTGCCGATGGTGCAATGGGTCTACAAGCGCCTGACAGTCGAAGGCTTTATGGTCGGCACGCTCACCGAAGCCCAGGAGCTGATGGCGCTCGCCCGCGCCGGCAAGATCAAGCCGACGCCGATGCGCGAGGAGCCGATGGGCGACGTCCAGAAATGGATCGACGAATTGCGCGCCGGCAAGGTCGTCGGCCGCATCGTGCTGAAGAACTGACGCGCAGGAAAATCCAGGCAGGCTTGGCGGCGGGATGAGATCTCGCCGCCGCGTTTTCCTCCGCCGAATTAACCCGGAATCGACGCAAGCCCCGGTTCCAAATAGGGGAACCGGCACGTCGCGAACTAAAGTCCTGGCCAGCTTTCTCTTTGGAATTCTGGTGAGGCCATGCAGACCATCCGCCGCTTCCTGGCCGATGAAACCGCAGCCACTGCAATCGAATACGGCCTGATCGCAGCCGGCATCGCGCTCGCGATCATCGCTGTGGTCAACAATCTCGGCTCGTCGTTGAAGTTGAAGTTCGGCTCGATCAGCACCTCGCTGAAGTAGCGCCAAACCTGCGCGCTGAAGGCACGTCGCCGCGCGGAACGGCTGCGGCCACACCGCGTTGGCAGCGCATGTCCATTCGTTGCACCGTCGAAAGCGCATTCTTCATCGCCTGGAGCTTCCTGGAGCAGAGCGGCGAGCTCGGACCTCCGGACGAGACCGCGAACACCATTCTGGATGCCATCGAAGCGCAGCTCAGGACCGGAGAGCGCCGGCAGTTGATGCTCGCCAACAAGGCGATCGGTGCCTACCGCAAGCAGGTCGCCCAAAGCCGCCTCCTGGCCGAACGCCAGATCCGTCTCGGATAAGAGCCCGCGGCGCCCCACAAGCGCTGGCTCATTTGGAATTTCCGTAGTTCTGCGGATGAGAACAAAGTTCGCAGCGTGTCCTGCGGGCAACGCCGGACGCCGCGACGCCTCGCTGCTGCGAACTTTTCGGTTTCCCGCAAACACTTGTGTTCACTTTGGAACTGTCGGTTCCTGCGCGGAAACGTAGGGTTTTTCCCAGAGACGCCGATTCCCGGCCAACGAAGAGCCCAGAGACAAGAAGAGTGACCGGCCGGCCCAGGAACGATCTGCTGCGAAGGCTCAGCGCCCAGGATTTCGAGCTGCTCGCGCCGCACCTGCAATCGGTCGAGGTCGCCGCGAACCACGTTCTGCATCACGCCGGCGACGGCATCTCCGTGGTCCACTTCCCCTGCGGCCCTGCGTTCGTGTCGTTCGCGGTGCCGGTTGAGGATGACCGCGAGGTCGAAAGTCTCCTGGTGGGCCGCGAGGGCGGGGTCGGTCTTTCCGCAGGCCGCAGCCCGTCGCTGGCCTTTTCCCGCGTCGTCGTGAAGGTCGGCGGCACGCTGGTCCGCCTGCCGCTGCGCGCGCTCGAGCAGGCGCAGCAGCGATCGCCCAGCATGCATGAGATTTTTTCGCGCTACGCAGCCTGCCAGTTCGCACAGCTGCTCCAGACCGCGGCCTGCAACGCGGCGCATTCGATCGAGCAACGCGCGGCGAAATGGATCATTGCGGCCCGAGAGCATATCGGCAGCGACGAAATCCGCCTTACCCATGAGCAGCTCGCCAGCATGCTCGGCGTCTCCCGCAGCTATGCCAGCCGCGTCATCCAGACGTTCAAGGCCAGGCGCATCCTCGCGACCCGCCGCGGCGCCATCCTGATTCTCGATGCGCCGGCACTCGAGACAAGCGCCTGCACTTGCAACGGCGCGGTGAAGAAGCACTTTCGCGAAGTGCTGGGACGCTCGGCGGGCTAGAACGATCCGCGCAGCCGGAACATATTCGCGTGGCCCGCATTGCCCGACATGGCGCGGTACTTCTTTCATTTCGAGGGCCAGCAACCTCACACCGACACGACCGGTGAAACGCTCCTCGACGACGATGCCGCCTGGCGCGAAGCCGTCCGCCTCTCCCGCGACGTCGAGCATGCGCTGCGCCCCGGCGACAGCTGGACGCTCAGCGTGTTTGACGGAAGCGAGCCTGTCTTCGTGCTTGCAATGGTGACACGGCGGTTTCGCTGACAGCCCTTCCCGTCGCCTCCGCACCGATCACATCAGACCACCAATTGGAACGCCGCGAATGTCCCATGCGTTGGCATCTCGTGAGGCAACGACGGAGTCAAAGCCCATGACGAAGCCGCTGACGAAAACGGTCAAGCCTGTTCCCGCGGAGAACCAGAGCCACAAGGGTCCCGGCAGCACGCCGTCAATTCCGCTCGACACCACCAAGGGCCATCGCGACGACGAGAAGCAGAACATTCGCGAACAGGCCGAGCACGGCAACATCACCCAGAACACCACGAACAGGCGCATGGGCTAAAAGACCAGGGGGATCGAAGAGAGGAGACACGAACTTGGTCGATCTCGGCAAATGGTACGATCCGATATCCGAGCGCTGGATCGCACCACGTGAATCACGACTGGAGGAAAAGTCCTCTCATGCAAGCGAGAACCACGTCCTTGAGCTGCAGCGGACCATCGAAGTTCAGCGCATCTGGCGCGCACTTGTCGATTGCTGCGCCCGCGACTGATGATCTTGCGCGCACGCCGCGGCGGATCGACCCGCCGCCGGCCGCGCCGTTGTAACCCTGCATGAACGATCCCGCTTCATCCGCAAGGCCCGTCGCAACCGCGATATGCTATCTGTCTATCATTGTTGGCTGCGCCTGCCTGCTGCTGGCCGCAATCTGCATCGCCATCGCCTGCCAGGTCTTTATCCAGACCGGCGTGTTCGCCCAGTCCTACGCGCTGGTGGGACTCATCAGCACTGCGCTGGGATGTCTGGCGCTGACGCTGGCGCGGGTGTGGAAGTAAACACCGATCCATCCCTCATCATTCCGGCGTGCGTGCCCCGGGGTGGATGCCCGGGATAAGCCCGGGCATGACGGCCTGTAACGCTCCCATGCGATTGCCCTGCACAGAATGTCGCACCGCTTTTCGCCGGCGCGCCGGGCTGGTAGATTGGCGTCATTGCCTTGAAGAATTTTCGCTTTGGGGGTTTTCATGCGCGCGAGGATTTTCAATCGCGTCGTGGGGCTGGCGGCGCTGGCCGCAGCCCTGCTTATCGCCGGGGCGGCGCCGGCCTCGGCCGAGAAGCGCATTGCGTTGGTCGTCGGCAACTCCGCCTACAAGAACATCACGCCGCTCGACAATCCCTCCAAGGACGCGAGCCTGATGGCGGAGACGCTTGGCGCGCTCGGCTTCACGCTGGTCGGCGGGCGCGCCCAGCTCGATCTCGACAAGGGCGCGATGGATATCGCGGTGCAGAGCTTTGGCCGGCAGGTCCAGGGCGCCGACGTCGCGCTGTTCTATTATGCCGGCCACGGCGTGCAGGTCGCCGGCTCCAACTATCTCGTGCCTGTCGGCGCCAATCCGACGCGCGAGGCCGATGTCGATTTCCAGATGACCGACGTCAACCTCGTGCTGCGGCAGATGCAGGGGTCGGGCACGCGCCTCAACCTCGTGATCCTCGACGCCTGCCGCAACAACCCGTTTGGCTCGCGCGGCCTGCGCGCCTCCGACGGCGGCCTTGCGCAGATGCGCGCGCCGGAGGGCACGCTGATCTCCTACGCGACGCAGCCCGGCAACGTCGCGCAGGACGGCAGCGACGGCCACAGCCCCTACACCAAGGCGCTGGCGGCGACGGTCCGGACCGCGGGCCTCGACGTGTTCCAGACCTTCAACCAGGTCGGCCTCGCCGTGAAGCGCGCCACATCAGGCGCGCAGCAGCCCTGGGTGTCGTCCTCGCCGATCGACGGCACCTTCTATTTCGTGCCGCCGACGCAAAGCCCGCCGCCGCAGGTCGCGGCGATGCAGCCCGATCCGCTGCCGGCGGATCGGCTGCGCGCCGATCCCGATCGCGTGCCGCTGCGCGATGCCGCGCTGCTGAGCGAATTGAGTGAGCGGCTCTACGAGCTCAATTTCGATCCTGACACGCCCGATGGACTGACCCGTGCGATCACCAAGCTCCAGCAGAGGATCTCGATGGCGCCGACGGGCGAGGCAACCGAAGGCCTGCTGCTGCGGATGCGCAAGATGGAGGATCTGAAGCCGTGGGGCTCGATCGTATACGGGCCCGACAGCAGCAAATGGGGCATATCGTGGAACCACGCCTCGCGGCGCGCGGCGGTGGCGGATGCGCGCGGCAATTGCGCCGGTGCCAAATGTCCGATCGAGCTCTCCTTCTACGGCAACCGCTGCGGCGCGTTCGCGATATCAGACAAGTCCTGGTCGCTGGTCCAGCGCGACAGCATCCAGCACGCCAGGGATGCCGCGCTTGACGAATGCGGCAAGGCTGGCAAAGCTTGCCGCATTATCGGATCCGTCTGCGCCGACGGCTCCGGCCGCTGATACCTTTTTCATTTCGGATTGTTTCCTCATGCCCAATGCCGTCGTCCGTACGATCACCCTTGCGTCCCTCCTCAACCTCGCCCTCGCCTCGTCGTCCGCCTTCGCGCAGTCTGGCAGCGCCGGCGGCTCAATCGGCAACGACGAAAAGTCGTTGTCCGGCTCGCGCCAGGATACTTCTTCAGGCCGCTCGGCCGAACCGGCCGCGCCCTCACGCCGGAGCAAGCCGGCGACCGAGGAACGCTCGTCGCCTCGGCGAAGCGGAGGTGGCGGTGGAGGTGGCGGCGGTGGTTTCGACGGTGCCTGGGCGGTCGTCAGCGTTGGTTGCGGCGGCAGCACGAGCGGCGCTGTCGTCGTGAGCTCGGGCAAGATCATCGGCGAAGGCGTTCGCGGAACCGTCAGCACGGGCCGGCTCTCGGGCCGCAGTGGTTCCGGAACGTGGCGCCGCTCCGACGGCTGCGGCGGAACCTGGAGTTCGGCGAAGCAATAGCCCTCGAAAACGCCTGAATTCGCGGAGGAACGAACGCCGCGCAGGCCCGATTCAAGCCACATCCTCTCCGGATTTGCGGCTCATTGCCACCCAAGTCTTTGATGACAAAGGGAAGGTAAAGAGTTGCGTTATGCGTAATCGGGAGACCAGGATGGGCAACCGCACCGCGAAGTTCATATCTGCGCTTGTCGGCAGCATCATCGCCGGCGCACCACTGGCCGCCGTGTCGCAGAATGCGCCGGAGGCAACGAGCTCGGCAAATGCCGCCAGCGACTGCCTCGCCTCGCCAAAGGGCGTCGCGCCGCAGGGGCAGCATTGGTACTATCGCCTGGAGCGCGGGACCAAGCGGCAATGCTGGTATCTGCGCGCCGAAGGCGGCAAGGACAGCGCCAAGGCCGTGCAAACCGCGCAGGCTGCGCCCGATGCACCGACGGCAGATTCAGCAGCGCCGCCGCAGCAGCACCCATTGCAGGACGCACGCGCCGAATATCTGACGCCGCAGGGCAATACCGCGCCGACGACGCCGAATGCGCCCGCGCCAGCGAAACCGGCGCCGATGCAACAAGCTGCCACTCCCTCCGCCGACAGCAACGCGCAGCAGCCCCCGGTCGCCACGCGCTGGCCCGATGCCTCCGCCGCGGCTCCGTCGCCCGCACCGCAGGCTGCGCCCGCTCCTGTCGCCTCGCCCGCACCGCCGAGCGCGAAGCCGTCAAAATCCCCTGCCCCGGTCGCGCTTGCCGCAGCAGATGCCACCACCGATAAAGCGACCGGCTCGCTCCAGACGCTGCTGCTCGTGATCGGTGGCGCGCTGGCGCTCGCCGGCCTCCTCGCCAGCATCATCTATCGCTTCGCAGGCGGACGACGCGTCCGCGTCCAGGATCGTCGCGTCAATTGGGACAATCGGGAGCCGCACGACGACGGTCGCGCGCCCTGGCTCGAGGCGATGCCGACTGCCGCGCCGCGTGCGCAGCAGCCGCGCCCGGTGGATTTCGATGCCGCCCGTCCCCAGGCGGCCGCGCGTCGCCAAGCCCCCCAACGCGAAGCCACTCAGCGCGAAGCCGCGCAGCTCGAGGCGATCGATCACGCGATCGATGCCGTCGATCAGCGGGCGCCCCAAGCCCGCAACGAGGTCGCAGAGCTCGACGAGGCCAACATGTTCAACGGAGAGTTCGAGATCGAGGCATCGGCCCCCCGGCTCGCGGCCAACGACATCAATGGCAAAGAGTCGGCCAATCGCGATGACGATCTGCAGATCGAGGACGCCGTCGACGTCGACGTGATCACGGCGATGCTGGAACGGCTGGCGCAGGAAGGACCGCGTCTCGCGAAGCCTAACCTTGAAGCTGGCCTTGCAAACCTCGTACGAAACCAACGAGGCCAGTCCGCCGCTCGCGCTTGAGGCGCTCGGCCTTCAGGATCGACTGCACCTCGGCAAACGCCTCGTCGACCGCGTGGTTGATGACGATGTAGTCGTACTCGGCCCAGTGGCTCATCTCGTGGCTGGCGCGGCTCATGCGCTTGCGGATCACCTCGTCGGAATCCTGCGCGCGCGAATGCAGCCGCTTCTCGAGATCGGCGGCCGAGGGCGGCAAGATGAACACGCTGACGACGTCCGCGCGCGCCTTCTCGCGAAGCTGCTGCGTGCCCTGCCAGTCGATGTCGAACAACACGTCCTGCCCGGCCGACAGCGCCGCCTCGACCGGCGCACGCGGCGTGCCGTAGCTGTTGTCGAACACCGTCGCCCATTCCAGCAGCTCGTCGCCCTTCACCATCGCGTCGAACCTGGCCTTGTCGACGAACAGGTAGTCGCGGCCGTCGACCTCGCCGGGCCGCATTGCCCGCGTGGTCGCGGAGACCGACATCCGCAGGCCGGGCATGCGCTCGATCAGCAGACGCGACAGCGTCGTCTTGCCCGCGCCCGACGGCGAGGACAACACGAACATCAATCCACGCCGCTCGACACCGTCAGTTCCGTGACCGCCCGCCGTCATCAATCACTCCAGATTCTGGACCTGTTCGCGGAATTGCTCGACCACGTTCTTCATGGCCAGGCCCGTATTGGTCAGCTCGATATCGTTCGACTTCGAGCAGCAGGTGTTGACCTCGCGATGAAACTCCTGCGCCAGGAAGTCGAGCTTGCGGCCGATCGGGCCGCCCTTGCCAATCAGCTCGCGCGCCTGCGCGATGTGGGAGGCGATGCGGTCGAGCTCCTCGCGGATGTCCGCCCTGGTGGCGATCAGGATCGCCTCCTGCATCAGGCGGTCGGAATCGAAACGGTCGGAGGTGTCGAGCAGGGTTGCGATCTGCTCGGCGAGCCTCGCCTTGATCGCCTCGGGCTTGCGGCCCGGCGCGGCTTCCGCCTTCCTCGCCAGCACCTCGACCTCGTCGACCCGCTGGGTCAGGATCTGCCCGAGCGACGTGCCCTCGCGCTTGCGCATCTCGACGAGATCGGCGAGCGCCTTGTCGAAGGCCTCCGCGGCGGCGGCACGCGCGGCCTTGTCCTCCTCCTCGTCACCCTCGGGCTCGGCAACCTCGACGACGCCCTTGATGGCGAGCAGGCCGTCGACGCTCGGCGCGACCGCGTCGACCTTGCCGGCGATCATCGCGGCCGCCTTCAGGACGGCGTTGAGCACGTCCTCGTTGACGCGGACGGAGGCGGCGGCGTTGGCGCGCTTGACGTTGAGATTGGCGTAGACGGTGCCGCGCGACAAGAGCTCGCCGGCGCGTTTCTTGGCGTGGGCCTCGAGCTCGTCGAACCCCTGCGGCAACCGCACCCTGAGGTCAAAGCCCTTGGCGTTGACCGACTTCAATTCCCATTCGAACGTATACGGCCCGCTAGCGCCGTGGCTTCGGGCAAAGCCGGTCATGGACGACAGCGCCATCAGGTCAATTTCTCCGGACACAGGATTCGCGAGGCCCATCAGGCCACGCGAATCTTAAGACTATTTTGCAGGAAAGTGGAATCCGCAAAGTCCCGCAGGCAGGTCTGCGCGAACTAGCGCTGGACCACCGGCGGCGACGGCTGCACCGCGCCCTGGCGGGCGGGCGCGGGACCAGCGGGGCGAGCGGCTGGCGGCTTTTTCTGCTGATTGGGCCGCGCCGGCGTGGTCGCGGTCGGCGGATCCGCGGCAGCGCCGGGCGCGGCGGCCGCCGGCGGCTGCGCATCCTCGGCCGGCTCGACCGTGTCGTTCTGGATCTGCTTCTCCATCGCGCGCAGCTTGGCGACGTTCTTCTGGTGCGCGTCGTAGGTTTCGGTGAAGGCATGCCCGCCGGTGCCGTCGGCGACGAAATAGAGGTCGCGGGTGCGGGCCGGGTTGGCGGTGGCTTCCAGCGAGGCGCGGCCGGGGTTGGAGATCGGACCGGGCGGCAGTCCCTCGATCACATAGGTGTTGTAGGGCGAAGGCTGCGTGATCTCGCTGCGCTTGATCGGTCGGCCGAGCGTACCCTTGCCGCCGACAAGGCCGTAGATGATGGTCGGATCGGACTGCAGCTTGATTTTCTGCTTCAGCCGGTTGGCGAATACGGCGGCGACACGGCTGCGCTCGTCCGGCTTGCCGGTTTCCTTCTCGACGATCGAGGCCAGCGTCACCAGTTGCTCCGGCGATTTCACCGGAATGTCCTGGCTGCGGCGCTCCCAGATCTCGGCCAGCACGCGCTTGTGCGCCTGTTGCATGCGCTGGATCACCTGATCGCGCGGGGTCCCGCGCGGGAACTTGTAGGTCTCGGGCAGCAGCGTGCCTTCACGCGGCAATTCGCGGACGCTGCCGGTGAAGATGTCGTTGTCGGACAGCCGCGCCACGATCTGCTCGGAGGTGAGGCCTTCCGGGATCGTAACGGAATGCTGCACCACCTTGCCCTCGACGATAGTGGCGATGACGTCGCGCAAGGAGGCGTTCTTCTGGAACGAATATTCACCTGGCTTCAGGTCCGAGCTCGCCTTCAGCGCGGCGACGCTGGCGATGAACACCCAGGGATTGACGTCGGCCACGCCTTCCCGGTTCAGCGTCTCGGCGATGTCGCGCTTGCCGGCCCGCTGCGGGATGTTGACGATCTTGTCTTCCTTCAGCGGCCCCGGCGCCTCGAGCAATTGCCGGCCGTAATAGTAGACGCCGCCGGCGCCCAACATGGCGATCAGCAGAAGGGTGATGATGGCGTTGCCGACGATCACGAAGGGATTGCGCGCCCGATCCGATCGCCTCGGCGGCGGCGGAACCTGCTCGGGCTCCAGCGCTGCCCGCGGACTCCGGGGCGAAATGGGCGGCCTTTCACTCATCGAAGCAACCTGAATCCTGCCGGTTCAATCGCGGCCAGACAATCGCTTGTCGAGCCAATGCACGCGCCCACGGGGTATGACTATCGCTGAATACGGCAAAACGGTGGATTCGTTTCAAACGCAAACTAATGAACCAGGCGGCGGAAGATCACCGACGCGTTGGTACCGCCAAAACCGAAAGAATTCGACAACGCGACGTTGACCTCGCGCTCCTTCGCAATGTGCGGCACGAGATCGATCGCAGTCTCGACCGACGGATTGTCCAGATTGATGGTCGGCGGCACGACATTATCGCGAATCGCGAGAATGGCGAAGATCGCCTCGATCGCGCCGGCGGCACCAAGGAGATGGCCGGTCGAGGATTTGGTCGAGGACATCGCGACCTTGGAAGCGGCGTTGCCGAGCAGCCGCTCGACCGCACCGAGCTCGATCTCGTCGCCGAGCGGTGTCGAGGTGCCGTGGGCGTTGATGTAGTCGAGATCGGATGCCGTGAGGCCGGCGCGCTTGAGCGCTGCCGCCATGCTGCGGAAGCCGCCATCGCCATCGGGCGACGGCGAGGTGATGTGATAGGCATCGCCCGAAAGACCGTAGCCGATCACCTCGGCGTAGATCTTGGCGCCGCGACGCTGAGCGTGCTCGAGTTCTTCCAGGACGAGGACGCCGGCGCCCTCGCCCATCACGAAGCCGTCGCGGTCCTTGTCGTAGGGGCGCGATGCCTTCTCGGGCGTTTCGTTGAAGCCGGTCGAGAGCGCGCGCGCGGCGTTGAAGCCGGCAATGCCGATACGGCTGATCGGCGACTCGGCGCCACCGGCAACCATGACGTCGGCATCGCCCAGCGCAATCAGGCGGGCGGCGTCGCCCACCGCATGTGCACCGGTCGAGCAGGCCGTGACCACCGAATGGTTTGGCCCCTTCAGGCCGTGCGCGATCGAGACGTAGCCGGAGGCAAGATTGATGAGGCGGCCCGGAATGAAGAACGGCGACACCCGGCGCGGTCCGCGCTCCTTCAGGAGGATCGCGGTTTCGGCAATGCCGGTGAGGCCGCCGATGCCGGAACCGATCATGGTGCCGGTCGCACACTTGTCCTCTTCGGTCTCGGGATGCCAGCTGGCATCATCGAGCGCCTGGCCGGCTGCGGCCATGCCGAAGATGATGAAGTCGTCGACCTTGCGCTGGTCCTTCGGCTCCATCCAGGTATCGGGATTGAACGTATCGTTCGTGCCGTCGCCGCGCACGACGGTGCAGGCGTACTTGGTCTGAAGATCGGAGACATCGAAGCTCTCGATCCTGCGTGCGCCGCTTTCGCCGTTGAGGATGCGTTTCCAGGTCGGTTCGACGCCGCAGCCGAGCGGCGACACCATGCCGAGACCAGTGACGACAACCCGCCTCATATTCGAAAACTCCGCATCGAAAGATTCACGGCCAATAACAAGAAACCGGCTGACCGCTGGTCAGCGGCCCGTCCGGTTTCAATGTTGTCCCCGCGAAAATGAAGAGCCTTAGCTCTTCGCGTTCTTCTCGAGAAACTTCGTGGCGTCGCCGACGGTGAGAATCGTCTCCGCGGCGTCGTCCGGAATCTCGCAACCGAATTCTTCTTCGAACGCCATCACCAGCTCGACGGTGTCCAGACTGTCGGCGCCGAGGTCGTCGATGAAGCTCGCAGCGTCGACAACCTTCTCGGGTTCAACACCAAGGTGTTCGACCACGATCTTCTTAACCCGCTCGCCAATGTCACTCATTGCATAACCTCGTGTTGTTCCCTGTAGACCCGACCCCCCGGGACGATACGAGCCGTCGTGGTCGTTGACTGCCTTCGCTTACGAACTTTGATTGGCCCCATCTTAACCGATGCAGGCCCGGCGAGACGGCCAAGGCTCCGCATCGCCAATATACAGGGTTTCAAAAACCTGCAATGGCGTTCTTTGCCCATCCGTTGAGCGTCCGGTTATCATACTTCAACTGCCTTGACTACAAGCCTCATTTCGCACCGGAAACGGCCGTTTGCCGCATCCCGCACCGCCCTTGTGGGCAGTGCGGAAGGAGACGTCAGATCATGGCCATGCCGCCGTTGACGTGGATGGTTTGTCCCGTGACGTAGGCCGCTTCGTTCGAACTCAGGTAGACGGCGGCGGCTGCGATGTCCTCCGGCGTCCCCAGGCGGGCAGCCGGAACCTTGGCCAGAATCGTCTCGCGCTGCTTGTCGTTGAGCGCATCGGTCATCGGCGTCTTGATGAAGCCCGGCGCGATGCAGTTCGCGGTCACGCCGCGCTTCGCGTATTCGGCACCGAGCGTCTTGATCATGCCGATCAGGCCGGCCTTCGATGCCGTGTAGTTGCCCTGCCCGGGATTGCCGGTGACGCCGACGATCGACGTGATGGCAATGATACGGCCGAAGCGCTTGCGCATCATCAGCTTGGTCGCGGCGCGCGCCAGGCGGAAGGTCGAGGTCAGATTGATGTTGATGACCTCCTCCCAGTCCTCGTCACGGAGCTGGACGAAGAGATTGTCGCGGGTGATGCCGGCGTTGGCGACGAGAATGTCGACCTGCCCCATCGCGGCTTCCGCAGCGGGCACCAGCGCCTCGACCTCGTCGGCCTTGGAGAGATTGCAGGGCAGCACGTGGGTACGCTCGCCGAGCTTGCCGGCAAGCTCATCCAGCACTTCCTTGCGCGTTCCGGAAATCGCAACGGTAGCACCCTGCGCGTGCAGCGCCTGCGCGATCGCGCCGCCGATGCCGCCGGTCGCGCCGGTGACGAGCGCCTTTTTGCCAGTCAGGTCGAACATTGAAAAACTCCTTCAGGCCTGCTTCGCAGCGGCCAATGCATCCTTGGCAGCGGCAATGTCGTTGGGACCACCGACCGACACGCCGACGGCGCCGTCCGCAATGCGCTTGACGAGACCAGACAGCACCTTGCCGGCGCCGATCTCGAAGAAGCGGTTGACGCCCTGGCCTGCCATATAGGCAACCGACTCGCGCCAGCGCACCGTGCCGGTGACTTGCTCGACCAGGCGGCGACGGATCTCGTCGGGATCGCTGATGGCGCTGGCCAGCACGTTCGACACCAGCGGCGCCGCCGGCGCCTTGATCGTGACCTTCGCCAGCGCCTCCGCCATGGCGTCGGCGGCGGGCTGCATCAACTTGCAATGGAACGGTGCGGACACCGGCAGCAGCATTGCGCGCTTGGCACCCTTGGTCTTGGCAATCTCGACGGCGCGATCGACCGCAGCCTTGTCGCCGGAGACGACAACCTGCCCGCCACCATTGTCGTTGGCGGCCTGGCAGACCTGGCCCTGTGCCGCCTCGCCTGCGACCTCCATGGCGGCCTCGTAGTCGAGACCTAGGAGAGCGGCCATCGCACCGGCGCCGACCGGAACGGCTTTTTGCATTGCGAGACCGCGGGTGCGAAGCAACCGCGCGGTATCCGAGATCGTCAGGCTGCCGGCCGCAGCCAGCGCCGAATATTCACCGAGCGAGTGGCCGGCGACGAAGGCCGCGTCCCGTCCCACGGAAAACCCGGCTTCGGCCTCCAGCACGCGCAGGGTGGCGACAGATACCGCCATCAGCGCCGGCTGGGCGTTCTCTGTAAGCTGGAGCGTTTCTGCAGGACCATCCCAGATGATCGCCGTCAGCTTCTCCCCAAGCGCGGCATCGACCTCGTCGAACACGGCGCGCGCCAACGGAAAGGCGTCGGCCAGGGCCTTGCCCATGCCAACCGCCTGGGACCCCTGCCCTGGAAATGTGAATGCTGCCGTCATCGGCGCTCCCTGCTTGTCGGGCGTGATCCCTGCGAGAACCGGCAGCCGATGACGCACGGCCTTAGGCCATGGTTCCGGATCATGCTCCAAAGGGGGCCGTAGACACTGTCCGGGGCCGGAATGTCAAGCCAAGATAGGAACTTCGCCCGGGATTCAACGGGGAACGCTGGCCCTAGAATCCACCATTGGTCTGATTGGCGTCGACCGCCGCCCCTGCCTGCGCGCGGCGCGCGCTGTTCACGAGTTGCCCCGGCCGGTCATCCCGGTCCGGCTTCGCGGTCGCGAGCCGCAGCACCGCGGCGTAGCCCGGCTGCACCTCCATGCGGCCGGCGTGCCGGCTCGCACTCAGCAGGCGATGCACCTTCGGCAGATTGTAGCAGGGCACGTAGAACAAGAGATGATGCTCGAGGTGATAGTTCACGTAGTACGGCGCGATGAACAGCCGCTCGAGGAAATTCGCATGCGTGGTGCGGGTGTTGCGCAAGGGATCGCTGCTGTCGGGCACGACGGCGTGCTCGGCGATGTTGCGGATGCGGGTGATGACCATCATCCAGGTCAACAGCGGCACCAGCCATAAAAGCGGATAGGCCCACCACACGCCGGCTGCCGCGAGCGCTGCGAACATCGCGGCATTGGCGAGACATTGCGGGCCGAGCTTCTCCCAGAAATGCGCCGCGCGCTGCCGCAACGTCCAGTCCTTCGGCCCGAGCGCATTGAGCAGTTGCGCCTTGCGCTGCTGGTAGCCGGTCTGCCCGGTGATATCGCGAATGAACTTGCGGCGATAGCTCAGCTTGGTGATCGGAAACGGCGCCGACAGCACGAGATCGGGGTCGTCTTCCTGCTGGGTGCGCGCGTGATGCTGAAGGTGATAGCGCCGATAGCTGCGCGTCTCCGCGAAGAGAGGATAGGCGCAGAACCATTGGCTCAGGGCCAGATTGGTCTTCTCGTCAGCGGACAGGCAGCCATGCGCGCCGTCATGCATCAGGATCGCGAGCCCGAGCTGGCGCGAACCGATGATGGCAACGGCGAGAATGTAGGTGATCGGGTTGGGCCACCACGCGACCAAGACGATCGCTGCGACAATGAGTGCCCAGGCGTGGGCGATCAGCGCGACGCCTTTCCAGGTCACGCGCTGGCGCACGTCCGCGAGTTGGTCGTCGGTCAGGAAATCGCGGGCACGCATGCGAAGTGCGGTCATGGCCTAACCCTCCTCATTCGAATTGCCAGATGCATCGCGCTCGTCGACCAGACGGAGGCGCGCCGCGTCGCTGGCTGATTTCGCCTGCTCGCCGAGCACACGCAGCATCTCGGCGCACAATTCATCCGGCGACCGGCCCATCGCGTACCCCTCAAGAATGACGCCGATGGCGACGGCCCAGAACCGCCGCGAGCTTTCGTCGGGCGCACGCAGGGAGCGCCAGCCGTGCCGCGCGACCTGGCTCGCATAGGCGCGTGCGCCTTCACCGTGCAGGCGCTCGATGGTGCGCTCGACCAGCGGCGCAAGATCCTGACGCCGCCGGGTCAGCGTCAGCGCCTCGGCGAAGAAGGCGACCGAATCGCTCGCCGTCACGGTCTCGGCCAGCGCACGGGTGTAGTCCCGCGGCGTGCGCGCTTTCAGCGCCGCCTGCTCCGTCGCTCGCGCCAGATACAGCAGCTCGCGGCAGGCGCATTCGACGAACAGCGCCTCCTTGGTCCGGAAGTAATAGGTGATCTGGCTCGGGAACGCGTCCGCGGCGGCGGCGATGTCGGTGATGGCCGTGCCGGACAGCCCCCGCTCCCTGAACAGAGGGCTCGCCGCATCGAGCAGCAGCGACCGCATCTTGCGGCCGGCCGAACGTGTGGCCCGTGCCGCATGCTTGGGGTCGCCAGCCGCCTCTAACGGCTCATGGACCGACTTTTCCGCCATTGGGGTCCTCTACGTTGATTTATTTGTATGCTATACAAACAAACAAATCAAGCTGGTCTGGTCCGGGAGGACCGGTCCCGCCGCCCGCACCGGAACCATCCGGGGCCGAAAACACGGCCCTCCAACCTTGCAAAGCCGGCCAAAATCCGTATAAGCGCGCCATCCGCAGACCCCGGCCGGGAGCTGAACGGACGGTCTCAGCAAATCATTCGTGATTTTGGTGTGGCAGGGCCAGTCGGCCCGTCGTCCCGTGTTTCCGCCTTCTGAGCTTAATCCCAGAGTCCTTTCCGAAGGCCTCTTAAGGGCTTGACGCCGGGCGATGCGCCAACATGAGGAAAGGACCATTATGGCTCTCTATGAGCATGTTTTTCTCGCGCGCCAGGACGCGAGCACGCAGCAGGTCGAAGAGCTGACTGCGCAGATGACCGGCATCGTCGAGGGTCTCGGCGGCAAGGTCACCAAGACCGAGAATTGGGGCGTTCGCTCCCTCACCTACCGCATGAACAAGAACCGCAAGGCGCACTTCGTGCTGCTCAACATCGACGCGCCGTCCGCGGCGATCGCCGAGATCGAGCGCCAGGAGCGCATCAGCGAAGACGTGATCCGCTATCTCAGCGTCCGCGTCGAGGAGCTCGAGGAAGGCCCGTCGGCGATGATGCGCAAGGCCGACCGCGACCGCGAACGTGACGACCGTGGCGGCGGCTTCCGCGGCGATCGCGAAGGCGGTGGCTTCCGTGGCGACCGCGAGGGTGGTTTCCGTGGCGGCGATCGCGACGGTGGTGGCTTCCGCGGTGACCGCGGTCCGCGCCGTCCGCGCGACGAAGCTGAAACGACAACGCCGGATGCGGAGTAAGATCAATGGCTGAAGCTGGTGCACGCCGTCCGTTTTTCCGTCGTCGCAAGAGCTGCCCGTTCACGGGCGCAAATGCTCCGAAGATCGACTACAAGGACTCCAAGCTCTTGATGCGCTACGTCTCCGAGCGCGGCAAGATCGTGCCGAGCCGCATCACCGCGGTGTCGGCCAAGAAGCAGCGTGAGCTCGCCCGCGCCATCAAGCGCGCGCGCTTCCTGGGCCTGCTGCCCTACGTCATTCGCTAAGACGAATTCTGCCGGCGGCGACATCGCCGCCGGCCGCGCTTTTTTGGTTTCATAAGGCTTCCGGGTCGTCCGGTCGCCGATGGTTGGGGCAAGATGCCTCTAACCGCTCGAAGGGAGCGGGACAGCTGATGATGACTCTTGGACTGATAGCCCTGATCGCCGGCGCTGCGTCGGCCCTGATGTTCGCCTCGATCGTATCGGGCGCGCTGATCTCGCTCGTCCTGTTCTATCTCGCACCGCTGCCGCTGATGGTCGCCTCGATCGGCTGGGGCCCGCTTTGCGCGAGCCTCGGCGGCATCGCAGCTGCGATCGGCCTCGGGGCCCTGTTCGGCCTGCCCTACTGCATCGCCTTTGCCGTGACCGTCGCGCTGCCCGCGTGGTGGCTCGGCCATCTCGTCCTGCTCAGCCGGCGCCTTGGACCCGTCGCGCCGGAAGCCACCACCGAGCCGCCGGCCGAGCCCGAGCTCGAATGGTATCCGGTCGGCCGCATCCTGCTGTGGATCGCGGGCTTCGCCGCGCTGACCACGATCGCCGCCCTGCTCACCCTCGGCACCGACGCCGAGACCATCACCGGCACGCTGCGGCGCGGCTTGATGCGCCTGCTGCGCACCGCCGACCCGCAGACGTCAGGCGAAGCCGGTCAGTTCGTCGACGCGCTGGTGCTCATCGCTCCGGCCGCCGCCACCATCGTCGCGATGATGACGCTCACCCTCAATCTCTGGCTCAGCGGCAAGATAACGGCGACATCGGGCCGCCTGCTGCGTCCGTGGCCGGACATGATGACGGCCGAGCTGCCGCCGATGACGCTGGTGGCGCTCTGCATCGCGCTCGCGTTCTGCTTCACCGGCGGATTGCTCGCCATGGTCGCGCAGATCACGACGGCAGCGCTGATGATGGGCTATGCGCTGACCGGTTTTGCCGTGCTGCACACGCTGACGCTGGCGCTGAAGAGCCGCACCTTCTGGCTCGGCTCGACCTATGCCGTCGTCGTGGTGTTCGGCTGGCCCGTCATCGCGATGGTGATCCTCGGCCTTGCGGATGCCGTGTTCGGCTTCCGCGAGCGCTTCCTGCGCAGCCGCCAGCCACCGCCGCTGCCGACCTCTTAAGTTCAACCCCAAAACCCAACTCACTCAACACTTCAAAGGAGAACGAATATGGAAGTCATTTTGCTGGAACGCGTTAGCAAGCTCGGCCAGATGGGCGAAGTCGTGAAGGTTCGCGACGGCTATGCCCGCAATTTCCTGCTCAAGCGCGGCAAGGCGCTGCGCGCCACCGCCGACAACCGCGCCAAGTACGACGGCATGAAGGCCGATCTCGAGGCTCGCAACCTCCAGTCCAAGGGCGAGGCGTCCAAGGTCGCCGAGAAGATCCAAGGCAAGAACATCATCGTGATCCGTCAGGCTTCCGAAGCCGGCCAGCTGTTCGGCTCGGTCACGGTGCGCGACGTCGTCATTGCGTTCGAAGCCGACGGTGTCTCGCTTGAGCGCCCGCAAGTGCAGCTCGACGCGCCGATCAAGACCATCGGCAAGCACACCATCACCGTCGCCGTTCACCCCGAGGTCGAGGTCGAGGTTTCCGTCACGGTTGCGCGCAGCCAGGACGAGGCCGAGCGCATCAACCGCGGCGAGGACATCTCGACCCGCAATGAGGACCGCGATGCGGCCGCCGAAGCGATCGCCGCCGCCGGCGAGTTCTTCGATCCGGAAGCCCAGCAGGACGACGAGCCGGCGCCGGCTGCGGACGAGACCGAGAAGTAAGACCCGCGTTCGCGCAGGTTGCGACGCCCGGCCGCCTCAGGCGGCCGGGCTTTTCGTTTTCGCGGCGACGTCCTCGCTCAGCATCGCGATCGAAGCGAGCGCAGTTGCCGTGTGCTTCTCGACACCGCCGTTGACGCAAAACACGTCGGCCGCGACCACCGAGACCTGGCGGCCCGGCTTGATCACCCTGGCCCGGCAGATCAGCTTCTCGCCGACCGCAGGCGACAACAGATTGAGCTTGTATTCCGCCGTCAACGCCGGCTGGCCGCGCGAGGTCGCCGCCGCGATCGTCGTGGCGTTGTCGACCAGGAAGGCGGTGACGCCGCCATGGAAGAAGCCGTGCTGCTGGAGCAGTTCGGGCCGGCGTGCGACCGCAATTGTACAGGTGCCGCGCGACAATTCCGAGAGCTCGGCGCCCACCAGGTTCATAAACCCCTGCCGGCCGACATTGGCGTGGATGCGCTCGGCGATCGGACCGAATTCGGGATCTGCTTCGGCTCGCATGCGGCTTCTCCTATTGCTTGTGGATGCGATCGGGCGGGCGAAGCGCACGGTTGGCACAGGCGACAAGCGTGTCGGCTTCGCTGCGCGGATCGGCGCGGTCACGTCCCGAGAGAAGGGCGCGGCAGAAGATCTGGGCGGGGCCGATGAGCTGGCTGACGAACATCACCGGCGTCATCGGCAAAAGCTCGCCGCCGGCAACCAACGGCGCGCGCCAGCGCTCGATGCCTTCGGCAAGGCGCGCATTCTGCGCGCGCTGGGCGTCGCGGACGTCCTCGCCCCATTCGCTGCGCGAGATCTCGAAGAGATAGCGGGCCTCGCGCCGGCTCGACACCACCCAGTCGAGATGGGCCCGGATCAGGCGATCGATGCCCTGTCCGGCACTGGGCACCGGATCGAGCGCGGCCAGCACTGCGGCGTGATAGTGCCGCAGCACCTCCAGGAACAACGCACCCGCCAGTTCCTTCTTCGATCCGAAGACATGAAAGAAGCTGCCGTTGGAGGCGCGTGCCCGGGCGCGGATCGCTGCCACCGTCGCGGCTTCGAAGCCGACGCGGTCGAACACGAAAAGCCCGGCCGCCAACAGGTCGTCACGCACGCTCGTCGTCATCGACGCCTCCTGGAGCATAACTCTAGAGTAACGCTCTAATTGCGGTCAAGACAATGCGAAGGCCGCGATGCGTGCGGCCTTCGCAAATCGACGGAAAATGTGGCTCGCTTAGCGCGAAATCGGCGGTGTGGGCGGACCGGACGAGTCGGCTGGCGCCGCGGGCGGGGCCGCAGCGGTCGCGGGCGGCGCAGGCTCCAGCGGCTTGGTTGCCGGTTCGGAGCTCGCGGCCGGCTTGGGAGCAGCCTCCTCCGCCGGCTTGGCCTCGGCGGGCTTCGCGGCGGCAGACGGTGCAGCCGGCGTGACCTGCGGTACCGGATCGGGCCGCAGCGCCGGCGTATCGCTGCTGCGCGGCTCGACCTTGGCGCTATCCGGCCTGGCCTCAGCCGGCTTCTCCGCCGGCTTGTTCTCGGGCTTCGCCTCGTCACGGCCGGGCTCGACCTTGGCCGTGTCGGGCTTGGTGTCGGACTTGGTCTCGGCCTTCGGTTCGCTCTTCTTGTCTTCGATGGCCGGCGCGGCGGCGTCGACCTTCGGTGCTTCCTCGGTCCCGGGCTTGCCGCGACGCTTAGCCTTGCGTCCCTCGGGCGCTGCCTGGCCCTCGGGCCTCGCACCTTCCTTCGATCCCTCCTCGGGTGGCCGTGCCGCGCGCTTCTGACGCGCCCCCTCGGACGCGGGAGCGGCAGCCTCGCCGTCCGGCTTGGCGGCGTCCTGGGAGCGCTGGCGGCGCCCCTGATGGTCCGGCGCGGTATTGGCTTCCTTCTCCTTGGCGCCGTCCTTTTTGTCCTTGCCGTCCTTGGCCTGGTAGCGGGTGTCGGTGGCACCGTTTGAGACGAGATAGGACGCGAGCACGCCGGCCATGTCGGAGCTGGTCGTGTAGTGCTGGCGCAGGAAGCCCGGCAGCGAGCCCGGCGCCACCGTCTTCAACAGGCCGCGCGGGCTCTTGTGGCAGGCACTGCAGGTCTGCGCGAAAAGCTGGGATGGGGCCTTGCCGGCCTCGAGGTTCGTCGCCTGCGCAAGAACGGTATCGGTCGCGCCGAAGCCGATCAGAAGCAATACCGTCGCGAGGCTGAGCGCTCGGCTCGACATTCCCATCATCTCCATTGAATTTACGCGAATGCAGCCGGCATAAGGCGCGGCGGCGGGTCACCTTTTAGCGGATTGAGCCGCGAATGGAAGCAGCCTCCACACGCAAGGATGTGATTAAGCGCTTTTGGAATATCGGCTGTGATCACAGCGCAATAGCGCTGCAGCTTGTTCGAGTGCCGGTGGCCTCGTGAGACGACGCGTCGCCTGTCGGAAGCGGCACATCGTCGCAAAGTCACGACGCCGCAGACACCCGTCATCGTGCGCGCGAAGGCGGCGCCGAACCCGGGCCTGACGCTGGTTGGTGAATAAATCCTAATGACGCAGGGTCGAGATCTGGGACGATCGGAACGAGGCTGTTAACGCCAGTTGCGCCCGCAGCTCCGCAAGAGTCTCGGGCGAGACCGGCTCGCGCCGCACTTCGGGCCGCTCGGCGTGCTGCATGGCCGCGATGAGGCCCGACAGCCAAAGCCGGCTGGCCGCCTCGCTTCGCCAATTCTGCTGCCGTTCTGGCCGCATCGCTCGCCTCGTTCCCTGGTGGCGGGAGACAACCCCCCGCCAGCCTTCCTGTTCCGGGTCGTACCCCGAAAGAATCCGGGGAGATGTGATCTGTTTCACATAAGTCTCGTCGGGCCCGGCTTAGACCGTCGCCATGAGCAAGCGGACCCAAACCTCATTCGACGTGCAGGACGACCTCCGCACCGATTACGCCCTGATCGCCACCGGCGTCGGAGCGGCCCTGGTTGCGCTGGTCTACCTCCTGCTGGTCTGAATCCGAGCCCAAAGCTCCCGGCGTGCGTCATTTCGCGCGCTTCTTGATACGTCTGCGCGCCAATCCATTAGGTTCATGTCACCCGGAGTTTTCCGTGGCGCGGTCACGGCCGCTTCCGGGACGGGCGAGTTCCGCAAAAACCGTCAAGCGCGGCGCGTGCCGCGGCTGCCAATCATCCACCATTTTAACTGAGCGGTTGATAGCGGTCAGCTTTTGCTTCCGCTTTGGCCTGAGGCGGCGCTTTATCCCGGCCCCGTATCCGCCCCAGAAAATTGCTAACGCTCGACCATGGCCCTGACTGATTCGAACGTCCTCAAACTCGCGCCCGAGCCCGGAACTCCGGCGTATCGGAGCGCGCCGCATAATATCGAGGCGGAACAGAGCCTTCTCGGCGCGATCCTGGTCAACAACGACGCCTTCTACCGCGTCTCCGACTTCCTCGAGCCGAAGCATTATTTCGAGCCGCTGCATCAGACCATCTACGAGACGGCCAGCAGCCTGATCCGGATGGGCAAGATCGCCACGCCCGTCACGCTGAAGACGTTCCTCCCGGCCGACACCGATGTCGGCGGCATGACCATCGGGCAATATCTGGCGCGGCTCGCGGCGGAAGCGACCACCATCATCAACGCCCAGGACTACGGCCGCACCATCTATGATCTGGCGCTGCGACGCGACCTGATCGGCATCGGCGAAGACATGGTCAATGTCGCCTATGACGCGCCGGTCGACTTCGCACCGCGGGCGCAGATCGAGGACGCCGAGCGCCGCCTGTACGAACTCGCCGAATCCGGCCGTTATGACGGCGGCTTCCAGAAATTCTCGCAGGCGTTGGCGGTCGCGGTCGATCTCGCGGCCAAAGCGTTCCAGCGCGATGGAAAGCTGTCCGGCATCTCGACCGGCATGCGCGACCTCGACACCAAGATGGGCGGCCTCCAGCACTCCGACCTCATCATTGTGGCCGGACGCCCGGGCATGGGCAAGACTTCGCTGGCGACCAACGTCGCCTACAACGTCGCCAAGGCCTATGTCGGCGAGGTCCAGGCTGACGGCACCATGAAGGCCGCCAATGGCGGCGTGATCGGCTTCTTCTCCTGCGAAATGTCGGCCGACCAGCTCGCCACGCGTATCGTCGCCGAGCGCACCGGCATTCCCTCCTCCCACATCCGCCGCGGCGGCATCTCGGAAGCCGATTTCGACAAGATCCGGGAAGTCTCGATCGAGCTGCAGTCGCTGCCGTTCTATGTCGACGCGACCGGCGGCCTGTCGATCGCGCAGCTGATGGCACGCGCGCGCCGGCTGAAGCGGCAGAAGGGCCTCGATCTCCTCGTGATCGACTACATCCAGTTGCTCTCCGGATCCGGCAAGCGGAGTGACAACCGAGTACAGGAAATCACGGAGATCACGACCAGCCTGAAGGCGCTGGCCAAGGAGCTCAACGTTCCCGTGATCGCGCTGTCCCAGCTCTCACGCCAGGTCGAATCCCGCGACGACAAACGGCCGCAGCTCTCCGACTTGCGTGAATCCGGATCAATCGAGCAGGACGCCGACGTCGTCCTGTTCGTTTACCGCGAGGAATATTACCTCGCCATGAAGGAGCCCCGCCCAGGCACGCCTGAACACGAGAAGTGGCAGCTTGACATGAGTCTTGCGCACGGAAAGGCCGAGGTCATCATCGGCAAGCAGCGCCACGGCCCGACAGGCACCGTCGATTTGGCGTTCGAAGCCTCGGTCACGCGGTTCGGCGACCTCGCGCCTGACAGTCAGTTGCCGGTTCGCAGCGGCAACGACTACTGAGTTCCTTGAACCAGACCGGCCTCTTGCGTAAAACGGCGCCATGACAATGGCGTCCGACCCGAAAATGATTCCGCAAGCTGGCCTCCTCTCCGCGGCGGCCAATCAGGCTGCCGCGCTCGCAGCCTATGGCGGCGTGCTCACCGTCGATCTCGACGCCATCATCGCCAATTGGCGCAAGCTCGAGAAGACGGCCGTGCCGGCCGAATGCTCGGCCGTGATCAAGGCCGATGCCTATGGCTGCGGCGCCGCGCAGGTCTCGCGGGCCCTGAGCAAGGCCGGTTGCAAGACCTTCTTCGTCGCCACCATCGAGGAAGCGCGCACTGTGCGCGAAGCCGTGCCGGAAGCCGCGATCTACGTGCTGGGCGGCTATTTCCAGAACACCGGCGAGCACTACGCCAGGATCAATTGCCGGCCGGTGATCGGCGACCTCAACGAACTCGCCGAATGGGACGTGTTCTGCCGCCGCACCGGCTGGACCGGGGGCGCCGCTGTTCACATCGACACCGGCATGAACCGGCTCGGCCTGACGCTCGCGGACGCGCAGGCCATCATCCCCCGCATCAATGCCGGCGATCACGGCATCACGCTGGTGATGAGCCATCTGGTCTCGGCCGAGCAGCTCAACAGTCCCGTGAATGCAAAACAGCTGGCAACCTTCCGCGGTATCGCCAGCGAATTTTCCGGCGTGCCGGCTGCGCTTGCCAACTCCTCCGGAATCTTCCTCGGCGCGCCCTTCCAGTTCGACCTGGTGCGGCCGGGCGCAGCGCTCTACGGCGTCAACCCGACGCCTGAGGCCGACAACCCGATGCAGCCGGTGGTCGACCTCAAGGCGCGCATCGTGCAAACCCGCAATGTCGAGCGCGGCGAGAGCGTCGGCTATAGCGGCACCTGGACCGCGCGGCGGCCGACAAAACTCGCGATCATCGCGGTCGGCTATGCCGACGGCTATTTCCGCGCCGCCAGCTCCAATGACGGCACCCGCGGCGCCGAGGTCGTTGTCGCCGGCAAGCGCTGCCCGGTCGCGGGCCGCGTTTCGATGGACCTGATCGCGATCGACATCACCGATTTGGCCCCGAATGCGGCGCGGCGCGGCCACATGGTGACGCTGCTCGGCGAGGGCATCACCGTCGACGAGCTCGCGCATCATTTCGGCACCATTGGCTACGAGGTGCTGACCAGCCTCGGCCACCGCTACGCCCGCGTCTACAAGGGCGGCAATGAGGTGGAGCCGCTGGTCAAGCCGGAGCCCGCGCCGACGGCCGAGCAGTCGCCCTCCCCGCCGCCGATCGAGCAGCCCGCGAGCCCGCCGCCGCTGCCGAGTTAGGGACGCGCCCGTTCTTCGGGCGCGGCGCAGCGCTCCTTCAGCAATGCGCTGCAGAGCCGGGGCCATCTCCCCGCACCGTACTGTGTCGCTTTCTGGGTCCCGGCTCTGCGGAGCAGCGTCACACGCTGCGCCGCGTCCGGGACACGAGACTTACTTCTTCCGGCTGTCGAGCGCCGTCTTGCAGGACGCGCTGAGCTGATCGCGCTTGGCGTTGAGGCAGGCGATGATCTTGCCACCACCGGGCGCGATGCCGGCGCAGAATTTGTCATAGTCCGCCTTGCACGCGCCGCGTGGATCGGACGATTGTGCCGACGAGACACCGGAGAACGCGACGACGAATGCGACGATGGCGAGGCTCAGACTGGACTTCAACATGGATTTGGATCTCCGGTGGCGGCGCAAACGACCGCGGCCGCAATCTCTACATGAAGATTGCGGCACTCAACGTCAACCGAATCTGTCCGACGACCGCGCGGCGAAGCCTGATGTCGCTAGGGGCGATGACGCTTCGTCGATCTCATCGCGCTCGATTATCCGCGCACCTTGTTATCGATAACCCACGCATCCATGCTCTCTTTGCACGCGTTGCCGATATGGCTCCTGTACCTGTTCAGGCAAGCAACAATGCGCCCGCCCCCCGGCACGACACTGGGGCAGTATTTGAAATATTCCACCCTACAGGCGATTTCCATTTTCTCGGCAGCAAGAGCCACTCCGGAAAATGCGGTTGCGGCCACGACTACGGCAAGGCAAAGCTTGGTCATCGTCAAACCTCCATCGTGTCGATCGGCAATTTTGGGTTGTAAGCATACATCGTGGAACGCCGATGACAACGGTTGCGAGTCATTTCTGAAGATTTCCAGTCGTTGGGCCCATGAGGATCGCGACGTTCAACATCAACAATGTCAACCGCCGCCTGCCCAACCTGTTGCGTTGGCTGAGCGCGGCGAAGCCTGATGTCGTCGCGCTCCAGGAACTGAAGGCAGCCGACGGCGAATTTCCGGCGGCAGCCATCGAAAGGGCCGGCTACGGCGCGGTGTGGTGTGGACAGAAGACGTGGAACGGCGTCGCCATCCTCGCCCGCAATGCCGAGCCCATTCTCACGCGCGATCGCTTGCCGGGAAAGCCTGATGATCGCGAAGCCCGCTACATCGAGGCCGCCGTGCGCGGAATCATCGTCACCAGCATTTACCTGCCGAACGGCAATCCGCAGCCGGGACCGAAATTCGACTACAAGCTCGACTGGTTCGCGCGGCTCAAGCGCCACGCCAAGACCTTCATCAAGCAGGATCTGCCCGTGGTGCTCGCCGGCGACTACAACGTCGCGCCTGATGAGATCGACATCTATCCGACGCGGTCATGGGACAAGGATGCCTTGATTCAGCCGAAGAGCCGCGCTGCATTTGCCTCGCTCATTGAACAGGGTTGGTGTGATGCGATCCGCGAACTGAATCCGGACAAGCGCATCTACACGTTCTGGGACTACAAGCGAAACCGCTGGCCGCGCGATGCCGGCCTGCGGCTCGATCATCTCCTGCTCAGCCCTGCCCTCGTCTCGCGGCTGGCCAGGGCAGGTGTCGACAAGAAGGTGCGCGGCGAAGATGGTGCGAGCGATCACGCGCCGGCGTGGGTGGTGCTGAAGGAGCGTTGACGGTGCCGTAGGGTGGGCAAAGGCGCTCTCGCGCCGTGCCCACCATCTTCTATCGCGAGTAAGGTGGCGGGCACGCTTCCGCCTTCGCTCTTCGAGCTACGGTGGACAAGTCGCTTTGCCCACCCTACGAGATCACCCGAGATCACCGCCCGTAATAGTCTTGCACCGTATCCCACGCCGCCTTTTGCAGCAGTTGGGTGGTCTCCGCATCCAAGCCTATCGTATAGGAGTTGCCGACCGGCGAGCGCCCGGTCAGCGCGGCGAGGGTCACGCAGGTTGCGAGGTACGTGCCCGCCGGACTCGGGTGCCGCTTGTCCGGCGCATAGAGATTGAGTTCCGGCTGGAGCTTGCGCACGCGCGCGAAGGCGAGGCCTGCGGGGATCACGAGCGCATCGTTGGCATTGCCCGCGGTCGTATAGGCCTCGGCCAGAGCCTCGGTCATCTCCGGCTTGTCGGCATAGGCCCAGGACATAAAGAACACCGGCCGCATGCCGTGGGCACGGACGATCTCGCTGTCCTTCTTGGCGAAGGTCGCGAACGCGTCCTTCAATTGCGGATGGATCGGGCACTGGCTGCAATCCATCATGACGACGGCATCGAACTGCCTGCCCGGCTTGTTGAAGACGACGTTGTTCTGGTCGTCGAAGGAATAGGCGCCGATGCCGCCCGGCCGCAGCAGGTTGTCCATGTCGTGCCAATCGAGGCCGGAGCCGCCGATCGTGGCCATGGTGTTGCGGTACGCCGCCTTGTTGTCAGCATCAGCCGCGCGCTCCATGAAGGAGAGATGCCCGGGCATGCCGTTGTTGTAGTAGAAGAAGCTGTTGCCGACGAACAGCGCGGCCTTGAGGAAGTCAGGTCCCGATGTCGTGACCTTCGGTTTGGTCTGCGCCTGCGCGTTGAAGCCGGCTGCAACGGCCAGACACATTGCGAGCATCACTCGCGCAAAAAGACGCATCGTGGCTTCCCCCCTTTTTCTCTGGGGCCGGACCAAATCAGCTTTTCAAAATCGCCTCAAGGTCACAAACGCGCAGCGGACATGCGCGCGCCCTGCATGCTCACCACAAATTCCTGCCGTCGATCATATTCACCGGCACGGCATCGAGATCGAAATCGTCGAACAGCCGCGCGTTCACGGCAACCTTGGGATTGTCGAAATCGGCCTTGCCGGTCGACCAGTCCGGCGACTCCGAATAGGTACCGCAGCCGCAGCTCGCGCAGAAATGATGTTTGACCGTGCGGCTGCCCCAGAGATAGGTCGCGACATTTTCCGGCGGCGACAGCAGGCGAAATTGCGCCGGCGTGTAATAGGCCCACAACGCGCCCCGCTTGGCGCAGAGTGAGCAGGTGCAGCGCGTCACGCTCGCCGGCACCTCCGTCACCTCGAACACCGTCTCACCGCAATGACAGCTTGCCTCGATCGGCATGGACCCGCTCTCCGTTTTGTCAGGAGATGGTCGTAGCCTGCCCCTGCTGCCAACATGCTGTCAGCAGCGCAACTCGGTCATGGAGCCTCGTTCGCGGACAGCCGCCTGGCGTTCGCGGCCACGTGCTCGCGATAGCGCTGGACGATGGCGGCCGGCGTTGCTCCCGCAAGCAGGCTCGCGGCCGCCTCGAAAGCCGCGGCGATCTTCTCGCTGACCATCAGCGCGGCCTCCTGCCGGGCGCCCTCGTCGCCGTGGCTGAGCTTCTCGCAGCGCAGCCGCACCACCTCGCTCGCTTCGACCGCGAGCATCGCGCTCGCATACCAGGGAAAGCCGTTGTCGGATCCGCTGAGCGCCGCATGACGGTCGAGGGCGGAGAAAGAACGATGATCGGGCATCGCGGACCTCAAGTTCTTTGAGTGAGCGCTCCGATCAATACGCCTCAAATTTGAAGGATCCGGCCGGGGAACCGATCGGATTGGCCGCGCCTGCGACACCCGCAATTAACCAAGGCTCTTGACGCCGACGCTCTGGTTAGCCTACTGGTCTGACCAAGATCAGACCAAAAAGAGACCGGGATGGAAGTGAAGCGGGCCGCTGAGGGCGAAAAAGGGTTCGAGAAGGTGTTCGCCTTCCTGCGCGAACGCCTGCTTGCGGGCTCGCTCAAGCCCGGCGACCGCCTGATTTCCGAGCGCGAGCTGGCGACCCTCCTCGGCGTCAGCCGGCCGATCGTCCGCGAAGCGCTGCGCGCCCTCACCGTGCTCGGCATCGTCGAGATCCGCGACCGCATCGGCACTGTGGTGACACAGCCGGACGTCTCAGTGCTGAACGACTTCTTCACCTTCGCGCTCGCCCAGCAGGCCGACATGCTCGATGACGTCATGCAGGCGCGCGTCGCGATCGAGTGTCAGGCGATCCGGCTCGCCTGCGAGCGCGCCAACATCGCCGATTTCGAACGCCTGCAGCGTGCGCTCGCGAAGATCGGAGAGACGATCGACGAGGCGGATGCCGGCGGCATGGCCGACTTCGAATTCCATCGCGCCATCGTCGTGGCATCGCATTCGGAAACGCTGACGGTCCTGCACGGTTCGCTGGCGGGACTGCTGACGCATTCGCATCGCAGCCGCCGCGAGCTGGTGCAGGCCTTCCCGTCGATGAAGACGTACCTGATCGACGACCACCGGCGCATCTTCGACGCGATCATCGCGCGCGACCCCGAGCGAGCAGATGCGACGCTGCGTAAGCATTTTGCCATCGGCGACGAATACCGCAGGCGCGCCGTCGTCGGCGACATCGACAAGACCAGCGCCTCAGGCTGATCGCGGCAGGCCAACAAGCAAGAAACCAATCAACCAAGAAACGGACGACTGACATGGGACGGAACGACAAGGGCAATGTCGGCTTCATCGGCATCGGCACGATGGGCCGCGAGATGGTGCGCAACCTCCTGGTGGCCGGGCATGCGGTTCGTGTCTTCGATCTCAACGAAGCAGCCTTGGCCGACAGCGTCAAGGAAGGCGCGGCCGGCGCCAACAGCCCCGCCGACGCCGCGCAAGGCGCTGACATCGTCATCACCATGTTGCCCGACACGCCTCATGTCGAGGCGACCGTTTACGGCGAACATGGTCTCCTGAAGTCTCCCCCGCCCGGCAAGCTGATCGTCGACATGAGCACGATCTCGCCGGTCGCCGTCCGCCGCATCCATGCCGACCTGCAAAAGGCCGGCGTCAGCTTCATCGACGCACCGGTCTCGGGTGGGCCGGTGGGCGCCAAGAACGCCGCGCTCTCGATCATGGCCGGCGGTGATGCGGCCGCTTTCGCCCAGGCCGAACCGTTCTTCCGCGCGATGGGCACGACCATCACGCATGTCGGCGCGGCCGGCGCCGGTCAGACCGTGAAACTCTGCAATCAGTTGATCTGTGGCATCAACATCCAGGCGATCTGCGAGGCACTAGCGCTCGGGCGCGCTTCCGGCATCGATCTCAATCTGCTGCGTCGCGTTCTGCTCGGCGGCTCCGCCGCGTCCTGGATGCTTGACAAGCTCGGCCCCGCAATGATCGCGGGCGACGTCTCCGCCGGCTTCCGGATCGATCTCCAACTCAAGGATCTCCGCCTGGTGCAGGAGCACGCACAGGCGCTGAGCGTGCCGCTGCCCGGCACCGCGCTCGTCACCAGCCAATATGTCGATGCGCGCGCCCATGGCGAAGGCAGCAACGGCAATCAAGCGCTGTTCCGCGTCTATGACCGCATGACCAACCAGGTGACGGGCTGAAGCCGATACGATGAGCCTCCAACTCGACTTTCCCGCGGTGCTGGAGCGTTGGCCGAATTTTCTGGCCGGCGCGGCGCTGACGCTGGAGTTGGCGGCCTTTGCGACGGTGCTCGGCGCCCTGTTCGGCACGCTCGCGGCCGTCGGCCGCGGCTCGCGAAGCTCGCTGATCGCGGGCGCCTGCAAAGTCTATGTCGAGACCATCCGCAACACGCCGCTGCTGGTCCAGATCTTCCTGGTCTATTTCGGCCTCGCCAGCCTCGGCCTGAAATTCTCCGCCTTCACCGTGGCGGTGGCCGCGTTGACGATCAATGTCGGCGCCTACACTGCCGAGATCATGCGCGCCGGCTTCGAAGCGATCCCGCGCGGACAGATCGAGGCCGCCGAAGGACTGGCCCTGTCGCGCCTGCAAATCTACTGGCACATCATCCTGCTGCCGGCGATCGAGAAGGTCTATCCGGCGCTGACCAGCCAGTTCGTGCTGCTGATGCTGGCCTCCTCGGTCTGCTCGCAGATCTCGGCGGAAGAACTCACCGCCGTCGCCAACTACATCCAGTCGGACACCTATCGCGCGTTCGAGACCTACATCATCGTCGCCGTGCTCTACGTCATCCTGTCGCTGGTGATGCGCGCGGGCTTCTGGGGCCTCGGCCTCGCGCTGTTTCCGCGCCGGCGCCGGCTCGGCACGCCGTTGTGAGATGACCATGGGCGGACATCTCAACATCAATCATCTGATGTTCCTCGGCCAGGGCGCGCTGTGGACGATTGGCCTGTCCGTGATCGCGCTGATCGGCGGCGGCATCGTCGGCTTCGTGATCGCGCTCGCGCGCATCTCGCCGCTCAAATCGGTGCGGATCGCTAGCGGCGTCTACGTCCAGCTGATCCAGGGTACGCCGCTGCTCGTCATCCTGTTCCTCGGCTATTTCGGCCTCGCCGCGATCGGCCTCAAGGTCTCGCCGTTAGCTGCCGCCGGCGCTTCGCTCACGCTCTATGTCTCGGCCTATCTCGGCGAGATCTGGCGCGGCTGCATCCAGTCGGTGCCGAAGCCGCAATGGGAGGCCGCCGAAGGACTCGCGCTGAGCCGGACCCAGCGCATGCTGAAGGTGATCCTGCCGCAGGCGATCCGCATCGCGACGCCGCCGACCGTCGGCTTCATGGTGCAGATCATCAAGAATACCTCGCTCGCCTCCGTGGTCGGCTTCGTCGAGCTGATGCGGTCGGGCCAGATCGTCAACAACTCGCTGTTCGAGCCGTTCGCCATCTACGCGATCATCGCCGTCGTCTATTTCGCCATGTGCTATCCCCTATCCCTGTTCAGCCAGAAGCTGGAACGGCGGATGGGGCGTGGCAGGTCCAACCTCGCACCAGCCTGACATGCAGAAAAACCCCTCCTCCTCCGAACCGATCGTGTCGCTCCGCGACGTGCAGAAGAGCTTTGGCCCGCTCCGGGTGCTCGATGGCGTCTCCTTTGCCGTCGAACGCGGCGAGGTGCTGGCACTGATCGGCCGCTCCGGCTCCGGCAAGAGCACGGCGCTGCGCTGCATCGACCGCTTCGAGAAGGTGGACGGCGGCGAGATCGTTGTGTGCGGGCATCGCGTCGACCGCCCTGATGTCGATCTGCGCGCGCTGCGCCAGGACGTCGGCATTGTGTTCCAGAGCTACAATCTGTTTCCGCACCTCACCATCGAACAGAACATCACGCTCGCCCCCTGCGCCGTGAAGGGCATGGCCACCTCGCAAGCCAGGGACCTCGCCCGAAAAGTGCTCGCGCAGGTCGGGCTCGACGAGAAACTGCACGCCTATCCCGAGCAGCTCTCGGGCGGCCAGCAGCAGCGCGCGGCGATCGCCCGCTCGCTCGCGATGCAGCCGAAGGTGATGCTGTTCGACGAGGTCACCTCCGCGCTCGATCCCGAGCTCACCGGCGAGGTGCTGAAGGTGATCGAGCAGTTGGCGGCGGACGGCATGACCATGGTGATGGTCACCCATGAGATGGGTTTTGCCAAAGGCATCGCCGACCGGATCGTCTTCATGCATCGCGGCAAGGTCCACGAGACCGGCCCCGCCTCGATCCTGACGTCGCCGGCGACGCCCGAACTCACGCAATTCGTGGGCACTGGAAACTTAAAATCATAACAGGAGAGGAGAACCAAGGATGACAAACAAGACACTGCTGGGGACCGCCACCGCGCTGTTCGGCCTCGTCATGATATCAGCCACGCCG
Source organism: Bradyrhizobium sp. 604_D8_N2_3 (assembly GCF_051810765.1). Taxonomy (NCBI): domain Bacteria; kingdom Pseudomonadati; phylum Pseudomonadota; class Alphaproteobacteria; order Hyphomicrobiales; family Nitrobacteraceae; genus Bradyrhizobium; species Bradyrhizobium sp. 604_D8_N2_3. The sequence continues at coordinate 4,283,956 of NZ_JBPWPM010000001.1, read as the reverse complement.
GCATCGGCCGATCTGCTCGACGACATCACGCAGGCCAAGAAGATCCGCATCTCGACGGACGTCGCCATTCCGCCCTCGGGTATGATGGACAGCAGCATGAAGCCGACCGGCTCCGACGTCGAAGTGGCGCAACTGCTCGCCAAGGATTGGGGGCTCGAGCTCGAATTCATCCAGACCACCGGCGCGACACGCATCCCCAACGTCCTGACCGGCAAGGCCGACATCATCATCTCGACCTTGTCGGTGACGCCCGATCGCGCCAAGGTCATCGACTTCACCAAGCGCTATGCGACGCTGCAATCCGACGTCGGTTGCCTGAAATCCTCGACCGTCAAGGACTGGCCCGACTTGAAGGACAAGTCGATCGGCGTCTCCCGCGGCACCACGCAGGACACCACCCTGTCCAACATGAAGGACAAGGACCTCAAGATCTCGCGCTACGACGACGACGCCACGATGGTGACGGCGGCCGTCTCCGGCCAGGTCGACTGCGTCGCCTCGTCGGCGACGATCATCAACCAGATCGGGGTGAAGAACCCGTCGCGCGTGTTCGAATCCCGGATCCCGCTGGCGACCTTCGACCTCGCGATCGGCCTGAAGAAGGGCGAGCAGCGCCTGATGGACAAGCTCAACGCCTGGATCACCGAGAACGTCAAGAACGGCAAGCTCAACGCGATCTACAAGAAATTCCACGGGGTCGAGCTGCCGCCCGACATGCGCAGCTGAAACCAGGGAAAATCGTGGCAGCCGCGAAGCGGCTGTCACGACCAACATAAAATCAAGAAGGACATCACATGCGTCTCGTCATCGGATCCGACCACGCCGGCTGGCCGCTCAAGCAGACCGTTATCGATCACATCCGCAGCCTCGGCCACGACATCGTCGATGTCGGCTCCCATGACGACAAGCCGGTGGACTTCCCCGACATCGCGCGGGCCGTGGCTCAGAAGGTGACGTCAGGCGAAGCCGCACGCGGCATCATGGTGTGCGGCACCGGCGTCGGAGCCTCGATCGCAGCCAACAAGATGAAGGGCATCCGCGCCGCGGTTTGCCACGATGTTCATTCCGCCCATCAGAGCGTCGAGCATGACGACGTCAACGTCATGTGCATCGGAGCGCAGATCGTCGGCGCCTGGCTCGCCGTGGATCTGGTCTCGTCCTATCTCTCGGCCGAGTTCTCGACGGACGAGGATTTTCGCCGCCGCGTCGAGAAGCTGCGCATCATGGACGAGCAAGGCTGACGGCCGGCCGGGATGGCATGCGCTGAGCGATTGGTTCCCTCGCCTGGAATGGATCGCCCGCATCGCCGGCCACGGCTAAACTCTCCCGATTCGTGGAGAGCACCTTGGCCTTTCTCTTCGTCCTCATCGTCGGCCTGATCGCCGGCACCGTCTCAGGCATCGTCGGCACGGGGTCGTCGATCATGCTGATGCCGGTGCTGGTCTATGCCTATGGGCCGAAGGAAGCCGTGCCGATCATGGCGGTCGCCTCCGTGATGGCGAATTTCTCGCGGATCCTGGCGTGGTGGCGCGAGGTCGACTGGCGTGCCTGCGCGGCCTATTCGGTGACGGGCATTCCGGCCGCCGTGTTGGGCGCGCGCACGCTGCTCGCGCTCCCCTCGCACGCCGTCGATCTCGCCATCGGCGTCTTCCTGATCGCGATGGTGCCGGTGCGGCACTGGCTGGCGCGGCACGATCTCAAGGCCAATCTCTGGCACCTCGCGATCGGCGGGGCGATCATCGGCTATCTCACCGGCATCGTGGTCTCGACCGGCCCGCTCAGCGTGCCGCTGTTCCTGTTCTACGGCCTGTCCAAGGGCGCCTTCCTCGCAACCGAAGCGGCCTCCTCACTCGGCCTCTATTTCGCGAAGTCCGTGACCTTCGAACGTTTCGGCGCGCTGACCGCTGACGTCTTCATCAAGGGCCTGATCGCAGGCTCCTCGCTGATGTCGGGCGCCTTCATCGCAAAGCGCTTCGTGCTGCATCTCAAGCCGGAGATGTTCCGCGTGGTGATGGACGCGATCATGATCGCTGCGGGCCTCTCCATGCTCTGGAACGCAACGCAGTCGTAATCGCGCTCAGGCGGCGAATTCGGGCGCGATCGACGGGCTGCCGGCGAGGACGCGGCTTGTCTCAGTTGGTACCGCCTGCTTTTCGAGCCATTGCAGCACGGCGTCGAGCGGCTGCGGCCGATGGTAGTGATAACCCTGCCCGAGCATCACGCCCATCTCGCGCATGGCGTCGGCCTGCTCGGGCCGCTCGATGCCTTCCGCGACGAGCGTCAGCCCTAGCGTGCCGGCGAGCGAGGCGATGACGCCGACGATCGCCTTGTCTTCCGCGCTGTCAGGGATCTCGCTGATGAAGGCTTTGTCGATCTTGACCTTGTCGAGCGGGAACCGCCTGAGATGCGCGAGCGAGCTGTAGCCCGTGCCGAAATCGTCGAGCGCGATGGTTGCGCCCAGGCGCCGCAGGCGGTGCAGCGTCTCGGAGGCGCTGGCGATGTTGTTGATCAGCGAGCCCTCGGTGATCTCGAGCTCCAGCAATGATGCCGCGACATCGAAACGCGCGCAGGTCGCGCGCAGCTCGGCAGCGAGCGAATGGTCGGCGAGCTCGGACGGCGGCAGGTTGATCGCGATCCGGATCTGCGGCCTGCCGGCGGATGCCAGTCGCTGCAACGCGCGACAGGCATCGGTCAGCACGTAGCGCGTCAGCCGCGCATTGTTGCCGCTGCGCTCGATCAGCGACAGGAATTCGCCGGGACCGATCAAGCCAAGTTCGGGATGGCGCCAGCGGATCAGCGCCTCGAGGCCGACAACGGCCTGGCTCCCGAGGTCGACCTGGCTTTGATACCAGACCTCGAACTGCCCCTCGGCGAAGCCCGCGGGAATGGCGAGCTCGAGGTCCCGGCGGCGGCGATAGTCGCGCTGAAGCGCTTCGTCGAGCACAGCGACGGTGCCCGGCGCCTTGCTCTTGGCATGGTAGAGCGCGATGTCGGCGAGCGCCGGCAAATGCGACAGCTCGGGATCGCCGGCGCGGCGCACGGCAAGGCCGATGCTGGCGCGCGGCACGACCTGCTTGTCGTGCAGCCGGATCGGCTCGGAAATCGCATCTAACAGCTGGCGCGCGAACGCCTGAGCGGTCGCTTCATTGCTGACCTCGGGGCGGATGACGACGAATTCGTCGCCGCCGAGCCGGGCGACCCAATCCTGCGGTTCGACCGCATCACGAAGGCGCTCGGAGATGTGCACCAGGAACTTGTCGCCGGCATCATGGCCGAAGGTGTCGTTGATGCCCTTGAAGTCGTCGAGATCGATGAAGCAGAAGGCGATCAGCGAGTCCGGCGAGCCGGCATCGCCGCTCAGGGTCACCAGATGCTCGGACAGCGAGCGACGATTGGGCAGGCCCGTGAGCGGATCGTGCGCGGCCATGTGCCCGAGCCGGTCGAGCGCCCCCGACGTCGTGTGCTGCATGGCGTTGAAGGCACGCGCGAGCTGGCCGAATTCGTTCGTCGATTTGATGTCGGCCGGATAGGCGCGCCCGTCCTGCTTGCTGCGCTGGATCGCCGACATGATCGCGGTGAGCGGCTTGCCGATGAAGATGTTGGCCGAGATCCGCATCGCGATCAGGGTGGCAAATGTCGCGAGCAGGCCGACCACCAGCAGCAACATCAGCCGGCTGCCCGTGTCCGTGTAGACCGTCGCATAGGAATAGGCGATCGCGATACGACCGGCCTGCACGGCGATGTTGCCGTTGCTGTAGCGGATCGGACGCGAGACTTCCGATACCGCCTGGTCCGCCGGCCGCGCCACCACGCGGGCGATCGCGACGCCGGTGTCGTCATAAACGGCCGCCGCGGCAATGGTCTCGTCGTGCATGATCTCGTTGAGGACGCTCGTGACCTGATCGTAGCGCATCTTCCAGAGCGGCTCGGCGATCAGCTCGGCGCGGCTCTCGGCCGTGCGGGCAATGCGCGCGTCGAGCTGCCTGATCTGCGACCAGAAGCTCGATGCCTCGACGCCGGCGGAGGCGAGCAGCTGCACCACCAGCAGCACCGGCACGGTGGCCCAGAGCATCGCGCGGACCACCGAGCGCGAGCGCGACGGCGCCGCCGCCTGCTGCTTGCGATCCGGATCGGTCATGTCGTCACCGTTTCGCATCAGTCAGCAGCGCCTTCCGGAAGCGTCAGCGAAGAGATGAGCGCATCGATGGAGAAATCATACTGGCCGCAGCGCCCCGCTCTCGCCCTGAAGCGCGCGAAATCGATCCGATCGAAGGCGCGCGTCTTGATGAGGTCCCCGACCGCAGCGAGATTGTCGCGCGTGATCGCAGACGTCTTGGCCTCGACGCGGGGCGATGCGGCCGCGAAGTCGCAGCCGTCGGCGTAGTCGCGCAGGAGGACGATCGACCAGCCGCCGAGCAGGAAATGTCCGCCATCGGTCATGAGCAGACGGCCCGCCTTGATCTCGCGCAGCGCGTCCTCCGACCAGTTGAGGCCGACCAGCTGGATGTTCCGGCCGGGCGTGAGGCCGGCAGCGACCACCGCGCGAAGCGCGCCGAGCGCCATCGGATCGTTTCCGGCCCAGATGCCGGCAGGCCGGATCTCCTTGCGCGCGGCCCAGCTCAGATAATTCCTGGTGACCTGCTCCGCCTCCGACTGGGTCCAGTTGGCGAACAGCATCCGGTCCACCACCACGTCGGGCGCGGCGTCCACCGCGAGCTTGAGACCGGCGTTGCGGGCGATCGAGGCCGGCGTGATCTCGTCGCCGCCGATGCCGAGAATGTGGATCTTGCCGTCCGGGCTCTGCCATTTCTCGGCGCGCGCCACTTTGATCAAGGCATTGGCCATCCTCGCACCCGCGGTCTGGAGATCCGTCGTGATGTCGCCGAGCCAGGTCTTGAGCTTTTGCCGGGGCGGTCCGAGGCGCGCGGCGTCGTCGCCGATCAGCGTGTTCGAGAGCAGCAGCGTCTTGACCCCGGCGGCCTCGGCCGCTTCCAGGATGGGAACGGCAGCGGATTCCTCATTCGACAGGATGAGGAAGTCCGGCTTGTCGGCGCGTGCCACCACGCCGAAGCCAAGCTCCTGCATGGTGCGGTAATTCCGCTCGCTGGTCAGCACCTCGACATGCGCGTCGAGCTTGCGGCCCGCGGCCTGCATGGTCTGCGCGACCATGTCCCAGTAGACCTCGCCGGTCTTGCCGGGGTTGACGAAAACGATGTTGAGACGCCCGGCGTCGGCCGCAACGGCGCCGCCAACCGGCAGAAGAAAGCCGCAGGCCATGCCCACGGCGAGCATTATCCGCAAGACTACCGTCATTCGTTTCGCCATCCCGTATCGGTTTCGAAACTGGACCTGCGTCCGCTAACATTTGGCAAAGTCCGGAACGGCGCGGCGGCGTAGAGCTAACAAAGGGTGTATCGGCTGCGGTGAATTGGGCTAATGGGGGTGCCGGCGATCGCCGTCTCGCCCGTCATTCCGTGCTATCAGCAAACCTGAAACCCTCGACTCGCTGTCCCCATGGCCAAGAACACGCTTTCCTTCGTCTGCCAGAACTGCGGCGCGGCCTATAACCGCTGGCAGGGCAAGTGCGAATCCTGCGGCGAGTGGAACACGCTTGCCGAGGAGGACACGACCGGCAGCGTGCCGGTCTCGATCCGCTCAAAGCGCAAGGGACGGACGTTTGCGCTGGAGAGCCTGTCGGGGAAGACCCAGGACGCTCCTCGCCTGTCCTCGGGCATGACCGAGCTCGACCGCGTCACCGGTGGCGGCTTCGTCCGCGGCTCGGTGCTGCTGGTCGGCGGCGATCCCGGCATCGGCAAGTCGACGCTGCTAACGCAGGCCACCAGCATGATGGCGCGCGCCGGCCACCGCATCGTCTACATCTCCGGCGAAGAGGCGGTCGCCCAGGTGCGCCTGCGCGCCGAGCGGCTCGGCCTGTCGGACGCGCCGGTGCAGCTCGCGGCCGAGACCTCTGTCGAGGACATCGTCTCGACGCTGTCGGAAGGCGCGGTGCCGCGGCTGATCGTGATCGACTCGATCCAGACCATGTGGACCGACACGGTGGAATCCGCGCCCGGCACGGTCACCCAGGTGCGCGCCTCGGCGCAGGCGCTGATCCGCTTCGCCAAGAAGACGGGTGCTGCCATCATCCTGGTCGGCCATGTCACCAAGGACGGCCAGATCGCCGGCCCCCGCGTGGTCGAGCACATGGTCGATGCGGTGCTGTCCTTCGAGGGCGAAGGCTCCCAGCAATTCCGCATCCTGCGCGCCGTGAAAAACCGCTTCGGCCCGACCGACGAGATCGGCGTGTTCGAGATGAGCGGCCTTGGTTTGCGCGAGGTCACCAATCCCTCCGAGCTGTTCCTGTCCGAGCGCGATCTGGGCACGCCGGGCACCGCAGTCTTCGCGGGCATCGAGGGCACGAGGCCCGTTCTGGTCGAATTGCAGGCCTTGGTGGCCCCCACCTCGCTCGGCACCCCGCGCCGGGCCGTGGTCGGCTGGGATCAGAGCAGGCTCTCCATGGTGCTGGCGGTGCTGGAGGCCCATTGCGGGGTCAAGCTGTCCGGCCACGACGTCTATCTGAACGTCGCAGGTGGCCTGCGCATCCACGAGCCGGCGGCCGATATGGCCGCCGCGGCCGCACTGGTTTCATCCCTGGTTAATGCGCAGTTACCCACCGATGCTGTCTATTTCGGCGAGATTTCGCTCTCCGGCGTCATCCGCCCGGTGGCGCAGACCCCGGCCCGGCTCAAGGAAGCGGTCAAGCTCGGCTTCAAGCGCGCCGTGCTGCCCGAATCGGCCCGGGGCGGCGATGCTGGCGGCGACGCCGGACTGTCCCTGAACGCGATCAACAGCCTGACGACGCTGGTGGCCGAGATCGCGGCCCGGGGCTCCCGCCGCGGCGAACAGAGCCCTCCGGCGGAGAAAAATGCCACACCGGCAAGATTCCGCCGTGGAGAGGGTTAGGCGGAGGTGACGTCCTCCGCCCCCGCCGCTATACAGCCGTCACAAAAGCAGCATGGGATTGCGTGGTTGCGGCCTTGCCGGGAACGCCGTCTGGCCCTCACTTAGGGCCACGGCCAAACACCGATTCGCTGAGCACCTTTGAAGTACGAGCGGACCCGACCAGCCGATGCCAGTAACACTCCTCGACCTGATCCTGCTCGGTGTGATGCTGATCTCGGGCCTGCTCGCCATGGTCCGCGGCTTCATGCGCGAAATCCTGTCGATCGCGGCCTGGGGCGCTGCGGCGATCGTGACGCTGTACGCGTTCTCGAAGCTGCTGCCGACCGCAAAGACCTATTTCAACAACGACACGGTGGCGAGCGTCGTCGTGGTCGCCGGTGTGTTCGTCGGCACCCTGGTCGTGGTCTCCGTGATCACGGTCCGCATCTCCGACATGATCCTGGATTCGCGCATCGGCGCGCTGGACCGGACCCTGGGCTTCCTGTTTGGCCTCGCTCGCGGGCTTTTGATCGTCGTGGTCGCGTTCCTGTTCTTCACCTGGCTGGTGCCGGACAAGCAGCGCCCGGACTGGGTCACGGGGGCCAAGTCCCGGGTGGTGCTCCAGGGAACCGGCGATTGGCTGATGGCCCTCTTGCCTGACGACCCCGAGAACACCATCTTGAAGAGATTCAAGAAAAACAAACCAGATGATGATCAAGCTGATTCCGAGCAGCAGCCTTCGGGCAGTGGCGACGGATACAGCAAACCTGCTCGTGACAGCCTCAAGAAGCTGATCGAGAAACCTGCGGCGCGTTGATTAGGCCCTAAAAGAGAGGCGCGGACGAGATGCGACACCCTGACCAGGACGCCCAACTTGATCTCGGCCCAGCCGCGCTAGAGCTTCAGGACGACTTGGAGGGCGATACGCTCCGCGAGGAATGCGGCGTCTTCGGCATCTATGGCCACCCTGACGCCGCGGCCATCACCGCGCTCGGCCTCCACGCCCTCCAGCATCGCGGCCAGGAAGCCGCCGGCATCGTCTCTTACGACGGCAGCCGCTTTCACTCGGAACGACGCCTCGGCCTCGTCGGCGACACCTTCTCCCGCCGCGAGGTGATCGACCGCCTGCCCGGCAATATGGCCGTCGGCCATGTCCGCTACTCCACCACCGGCGCCACCATCCTGCGCAACGTGCAGCCGCTGTTCGCCGAGCTCAATGCCGGCGGCCTTGCGGTCGCCCACAACGGCAACCTCACCAACGGCCTGACGCTGCGCCGCGAGCTCGTGAAGAACGGCGCGATGATGCAGTCGACCACCGACACCGAGGTGATCCTGCATCTCGTCGCGCGCTCCCGGCGCAGCCGCTTCATCGAACGCTACATCGACGCCCTGCGCGAGATCGAGGGCGCCTATGCATTGGTTTCGCTGACCAACAAGAAGCTGGTCGGCGCGCGCGATCCGCGCGGCATCCGCCCGCTGGTGCTCGGCGAGCTCGACGGTTGTCCGATCCTGACCTCGGAGACCTGCGCGCTCGACATCATCGGCGCGCGCTTCATTCGCGACATCGAGCCCGGCGAAGTCATCGTGTTCGACGAGAACGGCCAGGACATTCACAAGCCGTTCCCGCCGATGGCGCCGCGCCCCTGCATCTTCGAATACATCTATTTCTCCCGTCCGGACTCCATCGTTCACGGCCGCTCGGTCTACGAAGTGCGCAAGGCCTTTGGTGCGCAGCTCGCGCGCGAGAGCCATGTGCCGATCGACGTCGTCGTCCCGGTGCCGGATTCCGGCGTGCCCGCCGCGGTCGGCTACAGCCAGCATTCCGGCGTGCCGTTCGAGCTCGGCATCATCCGCAACCACTATGTCGGCCGCACCTTCATCCAGCCGACGCAGGCGATCCGCGAGTCCGGCGTGCGCATGAAGCATTCGGCCAACCGCGCCGCGATCGAAGGCAAGCGCATCATCCTGATCGACGACTCGCTGGTGCGCGGCACCACCTCGAAGAAGATCGTGCGCATGATGCGCGATGCCGGCGCCAAGGAAGTGCATTTCCGCCTCGCCTCGCCGCCGATCCTCTATCCCGATTATTACGGCATCGACCTGCCGGATCGCGGCGGCCTCCTGGCCGCGACGCATTCGCTGGAGGAGATGCGCGAGATCATCGGCGCCGACTCGCTCGCCTTCCTGTCGATCGACGGCATGTATCGCGCCATGGGCGAGCCCGGCCGCGACCCCGCCAATCCGAAATTCTCGGATCATTGCTTCACCGGGGCGTATCCGACCCACCTCACGGACCAGACCCAGACCGAGCAGCAGCCGCGGCAACTCTCGTTGCTGGCGGAGGCGAGCTAACGGCGCGACCGCGACGATGCAGCTGGCCATCGCCATTCTCTGCGGAGGGCTTTTGGTCGGCTTCATCGTCTTGCCTTCAGGCAGGGCATGAAGGTGCCGCCTGACAGCTCGGGGAACGGCCCGAACAATAGTACCAATATCCAGTAGGGCTGCGGCGGGAGCTCGAGGGCAGAAATTCCGGGCTTGTCCCGGCCATCCACGCCTGTAAAACCCCGCCATGACAAAACCCCTCGCCAACCGCATCGCTCTCGTCACCGGCGCCTCGCGCGGCATCGGCTTCGCCACGGCCAGGGCGCTGGCCAAGGCCGGCGCGCATATCGTTGCGACGGCGCGCACGCAGGGCGGGCTGGAAGAGCTCGATGACGAGATCCGGAAAGACGGCGGCAGCGCCACGCTGGTGCCGCTCAATCTCACCGATTCCGACGGCATCGCGCGGCTCGGGGCCGGCCTGCACGAACGTTATGGCAAGCTCGACATCCTCGTCGGCAATGCCGGCGTGCTCGGCCCCTCCTCGCCGGTCGGCCACATCGAACTGAAAACTTTCACCGACGTGATGGCGGTCAACGTCTCCGCGAACTTCCAGCTGATCCGCTGCATGGAGCCGCTGCTGAGGCAGTCCGATGCCGGCCGCGCCGTGTTCATCACCTCGGGCGCCGCCAACAAGGCCACCGCCTATGTCAGCCCCTACGCCGCCTCCAAGGCCGCGCTGGAAACGCTGGCCCGCGCCTGGGCGCAGGAAACCGCGAACACGCCGCTCCGTGTTAACCTGTTCAACCCGGGCCCGATCCGTACCCGCATGCGCGCGACTCTGATGCCGGGCGAAGATCCGGCGACGCTCGACACCCCCGAACAGGTCGCCGAGTTCATCGTGCCGATGTGCACGCTCGGCTGGACCGAAACCGGCAAGTTCTACGACTACAAGACCCGCACGCTGATGAGCTTCCGCTCGCCGGCCTGATTGACTCGCGCGCCTCCCCGCGATTGACTGCCCGCGCCCAAGCGGCAGCAAGCCGCAAGCCAAAAAAGGGAGGTTGCCATGGCGCCGTGGCATGATCGCGCAGGGCTTGTCTGTACAAGGCTCGGCCCTGCGCTCGTACGAGTCTCTCACGCCTTCTCCATCCTGATTGCAGCCATCGCGTTCGTGCTTCCAGGCACGGCGACTGCGGGCGACGTCCCGACCTTCGCGGTCGATGCCTCCTGGCCAAAACAGCTACCTAACAACTGGATCCTCGGCCAGGTCGGCGGCATCACCGTCGACTGGCAGGGCCATATCTGGGTGATCCATCGCCCGCGCTCGCTCACCGATGACGAGAAAGGCGCGAGCCTCAACCCGCCGCGCTCAAAGTGCTGCGTGTCGGCGCCTCCCGTGCTCGAATTCGACACCGACGGCAATCTGCTGCGGTCGTGGGGCGGTCCGGGCGAAGGCTATGAATGGGTCGGCCGCGAGCACGGCATCGAGGTCGACGAGCGCGGCTTCGTCTGGGTCGGCGGCAACGCCGACAACGACAATGCCATTTTGAAATTCACGCTCGACGGCAAGTTCGTCGCCCAGATCGGAAAGATCGCGCCGAGCCTCGGCAGCAACGACACCACGCAGCTCGGCAAGCCCGCCGAAACCGCGATCGACAAGGCGGCGAACGAAATCTACGTCGCCGACGGTTATGGCAACCGCCGCGTCATCGTGTTCGATGCGACGACGCTCGCTTACAAGCGGCACTGGGGCGCCTATGGCAACAAGCCCGATGACAACAAGCAGGCGGCGTATGATCCCAAGGCGCCCGTCTCCCAACAATTCGGAAATCCCGTCCATTGCGTGAAGCTCGCCAATGACGGTCTCGTCTACGTCTGCGACCGCATCAACAATCGCATCCAGGTGTTCAAAAAGGATGGCACCTTCGTGAAGGAGTTCTTCTTCGAGAAGAACACCCTCGGCAACGGCGCGGTGTGGGACATCGCGATCTGGCCCGATCCGAAGCAGACCTATTTGCTCAGCGCCGACGGCGAGAACAACGAGATCCGGGTGATCAAGCGCGAGGACGGCAGCGTGGTCGGCAGCTTCGGCCACAACGGCCGCAATGCCGGGCAGTTCCACTGGGTGCATGCCATGGCGATAGACGCCAAGGGTAACGTCTATACCGCCGAGGTCGACACCGGTAAGCGCATCCAGAAATTCAAGCTGACCTCGGACGCGCTCAAATAGCGTCTCAACACACTTTGCCCAAAGGTTAACCGACGGATGACGCTACGCCGCAGCGTCATCCGGCTTTAGGCGCATTGCCGCCAGCCGTGGGACACGGTAGAGCGATCAGCCGGAACAAGGCTCCGCAAGAGAGCCGTCCGCATATTGAAAATGGAGGAGACCTTTTATGACGACGACGCTCGCGCGCCGCTATGCGGCCCTTCTGGCCTGTGCCGCCTTCGGTTTTGCAACATCCGCTTACGCGCAGGACAAGACCGTCAAGATCGGCGTCTTGAATGACATGTCGAGCCTTTATGCCGATATCGGCGGCCCGAACTCCGTGGTCGCGATCAAGATGGCCGTCGAGGATTCCGGCCTGCTCAAGAAGGGCTGGAAGATCGACGTTCTGAGCGGCGATCACCAGAACAAGCCGGACGTCGGCGTCAATATCGCTCGGCAGTGGATCGATAACGAGAAGGTCGATGCGATCGCCGATACGCCGAACTCCGGCGTCGCGCTTGCGGTCAGCAACCTCGTCAAGGAAAAGAATTCGGTGCTGCTGAATTCCGGCGCCGCCTCTGCCGACTTGACCGGCAAGGCCTGCACGCCGAACACGATCTCCTACACTTACGACACCTACATGCTCGCCAACGGCACCGGCAAGGCGCTGACCAAGGCCGGCGGCGACACCTGGTTCTTTCTTACCGCGGATTACGCCTTCGGCCACGCGCTGGAACGCGACACCACGGCCGTCGTGACGGCGAACGGCGGCAAGGTGCTGGGCAGCGTCAAGCACCCGATCAACAGCTCGGACTTCTCGTCCTTCCTGCTGCAGGCCCAATCGTCCAAGGCCAAGGTGGTCGGCCTCGCCAATGCCGGCGGCGACACCACGAACTCGATCAAGCAGGCGGCCGAATTCGGCATCGTATCGGGCGGCCAGAAGCTCGCGGCGCTGCTGCTGTTCATCAACGACGTGCATTCGCTGGGCCTAAAGACCGCGCACGGCCTGACCTTCACCGAGTCCTTCTACTGGGACATGAACGAGCAGACGCGCGCCTGGTCGAAGCGCTTCGCTGCCCTGGCCAGCAAGAACGCGATGCCGTCGATGACCCAGGCCGGCAACTACGCGATGGTGCTGCACTATCTCAAGGCGATGGAAGCGCTCGGCGGCAACCCGCATGACGGCGCCAAGGTCGTCGCCAAGATGAAGGAGCTGCCGACCGACGATCCGCTGTTCGGCAATGGCCCGCTGCGCCAGGACGGACGCCGTCTCATCCCGGCCTATCTGTTCGAGGTGAAGAAGCCCGAGGAGTCGAAGGGCCCGTGGGACTACTACAAGCAGATCGCCACGATCGCAGCGGAAGACGCGGCCAAGCCGCTCAAGGACAGCGAGTGTCCGCTGGTGAAGAAGTAAGAGAGTCGACGCTGCCGTAGGGTGGGCAAAGGCGCGTAAGCGCCGTGCCCACCTTCTCTCCGCGAGTTGACGAAGTAGCGGTGGGCACGCTTCGCTTTGCCCACCCTACGAGACCGTCTTCGTAGTCGCCAGCGTCCGCATCGCGATCGCGACACATGCCACCATCAGCACCGCCGCAAGCAGGAATGGCGCGCCGGGCAGATGCCACGGCGCGCTGGCGCCGATGAAATAGGAAAACGTCAGCGTGAACAGGAACGGCCCGACGAGCTGCGAGACGCTCTGCACGCTCGCGGTCGCGCCCTGCAACTGGCCCTGCTGATCGGGCGCGACCAGTCGCGTCATCAGCGATTGCATGGCGGCGCCCGAGATGCCCCACAGCGACATCACGGGAATGCCGATCCAGAACAGCGGGCCGGTCGGCGCCGCGCCGAAGATCACGAAGCCGATCGCGCCACAGCACAGACCGAGGACCAGCGCATTCCGCTCGCCGAGCACGCGCACGATCGGGCCGATCGCGAGCCCCTGCACCACCATGGCGCAGATGCCGACCATCGCGAGCGTCAGACCCACGGTCTTGGAATCCCAGCCGTAGCGATAGGTCGCATAGAGCACGAAGGTCGAGGGCAGCACGACATGCGCGACCTGTGCGATGAAGTTGACGATGGATAACGCGGCCAGCGCCGCGTTGGAACGCAGCAAGTGCAGCGCTCCGACCGGATTGGCGCTGGTCCAGCGGAACGGCGCGCGCCGCTCCGGCGCCAGCGATTCCGGCAGGACGAAGAGCCCATAGAGCGCATTGGCAAAGCTCAAAGCCGCCGACGCCCAGAACGGCAGCCGCGGATCGATATCGCCGAGCAGGCCGCCGAGCGCCGGGCCCAGGATGAAGCCGGCGCCGAAGGCAGCTCCAATCCTGCCGAAGACGGCCGCGCGCCGCTCCGGCGGCGTGATGTCGGCGATATAGGCAAAGGCGGTCGAAATGCTCGCCGAGGTGATGCCCGAGATCACGCGGCCGATGAACAACCAGAGCAGCGACGGCGCGAGCGCCATCAGCACATAGTCGGCGGCGAGCCCGAAATTCGACAGCAGCACCACCGGCCGCCGTCCGAAGCGATCCGACAGCGCGCCGAGCACCGGCGAGAACACGAACTGCATCAGCGCCCAGGCGGTGCCGAACAGGCCGAAGATACGGGCCGCATGCGCGGTGTCGTTGTCGACGAAGCTCTCGATCAGCTTCGGCAGGATCGGCATGATCACGCCGAGCGCGAGCATGTCGAGCAGGATGGTGACGAAGATGAAGGCGACGGCACCACGCCGGACCGGCGCAGCGCTTCGCGCCGTCGCCTCGCCGGCATCGTTGCTCACGACGGCCGCTTGCGCTTGTGGGCGAAGGGGTTGGCCTTTTCGCGCAAGGTGATGCGCACCGGCGTACCCGGCAGCTCAAAGGTCTCGCGCATGGAATTGGTCAGGTAGCGCAAATAAGACTGCGGCACCGCGTCCGCGCGCGAGCAGAACAGCACGAAGCTCGGCGGACGCGCCTTGTTCTGCGTGATGTAATTCAGCTTGAGCCGTCGGCCGGACACCGCCGGCGGCGGATTGGCCTGCACGGCCTGCTCGAACCAGCGATTGAGCGCGGAGGTCGGCACGCGCCTGTTCCAGACGGCGTAGGCATCCTGGATCGCCTGCATCAGACGATCGATGCCCTCGCCCATCAGACCTGATACGGCGACGATCGGCACGCCCTTGATCTGCGGCAGCCAATGGTCGGCATCCCGGCGCAGGCCCGAGACGGCGCCGCCGCCCTTGGTCTCCATCAGATCCCATTTGTTGACGGCGAGCACGACCGCGCGGCCTTCGCGCTCGATCAGATCGGCGATGCGCAGGTCCTGCTCCTCGAAGCGGTTCTGCGTGTCCATCATCATCACGACGACTTCGGCAAAGCGGACCGCGCGCAACGCGTCGGCGACCGAGAGCTTCTCCAGCTTTTCCTCGATGCGCGAGCGACGGCGCAGGCCTGCGGTATCGAACACGCGAAAATCGCGGCCCTTCCAGTTGATCTCGACCGCGATGGAATCGCGCGTGGTGCCGGCCTCCGGGCTCGTCAGCAGGCGCTCCTCGCCGAGCAGATGATTGATCAGCGTCGACTTGCCGGCATTGGGCCGGCCGACGATGGCGACGCGGATCGGACGCGTCGCGGCCTCCTCCTCGGTCAGCGGCTCGTCGTCCTCGGCTTCATCTTCCTCGACAGGCTCCGGCATCAACTCGCGGAGGGCGTCATACAGCTCGCCCATGCCTTCGCCGTGCTCGGCCGAGACCTGGATGGGATCGCCGAGGCCGAGCGCAAAGGCCTCCATCGCGCCGGCATCGCCGTGCTTGCCTTCGCTCTTGTTGGCGACCAGCAGTACCGGCTTGTCGGCCTTGCGGGCGAAATCGGCGAAGGCGCGATCGGTGGGCGTCAGGCCGATGCGGGCGTCGATGACGAAGAACAGCGCGTCGGCCTGTGCGATCGCGGCCTCGGTCTGCTCCTGCATGCGCGCGGTCAGCGAGCCCTTGGCGCCCTCGTCGAGGCCGGCGGTGTCGATGATGGTGAATTCGAGGTCGCCGAGCCTGGCCTCGCCTTCGCGGCGGTCGCGGGTGACGCCCGGCAGGTCATCGACGAGCGCGAGCTTCTGCCCAACCAGGCGGTTGAACAGCGTCGATTTGCCGACATTTGGCCGGCCGATAATAGCAATCGTGAAGGACATCGGTCATTCGTGCGCTGCGAAGGCCGCGCCTGTCAATGTAATGAAGTGATCAGCGCGAAAAGCTGCCGCTCGGCATCGGTGCCGGGAAAGCTCCCTGCGATTGCTGCTGGGTGGTCTGGGTCGGTTGCGCCTGCTGGACGGGTTGATCCGGCGGCGGGGCGGTGGTGCGCTTGCGCACGATCTTCTGCTTGGGCGGCGGAGCAGCCGTGGGCGGCGCGGCCTCCGGCTGGGCCTCGCCGTCGACCTCGCCCGCCGGCGCCTCAGCGGGCGCGGCCGCGGTGCTGGCAGGCTGTTTGGTCTTCTTCGCCTTGGCACCCTTTGCCGGCTTGGCCTCGGGCGGCGGCTCGGCGGGCAGAGCCGCGACGGCCGGTGCGTTCGGATCCGGCTGCTGCTGTGCTGCGCCCTTGTACATCTCCCGCGGCACGCCCTGCTCGAGGCCCGGAACGCCCTCCGGGAAGACCGGCTTGCGGTCGCCCGGCAGCTTCTTCTTGGTGTCGAGGAAGTCGAGCATGTCGCTTGGATCGAAGCTGGAGCAGCCGCCCAGGATGCCCGTGAAGGCGATCAGGACGGCGGCTGCGATCAAGCGTGGCGTGCGGCGCATCTTGTGTCTCGTCTACGTCAGAGAGCCCGAAGGTCAGCTCTTGGTCAGCTTTTGGCGACGGGCGGCAGCAGGGCCTGGAGCGCCTCGGCGCGTGAGCGCAAACCGGGCGGCGTTTCGCCGTCCTCGGCAATCGCGTCGAGCCATTTGCGGGCTGCGGTCATGTCGTTGTTGCGCCAGGCCGATAGCGCCAGCAACTCGCGGGCGCTGTGGCGGAACGTGGATTTGGGCGCGGCGGAGGACTCCAGCCGCTGCTGCATGTCGGCATAGGACGCGCTGTCGACCAGCAAGCCGGCGGCGCGGAGCTTCGCCAGATCCTGCCACTCACCACCGATGCTGCGATCGGCGGCGATGTCGTCAAACATCTTGGCGGCCGCCTTGGGATCGCGGGGCGCTGCCTCGGCCGCGGCACGTAGCCGCGCCAGGGTGCGATAACCCGAAGGAGCCTTGGCGGCGAGCGCGGTGAAGGCGGCCTCGGCCTCCGCGTGCTTGTCCTGGTCGGACAGCTCAGCGGCCTTCTCGAAGGCGGCGCCGGCCTCGGCGGCCTTTTTGCCCTCCAGATACTGGTAGCCGCGCCAGCCACCGACGGCAGCCACGATCAGCACCATCAGGGCAATGAAGACAATCGAATACTTGTCCCACAGCTTCTTGAGCTGTTCGCGACGTACTTCCTCGTCGACTTCGTCAAATAATTCAGACACTTATGCTAATCCCATGCCCGTCCGGGTGCGCGCGCCAATGCGTTCGCGTCAGGAATCCCGTCCCCACGTGGCGGCGGGGTAGCCTAACGATATGGCGGTGGCAAGGCAAAGCGAGCCCAATCAAGGCGTTAACCACCTGGGATAGCCCGGACCGGCCTGTCCGGCTCAGGTTCCCAGGAGCTCCCGCAGCTGCCGCTTCAGCACCTTGCCGTTGGCATTGCGCGGCAGCGGCTCGGGGGTGATCGCCATGGTTTCGGGGACCTTGTAGTCGGACAGCCGCTCCGCGCACCAGGCGCGCAAGGCTTCGCTCGCCACCGGCGCCCGCGTCACCACCACGGCGTGGACGCGCTCGCCCAGCACCGGGCAGGCCTTGGCAATGATCGCGCTCTCGACAACGGCGGGGTGGCTGGCCAGCACGGATTCGACCTCGGCCGAATAGATCTTCAGGCCGCCGCGATTGATCATGTCCTTCTGGCGGTCGAACACGCGGACAAACCCCTCCGCGTCGACCGAGCCGAGATCGCCGGAATGCCAGAATCCGCCCGTGAAGCTTTCGGCCGTCGCCTTCGGGTTATTCCAGTAGCCCTTGATGACGGAGGCGCTCTGGATCCAGAGCTCGCCGATCTCGCCATGAGGCAGCTCGCGCCCGTCCGCACCCATCGCGACGATGCGGGCACCTGGACACGGCAGGCCGACACTGTCGATGTGGCTTGCAGTCAGCTCGCCCGGCATGATCGTCGAGGGCGACGTCGTCTCGGTCGAACCGTAGCAGTTCGCGAGCTTCAGGCCGGGAATCGTCGCCTTGAGCTTCTCGATGGTCGCGACCGGCATCGGCGCGCCGCCAAAGCCGCCGATGCGCCAGCTCGAGAGATCGTAGCTGTCGAAATCGGGCTGGAGCAGGCAGAGATTGTACATCGCCGGCACCATCACCGTGTAGGTGACGCGCTCGCGCGCGGCGAGCTTGAGATAATCGGCAGCCTTGAACTCCGGCATGATGATCAGCGCGCCGCCGCAGCGGATCATGGTCGTGATGTTGGCGACGACGCCGGTGACGTGGCCGAGCGGTACGGCCGCGATCGAGCGGTCCGCTTCCGTCAATTGCAGGCAGGAGACGAACACCATCGAGGAATGGACGATGTTGCAATGGGCGAGCATCGCGCCCTTCGGCTTGCCCGTCGTGCCCGAGGTGTAGAGGATCATCGCGGTGTCCTCCTCGCCGATCTCGACCGGCGCCGGTGCCGGGGCGTGGTCGGCGAGCACGGCGAAACGCGACAGGGCCTGATCGCTGTCGACGGCGATGCGGTGGATGACATCGGGGACGTCAAGCGCAGCGGGCAGCCGCCCGGTCAGCCCCGCTTCATGGATCAGGACCTTGGCGCCGCAATCGGCGAGGACATAGGCGATCTCGGGCTTCTGCTGGCGCGTGCCGAGCAGCACCGTCACCAGCCCCTCATGCGCGGCGGCAAACAGCAGCAGCGGAAATTCGATGCGATTGCCGAGCAGGATCGCGACGCGATCGCCACGCTGCAGGCCGAGCTTGCGAAAGCCGGCCGCGATCCGCGCGGCCTGCTCCACGGCCTGCCGCCAGCTCAACCGGACATCGCCTGCGATCAGCGCTTCGCCATCCGGATTGCGGGCGCAAGCGTCCGCGATCATCGCCCACAGGCTCGCCGGCCGGTCGCAGAAGGCCGGCACCACCCGATCGCCAAAGCGCGCCTCGAACCGCATCGGCGGGATCTGAGATTGCGACCAGTCCATCGGGATGCCCTCGGCTGTTGCTTGTCACGTTCCGCGCACGGCTGCGCGGAACCGTCTTGCGCTGATCGGCTGTCGTCAGCCTCCCATGACGGGAACGCCGATCACAACCGGGTGGAATGCGAAGGCCAGCGCGAGATAAGCGACGACACCGACTGCAACGGCGATCAGATCATTGGTGACCCCGCCCACCGGAATCGGCGGGCCGCCGCCATCGGTGCGATGCTTCAGCGAGATGCGGTCGTACACGGCCCAGCCCAGGAACGAGCCAAACAGGATGATGGAGCCGAGATCGCCATTGGCGAGCAGATGCGCGGCCGCCCACAATTTGATGCCCGCCAGCATCGGATGCTTCAGCGTCGCATAGATGCGCCCGCGCAAGTAGGACGCCACCACCAGGATGACCGCGGGCAGCATCAGCGCCACTGTAATGTGCTTGAATGCGACCGGCGGCTCCCAAACCGGGATCATTCCGGCAGCGCGATAATGGGCGAAGCCCCAGATGATCAGCGCCAGCCCCGCAAGCGAGACGGCCGCATAGAGGATCTTGTAGGTCCCCTCGCCCAGCCTCGCGATCGCCTGCGCGCGCGCCTCTCGTTTCGTTGTGAAAACATGGGCCGCAAAAAACAGCATCAGCCCCAGGATCATGACCAGCAGACCCACGACATCCTCCCCTCAACCAGCGCCCCCGCCCATGGCGTATCATCGATTGGGCGCGGGTCGCAACTCTCGCGCCTCATGGTCAGGCGTGCAGGCTCGGGTCTGCAACAGCGCGGCCTTCATCCTGCGAGACCCGCGCAAGCGCAGTCCGCAAGATGCGGGGATAGAGCTATTTTCCAAGCTCGCGATTATCGACATAGCGGATCGCGATCGGACGCCCAGCCAGCGCTCCCCCGAGGCCGCTGGTGAATTTGAGCGGCAGGCAGGCTTTCAGCGATGAATTGATCGCGTTGAGATAGGTCGTTCGGGTATCGGCCGGGACGCCCGCGGTCGCATAGGTCAGCTGCGGCGGACCGATCATGCCGCCTGCCTTGTTGAAGCTGAAGCGCACCGCCATCTGCATGCCCGCGCGCGCATTGTCCGATGGCGGCGACCAGCAGGTGCGTAGCTCGGCGAAGAGATCGCCGATCGTATCGAGATCGTGATCCGGCTTCCGGTATTTGGCGCGATCAGCCTCCGTCGGCACGGTTTCGATCGTGAGCTGGAGGTTCTGACCGTAGGGATAATCGATCTCGGGAATGCAGGGGCCGGGCTCGAGCGGGCTGCAATAGTACGGCGTGCAGGGCCGGCCGGCGAGCACGCTGCAAGGCTCATGCGAAAACGGGATCGGATTGATCTGGCGGCGCTGCGCATCGGCGGCAACCGTCGATATCGCCAACATGAGGAAAACGAGGATGCCGCGCCACATGATGCGAGCTCACAATGTCACACGCACAAACGTGGCATTGCCAACGAACGCGTCAAGCCTGCGGCTGTTCACATGCTCGCGTTTAGCTCCGGTGTCGTCGCCCGGCTCGACCGGGCGACCAAGTACTCCGAGACGGCGGTGATGGAATCGAGAGGCTGCGGCGTACTGGATTCCCCGCCTACGCGGGGAATGACAGCGGAGTGTGGCCACGCAGCAAGCGCAGAGAGCGCCCTACCCCTTCTTCTTGACGTCCTTGACGTTCGTGAACTCGATGCCCTCGGCGCGCTCCCTGGCGTAGCCGAGATAGAACTCGTTTCTCGCCAGATACACGGGATCGCCGTCGACATCGTCGGCGATGCTCGAGGTGTTGGCCGCGATGAAAGTGTCGAGCTTCTTGCGATCTTCGGATGAGACCCAGCGGGCGAGCTGGAACTCGCTGACCTCGAACTCGACGGGCAGCGAATATTCCGCCTCGAGCCGTGCCTTCAGCACGTCAAGCTGCAGCGCCCCGACCACGCCGACCAGCGCCGGTGCGCCGTCGCGCGGGCGGAACACTTGCACAACGCCCTCTTCGGACATCTGCTGAAGCGCTTCCTTCAGCTTCTTCGCCTTCATCGCGTCGGTGAGACGCACGCGGCGGACGATTTCCGGCGCGAAGCTCGGTACGCCGACGAAGGTGAAATCCTCGCCCTCGGTCAGGGTGTCGCCGATGCGCAGCGTGCCGTGATTGGGAATACCGACGACGTCGCCGGCGAAGGCTTCGTCCGCGACCGACCGGTCCTGCGCGAAGAAGAATTGCGGGCTCGACAGCGGCATGCTCTTGCCGGTGCGCACCAGCTTGGCCTTCATGCCGCGGCTGAGCTTGCCGGAGCACAGGCGCGCAAAAGCAATGCGGTCGCGGTGGTTCGGATCCATGTTCGCCTGGATCTTGAACACGAAGGCGCTCATGCGCGGGTCGGTCGCCTCGATCTTGCGCTGGTCGCTCTCCTGCGCGCGCGGCTCCGGCGCGAACTTGCCGAGGCCTTCCAGGAGGTCGCCGACGCCGAAATTGCGCAGCGCGCTGCCGAAATAGACCGGCGTCAGATGCCCCTCGCGAAAGGCGGCGAGCTCGAACGGTTTTGAAGCCTCGGTGACGAGCTCGAGCTCGTCCTTCACCGCGGAGACGTCGAGATTGGCGTTGAGCTTGGCCAGTTCCGCGATCTCGATCTGCTGCGCCGCACCGGTCTTGGCGCCGCCGCCTTCGAGCAGGCGCACGCCGCCATTGGCGACGTCATAGGTGCCGAGGAAATCGCGGCCGCGGCCGACCGGCCAGGTCATCGGCGTGGTGTCGAGCGCCAGCGTCTTCTCGATCTCGTCGAGCAGCTCGAACACGTCGCGGCTTTCGCGGTCCATCTTGTTGATGAAGGTGATGATCGGAATGTCGCGCAGGCGGCAGACCTCGAACAGCTTTCGGGTGCGCGCCTCGATGCCCTTGGCAGCGTCGATCACCATGACGGCGGAGTCGACGGCCGTGAGCGTACGGTAGGTGTCCTCCGAAAAGTCCTCGTGGCCCGGCGTGTCCAGCAGATTGAACACGAGACCCTCGAACTCGAACGTCATGACCGAGGTCACGACCGAGATGCCGCGCTCGCGCTCGATCTTCATCCAGTCCGAACGGGTGTTGCGCCGCTCGCCCTTGGCCTTGACCTGGCCGGCGAGATTGATGGCGCCGCCGAACAGCAGCAGTTTCTCGGTCAGCGTGGTTTTGCCCGCGTCCGGGTGGGAGATGATCGCGAAGGTGCGCCGCCGCGCCACCTCGGTGGCGAGCGGGGAACGGGCCGGCGAGTCGGCTGATATGGCGATGTCGGACATGGCGGGAGCGTTTGGCAGGGAAAATGGGCCTGATCAAGCCTCATGTGGTGATTGCGGAGCCCTACGGCCAGCCCCATATCCGCTCCCGGGGAGGACGGCCTCCCCCCTCATCAGCATATCCGCCGCGGGGACGACCCTGCCTTGAATGGAGGGTCGTCATGGCCTGGAGCATCCTGTTCGTCGCCGGTCTTCTCGAGATTACCTGGGCGATCGGCCTGAAATACACCGAGGGCTTTACCAAGCTTGTTCCGTCCGTCATCACGCTCGTGGCGATGGCCGGCAGCGTCATTCTGCTCGGACTTGCTCTTAAAACACTGCCCGTCGGAACCGCCTATGCGGTCTGGACCGGCATCGGTGCGGTCGGTACCGCCGCGCTTGGCATCATTCTGTTCGGCGAGCCGGCCACGGCGTTCCGCCTCGCCAGCATCGGGCTGATCGTCGCCGGCATCGCTGGGCTGAAATTCGTCACCTGACGAAAATCTGGACCGCCCACCAGGTCAGCGCCGCGACAATGGCCGAGGCCGGGATCGTGATCACCCAGGCATAGACGATCGAGCTCGCGACGTTCCAGCGCACCGCCGAGACGCGGCGGGCCGCGCCGACGCCGACGATCGCGCCGGTAATGGTGTGGGTGGTCGAGACGGGAACGCCGAGGAAGGTCGCCATGAACAGGGTCGCTGCGCCGCCGGTTTCGGCGCAAAAGCCCTGCATCGGTGTCAGCTTGGTGATGCGCAGGCCCATGGTGCGGACGATGCGCCAGCCGCCCATCAGCGTGCCCAGCGCCATCGCGGCCTGGCAGGACAGCACCACCCAGAACGGTACCGAGAATTCACCGCCGAGATGCCCTTGCGAATAGAGCAGCACGGCGATGATGCCCATGGTCTTCTGGGCGTCATTGCCGCCATGGCCGAGCGAATAGAGCGAGGCGGAGGCGAATTGAAGGATGCGGAACGCGCGATCGACCGCAAACGGCGTCGAGCGCACCGAGAGCCAGGACACGATCGCGACCAGCATCATCGCGAGCAGGAAACCGACCAGCGGCGACAGCACGATCGCCAGCACCGCCTTGGACAGGCCGCTCCACACCGCCGCCGAGATCCCCGCCTTGGCCATGCCGCCGCCGACGAGGCCGCCGATCAGCGCATGCGACGACGAGGATGGGATGCCGAGCCCCCAGGTCACCAGGTTCCAGACGATCGCGCCGACGAGCGCCGCGAAGATCACCTGGGCGTCGACCACCGCGGGATCGATGATGCCGGTGCCGATGGTCTGGGCAACATGCAGCCCGAACACCATGAAGGCGATGAAATTGAAGAACGCGGCCCAGAGCACCGCGAATTGCGGCCGCAGCACGCGGGTGGACACGATGGTCGCGATCGAATTGGCGGCGTCGTGCAGGCCGTTCAGGAAGTCGAACAGCAGCGCGACGGCGATCAAGCCGACGAGGACAGGAAGTCCGAGCGCAGCATCCACGGCGCGACCCCTGCCCTAAACTTGCTCGATGACGATGCTGTTGATCTCGTTCGCGACGTCGTCGAAACGGTCGGCCACCTTTTCGAGATGGTCGTAGATCTCGACGCCGACGATGAAATCCATCGCGCTGCCATCACGGTGCTTGAGAAACAGCTCCTTCAGCCCGATGTCGTGGAGATCGTCGACCCGGCCCTCCAGCTTGCCCAGCTCTTCCGTGATCGCGGTCAGCATCGCGACGTTCGGGCCGATCGACTGCATCAGCGGCAACGCGCGCCCCACGAGATTGGCACATTCGATCAGGAGCCCGCCAATCTCCCGCATCGGCGGCTCGAACGTGCGGACCTCGAACAGCATCACGGCCTTGGCCGTCTGCTGCATCTGGTCGATGGCGTCGTCCATCGAGGTGATCAGGTTCTTGATGTCGCCGCGGTCGAACGGCGTGATGAAGGTGCGACGCACTGCCGTCAGCACCTCACGGGTGATGTTGTCGGCGTCGTTCTCGAACTGGTTGACGCGCTGGCAGTAGACCGGCGTCTCCTCGCCCCCGTTGAGCATGCCCTGGAGAGCGATCGAGCCCTGGATCACGGTCTGTGCATGGCGGTCGAACAGGTCGAAGAACCGTTCTTCCTTGGGCAGGAAAGCGCGAAACCATCGCATCATGGGGATAGGCTACCGGTTGGAAATGGCCCGGCCCGAATAGGCCGTCACAAAACTGTCATAGACCATTTCCGCTCCGCGCGCGTGTCATCTCACGCCCGCGGAGCAGGATCATCCACCGGATTCGCGCACCAATGAAATTGGTACGATATCAAAGGTTTATAGCGAGCGCCGGAAGTAATGGGCGATTTCGCCGATGACGCCGCGACGGAAGGTGAGCACGCAGACCACGAAGATCGAGCCCTGGATCACCGTCACCCATTGGCCAAAACCCGCCAGATATTGCTGCATGGCGATGATCGCGAAGGCACCAACCACGGGGCCGAAGATGGTGCCGAGACCGCCAACCAGCGTCATCAGCACGACCTCGCCCGACATCGTCCAGTGCACGTCGGTGAGCGAGGCATTCTGCGCCACGAACACCTTCAGCGATCCGGCAAAGCCGGCCAGCGTGCCGGACAGGACGAAAGCCAGGAATTTATATTGGTCGGTCCGGTAGCCGAGCGAGATCGCGCGCGGCTCGTTCTCGCGGATCGACTTCAGCACTTCACCGAACGGTGAGTTGATGATGCGGTAGATCAGCAGGAAGCCGGCGAGGAAGCCGACCAGCACGACGTAATAAAGCACCGTCGGCTTGGAGAGATCGAGCAAACCGAACATCCGCCCCTGCGGAATGCCCTGGATGCCGTCCTCACCATGGGTGAACGGCGCCTGGAGGTAGATGAAGTACAGGAGCTGCGACAGCGCCAGCGTGATCATCGAGAAATAGATGCCCTGGCGGCGGATCGAGATATAGCCGGTGATGAGCGACAGCCCGAACGCCGCGGCGATTCCGACGAGGATGCCGAGCTCCGGCGGCAACGCCCACACTTTCAGCGCGTGCGCGCTGCAATAGCCGGCGGTGCCCATGAACATTGCGTGGCCGAACGACAACAGGCCGCCATAGCCGATCAGCAGGTTGAAGGCGCAGGCAAGCAGCGCAAAGCACAGCGCCTGCATCACGAAGAACGGATAGACGCCCGTGAAGGGCACCGACGCCAGCAGCAGCGCCATCACCACGAACACGACCATCTCGTCACGCATCGCGCGCGGGGTTACCGGCAGCGTGTCGTCCGTCAAGGCTGTCATATCAGGCCGCCCTTCCCGTCAGTCCCGTTGGCTTCACCAAGAGCACCAGCACCATCAGCACGAACACGACGGTGTTCGAGGCCTCGGGGTAGAAATACTTGGTCAGGCCCTCGATCACACCGAGCGCAAAGCCGGTGATGATGGAGCCCATGATCGATCCCATGCCGCCGATCACGACCACCGCGAACACGACGATGATGAGGTCGGCGCCCATCAACGGCCGCACCTGGTTGATCGGCGCCGAGAGCACACCGGCGAGCGCGGCAAGGCCGACGCCAAGACCGTAGGTCAGCGTAATCATGCGCGGCACGTTGATGCCGAAAGCGCGCACCAGCGTCGGATTTTCGGTGGCAGCGCGCAGGTTAGCACCGAGCCGCGTCTTCTCGATCAGGAACCAGGTGGCGATACACACCACCAGCGAGAAGATGACGACCCAGCCGCGATAGATCGGCAGGAACATGAAGCCGAGATTCATGCCGCCCTTGAGCTGGTCCGGAATGGCATAAGGCAGACCGGAGGAGCCGAAATAGTTCTGGAACACGCCCTGCACGATCAGCGCGATGCCGAAGGTCAGGAGCAGACCGTAGAGGTGGTCGAGCCCGGTCAGCCATTGCAGCATGGTCCGTTCCAGGATCATGCCGAAGATGCCGACGATAACAGGCGCGATCAGCAGCGCCCACCAGTAGTTGATTCCGCCGAGGCTCAGCAGGAAATAGGCAACGAACGCGCCCATCATGTAGAGCGCGCCGTGGGCGAAATTGATGATGTTGAGCATGCCGAAGATCACGGCAAGCCCGAGACTGAGCAGCGCGTAGAACGAGCCGTTGATCAATCCCACCAGTAGCTGAGCGTAAAGAGCCTGCATCGATCCCGCACCCGGTCCCTTCGGCGTTGCCTGAAAATCGCCCGCAGGCCTGATCGCCTGCGGGCGGTTATCTTACTTCTTCAAGAGCGCGCACTTGCTCTCGGACAGCGGCGTGAAAGCCTGGTCGCCCGGCACGGTGCCGACCAGCTTGTAGAAGTCCCACGGCCCCTTGGACTCCGAGGGCTTCTTCACCTCGAACAGGTAGGCGCTGTGGATGGTGCGGCCGTTCGGCTGGATCTCGCCCTTGCCGAACAGGTCGTCCTCCGTCGGCAACGACTTCATCTTCTCGACGACCTTGACGCCGTCATGGGGATTGCCGCCGAGCGCTTCCAGCGTCTTGAGATAGTGACGCACGCCCGCATAGACGCCGGCCTGCACCATGGTGGGCGGCGCGTTGTTCTTCATCTTGTCGGAGAAGCGCTTGGAGAAGGCCCGGGTCTTGTCGTCCATGTCCCAATAGAACGTCTCGGTGAAGTTGAGGCCCTGCGCGGTCTCGAGGCCAATCGCCTTGACGTCGGTGAGGAACAGCAGCAGCGCCGCGAGCTTCTGTCCGCCCTTGACGATGCCGAACTCGGCCGCCTGCTTGATCGAGTTGGTGGTGTCGCCGCCGGCATTGGCAAGGCCGATGATCTTGGCCTTGGACGCCTGCGCCTGCAGCAGGAATGACGAGAAGTCGGGCGTGTTGAGTGGATGCTTGACGCCGCCGACGACCTTGCCGCCGTTGGCGGTGACCACGGCCGTGGTATCGCGCTCGAGCGCCGCACCGAAGGCGTAGTCCGCGGTCAGGAAGAACCAGCTGTCGCCACCGGCCTTCACCAGAGCCTGACCCGTGGTGTGGGCCAGCATGTAGGTGTCGTAGGTCCAATGCACCGTATTGGGCGAGCACTGCGCGTTGGTGAGGTCCGAGGTCGCGGCGCCCGAGTTGATGTAGACGCCATTCTTTTCCTTGATGACGTTGTTGACGGCGAGCGCCACGCCGGAGTTCGGCACGTCAACGATGATGTCGACCTTGTCGACGTCGAACCATTGCCGCGCGATCGCGGTGCCGATGTCGGGCTTGTTCTGGTGATCGCCGGAGATGATGTCGATCTTCCAGCCCTTCGCCGCAAGGCCGGAATCTTCGACGGCCATCTGGGCGGCGAGCGTCGAGCCGGGACCGCCGAGGTCGGCGTAGAGGCCGGACTGATCGGACAGCGCGCCGATCTTGACGGTCTTGTCCTGCGCAAAGGCTACGCCAGCCGTGGTGACGGCCAACGCCGTGCCGAGCAGAAACGACGCAATCGACTTTTTCATGCTACTTCCCTCGTGAATTTTCTCGTGGCCGTTTGACGCTTGGCCGTCTTAGACGCCTAGATAGGTGTGGAGCTTGTCCATGTTGGCGGCAAGCTCCGAATTGGAAAATCCGTCAATGATCTTGCCGTGCTCGACCACGTAATAGCGGTCGGCGACGGTGGATGCGAACCGGAAGTTCTGCTCGACCAGGAGGATGGTAAAGCCCTCCTTCTTGAGCCGTGCAATGGTGTGGCCGATCTGCTGGATAATGACAGGCGCAAGACCTTCGGTCGGTTCGTCCAGCATCAGGAAGCTCGCGCCGGTGCGCAGGATGCGCGCGATCGCGAGCATCTGCTGCTCACCGCCGGAGAGCTTGGTGCCCTGGCTGTTGAGACGTTCCTTCAGATTCGGAAACAGATCGAAGATCTGCTCGAGCGGCAATCCGCCCGGGCGAACCACCGGCGGCAGCAGCAAATTCTCCCGCACATCGAGACTGGAGAAAATGCCGCGTTCCTCCGGGCAGAACGCGATGCCCATCCGCGCGATCTTGTCGGAGGTCGCGCGGATGATGTCCTGGTTGTTGAACTTCACCGAGCCGGTCCGCTTGCCGATGATGCCCATGATCGACTTCAGCGTGGTCGTCTTGCCGGCGCCGTTGCGGCCGAGCAGCGTGACGACCTCGCCCGCGTTCACGTCGAAATTGATCCCGTGCAGGATGTGGGACTCGCCGTACCATGCTTCCAGGTTGCGGACCTGGAGGATGTTGCCGCCGGTTGCGGTCTTTGCGGGAGCGTCCGCGGTTGCAGTCTCAGGCATGACCGGCTCCCAGATAGGCTTCCTTGACGCGCTCGTCCTTGGTGAGTTCGCTGTAATGGCCTTGCGCCAGCACCTGCCCGCGCGTCAGCACGGTGATGATGTCGGAGAGATTGGCCACGACGCTCAGATTATGCTCGACCATCAGGATGGTGTATTTCGCCGAGATGCGCTTGATCAGCGCCGCGATCTTGTCGATGTCCTCGTGGCCCATGCCGGCCATCGGCTCGTCCAGCAACATCATCTCGGGGTCGAGCGCGAGCGTGGTTGCGATCTCGAGCGCGCGCTTGCGGCCGTAGGCCATCTCGACCGCGGGCGTATTGGCAAACTCGCTGAGGCCGACATCGTTCAACAGTTCACGCGCGCGATCGTTGAAGCGGTTGAGCACGGACTTGGAGCGCCAGAAATCGAAGGAACTGCCGTGCTGGCGCTGAAGCGCAACGCGGACGTTTTCCAGCGCGGTGAGATGCGGAAACACCGCCGAGATCTGGAATGAACGGACCAGTCCCAGGCGCGCCACATCGGCCGGCGCCATCGCCGTGATGTCCTGCCCCTTGTACAGAATTTTGCCGGCGGACGGTTTGAGGAACTTGGTCAAAAGATTGAAGCACGTCGTCTTGCCCGCCCCGTTCGGGCCGATCAACGCGTGAATGCTCCCACGGCGAACCTTGAGCGCAACGTCGCGGACGGCGAAGAAGCCCGCGAACTCCTTGGTCAAGCCTTCCGTTTCGAGAATGAACTCATCGGCCAAACAGATTTCCCCCTGCCCGCACAATACGCGTGGCTGTCCTTAGTTACTTCGGCTTTCCGGGGGCCTTGGAGCCTGTCCCGGAACGTCGCCTCCGGGCGCGGAATATGCCGGAGGTGACGGGGGTTAGGCAAGGCGGAAAGCTGAGCAGATCAGGTCTCCGGCCGGGAGGCTTATGCTCCCTTAGTCGGACGCGTTTTGATGTCGCCTGCCCGGCCTCCCGGTTCGCAAGGCACCGGTCATCAAGCCGTCGTTAACGGTCTTTCATCCCGCGCGCCAGCCTTCATAGAAAATTTTCCCGCCGCATGGATCATGCGCGGGTTTTATGCGTCGGGAATATTGTCTTGGAAATTGCCTTGGATTTTGCAAGCGCCGCTCCTTCTGTCGTCAAGTCGATCAGGCAGCGTGATCTCCTGAACACGTGGCTGCGACTTTATGCGCGCGGGCAGATGGTGCCGGCGATCTGGGAGTATCAGCCCGCGCGGCTCGAGGAAGAGCTGTCCGATCTCATCTATTATACCGTCGACATCTCGGCGCCGACGCCGCGCCTCATCATCCAGAGCGAAGGCACGCGCATCTCGCGCGCCTATGGACAGACCGGCAAGGGCGTTCTGCT
This sequence comes from Bradyrhizobium sp. 604_D8_N2_3, assembly GCF_051810765.1. NCBI lineage: Bacteria > Pseudomonadati > Pseudomonadota > Alphaproteobacteria > Hyphomicrobiales > Nitrobacteraceae > Bradyrhizobium > Bradyrhizobium sp. 604_D8_N2_3. The sequence goes on along the minus strand of NZ_JBPWPM010000001.1, from coordinate 4,254,443 downwards.
CGACGACTATATCGGACCGCGCCTCGCACCCTTCGTGATGCCGATCTATTATGAATGCGTGGCACGTGGGCTTCCGGTCTACAGCGTGGCCGACGTCGACGACATCTATGGCCGCGTGGTTGCCTATGAACGGCTGCTGCTGCCGTTCCAGACCGCCGGCAAGGTCTGCCACGTCATCGCCTCGCTCAAGACATTCTGCGAGGACGGCGGCTTCGAGATCAAGAATCTGATGCGCGGAAATGACGCGCTGCCGCGCCCGAAACTGCGCACGGTGATCGACCGCGATCTCTTCCATCGCGCTCCCGGCCGGATCGCTGCCGCCGACGTCGTCGAGTTCGCCGATCAGCCTGGCGTCACCACCGAGATCGTCGAGCTGAATTAGAGGCCAGCGCGATCTGGCGCCGACCTACTTGGCCTTGACCTACTTGGCCTTGACTTCCTTGGCATAGATATCCGGCTTGAAGCCTACCAGAAGCTTGCCGCCGACTTCGAGCACCGGCCGCTTGATCATCGATGGTTGCGCTAGCATCAGCGCCAGCGCCTTCTTCTCGGTGAGGCCTTCCTTGTCGGAATCCGGCAGCTTCTTGAAGGTCGTGCCGGCGCGATTGAGCAGCGTCTCCCAGCCAGCCTTGTCGCTCCACTGCTTGAGCTTGTCCTTCTCGACGCCCGCCGCCTTGTAGTCGTGGAACTCGTAGGCGACGCCATGGGTGTCGAGCCATGCGCGCGCCTTCTTCATGGTGTCGCAGTTCTTGATGCCGTAGATGATGTTGGGCAAGACCTTCCTCGCGCATGCGTCGTTGGATGACTGCAGCGTTGTACGAAACTCCGGTTCGCGCGACAACATTGCGAACGAACCTCGCTCTCCGAACGGATACATCAATGCACGCCACTCACGATCCCGCCGCGGCCGCGTCGCCAGCCATCGACTTCAACGCCTTCCTCGCGGTCGATATCCGTGTCGGCACCATCGTCGATGCAAAACCGTTCCCGGAGGCGCGCAAGCCGGCCTGGCGGCTGTGGATCGACTTCGGTCCCGCGATCGGCGTGCGCAAGAGCTCGGCCCAGATCACCGAAAATCATCCGCTCGAGACGCTGGTGGGGCAGCAGGTCGCGGCCGTCGTCAACTTCCCGCCGCGCCAGATCGGTCCTGTTGTCTCGGAGGTGTTGACGCTCGGCTTCCCCGATGCCGAGGGCAAGGTCGTGCTGGTGCAGCCGAGCAAGCCTGTGCCGAACGGCGGACGACTGTTCTAGCCGCGCGATTGCGGGCCGGGCCGCCGTTACCTCCCGCCATACCCCCGGCGGCGGCTTGATCCTCCTGTTTCCGGACCGTCTGGACTTGACCAAGATCGCCTTTGGTAATAAAAATGACTGACTGATCGTTTTTTATTGGTGCCCCACTATATAGCGACCCCATCAGGCGAACAGTCAAAACGACCGATCTGTCAGTTATTTATGGACTGCCAAAATGCCCAAGATCAGCGACAAGCAACGCGAAGGTAGGCGGCAGCAGATCCTCGAAGCGGCGCTTGCCTGCTTCGCCGAGCAAGGCTTTCACCAGACCGGCATGGCCGACATCGTCAAACGGTCGGGCTTGAGCCACGGCGCGGTCTATCTCTACTTCCAGAGCAAGGACGATTTGATCGAGGCGCTCGCCGACGACCGGCATCGTCGCGAGGCCGTGCTCAACTCGGTGGCGCAGGGATCGGGTGATCCGATCGAAGGACTCCACGCGCTGATCCGCGTCTACGCGCAATGGCTCACCGATCCCGCCGGCGAAGCGCGGCGTCGCGTCGGCATCCACGGCTGGGCGGAGGCCCTGCGCAACCGCCGCGTCCGCACCAGCGTCGTCGAAGGCATCGACATGCCGCGCGCGCTGATCGTGGCGCTGGTCGAGCGCGGCCAGCATGACGGCCTGATCAAGCGCGACCTCGGCGCCGATGCGATCGCGCGCGTGCTCATCGCGATCTTCCAGGGCTTCGTGCTGCAGAAATGCTGGGGTGAGGATTTTGACGTTGAGGCCTGCATGATGGCCGTGGGCGGCGTGATCGAGGGATTTCGCACGACCAGGCCTGACATCAAGCGGCGGACCAGGACGTAAGCGATGTCCTGGATTCACGATCTCCTCGCAGGCATCGGCGTCGGTCTCGTCGGCGGGCTGACATCGGGCTTCATGGGAACGAGCCCGGGCGGCGGGCTTGTCGTCTTCACCGTGCTGCTGCTCGGCGCGGAGCAGCATGTCGCCCAGGGGACTTCGCTGATCACGCAGGTCCCGCCCACTGGCCTCGCCGGCGTACGCCGCTACTGGCAGGGCGGCAATCGCAGCCCGCTGCAATGGATCGCCTGGATCGGCCTCGGATTTCTCGTCGGCGGTGCAGGCGGCGGTTACGCCGCGGCGGCGGTCTCCGACTCGGTGCTGCAATGGACCTACGTCGTCTATCTCGTCGCGCTGATCGCCCTTCTGATCCTGCGCCGCGACCGCAAGGACGGGAGCCACGCGGCCGCCGACCGAGACGAACTGCCTTGGCTCCCCCTGCTTCTCATCGGCGCGCTTGCCGGATTTTCCTCCGGCTTCATGGGCATCGGCGGCGGGCTCGCGATCACCGTCGGCCTCGCCGCGGGCCTACGCGTCCCGCAGCACCAGGCGCAACTCGTTAGCCTCATCTTCTCGGTCATCCCGACCAACATTCCGGCGGCCTGGATCTACTGGAGCAAGGGGCTCATGGTCGGCTGGCCGGCCATCATCGGGATTCTCGCCGGCCTCTGGATCGGAACCGATCTCGGCGCACGCGCGGCCAATGGCGTCAGCAAAGCGGTGCTGCACAGGGTCATGATCGCCCTCGTCTCGGTGATGGCGCTCTACATGACGCATAAGGCGCTGACCTGATTTTACGGCCGCTTCGGAATGTTCAGGCCGCGCTGCACGGCAGGACGCGCCAGCCCCCGTTCGAGCCAGGCACCGACCGACTTGAACTGGCTGAATTCGACGAGATCGCCGGCGCCGTAGAAGCCGATGAGATTGCGCACCCAGCCGAGCATGGAGATGTCGGCGATGGTGTAGTCGTCATCCATGAACCATTGCCGGCCGGAAAGATGCGTCTCCATCACGCCGAGCAGACGCTTGGCCTCGCCCACGTAACGTTCGAGTGGCCGCTTGTCCTCGAAATCCTTGCCGGCGAATTTGTGGAAGAAGCCGACCTGGCCGAACATCGGCCCGATGCCGCCCATCTGGAAATGCACCCACTGGATGGCCTGGTAGCGGCGCGCGGCGTCCTCCGGCAGAAGCTTGCCGGTCTTCTCGGCGAGGTATTGCAGGATCGCCCCGGACTCGAACAGCGGCAGCGGCCGGCCGCCCGGACCGTTGGGATCGAGGATCGCCGGAATCTTGCCGTTCGGATTGAGTGAGAGGAATTCCGCCGTCTTCTGGTCGTCCTTGCCGAAGTCGACGAGGTGGACCTCGTAAGGCAGACCGATCTCTTCCAGCATGATCGACACCTTGACGCCGTTCGGCGTCGGCAGCGAATAAAGCTGAAGCAGCTCCGGATGCCTGGCAGGCCAGCGTTTGGTGATGGGAAAGGCGGACAGATCAGGCATCGGAACCCCGGCTTCGTTCGTGAGATGCCGCCTAATCTAGGCGAGCCGTCGAACGGCGCAAGGCCGAGCAGTGATCATGCATCGAAGCCGGACTACAGGGGCCGCAGCAGATGCCTGGCCGCGTACGCGATATCGCGCTGCGCGCGTTGCTCGATGAAGAGCTGCCCGGTGACGAGCAGCGCCCCGGTGAAAACGAGCGCGAGCATCGCGGTCGCGAACTGACTGGCATCCTTCATCGCACGAGCTTCTCCGTCATCGGTTCGCACGGGGAACGCGGGCCGACCGTCGACAGTTCCTGCACGCTTCAAATAAATTGCCACTTTATCCCGACTCGAGACGCGCGAGGCCGCGACCTCAATAATTGATCTCCATCCGCAGCCCGCGCGGATCGACCTCCTCGCCGCCGACACGCTCTGTGCTGTCGCGGGCCGCGACCGCGCAGGCACAGGCATCGATGAGATCGTCGCGGCCGATGCCGGTGCCATGACGCTGCGTCAGCCATGTCTCCAGGCGCGTGAAGCCGTGTTGCGCCAGCAGCGAGATGCGCTGCTCACGACCTCGCGCCGACGTCTTCTTCGGAAGACGGACTCGGCCCGCCAGATTCCAGAAAATCAATTCCGGATGCGCTTCGCCAATTGTCGCCTGCCGCACCGGCGTCATGATCTCGTCGACGTCCCTGATCTTGTCCCTGATGTTCCAGAGCTGCGCCGACACGCCCCTGCCCTTGCCCTCCCGCTCCCAATAGTGGCGGTTGGCTGCCGCCATGTCGGGAAATGTCCAGAGATCGCGGCGCGCGCCGAGAAACACGGCGGGGCCGACCAGCTCGCGCGCGCGCAGGTCGCACACACGATAGCCGCTCGGATTCAATCCGATCGGCATGTCGATCATCGCACGCGCATGCGGCAACGCAAGCAAGCGCATCAGGCCCAGCGAATAATCAAAGCCGTGATCGCCGTGCTCGTCGATCCAAGCTGCGACCCAGCCGAAGCGAAACCCATCGAGACCGAGATAGTTTGGCAAATCATGCGTCCCGACGTCGACTAGACATCTATGTTTCTCCCTCGTCACTGTGCCGCTCGAACAAGCGCTGCGCCAGCAGCGCATGGCCGAGCGTGCCGCCGGCGCGCACGGCCGCGGCGATCAATGCCGCTTCGGCGACTTCCTCCCGCGTCGCGCCGGCTTTCGCTGCCTGCGCCGTATGCACGTCGACGCAATAAGCGCATTGCGTGGTGAGTGCCACCGCGAGCGAGATCAGCTCGCGATATTTCGGCGGGATCAATCCGTCCTTGCGCTCGACCGCGTGGTTGAACGCAAGGAACGCGTTGGCCTCGACCGGCGCGAGCGCCACGAAAGCCGGGACAGATTTCAGATCGTCAGGCGTTTGATAATCGGTCATGTCTCACCTCGTCAGATATTCGCGCATCAGGGCACGGGCGCGATGCAGGCGCGCCTTCACGGTCTGCCTGGACGCTCCGAGCGCGGCGGCGATTTCGTCGATGGTCATTTCCTTGACGTCCCGCATCAGCGCGACATCGCGATAGTGCGCTGGCAACGCTTCAAACGCAGCCGCCACGTCAAGACGCAAATCGGCTTCGGAACGCGACAGCAGCAGAGCCTCCGCCTCGCCGTCGTCGATCGATGGCGCGAGGCCCGCCTTGCGCGCGAGCCGCAGACATTCGCGGCGGACCACGCTGAACAGCCACGCGGAAAAAGCGACCAGCGAGCGGATCGTGCCGACATGGCGGAACAGGATCCACATCGCCTCCTGGGTTGCATCCTCGGCATCCGCCGAGCTGCGGCAGGTGGCGCGTGCGTAGCGGCGGATATCCGGCTGCGCCGTCTCGAGCAGAGACGCGATCGCCTGGGGATCGCCGAGCCGGGCCGCCTCGAACAGGCTTGACGAGATCGCCGCCGCACTCACGACACGCCTCCTCGTCCGATCCCGGCCATCGCGCACATCGGGCAATAGCCGACGAGCCCCGTCAATGCGAAGCCTGCGCCCCCGAGCGCCACCAGCCACGCCGCGACGCCGGCGAGATACACGAATGCGGCAATCGCAACCGTAATTCCGAGCGCAACCCGCACCGCCTGATGCAGACCGCCGATATTCTTCCTGTAGAATGCCATCACATCCTCCAAAATGAGCCGAAGCAAAATGCCTCGACCATCAAGAGGACGCGAAGGCCGGAAAGGATTCGCGGACGCCGGCAATTTTTTCGCGATCAGCCCCCGACCGCCTGGTAGGCCAGGCGCTTGAACTCGAAGAAGAAGGGGTTCCAAAAGCCCATATGGCGCTGGGCCATCAGCACGCCGGCGGTGTTGGCCTGCGGACAAATCCACCAATGGGTGCCGGCAAGCCCACCCCACTGGAATTCGCCGGTCGAATTCGGGGGATCGAACGGCGTCGGCGCAAAGGTGACGGCGCCGCCGAGACCAAAGCCCTTGCCGGGGATCGGCCCGAGATTGGCAAATCGGATGGTCTGGCCCGCGGGCAACTGGTTCGTCATCATCTGCTGCAGCGTGTCGGGCTTTAGCAGCGCATCCGGACCGGGTAGCAGCGCGCGTACCAACGCGAGCATGTCGGGCAAGGTCGAGACCAGACCGCCGCCGCCCGACAGCCGCGGAAACGGCCGCCGATAGGCCTGCGGATAAGGCAGATTGTCGGCCCGCGTCAGGCCCGGCTTCATCGGATCGAGCACGTCAGCGCCGGTATAGAGCGCAACCAGCCTGCCCTGCTGCGCCTCGGGCACTGAAAAGCCGGTATCGACCATACCGAGGCGATCGAAGATGCGCGCCTTGAGGAAGGTGTCGAGCGCATGGCCGGAGACGACCTCGATTACGCGGCCGAGCACGTCGGTCGCGACCGAATATTCCCATCCCGTGCCGGGATGATAGGACAGCGGCAGATCGGCAAGCTTGTCGATCATGTCGGTCAGCGGCGTGAGCGGATTGAGCACGCGCGCCTCGTTATAGCCTTTGAACAGCACCGTGCCGGGATCGAAGATGCCGTAGCTGAGGCCCGAGGTGTGGGTCAGAAGCTGGCGGATCGTGATCGGGCCCTTCGCCGGCTCGACATCGGCAAGGCTCGCGGCACCCTTTTTCAGCACCTTACGATTGCCGAGCTGCGGCAGGAATTTTTCGACGGGATCATCAAGCCCGATGCGGCCCTCCTCGACCAGCAGCATGATCGAGCACGTCACGAAGATCTTGGTATTGGAAAACGCGCGGAAAATATGGTCAGACCGGAGCGCCGTCTTCGCCTCGCGATCGGCAAAGCCGACGCATTGCTGGTCAACCACCTCATGACCACGGAGCACGGCCCAGGACACACCCGGAATGATCTCCTGATCGACATAGCGTTCCATCGCCGTCCGTGCGGCGGAAAAATCCGTTGTCCTGACGTCCATGTGTTTCCCCCAAATTATGGTTGGGATGGATATAGCGCGCTTTCGCGGGAAATGAAGACCGTCCGATCGGCCCTCAAATCTTCATCAGCGCCGTGACGTGCAGCCGGCGACGGATCTTCATGCCCTGCCGTTCGTACAGCGCAATCGCCGAGACGTTATGAGAAAACACGTGCAGGAACGGAATTTCGCCGCGCGCCTCGATCCGGCGCGCGACCGCCGCCAGCAGCGCCTGCGCGTAGCCGCGCCCACGATAGTCCGGATGCACGCAGACGGCGGTCATCTCGACGAACTTGCCCGGCTTCATCCGCTCGCCCGTCATCGCAACCAATTCTCCACCAACGCGGATGCCAAGGAAGGTGCCGAGCTCATGGGTGCGCAACGCGAACGGACCAGGCTTGGTCAGCTCCGTCAGCGCCATCATGCCGGCGACGTCGGCCGCACCCAATTTGACGATCTCGGCATCACGAAGCGGACTGTCGGCCGGCGAGCCGATCATCTGCTCGCCGGTCTCGGCCAGAACAACCTTGAAATTGGCGGGAACGTCGACCGGCTCCGGCGTGAACAGCGCGGCAACCTGCGAGCCCGCCAGGAGATCACCGAGCGCGGCGAAGCTTGCCTCAGACATGTCGACCATGTCGGCAAACGGTGTCATGTCCACGGGATAGCGCCGCGCGCGCGGGCCGCCCTCCGCCAGATGCTTCTGGCTCGTCGTCAGCGCGCTCCAGATCGGACGATCCAGTAGCCACTCATCGCTGTCGGACACCGGCCTAGTCCTTGTCGAAGCTGACGATCACCGCCGCATTGGCGATCAGGATGGGATCGTTGGCCACTTCCGTGGCCGAGGGAATCTCCAGCCCGCCCTTGACCGCAGTTACGGTCACCGTGCCGTAAGGCAGCTCTTTCGCAACGGCGTCCTTGTCCACCGCTTCAGGATTGGGCACCGCAATCGTGACATCGACGAACATATCGTTCGCGGTCTTCCCGATCATCCGGAAGAAACCAAGGCTCGAATGCCTGATGGCATCCGACACCGCACGCTTCGCCGCCTTGGTGGCGTCCCTGCCGTGGACGTCAACGCCCATGCCCATCTCGGTGATACAGCGAACGCGAGTCATGTCTTATTCCTGTGGTTGGTTGAGCTACGTTGATGCAGGTTGTTATCGGATTTTGGCTGATCAGCATACTCCGTCATTGCGAGGAGCAAAGCGACGAAGCAATCCAGACTGCCTCCGCGGAAAGATTCTGGATTGCTTCGCTGCGCTCGCAATGACGATGTGGCGAGAGCATCGACCACATCACGCCTTCGACTTCTCATGTGCCCGCAGCTCGTCGACCAGCACGCGCACATTCTCCGAATAGTCGATCGGGATCACGACCAGATGCACGCCGCCCTCCTTGAAGGCCGCATCGAGCGTTAGGCCGAAGCTGTCGATGCTCTCGATGCGATGTCCCTTGGCGCCGTAGGCCTTCGCGTAAAGGACAAAATCGGGATTGCCAAAGGTCATGCCGTAATCGGCGAAGTGATCGACGGCCTGCTTCCAGCGGATCATGCCGTAGGCGTTGTCCTCGAGCACCAGCACGACCAAATTGAGCTTGAGGCGGACGGCGGTCTCCATCTCCTGGCTGTTCATCATGAAGCCGCCGTCGCCGGCGACCGCGAGCACGCGGCGCTCGGGATAGAGCATCGCAGCCATCATGGCCGACGGCAGGCCGGCGCCCATCGTCGCCAGCGCATTGTCGAGCAGCAGCGTGTTGGCGACGCGGGTTCGGTAGTTGCGCGCGAACCAGATCTTGTACATGCCGTTGTCGAGCGCGACGATGCCATTCTCCGGGATCACCTGGCGGATGTCGTGCACGATGCGCTGCGGTGTCGGCGGCCAGCGCGCCTCGGTGGCGCGGTCTGCGATGTGCGTGAGGATCTCCTCGCGCAACGGCAACAGCGCCGCCGCCTGCGGCAGCTTGCCTTCGAGCCGGTCGGCGAGCAGCTCCAGGCTCGGACCGACGTCGCCGACGACCTCGGCATCGGGGAAATAGACCAGCTCGACGCTCGCCGGCGTGTAGCTGACGTGAATGACCTTCGGTCCCGACGGCCCCATGATGAAGGGCGGCTTCTCGATCGGGTCATGGCCGATCGCCACGATCAGATCGGCTGCGTCGATCGCGTCGTGGACATAGTCGCGCTCTGATAGCGCCGCCGTGCCCATGTAGAGATTGGTGCCGCCGGGCACCGTGCCCTTCCCCATCTGTGTCGTGAAAAACGGAATGCCGGTTCGCCGAACGAAGCTGGCGATGCCGTGGGTCGAGCTCGGCCGGCTGGTCGCAGCTCCCATCATCACCAAGGGACGTTTTGCGGCCAGGATCATCTCGGCCGCGCGGTCGAGCGCGGCGCGATGGGCGACCGGAATTTCAATCGGATGGACCGGGATCACGGGGACAGCCGGCACTTCATCGCCCGCGATGTCCTCGGGCAGTTCGAGATGCACCGGCCCCGGCCGTTCCTCCATCGCCACGCGAAAGGCATCGCGCACCACGGTCGGAATGCTGGAGGCGCTGATGATCTGCCGAGAGAGCTTCGTCAGCGGCTTCATGGTCGCAACCACGTCCACGATCTGGAAGCGCGCCTGCCGGCTGCTCATGATCGGCTTCTGGCCGGTGATCAAAATCATCGGCATCCCGCCGAGATGGGCATAGGCGGCACCCGTGGACAGGTTGAGCGCGCCTGGGCCGAGCGTCGAGAGACACACTCCAGGCTTGCCGGTCAGCCGACCGTGCGTGGCGGCCATGAAGGCCGCGGCCTGCTCGTGGCGGGTCAGGACCAGCTCGATCTTGGAGGTGCGCAGCGATTCGACGAGGTCGAGATTTTCCTCTCCGGGGATACCGAAGATGCGATCGACGCCCTCGTTCTCCAGCGCCGCGACAAACAGGTCCGATCCTTTTGCCTTGCGTTCCTGCCCGCTCATGTCGCCTCCGCTCGCTGTGCGTCCCGTGGTCGGGAGCGGTCATATGGTAGCGGCTCGTGGCGCAGGCACAACTCACAAAGAGGCGGGCGATTGTTCCAACAGCGTCAATACGATCGCAGCGAAGCAATCCAGAATCTTTCCGCGGATATTTCTGGATTGCTCCGCCGCGCTCGCAACGACGCCGTTTCCGAATTCCGGTAGAGTGGATTGACCGACTGTTCGGGTGTCTTTTGCCTGTCGGGCTACGAAGCTCTACAACTTCGCCTCAGCAAAGATGCCTGATATCCAGTCGAGGAAGACGCGCAGGCGGAGCGCTAGCTGGCGGTTTTGCGGATAGAGCGCGGAGAGCGGCGTCGGCGACGGCGGATAGCCGGCCAGCACCTCGACCAGCGCACCGCTGGCGAGATCCGCCGCGAAGCGATAGCGGGGCGCCTGCGTCAGGCCGAAGCCGAGCCGCGCGAGATCGGCCATGGTGTCGGAATTATTGACGCGAACCCGGCTCGGCAGCACGACATTGCGCAGCGCGCCGGCGACGGAAAACTCCAGCGGCAAAACATCGCCGGTGCGCGAGGAGATGAACGCGATCATCTGATGGCCGTCGAGCGTATCAGGCGTCGCGGGCATGCCGTGGCTGGCGAGATAGCCCGGGCTCGCCACCGTGATTTCCTCGACGGTGCCAAGGCGCCGCAAAATCATCCCGCTGTCCTCGGGCTCGCCCGACCGGATCGCGCAATCGATGCCCTCGCGCACGAGATCGACCAGCCGGTCGCCCTGCCCGATCTGCAAGTCGAGCTGCGGATGGCGCGCCAGGAATTCCGGCAGGTGCGGCAAGATGAAAGTGCGGGTCAGCAAAGGATGTGCGTCGATACGCAGCAAGCCACGCGGTCGCGCATCGCGCATCGTGGTTTCGGCTTCCTCGACCTCCGCGAGGATGGCGACGCAGCGGCGGTAATAGTCCTCGCCATCGAGCGTCGGCGTGACATGCCGTGTCGTGCGTTCGAGCAGGCGCGCGCCCAGCCGCGCCTCGAGCCCGCGCAAAACCTCGCTCGCCGTCGAGCGGGGAATGCCGAGATCGGCAGCCGCCGCCGTAAAGCTCTGCCGTTCGACGAGGCGGACGAACAGGCGCATGGCGTCAAATCGGTCCATGGCCGATTGTTCACCACAGCCGACAAGTGATGACAAGTTTTTCGCGATTATCCGGTCGCGGCGATCGGGCATTCTCGAACAGGAGCAACCACACCCCATCACACGGAGAGACCCATCATGCCCTTTGCCAATATCAAGATCCCTCAGGCCGCCTTATCGCGGGCGCAGAAGGCGGAGATCGTGCACAACCTCACCGCGCTGTTCGCGCACTATTTCGGCGAAGCGGCGCGGACGCACACCATGGTGCTGATCGAGGAAGTGCCTGATGGCGGTTATGGCCGCGCCGACGAGGTGTTCGTGGTTCCCGACGCCTATCGCGCAAGCGACGCCGCTACCTCACCTTGAGGCTGAGCTCGGTGCCGCCCTTGAGCGGCAGCGTCATCGATACGAAGCCGTTGTCGGGATCGCGGATGAAGGCGAGATAGTCGGGCTCGGCATTGTCGTTCATGACGTAGCCGCCGACGCGCAGCTGCGGCGCGACGATCCCAATCACCTCGCGCGCCAGCGAGGGACCGCTCTCACCCGGCCAGCCGTCGATCAGGACGAAGTCGACGGGATCGCCGAGATCGCGCAAGGTTTTTCGCGCATCGCCCTCGCGGATCTCGGCATAGTCGGCAAGGCCGGCCTCGGCGAGATTGCGTTTGGCGGTCTCGACCTTGGCCGGCACGATCTCCGAGCCGATCACGGTACCGCCGCCATTGTCGCGGATAGCGGCCGCGAAATAGAGAGTGGACATGCCGACCGAGGTGGCGAACTCGGCCACGCGCGTAGCACGCAAGCCACGGCACAGCAGATAGATCAGTTCGCCCTGCTCGGAATGAATCGAAAAGCCCTGCTCGGCATAGGCGTGGGGATCACGGCTGTTGAAGGAGCCGCGCGGCCCGCCGCCGGCCGGCCGCTGCCGCGCGCCTTGGAGGCGCGCGAGGACGGCGTTGACGCGTGGGTCTTGAATCGGGCTGTGGGGCCGATCATTCATGTGTTGCTTCGCCTCTCAGTTATTTGCCGAGGATTTCCGCGGCGGCACGATCCAGGATCGCCGCGATGCGGCGCGCCTCGGCGGGGTCGCTGCCAAGCCTGGAACGCAGCGCGCGCTTGAGGTTGTGGCGGGCACGGTGCAATTCGTCGGAGGCGTCGGCATCGAGATCGCTGACGCCGGCAAAGGCCTCGCGCACCTCGTCCATGCGGCGCCCGATCCGCGACAGCGCTTGCAGGATCGCGTCCGCAGTCGCGCGGTTCTCGGCGAGATGCGCCTCGCCCTGCGGCGTGATGCTGTAGAGCTTTCGACCGCCATCCTGCTCGACGCTGCTGTGGCCGACCTCTTCCAGATAGGTCAGCGCCGGATAGATCACGCCCGGGCTCGGCGTGTAGAAGCCGTCGGACCGCTCCTCGATGATCTTGATCAGCTCGTACCCATGAGCCGGCTTTTCGGCGAGCAACGCCAGGATCACGAGCTGAAGGTCCTGCGAGGACAGCCGCCTTGCGCCGGGGAAATCACCGCCCGGGCCGCGCCCGAAGAAGCCGTGCCCGCCGCGGCCGAAGCGTCGACCGCCGCCGTGCCGGCCCATGACGAAATGGGCGAAATGCCCGAAGTGGAAGTCTCTTTGGTCTCGTCCGTGGTGCATATCGTACGTCCTTTTGTAAAACATATCTTACGATATAGCTTGCGATAGACAGTCCACAACCCACAAATCTGTGATCGGGCGCCTTGGCGCCGGTCCCGGCTCGGGGGACCAGCACAGCCGGGGGCCGATTACTCCGCGGCTTCGCTGTGGGGAACGCCCTGCTCGACCTCGAGCTGAAGGATGTCGTTGAAGCGGTTGAAGGCACCGCAGAGCGCGATGCGCCAGGTCAGCTCGACGATCTGGGCTTCCGAGAAATGCGCGCGCAGGCGAGCGAAGATCTCGTCGCGGGTCTTGTTCCAGTTGTTGGTGACGGCGATGGAATATTCGACGACGAGCTTGTCGAGCTCATCGAGCTCGGGATGGTCCTTGTAATCGACGAGGCGCGCGGCGCCGTCCTCCGACACGCCCTGCACCGCCAACTTTGGTGCGTGGTGCGAGACACAATAGTCGCATTTGTTGAGCAGCGAGACCGTGACCAGCGCGAGCTCCAGATGGCGCTTCGAGACATTGCCTTCTTCAGCAAGATCGACCAGCAACGACCACATATGCTTGAAGATCGGCAGGCGGTGCGCCATGACACCGGCCTGGTTCTCGAACGCGCCGTAGGTCGTCATCTTGTCCCACAACGGCCTCAGCGCCTCCGGCAAATCGTCCCTGGTCTTGATCGAAACGCGCGACATGGCCATTCATCCCTGGTTGGAAGACGCATGTTGCCATAACGGCGGGCCTTTCGTCTCAAGTGCGAGCGCATGACACCCAAGACATTCGAAGCCCGCTGTTTGCGCCTGCCCGCGGCCACCAAGGTCGTGCAGTGGGAAGGCACCTCCGTGTTCAAGGTCGGCGGCAAGATGTTCGCGCTCGGCGGCGGCTTTGCCGCGGGCTCCGGCGGCTACATGTTCAAGGTCTCGGACATGGCCTATGCGATGCTGATCGAGCATGGCGTGGCACGACCGGCGCCCTATCTGGCGCGCGCCAAATGGGTGCAGCTCACCAGCAACAACGCACTTCCCGATGCGGAACTCGCCGCCTATCTGGCGCAGGCCCATGCCCTGATCGTCGCAAAGCTCGCGCGCAAATCGCGCAAGGCGCTCGGGCTGGACTAAGCACTCTCCACAACGTGATGCGCTGATCAACGTACTCCCATTGGACTTTTGCTGCACCGCACCTAGCTCGAAGCAAAGCCCATTCGAGATGGAGTGCTCCATGAGCAAGCCCAACACCACTGCAGCCAACACTTATCGCTATGAACTCGTGCATGATGATGATGACGCCGACTTCGTCGCTTACCAGCGCCGTCGCGAAGACGGGTTCTGGCAGACTTTTGCGACTTGGATGATTCCGCGCACGGTCTGCAACTAGAGCCGCGCGCTTTTCCTCGTACTTGTATCGGAGGCGGAAGCCGCCTCCGACTTTCCCAGCGGGAAGGCGCTGCCCGCTCAGCGTTTCTTCTCTCCGGCCGCCTGGGTCGCGCGCAACAGGTTGTCGCGCAGCCGGCTCACCGTCTTCTGCACCACCGGAAAATCGTCGCCGAGACCGGTCGCCTCGATCACGGACTCGCCGAGATCCTGTTCGATCAGTTTTCGGCCGCCCGGCGTCAGGCTTACCCGCACCTGCCGCTCGTCGGCGGGATCGCGGTGGCGTTTGATGTAACCGATCTGCTCGAGCTTCTTCAGGATCGGCGTCAGCGTGTTGGATTCCAGAAACAGTTTGTCGCCGAGCGCGCTGACGGTCTGCTCGTCCTCGTCCGACAGCGCCACCATGGCGATGTACTGGGTGTACGTCAGCCCCACCTTGTCGAGCAGGGGCTTGTAAGCGCGGCCGAAGGCCAGATTGGCCGAATAGACGGCAAAGCACAGGAAATTCGACAGTTTTCGGCCTTTGCCGGCGGCTTTGGCGGGACGGGACACGTGAACCTCCGCAATTTGTGATCTCCGGGTCAATATAAATCGCATCCGATTAAATCGGAAGAGCTTGACCGGACAGAGCGGCGGGTTTATTTCAAACCGCATCCGATTAGATCGGATGCGATTTAACTCGAGCCCGAAAGGATCCGCCATGACCACCGCTGCAAAGCTTCTCTTCACCGGCAAGACCCACGTCACCTCCGGCCCCGACGGCGCCGCGCACGCGAACGACGGCTCTCTCGATATCAAGCTGGCCCAGCCGCACCCGGCCGCCGAGAACCTGTTCGCCGCCGCCTGGTCGGCCTGCTACCTCGGCGCGCTCGGCCTCGCCGCCGCCCAGCGCAAGGTCAAGCTGCCGAGCGAACCGTCGGTCGACACCACGATCGACCTGAGCAACGCCAATGGCGCCTTCTTCCTGCGGGCCCGTCTCGACGTCAGCGTTCCCGGCGTCGATCGCACGATCGCCCAGGAGTTGATCGAGGCGGCGCACGGCATCTGCCCCTACTCCAAGGCCGTCCACGGCAACATCGAGGTGACCACCACCCTCGTCTGATCCGCCATCAAACGAATAATCAGGAGCCGACCATGAGCCCCTATCCATTACGAACCCTGCGCATCCTTGCGAGCGCTGCCGTGCTCGCCACCAACCTTCTCACCTTGCCGGCAGCAGCCCAGCCGGCCGGCGTCACGCGCACCGACCTCCAGCGCCATGATCTCAGCGCGCCTGGCCGCGAGGCGGTCCAGGTCCGCGTCGACCTCGCGCCCGGAGTTGCGTTCGGCCGGCACACGCATCCAGGCGAGGAGATTATCTATGTGCTGACAGGCGCCATCGAATACGACGTCGAAGGCAAGCCCCCGGTGACGCTTAGGGCAGGCGACGTGCTGTTCATTCCAGCGGGAGCGGTTCATGCGGCGAAGAACGTCGGCCCGGACACCGCAAGCGAGCTTGCAACCTATATCGTCGCCAAGGACAAGCCGCTGCTGACGCTGGTGAAGTGAGACCGGTCGTCTCGATTGACCCGCACACAATATCTGACTAAAGTCAGGTATCATGCTCGATCCCGTCTCCCGCGTCCGCCGCTTCAATCGCGCCGTGACCTCCGCCGTCGGTGCGCTCGACACCTCGTTCCTCGGGCGCGGCCGGCCGCTCGGGGCGGCGCGCGTGCTCAATGCGATCGGACATGGGCGCTCGGACGTGGCGGAGATTCGCGACTATCTCGGGCTCGATTCCGGATTGATGAGCCGGCTGCTCCGCAGCCTCGAGGACGAAGGGCTGGTCGAGACCACGACGCATGAGGACGATGCGCGCCGCCGTGTCGCGACGTTGACGCGTGCGGGACGGCGCGAGTTCGCAGCCTACGAGGCGCTGTCCAATACGCAGGCCGAAGGCTTCCTGGTGCAACA
This sequence comes from Bradyrhizobium sp. 604_D8_N2_3, assembly GCF_051810765.1. Taxonomy (NCBI): domain Bacteria; kingdom Pseudomonadati; phylum Pseudomonadota; class Alphaproteobacteria; order Hyphomicrobiales; family Nitrobacteraceae; genus Bradyrhizobium; species Bradyrhizobium sp. 604_D8_N2_3. Next base: position 4,238,409 of record NZ_JBPWPM010000001.1, on the reverse strand, counting down.
TTCGCAGCGCGAGGCACTGCTGGCGGCGATGGACCTGATCGCCTCCGCATTGACGCGCGAGCGCGTCGCGCTGGAGGAGATGGATCCGCGGAGCGAAGAAGCACGTTATTGCCTGCGCGAGTACTATTCCGAGCTCGGCCGCCGCTTCAAGCAGGGTTTTGACGTCTCGCTGTCGCGCGATCCTGACGCCAAGGACATGCGCCGGCCGCGCGGCACCTTCATCGTGGCGATGTCCGACACGCTCCCGATCGGCTGCGTCGGACTGAAGGGAACGGATCACGGCTATGCCGAGATCAAGCGTCTCTGGGTTGCCCCTGCAGCGCGCGGACTGCGGCTCGGCCGGCGCCTGATGGACGCGGCCGAGAATGCCGCACGCGACCTCGGCGTCACGCTGCTGCGGCTCGACACCAACAGCGCGCTCGCCGAAGCCGGCCAGCTCTACCGCACCACGGGCTGGCGCGAGATCCCCCGCTTCAACGATGATCCCTACCCGGATCTCTTTTTCGAAAAGCAGATCCAGTCATAGACCTCGTCACGCCGCCGCCACCGCGGCCTCGCCTTGCGGCTTCGCGAATGGCCTGAAATTCATCGCCATCAGGAAGGCGCCGAGGCCCATTGCCCAGGAGGCGATATAGAGCCAGGCGTAGCTGGAGAACGCGTCGTAGATCAGGCCGCCGGCGAGCGGGCCGGTCGCCATGCCGAGGCTGCCGGCCATCGCCGTGCCGCCGATCACCGTGCCCATCATGCGCAGCGGAAAGTTTTCGCGCACCAGCACGGCATAGAGCGGCATGGTGCCGGCATAGATGAAGCCGAAGACGGCGCCGACCGCGTAGAACGTCGCGAGCTGCTGCGCGAAGACATAGGCGAGCGCGCCGAACGCCTGCAACAGCAGGCCCGTCACCAGCACGCGCTTGGCGCCGAAACGATCGCCGAGCAGCCCGAAGGCGATACGGCCGCCCATGCCGGCAAAGCCCTCGATGCTGTAGATCGTCACAGCCGCGATCAGCGGGATGCCGCAGCTCACGGCATAGCTGACGGTGTGAATGATCGGGCCCGAATGGGTGGCGCAGCAGAAGAAGTTGGTGGCGAGCAGGATCATGAATTGCGGCGAGCGCAGCGCCTCGCCCAGCGACATCTCCCCTTGCGGCGCGCTCTCGCCCGCAGGCGCGGCCACGAGATGCGCGAGCGCGGGCGGGCGTCGCACCAGGAACGAGACCGGGATCATGATGGCGCCGACCACCAGCGCCACGATCTGCATCGAGGTGCGCCAGTCGTGGCCGGAGACGAGCCAGGCCGCGAGCGGCGCCATCGTCATCGGCGCCATGCCCATGCCGGCCGACACCAGCGAGACCGCGAGGCTGCGATGGGTGTCGAACCAGCCGGTGACGGTCGCCATCATCGGCGCGAAGATCGCCGCGCAGGAGGCGCCGACCAGAAGGCCGAACATGACCTGGAACGCCAGCAGCGAGGTCGCATGGCTTGCCGCGAACAGGCTGAGCGACAGCACTATCGATCCCGTCAGCACCACCGGCAGCGGCCCGAACCGGTCGGTCGCCGTGCCCCAGGCCATGCTGGTGAAGGCCATCGCCAGGAACCCGATCGTCATCGCGCTGGAAATGCCGGTCACCGACCAGCCGGTGTCCTTGGCGATCGGCTGGAGGAACACCGGCAGCGAGAACATGCCGCCGATCGCGACGCAGCCGAGCAAGCCGCCGGCGGCGACGATCACCCAGCGATAGGAAGAAGCGTTCATTTGGGTCTCCCGTCAGGTCTGTCTGGGTGGAAGACGAATGGGAACTGCGCCTGCCGACAACGGCATCGAGGACACCAGATTTTTTTGGCGCCGCCAAACAAAAATCCCGAAAACAACCCCATGCACAGTAGCCGGCCGCTGCCGGATCAAGGACTTACCAACGACCCGCAACGTCAGGGCCGCGTTTGACACGTCGGGCAAAACACCGGCACAATGTCATCATCCCGCCAACGCGATCTCATCATGCTCGGACGCTGCCGATCTGGCGCACGCCACCGATCCGGTGCGCTGTCAATGCTCCGATTTCGGAGGGAATGCTTGCATGCCGAAGATTGATATAGCCACCGTGCCGGGCCGGAAAGGCTCCGGTTATCCCGCGCCGCTCGACGCGCCCTGCGCCGAGCGCATCCGCCAACGGCTGGGCAATGCCGGAAAGCTTAAGGATTTCGGCGTCAACCTGATGCGTCTGCCACCGGGCAGCTGGTCGAGCCAGCGACACTGGCATTCGCATGAGGACGAGTTCGTCTATGTGCTCGAAGGCGAGCTGACGCTTGTCGAGGACGAGGGCGAAACCGTGCTGAGCGCCGGCGACTGCGCCGCCTTCCCGAAGGGAAGCGGCAACGGCCATCACATGATCAACCGGTCCGATGCAACGGCCGTCTACCTCGAAGTCGGCTCGCGCTCGCCCCGATGACCTCATCACCTGCTCCGACGTCGACATGATGAGCCCGGCTTCCAGCGGCCGATTCCTGCACAAGGACGGCACGCCCTATCCGCACGAATGAACGGCAACAGCGACGCCTCACATGGCTGCGCCACGCCGCCACTCGGTCACGGTCAGCCATACCGCCGAGACCAGGAAGTAGATCGCGCCGACCGCAGCGTAGCCCGCGACATTTGCGATCGTTGGAGACATCGGCGTCGTGGCCTGAAAGATGAAGAAGCCACCGGCCAGAGCCGACTGACCGCCGCTGAGCACCATCGCCCACTGCGCGCCAAAACTTCTCCAGCGGCGAATCGCGGTCCCCAGCTGGAGCAATCCGGACAGGATCGCCCAGGCCCCGAAGACGCCGAGCACCCCGTTCATGCTCGTCTGCAAGGCGACGAGGACCGCGACAGCGGTCACGAGGCTGACCAGAACGTTCAGCGCCTGCGTGCGATTTTGAGCGAGCCCGCCACTGCGCAACGCGTCGACCAAGTTCGCCGCCGCATCCCATGCCGGATAGAGCACGAGCAAGGCTCCGGCAATCGCCGCGGATGACGGCCCGACGGCAAAGGCGGCAACGACCCAGGCGACGGAGAACGCCGCCCGGATGAAGTAGTAGAGCTTCAGCCATTGCTCGCGGTCGGCCCGAACGAGATCCAATTGATGATGCGTCACTGCACTCTCTCCTTTACCTACTAGTTGGTGGTCTTACGCGCAACAAAACGCGTCCGCCCCCAGCGTGTCTGCGGGCGTGTCGTTGTCGTCTCGTCGATATGTTTCAGTGCCTGGCGGACAACCGATCCAGCAGCGGCCCGGTGATCACACCGAACATCTTTGGATCGCCATAGGCACGCGCCGACAGCATCGCGCCGTGAACGGTCGCCATGAAGCCTTCAGCCTCGATCTTCGCTGCGCTGGAGAGATGCAGCTGCCCCTTCCGCTTGCCGCGCTCCATCACCGAGGTCAGCCACGACGCCAGCGAACGGAAATGCGCGCGGACTTCAAGCGCCACCTCCTCCGGCAGGATCGGAAGCTCGCAGGCAAGCAGCGCACACACACAGAAAGGCGCCGTCGCATCATTGATGCACGCCTCCCAATACCCGACATAGCTTTTGAGCTGGTCGCGGGGGTCCGCGACATTGCGTTCGAGCGCGGACAGTCCCGCCTCGGCTTCCGCGCGATAGCGCGACACGAGGGTTCGGACCAGATCGACCTTGCTGGCGAAATGGTGGTGGATGCTCGGCTTGCGGATGCCGACGACGTCCGCCACATCGGCGTAGCTGAAGCCGTTATAGCCGCCCGCGATGATCAGGGTGCGCGCGCAGGCCAGGATGTCGTCGGCCGTCGAGGAAACGTTGGTCATGGCGGATTGACTACCTTCCAGTTGGTAGGCAGTCAAGAACGGGATGCTTCAACCATCCGTGAGTGGTAGGGAGCCTGCATGACCATTCGTCCCCTCCTCCGCTATCCCGATCGCCGGCTCGCGACGCCGGCCCATCCCGTCACCGCATTCGACGGCGCGTTGCGCGAGCTTGCAGCCGACCTGCTCGACACCATGCGCGCCGCGCCCGGCATCGGCATCACGGCGCCGCATATCGGCGTGCCCTTGCGCGTCGTCGTGCTCGAGCTCGACGCCAAGGCGGGCCCGCAAACCTACGTCAATCCGGAGATCGAGTGGGCTTCGCCCGAGATGATCCTGCACAAGGAAGGCAGCGTCTCGATGCCCGGCGTCAACGACGAGGTCCAGCGCCACGCACGGGTGCGGATCAGCTATCAGGATGTTGACGGCAACACGCACAGCGAGGAGTCGGACGACTTGCGCGCCGTCTGTCACCAGCACGAGATCGACCAGCTCGACGGCATGTTCTGGATTCAGCGGCTGTCGCGGCTGAAGCGGGAACGGCTGGTGAAAAAGTATGAGAAGATGTCGCGGGATTGAGCGCATCGCCAGTGCAGGCTCCCCGACAGCCGGGGTTGTGGCCGCGTGTCGCAATTCGGCGATGCTCATGGATTTCGATAGAGGTCGGCACTGGGTCTCGGCATACAGAGCGAGATTTCAGAGAGAACTCCCGCCACTGCAGCTCCAGGTTTGCACGAAATTCAAGCCGATTGGCGTTGTGCTTCCAGAGGGCGTGTACTCATTGAGGCGAGATGTCCGCTTTCGGATGCGAAGCAGAACTCACGTGCTCGATCCAAGCCTTACCGGTCGTGACCCAACTCGGACCATCCGAGTTGCCGCACGCTTACTGCCACCGTGCAACAGCAAATGCCGCCTCGGGGCAACAGGGCCCTCCCGCGATTACCGCTCACAGGTCCGCAACAAAGTGCTAGGCTCCTCCTGGCCCCAGCGACGAATTTTTGGCTGGCCGTTCGGAGAGCGCTGTGACGGAGCAGCGGGTTCAAAGGCGATTAGCGGCGATTTTGGCTGCCGACGTGGTCGGTTACTCTGCGTTGATGCAACGCGCTGAGGAAGCTACCTATGCCGAGTTCGAGCGGCTCAAGCGAGAACTGATCGAGCCGAGCCTCTCCCGCCACGAAGGCCGTCTAATCAAGACAACGGGTGATGGCGCACTCGCCGAGTTCGCCAGTCCCCTCGCCGCCATGAGATGCGCGGTTGAGATACAGGATCATCTCGCCGAGGGTAGCGGTCCATTCAAGCTACGCATCGGGCTCAACCTTGGTGACGTGATCGTTGGACAGGACGACGACCTTTACGGCGACGGGATCAACATTGCTGTTCGGCTGGAGGGGATCGCCGATCCGGGCGGTATCCTGATTTCCGACAAGGTCTACAACGAAGTCGAGGGCAAGCTAGACGCTGGCTTCGAGGATCGTGGCGAGCAGCAGCTCAAGAACATCTCCAAGCCGGTCCGCGCCTACGCTGTCCGCGCCGGAGCGCCAGGGGCGCTGACAGAGGGGCTGAGTGCGGCCCCGCCACACCCGGACAAGCCTTCCATCGCCGTACTGCCGTTCGAGAACATGAGCGGCGATCCCGAACAGGAATACTTTGCGGACGGAATGGTCGAGGAGATCATCACCGCGCTGTCGCGCTTCAAGTCGCTGTTCGTGATCGCGCGCAATTCGAGCTTCACCTTCAAGGGGCGAGCGGTCGATATCAAGGAAGTCGGGCGAAGGCTCGGCGTGCGCTATGTCCTCGAGGGGTCTGTGCGGAAGGCGTCGGGGAAAGTTCGCATCACAGGGCAGTTGATCGATGCGGTTACAGGCGCACACATCTGGGTGGACAGGTTTGAGCGTGACCTGACCGACGTTTTTGCTCTTCAGGACGAAGTAACGCTCGCCGTTGTGTCGGCCATTGAGCCAAAGATGCTTCAAACAGAAATTGAATTGGCGACGCGGCGGCGGCCAGAGAACCTCACCGCGTATGATTTTTATCTCCGTGCCATGCCGCAGTTCTACCTAAGGACCCGCGAAGGGTTGGCCGAGGCAATCCGACTGTTCCACCGCGCCTTGGAGCTCGACCCTCGGTTCGGCGCTGTCGCGGCTCTGGCAGGTGTCTGCCACATGCTCAACGTCCTTTTGGGCTATGCCAACGATCCTCAGTTCGACCGCAAGGAAGCGGTTCGGCTTGCTCGTTTGGCATTGAGCATCGACGATGGCGATCCGGACACGTTAGCAAGGGCTGCCGTAATCTCGGCGTTCATGGTCGGCGATTGTGAAGCCGAGATCGAAATGGCTGACCGGGCGGTCGGGCTCAACCCAAATTCATGGCTCACATGGAGCTGCAGAGGCCATGTCTATAGAATTGCGGGGCTGCCGGAGGAAGCGATCTGGAGCTTTGAACGTGCCGTTCGCATGAGCCCAGTAGACCCGCTACTATACATGACGCTTACTGGCATTGGGCAGGCCCTTATCGAGCTTCGCCGCTTTGACGAAGCCATCGTCGTATTGAAGAAAGCCCTTCGTCAGAACCTTTATTTGGCAACTTACCAATGGCTCGCGTCCGCCTTCGCCCATCTCGGACGTGACGCTGAGGCGCACGACGCGGCGGCGCGTGTGCTTGAGATCGATCCCGCCTTTACAATATCGGCGCTTATCGCCCGGGCCGGACTATCAAACGCAAAGCTGTTTATTGAGGGTCTTCGGAAAGCGGGGTTGCCCGATTAGCTCTCCATCCCATGAGGCGATTGAATAGCGGCACTCTGCTGCGACGCATGAGTCCGGTTATGGCCCATCGCTTCAGTTTGCGACATGTCCGGAGCGGGGAGTAGACCGGAAGTCGTCGAGCTACGGGCCAAGCGACGCGATTGACCCAACTGAGACATTGGCGCACTAGTTTACTGTTGCGCAAGAATGCGGCAGGCGCTGTGGTGAGCTGCAACGCTCCGGCCCGAGCGGAGACAACGGTCACGGCAGACCTGAGCTTGGCTAGACCGGCTCCGCTGAGACCGACGCTAGCAGCCATAAAGCGGATCGCGATTGTCCATTCCCAGCGAACCGTCCTCGGGTCTTGCGACGTCGCGGCCTCGAGATGCTTGGGAGCGGCGTGCGCGCGGGCGCCGGTCTCGATGCGCTAACGCACGAAGATGCCTTGTTTAGCGATGGTTGCGCGATATGGCGCCCGTCCTGTTCCTCGGCGGGAGGCGCATCACGACCGCAACTTTCAATTTAGGCAATCTTGGCGACGCGGCCGAGACTGGCCGCACCTGCGCCACAGGTGCGCCCCATTGTCATCCCCTCACCTCCTTAATCTGCGTGCCAAGTCGGGGACGTGAATGGGGGGGACCGCGGCCGCGCGGCTGGCGACATTGAAGATTTGGCAAACAAGCTGTATTGCCGGCGCGCTGACAGCGACTTCGCTTGTCGCGATTGGTCAGATCGCGGTACCGCGCCCAAGCATCGCAACGCCGAATGCAAGAGTGGCTGATGCATTCAGCGGCATCCCGCTGAATGTGACGACGGTTCTGACAAATGCTGGCGCCGCGTTTCCGGCCCCGGCCATCGAGACGAAATTCGATACAGGATTATCGGCTAATGCGATCGTTGCGGCGGGATTCGGCGCCGCGGCGCCGGACTCGGTGCCGCCGTCCGATGTAACCACTTCGCAAGAGCCAATGTTGCAGGTCGCCAGCCTTGAGGCAGCGTCGCCCGAGAACTCGGCAACGCTACAGCAGGACCGTCCGCCCGTTGCTTCGCCCAATCCGGGCGAAGGCAAACCGTCGTATCTCAAATACTACGTCTACTCGGAAATTCCGCCGCCGGAAAAACCCGCAAAGATCGCCTTGTCGGCGTTGAGCGACGTTCCGCTCGGAACGCCCGTCCAGGAGATCGAACGTGCAGCCGAAGCGTTCGGTGTCGATGTCAACTTCATGAAGGCGGTCGCCAAAATCGAATCCGATTTCAATCCCAGGCAACGCACCGGCTCCTATGTCGGCCTGTTCCAGCTGAGCAAGTATGAGTTCAGCAAATACGGATCGGGCGACATCCTCAATCCTCGCGACAACGCTGTAGGTGCCGCCTACAAGTTTCTCAGCGAGGCTGCGCTATTCGAAATATTGACGCAGAAAAAGCCGACCCTTTCCGACCTCTACCTGATCCACCAGCAGGGCTGGGAAGGAGCCGCCCAACACATCAGCCGTCCGCAGCGGATTGCCTGGAAGTCGATGTGCGCAACCCGGGAGGGCTCGGCAAAGGGCGAGCGATGGTGCAAGCGCGCTATCTGGGGCAATACGCTGCCTGCGGTCAAACGCGAATGGAAGTCGGTCGATGATCTCACCTCGGGTGCGTTCGTGGCGATGTGGCGGGACCGCGTCGACACGCTCTATGCCCGCTATCCTGTGCTAACGGCGGCGGCCGAACGCTCGAGATAGAACAGCTTGCGACTGCGCACACGCACACCTCTGGGTCGACATTCGTTTCGTCGAGAAGCTGTGTCGGCAATCTAGTTTCCGGCGCCAGGTAAGTTTGCGTTCCGCTCAGAGACTGGGTGGTTGTTCGGCTCCCGCGGCCGGATTGACCCAATACCTCGACCAGTGCCGCTCCGCGGCCCGGACTCCTAGATTATTCACAGGCAATCACGTCGGCTGATAACCCATCAGCGAAGTGACGACACTCCTCGTTGAGGTCCGCTTAGTGGGGTGAAGCGGACTGGATTTGCTCACTCTGAGTTCTTCGCATTTTGACCCAAAGCAGACTTTCACCGGCCTGATTACACTTCCAAGGCGCCACCTTTTGTCTGTACGATAGTTCGGCTTGGCTGAGGGCCGCATGAAACGGCGCAAGTTCATCACGGTTGTTGGGGGTATGGCTGCAACGTGGCCGTTCGCAGGTCATGCTCAGCAATCGACCAAGCTTCATCAGATCGGTGTGCTTTCACTCGGCCGCGGTGACAAGTCCGACGCAAGTCTAAAGACTCTCGATGCGTTTGTGCCGGCATTGCGTGTGCTCGGCTATACTGAAGGAAGGAATGTCGCGTTTTACCGTAAATTCGCAGACGGCGATGAGGACAAGCTCAACGAGTACGCGCAGGAATTCGTGACGCACCGCGTCGACGCAATTGTTGCTTTGGCTACCCCGGCCGTCCGCGCAGCCAAGAAAGCGACTTCCACCATTCCGATTGTCGGCATAGGCATGGCAGATCCCGTCGACGACGAACTCGCTTCCAGCCTGGCGCGGCCGGGCGGCAATGTCACCGGGACGGCATTTCTCGGCCCGGAGTTGGTGTCCAAACGGCTTCAACTGCTTAAGGAGATCGTTCCCGGTCTCTCTCACGTTGTCGTTTTGTGGCACCCTCGTGCATACGGTGAGCGCACAATGAAGGGGATGCTGAACGAGATTGAGAGCGCCGCCCGATCTCTCGGAGCAAGCCTTAAACTTGTGCCGGCGGATAGCCCCGCCGATCTCGAAAGAGCGTTTGCGGAGTTGGCCAAAGCGCGAGCGGATGGTCTCGTCGTGTTTCCTAGTCCGATGCTGTACAGCCAGTACTCTCGGATTGTACCCTTTGCCGAGAAGAACCGCCTCCCGACGATCTACGCCGCCAGAGAGGGCGTGGAGCTCGGTGGCCTTGTCTCTTACGGGGTCAACCTGCCTGACCTGTCACGCGCGACCGCTATCTATCTGGACAGAATACTCAAAGGCGCAACGCCGGCCGAGTTGCCGATACAGCAGCCAACCAAGTTCGAGCTGGTTGTAAACCTTAAAGCGGCCAAGGCGCTTGGTTTGGCGGCTGGTCGAGACTCTCTCCTGACCGCCGACGAAGTGTTCGAGTGAGCAGGCAGAATGTCTGCGATTGGCCCCGTTGAGAAATGCCGCCCCTCACGATGAATGTCGGTTTTCGGGGGTAAAGCGGAAGTAGCGCGGACATCGCCAAACCGTCGCTTTTGACCCGCAGCGGACATCGCGGAGCGACGCCTAGCAAGCGGCATAGACCCGTCACAATCGGTGTCTTGATCTAAATCAAACAATCGCACATTGAACACGCTGTGGCGCAGAGCTAAAAAGCACGACTGCGACATATCCATTCGTTTGGCACAAGTGACCGACCTTTGAAATCGGAGGAAGCAGTCATGAGTATCCGAAAGAGTGTTGCGCACGGCATGTTCGCACTGTTCGGCGCGATGTTGGTTGCGGTACCTCAAGCGACCGCACAGCAGCAGAAGCGGCCAAATGTCGTCATGCTAATGACGGATGACACTGGATGGAACGATTTCGGCGCCTATAGCGGGGGTGGCGCCGCGCTCGGCCATCCAACACCAAACATCGACCGGATCGCTAAGGAAGGCGCGACGTTCACGAACTGGTACGGGCAAGCAAGCTGCACGGCAGGCCGCGCCTCGTTTATAACCGGACGTATTCCGATCCGTTCGGCGCTCTCCATCGTGGTCGCTCCGGGCGATGAGAATGCGCTCAAAAAGGAGACGCCGACCATAGCCGAATTTTTTCAAAAGAACGGCTACTCCACCTACTTTTCTGGCAAGTGGCATCTCGGTGATAAGCCGGAGTCCTATCCGATCGAGCACGGGTTCGACGAGATGAAGGCGTTCGCCGCATACTATCCGGGCGTCTACACCTATGCCGATACGTCCAAGTGGTTTCATCCATGGTTTCCCTCGTACAACCCAGAGATCGCGAAAGCCTATTTTGATGTCGTAAACATGTACGAGTGGGAGGGAGTTGCTGGACAACCGGCGAAGAGAGGCGAGTACATTACGTACGATTACCTCGCCAACTTTGACGTCCGGCAGGCTGATTACGCAATCGATTACATCAAGAAGCACGCCAAGGACGCCAAGCCATTCTTCATGGACGTCAATTTCATGAAGATGCACAACCCGACCAACGCATCATCAAAATTCGCCGGGAAGTCGCGGTTGGGCGATTACTCGGACTCGGTGATAGAGCTCGATGACGACATCGGCCGGATCATGGACGCGATCCGTGCCGAAGCGCCGAATACGATTGTGATCGTAACGGCAGACAACGGGGCGTGGCAGGATGCTTATCCTGATGCGGGCACCACGCCTTTCCGCGGCGAAAAGGGTTCAGCATTTGAAGGAGGCTGGCGCGTACCCGGGTTAATGTGGTGGCCCGAACACATTCCCGCCGGTGCAAATTACCATGAAATGATGTCCCATATCGACTGCTGGGCAACGCTCGCCAAGATGGTCGGCCTGAGCCCGCCGCCGCACGGCGCATGGACCGACGATAATGGCAGGCCAATCTACTTCGACAGCATCGACAACAGCGAGTACATCCTCGGCCGCGCGAAGCACTCGGCACGAAGGTCGTGGATTTACATCGACGGCGAAAGCTTCATGGGAGCGCGGGCGGATGTCGGCGGTGATCCAACCAACCCCGATCTCAGCATCGCATGGAAGTATCTCTGGACGGCCAAGGACACTTGGCTCGGTCCGGAGCAAAATCTCGGCGCGATTGGCTCGGTCTACAACCTGACGATGGACCCATTCGAGAAATACGACATGGTTTTCAACGGCGCGATGTCGGCACGTATGCCATTGCAGTCGCCGGGCAAGTACACCGGACAGGACAACGGCTGGGTCTTGGCACTAATCTTCCCGGTCGTGATGGAATTCAACAAATCGATTGCCGACTATCCAAGCATCAAGCGTAAGCCGGGCGGAGCCTCGAACGATTGGAGACCGGATCTGCAGCGCCCGGAAAACCCGGTCCCGATGCTCGACATGAAAAACCTGCCGAATATCAAGGGGAGCGGTGGGTAATATCGCGACGTCCCGTGAAGCCATTGGCTGACGGGCTGCATCAAGCGGCATACGGCGGGTCGGCTTTCACGAGCGGCTCGCCGTCGCGCATCGAGTGCTTGCCCGGCGGGAGCCAACGTCGCCTTTTGGCCCATCAGCGAAGTGACGACACCTTTCATTGAGGTCCGCTTGGTGGGGTAGAGCGGACTGACTTTGCTCACTCTGTGTTCTTCGCATTTTGACCCGAAGGCGACATCCGAGGAGGTCGCCAGGCAATAGCCTTGCTGAGATCACTCTCCTTGACATTTCAGCTTGTCGACGCTGACGCTGCATTGCTCGGCGATCGTCTTGCAGCCTTCGCAGCGTTGGAAAGGTATCACCATGAGGAAGACGTTGTTGGCTCTCGCTGCCGTCGCGACTTTGGTCGTTTCAGCAGCCTCGCCCGCTTATGCTGGTCCGCGCTATGATTACGGCCCCGGCGGCAATCCGTATCCGCGCACTTATCCCGGACCCGGCGGCTATCCGTACTGGTCGGGCTATGTCGATGCCCCGGTTGGAGAGCCGATCCCGCCCTGCCACTGGATAACCCAGCGCTTCTGGGACGGGCATGGCTGGCGCGAGCGCCGCGTGCGCATCTGCGGCTGATCAGGTCGCGGCTGTTTCAGGGCTGCAATGTCTGCTTTCAGGAGATAAGCGAACCAGGTCAAGCAGGTTGTCGAAGTCAGCCTGTGACCCAAAGCGAGGCCTTGGTTCGGCGCACCTTTTCGTTGGGACGTGCGGTGAGGTCCCTCGGAGAGGCAGTTGTTCGGTCAAGTTGGAAGCATTCTTTTCCGGGACATTCGCCAGTGATTTTGGCAAAGATTAGCCCTTGCGAAGGCCTCGGGATCATCGACCAGCCGTGGACCATAACCCTAACGACGACCGGCAAGTCGTAGACGAACGTCGCAGCCTGTTGGGGCTCGCGGCGATGGCGCTCATCATAGGAGCGGCGACTGGATGCGTTGGGGCGATCTTCCGGCTTTTGCTCGCGCATGCCGATCGTCTGCGCGATGCGATGATCGTCTGGGCCCATGGCCACGCAATCTGGGGGTTCTTGACTGTCGTCGGCGCGTGCGCTGTCGCGACCCTGGTTGCCGCGTGGATGGTGCGGCAATTCTCGCCACACGCTTCGGGCAGCGGCATTCCGCATGTCGAAGCTGTTCTGCGCGAAGAGATCCCGCCGGCTCCGTTTGGCCTGGTGCCAGTGAAATTCTTCGGCGGAATACTGGCGATCGGCTCCGGGCTGGCGCTGGGCCGTGAGGGGCCGACCGTCCAGATGGGCGCCGGTATCGCGGTTTTCGCTGCGCGCGTCTGCCGGTTGTGTTGGGCGGACTCGCGAGTGCTTCTGGCGGCCGGCGCCGGCGCCGGCCTTGCAACGGCCTTCAATGCGCCGATTGCCGGGCTCGTGTTCGTGCTGGAGGAACTGGTGCAGAGGTTCGAACACCGTGTTGCCATCGCCGCCCTTGCAGCACTGGCGACGGCGATCCCGGTCGCAAGGCTGCTTCTCGGTGACGCGCCCGACTTTCACATCGGGCCGCTGAGCTATCCCAGCGCTGAGTCCGCCCCGCTGTTCCTTACTCTGGGTGGCATCGCAGGCCTGCTGGCCGTCGCATACAATCGCACCCTGCTCGCGACCATCGCAGTTCGCGACCGATTTGGAGGGCTACCGATCGAGCTACGCGCCGGATTGATCGGCGCAAGCGTCGGCATGTTGGCCTGGTTCGCGCCCGAACTGGTCGGCGGCGGAGATCAGATCACGCAGCGGGCGCTGATCGGCCACGAGAGTGTGGGGATCCTGGGGGGCGCATTCCTGATCCGATTCGGACTCGGCGCTCTCTCATACGCTGCCGGCACGCCCGGCGGCCTGTTCGCACCCTTGCTCGTGCTGGGAGCCCAGTCTGGGTTGCTGTTCGGGGCGGCTTGCCGTCTTGCATTCCCGGCGCTCTCTATCCAGCCGGAAGCATTTGCTTTGGTGGGCATGGCCGCTCTCTTCACCGGCGTTGTGCGCGCGCCGGTGACCGGCATCGTTCTCGTCGCTGAAATGACAGGTAACGTGACGATGCTGCTGCCGATGCTGGGAGCTTGCTTCATGGCGATGCTGCTGCCCACGCTGTTGGGTAATGCGCCGATTTACGATTCCCTGCGTGAGCATACGCTGCGCTTGGAGCGGCAAATCAGACAGAGATGAGATCGGTGTCACCCACCCCAACGACGCCGATGCGTTGCAACGTTTTGAGCCTTCGACTTCCCCATCGGAAATTCTGTTCTTGAGCAGCGTTCATTTCCGCTTGTGGGCCCCTGGCGGACGCTTTGTGGTCTTTGCTCAGATGTCGGCTTGTGACCCAACGCGGACGTAACCGCTGTGCGAACGCGGGAACCAAGACCTCCTTCAATGCGACGAAACAAAACCTGCCGGGATGAAACCATTTTCCGGCGTTCACGAAGGCATGGTGAAACCGCCGGCCATTAGAAAGCGACCACAGGAAGCGATGGGCCGAGGGGGCGCTGCGTAAGGAACGACAATCGCCATGGGGCGAGGAGCGAAGCCATGTCACAGATTCGCAAAGCTCTTCTAGGCGCTGTCGCGACCGCGTTGACGCTCGGTGCAGTGCAATACGCTTCAGGTCACGACCTCGTAAACCGCTGGCAGGCGGTCTCCGAACAGCCAAGCCACATCGTCAATCGCGCCGGCAAGGCAGATCATCTTGCCGACCGCAAGCCTTTCGCAGTTCCGACGAAAACGGTTTCGCTGCGCTTGAACGATCTCGCCGATACCTCGGTCTTGCTGCGTATTCCGGCTGCGCAGGCCCGCACCACCAAGCCGCCGACGCTGCTGCGGAATCAGAGCCGTAAGCCGACACTTGCCTGCGAGCCCGTGGTCAGCGCGCTCACGGAAGTCGCAAGGCTTCTGCAGCCCGGCCGTTGCGTGACCTGATCGGCTCAATCCTCACCGTTCATACGCCGACCGGAACGCAAACGGCCGCGCCTTGCCTTCATGCGCCAACGGCTGCTCGAGGCAGCCGCCGATTGGTAGGGAGGGCGAGGCCTCTGTCGGAGGGAACTCCTACTTTAGCGGTTCGTCTCAGGCCGCGCCGGCCAGTGCCGCGGCATCGGCGCCGAGCCGAGGGCGTGCCAGAAAATAGAACGCGGTGACGTGCGTGATCATCAGCAGCGGCACGTAGATGATCGGGATCGCGTAGGTTGAGCCAAGCCACTCCGCATGCGCGGGAAGGCCGACCTGGATGGCGTCATAGTAGTCGACGACGAGATCGACCGTGCCCGCGAGATTGAAGGCGACGACGAACAGCCAGAAGAGCGTGCGTATCCTCACCGTGAGAAGCGCCAGCATGGCCAGCACCCCGGTCGCGAAGTCGCCCCAGGCGGCGAACATGGCGAAGCGAGCCGGCAGGTCCGGGCTCACGATGCCGGGAAGGATGAAGACGAGCCCGAAGAAGCGGAAGCTGTGCAGAGTGGCGATGGCACGGTGCGCGTCGCGCCCGTCCATCGACCTGAGCCAGGGCCAGACATACGTGCCGAAGCAGAGCAGCCACGCGACATAACCGAGGACAAGATGTATCTGGAAGAGAGTTTCTGTCGTCATTTTGGCCTCCGATCAGATCGCGACTAGCGCGTAGAGCAACGAGGTCCACAGTGCCGTGAATGGGACGGTCCAAAGCAGGCTATGCCAGGCCCGAAGCGGCGGGGCGATCGCAGCGGGAGCAGCATCGGTGGTCATCGGCCGCCCTCCATCCGAGTCTCGCCCTTATTGCCGACGCTCGGGATTGGCCATGAGCAAGCGGAGCGGCAAAAGCGGACCGATTGCGATATACTCGTGGTCCATCAGATCTTGCCTGGCCAATGGGAGATCCTCCATGATCGCCTGCGCCCCGGCGACATCCCCGGCATCGACGAGGAAGACCGCTCCGCGCCCATCGCCACGTGAATACCACTCGCGAATTTTCCCATTGAGATAGAGCTGCACCGTCTGCTGGATTTCAGCGGGCATGACGGCCATGACCTGCTCGCGCGTGACGCCCGCCTTCACGGTCAGGATGACCATCACCCCGGTGGTTGTGGGCGACATGGCTTGTGAGATGGCTTGTGTTTGGGCAACGGATGGATCGGTCATGGAAGTCGCTCCCATCAGGGTTAGGGTGAGCATGACGACAAATTTACGGATGACTTTCATCGGTCTCGTTTTCCGGAGCACGGCGGCCCCCTTGGTTCTCTGAGATCGCGCTGACGTCGCAGATGTCCGCCATCAGCGATGGTTCCGATCTGCGAGCGAGACATACGATCGATTGGCGCGAGCGACTATTCGGGATAATGTTGATGGGCTATGAAGCAGAACTTCACAGTCAGACAAGGCGCGCTCGATGGCGTGGAAGCGTTCCTGCGCGTCGCCCAGTACCGCAGTTTCCGCCGCGCAGCCGCGGAGCTCGGCGTCACGCCATCGGCCATCAGCCAGGCGGTCCGCGCGCTCGAGGCACGTGTCGGCGCAGCCTTGTTCATACGCACGACACGCAGTGTCGGCCTGACCGAGGCCGGCGCGCGGTTCCTCTCGCGCGCAAAACCCGCTTTCGAGGAGCTTGTCGCCGCAAGCGAGGTTGCGCGCGATCTTGGGCAGCGGCCGACTGGACTGTTGCGCCTCACCGTGCCGCGCGCGGTGATACCGATCCTGCTGGAGCCGCTGATCGCATCCTTCTGCCAGGCCTATCCCGAGGTCGAAGTGGAAATCGCCGCCGGCGAGGAATTGGTCGACCTCGCGGCCAAGGGGTTTGATGCCGGCGTCCGGATGGGCCAGTTCATCGCCACCGACATGGTCGCGGTCCGGCTGACGCCCCCCTTCCCGTTCGTGGTCGTCGGCAGCCCCGACTATCTAAGCCGGCACGGGCGGCCCGAGCGTATCGACGACCTGCGTCGGCACGCATGCCTGCGCATTCGCCGCAGCAACGGATCGATCGCGCCCTGGTCTCTTGTCGATGGCAACAAGACAGTCGAAGCGATCGTCTCGGGGCCGCTGATTGCCCACGACTTTCCCACCATGCTTGGCGCCGCCGTGGAAGGCATGGGACTTGCGCAAGTGCCCGCGCCGATCGCCACCAGCCTGGTGAAGACGGGAAAGCTCGCACAGGTCCTGAAGTCTTTCGCGCCAATGGCGCCGGGCGTGTTTCTCTACTATCCGAGCCGTCATCAAACGATGCCGAAACTGAGAGCCTTCATCGATCACGTGAAGGGCCGCCCGGTCGCTGCCGGCAAAACGCGCGTTCACGCTGATGACAAGCGAACGCGCGGGACGAAAACGCGCTGATATCGAAAGCGCGGATGGCGCTGGGGAGATGAGCGCGCAGGATGGATAGAGCGAAGCGAAACCCATCCTACATTATGGAGCTCACGCCCTCTTCCCGCTCCGCTTGGTCATTGGCGCGTTACGGCGCTCCCGTTTGCCGCGCGCGATCTCCGTCGCCAGCGCGTCCAGCTTCGGCTCCCAGAAATTCCTGAACTGACCGATCCACGCATCCACCGACCGAAGCCCCGCACCGTCGACCGAATAGAGCCGTCTTTGCGCCTCCGCCCGAACCGTCGCAAAGCCGCTCTCGCGCAGCACCTTGAGATGCTGCGACACGGCCGCCTGCGTGATCCCGAACTCGGCCCCGATCGCTTCAACGACCTCACCGGACGCCATCTCCCCCGGGGCAAGCAGCTCGAGGATACGACGGCGCACGGGATCGGCGAGGACCTCGAAGACGTGCATCAGCTTCCTGTGCCCGGATGTGCGACGTCAGGCGGCATCTCGCCGCGGTAGAAGGCGATGGTGCGGTCGGAGCGCTGCTTCGCCGTATCAGGATCGACCCCGCTTGCGACATGCGCCGCGCACCAATATTCACCGCTCGTCGTCATGAATTCCTTGCCGGCAGGAGAGCCCATCCAAGCCTCGGCCGTCTCATGGTCGACCGATGCGCCGGTCGCAACATATCGCTCCAATCCCGCGATGGCGAGATCCCAACCGATACCCACCGCACCAGGACCGAACTGATTCCAATGGTCCTCGATAATTGCGGTGTGCTCCAGCGTCAGACGCGCCTGCTCCCGTTCTGCTGCCAGCTTGACGTCGATCCAGCTCATCCCGCCGCCGAATTCCCACGTCGCTGCAAAATGCGTCGGCGGCGTACATGCCGTGATGGTGCCGCCCGCGTTCCCCTTCAGCTGGTACCTTCCGCCCAGCTGGAGGTCTCCCTCGACCGGCAGGAACCAGCGCGGAATGCGTTGCCGGCTGGTCACTGCGTCCCAGAGATCGTCGACGCTGGTCTCGTAAAGCCGCGTCAGCGTCACCGTGCTCGCTGCTTTTCCATCCTTCTCGAAATTCTTCACCGAACGCGTGACAAGCCCCAAGACCCTGGCGACGTCGATTTCCATTGCATCCCTCCGTATCGTTTCGCGCAATGGCGAGTATCGGCCTTCACTAATATAAGTCAACTCTTATATTAGTGAGACCGTGCCGCTGTGCCTGGCGCTCCGGGCAGACGGAGCGCGCGATATTGATTGATGCCAGTTCGTCCGCCGTCGGAGGGCGCTATTTCAGCGGCAGAAACACGTCCGCAACCGTCTCATGCTCCGGCACCTCCGGGAAGAAGCTCAGCCGCTGGCAATAGATCGGGAAGTCGCGTGCTTCCTCGCCGCTGGCCGGAAGCCAGTCGCGATAAAGGTAGAGCGCGGCGGGCTCCAGATTGTCGGTGTAGCCGACGACCCGCAGCACCGCGCAGCGTCCGCCGGGGATCTCGCCGGCCTTGATCTCTTCGCCGTTCGCCTCGATCGGCTGGTCGGTCCCGACACAGTGGTCCGTGCTGTAAGTGGCGGGCGAGGAAGGACGGCGTTCGGACCGCCAGACATTGAAGGTCGGACTTGTCCTGGGGTGCAGACCGGCTTTCTTTCGCCACGCGATGAACCGCCGGATGGTGTCGCCGAGCGTCGCCGGGTCGCCCCGATGCTCCATGATCGCCACCCTCGTGGAGGGCACATCGCGTATCGTCACGTCGTCAGTGGTAAAGGTCTTCATGAGCTTGCTCCTCGCGTTGTCGAGAGGCCCGAAGGCCACAAGCCACGGCTCCCAGTCGGGAGAGTTGCGGAACGACGACGGCGATTGCCCGAACCGCTGCCGAAAGGCGCGGGCAAAGGCGTCCGGTGCATCGTAACCGGCGTCCATCGCGATGTCAGTGACACCAAGGGCATCACTGTAGGCCAGCATGTAGGAAGCGCGCTTCATACGGGCCAGCTGGACATAGCGATGCACTGACAACCCGAAGGTCGCCGTAAACTGCCGGTGGAAATGAAATTTCGAGAAGGCCGCAACGCTGC
The DNA here is from genome assembly GCF_051810765.1 of Bradyrhizobium sp. 604_D8_N2_3. Lineage (NCBI taxonomy): Bacteria > Pseudomonadati > Pseudomonadota > Alphaproteobacteria > Hyphomicrobiales > Nitrobacteraceae > Bradyrhizobium > Bradyrhizobium sp. 604_D8_N2_3. The sequence continues at coordinate 4,219,379 of NZ_JBPWPM010000001.1, read as the reverse complement.
TCAGCGTTTCCAGGTCCAGATCGCTGTCGAGATGCCGGTCGATATGGTCCAGCACCCGCCGCATCCGGTCCTGATAGTTTTGCAGCGCCGCCTTCATCGTCCCTCCTCCGTGGCGGCTCCAGATAGCCGCTGACGGCGATCATTTGCTCGACCGATCTTGCGGTTTGGAAGTTGTCGCGAATTCGTCGGCCCCGTAGGGCGGATTAGCGAAGCGTAATCCGCCATCTTCAACGCGGCTCGATGAAAGGTGGTGGATTACGCCTTCGGCTAATCCACCCTACGCCATCAGCCCCCGCCACGCCCTACCCGCCGGCCATCAGTTCCTTCGCCAGCGCCATATAGGCCGGCAGCGTCACGGGGTCGTTGGCGGCGTTGCCCGCGACGGGGTGCGATGCGTAGCGCGCGATCACCATCTCGGCTTTGGGATCGACGTAGATGCCCTGGCCGTGAACGCCCCGCGCCATATAGGCGCCGTGGGCATTGTGCATGACCCACCATTGGTTGCGATAGGACGCGCCGGGCAGCGTGGTGTAGCCGGCCGGCTTGAACTTCTCGGGATCGCCGCCGCGCGCGATATCCTCGACCACCTGTGACGGGACGATCTGGCGGCCGTTGAATCGGCCATGATTGCGCATGGTCTCGCCGAAGCGGGCGAGATCGCGCAACGTGGTCGAGAGGCCGCCACCACCGCTCTCGGTGCCGATGCGATCGACGTGATAATGCGCGTCCTCCTCCGCGCCCATTGGCGTCCAGACGCGTTCGGAGAGAAGGTCGGACAACGTCGTGCCGCTGACGCGCCGGCAGATCCAGGCGAGCACATCGGTGTTGACGGTCTTGTAGGCAAAGGCCTTGCCGTGCTCGCCCTGCTTCTTCTGCGCGGCAAGGAAATCGAAGATATTGGTCGCACCGTCATAGTCAGGCGGAATCGGCGCCATGCCGTTGGCACGCCGCAAGCCCCACACGTGGGAGTTCTTGTCGGTATAGACTTCGGTGTATTCGAGCCCCGTGGTCATATCCATGACCTCGTGCACGCGCGCATCGCCGAACGCGCTCGCCTTCAGCTCCGGCACATAATCCGTGACCTGTGCCTGCGGATCGACCTTGCCCTCGGTGACGAGAATGCCCGCCAGCACGCCGGTGAACGACTTCGTCACCGACATCGCGATATGCGGCTTGTGCGGCTTCAGCGCGCCGAAATAGCGCTCATAGATCAGCTTGCCCCGATGCAGCACCGCGATGCCGTCGGTATAAGTCTCCTCCAGCATCTTCGCGAACGTCATGGGCCGGCCGTCCATGGTGGTCGAGGCGACCGCGCCAATGTCGTGGTCTTCCCGCGGCAGAGGCGATGCCGGCCCTGCCCCGCGCCAGACATTCACGGTCGGCACCAGCTGGCGGACGTTGCTCCAGGCCCAGCGCAACTCGGGAAAATTGCGGAACGAGCCGTTCTGGAAGGTGATGGTGCGGTCGGGAGATGGCGGGAAGCCCTTCATCCAGCCGAGCGCTTCGGGGTCGGTCTCGGTGGCGGTCGCGGGCTGTTGGTTGGGGGCGGTTGCAGCGGGCATGAAGGCGGGCTCCGGAGGCGACGATGTAGTCGGCGTACCATGGGACAGCGCCGTCTACATCCCGCGTTCGCGCCGGGGGGCCGTGCAGTGATCCCGCCGCGCTTTACTCGAAGGTCGCGCTGTTCCAGTACACTGTCGGTGACTCCTTGCCGAGATGCACGACGAGAAAGCCTCCTTGCCAGGGGATCACGCTGGGCGTCCGCGAGGTGAACGCGCCGACGATCGTGCCTGAATCGCTCCAGTCCGCGCCGTCGCTGGTGACCGAGTAGCGCACCTTCTTGTTGCTGTCGGCATAGAAGCAATAGAGCGTCCCGTTCGGCCCTGCGGCGAGCGCGCCGCTGGTGTCCGAATAGAGCGACATGCTCGGCAGCAGATTGGGGCCGGTCCAGTTCGATCCGTCGGACGACACGTAGGCGCCGAGCACCGTCGGCATTCCCTTTTCGAGACCCGCGATCGGCGCCACGATCACCAGCGCGCCCCCGCAGCTCCCCACCGCAGGTGCCACCAGCGCGCCGCCTGCAATCGTCGCAGGCACCGGGCCGTCGACGCTGGGGAGCATCACGCGTTGCGGAGTCCCGAAGTGCACCCAGTCGGTCGTGCTGAGATACTGGATGCTTCCGTCGGCGCCGCCCCATGCAATATACCAGGCGCCGTTGAACTGGCCGATGCTGGCCCCGGTCGTGGCCTGCGGTGCGGGCCAGAGCCCCGCCGCGCTCCACGGCCCTTCGGACCCACCAGAGGAGGTGAAGGCGACAAGGCTGCTCTTGCCGACACCGAGCAGCGCCAGTCCGCCCGAGGGCGTCGCGCAGGCGGCCAGTCCGGCGAGCGTGCCCACCTTCAGCGACGACGCACTGGACCATTTGCCCTGATTGAAGCTCCACGCAACCATCATCGGCGGCAAGGGACCCGTTCCGACGCACAGGATCTGCGATCCCGGCATCGCCGCCAGCGCCACCGGAAGGAGGCTCGTCGCGAAGGGCGTGTCGGTGCCGAACGGCAGGAACGTCGGCGTCACGGCCCAGGAGCCCTTCTGCGATGGTCCCGTTGGGCCGGTCAGATCGCCCTTCGCGATCGGCAGGATCACTTCCGAGAGCCAGGCCTGGAGCGTCGTCGAGTTTGCGACGTACTGCACGGCCCCCTCGACCAGTGAGTTCAACCCCATGCCGTTGGCGGCGGCGGCGACCAATGAGCCGATCTCCGCGTCGGTCAGCGTGGGCTCGATCGGCTGTCCCCAGCGGCCCTTGAAAGCGAGCCAGGGTGGCGAGGTGACGGGCGTGGGAAGGATCGCCTGCGCATCGTTCTGAATCACGACCGGCGGATTAGGGGTGACCAGATTGACGGTCGGACCGCGGCCGCGCGCGTAGTCGGCGACCGCGAAGCGCACGTCCCACACATCGACGCCGCCGATCTCGTAGGTGCTGTTACTCGAGGCCGGATAGTTGGCATGCGACCCGCTCGCGACATAGACGTTCGGGTGCGTACCGCTGAACGACAGGAAGCCGTCGTTCGGCGAGCACCATTGTCCGCCCGAATGCTGCGAGAAGAATACGCCGACGACCTGCTGGTCGATATTGACGCGCACCGTGACGCATTCCCAGTCGCCCCAATGGATCGAGAGCGGCATCAGCGCCTGACCGGTACTGCCGGTCCAACCGGTGACCTCGAAGGTCTCCTGTCCGTTATAGGGATAAAACAACCAGTACTGGAGATCGACCATGTCGGTGCGGTCGTCGACAGGCAGGACGTGAACATAGCTGGTGGCGGTGGGGATATAGCCCTTCATCAGCGAGGCCCATATGGCCTGCGGCGCGACCAGATAGTCGTCGGGGCTGCTCTGCTCGGCCGTCCCCCAATTCCACTGACCGGGACCGGAATAGATGCCGCCGGCGGCCTGATAGCCGACCTGGCCGACGTACCAGTCGGTCGACGAGGGCAGATTGACCTCGTCCTTGTCGAGATGAAGGATCGGCGCGAAGTTCGAGACGAGTTCGGCAAGCGTAGGCCAGGCCATGATTTGCTCCCTGCTGGTCGTAGATCGACGGTCGGGAGCTTCGAACAACCGATATTGGACGCGAGCCAGCCCCTGCGCGATAGTCTACGACAATACACGCTTAAAGCGAGATCACATCATGCTGAAACTGAGCGCAGATGAAACAGCGCGGCAGCGATGGAGAATTTCACACTGCTGTCATTTGTCTGTGAAGTTTGTGCCTTGGCGCAGCCGCTCGCGCGGGTCCACGTCATGAGCGAGCACTCGCGCGCCGAGGCTAAGCGAGCAAGCGGCGAGCTGTTGTATTGATGGTCAGGTCGATGGCGGCGCCCTGCTCGTCGCCGTCGCCGATGAACCAGGCTGCCGACAACCCCGTCCACGCAACGATCCAGCGAAGCAGCCGCTCGGGCTGAAGTCCCGTCACGGCGACCACGATATCCAGCCGGGTCTCCAGTCGACCCGGCAGGGTCGCAAGCGGACGGCAGGGATCGCTGAGGTCGGGGTTCGTGAAGATGTTGGCATAGTCGAATGTTCGTTCGCCGACGAGCCCATGCGGGTCGATCGCCAGCCATCCCCGCTCACCGAAGTCGAGCACATTCTCGTGGTGCAGGTCGCCGTGCAGCGGACCGATGGCGCGTGGCGCGGCCAGGAGTTGGCGGGCGATGTCGGCGGCGGGCGCGAGTGCCGCGTGGTCCGGGGCGAGCTGGAAGAGCGGCTGAAACCAGTCTTCCAGCGGGTGCAGGTCGGGAAGCGGGCCAGACCGCGTCGCGTGCAGCCGCGCCGCCGTGTCGCAGAGGATCCGGCATGCCTCCTCGTCCCGGCCCGACCAGGCCATCTGCGCGAGATCACCGGCTCCCGAGGCCCGTTCCATCAGCAGAGCGTCCGCACTCGAGGCAAAGACCCTCGCAGCGCCCTGACCGTCCCACCAAGTGAGAAGGCGATAGCCTGCCCCCTCATCGGGAATACGGGCGATCTTGAGCATTGCAGGCCGGCCCTCGTGTCGGACCGGCAGGACCCAGCTGGAATGGGTGGTCAGCACTGCCCCGTCCGGAACCAGACGCCATCGTTCAAGCCACGTTGCGACTGGCGCTGGAATATGGGGATGCGAGTCCATGGGGTCATCACCTGAGATCATGTCCGGCGCTCTGTCTGCCGAGACTTGATCAATCATGCGGCCGGCCGCCACCGTTTCGTTGCAGCGATACCCTTTCCACGTTTTCGTTTTCCTTTCCCGTGGCCAAAGAGTCGCGCTTTCGCGTCGCCGTCGGTGGAGGTGACGGCGCACCTGCGACAACACAGTCGCAGGTGCGCTCGCCCATGACACCGATGGTCTTCACCGGACTCTGGCGAAACCGTTACCGCTTCCGTCCAGCGCGCCCCTTTGCCTTCGCCGCGCGTTTGCGCCCTGGGGCGGCTGCTCGCGCCGGTCCGCGTGGCGTACGGCCGCTGGTCTCAGTGGACAGTTCGGGACGCAACCTGGCGAGCTTGGCGCGGTCCGGCAGCATGTCGGCAAAACCGTCGATCGCGCGCGGCGCGGTCGTATCGTCGCCGGCCGCAGCCGTTGCGGCGCGCGCGCCTGACGGCACTGCGGTCTGGCTGAGCGCCTGCAACCGCCGACACGCTTCACCGAGGTGATAGGCATCGCCGCCGAGCGCCACCCATTTGCCGACCTCGGGATGCAGCACGAGATTGGCCGAATGGTTGTCGCTGGCGCTGGTCGGATAGTCGACGAACACGTCGATGCCCGACTGCACGCCCACCATCACGCCCTGCGCCGACCACGACACCGCGACGTCGACGCGGTATCGGCCCGGCTTCTCGAAGGCGAAGCCCGCCGTGCTCCAGAACACTTTCGCCGAAGCCGTGACGCTCTTGCCGGGCTCGAGCTCGCCCAGCTTCGCGTGCTCGCACAGGATCACGAAGGGCCTGACCGGACGCTCGTGCCCCTCGCCGTCGGTGACGGTGATCGATGCGAACAGGGCCTCGGTGCTGACGTCGTTCGGCGCCCGCAGCGATACGCCGCTCGTGTTCGTCATCGTCCAGGTCAGATCCAGCGGCTGGCCGAGCGCGACGCGGTCGGTTGTGGCCGTCACCGTCAGCGCCAGCTCGGAAGGTTCGAAGTCGTGCCGGTCGGCGGCTTGCGGCGCACCGGTCGGGAACCAGCTTGCGAACGGCCATCCGCCCGGACGAATGACCGGATCGGGCATGTGGTTGAGGTGATGACGGACGTTGGTGTTGTGCGCGAGCGCGATCTGGTCCGGGAACACGCCGGGTGCGCCGGACGCGGGACCGCCGAGCACGTCCGCGACACTCGGCGTCGTGGTCATGATCGAGTTGTCGGCCGCCGTCTCCTGCTCCTGATGGATCTGGTTCAGCGTATGCGTCAGCTCGTGGGTCGCGCTGCGCAGGAACGCTCGCGGCACGTCGCGTTGCTTCTTGTTCGCGGCGAGACCGAAGTTCGAGGAGTCCGAGACGGGATAGCCGTCATCGGAGAAGCTGGCGCAGCCTTCGCGGGGGACGCCGATCTGGTCGTACATGATGCCGCGCGAGCAGCCGAGCTTGGCGGGCACCACGATCATGTGCACGCGCCATTCGGTGTCCAGATTCGTCGCGGGATTGCGTACGGTCGTCATCAGCGCATGCAGATCCGCTGAGCTCCAGCAATTGGTCGCCACCACGCCTGATGGCACCGGAACGTTGAGCTGGTCCTGCACCACCGACAGCTGCCAGCCGGTCTTCGCAAAGACCGTGTCGAAGAACTCGGTGCCACCGGCACCGTCAGGCACCGGCGCGGGCCGGACGGCTCCGACCAGCGTGTCGATCTCCAGCGTGGCGCGGCGGAAGAACTTCGACACCCAGGCGAGCGTGATGCTGCCCTTGTCCACGCCGCCCTCGAACAGCCGGCCCTGGTAGAACGGGCCGCCGGTCAGGGAGAACGGAAACGGCGCCGGCACCTTTGAAAGCTTCATCGTCACGGTGCGCGACGGCGAAGCCGGGAACGTGCCTTTGAACTGGCCGGCCGGCGGCTGTGTGTAATTGAACTGCTCGGCTGTGATCGTCAGCTCGCACTTCTTCGGCGGCGGGACCGCGACAGGCGCGGACACGCTGGTCACCCTGAGATAGGAATGATAGCGCGCGCGGGGGAAGATGGGGATCCGCGGCCTGCGGATCGGAAACGGAATCAGGGGGTCATCGAGCGCACTGAGCGAACCGGCCAGGCTCGTCAATCCCGAGCCCGCCGCCGCTTCATCTTCGTCCGCGTCGCCCACCGGCACCACGGGCCCCACCGGCGGGATCGGACCGATCACCGGCCGGCGCGAGTAGAGATCGCCGCTGACGATCAGATGGTCGGCGCCGCCGTCGGGTGCCGAGCGATCGACGCGCAGCGTGCCTTCAAAGGTCACGAAGCCCGCGGTCGGCCTGAAGTTGATCTGGTAGCAGCCTTCGCGGAAGTCGAGCCTGCACAGCCTGAACGGCGGAAACGGCTGCAGATCGGTCGAGGCCGGCTGATCGCCGGACTCCTCGTCGCTGAAGCTGATCTGGCGCGACAGGGGGACCTGCGGCTTCATCGCGGGCTCGACCGATGCCGCGGTCATCTTGGAAAGGCTGCCACTCGATTCATGCTCTGAGCAATTGCACATGTCGTCTTCTCCTCGTTGAAAGGGTGAGACGATCGACGTGAGCATCGGGCTCGTTCGCGGGTACAGCCGCGTTATTTCGGTCAGCTGTGGCGTGCGCAGTCCTACGCGCGCCGATAGGTCACGACACAGCCCTCTGAATCCGTAAACTCAAATCGGTCGGCCTTGAGTGAAATGCGATAGGTCACAAGTTCGTCAGTCGCCGTCCCGACGACGAGTGTGTTGGAATCTTCGAGACGGTAGATTCCTGCGTCCCACCACACCACGCCCTGCCCTGGTCCGCGCATGCCGCGGTAGGTGCCGGTCGAGAATGTGAGAGTGGCGGGATATTTGTCCGCACACGCAGCCGACGTGGATTTGGTCCACGTACCAACCATGCTCTGTTCGTGTTTGTCAGCCATAGTGTCTCCATAGCTCTCATCGGCCGAGCGGCCGATTGGAGGCTATTTCAACATGCCGTTCTGGCGTGTGCAGCTCATTTGAGGCTGATGTGATGGCGGGTGTGTCAAATCGACTAAATTCACCACGTTCAATCACAACAGGTACTCTATCGCAGCATTGACGCAAGCGTGCGTGTGAGATGCTTCACACCGAAGGTGCGACAATTGAGCACCGGCGATGAGAGCGAGATGAAAGCGCGGCGGAGAAGCAGCTCAGTCTGCATCTTGCGAGAGCGGGCTCAAGTCACAGCCGGCGTTCGTGAACCGGACATTGGATGGCGCGGTTCGCAGAGGCGTGGTCGCGTTGCAGGTTGGCAGCAGGCCTGACATTCACCGTGGGCACCAACTGACGCAAATTCAATCGGAGACGTTCGCTTCCGAGCCGTGCGGTTGACCTTGGTGTCCATCAAGGCGCTGAGAGGTCCGGTAGCGGCCGGGCGACATGCCATGATGTCGATGAAAGAGTTTTGAAAACGCCGCCGCTGTCTCGTAACCGACCTGGCTCGCGATCCGTGCGATAGGCTCATCGCTGGTTTCGAGCAGGAACGCCGCTTCCGCCATCCGGCGTTCGATCACATAACGATGCATCGACTGGCCGACGAGCTTGGTGAAGCGGGCCGAAAATACCGAGCGGCCGAGCCCCACGCGATGGCCGAGGTCGCTCAGGGTCCAGGGCCGCTCCGGGTTTTCGTGGATCAATTTGAGCGCCGGTCCGATATGCGGGTCCGATATGGCCCCGAGCCAGCCGCCTTGTCCGGGACTGAGAGACGCGATCCAGCTTCGGAGCACCTCGACAAACAGCACTTCCGTCAGTCGCGAGAGCGCGACGCGCTGGCCGGGACGCTCGAGCGCAGACTCGCTGACCATGCGCCGCAGGATGGCTTCGAGCCAGCCACCGTCCGCCGTCGGCTTCAGCAGAAGCACGGGCGGAAGCATCTCCAGCACGCTGCTGAACGAGGGCCGCGACACGGTGAAATTGCCGCAGATCATGGTCGAGAGCGGCTTTGCACGGCCGCCGTGACGAACGACGCCCAGACGTGCCGACGATCGATCGAGGTCCACAATCTGCAAAGGCTTGGCCCGGCGATCCGAATAAAACACATGGGGCTCGCCGCGTGTGATGACGACGAAATCGCCCTCGGTCATCTGGATTTCCTGTCCGAGTTCGAGCGCGAGGGTCGCGGAGCCCCGACTGAGATAGTGAAACAGCGCGTAGGGGCGCGCCGGCAGCGCCAGATTCCAGGGATGACCGAGCTCGAAGTGGAACAGCAGCGTCCCGCCGAGACGAACGCGATCGAGCACTTGGGCAAGGATGTCCATGCCGCCGAAGTTAGTCCGGTGGACGGTCGGACACAACATCCGGACGATTGATCCCTACCGTCCGAAAAGCCCGCGAACTAGGTCATGTCGCGGCGGGCCGACGTCATGTGCGGCAACCATTTCGCCAACGGCGGATGGAAGAAACCGCGACCAGGCAGGAAACGCCTGTCCATTCCCCCGGACCTTATTCCGTCCGACATATCAACAGGAACGATCAATGCTAAATATCCTTCTCTCAGCCGCCACCGTACTCCTGGCCGGAACGGCATGGGTCGGCCCCGCCCATTCCACTGAGTTGCCCAAGGGAGCAGCCCACAACATCGTGCTCGTGCACGGCGCTTTCGTGGACCAGACGAGCTGGCAGCCCGTTGCCGATATTCTCTCGAAGAAGGGCTACAACGTCACGCTCGTGGAAAATCCGCTCACTTCGCTCGCCGCCGACGTCGATGCCACCAAGCAGGCGCTCGCGAAACAGGACGGCAAGACTGTTCTGGTCGGCCATTCATGGGGCGGCGTGGTGATCACGCAAGCCGGCAACGATCCCAAGGTTTCGGCGCTGGTCTACGTCTCCGCCTTCGCGCCCGAGGTCGGTCAATCCCTGGCGGTGCTGGCCAAAGACGGCCCGCAGACCGAAGGCGTCAAGGCGATCCACCCAGACGCGAAGGGCAATCTGTATATCGATCCCAAGTTGTTTCCGTCAGCCGTCGCGGCTGACCTTCCTCCGGAGATCGCCGAGCACCTGGCCAACTCGCAGCTTCCGCTGAGCCTCGCTGCGTTCGAGGCGCCTGTCAGCATTGCGGCCTGGCGCGACAAGCCGACGTTCTACGTCATCACCACGAAGGACAAAGTCATCGCGCCCGAGGTCCAGAAGTTGTTCGCAGCCAGGATGAAGGCTCAGACGACGGAAGTCGCTGGCAGCCATGCCTCGCTCGTGGTCCATGCGAAGGAAGTCGCTGAGGTCATCGAAAAGGCGGCACTCGCGAAGTGACGAACCTGCTCCCGGCGCTGTCGCGCCGGGAGCGCACACGCTCGCTCGGAGGAATGCGGAACGCCTCGGACCGCGATGGCGCGAAGCACCAGCGACATCCTGGAGGAAGGTTTCGGTCGCCGCGCTACGTGCGTCACCCGCTCGATCGTTTCATGCCAAGCATCCGGAGTACGATATGACTCAACTCGACATCGCGAACCAGGACGCCCTCACACTCGAAACGGCGCCAACCCGTTACATCGAAGGCCACGGAATCCGCTTCGCCTATCGCCGTCTCGGCCCCGCGACTGGAACTCCGCTGGTTCTTCTGCAGCACTTCTCGGGAAACATCGACGGATGGGATCCCGCCGTCGTCAACGCTCTGGCCGCTGATCGCCCCGTGATCGCCTTTGACAACGCAGGGGTCGGCCGGTCGACCGGTCAAACGCCCGACAACGTCGCGACGATGGCACGAGACGCCGTGGATTTCATCGACTCGCTCGGCCTCCTCGAAGTGGACCTGCTTGGCTTTTCTCTCGGCGGCTGCGTCGCTCAGCAGATCGCCGCCGAACACGGACAGTTGGTCCGCAAGCTCATACTCGTCGGTACCGCGCCGAAAGGCGGAGAGGAACACCTGTTGGCGGTTCTGCAGGAAGCGTTTTCCCAAACCGATGCGCCGGACCCCCGCCTGCCGCTGTTCTTCACGAATTCATCCGCCAGTCGGTCGTCCGGCTTGGCCTTCCTGAAGAGGACCAAGGTGCGCAAGGATGATCGGGACACCGATAACGGCAACGCGGTAACCGATCCACAGGCCAAGGCGCTGATCACCTGGTGCGCCACACCTGATCCCGGGCACGCCATTCTGCGCGCTATCCGCCAGCCCGTTCTTGTGGTCAGCGGCAGCCACGACACCATGCTGCCTGCGAACAACGCTTACGCAATGTCTAGGGAACTGAGTAACGCTCAGCTGGTCCTCTATCCCGATTCAGGGCACGGCGCGCTGTTTCAGCACCACGACATCTTCGTCAGCCACGTCCGGACTTTCCTGGATGCCCAACCCGCGGCCGCATGACACAAGGCGCGTTCTGACGGGATCAGGCGCACTTTATCCATGAGAATTGTTACAGAGGACAAAATGACAATCGCTAAAATCGAAGTAGAGCGCTTCAGCCTCACGAGCTTAAAATCATTCGACACTATTGTGGCGGCGCTCAAGTCGGCGGTCGGGCAGCCCAACATGGTCGAATTTTTCAAGGAAACGAGGGCGACAAATTCCTTCCCGGATTTGGAGCGCGTTGTACGAAGCGGCCTCGGCCGAACGGACCTTATGCTCTTCGCGGAATTTGACCTGGGCGACATTCTGCGTCGCGAAGCCGGATCCAAGACGCCTAAAATCATACGGCTTGTGATCGGCAATCCACTCATCATGAAAGAAATGGTCAAGCACGTGCCCGATGCTGGATCTTACGCTCCGGTCACAGTGCTCATTGATGAGCGTTCCGATGGTGTGCACGTCTCTTATGACAAAATGGAGAGTTTTCTGCTGCCCTATGGCAACTCGGAAGCCCTCACCGTTGCCCGAAATCTCGATGCGAAAATCACAACCTTGCTACGCGAATGTGCAAGCTAAAACTCCTGATGACGTCTTCGACCAATGGAAGTGCGATGTCCGGCTCGCCAGCTACGCCGTCCGCAGCACCGGCGCGGGCGGCTGCCACGGCCGGATCAGCGCGAACGCGACCTGGATGATGCCGCCGGCCAAGCCCAGCGCCACGCCGGTGCGCCAGGCCATGGTGTAGGAGCCGAGCGCGTCGTAGGGCACCCCTCCTCGGTAGGCGCCGAGGAAGCTGCCGATCTGGTGGCTCATGAAGGCGAGGCCCATCGCCTGCCAGCGCAGGCCGAACATCTCGGCGACCGCGCCCGCGACCAGCGGGCCGACGCCCGTCCACGCGCAAGGAGCGGATAGCCTCGCACATTGAGTGCACTGTCACCGTAATCGCGAGTTCGGTCGAGAGGCCGGCGGCGTCGCCCGTCATGATGGCCCGCACAGCACGCGCGAAGGCAAATCCCGGCGCGGCGCACCAGCAGTGCCGGTTCGCTTTGCGCCCAGAATCCGCCCTCCTCGTCGGTTCGCTTTGTGAATGGTCCTGATGGGCGCTCGACAAACGAGGATAATGGCTCTCGTTCACCCGCCGTTAACCTGGAACTTCTTTCGATTGTGCGACACGTCTTGCGCAACCCCTGATTATAATCGACTTTAGGTTGATCACGACGCTCATGCGAACCCATCGGTTCGTTTTGATTGCAAGGTTCGCTGGGAATGAAATCCGACGCAAGAATGACGGCGGTCAAGGAGAGCGCCGAGCCGCCGAGAAACTCTCCTAAAATCGACGAGGATCCTCAAGCCGCCTGGCAGCTGTTCAACGCAAACTGGTTGATCATTGCCGTTATGGGGAGTCTGCTCGCGTTAGGGCTGACGTCCACCAATCTTCGTCTCGAACCGATCGCGTTTGGCACAACGCTGGCGATCGCGGCGGCACTGCTCGCTGTCTCTTATCATCATCGGCTGACCAAGGGTGATCGCACCGATCCGAAGCTCTTTTTCTCGCTCGGAACGATTGGACAGGTCATTCTCACCTGCGCCATCGTAGGACCGCTTAGTTATGTCGCGGGAGCAATAGGGTATCCTCTCCAGGATCAGGCGCTGCTCTCTGTGGATCGCGCACTTGGTTTGGATCCCGAGCCTATCGTTCGGTACGTCAACGACCACCCATGGCTTGCGATCATCTTGTCGCGCGCATATGGGCTGATCAAATGGCCACTGCTCGGCATTCCCATTGTACTCGTCCTCACGGCGCAGTACGCACGGCTGCAATTGTTTGTGCTCGCAATGAGTGTTGCGCTCGCGGTCGCAATTGCCATCTCTGTTTTCGTGCCTGCCATCGGCACCTACTACGGATTGCAGCTGCCACCGGCTCGGTACCCGAACATCGACACATCGGTCTATGCTGGACAATTGCGGGACATCCTGGCCTTGCGTGACGGCAGCCTGCGCGAACTCGGACTTTTCAAGCTGGCCGGTATCGTTTCATTCCCGAGCTTCCATGCCGCGTCAGCCGTGCTCTACATGTGGGCGTTGTGGCCGGTACGCGCCGTGGGAGGCATCGCGGCAACTATCAATATCCTGATGATCGCGGCGACCCCCGTGATCGGCGCACATTATTTGATCGATCTTGTTGGCGGCATTCTGCTCGCAGTAGCATCAATCCTGGCGGCGACGCGTTATCTCAAATGGCTCAAGCGGACCCAGAGGACATCCGCCGCGTCGGCACCCGACTGGCCGCAAAAGCTCGTCAATTGTGCGAACGGCAGCCAGACACTGTCGCCTTAAGTTGGAAGTTGGCGGTGTATTTCTTCAAGGCCTGGCTTGCCAACATGTCGGCAGCGACGGCTTCATCACAGAAATATCGAAATGCAGCTGACCTGTCGACGGTCTCGGCAAGGACCGCTTCTGACCGTTCTGCGACATTCGCATCCGGTTGCGATACGGCGCAACATTTCGCGGATTGAACGACGCCGCTTCAAGCGATCGCAGCTCGGCTTCCGACCGGATTGCGGCAAGCGTCGCCGGCGGCCTGACGCACATCAGTCGCCCGATATGGACAGCCCCGCGAGAAGCGGAGCGTACGCGGCGAGCCTGCGGGACACGAACTCGGTGAAGATCCGCACGCGCTTCGTCTTGCGTGTCTCCCCCTGCGTGAGAAGCCAGAGCGTTCCGTACATGTGCAGGTCGGTGCCCGGCACCCTCACCAGCAGGGGGTCGGCATCTCCGACGAAGCACGGCAGCGTCGTGATCCCGAGCCCCTGCCGTACAGCAACGATCTGCGCCCCGGCATCTGTGACCCTGAACGGAACCTCGGCGGTGCAAACCTCACCCTCGCTGGCCCAATCCGGAATTCCATGAATGCTGATGACGATCCACCGGATGGGATCAGGCACGCCCGCACGCCACGCGGCTAGTCGATCCCTGGACATGTAGACGCCGCCAAACAGCTCCGGTCCCTTCACGCCGTGAAGATTGAGCGGCAGGGTTTTGCGGTCGTAGACGACGCGGATCGCGACGTCGGCCTCTCGGTTGGTCAGATTTGCCAGCTCACCGAACGACAGGATGTCCATCTCGATGTCCGGATGCAGACGCGCGAAATCGGCGAAATCAGGCATGAGCAGGTGTGTCGCCAGCGGCGGTGCCAGCGTCACCCGCAGAAGCCCGCGCACGCCCTGGTCGCGGCCGAAGACGCGCGTCTCCAGCTGGTGCGACGACGCTTCCATCTGGTCCGCGAGCTCGAGGACCTCCTCGCCCGCAGCCGTCAGGCGGTAACCCGAAGGCAGCTTCTCGAACATGAGCGCCCCGAGCCGCTCCTCCAGTTGGGCGACGCGTCGCAGCACGGTCGAATGGTTCACCCCGAGGCGCTCGGCGGCGGCTCGCACCGAGCCTCCACGCGCGACGGCAAGAAAATAGCGAACGTCATCCCAGTCGATCATGGTGCAATCCGGCACCGCCGGGGTGCGCCTTCCAAAGCCCGTGTCCAACACTCGAACAGATCTCGTATGTAGGTAGCACGGGCGGTGATCATAGCCCATGCCGACAAGCGCGGCCCAATTCCGAACGGCGGACAGCGATCGTCGCGGCTGACGTCAATCGTCCAGCCGGATCGATTTCGCACCACCGATGTGCGCGCTTCCGCACTCAACGCCTGACGCCGCCGGACCTATGTCGAGGTCCACGGGGAACCTCTCCGATCGGTCAAGACGGAGTCTGAAGGAAAAATCATGGGTAAGCTGGACGGTAAGGTTGCAGTCGTCACGGGTGGATCGAGCGGCATGGCGCTGGCGAGCGCCAAGCGGTTCGTTGAAGAAGGCGCGTATGTCTTCATCACGGGCCGGAGGCAGGAGGTGCTCGACGAGGCCGTCAGGCTGATCGGCCGGAACGTGACCGGCGTGCGCGGCGACGCGGCCAATCTCGACGACCTCGACCGTCTGTTCGACACGGTCAAGCGGGACAAGGGCAGGATCGACGTCCTGTACGCGAGCGCCGGCATGGGCGAAGCCGTCTCACTGGGCGAGATTACCGAGCAGCATTTCGATGCGGCCTTCGGCCTGAATACGCGCGGCACGCTGTTCACGGTTCAGAAGGCGTTGCCGCTGTTTCGCGATGGCGGATCGATCTTCATGACCGGCTCAGTCGCGTCGGTGAAAGGTTTTCCTGGTTACGGCGTGTATGCGGCGAGCAAGGCGGCGCTGCGCTCATTCGCACGCACCTGGCTCAACGAACTGAAGGGCAGGAATATCCGGGTGAACGTGCTGAGCCCGGGGCCGATCGCCACACCGATGCAGGACCAGGTTCTCACCGAGGAGGCGAAGCGGATGTTCGAATCCCTGATCCCGCGGGGAAAGATGGGTCGTCCTGAGGAAATTGCGGCGGTCGCGCTGTTTCTTGCTTCGGACGATTCGAGCTTCGTGAACGGGGTGGAGTTGTCCGTCGACGGCGGCTTCTCGGCCATCTGAAAATCGGAGAAACATGATGAGCTACGCAATTATAGGATTCGGCAAGGTAGGCCAGGCCCTCGCCCGCGCCTTCGCCCGCAAGAACATCGAGGTAACAGTCGCAAGCCGCCGGCCGCCCGAGGCGTTGGCGCCGCAGGCTCGGGCGATTGGCCCCACGGTCGTCGCCAAGTCGCTGCAGGATGCGCTCGAGTCCGACACGATCATCCTGGCGGTCCCGTTCGGGGAGCATCGCGAGGTTGCGAAGGCCCTGCCGAGTTGGAAAGGCAAGACGATCATCGACGCGATGAACGTGTTGGTTCCCGTCGAGGAGCTGGACGGTCTCCCCTCCTCCGCCTTCGTCGCGAAGGCGTTCACCGGCGCCAGGCTCGTGAAAGCTTTCAATCATTTGGTTGCGGCCACCCTGGCGGCCGATCCGGTCGTCGAGGGCGGCCACCGCGTCGTCTTTCTGTCTGGTGACGACGACGACGCGACCGCTCCCGTGGCGGCCTTGGCCAAACAACTCGGGTTCGCACCCGTCAAGCTGGGAAAGCTCAACGAGGGTGGCGCACTGGTGCACGCACGCGGCCGCGTCTGGGGCCAGCTGATCTTCCAGGATTTGTTCAGGACGGAGCAGTGATCGGTCTAGGACCGTGTGATTTGGCCCGAGAGGTAGAATTCTAAAAACGGCGAATTGCGGTGCATTCAACTCGCAAATCTTTTTTGGCGAGCGATAGTTGAATGCATTGTCACCGTAACCCGATACCAATGACAAACAGTGAGAACTCCATCGGCTAAAGAGTTCGCACGATCCGTCCCCAGCGGGCTGATCAACGCGACGGAGAAATCCATTTGGGGCGGAGCGCGAGGGGGAAATCGCGCTGCTTAGGCAACCAGCGCAATTTCCCTGGCCAATCTGTCAATCGTCCAAATTTCAAAAGGAACCTGTAGTAAGGCGCGAACCTCCGCTACTAAAATCGGATGCGCTATACCGGCGCGACTCCAATCCACCTTTTTATCAAGCGAGACCAAAACGGCTCGCTGATAGTCGCCTCCGTCAAGCTGAGCCTGGAGAAGACCGATCAGCAGGTCGACCCAGATGTAGAAGTCGCCATCTCCGTCATCTCGGAACCCCGGAGGAGTCTTGGTCTTCTTCCTAAGAATACCGATGTCATGAAATGGCGCCCGCGGCGCGTATGACACCGACGCCTTTCTGGTCAGAGCCTCCAAGAGCGACAGAGTTCTTCGAACTGTCGCTTCGTCATAGACATGACCATGCTCGACGCTAAATTGATCAAGAAGACCGTCAATCTGCTCGACGTAATTCCCAAAATTCGAATCAACCCTTGCGAGCGAGGATTTGAAGCTATCGAATTGCCTGCGCAATGTCGCAGCAACGGTGTCAACAACCTGCAACTGGTTATTCCAGAACTCTTGTATGGCCTGCCCAGGAAGAATCAGAGGAGCAGCGTGTCGAGACCCCAAATAGTCGATTATGTCAGCACTTTTGGCATGGCTCGCCAGGCGCAGAAACACGTTTGCGTCCAGCCCAATAGCGGTTTTCTCTAGAGCGACCGTCGCTGGATCAGGCTTCATCGCCGATACAAGTGCATTGAGCGAATCGCATGCAACTTGTCGATCTAGTACGCTTATTAGACGCTGCTGGAGGTCTGCTTGATCCATAGATCGCTCTACGGGTACCAAATCTTGCCGGCCGATCGAGCCAATTCTTTACCTAAAGCCTCGACTGCTGCGGCGTCCCAATCCTCTATGCGCTTAAGGCGAGCCCGCCATTCAGTGGGCACCGCATGTGGAAGCATGTGTTGCTTGAATCCCTCCCAATCTGCAGCACCCTTCGGCCGTCGCTCTAAATCAGAGACAAAGGTGTTACCGATCGTCGCCCCCCAAAACGCGCCGTCCTCCTCACTCATTCCGTCCCACTCGGCACTCGATCTTGGTCTTACAAAATGCAACACACCGAACTCGTCCGGCGTAATGGTCTCTGCAAGCACTGAACGCCTAAGGAAACCCAGAACGCCTTTGTTGAATGAGCGCCGCTCCACCTGATTGACAAAGTCTTCCTTCGAAGGATTGAGGTCCTTGAGGTCATCCACAAGAACTGTCCAGGTCTTTGCCTCATAGACCTTTCGCGCCGCTTCGCCGAAACGCCTCTCGACGTTACCAGTACCTAGGTTTCCAACGACTATTCTCCTCACCACCAGTCGGAGGACATACTCCATACCCTTTAGCGGATCCTTTGTGCTCGCTATCGCGAGCAAGATTGGTCGAACCGCAATCACGCTTAGCGCGTTCAATGCAGAGAATACCTTAAGCGCTTCCAGATCAGCAGGTCCGGCCGAGGTAGGGTCAACCATCTGCAAATAGATCGGCAAATATCGCTTGAGCAAGCGCACAAGCTCGTCAGGGGTCGGCGGCTTCTTTCCCTGATGCCTCACTCGATTGGCGAGAAAGCCAAACAGGTCTTTGGGGAGTATGTGACCACTTTGAACCGTAACAGAGTGACGTATGTATTGAACAAACGTGCTCGACGATTCTTGCGAGAATTGCCCTGAAATCCGTTGCCACTCACGATAACGAGATCTTCTTTGCGGCGGAGGCGTTTGGCTCAAAATATAGTTCTTGAGAAGATCTGCTGTCGTTAATTCCTTGCCCCGAGTATTGATCACTTCGTAAACCTGATAGGCTGACGTGGGATCAGGATGAATAAAGACGGCGAAATATACTCTGTGGGTCAGAAACTCTGTCCACTTACCGAGCCGCTTAAAGGGATCGCTCGTTAGATCTTCCTGCAGCTTCGTCTTCAAGAAATTGTAGGATTGCGCGAGGCGCCGCGAGACAGACCCCTCGTCCCCTTCCTGATCAGAGACTTCTCCGCTCTCTAAAATCGCTTGGAAGGTTTTGTTGTCGGACTCATCTGAGAGCACAACGCGAGGATTCGTTTCGTCAGAATCGTAGTCTATAGATTTAAGAAAGTCCGCGCGAATGCGGTCGGCAAGCGCTATTCGCCCGCGGGCATGAGCCTCAAAATAGATCGCATTTGCAAGCAAGCTCAAGGTAATCAGACGCTGCTGACCATCAACAACGTGCTTTCTCCCAACCTCTTCCGTCAGAATCACAAGGCCAAGGAAATAAGAATCTGAGTCAAGACCGTTACTCAGGTCATTCCAGAACTCCTCAACCTCATCTTCCTCCCAAGAGTACTCCCGCTGAAACTGCGGTACTTCAAAGATCGAGCCTGAGAGTAACGCTCCGGCAGTGCTTGCGGAAGCGTTGAGGGGGGTCTGCAATGGCTTGGTTCCCAGCTAAGCAAATGCGAATTGTCTAGGGACAAGGTCCGCCCTGATCTACTTTGACCACCGAAGTCTGGGACACTATAGCGCTCGGCGCAAGCCAAAGTTAGCACTGGCAAAAACTTCTCGCGCTGCGCGTACTTTGTCTCGGCTGACGATCTTGTCTGGAGCTACTCCCACTCAATCGTCCCAGGCGGCTTGCTGGTCACGTCGTACACCACCCGGTTCACGCCCTTCACCTCGTTGATGATGCGCGTCGCCGTCTCGCCCAAAAACTTCATGTCGAACTGATAGAAGTCCGCGGTCATGCCGTCGGTGGAGGTGACGGCGCGGAGGCCGACGACGTAGTCGTAGGTGCGGCCGTCGCCCATGACGCCCACCGTCTTGACGGGAAGCAGCACCGCAAAAGCCTGCCAGATGTCGTCGTAGAGGCCGTGCTTGCGGATCTGGTCGATGTAGACGGCATCGGCCTTGCGCAGGATGTCGAGCTTGTCGCGGGTGATGTCGCCGGGGCAGCGGATGGCGAGGCCGGGGCCCGGGAACGGGTGGCGGCCGACGAAGATTTCGGGCAGGCCGAGCTCGCGGCCGAGCTTGCGCACCTCGTCCTTGAACAGCTCGCGCAGGGGCTCGACGAGCTTCATGTTCATGCGCTCAGGCAGACCGCCGACATTGTGGTGCGACTTGATCGTCACCGAGGGGCCGCCGGTGAAGGAGACGCTCTCGATCACGTCGGGGTAGAGCGTGCCTTGCGCGAGGAAGTCGGCGCCGCCGATCTTCTTGGCTTCCGCTTCGAACACCTCGATGAAGAGGCGTCCGATGGTCTTGCGCTTGGTTTCGGGATCGGTGACGCCTTCGAGCTCGCCGAGGAACTGCTTGGAGGCATCCACGTGCACGAGCGGGATGTTGTAGTGGTGGCGGAACAAATCGACCACGGTCTTGGCTTCGTCGAGGCGCAGCATGCCGTGATCGACGAACACGCAGGTGAGCTGGTCGCCGATGGCTTCGTGGATCAGCACGGCCGCGACGGCCGAATCGACACCGCCGGAGAGGCCGCAGAGCACCTTGCCCTTGCCGACCTGGGCGCGGATCTTCGCGATCTCCTCCTCGCGGAAGGCGCGCATGGTCCAGTCGCCGGAGAGGCCGGCGATCTTGCGGACGAAATTGCGGATCAGTTTTGCGCCGTCGGGCGTGTGCACCACTTCGGGGTGGAACATCAGGCCGTAGTACTTGCGCGTCTCGTCCTGGATGATCGCGAACGGCGCGTTCGGCGAGGTACCGGCCACCGAGAAGCCCGGCGGCATTTTTGTGATGCGATCGCCATGGCTCATCCAGACCTGGTTCTTGCCGCCCGGCGACCAGACGTCCTCGAACAGCTTGCTCGGCGCCTTCACTTCGACATCGGCGCGGCCGAATTCGCGGTGATGGCCGCCCTCGACGGTGCCGCCGAGCTGCTCCGCCATGGTCATCTGGCCGTAGCAGATGCCGAGCACCGGCACGCCGGAGGCGAAGATCAGTTGCGGAGCGCGGGGCGAGCCGGCCTCATGCACCGACTCGGGGCCGCCGGAGAGGATCACCGCTTTCGGCTTCATCTCCTTGAAGGCTTCTTCGGCCTTGTTGAACGGGACGATCTCGCAATAGACGCCGTCCTCGCGCACGCGACGCGCGATCAGCTGCGTCACCTGGCTGCCGAAGTCGACGATGAGAATCTTGTCGTGCGCCGAGGCCACGGAGGGCGTCGACGCGGAGCGGTCGTTCTGTGCTGCTGTCATGGCCAGCAAATACGCGACCGTGCCCCTGCCCGCAACCGCGCGATGCGCGCGCCCACATTCTTCTTTGGGCATGGACAAATGGATATAGGTAAGTACTATTAACCTAATATGCCCTCACGCCAAACAGGGGGCAATCAGGGAGAACGCCATGCCACAGCACCATCAGCCATCGACGCTTGCCGCGCTCGGCCGGACCTGGCTCGAGGCCTGGAACGCGCGCGATCTCGAGCGCGTGCTGACGCTCTACGCCGAGGACACCGTGATGACCTCGGACCGCATCCCCGCGATGAGGTTCGATGCCAGCGGCACCGTGCGCGGCAAGGACGCGTTGCGGGCGTATTGGGGCAAGGCGCTCGCCCTGCTGCCGGAGCTGCATTTTGCGCTGATCGACCTGTTCGTCAGCCCTGATAGCGTCGTGGTGTTTTACGAGAACGAGCGGGGGAAGAAGATCTGCGAGTATCTGCGGGTGAATGCAGCGGGGCTGATTGTGCAGGGGTCGGCGAACCATTTGGCGTAGTGACGCTTGCGCGCATTGCTGTCGGCCACGCGCTTATCGTGTGCAGACGGTGCCGCCTCGCCCACCGCTGTCATTCCCCGCGCAAGCGGGGAATCCAGTACGCCGCGGCTTCTCCGCATCACAGCGCGGCCTCTGGAATACTGGATCGCCCGATCAAGTCGGGCGATGACACCGAGTATCGCTCACGATGACGGAGACTGCCGGACGGGCGTGCGCTAACACTGCGCCCGCCGGCTCTGACATAGGATTCCCCATGAAACTCCCCGCCTCCCCCTTCACCGTCACAGACTGGAGCAAGGTCGAGGCCACCACGCATCCCGGCGAGACCGGGCAGGCCAAGTGGCGGACGCTCAACATCGGCGATCTCCGGGTGCGGATGGTCGAGTATTCGCCGGGCTATCTCGCCGACCATTGGTGCGACCGCGGCCACGTGCTCTACGTGCTCGAAGGCGAGCTCGACAGCGAGCTGCGCGACGGGCGGAAATTCAAGCTCATCGCGGGGATGAGCTACCAGGTCTCGGACTTCGGCGACGCCGCGCACCGGTCCTCGACGGCCACGGGGGCGACGCTTTTCATCGTGGATTGAGGGCTGTCGGGCGGCTCATTTGCACCGCAAAATAGCAAAGCCGCGCCACATGCCGGCCCACGGGTGGTGCCTTGAAGTAGCCCCAAATTCTCGCTATATTGTGATCATCGATACTTGGCCGAACGACTGGGCCGCTTCGCTTCGTTGCAGACGGGCGCGCACGCTTCAGATGACTTCCCCAAACATCGACTGAACAGGATCATGGGCGCAATTTCGCGTACCGGTCCACGTGCGTATCCTCTCTAACTAACTAAAGGAAATTCCCATGGCTATGGGCACCGTGAAGTGGTTCAACACCCAAAAGGGTTATGGTTTCATCCAGCCGGATGACGGCCAGAAGGACGTGTTCGTTCACATCAGCGCCGTCGAGCGCGCTGGCCTCTCCTCCCTCAACGAGGGTCAGAAGGTCTCGTTCGACATCGTCGCCGACCGCCGCAGCGGCAAGTCGTCGGCTGACAATCTCCGCGTCGGCTAACGCCCACGCACCGTTCTGACCACGGACGTACCGGCAGAACGTCGAGTTAGAAAGCCCCGCGAGCTTCGGTTCGCGGGGTTTTTGTTTTGGGGGAACTGCGGCGCGGCACACGCGGTGCCGTAGGGTGGGCAAAGGCGCGCTCTTCGCGCGCCGTGCCCACCATCTTTCACACTGCGAATGGTGGGCACGCTTCGCTTTGCCCACCCTACGAGGGTCACTACGAGAGCTACGTCTTCTTCAACACCGAGACGAAGAACCCGTCCGTCCCCGTTCGCCGCGGCGTCATCAGCCAGCCTTCATCCGACTGCAGCGCGGCCTTTGCGAAATCCTCCGCCTTGTCCCAGAGCACGCTTGCGGTCTGCTCGGGCGGCACGACGGCGAACTCGGGATGGCGCCCCACGAACGCCCTCACCTGCTCGCCGTTCTCTTCCGCCAGCACCGAGCAGGTGATGTAGGCGATGCGCCCGCCGACCTTGACCAGCGGCACGGCGCGCTCCAGCACCTCGGCCTGGTCGCGCAGGCGGATCTCCAGCGCGCCGGGGCGCATGCGCCATTTGGCGTCGGGGTTGCGGCGCCAGGTGCCGGTTCCCGTGCAGGGCGCATCGATCACGACGAGGTCGGCGGTGCCGCTGATGTCGGCCAGTGGATCGGCCTCGCCCTTGGGCGTGCGGACATCGGCATTGTGGACGCCGGCGCGCGACAGGCGCTCGTGGATCGGGGCAAGCTGGCGCTTGTCGCTGTCGGTGGCGATCAGCCGGCCCTTGCCCTGCATCATGGCCGCGAGCGCCAGCGTCTTGCCGCCGGCGCCGGCGCAGAGATCGATCACCTGCTCGCCGGGTTTTGCCGCGGTGAAGCTGGCCGCAAGCTGCGATCCCTCATCCTGAACTTCAACCGCGCCCTTGATGAAATCCTCCTCGGCCTGGAGGCCGGGGTTGCGTGCATCGGCCGAAAGCTCGATGCGCAGGCCGTTTGCGGACCATGGCGTCGGTTCCGCATGAAGATGAGCAAGCCCGCGCAGCACCTTGTCGCGATTGGATTTTAGCGTGTTGACGCGCAAATCGAGCGGCGCCCGGCTCGCCATCGCAGCCGCCTCCGCGGCGCGCTCCTCGCCAAACACTTTCGCAAAGTACGGGTCGAGCCAGTCCGGATAGTCGCCGGCGATCGCAGCCGGCGCGTCCTTGAGGGAACGCGAGGCCAGCGCGGCCTGCTCGGCCTCGGTCAGCGGCGCCGGTGCAAACCGGCTGCCGTCGAACAGCGCGCCCATGGTGGCCGCGTCCATGTTGCGCTCGAGGCGGAGCATGCCGATCAGCCGGGCGCGCGCGGTATCGGCGTCCATCAGGAAGGCGCTCGAGGCATAGCGGCGCAGCACGTCCCAGACGAGGCCCGCGATGGCGGCGCGGTCGCCGGAGCCGGCGAAGCGGTGCGCGGTGCCCCACTCCTTCAGCGCCTTGGCGGCGGGCACGCGGTCCTTCTCGATGGTGTCGATCAGTTCGATGGCTGCGGACAGCCGGGCAGCGGGAGTCATTTGAATCTTTCAGGTCAGGAATGGCAATTTTTGTTTTGCGCTGATCTTGTCGGAAAACCGGTATCCACTTTGCGCTAACGCGGCCCTCCGGGTCCGGATCATGCGTGCATCAGATCAACAACAGCATCTTCAGCGCGAAGTAGATCCACATCGCGAGCAGCACAAGCACGCCCGCGAGCCAGATCGTGGAGCGCCGGCCGGGATCGTTGGAGGAGACGAACACGCCGGCATGGGCAAAGCGCGTCACCACGAACACCCAGGACATCAGCACGATGAAGAGATCGGCATGGCGCAAGGGCAGCGCCAGGGCGATCAGCGCGTAGAACAGCACCGGCAATTCGAACTGCTCGCCCAGCGCAATGTCGCGGCTCTTGGTCTCGCCGGAGACCAGCGAGCGCCGGCGCGCCAGTACCATTCCGATCAGGAGTGCGAAGGTGAGACCGACCTGCACGAAGACAGGCAGCAAAACCATTTGGATGGACATCGGAACTTTCCCGTAAGGCGGAACACCGCGGACCGTCATTAGCCGCGACTGCTGGCGCTGACAATCAACGAGTTGAACCGGTGTTCCCGGTCCCGCGACCAAAGGCCGATAGTTAAAGCGATTTCGGCCCCTTGAGGCCGCAAGGCGAGCTAGCGCCAAGAGACTGACATGAACACCCTCTCCAGCCTTTTGACCGAATCCGCGGACGGCCGGCTCGGCATCCTGATGTCCGCGCTATCAGGCATGGCGGCGGCGCTCGCGGTGGCGCTGGCGATGACGGTGTACTTCCGCCTGGGCTACCGGAGCTGGCGCGACGTCGTCAGGCATGGCCTCACCACTCTGGCCGCCCTCGCCCTGTTCGGCTTCGCCGCCTACGACATGCGCCACGCCGCGCTGGCCTATCTTGGCCTCAATCCCTCCAAGCCGGCGGTCGAGTTCGAGATCCGGATGCCCAGGGAAACGCTCACGGCGGTGACCGACAGCCAGATCGAGCTGCACACCGACCGCAACCAGACGCTGGCGCTGGTCGACGGCGTGCGCGAACTCGGCGATGGCCGCTCCGTGCTGCGCGGCGCCGTGGCGCTCAACCACCGCACCGCCGACCGCGTGCTGGTCGTGAACCTGCCCGGCAAGGGCACCTTTGAATTCCGCCTCCGCCTGCCCGCCGAACCGCACCGGTCCGAGCAGTTCGGACCCTGGCACCTCGCCGACCGCATCGCCTCGCCGGCCACCGGCAGCGTCGCTCCGCAGGACGCCTACACGATCCGATATCGCGTGCTTTAAACTTTGTTTCATGGCGATGCATGCGCGCGCCGTCATCGTTCCGACGTGCGACAACGCGTATGCTGACCCCATGTCCGAATTTCGCCTCACGCAGATTTCCGACACCCATCTCGGCCGGCGCTTCCCCGGCCTGATCGCCAATTTCGATCGCGTCAGCGAACACATCGACGCTGATAGGCCCGACCTCGTCGTCAACACCGGCGACGTCTCCTTCGACGGGCCGACAAGTCGCGACGATGTCGAATTCGCCAAGAGCCGGCACGCCGCCCTTCCCGTCGCCTGCCGCTACCTCCCCGGCAATCACGACATCGGCGACAATCCGACCGCGATCGGGCCTGCGCCCAAGCCGCCGGTTGAGGAAAAGCACCGCCAACAATTCCGCGACATCATCGGCGAGGACCATTGGTCGTTCGAAGCGGCCGGCTGGCACTTCATCGGCCTCAACTCGCTGGTGATGAATTCCGGGCTCGCCTTCGAGGCCGAGCAGTTCGACTGGTTGTCCCGGGAAATGGCGCGCATCAACGGCAGGCCGATCGCGCTGTTCGTGCACAAGCCGATGTTTCTCAACCTGCCCGACGACCCCGAGACGCCGGAGACCTCGATCCGCTACGTGCCGCAGCCGGCACGCGCGCGCCTGATCGAGATGTTCTCGACAGTGGACCTGCGCCTCATCGCCAGCGGGCATGTGCACCAGCGGCGCGACTTCACCTACCGCCACACCCGCCACGTCTGGGCGCCGTCGGCCGGCTTCAGGATCAACGACGCGCGCCAGGACCGCATCGCGATCAAGGAAGTCGGGCTCGTCGAGTACCGCTTCCGGCCGAACAGTCTTGAAGTCCGCCACGTCAGGGCCGCGGGCCAGGTCGATGTCGATATCGAGGAGCTGCTCGCCCAGATGGGCGGCGAGCACTAGCCCAATTCACGGGCACAACACCTTACCAAATTACCTCCCTGCATCGAATTCGCGCCAAGATTGGCTAGAATCCGCTAATGACAACGTTGTCATTTCGACCTATCGTTCCCTGGCGGTCGAGGGGCCGCTGAGGGAGCGACGATGCAGTTCTTGTCCCGGTGGGAGAGCCAACGTCTTTCAACGACCACGCGGGGCATCCCCCTGGTCGATGGCCTGCCGATCGAGGAGATCGCCCGCCAGAATTGGCAGCCCTCCCGCGGCGATCTCGCTCTGCCCGCCCTCACCCTCGATGAAGCCGCCTTCGCAGCCAATCGCGACCTATTCCTGCGCTGGTGCAATAGCGCCGGCGTTGCCGTTGCGCCCCACGCCAAGACGCCGATGTCGCCGG
The DNA here is from genome assembly GCF_051810765.1 of Bradyrhizobium sp. 604_D8_N2_3. Classification (NCBI taxonomy): domain Bacteria; kingdom Pseudomonadati; phylum Pseudomonadota; class Alphaproteobacteria; order Hyphomicrobiales; family Nitrobacteraceae; genus Bradyrhizobium; species Bradyrhizobium sp. 604_D8_N2_3. Next base: position 4,193,170 of record NZ_JBPWPM010000001.1, on the reverse strand, counting down.
AGCTCGCGCGGTCGCTGCGCGAGGCCGGCGGCTGGGGCACGACGGTTGCCAACATCCAGCAGGCCGCCGTGCTGCTCGCGAGCGGCGAGCGGCGCCTGCTGCTGGCCAACGAAATCGGCGGCCTCGCGGCCGGCCGGCGGCTCGGCGCGCTGCTCGGCGCCTATCCCGACGTCGAATTTCACGCCTTCGCGGATTCACCGGCGGCGGTCGCAGCGCTCGCTGAAGCGGCCCGGATTGCGGACCGCCGCGAATTGTCCGTGCTGGTCGAGCTCGGTGCGGGCCGCGCCGGCGCGCGCGATCGCGCCGCGGTCGAAGCGACGATGGCCGCGGTGCTTGCGGCCGACGGCCTCCGGCTCGGCGGCGTCGCCACTTACGAAGGCGCGGTCGCAACGCCCGATGCCGGCGAGACGATGCGCGCGATCGCGGCGCTGATGGAGCACACCATCGCGGCCTTCGCGCTGGTACGTCATGCTGTCCCGGACCGGCCACTGATCATCAGCGCCGGCGGCTCGGCCTATTTCGACGTCGTCGCCCGCGCGCTCGCACCGAGCGCGCAGGCGGACGGCAACGCCAGCGTCCTCCTGCGCTCAGGCGCCGTGTTCTTCGCCGATCACGGCATCTATGCGCGAGCCTTCGCGGAAGTAGACCGGCGCGGCGGTCTCGTCATGGACGGCGCGCGGCACTCGGCGGCCGAGGGTTTCCGGCCTGCGTTGACACTTTGGGCCGAGGTGTTGTCGCGGCCGGAGACAAGCCTCGCGATAGCGGGCTTCGGTATGCGCGATGCCTCCTTCGATCAGGGATTGCCGGTGCCGCTACGCGTCTTCCGCGACGGCGTCGCGCAGCAAGGGCTCGCCGAGACCTTGTCGGTCACCCGTCTCAATGACCAGCACGCGTTCCTGTCCGTTGCGCCCGATGGAACGCTTGCGGTCGGCGACGTCATCGCCTTCGGCATCTCGCATCCCTGCACCTGCCTCGACCGCTGGCGCGTCATCCTCGGCCTCGACGCCGACGGCGTCGTGACGCGCGCCCTCCCCACCCAGTTCGGCTGAGGCGGCTCGCGCGATGAATTTCCTGCCGCTGTGGCGCTATCAGAACCAGCTCATCGACGGGGCCATCGTCACGCTCGAGCTGACGGTGATCGCGGCGCTGGCCGGGCTTCTGATCGGCGTTGCCGGCGCGGTCGCGCTGAACGGCCGCATCATGCCGCTGCGGTGGCTGGTGCGCGGCTACATCGAGCTGTTCCGCAACACGCCGTCGCTGATCCAGATCTTCATCGTCTTCTTCGTGCTGCCGAACTTCGGCCTGAAGCTGCCGGCGTTCGAAGCCGCTGCCGTCGCGCTGTCGCTCTATTTCGGGGCCTATTCGGTCGAGATCATCCGTGCCGGCCTCGACTCCGTGCCGAAGAACCAGATCGAGGCCGGCCAGTGCCTTGGCCTGTCGGGCTGGCAGGTGTTCCGTCACATCCTGCTGCCGCCGGCGCTGCGCAACGCCTATCCGGCCGTGACCAGCCAGTTCGTCCTGCTGCTGCTCGGCACCTCGCTCGCTTCGCAGGTCGCGGCCGACGAGCTGTTTCACGTCGCGGGCTTCATCGAGAGCCGCACCTATCGCAGCTTCGAGGTCTATGCGGTGATCTGCGTGGTCTATTTCGCGATGGCGATGTCGTTCAAGGCGCTGTTCGCCATCATCGGTCTGGCGGCCTTCCGCTGGCCGCGGCGGCGCTGAGGGGACAGCGATGCGATCCTTCACCCTCATCGATTTCGTCTCGCTGTTCGCGGCGCTGCGCTGGACAGTTGCGCTCGTCGTGCTCGCGCTCGCCTTCGGTGCGCCGCTGGCGCTAGCGCTCGCCACGGGCCGCATCAGCCGCTTCGCCGGCCTGCGCTGGACGATGGCGGCGTGCATCCAGATCGTCCAAAGCGTGCCGCTGCTCGGGCTGCTGTTCTTCTTCTATTTCGGCATGCCGATGTTCCTGGGCATCCAGGTGCCGGCCCTCGTTGCCGTGACCGTCGCCTACACGCTCTACACCGCCGCCTTCCTCGGCGAGATCTGGCGCGGCGGGCTGGAAGCCGTGAAGCAGGCGCAATGGGAGGCAGGCAGCTGTCTCGGCCTCTCCGCCTGGCAGCAATTCCGTCACATCATCGCGCCGCAGGCGCTGCGGCTGTCGCTGCCGCCGACCGTCGGCTTCCTGGTGCAGCTGATCAAGGGCACCTCGCTCGCCTCGATCCTCGGCTTCGTCGAGCTCGCCCGCGCCGGGCAAGTCGTGAGCGCGGCGACGTTCCAGCCGCTACTCACCTACGCGCTGGTCGCCGCGATCTATTTCGCGCTGTGCCTGCCGCTCACGCTCTGGTCCCGCTCTCTGGAGGCCCGCCTCGATGGCTCTCGTTGAAATCCGCGACGTGCACAAGACATTCGGCAAGGTCGAGGTGCTCAAGGGCGTCTCGCTCGACGTCGAGGAAGGCGAGATCGTCACGATCATCGGCCGCTCCGGCTCCGGCAAGTCGACGCTGCTCCGCTGCATCAATGCACTGGAGAGCGTCGATTCCGGCGAGATCCGCGTCGAGGGCGAGAAGGTCCACGCCAGGATGCCTGACCTGAAGGCATTCCGTCAACGCGTCGGCATCGTGTTCCAGGCTTTCAACTTGTTTCCGCACCTGAAGGTCGAGCGCAACATTACGCTGGCTCCGCTCCTCACCGGCCGCATCGACAAAGCGAAAGCGCGTGCACTGGCGGAAGATGTGCTGACCCGCGTCGGCCTCGCCGACAAGATCGACGCCTGGCCCGAGCAGCTCTCCGGCGGCCAGCAGCAGCGCGTCGCCATCGCGCGCTGCCTCGCCATGGCCCCTCACCTCATGCTGTTCGACGAGGTGACCTCTGCGCTCGACCCCGAGCTCGTCGGCGAAGTCCTGAAGGTGATGGAGGCGATGGCGAAGCAGGGCATGACCATGATCCTGGTCACCCACGAGATGGGCTTTGCCCGCAACGTCGCCAACCGCATCGTCTTCATGCATCAGGGCCGCGTCTGGGAACAGGGACCGCCGGCAAAGCTGTTCGCCAATCCTGAAACCCCCGAGCTCGCCAGCTTCATCGCGTCCGCCAAATAGCCATCCACCAATCCCCGATCAGGAGAGAGCCATGACACCACTAAAATCCCTCTTTGCGATCGCAGCCACGGCGCTCGCCGTGCTCGCTGCCCCCACCCTCGCGCAAGCCGACAAGCTCCAGGACGTTCTCGGCGCGGGCAAGCTGCGCGTCGGCCTGCTGACCGATGCCGCGCCGTGGGGCTTCAAGGACGACAAGGGCGAGATCGCAGGCCTCGACGCCGATCTCGCCCGGCTGATCGCCGCCGACATGGGCGTGAAGCTCGAGCTCGTGCCGGTGACGGGCGCAGCGCGCATCCCGAGCCTGCTCTCCGACAAGATCGATATCCTGATCGCGGGCCTCGGCGCGACGCCCGAGCGCGCCCAGCAGGTGATGTTCTCGCAGCCTTATGCCGTGGTGAATCTCGGCGTCTATGGCGCCAAGGCAATTCCGGCCGCGACCGGCAAGAGGCCCGACAATCTCGACGGCCGCAGCGTTGCGGTGGCCAAGGGCTCGACGCTCGACGTCTGGCTCACCGACAACGCGCCAAAGGTGAAGCTGGTGCGCTTCGAGGACACGCCGGCCGCGCTCGCCGCGTTTCTCGCGGGACAGGCCGATACCTTCGCCGAGAACAGCGCCATCGCGCTGAAGGTGCAGGATCAGAACCCGACCAAGGAGGTCGAGCTGAAGTTCCTGATCCGCCAGTCGCCGGCTCATGTCGGCGTGCGCCAGGGCGAGCAGAACCTGCTCAACTGGATCAACACCGACATCTTCTTCAACAAGCTCAACGGCAAGCTCGGCGCGTTGCAACTGAAGTGGTTCAAGGAAGAGCAGACGCTGCCGACGCTGTAAGCTTGCGCACGGCTCCCGCATCATGCGGGAGCCAATCTTCATGAGGAGAATTCGAGATGATCAAACGTTACGTCGTCGGCTCGCGCATGAGCCAGGCCGTCGCCGCCGGCGGCATGGTGCACATCGCCGGCCAGGTCGCAGATGACCGCAAGGCCGGCATCGTGTCGCAGACCCAGCAGGTGCTCGCCAAGATCGACGCGTTGCTGAAGGAAGCCGGCTCCGACCGCTCCAAGCTGATCGCGGTCAACGTCTTCCTGCCTCATATCACCGACTTCGACACCATGAACTCGGTCTACGATGCCTGGATCGATCCGGCCAACCCGCCGGCGCGCGCCTGCGTCGAAGCCCGCCTCGCCGATCCCGACCTGCGCGTCGAGATGACCGCGGTCGCCTTGCTCTAGGGCGCCGCCATCCTTTCAACCTTTGGCCGGCGCCGGCGACGGCGCGGCCGCGAGGCAAGCCATGCATACCGGACTTTTCCACGAGATCGATTTCGAGAAGGACCAGAAATGGTCGGGCCATCTCGGCATTCCCTTCTCGATCGATCGCTCCCCCTACTACCAGCTCAAGATCCCGATCTTCCGGATCAAGAACGGCGCCGGGCCAAAACTGCTCTTGATGGCCGGCAATCACGGCGACGAATATGAGGGCGAGATCGCGCTGACGCGGCTGTATCGCCGGCTCGATGCAAAGGACGTCAAAGGCGAGATCACCATCCTGCCCTTCGCCAATTGGCCAGCCGTGATGGCTGCGCGGCGACGCTCGCCGCTCGACGAGGGCAACCTCAACCGCGCCTTCCCCGGCGATGCCGCGGGCACGCCGACGTTCCGGCTTGCGCACTTCCTCGAGCACGAGCTGTTTCCGCGGCACGAAGTCGTCTTCGATATCCATTCCGGCGGCACCTCGATGGCGCATGTGCCTTGCGCGCTGATCGAGCGGCAGGGCACGCCCGAGATGTTCAGCCACGCGCTGCGCCTGATGGAGGGGCTGGGGATGCCTTTCGCCTTCGTCGCCGAAAACGGCGCGACCGCTCCGACCTCGATGGCCGCGGCCGCACGCGCCGGCGCGATCGGGCTCTCCGGTGAATTCGGCGGCGGCGGCACCGTCACGCCGCAGACGATGGCATTCACGGCGCGCGCGATCGACCGGCTGTTGCTCGCGCTCGGCATCGTCCAGGCGCCGGTGCTGGGGCCACATGCGCCGGTCGAGCGCGCCACCGAATTGCTGGCGCTGCAAAGCCATGCGCAGGCGGTGTTCGCGACGCGGCGCGGCTGGTTCGAGCCCGCCGTCATGGTCGGCACGCGCGTGGCGGCCGGCGACGTCGCCGGCTGGTATCATGACTTCGAGCGCCCGGAGTTGCCGGAAGAGGTGCTGCGCTTCCCCGCCGACGGCATCGTGATCTCGCAGCGCCTGCACACCGACAGCCAGAGCGGCGACTGCCTGGTCCAGGTCGGCCGCGCGCTGTCACGCGACGAGCTGCCGGCGCGCTGAGTTTTGGAGACGATACCGACTGCGATTACACTCGGGATTCGATGACCGATCCGGCAAAGCCGACCTATGACGACGTTGTGCGCATTCCAGCGCCGCCCGGCCGCGCCAGCGCGAGCGGGCGGCCGCCGCGCATCGAGGAGGTCGCGGAGCGTGCGGGCGTCGCGCCGATCACGGTGTCGCGGGTGCTACGCCACCCCGAGAAGGTCAATCGCGAGACTCGCGAGCGCATCCTCGAAGTGATCGAGGCGACCGGTTACGCGTCCAACCCGCATGCGCGCGCGCTGCGCTCGGGGCGCTCGAACGTGGTGATGGCCTTCGTCTCGAACATCCTCAGTCAGCAGTTCGGGCTTGCGGTGCGCAGCTTTGCCGCCACGCTGGAGCCGGAAGGCTTCGAGGTGCTGGTCGGCCAGACCTCCTACTCCTATGCCAAGGAAGTCGCGATGATCCAGTCGCTGCGCGGCATTCGCCCCGCAGCAGTGATGTTCACCGGCGTGATCGAGCTCGAGGAGAATCGCGCCGCGCTGCTCGAGCTCGGCATTCCCGTGATCGAGACCTGCGCGTTTCCGCGCGACCCCATCGACATGCTGGTCGGCCTGCCCAATGCGGATGCCGGCGCGATGGCGGCGCGCAGGCTGGCTGAAGCCGGACATCGCCGCGTCGCCTTCATCGGACGCGGCAGCGGCCGTGGCGCGCTGCGCCGCGACGGTTTTCGGAGCGCAGCGGCACAGCTGGGCCTCGAGATCGTCCACGAGATCGGCGTCGGTGAGATCACGGGACTGGCCGACGGCCGCGCCGCCTTCACCGCCCTGCTCGAACGCGGCGGCGACGTCGATGCGGTGTTCTGCGCCAACGATCTGCTTGCGACCGGCGCGCTGATCGAGGCCCGCGCCCGCGGCCTCTCGGTGCCGCGCGATCTGGCGCTGCTCGGCTTCGGCGACAACGACGTCGCCGATCAGATCACGCCCGGTCTCACCACCATCTCGTTCGATGCGGCGGCCGTGGGACGGATCGCGGGCGAACTGCTTCTGGCGCGGCTATCAGGCACGCCGCGCGCCGAGCAGCGGCTCGCGGTCGAGCTGTTCCTGGTCGAGCGCGGCAGCGTCTGAGGTTGCGGATCAGGCGATGGTCTTGAGATCCTGCTGGATCGCAGCCAGCAGCGATTGCAGCGCATCGCTGTTCACCGGCCTCGCCTCCGCCTTCGCAGGCTGGACCTTGTCAGGCTGCGCAGCTTTGCCCGGACGTTTCGGGAATGGCGGTGGTGGCGCCGGCATCGCGGCTGGCGTGAAATCGCCCTCCTCGTCGACGTGGACGAACTTGCCATGGATGACGTCGTCGCGACGGCCCATGACGAACAGGGTCGCCCAATAGCCGGCAGCCAGAAGGATTACGCTGAAAATACCAATCTCTAACATCGCAGCACCTAAAATATGCGCGATGATTCAATGCCTTCGCTCAGCCGTCAATGAACCGACGGTCACACCTGCGGCTTTTGCGGGCAGGTGTGGCCGATCGGTCACTCTTTGTTAACCATCGATGTCCGGGGTGTGACGCCCTTGCAACTAGGCCTTGCAGCTAGAGCCCCGTTCCGGGGCTCTAGCGTCTGGTTTGGCGCGTTTTCTTCACGCGAACCGGTACCCACTTCGCTCGAAAACGCTTTACGCCTTATCTTGCCCGACCCGCACCAGCTGCTTGCCGAAATTGGCGCCCTTCAGGAGCCCAATGAAGGCGCCGGGTGCGCTGTCCAGGCCCTCGGTGACGAACTCCTTGTACTTGACCTTGCCGTCGCGGACCCAGGTGGACATGTCGCGCAGGAAGTCGCCATGGCGGCTGGCGAAGTCGGAGACGATGAAGCCGCGGAAGGTGAGCCGCTTGGTCAGCGTCGCGCGCATCATGTTGGCCGCCCATTTCGGCGGCTTGGCCTCGGTGTCGTTGTAATGGGCGATGAGGCCGCAAACCGGCACGCGCGCGAACGGATTGAGCAGCGGGAACACCGCCTCGAACACGGCGCCGCCGACATTCTCGAAATAGACGTCGATGCCTTTCGGGCAGGCAAACTTCAGCTTCGCGGCGAAATCGGTTTCGCGATGATCGAGGCAGGCATCAAAGCCGAGCTCCTTCACCACGTAGTCGCACTTGTCCTTGCCGCCGGCGATACCGACTGCACGCGCGCCCTTGATCTTCGCGATTTGCCCGACGGCCGAGCCGACCGCACCGGAGGCACCGGCGACGACGACGGTCTCGCCTTCCTGCGGCTTGCCGATGTCGAGCAGGCCCGTATAGGCGGTCATGCCGGGCATGCCGAGCACGCCGATGGAGGTCGAGATTGGACCGAGCTTCGGATCGACCTTGATCAGGCCCTTGCCGTTCGAGATTGCGTGCGACTGCCATCCGGTACGGGCTCGAACGATGTCACCCTTGGCGAAATCAGGATTGTTGGAGCCCGCAACCTCGCTGACCGCCTCGCCCTCCATCACGCCGCCGACCGGCACAGGTGCTGCGTAGGACGGACCGTCACTCATGCGCCCGCGCATATAGGGATCGAGCGAGAGCCAGATCGTGCGCAGCAGGACTTCACCCGCGCCAGGCGCCGGAATCGCGAATTCCTCCAGACGAAAATCGGATGGCTTGGGTTCACCGACGGGACGTGCGGCGAGTACGATGCGCTTGGCTTGGGACATGGCTTCCTCCGGATTTTGTTTCGACCCGGACGGAAGCGGAGGGAGCGATGCGCGTCAATACAAAAGCGGTGGCGCGGTTGGTCGCGGAGGCATGCGCTGGCGAGAGGCGGCACGCTCGCGCCACACTCTCGGTGTCATCGCCCGACTTGATCGGGCGATCCAGTATTCCAGAGGCTACGGTGATTGAGCCGAATGGCCGCGGCGTACTGGATGCCCCGGTCAAGCCGGGGCATGACAGCGGTGTGCGGAGCGCCTAACCCGCGCCCGGATAGTTCGGGCTCTCGCGCGTGATCGTGACGTCGTGGACGTGGCTTTCGCGCAGGCCCGCGCCGGTGATGCGGACGAACTGGGCCTTGTCGTGCAGGTCCTTCATGTCCTTTGCGCCGACATAGCCCATCGCGGCGCGCAAGCCGCCGGCGAGCTGGTGCATGACGTTGCCGACCGGGCCCTTGTAGGGCACCTGGCCCTCGATGCCTTCAGGCACGAGCTTGAGCGTGTCCTTGATGTCCTGCTGGAAGTAGCGGTCGGCAGATCCCCGCGCCATCGCGCCGACCGAGCCCATGCCGCGATAGGCCTTGTAGGAACGGCCCTGCCACAAGAACACTTCGCCGGGGGTCTCGTCGGTGCCGGCGAGCAGCGAGCCGACCATGGCGATGTCGGCGCCGGCGGCGAGCGCCTTGGCAAGGTCGCCGGAGAACTTGATGCCGCCGTCGGCAATGACGGGAATGTCGGACTTCTTTGCAGCCTCGACCGCATCCATGATCGCGGTGAGCTGGGGAACGCCGACGCCGGCGACGATGCGCGTGGTGCAGATCGAGCCCGGTCCGATGCCGACCTTGATGCAGTCCGCGCCCGCATCGATCAGCGCCTGCGCGCCCTCGGTGGTGGCGACGTTGCCGGCAACGACCTGGACGGAGTTGGACAGGCGCTTGATGCGATTGACCGCGTGCAGCACGTGGCGGGAATGGCCGTGCGCGGTGTCGACGACGACGAGATCGACGCCGGCATCGATCAGCCGCTCGGTGCGCTCGAAGCCGGTGTCGCCGACGGTGGTGGCGGCGGCGACGCGCAGGCGGCCCTGCGCATCCTTGCAGGCGAGCGGATGAGCGACCGCCTTCTCCATGTCCTTGACGGTGATCAGGCCGACGCAGCGATATTGCTCGTCGACGACCAGCAGCTTCTCGATGCGATGCTGGTGCAGCATCCGCCGCGCCTCGTCCTGGCTGACATTCTCGCGGACTGTGACGAGGCCGTCATGCGTCATCAGCTCGGAGACTTTTTGCCGGCGGTCGGTGGCAAACCGCACGTCGCGGTTGGTGAGGATGCCGACCAGCTTGCCGGGCGTATTCTTGCTCGCACCGGTGACGACGGGAATGCCGGAGATGCCGTGGTCGCTCATCAGCTTGAGCGCATCGTCGAGCGTGGCCTCGGGGCTGATGGTGAGCGGGTTCACCACCATGCCCGACTCGTAGCGCTTGACCTGCCGGACCTGGGCGGCCTGCCCCTCCGGGTCGAAATTGCGGTGGATGACGCCGAGGCCGCCGGCCTGCGCCATGGCGATCGCCATGCGGGCTTCGGTGACCGTGTCCATGGCGGAGGCCATGATCGGGATGTTGAGTGGAATGGCGCGGGTGACGCGGGAGCGGATGTCGACCTCGCCCGGCATGACGTCCGACAGGCCCGGCTTCAACAGCACGTCGTCGAACGTAAAGGCTTCGCGAATGCCTTGAAGTTGCACCGTGGCCATCTGCCAACTCCTTCCTGCGGCCCTGCCGCAAATAGCTATGGATGAGCGCCGCCCTCAGCGTGCCTTGCGGCATCACCGGAGAATCGGAGCCCATCGGTGGGGTTGACGCGGGTCGATAGCACGGCCACGCGACGAATCAAAGCAAATCGGACCGCCGGCCAGCCATGCACAGGCTTTTTAAGTAAATTCGGCGTGGATGGCCGGGTGGCGGCCCCCCTCGTCATTCCCCGGCGCGACGAAGTCGCGAGCCCGGAATCCATCCCGCAGCGGTCTCTGGGGCCCGATGGATTCCGGGCTCGCCAAGGGGCGCGCCCCGGAATGACGCGGGAGCGCGTGCACCCGCCGTCGAGGGTCACACCGTTGTTACGCAGGATTTAGGTGCTATGCGTTGATCCGCAATGGTCCCGGCGGAGCGGCGGTGATAAGCCGCAAGTCCACCTTTCCTTCTGATTTTCATTACCAATCCGTCATGGTCGACAAGCAACGCGTCATCCCGCTGATCGTGGCCACCGCTCTCTTCATGGAGAACATGGATTCGACGGTGATCGCCACCTCGCTGCCGGCGATCGCGGCCGACATCGGCACGAGCCCGCTGACGCTCAAGCTTGCCATCACCTCCTATCTGCTGTCGCTCGCGGTGTTCATCCCGGCGAGCGGCTGGACTGCGGACCGTTTCGGCGCGCGCATGGTGTTCGCGATCGCGGTCGGCGTGTTCATGGTCGGCTCGATCGGCTGCGCACTCTCGACCTCCGTCACCGATTTCGTATTCGCGCGCATCCTTCAGGGCATGGGCGGGGCGATGATGACGCCGGTCGGGCGCCTGGTGCTGCTGCGCTCGGTCGACAAGAGCGCGCTGGTCAACGCGATGGCATGGGTGACGGTCCCTGCCCTCATCGGCCCCGTGATCGGCCCGCCGCTCGGCGGCTTCATCACGACCTATGCGTCATGGCACTGGATCTTCCTGATCAACATTCCGATCGGGCTGCTCGGCATCTTCATGGCCTTGCGCTTCATCGATCCGATCAAGAGCGAGACGCGGGAACCGTTCGATCTTTACGGTATGGTGCTCGCGGGCGTCGGCCTCGCCGGCATCGCGTTCGGTCTGTCCGTCGCCGGGCTCAACCTTCTGCCCTGGAGCACGGTCGCGGCCCTGGTTGTGGGCGGCGCAATCTCGATGACACTGTACGTCCTGCACGCGCGGCGGACAGGTTCGCCGGTGCTGGATTTTTCGCTGCTGAAGCTGCCGACGCTGCGCGCGGCCGTTTTCGGCGGCTTCATGTTCCGGCTCGGCATCGGCGCGCTACCGTTCCTGCTTCCGCTGCTGATGCAGATCGGATTCGGGCTGTCGCCCTTCCATTCCGGCCTCGTCACCTTCGGCTCCTCGCTCGGCGCCATGGGCATGAAGACGCTGGCCGCGCGCATCATCCGCACCTTCGGCTTCCGCAATTTGATGACGGTGAACGCGATCGTCAGCGCGTTCTTCCTCGGCGTCTGCGCACTGTTCACGGTGACGACGCCGCTGCTCATCATCTTGGTGATCCTGGTGGTCGGCGGGTTCTTCCGCTCGCTGGAGTTCACCGCGATCAACACGGTGGCCTATGCCGACGTCGAGACCGCGCAGATGAGCCGCGCCACCACGCTGGTTAGCGTCAACCAGCAGCTCGCGGTCTCCGCCGGCGTCGCGGTCGGCGCGGCCTGCGTGGAAACGACGATGTGGTTCAACCATGTCAGCGAGATCGACGCCACCGTGTTCGCGCCGGCCTTCGTCGTGATCGCACTGACCTCGGCGGCGTCAAGCTGGTTCTTCTGGCAGATGCCCGCCGATGCCGGCCACGAGATCTCCGGCCGCAAGGCGGTGGAGATCGCCAGCCGCAAGGGCGCCGCAAAGAGCGCGGCGACCGCCGCCGTCAAGACGGCGACGGAGGATACGCAGGACGTGCGGGACCAGCGGCTGGGGTAAAGCGCTATCAGGTCCGAGCGACGTCGGTCAGAACCCGACGTCGTAAAATCGTCCACGATGTGGCGGGCACGGGCGGCGTCCGCCGGCCGATCGGCCCAGCACTCGTGCCCAGCCGCCTTGACCTAGCTCAAGGAGCGAAAGCCGGACATGAGCCTCGATGACACCTGCAAACGGTGATCGAAGACCAAGCCATGGCTCTATTGGGACCGGATACTCCGTTCGGGGACGTACTTGATCCGATGGAACGGATCTCGGAGACCTTGTTCGGGCTGATCATGGCCCTCACCTTCATCTGTTCGCTCGGTGTCGCGACCGGGACCAATATCAATATTCAAACAATGCTGATCGGCGCGCTCGGCTGCAATCTCGCATGGGGCATCGTTGACGGCGGTCTTTATCTGCTGGCGCGCATCAATGACCGGGGAGACAAGGTTCTGACCCTCCGCGCGATACGGAAGGCGCCGGATCCCGAAGCAGCGCGCCGCGTCATTGCCGACGCGCTGCCGCCGGAATTGTCGGCCATGCTGCCCGTAGAGCAGTTGGAATCGATGCGGAAACGGCTGCAACAATTGCCTGAGCCGGCTCCCGGTCCAGGGCTGACGAAGCGCGACTGGATCGGAGCGCTCGGCCTTTGCCTGCTGAGCTTCCTGTCGACCTTCCCGGTGGTCATCCCGTTCCTGTTCCTGAGCGACGCCAGACTGGCGCTGCGCGTCTCCTACGCCGTCGCCATCGTGATGCTGTTCTGTTGCGGTTACGTGTTCGGGGTTCGTAGCGGGCTGCGGCCTTCGGTGGCGGGACTTGCGATGGTGGCTGTCGGTAGTACGCTGGTTGGCATCGCGGTCGCTCTGGGAGGATGATCGACTTGCGGCGACACGAAACATCGCTTTGGGGTGCAAGCGGCGCCTTATTTGCCGCGCTGGCCGGATTGTGGCTTGCACCCGTGACCGGCGGTTTGGCGCTGGCCCAATCCCCGGCCGGGGCGCTCGGCCTCGGCAACCGCGGTTGGTCGGCGGCCGACACCACCCACGCAACGCCTGCCGACGAGCTCGAATTCAGCGCTCGCGCGGGGCTTGCATCCGACTACATCTATCGCGGGACCACGCTGTCCGATCATGGCCCCGCAGCCGGCGCCGCCTTCGAGACGAGATGGGGCCCGCTCTACGCCGGCACAACGGTCGCCACCGTCAAGCTGCCGACCCAACCGGCCGCCGAACTCACCTTTGCCGCCGGCGTGCGCCCGCAGATTGCCACGATCGATTTTGATCTTGGGGCGACCTATTTCGCCTATCCCGGTGAAAGACTTCCTGGCGAGACCAACGGCATCAATTATTGGGAGATCGTGGTCCGCGGCGATCGACGCATCGGCGATCAGTTCCGCGTCGCCGGCGGTTACGCCTATTCTCCGAACGTCTCGAACACCGGCGCCTGGAGCCAATATGTGGCGGCCGGAGTCGGCTTCGACGTGCCGGAGCGGCTTCTGCTGCAGAACCTGACCGTGTCGTTCACCACCGCCGCCGGCTATTCCTGGTTTGGCAACCAGACCCCGCAACTCGGCGGCTTCCCGCTGCCTGCCTATCTCAACTGGCAGGCTGGCGTGACGTTCACGCACAAGGCGCTCAACCTCGATCTGCGCTACTACGACACCAATCTGTCGAAGGAAAACTGCTTCGTCTTTACAGGCGATCCAAATGCGCGGCCGGGCGGCCGTGTCAATCCGATCACCAACCCGGACGGCCTGGTCTCGAACTGGTGCGGCGCGACATTCGTCGCCAAGGTCTGGTTTGCGTTCAACTAATTTAGGGAACCACCGTCGGCGGCAATATGCGGTAGAGCACGACACCCAGCCCGAGCGCGTCGCCCGTCAGGACGAGCTTTCCGCTATTGATCGTTCGCTGCAGCAATATCCTCTGCAGGTTGGGATCGGGGTGGGTCGGATCGGAATAGAACTTCGCCAGGTTGCTGGTATTCGCATCGATCAGGTAGCGCTCAATCGTCACGGTCGAGCCGTCGCTGAACGGCAGGTTGTCGACCTCAAGCGAAATCCCCTCCGGCGTCTCGGTCGAAATGTTGTTGCCGAAGACACGTGTCGGATCATAGTTGTAGACCATGATGTTCGCGGTCGAGTTAGCGCCATCCCAGGTCGCGAACGCGTTGAGGTGGGAGCCCGATCCGCCGGTGAGCGCAGCCTGCACGCGCTGGCCTGACATCTTGTTGTACATCTTGAAGAGGTTCGCGACCGGCTTCGGGTAGTAATCGGTCGGGTTGTCGCCGTGCGGCACCTTGTGCAGCAGGCTGGCCTGGCCGAGGAAAGGTGTGATGTTTGGATCCCCCTGGCCGTCGCCGATAATGAGGTACGACCCCATCGATATCTTCTTTTTCACGGCTTCGGACAGGAACGCCGCCGTCCAGGCCGCCCCCTTGTGCGAATAATTGACGTCAGTCGCCTCATAGGCCGTAGGGCCCCATTCCGACAGGAACAGTTTAACGTCGGGCATGTTGGCATTGTTCTTCTTCAAGGCGTCCAGCTTGGCCTTGGCCTTGTCGACCAGATTGTCGAAGAACGCGAAACCGCCGGTGCCGTCTGTCGAGCCGTAATAGTGGAACGAAAAACGATCGAGCCGCGCGTTGAATTTTGCCAAGTAAGTGTCTGCCAGCGGATTGAAGGTCTGGTCGAGGAAGACTTCCTCCAGCGTCGGAAGATTCTCCGCCGGATAATAGTTGAAGCTCAGTCCGACCAGGGCCGGCCCGGCCATTTCCAGCGTCTTGCCGTTATAACTCTGGTTGGCGGCGAGTTCGTTTCTGATGTTCACGATCGCCTGCGAGAAGACCTTCTGAACCGGCAAGAGCTGCCTGGGCAGACGGCGCGCATCGAGCCCGTAGGGGTACGACAAGGTCGGATCTTCGGCCTTGGACATCACGTGGGTCTGCAGCGGGGTCCACTGGTTGAGGACATACTTGGCCGGATCCATCCACCACAGCCAACGGCCCCATGACCCCAATGGCTTGAGCCTGTAGGCGGAAGGATTGGTGTCACTCCAGTTCTCCGGGGCTGAATCGGCGATATCAGCCTCGTTGCTGACCTCGAAGATGACGGATGACGCCCCGCCGTCGAACGATTTCTTCGCGATATATCGCACGAGAGCGTTGGCGTATTTCTGGAAAAGTGCCGGAGCCGGCCCGTTCCGATTCCAACTCTCGCCAGGTCCGTATTGCACCAGGCGCGGCGGCATGAAGGCCGCGACCGCCACGTGAGGCGAGAGCCCGCGACCCAGGGCCCACTCAAGATGCCAGGCCAGAGGCTGGCAGTCCCCCGGATGGAAAACGCCGTCCTGCGTGTACCCAAACACATCGCCGGTCTGATCGACATCGCAATAGACATCGCTGAGCAGCAGGCGCGTCCGCTTCATGCCGGTATCGGTGATGATCTGGTTGAACTGGTCGAGAGCCTGCTCGGACGGGCTGTTCGCGCTCTGGTAGATCTTCTTGAGATCACCGAGATCGTCGTTGCCGCTGAGGCCGATATTGTAAGGCCTCTGGGTGCTGATCGTGATCGACGTCCCTGCACGCGACGTCGTCGCCGAAGCAAAGCCGAGCGACGCCAACGCCAGAAAGGAGACCGAGGCAAGGGACAGGCGATGCTTGCAAACGCGCAAGCGTTGTCGATGAAGGCACGGCATGGATTGATCTCACCCGCTGAAATTGCAGATGATGGATCTATCAGCTCAAGATGTTATCGATGTGAACGTCATGCTCATGTGAGCGTGACACGTCAGCCCGGGTCCAGCTGCCCGCCGCGAAACCCCGTCGCCAGCACATAGCGCTCGGAGGAATCCTGCCTGCTGGCCGCGGGCTTCACATGCCGCACTGTCGCAAAATCGCGCTTGAGCTGGGCCAGCAGATCGGCGTCGGCGCCGCTCTGGAACGTCTTGGCCAGGAATGCCCCGCCCGGTTTCAGCACGTCGCAGGCGAACGCGGCCGCCGTCTCGATCAGGCCGACGATGCGGAGCTGGTCGGTCTTGCGGTGGCCGGTGGTGTTGGCGGCCATGTCGGACATCACGATGTCGGCGCCGCCCCCGAGCATCGCAGTGAGCTTCGCGGGTGCGTCGTTGTCCATGAAGTCGAGCTGCGCGAAATCGACGCCGGCAATCTCGGGCATGTCCAACAGGTCGATCGCGACCACCTTGCCCTTGCCGTCGACGGAGCCGACGCGCTTGGCGGCGATCTGGCTCCAGCCGCCCGGCGCAGCGCCGAGATCGACCACCGCCATGCCGTGTTTCAGCAGGCGGTATTTGTCGTCGATCTCGAGCAGCTTGAATGCGGCACGCGAACGATAGCCGAGCGCCTTCGCCTTGACGACATAGGGATCGTTGAGCTGCCGCTCCAGCCACAGCTTCGACGACAATTTGCGCTTGCCGCCGGTCTTGACCTGGACGTGCAAGCGGCCGGTGGTGTCCTTGGCCATCTCACCAGCTCCTGAGTGCGCCGTCCTCGCGCATCATCTCGACCAGCATGCCTTCGCGCAGGCCCCGGTCGGCGACGCGCAGGCGCGGCAGCGGAAAGGCGCGGCGGATCGCATCGAGGATGGCGCAGCCGGCCAGCACGAGATCGGCGCGCTCGACGCTGATGCAGCTGTTGTTGGCGCGCTCCTCGTAGCTCATGCCGAGCAGCTTGCTGATGGTCGCGGTGATGTCGGAATCGTTCATCCAGATGCTGTCGATGCGGCGGCGGTCGTAGCGCGCGAGGTTGAGATGGATGCCGGCGAGCGTCGTCACCGTGCCTGAGGTGCCGAGCAGGTGCATGTCGGCGAGATCGCCGCCGTGCGCTTCGGCGAACGGTGCGACGTGGTTGGCGACCTCCTGCTCCATCGCGGCATAGATTTCCGGCGTGACGTCGCGGCCGCCGAACTGCTCGGCCAGCGTCACGACGCCCAGCGGGATCGACATCCAGGCTTTGATGCGCGGCTCCGGATTTTGCGGATCGCGCTCGATCCGCACCAGCTCGGTCGAGCCGCCGCCGATGTCGAACAGGATCGCGCCCCTGCCCCGGGGGTCGACCAGCGGCGCGCAGCCGAGCACTGCGAGCGAGGCCTCGGTCTCGCGGTCGATCACCTCGAGCTCGATGCCGGTCTCGGCCGCGACGCGGCTGCGGAAACCTTCCGCATTCGAGGCGGCCCGGCAGGCTTCGGTCGCGATCAGCCGCAGCCGCTTGGCCTTGCGCAAATTGATCTTGTCGCGGCAGATGCTGAGCGCGGCGACGGCGCGCTCGATCGCGGCCTCGCTGATGCAGCCGGTCGCCGAGACGCCCTCGCCGAGCCGGATGATGCGCGAAAAGGAATCGACCACGCGAAAGCCGTCGCTGGTCGGACAAGCGATCAGGAGCCTGCAATTGTTGGTGCCGAGGTCCAGCGCCGCGTAGACGCCGGTTCCCGTCGCTTGCGCGGCGACGGCCGGTTCGGGGGCCAACGCCACCGCCGCCATCGACCCATCCAGCCCACCGTGCGGCGCATGGCCGTCGCGGAGCCGCGTGTGGTCATTCATACAAATTGTCTTTCCGCGGCCCGATGGGGCCGATCTGGAATTGCTTTTTCGCCTGAAACATTAGCAGCGCGGCAAGCCTGCGCAACAACGCATCACATGGGACCATGCCCATTCGTGCGTTGTCGTGAACGGGACCGTGGGTTATTTTTGGAGGGTCCGGTCCTCCAGGCGCCCCCCAAAACGCGCGATTGCCGGCTTTTCAGGTCAATTCCATGCAAGAACACACCAAATCGTCCACGCTCGAAAACGCTATTGCACTGCAAAAATACGGCGTCGGGCAGCCGGTCCGCCGCAAGGAAGACGATACGCTGGTGCGCGGCAAGGGCCGCTACACCGACGATTTCAACCTGCCCGGCCAGGCCCATGCCGTGGTCGTCCGCTCAACCCATGCCCATGGGCTCATCCGCGGCATCGGCACCGACGCCGCCAGGGCCATGCCGGGCGTGCTGGGGGTGTGGACCGGCAAGGACCTCGATGCCGCCGGCTACGGCCCCTTCACCTGCGGCCTGCCGCTGAAGAGCCGCGACGGCTCCCCCCTGCTCCAGACCAACCGGCAGCCGCTGGCGACCGACAAGGTCCGTTTCGTCGGCGATCCCGTCGCCTTCGTGGTCGCCGACACGCTGGCGCAGGCGCGCGACGCCGCCGAAGCCGTCGAGCTCGATATCGAGCCGCTGCCGGCGGTGACCGATCCCGAGGAAGCCGCTAGGCCCGGTGCACCGCTGCTCTATGACCACATCCCGAACAATGTCGCGCTCGACTACCATTACGGCGACATGGACAAGGTGAACGCGGCCTTCGCCAGTGCCGCCCACGTCACCAAGGTCGACATCGAGAACACCCGCGTCGCCGTGGTCTCGATGGAGCCGCGCGTGGGGCTCGCCTCCTACGACAAGAAGACCGAGCGCTACACCATCCAGATGCCGACGCAGGGCGTTGCGGGCAACCGCGCCAACCTCGCCAAGAACCTGAAGGTGCCGAACGAGAAGGTGCGGGTCCTCACCGCCAATGTCGGCGGCTCCTTCGGCATGAAGAACGTCAATTACCCCGAATACATGTGCATCCTGTACGCGGCCAAGGAGCTTGGCCGCCCGGTGAAATGGCTGGACGAACGCTCCACCAGCTTCCTCTCCGACAGCCACGGCCGTGCGCAGAAAATCCATGCCGAGCTGGCGCTCGACGCCGAAGGGCACTTCCTCGCGGCAAAGCTTGAAGGCTATGGCAATCTCGGTGCCTACATCACCGGCGTCGCGCCGGGGCCGCTCTCGCTCAACACCGGAAAGAACTTTTCCAGCGTCTACCGCACGCCGCTGATGGCCGTCGACATCAAGACGGTGCTCACCAACACCACGCTGATGGGCGCCTATCGCGGCGCCGGCCGGCCCGAGGCGAACTACTACATGGAGCGGCTGATCGACCGCGCCGCCGACGAGATGGGCATCAACCGGCTGACCTTGCGCAAGCGCAACTTCATCAAGCCGAACCAGATGCCGTTCCCGGCCTCCTCCGGCGTGACCTATGACAGCGGCGACTTCCAGGCGGTGTTCAACAAGGCGCTCGAAATCTCCGACCACGAGAACTTCACCAAGCGCAAGAAAGAGAGCAAGAAGATCGGCAAGCTGCGCGGCATCGCCGTCGGCTCCTATCTCGAGGTCACCGCGCCGCCGAGCCCCGAACTCGGCAAGATCGTGTTCGATCCCGATGGCTCGGTACAGCTCATCACCGGCACACTCGATTACGGCCAGGGCCACGCGTCCGCATTCGCGCAGGTGCTGTGCGCGCAGTTAGGGGTGCCGTTCGACAGCGTGAAGCTGGAGCAAGGCGACAGCGACATCGTCCACACCGGTAACGGCACCGGCGGTTCGCGCTCGATCACGGCGAGCGGCATGGCCATCGTGGGCGCCGCCAAGCTCGTCATCGAGAAGGGCAAGCGCGCCGCCGCGCACATGCTGGAAGCCTCCGAGGCCGACATCGAGTTCGCCGACGGCAGCTTCACCATTGCCGGCACCGATCGCAGCATCGACATCATGGAGCTCGCGAGGAAGCTGCATGACGGCAAGGTGCCGGACGGCGTGCCTGACAGCCTCGACGTCGACCATACCAGCGAGCCGGTGCCCTCGGCGTTCCCGAACGGCTGCCACGTCGCCGAGGTCGAGATCGACCCTGATACCGGCGTGGTGCAGATCGTGCGCTACAGCGCGGTCAACGATTTCGGCACGGTGATCAACCCGCTGCTGGTCGCGGGCCAGCTTCATGGCGGCGTCGTCCAGGGCATCGGCCAGGCGCTGATGGAGCATGTCCGCTACGACGAGAGCGGCCAGCCGATCACCGGATCGCTGATGGACTACGCGCTGCCGCGCGCGGAGGACGTTCCGAACATGACGGTCGGCGATCATCCGGTGCCGGCCACGACCAATCCGCTCGGCAGCAAGGGCTGCGGTGAAGCCGGCTGCGCCGGCAGCCTGTCGACGGTGGTGAACGCGGTGCTCGACGCCCTCTCCGACTACGGCATCAAGCACATCGACATGCCGCTGACCCCGGAGCGGGTGTGGCGTGCCATCCAGGATGCTAAGGGGAACGCGGCGTAGGGGGAGTTCCGCGATCGTGACAACGCCGGGGGTTCGAGCGGCATTCCGAAAGAGATCACTTGATCGCCGTTTCGGCGGCGATCAACTCCTTTCCCGCCGTGGTGGTGATCGTTAGCCGTATCTTTTCCCCGCTGCGGCCGTCGGCAATCGCTGCCGAAATGCGATTTCCGCTGTTCGGATCGGCGCTCACGACCCCGCTGAACAGAGCGATGTCACCCTGTTTCAACGTGACAAGCAACGGGATGGCCGGTTCGATGCTGAAGAACTCGAGAACGGCGTGAGACGCCTCGGCCGAGAAATTGATCAGGATTTTCTCGTTCGCATGCGTCACGTTGCTCATGCCAACGGTCGGGCTGTAGGTTTCCGGAATCGACACCTCACTGCGTGCGGGAAAGTCTGCGCTGTGGAAAAACTGGTCTGACACGCCCGCCCATAATTCGACATACGGCCGCCACTCGTTCGGATCCTTCCGGGCATCGGTTTCGCCGGTGAGTGACGGAAACCCCCACGTCCACATCTTCAAGCCCCGCGTGAGGGTATTGTCCGCAATGCGAATAATTCCTTCTGCATTGTCATGGTTGATGACGCCCCAGAAATTCCCGCCCTGCATATCTGGTGCAGCATAGGCGATGCCCATCGTTGGCCAGTTCTTGAAGTAGCGCAGGTTTTCGAAGCGCCGCCTGCCCATACCCGCGCTCTCGTCGCCGTCTGCCAGATTGGCCGACCAGGCAGGCGTCGTGTAAGTTCGGATCGGCGCGATGATTTCGGCGCCGCCCGTTGCCCTGGGATTTTTCGGCTCCGATCCCGGAGCGAGCGTCGTGCACGTCCAGTACTCGTATTGGACAGCCTCGTCGTTCGGATTCTTCAGCACCACGCGCGCATCGAGTGCGGCACGATCGGCCTTCAGCGTGACGTAGTAGTTCGCCTCGATGCCGGTCGCACCCCTGAACTTGCTCGGCCGCGCGGAATAGTCGAAGTCATCCCGGAACGACATCACGACCGTGACTTCGTCGGCGCCCTCCTTCACCACCCGGAAAGCCCACGGCTTCAGCCACGTCTTGCCGTGCTCGGCATCCGGGAACGTGGGAAAGATTCCGCCGTACACCATCAGCCAGTCGTAGTAGAAATTTCCGGCCTTCATGCCGTAGGGCACTCCGACTTCCGTTCGATAAAGCTGCTCGTGGCCGGTCGGCTTGTAGACGATGGAAAGAATACGCCCTCCGAATTCGGGCACGAGCGTTACCCTCAGATATCGATTCTCAAGCACGTAGGATTTGAAACTGCGTTCGACGATGATGCTTTTGTCGAGCGACCCGCTGACAAAGCCATTCTCCCCGTCGACGGCGAATTTGACGGTGCTCCACGTCGTCGTTTGCTCGCTGAGCGACACACTATCGGACACCGGTCCGGCGGCATGCACGACGCAAAGCGCCTGGAGTGACAAAATGAGTGCTATTCCAAAACAAACGAGGGCGCGCAAGGAGACCTCAACTGGCTTTCAGGCCGCCGCCTGCTCGCGCGGCTGGTAGATCGCAGTATGCTGGCAGTGCGCCAGCGGCGTCGTGCCGTTGGCTACGACCAGCGCGTCGAGCTCGACGAAGCGGTGGCCCTTCTTCTCGTAATTCGCGATGACTTTTGCCCGCGCGGTGATCTCGTCGCCGGCGCCCGCGGCCGACAGCAGCTGCATGCGGCTGCCGACATGGATCCACGGGCCCAAAATCGTGTTGTCGACGAGGACGCGGTTCATCACGCGCTGGATCAGGCCTGGATGGCCGAGCCCCTCGCGCGCAAAAATCGGATCGGCCTCCCTGACGTCGGCGAGATAGTCGGTCGCGTCCTGTCCGGCCCAGCGGCGCGGCATCGTGCCCAGCCATTTGCCGGTCTCGAAAGTCGCGGGGCTGACCGGCTTGCGTTCGGCTACGACCGGCACCGCCACATAGTCGTTCAGCGACACCACAGGCGCGGCCACCGGCAGGGAGGCCGTGCCCGTGGCACAGAGCTCGGTGCGGCTGAACACCTCGATCGTGAGCAGGCCGTTGTGCTCGGTCGCATCGACATCGGCGGTCTCGCCATCATAGACCGGCTTGATGAAGCGGGCCTCGACCAGCCCGCGCGACAGGAAATCGCGGCCCCAGCGCGCCACCGGCACGTGCATCATGTAGGCGAAGACATCGACGCCGGGGACCAGCCCGCCGGAAAAGCCGAAGCGGCGCGCCACCGTGTCGTCATGCATCTTGTTTTCGGACTGTTTGGCGGTGTTGTAGGCCTCGACGCGGTAGGTTTCGAGCCGGTTCGGCATGGCGGGCCTTTCCCTGAATTCTTGTTGTTTCAGGGTTGATCGTAGGCCCCCGGGAACACCGGTCAATCCCCTCGCCTTTGCGGCCCGAATGGGGTACCACGCGGCGAATGACTGATACCCCCACCCGCATCTATGTCGACGCCGACGCCTGCCCGGTGAAGGACGAGATCTACCGCGTCGCGCTCCGGCACGGCGTGCCCGTGAGCGTGGTTGCCGGCAATTTTATTCGCGTGCCCCAGGACCCGATGATCGAGCGGATCGCGGCCGGCGCCGGCATGGATGCCGCCGACGACTGGATCGCGGAGCGGGCCAAGCCGGGCGACGTCGTCGTGACATCGGACATTCCGCTGGCGAGCCGTTGCGTGAAAGCGGGCGCCGACGTGATCGCACCGAACGGCAAGCCGTTCACGGAAGAGTCGATCGGGATGACGCTGGCGGTGCGCAATCTGATGACGGATCTGCGTTCGGCCGGCGAGGTCACCGGCGGCCCACGTTCTTTCGCGCCACGCGACCGCTCCACGTTCCTCTCCGCGCTCGACCAGACGCTGCGCCGGATCCAGCGCCGCCGTGCCGACCAGGCCGCGACGAGCCAGAATTTGAATCAAGGCTAGTCATGGCGCCGCCCCTGATCCAACTCAAAGACATCAAGCTCACCTTTGGCGGCACGCCGCTGCTGAGCGGCGTCGAGCTCAACGTCGCGCCGGACGAGCGCGTCTGCTTGATCGGCCGCAACGGCTCGGGCAAGTCGACGCTGCTGAAGATCGCAGCCGGCCTCGTCGAGGCCGACGGCGGCACGCGCTTCGTGCAGCCCGGCGCGACCGTTCGCTATCTGCCGCAGGAGCCGGATTTCGGCGACCACAAGACCACGCTCGCCTATGTCGAGGCGGGCCTCGCGCCCGGCGATGATCCGTATCAGGCGCGCTATCTGGTCGAGCAACTCGGGCTCACCGGCAACGAGAACCCGGCTAACGTCTCAGGCGGCGAGGCCCGCCGCGCCGCGCTGGCACGCGTGCTGGCGCCCTCGCCCGACATATTGCTGCTGGACGAGCCGACCAACCATCTGGACCTCTCCACCATCGAATGGCTGGAAAAGGAGCTCGACAGCCGCCGCGGCGCGCTGGTGATCATCAGCCATGACCGCCGTTTCCTCACCAATCTCTCGCGCTCGACCGCATGGCTCGACCGCGGCAAGATCAAGCAGATCGATCGTGGCTTCGCCTCGTTCGAGAGCTGGCGCGACGAGGTGCTCGCCGAGGAAGAGCGCGACCAGCACAAGCTCGACCGCAAGATCGTCGACGAGGAGCACTGGCTGCGCTACGGCGTCTCCGGCCGCCGCAAGCGCAACGTCAAGCGGCTCGGCAATCTGCATGCACTGCGCGACCAGCGCCGCAACTATCGCGGCACGGCCGGCACCGCCAGTCTCGCTGCGTCCGAAGCGGAGCAATCCGGCAAGCTGGTGATCGAGGCCAAGGGCATCAGCAAGGCCTTCGGCGACCGCGTGATCGTCGACAATTTCTCGACCCGCATCCAGCGCGGCGACCGGCTCGGCATCGTCGGACCGAACGGCGCCGGCAAGACCACGCTGGTCAACCTGCTCACCGGCGGCGCGGAGCCCGATGCCGGCATCGTGCGGCTCGGCGCCAATCTTGAGACGGCCACGCTCGACCAGCACCGCGAAAGCCTCGATCCCAAGTCGACGCTGGCCGAGGCGCTAACCGGCGGCCGTGGCGACCAGATCATGGTCGGCGGCAAACCGAAGCATGTGGTCGGCTACATGAAGGACTTCCTGTTCGCCCAGGAGCAGCGCGGCACGCCTGTCGAGGTGCTCTCGGGCGGTGAGCGCGGCCGGCTGATGCTGGCCCGCGCGCTGGCAAAACCCTCGAACCTGCTGGTGCTGGACGAACCGACCAACGATCTCGACCTTGAAACCCTCGACGTGCTCGAGGACATGCTCGGCGACTACGAGGGCACAGTGATCCTGATCAGCCACGACCGCGACTTCCTCGACCGCGTCGTCACGTCCGTGATCGCCCCCGAAGGCAACGGCAAGTGGACCGAATATGCCGGCGGCTACAGCGACATGCTGGCGCAGCGCGGTGCCGATCTCAAGCGCGACACGACGAAGGCGCAAGCCCCCGCGGAGAAGAAAGAGGAGCGGCTGGCTGCTCCGCCCGCCACGGCAAAACGTCGGTTGAGCTTCAACGAGAAGCACGCGCTGGAAACGTTGCCGAAGAAGATCGAGACCCTGCACGCCGACATTGCCAAGCTGCAGCGCTTCCTCGATGATCCCAATCTCTACACCAAAGACCGCAAGAAATTCGACGAGACCTCCGCCGCCATCGCCAAGGCGCATGACGAATTGTCTGCCGCCGAAGAGCGCTGGCTCGAACTGGAAATGCTCCGCGAAGAAATCGAGCAAGCGTAATTTGTAGGATGGGTCGAGCGCAGCGAAACTCATCGCACAACGGGATTAGGTATTGATGGGTTTCGCTGCGCTCTACCCATCCTACGGGTCCAGAAATAGAGAGATCACATGACCACTCCCCTCGCCGCCAAAATCGCCCGTGAATATGGCACGCCCTGCGCCGTCATCGACATGGACCGGGTCGAGCGCAACATCGCACGGATCCAGAAGGCCTGCGACGATGCGGGTGTCGCCAACCGGCCGCACATCAAGACGCACAAGAACCCGACGATCGCCAAGCTGCAGGTTGCGGCCGGCGCGAAGGGCATCACCTGCCAGAAGCTCGGCGAGGCCGAGATCATGGCCAATGCCGGCATCGACAACATCCTGATCAGCTACAATCTGCTCGGCGAAGAGAAGATGGCGCGCCTCGGCGCGCTGCAGGCGAAGGCGAACATGACAGTCGCTGCCGACAACTCGACGGTCGTCGCCGGCCTGCCCAAGGCAGCAGCGGCTTCGGGTCGTCCGCTCTCGGTCGTGGTCGAATGCGACACGGGGCGCAAGCGCGCGGGCGTCGAGACCCCGGCTGAGGCGATTGCGCTGGCCCGCGAGATCGCCGGGTCCAAGGGGCTCGAATTCGCCGGCTTCATGCTGTACCCGACCGAGACCGGCTGGGCCGACGCGCAGAAATTCTACGACGAGGCGCTGGCCGGCGTGCGCGCGCACGGATTGGACGCCAAGATCGTCTCGACCGGCGGCACGCCGAACCTGAAGAATCTCGGCAAGCTCAAGGGCGGCACCGAGCATCGCTTCGGCACCTACATCTACAATGACCGCATGCAGGTCGCCGCGGGCTCCGCGACCTGGGACGACTGCGCCCTGCACATCTATTCGACGGTCGTGAGCCGCGCCGCGCCCGAGCGCGGCATTCTGGACGCCGGCTCGAAGACGCTGACGACGGACACCGGCGGGCTCGACGGCCACGGCCTGATCCTGGAGCACCCCGAGGCCAAAATTGCGCGCTTCGCGGAAGAACACGGCTTCCTCGACCTCTCACGCAGCAACACGCGTCCCAATGTCGGCGACGTCGTGCGGATCGTGCCGAACCACGTCTGCGTCGTCGTCAACATGATGGACGAGGTGGTGATGGTGCGCGGCGAGGAGATCATCGGCACGCTGCCGGTGGCGGCGCGCGGGAAGCTGCGCTAGGCGCGAATTAGAGCTTGCAGCTCCCGATCCAGTCCGTCGCGGAACAGGTTGATCGGGCGAGTCAGTCGCCCGGCCGGCGGGCGATGCACCAGCCATGCGCGCACGGCGGGATTGAACTCCCGCGCAGCGACCGGCTTGAGCTTGTCGCGAAATGCGCTGCGCTTCAGCCCGATCGGCGTGACCAGGCCGACGCCCAGGCCGCGTGACACCAGCGACAGCCGAAGCTCGCTGTCCAGCGCCTCCACAGCGACGGTGAACGGTAAATGCTCTGCATCGAAGCGGCGCTTGAGTGTGTCGCGAAATCCGCAACCGTCCTGGTTGATCACCCACGAGAGCTGCGACAGGCGCTCCAGGTCGACGGTGCGCGGAATCTTCATGTCGCGCGCGACGACGAACACCACCGGCTGCGACCCGAGATCGTCGGCGACGAGATCGGCAGGCGGCGTTGCCCCGTCAGGCAGGCAGATCGCGGCGGCATCCAGCTCGTTGCGGCTGACCCGCTCGACTTGGCTGGGCGACCAACCCGAGACGACGCGCACGCTCAGTGCCGGAAATTCGGCACGCACCGCGTCGAGCGGCGCGCTGAGTCCGGCCTCGGAGAGAAACGGCGTGAGGCCGAGCCTGAACTCGCCGCGCACAACGCCGTCATTGGCGACGCCTGACTTGAGGTCGTCCAGCATCCGAAGAAGGCGCCGGCCCTGCTCATAGGCCTCACGACCTGCGGCCGTGGGCTTCAACGGTTTCGACAGGCGGTCCAACAGCTGCGCGCCCAGCATCTCCTCGAGATTCTGGATGCGCCGGGTTACGCCAGGCTGCGTGAGATTGAGGCGCGTCGAGGCGGCAACGATTGATCCGGTCTCGACCACAGCGACGAAGGCGACGAGGTCATGGGTATTCATAACTAACTCGCATATTCTTTATAGGCTTAATTGAATTGTAGCATATTAGTCACCCCGCTTAAAGGGGACCCCGTACCCAGCCCGCGAGGTCCCATGACCATCTCCGAAACCACCAAGCTCGTATCCCCGAAGCAACTTGCCGAGCGATCCCTGATCTGGCTCGGCGCCATCACCACCGGCGTCGTCGTCACCAATTTGTTCGCGCCGCAGATCCTCGTTGGACTGATCGGCCGGTCGCTGGCCATGACCGCCTGGCAGGCTGGCCTCGTCAGCACGCTAACGCTGCTCGGCTATGCACTCGGCCTGTTGTTGCTGGTGCCGCTAGTCGATCTCATCGAGAACCGGCGCCTGATCCTGCGCACGCTCGGCTGCGCGATCTTCGCGGCGCTGGCAACGGCGCTAGCGCCGACGCCGTCACTGCTATTGCTCGCCACGTTCGTTCTCGGCGCCTCCTGCGCCGCGATCCAGATGATGGTTCCGCTCGTGGCTTCGATGGTGGCGCCCGAGCGTCGCGGCCAGGCCATCGGTGAAGTCATGAGCGGATTGATGATCGGCATCCTGCTGTCGCGGCCAGCAGCGAGCCTGATCGCAGATCTCTGGAGCTGGCGTGCCTATTATCTCGCCTCAGCCATCCTGATCACGTTCCTCGCGGGTGCGCTCGGCCGTTATCTGCCGACGCTGCGACCGGCAGCCCGCGTCGGCTACGGCGAATTGCTCCGCTCGTTCCCAAAGCTGTTGCGGGAAGAACCTGTGCTGCGCGTGCGGGCCTGGACCGCATCGCTGGTCATGGCCTCCTTCACCGCCTTCTGGTCGGCGGTCGCGCTGCGCCTGCCGGAGGCGCCATTCGGCCTCGACTCCAAGGGCATCGCGGCCTTCGCGCTGATCGGCGTCGCAGGCGCCGCGGCGACACCGCTCGCTGGCCGCTGGGGCGATAAGGGCTGGGCGCGCCCGCTGTTTCTTGTGGCGCATCTGCTCATCATCGGCTCGCTCGCGCTCTGCGCCGTGGCCGGTGCGATGGAGTCCCGCATGGCGGCACTGCTGGTATTGAGCCTCGGCACGATCCTGCTCGACGTCGGCATCACCGCCGACCAGACGCTCGGCCGCCGCGCCATCAATCTGCTGCACCCCGAGGCGCGCGGCCGCATCAACGGCCTGTTCGTTGCGCTGTTCTTCATCGGCGGCGGCGTCGGCTCCGCAGCGGCCTCGCTGGCCTGGAGTTTTGGCGGCTGGACCGCTGTCTGCGTGGTCGCGGCGAGCTTTGGTGTGCTAGGTCTTCTCACCGATCTTCTGACCAGGACCGGCACGTCGTGATCAGGACGACGCGAGCCATCGCAACACGCCCCTTCCGGCCGCCGCCCCCGTCGCAAACGACGCCTGCAACAGATAGCCGCCGGTCGGCGCCTCCCAGTCCAGCATCTCGCCGGCGGCGAACACGCCGGGCAGCTTTCGCAGCATGAAGTGGTCATCGAGCTCGTCGAAGGTCACCCCGCCCGCCGTCGAGATGGCGCGCTCGATCGGGGAAACGCCCGTGAGCTGAACCGGAATGGCGTTGATCAGCTTCGCAAGCTGCACCGGCGAGAGCGACGCCAGCGGCCGGCCGGATGCGATGGCGGCCTCCTGCATCAGGCCGATGCCGACCGGCGACAGCTGCGCCGCCTTGCGCAGGAAGTTCGCCAGCGATTGCTTGCCGCGCGTGCCCGACAGGCGCGTGGTCAGCGAGGCAGCGTCGAGGTCGGGCCGCAATGCGATCGTCAGCGTCGCCTGCCCGAGACCCAGCACCGCCTCGCGCAGCTCGGCCGACAACGCGTAGATGGCGCCACCTTCGATGCCGCTGCGCGTGATCATGGCTTCGCCGCGGACTGTATGCGCCCCGATCGTCAGCGCCACGCCCTTGAGCGGCTGGCCCTCGAAGCGGTCGCGGAACACGTCGGACCATGCGACGGTGAAGCCGGAATTGGCCGGCCGCAGCTTCGAGATCGCAACGCCTTTGGACGCAAGGATATCGGCCCAGCCGCCGTCGGAGCCCAGCCGCGGCCAGCTTGCGCCGCCGAGCGCGAGGACTGTGGCCTTGGCCGCGATGGCCTGCACGCCGTCGGCTGTTTGAAACCGAAGCCGTCCTTGGTCGTCCCAGCCGGTCCAGCGATGACGAAACGCGAAACGCACACCGGCGGCGTCGAGGCGTCGCAGCCAGGCGCGCAGCAAGGGCGAGGCCTTGAACGCCTTTGGAAACACGCGCCCGCTGCTGCCGACGAAAGTCGGCTCGCCCAGCGCCGCGCTCCAGGCGCGGAGCGCATCCGGCGAAAACGCCGCGATCGCCGCTTGCAGCATCGGCGCTGCCTCGCGATAGCGCGTCATGAACTGCGGCAGCGGCTCGCTGTGGGTGAGATTGAGCCCGCCGCGGCCAGCCATCAGGAATTTGCGGCCCGCGGACGGCATCGCATCGTAGACAGTGACGCGGGCGCCGCCCTGCGCCAGCACCTCCGCCGCCATCAGCCCGGCGGGACCGGCACCGATGACGGCGACGTCAGTCAGAGCTTGACCCCCGCCCGTGCCGCGGCCTGCGCCACGTATTTCTGCGTCTGCTCGAACGCGCCCTGCAGCGCCTTCGCCTTCGACATGTCGCTGATCTCGGCGAAATGCGCGGCGACCGCATCCGGCGTCCATTCGGATTCCGGCAGGTTGATGCCTTCGCTCTCCACAATCTTGATCACGGCGAAGGAGCCGGCACCGGCGCCCATGATGGTGCGGGTCGGTGCGTCCTCGCTCAGCATGTACTCGACAGCGGGCGTGATCGCGTTCGGCTTCATCAGTTGCAGCGCCTGCGGCGGCAGCAGCTCTTCCGTCATGCGGGTCGCCGCGGTCGGCGAGATGATGTTGACGCGGATGTCGGTCTTGCGGCCTTCCTCGGCCAGCACGTTCATCAGGCCGACCATGCCGGACTTGGCCGCGCCGTAATTGGCCTGGCCGAAATTGCCGTAGAGGCCGGAGGACGAGGTCGTCAGCACGATGCGGCCGTAATTGCGGTCGCGCATGCCGGCCCAGGCCGCCTTGCAGCAATAGAAGGTGCCGACGAGATGCACGTCGAGCACCTTCTGGAAATCGGCGGCCTCCATCTTGCCGAACGACTTGTCGCGCAGGATGCCTGCATTGGCGCACATCAGATCAACGCTGCCCCACTCCTTGGTGGCGCGCTCGACCATCGCGGTGACCTGCTCGAAATTGGAGACGTCGGCGCCGTCGGCCATCGCGGTGCCGCCTGCTTTGCGGATCTCCTCGACGACGGCTTCGGCCGGCGACAGCGAGCCGCCGCTGCCGTCACGCGCGCCGCCGAAATCGTTGACGACGACTTTTGCGCCGCGGCTGGCCAGCCCCAGCGCATGGGCGCGTCCGAGGCCATTACCCGCGCCGGTGACGATGGCGACACGTCCGTCGAACCTGATTGCCATGAGTGTGCTTCCTGGATGTTAGGCGTCATGGCCGGGCGTGACCCGGCCAGCTATCAAAATCGACAGGCTTTTGAGCAGCGATGGATGGCCGGGTCAAGCCCGGCCATACCGGCTTGGGCCTACGCGAAATAGATCAACCCGAGCCAGTCGGCGATCAGCGCCGGCTTGTCCTCGCCCTCGATCTCCACCGTGACGTTGGTGCGGGACTGCAACTCGTTGGGCTTGCGCAGCTTGGCTTCCGCCAGCACGAAACGGCCGCGGACGCGCTTGCCCGAGCGCACCGGCGAGATAAAGCGCAGCTTGTCGAAGCCGTAATTGACGCCCATCGTGGTGCCGGCGATCACCGGCATCACCTCATAGGACATGATCGACAGCAGCGACATCGTCAGGAAGCCGTGAGCGATGGTGGTGCCGAAGGCGGTCTCTTTCTTCGCGCGCTCCGGATCGACATGGATGAACTGGTGATCCTCGATCACGTCGGCATAGGTGTCGATGCGGGGCTGATCGACCAGATGCCACGACGACACGCCGATCTCCTTGCCGACCATGGCCTGATAGGCTTCGAGGGAAATCGGCGGCTTCTTCCAGACTTCGTTCACTTAGGTCTCACTCCGTGTTTTCGGCAGCTCCGGAAAATCCTCTTCCCGGAATTCGCGACCGCGCAGGGGATCGTTGCGGTCGTCGTCGCGCTCCAGCCGTCTGAGCTGCACGCGGCGGATCTTGCCCGAGATCGTCTTCGGCAGCTCGGTGACGATTTCAAGGCGGCGGATGCGCTTGAACGGCGCAAGGCGCGCGTGCAGATGCCTGAAGATGGACAGCGCGGTCTCGGGCGAGCGCTCCGCACCTGCCGTCAGCAGCACAAAGGCCTTGGGGATCGCGAGCCGGATCGGGTCCGGGCTCGGCACCACCGCGGCTTCCGCGACGAGCTCATGCTCGAGCAGCACGCTCTCGAGCTCGAACGGGCTGATGCGATAATCGGAGGATTTGAACACGTCGTCGGAACGGCCAACGAAGGTGAGATAGCCATCCTCGTCCGCGAACACGACGTCGCCACTGCGGTAGAGCGCGCCTTCCGCGCCCGAGAGCTTGCCGTCGTCGCCCTGATAGCCCTGCATCAGGCCGGCCGGACGGTCAGCACCCAGCACCAGGGCCACCTCGCCTTCCTTCGCCGGATTGCCGTCGGCGTCGCTGACCTGCACGCGATAGCCCGGCAGCGGCCGGCCCATCGAGCCGACCTTGATCTTTTGCCCCGGCGAGTTGCCGGCCAGTGCGGTGGTCTCGGTCTGGCCGTAGCCGTCGCGGATGGTGAGACCCCAGGCGGCCTGCACCTGGTCGATCACTTCCGGATTGAGCGGCTCGCCGGCGCCGCAGACCTCGCGCAAGCTCACCTTGAACGACGCAAGGTTCTCCTGGATGAACAGCCGCCACACCGTCGGCGGCGCGCACAGCGTGGTGACGCCGCAGCGGCCGATGGTGGCAAGCAGACCCTTGGCATCGAAGCGCGGCTGGTTGACCACGAACACGGTCGCGCCCGCGTTCCACGGCGCGAAGAAACAGCTCCAGGCGTGCTTGGCCCAGCCGGGCGATGAGATATTGAGGTGGACGTCGCCCGGCTTCAGCCCGATCCAGTACATCGTGGAGAGATGGCCGACGGGATAGCTGCGCTGGCTGTGCAGTACGAGCTTCGGTTTTGCCGTGGTGCCCGAGGTGAAATAGAGCAGCATCGGGTCTTCGGCGTTGGTCGGACCGTCAGCCGTAAAGCTCTGCGAAGCCTTCGCTGCCTCGTCATAGGCAAGCCAGCCATCAGAGGCCGCACCGACGACGATGCGGACGATATTCTCAGCACCGAGACTTGCGAATTTCGCGACCTGGTCTTGCGCCGCGACCACCGCCTTCGCCTTGCCGCGATCGAGCCGGTCGCGCAGCTCGTCCGCGGTGAGCAGCGTGGTGGCGGGAATCACGACGACGCCGAGCTTCATCGCCGCCAGCATCGTCTCCCACAACGGCACCACATTGCCGAGCAGCAGCAGCAGGTGGTCGCCGCGCTTCAGACCCTGCGCGCGCAGGAAGTTGGCGACCTGGTTGGAGCGCTGCGAGAGCGCCGCGAAAGACAGCTTGGTTTGCTTGTCCTGTGCGGCATCGACGATCCAGAGCGCGGGCCGGTCCTTGGCGTCCGCATCCTTCGCGAGCTCGTCGAACCAGTCGAGCGCCCAATTGAAGGGAACCGGATCGGGCCAGCGGAAGTCTTTGACCGTTGTCTCGTAATCCGTGCGGTGTTTAAGCAGAAACGCACGCGCGTCCTGAAATGTCGTCATTAGGCTTTCCCGGCTAGCCCCCTAACGTGCTTGATAATTCCGGAAAAATCCACCCCGCCCTGCCCGGCGGCATCGAAGGACTGATAGATCTCCTGCGCATGCTTGCCGAGCGGCGTGGCCGCGCCCGCGGCCTTGGCGGCGTCCTGCGCCAGCGTCAGATCCTTCACCATCAGCGCCGAGGCAAAGCCCGGCTTGTAATCGTTGTTGGCGGGCGAGGTCGGCACCGGGCCCGGCACCGGGCAATAGGTCGTCAGCGACCAGCATTGGCCCGACGAGGTCGAGGCGACGTCGAACAGCGCCTGATGCGAGAGGCCGAGCTTCTCACCGAGCGCAAAGGCCTCGCTCACCGCGATCATGGAGATGCCGAGGATCATGTTGTTGCAGATCTTTGCCGCCTGCCCGGCGCCGGCACCGCCGCAATGCACGATCTTCTTGCCCATCTTCTCCAGCACCGGCTTTGCCGCCGCAAACGCGCTCTCCTCGCCGCCGCACATGAAGGTGAGGGTCGCGCCCTTGGCACCACCCGTACCGCCGGACACCGGCGCGTCGACCGAGAGCACGCCGTGCTTGGCCGCCAGCGCATGCGCCTGACGCGCACTCTCGACGTCGATGGTGGAACTGTCGATGATCAGCGCGCCCTTGGCCATCGCCGGAACAACCTCGCTCCAGACGCCGAGCACGTGCTTGCCAGCCGGCAGCATGGTGACGACGACATCGGCGCCCTTGACCGCGCCCGCAGCACTGTCGGCAATGCCGGCACCGTCGGCCTTGGCCTGCGCGCGCGAGGCTTCGACGAGATCGAACGCCACCACCTTGTGGCCGGCCTTGACTAGATTGGCCGCCATCGGGCCGCCCATGTTACCGAGACCGATGAATGCGATCGTGGCCATATCGATATCCTCCGCTAGACGTTTCGTTGATTAGTTGAACTTCAGCTCGTCGGCGCCGATCTCGGCGAAATACGGCGCAATCATCGCCGGCGTCACATCCTCGATGCGTGGCGGCGACCAGGTCGGATTGCGGTCCTTGTCGATCACGGCCGCGCGCACGCCTTCGCGGAAATCGTCGCTGCGGAAGACCTCCAGCGCAGCGCGATATTCGCGCACCAGGCACTCTTCCAGGCTCGATGCGGTGCGCGCGAGCCGCAGCAGCTTCAACGTCACCACCATGCCGCGTGGCGATTTCTCGTTGAGCGTCTTCAGCGTGGCCTGCGCGAACTCGGAGCCGTCGCGCTTGAGCGCAGCGACGATGTCCTCCATGCGGTCGAACCCGAACAGCGCGTCGATAACAGGCTCTCTCGCGGCGACCGGTCCCGCGGTCTCACCGGTCGCAAAGCCGTTGATGAGCTTGCTGACATCGGCTGCGGTCGCCCCAGAAGGAGTCCTTGTCAGAGCCTCGCGCAGTTCCGGCAATTTCACCGCCGGCACGACAGCATCGGCGAACCTCGCATGGATCGCATCGGGCCCGTTCATGGTCTGGCCGGTCAGGCCGAAATACGTGCCGATCTCGCCCGGCGAGCGCGACAACAGAAAGGTGCCGCCGACATCAGGGAAGAAGCCGAGCCCGACCTCGGGCATGGCGAGCCTGGTGCGGTCGGTGACGACGCGGTGGCTGGCATGGGCGGAGAGCCCGACGCCGCCGCCCATCACGATGCCGTCCATGAACGCGATATACGGTTTCGGAAACTTCTTGATCCGGGCATTGAGGATGTACTCCTCACGCCACAGGATCTTGCCGAGGTCACCGTTGACCTTCGAGCTTTCCCAGAGCGTACGGATGTCGCCGCCGGCGCACAGGCCGCGCTCGCCGGCCCCCTCCAGCAAGATCACGGCGACGGCCGGATCAGCCTCGAAGCGGTCGAGCGCCTTTTCGATGTCGCGAAACATCTCCAGCGTCACGGCATTGATCGCCTTCGGACGGTTGAGCCGGATCACCCCGGCCGCGCCCTCGACCCGGGCAACCAGATCACCCTCCTCCACTGAACTCATCGCGCGCCCTCGATCAATTTGCGCGCCACGATGAGCCGCATGATTTCGTTGGTGCCTTCGAGAATCTGGTGCACGCGCAGATCGCGCACGATCTTCTCGATGCCGTATTCGCTGAGATAGCCATAGCCGCCGTGAAGCTGGAGCGCCTGGTTGGCGACCTCGAAGCCGACATCGGTGCCGAAGCGCTTTGCCATCGCGCAGAGCATGGTGGCATCGGGGTCCTTGCGGTCGAGCGCGGCCGCTGCGCGCCACAGGAAGGTGCGCGCGGCCTCGAGCTCGATCGCCATGTCGGCGAGCCGGAATTGCAATGCCTGGAATTCGTCGAGACGTTTTCCGAAAGCCTTGCGCTCCTTCATGTAGGTGCGCGCCTTGTCGAGCGCGGTCTGCGCGCCGCCGAGCGAGCATGCGGTGATGTTGAGGCGGCCACCGTCGAGGCCGGCCATCGCGATCTTGAAGCCGATGCCCACCTCGCCCAGCCGGTTGGCAACCGGCACGCGGGCATTCTCGAACATCACGGCGCGGGTCGGCTGCGCATTCCAGCCCATCTTGCGCTCATTGGCGCCGTAGGAGACGCCGGGCGTGTTGCCGTCGATCACGACGGTCGAGACGCCGCCGGGGCCGTCACCGCCAGTTCGGACCATGGCGACCAGGAGATCCGTGCCGCCGGCGCCGGAGATGAACTGCTTCTGGCCGTTGAGAACGTAATGATCGCCGTTGCGCACGGCACGGGTGCGCAGCGCTGCCGCATCGGAGCCGGCACCCGGCTCGGTCAGGCAGTAGCTCGCGATCAGCTCCATCGAGCAGAGTTTTGGCAGCCATTTGTGGCGCTGGGTGTCGCTGCCGAAGGCATCGATCATCCAGGACGCCATGTTGTGGATGGAAATGAAGGCCGAGGTGGTCGGACAGCCCGTCGCCAGCGCCTCGAAGATCAGCGCCGCGTCGAACCGCGTCATGGCGGACCCACCGACATCCTCGCGGATGTAGATGCCGCCCATGCCGAGGGTCGCCGCCTCGCGCATCACGTCGACGGGGAAATGCTTTTCCTCGTCCCAGCGCAGCGCGTGCGGCGCGATCTTCTCGGCCGCAAACGCCAACGCCATGTCGCGAACCGCGATCTGATCCTCGTTCAGAGCGAACTGCATCCCCGGCCTCGCTCTTGAGAGGGTTACTTCATCAGCGGGATCGAGAACTCCGCACCTTCCTTGACGCCGGACGGCCAGCGCGAGGTCACCGTCTTGGTCTTGGTGTAGAAGCGGACCGAGTCCGGACCGTGCTGGTTGAGATCGCCGAAGCCCGACTTCTTCCAGCCGCCGAAGGTGTAATAGGCGATCGGCACCGGGATCGGCACGTTGACGCCGACCATGCCGACATTGACCTTGGCCGCGAAGTCGCGCGCGGCGTCGCCGTCGCGGGTGAAGATGGCGACGCCGTTGCCGTAGTCATGATCCGACGGCAGCGCCAGCGCTTCCTTGTAGTCGTGCGCGCGCACGACCGAGAGCACGGGCCCAAAGATCTCTTCCTTGTAGATCCGCATATCCTTGGTGACGTTGTCGAACAGCGAACCGCCGAGATAGAAGCCGTTCTCGTAGCCCTGCATCTTGAAGCCGCGGCCGTCGACGGCAAGCGTCGCGCCTTCCTTGATGCCGATGTCGATGTAGCTCTTGACCTTCTCGACCGCCTCGCGCGTCACCAGCGGACCGTAGTCCGCCGACGGATCGATCGAGGTGCCGATCTTGAGCGACTCGACGCGCGGGATCAGCTTTTCCATCAGCCGGTCGGCGGTGGACTTGCCGACGGGGACCGCGACCGACACGGCCATGCAACGCTCGCCGGCCGAGCCGTAGCCCGCGCCGATCAGCGCGTCGACCGCCTGGTCCATGTCCGCGTCGGGCATGATGATGGCGTGGTTCTTGGCGCCGCCAAAGCACTGGCAGCGCTTGCCGGTCTGGGCTGCGCGCTCGTAGATGTATTGCGCGATCGGCGTGGAGCCGACGAAGCCGACGGCCTTGATGTCGGGATCATCCAGGATGGCGTCGACAGCTTCCTTGTCGCCGTTGACGACGTTGAGGATGCCGGCCGGCAGGCCCGCCTCGATCATCAGCTCAGCGAGCATCATCGGCACGCCGGGGTCGCGCTCGGACGGCTTCAGGATGAAGGCGTTGCCGCAGGCGATGGCCGGGGCGAACTTCCACATCGGGATCATCGCCGGAAAATTGAACGGTGTGATGCCGGCGACGACGCCGAGCGGCTGGCGCATGGAATAGATGTCGATGCCGGGGCCGGCGCCTTCGGTGTATTCGCCCTTCATCAGATGCGGGATGCCGCAGGCGAATTCCGCGACTTCCAGGCCGCGCTGAATGTCGCCCTTGGCGTCAGGCACGGTCTTGCCATGCTCACGCGCGAGCAGCTCGGCGAGCTTGTCGTAGTCGCGCTGCACCAGTTCCACGAACTTCATCATGACGCGGGCCCGGCGCTGCGGGTTGGTCGCGGCCCATTCCGGCTGCGCGGCGCGGGCGTTCTCCACGGCAGCGCGGACCTCGGCCTTGGACGCCAGCGCCACCTTGGCCTGGACGTCACCGGTCATCGGCTCGAATACGTCCGCCGTCCGGCCTGAGGTGCCCTTGACCTCCTTGCCACCGATGAAATGTCCGATTGAACGCATGGAATGATCTCCTGAGGTCGAGCGTGAACGCTTTGACAAATCCTATCGACCTGCATTTTATAGGATTCAAGTCTGAGATAATGCACCATAGATGTGCGAAAATGCTGGATCAAGGTAGCATCGACTGGGACGACTTCCGCTTCGTGCTGGCCATCGTGCGGGGCGGCTCGGTTTCGGCTGCGGCTAAACAGCTCGGAGTGGACCACGCCACCGTGATCCGCCGTGTCGACCGGCTGGAGAGACACCTCTCGGCAAAGCTGTTTGACCGGCGCAAGACCGGCTATCTCCTCACCGAGGCCGGCCAGCGCGTCGCCGACAGCGCGGAAGCCATGGAATCGACCATCGTCGCCAACCAGGAGCAGGTCGGCGGCTCGGTGGCGCGGCTGACCGGCACGGTGCGGATCGGCGCGCCCGACGGGTTCGGCACCGCCTTCCTGGCGCCGCGGCTGGCGCCGTTCGCCGACCGCTATCCCGACCTCGATCTGCAACTTGTGGCCACCGCGCGGCTGTTCAGTCTCTCCAAGCGCGAGGCCGATATCGCGATCAGCCTGACCATGCCGAAGGAAGGCCGCATCGTCGGCCGCAAGCTCCTGGACTACCGCCTCGGGCTTTATGCGGCGCCGGCCTATCTCGACCGTTTCCCGAAGATCACCTCGCGGCAGGACCTGCCGCAGCATCGCTTCGTCGGCTATATCGAGGAGCTCCTGTTCACGCCCGAGCTCGATTACCTCCCGCAGGTATCGCCGCGGATTTCGGCGCGCTTCCGCAGCGCCAATCTGATCGCGCAGCTCAATTCGACGCTCGCGGGCTTCGGCATCGCCGTGCTCCCGCATTTCATGGCGAGTGATTATCCGCAGCTGGTGGCCGTGCTGCCGGAGGAGATATCGATCACGCGGACGTTCTGGATGCTGATGCACGCGGACAGCAAGGATCTCGCGCGGATACGCGCGGTGGCCGATTACATCGGCGAGATCGTGGAGCGCGAGCGGGCGTTGTTTGCGGGGCGAACTTCGTAGGGTGGGCAAAGCGAAAGCGTGCCCACCATGTCTCTTGCAGGCGTAGAGATGGTGGGCACGGCGCTGGAGCGCCTTTGCCCACCCTACCGCAGCTCAGTTCTGCTTCGCCTTCTTCGCCGCCGTCACCTTCGGCTCGCGCTTTGCGCCATCGAGCGCGCTGTCCTTGCCGGCCTTCAGCACCTCGTCCGACAGTTCGCTGGAGCCGGCAATGCGCGCCAGCAGCATGGTGCCGGCCATCGTGGCCAGCGTCGCGATCGCCTGCTTGCGCGCGGCCTTGCGCGGCAGGTTGGGGATGAAATCGGTCATCATCTCGACCATCTCGTCGAGCTTTCCGGCAAAGGCCTTGCGCGTCTTCGGGCTCTCGCGGGCGATCTCGGCGCCGAGCGCGGGAATCGAGCAGCCGTGGCCGGGATTATCCCGATGCAGCGCCGAAAGATAGGTCTCGACGATCTGGGTCAGTTGCTTTTCGGGCGCGACCTGATCGGACTGCTTGCGCCAGTGCTCCATCGAGCGGTCCATGGCGTAGGCAAAGGCCTCGATCACCAGCGCCTCGCGCGAGTCGAAATGCGCGTAGAAGCCGCCATGGGTCAGGCCCGCCTCCTTCATGAGGTCGGCGACGCCGATGCCGTGAGCGCCTTTTTCGCGCAGCCGCACGGAGGCCTTCTTCACGATTCGGTCGTGGGTTTCCTGCTTGTGTTCCCGGGAATAGCGCATGCGGGTCTCATTGAATGTCGGAGATCATCTCATAACACAGAAATGGACCAGGCGGTGCATTAATTCATGTTAAGTTGTCGCGCCGATCATGGAAAAGGTTGCAGTTGCATGGACTGCGAGCGCGCCCTTGCCGTCGCGCACGAAACCTTCCGTGTAGCTGGTCTGGCGTCCCAGCTTGATGATCTTGCCTTCGGCCGAGATCAGCCCGGAACGGACCGACAGCGGGCGCAGGAAGGTCATTTTCAGGTCGAGCGTCACGGACGATTGCCCGGGCTCCAGCCGCGTCGAGATGGCGCAGCCCATGGCGGTATCGATCAGCGCCGCGGCGGTCGCGCCGTGCAGGAGGCCGATGGTATTTTCGAGATCCTCACGCGGCTCCAGTTCCATCACGATCCGGCCCGGCTCGACCACGGCCATGGTGAAACCGATCAATTTTGCGAAGGGCGGCGGCGGCAACCGGCCGTCGCGGATTCCCAGCATCGCGTCCATGCCTGAAAGCCCCATCGCTGCTTTTGCAACCGGCGCAGGCACCTGCCAGTCCACCACGCGCTCACGCCGCTGCGCGGGCGAAAACAGGTCGAGTTGATCGTTATAGGTCATGGCGGCCTCTTTGTATGATGTATGTCATACTATGTCACGAACTTCGCCATGGCAACTCCGCCCCCCCCCACCCGCTTGACAAGCAGGCCGTTTCGGCACCGAAGTGATCCCGACCCGCGCGCCTCGCGCATGTCCACGAAACTCCGAGATGCCCCGATGGAAATGCTCAACAATCACTGCGGCGTGACGCGCGATGCGCGCGGCGTCGTTCATGCCGCGATCTGCAACGCCGGCTCGCTGAACATTCTGGGCTCGCCCGTCACCGATGCCGTGCGCGAAGGCCTGCAGACCCTCGCGACTGACCGCAGCATCCGCGTCGTGGTGCTGCGCGGCCAGAGCGAGAAGAGCATGATCGGCGGCGCCGACATCAAGGAGATGGCCAAGCTCGACCAGAAGTCAGCCGAAGCCTTCATCAGCCGCCTGCGCGATCTCTGCGAAGCCGTGCGCCAATTCCCAGCCCCCGTGATCGCGCGAATGCCGGGCTGGTGCCTCGGCGGCGGCCTCGAAGTCGCCGCCGCCTGCGATTTCAGAATCGCTGCACACGATGCGCATTTCGGCATGCCGGAGGTCCGCGTCGGCATCCCCTCGGTGATCCACGCCGCCCTGCTTCCGCGCCTGATCGGCTGGGCCCGCGCCCGCTGGCTGGTGATGACGGCGGAGAACATCGACGCGCCGACGGCGCTGGCCTGGGGACTGATCGACAAGGTCGCACCGGAGGGTGGATTGGATGCCGAGGTCGAACACGTCGTGAAGGCGCTGCTCGAATGCGGCCCGGAGGCGCTGCGGTCGCAAAAGGCGCTGCTGCGGCAATGGGAGGAATTACCGCTGACGGAGTCGGTAAATCTCAGCGTCAAGGTGTTCGGCGAGTCGTTCCTGACAGACGAGCCGACGCGGCTGATGCAGGCGTTCGTGAACAGAAAGCGGTAGACTGCGACCGCAGTACTGAAGAGGCTCTCTCCAAGCCAGAGGTGTCATGCCCCGGCTTGACCGGGGCATCCAGTACGCCGCGGCTGATCGGTTCGATCACCACCGCCTCTGGAATACTGGATCGCCCGATCAAGTCGGGCGATGACAGTGTCGTGCGGAGCGGTCACCACGCCAAAGCCCGCGACACTCACGTCCCCTCCTCCAGTCGAACGACCAAATCTCATCCGACCCACGACAATTTCTCATGCCGGTCGCGGTTGCATTTTTTGCGCCGCATCATATGATGACCATAATCTTTTTCCGTCATCGCTGGGAGTTTCATCATGGCCGAAGCCGCCGATCCCGTCGTCATCGTCTCCGCCGCCCGCACCCCGCTCGGCCGCTTCATGGGCGAACTGTCGCCGCTGGCGGCGCACAAGCTCGGATCCCACGTCATCGGCGCGGCACTGGAGCGCGCCAGGCTCGCGCCCGAGAAAATCGACGAGGTCTTCATGGGCTGTGTGCTGCCGGCCGGACAAGGCCAGGCGCCGGCTCGCCAGGCGGCGCGCGCGGCCGGCCTGCCCGATGCCACGGGCGCGACCACGGTCAACAAGGTCTGCGGCTCCGGCATGAAGGCGACCATGCTGGCGCACGACATCATCCGCGCCGGCTCGGCCGAGATCGTCGTCTCTGGCGGCATGGAGAGCATGAGCAACGCGCCCTATCTCCTCGCCAAGGCGCGCGGCGGCTACCGCGTCGGTCATGATCGCATCATCGACCACATGATGATGGACGGGCTGGAGGATGCCTACGAGACCGGCCGCTCCATGGGCGATTTCGGCGAGGCCACCGCGGAAGCCTATCAGTTCACCCGCAAGGACCAGGATGCCTACGCGATGGAGACGCTGAGCCGCGCGCGCAAGGCGGTCGAGGGCGGCGCGTTCAAGGCCGAGATCGCGCCGATCACGCTGACCGAGAAAGCAGGCCCGCGCGTGATCGCCAATGACGAGCATCCGCTGAAGGTAGATCCTGCGAAAATCCCCGGATTGAAACCGGCGTTCCGCGCCAACGGCACCATCACGCCGGCGGCCTCGTCCGCCAATGCCGACGGCGCCGCCGCTCTGGTGCTGACGAAGCGCTCGCTGGCTGATCGCAACGGCCTGCCGGCAATCGCCGAGATCAAGGGCCACGCCACCCACAGCCAGGAGCCGCAATGGTTCACGACGGCTCCGATCCCGGCGATCCGCAAGCTGCTCGACAAGGTCGGCTGGAGCGCCGGCGATGTCGATCTGTTCGAGATCAACGAGGCCTTCGCGGTGGTGGCGATGGCGGCGCAGCGCGACCTCGGCATCCCTCGCGACAAGCTCAACATCAACGGCGGCGCCTGCGCGCTCGGCCATCCCATCGGCGCCACCGGTGCGCGGCTGATCGTGACGCTGCTGCACGCGCTCGAGGCGCAAAACCTCAAGCGCGGCGTTGCGGCACTCTGCATTGGCGGCGGTGAAGCCACGGCCATCGCCGTGGAGCGTCTGACGCACTGACCTAGAAACGTCCGAAAATGAGGGAACTCTGTCATTTTCGACAGACACGTCCCGTGCCATTCTACAAGCTCGTGCAGGTGTCTCAAAGCCTGCCCATCAAACATTGAGGCCCAATGATCTCGAACTGGCTCGCGGCGACACTCGGCCGCCGCAATATCCACTACGGCTGGGTGATGGTCGGCGTGACCTTCCTCACCGCGCTGATCAGCGCCGGCACGGTCGGCGCGCCCGGCGTCTTCATCGTCCCGCTTCAGCACGAGTTCGGCTGGAGCACGGCGCAGATTTCCTCCGCGCTGTCGATCCGCTTCATCCTGTTCGGGCTGATGGCGCCGTTCGCGGCCGCCCTGCTCAACCGCTACGGCCTGCGCAACGTCACGCTGACCGCCCAGCTCATCGTCGTCTCGGCGCTGGTCCTTTCGCTCGGCATGACTGAAGTCTGGCAGCTCGTGTTGCTGTGGGGCGTCGTGATCGGCATCGGCACCGGCATGACCGCGCTGGTGCTGGGCGCTACCATAGCGACGCGCTGGTTCGCCGCTCGGCGCGGTCTCGTTGTCGGCATCATGACCGCGAGCGTCGCCACCGGCCAGCTCGTATTCCTGCCGCTGCTCGCAAGCCTGACCGAACGTTACGGCTGGCGGCTCGCGCTCGGCTTCGTCTGCATCGCGCTCGGCGTCTCCGCCGTGGCGGTTCTCCTCGCGATGCGCGACCGGCCGAGCGATGTGGGCCTGCGCCCGTTCGGCGACGAAGGCACCGAGCCCCTGCCGGCCCCGCCGGTCAGCCATGGTTCGATCACCGGCGTGGCGCTCGGCACGCTGCGCGACGCCTCGAAGTCGCGCGCGTTCTGGATCCTGTTTGCGACCTTCTTCGTCTGCGGCGCGTCGACCAACGGCCTCGTCCAGGTGCACCTGATCCCGATGTGCCTCGATTTCGGCATCCCGCAGGTGCAGGCGGCAGGCCTGCTCGCCGCGATGGGCATCTTCGACTTCTTCGGCACCATCATGTCGGGCTGGCTGTCGGACCGCTACGACAACCGCTATTTGCTGTTCTGGTACTACGGCCTGCGCGGGCTCTCGCTGATCTTCCTGCCTTTCAGCGACTTCTCGTTCTACGGGCTGTCGCTGTTCGCAATGTTCTACGGGCTCGACTGGATCGCCACGGTGCCGCCGACGGTGCGGCTCACCGCGCAGAAATTCGGACCCGAGCGCGCCAATCTGGTGTTCGGCTGGATCTTTGCCGGCCATCAGCTCGGCGCCGGCACCGCGGCGTTCGGCGCCGGTTTCTCGCGGACGGTCTATGAGAGCTACCTGCCCGCGTTCTTCATCGCCGGCGCGCTCTGCGTGTTCGCCTCGCTGATCGTGCTGGCGCTGTCGCGGCAACCGAAGGCCGAGCCGAAGCCGGCGATGGCCTAGTACCTGATCGTGGTGGTGACGCCGAACACTGCGGCGTCACCGATCCGCGACACGCCGGTCGGATCGTTCGGATTGGGGATGCCGCCGGAGGGGCGGAACACGTATTGGAAGTAAGGCGCGATCAGCCAGCCCGGCTTGATATGCGCTTCGTAGATCATCTCGATCAGCGTCTCGTTGCTGCGCACCGGACTCTGGATGCCGGTGGAAGCCTGCGTATCAATGTCAAGATTGCGCGCGGTGTTCGAAATCCGCATATAGGCCATTGCCACGCCGAAGCGATCGAGCGGACGGCCTGGCGTGAAGCCGACGAAGCCGATGCCGCCGTCCACATAAAGGTCGATCAGATTGCGGTCCGGCGGGCTGTAGGCGATGCGGCCGAACGCGGTGACGCCCGGGATCGAGGCTGACGTGGTGTTGTCCTTCACCTCCGGCGGGCGATAGAGCACCTGCTCGATGACGGCGAAGATACCGTAATTGCCGCGAAGTCTTGCAGGTACACCGCTTCCGCCGGGATCGGCGATCGAGAGCCCC
This sequence comes from Bradyrhizobium sp. 604_D8_N2_3, assembly GCF_051810765.1. Classification (NCBI taxonomy): domain Bacteria; kingdom Pseudomonadati; phylum Pseudomonadota; class Alphaproteobacteria; order Hyphomicrobiales; family Nitrobacteraceae; genus Bradyrhizobium; species Bradyrhizobium sp. 604_D8_N2_3. The sequence continues at coordinate 4,149,306 of NZ_JBPWPM010000001.1, read as the reverse complement.
TCGGCCGTAAAACGCTGGCTGTCGAACGAGCCGTAATGCTTCCAGGCGCCCGGCGTGAAATTGCCGGCGAGCGGCCGGCCGCCGATATCGATGTCGTAGTTGAAGCGGACCTGCCCGATCACCCACGGCGGATCGTTGACGCGGAACGCCAGGCCATGATGGTCGCGCAGCTGCGGATCCTGATCGCCCGGACCTGACGGATCGCCGTTGAACACCGCACCGAACGCGGTGATGTTGTCGGTCAGCGCCGCCTTGATGCGGATACCGGGCGCAGCGATCGGCGGTGCCGGGCCGCCGGCCGGAAGGTTGCTCGCCTTGATCGCGGGCCAGCCGAAGGTGCCGTTGATGAAGAGGTCGTCGGTCTGGCTGTCGAAAAACTCGACGTCGGCGGCCTGCTGGCCGGCCCTGATGTTCAGGCGATCGCCAAAGAAGCTCTGCTCGAAATAGGCGTTGTAGAGCCGCTGGTCCGGCAATGCCTCGATCTCGCTGATGGTGGCGAGATTCATTACGTAGTTGCGGCTCAGTCCCTGCCCGTAGATCACGAACGCATTGGCGTAGAAGCGGCCGCCGGTCCAGCCGACGAGCTTGTCGAGATCGGCATCGACCGAGAGATCGAGGCGCCCGAAATGGATGGCGCCACGCTTCACGCCGCCGGAGACGTTAGTGATGTTGTCGGCGATATAGGTGGCGCCGAAATTCAGGCCTTTGTTGGCGAGTCCGTCATGCCATTCGTTGAACCATTTTGGCGCCAGCCATTCGGCCGCGCTTTCGTCCTTGGCGCCGGCGAACGCGCCGGTGCTCGCCACCGTTGAGGCCAGCACGATCGCGGCCGCATTTCGCAGCGGAAATCTGTGGGACGTCCCGATCACGGCTGATACCGGCTGCGTACGCTACCTGAAGATGCCCGTGCGCCGCATGAACAGATAGGCCGCCCCCACCGACGAGGCCATCAGGAGCGCCGCCCAGAGAAATCCGCTCTCGACGTCGGTGAGCGGCAGGCCCTTGGTGTTCATGCCGAAGATGCCGGTGATCAGGGTCGGCGGCAGCAGCAGCGAGGTCACGATGGAGAGCGTGTGGAGGTGGTGGTTGCTCTCCTCCTCGTTCTTGAAGCGCAGCTCCTCCTCGAGCAGGCGGCTGCGTTCGCGGAGCTCGACGATATCGTGATCGAGCCCGTCCAGCCGCTGCGCCAGCTTGCCGGCGTGAATGCGCAAGGCCGGCGCGAGATGATCGGTGTTCTTCTGATCGAGGCGGTGGAACAGCACGCGCAGGCCGGTGAGCTGGCGATGCAACCTGACGCAGGTCCGGCGCAGCCGGCCGAGATTGCGGCGCATCTCCGGCTTGGCGTCGTCGGCCAAAATCCGTTCCTCGATGTCGTCGATCTCCTGGCCGAGCTTGTCCGCCATCCGGTCCAGCGTGTCGGCGACCTCGTCGACGATCTTTTCCAGGAGATGGGCGACGTTGTCGACGCGGTAGCCGCCTTCGAGCACGCGGCGCGTCGCATCGGCCGAGCACAGCGCCTGATGCCGGCCGCTGACGAGAAGATGCTCGGTCATGGCGAAACGCAGGAACGCAGTCTCTTCCGTCGCACTGTCGATGTCGCGCACGAGATCGGAGAAGACACCGTAGACGCAATGGTCGATGACGTGAAGCTGCTGGAAAGTGTCGTTGGACAGCAGGAGGTCGCGCGCCAGCGGCGGCAGCTGTGACGCCGCGATCCAGGGCCGCGCGCGCGCATCGGTCAGATTGAAATGCAGCCAGAGCCGGCCGTCATGGCTGAACTCGATCGGCTGGTCGATCGGCAGCGCCTCGGCGCTGCCGTCGCCGTGCAGCCGGAACGCCCAGACCAGGCCGGGAATGGCGGGCACGGAATCCGATATCGCGCTGACAAGCTTCGCCGGCTCAGCCATGGCCAACCCCAACCGTCAACAAATGCCCCGTTTCCGGAAGATGGCTGACGGCATCCTCCGGACCTCTCGCGGGTACTCAATTACGGCTTTGTTACAGTTTGATGATGGTGCCGCCCTACTCCGCGGCCAGCCCCGTCGCGGCCATCGCCTCGGCCTCCTTGACGTAGTCGTGCACGACGCGGCCGAACGGCAGCGTGAGATCGGCGATGTAGTGGTGCGCGCCCAGGCAGCGGCGAACCGGGAAATCCGCGACCGGCGCGTTGACATGCGGCACCAGATGCAGCCGGCCGGGCCCCATCCAGGAGCCCTTCGGCACGATGTCGATGAGGTTGATCGCGACGAGCTGACAGACTTCGAGACGGCCGTCGACGCCCGGGATCATCTTCAGATTGATCTGCGTCTTCGACAGCGTCGCACGGGTGCGATCGCCGTTGCCGGCCATGCTCTCGTGCTTGTAGCCCATCGTGCCCATGGCGACGAGCTGGCCGGCATATTCCAGCGTACCCGTCAGCGTGTCCTTGACGATCTCGAGTTTCGGATGGGCGTATTTCTTGGGAAAGCCCCAGATCTCGCGGCCCGCCGCGATCGGCGGATCATCATCCAGATACATCTGCGAGACGAAATTGACCTCCTCGCCGTTGAGGCGCGCCGGAATGACGAGGCCGGATTCGGTGTAGCTGCCGAAGCCGGAGGAGTCCGGCATCTTGATCCATTCGTAATGCACGATCGGCTGGTCGATCGGCTCCAGCGGCTCAGGCAGGCCGGCGCGGATCAGCTCCGGATCGGTCTCGTAGGTGATGACGAGGAATTCGCGGTTGACGAAGCGATAGGGCCCGGCCGGATAGCTCGGCCCCGCCGCCGGCATGGACGGAAGTCTCAGCACGTCTTCCCTGCGCATCGCTGGTCTCCTGTGTGATGTCTGTGATGTCGGCCCGGCGGCTAAAGGCAAGATGCAAATTGCTAGCCGCCGTCATTGACTGCGATGTGAAGCTTTTCCGTCAGCCGCACGACCTCCCGCCATTCCCGCTGCGGTCGGCCTGCATGCAGACGATGCATCGGCGCTGAAATTGTCATCACGCCGTCACTGCCGGACGCAATCGTTTGGTCCACGCTAGGAGGCACCCATGGACGCCCGCACGTCGCAACCGGCTCATCAGACGCATCAGCCTCCCGCACGGGGCTGGCGCCCCGAACGCTGCGACCGCGTCGCGCTGGTGCTGCAAGGTGGCGGCGCGCTCGGCGCCTACCAGGCCGGCGTCTACCAGGCGCTGCACGAAGCCGGCATCGAGCCCGACTGGGTCTGCGGTGTCTCGATCGGTGCAATCAATTCCGCCATCATCGCCGGCAACAAGCCGGAGAAGCGGCTGGAGGCGCTGCGCATCTTCTGGGAGCGCATCACCAATCGCAAGATCTGGCATTACACGCCCGACGGCGACATCTTCCGCCAGTGGCGCAATCTCACCAGTGCGTGGATGACGTCGGCGATGGGCCAGCCCGGCTTCTTCACCCCGCACCAGGTCAATCCCTGGTTCAGCCCGGTCGGCGCGCGCACCGCCACCAGCTATTACGACACGATGCCGCTGAAGGAGAGCCTGCTGGAGCTCGTCGACTTCGACCTCATCAACGAGAAGAAGGTCCGCTTTGCGGTCGGCGCGGTCAACGTGCTCTCGGGCAACTTCATCTATTTCGACAACTCCCATGACGAGATCGAGCCGGAGCACATCATGGCCTCCGGCGCCCTGCCCCCGGCGCTGCCGATGGTGCGGATCGGCACCGATCATTTCTGGGACGGCGGCATCGTCTCCAACACGCCGCTCCAGCATCTGCTCGACCAGGAGGATGCGCTCAACTCGCTGGTGTTCCAGGTCGACCTGTTCAGCGCACGGGGCGTGCTGCCGCGCTCGATCCAGGACGTGATGGCCCGCCACAAGGACATCATGTATTCCTCGCGCACGCGCCACAACACCGACGTCTACCGCCGCACGCACAATCTCAAGGTTCTGCTCTACAAGGCCCTGGCGAAAGTCCCGGACGAGCAACTCTCCGACGAGGATCGCCAGCTCAAGTCGAGCCTGCGCCGCATGCCGGAGATCGCGATCCTGCACCTGATCTACCAGCAGAAGGCCTATGAGGGCGACGCCAAGGACCATGAGTTCTCGGGCACCTCGATGCGCGAGCACTGGACGAGCGGCTACGAGGACACCAAGCGCACGCTGAAGCGCCGCGACTGGATCAAGATGCCGGACGAAGGCATGGGCCTCGTGGTGCACGACGTGCACCGGGAGACGGAGAGCGCGTAAAGCACCCCGCGCGGGCTGCTCCAAACAAAAACTGCGAAAACAACCCCATGCACAGTAGCCGGCGCGTGGCGGATCAATGACTTACGTTTTGCCGAAGTAAACTTGACTCGTCGGGCAAAACAGGAGCATGATGGCATCATTGCAAAATCGCACGATGCATCCGCTCCAGGCCGATCGCGCCACATGGTCAGACTACGCCGCATCCCCTAAATTGCGCGCGGAATGACGTTGGGAGGCTGGCTTGCGCGCCATCAGCGAAGCCGCTTACTTCTTCGGCAGCGACAGATTATTCCCTCCGCAGGAGCCTTCGGGGCGAGCTTGCGGAGCGAAGCGGCGTGCTTCGCCCGATCTGCTCCAGTCGTTGCTTGAAACGCCAGAACGGTCGTCGCGTCAGGTTGCCGTTCGCGTCGGCCGGATTGTTATGAAGTTCTAACCGCAAGACGATCAAGCAAATCGCAGGAGACACCATGTCCAAAGGAAAAGTGCTCGTTGTCGGCTCCAATGCCACCCGTATCGAGATCCAGGGCGGCGGCACCGGACCGACCGGCCAATACCTCAATGAAACCGTCGTGCCGGCGATGGCCGTGATCGATGCCGGCTACGAGGTGGTGCTGGCGACGCCGAACGGCAAGCAACCGTACATCGATCCGGCCTCCGATCATGCGGCCCATTTCGGCGGCGACGAGAAGGCCTACCGGCGGGGACGCGACTTCTTCGACAAGGACCCGGCAATGACCAACGTCCATACGTTGCGCGCGATCGTGGACGGAGGACTGGATCAATACGCCGCCGTTTTTGTCCCCGGCGGGCAGGGCCCGGTCGTCGACCTCATGCAGGATCCCGAGCTCGGCAAGATTCTGCGATATTTCCACGAACGGAAGAAGATCACGGCGCTGCTCTGCCACGGACCGATCGCAACTCTGGCCGCCCTGCCCGACGCCAAGGCCTATCGCGCCGCCCTGATCGCCGGCGACAAGGCCAAGGTCGCGGAGCTGGGCAAGGGCTGGCAATATGCGGGATACAAGATGACGGTGTTCACCGCCTCGGAAGAGATACCGATCGAGGAGCAGTTCCTGCACGGCAAGATCTACTTCACCATGCCGGACGCGCTGGGAGCTGCGGGTGCCGAGGTCAGCCGAAGCGCCGTCGACTTCGAGCCTTACGTCGTCGAGGACCGCGAGCTGATCACCGGCCAGAATCCGCGGTCCGACCATCCCATCGCGGCAAAGCTGATCGCAGCGCTCGACCGCGCCACTGTGGCGGCGTAAGCGTTTACTCCAATGTCATCCGGCCCGGTGCGCAATTGCGCACAGGGGCCGGGAGGAAGTCGGGACGGAAGCGTGCCTCAGCGGCATCCGGCTTCTTTCGGACTGCGTTCCGTGAAACTAACAGGTCTTCTGCTGCAAGTGCTGCACGCAGGTGCAGGTCTTCGCCGCCGGATATTTCACGTCGTAATAGGGAAAACTCGACGTGGCGGGGGTGTTCGTCGAGCAGCGGGGGAACAGGTAATAGCTGTCGGACAGCTTCACCGTGCCGGCGATCGTGAAGCCGAGGTTGGGCGCGTAGTCGTAGGACACCTCGCTCAGAATGAGCGAGATGTTGGCATTGCTGGTGCCGCCCGGCGCGGTAAAGGACGACAAGGTCATCTGCTGACCGGCGGCCCTCGCCCCCGACGTACTGGTCGACTTGCTCCATTGCACCGTCGCGTTGCCATTGCTGTCGGTCGAGACCTCGGAGACCGTGATCGTCATCAGCGAGGTGCTGCCGTTCTTGATGGGATAGGGAGCCATGATGGAGCTCGCCGCAGCGAGAATGCCGTCCATCTGGATCGACGTGACGGCCGTGTTCTGCGAGATCATGTCGGCAACGCTGTGCGCGGTCGCGCTGACCTTGACGTTCATGGCGAGCCCGTTCCCGAGCTCGACGCCGCCGACATAGAGCACCAGCATGAACGGCGTCACGATGGCGAACTCCGTCGCTGCAACAGCGCGTACATCGGTCAACATCTGCCGAGCGCGAGACGACAGGGCGGAGATCATCAGGTAGCTCCTGGCTCGTTCTGGAACGCGGCGGACGACATGAGCAGCCGGTTGCCATTGCTAAGGTTCGAGAGATTGAAGCCGAGCGGCCCGAGCACGACCGGCCAGACATACATGACGCGGAGAACGACGATATCGCCGGAATCGCCCGGATTGTATTGCCAGCTGTTGGTCACATTGCCCGAGCCGTCGAAGGTCAGCGTGGGCGTCGCCGTGTTCGCGGAAGACCAGGACGTTGCGACCTGCATGTCGACCATCAGACCGCTGCAATTGAACAGGATCACGATCTGATCGCAGACCTTCTGCTTGAAAACCGCCTGGTTCATCTGCGCCGACTGAACCTGCCCCGTCATGACGAGACGCGCCGACTGGCGCACCACGGTTTCAAGCATCTGCTGGGCAAAGAAAACCAGAAACGTCTGGATGAGCGCGATGATGAGGGCGAGAAACGGCGCGGCAACGAGCGCGAATTCGACGGCCGTGGCTCCGCGGCTATCGCCGGCGAAGGCGGCCCAGCGGTTGCGGCATCTTTTCGTTGTCGTGACCTGTCGGGTCATGGCGCCTTCCCTACTGCACGAGGCTGGCCGTGCTGGATGCAACCTTGATGAACAGGTTGGTCAGCGCCGCGGAAATGTCGCCACCTGTCTGCACGCTCGCATACAGACCGGGCGATGCGCACGATTGCAGCCGTGTCGCGATCGTGCCGGTTGACGAGGATGGATTGTTGAACTGCGAGATGCGGCTCGTGTACCAGCTGTCGCTCAGCTGCAGATACTCGGTGTAGAGGACCGCGATGCGAATGCCGCGGTTCTTGATCGTCGTGCAGACCGTCGTGTCGAGCGGTTGCTGGCACCGCAAGGTCGTCGAGTTGGCTGTCGGAAGCGCATAGGTGGCATTGGGGTCGCAGGAGCCCCCCGTCTTCGGGATGAGCTTGTCCTCGACGCCGTCGGTGACGAGGAAGACCACTTCCTGCGGCGTATCGCCCGCCTGATTGGTGCCGGTGCCTGGCGCAGGCATCACGGTGTTGACGCCCGTGAGCCCGCCCGAGATATCCGTGCCGTAGTCGGTGGTGTAGGTGCAGTTGCCCTTGCTATCGACAATGGGGCAGTTCTGGTGGTCGACCGTCAGGAGCTGAATGTTGTTGATCTTCGTGGCGGCGGTGTCCGGCGTGGTCAGCACCTGAATCGTGTTGAGGGCGTAGTCGAAGGTGTAGATGGCGGCCTTGTAGGTCGTGTTGTTGAGCGCCGACATGCACTGCATGACGCCGCCCGTCACACCCGCCTGCGGGCACGTCCAGGGTCCCTTCAGCAATTGCGTAACGGCGTTGGTCACGAGATCGATGCGCAGCGTGATGTTGTTTGCGCGTGCGACGGTGAGATTGTCCTTGTTCGTCGAGCTGGCAGTTGCGTTGTTGGGACGCGCCTCATGGCAGGCGAACGAGCAATTCTTCGCGTAGCTGGGCTGGTTCTTCGTGGCCGCGATCATGTTGGTGATGTCGGCCTGCGTCGCAGCAAGCGCCATCGACGGCGAGTCGTCCAGCAGCAGGTAGAAATTCATGTTGGGCGCACTCGACGCCTTCGCCGTTGAGGAGCCAGAGACGTCCCAGGTCTGCTTGCCGAGAACGCTGGGGAAATTATTGACGGACTGCGCGGTGTACGAAACCGTGATGCTTCGTGCGAGGCCGGAATCCGTGACGGTGATGGTCGGCGTCGGCGTCGCCGTCAGACCGGGAAGATTCGCCTTCGCTGCAAAGACGGCTGCGGCGGTCGCCTGGACGACCGTCTTGTCGGTCTGGGTCAGCATCGCCGGCCGCACGGCTGCGATCGCGGCCGCGTCGGCGGCTGCGTTCAGTTGCTCGCGCTTGCGGACGGCCTGCGTGTAGTCGAGCGTCATGCCCAGGAGAAAGACGATCGGGACCATCGTGAGGGCGAAGATGACGGCGATGTTGGCCTTCCGGTCTCTTGCGAAACGGAGCACTACCCGGCGGAGCATGACCTTCATCCTGATTGCCGTCGTGGCGGCAGAGAGCAATTCCTAAAGTCTTTGATCGGGGCAACCGGTGGGATTACCGCTGCCGGTCAGCCCGCCAATCGCAGGCTGGAATATGGATATGGCCTTCTTAATCAACACTTACGGGCAATCCACAAACAGGGAGTGCAACGGAGTGAGATGTTCCATATCGAGAAGACATCATTAACGTCGGTTAAACGCGATCGCAGAGATTGAGGGGTAAGCGGCCTCAGGTGCGGTCGATACGGCCTCAACGCCGGCGCTGGCGGGTGCGTCCGGTGGGCTGCGCAGCATCACCGCGCAGCAGGCACGTCGGTCTGGTTGAGGGCGGCTATGGCACAGAGGCCAAGGCATCATGCCATCATTGGGCATCTGCGCCATCGTCCTCTTCAACTTGCAGAATGGTCTCGGATAGCAGAGCGGCGGCCTTTTGAAGCGGCGCTATGAACCGGTCCAGTTCGGCGAAGCTCACGCGGGCCACCGGTACAGAGACGCCGAGGCAAGCGATCAATTCCCGATCCGGTGACAGAATGGGGACGGCGCACCCCACCACCCCCTTGACGTACTCTTCGTTTGTCTTGGCCCAGCCGCGTTGTCGCGTCTCCTCGAGAACCTTCATCAGCGCGTGGACATCGACGATCGTCGTTTCGGTGAATTTGGTCAGGGGTAGCGCGCGGCACAGCTTCGCCCGGATCCGCTCGGGCAGTCTGCTCATATAGATCTTTCCGGTCGACGTGCAGTGTAACGGCGCCGCTTCCCCCGGATTGAACTGAAGACCTTGCGGCTCCGAAACGCGAACGCTGTCGACATAGGCAACGACGTTGTCGCGTACGACGCCGATCTCACACTGTTCGCCGATTTCTCCCGCGACCGCCCGAAGCACCGCATGCCGCCGCGCAGTACGAAACGCAGCGCCGATGACGGTGGCCGACAGTGTGACGAGCTGGTTGCCCACAACGTACCGCTTGGTACCCAACGCCTTCTGAAGCAATCCGCGGTCTTCGAGGTTTCCGATCAACCTGTGTGCCGTTGGAAGCGGCAGCGAAAGAGCCTTTGCGATCTCCGCGGCCGAGACGGCTTTGCGCTGGTCGGCAACATGCCGAACGATCGCGAAAGCCCGATCCAACGGTCCTTCCTTCCCAATTCGCTTCGTCATGTCCCACCCGGCCAAAACTGGAAGTGAAATCAAGATCAACGGCGAGTATTATCATTTTTCGGAATAAAACATACTGAAATTCGACATAATCGATTGTCGAAATCCTGAAAGCTCATATTCTTGACGTCACCGGCGGTTGACCAGAAATTGTGCAGTGCGGTCTCGCCGTTCCGAAAATCGCGCTCCGCCGCTTGGCCGGGAGCCAAGTTCTGCCGGCGCGCTCAACAGGAGATGTGCATGTCTCGTCATTACGACGTGGACGCCGTGAGGAAGGAATTCCCCGCCGTCGAACGGATGGTCTATCTGGATTCCGGGTTTCAAACGCCGCTCGCGCGTCCCGTGAAGGCCGCGATCGAGCTTTTCCTTCGCGAGGGCTTCGAGACAGCCGGTCCGAAGAGCATCTGGCTCGATCGGGTCGAGCAGACCCGTGCCAAGGTCGCCCGCTTTCTCGGCGTGACGGCGGATGAGATTGCCTTCACGAAAAACACGTCGGAAAGCATGAACATTGCGGCAAACGCACTGCCGCTACAGGCCGGCGACAATGTCCTGATGATCCACGGCGATCACCCGAACAACGCCTACGCGTTCCTCAATCTGCAACGGAAAGGCGTCGAGGTCCGCTTCATCCCAATGACGGAAGTCGTCGACGCCGACAGCTTTGCTCCCTTCATCGACGAAAGGACGCGTGCGATCTCGATGTCGCATGTGACTTTTCACGCCGGTCACCGCTTTGACATCGAGAGCGTCGGCGCGATGTGCGTCAGGAACAAGCTCCACTTCGTGGTGGACGTGATGCAGGCCATCGGAGTCGTGCCTGTTGACGCCAAGGCGATCGGCGCAAGCTTCATCGGCTCCGGCAGCCACAAGGGATTACTGGTTCCGCAAGGGCTCGGGCTGCTCTATTGGGACAAGACGCTCAAAGAGCTCGAGCCGACCTATCTGGCGGCTGCGAGCCTCGCCGAGATCCCGAGCGATCTCATCGCGCGTGCCGACGGGATGGCGCCCTCGCCGGCCGCCAGGCGCTTCGAGCTCGGCAACTTCAATCTGCCCGCAGTCCACGCCCTCGGTGCTTCGCTCGACATGATCGAGCAGATCGGGGTGCAGAACATCCAGAACCACTGCTTCGATCTCGGCGATCACCTGATTGCGCGCCTGGACGAGCTGGGCGTCCGCCTCGTCGGTCCGCGCGAACGCAAGCATCGCGCGCCGCACATCTACGTCATCGCCCTGCCCGCGACAGACTGGCTCGGCCATTTCGAGGAGAACGGCGTGCGCGTGTCGCCCGAACGAGATGGCATTCGCGTCTCGCTCGGCATGTTCAACACCGCCACCGACATCGATCGCCTGATCGACGTCATCCGCCGGCGAGGGCTCGGACGCCCGTCCGTCGCAGCTTGAATCTGACAAACGATGGGAAGGCAAAAACCATGAAGAAGCTCGTTCAGCTCTTGGGACTTCTCCCGGCGCTCCTGGCTGTCAACGCAAGCCCGTCCGCGGCAGCCGACAGCCCGACGCTCGACAAGATCAAATCCAGCGGCTCGATCACGATCGGCTACCGTGAGGCTTCGATACCGTTCTCGTACCTCGGGCCGGACCAGAAGCCGATCGGCTTCTCACTCGACCTCTGCGCGGCGATCGTCGATCGCATCAAGGAGGAGCTGAAGTTGCCCAGCCTGAAGGTCAACTACACGCCGGTGAACTCCTCGAACCGGATTCCCCTGATCCAGAGCGGGACTGTCGACATCGAATGCGGCGGCACCGCCAACGACAAGAAGCGGCAGGAACAGGTCTCGTTCTCGGTCGCAACGTTCGTCAGCCAGCCGCGCTGGCTCGTCAAGGCCGCCAGTGGCGTGAAGACCGCCGGCGACCTGAAAGGCAAGACGGTGGTCGCCACGCAAGGCTCCAACGCGGTGGGTTTCGCACAGAGCGTCAACACCAAGGAGCAGTTCGGCCTCAACATCGTCCAGGCCAAGGACCATGCGGAGTCCTTCCTCATGCTGAACACCGGCCGTGCCGTCGCCTTCATGGAGGACGATATCCTTCTCGCCGGGCTCAAGGCTGCGGCGCCGAATCCGGACGCGCTCCTGTTCCTTTCCGAGGGTTACGCGAAGATCTACTATGGGCTGATGTTCACCAAGGGCGACGCCGGCTTCAAGAGGCTCGTCGACGACGTTCTCTCCAAGCAGATGGCATCCGGCCAATTCGAGAAGACCTACGCGAAATGGTTCACCAGGCCGATCCCGCCCAAGGGTGAGAACCTCGCATTCCCGCTCACCGACGAGTTGATGGAGCGGATCGCACATCCCAGCGATGCCGTCGACTGATTGACGGAGCTGATCGTCCCGGAAAGTCATCCTCGTCCGCACCTGCAACCCGGAGGCTCGCGATGTTCGGAGTGCTTTTTGAACAGGCGGCAGACGGCCAGCGCTATATCGACTGGCTTCTGTCGGGTCTCGGTTGGACCCTGGCTCTGGCCTTCTTCGGCTGGTGGATCGCCTTCGGCATCGGCGTGTTCGTCGGCGTGGGCCGCACGGTCCAGAATCGTTTCGTCTCGATTCCGGCCCGGCTCTACGTCGAGATATTCCGAAACATCCCTGTCCTGGTGCAGATGTTCCTCTGGTACTTTGTTTTCCCGGAGGTGGTGCCGGCCACGCTCGGAAATGCCATCAAGCAGATGCCGCCGCCTTGGGCATCGTTCTTCCCGGCTCTCCTTTGCCTGGGACTCTACACGGCGTCTCGAATAGCCGAGCAGGTCCGGGCCGGCATCGAAGCGCTTCCGAAGGGGCAGATCGAAGCCGCCAACGCTCTCGGCCTCAGCGGCTACCTCACCTATCGCTACGTCGTCGTGCCGCAGGCCTTGCGCCTGATCGTGCCGAGCCTCACCAGCGAGGTGATGGGGATATACAAGAACACCTCCGTCGCACTCACGATCGGCTTGATGGAGCTGACCGCACAGGCGCGCCAGATCAGCGAGGCAACGTTCCAGACATTCTCGGCCTTCGGCGCGGCGACGATCATCTATCTTTGCTTGGCGCTGGTTGCGTATCAGATCATGACACTCATCGACAAGGCCGTCAGGATTCCGGGTAGCACCCCGGTGAAGCTTACTGCTGAACAGGATCTCGCCGCCGACATGCAGCAAGGTAGCGCTCTGCCTGGCGCCATGGAGACCGTGAAATGAATACACTCGATTTCTCGATCGTCGCGCAGTCGTGGCCTTATCTCTGGTCGGGCCTGCTCTTCTCGCTTTCGCTCACGGCGGCCGCATTCGCCATCGGCATGGTGCTCGGAACCTGTCTTGCGCTGGTACAGCACTTCGAGGTCCCGGTGTTCGCCCAGATCGTCCGCGGCTACGTCGCGATCATCCGGTCGATCCCGCTGATCCTGGTTCTCTTCTGGTTCTTCTTCCTGGTGCCGATCGTGCTTGGGCACCTGAGCGGCAACGGCCGCCCGATTCCGATCGGGGCGACCTACACGGCGTTCATCACCTTTGGCTTGTTTGAAGCCGCCTACTACTCCGAGATCATCCGCGTCGGACTGCGGGCCGTGAACAAGGGGCAGTTCGAGGCCTGCCAGGCGCTCGCGCTGTCGACCTACGACACCTACCGCCATGTCGTTCTGCCGCAAGTCCTTCGCGTGGCGAGCCCGATCATCCTGAGCCAGACGATCATCCTGTTTCAGGACACGTCTCTCGTTTACGTGCTGTCGTTGACGGACCTTCTGGGCGCGGCTTCCAAGCTCGCACAGCTCAATGGACGTCTCGTCGAGATGTACCTCGTCGTCGCGGTGGCCTACCTCGCCATCAGCTCGGCGGCCTCCCAGTGCGTCGCCACCCTTCGCAAGCGATACGGCCTTGCCACGGCACGATGATCATCGGGATACCAAACGGCCTCGTATTCGGGAGACGAACATGCCTCAAGCGACTGTCAGCAATGCCACGCAGCCCAGTGCAATCGTCCTCGTCGAGAATGTGATGAAGCGATTCGGCGCATTCAATGCGCTGAACGACGTCAATCTCAGGGTCGGCAAGGGCGAGAAGATCGTGCTGTGCGGCCCCTCGGGCTCCGGCAAGTCGACGCTCATCCGGTGCATCAACCATATCGAGAAACACGACGGCGGCAGGATCGTCGTCGACGGTGTCGAATTGAGCAACCGCATGGCCGACATCAACAGCGTGCGCTGCGAGGTCGGGATGGTCTTTCAGAGCTTCAACCTCTTTCCGCACCTCACGGTCGCCGAGAACTGCATGCTGGCTCCGATCAAGGTTCGCGGCATCTCGCAAGCGGAAGCGCGCGATCGCGCACTCGGCTTGCTGCGGAAGGTCCGCATCCAGGATCAGGCGGACAAGTATCCCGCACAATTGTCGGGTGGCCAGCAGCAACGCGTCGCCATCGCGCGGGCGCTGTGCATGCAGCCCAAGATCATGCTGTTCGACGAACCGACGTCCGCTCTCGACCCCGAGATGGTCAAGGAAGTGCTGGACACCATGGTCGAGCTGGCGCGAGATGGAATGACGATGGTCTGCGTGACGCACGAGATGGGATTCGCCCGCGAGGTCGCCGATCGGGTCGTCTTCATGGATCGCGGAAGCATCGTGGAGGAAGCGGATCCGGAGACATTCTTCCGGGCTCCGCGCACGGAACGGGCGAAGGGCTTCCTGAACCAGATCATCCACTAGGATTCCGCTCGGCCGAGACCAAGCGCCGTCGGTGGCGGCAGCTGCTCGGCGCGTTCGTCCACGGTCCCCCGCTTCGAGACATATTGCCATTAGACTCCCCGCCGCAAACGTGGAGAATACCCCCGCACGTTACGTGCGCAGTGCACACCAAGATGCGCCAGGGGAAACAAAATGCCGGCTGCCTTCCCGTCCTCCCTACCCACCATCCCGACCGCTCCTTTGACCGCCCGGATGCGCGATGCGTTGCGCGCGATCGTCGGCGAGAAGGGCCTGATCGAGGACGAGCACGGCAAGCAGCCGTTCGTGACGGATTGGCGCGGATTGCTGGTTGGCGGCGCGGGCGCCGTCGTTCGTCCTGGCAGTACCGAGGAAGTTTCGAAAGTCGTCCGGCTTTGCCACGAGCACGGCGTCGCGATCGTGCCGCAGGGTGGCAACACCGGTCTGATGGGCGGGGCCACGCCCTGGCCGGCGCACACCGGCATCGTGTTGTCGCTCGGCCGCATGAACCGCGTGCTGGACGTCGATGCCGTCGGCTACGCGATGACCGTCGAGGCCGGCTGCGTTCTCCAGACGCTTCAGGAGACCGCAAGCCGTCACGACAGGTTCCTGCCGCTCAGCCTTGGCGCCCAGGGCTCATGCATGATCGGCGGCAATCTGTCGACGAACGCCGGCGGCGTGCAGGTGCTCCGCTATGGCAATGCCCGCAATCTCGTCTTGGGGCTCGAAGTCGTGCTGGCCAACGGGGACGTCTGGGACGGACTGCGTGCGCTCAAGAAGGACAATACGGGCTACGACCTCAAGCACCTCTTCATGGGCGCCGAGGGAACGCTGGGCATCATCACGAAGGCCGTCCTCAAGCTATGGCCCGCGCCGAAGGACATCTGCACAGCGTGGCTGGCGATCCGCGATCCGCGCGCGGCGCTGGAGATCCTGTCCGAAGCCCATGCGGCATCAGGGGACAATGTCGGCTCCTGCGAGCTGATGAGCCGCAGCGCCATCGACATGGTGCTGCGCCATATTCCCGGCACCCAGGATCCTCTCAAGGCCGACACGCCATGGTACCTCCTGCTCGAATGGTCGTCCTCGCGGGCCCGGCAGGACGGGACCGAGGGCATGACCGAGAAGCTGGAGCAGTTTCTCGCTGATCAGCTCGAGGCCGGCCGCGTGCTCGACGCGGTGATCGCGCACACCGGAAATCAATCGCGCAACATGTGGCGCATCCGGGAAAGCGTCGCCGAGGCCTCCCGTGCCGAGGGGCCGGGACTGAGCTACGACGTGTCGGTGGCCATCTCCAGGATTCCCGGCTTCATCGACCAGGGGCTCAAGGCCGTGCTCGACATTCTCCCGACCATTCGCCCCTATCCTTTGGGGCACATCGGCGACGGCAATCTGCATTTCTCGTTCATGGGCCCCAAAGGCATGGATCAGCAGACGCTGACCCAATATTCGTCCGCCATCACGCGGGCCGTGAACGATCTCATCACTTCCATGGACGGCTCGATCTCGGCGGAGCACGGCATCGGCATCGACAAGCTCGACGAGCTCAGTCACTACCGCTCGAAGACCGAGCTCGACATCATGCGCACCATCAAGCGCGCGCTCGATCCGCAGAACATCATGAATCCAGGCAAGGTGCTGCGGCTGTGATCGACGCCGGATAGCCTCGTCTACAACGATGCCTGCCTTCGCGCGACCTCCACGCGAGCGCCGTAGTCGGACTGGCCAACGGAGAAGTGAAAAAGACTGAGAGCGTCTCGGGTCAGGACCGCGTCGCCGGACGTGAGATGATTGAGGCCAACCCAGCCATCGCGCATCCAGACCACCCCGGGCTTGACGTCGTCGGTGACGCAGGCCTTTGCCGCGAACTCGCCCCGCTGATTGTAAATCCTGATCGCATCCCCGTTGCTGAGCTGACGCGCCTCTGCATCCACCGGCGATATCCAGAGTTGCGGGGCGACATTGTGCTTTGCCAATGCCGGGAGAGCCTGGCCCTCGTCATAGAACGAATGAAAATGTGTCAGCGTCCTTCCGAAGCTCAGCGACAACGGATAAGGCGAAGCTTGGTCGCCGCCGTGCACCGGAAGTGGCGGAAGCCCGAGCCTTGCCGCCTGCGGCGAGCAGAATTCGATCTTCCCGGACGGTGAATCGAATTTCCAATCCGCATAGGCGACCGCGGGCACGTTAAGAGGCAAAAAGCCACCGGCAGCGCGCAGCGACGCAACAGTCGCATGGCCGGTTGTCGTGTCATTCAAGATGACATCGATCACCTCTTCGATCGACGCCCACGGAAAGAAGTCAGCCAGCCCGAGGGAGTGTGCCAAAGAACTCAGGATTTCATAGATCGGGCGCGTCTCTCCCTCTCGCTCCAGTGCTGAATACGGGTGTGACGCGCGCGCCGGGCAATTATGTTGCCATCCTATCAGAGACGGGATAGGTCGGCAGCCCCAATGAGTTCCCCGTTCGCGCCGCTACGGCCGTATCGTCATGTTCTCCGGCGGACGCCGGTGACACACGACCAAGTCCGCTACGGCGCCTCCATCGCACTAACCCACGGCTTCATTCGCCGTTGTTATTCGACACGCCAGCGCTATTGTGCGCGGGCGGCGCAGCCGCGGCATTCATCCAATAATTCAGATTATGGGAGAATCGCATGAAATTCATTACAACCTGGAGTGTACCTCAAGGCACCTTCAATGCGGCCGTCAGCCGTTTTCTGGAAACCGGCGGAGCGCCACCCGAAGGCGTCAAGATGCTGGGCCGGTGGCATGGCATGAACGGACAGGGATTTGCGATCTCTGAATCGAGCGATCCAAAGGCGATGTATCGCTGGCTAGCACAGTGGGCTGACCTGCTCCCATTGACCGTCACACCCTGTCTGGAGGATGGCGACGCAGGCGAAGTGATGGCCTCGCTGCCCAAGCGCTAATCGTCAATCCTCATGTCGCTGCCGCTGAAGACCGGCGGCAGTGACATCCCCGGCAGGTCTAAAATGTCGATCTGTCCGGCCGAAGGCGTGGCCGTTTGCGTGGGGGCTTACAACGAATGTGTTTGCGGGTATTTCGATAGGGCCGTCAGTGACGGCCGCGATTCCTTTAGCGCTCAGGTGGCGGGCGTGGAATCACCCATTGCTCGAGGCGATCGATTGATGCCTCCCGTTCATGCTGGCCCAGCCAAATCGTAAAGAGAACCAGCGCGGCGGCGAGAGCGCCGATGCCGAAATACAGGTTCCTCATGCGCGTTTGAATGCACAGCGCCGGAAATGGTTCCACGCATCACGACTTGCACCGCGCCGCTCCACGAGGAGCGAAGCGACGAAACAATCCAGACTGCCTCCGCGGGTAAAGTCTGGATTGCTTCGCGGAGCCCGTCATCGGGACTTCGCTTCGCGCGCCCCCGGTTGCTCGCCATGACCGCAACCTACGGCCTGATCGAAAAGTTCTCCGGCGGCCCCGCCTTCCGCAACGGCTCGGCCAGCCTTGCGAACTCGCACAGCAGCGACCGCGTCTTCCGGGGATCGATGATCTCCTCGACCCAGAATTTTTCGGCGGAGCGGAACGGCGAGCGTAGCTTGTTCAGCCGTTCCTGGATCTCGTTGAGCTTGCCCGCCTTGTCCTCGGCCGCGTCGATGTCGGCGCGGTAGGCGGCTTCGATGCCGCCTTCCAGCGGCAGCGAGCCCCAATAGGCCGAGGGCCAGGCGTAGCGGATCGAGAAGCGATCGGCGGGCTGATGCACCACGCCGGCGACACCGAAGGCATTGCGCAGGATCACGGTGCACCAGGGCACCGTGGTCTGGTTGACCGCCGCCATGGCACGGACGCCGTGGCGGATAGTGGCCGCCTTTTCGGCATCGAGGCCGATCATGAAGCCCGGGCAGTCCATGAGATAGACGATCGGCAGGTGAAAGGTTTCGGCGAAGTCGACCCAGCGCACCACCTTCTGGCACGCATCCGCGGTCCACGAGCCGCCATAGTGAAAGCTGTCGCTCGCAAGCACCATCACCGCCCTGCCCTCGAGCCGGGCGAGACCGACGATGATTGGCTTGCCGAAATTCTTGGCGACCTCGAAGAACGAGCCCTTGTCGACGACCTGCTCGACGATCGGCCGCATCTTGTAGACCTGCTTGCGGTTGCGCGGCACCGCGTTCATCAGGGCTTCTTCGGTGCGCTCCGGATTGTCGGTGCAGGGCAAGGTCGGCGGCAGCTCGTAGACCGATGACGGCAGATAAGAGAGGAAACGCCGCGCGCAAGCGAACGCCTCTTCTTCCGTATCGACGGCGTGATCGACCGCGCCGGCGCGCGTCTGGATGTCGGCGCCGCCGAGCTCCTCCTTCGAGAGGTCCTGCCCCAGCGCCTTCACCACCGGCGGCCCCGCGACGAACATCGCGGACTTCCGGGTCATGATGGAATAGTGGCTGGCGGCAAGGCGCGCCGCGCCCAAGCCCGCGACCGAGCCGAGACCGAGCGCGACGACCGGCACGCGCGACAAATTCTCCGTCGTGAAGCGATACCAGCGCGTGCCGCCGATGCCGCCCGGCAGATTGGCCGCGCCCTTGGTCTCGATGGTCTTGACCGAGCCGCCGCCGCCGGAGCCCTCGATGATGCGGACGATGGGCAGACGGAAGTCGTGCGCCATCTCCTCCGCCATCAACGGCTTGGCCGAGATCGACGCATCGGCCGAGCCGCCGCGGACGGTGAAATCGTCGCCGACCACGACGACCGTGCGGCCTTCGACGCACGCGCGGCCGAACACGCAGTTCGCCGGCGTCAATTTCTGCAGCTCGCCGCTGGAATCGTACTCACCGATGCCGGAGACGGCACCGATCTCGTGAAAGCTGCCGCTGTCGATCAGTCTGTCGATACGCTCCCGAACAGTCAGTCGGCCCTGGTCATGCTGACGCTTGACCTTGTCAACGCCGCCCATCTCCCGCGCGAAGGCTTCGCGCCGGGCGAGCTCGTCGAGTTCCGGCTTCCAGTTCATTCACTCCCTCCGAATTGATCGGCTTGTTATTGTTATGCACGGCCATTGCGACCGGTTTGCGCGAGATGCGGTTGTTGAAGACGTCGCCTTCCGCGCCCTCCATCAGGCTTCCGAGCGAGCGGCCGAGCGCGACCATCAACGGCGCGACTTCGGCATGCAGACGCTGCTCGTCATACATCGACGACAACAGCCCGATCGTGATGACGACGAAGGTCTGGTATTGCGGCGACCAGATCGGCACCGCGAGGCCGTTGATGTGCGGGCTCCACAGGCCGCAGGCCGTGACGTAACCGCGCTCGAGCAACGACTGCCTGTTGGCCTCGATGCGGGGCCGCAGGATTTTCGCAGCCTCGGGGGCTTCCCGTTCCATGTCCGTAATGAAGGCATCGCCGACTTCAGGCGCTAGCGCCGCCGTGTAGGCCGCGCCCGCGGCCGTCGAGGCCATCGAGATGCGGCTGCCGGTGCCCTCGTGCAGGCCGAGCGCCGAGGCCGAGCGCGCGAACTGCAGATAGACCAGATGGAAGCGATCGGGGACGACGAAGCCGACAGTGCCAGGCAATTGCTCGGCGACTTCCTGGAGTCGCTGCCGGATCATGCTGCGCAGCTGCGCGCCCTTCATCATCGAGGCGCTCATCGCCACCGCGCTCGGACCGATGCGATACTTTTGGTCACGCGGCAGGTAAACCAACTGCCCCATGCGCGTCAGCGTGTGCGTGAGCCGCGACACCGTCGAGCGCGGCAGGCCGCAGCGATTTGAAATCTCGAGATTGCCGAGTCGGGCCTCATGGCCCTCGAAGCATCGCAACACGTCGAACGCGCGCGAAACCACCTGGATGACATCACCCTCGCCGGCATCGCCAGCGAGCGCACCTTGCCTGCTTAACCGCTCTGAACGTCGTCCCATGTTCCCTACCGTTCGTTCCGCTGTGCGGAATTAAATTCCACTTGCAGACGACGCTACCTCAGGCATTTTGCGACGACAACAAAAAGGCGATGGCATGCCAGAAATTAAGATCGTCACGGAGGTCGCGGGTCGCATCTGCGCAACTCCCGTGCAAGTTGGAGGAACCGTCGCTGATGGCGATGACGTTGTAGTCGTCGAGGCCATGAAGATGGAGATACCTGTGCCCTCGCCCGCGAGCGGCACGATCACATCGCTGCTCGTCAAGCTCGACGATGTCGTCGCCGAAGGACAGGCGATCGCGATCGTCGCGAACTGACTGCATTATCCGTGGCTTCCGCGACAATCTGTCTGCCTCATCGCCGCGTTCGCGGTACGGCGTTGCCATCGCCTGATCGCGATGACATGATCTGTTTCAAACAAAAATCTGTTTCAAACAAAGAATGAAACTCTTCGCGGCAAACGCGAGGATCATTGGAGGGAAACATGCTTCGTGGGCTGACCATGCTCGCGCCTGCCTTGGTTGCGGGCATTTCTTTTGCGTCTACACGCTATGCAATCGCCGAAGACATCAAGCTGCCGGCGACATTGACGTTCACCGCCTATGACACCGGCACCGCCGGCTTCAACATCGCGGTCGGCGTCGGCAAAATGATGAAGGACAAATACGGCACCGATGTGCGCGTGCTGCCCGCAGGCAACGACGTCGCGCGGCTTGCACCATTGCGCGCCAAGCGCGCGGCGTCATCCGCGATGGGATCGGGCACCTATTTCGCGCAGGAAGGCGTGTTCGAGTTCGGCTCGAAGGAATGGGGCCCGCAGCCGCTCCAGATCATGCTATCGAGCGTCGATTGCAATTGCGGTTCGCTTGGGGTCGCAGCCGATAGCGGCGTGAAAGATCTGAAAGACCTGAAAGGCAAGCGCGTCGGCTTCGTGGTCGGCTCGCCCGCGCTGAACCAGAACTCGCTCGCGGTGCTCGCCTTCGCAGGCCTGACGCAGAAGGATGTCAAGGTCGTCGAGTTCGCGAGCTACGGCGCGATGTGGAAGGGCCTGATCAACAACGACACCGACGCCGCCTTCGGCACCACCATCACCGGCCCCGCCAAGGAAGCCGAGACCTCGCCGCGCGGTCTGGTCTGGCCGCCGCTGCCCGCCAAGGACAAGGAAGGCTGGGCGCGGATGCAGAAGGTCGGCTCGTTCTTCTTCCCGCAGACCGCAACCTGCGGTGCCGGCATCACCCCGGACAAGCCGATCGAGCTCGGCAACTACCCCTATCCGATCTTCGTCGCCTATGCCTCGCAAGCCCCCGACCAGGTCTATGCGATGACCAAGGCGATGACCGTCAACTACGACGCCTACAAGGACTCCGCGCCCGGCGCCGGCGGGCTCGCCGCCGACCGGCAGACCAAGAACTGGGTGGTGCCCGTGCATCCCGGCGCGGTGAAGGCCTTGAAAGAAGCCGGGCAATGGTCTGACGCTCAGGACGCCCACAACAACAAGCTGTTCAAGCGACAGGAAGTGCTTGGCGCGGCATGGGCGGATTACGGCAAGTCCAATCCGCCGTCGGACGAAAAGGCCTTCCTTGAGGGCTGGATGAAGGCGCGCGCCACGGCGCTGGCCAAGGCCGACATGCCGAACGGGTTTGACTGACCGTCAAGCTGCCTGCCGCAGAACTGTTTGAGGAGAGCGCCGATGTCAGAGACTGCGGCAGCGCCGGCGACGAAGGTTGAGTTCGCAGATCCGCATCTCAGCGCCGCCGCCGACTTGCAGGAAGCCGAGGTCACGCGCGTCCGCACATTGAAGGGCGCGTGGCGCTGGGTGTTGATGGCGGCCACCGCGGCCACCATTCTGTTGTGTGTGAACCAGCAATTCTCGCTGCGGTTCTTCATCGACTACACGCAGCTCAACACCGAATATTTCTACCTGCTGATCGCGTTGATGCTGCCATTCACCTTCCTGATCTTTCCGGGATCGGAGAAGGCGCCGCTCGACCGCATCCCCTGGTATGACCTGCTGCTGTTCGCGGCGACCTTCGGTTCGGCGATCTGGCTGATGCTCAACATCCGCAAGGCCGCGCAATTCGGCTGGGAGTTCGATGGCGCGCCTGGCAGCGTCATCGCCGCCGGACTCGTGATGTGGTTCGTGCTGATGGAGGCGCTGCGGCGCACCGGCGGCTGGAGCTTGCTGCTCAGCGTATTGCCCTTCACGCTCTATCCGCTGTTTGCGGATTCCTCTTGGCTCGGGCCGTTCCGCGGCACGCAATCGACGCTGCAGCAGACCACGTCCTATCACATGCTCTCCGGTGAGAGCCTGCTCGGGATTCCGATCCAGGCCTTCGCCGACACCGTGATCGGCTTCCTCGTCTTCGGCACCGCGCTGATGATGACGGGCGCCGGCAAATTCTTCATCAACATCGCCTTCGCGATGTGCGGCACCTTCCGCGGCGGCGCGGCAAAAGTCTGCGTGTTCGCCTCCGGCCTGCTCGGCACCGTCGGCGGCAGCATCGTCTCCAATGTTCTGACCGCCGGAACGATGACGATCCCCGCGATGAAGAAGACGGGGTTCACGCCGTCCTATTCCGGCGCGATCGAGGCCTGCGCCTCGACCGGCGCCGTGCTGGCCCCGCCGGTGCTGGGCGCCACCGCCTTCGTCATGGCGCAGTTCATGAACACCGGCTATGCCGACGTCGCGCTCGCCGCGACCATTCCCTCGATCCTCTATTATGTCGGCCTATTCGCGCAGGTCGACGCCTATGCCGCGCGCCACAAGCTGAAGGGCCTGCCGCGCGCCGAGCTGCCGCGCTTCTGGGACGCTTTCAAAGAGGGCTGGTATTATCTCTTCGTGATCGTCGTGCTCGTGGTGATGCTGCTGTACTTCAAGCGCGAGAGCCACGCGCCGTTCTATGCCTCCGTGCTGCTCGTGATCCTGCATCAATGGTCCGGGCCGGCGCGCTGGAGGCTCGGGAATACGCTGGTGCTCGCCGGTTCGATCGCGGCAACGGCTGCGATGTTCTGGTTCGGCGTGCTCAACGCCGCGCTGTGGGGCATGTGCCTGCTGGCCGCGCTGAACGAATTCTTCCCCGGCAAGAACTGGGGCGGCGCGCGCTGGCTGCATTTCCTCGAACTCAACGGCAAGACCTTCGTCGAGCTGATCGCGATCCTCGCCGGCTGTGGCCTGCTGATCGGCGCCTTCTCGCTCACCGGCGTGATCTCGAGCCTTGCTAACGACCTGCTCAGCATCGCCGGGGGCGATGCCTTCCTGCTGCTGATCATGTGCGCCATCACCAGCCTGATCCTCGGGCTCGGGCTGACCACGACCTCCTGCTACATCTTCCTGGCCATTCTGGTGGCGCCGGCGCTGGAGAAGCTCGGGCTGAACAAGATGGCCGTGCACATGTTCATCTTCTACTGGGGCATGCTGTCCTCGATCACGCCGCCGGTGGCGATCGCCTCCTTCGCGGCGGCGGGCATCGCCGGCGCGCCCGCGATGAAGACGGGCTGGGAGAGCATGTGGGTCGGCAGCATCATCTATTTCATCCCGTTCTTCTTCGTGCTCAATCCGGCGCTGCTGCTTCAGGGCAGCAACCCGTATCTGGAGGCATTCGGGCTGACCGGACTTGCCTGCTTCGGCATCGTCTTCATCTGCGGCGGCATCCAGGGCTACCAGGCTTTTGTCGGCGACCTTCGCGGCGCGGGCCTGATGGAGTGGCCTTTGCGGGTGCTGCTGGTGATCGGCGGCTTCGTCGTGGCCACCCCCGGCGGCGGGATCATGCCGCTGTCGCAGATGCAGGTCACGCTGCTGGGCCTCGCGATCCTCGTGCCCACGGTCTTGATCGCCCTGGTGCTGGTCCGGCGGCAGGCCGTGGTGCCGGACGGGTTGCGCGTACCCTGATTGCGTTGCACAAAGACAGGCGATGACAACCCACTCGCCTGCCGCCTCCGCCTGGACCCGCTCGAAGCCGCCTTTGCTGCGGTTTCTGGGCAATTGTCTCAACGAATTCTCGGCCGAGACCTCCGGCGCCGTCGCCGACTACATCCCCGAGCTGGGCAAGGCCGACCCTGCCCATTTTGGCATCAGCCTCGCGACCCTGGACGGCCACGTCTACGAGGTCGGCGACAGCCGGGTGCCCTTCACCATCCAGTCGATGTCAAAGCCGTTCGTGTTCGCGCTGGCGCTGGACCTCCTGGGCGCCGGCCGCGTCGAGAGTGCGATCGGCGTCGAGCCCTCGGGCGATCCCTTCAACTCGATCCGGCTCAATTCCGACAACCATCCGTTCAACCCGATGGTCAATGCCGGCGCGATCGCCTGCACCGGGCTGATCTATGACAGCAAGGGCCCGGACGCCTTCGAGCAGATCCGGCTCGCGCTCAGCCGTTTTGCGGGGCGCGATCTCGCCGTGGACGAGGCCGTTTACAGCTCGGAGAGCCAGACCGGCGACCGCAACCGCGCCATCGGCTACCTCCTCAAGACCAATGCGGTGATCTCGGACAATGTCGCCGGCGTGCTCGACGTCTATTTCCGCCAATGCGCGGTGCTGGTCACGGCGCGCGACATCGCGGTGATGGCGGCGACGCTCGCCAATCGCGGCGTCAATCCGGTCACGGGCGAGCAGGTGCTGACGCCCTACGCCATCTCGCGCACGCTGTCGGTGATGACGTCGTCGGGGATGTACGACTACGCCGGCGAGTGGATCTACCGGATCGGCATCCCCGCCAAGAGCGGCGTCGGCGGCGGCATTCTGGCCGCACTCCCCGCCCGGCTCGGGCTCGGCAGCTATTCGCCGAAGCTCGACAAGCACGGCAACAGCGTGCGCGGCATCAAGGTCTGCGAGGCGCTGTCCGCGCATTACGACCTGCACATGCTCAACCGCAGCGACGACGCCCGCAACGCCGTCATCGCCGATTACGACATCGGCAAGAGCCCGTCGCGGCGCGTGCGCCGGCCGCAGGAGCGCGAGATTCTGGCCGGGCATGAGCAGGAGGTGCGGGTCATCGAGCTGGTCGGCACGCTGTCGCTGTCGGCGGTCGACTATGTCTCGCGCCGGCTGGCCGGACAGCCGCGGCCGCAAATCGTGATCTTCGATCTCCACCGCGTCACCTCCACCACGCGCGCCGGGGCGCGGCTCGTTGCCGAGGCGTTCGAGGAGCTGGCGGCGCTGAACGTGACCGTCGTACTGTCGGGGGTCAGGCGTGCGTCGAAGGAATGGGACAGCCTGCGAGAATGGACGGCGGAGCTGAAGAACGTCCGCGACTTCTATTTGCTCGACACCGCGATCGAATGGGCGGAAGACCAGATCGTCTACCGCTACGGCGGCTCGATCGATTTCCACGAGACCACCGAGCTTGCCGAACAGCCGCTGCTATCAGGCATGAGCGAGGAAGAGCTGACCGACCTCGCCTCGATCTGCACGATCCGGACCTTTCCATCCGGGGAAAAGATCATCACGACAGGCGACCCCGCCGATTTCCTGTTCTTCCTGCGCAGCGGCGCCGTGCATGTCACCCTGCCCGACGGCGTGCGGCTGGCGACGCTGACCGCCGGCATGGCCTTCGGCGAGATGGCGCTGCTGGAGCCGACGCGTTCGGCCGATGTTTTCGCGGACATGGCAGCGACCGCATTCGAGGTGCCGCTGAAGGATTTCGAGCGCTTCCGCAAGCAGCACCCGAGGGCCTCCGAGCGCATCATGCGCAATCTGGCGCAGCTCCTCGCCGACCGCCTGATCGTCGCCAATGCCAAGGTCGACATTCTGACGTCGACGTGAGCACGCTGATCCGGGTCAGCGGCTCGCGGCTTCGCTCAGCCGTCGCTTGATCTTGGCCGCGCTCGCCTTGAGCAATTCGGACGGCTGCTGGCCGGTCGCGGCGCACAGGCAAGCCCAGTAGTAGATGACGTCGCCGAGCTCATCGACGAGGCCCGCCTTGTCGAGCCAGTCATCGCGCAGCAGCTTCTTGATGTGGTCGGCGACCTCGCCGGATTCGCCGGCGAGGCCGAGCCCGAGATAGGACAGCCGCTCGTTGGACGGATGCTCATCGACTTTCGCAATGCTCGCGGCCCAGACCGCGTATTCATCGATCGTCATCGGCAAACCTCGCCACAGTTTTTGGATCAGCCCACCACTTCCGTGACGGGCTGAAGGTCGATTTCAAAAGTCTCCAGAAATTTCGACGTCATGACGTAGAAGCCGACCGAAAGCTGGAGCTCGACCAGCGCGGCCGGTGTCAGCTTCGATGCGATCGCCTTGAACGTCGCATCCGTCGGCTTCTTCAGCTTCACGATCTCGTCGGTGAACGCGAGTGCGGCGCGCTGCACCTCATTGAAACAGGTCGCGGCCTGCCAATTCTCCAGCGCTTCGTTCTGCTCGTCGGTGACGCCGACATTCTTGCCGATGCGCTTGTGCGCGACGATCTCATACGGCGCCTCGCACAAAATGCCGGTGCGGGTGATTGCGAGCTCGCGCACGATGGGATCGAGCTCGCCCTTGTGGCGGATGGCTCCGCCGAGCCGGCAATACTGCTCAAAATAGCTCGGCGAGTGCGCCATCATGCGGAAGATGTTAGCGTTGCGGTTCTTATCGAGAATTTCGCGGGTGCGGTCGGACGCCTTGATCGGGTCGCTGTAGTTGATGCGGGCCATCAGTCACCTTGGGTCTTGATCTTGTTGTCGTTTGTTCGAGCAGAGGTCCCAAGAGTATTCTCGCACCGGCCCAAGAGCAACATCGTCGCGTGAGGTCATCCCCCTTGTGCGGGGGCCTTCGGCACCGGGAATGGCGTCGAATCGGCGAAGCGCCTGACGATGTTGGTCACCAGCAGGGCTGCCACGTTGTTGTAGCCGTCGACCGGCAACGCGCCGATGAAATTCATCGAGCCGACGGAGAACACCGCACCGCCATTCGGCGTCTCGAAAAAGGTCAGGTCGGAGCGGATGATGTCCTCGCGCGATGCCGGCCAGGTATGGTCGTAGCGCTCTTCGTTGACGGGCTGATAGGTCGGATCAGTGAGAACTGCGCGGCCGACGATGATCGCATGATGCGGGGTGCCAAGGCGCGTGTCCGCCCGATCCAGCTCGTGACCCGCTGCGCCGCCGCCCATGAAGCCGCGCTCGCCAAGCTTGGCACCGGGCTTCGCCAGATCCTCGATCCCCTCGCGCATGAAGGCGACGCGGGAATCGAGAATGCCATCGAGGAAGGTGTAGGGGAAACCCATATACTCCCCTTGCGTGCTGAAGCCGACGCCGACCAGCGCCTGCGGCGGGCGGCCGAGCCGCCGCCAGAGGCCGCCATAGGACCCGTCGAACGCGTGATAGCTCTCGCCGGGCAGCGTTTCCCAGAGCCGGATGCCGCCCTCGGCGCGGCGCAGCTCGAAAGCCCAGGTGCCTGTCGCATGCGGCACCACTTTCCAGTAGAAGCCGTTGCCGCCGAGATACATGAGGCGGCCGCCATTGCCGAGATAGGCGCCGAGCGCGTCGAGCGTCTCATGGGTGTGATATTCCGGATGCTGCCCGGTCAGAACCACAGAATATTTCGACAGCAGATCGACGCCTTCGGCATGGACGTCGTGATCGGTGATGACTTCGAAGTCGATACCCTTGCGGGTCAGCAGATCGGTGATGGCGCTGTCGGCGGAGATCCAGTAGAGGCCGGAACCGTAGTCGCTGGGATCGACCAGATGGATCTGGTTCACACGCTTGTCGATCAGCGGCCGGCGCATCGTCGACATCACCACGCCGCTGCCGTCAGAGTGGAAGTTGTAGGGCGAGACGCCGTACTCGGGATGACCGTCCGGCGCCTGCGCCAGCGCGCCCCAGGCCAGCGAGCGCTCCGTGATCAGGGCTTGCCTGCCCTTCTTCTGATACTGGCTGTAGACCGTGTAACTGAAGGTCGGCGCGAGAAAAGCCACCTTGGCCTGCGATCCCGGTATCCGGGCGCGGACATAGAAGACGATGTTGTCGCGCGTGCCATCCTTTTCGAGATGCAGTGCGTAGACGCCGCTCTTCCAGTCCTCCGGCACGGTGAAGGTCAGCGACGGCTGCCAGCCGGAATCGCCGATATCGTCGTCGTGGAAATGGATCGCACCCCAGAGCTTGGGTTCTTCTGTCCAGCGATGCGTCACGCCGCCGGTCCAGCGCGACCCCGTCATCGCTCGCGTCGGCAAATTGATGCAGGTGCCGTGCGCCTTGGCAGCGCCGATATCGGTCGCGGAGTCGGTCGGAATGCCGATGGAAAAATCCCATTCGGCGATGGACGGAGCCGCCGTTCCAGAAGCCTGCACGGCGATGGTGCCGTCAAGGCCGGTGCTGCCATCGGTGATGCGCGGCCGCTCGATCTTGCCGTTGAAATGGTGGACTACGCCCCGGCCTGCGCGCTCCGCTGCAATCGCCGCCGCCCCCGTGCCGGCCAACGCGGCCTTTGGCGCGCTCAGCGATTTCGTCGCGCGCTCGTCGCGATCGAGCCTGATCTTGCGAGGTGCCTGTGCGATCGCCAACGATCCGGTTGCCGGGTCGAACACGCACGCGATGTCGTGCCACGCCCGCTCGGTGAGCGCGATGCCGGCCTCGACCTCGATGGTGCCCTCGCCGGTCACGAGCCGGGCGAAAGCGCCGGTTGCGCCGACGCCGAGCGTCAGCGAGCCGCCGGTACCCGCCCAGTTCAGCACGGCCTGTTTGCCCGCGGCGAGCAAGGTCGGCCAGACAGTCGCGGCAAAGGCGATCGGGCCCGCCGGCAGCGCCAGTGCTGATACATCGACCCATGAGCCCTTGGCGATGGTCTGCTCGATGCCATCGTGCTGGCCTTCCAGGTCCCACTTGACCGGAATCTCGCGATAGCCTGGTCCCCTGGGATTCGGGTCGCCACAGATGATGCGGGCGATCCGCGCCGAATAGCGGCCGCCGCCCTTGACCGCAATCATGAAGTTGATGTCGTCGCCGGAGCGCACGCTCCAGCGGTCCGCATAACCGGTGATCGGAAGCATCGAAAATCCCTCTTCAGGCGCCGCGCACGTTCCAGAACAACGGCAGGCCCTTGAGCATGCCCGTCAGGCTCTTCTTGTAAGCCGTCGGCTGATAGAAGACACCAAGCGGAACATAGGGAACATCGATGAAGCACTGCTTCTGCATCTCGACGCCAATCTTCGTCTGCGTGGCGGCATCGGGCGCGGCGAACCAGGCATCCCGGAGCTGCTCCAGCTTCTCGCTCTTTGCCCAGCCGAAGGTCGCCTTGTCACCGCTGCCGCGGATGAAGTTATGCGCCGAGGGGTTCAGCTGCGTGACGCCCGCAGAATAAGTGCAGAAGGCGCTATATCCGCCCTTGTCCGGTGTCTCGCGGTTGCCCATGCGCCGCAGCATCGAGCCCCAGTCCATCGCCGCGTAGTCGACATTGAGACCGAGCTTGCGGAACAGATCGGCCGCGACTTCGCTCATCTGCCCGATGACAGGGAAATCGCCCGGCGCCATCAGCAGCACTTTCTCGCCTTTGTAGCCGGCGTCCTTGATGGCTTTGGCCGCGGCGGCGATATCCCGGGGGCCGTTCAGCGCGTCCATGCCGGCATCGTTCGCCATGATGCCGCCGGGCGCGAAGAAGCCGACCCTGTCGCGCCAGAGACTGGTGTCGTCGCCCGCAACCGCGGACATGAATTCCTTCTGGCTGATGGCGGAGAGCACCGCGCGGCGGATGGCCGGGTTGTCGAACGGCGGCTGCGTATGGTTGAAGCGCAGCACGCCGACATTACCGATGGGGTCGAGCAGTTCGACGGTCAGCGTCTTGTTGCCCTTCAGCTTCGGCAACAGGTCGACGATGGGCTGATCCCACCAGTCGATCTCGCCCTGCTGAAGCGCAGCCGCGGCCGTCGCGGGGTCCGGGATGACCTGCCACTCGACCCGGTCGAAATGCGCGATCTTCGGACCGGCGAGCAGGCTCGGCGTCCCCTCGGGGCGCGGCACGTAGCCATCGAAACGCGTGTAGACCAGCCGCGCGCCGGGCACGTGCTGATCGGCCTGGAATTTGAACGGACCGGAACCGATCAGCTCCTTGACCGGCGTGACGCTATCGGTCTGCGCAAGACGTTCCGGCATGATGAAGGCGATGATGGCACCGACCTTGCCGAGCGCTTCCGGCAACAGCGGAAACGGTGACTTCAGACGCCAGCGCACGGTCTTGTCGTCAGGCGCCGAGAGTTCGTCCACCAAATTGAAGAGCGAATTGCCGAAGGCATCGCGCGCGGCCCAACGTTTCAGGCTCGCCACCACATCGCGCCCGCGTACGGACTCTCCGTCGTGGAATTTCAAGCCGTCGCGCAACGTCATCGTCCAGAGCTTGCCGTCGTTCTCGACGGTATGGCCGGCGACCATCTGCGGCTGAACCTGGAATTTCTCATCGACGCCGTAGAGCGTGTCCCAGATCAGGAAGCCATGGTTGCGGTTGACGAGGCCGGTCGTGATCATCGGATCGAGGATAGCCGCATCGGCCTGCGGCACGAAGCGCAGCACGCGCGAACCTTGCGCGCGGGCCAGCCGCGGCATCGCAAGACTCGAGCCCAGGGCGACGCCGAGACCGGCGCCCAGTGTGGATCGGAGCAGGTCTCGACGGCGCATGCTATGGTCTCCTCAAGGGGTTACGCAGATGGACGTGTCTCGGCAAGCTTGGCTTCGGCGCTGAGCAAGGTCCGCGCGAACAGGTCGAGCGCCTCGTCAACTCCGGCTTCGTCGATGATCAGCGGCGGACAGAACCCGATCGTGTCGCCCATCGCGCGGATGATCAGGCCATTCTCGATTGCGAGCGCATCGAACATCGCGCCGACCTTCAGCGCGGGATCGAAGGCCTGCCGCGTCGCGGGGTCCGCGACCAGCTCGACCCCGATCATCAGTCCCTCGCCCCTCACCTGGCCGACGATGCGCGAATCCCGCGCGATCTGCTCCAGTCCGGCGCGGAGCCTCGAGCCCATGCGGCGGACGTGCGGCACCACATCCATCTCGTGATAGATCTTCAGCGTTTCGAGCGCGATCGCCGCGCCAACCGGGTGCCCGGAATTGGTGAAACCGTGGCCGAACAGCTCGCCGCCCTTGTTCATCTCGCTGAGCGCGTCCCGGATCGGACGGCCCAGCAACACGGCCGACATCGGGAAATAGGACGAGGTGATGCCCTTGGCGAGCGCCACCATGTCCGGCTTCATGCCGACCGTCTGGCAGCCGAACCAGTTGCCGGTGCGGCCGAAGCCGCAGACCACCTCGTCACCAAGCACCAGGATGTCGTGACGGCGCAGCACCGCCTCGATCTCAGCGAAATATCCCTTCGGCGGCACGACGATGCCGCCGCCGGCGTTGATCGGCTCGGCGATGAAGGCTGCGATCGTATCGGGTCCCTCGGCCATGATCATTGCTTCGAGATCGGCTGCGAGCCGGCCGACAAACGCCGCCTCGCTCTCACCGGGCCTCGTGCCGCGATAGGCATCCGGGCAATGCGTGTGCAGGAAGCCTTCGAGCGGAAGACCGAATTCGCGGTGCATGCGGGGCAGACCGCACATCGAAGCTGCAACGATCGTCGAGCCATGGAACCCGCGATCGCGGGCGATGATCTTGCGCTTTCCGGGCTTGCCGTGAACCGCGTGATACACCCAGGCGAGCTTCACCATCGTCTCGGTGGCTTCCGAGCCTGACGTTGCGAAATATGCTTGAGCATCCGGGATCGGCGAGATCTCGACCAGCTTCTCGGCGAGGTCGATCGTGTTGTCCGGCGTCTTGTGATTGAAGCTGTGATAGAAGCCGAATTTGTCGTAGGCCGCCGCTGCTGCCGCTTTCAGGCGCGTCTCGGAAAAGCCGAGCGAGGTACACCAGAGCCCGGCCATCGCTTCCAGATAACGCTTGCCGTTCGCGTCAAAGACATGGACGCCCTCGCCGCGCGCCATGATCAGCGGTCCGATTTCTGCATGTCGCTGGGGGTTGGTCTGCGAGTGCAGATGGAACGCGATGTCACGCGCCTCGGCTGAATTCGGCTTGCTGTCGAACACGCGCGCAGCCTCCATCGTCCCACCGACAGAGTATTCCCAACCCCGGTCGCGCGAAACTGGTCAGTCCAAATTGGTCTGACCAGCTTGGCTTTCGAGCGGCAGCTTGTCAAACTCAAAAAAAGG
Source organism: Bradyrhizobium sp. 604_D8_N2_3 (assembly GCF_051810765.1). NCBI lineage: Bacteria > Pseudomonadati > Pseudomonadota > Alphaproteobacteria > Hyphomicrobiales > Nitrobacteraceae > Bradyrhizobium > Bradyrhizobium sp. 604_D8_N2_3. Next base: position 4,117,219 of record NZ_JBPWPM010000001.1, on the reverse strand, counting down.
ACTGATGAGCACGAAGATGTTGCACGATCCCCCGTCCAAGCCTGAACGCAGCTTCGAGATCGTTGCCCGGCGCATTGCTGCGATGATCCAGGCGAGTTACCGGATCGGCCAGCGCCTGCCGGCAGAGCGCGATCTCGCGAAGACGTTTGGCGTGTCGAGGCCGACGGTGCGCGAGGCCATCCTGTCGCTGGCGATGGCCGGCATGCTGAAGGTGCGCAGTAACAGCGGCGTCTATGTGATCAGTCGTCAGGAGGCACCTGACGTGCACGTGCTCGAAGGTTTTGGGCCATTCGAGAACCTGGAGGCGCGCCAGCTGATCGAACCGCAGATCGCGGCGATCGCGGCGCAGCGCGGCTCCGAGGCCGCCTTCGCGCAGCTCGCCGAAGCGCTCGCGATGATGCGCTGGGAACATGCGCAGGGACGCGAGGCCGACACGTCGGACCACCGCTTCCACATGGTGCTGGCCGAGGCGACCGGGAACGGCGCGCTGGTGTCGATCAGCGACTCGCTGTGGCGCGCACAGACCGAGTCCGGTATCTGGCAGGAGATTCACAACCACATGCAGATGGAGGACTACCGGCCCATGTGGCGCAGGGATCACGAGGCCATCTTCGAAGCCGTTCAAGCGAGGAACCCGCGCAAGGCGAGCCACGCCATGACGCGTCACCTCACCAACATCAGGGATGCGCTGATGGAGGCTTCGAAGGCCAAATCGATGGCCACAAAGAAACCCGCGAATTCTCGCGGGAAAATCCGATGATTCGTCGCGATTGAAGAAAGTTGCCGCAAACCCTGTGCTTCGCTACCGCAACAGCAACATCATCGAGTCAAAATGCCGCCGCATTGCTGATCGACCTTGGCACAGTCGATATTCACCGTGTGGGGACAAATCACGGTGAATACTCGCAAGGGGTGTTCCGAGTAAAAACAATTGACCGTCGGGTGCGCAGTGCGCGCAACGATGAGTCACGCCCAAGTCTAGGGAGAATAGGCATGAAGGAAGCCACCAAGGGGGCGGCCTCGGGAGCGCTCGCGCACATGCTGGCGGTGACGGCGATGCTCGTCATCGCCAGCATCTTGTTCTACGGGCGTTAGCAAAAGAGTTGCGTAGAGTGTTTTCGTCATTCCGGGGTGGCTCTCGCACAAGCCAGGCCCAGAATCCCGTTCCAGGCTCGGTCCCTCGGACCGCCCCCGAATGACGAATCCTACTATTCCCTTTTGCTGAAAAACGGCACGAGCTTGCCGGCGAACGTCGGGAAGCTCGCGGTGACCTCATCGCCGATAGCTAGATTCGTCTCGCCGTGCGCCATCATGCGAAATCCCTCGGCGCAATCGACCAGCAGGATGTTGTAGGGCACGTGCGCACGAGTCTCGGGCGTGGCGGCGCGGCAGACCAGCGAGGTCGCGTAGACCCTGCCCTTGCCGCTGGCGCGCGCATCGCGCGGATCGGGCGCGCCGCAGGCCGCGCAGAAGGCGCGATGGAAATACTGCACATGGCCGCATGCGCCGCAGGTCTGAAAGGTGATGGCCTGCTCACCCTTGGTCCAGTCCGCGATTCGTTCGCTCATCGCACGCGCTCCAGAAACATACTCACGTGGGACGACAGCACGCCGCCGTCGCCGTGCAGCAGCGCGATCGAGGCATCGCGCACCTGGCGGTGAGCCGCCCGCCCCGTCATCTGCAAATGCGCCTCGACCAGATGCGCCATGGCGCCGCCGACGCCGCAATGGCCATAGCTGAGCAGGCCGCCATGGGTGTTGAGCGGCATCGCGCCGTCGCGGCTGAAATGACCTGATCGCACGCGCGCAGCCGCCTCGCCGCGGCCGGCAAGGCCGAGGTCTTCCAGCAGCATGGCGAGCGTGATCGTAAAGCTGTCGTAGATCGCGGCGTAGCGCACGTCGGAGATCGCAAGGCCTGTGGCCTCCTTGGCGCGGGCGATGGAGATTTCAGCACCGAGCTCGCTGAGCGCGGGCGCGGCCGTCACGTGCTGATGGGTATGCGCCTGGGCGCAGCCGCGGATGCGCACACCCGCCTCGCCGGTCCGCTCACCGCTGATGACGAAGGCCGCGCCGCCGTCTGACACCGGGCAGCAGTCCAGCAGCTTGAGCGGCATCGCCACCGGCTTGGACGCCATGACATCGGCGACCGTGATGGGATCGTGGAATTGTGCGCCGGGATGGGTGCAGGCATGCGCGCGCATCAGCACGGCGAATTCGGCGAGGTCCTCTTCCGTCACGCCGTATTCGTGCATGTAGCGGGTGGCGACCAGGCCGTAATAGGCGGGAATGGTCGGGCCGAGCGGCACCTCGTAGTCGGGATGACCGACCTGCGCCAGCGCCTGGATCGAAGCGTCGCGGCTCTGCCCGGTGAGCCGGTTCTCACCGGCGACGACGAGGACGTTGCGCGCGACACCCGCCTCGACGAGGTGATGGGCCAGCATCGTCATCGCGAGACCAGTGGCGCCGCCGACCTGCACGGCATGCGCGTAGGACGGGCGGATGCCAAAATGCTCGGCGAAGACGGTCGCCAGCATGATGTGCGGCGAGACGGTGGAGTAGCCGCAGAGGATGCCGTCGATCTCGGCACGCTTGAGGCCGGCGTCGTCGAGCGCGGCTTGCGCGGCCCGGCTCATCAGGTCGAGCGAGGATGAGCCCTCGTGCTTGCCGTAAGGTGTGAGGCCGACGCCGGTGATGAAGCTCATGGTGACGTTCGTGCTCCTGCGATCTGGTAGCGGCGCGCTACTGCAACACCATCTCTACCCGGCGGTTCCGCGCACGGCCCACGTCGGTTGCGTTGTTACCGAGCGGCGCATAGCTGGCGACGCCGGCCGCCGACAGCCGCTTCGGATCGACCTTGTACGTCGTCGCCAGGGCATCCACGACCGTTTGCGCCCGTGCTTTCGACAGGGCCAGGTTGGCGTCCAGCGCGCCCTGGTTGTCGGTGTGCCCGACAATATGGACCTTGAGAGATCCATCGGACTGGAGCAACTGTGCCATCTGGTCGAGTTGAGCTTTCGACTCCGGCTTGATGACGGATTTTCCCGTATCGAAGTACAGGCCGTACAGCGCCACCTTGCCCTCGGCCTGCAAGCCCTTCGTCAGGGCCTTCACGTCCACCACCACCTTGTCGGACTCCATCGCCTTGGCCTCGACGATCTCCACGATGGTGGCCACGTACTTGCCGGACAGTGCGACCGTTCCTGGCTTCCCCGTGACAATCGCGACATGCAGCATTGCACCGGATGCGTTCACGGTCCCGTACCAGTAGCGCTCGGTCCCGGGTTCCTGCCATTGCTGGAGCAAGGTGATGGGGGTCCACCCTTCAAGCTGGGCCTTTGGCAGCGACGGGTTAGCCGGCAGCCTGCGAAGCTGGCCGAAGTCCCGTGCCCCGCAGTCCTCGGCGCAGCTATCCTGCCTGGCCGCGCCAGCGCGCTCCAACGCCTGCTCGTAGTTGCGCTGAACCTCCAGCGCCGATTTGCCGGCCGGGGCAAGGTAGAACAAGCGAGTGACACGGCCCTCGACTTTCACGACCTCACCATTCTGGCTCCCCCGCGGCATCCCGACCTGGTCGAAGCCTTGGACGTCCTGCGCCACCAGCCAGGAGCCGGCATAGCGACTGATCAGCGCGTGGTCGCGGGCATCGGGCGCATCGGCCGGCATCGCAGCACGAGCGACGGCAGGCGCGAGCACGATGCTGCACGCGATCATGAGCAGACGGGTGAAGACGATCATGAGAAGGTCCGTTTACGAGTTTGGGGAGCGACGGGAGCTTGATGCAGGCCCAGGGATCTTGTCCAACAATGGATACATTTTCACGACTGCGCCGCCGCAGAGCACGAATCGACATAGCCAATCCCTACTGGCCGGCAATAGCCCCGGTGACACCGTCGCGCACCATGGCGGCGATTTCGTCCGGGGAGTAGCCGACCTCGCGCAGAATCTCCGCGCCGTGCTCGTTGAGCCGCGGCGCGAGCCGCACCGGCTCCGCCTCCGTCTCTGACCAGGTCGCCGTCACCTTCATGCTGCGGATCGGGCCTTCGGTCGGATGGTTCACGACCGGGAAGAAGCCGGTGGCTTCCAGATGCTCGTCGTGCAGGATCGACGCGAGGTCGTGCATCGGCATCACGGGCACATCGGCCTTGGTCAGCAGGTCGATCCACTCGGCCGTGGTGCGGGTCTCGAAGATGCGCGCGAGCTCGGCATAGACGACGTCGATATTGGCGGCACGGCCGGCGAAGGTCGCGAATTTGGGGTCGGCGCGCAGATCGTCGCGGCTCGTTGCCTTGAAGAAGTTCTCCCACTGCTTGTCGTTGTAGACGATGACGCTGAGATAGCCGTCCGAGGTCTTGTAGGGCCGGCGGTCGCGCGAGAGGTGGCGGGCATAGCCGCCCTTGTCGAGCGGCGGCTCGTAGGTGAGCCCGCCCATGTGGTCGCCCATGACGAAGCCGGCCATGGTCTCGAACATCGGGATGTCGACGCGCTGGCCGCGGCCGGTGCGATCCCGATGCACGAGGCTGGCGCAGATCGCGCCGACCGCAGTGAGACCGACGATGCGGTCGACCAGCGCGTTGGGCACATAGCGCGGCACGCCATCACCCGTCTGCGCCATCAAGGCGGGGAGCGCGGTCGCGCCCTGGATCAAATCGTCATAGGCGGGTTTTGCCGCGTAGGGCCCGTCCTGGCCGAAGCCGAACACGCCGGCGTAGACGAGACGCGGGTTGATTGCGGAGACGACGTCGTAGCCGAGCTGAAGCCGCGCCATCGCCTGCGGGCGGACATTGTAGACGAGAACGTCGGCGTCCTTCAGCAGCCGCAGCACGGCCTCTCGGCCGGCGGGCTTCTTCAGATCGAGACAGATCGAGCGCTTGCTGCGGTTGGTGTTGAGGAACACCGGGCCCATGCCGGCATGGCGCATCGGACCGATCAGGCGGGTGACGTCGCCGTCGAGCGATTCCACCTTGATCACGTCGGCACCGTAATCGCCGAGCATCTGGGTCGCATAGGGACCCATCAGCACGGTGGTCATATCCACGACCTTGATGCCCTTCAGCGGCCCCATCCGTTCGCTCCCGATTGCGCGGGCTCAACCTGGCCCTGCGATTTCGGTCCAGCTAAGGGCAGCGACGCCGCACGCGCAAGGGCGGCCGGGGTATGGCCGCATGCGCGGTGCCGCGGCCGCTATTTCTTCTGGCGGGATTCGCGGATCTTGATGAGGCGGTCGAGCTCATCGTTCTGCTGGTTGATCCGGTCGGCGATGCGCGACTCGTTCTGCTCGCCGGAGGCGGCAGCGGCCTGCTCGATGAGCTGCCGGATATTGTCCTCGAGGATCGCGATGCGATCGTTGAGTGCGTCTATCGACAGCGAGTCTTCGTAATCATTGCCCATGATGCATTCCCTGCCAATCAATGAAGAGCCGCAGGATGGGCAAAGCGTAGCGTGCCCACCATGATCTAGCGCAACAAAAAGGTGGGCACGGCGCAAACGCGCCTTTGCCCACCCTACGAGAACTTACTTCAGCGGCTCCAGCACGGAAACGTAATTCGCGACCGCTGCGCCGCCCATGTTGAAGATGCCGCCAAGCTTGGCGTTCTTGAGCTGCATGCCCTCGGGCGCCTGGCCAGCGAGCTGCATCGCGGTCATCACGTGCATGGAGACGCCGGTGGCGCCGATCGGATGGCCCTTGGCCTTCAACCCGCCGGACGGATTGACCGGCAGCTTGCCGTCCTTGAGCGTCCAGCCTTCCTTGATGGCGCGGGCGCCCTGTCCCTTCGGCGTCAGGCCCATCGCTTCGTACTCGATCAGCTCGGCGACCGTGAAGCAGTCATGGGTCTCGACGAAGGAGAGATCGGTGAGCGCAACGCCCGCCTTCTCCAGCGCGCGCTGCCAAGCGACCGTGCAGCCCTCGAACTGGAGGATGTCGCGCTTGGACATCGGCAAAAAGTCCTGGGCGTGCGCGGTGGCGCGGAAGCCGATCGACTTGCTCATGCCCTTGGCGGTCTCGGCGTCGGCCAGCACCAGCGCCGCGGCGCCGTCGGAGACCAGCGAGCAGTCGGTACGCTTCAGTGGACCCGCGACGTAGGGGTTCTTCTCGCTCTCGGCGCGGCAGAACTCGAAGCCAAAGTCCTTGCGCATCTGGGCGAAGGGGTTGGCGACGCCGTTCTTGTGGTTCTTGGCCGCGATCAGCGCCAGCGCATCGGACTGGTCGCCGTATTTCTGGAAATAGGAGCTGGCGATCTTGCCGAACACGCCGGCGAAGCCGCCGACGGTGTCGCCGTCTTCCGGCAGATAGGATGCCTTGAGCAGGTTCTTGCCGATCTCGGGCCCCGGGGTGCGGGTCATCTGCTCGACGCCGACGACGAGCACGATCCTGGCCGCGCCTGCGTCGATCGCACGCAGGCCCTGATGGACCGCGGCGGAGCCGGTGGCGCAGGCGTTCTCGACGCGGGTCGTCGGCTTGAAGCGCAGCTTCGGGTCGGCCTGGAGCACCAGCGAGGCGGTAAAATCCTGCGGCGAGAAACCGGCGTTGAAATGGCCGAGCACGATCTCGTCGACGTCGGACGCGGAAATGCCGGCATCGGCCATCGCCTCGTTGGCCACGCGGGTGACGAGGCTTTCGACGGTCTCGGTGTCGAACTTGCCGAACGGCGTATGCGCCCATCCGACGATGCTGGCGGTCATGGTCATCTCCCTGGGGTCTCTTACTGACCTAAGTCTTAGCCCACCAACCGCAAGACTTCACGCGGCTTTCAGGGCCTTGAGGGTGCGCTGGCAGATGGCAGTTATGCCGGCCCAGTTCCCGGCCTTGATCTCCGCCGTCGGGCATAGCCAGGAACCGCCGACCGCGACCACGTTGGGCTCGGCGAGCCAGGTCGCCGCATTGGCCTCGCCCACACCGCCGGTCGGGCAGAACCGCACATTCGGGAACGGCCCGCCCAGCGCGCGCAGGCCCTTGATGCCGCCGGCCTGCTCGGCCGGGAAGAATTTTGCGACGTCCAAGCCGTAGGACAGCGCCAGCATCAGTTCGGACGCCGTGGCAATGCCCGGGGCAAACGGCAAGGAGCTGTCGGCGGCGACCTTCAGGAGATCGGGGGTCAGGCCCGGGCTGATGCCGAACGCGACGCCGAGCTTCTCGACGCGGACGAAATCGGCCGGATTGAGGATCGTGCCGATGCCGACGACCGCCTCGGGCACCTCGGCCATCATCGCCCTCGCCGCCTCGATCGCAACGGGGGTGCGCATGGTCACCTCCAGCGTGCGGACGCCGCCGGCAACCAGCGCTTTCGCCAGCGGCACGGCATCCTGGATACGCTCGATGGTGAGGACAGGAATGACGGTCGCGGCCTTGAACAGCGCGACGAGATGGTTCTGTTGGGCAGTCGTGGTCATCTTGGCTTTCGTTTCACTTGGTCGCCTGACGCGTGGTCGCCGGCCGGTGCCGCTTCTTCGGCGGCATGGCATAGCCCGGAATAATGGCGCCGGCATAGCAGATCACGAGGCTGGCGAGGCGGTGCCCGGCCTGGGCCGCCTCGACCGGATCGGAGCCGCCGAGCCGGGCCGCGATATAGGCCGCGGCAAAGCTGTCGCCCGCCGCTGTGGTGTCAACGACCGGCTTGGTCATCGGTTCGGCGCGGACCTCGCTGGTGCCGCCGGGAAAGCGCAGCAGGCTGACCGGCTCGGCCAGCCGGAACACCAGCTCGGGGCTCGGGATGCGCGCCATCAGCTGGTCATGGCTCTCGCCGGGATAGAGCGCGAGCAGATCCTCGGTCGAGGTCAGCACGATGTCGGCGGTTGCAAATGCCGTGGCAAAGACCTCGCGGGCGACATCGCGGTCCGGCCATCCCCGCGCGCGGAAATTGGTGTCGAACACGAAGCGGGTGCCGAGCAGGCGCGCCCGCTTGATCGCCGCGAACAGGCGCTCGCGTCCGGGCGCATCGTAGATCGAGAGCGTGATCGCCGAGAGATAGACGATGTCGTAGCTCATCAGCGAATTGAGCAGCTCGTCCGTCTCCGGCAGGCTCATCAATTGGCGCGCCGCCGCACTGTCGCGCCAGTGGAAGAACTGGCGCTCGCCCTTCGCATCCGTCTGGATCATGTAGAGGCCGGGCAGCTTGCCCGGTAGCCGGGAGACGCGGCGGGTCCCGACGCCCTCCGCATTCCAGGCCGCGATCATCTCGTCGCTCAGGGCATCGTCGCCGAGTGCGGTGAGATAGTCGACCTTGACCTCGAGCCGCGCCAGATACACCGCCGTGTTGAGGGTGTCGCCACCGAAGCCGCGCGAATACAGGCCGCCGCCCTGGCCATGCCCGCTGGACTGTCCAGCGGACTGTCCACCCTGGGCCTGCCGGAGCTCGACCATGCATTCACCGATGCAAGCAACGCTCGCCATCGTCATATCCACGCTGTTCATCGGTTCGATCAGGCGACGAAGTTGCCGCCGAGCTCGTCTTCGATGTGAATGCGGATGATGTCGTCAAAAGTCTTTTCTTCGGTAGTGAAGCCGAGCTCGCGCGCCCGCTTCGCCTCGAAATTGCGCGGCCAGCCGCCGACGATGCCGACGATGAACGGATCCAGCTCGTGCTTGATGCGCGCGGCGACTTTGTCGCCGGCCACCCGCTTGAGCGCGGCGATCTGTTCGCCGACCGTGGCCGAGAAGCCGGGCATCGTCAGGTTGCGGCGCGGGCCGACCTTGGCGAGATCCATGGTGCCGGCATGGAGCAGGAAGCCGACGGCCGAACGCGGCGTGGCGTGCCAGTGGCGGACGTCCTCGGAGACCGGGAGGATCGCTTCCTTGCCGGCCAGCGGCTCGCGCAGGATGTTGGAGAAGAAGCCCGATGCCGCCTTGTTGGGCAGGCCGGGCCGGATGCAGATGGTCGGCAGGCGGATGCCGATGCCGTCGAGGAAGCCACGGCGCGAATAGTCGGCAAGCAGCAATTCACCGATCGCCTTCTGGGTGCCGTAGCTGAGCAGCGGGGTGTGGAAGAACTCGTCGCCGATCGCATCCGGGAACGGCGCACCGAACACCGCGATTGACGAAGTGAAGACCACGCGCGGCTTGTAGCCGCCGCCGACGAGCCTGACGGCATCGAGCAGCATCCGCGTGCCGTCGAGATTGATGCGGTAGCCCTTGTCGAAATCGAGCTCGGCTTCGCCGGAGACGATCGCGGCGAGATGGAAGATCACGTCGGGGCGGCCCGCGATCAGCTTTTCGGCTGCGCCCGGCACGGCGAAATCGCCTGACACGGTCTCGACGGGGAAACCGGCCTTTTCCGGCTTCTTGGGCTCGACCACGTCGTGCATGGTCAGCTTGGTGATGTCGCTCTTGCCGAGCCGGCCGTCGCGCAACAGCCGTTCACACAATTTACGGCCGACCATGCCGGCGGCGCCCAGAACCAGAATGTGCAAGAGCCTACTCCTTCTTATTGGCCGGAGCGCGCCGCTCCTGACACGTTCTCCTGGCACGCTCTCAAGGCAGGCCCCGCGATCATTCCTTCACGGCGCCGGTCATCGCCGACACATAGTACTCCACGAAGAAGGAATAAAGGATAACTACGGGGACCGAGCCGATCAGGGCCGCCGCCATCAGCGCGCCCCAATGGTAGACGTCGCCGCTGACGAGCTCGGTGATGGCGCCGACGGGAATCGTCTTGTTCTCCGACGAGGAGATGAAGGTCAGCGCGTAGATGAACTCGTTCCAGGACAACGTGAAGGCGAAGATGCCGGCCGAGATGACCCCCGGGAGCGATAGCGGCAGCGTGATCTTGACCAGGATCTGGAGCCGCGTCGCACCGTCGATCAGCGCGCATTCCTCGAGCTCGTAGGGAATGGTGCGGAAATAGCCCATCAGGAGCCAGGTGCAGAACGGGATCAGGAAGGTCGGATAGGTCAGGATCAGCGCCAGATTGCCATCGAACAGGCCGAGCTGGAACACGATCGCCGCCAGCGGAATGAACAGGATCGAGGGCGGCACGAGATAGCCGAGGAAGATCGCTAGCCCCACATAGCGCGAGCCCCTGTAGCGGAGACGTTCGATCGCGTAGGCGGCGCACACGCTGGCGAACAGCGAGATGAAGGTGGAGGACACCGAGACGATCACGGTGTTCCACATCCAGAGCGGATAGTCGGTTTCGACCAACAGCTTCTTGATGTGCTCAATGGTCGGATTCACGATCCAGAACGGATTGTACTTCTCGTAATCGTACATCTCCGCGTCCGGCTTGAACGTCGCGACCGCCATCCAATAGAACGGGAACAGCAGGAAGAAGATGATCAGGCCGAGCGGAAAGTACACCCGCAAGAACTTCCGCGGGAAGCTCTCAAGATAATCCATTCCGACGCTTTGGTCGTCTGCGGTGCTCATGGTCAGTCCCTCCCGCCCTGCTGCCAGCGGGAGCGCTGAAGCCCGAAGAAGCTGAGCAGGATCGCTGCGACCAGGAACGGGATCATCGCGTTCGAGATCGCTGCGCCCTCCCCGAGATTGCCGCCGGTGATGGCGCGCTGGAACGACAGCGTCGCCATCAGATGCGTGGCATTGATCGGCCCGCCCCGCGTGATGGTGTAGATCAGCTGGAAGTCGGTGAACGTCATCAGCACCGAGAATGTCATCACGACCGCGATGATCGGCGACAGCATCGGCAGCGTGATGTGGCGGAAGCGCTGCATGTTGGTGGCGCCATCGAGATTGGCCGCCTCGTAGAGCGAGGGCGAAATCGTCTGCAATCCCGCCAGCAGCGTGATCGCCACAAAGGGCACGCCACGCCAGATGTTGGCGGCGACGACCGACAAGCGCGCATTCCAGGGATCGCCGAGGAAGTCGATGTAGCGCGTGATCAGGCCGGCCTTGATCAGCACCCAGGAGATGATCGAGAACTGGCTGTCATAGATCCACCAGAACGCGATCGCGGACAGCACCGTCGGCACCACGAAGGGCAGCAGCACGATGGCGCGAATCATCGACTTGAACGGCAGCCGCTCGTTGAGCAGCAGCGCGAGGTAAAGGCCGATGGCGAATTTCACGATGCTCGCGGTGAACGTATAGAAGATGGTGTTGAAGACCGAGAGCCAGAACACCGAATCCTTGGAGAGCGAGACGAAGTTCGCAAAGCCGATATAGCGCCCGGCCCCGCCGATCTTGGTGTCGGTCATGCCGAGCCAGAAGCCCAGCGCCAGCGGATAAGCCAGAAACAGGATGAGGATCGCGATCGCCGGCACCATGAACATCGCGCCGAGCCAATTCCGGCTCTCGAATGCTCTGGTCCAGAGGCTGGCGCGCTTGACCTGCGCGACAGCGGACTCGGCCATGACTGCCATGTCGGATTCCCCTCGGGAGAAAAGTCACGGCGTCCGGCGAACCGGACGCCGCGCGGATTGGCGTTGATCAGACCTGGTAGTAACGCTTGGCGCGCTCGGCGGCGCGCGCCGCCGCCTGCTTCGGCGTCGCCGAGCCGGAGGCTGCTTCCGCGAACATGTCGACGACGACGAAGTCGCCCATCACCGCGGCGGAGGCATAGCCGAGATCGCCGGCAAAGCCGTTGTCGCGGCAGCGCTTCAGGCAGTCGCGATACGGGGTGATCTTCGGATCCGACGTCCACACCGGGTTGTCGTTGTAGGCCGGCAGCGGCGGCGACACGTAGCCGTTGGAAGCGACCTCCCAGGCGTCGTAGTTCTCCTTGTCCATCATGAACTTGATGAATTCCTTGACCGCCTTGGGATACTTCGAGTGCTTGTAGCCGTAGTAGACCAGCACGTTCTGCTGCTCGGTCGACACGCCCACGGGGCCGATCGGCATCGGCGCGTGGTTCATGTCCTTGGCGATCTCCTGCTGCTTCGCATCGGTGGAGTTCTTGCCGACGGTCCAGATCGAGATGCCGTTCAGCGTCAGGCTGAGTTCGCCGTTCAGGAACGCCTTGTTGTTGTTCGAGTCATTCCACGACAGCACGCCCGGGATGAAGGTCTCGTAGAGCTGCTTGACGTATTCGAGCGCGGCGACCGTCTCCGGGGAGTCGATCACGACCTCGTTCTTGTCGTTGACGACCTTGCCGCCGAACGCCCAGAGCGCCCACTGGCACCAGCCATTGGCATCGCCCGTGGCATGGCCGAGCGCGAAGCCGGCCGGCGTGTTGTTCTTCTTCAACGCCTGGCAGAGCTTGAGGAAGCCGGCGGTGTCCTTGGGGAATTCCTCGAAGCCCGCAGCCTTCACGTGGCTGATGCGGTAGTTCAGGCAGCCGCCGGTCGCGCCCTGCGGAATGGCGATCCAGCTGTTGCCCTTCTTGCCATAACGTTCGGCAACCGGATACCACCCGCCATACTGCGCGCCGAGATAGTCGGCGACATCAGTCATATCGATCAGCTTTTCCGGGAATTTGTGGGGATCGTCGAGCGTGCCGATGATGAGGTCGGGGCCGGCGCCGACATTGGCGGCCACCGCGGCCTTGGGACGGATGTCTTCCCAGCTCTCGGCCTCGAGCTTGATCTTGACGCCGGTCTTCTCGGAGAACTTCTTGGTCTGCTCGGCGAACTTGTCGAACTCGGCCTGGATGAACTGCTTCCAGCGCAAGACGCGGATGGACGCGTTCGGTTCGGGCGTGTTGGTCCACTCCGCGGCCCGGACCGGCACGATGCCCGGGCCGGCCAGCAACGCTGCGCCGCCCAGGCCGGCCTTAAGCACACTTCGCCTGTCGAAATTGCTCATCGTTCTCTCCCTGAATTTTATATTTATATTGGGTCGTTCTTGAACAGTCGTTGGGCAATCCTTCGGCGCGGCTACATGCGTTTGCCCGTCGCCTCGTCGAACAGATGAACCAGTGACGGGTCAGGCTTCAGCTTGACCTTGTCGCCCGGATTGAACTGGTGACGCTCGCGGAAGACCGCGACGACCTGCTCGCCACCCACCTTCGCGAACACCTGCGTCTCCGAGCCGGTCGGCTCGACCACGATGATCTCGGCATCGGCGCCGTCGTCCGCGATGGTGAAATGCTCGGGTCGCACGCCATAGACAACAGGGCGACCGTCGGACGCCGCCGGCGCGTTCTTGAGCGGCAGCTTGACGCCGTTCGGCCCCTCGAAGGTCGCAACGCCGTTGACGCGCACATGGCCTTTCAGGAAGTTCATGGCCGGCGAACCGATGAAGCCGGCGACGAACTGGTTGTCGGGCTTGTCGTAGAGCTCCAGCGGGGTGCCCATCTGCTCGACGATGCCGTCATGCATGACGACGATCTTGTCGGCCATGGTCATGGCCTCGATCTGGTCGTGGGTGACGTAGACGGTCGTCGTCTTCAGCCGCTGGTGCAGCTCCTTGATCTCGGTGCGCATGGCGACGCGCAGCTTGGCGTCGAGGTTCGACAAGGGCTCGTCGAACAGGAACACCTGCGGATCGCGCACGATGGCGCGGCCCATCGCGACGCGCTGGCGCTGGCCGCCGGAGAGCTGGCGCGGATAGCGCTCGAGCAGCGGCGACAGCGCGAGAATTTCGGCGGCGCGCTTGACGCGCTTGTTGATCTCGTCGGAGCTCGCGTTCCGCAGCTTCAGCGAGAAGCCCATGTTCTCGCCGACGGTCATGTGCGGATAGAGCGCGTAGTTCTGGAACACCATCGCAATATCCCGCTCCTTGGGCTGGATATTGTTGACGACGCGGTCGCCGATCGAGATCGTACCGGACGTGATGTTCTCGAGGCCTGCGAGCATGCGCAGAAGCGTCGACTTGCCGCAGCCGGAGGGGCCAACCAGGACGACGAACTGGCCGTCCTCGATCGGAATCGAAACGCCGTGCAGGACTTCAAAATTGCCGAACGATTTCCGCACGTCGCGGATTTGCACAGACGACATCTAGCTCCCTCCTCGAAAGTCCACGACGCCTCACGCGCCGCGACCGTCTTGTTTTTCAGACTTCACCGAACGAAGCCCGATCTTAGCGAGCGACATTGTCGGCAGTTTGTGCGGTTTTGGCAATTTGTCTTTGGTTAGTCGTTGCTGGTAGCGCTGTCAACGTTCCTTTGTTTGCCGGACCGACTGTGATAAGAGCAACTAATGGGTCGAAAACGCACCAAGTCAGGTAAAATCCGGCTGGCGGAAGTTGCCGAGCTTGCCGGCGTCAGCCCGATCACGGCGTCCCGGTTCTTCCGCAATCCGGAGGCCCTGTCGGTCGCCAAGCGGACGCGGGTCGAGAGCGCGGCCAACGAGCTCGGCTATGTGCCGAACCTGGCGGCGCGGGCGCTGGCCTCGCAGCGCACCGAAGTGATCGGCGTCTTGATCCCGTCACTGACCAACAACGTGTTTTCCGACGTGCTGCGCGGCATCTACGACGCCTCCGAAGGCAGCCGGTACTCGATCCAGTTGTCCAACACACGCTACAGTATTCTCCAGGAGGAGAAGCTGCTGCGCCTGTTTCTCGCGCAGAAGCCGGCCGGACTGATCGTCACCGGCATCGACCAGACCGCGGAATCGCGCGCGATGCTGGAGGCCGCCGACTGCCCGATCGTGCAGATCATGGAGATCGGGCCCAATCCGGTCGACATGATGATCGGCTTTTCGCACTATGATGCGGCCCGCGCGGCGATCTCCCACCTGTTCGCGCAAGGCCATCGCAAGATCGGCTTCGTCGGCGCGCGCATGGATCCGCGGGTGCAGCGGCGGCTGGACGGATATGTCTCGGCCATGAAGGACGCCGCGCTGTTCGAGCAGCGCCTCGTCGTCACGACGGCGACACCGACCTCGGTGACGCTCGGCGGCACCCTGTTCACCGATCTGCTGGCGCGCGAGCCCGATATCGACTCGGTGTTCTGCGCCAATGACGACCTCGCGCTCGGCGTGCTGTTCGAATGCCGGCGCCGGGAGATCGCGGTCCCCGAGCAGATCGCGATCGTCGGATTCAACGACCTCGAATTCATGGCCTCCGCGGTCCCCACCCTCACCAGCGTGCGCACCAACCGCTACGAGATGGGCAACACGGCCGCCACCATGCTGATCGAAGCGATCGACGGACGCCGCCCCGAGCAGCCGGTGCTCGATCTCGGCTTCAAGGTGATCGAGCGGCAAAGCTCGTCGTCGCGGCGTTCGGACGACAGGCCTGCCGCTTCAGGCGCGGGCGCCGCGAACAAAATGATAGCGTTACCAAGTGGCCAAGACTAGTATCGCGCTTGTGAGGGAATGACCCGCCAACGGGCCTTTGAACCATGGATCGCGCCGTTGGGCATCGCACCAGCCGAAGCTGAGCTCCCGACGCCAGTGCGTTTGCATTGCAGGAGAAACCAATGACAAAAAAACCAACCAATGGGCATGCGCCCGCCAGCAACGGCGCTCGCCGCCACCTCCGCTCGCAGGAATGGTTCAACAATCCGCATAATCCGGGCATGACCGCGCTCTATATGGAGCGCTACCTGAATTACGGCCTCACCCGGGCCGAGCTTCAGTCCGGCAAGCCGATCATCGGCATCGCCCAGACCGGCAACGACCTTTCCCCCTGCAACCGCCACCATATCGAGCTGGCGCACCGCGTCCGCGAAGGAATCCGCGAGGCCGGCGGCATTGCAATGGAATTCCCGACCCATCCGATCCAGGAGACCGGCAAGCGCCCGACCGCGGCGCTCGACCGCAACCTCGCCTATCTCGGCCTCGTCGAGATCCTCTACGGCTATCCGCTCGACGGCGTGGTGCTGACCACCGGCTGCGACAAGACCACGCCTGCCTGCATGATGGCGGCGGCGACCGTGAACCTGCCCGCGATCGTGCTGTCGGGCGGGCCGATGCTGAACGGCTGGCATGCCGGCGAGCGCACCGGGTCCGGCACCATCGTCTGGAAGTCGCGCGAACGGCTCGCCGCCGGCGAGATCGACTATGAGGAATTCATGGAGATCGTGGCGTCCTCGGCGCCGTCGGTCGGCCATTGCAACACCATGGGCACCGCCTCGACCATGAACGGGCTTGCCGAAGCGCTCGGCTTCTCGCTGCCGGGCTGCGCGGCGATCCCCGCCCCCTATCGCGAGCGCGGCCAGATCGCCTACGAGACCGGCAAGCGCGCCGTCGAGATGGTCTGGGAAGACCTCAAGCCGTCGGACATCCTGACCCGCAAGGCGTTCGAGAACTGCATCGTGATCAACTCGGCGATCGGCGGCTCGACCAACGCGCCGATCCACATCAACGCGCTGGCGCGCCACATCGGCGTCGAGCTGTCGATCGACGACTGGCAGAAATTCGGCCACGACGTGCCGCTGCTGGTCAACATGCAGCCGGCCGGCTTCTATCTCGGCGAGGAATTCCACCGCGCCGGCGGCGTGCCGGCCGTGGTGCGCGAGCTGATGAAGCACAAGCGCATCCACGAGGACGCGGTCACGGTGAACGGCCGCGGCATCGGCGAGAACTGCGCCAATGCGCACGCGCCCGACAATGACGTGATCCGGGCCTACGACAAGCCGCTGGTGAAGGACGCCGGCTTCCTGGTGCTGAAGGGCAATCTGTTCGATTCCGCGATCATGAAGACCAGCGTGATCTCCAAGGAATTCCGCGACCGCTATCTCAGCAACCCGAAGGACCTCAACGCCTTCGAGGGCCGCGCCATCGTGTTCGAGGGCCCGGAGGATTATCACGAGCGGATCGACGATCCTTCACTCGACATCGACGAGAATTGCATGCTGTTCGTCCGCGGCACCGGCCCGATCGGCTACCCCGGTGGCGCCGAGGTCGTGAACATGCAGCCCCCGGCTGCGCTGATCAAACGCGGCATTCTCGCCCTGCCCTGCATCGGCGACGGCCGCCAATCCGGCACCTCGGGCTCGCCGTCGATCCTGAACGCCTCGCCGGAAGCTGCCGCCAATGGCGGGCTCGCGATCCTCAAGACCGGCGACAAGGTACGCATCGACCTCAACAAGGGCAGCGCCAATATTCTCATTTCGGACGACGAGGTGAAGAAGCGCCACGCCGAGCTGATGGCCAATGGCGGCTTCAAGCATCCGGCGAACCAGACGCCGTGGCAGGAGATCTACCGCAACACGGTCGGCCAGCAATCGACCGGCGCCTGCATGGAGCTCGCCACGCGCTACCAGAACGTCGCCGGCACATTTGGTGTCGCCAGGGACAACCACTAACAGCCACGTCGTCATTGCGAGCGAAGCGAAGCAATCCTGAGATATCTCCAAGGAGACAGTCTGGATTGCTTCGTCGCAACAGTGCAAAATTGCTGCGCAATTTTGTCACGAGCTCCTCGCAATGACGAGCCGATAGACAAATTCAAGCCAAGGAGAAAAACAACATGGCAGACCGCCTCAAGGGAAAGCGCGCCGTCGTCACGGCTGCAGCGGCAGGCATCGGGCGCGCATGCGCCATCGCATTCGCGCGTGAAGGCGCAACCGTCATCGCCACCGACATCAACGAGGCCGGCATCGCGGGCCTGACCAAGGAAGGCATCGCCGAGGTCGCAAAGCTCGACGTCCGCAACACCGCCGACGTCAACGCCTTCGCCAAGCGCGTCGGCAAGGTCGACATCCTGCTCAACGCGGCCGGTTTCGTGCATCACGGCACCATCCTGGAGTGCTCGGAGGAGGATTTTGACTTCTCGTTCGACCTCAACGTCAAGTCGATGCACCGGACCATCCGGGCGTTCCTGCCCGAGATGCTGGCGGGCGGCGGCGGCAGCATCGTCAACATCTCGTCCTGCGCGGCGCTGCGGCCGCCGGCCAACCGCTACGTCTACAGCGCGTCGAAGGCCGCGGTGTCGCTGCTGACGCGCGCGGTCGCGCTCGACTTCATCACCAAGGGCATCCGCTGCAACAGCATCTGCCCCGGCACCGTCGAGACGCCCTCGATGCTCGACCGCGCCGCCGCGCAGGGTCCGCAGGGCAAGGAGATGTTCGTCTCCCGCCAGAAGATGGGCCGGCTCGGCACCGCCGACGAAATCGCATCAATGGCGGTCTATCTCGGCAGCGACGAAAGCGCATTCACCACCGGCGTCGACCTTGTCGTCGACGGCGGCTACATGCTCTGATCGCTCCTCATCCTGAGGAGGCGCGACAGCGCCGTCTCGAGGATGGGCCACGGGCTTATGGTTCGAGACGCGCGCAAGTGCGCGCGCCTCACCATGAGGGATAGACAAGGGAGTTCTCGATGAACAAGATCGATCTCAACGGCCGCATTGCCGTCGTCACCGGCGGCGCGCAGGGCTTTGGCCGTGCCATCACCCGGCGTTTCATCGACTCCGGCGCCAAAGTCGCGATCTGGGATTTCGACTCGGCTCTCGCCGAGAAGACCGCGAATGAAGTCGGCGGCGAGACAAAAGTCTTCAAGGTCGACGTCACCGACCCCGCCGCCGTCGAGCAGGCGCGCGATGCGACGCTTGCCGCCTTCGGCAAGATCGACATCCTCGTCAACAATGCCGGCATCGCCGGCGTCAACAAGCCGGTCTGGGAGACCGATCTCGAGGAGTGGCGCAAGGTCCTGCGCATCAATCTCGACGGCCCTTTCATCGTCTGCAAGGCGATCGTGCCGACGATGCTCAAGCAGAAATACGGGCGGATCGTGAACATCGCCTCGATCGCCGGCAAGGAAGGCAATCCCAACGCCTCGCATTACTCGGCCTCCAAGGCCGGACTGATCGCGCTGACGAAATCGCTCGGCAAGGAATTGGCGGCACATGACATCCTCGTGAATGCGGTGACGCCGGCCGCGGCGAAGACCGCGATCTTCGACCAGATGACGCAGCAGCATATCGACTTCATGCTGTCGAAAATCCCCAAGGCACGCTTCGTGCTGGTGGAAGAGCTCGCCGCGATGGTGAGCTGGCTCGCATCCCAAGATTGTGCCTTCTCCACCGGCGCGGTGTTTGATATTTCCGGCGGACGGGCGACCTACTGAAGCTTTGGCCGCCCCTTGAAGGGGTGGACCATGCGGCTTGGACGTCGGGATTTTGGGCGTCGGGATTTCGTGAAGCTCGCAGCGGGCGCAGGCGCGCTGCCGCTGCTGTCGCGGGTTGCGCCCGCGCAACTGGCGCCCAGCCCGCCGAGCATCCGCCCGCCCTCGCCGGCCGAACGCGGCGCCATGGCGCGGCTCGCGCGCAGCTTCATGGACAAATACGATGTGCCGGCGCTGTCCTTTGCGATCGGCTATGCCGGTACTGTTGTCCACGAGGACGCCTGCGGTCTTGCCGATCGCGAGCGGAACGAGACCGTGACGCCGCGGCATCTGTTCCGGATCGCCAGCGTCAGCAAGATGATCACCTCGGTCACGATCTTCCGCCTGATCGAGGAGAACCGCCTCAAGCTCACGGATCGCGTGTTCGGCCCCGGTGCATTGCTCGGCACCGATTACGGGTCACCGCCCTACTCCGCCGGCATCGACCAGATCACGCTCGAGCATCTGCTGACGCACGCTGCCGGCGGCTGGAGCAATGACAACCGCGATCCCATGTTCACGCATCCGCGGATGGATCATGCCGAGCTGATCGCCTGGACGCTCGCCAACCGGCCGCTGAACCGGCCTCCGGGCCAGCACTACGCCTATTCCAATTTCGGCTATTGCGTTCTGGGCCGCGTGATCGAGAAGCTCACCGGCCAGGCCTATGCCGAGCACGTCCGCACCGAGGTGCTGACGCGCTGCAGTGTCACCGACATGACCATCGCCGGTAATACCCGCGACCAGCGTCAGGCCGGCGAAGTCGCCTATTACGGTCAGGGTGAAAGTCCGTATGAGATGAAGGTGAGGCGGATGGATTCCCATGGCGGCTGGATCGCGACGCCGGCGGATCTCGTCCAGTTCCTGATGCATGTCGACGGCTACACCAGACCGGCGAACATCCTGCGGCCGCGCACCATCGAGGTCATGACCACCGCACCCAGTTACAGCCCGAACTACGCCAAGGGCTTCTGTGTCAACAAATTCGACAATTGGTGGCACAATGGCAGCCTGCCGGGCACGAGCACGATTGCCGTGCGCACCCATGGCGGCTTCTGCTGGGCCGCCTTCACCAACACCAGACGCGGGAATTCCAACATGGATGGCGATCTCGACAATCTCAACTGGAGCATGGCGCGCCAGGTCGGCGAATGGCGGGTGGCCTGAGCCATGATCCGGGAAGGTGGATGCCTGTGCGGCGCGGTGCGGTTCAAGGCGGAGGGGGAGCCGCTCAACGTCCGCATCTGCCATTGCCGCCTGTGCCAGAAGGCGATGGGCTCGCCCTATTTTGCTCGCGCGCAATTCGACCAGCGCGCGCTGACCGTCGAGGGCGACACCGAGCGCTATGCCTCGTCCGAGAACATCGACCGCGTGTTCTGCAAGCGCTGCGGCACGCGCCTGTTCTCCTGGCGGCGCAACGGCACGCTGGCGGGCGTTTCGCTCACGACCTTCGACGATCGCAACGCCTTCGCGCCGACCGAGCACATCTGGGTCTCGGAGAAGGTCGCCTGGCTGAAGCTCGACGACGGCCTGACGCAATATCAGGGCACCATCCCGGCGTGATGTCAGGCTTGCCCTGACGCAGGCACTCTCGCCGCCTGAGCGCGCCGTCCCGTCGTCGTCGCGATCCAGATCCCGGCAAACACCGCGACAATGCCGGCCGCCAGATTCCAGCGCAGCGGTTCGTTCAGCAGCCAGGCGCCGACCAGCGAGGCCGTGATCGGATTGACCGTCACCGAGATCGCGACGCGCGTCGGCGTGGTCCGCTCCAGCGCGAAGGCCCAGAGATAGAAGGTCAGCGCTGCGCCGAAGGCGCCGAGATAGAAAGCCGCCAGCCATTGCGGCGCACCGAAGCCGGCGACGGGCGCAAAACTGCCGCGGATATACGAGAGCAGGATGAGGCAGACTGCCCCGGCGGCCATGCTCATGGTCGTGAAGGCGATCGGGCTGGAGCGCCGGATCAGCGGCTTCGACCAGATGCCGTACAGCGCCATGCACAGCGCAGCCGCCATCATCAGGAGATCGCCGCGCCAGGCGCCGGATGGTGCCGAGGTCAGGTCGGAGAGCAGCGCGACGGCAACGCCAAATGTCGCAATCACGACACCGATCGATTTGCGCCAGCTCAGGGCTTCGGCGCCGAGCGCGGCGCCGATCACGAGCGACAACAGCGGAAGTGTCGACAAAGCGAGCGCGCCGCGCGCGGCGGTCGTGAAGATCAGCGATGCGTTGAACAGGATCGGAAACAGCGCGAAGAACAGGATGCCGAGCCCGGTCGCGGCGGCCCAGTCCCCTCGCCCCGGCCAGCGGTCACCGCGGAGCAGCGTCAGGGGTAACAGCAGCAGGAAGCCGATGCCGAACCGGAACGAGCCGATCGCGAGCGGATCGAGGCTGCCCACGAGATAGCGCGTGGCGCCGATCGAGGTGCCGCCGAGGCCGCTCGACAGCACCGCGGCCAGAACGCCGGAGATTTCGCCCACACTCCCTCCCTTGACGAGCCCTGAACGCAGCATACGAGGCGCGCCGAAACAGGGAATGGAGTTTCCGTCATGCTGGGATAAGTTTTCGTCATGATCACGCCTGTTCTCGATCCCGATCTGCTGCAGGCCTTTCTCGCCGTCGCCGAGCATCGCTCGTTCACGCGCGCAGCCCAATTGCTCAACCGGACCCAGTCGGCGGTCAGCGTCCAGATCAGGCGCCTGGAAGAGCGGATCGGCACCAAGCTGTTTCAACGTACCAGAGCCGGTGTCGCGCTGACCGCGGCGGGCGATGAACTCCTCGTTTATGCCAGACGGCTTCTCGACCTCAATGCAGAGGCGATCGATGTGCTCCGCGCACGCAAGCACGACGCGGTGGTCCGCCTCGGCGTGATGGACGATTACGGCACGATCGTCATTCCGCCCTTGCTGGCGCGCTTTGCCCAAAACCACCCGGAGATCCGGGTCGAGATCGAAACCGGCCTGACCGCGACGATGCCGGCACGGCTCGGCGAGGCCTATGACCTCGTCATCGCCATGCATCCGGAAGGACGCGGCGATGGCGAACTGCTCCGGCGCGAGCAGGCGGTCTGGGCTGCGGCCAGGACATATCGAGCCGAAGCGCAGGACACGCTGCCCGTCGCGCTCTACCCGCCGGGCTGCCTGTTCCGGCAATGGGCCGCGGACGCCCTCGATGCCGCCGGCCGGCCCTGGCGATTGGCCTTTGTCAGCCGGACGCTGGCAGCGGTGGAAGCGATCGCGGCGCAGGGCCTCGCGATCACGGTCGTGAAGGCCGGCACCCTGCCCTCCCGCCTGCGCGTCGTGTCGAACGGCCTGCCGCCGCTGCCCGCCGCGGACATCCGCCTGCACCGCGCGCGCAACCTGTCGCAGCCGGCGGCGCTGCTGGCGGATCATTTACGGCTTGGGATTTCGGAACCCGCGTCCCATATCCTGACCTGACGCGTTGCCCCATCACCGGATCGGCCGGGTTGGCTGCAAGGCCACGAGGCACAAACCGGGACGGACGAGCCGTGAACATTTCCCTCTATGAGCTTTCTGTATGGGTGCTACCGCTGCTGCTCGCCATCACCTTCCACGAGGCCGCGCACGCTTTCGTCGCGTACCGTCTCGGTGACAACACGGCCTGGCAGCTCGGCCGCGTCAGCTTCAACCCTATCAAGCATATCGATCCGTTCGGCACCCTGATCCTGCCGGCGATGCTGCTGTTCGCGCACTCGCCGTTCCTATTCGGCTATGCCAAGCCGGTTCCCGTCAATTTCCGCAAGCTCAACCATCCCAGGCTCGACATGGTCTGGGTGGCCCTTGCCGGACCCGCCACCAACATCCTGCTGGCGCTCGCGGCGGCTCTTGCCCTGCATGCCCTGCCCCTAGCACCGGCGGCCTCGGCCCAGTGGATCTTCGACAACCTCAAGAATGCGCTGGTGATCAACGCGGTGCTGGCGGTGTTCAACATGATGCCGATCCCGCCGCTCGACGGCGGGCGCGTCGCGGTCGGGCTGTTGCCTCGGGCCCTCGCCATGCCGCTGGCCCGGCTCGAGCCATTCGGGATGCTGATCCTGATTGGTCTTCTGATCCTGCTGCCGCTCGCGGGCTCGCAGTTCGGTCTAAATCTTGATGTTATTTCAGGAATACTGCGAACGTTGACCGGTTATGTGATTCAGGCTGTTCTCTTCCTGACCGGCAACGCGTAGTTCAACAGAACACCCGAACATAAGCCGAAGGGCTCGAGGCCGACTTGGTCAAAGCTGCCGATATGCTGATCGCGCGACGCGCGGACACCCGCGCCCGCGCCGATTTTGCCACCTGGAAGATGATGGCCAAGCTCAACGGGGCCTCCGCGCTGCCTGCCGAGGCGCAGGAGTTCCTGGTCAGCTACAAGAACCTACTGGCGCGGATGAGCGAGGGCGAGGCCACCGAGGCCACGATCGGCGCGATCTACAAGGCCTACTATGCCGAGATGGGCGGCGCGGGAACTCCGCCCGACGTCCGCACCCGTCCGCCCGAGCCGGCGGCGGACAATGTTACCGCTTTCCGCCGCCCGCCTCCGAAACCGACGAAGACGGCCTCCTTCACGGCGGCGTTTAGCGGAGCCCAGAAACGGCCGCTCCCGGTGGCGCTGATCTTCGTCTGCCTGGTCGTGGTCTATGTCGGGATCCGGCTCTACTGGCGCTGAGCCGATTTCTTCTTTTTCTTCTCGTCCGGCGGCGTGAAGATGATGTCGACGGTCCGCTCGAACCGGTCTTCGGTCAGTCCGGCCGGGGGCTGCGGGATGGGATCGGACTTGCGGACAATCGAGAGCGCGGCCGCATCGTAGGCCACATCCCCCGATGACTCCACGACGTCGACGGACAGCACATTGCCCCTGCGGTTGATCGCGAAGCTGACCTTCACCTTCTGATTATTGGGCTGCTTGCCCTCAGGGTTGACCTTATGGGCCGTGAGGTGCGCGCTGATCTTGCGATTCCAGTCGGTCGTGATCCTGAGGATGTCTTTGCCGAGGCCAAGCACCGGCGCCAGGGCCTTCTCGGCCTCGCGCGCGTCCTCGTCGAGTGTCTGCCGCGCCGTTGCAACCGACTGCGGCGAAGCCTCGGCAGCGGGTGTCTCGACCGCCGCGATCTTGGGATCCTCGTCCTGCGGCTTCTTCGAGATGTTTTCGGTGACGACCCGATCGGGATCGTCGACCGGTTGCGACTGGTCCTTTGGAAGCTCGGTTTCCTTGGTCTCGGCCTTTTGCTCGGGAAGCGCCTGCTGCTCCTGCATCGCTTCGCTGTCCGGTCCCGGCGGAAGGTCGGTCTCGGGCGCCTTGGGCGAGGCCATCTCGACGGCGAACTCCGCGCCGGACGCGCCCAGGCCATCGTCGTCGTCATCGGTCCGCAGATGGGCCAGGGCGAGCGCGGCACCGCCCAGATGGAGCGCGAGCGCCGCCACCGCCGCCAAAATCCAGAGCTTCCGGGATGGTCTGGCTTCGTCCGACATCGTGCGCCTCTAAGGCTGACCGGCGCCTGCCGCAGGCGCTCCGGGAGCGCCCTCCAGCGCGACCAGCTTCACCCGGGAATAGCCGCCTGAGCGCAAGAGCTCCATGACACTCATCAATTCGCCATACGGCACCGAGCGATCGGCGCGCAGGAAGACATACTTGTCCTTGCTCATGTCGGACAGGCCGTCGAGGGTCCCGATCAACTCGGCGCGGTGGACCGGGTTTTCGCCGATCGCAAGCGTCAGATCGGGCTTGATGCTGAGATAGGTCGGCTTGTCCGGCTTCTTCTGCGGGGTCGCGCTCGAGGTCGGCAGATCGATCGGCAGGTCGACCGTGGAGAGCGGAGCTGCGACCATGAAGATGATCAGCAGCACCAGGATGACGTCGATGAACGGCGTGACGTTGATGTCATGCGTCTCGCCGAAATCGTCGTCGTCATCATTGTCTGCGAGCGAAACGCCCATGGTTCACTCCGCCGCGCGCGAATGCGCGCTGCCGTGGCTGCGGTCGAGATCGCGCGAGAGCAGCCGCCCCGCTGCGCCCGAGGCACGGCTGACGAGCTCGAGATAGCTTTTCGTCACGCGCGAGAAGTGGTTGTAGATGATGACGGCGGGAATGGCGGCGACGAGGCCGATCGCGGTCGCGAGCAGCGCCTCGGCGATGCCGGGCGCGACCACGGCGAGGTTCGTGGTCTGCGACTTCGAGATGCCGATGAAGCTGTTCATGATGCCCCAGACCGTGCCGAACAGGCCGACGAAGGGTGATGTCGAGCCGATGGTCGCCAGCACGCCCATGCCGATGCGGATGCGCCGCGCCTCCGCGCGCACGATTTCGGAAAAGCTCGAGGCCGCACGCTCCTTGATGCCGGCATCGCTGGACAGGCCGGCCGACATCCGCGCCTCACGCAGCGCCGCCGCCAGGAAGGACGGCAGAATGCCCTGCTTGGCGCCGAGCGCCATCTGCGCTTCCGCGAGCGAGCGCGCCTCCGAGATCTTCTTCAGTGCCGAACGAAGCTTGCCGGACGCGACCGACAGCTCGATCGACTTGGCGATCAGGACGGTCCAGGTCATCAGCGATGCGAAGGCAAGCCCGATCATCACCGCCTTCACGATGACGTCCGCCGACATGAACATCACCCAGGGCGACAGCTCCTTCATGGCCGGCGCGATAGCGGCCGCGTCGGGCTTCGCCACGGGCGCCACCACCGCCGGAGCGGCAGCCGGAGCCGGGCTGGCGGTGGCCGGCTGAGCCGTCGCCTGTGCCGGTGCAGGTGCCGCCGGCGGGGTCTGTGTCTGGGCAGAAACAGGGGATACGAGCCAGGCGGCCGCCAGCATCAAGGCGGCGGCAAGGCTTGCTTGGAAGGACATGATCTTCATACTTCGGCCCAGTAGCGAATGAGGTTGTGATAGATACCCGTCAATTTGACCGTTTCGGGATCGTCACGCCCGAGCCGTTCCACCAGCGCCTGTATCGCGGTGTCGAGGTCAAAGATCATGCTCCGGGCTTGATCGTCCCGTATCATGCTCTGAAGCCAGAAGAAAGACGCAACCCGCGTCCCCCTCGTCACCGGCGTGACGAGATGGAGGCTGGTCGAGGGATAGAGCACGCAGTCCCCGGCTTGCAACTTCACTTCGTGCGAACCGTAGGTGTCCTCGATCACAAGTTCGCCACCGTCATACTCTTCCGGCTCGGCCAGGAACAGCGTGACCGACAGGTCTGTGCGGATGCGAAGGCCGGTCAGGCGGTCGCCCCGGATCGCATTGTCGACATGCAGCCCGAAATGATGGCCGCTGTTCGCCGCATAGCGGTTGAACAGCGGCGGGAAGATCTGCAGTGGGATCGCCGCTGCCAGGAAACGCGGGTTCGACGTCAACGCCGAGATGATGCGGTTGCCGAGCTTGCGCGCGACCTCGCTGTCAGGCGGCAACTGCTCATTGCGCTTGACCATTGCTGACTGCGCGCCCGCGGTGGAACGGCCGTCTTCCCATTCGCTGGCGTCCATGATGCGGCGGAATTCCGCCACATCATCCTTGCTCAGGACGCCGTCTATGCATGTCAGCATGGCACCTCGTCGTTACTCCATCAGTAGCGCGCCGAGATCACCAGATAGGCGGCGCGTCCCGGTGCTTCCAGCACGAAGGGCGCGGCGCTCTGGTACAGCGCGTCATAGTAGCGTTTGTCGAAGATGTTGTTCACGAACAGCTTCAACTGCCAGTTCTTGTTGATCTTGGCTTCCGCGAACACATCGAAGCGCCAGTAGCTCGGAAGCGACGTGCCTGCGTTGGCCGCAAGCAACGAGCCACCGTAGATCTTCGAGCGGTAGACGGCCTGCCCGCCCAGTTCCCAGATATCGTTGAACTGGTACTTCGACAGCATGCTGAACGACTGATGGGCAACGTTGGCCAGAGGAAGCCCGACATTGGTGGTGTAGAGAAGCGGCGCGGGCATGTTCGCGGGCTTCACGTTGGACGCCGTAACCTCCGACTGCATCAGGACGAGGCCGCCGAACACACTCCATTTGTCGGTGATCTTGCCGCTCACGCCGAGATCGATGCCGCGAATACGATAAGCGGAACCTGCGGTGATACACGATATGTTGCCGGTCGTGCCGGCGGGATAGACGCATCCCAACGCGGACGCCGTGGCCACACTATTGACGTTCTGTGCCTCGCGCGCATTGTCCTTGGTGGTCTGAAACAGCGCAGCCGTCAGGAGCAGGTGGCGGTCGAACAGCTCCCACTTGGTGCCGAGTTCGATGGCCGTGTTCTTCTCCGGCCCGAAGATCTGATTGTTGCCGCCGGCCAGAGCGGGATTGACGCCGCCATACGCGGTGCTGGTGCCGTCGAACTCGGCGCCCACCGGGTTCGCTGAGGTCGCGTAGGCCACGTACACGCTGCCGTTTGGCGCCGGCTTCAAGGTCAAACCGAGATTGAAGTTGGGAATCAGGAAGTTTGCCGATTGCTGCTTGAGAGCGTTGCCCGCCCCGTATGCAGACGTATCGAGGTTGTAGTTGTCGTAGCGGAAGCCGCCATTGAGGATCAGGAGGTCACGATAGTTCGCACTGTCCATGACGTAGCCGCTGACAGTGTCGATGCCGATCTTGGCCGGCAGACCGGCCAGTGCGAGCGCCTTCCCGGGCAAGAACGTGTCCTGAGGGAAGAAGACGCTGACACCTGTCGGCGAGCCGCCTGGAGTGATCGGAACTCCGTTCCCTTCCGAGGTGAGCCCGAGATACTTGTCGATCGACGACCGCTCGCGATCGACTTCGATCCCGGCCAGCGCGGTGTGCTTGAAGCCGGCCCAGTCCTGGAACTTGTAGGTCGCTTCCGTCTGGTTGGCGAGCACGTCAGTGATCTGGAGACGGCTCTGCGGATTCATCGTGAGCGTCGAATTCGAAAGCGGGTTGGCGATCACCGGCTGCTCAGGCAGCGTTCCGACATAGTTCTGGGTCGAACGAGATACGCGGAACTTGTTGCTGACCATCAAGTCGGGCGTGATCTGCACTTCCGCGTTTAACGAGCCGATGTCCTGGCCGGTCCGGTAGAAGTCGCGGTTGATCTGGCCATACCAGTTGTTGCGGTTGGAGCCGAAGTCCGGGAACGGCCCACCGGCGGTCGTCGCCGTGCTCGGCCGGTAGTAGGGCACGCCGAAGTCCGGCACGCCGGTCAACTCGGTGTGGATGTAACCCCCGGTCACCCTGATCGTGTCGGTCGGCTTCCAGGTCGTGGCGACGAACGCGCCGTTGCGATTATCCTTGACGAAATCGCGACCGGCGACATCGGCGTCCTGGAACAGACCGCCGGCACGAACGGCCAGCGTCGGGTTGATCACCTGGTTGACGTCGAGCACCACACGCTTGGTCTGGTCGGTGCCAAACGTCGTGTCCATGTTGTAGAAACTGTTCTGCGTCGTCGCCTGCTTGGTGACGATGTTGATCGCACCACCGGCGACACCGCGGCCCGCGAAAGTTGAGCCCGGACCACGCAGAATTTCGACCTGCTCGGTGAAGAAGTTTTCACGGACGCTGACGCCCGCGTCGCGCACGCCGTCGATGAAGATGTCGTTGCGGGCATCGAAGCCGCGAATGAAGAAGCGGTCACCGAAGGCATTGCCGCCCTCACCCGTTCCGAGCGTCACGCCTGCCGTGCTCAGGATCGCCTGCTTCAGCGTCGTGGCGTTCTTGTCCGCGAGCACATCCTTTGTAAGCACGGTGATCGATTTTGGCGTGTTGAGGATTGGCTCAGGGAATTTACCCGACGCTTGCACTCGGGTGGCCATATAAGGCGCGGCGGGATTTGCGTACGGATCACGATCGGCAGGACCAGGGCTCGGATTGGCGACAGGCGCTTGTGCGGCCTGCTGCCGCTGCGCCGCGCGCCGCAGCGCGTTGCGCGCGCGAATCTGATCGGCGGTGGGCTTCGAAGCGGTCGGACGCGGACGCTGCTGAGGCGCATCGACGTTCACGGGGGGCAGATTGGTCTGCTGCGCCTGTGCGCCGGTCGAGACCGTCGCGACCGCGATCAGACTGGCGACCGTGGACACAGTCTTGCCGGTCGCAGCGTCGAAATTGTTGCCGAAGGATTTCCGATCCGCGACCGAACGCAACGATCGCGGTGTCTTCATCATGCCCATCACACGCCCCACAGTGCTTATGCTTCCATTGGTCGCGTTGCGACAACGCGACGCATTGGTGCTATCGGGCGTGTTCATGGGGGTCAACGCGATCTCGGCCACACTCCGTTTGAATCCGACCATTTCAAAGCAATTCTAAACTCGATGGAGGACGCCGCAGTTTTAAATGGTTCTAAACTTGAACCGTTCTAATCTGGACATTAAGCGCTGCGATCTCGTCGTGCCGCGTCAACCTTCGAGCTGATGCGCTTCATCGATGCAGAGACGCGAACGATGGGGCGGTGCTATCGGTCGGAGAAAAGCAGGTCAATGCGATTGATCTGCCAGCACATTTGAATTCATCCAGATCGGACTCGGTGCAGATTTCAATCTGGAAACATGGGCGCATGCGAGAGCTGCGCAGGCGCGAGCAGCGGCGCCGCTCTCAATCGCTGCTCGGCGGCTTCATCAGCGAGAACAATTCGTCGACGGTTTTCTGCGCGACGGCGCGCACGCGATCGGAGTTGTCCATGCCGGCGATGTTGACGCCGTTGACGACGGCTTTGATCTCGTCGCGGAAGTCGGTCAGAAATCGCAAGGGATCGCGCTGCTCGTTGGCGACGCGCGCGATCAGTCCCGTGATCAGAATCTGGCACGCGATCAGCTTGCCGTTCAGTTCGTCCATCCTGCGCTCCCGTTGTGGCGGGGCCGATATGACCGATGCCGGATTTCCTGACAACCGAAACGCCGTGCAGGCGAATTAGAACCGTTCTCACGGGAGTTGTTTCCGGCTCACTTCGCAGCGCAGCCGGGGCGCCCTTGCGGACAGCTCTGCAGGCCGCCCACACCGGCTCCGGGCATTGCCCAAGATTTGCGCGCGGATCGTTCGCGCCGGGAAAATGCAGCACTGCACACCGTAGTGTCACGGAGCTGCCTAGACAGTGCAAAGCTTTCCAATTGTTTAGGATTCCGAACCGATAGTGCTGTTTACACTGGAACTTGGCGTGTATTATACAAGCGCGCTGGAACCCTATGATTGCTCCACAATTCGTAGTTTTGGGCGTAAGAGCCAACGAGCCGACATGAAAAAAACACGGCCGATCCTCTGGATTCTGATCATCGCGGCCGTGGCCTCCGCGGGTTACTATGGCTGGCAGAAATTCGGCTCGCCCGAGGCCGGAAAAACCCAGACGGCTCAGAAGGGTCCGGCGCGCCCGTCCGCCATCCCCGTCAGCGTTTCGCCGGTCCAGAAGGCCGACTTTCCGGTATACCTGACCGGTCTCGGCACGGTTCAGGGCTTCAATACGGTACAGGTCCGGAGCCGGGTTGACGGCCAGATCGACAAGATCGCCTTCAGCGAAGGCCAGATGGTCAAGCAGGACGAGCTTCTGGTCTCGATCGATCCCCGGCCCTATCAAGCCACGCTCGACCAAGCCAAGGCCAAGAAGGCGCAGGACGAGGCGAATCTAGCCAACGCCAACCTCGAGCTCCAGCGTGCCATGAAGCTTGGCGAGTTCGCGACCGCGCAGCGGGTCGACACCCAGCGTTCCACCGTCGCGCAGCTGACCGCCCAGATCGCCGCCGACGAAGCCGCCATCTCCAACGCCCAGACCCAGCTCGACTACACCCAGATCAAGGCGCCGTTCACCGGCGTGGCCGGGCTGCGCCTGGTCGACGTTGGCAACATCGTCAACGCCTCCACGCAGACGGGAATCGTGACGATCTCGCAGGTCGAGCCGATCTCGGTGATCTTCACCGCGCCGGAAGACCAGCTGCCCTATATCAGCGAAGGCCAGAAGGCCGGTGCGCTCAAGGTGATCGCGTTCACCACCGACGGCAAGAAGACGCTGGCCGAGGGCAAGCTCGCGGTCATCAACAACCAGGTCGACACGACCAGCGGGACTATTCGGCTCAAGGCGGTGTTCGACAACAAGGAACACACGCTGTGGCCGGGCCAGTCGGTTTCGACGCGCCTTCTGGTACGCACCCTGAAGGACGCGACCGTGGTTCCGGATGACGCGGTTCAGCATTCGACCAACGGCCTCTACGCCTATACCGTCAATCAGGACAACAAGGCGGAAGTGCACAAGATCAAGGTCAGCTACGCCATCGACGGCCGTTCGGTCGTCGACGAAGGCTTGAGCCCGGGTCAGCAGGTGATCACCGGCGGCCAGTTCAAGGTCCAACCCGGAAGCCTGGTCTCGACGGCCGTAGCAAGCTCGGATCCGAGCCAGAACAAGGTACGACAGGAATGACCGAGGGCGGGATTTCGGCACCTTTCATCCGTTATCCCATCGGCACCTCGCTGCTGATGGCCGGAATTCTCTTCGTCGGTCTCGTCGCCTATCCCCTGCTGCCGGTCGCGCCGCTGCCGCAGGTGGACTTCCCGACCATCCAGATCACGGCCAATTTGCCGGGCGGCAGCCCCGAGACGATGGCTTCGTCGGTGGCCCAGCCGCTCGAGCGGCAATTCGCCCAGATCCCCGGCATCGCCCAGATGACCTCGACGAGTTATCTCGGCACCGCCTCGATCACCATCCAGTTCGACCTCAACCGCAGCATCGACGGCGCCGCCAACGACGTGCAGGGCGCCATCAACGCCGCAAGCGGCCAGCTGCCGAAGAACCTGCCCTCGCCGCCGACCTACCGCAAGGTCAACCCGGCCGACGCGCCGATCCTGCTGCTCTCGGCGACATCCGATACACTGCCGCTGACCACCGTCAGCGATGCCGTCGACGCCCAGCTTGCCCAGCAGATCAGCCAGCTCTCGGGCGTCGCGCAGGTCTTCATCGGCGGCCAGCAGAAGCCCTCCATCCGCATTCAGATCGACCCGGCGAAACTCGTCGCCAAGGGCCTGTCGCTGGAGGACGTGCGCAGCCAGATCGCGATCACCACGGTCGACAGCCCCAAGGGCAATATCGACGGGCCGAAGCGCGCCTACACGATCTACGCCAACGACCAGCTCACCCAGTCCAAGGACTGGAACGACGTCGTCATCGCCTATCGCAATGGCGGTCCGCTTCGAATCCGCGACATCGGACAGGCGGTGAGCGGCGCCGAGGACGCCAAGCAGGCAGCCTGGGCCAACGGCAAGCGTGGCGTGTTCCTGGTGGTGTTCAAGCAGCCGGGCGCCAACGTCATCGAGACCGTCGACCGGATCAAGGCCACCCTGCCCCGCCTCGTCGCGGCGATTCCGCCCGCGATCAAGATCGAGTTGATCAGCGACCGCACCACGACCATCCGCGCCGCGGTCGAGGACGTCCAGTTCACGCTGCTGCTGACCATTGCCCTCGTGGTCATGGTCATCTTCGTCTTCCTGCGCAGCTTCTGGGCGACGGTCATTCCCACCATCACGGTTCCGCTGGCGCTACTGGGCGCGTGCGCCCTGATGTGGGTGGTTGGCTATTCGCTCGACAATCTATCGCTGATGGCGCTCACCATCGCGGTCGGATTCGTCGTCGACGACGCCATCGTGATGCTCGAGAACATCACGCGCTACATCGAGGAAGGCGAATCGCCGATGGCGGCCGCCTTCAAGGGCTCCAAGGAAATCGGCTTCACCATCGTCTCGATCAGCATCTCGCTGGTCGCGGTGCTGATCCCGCTGCTGCTGATGGGCGGCATCATCGGACGCCTGTTCCGCGAGTTCGCCGTCGTGCTGGCGATGACCATCTTCGTCTCGATGTTCGTGTCGCTGACGCTGACGCCGATGATGGCCTCACGCTTCCTGCGCGCTCATGGCGAGGTGACCCACGGCAAGTTCTACCAGTGGAGCGAACGCGCCTTCGACGGCATGCTGCGCGGCTACGAGTACGTTCTCGATCATGCTCTGGCCTGGCGCCGCACCACGCTCCTGATCTTCTTCGCCACGCTCGGCCTGTCGATCTATTTGTTCATCCTGATCCCGAAGGGCTTCTTCCCGCAGCAGGACGTCGGCCTGATCACCGCGACCTCCGAAGCGTCCCAGGACATCTCCTTCGCCGAGATGCAGCGCCGCCAGGTCGAGCTCGGCAAGATCGTGATGGACGATCCCGACGTCGCCACGATCGCGATGAACATCGGCGGCAGCGGCCGCGCCGGCAACAACGGCAATTTGTTCATCACGCTGAAGCCGCGCAACGAGCGCAACGCGTCGGCGCAGGAGATCATTGCCCGGCTGCGTCCCAAGCTCGAGAAGGTGTCGGGCGCCCGCCTCTACATGCAGGCGGCCCAGGACGTCCGGCTCGGCGGCCGGCCGACGCGCACGCAGTTTGAATTCACGCTACAGGATGCCGATCTCACCGAGCTCAACGAC
This sequence comes from Bradyrhizobium sp. 604_D8_N2_3, assembly GCF_051810765.1. Lineage (NCBI taxonomy): Bacteria > Pseudomonadati > Pseudomonadota > Alphaproteobacteria > Hyphomicrobiales > Nitrobacteraceae > Bradyrhizobium > Bradyrhizobium sp. 604_D8_N2_3. The sequence goes on along the minus strand of NZ_JBPWPM010000001.1, from coordinate 4,083,970 downwards.
TGGGCGCCGAAAATCCTCGCCAAGATGCAGACGCTGCCGCAACTGCGCGACGTCGCGACCGACCAGCAGACGCAGGGCACCACGGTCCAGCTCAAGATCAACCGCGACACCGCATCGCGCTACGGCATCCAGCCGCAGCTGATCGACGACACGCTGTACGACGCCTTCGGACAGCGGCAGGTCACGCAGTATTTCACCCAGCTCAACACCTACAAGGTGATCCTCGAGATCCTGCCGGAGATGCAGGGCAGTCTCGACAGCCTGAACAAGCTCTACCTGAAATCGCCGCTGACCGGCGATCAGGTGCCGCTGTCGACCTTTGCGACCTGGACCACCGATCCGGTCCGCCCGCTCTCGATCAGCCACCAGGGCCAGTTCCCGGCGATCACGATCAGCTTCAACCTCGCCCAGGGTGTCGCGCTCGGCCAGGCCACCGAGGCCGTGCAGAAGGCGATGGCCGATCTCGGAGCACCACCGACCCTGAATTCGAGTTTCCAGGGCACCGCGCAGGCGTTCCAGCAGTCGCTCGGCACCGTGCCGCTGCTGATCCTCGCAGCCCTCGTCGTGGTCTATCTGATCCTCGGCATCCTGTACGAGAGCTACATCCATCCGATCACGATTCTGTCGACCCTGCCCTCGGCCGGCGTCGGCGCGCTCCTGATCCTGATGGCTGCCGGCTTCGACTTCAGTTTGATCGCGCTGATCGGAATCATTCTCCTGATCGGCATCGTGAAGAAGAACGGCATCATGATGGTCGACTTCGCCATCGCGGCCGAGCGCGACGAACACAAGACGCCGGAGGAATCGATCCGTCAGGCCGCGCTGCTGCGCTTCCGGCCGATCATGATGACGACGATGGCCGCCCTGCTCGGCGGCGTGCCGCTGATGCTCGGCCACGGCACCGGCGCCGAGATCCGCCAGCCGCTCGGCTACGCCATGGTCGGCGGCCTGATCGTCAGCCAGGCGCTGACGCTGTTCACCACCCCGGTGGTCTATCTCTATCTCGACGAGCTCAACAACTGGTTCTCGGGCTGGGGCCGTTCGGGTGACGGCAAAGGTCACGAGGCGCCCGAGCACAGCACCGTCAAGCAGGCCGCCGAGTAAGCTTGCACCGCGGCTTCCGCGACGCTACAGCGAGGCCCTCGGTTCACGCCAACGCGGTTTCGCCATGTCCATGCAATCCAGACTTGTCGCCCTCGCCGCCGCCCTTCTGCTGTCGACAGGCGGCGCGTATGCCCAGCAGAGCGCCAAAAAGAACGCCGCTTCCCCTGCACCGGCCGCACAGCCCGCGCCAGCTCCGACCCAGCCGCAGGCTGACGGTGCGCAGCAAGCCGGATGGGTCGTGCGCTGCACCAGCGTCAGCCGCGACGCGCCGCTCGAATGCGCAATGGAGCAGAACGCGGTGCTGACCAAGACCGGCCAGACCATCGTCCTGATCAACATCCGTATCGCGCCCGACACCCGCACGCCGGTGGCGCTGCTGCAATTGCCGCTCGGCCTCAACCTGCCCGTCGGCGCCAAGCTCCAGGTCGACGAGGGCAAGACATTCGATCTTCAGATCCAGACCTGCGAGAACCGCGGCTGCTACGCCTCGACGCCAATCGCGGCGGACCTGCTCGCGGCCTTGCGGTCGGGCAAGCAGCTGAAGGTCTCCTTCCAGAACATGGCCAAGGAGGCGATCGCGATCCCGATGCCGCTGGGCGATTTCGCAGCGGCCTACGACAAGATCAAGTAAGGACCGCTCCCGTTTCCTGTTGGAGTGGACGCTCTCTCACCTCGTCATTGCGAGCGTAGCGAAGCAATCCAGCAATCTTTCCGCGGAGGCAGTCTGGATTGCTTCGCTGCGCTCGCAATGACGGCGCGGATGCTGCGCCGCCTCTTCCCTATCACTGCCGCGCCATCTGCGCATTGCCGACGGCATCGCCGTCGAGCTTCTGGTCGTTGTGCATGGTGACGGTGACGCGCAGCAGCCGCCCCTCGAACTCGAACGGCGCCTCGTAATGCGACACGGGGCTGCCGCGGTCACGGCCGATGTCGAGGCCGGACCACGAGATCAGCGTGTGGAAGCCGAGCTGGTCTGGAGCGCCCCCGCCGGCTCGCCGTCGATCAGCAGCGTGTATTCGGTGACGCCGGTGCGCGAACCCTTGGCCGGCGGCTCCTTGCGCACGAGCCGCTCGACATGCACCCCGAGCCGCCGCGCGCCTGACGGCACTTTCCGGTCCGACCGCGCGATCTGGTGGCTGCCGCCGATGTTGAGGTCGTGCACGAGATGGCCATCCCTGATGTAGAGACTGTAGCCCGACGTCGCGTCGCCATGCGAGATCAGCACGCCATCGGCGCCCTGCCCGTCGATCTCGACATGCGCCTCGATCGTGTAACTGCGGCTGCGCACGTCCGGCGCGACATCGGTCGGCACGTGACCCATGCCGGCGTGGAAGACGAAATGGTGGCGCGCACCATGGAAGCGCGCGGCGTTCTCGGCGAAGCGCGGACCGAAGCGATCGTCGAGCGGCAGCACCTTGTGCTTGTCAGCTTCCGCCCACCACGTCGCGATCATTGCGGCCAGACGCTCAGGCTCCTTCGCGGCGAAATCGTCGGTCTCGGAGAAATCCTGGTCGAGATGAAACAGCTCCCATTTGTCGTTCTCGAACGGCGTGCCAGAGGGATGGAAGGCGACCGCCTTCCATCCGCCCTGCCAGAGGCCGCGATGGCCGAACATCTCGAAATATTGCGGCGAGCTCTTTGAGGGCGCGGACGCATCCGTGATCGAGCGCGCAAAGCTCTCGCCTTCCAGCGGCATCTGCGGGCACCCCGCGATCGTGCTGGGCGACTCGACGCCGATCAGCTCCAGTAGCGTCGGCGTGAGGTCGCAGGCGTGGACGAACTGGTGCCGCAGCTCGCCTTTGCCTGCGATCTTCTTCGGCCAGTTGATGACGAAGGGATCGCGGATGCCGCCGCCATGGGTGTTCTGCTTGTAGCGCCGCAGCGGCGTGTTCGACGCCATCGCCCAGCCATGCGGGAAATTGCTGTGGGTGTCGGGCCCGCCGATATCGTCGAGACGCGCGAGCTTCTCCGCAATCGGCTCCGGCTTGAAGTTGAACGGCCCCATCGCGTTGACGAAGCCGAGCGGCCCGCCCTCCTGGCTCGCGCCGTTGTCGGACATCACGATGATCACGGTGTTGTCGCGAATGCCGGCCGTTTCCAGGAACGAGACAAGCCGTGCAAGATGCCGATCGGAATGATCGAGCATGCCGGCGAAAGCCGCCTGCAGGCGGGTGAAGACGCGGCGCTCATCGGTCGAGTGCTCCTCCCACGGCTTCACACCGTCGTTGCGCGCCGGCATCCGCGTTCCCTCAGGCACCAGCCCCATCGCCTTCTGGCGTGCCAGACGCCGTTCGCGCTCGACGTCCCAGCCGTGCGCGAATTCGGCATCATAGCTCATGATGATATCGGCCGGCGCCTGATGCGGCGCGTGGCAGGCGCCAAGTGCGACCCAGGTGAGCCAGGGAACGTCAGGACGGTCAGCGACATGGTCGCCGATGAAGCGGATCGACTGGTCGATCAGATCTTCGGTCAGATGATAGCCGTCCGCATACGTGCCCGGTGGATCGATATGCGTGTTGTCGGAGACGAGCTCCGGCGCGTACTGGTCGGTCTCGGCATCAAGGAAGCCGTAGAAGCGGTCGAAGCCGCGGCCGAGCGGCCAGCCGTCGAACGGGCCGGTGGCTCCGCTTTCGGTCAGCGGCGTGACGTGCCATTTGCCGACCATGTAGTTGCGATAGCCATGTCCGCGCAGCATCTCGGCCAGCGTCCCCGCCTCGCGCGCGATCTTGCCGCGATAGCCGGGATAGCCGGAATCGAAATTGGCAAGGCAGCCGACGCCGACCGAGTGATGATTGCGCCCGGTCAGCAGCGCGGCGCGCGTCGTCGAGCACATCGCTGTGGTATGAAAGCCGGAGTAGCGCAGCCCCTCCGCGGCGAGCCGGCCGATGGTCGGCGTCTTGATTGCCGAGCCATAGCAGCCGAAATCGGAGAAGCCGACGTCGTCGAACAGCACGACCAGGATGTTCGGCGCCCCCTCGGGCGGCTTCGGCGCATCCGGCCACCAGGGTTTTGACTCCGCGACCGTCTTGCCGACGGTGCCGCGGAACGGCGTGCCGCTGTTTGCGCTCATCTGCTCCTCCCGATGTAGCCCGGCGGCTGCGGTTGACCCGCGGCTCGGCCACGCTTAAATTATAATCCGAATTATGATTATTGTTTTAGCCGGATGCAAGCGCGGATGCGGCCAAGCTCGGACGAACCCGATTTCGACCTGCCCGGCGTTGCCCCGTCGCGGCAGAAGCGCAGCCGCGAGACGACACTGGCGCTGCTGCGCGCCGGCGCCGACATGCTGCGCACGCGCAGCCTGGCCGAGCTGTCGATCGAGGCGCTCTGCACCGAGGTCGGCGCCACCGTCGGCGCCTTCTACAGCCGCTTCGAGAGCAAGGAGGCCTATTTCAACGCACTGATGGCGCTGGCCGCGCGCGACGGCGAGCAACGGCTCGGCGACATGAGGCGACCGTCACCGGATACGGACCTCGACAAGCTCTGCCACACCATCGTCAGCGGGATCATCGCCTGGATGCGCAACCACGAGGGCGTGCTGCGCGCCGCGCTTCAGCACGACGACACGCGCCCGGACAAATGGACGCCGTTCAAGGCCCTCGCGAAGGCAACGACTGAACGCGCGACCCCTCTCCTGCTCCCGGCTATGGGCAAGGGACGCAAGGCCGCCAAGACCCGCACGATCGCCTTCGGCTTCCAGGTCGTGCTGGGCACGCTGGTGAACGCGATCCTCAACGATCCCGGGCCGCTTTCGCTTGGATCAAAAGAGATGGAGACGCGGCTGGCCGGTTGCCTGTTGCTGTTGCTCCAGGCGGAGATCAATCAGTCGACGCCGAGATAGGCCTTCTGCACCTGCGGGTCCTGTGCGAGCGCCGCGGCCGTGCCGGACAGCACGCTCTTGCCGACCTGGAGCACGGTCGCGAAGTCCGAGACTTCCAGCGCGAGCTCGATCGACTGCTCGGCGAGCAGGATGGTCAGGCCCTCGCGATGCAGGCGGCCGAAGGTCTCGTACATGGATTCGACGACCGCCGGCGCGAGGCCGAGCGACGGTTCGTCCAGCATCAATAGCTTCGGATCGCTCATCAGCGCGCGGCCGACCGCGAGCATCTGCCGCTCGCCGCCGGACATCGTGCCGGCGCGCTGGTTGCGGCGCTCCTTCAGGCGCGGGAAGATCTCGTAGACGCGCTCAAGCAAATTGGCCTGGCGTGACTTGTCGTGCAACGGCGTCGCGCCGAGCATCAGATTGTTCTCGACGCTCTGCTGCACGAACAGCCGCCAGCCTTCCGGCGACAGCGCCAGCCCCTTGCGCACGATCGCAAAGGCCTTCTGGCCGGCGATGTCCTCGCCGCGAAAGCTGATCGATCCGGAATGCACGGGAATGAGACCCGCGATTGCGTTCAGCGTCGTGGTCTTGCCGCCGCCATTGGAGCCGAGCAGCGCGACGACGCTGCCCTCCGGCACCTCCAGCGAGACGTCGGAGACACCGATGAGGTCGCCATAGCGCACCTCGAGGTGCTCGATCCGAAGAAGCGCGCCGCTCATAGGTCCCGCCCGCCCATCAGCTCGACCGGCGTATGGCCGGCCGCGGCCTTCGCCGCGCGTTTGCCGAGATAGGCTTCGATCACCGCCGGGTTCGAGGTGACCTCGCGCGGCGAGCCGCGGGCGATCTCCTTGCCCTGGTGAAACACCATCACGCGGCTCGCGAGCGACATGATCACTTCCATGATGTGCTCGACGATGACGAGCGTGATGCCGGAACGGTGGATGTCGCGCACGAGATCGATGGCGAGCCTCACCTCGTGGGCGTTGAGCCCGGCCATGGCCTCGTCGAGCAGCAGCACCTTCGGCTCGGTCGCCAGTGCGCGGGCGATCTCCAGCCGCTTGCGGCCGGGTGTGCCCAGCGAGCGCGCCGGCGCATCCGCAAGCCTGCTCATGCCGACGCGCTCCAGCACCGCGCGCGCCCTGGTCTCGGCCTCGTGGCGATGCGAGGTGCGCAGGAAGGCGCCGATCATGACGTTCTCGAGCACCGTCATGCCTTCAAAGGTCTGCGGCACCTGGAAGGTGCGCGCAAGCCCGAGCCCGGCGCGCTGCTCCGGCGCGAAGTCGGTGATGTCGGTCCCCTCGAACAGCACGCGGCCCGAGGTGGTCTTGAGGTCGCCGGTGAGGCAATTGAAGAAGGTGGATTTGCCGGCGCCGTTCGGGCCGATCAGGCCGAGAATATCGCCCTGCTCCAGCGTGACGGACGCATCGTCCACCGCCTTGAAGCTGCCGAACGCCTTTGTGATCCCGCGCGCCTCAAGGAGCATGGCCGGCTCCCTTATCTGCGCCGGGCTTGCGTCGTCCCATGAACAGGCTGAGCAGGCCGCCGGGCTGGAAGCGCGCGATCAGCACGATGATCGCGCCATACAGGACGAAGGTGAGGCCGGCCCCCTTGCCGCCAAGCCAGCTGTTGGAGATCTCCTCCAGCGGCACGAGGATCGCGGCTCCCACCAGCGGACCGAACAGCAACCCCGCCCCGCCCAGCGCCGCCATGATCAGGATTTTGACCGAGATCAGGATGCCGAGCCCGGACTCGGGATCGACGAAGCCGAACATCATCGCATAGAGCGCGCCGGCAACGCTCGTCAGCGCCGCGCTCAGCATGTAGGCGTAGAGCTTGGTCCGGCTCGCGGGTGCGCCCAGGGAACGTGCGGCCCTCTCGGAATCCTTGATCGCGCGCAGATAGAATCCCATGCGGCTGTTGGTCATCCACCAGGTGATGAACAGCGTGATCACGAGGACGACCAGGAAGAGGTAGTAGTACGGCAGCGACGACAGGAACGAGAGATCGAAGATGTTGCGCGGGACCGTTGGACCGGAAAGACCCACGGCCGCGCCGAGCCAGTCGGTGTTGGTGACGATCAGCCGCATGGTCTCGGCGACCGCGATCGTCGCCATGCTGAAATAGTGACCCGACAGCCGCAGCGTCGGCACGCCGATGATCGCGGCAAGCCCCACCGCCAGCACGATGCCGCCGGGGATGCCGAACAGTGGCGACAGCCCGAACTTGGCGTAAGACCCCATCGCGGCATAGGCGCCGCAGCCGAAGAACACGACATGGCCGACCGAGACCTGGCCGGCATAGCCGCCGACGATGTTCCAGGCCGACGCGGCGATGGCATAGAGCAGCACCAGTGCGCCCAAGCGCTGCTGGAACGGCGAGGACAGCAGCAACGGATAGGCAATCGCCAGTGCTGCGACGATTGAGAGCCAGATCAAGCGCCGCATTGCAGCTTTCTCATCAGAGCTTGCCCATCAGGCCTTGCGGCCGGAACCAGAGGAAGAACAGGAACAGGACATAGACGACGATGTCCTTGTAGACCGCACCGATCAGATAGCCGGAGAGCGACTCGATGACGCCGATCAACAGGCCCGCGACGAGCGCGCCTGGCACGCTGCCGAAGCCGCCAAGGGATACCGTGACGAAGGCGACGATGCCGAGCGTCTCGCCGACCGTCGGCACGATGTAGAAGAAGTTCGCGATCAGCGCGCCGGCAAGGCCGGTGGCGCCGGCCGCGATGGCCCAGGCAATCGCCTGCATGGTATCGGGCCTGATGCCCATAAGCTGAGCCGCGGTCTGATCCTCCGCCACCGCCAGCATTTTTGAACCAAGCGATGTGCGCGTCAGAAGCAGGTGGAGGCCGAATGTCACCAGCAGCGCGACGACACCGGCAAGCAGCCGCGAGGCTTCGATCCGCAGGCCCGCAAACGCATAGGTGCCGCCGACGATATTCGACGGCATCGACAGGAAGTTGGCGCCGAACCACCAGAACACGGAATAGCGCAGCAGCAGCGCGAGCCCGAACGTGCCGAGGATCTGCGCCAGCATCGGCCCCTTCATGATGTCGCGGATCAGGGCGAAATAGACGACGACCCCGACGGTCGCGAGCACCAGTGTCGCCAGTGGGGCGCCGAGGATGGGCCCTCCCCCCATCAGCGTATAGACGACATAGGCGACGTACATGCCAAGCATGACGAAGTCGCCATGCGCGAAATTGACGATGTTCATCATGCCCCACACCAGCGTGAGGCCCGAGGAAAACAGGGCGTAGACGGCGCCAAGCAGAAGCCCGCCGACAATCACCTGCACGAGTACGAAGGACATGAGCTGCGTTGCTCTGATCAAAACATTCTGGGAAAGGCGGGACGCGCGGTCCCGCCTTCAGGCAATCTCACCAGCCCTTGTAGGGCAGCACCGGCGCCTTCTCGGCATTGGCCTTCGGCCATACCGCGACATAGTTCTCGCCATCCTGAAGCTGGATGATGGCGCCGGACGCGAGGACATTCTGGCCCTTGTCGTCGAACTTCACGCCCTTGTAGCCGATCATGAGCTGCTCGGGCTTCAGGTCCGTCGCCTTCAGCGCGGCCTGGATCTTGGCAGGCTCGGTCGAGCCGGCGCGGTCGATGGCATCGGCCAGCACGAAGAAGCCCTGCATCTGGCGCGCCACAGTGTCGTCCATCTCCTCGCCGCTCTTCTTCTTGTACATGTCGGCGATGATGGCGGACGCCGAGCCCGGCGGTCCCACGACCCAGGACGAGCGGTTGAAGACGCCTTGCGAGATCTTGCCGACCGCCTTGGTGAAGGATGGATCGGAGTAGCCGGCATCGTCGGCCAGCAGCACGGCCGGCTTGTAGTCGAGCGACTGCATGGTCTTGGCGAACAGGATCGCATCCGACGTGTAGCTGATCATGATGACGACGTCGGGCTTCTTGTCCTTGAGCTGGAGCACCTGGCCCTGCAAGTCGGTCGCATTGACGGGATAGGCGATGTCGAGCGCGATCGGCTGGCCCTTTTCCTTGAAGGCGCCGGCGATCGTGTTGGCGACCGAGGTGCCGTATTCGGTGTTGTCATGGACCACCGCGACGCTGTCGGTCTTGGCACCCTGCGCCTTGATGTCGGCGAGGAAGTCGACATAGATCTTGGCGAAATCGGTCGCAATCGGCGTGGTGCGGAAGAACCATTTGAAGCCGCGCTCGGTGAGATTGGCGGCGACCGATTCCGAGTTCAGGAAAGGAACGCCGTATTTCTCGGCGATCGCGCTCGAAGTCAGCGTGACGCCGGACTGGTAGGAGCCGAACACGGCCGCCACCTTCTCTTCCGTGATCAGGCGTAGCGCCTGATTCTGGCCCGTCGCCGGGTTGCCCTGGTTGTCGGCGAACACAGCCTCGATCTTGGCGCCGCCGAGGCCGGCAAGGCCGGCGTTCTTCGCCAGCGGCAGATTGCCAAGCTCAGGATGGGCGTTGTTGATGATGTCCATGGCGACTTCGAGCGCCGCCTTGGCGTGCGCACCGATCGAGGCGGTGCCGCCGGACATCGGCATGATGACGCCGATCTTGATGACCTTGTCCTGGGCCTGCGCGCCGGAGCCGAGCGCAAGGAACATCGCGGCTGCGCAAAACAGCCCGGTGACGTGCTTGAAATTCATCAAATCAGACCTCCCAAAGGGTTTCCCCAACCAAGCTATTTTGGAAGCTGCAGGCTAAGCGCCCGCTTCCGTTTGTTTATGCCTGGTGGATCTAGGATGGCATGCCAGCCGGACACCGGCAAGACGAAACGGACTTGCGCAATGCTGCATGGGAGGCAGCGAACGCGCCGGCGCGGGCGGCGTTCAAATCCGGCGTCGCCCGGCGCGAACGCGGTAACCCGAACGGTGGACGTCATTGCCATCTGCAGGGGTGGGTTAACACTGCGACTGTGCCAAGCGCGGTCCGCTGGCGTAACCCGGCCCCCGTGTGTTTCCGCGAACGCAGAGGCGGTGGGTGAGGCTGTCGCCAACTCACCCTGCGAACGCCGTCAGCCGACGACGTCGCTCGCCCGCAGCAGCGTCGTGAAGCCGCCATAGATCATGCGCTTGCCGTCGAAGGGCATGTCGGCGCCCTTGAGCCGCTCATCGGCCATCACCTTCTTGTTGACGGCATCGCGGGTCTCCCGGTCACGGTAGACGATCCAGGAGAACACCACGACCTCGTCCTCCTTCGCGATCACCGCGCGCGGAAACGAGGTCAACTCGCCATAGGGCACGTCGTCGCCGATGCACTCGACGTAGTCGAGCGCGCCGTGCTCCATCCATATGGTGCAGGCGTTTCGCGCCAGCGCCTTGTAGGCCTCGATCTTGTCCTTCGGCACGGCCAGCACGAAACCATCGACATAGGGCATCACGGGATCTCCTTTGGGTTGCCTGCCCCAAGGACGTAGCGGCGCACGGCGATCCGACACGTCATCACACCCGCAAGGTGAGGCAAACTGTCGCGAGGATTTCGTGCGCTACTTCACATTTGAAGCTCGCCGCGCCGTGACATCATCCCGGACGTTTGCGCTCGCACATCGGCTACTTCAGATTGCAGTTGAGAAGGCAGCTTTCATGAGCACCCGCCTGTCATTGCTTTGTGTCCACGGCGTCGGTCACGCGGAGATCGACGCCGAGTTTCGAAAGTCATGGTCCGAGGCGATCATACGCGCCGTCCAGTCCGTCGATCAGAGCCTCAATCCGGCCATCGACTTCCTCTCGAATGACGACCTGTTCGACAAGAGCCCGCCGAATCTCATCACCTATGGCATCGCACTGGCAAAACTGCTCGCGAGCGCGACTGTCCACGGGGTCGGTGATCTGCTCGCGGGCACACGCAGCCTCGAAGATGTACCAACCCTGATCAGATGGACCGCGGGCATGGTCGCCCAGTGGTCGGTGGATGAGCAGTTGCAGGCCGCGCTGCGCGGCGCAGTCCTCGATAAGCTGAAGAGCGGCAACTACGACGTTGTCCTGGCTCACAGCCTCGGCTCGCTGATCTGCTACGACACGTTCGTGCGCAACCCCGCTGCGATCAGGGACAAAGTCTTCGTCACGTTCGGCTCGCAGATCGGCAATCCCGCGGTGCGCGACATCTTTGCAGGCCGCATTCAGGACCTTCCCTGCCGGAAATGGTACCATCTGTTCAACCGGGAAGATCACGTTCTCACCTATCCGCTCGAGATCGCCGCAGACAATTTTCAGCAGGTACTGACACCGTTCGATGTCCCCAACGATCTCCTGAATCACAACGCGACCTGGTACCTGTCGCGCCCCGAGACCGTCGCCACCGTCTGGCACGACGTGGTCCCGGTGCCGACGTCCCGCTCCATCGTCAGCGCCGCGCGGGGGATTGCCCGCATTGACACCCGGCCGACCCGCCGCGCCCTGCTGATCGGCATCAACGACTATCCCAAACCCGCGGACAGGCTCGAAGGATGCGTCAACGACGTATTCCTCATGAGCTCGGTGCTACAGGAAAGCGGCTTCAAGCCGGACGAAATACGCGTCGTGCTCAATGAGCGGGCGACGGCGCAGGGCATCATGGAAAGGCTTCACTGGCTGCTCGAGGGCGTCCGCGACGGCGACGAGCGTATGCTGTTCTACTCGGGCCATGGCGCCCAGATTCCCAGATACAGCCCGAGCGGCGCACCGGATAGCGTCGACGAGTGCCTGGTCCCCTATGATTTCGACTGGACGCCCGAGCACGCGATTCTCGACCGCCAGTTCAGCCAGCTCTACTCACAGCTTCCGTACGACTGCTATTTCGTCGCCATGCTCGACTGCTGCCATTCCGGCGGCATGACACGTGACGGCGGTCCGCGCATCCGCGGCCTGACGCCGCCCGACGATATCCGCCACCGGGCGCTGCGGTGGGAGGCAAGCGAAGGCATGTGGGTGCCGCGCGAGTTCCCTCCCCTCAACGAGAGCCTGAGCAAGAGCAAGAACGGCGCCGACTATCTCGGCGACAACGGCGCCACGCAACGGCTCGGGCGCAGCATGGCGCTCCGCACCCAGCCCGACAAGGAATACAACAAGACGCGGGCCGAGCTCGGGCATCACGGTCCTTATCTGCCGATTCTCCTCGAGGCCTGCCAGGAGCAGGAGCTGTCCTATGAATATCGTGACGGCGTCACGTCGTATGGCGCCTACACGTTCTGCATGGCGAAGGTGCTGCGCGAACAACGAGACCGCGGCGCCAATCCGTCGTTCCAGGAGCTGAGCGAGCTCGTCACGGCCAAACTCCGTCGCCTCAAATACAACCAGACGCCGAATCTCGTCGGCGCCAAGACGCGCGTCAGTGCAAAAATTCCATGGGGCGCGGCGGATGCAGGTCGCGGCCAGCGACGGGCGCCGAAAAAGCGTGCCGCCAAGACAGGCCGGAAGAAGCGCCGCTAGTCATTTCGCCTTGCATCGCCGCGCGGCGCATCGCGGGCGCCATGAGTCCGGCCAACGCGCCGAGGCCGGACCGACCAAAGGCGCGGACTGCCGACGGCACGTCAGGCTCGCGGCGCGGGCCCGATTCAGAGCAGGTTATGATCTGGGTAAATCGCCCGGAACTGGCTGGGGAACCTGGATTCGAACCAAGACAAACAGAGTCAGAGTCTGTTGTGCTACCGTTACACCATTCCCCAACGGAATAGCCGAACAAATTCAATAGCTTGCTGACTTGTTCAGCTGCGGCCGGAAGCGCGTTTGGCGCAAATCACGGCTCAGGCGTGGCAGCGTTCTACCCGCTCGGCCTTGGGCTGGCAAGCGCTGCGGTGCACGGGCCTGTGAACCGGCGGCCCGACTGCGCCGGTAACCAAGACCCGCCGGCGCAGGCAGCGCCTGATCCAGTTCGCTGATGCCTGCGGCCGAAAATCCCCCCGTCTGCTGCTTCATCAGCGCCTCAGCTAGTTCGAGCCGCAGACTCGAACCACGATCTCAGCCTTGCCGTTCGCGATCATCACCTGGCCGTATTCGTCCTGCGGCGGGCTCTCCTCGTAGCGGAGCGGGATCGTGGTGATCGCTTCCTGCGCTTCGCCACCCGGCTGCTGCGTGTTCACGTCGAGGATCAGGATCTTCGGGTTGATCCCTTGCGGCGAACGCCTGGTCAGCCGGGCCTGCCAGCCATCGGTCGGTACTCTCACGTCGCCGACCATGACCAGCTTGGGCGGCGCGCCTGGCGCCCGGTCGATCCAGGCCTTGAAGGTGTTTCTCAGCAGGACAGTCATGACACGTCTCTCCTTTGCCAAGCTGCGAATTGTCCGCCCCTCGTCCCGACACGCGGCGCCGGCCTTTCGCCTATTAAATCAGCGCAGCCTGACGGACAGATATCAGGCCCCGACAAACCACCCGATCGCCGCCTTCCCCTTCGACCAGGCTTTCAAGTCCCGGCTGCCGCCTTGGCGCGGATCGCGTTGGCGACGGCCGGAGCCTCACCGCCAACGCCTTCACGGCCGGCAAGTTTTCCGGCCCGCCGACGGCTTTGGCCGCTTCCGCAACCTTGTTGATGTCGGGGACGCTCTTCTTCACGAACGCGTCGATGAAGTCAGCGCCAGCGTATCCGGCCGCCAGGACGCTCAGGAGAAATTGCCGGCCGATTTCCTTCGGCTCGACCATAAGCCCCGCGGAGATCCCCGCCACGCAGCCGATAACGATCGACACCAGAAACGCCGACCCATCGAACACGTCCTTGAAGCGGCGGGGGCTCGTGAGGAAGCCGAGCCGACAGCGACCCGATCGTCATCTCCGGATAAGCTACCACCCCTATTCCAGCTTGATATTCGCCGCTTCGATCACCTTCTTCCACCGCTCCGTCTCGGAGGCGATGTAGGCCTTGAAAGGTTCGGAATCGACCGCAACCGCGGCCGCGCCGAGCTCGGCCATCTTCTGCACCGTCTCCGGCTGCTGCATGAAGGCGCGGATCTCGCCCGACAGCTTTTCGACGATGGGCTTCGGCGTGACCGCGGGGACGAAGAAGCCGTGCCAGGCCACGGCCTCGAAGCCCGGCAGGAACTCGGCGACGGCCGGGACTTCCGGATCGAAGGCGGCGCGCTTGGGCGTTGCAGTGGCGAGCATCGCGAGCTGGCCGGTCTTCACCTGTGGCAGCAGCAGTGGCACGTTGTCGAAGGCAAGATCGATCTGGCCGCTCAACAGATCCGTCAGCATCTGGCTGGAGCCCTTGTAGGGCACATGCACCATCTTGGTACCGGTCATCTGTTGAAACAGTTCGGCGGCGAGATGCTGCGAGGTGCCGACGCCGGCCGAGCCGAACGAGACCTTGTCCGGGTTCGCCTTCAGATAGGCGATCAGCTCCGGCACGGTGCGCGCCTTGATCTTGTTGGGGTTCACGACGAGTACGTTCGGCACGACGCTGATCTGGGCGACCGGCATGAGGTCCCTGTCCGGCTGGTAGCTGAGCTTCGGCCCGTAGAGCGTGGGGTTGATCGCGAGCGCGGAGGTGCTGGCAAGGCCGAGCGTGATGCCGTCAGGCGCCGATTTCGCCAGCCGCGTCACGCCGAGGATCGAGCCGGCACCGCCGACATTCTCGACCACGAACGGCTTGCCCAGCTTCACTTGCAGATGGTTCGACACCATGCGCGCGAAGATGTCGGCGGTACCGCCGGCGGCGAAGGGCACAATCACCGTCACCTGCTTGGACGGGTAGCCGTCCTGCGCCTTTGCCGGCGACGTCGCCAGCAGCACGGCTGACACAAGACCAAGCCACATCGATCTCATCGAAGTTTCCTCTACTGCTACTGTTTTGTTGATTGGGTGCCGCGCGCGGCGGAGGTGACTAGAACGCGACCTCGTACATGTTCAGGATCGCATCCCGGCCGAGGTCTCGCGGATTATTGTCGAGCAGGCGGCGAATGGCATGGGCCTCGTCGGCCATCACGCCGAGGTCGTCCTTGGGCACGCCGAGCGCGGACAGACGCATCTCGATGCCGAGGTTCTTGCAGAAATCGTAAGTGGCGTCGAATGCGAGCTTCGCATCGTTCTGCGCCGGCAGGCCGAGCGCCGCCAGCACCGCGACCGTCTTCGCCTCGACTGCCGGCATGTTGAAGGCCAGCGTATGCGGGAAGATCACGGCACAGGCGAGCCCATGCGCGACATGATGGCGCGTGCCCAGCGGATAAGCGACGGCATGCCCGGCGGTGGTGTTCACCGGTCCAAGGCAATAGCCGCCATAGAGCGAGGCCAGGGAGAGACCCGCGCGTGCCTCGCGATCCCCGCCGTCAGCGACCGCCCGCTTGAGATATTGCCCGACCAGCCGCGCGCCCTCGAGCGCATAAAGGTCGATCATCGGATGCGCCTTGCGGCTGGTGTAGGCCTCGACGCAATGCGCCAGCGCATCGACGCCGGTGGCCGCAGTGACCTCCTTCGGAACGGTCATTGTGAGATCAGGATCGACGATGGCGATATCAGCAAGCATGAAGCGGCTCTGCACCGCCTGCTTGTTCTGGCTGACAGGATCGGTGACGAGCGCGCGGGTGCCGGCCTCGCTGCCGGTGCCCGACGTGGTCGGGATCTGCATCAGCGGCACGCTGCGGCCGGCGACTTTTTCCGGCCCAACGATATCGGCAAAGGCCACGTCGCTCGTGCAGAGCACCGCGACCAGCTTGGCGAGATCCATCGCGCTGCCGCCGCCGAAGCCGACGACGAGATCAGGCGCGACCTCTTTCGCCATCGCCACCGCCTTCTCCAGATTAGGCAGGTCCGGTTCAGGCTTGACGTCGCCAAACACTTTCACTGCCCCCGGCAGCGCCAGCGCATCGACGCGGCACGCATTGAACGGATCGGAAATCACCAGCGGCCGCCTGGCGCCGATCCGCTCGGCGAAGCGCGCAGCAGCCGTGATGGTGCCGTTGCCGAATTCCAGGATGGTGGGACGTTGGATTTCGATGGGCGTGAAGGCGTTGGTCATCGTGCGCTAGATCTCATGACTTGGAGGCGGAGACGCCAGCGGAGAGCCGCTCGGCATAGTCGATGGCCTCGATCAGGCTGTGCTCGTTGGCAATGCCCTTGCCGGCAATGTCGAAGGCGGTGCCGTGATCGACGGAGGTGCGGATGATCGGCAGGCCCAGCGTGATGTTGACGCCGGAGAGCTCCTGCCAGCGCCCGGTCGCGGGATCGACCTGGAAGCCCAGCAGTTTGACCGGGATGTGCCCCTGGTCGTGATACATCGCGACCGCAGCATCGTACTGGCCGGCGCGCAGCTTGACGAAGATGGTGTCGCCGGGCACCGGGCCGACGACGTCGAGGCCATCGGCGACGGCCTTGGCAATCGTCGGTGCCGAAACGTCGATATCCTGCCGGCCGAACAGACCGCCCTCGCCGGCATGCGGATTGAGCGCGGCGATCGCAATCTTCGGCTTGGCGATACCGAGCCGCAGCAAGGCCTCGTTGGTGAGATCGATCACCATGCGCAGACGCTCCGGCGTCAGACGCTTCGGCACGTCTTCCAGCGCCACGTGGGTCGAGACATGGCTGACGCGCATGTTGCCGTGGGCGAGCAGCATCACCGACCCGCGCACGCCGGTGAGGTGCGCCAGCATCTCGGTATGGCCAGGGAAGTGATAGCCGGCTTTGTTGAGTGCTTCCTTGTTGAGCGGCGCGGTGACAATCGCGGAGGTCCGCCCGGCCTGGGTCAGAAGCACGCCCTGTTCGATCGCCTTGTAGGCAAAGCGGCCGCCATCGGCGCTCAAGACGCCGGGCTTGATCGGGGTGCCCTCGACATCCGCCTGGAGGAAACAGAGGTTCGGCCAGTCAGCATCGTCGGCACTCACCTCCGGAATCGCAACGGCAGCGCCGAGCGCGGCCTTGGCACCATCGAGCGCGGCGCCGCTGCCGATGATCAGGATGCGCAGATCGCCTGTCGCGATCCGGTCCTTCAGCCCGAGGCAGGCCTTGACGATGATCTCCGGGCCGATCCCGGCCGGATCGCCCATGGTAATGGCAAGATGACGAGAGGTCATGTCGGGCTCCCCGTATTGAGCAAATGATTATCCCGGAGCAGATCGCGCCACAGCTCGCTGGTGCCGAACGCGCCGGATTTCGAGATGACATCCACGCCGGCCCAGCGGCCGCCTTGCAGAATCGAGCGCGGTAGCCCCGGCACGATACGCCCCGTCACCTGGAGCGCATGCGCGCCAAGCGCAACGCATACGGCCTTCAAGGTCTCGCCGCCAGCAACGATCAAGGTTCCGGGCGGATTGAGCACCGCAATCAGCGTCGTCAGCTCGCGCGCGATCCGCTGGGCGGCCTCAGCGCGCGAAAGGCCATCCGCGAGCGCGAATTTCACCAGCGCCACGCCATCGTCAGCCAGCTTGCGTTGAACGCCTGCGCCCCCCTCACCTTCGGCCAACGCGATGGTGGCTTCGCCACATGCTGCGAGCTGGGAGGCGGTGGCGGCCTGGTCGGAACCGAACAGCCCCAGCACCGGCCGCTTCAGCCGGCTAGGCGCATCGGCGCGATGGCCGCGGGCGAGCGCGCCGGCCAGCCCGCCGCTTCCGCACCACAGCACGGGCCCCGGCATCTGCCGCGCCATTTCGACGACGCGATCGAGGTCGATGTCGCTCTCGGCATCGAAGACCTGAACACCGCCTTGCGACAGCGTATCGGCCCGGCCCTGCCGTGCATCGATGCCCTCGAGCTGCAGTTGAGCCAGGAGATTGTCACCGACACGATGCCAGTCGCCTTGGACCGTACGCGCAAATTGCTGGCCGCCCATGGTGCGGCGTCCCTGATAGTCGAAGGCCGGTGCGACCACGCATGACGCCCAATCGCCGCCGCGCAGGCAGGCGCCGAGCTCGGCCGCCCAGGCACCGCGGAGCAGGCTATCGACCTTCTTGTAGGCGATCGTCCCACCCTGAAGCTGCGGCGCCAGCCGTCCGACGATCTCGACGCTGTCGGCTTTCGACCGCTCGCGGGTGCCGCTGTCGATCGCGAGGCTTTGCGCGCTCGGAGCCGCGGGCGAATCCGCCCAGGTGACGTCGAACGGTCCGCACAGGCCGACGAACTCCGCCGCGGTGTCGAGCGCGCCGGTGAGATCGTCGGCAAGCAGGCGCACGACCGTCATCGTCATGCTGCTCCCGCGCCAAAGATCTTGCCGGGGTTCATCAGGCCGTTCGGATCGAGCAAGCGCTTGATGCCGCGCATCAGCTCGATATCGAGCGGATCGGCGACACGGGCCAGCCGGACGCGATTGGTGATCCCGATGCCGTGCTCGGCACTGATCGCCCCGCCCTGCGCTGCGGTCTCATCGTCGACGATCTCATTGATTTGCGCCACCAGGGCGGCCGTGGTCGCCGGCTCCTGACAATGCGCACGGTCGATCAGGGCGATCACGTGGATGTTGCCGTCGCCGATATGGCCATGCATCACCACGCGGGCATGCGGCACAGCGGCCATAATTCGCGCCTCGACATTGGTGACGAAGTCCGCCTGGCGCTCCAGCGGCACAACGCTGTCGTGCGAGACGACATAGCCGCTGCGCTTGTTGCCTTCGGACACGCTGTGCCTGACGGCCCAGATCGCCTTCGCCTGCGCGAGGTTGGAGGCCAGGATGACGTCTTCGGCGATGCCGGCCTCCATCGCATCCGCCAACGCCGTGGCGAGCGGCTCGTCGAGATCGACGCCCGCGAGCGTGTCCGTCAACTCAACGATCAGATACCACGGTGTCGTCAGCTCGAACGGGATGGTGACATGCGGCACGGTCTCCGCGATCGCCTCGATCTGCGAGCGCGACATGATTTCGAGGCTGCCGAGCCGGTCGCCGACCACACCGCGCAGGCGCGCCATGATCTCGAGTGCCTGCGCGACACCCTGCAATTTCACCAGCGCCAGCGCCGAGCTGCGCGGCGGCGAGAACAGTTTCAGCACCGCCGCGGTGACGATGCCGAGCGTGCCTTCCGCCCCGATGAAGAGCTGCTTGAGCGCGTAACCCGTGTTGTCCTTGCGCAGCGCGCGCAGGCCGTTGAAGATACGCCCGTCGGGCAGCACGGCTTCGAGCCCGAGCACGAGATCGCGCGTCGGGCCGTAGCGCAGGACGGCCGTGCCGCCGGCATTGGTCGAGATGTTGCCGCCGATCTGGCAGGAACCCTCGGCACCCAGGCTCAAGGGAAAGTAGCGATCGACGCTACGCGCCGCATTCTGGACCTCGGCGAGAATGCAGCCGGCCTCGACCGTGATCGTATTGGCGAGCGGACTGACGTCGCGCACGGCTCGCATGCGGTCGAGCCGGATCACGACATTGCCCGCGTGATCGTCCGGCGTCGCGGCTCCGCACATGCCGGTGTTGCCGCCTTGCGGC
Source organism: Bradyrhizobium sp. 604_D8_N2_3 (assembly GCF_051810765.1). NCBI lineage: Bacteria > Pseudomonadati > Pseudomonadota > Alphaproteobacteria > Hyphomicrobiales > Nitrobacteraceae > Bradyrhizobium > Bradyrhizobium sp. 604_D8_N2_3. The sequence goes on along the minus strand of NZ_JBPWPM010000001.1, from coordinate 4,064,740 downwards.
ACGATCGCAAGGCGCCTATCGGCGCAGTATTTGACGACGGAGGCGACCTCGGCGGTCGAGCCGGGCTTCACCACCGCGACCGCCCGGCCGCGATAGCGCCCGCGCCAGTCCACCACATAAGGCTCCTGGTCGGCTCCGGACGCGATGACGTGCTTGTCGCTGACGATCGCGGCGAGCCCGGCCAATGCATCCTGGAATGAGTCGGACATCAGATCGCCTCGTCGTCCGTACCGGGCCTAGGCGGAGGCTGCGAATGCCGCAGCATTCGCAAGCAGCTCTTTCAGCTGGTCCGGCGGCAAAGACTCCAGCGGCGGCCGCAGGCGCTGCCAACCGGCATGCTTGGTGCGGTCGGCCGCCAGCGCCTTCAGCGAGGCCATCTGCGGAAATTGCGAGACCAGCTCGCGCGCCTTCACGATGCGCGCCTGCGCCGCCTTGAGCGCCGGATCGTCGTCACTGTCGCCAAAGTGCTTGAAGACATAGGCAAGACTGCGCGCGATGACATTGGAGGTCGCGGTGATGCAGCCCGCGCCGCCCCTGCGCAGCAGCGGCAGCATCAATGGATCGGCGCCGCCGAGGACAGCGAAGCCCGGGAAGCGCTCGACCATCGCCGTCATGTTGGCGAAGTCGCCGGACGAATCCTTGATGCCCGTGAACGTGGCCGGATAGGCCTTGCGCAGCCGCTCGATCAGCGCATGCGAGATCGGCTGCGCCGACATCTGCGGGTAGTGATAGAGGACGACTTTCAGGCGCGCATCACCGATGCGCTGCACCACTTCGCTGTAGGAGGCGAAGATGCCGTCATCTGTGACGTTCTTGTAGTAGAACGGCGGCAGCATCACCACGGTGTCGACGCCGACCGAGAGGGCGTGGCGCGTCAGCGCGATGGTGTCGCTGAGCGCGGCAACGCCGGTGCCGGGCAAAAGCCGCCGCGGCGCGATGCCGGCGGCCACCACCGCCTCGAGCAGCGCCGTGCGTTCGGCCACCGAAAAGGAGTTCGCCTCACCCGTCGTGCCCAGCATCGCGATGCCGTCGCAGCCTTCGTCGAGCAGATAGCGACAATGGTCCACGAAGCGCGCATGATCGGGAGCAAGCTCAGCGTCGAGCGGCGTCAACGCGGCGGAGAACACGCCATGAGGGTGCAGCGATGATGTCGACAAAACTTCCTCCGATCGTCAGAACGATGTTGTTCGGAATGCGAACATTTGTTATTTGCTGGTGCAGTCGTAAAATCAGCCCGGCCCGACGTCAAGGGCATGGCTGTCATGGTGGGGCATTCGAGCATGGCCAAGGTCGCAGGGAAGGCAGCGAAGCGCGTATCGGAAACTAGCGCCAAAAATCCCAAGAATTATGTCGCCTCCGTCGGCAAGGCCTTTGCCGTGCTCAAGAGTTTCACCAGCGAAACCTTCGAGCTGACCCTGAGTGAGATTGCCGCACGGGCCGAACTCGATCGCGGGACGGCGTTCCGCCTGATCCAGACCCTGACCGAACTCGGCTATCTCCAGGCCGTTCCGCAAAGTCGCCGGTTCCGTCTCGGCGTCGCCTGTCTCGACCTCGGCTACACCGTGCTGTCGCGCGGCTCGTTGCGGCCGATCGTCGAGCCGCTGCTGCGCGACCTCGTCCCAGCGGTCGGCGATGCGGCCTCGCTCGGCATTCTCGATGGCGGCGACGTGGTCTATCTCGCGCGCGTCGGTGCCGGCCTCGACCGTCACAAGATGGACCGCCGGCCGGGCACGCGCATCCCCGCCTACAGCGCCGCGCTCGGTCATGTCATGCTGGCGCATCTGCCACGCGACCAGCAGATCGAGCGGCTCGAGTTGCGTCCTCGCGTCAAACTGTCGGAGCGAACGCTGACCGATCTCGATGCACTGCTCGCCCGGCTCGATCAGGTGAAGAAAAAAGGCCATGCCGTCTCCGACGGCGAGAATGCCTATGGCCTGCGCACGCTGGCAACGCCGATCTTCGACGCTCAGGGTTTTGTGATCGGCGGCCTGAGCGTCACGGTCGATGCGATGCGCATGGACATGGCGGCCTTCCGCGACCAGGCGTTGCCGCGGCTGATGCAGGCGACGGCCCAAGTCCAGGATCTCACGATCAAGTCTGGATTGACGAGCTGAGTGCGGTGATGGCGATTAGATCACGATGTGATCGAAGTCGGCGGCGATCCGCGTATTCGGAAACACCCTTGTCGCTTCGGCCAATATCTCTTCATCGTCGTACCGTCCCGACATGTGGACCAGCACGAGCTGCTTGACGTTGTTGGCGGCGGCAAACGAAGCGGCTTCGGTCGCCGTGAGATGGCCGTAGTCCCGCGCGGTCGCGGCGTCACGATCGAGGAACGTCGCCTCGATCACCAGCAAGTCGGCGTCGGCGACATGTCGGGATAGACCATCAGTGGTTTCAGTGTCGCCGACCACGACGAGCTTCCTCCCGCCGCCCGGCGGACCCAGGACGTCCTCCGGATCGATGGTTCGACCGGCGATCACGACCGGCCGTCCGGCGGCCAGCTCTCCGCGCATTGGCCCGTCCGGGACACTGAGAGACGCGAGGCGCTCGGGCAGAAGGTGGCGGCGCGCGGGGCTTTGGAAAGAGAAGCCAAAGCTGTCGGTGTCGCGGTGGCGGACCGGAAAGCAGTCGATGGTGAAGTCGCCGGCATCGATGACTTGCCCCTCGGTCAGCGGTGCGAACGCCACAGGGATCGGCGCCCTGCCCGCGCCCCACAAGCCGGCGAGCATGCGAACGACGATGTCGAGCGTGCCCGGGCCCGCATGAATGGTCATCACGTCGGAGGTCTGCCGCAACCCCAGCGTCGAGAAGAGGCCGGGGATGCCGAGCACGTGATCGAGGTGCCCGTGCGTCAGCAGGATGCGGTCGAGCCGGCGAAAGCCGGCGCCGCTGCGCAGCAACTGGCGCTGCGTGCCCTCTCCGCAATCAACCAGGATGCGCTTGCCCGCGGCCTCCACCAGGAGGGCCGGATGGTTGCGCTCCACTGAGGGAACGCTTGCCGAGGTGCCGAGGAATGTCAGGGCGAACATGGTCGTCAGCGTCCAGAGACCGACCTCTCCCCGATAGCACCGCAACGGTCCGCACGGTGGATGGCCTCACCGTCCCCAATGCCATGCGAGCAGCAGCGCGTACAGGCCCATCGAGCCCGCATAGAGCGCGGCAAGCAGTGCATATCCCGCAATCTGGCGGCCGAGCGCTGCCTTCGGCTTGATCCACCAGTCGAGCGCCCTGAAGGCGGCCGGCACGAGAAACCAGCCGAGCAGCTGGGTACTCACGAGATTGCCGACGAACAGCGACAGCCAGACCGGCACGCCGTGGCTGTCGATCAGCGGCGCGCTGATGAAATAGCCCCAGAGATAGACCACGGGATAGAGCACCAGCAGGACGATGAGGTTGCTCTTCCAAATCAGGCCGGGCCCTTGCTCCGGAGCCTGCGTCTTGCCGGCCGGGAACCAGAAATTGAAGCCGTAGCTTGCCCGCTTCACGTTCATGCCGGCGTTGAAGCGCGCGCCTTCCTCAAGCAGCGTCTGCCGCAAGGGCGAGTCCAGCCACGTGTTGAGGTTGGCATCGCTGTCGAACGACAGGATGACGATCCACTCGTCGTGCAGGCCCGGGATAGGCCGCTCGATCTTGTGACGCAGGAACCCCCTGAACTCGGCCTCCGCGGCCTGGATGCGCTGTTGCCATTTGAGGAACGCATCCTCGAGTCCATCCGGGACCTTGAAGGAGATGACGGCGGAGACCGCGCTGTCGCGCTGAACGCCGGTGTCGGGAAGGATATGGACGTCCTCCGACCCGACGAAGAAGCGCTGTACGTCCGCGATCAGCCGCGCCCGTACATCGCTCTGAAGCCAGGCGCGGGCAGCGGCCGGGTTGGCGAAACGCAGGATGGTCACCCAGTCCACGTGCGCCGGCGGCTGCGGCGGCACGACCTCCTGACTGAGGAAGCCGGGCCACGCCTTCAGCGCCTCGCCGACCTCGCCGTTCCACCGCGCGAACGCGGCAAAGCCGTCGTCGGCAATGCGGCGCTGGATGACGAGGGCGACCGCCTGGGCCGCCGGATCCGGAGATGCGCTCATCGCGACCGTCCGCTTCAGCTCTGCTTGTAGAGACGCTTGCCCATCACCCAGGTCTCGTCGACGCACCGGTCGTCGCCGACCATCATGACGGCGAACAGCATGTTCGCGGCGTCGTCGACCGTGCGCGGACCAGCACCGTCGGCGATCAGCGACTGGTGCCAGGGTTGCGCCAGCTGGCCGCCATTCGGATCGAGCGCGACGAAATCGGCTTCCTTGCCGGGTTCGAAATTGCCGAGCTTGTCGTCGATATAGAGGCCTTCGGCGCCGCCGAGCGTGACCGACCAGAAACCGCGATAGGGCGAGAGCTTGTTGCGCTCGGCCTCGGCGAGATCCTTGCGCGCCGGATCAATGCTGCCGTCGAGCATCGTGTTGTTGCACATGCCGACCTTGTAGGCGTCGTCGAGCACGGAGATCATCGAGAAGCGATTGCCACCGCCAACGTCGGTGCCGAACGACATCTTCACCCGATGCTCGGGATCGGTGGCACGGCCGAGGCGGAACAGACCGCTGCCGAGGAACAGGTTCGAGCACGGGCAGAACACCACCGCGGCGCCCTTCTTGGACATGCGGCGGAACTCGTTGTTCGAGAGATAGACACCGTGGCCGCCGGAGAACTTTGGCCCGACCAGGTCGAACTTCTCGTAGACGCCGAGATAATCCTGGCAGTCCGGATGTTCGACGAGCACGCCGCTGCATTCGGCCGGATTCTCTGAGATGTGGGTGTTGACCCAGCAGTCCGGATGCTCGTGCTTGAGGCGCTGACATGCCTTGAGCAGCTCCGGCGAGGCGCCGAAGGCGAAGCGCGGCGTGATGGCATAGAGGTTGCGGCCCTTGTTGTGGTACTGCGCGATCAGACGCTTGCTGTCGCGATGGAAGTTTTCGGGCGTGTCGATGAACTCGGCCGGCGCGTTGCGGTCGATCCCGGTGAGGCCCGCGATCACGCGCATGTTGCGGCGGGCCGCTTCCTCGAACAGCTCTTCGGTCGCGACCGGCGAGGAGCTGGTGAAGGCCTGGCAGGTGGTGGTGCCGGCGGCAAGCAGTGCGTCGAGAAAACGCTTCACACCGTCGCGCGCGTAGTTGCGATCCTTGTACTTGATCTCCTCGGGGTAGATCGATTTCTGGAGCCACGGCAGCAGCTGCTCGCCATAGGCACCGAGCACGCGGGTCTGCGGCAGATGGATGTGGCCGTCGATGAAGCCCGGGACGATGATGCGGTCCTTGATATGGGTGATCTCGACGCCCGGATGCGCGGCGGCGATCTTCTCATACGGACCGAACGCCTTGATGACGCCATCCGTGACGACCATCAGGCCGTCCTGGTGAAAGCGCGCGGCAGCCTGCTCGTTGCCGATGTGCTTCCAGGGATCGTCGACGAAGTCGAAGAACGTGCCGCGAATACCGACGGTGGTCATGAATGGGTTCCTTCCTTAAGTCTGTGTGGCGTGGCGTGCCGCAGGCAACGAGATCGCAAGCAGCGTCCCTGCGACGGCGCAGAGGCCGAGATAAAGCCATCCGATCGGCGCCTGGGTCGCTTCGGGCAACACCGCCGCGATCGCCATGGCGCCGCTGACCGCGAGATAGCAGAGCGCGCTGATGAGGCCGCCGATCAGGCCGTGGTCGCGCTCGAACAGGCCGAGCGCCATGCCGTACATCATCGGGCACAGCACGCCGCAACCGCCGAGCACCAGCGCACCGCCGATCGTGATCGACATGAAATCGAGACCGACGGCCAAGCCGGTCGCGGTCAAGACCACAGCGCCGGCGAGAAAGAGCGCGAAGGCGCCAAAGCCCATCACGCGGGCCGGCATGAAGCGTGCGAAATGCGCGCAGCCGAGCTCGCCCGCGAGATTGACGCCGCCAAGGCCGAGCGCGACGAGACCGTAGACGGCCGCGGAATAACCGAGGCCGGTCTGGTAGAGGAACGGCGCGACGACGCCGAACGCCAGTTGCGCGCTGGCCGCGGCGGCAAACACCAGCACGAAGGCCAGGAAACCCGGACGGACGAGCGCTTCGCGGAGAATGCTCGCCGTGCGGCGCGGATCGAACGGCGCGCGTCGCTCGGCCGGCAGCGTCTCGGGCAGAAGCAGCACGACGATCGCAGCGACGATGGCCGCGGCGATGGCGATGATGACGAAGACCCCGCGCCAGGACGTCAGCTCGACGATGAAACCGCCGGCCGCCGGTGCGAGCACGGGTGCAAGCCCCCAGGCGGCACCAAGCAGCCCAGAGATCGCCGTGAGCTCGCGGCCGCGAAAGCAGTCGGCCGCAACCGCATAGGCGACGACGAGGCAGGTGCAGCCGCCGACGCCCTGCAGGAATCGCAACGCGAGCAGCAGCGATGCGCTGGTGGCGAGCGCACAGGCGATGCTCATCGCGATGAGAACCGATAGCCCCGCGAGCAGGACGTTACGGCGGCCGAGCGTGTCGGAGGCGATGCCGACAGGCACCAGCGCCAGACTCATGCCGAGCATGTAGGCGGTGACGGTGTTCTGCATCGACGCGGAATCGGTTGCGAGGTCCACCACCATCTGCGGCAGGCCCGGCGTATAGGCATCGAGCGGAATCTGACTGAACGGCACCACGCATAGCAGGATCGGCACGATCCCGCCCTTCGCGCGACCAGCGTCCGAAGCAACTGCAGTCATGGCTCACGCCCCCCTCGATGCCCGCGGGTCCCGTCTTTTCGTGCGCGCAATAAGAGGCGACGATGCAGGTTGCGGATATTGACGCGCGGAGCGTGCCAGAACTGTGTATAAAAACTCTTAGGAGGCCCGCTTCAATGCGGGCGGCTCATCCTCTGGTCCTCGCGGCCTGGGGATGCTCCAACAAAAAATGCGAAAACAACCCCATGCACAGTACAAATCATTGAAGAATTTCGCTCCGGCATGACGCGAGCGTGCCCCCCGAGGACGTTTGACGCGTCGGGCAACACAGGCGCAGGATTGCACCATCCCCGCTTGTGAATTCCCGCCGCACAGACGCCATTAACCGTTCGGAAGGCATCGCCGTTTCGAGCGCAGGATCGGCATCGGCCAGGCGCAGATCAAAGCAGGAAGCCCTTGAGAGCTCCGAGAAACTGCCGCGGCGACTGAAGCTGCGGCACGTGCGCGCAGCCTGGAATGACCTTGAGTTCGGCGCGCGGCAAACCGGCGGCCAGCTCGTGCGACATTGGCGGAGGCGTCGCTTCGTCGTGCTCACCGACCAGAACGAGGGCAGGAACTTTCACCGCGGCAAGTTCGGCGCGGAGATCGAGGTTTGCCAACGCGTCGCATGCGCTGCGAAACACATCGGGATCCGTCTGCAGAAAAGCTTCACGACGATCCCGCATCAGTTCGGGATGCCGCTCCTGAAACTCGGGCGCAAACAAGCGTCGCATCGCAACGTCAGTGATCGCCTCGAGGCCCTTGTCCCGCGAGACCCTCGCCATGTTGCGAAACGCCTCGCGGCCGGGCTCCGAGAACGCCGCGCCGCAATCGGCGAGAACGAGCTTGCTGGCGATCTCCGGGTGCCGGATCGCCATCTGCAAGGCGACGAAGCCGCCATAGCCATTGCCGAGCACGATCGCCGGCGCACCGCCCGCAGCCTCCTTCACGGCCTCCGCCATCCTGTCCGCGACAGCGACGAGCCCGCCCTCGACCGCGCGTGAACGGCCGAACCCCGGCAACTCCGGCACGATGGTGCGAAACGATCCCTCAAGCTCGGGCACGATCGCATCGAAGCTCGCACGGTCCGACAACAGCGAGTGGAAGAGAAACAGCGGCGGCCCATCGCCCGATTGCGCGGCGTTGACGGTCCCGTTGGCAAGAAGCCTGTCCATGTCCGGTCTTTCCTTAACTTCGTCGGCGGGATCACACCCGTTTGCGTGCCGTGGAGGCCCCCGATTGATAAATCAACTGTCAGGGAATTCAAGCATTTGGCTCTTGACGTGAAATATCAGGATTGCCAAATTGGAGCCAACGAGGTCCCTAGAATCATGCTTTTGCGCGAAAACATCTACGATCTTCTGAGGTCTGATATTTTAGTGTGCCGGTTCGCTCCGGGCGATGAAATGCGGGAACAGGATCTGGCCGAACGCTATTCGGTGAGCCGCCAACCGGTTCGGGATGCGCTTTTGAGGCTGCAGCGCGAGCATTTGGTGACGGTGCAGCCGCGCCAGGGCTACCGGGTCACGCCGATCTCGCTGTCGGACGCCCGCGACCTCCTCCGCTTCCGTCTTGCGCTGGAGCCGGCCTGCGTCGCCGAGGCGATCGAGAGCGCTCCGGACAGCGTTCTGAAATCGCTCGATGAATTTCGCCGCTTCTCCGGCAACCACGAAGACTTCATCGCCTACAATCGCGGCTTCCATTCCGCGCTGGCTCATGCGTCCGGCAATCGCCGCATGGCGACGGCGCTGTGCGACCTGATCGGCCAGGCCGACCGGCTGGTCCGCGTCAGCGTGTCCAATCTGAAGGGTCACGATCCGGCAAAGCTCGTCGCCGAGCACGTCGCCCTGATCGACGCCATGCAGAGCCGCGAAACGCGAACCGCGGCGCGCATCATCAAGGCCCATATCGGGGCCACCGAAAAACGCGTTCTGCCGGCGCTCAAGCGCAACGCCGTCATCGTCGAGGAGAGGTCATCATGAACATTCCGTCAAAACCCGCGTCGATCGACGTCGAAACCCACGGCAATTTCATCGACGGACGTGAAGTCGAAGCCGGCAACGGCGTGATGCTCGACGTTCGCAATCCCGCGACCGGCGACGTCATCGCCCGCATCCCCAATTCGACCGCCGAGGACATCGACCGCGCGATGAAGAGCGCGCGCGCAGCGTTCGAAGGCAAAGCCTGGGGCGGCATGGATACGCGCGCGCGTGCCCGGCTGGTCAACAAGCTCGCCGATGCTTTCGAGGCCAATCTCGACAGCCTGTACCGGCTGGAAACCCTCAACAACGGCCGGCCGGTCAACGAGACCCGCGCCCAGCTCTCCCGCCTGCCCGATTTCTTCCGCTACTTTGCCGGCGTTGCGCTGGCGCGTCGGGACTCCGTGATCCCGGTAGAAGGCGCGTATTTGAACTACACGCTTCGCACGCCGATCGGCATCGTCGCCAATTGCACGCCGTTCAATCATCCCTTGATGATCCTGTGCAAGTCGCTCGCCGTGGTGCTGGCGACCGGATGCGTCACCGTGGTCAAGCCGTCTGAATACACGCCGCTGACGACATTGAAGCTCGCGCAGATCTTCACCGAAGCCGGCCTTCCGCCCGGCGTCTTCAACATCGTTCTCGGCCTCGGGCAGAACGCCGGCAAGATGCTGGCCGAGCATGGCGACATCAACAAGCTGGTCCTGACCGGCGGCACCGAGGCAGGCCGCATCGCCGGCAGCGCGGCCGCAAAAGTGTTCGCGCATCAAACCATGGAGCTCGGCGGCAAGACGCCGGTGATGGTGTTCGACGATTTCGACGTCGACCGCGCCGTCAACTACGCCGCGTTCGGCGCCTTCATCGGCGCCGGACAGACCTGCGTCTGTGCCTCGCGCCACATCGTCCAGGCTTCGATCTATGACGAATTCGTCGAGAAGCTGCAGGCCAAGACCCGCACGATCCGCGTCGGCGATCCCTTCGACGCGAACACCCAGATGGGCCCCGTGATCTCCGCGCGGCAGCGCGACCGCGTTCTCACCTATGTAGGCTACGGCCACGAGGATGGCGCGCGTCTCGTCACCGGCGGCGTTGCCGCGAAGGTGCCGGGCCACGACAACGGCTATTTCGTCGAGCCGACCGTGTTCGCCGACGTCACATCCGACATGCGCATCTTCCAGGAGGAAGTGTTCGGTCCCTTCACCTCGGTGACGCCGTTCAAGGACGAGGCCGATGCGCTGCGGCTTGCCAACAACTCGCCGTTCGGCCTCGCCGCGGCCATCCGAACCCGCGACGTCGCCCGCGCGCACCGTGTCGCCGCCTCCGTCAAGGCCGGCATCGTCTGGATCAACGATCACCACCGTCTCGACCCGGCTTCGCCCTGGGGTGGCGTCGACGATTCCGGCATCGGCCGCGAATGCGGCACCGAGAGCTTCAACGACCACTTCAACACCAAGAGCGTGATGGTCGCGACCCACGAGCAGCCGTTCGACTGGTATCGCGACACGGCCAACCAACAGCGCCTGAACTAGCAAAAAACGACGAGCGGCCGACCGCCCATAGAAGGCGGGCCGCATCGACCAGAACAACAGTCAGGGGAGAGCGTATATGTCGACATTGGTGAACGCAGGCAGCCGTCTGGATCGGCTGCCGATCGGGCCATTCCACCGCCGCATCATGCTGCTGATCGGCATCGGAATGTTTTTCGACGGTTTCGACATCTATATCGCCGGGACCGTGCTCAGCGTCACGCTGAAGACAGGCTTTTCGACCCTCGCGCAGAATGCGGTTTTCATCTCCGCGACCTTCGTCGGCATGATGCTGGGATCATTCGGCACCGGCTTCCTCGGCGACCGCTACGGACGCCGCTTCACCTATCAATTCAATTTGCTCCTTTTCGGCGTTGCCTCCCTGGCCGCGGCGTTCTCACCGAACATGGCCTTCCTGATCGCCTGCCGCTTCGTGATGGGCGTCGGGCTCGGGGCGGAGAACGTCGTCGGCTATTCGACGATGACGGAATTCGTGCCCGCGCGCACCCGCGGCAAATGGCTCGGCTTCACCACCGTGTGCGTCGTCACCGGTCTGCCCGTGGCGCTATTGGTCGCGTCCGTGGTGGTGCCGCAATTCGGCTGGCGCTCCATGTTCGTGCTCGGCGGCGTCGGCGCGCTCGTGGTGTGGTACATGCGCAAGTCGCTGCCGGAATCGCCGCGCTGGCTGGAAGCCGTGGGACGCACCGCCGAGGCGGAAGCGCTGATGCAAGCCATCGAGAAGGAAGCCGCGCAGGGTCAGCCCCTGCCTCCTCCCGCGGCCACGACACCGGTCCCGGCATCTGCGGATCTCGGCACGCTGTTCACCGCGCCCTTGCTGTCGCGGATGATCGTCGGCGCCGTCTGCCTGATCACGATCAACACCCTGCTCTATGGCTTCGTGACCTGGCTGCCCGTGTTCTTCGTCAAGCAGGGCCTCTCGATCGCGACCTCGTTCGGCTATTCGCTGCTGATGGCGCTCGGCGCGCCCGTCGGCTCGGCCATCGGCGCGCTGACCGCCGACCGCTGGGGCCGCAAGCCGACCATCATCGGCGCATCCCTGATCACGGTGATGCTCGGAATCCTCTACCCCATGATCTCCGACCCGATCCTGCTGCCGGCTGTCGGCTTCGCGCTGACGGTACCGATCTACGTCCTGGTCGCCCTTCTGTTCGGCATCTATATCCCCGAGCTGTTTCCGACCGAGGTCCGCCTGCGCGCCTCCGGCATCGTCAACACGCTGGGGCGCGGCGCCACCATCGTCACGCCGTTCCTCGTCGTGTCGCTGTTCGAGACGCGCGGCGTGGCCGGCGTGATGGCGCTGATGATCGGGCTGCTGGTGGTGCAGATCATCACGGTCTGGGCGCTGGGCATCGAGCCGCGGCATCGCAGCCTCGAGGAGCTCAAGGCGGAGGAATCTGCCGCACCGGTGCTGAAGGAAGCCTCCTGAGGCTCTCCACCGCGTCATGGCCGGGCTTGTCCCGGCCATCCACGCCTTGCGACGCCGCACTGAGAACGTGGATGCCCGGAACAAGCCCGGGCACGACGACCAGATGCGATAGCGTCGTAGCCCGGATGAAGCGATAGCGTAATCTGGGTTCTGGATCCGCGTCGGGACATGTCCCGGATTGCGCTGCGCTCCATCCGGGCTACAAGGTCTCAGCCGGGATACAATGGAGCTCGTGATGACCGCAGATGCCGCTGACCTGGACTACGGCTCGATCAGCGCACTGCTGACCGCCCTGCACGCTCGCAAAGTGTCCGCGTCCGAGTTGCTCGCGCATACGATCGCGCGCATCGAGGCGCTGGACGGGCGCATCAACGCGATCATCGTCCGCGATTTCGATCGTGCGAGAGGGGCCGCACGCGCCGCCGATGCCGCGCTTGCCCGCGGCGACCAGCAGCCCCTGCTCGGCATCCCCGTAACCCTCAAGGAACCGTTCAACGTCGCCGGCCTGCCGACGACATGGGGCTTTCCGCATTTCAGGGATTTTAAGCCTGCGGAAGATGCCCTTGTGGTCTCGCGGTTGAAGGCGGCAGGCGCCATCATCATCGGCAAGACCAATATCCCGATCGGCTTGCGGGATTTCCAGAGCTACAACGAGATCCACGGGACCACGAACAACCCGTGGGACCTCGGCCGGTCACCCGGCGGCTCCTCGGGCGGATCGGGCGCGGCGCTGGCGGCGGGTTTCGGTCCGCTCTCGATCGGCTCGGACATCGGCGGCTCGATCCGGGTGCCCGCGCATTTCTGCGGTGTGTTCGGACACAAGCCGAGCCTCGGCCTGGTGCCGCTGCGCGGCTACAGCCTGCCGCCGGCACTACCCGTCCCCGGCCAGGGCGATCTGGCTGTCGTCGGGCCGATGGCGCGCACCGCCTCGGACCTCGCGCTGGCGCTCGACGTGATTGCCGGCCCGGACGAGACGCGCGACGGGATCGGCTATCGCCTGGCTCTGCCTGCCCCGCGGCATGACCGGCTCAAGGATTTCAGGATCCTCGTGATCGATACGCATCCGCTGATGCCGACGGGCGATGCCGTGCGTTCAGCCATTGGGCGGCTGGCCGACCGGCTCGACAAATCTGGCGCGCGGGTCGCGCGCGCAAGCACGTCACTGCCCGATCTCGCCGACTCCGCGCGGCTTTACATGAAGCTGTTGAACGCAGCGCGAAGCCCGCGTCTGACACCGGCCGCTCTCGCAGAGGCGCAAGGAGTTGCCGCGACACTCTCGCCCGACGACCGTAGCCTGCAGGCCGAGCGCGCCCGCGGCTGGGGCATGATCCATCGCGAATGGCTGGTGACCGACGCGGCGCGCCTGCAGTTGCAGCAACGGTGGCAGCAGTTCTTCCGCGAGTTCGACGCGGTGATCTACCCGGTCGCCGCCGTGCCGGCCTTTCCACACGACCATTCCGAACCGTTCGACGCGCGGCAGCTCGACATCGATGGCAAGCTCTACAACTACTCCGATGCGTGCTTCATCTGGGCCGACCCCGCCTCGACCTGCGGACTGCCGGCGACCGCCGTTCCGATCGAGCGCGCGCCGTCTGGCCTGCCGATCGGCGTCCAGATCATCGGGCCTTATCTCGAGGACCGCACGACGATTGCGCTCGGCGGGCTGATCGAACGCGATTTCGGCGGCTTCGTCCGGCCGCCGTCGCTGCAATCCTCAAAATGACAACGGCCGGCGGCCGTCACGTTCTGTCGGCCGACTGCGCCTCGACCGCCTGCACGGCCACGTCCGCCACCTCCCGCAACGCTTCGCGGTCGGAGCCCGAAGACGCCATCACGCCCATGCCGACTGACACCGCCGAGACATAGCGCGCGAGTGCTGCAGGATCAGACGTCGGCTTGAGATCGCCCTCGGCCTTGGCGCGGACAAAACGGTCGCGGAGTTGGTCCTCGTTCTCGGCGCGGCGGGCGGCGAGCTCGAACGGGACGTTCTCGGAGCCGCTGCCGCAGGCGATGCCGCCTTGCACGAGCAGGCAGCCGGGCGGATTGGCGGGATCGGTCTGCTTGTCGGCGATGCCCATCAGCATCCGCTCGGCAACGTCGCGGGCGGTAGGTGCGGCGACCACCTCGTTCATCCAGACGCCACGCAATTTGGTGTAACGGTCGAGCGCGGCCTTGAGCAGGCCTTCCTTGTTGCCGAAGCAGGCGTAAAGGCTCGGGGGATTGATGCCCATGGCCTCGGTGAGCTGGGCAATGGTGGCGCCCTCATAGCCATGGCGCCAAAACACTTCCATCGCCTGGTCCAACGCCGTTTCGGCGTCGAATTCGCGGGGGCGTCCCATGCCCATGTGCCTGTCTCCTCGGAATTCACGTTCTGCCTGAAGCTTAACGCCGAATCCTATCTATTTGTTCTAGCTTTATTTTCTCTGCCGTCTTCCAATTCTTGCGGTATGCCGCTACAATTTTCTTAGTGAATGGTACATAAGTATCTTGCACTGCGACATCCAGCTCCACATCTGTAGCGAACACTACATATCTGGAGCGCGCAAATGCATCCCTCGCAAAACTCCCCTCGCACCGGCCGTTTCCGCCGCCTCCTCGGCGGCGTCGCCATCGTGGGCGCCCTCGCCGTGGCCGGCTCGATCGCGACCGGCCATTACTTACGTGCCGCGCAGGCGACCGCAACGGCGGCAGCCGCCGAGCAGGCCGTCCCTGTCACGGTCGCGCTGATCGAACCGAAGCAGACCGTGCTGTGGGACGATTTCTCCGGCCGGCTCGAGGCCATCAACCGCGTCGAGCTTCGTCCCCGCGTTGCGGGTGCGATCCTTGCGACCAACTTCACCGAAGGCGCGCTGGTGAAGGCCGGCGATGTGCTGTTCAAGATTGATCCGGCGCCTTACGCAGCAGAGGTCGACAAGGCCAACGCCCAGCTCGAGGCTGCCAAGGCGCGCGTCGTGTTCACCCAGAGCGAGCTCGAGCGCGGCGCGCAGCTGGTCGGCAATGCCGTGGTCACACGGCGCGACTACGACCAGCGCGACAATGCCAATCGCGAAGCCATCGCCAACGTGAAGGCGGCCGAAGCGACGCTCCAGACCGCAAAGCTCAATCTCGACTATACCGAGGTGCGTGCACCCGTGGACGGCCGCGTCGGCAAGTTCGAGATCACCGTCGGCAATCTCGTCGCCGCCGGCACCGCCTCCCCGGTGCTGACCTCGCTGGTGTCGGTCAATCCGATCTACGCCTCGTTCGATGCGGATGAAGAGGTCGTGCTGCGCGCGCTGAACTCGATCGCGGATGCTTCCGGCAAGCGCGGCAATCTCGACCAGATCCCAGTGGAAATGACGACATCCGGCGGTCTCTCGGCGAGAGGTCATATCCAGCTGATCGACAACCAGGTCAACGGCCAGAGCGGCACCATCCGGGTCCGCGCGGTGTTTCGGAACGAGGACGGGCGTCTCATCCCCGGCCAGTTCGCCCGCGTGCGCATGGGTCAGCCGAAGCAGCAGACGCTGGTGATGATCGATGAGCGCGCGATCGGCACCGACCAGGACAAGAAGTTCGTGATGGGGGTCGGCGACGACAGCCGGGCGGTCTATCGGCCGATCACGCTCGGCGGATCGGTCGACGGCCTGCGCATCGTGACGGCTGGGCTGAAGCCCGGTGATCGCATCATCGTCAATGGCTTGCAACGCGTGCGTCCGGGTGCGCTCCTCAAGACGGAGGTCGCGGCGATGGGTGCGCGTGGACCGCAGCAGGCCTCCAACCACAGCAACCAGGACGTGGTGCAGCGCTAGTTACATCATTCCGGACCGCGTGCCCGGAATAACGACGTCATAGAGCTACCAAGACATCGCATCTCGATTCCGGGTTCGCGGGTATTTCCCGCGTCGGGGTAACGGGAGAGCTGTCTCTCTTGCAGGGGCAAGGCCATGAATCTCTCAAAGTTCTTTATCGACCGTCCGATCTTCGCCGGCGTGCTGTCCGTCCTGATCTTCCTCGCAGGCCTGATCTCGCTGTTCGCGATGCCGATCTCCGAATATCCGGACGTGGTGCCGCCCTCGGTGCTGGTGCGCGCGACCTATCCCGGCGCCAATCCCAAGGTGATCGCCGAGACGGTGGCGACCCCGATCGAGGAGCAGATCAACGGCGTCGAAGGCATGCTCTACATGTCGAGCCAGGCGACCACCGACGGCGCGATGACGCTGACGGTGACGTTCCGGCTCGGCACCGACCCTGATAAGGCGACGCAGCTGGTGCAGAACCGCGTGCAGCAGGCCGAGCCGCGCCTGCCGGCCGTGGTGCGTCAGCTCGGCATCATCACCAAGAAATCGTCCCCCGACCTCACCATGGTCGTGCATCTGCTCTCGCCCAACAACCGCTACGATATGACGTATTTGCGCAACTACGCGGTGCTCAACGTCAAGGACCGCCTGGCGCGGATCGACGGTGTCGGTGACGTCCAGCTCTATGGCGCAGGCGACTATTCGATGCGGGTCTGGGTCGATCCGCAGAAGGCGGCCGAGCACGGCCTGACCGCAAGCGATATCGTCAAGGCGATCCAGGCGCAGAACGTAGAGGCCGCCGCGGGCGTGGTCGGCTCGTCGCCGAACGTCAGGGGTATCGACCTGCAAATGTCCGTCAATGCCGAAGGCCGGCTCGCCAACGAGGAGCAGTTCGGCGACATCGTGGTCAAGACCGGCACGCGTGGCGAAGTGGTGCGGCTGCGCGACGTCGCCCGTATCGAGCTTGGCGCCTCCGAATACGGCCTGCGCTCGCTGCTCGACAACAAGCAGGCGGTGGCGATCCCGATCTTCCAGGCGCCGGGCTCCAACGCGCTGGAGATTTCCGACCACGTCCGCGCCACCATGGCCGAGATCAAGAAGAACATGCCGGAGGGCGTGTCCTACCAGATCGTCTACGATCCCACCCAGTTCGTGCGCTCCTCGATCGAGGCCGTCATTCACACCCTGCTGGAGGCGATCGCGCTGGTGGTGCTGGTCGTGATCCTTTTCCTGCAGACCTGGCGCGCTTCCATCATTCCACTGCTGGCAGTGCCGGTGTCCATCGTCGGCACCTTTGCGGTGATGCATCTGTTCGGCTTCTCCATCAACGCGCTCAGCCTGTTCGGCCTCGTGCTCGCGATCGGCATCGTCGTCGACGACGCCATCGTCGTGGTCGAGAACGTCGAACGCAACATCGAGGGTGGCCTCTCGCCGCGCGACGCCACCTACCAGGCGATGCGCGAGGTCTCCGGTCCGATCATCGCGATCGCGATGGTGCTGATCGCGGTGTTCGTGCCGCTCGCCTTCATCTCCGGCCTGACCGGGCAGTTCTATAAGCAGTTCGCGCTGACCATCGCGATCTCGACCGTGATCTCCGCCGTCAACTCGCTGACGCTGTCGCCGGCCCTGTCCGCGCTGCTGCTCAAGGGCCACAATGAGCCGAAGGACCGGCTGACGATCATCATGGAAAAGGGCCTTGGCTGGTTCTTCCGCGGCTTCAACAAGGCGTTTACGCGGTCCTCGGAGAACTACAGCGGCACCGTCACCAAGGTGATCTCGGGCAAGGCCGCGGTGATGGGCCTCTATGTGGTCCTGGTCGGCGTCACCGCCTTCCTGTTCCAGCAAGTGCCGAGTGGCTTCGTGCCGGGCCAGGACAAGCAGTATCTGGTCGGCTTCTCGCGGCTGCCCGACGGCGCAGCGCTCGACCGCACCGAAGAGGTCATCCGCAAGATGAGCGACATCGCGCTGACCCAGCCCGGTGTCGAGAGCTCGGTCGCGTTTCCGGGTCTGTCGATCGCCGGCTTCACCAACTCCTCCAATGCCGGCATCGTGTTCTCGACGCTGAAACCGTTCGACGAGCGCAAGGGTCCGGCCCTGAGCGGGAACGCGATCGCGGCCGACCTCAACAAGAAATATTCCGGCATCCAGGAAGCCTTCATCGCCATGTTCCCGCCGCCGCCGGTCAACGGCCTCGGCACCATCGGCGGCTTCAAGCTGCAGATCGAGGACCGCGCCGGTCTCGGCTATGAGGCGCTGAACGAGGCGACGAAGGCGTTCATGGCGGCGATGCAGAAGGCGCCAGAGATCGCCGGCGTGTTCTCGAGCTTCCAGGTCAACGTACCCCAGCTCTTCGCCGACATCGACCGCACCAAGGCGCTTCAGTTGGGCGTGCCCGTGACGGAGGTGTTCAACACGCTGCAGATCTACCTCGGTTCCTACTACGTCAACGACTTCAACAAGTTTGGCCGCACCTACTCCGTCTATGTCCAGGCCGACGCGCCGTTCCGCGCCCGCGCCGACGACATCAGGCAGTTGAAGGTGCGATCGTCCTCCGGCGACATGGTGCCGCTGTCGGCGCTGCTCACGATCCGCCAGAGCGCTGGGCCTGAGCGTGCGATCCGCTACAACGGCTTTTTGTCGTCCGACATCAACGCGGCCGCTGCGCCCGGCTTTTCATCGGGCCAGGCGCAGGAGGTCGCGACGCGGATCGCGGCGGAGACGTTGCCGCCCGGCTTTGCCTTCGAATGGACCGACCTGACCTATCAGGAGTTCATCGCCGGCAATTCCGGCCTCTGGGTGTTTCCGCTGGCGATCCTGCTGGTGTTCCTGGTGCTGGCCGCGCTCTACGAGAGCCTGACCCTGCCGCTCTCGATCATCATGATCGTGCCGATGGGGCTGCTGGCTGCGATGTTCGGCGTCTGGATCTCGAAGGGCGACAACAACGTCTTCACCCAGATCGGCTTGATCGTGCTGGTCGGCCTCTCCGCCAAGAACGCCATCCTGATCGTCGAATTCGCGCGTGAGCTCGAATTCGCGGGACGCACGCCGATCCGGGCCGCGATCGAGGCGAGCCGCTTGCGGCTGCGTCCGATCCTGATGACGTCGATGGCGTTCATCATGGGCGTCTTGCCGCTGGTGCTCTCGACCGGCGCCGGCTCGGAGATGCGGCGCGCGATGGGCGTTGCGGTGTTCTCCGGCATGATCGGCGTCACCGTGTTCGGCCTGTTCCTGACGCCGGTGTTCTATGTGCTGCTGCGGACCGTCACCGGCAACAAGCCGCTGGTGCATCACAGCAGCGACACCAGCGCGGCGCCGGTCCAGGGTCTCAAGCACGAAGGCGCAGGCCACTAGATCAGGGAAATCCCTGAGAGCAACAACAGAACGAGCACGGTCTTGCGAAAGACCGTCTCGTTGACCCGGTGAAAGGCGATCACACCGAGCGCTGAGCCGGCGAACAGCGCCGGCAGGCTGATCGCGAGGTCGACGAACACCTTCGACGACAGGTCCTGGTGCCCGACCAGCAGCGCAATCGCAAAGACCTGCATCGCGGCGATGAACGGCTGCACCAGGCCGCGCTGCTCGCTCTTGGGCATGCCGCGCATGTCGCACCAGATCGTGGGGATCGCGCCGGGCATCGCGGTCAGGCCGCCGACCAGCCCTCCCCCGAACCCGATCAGTGCGACCCAGTGCCGGCCGACCGCCTCACCGGCCGTCACAAGCGTCGGCCGCAGCAGCATGTAGGCCGCATAGAGCGCGACGATGATGCCGAAGCCGCGCCGGAGCAGATGCGTGTCGGAGCTCTGCAACAGCGACACCGCGATGGGAACGCCGATCAATCCGCCGACGATCAGCAGCAGGCTGCCCTCCCACCGGATGCTGCGCCGAAGCGCCCACAGATTGGTGGCCTGCACGCCGATGCTGCACGCCATCATCAGCGGCACGGCCTCCAGCGGCTGAAACACGCGCAGCAGAATCGCGCCCGCCACGGCCGAGAACGCGAAGCCCGAGAGCCCCGAGACGAAGGCGCCTGCGAACACGGCGACGCTCACGAGAAGGCTGGTCGTGATATCAGGCACGATGCGTTCTCCGGCTCAGTCGTAGGGTGTCTGCGTCGCCGGGACATCGGCAGTCCCGGTGCAGAGCTCCGCATCGTGCGAATTCAGGAGAGGCCGAACGACCGGCTGCGCGTGCGAACGCTCCAGCATTGCCAGCCCGACCAATTGAAGCGCGACGAGCGCCGCCGTCAGCGCGGCGGCGACAATGTTGACGTTACGCGCGTTCGAACGTGGTGCGGCCGGCCGCGCACTCGCGCGGATCAACTCTGTTGGCATTTTCAAAAGTATCCTCTTCATTGCAGACGGGAATAATTTCATTCAAACGCGACGTTTCATGCGGCTGCTCCAGCAAATGGCCGTAGCGCCGCAACGCGCGCTTCGCGTCGATCTCGCGCTGCGCGCGGAATGCCGCGTCGATGCGGGCGACGATGTCGCGGAACTTGCCGGCCGGAGCTGGCGACGCATTTGGCATGACAATCTCCTCTCAACTTGTGCGAGAGATTGATGAGGTTCACTTCCGCTTGCTGTGAGTTGCTTCACACGAAGATCGAACGCGTCGAACAAGAAAACGCGTGAGTTCTCGTAGAAGACAGCACGGAGAATCGCGTCATTCGATCGAACGACCCGCGATAACTTTCTAATGATGCTGCTGTTTGAACCTATCGCGAGCCGGAGCGACTCGCCTGCGCTTTCGGCATGCGCGTCAGTGCAGAACTGGATTGGAGAATCCGGCCGCGAGCTTGACGAGATCGGCCTGACGCGAGACGCCGGTCTTCGCGAACACCCGATGCAGATGCGTCTTCACCGTCGTCTCCGCGATGCCGAGCGCCACGGCCGTCTCCGGCACACCGCCGACCTCGACGATCGATTGCATGACCCTCAGCTCCGCAGGGGTCAGCTCGAACGCGCGGTCGATGAGGCCGGCACATGAGCGGCCGTCGAGTTCCGCCTTCCAGATGAACAAGGCGCCGATCGCCGACGTGCGCTCCGCCGCGCCATCACGCAACAACGACGGCAGCGCGATGACGTGCGCGACGTAGTAGGTGCCGTCATGCGACATCAGTGGAATCTTTCGCCCGGCGGCCGCGGCGACGGCAACCTCGCCTGCGTCACGGAAGATATCGCGCAGCGCCGAATTTGCCGCGGAAGATCGTGCCGCCAGCCGGCCCGCGACAGACCGCAGGACATCATCGGCGGCGAGCAACGTGTCCGCGGCAGGATTGCTGTGGACGATGTTGCAGGCCGCATCGAGCAGGATGACGCCGGCATTCAGCCGATCCACGACATCGGCGAGCGCGATCGCCCGCTGCTGCTTCCGCTCGATCGCCCGGTTGATCAGCAGCGCCCGGCTCGCATGCGGAACCAGGAATTGCATCCGCGCCCGCTGCTCCGCATCGAGCATCCCCTTGCCGGGGATCACGGTGATCAGCATCGGACACGGCGACTTCGACTGTTCCAGAACCACGCTGGCGACATCGACGCAGCCCTGGGGCCGCAGCCATTCCTGATAGAACCGCCCGCGGCGATATTCGTCGAAATTCACGAGGTCGGGGATGTTACGAACCTCGCCATAGCGAGGCAGCCGTGCCAGCGGATCGTACTGGGCGTAGGTCTCGGCATAGAGCTGGATGTAGTGCGGATCGACACCGCAGTAATAATGCGTCGCGCCGGACTTGCTGACCGGATCCTTCGAAATCAGCCCGCAAGCCTGGCTGCCGATGAACGCATTGAGCTTGACGACGACATCACTCCACAACTCAGGGTGGAGGCCCGCGTCATACATATTCTCGATCAACTCGGACTGTTTGGGAGGTCGGGACATCAGAACAGCCAATGGTGACTTGGAGATCGCGAAATGTTCGTCATGCCTGGCGGCACAATTGAGTCTATCGTGGGAGCAAAAGGTTCAACCCCGACAGCGATTGACCGATCAGTTGACGAGCGGATTGGAGAATCCGGCCGCGAGCTTGACGAGATCGGCCTGACGCGAAACGCCGGTCTTGGCGAACACCCGATGCAGATGCGTCTTCGCCGTGGTTTCTGCGATACCGAGCGCTGCCGCCGTTTCCGGGACGCCACCGACCTCGACGATCGACAGGAGCACGCGCAGCTCGGCCGGCGTGAGGTCGAAGGTCCGTGCGATCAGCTCGCCATAGGACTGCCCGCCGAGCGACACCTTGCGCAGGAGCAGCGCACCGGCGGCATCGACCACCTGCTCGCTGCCATTTCGCAGCACGGACGACAGCGGCAGGATGTGCGCGACATAACGCTCGCCGCTCGGCGAAAGCAGCGGGATCGCATGGCCCCGTGTGGCAAGCAGGGCAATTTCGCTACGGGTCGCAAGCGCCTCGCGCAGCGTCTGATTGGCCTCCGTGCTGCTGGTTACGAGCTGCCCGGCAACGGACCGAACCACATCATCGGCGGCAAGCAAGGCGTGGCCGGCCGAATTCGCATGCACCACCCGGCAAAAAGCATCGAGCAGGAAGATGCCGGACGCCAGATTGTCCAGAACATCCGCCAGCGCCGTCGCCAGTGTCAGTTGCGAGGTGATGGCGCGGTTGATCAGCAGCGCGCGGCTGGCGTGCGGCGCAATTAGCGAGAGCCGATGCTTCATCGCCGGGTCCACCATGCGCCGGCCCGACAGCACCGTCATCATCACGGGGCAGCTCGATTTCTCGAGCACGACGTTGGCCGCATCGCTGCAACCCTGGGGCTGCATCCATTCCTGGTAAAAGCGCCCTCTCCGGTATTCGTCGAAATTGACGAGATCGGGGATGCTGACGATCTCGCCATGCGGCGGCAGCACCGTCAGCGGATCGAACTTCGAATACGTCTCTGAATAGAGTTGGATGTAGCGCGGGTCGGCCCCGCAGTAATAATGGGTGACGCCGAATTTGCTGATCGAATCCTTGGAAAACAGCCCGCAGGCCTGCCCGCCGACGAAATCGCGGATGCCGGCTACGGCGTTGTTCCATAGCGAGGGATCGAGCCCCGCATCATAGATGGACTCGACCAGTTCGGGCAGCTTCCGTAGTCCGCGCATGGCTTGAAATGGCCTGAGTGATCAATATCACCAAGCATACTACAACCACAGCATGCGGCGTCCTCCGATCGGAGGAGGCGCCGGCCGGGCGGATGGGGCCCGGCCGGCGGGCATCGCGTTCAAGCCGCCAGGGCTGATGCCGGCTCAGAACGCGACGCGAACGCCACCCTTCGCCGTACCGATGCGGCTCTGGTCGGACATCATCATGCCCTCGACCGCGCCGAACACGGACACGTTTTGGGTGGTGCGGTAGTCGAAGCCAAAGCCGGCCATCGCAGCATTGTTGAGTACTTGGCGCCGCGACCTGTTGTCGGCGTTGCCGCCCCGGAAGGTGAAGCCGGGACCGTCATGCCTGGTCCCAGCCGACCTTCTCGACATTTTCTGACCAGACCGCGGCGCGATAGACCTCTCGTCCGCCGGCATCCCTGACGCGAATCCAGGCGTCGCGATCGCGCAGATCGTCACGCCAGACAAACAGATGTCTCGCCATCTCGTCGGCCACGACGAACGTGGCCCTGGCCTGCTCGAAGACCATGCCGCCCGGATCGATCTTCACGACATTGTCGACCAGGAGATCAAAGAAGAAGCGGCGCATTCACAACTCCAATTGCCGGCGCCGTCCGAAACACAGCGTCATCGTTCTACTCCGCGCGCCAGAAGACGTAGTCGGCCGAATACGCGCACTGCGATAGGCACCCGCCTGGTCGCGCGAACCGCGCACCGCGCGCAGTCACAGCGCTTCGCCGCTCCTGACGCCGCTGGGCGTCGCGCCATAGGCCCGCCGGAAACAACGATTGAAATAAGAGAGATCGCCGAAGCCCACGTCGTAGGCGATCGAGCTCACCGGCCGCCCGGCGAAGTCAGGCTCGCGCAGCATGCGATGCGCGCGTTTGAGGCGCTGCCCGGTCAGGAAGGACGAGAACGTCTTGCCGTCGGCTTCGAACAGCCGCTGAAGGTAACGTGTGGTCACGCCGAACTCCTGCGCCACAGTCGCGACCGAGAGGTCCTGATGCCAGCAATTGTTGACGATGAAGGACTTCACCTTCCGCAGCCGTGCGGCCCTGACGCCTCGGCGCCCGGCCAGCTCGTGAACCTCATCCGTCGCGCCGAGAACACGCGCCATCAGATCATGGAGATGTGCTACGGCGAGCTGGCGCAATGCGGGCACCGAGAGCGCACGCTCGCGCACCAGAGAGGTCGCGTAGTCGACCAGCAGGCGAAGTCCGGTGGCACGCTCCGGAATGATTCGCATCACCGTGTCGTCGATGTCCACGATCATGGGCGCCAGCACCCGCCGCGGCACGCGCAGCGACAGACAATTTCCAAGCGAGAGGCGTTCGTAGATCGTCGCGTCCTCCGCGCTCGTCAGAACCGCGTCACCGGGATGAAGCCTCAGATCTCGTCCTCGCGCAGATACTTCGACGATGCCGGATCGGTTGATCATCAGGCCAAGGCTGTCGTTGCCGTCGACGACCAGTTGCTTGGTACGGATAACCCGAGCTCCGACCAGCCCGCCGATCACCAGCTGGACGTCCGGCAAGCCATGGGATGTGAGGCTCGCCGCGAACGGTTTTTCGTCCGTCGGCTCGACCTCCGCCTTGAGCACGCCGCGGCAATAGAATTCGCGCAGCAGCGGCACACGCTCGTCTTCGGGAATGTGGTCCGTCGAAACATTGAGAATGGAAAATTCGTCCTTGCCGCTCACTGCAATTTCTCCAACCGACAGGCAGGCTCGCTCACGCGCTGTCGTCTTCCGCACCTGCGTCCGGTGCCGGCGCGCATTGTTCCGTGGCGCACGCCGCCCTTCTCATTCAAGAGGCGCCATATACGAAAGTATCAAATGACGCGCGTCGTACGTTCGGAGGACCTGACGATCCTGCTCATCACAATGGATTGAGATTGCATCGCCGCGCGGCTCGCGCCGTGAAATGAATCACATGGTGTCGTCGTCGCGGCGCGTTCGCTGTACAAACGGCGCGGTGAAGCCGGCGGCGATCTTCACGAGATCTGCCTGCCTGCCAGCACCGGTCTTCTCGAACAGGCGACCGAGATGCGTCTTCACCGTGGTCTCGGCAATGCCGAGCTTTGCCGCGATATCGGGAACGCCGCCGACCTCGACGATGGCCATCAGCACGCGCAATTCGGACCGCGTCAGCCTGAAGGCCGCAGCAATGGCGTCGGGCACGAGCGATGGCACCATCGCGGCCTTCTGTACGAGAAGCACCGTAGCCGCGACGTCTCTCGGCAGGCTGCGCTCCCGCTTCAATGGAAGGACTTGGACGAGATAGTGCTGACCGTCCGCCGACGTCGCGAGCCCGATGCGGCGGCGACCGGCCGGGTGAGTTTCACCATCTGCGGCAACTTCGAACAGGCCGCGGAATATTTTGTCGGCCTGGGTGTTACGGACCACGATCCGCTCGCCGACCATCGCGAGCAGGTTTGCATCGACGAACAGCTGCCGGCACGCCGCATTGGCGTGGACGACCCGGCCATCCGCATCGAGCAGGCAGATCGCCGTGCTCAGGCCGTCGAGCACATCGGCAAGATCGTCCACGGTGTGCGAGCGCGCCCTGATCTGCCGGCCCATGATCCTGGAACGCTGGATGTGGGGTGCGAGCAGCCGCATGCGTTCGCGCATCGCCTCGTCGACGGTTCCGCGGGATCGGTGGCGCAACACCTGCAAGACCGTGGTACGCGCGTCCGATCTCTCGAGCGCGACGGTCGCGAGGTCGATCGCGCCCTGCGGCTCGACCCACTCGCGATAGAAGCTCGTCGCCACGAAGTCCGCGTGCGGCATGATATCGGTCACGCCGATGGCGTGCCCGGCCGCAAAAGCGAGATGACGATCGAGCAGAGGATCCTGCTCGACATATCTGTCGCGGTAGAGCTGGCGGAAGCGGGATTCGGTGCCAAAATGCTGGTGAATCTCGATCGAGAGCCTTGCCGCATCGCGGGACAGGATGGTCGCGGCACACCCGCCGACGAAATGGGAAACCTGTTCCAGCGCGCCGCTGCGCAGCGCAGGATCGACCGCCGCATCGTAGATCTCGCCGACGAGAGACGAGAACCGGTTTGCCTGGAGGATCGTCATCGGAACGACGATGCGATCGGCGTGCGGCCCCGGTGACGAAGGGAGCTTGCGCATTGGAAATTGGCAGAGCCGACGGAGCGGTCGATCGTCGCCTTCGGCTTGGAAAAAGCAGTGCAGCGAGATGCTAAAATATCGAACATCGTCCTTGCGTAACGTCAACCGCAGGGTGCGGCTTGGACGTTTTCGCCAAAGACTAGGATAAAAGCGAACAGCGCGCGGGCTGTGTGCTATGGGTCACGCGCCCTCGCGCTGCTTCTTGCTCGATCGCGCGCGCTGTGCGCGGCGCAGCACTTTATTTCCGGTTCTCCTCGCAGAACTTCAGCGCGGCCAGCGCCTCGCCGGCGCGCGGGATCTGCATCTCGATGCTGTCCTCGTCATCGTCCTCGAAATCGAGCGAGAGACGCCTGGCCTTCGACAGCCGGTCCATGATCGACTGGTCGTATTCGAAGATGCCGCGCACGGTGGTCTTGTCCATGACCTCCCACTTCGCCTTCTTCATGATGTCGGCGTCATCGGTGCCGACGTCGGCCCGGAGGATCTCGCCGACCTTGTCCCACTCCCAACCGTCATAGATCATCACGATCACGATGGCCTTCTCGGAATAGGTGATCACGATGACGTAGTTGCGGTTCTCGTCTTCCTTGTCCTTGTAGCCGCGGCTCGCATTG
Source organism: Bradyrhizobium sp. 604_D8_N2_3 (assembly GCF_051810765.1). Classification (NCBI taxonomy): domain Bacteria; kingdom Pseudomonadati; phylum Pseudomonadota; class Alphaproteobacteria; order Hyphomicrobiales; family Nitrobacteraceae; genus Bradyrhizobium; species Bradyrhizobium sp. 604_D8_N2_3. The sequence goes on along the minus strand of NZ_JBPWPM010000001.1, from coordinate 4,038,428 downwards.
CAATGCGTGTCCTGCGCGCGCTTCTCGATGGTCCAGTCGCCGACCCTGGATTGCTGCGCGAACGCCGGCCCTGCGCTCGAGACGGCTGCGCCCAAGGCGCCCGCGCTCAGCAAAGCGGCAAGAAGGAATCGTCTCATGTCAGCCTCCAGCGTTCCCCACGCGGAGATGACCACCTCAGCCTGCGGCCCGCAAGGGCTCGAGGAGGCTGATCCCGGCCGATGCTGAACATCGCCGACCCTACACCCGCCTGGGGATGATGGCGATCGGGGTGAAGGTGTAAACCTCCTCGCCGTTCTGGTTGAACATGGTCCATTTCACCAGCGCGATGCCCTGCGGCTTCGACTTCGACGGCGTCAGGCTCATGACCTCGCCGACCAGATGCAGGCGGTCATTGGGCCGTACCGGGATGGTCCAGCGCAGACCGTCAACGCCCGCGCCGATCAGCGGATGCGGGCCGAACGGGCGGGCCTGGATCGCGAGGTTCATGGCGATCGCGGCGGTGTGCCATCCTGATGCAGCCAGGCCGTTGAACAAGGTCTGCTTGGCGGCCTCGTGGTCGAGATGCATCGGCTGCGGATCGAACTCGGCTGCAAAGCGCTTGATGTCGGCTTCGGTGACTTGCACCTCGGGGGATTTGAACCGCATTCCGATGGTGAGATCGTCGAACCACTCGACCTGCGCCATGATTTTGCCTCGCAATATGACTTGCCGCCCACCCGAAAGGCCCGGCTGAAGGACTGAGCAGAGCGGGATGTAGCGGGTCTGCGGTGCACAAACCAGCCCCGGGTTCCCCGCGAAACCCGTTTCCCAAAACGACGAAACACGCCTGAAACAGATTGCCGGTTATCTGGTTGTCAAAATCATACAGGGACGGCCACCATGCAATTCTTCCTCGACCTCATCCTGGATTATGCCTGCTGCCAAAATCTCGTCTCCCAGCCGCTGCGGGAGGATGAGCTATGATCGAGCTGATCTCAGCCGTGCTCGCGCTTTGCAGCGTCGCTGTCTTCGCGGCGCATGCTTTGGATGCCTACCGCACCACGCACTCCTGATCTGTACGCCCTCCGGCCGCTAGAACGGGCGCCGGTAAAAGTGCTCCGAGTGCGTGGCCGGCGGAAACCGGTTGGCGAGCGCGATTGCCGCGTTCTCGTCGGTCTCGAGCGCGACCTTCTGCGCCAGCATCACGTCGCCGGGCACGAGAAAGCCTGACGGGACGAAGCACCATCCCATCGCCGCACGCCCCTCATCGTCGATCTCATGGACATTGGCGGCCGTGCCGTAGTGGATGCGGTACTTTTTGCCGGTATCGCAGCCGATGACATCGAAATACCGATGCTGCTCGAATTGCGCGCGCTGCGCCGGCGACAGCCATTCGGCCAAAAGCCGGCGGCCGCGGGCATCCGGCGTGTTCTCGCCGAAGAAGCGCCGATAGAGCTCGCGCAGCGCATGCAGACGCGCACGCGCCGGCGCACGGAGCCAAATTGCCGCGATCATGAGCAGCTCAGATCAACCGCCGACCAGGCGGGGATAGAACAGCGTTTCGTGCGCGGTCGGATCGAATGACTTGATGCGGGTAACTTCACCGGGTCCGGTACGATAGGCGGCGGTGAAGCCCGCTCCGGTCAGCTCACGAAAGCGCCGTTCGGCTCGCGCCAGCGCTTCGGCATTGTCAGGATCAAACTCGTGGCGCGTGTCGCCAGTCTGGTCCATCACGATCTGGGTAGCCATATTGAGTCTCCTCATGCCAGCCCTGCCCCCGATCAAAGCAAACCTCGTGCCGTCAGTTCCTTAACGCAAGAACTTTCTCGTGCGCGGCCGAGCCTTCATGCGGCCTCAACGCAACGCGGCCGCCCCTCCTCCCTCGTCGATCTGCCGTCCCATCAGGGCGATTGCCTTCTGATAGACGCCGGCAGCATTCCAAGCCTCGATAGCGGCAAAATTCGGTTCGCCCGGCTGGTAACCGGCTCCTGCGCGCCAGCCATGAGCTTTCAGGAAATTCGCCGTCGAGTTCAGCGCATTGGCGGCAACCTCGAGATTGCCGATGCCGTAGGCCAGGATGTTCTTGGGCATGAACTGGGTCTGGCCGACCTCACCGTGCATGGAGCCGCGGGTCGCGCCCGACAGCGTGCCGCGGTCGATCAGCTTGAGGGCGGCATAGAGCTGGTCGGTGAAGAATTCGGGACGGCGGCAGTCATAGGCAAGGGTCGCGATCGACGACAGCATGTTCTGGTTGCCGCGCTGGCTGCCGAACCCGGTCTCCATGCCCCAGATCGCGATCAGCGGCCCGGGCGGGACGCCGTAGCGCTGCTGGATCGAGGCGAACAAGGCGGCCTGCGACTGCTTGAGCTGCCGCCCCTTGGCCACGATGGTGGTGGCGCCGCGCTTGGCGAGGAACTGGTCGAGCGTCAGCGAGAAGCTGCGCTGGCCGCGGTCGGCCGCAATCGTGGCACCGGCGTAATTGGTCTGCATCAGCGCCGCGAGCGCGGTTTGTCCGACGCCCTTGCCCTGCGCCTCCGCGCTGAATTCGCGCTTCCAGGCCTCAAAGCCCGCCGGCGAGCTGCCGCATTGCGCGGCCTCGGCCATGGATATCAGGGACATGGGCGCCAGCGAGAGAAGCAGCGCTGCAGCGCCGATCATGGCCGTCGCAACGGTCCTGCTCTTGGTCATTCCCTGGTCCTCTCACATAAACGTGCGCGACCGGCTCGCGCGGGCCCATGATCCTACGTCGGCCCTGATCGCTCAAGCCCCATCCGGTGCAACCTGTGCCTTGACACCGGGGCAGCCGCCTACCCTTCGCCGTCGCGGCCGAGCAGGAAATCCACCATGATGTCCTGGTGCTGCTCGTACATGTCCGTACCGGTCCCGGTCACGCAGCCGACCCTGCGGGCGGCCGCGACGAAGGGCGAGACTTCAGGCTTTGTGATGACGCAGCCGCAATAGGCCGTCGGCGCAAGCCGCGCGACATCGACCGGCAGCGGATCGCCCTCCTTCATCCCGGCGGGTGTCGCATTGGCGACGAAATCGAAGCCCGCGGGATCCCCGGTGCCGACCCGCACGGGCGTTCCGCCGCGCCCGTTGAGCCGGCCGATCAGTGCGTCGCGGCGCTCGGGCGCGCTGTCATGAATCGCGAGATCGCTCACGCCGGCCTCGACCAGCGCAAGCGCAATCGCCGATCCTGCGCCGCCGGCGCCGACCAGCAGCGCCCGCATGCCCCGGGGATCGATCCCCTTCGCCCGCGCCGCACCGATGAAGCCGAGGCCGTCCACCATGTCGCCATGCCATGAGCGGTCGGCGCGCCGGCGCATCAGGTTCGCGGTGCGCAGGAAATGTGCGCGCTCGGTCGCACTGACGCAGGCCTGGTAGCAGGCAAATTTGTGCGGGATGGTCACGACGATGCCGTCGAGGTTCTTCAGCCGCGTTGCCACCGAGAGGAAATCCGGCAAATCCGCTGGCGCGACCTGAACCGGCACGAGAATGCCGTCATGGCCGCGCGCGGCGAAGGCGGCTGTCACGCCTGCCGGCGAGCGCACCTGCGCGATGGGATCGCCGACAATGACGTAGAGCCGCGTCGCGCCTGATAGACCCGGGATCATGCCGTTGAAGCCGGAACCTGAGAGCCGCCCGCCTCGGTCCCCTCAGTCAATTCCAGGCCATCCAGATTGCCTTCCTTGCGCCATTTGTCGAGCAGCCGCAGGAACGCCACCGGCCCGCGCCAGTACTGGCTGTTTCGTGCCGCGATCGGATCGAACACGCCCTCGTTGTTGTAATAGCCCGGCGTGCACTCGGCCAGATAGGTCTGGCGGCCGAGCGCGGCCTTGACGACTTCGTCGACCCAGGCGTTCTCGGCGGCGAGCGTCGGCTCCAGCGTCCGCGCCTTGCGCTTGCGCACTTCTGCGATCACATAGGCGATGTGCTGCGACTGCTCGTCGATGATGTGCGGAAAATTGGCGCTCTGGCCGGCCTGCACCGTGACGATCAGGAAGCAATTCGGGAAGCCGCGGCTGTAGAAGCCATGCAGCGTCTTGACGCCATCGCGCCATCGCTCGGACAGGCTCACGCCGTCGCGGCCGTAAACCTCGAAGCCCATGCGGCGGGCATAGTCAGTGCCGACCTCGAAGCCGCTGGCATAGATCAGGCAGTCGAGCTCATAGGCCTTGCCGTCGACCACGACGGCGTTCCCGGTGATGCGCTCGACGCCCTGCCCTTTGGTGTCGACCAGATGCACGTTGGGACGATTGAAGGTGTCGAGATATTCGTCGTGGAAGCATGGGCGCTTGCAGAACGCCTTGTACCAGGGCTTGAGCGCCGCCGCGGCTGCTTCGTCCATCACAACGGTATCGACGCGCGCGCGGATCTCTTCCATCTTGCGATAGTCGGCCTGCTCGATGACCTTCAGCGCCTCTTCGAGCGAGGTCACCGGCTGCGGCTGGCGGCGCGGCGCCAGCAGGATCTCGCCAAGCAGGCCGGTCCAGCCGTCCTGCACCAGATCCCGTTCGAACGGCTCGCCGGAGATGACCGCGGTGAAATTGTCCATGCGCTCGCGCTGCCAGCCGGGCTCGAGGCTCTGCGCCCAGCTTGCGTCCGTCGGACGGTCGTCGCGCACGCCGATCGCCGATGGCGTGCGCTGGAAGACATAGAGCTCTTTCGCCGAGCGGCCGAGATGCGGCACGCATTGCACGGCGGTCGCGCCGGTGCCGATGATGCCGACGCGCTTGTCGGCGAGAGCGGTGAGACCGCCTTCAGCCGTGCCGCCGGTGTAGCCATAATCCCAGCGGCTGGTGTGGAAGCTGTGTCCCCTAAAGGTCTCGATGCCGGGAATACCCGGCAGCTTTGGACGGCTCAGCGGGCCACCGGCGAGAATGACGAAGCGCGCGCGGATGCAATCGCCACGATCGGTCTCGACCAGCCAGCGTCCCTCCTGCTCCTGCCATTCCATCCGCGAGATGATCGTCTGAAACAACGCGCGCTCGTAGAGGCCGAAGTGACGGCCGATGCGGCGAGAGTGTTCGTAGATCTCGGGCGCGCGCGCATATTTACGCACCGGCATGTAGCCGGTCTCTTCCAGCAACGGCAGATAGATGTAGCTCTCGGTATCGCAGGCCGCACCGGGATAACGATTCCAGTACCAGGTGCCGCCGAAATCGGCGGCCTTTTCCACGATACGAAAATCCTCGATGCCGGCCTCGCGCAGGCGCGCGCCGCAGAGCAGGCCGCCGAAGCCGCCGCCGACGATGAGAACTTCGGTCTGTTCGCTGACAGCTGCGCGCGCAAATCCGGGATCGGCCCAGGGATCGTCGAGGTAGCGGCCGAAATCGCCTGCGACCTCGACATATTGCGCCTTGCCCTCGGCGCGCAAACGCCGGTCGCGCTCGTCGCGATAGCGCGCGCGGAGTGCGGAAATATCGACCGTAGATTCGCCGGCTGCACCGGTCTTGTGTCTTTCCGCTGACATCCATGTCCTCCACGGCGAACGCTGCCTCGGATCAGTTAGCCCCGAAAAAGTGACGCATGCAATCGCGTCGCTCGCTTTTTGCGTGAACGCCGCATGACGTTCCGCTAACCTCACGCGCAAATCACAACATATGCCACGCAACGACGTGGGGATCCGGAGGAGACCATGCAGGGATTGATGATGGATATGCCGCTCCTGATCAGCGGCCTGATCCAGTATGCCGCGGACTATCACGGCGAAGCCGAGATCGTCGCGCGCGAGATCGAGGGCGACATCCATCGCTACACCTACGCCGACGCCCATCCACGCATCAAGCGCATGGCGCTGGCTCTGAAGCGGCTCGGCATGAGGCAAGGCGACCGCGTCGGCACCCTGGCCTGGAATACGCACCGGCATTTCGAGATGTTCTATGCCGCGCCCGGCATGGGCTATGTGCTGCACACCATCAATCCGCGGCTGTTCCCCGAGCAGCTCGTCTACATCATCAATCACGCCGAGGACCGGCTGCTGTTCATCGACCGCGCCACGCTGCCGCTGGTCGAGGCGATCGCGCCGCAGCTGAAGACGATCGAAGCCTTCGTCGTGATGTCCTCGCGCGAGCGGATGCCGGAGACCAGGCTTGCGAACGTGCATTGCTATGAGGATCTCCTCGCCAGCGAGAACGACGGCGGTTTCGCCTGGCCGGAGTTCGACGAAAAATCCGCCTCCACCATCTGTTACACGTCGGGCACGACCGGCAACCCCAAGGGCGTGATCTACTCGCACCGCGCCGCGATCCTGCAGACCATGACCTGCTGCAATTTCGACTTCCTGCCGGGACATCTCGAAGGCGTACGCGAAGTCATGATGCCGATGGCGCCGCTCTTCCACGGCAACGGCTGGAACATGCCGTTCACCGCGCCTTACACGGGATCGAAGCTGGTGCTACCCGGCCGCAACTATGAGCCCGACAAGCTCTATGAACTGCTCGAAGGCGAGAAGGTGACGCTGTCGGCGGGCGTGCCGAGCTTCTGGCTGATCCTGCTCGATTGGCTGGGTCGCACCGGCAATAAATTCTCGACGCTGCGCGCGACGCTGTCGTCCGGCTCGGCGCCGCCGCGCGCGATGGTCGAGAAGCTCAAGCGCGACTATGACATCGACTACGTCCAGGCCTGGGGCATGACCGAGGCCCTGGGCTGCTCGATGCCGGGCTTGCGGCCCGGCTCCGAGCATCTCGGCGACAAGGAGAAATTCGACCGGCGCCAGGTGTCGGGCCGCGCCTGCTTCGGCACCGCCTTGCGCATCGTCGACGACGGCGGCAACGAGCTGCCGCGCGACGGCAAGACCGTCGGCCATCTGCGCGCGCGTGGGCCATGGGTCGCCTCGGGCTATATGAAGCTCGACGAAGGCCTCGACCGTGATGGCTGGCTGATCACCGGCGACATGGCGATGATCGACAGCCAAGGCCACGTCACGCTGACCGATCGCTCCAAGGATGTGATCAAGTCCGGCGGCGAATGGATCTCCTCGATCCAGCTCGAGGACGTCGCCTTGTCCCACCCCGACGTGCTGCAAGCCGCCGTGGTCGCGATCAACCATGAGAAATGGCAGGAGCGTCCGCTGCTCCTCGTCGTCCGCAGGAAGGGCGCGACCGTCGACGGCAAGACCCTGCTCGACCACATGCGCCCGAAGATCGCGAGCTGGTGGATGCCCGACGCCGTCGAATTCCTGGACGAGTTTCCGATGACCGGCACCGGCAAGGTGCTCAAATCCGCGCTGCGCGAGAAGTTCAGGGAGTACCGCGTCGCCTGAAGTACGCGCACCCTGCGTGCGCGGTCTTCATCTTTTGGTAGATTCGACGGCGATATATCGAGGTGTCGCTAACTCCAGGGATCGAGGACAGCATGGCGTTTTCCGGATTGGGCCTGCATCTCGGCAATCTGTCGCGCCTGTCGAATGCGCAGACGCGCTCGATCAGCCCCGAGAATTTCACCGGCGAGAAGGGCAAGGGCGGCATGTCCGTCGACGGGCCCGCCGCACGCCAGGCTCGCGATCTCGGCCAGGGCTGGAAGATCTCGCCCTACGTCGTCATCGAGCCCGGCGCTACCTTTACGCTCGGCGACATTCAGGGCCAGGGCGCGATCCAGCAGATCTGGATGACGCTGGCGCGCGGGCGCCTTCGTCACTCGATCCTGCGCATCTACTGGGACGACCAAACGCTGCCAAGCGTGGAATGCCCGGCCGGCGATTTCTTCGCCTGCGGATGGGAGGAGTTCGCGCAGGTGTCCTCGCTCGCGGTCTGCGTCAATCCCGGCCGCGCCTTCAACTGCTACTGGGAGATGCCGTTCCGCAAGCGCGCGCGCTTCACGCTGGAGAACCGCAGCGAGGAGCAGCTCACCGTCTACTACCAGATCAACTATGCGCTCACCGAGGTGCCCGAGGACTGCGCCTATTTCCATGCGCAATTCCGGCGTACCAACCCGCTGCCGTACAAGGAGGTCTACACCATCCTCGATGGCGTCAGCGGTGCGGGCCATTATGTCGGCACTTATATGGCCTGGGGCGTCAACAACAACGGCTGGTGGGGCGAAGGCGAGATCAAGTTCTTCATCGACGGCGACGGTGCATTTCCGACCATCTGCGGCACCGGCACCGAAGATTATTTCTGCGGCGCCTATAATTTCGATCCCTATGTCGCGCATGCCGGCCAGGGTCCGGCGCAACAATCCCGCTACCAGGAATTCACCACGCCCTATGCCGGCCTGCCGCAGGTGATCCGTCCCGATGGTGCCTACAAGTCGCAGCAACGCTTCGGCCTGTACCGCTGGCACATCCCCGATCCCGTGCGCTTCCGCTCCGATCTGCGCGTGACGATCCAGGCGCTGGGCTGGCTGCCGGGCGTCAAGGAGGCGAAGTATCTTCCATTGCAGGACGACATCGCCTCGGTCGCGTTCTGGTACCAGACGCTGCCGACCCCGCCCTTCCCGACATTGCCCGGCCCGGATTATCTCGAAATCGGCTAGCCGCCCTTCCCTGCGCTCCCAGCATTTTGCGCCGCCCGGACGTCGTGAAGATCGTCCGGGCGGCGCCTTCGTGTTCGGCGCCGGCTACCAGGAATACTGGAGCCCCACCCGTCCAAGGGCGCGCACGTCGCTCCACAACTGCGCCGGAAGCGCCACGCCAAACTCCGTCGCGGTCCGGTTGGACGTGGACGTCAAGCTGCCGCGATCGAGACCGAACGCGATGCCCATGGTCAGAGACAGGTTTCCCTGGATCCTGATCATTCCGACCACACCGGCGGCATGCTGCCCGTCGAAGACGGCCCAGTGCGTCGAGATCGCATAGTTGGTCCCGTCGGGCAGGAACGGATTGACGAGCGAAGTCGCCATGGCCGTTCCCGTCGCTGCACGGGTAATCTGGCGTGCGAGATCGAACTGGCTCTGCACCGTCTGCCCCGCGTTCACGCAGGTGTCAGTACCCGGTATGTAGAAGAAGTTGGCACCGTAGACCGAGCAGATCTTTTCGTACTCGACCGCAGCATGGCCGGGCGTCGGGATCGCCAGAACCAGAGCGGCAGTCGCAAGGATAGCGCGCAGGTGACGTCGGAAGACGTCTCGTGCCGCGTTGATTTGCTTCCACATGTTTGTCTCCAATCAGTGACGTTGACGCGGCTCAGTAACGAGCAACGATGGCATCGCCGTTGAAGCGGTAGTTCACGCCGAGCTTCACGAGATGAAGGTCGTGGTCGACGTTCTGGGTGCTGATCCGTGTGCTCAGCGCGATCGCGGCCGGACCGAAATACAGGTAGTCGTACTCCAGTCGCGCCGAGAGATTGCTCGTCAGCGCGTATTCAAGGCCGACGCCGCCGGTCAAGCCGGTCCGCTGGTGGTTCACGTCGAGCGGAGCAACCGTGCCGACATAGGCCTGGTAGGCGACATTGGCCCAGGCAACGCCGCCTTTGGCGTAAGCCAGTACGTTATCAAACGCGTAGCCGATGCGACCGGTGCCCGTCGCCATCGCCTGGTACGACACTGAAAGCCCGGACAAGATGGGGTTCGCGGGATCGAACGGACGATTGCCCTTCATCGACGCCCAGGAAAGATCGAGCTCGGCACCGACCACGATGTTGTCGAACTGCCAGTTGGCGCCAACCTGCGCACCTGCGAGCGCGCCCTTTGTGTCCATCGTGAAGCGATCTTGCGCGAATGCGAAGCTCGGGTCGACGAGCCGGCTGCTGCCCATGCCATAACCGCCATGAGCACCAATGTAGAAGCCGTTCCAGAGCGGCACCGGAGCGACGACCGGAGCCTTCACGGTCATGTCGGCCGCGTTCGCGGATGTGGCGGTGAGCGGCATGGCCGCGAGAAGCGGCGTGACGGCAGCAACGCAGGAGAGGAAGCGGCGCGCCGATCGCGAGAGAGAGATTGTCATGGGATGGTCTTTCAAATGTCAGAATGAATTTTAGGAGCGAGCGTCGCGTGCATCACCAGGCGTACATGAACCCCGCGCGGCCGAGGCCACGGACGTCACTCCACGATTGCGCCGGGATCGCCGTGCCGAATTCCGTCTGCGTGCGGTTGGTGAGGGACGTGAGGCTTCCCTTGTCGAGGCCGAGCGAGAAGCCGCCCGAGAACACGAAATTGCCGGAGACCCGCATCAGGCCCGAGAAGCCCGCGGCGTGCTGGCCGTCATAGGTCGCCCAGTGGGTCGAGACTGCGTAGTTGGTACCGGTCGGAAGCCACGGCGCGACGAGCGACGCGGCCATCGCGGTGCCGGTCGAAGCGCGGGTCTGCGCACGCGCGAGATCGAACTGGTTCGTCGCGATCTGGTTGGCGTTGGTGCAGGTGTCGGTGCCCGGAATGTAGAAGAAGCCGGCGCCGTACAAGGAGCAGACCTTGACGTACTCGACTGGAGCGGCGGCGTGGCTTGGTGCGGCGATCATGGCGCCGAGGCCGGCGGTGACGACTGCGGCGATCTTGGACATGGTGGACATGATGTTGTCTCCGAGGATTTCTGTTGAATGTTGTTTCGATGTGCCGGGGAATTAACGCGGGAGGCCGCCGTCGCCGTTGAAACGGACGTTGATGCCGGCCTTCACCACCTGGACGAAATGCTTGATCTCGGAGGTCGTGTCCTGGCTCACCCAATGCAGCGTTTCGGTGGGGAGAAAGATCGCGTTGTATTCGACCTTGGCGGAGACGTTGCGCAAGAAGGCCACTTCCAGGCCGACGCCGCCGACGGCACCGAACAGCTCGCGGTTGTAGTTGGTCATCTCCGGGGTGAACCGCGACGAAAGCTCCATGCGGGCATAGGCGGCACCGCCCTTGGCATAGGCGAGCCATTGGCCCGATGCGTAGCCGACACGGCCCGTCGCGGTCGCGAGGGCGGTGTAGCCGACCCCGTTGGTGGTGCTCGACGTGAGAAGGGGCGAGGTGCTGGTGTTGCCCTTCACGAAGGACCAGGAGCCGTCGACCTCGGCACCAAGGACATAGTTGCCCAGCTGCCAATTGTAGCCGAGCTGCCCGCCCGCGAGCGGTCCGTTGTAGTAGGCAGAGAACGGATTGTTGGCGGGGCTGTTGAGGGGATCGCGAAACTCCGACTTCCCCCATCCCCAGCCGCCATGGACACCGGCGTAGAATCCAGACCAGGAGACGACGGGTGCAGGCAGCGGACCGCCGGCGAAAGCAGGTGAAGTGATAATCGCGCTCACCGCTGCAACGGTGGCGGCGAGTCTGATGCGGTGAGTTACGGAACGTCCTGATTGCGTGTGCATGTCGATGTCCATTTCCTTTTCGAATTCAAGATTGATATTCTTATATTTCTCTATTTTAGATTGTGCCTTGAGACGCAACGTTTGGATCAAGCCCTTGCTTGCTTTTGAACGAACGAAACCGGCGACCGCGCAGCTTGCGGATCGACGGGACGGACTACCGGTTGTTGGAAGAACCCGCGCGCAGTCTAGGACAATGCGCTCCGCGTCCTATCGACTGGCGAACTAGGGGCGCGCGATCCGTAAGGATGTGCTTCCGTAGTCCCCTTGTGTTGTCATGACTGCTGCCCCCACTTTTGATTGAGGCCGATCTTAGGCACGACCTTTCGGATTGCCAGTCGCGTCAAAGTCACAGTTGCTGATTGTTTCCCACGCGCTTCTCATTCGGTGCACAAACGCAAGACAACGCATGAATGGGCGTCAATATCGCTACGCAACAGGTGAGCCCTGACGCGATTTGCGCAGAGCCGCGCCGATGAAAATGCGATGAGGCAAGCGCCGCTATCGCCGACTCGATTCTGATGCAGGCCGGCCCCGCGTGCAGGCGCTGCTTGATCTACAGGAGGTCCAGATGCTCTACCCGATGTCGCCCAAAGTCGTCGAGCTCAAGCGCAAGCTCGAAAGTTTCATGGATCGGCACATCTATCCGAACGAGGAGCGCTTCTATCGCGAAGCGGAAGAGCTCGGACCGTGGAAGGTCTATCCCGTTGTCGAGGAGCTGAAGCCGCTGGCGCGCGCCGAAGGTCTCTGGAATTTGTTCCTGCCGGAGTCCGGCCACGGCGCGGGTCTCACCAATCTCGAATATGCCCCGCTCTGCGAGGTGATGGGGCGCACGCATCTGGCGCCCGAAGTGTTCAACTGCTCGGCGCCCGACACAGGCAACATGGAGGTGCTGGAGCGCTATGGCACGGAGCAGGACAAGGAGCGCTGGCTGAAGCCGCTGCTCGCTGGCGAAATCCGCTCCTGTTTCGCCATGACCGAGCCCGCGGTCGCATCATCCGATGCGACGAACATCGAAAGCTCGATCGTGCGCGACGGCGACCATTACGTCATCAAAACGGGCGGAAATGGTACACGACCAACGCGACCGACCCGCGCTGCAAGATCTGCATCTTCATGGGCAAGACCGATCCGGACAATCCCGACCGCCACAAGCAGCAATCCATGATCCTGGTGCCGATGGACACGCCGGGCATCGAGGTCAAGCGTCCGCTGCCCGTGTTCGGCTTCTACGGCGTGCCCGACCGCGCTTCCGAGGTCGTCTTCACCAATGTGCGCGTGCCCAAGGAGAACATGCTGCTGGGCGAAGGCCGCGGCTTCGAGATCGCACAGGGCCGCCTCGGCCCCGGCCGCATCCATCACTGCATGCGGCTGATCGGCCTTGCCGAGCGTACGCTGGAAAAGATGTGCCGCCGCGTGCGCAGCCGCGTCGCCTTCGGCAAGCCGGTCTCGGAGCAGACCGTGACGCAGGAGCGAATCGCGGAAGCCCGCATCATGATCGAGCAAGCCCGGCTGCTGACGCTCAACGCCGCCTATGCGATGGACACCGTCGGCAACAAGGTCGCGAAGGCCGAGATCGCGATGATCAAGGTCGCCGTGCCCAACATGGCCTGCCAGATCATCGACTGGGCCATCCAGGCGCACGGCGGCGGCGGCACCTCGAACGATTTCGGTCTGACCCAGGCCTACGCGACCGCGCGCCTGCTGCGGCTTGCCGATGGGCCGGATGAGGTGCACCGAAACCAGATCGCGCGGTTCGAGCTGAAGAAATACTCGAATGCCTGAGCAGACGCTGGTTCGTCAGTCCCGAGCGGAACGCCTGAGCGTCGAAGTCTAATCGATGCTTGGCGGCTCCTGGATGGGTGCAGAGACATTTTGCTTCGAAATCGCTTCGAGCATCGCTCCGAAAATGATGATCGGCAGATAGAACGCAAGCATGATCGTATTCCTCCTGCTGTGACAACCTTGGCCTGCAGGACCAGGTTCCTCAAATTGACACTCGCCCGCCTCGGAACAATTTCGTCGCTTACCTAGCTACCGACGAAACCGAGTCGCAGGCAGTATCAGGAACGCATCGCGTCAATTGCATGGGCGATCAGAACGACTGCGCTCGCGGCAATGAGAAACACAAACAACCAGCTCATGTCCGCCTCCGATCCCGGAAGTGAACGCGGTCATCCATGCACAGTCAAAAACCATCGGTCTGGAACCGCTATTCAACGGCTGGCTGATGCTTCGCAGCAACATTTGCGTCCGCTGTCGGCTCTATCGGCAGAATGCCAGAAGAAGCAACGCACCGACGACGCAGGCTGCCAGGACTAAAAACCAAACGCCCATACGGTCCCCCGACTCACACAAGCGCGTCAGGATTAGCCCTGCGATTTGGCATTGAAACGCCTGTTGGCGGTTTTCCCCAAGCCAGGCGCGATCCATGGGCTCGTTGCGTTAGTCCAATACCTCTACCGTCGCGGAGCGGCCGGCGACGAGCGAGATGGTGTCGGGGACATTGTCCAACGCGATGCGCACGGGGACGCGCTGGGCGAGCCGCACCCAACTGAAGGTCGGGTTGACATTGGCAAGCAGGTTCGCGCCCTCAGCGCGGTCGCGGTCCTCAATGCCGGCGGCGATGCTCTCGACATGGCCCGACAGCGTGACCGTTTCGCCCATCAGGCGGACCCGCACCTTGTCGCCGGTGCGGATGCGCGCGAGCTTTGTCTCTTCGAAATAACCCTCCACGTGCAACGTATCCGTGTCGACCAGCGCCATCACGCCCTTGCCGGCCGTGACGTAAGCACCGGGACGCAGATCCATATTGGTGATGACACCGTTCACGGAGGCGTGGACCTCGCTGCGATCGAGGTTGAGCTGGGCGACCGCGCGGTCGGCGACGGCCTGATCGAACGCCGCCTTGGCCTGGAGCTGGGTGGCCAACACCTGCTCCTGCTTCTGCTGCGATACCGCATCGGTGGTCAGCGCGCTGTAGCGCTTCAAATCGGAATTGGCCTGGTCGAGCGTGGCCTGATGACCCGCCACGGATGCATCGGCTTGCCGCAAGGCCAGCGCGAAACGTTCGCGATCAATCCGGAACAGCACATCGCCGCGATGGACTTTCTGGTTGTCCTTGACCAGCACCTCCGTGACGAACCCGGAGACGTCAGGCGCGACCTGCACCACATCGGCGCGGACGCGACCGTCGCGGGTCCAGGGCTGCTCCATGTAATAGACCCAAAGTTCACGGCCGACCGCGAGCGCGGCGACGACGGCGACAACGGTCAGCGCAAGGCGGCCAAACCAGGCGAAATTCCCCTTCATGGCAAAAACTCCGAGAGATAGACGACGCCGCCGAGAAGACAGACGAAAATCGCGAAATCGAACAGCGCACGGTGCCAGACCAGCCGGTAGAGGTCGAAGCGCTGCATGAGCCGGCGCAGGATCGCGCTCAGGACATAGGCGACGATGATCCACAGCAGCAGCGCCGGCACGAGCACGCCATAGATGTCGATCACGTATCTCATGCGGCAACACTCGCGCCTGTACGCGGCCGGTAGGCCGGTGCGTCCGGGAACAGGCCGCGGCGGATGCCGACGAGGCCGATCAGAGCGTCTTCGCGCGCGCGGTCATTGGAATCCGTCACCGCCTTGGCCAGCGCCCGATCGACGCTGGTCAACAGCTCGGTCGGCATTCCTCCACCGGCATGGTTGCGGCAAGCGATCGCGAGCTGATCAAGCATGTCGTCGATGACGGCAATAGTGGTTGCGGCAAGCCCATAGCGGGCGCGGCGCAGGTCGATGATATTGATCCCGATTCGAAGCTGCACGAGGCTATCGGCATCGTGGCGATCGCTCTCGGTGAGGAAGGCGATGCGCTGCACCAGCAGCCCGAGCCGATGCAGCATGAGGCCCGCAAACTCTGCCCGATCATGCTTGCCGCGGCGCTCGGCAGCGACCGCGAGCGTCTTCCAGCTCGACAGCACCAGGCGATGGGCGACCCACTCCGCGCCCACGCCGCGCGCGATCCGCGTCACGAGCTCGGCGATGACGACGCCGACGAAGAAGGCGACCGCAGAATTGGCATAGGATGCGAAGTCGGCGCTGTAGGTCGATTGCAGCGCCAGCAGCGTGGCCGTGTTGGCCGCGAGCGCCATGCCTGTTCCCGCCGTTGCCGGCCGTCCGATCAGGAAGCCGTAGAGCAGAAAGGTCGGCGCCAGCGCGACGATCAGAACCTCAATATGGGAGATCGCGGGCACCAGCGCGAACAGATAGATCGCGACGACCACGATGGCGACCAGCGACCACAGGCCGAAACTGCGGATGAAACGTGCGGGCTCGTCCTGCGCGGCAAAGAAGGAGCACGCGACCGCCGCCATCATCGGCGCCGAGGCGCCGTCCGGCCAGCCGGTCCCGATCCAGAACGCGCAGCAGATCAGGATGGCGGTGGCCGCGCCGACCGCCGACCACAAGGCAAGGCCGCGGTCGCGATGGCGCACCGGCGCGGCGCCGGCCTCGGAACGGAAGGCCAGGTCGAGCGTCGAAACATTGCGGCTCTCGGCGATGGCCTCGCTGAGCACGCGGCAGTCGCGCGAGAGGTCGACCAGCTCGCGCAGCCGCAACAGCAGGCTCGTGGTGATGATCCGCTCCCATGAGGCGCTGTCATCGAGCACCGCCTGTCGCTCTGCGATCGCGGCGCGGATCGGCTCGGCAGGTTGCCGCGCGCCGACATCGCTCGCAATCCATTGCGCAAGATCCTCCAGCAGCCGCTTCAGCTCGGGCTGCCGGCGCAACGCCTCCTCCCCCAGCGCTGCCAGCCGATCCTCCAGCGAGGCGATCACCGGCAACAGCATCAGCATGCGCAGCCGGATCTCGCCGAGGCCAGTCACCGCATTGCGATCGGTCAGCCGGTCATACGCAAGATGAGTGGAAAGCGTGTCGATCTCGACGATGTCGGTCGCAAGCTTGAGTCGCCTGCCACGGCGCGTTTCACTCGTTCCCTGGCGAAGCAGCACCGCCTGGCTCAGGCGCTGCGCATCCGACAGCCAGGCGTCGACGCGATTGGCGACGGCTGGCGCGACGCTGCGGGGAAAGACGATGGTGGAGACGAGGCTCGCGCAGATGATGCCGAGGGAAATCTCCTCCACCCGCGCAATGGCGGTATCGAAGATGGCGCCGGGCTCCGAGACCGAGGGAAACCCGATCAATGCGACCGTGTATCCCGCCAGCATGAAGACGTAGCTGCGCGGCGTGCCATCGAGCAGCGACAGATAGAGGCAGAGTCCGACCCAGAGCGCGATCGCGAGGCAAAGCAATTCCGGCGCATCGATCAGGTTCGGCACCAGCGCCACCGTCATGGCGGCGCCGACCAGCGTGCCCATGACGCGGAAGAACGCTTTTGAGCTGGTCGCGCCCGCCAGCGGCTGCGAGGTGATGTAGACGGTCGCCATCGCCCAATAGGGCCGCGGCAAGTCCATGGCGAATGCGATGACGAGCGCCAGCATCGACGCGGCAAACGTCTTCAACGCAAAAATGACGTCCGCGTGGCGGACCAGGAACGGCTCGTCTGCGCGCATGCTATTTCGTCTCTGGACCGGTCTTGGTGTCCTGCAGGCGACTGGCCCGCTGCTCGATGCGCTGAAGAGTTTCGAAGGTTATCGCAAGTTCGTCCGCGCCGATATCCTTGAGCAGGCTCGCCCGTATCCGGCGCAGCACCCGGTTGGTCTCTTCGACCTTCGCCTCGCCCGCTTTGGTCAGATGTAACGTTTTGGCACGGCGGTCGCTCGGATCCTCGCGACGTTCAACCAGCCCTTCGGCCTCGAGCAGATCGATCAACCGGACCAGCGACGGCCCCTCGATGCCGAGCTCGTCGGCGAGCACGCCCTGTCGCACGTTCTCGCCCTGCCGCGACAGCACCAGCAGCGGAATCGCGGTCGCATAGGACAGGCCGTGATCGGACAGCGCCTGATCCGACTCACGGCGCCAGATGCGGGCCAGACGTGCGATGAGCCGGCCGATCTCGCCGTGGATATGCGCCTGCGAGGGAGCCATGCAATTTGATAGGACGCGAACTATTAGCTTGCAACTATATAATCCGACGTATCGCAATCGATCACGCAAATGCGAACGAGGACAACGCTGGATGGGACCGGGTTCCGCGACCGAGGCAAGGGAGACAATAGCGGGCGAGAGCACGCTGACGCTGGTCCCGACTTTCGTGGTCGTCGCTGTGGACGCCACGGGCATGGGAATCATCCTGCCGTTGCTGCCGTTCTATTCGCAGCGGCTCGGCGCGACGCCGTTCCTGCTCGGCGCGCTGATCTCGGCTTATGCCGTCTGTCAGCTCGTTGCCGGCCCCGTGGTCGGCATGCTCTCGGATCACTACGGCCGGCGGAAGGTTCTGGTCGTCAGCCAGATCGGGACTTTCATCGGCTTCATCCTGCTCGCATTGGCGGGCAACCTGACGCTGGTGTTCCTGGCGCGCATCATCGACGGCCTGACATCAGGCAACATCTCGGTCGCTCACGCCTATGCCGCCGAGCACAGCGCGCCGGCAACACGCAAGCAGGCACTCGGCATGACCAGCGGTGCGATCGGGACCGGGCTGCTGCTCGGCCCTGCTCTCTCGAGCTTCCTCGTGCACTACGGCCAGACCGCGCCGGTGTGGGCCGCGGCCGCGCTCTCGCTGATCAGCATCGTTGCGACGATCGCCCTGCTCCCGCCTGATCACCCGGCGTCCGAGCCGCTCTACCAGCATCGCGTGCCCGAGCCGACGCTGACCCGCAGCCTGCTCGGCATGCGCTATGCCTGGCGGCTGCTCGGCCTGCTCATCGTGTTCTTCTTCGTCAACTCGATGTTCCTGTCGCAGATCGGCCTGTTCCTGTCGGCGCGGTTCTCCTGGGACGGACATCCCTTCGGTGCGCGCGAGCTCGGCTGGATGTTCGCCTATGCCGGCTTCATCAACATGGTGGTTCAGGGTCTGCTCATCACGCGTGTGAGCATCATCGCGTCAGACCGCAGCATCGTGATGGCCGCGTTCGCTTGCATGGGTCTCGGATTTGCCGGACTTGCGGCCCGCGACAATGTCGGCCTGCTCGCGATCAACCTGACACTGATCATCGTCGGCACCATGTTCGCGCGCAGCACGCTGACGGCCGAGCTGTCGCGCTCGACCGCGATCAATCGTCAGGGCATGATTATGGGCCTGAACCAGTCGCTGATGTCGGGTGCGAATATCAGCGCGCCGCTCCTGAGCGGCGCGCTGATCGGTCATCGGCTGTTCGTTCCGTGGGCGCTTGCTATGGCCGCCATCGCGGCGATCGGCGCGGCGCTGGCTGGCCAGCTGCTGGATGCACCGCGGACGCGCTAGCGCCCTCGCCTCAGTTCACCACGTAGACGTCGGGATCGAAGCTCGAGCTCGGCTTCTTGAAGGCGTTGCGCAGGGCCGCCGACATCGGGACATTGTAGTTGAGGCCGTTCGGCGGCGTCGGCGATTCCAGCCAGCGCTTGTAGAGCACCTCGATCTCCGGGCTCGCGTAGAGCTCGGCGGTGGCGCGGTCGGCGAGCGCCTTGAACGGCGCGTCTTCCCGCCGCAGCATGATCCCGAAGGGCTCGGCCTTCGAAAACGTCTCTTCGCTGATCATGAACAGCGCCGGCTCCTTCGAGCGCGCAATCGCGACCGCAAGCTGGACGTCGTCGAGCGCGTAAGCCTGAGCGCGGTCGGTTTCCAGCAGCAGGAACGCTTCGGCTTGATCCACGGCCGGCATTATCCTGATGCCGAGATTTCGCTCGGTGTTGACCTTGGCAAGCTGATTCAGATTGACCGAGCCTGCCACCGCCGTGACGGCCTTGCCCTTGAGATCGTCGATCGTGTTGATCTTCGCGGCCTTCTTGGCCGCAAACCGCGTCGCGCTGAGGAAATGCGTGTTGGTGAAGGCGACCTGCTTCTGGCGGTCGGCGTTGTTTGTCGTCGCCGAGCAGTGCAGATCGAGGGTGCCGTTGACCATCAGCGGAATCCGGTTCGACGACGTCACGGCGAGGGTGTCGACGGCGATGTCGGGCATGCCGAGCTGCTTCTTCACGGCATCCACGATCTTGAGGCAGATATCCATCGCGAAACCGATCGGCTTCTGGTTGCCGTCGAGATAGCTGAAGGGAACGGACGCTTCCTGATAGCCGAGCGTGATCTTCTTGGTCTCCTTGACCTTCTGGAGCGTGCCCGACAGGTCCTCGGCTGAAGCTGCGCCCGCAAGACATGTCAGGGCCAGCATAACGGTGGGAAGACGCATCGGGGGCTCCTCAAGGGGATCAAGGGCTGCGCCGGCGCGCAGCCGCGCGTGTGATAGCCCAGAGCCGGACCAACCGCCAGACGAGGTTCCGCCTATCAGCTATCGCGGTTTTATATCGGCCGGACCTAAGGGGGGCGTGACGCCCCGCCCTATTCGCAGGTGAGCTGCTGCTCGAACCAGCCGGAAACCCGCTCCGACAGCGGCGGCCACATCCGCTGGAAATTCGAGAGCTTGCCGACATTGACGCGGTACATCGCCCGCAATTCCTGCTCGATGGCCGGTAGGTCAACGCCCATGCAGGCCCTGTCCTTCGCGATCGTCTTGCCGGCGACGACGACCTCCTTCACCAGCGACGCATTGCCCCGCGCGAACAGAAGCGCCATGGGGTCAACGGGCATGATCTGATCTCGGTCCAGCCGGTCGAGGTCGATCACGACGAAATCGGCGGGATTGCCTGCGACGAGCTCGCCGCTCCTAGGCGCGCCGGTGGCACGGCGCCCATTGCGGACAGCAAGCGCGAACAGCTCGGCCGGCGTCCAGGTCGCCTTGAAGCCGAGGCCGCCGTGGGCCATCTGCACCAGCCGCATCTCGCGCAGGATGTCGTCGTCCTCGTCCAGCGCCAACCCGTCAACGCCGACCGCGATGGCGCAGCCACATGTGTGTGCGGCGGCGATCGGGGCGAGTCCCGAGCGCAGATGCATGTTCGAGCTGAAATTGGTGACGATGCGCGCGCCGGAGGCTGCGATCATCTCCAGCTCATCGGGACGGGCGTGGATGCAGTGCGCCAGCGTCAGCCGCTCCGAGAGGAAGCCGATATCGCGCAGCCAGCGCACCATGTCCGGAAAATTCAGATCGGCCCAGGCGCGCTGGTACGTGGTCTCCAGCAGATGCATGTGGATGCGGCGGCCCGTCTGCGCCGAGTTCTCCGCCACCGCCTCCAGCAGCGGCTTCGAACACCATTGCACGCCGGCGGGTCCAAGCTGCACGTCGACCATCGGGCCGGAGATGGCGGCGGCAATCGCATCGGTCAGCTCGATATAGGCCTTCGGAGACATCGGCGCGCGAACGAAGAGGTCTTCGATGGTCTTGCGGTCATCACTGGGGAGGCCGGAGAGAATCGGCTCGGCATCGCCATAAACGATCGGATTCCGGTCCCGCACCGCGAGGGCAAATGCCACGCGGATGCCGACATCGGATGCCGCCCTCGCAATCGCCTTGGCTTCATCGAGCAACGGCATCGTCCCGCTTGGGCGGGTGTAGTGCACCATCATCGCAGCGCAACCAACCCTGGCGGAACGTGCCAGTGCGGAGGCCGCGGTCAGATAGGGATCGATGGGCGTGCCGAGCGCGGTGCGCAGGATCCAGCTTTCGAGGGGCATGCCGATCGCCCCGAAGGACGACGCGGTCGCGCGCGCATGGTCATGGGCGTTGACGAAGGCAGGAATGACGAAGGAGCGAGGCCCGCCAGCAGGCCCCGCTCCTTCAAGAATGTCGGTGATGATACCGTTATCGTGCCGCAGCACGACATTGTCGGTCACACCGAGATCAGGGCCACGGAACAGGCTGGTTGCCGCAATCTCCGTGGCCATGACCGTCTCTCCAAATTTAGTTGGCAGTATACACCAGCTCCCGCTCCGCACGCGGCGGCAGGAATTCGCGCGAGAACACCTCTGCGGGCGTCGGCGCGCGGGCGAGTTGATAGCCCTCGACCACGATGCCGATGGCGCGCGTCATGCGGTCATCCTTGATGTCGCCGATGCCGATCTCCTTCATCTCGGGCGAGACGATCAGCTTGTCGAAGGAATATTGCAGCCGGCGCTTCTCGACGGCGACGTCGATCAGATTGTCGTAGTTCAGCGCCGCCTTCATGCCGGCGTTCTGGTCCTTGGCCACCGCGATTGCGCCCTTGTTGATGGCGCGCACGAGCCCGGCCACCGCCTTCGGGTTCGACGCGATCAGCTTTTTCGAGACCATCACGCCGTTGGAGTAGAGGTCGAGGCCGTACTCACCGAACGAGAACCATTTGAAATCCTTGTCGGGGTCCTGGCGGTTGAGCACGAGGTTGAAGTAGCTGGTGATGTTGAACACGAGCGCGGCGTCGATGTCGCCCTTGATCAGCATCGGCTCCTGGAGGTTCGGGGCCATATTGGAGATCTTAATCTTCTCGCCGTCGAGCCCGTTCTTGCGGGTGAACACCGGCAACAGCCGCGTCGTCGGCGTACCCTGCGCGCCGCCCAGCGTGTGGCCTTCAAAATCCTTGATGGTGTTGATGCCGCTGGTTTTCTTGGCGACGATCGCGAACGGCGGCTGGTTCCACATCATGTAGACCATGACGGGCGCCTCCTGCGGCTTGGTCGAGGCGTTCTGAATGATGGCGTTGACGTCGCCGAAGCCGGCGTCATAGGCCCCCGACATCACGCGCGTGACGGTCGCGCCGGAGCCTTCGCCCTGGTCGATGACGACGTTGAGGCCTTCCTCTTTGAAGTAGCCGTTGTCCTTCGCGTAGAAGAATGCGGCATCGCTGCCTTGCGTCTTCCAGCCCAGCGTGAACTTGATCGTGGTTTCCTCGGCCGTGGCAGCGCCCGCGGACAGAGCCAATCCCAGCAGCGCGACTGTTACTTTTCTCAACATCAAGACCTCCTCAAGCTTCGTTGCATGACGG
Source organism: Bradyrhizobium sp. 604_D8_N2_3 (assembly GCF_051810765.1). NCBI lineage: Bacteria > Pseudomonadati > Pseudomonadota > Alphaproteobacteria > Hyphomicrobiales > Nitrobacteraceae > Bradyrhizobium > Bradyrhizobium sp. 604_D8_N2_3. The sequence continues at coordinate 4,016,290 of NZ_JBPWPM010000001.1, read as the reverse complement.
TTCAAGAATTCAGGTGGCGATCACGTCGTTCTTGCGCGTGGCCCAGCCGGTGACGCGCCCTTCGATCAACGAGAACACCGCGTAGAGCGCGACGCCAAGTCCGGCGAGCACGAACAGGCCGGCGAACACCAGCGGCACGTTGAAATTCGAGGACGCGGTCATCATGACGTTGCCGATGCCGCGGTTGGAGGCGACCGTCTCCGACAGCACGGCGCCGACGAAAGCGTAGGAGATCGCGACCTTCAGCGAGGCGAAGAAAAACGGCATGGTCCTGGGCAGACCGACATTCCAGAGGATGTCGAACTTGCTGGCGCCGAGCGCCTTCAATACGTCTTCGAGCTCGGGCTCGGTGGTCGCAAGGCCCGTGGCGATATTGACGACAATCGGGAAGAAACAGATCGACAGCGCGGTCAGCACCGCCGGCACCGTGCCGGAGCCGAACCACAGCACGAAGATCGGCACCACCGCGACCTTGGGGATCGAGGAGAAGCCGATCAGCAGTGGATAGCAGGTGTCATAGGCCGTCCTGGAGACGCCGATGATGGCGCCGAGGGCTACACCCAGCGCAACGCCGAGGACGAAGCCGAACATGGTGGTCGCGAGCGTCTGCACGATGTGCGGCCACAGCACCGGGAAGCGCTGGAACAGCGTGACAAAAACCTGCGACGGCCGCGGCAGCACCAGGTCCGACATGCCCGTCATCAGGCAGAACAGCTCCCAGGCGACGAAGAACAGCACGATCAGCCCCGCAGACCACGCCTTCTGCCTGACATCGATCCCGAACATCAGCCTGTCCCCTGTTGGGCCGCACTGCGCGCATCCTCGATGAAGGCGCGCAGCTTCTGGTTCAGCGCGACGAAATCCGGCTCGAAGGTCATTGCGACGGTGCGCGGCCGCGCGAATTCAACTCGGCTGTCGTCGAGGATGCGGCCGGGACGCGCGCTCATCACGCAGATGCGGCTGGCGAGGAAGCCGGCCTCGCGCAAATCATGCGTCACCAGCAGCACCGTCGGCTTGTGCGTCATCCAGAGGTTCTGGAGGATCGCCCACAGCTCCTCGCGGGTGAACTGGTCGAGCGCGCCGAACGGCTCATCCAGCAGCAACATGCGCGGCTCGTGGATCAGCGCGCGGCAGAGATTGGCGCGCTGGAGCATGCCGCCGGAGAGTTGCCAGGGATAACGACTGCCGAATCCCCTAAGCCCGACCTGCTCCAGCAGGGCGTTGGCCTTGTCGCGAAACTCGGTCTTGCGCAGCTTGCGGAAGTTCGAGCGGAACGGCTCGACGATCTTCAGCGGCAACATGATGTTCCGCTCGATCGTCATCCACGGCAGCATGGTCGGGTTCTGAAAGGCCATGCCGACCCGCAGCGCCCGCGCCGCGACCTCGCGGCCGCCGACAATGACGACGCCGCTGGTCGGCTGCACCAGGCCAGAGACGAGGCGCAAAATGGTCGATTTGCCGCATCCGGATGGGCCGACCAGTGCGACAAACTCACCGTCGGCGATCCGCAACGTCGTCTTCGACAGAGCCGGCACGGCGCGGTCGCCGCGCCCGAAGGTCACGGAGGCCTCGGACAGCTCGATGGCGACAGGGCCGGAGCCTTCGGGAACGGGCTGGCCGTCAAATTGAGCGTTGGGTTGCATGCGCATCACAGCCAAAGTGTATGCAAGCTAGGTGCCAGTCGGTCGTCCTCGCAAAATCAATGATTTGGCCAAACTCCCCGCCGGATGGCCGGATTCGATTTAGGCAATACGGCCGCAAAACTGCATGCAATTGGAGCGCTGGATTGGACTAAGCCTGTGCTAAAGAGAGGTTTCGACTCTCCCCGCAAGGATTCGCCAATGGCGGCGCGCACCACCAGCAAGACCTCTGAATCATCGGACAAGGTCAGCGCGATCTGCCGCGCGCTCAGGCGCGCGATCATCGAGCAGGCGCTGGAACCCGGTGCAAAGCTGCCCGAGGATGCGCTCGGCGAACGTTTCGGCGTCAGCCGCACCATTGCGCGCCACGCGCTGGGGCAGCTTGCTGCCGAAGGTCTCGTCGAGCTCCGCCGCAACCGGATCGCGGTGGTGGCAACGCCGAGCTGGCAGGAGGCGCGCGATGCCTTCGACATCCGCATCCAGCTCGAGGGCCTTGTGGTCCGCCAGCTCGCGGGCAAGCTGAGCAAGAGCCAGATCGCCGAGCTGAATGCCCATGTCGATGCCGAGGACCGCGCGCGCGGTGGCACGGACGCGGTTTCGATCCGGCTCGCCACCGAATTCCACATCCTGCTCGCGCACATGACCAACAGCCCGATCCTGGTGCGCTATGTCAGCGAGGTCGCCTATCGCTGCTGCCTGACGCTGTCGCTCTACAGCCGACCGCATTCCACCGAATGCGCGATCAACGAGCACCGCGCCATCATCGCATCGCTCGCCAAGGGCGACGAAGCCAAGGTGATGCAATTGATGCATCATCATCTGGATTCCGTGGCCAATCGTGCATTGGTGGCCCCCACCCCGCAACGTGGCCGCGACCTGCTCGATATTCTCGCGCCTTATGCGGATGAAGTGACGAGCGACCGCGTCGTCAAGCTGCCGAAAGTGGCCCGCAGGGGTTAGGCCTCAATCCCGCGCTGGACCAGGATCCGCTCGGCGCTGTCGTTCCAGACGTCCATCTTCACGATCTGCCCGCCCCGCACGACGAAGCGATCGACATAGCGATTGCCCTCGAACGGCGTGCCGTCCATCCACTCGCCATAGAGCGTGCCAACGCTGTAGACCACGGTCTCGTCCGCGCCCGGACAGACGTCGAACCGGTCCATCTTCTTCTTGACCCAGCTATAGCGTTTTGCGTTGAAGCCGGTCGGGCCGCGCGGATGATCGAACTCGCGCCCGCCGGTAAACGTGATCACCGTGCCCGGCTTCATATAGGCCGCAGCCGCATCGGGATCGGGTATCATCGAGGCGGTGAGATAGGCCTCCACGATCTCGGCGTCGGTCATCGGGCGTTCGGCTTTTGCGGGGGCGGACATGGCGGGCTCTCCGAGGTGCCGGCATTCTACAGTTCACGCCCCAAAGTGCATGCACATTTTTTGAACAATTTGGTGGCATAACTGCACACAATCTGGAGCTGCCAGCTTCCAAAGCTTCCGCTAGGCTACCACAGCTGAATCCGACGCCATGACCGCCCAACCCGCCTTCGACCTGATCTTCCGCAACACGCTGTTGCGATCATCCGCCGCACCCGTCGATATCGGCGTGAAGGGCGGACGCATCGCCGCGATCGAGCCGCAGCTTGCCTGCGAGGCCGTCGAGGTCGATGTCGGCGGGCGCCTCGCCCTGCCTGGGTTCGTCGACACCCACATCCATCTCGACAAGGCCTGCCTGCTCGGCCGCTGCGGGCACAATCACGGCAGCGTCTCGGACGCGATCCGCGCCGTGGCCGGGATGAAGAAGGACTTTACGGTCGAGGACGTCTACGCGCGCGGCGCAAAAGTGCTCGAACGCGCCATCGTGCATGGCACGACGCGCATGCGGACCCATGTCGAGATCGACCCCCGCATCGCCTTGCGCGGCTTCGAGGCGGTCAAGGCGCTGAAGCGCGACTATGCTTGGGCCATCGACCTGTCGCTCTGTGTCTTCCCGCAGGAAGGCCTGACCAACGACCCCGGCAGCGAAGAGCTGCTGGTGCAGGCGCTGCGCGACGGCGGCGAAGCGATCGGCGGCTGTCCCTACATGGACACCGACCCGAACGCGCACCTCGAGCGCATCTTTAATCTCGCGCAGGAATTCGACGTCGACGTCGACCTCCATCTCGATTTCGATCTCGATCCCTCCTGGTGGCACCTCGACGAAGTCTGCCGGCAGACCGAGCGGCGCAACTACGGGGGACGCGTGGCGATCGGTCATGCCACAAAACTCTCGGCGCTGCCGCCGGAGCGGATGAAGGCGGCCACCGCGCAACTGGCGACATCAGGCGTTGCCGTCACCGTCCTGCCCGCAACCGATCTCTATCTGATGGGCCGCGAAGCCACCCACAACGTGCCGCGCGGGCTGACGCTTGCGCACAAGCTCGCCGGCGACGGCGTGCTGTGCTCGGTCGCCACCAACAACGTGCTCAACCCGTTCACGCCGTTCGGCGACGCCTCGCTGCTGCGGATGGCAAATTTCTACGCCAACGTCGCGCACGCCTCGGTCAGCGACTTCGATACCTGCCTCGATCTCGTGACCGAACTGCCGGCGCGGCTGATGAACCTCAGTGATTACGGCATCAAGGTCGGCAACCCCGCCGACCTCGTCGTGCTCGATACCCAGGACAGCCGCTTCGCCATCGCCGAGTTGCCGGACATCGTGATGGGCTTCAAGGCTGGCCGGCAGACGTTTGAGCGGCAGCGGCCCACTTTGTTCGGGCCGGGCTGACCGACTTTCCGCGCCTTGCGCCCTACCCGCAGCTTGCGCGATGATCATCACAATCGACCAACGGAGCAACCGGATGGCCTTCGACACGATCTTCCTGAACGCGCGCTTCGACGGCGGAGCCCGGCATCACATCGCCGTCGCGGACGGCCGCATCGCCGCGATCACGTCCGTCGATGAGCCTCCCGCCGCAAACGAGACCATCGACCTCGGCAACGTCCTCGTCGTTCCCGGCTTCGTCGAAGGCCACATCCATCTCGACACCAGCTTCTATGGCGACGCCTGGCGCCCGCACAAGCCATGCACCAACGGGTTCGACGTGCATGAGCGCGTTGCCTTCCAGGCCCAGAACATGGCCGTATCAGCGCCGATGGATGTGCGCGCACGCAACCAGCTCGACCTCTGCATCGGCCACGGCACCACGCAGATGCGCAGCCACGTCATGGTCGACGGCTCGGTCGGCCTGAAATCGCTCGAGACGATTTTGCGCGTGCGCGAGGAATACAAGGGCCTGATCGACATCCAGCTCGTCGCCTTCCCCCAGAGCGGCATCCTGATGAGCCCGGGCACGCCGCAATTGCTGGACGAGGCCATCGGGCTCGGCGCCGACCTCGTCGGCGGGCTCGATCCCGCGAGCTTCGATCGCGATATCGAGAAGCATCTCGACGTCGTGTTCGGCGTGGCCGGCAAGCACGGCGTCGACGTCGACATCCATCTGCATGACATGGGCACGCTGGGCGCGTTCGAAATCGAGCAGATCGCAGCGCGCACCCGCGCGCTCGGTATGGAGGGACGCGTTGCCGTCAGCCATGCTTACGGGCTCGGCGACATCCCCATGGATCAGCTCAAGAAGATCGCCGACACCCTCGCCCGCTCGGGCGTCGCGATCATGACCAATGCGCCGGGCGCCCGGCCCTTCCCGCCGATCCTGGCCCTGCGCAATGCCGGCGTCACCGTGTTCAGCGGCAACGACAACATCCGCGATTCCTGGTGGCCCTATGGCGACGGCGACATGCTGCGCCGGGCCACGACGCTCGGCTATCGCTCGGGCTTCAATATCGACGAAGAACTGCGCGTCGCGTTCGATGTCGTCACCGTATCCGGCGCAAAGGCGCTGCGGCTCGAAGGCTATGGCCTGCGCGTCGGCGCCAAGGCCGATTTCGTGACACTGAATGCCGAGCATATTCCTGAAGCCGTTGTCGGAGTGCCGCAAGGGCGCTCCGTGTACAAGGAAGGCAAGCTCGTTGCATGCGACGGTAAGATTGTCGGGAAGCGCGGCTAATGATCGGATCTTTTCCGTTCGATTATACCGCTAGCTTTCCTCACTCCCCAATCCGGTAGAATCCCTGACCGTAAATACGCGCATTGCACGACGGGCCAAGGAGATCATACTAAGACCCGCACTGACATCTGCGTTCTCTTGGGGAAGTATGGAATGTTCAGCGCATTCAGCAGCATCGATTACCATTCCATTCGGGCCAACACGCCCGCCGAGATGGCCATCAAGCGACTGACCGGCATCGGCGAAGTCCTGTCGGGCATCGACATATCGGCAATCCGCACGCAGGACGACATGGCCCGCGCCCTGTTGACGCTCGATACGGCCGACAAATGCATTCGCACGATTCTCACCGAGTTCCGCACCGAGCGCACCACGGAAGTCGTCCGCGAAGCCACGAGCCTGATCAGCCTGATCGAGCTCGCGCGCGACGAACTCTCGGACTACGCGGCGGCAGCAGAGTCTTGAGCTGAATGCGCGCTGGATCTCAGCGCTTGATCTTCGCCAGAATGCGATCCGCCTCGGTGCGCCAATCGGCGCTGCGGGCAAATTCCTTCGTCCCCTTGATGCCGAACAGGCCGTCATCAGCGAGATCGGCGACCCACGCCTGCCGCTCGGCGGTGCCCTGCGCCGACCACGGTGTCAGCCCCGCCTCGCGCACGGTCTCCGCGACTTCACGCACCTCCTCGGCACGGCGACGGCCGTGCTCGATCACGCGCTGGAAGCAATAGGCGCCCTGCTTCTCCCAGTCGATCGCCGGAAACGTCTCCGCGAGCGAGGCCAGCACCGCATCCTCGACGCCATAGGCGCGCGCGGTGGTGAAGCTCTCGATGACCATGGCCTCAAGGCCCTTGATCATGATGCTGCGGCACATCTTCACGGCCGACGACACGCCGAGCTTGTCGCTCGCAACCTTGGCCTCGAACCCGATTGCATTCAGCAGCGGCTCGAGCTCCCTCGCGCCGGGGCCGCCGAGCAGCAGCGGCACCTTGATGCGATAAGGCGGCACCGAGGTCATCACGGCCCCCTCGACATAGCGTCCGTCAGCGCCGTCGATCAGAGCGGCGGCGCGCTGCTTGGCACCCGGCGAGGCCGAGTTGAAATCGAGGAACCAGGTGCCCTGGTTGATTGCGCCAGCGCAGGCTTTTGCAACGGGCACGGCCTGGCTCGCCGTGACCGCGGAGATGATGAAATCGGATTTCGCGGTCAGCTCGGCGTGAGACACCGCCAGCGTCACGCCGAACTTCGTCGCATGCTCCTTCAACGGAGCGCCGTGCTCGCCTCCGAGCTTGATGTCGTAAGCGGCCACCTTGATATCCTGCTGCCGCAAATCCTCAGCCAGGATCCTGCCGACCTCGCCGTAGCCGACGAGCCCGATCTGCCAGCGCCTGGGATCACCTGCCATCAATTCAATCCTCGTGTCGTCTCGTCGAACAGCTCCTCGACCGCATAGCGGCGCGGGATCAGCGCCTGCTGGAATGCGTAGTCGACGATCAGCTCCAACGGTTTTCTGTTCGCCTCGATCCCGAACGGAACGAGGTCGGGCGTCGCCGCGGGTCCCACCTGCGCCTTGTTCCGCTTCAGGAGATCATAGACGCCCGCAACCACATCGGGGCGCGATCTTGCAAGCCGCTCGGTCACGACCACGAGATGATTGACCGGGACGACACCACGACGGGTGTACCATTTGGCAGCCTCTGCGGCAGGATCGGAGAATAGCGGCTTCAACGTGGGATGATCAGAGGTCTCGCCGAGGACGGCGTCGAGGTCGCCATCGATCAGTATCTGCAGGATCTTCTTGTCGTTCGGCGCACGCTCGGTGGTGTCGATATATTCGGCAACGTGCGGATCCTCGAAGGTTACCCAGCGGATCTTGTCGAGATTGACGCCGTAATCGTTGGCGAGAATGCCCCTGATCCATGCGCCGGTCGTGGTCGTGAACGAGCGGATGCCGACGCGCTTGCCTTCGAGATCGGAGGGGCCGAGCGCTCCCCTTGCAGGGTTGTAGAGCGCGTAGGAATGCTGAAAGCGGCCGAGCATGGTGGCAGGCAGTAGCACCAGCGGCTTGCCATGCGCCTTCGCCATCAGATAGGTGACGATCGCCATCTCGCAGACGTCGAAAGCCTGCTCGCGCACCATCGGCTTGAACGCCGTGTTGGTCGGCGTGTACGCGATGAAATCGAGGTCGAACAGGTCGGAGCGGAGCTCGCCGCTCTTCACCGCCTGCACGTGAGGGTGACTGCCGAGCACGGCCTTCAACTTGAGACGATCCATCCGCCCGCTCCGCTTCTCTGGTCCCGCTTAGACGTCCTCGGGATTGTCGACATAGACGAGCCCGGCTTTCGCCAGCGCCTCGCCCATGTTGTACATGTCGAGGCCGAGCTCACCCGAGGTCAGCCGCTTGCGCTTGCCGCCCTCGTCCGCGTTGCGCTTCTTCGCCTTTTCGGCGACTTCAGCGGCATAGCGCTTGGGCACCACCACGACCCCGTCGTCATCGGCCACGATGATGTCGCCGGGATCGACGTTGACCCCGGCACAGACCACTGGAATGTTGACCGAGCCGAGCGTCGCCTTGACCGTGCCCTTGGCCGAGACGGCGCGCGACCACACCGGAAAATTCATCTCGTGCAGCGCTTTGACGTCGCGGCAGCCGGCGTCGATGATCAGCCCCTGCACGCCGCGCGCCTGCAGCGACGTCGCGAGCAGCTCGCCGAACATGCCGTCGGTGTTATCAGTGGTGCAGCCGACGACGAGGATGTCACCCTTCCTGCACTGCTCGACGGCGACATGGATCATCCAGTTGTCGCCGGGTTGTGCCAGCACGGTGACGGCGGGGCCAGCAATCGACGCCCCTGCCCAGACGGGCCGCAAGTAAGGCTTCATCAGCCCGATGCGGCCGTACGCCTCGTGCACGGTCGAAACGCCGTACTCTGCCATCCCTGCGGGATCGGCGCGCTCAATGTTGCGAACGACGACGGGCTTCATGCCAGCTCCTCCGCGACCGTCGGGAACAGGCGCTGATAGGCCTCGCCATAGGTCATGGGCACGCCGGCGTTGCGGCTGCCCTGGATGCCGCGGTTGAGCGCAACGCGCTCGTAATAGCCCCAGAGATGTTTTTGCGCGGCGAGGATCTGGAACGCCTCGTACTTCTCCTTCCAGACCTCGTCGATCTTGAGGAGCAGGTCCGGCTTGTAGTTGCACTGCTCAGGCTGGTGCGGCTCGAACAGGAACACCGGGGGCGCCGAGTATTTGTACTGCGCGCCGGGCTTGTGGCCCATCGCCTGCGCCACGACACGAGTCTCCTGCGCGAAATGCGCCGCGTTGGGATGGTCGAAATTGTAGGGGTCTTCCAGCGCGTGCGTCAGCACGAAGCTCGGATTGAGCTCGCGGTAGATGTCGACCATGCGGTCGAAATGCGCCTCGGTGAGCTTCAGCGGATAGTCGCCGCAGTCGAAGAACTCGATCTCGGCGCCGAGTAGATTCGCCGCCCGCTCCGCCTCGTCCTTGCGGCCGGCCTTGACCGATTCCAGCGTCGCGCCTTTTTCCTTCCAGGCGAACTGGCTCTCGCCGCGCTCGCCAAAGGACATGCAGACGATCTTCATGCGATAACCCTTCTTCGCATGCAGCGCGATGGCGCCGCCGGCGCGCCAGACGAAATCGCCGGGATGGGCGGTGATCACGAGACCTGTTTTCATGGGACGAACTCCCCTCTTTCCTTGATAAGCAACGTATCGATCGCGAGCACCGTCATGTGTCGAACCCAAACAGACGCGCGGGATTGTCGACCAGGATCTTCTGCTGGAATTCCAGCTCCGGCGCGAACAGCGGGATCAGGTCGACGAGGTCGCCGTCATTCGGCATCACCTTGACGTTCGGATGCGGCCAGTCGGTGCCCCAGATGACACGGTCGGGTGCGGTCTCGACGATCTTGCGCGCGAACGGCACCGCGTCCGTGAACGGTGGCCCGGCCGAGGACACCCGCTCCGAGCCGCAGATCTTGGCCCAGCATTTTTCGTCGCGCTGCATCAGTTCGATCAGGATCCTGAACGGCAGCTGGTCCAGCCCTTCCGACGCCTTCACCCGACCCATGTGGTCGATGGTGTAGCTCAGCGGCAGCTTGGCCAGCATGTCGGCATATTCGGGCAGGTCGATCGCGTCGAAATGCAGATCGATGTGCCAGCCGAGCGGCGCGACCATCGCGATGACGCGGTTGAACACGTTTCTGTCGGGGACGCCACCGAGATGGCGCACGAAATTGAACCGACAGCCGCGGAAGCCGCCGTCGTGCAGCACCTGGAGCCCACGCTCGGTGATGGTGTCGTCAATGTTGGCAACCGCGCGATAGGCGCCATTGCTCTGTGCGATCGCATCGAGCGCGACCGTATTGTCGGTCCCGTGCACGCTGGCATTGACGATGACGGCCCGCTCGACGCCGAGCTTGGCGTGCAGCGCGCGAAAATCCTCCAGCGGCGCATCCGGCGGCGTGTAGGAACGGTCAGGCGCGTAAGGGTATTTCGCGCCGGGCCCGAAGATGTGGCAATGCGCGTCGCAGGACAGCTTTGGCAGCTTGAACTTCGGCGTGCGCGTGTTCGGATCTGGCGGCGGAATGGTCGGCGTGTAAATCGTTGTCATCAGGTGAACCGCCGAGCGAGATCGCTTCTTTCAAGCCTTGCTGCTGACGACCGGCCGCCGCCGTACCGGCGCGGCCTGATCGAGCGCCGGCGCCTGGAACGCGGCGACGGTGGCCTGCACCAACTGCTCGATGGCGCTGGCGGCATCGCTGCCGTCGGCCTCGCCGCGCGACAGGCGCGAGACGCGATCCGGCGTCACCAGCGAGTAATAGAGTGCGCCGAGCAGGAAGTGGCTGCGCCAGACGATGTCGGTGCGCGGAATATGCGGCAGGCTCTCGTGGACTGCGTCGATGAAGGCATGGCTGGTGTCGTCAAAGGTCTGCGCGATGATTTTTCGCACGACCTCGTTGCCTTCGGCGGACATCACGGCGCGCAGCCGCGTGAAGCGCGCCCCGCCCCCGGCGAGATCGCTGCCCGAGGTGAAGGCCGGCACCACATAGGCGCGCACGATCGCCTCCAGCCGGTCCTGGAGGTCGCGCACGCGCTTGGCGGCGGCGAGCAGCTCGGAACGGCGCAAATTCATCGGCCCGCAATGGCGCTGGTAGATCTCCAGCAGCAGGCCGTCCTTGGTCTTGAAATGATAGGTCACGCTGCCGGGATTGGCGCCGGCGGCCTGCGCGATGTCGCGCACCGAGACGGCATTGAAGCCGTTGGTGGCGAACAGCTCCTCGGCCGCGGCAAGGATCGCCTCGCGCATGTTCGGCTTGCGGGCCGTTTCCTTGCTGGTGGGCTTGCGTACCATGTGATTTGTACTATCGTACAAAAGATCAGGTCTCGTCAACAAGAACCATGGGCGGCGTCCGGACGACTCGGAACACCGAGGCAGGATGCGAAAGCCCGCAAGGAGTGCTCGAAAATGCTGGGTTTGAACAAGACAATCGGCGGTTTGATGCTGGGTGCCGGCCTGCTGCTGGGCGGCGTCGCGCAGGCCGCCGACAATTACCCGAGCAAGCCGGTGCATATCCTTGTGCCCTACGCGGCGGGCGGTGCCGTCGACGTGCTCGCGCGTACGCTCGGCCAGGCGCTGGCGAAGACCTGGGGCCAGCAGCCGGTGATCGACAACCGTCCGGGCGCCGGCGGCATCGTCGCCTCGCAAGCGCTGACGCAGGCCGCCCCGGACGGCTACACGCTGATCCTGGTCGCGAGCGGCCATCCGCTCAACCAGTTCATCTATCCGAGCGTGCCCTACGACACGTTCAGGGATTTCACCGCGATCACCGAGGTCGCCTCCTCGCCGCTTGCGATCGTGGTCGCGAAGGACAGCCCCTACAAGACGCTCGGCGATCTCCTCGCCGCCGCAAAGAAGGAGCCCGACAAGCTCTCCTACGGCATGTCCGGCAACGGCACCTCCGCGCATCTCGCCGGTGAGCTGCTCAAATACATGTCCGGCAGCAAGATCGTCGCGATCCCCTACAAGGGCGGCGCTCCGGCGCTGACCGCCGTGATCGCTGGCGAGATTCCGCTCAGCATCAATCCGCTGGCGGAAGCGATCGGCCAGCTCGAAGGCGGCCCGGTGCGCGCGCTCGCGGTGACCTCGGCCGAACGCTCCAAGGCGCTGCCGAATGTGCCAACTATCGCGGAATCAGGCGTCCCCGGCTACGACGTCTCGGTCTGGTGGGGCGTTCTTGGGCCTGCCAAGATGCCGCCGGAGATCGTGGCGAAGCTCGAGACCGATCTGAAGGCCGCACTGCAGGACGCGAACGTGCTGTCGACGCTGGGCAAGATCGGCGCGGCGCCGGTCGGCTCCTCCGCCAAGGACTTTGACGCCTACATGCACGCCGAGGCGACCAAATGGGAGCCGGTGCTGAAGGCCGCCGACATCCGCGCGCAGTGAGGCTCGTCACATGAGGACCTCTTCCCGGCGATTTGCGCCCATCGCCCTGCTCGCATTTGCAATGACCGGCCTGCTCGGCGCGCCCGCGCGCGCCGATGGCGAAGCCAGGCTGCTGGCGCCGAGCGGCAGCTTGCGTGTCGGCATCTATCCGGGCAGCCCGACCTCGATGGTGACGGATGCGGCCGGCAAGCCGCATGGCCTCGCCTACGATCTCGGCGGCGAGCTGGCGAAACGGCTCGGCGTTGGCATCGACTATGTCAGGTTTCAGCGCGTCGCCGACATCGTCACCGCGATCCACGACGGCCAGGTCGACTTCACCGTGACCAACGCCACGCCGGCCCGCGCCAACGAGGTCAGCTTCAGCCAGCCCGTGCTGGCGATCGAGCTCGGCTATCTCGTCCCGGCGAACTCGCCGATCGGCAGGATCGAGGACATCGACAGACCGGGCGTGAAGATCGGCGTCACCAAAGGGTCGACCTCGGAACGCACATTGCCGGCGAAGTTCAGAAACGCGACCATCGTTCCCGCCGAAAGCGTCAAGGTCGCCATCGCCATGTTCGGCCGCGGCGAGATCGACCTCTACGCCACCAACAAGCCGACGCTGTTCGAGATGTCCGACCAGATGCCGGGTGCGAAAATCCTCGACGGCAATTGGGGCGCCGAGCATATGGCCATCGCGATCCCCAAGGGGCGCGAGGACGCCCTTCCCCTGCTCAACCGCTTCGTGACGGACGAGCAGTCGTCCGGCGCGCTGGACACGATCCAGCAGCAGGCGGGCCTGCGCGGCGCGTCCAAGGCGACGCGCGAGTAGCTCGCGGACCTGGGTGAGGTGTCCTCCGGCCCTGCCCAATACAGTATTCCCCCAATGCAACCGTCCCCGGATTGCGCTAATTTGCGTCGATCATGACTCGACGTACCGGCAGCGCCGATCTTCCTCTCCACACCGGGCGGGTTCCGCCATGGCTTGCGAGCCGCATGTCGTCGCTGGGCGCAATCGTCACGCAGGCGATCGTGCATCATTATGGACGCGACGCCTTCCTCCAGCGGCTGTCGCATCCGTTCTGGTTCCAGTCGTTCGGCGCCGTGATGGGGATGGACTGGCACTCCTCCGGCATCACGACCTCCGTGATCGGCGCCCTGAAGCGCGGGCTAGGCCCGCTCCAGGACGAGCTCGGCATCTATGTCTGCGGCGGCCGCGGCCAGCATTCGCGCAAGACGCCTGACGAGCTGTTGCAGCTCGGCGATCGCGTCGGCTTCGACGGCGCGAGCCTCACGCGGGCCAGTCGCCTGGTCGCAAAGGTCGACAGCGCCGCGGTCCAGGACGGGTTTGACCTTTATCTGCACGGCTTCTTCGTCACCGCCGACGGCAAGTGGACGGTGGTGCAGCAGGGCATGAACGGCGACAAGCGGCAGGCCCGCCGCTATCACTGGCATTCGGAAGCATTGAAGAGTTTTGTCGACACGCCGCACAGCGCGATCGACGGCCCGCAGCAGGGCGAGATCGTCAATCTCACCGATCACCGCGCCGATGTCTCGCGCGCCGCGCAACTCGAACTGTTGAGCGGTCTCGGCCCCGATCGCATCCTCACAGAATTCGAACGCCTCGTTGGGACGGCGCCCGAGCCGGCGCAGGCGATGCTGCCGCATCTGATCATGCCCGCGCATCATGATGTCAGGCCCAAGGACGTGTTCGCGCGCCGCCTGCACGGCACGCTGGCCGCCGCGGCCGAACGCGGCCCGGTCGATTTTCCGGAATTGCTGCTGACGCCCGGCGTCGGCGCGCGCACCGTGCGCTCGCTGGCGATGGTCGCCGAGGTCGTGCATGGCGCGCCCTATCGCTTCAACGATCCCGCGCGCTTCTCGCTCGCCCATGGCGGCAAGGACCGGCATCCCTACCCCGTCCCGATCAAGGTCTATGACGAGACCATCCGCGTGCTGAAGGGCGCGATCCAGAACGCCAAGCTCGGACGCGAGGAGGAGATGCAGGCGATCAGGCGCCTCGACGACCAGGCGCGGCGCCTGGAGCGGACTGCCAGCGGTCCGTCGGTCGAGGCCTATATCGCCGGAGAGCGTGAAGCCTCGCCCGATCTCGACGGCCGCTCCGTGTTCGGCTGGGAGCGCGATGTCGTGGCGTCACGGAAATCGACGGGCTGACTGTCCACCGCAACGACCGGCAACTCCGCGATGGCACGCATGCCCGGCCGCTTGCGCCAGTGGATTTGCGCGGGATCGACGGCGAGACCGAGCTTCGGCCATCGCGCAAACAGCGCCTCCAACGCACAGGCCGCCTCGATCCGTGCGAGCTGATGGCCGAGACAGAAGTGAATTCCCGTTCCGAACGAGATGTGGCGGTTCGGCTTGCGCGTGAGGTCGGGCCGCTCGGGCTGGTCATGCACCGCCGGATCCATGTTCGCCGCGGCGAGCATGACCATGACGCGATCGCCCTGTTTCAGCGGCACGCCCGCAAGCTCGATATCCCGCCGCACATAGCGCGGCTTGGAAAACTGCACCGGTGACACGAAGCGCAAAAACTCCTCGACAGCGAGCCCGATGCGGCTTCGGTCTTGCTCCAGCCAATCGCGCAAGCCCGGATTTCTGAGGAGCTCGTAGACCGAGCCGCTGATCAGATGCGTCGTGGTCTCCGATCCTGCCGCGAGCAGCAGAAACACCATCGACACCATTTCGTCCGGCGTGATCTGGCCGCCCTCACGCTCGACCTGAACCAGCTCGGCAATCAGGCCCTCGCCGCCCTGCACGCGCGCGACCTGCAACTGCCGTTCGAGATAGGCGCGCATCTTGCGAAACGCGAGCAGCAGGCGGAAGAAGCTGACGACATTCGTCAGCGACGACATCTTGTTGGCCCAGGCGATGAATCGTGGCCGATCGGCCGCAGGCAAGCCCAGCAATTCGCAGATCACCGACACCGGCAGGATGCGGGCGTAACGCTGGACGAGGTCGGCGGGGCTGCCATCGGCAAACAGGTCGTTCGCCAAGCCATCGGCGATGGCGCGAATGCGTGGCTCCATCGCCACGATCGCGCGGCGGCGAAATGCCTCGTCCACGATGCTGCGCAGCCTCGTGTGATCAGGCTCGTCCATCGTCAGCATGTTATTGGCGATGGTGGTGACCAGTTTTGGCATCCACCAGCGCAGGCCGGCGACTTTGCCGTCCCCCTTGCGCAGCGTGAAGGTGGTGCCGTCCTTCAGGACTTGCGCCGTGGCGTCATGGGTCGTGGTGACCCAGACATCGCCGACCAGAGGAAATCGCGTCGCGATCACGGGGCCGGACGCGCGCAGTGCCGCGATCGCCTTGGGCGGATCGCGGAAGAAGGCCTCGCTGGTGAAATCGAGGCGCGGTGTCATGGGATCACCGTATTGGTTGGTGGCGCCTCAACCAGATGGTGTGTACGCGGCGACGCGCAAGGGCCGGAACCGCGCGAAGAGAAGAGAGCCTATCCGCGTCCCGGCGAGCGCTGACCGGTCTTGCGCTGCTGATTGGTGTAGGCGTCCCAATGGCTCCAGCTACCGTTGGCGAGGCTTTGCAGATCGGTGCCGAGGGGGCGGCGCGTGCGCTTGTCGTGATCGGCGATCACGCGCTCGGAATGCGCGATCTTGCGCTTGAGTTCCGCAATCGCCTTCTGGGTCTGCCCGTCCCGCTTCGAAGACGCGATCTCGCCCATCGTGAAGCGCGCGGTCTCCAGTGCCTTCAACTCGGCGCGGTTCTTCTTCAACTGAACCCGGTGCCAGGCGATGTTGCTGTCGCTGTCCGCAACCATGTGGGAACTCCGCTGATTCGTTCCCACAGTGTATCGCGCACGGAATCGGCGCCGCAACGCCCGCCGAACGGCGGAAATACGGTCTTATTGGGCAGGAATTCCGGACCCATAGCGTTTTCGAGCGAAGTGGGTACCGGTTCGCGTCAAAAAAACGCGTCAAAATAAGACTCTAGAGCCTGCTCCGCTTCAGCGGAGCGGGCTCTAGCGCTCGGCAAAGGCCTTTTCGACCACGAATTGGGCCGGCTCGCCGTGATTGCCCTCAATGAGGCCGCGCTCGCCCAGGAGCACGCGGGTGTCAGCGACCAAGGCCGGGCTGCCGCAGATCATGACCCGGTCATGGGCGGCTTCCAGCGGCGGCAGGCCGATATCGGCGAACAGCTTGCCGGACGTGATGAGGTCGGTAATGCGGCCGCGGTTGCGGAAGGGATCGCGGGTCACGGTCGGGTAATAGATCAGCTGATCGCGGATGTACTCGCCGATCAGTTCGTCCTTCGGCAGCGTCTCGGTGATCATCTCGCCATAGGCGAGCTCCTTCACATGCCGGCAGCCGTGCAGCAGCACGACCTTCTCGAACCGCTCATAGGTCTCGGGGTCCTTGATCACGCTCAGGAACGGCGCGAGGCCGGTGCCGGTGCCGATCAGGTAGAGGTTGCGGCCCTCTTCGAGATTGTCGATCACCAGCGTGCCGGTGGCCTTGCGGCTGACGATGATCTCGTCGCCTTCCTTCAGATGCTGGAGGCGCGAGGTCAGCGGACCGTCCGGCACCTTGATCGAGAAGAACTCCAGCGTGTCCTCGTAATTGGCGCTGGCGACGCTGTAGGCCCGCAGCAGCGGCTTCTCGCCGACCTTGAGCCCGATCATGGTGAATTCGCCGTTGCGGAAACGGAAGGTCGGGCTGCGGGTGGTCTTGAAAGAGAACAGCGTGTCGGTCCAGTGGTGGACGCTCAAAACGCTTTCCTGATTGAAATTGCTCATCTCACCTTCCCTGTCGCTTCCAATGCGGTTCCGAGGCGGGCAGCTATGCGTCGTTTGTACACGATCATTCGTGTACTAATGAATAATCCTGCTTGCTCCCGGGGTCAAGGCTGCCCAAGATCGCGAGCGTTGCAGTTAGGAACAAGGAGCCCCTTCCATGGCGCATGACGCCCCCCAGGCCACCGGACCCTCGAAGCTCGTGATCCGGAATATCGGCCTGATCCTGTCCGGCGCCCTGGAAAAGCCGATCCTGGACGGCGACACCATCGTCGCCGAGAACGGCAAGATCACCGCGATCGGCCGCTTCAAGGACCTCAACACCGAAGGCGCGACCACCATCGTCGAGGCCAACGGCACCACGGTCGCGCCCGGCCTGATCGACAGCCATGTCCACCCTGTGGCGGGCGACTGGACGCCGCGCCAGAACCAGATCGGCTGGATCGACAGCAATTTGCATGGCGGCGTCACCACCATGATCTCCGCCGGCGAGGTTCACATGCCCGGCCGCCCGCGCGACGTCGTCGGGCTGAAGGCGATGGCGATCTTCGCACAGCGCGCATTCTGGAATCTGCGCCCGGGCGGCGTGAAGGTTCACGCCGGCGCGCCGGTGATCGAATGCGAGATGGTCGAGGAGGACTTCAAGGAGTTGGCCGCCGCCGGCGTCAAGCTGCTCGGCGAGGTCGGCCTCGGCGGCGTCAAGGACGGCCCGACGGCGCGCAAGATGGTCGGCTGGGCCCGCAAATACGGCATCCAGAGCACGATCCACACCGGCGGCCCTTCGATCCCAGGCTCCGGCCTGATCGACAAGGACGTGGTGCTGGAGGCCGACACCGACGTGGTCGGCCACATCAACGGTGGCCACACGGCGCTGCCCGACGACCAGATCCGCTGCATCTGCGAGGGCTGCAAGCGCGGCCTCGAGCTCGTTCACAACGGCAATGAGCGCTCGGCCCTGTTCACGCTGCGCATCGCGCGCGAGATGAACGATCTGCACAGGGTGATCCTCGGCACCGACGCGCCGGCCGGCTCCGGCGTGCAGCCGCTCGGCATCTTGCGGATGGTCTCGATGCTGTCCTCGCTCGGTGATTTGCCGGCCGAGCTCGCCTTCTGTCTTGCCACCGGCAACACCGCGCGAATGCGTCAGCTCGATTGCGGCCTGATCGAGGTCGGCCGCTCCGCCGATTTCGTCATCATGGACAAGGCCCAGCACTCGCCCGGCAAGACCATCCTGGAGAGCGTCCAGCTCGGCGACCTCCCCGGCATCGGCATGACCATCATCGACGGCATCGTGCGCACCCAGCGCAGCCGCAACACGCCGCCGGCCGGCCGGGTGCCGGAAGTGGTGGCGAAGTGACGCAGCCGGAGCAGCTCGCCGCTTCGCGTCGCGCCTCGAAGGCATTGAACAAGTCTGCTGCCTGCCGCGTCTAACGCAGGCAGCCCTCGGCGGCGGCAGTTCATTGCTGGACCATCGAGGGAGACATGAAAAGTTCGCTGCGGATTGCCGCCGGCATCGCCGGTGCGGCGGCAGGCTTCATCGCCACGATCGGGCTGCTCGAACTGACCGGCTTCGGCAATCGTGCAGACCCGATCACGACAGGGCTGGTCGCCCTGTTCGTCATCGCCCCCATCGGCGCAGTCATCGGCCTGGTGCTCGCCACCAAGCTGGCGACACGCAAGGACGACAATAGCGGCGGCCTCGCACGCAACAGCCTGAAGTCACTCGGCGTCGTCGTCCTGCTCTGCCTCGCCGCCGGTGTCACTTACGCCATCTACGCGTATGCGACCGCAACGCCCTGGCTCAACCCGAACGCCAGCAATCCCCTGCTCGTGTTCGAGGTTCGCTTTCCGGCCGGCGTCATGGTGCCGACGTCACCGCAGGGCATCGCAATCGAATTGCAGACCGACCTCAACACCATGCCGGGCGAGCTAAGTCCGGCCGGCTCCCGTCGTGATGGCGACCAACCCGTCATCGCGGGCGAAGTCGAGCTTGCCTTCAGAACCTCGCACCGGCAGCTCGCCGTCAACATCCAGGGCCAGCCGAGCCGGATCTATCCGATCGACTTGACGGCCCGGGCGCCGCATACGCCGGAGTTCGGCACGTGGCGGCGGCTCGCCGATGGCAGCGAAATCCGCTACCGCGCCAAATGGCCGGGGAAGACGTAAGGGATCAGCGCTTCTTTGCGATCTCACAGCGCACGTAGGTCTGGCGCTTGGCCTGGCCGACCGGGCCATTCTCGATCACCAGCCGGCCATCCGCCGCAACGGAGACTCGGGGATTGGAGCGAAACTTTTCGCCCTCGCCTTCGCAGGCAAGCCGCATCTTCCAGCTTTGCTTGCCGTCTGCGGTGATCTCGCCGGCGCGGCAGCGCGTCTCGTACCAATAGAGGCGGTTGCCGCCTTCGATGCTCATCCGGCTGGCGCTGTCCTGATCGCGGCAATCCTTCTTGGTCGACGCCCAGAAGCCCTCGTAGGGCTGTGCCGCGCAGGCAGGAACGCATTCGCCCGCCAGCGCCGCACCAAGACCCAAAATCAGTGTGAACCGCGTCGCCGCTCTCATATCGGAAGACCTCGACAAACCCTTCATCGAGGTTAGTCGCCAGTCCCCGCAGCTTGTTCAACTGCCGTAGGGTGGGCAAAGCGTAAGCGTGCCCACCGTTCTTCGCCAAGCCGCAGAGATGGTGGGCACGGCGCTTACGCGCCTTTGCCCACCCTACGGCACCTTACTCACCGCAGCTTGTTCAACAGCGCCATCAGCATCTCGCGCTCCCTGGCGTCGAGCGGCGCAAGCGTTTCCCGGGTGATCGCGAGCGCACTCGGCGCGACCTTCTCCGCAAGCTGCTGACCGGCGCGCGTCAGGCTGACCAGAAGCCGCCGTCCGTCCTCGGGATCCTGGCTGGTCTCGGTCAGGCCTCGTGCGGTCAGGCGGTCGATCACACCCTTGATGGTCGCGACATCCATCGCCGTCAGCCGCCCGAGCTGGTTCTGCGAGCACGGCCCGGTCTCGGCCAGCTTCGACAATGCCGCCCACTGCGTCGGCGTGAGATTGGTGCCGATGTCGCGCGAGAAGATCGAGCTGTGGCGCTGCCAGACCTGACGCAGGATGAAGCCGACCTGCTCGTCGAGCACGTAAGACGATTTTGCCGGTTTGACGCTTTTCTTCGCCGCGACGCTTCTTGCCATCCGCTCCCCGCCCCTTACAACGACAGATGCGCGTCGCGGATATCCGGACGCGCGTCGAGCTCGGCCATGGTGCCGCCGAAGCAGATACGGCCACGCTCGATGATATAGGCGCGATCGGAGATCAGCCGCGCAAAGTGCAAATTCTGCTCGGACACGACGATGCTGACGCCTTCCTTCTTCATGGTCAGGATGGCATCGACCATCTGCTCCACGATCTTCGGCGACAGGCCTTCCGAGGGCTCGTCGAGCAGCACCAGCGACGGATTGCCCATCAGCGTGCGCGCGATGGTGAGCATCTGCTGCTCGCCACCGCTCATGCGGCCGCCCGGTCGGTTCTTCATCTCACCCAAATTTGGAAACAGCGCGAACAGTTTTTCGCGGGTCCAGTGCGGGGCGTTCGGACGCTTCGGCTGCCGGCCGACCTCGAGATTCTCCTCCACCGTCAAATCGGTGAAGATGCGCCGCTCCTCGGGCACGTAACCAAGCCCGTCGCGCACGATCTCATGCGTCGGGCGCGCCGAGACATCCTTGCCCTCGAACATGATGCGCCCCGAGCGCTGGGCAACGAGCCCGACGATCGAGCGGAACGTCGTCGACTTGCCGGCGCCGTTGCGGCCGAGCAACGCCACCACCTCGCCCTCGCCGACCTCGAAACCGATGTCGAACAGGATATGCGCCGGGCCGTAATGGCTGTTGAGGTCTTGCACCGTGAGCTTCATGCGGAGGCTCCATGCCCGGCATCGTAAAGCAGGCCCTCGCCGAGATAGACGGCCTGCACCTGCGGATTGCCGCGCACCTCGGCCGGCGAGCCTTCGGCGATCAGCGTGCCGCGGTTGAGCACGATGATGCGGTCCGCATGCTCGAACACGACGTCCATGTCGTGCTCGGTGAAGAGCACGCCGATCGATTTTTCCCGCGCGATCTGCGCCGTCAGCCGCATCAGATCGACGCGCTCACGCGGCGCCATGCCGGCGGTTGGCTCGTCCATCAGCAGCAGCTTGGGATCGTTGGCAAGCGCCACCGCAAGCTCGAGCCGCTTGAGGTCGCCATAGGCGAGCTCGCCGCAGGGTCGATCCGCATAACCGCCCATGCCGACCAGTTCGAGCAGCCGCCCGGCCTCGCCACGGTCGAAATTCGGGGCCGAGCCGAAGAGATTGAACAGCTGCTTGCCATGCGAGATCAGCGCGACCTGCACGTTCTCGCGCACGGTCATCGTCGCGAAGGTCGCGGTGATCTGGAAGGTGCGCCCGACGCCGAGCCGCCAGATCTCGCGCGGCTTCTTGCCGGTGGTCTCCTCGCCGAGCAGGCGGACATGGCCGGTATCAGGCTTGTTCTGGCCGTTGAGCATGTCGAAACAGGTGCTCTTGCCCGCGCCGTTCGGGCCGATCAACGCCAGAATTTCGCCTGATCGCAGCGAGAACGAGACGCCGCGCACGGCATGGATGCCGCCATAGGATTTGGACAGGCCTTCAACCGCGAGAAGTGGGGGTGCGACGCTCATTCGACGGACTCGATCGGCTTGGCAAGCAAGGGAGATCCCGGCGGCGATGTCTTCCTGCGCCGCTGCGCCAGCATCTCCAGCGTGCCGACGATGCCCTTGGGGAAGACGACGACGATCAGCACGATGAAGCCGCCGAGCACGAGCTTTGACAGGTCGGTCTGGCTGACCAGCCAGATGTTGAGCGCCTTGTAGACGATGGCGCCGATCACCGCACCCGACACCGTCTCGACGCCGCCGAGCAGCACCATGACCAGCGCGTCGACCGACAGCGAGATGCCGAGATTGTCGGGGAAGACGCTACCCTTGAGGTAGGCGAACAGCGCGCCGCCGATGCCGGCGGTCGTGCCTGCGATCACGAACGCCGTCCACTGGATGCGCTTGGCATTGATGCCGACCGCCTCGCTGCGCAGAGGCGAGTCGCGCGTGGCCCTGAGTGCGTAGCCGAACGGCGAGAATACCATGGCCCGAAGCGCGACCGTCACAAGTGCCGCAACGCCGAGCGCCAACCAATAGAAATGCCCCGGGCTCGCCGCCCAGCTTGACGGCCAGACGCCGAGTATGCCGTTGTCGCCGCCCGTTACACTCACCCACTGGAACGCGATCGACCAGACGATCTGCGCAAACGCAAGCGTCAGCATCGCGAAATAGACACCGGAAAGCTGCACCGCGAAGAAGCCGAACACGGCCGCGCCCATGCAGCCCAGCAGCGGCCCGAGCAGCAGGCACACGACCATCGGCAGCCCTGCCATCTTGGCGAGGAAGGCGACGCCGTAGGCGCCGAGACCGAAATAAGCGGCATGCCCGAACGACGCGAGCCCGCCGACCGACATCAGGAAATGCAGGCTGACGGCGAAGATCACGAAGATCGCGATCTCCGAACCGACTGTGAGAACATAATTGCCGGCGAACAGCGGCAGCGTCGCCGCGATGACGAGCGCGGCAAGCGCCGCGAGCCGCTCGTTCGACGTCAGCGGCCGCCAGGGATTGACGGTGAGGCCCGGTGTCTTTCGCGCGGGCGCCTCGGGCTTGCCGAAGAGACCCCAGGGCCGGACGATCAGCACCACCGCCATCACCAGGAAGACCAGGATGATGGAGATTTTCGGAAAGATCAGGATGCCGAAGGCGTTGAGCTCGGAGACCAGCACCGCAGCGACGAAGGCGCCCACGATGCTGCCGAGGCCACCGATCACGACCACGACGAAGACCTCGACGATGATACGTAGATCCATCGCGTGATGCACGGCATCGCGCGGGATCTGGAGCGCGCCGCCGAGTGCGGCAAGGAAGACGCCGACCGCGAACACGGATGTGAACAGCCATTTCTGGTTGACGCCGAGCGCTGCGACCATGTCGCGGTCCTGCGTCGCCGCGCGCACCAGCACGCCCCAGCGCGTGCGCTGGAACAGCAGCCAGAGAATGCCGAGTACGACCGGGCTGAGCACGATCAGGAACAAATCGTAGCTCGGGATGTTCTGGCCGAAGAAATCGATGGCGCCCTTGAAGCCCGGCGCGCGGCGGCCGACGAGATCGTCGGGGCCCCAGATCAGCACGACGAGATCCTCGACCATCAAGGTCAGGCCGAAGGTCGCAAGCAGCTGGAACAGCTCGGGGGCATGATAGATGCGGCGCAGCAGCACCATCTCGACGATGACGCCGATCAAGGCCACGGCAAACGCGGCGATGACGATCGCGCCCCAGAAGCCGAACGCTCCCGAAAGCCTCTCGGTGAGCGTGAAGGCGATGTAGGCGCCGATCATGTAGAAGGCGCCATGCGCGAAATTCACGATCCGCGTCACGCCGAAGATGATCGACAGGCCCGAGGCCACCAGGAACAGCGACGCTGCGCTGGCGAGACCGGTCAGAAACTGTACGACATAAAAGGCCATCGGCGGTCCGGGTTAAGAATAAGTCTCAGTATGGGCTTCATCCTTCGAGACGGCGCTACGCGCCTCCTCAGGATGAGGTCCGGGACCCTCATGGTGAGGAGCGCGGCAACGCCGCGCGTCTCGAACCACGAGGCCCCGGTTCCTCTTCACATCAATCCTTCGGACGCAGCTTCTCGACTTCGGCGTCGCTGGGCAGATAGTCCGAGCCCTTCTTGTAGACGGAGTCCACCATCACGCCCTTGCCGTCCTTCAGAGCGGTCTTGCCGACATAGGCACCGAGCGTCGACTGGTGGTCGATCTTGCGGAAGGTGATCTCGCCGAATGGCGACGGCATCGACAGACCCTCCGCCGCGGCAATCAGTTTCTCAGGATCGGTCGAGCCGGCCTTCGCAAGGATCGCGGCGGCCGCCTTGATGGTCTGGTAACCGACGATCGAGCCCAGGCGCGGATAATCGTTGTACTTGGCCTGATAGGCCTTCAGGAACGCGTCATGCTCGGGCGTCTTGATCGAGTACCAGGGATAGCCGGTGACGATCCAGCCCTCCGGCGTCTCGTCCTTGAGCGGATCGAGATATTCGGGCTCGCCGGTCAGGAACGAGACGACCTCGCGCCCCTTGAACAGGCCGCGGGTGTTGCCTTCACGCACGAGCTTCACGAGGTCGGCGCCGAAGGTCACGTTGAGGATCGCTTCGGGATTGGCCGCGGCAACCGCCTGCACCACCGGACCCGCGTCGATCTTGCCCTGCGGCGGCCACTGCTCGTCGACCCACTGGATGTCAGGGCGCTTCTCCGACATCAGCTTCTTGAACACCGCGACCGCGGACTGGCCGTATTCATAGTTCGGCGCGATGGTCGCCCAGCGCTTGGCCGGCAGCTTGCTGGCTGCTTCCACCAGCATTGCCGCCTGCATGTAGTTGGAGGGGCGCAGACGGAAGGTGTACTTGTTGCCCTTGGACCAGGTGATGGCATCCGTCAGCGGCTCGGCCGCGAGGAAGAACACCTTCTTCTGGTTAGCGAAGTCGCTGACGGCGAGGCCGATGTTCGACAGGAACGTACCCGTCAGCATCGCAACCCCCTCGCTGGAGACGAGTTCATTGGCCGCGGTCTGCGCATCCGCCGGCTTGCCGCCGTCGTCCTTGGAGACGACGACGAGCTTCTTGCCGTTGATGCCGCCGGCCGCGTTGACCTGTTCGACTGCGAGCTGCCAGCCCTTGCGATAGGGCTCGGTGAACGCCGGCAACAGCGAGTAGCTGTTGATCTCGCCGATCTTGATCTCCTGCGCCACGGCCGAATGAACCATGCCACCCGCCAGCAGCGCGAAGGCCGCGCCCACAAAAGTGTTTCTCGCTCGCATCCCAACCTCCAGTTATGAACTCTCTACGTCTTCAGCGTGATCTTGTCGGAGAAGCTATGCCCGCCTCCCCGGTTCAAACTCTATTTCAAACCGTCTTCGCCCTTCACTTCCGCAACCGTCAGCCCGCCGACGCGCGGCAAGGGGCGGCCGCTATCGGTGACGGCGACCGCGACCATGATCTCGTTGGCGCGCGGCGCATCGTTGATCTGCACCTCCATGCCGTCAAAATGGCTGCGCACGAAGGCTGCGTCCTTGTGCCCGAGCGGAATGTCCAGCGTCGTGCCCGGGCCGCTGCGCTTCTTCGACGACGGGATCAGCGCCGCGCCCTTGCTCAGGACCTTGCGCACCGGGGCACCCATCTTCGGATGCAGGATAGCCGCCGCATGCTCCAGCTCGCCGTTCTCGCCGACCGCCGCGGCCTTGCCGTAGCTTTGCGCCTTCGCGCCATCGATGCCGAGCGCCGCCACCGCGCGCTTCGCCAGGAGATCGCCGAGCTCCTCGCCGATCGCGATCAGGGGCGAGAGATCCTCGACATATTTGCCGGCAAAGGGATTCTCGATCACGGCGATCGCCGCGGCGCGCCGCGTCGGCGGCGAGACCTGGCGGCCCATTTCCATCTGCGTCTCTTCGACGACGGTGACGATCTTGCGGATGATCGCGCTCATGTTTCGCTTCCCTGTTCAGGCATAGACCGCGTTCTCCAGCATGCGCGGGCGCGTTCGTTGCTGTTCTATATCCTTGGTTCCGATGACAAGCATATCACCACAAAGCTGCAACACGGCACCCTCGATCAATCCGCGATCGAACAATTGCCGTGCACATTCCGCGCCAGATTCCAGCGCGGCCGCAATCTCGCTCTGCGACAATTCACCGACATCGCGGGTGACGAGACGCGCGCCGAGATCGCTGTCGGGCTGAAGCTCGCTGGCAGGCTTTCTGATGATGGCGGGATGCCCGGGCAGATCGACGGCATTGGCGATGACCGTCGCCGCTGCATCGGCCTGCGATGCCGTGGCAGCCAGCACCGTGACCGCGTCGGCAATGCCGAGCGAAAAGCTGCGGCCGTGACGCCCGCTGGTCGCGATGCCGCGCACGGGATCACCCGAGTAGACCCTCATCTTGCGCAGCACGCCGTCACGATCAGGCCGGTCCATCAGGCCGACCGAAAAATGCTCGCCCTCGGCGAGATGCAGCGCGATATCGCCGCCATTGTTGACATAGGCCTGATCGAGCGCCGCAGCGCCCAGCATGGCGCCAAGAATCTCCTCTGCCACGCTGCCGGCAACCGCGGCCATCGGCGTAATGAAGCAATCGGCGGCATAGGGTGCGACAGCAGCGTGCATCCGACGCGCCACCACGCCCTTCAGCGAGGTCTGCTTCTCAGCAGCCGTCCGCAGTTCCGGCAATTCTGCGCAGAGTTCGTCGAGCAGTCCGGTGAAACGCCGCGCCGCCGCCTCATAGGCCGCACACACTGCGTCCGCGCGCCCCCTCGCCTCCACGATCAGATCAATCGGTCCATCCTGCAAATGCAGCCGCCGGCCACCAGACAGCAATGCGATTTGCGGGAGCCTGGTCATGCCCAGCGCCCCGGAATCGGGTTCTGCCATGGCAATTGGCGAACATCTTCGCCGTTCTGCACCTCGGACAGCGGCTTCACATGATCCATGTGCCCGCCGAGCGCGGCGTAGTCCGACAGCTTCATCGTGAACTCGATCGGCGCGACCAGCGCCGGCGTCGGAACATAACCGAATGCGCCTGAGGGCATCTGCGTCACATCGACCATGTAGGTGATGCCGCCGCCCGGCCAGACATAAACAGGCGCGCCGCCGCTAGTGACGCGCGTCAGCGCGTCCTTCACCGAACGCGTCAGCCGGACCGGATTGTCGGTGACGCCAGCGCGCAAGGAGCCGCCGGCCCCCGCCATGAACAACACCGTGCACAGCGCCGGCTCGCAATTCTCCTGGATGCGCTCGACCGAGAATTTCAGGTCATCAGGCATCTCGGTCTCGACCGGCTTCAGGGCCTCGTCGAGCACATAGTAAGACGAGTGCTCGCCGGTCGTGGAGACCATCAGCATGGAGAGGCCAGCCTTGGCTTCCTTGGCATCGAACGGCCCGAGAATCGCCAGCGGATCGGAGATGTTGGTGCCGCCCCAGCCCGTGCCGGGATCGGCGACCTGGAAATAGCGGCCGGGCGTCGAGCGGCGGCCCTTCATCTTGATGCCGGTGTCGGCGATGTCGAGCAGCTTGCCGGCCTGGTGCTCCGAGAGCACGCCGGTGATGTGGTCGTCGACGACGACGACCTCGTCGACCTTGCCGTGCCATTGCTTGGCGAACATGCCAATCGTCGCCGAGCCGCAGCCGACGCGCATGCGCTCTTCCTTCATGCCGTTGACGATCGGCGCCTGGCCGGCCTGCACCACCACGTTTGCGCCGCCGTCGATGGTGAGCTCCACCGCCTTGCAATTGGCGAGATCCATCAGCGTGTCACAGGTGACGCGGCCCTCTTTCTTGGAGCCGCCGGTGAGATGATGCACGCCGCCGAGCGACAGCATCTGCGAACCGTATTCGCTTGTCGTGACGTGGCCGACCGCCTCGCCCTGCGCGCGAACGGTCGCGGTTTCCGGGCCGAGATAGCGGTCGGTGTCGATCTTCACCTTGATGCCGCAATAGGAGAAGATGCCCTCGGTGACGACAGTCACCATATCGACGCCATCGATCTCGGACGAGACGATGAACGGCGCCGGCTTGTAGTCGGGATAGGTTGTGCCCGCACCGATCGCCGTCACAAAGGTCGAGGGCTCGTGGACGATCTTGCCGTCCCAGTCTTCGGTGCGGCTGAACGGAACGAGCTTGCCGCCATGCGAGACGGTGCGTTCCAGAATCACGTGCGGGTCGACGCGGACGAGCTTGCCGTCGTGATTGGCATAGCGGTCGCAGGCGCCCGCCGCGCCCGGCTTGATGTAGCACATCACCGGACAGGCATCGCAACGGATCTTGTCGATGGCGGCGCTCGTCGTTTCAGTCACCATGTCCAAAGCCAGTCGACTGCGGTTATCATTCGTATACGAACGATGTTGCGCGCCCTCCCGAAGGCTGTCAAGCGGCGGTGCGGCGCAAAAGGTGCGGCTGCCGCATAAAACCCCATTTGCCTATCCGCTCTGTCCACAAAGAAGGCAGTCGCGCTGCAGTGCGGCATGCGCGGCTTGCACGTTTGTGTACAAACGGTATCGTCGCGACGTAGGTTTTGACGAGCAATTGGCCACGGGCTTGGGAACGAGGATGACGCAGACACCGATCCGCCTCACCGTGAACGGCAGGATCCACGAGATCACGGCAGCGCCGCAGACGCCGCTGCTCTATGTGCTGCGCAACGATCTCGCGCTCAACGGTCCGAAATATGGCTGCGGCTTGGGCGAATGCGGCACCTGCACTGTCCTGATCGACGGGCAGGCCGCGCGCTCCTGCGTGATTCCCGTCAGCGGCTGCGCAGGCCGCGACATCCTGACGCTCGAAGGGCTCGGCACGCGCGACAAGCCGGATGTGGTGCAGCAGGCCTTCATCGACGAGCAGGCCGCGCAATGCGGCTATTGCCTCAACGGCATGATCATGACCACCAAGGCTCTACTTGCGATCAACCCGCAGCCGACCGAGCAGGAGGCGCTCGCGGCGCTGCGCTACAATCTGTGCCGCTGCGGCACCCATGTCGAGATCCTGCGCGCGGTGATGCGCGCATCCGGCCAGATCACTGAGGCCGTTGATTGATGGCCTCCCCTCTTTCGAACGGAGCTGAGCGGCAGTCGGGTTCGCTCGTCGTCGTCCGTACCGTGGACGAGATCACATCCGAGACCTTCATCCGCATCACCGCGGATGGATCGGTCTCTGCCTATAACGGCCATGTCGATCTCGGCACCGGGATCCGCACCGCACTCGGCCAGATCGTCGCCGAAGAGTTAGATGTGTCCTTTGCGCGCGTCGTCGTCGTGCTCGGCGATACCGCCGTGGTGCCGAACCAGGGCGCGACGATCGCGAGCGAAACCATCCAGATCACCGCCGTCCCCCTGCGCAAGGCCGCAGCGCAGGCGCGGCACTTCCTGATCGCGCGCGCTGCCGAGCGGCTGGAGCTGCCGGCCAGCGAGATCAAGATCGAAGACGGCCTCGTGCGCGGGCACAACCGCAGCGTCAGCTATGGCGAACTGATCGGCGGCGAGACCATTCGCCTCGAGCTTGCCGACGACGTCGCGCTCAAGCCCGTTGGCGACTACGCCATCGTCGGCCAGTCGACGCCGCGCGTCGACCTGCCCGCCAAGGCGACGGGCGAGCTGACCTTCGTGCACGACATCCGCCTGCCCGGCATGCTGCACGGCCGCGTGGTGCGTCCGCCCTATGCCGGCGTCGATGCCGGCCCGTTCGTCGGCACCAGCCTGATCGCGGTGGATGAGTCCTCGGTACGTGACATTCCCGGCATCATTGCCGTCGTGAGCATCGGCGATTTCATCGGCGTGGTCGCCGAGCGCGAGGAGAACGCGATCCGCGCGGCGGAGCAGCTCGCGGTGAGCTGGAAGCCGACACCTCATCTAACCGATCTCGCCGACGTCGAGACCGCGCTGCGCGCCAATCCATCGACTCCGCGCACGCTGATCGACAAGGGCGACGTCGATAAGGCGACATCAGGCGCGGCCACGCCGATGCAGCGCACTTATGTGTGGCCGTACCAGATGCACGCCTCGATCGGGCCGTCCTGCGCAGTCGCCGATGTCCAGGACGGCAGCATCCGCGTCTGGTCGGGCACGCAGAACCCGCATGTCCTGCGCAGCGATCTGGCGCTCCTGATCGAACGTCCCGAAAGCGAGATCGAGGTGATCCGCCTGGAGGCCGCCGGCTGCTACGGCCGCAACTGCGCCGATGACGTCACCGCAGATG
Source organism: Bradyrhizobium sp. 604_D8_N2_3 (assembly GCF_051810765.1). Classification (NCBI taxonomy): domain Bacteria; kingdom Pseudomonadati; phylum Pseudomonadota; class Alphaproteobacteria; order Hyphomicrobiales; family Nitrobacteraceae; genus Bradyrhizobium; species Bradyrhizobium sp. 604_D8_N2_3. The sequence continues at coordinate 3,986,556 of NZ_JBPWPM010000001.1, read as the reverse complement.
CACTGCTGCTGTCGCGCGCCGTCGGCCGCCCCGTGCGCGTGCAGCTAACGCGCGAGCAGGAGCATGCCTGGGAGCCCAAGGGCACCGCGCAGCTCATCGATGTCAATGGTGGGCTCGACGCCGACGGTGGCATCGCGGCTTACGATCTCGCCACCCGCTATCCCTCGAACGCAGCGCCGACGCTGGCGCTGCTGCTGACGGGCCGGATTTCACCGGAGCCCGCAGTGCTCCAGATGGGCGACCGCACTGCGATCCCGCCCTACGACTACGACCACATGCGCGTCGTCGCCCATGACATGGCGCCGATCGTGCGCGCCTCCTGGTTTCGCGGTGTCTCGGCGCTGCCGAACACGTTCGCGCATGAATCCTATATCGACGAGGCCGCGACCGAGGCCGGCGTCGATCCGATCGAATACCGCCTGCGTTACCTGAAGGACCAGCGCGCCGTCGATCTCGTCAATGCGGTGGCCGAGCGCGCGGGCTGGACGCCCCGGCCGGTCCGTGAAGAGAAAGACGGCGAAATCGTGCACGGGCGTGGCTTTGCCTATGCGCTCTATGTCCACAGCAAGTTTCCCGGCTATGGCGCGGCGTGGTCGGCCTGGGTCGCCGACGTTGCGGTGAACAAGTCCACCGGCGATGTCAGCGTCACGCGCGTCGTCGCCGGGCAGGACTCCGGGTTGATGATCAATCCGGACGGCGTGCGCCACCAGATCCACGGCAACGTCATCCAGTCCACCAGCCGCGCGCTGATGGAGGAGGTCTCGTTCGAGCGCGGCGCGGTGACGGCGCGCGAATGGGGCGCCTACCCGATCATCCCCTTCCCCGACGTGCCCAAGATCGACGTGCTGATGCTGCCGCGTCAGGACCAGCCGCCGCTCGGCGTCGGCGAGTCCGCCTCGGTGCCGAGCGCAGCGGCGATCGCCAACGCGATCTTCGATGCCACCGGCGTGCGCTTCCGCGAGCCGCCGTTCACGCCGGAACGCATCCTGAAGGGATTGCACGGCGAAACATCGCCCGTGCCGCAGGCCCTGCCCGCACCCGCTGCGCCAAAACCGTCCCACATCTGGCAGAATCCGTTCGCCAAGCGCGCCGGCATCTTCGCGACGATCGCGGCCGTCTGCACTGCCGCGATCGGCATCGGCGCAGCCCTCCTGCCCGGGCGCGCGATCGCGCCGATCGCACGTCCCGATCCATCGGTCTATTCCGCGGCGACGATCGCGCGCGGGGAGCAACTCGCAGCACTCGGCAATTGCGCGGAGTGCCACACCAGCCTCAATGGCGTGCTCAACGCCGGCGGCCGCGCACTTCAGACGCCGTTCGGCACGATCTACTCAACCAACATCACGCCCGACGCCGAGACCGGCATCGGCGCCTGGTCCTATCCCGCCTTCGAGCGCGCGATGCGCGACGGGCTGCACCGCGACGGACGGCAGCTCTACCCCGCCTTCCCCTACACCCATTTCGCGAAGACCAGCGCCGCCGACATGCAGGCGCTCTACGCCTACCTGATGACCCAGCCTTCGGTTCGCGCCACGGCGCTGGCGAATGCGCTCGCCTTCCCGTTCAACCTCCGCCCGCTGCTTGCGGGCTGGAATGCGCTGTTTCATCAGACTCAAGAATTCAAGCCCGATCCCGCCAAATCCGAGCAGTGGAATCGCGGCGCCTATCTCGTCGAGAGCCTCGGCCATTGCAGCGCCTGCCATTCGCCGCGCAACGCGCTCGGCGCGGAGCAACGCGAAGCCTATCTCGCCGGCGGCTTTGCCGAGGGCTGGGAAGCGCCGGCGCTGACCTCGCTCTCACGCGCGCCGATCCCGTGGAGCGAGGACGAGCTTTTCGCCTATTTGCGCACCGGCCATTCGCGCTATCACGGCGTCGCGGCTGGTCCGATGGCGCCGATCGTCAAAGACCTCAAAGCCCTGCCCGACCCCGACATCCGCGCGATGGCGGTCTATCTCAATTCGTTCAACGACACCGCGATCGATACGCGGGGCCAGGATGCACTTGCCGCAAAGCTTGAGAGCGCAACGCAAGTCACGGTGGCGCCTTCCACCGGCGCGCGGCTCTATCAGGGCGCCTGCGCCGTCTGCCACGAGGTCGGCGGCCTGCCGCTGTTCGGAACGCGGCCCTCGCTCGCGCTCAACAGCAATCTGCACAGCGCGACATCGGACAATCTCGTGCAGGTCGTCCTGCACGGCATCGCTGAGCCCGTCTCCAGCGACCTCGGCTACATGCCCGCCTTCAAGAACAGCATGAGCGAAGCGCAGGTCGAAGAACTCGTCACCTTCCTGCGCAAGCAGTTCGCGCCGGACAAGCCGGCCTGGACCGGCGTCCGCGAGACGATCGCGCGCGTACGCACCTCAACGCATTGATTTTTGGAGCATGACCTGATCGGAAAGCTGCTTCACACTTTGCGCTAACGCGGCCCTTCGGGTCCGGGTCATGCTCTAGCCGTGCTTCTTCGCCTCCACCGGCGGTGTGCCGTGGGTGTGGAATGACTCGATCGTCTTCAATCCCCACGCCTGCCCCTTCTTGCGCTCCTCCTCGGTCCACACGATCGGCTTCCAGTCGGGCGCGAGGATGAGGCGCGCGCCGGCGTTGGCGACTTCGACGCGGTTGCCGCCGGGCTCGTAGACATAGAGGAAGAAGGTCTGCTGGATCGCGTGCTTGTGCGGGCCGGTCTCGATGTGCACGCCGTTCTCCAGGAAGATATCGGCGGCGCGCAAAATCTCCTCGCGGCTGTCGAGCGCGTAGGTGACATGGTGAAAGCGACCGGGCGTACCGGAATGGTCGAGCGAATAGGCAAAATCGTAGCTCTTGTTCGACATCGTCAGCCACATCGCCGCTTCCCGCCCGTCGTTGAGCACGATCTGCTCGGTGAGGCGGCAGCCGAGATAGTTTTCGAAGAACTCGCGGTTGGCCTTGATGTCCACGGCGAGGCAGTTGAGGTGATCGAGACGGCGGACGTTGACGCCGCGCGCGGGAAAGCGTTGCGCCTGGTTCTTCAGCGCAGGTCTAAGCTCCGGCGGCGCCTGGTACCATTCGGTCTCGTAATAGAGCTCGACGATATGGCCATCAGGATCGCGGCAGCGGAAGGTCGGCCCCTGCCCCATGTCGCCGTCGATCCAGCCGATGTCGAAGCCGGAGCCTTTGAGCGCGGCGACGCGGCGCTCCAGCGCCTGCTGGCTGCGCGCGCGCAGCGCCATATGCTCCATGCCTGATGTCTTCGACGCCGTCAGCTTGAGCGAATAGCGCTCGTAATCGTCCCAGCCGCGCAGGTAGACCGACTCGCCCTTCTGCCCGCTCACCGTCATGCCCATGACGTCAACGAAGAATTTCAGGCTCTCGTCAGGCTTCGGCGTCAGCAGTTCCATGTGGCCGAGATGAGCAAGATCGAGGATCGGTTCGGGCTGCATGCTTTCCTCCGGGCGTGGCTGCGATCCGCCGGACCGGATCGCGCAATCGGACGCAAGGCTGCAAACGCGCTCAAGTGTCCGGGGGCGGCATCCAGGCCGCGGGTTCATTTGTACTAATGTACAAATGATTAGGTCCCGTCAACAAATCAAAACATCGCCGCCCGGATCGAATGACGCGCCAGCCGGGATGACCTCCATCCCCGAACGGCGGACCGACTGGCCGAATGGTAAAATCTTCCTTAAGCGCTGTCGGGCCTATCGGCCTAGAAAAGCGGCATTCCCCTACCGATTCCGCCCGCAAGTATGCATTAGGAGCAAATCTCTCAACCGAATTGTCGCAGATTTAACAAAGCCCCCGCGCCTGCCGTTTAACCGTTTGTCCAGCCGCGGCACGCATAGTCAGGGTTAAACCTCTTGCTCATGCCAGGTTCATTCATCGTGACATCCTTTGGACGCGTGATTTCGGTACGCGGGTCGCTCGCCCGGGTCGGGCTGCTGGCGGCAAGCCAGATGCCGGTCTCGGAAATTCGGGCCACCGTCGGCCGTTTCGTCAGCATCCGCTGCGCCAGCTCGGTGATCGTCGCCATGATCACCGAGGTGTCCTGCGAGAACCTCTCGAACTCCGACTACATCGCCATCGCGTCGGTCGACCTGCTCGGCGAAATCCACAATGCCGCCGACAAGGCCAAGTTTCAGCGCGGCGTCACCAACTATCCGACCATCGGCGATTCCGTCGACCTGATCACGAGCCAGGAGCTGCGCACGATCTACGCGCCGACCGGATCGGACCAGATCAATGTCGGCTTCCTCCAGCAGGACCGCTCCGTCGTCGCCTATGTCGACGTCGAAGAAATGCTCTCCAAGCATTTCGCGGTGCTGGGATCGACCGGCGTCGGCAAATCCACCGGCGTGTCGCTGCTGCTCAACGAGATCCTGAAATCACGCCCGAACCTGCGCATCTTCCTGCTCGACGTGCACAACGAATATGGCCGCTGCTTCGGCGATCGCGCGCTGGTGCTCAACCCGCGGAACCTGAAGCTGCCGTTCTGGCTGTTCAACTTCGAGGAAATCGTCGACGTGCTGTTCGGCGGCCGCGCCGGCGTGCCCGAGGAGCTTGACGTCCTCGCCGAGGTGATCCCGATCGCCAAGGGCATCTACACCCAGTATCAGAACACCGATCGGCTCGGCCTGAAGCGCATCGATCCCAAGCAGGTCGGCTTCACCGTCGACACGCCGGTGCCGTATCGGCTGGTCGACCTGATCTCGCTGATCGACGAGCGCATGGGCAAGCTGGAAAACCGCTCCTCGCGCATCATCTATCACAAGCTGATCTCGCGCATCGAGGCCGTCCGCAACGACCCGCGCTACGCCTTCATGTTCGACAACGCCAATGTCGGCGGCGACACCATGGCCGAGGTGATCAGCCATCTGTTCCGCCTGCCCGCCAACGGCAAGCCGATGACGGTGATGCAGCTCGCCGGCTTCCCGGCCGAGGTCATCGATTCCGTCGTCTCGGTGCTGTGCCGCATGGCCTTCGACTTCGGCCTGTGGAGCGACGGCGTGTCGCCGATGCTGTTCGTCTGCGAAGAGGCGCACCGATATGCCTCCGCCGACCGCAATGTCGGCTTCGGGCCGACCCGCAAGGCGGTGTCGCGCATCGCCAAGGAAGGCCGTAAATACGGCGTCTATCTCGGCCTCATCACCCAACGTCCGGCCGAGCTCGACGCCACCATCATCTCCCAGTGCAACACGCTGTTCACGATGCGTCTGGCCAACGAGCGCGACCAGGCGCTGCTGCGCGCCGCGGTATCGGATGCGGCCGCGAACCTGCTGTCCTTCGTGCCATCGCTCGGCACCCGCGAAGTCCTGGCGTTCGGCGAAGGCGTCGCGCTGCCGACCCGCCTGCGCTTCAAGGAGGTGCCGCCGCATCAATTGCCGCGCGGCGAAGCCACCATCTCAAGCGTGCCGTCGGTCACCTCCGGTCACGACATGCATTTCGTCGGCGCCGTGCTCGAGCGCTGGCGCGGCGCCACCTCGCAACGCGACGTGCCGAACGATCCGGTGTTTTCGCAGCCGCCCGCGAAGACGCTCGCGACCGCCGAAGCGCCGATGCTGCAGCCCTCGATGGGGCTGGACCCGGATCGCTTCTCGCTGCTGAAGAAGCCGCTGCGGTAAGGAACGGACACCGCTTCGGCAAATTCCGCTGTCATGCCCCGGCTTGACCGGGGCATCCAGTACGCCGCGGCCTCGATTCAATCACGATCGCCTCTGAAATTTCCCGAACAGCAGAAAGTCGTGAAAGACGGGGAATGCCCCGGATATCGCGGCTCAAGGCCGCGTCTCGCGGATAGCCCAAGGCTTGTCCTTCGTGCTACCGTTGCCTTTTAGAGCCGGTTTGAGCACGCGGGGCGCGAGGATGTCCGTGGGCGGTGCCAATATTGCGGATCGTAACATCATAACGGTGCTCGCCGTCGACATGGTGGGTTCAACTCGCCACATCGCGGCTTGCGATCCCGATGAAGCTCAAGCGTTTTTGGACCAGTGGCTGGATCACATCCGCAGCTCCGTGGAGCGTCTCGGGGGACAGATTGTCCACTATGCGGGAGACGGTGGCATTGCCATATTCGGCTGGCCAACCGCATATGAGGATCATGCGGATCGTGCGTGCATCGCAGCCTGGGACATTCAGAGTCATAGCCAGTCGACCGGCCCCAGGGGAGATCCGGTCAACTTTCGCGTCGGACTTCACTCCGGCCTGGTCGGCTTACGCATAGGCGGCAAAAATGCCATCGCCCGCTTCGACGTTGCCGGAGCGACCGTGCACGTTGCTGCCAAGCTGCAGCAGGAAGCGGCGGCAGGCGAGATCAGGGTTAGCGCCGAAACCGCAAAGCTGTGCCGATCGCCACTCGAACTTGCGGCACACAAGACGACTTCGGGAATCGCCGATCGGGTCATCGAGGCCTACACGCTGAATGCCCGGCCGGACGATGTCGATCACAACGAAATCGCCAGCCGCTATCAAAATCCGATCGTGAATCGGGTCGACGAACTTGCGGCGCTTCGGGAGCTCCTCCCGCGCCCGGGCGCCAAAAGCTGCTCCGTCACGCTGCTGGGCGAACCAGGTATCGGCAAGAGCCGCCTTGCGACAGCCGTAATGACCGAGGCACTGACATCCGACGTGAGATGCTGCGTCTTTTATGGCGGCGTACAGAAACGTGCCACCGCATTCGCCGCCGCCCGCACCTTGGTGGGCGACATGCTCGCTGCAAACAGCTCATCTTCGGATGAACATATTCGCGAGGCTCTCGCGGAACTGCACGTCGAGGCAGGCGATCGCAGAAAGCTCGAAGCCCTATTCATCGCTGGAAAAGCGTCCTCTCGCCAACGATTGACTGACAATACGCAAACGCAAATTGCACGTGCACTTGTCAATGCCTTCCTCGCATTGGCGCTTGATAGACCAACTCTCTTGCTGATCGAAGACCTCCAGTGGATCGATCCGGAAAGCCGCCATTTCCTGAAATTGCTCGCGCGCGCAAGTACCCCACAGCCGCTTTGCATATTGCTGACCGGACGTCCGGAATCATCAGACCAGTCCATGGAGATTGCGGGCTCGCTCATTCATCTGCAACCGCTGTCGCGGGCCAACATGGAGGCTTTGGGACGCCAATTGTGGCCGAAAACTCGATCCCCCACCGTGTTTGCGAGAGCAATCGATCGCGCCGACGGCGTCCCCTTCGTATTGGAAGAGTTCTTGCGTTCGGCGGACGCGACGAACGCAACGAGCGAACATTCGCTGCCTCAGAGCGTCGAGTCCGTGATTCATGCGCGGCTGCAACGACTTTCTCCGAAGTTGAAGGCATTCGTGCAGACGCTCAGCCTGCTGGGACAGGAGGTCGAAATCCAATTGGCTACGACGGTGCTCGGCGTGGACGTAGGCGAGCTGCTGACTGCGTTGTTCGAGCTTGCCCGATTTGCTTTTGTCCATCCGCTTGCGGGTAACTCCGTGCGTTTCCGGCATCAGATCATCGCCGAGGCCTGTGCAAACACGATACCGCGTGGCCGGCGTCTGGAAATCCACCAGGCCGCTGTCCAGGCGATCATTCGGCGTTACCCGAATCTGGATGGCCGTTACGAACAGTTGGCCTTTCATGCAGAGGAAGCCGGAGATGCTGATGCGGCACTTGGCTATCTCTGGGAGGCCGCCGTCGAAGCGCGCCGGAACGCCGCAGCCTCGTCGCTCAGTTTGATATACGACCGGGCGCTCAAGCTCATCGAGCGTCTTGGGGAAGCCGCCGAGGAAAAATATGTCGACTTCGGTCGAATGAGCTTCGCTTCGATGCTGCAACTCGGCGAATTCAAAAAAGTAAATATGCATTTGCCACGAACGTTGGAGCTGGCGCGGCGCCAAGGCAGGATTGCTCACGTGTGCAGCGTCCAGTCGCAACTCGGGATGGTCTACTGGTTTGAGGGCCGGTATGAAGAAGGGCTGCAAATAACGAGCGAGGGATTGAGAACGGCTCGAGCGCTGAAATCGACCGCACTCATATTTTCAAATCAGACCATCATGGCAAATGTGTTGCACAGCATGGGCCACGTCCATCGCGCGATTGCGGCGATGGACGAACTGAATGAAATGCTCACAGGAGAACTCGAGACTGCCCGTCTCGGGACACCGGCCGGTCCAAAATGCACGGTTTTGGCATTCAGGAGCTGGTTCATGAATGCAACAGGTCAATATGCGGAGGCGCTCGGATTTGCATTGCGTGCATTGGAGATCGCAGTTCGTGAACAGGATTCATATGGGCAAGTGCTCGCCCGCATTACGATGGGACGAAATCTCCTCATGCTCCATCGAAATGACCAGGCTGTGGAATGCTTGTCGATTGCAAGGGAGATCGTCGAACGTAACGGCTACGATGCCAGCAAGGCCAACCTGACCGGAGCAATGGCGACCGCTCTGGCACGAACAGGCCAGGCACATCAGGCCGTCGACCTGATAGACGCTTGTATGGAGAGCGGCACGCATCTGCGGACAGGCCAGATCGAGCTCTGCCTTCTCTATGCGGGTTACGCTGAGGCTCTCGTTCGGGACGGGAAATCCGAACGTGGCCTGAGCGCCTTGGATGACGCTCTTTCCATCGCCAGGACCATCAGGAACCCATGGCTGATTGTCGAATGTCTTGGTTTGAGGGTGCGACTGCTCGCCGAGGCGAAGCCTGGCATCGCCCGCGTCGTTGAGGACCTCGCCGAGATGCACGCGATTTGCGATCAGTTTGGCATTGTTGCCTGGGACGGATCCCGGCTCGCGGTTTAGCAAGGCCGCTCGTGTCGAGACACACCAGTTCACCGGGCCCGTTTCGTGGGCTCGCCGCGCTTCAACGGGCGTGGCATGCAATCCGGGGCTCCGACCCGGACCAACGACCTTGACGGGACTTTGCCAAGAAGTACAATCTCGAGCATCGGACGGCTATTTCTGACAGCTCTCGTCGCTACCGGGCGAGCTGCGTCTCGCCCAGCTCCGCATATCTGCACAGATTCTGGTTTCGAGAAAACGGGTGGTTCAATTGTAGTTCATGGAGGGTCATGCGATGCGTCGTATCGCTTTCCTCATTGGCTTTGCGCTGGTCGCCGCCGCAAGTTCGGGAATTGAGACCGCTCTCGGCGATCCCATTTATGTCGACCAAGGCCCGACATGGACAGCGGAAGACAGGGCCGACTACTACACGCGCGACCAAGGCTCCCGCTTAATCAACCTCACCTGGTTACGGGCATTGAAAGCGAAGGACGGACAACCGTTCCTCTCGGATGGTCTGGCCCGATACGGCTTTCTCCCAAATCCGGGCAATAATACCAACCTCCCCGTCGGCCTCCATACCACGGGTCCCGCAGAGTCCCAGATGGTCGGGATAACATGCTCCGCGTGTCACACGCGGCAGGTTGAAGTTGGGGGCAAGACGTACCGCATCGACGGCGGTCCGGCCTTTATGGATTTCCAGGAGTTCCTGAGCGACCTGGACAAGGCGGTAGGAGACGTAACCGCCAGCGACACGGCATTCGCTGCATTTGCTGCGGCCGTCTCCCAACCTGCGACACCTTCTGCTGCCGATGTTGCCGCACTACGTCAGAGGGTTGATGCATGGCACCGGCGCGTTCATGCATTCGTGACCGGTACATTGCCGCCAGTTGGTTGGGGCCCCGGACGTCTGGACGCGATCGGGATCATCTTCAATCGCATATCCGGCACCGACGTTGGGCCGCCGCCCGATTATTTGATCCCGGAGAACATGAAGATTGGCGATGCTCCGGTGCGCTATCCTTTCCTGTGGAATTCACCGATGCAGAACCAGACCGACTGGGCCGGTTTTGTGTTGAATGGAAACCGCGTCTTCGCACTCGCCCGGAACACGGGACAGGCTCTCGCATTCGGCAACTTCGAACCAAGGCGCTCGTTCGGCCCGTTCTTCAACTATGCCAACTCCATCAACTTCGATGGACTGAAACGACTTGAGGAATTGCTCCTGAAGATGGGCCCGCCAAAATGGCCATCAGATTGGCCTATCGACTCGAAGCTGGCTAAAGACGGTCAAAAAATCTTCGAGAGGCAGTGCAGCAAGGGGTGTCACGAGAAGAAGGAAGTCCGTGCCCTGCGCGACCTGTTTGTTACGACGTGGGTGACGCCGGTTCAGAACGTCGGCACCGACACACGTCAATTCGACGAGCTTGGTTGGAGGGTGAAGACCGGCGCGCTGAAGGGAGCAAGTATCCCGTTGATCGCCAGGCACCTCGAGGAGGAGGATTATGCCGTCCACATGATGTTCAGTGCAGTCGCCGGAGCGATCCTCGACAATAAGCTGTATCTGGGGAGCGACGTCGGCCCCGGTGACGGCTTTGGCTCCTCGTTGCCTCCCAACGCCCAAAAGGCGCCCTCCACATCCCTCTCTCTGTCACCGGCTCCGGTCAAGGCGTCCATCGCGCCGCCCAGCAGCGCGCAACCTCCGAACCAGCCAGAAAGCCTGACGATCGAACCTGGGACGCTTCTTGAGCGGACCCTCAACAGAGGCGAGTATGAAGCTCGCGTGTTGGAGGGAATTTGGGCCGCAGCGCCTTATTTGCACAACGGCTCGGTGCCGACATTGGCGGAGTTGCTCGTACCGCCTGCGAAGCGCATGTCACAATTCAAAGTTGGCGCGAGATACGACATCAAGAATGTTGGTCTTGACGTCACACAAGAGGGGCCAACTCGTCCAGTCACCGATTGCAATGACCTCAATTCAGGAAACAGCCGATGCGGGCATGACTATGGCACGCGCTTGAGCGACGACGAAAAGAAGGCACTCCTCGAATATTTGAAGACTCTTTGAGAGCCTCGGCTCTGTCTGCACTAGCCAGGATGTAGTCCGCGCAAGCGCTTTGCGCGAAGGACTGCGATCGACTATGTTCCGCGTTTCCCCGAGAGCCCCATCCGGAACATCGTCATGTCCCCTCCTCCTTCACAACGCTTCCCCGCACCCGCCCTTGACACGCTCCCCGACGACATCCGCACGCGCCTGCTCGCCGTGCAGGAGAAGAGCGGCTTCGTGCCGAACGTGTTCCTGACGCTGGCCTACCGGCCCGACGAGTTCCGCGCGTTCTTCGCCTATCACGACGCGCTGATGGAGAAGGACGGCGGCCTCACCAAGGCCGAACGCGAGATGATCGTGGTCGCGACCTCGGCGGCCAACCAGTGCCAGTATTGCGTGATCGCGCACGGCGCGATCCTGCGCATTCGCGCCAAGAACCCTGTGATCGCCGACCAGGTCGCTGTGAACTACCGCAAGGCCGACATCACGCCGCGGCAAAAGGCGATGCTCGATTTCGCGATGAAGGTCTCGGCCGACGCACAGCGCGTCTCCGAGGAGGACTTCGCGGTGCTTGCACCGCACGGCTTCAGCGACGACGACATCTGGGACATCGCCGCGATCTCCGCCTTCTTCGCGCTATCCAATCGACTGGCAAACTTCACCGGCATGAAGCCGAACGAGGAGTTTTACCTGATGGGGCGCTTGCCGAAAAAATGACGGAGCTCGACTGGCCCGAAATCCTTGCTCGTCTCGGTGCCGCGACCGTCGCCGCCGGCGCGATCGGCCTCGACCGCGACCTGCACGGCAAGCCGATCGGGCTGAAGACGCTCGGCATCGTCGGGCTCTCCACGGCGACCGTGGTTCTGCTCGCCCTGCAGCTCGCCGAGCCAACCAAGGTCGCCGATGCCACCAGCCGCGTCATCCAGGGCATCCTCACCGGCATCGGCTTTCTCGGTGCCGGCGTCATCGTGCATCAAAGCATGGGATTTCGCGTCCGCGGACTGACCAGCGCCGCCTGCACCTTTCTCGCGGCCTGCATCGGCATCGTCTGCGGCGCCGGACAATGGAAGATCGTCACCGTCGCGCTGGCGCTCGCCTTCGTGCTGCTGACGGTGGGCCGCCACATCGAGCGACGGTTGCACCGCGTGCTCGGCGGGAAGGAGGATGCGCACACCGCGGAGACGTCTCCGGACGCGCCGCCGCGGACCTAACCGGCTGCGCCAGCACGCGGCTCTCACATCCGTCACGTTTTCCGTCGCTGGCTCCAGAAGCTTCCGACACCGACGATGGCGGTGACGAGCAGAACGGCAACGAAGGTCTGGATGATCGTGAAATTCAGGGCATCGCGCGCGACGAACAGCGCAGTGATGGCACCGGCAACGATGAAGAGAATGCGAAAGATTGCGCTCACGGTGATGCCTCCGGGTCAGCATGACTCGGAGCCACCTGCGCCCTCGACATTCAGGCAACACCGGTTCGGCAATCATGCCGACGGACCATAGCGCCCTGCACCGATAAGAATTTGCGGTAGGTCAAGTCGCCTGCGCGCCTCAAAGCATTGGCGACTGATGCAGGTAACGGCCGTCGAAATCGGCAAGTTCCAGAAATTTCCGCTCGTCCAGCACCGTGACGCGGCCGCGGTGCAGCTCGACGATGCCCTCCTGCCGCAACTGCTTGATCACGCGGTTGGCGTGCACCCCGGTGATTCCCAGAGCTTCGCCGATCTGCTCCTGGGTCAGCGGCATCTCGAAGCTGTTGCCGTCAAGACGCTCGATGACCCGGAGGCGTTCGCGCAGCTCGATCATGACATGGGCAAGCCTTGCGGGCGCGGGACGCTGGCCGACATTGACGATCCATTCGCGAAACATGGCGGCGTCGATCAGGGTGTCTCGCCAGAACATCTCGGCGACGCTTGGACTGCGCTGGTGCAATTTTCGCAGCGTTTCGTGACTGATGAAGCCGAGCGTGCATGGCGTCAGCGTCGACAAGTCGTGATCCATCACATGCAGGAACAGGCTCATCAGGTCAGGGATCTCGCCGGGGATGTGGATGGAGAGGATCTGACGCTTGCCGCTTGCTATCGTCTTGGAACGCGCACAGAAGCCGTCTGCGATCAGGCAGCAATCGGTTGCGCGCTCGCCGTCGCGCACCACGGGCGCCTCCGCCGAATATTGACGAACCGCAATCGGGAGCGCCTCGATCTCCTTCACGTCGTCGTCCGAGATGCCGGAAGATGTACGCAAACGCCTGACAAGCGCAGCACGGATCGTATCGCTGGGCACGCGAGCTAGCTCCGGTTGGTATGAGATGGGACCTGTACTGCAATCCCTGGCGCAGAGGCGCCGCTGCAATGAAAAACCCGCGATCCACGCCCCCGGTTCCAACAAAAGTTAAGGACGCCACTCGCCTCCCCATGGTTGGCTTCGCGCCGGAAAGGTCCAGCCATGACCAAGAAACGCAACCGCACGCGACCGGCCCTGTCACTCCAGGAGCGCCTGAACAAGTTCACGCAGGACGCCCGGGCCGCGGCCAAGAAGCTGCCAGCCGGCACCGAACGCCACACACTGTTGCAGAAGGCGCGCAACGGCGAGGCAGCCGCCGAAATCGAACGCCTTCTGTCCTCACCCGGCCCGCAGCACCAGAAGTGATCGTCCCACCGTTGCGTAGCGGCGACTGCGAGGCGCTACACCGCTAGCGCTGCGCCATCAACTCGAGCGCCGGAGCAAAGCGCTCGGAGAATGTCAGCGTCTTGGCGTGGCGAACTGCGGCAAACGACGCCGAGATTCCTGCTGTGGCGACTGCGAGCAAGGCGATTACGAAAACCAGACGGCGCATTTCGGCCTCCTGTGTGAGCTCGACTACCCCACAGAGATGGGGTGGCTCTGTTTCAGGACGGTTTCATCCTTGCGGAAAATGACTTCGCTCAAGCGGCTGTGATGAGATGCGGCTTCTCGGGCCGCCGCGCCGTAACCAACTAATAATCATCGTCGTTGTCTTGCGACGGTCGCGAGCGGTACCGGGAATTTCACGCCAGCGGCCACGATCATGAATCGCAAGACTGCCGCGATAAGCAGTATTCGCAGAAATGCGGAGTCATCGAGGATTGCTCAAATGAACGTCGTCATCCGGAAGCTCAATGGTCTATGGCACCTCGTCGTCGGCTCGTGCCAGATCCGAACGCCCTTCCTGGCAACCCAGGACCGCGCGTTGGTCGTGAGCTACGCCCGGCGCGTCTACCCGGGCGCCAAGATCTTCCAGCGCGACTGATGCGAGCGGTTGCGCCTAATCGTCATCCGCCGGCCCGCACCAGCCGGGCAGATAGACAGCGTCCTTGCTCTTGGCCGCGGACAGGGCCTTCTCGAGCGCCTTGTCGAAATTGGCATCGACTGCCTTGCGCGTCAGTTTCCGGCGCAGAAAGTCGGCCCACAGGAATTCCGAGAACGGCGTGGTATCCTTCGCGAAGCCGCCCATGCGGCGGAGCTCGCCGGCAAGGCTTCGGAACGGATCGTCCTTGAGATCGACGACCGATTTCGGCAGATCGCGGAACGGCCGCCGTTCGCCCTTGGAATCGTAAGGATAGACCCAGCGCTTGTTGTCCATCACGCCCCAGAAAGCCTCGCGCTCGACCATTCTGAGGTCGCCGACCACGGTCACCAGCACTTCCTTGACGCCCTCGTCGTGCAATGCGCGGCCGAGATGATGATGGTCGATCACGTAGTAGCGCTGGTCCGGTCCGTAGACGACGGGGATCATGTGATTGCCGAGCAGGTCGGCCTGCTTCTTCTTGTCGTGCTCGCGCCAGCGCTTGCGCTTCTCCTTGACCTCGCGCATCCCGACCGTCATCTGCGTCGGCCGGAGCGACAGGATCGGCACCGGATGCACTCTCGGTTCGCGCGCGTTGGTGGTGGTCATGATGAAGGCCCCTCACATGGTTGCAACCGGTGGTCCAGTTCCCTTGATTATGCCATGGGCCGCGCGGTGGCAAAATGCGTTCGATCCGGCCGCGGAGATCACAAGCGGATGTTCACGGGAGCCGACGGTGCGTGCTTCGGGGTTGTTGCAACGCAACCTCCGCTTCCTGTCACCGACCTGACAGTCGGCGGCGCGTTCGCTCGCGAGCCGTTCCGGAAAGATGCCATGCAAGATAGTGCGAAAGCGCAATGCACGTGCGCGTTGAGAAGATTTTCTGCAAGGCATTCACGACGTATGCTATCTAAAAACCGCTGCTTCGGAGTGATCCCCTCACCATGAAAACACAGCGGCCCATCAGCTCGGATGACGAGCACCGGGTGCTCCAGTTCAGGCCGCGCAACGCGTCTCCCCCGCCGGTCCAACGGGGCAGCGGTACCGTGCAGCCGCTGCGCGTCGCGCCCGAGCCGCTCGACCTGTCGCGCTACGAGAAGCCCCGCCCGGAACCGGACAATTTCCGCCACCGCATGCTCGCCAATATTGCGGCGCTCGCCTTCACCATCGCGCTGACCGCAATCGGGATCTGGCTCGCGGTGAGCATTGCCGACCTGCGCCGTACCCAGGACTGCGTGCTGATGGGCCGCCGCGACTGTGCCAAGATCACGACGCCCCATATCTAGGCTCGTCCCCCGGCCGAAGGGGCCGCCGACGGCATCCCCAGCCCTGTCGCCGGGGCCGCCCGGCTCCATTGAACTCAGGGCGGCGCTCCGATATACGGGCTTTCGACCCGGCCAGAGGGGGGGTTGAGGGCGTCATCGGGGCGCGATGCCCACCCACCGTTCCACTCTGGAACCTCAGACAAATATCAGCAATATATCAAAGGCTTAGTGATGTCCTCCACATTCGATCAGGTCGCTACGATCATCGCTGAAACCTGCGACATCCCGCGCGACACGATCACGCCGGATAGCCACGCCATCGATGACCTCGGCATCGACAGCCTCGATTTCCTGGACATCGCGTTCGCGATCGACAAGCAGTTCGGCATCAAGCTGCCGCTGGAAAAGTGGACCCAGGAGGTCAACGACGGCAAGGCGACCACCGAGCAGTATTTCGTGCTGAAAAATCTGTGCGCCCGCATCGACGAACTGGTTGCGGCCAAGGGCGCGAGCGCCTAAGCGCGCGGTCATGCAACTCGAATACTTCCACATGATCGATCGCGTCGTCGACCTCAACGTCGACGCGAAGACGATTGTCGTCGAAGCCCTGGTCCCCAAGGAGAGCACGATCTTCGAGGGGCACTTCCCGGGCTATCCCCTGATGCCCGGCGTACTCCTGATCGAATCGATGGCCCAGGCCTCGGGCTGGCTTCAGCTCGGCGTGCTCAAGTTCGAGCGCATGCCGATCCTGGCCGCCGTCAAGGAGGCCAAGGTCCGCGGCTCGGTCTTCCCCGGCGATCTCATGACCATCGAGGCGACCCTGTCGCATCAGGGCTCGGGCTATGCGGTGACCGAGGCCAAGATCAAGGTCGGCGGTAAGCTGCGCGCGAATTCGACGCTCACCTTCACGCAGATCCCCTTCCCCAATGCGGATATGCGCGGCTTCATGGACGCGGTCGCCAAACGCGTCGGCTTCCCGCAACAGGCCGGATCGCCATGACTGACACTGCTTCGAAGCCCGGCCAGACGGAAGTCTGGATCACCGGCATTGGCCTTGCCACCTCGCTCGGCGAAGGCCTGGACGCCAACTGGGCCGCGCTTCAGGACAAGCGCATCAATGTCGACGAGAAGGGCTTTGCGCCCTGCATCGTGCATCCCCTGATGCCTGTGACCTTCGACAGCCAGATCCCGAAGAAGGGCGACCAGCGCCAGATGGAAGCCTGGCAGCGCATCGGCACCTATGCCGCGGGCCTTGCGCTCGATTCCGCCGGGATCAAGGGCAACAAGGACATCCTGTCGAAGATCGACATGGTGGTGGCCGCCGGCGGCGGCGAGCGCGACCTCAATGTCGACTCCGGCGTGCTCACGGCCGAGGTCAAGGGCGCCAATGCGCCCGGCTTCCTCAACGAACGGCTGATGAGCGATCTCAGGCCGACGCTGTTCCTGGCCCAGCTCTCGAACCTGCTCGCCGGCAACATCGCCATCGTGCACGGTCTCGGCGGCACCTCGCGCACTTTCATGGGCGAAGAGGTCGCGGGTGCCGATGCGGCGCGCATTGCGCTCGCGCGCATCGCCTCGGGCGAGAGCGACATCGCGCTGATCGGCGGCTCCCACAATGGCGAGCGCAAAGACCTGATGGTCCTCTACGAATTCGGCGACTTCAACCTGAAAGACAAGTTTGCTCCGGTGTGGGCGCGCAAGGATCACCCCGGTTTCGCGTTGGGATCTGCCGGCGCGTTCCTGGTGCTGGAATCGAAGGCGCACGCGGAAGCGCGCGGCGCAAAGCCGTTCGCAAAGCTGTCGAGCGTCGTTGCCGACCTCGCCCGGCGCAAGCAACCCGGCGACACGGCCGCGACGCTGGAGAAGCTTTGGGAAAAGCTGCCCAGGCGCGAGGGCAAGGGCGCGATCATATCGGGCGCGACCGGCGCGGAGCCCGCGACGTCAGAGGAGCGCGGCTTCCTGAAGGGCCATGCTGACTTCCCCGTGCGTTCGACCGGCACGATGTTCGGCCACGCCATGGAAACGCAATTCCCGCTTGGCATCGCGCTCGCGGCGCTGTCGATCTCGCGCGGTGCGCTGTTCCCGCCGAACGATTCCACCGGGACCGAGATTGAAATGCAGGGCGCGCCCACCCAGATTGTGGTGGTGGGGGCCGGACACTGGCGCGGCGAGGGCATGGCTCTGGTCGAGGCCGTAAGCTGAAGCGCGTCGCGCTTTGGCGGATGCTCTAGCTCAATCGGGGGATCGACATGACTGCACCACGCGACAAACTCGGGCGTCCCGTCGTCGTCGTCACCGGCATGGGCATCATGACCTCGCTCGGCAACGGCAAGGCCGACAATTGGGCGAAGCTCGTGGCCGGCGAATCCGGCATCCGCACCATCACGCGCTTTCCGGTCGACGGCCTGAGGACGACGATGGCCGGCACGGTCGATTTCGTCAGCGTCGATCCGTTCTCCTCCACCGGCTTGTCCGAGCGGATGGCTGAGCTCGTCACGCAGGAAGCGCTCGCGCAGGCCGGCATCGGCGCCAAGGCCGATTTCCCCGGTCCGCTCTTCCTTGCGGTTGCACCGGTCGAAGTCGAGTGGCCGCAGCGCCGTGAGCTCGGCCGTGCCGTCGGCGCGCAGGAGATCACCTATGACGATCTGCTGCGCATCTCCGGCGGCGGCAAGTACAGCGCCTATCACCACCGCTTCATGTTCGGCTCGGTAGCAGCTTATCTCGCCGAGACCTTCGGCACCAAGGGCTCGCCGATCTCGCTGTCGACGGCCTGCGCCTCGGGCGCGACCTCGATCCAGCTCGGCGTCGAGGCGATCCGCCGCGGCGAGACCGATGCCGCGCTGTGCGTGGCAACCGACGGCACCGTGAACCCCGAAGCTCTCGTGCGGTTCTCGCTGCTCTCGGCGCTGTCGACCCAGAACGATCCGCCGCAGGCGGCCTCCCGCCCCTTCTCCAAGAACCGCGACGGTTTTGTCATGGCCGAAGGCGCCGGCGCCCTCGTGCTGGAAAGCTACGAAGCAGCGACCGCGCGCGGCGCAAAAATCCTCGGCGTGATCGCCGGCTGCGGCGAGCTCACCGATTCCTTCCACCGCACCCGCTCTTCGCCTGATGGCAAGCCGATCATCGGCTGCATGAACAAGACGCTGGCCGATGCCGGCATGACGCCGGACCAGATCGACCACATCAACGCGCACGGCACCGCGACGCCCGAGAACGACAAGATGGAGTTCAACACGACATCGGCCGTGTTCGGCGATCTCGCGCAGAAGATCCCGGTGACCTCCAACAAGTCGATGGTCGGCCACACCATCTCGGCCGCGGGCGCGGTCGAAGCGATCTTCTCGCTGCTCACCCTCGAGCATCAGCGCATTCCGCCGACGATCAACTACGACAATCCGGATCCCACGATCCTGTTCGACGTCGTCGGCAACAAGGCGCGCGATGCCCGCGTCACCGCGGTCATGTCGAACTCGTTCGGCTTCGGCGGCCAGAACGCCTCGCTGATCCTGACCCGCGAACCGGCCTGACCGGACGCATGGCGCTGTTACCTGCGAGCATCAAGGCCCGCGCGCGGGAGGCTGCCAAGTCGCTCGGCGGAAGCCTGATCGGGGCCACCACCGTCGGCATGCTGCGCACCACGCGCTATTTCGATCCGGCCAAGACCTCGGACTTCTTCTCCCGCGTGGTGAAGACGATCGGCCCGCGCCTGCGCGAGCACCGCATCGGCCGCGCCAACCTCACCGCGGCATTTCCGGAGAAGTCGCCGGAAGAAATCGAAACCATCCTGATGGGCGTGTGGGACAATCTCGGCCGCGTCGGTGCCGAATTCGCCCATATGGACCAAGTCTGGGATTACGACCGCGATCATCCGGAAAAGAGCCGGATCGAACTGCCCCAGCGCAGCATCGAGCTGTTCGACCAGATCCGCGACGACGGCAAGCCGGCGCTGATCTTTGCAGCCCATCTCGCCAACTGGGAACTGCCGGCGCTCGCCGCCGTCGCGCATGGGCTGGACACTGCGATCCTCTATCGCCGGCCGAACATCGCCTCTGCCGACCGCATCATCCAGGAGATGCGCCAGGTCAACATGGGCACGCTGATCGCTGCGGGGCGCGACGCGCCTTTGCGCCTCGCGCAGGCGCTGAAGGACGGCAAGCACGTCGCCATGCTGATCGACCAGTACCTGACCGGCGGCGTCGAGGTCACCTTCTTCGGCCGCAAGACCCGCGCCAATCCGATGCTGGCGCGCCTGCTGCGCCAGGTCGAATGCCCGATCCACGGCGTCCGTATCATCCGCCTGCCCGGCAACCGTTTCCGCGGCGAGCTGACCGAGGAGATCCCGCCGGTGCGCGATGCCGACGGCAAGATCGACATCCAGGGCACGACGCAGGCGATCACGAGCGTGGTGGAAGGCTGGGTGCGCGAGCATCCCGAGCAATGGTTGTGGCTGCATCGAAGGTGGCGGTAGCGAGCCGTCAAACGGCTAACGCGGCTACCTATTCCTCATCCTGAGGAGCGCGAAACGCGCGTCTCGAAGGATGCAGGCCCGGCCGGTGGCCTCGCCCTTCGAGACGCGCGCGAAGAGCGCGCTCCTCAGGGTGAGGGTCTGGCCTTCTCTCTACCGAAAGACTTCGTCCCAAACAAAAAGGCCCCGGCGCATGACCGGGGCCTTCGCATTCAAGCTCTCGAACCGTTCAGTACTTCGCGACCACCGGTCCACCGAACGTGTAGTTCACGCGCACCGTGCCGATGTCGATGTCCTGGCTGATGCGGTGGGTGCTTGGCGGCGCGGCGAAGGGGGCAATGGTGTTCGTGGTCACGTCCCGGCTGCCCATGAACAGATGATCGTATTCGACGGCGACGGACCAGCCCGGCGCGAAGCCGAACTCGATTCCCGCTCCCACGGTCCCTCCCCAACGCGTCTCGGAACCGACGGCACCGGTCTGGCCGGCGACGACGGCGAAGAACGGCGCGAGAGCGGCCGCGCCGGCCGGCGTCAGCGTGAGCGAGTATTTGTCGTGAACGACGGCGGCACCGCCCTTGGCATAGAGCAGCACATTGTTGAAGGCGTATCCGGCCTGCCCCGTGAACAGGCCGAAGGCGTCGACCTTCGTGACGTCGTTGAGGAGAGAGGTGGTACCAAAGACGGCATACTGGCTCGCGTTGCTGCCCCTAAAATCGGCCCAGTTGCCCTGCGCCTCCAGGCCGAACACCCAGTTGGTCGCCTGCCAGCGATAGCCGATCTGTCCACCGATGGTGGCGCCTGTCGCGTTGTGGCACCCCTCGGGAACTGACGGCACGATCGGGAAGCCGGAATCGTTGAAGATGTCCCAGCAGGTGTGCGCAGAACCGCCGCCACCGTTGATACCGAGATAGAGACCGCCCCAATTGTAGACCGGCGCCACGACAGGAGCCTTGGTGTAACGCGGGGCCATGTCAGCCGCCGACGCAGCGGCGACGAACAGCAACGAGCCGGCCGCAGCCAGAACAATTTTCTTCATCGGGGCAATTCCTATGAACGTATTCCGGTTCCATACACCGGAACCGCGCCGGACGCTGTCACCCCAAGGACACATCCGGATACCATCGCAACGACGTCAGGTTGTATGCGCAATCTGAGAAGACCGGCCGCAGATCGGCACCGCGCGCGTTGCTTCAGGTCATTGCGTCCGCGCGTCGATGAAGCCAGGCGTCATCGCGACTTAAGCACCGCCACCGCCGGCGACCCGCAGGCGACGCTTCTACTGTGCATGGGGTTGTTTTGCAGATTTTGGCTTCCGGGCGGTTCCCAGAGCGACTACCGCCCCGTCTTCACCTTCGTCCACAGCCGGTTGATGATCCGCTGCGTCGCAGGCTCACGCGCGGTGATGACGAACAGTTTTGCGAGCGTCGCCTCGTCCGGATAGATGTTCTTGTCGTTCAAAATCTTCGGGTCGACCAGCTTCTGGCTGGCGAGGTTGCCGTTGGCGTAGGACAGGAAGTCCGAGTTCTTGGCGGCGACATCAGGACGGTAGAGATAGTTGATCAGCTCGTAGGCTTCCTTGACGTTCTTGGCGTCCGCGGGGATCGCGAGATTGTCGAAGAACATCTGCGCGCCCTCTTTGGGAATCGCGTAGCCGATCTCGATGCCGCTTTTGGCTTCAGCCGCGCGGGCGCGGGCCTGCATGATGTCGCCGGACCAGCCGACCACGAAGCAGATCTCGCCGGTGGCGAGCGCGCTGAGATATTCGGACGAATGAAACTTGCGCACGGACGGGCGGACCTTGGCGACGATTTCGGCGGCCTTCTCGAGGTCGGCCTGCCTGGTCGAGTTCGGGTCGAGCCCGAGATAGTTCAGCGCCGCCGGAAAAATGTCGTCGGCGGAGTCGAGCATGTGGACGCCGCAGTCCTTGAACTTCGCCAAATTCTCCGGCTTGAAGACGATGTCCCAGCTGTCGATCTTCGCGTCGGGCCCGAGGATCTGCTTCAACTTGGCGACGTTGTAGCCGATGCCCGTCGTGCCCCACATGTAGTTGGCGGCGTAGACATTGCCGGGATCGTAGATGCCAAGGCGCTCGGTCACCACCGGCCAGGCATTTGAGAGGTTCGGCAGCTTCGACTTGTCGAGCTTCTGGAAGATGTTGGCCTTGATCTGGCGCTGGAGGAAATAGGCCGTGGGCACCACGACGTCGTAGCCGGACTTGCCGGCCATCAGGCGCGTCTCCAGCGTCTCGTTGGCGTCGAACGTGTCGTAGACCACCTTGATGCCGGTCTCCTTGGTGAAGGCATCAAGGACGTCAGGCGCCATGTAGTTGGACCAGTTGTAGAAGTTGACGACCCGCTCCTCGGCCCCTGCGGGGCCAGAAAGCAACGTCAGCGCCGCGGCGATTGCAAAACCAAGGCAAAGCCCGGGGCGGCCGACGTTCGTCATCTTTCCTACCTCTTGCGCCCGCGCACCGCGTCCGACAACCGCTCCAGCGCGGTGTCGAGCGTCTCGTCCTTCTTGGCAAAGCAGAAGCGGACCACGGAGGTCACCGCGTCCTGCTCGTAGAAGGCCGACACCGGGATCGCCGCGACCTTGTAGTCCTTCACGATCCGCCAGCAGAACTCGGTATCGCTCTCGTTGAGCCCGAGCGGCGACAGGTCCACGGTGAGGAAGTAGGTGCCCTGCGACTTCAGCACGGGGAAGCCGAGGCTCTCCAGTCCCCTGGTCAGGCGGTCCCTGCTCCGCGTCAGGTCCTTGCGCATCGACAGGAAGTAGTCGTCGGACTTGCCGAGCCCATAGGCGACGGCGGCCTGGAGGTTCGGTGCGGTGGTGAAGGTCAGGAACTGGTGCACCTTGGCGGCCACCCGCAGCAGCGGCGGCGCGGCGCAGACGAAGCCGATCTTCCAGCCGGTCAGCGAGAAGATCTTTCCGGCCGAGCCGACCTTGATGGTGCGATCGCGCATGCCGGGGATGGTGATCAGCGGGATGTGCTTGTGCTCGTCGAAGGTGACGTGCTCCCAGACCTCGTCGCAGATCGCGATGACGTCGAACTCCTGGCAGTAGCGGGCGAGCAGCTCAAGGTCCTCGCGCGGATAGACCACCGCGGACGGATTCAGGGGATTGTTGAAGAGCACCGCCTTGGTCTTTGAATTGAAGACGCTTTTCAGCATGTCCTCATTCAGCCGCCAGTGCGGCGGCTCGAGCCGTACCAGGCGCGGAATGCCGCCGGCCTGGCGGATGATCGGCAGGTAGGAATCATAGACCGGCTGGAAGCAGACCACCTCGTCGCCGGGCTGGACCACCGCGAGGATCGCCGAGGTCAGCGCCTCGGTGCCGCCGGAGGTCACCATCACCTCGCTCATCGGATCGAGCTTGAGGCCGTGCCAGTGGCCGTAATGAGTCGCGATCGCCTGACGCAGCTCCGGCAGGCCCATCATCGAGGGGTACTGGTTGTAGCCGTTCAGCGAGGCATCGGCCGCGGCGCGGCGGATGTCCTCAGGCCCGGGATCATCAGGAAAGCCCTGGCCGAGATTGATGGCATTGTTGTCGCGCGCGGCCTGCGACATCGCCTCGAAGATGGTGACGGGAAGGTCGGCAAAGACCTTGTTCAGCGAGGAGCTCTTGGTCGTCATCGCGAGGTCAGCCACCGACCTTGCTGGGAAGACCCGCCGCCTTCCACCCCAGCATGCCGCCGGCCAGATGCTTGTCATAAGGCAGGCCCGCCGCCTGCGCCGCGAGCGAGGCCGTCACCGAGCGTTTCCCGGAGCGGCAGGCGAACACGACCTCTTTTCCTTGCGGATCGGGGATCGCCTTGGGATCGAAGGTCGAGAGCGGCACGACAACGCCGTAAGGATAGGCCTCGGCGTCGACCTCGTTCGGCTCGCGCACGTCGACAAGGAGATAGCGTCCTTCCGCGACACCCTTGGAGACCTCGTCCGGGGTCAGATCTTGTACCTGATTTGCCACATCATCCTCCAACGTCCGAGCCTGCGCCGGGGCGATCCCGGCGGGCGGCAACCTCGCCTCTCGGCAGCCGAAAATCAAGCGCTACAAAGGCTTGAGCTGCATGCCGCAAGTTAAAGCTAAATCGCAGCGACTTGAAGTGCGGCTTTCAGGATGCCTGAAACTCCTGCTTCGCATCCCACCACGCGCTCGGTGTCATTCCCCGCGAAGGCGGGGAATCCAGTACGCCGCGGCCTATCGATTCAACCACAACTGTCTCGGAGTACTGGGTCGCCCGGTCAAGCCGGGCGACGACGGCGGTGGGGCTAGATCGTGACCTGAGTACCGACCTCGACCACGCGGCCGGAGGGGATCTGGAAATAGTCGGTGGCGTCGTTGGCGGAGCGGCTGAGCGAGATGAACAGCCGGTCCTGCCAGCGCGGCATGCCGGAATGGGCGGCGGGCTTGAGCGCCCGGCGCGACAGGAAGAACGAGGTCGACATGATGTCGAACTGCCAGCCAAGCTTGCGGGCGATCGCCAGCGCCTTCGGCACATTGGGCGATTCCATGAAGCCGAACTTCAGCGTCACCTTGGAGAAGGTCGGTGAGATCTGCTCCAGCCTCACCCGCTCGGCCGGATCGATCCGCGGAGTCTGCGCGGTCTCGATGGTGAGAATGACATTCTTCTCATGCAGCACTTTGTAGTGTTTCAGACTATGCATCAGCGCGGTCGGGGCGCTGAGCGGGTCCGAGGTCAGGAACACCGCGGTGCCGGGCACGCGCTGCGGCGGCCGCTTCTCCAGCATCGCCACGAGGTCGGCGAGCGGGAATTCGAGCTTGCGCGACTTCTCGAACAGCAGCCGGCTGCCGCGCCGCCACGTGTACATCAGGATGATCATCAGCGCGCCGAGCGCCAGCGGCACCCAGCCGCCCTCGAACACCTTGAGCAGGTTGGCGGCGAGGAAGGTCAGGTCGAGGAACAGGAACGGCACGATCAGGGCGGCAGCAGCGAACGGCGACCACTTCCAGACCTTCCAGATCACGACGAAACCCATCATCGCCGTGACCACCATGGTCCCGGTAACGGAGATGCCGTAGGCGGAGGCCAGCGCGCTGGAGGAACGGAACAGCAGCACCAGCAGCACCACCGCGACCAGCAGAAGCTGGTTGATGCGCGGGATGAAGATCTGGCCCGAATGGGCTTCAGAGGTATGGCGAATTTCGAAGCGCGGCAGCAACCCGAGCTGAATCGCCTGGCGCGTCAGCGAATAGGCACCGGTGATGACGGCCTGGCTCGCGATCACCGTCGCGGCGGTGGCGAGAACGACCATGCAACCGCGGAAAAAGCCTTGCGGGAACAGCTGAAAGAACGGGCTCACAATCGCGCCGGGATCGCCGAGGACGAGAGCGCCCTGCCCCAGATAGTTCAGCGCCAGCGACGGCAGCACGATGAACAGCCAGGCGGTCTGGATCGGCCGCTTGCCGAAATGGCCGAGGTCAGCATAGAGCGCCTCGGCACCGGTGACCGCCAGGAACACGGCGCCCAGCGTCACGAAACCAATGATGCCGTGATGGAACATGAAGGACACGGCGTAGAGCGGGTTCAACGCGAACAGCACCTGCGGCTGCTCGATGATCGGGTGGATTGCCGCGATCGCGATCACCGCGAACCAGACGCACATCACGGGACCAAAGAACGCGGCGACGCGGGCGGTGCCACGCGACTGCACGGCGAACAGGCCGACCAGGATGATCACGGTCAACGGAACGATGTAGGGCTCGAAGTGCAGGGTGACGTCCTTCATGCCTTCGATGGCCGACAGCACCGAAAGCGCCGGCGTGATCACGGCGTCGCCGTAGAACAGGGCGCCGGAAATGATGCCGAGCAGGACGATGGTCGCCCCGCCGGTGCCGACCGCGCGCTGGGCCAGCGCCATCAGCGCCAGCGTGCCGCCCTCGCCATTGTTGTCGGCACGGAGCAGGATCACGACGTATTTGAGCGTCACCACGACGATGAGCGCCCACAGGATCAGCGAGAGCACGCCGAGCACGGCCGCCGGCGTCGGCACCCCCTCCGCGCCCGAGGCCGCCATCACCGCCTCGCGGAACGCGTAGAGCGGGCTGGTGCCGATATCACCGTAGACGACGCCGATGCTGCCGAGCGTCAGCGCACCGAAACGGGCGGTGGTGTGGGCTTCGCCATGCCCATTGGCCGCCGCCGTTTCCGGGGCGGAAATCGCTACGTCACTTGTCATGGGAGAGCCCAGTGGCCTCTAGAATGCTTCACTGCACAACGGCGAAAGAGCGCGCGGCTTATAGTCCTGCGCTGCCGGCATAGCCTAGCCCGATTTTGGGCCCTTGCCATGCGAAATTTGCATGAGTAGGCCAATTGCGTTCAGATGGTGACTTGGGTGCCGACTTCAACCACCCGCCCGGTCGGAATCTGGAAATAGTCGGTGGCGTCGTTGGCGGACCGGCTCAGCGCGATGAAGAGATGGTCCTGCCACAGCGGCATGCCCGACTGCGCCGAGGCCTTGAGCGACCTTCGCGACACGAAGAACGAGGTCGACATGATGTCGAACTGCCAGCCCTGCTTGCGGGCGATCGCCAGCGCTTTCGGCACGTTCGGCTGCTCCATGTAGCCGAAGCGCAGCCTGACCTTGGAGAACTTGTCGCTGATCTTCTCCATGCGGAACCGCTCGGACAGCTCGACCCGCGGCGTGTGCGCGGTCTCGATGGTCAGGACCACGTTGTGCTCGTGCAGCACCTTGTTGTGCTTGAGATTGTGCAGCAGCGCGGTCGGCACGAAGGCGGGATCGCTGGTCAGGAACACCGCGGTGCCCTTGACGATGTGCGGCGGACGCTTTTCGAGGCTGCGGATCAAGTCGTCGAGCGGCACCTCGATCCGGCGCGTCTTCTGGAGCAGTATCCCCGTCCCTTTGCGCCAGGTCCAGATGGTCCCGGCCATG
This sequence comes from Bradyrhizobium sp. 604_D8_N2_3, assembly GCF_051810765.1. Taxonomy (NCBI): domain Bacteria; kingdom Pseudomonadati; phylum Pseudomonadota; class Alphaproteobacteria; order Hyphomicrobiales; family Nitrobacteraceae; genus Bradyrhizobium; species Bradyrhizobium sp. 604_D8_N2_3. Next base: position 3,959,856 of record NZ_JBPWPM010000001.1, on the reverse strand, counting down.
ACCGCGCCGAACAGCAGCGGCACCCAGGCGCCCTCGAGCAGTTTGAGCAGATTGGCGCTGAAGAAACTTATGTCGACGACGACGAAGGGCACGATCACCGCCGCAGCCGTCGCAGCGCGCCAGTTCCACAGTTTCCAGATCACGACGAAGCCCATGACGCCGTCGGCGACCATCGTGGTGGAGACCGCGATGCCGTAGGCCGAAGCCAGATTGCTGGGGGTGTGGAACAACAGCACCAGCAGCATCACACCGATCAGCAGCAGCCGGTTCACACGCGGCAGATAGATCTGGCCAGCATGGGTCTCGGAGGTGTAGCGCACCTCGAAGCGCGGCAGGAGGCCAAGCTGCACCGCCTGATAGACCAGCGAATAGGCGCCGGTGATCACGGCCTGGCTCGCGATCACGGTTGCCGCGGTCGCAAGTCCAACCAGCGGCAGCACCAGACTCTCGGGCACCATGCGATAGAACGAATGCTCAATCGCGCTGGGGTCGGACAGCACCAGCGCGCCTTGCCCGAAATAGTTGATCAGGAGCGCGGGCAGCACGAAGAACATCCAGGCCGACTGGATCGGCTTGCGGCCGAAATGGCCGAGATCGGCGTAGAGCGCCTCGCCGCCCGTCACCGCCAGGAACACGGCGCCCAGCGTCACCAGGCCGATCGTGCCGTGCGACAGCAGGAATTGCAGCGCGTAATAGGGATTGATGGCCGCCAGCACCGACGGATCGTCGGCGATGTGGACTGCGCCCATCACCGCAAGAACGGTGAACCAGATCACCATCACCGGCCCGAAGGCCGAGGCCACCAGCGCCGTCCCCTTGCTCTGGACCGCGAACAGCAACACCAGGATGATGACGGTGAGCGGTACGACATAGTGGTCGAAGGCGGGGGTCACGAGCTTCAGACCCTCGACCGCCGACAGCACCGAGATGGCCGGCGTGATCATGGAATCGCCGATGAACATGGAGGCGCCGACCACGCCGAGCGCCATCAGAAACCAGCTTCGCCGCCCGAGCGCGCGCTGGCCGAGTGCCATCAGCGAGAGCGTGCCGCCCTCCCCGTTATTGTCGGCGCGCAGCAGGAGCAGGACGTATTTGGCGGTGACGACGATAAAGAGCGCCCAGAGAATCAGCGAGAGCACGCCGAGCACCATGACCCGCGAGACCGGCTCGCCATGGGCCGCGCCCCTGACCGCCTCGTGGAATGCGTACAGCGGCGAGGTGCCGATATCGCCGAAGACAACACCGATGCTTCCGAGCGTCAGGCCCCAGAAACCCGAGGTGACCGGCCCGTCCTGAGCGTCGGTCGATGTGATGCTCGCCGTCATGTGAGATGAGAAACGCTTCTTCCCGAGAATTGATCCGGCGCCTTTTGACCGTTCCGGCGCGCCTGTCAATCGGCACACCACCATAGCAGCCGCCGGGGCGGATGCTGTGACGGCGCAGCAACGATCGTCGCCAGCGCGACGACATGCCTCAGGTAAGATGGTAGCGCAAGTGCCTGGAGCCGTCCGCTCCGCGGGAAGCGGAGCGGGCCTCGAGATTCCGGGTTTGACGCGTTTTCTTCACGCGAAACCGGAGGCCGCTTCGCGCGAAACGCTCTACGGCTTCAAATTCGGCGGCAGCGGCGGATCCTCGCGCATCAGCGTGATCGTCACCCGCCGGTTGGCCGCGAGCGAAGGATCGTCCGGAAACAACGGCTGGGTGTCCGCCTTGCCGGCGACGGCGAAGATGTGAGACGGCGGCAGGCCCTCGCGTTCGAGGATCTGACGCACGGCATTGGCGCGATCGGCCGACAGGTCGAAGGCGCCATAGTCGCTGCGGGTCGGCACGAATCCGGCGGCGGTGTGGCCGGCGATGGAGACACGGAGCGGCGTTGCCTTCAGCGGGATCGCGAGCTTCTCGATCAGGCGGCGGGTGCGGTCATACGGCACCTTGGAGCCGTCGGCGAACATCGAGCGGCCATCCTGATCGACGATCTCCAGGTTGAGGCCCTGCTTGGTCTCCTCGAACATGATGTGCTTGGACATCTCGGTCAGTTCCGGCATGTCCTGCAACGCCTGGCGCAGCGAGGCGGCGGCAAGCGCAAAATTGCGGTCAACCTTGATCTTCGCGCCCGACGTGCGGTCGCGGTCCTCCTGATCCGGCGTCGGCGTGTTGGAGGCGTCCTCGGGCTGGATGTGGTCGACGTTCTTCAGCCGCGGGCGGGTCGGCAGGCCGTCGGACTCGACGATACCGGCGTAGCGCGCCTCGCTCTGCACGCCGAATGCATCGCGCATGGAGCCGGCGACGATCTTCAGCTTGTTGGCGTCCTGGGTCGAGAACGCGACGAGCATCACGAAGAAGCTCATCATCAGGCCCATCAGGTCGGCGAAGGTCACGAACCAGCCGTGACCGCCACCGTGAGCATCGCCGCGCTTCTTCTTGGCCATCTCTCGAGATCCCGGGCGGCGGCCTTACGCCGGCACCGGCTCGCCTTCGGCGTGACGATGCTTCTCCGGCAAATAGGCCAGCAGCATTTCGCGCACGAGCGTCGGGCTCTTGGAGTCGCGGATCATCAGGATGCCGTCGATGATCAGCGTGCGGTTGGTTTCCTCGTCGAGCAGCTTGCCGTGCAGCTTGTCGGCGATCGGCAGACAGAACAGGTTCGCGACGAGCGCGCCGTACAGGGTTGCGAGCAGCGCGGTCGCCATGAACGGGCCGAGCTTGGAGGGATCGGTCATGTTGGCGAACATCTGCACCATGCCGATCAGGGTGCCGATCATGCCGAAGGCCGGAGCGCAGTCGCCGATGGCGCGGTAGATCTTGCTGCCTTCGTCGAGGTGCATGAGGAAGTTGTCGCGGTCGCGCTCGAGATTGTCGCGGATGAAGTCGAGGTCGTAGCCGTCGGCGACGTAGCGGATGCCCTTGGCCAGGAACGGCTCGTCGGTCTCGACCTTTTCGAGGCCGACCGGGCCCTGCTTGCGGGCGATCTCGGCGATGCGGGCGAGCTCGTCGACGAGGTCGTGCGCCGACAGGCGGCTCATGGTGAAAGCGAACTTGGCGCCGAGCGGAAGGCCGTGCAGGAGCGCGCTGAGCGGAAAGCGGATCATGGTGGCCGAGACCGAGCCGCCGAAGATGATGATCATGGCATGTTCGGAGATGAACATGTGGAGGTCGCCGCCCATGAAGATCATCGCCGTAATGACGATGATGCCCGCAATGAGCCCGACGCTCGTCATGATATCCATGGGACACTCCAACGCGAACGCAACAACGGCCGTCCTGGCCGCTGGCGCGGCCCAACCCCGAACCGCATCGGAAACCCTAGAGTGCCCCCCTTAAAGCCGCGTAAAGGTTAAGTTGAGCCGGGGCGCCAGACCGACGCAGCGCGCTGACAGGGCGCCGGCTTTGCCCGCGACCGACGGGAATCTCAACACTTCGCTAACCATGATTGCGGGGCGCCAGGACGGCAGCTCAGGACAAAAGCCCGGTCAGCTCGAGGCTGAGTGCGCGCAGGCGCCTGCGGGCGCCGGCATCGTAGGCCTGCGGATTGGCGCGCGTCTCGTTCATGCCGTTGAAGAACATCCCGCTCTTGCCGGCGACATCGTCGCCTTCGACGAGGTGCAGGATCGCCGCACCGCCCTGCTCCACCGTCGAGATCGGCGTGATGCCGCCGGCACGCACCATCGTGGTGTTCATGTAGGTCGCCGGATGCAGCGCGTTGACGGTGATGCCCATGCGCTTCAATTCCTCCGCGAAATCGATGGTGAACATGATCTGCGCGAGCTTGCTCTGGGCGTAGGCGCGTGAACCGCTGTAGCCCTTGCTGATCATGACGTCGTCGAAATCGATCGGATGCTGACCGAGGGAGGCAACATTGACGACGCGCGAAGGTGCCGCGGACGTCAACAGCGGCAGCAGCAAGTGCGCAAGCAGGAAGCCCGAGAGGTAATTCACGGCAAAGCGCAGTTCGTAGCCGTCCGGACTCACCTGCCGTTGCGGTCCGTCATTCTGCGAGCCGATGCCGGCGTTGCTGACGAACACATCGAGACGCCTGTGATCGCGGAGAACGGCCGCGGCGAGCTCTCGCGTGCCTGACATCGACGACAAGTCGGCCTGGTAGAATGTCGGCGCAGCGTGGCCCGCCTGCACGATCTGGTCGATCAGCGCTTTCGCGCGCACGGCATCGCGGCCGTGGAGCAGGACCCTCGCACCTGCTTCGGCCAGCCGGCGCGCGACGTGGCGGCCGACGCCGTCCGTCGAACCGGTGATCAGGACGGTTTTGCCAGTCATCTTCATTGTGCGTCCTCCGACTGCGGCCCTGCGCCACATCCGCGACGAGAGATCATGCAGTATTGTATCGCCGGGCGGCATGCTCCATCGCAGGAGCCGTTTTGCCATGTTGACGCTGTTCGGTCTTCTCACCGCGCTGCCCGCGGTACTGGCGCTCCACCTGCTCGAGCCAGGGCTCGTCCTGCCGGCGTTCAGCGTGTTGCTGTTTGTCGAGGCGGGCTTTGCCGTGATCGCAGCGCGCTTGATTCACGTCTCTGATAATGCCGACGACATCACCCTCTGGGATCTCGCCGGCGGCTTCACCCTGATCGGATGCGCCGCCGCAGTCTTCGGCGAGCCGGATCAGGCCGCCCTGTTTCTGACGGAACAGGGCGGTCCACGGCCGGCGTCGCGGCCGTAACTCGTTCGGTCGCCCCTTAGTGAATCTCCGCCGAACGCTTCAACGCGGCCTTCAGCTTCTCCAGCGAGAAGTCGGGGCTGCGCGCGATCTCCAGGATCGGCGTCTCGCGGCGGCCGCAGAGCTCGGCGGCCTCGGGCAGCTTTGCGGCGATGTCGAGCGGGATCACGATGGCGCCGTGCTGGTCGGCATGGATCAGATCGTCGGATTTCACGGTCATGCCGGCGACGCGCACCTCGCCACCAAAACTTTCCGCATGCACCCAGGCATGCGACGGGCCGATCGAGCCGGCCAGCGCCTGAAAGCCCGGGGCCCATTGCGGGATGTCGCGAATCGAGCCGTCGGTGATGACGCCGAGGCAGCCGAGCGCCTTGTGCACGTTGCTCTGCACCTCGCCCCAGAACGCGCCGTAGCCGACGTCGGGACCGTCGATGTCCTGGATCACCGAGATGCGCGGACCGTGGCCGGTGCCGACATATTCGTAATATTCGATGCGGCGCTTGGACTGCTCTTCGGCCGGCAGCGAGGACTTCAGCACCGAGCGGATCGCAACCGTGCGGGCGTAACCGACGATCGGCGGCAGGTCGGGAAATGGGCAGACCAGTTGCTTGGTGGTGTAGCCGATCAACCGGCGCTCCGGCGCCACGATCTCCATGGCATTGCAGATCGTCGGGGTGTCATAGCGGCCCAGCGCTTCGAGGACGGAAGCGGGCAGCGGCCCGGTCGCTTTATCAGTCACGGCGTTCTCTCCCAGATTGGCGGCCGCTGTTGGCGCGGTGCCGCCGGCACAGGGCGATATAGCCGAGATCGGGCCTCAACCCAACTCGGCCGCCTTCATGGCAGATATCCGCGAAAACCGCTCAGAGCATGATCCGGAAAAGTGCGCAGCGGTTTTCCGAAAAGATCATGCTCAAACAACGACCTAAAGCGCGATGACGATTCAGCCAAATCTCATCGCGCTTTAGTGCAGCCGTCCAGGCCGGTCGTCATCGAGCGGCGGCTCCGACAAATTGGCCAGCGTCGGCGCCGAAGGCGGCGACGGGACCTCGCCTCCCGACGGCACGGTGGCCGCCATCGCGCGCGCCTGGTCGCGATAGGATTTGTAGCCGAGCGGCAAACCGAGCAGATACAGCACCGTGCCGATCGACAGCACGTGCCAGGGATAGGCGATCAGGATAGCGATGAAGACGATCACCGCGACGAACGCCGGCAGCACCAGCTCGGGCGGCACGCGCATGCGCTTGGTCTTGCCGGAGAATACCGGCAGGCGCGACACCATCAGGAAGGCGATCAAGAGCGTATAGGCCGCCGTCACCGCCGCGGGCAGCCGGCCGAGATCGAGAAACGCGACGTAGATCGGCAGCAGCACCGTGATCGCGCCGGCCGGCGCCGGCACACCGGTGAAGAAATTGGCGGCGAAGGCCGGCTTGTTCGGATCGTCCATGGTGGCGTTGAAGCGCGCGAGCCTCAAGCCCCCGGAGATCGCGAACACCATGGCGGCGATCCAGCCGGCATTGCCGAGCTCATGCAGCTGCCAGAAGTACAGCATCAGGCCGGGCGCGACGCCGAAATTGACGAAGTCGGCGAGGCTGTCGAGCTCGGCGCCGAACTTGGACTGGCCCTTGATCATGCGTGCGACGCGACCATCGATGCCGTCGAGCGCGGCCGCGAACACGATGGCGTAGACCGCGAGCGTCATCCGCCCCTCGATCGACAGCCGGATCGAGGTCAGGCCGGCGCAAATCGCCAGCAGCGTGATGACGTTGGGCACCAGCATCCGCACCGGGATCGGGCGGAACCGCCGGCGGCGCACGTCAGGATCTTTGAAATCGTAGGGGGTCATGGATTACCTCAAGGCGAGATATAGCAAGCCCCGTCCCCCTCCGCCATTGCGGCGGAAGGCCCTGATGCACCTACCAATGGTTAATTGGCGCGGTAGGCGCGGCTTGGGTCGTCCCCGGCAAGATCGGCCAAAATCGTCTCTCCGGCGATCGCGGTCTGCCCTTCCGACACCAGCGCCTTGGTACCCAGGGGCAAATAGACGTCGAGGCGCGAGCCGAAGCGGATCAGGCCAAACCGCTCGCCCGCCCCGATCGCCTGCCCTTCCCTGACGAAGCAGACGATGCGCTTGGCGACGAGCCCCGCGATCTGGATCACGCCGATCCGCGCCGTCGGCGTCGTGATCACGAGCGAGTTGCGCTCATTGTCCTCGCTCGCCTTGTCGAGCTCGGCATTGATGAACAGGCCCGGCCGGTAGGCGATGCGGTCCACCCTGCCCGCGATCGGGCTGCGGTTCACGTGGCAGTTGAACACGCTCATGAACACCGAGATGCGCGGCAGCGGCCGGTCGCCGAGCCCGAGCTCGGCCGGCGGCAGCGCCATGGTGATCATCGAGACGCGGCCGTCGGCCGGCGACACCACGAGCCCCTCGCGCACCGGCGTCACGCGCACGGGGTCGCGGAAGAACAGCGCGCACCACACGGTCAGGATCGTGCCGATCCACCCGAGCGGCGACCACAGCCAGAACAGGATCAGGCTTGCCAGCGCAAAGCCGCCAATGAAGGGATAGCCCTCCTTGTGGATTGGCGGGATCTGACGCTGGATCGAATCGAGGATGGACATCGCTATCTGCCGCCTGGAAGTTGATGGCGCCGGGTCGCCCCCGCGCGGTGGAGTTGTTTAGGCCAGAGTTGGGACCCGAGACAAGGTCACTCCGCGGCCGCTGACGTCGCGAGGGCGTCGTCGACCGGCGGCGGCTCCCGGTTGGGCGCCTCGCTGGAATCCGCCATCTTGGCCAGTTTCTCGCGTGCCGCCTCGGCCTCGCGCTGCCTGTTCCACATGCTGGCATAGAGGCCGCCCTGCGCGAGCAGCTTGGCGTGGGTGCCCCGCTCGGCGATGCGGCCCTGGTCCAGCACGATGATCTCGTCGGCGCCGACGATGGTGGAAAGCCGGTGCGCGATCACCAGCGAGGTGCGGTTCTTCGCCACGCGGTCGAGCGCGCCCTGGATTTCGTGCTCGGTGTGGGTGTCGAGCGCCGAGGTCGCCTCGTCCAGCACCAGGATCGGCGGCGCCTTGAGCACGGTGCGCGCGATGGCGACGCGCTGCTTCTCGCCGCCCGAGAGCTTCAGGCCGCGCTCGCCGACCTGGGTCTCGTAACCCATCGGCGCCATGCGGATGAAATGATCGATCTGCGCCAGCCGCGCCGCCTCTTCGACCTCGGCATCATCGGCATCCCAGCGGCCGTAGCGGATGTTGTAGCGGATGGTATCGTTGAACAGCACCGTATCCTGCGGCACCATGCCGATCGAGGCGCGCAAGCTGGCCTGCGTGACCTCGCGGATGTCCTGGCCGTCGATCAGGATCTTGCCGCCGGAGATGTCGTAGAGGCGGAACAACAGACGCGAGATGGTCGACTTGCCCGCCCCCGACGGGCCGACGATCGCGACCGTCTTGCCGGCCGGCACCTCGAAGCTGATGCCTTTGAGGATCGGCCGCGTCGGCTCATAGGCGAAGCGCACGTCCTCGAAACGCAGATTGCCGGCCGAGACCACCAGCGGCTGCGCGTCGCGCACGTCCTTGATCTCGGCCTCGCGGCCCAGCACGTTGAACATCTTCTCGATGTCGATGATGGCCTGCTTGATCTCGCGATAGACCATGCCCATGAAATTCAGCGGCTGGTAGAGCTGGATCATCATGGCATTGACCAGCACGAAATCGCCGACCGTGTTGGTGCCGTTGCGCACGCCGATCGCGCACATCAGCATGGTCGCGGTCAGCCCGAGCGTGAAGATCACGGCCTGGCCGGTGTTGAGCACCGCGAGCGAGGTATAGGCCTGAACGCTCGACTCCTCGTAGCGCGCGACCGACTTGTCGTAACGCTGCGCCTCGCGCGTCTCCGCGCTGAAATATTTCACGGTCTCGTAGTTGAGCAGCGAGTCGATCGCCTTGGTGTTCGCCTCGGTGTCGGAATCGTTCATCTTGCGGCGGATGCCGATCCGCCACTCGGTCGCGATGTAGGTGTAGTACATGTAGACCGCGACCGTGATCAGCGTCGCCACGACGTAGCGCCAGTCGAACTGCCACAGCAGCACCGCCAATAGCAGCGTGACCTCGACGATGGTCGGGATCAGCTGCAGGATCACCATGCGCACGATGACCTCGATACCCTCGCGGCCGCGCTCGAGCACGCGCGTCAGGCCGCCGGTCTTGCGTTCGAGGTGAAAGCGCAGCGACAGCTCGTGCATGTGGATGAAGGTGATGGTGGCGAGCTTGCGCACCGCATGCATGGCGACGCGGGCAAAGATGCCGTCGCGCCATTGCGTCAGCACCGCCATCAGGATGCGCGTCACGCCATAGCTTGCGGTCAGCAGCAATGGCGAGGCGATCACCCAGAGGTGCCAGTTGTCGGCCGCGACCGGTGCGGTGTTGGCGCCGGTCAGCGCATCCGTCGCCCATTTGAAGCTGAACGGCACGGTCAACGTGATCAGCTTGGCGGCGAGCAGCAGCACCATCGACCAGACCACCCGCATCTTCAGGTCGAAACGGTCGCCCGGCCAGATATAGGGCCACAGATGCGCCAGCGTGCCCATCAGCGTGGCTCGCTCCAGCGATCCCCCTGCGGGAGGATCGGGAACGTCTGCGCCGTCGAACGATTGAGGTTGGTCCATCAAGAAGCCTGAAAGCCCGCCGGGTGCGGGCAGCGTTACGATTTGCGGTTTTCGCCCGTCATATAGAGCCTTCCCGATGCCAGCGCACCCCGCCAGATGGCGAATCTTTGATTGTTTGTCGCCATTTACCGGTAGATTTCCGGGTGATCCGAATCACCGATTGGGCTTGACGCCCCTGCGCTGCAATGCATCATGGCACCAATGAGCACGATCAAAACTGTCTGCGTCTATTGCGGCTCCGGCCCAGGAACCAATCCCAGCTTCACCGAAGGCGCCAAGGCGTTCGGCAAGGCTCTCGCCGAGAACAACGTCCGCCTGGTCTATGGCGGCGGCTCGCTCGGCCTGATGGGCTCGGTCGCGACCTCCGTGCTCGATCACGGCGGCACCGTCACCGGCATCATTCCTGAATTCCTCCGGAAGCGCGAGAACGCGCTGACCCGCGTGCAGGAGATGATCGTCACCCCCGACATGCACGAGCGCAAGCGGCTGATGTTCGAGCGCTCCGACGCCTTCGTGGCGCTGCCGGGCGGCGTTGGCACGCTCGAAGAGCTGGTGGAGCAGCTGACCTGGAAACAGCTCGGCCGTCACGCCAAGCCGGTGCTGCTCGCCAACATCGACAATTTCTGGGAGCCGCTGTTTTCGCTGCTGTCGCACATGCGCCAGACCGAGTTCATCCGCGCCGGCCTTTCGGTCGACATCCTCAAGGCCGATCGCGTCGAGGATATTCTGCCGAAGCTGAAAGCGGCAGCGGCACAGATCGCCGAATCTGAAACGCAGCTCGCCCCGGAAGTGGCGCGCAAGCTCTAGCGCCTTACTCCGCCGGAAACGTCACCGCCTCGATCCGGTTGCCATCGGGATCGGTCACGAAGGCCGCGTAGTAGCGCACGCGGTCATGCGGACGGATGCCTGGCGCGCCGTCGGACGCACCGCCGGCGGACAGCGCCGCGGCGTGAAACGCATCGACCTCGGCCGTCGTCTTCGCCCGCAGACAGATGTGCACGCCGCTCTCCGGTGCTACGTGCGGCATCCCCTCGCGTAAGTTGATCCAGAACTCGGGATAGGTCTTGCCGAAGCCGACCGTCCGCGGCCGCACGACGAGGCGCGCGAGCCCGAGGGCCGCGAGCGTGGTCTCGTAGAATTTTGCAGAGCGATCGAGATCGGTGACGCCGACGGAGATGTGGTCGATCATATGCCGTGCTCCCTCCCCTCGTCATTGCGAGCGAAGCGAAGCAATCCAGAGTGTGTCCACGGAGACAGTCTGGATTGCTTCGTCGCTTCGCTCCTCGCAATGACGGCGCTTGCGGCGCCGCCCTACGCCGGCGCCCCCGACTTCACCAGCTTGTAGATCACCGAATCCATCAGCGCCTGGAACGACGCGTCGATGATGTTCGGGGACACGCCGACCGTGGTCCAGCGATCGCCGTTCTCGTCCTCGCTCTCGATCAGCACGCGCGTGACCGCGCCGGTGCCGCCGTTGAGGATACGGACGCGGTAGTCGATCAGCGTCAGGCCCTCGATGTACTTCTGGTACTTGCCGAGATCCTTGCGCAGCGCGACGTCGAGCGCGTTGACGGGGCCGTTGCCTTCCGCGGCCGAGATCAAACGCTCGCCGGCGACGTCGACCTTGACCACGGCAAGCGCGACGGTGACGCGCTCACCGTGCGAATTGTAGCGCTGCTCGACGTTGACGTCGAACTGCTCGACCTCGAAATAATGCGGCACCTTGCCGAGCGTGCGCCGCGCCAAGAGGTCGAACGAGGCGTTGGCGGATTCATAGGCGTAGCCCGCCGCCTCGCGCTCCTTCAATTCCTCGACCAGCCGCGTCAGCTTGGGATCGCTCTTCTCGTAGGCAATGCCGGCCCGGTCCAGCTCCGCGATGACGTTGGAGCGTCCGGCCTGGTCTGACACCAGCACCTTGCGATGATTGCCGACCAATTCCGGCAGCACATGCTCGTAGGTCTGCGGGTCCTTCAGCACGGCGGAAGCATGAATGCCGGTCTTGGTGACGAAAGCACTCTCGCCGACATAGGCCGCATGCCGGTTCGGCACGCGGTTGAGCATGTCGTCGAGGGTGCGCGAGACCTTGACGAGAGTTGCGAGCTTTTCGGGCGTGACGCTGATCTCGAAGGCGTCGGAAAACTCCTTCTTGAGCTTCAGCGTCGGGATCAGCGAGCACAGATTGGCGTTGCCGCAGCGCTCACCGAGACCGTTCAAGGTGCCCTGGATCTGCCGCGCCCCGGCGCGCACCGCGGCGAGCGAATTGGCCACCGCCTGCTCGGTGTCGTTATGGGCGTGGATGCCGACATGGTCGCCCGGGATGTGTTTCGTCACCTCGGTGACGATGGCCTCGATCTCGTTCGGCATGGTGCCGCCGTTAGTGTCGCACAGCACCACCCAGCGCGCGCCGGCCTCATAGGCGGCCTTGGCGCAGGCGAGCGCGAAGGTTGAATCCTCCTTGTAGCCGTCGAAGAAGTGCTCGCAGTCGAGCATGACCTCGCGGCCCGCTGCCTTCGCCGCCGCGACGCTGTCGCGGATTGACGCCAGATTTTCTTCCTTCGTCGTCTCCAGCGCGACGCGAACCTGATAGGCCGAGGACTTCGCCACGAAGCAGATCGCATCGGCCTTCGCTTCGAGGAGCCCGGCCACGCCGGGATCGTTGGAGACCGAACGCCCTGCCCGGCGCGTCATGCCGAAGGCGGTGAAGCGCGCATGCTTGAGCTTGGGCTTGGTGCCGAAGAACTCGGTGTCGGTCGGATTGGCGCCGGGATAGCCGCCCTCGACATAGTCGATGCCGAGATCGTCGAGCATCGCCGCGATGACCTGCTTGTCGGTCAGGGTGAAATCGACGCCGTTGGTCTGCGCCCCGTCGCGCAGCGTGGTGTCGAACAGATAGAGACGCTCCTTGCTCATTGCGCCGCTCCGAGCGTCTTCTTCATCGTGGTGTTGGCGAGCCACTCGTCGTTGATGGTGATGCTGTTACGCTGCATGGCGACATAGCCGCGCTTGGCGAAGAAGTTTTGCGCGGTGTCGCTGGCATCGACCGACAGGCTGGTCGCGCCACGGCCGCCGGCGAGCTTTTCCAGCGCGTCCACCAGCATGGTCGCGATGCCCTGACCGGTCACGGCGGGATGCACATAGAGCATATGGATGTGATCGGCCCCGCGCAGCGAGGCGAAGCCGACGGGCGAGCCCTCCAGCGTCGCGACCAGCGTCAGGTCGGCCGCGAGCCGCTTGCCGAACTCTTCGGTTTCCGCCGCTTCCATCCAGGCCTGCTGCTGCGCCTCGTTGTAGTCTTCGCCGGTCAGCTCCTCGATGCTTGCCGTGAAGATCGCGGCGAGGACCGGCACGTCATCAGGCAGGAACGGCCGCAAGCCGGGTTTTGGCAAAGTCTGTCCCATCGTCTTCACCACATCCCATAGAGTTTCAACGCCAGCGCCACGGCGGCCGCGAGCAGCAGGATCTTCAGCGCGATGTAATAGAGCCAGTGCCGCGGAAAAGGCGTGTCGGGCCGCTTCATCGCGCGACCTCCCAGGTCGTCCCGTCCTTGGAGTCCTTGATCGCAACGCCCATCGCGGCAAGCAGATCGCGAATGCGGTCGGACTCTTTGAAATCCTTGCGGCTACGGGCGGCCGTCCGCTCCGAGATCAGGCGTTCGACTTCCTTGGCATCGACCCCACTGGCCTGCTGCTTGCGCCCTTCCCACTGCGCAGCGCTTTCGGAGAGGAAGCCGAGCAGGCGCAACGAGCCCGCCAGCGCGCTCACGTCGCTGCCACGCAGGCCGTGCAGCGCCGCGATCGCCAGCGGCGTGTTGAGGTCATCGAGCAGCGGCTCGACCACGGACGCGGCCGGCTGGCCGGGCTCGGCGTCGGCCGCGACCCGATACCAGTCGTCGAGCGTCCTGGCGCTCTCCTCCAGCGACTTCAGGGTCCAGTCGATCGGCGAGCGGTAATGCGTCTTCAGCATGTTCAAGCGCAGCACCTCGCCCGGCCAGTCGGCGAGGAGCTCGTGGATGGTGACGAAGTTGCCGAGCGACTTCGACATCTTCTCACTCTCGACCTGGAGGAAGCCGTTGTGCATCCAGTAATTCGCCATGCGCTGCTGATGGAAGGCGCAGCAGGTTTGCGCGACCTCGTTCTCGTGATGCGGAAACACGAGATCGATACCGCCGCCGTGGATGTCGAAATATTCGCCGAGATGCTTCCAGGCCATGGCCGAGCATTCGATATGCCAGCCCGGGCGACCCTGCGCAGCGATGCCGGCCGGCGACGTCCATGACGGCTCGCCCGGCTTGGACGGCTTCCACAGCACGAAGTCAGTTGCGTCGTGCTTGTAGGGCGCGACATCGACGCGGGCGCCGGCGATCATCTCGTCCAGCGAGCGATTGGACAGCGCACCATAGCGCGGCAGGCCGGAATTGGCCGCGTTCATCGCCTGCGGCGAGAACAGCACATGGTCCTCGGCAGCATAGGCAAAGCCGCCCTTGATGAGCCTTTCGATGATCTCGCGCATCTCGCCGATATGCTCGGTCGCGCGCGGCTCGACGCTCGGCCGGAGCGCGCCAAGTGCATCGACGTCGGCGTGAAACTGTTTTCCTGTCTGCTCGGTGACCTTGCGGATCGCCTCGTTCAGCGGCAGGCCCGGAAAATCGCGCGCGGCGCGGTCGTTGATCTTGTCGTCGACGTCGGTGATGTTGCGGACATACGTCACGTGCGCCTCGCCATAGAGATGGCGCAGCAGCCGAAACAGCACGTCGAACACGATTACCGGCCGCGCATTGCCGATATGGGCGAAGTCATAGACGGTCGGTCCGCAGACATACATGCGGACGTTGTTCGCATCGAGCGGCACGAAGGTGCGCTTGTCCCGGCTCAGCGTATCGTAAAGGCGCAATTCCATATGGATACCCGTCGGCTGTTGGCCGGGCGTCCGAGGCTCTCAATGTTTTTGAGAAAAGACGGCTCCAGCCAGCGAATCGCTAGCTCGTAATCTCGCGGCAAATGCCACAAATGGCGAGGAGACCGTTCATGCGGGAACATATGGGCCACGAGGCGCCCCCACGTCAAGAGAGCCGCGGAAACGCCGTTTTATCTCCGCAAAGCGCGGCCGCCCCGCCTTCATGGTTCATCATCCTTAACCTTTTGAGTTTACTTGGAACCCGGCGGTTCCCTAAAGCCCCGGTGCACCCATGCGATCCCTGCTCGCGCTCGTCTCTTGTGCCTCCATCGTCGCGGCATCCAGCGCGTTCGCCGAGACCCGCGTCTTCATCATCGCCAACCAGGCGGACGGCTACGGTGTGGACCAGTGCCTCGCCAAGGGTGAGAAATGCGGCGCACAGGTCGCGCGCACCTATTGCCAGTCACGCGATTTTGCCCAGGCGTCGGCCTACCGCCGGGTCGATCCCGACGAAATTACCGGCTCTGTCCCCAAAACTGGCGCAAACTGCTCCCATGGCCATTGCGACGAATATGTCGCAATCACCTGCCAGCGCTGAATTCCCTCGGAGCTGGCGGACCTTAGGACCAGTTTTCGGCCCCTGAAACGACGTGACGATGCCGCAGGAAGCGGCTATTGGAGGGCGCGCGTCGGCCCCCAAAATCACGCCGGGCCGTGACCTCGCTAGAATGGCGGATATGCCTGAATTTTTGTCTCTCTCCCGTGCTCGCTCCATCCTTGCCTGCACCGTGCTTCTAAGCACGGTCGTGCTCGCCAACGGTGCTTTCGCGCAGGCGGGCCCGCCCGGCCCACCGCCTCAGCCCGGCCAGAACGGGCTTGGACCAAATCCGATGTGCGTGCGGCTGGAAGGCCAGCTCGTCGCGCTCGATCGTGGCGGCGGCGGTGGCGACCCCGCGCGCGAAGACCAGATCCGCCGCTATCAGGATTCCCAGGCCAAGCAGCAGGCCGAGCTCGACCGGGTCACCATGCAGGCCAAGCGCATGGGCTGCGATTCCTCCGGCTTCTTCTCGCTGTTCAACGGCCAGTCGGCGCAATGCGGTCCGGTTAACACCCAGATCCAGCAGATGCGCGCCAATCTGGACCAGATCACCGGCAATCTCGAACGCCTGCGCGGCGGCGGCCCCGGCGGCTTCAGCCCGGAGCGCGACAACCAGCGCCGCTCGGTGCTGGCGGCGCTGGCGCAGAACAATTGCGGCCCGCAATATGCCAACGCCGCGCAATCGCAAGGCGGCGGCAACTTCCTGAACAATCTGTTCGGCGGCGGCGGCAACAACCCCAACAATCCGCAAGGCGTGCCGCCCTCCGATCTCGGACCGCAATCTGGCACCTACCGCACCGTGTGCGTGCGCACCTGCGATGGCGCCTACTTCCCGGTCTCGTTTGCCACCGTGCCGGCGCGCTTCCCCGACGACGAGAAGACCTGCAAGGCGCTGTGCCCGGCCGCAGAAGCCGTGCTCTACACTCATCGCAATCCCGGCGAGGACATGAACTCCGCGGTCTCCACCAGCGGCCAGCCCTACACGGCGCTGCCGACCGCGTTCAAATTCCGCAGCGAGTTCAACCCGTCCTGCTCCTGCAAGGCCGCAGGCCAGACCTGGGCCGACGCGCTGAAATCCGCCGACGACAAGGCGGCGGCCGAGCAGCAGGGTGACATCATCGTCACCGAGGAGAGCGCCAAGAAGATGCAGCAGCAGCGGCTCAACAAGGGCACGCCTGCGACTGCCAAGAAGGGCGCGGCGCCCGCGCCGACGACGGCCAGCGCACCGGCTGCGGCAGCGCCTGCGGAGACCGGCACGGCACCCCCGTCGTCGGAGAACAAGCCGATCCGCTCGGTCGGTCCGACGTTCCTGCCGCAGCAGCAGAAGTAGGCTCTAACCCGTCATGCCCAGCGAAGGCGGCCGCCAGGTGCGGCCGTTTCGCTGTTACTGCTTACCCTCGCGGCTCCACGGGAAGAGATTGGCCGGAAAGTCCGCTGCGTAGCGCTTTCCCTTCGGGGGCGGCGGCGGCTCGTCCGGTGGATTCGGATTCGGCTCGACCACCCGCCGATAGAGGTGCCAGGTGGCATGACCGAGCACCGGCAGGACGACAGCGAGACCGACGAAGAACGGCAGCGAGCCGATCACGAGCAGCGCCGCGACGATGAGGCCCCATCCGGCCATCGCAACCGGATTCGCGGCCACCGCTCGGAGCGACGTGCGGATCGCGTCGATCGCAGTCGCATGCCGGTCGAGCATCAACGGAAACGACACGACGCTGACGCACAAGGCCACAACCGCAAACAGGAAGCCACAACCGCAACCGACGATGACGAGCGACCAGCCCTCCGGCGTCGTCAGCACGCGCGTTGCGAAGTCGGGAATGCTTGCGGCCGCCGCGTGACCGAAGATCGTGACATAGATTGCGTTCGCGACACCGATCCAGGCCCCGAACAGGACCAGCAGGAGCACGCCGAGCTCGACCATGGCGCCGAACGACGGTGCGCGCAGCACCTTGATCGCATCCCATGCATCGACCTCCTCGCCGCGCTCGCGACGCCGGCTGAGTTCATAGAGACCGATCGCGGCAAAAGGGCCGATCAAGGCAAAGCCGGCAGCCAGCGGAAACAGGAGCGGCAGCACCGAATAGCCGAGAACCATCCTGAACAGGACGAGACCGAGAACGGGATAAATCACGCACACGACGATCGCGTGGCTCGGCATCGCCTGGAAATCCTCCCAACCCAGGCGAAGGGCCTCGGTCAGGTCGGACAAGCTGATCTTGCGAATGGGGTAGGAGGCCGCTTCGCCGAACAGGTGCCGCTTTATGATGTTGTCGGGATAAAGAGTGGCCATGGACACACCCTCCTCTGCTGAAAGTCGCGGCGGCAAACGGCGCGCTTTCCGGCCGCGCGTATCCGCCCTTATGTGCGGGAGACGCGATCGAGCCGAGTACGGCAGTTCCAGGCTCAACGAGGAAGGAGCTTAGCCGGACGAAACCCGTCGCGACCTGCGCCCCGAGCTTAGCGCGCGCGATCTGGAATGACCAGCGCTCCCGGCTGGGTGAATTGTGCGTCGCATATTTTGTGCGATGCATCACATCGAGAATGCGACCGAGGCACGCCAGCTCGCACGGCAACATCGATCGCTCACGCCGCGTAAGCGTGTTGACATGCTATTGACGCCGGGTTCGCGGGGGATCATTTTAAATGCCTGGACGCCCCCAGCGGTCGCGGTCTTCCTCTTGAATATCGCGACTGGTTGAATGGGCGAGGCAAGAGGCGCGGTGATGGCGCATATGTCAGCATAGATGTCCGCGTAGAGAAAGTCCGCCATCGCGACAGACGTGAGCTCCGCCCTGGATTCGTATCCGTAGCCTTCGATGGCAAGGATGGATCAGGATGGCTGTCGCACTGATACTGCTTCTGGTCGCGATCGGCTCGGTGCTGTTTCACCTCTACAGCCCGTGGTGGTGGACGCCGATCGCCACGAACTGGGCCTATATCGACCACACCATCAGCATCACGTTCTGGATCACGGGCTTCGTTTTCGTCGCGGTCATCGCCTTCATGGCCTATTGCGTCTTTCGCTTTCACCACAAAGAGGGAAGACGGGCTGACTATAATCCGGAAAACAAAAAGCTCGAATGGTGGCTGAGCGTCGGGACCGGCGTCGGAGTCGCGGCCATGCTGGCGCCTGGCCTCGTGGTCTGGCACCAGTTCGTGACGGTGCCTGCGGATGCCACCGAAGTCGAGGTCATGGGCCAGCAATGGCAATGGAGCTTCCGCCTTCCGGGCAAGGATGGGCGGTTGGGCACATCCGATGTCCGCAACATCGCTTCCGACAATCCGATGGGACTCAATCGTGACGACCCGCATGCGCAGGACGACGTCGTGATCGAGAACGGCGACCTGCACCTTCAAATGGGAAAGCCGGTCAAGGTTCTCCTCCGCTCGGTTGATGTCCTGCACGATTTCTACGTGCCCGAATTCCGCGCCAAGATGGACATGGTCCCTGGCATGGTGACCTATTTCTGGATAACGCCGATCCGAACCGGAACGTTCGATGTTCTATGTGCGGAGCTTTGTGGCGCGGCTCATTATCAGATGCGGGCCAAGGTCATCGTCGACGAGGAGCGTGAATATCACGCTTGGCTGGAGCAACAAAAGACGTTTGCCGAATTGTCGCCGGCAAGGGCTGTCGTGAAGGCGACGTACCAATCCGGTGGCAAGTAGCAGGCTGCCGCTGCGAAGATGGATCGGGTGCACGAGGCCAACGCCTCACCCCCGATGGAAACGACCGAGGAGGTTTCTATGGTCGATATTCCATATGAAGGGATCGCAGGCATCCCGCCTGCCGAAGTACCTGAAGTCGAGCTCTATCATCCAAGGAGCTGGTGGACACGGTATGTCTTCTCGCAGGACGCCAAGGTGATCGCCATTCAGTATTCGCTGACGGCCTCGGCCATCGGGCTGGTGGCCCTGGTGCTGTCGTGGCTGATGCGACTGCAACTGGGATTCCCCGGCACCTTCTCTTTCATCGATGCCAACCAGTACCTCCAGTTCATCACCATGCACGGCATGATCATGGTGATCTATCTGCTCACCGCATTGTTCCTCGGCGGCTTCGGCAACTACCTGATCCCGCTGATGGTCGGCGCCCGGGACATGGTCTTCCCATATGTGAACATGCTGAGCTACTGGGTCTACCTGCTCGCAGTCCTGGTGCTGGCCTCGACGTTCTTCGTGCCCGGCGGCCCCACCGGCGCCGGCTGGACGCTATACCCGCCGCAAGCCATCCTCTCCGGAACGCCCGGGCAGGATTGGGGCATCATTCTCATGATGTCATCCCTGATCCTGTTCATCATCGGCTTCACCATGGGCGGGCTGAATTACGTGGTCACGGTGCTGCAGGCGCGCACCCGCGGCATGACATTGATGCGCCTGCCCCTGACGGTGTGGGGCATTTTCACGGCGACCGTCATGGCGTTGCTGGCATTCCCTGCACTCTTCGTTGCCTCGGTCATGCTGCTGCTCGACCGTCTCCTGGGAACCAGCTTCTTCATGCCCTCCCTCGTCGAGATGGGCACGCTTTCGAAATATGGCGGCGGCAGCCCGCTGCTCTTCCAGCACCTGTTCTGGTTCTTCGGCCACCCCGAGGTCTACATCGTTGCCCTGCCCGCCTTCGGCATCGTCTCCGATCTGATCAGCACGCATGCGCGCAAGAACATCTTCGGTTATCGCATGATGGTCTGGGCCATCGTGGGGATTGGTGCGCTCAGCTTCGTCGTGTGGGCGCACCACATGTATGTGAGCGGCATGTTCCCGCAATTCGGGTACTTCTTCGCCACCACGACGCTCATCATCGCGATCCCCACCGCGATCAAGGTCTACAACTGGGTGCTGACCCTGTGGCGCGGCGACATTCATCTGAGGGTGCCGATGCTGTTCGCCCTCGGCTTCATCATCACCTTCGTGAATGGCGGCCTCACCGGCCTCTTCCTCGGCAACGTCGTCGTGGACGTGCCCCTCTCGGACACCATGTTCGTGGTCGCGCATTTCCACATGGTGATGGGCGTGGCGCCGATCATGGTCGTGCTCGGCGCGATCTATCATTGGTACCCCAAGGTCACGGGACGGATGCTGAACGACGTCCTGGGCAAGTTTCACTTCTGGGTCACCTTCCTCGGCGCCTACCTGATCTTCTTCCCCATGCACTATCTTGGACTGCTCGGGGTTCCGCGCCGGTATTTCGAACTCGGCGACACGGCGTTCATCCCGTCCTCGGCCCATACACTGAACGCCTTCATCTCCGTGGTGGCCCTGACCGTCGGCTTCAGCCAGATGGTGTTCCTGTTCAATCTTGCCTGGAGCCTGTTCAAGGGTGAGGCCTCGGGCGGCAATCCGTGGCGGGCGACGACGCTGGAGTGGCAGACGCCAGAGACCCCCCCAGGGCACGGCAACTGGGGCAAGGAGCTCCCGGTCGTGTACCGCTGGGCCTATGACTACAGTGTGCCTGGTGCCGCGGAGGACTTCATTCCGCAGAACCAGCCGCCACGCGGGACGCAGCTCGTTCAGGGAGCTGCTTCGTGAGCGCCATCATCCTGTTCCTGGCTGTGCTTGCGGTGATCGCCGGATGGTGGCTGTCGCAGCAGCGGCTGATGGCCAAGCCCTGGCTGGAGGAAGGCTCGATCGGTGACTTCCCCGGCGGCGATAGCATGACCTGGCCGGCAGCGAAGGTCGGACTTGGCGTGTTTCTCGCCGTCGCGAGCGCATTATTCGTCCTCTTCATCAGCGCCTACTCGATGCGCATGAGCGTGGTGGACTGGCGGCCGCTGCCGGTCCCGCGACTGCTGTGGGTCAACACGGGCGTCCTGGTCCTGAGCAGTGTCGCGCTGCAATGGTCGTACGTGGCTGCCGGGCGACACGATACCGAGAGCGTCAAGATCGGTCTGCTCGCCGGCGGAGCATCTGCCGTGATCTTCCTCGCCGGACAGCTCCTGGCCTGGCAACGGCTCGGGGCTGCCGGATATTTCGTGGCGTCCAATCCGGCGAATTCCTTCTTCTACCTGTTGACCGCGGTGCACGGGCTGCATCTGACGGGCGGCCTGGTGGCCCTCGGGCGAACCTCGGCCAAGGTGTGGCGCGGCGCCGAGATCGCCGAGATGCGCTTGAGCGTGGAGCTGTGCGCCATCTACTGGCACTTCCTGCTGCTGGTCTGGCTCGTCCTGCTCGGTCTTCTCACGGGCTGGACCGACGATTTCGTCAACATCTGCCGTCAATTGCTGAGCTAGGGAGGCGAGACCAGATGGCTGAAACCGTGCTGACACATTCGGGCCAATCGCCTGCGCGGCTTGAAGGCTGGCGCGGCATCGCCGCCGACTGGGCGTCCGATCAGCGCGCCTTCAAGAACGTGTCCTGGGGCAAGGCCATGATGTGGATCTTCCTCCTCAGCGACACCTTCATCTTCAGTTGCTTCCTGCTCTCCTACATGACGGCGCGCATGTCCACGACCGTGCCGTGGCCGAATCCGAGCGAAGTCTTCGCCCTCAATATCGGGGGCAACCACATCCCGCTGATCCTGATCGCCATCATGACCTTCGTCCTGATCAGCAGCAGCGGAACAATGGCGATGGCCGTCAATTTCGGCTACCGCCGCGATCGCGTGAGAACCGCAATCCTGATGCTGGTCACGGCGGCCTTCGGCGCAACCTTCGTCGGAATGCAGGCGTTCGAATGGACCAAGCTGATCATGGAGGGCGTTCGCCCCTGGGGCAATCCATGGGGCGCGGCGCAGTTTGGCTCAAGCTTTTTCATGATCACCGGTTTCCACGGCACCCACGTGACGATCGGCGTGATCTTCCTGATCGCGATCGCGCGAAAGGTCTGGCGTGGAGACTTCGACGTCGAGAGGCGCGGCTTCTTCACAAGCCGCAAGGGCTATTACGAGATCGTCGAGATCACGGGCCTGTACTGGCACTTCGTCGATCTCGTGTGGGTGTTCATCTTTGCATTGTTCTATCTTTGGTGAGGTCGGCGCATGACAAACGCGGCGGTACACATGGAAGGCCAGCTCCACGCTCCGGCGCACGGCGCAGTCGCAACAGCAGCCGTGCACGCCAAGGGGCAACAGCACCCGATCAAGCTCTACCTCGTGGTCTGGGGCTGGCTGTTCGTCCTCAGCACGTGCTCCTACCTCGTCGACTACTTTGGCCTGCACGGCTACCTCAGGTGGTCGCTGATCCTGGTGTTCATGGTGCTGAAGGCCGGCCTGATCGTCGCCGTCTTCATGCACATGGCCTGGGAGCGACTGGCCCTCGCCTATGCCATCCTGCTGCCGCCGATCGCGGTGATGGTGTTTGTGACAATCATGGTGCTCGAATCCGAATACACCCACTTGCTTCGGGTGATGTTTTTCGCAACCCCGTCGTAGGGCAAGCTGATTTGCACTGTCATGCCCCGCGAAGGCGGGGCATCCAGTAACCCGTGTCGGCAGTCGGTTCCTACAATGCCCGCCACGGAGTACTGGATCATCCGCCTTCGCGGATGATGACAGGGGTGGGGCGCCATCGCCGCGCGGCTCGCATCAGCCCTCGAACGCGTCGATCGACGCCGTGCTGCCGCGCGAGACCAGCGTCTCGTCGGCCGCACGCAACGGCTCGCCCTTGTCACGAAAGCGGTTGGTGATGGGGTAGCGGCGGTCGCGGCCGAAATTCCTGGCCGTCACCTTCACGCCCGGTGCGGCCTGGCGGCGCTTGTATTCGGCGACGTTGAGCAGATGATCGATGCGGGTGACCGTCTCGCGGTCGAAGCCGGCGGCGATGATCTTGTCGAGCGGCTCCTCGCGCTCGATCAGACGCTCCAGGATGGTGTCGAGCACGTCATAAGGCGGCAGCGAGTCCTGATCGGTCTGGTTCTCACGCAGCTCCGCCGTCGGCGGACGCGTGATGATATCGGGAGGAATGACCTCGCCCGCAGGCCCTAGCGCGCCGTCGGGCTTCCAGTGGTTGCGCAGCGTGGCCAGCCGAAACACCTGCGTCTTGTAGATGTCCTTGATCGGATTGAAGCCGCCGTTCATGTCGCCATAGAGCGTGGCGTAGCCGACCGACATTTCAGACTTGTTGCCGGTCGTCACCACCATCAGCCCGGTCTTGTTGGAGATCGCCATCAGCAACGTGCCGCGGGTGCGGGCCTGCAGGTTTTCCTCGGTGATATCGGGCGGCAGATTCTTGAAGATGCCGGACAGGATGGTCTCGAAGCCGGTCACGGCTTCAGCGATCGGCAGCACCTCGTAGCGGATTCCGAGATGCCCGGCGAGCTCGCCCGCGTCCGCGATCGAGCTCGCCGCGGTGTAGCGATAAGGCAGCATCACGCCGTGCACCTGATCGGCACCGAGCGCATCGACCGCGATCGCCGCGCAGAGAGCGGAGTCGATGCCGCCGGAAATGCCGAGCAGAACGCCGGGAAATCCGTTCTTGGCGACATAGTCGCGCAAGCCCAGCACGCAGGCCGCGTAGTCGGCGTGGTCGCCCTCCGGCTGCGCGGCAATCGGCCCCGCGCAGCGCCAATCCTCGCCGTTCCTGGTGAAGCGCAATGTGGTGACACTCTCTTCGAACGCCGGCAATTGCGCCGCGAGCGAGAGATCGCCGTTGAGCGCGAAGGAACCGCCGTCGAACACCAGCTCGTCCTGGCCGCAAACCTGGTTGAGATAGACCAGCGGCAGCCCGCTCTCGGTGACGCGCGCCACGGCGACCGAGAGGCGCACGTCGCTCTTGTCGCGGGCATAGGGCGAGCCGTTCGGCACCAGGACGATCTCGGCGCCGGTCTCGGCCAGCGTCTCGACCACGTTCTCGTAATCCTCGGACTCCTCCAGCCAGATGTCCTCGCAGATCGGCACGCCGATCCGCACGCCGCGCACGGTCACGGGACCTGCGGCAGGGCCGCGCGAAAACAGCCGCTTCTCGTCGAACACGCCGTAATTTGGCAGGTTGCACTTGAAGCGCAAGGCGGCGATTTTTCCGCCATCGAGCAGCGCGCAGGCATTATGGAGCCTGCCGTCCTCGACCCAGGGCGTGCCGACCAGCATCGCCGGGCCGCCATCGGCGGTCTCGCGCGCGAGCGCCTCGATCGCGGCGCGGCAGGCGTCCTGGAATGCCGGCTTCTGTACCAGATCTTCCGGCGGGTAGCCGGCGATGAACAATTCCGGAAACAGCACGAGATCGGCGCCGTCGGACCTGGCTTGCGCGCGCGCCGCACGCACCTTCGCGGCATTGCCCTCGATGTCGCCCATGGTCGGATTGAGCTGGGCGAGCGTGACCGCGAATACGTTGAGACGTTCGGTCATGGCCGCCGCACTCCGCTTCAGAGGAACCCCAATCGCTCGACGATGGCGATGATCCAGAATGCGCCGGCCATCAGCAGCGCAACGCCGACCGCGGCCGAGCCCATGTCCTTGACGCGGCCGATCTGCTTGTCGTGATCCATGGTCAGCCGGTCGGCAAGCTTCTCGATCGCGGTGTTGAGCAGCTCGACCGTCAGCACGAACGCGACCGAACAGACCAGCTCGACCGCCCGCAGCGCCGTCGCGGCGACGAACCATGCCAGCGGCACCGACAGGATGAGCGCAAAAATCTCCTCGCGAACGGCCTGCTCCGACCGGAACGCGAAGGCCAGACCGTTGCGTGAATTGATCGTCGCCTTCCAGATCCGCAGCAAGGTGTTAGAGCCCCGCGGCGACCGGCATCGGCCTGGCCTTGCCGGCGCGTTCCTGCTTGAGGAGCTCCGCGACCAGGAAAGCCATGTCGATCGATTGCTCGGCATTGAGGCGGGGATCGCAGACCGTGTGGTAGCGGTCATTGAGATCCTCGTCGGTGATCGCGCGGGCGCCGCCGATACACTCGGTGACGTCCTGACCGGTCATCTCCAGATGCACGCCGCCGGCGTGCGTGCCCTCCGCCGCGTGGATCGTGAAGAACGACTTCACCTCCGACAGGACGCGGTCGAACGGGCGCGTCTTGTAGCCCGACGTCGAGGTGATGGTGTTGCCGTGCATGGGATCGCACGACCAGACCACAACCCTGCCCTCGCGCTTCACGGCGCGGATCAGTCCCGGCAGATGGTCGGCGACCTTGTCGGAGCCGAAGCGGTTGATCAGCGTCAGCCGGCCCGGCTCGTTGTCGGGGTTGAGCACGTCGATCAGCTTCAACAGCTCGTCGGGCTTGAGCGACGGGCCGCACTTCAGGCCGATCGGGTTCTTGATGCCGCGGAAATATTCGACATGGCCGTGATCGAGCTGACGGGTGCGGTCGCCGATCCAGATCATGTGGCCCGAGGTCGCGTACCAGTCGCCGGTGGTGGAATCGACGCGGGTCATGGCCTGCTCGTAGCCGAGCAGCAGCGCTTCGTGGCTGGTGTAGAAATCGGTCGCGCGCAGCTCGGGATGGGCCTCGAGATCGAGGCCACAGGCGCGCATGAAATTGAGCGCGTCCGAGATGCGGTCGGCCAGCTCCTTGTAGCGGCGGGACTGCGGGCTATCCTTGAGGAAGCCGAGCATCCACTCATGCACGCTGCCGAGATTGGCGTAACCACCGGTCGCGAACGCACGCAGCAGGTTGAGCGTCGCAGCCGACTGGCGATAGGCCATCAGCTGGCGCTGCGGGTCCGGCACGCGCGCTTCCTTGGTGAAGGCGATGTCGTTGACGATGTCGCCGCGATAGCTCGGCAGCTCGACGCCATCAATCTTCTCGGTCGGCGACGACCGCGGTTTTGCGAACTGGCCGGCAATGCGGCCAACCTTCACCACCGGCACCGCACCGGCATAGGTCAGCACCACCGCCATCTGGAGCAGCACGCGGAAGAAATCGCGGATGTTATTGGCGCCGTGCTCGGCAAAGCTCTCGGCGCAATCGCCGCCCTGGAGCAGGAAGGCCTCGCCGGCCGCAACGCGCCCCAGCGCCTTCTTCAGATTGCGCGCCTCGCCCGCGAACACCAGCGGCGGAAAGGTCGCAAGCTGCGCCTCGACGTCGGCCAAGGCCTTGGCGTCGGGATAATCGGGCACCTGTAGCACCGGCTTGCTGCGCCAGGACTCGGGCGTCCACCGCTCGGACATCGCAATCTCTCCGTGAAGTAAAAAAGCACAACCTGATCTGTGGGTTGCGAGGGCCGCCTTATACACAGCCCGGTCCCCGGCCGCCAGTTGTAAATCCATTTCGCACTGCAAACCCTTGCGGGGAAAGCCGAATTCGCATTTGCTGAGGGCTGGCAAGGAAACCGGCAGGACATCGGCTGCCCATGGATGCGGCGCGCGACGACGTTTTCATCGACGAGATCACCTTCCCGGCGACGGACGGGTATCCGCTGGCAGGCACCCTGTTCCTGCCGCGCGGCACCAAACGCCATGCCGTGCTGATCAACTCCGCCACCGCCGTCCCGCGAAAGATCTATCGCGGCTTTGCCTCCTACCTCGCCCATCGCGGCTGCGCGGTCCTGACCTACGATTATCGCGGCATCGGCGATTCCCGGCAGCCGGCGATGGTCGGCTACAACCAGCCGAAATCGCTGGTCGGCTTCAGGGCCTCGATGTCGGACTGGGCCGCGCAGGATGTCACCGCCGCGGTGCGCTGGATGCGCGAGCGCTACACCACCCTGCCGCTCGCCTATGTCGGCCACTCCTTCGGCGGCCAGGCGCTCGGGCTGATCGAAAACAACAGCGACATCTCGCGCGCCGCCTTCGTGGCCTCGCAGGCCGCGACCTGGCAGCTGATGGCGTCGCCGGAAAAATATCGCGTCTACGCCTTCATGAATTTCGTCGGCGTGCCGCTCGTCCACGCGCTCGGCTACGCGCCGGCGTGGGCCGGCATCGGCGAGGATCTGCCCAAGGGCGTCTTCCTGCAATGGGCCGACTGGGTCTCCAGCCCGCGCTATCTGTTCGACTCCAAATTGCCGGCGCTGGAGAACTTCGCAAAATTCAAGGGCGAGCTACGCGCGCTCTGCTTCTCCGACGATCCCTGGGCGACGCGGCCCGCGGTCGAGCTGCTCGCGAGCGGCTTCTCCGCGATCAAGCCGGAGGTGCTGACGGTGAAGCCGTCCGACGTCGGCGCCAAGGCGATCGGCCATTTCGGCTTCTTCCGCCCCGAGCACCGCGACACGCTGTGGCGCGGCGTGGCGGAATGGATCCAGGGGGAGTGACATTACGCGGCCGCCGCGGGCAGTTTGATGACGATCCGCAATCCGCTTCGTTCGCCCTCCGTGATGTTCGCAGCGTCGATCGTTCCCCCAAGTCGATCGACAATCCGCTTGACGATCGAGAGGCCCAGACCGACGCCCTCGCCTTCCGGCCGCTGCCCACGGAAGAACGGCTCGAATATCCGGCCTATCTCGTCGGGGGACACGCCTGGTCCATTGTCCTCGATCCGAAGCACAGCCATGGCGCCGTCCCGGTAGATCGCCACATCGATCCTGCCGCCCGCCGGCGTGAAACGGAGCGCGTTATCGAGAAGATTGCGGATCATGGCTGCGAGCATGACCGGCTCGCCGCGCACCGCAACAGACTCGGCCCGTTCGAAGCCGAGATCGACGCCGCGGCTGATCGCCTCCCGCAAGAGATCGGCGATGACGCTCTTCGCCGCGTGATCGAGCTCCACAACCTCCCATTGCCCGCAATCGGTGGGCGCAGCGTCGTGTCGCGCCAGCGCAAGCAACTGCTCCAGAAGATGCTTGCTGCGACTCATGCCCTGCCGAAGCGCTGCAAGGCGCTCGCGCGCGGCCGGTGGCAGTTCGACGTGATCGAGATTCTCAGCCTGTACGCTCAACGCCGTCAGCGGTGTGCGCAGTTCGTGCGCGGCGTCCGCGATAAACCTTCGCTGCTGCCCTATCATCTCGTGCATGCGCTGCAACAGGCCGTTGATGGAAGACACGAACGGATTCAGTTCGCTTGGGAGGTCGCGAAGCGGCAACGCCGTCATGTCATCCGCACGCCGTGCGTTGAGTTCGTCCGCCAGCCGGACCATCGGTCGAAGCGATCCGGCAATGACAATGGCGATCACCAGCATCAGGCAAGGGATCAGCGCGGCGATCGGAAGCACGGTGCGGAGCGCCATGTCACTTGCGATCTCATCCCTGACCCCCGTGCTCTGGGCCACGGCAAACCGGCTGCCGTCGGATCGCGTCTTCAGCACCACCCGGACCGGCTTTCCCTGTCGCGTTGCATCGCGCATCCCATCCTGAAGCCGCCACAACTGGCGTTCCTCGGGTGTGCCTTGCGGCGTCCTGCCCAGCTCCATCAGCCAGACTTCGGAGTTTTCATCGACCCCATGGAGGTCCTGAGCTCCGGTGAAGCCACCGCTCTGAACGAGGCCCGCGATCTGGATCAGCACGGAGTCCTGCGTCTCGATCGCCTCATCGAATGCCCACCGGTGTGCGAAGACGCCTCCGATGAGGCCGGTCACCAGCACGATCGTCGTCAAGCTGATGAACAGCCGGCCGCGCAGCGAGTTGATCATGGCGCGCGATCCACCATCCATCCCATCCCGCGCACGTTGCGGATCGCCTCCGTGCCGAGCTTCTTGCGGATGGTGTGGATCAGGAATTCGACCGCGTTGCTTTCGACCTCCTCGTTCCAGCCGTAAAGCTGCCGCTCGAGCTCGCTCCGCGACAGGATGGTGCCGGGGCGGGTCAACAAGGCCTGGAGCAGCGCGAACTCGCGCGCGGTCAGGAGTGCCGTTTGGCCACACAGCGACGCCTCGCGGGTCGCAGGATCGAGACTGAGCCTGCCGTTGGCAAGTACGGCGGGCGCACCGCTGCCTTCGCGGCGAAGAACCGCCCGCATCCGCGCCAGCAATTCACGTATCTCGAACGGCTTGACCAGATAATCGTCGGCGCCGAGATCGAGGCCTTCGATCCTGTGATCGACGCCATCCCGCGCGGTGACGATAATGACCGGGCACCTGCAGCCATTCGCGCGCAACTGCCGCAGGATATCCCGACCGTCCGCATTCGGCAGTCCGAGATCGAGCAGCAGCACCTCGTAAGACTCGGCTGAGGCGGCAAGCAGCGCGGACTCGCCATCCCTCACCCAGTCGACGGCGTAGGCAGCATCCTTGAGTGCCTGTTCGACGGCGGCTCCAACCATCCTGTCGTCTTCGATCAGCAAAACCCGCAAAGCTCGATCCTCGAAACCGCCGGGCATCCGGCCGTCAAAATCATGACCGTTCCGACTTAGCGCAGAGTTAGGGAGCGCCAGCAGGCCCAAAATGCGGCGAAGGCCGCCCGCATTGAAAATTCTCATCCCTAAGCCCGGCCTAAGTCGCCAGCGCGACGGTCTCGCATCGCTTCGGCTTTGGGAGATTGGGCGTGTCGCAATATTCAGGTTTTGGCGCAAGACGGATGCTGAACAAGGTGCCGGAGGTCACGGCGATCTTCTGGGCCATCAAGATTCTCTCGACCACGGTTGGCGAGACCGGCGCCGACTATCTCGCGGTGCATGTCGGCCTCGGCGCCAGCCTGACCGCGATCTGCATGAGCGGCCTGCTGGTCGCAGCCCTGCTGCTGCAACTGAACCGCTGCGTCTACGTGCCCTGGATCTACTGGCTGACCGTCGTTCTCGTCAGTATCGTCGGCACGCAGCTCACGGATCTCCTGACCGACAAGCTCGAGATCAGCCTCTACATCAGCACCGCGGCGTTCGCTTGCGCGCTCGCCGCGACCTTTGCGGTCTGGTACGGCGTCGAGCGCACGCTGTCGATCCACAGCATCGTGACGACGCGGCGCGAGCTGCTTTATTGGACGGCAATCCTGTTCACCTTCGCGCTCGGCACGGCCGCAGGCGATCTTGCCACCGAAGCAGTTGGTCTCGGTTTCCAGGTCGGCGTTGCCGCCTTCGGCATGCTGATCGCGGCGGTGATGATGGCCTATTACTTCGGCGCCAATCCCGTCCTCACCTTCTGGCTTGCCTACATTCTTACCCGCCCGCTCGGCGCCTCGCTCGGCGATCTGCTCTCGCAATCGCGCGAGTACGGCGGCATCGGCCTCGGCACGATCCAGACCAGCATCGCCTTCCTGACCGTGATCGTCGGCCTCGTCGCCTGGGTGACCTTCGAGGGCGACGGCAGGCGCCGCGCCGATCCGGCGCAATAGCTTCAACCGCGAAATCCCGCTCTCTGCATGAAGCAGGAGCTCCACCAGGAGAAACCACAATGATGAAACTGATTTCCGCCGTCGCCGTCTGCCTGCTGACGACCTTCACGGGCGAACCGCACATGCACGCGAGCCAGCACTTCACCTTCGTGCCGCTCGCGGAAGCCGCGACCGCAAAGCTCGGCGATCTCACGCCATTCCGGAGCATCGTGGTCGACGTCGCCGCGTTGATCGACAAGGGCGACCTCCCCGCCGCCAGGACAAGGATCAAGGACCTCGAGACCAAATGGGACGAGGCCGAAGCCGGATTGAAGCCGCGCGCGGCAGCCGATTGGCACACCGTCGACAAGGCGATCGACCGCGCGTTGGGGGCGCTGCGCGCGGGCGCGCCGGATGCAGCGAAGTGCAAACAGGCGGTCGCTGATCTGCTCGCGGCCATGGATACCGCCGCGAAGTCCTGACGCCTCTGCGCGCCATCATCCCGTCAGCCGCGGATTCCGGTCCGCGGCTGACGTATCAACGAGGACACCATGGAAGATCAGACCAAAAGCAATATCATCAGCGAGAGCAAGGTCCCCGAGGTCACGCTCGGTTTCTGGATCATCAAGATCGCCGCCACCACGCTCGGCGAGACCGGCGGTGACACCGTCACCATGACGCTGAACTGGGGCTATCTGGCCGGGACCTGCCTGTTCCTCGCGGCCATGATCGTCCTGGTCGCGGCGCAGGTCCGCGCGCGCAAATTCCATCCGGCACTGTATTGGGCCACCATCGTCGCATCGACCACCTTCGGCACCACGATGGCTGACTTCGCCGACCGCTCGCTCGGCATCGGCTATACCGGCGGCTCGACGCTGCTGCTCACTTGTCTCGTGCTGGTGCTCGGCCTCTGGTATCGCGCCGAGGGAACGATCTCGGTCAACAGCGTCAGCACACCGCGCGTTGAGGCGTTCTATTGGGGCGCGATCACCTTTTCGCAAACGCTGGGTACTGCGCTCGGCGACTGGATCGCGGATACCGGCGATATGGGCTATCGCGGCGGCGCATTGATCTTCGCGGCCGGACTCGCCGTTATCGCTGCACTTTACTTCTGGACCCGCGTCTCACGCGTCACGCTGTTCTGGGCCGCCTTCATCTTGACGCGTCCGCTGGGTGCGACCGTCGGCGACTTTCTCGACAAGCCGCTCGATCACGGCGGGCTGGCGCTGAGCCGGCCGCTGGCCTCGGTCGTGATCGCAGCCTTTATGCTGGTGTGCCTGCTGCTGATTCCGCAACGCGCGGGGCAGCATCCCGGCGACGCCCCAGCGACGGAGCAAGCCTGAATGGCCGAACGTTAGCGGATGATCGTCGTCAGAGACGAGTAGCGCCGGTTCGGCTTGGCCTCGCCCGGCGCAAACTGCGCGAAGGCCTCGCTGACGCGGACCGCCGGCGGCGTGTCGCTGGCGAAGCGGAATTCCTTCGGCCGCGGCGCGTAGAAGCCGGCGCTGTAATAGGCGTCGTCGAAACGCGCCTCGCCGACGCCGAACAATGCGTCGCAGACGAACAGGAGCGCGTAGACTCCCGCAACCGCCGCAACGATCTCCCTGAGAACAGACATGCCGATGCCCCAACCTTTTGCAGGCAGGATGCACGCCGGTTCCAAAGCGGAGGTTTAAGGCAGCAGCCTTCTTGTCCGCAGGGTTTTCCGCCACTGAGCGGAATGCAGACAACTTTATCGATGTCGAAAAAAGAGCCCGCCTGACCGGATGATCAGGCGGGCCCAGGATTGGCCGATCGGGAGGTTATCAGACGGCCAGATTCATCCAGACAGCCTTGGGCTCGGTGAAATTGTCGAGCGCGGCGGTGCCGTGCTCACGGCCGAGGCCGGAGTCGCGCTCGCCGCCCCAGGGCAGGCGCACGTCGGTGTAGCCATAGGTGTTCATCCAGACCGTGCCAGCGCGCGCCCGCTTGGCGAAGCGCTGGAGCTTGCCGATGTCACGGCTCCAGACGCCCGCGGCGAGGCTGTAGGCCGTGCCGTTGGCGATCCTGAGCGCATCGGCCTCGTCCTTGAACTTGATGACGCTGACGACGGGGCCAAAAATCTCCTCCTGCGAGATCCGCATCTCGTGTGCGACACCTGCGAACACCGCGGGGCTGATGAAATAGCCGCGATCGCCGACCTTCTCGCCGCCGGTGACGAGGGTCGCGCCCTCCTTCTGGCCGATGTCGACATAGTCGAGGATCGACTTCATCTGCTTCTCGGAGATGACGGGGCCGAGCACCGTCTTGCGATCGAGCGGATCGCCGATCCTGAGCGACTTTGCGCGCGCGGCCAGCCGCTCGACGACCTCGTCATAAGCCTTCTCCTGCACAAGCACGCGGGAGCCGGCCGAGCACACCTGGCCGGCATTGAAGAAGATGCCTGAGGCCGCAGCCTTGGACGCCGCTTCGAGATCGGCATCGTCAAAGATGACGTTGGCCGACTTGCCGCCGAGCTCGAGCGAGACGCGCTTGAAGTTGCTGGCCGCGCCCTTCATGATTCCGCGGCCGACGCCGGGCGAACCGGTGAAGGTCACCTTGTCCACGTCAGGGTGATTGACCAGCGCGTCGCCGACGACACGGCCCGGACCGGTGACGACGTTGAAGACACCCGCCGGCAGGCCCGCCTCGAGCGCGAGCTCGGCGATGCGCAGCGCCGACAGCGAGGTCAGCTCGGCCGGCTTCATCACGATGGTGCAGCCGCAGGCCAGCGCCGGCGCCAGCTTCCACATGCCGATCATCAGCGGGAAATTCCACGGCACGATCGCCGCGACCACGCCGACCGGCTCACGCACGGTATAAGTCAACGCATCGTCACGTACCGGCACGACGTCGCCGCTGATCTTGTCGGCCCAGCCGGCGTAGTAGATCAGCGTGTCGACCGCGGCCGGAAAGTCCTGGCGCGTCGTCGCGGAGATCGGCTTGCCGGCATCGATCGACTCGAGCTCGATGATTTCTTCCGAGTGCTGCTTGAGCAGGTCCGCCCAGCGCAGCAGGATCTGGCCGCGCTCCGACGCCCGCATCGTGCGCCACGGGCCTTCGAATGCCCGGCGCGCGGCGGCGACCGCATGCTCGACATCGGCCTCGTTACCCTCGGCGACGATGGCGATGACCTGCCCGGTGGCGGGATTGAGGGATTTGAAGGTACGGCCGGAGCTGGCGGGGACGCGGCGGCCGTCGATGAGCAGATGCTGCGGCCGGGCCATGAATTCGGTGGCCGGCGAATGCGCAAAGTCATATGCAACAGACATCATATTTCCTCCTGTTCTGGTATACCAGACTAGGCGTCTATTGGCTGGAGTAAATATGATATGGTTTGCAAATGGACGCCTCACATATGAAGCGAAGTTCATAAGGAAGACCCATGCTTCAGATCGAGATCGAGGCTGTCTGGCGGTTTCGCCGGGAAGGCAATCCGCGCACCGTGGTGGTGATGCTCGGCGTGCTCAACGAAATCCGGAAGACCGGGAAGATCACGAGTGCGGCCAGCGATGCGCACCTGTCCTACCGGCACGTCTGGAACCTGATCGAGCAATGGTCGGCGTTCTTTGGAACCCCTATGGTCGAGACCCAGCGCGGCAAGGGCTCGAAGCTCACGCCGTTCGGCGAGCGGCTGGTGTGGGCCGGCGAGCGCATGCAGGCCCGGCTCGGGCCACAGCTCGAAAACCTGGCGCAGGAGCTGGCGAGCGAGATCAAGCCGTTCCTCGAACAGCGCCCTTCGGTGATCCGCGTTCATGCCAGCCACGGCTTTGCCGTGGCAAAACTGCGCGAATTCCTCGATCGCGAGCCCGGCATCGGCGTCGACCTGCGCTATGTCAGCAACCAGCATTCGCTGGTCGCGCTGGCGCAAGGCGCCTGCGACCTCTCCGGCCTGCATCTGCCGCACGGCGCGTTGCGCGCCCAGGGCATCAAGGCGGCGCGCGAATGGCTGGACCCGCGCGAAGATCGCATCATCAGTTTCGTCACGCGCGAGATGGGGCTGATGGTCGCGCGCGGCAATCCGCTGCGCATCGCTTCGCTTCATGACCTCACCGGGCCAAAAGTCCGCTTCGTCAACCGCGACCATGATTCCGGCACGCGGCTGTTGTTCGACCAGCTGCTTGCCGCGAACGGCATCGACGAGAGCAAGATCAACGGCGCGCAGCAGATCGAGTTCACCCACGCCGCCGTCGCGGCCTATGTCGCGAGCGGCATGGCGGATGCGAGTTTTGGTGTCGAGGCGGCCGCGCGCCACTTCGGCCTCGATTTCATCCGCATCCTCACCGAGGATTATTTCTTCGTCTGCAAGCGCGCCTTCCTCGATACCGGGCCGATGCAGCGCATCCTGGAGATCATGCGCAGCGCCGATTTCCGCGCCGCCGTCGCCACCCTGCCCGGCTACGTGCCGTCGGATACCGGCAACGTAACCGGCGTGAAGGCGTTTCTGGAGCTGCACGCCGTGCGATGATGCTCGGCTCGGCAACGATCTCACGTCCGGCCGATGGGATACGCGTTACGGGCACTATCGGCAGCGTCCGACCTTCGTCGGTTCGCTCAAGCTGATCGTCAACCACATCTGACCCGGCGCGGCACCTTATTGCCGAGCGATCGGACTCAGCAGGCAGGCCGCAAGCTCGGTGCGGTTGTGCACGCCGAAGCGTCGGCACAGGTTCGCGACGTGCTCCTTCACGGTCTGATCGGAAATCCCCATCTCGCGGGCGATTTCCTTGTTGGTCTGGCCGCGGCAGACCCGGATGGCGACGTCCGCGGACCGTGGCGGAAGCGATGCCGAGAGCGTCGCCACCGGCGTCGCTGCCGGCGTCGCTGCCGGCTCGGGGACGCGGATTGCGGCAGGATGGGCGTCGATCGCGCCCGCGTTCGTCATGTTGGTCAAAGCGAGCGAGCCCGCCCGACACAGCATCTCCATGCGCTGCCGCGACCGCATCGTGTACGGCGCGTCCGTATCAGTCGTCGCCGTAAACAGCACGCCGACGATCTTCTGCCCGCACCACAACGGGCCGCCCATGTTGTATGCAAAGCCCCACTCGTGCAGCATCTCGAAGGACGGACTGTGCCGCCATTGCTGCGGACCGATCACCGTTTCGCCGTCGACCGCGCGGCCTTGGGTCATGATGCAGTCGAGCACGGGGTCGCGCTTCCAGAAGCCGGCCCTGTAATTGTCGAGCAGGCCTTCTGCGACGTGCCGGCTGTAGACCAGTTCCGGTTCGAGCCCGTCGAGCAAATAGAGGCCGACGGTCGGCGATCCCGTCAATTCCGTGATCGCCGAGCAGCAGGCAATGCCAAGGGCGCGCACCGAGCGGCTCTCGGCGATGGACATCAGCCGATCTGCGAGCTGGCGCTCGGGCAGACCATCCAAATGCTCCTGCTCGGCTCTCACCGCCACTCCTCGCGCGAACGCGCGGTGCCCTCGGACACACGCGCGTCATTGCCGATTGTTATAGGCTTAAAATTTCTGCCTCGCCTGACCTTTGGTCAAGCGAAAAGAAGCGGCAAAACACTGCTCTCCCGGCCCAGCTTTGCGGCAGAGCAGCATGGCCAACACCCCCCATGATGGGGGATTGCTGCTTTAGCCGCCTCATCTCTAGCATCCTGGCCATCGGGATCGCGTAACGACGTTCGCGCGGTTTCGACGGGGACATCTCGACACCAACGCGAGCCGTTCGTCGCGCGCACCAACAGTCTTTGGCGCGTGTGGGCGGAGTCTTGCCCGCGACCGGCGTGTTCCGCCCGACCCAGATCTTCGCGTCCAGCAGCGTTTCGCGAAGAACCAACAGCCCGACGTGGAGACACCGACCATGAGCCCTTCCGTGCAACTCGCCGTAAAGCCTTCCGCGACCCCGACGGTGGCCGAGTTCCATGCGCGCCTCGACGCGCTGCTACCGCTGGTCGAATCCAGGGCCGCGGAGGCCGAGGCACAGGGCTATCTGACTGACGACGTGGTAGCGGCGCTGCGCAAGGCCGGCATCTACACCATGCTGTTCCCGAAGGAGGTCGGCGGCGCCGAGCTTCTGCCTTACGACGCCATGACCGTGATCGAGCGGCTCGCTTACGCACACGCCTCCGCCGGCTGGTGCGTCATCGGCAACAATATGGAAGGCACGACGCTCGCCATCTACATCGAGGACGAAGGCATCAAGAAAGTCTTCGCGGGCGGGCCCGACATCACGATTGCCGGCAACGGCGTGCCGCGCGGCTTCGCCCGACCGGTCGATGGCGGTTACATGATCCGCGGTAACTGGGCCTATGGCAGCGGCATTCAGCACGCCGAGTGGGTCCATTCAGGCTGCTTCGTCACCGACGCATCCGGCAAGGACATGGTGTTCGGTCCGAACGGCCAGCCCAAGATCGTGGTCACCCACCATCCGCGCGCGACCATCAAGTTGATGGGCAATTGGGACGTGCTCGGTCTGCGCGCGACGGGAAGTTTCGACTACACTTTGAGCGAGGGCGACGAGCTGTTCGTACCCACGCACATGACCTACGATTTTGACATTGGCGCGCCGCGCCGAGGTGGCGTGCAGGGTGCGCTGGGACTGGCGGGCTACAGCGCCTGGGCGCATTCCGCCTGGGCCGTCGGTGTCGGCCGCCGCATGCTCGACGAACTCGTCAAGGTAATCGTCCAGCGCCAGGATCCATTCGGCAAGTCGCGCGACAGCGCGAGCTTCAAGTTCCAGTTTGCGCAGGCTGAAGCTCGTTTCCGCGCAGCACGTGCGTTGGTCCACGAAACCTGGAAGGACGTCTCGGAGACTTGCGCCGGCGGCGAAAGTCCGTCGCTGGAGCAGATGACGATGATCAAGCTGTCACTGCGCCACGTCCACGACGTTCTGTCGGATGTCGCCACCTTCGCGCATCGCGCCGCGCGCGGCGCCTCGCTGCACAACACGCCGATGCAGCGGTTCTATCGCGACATCCATTCGGGCACGCAGCACATCCTGATGGCCGACCAGATCGTCGAAGAGTGCGGCCGTGCGCTGCTCGGCCTCCCCGGCCCTGGTGCGCAATGGACGGTCTTCGGGGTGACAGGCTGAGCAAGCGACCAGACACGAGGGCGTCGAGGTGAGGACATCCCGCATCGTTGGCTTCTGCGGCAATAGTTGGCGCCCGGCGAAGTCGCGCATGCTGGTGGAAGCCGTCGCCGCCGATCTTCAGGCGCAGCATGGACTGAAGACCACCGTCCTCGACCTTGTCGATGCCGGTTGCGGCATCGCCGGCTTCACCCGGACCGCACTCGATGACAATGCGCGCGCCGTCGTCGAGGCCATCGAACAGGCCGACGGCCTCGTGATCGGATGCCCGGTGTTCCAGGGCTCTTATCCCGGATTGTTCAAGCACGTATTCGACTTGATCGAACCCAGCGTGCTGCGCAATCGCCCGGTGCTGCTGACCGCGGTCGGCGGCGGCCTGCGCCACTCGCTGGTGGTCGAGCACCAGCTCCGCCCGCTGTTCGGCTTCTTCGAAGCCTGCACCGTTTCGACGGCGATCTACACCAGCAGCGGCGAGATCGTACCAGGCGAGCCGCTCGCACCAATGACGGCCGCGCGGCTCGCCAACGCCGTCGAACAATTCGCCTCACTTCTCAGCGGTCGCCAGGAAGCCGCCGCATGACTCACCAACGCCCGGCTCTGCCGCCTTCAACCGGAGACGACCATGCTTGATACCGTCAAACCCTCGCCCGATCTCACCGGCTTCTCCCGCGCGGAACATACGATCAACGGCGTGCGGACCGTCGTTCACAGCATCGGAAGCGGCCCGGCGCTGGTGTTCCTGCACGGCACCGGCACCTTCACCGGCTTCGAGATGGCGCGCGATTGGGCGAAGCGGCACACGGTCATCATCCCCTATCATGCGGGCTTTGGCGACTCCGGCGACGCCGAGACGATCGACACCGTCGAGGATCACGTCCTTCACTACATGGATCTGTTCGACAAGCTTCGTCTTGAGCAGTTCGACCTCGCCGGGTTCTCCCTCGGCGGATGGCTTGCCGCGGAGTTCGCGATCCGTCAGCCGCATCGGGTCCGCAAGCTGGTGCTGGTTGCGCCCGCGGGTCTTGTGGTCGGAAGCGCGCCTGCGCCCGGATTGTTCGAGATCGCACCGCAAGAACTGCCAGCCTATCTCGCGCACGATCCGGCCGCGGCGCTCCGTTACTTTCCCAAGGCGCCCGATCCGGCCTTCGACGCCCGGCTTGGACGCGAGGTCACGGGCTTTGCCAAGCTGATCCGCAGTGAACCGCAGGGCAATCCCAAGCTCGCGCACTGGCTGCATCGAATCACGATGCCGACGCTGGTGCTGTGGGGGGCCGCAGATCGCTTGCGCCCGACCGCCCAGGCAGATGCCTGGAAAGCAGGGCTCCCCGACGCACGCGTGACGCTGGTGCCGGCGACCGGTCATCTCGTGTTCGAGGAAACGCCGTCTTCCGCACACTACGTCACCGATTTTCTCGCCGATTGATCCCGCACACAACAGAGGACACCACCATGATCGAGATGCCTCCGGGCGTGACCCCTGCCAAAGAAGGCTTTGGCAACGTCATCTGGAACATTCTGGGCCAGACCTACACGCTGAAGCAGCATTCCGAGGCGTCGATGGCCTGGCATGCCGTGTTTCCGGATGGCACCTTCGTGCCGCCGCACGTGCATCCGACCCAGGATGAATTCGTCTATGTGCTGAGCGGCCGCTACGACCTCTGGCTCGACGGCAAGGACTTTGTCGCCAAGGCCGGCGACCTCGTCCGCATGCCCAAAGGCATCCCCCACGGCATCTTCAACAAGTCGGGTGAAACCGCCACCAGCCTGTTCTGGGTCGCACCGACGCGGTCGCTGAAAGAGCTGTTCGAGCGCATCCACAATCTCCCCGATCCGCAGGAGGTCGTGCGACGTGCCGCCGAACACGAGGTCAACTTCCTGCCGCCGCCCGCCTGAGGCCACGCCGATTCCGTCGACACGCAAACCGCGAGAACCGATGATGACCATGCTGACAACAACTTGGACGTCCATCTCCGAGAACGACCGCCGTCGGATAGCCCGGTGGCAAAAAGGCATGCTGGCGCTCGCCATCCTCTGCGAGATCTTTCTCGCCGCCGACTGGTATGCCTTCGCGGCCGTACTGCCATTCGTCTCCGAGAGCCTCAAGCTCAATCCCGCCGAGGCCGGGCTTGCGCAAGGCATCTTTGCGCTGACCTACGGCATCGGCATGGTGGTGTGGTCTCCGGTCAGCCGGTCGATGACGGCGCGCAACATGCTGCTGATCGGGCTTGCGGGCACTGGTATCGGCATGGTGCTCCAGGTGTTCGTACAAAGCTACACACAGCTCGTGATGCTCCGGCTCGTGATCGGCTTCTTCGACGCCGGCATCTTCATCGGCAACATGAAGCTGATCTTCGGCTGGTTTCCGCAAAGTCGGCGTGGCTCGGTGGTAGGCATCATCCTCGCCGCCTACAGCCTCGCCATCACCATGGATTTCGCGCTCGGCATTCCCCTGACGATTGCGACCGGTTGGCGGACCTTCTTCGCCGTGCTGGCAATCGGCACGCTGCTCGTTGCAGCCGTCGACGCACTCGTCGTCCGCAACGATCCGCGCGAGCTCGGCATCGGCGGTTTCACCTGGGGCAACGAAACATCGCAGGAGCACCTGCCGCTCGGCGAGATCTTCCGCTCGAAATGGATCGCGGTCGGCGGCTTCGGCATCGTGGCCTGCACCTTCGCGATCGCCGGCACCGCCACCTGGGTGGTGCCGGCCTTCATCACAGTACAGCACATGCCGCCGGAAGCCGGCGCTGTCATCGGCACCGTCATGGGGTTGTCGCAGGTGCTATTCCTGGTGATTGGCGGCTACATGTCCGATCGGCTCGGCAAGCCCTTCATGATCAAACTCACCGCATGTCTCGCTTTCCTGACCGCGCTGATGTTCCTGTGGAGCGTGGTCACACCGATGTCGTTCGCGATGCTGGTGCTGTTTGCAGCACTCAGCGGTATCGCGCTGCTCGGCGGCGGCGCTATCTTCGCTCTGCTCAGCGAAAAATACTCCGACGCGCTCGCACCGGCCGCGATTGGATACGCCGAGGTATTTGGCATCTTCTCGGCCTTCGTGGCGCCCTGGATGATGGGCGCCATCATCAACGCCTCGGCCGGCTCGTTCACCGGCGCCTTCATTGCTTTCGCGGTGGTCGAGCTCATCATCGTCGGCCTTTTGATGATCCTCGCCCGCGAGGACGTCAGTCAGGGCGCGGTGGTCGGAAGCCCCGCGGAATAAGATGCAGCGATCAGGGCACGGGCTAAAGCCCGTGCTCTGCGGACCTCGACAAAGGTCCATCTTCTGGGAAATCGGGCGCCCTCACCTTGTCCGCGACGGGCAAGAGTGGCAATCTCGTGAGGCAGAGCCCAAGAGACCCCGTCATGCCGCGCGTTAGCGCCAAATCCCTCCCCCAGCTGAGTCTTCGCATCGACCTCGACGGCGAGGATCGGATCGGGCCCGGCAAGATCGAGCTTTTGGAGCAGATCCGCGAGCAAGGCTCGATCTCGGCGGCCGGCCGCGCCATGGACATGTCCTACAAGCGCGCCTGGGACCTCGTCGACGAGATCAACCGCATTTGCGGACATCCGGTGGTCGAGCCGCAGGCCGGCGGTAAGAACGGCGGCGGCGCGATGCTCACGCCCTTCGGCGAGAAACTTGTTGCTCGCTACCGCAAGATCGAACGCGACGCCGCCCGCGCGGTGCACAAGGAGCTGGAAGCGCTCAGGAGCGACATCGGCCGTTCGCGGAAATCGTGAACGGGCGGGCGCGCATCCTGGCGGCTCGCTAGCGCATCCAGCGTGGCAGGGGCAGATTTTTCTTGCGCAGGAATTCCGGGTTGAACAGCTTGGATTGATAGCGCTGTCCGCCATCCGCGAGGATGGTCACGATGGTTTTGCCTGGACCGAGGTCGCGCGCAAGTCGCATGGCTCCAACGATATTGATCGCGCTTGAGCCGCCCAACACCAGTCCTTCGTGCTCGATCAGGTCGAACAGGACAGGCAAGGCTTCCTCGTCCGTAATCTGATATGCCGTATCGATGGGCGTGCCTTCGAGGTTCCGGGTGACACGGACTTGCCCGATCCCTTCGGTGATGGAGTCTCCCTCTGTCGTCAGTTCCCCTTTGGTGAACCAATTGTAGAGAGCGGCCCCCATGGGATCGCTGAGCGCAATCTTGATGCCGGGATTTCGCTCCTTGAGGGCCCGCGCGATCCCACCCAAGGTACCGCCGCTCCCGACGGCACATGTGAAGCCGTCGATTCTTCCATCCGTCTGCTGCCAAATCTCCGGACCGGTCGTGCGATAGTGCCCCTCCCGATTGGCGACATTATCGAACTGATTGGCCCAGAAAGCACCGAGCTCCTCGGCGAGCTGACCGGAATAGCGCGCGTAATGACCCGGATTGGAATAGGGTACGGCCGGCACCAGGCGCAGGTCGGCACCGCACAACCGCAACATGTCCTTTTTCTCCTGACTTTGCGTGTCAGGCATCACGATCACGCTTCGATAGCCGCGTGCATTCGCCACGAGCGCTATGCCGATTCCGACATTGCCGGCTGTTCCTTCGACGATGACGCC
This sequence comes from Bradyrhizobium sp. 604_D8_N2_3, assembly GCF_051810765.1. NCBI lineage: Bacteria > Pseudomonadati > Pseudomonadota > Alphaproteobacteria > Hyphomicrobiales > Nitrobacteraceae > Bradyrhizobium > Bradyrhizobium sp. 604_D8_N2_3. Next base: position 3,918,356 of record NZ_JBPWPM010000001.1, on the reverse strand, counting down.
TCCCGGCCCAAGCTTGCCGCATCGTTCGGCATCGTTGATCATGGCCAGCGCCGCGCGATCCTTGATCGAGCCGCCGGGATTGAGAAATTCGGCCTTGCCATAGATCTCGCAACCCGTGGCTTCCGACGGCATTCGCAGCCTGATCAATGGCGTGTTGCCGATAGCGTCCAGGAAACCCGTTCGAACGTCGCTCATCGCTTGCCACCTCTGCACGCCCGCAACTTTAGGCTGGCGAACAGGCAAAGCGATTCTCTAGTTCAGGCGACGCGTGCAACATTTCCGGCGTTCGACCGGCCCAATCGGCAATTCCATTCTTAGGCGGTGTTTTGTTTGCGCCTTTGGCCCAAGCCGCTAGTTCGGCCGCACCGACATTTCCGGCATCGGCTGGGTCAGCGCTTCGCCGAGTAGGCTCTGCTCGGCTTTCGGGATCGAGAAGCGCACCTTGAAGCCGTCCTCGGTCTGAAGCGTGATGATGCGCTGGGTCGTGTCGGTCGCCTGCTCGATCGCCCAGGACGCCAGCGGATAGGCGTAGCGCAGGCTCTGGTCGCCGTAGCGGGCCTTCAGCGCCGCCTCGAGCAGCCCGGGCAGCGTCATGATGAGGGCGCCGACCTGGTTGAGCGAGACGCTGACCGCGGCGGGGTTGCCCGCCAGATCCTCGAAGCCCAGCGAGATCGCGCCGCCGTCGGACGCCACCTCGCAGGTCGTGAGCTGCCTCACCTTGATTTCCATCGTCAGTCCCGGAACGCGGTTCGCTATATTCATCAAGATATATCGATATGTCCACCCGCGTCCAGCCCTGCTTTTCTGGAATCGATCGAACCGGCCGCCATGGTCGGCCCGGCGAAGTCGTGATATATAGTTCGATATAACGAGGCCCCGAACGGCCCGTTTCTGCAAGGGAGCGCAAAGCCAATGAGTGACTACAATCTTCTCATCGACGGCAAGATGGTGCCCGGCGACCAGACCATGCCGGTTCTCAATCCCGCGACCGAAGAGGTGCTGGCGCAGTGTCCGCGTGCCTCGAAGGCGCAGCTTGATGCCGCCGTCGCCGCGGCGAAGGCCGCCTTCCCGGCCTGGGCCGCGACCCCGATGGCGGAACGCCGCAAGCTCGTGAACGAGATGGCCGACGTGATCGAGGCCAATTCGGGCGAGCTCGCCCACATCCTCACCAGCGAGCAAGGCAAGCCGCTTGGCGACGCCACCGGCGAGGTCCTCGGCATGGCCGCGTTCTTCCGCTACCTCAGCTCGCTCGAATTGCCGATGAAGGTGATCGAGGATTCCGGTGACCGCAAGGTGGAAGCCTATCGCCGCCCGCTCGGCGTCGTCGGTGCCATCATTCCCTGGAACTATCCGCTGCTGATCCTCAGCTTCAAGCTGCCGTCGGCGCTGCTCGCGGGCAACACGCTGGTGGTGAAGCCGGCGCCGATCACGCCGCTCGCGACCCTGCGCTTCGCCGAGCTGATCAAGGACGTCCTGCCGAAGGGCGTTCTCAACTTCATCACCGACGCCAACGATCTCGGCGGCGAGATGACCAAGCATCCTGATATCCGCAAGATCTCGTTCACCGGTTCCTCCGCCACCGGGCAGAAGGTGATGGCGAGCGCGGCGCAGACGCTCAAGCGCATCACGCTGGAGCTCGGCGGCAACGACGCCGGTATCGTGCTCGACGATGTCGACCCGAAGAAGGTCGCTCCCGGCATCTTCGAGGGCGCGTTCCAGAACTCCGGCCAGGTCTGCCTCGCCATCAAGCGGCTCTACGTCCACGAGTCCGTCTATGACGAGCTCTGCAACGAACTGGTCGCGATCGCCAAGAGCACGGTGGTCGACGACGGCGCCAAGCAGGGCACCAAGCTCGGACCGCTGCAGAACAAGATGCAGTACGAGAAGGTGAAGACGTTCCTCGAGGACGCGCGCAAGAACGGCAAGGTGGTCGCCGGCGGTTCGGCGATGGACCGTCCCGGCTATTTCATCGAGCCGACCATCGTGCGCGACATCCAGGAAGGCTCGAGACTGGTCGACGAGGAGCAGTTCGGCCCAGTGCTGCCGCTGATCAAGTACTCCGACAAGAACGATGCGATCCGCCGCGCCAACGCCACCACCTACGGCCTCGGCGCGTCGGTCTGGTCGTCCGACATCAAGCGCGCGCACGAGGTCGCAACGCAGCTCGAGTCCGGCACGGTCTGGATCAACAAGCACCTCGACATGGCCCCGCACATCCCGTTCGGCGGCGCCAAGCAATCGGGCATCGGTACAGAGTTCGCCGAGGAAGGCCTCGCCGAATTCACCCAGCTCCAGATCATCAACGGCCCGCCGGCGGCCTGATCGCAAAACCGGGGCCGCGGCGGAAGCGTCGCGGCCCCAATTCTTTGCCGTCAAACGGAGGCCGACCATGTTCGATGCGCAATGCGACCTCGCCGCCCTCGTCTACGAGGCGCATCAGGACCCCGACGCGGTCCTGCGCAGCTTCGCGGCGGATCTGAATGCGCGTGGCTGTCGCGTCGTCGGCATGGTTCAGGCCGGCCAATGCGCGGATTCGAGCCTGTCGGCCGTGCTGCTTCACAGCGGCGAGACGCTTCCGCTCGCGCAGGATTTCGATCCGGCCGCGCGCGGCTGCCGTCTCGATCTCGCGCGGCTGCAAAATGCGGGGATGCGGATCGCGGACGCCCTCTCGCATGGCGCCGATCTCGTCATCATCAACCGCTTCGGCAAGCGCGAGCGCGACGGCAAGGGCCTGTCCCATCTGATCGGACGCGCGCTCGACGCCGACATTCCCGTGGTGATCGCGGTTGGCAGAGACCATTTCGCCGACTGGATCAAGTTCGCCGGCGGCATGAGCGTCAGGCTCGGCTGCGAGCGCGGCGCGCTGGAGGCGTGGTGGCGCAGCATCTCCACAAGCAACGCGCGGCTTGACGTCGGATCACATCCTACGGTGTGCGAAATTCTGAAGTGAACGATCTGAGCCTGCCGGACTCGCGTACTTGTCCGTGAAGTCCTCACAGCAGCGCGCCGACTTCCCCTGTCGCCGCTGCGCAGGCAGTAGTTTCCCGGAATATGGCCGACGGTCGGGCCTCTGATACGCTTGTGCGGATTAAACCCGCTCACCCCGACATGCCCTGGGATCCCGAAATGCCGGTACGTCGGCTAAAGCCATCGCGCGTCCTCGGCGTCGAGCGCTTCTCGGACTTCGACGAATTTCGCGCCAACGAGGTGCTCGGTCTCGGCACCAGCACGCCGCTCCGTCCGCGGGAATTCTCGCTGTCTCGCGCCATCCTGCCGCTCCGCGACGGGCTCTTCGTGCTCCAGCGCTCCTTTGCACGGCGGTTTGAGGCCGAGATCGGCACGGACAACGGCGTCGGCCTCGTTGTTCCCCTCACCTTTCACTCCATCGCCAATGGCCGCGAGGTCGATAGTTCGATGATCGCCGTCATGCGCGGCAAAGCCCCCGTCAAGGCGATCGAGCATCACCCCAACACTTACCTGATGCTGCGCTTCAACTCGGACATGCGCCATCGCGGCTGGGCGGATTTCGACACCGGCCTCGCCTATGTCCGCACGCAGGACGATCCGATGACGCGCCTGCGCGCGGCTATCGTGGAGATGTTCTCGCTGGCGTCGGCATGCAACGATCCCCGGCAATTCGAGGCGCTCTACCGCCCGATCCAGGAAACGCTGCTCGCCGGCCTCGACGCCACCCTGCTGCCGGCAGGCGCACGCAGCGCCCGCCCCGGTTCATTCGACAAGCACCGCAAGCTGATCGCGCATCTCGACGACGTCGTTGCGCTGTTCGGCAGCAAGCCGCTCTACAGCGACGACCTCGCCGCCGCGCTCGGCGTGTCCGTGCGCACGCTCCAGGTCGCGACGCACGCGGTGCATGGCGTGAGCCTGCATCACTATCTGCGCCTCAAACGGTTGTGGGCCGTTCGCGTCCAGCTCATGACCGGGGGCGATGGCTTGACCGTCAAGGCCGCCGCACTCGGCAACGGCTTCTGGCACCTGGGCGACTTCTCAAGGAGCTACAGACTGGCCTTCGGCGAAGCGCCGTCCGAGACGCTGGCACGCGGACGGCGTCCGTTGCATCTGGCCATCGGCGCCTGAGAGTGCGGATCGCCCCTCAGGCGTGACCGTTCTCCTTGCGGTGCCCGCTCTCGCTGATGCGGTCGACCCAGGCGATACCGATCGCGGAAATGATGAAGGTCAGGTGGATCAGCACCTGCCACATCACCCCGGACTCGGTGAAATTGCTGCGCGTGGTGCCGAGATTGCCGGCCTCGATGAAGGTCCTGAGCAGCGAGATCGAGGAAATGCCGATGATCGCCATCGCGAGCTTGATCTTCAGCACACTGGCATTGACGTGGCTCAGCCATTCCGGCTCGTCCGGATGACCGTTCAGGTTCAGGCGCGAGACGAAGGTCTCGTAGCCGCCGACGATCACCATGACCAGCAGGTTCGAGATCATGACGACGTCGATAAGTCCGAGCACGACCAGCATGATCTGCTGCTCGCTGGCGTCGAACGAGTGCGCAACCAGGTGCCAGAGCTCTTTCAGGAACAACAGCACGTAGACGCCCTGCGCGACGATGAGGCCGACATAGAGCGGCACTTGCAGCCAGCGCGAGCCAAAGATGAGCTGGGCGAATGGGCCGATTTTCGGTCGCGGCCCGGCGTGCGCCGAAGGTGCTTTGGGTTCAGGCGTCATGGATCACTCCGGATTGCAGGTAGGAATTGTCGCCTCAGAGACTCGCGATGACGGGCGCGAGTTCGAGCGAACCGCGATAGATCATCTCGAAGGCGACGTAAACGATGATGGCGAGACCGACATAGGCGATCCAGCGCTGCTTCTGCAACACCCGGCCGAGCAGATCGGCGGCGACGCCCATCATCGCGACCGACAGCAACAGTCCGAACGCGAGGATGTAGGGATGCTCGCGCGCGGCGCCTGCGACCGCGAGCACGTTGTCGAGCGACATCGAGACGTCGGCGGCGACGATCTGCAACGCCGCCTGCCCGAAGGTCTTGCGCGACGCCGGTGCGCTGCCCGCGCTGCCACCGTGGCTCAACGCGAGCTCGGTGTGCGCGGACTGCTCGCGCAGCTCGCGCCACATCTTCCAGCACACCCATAGCAACAGCACGCCGCCGGCGAGCAGCAGGCCGATCACCTGCAGGAGCTGGGTCGCGACGCCGGCGAAGACGATGCGCAAGGCTGTGGCGGCGACGATGCCGACGATAATGGCGCGGCGGCGCTGCTCGGCCGGCAGGCCGGCGGCGGCAAGGCCGATGACGACGGCGTTGTCGCCGGCCAGCACGAGGTCGATCAGGATGACCTGGAGCAGCGCGGTCAGCGCGTCGGCGGTGATGAATTCAGTCATGATTGATCATTTTTCGATGCGGACGGATCGAGCCATTGCGGCTTCTTCCGCTCGACCCAGTCAAGGACCTTGGAGCGCGAGGCGCGCAACGCGGGGACGTCTTCGGCGAGCAATGCGAGGCCGAGCGGCAGCATCCAGACTCCGAGCACCGGCAGGAAGGAGAGCACGCCGCCAACAATGAGCAGCGCGCCCGACGGGATCCTCACCCAGCGGCTGGACGGTTTCAGCAGATAGGTGACGGTGTCGCCCATGCGCGGCGGCAGGCGGCGGACGAGCTTGTCGAGACGCGGGTCGCCACCGGCCATCTGGCCGGTGGTGCCCCCATTTCCTGCCGTACGCTCGTCCGATGCTGCACTCATGCTCACTCCTGCGTGGCGGCGCGCCGTTCAGTGCCTGCGCTGCCCGGCGCCACCGGCTTTGCGCGCGGCAGCACGAGCGTCAGCAGGCGCAACAGCTTGATCGCCTGCACCTCATGGGGATGCACGTCCTCGTCCGCAGCCGCGACGCGCTCCGACAGTTCCATCAAATGGGCCGACAGCGGCAGGTCCGAGACCGGACGCAACGTGTCGATCACCACATTGGCAAAGTCGGGCTCCTCGAGCCGTTCCGCCAGTTCGTCGAATATCGCAAACAGCCGGTCGTCACTCATGTGCGGCGCCAGTCCGCGATCCCTGATGAAGCGGATCACCTCGTCGCGCTCGACCGGCGAAACGCGCCGGTCGGCGACGGCGACGAGCGCGCCGGCGATCACCAACGCGACCGCAGCCTGCTCGTTCAGCCTGGACGGTTCCGTGATCTCGATTTCGGTCGGATTTGAAGTAGCGGCGTCGGACATCGTAGCTCCCTTACGTTGCGAAATGACCGCGCGGGGCTGCGATGGGGACGATTGAGTCGGAGAGAACTCGAGAAGGCCCGACGATCGGCCGATCCATCGCATTCGCGCGGGACAGGTCATCCGACATCGCGAGGTTTTGCCGACATGGTCGGCGTCCTCGCCAGAGGGGCCCGGATTCTTGTTCGCTCCAGACATAAAGATGGGTGGGTCGGAATCAAGGCAACAAGACTGCGACCAGCCGCCGCATCGGGTTCCGTGTCAGTGGATCTGGTTAAGCAATAGTGCGCGTCTCTCCGCGTGTCCCGGACGCGCCGCAACGCCCTTCGCGTTGCTGCGCAGAGCCGGGACCCAGAAGGCCACGCATTCCGCCGCAATATGGGCCCCGGCTCAGCAGCGCAGCGCCTCTTCGGCGGTGCGCTGCGTCCGGGGCACGAGAGCACCGTTTGGCGCGCAACTGAATCAACATCGTCATTGCGAGCGCAGCGAAGCAATCCAGAATCTTTCCGCGGAGACAGACTGGATTGCTTCGCTGCGCTCGCAATGACGGAGGAATGCGGACCTACCCTACCAGCTCGACAAGATGCGCGCGCGACGGTGACGGATCGAACCTCTCACCGAAATATTGCGTCTCGTGCGCCACCAGTCCTTCGCAGAATTCCATGATGCTGACGACATAGGACGGCACGCCGTCATAGGTCAGCACGAACTCGCTCACCCAGAGATCGCCGCCGCCGACGATCCGGCGGACCGTGAAGCGCTTCTTGTTGGGCTGCACGAACCGGCTTTCCTGAATCGTCCTGCGGCCGAGGATGCGCTCGCCGGACTGCGGATAGTCGAGCACGGCGTCCTCGCGGTAGATGTCATGCTCGGCCTCGAAATCATTCGCGTCCGACGCAGCCCAATGGCGCTGAAGGGCCGCCAGTATCGCCTGATCATCCATCGCGATCTCCCGTCTTGCGGTGTCTGCTCCCCAGATCGGGGCGCAGACAGCCGGCGACAAGACCGGCTAGCAACGTCTAACAACGACTAACGGGCCAAAAATCCGACATGGATGCAGATTGGCATTGCAGCGACCTGGAATCCGCCAGAGCCGCGCCCTCACGACGGGGAACCCCCATGGCCCGCTTGCTCTCCCTCAATGTCGGCCTGCCGCGCGACATCGCGTGGCAAGGCAGGACCGTTCATACCGGCGTCTGGAAGACGCCCGTCAGTGGTCCGCGCAGGGTGCGCCGGCTCAACATCGACGGCGATGGCCAGGGCGATACCGCCGGTCATGGCGGCGAGCAGCGTGCCGTCTACGTCTACCAGCAGGACTCCTATCAATACTGGCAGGAGCACCTCGGTCGATCGAACCTCGTCCAAGGTCAATTCGGCGAGAATTTTACCGTCGAGGGCCTGGCCGACAGGGACGTCTGCATTGGAGACCGTTACAGGATCGGCTCTGCCCTGCTCGAGGTGACGCAGCCGCGCGTCACCTGCTACCGGCTGGGTATTCGCATGGAAGAGCCGGACATGGCCGCGCTGCTCGTCAGGCACGGTCGGCCCGGCTTCTATTTTCGGGTGATCGAGGAAGGCGACGTCGAGGCAGGCGACGAGATCGTGCAGGTCGCCAGCGGGCCCGAGCGCATGAGCGTGTCCGAGATCAATGCGCTGCTGTATCTGCCCCCTCACCCGCGCGACCGCCTGGAGCGCGCGCTGAAAATTCCGGCCCTGAGCGGCGGCTGGCGTCATTCCTTCGAGGCGCTGCTCGAGCAGCAGCGCAAGGACACGACAGCGGGAAACGCCGGGCTCGGCCCGGCGTCGAGCCCGCCTCCGGCCTGGCGCGGCTTCCGGCCGTTCCGCGTGGCGCGCAAGATCGCCGAAAGCGGCAACGTGACGTCGCTGATCCTCGAACCCACGGACGGACATCCCGTCGCCGCCGCCCTGCCCGGGCAGTTCGTCGTCGTGCGGCTCGGCGCCTCCACGGCACCGGCGATGACGCGCAGCTATTCGCTGTCGAGCCGTTCCGATGCCGCGTCCTGGCGCATCAGCATCAAGCGCGAAGCCCACGGCGCGGCAAGCCAATATGTCGCCGACGAGGTCAAGATTGGTGACGCCGTGCAGATCGGCGCGCCACGCGGAAGTTTCACACTGCGGCAAGATGCACCGCCCGTCGTCTTGCTGAGTGCCGGCATCGGCGTAACGCCGGTGCTTGCGATGCTGCACGCGCTCGCCGCGGAAGCATCGACGCGAGAGGTCTGGTGGCTGCACGGCGCCCGCAACGGTCGCGAACATGCGTTCGCCGCCGAGGTGCGTGGGCTGTTGACTGGGCTGGCCCACCACCACAGCCATGTCTGCTACAGCGCGCCCGATCCGGGCGATCGTCTCAATGTGGATTTCGACTCGATCGGACGTCTGGACCTCCGGGTGCTTCAAGCCCTCGGCGTCCCCTCAGACGGCGATTTCTATCTGTGCGGGCCGGCACCGTTCATGACCGATCTCTCGCACGGGCTTGCCGCATTCGGCGTCACACCGGATCGCGTCCACACCGAGATGTTCGGCGCCGGACCGTCCCTGACACCCGGCATAGCGTCCACCCCGCAGGAGCGAGCGCACTTGCCGGCCGGCGCAACCGGCCCGGGCCCGATGGTCTCGTTCGCCCGCAGCGGCCTCAATGTCTGCTGGGGACCATCATATGCCAGCCTGCTCGAACTGGCCGAAGCCTGCGACGTTCCCGTGCGCTGGTCGTGCCGCACCGGGGTCTGCCACAACTGCGAGAGCGGGCTCGTGGCCGGCGCCGTCAGCTATGCGCCGGACCCGCTCGACGCACCTGCGGACGGCAATGTCCTGATCTGCTGTTCACGGCCCCAGGGCGACGTCGTGATCGATCTGTGAGTGTCGGCAGTCACGCCGGACATGCGAGAAGACATGCGAGAGTTCGAAGACATGGGAGAGTTCAATGCGACCTGACATGACGCCGGGAGTAACCTTCCCCGATTACGAGCTCAGCGACCACACCGGTAAGCACCGAAGGCTCTCCGAGCTGCAGGGTGGCGATCCGATGGTGCTCGTTCTCGGCCGCGGCGGCTTCTGTCCGAAGGACCGCCGCCAGGCCGAAGGCCTGCTGCAACTCCATCGCGAGATGGAGGTCGGCTACTGCCGGCTGGTCACGATCACCACCGACAACATCACCCAGACCAACGAATATCGCAGCGGCGTCGGGGCGCACTGGCCTTTCCTGTCGGATTCGCGGCGGATCGTTCAGAAGGATCTCGACATCGCCGAATACACCGATCCCGTCCACAATCCGATGATCCCGCATGTCATCGTGCTGGAGCCCGGCCTGCGCGTTCACAAGATCTATAACGGCTACTGGTTCTTCGGACGCCCGACCGTCGAAGAGCTGCGCCAGGATCTCCGAGCCGTCAGCATGAATTGCCGTCCGGACTGGGACATCACCGCGCCCGGGCTGAAGGCCCTCTGGGATCAGGGCCACAAGGAGCATTTTTACCCCTACGGCAAGGCTTACGTCGAAACTCTCGGCGAACGGGATTAGAACCACATTCCGGCATCGTCCGTTCGGACGAATGCCGACCCAGGAATGTGGATGGTCCAGATGAAGACGACTCCCGGCGATCGCGCCGGCCGCATGGGCGCGCGCCAGATCTACGAAGCCCTGAGGGATCAGATTCTGACGCAGGTCTACGGGATCGACGGCCTGCTGCCGTCGTCGCGGGCGCTTGCCGGCGAGATGGGCGTGGCGCGCTCGACCGTGACCGTCGCCTATGAACAGCTCGCCGCCGAAGGTTTTATCGAGACACGCCATGGCGCGCGGCCGCGCGTTGCCCGCGCCGTCGTCGAACGCGGACGCGCGCGCGCCGCATCGCGGCCCTCGGCGCGCAAGGTACGGCTGTCGGCCTTCGGCGAGCGGCTGCGGTCGGACCCGCCGCGCTGGATCGAGCCGCCGCGCGGGCTCATCGCCAACTTCCGCTACGGCGAGCTCTCGCCGTCGGATTTCCCGGTGCTGGCATGGAAGAAGGCCGTGACGGCGGCGATGACGCGTAAGCCCGAGCGGCTCGCCTATGACGACCCCTGCGGCGCGCTGCGGCTGCGGACTGCGCTTCAGGGCTATCTGTGGCGATCGCGCAGCGTCCGCTGCGAGGTCGATCAGATCGTTGTCGTGAACGGCTCGCAGCAGGGCCTCGACATCTGCGCGCGCCTCCTGCTCGATGCCGGCGACCGCTTCGTGATGGAGGATCCCGGCTACCAGATGGCGCGGCACACGCTCGCGGCGACGGGCGCCGAGACGGTGCCGATCCCCGTTGACGCGGACGGACTGGAGACAGCGCGGCTCGACGGCATCGAGGCCCGGCTCGCCTATGTGACGCCGTCGCATCAATATCCGCTCGGCGGCGTCATGCCGATCGGACGCCGGCACCAATTGCTGGCCTGGGCACGCAAGCACGACGCCTACGTGATCGAGGATGATTACGACAGCGAGTATCGCTACGACACCAAGCCGATCCCGCCGCTGCATGCGCTGGAGGGCAGCGACAACGTGATTTATCTCGGCACCGTCTCCAAGACGCTCTCCCCGACCTTGCGGATCGGCTACCTGGTCGTGCCCGCCGGGCTGCGATCCCTGTTCGCCGCCGCCAAGCAGATCATGGACCGGCACACGCCGCTGATCGAACAGCACGCTCTCGCTTCGATGCTCGAAAGCGGCGCCTATGACAGCCACGTCAGGCGCGTGCGCCGGCGTAACGCCGAGCGTCAGCAGGCACTGATCGGCGCGTTGCGCCGCCGGTTCGGAGATCGTGTCCGGATCGAGGGCACGGCGGCGGGCCTGCACGTGGTGGCGTGGCTCGACGATCTGCCGCAGAAGCGCGAAGATGCATTGATCCAGGCGGCGCGCGCGAAGGGCGTCGGCATCTATCCCGTCTCTGCGTTGCTGGTCGGCCCAAGCCGGACGCCGAGCCGGACGCGGAAGACCGTCGGTCTCGTCATGGGCTATTCGGCGCTGGAGATCGCGCAGATCGACAGAGGCTGCAAGCTCCTCGCCCAGGCCGCCGCCGAACTGGACTGATCAGATCATAGAAAACTGGCCGTTTCATATAGGCCAGATTCCGGCTATCTCCGCAGCGAGAACGGAGACACGCCATGTACATCCCGCCCGCCTTCAAGGACGACGACATCGAGAGCATCCGCGCGACCATCCGCGGCGCCCGGCTCGCCAGCCTGGTGACGGCCACCGCCGAGGGCCCGGTCGCCACGCCCCTGCCGCTCTTCCTCGACGAGAGCGAAGGCGAGCACGGCGTGCTCTATGGGCATGTCGCCAGGGCTAACCCGCAATGGAAGCTGCCGCCGATCGGCGATGCGCTCGCCATCTTCAACGGCCCCGACGCCTATGTGACGCCGTCCTGGTATGCGACCAAGCAGGAGACCGGCAAGGTGGTGCCGACCTGGAATTACGTCGCCGTGCATGCCTATGGCCCGGTCGAATTCTTCCAGGAACCGGAGCGTTTGCTCGACGCCGTGACGCGGCTGACGAACAGGCACGAAGGCGCGCGCGCCAAGCCGTGGGGCGTCAGTGACGCCCCCGCCGATTTCATCGCCGCGCAATTGCGCGGGATCGTGGGCGTGCGCATCCCCGTGGTGCGGTTCGAAGGCAAGCGCAAGATGAGCCAGAACCGGCCCGAGGTCGATCGGGTCGGCGTCGCGCAGGGTCTCGCCGCAAGCGAGGACCACGGCGATCGCGAGGTCGCAGCGCTGATCCCGCTGCCAACCTGAGTCAGCTTGCGCAGGAATGCGCGGTGACGCGCTCGCCCCTGACAACGGCTTCCGCCAGTTTGCGCCCGACGTCACCGAAATCCGATAGGGCAAGATAGCCTTGCGCGTAGGCTTCCTGCGTCAGGCGTTCGAGGCGCTTGTCGTCTCCGGTCGACCATTGCTTGGCGATGTAGTCTGCCCCGGCTTTCCCGAAAATCTTGGGGTAGTGTTCCATGTCGTTCTGACGACGATAATAGTAGTAGTCGATATGGGCGACGAATTGCTTCCGCCCCTCTCCCGCGCAACGCGATCCATAAGGGCGCTCGAACGCCAGAGCGGTCTCGCGGCGCAAGCCAGCGCGACCGTCCACGAAGATCTCTTCGTTGGAGCCATAACCCGGACCATCGACCGGTGCTGCTGGTTGCTGGGCTGTCTTCTGCGGAGCGAATGCCCAGGCGGCGACCTGCCAGATGACAAGCGCCCAGACGATGAACCAGGCGCGGCTCATTTGAAGCTCGCCGACACCTGCTGCCGTGGCAGGCATACCGGCGACGGATCAAACAACATACCAGGCCCGGTGAACCAGAGAACGACGTCGCGGATATCCTCCGGGAAGTCTTCCTTGACGATGCCCTTTTGTTTGAACGCCTCGGCCAGCTGCGCCTTGACGCGAACGTCGAGCGGCGTGGAATACGCGGCGTTCGCCCGATCGCGCTTCTCTTCACTGCAGAACATGCCCATTCTCGGATTTGGGCAGTCGTAGATCTTCACCCAGCCCCGCGCATAGGCCTCCGTAGCCGCCCTCAGGTTCGCCTTCATGGTGTCGTCGCACGGCGACATCGCGTAAGCGGTGCTTGCCTGCAATGCGTCCATCCGCAGTGCGTCTTGCTTCGGGTCCTTGTCGCTTTGCAGGGTGTGCTCCGCTTCCCAATCCTTCCGCTGCTTGGCCTTTGAATGCTCATCGCCGAACGAGGAACTGAGCGTGGGCCTCAATTCACCGACCAGCGAAACGTGCGACACCGGAAATCCGCGCATCGCCCAGGAGACGCCCACGAACGTGGAGACGAACGCCATGCAGGTAAAAAGAACAAATCGGCTCATGATGCGCACTCAAAATTCGCGCGCAACCTAACCGTGTCGGCGTTAAGAGATGGATTAATGCGCGGGTTCCCGCAATGCAGGGTAAATGAACGTCTAAAACACCCCGCAGAAATGATCCGGACTTTGCAGAACACATCGCCTGGAACCCAACACAGGCGATCTTGTTGGTGAACCTTACGCCACATCCCGACAGGAAGGCCGCATGTGCCGCTGGATCGCATACCGGGGCGAGATGACCTCGTTCGAACCTTATGTCACCGAGCCCGAGCATTCGCTGATCGCGCAGAGCATCCGCTCGCTGCAGTCGACGGCCGGCTCGAACGGCGACGGCTTTGGTCTCGGCTGGTATGGCGAGCATCCGGAGCCCGGCCTTTACCGCGAGACCCGTCCGGCCTGGTCGGACGAAAACCTGCGCTACCTCTGCCGCCATCTGCGCTCGCATCTGTTCTTCGCCCATGTGCGCGCCGCCACCGGCACGGCGGTGACGCGGCAGAATTGTCATCCGTTCGCCTGCGGCCAGTGGATGTTCATGCACAACGGCTTCGTCGGCAGCTGGAATCGCCTGCGGCGCAAGGTCGAGGCGCTGATCCCCGATGCCTACTACCCCTCGCGGCTGGGCACGACCGATTCGGAAGCCGTGTTCCTCGCCATGATGGGCGCGGGACTCGACAGCGATCCCCTTGGCGCAACGCAAACCGTGCTGCAATCGCTCGTCGGCCTGGTCAACGAGGGCGAGCTTCGTGAGCGCCTGCGTTTCACCAGCGCGATCGCAAACGGCCGGGATCTCTATGCGTTTCGCGTCGCGGTCAACGATGCCGCCAACACGCTCTATTATCGCGAGGCCAGCGGCGGCCAGGTCGTCGTCGTGTCCGAGCCGTTCGACAAGGAAACGGACTGGACGGAAGTGCCGCCGAATCACGCGCTGGTCGCGCGCGCGTCCGAAAACGTGAAAATTGTTCCGTTCGACCTTGCAATTTCCAGTGGGTCAGACGCGGAACCGGCCCGTGTCAGGCGGATTATTGCCCGCAGGTAATACCACTGCCGGGTGGCCCTATGACATTTGCTTCGGATGTTTTGAAACTGCTGCGCCTCGATTCCTCCGATGACAAGCAGCACCTCGTCATCCGCTCTGCCGGCGGACGCGGCAAGGCGGCTGAATATTCCTTCGGCATCGAGGAGGAGTACTTCCTCGCCGATCGCCGCAGCCTCGAGGTCGCGATCGAAACGCCCAACGCCCTGTTCGAGTCGGTGAACTGGTCCACCGGCGGCCAGGCGATGCGGGAGATGCTGCAATCCCAGCTCGAGGTCGCCACCAACGTTCACGTCGATGTCAATGACGCCCGGGAAGAGCTGCGGTTCCTCCGCCGCGAGGTCGCCAACGTCGCTGCGCAATACGGCTTCGTCATCATGGCCTGCGGCACGCATCCGACCGCGGTCTGGCGCATGTCGCAGCCGAGCCCGAAGCCGCGCTACGAGGAGATGATCGAGGATCTGCGCAGCATCGGCCACCGCAACATGATGTGCGGCATGCATGTGCACGTCCAGCTGCCCGATCCCGAGAAGCGGATGGCGGTGATGCGGGCGATGCTGCCGCATCTGCCGCTGTTCATCGCGCTGTCGGCCTCCTCCCCGTTCTGGAATTCCCACAAGACCGGGCTGAAGGGCTACCGGCTTGCCGCCTATTCCGAGCTGCCGCGCACCGGCTTGCCCGAACTGTTCGAAACCAGGCACGACTACGACGAATATGTCGGCGCGCTGCAACGCTCCGGCGTGATTCCCGACGAGAGCCATATCTGGTGGGCGATGCGACCGTCCATGAGGCATCCGACCCTCGAGCTTCGCGCGCCCGACACCTGCACTTTCATCGACGACGCCGTTGCCATCGCCTCGCTCTATCGCTGCCTGACGCGCCATCTTTATCTGCGGCCGCATCGATCGAAGGAGGTCACGGTGGTCGAACGCGCGATTGCGGTCGAGAACAAATGGCGGGCGCAGCGCTACGGCACCGATTGCATCTTTGCCTCGAAGGACGGGCCGGTCACCATCTCGGAGCAGCTCGCCCGGATCATCGACGACGTCGCCGGGGACGCAGCCGCGCTGAACTGCGCCGCCGAGGTCGAGCACTGCCGGACCATCGTGGAGCGTGGCAGCTCGGCGGAGTTCCAGCTTCGTGCCTATCGCGAGAATGCGGAGGACATCGGGGCGGTCTCGCGCTGGATCGCAGCCTCGACGATCTCGGGCGCGAGCGCTCCGATCGGAAGCGTTCGTGCGCCGTCATAGCGCCCGCGCAAGCTTGGCGAACGACAATGTCGCTCCTGAATTCGGTGATCGTGGAGGAACGCGTGAATCGCGTCACGTCTTGCGCTGGCTGCGGCCACGGACTTGTACCGCTGCTTTCGGCCAAGGGCCGCGCGGAGCTCAGCTGCCTCTGGTGCGAAGGCATCGACGCGCGAACGGTGGACATGGCGAAGTGGGCGGACAGCCCGATCGGCAAGCCCGAGCGGATCACCCGTCAGCCGTTCGAATGAGCGGTTTCACATGGCCAGCCGCCGGCCTTTGCTGATCGACGCGACCTGCGCGGCTGCACGCCTGCGCCGGGGCTTGCCGACAAATTAGACAAACCGCGCCCCGTCGTCGGGGTTGCGGGCTCGGCGATGAGGCCCAGGCAAGCCAGCCTAACGCGCCGTCTAACCTCAGGTGCAATCTCGATTTTTCATCGCGCCGTGCGGGGCCACCGGGCCCGCGCATCGCGCTGCATCTCGACTGGCCCAGAATTCGCAAGGCAGCGTCAGGCCTGATTCCCTGCTCCCACGAATTGGCGCAGCAAGATGCGTGCGCCCGGAGACCGGATGAGCGGTAAAGATCGGAGAGTGCCATGAACGTGCATGCCGCCGGCGATCTCAAATTTACCGGCCTCACCCATCCGAACGGCGCGCCGCTACGCCTCAACGCCCAGGATTTCGTGGCGATCGATCGCGACAGGAATGCCAGGTTCGAGCCGACGTACCGGCCGCAAGCCCTCTACAACCGCGCGAACGAGGGCTTCCACGCCAATAACGAAACCTTCCTCCTGCACGAAGTCGCGACGAACCTCCCGATCTACCGCCCGGACACCGGCCCCACCGATTTCCATCTTCATCTTCCGCCGGGCGGCTTTCAGCTCGTGCTGGTCACCTCGGGCGCCTTCACCTTCGACTACGACGGGCGCTTCTACAATGTCGGCCCCGGCGCGGTGATGCTGCAAAGCGCGATCGTCCACCGCCAGCTGTTCTACACCTGGTCGGGACTGTCGACCGAAGAAAACCTGAAGACGCCGCAGACCGTGGTGCCCGACCCGATCTCGATGGGCTACTCCGGCAAATTCCTCGAAGCCTTCGTGACCGATCCGACGACCTTTCCGAACCCGACCATCGTCGGTCCGGACCAGATCAACGAGGCCGAGACGCCGCGCGTGGCCTGGAGCCACCCGCTGCACAACCGGCCGGCCGACGCAGGCTTCTGGCTTCAAGATCCACTCGCGCTGGATGCGTTGTTCAAGCCACTCGTCGACGGTCCGATCAAATCGGCCTTGCCGGTGTACGTGCGCGACATCGGCATCGAAGTGCCGAGCGGCCATCTCGTCACCGGCCACATCATCGCAACCGACCCGCGTGGCCAGTCGCTGCTGCCGAAGAGCACGTCGGCAGCCGCGGACGCCAGCTGTTTCGCCAAGGGCGAAATCGCAATCTACCGTGTCATTCGCGGCACGGCTGAATTCAAGAACAAGGCCGGTGAGACGTTTGAGCTTGCGGCTGGCGATGTGGTGACGGCGGGAAAGAGCTCGATAAACCTCGTCGGCCTCGGCGAGAACACGCAAGTCCTCCGGCTCGGTCTTCTGAAGGGCATGAACGACCTTCGCAGCTGGACGCCGACCCAACGCGACGAGATCGATGGCCTCGCTAGTCAAATCATCACGCAGAAGGACATCCGTCCCCTGCGCACCGAGGGCAAGCCGGTCGGGTATCTGTACGCGTAGCCGCGCAAAAAAGACGGCCCGCCGGAGCGGGCCGTCGCGATCTCATTCGGCGCAATGATCTTTAGCGAACTGATCCACCGTAGAGCTGCCGCTCCTTGCGAACTTCGTCCGCACCGTAGGGCTTGCTGGCGGGATCGAACGACTTCCATCCGGTCTTCTGCCAGGCGGCGCTGCGGTCACGCAAATTGACCGACGACTCGTTCAGGACTGCGTCAAGGCGGGATCGATCGGCATCTGCGACCCGCGCCGACACCAGCGTGCCTCCCCGACGCACGCCCTCGGCGTAGGAGTCCGCATCTTCCCGCGAAATGCCGGCCTCAGTCATCGCTCCGACGACACCGCCGGTTGCGGCTCCGGCGGCCGCGCCGACCGCGGTCGCGGCGAGCCAACCGGCCGCAACGACGGGTCCGAGGCCGGGGATTGCGAGGAGGCCGAGACCGGCGAGAAGGCCGGCAGTGCCACCCACGCCCGCACCGATGCCGGCGCCCTTGCCGGCACCTTCGGCGCGATCGTCGACGCCATCGCGGTCACGGTCCACCTTCTTGTCGGTGTTGAACCAGCTGTCCGAATTATTGGCGACGATGCTGATGTCCGAATGCGGCACGCCGGCAGCTTCGAGACGCTGAACCGCCTGCTGCCCAGTGCTGTAGTTGTCGTAAAGACGAGAAATTGTAACGGTCATTGTGTGTCCTTCTTATTTGCTTAATGGCTTACTTGGCCGAATTGACGTTGCCTTGAAAGTCGACGCTGACCGCGGTGGCAGATCCACCCTTGCTGGCATGGCCGCGCCAAACACCGTTGTCGTCCTTCTTCAGTTCGGTGACGTTGGCGTAGCCGGCATCCTCGATCTTCGACTTGGCTTGTCCTTCGGTAAAACTGTTGCGACCTGCGACAGGAGCGTCGGAGTTGTTTTGCCCCGCGCTGTTGACCGCGCTGTTGTTCGGTCCGGACTGCGCCGGTGGATTTTGCGCCGAGGCCGGAGCAGCTGCGAAGGCGGTGGCCGCCGCGAGTAAAGAAACGCAAACGATAAGCGATGGGCGCTTCATGATGGTCTCCAGTGTCTAAGGAGTGATCCAAGCCCCCATCAGAGCTTTAGTTCCTACGTCTCGCGCTGTGACATCTCCTTCACGCTCAGGTTCTGAAGAATATCATCCACGTCATCACCATGAGGATGACTGCAAGTCCCACACTCACACCCAGCAGCATCAACACGCTGGGACCGAGCTCGCCTTGGCGCGCTTCGAGCGCAGTCTCAACGATGCGGCCGCTCTTGTCTCGATCCATGTCATCTGGTCCTTGCATTCCGGGGAAAGGTCGACCGGTTGCCTGCGTCAGACCCGGCAGTGCTGCCCACGCCAAATCGTCCATGGATCTCAATCGGACCCTTGGTGGTTCGTTACTATTGGCAAACGGTGAAAGCTCGGGCTCGAGATCTGCGCTGGCTATCCAGGCAAGCGGCGTCCCGGAGCGGTCAGACAGGAGTTGATATCGGCAGCCATCTTGTTCCGGTGTGCCTTGCTCAGCAGCGCATCCCGCGCTGGGCCGGGTTCAAGGTGCGAGGCCTCTTCACGCAGCCTCAGTGCATCAGCTGCGAGACGCTCGGCAAGTGAATCCGCCTGACGCACGCGATTGCGCTTCTCATTCATGACGAACGCCCCTGCGTTGGCATCGGAATCAAATCAGCGCTTTGCGGCTGCGGTCGCGAGACCGGCGGCGTCGCGCCATCGAGCCACTCCTGCGTCTCCGCGAGAGCGAGCCAGGCATCGCCCATGCTCCTGAACCGCTTGCGCGCCGCGTCGTTGGCAGCGGTGTCTTCCAGCGTCAGGCAGTGCCCGGCATTCTGCCGAAGATGCTCGGACTGGCTCAATTGGATATCAGTGCTGCTCGTGGCATCGGCAGAGGTCTGCCAGGAGTTCTTGCACACAGGGCACCGCCACTGATTGACGAAGTTCCCGGTGGGCAAGTAGGTCGCATGCAAGGGAGCCGCCACTATTCGCCCGCAGGCGGTACAGCCGTTGGGCCGTTGTGACGGGGATTGCTGTGTCTCGTCCTGAACCGCTTTCGCGCTCCAGCGGCGATCGAACTTGCGGCAGAGATGCAGGGGATAGGAGATAACGTTCAATGCGCGCCTCCGGTTGTGGCGGGAGCGCGGCAGCGTCTCTCTGTCACCGGCGCCTGTCATGTCTGTGCGGGTGATATCCTGGATATGGTGTCGCAAATGACATTCACCAGTGCGCGGTCCCGAGAAACCACGCCTTTGCCTCCGATCTACGTCAATGGCCGACTGCGGGCTGCATCCATTGGATTAGGAACATCTCTCCATCGGATTAGGAACATCTCTCCGTCCCTCCTGTTGCGTCTGCACGACATGATCCGTGAATGCGCATGCCGGGAGGTCCGGACCAGCACTGTTCCGGGTCCCAAGAAGGCGAAATCGATCCCTGCTCGATGGTGCTGATCCGGTCTCCGAACCGCACCCGCGACGCACGGAAATCTCCTCCAGCAAGAATCCGGCGCCATCGCGGTCGTGATGCGACCAAGGGCGTCAATGCGGAAGCGTCCCTTCCCCACTCTCCAACAGCTGGCCGCGGTCAGCGAAAGTGTCACATGCGCATACTGAAAAAACGTTCGCCATCTTTGGCGGCCACGGCCCTTCATGCTCTCGCAGAACATCCCTTGGCCTCCACGATTGCCGCGACGGCCGGCCTGCTCGCAGCGGCCGCGTTCGTCAATCGGCGCCTTGCCGACAAGGCGCAGCGTGATAATCCGCCCCAAGGGCGGTTCATCGACATCGACGGTGTTCGGCTGCACTATGTCGAGCGCGGGTCCGGACGCCCGCTGGTTCTGCTCCATGGCAATGGCAGCATGATCCAGGATTTCGAGTCGAGTGGCCTGATCGATCTTGCAGCCAAGGACTATCGGGTCATCGTGTTCGACCGTCCCGGCTTCGGGCACAGTCTGAGGCCGCGCAACGTGGTGTGGACGCCGGCCGCCCAAGCCGACCTTTTCAAAGACGCGCTTGCGCACCTTGGCGTCGACAAGGCGATCGTGCTCGGACATTCCTGGGGCGCATCGGTTGCGATCGCCCTGGCAAGCAGGCACCCCTCATTGGTCGAAGCCTTGATACTGGCGTCGGGCTATTATTTCCCGACGGCCCGCACCGACGCGATGATGGCGATGGCCGGGCCGGCGATACCAGGGTTTGGCGACATCCTCAGTCACACGATCTCGCCGATCCTCAGCCGCCTGATGTGGCCGACGATGCTGCGGCAGCTGTTCGGGCCCAAATCCGTCCCGGAAAAATTCGACGGCTTCCCCAAATCACTGGCGGTGCGTCCGTCGCAGCTTCGTGCGGGTGCCGCGGAAGCGGCGTTGATGGTCCCTTCTGCGATGCTGTCGGCGAAGACTTACGGCGAATTGGCCATGCCGGTCACCATCCTGGCCGGCGAGGACGACCGCCTCATCGACATCGACGAACAGTCCGGCAGGCTGCATGACGAGATCAAGCACAGCAAGATGCGTCGCGTCCCGAATGCGGGTCACATGATCCAGCAATCGGATACGGCTGACCTGATGGCCGCTGTCGACGAAGCCGCGGCGGAAACGCTGCATTGAGCCACCTGATTCTCCCGAGAAGCATCTGGTCGCGGCACGATCCGAATTAGGAACGTCCAACACAGCGCTCAGTTGGCCCCGGTATCTCCTGTAGTCAAAGGTCTTTCCATGTATCATCACGTCAAAAAGCTCATGTTCACAGTCCGGGTCGACGAGCCCGATCCCCGGTTCGGCAATATGCTGCTGGAGCAATTCGGTGGCGCCAACGGCGAGCTTGCGGCCGCCATGCAGTATTCCATTCAGGGTCTCAATTGCGAGGATCCTGACCGTAAGGATCTCCTCATGGATATTGGAACCGAGGAGTTGAGCCACCTTGAGGTCGTCGGATCGCTCGCGCGCCTGCACTTGAAGCCCATGAAGTTCGATCGCGAAGCGGCGGAAGCCGATCCCTTGATCGCGATTGCCGGAGGCGGCGGCGTCAATCTGTTCAACTCGCAAGGCAGTGCCTGGACGGCGGATTATCTCAAGATCACCGGAGAACTCGACGTCGATCTGCGCAGCAACATCGCCGCAGAAGCTCGGGCCAAGATCGTCTATGAGCGCCTGATCAATTTCTGTGATGACGCCGGCACCAAAGACGCCTTGCAATTCCTGATGACACGGGAAATTACCCACATGAAGGCGTTCTCACGCGCGCTGGAAAGCATGAACAAGCCCGCGTTCAGCATCGGCCGCATCGCTCCGACGCCCGGTCTCGTGAACCAGTTCTTCAACGATTCGACAGGGTCCGGCGACAATGGCGAAATCGACACCAGAGGTCCCTGGAATGAAGGCGAGGACTGGGTTTTCATGGAATCACCGGCACTCCAGAACGGCGATCCCGGTGCGGCGCCTTCCATCGTTGCCGAGAGCTCGCCATCGGAACCGTCCGTTGGCCTTGACGACCTGCTGATCGATCAGCTGCGGGATCTCCTGCACGCGGAGAAGCAGTTGACCAAGGCATTGCCTCAGATGATCGAGGCTGCCCGCTACGACCAGCTCTCTGAGCTGTTCACAGTTCACCTGGCCGAAACCGAAGCGCAGATCGAGCGTCTCGACGAGTGCTTCGAACTTCTCGGGAAGAAGCCGCGCGCCAAGGCTTGCAAGGGCATGCAGGGGCTTGTCGAGGAAGGCGACGAAGTGATCAAGGAGGGCGCCAGGAAGGACGATGCCGCCGCGGATCTCGCGTTGATCGGTGCGGCACAGCGTGTCGAGCATTACGAGATTGCCGGCTATGCGACCGCCCGCAACCTGGCGCAGCAGTTGCGTCACACCGCCGTCGTCGCGCTGCTTTCCAAGAATCTCGCCGAGGAAGAGAACGCGGATCAGTTGCTCAATCAGGTCGCACGTTCGTTGATGTCGGTTGCGAAGATGCCCGCCGCCATCGAGCAGACCTTCGCCGAGGATGAGCCCGCCGGAGGCTAGGTCGGCCTTGAACCATTGACCACAAGGCAACGCGGCCCCTGCAGGGGCCGCTGCGCCACCACAGCCGGAAAGGATCTCGCATGCCCCCGAAGATCAAAGAACATACCTGCCCGCTGTGCAATGGAACCGGCTTTCCCAAATCCAAGGAGCCAACGCACCCGGGTCGCAAGATCTATCCAGTCAAATGCGAGTCCTGCCAAGGCAAGGGCAAGATATCGGAGATGACGTGACGTGATCTCAGTGCTTTGAGGTCGCGCTAAAGGCCGGTCCTACTCCGCCGCCTGCCGTACATGCCGCGCCGTCGGCGTGCGCATGGTGACGAGCTCTTCGGCCGCGGTCGGATGCAGCGCGATCGTCGCGTCGAAGTCGGCCTTGGTCGCCTTCATCTTCACCGCGATCGCGACCACCTGGGTGACCTCGGCGGCGCAATCGCCGACGATGTGGCAGCCGAGCACGCGGTCGGTCGAGCCATCGACGACGAGCTTCATCAGCACGCGGGTGTCGCGGCCCGACATCGTCGCCTTGATCGGCCGGAACGTCGTCTTGTAGATGTCGACGTGGCTGAATTGCGCACGCGCCTCGGTCTCCGTCAGACCGACCGTGCCGACCTCCGGCTGCGAGAACACCGCGGTCGGAATGTAGGAATGATCGACCTGCACCTCGCGCTTGCCGAACACGGTGTCGGCAAACGCATGCCCCTCGCGGATCGCAACCGGCGTCAGATTGTGCCGGTGGGTGACATCGCCGATCGCATAGATGTTGTCGACCGAGCTCTTCGAAAAATGGTCCACCGCGATGCCACCATTCTCGGGGTTGATGGCGACGCCGGCCTTCTCCAGGCCGAGATTGGCGACCGACGGATGGCGGCCGATCGCGAACATCACTTGGTCGGAAGCAAGGCTCGAGCCGTTCGACAGATGCGTGGTAAATTCCTCGCCGTGCCGATCGACCTTCGCCACCGTGCAGCCGGTGAGAATGGTGATGCCCTGCTTCTCCATCTCGCTGCGGACGTGGGCGCGAACGTCCTCGTCGAAACCGCGCAGGATGTTGTCGCCGCGATAGATCACGGTGACGTCGGAGCCGTAGCCGGCGAAGATGCCGGCGAATTCCAGCGCGATATAGCCGCCGCCCTGGATCACGATCCGCTTCGGCAGCTTCTTCAGATGAAACGCCTCGTTGGAGGAGATCACGTGCTCGATGCCGGGGATCGAGGCGCCGTGGTTGGGCGCGCCGCCGGTGGCGATCAGGATGTATTTTGCGCTGATCTTCCGGTCGTTCTCGAGCAGGCGGACGGTGTGCTTGTCCTCGATCACCGCGCGACTCTTGACGACCTGCGCGCCCGACTTCTCGACATTCGTCGTGTAGGCCGCTTCCAGCCGCGCGATCTCCTTGTCCTTGTTGGCGATCAGCGTCGGCCAGTCGAAGGTCGCGGGCGGAACGGTCCAGCCGAAACCAGCGGCATCTTCCAGCTCGTGACGGACATGCGATCCGATCACGAACAGCTTCTTCGGCACGCAGCCGCGGATCACGCAGGTCCCGCCCATGCGGTACTCTTCCGCGATCATCACGCGCGCGCCGTGACCGGCCGCGATGCGGGCGGCACGCACGCCGCCCGAGCCGCCACCGATGACAAAGAGGTCGACGTCGAATTCAGCCATTGTCCACTCCGACCTCTTCTTTCAGCGCATGATCCGGAGACGTGTGCAGCGGTTCTCCGATAGGACCATGCGCAAATAACATCCTAAAGCGCGATGACGCGCTTTAGGGATTTCTGATCAGATAGGTACTGTCAGATTTCCTTGCCACGCTTGCGCATCTCGGCACGGAAGGCACCCATCACGGTCTCGGAGAAGTTCTGGGCCCAGGAGTTCATGAAGGCCATGCTCAGGCCGATGGCGCGCGGCTCGGCGTCGATCAGCTTCTTGCCCAGCGGCGACTTGTAGAAGGTGACGAGGTCCTTCAGTTCCTGCTCGGTGAACTCGCTGGCATAGATCTGCGCCATGCCTTCGCCGATCTCGTTCTGGCGGCCGTTGAGCTGCTGGGCCACGATCGGCGCGACCTCGCTGAGCTCCTTCTGGTAGTTGAGATTCTGCTGGATCAGCGTGATCTTGGTCTTCTCGACCATGCCAGGCACGGCGCCCTGATACATCGCGGTGGCGTTCTTGATCTGCAGGATCTCCTTGGCCGCCGCGATCGCCGCAGGCGAGGCTTTCGGCGGGGCGGGCGCGGGAGCAGCCTTCTGGGCCGGCGCGGCCTGCTGCGCGATCGCCGGGACCGCCAAGACGGCCAGTCCAGCAGCAAGCGTCGCGGCCGGCAAGAATCTCAATACGCTCTTCATTCCTAGTCTCCTTTCGGCTTACGCCGTTCAATCACGCGAATTCCCTCGCCGCCCGCCAAAACGGCCGAGCTGGCCAAGCCGATAAACAAGCCATGCTCGACCACGCCGGGGATCGAGCTCAACGCCTTGGCGAGGCCAGGCGGATCCACGATGCGTCCGAGCTGAGCATCGAGAATCCAGTGGCCGCCATCGGTGACGAAAACGTGGCCATCCTTGTCGCCGCCTTTGGCCTTGCGGACCGCCATTTGCCCGGAAACGCCGCATTCGGCAAATGCCTTCTCGATCGCGCGGCGCGTCGCGCCGAGCCCGAACGGGATGACCTCGATCGGCAGCGGAAAGCGGCCGAGCGTCGGCACCCATTTGCTGTCGTCGGCAATCACGATCATGCGATCCGAGGCGGCCGCCACGATCTTCTCGCGCAGCAGCGCGCCGCCGCCGCCCTTGATCAGGTTGAAGTCGGGATCGATCTCGTCGGCGCCGTCGACGGTGAGGTCGAGATGATCGATCTCGTCCAGCGTCGTCAGCTTCACACCGCAGCGCTCGGCGTCGAGGCGCGTCGCCTCCGAGGTCGGTACGCCGATCACCTTGAGCCCGGCCTGCACGCGCTCGCCGAGCAGCTCGACGAAATGTTTGGCGGTCGAGCCGGTGCCGAGCCCGAGCTGCATGCCGTCACGCACCTCCTCGAGGGCGCGCGCCGCAGCCTGCCGCTTCAACTGGTCCATGTTCACGATGCGCCCGCCCCTGAATTTTAGAGTGTGCCGCCGATAGGTTGCTTGCGGCGGCCTATGTAGCCTCGTTTTTCCCGCCGGAACAGGCCTCCGGGCCGATCTTATAAGGTGAACTTATGGCTTCGGCCCTTGCGCCGATCCGGCCGGCCCGATAGCGCTGGGACCATGACCTCCCCTTACACCCTCGTCTTCGATCTCGACGGCACGCTTGTGGATACGGCGCCCGACCTGATCACCGCGCTGAATTTCGTGCTCGACCGCGAAGGGCTGCCGCCCGTGCCGATGGCCTCGGCCCGCAACATGATCGGCGCCGGCGCCCGCAAGCTGATCGAACGAGGGCTGGAGGCTGAGGGCCGCATGGTCACGCCGGCTGACATGGACCGGATGACGGCGGATTTCATCGCCTATTATGCCGACCATATCGCGGTCGAATCCCGTCCGTTCGAGGGGCTCGAGGCCGCACTCGACCAGTTTGCCGCCCAGGGCCACCGGCTGGCGGTCTGCACAAACAAGCTGGAATGGCTGTCCAAGCGCCTGCTGGACCAGCTCGACCTCACCCGCCGCTTTGCCGCGATCTGCGGCGCGGACACCTTTGGCGTCCAGAAGCCCGATCCGACCATTTTCCGCGAGACCGTGGCGCGCGCCGGCGGAGCGGTCAAAGCCAGCATCATGGTCGGCGATGCCGGAACCGACGTCGGCGTGGCCCGGCGCGCTGGGGTGCCCGTGATCGGGGTCAGCTTCGGCTATACGGACGTGCCGATCGCCGAGCTGAAGCCGGACCGGCTGATCCATCACATGCGCGACCTGCCGGCCGCGGCCCACAGCCTAATGACTGCCTAGGAACCACAAGCCTCTGAGATAACTGCCATATTCTACGGAACCCTGCGTTAACCATCTATTAACTATGCACAGCGCGCCGGTTGCTTGCTTGGAACGACGCTCGTAGGTTCGCCCGGGGATGTGGCGGTTCGTCGCAGTTAGAAGTGGGTGGTCATGCGTCGTGTCATCGCGATTGCGCTAGCGGGAGCGAGCCTTGGTGGCTGCTCCTCGATGTCTTGGGACATGTTCAAATCGGCGCCGCCGACCGTCCAGGTCCGGCTCGAATCCAATCCTCCGGGGGCTGACGCCACGACCTCGCTGGGTGCGGGTTGCAAGACCCCCTGCTCCGTCTCGGTTCCCGCCCCCGACGCCCCCTTCACCGTCGCTTTCGCGCTGCCGAAATATCAGCCGGCCAGCGTGCCCGTGAACGTGATCAAGAACCCCGGCGATTTGACCACAGCCGCCACGGTCACCACCGATCCGAATCCGGTGTTTGCGGAACTCCAGCCGGCAGTGCCGCCCAAGCCTGTGAAGAAGCCGCACCGGCCGAAGAAGCCGAAGCCGGCCGCAGCCGCCGCGGCGCCTGCGGATGCCGCACCCGCTGCGGCCCCTGCGGATGCTGCACCTGCTGCGGTGGCGGCCTCGCCGTTTCCCGATCCGAACGCAGGAAAGCGCTGATCCAAGCGCTGATTACGTATACCACCCGATTGTCCTAACCGCGTCCGATGCTTAGATTGCTTCCAGAGCACCACTGAAGCAAAGGTGCGCCCGTCGCCGTAAGTGACAAGGCATTTGGCAAGGCATCTGGTATGAACGGACCTTCCGCGAGCCCTCTCGCAGCAGCGAGCCCCCGCGACGCGCTGTCGAGCGCGATGACCGATCCGTTCGGGCGGACCATCTCGTATTTGCGCGTATCCGTCACCGACCGCTGCGATCTGCGCTGCTTCTATTGCATGTCGGAAGACATGACATTCCTGCCCAAGGCGGACCTGCTGACGCTGGAGGAGCTCGACCGGCTCTGCACGGCCTTCATCGCCAAGGGCGTGAAGAAGCTGCGGCTCACCGGCGGCGAGCCGCTGGTCCGCCGTAACGTGATGACGCTGGTGCGCTCGCTGTCCCGCCACCTTTCGAGCGGTGCCCTGAGCGAGCTGACCCTGACCACCAACGGCACCCAGCTTGCGAAACACGCCCGGGAGCTCGCCGATTGCGGCGTCCGCCGCATCAACGTCTCGCTCGACACGCTCGATCCCAAGAAATTTCGCGAGATCACCCGCTGGGGCGAGATCGACAAGGTGCTGGAGGGCATCGAAGCCGCGCGTGCCGCTGGGCTTGGCGTGAAGATCAACGCGGTGGCGCTGAAGAACCTCAACGAGGACGAGCTTCCCGACCTGATGCGCTGGGCGCACGGCAAGGGCATGGGCCTGACGCTGATCGAGGTCATGCCGATGGGCGAGATCGGCTCGGGCCGTATCGACCAGTACCTGCCGCTGTCGCTGGTGCGCGCGCGGCTCGCCCAGCAATTCACGTTGACCGATTTGGCCGAGAGCACCGGCGGGCCGGCGCGCTATGTCAGCGTTGCCGAGACCGGCGGCAAGCTCGGCTTCATCACGCCGATGACCCATAATTTCTGCGAATCCTGCAACCGGGTGCGCATCACCTGCACGGGCACGCTGCACACCTGCCTCGGCCACGAGGATGCTTCAGATTTGCGCAAACCCCTGCGTGCATCTGACGACGACATGCTGCTTGCGGATGCGATCGACCGCGCCATCGGGCTGAAGCCCAAGGGCCACGATTTCATCATCGACCGCCGCCACGACCGCCCCAGCGTCTCCAGGCACATGAGCGTCACGGGCGGCTGAGGGATTCGCGCCCTCCCCGCCATAAGCTTTTGACTCGGCGTCAATTTGCCCATTTTCCGATTGACGGCGCACAAGCCCGCTGGTTTGGTGCAGCCGCCTTTGCTTGCCCGGCAGCAATAAGCCGGCCGCGCCCCTTTGGCGGTCGCGGTCAAGACGGCAAGGCACGAGGGGAGGACTGACGCCGCAATCGCTCCGGAATATTGTCCGTGCGGTCGCGTGCTTTTCGCACGCCGGCCAGGCGATGCGTGCTGAAGCCTCCCGTAAAGTGTTGGGCCGCGACGGCGACGGAGAGAAAGTAAGATGCGTCCATTGCTGGCGGTGAGCAACGCCATCGACGCCCTCAATGAAAAGATTGGGTACGTCTGTAACATCCTGGTGCTGCTGGCGTGCCTGGTCAGCGCGGCCAATGCCATGATCCGCTATGCCTTCAGCAACTCCTCGAACGGCTGGCTGGAGCTGCAATGGTACATGTTCGCCATCCTGGTGATGTTCGGCGCGTCCTACACCTTCAAGCGCAACGAGCATGTCCGCGTCGAGATCTTCTACCTCACGCTCTCGGAACGCGGCCAGCTCTGGCTCGACATGATCGGCACGCTCTGCTTCCTGATCCCCTCCTGCCTCCTGCTCGCCTATCTGTCCTGGCCGTTCTTCATGCAGGCCTATAACGTCGGCGAGATGTCGGGCAATGCCGGCGGCCTGATCCGCTGGCCCATCAAGTTCGTGATCCCCGCCGGCTTCGTATTGCTGGCGCTTCAGGGTGTTTCCGAAGTCATCAAGCGTATCGCGGCTCTCCAGGGCTATGTGACGATCGACGCCAAGTACGAGAGGCCGACCCAATGATTACGCTGGAAATGATGCCGCCGCTGATGTTCGGCGGCCTGGTTCTGGCGATGCTGATCGGCTTCCCCGTCGCGTTCACGCTCGCGGCGGTCGGCCTCTCCTTCGGCTTCCTCGCCATCCATCTCGGATTCTTCGACCTCAACTTCCTCCAGGCGATTCCCGGCCGCGTGTTCGGCAGCGTGCTTTCCAACGAGCTGCTGCTCGCGATCCCGTTCTTCACCTTCATGGGCGCCATATTAGAGAGATGTGGACTGGCCGAAGATATGCTGGACTCGATGGGCCAGCTGTTCGGCCCGGTCCGCGGCGGCCTCGGCTATTCCGTCATCATCGTCGGTTTCATCCTCGGCGCCATCACCGGCACGGTGGCGGCGCAGGTCATCGCCATGGCGCTGATCTCGATGCCGGTGATGATCCGCTACGGCTACAACATGCGCTATATCACCGGCGTGCTCGCGGCCTCCGGCACGATCACGCAGCTGGTGCCGCCCTCGCTGGTGCTGATCGTGCTCGCCGACCAGCTCGGCAAGTCGGTCGGCGACATGTATCTCGGCGCCTGGGGCCCGTCGGTGTTCCAGATCATGCTGTTCGCCGGCTACACCTTCATCCTCGGCCTGATCAAGCCGAGCCACGTGCCGCCGGTGCCGAAGGAAGCGCGCACGCTGACCGGCTGGGCGCTGTGGAAGAAGTGCCTGATGGGCATCATCCCCTCGGCCGTGCTGATCTTCGTCGTGCTCGGCACCATGATGATGGGTCTTGCGACCCCGACGGAAGCCGGCGCGATGGGCGCGGTCGGCGCCATCGTGCTCGCCGCGATCCATCACAAGGACTTCACCTCGAAGGACCGCATGATCCTGATCGGCGGCGTGATCGCCGCCGGCGTCGGCACCATCGTCGCGATGCTGTTCACCGAGAACCTGGTCTTCAGGCTCTCGTTCGCCGTCACCTATCTCGCCGTGGCGTGGATCTGCATCCAGGCCGCACGCATCCCCGAGCTGCGCGACCTGATCAAGCAGGGCTACGAGTCCACCATGCGCCTCACCTGCATGGTCACCTTCATCCTGATCGGCTCGACCTGCTTCTCGGTGGTGTTCCTCGGCGTCTCCGGCGGCGTCTGGCTCGAGCATCTCCTGACCTCGCTGCCCGGCGGCGTGTGGGGCTTCCTGATCTTCATCAACCTCTTCATCTTCTTCCTGGCGTTCTTCCTCGACTTCTTCGAGATCGCCTTCATCATCCTGCCGATGATCGCGCCGATCGCGCAGAAGGTCCTCGCCCCGGTGGTGGGACCGGACGCGGCGCTGATCTGGTTCGGCGTGATGCTGTGCGTGAACATGCAGACCTCGTTCCTGCATCCCCCGTTCGGCTTCGCGCTGTTCTATCTGCGCGGCGTGGCGCCGAAGGAAGTGAAGAGCTCCGACATCTATTGGGGCGCAATCCCCTGGATCGGCCTGCAGCTGATCATGGTGCTGCTCGTGATCATCTTCCCGATCACGGTGACGGGCCTGCTCGACAAGCCGCTCAACGTCGACCTCGACAAGGTCAAGATCGAGGTGCCGCAGATCGACCTGCCGCCGCTGGATCTCGGACCGCCGCAGAAGTAGCGGCCATAACCATCGCCGTCATGTTCCGCCTCGGCGGTTCATGACGCGCGCGCCCGCGCACGTGACAAGCGCCGGAAACACGGGCATACCGGGCCATCCTCCAACTGATGGACCGCCGCGCATGTCCCGATCGCTCCCTGCTCCGTCGCTCGCTCCCTTGATCGCATCGCTCTGGCTGGCATGTGCCGCAACGTTTGCGCATGCGGAACCGATGACCGATGTCCATGCGCTGGCGCAAAAGGAGCAGCAGCCGCTGCTCGACACGCTGCGCGACCTCGTCAGCGTCGAATCCGGCAGCAAGGACATCGACGGCCTGAACCAGATCGCCGAGCGCGTTGCCGGCCAGCTCAAGCAGCTCGGCGGCACGGTGGAGATTTTACACCCCACCGATGTCTATCGCCTCGACGACACGCCCGAGACAATCGGCCCGGCCGTGCACGCCGTGTTCAAGGGCACCGGCAGCAAGAAGATCATGCTGATCGCCCACATGGACACGGTGTACCTGAAGGGCATGCTGAAGGATCAGCCGTTCCGCGTCGACGGCGACAAGGCCTACGGCCTCGGCATTGCCGACGACAAGCAGGGCGTCGCACTCATTCTCCATACCGTGGCGATGCTCCAGAAACTGAGCTTCAAGGATTACGGCACGCTCACGGTGCTTACCAATGGCGACGAGGAGATCTCCTCGCCCGGCTGGCGCAGCACCATCACCAAATTCGCCGCGGATCAGGACGTGGTGTTCTCGTTCGAGGGCGGCGGCACCGACGGCACGCTGCGCCTTGCCACCAGCGGCATCGGCTCGGCCTATCTTACGGTGCACGGCAAGTCCTCGCACGCGGGCGCTCGGCCCGAGGGCGGTATCAACGCGCTGTACGAGCTCTCGCACCAGGTGCTGCAGATGAAGGACCTGTCCAAGCCCGAGCAGGGCCTGAAGCTGAACTGGACGGTCTCGAAGGCCGGCACCAACCGCAACGTGATCCCGGCCGACGCTTCGGCCCAGGCCGATGCGCGTGCGCTCAAGGTCGCCGACTTCGACGAATTGCAGAAGGCGCTGCAGGAGAAGATCAAGAATCGCCTGCTGCCCGACTCCAGGGTCGACTTGAAATTCGAGGTGCGCCGCCCGCCGCTGGAGGCCAACGACGCCTCGCGCCGCGTCGCAGCCTACGGCAAGACAATCTATGGGGAAATCGGACTGTCCCTCAAGGTCGACGAGAAGGCGACCGGCGGCGGCACCGACGCCGCGTTTGCCGCGCTCAAGACCAGCGGCGCCGTGGTGGAAGGCATGGGCCTGTCAGGCTTCGGCGCGCATTCCAACGATGCCGAATATGTGCAGATCAACAGCATCGTGCCGCGGCTCTATCTGGCCACGCGCATGATCATGGACCTGTCCACAGGCAAGCTGAAATAGCGGCGTCTTCCCGTGGTCAGCTTTGGCCAACCGGGTGCGCGGCTCCCTCCGCCAGCCGAAACCGCAGCGTGAACTCCGCGCCGCCGCCTGAAAGATTTTCCACCGCCACCGTCGCGGCATGATCGTCCGCGACCCCGCGCACGATCGAGAGCCCGAGGCCCGCGCCGTCGCTGCGCTGGCGGTCGGCGCGCCAGAAGCGCTGGAAGATCAGCTCGCGCTCGGCCTCCGCGATGCCGGGGCCGCAATCGCGCACGCGCACCGAACCGTC
Organism: Bradyrhizobium sp. 604_D8_N2_3; assembly: GCF_051810765.1. Lineage (NCBI taxonomy): Bacteria > Pseudomonadati > Pseudomonadota > Alphaproteobacteria > Hyphomicrobiales > Nitrobacteraceae > Bradyrhizobium > Bradyrhizobium sp. 604_D8_N2_3. The sequence continues at coordinate 3,886,411 of NZ_JBPWPM010000001.1, read as the reverse complement.
GTCCCCGACCTCGACGTCGACCGAGGTATCCTTCGCCGTGAACTTGATGGCGTTTTCGGCGAGGTTGAAGATCGCGCGCTGGAGCATCTCCGCATTGCCGTGGATCAGCACCGGCGCGTCGGCGCCCTTCAGCGCGATGTCCTTGTGCTGCGCGATCGCGAACGGCGCGATGGAGCCGACCACCTCGGCGCAGACGGCGCGCAGGTCCGCGGTCTCGCCGGGATCGAGCACCAGGGTGTCGAGCTCGGCGATCTCCAGCAGCTGGGCGACGATGCGGCTCATGCCTTCGATGTCGTCGTGCAGCGCCTGCCTTGCGGCGCCATCGCCCAGCGTCTCGATCCGAGTGCGCAGGATCGTGAGCGGCGTGCGCAATTGATGCGCGGCATCCGCCGTGAACTGCCGCTGCACCCGAAAACCGTCCTCGAGCCGGTCGAGCGCCTGGTTGACGGCGATGACGAGCGGCATGATCTCGCGTGGGATCTGCTCCGTCGGCAGGCGGATGTCGGTGCGCGCCGGCCCGATATTGCTGGCCTCCTCCGACGCCTTCCACAATGGCGCGATGGCGCGGCGGAAGATGATGATGTCGGCGGCGAGCAGGATCAGCAGGATTGGAATGGTGATCCACCCGACCCGGCGGAAGAAGTTCGAGATGATGTCGTCGATGATGACGTCGCGATGCGCCAGATCCTCGGCCACGCGGATGCGCACGATCTTGCCGTCGATGATGCGGGTGACGCCGGCGCCGGAAATCGTCTCGGAAAGTGTCGGCGGCGCCGACACGGCCGCTCCCGTCTTGCGGCGGGACGAAAACAGCAAACGGCCGTCGGCATCGCGGATATCGTAGAGATAGCGGCCGTAGGCTTCCGAATAGAGGCCCCGCAGGCTGTCCGGCAGGTTGAACGTCAGCAGGCCGTCCGGCGCGGCGACAATGCGCTCGGCCAGCACCTCGGCCTGCGCCCGCATGGCTTCGCGGTGCAGCTGGTCGACTTCGGAATTGAGCAGCCAGAACAACACCAGCGGCAGGAAGATCGCGACGACCGCGACCGCCACGATGTGCATGAACACGATGCGCCAGATCAACGATTTGAATGTCGGCGATCTGCCATAGGCCCCGGCGGCCGCCACGCTATTTCTCCTCGGACATGAGATAGCCGACGCCGCGGATGGTGTGGATCACGACCTTGGCGCCGTGCTCGGTGAGCTGCTTGCGCAGCCGCGAGACGTAGACCTCGACCGCGTTGGAGGCGACCTCGCCTTCGAGCCCGAAGATATGGTCCTCGACGTTCTTCTTAGGCACCACCCGCCCCTGCCGGCGCAGCAAAATCTCCAGCACCGAGGTCTCGCGCGCGGAGATGATCCGCGGCTGGTCGTCGACGAAGATCTGGCGGCTTTCGGTGTCGTAGACGAGATTGGCAAGGCGCAACGAGCGGCCGAGCAGCTGGCCGGGCCGGCGCAGGATCGCCTCCAGCCGCGCCACCAGCTCCTCCATGGCGAACGGCTTCGCGAGATAGTCGTCGGCGCCGCTGCGCAGGCCGCTGACGCGGTCCTGCAGGCCGCCGCGCGCGGTCAGCACCAGCACCGGCAGCGGCTCCATCTGCCGGCGCAGCTCGCGCAGCACCGACAGGCCGTCGCCGTCGGGAAGGCCGAGGTCGAGGATCATCGCAGCGTAGCTGACGCTGCTGACCGCCTCGCGTGCCTCGGCCGCGGTGCTCACGATGTCGCTCTGGTAGCCGGCGGCCGACAGCCCGGCGGCAACGAGCCGCGACAGCTCGACATTGTCCTCGACGATCAGAAGGCGCATCGCAGTCCCGCCGGATGTTCCGGTGCAATCACGGCTCGCGCCGCATCTTCGCTCTCTTCCACCATTCCGGCCGCCTCGGCCAGCGAAAAAGCGCGTGGCAGGCTCGCCCGCGCCTCCTGTCAGGTTCGTGTAAGCCGATCTGGGCGCGTTCCCATGATGGTTTACTCGATCACCTCATCCGCGCCGGCAATGACTGCCGCGGAGAACGGATGGCCGAGCAGTTTCGCTGCCTTCAAATTGACAACGAGCTCCACCTTCGTGACGAGCTGAACCGGAAGATCGGAAGGCTTCTCGCCCGACAGAATGCGTCCGGCATAGATACCCGCGCGACGGTGCGACTGCACGAAATCTCCCCCGTAGCTCATCAAACCTCCAGCCACGGGAAAGTCTCGGGTCTGCGTGATTGCGGGCAATTGATATTTCATCGCGAGAGCCGCCAGCCGGGCACTGCGAAATGCAAAATAAGGGTCGGAGGTAAACACAACTCCGCCTGGCCCGTCCCTGGCAACGGCCGCGAACACGGATTCAAATTCATCCTCCTTGCTTGCGCTATAGATCTGCAGTTGAACCCGCAGGGTTTCTGCGGCCGCCTGAAGCTTCTGCAATTGTGATGGTGCGGTCGGACTTGTCGGGTTGGCGACCACCGCCAATCTGGTCGCCGTGGGCAACAGGTCGCGCATCAGCTCAAGCCGCTTTGGCGACACATCGACGCTCAGGCTCGATACCCCCGTGATATTTCCGCCCGGCCGCGACAGGCTGTCCACCACGCGTAGCTGAACGGGGTCGCCGCCCATCTCGAACACGATGGTCTTGGTCGTACCCGTACCCTTCGCGGCAAGTGCCACGGGAGCCCCGCCAGGAGCCACGATCAGGTCTACATTTCTGGCGACCAATTCGGCAGCCAGGGCTGGCAATCGAGAATATTGTCCGGCGGCCCACTGAAAGTCGATCGCCACATTGCGCCCCTCGACGAAGCCGGCTTCCTCCAGTCCCTGTCGGAAAGCCTCAAGTCGACTGCCAAAGAGCTCGGGTGACTCCGGGCAAAGATATCCGATGACCGGCATGGAGGGCTTCTGCCCATACGAGACGGTCGTCCACGTCGCGGCGCCTGCCATCCAAAGAAGAAAATCACGCCGTCTGGCGCGTCTGCGTAGCGTTGCTGCTTCAGAGTTGGCGCACCTCATGCCCACGGACCCGCTGCCGTCAGCCGTTTGCCGGAGCATAGCCCCGGATACGCGGACAGTCTCTAGCGGATTGTGCCGGGCATCCCGCGGCCACTCGGCTCGAGAGCCTCGAAGGATATTCCGAAGACTGGAATGGCTTCGTCAAATCCTTTGATCTCGCGGCCCCCGAGATCCTCAAGGGGCCGCCTGCCCTTGACGTCGGCGGCGACTTTGGCGTCGATCAGGATTTCCTTGTCTGCGGCAGATGCGCACAGCCGGGCCGCAAGATTCACGACGCTTCCAATGGCGGTGTAGTCGAGCCGGTCCTCGTATCCGATCCGGCCGACAGTCGCCGGCCCGCTGGCAAGGCCGATTCCGAAACCAATGTGGTAGCCACGCGATCGCCAGCCGGCGATGAGGGCTTGCACGTTCGTCTGCATGTCGATGGCGAGATCGATGGCTCTCAATGCAGGCTCTACGACCGGGACAGGCGCGTTCACCAGCACCATCAGTCCGTCTCCGGAGAAATTGATCAGCGTTGCCTCGAATTTCGTGATGACCCTGCCAAGGCTTTCATAATATTCCGACAATAAGCTCATGACGTCCTCGGGCGCGGCGCCTGCTGAAAACGCGGTGAACCCCCTCAAATCGCAGAAGACAACGACGACTTCCGTACGGCGGCCGTCCAGCACGCTGTCATCGCCGGCTCGATCGACGAGATCGGCGACCTGCGGAGCAAGGAACCGCTTCAGCTTGGCGATGCGCTCCTGGTGCTGCTGCGCCAGCGCCAGCTCGGACGCCATTCTGTTGAAACTGTTTGCAAGACGCTGGAACTCGTCCCCGGTGTGGATCGAGATGCGGTGGTCAAAGGACCCGGCACCAATCCTCTCCGTGCCCTCCTCGAGCAGCTTGATCGGCTCCGTCATCCGGTGCGCCAGTGCATAGGCAAGTATCCCTGCGAGCATGGTGCTGATTGCGAGGAGCATTGCCGTCCGCCACAGGGCGGAATAGATCGGCGCGTAAGCTTCGGATAGCGGCTGCACGACCACGACTGTCCAGTCGGGGCCCAGTACGGGAGCAGCGCTGGCGGCAACATAGTGTCCTTGCGCATCCCGGCTCGTTGCGAAGCCCGCTTTCGACCCTATCGCGTCCCGCACAGCCCGAAATGGTTTGGAGGTTGCTTCCTCCGCCCCGCGGAGCACGAGGCTGATGTCGGGATGGGCGATCAGGCGACCCGATCGGTCCAGGACGAAGGCGGAGCCGGTCTTTCCGACCTTGATCGCCGAGATCACGTCCCAAATCAGCTTGAGGTTCACTTCGGCTATGACCGCGCCGACAGCCGGCCGGTTGCCGGCAATCCCGACCGTCAAGTACGGTTCGGAGCCTCGATTGTAGCTGACGTCGCTGAACCAGATCTGAGCTGCGCGGGCACCAACCAGGGCGGGATCGGCTGATCGGTCCGTGCGGCTCTCGATACGATTGAGGCCGATCCGCGAGATGTAGAGACGCTCCAGGCCATTGCCGTCGAGGAGTGTGAGACTGACGATGGCGGGCGCTTGTCGAAGCAGGCGCAACGCGTCGGTCCGCCGGCGTTCGTCGAACTCGTCACTCCATGGAAGCTGAACCAGCCAGCCAAGCTGACTCGTGATGCCGTGGATGAAATCGTGAATTTCGGCGGCCGCGGATGCGGACTGGAGGCTAAGCCACTGGTCGAGCCTCGCGCGCTGATCGCGATAGCCGAACCACGCCTCAATGACGCCGTTGAATGCAAGTGGGATCGCGACAGCCACGAAAAGCGCGAACAGATATTTATGAAAAAGGCCGCGAAACCGATCCTGAGGAATCATGATCCGGTCTCCTGATAATCACATAAATACAATGACCCAGAATAACATGTCGCTCCGCCGTCGGGTGGGGTTCATTCGAACCCGAGCGTACCGGTGCACCCTCCGCGCTTTCTAGGGCGGACCAGCCACGCGGTCTGGCGACAAATTGGCGCCATGGCTGAATTGTCGGCCGATGTCAGCCTCCGGCTGACTGGCCTTCGCGCCGCACGCCGGCTTTTGACCACCCTGAACGGGCGTTGCTGCCGGGCAGACGTAGCATGCGCCGCAGCCACGTTGATCTAGGTCAAGCATCACCCCAGCCTTTGGCCTCACGTCATGTTCAGCCCATTTCAGGCGGCGACGTCGCCTTTCAGTTCGCTGGCGCCCGGCAATTTCCAGCTCGGCGTCGCATTCTTCCAGTGGCCTCCTCTCCCTCCTGATCCTGCAGCAGGCTTACTGGGGGTTCGTCGACGAGGACCTTGCTCATGATAACAATTCCAGAACTGACGTCCCAGGCGCTCGGTGCGTTCCTCATCTCGGAGACAAAAGGCCGCTTCGGCTCATCGCATGCCAGCTTGCCGGAATTGCTCCCTTACGCGGCGAAGCTGGCCCTGGAATGTATCGGCAACAGCGATGCATTGTATCACAACGTGGAGCACACCCTGTTGGTCACGCTGGTGGGGCACGACATCCTGATCGGCCGCTCACTTCTGAGGCAAACCACGGCCAGCGATTACGCTCACTTTATCCTGGCCTGTCTGATCCACGACATCGGCTACGTTCGGGGCGTCATCTACGGAGACCAGGAGGGTGCCTATGTCGTTGATGGTACCGGCCGAACGGTTGAGTTGCCGGTCGGCTCCTCCGATGCAGCGCTTGCGCCCTATCACGTCGATCGCTCGAAATTGTTCGCGGTGGAGCGCCTCGACGCAGTCGACCAGATCGACGCCGCGCGCGTTGCCCAAGCCATCGAATATACCCGCTTTCCCTATACAGACGCACCAACGAGCGAACTCAAGGATGATCTGGACGAGGAAGAAGGTTTGTTGCTGCGCGCCGCTGATCTGATCGGCCAGCTCGGCGATCCGAACTACATGAAGAAATCAAATGCGCTCTTCTATGAATTCGAAGAGATAGGGCTCAACAAATCGCTCGGATACGCCACACCCGCGGACGTGGTGCACAAATATCCGCAGTTCTACTGGACCAAGGTCGCACCGCAAGTCCCGACGGCGATCCGTTATTTGAACGTAACCTCGAGCGGAAGACAATGGATCAGCAACCTGTATGGCAATGTCTTCCGCGCCGAGCGAGAGGTTAGACTATCTGGTCCGCAGCTGTAGATCGGTGGTCTTGAACGGTGATTTCCGGCGCGACCAACACGCGCGCGGGTCCGGCTCGGACGTCACGTCCACATGGCAGTCAAAAGCGAGTGACCGGTTGAACGAAGGCTGGATTACACGCTAGATTGCCGAAGCCCGCTTTGACAAGGCGCCCCGTTCTGGAGTTTCACGTGCGGATCCTGATCGCGCTGCTTCTGTCGTTCGCCACCGTTGCTCATGCCGAAAACCCCGGGCTCATGTCCGGCCTGATCAGTGCGCCCATAACATTGCCCGTCAGGATGTTCGGCAAGGATTTGACGCTGGACGGCTATGTCGTTCGCCCGGATCGTCCCGGCCGATTTCCGTTGGTGATCATGACTCATGGCACCCCAGGGGGATGGGATGACGCGTTCTTCCGCAACATTGCCAAGCGTACTCCGACCGCCTTCAACACACCGGCCGTAGCTCTGGCCCAGCGTGGCTACGCGACCTTGTCCATCATGCGTCGTGGCTTCGGCCTGTCTGGAGGGAGCTACTCCGAGGAACTGCTAAGGCCGTGTGATTACCTCGCGGCCGAGCGCATTGCGGCAGACGACATCATTGTGGCGATGGCGGCGGCCCGACGTGAGCCCTGGGTCGATCCCGACCACATCCTGCTGCTCGGCCACTCAACCGGCGGGCTAACCATGCTCGCCGTCGCCGAGCGAAATCCCGCCGGCGTCGTAGGCGTTCTGAACTTCGACGGCGGTTATCATGCGATGGCCAAGCCGGACGAAGCCTGCAGCCCCGATCGTCTCGTGGGCACAGTGGCATCACTCGGCCGAACCGCCCGCGTACCGGCGCTTTGGCTCTACGCCGAAAATGACCGGTCATATGGCCCCGAACTCGCGCATCGGATGATCGCCGCATACACGGCCGGCGGCGCGCCGGCGCGATTGCAGATCCTGCCGCCCTTTGGAACCGACGGTCATGACCTCATCATAGGGGCAGCGGCCGAAACCTGGCTCACAGTCGCTGAGCCGTTCCTTGCCGAGCTTAAACTGCCGACCGCGGTTACGATCGATCTGCCAGAGCCTGCACCGCTTCCAACACCAACCGGTCTTTCGCCGGACTGCCAGAGGGCGTTTGCCAGCTATGTGGCCATTCGCAGCGACTTCAAGGCATTTGCCATCGACGATAAGGGAGCCTGTGGCCTGGCACCCGCCAGCCGGACGGCAACGGAAGCGCGCGACAGGTCTGTCGCGGAATGCAAAAGCAATACTTCCGGCACAGCCTGCCATGTCTATGCCGTCGGCCAACGTACGACCGAGAACTGAACGACGCAATATGCGTCGATCCCAACAAGCTGACTAAACTGATTTAGTACGGTGCCGCAGAAAAGCGGCTCTGAGTTCGGCCAGTTGGTCGCTCGTTGCTCCCAGCTCTGCGTCGGCTCGATCTGTGAGCAAGTCGACGTAGGCAATCGGCTGATCGAACTGGCTCGCTGTGAAGTCGTACCGCCGTCCTTCGATCCGATTGTAGAAATGATCGCCCGCCGGCAGAGGCGTCTTCAGCAGCTCGCCGCCGAAGAGTTCGTGAACGAGCAGCGCCGTGACGTTGCACTGCCCTGCCGCCGGATTGTTCGGCGTCCATTGGCTGGAAGTCGACAGCGACCATGCCTTGCGCAGCGCGCGTTGAACCTCATCGGGATCGAAGCTCATCGTCACCTCACGGGATCGGCACCGAAGCGCCAATTTCGGATTATGCGATGTTGGCTTTTTGCCACTGTTTTGCCCGACGTGTCAAACGGGTTCGTTGCTGGGTTGAGCCCCAACTCCATCCACTCGTCATTGCGAGCATAGCGACTTGTCCGCCGAAGCCTCGGCGAAGGCGGAAGCAATCCAGAGTCCATCCGCGGTGACGGTCTGGATTGCTTCTTCCCAAAGGCTCTTCGCAATGACGATGCGGGAACGGACGCGCGGCAAATGACGATGTCATTCCAGATGCCGCGATCAGGCAAAATCGCCGCGTTGGCTCCGGCTGCGCGACGATTGCCCCTTCCTGCTGATTTGCCCCAACGGTCCAAATGGTTAGCAGCATTCACAGGGCAACCTGCCCTCATCGCGCTTCTACTGTGCATGGGGTTGTTTTTCATATTTTTGTTTGGGCGGCCGCTGGCTGCAAAAGAAAAAGCCCGGCCTCGCAAACGAGGCCGGGCTCTGTCGTCTTGCGACGTTTCGAAAGATCAGCCGCGGGTGCGCGAGCGGATCATGAAGCTGTCGTAGGTGTATTCGGCGACCTGCCACCACAGATATTCGTCGGAGCGGTAGGCCTGCATGGCGTCGATCGACTTCTTGAAGTCGGGGTTCTTGGCCGAGATCTCGCCCCACAGCTCGTTGGTCGACTTGAGGCAGGCCTCGAGCACTTCGTTGGTGAAGGGACGAAGCTGGGTGCCGCCGGCGACCAGACGCTTCAGCGCCGCCGGGTTCTGCATGTCGTAGCGCGCGGCCATCCAGCTGTTGGCGTTGGCCATCGCGTTGGTGAGGATCGCCTGGTAGTTCTTCGGCAGCGAATTCCACTTGTCCAAATTGGTGAAGGCGTGGACGGTCGGACCACCTTCCCAGAAGCCGGGATAGTAGTAGTACTTGGCGACCTTGGCGAAGCCGAGCTTCTCGTCATCGTAGGGGCCGACCCACTCGGCGGCGTCGATGGTGCCCTTCTCGAGTGCCGGATAGATGTCGCCGCCGGCGAGCTGCTGCGGCACGACGCCGACCTTCTGGAGCACCTGGCCGGCGATGCCGCCGATGCGCATCTTGAGGCCGGAGAGGTCCGCAACGGTCTTGATCTCCTTGCGGAACCAACCGCCCATCTGGGTGCCGGTGTTGCCGCAGGGCTGACCGATCACGTTCGACTTCTTGAAGAACTCGTTGCCGAGTTGCTCGCCGCCGCCCTGGTACCACCAGGAGTTCTGCTGGCGCGCGTTGAGGCCGAACGGCACCGAGGCGTAGATCGCCCAGGTCGGGTCCTTGCCGACATAGTAGTAGGAGACGGTGTGGCACATCTCGACCGTGCCGTTCGAGGTCGCATCGAGCGCCTGGAGGCCGGGGACGATTTCGCCGGCGGCGAACACCTGGATCTGGAATTTGTTGTCGGTCATCTCGGCGACGTACTTCGCCAGCTGCTCGCCACCGCCATAGATGGTGTCGAGCGACTTCGGGAAGCTCGACGTCAGGCGCCACTTGATCTCGGGCATGGACTGCGCGATCGCCGGCGAGGCCACCGCGGCGGTCGCCGCCGCGCCTGCTGCCGACACTTTCAGGAAATCACGACGCTTCATCTTCAGGTCTCTCCTTGTTGGGGCGTTTCCCCTAAACTTCCTCGTTGTCGCCGCTCGTTCCGGCGACGCGTTTTTGTCGCGTCGAACCGAAGGGGCTTGACTGCCGTGGCCTTTAACACGGAAGCCCCGCTTTCGGAACGCGACAATGGCATGACGGGGCTCTACGAAAGTCGCATGTCCCCAAAAGACCGGCTCAGGCCGCGGCGATAACGCCTTTGAGCTGGTCCCGGACCTGCCCCGCAATGGCGCGATAGATCGCCGCATGAGGGCCGTCCGGCTCGCTGTCGACCACGGGATTTCCGGCATCCGAGGTGGCGCGAATCGCCATGTGCAGGGGGATCTCGCCCAGGAACGGTACCCCGAGCTTCTCGGCCTCGTGGCGCGCGCCGCCATGGCCGAAAATATCCGATTTCGTGCCGCAATGCGGGCACTGGAAGTAGCTCATGTTCTCGACGATGCCGAGCACGGGCACGTTGACCTTCCTGAACATCGCAAGCCCCCGCCTTGCATCGATCAGGGACAGGTCCTGCGGGGTCGAGACGATCACGGCACCCTTGAGCGGCACGTTCTGCGCGAGCGTGAGCTGGGCATCGCCGGTACCGGGCGGCATGTCGACCACGAGTACGTCGAGGCTCCCCCATGCGACGTCGCGCAGCATCTGCGTCACCGCCGACATCACCATCGGACCGCGCCAGATCATCGCGGTCTCTTCCTCCACCAGGAAGCCGATCGACATGATGGCGAGGCCAAAACGCTTGAGCGGAATCATCTTGCGCTCGCCGTCCAGCGCCGGCTTCTCGTGCAGGCCCGTCAACCGCGGCACCGAGGGGCCGTAGATGTCGGCATCGAGCAGCCCGACCCTGAGGCCGAGGTCGCGCAGGCCCAGCGCCAGGTTGAGCGCGGTGGTCGACTTGCCGACGCCCCCCTTGCCCGAGGCAACCGCGATCACGGCAGCGACACCCGGAATCTCGGACTGGCGAGCCATCGGCGATTGGGCGCCGCCCTGCGGCGGTGGCTTGTGGGCGTGGACCGGCTGCACGCCCGGCGTGCCGCGGCTCGGCGTTGGCGGCGGAGGTGGCGCGGCGCCCGGCTTGCGCTCGGCGGTCAGCGCCACCATCACGGTGGTGACGCCGGGAATGGCGCGCACGGCGGCTTCGGCTTCGGCCCGGACGGATTCCCAGGCCCGCGCCTCGGCGGCATCGACGTTGATCGAGAAGAACACCTTGCCGTCGGCCGCGCTGATCGCGCTCAGCACATTGGCATTGGTGAGCGCGACCCCGCGGGGCGACTTGATCCTGGCGAGGCTGTCGAGAACCTGTTGCTGCGTCACGCTCAAAGCGCATCTCCTGAACAGAGCATGATCCGGAAAAGTGTGGAGCGGCTTTCCGATCAGATCACGCTCAAGGCTTGAGGATGCCCCATTAGAGCGGAAACGGCCAAAAGGCTACTGCTTGCCGATATCGTCTGCCATCTCCGCGGGGGCAGCCCCCTGCTCCGCAGCGGCCTCGTAATTGAGCTCGATCATGACCCCGTTGGGGTCGTGGACGAAGATCTGCCAGAGGTCGCCGCCGGGCACCTGGCGGGAGTCGAATTTCATGCCCTTGGACGTCAACCGCTGCTTCATGCCGTCGAAACCGCGGCTGACGAAGGCGACATGGTGGACAACGCCGGAATCCGGCTTTTGTGGCTCCGAGGTCGGGGAAATATCGACGAGGTGCACCACCGGCTTGCCCTCGCTGTACATCCAGGCCCCCGGGAAGGCGAAATCGGGCCGGGCGCCTTTTTCCAGGCCCAGCACGTCCTCATAGAAGCGGACCGTCTCGGCCAGATTCCGGGTCCGGATGTTGAAATGATCGAGGACACCAACGCTCACGCCGCCCATGCTTTCGCTCCCTTTTTTATGTAGGACCTTAAGTCCCGCCATCCTAGCACAGGCGGCTGCCAAACGAAGCCGTTGCCCTCTGGCCTCAAGGGTTTATGGTGCGCTCCTAATCCGCCCTCATAGCGGAACCGGGCGCCCCCTCGCCCGGCAAAAACCGTAAAACCCAAACTACGGACAAGGTACCACACATGGCTAAAGTCGCTTTCCTCGGTCTCGGCGTGATGGGCTTCCCCATGGCCGGACACCTCGTGAAAAAAGGGGGCCATGAGGTCACCGTCTATAACCGCACCGCGGCCAAGGCGAAGGAATGGGCGGACAAGTTCGGCGGCAAGACCGCGGCGACCCCGAAGGCGGCAGCCGAAGGCCAGGACTTCGTGATGTGCTGCGTCGGCAACGACAACGATCTGCGCGCGGTCGCGAACGGCCCCGACGGCGCGTTCGCCGGCATGAAGAAGGGCGCGACCTTCGTCGACCACACCACCGCCTCCGCCGAGGTCGCACGCGAGCTCGACGCTGCCGCCACCAAGGCCGGTTTCAAGTTCATCGACGCTCCCGTTTCCGGCGGCCAGGCCGGCGCCGAGAACGGCGTGCTGACGGTGATGTGCGGCGGCGCGCAGGACGCCTATTCCGGCGCCGAGCCGATCATAACGGGCGCTTATGCGCGGATGTGCAAGCTGCTCGGGCCCGCCGGCTCCGGCCAGTTGACCAAAATGGTCAACCAGATCTGCATCGCCGGTTTGGTGCAGGGCCTCTCCGAGGGTATCCACTTCGCCAAGAAGAGTGGCCTCGACGTCGCCGCCGTGATCGAGACCATCTCCAAGGGCGCAGCGCAGTCCTGGCAGATGGAGAACCGCTACAAGACCATGAACGAGGACAAGTATGATTTCGGCTTCGCGGTCGAATGGATGCGCAAGGACCTCTCGATCTCGCTGGCCGAAGCCCGCCGCAACGGTGCCAATCTGCCGGTGACCGCGCTGGTCGACCAGTTCTACGCCGAGGTCGAGAAGATGGGCGGCAAGCGCTGGGATACGTCGAGCCTGCTCGCGCGCTTGAACCGCTGACACCTGTCGAACTGATCCCGCCTTGCTGATCGCGATCGCCGTCATCTTCGTTCTGGCCTATGCGGCGATCGCGCTCGAACACCCGCTCCGGATCAGCAAGAGTGCCACGGCGCTGATCGGCGCCGGGCTGCTCTGGGCGATCTACGCGGCCACGATCGGCGACCACGCCATGGTCGGCCGGCAGATCGACGAATCCGTCGTTTCCACCGCGCAGATCGTGTTCTTCCTGATCGGCGCGATGACCATCGTCGAGGTGATCGACGCCCACGACGGTTTCGAGGTCATCACCTCCCGCATCAGCACGACGAGTCAGGTCCGCCTGATGTGGCTGATCGGCTTCGTGACCTTCTTCCTCAGCGCGATCCTGGACAATCTGACCACCACCATCGTGATGGTCTCGCTGATCCAGCGGCTGATCGCCAGGCGCGACGACCGCCTGCTGTTCGCCTCCCTCATCGTCATCGCCGCCAATGCCGGCGGCGCCTGGACCGTGATCGGCGACGTCACCACGACCATGCTGTGGATCGGCGGGCAGATCACGCCGCTGAAGATCATGGGTTCGGTGTTCCTCCCCTCGCTGGTCAATCTGCTCGTGCCGCTCGCCTTCATCAGCCTTCTGGTGAAGGGCAAGACCATCGCACCGCCGCCCAAGGACGACGGAGTTCAGCTCGTCGGGTCGTTCGAGCGCAACCTGATGTTCTATCTCGGGCTCGGCGTATTGATCGCCGTGCCCGCCTTCAAGGCGGTCACGCATCTGCCGCCCTTCATGGGCGTGCTGCTCGGGCTCGGCATCGTCTGGCTGGTCGGCGAGGTCGTTCACCGCGACAAGGACGAGCATGTTCGCCGTCCGCTGACGCTCGCGCATGCGCTGACGCGGATCGACATGAGCTCGATCGTGTTCTTCCTCGGCATTCTGCTGGCGGTCGCCTGCCTCGAACATGCGGGCCTCCTGTCGATGCTGGCGCGCTGGCTGGAGGCGACGATTGGCCGCCAGGACGTCATCGTCGTCGTGCTCGGCCTGCTCAGCGCCGTCATCGACAACGTGCCGCTGGTGGCGGCGACCATGGGCATGTACGACCTCGGCCACTACCCGACCGACAGCTTCCTCTGGGAGTTCATCGCCTATTGCGCCGGCACCGGGGGCTCGATCCTGATCATCGGCTCGGCCGCAGGCGTCGCCGCCATGGGGCTCGAGCGGATCGAGTTCCTCTGGTACGCTCGCCGCATCGCCATCCCCGCGCTCGCGGGCTATCTGGCGGGCGCGGTGGTCTACGTCGCCCAGCATGCGGCACTGCACTGACCGGCACTGCGCGCGTTCAAAATTAACGCCGGGTTAACGTAATTCTTTAGCTCCTTAAGTCACCTCTTAAGGATTTCTTGCCAGAGATAGACAATGCAGAAGGCCCGCCTTTGCGCAGGCAGGAATGTTGTTGTTCGATGAGTAAACCCGCTGAAAAGCCAGAGGTCGTACAGCTTCCGGCCGAGCCGGTGAGCGCGCCATCGGCGAGCAGCCGACGGGCTGCGTCGCAGCGGGTACGCGAGGCGCGCGACAAGTTAACGTCGACCAGCGGAACCCGGCCGGCTTTCGACGCCGAGATGCTGCGCCAATATGCCCAGACGCGGCTGTCGGCCTCCTATGTCGTGATGCTGCTGGTGGTCGCTACCGGCGTGCTGTTCGGGCTGTGGATGCAGCCGATCCCGGCCGCGGCCTGGACCGCCGGCATGCTCTGCATCCACGCCGCGATGATCCGCAGCTGCCACCGTTTCCTGGCAGAGGGCTCCTCGCCCGCGGCGACGCGCACATGGCGGACGCACTTCGTCGTGCTCGACCTGCTCTATGGCCTGTGCTGGATGGCGATCCTGATCCATCCCGTGCTCGACATGGTCACGGAAACGCTGATGATGTTCCTGATGCTGCTGGTGATCGCGGTGTCGAGTATGCTGGCCGCCAATCTGCCGATCGCCGCCCTCGCAGCCACGGCGCCGGTCGCGGTCGCAATGGCGCTGAGCTTTGCAATCACCGGCGCGCTCGACAATTACATCCTAGCGGCGCTCGCGCTCGCAGCCGAAGGCTATTTCGTGCTGCTGGCGCACCGCCTGCACTCCTCGACCTTCGCCACGCTCGAGGCACGCGCCGAGAAGGACGCGCTGATCGGCGAGCTCGAACAGGCCAAGGCGATCTCGGACGAAGCGCGCCACCGCGCCGAATCCGCCAACGTCGCAAAATCGCGCTTCCTCGCGCAGATGAGTCACGAGCTGCGCACGCCGCTGAACGCGATCCTCGGCTTCTCCGAGGTGATGAAGAGCGAAATTTTTGGCGCGCACGCGGTGCCGGTCTACAAGGAATATTCCGCCGACATCCATAATTCCGGCGTGCACCTGCTCAACCTCATCAACGAGATCCTCGATCTGTCGCGGATCGAGGCTGGCCGTTACGAGCTCAACGAGGAAGCGGTGTCGCTGGTCGGCATCGTCGCCGACTGCCATCATTTGATGAAGCTGCGCGCCTCGAGCCGCGGCATCACCATCCATGAGGTGTTCGAGCAGGCCATGCCGCGGCTCTGGGCCGACGAGCGGGCGATCCGCCAGGTCGTGCTCAACCTGCTCTCCAACTCGATCAAGTTCACCCCGCAAGGCGGCGAGATCTGGCTCAAGGCCGGCTGGACCGCCTCGGGCGGGCAATATCTCTCGGTGAGGGATTCCGGCTCCGGCATCCCCGAGGACGAGATCCCGATCGTGCTCGCCTCGTTCGGCCAGGGCTCCAACTCGATCAAGTCGGCCGAACAGGGTGCAGGGCTCGGCCTGCCCATCGCCAAGAACCTGATCGACCTGCATGGCGGCACATTCACGCTGAAATCGAAGCTGCGCATCGGCACCGAGGTCATCGTCACCTTCCCGCCGGAGCGCGTGATGAGTGCGCTGGCGCCGATGTCGGACGATTCTCCGCCGCTCCAGCCGGACAGTTCCGCGGTGCCCGACGAGAAGCGCCGGCCGCGCCACAAGCCGATCATGAGCGCAGGTACGGGCTCTTAACGAGATGCTTGCAGACATGCCCGACGATCCCCCACTATGTCCACATGAGCAAAGAAACGCCGTGCGTCGCCGTCTGCATGATCGATCCGAAGACCAGGCTGTGCTTCGGCTGCGGCCGGACCTTGCCGGAGATCGCGCGCTGGCACGCCATGGAGAGCACGGAACGGCTCGCGGTGATGGCGCTGTTGCCGGCACGCATGGCGGACGCGGGTTTGCAGCCGATCGCGGGATCGCCGAAACGCGCCTGACCGCCCTGCGTCGCCTCGGAGGCGCGCAATGATCCGCTTCCTGCTCGTTCTCGTCATGCTCGCCGGCACGGCCGGTGCCGTTGTCGCCTATGGCGATCCCGACCGGATCGCGCGCGCAAGCAACAAGGTCTCGCACATGTTTCGCGCGCAGATCGCCTCCCCGGCCCCGGCCGTGCAGATCCAGCGCGGCCAGGGCGGCGAATTCGCGCTACGTGCGAAGATCAACGGCGTCGCCGCACCGATGGTGATCGATACCGGCGCGACCTCCGTGGTGCTGACCTGGGAAACCGCGAAAGCGATCGGACTGCCTCTCGAGATGCTCGAATACGACGTCGATCTCGAAACCGCGGGTGGCCACACCAAGGCGGCCCGCCTTACGCTCGACCGTCTCTCCGTCGGCCACCTCGTCGAAAAGTCGGTGCCGGCCCTCGTCGTGCCGCGCGGGCAGATGAAGACCAATCTGCTTGGCATGAGCTTCCTCGACCGCCTGGAGAGCTGGGGTGTGCGCGCCGACAAGCTGATGCTCACCGGCTACCCGGAATTGCCGGATCGCCGCGCGCTCCGATAATCCGCTTCGCTGCGCACCCCATGCGCACGATCAAGGCCCAATCAGCCGCGACTGCCTGAGACGCACAACGCGATCGGCGTTTGTCAAATCGCTCCTTGGCCGCTCTGGCGCCAGTCAAACTGACGGAGCCGCTCCATCCAGGCAGCCCCGCTTGATCCAGTCCGCGAGGCCACCTTTGCGCCAGCGCGCTGCGCAACATCGGCGCGGCTGCCGGCCAACCGCCTAACCCCGAGCCCCGCGAACAATCCATCGATGTGGCATTTCCTCTATTTACAAACCGCCTAGTCGGTTTATAACGATCCCATTCCCGGATCGGGGTTGGACAAGGCTGCTCCGTGAGGTGCGGCCAAGTGGGAGATTGAGAATCATGACTGCCAGAGCCGCCTTACGCCGCACGATGCGCGCCCTGCCCTTTGCCGCGGTGTTCGCCGCGAGCAGCGCCTGCGCTGCCGACCTGTCGCCGCGCTACGCCGCGCCCTCCTCCGCCTACACGGCGCCGCAGCCGGTGTATTCGTGGACGGGTCTCTATGCGGGCTTCAACGCCGGCTACGCAGAGAGCGGCGACGACGCGTTCAATAATCTCGTCGGCATCAGTGGCGGCAAGGTCAAGGGCGCCGTCGGCGGCGTGCAGATTGGCTACAACTACCAGCTCTCGCCGATGTTCGTGGTCGGCATCGAGAATGACTTCCAGGGCGGCGACATCAAGAACCACGACGCGCTCAACAGCGCCGCGGTGAGCATCCCCTGGTACATGACCGGCCGCGCCCGCGCCGGCATCGCGACGATGGATTCACGGCTGCTGTTCTTCGGGACCGCGGGTCTTGCCACCGGCGAGTTGAAGGACGGGCCGATCAACAAGATGAAGATGGGTTGGACCGCGGGCGGCGGCGTCGAATGGGCGTTCCTGCCGAAATGGTCGGCCAAGGCCGAATATCTCTACACCGAGTTCAAGCACGACAATCTGCCGGACTGGAACGCCGCCAAATTCCACACCTTCCGCGTCGGCGTGAACTATCATTTCGATCTGCTCCGCTGAGGCGGATCGACGAGGAGCCGGATTTTGCGATCCGGCTCTTCACCCGTTTGGGCTAGGCCGCGGCCTCCGCCGGAGCGCGCGCACCGACACGCGCGATCGCATCGCGCAGCACGTCCACACCGGCGCCCGGCTTCACCCCCTGCTCGGCAAGATGGCGGCGGAAGGCGCGCGCACCGGGCACGGCGTGGAACGCCCCGACGAAATGCCGCGTGATCGCATGCAGCCGCGTGCCCCGCGCGAGCTGCTGCTCGATATAGGGCATCATCGCTTCGAGCGCGTCCTGCATCGTCGCATGCGGCGCCGCTTCGCCGAAGATGTCTTGATCGACGGAGAGCAGCCGCCATGGCTCCTGATAGGCGGCGCGGCCGAGCATCACGCCGTCGACGTGCTCGAGATGCGCTTTCGCCTCGTCGATACCGGGGATGCCGCCGTTGATGATGATGGGCACATCAGGCATCGCGCGCTTGAGGCGATAGACGCGGTCATAGTCGAGCGGCGGGATGTCGCGGTTCTCCTTCGGCGACAGACCGTTGAGCCAGGCCTTGCGGGCATGCACGATCAGCGCATCGCAGCCTGAGGCGACCACTCCGCGCGCAAGCGTATCGAGCGCGACCTCCGGATCCTGATCGTCGATGCCGATGCGGCATTTGACGGTGACGGGAATGGAAACCGCGCCCTTCATCGCGTCGACACATCGCGCCACAAGCTCCGGCTCCGCCATGAGGCAGGCTCCAAAGCGGCCATCCTTCACACGATCCGACGGGCAGCCGACATTGAGGTTGATCTCGTCATAGCCGAACTCTTCGCCGATCCGCGCGGCCTGTGCGAGCTCGCGCGGATCCGACCCGCCAAGCTGAAGCGCCACCGGATGCTCGACCGCGTCGAACCCGAGCAGCCGCTCCCGGTCGCCATGAATGATGGCGCCGGTCGTCAACATCTCCGTATAGAGCAGCGCCCGCCGCGTCAGATGGCGATGGAACACCCGGCAATGCCGATCGGTCCAGTCCATCATCGGAGCCACAGAAAAGCGATAGTGTTGCGATTTCAATGATTTACCTTATGCTTCAACAAGATGAAACATGAACGTGTGCACTCCAAACTAGTCGAAATTGCACACGTTTGTACCCGCTTTGACCTCTTAGTGCACACGTAGCGCACACGATTTGGGGAGTGCACACGACCGTGGCCAGCTTCACTCAGTTGCCGTCCGGGAACTGGCGCGTCCAGGTCCGCCGCAAGAACCGTTACGTGGCAGAGACCTTCCGTCGGCGCAAGGACGGGGAGGAATGGGCACTCGATATGGAGTGCAACATCGATCGTAGCGGATCACCTAAACCCCGCGCTGCCGTCAGAG
The DNA here is from genome assembly GCF_051810765.1 of Bradyrhizobium sp. 604_D8_N2_3. NCBI lineage: Bacteria > Pseudomonadati > Pseudomonadota > Alphaproteobacteria > Hyphomicrobiales > Nitrobacteraceae > Bradyrhizobium > Bradyrhizobium sp. 604_D8_N2_3. The sequence continues at coordinate 3,867,801 of NZ_JBPWPM010000001.1, read as the reverse complement.
CGAAGACGTTCGGCGACATCATCGATCTGCACATCGAAGACATGCTGGAGGTTGGTCGCCCTCCCCGCAAATCGAAGGCAGCCGTCTTGGAGGCGTTGAAGGAGGACCTCGGATCAACGAAGCTTCCCAGGCTCAACCGCGAACGGTTGATTGAATATGGCCGAAAGCGAGCGAAGGAAGGTGCGGGACCAGCGACCCTTGCGATCGACATATCGTTCATCAGAACCGTCGCTACACACGCAGCCGCTGTTCACGGGGTCGAGGTTTCTGCCGAAGAGGTTCGCCTGGCACGCGTGGCGTTGAAGTATTTAGGTCTCGTTGGAAAGTCCGATGAGCGAGACCGGCGACCAACTCAGGATGAGCTTGACGAGCTCATTGAATACTTCGAATCCAATAATCGGCAAGCCATCCCAATGGGCCGCATCGTCCGATACGCGGTCGCAACGACCATGAGGCAGGAGGAGATTTGCCGGCCCGACTGGCCGGACGTCGACATGAAGAAGCGGATCATATTGATACGAGACCGCAAAGATCCGAGGGAAGAGGATGGCAACGACCAACAAGTGCCACTCCTGAACCTCACAGGCTATGACGCCTGGGAGCTCCTGCTCCAGCAGCGGATCATCACCAGGGGTCTGGGTCGAGTATTCCCGTACAATCACCGTTCAGTGAGCGCGGCATTCACGCGCGCTTGCGACAAGCTGAAGATCGAAGATCTCCATTTCCATGACCTGCGGCACGAAGGCACTAGCCGCCTCTTCGAAGCAGGATTGACGATCGAGAAAGTAGCGCTTGTAACCGGTCATAAAGATTGGCGTACGCTACGGCGATACACAAAGCTAAAACCCGAAGAGCTTCATAAGCTGCAAACCGTGCCTCAGCCGTCACTGGAAGAATTCATGGAAGCGCTTGACGCAGGGACGTCGCATAGCTTCCCTAGCGCCCGTTGTGATTGAAGAACCTTCGATGGCGACTTTCCATCTGGGCAAACCAAACACTATTTTTTGTCGCCTCGCGTTGACACGTCACATACTCATTGATGCGAGTATCGCAACGGTATTCGCTTGTCCGACCGATAAGTTTTCCGACCAAAGCTTATCAGTCAACTAACCGAGCCCCACTCTTTGGGCCTTTACTCTCAATCGATGTCACCTTTGGCACTGGCACCGGACATTGCGCGCGGCCGTGATCGCGACGCATTTTCGATTCCGCGACGCCGTCGCCTCTAAATGTCTCACGACGATCATTTCGCACATTGCCACTCGCTTTATACGAGTATCACGTTTTAATCTACGCGTTACTACCTCCGGTTAGTAAGAACTGCTGACCAGAGTTCATGCGTTCGTTGATCCCTTTTGGCAATCACCTGCCCGCGATATCGTCGCGACATGACGAACAGGTCCATCGCAGCGAAAATCTTAACGTCTCGGATTGCGGAACCCGGGCCTACAAACATAAGCGGAGCGGATTAATTTCATCACTGACTGCGTCGGGTGCTCCGTCTCGGGCCGCATTATGCGCCTGTTGGACGCGCGCCAGGCCCTGATAGATCAACTGCCTGATCTTCAGCTCGCGTTCGTGAGCTTGCCTGGCGGCGGCGCGAGCAGTGTCCGCGTGGCGCTCGGTTCCGAAATAGTAGCCGGTCACGGTCCCCAGGAGTCCGAGAGCCAGAGAAAGGATTTCTTTCTGACGATCAAAGGTATCCGCCGTTGTCTTGGCCCCACAATAAACATCCCAGAGGAGAAGTAGAGCGAGGCCCACGATTAGCAGACTGATCACTGTCGTGACGAGTTCGCGAAGAATCTCGCTCCAGTTCTGGCACCTACAAGTACGGACAATCCCGTTCGGGGCTGGCACGGCATCATTCGATGCATTTGGCGGGACCGACATAGTTCCTCCTTGTCGCAAGATGAACGCGGCGGGGTTAGTTCACTTCATCGGACATTTGCGCTGCCCGATCGAACCGTTGAATCATACCATCCGCAATACCCGTATCGGTTGCATATCCACTAATCTACCCGAGTGAGGCGGCGTGTGCGTGTTGCTCGAGACGAGGTTCACACGCAGCTGCATTCACACGTGTTGCTGCTGTTGCCCCAGGGAAAAGGAGACTGGCCGGCGAAGTGTCGAGGCTCACTTCTTCATTTGTGATGGAGCCATTCTCGGAATTGGAGTATAGTCGAACGATTTCGCCGACTGCGAGAATTCAAGATAATTGCAGGAACGGCAGCGCTCCTCACAAAATCATGCTGCAGTTCGGACGATTGCGAACTCAGCTGCGGTAGGAAGAAGCGCGTCAGCTGACTACGAGCTAACTCCGCGAACGTCGGGGGCGTGGTTGTGACGCTGTCGATTTGGTTCAAGAGTTTTTCTGGGGAAGCCGCGGTGGCCACAGCGGTCACCAAAAGGCTCGCGCATTTTGGATTGACCGTTCGATCGGACGAATCCTTTTTTCATGACGGCGACTGTTGCCTTGCGGCTGTTTCAGCCGTTGATGCGACCGTGATCGCCGATCTCGAGAAGCTGTCGCGCTCATTCCATGTCGTGGTGCTGTCCGTTCCAAAATCGTTACCTCGGGAGTCGCGATGGCAGCTGCTCCACGCAGGTGTAGCCGACGTCCTTGACTGGACCGATGACCGTATCTTCGCTGAACAGATCGTGGCTCGTGTTCATCGTCACCTGGAAATCGAGCGGCTCGCCAATGACGACTCTATCCGCAATCTACTGGTTGGGGACTCTCCGGCCTGGCGCGAACTGGTGCGAAGGCTAGTGGAAATCGCCAGCTTTTCCGGCGGCACTTTGTTGGTCGTTGGTGAAACCGGAACCGGGAAAGAGCAGATCGCGAGGGCCCTTCACCTCCTCGACAGGCGCGACCATAAGCCCGACCTTGTCATCGTCGATTGCACGACCTTGTCGCCGGAATTGTCGGGCAGCGAGTTGTTTGGTCACGAACGCGGTGCCTTTACCGGGGCGGTTGCCGCGCGCGACGGCGCCTTCGCGCTCGCAGACGGCGGCACATTACTGCTCGATGAGATCGGTGAATTGCCGATGCCGCTGCAGGCTCAGCTGTTGCGTGTCATTCAGGAGCACACCTACAAGCGCGTCGGCGGCAACGTGTGGCACAATACCGAGTTCCGTCTGATATGCGCGACCAACCGAGATCTCGAGCAATGCGTGAGGAATGCTACATTTCGCGCGGATCTTTATTATCGCCTGGCGGACTGGATTTTGCGGCCACCGCCGCTGCGCGAGCGGCGCGAGGATATTCCGTTGCTGGTCCGACACTTTCTCGAGCACGCAGCGAATGGCGGCTCCAAAGTCGAGGTCGACCCGTCGCTTGCCGATTTTCTCCTTTGCCGCGACTACCCGGGCAACGTACGGGACCTCAAGCGGATCGTGATGCGCCTTCACGCGCGTCACGTGGGACCAGGACCAATCACAATTGGTGCGCTGCCGGCCGACGACCGACCCGATGGCGCCACACTTATCGAACCGTGGGCGGAGCCCGGACTTCTGCTGGCTCTCCAGCGTGCGCTGGACCAGGGCATCGCCCTCAAAGAAATCGGCCGGGCCGTCACCAATGTTGCGATACGCATGTCGCTCGCACAGGAGAATGGCAATCTCCAGCGCGCGGCGAAACGCCTGGGCGTAACGGACCGCGCATTGCAGATGCGACGCGCGAGCCATGGCGGCCTTACCTCGGATTTAGCCACCCGCTACGACAACGTCGTTCAGCGCTCCGGCGGGGGATGAGCCAGACGTGCTTCTGTGCGTTGATAGCGGAGCACTCGAATCAAGTTGCCTCCGAGAATCGCGGCCTGGTCGCCGGGGTTCAGATTGAGGGCATAGATTTTCGCAATCTCCACTGCCGGGTGCAGCCAGGGCCCATCGGTGCCGAACAGAACCTTGCGGGCACCTGCCCGCCTCACGGCTTGCTCAAGGATATCAAAGCGGCGCACGCCTGCGGTGTCCGTGAAGATATTCGGGTGGCGTACCAGATGATCGACGAACGCGGTCTGTGCGTGCCAGTCGTCCGCGAAGCTTCCGAGGTGCGGGATGATAAAGGCAACATCGGGATATTCCTCGGCCAGCATTTCCGCCACGGACACCTCGCCCATCACATCATAGAGGATTGGCAGGCGATAGCGACGCGCGGCTTCGCAAATTTCGCGCGTGATCCGGCCGTCGTGTCGGTGGACCTTGATGCCTACGAGCCCGAGATCGGTGACGGCCTCGCGGACCATGGCATCGACGCGCCCCTTGTCGGCGAGCGGATGAAGAAAGGCGAAGCCGAGAAGCCGTTGGGGATTGCGAGCAACGATTCGGGCGACCTCTCGGTTGGCACGAAGATAGCCCTCCGAGAACGCGGCAAATATGACGGTCCGATCGATACCCGCGGCGCGCGCGCGCTTGAGATATTCGTCGAGCGGGGCGGCCGTGTCGGCCGGTTGGGTGAGCCCATCGCCTTTTCCGGCGTGACAATGGCAGTCGATGATCATGGCGCGCCCCGTCTTTCACCCTCGGATCCTTCTGACCGCTCGCGGGCTCCGGCGGCTCCGCTCAGACGCCATCGAGCACAATCGTGTTGCCGCGGCGCCACCAGCGGCCGCTTCCTGTTGAGGCAGGAAGCAATGTCTGTTCGCTTAGCGTGGGAAGTGTTGCACTTGGAATGTTGCGACGAACCGCCGACGCCAGGGCCGCCCGCGCGGCCACTTCCGGCGACGCGGCTCCGAGCGTCTGGGTTAGATTCAGGATTGCGCTACTGAGGACGCGGACAATTCGGCGCGCCTTCTCGATGTTGGCTTGTGCGGGATCCATACCCGTGTATTCCAGTTCGAGCGCGTCGGCGGCCGCGCGGCCAAGCGCTCCCCCGATCATGGTGCCGACTCCGGGGATCGGAATGAACGAGCCGAGAGCTCTTCCGGCAATCGGAAGGGCAACCTTGGCCAGTGACCTCAGCGCTGGCAACGCGATCCTGCCGACCGACTTGAGGCCGCGGCCGATGCTCTTTGCGAGGTTGCCGAGGAACTGCTCCATCTCATATTCGTTGTTGACGGAGAGCAGCTCCATGGCGAGCTCCAGCTCCTCCTGTTCGGACATTTCACCGCTCTCGAACGATTCGTATTCGAGCTCGAACTCGCCTGTCCTTCCAGACATGCAGTTTGGACATGTGCAACTTACCGGATGCATGGTCGCCTCCATCGTTGGATACAGGTCGTCAGTTTCTGCAATTGTCTCGACGCGATTTGCACTGTCGCCGGAGCAAGCCGTCAGAGCCTGCTCAATTGGATAAACTCCAGTTCGGTGGTCCTGTTCAGCCGAAGGCTGTTGTTCTTGTGGTACCTATTGATCGCAGCCTCGATGCTGCGAATCTGCTCGCTGGTCTTGCCCGGCATTCGGCAGAGTACGAGCCGATGGTTTTTGGTCTCCATGCCGAAATGCGAGAGGCACCACAGGTGCTGGATGATGCGTCGACGAAGATCGGTCGCCATACCGGTGTAGAACCGTCCATCGGCGGCAAAGAAGCGATAGAGCCCAGGGACCGGTGGTCGTCCAAGTGCCTTGAGGACAAACCGGATGGGCAGCGCTTTGCTCCGCGACAGTGCGGCATCCACCGCTAGAACATCGTCGCCCGATCCGGTCTCCCGTTCGAACTCGGGTTGTTCGCTTTCGGAGCCGGCTCCTACGCGCCGCAGGGCCGCTTCGGTGTCCGGACCGATATAGCCGCTCGCGGGCAGCTGGTTGTTGCGCTGAAACTCTCGGATCGCATCGCGCACGGCCGGGGACATGGCGCCATCCATCGGGAGGGTCCCGCCAATCGCGCGATTGAGCGTAGCTTGCAGCCAGCGGACATATTCCGGCGATCCGGCCGATGGCGGCGGCTCGGGCTCCGCCTGCGGTTCTGCGGCGCTGTCGGGCGCCGCTCCTCCCCATCCGCCGTAAATCGATGGGGTGCGTAGAATGCGTCGCTTTCGGAATGACGGCCACGGCTTGGAAACTGGACGTCGCGACATGCTCCGCACGCCGCGAGCGGATCGCGCCCCGGCCTCAAGCTCGTGCCGGAAGGGTTCGACCTCGAACATTTCGGCTGTCATACTCATGCGGCCTCCACTCTCTGATGATAAGCCCGCGAGGCTGCGTCCATGGCACGGGCAAGCCCCGCCGCGGCGCGGGAAATGTTGGCAGTCGTGTGGCGCGCTGTGATCAACAAGGTAAGACTCGGCAGGCCGCCCAGGCACGATCTGGTCACGAGCCCGTAGATGCAGCCTTCGTCCAGGGACGCGAGCACCGCTTTGGCCACGCGAAGGGACGGCATCGCGATTGCCTGCACGGGAATCGGTAGCTCGCTGCGCGACTGCAGGCCCAGTTTCTCCAGCTCCTTCCGCAATTGCTCCACGAGACGCACGACGCGCGCGCGCCGCCCCTCCCCCTGCGCTCGATTGATGGTGACCGCGTTTTGCCCCGCTGCGACATCCGCTGCCGACGCCGCGCTTGTATGGATGCGTGTCTGCCCTTCGCGCGCAAGCTGCTTCATGATTGTCGACGCGCCGCTCACGATCGCGAACGGTGCGCCGAACGCCTTGGCGAGCGATGCTCCCACGATCGTGGCCTGAGAGCGAAGGCCATACCACGCGAGTGTTCCGCCACCGCCGATGCCGAGCGGCGCTATCGGCGAAGGCTCGCGTCCGAGCACGCCAATTGCCTGGGTGTCATCGATCACGAGACGCCCGCCGGCGTCGGCGGCAAGACGCGCAAGCGCGGGCAGTTGCGCCGGCCGGCCGCAGGACGGGCAGAGGCCGTCGACCACGATCAGCGGCCGTTGCCCCGCGCGTCGCGCCTGTCGCACGCGCCGTTCCAGCGCAATCAGATCACGATGTGGGAAAGTCTCGATCGGAATTCCATTGACTGCCGCGCCATCCGCGCCCCAGCGCGCGATCGGATAAGATGCCCCGTCGAACAAGATCAGCGTGCCCTTTGGGGCTGCGACCTGGAACAAATCCCGAAACAGATGCAACGTCGATGGATACAGAAGGCCGGCTTCACCGCCGATGAGCCGCGTCAATTCCTGCGCCAACGCTCGGCCACCAGCCGACTCTGCGAGCGCGGCTGGACGACCAAGGGTCAATGCTTCCCAGGGCGGGAGCGAGGCGCTCGGATGGGCGAATCCGAGATACAGCGCCGAGGTGAAGTCCGGCATGGCACATCCCCGGCATTAGACTCTTTGACGCTGCTCTGACAAGCGCTTCACGAGATGCACCGATGGCATCGTGGTGTCGATCCGCGCATTGGTAACATCGACAGAGAGATCGACTCCGGTAACCGAGCGGTAGGCGTGAAGGTATCCCTGGACTTGCGGGCGCCAGTATCGCGCCCAGTTCACCGCGCTCACCGGTTCGTAGATGCTGTTCCAGTTGCCATAGCGAACCCCGAGGACGATCTCCTCGCCGAAAATCGCCAGGTTGCGGAAATGCAGCACGCTGGTGTCGGTCCAGCCCTGCAGCTTCTTCATGGCATCGACCCGATCCATCCACGGCTCCGGGTAGGCGACCATGATCCGCGTCGGAATGAACTCGCGGAATTCCGGGCGCGCCAGGATCCACTGTAGCATCAGCATCTCGATGCGCGCGGTCGACGGCAGGTCGCCGAACTGGTTGTGCGCGCCCTGCGACAGGATTAAGTGCGCCTCCTTGAGCGCGTTGAGCACCGGGAATCCGTCGGCCACCATCGTGGTGTCGTCGTCCCGCTTGTAGAAGGCCGCAAGCGTACTCAGGAGCGTGTGGAACGCTTCCAGAAACTTCGACCGGCTGTCCGCCGTGCGCGCATTGTTGACCGCCTTGCCGGCCAGCCGCAGCCCATATTGGTGATCGTACTCGTAATTGCGGCGGACCACGCTCAGCCGATGCTGCTCATCCTGTATCCAACCCCAGATCAAGTTGTTCAACGGCCGCAGCGGATCGACCTCGAGATTGGCGAGCGGATCGTTTGGCAGCGGACCTCGCATGTTCTGGAACCGACGGGTGATTGCGTTGATCGTCTGGACCAGCATGCCCTCCTCGTTCCAGTACGACCAGATCAGCTCATGCAGGCACGGGCAGGTGAGTTTCTCCCGCAGGACGCCGTAACAGGCGGCTACAGGATCGCTGCCGGTACCATGGGGCGGCCATGTGCTCTTGTTGCGAAGCCGCAAGTCGCCGATATCCGAGTTCTTGAGTCTTTCATCCACGAGCTTGGCCCGTATCACCGCCAGGTACGGAAGAAACCCGTCCGGCTTGGTGTAGTCGGTGAGCAACGCCATAGGATCCGTTGTCAGATCGACGGCGACGTGATCCGCGATATACGACGCCTCGTCCGTCTCAAGGTCGTAGATACAGCAATTGGCCATCACGAATGCTTCGGTGGCCGCCTTGATGTTTCGATAGCCGTCGGTATCGGTGAACGGCAGGAAGCGTCTGCGGTCGAGCTGAGCCAGCTTCGAACTATAAGACGTCGTGAGAGCGCTGTCGTTTCTTCCATCGCCGCAAAATATCCAGTTCATGAAGTCCATGTAGCGATCGAACGAGAGGGCATCGGAAGCCCGGCGGATCATGGACGAAAGCGCGAGATCACTGGTTTGGGAGCTGGCGGAGCGCTTCAAGGAAATGGAAAGGTCGCCTTGCACAGACGTGATGGGCGGCGGCTTAACAGATGGCGCGAGGACTCCTGGACGAGACTGTAGACTGGTCAGAGCCGGAGCCGAACCGGTGGATGCAGCCCCGAGCAGGTACGCAAATTGCGGTGCTGTGGGAAGCACAGCAGCATAATACTCATGATCTTGGACGCTCGCTCCTGGCGGCGGAGGCGCAGGGCTGACTGTTGCGCCGCTCGCGAAAACGGCGACCGTCGTCACGGGGCTACCGGAGGGCCAGGTGACTCTGAACCACGTCGGTTTCCCGAAGTGCAGGTTGCAGAGACTACCTTCCGCGTAATCAGCTCGACAATGCGTCTCTGAGACGGCGACCTTGAACCCCGCCAGTTGCGGCACTTGCACCGTCGCTTCGATCGTGTCGTCTCCGCAGATGTGGAATGGAGTCGACGAGACTTCTTTTCCTCCTGCGAACGTTGCGCGCGCCTGGTAGGTTCCTGCTGGCAGGGGAGTGCTGTAACGTCCGTCACTATCTGTCGTCCCTTTGCTAATGCATTCTCCCTGGGGTGGTTTCTTGGAGACTCTGCTGGGGGATGGTCCGGTGGCATCGGCCGCCCCGTCGGCGATCTTGAAGATCTCAACATCCGCCTCGACCAGCGCGAAGGGAAAGGAGTCGACGGTGCCGAGCACGTAAATGATCACGTTTCCTTGTTTCTCGCTCATCTCATCCTCCTAGTGGATGGTCAGACTGTGGGATTGGTGTTGACGGGCGGCCGCACGCGATTGCCGCAAACGCCCGCTCATCAGGGCGCATTCGTAGCTGGTGTCGAGCACCGTCTTGAGCGCCCAGAATGTGAGCAGCTTGCCGATCAGCACACTCTCGTCTTCGGGCGAAAGACGGCCGTCGGCGCGCGCCTGTCCGAGCACTGCGAAGACCAGCGTCGGGCGTGCGCGATACATTTCAGCCGGCGCCTCGGACCATGCTGAGAACAATCGCGTGAGTTCGGTCGGAGCGCGGCTCGAAACCGTCAATACTTCCGGCAGTGTGCGGCCGCGGAGCTTGGCGGGACGGTGGCCCGCAAGCAGCGCGACGAATGCCGGCATGAGTGCTTCGAGGCGCTCGAATAGCGCCCCGCGTTCAGGATCGAGCCCCTTGCGAGGATAAAGCTCCTCCCAAAGCGCCGCGAGACGCGCCCATTGCGGATCCGGGTAGAGCGCCTGTCCCATCGCCGCGCTGAGCTTGACGCGCAGCCATGGCGAAGGGTGAGGATCGTTGAGATCGACGCGGAAGACGAACGCACGCGGCAGGCTGACGACGCCGATGAGTCCGAGTGTCGCGATGACGCCGACGCGCGCGACCGACCAGAAATCCGCGACGATCTCGGAAATCCAGCGCTCCCATACCGCCCACATGTCGCGATTGGCAGTGTCCGTGCGTTGCAATCCCTGCAGCGCGCCCCGAAGCGACGGTACGAGATCGAGCAGGGCGGCGCCCTGATGGCCCACCTCGTGGATAAGTGAAGCTGCAATCCCGCTCCCCACCATGCGCTCGCGGGGCACCTTGATGAGGGCAACCGGATTCCAGTAGCCCCCCGGAAGTCGCGTGCGAGCGCGCCGAATGGCTGCTCCCGGGCCGCGGTCGAGATAGCAGATGATCGGCGGCAACTCGTAGAATTGACCAGGCATGCTGAGAGCATCAGCGGCGACGATGTCGAGACCGGAGAGCCACGTTCCGTTGTCCTGTTCGCTCCTCTGCGTAATCGCGTCGCTGAACATGTCGAACTCGTTGAGCACAGCGTGAAACCGCAAGCGCAGAATCGCGAGACGGCGCTGTGCCTGTTCGGCCGTTGCAACCGATTTCGATCTTCCAAGCCAGGCGAGGAAGCCGCGGATGAGACGCCGCAGCTCTCGCCGCCCTTCGACCATGGCCTGCTCGATCGCCGATTGCGCATTTGGATAAAGGCTGGCTGCCGGAACCATCGGCTCGAGCAACGCGAAAGGCTTGATGCGATCGAGGCGAGTCATGAGCGCGCGAGCCTCTTCTTCGAGCAACCGGGCGGCGAGCGGAACGATGGTCATGACGCCTCACACCCCGAACAGCACGATCTGGTGGCCGCGACGCAGCCAGCGGCCCGACTTTGGTCGATGTCCCATAAGGGGCGCTGCCATACCCACGACACCGCCCGTGCCTGGACTCCAACCGACGAGGCCGGGAGCAAATTTGCGAGCGGCCGCAAGCGCTGCACTTTGTGCGGCAAGGCGTGGATCGGCGCCGGCCGCAGCAGCGGCGGCAGCCTGCCGGGCAGTGTTGGAGGCCAGGCGAACGAACTGCCGCGCGCCGGCGAATTCTAATTCCTCGCTCTCGCCGAATTCCTGCTCGAGTCCGATCGCCTTGCCCGCGGCGTTGGCCAGTCCGTTGCCGATCTTTGCACCGAGCGGTCCGCCGATGTAGCCGCCGAGCGCCGCTCCCGCCATCGGCAGGGCCTTCCTGGCAACGCTCTTGAGCACGCCCCCGATCGCCTGACCGATGGGCGACTTGGCAATCTGGCCTACCGTGCTCACGGCGCGCCTGATGAAACTTCCGAGAAACTGCTCGAGCTCCTGCTCGTTGTTCACGGCCAGAAGCTCGTGCGCGAGCTGGATCTCCTCTTGCTCGCTCATCTCGCCAGCCATCGCTCCTAACTCGAACTCCTGGAGCTCGAATTCCTCCTGCTGGAATGGACCCGCCTCTTGGCTGTATTCGAGCTGCGTGCGATCGATGTCGTGCATGGTGATCTCCTCAGTTGGCATCATACGAAGGTACGACGAACGGCCCGACGCAATCTGAAGCCGGGATAGTTCGGTTTGACTGTGCCGATCAGGCCTGGTGCGTAGCGGCGCGCGGCAGTCCGCTCGGCGAAGGCCGCGACGACAGCGGGGCTGTGCCCAGGACGCGCTCTAGCCGCAACGCGCGCAGCTTCCAGCGCAAACCGCACGAAGAGACGCGCGGTCTCGAATTCCTGATCCTCACCGCTCAAGCCCTCGAGTTCGGCGCCGAAGATGCGTTCGGCGCTTTCGGCCGCCAATTCGGCTTGACTGCCAGGCAGAATGATTTCGTGAGTGCTCAGTAGTCCCCGGATCGCCGACGCCTTGGGAACAAGACGTGTGCCAAGAGCGCGAGCAAGTTGATCGCGGATCGGATTTCCGGCTTTGATACTCCCATATCGGATCAGTCGATCTATCAGCACGCCAAGTTCGGTAGGATTGCCTGTGTCCAGAAATGCGCTCGCAAGCTCGAGCTCGGCAAATTCCGCTGATCCGACTGTAGGCCGGCGCTGGATAGCGCCGAAGAGCAGCGCTTCGCCTTCAGTGCCATAACCTTCTGGGTTGTAATCAATGAGCCGGCGGTTCATGCGCGCGCTCCAACTTGCCCATGGTCAGCTGGCGACCTATCTTTGTGGATAGTGGAGCAAGCGGCGTGCCAGATCGGAGTGAATGAAATACTGCGGCTTTCGGCAGTGAGAGGCGAAGCGAATTTCGCGCGCGGCAAGAAAGATCGTGTTTTGGCGAAACCGGATTCGCTTATGAAGCGTGCTCGGTGCGGGGTTCGATCCCTTGTGCGCCCACCATAGATTTCAATGGGTTACTCCCAGTGGCGCGTTCCCAGAATTCTGACTCACGGCACCCTGACAGCACAGACCCATCCGGTGCAGCGATTGTCACCGCAAGAAGTCTGAACTTGAAGAGTTGCTGCAGGAACTTGAAAATGGAGCCACGAGCGTCAGATCGGCGCTTGCATTCCTCGAGCGTCGGGCTCGTCATTCAACGAACGGCAACTAGGCATCACTCTTAATTCGCTTGAAGGCTTTATCCCTATCAAGAAATGCCTCGAGGATGAACGGTATCAAGTCGGCCACCTCCTCCCTGTTGCCGTAGGTTTCCGCATAGAAGTTGGCATACTCTCGTAGCCTCTGCGCGAGGCCCGGCGTGAAAATAACGCTCATCTTTACCGGCGTCCGATCAGGAAGTTTTGCAAGCTTCATCCCTCACCTCCCCTTCGCCGCTGCCTGAAGGTCCGAGTACGGCTTCAGCACCAAATCCTTCGAAACAATCACCCTCAACGGCCAGCCCGGTCGGACTGTGATCGTTGGCTGCACATCGAGCTCGCGCTCCACCAGTCGCTGACCGGCGCGATTGGTCGTCTGCTGCGCACTTTCCCGCAGCGCCTTCACGAGATCGCTCTCGTCATTGCTGAGCGACAGCTGCGTCCCGACACCGATCAAAGTCGCGAGCGCCACCCCCTTCAGCAATTGCCAGGTATGAAAGTCCACCTCATCTTCGAGCCCGGCATAGCCCGCGACATCCGTGGCCGGTAAGCTCTCGATCACAATCGAATTGCCGTTCGGCAGAATGAGACGTGCCCACACGACCAGCGCCCTCTTCTGGCCGAAGGCGACGACGCTATCGTACTTGCCCACGAGCCTAGTTCCCTGGGTGATGATCCTGGGCACGCAGTGGTACATCCTGTTCAACGTGATCGCGGGCGCGAGCGCCTTTCCGACCGATCTGCGCGAAGCCGCCGGCAGCTTCCATCTCCGGGGATGGCGATGGTGGTTCAAGGTGATACTGCCCGGCGTCTTTCCTTATTACATCACCGGCGCGATCACGGCGTCCGGCGGCTCCTGGAATGCGTCGATCGTCGCGGAGGTCGCAAGCTGGGGCGACACGCATCTGAAGGCCACCGGGCTCGGCGCCTATATTGCTTCCGCAACGGAAGCCGGCGATTTCCCGCGCGTCGTGCTCGGAATTGCCACGATGTGTATTCTGGTGACGTTGTTCAATCGACTGATCTGGCGGCCGCTCTACGCGTTCGGCGAGCGGCGTCTGCGCCTTGGCTAACGAGACTTGAGTAGAGGAGAGCCTATGATGCTCGACCAAACTGCCACATTGATCGATATCCGCTGCGTCTGCCGCTCCTTTCCAAAGGGTAGCGGCGATGAATTGCTGGTGCTTGAGAACGTCGACCTAACGATCCGGCCAGGAGAGATTGTTGGACTGCTCGGCCGCTCCGGGTCCGGCAAATCGACACTTCTACGGATCATCGCCGGACTGGTCAGCCCTTCGTCAGGCGAGGCAACGTGCCGCGACCAAACCATCATTGGTCCACCGAACGGCGTTGCCATGGTGTTTCAATCATTCGCACTGTTTCCCTGGCTGACGGTTCTGCAAAATGTCGAGCTTGGACTGGAAGCGCTAGGCGCCGATGCCGCCGAACGCCGCAAGCGTGCTCTGGCGGCGATCGACCTGATCGGCCTCGACGGCTTCGAGTCGGCCTTCCCGAAAGAACTGTCGGGAGGCATGCGCCAACGCGTGGGCTTTGCTCGCGCTCTTGTTGTGCACCCCGACTTGTTGTTGATGGACGAACCCTTTTCGGCACTCGACATCCTCACCGCCGAGACGCTGCGGACCGATCTGATCGATCTCTGGATCGAGGGTCGACTACCCATCAAGTCGATCCTGATGGTGACGCACAATATCGAGGAGGCAGTCCTGATGTGCGATCGCATCCTGATATTTTCATCCAATCCAGGGCGTGTCGCCGCCGAGATCAAAGTCGACCTGCCTCATCCACGCAACCGGCTTGATCCGCATTTCCGCCAGCTTGTCGACAGCATCTATGCCCGCATGACCCAGCGCGCCGAGCCGAAGGCATCTTCGATCGAAGGCATTCCCGGGACCGGTATCGGCATGACTCTGCATCACGTCTCATCCAACGTGCTGTCCGGCCTGATCGAGACGCTGGCGGGACCGCCCTATCACGGACACGCCGACCTGCCCGTGCTCGCAAGCCAGCTCCAGCTCGAAACAGACGAAATCCTGCATCTCGGCGAATCTCTTCAGCTTCTGCGGTTGGCCCAACTCAGCGAAGGGGACTTGATGCTGACGGAAGCAGGCAAGCGTTTCGCTCATCTCGAGACCGACGCACGCAAAAGGTTGTTCGCCGAACATCTCGTCGCATACGTTCCGGTGATGGGATTGATCCGCCGCGTGCTCGACGAACGTCCCTCGCACACTGCGCCCGTGGCGCGGTTCCGCAACGAGCTCGAAGACTATATGTCCGAGGATTATGCGGACGAAACGCTCAAGACGGTGGTGTCCTGGGGCCGTTATGCCGAGCTGTTCGCCTATAACGAGCAGTCCGAGACTTTTAGCCTTGAAAATCCGGGCTAATAAGCTGCTGGGGTCGATCTCGGCGCGCGGGTGTTCGAAGCCAGCAAAGCGCCGCTGGGCGCATCTCGATCAACGGAAAGGCGGGCCTTGCCGCCAAGCTGCCGCAACAGCATCCGGAGAGTCTCGAGCGCCTCAAGCGCGGATCGATGGTCTGACGATGTGCGGCTATCGGATATTGAGTCGAAATTCGTCTGTCAGGCTTGCGGCAGAAGAGGCGCCGATGTCCGACCAGACTTCGATTGGAATACGCCGACAGTGCCAGCTATGGGGTACCGATGAAACCCGCCACCGAACGATCCTTCGCCAACCCGGAAGTCGCGACTCGCAAGCTGGTAGAACTCGCGACGTCTATTGAAGCGGTCGAGGACGGCCGCATCCACATTGAGAAGATAAACGCGCCCTTCCTTTACACGCTAAAAGCCAGTGGCTCGGAGTTTGGGGCCGGCATCAAGTATGCAGTTGAATGCGGCTGGCTCGAGCTGCATGAGAGCGGGACCTATGTCCGGCTGATCGGCACCAGCGCAAAAGCGGCCCCAGCAAAAGACTAAATTGCCGGGGCCGTTTGAAGGTACCTTGGCGGTAATGGGGTCGCCAGGTGGCCATGAGCATAGGAAAAAACGGCAATCAAATCTGTCTGCTTTTGCACAAAGCGTTATAGTTCCAGATCGGGAACGGAACCGATCACCATGAAAGACATGCAGCCTCAGTTGGAAAAGCTGCGCACGGATGCTGCCGAGTGCGCCTTGATTCGTGATCTGGCAACTGAGCCCAGGAAGCGAGAACTGTTCACCAAGCTGGCCGAGCATCTGACAATCCTGGCCGATGAGGTTGAACGCGCCATTGGTGCCGCGGGACATGATCTGAAGCGGAAGGAATGACCGAACGAGGCTGGGGTCGGCGTTTCAAGGATCCGGTCACGATCGGCAATCAGGTACTGGTGACGCTGCTCGACGCCGGCGAGTACATCGCCACGCTGCCGAAGAAAGAGCACGCCGTACCGGAGTGGCAAGCGGCGATGGAAGCCTTGATCGTGGTGGCGGAAGGTGGCGGCCCGACGATGTTTGCCCGCATCGGGGTCATGCGGGCATTGAACCGCCACTATGTCCCGGAGCTTAGCCCGAAGGGCAAAGAGCCTCATTGGGGCCGGCGAAAGCTGACGAGGGATCAATAAGAGGTCGTCTCAGTTGGCGGCCTCAAAGCTTGAACAACAAGATTGCCACTAGAACGACGGGGAAAAGCCCGACCAAGCAAATGAAAAACCGAAACGCCCATTCCTCACGCATCACCTTAGCGTAGCTGGGGCTTTCTTCCTTGGCATGCAGTCTGTGCCACCGGCCGCCAGGTGGCAGCTCGAACCCTCGTGAAATCGGAAAAGCCGCAGCGTGGTTCCAGCCCCCACTGCGGCATTCCCGGAATAACGAAAAAACTTGGTGCTCAAATCGCGCCGGTGTTCCTTCAGTAGAACACCCCGTTCCAAAAATGGAGTCCGGACAACTACCGGACTCCGGTTTTCTACGCATTGTCACTTGGAGGGCCAACATGGCACGCCATGGCAATTCCAGCCCCAATGCTCCCGGCTGCCGATCCAATTGCGGATTAGAGCGCCGGGAGTGCTAGGCCCGCCAGCGCTCGAAAGCTTCGCAGGAAACTCAACTGAGGCCGCCAGCTGAGGCTGCCTACGTCACGCTTGCGGTGGCGAACCATCTCCCAGAGATTGCCACGAGTAGACCGCCTAAAACGGTTCGAGGGTGACGGCGGGACAAAAGACCGACCGCGGCAACTCGGCCATTTTAAGCTTGTTTCGCAAATACTTAATTATTTATTTCCCTGGTATTTAAAATGTGCTGTAGCAATATTCGGGGAATCCTCGTCGTTTACGATTTGTCGCCCACTGAGACATTCGCGTCCTGACGACCTCTCAGCGTTCGTCGCGCAAGACCAGTTGGATCATGCAACGGAATTCGGTTTTTCAAAAACGCAACTTCTATCGGCTCAAGCTTCAGCGACCTACAGAAAATTCGGGACCGCCCTCGGTTCCGTTGCCGGTCACGATCATTTCCGGAATTTGCATGATCGCGATGATCGGCGGATTTGCGCTGCAGATTGCCGGCATCGACACTGGCCGTCCGATGGACCTCGGTGCAGATGGCTCCCTTCGCAGCCAAATCGTGCTGAGCTTGTGCTATTTGGTTGCGATTCTTCTCCTGATCTCGTCCAATTTCTGGACAACCGTTCGTCATAGCTGGCCTGTATTTATCCTCCCTCTGCTGGGCTTCCTATCAATGTTGTGGTCGCCAGACCCGCTGTTGACTCTGCGAAAGAGCGTTGCCCTGTCCGGGACCGTACTTTTTGGAATTGCCATTTGCTCAAAGTTTGGAACGGTGGGCTCGCTGCGTTTATTCCTCTGGACGCTGTCCTCTATTATCGTTGCAAGCTTTGTCTGGGTCTTTGTTTTTCCTTATCAGGGTGTCCATCAGGCCACAGATGTTTTTCCTTTTGAGGCGGTCCACGCGGGTTCCTGGCGCGGGGTGATTGGCCATCGGACCGCCTTGGGGCAGCTGGCCGCGCTGTCGTTCGTACTCGTGCTCTTTTATGGTCGCGTTGCCTTCACAAGTTATGCAGTTCGCGTTGCCATCATCACTATCAGTCTGGTGTGCCTGTACGGAGCCAACTCCGGTGCCGCCTACGCCGTAGCGGGTTTCATGCCCGTCCTGCTGGCCACGCTGATGCTCGTGGGTCGATGCTCATTTCAAATACGAATAGCCGCATTGCCGTTCCTGACGCTTGCGCTTCTGATGATCGCATTATTCGGCGGCGATCTTGCAACGCTCACACTTAATGCTCTTGGAAAGGAGCCCGATTTGACGGGCCGCGTTCCGCTGTGGGGCTACCTGATTGGGCTAGCCGACCAGCGCCCGCTCCTTGGCTACGGTCTCGCAGCAGGTTTTACCAAGATAATATCACCTCAGATCGAAGGAATAGGATACGGTCAGTTCCTCAACGCGCATAATGGCTTTATGGAGATACTAATTTCGTTCGGGTATGTTGGTCTCGCATTATGCTTGGTCCTGCTCGCCTGGCAATTTTGGATTGCGGCGCGACTTCTGATATCTGGGGATGAAGAGAAGTCGCACATCAACGCGTTTCCGTTGGCGATTTTCATTTATATGATTGGGGCCAACGTTGTAGAGTCGGCGTTTCTAGCGCCAAATAGCTGGTATGCGGTCTTGCCGGCGATGGCGATGGTGACCGCGAGCTCCGAGCTTTCCGCATTGAGACGCTTGGGCGCGCGTTCTAGATCGCTCAACAGTCCCCCCGGACTGCCCAAGCGCCAGTACAGGCGAGAGCCTAAACGACGATTGGGAGTTAGCTCCAACCGCGCCTAGCCGACCGCGCCGGCTCCAATCAACTCCTAACGCCCGGAAGGTCCGCCGAGATTGTCCAGCGGCCGTTAGAAATCAAATTTGTCTACGCCGAAATGTTCTCCGCTGGCCGCAAGATATCAAAGCGGAGGGAGGTCAGACATCCACGGAGTCGTCGATAACCTAAGATTGGGCATTCCGTTGAACGCTTGTCACTTTCGAGAACTACGGACGATGGCGATGGCCACAGCTCTTGCCATCTGCTGCTCGGGCCTTCCCTCTCACGCGTCAATGCAGAAACCGCAACTGAGCGATGGCCCTGCCTTCTCCGATAACCACAAGACCCTGGTCTGCTTAAACACATTTCAGCCGTTCGGATACGGCTTGTCGATCGGCCCCCCAGGATCGGCTGCTTACGACGAGGATCCCTTTCGAAACGGCGGCTCCGACCAAGCAGTCATGCCAAAATCGCGGCTCGCTTTGATCAACTCGTCTGGCTTTGACTGCCTCAGAATGGTGATAGACGTTGGCGCGTTGATGTCGGCTCGCTCCGAAAACTTACTTGGTGCATTAGTTGCGCAGATAATGATCGGCATTTCCCGGAGAGTAGACAGTGGACTGAGGGTCATAGTGGATATTCATCCCTTCCCTCGAGGAGCTCACCCGGTCTCCGGCTTCGCGGATGTCGATCTGCTGGATGGCGAGACCGGGGAAAAGTTTCAGCGCTTGATCCACGTCGTCAGCAAGCTTGCCATTTCCATCGGGGCGCGCTTTCCGCCAGCTCTGGTTGCTATCGAGCTTTTCAACGAACCCCCGTCACCCACTTCATTCAACGGTCAGCGCCCCTGGAACGAGCAAATCGAATTCTACTGGAAGCAGATCCGCCTGATCCTGCCAACTCACACATTGATCGTGGCCGGAACCGGCTTCGCGGAGCTCGACGGATCGGTCAGCGGGGACTCGTCAGCGGGTGTTGTCAATTTAAGACCCGACCGCTTTGACGCGAATACCGGCTATGCGATCCACCCTTACGAGTCCGCCACCTTCAC
Organism: Bradyrhizobium sp. 604_D8_N2_3; assembly: GCF_051810765.1. NCBI lineage: Bacteria > Pseudomonadati > Pseudomonadota > Alphaproteobacteria > Hyphomicrobiales > Nitrobacteraceae > Bradyrhizobium > Bradyrhizobium sp. 604_D8_N2_3. The sequence goes on along the minus strand of NZ_JBPWPM010000001.1, from coordinate 3,848,557 downwards.
GCATCAAGGGTATGCTGGATTCTTCTCTCATGTCGGCGGCCTTGAGTTTCCTGCTGCAATGGACAGAGATGGTAAGCTCGCCGCAGAAAATACCTTTCGAAGAAACGTGGCGGCAGATCCAAATCTGACCCACTCGGCAAAATCGCAACTAATCTACGACTTTCTGTATCGAACGGTTCACAGCTACAGCTTCGAAAAGTACAGGACAACCTTTGGCAATGCGGAGTTGTTGCTGAAGCGAATGAATGTCGTAAACACCTGGGCCGACCTTCATCACTTGTCACGCAAGCAAATCATGAATACGGAGTTTGGCGTAAATCGCGACCAAGCTGGTTGCGTCGGAAAGGCTCCCTCGAAAAGCGCCTTCAATTTCGTCCGGGCGATACGGGACAACTCATTTGCAAGCGGTATAGGACTGATCACTATCCATCAGATGCAAGGCGATTGTTTTGCGATCTCCTCTGCAGCTCCTCCGTTCGCATTTGAGGCGGATATGCTGGAGGCCCTGAGGCTGCCCGGAAGGTAGGTTCTCGAAGAGCACTTTCACTTTAAGCGACCGAAGCCATGACTCGATCAAACGGCGCCTGAGGGCGAGCCCACCTATCCCTATCGGGCCCAACGCGTGATCGCGCGACTCAGGGACTGCAGGGACGACGGCATGGTCAGACTGAGACTCGTGACCTCATCCTTACGCAGTGGGCGTACAACAAACACCGTCAAAAAGAAGAGACCTGTAGCCAGCACGGCCAAGGTTAGGTTTCCGAAGTCTGGTCGGGCGTAGCGAGCAAGCAAAGCAAATAGAACGGAGCCGCCTGCCGCTGTTCCGACCTGGAGCGAGCGAACGGGGTCTATTGCCCGCCATGTCTCGACGCGTCGATGGGCAAGCATGATGATTCCGATACGGATTGCACTTTCTGTGAGCGGAATGAACAGGACTGCGAGAAGGCCCCAACGATCTGCAGTCAAGTAGAGAGCTGCGACCCCCAGCAGCGATACCGGCCAGAGCGCCAGGAAGACGGTGTGCTTAAGCTGAACGCTCGTAACAATCTCGCATATCCGGTAAATGGTCTGAAACAAGAGGATCAACATGACCAACGGGAGCAAGTAGTAGTACGGAGCATACTCCGGCCGTGATACAAGCGCGATGATCTCTCGTCCCGCGAGGCCAGTAAGAATTGAGAAAGCCAAAAAGCAGACCAACTCAAGCTTGAACACCAGCGAAAGCGAGGAAAACACTCGCGCAGGCGCCATCGTGAACCTGGCGAACAAGGGCTCCAGACTTGGGAGGATCATCAGACCGGGAAACGCCCTTTGAATCGAAACGCAAAGCCCTTGCACAAACGAAAATGCGGAAAACGTAACAATATCGAGCCCGCCTTTGGCAAATATCCTGACAACCGAGGGACTGGTAATCAACCAGCCAATGTTGGACGCGTAGATTGATGCGGCGAAAAGCGGAGCATCCTTCGCGCTCAGGCGGGGCAGTCGCTGCTCGTTGGTCGCGATCAGAAGACTTGAGATATGCGGCCTGAGCCGGATCAATTTTAAGAGTATGATGATCACCGCAACAAACGTCGTCACAGCCGATATTGCGATCACTGTAGCACCGCTGATTTCATGACCGGAAAGTGCAAGAAGGAGTACGCACGCGCTTCGCAAAAGGACATCGATCGTTCCCGATATCGCGGTCGTCGCGTGCACGATCCAGCTTTGCGCCAACATCTCCAAATCGGTCGTCACCGCATAGCCCGCATACCAAACAGCGAACGCGCAGATCGTAAGTATCCCTTCGCCCATCAGCAACGTGTCTCGCGCGAACGTCGCGAGCAGACCAATTGCACCCAGCGCCACCAGGATAGATCCCCCCCTTACGAGAGCCACCCTCTTCAACAGAGCCGCGAGGCCTTGATAGTCACCATCCGCTGTAAGCGATGGAACATAACGCAGCAACGTACGATCAATGCCGAACGAAAGTAGCCGCTCCATCGTCAAAAGGATTGCAAGGAAGATCGCATAGGTCGCGTAGCCGCTCGGCGGTAGCGTTTTCACCACAAGGATCTGAAAGAAGAATCCCAGGAACAGATTGATGAACTTGAACGCGTAGTGGATCTGGAACGCGCGATGAATATTGATGTGCTTATGTGGTCCTTCGGTATTCACGGCCTGTCGAATCCGCACAGAGACTCCCGATCGAGGTCACAGGCATCGCGAACGTTCACGTCGATCGCCACCTTCGACCTTTCACTCTCCGTCGTGAGCGACAGAGCGCGCACTCTGGCTCCATCTGGAATGCTTACTCCGCCGAAAACCACTGCATAGCAACCAAACTCGACGCCGTTTCCCACTGAAGGGACCGCACTTGAGCTCTCGCCCTTGTTTCCCAACGTCACTCCGTGCCGCAAAATGCAATCGTCGCCGATCCGAACGTCAGGGTGAATGCATATGCAAAAGGGATGAAATATCCGCAAGCCCCAACCAATCCGTGTTCGCGCCAAGATATCGATCTTGAAGAAGAAGCAAACCGTTTTGTAAATACAGTTGGACAGAGCGTAGAGGACACGCGTCTTGTCAAACTCAAAGAAAAAATTAGTCAGACGAAAGCCGGCAATAAACACCTTTACTCGGATCGATCTATTTCTCCGCAGCTCCCTTCGCAAATTAACAAGGAACATTTTTTCCCTCATTATCGCGACAACCGTAGCGTTTCGACCGTGAGCGGCTTGAGGGGAGAGATTCTAGGCCTGAAGAGCCCGAAGAGCATGCCTATCGTGAAAACATGCCAGCCAATAACCATATAGGTTCCATTCGAAAAGGATTTTTTCCAAACTGTTAGGGCCACGATGATGGCGGCAACTCCAAGAAGAGCCAAGGCGGCAAACGCTGCTCCGTAGGACGTGAACAAAGCAAGCAACGCGAAGGCAGACCAGTATCCAAGCACAGCGACCCAGAGCTTAAATTCGCGAAGCGATCGTATCACACGCGCGAAGTAGCCAGCGTTGATCGATGCACGCAGCATTTCGCCTGGTGCGAAAATGTATCCCATCTTCACACGGTGAAAGAGCAAGCGATATGTGCTACTAGTATGACCAAAGTGCTTGGCGGCCGGGACATTCAACCGCACAAGTTTCCAACCGCTAGACCGAAGTCGCGCTCCAAGGTCGAACTCCTCGTACCCGTGTAGATTTCGATCCGTTAAGTAGCCGAGTTCATCGATCGCGCTCCGTCGATAGAGCCCCCCGCCTGCAAGGCGATCAACCTCACCTAATGGATTCAAGTGAGAAAGATTCCGTGCGCGGTTCTTGAATTCGATATTCTCCGTCGACATTTCGTCGATCCTGCCCCCTACCCCAGCCACGTCGGGATGGTCGTTGAGGAAGGCTAGAGCAGTCTTTATAAACTCCTTGTCCAGAACCATATCTCCATCCATGAGACAGAGAAAGTCGCCTTTGGCGTGTGCATAACCGATCTGCGGACCTGCTCCACAACATCGCTCACTGGCGTTCGCGATCCTGAAAATCGAGATTGGATAAGGGAGGGCGCACTCAAGCGTCTTGTCTACAGAAGCGCTATCTACGAGCACCACCTCGCCTTCCGGGCTCGGAAGCGCCGCCAAGGCGCTCTCGATTGCCGAAGCGATATGCACTTCCTCATTGTAGGCTTTAATAATAATACTGACGCGGGTCACGAGAAACTCACCTGATTCAGCGTATCGGAGAACTACGAAGCGTTCGCGGCTTTCAAAATGCAAGAAGCCACAGACTGCGTCGAACGCGGTTGCGGTGTGCCGCCAATTTAACGTTTGATTACGAAATGGCGAGTCCCGGAGCGTCGGGATGCTTAATAGGCGTTTCGCGCGCTCGCAACCTCAATGCACGTCCTCAACAGGATCTTCAGATCCAACAACAGGCTCCAGTTGTTGATATACCAGAGATCGAGCTCCACCCGGCGCTGCATTTGTTCGACTTGACGTGTCTCGCCCCGGAATCCGTTCACTTGGGCCCAGCCAGTGATGCCCGGCTTGACGTGATGGCGAAATGCGTAGTCCGACATTATTTCCCCATACTGGATGTCATGCACCAATGCATGCGGTCGCGGACCAACCAGCGACATATCACCCTTCAGGACGTTAAAGAGTTGCGGAAGCTCATCGACGCTCAAGCGGCGCAAGTGACGACCTACTCGTGTTACTCTCCGATCGAAGCGCGTCGCTTGGACAACCTTGTCAGCGTCTTCGGTTACGGTCATAGTACGGAATTTTAGAATCCTGAACTGCTTGGCGTTGAAGCCGTTTCGTCGCTGACGGAACAGGACCGGTCCCGCGGAATCCAACTTGATTGCAATCGCGGCAATGAGAATCGGCGGCCAGAGTAGAAGGAGGAGCACCAAGGCACCAACGACGTCAAACACACGTTTCAAAAGATGCTCGACGCGGGAGAGCGGACCGCGCTTGATTTCGATCGCAAAATTTGGCTGCCAAGCAAATGTGAGATTCCGCGTCAGACCCCGAACAATCCGATCCGGTAGCAATTGAACTGGAAGTGGCGAAGCCCGCATGCTTTCGCGTATGAGTTCCAGCCTCCGCGACTCACTCCAGGAAACTGCCAATACGATCGCTTCGGCCCCTTCTTGCCTTGCGCTATCCATAGCTAGATTGAGCACGCTCAGTTCGCTGCGGGTCAGCTGCATGGTCGACAGGCTTGGGCTTGGAAGAGTTAAGCGGTCGATTTCGCTCAGGCCGAAATCTCCCAATAACTGCTCGCCGTCCAACGCCGCCAACTCATCCCGCGATCCAACGAGGACGGCTCGACGACCAGCCAGCAGTCCTTCGGAAACGACAACTTTAATGGCGCGCGTGACGGCCCACCGCGCGACCAGCAATAACGTGGCTGTCAGAGCGACAAAAGTGACAATCGAACCACGCGAAAAGATCGCGCCAACCTTGAGCAGGAAAGCCAGCAGGGCCAGTAAAAGACCAACGACAAGCCAACGATTGATGATTTTCCGGTAAACGGCATGTGACGAGACAATGGAGCCGAATTGGTAGAATCCCGCCGCGTGCGCCATCCACAAGTAAAGGATCGCGGCGACGCTTCCCGACAGCGCAAAGGCATCAAAATTACTAACAACCAGGCCTGAAAACGCTTGATAGATAGAGCAACCTAGAATGCTCGACACGATAATGACGAGAAAATCGACCCCGGCGCAAAAGTACCCAGCCATCGCGTGAGGAAATCGGAGCCGTGACTCCTTCCTTGCCGAGCCGACGCTGTCACGAGAGAGGATCGCCTCGCTCGACGCCAACTCGCCGCTACTGTTTGGCATGAAATCACTCAAAAATATGTGGTTCGAAAATTCGCCCGTTAAACAAGCGTGCTTTGAGCATATTTTTGATTGACTGTTAAATTAACTTTCGATTAATTCTGATTTAATTTTGAACGCGACATGCCGCAGCGCGCCCTTTACGTCGACTTCTACCTCAAATGGATGTTGGCGCCGCTTCTCCGTTAGGGTTGTAATTGCGACAACTGAGCCAGCGCGGCTTGCCGCATTCGATTGCGACTGCGGAATGGTGGACTTCCGCGTTCCAAGGAGCCGGGCATCAATTCCGCGCTGAGACTTGCGGCCATGGCACCAGATGGAGATATTAATCGAGGCCAACCTTAGCGGCCTCGAGACTTGCCGTCCGCTCAGGTCTTGAGCTCCACGACACGATGGTAGCCCAAAGCCTAGCATTTCCTGGTGTTTGCATGCGGGCGAACCGATAAGGCGTCTTCGACCAAACTCGGATTTCGGCGGTTAGGTTATCGAGAACGAGGTCTGCCGACGCCGTCCGCACCACCAGAACAAGGTGATGCTCGCCTGAGGAAGTAATCACCTCGCTCAAAAGCAAGGCGCGCGCCGGCCAACCTCGCGCCAGTAGCTCATGCCGCTTAGTCACCGCATAGTCGTTACAGTCGCCAGTTCGGGGGCCAACGATCCAGGTTTCAGTTGCAAGGCCGCCGAGGTTGGCCGTTGGCACAATCGTGCCATTTACAGTGTTGTTGACTTGGACGACATCGGACCATCGCGACGAAGTCAGCTTAACGGGCCCGCCGCGAAAGATCAGTCTTCGAACTGTGCATTCTGCAGGGTAATCCATGCAGAACCTCACATGAGCCATCGGCGCCAACGCCGGCACGCTGAGCTGAATTCGTTCCAATTGCGCCCGCAAGCCGCGCGACATATTGGAAATTCCCGCATTTGCTCCATCGGAGATTGCGGCGGATAGCAGCGCAATCATCACCGCGGTAATTTTTGGAATCTCACGCATGTCGAATTGCTCCCCCGCATTACCGAGAGCATCATGCGCATGGGCAATTTGAGAATTGGCCCTACTTTGTCGAAGCTTTTTACTCAACTGTCGCGAACTTTATTAACCAACCGCCTCGCCTGCTACACCCGCGCTTGCGATGGCTACGGCGAATGTCGCTCCGCATGCAGCGAGCCGACACCGAGAGGAAGATGCCTTGTGCAGCGCGCGGCTGGCGAAAGGTGCTTGACCGAGGCTGAACACTTCAAGCTGCCGCAGTTTCCAGCGGCACCCTTCCTTAAATACCGGCAGCATTTAATTTGAGGCGGCGCCGCTGAGGGCGCATTGAAATTCGCCGTTGAGAATTAAGTATTTTGGTCGATTTGACGCAAAATAGAACTATACCCCGCTATGTTGATCTACGGACATGAGGTTGCGAAGAAATTACGAGGAGATGAATGCTCTCGGGAACTACACCCAAGGCCTCGAAACAACGTGTTGCGTTGATTAGCGGCATTACTGGACAGGATGGAGCCTATCTGGCCGACTACCTTCTAGGCCTCGGCTACACCGTGCACGGCATCAAGCGGCGGTCGTCCTCGTTCAATACCGCGCGGATCGATCACCTCTACAAGGATCCGCACCACGGCAACGTGCCGTTCTTGCTGCACTATGGTGACATGACGGATTCGACCAACCTGATCCGGCTCATGCAGCAGGTCAGGCCGACCGAGATCTACAACCTCGCGGCCCAGAGCCATGTCAGCGTCAGTTTCGAAAGTCCAGAATACACGGCAAATGCCGACGGGATCGGGGTTTTGCGTATGCTGGAAGCGATTCGGATTCTCGGCATGGAGAAGGAAACGCGATTCTATCAGGCATCGACCTCAGAGCTTTACGGCCTGGTACAGGAAGTGCCGCAAAGGGAAACGACGCCGTTCTATCCCCGATCGCCCTATGGTGTCGCCAAGCTATATGGCTATTGGATCACGGTGAACTACCGAGAGGCGTACGGCATGTATGCTGCGAACGGCGTCCTGTTCAACCACGAGAGCCCGATACGCGGCGAGACCTTCGTAACGCGCAAGATCACGACCGGCGTGGCTCGTATCGAGGTCGGCCTCGAAGGCACGCTCTATCTCGGCAACCTCGAGGCCAAGCGCGACCGGGGCCATGCGCGCGATTACGTCGAAGGCATGCACCGGATACTGCAGGCAGACGCGCCTGACGACTTCGTGTTGGCGACCGGAGAGACGCGCTCGGTTCGCGAATTCGTTGAACTGGCCTTTGCGGAGGTCGGCCGTGCAATCGAATGGCGCGGCAGAGGCGTCGAAGAAACTGGTGTAGACCGAACTTCGGGCAAGACTGTCGTGCGGATCGACCCCAGGTATTTTCGCCCGACAGAAGTCGACCTCTTGATCGGAGACGCAAGCAAGGCGCGCGAAAAGCTGGGATGGCAACCAAAGATCCCGTTCGCTCAGCTGGTGAAGGAGATGATGGCAAGCGATCTAGCGATCGCCAAGCGGGAGGTCGCCAATGGCAGACATCCCGTTTGAGCTCCAGGGCCGGCGCGTCTTCGTCGCCGGCCACCGTGGGATGGTCGGATCTGCGCTAGTGCGCCGGCTGGCGCGCGAAAATGTGGAACTGCTGACCCTGCCCCGCAGCGAGGTCGACCTGCGCGATCAGACCGCGGTAAATGCCTGGTTCGCCCGCAAACGCCCGCACGTAGTGTTTCTAGCGGCAGCGAAAGTCGGCGGTATCGCTGCCAACGACAAGCTGCGCGCGGAATTCCTTTACGACAATCTGGCGATCGCAGCCAACGTGATACACGCGGCCCACGTCGGTGGGGCCGACAAGCTGATGTTCCTCGGCTCGTCGTGCATCTATCCCCGGCTGGCGCCGCAGCCGTTGCGCGAGGACTCGATACTGACCGGTCCGCTTGAGCACACCAACGAGCCTTATGCGATTGCCAAGATCGCTGGCATCAAGATGGTCGAGGCCTACCGTAGCCAGTACGGCGCCGATTTCATCAACGTGATGCCAACCAATCTCTATGGCGTCGGCGACAATTATCATCCCGAATACAGCCACGTGGTGGCCGCTCTAATCCGCCGCTTCCATGAGGCGAAGGTCTCCGGTGCCAAGAACGTTGTGGTCTGGGGGACGGGCACACCGCGCCGGGAATTCCTTTGTGTCGAAGATCTTGCGGACGCCTGCATTCACCTCATGAAGACCTACTCCGGCGATGAGCCGGTCAATATCGGCACCGGCGAGGACATCACCATCTCTGACTTCGCCCGCCTGGTCGCCACCGTGGTCGGCTATACAGGCGGGATCAGCTTCGACCCATCAAAGCCCGACGGCACGCCACGCAAACTGCTCGATATTGAAAAGATCACCAAACTCGGCTGGCGCGCTGTCACTCCGCTTGCTGAGGGTATCGCGCTCGCCTACCGGGCGCATCTCGATCGGTAACGACGAACGCATATATTCTCAAGTCGGCGAAAAGAGGTACGACCAATTTCGTCGTGCAAGCCAACGACGAGGTTAAAGCGGAATTCTATTGACGTCGCATCAGGGGGAGATCGGCACGTTTGCATTGATGTCGCAGACTCGAGTTTCAGCGCGGATATTATTCCTTGTCGTAGCTCTAGCACCCCTGCCCTTCGGGTCGATGGATGCTTGGGTCGAGGCGCTTTGGTGTATCGTTCTCGGCGTCGCCGCAATTGCAGCCTCCCCCGACCGCCTCCGGCGCCATCACGTCCCCATCTTTTTCGTCCTCGGGATCGTTGTTGTTGCCTACGCGGTGGTTCTGCATGAACAACTTGCAATATCCCCCTGGTTTGGTGCTTCGCGTCCCTCGCCCTTGTGGACGCGAACCAGCGAGTTGCTGGGTGTTCCGTTGGCTTCCACGGTATCTATTGCACGCCATCAACCGATCTATGCACTTGGAGCTCCCTTTATCGTTATTCTCACCATCATCTGCGGCATCATCGTCGGGAGCGACCGAAGCTTGGCGACCCAACTACTCAAAGTTGTTGCTTGGTCCGGAGCTACGTACGCGATATTCGGCCTTGCGTCGTTCCTGATTGATCCGACAAGGGTGCTGTGGGTCGAGAAAGAGGCTCATCTCAGTTACTTGACTGCTACGTTCACCAACCGGAACACTGCAGCCGTGTATTTCGGCAGCTGCTCGATTGTATGGCTTCTATTTACGTCCGAAAGCATTCGTACTTTCGCTAAACACAACGGGCTCGCTTGGGGGCAGGTCTTTTCTCGGATTCTCTCGGAGGCACCTCGCGACGTCCTGCTACCGTTCTTCATGTTGTCACTTTGCGTAACAGCGATGTTCATGACGGGCTCCAGGGCTGGGATTGTTTTCTCCCTCGCCGGCCTCGTCCTCGCGCTGCTCCTGTACTTCTATCGAGATCTACCGGGGCGGTCCGGAGCCCTCATTGCCTTCGCTATCAGCCTCAGTGTGGTGATCGCCCTCTTCCAGATCTTGGGGGCCAGCGTAAGCGGACGATTCAGTGCCGAAGGACTTTCTGATGCGATGCGGCTCGATACCTACCGGTCAACCGTAGCGAGTATCGCGGATCATCCCTGGCTGGGTACCGGCATTGGAACCTTTCCTTCGATGTTTCCTGCTTATCGGTCCCTGCACGGATCGATGTGGGGGACGTGGGACCGCGCTCACAACACGCTGCTGGAGCTTGCCTCTGAAGGAGGTCTCCCGCTTACGATGACGATCGTTGCAGCCTGGGGTTTGGCGCTCGCTGTCCTGATCAGAGGGATAAAGGTGCGCAGGCGAGATCGTATCGTTCCCATTGCCGCATTGGCGATTTCAGCGGTCGCCTTGGCTCATTCCCTGGTGGATTTCTCGATCCAGGTACCCGGATTTGCAATCACGGTATTTGGGCTTCTCGGCGTGGGACTGAGCCAATCCTTCTCGAGCGGCAATCGGGTTCAATGAGCCCCGCGCTCCCGGCCCAGCACCTATCTGGCAGGATTTACGATATTTAAACTTCAACCGCCCGCCGAGCGATCGGGCGCGCGGACCAATTGTGTCTGCCTCCCCACCGTGATATTGACTTTTAATTAAACTTTTTCGTAAGTTAATGGGAGATTTAACATGCCATTTGATTTTTGTCGCAAATGTGCATTTGCCGCCACTGGCTGGATCCTGTTACTGGCTGCCGTGGGGCTCTCCACGCATGGAGCTACGGCACAGCCGTCCCTGACCTCGGCCGATTTTCAGAGCAATCCCGGAAGCGTACTCGAGCGAAACAAGGATGGAGGCGCCATCCTGCTGACATTAATTCGAAATCTCGCGGTCGACGATCCGGCGACGCTAGCATCGATTTTAAATCTGCTGTCGACCGCCAACAAGGATCAAAAATTGGCGATCGGTGGCGGGCTCGCTCAAGCAGCCAAGATCGTTATCGTCTCTAATCCAACCTACGCCAACGAAATTCAACAGGCGATAATCCGGACAAAGGATCAGGACGTCGTTCTCGCTTTTGCAGCCACATCCGGAGATCAGCCGACTGGCGAAACGGGTGCGGGTGGCGGCGCGGGCGACACCGGCGCCGGATCGGGTGGCGGATCTGGCGGGCAGACCGGCTCCACGAGCTCTAGGTTCGGGACGCCGTCTGCGCCATCGATCGGACAAGGTGGTGTGACGATCGGAAACTTCTCAATCTCATCGGCCGCATCCAGCGCGTCAGCCCCCAGTTCAAACACGACAAATAGGATATCGAACAGTGTAAGCCCCTAGCCCCGCACTGACTCCCGATAGCCAGCATTCCTCGATTAAGCGCTACGCTCGTCGAATATTCGGCGACGAGATTTCCCATTGGAACGCCGGCGCGCCTTGACGCAACACGTCGATCATCCGAAAGTCCCCATGCTATATTCTGAAAAATCACGGGTCGATTTTGAGTTGCCGCGACCGCCCGAATCGGCGGCAGAAGGCCTCAATCGCCTTGTTGGATTCTTGCAACGCCAGTACTTGATCATATTGATCACAGCGCTCTCGATCCTTGCTCTCGGCCTCGTGTACGTGGTGACTGCGCCCCCTCGTTTCACAGCCCAGACCACCCTGATCATAGACACCCGCAAGGTTCAGCTCTTTCAACAGCAGTCCATTCTGGGAGACATCCCGATCGACTCGGCGTCAGTGGAGAGCCAAATAGAAATATTGAAGTCGGAAAAGGTAGCTCTCTCCGTAATTAAAACACTTCATTTGATCGAGGATCCGGAATTTTCCGGATCACGATCCGGACTTTTTTCCTCGGCTTTTGGTTTGGTGTCCGCCGTGCTCGGCTCAAGGGACACCGCCTCAAACTTTGAGCTTACGCGGTCGGCGATCCGGACCTTTCAGTCTCAACTCACCATTAAGCGGATTGGCCTGTCATATGTGATTGAGATCAGCTTCAAGTCGCTGAGTCGCGATCGCGCTGCGGAGATCGCCAACGCCGTAGCCGAAGCCTATATCGTCGACCAGTTGGAGGCGAAGGACCAAGCAACCCGACGGGCAAGTGCCTGGCTGCAGGACCGCATCGGTGAACTACGAAATCAGGCAACCTTGGCGGAGCGTGCGGTTGTCGACTTCAAGGCAAAGAACAACATCGTAAACACCGGTGGCTCCGGCGGGCGGCTCGTCACAGAGCAACAGGTATCCGAACTCAACAGTCAGGTCGTGGTCGCGCGGGCGCAAACCTCGGAAGCCAAGGCCCGGCTTGATCGGATCGAAGCGGTATTGCGAGCCGACTCTCCCAATTCAACGGTCAACTCAACGGTAGCAGACGCCCTCAAGAGCGAAGTGGTGACAAAGCTGCGTTCGCAGTACCTGGACATCGCAAATCGCGAAGCGGATTGGGCACGCCGGTACGGAACGGGTCACGAGGCAGCCGTCAACCTTCGAAGTCAAATGGCTGAGATTCAGAACTCAATTCTCAACGAACTTCAGCGCCTCGCCGAAACCTACAAAAGTGACTTTGAAATCGCCAAGCAACGCGAGGTCGGCGTTCAACGTGAGTTGGAGAATGCGGTCAGCCAATCGAAGGCGACGAACCAGGCCCAGGTGTCATTGAAAGAGCTAGAGAGCGCTTCCCAAACCTACCGAACTCTCTATGACAACTTTCTGCAGCGCTACATGGAATCAATTCAGCAGCAATCCTTTCCAATCAGTGAAGCGCGCGTAATCTCTCAGGCAGCACCTCCGACGCAGAAAAGCGATCCAAAGCCAGCGCTAGCGCTCGGTCTCTCCGGAATCGGAGGACTGATTCTAGGACTTGGCCTGGCGATCTTGCGCGATCTTTCGGATCGGGTGTTCCGAACCGCCGAACAAGTCGAGGCGGAACTCAACGCCACATGTATTTCACTCGTTCCAAAGATCAGCGCCGGAAAGACCCCTCGCGATACTTTGGATAATCGGGTGGGAACAAGCGATCGCGCCAACCGAACAATCACGAGAAATCGAGGCTTGATTTGGACCGCTTCGAACAATCCATTCTCGCAGTTCTCGGAAGCGGTCCGCGCAATTAAGCTGGCTATTGATGTAAGTTGGGATGCGAAATCCTCCAAAGTTATCGGAATAACCTCGGCGATTCCTAACGAAGGCAAATCGACGTTGTCGGCGTCGCTCGCACAGCTCATCGCCCAAACCGGAGCAAAGGTCTTATTGGTTGACTGCGATTTGCGAAACAGTGCGCTCTCCAACCGCATCGCTCCGGCAGCCGAATTTGGGATCATCGATGGGATAATGGGCAGAAAGCCGCTTTCCGAGCTTCTGTGGCGGGATTCGAAGACGAATATGTCTTTTCTGCCGGGCGCTGTCAGCTGGGACAATGAAGTGCATCCCAATGAGCTTCTGAATTCGAGTGAAGCCAGGCAATTCTTCGACGTCCTCCGCAAGAACTACGATTACGTTGTGGTCGATCTTTCGCCGCTTGCGCCGATCGTCGATATACGTGCGACCACACAACTCATGGATGCCTATGTTCTTGCGATTAAGTGGGCGCATACGAAATTTGATGTCGTCACCCAAGCGCTCAGGTCGGCGCCTACGATTCAAGATAACATGCTCGGAGTAGTGTTGACGCAGGCTGACGCTAAAGTGCTGCAACTCTATTCGGGATACGGGAATGTCTATTACGGCGAGAGGCCGGCCTCGTCAGTTTCCACTGCACGATAAAGATTTGAATGCTCGAACTGTCTAGAACACAAGTGTCATTGCTTGTGCGCGCCTTTGTTGGCGGCTTTGCCCTGATCGCGATACTTTGGGGATGTTGGGCGCTCCCGCTGTTTTGGAATCAAGGCTTCGATGAATCGGTCGCGCGCGGAATAATTTCTGGTCGCGCGTTTCGGCCCGAAATCCTTTCACAGCTCAAGTCGGACCTTGATGCGATCGAGCAGTCGCCGTTCTGCAGAGCTTCCGCCACGAGAAGCGCAGCAATCATTCGACTGAGGATTGCCGAGCAGACGCTCTCGGTAGGCAAGCCCGAGACCATCGATCAGGAGTTCGATGCGCTGCGGAGTGCCCTCGTCACCACACTGTCCTGCTCGCCGGCCGACCCATTCTCATGGCTCGCACTCTTTTGGCTGAGCAACAACCAGATTGGGTTCAAGTCCGAAAACCTCCAGTACCTGCGTCTGTCTTACGAGCTTGGTCCTAGTGAAGGATGGATTGCGCTGAAGCGCAATCATATCGCATTTTCCGTTTTCGAGGCGTTGGATCCCGCGTTGGCGAGGACGGCGATCAGAGAATTTATTCAGATTTTGAATACCGGTCTCTACATGGAAGCCGTTGAGATATTCACCGGTCCAGCGTGGCGCGTTCGCGATCAGATATTGCCACTGCTAACCGAAGTTCCGATACGCAACCGCGAAATCTTCGCGGATGCACTTCGCAATCGGGGCTCCGAAGTCATTGTGCCGGGCGTATCCGACCGACGGCATCCTTGAACCTCACGCGGATCGATTTGACATGCGGAGACCAATTTGATTTCGCCCTCGACCCAAGATGATTCAATGCTCCGCAGCGGCGAAGGACGTAGTTTGCACCTGATTGAAGGACGACTTCGCGTCGCTGTTGCCACGCCGCTTGGTCTCGATGGGCGCGGTGGTATCGATCGCTTAAACGACAGCATATTTGAGACCATTGAGCAGCAACAACCGCACTTGAACGTTGAGGCAAGTCGCCTAGTCACGCGAGGTCAGCGCGGACTCATTGTGGCTCAATTTGTTTTCGCCATTGCTCTGTTGAAATTCGCGTGGCTGGTCCTCTTTCGACGAATTGACGTGCTGCACATACACCTATCGAACTGGGGAAGTAGCTATCGAAAGACGGTTATGGGGGCAGCAGCTCGTCTCTTGAGGGTTCCCTACGTGGTCCACTTGCACGGATCTGGATTTGACGAATTTCTGGCGGTTGCCCCAACCAGGTTGGCGAGAGCCGTTGACCTTCTCTTTCTGAAGAGTGTGCAGATCGTCGTACTGGGCGAGTATTGGGCTCACGCCGTTCTGATGCGTGTACCTCAGGTTCGCGACAAGATCACAGTTCTGCCCAATGCCACGAAGCTAAGTTCGAAACCGCAACTTCAAGCCCCTGATTCCCGGATAAGAATCACGTGCTTGGGGCAACTAGGCGAGCGCAAAGGTACCCCGCAGCTGATAGCTGCATTGCAGATGTTGTCGCAGAGACAGGACTGGACGGCAACGATTGCAGGCGACGGATCCGTTGAAGAAAGCCGCAGGGCTGTAGCGAAACACGGTCTCGTCGGCAGGGTGCTTATTCCGGGCTGGTTGAACTCTGAGCAAGCCGACGATCTTCTTTGCAAAACCGATATCCTGGCGCTCCCCTCGTACGCCGAAAACCTCCCCATGGTGATATTGGAAGCATTCGCCCACGGCGTGCCCGTGATATCTACCCCCGTTGGCGCAATTCCGGAAGTCATTGCCCCTGAACGAAACGGCTTCCTGGTGCCGGCGGGTGATGTGTCGGCCTTGAGCAGAGCGATCGAACGATTGATCGAAGATCCCGAGCTACGGTTGCGATTGGGAAGCACCGCTCGCGAAGATCAAGCTCAACGATACGAAATCAACTCCTACGTCGAGAAACTAACCGCCGTCTGGCGGAAAGCGTCCTTTATTCGCAAGTCCATGTGACCGCAACAACACCGAGAATAGTGGTCAACCGGCGGACTGCACAATTTTAGATTGCTCAGCAAGGCCGCCCTCCCCTTTGGCGTTAAATCCAAGCAAATCAAACCACGCATCTAAAGTCTATTTATCTTCCTCATTAAATATGCATTAAATCAGATATATAAATTGCAGATTTATATCTTGGGTGTTTTCGTGAATATTAATGTTGATGTGTCAGCGGCGAATTGCGTACCACTATCTCAGGCATTGCTGGTAGGCACTCCCGTCTCGACAATCAGTCTGGACCAACTCCTCGCTGCTTTTGAGACATGGACCCTGGACTCGCAGGACCGATATGTGGTCTTTCGCGATGTGCACGGCATCATCGCTGCGCGCAACAATGCTCAGTTGGATCTTGCTCACCAAACCGCCGATATTGTTGCACCTGATGGAATGCCGTTGGTTTGGGCCCTTCGAGCGGCGGGAGATGGTCCAGTGTATCGCGTCTGCGGCCCGGATGTGCTGCCCGCGGTCTGCCAGCACGGATTGTCGCGAGGCTGGCGTCACTATTTCTACGGAGGCGCCGAGGGCGTCGCAGATCTCCTTGCTGAAGCACTCGTCAAGAAATACCCCAACCTAAAGATTGCAGGAACGCAATGTCCACCTTTCCGGCCTCTCACCCCTGAGGAGGATGAGATCGCTTGCGCGAAAATCCGAGCTGCTGCGCCTGACTTCGTCTGGGTAGGACTTGGAACGCCAAAGCAAGAGATCTGGATGGGCCAAAACAAGGGGCGATGCGGTGGCGCAACTATGCTCGGCGTTGGTGCAGCGTTTGATTTCCACGCCAATCTGGTTCGGCGGGCGCCATCTTGGATGCAACGGAGTGGGCTGGAGTGGGCCTATCGCCTTTTCACCGAGCCAAAGAGGCTTTGGAAAAGATACCTGGTAATGGCGCCCATATTCGTGGTGTTGGCGGCGCACGAGATAATCAGAAGGCGATGGTAGTCAGGAAAGATCGGGGACCACGATCGCGCCATGCACAGCAAGCCAATGCTTTTTCTAAGGATCGCTCGTAGCCGGCTCGATAGCACCTGGGGCAACTTACAGGCTACAGCAGCCCGACAGACGTACACTCGCGCTGACCATTGAGAGCCCATGGCCTACGTCGAAACTCGCACAGCGCTCTGCGTCAACCGCAGATCCAAATCGTCAAGCGGATTTACGACGCCCAGTTGCATTGCGCTTGTTTGTGCTGATTAGAAAATCAACCAACTTCCGACCTGCCTTGAGATGAGGAACCAGCCACTTTGGTTGCTTACCGCGACCGGACCACGTCTCGGATGGGTCGTTGGGATTTTGGTACTTGGGAAGCACCGGCGGATACTTCCGGCGATCGTTGGCCTTCAGCGGCCTGCCTGAGATCCTAGGCTTTTCGATCTGGGCGCCGCCACTGAGCTTCGCGAGACGCTCTTCTAACCCCTGCTTTTCAAGCAAGATCCGGTCAGACAAAATACTGCAAACTTCCTCGTGAAGTTTCCAGAGTTCGTCGATAGATAGTGATTTCAAATCGAACGTGCTTGGCCGCATTTTTCGCTCACAATTGATGAAACAAACCTCGTTCCACCAAATCCCGTAATAGTGGTTCGATCTATTCCGGCAACGCACCAGAAGTTGCAGCGTTTCTACTGCCCGTCCACCTTATGTAAACAGCAGGCGATTCGGGCAATATTGCGCATGCGCGAATTGGAAATACTCTGCCGTTCGGAAATAAATTGGTAAAGTCTCTTCCTTGAATTGATCCGATCGCTTGGGCGAATGCTCTTGCTGCCTAAAATGTCCCCGCGCCCTGATTAAACCTTGCGCAATCAGTTGGCACCCAATGTAGCGCGGGAGTTGCCGGCACAACCGCATTCGGATTTCCGGATTTTTCGCTACAGCAATAGTCTATTTAAAGTATCCCGGCGACAACAATTAAATGGATCGATACCACTTCTTTGGAGTACCCCGTTCTCGCAGGTCTACAACGGTTGGCGTTCCGCTGCTGAGACGACATAACTTCGGCAAATATCTGCGACGACCCAAAGAACGGCGGTCTATCTTGCGAGCGCCAATTGAACGGTACCATGCTCCTCAGGCGAGAGGTGGCTGTCGGCTCGGGGTAAGGTTGACTTATTAGCTTAACGTATGGATTTAATTGCGTTGCCGCTCGAATATATTATCGGTCGGTGGGAGACAATTGCCACCTCTACTTCAACATTGGCAAAGCACGCAACTGCATATTTGGCTCGGCTTTACAGCCAGCTATCAGAAGAAAAGAAAACGGTTTGGAATCGCATGGAACACATTGATTTAGCTCAA
Source organism: Bradyrhizobium sp. 604_D8_N2_3 (assembly GCF_051810765.1). Lineage (NCBI taxonomy): Bacteria > Pseudomonadati > Pseudomonadota > Alphaproteobacteria > Hyphomicrobiales > Nitrobacteraceae > Bradyrhizobium > Bradyrhizobium sp. 604_D8_N2_3. The sequence continues at coordinate 3,830,763 of NZ_JBPWPM010000001.1, read as the reverse complement.
CAATTTCGAGAGTTGGTCGATTTGCGAAGGAGGGTCGGTGAAGCGGAAGCGAATAAACTCAGGCAATCTTCTCAATTGAGGCGCAACGTTCTTCAGAAGCCAAATCGGGGCCCTTCAAGACGCGTAAAACGGCCAAGCAGCCGTGTATCACGCTAGCGTGCCAGCAGATGATTACCGTAAAAACACGGGAATCAAAATCTTACAAGCGCTGCATTAAATTGAGAGCTACCCGGAAGAACGCTGCGCCAAGCAGGGGAGCCGAGGCTTAAGTCCGGCTACCCCAACCGCATGGCACGCCTATACTCCATTTAATTGCATTCGCTCATTTGAGAACCTCAGAATCGTGTGGCTGTTTATTGGCTTGTCGCTCACCTTACTGGTCTTCGTTGCAGCCGCTTTCGTCGTATACGTCGCGTTTAATCTTCCTGAAGATATCTATTTCGACGAGGATTAGAGAGGAGAGCAGCTACACGAAGCTGTTCACCTATCCAGCGCGCTACCTTCAGCAAACGCTGTCCTGGATTATTCGTCTCAGCTTTCCTGCGGTCGGCTGCACTTCCGTTGACGTTACCCTCCCCACGAGGTCACGTTTCGAGCCTTATCAGGGTCTGGCATTGGGATAGCCAAATCGGTCCTCTCCCAGCTCCGAAGACTGTGGCTTAAGGATAGAGCTTGCCGGGATTCATAATCCCGCTGGGATCGAGGGCGCCTTTGATCGCCTTCATCAGCGCCACGCCCTCACCGTGTTCGATCTCCATGTGGACGATCTTGTGCAACCCGACGCCGTGCTCGCCGGAGCAGGTGCCACCCATCCCGATCGCTCGCCGCGCGGTGCGGAATGCGAGCGCTTCGGCACGTTCGGTCTCATCGGCATCGTTGGGATCGAACAGAATGCCGAGATGAAAATTGCCGTCACCGACATGGCCGACGATCGGCGCGGTCAGACCGGAGGCGACGATATCCGCCTTGGTCTCGAGCAGGCAGGCCGGCAGCGCCGAGATCGGCACGCAGGCGTCGGTGCCCATGTTGTTCTTGCCGGGGCTCAGCGCCATCACCGCCTGATAGGAATTGTGGCGCGCCTTCCAGAGGCGATTGCGATCCTCGGCGCGCTCGGCGAACTGGAATTCGCCGCCACCGTGATCCACGGTGATCGCCTGCATCATCTCGACCTCCTCCCGCACGCCGGCCGGCGTACCGTGGAATTCGAGGAACAACGTCGGCGTCTCGACATAGTCGAGCTTCGAATAGCGGATCGCCGCGCGCATCTGCACCTCGTCGAGCAGCTCGATGCGCGCCATCTTAAGATTGGACTGAAGCGCCGCCACGACCGCCCCAACCGCTCCCTCTAGCGAGGCGAACTGACAAACCGCGGCGACGATCGTCTCCGGCAGGCCGTAGAGCTTGAGCTGGATTTCGGTGATGACGCCGAGCGTGCCTTCGCTGCCGACATAGAGGTGAGTGAGATCGAGGCCGGCGGAGGATTTTCGCGCCCGGCTGCCGGTGCGCACGATGCGGCCGTCGGGCGTGACGACGGTGAGGCCGAGAATGTTCTCGCGCATGGTGCCGTAGCGCACCGCATTGGTGCCGGATGCCCGCGTCGAGGCCATGCCGCCGATCGAGGCGTTGGCGCCGGGATCGACCGGAAAGAACAGGCCGGCGTCGCGAATGTGTGCGTTGAGGGCTTCGCGCGTAACTCCGGCCTGGACCCGGCAATCGAGGGAGTCCGGCGAGACGTCGAGGATCTTATCGAAGCGGCCCATATCCAAAGACACACCGCCGGCAAGCGCGGCAAGCTGGCCTTCGAGCGAGGACCCCGCGCCAAACGGCGTCACGGGAACGCGACGTTCGTTGCAGAGCGCGAGGACGAACGCGACCTCCTCGTTGGTTTCTGGGAAGACCACGAGATCGGGCACCCCAACTGCCGGCAGGCCCTCGCCATGGCTGTGCTGGTCGAGCACCGATTGAGTGACCGTGACCCGCGCACCAAGACGCTCGACGAGCCGCGTCCTGACCTCAGCAATGATCGCGGGCGCCGGGCGCGGCAGGGCATGGGCGTTCATGTCGGCCTCCTTTTTCTCCCTGCCCCCGTTTGCACGACGGTGGCGCGCGATTCAAGCCGCGACGGCGGTCAGCAGACGGGAAAAGGCGAGCATGCCGGGATCATCGAGCCCGACGGTGCGCTCGCCGAACATGCGGGCGCGGCCGAGCTTGTTAGGCCGGTCGCGGAATGTCGCGAGCGTTTCGCGGGCGGCATTCTGTGCGGCTTGAGAGGCCTCATCGCGAGTCTTGCACGCGTCGAGCGCAATTGCGACCGCGTCGATCATGTCGACCACGGTCTTGTCGCCTAGCTTCGCCCCGCCGCGCGCCATCATCTGATCGCGGACGGATGCGAGGAGGCCACCAAGCTCATCCCAGCCGATCTCGCCGCGTCCCTTGGTCGCCTTCGCAAGCGTCATCATCGCGACCGTCACCAGTGTTCCGAGGCTGGACCCAGTGCCGCTGGCACAGGCCTTGGCGCAGGCCTGGAAGACGTTGCTGATATCCGCCTCCTGATCAGGAATGGCGGCGGCAACGGCCTCGAACAGCCGGCGCAGCATCACGCCGGTGTCGCCGTCACCGATCTTGCCGTCGGCGGCGTTGAGGTCATCTTGCGCAAGCGCGGCCGCCTCCTTTGCGCGGATCGCCGCGTGGCGCAGTGTATTCGCCGTCATCGCCACGTCACACCCTCCAGAACGGGCAGGCGCAGGGCGCGCCCAGAAGCTTTTCGCGCTCGGCGTCGAGGTGGATCATGCTGATCGACAGGCCCGCCATCTCCATCGAGGTGACGTAATGCCCGACCAGCGGACGCATGATGGTCAGACCTTCCTTCTTCAGAAGCGCGGCGACGCGGCGATAGATGATGAACAATTCCTCCAGCGGCGTCGTGCCGAGGCTGTTCACCAGCACGGACACGCGCTCCGATTTGTGAGCGACGGGGTCGGCCAGCAGGCGCCGCACCATCTCGTCGGCGATCTCGTCCGCCGGCCGCAGCTTGTCACGCCAGATGCCGGGCTCGCCATGGATACCCATGCCCATCTCGATCTCGTCGGCGCCCAGCTCGAAGGTCGGCTTCGCCGCGCCGGGGATCTGGCAGGGCGAGAGCGCGACGCCGATGGTGCGGCAGGCATCGACAGCGGCTTGCGCGGTGGCCGTCACGTCCGCGAGACCCGCGCCGGTGTCGGCCTTCGCACCCGCGATCTTGTAGGCATAGATGATGCCGGCGACGCCGCGACGCTTGGCGCCATCCTTCGGCGCGGCCGAGGCGATGTCGTCGGTGCCACGCACGGTCGCGCTCTCGATGCCGTCCATCTCGACCATCTCGCCGGCGAGGTCGAAATTCATGCGGTCGCCGCCATAATTGCCGTAGAGCCGCAGCACGCCGCAGCCGCCGTCGGCGGCGCGGATCGCCTGGATGCAGGAATCGACGGAGGGACCTGCGAACACGTCGCCGATGGCGCAGGTATCGAGCAGGCCGTCGCCGACATAGCCGGTGAACAGCGGCAAATGACCGGAACCGCCACCGGAGACGATGCCGACCCTGCCTTTTTTCGCCCCACCGGAACGGCGAATGACGCGCCCCTCCTGCACCAGTGACGGATGGGCGGCGACAAGGCCCGCAAGCATCTCGTCGACGAAGGCGTCGGGCGAATTCATTAGTTTCTTCATTGCACAACTCCTGAGACGAATATCGGCACGACGATGCCGTGCCTGCCCGCGACCTCTCTTGCGATCGTGAGCACTGAATGCGGTCCAGTTATTCGGCGGCCTCGCCGTGGCCGAGATAGGCGCCCGTCAGGCGCGGATCGCACGCGACCTCGGCCGCGCTGCCCTCGGCGACGATACGGCCCGAGCTCAGCACGTAGCCGCGATGCGCGACCGACAGCGCCATGCGCGCGTTCTGCTCCACCAGCAGGATCGCCGTTCCCTGCCGGTTGACCTCGACCAGCTTGCCGAAGACCTGCTCAACCAGCAGCGGAGCCAGGCCCAGCGACGGTTCGTCGAGAAGCAACAAACGCGGACGGCTCATCAACGCGCGTGCGATCGCCAGCATCTGTTGCTCGCCGCCGGAGAGCGAGAAGGCGAGCGATGCCGACAGACGCCTCAGGTTGGGGAACAGCTCCAGCATTTCCTCGATCAGCCGAGCCAATTCGGAATGCGGCCGGCCATAGGCGCCGATCTTGAGATTCTCGATCACGGTTAGGCCACCGAACAGGCGGCGGCGTTCGGGCACGAGCGCGAGGCCCATACCGACGAGGCGCTCGGTCGGCTCCTTCGTCAATTCATGGCCGGCAAAACGCACCGAACCGGACGCCTGCGCAAGACGCGCGATCGCCTTCAACGTCGAGGACTTGCCGGCGCCGTTGTTGCCGAGCAGCGCCACGAACTCGCCGGTGCCGACGTTGAGCGAGACTTTGCGAACGGCTTCGATGTCACCGTAGCGGACGGTGAGATCGGCAACTTCGAGCAGCGGCGCGCCGGTGCCCTCGGCGGCACGGCCGACTTGCGTATGCAGCTCCGCCTCACGGTCGGCGCGGCCGAGATAGGCCTCGATCACGGCGTCGTTGCTCTGGATCTCCGCCGGCGATCCCTCGGCCAGAACCTTGCCGAAATTGAGCACGGTGATGCGGTCGGCGAGCGTCATCACCACCTCCATCTCGTGCTCGATCAGCAGGATGGTCATCCCGCGCGCATGCATCTGGCGGATCACCTCGATCAGCCGCGCCGTCTCGGCGTGGTTGAGGCCGCCATGCGGCTCGTCGAGCAGAACCAGGCGCGGCTCCAGCGCCAGCGCCTTAGCGATCTCGAGCAGCCGCCGCTGCCCCTGCGGCAATGACGCCGCACTGGTGTCGGCAACATCGGCCAGGCCGACGAACTGGATGATCTCTTCGACCCGGCATGCGTTCTCCCGGTCGAAGCGCCAGGGATGCGACCGGCCGTGCCGCGCGGCAAGCACGTTCTGGCGCACGGTCATCGAGGCGAACAGGCGGGTGTTCTGGAACGTGCGCGCGAGCCCCATCGCCGCGAGCTGATGCAGCGGCTTCGATGTCACCACAGCACCTTCGAAGCGGACCTCGCCTTCGGTTGGTATATAAATGCCGCTGATGATGTTGAACAGCGTGGTCTTGCCGGAGCCATTGGGCCCGATGACGGCGTGGATCGTCCCTTGCGTGACCGAAAGTGAGATGTCTTCGAGCGCGGTCAGGCCGCCGAAGCGTTTGGTGACCTCAGTGAGTTCAAGCAGCGCGTTCATGATGCGTCACATCCGATCGAGCATAGGATTTCTCGCGCCGGCGAAGGCTGCGGAAGGCAGAAAGGACCAGTCCGGAAAGCCCAGCGGGGAGGAACGTGATCACGAGGATCACCATCACGCCGAACACGGCGAAGTAATATTCCTGCATGAAACGCAGCAGCTCCGGCACGAAGGTGTAGAGGATCGCGCCAAGTACAGCGCCGAGCGGGCTGCCGAGGCCGCCGACCACGGCCATGGCGAGGTAGGAGAAGGTCGACTGCCAGGAGAAGACGTCGGGGCTGATATAGCCGCGCAGCAGCACGTAACAGATGCCGGCGAGCCCGCCATAGGCCGCCGAGATCACGAACAGCATGATCTTGAGCCGCGAGATATCGACACCGACCGCCTGCGCCGCGAGCGGATCGTCGCGCAGCGCGCGGATGCGCAGGCCGAGCGGACCGTTGGCGATCCAGACCTGGAGCAGATAGGCGATGGCGACCACGGCGAGCAGCACCCACAGCATCTTGTCGTTCTCGCCGGCAAGCCCGATGCCGGGGATCGCGGTGATGCCGTTGGCGCCGTTGGTGAGGCCTTCCCAGTTCACCAGCAGCCGTTCGACGATCAGCGCGAAGGCGAGTGTGCAGAGCGCGAGGTAGTGGCCCTTCAGGCGCAGGGTCGGCCAGCCAAGCGCCATCCCGACCGCGGCGGAGAGCGCGATCGCGCCGATCGCGGCAACAGGCACCGGCATGCCGGCGGCCTGGAGCAGTGTGAAGGCGTAAGCGCCGATGCCGAAGAAGGCGCATTGCGCCAGCGACATCTGGCCACCGAAGCCGAGAATGAAGTTGAGCCCGAGCACCAGCAGGATGTTGATCAGGGTCACGTCGGCGACCTGGAGATAGTAGACCGACAGGAACCGCGGCAGCAGCAGGCCGCAGAGGATCGCGGTCGCGATCACCAGGACGGCGAGCGTACGCATGGTCAATGAGTTTGCCTCGGCCGACATCATGGACGCTCCAGTTCGAGTTCGCCAAAGAGGCCCTGCGGGCGGAACATCAGCACCGCGATCAGCACGCCGAACGCGATGACGTCGATATATTCCGACGAGATGTAGAAGGATCCAGCCGACTCGATCACGCCGAAAGCCAGACCGCCGACCAGTGCGCCGGGGATCGAGCCGAAGCCGCCCAAAATGGTCGCGGCGAAGGCACGGAGCGACAGGTTCACGCCCATGTCGGACGAGACATAAGAGAGCGGTGCGATCAGCCAGCCTGCGAGTGCCGCAAGCATGGTGGCATAGGCGAAGATGAAGGCGATGATGCGCGCGGTGGGAATGCCCATCAGCCGCGCAGCTTCGGCGTCCTGCGCGGTGGCGCGCATCGCGCGGCCGAGCGCGGTGTGCTGGAACAACACGTGCTGGATCGCCATCATCGCCGCGAGCGCGGCCAAGATGACGAGATATTGCGCGTAGATCGTCGCGCCGAACAGGTGCACAGAGGTCGTGCCGAGGGGACCTGCGAAATTGAGCGGCTGCGGCCCCCAGACGATCACGGCGATGTTCTGCAGCGCCATGGACAGGCCGAGCGTCGCCACGATCGCCGACAATTGCGGCGCGTTGCGCAAGGGATGGTAGATGCCCCAGGCGAGCCCGGCGCCGAACAGGCCTAGGATCACCAGCATCGTCACGAGGTTGAGCCAGAGCGGCATGCCGAGACGGTTGGCGAGCCAGCCGACCGAGACGAACGCACCCAGCATCACGAGGTCGCCTTGCGCGAAATTGACCAGGGAGACCGCGTTCCAGATCAGCGTGTAGCCGAGCGCCACCAGCGCATAGGCGGCGCCGACCGCCAATCCCACCAGCACGATTTGAATGAACGTCTGCAACATCGCATGATCCCATCGCGGGTGTCGGCCGCCGGATGTCCGGCGGCGCGACAGGCACGTCAGCTGGTGATGACCTTGACGATCTCCGGCTTGCCGCCGGCGACCTTGGTGATGATGCCGGAATGGGTCATGTCGCCATTGTCGGTCCAGCCGTAGCGGGTGACGATGCCCTGGAAGTCGCGGATTCCAGTGAGCGCCTGCTGGATCGCTTCGCCCGAGATGGTGTCGGCGCGCTCCATTGCCGCAATGATCAGCTTGGCCGCATCGTGATAGACCGTGGCGTAGAGCTCCGGCTCGTCGCCGTGATAGGCGGCCGCATAGAGCTTCTTCCAGGCCTGCACGCGCTCGTCGGGATTGTCCTTGACGAATTCGCCGATCGCCATGCAGCCGTCGGCGCCTTCACCGGCAAGGCCAAGGAAGATCGGCTGCGAGAACGCGGTGTTGCCGGCGATGCCGAATTTCACGCCGAGCGTCTTGCTCTGCTTGGCGATCAGGCCGGCCGGCTGGTCGTCGGTCCAGACGATGATGCCATCGACATTGGCCTGCTGGAAGGCCAGGATCTGCGACGTAAAATCCTTGGTCGCATCGGTATGGGCCTGCACCAGCACCGGCTCGACATTGCGCTTGGTCAAGGACGCCTTGACCACGGCTATGCCGGACTGCCCGAACGCGGTGTTGACGTAGCCGAGCCCGATCTTCTTCCATTGCAGATCTTCGGTGACGTATTTGACCAGGAGATCCGCACCGATCGCGTCGTTGAGACGCACGCGAAACACCCAGGGGCTGCCCTGCTGGGTGACGACCGGACCGGTCGCGCCGGTCAGGGCCGGGATCTTGTATTTCCCGAGCAACGGCACGTTCGGCAGAATCCCGGGCGTGTAGTGCGGCCCGACCAGCGCCACCACCTCGTCCTGCGTCGCGAGCTTGGTGACGGCATTGGCCGCTGCGGTCGGATTCGGACCCAGATCATCGGCGATCCGCACCTCGATCATGCGGCCCTTGATCCCGCCCTTGTCGTTGACCTGCTTCACCGCAATGGCAACGCCGTTCTTCATCCACTGGCCGTTCTGGGCGAACTGGCCCGTCATCGGGCCGGAGATGCCGATACGGATGGGATCGGCCGCTTGTGCGCGGCCGAGGATGGCCGGCGTGGCGAGCGGCGCAAGCGCCATCGCCTTGATCAGACTGCGTCGTGAGACGTGCACGGGAGACACCATGGAACTTCCTCCGATGTTTTCGTTGGCCCCCGCCTCGATCGGGCGGGTGATTTTCGAAAGGTGGAATTGGCCTCAGGCGCCCGCGCGAAGCGGGCGGAGACCGAAGGTGCAGGCAGCCGAGAACAACGCCATCGCGGCCATGTAGAAGGCGACCCAGGAGGGCGAGCCATATGCGGCCAGCAGCGTCGTCGCGATCAGCGGCGACAGGCCGCCGCCGAGGATCGGACCGAGCTGCTGCACCAGCGACAGACCGCTGTAGCGGATGCGTGCGGGGAACAGCTCCGAGAAGTAGGCGCCTTGTGCACCGTAGACCGAGCCATGGCCGAGCGCGAGACCGAGCGCGATGGCGAGCCAGATCATGCCGGTATGCCCGGTGTTGAGCATCTGGAAGAACACCAGCGCTAACGCGGCCTGGAACAGCATGCCGCCGACATAGACCGCGCGCCGGCCGATCCGGTCCGACAGCGCACCAAAGAAGGGCAGCGTCAGGCATTCCAGCGCACAGCCGACGAGAACGCCGTTGAGGATGGTCTGGCTGGGCAGGCCGAGCTTGGTCTTGCAATAGGTGATGGCGAACACGGCATAGATGTTGAACAGCCCGCTCTCGGCGATCTTGGCGCCGATGCCGAACAGGATGTTGCCTGTATGATTACGCACGGCTTCGACCACCGGCACGCTGGCGGCACCCTCCTCGTTCAGCACGCGCTTGAACGCGGGCGTCTCGGAGATGCGGAAACGGATGAAGATGCCGATGCCGACAAGCACGATCGAGAACAGGAACGGAATCCGCCAGCCCCAGGCCAGAAAATCGCCCTCGCTCATCGAGGTCGACAGCAGGCCGAGCAGCGCGATCGGGATCAGGAAGCCGGCGGGCACGCCGACATGGACGAGCGAGGAGAAGAAGCCGCGGCGGTCTGCGGGCGCATGCTCGACGGTCATCGTCATGCCGCCTCCGTACTCGCCGCCGATGCCGATGCCCTGGAGCAGACGCAGTCCGATCAGGCAGATCGGCGCGAGTACGCCGACCTGCTCATAGGTCGGCATGAATCCGATCAGGAACGTACCCAATCCCATGATCAGGATGGTGAGGAGCAGCGCGGTCTTGCGGCCGACGCGATCGCCGAAATGGCCGAACAGCACGCCGCCGAGCGGCCGTGCGCAATAGCCGACGAAGAAGGTCGCAAAGGCCAGCAGCGAGCCGACCAGGGGATCAGTGCTCGGAAAGAAGATCTTGTTGAACACGAGCGCGGTCGCGGTCGCGTAGAGCGTGAAGTCGTAATATTCGATCATGTTGCCGATGGCGCTCGCCACCGCAACCTTGCGGATGTCGCTGGACTGCCGCGCCTTGGCGGCGGCGGACTGCTGATCCGCGACCCTGCCGGATCCGATCGACCCAACCATTTCGCTCATGACGTTACCTCCGGCTGCGGCAGGGGAAACACCCTGCGCGGACTTTTGTCCGTATTGCGGACATCATGAGCAGTGACTTATCCCACATGTCAAGAGGATTTTTCAGCCCGGCTTGCGATCCATTCTAATTCATAGCCCTAAAAACCTATTGCATGACTAGAGCCGCTTGACGCCGCGCGATCATTTGTCGTAATCGTTTGTCCACATTCCGAACAACCAAAAGGAGGATAACGTGCCAGCAAAGATCACCGGAATCATTCCGCCCCTCACCACGCCGTTCGACCAGAATGGCGACATCGACGAGAAGGCGTTTCGCCGCCAGGTGAAGTTCCTGCTCGAGAAGGGCGTGCACGGCGTCTGCGTCGGTGGCAGCACCGGCGAAGGCCACACGCTCACGGCCGACGAATTCCGCCAACTGATCGAGGCCTGCGCGGAAGAGCTGAACGGCAAGGTCCCGCTTGTCGCCGGCATCATCGCCAACTCGACCCGCGAAGCCATTGCGCGCGCCCGCGCCATCGAGCACGTTAACGTCGCCGCGCTCCAGATCACGCCGGTACATTATCTGTTCAAGCCGGACGAGGATGCGACTGTCGGTCACTTCAAGACGCTGTCGGAAGGGGTCAAGCAGCCGGTCATCATCTACAACGTCGTGCCGTGGAACTATCTGAGCCCGGCGCTTCTCCTGCGCATCATGAACGAGCTGCCGGGCGTGATTGGCGTCAAGCAGAGCGCCGGCGACCTCAAGCTGATGGCCGATTTGCTACTCGACGTGCCCACCGGCAAGGTGGTGCTGACCGCGGTCGACGCGCTGCTCTATCCGTCATTCGCGCTCGGCGCACATGGCACGATCGCGGCCAATCCGGCCGCCGTCCCTGGCGCCTGCGTCGCACTGTGGAACGCCGTCCAGCGCGGTGACCACACCACCGCCCTCGAGATCCATAAGCGCCTGCTGCGGTTCTGGAACACCATCGTTGGCGACAACCTGCCAGCCTGCGTTAAGCACGCCCTCACCCTCCAGGGTTCGCCGAGCGGCCTGCCACGGCAGCCGATGCCGGCGCCGACCAGCCGGCAGAAGGAAGCAATCGCAGCAGCTCTCAAGCCGCTGATGGAGCTCGACGGCGGCGTGAGGCTCGCCGCGGCCGAGTGAGTATTCGACAACGGGCGCGGCCGCATTGCCGCCGCGCCCGATTCCGTCTAAGTCGGGTGAGGATCGCGGCTTGCGCTTTATAAGGCCGCATCGCCCGGAAGGTCCCGATATGACGAGCGCTGACGGCAGTCGACAAAGCGTGAAGTCGCTCTTCAAGATGCTCGAAGTGCTCGAGGCCTTTTCCTCGAGCGACCCGGAGCTGAGCGTCGTCGAGATCGCGCGACGCACCAACCTGCCCCGCACCACCGTCCATCGCATCGTCGACAGCCTGCGCAGCGTCGGCTTCCTGGAGCAAGACGCCAGCCGCGACCGTTACCGACTTGGGCTGAAACTATTCGAGCTCGGCGGCAATGCGCTGACGAACCTACCGCTTTATCGCGAGGCGCCGCCCTTCGTTGACACGCTCGCCAAGCTCAGCGGCGAGGATGTGCATCTGTGCATCTTCGATGGCGCCCAGATGGTCTTCGTCAACCGCCGCAACCAGATTGCCCGCCCCCACAACACCGTGATCACAATGGAAGCGTCGCCCTGCCATTCAACCGGCGTCGGCAAGGCTGCCCTCGCCTTCCAGAGCGATGCCGTGATCGAACGCGTGATCCGCGCCGGGCTGGCCTACTTCACGCCGAAGACGATCGTCGAGCCGAAACGGCTCAAAGCCGAGCTTGCTGCGATCAGAGCGCGCGGATATTCGGTAGACGATTGCGAGCATGAGCCGGAGCTGCGGTGCGTCGGCGCACCAATCCGTAACAGTGCCGGCCGCGTCTTCGCCGCAATCAGCGCGAGCGGCCCGAGCCGGCGCGTCACGCCCGAACGGGTACCCGAGCTCGCGCGGGCCGTGATGACGCATGCAGAGCTTCTCTCGATACGTCTTGGATATGAGCCAAGCATGCAAAAGCCCGACACAGGTTTTTCGAACGAACACGGCGGCTCAGTTGATGAGGCCAGGCACGCGAGCCGCGCAACAAAGACACCGGCCGAATAACTGTCCGGTCTCGAGATAGTGGATGTAGAAATAGGAGCGCTCGATATGCAGCCAGCGCGCGCGAGAGACCGATAGAAAATGCCCGCCTGAATCGCCTTCGCCCTGAGCTCACTTGCGACGGCCTCCTTCGCCTCGCGCGCGCACCGGAGCGAACGGTGCCTCTGCTAATCCGCGCCTCGACCGAAATCATCGGACAGTCGAGCGCCCGGTGCGGCATCACCCACACCGAAGGCCTGATCACGTGAGCTGTGATGAGATTTTTCTTGATCTCCCGGTGCACACGTCGTGCACACACGACCTCCTAATCGATTGAAAAACCTGAACTCTCGCTCCGGTCCATCATGGGTGCCACGGAAAATTTCCAACGCAAGTCATTCATTTTATTGAACTATTTTATCTAGAATCGACCCCGCATGTGACTGGATCGACTGAGAAATCTGGCACGACGAGGCTTTCGCAGATTGCTCCTTCTAGGCTCATCTATGTCCGAATTGGAAGCGAAAATCTGGCCTTCGGATTCTCACCACGCACACGAAAACCCCATGTACAGGTCACTCGCGCAGCGCTCGCCCTTTACGCGGGTCACATTGAAGGCGAATTCGCGCAAACCGGGTCGACATTTGGCCGGCACGTTTTGCGGGAGATCACAAGTGGGAAGAGGTGGTACGCAGCACTCACGGCGATCTTGTGTTGGTGGCAGATGTCTACGAGTCGCGAGCTCTCCGAATTTCCACAACTGAGCTTTGCCGCGGTGCGATCTATGAACTAGCCCAACCCGGCAATCCGACGGGTCACCAGCATCAGAGCCATCGGGCGCGTTTGAAGCGCAGGTAAAGCACCCCGCAAAGCAGGATGATAACGCCCACCACGACAAAGTAGCCGTATTGCGTCTTCAGCTCAGGCATATTTTCGAAGTTCATGCCGTAGATTCCGGCAATCGCGGTGGGTACGGCCAGTATGGCGGCCCAGGCGGCCAACTGCCGCGTGATCACGCCCTGACGCTGCTGCTCCAACAGATTGCTCACCTCGAAAACCGAAGTCAGAACGTCTCGCAGGGAGTTCACCATCGCTTCGACGCGCCGCACATGGTCCAGGACGTCCTGGAAATAAGGACGAGCGTTGGCGTCAAGACACGGCGTCTCGAGGTGCACGAGCCGGCCGCAGACCTCCGTCATCGGGCCGATAATTCGCTGGAAGCGGATCAGTTCTTGGCGAAGCCCGAAGAGCCGTTTGACGTCCGCACGGCTAAGAAAGCTGTCGAGCGCGCTTTGCTCCATGTTGAGAACGCGTTCCTCGATCGTCTCGACCACCGGAAGATAGCCGTCGACGATAAAGTCGAGGATGGCATGGAGAACGTAGTCGGGGCCATAGCCCAGCAGGCTGGGGGCTGCTTCGAGCTGGGCGCGGAGATTGCTATGCGCGCGCGCCGAGCCATGCCGAACCGTGATGATGAAATTCTTCCCGACGAAAATTGCGGTTTCACCATAGGCGATGCGGTCGTGCTCGAGATGGGCTGTGCGCGTCATCACAAACAGCTGGTCGCCATAAACGTCGACCTTCGGCAATTGGTTCGCTTTCAGCGCATCTTCAATCGCAAGAGGATGAAGCCCATAGTTCTTCTCGAGCTGTTCAAGCTCTCGTTCCGGAGGCTCGAATAACCCGATCCAGACAAACTCGGATTTGCCCTTGCAATCGATAGGCTCGTCCAATGAGACGGCTTTTGCCTTCTTGCCATGACGATACAAATGGGCTGCTACAACGCTCACAACGAGCTTCCTCCAAACCTGTCGAGCGGTGTGCACCACCCCGTCACCTTAAATCGCCTGCCTTCATTTTGTTGCAGGCTTGGAGCGCGGGATGGTTCGGATTCAATCTAACGGTCGGGCATCGCGTTTGACCCGCGCATGTTGACGGTCAAGCACCAAGGCTAAGATGCGCACGACGACGTCGATCTGCGCATCCGGTGACGAAGGGCGTTCATCAGGGTCGAATGCGATTCCAACCGCGGCATTCCGGCCTTCGTCCGTCTCCACGGGCCAGAAATCAAAGCGGGAGGCCAGATTGGGGTAGATGCCACTGCGTATGACAGTTCCAGTCGCCAGGGACGATCGTGCCGCCTCCAACTCGGCCTCCTGCGGCTCCACGTCTCCGACTTGCTCGAGGGAAACCACCCTGCCCTCCCTAACGAGCATCACGATGACGGGAACCTGGAAGAGCGTTGCCAGTGCCCGGGACGTTACCGAGACGATCGCCTTCGTATTGTCGGCCGCGACGACATCACGGCAATAGCCTTGCAGCAAGGTCGCGCGCCTTCTTGACAGCCTCGCTTCGGTCGCCCTCTGCCGGGAGGTGAAGGCAACTGCACTCACGATGACCCCGACGACGAACAGCAGCCCAATCGCCCAGATGTTCGCGGGGTCATCGACCGCTAATGAGTAGCGTGGCTCGGTCAGGAAGAAATTGAATGCCAGAGCACCTGATATCGCTGAACAGAGTGACGGACCGAGGCCGAGACTCACACCTGCGATGATCACTGGAAGTACGAAGATAAGCGACAGGTTGGGGATAGTGACGCTGCTGTCAATACCGACAGCGATGACCGTTGCGGCGGCGGTCATGGCGATCGAAACAAGGTAGCGCGCCACTTCCGATGCTACCGGACCCAGAAGGGGCTCGGCATCAGGCGCCGGCGCGATGTCCTGCGGCAGCTTCGATTCAACTTCCGTCACCACTTGAACTCCCGCCTGGCAGGCGACACACGTCGGCCGAAAAGCAAGCCCGTCAGCGTGCGCTCGCAGCGCTGATGGCTGACCGAGCATACAACAACTCCATCCACATGTGAGCCGCATGAAAGGCAAATTCAACGTCGCGCGAAGCGCGCCGTCGCCCAGACTGTCAGGTATTTGATCTTCCGGCTGGCTGAGGCAGCGCCGCGGGTCAGCCATGAGCGCGCGATCATTCCTGTCGAGGACGCGAAGAGGTGATCGACCGCGTGGGGGGAGAGACAGACTCGGCCAGATATTTCGCACGCCATTTCGGCCCTGGGCCGCGCATGTAATGATTTTCCGGCCGGTATCTGGCGGACGGTCCGTACCAAGCCGGAAACAGGAACGTCGTCAGCACCTCAAGGGCGCGATAAGTGAGGAGCATCAGCCTAGCGAACGCTTCCCTTGCCATATTGCCTCCGAAGATTCGCCAGACGCCGCCGATACCCGCGTTCGCACTCTTGGTTCGCACTCCTGGGAGTGAGATCGCGGTCAATCCGGAATGAATTGGTTCGATCCTCGAGAGCAGACCGGCTGCGATGGTGATCGCCACCTAGCCATTAGTCTCCACGAACGGATATCGCATGGAAGCATGTAGGTGATCGGATAGGAAATCGAGATAGCCCGGCGTCCGCTCATATAGGCGCCGCATAGTGGGCACGACTGGCCGAGAACCGGAGTTTCATCAGTTGCCGTCGCGAGCAACGGCAGACGTTTAGCGGCCGTGACGGTCGTCGCAATGCTGGCAAACGGTCGTCGGCCGGCGGTGCGCTAGTTCTTCTTCTTGGACGCCTTTGTATCCGTGGCGCGAGCGCCACCCCAGGGATCGTACTTCTCGTCAGGGACCGGAATCCTGTCCAGCGCGGCCTTGTAAGCCTTCTCGTCGACCTTTGGCCGGCTTTCGACGGGCGGACCTGAGTTGCCGCGGCCTCGGCCAAAACCCTGTGCGTGGGCCATGAAAGTGGCGGCCAACACCGCCGCGACGGCAACAACGAGAGCCGGGAGTGCGCGCCTTCCGCCGATCATGCTCATTCCTCCTGCGGCGCGAACGCCTATTGTCCGGATGGTGTGCGGACGCCGTGCCAAGCGTCGCGCACCTGGTGATAGTGGGCCTCCGGCAGATAATCCGGCGTATCGAGATTGAGCGTGCGGACATCCAGCCGGCCGACGGCGCTGAGCAGCGTGTAGGAAGCGATCACCCGGTCGCGCTGCGCCTGGATCTGACGCGAACGGGCCGCGGTGAGGTCCTGCTGAGCGTTGAGCACGTCGATCGTGGTGCGCTGGCCACCGGCGGCCTCGCGGCGAACGCCCTGCAATGCGACGTCTGCCGCCTTAGCCTCCGACTCGGCCGCTGTCAGTGCGACCTTGGTGCCCTCATTGGACACCCACGCGCCGACAACCGCCGTCCGCGACTGGCTCCTGACCTGCTCAAGCACCAGACGGCTTTGCGAGGCGAGTTCCTTGGCTTGGCGCGTCTGGGAGGCGGCGGTACCGCCGTCATAGATTGGTACGTTGATCTGGCCGAGGATCGAGGCCTGATCGGTCGCAAACGTGCTCAGCGTCGAATCCGAATCCTTGGAGCGGCTGGCGTTCGCCTGTACGGCAACCGTCGGGAGCAGACTGCCTTCTGCGACCTTGATCGTGGTCTGCGCGACATCCACATCGTAGCCCGCACCGAGCACCGCCGGATGCTCGTGATTGGCGGTCTCGATCGATGCCGGCATCGTCACGGGTGATAACCGATCGACTGGCGTGGCCGGCGTCAACTGACCGGGCGGCCCGCCGATCACCTGGACGTAGGTCGCTTTGCTGATGGCAAGCGTCACCTCAGCGGCATTGAGATCGGCAAGGCCCCGACTGAGGCGCGCCTCGGCCTGGGCCGTATCGGTCGGCGTCACATCGCCCGCATCGAGACGCTTCTTCGTCGTCGCCTGGATCTCACGCAGCACTGCGACGTTGGTGCGCTGCGCCTCAACCAGGGCCTGATTGGCCAATACGTTCATATAGGCCGTGACGGCGTCGAGCAGCACGCCCTGCCCGGTGTTACGCAGCGCCTCGCGCCCCGACAGAACCTGATACTCGGCGACGCGCACGCTGTTGGCGGTCTTGAAGCCGTTGAACAGAACCTGGCTGACGGTCACGCCAATCGTCCACGGACGCAGCGTCGCGCCCTGGATCGTATTGTCGGGCAGCGTATTCCTGACCGCCTGCAAACCCGCGCTGAGGCTCGCGACCACCTGCGGCCGGTAGCCGGCGAGCGCCTGCGGCACGTTCTCGTCCGTGCCGCGCTGCCGGGCACGATCGGCGTTGAGCTGCGGGCTCGACTGATAGGCCCGGACCAACGCCTCGGACAGCGTTTCCGCGCGCGATGGCACGCAAACCGTCATCGCCGCCCCGGCAAGGAAAAGTACCAGTGTCCGGCCGGACGCTCGCACAGCCCCCCTGACGATCTTGTTACGCACGCCCCACCTCATTCTGCCGGCGCCAACTGAGGCTGCGCCGCCAGGCCCGGCCGGGTCCGTCGCGAGAACATCGAGATCAGCGCTGGCAGCGTGACCAGAATGACGATCGGCGCCAGCATCATTCCGGCGACGACCACGACCGCAAGCGGCTTCTGCACCTGCGAACCGATGCCGCTGGAGAGCGCCGCGGGCAGGAGCCCAATGCCCGCGACCACGCAGGTCATCAGCACCGGACGAAGCTGAAGCTCGCCGGTGCGCAGGATGGCAGCACCGCGTTCCATACCCTCGTCGATCAGCGCGTTGTACTGGGACAGGATGATGATTCCGTCCATCACCGAGATGCCGAACAGTGCGATGAAGCCGATTGCAGCCGAGACGCTGAAGGGAATGCCGGTCACGAGCAGGCCCAGGATGCCGCCGAGCACGGCCATCGGGATCACACTCATGGTCAGGACGGTGTCGATGATCGAGCCGAAATTGAACCAGATCAGCATGGCGATCAGCGCGAGGCTGATCGGCACCACGATCGACAGCCGCCGGATCGCATCCTGCAAATTGCCGAATTCGCCGACCCATTCGAGATGCGAGCCCGCCGGCAATTGCACGTTGGCCGCGACCTTCTCCTGCGCCTCCTGGATGGCGCTGCCAAGATCGCGCTCGCGCACCGAGAATTTGATCGGCAGATAGCGTTCCTGCTGCTCACGATAGATATAGGCGGCGCCGGACAGGACCTTGACTGTCGCGACCTCGCTCAGCGGCACCTGCGTGACGCCGTTCGGCCCCTGCGCCCCAATTCGCAAATTCTGGATTGCCTCGGCGCTCTTCCGGAACTGTGGTGCAAGGCGGACGATGATCGGGAAATGCCGGTCGGAGCCCGGCTCGTAGAGGTCCCCGGCGCTGTCGCCACCGATCGCGGTCTTGATCGTCGCATTGATATCGCCCGGCGACAGTCCGTACCGCGCGGCGCGGGCACGGTCGACATCGATCTGGATGGTCGGTTGGCCGAGCGAGGTGAAGACCGCAAGGTCGGTGATCCCCTGAACGGTGGCGAGCTGCGCCTTGATCTTGTTTGCGGTGTCCGTCAACGCCTGGAGGTCACTGCCATAAAGCTTGATCGAGTTCTCGCCCTTCACGCCCGACACGGCCTCCGACACGTTGTCCTGGAGATATTGCGAGAAGTTGAACTCGACGCCCGGAAACTTTTCCTGAAGCTGCCCCAGCAGCATGGCGGTCAGCGCGTCCTTGTCCTCGCCCTCAGGCCATTCCTTGGCGGGCTTGAGCGGCGCAAAGAATTCCGCATTGAAGAAGCCGGCGGCGTCGGTACCGTCGTCCGGCCGGCCATGTTGCGATACCACCGACTCGACCTCTGGCCGGGCAGCGATCACCTTGCGCATCTGGTTGACGTAGGAGTTACCCTCCTGGAGCGAGATGGTCGGCGGCAAGGTTGCGCGGATCCAGAGATTGCCCTCCTCCAGCTTGGGCAGAAACTCGAGCCCGAGCAATCGTACGGCGACGACCGTGATCAGGACCAGGACGGCGCCGCCCGCCAGCACGACGCGGCGATGCGCGAGCGATCGCGCCAGCACCGGCATATAGAGCCGATGCACCCAGCGCATCAGAAACGTCTCGGTCTCCTCGACATGGGCCGGAAGGATGATGGCGCTCAGCGCCGGCGTGACCGTGAAGGTTGCAAGCAGGCCACCAGCGAGCGCATAGGCATAAGTCCGCGCCATCGGACCAAAAATATTGCCTTCGACGCCGCTCAAGGTGAACAGCGGCAAAAAGGCCGCGATGATGATGGCTGCGGCGAAGAAGATCGAGCGCGACACGTCGGAGCCGGCCGTCAGGATGGCATGATGCTTCATGTCCATGACGGTGCGCGACGAGATCGTCGCCCGCTCGCCCGGCGTCAGCCGCTCGGTATGCGACAGGCGCCGGAAGATCGCCTCCACCATGATCACGGTCGCATCCACGATCAGCCCGAAATCGATCGCCCCGACCGATAGCAGATTGGCGGATTCGCCTCGCAGCACGAGGATGGTGACCGCGAAAAACAATGCAAACGGAATCGTTGCGCCGACGATCATCGCACTGCGCAGGTCCCCGAGGAAGATCCACTGCAACAGCACGATCAGGCCGATTCCGACCACCATGTTCTCCAGCACGGTGTGGGTCGTGGTCTGGATCAGGTCCTTGCGGTCATAGATGCGCTCGATGCGCACGCCAGGGGGCAGGATCGACGAATTGTTGATGCTGGCGACGAGCTCTTCGACGCGCGAAATGGTCGGCGAGCTCTGCTCTCCGCGGCGCATCAGGACGATGCCCTGAACGATATCGTCGTCCTGATCCTGGCCGGCGATGCCGAGCCGCGGTTGCTCGCCGACGGTGACGGTCGCGACGTCGCGGACCAGCACCGGCGTGCCGCCATTGGAGGCCACCATCGTATTTTCGAGCGCGTGGATCGAACGGATCAGGCCGACGCCGCGAACAACGGCGGATTGCGGGCCGATATTGACGGTGTTGCCGCCAACATTGACGTTGGCGTTGTTGATGGCCTGTTGAAGTTGCGGGAGCGTCAAGTCGCTCGCCACGAGCTTGTTGAAATCAGCCTCAACCTCGTAGGTTTTGGTCTTGCCGCCCCAGCCAGTTACATCGATCACGCCCGGGACAGTGCGGAAGCGCCGTTGCAGGACCCAATCCTGCAACGTCTTCAGATCGAGCACGGAGTAGTTGGGCGGCCCCACCAGCCGGTAGCGGTAGATCTCGCCGATCGGGCTCAGCGGCGAGATCTGCGGCTGCGCATTGTTCGGCAGTGGCGGTAATTGCGAGAGGCGATTCAGGACCTGTTGGAGCGCCTGCTCGTAGGTGTAGTCGAATGAGAACTGCAGCTTGACGTCGGACAAGCCGTACAACGAGATGGTCCGGATCACCTTCATGTTCTTGATGCCGGCGACCTGAGTCTCCAGCGGGATCGTGATGTAGCGCTCGATCTCCTCGGCCGACAGCCCCGGACTTTGCGTCACGATGTCGACCATCGGCGGCGTCGGATCGGGATACGCTTCGATGTTGAGCTGCTGAAACGCGATCAGGCCGCCGACCAGCATGGCGGCGAACAGGCCGACCATAAGGAAGCGGCGACTGACTGCGAAGGCGACGAGACGTTCCATGTGAACCGGCTTGCCTTGAGTTAGCTGCCGGAAGCGGCACGGTCGATGAACAGGCTTCCGCGTGTGACGATCTTTTCGCCGGCCTTCAGGTTGCCGCGTGCCTCAACGAGGTCGCCATTGGTCAACCCGATCTGGATTTCGCGCAGCTCGACGGAACCGTCGTCGCGCGAAACCCAGACCCGAACACGATCGCCCTCGAAGATCAGAGCCTGCTTCGGCACGCCGACCGAGGGACGGTTTTCGCCGGCATAGACGGTAACGTTGGCGAACATTTCCGGTTTGAGCGATCCGTCCCTGTTGTCGATGGTGGCGCGGACCATGAGACGCCGCGTCGACGGATCGATCGCGGCGGCGACGTAATCCACACGCGCCTTGAACTCGCGACCGGGAAGCGCCAGCACCGTAAAGGCGATATCCTGTCCGATGGCGATGTCCGCAGCCTCGCTCTCGCGCACGAAGGCCGTGAGCCAGACCGTCGAGAGGTCCCCGATCACGAACACCGGATCGCTCGCGCTGCTGCTGATGAACTGGCCGGGACCGATCTTGCGCTGCACGACCGTGCCGCCGATTGGCGAAGTGATCGGCGTCTCGGCGCTGATCTGGCGCGTCTCCTGGAATTTGGTGATCTGCTCCTCGGACCGCCCCAGGATGCGCAGCCGATTATGCGCCGCCTCGAGCGCGGTCTCCGCCGAGCGCATGTCATTCTGCGCTGTGATGAGATCGGCCTGCGCCTGCTGCCAGTCCTTGAGAGGCACCGCTTTGCCGGCATAGAGGTCGTTGGCGCGCTTCTCGACGATTTGCGCGAGGTTGAGCTTGGAGCGCGCGGTATTGAGGCTGCCGAGCGCCGTCACGAAATCGTTCAGGCCCTGCACGGTGTCGGTGGCTTCGACCACGAACAGCGGCTGCCCGCGCTCGACGACATCGCTGGGTTTCACCAGAAGTTTCACGACACGGCCCGCATAGGGCGAGAAAATCGGCGTGGAGCTGTCTTCGTTGACGGCGATCTTGCCCTCCGTGACGTGCTCCGCACGAAACACCCGCTCCGTCACCGGCGCAATCGAGAGCGTTGCCAGCTCAGATGCGGTCGGAACGTAGCGCGGTGGCTTTACCTTGGCCTGGCTCGACATCTCCATGGATTTTCCATGTGACGCGAGCATCCGCGTCGCGCCGATGGTCGCAATGGCAAGCGCGATCGCCGCAGCCGCAAGCGTAACGATTCTTTTCCGGCTAAGGCTCGAACCGGCGTTCATGATGCAAACGTGCGCATTGACTCATGCACTCCCGTGCCTCCTGCGAGGCCTTGGCTTACTCGCCCAAACGGGGCTCAATTCTGAACGCGGCCGCGCCACATCGGCGATCTCGACCCGCGGTAGTACCGCATCGGACCGTGATTGCCGGACATGCCGTCGGCGATCCGCCGTGATGCTCCCAGGCTGTCATGGCGTCGGCAGCGCGTAGCATGGTTCGCTTGCACAGAACTGACAGCACGTCCTCACAACATCACGCTCGCGGCAACAGAGATCACGATCCGCACGGCGCGTCCGCTCACAGGGTACGCCGTGCCGATCGATCTCATTGGCTCGGCCACATCGGATATTTGGGCCCGCCATAGTAGCGCATCTGGTGAGTACCCGGCGCATCTGTTGCGGTGGCACCGAGATCGCTCACGCATCCGGCAAGGCAAGCGCCAAGCCCGACGAGAGCGATCATCGCCGCAACTTTCAGTCTTCGTCTCGAGCCGATCATGCAGTCCCCCTGCCTCCCGGCGTCAATACTTCGCGACCACCGCGTTGCCGCCGAACTTGAAGTCGAGCCCGACCATTACGGTCGAATAGGTGTTGGCCACCGTGTACGGCAGCACACCGTTGGTCGGTGCATCGCGATGGAACGTGCCGTAGTCGAAGTAGCGATACTCGAACTTTCCGATCAGATTGTTGGTGAACGCATAGGCGATGCCACCGCCGGCGGTTAGGCCGCTCCGTGTGGCCTTGAACGTGTCCACCCCGACGCCGGGATTGGTGTTGGTGTGCGTCAGCTCGCCATAAGCCCAACCGCCCGTGAAGAACAGCAACAAGCGGTCGACCGCGATGCCGCCGCGTCCCCGCAGCGTGGCACCCCAGCCCAGCTTTGTCGCGTCGTTCCAGCCGAGCGCGAAATTGTCGTTGCCCTTGATGTCAGCGCCAAAGCCGTCTGCTTCGATGCCGACGACGATGTTGCCGCTCTGCCAGTTGGCGCCGATCTCGCCGCCGCCGAAGCCGCCCGTCGATTCGTAGTTCGCCGTGAAGTTGGCAAAGCCAACCGGGCCGGTGGCGTTGTTCACGTTGTGATTGCCGAGCCCCCAGCCGCCGAAGACGCCGACATAGAAGCCGGACCAGTCATAGGCCGGCGCCGCGACTGGCGGAGCCTTGCCGTAGATCGGGAGATCGGCGCCAAACGCCGGCGACATCGCCGTCAATGCGCCCAATGCAACCGTTGCGAGAAGAATCTTTTTCATTGCTTGCCCCTGTCGAATGTCTCTTCCGAAGCGGGCGGCGCTCGCGGCGCCACCCGTCCGCAGGATCAGAAGTGGATGATGATGTCAGCCGAACCGATGACGGCTGTCTTTTTGTTCGGGGGAATGCCGAAGTTGGCGTTACCGTTGAACGCCGGCGCGTCCAGCGCGTGATACACCGACACTTCGGGCCGGATCTCGATCTGCGGCGAGAACCAGTGCTGCCAGCCGATCCCCGTTTCGACGTAGCGCGTCTTCACGCCAGTACGCTGTCCCTGCTTGTCGTCGAACCACTCGAGACGATAGGAGATGTTGTCCATTTTCGTCGGGCTGTAGTTCACGTAGGTCAGGAAGGTCTGGACCGACGCCGTGCACGAGAGCTGGGTTGCGTTGCCGCAATGCGCGCCGAACGGTGCGTTCCAGGGCATGACGTCGAGCGAGAACGGTGTACCGCTGGCCACGAGCGCGACCGAGGCCGGATTGTCGAGGTTGAGCACGTTGTTCTGGTGCTCGTTGTAGGTCTCGAACGAGATGTGCCACTGATCGTTGAACTTGTGATAATAGGTCAGCCCGTACCACTGGAGATTGTTGTAGCCCCAGGTGCCGTTGTTGATGCCGTTGGCGATCACGTAGACGCCGTCATTGCCGCTGTCGGTTACATAACGAACGGCCGCACTGAAGGTCGGCTGCGCGCCCGGATCTTTCAACATGGTGCTGTCCGGGAACAGCGGATTTGGATTCGCATTGGCGATCTTGGCGCCGACATGCCACGGCATTGCTTCGGTGCCGACCGAGAAGCCTCCCTGGATCATCCAGTTCTTGTTCAGCGCGAGCGAGGCGTTGATGCCGGTGTTCGTGTAGTTGTCGAACGTATACGTCATCGAATGCGTATACATGTAGTTGTTCGGCGCGAGCTGCGCCTCGATGTCCGGGATCGAGATGTAGCGGCCGAACCTCAGCAGAAGGCCGTCGGCCAGATAGGGAATGAAGACCTCGCCATAGGCCATCGGCATGTCATAGCCGTAGTTCCTGTTCTGCTGGAGGAGCTGATTGCTCCACAAGCCGTAAGCCGTGGTGTAGCGATAGTTCTCGCCATAGATCGGCGCGATGCGGAAGCCCCAGTCGATGTGGTCCTTCTGGACTGTGTCGGGTAGTCGCTCGATATAGACCACGGCCTGATCGAGCTGAACCGTGTTCGGATTGTAGTCGTATGCCGCCGGCGAATTGCCGCCGCGGACGGTGTTGTTGCTGAGGTTGCCGCCGGCGTTGACCCAGCCATAGACCTGAATGTGCGCGTCGTTCATCCACTGCCCGACGGCCGTGTTGCTCATCGCGTTCATCAGCGGGCTGTCGACCGAGTTCGGACGCGTGACGCCGATTGCGGTCGCACCGCCATAGGGCCATTCGGTGAACGGCATCGGCGGAATGCTCTGCGGTGTCGCGGGCCAACCGTCGCGGCGCGACGCCGCCGCCTTCGGATCGGACGGCGCGGCCTCATGGCCCCATTCGAGCCGATAGTAGTTGATGAAGCGGGTCATGAAGTCCTGACCCAGATAGGAGTCCATGCACGCATAGTTCTTGTAGGGATCGCAGAACGTCTTCCCCACGGGCGGAAGCGTGTCCGCTGCATTGGCGGCGCCGCCAATCCCCATCGCGACCAGCGATACGCCCGCCAAAAGATAGTTTCTCATCATATTGCCCCAAGCTGTTGGACCGACGCCTTCCAGGCGCTCTTTCGGTTTGGTTAAGCTTCAGGTGCAATCTTTCGTGAGGCGGGCAAAAAAAAGCGATGCGGTTTGCGGCGCGCGTTCGTTAAAATAAAATAGCGCGAGGCGCCTCGCGGGCATCATTTGCATTCGTAAGCATCAGATGCTCACCGCGTTTGCTCAAATCGTCAGCGAAAAAGTGGTCTTTTGCCGTTAGAACGATGATGCAGCGCAAACGTTCACTTCGCGCTGTGTCATTTTCGTCATAGTGCGCGACGCGCTGTGCTCGACTTACTCGCAACCAAGCGCCGTTTGCTTGCCACAGCTATTATTTTGCTACGTATGTGCGCCAGATTGTCGATCGAAGATATATGCCTGGACTCGCTAAGCTCGCCACGTAGGCAAATTTGCTTCGCGAGGTTTGATCATGGAAGCCGTGACTTGTGCAGCGCGCGCCAGCGACAACACAACAGCGGACAGTGTCGCGTTCGACCTCGGCTTCCTGCCGAAGGACCTGACGCGGCAATGTTGCAGCTTGATCGAATCGTATCACGAGGTTCACGGCTTCGCCTCGTTGCCCAATATGCTTTGGCACTTTCGCTTGGGCCCGCTGATCGAACGGCACACTGAGCTTCGCCGAATCCTGCGCCGCGCCTCGACGACCCGCAGCTCGAAGAAGGCCAATGACGGCTTCGTGCAGATCGCGACCACAATTCTCTCCCTGGAGATTCTGGCGAGCAGCTTCGCCGGATGGACCGCGATCTATCCGGTCGCCGGCGAGACCGCGCGTGACGTCCTGAAACAGAGTGCGCACGGGCCGCATATGCCGCTGATGGACTTCTATCTCTATCCGCCCAAGCAGATCAGCGCCGCGGCGGTCGCGGCCCTTGCGCTGCCTCAGACCCGCTCGGCCGACGAAGCCGGCCTTTACCGGGCATCTAGGCCGGAGCTTCTCGGCGAGAAGCGCGCCCTGCAATATGCGAGCTTGGTCCGGCAGGCATAAGACGCCTCACCGCCACGAATCGCGGCGTTGCCCTGAGGCCCGGTACGATCGTTGAGGGAATCAGAACCCGACTTCGCCTGACGCGGAGTCCGGAGCGAACCTTTTCCGTAGAACTACGGAGGCTGTGGCTATTTCTTTTTTATGTTGAACCACTCCCAACATCATAGATTTTCTACGTCGATCTGGAACATCGTTCCTTCGCCGGGTAGTTGACGACATCGAAGAGTCTGCATCACGACATTGAACGGGTTCTGGTGCGCGCCGTTGGTCGACGCATGCCGATAACTATCGAATTTCCGAACATTGTCCGATCGGGTCTTGTTTGACCATTGATCCGTTGCGGCCGACGCGGCCGACGCCGGATCTTTCGATGTCGCCGTCGGCAAGGGCATGTACGTACTTTGATTCTTCATCCACCTCTGGGCCGCATGTTTTCGATGACGAGCGGGCGGCAGACCGGTTCCAAATTGCCTTCCTCGGGGATACCGGCCCTGGATGAGGTCGCGTCGCTGCGTGTCGTCGTGTGGCGCAACGTGATCCCGGTGTTGCTGTCGGTTCTGAGCATCGGACTGGTCACCACCGCGCTGTTCGCACTCAGCACGACCTTGGCGTCAAGCCTGGTCCCGATCGCCTACCTCGTTCCAGTCATGTATGCTGCGACTCGATGGGGCGTCTGGCCGGCAATGACGGCATCGATCACGGGCACGGCAGCCGCGGATTTCTTCTTCTTCGAACCTCTTTACAGCTTTCGCGTCGACAACCCGCAGGAGGCGGTCGATCTCCTGCTGTTCCTGATCGTTGCGCTGGTGAGCAGCAATCTGGCCTCGCGGCTGCGCAAGGAAACGGACACGTTGCGACAGCGCGAGAAGGAGATGCATGCGCTCTATGACTTCTCGCGTCGCCTCGCGTCCTGTTTTACGGTCGCGGACTTGATTTCCGCCATCCGCCAACATTTCGAGGGCGCCTTCGGCCACGCGGCAACTTTGTTCGTGACGACCGCGGACGGGCATTTCGAACCGCCTGAGTCCCGCTTCGCGCCACTTTCAGTGCAGGCAACTGCGGCAGCGATGAATTCCGGAGCGGGTCCAGGGTTGCAGACCATCGTCGACGAGCAGCGCGCCGAGATCTGGCTGCTCAGGGCGATCTCGTCAGATTCCGCTATTCACGGCGTGATCGCGGTCAATATCGGTCTGGGTTCCCAGCCAGCGATTGAACGGCGGACTCGACGGATCCAATCAATCCTCGACGAGACCGCGCTGACGCTGCAGCGCCTCGACATCGGCAAGGTGATGGAGAGCGCGCGATTGCGCCTGCAAGCGCAAATGTTGCGCGACGCCTTCCATGGAACACTGTCGCACGAGCTTTGCACGCCGCTCGCGGCGATCCAGGGTTCGGCGAGCGTGCTGGAGACCATTCCGGCCATACGTGGGGACGCGCGCATAAGAACGCTGGTCGAGGCGATCTCTGACGAGGCGAGCCATCTCGACGGCTATATCAGCAACCTGCTCAGCGCGACTCGCGTCACCGCCGGCGGACTGAGTCCGCGCCGCGAATGGGCGGACCCCAGGGATATCGTCAACGGCGCCACCACGCGCCGGGCGCGACGGCTTTCGGCGCATCGGATAGAGGCGAATTTCGCAGATGATCTTCCGCTGCTCCACGTCGACTCGGGCCTGGTGGAGGAGGCTTGCGGGCAGATCCTGGAAAACGCCGCAAAATATTCGCCGTCCGGTTCGACGATCACCGTGGACGTGCGTTGCGAGCCCCGTCGCGTGCACGTCGTCGTGTCCGATCAGGGCGTCGGCATCACCGCCGATGAACAGCAAAAGCTTGGCCAGCGATCCTTTCGAAGCGCGCGACATCAGGCGTCGGTGCCGGGGTCGGGCCTCGGTTTCTGGATCGCCTCGACCTTCATCCAGGCCAATGAGGGCGCGATCACGGTTCATAGCCGCGGCCAAGGACAGGGAACAACGGTATCGATCTCCCTGCCCGCGCTCGAGCCATCCACCTCCGAACCGATCGCGCTGACAGATGAGTAAGCCCGCAAACGTCGTTCTCCTGATCGACGACGAACCGAAGATCAGGCGCTTCCTCCGCGCCGGCTTCGAGCTCAACAGCTTCGCCGTGCTCGAGGCCGAAAACGCCACCGAGGCGTTGAAGCTCGCGACCTTCAGTTCACCTGACCTCATCGTTCTCGATCTGGCGCTACCCGATCTTCACGGCGCGGAGGTGCTGGAGCGGATCCGTGCGTGGTCCAACGTGCCGATCATCATCCTTTCCGTCGCTGCCGGCGAGGACGAGAAGGTACGTCTGCTCCAGGCCGGCGCCGACGATTACGTCGTCAAGCCGTTCGGCATGGCCGAACTGCTGGCGCGAAGCGAGGCCGCCCTGCGGCGGTACTTCAAGTCGGCGACGGAAAATCCGGTCGTGGTCGCAGGCCCGCTATCGGTCGATCTCGTGACCCGCACGGTCTCGCTGAACAACAATCTGGTCCGCCTGACCCGCAAGGAATATCGGCTGCTTCACGTTCTCGCCATGCATGTCTGCCTCGTCGTCACCCACGATCAGCTCCTGAAGGATATCTGGAACGGCAATCAGCGCGACAACATCCAGTACCTTCGGATCCTCGTGCGCAAGCTTCGCCAGAAGATCGAGGCCGACCCCAACCAGCCACGTCTCCTGGTGACCGAGTCGGGTGTCGGCTATCGCCTTCAGAATCGGCTGGATGCGCAACCGGCCATGGCTCGCGTAACCTGATGCTGCGCCCTTCGCCAAGACGGTCCTTTTACGTCGTCGTGTCCTGGTCCGGCGATGCAGGTCAGGATTGGTCCTGGGAGATCCGGCGCAAGCGCAGGCCGATGGGCATCAGGCTTCGTGAAGCCGGGTTTCGCTCGCACCGGGCTGCACACGAGGCCGGACGCATCGCGCTCGAAGATTTCCTCAACGGACTGGTCATCGAGCGCGCCTCGCGATCGGCGCTCTGACCAGGGCGGACCCACATCTTGCGCCGCCCGCCTGCGCACGACGCGCAGAACACCCATCGTATAAAAATAATATATTTCCATTCCCGAACCGCGTAGCTTGCCCAACAAAAGGGCGAGTGCCGTGGACTTCCTCATTCAAACATTTAGCGTTTTTGGCATCGACGCCCAGTACTGGATGCTTGCGGGCGCGGCCGTTGTCGCAATCTTCATCATCTTCGCCTGGCGAACGCGCGACAGGGATTGACGGGATTGCGCACCGGACCATCGGCACAAACACAGTGATACAATCTCAGGCGACCTTCGACGTATCGCGCGGCCATGTCCGGCGTCTCAATTTACCGAAACCACTCCGCGAGTCCGGAAGCTATTTTTCCTTAATTCTTTTCGGCATTTTGCGATGTCGCGAGCGTACAACGCGCGCGCAAAAAGCGACCTCTGCGCGCTCAAGCAGCCCTTTCGGCATCGCGGAATCCGTGCGCTGTCCCTAACATCATCTCCGAAGAAGAATTGGCCTCATGGCCATGCAGGGGGCTCGAATGTACGGACGATTGAAATCTCTTGTTGTCGCAAGTGTGCTGATCGGGCTCGGCGCGGCGAGCGCCGCAGTCGCTGCCGATCTGCCGTTGAAGGCGCGGCCAATGGCTGCCGCTCCGCACTACAACTGGACCGGCTGCTACCTCGGCGCCAATGTCGGTGGCGGCTGGACACGGCTGAATACGGCCCGCGCCCTCGACGTCGGCGGCGTGGCTGCACCGAACGAGTACGGCCGCGAGAAGGACAGCGGCGTGATCGGCGGCGGCCAGGTCGGTTGCGATTTCCAGACCGGCAATCTGGTGTTCGGCGTCGGCGGCAGCTTCGATTTCGGCAATATCAAGGGCAGCCACGCCTTGACCGACTTCCCCGCCTTCTCCGAAGCGAACAACCTGAAAGAGATCTACACCGCGACCGGCCGCATCGGCTATCTCTGGACGCCGCAATTCCTCGGCTATCTCAAGGGCGGTGCGGCCTTCATTCGGGAACGCAACCAGGTCTTTGCGCCCGGTGGCGCGCTGATCGAGTCCGCAAGCTTCATGCAGCCCGGCATGACCATCGGCATCGGCGCCGAATGGATGTTCGCGCCGAACTGGTCGGTCTTCGCCGAGTATAACTACATGTGGTTCCTCGACGACAGCGCGCGGGCGTTCACACTGGCTGGCGGCGGCGCGGGTGAAGTCATCAACGTCCAGCAGCGTGCCTCGACCGCGCTGGTCGGCGTCAACTACAAATTCCATTGGGATGCCCCTGTCGTCGCCAAATACTGAAGTCTCTCGGCAAACCTCCAACCACTCGAGCCCCGGCACGTCCGGGGCTCCTTTTTTGAGCGAGGCTCCGGTTCAGGCCAGCCCTCCAATTGTCCGATCTGTGCAACGCCACCAGGGATGGGGAAGTCTCATGGGTTTGCGCTCTTGGCTTCTCATCCTGGTGACGGCCGCCGTCGCGCACGTCATTCTTCATGCCTTGGATCGCCAGATTGACGCCGGCATCCATCGCCTGTCGGAGGCAACGATCAACCATCCTGGTGCAGGCAGCAGTGCGGAGCCCGACCTGAGATCGGTGACGGCACGAAGCGCCTACATGCGCAACGAACGTTGAACGCACCTCAACCTCGTCCCGATCCTATGCCGTTCCTACGAGATAAGCTTGCCTGTCCCCTCGAAATCATACTGGCCGCGAACGATATTGGTCGCGCCATTCAAGGCAAATTCTCGTTCCAGTGCGCCCGCGCACCTACTGTAAGGAGTATCTTCGTGCTCCACCCCGCTCCCTTCACCGATCGCGACCAGGTGGTCGAGACCATGATCTCGCTCACCCATCTGTCGAATCTCAATCGCGCGATCGTCGCGGGCCGTGGAAGCGCCGAACTCTATCAGGCGCTGCGCCAGCGCGGCTTCACCCGAATTGGACTGCCCTCCATCTTCTTGCGTAAGCCGGCCTTTTCCGTCGGCCTCATCACCGTGCAAGACATGTTCAGTGAGTTCGAGATGGCGCTGTCCCAGATCGCACCATCTCTCGGCACGACCGCTGCAATCGCGGTGCTGATCAAGTCGAACGAGGCGGGCTTCGCGCTCAAGGTCCGCAAGAAGCTCGAACAGCTCGGCTTCCGAATCGAGGCCGGGGTCAGATGCCGTCAGGGCTTCGTGATGTCCGCCTACCGGCAGGATTCTGCCCAGATGAAACGGGCAGCCTGAAACGCGGAGCTGCGGCTGAGTGCGTCCATATGAGTTTCCTATGCGGCGACGCCGCAGGCGCTCTCGCTTTCCTACATCCCGCACGTCATCATGCTGCAGCAGGCACGTTGCGGCGAACGATCGCGATGTATTGGGAGCCTCATGACGTCGCCCTACTACCTCGCCATGGCCGCCTTGTTGGGCCTGGTGACAACGTCCTCCTCCCTGATCGGCGCCGCGATCGGACTTCACGCTCCCTTTTCAAAGTGTCCCCAGGCACAGCACCTCAATCTGTGTTGCCAGCCCTAGAAACGACGCCAGCAACCCCTCAATCGCATTGCAGTGCGAGCAGACGAAGAAGCGGCCCGGCCGCTCGGGATCCTCAAATCCGGGCTTCAACAGGAACAGGCGATCTCCAGTCATGTCCGTTCTCCCGAAGTCGATGGAAACTTCAATGGCCGAACAGCCGGTAGCTCCGATCCGCATCGCGCAAGTGCCGGCTCTCATCGGTCCAGCCGACTGCACGCCGATAGCTGCCGAGCACTGCGGCTTCCTTCAACGCGGCGACGTCGACCTGTTGCGGCGCGTCGGCGAATGGCGAGACGAACAGCGCGTCCTCGGGGCAGTAGAGCTCGCACAGGAAGCAGGTTTGGCAATCGCTCTGGCGCGCGATCCTTGGAATGTCGTCGGTCTTGTCGAAGACATTGGTGGGGCACACGTTGACGCAGATGTCGCACGCTGTGCAGCGCTCGACATCGATGACCTCGATCATTCCGCGGCCTCCGCGTACTGAGAGGAACGCAGCGGGCGCGCCGAGGTCCAGACGTCGTCGAGCCCTCCGGTCGTCACGTAGTGGCGATAGCGGTCGTCCTGCTGGGGATAGTCGTCGCGGCGATGCATACCCCGGCTCTCCTGACGCGCCAGCGCGCTCCGATACATCCAGCGCGCCGTTGCGAGCATGGCCGTGGCCTCACGTGCGCGAAGCAGATCCTGCTCGTCTGACGCGTCGGCATTCGATGCCTCAGACCAGAAGCTGTCCAGACGCCATAACGCCTCGCTGAGCCGCCCGGCTTCGCGGAAATAGTTCAGCTCGTACGGAAACACCTCGTTCTGAACGTTCCGGGCGAGCTTGTCAGCCTGAAGCGGTCGCCCACTGCCGGAGCGCAGCGCAACGCTGCCGCGCCGAAATGCCTGACGCCCGCTTGTGGTGCCCAGTTGATGCGCGAATTCGGCGGCGCCCTGACCGGCCCAATACCCCGACGACATTGCCCAGGCCGCATTGTGGCTACCGCCCCCGGTGAAACCACCGCAGATCAGCTCGCGGGTTGCCGCGTCGCCCGCAGCGTAGAGACCGGGAACGGTAGTCGCGCAGCTGTCGTCAACGATCCGCAGGCCACCCGTGCCGCGGACGGTCCCCTCGAGGCGAAGCGTGATCGGAAAACGCTGCGTGAACGGATCGAGGCCGGTCCGGTCGAACGGCAGGAAGAAGTTCGGCTGAGATACCCTCATATGCCGCTGGGTCTCGGCGTCGGCCTCGTCGAGCCGGGCGTACACCGGGCCCTTGCGCAACGCCCGAGCAATAATCGACCGGCCGCCCTTGGATGACGCCCCTGGGATCACACTGCCTTCCTCGTCGGTGAAGCTCGACCAGCTGTAGAACAGGGTCTTGGTCACGGAGCCGAATGCCGGCGAGATAGCATAGGCGTTGGAGAACTCCATGCTGGTGAATTCCGCGCCGGCCTCGGCCGCCAGGAGATAGCCATCGCCAGTCAGAACGTTCGAGCCCAACGTCTTGCTAAGGAACGCGCATCCGCCGGTGGCGATCACCACGGCCTTCGCATTGACCACCCAACGGTCGCCTTTCTGCCGTCGCAGGCCTGCGGCGCCGGCCACCACGCCGTTCTCGTCCACCAAAAGCTCGAGCGCTGGCGAGTGATCCAGAATGGTGACGCCGGCTTGCTTCGTTCGCTTGCGCATCAGCCGCATGTATTCCGGACCCTGGAGCGAATTCCGCTGCGGCTTGCCGTCGTCGTCCGAAGGATAAGGATAGCCCCAGTCGGCGAGCTGGTTGCTCTGGGCGTAGGTCCGGTCCAGCACGCGCGCCATCCAGCGACGGTCCTGGAGGTGGCCACCGAGTTTCTCACGGCTGGCCATCGCGGCCTCACGGCGTTCCGGAGCGGGGTCGACGTACCAGACACCGGTGCCGGCCGCCGCGGTCGCGCCTGAGGTGCCGCAAAACCCCTTGTCCGCTAGCACGACGCGCGCGCCGTGGCCGGCGGCGCTGATCGCCGCCCATGTGCCCGCGGGACCGCCACCGAGCACCACCACATCGGCATCGAACACGACGGATCCTGCCGAACTCGATAGCTTCTCGGCACGGCCAGGTAGGTTTGTCATCGCTCGTCTCCGGATTGAACCTGTTCAGAACGCGGGTATCTGACCCGGCAGTTTGTCCTTGATGGTCTGGCGGACCGTATCGTTCTGATAGGCGCGCACCAGCTTCGCGACCCAGGGAGCATCCTTGTTCTTCTCGCGAACGGCGATGAAGTTGTTGTAGGGATTGTTGACCGAGGATTCGATTGCGATGGAATCCCTGCCGAGAATGAGGCCGGCGGGGACGGCGTAATTGGTGTTGATGACCGCAGCATCGACGTCGTCCAGGCTGCGCGGCAGTTGGGCGGCGTCGATTTCACGGATCCTGAGCTTCTTTGGATTTGCGGTCACATCGAGCGCGGTCGGCAGGATCCCCACGCCGTCCTTGAGCTCGATCAGCTTTTCGGCCTGAAGCAGCCGCAGGGCCCGGCCACCGTTCGACGGATCGTTGGGGATGCCGATCGACGCCCCCTCCTTGATCTCGGCAACCGACTTCGCCTTGCGGGAATAGAGCCCGATCGGTGCGACGATCGTCTCGCCGACGGCGACGATCTTGTATCCCCTGGTCTTGATCTGGTTGTCCAGGAACGGCTTGTGCTGGAAGGAATTCGCATCGAGATCGCCGACATCCAGCGCGGCATTGGGCAACAGATAATCGTTGAAGACGACGACCTGCACATCGAAGCCGTCCTTGGCCGCGATCTCCTTCACCTTCGCCCAGATGATTTCGGGATATCCCGACCTTGATCTTCTGATCCGCGGAGGCCGGCGCGGTGAATAGTGCAAAGGCGGCCATCACGAGCAACAAGCGACGTCTCATGGTCTACGATCTCCTTATCGAGCGATAATCTGTTCCGACGTCTAGCCGACGCGGGCAACCAGGACGTCCGCCGTGGCATCCGCGAACTCAGACGACATGTCGTTGAAGAGAGCAAGTTCCTGAACCGTCGCAGCACGCGGACGATGGTTCGAACCCTTGGAGCCTTGAAGGAAGAAACGATCCATAGCCTGCACAAACCCCGGCGAGCCTGCAATCTCCGATGCGTGCCTCTCACTTCCCGCCACGAAGGCAAAGCTCATCTGATTGACGTCGACGACATAGATCATGGTGCAGTTTCCCAACGGACGGCGCTCTCCTTGCTGCTGAACCCCGCCGGGATGAAGGCCGGGATCTTCTCCTCGATGAACTGCTTCACTTCCGGCGAGTTGAACACCTGGATAAATGCCTTCAGGCGCGGATCGTCCTTCTTGTCGGGCCGGGCCGTGAAGCGCAGCACGAGCCCGTCATCAACGGTGCGGTCGATGATGAGCGCAGATTTGGGATCCCCGCCGGCCGGAATGAGGTAGGTGATGTTGACGAGCGCCAACGTTACGTCGTCGAGCGACCGATAGGTTTGGGCAGGGTCGAGCTCGACGATCTTGAGGTTCTTTGGATTCTCGATGATGTCGAACTTGCTGACCGAGAAGCCCTTACCGGGCGCCAGCTTGATCAGCCCGGCCCGCTCGAGCAGGATCAGCCCGCGTGCGCCGTTGAGTGGCTCGTTCGGAATGGCGACGCTGTCGCCGGACTTGATGTCGTCGAGCTTCTTGATCTTCTTCGAGAACAGACCGACCGGCGCAATGACGCCGACCTTGTCGACCTGCACAAGGTTGAAGCCGCGCTGCCTATTCTGAAGCGCGAGATAGGTTGCATGCTGAAACAGATTGGCGTCGACATCGCCGCTGTTCACGACCTCGTTCAATGCCACCCAGTCCGACAGCTCGACGATCTTGACGTCCTGCCCTTTCTCCTTGGCGAGCTTGGCGGCAAAGGACGCCAATTGCCCAACCGGGCCGGCGCTGGTCGCGATCCTCAGCGGCTCGCCGGCGAAGGCGGCCGCCGTGAGAGCAAGCCAGAGACCTGCGGCCTGGGCGGTGCGACGAAGAATTTTCATGATCTCAAGTCCCATTACGATTCAGATGATGTGCTTCACGCAGCCTTGCGCGCCCCAACGTCGGCATGTGCGAGCGCCTGACCGAGATCCGCCAAGATGTCGTCGGGATGCTCGATTCCCACCGACAGGCGTACGTAGCCGGGCGTGACCCCGGCGGCGAGCTGCTCGGCTGCGGTCAGTTGCTGATGCGTCGTCGATGCAGGATGAATGGCTAACGACCTGGCATCGCCGATATTGGCGACGTGATAGAACAGCTTGAGTGCGTCGATGAAGCGACGGCCGGCCTCGACGCCTCCTTTCAGCTCGAAGCCGACCAGCCCGCCATAGCCGCCCTTCAGATAGGCGTCCGCCCTGCGCCGGTTCTCTCCGTTTTGCAGACCGGGGAAGATCACGTTCGAGACCGAGGCGTGCTTGGCGAGGAAGGTCGCGACCTTCACCGCATTCTCGTTGTGCTGGCGGATGCGCAGCGGCAGGGTTTCGAGGCCCTGGATGAACTGGAAGGCATTTTGCGGCGCGATCGATGCGCCGAGGTCGCGCAGCAGCTTGACGCGGGCTCGCAAGATGTAGGCGATCGGGCCAAGCGGCTTCGCGGCCTCAGTCCAGATCGCGCCGTGGTAGGCCTCGTCGGGCTTGTTCAGAAGCGGAAAGCGATCGGCATGCGCGGCCCAGTCGAAGTTGCCTCCGTCGACGATGGCGCCGCCGATCGCGGTGCCGTGGCCTCCGATATACTTCGTGGTCGAATAGACCACTACCGCAGCGCCATGCTCAAACGGGCGTGCGATCAGCGGCGACGCCGTGTTGTCGAGGATCAGCGGCACGCCAAGCGAGCGGCCAATGTCCGCGACCTCCTTGATCGGGAATACGTGCAGCTTGGGATTCGGAAGCGTCTCGCCGAAATAAGCGCGCGTCTTGGCGTCGGTCGCGCGACGGAAGTTTTCGGGATCGGCGGGATCGACAAAGCGCACTTCGATGCCGAACTGCTTCAGGGTCTGCGATAGCAGCGTCCAGGTGCCGCCGTAGAGATCGGTCGAGGACACGATATTGTCGCCGGCCTGGGCAATGTTGAAGATCGCGAAGGCGGAAGCCGTCTGTCCAGAGGCAACTGCGAGGGCGGCCGCCCCGCCCTCGAGTGCAGCAAGCCGATCCTCAAAGGCCTGCTGGGTTGGATTGCCGATACGGGTGTAGATCGGTCCGAGCTGCTCGAGCGCGAACAGGCGCGAGGCGTGATCGGCGTTCTCGAACTGGAACGACGTGGTCTGATAGATCGGAACCGCGACCGCGCCGGTGGCGGGGTCGGAGCGGTAGGATCCGCCATGCAACGCCAGCGTCTCGAAGTTCCGGGTCTCCAAGGTCATCTGCAATTCCCTTTCGATCTCGAGAGCGCGCCATGCGCGGCAAGCCGTGCTTGTCGACGAAAATGATGCGGTCGGATTCTGCTGCTGTCGAGCGTGTCTGAAAAATAGCGATGCGCGTGCTGCGTCATTGCAGCTTCGCAACGCGTTTGTTCCCGGTCCTTTGCTGAATTGGAAACAAACTCGCTCGCGCAGAATGCTAAAAATGCTCACGCGAAGAGATGTTCTTTGCGATTGACGATTGGGCCCGACCATGACGAGACCGCGCGACCTGCGCTTTAACGCTTTCAACATGACTGCGCCCAGCCACAATTGGGCGGGCCTGTGGTCTCATCCGCGCGATGCGTCCATCGACTACAACACACTCGATTATTGGGTCGACTACGCCAGGACCGCGGAACGCGGACTGCTCGATGGCATCTTCCTGGCAGACGTGTTCGGCGTTTACGACGTCTATGGCGGCACGGCCGATACCGCCGCCCTGCATGCGGTGCAGCTTCCGAACGCGGATCCGACGCTGCTCGTATCCGCCATGGCGCTCGTCACCAGCCATCTCGGCTTCGGCATCACATCGAACCTGACCTTCGAGCATCCCTATCAACTCGCACGTACCTTTTCGACGCTCGACCATCTCACCAAGGGCAGGATCGGTTGGAACATCGTCACGGGCTATCTCGACAGCGGCGCGCGTGGGATGGGCCTTCCGGCTGGTCGCGCCCATGACGAGCGCTATGACGCGGCCGAGGACTTTTTGACCGCGGCTTACAAGCTATGGGAGGGAAGCTGGGAGGACGATGCGGTTCGCCGCGACCGCGGCAGCCGCGTCTTCACGGATCCCGCCAAGCTTCACCGGGTTCTGCATGATGGTCCCTACTTCAAGGTTGACGGCATCCATCTCGCCGAGCCCTCGCCACAGCGAACGCCGTTGCTGTATCAGGCCGGCACCTCGAAGCGCGGCCGCGCCTTCGCCGCCCGGCACTCGGAAGCGATCTTTCTCAACGGTCAGACCAAGCCAATCCTCGCACGCGCTGTCCGCGAGATTCGAGAAGCGGCCAAGACCTATGGCCGCGATCCCTACGACATCCGCCTGTTTGCCGGCGCGACCGTGATCGTGGCGCCGACGCGGTCCGAGGCGAATGATCTGCTCGAGGACTACGCACGGCATGTCGATCAAACCGGCCAGCTCGCCTTGTTGTCGGGCTGGACCGGCATCGACTTCTCGACCTACCGGCCCGACCAGCCGATCGAATATGTCGAGAGCAACGCCATCCAGTCTATGGTCGAGAATTTCACGGTCCGGAGCGACCGGCCGGTCAATGTCGGCGACCTCGCCAGATTGAGCCGCGCCGGCGCCCGCTCGCCCTTCGTGGTCGGCTCGCCGCAGGACGTCGCCGACGAGCTGATCGCTTGGGCTGACGAGACCGACGTCGACGGGTTCAACCTGTTCCGCCTGGTCGCGCCGGAGTCGCTGAACGCCTTCGTCGACCTCGTGGTGCCGGAGCTGCAATCGCGCGGCGTCTACAAGACCGCCTATCGCGACGGCACGCTACGCGAAAAACTGTTCCCGGGACGCGGGCCGCGGTTGCACACGACACATCCCGGCGCGAGCTTCCGGCGCGCGCCTTCGACGACTGCGCTCCAATCCGACGCCGCCGAATAGCAAGGACGGAGCTCACGCCTGCGTGCGATGCTCGCGGAACGCGGCTGCCAGCGCCCCCAAGGCGGCCCGTGACCGCCGATCGGTCAAGGACGAATGAAGCACGACCTCGGACGGCGGCAGCTTGGGAAGCCCAAGCTTCTCGCCGATGTCGATCGTGCCACTCGGCGCGATCCGATACGACAGCGGCGCGATGGCGAGCCCCGCCACGACGGCGGCGTGAACCGCCGAAGAGCCGCCTCCCAGGAACACCTCGATCCATTTGATGCCGACCGCATCCAGCGCCTGCGTGGCTACGTTGCGCACGCCGCAGGTCGGAGCCAGCGCAGCGAGACGTAAGGGCTCTCCCGGCCTGTGCTCGAACCCCTGCGCCGCAAACCAGCCGAAGCGCTCACGCGCCAGCGTCTCGCCATCCCGACGATCGTCCTCGCGCTGGACGATGGCAGCATCGAGCCGTCCCTGGTCGAACAGGTCGAGGAGGTTGCGCGAATTGTCGAGCTGGACCTCGATGGTCAAATTCGGATCGTGCGCGTGGAGACGTGACAGCAGGGCTGGGACTTCCGGCCCGGCGACATGCGCAGCGATACCAAGTCCGAAGTGACGCGGAGACGTATTGAGCCCCGCGATCGCGCGTTCGTGAGCAACGATCAGCTCCCGCGCGCCCTGCAGAAAGGCCGTCCCTTGCGCAGACAACCGGACCGATCGCGGCGTCCGCTCGAGCAACCGATGCCCGATGCGATCCTCGAGCCGCTTCAGCTTGACGCTGATCGCGCCTTGCGTCGTCCCCAAAGCCTTGGCGGCGCGCGTGAAGCTGTGAAGGTCGGCCACCATCACAAAGGCTCTGACGGCATCGACATCGAGCGAGAGCATTCCATCATCCAGCTTTGTTGTCTCTGAAATCTATATCGATCGGATTTTGTTGTGGTCAAGGGCCCCCTATGTTCGCTCAGCCTGACGCGGGCCTAAGCGCACGGGACACCCATCCCTCCCGGAGCGAGCGATGGCGCATGCGTGCTGGCAATCGACACCATGTTTGGAGGTCACGGCCTTGACGGTCTTATCATCACGACGAAACACGATCGCCCTGGCCGCAGCGTGCCTCGCGTCCCTCATGTTCGGCCTGGAGATATCCAGCGTACCGACGATCCTGCCGACGCTCGAGACGGTGCTGCACGCCAGCTTCCAGCAGCTGCAATGGATCATGAATGCCTACACCATCGCGGTCACGACGGTGCTGATGGCAACCGGCACGCTGGCAGATCGCTATGGCAGAAAGCTTGTATTCGTGGTCAGCATCGCCGTGTTCGGCCTCGCCTCCCTGATCTGCGGCCTGGCGGAAGACGCGCTCCTCCTCATCGTCAGCCGCTTCTTCCAGGGCATGAGCGGTGGTGCGATGCTGATCTGTCAGGTCGCGGTTCTCTCCCATCAATTCCAGGAAGGCCCCGAGCGCGCACGCGCCTTCGCCGCCTGGGGGATCATCTTCGGCATCGGTCTTGGTTTCGGACCGATCATCGGCGCGACGATCGTCGCGGTCTCCGGCTGGCAATGGGTGTTCCTGATCCACGCATTCATCGCAATCGTCACGATCGCGCTCGCCGTGACCGGCGTGCGGGAGTCGCGCGATCCCGAGGCAAAGCACCTCGACATCGCAGGCATTGCGACGCTCTCGACGTCGGTGTTCTGCGTCGCCTTCTATATCACGGAAGGCCCCGACTTCGGCTTTACTGGCCAACCGGCCTTACGGTCGCCGCGACGGCCGTTCTGAGCTTCATCGCCTTCGTGTTGGCGGAGTTGCATAGCGCCCGCCCGATGTTCGACTTCTCCGTGTTCCGGATACGCGCCTTTTCGGGCGCGCTGCTCGGATCGGCCGGCATGAATTTCAGCTTCTGGCCCTTCATGATCTACCTACCGATCTTCTATCGCAGCGCCCTTGGTTACGACAACGTCGCAGCTGGCCTTGCGCTTCTCACTTACACGCTTCCGACGCTTGTGATTCCGCCGCTCGGCGAACGGATATTGCTGAGGTTCGGCGGCGGCATTGCCATCCCGTTCGGCCTGTTCGTCATCGGCCTTGGTTTCATGTTGATGTGGGTTGGCAGCAGCCTCGCGCATGTCACGTGGCTGACGCTGGCGCCCGGATGTCTGGTTGCTGGCGCCGGCCTCGCCCTCACCAACACGCCGGTGACCAACGTCACGACGGGTGCGGTGTCGAGCACGCGGGCCGGCATGGCATCGGGCATCGACATGAGCGCCCGCATGATCGCGCTCGCCATCAACATCGCCTTGATGGGCTTCATCCTGATCGCCGGCATTTCCTCCCGGCTGAGCAGCGCGCTTCCCGGTGCGCTCGATGCCGGCCGTCTGCAACACCTTGCGGAGCGGATCGCCGGCGGCACCGCAGGCATGTCCGACTTCTCCGAGCTGAGCCTCCTGCCGGCAGCGGAAACTGCCGTGCAAGATGCGCTGATCCACGGCTTCAGGCTGATGATGCTCTATGGCGGACTGTCCGTCTGGATCATGGCGCTGGTAAGCTTCGCGATTTCCGGCGAGAGCTACGCCGCACGGAAGCGCTCCGCGCAGAACAGCGATGAGCCAAGCTGTGTTCCCCGCTCATCGCCCTGATCGGATGCGTCCAGGCAGGGCGCTACGACAACATCCTTTCCGCGCCGATAACTCCATTCTCAATTCCGAACGCACGAGAGAATGTTCGTTCCCTTCTGCGCCCGACTGCGAAATTGCCACGCGGACCCGTTTGCCGTCAAAGTGAGCCGTCCAATCTCCCCAAACAGACGTCGAGACGGCAAGGCAGTTTCGTTGAACAGGATACCCGAAATGCATCATCTCACGTTCCGCCTGCGAGCCCTTGCCGCGGTTGCGCTCGGCTTCTTGGCCGTGGCGTCCGTTCAGCCCGCGAGGTCCGAGGAGATCCGCATCGGCTATCAAAAATCCTCGACACTAACGGCGATCCTGAAGACGAACGGGGAGCTGGAGAAGGCGCTCGCGCCGCTCGGCGTCACCATCACGTGGCACGAGTTCAGCAGCGGCCTGCCGCTGCTGGAAGCCATCAACATCGGCAGCATCGATTTCGGCGCGGACGTCGCCGACACCGTGCCGATCTTCGCGCAGGCCGCTGGCGCCAAGCTCGCCTATATCGCGGAAGAAGCCGCCTCGCCGGCAGCGCAAGCGATCGTCGTTCCACAGTCTTCAACTATCAAGACCATTGCTGAGCTCAAGGGCAAGAAGATCGCCGTCACCAAGGGCGCCGGCAGCCACTATCTGCTGCTTGCGGCGCTGGCGAAATCCGGACTCAACTTCAAGGACATCACGCCCGCTTATCTGACACCCGCCGACGGCCGCGCTGCGTTCGTTAGCAACAACGTCGATGCCTGGGTGGCCTGGGATCCGTTCCTGACCAGCGCCTTGCACCAGACAAAGGGCCGCATCCTGACGGACGGCAGCAACGGTCTCGCGAGCTACAAGCGCTACTATCTCGCTTCGGCCGCGTATGCGGACAAGCACGCCGAGGTGCTCAACGTGATCTTCGCAAAACTCTCCCAGACGGGAAAATGGGTCAAGGCCCAGCCGAAGGACGCGGCCACATTGCTCGCCGGGCTCTGGGGTATCGACGCCGCGACCGTCGAAGAGGCCAACAGCCACCGCTCCTATCAGGTTGGCGCGGTGACCGGCCCGGGCCTGTCCGAGCAGCAGCGCATTGCGGACGCGTTCCACGCCGAGGGCCTGATCCCCGTGAAGATCGATACCACGGCGATCAAGATCTGGGCGCCGAAGGGGTCCTGACTTCCAGCTTAGGCCGCGCTCAAGCCACGCTGGATGTCCGGCACGGATGCCAGCAGGCTCCTTGTGTAGGCGTGCTGCGGTTGCCTGAGCACGGCCTCGGCGCCACCCTGCTCGACGATGCGGCCGTTCTGGAAGACCAGCACGCGGTCGCACAGATGCTCGATGACGCCGAGATCGTGCGAGATGAACAGCAGCGCCGTTCCGAGCCGCGATTGGAGCTCGGCCAGGAGATCGAGCACCTGGGCCTGGATGCAGATGTCGAGCGCCGAGACCGGCTCGTCGCAGACGATGATGGCGGGTTCAGCCGCTAGCGCCCGCGCGATCGACACCCGCTGACGCTGGCCGCCGGACAATGATCGCGGCACGCGGTCGAGATGATCGGCACTCAGGCCGACCAGTTCGAGCAGCGACACGATCCGGTCCAGGCGCGCGATGCGGCTATCGGCGCTCGGAAGATTTTCCGCAATGATGTTCCTGACGCGATAGCGCGGATCGAAGCTGCTAAGTGCGTCCTGCGGGATGTATTGCAGCTTGCGACGAAGCCGGCGGCGCCCCGCTTCCGCGACCGAGGACCAGGGCTCTCCGAGCAATGTTACCTCACCGTCATCCGGGTCAAGCAGCCCGAGCACGACCTTGGCACAGGTGGATTTTCCCGAGCCGGATTCGCCGACGATACCGACGACCTCGGCGGCCCTGACATCGAAGCTGATGTCCTGCAGGACCACCGACTTCGCCCGTCCGGCGGCTTTCGGCGCAATGAAACTCTTCGAGATCTCCTTGACTTCGAGCACGACCTCGCCTGCCGCCTGTCGCTGCGGCAAGGGCTCCCGCACGATGGAGACCGCCGTCGCATCGCTCGCACCGGGCTCGAACCTCGCCGACGCGAGCCTGGACCCGCGCGACCGCCCCGACGGAATCGCCGCGATCAACTGCCGCGTATAGGGATGGCGCGGATGGGTAAGGACATCGCGAGTCGGCCCACTGTCGA
This sequence comes from Bradyrhizobium sp. 604_D8_N2_3, assembly GCF_051810765.1. Taxonomy (NCBI): domain Bacteria; kingdom Pseudomonadati; phylum Pseudomonadota; class Alphaproteobacteria; order Hyphomicrobiales; family Nitrobacteraceae; genus Bradyrhizobium; species Bradyrhizobium sp. 604_D8_N2_3. The sequence goes on along the minus strand of NZ_JBPWPM010000001.1, from coordinate 3,787,970 downwards.
CGACCCTGCCGTCGCGCATCACGATGACACGGTCGGCGATGCCGGCGACCACCGCGAGATCGTGACTGATGAGCAGGAGACCCGCCCCCTCCCGGATTCGCTCCGCCAAGACCTGGAGCACCTGCGCCTGGACGGTGACGTCGAGCGAGGTCGTCGGCTCGTCCGCGATAATGAGATCGGGGTCAGCCGCGATCGCCGACGCGATCAGCGCGCGCTGGCGCAGGCCACCGGACAATTGATGCGCATATTGCAGAGCACGATCAGCGGGGTTGGGAATGCCGACCTTGCCGAGCGTCTGCAGCGTCCGGTCCCGGATAGCGCCTGCATCGGTCAGAATGCGATGGCTCGAAATGACCTCGGCAACCTCCTGGCCGATCGTGCGCAAGGGATCGAGCGAGACTAGGGCATCCTGCATGACGAGCCCGGTCACGGTCCCGCGCAGCTTGCGCCAGTCGGCTTCGCCGAAGCTGCGAGCGTCGCGTCCCTTGATCTCGAACCGGTGCACGGCGGTCTTCGCACCGTCGCCGGCGAGATTGAGCAGGCTTCGCGCGGTGATGCTCTTGCCCGACCCGGATTCACCGACCAGGGCAACGCATTCGCCGGGCCTGATCGTCAGATCGAAATCAACAACGATCGGCTTGCCACCATTGGCGCCGGCAAAGCCGATGCTCAGTCCCTGCACCTCGACGATCGGCGCTGCCCGATCTATCTGCGAACCTTCGCTGCTCATGCGAGCCGCCCTTCAAATCTCTGTTGTAGGTGATTGCCGATCACGCTGAAGGCGATCACCGTCGCGGTGATGGCGAGGCCCGGGAAGACTCCAGGCCACCAGGCGACGCGCAGCACATCCCGGCTCTCCGCCAGCATCACGCCCCATTCCGGCGTCGGCGGCTGCGGTCCGAGCCCGAGGAAGCTCAGGCCGGATACGATCAGGATCGTCGAGCCTATATAGACGGTCGCGATGATCGGGATGGCAACAAGAACGTTGGGCAGGACGTGCCGGATGAACACTTGCCAGCGGCTCAACCCGTAGATCGCGGCCTGCGTCACGTAATCGGCATCGCGTATCAGCTGGGTCTGCGCCCGCACCACGCGACCAAATTTCGGGATGCCGGCGATGCCGACCGCGATGGCGATGTTGAGCATGCCTTGGCCGAGGAAGGTCACGATCAGCATGGCGAGCAGCACGCCGGGAAATGACGACAGCATATCGAACAGGCGCGACACGGCCTCATCCAGAATGCGATTGCGCTGGCCCGCGATGATGCCGAGGACAATGCCTGCTCCGAGTCCGACCGCAACACCGCCGAACCCGATCAGGAGCGAGTAGCGCGTTCCGAAGACGGTCCGCGCGAAGACGTCGCGGCCGAGCCGATCGGTCCCGAACAGATGCGCCCAGCCCGGCGGCTTCAGGCCCTCGCTGAAATCGCCGACGAGCGGATCGAAGTGCGTGAACAGCGAAGGCGCGATCGACGCCGCGATCAGGAACGCGACGAAGACGAAGGACAGGACGAGCCCGAACGGCAGACGGCGCCGAACAGCGATTGCAGCCAGAGAATGTGACGCCTCGAAGCCAACGAGGTCTTGCGGGGCCTCGAGCGGTACGGCCGTGTCGAAGGAGCGATGCGACGGCGCGGTCATTGGGCCCTCAATCTCGGGTCGATCAGCACATAGAGGATGTCGAGCAGCGTGGACGCGGCAACGTGGATGAAGGCTGCGAGCAGCACGACGGTGAGCACGACCGGTACGTCGTGGGTCAGCACCGCGCCCAACGTTACCGTGCCGAGGCCTGGCCGGCCGAACACCTTCTCGGTGATGACCGCACCACCGAGCAGGCCGCCGATCAGCCAACCGCCTAGCGTCACCGCCGGCAAAAGAGCGTGCCGCAACACGTGACGCCAGCGAATGACGAGTTCGCCGACGCCGCGCGACCGCACGGTCGTCACGAAGGGCTGGTCGAGCGTCTTCTCCATGGCTTCACGCAGAACCTGCGTCAGCAGGCCGGCGGTCGGCAATGCCAGGGTGATCGCCGGCAGCACGAGGGAATTCCACCCCTCCGCGCCCGATACTGGAAACCAGCGCAGATTGAACGAGAATGCCATCAGCAGGAGGATGCCGAGCCAGAAGACGGGCGTCGAGGCGAACACCAGTTCGACGAACGAGGTCAGCTCGCGCGAGAACCGCCCTCGCCCCGCAGTTAGCAGCGCGATGAAGCCGGCAATCACGATCGCAAGCACGCCGGCCGTGAGCGCAAGCTCGACGGTCGGCAGAAGCTGCGATCCGACGACCTCGATCACCGGCTGGCGCAGCACATAGGACGTGCCGAAATCGCCGCGGAGGATGCGCGACAAGAACTCGACGTATTGCTCGGGCAACGAGCGATCGAGGCCCCATTCGGCTGCGATCGCCTCACGGAGACCGGGATATTCGACGTCACCGGCGAGGATGTCCTGAATGCGGCCGGGCAGCGCATGCAACGCGAGAAACGTTGCTGTCACGCTCGCCCAGGCCACCACCAGGCTGGTGAACAGCCTGGAGACGATGCGAGACCACATGGCCTACTTCTTCGCGATCCAGAAATCGTAGGCGCTGGACGGCGAGTCGAGGCCGGCCTCGAAGCCCAGACCGTTGACGTTGCTCTTCGCCGCCAGGAACCAGCTCGGCGCGAACAACGGCACGATGAAGGCCTGGTCCACACCCCGCTTCTGAATCGCGTCGGTGAGCTGCCGCTTGCGGACGGGATCGGTCGTCCGCAACGACTCGTCGATCTGGCTCGTGATCTCCTGGTCTGGATTGGGAATGTTGGAATAGAGGAAGCCCTTCGATCCCAGCATGTCCCAGAGCTCGCGGGCAGGATCGGACGGATTGTCCGTATTGGGATAGATCACCCAGGTGCCGTTGGCGTTGTTCTTGGCGTATTCGCCCGCCGTGATCAGGCGCAGGTTGAGATCGAGGCCGACATTCTTGCGCAACGCCGCCTGGACGCCCTGGATAAGGATGTCGCGATTGTCGCGCACATAGGGCTGCGGATAGCCGACCTCGATCGAGAGGCGCTTGCCGTCCTTGGTGCGGAAGCCTTCGGAATCGCGGCCAGTCCAGCCGGCTTCGTCGAGCAGCTTGTTGGCGCCAGCAATGTCGTTGCCCCAGGAACCGACCAGTGCCTTGTTATAGGCGGGATTGGCCGGGCCGATGATCGACCAGGCGCGCGGCACGGTGCCGAGATAGACCTGCTTCACGATCGGCTCCAGATCGAAACCGTCGCGCAGCGCGCGGCGCACGCGAACATCGTCCGCCGGCGGGCGCGTGTAGTTGATGTTGAAGGTGAAGGACGTGCTGGCGCCGGACGGGCCGGTCAGCAGCTTGAAGCCCGGCTGCTCCGCGAACAGCGGCGCATCGGTCGGCTGCACGCCCTCGATCAGATCCACCTGCCCCGAGGTCAATGCGCCCGTGCGAACGGCATATTCGGGGAGGAAGCGGAGAGTGACGCGGTCCAGATGAGCAGGTCCGTTATGCGCGGCATTGCCAGGCGCCCAATTATAGGCCGCGTTGCGCGCGAACACCGCGGACTGGCCGCGCGTGTAGCTCTCGAACACGAACGGTCCGGTGCCGGCCAACCCGCGTCCACCTCCGCAGAGATCACCCTTCGCCAGCGATTTCGGCGAGATCAGGCCGAGCTTCGCATTCGAGGTCGACTCCAGGAAACTCGAATCCGGCGTCGACAACACCAGTTTGACCACATAGGGCGAGACCACTTCGGCACGATCGTAGGCCTGGAGCAGCGAGACCGCGGTGACCGCGTTCTCGGGCTTCTTGACGAAATCGTAGTTGGCCTTGACCGCTGCAGCGTCGAACTTCTCGCCGTCGTGGAAGACGACGTCTTCCCTCAGTTTGTATGTGTATTCCTTGCCGTCGGTCGAAATCGACCACTCGGTCGCAAGCCAGGGTGCGAACGTGCCATCCGCCTTCTTCGCGATCAGCGAGTCGATGTAATTGCGGGCCACGAAGAACGCGGCCTGCTGTGACGAATAATGCGGATCGAAGCATGATGGCTCGGTCGTCACGCCCCACCGCAACGCGCCTCCGGAAACCGGCTTGTCTTCGGCATACGCTACATTCGACGCAAGCAAGGCAATCGCCACGCCGCTCACCAGCAAATTATTCTTCTTCATCCGCGTCACTCGCAATCGTTTCTGCTGTTGCCCCTGCAATCGGCGCATCGAACATCATCAATTGAAGGATGACGTACGTTCGCGCTTCATCCGATCTGCACGAGGCGTTATCTCTTGTTGCATCGCGATGTAATTCGTCGTCGCGCGCAAACGCAACATGCAAACGGTCGCGACGACGGCTGCACATGAAGTTTGAAAAATTATTCGAGCCCTCACGCCGACGGTGGATGAAATCGACGACATCGAACGCCAATCCGACAATTCGATGCTGCACGATCGTTGCGCATCGTGACCCGACAACCAGCTGACCTTTGGAATCCCCATGTCGCCACGCCAATTGCACCTGAACGTCAACCTGCTTCACTCCGGCGTATATCCGTCAGCCTGGCGACTGCCCGACAGCGATCCACGCGCCTTCTTCGATCTCGGTCATTATGTGCGCGTGGCTCAGATTGCCGAGCGCGGCAAGTTTGACGCAATCTTTCTGGCGGACTCGCCAGCCGTGAACGACCGCATCGACTACCGGTCGTTCACGTCGATGGAGCCGACCATCGTGCTGGCAACAGTTGCCGCAACGACCAGGCACGTCGGTCTGATTGGAACGGTGTCGACGACCTACAACGAGCCCTACAACATCGCACGCCGTTTCGTGACGCTCGACCACGCCAGCGGCGGCCGCTCGGGATGGAACGCGGTCACCACGGCAGATGCCGCTTCAGGCCGCAATTTCGGTCTGTCGTCGGTAACGGAACACAAGGCACGCTACGAACGCGCCAAGGAGTTCACGGAAGTCGTCCACGCATTGTTCGACAGCTGGGAGGACGACGCCTTTGTGGGCGACAAGGCGAGCGCGCGATTTGTTGATACGTCGAAAGTGCACCCGATCGCGCACCGCGGCCCGCATTACTCGGTGGCAGGACCGCTGAACGTCCCACGCTCACCACAGGGGCGACCGGTCACGGTGCAGGCGGGTGGCTCGAATGACGGGCGCGATTTCGCGGCAGCCTATGCAGAAGCCGTATTCACGCTGGCGCAGAGCATCGAGGAAGGCGTCGCGTATGCGCGCGATCTGCGCGCACGCGCCGCGTCCTATCGTCGTTCCGGCGATTCCATCGTGATTCTGCCCGGGCTCGCCACCGTCATCGGCAGCACCGAGGCCGAAGCCAAGCGGCGACAGGACGAGCTCTGGGAACTGGTGCCGATCGAATACAGCCTGGCGCGGTTGGCCGGCACGCTTCAGATCGACCCTACCTCGACAAGCCCCTGCCGGATCCCCTGCCGCTTCCGGTCAATGCCAACCACACCATGTTCCAAGGCACCGTGAATATCGCACGGCGTGGCAATCTCACAGTCCGACAGCTGATCCGCGCGCTCGGAGGCGGCGTCGGACATCGCATCATCGTCGGCACGCCGGAGCAGATCGCCGACGACATCGAGGCTTGGTTCAAGGCGGGTGCCGCCGACGGTTTCAACCTCATGCCAGACGTACTGCCGTCCGGTCTGGAGACCTTCGTCGATACCGTCGTGCCCATCCTACAGAGTCGCGGGCTGTTCCGCACCGAGTACGCCGGCTCGACGCTGCGCGATCATCTTGGCCTGCAGCGACCAGTGAGCCGATATGCGAAGCGGTCGCTCGAGGTCGCATCAGCCTAGCTGTCCCGACTATCTATCCCAGAGATCGAGCCCGCCCGTCGGCGGGCTTGGCCGATCGCCTGGCCCGCACGCGCGGAATTACGTCGAGTGCAAATCGCCGCATCTCGGCCTCGAACGGCTGGAATTGCAGCATGAAGAGCTCGATGCCGGCCGCATGGAACGCCTCGATGCGCTCCGCCACCTCGTCATAGCTCCCGACCAGCCCCGCGGCGGTACCGCCATTGCTGCCAACGCGCGGCGTCTTCTGCATGGTCTGCATCATCATGACCTTGGGGTCGGTGTTGTGCTTCTGGATCGCCTTCATCGGCGCATCCTTTGCGGCGAGGCTCAGCAACCGCTCGTAAGCGGCCTGCGCCAGCTCCCGGGTTTCGCGTGCGACGACGAAGGCCGACAAGCCGAAACGGAGCGGCGGCGCGGCATCGCGCGGGCGCACTGCGACATCGGCAATCAACCCGGCCACATCCTCCAGCGGCTGGCCATTGATAAACCAGACGTCGCCATGGCCTGCAACGAGGCCGCGCGCCGGCTCGGACTCACCGCCGACATAGATGGCCGGACGCTTGCGATACAGGCTGGTCGGGCGCAGGGCATAGTCCGTGACGTTGAAATGCTCGCCCGCATAATTGAGACGTTCGCCTTCCATGAGGCGCGAGACGACAGATATCCACTCGCGGCCGTAGGCATAGCGAGCGTCATGGTCCGGGAAGCCGATCCCGGCCTTCTCCAGTTCGGGACGGTTCCAGGCATTGACCAGATTGATCGCAAACCGGCCACCGCTGATGTTCTCGATCCCGAGTGCGAGCTTCGCCAGCACCACGGGGTGATAGAGATAGGGCTTGATCGCAGCAATGATCTCGATGCGCTTGGTCAGCGCCGCGATCGCTGCCGCGGCACTCCAGGCCTCGAGCTGATCGAGGTCTTCCTGATGCGGGTTGATGGTGTGCTGCGCGATCAGCGTTGAATCATAACCGAGCTCTTCGGCTGCAAGGATGAGATCGCGATTGCGCTCCCAGGACGCATCATAGGGCTCTTCGGGATCCTGATGCGCCGCGCGCGGCCCATGCACCAGCGCCCAAATGCCGAAGCGAAGAGGTGCAGTCGCCATCGTGCTCTCCTGTGACTTTCTCTCGTCAAGTTCTCGATCGTCGCCTGTTCTCGCCAAGGCCTGACGCAAGATCAAGCACATCCGCCTCAAAAGATTTTCTTTGTCGCGCAGCGGCACCGTGGCGACAGCAGATCACTCCGGAGCGAACGACAATTGAAATAGCGCTCTATTTCTGTCGGCACGATTTCATGGGACATTTTGCGCTGAACAAGGTTTCACGTCTTGAGCAATATCGAACTGAGCCAAATCGACCGCACGACAATCGTCGCTGACAACGCGCCGTCATCGCAAGGCAGCATGAAATCGCCTGCGGCGGCAAGCAAGCTTGGCGCTCGCGGCCTCCAGCTTCTGTCCTGGGTTGCACCCCTGCTGCTCGTTGTCGTTTGGGAAGCACTTGCACAGGCGGGATGGCTTTCGCCGCAGGTGCTGCCTGCACCAAGCAAGGTGATCCGAACGGCGTACAAGCTCGTAACCACCGGGACCCTGTTGAACGATCTCGGCGTCAGCCTGCTGCGTGCCGCGGCGGGCTTTGCGATCGGGTCTGCGGTCGGCGCCACGCTCGGCATCCTTGTCGGCTTCTCACGGATCGCGGAAGCCGCGATCGACCGCAGCGTGCAGATGATCAGGGCCATCCCTTTTCTCGCCGCACTCCCTCTGGTCATCGTCTGGCTGGGCGTCGGCGAGACGCAAAAAATCTTCCTTGTCGCGCTCGGCGTCACGTTCCCGATCTACATCAATACCGTGCTCGGCATCCGCCAGGTTGATCCCAAGCTGCTCGAGCTGGGACGAGTCCAGGGCCTGAGCTCGCTCCAACTGATCCGCCGCATCATTCTTCCCGGCGCGCTGCCGTCGATCCTGACCGGCGTTCGTTATGCTCTTGCCACGGCTTGGCTCGCGCTGGTCGTGGCTGAAACCATCGGCGCGCAGTCGGGGATCGGCTTTCTCGCGATGGATGCGCGCGAATTCCTGCGCACCGATGTGATCGTCCTGACGATCGCAATCTACGCGCTGATCGGCGTCGCGGCCGACGCCATTGCGCGCTTTCTCGAACAGCGCCTCCTCGCCTGGCATCCGAATTACGGAGCAGCGAGGTGAACGTGCACGTCGCTCCGCAGCCTTCCGCGCCGTTCGAATCCGGACCGGCCGTCGTTGTCAGCAACCTCGTCCGCAGCTACGGCAGCCGCGTCGTGATCGAGAAGCTGAACCTGCGCATCGATCGCGGCGAATTCGTCGCCCTGCTCGGCGAGAGCGGGTGCGGCAAGACAACATTGTTGCGGGCGCTGGCCGGGTTGGATCCCATCCAGGGTGGCCGTATCGCGGCGCCCCGCCGGCCGGCCGTGGTGTTTCAGGAGCATCGGCTGCTGCCCTGGGACAATCTCTGGCGCAATGTGGCGCTCGGCTTGCAGGTTCCGGATCCTCGCGAACGCGCCGCCGAAGCGCTCACCGAGGTCGGCCTCGGCGACAGGCTCGACGACTGGCCGCGCAATCTGTCCGGCGGACAAGCCCAGCGCGTCGCGCTCGCCCGCGCGCTGGTGCAGCAGCCCGAGCTTCTGCTGCTCGACGAGCCGTTTGCCGCGCTCGATGCGCTCACCCGTATCCGCATGCACGAGCTGGTCCGCGAGCTGGTGGCCAATCATCAGCCCGGCGTCCTGCTCGTCACCCACGATGTCGACGAAGCCATCGCGCTGGCCGATCGCATCCTCGTGATGCGCGACGGCGCAATCGCCTTCGAGCATCGCGCCGGGCGTGGAAGCTCGGCATCCATCTCGCGCGCCGAACTCCTTAGCGAGCTTGGCGTGGTCTCCCATTCTCCCAGCTAGGTCATCCGGAAGGCAAAAAATGTCCGACTCATCGATCGCCAAACCATCCCGGCGCAGCTTCCTCGGCTCCGCAGCTTTTGGCATTGGCGCGCTCGCCGGCATGAATATCAGCGAATTCGCCCAGGCCGCGCCTGGCCGTACCACCGACACGGTCCGCCTGACCTGGGGCCTGAGCGGCCTCAATCTGATCGCCAAGGAGCGCGGCGAGTTCGAGAAGGTGCTGGCCAAGGATGGCATCAAGGTCGAATGGCTCGGCCCCTTCCCTAATCATGCGCCAACCTTGCAGGCGGTGACCGGCGGCAGCGCAGATTTCAGCTTCGGCGGCAGCACCACGCCTGCGCTCGCCGCTATCATCGCCGGCTCGCCGCTGGTGTTCACCCAGTTCGTGGTCTACGAGCCCCGCACCACGGCGATCATCGCCAAAGACGGGTCCGGCATCGACAAGGTCGAAGACCTCGTCGGCAAGTCGGTCGCGGTCAATCGCTCAGGCCTCGGCGAGTTCCTGCTGGTCGCGGCGCTCGAGAAACACAAGGTCGACCGCTCCGCGGTGAAGTTCGTCTATCTCAATCCTCCTGATGCGGCGCCGGCGCTCGCCTCCGGCAAGGTCGACGCCTGGTCGATGTGGAGCCCTGGCGTCGACATCGCCCGGCTCGAATACAAGGCGCACGACATCTTTCTGGAAGGCCGCGATCTCGAATTCCAGATCGACTACACGTCCTATCTGACCACCCGCAAATTCGCGACCGACAATCCCGCCCTCGTCCGCGCGGTGAACGACGCCTTCCGCGCCGAAGGCAAGTGGATTTCGGAGAACAGCAGGGATGCCGAGTACATCGCCCAGAAGGCGGGGAAATACAGCGATCAGGTCCGCGACCAGTTCATCGCGATGAACCGCAAATACCGCTACTTCGCGGTCAACGACGAGCGCTTCATCAGCGAGCTGCAAAAGGCCGCCGACTGGCTCGCGGCCCGCAAGGTTCTACCCGAGCCGGTCAAGGTGACCGACCATCTCGCCCAGCTCTAATAACAGGCCAACACTATGAACAAGACCGTGTCCGCCCCCTCCCTCGGCACACCCGAACCGCTCAAGACCGGCTCGCCGGAGCTGGAGGCGCTCCTTAACCAGATCGCCGAGGGCGCCAGTGACCGCGAGCGCGACCGCATCCTGCCGTTCGAGGTCATCGATCTCATTCGCCGGGCTCGCCTTGGCGCGTTGCGGCTGCCGTTGGACGCCGGTGGCGCCGGCAGCACGATCCGCGATCTCTTCGCCTTCGTCATTCGCCTCGGCGAGGCCGACGCCAATGTCGCGCATATCCTGCGCAACCATTTCAGCGTGGTCGAGCGCCTGGTGCGTTCCCCCAAGGACGAGCAGAGCCGGCAATGGCAGAAGGCGGTCGCCGAGGGCGCCATCATCGGACTTGCGACGACCGAGCTTGAAAGCCCGCGCGTCGGCAATGTCACGCCCGGGACGACGTTCACGCCCGACGGGAACGGCGATTATCTGCTGAACGGCACCAAATACTACAGCACAGGCACGTTGTACTCGGATTATGTGCTGGTGCGCGCGGCCGATCCGTCCGGAGCGACGGGCGCCACGATCGTGCCGATCAAGCGCGAGGGAATCGAGCTGGTCGACGACTGGGACGGGCTCGGGCAGCGACTTACCGCAACCGGCACGACGCACTTCCGTAACGTCAAGGTCAGGCGCGAGGAAGTGGTGTTCGATACGCCGGACGGCGGTTATGGCGTGCCCTATTCCAACACGTTTGCACAGCTCTTCCTGACGGCGGTCGTTGCCGGCATTGCACGCGCGACGCTGCGCGATGCGACAGCCCTGGTCCGCTCGCGCAAGCGTACGTTTTACTACGCGCCCACCGAGATCCCGACCGACGATCCGCTCCTGCAACAGACGGTCGGCCAGATCGCCAGCGGCGCTTTTGCGGCCGAGACGGTGGTGCTCGCGGCCGCCGAGGCGCTCGACCTTGCAACCGATGCGTTCGACGCCGGCGCGGCGAACGCTACAGAGGCGGCGCACACCGCCGCGCTGCTCTCGGCAAAGGCCAAGATCATCGCCGATGATTTCGCCATCCGAGGTGGCAGCCTGCTGTTCGATGTCGGCGGCGCATCGGCGACCAAGAAGGTCACCAACTTCGACCGTCACTGGCGCAATGCGCGCACGCTCTCTTCGCACAATCCGACCACCTACAAGGCGCGTTCGATCGGCGAACACGAGATCAACGGCACGCCGTTGCCCGCGAAGGGCTTTTTCTGAGAGCGAACAGGCCGATCCACGGCGTCCGATGCGAGGAGCGACAGATGGGAAAGTCCGACATTCATCTTGTCAGCGGCGATGACGAGGTCGAGCATCAGTTTCGAGCCGTGATGCGGCGCCTGGCCGGCGGCGTCACCATCATCACGGCCGGTCGCGACGAGGACATCACCGGCATGACGGTGACGTCCCTGACATCGCTCAGCGCCAGTCCGCCCCGGCTACTAGTCAGCGTCAACCGGCAGGCCTCGTCCTTTGCTCGAATCGCGCGCTACGGCGTATTCGGCGTCAACATTCTGGGATCGGATCAGCAGGCCCTCGCCGGGCGCTTCAGCGACGGAAGCTTGAAGGGCCACGAGCGCTTCGACGGGATCAGATGGTCCGCGGGGGCGGCCGGCGTGCCGCTGCTTGGCGACACTCTCGCAACCATCGAATGCAAGGTCGAGGAAATCATCGAGCGGCACTCGCATGGCATCATCATCGGCAGCCTGTTGAGCTTCGAGCTGTCCCGCGAACTGTCGGGCCTGGTGTACTGGAACGGCCAGTACATCAGGATCACCCATGACTTCGACCTCGACCTCCTCGCCGAGATCAGTATTCCGTTGGCCCATGTCAGATAACCCGCCGGAATCGCCCAGCGGCGGGCGCTGGCAGCTTGACAGGATTGTCGCCGAGCTTCGCCTCTCGCGCGAAGAAACACACAGCATAAGGCGCGACGGAGAGGCGCGACGCGCTCCCTCGCGCGAGGCGCTTCAGGCCATTCTGGATGGCCTCACCGAGGCGCTGTTTCCGAGGCATTACGGTCAGTTCGACCTCGACGGCGAGAATATCGACTATTTCGTCGGCAATCGCCTGAGCATCGCCCTCGACGGCCTTTGCGACCAGATCCACCGCGGCGCACGATTCGTCGGTGACGAGCTGATCCCGGGCTACCGGCGCGAGGACGCGGTCGAGCTGACGCGGCAGTTCGGCGAGCGCCTGCCGGTGGTGCGTGGACTCCTGATCTCCGATCTGAGAGCCGCCTTCGTCGGCGATCCCGCAGCCAGGAACTTTCCGGAGATCCTGATCGGATATCCGGGCATGACGGCGATCATCCATCACCGGCTGGCACATATCCTTGATGGGCTCAATGCGCGCTTGATCGCCCGACTTGTCGCGGAGATCGCTCATACGAGAACCGGGATCGACATTCACCCCGGCGCCAGCATCGGATCCGGCTTCTTCATTGATCACGGGACCGGTGTGGTCATCGGGGAGACCGCAATCATCGGCGACAATGTCCGGATCTATCAGGCCGTGACGCTCGGCGCGCGCCACTTTCCAACCGACGACGATGGCCATCTGATCAAGGGCGATGCACGGCATCCGATCGTCGAGGACGACGTCGTGATTTATGCCGGCGCAACCATCCTCGGGCGGATCACGATCGGCCGAGGCGCGACGATCGGCGGCAACGTCTGGGTCACCCAGGACGTGCCGCCGAACAGCATCGTGACGCAGGCCACCGCCCGCAACAAGCAGGGTTAGGCGGCCGGCGCCTTCCAGCGCATCAGGCGGCGTTCCAGCGTCTCGAGGATCGCGTTGAAGACGAGGCCGATCACGGTAATGCCCAGGATGCCAAAATACATCTGGGGGATCAGGAAGCTGTATTGGCTGTTGATGATGAGATAGCCGAGCCCCGATTTCGCGCCGACCATTTCTGACGCCACCAGGACCAGCATCGCGGATGCGCTCGCCAGACGGATGCCGACGAAGATCGTCGGCAATGATGCCGGCAGGATCACCTTCCGGAACAACTGGCTCGGTGTCGCGCCCATCGTCCGCGCTGACTTGACCAGCAGCGGATCGACCTGGCGCACGGCTGCGATCGTATTGAGAAGTAACGGCCAAGCGCAGCTATAAACCACCATGGTGACCTTCGAGAGCTCACCAATGCCGAGCAGCAGGATGAAAACAGGGAGCAGCGCAAGTGGCGCCGTGTTGCGCGCGATCTCGATGATCTGGTTCAGGAAGTCGCCGAGCCGGGCGTACCATCCCGTCAGCACACCCAACGGCACGAACAGGACAATGGCGATCAGGAAGCCGCTCAGGGCTCGCAGCAGGCTTGCACCGACGTCGTCATAGAGTTCACCGCTCTGCGCGAGCTGCCAGCCCGCTGCGATCACCTCGGAGAACGGCGGCAGGAACGTCACGTCGATCAACCCGAGGCGCGGCGTCGTCTCCCAGACAGCCAGGAACACCAGCAGCAGCAGGGATCGTTGCCCGATGGTGCCGAACCATCGCACCAGGCTGCCCGTCGCGGCGGCAACCGCGCCGGCGCGTGGTCTGACCCGATCCTTCGGACTCCCCTCGGCGAGTTCCAGCAGCGTCAGGATCTCCAGATTAGACATGAGCCAACTCCTTCTTTCCTGCGCGCTCGCCGTCCGGCGCGGGCACCTGGGAGCCCTGCGCCTTCAACACTTCGTCGCGCAGCAAGGACCACACCTCGTGCCTGACCTGCCCGAACTCGGGCAGCGAGCGGACGTCCTCGGTCTCGCTGTGCAGCTCGGCGGGAATATCGACAATCTGCTTGATCCGGCCGGGGCGCGAGGTCATCACGGCCACGCGCTGGCCGAGCACGACGGCCTCGTCGATGCCGTGCGTGATGAACAGGATGGTTTTCCCGGTCCTGCGCCAGATCCGCAGCAGCTCGCCTTGCAGCGTCTCACGCGTCTGTGCGTCGAGCGCGGCAAAGGGCTCGTCCATCAGCAGCACCTCCGGATCGTAGGCAAGGCTTCGCGCGATCGCGACGCGTTGCTTCATGCCGCCGGAAAGTTCGTGCGGATAGCGGTCGGCAAAGCCGGACAGTCCGACCAGATCGAGATAATGCAGGGCCCGCTCGCGCCGCTCCCTGGCTTTGAGACCCGCGATGTCGAGCCCGAACTCAGCGTTCTGCGCGGCTGTGCGCCAGGGAAACAGCGCATATTGCTGGAACACGATACCGCGGTCGCGCGCCGGGCCCTCGATGACCTTGCCATCGAGCAGGACGCGTCCGCTGCTCGGCGCCGTCAGTCCGCCGAGCAGATCCAGCAAGGTCGACTTGCCGCAGCCGCTCGGCCCGACCAGCGCCAGGAATTCGCCGGCACGAACATCCAGCGTGACATCATCGAGCGCGGTGAAGCTCTGCGCCGGCCCGCCATCCTTGCCGCGGACCAGGAACTCCTTGCGGGCGTGCTCGAAGCGGATCTTGGCCATGGTCATTTGGCCTCCGCGGTCTTGCCGGGGCGGAAATGGTTGAACTCGTTGGTATAGATGTCCGATGGCTTGAGCTGGTCCTGCTTCAACAGACCGTCCTTGACCAGCCAGTCGATCCACACCTGGAGCTCAGCATCGCCGATCACCCCGCCCCTGGTCGCGACACCCGTGCTCTTCCAGTATTTGATGGGTGTTGCGTCCTCGTTGCGCTTGCGATCGGCAATGATGCGTTCGAAGCGGGCGCGGACCTCCTCGGGCGGCGTCGTCTGCGCCCAGGCGATGGCACGGGACACGCCCTCGATCAGCTTGCGAGAGGAGTTGGGGTTGTCCTTGATGAACTTGTCCCGCAGCACATAGGACCCGCCGGTGAAGTTTCCGAAGATGTCCGAGTCCGCGAACAGCCTGCGGATGCCGCCGCGCTCCAGCGCCTTGTCGCGCAGCACGCCGTTCAGCGTGCTGACCTCGACCTGCCCCTGCCGCAGCGCCTGCTCACCGGTGACCGGCGGGATTGCAACCAGCGTCACTTGCTTCGCCTCCGCCGGCGTCAGGCCATTGCGGGCCAGATACTCGCGCAGCACGAATTCGAGATGCGCCCCCAGCGTGTTCACCGCGACCTTCTTGCCGATCAGGTCGCGCGCGGTCTTGATCGGACTGTCCTCCTTCACGTAGTAGCCGTTGTAGGTGTTGTCGTCCGAGCCGTAATAGCCGACAACAGCCTTGATCGGCGCCCTGGCTGCGATCAGCTTGATGATCGCGCCATAGAACGCGCCGCCGATATCGATGTCGCCGGTGACGACGGTCTGGATGTCCTGCGGACCGCTGATGGTGTTGCCGACCCATTTGAGCTTGAGCGGCGCGAGATAGCCGAGATCGTCGGCCAGTTCGATGAACGTCACCTGCCCGGCCCAGCCCTGGTAACGAATCTCGGTCTTTTCGAGCTGCGCCTCGGCCATGGCACTGCTGGCGAGAGCCGCCAGGCCGAGGCCGGCCAGACCGAGTTGCCGCCCTCTTGCCCGCAGGCCGGCAACCAGACGACGCAACGCAGAGATAGCGATCTTCATTGTGTTCACTCCATTGCTCGCTTCAGGCGGCCTTCGCCGCCTTGACGCGGGTCACGCTGCTGCGGCCCTCGATGCTGACCGGCACCTCGCCATCGATGGTGGCACGCCGGACCACGCGGTGCTGGTGGCCGTAATCGTTGACCGCGTAGTGCTGGGTCGCGCGATTGTCCCAGATCACCACGTCACCCTGCCGCCAGCTCCAGCGCACGGTGTTCTCGGGTGCGGTGATGTGCGACTGGAACAGGTCGAACAGTTTCTGGCTGTCGTATTTCGAAAGGCCGACAAAGCGCTGGACGAAATTGCCGAGCACCAGCGTCCGTTCCCCGGTTTCGGGATGGACGCGAACGACGGGATGCTCGGTCTCGTAGACGGTCGCCGTGAAGACCTCCTCGAATTGCTTCCGGTCAGCCTCGCTCGCACGGGTCTTGACTGCATAGTCGTAGGCATTGCTGTGCACCGCCCACAGCTCGTCAGCGAGCTTGCGCAGCGGAGCCGGCAGATCCAGATAGGACGCCGCCGTGTTCGACCAGATCGTGTCGCCGCCGAACTCGGGGATCACGACGCCGCGCAAGACTGAGATCTTCGGATAAGCGTCGACGAATGTGACGTCGGTGTGCCACTGGTCGGCGCGCCCGCCTCCGCGCGCGGAGTCAAGTTCGAGGATCGAGGCCGTTCCCTTGGTAGCGCCGACCGTGGGATGTGGCACCAGCTTTCCGAGCCGATGGGCAAAACGCTCCTGCTCGGCATCGTCGAGATGATTCTGGTCACGGAAGAAGATGACTTTGTGCTCGAGCAGCACCTGGTTGATCGCCGCAATCGTCCGATCCGGAAGATCGCCCGAAAGCTTGATGTTCCTGATTTCGGCGCCGATACGGGCCGATCGCTTGACGATATCCGAACGCGGAATGACGTTGTCGATGGTGATTCCGTCTGTCATGTCATCTTCCCCGAGACCGCGATCCATTTGACAAGGCTCCGCCGTTCGCCGATCGCTGCTGCGATGGCGGAGTGAAAGGCAGTGATGTTGCGATCGATCCTCTTGCGAGACCGCCGTCTGCTCTGGCGACAATCGCGTCTGGCGGGATCTTCCCCAGGGGCTGCATCGATGCAGCCCCTTGTTCAGTCACAGGATGCTAACTCAAGGACTTCGGAAATAGCTTCCAAAGTTCGAGGCCGTTAAGAAACAGACGCATCCACGATCATGGCGTGTCCAGTTGCTACTTGCACTCTGCTCTATTCTGCCGCGACGATATTCGGCGACCGCCAGACGGCCGACGCGTAAAGGGCCGGCTCGAAGTCGTCGGCGATCGGCCCGTTGATCCGCGCCTCGTGCGCCGGAAGGTCGTCAAGGAACAGATCCCTGCTGATCCGCGCCACGACGCCCGGAATATCGCGCTTGAAGCTCGGCACGTCCCCAATCGGCAGGCCGAAGCTGACGAATGCCGCGGGGTTGAACACGTGGATGTTCCGCAAGTAAGGCGCGCGGCCGGGCCCCTTCTCCAGGAATTCATGGCCCGCACCGAGATAAGGGTGTGCGCCCAGGGCCTCGTCCTGCTCGTCCGCGGCCGGAGAATAGCGGTCGCGCCATAGCAGGATCTCGTCGGAGAAGGCGGCGAGCTCAGGCCGCTTCGCCAGATCGACCTGGTAGCCCGTACCGGCGATGACGAAATCGAATGCGATATCGCCCTGCGGCGTGGTCGCGAGCAGCCGCCGTCCGAACGGCTTGGCTGACGTCCACGACGCTGCCAGATGAAGGTGGAAGTTGGGGAACTTGACCGCACGCGCGATTGCATCGGGCGGCGGCGTCGATCCCGCGCGACGGAAGCGAATGGCCTGATGCCAGCGCACCGCGTCCGGGAGCGCCCCGTAATTGTCGTATGCGCCCGGATATCCACGCGTCCTGATCACCGGCTCCGAGGCCACCCTGCCGCGGCGTGCAAAGAGATGCACCTCCCTCGCCCCTGCTTCGAGCGCAACTGCCGCGGCATCGAACGCGGAGGCCGCACTGCCCAGCACCGCGACCGACTTGTCGCGGAGCCTGTCGAAATCGATCGCCTCCAACGTATGCGCGTAAAGCTCCTTTGACAGATTGCGGGAGAGCACGTCGGGGACGGACGGACCGCCGTTGCTTGGGAAACCGCTGGCAAGGATGATCTTGCGGGCCGTTTCCGTCTTCGCTTCGCCCGCAATATCGAGATGAAGCCGCAGGTGGTCCTGCGCCGGTTCGATACGAACAAGCTTGGTACGATAGCGCACCTCGATGCCGAGCGTGTTGCGATACCAGTCGAGGTAGGCGGCCCAATCCACGCGAGCAATACGATCGATCGCTTCATATGCGACCGCGCCATGGCGGGCTTCATACCAAGCCTGAAAACTCAGCCCCGGCAGACCAAGCTCCGGTCCGGGCAGCCCCTTCGGCGTGCGCAGCTTGTGCATGCGCGCGCTGCTCAGCCATGGACCGGACGACGCCGCGTCATGTGATGCATCGATCACCGTGACACTGCCGATGCCGGCACGGCGCAATGCAAAGGCGAAAGCGCTTCCGGATTGCCCGCCCCCGATGATGGCGACGTTGTGGTCGCCCCCATGACGATCCGGAACCCAGTTCTGCGGATCTGGACCAATCAGACGCAGGGTTTCGCGAGCCGCGTCATTGACATCAGACTGAAACATGTTGCACCCGGATTTGTCTGCATCAGATGCGACCAAATCGTAGAAGCCAACGACACTCAGTCAATGAAATGGAATCGGTTTTGTTTTGCGGCCCGAACAACGAACAGACCGCGAGGTCACGCGGCGTTGAAAGATTTGCGCCGACAGCGGCGCGAGCCAGAAGACACGACCGGCCATTCGCTCGCCAGATCGACTTTCAGTTGAGACGATCGGTTCGCGACGTTATCTACTGAATGCGCTCCCGCCGCTAGATTCATGCTCGCATCGCACCGAACAACGCAAATCCATTTCATCGACTTTTCTCACCCCGACAACATAGAGTTCGTCTCGATCAAGCCGTCTCGACGGCTCGTTGGAGATTTTGGAAAGCACGATGTCGACCGCCGGCGTCATCAGCCTTGAACGGGACACGCCCGAGCTTGCACGGACCTACGAGCAGGCTGGCGTCCTCCAGTTTCACCATGGTAAATTCCTCATCGGGCCGCTGGCTTTGAAGTCCGGGGATCGCGTGCTCGATATCGGCGCCGGCACCGGCCGCCTGACCGAATTCGTCGCGGGACTTGTCGGCCCGACCGGGCGCGTGATCGGCATCGACCCGTTGGAGAACCGGGTCACCATCGCGCGTCTGCGCGCCTCGGGGACGCTGACCTTCGATGTCGGCCGTGCCGAGGACCTTTCGCGCTTTGGACCCGCGGAATTCGACGCCGTCTACCTCAACAGCGTCTTCCACTGGATCGCGGACAAGCGGCAGGCGCTGCGCGAGATCGAACGCGTCCTCAGGCCGGGCGGCCGGATCGGGCTGAACGTTCAGGATCCGACCAAACCTCACGAGTCGCGAACCCTGCTCCGCCAGGCGATCGAACAGGCCGGCTTCGGCGAGAGAAGCAGCGAGCCGCATCGCGTGCTCGGAGCAAGCGACGACGAGCTCAGAGCCCTGTTCGCCGAGGTCGGGTTCGTCGATTACCGAAGCGACCTGCGCTCGCTCGTCGATCTGCACGGCGACGTGACGTCGGTGCTGGGATGGTCCGAGGCCAGCGCCTTCGGCAACTTCCTTGGCAGCTTTTCGCCGGCGGAGCGGGCAGCGATCGACGCGGCCTTTGCAGCGCTAGTCGAGGCGAGGCGTACCCCGGAGGGCCTGCGCCTGGAGCGATATCTGCGTTTCGCCTTCGCGCGAAAGCCGAGGTCGCGAACGGCTCCATCCGCCTCCTAATTTCTCCGGCAATCGCATCTGGACATTCGAACCATGGGCAATCAACGGCAGCTTGTTCTCAATCTCTTCATCTATCCCGGCGGCCACCACGAAGCCGCGTGGCGCTACAAGGGATCGTCGGCGGAACGCATCCTCGACATCACCTTTTACCAGGAGCTGGCGCAGCGGGCCGAGGCCAGTAAATTCGACGCCATCTTCTTTGCCGACGGTCCGGCCCTCGCCGACAACGTTCGCTATGCCCAGCGCTTTCGCTTCGAGCCGATCACCTGGCTGGCTGCGATTGCCGCAGTGACGAAACGCATCGGCCTCATCGCAACCGCGTCGACCACTTATACCGAGCCTTACAACCTCGCGCGCCTGTTCGCCTCGCTCGACCATCTGAGCCAGGGTCGCGCCGGCTGGAATATCGTGACGACCAGTGCGCCACAAGCAGCGCAGAACTTTGGCCTGCCCGAACACCCCCCGCATCACGAACGCTACGAGCGCGCCCGCGAATATCTCGACGTGATCTCGCGGCTCTGGGACAGCTGGGAGGATGACGCGCTCGTCAACGACCCCATCTCGGGCATTTTTGCCGATACCAACAAGATCCACACGCTCGACCATGTCGGCCAACACTTTCGCGTGCGCGGCCCGCTCAACATTTCGCGCGTGCCGCAAGGCCGGCCGGTCTATGTCCAGGCCGGCGCCTCCGACGACGGCCGTGCCTTCGCCGCCCACTTTGCGGAGGCGATCTTTACCGCGCATCAAACCGTGGACTCGGCGAAGGCGTTCTATACCGACATCAAGCGCCAGGCCCGCGCCTTCGACCGCGGTCCGGATGAGATCAAGATCCTGCCGGGCATTAGCCCTTTCATCGGCAGCACGCAGTCCGAGGCGGACCGGCTCCAAGAAGAATTCAACGCGCTGATCCAACCGGAATATTCCCTGACCCAGCTGCGCCAAATGATCGGCGTCGATCTCACCGGATATGATCTCGACGGCCCCGTCCCGCGCCATCTCATCGACACCGCGAGCGCGCGCGGCGTTGCCAGCCGCTTCAAGCTGGTGGCCGACATCGTCGATCGTGAGAAACCGACGATCCGGCAGCTGGTGCAGCGCCTCGCCGGCGCGCGCGGCCACTGGGTGATTGCGGGCACACCGGAAAAGATCGCCGACAACATCCAGACCTGGTTCGAGGGCGGTGCGGCGGACGGATTCAACGTGATGCCGCCCTGGCTGCCCGGCGGCTTCGACGTCTTCGCCGAGCAGGTCGTCCCGATCCTGCGCAAGCGCGGCCTGTTCCGTGAGGACTACACCGGTACGACCCTGCGCGAGCATTACGGCCTGGCGCGTCCCGCCAGCATCTACTCCAACGCGGTCAAGGCGATCGCCTGACACCGCTTCCGCACTGACATCCCAACTCAAGACCAGTAAGAAGACATGAAGACAGCGTTGTTTCTCCTCTCCGGCCTTTTGGCTCTTTCCCCTTTCGCCGCCGAAGACGCCTTGGCACAGCAGCCCGCGAAGCCGGAGCTCCGGGTCGGCTTCGTGCCGGGACCGTATATCGACGAGTTCAAGATCGGCGTCGAGCCCGAGCTGAAGAAGAAGGGCTACAAGATCCGCTATGTCGAGTTCTCGACAGGCCTTGAAGCCAACAATGCGGTATTCAAATCCGAGATCGACGCCAATGTGATGCAACACACGATCTTTCTCGATTCCTACAACGAGCGGCAGAAGACTGATCTCGTCGGCATCGTCCACGTCCCCACCCCGCCGATGGGCCTCTATTCGAAGAAGCATCCGCTGGGCACGCCGATCAAGCCGGGCTCGAGCGTCGCCGTGCCGAACGATCCGGTCAATCTGCAGCGCGCGCTGTGGGTGCTGCGTGACCTCGGCCTGATCGAGATCCGTGATAGCAAGTCGGTCGACGTCACCGAGCTCGATGTCATCAAAAATCCCGGCGGCATCAAGATCGTGCCGCTCGAGGCCGCACAGGCGCCACGGGCGCTCGACGACGTCGATTTCGCCGCCGTACAGGGCAATTTCGCGATCTTCAGCGGGCTGAAGCTGACCAGTGCCTTTGCGCTGGAGAAGATGACCACGCCCTACATCAACGTGCTCGCGGTGAAGAAGGCTAACGCCAATGCCGAATGGGCCCAGGACATCGTCGCCGGTTACAAGTCGCCGACGTTCAAGACGGCAATCCGGGCCGACCGGTTCTATGACGGCTTCACTTTGCCCGACTACATGAAGTGAGGGGATCGCATGTTCGATTTCACGCTTGAATGGGCCAGCCGCCGCTCCGCCGCCGAGCGCGCGATCGACGCGCGGGCGATGACCGACAAGCTTCGTTTCCAGGAGGCTTTCGTCCTCCCGCTGGTCTTGCTGATCACCTTCCTGTTCGCACTGGGCATCATGACAGGAGCTCATTTGAACGGACGAGCAAACCACGCTTTGCCGTATCTCGTGTCGGGGGGCATGGGTATGCCCATGCTCTATCCCGCATCGGAGTCCTGTCGCAGGCCATCGAACCTCGGTTCCCTGCCGCGACTCCGGCAGGCTGAAGTGCTTGCGCTACTGACGGCCGACTAGCGGCAAGACTATGCCTTCCATGCTTTCGGCGCGGCGGTGGACATCAAAATCATCCATCTCAGCCGAGCATCGTGGAATTTTCCAGCCGCTCTCGCGACGACGCCAGCATGATTCAACCAAACTGATTCCGACGAGTGTGTAGCAATGTTCAATTCAACCCCTGCCGTGATAGCTTTTCCGGGTTCTCGTCCTACACCGTCGTCCGGAGTGAACATGCGCTACGTCATCTCGCTGCATTCAGGCTTCGCTCGTTTGATCGAACAGGCACGTGGATGGTTCCGGCGCTCGCTGCGGCTACGGACAGGCGGCTCGGACAACACGCAGGACGATCTCTACGAGATCTTCCTGTTCGGGCCCCACGGCTGACGCCCGGCAACGCGTCCAACTTTTCATCACACTGAGGTTTATGACATGACCGACGCTGCGTTGCAGCTCGCCGAGACTGGCCGCCGCCTCGACGCCATCGACCGCAAGATCCTGACGGTGCTTCAGGAGGATGCTTCGCTCTCCGTGGCCGAAATCGGCGACCGGGTCGGCCTGTCGTCCACGCCCTGCTGGAAGCGCATTCAGCGGCTCGAAGCCGACGGTGTCATCGTCAAGCGCGTTGCGCTGGTGGACCAAAACAAGATTGGCCTCGGCCTTTCGGTGTTCGTCTCGGTGGAGAGCGCGGATCACTCCGACGTCTGGCTGAAGCGTTTCGCCTCAGCAGTCTGCGCAATGCCCGAGGTGATGGAATTCTACCGGATGGCCGGCGACGTCGACTACATGCTGCGCGTCGTCATTCCGGACATGCCGAGCTACGACGTGTTCTACAAGAAGCTGATCCACGCCGTCCCGCTCAAGAACGTCACCTCGCGCTTCGCGATGGAGAAGATCAAGTCGATCACGGCGCTGCCGATTCCAGCGGCTGTGACGGTGGAATAAATGCTGACGAACCGCGAGCCTATGTCACGCGACGAGTTTGCCGATAGCGCACCAAAGCATCCCGACTGACGCTACCCCCTTGGACTAGAGTTTTTTGGTGAACCTACCAACGGACAGTTGCCATCGCCTGTCGCCACGCCACATATCCCGCTGCTCTCAGACATCGCGCGGCCTGCTGGAAGAGCGCTTAGTCCACTTTTCAATGTCTGCTCACAGTGGCCTTGATGGGATTTTTCTTGATCTCCCGGTGCACACCAGCGCTCGGCTTTCTGCAGAATGTCTTTTCAATTTGGTGATGCGCCACGCGACATAATGCGCCTGAGAGGACCGTCGCGCCGCCGAACTCGGGTTGACGCGCGAATGAAGCGGCAATCGTTGCGCTGTTCGGTCACGGGCAAACCTAGATCGGGCGCGTTCGCAATGAAAACAAAATGACCATCGCGTCCACTGCCCCGCCCCGAAGCTTTTGTTGTCTGTCCCGAGTGAAATTTGGAATGGCCAGGTCCCTTTGTTTCGCTTCTCCTACGAGGAAACGCTGATCGTGCCGTAACGCTTTCGCGAAACGGTGACCTGATCGCGCATCAATCATCAGGGGCTCTTCATGACCGCACGTTTCCCAATGTTTTCGCTCTCCCGGCGCCGCCTCCTCGCTGCGGCCTCCGTGATTGCAGCAGCGACCGTGACGGCAACGGCGGGCCTCTCTCCGGCGCGAACTGCCGGCGCTCCACCGAGCGGCGGCGACATCACCTTCCTCATCGACTCGCTCGGCAGCACCTGGATTCCGAACAACAGCGCAATCTCCAGCTTCCAGGGCCACATCTGGGGCCACGTGACCGACAAGCTCGTCTATGTCGATGCCGACGGCAAGGTCAGCCCCTGGATCGCCGAAAGCTGGGAGCAGAACGGCGAGGCCACACAGTTCACCCTGCGCCTCAAGAAGGGTGTGACCTTCTCCGACGGAACACCGCTCGACGCGTCAGCCGTGGTCGCCAATCTCGACATCTGGTACGCAGGCCGGCGGAACGAGGGGATCAATCCGATTGGCCTCTTCCCGAAGACTTACGACCACGCCGAGGCGGTCGATGCAGCCACCGTGAAGGTTGTCTTCAAGGCGCCGACGCTCGGGTTTATCCCGACGCTCGGCTATCACGGCTCGATCCTCATCTCCCCGAAGACGATCGCGCAGCCCGCCGCGCAGCAGGCTGATCTGGCCAAGACATCCGGCAGCGGCCCGTATGTGGTCGCTTCCTGGAAAGAGGGCGACTTCGTCAAGCTGGTCAAGCGCAAGAACTACAATTGGGGGCCGGCAGCCGTCGGTCACACCGGTCCGGCCTACCTCAACTCGATCACCTACAAACTCGTGACCGAGCCGTCGCTGCGGGTCGCCGCTGTCCAGTCGGGACAGGCCGATGTCGCCTACAGCCCCTCACCGCAGGAACTGAAATCGCTCAAGGAAGCGGGCTTCACGGTCGCGACCCCGCGCTATCTCGGTTTCGTCAACGGCCTCGCGATCAACACCAAGCTGGAGCCATACAATGACTTGAAAGTGCGCCAGGCTCTTCAGGCCGGCATCAACCGGAAGGAGATCATCGACACCGTCTATACGCCTGACTGGAAGCTGGCGACGTCCTTCATCCAGAGCAACGTACCGGGTGCAACCGACCATAGCGAGCTCCTGGCCTACAACCCCGGCAAGGCGGAGAAGCTTCTCGACGAAGCCGGCTGGATCAAGGGTGCTGGCGGCATCCGGACCAAGGACGGCAAGCAGCTGTCGCTGACGCTCCACTCCAACCCCTATCTTGCGACGGCAAAGTCGATCGACGAACTCATCGCCCAGCAACTCGGCAAGCTCGGCTGGAAGGTCACCATTCGCGCCTACGACGTCGTGACGTTCGGCGAGAAGGTCCGGTTCGGCGGGCCGGCCGTGCCTGCCTACGAGGTGACGCGCAGCTTCATCGACGCCGGCACGGTGGCCAGCATCCTCACCGACGCCAACAACGGAGAGAACTGGTTCAACCTCGGCGACAGCGACAAGAAGCTCAATGAACTGCGCGACAAGATCGCCGGCGCGGCCTCTCTCGACATTCGCAATCCGCTGCTCGACGAGTTGCAGACCTACGTTCTCCAGCAGGGCTATTTCATCCCGCGCACGCAGATCGTCCAGCGGATCTACGTGCAGTCCCCGAAGCTCAAGGGGGAGGTCTACAACGGCATCGCCTACGCCAGCTATTACACGGCAACGATCGGCGAGTAATCCGCAGTGCAAACAAGCAGCGTGAGGAGGCGACCGGCATGAGAAGCGCCTACCTGTCCTATGCCGCGAAGCGCTTCGCCCAAGCCGTCGTCGTCATCCTGCTGGCTTACGTCTTCACCTTCGTCGTCGTCAGTATTTTGCCTGGTGACCCCATCACCAACGTGCTGCGCGACCCGCAGAATGGATTCAGCGAGGATCAGATCAAGGAGATCATCGCCGCCCAAGGCCTGGACCGGCCAATTCCGATCCAGCTCTGGGCGTCCTTGTCCAACTTCGTGACCGGCGACCTCGGCCTGTCGATGCGATCCAACCGGCCTGTGACAACCCTGATCGCCGAGGTTCTCCCTTCGACACTGATCCTCGCATCCGCAGCTTTCGCCATCGCGCTGCTGCTGGCGGCTACGATCGCCTACGGCACCCAGTTCCTTCCGAAACGGTTTGGCCAGGGCTTGCTGCGTGGCTTCCCATCGTTGTTCCTGTCGGTGCCGAACTTCGTGATCGGCCTGGTGCTGATCCACATCTTCGGCTTCCAGCTCGGGTTCTTTCGCGTAATCGCGCCGGACAGCTTCTGGGCGACCTTCTTCGCCGCGGTCGCGCTCGGCATCCCCATCTCCGCACGGATCACCGAGGTGCTGATCGCGAACCTCGACAACGAGTCCGAACAGGAATACGCCGCCGTTGCGCGCAGCCGTGGGCTCGGGCAGATGCACCTCTTTGCCAAGCACCTGCTCAAGCCGTCTTCGCTCCCGGTCATCACCGTCATCGCACTCGCCATCGGTGAGCTGCTCGGCGGTTCGCTGATCACCGAGACGGTGTTCGGACGCACCGGCATCGGCAGCCTGGTGCAGCGTTCGGTGAGCACGCAGGACCTGCCTGTCCTGCAAGCGGTCGTCTCGCTTGCGGCAGTGGTGTTTGTGCTCGTCAACCTGATCGCCGACCTCGTCTACCCGCTGCTGGACCCGCGCGTGAAGCTGATCGGCGGTCCCAAGGTCCGCCCGACTACCGCTGACGAAGGCCCCGCTGGCATGTCCCCGGCGGTGACATCATGACACTCGTCTCCGTTTCCTCCTCGCCACGCATCACGGCGATCAGCCGGCTCACAGCCCTTCGGGTGCCGCCAACCGTCGCGCTCGCATTCGTGGTCATCGCGATCGTAATCGCCTGGTCGCTCGCGCCGAGCTTGTTCACGAGTCATGATCCCGCCAGCGGCGTCCCCGCTGACAAGCTGCTCAGCCCCAGCGCAGCGCATTGGTTCGGCACCGATCACCTCGGTCGCGACCTCTATACCCGGGTCGTCTATGGCACGGCCTCCTCGGTGACGAGCGCGCTCATCGCGGTCGTCATCGCCGCGGTTGCCGGTGGGCTCATCGGCCTTCTGGCCGGCTTCCTCGGCGGCTGGATGGACATCGTGCTCGCCCGCCTGGTGGATGTGCTGCTGGCGATCCCGAACTTCCTGCTGGCGGTCATCGTCGTCACCGCGATCGGTTTCGACACCACGAACGCTGCGGTTGCGACCGGCGTCTCGGCGGTCGCCGTGTTCGCGCGGGTGATGCGCTCGGAAGTGATCAAGACCCGGCAGGCCGTTTTCGTCGAGGCATCGTTCCTGATGGGCGGCTCGCGCTGGCACATTCTGTTGCGGCACGTGCTGCCGAATGCATCGCGCTCGGTGCTCCCGCTCGCGGTGCTGCAGTTCGGCCTGTCGATCTTGGTGATCGCCAGCCTTGCTTTCCTCGGCTACGGCGATCCGCCTCCCGCCTCCGACTGGGGCCTGCTGATCTCGATCGGCAAGGACTACCTCAAATGGCCGTGGCTGGTGTACGCCCCCGCCTTCGTCACGATCGCGACCGTCCTCTCCGCAAACAGGATCAGCCGATGGCTCCGCAAGACAGACTGACCGCCACGTTCACCCGCGCCGAGCGCGTCGCGCCGACGCCGCTGCGGTCGATTCCGCAGCTCCGGGTCGACGGCCTGTCGGTCTCCTATGGGCCGCACGAGGTCGTAACCAACGTGAGCTTTGAACTCGGCCGCGGCGAGAGCCTCGCCCTCATCGGGGAGTCCGGCTCCGGCAAGTCGACGATCGCCCGCGCGGTGCTGCGGCTGCTCCCCAGCGGCGGGCACGCCACCGGCCGCGTCGCGTTCGACGGCCAGGAGGTGCTGGGGATTTCCGAGCGCGGCTTCCGGCCGCTGCGGGGACGAGCCATCGGGTTCGTCCCGCAGGATCCCGCCAACTCACTCAACCCGGTACGGACAATCGGTGCCCAGGCGCAGGAGGCGGCTGCGCTGCTCGACGAGCCCGACAAGGCGATCCGCAAGCAGCTCATCCTGGAGACGTTCGCCCAGGTTGGGCTCGACAACCCCCTGCGTGTCTACGACTCCTACCCGCACCAGCTGTCCGGCGGCATGCTCCAGCGCGTGCTGATCGGCCTTGCGATCCTGCCACGGCCGGCACTGCTGGTCGCGGACGAGCCGACCTCCGCGCTCGACGTCACGATCCAGAAGCGGATCCTCGACCTGCTCACGCGGCTGCAGCACGATCTCAAGATCAGTCTGCTGCTCATCACGCACGACCTTGCAATCGCCGCCGAGCGAGCGGACTCGCTCGTGGTGCTCAAGGACGGCGTCATCCAGGAGGCTGGCCGGACCGCTTCCGTCTTCTCCTCGCCGGCGTCGGCCTACGCAAAGAGGCTGCGCGCGGATGTCCCGGCCCTCAACCCCGACCGTTACGCCGCACTGCGCGACACGGGCTTCCGTTCCCTCAAGACCGGCCAGGCACCGAAGATCGAGGTCAGCGCCGTCACGAAGACCTTCACAGTCGACGGCAAGGCGCTGACGGCCGTCGACGATTTGTCGTTCAGCGTCCCTGCTGGCACCACGCACGCGCTGGTCGGCGAATCGGGCTCGGGAAAGACCACGACGGTCCGGCTGCTGCTTGGACTGGAGGGACCCGACACCGGGAGCATCTCGGTCGCAGGCGAACAAATCACCGGCCGCTCGCCCGAGGCACTGCGGACGGTGTGGCGCCACCTTCAGCTGGTCTACCAGAACCCCTTCATCTCGCTCGATCCGACCTGGACGATTGAGCGGCTCGTGCGCGAGCCGCTCGATCGATTCAAGATCGGAACGCGAAAGGAACGGGATGGGCGCGTCCGCGAAGCGTTGGCCGATGTCGGACTTGGCGAGCACCTGCTCTCCCGCAAGCCCGGGGCCCTGTCAGGTGGCCAGCGCCAGCGCGTGGCCATCGCCCGGTCGCTGGTCCTCAAGCCCGACGTGATCGTGCTCGACGAGCCCACGTCCGCGCTCGACGTCAGCGTCCAGGCCGGCATCGTCGAAGTCCTGCTCTCGCTACAGGCTACCCTGGGCCTGACCTACGTGTTCGTGTCTCATGACCTGGCGCTGGTGCGTCAGCTCGCCCACACCGTCTCCGTGATGCATCGCGGACGCATCGTCGAACACGGGACCGTCGCCGACATCTTCGATAACCCTCAGCAGCCCTATACGAGGTCGCTGCTGGCGTCGATCCCGTCGGGTGGCGACGATGTCGCACACATGCGCACGCGCGCCTTCGGTTGATCATGACCGCAGATTGAATGAGCCGCGGAAGGCCCCTGCCCGCTCAGTTCTCATCATCCAGTGCGAGCACAGCAAAGCTCGCGAGCCAGTGCTCTCCCATGTAGTGACCGGCGATATGGGGGAGGCCTGCGGCCAGATGCTCGCGCGCCGCTTCATGAGCAACGACGCGGCGGGGGTCTCTTGCCGGCAAGGCGTCGCCGAGAGAGCGCCAGCACCAGGCGCGGCTGAGATTGAGTCCGTCGAGATGAGCGATCTTGCCGTCGGTGCGATCGGTGACCGTCGCAGGCTTGAACAGCGTTGCGGGCCGTTGTTCGACCAGCCGCGGCAGAAACCGATCGAACCAGGGCAGGAACGCGTCCGGAGGCAACAGGCGCCGCATGCATTCGGCCTCGATAAGAGCCGAGGACTGGAAGTCGTCGCCGCTCGGCTCACCCCAGGCGGGGCAGTCGCTGTCCTCACCATACCAGCGCTGGCCAGTCTCGTGCAGCAACCTGGCGAGCGCTTCATCCTTTTTGATGCCGGCGTAGTCTGCCGCCATCCGCAGGCCAAACGCCGTATTGAAATGGGTGCCGACGCGTACGGGATAGAACGCCAACGGCAGGAAGTCGCGAAAGCGTTGCGCGATGATTTCGGCCAGCGGCGCGAGATTGCGGCTCCAGCGATCGTCAGGGTGGAGCGCCAGTTCAGTCGCGAGCTTCAGGAGCCAGGCCCAGCCATATGGCCGCTTAAAGCCGCGGGCAGTCGGGCGGGCGAAGTAAGCACGTTCGGCGGCAACCTTCTCGGGCACGAATTGCGTATCGAAGAGGGCGCGGATGTCGGAGGCTGCCGCAAAGTCGGGAAACCTGCGCAGCAGTCGCGCCAGCATCCAGTAGCTGTGGACGCAGGAATGCCAGTCGTAGCTGCCGTAGAAGATCGGATGCAGTTGGCTCGGCGTGCGGGCATCCGCGGGTTCAGCCAGCGCGTGGTCAACGTTATTGGGATATTCGCGCCCGACATGGCCGAGCGCGATGTTGGCAAAATGCGAGGCATGTTCGCGGGTAAGACGGGGCGTAGTCACTGCTTGGCCTTTCCAGTGTTCCGGCCGATCAAAGTCTCGATCAGGCGCGGCAGGAGGTAGATCGGAAATTGCGTCGCCGCGAAGTATAGCGCCATGCGTGGCGAGGCGGCAGCACCCAGCGCCGACCAGACCAGGCCGACATTGCGGTTACCGAGGATGAGCCCGACGGTCAGCCGCTGGCCCAAATTGCCCGGCAGCAGCACGACACCAGCTGCTTGAAGGGCGATATTGCATGCAAAGGCGAGCCCAAGGCAGAGCGTGGCGGCCTGCACATCCGCCGCGATCTGCGCGCGAATGTCAGCCATCGTCGCCACCGCAAAGACGAGAAGCGCCGCGACGATGATCCCGTCGACCATCCCGCCATGGGCCGCCAGCACCGGGGCTGCATGCCGGCGGACCAGGAAAGCCACTCCTTCGGCGCCGCCGATCAACAGCGCCAGACGAAGCGCAAGCTCGAGCGCGCTGATCTCGAGCCCGCCGAACCAGCCTGCAAGAATCGGCACGGTGACCGGAGCCAGCACCATGGACAACACCGTCACCACGAGCGGCACCGCCCCGTCGAGCCCGAGCATGCGTGCCACCGCTGCCGTTCCGCTCGATGGCGGCGCCGAGACGGCGAGCACCGCCGCAAGCGCGATCTCCGGACCAAGGTTCAAGGCGTGACCGGCAACACCGATCACGAGCGGACAGGCCACCATGACGACGGCCGGCAAGAGCACGGAAAGCGATGGCCGTCGCAGCGTTGCGACGACGGCCTGACTGTCGATCCGCAACAGCGTTCCCAGCACGATCAGGAAGATCGTGGTTGGCATCAGGGGGCGAGCGAGGTCCGCAAGAGCCGGAAAGACCAATCCAAGCAGGACGCCAAGCGCCAGCAATGTCGGTCCGCGCGGGATGAAGTGCAGGAGTGAGGATCGCATACGCCGCGCCCAATCATGTCGTCTCCGCCAGGAGACCACACCCCGCATCATTCTTGAAATCGATTATTACTATATCTATCATCGTTCAAATGAATTTGGCTTCCGTCGACCTCAACCTCCTGGTCGCCTTCGAGGCGCTGATGGAGGAACGCCATGTGACCCGCGCCGGCCAGCACATCGGCCTGGCGCAACCTTCCATGAGCAGCACGCTGACGCGGCTGCGTGCGCTGTTTGGCGATGAGCTCTTCGTGCGCTCGGCCTCCGGCATGCAGCCGACGGCCAAGGCGCTGGCGCTGGCGCGGCCGATCAGCGACGCTCTGGGCCAGATCAGGGGCGTGCTCGAACCCACATCAGCCTTCAATCCGGCAACAGCCCGTCATCGCCTGTCTATCGCGGCGACCGACTATGGCGACCTCGTCGTGGTGCCGCGACTGGTCGAGGCATTGCGGCGGGAGGCGCCTGGTATCGATCTCGTGGTGCGCCCCATCATTGATCCGGCCGCGAGTGTCGCGAGCCTGGAACACGGCGATGTCGACGCGCTGATAGGTGGCCATCTTCCCGCTTCCCCGCGCATCATCCGATCCACGCTTTTCACGGAGAGATTCGTCTGCATTCGCGACGCCAAACGCGCCACACTGAAAGCCCGTCTCACCAAGGACGATTACACGCGGCTCCCGCATGTGCTGTTCTCCTCCGCCGGCGGCGACGGGCTTCCCGGCGCAATCGACACGATGCTGAGCCGGCACGGACGCAAGCGCCGGACCGCGATCACGCTCGCCCATGTCGTCGCGGTGCCGTTTGCAGTCGCCGGCACCGATCTCGTGGCAACTATGGCCGAACGCGTCGCGCGCCGCTTCGCGACAGCCGCCGGCGTATCTGTCGTTCCGATTCCCTACGATGTGGAGCCATTCACCATCGACCTTCTCCACACGCGCCGCGCCATGGCCAATCCGGCGCTGCGCTGGTTCATCGAACTGGTCAATCGCGTCTGCGGGACGCTGTAGCGATCGGCGGGCCGGCAGCAGGCTGCTATTTCCGCTCAATCAGCTGCGCGATCTCCCAGACATGGCCTGAGGGGTCGGCAAAGGACGCAGTTCGTCGCCCCCACGGACGGTCGATCGGGCCATTGAGCAGATCGACGCCAATCTCCCGCAGGGCTGAACAGACCTGATCGACGTCGACGACCCTGATCGTCAGGAGTGCGCGCGCCCCTGCGGAGGACTGCGCGACACGCAGCGGCTCGACAAGCGGCGGTGCCTGAGACGCGTCGAGAAGATTGACCAGGAGCCCACCAAATCGAAGCACTGATGAGACCGCATCTTCCCAGACCGTCTCGGACGCGAAAACCTTGGCGTAAAACGCTTTCGACGACGCAATGTCATCGACGAACAATGTGATGACTTCTACTTCGCTTGGCAGACCATTGACCATGTCGCCGTGCTCCTCACCGTTGCTGCGGCAGCCTGCACAAGCGTGACAAGCCGCCTGCCGCTATATCTCACGATGTTAGAGCGTGGCGCAATTCGGCTAGCCGGGTCATCGACCCGGCTTGGAAGCCTCGATCCCTAATTGAATAGATCCGGTTCCGCCTCGGTGATCCAGTCCCACAACGGCTGGAAGCTGAAATAGCCACCCTTGTGCGTACCGACCTGCCGCGAGGTCAGGCTGGCGATCTCGTGGGGGATCGGCTTTGGCGTTCCGGCGGCCTCAGCGAGCAACTGGGCGCGCGCTGCGTTGTCCATGGCGATGTACCACCAGGCGGCGGCCTCGATAGTCGGTCCGACTGTGAGCAGGCCGTGGTTCTGCAAGATGGCCGCCTTCTTCGATCCCAGCGCTTGCGCGATCTTGCGGCCCTCTTCCGCCTCCAGCACGACGCCGGAGAACGGATCGAACAGCATGTGATCCTCATAGAAGGCGCAGGAATCCTGCGTCAGCGGATCGAGCAGGCGGCCGAGCGCCGACCAGGCCTTGCCATAGGTCGAATGGGTGTGCGCGGCCGCGATCACCTCAGGATGCGCGGCGTGGATCGCGGAGTGAATCACGAAGCCGGCTTGGTTGATCGGCTTGTCACCGATCAGGATGTTGCCATCGTGATCGACGAGCTGAAGATCCGATACCTTGATCTGGCTGAAATGCTTCGACAGCGGATTGATCCAGAACCGTTTGGGAAACTCCGGATCGCGCACGGTGACGTGGCCTGCGAGCCCCTGATCGAAACCGTAGCGCGAGAACAGGCGGAATGTTGCGGCAAGCCGCTGTTTGCGGTGCAGCCGCTCTTCCTCGAAGGTCGCGGCCGGCGTGCGCTCGACCAGAGAGTACTTCTTGGGCTTCTCGACGACCTTGTTCATTGTTGCCTTTCCTTTTTTAGTATTCGAGATTCTTGTCGAAGACGTCGGCCAGCGCCACGCCATGAGCGTAGGCGTCGAGGTTGACCAGCGTCTTATCGGCCAGCCGCTTGGCATCCTCGCCACCCGTCCATGACACATGCGGGGTCAGGACGACCTTGGGATGGCGATAGATCGGATCGCCCTCCGGCGGCGGCTCGGGATCGGTGACGTCGAGCGTCGCGCCGGCAATCCGCCCCTCGTCGAGCGCCTGCAACAGCGCACCCTGATCGACGATCCGCCCACGCGCGACGTTGATTAGGTGCAGCGACGTCTTGGCCCGCGCCAGCACATCGGCGTTGATCAGACGCGCGGTCTTGGTCGTCGCCGGCAGAGCAAGGACGAGATGATCGGAAACCGCGACCAGCTCCTCGACGCTATCAACCGGCTGGATGCCCGGAAGGACATATGGCCAGGCCGAGCGCCTGAGAACCCTGATGTTGACACCGAACGGCTTGGCCCGCTCGGCGACTGCGCGGCCGATCGCGCCGAAGCCGGCAATCCCGATCGTCTTGCCGGTGAGCGAGCCCAGCGGGCTGATCTTCCACTGCTCGCGGCTGCGCGGCCGGATGTCATGGATGCGCTTCTCGAAGCCGAGAATCGCCGCAAGGACATATTCCGCGATCGGATCAGCCGAGATGCCGCGGCCGACCGTGACCACCGGACCGTCGAGCAGCCATGCCGGAAAGAAATCGACGCCCGTCGAAGCGGTCTGGATCCAGCGCAGGCCGAACGGCCAGCCGGCCGGCTTCTCCGCAGGCGCCTTGTGCCAGCCCACTAGCGGCCGCGTCAGCAGCACGTCGGCTTCGGGAGCAACCTCCCAGGGCGCGCGATCGGCGGGATGATCGATGATCAGCGGGCGCGACCAGTGATCGACCAACGCCGCACGAACGTCCGGGCCAAGCTGATTGACGATGATCGGCGATCGCACGCTGGTGGAGGCGCGCTGGCTTTCAATTCGGGGAGTGTTCATGTCACGCAGTCACGTTGGCAACGATCCGGATATGCTAGGCGTTTGCTGCAAGATAGTCCTTTCAAAGATGACGGGTGTCTTGCAACAAGAGGACGACGCGCTTCGGCAAGACATAAGAATTTGTCTCCGGAGCCTTGGCGCTTCTGCGGGGGCTCGCGCCCGACGCGGCAAAGGCTCGAACCCGAGCCCCGCTGATTAAGAGCCAGTTGGTCTCATCCCAGGACGTCGCGTCATTGATCAAATAGGTCGCAGTTAGCTGCGTGAGTGCAAAGCAGCTGCGCTTTCCGCGACCAATCCGCCTACTTCAAAAACGCCTGCTCACGTTGGCCTGCGCAAGATTTTTCTCGATCTCCCGGTGCATACGTCATGCACACGCCGCCCTTTAACTGATTGAAACAATCTAACCCTCGCTCCAATCCATCACGGGCCACTTTCGGCTAACAACAGCGAAGAAGAGCGAGCCCGGTCTAACGTGAACCGCTCGATGCCGCAGTCGGTCGTCGCGGCGCTTCCTGTTCAGGAGCCGAATCTAATGGAGTGACCTCGTGGAACTCGAATACCTAACGCAGGAGGGCGTTTCCGCGCTGGCGCAGCACAAAGCTTAATTTCGCGACAGCAGGGCATCACTGATCTTCTCGGCCGCCATGATCACGGGGATGTTGGTATTGGCCGTCGGCAGCCGCGGCATGATCGAGGCATCCGCCACAAAAATGTTCTCGCTGCCGATCACCCTGCCCTCGGACTCGACCACCGCCATCCGGTCGGCGGGATCGCCCACGCGGCATGTCCCCACTGGATGCCAGACTCCGAACACGCTTTGCCGTACGAAGGCTTCGAGGGCACGGTCGTCGGCAAGCGTCGCCTGGAAGGCCGTGCCGTTGAGCAGCACGAGCCGGATCACAAGCGCCCTGAGGCCCGCGGGTATGTCGAGCATTGGCCCGAGGATGGACGCAACGATGCGATTGACGGTGCCGTACCGGCTCAGCCGCTTGATACGCGGAGAAAAGGAAGCCGGGAAGAAATCGCCCGCCTCCGGGTTGAGCGCGGGATGAACGACAAGTTTCGCGAGCAGCCGGACGGCCGCGACCATCCGTTCGAGATCGCGTCGGTCGGACAGCAGGTTGAAATCGACCACTGGATAGGTTTTCGGGTCGCGGCTCGCCAGCATGAGCGAGCCGCTCGAATACGGCCGGTTGCACCAGAGAAAGTAGAGACCAAGCCGCGTGCCCAGCGCATGCCACCCGCCGCGCGCCGAGGCCGTGATGTACATGTCGGAGGCGTCGCAGCCGGGATGTTCGGACGAGAAGCGCATCGCCGCGAAATTGGGACGCCGCCGGGCAAGCGGCAAGCGCAACCGCCGCGGCAAATATTGACAGAAGGTCAGTGCGGGGTGATCGCGCAGATTGCTGCCGACGCCGGGCAGATCGATCGCCACGGGAATGCCGAGCGCTTGCAGCGCCGCACCCGGGCCGATGCCCGCCCGCATCAGGATCGCCGGCGATTGCAGCGCGCCTGCGGTGAGGATGACACGGCCGGCGCCAATGGTGAGCTTATGACCGCCGCGCGAAACCACCACGCCCGTCGCATGGCGGCCGTCGAGCTGAAGCTGCTCGACCTCGCTCTCAGCCCAGATCGTCAGGTTCGGTCGCGCACGCGTTGCTGCGTCGAGATAGCCGGCGGCGGTCGAGACGCGCCGGTCGTTACGGTTCGAAAACGCCGGCGGAAAGATGCCGTCCTCGAATTCGGCGTTCTGGTCTTTCCGGAACGGCAGGCCGGTTGCCGACAAAGCCTCTCCCACGGCCTTGCCAAACGGCGGCATCGCCTCGCGCGCGATGCGGCGGATCGGGATCGGGCCGTGCTTGCTGTGCAGCGGGCCGTCGAAATCCAGATCAGTCTCGAGCTTGAGGAAGTACGGCAGCACATCCGCCCAGCCCCAGCCCCGCGCGCCGAGATCGAGCCACTCGTCATAGTCGCGCGGCAGGCCGCGATTGGCCGATTGCACGTTGATGCTGGAACCGCCGCCCATTACCCGCCCCTGTTCGTAGGCGCGAACGACCGGCTTGCCCTCGGCATTGCGGCCGGCGGCCGCTGACAGGCCCGGCCAGATGTATTTGTCGCCGAAGAACAGCGTCATCGGATAGCTGTCGAGGATTTCCGGCGGCGTCGCCTCGGGCGGCGTGTCCATCCCGGCTTCGATCAGAAGCACGCGGCGGCTTCCGTCTGCGGAAAGCCGATTGGCGAGCACGCAGCCCGCCGATCCGCCACCGACGATCACGTCGTCGAAATGCAGCCCATCCATTCCCGTCTCATCGCGCAATTCGATGGATCGGCGCGGCCACGAATGCGGCCGCGCCGATTTGGCTCAGCGGAAGTTACCCTTGGTCTCGGGGATCACGACCGCACCAATCAGGTAGATCACGAACACGCCGACTGCGAAGTAGGCCAGCGACATCGGGATCTCCGCAGGGCTGCCGCTCACCAGCGAGACGAAGGTCGGCATCATGCCGCCCAGCGCAAAGCCGATGTTCCACGACAGACCCGTGCCGCTAGCGCGCAACGCGGTCGGAAAACGCTCGTTGAGGAAGATCAGCACCGGCGCATAGCCGGCATTGCCGATGAAGGCGATCGCGAGCGCATAGAGCGTGATTTGCGTCGTGTCCTTGGTCGCCGCGAGATTGAGATAGCACAGCGGCAGCAGCACCGCGGCCAGGACGCCGATGATGAGGAACGTCTTCTTGCGGCCGATACGATCGCTCAGCGCGCCGACCAGCACGGCCGAGAAGAACGCCGACACGCTCGCGCCCATCAGGATCAACGACGAGGTCTGGTTCGGGACCGCATTGATGACTTTCAGGAAGCTCGGCAGATAACCCGAGGTCAGATAATAGCCGGCACCACCGCCGAAGGTGATGAGAAGGTTGACCAGCAGCACGCCGCGATACTCGCCGGAGAACACGTCCTTGACCGGCGCCTTCGAGACCTTCGCCTGCTTGTTACCCTGCTGGCGCTTGAGCTCCTTGAAGTAAGGCGACTCCTCGAGGTTGCGGAAGATGAACCAGCCGAGCAGCGAGCTCAGCAGCCCCGAGAAGAACATGAAGCGCCAGCCCCACACCGCGAAGGCATCGCCGGGGAAGATCGAGGACGTGATCAGGAAGATGAAGGACGCGAGCAGCGCGCCGATGCCGGCGCCACCGCCGCCGACCAGGCCCGACATCGCGCCGCGCCATTGCGCCGGCACAGACTCGGTGCCGATGGTGTGCGTGGAAGCCACGACGCCGCCGACGAAGATGCCCTGCACCAGCCGCAGGATCAGGAAGATGATCGGCGCGAGAATTCCAACCTGGGCGATGGTCGGCAGCAGGCCGAAGGCGGCCGTGCTGATGCCGACGCCGATGATGGCGATCAGCATGGCCTGCTTGCGGCCGTGCACGTCGGCATAATGCCCGAACACCGCCGAGCCCAGCGGCCGCATCAGGAGCGTCACGGCGAACGAGCCGTAGACCGCAGCCAGCGACAGCGCTGGGTTGCTCGACGGAAAGAACAGCGCGCCGACGACCGGCGCCACGTAGAGCAAAATGAACAAATCGAACAGATCCAGCGCCCATCCGAGCACCGATGCGATGATCGCATTGACCATCTGCTTGTTATCGGCCGACGCCTGTGCGCCCGCGACCGGCATATCCATCTCAGCCATGTTGTTTTACCTCCCCCGTTTTGATAGAGCCGCGGCCCGCGTCATTGCGAACCGCGGCAGTTTTGTCGCGCATCAGTGCCCGGTGAACTTCGGCGGACGCTTGGCGTTGAAGGCTTCGACGCCTTCCTTGAAGTCTTCCGACTGGCGCAGGCGGCTGTAGCAATGGCCTTCGAGCTCGATCGCGATGGCGAGCGTCGAATCCTCGGTGTCGTTGAGGAGCTTCTTCGCCGTGCGCTGCGCCAGCGGCGAGAAGGTGCGGAGCTCGTCGACCAGCTTGTCGGTCGCCTTCTCCAGCTCGGCATCCGGCACGCATTCGGTGGCGATGCCCCAGTCATAGGCCTGCTTCGCCGAGATGCGCTTGGAGCGCATCACGATGTCCTTGGTGCGAGTGATGCCGACCATCTTCTGCAGGCGCGCCGAGCCGCCTGAGCCCGGGATCTGGCCGAGCTTCTGCTCCGGCAACGCGTACTGCGTGGTCTCCGAGGCGATGCGGAAGTCGCAAGCGAGTGACAATTCGAAGCCCACGCCGAAGCAATAGCCGCGGTTGGCAACGATCACGGGCTTGGCGCAACGCGCAGGCGCGGCGATGTTCCAGGCGAGCTTGGAGACGTGCTCGGGGCTCGCCTCCATGAAGCCGCCGATATTGCCGCCGCTGGAGAAATGCTCGCCCTCGCCGCGCACCACGATCACGCGGACGCGCGGATCCTCGTCCAGCGTCTCGAAGGTCAGGCGCAGCTGGTCACGCTGCGGCATCGCCACGACGTTGTAGGGCGGCCGGCCCAGGATGATAT
This sequence comes from Bradyrhizobium sp. 604_D8_N2_3, assembly GCF_051810765.1. Classification (NCBI taxonomy): domain Bacteria; kingdom Pseudomonadati; phylum Pseudomonadota; class Alphaproteobacteria; order Hyphomicrobiales; family Nitrobacteraceae; genus Bradyrhizobium; species Bradyrhizobium sp. 604_D8_N2_3. The sequence goes on along the minus strand of NZ_JBPWPM010000001.1, from coordinate 3,749,635 downwards.
CGGCCCGCTCATGCGCCTCATCGATCTCGACCTTGAACCCGTCGAGTTTTGCGAGTCGAGGATCGGTAAAATTGTAGGCTGACGGCATGTTGGTTTCCTTCTGTTGATTGTTGATGAGTGATGATCAGGCGGCGTCTGATGGCGGCAGGCGCTCGGCTTCGTACTCACCGGCGACGAGCAGTCGCCGCAGCAGTTTGCCGACCGGCGATTTGGGAATGGCGTCGACGAAAACGTAACGTCTAGGCCGCTTGAAATTGGCGAGGCCCGTGGTCCGGCAGAACTGCTCCAGCTCGACGTCCGACACAGGGCGATTGCGCTTGACGAAGGCGGCAACGACCTTGCCCCATTTCTCGTCGGCGACGCCGACCACTGCGACCTCGTCGACCGCCGGATGCAGCGACAGGCAGCTCTCGATCTCGACCGGCGAGACGTTCTCGCCGCCGGTGATGATCATGTCGTCGACGCGCCCGGTGACGAACAGGTCGCCGTCGGGATCGACGAAGCCGGTATCGCCCGTAAAGTACCAGCCCTCGCGCAGCGACTTGGCGTCGGCTTCAGGGCGGCGCCAGTAGCCCTCGAAGGCCTCGTCGCCAGCGAGCGTCGCGATGATCTCGCCCTCCTCGCCGACCGCAGCAAGCTCCGCGACCGACTTCGCGCCGATGCGCACGACCTTGACGTGCTGGTTCAGCCCCGCCTTGCCGGCCGAGCCGGGCTTTGCGGCGGCGTTCTGGTCGATCGTAAAGGTGTAGATCTCGGAGCTGCCGTAGTGATTGACGAACAGCTCCGGCTTGAATGCCTCGTTCAGCTTCTTCAGCAAACCGTCGGTCATCGACGCGCCGGCAAAGCCGAGCTTGCGGACGCTGGAGACGTCGGTTTTGGAGAAGGCCTCGTGATGAACGAGGTCGTGATAGAGCGTCGGCACCAGATAGAGGTTGGTAATCTCCTCCTCCTCGATCAGCGCCAGCGCCTGGCGGCTGTCATAGCGCGGCAGGCAGATGAAGCTGCCGCCGATCAGCGACATCGCCAGCAGCGAGCGGACGCCCATGGTGTGGTAGAGCGGCATCACGCCGAGCGTGCGCTCGCCGCGGCCGTAGAGATTCTGCGCGACATGGGCGATCGCCGCGGCGCGTTCGGCCCGATGCCGCCGCGGCACGCCTTTTGGCCGCGAGGTCGTGCCCGACGTGTAGAGCATGATCGACCAGGCATCGGTGCCGACGCGCGGCTCGGCGTCCGGCGCGCCGTCCCTGATCAGATCGGCAAAGCTGGTGGCCTCCCCCGTCCCGGGATCGACGGAAACACGCAGCAGCTTGCCTGCCAACCCCGAGCCCTGCACCGCCTCGGCAGAGATATCCTGATAGACGATCGCGCAGGCTTCGGCGTTCTCGATGCAGTAATCGAGCTCGTCGGCCTTGGCGCGCCAGTTGATTGGCGTGATCACCAGGCCTGCGAACTGGCAGGCCCAGTGCAGCGTCGCCGCCTCCCAGCGGTTTTGCAGCAGCGTGACGACGTGATCGCCGGGCTTGAGGCCAAGGCGGTCGAACGACGCCACCAGTGCGGAGATCTCGCCGTACCATTGCCGGTAGGTCAGGCGCAGATCACCGTCGACAAGCGCAATCGCATGGGGATCGCGCGCGGCGCTGGCGATGAAGCTGCTGGCGAGATCAAGCATCGGACGTCTCTTTTTTGGATGAAGCGAGTTCGGCGGCGGCTTCGAGCGCCGCCTGGATGATCGGTGTGTAGCCGGTGCAGCGGCAGATATGCCCGCTGAGGAGGTCGCGGATCTCGGCCTCGGTCGGCACCGGGTTCCTGGCGAGATAGTGGTCGAGCGACATCAAAATGCCAGCGGTGCAGAAGCCGCACTGGAGCGCGTGGTTGCGGCGGAACGCCTGCTGCAGCACGCCGAGCCGGTCCGCCGACGGTGCGAGGCCCTCGACGGTCCTGAGCTCGCAACCATCGACCTGCGCAGCGAGCGTGAGGCACGACCGCGTCAGCATGCCGTCGACGACAACAGTGCAGGCGCCACAGACGCCGTGCTCGCAGCCGACATGGGTGCCGGTCGCACCCAGCTGGTGGCGCAGGAAATCGGAGAGCAGCATGCGCGGCTCGGCTTCGGCTTCGACGGACTTACCATTGAGCGTGAAGCTAACGGCATGTCGCTGATCTGCCTTGAGACGGGTCATTGCAGTACCTCGCCGATCAGGTCGCGGCCGATCATGCGCACGAGATCACGCCGATAGCGCGCGCTGGCGTGGACGTCGTCACGGGCCCCGAGTTCGTAAGCGAAAGCATTCAGCGCATCGTCGAGCGCGCCGCCCTCCAGCTGCGGCCAGTCGCGCGCGGTCGGAACGTCGGCGACGCCGCCGACTGTGAGGCGCACGCCCGTCGGTGTCTTCATCGCGGCGCAGGCGACGATGGCGAAATCGCCATGGCGTCGCGCGACCTCGCGGAAGGCGAAGCGCGATCCCTTGACGGCGGGCAGCGAGATACCTTCGATCAGTTCGTCATCGGCGCGCGCGGTCAGCATCATGCCGGCGAAGAAGTCCTTGGCGGCAACGCGCCGCCGCCGCTTGGCGCTGCGCAGCAACACCTCGCCGCCGAGCGCAACCAGCGTCAGCGGCATCTCGGCGCTGGGATCGGCATGCGCGAGCGAGCCGCAGATGGTGCCGCGGCTGCGGGTCTGCACGTGCCCAACCCATGGCAGCGCCAGCGCGACCAGCGGCAGCGCCTCGGCGAGGTCAGGCCATGCCAGGAGGTCAGCCTGGCGCACGCCGGCGCCGATGGTGACGGCATCGCCCTTCCGCTCGATCTGGCGCAGCTCCCTGATGCGCATGATGTCGATCAGCAGTTTTGGCTTGGCGAGGCGCATGTTGAGCATCGCCATCAGCGACTGCCCGCCCGCGAGCACGCGGGCGTCGCCGCCTTGTTGAGCGAGTCCTTCGAGGACGTCGCCGACAGTCTCGGCCCGGAGATAGTCGAATGCGGGCGGCTTCATCGGCGCCCTCCGAACAGGCCTGCGAGCTTCGCCAGCAGCGCGAACAGCGAGAAGCCGCCCTCCGCACCACCACCGCCAGCCTTGCGGGCCAGCGCGGTGAAGAACTGGCCGATGATGACGCGCGTGGCGCCGTCGAGCAGACGGCCGCCGATGCTCGCGACCTTGCCGCCGATCGCGGCGTCGTAGCTGTAGGTCAGCTTTGTGCCGCCATTGCCGTCGGGCGCGAGCGTGATCCGCCCCTCGGCGTTGCCGAAGCCGAGCGCGCCGGTCGCACCGCCACGCAGGGTGACCGCGCGTGGCGGATCGAGATCGAACAACTCGACATCCGCGCGATAACGCCCGCTGACCGGGCCAATGCCGAGCGTGACGTCGGCGCGGAAATGCGTGTCGGTGATCTTGTCGACGCGCTGGCAGCCGGGAATGACGGATTGCAGCGTAGCGGGATCGAGCAGCATCGCCCAGACCTGCTCGGGGGGCCCCTTTACCGAGGCCTGCCCCTCACCGCGCAGCCGCCGGTCGCCTTCGCGCACAGGCGCAGCAGTCGCGCCGCCAGCGGGAGGCGGCGGTTCGGCACCGCGCACCAGCTCTGCAAGTCGCGCCGGCACCAGCGGCAAGGTGATATCGGCAATGCCCAGCGCATCCGCGACCGCATTGGCAAGGCAAACCGGCGTCGACATGCAATTGCCTTCGCCGACGCCCTTTGCGCCAAGCGGCGTGAACGGCGACGGCGTCTCCATGTGGATGATCTGCGGCTCCGGCACCTCTGTCGTGGTCGGCAGCAGATAGTCGGCGAGCGTTCCCGTCAGAAAGCTGCCGTCCTCGGCGTAGGCATATTCCTCGTAGAGCGCGGCGCCGAGCGCCTGCGCAAAGCCACCGCGGATCTGGCCGTTGACCATGGCGGGATGCAGGATGGTGCCGCAGTCGTGCATGGTGACGTAGCGGTCGATTCGCGTCTCCAGCGTCGTCGGATCGATCTCGACGCCGCAGAAATCGAAGATGAAGCCGTGGCAGAGCGAGGAGTTGATGCGGTCCTCGTCGTCGGGCGGCGTCAGCTCCGGCGGCGTCCAGAACACGGTCTCGCGGATGGTCTGGCCGGCATCATCAGGCAGCGAGCCCGGCGACCAATGGCTGAGCGCTGCGACGCGCGAGAACGCGATCCGGTTCTCCGGATTGTGCCTGGAGGCAACGAAGCCTTTCGCAAACACGATGTCGGCGGCTTCGACGTTCAACTGGCTTGCGGCGATGCGGGCGAGCCTGCCGGCGACGCGTTCCGCGGCGATCTTCGCCGTGCCGGCCACGGCCGATGCGAAGCGGCTGGCGTAATTGCCCGAGGCGATCGACCATGCGTCCTTGGCCGTGTCGATCTCGGTGTTGACCCGGATATCCCTAGGTTGGAGGCCGAAGACGTCGGCGACGACCTGCGACAGCACTGTGCGATGGCCCTGCCCCTGCGGCACGGAGGCGACGTGAACCGTGACGCTGCCGACCGGATCGAGGCCGACGGTTGCGGTTGCCTGCGCGCCGTTCTTGGGACCTGCCTTGCGGCGCTCGGCCGCCGTCAGCACGGTGGTGATGTAGCCCATGTTGGAGACGCTGGGCTCGACCACCGCGGTGAAGCCGATCCCGTAGAGCCGCCCCTGCGCTCGCGCCTCGTCCCGCTTCGCCTTGAGCTCAGCGAGCCTGCCCTGCTCGACTGCGAGCGCAACGGCGTCCTGGTAGTTGCCGGAGTCGAGCAAGGCACCGGTCGCCGTGCGATAGGGAAACGCGCCGGCGTCGATCAGATTGCGCTTGATGACATCGAGCGGATCGAGGCCAAGGCCGATCGCGATCCGCTGCACCAGGCGCTCCAGTGCGAAATAGACCTGCGGGCCGCCAAAGCCCCGGTTGAGACCGGTCGGCGTCTTGTTGGTGACGACGACGCGGTTGCGGATCTTGACGTGACGGATGTCGTAGGCGCCGGTCAGATTGCCGTGCATGCGGTAGAGCGTGGCAGGCTCAGGCGCGCGCAGATGCGCGCCGCAATCCTCGACCTGGTCCCAGTCCAGCGCGAGGATCTTTCCGTCCGCTGCAACCGCCGCCGACAACGTCGTCGCGCGGTTGGTCGCAGACACCGACGCGGTAAGATGCTCGAGCCGGTCCTCGATCCACTTGACGGGCCGGCCCGTGACACGCGCGGCCGCGGCGATCAGCACGATATAGGGAAACACGCCCTGCTTGACACCAAAGCTGCCACCGGAATCCGGCGGCGTACGCAGCCGCAACCGGTTGCCCGGCACTTTCAACGCGCGCGCAATCACGGTGTGGATGCTGAAGGGGCCCTGGAAATTGGCGAGCATCTCATAGGCATCCTCGCCCGCATCGTGCGATGCGACGACGCCATAGGTCTCGATCGGCGTGCAGGAATTGCGGGGATAGCGGATGTCGATGGAGAAGCGATGCGGCGCCTCCGCAAAGGCCTTTTCAGGATCGCCGTAACGGAAATGGCGGTCGCTGGCGAGATTGCCGGGAAAGCCATCGTGGAGCACGGGCGCGCCCGGTGCGAGCGTCCCAAGCGGATCGACGACAGCAGCCCGCGGGCGATATTCGACATTGATCAGCTCAGCCGCATCCTCGGCGCGCGCACGGTCAGTTGCGACGACCAAAGCGACCGGCTCGCCGACATAGCGCACGCGGTCCATCGCGATCGGCCAACACTCCACCGGCGCCTTCACGCCAACGACGAGGCTCGTGGTGACGGCCTTGACGTCGCTGCCGGTCAGAACGGCTGCAACGCCCGGCAGACGCTTGGCGGCTTCAACGTCGATCGAAAGAATATCGGCATGCGCATGCGGCGAGCGCAGGATCGTCGCGTGCAGCGTGCCGGGCTGGACACCGAGATCGTCGATGAAGCGGCCGCGGCCAGAGAGCAGCGCGGCGTCTTCGACGCGCTCGATCGAACGCCCGACCCACGGCTCATCGCCACTTCCCGGATTTGCGGATTTGACCGCCTGCAACATGTCCCGGCATACCTCCCGACGCGTTCTTTGACGCGACGATGACGTTTGTCAGGACTGGGGGTGCGGGAGCCATACCGCCCGCTCTCACGACTTACCAAATCGTCTCATTCGAGAGCGTGCAGCGCAATATCGGCCCGCAAGACTCAACCCGCAAGACGCGAGACGTTGCGAAACTCGCGCGGGCTGACGCCGGCATGGTCGCGGAAGAAGCGCGTGAAATGCGCAGGCTCCGGAAAGCCAAAACGCTCGCTGAGCTCGCCGAGCGGTGTGTCCTCGCGCATGACAGCATCGAGCGCGCGCTCCATGCGGACGACGTTGAGATAGAGCTTTGGCGAGACGCCGAGCGAGGTCTCGAACAGGCGGAAGAACTGCGCGCGCGAGAGGCCTGCGCCCTTCACGAACTGATCGACGTTGGCATAGGAATCATGCACGCGCATCGCGTCCATCGCGCGGCGGATGCGCCAGTCGCAGCTCACCGCGCTCATGCCGCGGATCGAGGTCGGGAAGCTGCGCCAGGGCGTGAAGCGCTCGATCACCGCGATCATGAGATCCGAGAGCGTTTGCTCGTGGGTCCGCACCGCATCCGGATTCGCCATCATTTCGGCCGCCAGATGCAGCGTGAGCTGGCGGATGCGCGGCGACACCTCGCCCGACGGCCGCTCGAAAAAGCCCGGCGCACCGCTGGCCGCCCAGCCGGGACGGAACTCCTTCAGCCATTCCGGCTCGATATAGAGCGCCATGATCAGCGTGCGCGGACGGTTGGCGTCGTGCACATAGGCATGCGGCTTCCAGCCGTCGACGAGCACGGCGGCCGTGTCCGTCAGCGGCGTGACCTGGTCGCCCACAAGAAACTGCGTGTCGGAGCCCTCGACCTTGAGCAGGACGTGGCAGTGATGATGAGCGTGGCGGACCAGCGAACGGTCCATGTCGAGCAGAGCGACCCTGCCGAAAGCGCCATGAGCGATGCGCAGGGCCGTCGACATCAGTTTCTTCCTCCCGGCAGCGTTGCGCTGCAAAATGATTGCTTCATTGGCGCGGCACTATAAGCAGCACCCGCTTCATATTCCAACGGCGCGAACCGACGCAAGTTGCTTCCGAGCGGTAATCCGCTCATGCGCGCGTCTCCGAAAGAAACCGCGCGACCGCAGCGCCGGGGTCAGCCTGCAAGGCAGTGGCGAGATCGACCTCCTCCTCGCCCTTGACGCGAATGCGCTTGAAAGCGAGCTCCGGCGCGTTGACCGGCGCGGTCGCATCGAGACCCATCTTGGCGCTGATGCCGTTGTCGGTGGTCGGATCGAGCTTGGAGCCGAGCGCGCCGGCGACGACCATGAGGTCGCGGTCGGCCTGGAAGCGCGTCGCCACCGCCCATTCGATTTCCTCGGACGAGGAGATGTCGACGTCCTTGTCCACCACGATCACCTGCTTGATGTCGTAATGGGCGCCGAAGGCGCACATCATGATGTTCTTGGGCTCGCCGTCGTTCGCCTTGTCGATCTTGATCGCGAGGTGGTAGCGGCAGGTGCCCCCGCGCGTGAGGCGGACGTCGATCACGCCAGGAAAACTGCGCCGCAGATGCTGGAGCAGCGTCGCCTCGCGCGGCACGCCGCCGAGGATCAGGTGCTCAAAACCGCCGCCCACGATGGTATGGAAGATCGGTTTCGCACGATGCGTGATCGCATCGACCTCGATCACCTCGCGATTGGCGCGCGGACCATAATATTGGGGGAATTCGCCGAACGGACCTTCCGGCTCACGCACGCCCTGAAGAATGCGTCCCTCGATGACGATCTCCGCGTGGGCGGGGACGCGGACTGAATTGGTGCGACACTTCACGACGTCGACGGGCGCGCCGAGCAGCGCGCCGGCAATCGCCATCTCGTCCTCATCGAGCGCCGCGATCGCCTGCGAGGCCAGCATCAAGGCCGGATGCGCACCGATGACGATCGCGATCTCCAGCGCCTGGCCCAGCTCTTCCGCGAGGCGGTAGTAGGAGAAGGTGTGCCGCGGCAGCAGCAGCACGCCGATGCGGTTCCTGCCAGAGATCTGGCAGCGGTGGATCGAGACGTTCTGTGCACCGGTCTTCGGGTTGCGCGCGATCAGCAGGCCGGCCGTGATGTAGGGACCGCTGTCGCGCTCATTGTGCTTGGGCACCGGGAGTTGGCGCAGCAGATCGACGTCCTCGTGGACGACGTCCTGCACCGGTCCGCTCGCGACCTCATGCGTCGGCAGTGGATGGTTTGCGGCAGCCAGGAACCGTGGCAGCAACTGGTCCTCGGTCACGCCGATGGAATCGGCGACCCAGTCGCGTCCGGCGAAGAGATTGGCGACGACGGGAATTTCATGCCCATCGGGGCGCGGGAAGAGCACCGCGCTGTCGCGCTCCAACCGCTTGGCGACGGCGGCGAGCTCGTCAGCGAGCCCAATGCCCTCGCGGGCGATCGCGAGCTTGCCGCGCTCGGCGAGAAACGCGAGCCAGGCGCGCAGATCGGCGGGCGCGTTCGCGCCTCTCCTCGCAACATTTTCCATTCGCATACGGGTCATTCCTCAGGTCTTCAGGTCAGGGCGCGATCTTGCGCAGCGGCGGCGAGCGGCGCTTGAGCGCCTCGTCCTCGCCCCAGCGGCGCACAACGCCGATATCGATGTCGAACAGGTCGAGCACACGGCCGACGGTGTGCTCGACCATGTCGTCGAGGTTCTCGGGTTTTGCGTAGAAGGCCGGCACGGGCGGGGCGATGATCGCGCCCATCTCCGACAGGGCCGTCATCGTCCTGAGATGCCCGGTGTGCAGCGGCGTCTCGCGCACCATCAGCACCAGTCGCCGGCGCTCCTTGAGCACGACGTCGGCAGCGCGGGTCAAAAGCGTCGTGGTCACGCCGGAGGCGATCTCGGACATCGAGCGCATCGAGCACGGCGCCACGATCATGCCGGCGGTGCGGAACGAGCCGCTGGAGATCGCCGAGGCCATGTCGTCGATCGCATGGCAGACATTGGCGAGCTCCCTCACCTCCGCGATCTTCAGGTCGGTCTCGTAGGCAAAGGTCAGCTCAGCGGTCTTCGACATCACCAGATGCGTCTCGACGCCGGCATTGCGCAGGAGCTGCAGCAGGCGAACGCCATAGGTGACGCCGGAGGCGCCGGAAATGCCGATGATCATCCGCTTGGGTGTGGCGTCCTGCATATGTCTGATTTCGCTCCCAGACGGCGCGGCCCTTGAGGCCTCGCGGTCCGCCACGAGACTAGGCAATCCCACCCATCACTACAAATAATGATTGATTATATCATCCATCATCTGTGATGATGGCCGCGCAAGGAACAGCGAACAAAGGACAGCTCCGTGGAACTCAGGCAGATGCAATATTTCCTTTGCCTGGCCGAGGAAAAGAACGTCACCCGCGCCGCGCGCCAGCTCAACATCGTGCAGCCGGCGCTGAGCATGCAGATCGCCAAGCTCGAGGCCGAACTCGGCCAAAAACTGTTCGACCGCAGCGTCCAGGGCATGACTCTGACCAGCGCCGGCGAGGCGCTGGTGCGGCTGACCGCGCCGATCGTGCGTGACGCCGAGTACGCGCGGCAGGAGATGGCGCAGCTCGGCGGGCGCATTTCGGGGCGGGTCTCGGTCGGCCTCATCACGTCGGTAGCGCAGAGCACTATGGCCAGTTCGTCGGCGACGGTCGCCAGTCGTTATCCCGAGATCACGCTGTCCGCCTGCGAGGGCTATACCGAGACGCTCGTGGACTGGGTCAACACCGGCCAGCTCGATTTCGCGCTGATCAACGTGCCGCGCCGGAAGACGCCGCTGTCCGCGCATCACATCATGGACGAGGAGATGGTGTTCGCCTGCCGCAAGGACAGCCCGGTCAGGCCACCGGCAAAGCTACGCTTCGACCACGTCGCGAATTTCGACCTCGTGCTGCCGTCCAAGCGCCACGGCCTGCGGCTGATCCTGGATGAGCACGCCGCCGCCGTCGGCATCGACCTGCGGCCGCGGCTCGAGCTCGACACCCTCCCCGCGCTCTGCGACGTGATCGCGACCACCGACTTTGCCACAGTGCTGCCGACCATCGCGCTCCGGCAATCGCTCGCGAGCGGCGCCATCCGGGCGCATCGCTTCGACCAGCAACGGATCGTGCGCTCGATTGCCTGGGTGCATCACCCGCGGCGAGCGGTGTCGGTCGCGGCCAAGGCGGTGCTCGATGTCATCAGCCAGGATCTCGCGCAGGCCGCCGCGGTGGCGCGAGAGTTCGTGGTGCCCTCCGCCGGCGGGGCTAGCTTGCCCTCCCGCAAGGAGCGCAGGAAGCCGCGGAAGCGAGCTGGTTAGAACTGATCGAGATTCGCGCCATCTGCGTTGAAACTCTCAATCGCAGGCCGATATTGTCTGACGCACGCCACCGCGTCCGGACCAATCACCGCCCAATGCCTTTCTTCCGGCTCAACGACGACCATATTCGCCCCGATGATCTCGGGGATTTCGACCCCGAGACCGTGCCACGCGCCCTCGCCGCCTTCGGCGGTCACATGGTCACGAAGGGCATGGAGCTGGCCATGCACGAGCATCGCAAGGACGAGCTTGTCCTGACCTTGCGGGGCATCGTCAGGCTGGAGGCCGGACACGGCGTCTGGATCGTACCGCCGCGCTGTGCGGTATGGATTCCCGGCCGTGTCCCGCACAGCGTGACCGTCGTAGGCGATGTCGAGATGTATTGCCTGTTCGTCGAGCCGGATGCAGCATCAGGGCTGCCGAGACACTGCTGCGCTCTGTCGATCTCGCCTTTGCTGGCAAATCTGCTGGTGCATGCGACCCACATGCCTGTCATGTACGATGTCGATGGCGCCGACGGCCGGATCGCTACGGTGCTGCTTGACCAGCTGTCGACGGCGCCCGTCGAGGAACTGCGCTTCCCGATGCCTGTAGATGCCAGACTGCGCCGGATCGCCAGCGCGATGATGGCAAATCCTTCCGATCGCGCGACGATCGACGATTGGGGCCGGCGCATCGCCGTTGCCCCGAGAACCCTCACCCGCATCCTGCAACGCGAGACCGGCATGAGTTTTGGCCGCTGGCGCCAGCAGCTTCACATCCTCATCGCGCTTCAGCGCCTCGACCAGGGCGCTTCCGTCCAGGCCGTGGCGCTCGATCTCGGCTATGAGGGCGCGAGCGCCTTCGTCACCATGTTTCGCAAGGCGCTGGGCAAGCCGCCGGCACGTTATCTCGCCGAGCGTCGCATCGGCGTACACTGACCGGAAATCGCAATCGATTGTCCCGTTCGCGGAATGCGGTCAGAGGCACGATTTCGTATCGAGGCTCCGAAGCGCCAGTGGGCGCATTGCAAGGAGCCGACCAAGATGGATTCACTCAGCACGGGCCTCGTCGCAGACGTCCTTCATCGCCTTCACCAGGAGGCGAAGATTGCCGACGCGCCGCTGATGCAGACCTTCGCGCGTGAGGCCAGCAGTCGCGAAGAGATGATCAGCCAGGCCATCGCGGCCGAAAGCCGCGATCTCAATGAAGTCTACCAGAGATTTGCGGACAACTTCCTGAGCGTCTCTCCGCGGTTCGGACGCTTCCTCTACATGTGCGCCCGTACCTGCAAGGCGAAGCGCATCGTCGAGTTCGGCTCCTCGATGGGGATTTCGGCGATCTACATGGCGGCAGCGTTGAGCGACATGGGCGGCGGCCGCCTGATCGGGACCGATCTCGAACCCGGCAAGATCGAGCGCGCCCGCGCGAACGTTGCCGCCGCGGGGCTCGCGGACTTTGTCGAATTCCGGCTCGGCGATGCCCGCGAAACGCTCGGCTCCGGCCTCGGCGAGATCGACATGGTGATGCTCGATGGCGCCTTCACGCTCTATCTTCCCATTCTCAAGCTGCTGGAGCCGCAGCTCAAGCCCGGCGCACTCATCGTCGGCGAGAACGCGTTCGAGGAAGCTTCGGGCTATATCGACTACGTCAGAGATCCCGAGAATGGCTACCTCTCGCTGTCGCTGCCGTTCGACCCCGGCCGCGGCAATGAACTCACGATCAAGACCAGATAATCCGGGAGCCAAGCCTTGATCGAGCCCAGCCCGGCACCACAAATCTCCGAGTCATCACAGGCACCGCAGGGACGTGTCACACGCATGTTACTGCGATGGCTGATGCGTCCTGCGCGCGTTGCAGCCATCGAGACACTCTCGCCGCGCTTTCGGCTCATCGAACTCAAAGGCGAAGCGCTTAAGGACGTCAAATGGACCGCCGGCCAGAAGATCCAGATCGCGATGGGCGCGGGCCTGAGTGCGCGCACCTATACGCCGATATCGTGGGACACAGGCAACGGCAGAACACGCCTCGTCGCCTTCGTACATGGCGACGGCCCCGGCAGCCGATGGACGAGTGGCTTGCGCGAAGGCGATACCTTCCAGTTCTTCGGGCCGCGCCGCTCGCTCGATCTTGCCGGCTTTGAGGCGCCAGTCGTCCTGTTCGGCGATGAGACCTCGTTCGGCATTGCCGCAGCTCTCCGCAACAATTTGCAGGCCGGCGGCGCGCTCCACATGTTCGAAGCCACTGATGCCGCGGAGTCGCGGCAGGCGCTCGAGGCTATTGGCCTCGGCCAAGCAAGATTGATCGCTCGCAGCGACAGCGACGACCATCTCGCGACCGTTGAGGCGGAAATGCTGCGCCTTGCTGCAAACGGGGCGCAGTTCGTCCTGACAGGTAAGGCCTCATCGATCCAGCGCGTCAGCCGCGCGCTGAAAGCTGCGGGCGTCGCATCATCGCGGATCAAGACCAAAGCCTATTGGGCGCCGGGCAAGAGCGGGCTGGATTAGGCGTCGCTGTCGTCGTACTCGGACAAGATGTCGCGCCCACTGCAAAATGAGACGGGTTGGTAAGTTTTGAGACGTGCAGGCATGACGGTCGTAGCGGCCTGCTAACTACGGTCCAGGCGCAGAAAAATGCGACCTGGCGCTCATCCCCGACGACTCCCGTCCCGGACGCTCCCTGGGCTCGCAGAACAAGACACAGTCGGGAGATTCAGTCCGAGATGGCACGGTTCGATCGCAGCAAGATCACAGATGGCGCTCATCAGCAGAACGAGGGATTTCGTCCTGACCGGAGGTCGCTGCTCTCGCTCGGTGGTGGCGCCCTGCTCGCAGCAACGGGAATGCGGCATGCAAACGCGCAAGACTATCCGACCCGCCCGGTCCAGGTGCTTGTGCCCTTCGCCGGCGGCAGCGCCAGCGACGTCATCACCCGCATCCTGCTCAACCGCATGTCGATGTCACTCGGGCAGGCCTTCGTGGTCGACAATCGTCCCGGCGCCGGCGGCAATATCGGCACCGCGGCCGCGGCACATGCCGCACCCGACGGCTACACGCTGCTTATGAGCACCTCCGGTCCGCTGGCCGCGAACAAATCGCTGTACAAGGAGCTGCCCTATGATCCGCAGAAGGATCTCGTCCCGATCGGCCTGTTCGCGACGTTACCGAATGTCATCGTGATCAATTCGAGGCTGCCACCGAGATCACTGAACGAGCTGATCGACTATGCCAAGGCGCATCCGCGGGAGCTGAACTACGGAACGGTCGGCGTCGGCTCGTCGCAGCATCTGGCGGCCGCCTATTTCGAGCAGCTCACGGGCACCGAGATCACGCACGTTCCCTATCGCAATATCGCCGCCTACACGCCGGACTTCATCGCGGGCCAGGTCCCGCTTGGCTTCCAGCTCTTGCCGAACGTCATCAGCCTGATCAAAAGCGGCGATGCACGCCCGCTCGCGGTGGCCAGCGACAAGCGCATGACCGCGCTGCCGGATGTGCCGACCGCGGCGGAAGCAGGCCTCAAGAATTACGAGAGCGCCGCTTGGCTTGCTCTGCTCGCGCCCGCGAGCACAGGCAAGGCCGTGCTCGACAGGCTCTATGCAGCAATGGCGGAAGCCGTGAACGATCCGAAGGTGCGCGCCCTCTTCGTCGAGCAAGGCGCCGAGCCCATGGTGATGGACCCACAAGGCCTGAAGGATTTCATGACATCGGAAACGACGAAATGGGCCGCGGTCATCAAGAAGATCGGCATCGAGCCGATGTAACGCCGAGCTTTTATCCAATTATCAGCATCGTCCGGATGATCCGTCCGCGATAGCTCGCCAAAAAGCGCCTGCAATAGATCGATCCCGACGTCGCTGCGTCAACGCCGAACCTACGCTGCCGTGAAGGGCCGCAGATCCATGTGTCGATTGACATCCTTATAGAGGAGATAACGGAACCGACCTGGGCCCCCAGCGTAGCACGCCTGCGGACAGAACGCCCGCAGCCACATAAAATCTCCTGCCTCGACCTCGACCCAGTCCTGGTTGAGCCGGTAGACGGCTTTGCCCTCCAGAACGTAAAGACCGTGCTCCATGACATGGGTCTCTGTGAAGGGGATAGATGCGCCCGGCTCGAACGTGACAATATTGATGTGCATGTCATATCGGATATCGGCCGGATCGATGAAGCGTGTGGTCCTCCATCTCCCATCCGCATCTGGCATTAGCGTCGGTGCGACCGAGTCCTCGTTGGTCACGATGACGTCGGGGTGAGCAAGCCCCGGTACGCCCTGATACAGCTTGCGGATCCAATGAAAATGCGCGGGGCTCGAGCCGCGATTGCGAATGCTCCAGCCGCGGCCGGGTGGAAGATAGGCAAAGCCCCCGGGTCGCAGCTCCCGCTCCTTGTCCGCCACCTCGAGGCTCAATTTGCCACCCGCGACGAACAGCGCGCCTTCGGCATCCTTGTCCGGCTCCGGCAACTCGCTTCCCCCACCCGGTGCCACCTCCATAAGATAATGGGAAAATGTCTCGGCGAAGCCGGAGAGCGGTCGCGCCAGCACCCACACACGCGTGTTATCCCAATGCGGCAGATGGCTGACGACGATATCGCGCTGCACACCGCCGGGTATGACCGCATATGCGTTCGTGAAGACCGCCCGGCCGCTCAAGAGCTCCGTCTGGGCCGGATGGCCGCCCTGCGGCACGTGATAGGTTTGCGATGGCATGGACGTGGCCTCCGATAGGTTTCCCGTGTGGTGTGTCGTTGCGCGGCTCTGCTTGCCGCGCGTCATTTTCCGAGAATGCTGTCCGGCGCAAGATCGAGCTGCATCACCTCTTCCAGCCAATATTCCTCAAGATTGTCGCCCCCGCCCTTCCGGTCGACGACGAAGAACGGACTGGAGTCTTCCAGAACAAGCAGCGGATGGTGCCAGCAGTTGCGGGCATAGTTTACGCCCTGGTGTCCCGTTGCAGCGAAGGCCCGATAAGTCGAGGCGATATGCGGATTCGTGCAGACGACGATCAACCAGTCCTTGCGGTTCAAGGGCATGAACAATTGACTTCCAAGCGGATGGCGCTCCATCAACCGGATCGCGATCGGCGCAGGCCGGGTGGAGGCGACAAACCAACTGATGTTGATCTGTCCGCCTTGCGCGGTGACGTCGATCGTGGCGAGATCGTTGAAGCGCCGGGCAAAGCCTTCGTTGATCGGCAGGGGCGTCAACCCATCCGTATCGACGACATCGCCAAACGGCGCAAATGCCTTCCTCGTTAGAGGCTCAATCGAAAGCGTCAGCATCGCCATATTCCAACCAACACTCGCGCTTCACGCCGTCTGTGCACTCGGGACGGGCTCATCTCCGCCGGCGGCATCGACCAGCCCCTCACTTGAGGGATCAATCTCGCCGTTCAGGATACGATGCGCCTTTGCCCTGTCGATGTCGCCTTCCCAGGACGCGACGACGACGGTGGCAACGCAGTTTCCGACATAGTTGCCGAGGGCGCGGGCAATGCCGATGAACCAGTCGACCGACAGGATGAGCACAAGGCCAATCGCCGGAATGGCCGGGATAGCGGCAAGCGTCGCGGCGAGCACGACGATGGCCGAGCCCGGAACGCCGTGCGCGCCCTTCGAGGTGAGCAACGCGATGCCAAGGATGGCCACGAGATCGCCTGTCGCAAGCGGCGTGTTGGTCGCCTGTGCGATGAAGACTGCGGCCAGGGTCAAGTAGATGGAGAACGCGTCCAGATTGAACGAGTATCCGGTCGGTATAACGAGACCAACCGTCGACCGCTTGATGCCGAGCTGCTCGAGCTTTCGCATGGTTTGCGGCAGAACGCTGTCACCTGCGGCGGTGCCGAGAACGATCATCAACTCTTCGCGCAAGTAGGCGAGCAACTTGAACAGGCTGAAGCCGGACAGTCGCATGATCGCGCCGAGCACCACGATCGCAAACAGGACCACGGCCAGATAGAATAGGCCGACGAGCCCGCCGAGTTGCTTGAGCGAACCAACGCCGTACTTCCCGACCGTGAAGGCGATGGCACCGAAGACGCCGATCGGCGCGAGCCGGACCACGAAATTCATCATCTTGAAGATGATCTCGTTCACGCGCTCGATGAACTCGACGACCGGCTTCGCTCGCTCGCCGCACAAGGACACGGCGCAGCCGAACATGATCGAGACGATCAGCACCTGCAGGACGTCGCCGGAGCTGAAGGCCCCCACAATCGTCGAGGGGATGAGCTTCATCAGGAATTCGGAGACGCCGCCTCCCGCGACCTGAGCCGCGGTCTGGCTGAATCCGCTAAGGGCCTTGGCGTCGAGCGTCTTCGGGTCGATGTTCATTCCTGCGCCCGGCTCGAAATAGTAGGCGAGCCCAATGCCGAACACCAGTGCGACGGTGGTGACGATCTCGAAATACAGGAGAGAGCGGATGCCGACCCTTCCAACCTTCGACAGGTCTCCCGCCGCGGCGATACCGTGCACGACGACGCAGAACACGATCACAGGCACCAGCATCTTGATCAGCTTGATGAAGCCGTCGCCGAGCGGCTTCATCTGAAGGGCGAGGTCGGGATTAGCCATGCCGAGGGCGATGCCCAGCATGAGCGCAATGATGACCTGGAAGAAGAGTGACTTGAATATCTTGGGCACGGCTTTTCCTCGCTTGGCTGGTCTTCGACTGGCGCGGCTTGGTGGGCCCTCAGGCCCCCGCCTATCTTGTTGTTTGGTGGTGACGTGTCGTCGTACGTACAAAGGAGCGCGCTTGCCGTGATCGCGGACCGCGCCCGGCTCGCAGAGGGCTCCGTCGGGCATTCGTTGACCATCGCGGATCTCAAGTCCAATATATAGAACGACACGATTGATAGGTTTTCCAAATGGATCTCCGCCAGCTCCGATATTTCATCGCCGTCGCCGAAGAACGCAGTTTCACCCTCGCCGCTCGGCGACTGAACCTTTCCCAACCACCGCTGAGCCAGCACATCCAGACGCTGGAGGCCGAGCTCAAGACGCAGCTTCTCCACAGGACCAGCCGCAGGGTCGAACTGACTAAGGCCGGCGAAGCCCTGCTGGGCCGAGGTCGCGCCATTCTCCAGCAAATCAAGCTCGCGGAAGACGAAGTTCAGTCGATCGGCGCTGGCCTTATCGGCACGCTTGACGTTGGTGCAACCGGCTCCATCCTGCGCGGTCGGCTGGCGGAACTGCTTGCCGCCTACCGAAAGGTTGCTCCGTCGGTGAAAACCACGGTGCATGAGCAGGCGCCTGCATTGCAGATCGCAGCACTCCTCAACCGCACGACCAACATTTGTCTCATTCGCAGCGTTCCGACCGAACACGGCCTGACCAGCAAGCTTGCTTGGCGGGAAGAGGTGGTCCTCGCACTGCCGCACGCGCACCGGTTGGCCGGGCGCAAGCGGGTTGCGCTTAGCGAACTAGCATCGGAGGATCACATCGTCCTCGACCCCAATAGATCCGAGTTCGCACGCTACATCCAGAAATGCTGTGTCGATGCCGGCTTTTTGCCGCGGGTATCCCAGCAGGTCGTCGACGCCCAGTCGATTCCGAGCCTGATCGTGGCGGGCTTCGGCGTGGCACTGGTGCCCCAGTCCATTGCGCGCTTCACGACAGCCGACATTGTATTCCGGCCCATCAGACCCTCACCACCCTCGGCCGATGTGTTTTTGGTGTTCCGAGAGGATGAGACGTCGATGGTCGTGCGCAATTTCATCAAATTGGCCGTTCGGTACCTAAGCCACTGCAAAAGCCCGAGGCAAGCCTCCTGAAAGAGCACGACGGTCGTCGTCGCCATCGGCGGTCGGGTCTGGGTGGCTTCCGGACATCCCGGCGTTGAACGCTCGACGGATTGTCGACGACTGCATCGCGACCCACGCGGGCCCTGATGGCGTTCGGATTCGATTTCAGCGACGGTTCCACTATATAGTTCGTCGCGTTGAATTGTGGTTAAGAGGCTCGCAGCGCGTTCGTTAGTGCAGACAGCGCAGCTGGCTGATGCTGACGACTGGGGTAATACATGAAGAAGCCGGGAATCGGCGGCGTCCAATCTTCCAGCACACGGATAAGGCGACGTTTCGCAACATGCTCTGCGACCTGCTCTTCGAATGCGAGTCCCAGGCCGGCGCCAGCGAGTGCGGCCTGAATCACCAGGTGGGTATCATCGATGATGAGCGGGCCATTCACGCCGACCGTGACCGCCTTTCGTCCTTTCTCGAATTCCCACCTGTATGGGCCGCCCGGAAGACGCAGGCTTATGCATCGATGGTCATTTAGATCCTTGGGTTTCCGGGGAATGCTTCGTGATGAAAAATAGCCGGGCGATCCGACCACCGACAATCTCAACTCCTGGGTGACCCGCACCGCGATCATGTCTTTCTGAATGTACTCGCCAAGTTGAATACCGGCGTCGAACTCACCCGCAACGAGGTCGACGGGGCCAGTGACGGTAACAACGTCAAGAACGATGTCGGGGTAAGCTTCCGCGAATGCCGTGAGCCGCGGCAACAATACCATCACGGCAGCCGACCGGGACATTACAATCCGAAGGCGCCCTGCAGGCCGGTGCCGAACGTTTCGGGCTTCGTTGATGGCACGAGTAATCTGCTCGAGTGCCGGAGACAATTCCTTCAAGAGAGCTGCCCCCGCGGCGGTTGGTGCGACGCTCTTGGTCGTTCGAGCAAGAAGCTGCAGCTCGAGCCGTTGCTCAAGTGCCCGGATTGTGTGGCTCAGGGCAGACTGAGACACACCGATCTTTGCCGCAGCCCGCGTAAAGCTCCGTTCTCTGGCGACGATTGCAAACGTAGCGAGTTCGTTCAGCTCGTTTCTCATGATTTATGAATATTCCTCATAAGCTCTTGTTGTTCAACACGCCTATCCTCATAAGCTACTTTGTCCTAGGTTCGGTCAGCAAGGAAGACTTGAGGCAACCTTCTCCAGGTTTCGGCCGGAGACCAGGCTTCCAGCCACGCGCAGTTTCTTCCCATTCCCAAGCTGATGGACAACAGGCCTATGGATACCGATGCTCGTGCCTTGCGCTCCCTGGCGCATACCTATTTCGACAGTGCCTATGAAATGGATGCCGACAAATTCGGGTCTATATTTCATCCCTCGAGTTCAGTGACCAAGGTCGGCGACGACGGCAACGTGAGCGTGACGCCAATTGCGACGTGGCTGGCAGCTGTCCGTAATTTGAAAGCTCCGAAGCAACAGGGCCTGGAGCGCAAAGATCAGATCCTCTCAATTGACGTTGAAGGAGAGCTCGCGCTCCTGAAGCTGAAATTGCAAATTCCGCCGCGATACTTCACCGACATGCTGTCGTGCCTGAAGGTCGACGGAACCTGGAAGATCGCTCAGAAAGTGATGACTTCGAAACTCTGACGGTTTCGGTGCCGTTTTGAGAATGTGAATCAAACGCTTGTCAGGTTGTCCGTGAAAGCTCTGTCACAAAGCGCCAACACCTTGGGCTGCGCGTCGGGATCATGGAGGATTTGGTCACTCTCTGATGGATATGTCGACCTGCCCGCCGAATCCCTCAAATATCCAAACGACAAAGTAGGCAGGCAGACCGAACCGCCTCAGCGGCACGCTTCGCTGGTTCGATTGCCGGTCAACTGCTTCCTATTCGATCGCTCTGGCATGGATCGCGTCTTGATCGATTGTGGAGCGGGCGGGAGTTGGGAGCCGTCCATGGGTCACCTCGCGGAGGCGATGGCGGAGGCAGGCATAGACACGTCATCGATCACGATGATCGCCCTCACTCATGCTCATGGCGACCACATCAATGGTCTCCTGATGCCCGACGGTCGACGCGCATTTAATGGCCTGAGGAAGATTGTGATAGGGGAAGACGCCGTCGGAGAGTTTCTTGCCGAGCCCATGCTGGAGCAGTTTCGTTCGCTCCTTGCCCCCATTAACGGAGGAGATCGGCTGGCCGATCATTTACTGGCGGTGGATATACCTGGGCACGCTCGGGGCCATATGGGTTATCTCCTCAACACTGACGAGGACGATGTCTTGTTCTGCGGCGACCTCATCCACGTTCCCGCCGCACAGTTTGCCTGTCCCGAGCTTACCTGGGCCTATGACGATGACGAAGCCGTGGCGAGGGCCAGCCGGATCAGGTTGCTCCGGGACGCAGCAAATGCGCAGACGTGGCTGGCCGGCGCTCATCTAGGTCGACCAGGCATCGGCAGAGTGGTCGAAGAAGGGCAAGGATATGCGTTCATTCCGGTCGCGTAGCGGCCCATGAGCCCGCGCGATCGGCGGCAGCACCTTCACGCACGCCCTCGTCAGCGCGGGACGACGGCAGTCGCTTCGATCTCGACGCGCGCGGATGGCTCGACGAGGCGCACCACCTGCACGAGCGCCATGCTGGGGTAGTGGGTGCCAACCACCTCGCGATAGGCCTTGCCGAGCGCCTTCAGATTCGCGGTGTATTCATCCATGTCGACGACATACCATGTCAGGCGCACGAGATGGTCCGGCCGGGCGCCGCCTTCCGCCAGGATCGCAACGATGTTTTCGAGCGTCTGCCGAACCTGCGCGACAAACCCGTCGGCGAACCGACCTGCGATATCCCAGCCGACGACACCACCCGTCACAACGAGACGTCCATCGGCCATGATGCCGTTGGCATATCCCTTCGGCTGCGGCCAGCCGCTGGGCTGAAGCACTTGCAGACCGCTCGTCGCGGGGGCCTCTGGCTTTTTCATCGTACTCATGCGGAGTTATCAATCCTCTCAGCGCGGCTTCAGGAGATCGCGCGCGACAATCAGCTTCTGGACCTCGGTCGCGCCCTCGTAGATGCGCAGCGCGCGGATTTCGCGGTAGAGGCTTTCGACGATCTCACCCTTGCGCACGCCGCGGCCGCCGAACATCTGGACGGCGCGGTCGATGACACGCTGCGCGGTCTCGGTTGCCGTCAGCTTCGCCATGGCAGCTTCGCGCGTCGTCGGAAGCTTCTGGACGTCGCGGCGCCAGGCCGCGCGGTAAGTCAGGAGCGCGGCGGCGTCAGTCTCCGTCGCCATGTCGCCGAGCGCGGCCTGGGTCAGCTGGAGATCGCCCAGCGTCGCACCGAACATGTGCCGGCTGCGCGCGTGCGACAGCGCTTCGTCCAGCGCACGCCGGGCAAAGCCGAGGGCCGCGGCTGCGACAGACGCCCGGAAGATATCGAGCGTCTGCATCGCGAGCTTGAACCCACCGCCCGGCGCGCCGAGGCGACGGCTCGCGGGGATCCGGCAATTAGTAAAGCGCAACGTCGCCAGCGGATGCGGCGCGATGACGTCGATGCGGTCGGCGATGCCGAAGCCGGGATCATCCGGGAAGACGACGAAGGCCGAGATGCCGCGGGCGCCCGGCGCCTCGCCCGTTCGCGCAAACAGCGTGTAGACATCGGCAATACCGCCGTTGGAGATCCAGGTCTTCTCTCCATCGATAACGTAGTCATTGCCGTCGGCCCGCGCCGTGCAGGACATCGCCGCGACGTCCGATCCCGCCTCCTTCTCGGACAGCGCGAAGGCCGCCAGCCATTCGCCGGCGCGAACCTTCGGCAGCACGGCCTTGCGCAGGTCAGCCGAGCCGCCGAGCGCGATCGCGCCGGAACCGAGCCCCTGCATGGCGAAGGCGAAATCGGCGAGGCCATCGGCATAGGCCAGCGACTCCCGCGACAGGCAGATCGAGCGTGAATCGATCGTCGTCGCATCGCCGTCGGGCGCCGCGACGGCGCAATCGAGCACCCCCGCCTCGCCCATCGCGCGCACGAGCTTGCGGCAGGCGCCATCGACATCATTGTGATCGATTGTGTCGAGAGCCCCCGACTGCACGAAGCGGTCGAGCGCCTCGCCGACCGCATGATGGCGCGGCTCGAAAAACGGCCAGTCGAGCCATTCGCGCCGGATCACTTTCGCCGTGGAGCTCATCTGATCCCCCCTCCGCTCATTGCCCGGCAGCAGCCGCCGCGCGCGCCAGATTGGTTTCGTATTGTCCCTTGGCGGACAGATACTGCTTCGGCCACTCGACCTTGGTGATGCCGATGCGCGCGGCTTCGTGCAGCGTCCAGGCCGGGTCGGCAAGATGCGGCCGCGCGATGGCGCAGAGATCGGCGCGGCCGGCCGCGAGAATCGAATTGGCGTGATCGGCCTCGGAGATCGCACCGACTGCGATGGTCTCAATGCCGACCTCGTTGCGGATCAGGTCGGCGAACGGCGTCTGGAACAGGCGTCCATAGATCGGCCGCTCGTCCTTCCAGACCTGCCCCGACGAACAATCGATCAGGTCCGCCCCGGCCTCCTTGAACATCGCAGCGAAGACCGCCGCATCGGCCGGAATGTTGCCGCCGTCGGTCCAATCATGGCAGGACAGGCGCACCGACATCGGCCGATCGGATGGCCACACCGCGCGCATCGCCTCGAACACCTCCAGTGGAAAGCGCGCGCGGTTTTCATGGCTGCCGCCGTATTCGTCCGTACGCCGGTTGGTCAATGGCGAGAGGAAGCTCGACAGCAAATAACCGTGCGCGCAATGGAGCTCGAGCCATTCGACGCCGGCGGCAGCGGCACGATGTGTTGCCGCGACAAAATCGTCGCGCACGCGGTCCATGTCACTGCGGTCCATCGCCCGCGGCATCTGGCTGTGCGGCAGATACGGCAAGGCCGACGCGGAGATCAGAGGCCACTCTCCGGATTCAAGGGGTTGATCGATCCCTTCCCAGGGCACCCTGGTCGCGCCCTTGCGGCCGGCGTGGCCGAGCTGAATCCCCACCTTGGCATGCCCGACGCCATGGACGAGCTCGACCAAGCGGCGCCACTGCGCCTGCTGTGCATCGTTCCAGAGCCCGAGGCAGCCCGGTGTGATCCGCGCATCGGGCGAGACGCAGGTCATCTCGGCGAAGACCAGCGCGGCGCCGCCCATGGCGCGCGCGCCGAGATGAGCGACGTGGAAGTCGTCGATGAGCCCGTCCTGCGCCGAATACATCGCCATCGGCGAGACCATGATCCGGTTCGCAAGCGTCAGTCCCCGCACACGGTGCGGCGTCAGCATCGGTGGCGGCACCCGCTCGCCGTCCTTGACTGCGATCCCTGAGCGTTCGGCGAACCAGCGCTCAAAGCCTTCCAGCCAGGTGCGATCACGCAGGCGAAGGTTTTCGTGGCTGATGCGCTGTGAGCGCGTCAGCATCGAATAGAAGAATTGCGGCGGCTCGAGCGTATCGGCATAGCGGTGGCCGACCACCTCGAACCATTCCATGGCGTTGCGCGCCGCATTCTGGATGCGCGCCACGTCGACGCGGCGCACCTCCTCGTACGCGTCCAGCACGGTTTCGATGCCGGCGCGACCGTGACCATGGCGATCGAACTGGTTGGCGAGCTCGATAGCGTCATCGAGCGCGAGCTTGGTGCCCGAGCCGATGGCGAAATGCGCGGTATGCGCGGCGTCCCCCATCAGCACGACATGAGACTTGCCGTTGAACACGCTCCATTTGCCGCAGATCAGGCGGCTGAAATTGAGCCAGGCCGAGCCGCGCAGATGGCGCGCATTGGTCAGGAGCTTCGCGCCATCGAGCGTCTCGGCGAAGATTTTTCCGCAGAACTCGATCGAGGCCTGCTGATCGAGCTCGCCAAGCCCGTGGGCGTTGTAGGCTTCTTCCGTGGTCTCGACGATGAAGGTCGAGGTCTCCGCATCAAACTTGTAGATGTGCGCCTGGAACCAGCCGTGCTCGGTCTTCTGAAAATCAAATGTAAAGGCGTCGAACGCCTTCTTGGTGCCGAGCCAGATGAAGCGGTTGGGCCGGATCACCATGTCGGGCTGGAATTGCTCGGCATAGCGAGCGCGGATCCTGGAATTGACGCCGTCACAGGCGACGATCAGATCGGCGTCGGGGTATTCGAGATCGGATTCGACCTCGCGCTCGAAGACGAGCTCGACACCCAGCGCTTCACAGCGCCGCTGAAGAATATTGAGCAGATGCTTGCGCCCGATACCGATGAAGCCATGGCCCGTCGTGCGCTGGCGCGTCCCCTTGAAGACGAGCTCGATGTCGTCCCAGTGATTGAAGGCGTCCTCGATCTCGGCCGCGCTCTCGGGGTCGGCAAGGCGCATCGCGGACATCATGGCATCCGAGAACACGACGCCCCAGCCGAACGTATCGTAGGGCTTGTTGCGCTCGACGACCGTGATGACATGCTCCGGGTACCGGCGCTTCATCAGCAGGCCCAGATAGAGACCGGCCGGGCCGCCGCCGATACAGACTATGCGCATGATCCCTCGCTTTCGCGCGTCGCGCCGTGTGCCGAGCTTTCACCCAAATTATTTTAAGCATAAAATATTTCCTCGGCGCGCGTCTTGTCAAGGCGGTTCTGCAAAGACCCGGCCCACGGGCTGGTCTCCGCGGCGTCGATCTGGGGATTCAGTGTAAATTGGACACACGGCAGCGCCGATTCCGAGCCGCTCGGGCGCAGCCTTGAATTTACTTTTGGCACGAACTATCTTGCCAATGACCACGACAGCTGCGCCGGCTTTCGTCAGGCCACCAAGCCCGGGAGATTCGATTGGCACTCGCGAAGGAGTCCACGCCTGTTTCAAAGAATGGGGCGGATCAAGACGCCGAGTACAGGGCTCAAACGCGGGTCTGGCTCCGGCTGCTCGCCTGCACGACCCTGATCGAAGGCGAGTTGCGGCGCCGGTTTCGCGAAGAGTTCGATTTCACGATGCCCCGCTTCGACGTTCTGGCCCAGCTAGACCGCGAACCGAGCGGGCTTGTGCTGGGAGAGTTGCCGAAGCGCCTGATGGTCTCGGCCGGGAACCTCACGCCGATCGTGGACCGTCTGGTCGAGGACGGATACATCACGCGCACGCCGTCGAACCTCGACCGCCGCGTGCAGATTGTCTGCATGACGGTCGAAGGCCGCAAGACCTTCAGACGGATGGCAAAGAGCCACGGCGCGTGGCTTGCCGAGCTGCTGGCGGATTTCCCGGCGGACCGGTTCGACGGATTGATCGGCGAGCTCGACGACCTCAAGGGTGCCGTCAGGGACGCCCTGCAAAAACCCTGAGCGGACCAACAGTCAGCGCTGCACCTTCACTCCGGCCGCGTCGCGATCCCAGGTATCCGTGGTGATGCCCGCCTCGCGCAGCACGCCCTTCTTGATCTTGCCGTTCTCAGTCAACGGCATCTGGCTCAGAATGCGCACATAGCGCGGGATGGCGAAATATGCGATCTGGCCTTCGCAATGCCTGACGATGTCGACGGGCTCCAGCGATTGGCCCGGTTCGAGCAGGATCGCAGCCGCGACCTCGTCCTCGCCCAGCTCCGACGGCAGTGGGTAGATCGCGCAGGCGGCGACCGCGGGATGGGACTGGATGGTCTGCTCGACCTCCCATGAGGATACGTTCTCGCCCCGCCTGCGGATGGAATCCTTCATGCGGTCGATGAAGCGATAATGTCCGTCAGCATCCCGAACGACCCGATCGCCCGAATGGAACCACAGATTCCGCCAGGCCTCGACCGTCTTCTCCGGCATGCCGAAATAGCCGGTGGCGAAAGCAAACGGTTCTCCGGCGCGAAGCACGAGTTCGCCGGCCTGCCCGTCAGGAAGCGCTGAATCGTTTTCATCGACGATCCGCGCCTCGATTCCGTCGGCCAGATAGCCCATCGTTCCCGGACGATCCGACGGGATCGGGCCTGCGAACACGAAGTTGGTCTCGGTCGACCCGTAGCCGTCGACCAGTGGCACGCCAAACCGCTGAAGGAACGGACCGTGGATTTGCGGCGGCACGCCGCCTCCAAGCGCAACGCGAAGACGATGCGCCTTGTCGTTCGCATTCTTCGGCTGCGCCAGCAGCATCGACGCCATCGCGCCCAGCAGATAGCCGACCGTCGCATTGTGCCGTTGCGCGGCGGCCCAGAATCCGGACGCGGAGAATTTCGGCTCCAGCATGTAGGTGCATCCGTTCAGGAGCGCCTGATAGAACGCATTGAGCGCGTTGGTGTGAAACAGCGGCAGTGTCGTGAACAGCACATCGCCCTCGCGGATGCCAAGCGCCCGCGCCGAATAAATGCCCCACCAGAACAGCTGCGCCTGCGGACAGCACACGCCCTTCGCTGGCCCCGTCGTGCCCGACGTGTAGAGGATCGCAACGGTGTCGCCGGGACGCACGGCACCCGCCGGGGCCGCGGCTCCCAGTGCCGGCAACGGTACCGCGGAAAGCCTGGCGTCGACTGCACCGGCGGCAGCTCCGACGATCCAGGTGCGAGGTGGCAGGTCGACACCCGCCTCGACACTCTCGATCGCGTCGACGAACTGAGCCTCGACGACGAGGAGCGCGGGACGCGAGTTGCGGAAGATGTGGGAGAGCTGGAAGCCGCGTAGCGCGGTATTGATCGGGACTGCGATGGCGCCAAGCCATGCGCAGCCGAGATAGACCTGCAGGAACTCCGGACGGTTCGAACACATCAGCGCGACCCGATCGCCCGGCCTGATCCCGGCGTCGACGAGCGCCTGGGCCGACGCGGCCGCGATCGCCGCGGTCTGCCCAAAGCTCCAGCGCGTCTCACCGGCGACAAGCAGCACGCGCTCGCCATAGCGCTCGGCCTGCCGGGTGAGGATCGTTGAGAGGATGCGGTCCGACGGCGGAAACGACGTCACTGCACACGCCCAGGCCGGCGTCACGTTCTCCTGGCCGACCGCGTCGCTGACGTTCACCGGCGCGTTCTCCGTCACGATCATGCTCCCGTCTCAGGGCAACAGCTTGTACTTGCCGTTCTCGATCTGGACCATGACGCGCGAGCGATCGTCGACGCCGTGCCGATCCGCCGGCGTATAGGTGTAGACGCCCTGCGTCCCGACGACCTCCTTGGTCGTGAACAGCGCCTGACGAAGCGCGGTGCGGAATTCCGGCGTGCCGGGCTTGGCACCGGTTGCCATCGCGCGCTTGGCGGCATCGGCGAACACGAGCCAGCCGTCGAAGGAATAGGACGAGAATGAATCCGTCGGCGCCTCGCCGTTCGCCTTCTCGAAGGCAGAGCGGAAATCCAGGGCCACCTTCTGGATCGGATTGCCGGACGGGAGCTGCTCCGCCGCGGTCACGGGTCCAGTCGGGCAGATGATGCCGTTGGCGGCCTTGCCGGCGAGACGCAGGAAATCGGCGCTGATCAGCCCATGATTGCCGTATAGCGGCCCTTTATATCCGCGCTCGGACAAGGCGATGACCGGCAGCGCGCCGGGCGTTCCAGTGCCGCCGAGCATGATGGCGTCGGGACGTGCGGCGAGTGCGCGCAGCACCTGAGCCGTCACCGAAGAATCCGATCTGGCGTAGCGTTCGTTGGCAATGATCTTGATGTCGGTCGTCTTCACACTCTGCTCGAGCGAGTTGTACATGAGGTCGCCGAACGCATCGGAGAAGCCGATGAAGGCAACGGTCTTCAGGCCCTTCGCCTTCATGTGATCGACGATGCCTTGCACCAGAAGCGGCGTCGGCTGGGGCGTCTGGACGACCCAGGGGCCGCCGTCGCCCGGCGGCACCGGCGCGATCGGAGACACCGCGATCATCGGCACTTTCATCTCGATCGCGGCGGTCGCCATCGCCAGGGTCTGCGGCGCGCCCGACGTTCCGATCAGGATATCGACCTTCTCCTGCTCGACGAGCTTGCGCGCGTTGCGCGCCGAGGCGGTGGCATCGGAAGCGTCGTCGAGTTGGATGACGCGGACCTTCTCGCCGCCGATCTCACCGACATAGGCCTCTCCCGCGGCGATGCCCTTCGCATTCGGGATGCCGATCGAGGATACCGGCCCGCTGAGACCGGTGACGAAGCCGACGAGGATCTCGGCCTGCGCAAGTTGCGGGACGGCGAGAAGCAATGCGGTGGAAGCCAGCAGGCTCTTGATCAAGTTCATGGCACCTGTCTTTCGTGAGGATGTCTTGTTCCGATTGGCGAGCGCCATGGATTGGATTCAGGTTGACGCAACCAGCGCGATAACGCGAAGCGGACTGCCTGAGCCGTTCTGGATCTTCAGCGGCGAGGCCACGATGACCGCACCGGTGGGTGGAAGCTGATCCAGGTTGCACAGGCATTGCAGGCCGTAGCGGCCCGCGCCGTGCAGGAAGTGATGCGCCGGATAAGGCGGCTCGAAATGACCGGCCTGCCCCGCATCCGTACCGATGGTCTCGGTGCCGAACCCGATGACGCCGCGCTCCTCCACCAGCCACTTCATGACGGCCGCGTTGGGGCCGGGCGTATGTGCGCCGTCATCCCTGAGATTGGAGTAGTCGCGCCAGCCCTTCTTCGACCAGTCGGTCCTGAGCAGCACCCAGTTCCGCTCGGGGATCCGGCCGTGCTTTGCTTCCCAGGCCTCGACGAGCGGGACCGTCAGCAGGAAATCGGGATCCTGCGCCGCCTGGGCGGAGCAGTCGATCACGCAGGCCGGTGCGATCATGTCCTTGGTCGGCATCGTGTCGACGGCATTGTTCGGCAGGTTCTTGCCGGTGAACCAGTGAATCGGCGCGTCGAAATGCGTGCCGGTGTGCTCACCGAACGTGACGTTGTTCCAGTACCAGGCCGGGCCGCGACCATCGTATCGCGAGATTTCCTGGATACGGACCGGCGCGGCCTGGCCGAACTCGGGCGGCAGCACGATGACCGGAAAATCCGGACTAAGCGTAAATGTCAGATCGACGACGCGCACCGCGCCGGAAGAAACCGCACCCGCCAGCTCCAGGAGATTGTTGCTCTGCATCGTCACGTCCTCCGGCTTGGTTGAAATCCCAATCTCACCTGTCGAGCTCGCGCTCGAGCGCTTTCGGATTGGCCGCGAGACGTTGCCTGATCTCTTCGGCGACATCCCCGACATACATCTCCTCGAGCCCGCCTCTCAGCCCCGACACGATCGCCTGCGCGATGGCGCGCGGCGCGACCTTCGGCGGCGGCACGGTCTGGAACCACTCGGTGTCGACGGGCCCGGTGAACAGATTCATCACCCTGACGCCGCCGGGCCTGAGCTCGGCGCGGAGGCAGTGCGAGAGCGACAGGCACGCCGCTTGCGAGGCCGAGTAGGCGCCAAAGGCAGGCCAGTTCGCCAGCGCATGGACCGAGAGAATGTTGACCCACGCGGCGCTGTTGTTGGTGCCATCGGCACCCCGCATTCGCATGGCGGGACCGAAGGCCTGTGCGAGGTTGATGAAGCCGAGATAGGCCTGGTCGATCTCGTCGCGCGCGATGCTCGTGCCCCTGCGGTCGAGCAGGCCGCCCGGCCGCACATACTCCGTCGTGTTGACGAGGATATCGACCTTGCCGCCGATGTCGGCCGCGAGATCGGCCGCAGATTTCTCGTCGGCGGCGTCAAGGGTCACGATCTCGATTCCGTCCTGGCCGCGCAGCAGCTGCTCGCCGGCGAAAGGCCGCCACGGTTCGGCAACCCCGACGAACACCGTCTTGGCGCCTGCGGCCTTCAAGGCGGCGACGGCCTCCTGACCGATCACGCTCCGACCGTTGGTCACCAGCACGCGCCGGAATTTCGGATCGGCCGTCATTTCCCGCCATTGCTTGTCGTCTGCCATGTTGGGAGTCTCCCCCTCGGGATGGGCAAAGGCCACTGCCTGGCCGCTCTTGTCGAGTTGAAACGACATGCGGACCGGTGCCCTCTCCACGCAGTCGGCATGGAGGTGCGTCACAATCGTCGGACCGCATTCCATCTTCACGAGGCCGATGCGCCAGGGCGCCCGTTCGCGGAAATAGACATCGCTCGGCACGCGCGCAGTCGTTTCGGCAAGAAGAATACCTCGTCGTGGCGCATCGACGAAGGCAAGGCCGGCCGACAGGCAAGACGGACAGGCCTCCCGCGCCGGATAAGCAAAAGAACCGCAGGCGTCACAGCATTGCAGCATGAAGCGGCCCTCGGCGGCTGCCCGCGTAAACCCATGCGACGTCCTGCTGCGCGGTCGCGGCGGCGAAGCAGGCAGCCGCGTCCGCAGCAGCGGGTTCTTGCGCCGGGGCGGCTTGATCGGCTCTATCATCGCGACGGCCCTGCAAAGATCGCGGCGCCCGAGGCGAGACCACGGTCATAGTTGATCATACCGAACCCCGAGGCCAAGGCGAGGCTCGCGTTCCCGACCTGCGTGGGGCCTGCAGTCCCCAGAACCTGTCGAAGTCCCTCGACGAGACCGAGATAGGCGCCGGCGGCGCCGGCCTGTCCGGCCGAGAGCTGTCCGCCCGACGTGTTGTGCGGAAAGTCGCCGTCGATGGTGAGATCGTGCTGACGCACGAACTCGGCCCCCTCCCCCTTGTTGCAGAAGCCGAGATCCTCGAACTGCATCATCGTGATGACGGGGTAGTCGTCATAGGTCTGCACGACATCGAGATCGTCGGGCCTCACGCCGGCCATCGCGTAGAGCTCACCGACGTCCATGGCCCAGCCGCCGCGGACCTGCATCGGATCGTCGGCAAAGGCGTTGTGCCGCTCGATCGTCGAAAGCAGCCGTGCTGCTGTCAGCCCGAGCGAAGCCGCGGTCTCGTCCCGCATCACCAGGAAGGCTTCGGCGCCGGCGCATGGCATCACGCAGTCGAAGAGATGGATGGGATCTGAGATCGGCCGGGCCGCCAGATATTGCTCCATCGTCAGCGGCGTCTTCATCAGCGCATGCGGGTTGCGCAGGGCATTGGCGCGCTGGGCGACGGCGATCCTGCCGACATCCTCACGCGTGACGCCGAAGGTCCGCATGTAGTTGCGGGCGATCAGCGCGAAGCTCGCATTGGCGCCACCGGCGCCATAGGGATAGACGGCATCCTGGTTGAAGCGCGAGAAGTTCTCCAGCGTCAGCCGGAAGGAATCGACGTGGTTGGTATCGCCGGCGATGCACGCCACGATGTCGGCGTCGCGCGCCTGAACCGCGCGCGCCGCTTTTCGCAAGCCTGCGATGGCGCTGGCGCCACCGAGCGGAATCGTATCCAGCCATCGCACGCAGAGCCCGAAATGCTGCGTCAGCCCGATCCCGCTGTCGGTGCCCATGGTGAAGCTGGAGACGCACAGACCGTCGATGTCGGAAGCCTTGATGCCGGCCTGCGCAACGAGCGTGCTCAGTGCCCGCCCGATCCACCACTGCGCACTCTCGATGGAGTAGCGCACATAGGGAATCGTGACGGGCGCCGCAATCACGACGCCGTCGTACGGTGTGCGCAAGGTATTGGTCACCAACCGCCCGCCTCGTTCATTGTCTCAGATGACCGTCAGCTTCACGGCAATATTGCCGCGAGTTGCATTCGAATAGGGACAGCGCTCGTGCGCGCCCGCGACGACCTCCTCGGCCATCGACCTCTCGACACCGGGCAGATCGACCTTCAGTTCGACGGCGAGCGCATATCCGACGGGAACCGGACCCATCGCAACCTTCGCGGTCACTGACGGCTCAGCGGATGGGACGACCTTCCGGGTACGCGCGACGAGCTTGACCGCACCGAGAAAGCACGCGGCGTAGCCGGCCGCAAAGAGCTGTTCGGGGTTGGTGCCTTCGCCCCCGGGACCGCCCAGCGATTTCGGCACGGACAGCGATACCGACAACAGGCCGTCGGCGCTGGCGGCCTTGCCGTCCCGGCCGCCGATCGCCGTCACCTCGGTCTCGTACAGGATCTTTTCGGGAGTCATCATCATTCACTCTCCAGTCCTAGCGGCTGTTGCGAGCAAGCAGTGCGCGGAAATCGTCGCGCGCCTGGGCGCTGGCCCGCTTGAAGCTCGGCCCGCGGCTGGGCTCGGTGCCATTGAGCTGCCGGAGCTGGACCCACATCTCGGCACTTTTCAGCGCCACCGCCGCGCAATTGACCACCGGCGCGTGCCCGACTTTCAGGCCATGCTCCCTTCCGATCAGAAGGCCCGGCAGTACACCGGCGGGGATCACGACGTCGGCGCCGTGCTCGACCAGCGGGCGTGCGCAGGCGACGAAGTCCTTGATCATGCGGGCTTGCGCGGCCTGATCTCCGTCAAAGGCATCGGCGAAATCCGCCGGCTTGCAGCCAAGGCCGGTCACGTGGACCACGCGATCGCCGAGGCCATAACGCTCGGCCTGCTCGTAGTGCCAGACCTCGAAGACGGGATCGAGCGTCACAAGGCCGAGCCTCCGGCCGAGCTGAGAGGCCGCCAGCAACGTCGCCTCGCCGGTCCCGATCACCGGAATGTCGAGCGTCGAACGCAATTCGTAGAGTCCGGGATCCTGGAAATGTCCCATCACGAAGGCGTCGAACCCGCCCTCCTCGGCCGTGATGCCGTTGTCGATCGCCTGGACGGCACAGCGCAATTCCGCGAGCCGTCCGAACTCCCGGTCGGGCGGCGAAATGCCCTCGACGTGAACTGTCGTGCCTGATGCAGCGATGTTGTTGAGGTATTCCGACAGCCGCGCCATGTAGGGCGCGTTCACGCTCGCATCAACGAAGCTCTGCCAGAAGATGCGCATCGTCCTTCTCCTCAGGCGGTGATCGGAGGATCGGTCGTCGACGGCCGATAAATATATTTCAATCATAAACTAATTCACGCGTCAAATGCGCTCGGCGTCGCCGCCGACGGCCACCGCCACCGCAAGGGAAGCCCGGCCATTTTGTACGCTCGATCGGCACTGAGGCGCCGCACTCTGGCGAAATTGTATGCAACAACATTTTTTCTGACGGAGCCGTGACACGTGTTGACGGCCCCACCAACAATACTTTAGGCTTTAAGTAATTCCTCACCGGCCAGGGACCGGTGGATGTTGCAGGGCACCGATTTTGAGAGACTCGATCGTGTGGACAGTCGCCGTGCTCGAACAGCCGGCAGCAACAGCATCGCCGGCCGCGCATCGCGGCCGGGCCAACAGCCTTTCGTTGCTTCAGGAAATTCCCGCCCGCATCTGCCGATGGGCCTGTCGTTCGAGCGGCAACCAGCGCCATGGCCGCTGAGATCCGGCCGAGCAAACCCTCTTCGGTCGCGCCCGGATTTCGGCGCTGCAGCAATGTTTTCAATCGGTTCATTCGTCGTTCGGGCTCCCCGCACGGCAGCTTCGAGGCATTCCTATCCAGCACCAACGGAGGAGAACGCGTATGCGCAAGACTCTGAGCCTACTCGCACTTGTCGCCGGACTCTTCGCAGCGCCGGCTGCGCAGGCCGACATCACCATCGGC
This sequence comes from Bradyrhizobium sp. 604_D8_N2_3, assembly GCF_051810765.1. Classification (NCBI taxonomy): domain Bacteria; kingdom Pseudomonadati; phylum Pseudomonadota; class Alphaproteobacteria; order Hyphomicrobiales; family Nitrobacteraceae; genus Bradyrhizobium; species Bradyrhizobium sp. 604_D8_N2_3. Next base: position 3,716,217 of record NZ_JBPWPM010000001.1, on the reverse strand, counting down.
TTCGTCACCTCGCTGAGCGGCAACGGCTCGTCGATCGGAATCCCCTATGGGCGCGGCATCAATGCCGCCTATGAATACAGGAAGACCATCAACGGCGAGACCATTCGCCTGATCCAGCTCGACGACGGCTCCGACCCGTCGGCCGCGACCCGCAATGCGCGCAAGCTGGTGGAAGAAGAGAAGGTGGACCTCCTGATCGGCACGGCCACGGCGCCCTCGACCATCGCCATGGCGGCGGTGGCGAGCGAGCTGAAAGTGCCGATGATCGCGGTCTCGCCGATCGGCAAGCTGCCGGATACGCCGGAGCAGTGGGTGGTGTCGGTGCCGCAGCCGGCCTCTCTCCTCGTCAAGATCGTCGCCGACCGCATGAAGCGCGACGGCATGAAGAACATCGGCTATGTCGGCTTCTCCGATGCCTGGGGCGACCTCGTCTACAACGGCGCCAAGGCCGCCGAGGCCGCCGGCGACATCAAGATTCAGACCAACGAGCGCTATGCCCGCACCGACACCTCGGTCACCGCGCAGATTCTCAAGGTGATGGCCGCACGTCCCGACGCCGTGCTGGACGGCGGCTCGGGTACGCAAGGCGCGCTGCCGCTCCTCACGCTCGCCGAGCGGGGCTTCAAGGGAAACACCTACGGCACGGTGGCACTCGTCAATCCGGACTTCGTCAACGTCGGCGGCAAGGCGGCCGACGGCATTCAGGTCTCCGCGGGTCCCGTGATCGTCGCCGAGCAGCTTCCCGACGAGCACTTTGCCAAGAAGATCGCGCTGGATTTCCGCAGCGTATACCAGAAGACGCATAACATCCCGACCACCGACGGCTTCTCCGCCTATTCCTTCGACGCCTGGCTGATCTTCGCCAACGCCGCCGAGCGCGCGTTGAAGACCGCCAAGCCCGGAACGGCGGAATTCCGCACGGCGCTGCGGGACGCGATCCTCAGCACCAAGGAGCTGCCGGGCGTGCATGCCGTCTACAATTTCAAGCCCGGTGCGGTCACCGGTGTCGACGAGCGCTCGCTCGTCGTGGTGCGCCTGACCGGCGGCGCCTGGAAGTACGCGCCATAACCGGATCAATGGCCCCGGCATCACAGGGAGCAACGACGTCTCAATGACGAGCGACATTGCAGCCATTCTCGCGATCGACGGGATCGCCACCGGGGCCGTCTATGCCCTGGTGGCGATCGGGACCGTCCTGATCTTCACGGTGACGCGAGTCATCTTCATTCCCTTCGGCGACATCGCGGCCTTCACCGCGCTGACGCTTGCCGCCCTCGACGCGAAGCGCTTTCCCGGCACGGGAGCGCTGGTTGTGATCCTGGCCTGTCTTGCGACCCTGATCGAGATCATCTCGCTGGTGCGCTCCGGCGAACTCCGGCTGCTGCCCCGCGCGCTGTCCTTCTATCTCCTGCTTCCGCTCGCCGTGGTCGGTGCAGCCTGGCTTGTCATGCGCCTGGACCCGCCGCTTGCCGTCAGGCTCGTGCTGGCGCTGATGCTGATCACGCCGATCTCCCCGCTTCTGGATCGGATCGTCTTCCGTCCCATCGCTGACGGCACCGTGCTGTTGTTGCTGACGGTGTCCGTGGCGCTGCATTTCGCGCTGGTCGGCCTTGGCCTGTTGTTCTTCGGGCCCGAAGGGGTCCGAACCGAGCCGCTGACCTCGCTCTCGACCGAGTTCGCGGGCGTGCCGATCTCGGGGCAAACCATGCTGATCGTGATCGCGGCCCTCGTTTTCAGCGGCCTCCTCTACCTCTTCTTCGACTTCACGCTGGTCGGAAAATCGCTACGCGCCACGGCCGTGAACCGGACCGGCTCCCGGCTGATGGGAATACGCCCCGCCCGCGCCGGCACGATCGCTTACCTGCTGGGATCGCTGATGGCCGGCGTATCCGGCATCCTGATCGCGCCGGTGAACACCGTCTTCTACGATTCCGGCTTCCTGATCGGCCTCAAGGCCTTCGTCGGCGCCATCGTCGGTGGCATGACCAGCTATCCCGGTGCGGCGATCGGCGCCGTCGGCGTCGGCATCCTCGAAAGCTTCGCCTCCTTCGAGAGCAGCGCACTCAAGGACGTCATCGTCTTTTCGCTGCTGATCCCGATCCTGATCTGGCGATCCCTCGCCTCGCTGCATTCCGAGGAGGAGATCGAGGAATGACGCGCCTCCACATCCAGCTTGCCGCGGTCCTCGCCGTGCTGTGTCTCGCGGTGGCTCCCTTCGTGCTCAGTCCGTTCAGCATCACGCTGATGAACTATATCGGCATCTATTCGCTGGTCGCCATTGGTCTTGCACTCCTCACCGGCGTCGGCGGTATCGTGTCGTTCGGACAGGCGGCGTTCGTCGGCGTCGCGGCCTATGCAACCGCGTGGGTCTCTGCGTTGAACGGGTACTCCCCGTGGCTCGGCCTCGTGTTCGGCGTGGCGCTGACCTGCGGCGTCGCAACCGTTCTCGGCGTCGTCACCCTGCGACTTCAGGGCCATTTCCTGTCGCTCTCGACCGTCGCCTGGGGCCTCGCTATCGGCTTCCTGTTCGGCAATGTCGAGGGGCTCGGCCGCTTCAACGGCATCTCGTCGATCCCGCCGATCAGCTTCGGTTCGATTGCGCTGGTCACGAGCGCCCAGATCTATTTCCTGATCTGGGGCATCGTCGCCGCGGTGCTTTTCCTCGGCTACAACCTGCTGGACTCCCGGCTCGGCCGCGCCATGCGCGCGCTCCGCGGCGGCAATACGCTGGTCGAGAGCCTCGGCATCAACGCTTTCCGCATCAAGCTCGTGACCTTCGTGATCGCGGCCTTCCTCGCCTCGCTCTCCGGCTGGCTCTACGCACATATGAGCCGCTTCATCAGCCCGGGTCCGTTCGACGCCGGCATGGGCATCGAATATCTGATGATGTCGATGGTCGGCGGCGCCGGCAGCCTGCTCGGCGGCGTCGTGGGGGCCGCGGTCGTCACGCTGCTCAAGAACAGCGTGCAGGATTATCTGCCGCTGATCGCCAAGGGTGCCTCCGGCCAGCTCGAGATCGTCGCCTTCTCCGCATTGTTCATCCTGTTCTTGCAATGGGCACGGCAAGGCATCGTTCCCTTCGTCGCCCGCTATCTGCCCAAGGCCAAACGCGAGCGACCTCAACCGGCGCCGCCCCTGCCCCGTCGCGCGCAACCGACGCCCGGGGAGCTGCTTCTGAAAGTGGATGGTGCCGAGCGCCGGTTCGGCGGCCTCGTCGCGGTCAACAATGTCAGCTTCGAGGTCCGCGCTGGCGAAATCCTTGCCGTCATCGGCCCCAACGGCGCCGGCAAGAGCACGATGTTCAACTGCCTGACCGGCGCGCTCCGGGTCAACAAGGGTGAGATCGTCTTTGCGGGGCGACCGATCATGCATGATGCGCAGTCCCGCATCGCCAAGGCCGGCGTCGCGCGAACCTTCCAGCATGTGAAGCTGAGGCCGCGCATGAGCCTCTTGGAAAACGTGATGCTCGGCACCTATGCCCGCACGCGCACCGGCCTGTTCGCCGGCGCCTTCCGCCTCAACGGGCCTGAGGAAGCCAGTACCCGGCACGAGGCGCTGATGCAGCTCGAACGCGTCGGGCTTGGTGACAAGCCGTTCGAGCTCGCGGGCAATCTGCCGCTAGGCAACCAGCGCATCCTTGAGATCGCGCGCGCGCTCGCCGCCGACCCTGCGCTGCTGGTGCTGGACGAGCCCGCCGCCGGCCTTCGCCGCCAGGAGAAGCTGCGGCTTGCGGAACTGCTCCGCTCGCTGCGGGCAGACCATCTGACGATCCTGATCGTCGAGCATGACATGGAGTTCGTGATGTCGCTGGTCGACCGCATCGTGGTGCTCGATTTCGGCTCAAAACTCTGCGAAGGCGCGCCAGCCGCGATCCGCAGCGACGAGCGGGTGCAAGAGGCCTATCTCGGAGGCGTCGCGTGAGCGAGATGCTGTCCATGACTGATGTGACGGTCTGCTACGACAATGTCGAAGCGGTCCGCAACGTGTCGCTGTCGGTCGAGGAAGGTCAGATCGTCACCGTCATCGGCCCGAACGGTGCCGGCAAGACCACGCTGCTGATGGCGGCCATCGGCCTGCTGGCCTCGCGCGGGCGCATGGTCTTCCAGGGTCACGACATCGGCAGGATGTCGGTCGAAGATCGCGTCGAGCGCCGGCTGTGCCTGGTGCCGGAGAAGCGCGAGCTGTTCTCCGACATGACGGTCGCGGACAACCTTCTGCTCGGCTCCTACAGCCTGCGCGACCGCTCGGGCGTCCAGAAGACATTGGACGAGGTCTATGATCGCTTCCCCCGGCTGAAGGAACGGCAGCGCCAGGCGGCAGGCACGCTCTCCGGCGGCGAGCGCCAGATGCTCGCGCTCGGCCGCGCGCTGATGGCCAAGCCGAAACTGCTCATGCTGGACGAGCCGAGCCTCGGCCTCGCGCCGCTGATCGTGCGCGAGATCTTTCGCACCATCGCGTCCCTGCGCGATCTCGGCGTGTCGATCCTGCTGGTCGAGCAGAACGCCCGCGCCGCGCTTGAGACAGCCGACTACGGCTATGTGCTCGAGACCGGCGAGGTCGTGCAGTCAGGTCCGGCCAAGGATCTCATCCACGACCCCCGGCTGATCACGGCCTATCTAGGTGGACACTAGAGCGAGCCGGGATCAGGCCCGGCGAGCCACACAACAAAAATATCGAAAAACAACCCCATGCACAGTAGCTGGCGACAGCGATATCAATGGTTTGATACCCAGTAACTGCGGATTTAACGAAATCAACTTGATCCGTCGGGCAAAACAGTGGCACAATGCCATCATCGCTGCCCATGGATAGCCGATGGCTTTCATCGCCAACTCGGACATCCCAGTTACAAGGGGATCAGCAAGCTAAAGCCCGCCCGCGACAATTGGGAACGGTGGAGCACACCATCACCCGATGAAATGGCGTCGCCTGCGCGCCCACATCTTGGGCGACAGCAAAGGCTAATCAATGATGCTCTAGTCGGCGCGATAAATCGAACATCAGTTGCGCTCCATTTTGAATCCGCATTTTGGCACAAAGTGCATATTACGTCCGGCCTCGCCGACGACCGCTATTGGCTCATGGCAGACCTATCGTGGCCGTCTGCTTGATGTCGGCTTTTGACCCAACTGCGACATCGCTTGGCAGCATCCAGTTTTCGCCGGAGCCCTTTCAATTGGGCGAGAGGTCCGGCGATCTGCGCTTCCGGCGATAGATGCGCCTTCGCTGGCTATTCCAATGTGCTATTCTTATCGCATAGGCCATAGGTATCCCATGACAGGTACTGCAGAGTGGCTCGCATCGATCGGTTTGGGGGAGTACGCCCAGCGTTTCGCCGAGAACGCCATCGATTTCTCGGTCGTTAGCGATCTCACGGAGCAGGACCTCAAGGACCTTGGCGTCCTGCTTGGGCACCGGCGCAAAATTCTGCGCGCAATTGCAGAACTCAAGAGTGAAGTCCTCGTATCAGTCCGAACGGCCGCCAAACCGGCGCCGCGGGACAGCGCCGAGCGGCGCCAACTGACGGTCATGTTTTGCGATCTGGTGGACTCGTCGGCACTTGCGGCCCGACTGGATCCAGAGGACTTGCGCTCGGTAATCGGTGCCTATCACGACTGCATCGCGGGTGTTATCGCCCGGAATGAGGGCGTCATCGCGCGGTACATGGGGGATGGCGTGCTTGCCTATTTCGGCTATCCCCAGGCCCACGAGGACGATGCCGAGCAGGCGACACGCGCGGGGCTGACACTGGTCGATGCCGTGGCCAACCTCCAGACAGATATCGGTACGAGGCTACAGGTCCGCGTTGGCATCGCCACCGGAATGGTCGTCGTGGGTGATCTGACCGGCGAAGGCGCCGCCAAGGAGCACGCGGTCATTGGTGAGACACCGAACCTGGCCGCTCGCCTGCAGCAGTTCGCCGAGCCCGGCATGGTGCTGATTTCCGAGAGCACACACCAGCTCACCGATGGACATTTCGAGTACCGCGATCTCGGCCCTGTCGCGCTCAAAGGATGGGCGGAACCAATACCTGCCTGGCAGGTGCTCGGGATCAGTGGAGCGGAAAGCCGCTTCGAGGCGCAGCACAAGACGCGGTTGACATCGCTAATCGGGCGTGACGAGGAGATCGAACTGCTGTTGCGGCGCTGGCGGCATGCCGCGTCAGGCGAAGGCTGCGTCGTGGTTCTAACTGGAGAGCCGGGTATCGGTAAGTCGCATATCGCGCTGGCGCTTCAAGAGCGGCTCCAGGCCGAACCACACATTACGGTACGGCACTTCTGCTCGGCGCACCACGCCAACAGTGCGCTGTATCCATTCATCGTCAACCTCGAACGTGCCGCCCGGTTCGAGCGAGGCGAGACGCCGACGGAGAAGTTTGCCAAGCTTGAAGCTCTGCTCTTGCGGTTTGGCGCCGATGCAGACCGCGTGGTGCCGGCCCTGGCCAATCTTCTGTCGCTTCCGCTCTGCGACCGCTATCGCCTTCCCGAAATGACTCCGCAGACCCGCAAGGACATGACGCTGGCGGCGTTCCTGGCCCAGCTCGAAGCATTGGCGGCGCGTCAGCCGGTGTTCGTGATATTCGAGGATGCCCATTGGGCGGATCCGACGTCGCTGGAACTGCTCGCGGTTACACTGGAAAAGCTGCCGCGGCTTCGCGTACTGCTGCTGATCACGGCGAGACCGGAGTTCGCCCCGCCCTGGCCTGGTCATGCCCATGTGACGACGATCTCGCTCACGCGGCTCAGCCGGCGCAACGGGGCGGCATTGGTCGAGCGCGTCACCGCCGGCAAGACGCTCCCCGAGGAGGTCATGCACCAAATCCTCGCCCGTACCGATGGCGTACCCTTGTTCGTCGAGGAACTGACGAAGGCCGTGCTCGAAACCGGGCTGTTGCAGGAGCGGGACGACCATTACACGCTCAGCCGTCCGCTACCATCGATGGCGATTCCGACGACGTTGAGCGCATCGCTGATGGCCAGGCTCGACCGATTGGCTCCGGTGAAATACGTGGCTCAGATCGGCGCCGTCGTGGGGCGCGAGTTCTCCTACGAACTGCTGAGCGCCGTTGCCGAGTTGCCAAGGCAGACGCTGGAGGAGGCGCTTGCCCAGCTTGTCAGGGCGGAGCTGATATTCTGCCGGGGCGAGATACCCCGGGCGGTCTATACTTTCAAGCATGCGCTGGTACGCGACGCTGCCGAATCCGGGCTTCTGAAGAGCCGACGCGCTACGCTGCACGCCACCATCGCGGACGTGTTCGAGCAACAGTTCCCGGAAATCGTGGAGGCTCAACCCGAGACTCTCGCGCTCCACCTCACGGAGGCGGGACTGTTCGAAAAGGCAGGAGAATATTGGCTTCAGGCGGGAAGGAAGGCGGCCATGCGCTCCGCCAACCTCGAAGCTATCGCACACCTGCGGAAGGGCATCGAGGTGTTGGCCCATTTGGCCGACGGTGCTCGGAAGGACAGACGAGAGCTTGATTTCCAGTTCGCGCTGGGACCATGCCTGATCGCTACCCAGGGACCGGCATCGCCACATGCGGTGGCGATCTTCGCTCGCGCGCGCGAGCTGTGCCAGCGCCTCGAAGACCCCCCCGAGCAACTACAAATCATGTTCTGGTTGACCACCGCGAGCGTCATTCGTGGTGAGTTGCCGGTCGCCGAGGAAATGATCTCGGCGCTACTCGAACTCGCGGAGGCGCGCGGCGATCGACCAACGTTGCTCAACGCGATGCGTGGACAAGGCATGATTCGACTTTTCATGGGACATCTCGAAGGAGCCCACGAAGTGATCGTACGGGCCTTCGAAGCGTTCGAGGCAAGCAACGAGCAGGACAGATTGGCGGCGCGTGCCGCCGGCCAGGATGCGGGCGTGGCCGACCTTGCCCTGATGTCATGGGTGCTCTGGCTGCTGGGCCGCCCCGATACCGCGCTCGCACGACTGGATACCGCCATTCGGCGTGCCGACGCCATTGGTCATCCGCATTCGCAGGCCTATGGATGTTACTATGCGTCCATTCTCCACGCTCTTCGGGGCGAGTTCCTGACTGCGCACGGCTATGCGGAACGCTGTCTTGCCTTGTCGGAGGAGCACGGATTCCGGCAATGGAGAGGATTGGCGCGCGCCGTTCGGGGGATAAGTGCCACCTTTCTTGATCCTTCGTCCGCCGCGCTCGCGGAAATCCAGGGTGCGATGAACGAATATCGCAACGCGGGCTATCAGCTCGGCATCACGGCCCTATACGTGCTCCTGAGCCCGGCCCTATTGTCGAGCCGTCAGCGCGAAGCCACGCTCGAGCTGATCGAACAGGGTCTTGCCACAACCAGCCGCAATAGCGAGCGGATATTTGAGGCCGAACTGTACCGACTGAAGGCGCGCGCGCTGCTCTTCGATGAAGTACCGGGAGCCGGCACCGAGGCGCAATCACTGTTCGAGCGCGCACTGACAACGGCGAGAAGCCAATACGCCAAGGCCCTTGAACTTCGAGTTGCAGTGGACCTCGGCGCCTTGTGGGTCGATCAGGGCAGACGCAAGGAAGCGCTCGACCTGCTTGCTCCCGTCTACGCCGGGTTCGCCGAGGGTTTTGAAACGCAGGATCTAAAGCAAGCGAAGGCACTGCTCGATCGACTGCAGTAATTCTGCCCGGATCACAGATATTGGAGTCTGGTTCAGCGGTCGCGGAGCTACTTGCCTTTGGCACTAGGCATCCGCTCGCTCTTGGCATTTACGATACGTATCTTTCACCTCTTGCCATCCCTCCTTGTCGTTCTTCTCTGGATGCTCATTTATGAAGTGTGGCCCATCATGCGGGTCGAGGTCTGCATGTGCGTGATACCTCTTGATTGCTTGTTCCGCAGCGGCTCTTCCCAACACTCGCCCGTTATAGAGGTTGCTGTGATTCCATTTGAAATTGATGTGCCCCGGCACCTGGATCTCGACGATTATGCCTTCCCATTTGGGTTCGTCGTACTGCACGTGATATTTGAAGATCCTGACGTCATCTTCGCCAACGGTCGCTGCGAATAACTGGCAAAGATTCGCCAGGGCATCATGAAGGTCTTTCGGTTTGCGGACCTGCTTTGAATCAACGATCCTGCTGACCCATACTTCGTCCAGCGTATCGTCCGGTGGGTTATGGTGCTCCTGGAGCAAGCTCTCGAAGTTGACCGTGTCGACCAGCGCTCCTTCGCAGTATGTAACCTCGTCGATCTCTACCGTTTCTTCGATAAAGGGAAGAGCTGAGCACGCACATAGGCTGGACGCGCTGATTGGCCCTTTGTACTCTTTCTTGTCGGCTTGCTGGATCATTGGTCGGTTGGAAAACAACGCGAGCTTATGGTCATCAAGATTCCAGGCGTTGTGAAATATGACGGGCTTTCCAGGCTCTTTGAGCGCTTCGAACTTTATGCTCTTCATGAACTGGCTATTCGGATAGTTGATCTTGGAGAGGCCAGTGACATGGGACAAGTACATCATTGACGTGAGATAGCGAACGAAGGGATTGGGTGCCAGGACCTGATTAAGGATCCATCTGTTGATGTCTCCGTCGTCCGGGATAGTGAACTTCTGTTGAGGGAACCAGAGCGACATAGAATCCCTGAAGGCATTCACCATGGTCGATGGGTCCCATAAATGCAGATAGTTCTTGGGATCCATGACGAAGCTGGTCAGAGCCCTGCTCATGCTTCCTGCCCAATCTGGACCAAACACGGTGTTTATGGGGAAGCGCTTATAGCCTTCGTCGTCTCGAAACACGCCATTCTTGAAGAATTGATAGGTCTTTTCCGCCCTGGCTTTGTTTTCAACTCCATCAAACTGATTGTAGACGATCCCAACCCAGGCGCCGATGCAGGACAAAGCCCACACCTCAAACTCTATATCTGCGTTGGCAAGGGCTTCCAGAACCCCGATGTGCAATCCTGCTGCCGGACCGCCTCCGCCGAGCGCAATCGCTCTCTTTACCATCGGATCCTCCATCTGATTTATCGTGTGGCTTATTCTCCAATCAACTTTCTGAATTGCGTAACGCGATTGCTCGTTCTTGGGCTCTCGGCCGCACAGAATGCCATCGAACCAAATTTGACAGTTCATAGAGCCAGCATTGCGAAATACGATACGTGCGACGGAGCGGTCGACGTCGATGTTCGATCTCGAATCTGCTGATGCCACTGGCGCACGACGGCCAAGAGCCCGCTCAGCTTATCGCGGTCTGGCCCGTCCATTTGTGAACCACTTCACGTACGATATTTATTGCCGACCATGGCAGCGGACCTGTTATCCAATCGCGACTTCCGTTATTGGCCCAAAGCGGACGCTTTGTAGTCTTTGCTCAGATGTCGGCTTGTGACCCGGAACGGACATATCGAAATCAAAATAGACCGAAACGGACGAGAAGCACCGCGACTCAACTACGGGAGTCCTTTTGTCACCGTAAAGGGATTGAACCCACGTTCCGCGAGGGCAGCCCACGAAGCTGCGCCAAGATGTGACAATCGGAAATAGAGCCGCGGTTTGGTCGGATCGGTGTCCAACACGAACCCGGTCGGCAACTCGCGGGCAGTTGTGGCATAGAACCCACCATCCGGCGACCTCTGGGATTCGACTACAGCGATCAACGAGTCTGCTCTCCCAGTCCTGCCGAGCAATTTCATCAAGAGAGCCATTTGGCCCGTTCCTTCGGTCCACACACCGTCTCGGTCTTCACCGTAAGAAAAGCCCTCATCGACACTCATTCGCTGTTCGGCGGTCGTAATTGCCGATGCAAATTTCTCGACCGCTCCGTGGAGCGCTATTAAAGGCCAGACCTGAGCATCGAGAGCCAAAATCGGATTGTGCGTGACACCGTCTTCAGCGGTACCTGCGGCGAAACAGGCGCATGCCGGATCCCACATCGTATTTACGAAGTACTCAGCGACCGTTGCCTTATCGCGCCAGCGCGAATCCCCTGTACGGATCGCAAGAAGGCCAAACGCGGCGGCGAGGTCAGTATTATGTTCAGTCGATTTCCACGTCCGCACTTCCGGCGTCGGTTCGTGCCCAAACGTACCACCCGTGAAACCGCCAGTACCGCGCGTATCGGCCCATTGCGCGACCCAGGCGCCAAGCCGTGCTGCACCATCGCGGAACCGAGAGCCGGCGTTCACATCATCAAGCGACAGCAACGCCAACATGGCCCATGCCATGTTACCAACATCGCTGCCCACCTGATATCGATCCTCTAACCATTTGTTCTGAGTATTGTCCCACCACCCCGGAAGTTTGACGGGGCCATTCCCCACCACGCCCGCGGCGTAAGCGTTCCGGAGCCGTCCATCATGCCAGGTGCGGTCGTTGTCGATGGCCCAGAGAAGCGCCGAGCCAATCCGATACGCTTTGTCTTGCTCACCGCAACCGACCAACGCGATGGCGGCTACCGCATTGTCATAGAGGTAGGCGGCGCCATGCAGAGGCCCCGATTCGACGGTCGGATAGCTGGGCAGGAACAACGGCCCTGATGGCGGTGCCTTATCAATTAGACCAGCGAGGTATCCGCACGCTGACGTTTTTGGTGCTGTTGAGGCTTGCAGTGGAGCGGAGGCCATCATGATTGCGAAAGTCGCGACGATCCAGGTCTGAAGGCAGAGTCCGCGACAACGGTAGAAGCAACAAGTGATTGGTGCCGGTAGCATTTCGCTGCCTCTCGTGTCTTTTCAACCAAGATAGACTTTAGGACATCGGGAAGAATCCGGTCAGGATCGAGAAAAAAAAGTGCCTTCGTCTTCAATGGCAGCTTATGGCACTTTTCGGACCTGCGGCGGCAGTGTTCCGATGTCCGCTGTTGAGGGTTGAACGGACCTAAATCAGCCGCGCCCGAAGGTCGCCTTTTGACCCAGACCGGACCACCCGTTCGCCGCGCAGGCATTGGGCTTAGGCTCGACCGGTCCTCGCGCTAGTTTGAAGGACCTCCTGTTGCCAGACAGAGCGGTCGTCCCCATCGTATAGTGATCAGAAATCGCCAGCCACGAAAAGACCAGACTACTGGCGATTGCCGCGCTTGCGCCGCCTGCTTGGGCGGAAGGGCGCGGGTACGGGTGCCAGGGCGAGCCCCTGGTACGGTATGGCAATCATCCCTCGACCATGGCCGACGAGTGCCGGTCATGCCAGTCCCGTGGATTATCGAAGAGCTGATCTATGGCCAAAAGCATTCTTGTCATCGTTGCTATTCTCGCAATTTCTACTTCTGGCGCTTTGGCCGCACAGAGGACCCATCATGGCCGCGCGTCGCCTGCGCCGTCGCCGAGCGAGGGGTCGAGGGGGCTGAGCCCATATGCTGTGGGCCCAGGTAATTCCAACGACCGCGAGATGTACATCAAGAACCTGCGCGACTCCGGGTATAATCCGGAGAACAACTTCAACAGGTTCGGGAACGTGCAGGCAGCACCTTATGGGGGCGGCTAAACCTCGAATCCCGTTAACCCGGTACCGGCGCGGCTGCCGTCGCTAGGCCCGCCAAAACGGCTTTTCGAGTTCGTGCGCGATGTCGCTCCGGGAGACGCCGATATCGTGCAGGTCGGGCTCGGTCCAGCGCGCGAGCTCCCGGCGATCGCGATAACGCTGCCGCCAGAGATGAAGGGTCGCGCCAACGCTGGCCCAAACCTCGTAGAGGTTGACGAGAGCCTTGATATCAGCGGAGATCAGGCGTGTTGAAGACAACTTCACAGCTTTATCTCCCCCTATAAGTTCGGGAGGACTGTATCGCTGTGCTACTGACAGCATACTGTCAGCAGCAGGTAGCATCTCTGGCCCAAGGAACGGAGATGCCCCGGCTTCGGCTGACAATCACTTTGCGTCATGTATTCTTGGGAAGTCCGATGTTGGCCCATCAGCGAAGTGACGACACCGCTCAAGGAGGTCCGCTTAGCGAGGCATGCGGACTGGATTTGCTCGCTCTGAGTTCTTCGCATTTTGCCCCGAAGTCGACCTTAAACTCGTAACCAGCGAGAGGCTGATCGCAGCTTAGCAGAGTCCTTGGTGGGACTTAGCACAAGCGGCACGCTCCCCAGGATCCGCAGCAACCCGCGCAACCACCGAACCCCCAGCCACCATACCCCCAGTCATCGAACCCGATGTCGTCATAGAATCCGATGCTGAACCCGCAGCCGCCGCAACCGCAACCACGGAAGCCACGGCAACCACGGAAGCCACCGCAACCTCGGATGCCAACGAACCCGCTACCACCGCAACCTCGAATGCCAACGAGCCCGCCACCACCGCAACCTCGGATGCCAACAAACCCACCACCACCGCAACCTCGGCCGCCAACAAACCCGCCGCCACCGCAACCTCGGCCGCCAACAAACCCGCCGCCGCCGCAACCTCGGCCGCCGCCGCACCCCCCGCCACCATGGCCGCACCCGCAACCACCGCACCCCCGCGCTAGCTGCACGCCGCCGCCAAAGTTTTCTCTATCGAAAAGATGGAACGTGGCCAGACTGACGTCGGCCATTTCCTCTTCGCCAAGAAAGAAGCGCTGATTTGGCGAGGTGTTGGATTGCGGGATACCGGTAGCGGGCATCGTGGATGCGGATGCGCTACTCGCCAGCGAAAGACCCAGTCCGGCCGCACCTAGCACCTTCACGGTGGCGGCTTTGGCTGTGCGCTTCTGCTTCGAAGCTTGCTTGACCCGTGGCATGATCGCACCCTCCGTAGTTCTTGTGAAAGCGCTCTGCAAGAGTGCGCTCGGCGAAACCGGCGCGCAAGGGTTACCTGTGCCATAAAATGCGAAACATCTCATCGAGCTCCATTCATCTTCAGAACCGAGATCGACACATGACCGCTTTTGGTTGAGCAGAATCACGCCAGCTGACCAGCGCAAGAGGCGTCGCGATGTCGGCTGTCTACGGGAAAGCGGAAGTCACACGATGGTTGGGCTGACCGCAGCTTTTGACCCAAAGCGGAAATCACTAGCTCGGTACCCCGCTTAGGTGAAATGTCGTAGCAAGGATGCGCCAGCCGTCGGGGGAGCGAACAAGGTTGTACGACTGCCGCCATTGCCTTGTGACGCTTCCATCCGGTCGGAGGTTTTTCCACGTTACAGTTCCGAGAGCACTGCGTTCGCCTATAGGAACAGCCACTACATCGTGCAGAGTTCCACTTTCGGCCCCTTCGCGTCGGTAGGTGTCGGCCACTCCTTGGAAAAACCGCGCAATCTCGTCACGTGACTGAAAACTATGTATCGACCCGTCACCCCGCATGGTGATGCAGGGAGCGCAGTAGAGTTTGGCGATTTGATCACCATCCCAGGTGGTGAATGTCTGCATGTATTTATTGAAGAAGGCAGATATCTCGACTTCAAGCGCTTCCGGCATGATTTGTCTCCAGAGCTTTCATGTTCTGCGACGAGCAAGCCAACCCGAATTGTCTTGGGTTGCGATACAGCGCACGCGGAATTCGGATGGCGACATGCCGTTCAGCCGATCCGCTGCTGGGTCCAACTCCGCGCAACTGGCCTGCTCTACAGTTACGATCTGATCCGCGGCCAACCAAGCTACGATTGGAACTGAAGGGCCAATGATTACGAGATAGGCCAAGCCGAGAGCGGGAGACCAACGTTCAATACCAAGCCCCGTCCGGAAGACCACGGCCATTCCTAAGCCGAAGCACGCGATCCAAACGGCAAGCCAACAAGCAGAGATCATTCGTCTCTCCCCGCTCCAACAGTGTGCGCAATGTTACCGTTGACGCCCATCTCTCGCCAGAAGACAGTTTGCACCGAAGGGGCAATGCACTTGACCGATTCTGGATGGTTAAGCTCACCTGCCCGTCAGGTGTTGATGGAAACGACGAGGTCATTGAATGCAAAAGGCTGATCGGCGATCTCGCCTATTGGCCCCAAGCAGCGGTTGGTGGATGTGCGGGCGCTCTAGCACCCGTCGTCTCCTTCCACGACGGTCGACAGGAAGCTGGAACGGGCCAGATCACATGCAATCGGTTTCGAGAACGAGGTGCCAAACCATCTACTCGTCAACGAACCATCGTTGGTGACCCAGGGGATTGGCGGCAGTTGCGGCAGATAAGATGCATACGGCATCACTTTCGCAAGCGTCACTCTGACCAGATACTTTGCTAGAAAAGCCTCGTTCATTCCGCCGTCCAGTCCGCTATAGATCGGGGCTGCCGGGACGTTGTCATTGAGCAATCGCGCGAATTCGAGTTCGTCGGTACGTTGCTTCTCAAGCGCCCGCCGCGCAATTTTGGAATCCACAACAAACGCGGGGCATTTATCGGTGGGACTGAACACGAGAGGATACGGCGAATTTGGTGGAGCTTGCGCATCGAACACATAGCGTCGATTGCACACGTCCACCTTAGGTTCGAGATGCGTCGTCTCGAAGTGATCGTTGCCGACTTTGAGCATTTTCCAGAAGGAGAGGTTCGGGCTATTTCGATGCTGCGCCAGGTTTGCCGACGTCAGGCGGAATGGATAAGCCTGGACCTGAAAGGACGGTCGGCCGCCGAGGGAGTCCCGCGCTAGCGAATAGATCTCGCTTATCTGTTCGTCGGTCATGGCATAGCAACCGCTCGATGAGCAGTCGCCATGGATCATGAGTAAGCTGCCGTCGCGATTGTTTGCCTTGTCGAAGCTGTTGGGAAAGCCGACGTTGATCGCGAGATGGTAATCGGAGTTGGGATTCATCAGCTCGGGAGTAATCGTATAGAACCCCTCTGGAGCCTGACGGTCACCCTCCTTCAGTTTCGGCCCGAGATCCCCCGACCACCGACAGATCGGGTACACCTTGAGGATTTTGAAGAGGCCGGTGGTGTCCTGTTTCCAGACTTCGAGCTCCGCCTCTTGCTTGAAGACGCGCACAAGGATAGGCGAGTATTTTGGCATCTTCTTTTGTCGGAGCAGCGAGAGCAACTCGGGTGGTAGCTCCTTTGTAGCCTTGGCCGGCAAGCGGTTGCTGTTTTCGCCAAGGCAGGTGGCCGGCGACAACGCCGCGAAAAAAGCTGCAGTCAGCACAAGCGCACGGAGTGCCGTGGCGCCGATCATGACCTTACCTCGGGCGTGGAATCTGCTCATTTGGGTAGCGTGTAGTCAGTGGGTTCGTAAGGCAAGCCCAGATGGACGCAGCCACCGGAGAAGTTCGAGCTTATCGTTGGCCTTGGGGATGCCAAGACGCTCGGTCTCGTCGTCCGCTTCTGGCCCATAGCTGACCTGCCCGATCGGTTCAGCCGAGGACTGCTTATAACCCAAAGCTGACCTCAAGCAGTTCCGGAGACAATTAGGCAAAAAGCCCGCATTGGTTATGACAGCATTCTTGGCGACGCTCGCGACATCGGCCAAGTCGGAGTTCATCGATGTGCCGACGGAGTGATCGCCACCGATAGCCAAGACCGGCATCGGCAATTTTCCGGTCTTTGCGAACAGCGTTTTGTTGTCCTCGCCGTCCTTAGTGAAGGCAGCAAACTGTCCGCCAAAGGCATCGTGGATGGCATCCGTACGAGCATAGAGCTCCGCATCGTGATCCCGGGTCTTTCGTCGATCGCAGCGGGGGTATGGGTCAACGGCCTGGTTCGAAAACCGATACGGTTATCGAAGCATCGAGGCGGACAGTGCCAATGTTGGCGCTCGCCCTGCCCGAAGCCGCTGGAACTCGTGCTAACGAGAAATATCGAAGTGTACTGCTTTGATAGCGTGCGCAGAAGCATTGTAGCCTGGAATCATGGGAGAACCGCGCATGGATTCCATTTCTCGTCGCTATATGTTGGCAGCGACTGCTACCGGAGGTCTTCTAACGAGCGTTGGGCTGGCGCACGCGCAAACCGCGGACGGCGCGATTCCTCAGCCACAGCGACCGGGTCACGGCGGCACCGATCCCGGTCCGCGCAATCTCATGCGGGATCGGCAGAACCCGGATCTGCTGGTACCGCCGTCGACCGATCATGGCACCTTGCCGAACCTGCGCTTCTCGTTCTCGGATGCCCATATGCGGCTTGAGCCGGGCGGCTGGACCCGCCAGGTCACGCAGCGTGAGCTAGGCATTGCCAAGTCCATGGCCGGCGTAAATATGCGCCTGAACGCGGGCGGTGTGCGTGAGCTGCATTGGCATAAGGCGTCAGAATGGGCCTACATGCTCTATGGCACGGCTCGCGTGACGGCCGTCGATTCCGAGGGACGCTATTTCGTCGATGACGTCGGCGTCGGAGATCTCTGGTTCTTCCCGGGCGGAACCCCGCACTCGATCCAGGGCCTCGGCCCCGACGGCTGCGAATTTCTTCTCGTGTTCGACGATGGCGATTTCGACGAAGACAACACCTTCCTGCTCAACGACTGGTTCAAGCGCATACCGACCGATGTGCTGGGCAAGAATTTCGGAGTGCCTGCCTCGTTGTTCGGCCACACTCCCGATGAAAGCGAGCGCTATATTTTCCTGGCCCCGTTGCCGGGGCCGCTCGGATCGGAAGCCATATCGGGCGCAAAGGCGTCGGAGACGAGCTACACGTGGCGGATGATGGAGCAGGTGCCCATCAAGACGAAGGGCGGAACGGTGCGGATCACCGATTCCCGTTTGTTTCCAATCAGCACAACGACCGCAGCGGCCCTGGTTGAACTCGAACCTGGCGGATTGCGCGAGGTGCACTGGCACCCTAACGGAGACGAGTGGCTCTACGTCATCGAGGGACAGGCGCGCATGGGTGTGTTTGCCGGCCAGGGGCAGGCGCGCACATTTGATCTGCAGGCCGGCGACGTTGGTTACGTCCCGGTGGCGATGGGCCACTATCTCGAGAATACCGGCTCGACCAACTTTCGATTTCTCGAGACGTTCAAGAGTGACCGCTTTATCGATTTCTCGCTCGATACCTGGATGGCGGCAACACCGCCGGGACTGGTGCAAGCCCATCTCAAACTCGATCCGAAGGTGATGAGCGCGCTGCGCACGAACAAGGCTCTGGTCGTGCCGGAATAACCGCCCAAGTCGGAGTGAATCGCGGCGCATTCGTCCGGCGCCCGCCGGCAAGATTGCGCCATCTCCGGCTGCAGAAGGAGAACGCCATGAATGTTCTGACCTGGGCCGCCCTGCGTTGGTGGTCGCCGGATCCGCCTTAGCATCAAACGGTCAGGCCGAAACGGGCACCCGAGCGTCAGTGGCATCCTCAGTTTGCAGAGACAAGCTTTAGTCCAATCACGCCGGCCACAATCAAAGCAATGCAAAGTATCCGCGCCGGCGACGCAGAGTCGCCCAGCACTGCGATACCCAGAACGGCGGTACCCGCGGCACCGATACCGGTCCAGACCGCGTACCCCGTTCCTACGGGAAGTGTGCGGAGCGCCAGCGAGAGAAGAAAGATACTCGACAAACCGGTGGCAGCCGTAAACAGCGCGGGTATCAGCAGCGTGAAGCCTGCGGACCACTTCATACCGAAGGCGAATCCGATCTCGAGAAGGCCGGCGGAGGCCAATATCATCCATGCCATGTGGGTCAATCCATTCGCTGGTCACCGGGCGTTACCGCCGGGCCGCTTGTGAGGGGCTGGACGCGCATGGAGGATTCCATGCGCGACATGCTTGCTGATGGGCGCCTCAAGCCTTACTGGCGGCAGCGGGGATCGAGCGGAACGAAATTCCCAATCGATTGAACGCGCTCATCAGGCCGATGGCATAGGTGAGGTCAGCGAGTTCCTTGTCGCTGAATTCGCCGGCGGCGGCCTCGTAGTCGGCATCGGGAACGCCGGTTTCGGCCACCCTCGTCACGGTTTCGGTCCAGGCCAGCGCAGAGCGTTCGCGCTCATTAAAGACTTCCCCCGCGTCTCGCCACACAGGCACCAGCACGAGCTTGTCCGCGGCGACACCAGACTTGAGCAGGTCGCGGGAGTGCATATCGATGCAGTAGGCACAGCCGTTGATCTGCGAAACCCGCAGATAGACGAGATCGACAAGTTGCTTTGAAAGGCCGCTTTTTTGAAGATAGACGTAGACCCCTCCAAAAGCCTTGAAGCCTTCCGGTGAAGCCTTGGCGTAATCGATGCGCTTGTTCATGATTGAATCCTCATCTGGTTGAAGGATTCCATCGTCTCGCATCTTGGCCTATTCAAGAAGGTCCATGATAGGCGTTTGTAGCTGGACCATGATTTCCATAATCCGGCAGATCACGCTCGAACTTCAGTCACATCAATCCCAAAATGCGCCGTCCGAAATTTTCGGCCGTGCGCCGCGAGGCGATATTCGTGAAGTTCAAAAGAAGGGCGGAAGCCCCATCATTGCGCCTCGTCCAATCCGTAAGTGCCTCCGCGTACAGGCCTTGTTCCCGCATGCTCGCAGCGAGCCGGCGATCTGAACGGTTGCCTCGCAGACGCAAGATCAGGTGCATGCCCCCCGGCTGTAAATCTATTCGCACATTTTTTCCCAGCACGCTTTCCAGCCCCGCCGCGGTTGCCGCGCGGCGCTCGGCATAGAGCCTCCGCATCCGCTGGATATGGCGCGCAAAATGTCCTTCGGCGATGAATGAAGTGACGATGGTTTGCGTAAGCCCCGGAGAGCCAGTTGAAAGGCTTTCGGTGACCTCCTCAAACCGCTCGACCTGCGCTTCCGGCACGACGAGATAGGCCAGCCGCATGCCTGGAAAAAGTACCTTGCTGAAGGTACCCGCATAGAGCACCCGCCCGTCACGATCGAGGCTTTTCAATGCAGGGAGGGGGCGGCTGACATAGCGGTATTCGCCATCGTAGTCGTCTTCGATGATCCATGCCTTGTTTCGCGCGGCCCAGTCCAACAGCGCCAGACGCCGAGGTAACGACAGGGACATGCAGAGCGGGCTCTGATGCGCAGGCGTGACCACCGCTGCGCGCGCCCGGGACGCGAGCTTGATGGCATCAGAAACGACCATGCCTTCCGCATCGACCGGCACCGAGATGCCTTCGATATGCATATATTCGAAAATTTCTCGCGTGGGCGGATATCCCGGGTCTTCGAGCCAGACGCGATCACCCGCCTTCAGCAGGGCATGACCGATCAGCTCCACGGTTTGGCGGTATCCCGAGGTCACGAACACCTGAGACGGGGAGCAGTTGATCCCACGCGAAACCTGGAGATATCTCGCGATTTCAGCACGCAGCGAAGGCAAGCCGGACACAGGGGGATGGATCATATCGGAAGGCTGCATGGCCCGCGCACTGCGCGCGCCAAGGCGTGCCCAGATCTTCCGGGGAAACGCATCCAGGGCGGGCAAACCCATCTGGAACGGCAGGATGGAATCCGGACGAAAACTGACTGCATCCATCCGGGGATCCGCTCGCGGCGTCGGGTTCGCAATGGATATTCGCGGCGTAAGGTCTGGGCTTACAATGGTTCCTGCCTGCCCGCGCGCCTCGACATACCCTTCAGCGGCCAGCAAGGAATAAGCCGTGTCGATGGTACCTCTCGCCAGCCCCAATTCCTTGGTCAACGCCCGTGCCGACGGAATGCGGTCACCAGGCTTCAACATTCCAGTGGCGATAGCGTCGCGAAACCGATCGTAAATCTGCCGGTAGAACGGTGCTGCAGCCTTCGGATCAAGCGGCGGGAGCTTTCGGGGATTCGCGGCAGGCATGGCCCGATCCGATCTTTCGATGAACGAAAAACCCACTCTGCCATAACGGTTCGGATTGGTCTCCACTCCTCGCACGCGACAGCGGTCAAGCCTGCGCCGGCAAATCATGGACCAGTCGCAAAGCTCATTCATGGTCCTTGGATGCAGGCCGAAATTGCTCTTTGCTGATGATCAGAGTTCGGACAACAGCGATTGGAAAGCAGATGACGAAAATACTGCATTTGACTTGCAGCCCCCGCGGGCAGGCCTCGGAGAGTTACAGGCTATCTCAGAAAATCGTCGGCCACCTGCTGGATGGCGAGCCGACGGCAACCGTCATAATTCGGCCGATCAGCGGCGTCGCCGACATCGACGAAAGCTACGCAACTGCTCTTGGCGCGACCGAGCGATCCTGCCTGGAAATGTTTGTCGAGGGTTCCATGTCCCGGTCCGAAGAACTGATCCAGGAACTGGAGAGCGCGGACTTCGTCGTCATCGCAACTCCGATGCATAACTTCACCGTGCCTGCCGCTCTCAAAGCTTGGATAGATCACGTCGTTCGAGTCCGTCGAACGTTCGACGTGACTGCCCAGGGAAAACTGGGGGCGTTGCGCGACCGCCCGGTTTTTGTCGCAGTGTCCTCGGGCGGACGATTTTCCGGCGATCGCGCGCATCAGCCCGATTTTCTCACGCCGTATCTAAAAGCTATCCTCGGCACCATCGGGCTGCATGATTTGACGTTCTTCTCCGTTGAAGGATCGGCCCTTGGTCCCGATGCATTGGTCGCAGCCCGAACCAAGGCGGATCAGGCAATGCAGAGGTTCTTCCTCTGTTTCGCGCGCCATTTAACGGGGGCGTTTCAGCAAGCTGTATGAACGGGCAACGGCCTTCCCGCGCTCAGTTCGGCCACCGATACGTCCGTTCCTGGCCCCGAGCAGACGCTACCGTTTCGCGCGGAAGCTGGGGGACGCCTGCACCTCGCGGGATTCCCTACCAGCGAGACCAGTACAGCGCCCGGGAAGCTGAGGTACTTGCCTCCTCCATTGAGCAAGCAAAACTTCCCCCAAACATCAGAGCCTCGCTAAGAACGGAGACTGACTTAACCGAGATCACGCAAAAGACCTCTTGCTCGCTTAAGGTCGGCGGTGTTGAGACCTTCGGTAAACCGGTCGTAAATCGGTTGTAGCAGCGCCTTCGCTTCAGCCGGTCGGGCCTGATCGCGAAACAACTGTCCCAAGCTTGTGGCGGCGCGTAGTTCCCAGGACAGAGCGCCCTGCAGGCTCGCCCACTTCATCGCCTGGTAAAACTGATCCTCGGCCGTTGCCGCAGCGCCGGGCGCACCTTGCAACAGCAGCAGTTCGCCCTTGATGCGCAGCAGCTCGGCGATGCTCAAGCGTTCTTCGGTCTCCTCTGCGCGCGCGATCGCATCGTGTACCACCGAAAGTCCTTCGCCCACTTGCCCGACACGCCCCAAGCCTTCCGCCATCTCACCAACGAACAGGAAATAGCGATGCGATGCGTTGACTTCGTCGCCGAGTTCGTCGATGCCTGACCGCAGCAGCGGCAATCCGCCGGCGGTATCTCCGCGCTTGATCGCAAGCAGTCCTTGATGGCTGCGGGCAAAGGCAACATAGCGCATCAACGAATGCCTGGTCGAAAGGTCGATCAGCCTTGCCACGTAATGGTCTGCGACATCCATATGGCCGCTCCACAGCGCGATCGGGCATGCTGCGTTGGCGACGATGTAGCACACCGAGTTGACGTGTCTGCTGGCAGATGCCTCATGCAGGTATGTTTCGGTGACGTGCATTGCGCGATCCGGAAATCCCTGCAGCCATAGGGTCCGGCCCAGAAAGGCGCCGGCGGTCACCCGCTGGTTGCTCCGGAAACGGCTGATCCGCGACTTTTGGACTGGAGGAACATAGTGCGCGAGCATGCGTTCGAGGTGATACCGCGCGCTCGCTTGATCGCCGAGGCATTGCTGCGAGATGCCGATCAATCGCTCACCGATCAGCCGATCGTTGGAATTTGACCGGCTTGCCGCAAGGGCGCTGAATCGTTGCGCGGCGGTCAAGGAGGCGCGAAGGCGGCCGGCAACCCGGTGAAAGAACCACAGGCCTAGCAGCGACCGCAATTGGTGCTCGACATCGTCAAGCCTCTCTGCAAGCTCCAGCGCCTTTGTCCAGGCTTCGCCGAGCGCGGGAATTTTCGCGTCGGTGACAAATATCAGGGTCGTACCGAGCGCGGTATGCAGCTTCATCTCGAGGCGCGCGTCGCCATTGACGGCAGCCCCAAGGGCGGCGATCGCCCGCTCCACGCGGCCGCGGCATTCCTCCAGCAACGACGAATGGACGCATAGGGGCACTGCGGCCGCGGTCAGCCCCGCGCCAATCTGCACGTCACCGCTGGGTGAAAAGGCCCAACCCAGCGCCGCGCGCAGGTTGTCGATGTGCCGTCCGTAGTCGCCCATCCAGTCGACCGTGGGGCGCATCTCCAGCTCCGCTTCAGCCCGCTCGAACAAGTCCCGGTAATATTCGGCATGGCGGCGCGCGAGCCGTTCCCGTTCCCCGCTCTCGCCGAGCTTTTCGAGGGCATACGTATGGGTCGTATCCAATAAGCGGTAGCGCGCCGTGGTGGCATCGATTTCCGCCACAACCAGCGACTTCGAAACCAGGCTGGAAATTCCATCGACCACGTCCGGCAAAGCGATCCCGGCGCCCGTTACCACCGCGCAGATCGCCTCCAGGTCGATGGCGCCGGCGAAGACCGCGAGCCGGCGGAGGAGCACCAGCTCAGGCTCAGTCAGTAGCTCGTAGCTCCAATCGAAGGTCGCCCGCAGAGTTTGGTGCCGCGGCAGCGCCGTCCGCCCTCCGGTCAGCAGCTGAAAGCGATCGTCAAGGTGAGCGGCGAGTTCTTCGACACCGAGTGCCGTGACACGTGCCGCCGCCATTTCAATCGCGAGCGGTATGCCATCAAGACGCCGGCAGATCGCCGCGATCGTCTTTGCCTGATAGCCATCCAGAACCGCCCCTGCCTCGGTTGCTCGTGCACGTTCGATGAATAGTCTGACGGCGCCGTATTCCAGGAGATCGTCCGCGTCCTCCGTCGGAATCGAGAGCGGCTGCACCCAGTAGACCTGCTCCCCCTCGGCCCGGAGCGGCTCGCGGCTGGTTGCGATGATCTGAGCCGAGGATCCGGCTCGCAGCACGCCCTCAGCCATCCTCGCCGCGGCGTCGATCACATGCTCGCAGGTGTCCAACACCACCAACAAGCGCCGCGCTGCCAGTGCCAGCGCCACGCGCTGCGTCGAAATTTCACCGCCGCCGAACTTGAGTCCGATCGCGGCAGCGAGCGCTATGGGAACCAGACTGGGATCAGCGAGCGGCGAGAACTCGGCCAGCCACACCCCCTCTGGAAAATGCGGCAGCAGTTCACGGGCGACCGCGAGCGCGAGCCGTGTCTTGCCGATGCCCCCCGCCCCGGTCAGGGTGACGAGCCGGCCGGCACGGACAAGCTTCGAGATTTCCTCGACCTCGGCGGTGCGGCCGATCAACGCTGAAACGGGCTGCGGCAGGTTGGTCGACGCTAATGGCTGCGCCGACGCACTTTCCTTTAGGTAGAGTGGATGTCCCGGTCCGGTTGCTGGCCGCATGGTCCAGATGCCGCGCAGGTGATAGCCGCGGCCGGACACCGTCTGCAACAACTCGCGATCGGCGCCGAGCGCCTTGCGAATGGCGGATATATGAATCTGGAGCGTGTTTTCTTCGACCGTCGCAACCGGCCACACCCGATCTATAAGATCGCGCTTGGTGACAAGCTCGCCGCCCGACTGAACCAGAATCTCCAGAATTTCGAATGCGCGGTTCCCGATCGGAACGGAAACACCTCGGAACCGCAGCTCACGCTGGGTAAGATCGATCTCCCACCCGTTCGACTCATAGACGGCTCGTAGGCCTTGCTCGGCCATCACGGCCTGCCCCGTCGGTTGAGTAATCCTAAGAAAATCTCAGCATCAGATCAGGGAACCGCTCCAGGAAAGCAGCTTAAACGTTGATCTGGGCAGTGGGCAAGCGCCGTCGAACTATCCGCTTAACGCGCGGCATATCAATGGCTTGATACCCAGCATCTGCTTGGGTGATCTTCTGAGCAAGATTAGCATAATAGCATCAATGGCGGGCAAGCGATTGATGCAGGGCCTTAGTAAGATCACTCTCGAGCCCAGCGGCGCGCTGTTGCGCAGGCTTCGCGGTGTCGCTGTGCCCAATGTAAACGGGAGAGCGAACATGATCTCTGCGGCATTTCCCTATAAGAAGCAGCGGCGGCGGGTTCTCGGCCGCGAGATGGCGTATGTGGAGGTGGGAAAGGGCGACCCCATCGTACTGCTGCACGGCAATCCCACTTCGTCGTATCTCTGGCGCAATGTGTTGCCGCACCTGAAGCCGCTGGGTCGCTGCATCGCCCCCGACCTGATCGGCATGGGCGATTCCGACAAGCTGCCTGACAGCGGTCCCAACTCGTATCGCTTCGTGGAGCACCGCCGCTATCTCGACGCCCTGCTCGAGTCCCTGGACGTGCGCGAACGGGTCACCCTCGTCGTCCATGACTGGGGTTCGGCGCTCGGCTTCGACTGGGCCAACCGCCACCGCGAGGCCGTGAAGGGTATCGCGTACATGGAGGCGATCATGGGGCCGCAGTACTGGGACCACTGGGACAAGTTCGAAATGCGTCACGCCTTGCAAGGGCTACGTTCCGAGAAAGGCGAGGAAATGGTCTTGCGAGACAATTTCTTCATCGAGAAGATCCTGCCGGGAGCCATCCTTCGCAAGATGTCCGACGAGGATATGGCGGAGTACCGACGGCCGTTCGCCGAGCCCGGCGAGGGCCGGCGTCCGACGCTGACGTGGCCCAGGCAAATCCCCATCGAGGGCGAGCCCGCCGACGTGACTGCGATCGTGACCGCCTACGCCGACTGGCTTAAGACGAGTCATATACCCAAGTTGTTCCTGAGGGCGGAGCCCGGTGGGATCCTCGCCCATGGCCCGGTTCTCGATTTGGCCCGCAGCCTCCCGGCACAGACCGAGGTGACAATCTCGGGACTCCATTTTGTCCAGGAAGACTCGCCGGACGAGATCGGACGGGCCGTCGCCGGCTGGATGGAGGCGTTGGGCTGACCGCAAATGCGAAGTGCCGCGGCGTCTACCAGGGCGACCTTCGCATAGACCACAGGATAGCGTTCGTGAGAATTCGCTGGTAGCGGGCGTCCCGCCAAACTGACGGCTCGTGGCCTAACGCCGAATAAAATACTCGTCCCTCGCCATAGAATCGGGTCCAGGTGAGAGGCCAGCCATAGAATCGTTGATGTACGCCGGTCTTGCCAAGGTCCACCGAGCTTGGGTCGAGGCGCAGGAGCACGCGTGAACCACGATAGTCGAAGTCGCCGATTTGGTAGATCTCGTCCTCGACTTGCAACGAATTCCCGAGAAAAGCCACCAGGGGATCGCCGGGATCAACCACCTCGATCTTCACGGCCTGATGCCAAGGATGACCATTAAAGTAGCCGCCGACCAGATCGAGATAGTCCGGCCAAGTGTAGAATGTGTCCGTCGCCGAATGAACGCCGAGGAACCCGCGGCCCGAGCGCACAAAGTCGAGAAGAGCTCTCTTTTGCGCGTCGCTCATCGGAAGTTCTCCTGACGTATAGAACATCACCGCTGCGTAGCGCTCGAGGTTTTCGGTAGAAAATTCAGACGTGTCTTCCGTTGCAGTGACTTCAAAAACACCCGAATGGCTTCCGATCTGGGTCAGGATAACCTTAGAAAGCGGTATGACATCGTGCCGGTAGCCGGCGGAGTATGTGAAATAGAGGATGCGCTCTCGCGGACGCTCCGCATGCGCGCCGAGTGGTCGGATTGCCGCCGCGCCGCCGAGGAGCGCGATGAACTCACGTCGCCTCACAACCGCCTCCGCCAAAACCAACCATGTGTTGACGAAGCCTAGCACAGATCAGCCCAGCGCCGACCGGGGGGCATCGCCCTCTGGCGTCCTATGCGACGCTGCTGGCCTGATCCTATTGTGACCGTCGGCGATTGTCCGCCCGTGCGCACAATTTTAGGTTATCTATTCGGATAGTGTTGGGCTGAATAGCCTATGCTGCTTAAGCGTTGCACGACAGCTATCGGACAGGATGATCTCGGAGGCGCATGCATTCAGCTTTCAGTTGGTATTTCTTATCCATGAAAGGCCGCATCGGTCCGCAGGAATTTCGATTGGGACTTTTGGGACTTGTGCTAGTCGATATGCTCGTCGTGCGCGTCGCGAGGAAGCTCACTGATTCAGGACCCCAATACTATAGCGTCAACCCTCCGCTCGACTGGCCCATCGTCCAGGCTGTCCTCTTTATCTCGCTCTGGCCGCTCGCTGCAATCCTTGTGAAGCGACTACATGACTTCAACATCTCGGGTTGGTGGGCGCTCACAATCCTCGCAATTCCTCTCCTCGTCGACGCGCTCAGCATTCCGTATTGGCTTCCTTATCTTTTATTGGCGGCAATCCTGAGTGTATTTCCCGGACGGCCTGGCGACAATCGGTTCGGCTCGACCTCGCTACCGCGCAGGCGCGTCTAGCGCGCCCCCAAAGCAGACCGGCCGGGCGTTCGAACGGTGGCGCGAAAGTCAGCCGCAATGTCCGCTGCTGGCCCATCCCTGCCGCCAGCGCTCCTCAACGTCAGGTCGGTTTCGCAGGGTAAACCCGGCGCGCCGATCCGCCGCGAACGACGCCGGACTTCGACCCAATTCGGACTTTGGTTGGTATCCCAAGCCGGACATCAGCTGCCTCCAGACTTGGTGGCTTCCCGCACGAGGATATCCATCAACATTCTGGCGGGCATCTCGCGGGCAAGCGCGGCCGCCTGACCTGACCAGAGTGGCGTGAAATCGGAGCTTCCATTCTGCTCAGCCGCAGCACGCAGCGGCGACAGTTCGCCCATGGGCAGCGGAAAGTCCGGCGCCGCGTCCGACCAGGGACCAATCTCGGCGGCAAGGCGATTGACCAGAACCCTCGCCGGTCGCCCGGAGAACACGTTGGTCACGACAGTCTGGTTCAACCGCGCATTTCGCAGAGCCTCGCGATGGAGCGGGGGCGTTGCCGACTCGGCACACAGCAGAAAGGCGGTTCCAACCTGCACGCCGGCGGCCCCGAGTGCGAATGCCGCTGCGATCCCTCGCCCATCCCCGATCCCGCCGGCTGCGATCACGGGCACGCTGACGGCGTCAGCGACTTGTGGCACAAGGGCGAACGTGCCGGCCTGTGAGGCGATCGCGCGCTCGCTGTCAGAATCGAGGAATAAGCCTCGATGTCCTCCGGCTTCGTACCCCTGAGCGATGATCGCATCGGCACCATGCTTTTCGAGCCAGCATGCTTCGTCGACTGTCGTCGCCGATGAGATCACCTTGCAGCCAGCTGCCTTGACCCGATCGACCAATCCGGGCTCGGGCAAACCGAAATGAAAGCTTACCACTTCCGGCCGAACCTGTTCGACTACGGCGGACGCGGCATCGCCGAACGGAGCGAGATCGAGGCGCGGTGCAGCCGTTGCGGGGGCGATGCCCAGTTCGCGATAATACGACGAAAGCTTCTCATGCCAGGCACGCTCGCGAGCGGCGTCCGCCTTTGCCGCATCGTGGCAGAAGAAGTTGAGATTGATTGGTTTCTTCGTCAGTCGCCGTAGCTCGGCAACGGTCTTTGCAATGAGCTCAGGCGTCAAGACAGCGCAGCCGATCGAGCCAATGCCGCCGGCATTCGAGACCGCGGCTGCAAGGTCTACCGTGCCCAATCCGGCCATTGGTGCCAGCACAATCGGATGCTCGATCTTGAACAATTCAACAAGACGTCGGTTAGACCACATCGCACACTTCCTACCAGTGGCCGGCGGACGCGCCGCCGTCGACATGCATGATCTCGCCTGTGACGAAAGCCGCTCGCTCAAGATACATCACGGCGTCGACGACCTCCTGTATCTCGCCCATGCGGCCCATCGGCTGCAAGCTTGCGAGGAAGCCATGCGCCTCCGGCGCATGCATAGGGGTCGCGATCGCACCAGGCGATATGGCATTCACGCGGATATTCCGGCTTGCGTACTCGATCGCGAGCGAGCGGGTGATCGCGTTGAGCCCGCCTTTGGTTAGCGCCGCGAGCGCCGCCGCCAGTGACGCCATCGGCTGCTCGGCGATCGTGGCCGTGATATTGACGATGTGACCCGAGCCCGCGAGCAGCATCCTCGCCGCCACCCGCTGCGTCAGATTGAAAAAGCCCGCGAGATTGACCCCGACCATCTTGGCGAAGTCGGCCTCAGAATACTCGGTAAAGGGCTTCGCAATGAACAGGCCGGCATTGTTGATGAGCGTATCGATCCGTCCGAAGCGCTCGATGGCCAGTTCCACGATGCGATCGGCCGTCTTTGCGCTGGCGATATCGCCATCGACCGTGAGCATCGACGGATCGTCGCTCCTGCCGATCGAACGAGAACTGGCGACGACGTGGTAGCCGATATCCCGGTAGGCCTCGAGCAATCCTGCGCCAATGCCGCGCGATGCTCCGGTGATGATGGCAACCTTCCGTTCGGAAGTCATATTCGCTTCTCCTTCACGCAAAGTGCATGGATGGGCGAACAGTTACCCTGATCGAGGCAATGCCGCTTTGCATCGCCTGCTCAGCTATTGTCATTTCCTGCCGTCGGTGGATGCAGATCGTTACATCGGTAACAAAGTCAAGCCAGCCGGTTTCGCCGATATTGCGCCGGTGTCTGGCCCGTGGCTCGCCGGAATGCGCGGGTGAAATTGGCCTGGCACGAAAACCTGAGCCCGAGGGCAATATCGACCAAGGCCCGGTCCGCATCGCAGAGCAGGTCCTTGGCGCGTTCGAGGCGCCTTGCACTGACATGCCGATGCGGCGATTTGCCGATGGCGGCCTTGAACGCGCGCGCGAAATAAAACTCGCTCAGGCAGGCAACCGAGGCTAGCCGCGCTACCGTCAGATCGCCCTCCAAATTGGCTTCGATATAGTCGAGCACGCGCGCCAATCTGCGTCGGTCGAGCCCTTCCCCTGCGGCCGGCGTGACCAGGCCGGACCGCGGCGCAGTATGGTTCTGGATCAATCTTGCCACCAGACTGAATGCCAGGGTTTCGGCGAGCAGCCTGCCCGCGGACGTCTCGTGTTCCAGTTCGAGCATGATGGCAAAGGCAATCTCGGCAAGCAGTGGATCGCGGAAGCCGCCCTTGTGGCGGAGTGTATCGATCGCCGTCGCGCCGAACCCTTCACCCAGATCATGCGACAAGAACAAGCCGGTCGGTAGGTAAAGATGCAAGATCGCGGGCACCGGCTCGGACATGTCGATCAGGCCTTCGTGCACGCCGGCCGGACGAAACCAGATGGTTCCACGTTCGGAGATGGTCGTGTCGATGGCCCCGTCCAGCCGACGCGTGACAACGGACCGACTACCGCGCACATCAACGCAGATCTCGGCATCAGGCTGGGGGGTGTTCCAGGCAACCGTACCGCGGTGGCTGCGAAGCTCTGCCGTGAGATTTGACCAACCTCGCGCGGCGGATGAGGCCAGCAGCCCCGAGACGCCGTATTTATTGGAGCTGCGCTCGCCCGACGGCGTCGGCCGAGATGTCACTTCCTGATTTCGGCTAAATAAATTCACGCCGGCGTGACCTTTGGACATGCTGCGGGCTCGACGGCGTTAATGTGGTCGGACTCGTGGCTGACCGCAACTCTCGCCTCCGCCCTATCTCGCGTCTGCGATCAAAGCAGTGTAGCCGCTCACTTCCGTTATTGGCCCCCAACCGACGTTGCCACGCTGCTGCCGACCGCCAGCTTTTGACCCACAACGGACATGGCCTCCGTCATAGGGGCAATATTTCTGTTTCGGGGCTGCGGCCCCCCGTCGAGCTCTCGTTCGTCAACCAGCCCGCCTCCCGCACGATGGCGACGGCTGACCGGGCGACCGGGGCCGTGATTCCATTGACGAGTTGCAGTCGCAGATTGCGACCCTCGGTAACGGCCCGCACGACCGCCTTCCTCGCGACCCACCAGGAGCGATGTACCTGCAGGCCATCGGCATTTTCGAGCGCCATCATCGCCTGGTTGAGCGTTGCCAGTACAAGGCGAGAGTTGCCGGCGGTATGGACGCGCACATAGTGGTCCTCCATCTGCAGGCAAAGCACCGCGGAAGGTGGCGCACCGAGTAGCCCGAAAGCGGTTGGCGGCGCTTCGCCGGCTTCCTTGGCCTGTTGCCGGCGATGTAACCGGGCCTGCATAAGAAGGGTGAAACCGAGCACAATCGGCAAGGCGGTGATCAGCCCCTGCAAGTACCAATCGAGCGGTCGCAAGATTTTCAGGAAGGGCCATATCGATACGGCGATCGACGCGACCCAGATCTGGAATGGCGCGTTCAGGATGACGACGCCGAGAAAGATCGACATCCAGGTCATTGCCGGGTTCAGGCGGAGCCGCAGCACCACCCGGATGAGCGATCCGAAAAGCAGGATTCCGGGTAAGAAGCAGGCGAGTTGAAACACCACGCGCTGCCAGGTCGGTCCGTTCAGATAGCTACCAAACGGTCCGATCAGGCCGAAAAAGATGGCGCAGACGCTCGCGATCGCGAGGTCAACGGCCCAATCCCGCAGAAAGTCACTCCGACGCGCTTCGCTCATAAGGCCATTATAGTGGCGGTTTGCCCGCCGGCGAACCCATTCGCCCGTTGGCGAACAAGTGCTGGCGCAGGCCTGTGCCGTTTGCTGGATCCTTGGCGTCCCACTCGCCGAGAGGTTCCCATGCGCTACACGATTGCATATTTTTTCGCCGTACTCATCGCAGTCACCGCCGGCCAGGCCGACGCCGCGGTCGGGTTCCGGCATTTCAGCATCGACGATCCGCAAGGCCCACCTATCGAGGTGGGCGTCTGGTATCCGACCACGATGACCCCGAAGCCGGAGGCGGTCGAGTCCGATCAACAGATGGTCGCCCGCGACGCGCCGGTTGAGGGCACCGGTCTTCCGCTGGTGGTCATATCGCACGGTCACGGAGGCTCCTATGCCGGGCACCTCGACACCGCCACGGCCCTGGCCAATGCAGGGTTCGTCGTCGCCGCTCTTACGCACAATGGCGATAGCTGGCGCGACCAAAGCCGTCCTACCGCAATCTGGGAACGGCCACGGCAATTGAAGCTGCTCACGGATTACATGCTGGGCGCGTGGAGCGACCACGCCCGCCTCGATGCCAATCGCGTTGGCGCGTTCGGCTTCTCGGCTGGCGGCTTGACGGTGCTGGCGGCCGCCGGCGGCGAGCCGGACCTTCGGACCCTTCCGAGTCACTGCAAGGCGCATCCCGCCTTCGAAGACTGTCAGATCATGGAAGAGCCCCCGTTGCTGCCGGATAGCGATATCGTCTGGACCCACGATCCGCGAATCAAGGCGGTGGTCTCCGCCGCGCCCGCTCTCGGTTTTGCCTTCGGGACCAACGGTCTGGCGGCGGTCCTCCAGCCGGTACAGCTCTGGCGGGCCGAGGATGATCAAGTGCTACCACACCCCTATTATGCGGAAGCCGTTCGGCTCGCGTTGCCGACACCACCCGAGACGCACGTCGTGGCTGACGCCGGGCACTACGACTTTCTGAAGCCGTGCTCTGCGGACCTGGCAACCCGCATGCCGGCAATCTGCACAAGCAAGCCGGGCTTCGACCGCGCTGCGTTTCATGAGCGCTTCGATCACGACATCGTCGCCTTCTTCAAGCGGACGCTGCAGTAGCAGGTTTTGAAGTGGGATGTCCGTTCTTGGCCGTTAGTTGATATTCCCGCGCTCAGAGCGAACGTCCCCTTGTGACCCGAAGCGGACATTACGGATATTGGTGGCTGTGGAAATCGACGTGACTCAATGCTCACCTCCTGAGTTGCAAGCGGAACGACGCAAAGCATGAAGAGCGGCACAGAGTCGCTGCACCCATGCGCCCCGTGCTTCATCCGAACAACAGGAGAATTGCATTTTTCGCAGCGCATTCGGTCAGGACAGCTGACGGTGCGCGCTGCGTATTCCGGGCATGACGCTGACGTTCGCCGCGTTCCATGCTATTATGCTAATATTCCAGGTCGTTCGGTCGAGCCTTGTATTGAGGTCAAAACCGATGATTGGAGCCACCATCCCCACATACTTCGTCAGTCCAAGGCGAAGCATCAAGAAAGCATGATCACGTTGACGCTCGGCGCCGGCGTGCAAACTCGATTTGACAGGAGAAAGCATACGCAGGTCGATTTCAACTCGCGGCAGTTCACGGCGGAGACCTGAACCGCCGCTTGATCTAAGGAGGCACTCATGAACTCCATCAACGTGCGCATAGTCCCCACAGTCACCGCAGCGATGAGACTCACCAAAGCAGCGGCTTTTGCTGCTGCGCTCGTGTCCTTTGCCCCCGCGGCTGTCGCGGGAGAGCCGATTGAAAAGAAGGGGACTACTCCTTATGTGACGCACTTTATTTTTCGGCCCTTGATGAGCATTGACACCGCCGAACTCGGCAAGGCCACTACGCTGGAGGCGGTCGGGACCACTCAAAACATGAAGGGAGAGAAGATGCTGGACAAGATGTCAGCACGCTGCGTGGCGCTGAACGTCGCGTCCGGAGACAAGAAATACATTGACGGCGCTTGCGTGCTCGCCGACAGCGACGGCGACAAGATTTTCTCGACCTTCGATACTCGAGACCTCGACAAGGCCCAGCCGAAGATGGATTGTGGAACGCATATCATCACCGGCGGCACCGGTAAGTATAAGGGCATCACCGGAAGCGAACCATTTGCGTGCATAGCTATGCCTGCGCTGGCTGGCTCTGGCGATTATTTTGCGATGGACATCCCGCACAACACGTCCTGGGAAATCAAATGATCCTGAACCCGATGTCGCCGTAAAGATGGTTGTTGAGGCGGCCATCAATCGCTGAACGAGAGCCCAGCCCACCACAGCTGGGCTCTTCTTCTGTTCGTAATTTGGGTCAGATGGTCCGCTTGTGGCCCCAAGCGGTCGACCCGGCATGTCCGCTAGATGTCCGCTAGATGTCCGCTCCTTGGGGGTGAAGCAGACTTGATATGCTCAGCCCGAGTTCTTCCGGGTGTGCCCCGAAGGCGAAGTCGCCGCTGTCCGTATGCATGTCCGTTAATGGGGGGCTGAGCCGACTCGTTCTGCTCGCGGCGAGTCTTTCCGTTGATGAGTCGGCCCATCGCCTAGGTTGCTGCATCCAATATGTCGCTGAGCGACGCGACCGATCATACGTCCGACGGCAGTGGATAGCATTGTTGCCTGATCAGTCATTCGCGCCGACGTCCGTAAAAAGGAACCCCGCCGGCGTCTTGGTAAAGACGAAGATGAGCTCGCCGCAGAAGACGAAGTAATTGTCATTGTTCTCTTGATCGCGATCGTAGACGGCCTTGCCGCGCTGGACACACGCGCGATTTTTCGGCGTGAACGAGGTCGGATAGGTCTTGGCGCGAAATTGCGCGGCGTCGCGAATTGCGCTGTCGTTCATGAACGGCAATCGTGTCATACCGGCGACGGCGGCGGAATCGTTTGTCCTCAGCGCCGCGCGAAACTTCTCGATGAAGCCATCGAATTCCTTCTGCAAGGCAGGAGAAGCGACGGCTTTCTTCGGCGCCTGGGCGACGGCTGGAGCAAGGTTCACGAGAGCGGTTACGAGCATAATTCTCAGCAAAAATCCCACGGGTCGGCTCCGTCCATCGTCCAATCAAGGTCTTCCGACCGATCCAAATCCGTGGTGTTCTGTTGCGTCAAGGACTTTCTGGCTCGCCGGCGCAGCGTTAACCCCGCCCAGGCATGGACCAA
The DNA here is from genome assembly GCF_051810765.1 of Bradyrhizobium sp. 604_D8_N2_3. NCBI lineage: Bacteria > Pseudomonadati > Pseudomonadota > Alphaproteobacteria > Hyphomicrobiales > Nitrobacteraceae > Bradyrhizobium > Bradyrhizobium sp. 604_D8_N2_3. Next base: position 3,681,785 of record NZ_JBPWPM010000001.1, on the reverse strand, counting down.
TAGCATTTGCCGGAGCATGCGCTGGCATGTTTTGCCGCGCTCGCTTATGGCCCTCAGCCGAAGGTCAATTGAGCGCGTGTCATGTCGGCTGTCAGGGGCAAACCGGACGCCGATACAGCTTGGCGCCCACTGCTGCTTTTGACCCACAACGGACATTGGCGCCATGGTTTGTACTTGCGTCATTTTATGTCCTGGACGTTTTGATCCGGGCCCACTTGGGATATTCAGACGGCAAGAATCGCTTTCGCGTTATGTGAACTAGTTCACCAGCGTAGAGTTCGGCGCGTGGTAACGGTCTCTACAGCGGAGACTAGTCATGCCTGACAAGAAGCCCGCCCACCCTCGACGCGCACCGCGCCAGACGAATCGGGGATCCCGTTAAATTTCCAATACATTTCCGAAAGACGTGAGCGGACGGCATGTCGGCCTCCAAGGCCCCCCACCGATGGAGATGCAAATGGATGAAATCCTCGTCACCACCAAGCACGGGAGCGGCCGGCCGGCCGTAGTGGGGCTCGGGTCGGAGTTCGTCGTCGTATGGACCGAACCTGGCGACCAGAACCTGCGTGGAGCAAGGTTCGACCTCGCGGGCAACAAGCGGGCCGAATTTCAGGTTAACACGACGCCGGGAATCTTCGGCTTGATCACGGTCGAGCGGATACGGAGCGGCTTTGTCGTCGCATGGGTCGCGTTCCCACCTGCAAAGCTGGTGTTCCAGAGGTTTGGTCTCGACGGAAGAAAAGCCGGCCCTGAAAGTGTCGTCAGCAACAACCATGTTGCCGCCGATCTCACGCGGATGCGAGCGCCTGCGGTCGCGTCCACTCTGGATGGGAATTTCGTCATCAGTTGGGTGGCGGCACTGCCCGATCCTCAAGTGCGCGCGGCTATTTTCAACAGCGAGGACGGTGGAAGGGTCGGCCCCGAGATTGCCGTCAACAGTTCCTCGGGATCCCATTTCGCTCCCTCCGTCGTGGCGTTTGCCGGGGCCGGGCTAGACGACGTCACCTTCGCAATCGCGTGGAAGGGTGGCGAGAATGGAATCTTCCGCAGCCGCTTTCAGCTGTTCAACTTTGACGGAAAGAAGTCGGGGCCGGAGATCGCACCGAGGGGCCCTGGCGTCGGCGAAATCGCGCCAGCCACCTTCGGGGGGAACATCGAAGATCCGAGGGAGTTCATAAGCGTTCTAGGTGGTATCAACAGTATTGAGGGGCAAAAGCTCACGGCAGAGCTGTTCGTTCGGGACGGTACTTCCCTCGGTGTGACCGTTAGCGGTGACGACATGGTCAATTTCGAACCGCTCGTGAAGGCTTTGCCCCACGGCGGCTCTGTCGTGACGTGGACCCAAAAGCCGGTGGCTACGACGGGCAAGTTCGGCACCAGGGTGATGGCCGCCATCGTCGTGGTGGCGGGCGGTCCACCGGACTTCCTGGCCCTAAGTGGCGTCAGGCAGGTCGGCACCACCGATGTCGGCGGCCAGATGTCTGCCTCGCCGATGGTGGACAACTCCGGCGGCTCCCATATCGCCTTTACCTGGGTGGAGCAACCACACGGATCACCCGACTCGATCAAGGCAAAAGTCCTGTCGGAAACATTGAACTGAGCGGACGCCAGATTGAGCTGACCGCAATTCGACCGATGTCGACTATTGGCCCATCAGCGAAGTGGCGACACCTTTCATTGAGGTCCGCTTGGTGGGGTAGAGCGGACTGACTTTGCTCACTCTGAGTTCTTCGCATTTTGACCCATAGCCGTCATTTGCGTCCATCGATCGACAAGGCTCTTCCCAGGAACGTAGGATCGCGCCGGCCGCAGGCTGCTACCTTGACGCAAGATATCGCATTTCCAACGCCGCGAACGTTCCGTCACCGTAAACAGCTTTGCTACCAATGGCTGTTCAGCACCTGCTCGAATGGCGTGGCATCGCAGCATCGGCGCGGAGATCGGCACCATGGGCCAAATCGTGAAGCGAAGGCGTTCGGCGAAATGTCCCGCTGGTTTCAATTCGGCGTTGCGCAATAATTCCTGCATGGTCGCCCAGGCCTTGACCACCAGGTGGAGTTCATCAATCGCGACGACCTTCTCCTTAGTGAATCATTCGCACGACCGGCACCGGGTCCACCGCGATTTCGAGCACCGTGCCGGGACGGTCCGTCGAGGGCCCCGGCAATCTTCCCATTGCGATTTCGTCGAGCATCGCATCGATATCCTTCGAGAGTTCCACCTGCATCGACCCACCGTCCGCCGCAGCAGCAATCAGTGTCGATTCGAATTTCGAGAGGTCTTCAAGCCCCGGAATTGCGAGCGGGTTTTCTTCAAGGAACCGCCGGAAACTCAGAGCTTCATCGGTCGGGAAAGCCACCGGCGGGGTCGCTGCGACATATCGGTCCATAAGCCAACGAAGCTCCGACTCTCCCATCCCGAGCAGAAGTAATCGTGTCGTATTCTCCATCAGTTCTGCAACGGCGCCTCTGCGGAACGAAGCAACGAGTTGCAGGTAAAGCGAAAACGCCCGCTCATCCGATCTTCTCAGTTCCAGTTGTTCCGTACTCACAGGCAACGGGCCTCCCGATTGCAGCATCCGGTTCGCGAGCATCCGTTCCCAATCTTCCGGCGAGAGCGTGGCGGGCTCCGCAAGCGCCTGCCGAGCCGATACTTTCGTGTTTGACGTGCATCGGGCCGCACCTCGAGCCCTGTCCCAGAGAAGATGCACCTTTTCCATCTCCAGAAGCAGATTTCTCTCGCCGAATCGGTCAATCCGGTCGGGCGCGATTTCGAAGATGATCGCGCCGAGGTTAGGCAAGTCAGCAACAACGTCAGATGCAATATCGACTAACTCATCGTCGATTCCATTCGAATGCGCGTCCAGCCAGTGGCCGTGTGCAAACTCCAAGCCCGCGAGATGCACCTCCCACACGCGTTCAAAAGGCAAGCGCACCAGCACGTCGTGTATCTCAGCACGACCGTTCTTATGGTTCGCCCATAGGTTGGTCAGGTCGAGCAGGATCCCGCAGTCCGCAGCTTCGGCCACTGCCCTGAAGAACTCCCCGTCCGGCATCTCGCACGATCGCGGAGCGAAGTAATTGACGCCGGTCTCAAATGCAAACGGCTTTCCCAATGCGGCCGCGCGGCGCGTGATGTTCCTGGCGGCAAGGCTCACTCCCGCCTCAGTCTGCAGCGGAGGCATGAGGAAGCCGCAGGGCTGTTCTCCGCTTGGGCCACGCACATGAAAAATGCTGAGATGTTCGCTTGTCCACGGAGCATTCAGCGCTTCGGTCCAAGCGCGAAACTGCGGCACTTGGCGTGCTTGATCACAGATCGTTCCGCCGATCGGGCAACCGACTCCGTGCGTCAAAATGGTTTGCGGCAGCGCTTGAAGATGGCGCAGCTCTCCCGGGCTGCCTCGCGGCAGCGAGCCGGGCGCAGTACCTTTCGTCCACAGACTCTGTGGCTCGATCTCCGCTACCTTGATCAGATCGGCGTGTGACCGGAACAAGCCATCAAGCGAACGCAAATAGATCGCGCCTGGGCCGAGCCGGGGTGGTTCAAATGTCATGGGAGGGATCTATGGCCCTAGCCAACCTCAATAACTTTTTGGCTGCCCTTCTCCACAATCATGATGGTGTCAGCCGGATTTACGGCATTCTCAAAACTGATGTTGATACCCGAGTAGCACGTGGGATGCCCGGCCCTTCCCAGCACCGACGCCAAGACTTTCTGACTTTGTTCCAGGTTGAGGTGCTCGTGGACACGTACTGTAATTCTCTTCATGTGTTCCTCCATGAATGATCTAGTCGAGGCTAACGCTAACCAGCCAAGGTAGAGCTGCTAGTCCGGTTAACCATTAACGAGCGTACGCCATTTCCGACATTGGAATGTGAAGTAGCTCATAGGGCCTGAAATAAGTCGTTGATCCGGCCACGGGTGGATTCGACGTCCTTTCTCGCGTTCTCCCGATCTATGTCGGCTCTTGGCCGTGCGCCCCGAAGGCGCGAACATCAGTAGAGGAGGATTCTACCCGGAAAGTTGTCGATTGGTCCGGTAGCTGCGAGCAGCTTGGTCGGGTAACCGGCTGGGTTGGAGCCTCGCGACAAAGGTCCAATCTCGTCTCCTCCGCTCGCTCGACGCCGATCGAGCCCCGACGATGGGCGTATCGTCAATGCCCTGAGACGGCGAAAAGAGAGACCGGATATTCAACTTTTTTGCGGGAGCCGGAGTGGGAGGTCCGCTTCTGGCCCGTTTGAGACCTGGCGAGGGGTACTAAAGATGTCCGCTGACTGGGGCTGACCGGAAGTCGTCACGGGAGAACCAAACCGACGCGATTGACCCGAAGCAGACCAAGGCTTGGGGAATGGTCACGACAGCCGAACCGTTCGAGTTGGACCAGGACACGGACGCGGAGCGTAACGCCCGTCGTGGTTAGCGCTTAGCCAGTGTTCCTGACCGCCTCAGCTAGAATGGCGTACAGCTGCTGCTTGCTGAATTCCTTGGGCTGCTGCCTCTCTGCGGTGCTTCGCGACACCTTCTTCTCTACTCGACGTACCAGGGCGGCCGACGACGCCGGCCTTGGCTTCGGGGGCGGCCTTATCTTGGGTCTTGCTGTTGGCGGCTTGTGGCCACGCTTCAAGCCCGAACGGGTTAGCATCCCGCAGACCGCGTTACGGCTACACCCGAGACGGCGCGCAATCTGTGCCGCGCTCTGTCCTGCGGCCCAGAGCCTTTTGAGCAGCGCTACGTCTTTCGCATCCCAGCCCATGGAGAGATTATAGCGCGGACTGACCGACACTGGCTAGTCCAGGCCGCTCGCGGGAATCCCTTCTATGGATTCACGACCTGGCTCTACAACGCCGGTGATCTCTCCGCCCAAGCCTTGGTGGCTTGGCAGATTTCCATCGCCCGGGCGTAGGCGGGGCGTGTCGTCGTACGGGCGAGATAGGCACGCTCGACTGAACCCGGGGTATAGTTGCTGGTTCGCAGACCAAGCAGGAGTGCGTAGCTCACTGAAATGTCAGCAGCAGTGAACCGGTCACCGGCGAGAAATGGACGATTTGCGAGACGCTGGATGACCAATCCCAGCCGGCTATGAAAGGTCTCCAGTGCCCAGATTGTGACCCGGGCGTTTCGCTCTTCTGCGGGGGCGAATGCGCGACCGACGATGACGGCGTTCATTGGTCCAGCGAGCCCGGCCTCTCCCAAATGGAGGAATTGCAGATAGGCGGCGAAAGCCGGATCATCCGGGGCGACGGCGAGCGGGCTCGGGCCGTGGCGGGCGAGCAGGTATTCGAGGATCGCGATCGACTCGACCATGATCATCTCGCCGTCCAGCAGCGCCGGGATAAAGCCGGCGGGGTTGATCGCAAGAAAATCGGGATCATTCTCGATAGCGAACAGATCGACCGGGCGTAGCCGATAAGCCACCCCCAATTCCTCGAGCAGCCAAACGACACGGAACCCACGACCTTCGCCATAGACGGTGAGCATACTTGAGCGTCCTTACGTTGGCTTAAGTGCCTTAATTCGCAGGAGCGAGATTTCCACACCTGCTGCTATCGCTCTGACACGATATGCACAAGGTTCGTCGAATACTCGGCATCATGCAGCGCCGGTCCTCCTCGCTTTATGGGTTCACGGCCTAGTCTTCATCCGGCTCGCGGACGACTGCCGGCTCGTCGGCTTCATCCTCGTCGTCGTCGCCCTCTTCGTCCTCCTCGTCTTCATCAGGATCTCGGGGCGGCATCGCGGTGCCCATAGCTACGAGCGGCGTCCAGACGGTCGCTGTGATGAAAAATGCTTCGAAATCGTGTTGCCTCATGTTGTTACTCCTCGAAAACCATGTCGAATATTCCTGACCGACGACATCCGGATGTCCAGGACGCGATCGCCCCTGCGCGACGGCGATCAGATCCACAGCAGTGGCAGGGGCCGGCACCCCACGCAACTGGCGACGTTTACGAGTACTTCATGCCGAGGACGCATCAGGTTCTATATTTACCAGCACTTCGCCGGCAGTGATTTCGGGATCCCCAAGATCGAGGTCATGCAGACTTGCTTGAATAAACTCCATTATCCTGGCGTTCGCTGCATTGGCGCTTTCGCGGTCCTCGAATATCATCACGGCGACACCAACGCCGTCGCCCCCATCCAGCACGTAGTAAGATCTGAATCCGGGCGATTGCTTCAGGATCTGACCGACGCCGCTCTTGGCGCGACGAGCAGCGTCCGCGACCGAACGAACCTTGGTGTACTTGCGAATGACGATGTACATGAGGTCACCGCGCGTTACAGTTCCCGCCCCACGCATCAAAGCATACCGGGTCCCGGTTGGACCAGAGCGCTGCTTCCCGAACGGCCGCGCGCCTTTCTCCAGCGAGCCAACCTCGCCCCGCAAGCGGGGGCGAGGTGCCGAGGCTCAGGACCCCTCGAACTTGAACGAGACGTTGAGCTTGGCGCGATAGGACTCGACGTTTCCCTTCTCATCCAGTTGCATATCGAGCTTGACGACCTCTGCAATGCGAAGATCACGGAGAGTTTTTGCAGCTTGCCCGACCGCATTGGCGGCCGCCTTCTCCCATGAGTCACTGCTGGTACCGATCAGTTCAATGACCTTGTAGACGCTATCAGGCATATCGTCCTCCTGTTCGGTCTGAAGCAGGAAGCAGCTGCTCCCCGCCGTTGTGAAATCTAGCATCAGGATGTCGGCGCTGATACGACGCGATACGGTCTCGGACGCCGCCCGGGGGCCCGATAAGGACAAACCGCATTTGGCGGGGATGGCGGCTTTTGGCCCGAAGCAGGCCGTCGCCCGTAGCGGACCATCCCATCAGAGCCGTGATCACCCTCGCCGCGGTCATGGTAGGGTGGTCTTGTTCTTGCTGGCGAGCCAAAGGTGACAGCCGATGAAGTGTCTTCGGATATACGCAACGCCGGACGGTGAATCTCACTTCGGTGAGGTGGAAATCCCCATGACGGCAAAGCTGACCGTCGCTCCCGGTGCCAAGCCGTTTCAGGTGTCCCAGCGCTACCCCGCGTCAAGCATGGAGGTTACTCAAATTCCTGCCGGTATGCGACAGGTCGATTGGCACACCGTTCCCGCGCGGGTATTGACTGTGAGACTGACTGGCGCGGTCGAATACGAGACGAGCGACGGCGAGGTGCGGCACGTCTCTGCGGGCGAGTTCGTGTTGGTGGAGGACACACACGGAAAGGGCCATCTGTCTCGTCATTCCCCAGACGAGCAAACCGTTCTTTGGATCAGGCTACCCAACGGCCTCGATTTGCCGTCCCCATAGTTCGCAGGGATCGCCATCGCCCACGACGCCGAAAATCTGCAAATGGGCTCATCGCCGACAAGGCGGGCCGCGGCTGTTGTCAGCATCTGCCCCAAAGCGGACGTCAACCGTCGATGCCGGCAAACCCGCTCGGTGACCACGGTCGCTATGCCTCTGTTGGTGACGGCTGCAATCCTAAGAGCTCGCGTGGCGCTGAGCGGGAGGCGATGGCAAGACTCGGAATCGCGCCCCATCGTGTCGAATAGAGGGCCGTGCCGAAACCGGCGTCGCTTGCGCCAAGATGCAGGATGGGTAGAGCTCTTGCGAAACCCATCGCCCCCGGCACGCCGATGCAGCGCCCGTGTCATTCTTTAGCTCGATGCCGTTGCGAGGATCAGGTTTGATGGGTTTCGCTTCGCTCTACCCATCCTACGAACTACGTCAGTGTCAGCACGCCTTAAAGGTGGGACGGCACCCCTGCCGCCATGAATAGCGGCCGTCACAACGGTTGCACTTCCATAGAAAGCCGTTGTTACACTTGATCCTGGTGATGCAGTAGTTCTTGTATGCTGCAGGCGATTGCGCTGAGGCAGAGGCGATGCTGAGCGCAAGTGCTCCGACACTCATGGTCGCAACCAGGGCGACGAGAGCAAATGGTTTCGCTATCGTAGTCATGGTCGGTCCCTCCCTGGAGGCATGACAATCCCCGCATCAGAGTCGCCCCACGTTGCGATGATAGCAGAATTCACACGAACAGGCGCTAAGATTGCTGGGTAATTTCGTCGCAACCTTGGGGTGTTTACAAAGGCTACCGGCATAGCGAGTCCGGCGCGATCTGACGGCCAAAGCGGACATCTGGCGATCCATCTCAATTCACGGCTCACGCCATCGTTTTCACGCTCTCGGCTCTAGCGCTTCGGCCGCACCACCCGCGTCAGCATCGGAAAATGCTTGTTGCCGCCTGCGAATGGCGGGAACTGGACGAAGTCTGCGCGCATGCGCTGGATCACGTCGGAGCCGAGCGCGTGCGCGAGGGCTTGCGGGCTGTCGAACACTAGCTTGTTGCGCTGCATGTGCTCGACGCGCTGCGACGGCAGCCGGTCGACCCAATCGATCCGGGTGTAGATCTCGATCTGGCGAACATCAGGGAAGGTTCGCATGATCGATGGATGATGCTCGAGATAGTGCAGGTTCCAGGCGTTCATGTCCTCCGCCGGGCCGGGATAGTGCACGAGGTAGCTGCACGGAGTGGTCGTGCCTGCCAGATGTTCGGCGACATCGACGGGAAACGCGCGCGTCAGCATGACCTGATGCGTGACGTCCAAGCCGGTGAGGCTCGCCAGTCCGGCCCCCGTCGCGAGACCGGCAAGGATGCCACCGCGGTCCATTGCCGCCTCGCAGGCGAGCAGGTCCGGAAACCGGAGTTGAAGCGCAAACACCGGGCCGGAGCCATCGGCCTTGTAGGGATGATCGACCGACTGTTCGAGCGGCGTGAACAGCAAGCCCTCGGTCATATCGGGGATCGATCCGACCAGCTCCGCTGCGGCGACGACCTCGTCGGGATGAATTCGCCGTTCGCCTGCCGGATCGGAGAATGTCATGAACAGCGAGATCATGCGGGCGTTGCCTCAGCGCCCTCGCCCGCGCTCACATGCGCCATCAGCACGGCGCGAATGTCATCCGGCCACGGGATCGCATGGTGATCCACCAGCGACGTCGCGGCCAGGATCTGGCGGGCGCGCCAGCGCATGCCGTTCGCGCCGGAGACGACATGCTCCAAATGGAGCGACGATCCGCCGACCCGGCTGATATGCAAGTTGAACGTCAGGCGATCGCCGAACATCGACGGCCGGGAAAAGTCGCAGGACAGATGCACCGTGGGTGTCCCGATCTTCCGGACCGTGATCAGCTCCGGCCATGGAAATCCAATTCTCGCCCAGAAGTCTTCGACGACCCCATTGAGGATGTTCAGGTAAGACGGGAAGTACGCGATCCCAGAAGGATCGCAGTCTCCGAATCTGAGCTCGCGATCGAACGAGAACGTCGTCATCAGATCGCGACGACCGGATGCCTGATGACACCGACCCCGTCGACCCCCGCTTCCACCACGTCACCCGGCCACAGCCATTCCTGGGGAGTCCTGCCGGCGCCGACGCCTTCCGGCGTTCCGGTCGCGATGATGTCGCCCGGCTCGAGTGTCATGCCCGACGAAATGTCGGAAATTAAAACCGGGATGTCGAAGATCATGTATTTGGTATTGGAGTCCTGCTTCATGACCCCGTTCTTCGTCAGCCACAGCCGGAGGTCATGCGGGTCGGGGATCTCGTCCGCGGTCACGATGCAGGGGCCGAACGGCGCATAGGTGTCCATGCCCTTGGAGAAGATCCACTGGCCGGCGCGGCGATTGTCGCGCGCGGAGATGTCGATCATGACCGAATAGCCGAAGACGTGGTCCATCGCCTTGTCGGTCGCGATGCGGGTTGCGGTCTTGCCGATGATGACGGCGAGCTCGACTTCCCAGTCGAGCTGCTGCGTCATCTTCGCATTGTGCTGGATAGCGCCGCCCGGGCCGATCACCGACGTCGGCGGCTTGGAGAAGACGACCGGCTGCTTCGGCAGGTCCTTGTCGGTATCCAGGCTCTTGGCGGACTCCGCCACATGCGCACGGTAGTTCAGCCCGATGCCGAAAATGTTCTTGCGGGGCCGCGGGATGGGCGCCTGTAGCTTCACGTCCTCGAGCGGAACGGCGGAGCCGGCCGGCAAGCGTCCATCGGCATCGTCCAGACGCTCCTTCAGCGCCGGCAGCAGCGTCACGCTGTTGTCGATGAACGACAGCATGTCGCTCGGCCATCCAAAGCCATGCGACGCACCGAGGTGCTCGACGTCCACGACCAATCCGTCAACGAGGACCCCGAGGCGGGCACCGCTGGAGCCCAAGGTGTAGGTAACAAGGCGCATGAAGCTTTATCCGGCTCTTTCGGTTGAATTCTGTGCGGGGACGTCAGGCGGCGACCGGCTGGTGGCCGGCATTGTCGCCATAGGCCTCTTCCCGATAGAAGCCGAGGCTCTCGATGACGGGCAGATCGTTGAAGCAGAACAGGCAGGCGTCCTCGCTGCCCGAGGCATTGCCGTGCTCATGCCAGGCCCAGGAGGGAACGCAGAAGATGTCGCGCTCCTGCCACTCGAAGCGCTTGCCGGCGATGATCGAATAGCCGCGCCCCTTGGCGACCTGGTAAATGAAGCTGCCGGTGTGCCGGTGCGACTTCGTCTTCTCGCCCGGCCGCAGCAACTGCATGCTCGCGCCGATCGTCTGCATCACGTGCCCGCCGGTGATCGGATTGACGTAGTTCATGAGAATGCCGTCATAGGGCGAACCGTCGGTCGCGGCGGCATATTTGCGCAAGGACTCGTAGGTCGGCTCCCACTCGTACTTGAACATGGGGGAATAGTCCTTCGACCATTTCGAATCCGCCGGCCGAAGCCCGGGATTGCCCCAGGTCTTGGTCATGTCGTCCACGGGATAGCCGGACTCTTCCTGCTGCACCTTGGGATGGACCGCGAAAAAATTCGCCTCCAGCGCGTTGACCAGCGGGATGTCCAGGCCGTCCTGCCAGATGCACACCGAGCCGTTGGCTTCGACGCCATGCTCGTGCCAGGTGCCGTTCGGCGTGAGCACGAAATCCCGCGCCCCCAGCGTCATCTTGTGCCCGTCGACGATGGTGTAGGCGCCCGACCCCTCCATGATGAAGCGCAGGGCTGAAGCCGAGTGCGCGTGCGCTGTTGCGACCTCGCCGGGATGCATCACCTGCAATCCCGAATAGAGCCAACCGACCGCGGCCGACACGTCGCGGCGGCCTGGATTGTTGAGATAGATCACCCGCCGCCCCGCCTTCTCCGGCGAGACGAGTTCGACCGAGCGCAGCACGTGCTCGCGCAGATCGTCGTAGCGCCAGAGCACGGGAACCGACGCCGATTGCGGCGCCCATGGCTCGATCTTGTTGGCGACCGTCCACAGCGCGCCGGCTTCGTACTTTTCGAGGTCCTTGTAATAGGCCTTGAGCTCGGGGGTATCTTCGACATTGGCCCGGCCGACGACGTTCTCGCGCATCCTATCCTCCAAGTCCTGTCTCGTGGCGCCGCTTTATCGACGCGCCCAACCACTATTCCGATCTCAGCGGGATCGGCGTGAAGCCCTGCCCCGCGTCATCGCCCTCACTGTCTGCGAGGCCGAGCGGTGCCAGCGGACGTCGGTTGACGCGCAAATCGAAAATATCGAACCGGTTGTAGTGCCCGACGATGTCATGCATCTGCTTCGGCTGGATGCAGCGGTCGAGATCGATGTCGGCGTAGACGATGCCTTCATCGTCGATCAGGGGATCGCCGACCACGCGGCCGTCAGGTCCGATGATTCCGGAGAACGCGCTCGACTTCCGCTGCAGGCGCGCACGCGCGTCGGGGACGACCGTTTCCATCGCCGTGATGATCTCCTCCGACACGGTCGAGCAGGAGACGACCGTAAAAATCTTGCCTTCAAAGGAATGGGCGATCGCACGCAACTTGATCGCCTCCGCCATGTCGTAGTCGGGCGGCGCGACCGGAAGCGAGATGTAGCTGGCGACATGCACGAGCTCACCCTGACCCAACAGCGCAAAGCGCGCGAGCGTGTTGGTGTTCTCGCCGCAGGCGAGGCCGCCGAGACGCCCGATCTCGGTATCATAGACGCGCAGGCTCGATCCGTCACCGCCGGTCCAGGTCAGCTTCTCCGCCCAGGTCGGCACCAGCTTGCGGTGCTTGCCAAGCACCGCGCCGTCCGGCCCGATGAAAACCAAGGTATTGTAGATCGCACCCAGCGACACAGGGCTGCGCTCGTTCACGCCGAGCACGACGTAACAGCCGGTATCGCGCGCGGCTTTCCTGACGACATCGACCTCCGGACCCGGCACCAGCACCGATGCCTTGGCGAGCTTCTCGAACCATGCGCTGCCCGTGACGGGGTCGGTGATCCAGTTCCAGTAGGGATAGCCGGGAACGAACACTTCGGGGAACGCGACGAGCTTCGCGCCATTGGCTGCGGCTTCACGGACCAGTGAAGCTGCCTTGTCGGCTGTCGCGCCCGGGTTGAGATAGACAGGTGAAGCCTGGACGGCGGCGGCTCTAAAGCGAGGCAGCTTCAGCATTGGCCCTACCCTGTCGCTGGCTCATGATCGCCTTGCAGGAGCAGAGGTCCGCAAGCGTGATAGCATGGCGCGGCGTTGACTTACTTCACATGTAAACGTATGCTATCGCATATTTCTGGAGGGTGCAATGGCTGAACGGTCTTTTGCTCGCGAAGTCGAGGATCTCCGGCTCGGCGATGGCGATACGTTCCGCGGCGAAGGCATCCTCGCCATCACCAAGGCGCTGCTGCAATCGGGCGTCGCCTATGTCGGCGGCTACCAGGGCTCGCCGATCTCGCACCTGATGGACGTGCTCGCCGACGCCAAGGACGTGCTCGACGATCTCGGCGTCGTGTTCCAGAGCTCAGCCAACGAAGCGGCCGCGGCGGCGATGCTGTCGGCCTCGGTGATGTATCCCCTGCGCGGCGCGGTGGCGTGGAAGTCGACGGTCGGCACCAATGTCGCCTCCGACGCGCTCGCCAATCTCGCCTCGGGCGGCGTCACCGGCGGCACCATGATCATCGTCGGCGAGGACTATGGCGAAGGCTCCTCCATCATGCAGGAGCGGACCCACGCCTTCGCGATGAAATCGCAGATGTGGCTGCTCGATCCCCGCCCCGATCATGAATGCATCGTCAATCTGATCGAGAAGGGTTTTGAGCTCTCCGAATTCTCGAACACGCCCGTGATGCTCGAGGTTCGTGTCCGCGCCTGTCACATGCACGGCAGCTTCGCCTGCAAGGACAACGTCAAGCCCGCGCATACCATCAAGGATGCGCTCAACAACCCCAGGCGCGACGTCAACCGCATCGTGCTGCCGCCGGCGGCCTATGAGCACGAGCAGGAGAAGATCAAGACGCGGATGCCCGCGGCGATCGGCTTCATCCGGGACAACAAGCTGAATGAATGGATGGGGCCGAAGCAGGGCAAGGTCGGCATCATCATGCAGGGCGGCATGTACAACAACGTGATCCGCGCGCTGCAATATCTCGGGCTGTCGGATGCCTACGGCAACACGCAGGTTCCGCTCTACGTCATGAACGTCACCTACCCCGTGATCGACACCGAGGTCGCTGAGTTCTGCGTCGACAAGGACGCCGTCCTGATCGTCGAGGAGGGCCAGCCGGAATATCTGGAGCAGGCGATCAACACCGTGCTGCGCCGCAGGGACATCCAGGCGCGCATCCATGGCAAGGACGTGCTGCCGATGGGCGGCGACTACACCGCGCAGGTTCTGCTCGGCGGCGTCAGGGACTTCCTGGAGAAGACCGAGCCGCGGCTGCTCGGCAACCGGCCGCCGGCGCCGGACGCCGTTCCCGTGCTCAATCACCCCGCGGTCGAGAAGCTGAAGCAGGTTGTGCCGGCGCGCCCTCCCGGGCTCTGCACCGGCTGCCCGGAGCGGCCGATCTTCGCCGCCATGAAGCTCGTCGAGGAAGAGCTCGGCCAGCATCATGTCTCGGCCGACATCGGCTGCCATCTGTTCTCGATCCTGCCGCCCTTCAATATCGGCGCGACCACCATGGGCTTCGGCCTTGGCCCGGCCTCGACCTCGGCCTTCAACGTCAAGGCCGACAAGCGCTCGATCGCGGTGATGGGCGACGGCGGCTTCTGGCACAACGGACTGACCAGCGGCATCGGCAATGCCGTGTTCAACAAGCACGACGGCGTGTTTGTCATCGTCGACAATTTCTACACCTCGGCGACCGGCGGTCAGGACATCCTGTCGTCGCGCGCGACCAACAAGCGGCGCGACACCAACAATTCGATCGTCAAGGCCGTGAAGGGCATCGGCGGCCAGTGGGTGCGCCAGCTCGACCGCACCTATGACGTCGGCAAGATGCGCGACACGCTGAAGGAAGCGCTGACGACCAAGGAGGAAGGCCCCAAGGTCATCGTCGCGTCCTCCGAATGCATGCTGAACAAGCAGCGCCGCGTGAAGCCGCAGATCAACAAGGCCATCAAGGACGGGTTACGCACCGTCAAGGAGCGCTTCGGTGTCGACGAGGACGTCTGCACGGGCGACCACGCCTGCATCCGGCTCTCGGGTTGCCCGTCGCTGTCGGTGAAGCAGCTGGACGACCCCTTGCGCGACGATCCCGTTGCGGCGATCGACAATTCCTGCGTCGGCTGCGGCAATTGCGGCGAGGTCTCCGAGGCCGCCGTGCTCTGCCCCTCGTTCTATCGCGCGGACGTCATTCACAATCCGACCGGCTGGGACAGGTTCAAATCCAAGGTCGCGATGGCCGTGATCAGCTGGTTGCAACGGCGGCGTGATCGCCGGCGTCCGGCGCTCGAGGCGTTGGCATGAGAGACGAGACGGTCCGGCTGGCCCTCCCCGCCGCCGGCGAGGCGACCGAGCGGCCGATCTCCATCGCGATCGTCGCGATGGGTGGCCAGGGTGGCGGCGTGTTGACCGACTGGATCGTTCAGTTGGCCGAGAACCATGGCTGGGTCGCGCAATCGACCTCGGTACCCGGCGTCGCCCAGCGCACCGGCGCCACGATCTATTATATCGAGGCGATGCCGCCGCTCGACGGCCGCAAGCCGATCCTGTCGTTGATGCCGACGCCCGGCGACGTCGACGTGGTGATGGCGGCGGAGTTCATGGAGGCCGGCCGGTCGATCCTGCGCGGCCTCGTGACGCCGGATCGCACCACGTTGATCGCATCCAACCACCGGTCGTTTGCAATCGGCGAGAAGATCGCACCGGGCAACGGCATCGCCGACGGCGGCGCCGTCACCGGCGCCATCGGGGTTGCTGCCAAGACCGAGATCATCTTCGATCTGAACGCGCTGGCGATCGCGCATGGCAGCGTCATCTCGGCCGCGATGTTCGGTGCGCTCGCGGCGGCCGCTGTGCTGCCGTTCAGCCGTGACAGCTATCTCGACGTCATCCGTGCCGGCGGCAGAGGTGCGAAGGCCAGCGTCGAGACGTTTGAGGCCGCCTTTGACCGGGTCAAGACCGGCGCACCCGAGGTCGCGGCATCAGCGCCATCAAAGCAGGCCGATCACGTCCCCTCTCCCGCAACGCCCGATCCAGATCTTGCCGGGCTCATCGCAAGACTGAAGCAGGAGCTGCCCGAGCCCCCGCTCGCCATGGCTCGCGCCGGCCTGAAAAAGGTGGTCGACTTCCAGGACGTCGCCTATGGCGCCGAGTATCTCGACATTCTCAGGACGTTGCACACGGCCGACCGAAACGCTGGCGGTGGTGCGCGCGCCTATGCCTTCACTGAGGCCGCGGCAAAGTATCTCGCCAACGCCATGACCTATGACGACGTCATCCGCGTGGCCGACCTGAAGACGCGCGCCGGTCGCCGCGCGCGCATCGAGAGCGAGCTCGAGATGTCCGAGGGACAGGTGCTCCAGACCACCGAGTTCATGCATCCGCGCATGGAGGAGGTCATGGGCGTGCTGCCCGCGGGCTTCAGCCGCTGGCTCGGCGCGCGGCCGCGCCTGCTCGGCTGGCTCGATCGCCGCGTCAACCGGGGGCGCCGGGTGCGGACCTACTCGCTACCCTGGTTCCTGACCCTCTACGTCGTGGCCGGACTACGCGGCCTGCGACGCCGCTCGCTGCGTCACGCGGTCGAGACCGCGCATCGGGACGGATGGCTCAAGGCCGCAACCGATGCGGTCGCCGCCAACTACCAGCTCGGTGTCGAGATCCTGCAATGCCGACGCCTCGTGAAAGGCTATTCCGATACCCACAGCCGCGGGCTGTCGAAATTCGACAAGACGCTGGCGGCGATCAAGCTGGTCGAACGACGCGAGGATGCGGCCGATTGGGCGCGCCGCCTGCGCGAGGCCGCGCTGAAGGACAGCGCCGGCAAGGAGCTCGACGGCGTGATCCAGACCATCAAGACTTTTGCATGATTCCATCGGAGGGGAACGCGGGAGTGGATTGCCGTTCGCCCCCCAAGACGTCAGGATCAGGCGACTTGACTACGATTCTCAAATTGTTAATCGGAGCGAAAGACCCGCGATAATCCCTCCAATCGACGAGACATCTTGTACTCGATGGTCATGCAATGCCGGCAGCACTCAAAGAGAACATTGTTCCCGTCCCTGGGCAGATCGAAACCCGGCTCTGGCTTCAATTGCTGTCGCTGCATGGCGAGCTGTTCGCGTCGCTGAATTCGATGCTGAACTCCGAGTTCGGCCTGTCGCTCGCAAAATTCGACGTGCTGGCCCAGCTCGATCGCTACCGGGATGGCCTCGCGCTCGGGCAGTTGTCGCAAAATCTGAAAGTCACCGGCGGCAACGTCTCGGGGCTGGTGCAGCGTCTTCTCGCCGACGACCTCATCAGCAGGGAAATGTCGAGCGAGGACCGGCGCTCCTTCATCGTGCGCCTGACGCCAAAGGGCGAAGCGTTGTTCAGGAAGGCAGCCGACGTCCACAAGAAGCATCTCGGCAAACGGCTCGAGAATGTTTCGGCCCGGGAGCTGGACGGTGCGCTGTCCGTACTGAAATCCCTTTCTTCAAAACTTCATACCGAGAGCAAGAAGCAAAGTCGCAAGAGATAATGGCCAGAGAATCCAAGAGCAGATGGAAGTCGGGTCCGCCGAGGACGCGGGACCAGCTGCAAACCTACATCCCGTATCTGTTCAACCGGCTCGCCAATCGCTGGAATCTCGATCAGAACCGCGACCTGAGCGACCACGGCATCAACAATGTCGTGTTCCGGACGCTGTCGGTCCTGTTCATCTACAAGACCCTGACGGTCAACGAGGTCGCCGTTCTCGCGGTGACCGAGCAGTCGACGGCGAGCCGAATGGTCGAGTCCATGGTGTCATCGGGCCTCGTCAAGCGCGAGATCGCGGAGGAAGACCAGCGCCGCCGCGTCGTGGGTCTGACCCCGGACGGCGAAGCGCTGCTGCGCAAGATCTGGCCAATCATGGCGAGCAACTACGACAAGCTGATCGAAGGCATCGAGCCCGACGACATCGAGGTCTGTGCGCGCGTGCTGGCCAAGATGGTCGAGAATATCCGCCAGAACCAGATCTGATCTTGTTTATTGGAGCATGATCTTTTCGGAAAACCGCTTCACTTTGCGCTAACGCGGCCCTCCGGGTCCGGATCATGCTCTACGGGCCAAGGCCGACGAGGCTGGTGCCGCCGCAGACATAGAGCACCTGGCCAGTGACGAAGTCCGAACGTTCGTCGAGGAAGAAACTGATGGCGTGCGCGACATCCTCGCGCGAGCCGAGCCGCCCGACCGGCACGTTGCGCGCCATCCGCTCCTGCTGCTCGGAGCCCTTGGGAATGATGCCCCAGAAATTGTCGGTCAGGATCGGCCCTGGCGCCACGACGTTCACGGTGATGCCGCTCGCGGCGAGCTCCAGCGCCCAGGTCCGCGCCATGCCGTGCACGCCGGCCTTGGTCGCCGAATAGGCCGACCGCGTCGCCGCGCCCATCGCGGCTCGCGAGCTGACGAACACGATGCGGCCGAAGCGGCGCGCACGCATCCCCTCCAGCGCCGCCTGGGTCAGCAGCATCGGCGCGCCCAGGTGCAGCTGCGCCAGCATCAAAATGTCTTCCGGCTTCGCATCGGGCAGCAGGTTCGGCAGGATCACGCCCGCATTGTGCACGAGGCGATCAACGGCGTGATCGCGGCAGATCTCCTGCGCGATCGCGCGCGTCTCCTCGATATCGGAGAGATCAGCGCGATAGGCCGCGAGCAGATCATGCGTCCAGTCCGGCTTCTCCAGCCCGACCGAGATCACGCGCTGCCCGCTCTCGACGAGCCTTTTCGCCAGCGCCTCGCCGATCCCCGAATTGCCGCCGGTGATGAGTGTGGTGCGGATCTCGCTCATGATCAAACCTGCCGCCGCTTGAGGTCGCGAAGGTCGAAGAACGCACCGTCAGACATCAGCCTGGCGACGAAATCCTTCAGGCCGCCGCGCTGGATCTTCTCGGTCGCGGTCAACGGCAGGCTGTCGACGAAACAGATCCAGCCCGGCGCCTTGTAATAGGCCATCTGCTCCAGGCTCCAGCGCACGATCTCCTCGGCGCGCGCGCGGTCGGCACCGGCCTCCTCGGCGATGATGACCGCCGCAACCTCGTCGCCGCGCACCTGATCGGGCGTCGCGGCAACCGCGGCCTGCCTGATTGCGGGATGGCGGTTGAGGACGGACTCGACCTCGACTGCGGCAATGTTCTCGCCGGAACGCCGGATCACGTTCTTCTTGCGGTCGACGAAATGAAGGTCGCCGTCCGCATCGCGCGACACGATATCGCCGGTGTGCAGCCACCCGCCGGCCCACGCCTCGGCGGTGGCGGCCTCGTTCTTCAGGTACTCGCGGAAGAAACCGTAACGCGGGTCCGCACCCGCGCGCCGCACCAGGAGCTCGCCCGGCGTCCCGACCGGCGCGTCGTTGCCGCTGTCGTCGACGATACGAATGTCGACCTCGGGGCCCGGGCGTCCGAAACAGCTCGTGCCGATCTTGCGCGGCTCGATATTGGCGGCGATGACGCCGCCGCTTCCCGTCTCGGTCATCGCCCAGGCCTCCAGCAGCGGAAAGCCGAAGCGCTCCTCGAACGGCGCATGCAGGAGCTTGTCGACGCCGGCGCCGAAGCCGAAGCGCACGGTGTGGGCGCGGTCCTGCTCCGATTGCGGCGCGCTCATCAGCATCGAGGGCATCACGCCGAGATAATGCAGACAGGTCGCGCGGCTGTCGCGGACGGACGCCCACCAGGTACGCGGATGGAAGCGATCGAGCATGGTGAGGCTGCCGCCGACCGACAACATCGCCATCAGCGACACCGCCATCGCGTTCATGTGAAACAGCGGCAGCGGCGTGATCATGCGCTCACAGTCGGGCTTGAGATCGATCAGCCCGCCGACATCGCGATACCAGTTTCCGGAATGCAGGAAATATGTGTTGGTGAGCACGCAGCCCTTGGGCTGACCCGTGGTCCCAGACGTATAAAGCAGCGCGCATTCGCTCGCCTCGTTTCCGGCGGTCGAAGGCCGCGCACCTCCGAGGGGTACGGGAACGTCGTCCTGATCAGTCACGACCGGGATCGGCCGGCCGGCCTGGCGCGCCGCGGTCTCGACCTCGTCGCGCCGCTCGGCGAGGACGAACGCCGCATTCATCTCGGAATGCGCAATGATGTACTCGAGCTCGCTGAGCCGCAAATCGGGATTGATCGGCACGACGGACACGCCGAGCGCGTTGAGCGCGAACCACAGCTCGACGAACACCGGCCTGTTCTGGAGCAGCAGCCCGACCCTGTGGCTTTCGCCATAGCCCCGGCTTGCAAAAGCCGAGCGCCAGCGCTCGACCCGGTCGAGCATGGCGCGGTAGGAAATCTCGCCTGCCGCGATGCCATAGATATCGGCGGTCTCCGGCAGCACGTTGAGGAAGCCCGCCTCCTCCCGGCGAAGGGCGGTCTCGCGAAAGCGGGCGTAGACTGTGGTCGCAGCGGTCAAGGCGTACTCACATGAAAAGCTGGATGTTGCCGAACGGCGCGTCGAAATTGACGAGATCGACTCGCTTGAGCTTGATCTTCAGGGCATCGCCGACCTCTACGAATTCGTGCGACGCCCATCCCGAATACCGCTCCAGCAGATCACCGCGGGTCTCGGTGTAGATATAGGACGTCCGCGCCTTGTAGACGCCCGCAGCCGGGTCGCACGCCACGATCCGCGGTGCCTGGAGAAGATGATGGCAACGGCTCTTCGGCTTCTGGCTGAAGGTCCGCTCGCCGGAGAGCCGCTCGACGCGGACCTTCAGAAGCAGCAGATCCTCGTACATCAACGAGGGCTGGAGCACCGGATCCTGCTGCTGCCATTCGAGCGGCATCCAGTAGCGCCCTTCGGGGTGAAACAGATCGAGCCAGGCCTGCCATTGCATCGTGTCGAGCAGCTCGGCTTCCAGATAGATGAAGTCCGTGATGGCCTTCTCGTCGATCATTCCGCGGCCTCGGCACGCTTGTCCATGTCCATGGTCATGAATTTCGACCAGGCATGGAACTGGTTTCGCATCTGTCGCTCCGACGTGCCGTTGATCACGGCCGTGACGTCCTGCTCTTCATGGCTCTCGTAGAGGCGCCGCAGATTGACCCATTGGTTGCCGTTCGACTTCAGTCCTTCCTGCGCCCGCTCGTACATTTCGAGATCGTCGTGCCCGACGATCGAGGTCGGCGCGTTGATGAAGCGGTTGTACATCAGAGCCCGCTCGTAGAGCTTGTCCGGCGCGCCGACCAGGCGATAGACCCAGCTCTCAACCAGCGTCCTGTCGACCGCGATCGGGATGAAATTGCGCAGGATCTGCACGGCGCCCTTGACCATGATGTTCGGGAAATACACGGTGTTGTGCCTGACCTCGCCGAGGATCTCGTGCGCCCGCTCCTCGCCATAGGCCGCGACCATCTGGCCGACATAGCCTTCGATGTCCGAATAGTTGGAATGGATGGAGTTGGCGACGCCGGTATGGCCGTGGCCGTTCGGCCAGATCCTGATGCCGCTCTGCTCGTAGAACTCGTACGGGCTCATGAAGGGACCGTAGAGCTGCACCGCCATCGGCGTCTCCGTGGAATCGCCCTGCTCGCGCTTCCAGACCTTGACCGCGGTACCGGCCGAGCTCTCATGCGCCACCATCGGATGGCAGGTGTCGGTCTGGTTCTCGACCAGCATCTTCCAATTGCAGGTGTGCATGTAGCGGATCGGCGTCGCCTGGACAGCGAGCTTCCCCTCCGGCGAGCGGTCGACCATGTTGTCGATGGTCGAAAGGCTTTCGCCGAAATAATCCTCGAAGGACACGCCGTCGTCGCTCAGGCGGGCGAAGATGAAATCGCGATAGATCACGACGTTCCTGACCTTCGACAATCCCTCATTCGCTTGCGTGTCGCCAAAGCCGGTGCCCTCGTAGCCCTTTTTCAGAGGGATCGCGAGCAGCGAGCCGTCGGTCTTGAAAGACCAGGCGTGATAGGGGCAGCGGAAGAACTTTCCGGTGTTGCCGCAGGGCTCGGAGGCGATCTTCACGCCCTTGTGCGG
The DNA here is from genome assembly GCF_051810765.1 of Bradyrhizobium sp. 604_D8_N2_3. NCBI lineage: Bacteria > Pseudomonadati > Pseudomonadota > Alphaproteobacteria > Hyphomicrobiales > Nitrobacteraceae > Bradyrhizobium > Bradyrhizobium sp. 604_D8_N2_3. The sequence goes on along the minus strand of NZ_JBPWPM010000001.1, from coordinate 3,660,369 downwards.
ACAGCGGTTGTAGAAGACGTGAATGGAGCCGTCGGTGTGGCGGCTCGCCAGCACCGGCTGACGGCCGATATTGGCTGTGATGAAATCGCCGGGCTTTCCCAACTGGCTCGCGTGCCCGACATAGATCCAGCTGTTCGGGAACAGGTGCTCCATCTCGAGCTCGAAGATCTCGGGGTCGACATAGACGTCGCGATGCACCTCGGCCTCGCGCACCAGCGCCGCGATCGCGTCGGCATTCTGTCCGTATTTCGCCATGACGTCCCTCGCCTCCCCTAGAGATCCAGCACCAGACGTTCCGACTTCGCGCGTGATACGCAGATCTGCATGACCTTGTTGGACGCCTTCTCGTCGTCGCTGAGGATGACGTCGCGATGGTCGGGCACCCCTTCGATCACGCCGCACTGGCAGATGCCGCAATCGCCGCGCTGGCAGTCGTAGAGCACGTCGAGACCCGCGGCCTCCAGCGCCTGGATGATGGTCTGACCGGCCGCCACGCTGACGACCTGCCCGGTCGATTTGAGCTCGACCTCGAACGGCAAGTCGGCCGAGGACGATTGCTCGGCCTTGAAGAGCTCGTAGTGGATACGGTCTGCCGGAATGTCCCTGCCGAGCGCAACCGCCTTCACCGCTTCGATCATGCCGGCCGGACCGCAGGCGTAAATGTGGGCGTTTGCAGCGGCATCGCCGAGCGCCGCTGCGATGTCCAGGCGGGACTCGTCGCTGTCGTAGTGGATGGACAGGCCCTTGGCGCATATCTCCTGCAGGTGCGGCAGGAACGCGAGCAGGCCTTGCGTGCGGCCCGCATAGTGCAAGCGATACGGGCTTCCTCGGGCCGCGAGTTTCGCCGCCATCGACAGGATCGGCGTGACACCGATGCCGCCGGCGAACAGCAGCGCGGGCGCCGCTCCCTCATGCAGATGAAAATTGTTGACCGGCGCCGTTGCCTTCACGACATCGCCGATCTTCAGCGCGTGCATGAACTGCGAGCCGCCGGTCGATGCCTCCTCGCGCAGCACCCCAAGCGCCAGCATACCTTCGGGAAGGCCCGGCAAAGCCATCAGCGAGTACGGCCGGTCGCCTCCATTCGGGAGCGCCACGCGGATATGTGCACCCGCCTGCCATCGCGGCGCGACGCCGTCCTCCACGCCAAACACAAGGCTCCGTATGAACGGCGTCTCCGCGGCATACGATCTGACCTTGAGCTTGAGCGGATGCGTGTCCATTCAGGCATCTCACGAATTATATGAATTTGCATATTTTTAGACATGTAATAATTAGCTGTCAATCGCCGGCGCGGGCTCAGGCTCGGATTGCAGTCCCAGGCACGTCTCGTTGGTGCAGGACGGTTGGCACGGCCCCTCCGAGGTTGCCCACGCCTCAGCAGATCACTCCGAAGAACGGCCGGCCGTGCTTTCAATGGACTTTGCTGCCCGTGCACACGCCGCCTTTGAGCGCCCGCCCCGATCCATCATGGGCCGTGGGAAGATTTCAACTCAAGCCATTCATTTTGCTGAGATATTCCATCGCCGACGACCTGCCGACGCCGCATTCAGTGCCCTGGTGACCGCGCAAGAAGACAGCAATCGCGCTGCAAGCACAGCAATCGCTCTGGAGCGGGGAAGCATCCACGCCGCTAACGGTTGAGGGGAGCAAATCCAAGACCAAGCCATGTCCCTGTCCCCGAGCGGCACCGCCACACCCGCCTCCATTGTCGAGGCTCAGAAAGCCGTTCTGGGCAATCCACCCAAGGCACGCGCGAGCTTTGCCAAAGGCCGCTGCGTCAGGGGGACCTACATCCCTTCGGATCGGGCCGACGAGGTCACGAAGTCGCGGAGCTTCACAACACCATCGCGCGTGCTGGCGCGCTTCTCGGTGGACGGCGGTCCCCGCGAATCCGAGACCAGGGATCTCACGCTGCGCGGCTTCAGCTTCAGGCTCGGCAACGACGAGCATCGCTCCGACATCCTCACACAGAGCGCTCCGGTTCATTATGCGAGGACGCTCGATCAAATGCTGGCATTCCTCACCTCGCGCATGCCCGGTCGCGACGGAAGGCCGGACCTGGAGAAGATCAAGGCCTTCTCCACCGCCAATCCCGAAACGCTGCGTCAGGCGAACTACATCGCCGCGCATCCGCCTCCCCCGAGCTTTGCCGGCACGACCTACTGGGCCGTCCACGCCTTCCCCGCAACGAATTCGAAGGGCGAGACGCAGTTCATCAAATTCAAGGTCGTCCCGGTCGGTGGCGAACTTGCGATGATCGAGGGCAAGGCCAGGACGACGTCCGCCGACGTCCTGCACAACGATCTCAAAGGAAGGATCGCGACACGCGATATCCGGTTCAGCCTGATGGCGCTGCTCGGCCGTCCCGATGACCCGACGCAGGATGTCACGATCCGGTGGCCGGATGAGGACAGCCGGGAAGCCGTACGGCTCGGAACGATCGTGATCACCGCGATCGAAGCGGACGAGACGTGCGATACTTCCGGCTTCGATCCGGCAAATCTTGCGGAGGGCATCGGTTATCCGCCGGACGAGATCTTCGCGGCGCGCCGCGCCGCCTACGCCGGTTCACTGGCGCAGCGCCGCTGATCGGACGATCACGTCTCGCTGTCCCTGATGCCAAGCGCTTCGCGGCGCCATGCCGCCGGGCTGACGCCCACCTGCGCCGAGAACACCTTCGTCAAATGGCTTTGATTGGCGAACCCGACCGAGATCGCAATCTCGGACAGCGGCAGGTCGCGCAGGGTCATCAACTGCTTTGCCGCCTTTACACGCTGGCGGAGCAGCCACTGGTGAGGCGGAAGGCCGGTCGAGATTCGAAACGCGCGGGAAAAATGGCTAACCGAGAGACCAAACTCGGCCGCGATCTGTTGCAGTGAAAGCGTCCCGCCGAGATCCGAGTCGAGCCTTTCGCAGGCTCGCCTCACCTGCCATGGGGAAAGACCGCCCCGGGCCGCATCCGCGACGCGCTGCCATCCGCCATAGGTCTGGGCAATGTGGGCCGTGAACGCGAGCATCATGTGGTCGATGAAGAGCTGGTTGGCCTCTGCCGGACGACGCAGTCCTTCCAACATCAAGGCGCCGATATGGCGCATGATCTCGTCGTCATGGCCGAAACCATACCGGCACGCGAGGTCGCCAATGGGCGGCGTGCGGGCTTCTCGCGCGATTCCGTCGAGCGTCAGACGAGGAAGATAGAAATGGACGGAATGGAACGGCTTGTCGATGACGAAGCGCGGATCGTGCCGGAGATCGTACAGATAGGTCGTACCGGCTCTGACATTCGTCTTCGCAAAGCACTTGCCGTGCTCCCAGAGCTCGCAGTCAGGATAATCCTGCAGCTTCAGGCTGACGAGATAGGCGTCGTCGGCAAGCGAGCCGGAAAGACCCTCGACCGGCTCACTGTTCAGGGTTTCGGTGACCGCAACGTCGACGCCTCGCCGCGACCGCGTGATCAGCGAAGGCGGCGCATCCGCCAGGCTCAACTGCCGCTTGACCCTCTGTCCGAAGGTGCCCGCCAGTGCCATTCGATCGACCCATCCGTGGAATTCTGACCAGGCAACCCATCTGACTGCCGTCGCCCTGGAGGTCGGTAGCATTATCCGCTTCGGAGTACGGGGGTCCAGTCGCGTCGCGGCGTGATTTGCGATTGCGACGGGGCGCCGCGGCCGATTGTGGCAAAGCCATTTTCAGAAGCGATTTCAACATCTAATGCGTAAATCGTGAGCTTGATTCTCCGCAGTCGTCCAGGGATCGCCGATCACAAGATCTCGCGTCCGAGCGCTTTGAGCAGAATCAGGACAAGCACCGCGGTTTCAGGAAAGACCCCGTAGTCCCACGTGCCTAGAAAACCACACCGAGCGCTCGCGGCGCGCTGCGGCACCCGTACGGGCGCAAAAGAAGCGATGGCTTCACGCCGGGCGCGCAAATCGCGCTCAGCGCCGCGAGTGCAAGGCCCCTGAGACGAGCACGTCCAATGAGCAAACCGATCTCGCACAATTCTGCGCGTGAAAATCCTCCGGCCGCATCCGAGCCAAGCCAAGGCCAGTCGTCGGCGACCGGGCGGCTTGCCGCTGACGCCGAGATGGCGCGTGTGCTCCACACCGAACCATTTCGCGTGGCATTGGACTCCTCCGGTGCCGGGATCGCCCACTGGAAACACGAACCCTTGCACGACGTCGTCGAGCCCATGAGCCATCACGTCATCATGGCCTATAACGGAGCGGTGCAGCACATGGAGCGGCGCTCAGGACGGTCCGTTGCGATTGGAACGTTTCGTCGCGGGGCTGTGATCATCATTCCCGAAGGATCGAGCTCCCGATGGGATATTCCGAAGCCTGTCGACGTCGTTCAGCTCTATCTCCCCCACGCAACGCTGAAACGCGTCGCCGACGAAGCCGCGAGCGGCACATCGAGCGAACTCCTGGAGCGAACGGCGCATCCTGATCCCATTACGTCCCGATTGATCCTGAGCGCGGTCAACACGCTGGAGAGCAATGCGGCCCTGGACACGCTGTTCAGGCATCAGTTGATCGACCTCCTGGCGATGCGTCTCCTGGTTGCCCATACCGGCTCGCAAGCCCCATTCCAGCCGACCATCGGTGGGCTTTCGCCCAAGGTCCTGGCCCGTGCCATCGAACGCTTGCGCTCGGACAGCGATACCGACGTCTCCCTCGATGCCCTCGCCTCCGATGCCGGTCTGTCGCGCTTCCACTTCTGCCGCGCATTCAAGGAAAGCACCGGGCTCTCGCCTCACGCCTGGCTGCGCCAATACCGGCTCGAGCAAGCCATGAACCTGCTCCGCGATACCGACACATCGATCGCCCTGGTTGCGGCAGAGCTTGGTTATGCCTCGCAAACGGCCTTCGCCGCGGCGTTCAAGCGATTGAACGGCGAAACGCCGAGCGATTGGCGACGACGCGTGCGTTAGCAGCAATCGCTCCGCGGGTCCCGAAGTGCCTTCCGAACGCGAGACTAACTCCATGGACAAGCCAATCCTGCACGATCCTTTGGGGGCTCTGCTTGCCGCACCCGTTGCGCGCCACAGCGACTCGCCGAACGTCGAGCGGCGGCGTGCCGATGTGGAGATGGCGCGCATCCTGAAGACCGCGCCGCTCCAGATGGCCTCGGACCCCTCCAATGGCGGCATCGCGCATTGGAAGCACGGCGCTCTGCACGACGTCGTCGAGCCCATGACCGACCACGTCATCATGACGTACCCCACAGGCGTTCAGCGCCTGGAGCGACGCGCCGGAAAATCGGTTGCGATTGGAACGGCCCGTTCCGGAGTCGTGACGATCATCCCGGCTGGTTCGAGCGCCAGATGGGATATTCCCGGTCCTGTCGATGTCGTCCAGCTGTATCTTCCGCACGCAACGCTCGAACGCGTCGCCCGCGAAGCCGACGCGCCCATTCCCGGTGATCTTCTGGAGCGAACCGGGCATCTCGACCCTGTCACATCCGGACTGCTGATGAGCGGGGCGGATGTGTTGGAGGGCAACGCGGTTCTGGATGCACTCTTCAGGCAGCGACTGACCGATATCATCGCCACGCGCATCCTGGCCGCGCACATCGGCGAGCCGACCGCCATCGAGCCGATCATAGGCGGGCTGGCTCCCCAAGCTCTGCGACGCGCGATCGAACGCTTGCGTTCGGACAGCGATTCCGACGTCTCTCTTGCGGCGCTCGCTTCGGACGCCGGCCTGTCGCGCTTCCACTTCTGTCGTGCTTTCAAGGAAAGCACCGGTCTTTCGCCGCATAGCTGGCTGCGCCAGCACCGGCTCGAGCAGGCCATGAACACGCTGCGCGACACCGAAATCCCGATCGCCACGGTGGCGGCTGAGCTTGGCTATGCCTCTCAAACCGCCTTTGCCGCCGCGTTCAGAAGATTGACGGGAGAAACGCCGAGCGATTGGCGACGTCGCATGCGCTAAGCAGCAATCACTCTGCAGGCAGAGCAATCGCTCTGGCGCAACTGCAGGTCCGCTCCGCTAAATGATCAGGGTGCCCTCGATCCAATAGACGGAGACGAACAATGACCTGGAAGAACTTCGTTAGTCCGGTCAAACTCGTGCCGCGACGAAGGATGGCCGCAAGCGCCATCATGTACGGACTTTCATTGGCCGTTCGCTTCACCTCGGCAACCGGCGAGGAAGTGGAAATACCGGCGCAGTCCGTACACGACGCAAGTCCGGTGATGCCCATCATCGACAGGGATGGCGGCCAGCTCCCGTACGCCGATTGGCGTCCGAACGCCATCGAGCCAATTTTCTTTCGGCACCGCTGGCCGCCGCCGATGGCTTCGATGCCAGGCTGCCCCTCTCCCTGAGAATTCGCGATCTCGCGTCACGTCTTCGCGTCATCGGTCTCGACGATCCGCCACGAGAGTGGCGGCGGCGATGACGCGCCCATGCCCGGAAAGCTCAATCCACAGGAGATCATCAAATGCGACTCGTCATTATCGGCGCCGGCTTTGCCGGCATGTACGCCGCACTTTCCGCCGCGCGCCTGCGGGACATTCAGGGCGCTTCGCCCGAACAACTCGAGATCGCGCTTGTTGCACCGGAGCCGACGCTCGTGGTTCGGCCCCGCCTCTACGAAAGCAAGCCCGAGACCCTGACGGCACCTCTGCAAGACGTGTTGAAGGCCATCGACGTCGTCTACGTGCAAGGCAGCGCCGGGACCATCGATACCAAGTCTCGTGCGATCGAGCTCGTCACGGCCGAAGGCACGAAGCAGACTCTCTCCTACGATCGGCTGGTCGTTGCCACCGGCAGCCGGCTTTTCCGACCGAACATCCCCGGCATCGCCGAGCACGCCTTCAGCGTCGACAAGCTCGACGATGCGATTGCGCTCGAGCGGCATCTCCATGATCTGGCCGATCGGCCTGCAAGGAACGGACGCGATACGGTCGTCGTGGCCGGCGGCGGGTTCACCGGTATCGAGACGGCGACGGAGATGCCGGCGCGGCTGCGTGCGGTCCTCGGCAAGAACTCCAAGGCACGCGTCGTCATCGTCGATCGCAACAGTACGATCGCTCACGATATGGGCACAGATTCCCGCCCCGTCATTGAGGATGCGCTGCGCAAGCTTGGCGTGGAGACCCGTCTCGGCACCGGTGTCGCGTCGCTCGACAAGTCTGGCGTCACGCTTTCCAGCGGCGAACACATCGAGGCGGAGACCGTGATCTGGGCCGCGGGCATGCGCGCCGCTCCTTTGACCGCGCAGATCCCGGCCGAGCGCGACAATCTGGGCCGCCTCCTTGTCGACCGCGACTTGCGAGTGCCGGGCGTGGCCGGCGTCTTTGCCACCGGCGATGCCGCCAAAGCAGCGTGTGACGACGTCGGCAACCACGCGCTGATGTCGTGCCAGCATGCCACGCGAATGGGCGCGTTTGCCGGCAACAATGCCGCTGCCGAACTTTTGGGTGTCGCGACCAGGCCTTATCACCAGAAGGCCTACGCCACCTGCCTCGATCTGGGAGAAGCCGGCGCGATCTTCACGCGAGGCTGGGATCGGAAGCTCGAGCTCGTCGGCGACGAGGCGAAGCGGACCAAGCAGCAGATCAATACTGTCTGGATCTATCCGCCCCGACCGGAACGTGCGGCCGCGCTGGCCTCGGCCGATCCGGAGCACGTCGGCGAGGTGTAGCTGCCTCGCGCGAAACCGGGCCGCGTCGACCGTGCGCGAGCCCGGCCCGATCACCCCATACCAACCGGAGCCGACCATGATGAAACACGAAACCGTGCGCGCGAGCGCGTTCGCCATGCCACTGACCAGCCCGGCTTTCCCGCCCGGCCCCTATCGCTTCATCAATCGCGAATACTTCATCATCCAGTACCGGACAGATCCCGAGGCACTGCGCCGGATCGTGCCCGCACCACTCGAAATCACCGAACCGGTGGTGAACTATGAGTTCATCCGAATGCCGGACTCGACCGGATTTGGCGACTACACCGAAAGTGGGCAGGTCGTTCCGGTGTCCTATCAGGGCAAGGCCGGCAGCTTCGTCCACCAGATGTTCCTCAACGATCATCCGCCAATTGCGGGCGGGCGCGAGCTCTGGGGCTTTCCCAAGAAGCTGGCGCAGCCGAAGCTTGAGGTCGAGACCGACACCCTGGTCGGCACCTTGAACTACGGCTCGGTCCGCATCGCGACCGGCACGATGGGCTACAAGCACCGGGCCCTGGACGCCGCGGCCGAAGCAAAAAAGCTCGCCGCACCGAATTTCCTGCTCAAGATCATTCCGCATGTCGACGGCACGCCGCGCATCTGCGAGCTGGTGCGCTTCCATCTCGAAGACATCACCGTGAAGGGCGCCTGGACTGGGCCGGCAGCGCTCGACCTGTACTCGCACGCCCTTGCCCCCGTCGCCGAACTGCCGGTGCTCCAGGTGCTCTCGGCCAAGCATATCGTCGCCGACCTGACGCTCGGGCTCGGCACCGTGGTCCACGACTATCTGGCCTCGAGCGAAATCGTGCGGCGGCGCGGATCCTCCGAAACCCTGGTCGACGCGAATGCCGGCTGATCGACATCATCCGTACCATCGGGAGTCCTCAAAATGCTGAACGTGATGCGCGAGCAAACCAATCCTGTGCCGCAGCGGAGCAATTCGCTGCCCTACGATGTCGTCGCCCTGGTGTTGCAAGGCGGCGGCGCACTCGGCGCCTATCAGGCCGGAGTCTATGAAGGCCTGCACGAGGCCGGCATCCGGCCGAACTGGCTGGCCGGCATCTCGATCGGCGCGCTCAACGCCGCGATCATCGCGGGCTCGCCCGAAGGCGAGCGTGTTGCACGGTTGCGCGAGTTCTGGGAAACCATCTGCGCGTTTTCGATCGAGTGGCCCGCCGGCGAAGGGCTCGCCAACGCCCTGCCGTTTGCGTTCGACATCAACTCGGTACGCAACGCGATGGCGGCGGCGCGGGCCTTGATCCATGGCCAGCCTGGCTTCTTCAAGCCACGCTTCCCCTCGCCGCTCTGGTCACCGTTCTCGGGCGACGCCGCGACCAGCTTTTACGATACGGCCCCCCTGCACCGGACGCTGGAAAGGCTCGTCGACTTCGACCGGCTGAACTCGGGCGACGTGCGCGTCAGCGTCGGCGCGGTCAACGTCCGCACCGGCAACCTGACCTATTTCGACACCGCCGAGCGCCGGCTGGGACCGAAGCATTTCATGGCATCGGGCGCGCTGCCGCCGGGCTTCCCCGCCGTCGAGATCGAAGGCGAGCACTATTGGGATGGCGGCGTGGTTTCGAACACGCCTTTATCCCGCGTGCTGTCCGGCGAGCCGTGTGACACGCTGACGTTCCAGATCGATCTCTGGTCGGCCAAGGGCCACGTTCCCCACGACATGATGGAAGTGTCGAGCCGGCAGAAGGACATCCAGTATTCGAGCCGCACACGCGCCGTGACCGACCAGGTGCTGCGGATGCAGAAGATGCGTCAGGCCTTGCAGCGCACGATCGCGAAATTGCCGGACGCCGCCAGGCACGATCCCGAGATCCGCGCGATTGCGGAGATGGCGCGCCATCGTTGCTACAACATCGTGCACCTGATCTATCAGACCAAGATCCACGAGGGCCATTCGAGGGATTACGAGTTCGGGTTGAGCGCGATGCGCGCTCACTGGCAGAGCGGACTGGACGATATCCGCCGCACGCTGGCCGATCCGCGACGCCTGGACCCGCCGGCTCCCGAGCTCGGCATCGTCACCCACGACGTCCATCGCCGCGACTGAATCTCACCGCCCACCTCGTTTCGGAGAATACCATGTCTTCCATTCCCTATGCTCCCGAGCAGGACGCCAAAGCCAGCCTTCGGCCGTCCGGGCAGGCGATCAGGCGGGCCGCCCTCGCCTTGGCACTGGCCCTGGGCGTCGTCGCCGCAGCCGAGTTCGGCCACCACTATCTCACCATCGGCCGCTATCTGGAGACCACGGACGACGCCTACGTGAAGGCGGATTCCACGATCATCTCGCCGAAAGTGTCGGGCTATATCGCGCAGGTCCTGGTCGGCGACAACGAAATGGTGAAGGCCGGCCAGTTGCTGGCAAAGATCGACGATCGCGATTTCCGCGCCGCGCTCGATCAGGCCGGCGCTGACGTCGCCGCATCCGACGCCGCTGTCCGCAATCTCGATGCACAGCTTGCCCTGCAGCAGCCGATCATCGAGCAAGGCACGGCCGATGTCGCGGCCGCCACGGCCAATCTGAACTTCGCGCAGGAAGAGCAGGCCCGATACGACGGGCTGATGAAGACGGGCTCCGGTACGGTGCAGCGCGCGCAGCAGACCGACGCGGCACTGCGCGCCGCCGCCGCGCAATTGCAGCACGCCAAGTCGGGCCTGCTCGCGGCCGAGCGCAAGGTCGACGTGCTCTCCACCGAACGCGCCAGGGCAGTCGCGCAGCGCGACCGCGCCCGCGCGGTCGAGCAGCAGGCGGCATTGAACCTCTCCTACACCGGCATCATCGCGCCGGTCGACGGCACCGTCGGTGCGCGCTCGCTCCGGGTCGGGCAATTCGTCCAGGCCGGTACGCAGTTGATGGCCGTCGTCCCGCTCGATGCCGTGTACATCGTCGCCAATTTCAAGGAAACCCAGCTCACCCATGTGCGCGGTGGCCAGCCCGTCGAGCTGACCATCGACAGCTTCCGCGGCACCAGACTGCAGGGCCATGTCGACAGCCTGTCCCCGGCAAGCGGCCTGGAGTTCGCGCTGCTGCCGCCCGACAACGCGACCGGCAACTTCACCAAGATCGTCCAGCGCATGCCGGTGAAAATCGTCCTCGACGACCGCAGCCTGACCGGCCTGCTCCGTCCCGGCATGTCGGCCGAGCCGACCATCAACACCAGATCGGCGGCGATCGCCGAACGCGAAAGCAAAAAGCGTCTCGCATCGCAGCGCCCCGAGCCTCGCAGTTGAATGAACACGCGTCCCTGGCGGTTGTCTCCTCCCGGACAGTCCGCTCAGGCAATGCTTCTCTCGCAAGCGACGAGCAGACAACCATGACCACACTGCAACCGGCCATCGATGCCGTGCCCGCCGGCGAAGACGAGCGGTCCGTCATCACACCGACTCCGGCGGTCTCCGCCAAGACCTGGATCGCCATCGCCGGCGCCACGCTCGGCGCCTTCATGGCGGTGCTCAACATCCAGATCGTCAACGCTTCGCTGGCTGACATCCAGGGCGCGATCGGAGCCGGTATCGATGATGGCGGCTGGATCTCGACCTCCTACCTGATCGCCGAGATTGTGGTGATCCCGCTGTCCGGCTGGCTCGCGCAGGCGTTCTCGATCCGCATCTATCTCCTGACCAATGCGACGTTGTTCCTGGTGTTCTCGGCGGCCTGCGCGCTGGCGCAAAACCTGTCGCAGATGATCGTGTTGCGCGCCGTTCAGGGCTTTACCGGTGGCGTGCTGATCCCGATGGCGTTCACGCTCATCATCACGCTGCTGCCAAAGGCGAAGCAGCCGATCGGGCTGGCGCTGTTTGCGATCTCCGCGACCTTTGCGCCCGCGATTGGGCCGACCATCGGCGGCTATCTCACCGAGAACTGGGGCTGGCAGTACATCTTCTACGTCAACCTGGTGCCGGGCGCGGTCATGATCGGCTTGCTGTTCGTCTCGCTCGAGTCGCAACCGATGAAGCTGTCGCTGCTGCGCGAGGGCGATTGGGCCGGGATCGCCACCATGGCGATCGGTCTCGCCGCGCTGCAGACCGTGCTCGAGGAAGGCAACAAGGACGACTGGTTCGGCTCGCCGTTCATCGTCAAGCTGTCGATTGTCGCGGCGATCGCGCTGTCGGCCTTCCTGTGGATCGAGCTGGCGGCCAGGAAGCCGCTGCTGAACCTCCGCCTCCTGGCGCGTCGCAATTTCGGCTTCGGTATCCTCGCCAATTTCCTGCTCGGCATCGCGCTCTACGGCTCGGTCTTCATCCTGCCGGTCTATCTATCGCGCATCCAGGGCTACAACGCCGAGCAGATCGGCATGGTGCTGGCGTGGACCGGGCTGCCGCAGCTGTTGCTGATCCCGCTGGTGCCGCAACTGTTACGGCGCTTCGACGCGCGGCTCATCATCGGTGTCGGCTTTGCGCTGTTCGCAGCCTCCAACTTCATGAACATCTCGATGACCAACGACTACGCCACCGACCAGCTCTTCTGGCCGAACGTCGTCCGCGCCTTCGGTCAGGCACTGGTGTTCGCCCCGCTGTCCGCTGTCGCGACATCGGGCATCGAGGCGGAGAACGCGGGTTCGGCCTCGGGCCTGTTCAACATGATGCGTAACCTCGGCGGCGCCGTCGGCATCGCGCTGCTGCAGACGCTGCTCACCAAGCGCGAGCAATATCACTCCAACGTGCTGACGCAGTCGGTCTCGCTGCTGGAGCAGGCCACACAAGCCAGGCTCGAGAAGCTGACGCAGTATTTCATGAACCACGGCGTGACCGATCGCATCGACGCCGCTCACCGCGCCTATGTCGCGATCGGCAAGATCGTGCAGAAGCAGGCTTTCATCCTGGCTTTCGGCGACATGTTCTACCTGCTCGGTGTCGCGCTGATCGTCGCACTCGCCGCCTCCATGATGCTGAAGAAGCCCGGCCAGATCGAGGCCGGCGGGACCCACTAGTCCCCCACCCCACCTGACGTCGAAAGGAACTCCCATGTTGAAGGATAAGGTCGCTATCGTCACCGGATCGACCAGCGGTATCGGGCTCGGAATCGCCAGAGAGTTGGCTAGGCTCCGCGTCAACCTCGTGTTGAACGGCTTCGGCGACCCCGGCGAGATCGAAGCCATCCGCAGCGGGATCGAGCGCGAGCACGGCGTGCGCGTAGTCTACGATGGCGCTGATATGTCGAAGGGCGATGCCGTGCGCCGATTGATCGCCGCGACAATCGAGACGTTCGGACGCCTCGACATCCTCGTGAACAATGCCGGCATCCAGTTCACCGCGCCGGTGGAAGAATTTCCGTCGGCCAAGTGGCATGCGATCCTGGACATCAACCTGTCGGCCGCGTTTCACGGCATCGCGGCGGCAGTGCCCCAGATGAAGAAGCAGCACTGGGGCCGGATCGTCAACATCGCCTCAACCCACGGCCTCGTCGCTTCGACGCACAAGGCGGCCTACGTCGCCGCCAAGCACGGGTTGATCGGCCTGACCAAGGTGGTTGGCCTGGAGACCGCCGGCAGCGGCGTGACCTGCAACGCAGTCTGTCCCGGCTGGGTGCGGACGCCCTTGGTCGAAAAGCAGATCAGCGACATCGCCGCAGAGAAAAACATCAGTCAAAAGGACGCCGCCAAGGCACTCCTGGGCGAGAAACAACCGTCATCCGAGTTCGTCTCTCCGGAGCAGCTTGGAGGCACCGTGGCCTTCCTGTGCTCGCCTGCGGCGAACCAGATCACGGGCACCGCGATCGCGGTCGATGGCGGATGGACGGCACAGTAGCCGGCGGTCAGTGAGCGGCCCATGCGAACGGCCAGCATCGGAGTAGCCAAAGATGTCCCTGCTCGCCAGAGACCTCATCGTGCTGCAAAGGTCCGCGGATTCAGCGGATGACGCAGCGGAGCTGTCGCGCCTGGAGGCGCGGCTGCCACCGCTGCTCAGCATCATCGCCGGAATGGTCGACTTCACCGGCTTCTTCACGCTGGGTCATATCTTCACGGCTCACGTGACCGGCAATATCGTGCTGGCCGCCGTCGTTGCCATCGATGGCGGCTCGTTTCATTGGGCACAGTTGTTGGCGATTCCCGTCTTCATGCTGACCCTGGCGACCGTCTGGCTGATCGCCCAAGCTTCCGGCCGGCACGGTTCGAGCCTGGCGCGACTGTTGCTTCGGGTTCAGTTCCTCGTGCTGGCCGCGTTGTTGATCTTCAGCGTCATCACAAGGCCGTCTGCCGATGCGGCTGGATCCCGGGCCGGCGCGGCCGCGATGATCGCCGTGTCGGCCATGGCCTGCCAGTACGCGCTCCTTCGCCTCGCTCTGCCGGGCGCGATCTCGACGGCGGTGATGACCGGCAATCTGGCCAATGCCGTCTTGTCGGCGATGGACCTGCTCGCTCCACGCACCCCTCTGCTGCCGCATGATTCAACGCCGCTGGGTCGCTCGCTCCATCGCTTGCTCGGCTTCATCTTCGGCTGTGTCGCCGCCGCGGCGGCTGTTTCAGTACTGGGAGACTGGGCCTGGTCCCTTCCGGCAGCCTTGTCTGCCGTCGCGGTCGCGGTGCGTTAGCGGGTCTGACTCAATATGCATACCGCAGCCGAAGCGCGGCATGATCGACCATCGACCTGTGGCTTAATCGGCAATCCTGCCATCCACGCACGTAACGCAAGCGCCGCCAACGCTGATCTCGCCGTCCGCTTCGATCGCCAAGGCGATGCGGCCATCGCGCCCGACGCAGCGCCCCTGCGCCGCCGTGTAGCTCGTCCCGGCCTTGAGGAGACCGCGGTCGCGATGGAACACGGCGATGGCGCCGTTTCCACTGCCGCATACCGGGTCCTCCTCGACGCCGCATGATGGTGCAAAAGAACGCACCTCGATAGCCGCCTCGCCATCAGCGTGACGGCCAAAAAGCGAGAGCCCGGTCACACCGAGCCGCTTCTCGAAGGCAGCCGAGCGCCGGAAGTCTGGGGTCAGCGCGAGCACACTGTCCGCGTCGGCAAGTTGCGCGACGACCCAGACGGCCCCGACATCCACGATCGCTGGAGCCACCTCGCGAACGATCCGATGCCCGATGACTGCCTCCAATTCGTCGACGTCTGCGGCTGAAAGAGCCGTGACCTTCGCCGGCGGCAACGCAAGCGTCAGACGCCTCTCCGCGCCGTCGCCCTCCACGGCAATCCGCACCAGCCCGACACCGCATTCCTGGACGAGACGACCGCCCCGGGGCATCACGCGGCCTGCCTCCAACACGGCATGGGCGCTGCCGAGCGTCGGATGCCCGGCAAACGGCAGTTCGCTGCGGGGGGTAAAAATGCGCAGGCGGTAGTCCGCCTCGGAACTCGTGGGCGGCAAGAGAAATGTCGTTTCCGACAGGTTCGTCCAGCGGGCAATTGCCTGCATTTCGGCCGTCGCCAGCCCCTCGGCATCACGGACGACTGCGACGGGGTTTCCCAGGAAGGGTTTGGAGGAGAAAGCGTCGACGACTTTGTAGGCTCTCATGACTCTCGCTCTGCGGTTTGCCATCGCAGTGTTAACGCTTGACCTGCCCCGCTTGTAAAGGGCTCGAGGCTATCGCGCGAGCACCGTGACGATGGTTCGGCAGAAATCGAAAATGAACCGGCCATAGAGAGCGCCGGATCCCGGATCTGAAGATGCCAGGCGATAGGAGTTACCGAGAGCACGGGCGATCTCCAGCACGCCCGTGACTTCATGGTGCGTCATAGCCAGGTGAATGCCGGCCAGCGGCAGCATCAGGGCCTCAATGCCAACACTGCTCATGACGGCCCAACTTCGGCGCGAGGCAGCGGCAGGAATTGCGCAAGGTAGGCGCTCCTCCATTGATAAGGCGTATCGCCGGCGAAACGCTTGAATACCGTCGTGAAATGCGCCTGGGTCTGGAATCCGACGGTCAAGGCAACGTCGACCAGCGAGACGTCGGCGCGCCTCAGCAGTTCCTGGGCGCGTTCGATCCGCCGCTTCAGCAGAAAGTCGTGAGGCCGCATGCCGACGGCCGCGCGGAACTGCGCGGCAAAGTGCATGCGGCTGAGGCCGGCGACCGCCGCCAGATGCTGCAAGGTGATCTTGCCAGCCAAATTCTCGTCGACATATTGCAGCACGCGCTTCAGGCGCCATTTTTGCAATGACCGCACAGACCGGCACCGCTCGTCGGCCTGATGGGTCTCGTTGCGCGCGACGGCCGTCGGCCGGCTGGCTCTGCGGGTCAGGATGGCAAGACGCAAGGCGTCCGCAAGGATGGCGGAGTGAGGATGATGGGCCGCTTCGGTTGCCGCGAGCGCATCGGAGAGGCTTCGCATCACCGGGTCCGGGAACTCGCCTGCACCGGCCTCCCGATCGGTCTCGACGGAAATGCGCGCGAGGCGTTTCGCCGATACCCTGAAGCTGGGCCCGTCGCCGGCGCATCTCCGCACGCCCGGCGGGGGCGTCTCGATGGCCAGGGCCACATCGAGGTGAACGAGGGACAGCGTCATCGCCTTTTCGCCGGCGCGATCGGGACGTTCCGCAAGCCCGGACTGGCAACCATCGATGGCCGAGACGCCGATCGAGCCGACGACATGATCCTTCGCGCCTAGCGGGTGTGACATCTGTAGCGACATCGTCGAACTCCTTGTCCCATTTTCGATCCGGCGAGACCCAATGGCTCGTCCGAATGTGGGAGCAGAGTAGTTCGGCGGTCCCCGCGCTCCATTCTACGCGCGGGTGCACCGGATAGGTTCTCGGGTTGATCGCGTCATACCTAGGTATGACCGTGGCGTCGCCGGCCGCGCGGACGTCCCGTTCGCCGCGATGGCGGAACTGGTCTCGCCCTGCGGTATGTTGACGCGCTCGCCAATGGTCGGAAACTCACGCAAAACCCCGTTTTTGCCGGGGAATGTGCCTCATCGGCACGCGCGCGGGATCGAACCGCGGCAACGTCTTTCAAGAGAGCACGAAAATCATGTTGCCGCATGTTGTCGGCCCGATCAAATCGCGGCATCAACGTGACCGAAAATGAGCAGAGCGACCACCAGCGACGATGACCAGTCTTGATCGGGCCACGGGTTCATCGATGAGCCGCGCCGGCTTGCGGTTCTGGTCTGCCGTCCTCGCTTTCGCGGTTTTCCTGGTCGATGTGCTGACGCCGCTCGAGGGCGCGGTCGCAGTTCTCTACGTCGTTGCGATCCTGCTCGCGGCGAGGACGCACCGGCGTAACGACATCATCGCCGCCGCTGTCGGCTGCAGCGTCCTGACCATAACCGCCTATCTACTGTCGCACGATCTGGAGGCGATCGCCTCGCCTGCCCTTCGTGCGCTGGTGAGCCTCGCAGCCATCGGAATCACGACCTTGCTGGCGCTCCAGAATCAGGCGGCGACGAAGCGCCTCGCGGCGCAGGCGCGCCTGCTCAATCTCTCGCATGACATGATCTTCGTCAGGGATCGCGGCGGCGTGATCAGTTTCTGGAACAGGGCCGCGGAACAGGCCTACGGCTGGTCGGCCGACGAGGCGGTCGGGCAACTCGCCGACGCGCTGCTGAGAACCAAATATCCCGACCGGCGAGAGGCCATCGAGGCCGGCCTGCTCGACATCGGCCGATGGGAAGGCAGGCTGGAGCAGCGGACGAAGGCCGGCGGCGCACTCACCGTCGATGCAAGATGGGCGCTCCAGCACGACCATCTCGGCAAACCCGTTGGAGTCCTTGAAACCCACACCGACGTCACGGACCGCGTCGCGGCACATAACGCGCTGGTGCAGAGCGAGCAGCGATACCGCCGGATGTTCGACGCAAGCCGGGTCGGCATCGTCGAGGAGGATTGGAGCGCAGTGCGGACCGCGCTGAATTCGCTGGAGACCGGAGGCGCCACGTTGCGGGACTACCTTGCACGAAATCCTGAATTCGTGCGGCATGTCCGCCGGCTCGCCAGAATTACCGACGTCAATCCGGCCCTCCAGAAGATGGCGGGAGCAAGCGACTCTGCGGCCTTCATCGCGAACGTGGACAGGCTTCTGGACGAGAACCACCGCCGTTTCCTCGGCGCGCTGATCGCATTCGCGGAAGGAGAGCGGTTCCACGAAGGCGAGACCGATTTCGTGAGTCTCGACGGACGCAAGGTTCCCGTCATGTTTACGATCACCTTTCCGGCCGAGCCCGACGGAGATCGCAACGTGCTCGCCTTCGTCATCGACATCACCGAGCGCAAGCAGGCACAGGATGCGCTGCTCGCGGCGCAGGCGGAGCTGGCGCATGCCGCGCGCGTCGCCACCCTCGGCGAGCTCAGCGCGTCCATTGCCCACGAGGTGAATCAGCCTCTGGCAGCGATCGTCACCAGCGGCGAGGCTGGCTTGCGGTGGCTGCGCCGCGACGTGCCCGATCTCAAGGAGGTTGCGGCGACGATCGGTCACGTCGTTGCTCAGGGCCGCCGCGCCAGCGAGATCGTGACCCGCATCCGGACTTTCCTGAAGAAGGCCCCTACCCAGCAGGATCTGCTGCAGATCGACGAGATCATCGAGGAAGCGACCCTCCTGGTCGCGCGCGAGCTCGTCAAGGACGACGTCACCCTCATCGTCGAGACGGAGCATGGCCTGCCGCCGGTTCGCGGCGACCGGATCCAGCTTCAGCAGGTCCTGGTCAATCTTCTGATCAATGCCGGCCAGGCCATGTCAGGCCGGCCTGGTTCCCGCACCGTTACGCTGCGCGCCGGAACCGTGGACGGCGAAAACCTCGCCATCACGGTCGAGGACAGCGGCCCGGGCATCCAGCCGGACGACCTGCCGCGCCTGTTTGATCCGTTCTTCACCACCAAGGGCGGCGGCATGGGCATGGGACTTGCGATCTGCCGAACGACGGTGGAAGCTCACGGCGGCCGATTGTCCGTGGAGAGCTCTCCGGGCTCGGGCGCGACATTCCACCTGACACTGCCATTTAGCCAAGAACACGCCTTGCCATGACACGACCAAACCAAGTGCAACCGCCGGCCCAATCCTCCAGTTCAGTCGTCATCATCGTTGATGACGACGCGAGCATTCGTGCCTCGCTCGACAGCCTGTTCCGATCCGTCGGCCTCGAGACACGCCTGTTCGGCTCACCGGCCGAGCTGCTTGGCGGCGTCATGCCCGACAAACCGGCCTGCATCGTGCTGGACGTCCGGCTCCCGGGCGTGAGCGGCCTCGATCTCCAGGGGCAACTGACCCGCCAGGGCATCAGATATCCAATCATCTTCATGACCGGTCATGGGGACATTCCAATGTCGGTGCGCGCCATGAAGGCTGGCGCCGTGGATTTCCTGTCCAAGCCGTTTCGCGATCAGGACATGCTCGATGCAGTGACGGCAGCGCTCGAGCGCGATGCGCAGCGCCGTGCGGAAGCCGCGACGAAGGAGGATATCCGGATCCAGTAT
This sequence comes from Bradyrhizobium sp. 604_D8_N2_3, assembly GCF_051810765.1. Classification (NCBI taxonomy): domain Bacteria; kingdom Pseudomonadati; phylum Pseudomonadota; class Alphaproteobacteria; order Hyphomicrobiales; family Nitrobacteraceae; genus Bradyrhizobium; species Bradyrhizobium sp. 604_D8_N2_3. The sequence continues at coordinate 3,641,324 of NZ_JBPWPM010000001.1, read as the reverse complement.
GAGAGCCTGACGGCGCGCGAGCGCGAGGTGATGGGCCATGTGACCGCCGGCTTGATGAACAAGCAGGTGGCAGGCCTGATCGGCCTCAGCGAGATCACCGTCAAGATCCACCGCGGCAACGTCATGCGCAAGATGGAGGTCCGGTCGCTGGCCGACCTCGTTCGCAAGGCCGAAGCGCTCGGGATTTCCCAGAACCGAAAGACTACGGACCAAACCTGAGTATAATTCCGGCGGGACTGCCGCACGGTGCATAAGGCCCCATCGGCCGCCCAATGGGAGATATCCTCCCTGCGGAACACAGCGGTCAGGATGTGTGCCAATGGCCAAAACCCCGGTGATTGCGATCGTGGACGACGACGAAGGCGTGCGCGCGTCGCTGGCGAGCCTCGTGCGTTCGCTCGGCTATGAAGCCCACGCCTACGAGTCCGGCGTCGCCTTCCTGCGGGAACCGGCGGGAGAAGATCCGGCCTGCATGATCGCCGACGTTCAGATGCCGGTCATTACCGGCGATGAATTGCAGGCTCGCCTGGTTGCCTCCGGCCGCCATTTCCCGATCATTTTCATGACCGCTTTCCCGAGCGAACCCGTGCGCCAGCGCGTCATGGCGGCTGGCGCGCATTGCTATCTCGGCAAGCCATCCAGCGGCGACGAGATCATCCGCCGCCTCGAAGAGGCCCTGGCGGGCCACGCGCCGCAATAGTCGGGCCCCGGCTCGGGCAAACTGCGCCTTCCCGGCGTGCGTTCCCGAAAGCAGGTTGATGGACCGAAAATACCGGCCGGCACAGCTCATGCTCCCCTTTGATTTCGCGACGCCGGCAGGCCGCATGCTTTGCCGCGCATGGAGGGAGCATAATTGCCAGGTGACGCCACCAGCGCTGCCGATGACATCCGCCCGCGGGTCTTCGCCGGCTTCCCGGTGAGTTCCTGGGCGTTCGCGCTGCGCGTCCTGCTGGCAATGCTCCTCGCACTCTATGTGAGCTTCTGGCTCGAACTCGAATCCCCCTCGTCGGCAGCCGTCACCGTGGCAATCCTGGCGCTGCCCACGCGCGCGCAGGGCATGGAAAAGGCGGGCTATCGGCTGCTCGCAACCGCCATCGGCGTGATCGCATCGATCGCCATCGCCGGCACCTTTTCCCAAACCGGCGCGCTGCTGCCCGCAGTGTTGGGGATCTGGGTCGGACTTTGCGTCTACGTCGCCGGGATGCTGGACGGCAATCGCGCTTATGCGGCGGCTCTCAGCTGCATCACCGTTGCCCTGATTGCCATCCAACAGATCGACAGCCCGTTGCAAGTGTTTCCGACCGGCGTCGCCCGGGGCGCCGCCATCGCCATCGGCGTCCTCGCGGTCGCTCTGGTCAACGAGGTGCTCGCCGCGCCGGACTATCATCCGGTTCTGGCGAACCGCCTCGAAACACTGCATCACCGGGTCACGGAGTTCGCGCAACGCGCCGTCCGCGGTGAAGCCTCATCCGCGACGGCTGCTGCGGACATGTTGCGCGATGTCGCGGCCCTGCATCCGGAGATCGCGAGCCTCGTCACGGAGTCGATCAGCGGCCCGGCCAGAACCGCAGCCGCACGCTCCGCGATGGTGGGCCTCGTGAGCGAGCTCGCGCTCGCCCGCACGCTTGCCGCGCTGCCGGCCGCATCCGCGACGTCCCGGGACGACCGAGACCCCGGCGCCTCCGGCCTGATCGCGATCTGCCGGACCAATCTGCGCGACGAGATCATCCGCAGGAATGCAGACGTGCGCGAAAGTCTCGAGGCACTGCGGGCCGGGAACTATCCACTCCGGCAATGGCGCGCGCCGCTTTACCGCTCGCCTCGCATTGCGGCGGAAGCCGGCGTCAGGGCCGCGATCCACTTCATCCTCATTGCAATCATCTTCGTGATGGCGGGATGGCCGACCACCGCGCTCTGCCTCTCGCTTGCCGCAGTGATCATCGGCCTGAGTGCGACGGCTCCGGATCCGCGCGCCTTCACGACACTGGCGGTCTTTGCCATGCCGATCGCATGCCTGCTCGCCGGCATCCTGAAATACCTCGTCTTCAACGGCGTATCCGAGTTTCAACTGCTGGCGATCGGCCTTGCGCCTCTCGTGATCGGCGCAGCGCTGCTGATCACGCTGCCGAGCGGCATCCTGCCGCCGCTCGGCCGGCTCTCCCTCGTATTCACGCTTGTCATTCTCGCACCGAGCAATCCGCAGAGCTACGACCCCGACGTATTCCTTGTGACGTGTCTATTTGCCCAGCTTTCCTCGGTTCTGGTCTTCGCAGCGCAGCTCCTGCTGCCGTCCTTGTCCGGCGAACGGAGGATCCGGCTGCTGCTGGACGAGGCCCATCGCGAGCTGAGCCGCCTCGATTCCGGGCGAGCCCGGCATCTCGCGCCGGAGGAAGCCGCGTTTCGCGATGCCGCCCGGATCGAGCAGATCCTGACGACGAACGGCGCCACGGCACCTCCCCCGCGGGTCGTCGCGGAAGCGCTGCGCTGCTTCGACGAGGCCGTGGTGCTGCGACGGTGCCATGCCGAACTGGACCGCCTGGCCGAGACCTCACTCGGCGACGCGGCGCGCGCCGCGCGAGCCGCGCTCACCCTACGCGATGGAGGCGCAATCCTGACTGCCGCCGAGGCGCTGCGCCAGACGGCTGCCCGAAGCAACCTGTCTGTCGATCCGGTGCTCGCCGCGCTCGTTCCGGCCAGCATCGTCCTCGAACCATGGCAGGGTTTCGCCGGTTCCGGCCAGGGGACGCATCCGTGACGAATACTTATCGTGAACTCGTCGTGGGCGGCGTGCTGATCGCCCCGATCGTGTCCTATGCGGCCACGGCGCTGCTCGCATTCCTGCTGCTCCGCCCGGTGCTGCGCTTCGTGGGATTTACAAGAATCTTCAGCAACCCGTCGCTGGCCGAGCTCTGCCTCTACGTGTCGATCTTCGGCCTGCTCGCGCTCTTTTGCTAGGGAGAAAGTCATGGACGCGGCTCTGCCTCGAGATGCGGCCTTTCCGCCCCACCCCGAATCTTCAGCCGAAGCACGGGCGGACGCAGCCGACGCCGTCGCGTGTTCCAGCCCGACGGAGGCCGCGGCGCGCGCGACCAGCGACCGCGCCGCGAACGATGGCGAAGCTTCCCGGCAGGCGACGTCATTGACGCGGTCGCTGCGCAAGGCCGCCGGGCGTTTCATGGCTGGCGTCGGCAAGCATTTTGCCACCCTTGCCATCGCCCTGGTCGCTATTCTGATATCGGTTGCAACCTGGCAGCACTATGTCACCGCGCCCTGGACGCGCAATGGCAGCGTGCGCGTGCAGGTCGCCAATGTCGCGCCGCAGATCGCAGGCAAAATCGTGGAGCTGCGGGTGGCCGACAACCAGTTCGTCCACAAGGGTGACGTGCTCTACGTCATCGATCCCTTCGACTTCGACGTAGCCGTCCGCATCGGCAAGGCCCTCGTCGACCAGCGAGCGGCGGACCTCGAGGTGAAGCAGGCCGAGTCCGACCGGCGCCGGCGTCTGTCCGACCTCGCGACGACGCCAGAGGAGCAGCAGATCTTCGCCGGCAATGCCTCGCAGGCGAAGGCCGCCTACGCAGCGGCCGCTCACCAGCTTGCACAGGCGGAATTGAACTTGAAGCGCACCAATGTGCTCAGCCCCGTCGACGGCTATGTCACCAATCTCCTGCTACGTGTCGGCGACTATGCGCTGACCGGCGTCACCAACGTCTCCATCATCGATTCCAACAGCTTCTGGATCGACGGTTATTTCGAGGAAACCAAGATGGCGCATGTCTGCGTCGGCGATCGCGTCGAGGCACAGCTCATCGGTTACTCCAAGCCGATCCTGGGACATGTGAAAACCGTGACCCGCGGCATCAGCCCGTCAAACGCCGCGGCGGGCACGCAAGGTCTGCCCAACGTGGACCCGATCTACACCTGGGTGCGGCTTGCACAGCGCATACCGGTTCGTGTCGCCATCGACACGGTGCCGCCGGGCGTGCCGTTGGTCTCCGGCATGACGGCCACGGTGACGATCCGGCAGCCCGATGCGGTCGATCGCCAGACCTGGCCTCATCGGCTCCGCACGACCTTCGTGGACCCAATGTTCGATGTGTTCGGCGCAGGAGATCCGCCGCGACCCAACTGCCTCCAATCCCCATCCCAGCAGCCTCCCGAGGTGACGGCGCTTCCCTACGCGCGGGTGCCCGCAATTCCGCCGGCGGAGAAGATCGCGCCCGGACTCACCCCCGGCATCGATGCCTCGCCACGCCTTCCCTGAATCCGGTCAGATCGCCCGACCTGAAGAGAGCTGCATCGCGCCGCAACATCGGAGCTCACAGCGCAGGCCTTTGATTCTTCTTGCTTAATTCGGAGTTTCGCGACGTTCCGACGCACCTGCAGCTTTCGCAAAATCTAACACGATTTCAGCAACGCTAACGGGCCTTGTGGCGGCATCAGACATATCGTTCGAGCGTCAACCAATGGCATTCAGCAGCCGTCACCGCGGCAGCGGAATCCAAAAGACGGGACGAACGATGCTCACCGATATGCAAGCGGCCGGCGCCCGATTGACACATCAACCCGGCGCCCGCGAACCGGATTTCTCTCAGGGGGCACGCGCATTCCCCCACGAACGAAAATGGCGCCAGCCCGAGCAACGCGCGGGCGTCGCGCGCGAGGACATCACGATCTCGCGCTTTACCTATGCGCAGACGGCCGTCAGGCGCGAGGATGCAACGACGCCTCCCGACCGGTACTTCTTCTCGATCGCCCTGAAGAGCACACGTCTCAAGCTGACCAGAGGCAGTCAGACCATTTTCGACGGCGCCATGCCGGCAGGCACACTCTATGTCGGCGCGCCGTCGAAGCCGCTCCGCGCGCAGTTTCTTGCGCCGTGCGATTTCCTGCACTTCCACATCTCGGCCAATTGCTTTCCATCTCCACAGCAGGGAACGGAGCCGCTCGCGCCCGAATGCCTGAACGATCTCCTTCTGTTGCGCGACCCGTTCGCCGAGCAGCTCGCAAAGGCGCTGACCGAACAAGGCCATTCGGCCGATCGCGAATTTGCGTGCTGCATCGCCCAGACGCTGGTGATGCACGTCGCTCGGCGCGAGCCCCCGCGTACGAAAGTCAACGCCTTGCCGAAATGGCGGCTCCGACGCGTCGAGGAGTATGTCAGGGCGCGCTTCGACCACTCCATCAGCCTGTCCGACCTCGCCGGCGTCGCGGGATTGTCCCGGATGCACTTCGCAGCGCAGTTTCGCGCCGCGACTGGATACCGGCCGCGCGAGTATCTCCTGCAACAGCGCATCGAGCATGCAAAATCTCTCCTGTCGAATACCGAGACGCCGCTGGTCGAGGCGGCGCTGGCCGTCGGTTTCTGCACGCAGGCGCATTTCTCGACCGTCTTCAAACGTCTGACAGGCGACACGCCGGCACGTTGGCGGTGCACCAGCCGGAACGCATTGGCGTCACCCAGGCTCGCTGAATGCGACCCGGTTCCGTCACGCGAGCCGGTGTCTCATGTCCTGCCGGCGGACCTCCGTGAATCATGCGAAATGAGAAACAGCGTGGGGACGTGAAATACTTTGCACGCGGGATCGGCGATGTTGGCAATGTTAGTGACTGAGACCCCCAAGTCACGGCTCGAGCCTTCTCCTCCCAGGCATGCGAGCATTGGGCCGTCCTCCCCACAAGGACGGCCCCTTTTTTTGCCGCGCCGCACGTCGATCCGGAGCGCGCCGTCCGTCCGATTCCGGAACGAAGCTGTTGCCATTTCAGTCGCTGAGATGCCGCGCAAGCCAGTTGCGCACGCCCTGAAGACTCCTGAAATCATCCAGCGACCGCACCGGAAGGCCGGGCTCGATGCTCGCAACCATCCGGCTCAGTGCATGTCCAGGTCCAAATTCGAGAAATGCCGTGGCACCCGCTTCGAGACAGCTTTGCAGGCAATTTCCCCACTGCACGGTTTGCGAGATCTGCGCGGCGAGCTTGTCGTGGCCCGTCTCGGCGGAGACGACCGAACCGCCATCGATGCCGCTCAGGATGCGCGCACCGGCGGCCGACGGGAACGCCACCGGCGCCGACCGCAAGACTTCGCGAAACACGACCGACGCCTCGGCGAGCCGTCCGGTGTGGGAGGCAACCCGAACCGGCAGATCGACGATCCTTGTGGCGCGCATCGCCCTCGCCTCTCCGGCAATCCCGTTCAATGCCTCCCGGCCACCGCCGACCACGAAGGCATCGCCTGGATTGACGATGGCGATCGCCGCGCCGTGGCGCTCGCAAAGGCGGGTCATATCGTCATGTGAAAGACCACGGACAAAGATCAGCCCGTCACCGGCGCAGGTGGCGGCGTCCATCGCTTCCGCGCGGCGCACCGCGAGGTCAAGCGTGAGGACCGGTTCGAACAAATCTCCCACGCCCCATGCCGCCACCTCACCGACGCTGTAGCCTGCGATGATGGCGCCATGTGGAATGATGTCCCTGAGCCCGGCAGCGGCGGCCAGTGCCTGCAACGTGCATAGAATCTGGCCGGACCGGTTGCGATGCAGAGCCTCGTCAGATTCGCTGCGCACGAAATCGCGCGGATCCCTGCCGCCCAGCAACGTTGCCGCGTGTGCAAACAGGTGCGTCGCTTCCGGCGCATCGCCCGTCAGGGCGAACATGTCCCGATGCTGTCCGCCTTGTCCCGAGCACAGGATCGCAAGTGTCATGATCGCCGCCTAGTGCGGAAAGAGCACGGCGATCGCAACCGCCATGGTCGCGACGCTGAATCCGGTGCTCGAAATGACCATCGATCCGACCGCTGCCGAGTCCAGCCGGTAGTTGACCGCAAACAGGATGCCGAAAAAGCCGGAAGGCACCGCGGCGAGCAGAATGGCCGTCCTCGCTGTGTCGGGAGCGATTGGAAAGACGTGAGTGATTGCAACGGCTGCGAGCGGCCGAACCACGTCCGCGGCCACGGTTGCGGCCGCGATCTTCCAGTTCAGGCGGAACGACTGTGCCGACAGGATGGCTCCGGTGAGAAACAGCGCGACGCCGGCGGCCGAACTCCCGATCAGCGCGAGGCACGCATGAGCGAGCGCGTTGAGGCTCAGATCCGACACCGAAAACAGGATGCCGAACACGGGCGCGAGCACGACCGGCTTGGTGATCGCACGCCCCACTGCCGTCAGCATCTGCCGCGCCGCCATTTCCTCGCCACGGGACCTGGCGGCGTCCATTTCCGCCATGATCAGGGTCACCGGGCTGATGAGGACCGAACCGGTTGCCAATGCGACGGCGACCGGAACGGCGCCCGCCTGTCCCGCGACGGATGTCAGGATTGGAAGACCGACGCCGGCAAGATTTGGAAAGCCGACCGTGAGTGCCTGAATCGACGCATCGGGCCGCGACACCTTGAACAACCTGCGCGCGGCAAGATACCAGGCGGCATAGAGCAACGACATCGTTATGCCGAGCACCAGAAACAGCGGAACCTGCTCGATCATCTCACTGCGCGACGCTGAGGCGGTCGCGGCGAACAGGGACGCCGGCACGGCGAAATCCATCACGAGTGCGTTGAGAGCATCGACATGAAGATTGTCGACGACATGAAACCTTCCGGCGGCGTATCCAAGCAGCAAGACAAAGAACACCGGCACCAGCGCCATCAGGATTGCATTGGACATCATGGCCCCGGCGCGTCGTGGGCATCGACGAAGAGCGACATCGCAAGCAGGTCAGCCGAGCCACCGGGACTGAGACGACGGGCGACGAAGCTCTCATGGATCCATTGCGCGCTGACGCGCCAGCCGGGAGCGCGCACGCCGCCGGCGTCGATGAAGCGACGTGCCGCGCGACGCGCAAAACGAAGCCCCTCGAGCCCGCCACGATGCAGCAGATTCGTGTCTTCCACCGACGCAATCAGGGCAAAGCACGCTTCGACCCGAGCCGCTTCCGCATCCTCGGGCGTGGCAGGCATTGTTCTCCGCAGGGCCGGCAAGCCGATCCGGTAGACGCTGGGAAACCCGCTCGCCGCCTCGATACGGGCTCCGCCTGCGCGAAAGCGGCGGCGAGCAGCGCTGCCATGGCTGTGCAGCAACACCGGACCGTCGAGTATGCTGGCGCCCCAGAGGCGTGCCACGACGTCGCCGAGCGGACGTGCCGGATCGACCAGCCCGCCGGCCCTCGCACCGGCCGCCGCGCACAACAGGCCAAGACCGAAGATCGCGCCGCGATGCGTATTGACGCCCGCGGTCGCCTCGAGCATCGCCCGTTCGGCCTCCAGGCCGATGACCCGCAGCACTCCCATGCCGCAACCGAGCGCGCCCGCTTCGGCAAGACTTTGAAGGTAAGGCCTGATGGCCGCAGCGCTGCGACGAAACGTGCCGGCATCCATGTCGACGTGACTACCATTGTCGACATGGCTCACGAGCCCCGGCTTGGGCCAGGTTTCCAGCTCCATGGCAAGGCAATCGGCAGCGAAGCCGCCGATGGCCCAGATACCGGACGGCATCTGCCTCCGGCTGGAAACAAGCGGTTCGATGCTTCGTGCGGCCGCTGTGGTCATGATCCCATCGCTCCCGAAATGAATCGATCCCTGTCGAGCAGGGCTACGCACCCGATGGTCTTGACCAGAAGCTGGTCCGTGCCGGCATGGAATTCGCGCCAGTTCACCGCTGCACCATCCGCGCGCATCAATTCGCCATCGAGCCGCATCGGCGCATCGGTCTCGATCGCAGCCACGTCGGCGGCGAGACGATCCAGATCGGCTTCGCGGGGGAACGCGAACAGGACATCGAGGTCGGAACGAGCGGTCACGTAATCGAGCCCGGTCAGCGATTGCCATGCGAGGCTGCCGAACACGCGCACGTCCACCGAATGACGAAGCGCGAGCCCGTCGAGCCGATCGAGCGTCGGCCACCAGTTGCGCGGCGCCGAGGCGCGCACCTGCCGCAGCGCGGGCGGCCTCGCGACCGATGTGACGTGGTCGATATCCGCGAGAAACGACAGCCGCTTCTTGCCGGCGGAGGGCGGCAACGGCAGGCCGAGTGCAAGGCCGGTCGCTTCGCTAGGTAGAGCGCGCCGCCTGATGGTCGGCCATCCCATTTCGGACCAACGCGAAACCAGCGGGTCGGCTGCGAGATCGCCGCGCATCCCGATCATCGCGCGCCAACCCTGCGGGCTGACAAAGACGAGGTCGTGGCGACCGGCCGGCGGTTCACCGGATTTGCAGGGCAAGGTCACGAACGCGCTCCGCGATATCGGCGGCCTTCGGCCGGCCACCGCGCTCCTTGCCGAGCGCATCTCTTCGATCCCGCGCAGCCGGCATGTCGGCGAGCAGCGCCTCCAGCTGGTCTGCGAGCGAGGTGGCGTCGCTCCATGTCATATGAACGGCACCCATCTGCTCGAGATTGGAGAGCCCCGGCGCAAAAACCGGCGTCGATTTGGCTTTCTCCTCAAGAGCGGCCATCGACAATTTGGTGACCTTCGCCATCGACGGCAGATCCATCACCGCGGGAGAGGCGCCGGGCAATCCGACCAGCACGCGCGTCGCAAGGCCCGTCGCAAGCAGGGCCCCCGCAGCCGAGTGGCCGTAAAGAAGACCGATGGTCGGGCGACCGTGCATATCCGCGTGGATCAGCACTTTCGCCAGATGCGCGAGGAATTCGTTGAGCCCGAGCAGCTCGTCACGCTTGCTCATGCGCTGGCTGTCGCTGTCGACGAGCACCAGGATCGGTCCGCTCCCCCGGTCGATCGACTCCAGGACATGCGCGGAAAGTCTGATCGCCTCGTCGACGCCGAGCGCAGTCCGATCCGCAACACCAATCACGAGTATCCTGCCACCGGATCGCAGCGTCGCGGCGCCAGCAATGACGCCATTGTCGTTCCTGACCTCATGGCCATCGGGAAACAGCGAGGCGAGAATGTCATCGAGCGTCACGGCTGCTCCTCCCGATCCTGCTAGCAAGCGCAATGAACTGGTCGGCCGGCAATTCCGGAACTGTTTCCGCATGCGCAACACCTTCCGCGGTCCAGATATCGACGGCGTCCTGGCAAGCGCCGAAGCGGCGCAACCTGTCGGCCAGACGCCCCTGCTCCGCCCTGAGCCGGTCGAGGCCGAAGGGGCCAATCAACCCGATCAGCTCGAGTGCGGCCTCGCGAAAATCCTGCACAGTGTCACCGGCGAAGACGTCGGCTGCGCCGAGCAGCCGCCGGTGCTTGCCGCCCATGGTGCGCCAGACCAGGGCACGGTCACGGGAGTCGAATTCCTCGACGCCGCGGTTGGTCTCGATCACCTCGGGGCCCGACACCGCGATGCGTCCCGCCTCCGAAACGGCGAGCGCGGAGCAACAGCCCGCGATCAGACCGCCGCCGCCATAGCAGCCGGAGCGCCCGCCGATCAGGCCGATGACCTTCACGCCGGCACTGCGCGCCTCAATCACCGCGCGCATGATCTCGGCGATGGCGAGTTCACCGGCATTGGCCTCCTGCAGACGGACGCCGCCGGTATCGAGCAGGATCAGAACGGGGATCGATCCGATCTCGCGCGCCGCGCGGAGCAGACCCAGCAGTTTGGCGCCGTGCACCTCGCCGAAGGCGCCGCCCATGAAACGTCCTTCCTGTGCGGCGACGAATACCGGCGCGCCGCCGAGCCGGCCATGGCCGACGACGATGCCGTCATCGAACTGCTCGGGAAGGCCGAATATCTCCAGATGCGGACTGACCTCGCGCTGTTCCGGCCCGATGAACTCGACCAGGCTGCCGGCATCAAGCAGCAGATCAAGCCTCGTCCGCGCCGATGCCTCGTTGAAGCTTGTGCTGCGGGCCCGTTCGGCCGGGGCGATGTGCGGGAGCGGCGCAGTCATTGCTCGCTCCCCTCGATCAATCGCACCGCCTGCGCCAGCCGAAGCGATACCGTGTCGGGCCGCGCGCCGCCGTCATTGATGGAAAATTTCAGCCCGCCGGGCGAATAGCGCTCGACGAAATCGCCAATGACGGCGCTCCAGACTTCGCCGAAGCCCATCGCCGCGGTTTTGATCTCGACCGCGCATTCGGCATCCGGCAGGACGCGCTCGACCAGGACTTCCAGATTGCCCGAGGCGACCACGCCCACGATCGCGCTCCGCCTGATGCCGCCCGCGCGCTCGCGAACCGGGTGATGAAAGCTGAGATCTTCCATGGCCTGTCCTCACCAGTTCCTGAATTTCGACGGCGGTGCGTAGAGCCCGCCCGACCAGCGCACGAGATCCTTGATCGAGCGCGCCGCCAGCATGTTGCGATCCGCATCGAGCGGGTTGATGCCGATATCTTCGGGCCGCCGGATCACGCCGCGCTCGCGCAGCTGCGCGACCATGCTGCGATCCCGCCCGCGACCGACATCGGTGTATCCGGCGACGCCGCGGATCGCCTGCTCGCGCTCTTGCGCCGTACGGCACAACAGGAGGTTCGCCACGCCCTCCTCGGTGACGATGTGCGTGACGTCGTCGCCGTAGATCATCACCGGCGCGAGTTCGAGGTTCAGCTTCTCGGCGAGCTCGATCGCATCGAGCTTCTCGACGAACAGCGGGACATTCTTGTCGCCGAAGGTCTCGCCAATCTGCACCACCAGCTTGCGGCCCCGGCGCAACGGAGCCGGGCTGTCCGGATCGGCCTCCGCGCCGGCCTTCAGCCAGGGCTCGCTCGGATGCCTGCGCCCGCGTGCGTCCGCGCCCATGTTCGGCGCGCCGCCGAACCCGGCGATGCGCGAGGTGGTGATGGTCGAAGAATTTCCCTGGAGATCGATCTGCAGCGTGGAGCCGATGAACATGTCGCAGGCATAGAGCCCGGCGGTCTGGCAAAAGGCGCGGTTGGAACGCAGCGAACCGTCGGGGCCGGTGAAATAGATGTCGGATCGCGCCCGGATGTACTCGTCCATCCCGACCTCCGAGCCGAACGAGTGGATTTGCCGGACCCAACCAGATTCGATCGCGGGAATGAGCGCGGGATGCGGATTCAAGGCGAAGTGGGTTGCGATCCTGCCCTTCAGGCCCAGCCTCTCGCCGAACGTCGGCAGCAGGAGCTCGATCGCGGCCGTGCTGAAGCCGATCCCGTGATTGATCCGCTGCACGCCATAGGGCGCGTAGATGCCCTTGATCGCGAGCATCGCGGTCAGGATCTGCCCCTCGGTGATCGCCGCCGGATCGCGCGTGAACAGTGGCTCGACGAAGAACGGCTTGTCGGACTTGACGACGAAATGGACGCGGTCCGCCGGGATATCGACCCGCGGAACCGTCTCGACGATCTCGTTGACCTGGGCGATCACGACGCCGTCCTTGAACGCCGTTGCCTCCACCACGGTGGGCGTGTCCTCGGTGTTCGGGCCGGTGTAGAGGTTGCCGTCACGGTCGGCGCTGACGGCGGCGATCAGGGCGACGTGCGGGGTGAGATCGATGAAGTAGCGCGCGAACAGTTCGAGATAGGTGTGAATTGCTCCCAGCTCGATCTTGCCGCCGAACAGCATGCGCGCGATGCGCGCCGATTGCGGCCCGGAATAGGCATAGTCGAGCCGCTTCGCGACCCCGCGGTCGAACAGGTCCAGATGTTCGGGCAGAACGACGCCCGACTGCACCATGTGCAGATCGTTGACCTTGGACAGATCGACCGCCAGCAGCGCGCGGCTCAAGAGATCCGCCTGCTTCTGGTTATCGCCTTCGAGGCAAACCCGGTCGCCCGGCCGGATCACGGCCTCCAGCAGACGCGTAGCGTCGGACGCTTCCACGACCTTGCCGTGGGCAAGTCCGGCACCGGCCGCGATGCGGGCATCGCGCGCGGCGCGGTTGTTCTGCCAGCTCGTCATGACCTTGGCCCCTTTGCGGCGTTGGCTCCGCTCCAGAGCGATCCCGGATTGGCACGGTCGGGATGAAGCGCAAGCATCGCGTCGTAGAGCTCGCGCGGAGAAATCGTCGCCTGGTCGAGGCGGTTGAAATCGAGCAGATATTGCCGGGTGTCCGCGATGCTGCGCGGATTGTCATCGTTCTCCGGCTTCTTGTGTCCGGCCACCACGAAGCGCGGCTTCAACGCTTCGAGCCGATCGAGCGCGGCGATCCATTCCAGCCGGCTCTGCGTGTCGGTTTCGGCGAGATAAGGATGAATGCCGTTGTATGTGGTGTCGCCGGCGACGATCAGATCGAGAGACGGGACATGAACGGCGGTGGAGCGCGCCGTGTCGGTTCGTCCCATGTCGATGACGACGAGCTTGTGTCCCTCGAGCGCGAGCTCGCCTTCGAGAGGCTCTGCAGCGACCAGGCGCTGCGCGATCTCGCCCGGAAAGCGCTTGCGCCAGAAACCGTCGAGCGATGCCGGCGAAAGCTGCGTCTTCATCTCGTCGACAACCTCGGGAACGGCCACGGCCCGTGCCCGCGGAAAGCGATCGAGCAGCGGCGCGAGACCGAAGAAATGATCACCGTGGCCATGCGTGACGTAGATCGTGGTCAGATTTCGCTCCCGCGACACGACCCAATCCAGCAACGTCTTCGACTGCCCGGCGGTGAGGAACGTGTCGACGAGGATGGCATCCCGCTCGCCGTAGATCAAAGTCGACGAATTCGCGACCCACATCAGGTCCGGATTGCCGGACGGCAGATCGCGGCTCAGTCCAGCCCGCTTCACCGTCGTCACGACCCAGTCCAGGATCGTGCCGGTCGTCTCGATCATGCTCATGGAATTCTCCGGAGGGGCAGTCGGGCCGGCGGGAGTGCTGTCTCTCCCGCGGTCCTTCCTTCTGCCGGCCGTGCGTCAGGACCGGCAAAACGCGTCAGCGGGTGGCCGGTTGATCGATGCTGCGAGCGGCACGGGTGATGATCTCCGCCACTTCCTTCGGATGCGACTCGTAGACCGAGTGGCTTGCACCCGGGATCACGGTGGTGTGGCTCTTGGCGCGCTCGTAATACCAGCGCTCGAGATCCGGATTGATGATCTGGTCGTTGCCGGCAACGATGCCCCAGCTCGGCTTGGTCTTCCACGCAGCCGCCGTCAGCGGCGTGCTGAACACCTGCGTCGCGGCCAGAACCTGGGAGCGTGATTCGAACTCCGCCTGCTCGCGCGGCAGATCGGGGGCGAACAGCTTGGGGAATTGCACGGGATCGAGATAGGTGAATTTGTCGGGCGTGACCTTGATGGCGCCTTCGGTCTTTCCAAGTACGCTCGGCGTCTTCTTGCCCAGCGCCGCTTCGTCCTCTCCGACGTCGGGCGCATGCGCAGCGACGTAGACCAGGCCGACGACATTGGGATGAACACCCGCCTCGGTGATGATCGAGCCGCCATAGCTGTGGCCGACCAGAAGCGTCGGGCCATTCTGGAGATCGAGCAGCCGCTTCGCCGCCGTGACATCATCGCCAAACGACGTCTCGGGCTCCTGCAGCATGCTGACGCGGAAGCCTTCCTTGACCAGGATCTCGTAGACCGGCTTCCAGCCGGACGCATCGACCCAGGCGCCGTGCACCAGGACGATGTTCTTCGGGGGTTCAGCGCGCGCCGGGGCGACGGTCGCGAACAGGGAGAGAGCGGCAGCGAAGGCGAGGCCAGCGTTGAGGTGTTTCATGTCGGGATCACTCCAGGTTGGAATGGTGCGACAGTAGTGTCGACACTCGCCGGCGTATTTCGGCAAACAACGGCCCTTGCCACTTCGCACGTCGGGACATGCCGATCGCGACAACGGCTGCTCGTGCATCCTCGGGACACTGCCTAGCTAGGGCGCGCACTTCAAAGCGCAGCGCATATGTCAGGCGTACAGACCTCTCATTACTGTGAACGGCCGGCGTTCATACGCGAAAGACGAACGATCCGCTTTGGCATTCAAGAGGTCGCATCTGATGCTGATTAAACTCCATGCATGGGATCGGACACATGACATCCACAGCAAATCTCCAGATCGCGCTTCTCATCCTGTTGTGCGCAGCTTCGCCTGCGCGTGCAGGCACTTGTGCGGACGACATCGCGAAAACCCAGATCCAGCTGGATCAGGCCATAGAAAAAGACGCGGGCGCCCACGGCTGGCAGCGGGAGAGCCTCAGCGCGCTGCGCAGTCATCAACCGACGCCTCGCTCGATTGCAGAGGCCGAAGGCGGCCGCGGAGCGGTTTTCGCGGATGCGCTGGATTCGCTTGATCGCGCACGTACCGCCGAACAAAACGGCGACACAAGCACATGCAGCCGGGAACTCGCGCATGTGCGGGCCATTCTGAAATAGCGAAAGCGAGCCGAAGCCAAAGCCGGCCAACGGCGCTGTCATCGGCGAGGCAACTCGGCGACGCGGCCGAACGAAGACGAATGCCCGCTTACGATGCGTCGAATGCCCGTTGTCGTCGTGCTGCCGGGTAGCGGGACGTGCGTTCTGGAAATACCCCACCGTTCCGCACCTCTCTAGTGCTCGACAGCATTCAGCCGGAGCATTTTTCATGCGAGAGCAGCACCCATCGAACGACGTCGGCTCGGGAAGATCCAGCTCGCACCGGTTCACCCTGATACCGCTCGCCGTGGCACTCACGGCCGGCATGCTGTGGCTCGTCCCGGCTGCGACGTCCGCTCAAACGACCATGCCGGGAATGCAGCCTTCCACCGGCATGCTGGCGACGTCGCCGCTCAACCCGCAATCCACGCGGCCCGTCGGCGTTCCGCTGGGATCGACCGAGATCGCAACACCCGGCATTTCGCCGCTCAATCCGGCGCAAAGCACGGCGGGTTGTGCCGGATCCGGCAATACCGCCTCGTCCGGAGCCTTGTTCGACGGCGGCGGACTGTCCGGGGGCTCATCCGTCACCTGCAACGGCAGCATCACGGCGGCGCCTCCGCTGCCTTCAGCATCGACGGTCGGACGCGTCGGGATACCGCTCGGAGCCACCGAGCTCGGCGGCGCCGGAATCAGTCCGTCCGTCCCGGTGCAAGGCCCTGCCGCAACGGGCAGCACGACTTCGATCAGCGGCTCAAGCAATCCCTGACATCCAGGACGGTCTCATGAAACGAAATCTCGCCATCGCGCTTGTCGCTCTCGCCGCGATTCTCGTCGGAGCCGGCCTCTGGTTCTTCGCCGCGGACCGGAAGCCGGTCGTCGCCGCCGCGCCGGTGCCCGCGGCCGTACCGGTGGTCACCGCCGCGGTCACCGGCAAGGACGTTCCGATCTATCTGCGCGGCATCGGCACCGTGATCGCCTACAACACCGATGTCGTGCGCAGCCAGATTCAGGGACAGATCGTCAAGATCGCCTTCACCGAGGGACAGACCGTCAAGGCCGGAGATCTGCTCGCCCAGATCGACCCGCGTCCCTACGAGGCCCAGATCGAGCAGCTGACGGCCAATCGCGACCGAGATCAGGCCCAACTCACCAATGCCGAAGCCAATCTCTCCCGATACAGTAAACTCGGTGACAAGGGTTATGCGACCCCGCAGCTGATCGAGACGCAGACCGCGCAGGTGGCCCAACTCAAGGCCGCCGTGAAAGCGGACCAGGCGCAGATCGACGAGGCCAACGTCCAGCTCAGCTACACACGCCTGACATCGGCCATTCCCGGCATCACCGGCGTCCGCCAGATCGATGTCGGCAACGTGATTCATCCGACCGACCCGAACGGTCTCGTCGTCGTCACCCAGATCGAGCCGATTTCGCTGCTGTTCACCCTTCCGCAGACGGATCTGCCCGTGATCCAGGAACACGAAGCAAAAGGCCAGTTGAAGGTCATCGCCTACAGCCAGGACAACAAGATTAAGCTCGGCGAAGGCACGCTGCTGCTCGTCAACAACGAGATCGCAGGGACGACCGGCACCGTCCAGCTCAAGGCCACATTCGCCAATCACGAGCACCGGCTGTGGCCGGGACAGCTGGTGAATGCCCGGCTGCTGCTGAAGATTCAGAAGGATGCGCTGACGGTCGCCGGCTCCGCAGTCCAGCAGGGCCCGAACGGCAGCTATGTCTATGTCGTCTCTCCGAACCAGACCGCTTCCTTGCGTCCTGTTCACGTCGCGCAGATCAGCGAGGGGCAGGCCCTGATCGACCAGGGACTGAAATCAGGCGATACCGTCGTCGTCGACGGTCAGTATCGGCTGACGGAAGGAAGCCAGGTTCGGGAACTGCACGGCAAGGCCGCGCGCGAAGCCGACCTGCAAAGCTCCGTGCAGGACGCGCTCCCATGAACCTGTCCGCGCCCTTCATCCTGCGGCCGATTGCAACCGCTCTGCTGATGGCGGGCCTGCTGCTGTGCGGCCTCGCGGCCTATCCCCTGCTGCCGGTCGGCGCGCTGCCGAACGTCAACTACCCGACGATCCAGATTTCGGCGCAACTGCCCGGCGCCGACCCCGGAACCATCGCCTCGTCGGTCGCGACGCCACTCGAACAGCAGCTCAGCCAGATCCCCGGCGTCACGCAGCTCACCTCGTCCAGCGCACTCGGCGTCGCCCAGCTCACGGTGCAGTTCGAGCTGTCGCGCACGGTGGACAGCGCGGCGGTCGACGTGCTCTCCGCGATCAATGCCGCGAGCCCGTTCCTGCCGCAGAACATCCCCTACCCGCCGACGATCAGGAAGGTGAATCCGGCGGAAACGCCGATCATGCTGATCGCGCTGACGTCGGACTCGCTGCCGATGACCACGGTGGATGCCTACGCGGAAAACATCCTGCTGCCCAAGATTTCCCAAGTGCCAGGCGTCGGCCTGGTCGGAATCGGCGGCCAGCAGAAGCCCGCGATCCGCATCCGCGTCAATCCGCAGGCGCTGGCCGCCCGCGGCATCGGCCTCGAAGACGTCCGCACCGTGATCGCCGGCGCCAATGTCGACCTGCCCAAGGGCACGCTCAACAGCCCGCGCGTCACTTATACGCTCAATACCAACGACCAGTTGCTGAAGCCCGCCGCCTATGAAGCCCTCATCATCGCCTATCGCAACGGCTCGCCGGTGCGGCTGCGCGACATCGGCTCGGCGATCGAGGCGCCCGAAAACGACCTGCTGGCCGGCTGGTACGGCAAGGACCCCGCCGTCATCCTCGCCGTCCAGCGCGTCCCCGGCGCCAACGTCATCGAAACCGTCGATCGCATCAAGAAACTGCTGCCGCAGCTGCAGGCCTCCGTTCCGCCGGCGATCAAGGTGACGATCGCCGCCGACCGCACCGCCACGATTCGCGCCGCGGTTACCGATGTGCAATTCACGCTACTGCTGACGGTCGCATTGGTGGTGATGGTCATATTCCTGTTCCTGAGGAATTTCTGGGCCACCATCATCCCGGCGATCACGGTTCCGCTGGCGCTGATCGGCACCTTCGCAGTCCTCTACGTGCTCGGCTACAGTCTCGACAACCTCTCGCTGATGGCGCTGTCGATCGCGGTCGGATTCGTGGTCGACGATGCCGTGGTGGTGATCGAGAACATCGTGCGCCATCTCGAGCAGGGCATGACGCCCATGGAGGCTGCGCTCAAAGGCTCCAGCGAAATCGGCTTCACGATCGTCTCCATCACCCTGTCGCTGATCGCGGTGTTCATCCCGCTGTTCCTGATGGGCGGCTACGTCGGAAAGCTGTTCCAGGAGTTCGCCGTCACGATCACCGCCTCGCTGCTGCTGTCGCTGGTGATCTCGCTCACTTTGACCCCGATGATGTGCGCGCGCCTCCTGAAGGATGAATCGCGGAGAAAGCACGGCCGGCTCTATCTCCTGTTCGAGCGCGGCTTCGATGGCCTGCTTGCGCTGTACGCGCGCGGCCTGCGAATCGTGCTGCGCCATCGTTTCGTGACGCTGCTCGTGATGCTCTCGACGATCGCGCTGACCGGCTATCTCTATGTGATCATCCCGAAAGGCTTCTTCCCGCAACAGGATACCGGACAGATCGTCGGCATCACCGAGGCTGCCCAGGACATCTCCTTCCCCGCCATGTCCGAACGCCAGCAGGCGGTCGTCGACATCCTGTCAAAGGATCCGGCGATCCAATCGGTGGCCAGCTATATCGGTCCAGGCGGGCCGACGGCGACCCTCAACCAGGGACGCATCTTCATCGTCCTGAAGCCGAAGCCCGAACGCAAGGCCAGCGCCGACCAGGTGATCGCGCGGCTAGAACCCCGGCTCGCCCATATCCAGGGCATCAAGCTTTACATGCAGTCGGCCCAGGACATCACGATCGGCGCGCGCCTGTCGAAGACGCAGTATCAGTTCACGCTGACGGACGCCGATTCCAACGAACTCAACCACTGGTCGGCGATCTTCCTGGAGAAGATCCGCGCGCTCGACCTCGTCACCGACGTCGCGAGCGACCAGGCCAATGCCGGCCCGAGGCTTCAGGTCACCGTCAATCGCGAAGTCGCCTCGAGCTTCGGCATCCTGCCCACGACGATCGACAACACCCTCGACGACGCGTACGGTCAGCGCATCGTCTCCACCATGTTCACCTCGCTGAACCAATACCACGTGGTCATGGAGGTCGATCCAGCCTTCCAGTATGGGCCCGACGCGCTCAAGGACATCTATCTCAACTCGGCGACCGGCCAACAGGTCCCCTTAAGCACGCTGGTCCACAGCGTGATCATGCCGGCGCCGATTCTGATCAATCACCAGGGCCTGTTTCCCTCGGTGACGATCTCGTTCAACCTGCGGCCCGGCGTAGCGCTGGGCGATGCGGTGACGGCGATCCAGAAGATCGAGAAGGACACCGGCAAGCCCGCCTCGCTGTCGACCTCGTTCCAGGGCAACGCGCAAGCCTTCCAGTCTTCGCTGTCCGGCACACCGTTGCTGATCGGGGCGGCGCTGATCGTGATCTACATCATCCTCGGCGTCCTCTATGAGAGCCTGATCCATCCGATCACGATCCTGTCGACGCTGCCTTCCGCCGGCATCGGCGCGCTGCTGTTGCTGCTGGCAGTCCACATGGATCTCAGCGTCATCGCCATCATCGGCATCATCCTGCTGATCGGCATCGTCAAGAAGAATGGCATCATGCTGGTCGACTTCGCCCTCGAGGTGGAGCGCAATCAAGGGCTGAGTCCTGAGGAAGCGATCTACCAGGCCTGCACGCTCCGCTTTCGCCCGATCCTGATGACGACCATGGCCGCGCTGCTCGGCGGTGTGCCTCTGATGCTCGGCAACGGCACCGGCGCCGAACTGCGCCAGCCGCTCGGCTACACGATCGTCGGCGGCTTGATGCTCTCGCAGATCCTGACGCTCTACACCACGCCCGTGGTCTATCTCTATCTCGACCGGCTCGGCAATTGGTTCACCAACCGCAAGCCGCATGCGGTCGAGACACCCGCCCCCTCCACGAGCGAAGCAGATGCGGGATTGGGCCATGAGTCCGCTTGATCAGGTGAGCGTCGGCATGACGGCGGAAAAGCTGGTGACCGTCACGGCCGAGATGACGGTCGGCCACGTGGTGCCGGGAATGCCTGAAGTCTACGGCACGCCGATGATGATCCTGCACATGGAGATGGCGGCGGGATCGGCGATCCAGCCGTCCCTGCCGACCGGCTATGTCAGCGTCGGGATGATGGTCAACGTCCGTCATCTGGCGGCGACGCCGGTCGGCCGCACCGTGCGCGCGGTCGCACGGGTCGTCGCCGTCGAAGCCAGGAGCGTCCTGTTCGAAGTCGAGGCCTGGGACGGCGGCCGCAAGATCGGTGACGGGACCCATCGGCGCGGCGTCGTCGATGTCGCCGAGTTCGAAAGGCGTTTCGGCGTGACGAGGCCCACCGCGGCGTTGGCCTAAGGTCGCGGAATCCTTCCCGCGGCAACATCCCGGATCTGGGCGCAGGCTCGCATGGTGCCGCCGTGCGTTTTGACAAAGGGTCCGCGAAAAAGCAAAAGACCGGTTTTCCACGCTGCGGTACATCGCTTGCATCCCGCGTCCGGACATCCGGGCTCGGGAATTGGTCTCATGCCCGGCGAGTATCTCTTGGACCTCTTCAATCTGCTGGCCCAGTCCGGACTCGCTCACGAAGGCAAGGAACCCGCGACGGTCCGTCACACGGGGATGGTCTGTCGCGCATCGTGGCCCGACCATTCGCGCTACGCCCATCCCGCCCTTTGGGTCCTGGGAGGCGTCGCGCTCGGCGTGTTGTCATTCACTTGCTTCCTGCTCGGGATCGACCTCACCACCAGCGCCCTCGCCCTGCTGGCCGTCATTCTCGTGTTGTCGTTGCTTGCGATCGCCGGCTTGGTCAGGCGGCAGCACCGGCTCGAGCGAGAGGACGTCTTGCGGCGGCGTCAGGTCGCCTATCTCGCCGAGGCCCAGAAGCTCAGCCACACCGGCAGCTTTGTCTGGAACGTCGCCAGCGGCGAGCTGTTCTGGTCCGAAGAGACGTTCAGGATCTTCGATCTCGAGCCGACCTTGCCGCCGTCGCTCGACACCATCCTGAAGCGTACGCATCCCGACGATCTCAATGCCGTACGCGAGGCGCTCGATCGCGCCGCGAACGACAGGAACGACTTTTCCCTGGAACATCGGCTGATCCTGAACAATGGCTCGATCAGGCACATTCGCGTGGTCGCCCGTGGAACGTCAGAAGATCGCGGACAATTTCGGTTCATCGGCGCGGTCATGGATATCACCGCCCAGAAGAAGGACCACACCGAGCTGGAGCGGAGCGAGCAGCGCTACCGCCACCTGTTCGGCCGCATGCCGATCGCCCTCCGTCAGCTCGACGCCAGCAGACTGGTGGTGTTGTTCCGAAAACTGCGGGCCGAGGGCATCAAGGACCTCGGCAGCTATTTCGACAGCCATCCCGACTTTCTCCGGACCTGCATGGACGCGCTCTCGTTTCAGGAAGCCAACGAACGGGCCATCCAGATGTTCGGAGGAGGCGTCGACGGCTATGTCGGGCGTTCCATGTCCGACACCTGGAAGGCACGCCCGGATACGTTTCGGCGGGCCATGGAGTCCCGCTTTCGCGGTGAAACGAACTTCGAGGAAGAAACCAAGATGGTGACGTGGGACGGCCGCGTCGTCGACGTTCTCTTCACAACGGCCCGCGTCGGCCCAATCAATGATCTCGAAATAAGCCTGGTCGCCACGATCGACATCTCGCAACGCGTCCGCGCCCAGGAGAGGCTTCGGCAGGTGCAGGCGGAGTTCGCGCATGCGGCACGCGTCTCGATGCTCGGCGAGCTCACCGCCTCCATCGCGCACGAAGTCAACCAGCCTTTGGCCGCCATCGCGACCAACGCCGCTGCCGGTCTGCGCTGGTTGAACAGGCCGATTCCCGACATGGCCGAGGTCCGCAGTACAATCGAAAATATGGCCACGGATACGAGGCGGGCCGCGGACATCGTGGCGCGTGTTCACGGGATGGCTTCGCGCAAGGCGCCGGAGCGCGCCGTTCTGTCGCTTGACGATGTCATTCGCGAGGCGCTTCTGTTCCTGCGCCACGAGATGGAATCCCGCGGCGTAACGATCCTGCACCGGCCCGACGCGGAAGCTGCACTCGTGCTCGGCGACCGCACCCAGCTCCAGCAGGTGATCGTCAATCTGGCCATCAACGCCGTGCAAGCGATGGCGCAGGCGGGACGCGACCATGGCAAGATCGTCATCACCACCGCCGCGCAGGACGTGACGACCCTGTGCTGCTCCGTGGAGGACAACGGTCCCGGCATCTCCGCCGAACATGCCGGCCGGGTGTTCGAAAGCTTTTTCACGACCAAGGAGTCCGGCATGGGCATGGGACTGCCGATCTGCCGGTCCATCGTCGAAGCGCATGGCGGCCGCATCGACGCCGAAGGCCTTAGCACCGAAGCCGAAGGCCTTGGCGCCGATCGCGGCGCCCGGTTCTGGTTTACGCTGCCGATCGCGACGCCGGCGTCATCGCCGCCATCCGGTCGGGACGCCGACGCCTGACCCCGCCCGCTCTATTGCGCCGGGGCGGTCGAGCGCACCAGGCGGATCGGGATGCCCTTGAATGACGGCGTGAAGCTGAGGGGATCACGGGCATAGAGCGGCACCAGCGGATTGGTCTCCGGATAGTACGCGGCACAGCAGCCGGTCGGAAACGAATACGCAACCACGCGGAAGTTGCGCACGATCCGCTCGGCGCCATCGGTCGACTCCGTGATCAGGTCGACGCGATCGCCGTCCGCGAGCCCGCGCTTCTTCAGTTCATATTCGTTGAGGAAGACCACGTCGCGCTGGCCGAAGACGCCGCGATAGCGGTCCGACAGCGAGTAGAGCGTCGTGTTGTACTGGTCGTGGCTGCGTATCGTGCTGAGCCACAGGAAATCCGGATCGGCCTGCGGCGGGTCCTCGCCACACCCCTCAAACACCAGGAAATTGGCCTTGCCGGACGGCGTTGCCCAGATGCGCTCCCGCGCGGTCGAGGTCAGATGGAAGCCGCCGGGAATGCGGATACGGGCATTGTAGCTCTCGAAGATAGGGAAGACGGCCTCGATCGCATCCCGGATGCGATCGTAGTCGCCCACAAAGCCGTCCCAATCGACCACCGTGCGCTCGCCGAGCGTCGCCTTGGCGAGGCCTGCGATGATCGCGACCTCGCTGAGAAGATGCTCCGATGCCGGCTTGTTGCGACCGCCCGAGGCGTGGACCATCGACATCGAATCCTCGACCGTGATCGACTGCGGCCCCGAATCCTGAATGTCGATCTCGGTTCGCCCGAGGCACGGCAGGATCAGGGCAGCGCGGCCATGGATCAGATGGCTGCGGTTGAGCTTCGTGGAGACGTGGACGGTCAGATCGAGCTTGCGCAGCGCGGCCTGCGTCGCCTGCCAGTCGGGTATGGCCGCGGCAAAGTTGCCGCCCATCGCGAAAAAGACCTTCACCTCGCCGCGGATCATTGCCTCCAATGCCGTCACGACGTTGTGTCCCGGCGCGCTCGGCGGCTTGAAGCCGAAGCGGTGCTCGAGGCGCTCGAGGAAATCCGCCTTGGGGATCTCCGTGATCCCCACGGTTCGGTCGCCCTGCACGTTGGAATGACCGCGAACCGGACAAACGCCGGCGCCGTCGCGTCCCACATTGCCGCGCAAGAGCGCAAGATTGGCGATCTGCTGCACGTTGTGCGCACCACGCTGGTGCTGGGTAATGCCCATGCCGTAGACAAGGATGGCGCGCTCCGCCTTCATATAGGCGCCGGCGGCATATTCCAGGTCCTCGCGCGTCAGGCCGGACTGGCGTTCGATGTCGGGCCATTGCGTTCGCTTGAGATCGCCGATCAGCGCTTCGATGCCGGCGGTGTGCCCGCGAATGAAATCCCAGTCCAGGATCTCCGGCTGCTCGGCCGCACGGGCGGCCTCGTCCGTTTCGACGAGGATCTTCATGATCCCCTTGAGGACGGCGACGTCGCCACCGACACGCACCTGGAAAAGCTTCGAGCTGATCGTCGTCGACGACAGCGTGATCATCTCAACCGGGCTCTGCGGCGCCTGGAAGCGCTCCAGCGCGCGCTCGCGGAACGGATTGAACGAGATGATCGAGGCCCCTCGGCGGGCCGCGTTGCGCAGGCTGGTCATCATCCGCGGGCTGTTGGTGCCCGGATTCTGGCCGAAGATGAAGATGCAATCGGCCTTGTCGAAATCCTCCAGCAGCACGGTGCCCTTGCCGACGCCGAGCGATTCCGGCAGGCCGACGCTGGTCGCCTCGTGGCACATGTTCGAGCAGTCGGGAAAGTTGTTGGTGCCGTACTCGCGCACGAACAGCTGATAGAGGAAGGCGGCTTCGTTCGAGGTTCGCCCGGACGTATAGAACTCCGCCATGTTCGGATCCGGCAGCGCATTCAGCTCGCGGCCGATCATGGCGAACGCATCGCTCCACTGCACCGGGAGATAGCGATCGGATGCGGCGTCATAGGCCATCGGATGGGCGAGCCGACCGACCATTTCGAGATCGTAATCGTTCCAGCTCGCGAGCTCCGTGACGGTGTGCTCGGCAAAGAATTCGGGCGTGCAGCGCTTCGATGTCGTCTCCCAGGCGACCGCCTTGCCGCCGTTCTCGCAGAATTCGAATGACGAGGTGTGCTTCGGATCGGGCCAGGCGCAGCCGGGGCAATCAAAGCCCTCCGGCTGATTCATCCTGCTGAGCGTCGCTGCACCCTTCAGCGGCGCCCGCTGCACCAGAAGCGCCTCGCTGAGCGCCTTGAGTGCGCCCCAGCCGCCGGCGGGTTCACGGTAGGGACGAACCGATTTCGTTGTCATCTCGATATCTCGCGATATGGCAATTCTCCGGGCCAGTTAAGGATCGTGCGGGCAGAGCCGTCTTTTCAAAACGAAGCCGAATTTCGCAATTGCACATGTTCGGAGCCGGGCGCAGCAGCCAGTGCATTCCGGCAAAAAGAGCGCGTTCACGGAAGCTGAAACGGCGACCGGAAACTAGGTTTGTGAGTTGGAGCCCCGTCGCTACGGAGGGCTTTCGACATTTTTCAGGAGCGAGCCAAGATGTTCTCAAGACGTGATTTGCTGGCCATGTCCGCGGCAGGCGCCGCCATGGTCGGCTCCAGCGCGCAGGCCGCAACTTTCGGCAATCCGGACGAGCCGCCGCAAGGCGCCGTGAACGCCAAGAGCCCGGGAAGCCTGTCCGATCCCGGTCCTCAAGATCCAGACCTTGCCAAGCACTTCCCCTCAGCCCAAACCCCGCCCCCGACGGACGTCGGCGGCCTGCCGATGGATTGGGCCTCGTTCAACAATGCGCCGAGGCGCATCCAGAATGGCGGCTGGGCCCGTCAGGTCACGGTCGAGGATTTCGCCATCTCGAAAGAGATCTCCGGCGTCAATATGCGGCTGGCTGCCGGCGGAATCCGCGAGCTGCATTGGCACCAGGCTGCCGAATGGGCGATCCTGACCTACGGCTCCTGCCGCGTCACCGTGCTCGACACGCAGGGGCGTCCCTATGTCGGCGACCTCAAAGTCGGCGACCTCTGGTATTTTCCGCCGGGCGCGCCGCATTCGCTGCAGGGCTTGGGCCCCGATGGTTGCGAGTTCGTGATCTGTTTCGACGACGGCCACGCCAATGAATTCAACACGCTGCTGGTGACCGACTGGTTCGCCCACACGCCGCCCGAGGTGCTGGCGAAGAACTTCGGTGTTCCGGCCGATGCGTTCGCAAAGATCCCGCTGCACAACCGCTGGATCTTCCAGGGGACCGTGCCCGGCGATCTCGCCGCCGATCGCGCAGCCGTTGCGAAGCACGCCGAAGCGCCGCCCTACCCCTTCGTCCACTCGCTCGGCGGCTCGGCCCCGGTCAAGGAGAGCTCCGCCGGCAGCATCCGCGTCGCCGACAGCACGACCTTCAAGGTTGCCACCACCGTCGCTGCGGCGCTGGTGTCGATGCCGCCGGGCGCTGTCAGGGAGATGCACTGGCATCCGAATGCCGACGAGTGGCAGTACTACATCAAGGGCAAGGCGCGAATGACGGTGTTCGACACCGGCCCCAATGCGTTCACGACGGACTTCGCGGCCGGCGACATCGGCTATGTCCGGCGCAATCTCGGCCACTATGTCGAGAACGTCGGCGACACCGAGCTGCAGTTCGTCGGCGTGTTTCGAGCCCCTCGCTACGAGGAGGTGTCGCTCTCCTACTGGCTGACGCACACGCCACCCAAGCTGGTCGCCCAGCACTTCAACATCGACGAGAAGCTGATCGCCCAATGGCCGGACAACAGCCCCGGCGTCATGCCCAAATCCTGAACCAGCCTCGCAAGAGTTCTGAACGAGAAAGGCGCCGAAACCGGCGCCTTTCTTTTATCCGTGGCAGCTCACGGCAACTTCGAGCGTGCAGCCGTCAGTAGTGATCGGCAGCAGGGGCCGACTTGCCGCGGAAGACGCGATAGCCGATCGCCACATAGAGCAGCATCAGCGGGAATACGAACAGGCCGGCGCCCCAGAACATGAATGCGAGACTTGCATGAGGCGCCGCGGCCTCGTCGATCGTGACGACGAACGGGATCATGTAGGGCCAGAACGACAGGGCGAGCGTGGCGAAAGCCGCGACGAAGATCAGGGCGACCATATGGAACGGCCAATAGTCGTCATGGCGCAGGATGCTCTTGGCCAGCACAGCGGCCGCACCGGCGCCGATCACGGGAAACACGAACAGATAGGGCCGGTCGGTCCAGCGCTGCAGAATCGGAAGATGTTCGACAAGTGCATACGCAAAGACGATGACCAGGAAGACCAGGACGCCGATCGCCAGCGGCGGGATCTGGCGCCGTGCGACATCCCGAACGGGACCGTCGCACTTCCTCACCAGCCAGCAGGCGCCGAGCAGCGAATAGCCGAAGCAGAGCCCGATCCCGCACAGCGCGGAAAAGGCGGTCAGCCAGCCGAGCGTTCCGCCGGTATAATCGCCGTTGGAGAACTGGAGCCCTTCGACGAGAGCGCCGACCATCGCGCCCTGCATGAAGCTGGCGGCAAACGAGCCCACGACGAAGCTGACGTCCCAGACCCAGCGCGAACTGAGCGCCTTGCCGCGAAACTCGAACGCCACGCCGCGCAGGATCAATCCGAGCAGCATTACGAGAACGGGGATATAGAAGGCCGACATCACCATGGCGTAGACCACCGGGAACGAGCCCCACATGATCACGCCCGTGACGATCAGCCAAGTTTCATTGCCGTCCCAGACCGGAGCGACCGTGCTCAGCATGGCATCCCGCTGCGACTCGCCGCCGGCCACGCTGAACAGCATGCCGACGCCAAGATCGAACCCGTCGAGGAGGAGATAGATCAGGATGCTGATGGCAAGAAGGGCAACCCAGTACATCACCATGGCTATTCTCCCGCCCCGAGATAGCTGCGTGCGGAGGGCACCTGATCGGCGAGCGACATCGGCCGATTGGGCACGGGAACGTGGAGCGGCCTGCCGCCGAGTCCCGCCGGGCCGGCACGCAGCAGCTTATAGATGTAATACGTCCCGAATGAGAAGATGAAGGCGTAGACCGCGACGAACAGGATCAAGGAAGTCATCGCAGCCGACGCGGTCAGGAACGGCGTCACGGCGTCTGCAGTCCGCAACACGCCATAGACCGTCCATGGCTGGCGCCCCACTTCCGCGGTGTACCAGCCGGTGAGAATCGCGACCCACGGCAGCGGGAAGCTGAGGAAGATGCCCCACAGCAAGAGGCGGTTCCGATCGAGCCGATGCTTGAGGCCGAGCCAGGTCCCGAGCCAGGCCAATCCCAGCATCACGAAGCCGCAGCCGACCATGATGCGGAAGGCAAAGAACGGGATCAACACCGGCGGCCGGTCCTGCGGCGCGAAGCTGGTGAGGCCGACCTCTTTCGACGTCAGGCTCATGCTGCCGATGATGCTCCCGAGCACCGGAATCGATATCGCATATTTGTTCGATTCGGTGCTCGAATCCGGGATCGCGATCAGCACCTCGGAGGCCGGCTGCTCGTCATGCCAGCGCGCCTCGATCGCGGCGAACTTGGCCGGCTGGTAATCGTGGACATAGTCGCCGACGAGATGCCCGATGAAGAGCTGGACTGGCAGCAGCACCGCCGCAAGCGCAAGGCCCATCCGCAGCATGACATGGGCCTCGGGGCGATAGGTCCGCCGCAGCAGATACCACGCGCCGGTTGCCGCCACGCAGAACGCGCCGGTCAGGTAGGACGCGAGCAGCATATGCGGAAACCGGACCCAGACCACGCGATTGAAGATGATCTGCGTCCAGTCATCAGGCACGAACTGGTCGTTCTGCAGGACGTAGCCGGTCGGCACCTGCATCCAGCTGTTGTTGACCATGATCCAGAACGCCGAAAGCGTCGTCCCGAGCGCGACCATCGCCGTCGAGAACAGGTAGAACCAGGGCGGCACCCGGGGGCGACCGAAGATGAGGATGCCGAAAAAGGCCGCTTCCAGCATGAAGGCGGTGAAGGTCTCGTAGGAGAGCAGCGGGCCCTGGATCGGGCCCGACATCTTCGAGAGCACGCTCCAGTTCGTTCCAAACTGAAACGCCATCACCACGCCCGATACGACGCCCATGCCGAACGCCACGCCGAAGATCTTCAGCCAGAACGCGAACAGGGTCCGGTAGACGGGCTTGCCACTGTACTGGTGCATCGCTTCGAGCACGGTGAGCCAGGCGGCAAGCCCGATCGTGAACGCCGGGAAGATGATGTGGAACGAGATGGTGAAGGCGAATTGCAGCCGCGACAGAAGGAGCGCCGTCGGGTCCATCGAACATTCTCCGTTGGTTCACGCCCGCTTCGCGGCCGCCGGCGCGCGTGCGGCCGGCTGCGGAATGTTGTCGACCTTGAGGACCGCAGCGGTCGCTGCACGAATCTGGCGGCAGAAATCCGCATCGTCGATCAGCGACACGCCATAGGACGGGATGATCTGCTTCAGCTTGGGCAGCCAGGCGCTTGCCGTCAGCTCGCCGGCGAAGCACTTCTCGAGCACGCTGATGGCGATGAACGCGGCGGTGGACGCCCCCGGTGAAGCACCGAGCAGGGCCACCAGCGAATGATCGTCCGCGCCGACGAGCTCGGTCCCGAACTCGAGCAACCCACCACGCTTGACATTGGGCTTGATGATCTGGACCCGCTGGCCCGCGACCTGCAATCTCCAGTCCTTCGGGTCGGCCTTCGGGAAATATTCGTCGAGCGCCGCGAGCCGGTGGCCCTCGGATTGCAGCACCTGCCCGACCAGGTATTCGGTGAGATCGAAATTGTCGCGCGCCACCGAAAGCAGCGGCTTGACGTTGGCGGGACGAATGGACTCGAAGAGATCCAGCAGCGAGCCGTGCTTGAGGAATTTGCTCGAGAAGCCGGCATAGGGACCGAACAACAACGAGTGCTGGCCGCCGATCACCCGTGTATCGAGATGCGGCACCGACATCGGCGGGGAGCCGACCGCGGCCTTGCCGTAGACCTTGGCATGGTGACGCTTGTTGATCTCGGGATCATCGCAGCGCAGCCAGATCCCGCTGACCGGGAAACCACCATAGCCGCGCCCCTCCGGGATACCGGATTTCTCCAGCAATGGCAGCGCACCGCCGCCGGCACCGATGAAGACGAATTTTGCGCGCACCGATCGCGTCTCGCCGCTCGCGGTGTCCCGCACTTCGACGCGCCACCGGCCGCCCTGCTCCCGGTCAAGACCGGTGACGCAGCTGTTGTAGTGGACCGCACAGCCCGGCTGGCTGACCAGATGCTTGACCAGCAGATGCGTCAACGAGCCGTAATCGACGTCGGTGCCGGTGATGATCCGTGTTGCGGCAACCGGCTCGTCGCCACTCCGTCCGTCCATCACCAGCGGCGCCCATTCGGCAATCTTCTTGGAATCCTCGGTATGCTCCATCCCCTCATAGCAATGATGGGCCGACATCGCCTTGAACCGTTTCCGGAGAAATTCGACGTTCTCCGCGCCGTGCACGAAGCTCATATGCGGCACCGGATGGATGAACGCTTGCGGATCCGCGATCGCTCCGCGACCGATCAGGTAGGACCAGAACTGCCGGGACAGATCGAACTCGACATTGACCTGGAGCGCCTTGGAGATGTCGATGCTGCCGTCGGGCCGCTGCGGCGTATAGTTCATCTCGCAGTTCGCCGCGTGGCCGGTACCGGCATTGTTCCAGGAGTCGGAGCTTTCCTGCGCGCAATCCCCGAGAATCTCGCACATCTGGATCGACAGAGAGGGCTCGAGCTCCTTGAGAAAGACGCCGAGGGTCGCGCTCATGATGCCGGCGCCAATGAGGACGACATCAGTTTCGCGGTCGGAAGCTGCTGACATGGCTATTTCCTTCGTCGGGTGTTGCTGCTTTGGATGGCTCGATCAGGCCCGCACCGATTGCCGCACCTTGGCGCGGAACGGCACGTCCGCTCCCGGGCGCAGGATCACGTAGGCACGGCGCCAGGATGAATCGTCGGTCAATCTCCAGCTATGCCCCGAGCCGGCGGTGTCCTCCGCCAGCAGGATGTTGCCGGGGTGGAGCAGGAAGTGGTGGCCGTCACGCGTCAGGAAATCGAGCGTTCCGCTGAGCGTGATCACCAGCTGCCGGATCGGCGCGGTGTGCCAGGCGAAAGCTCCGCCCGATTCCGTTTCCTGAAAGGAGACGCTGGCGGCATCGATCTTTCCGGTCAGGAAGTCGCCGCGCTGTCCCGGCTCCATTTCGAGGAAGCCTTCCTCGAAATGCGAGTTGTTGTCCTCTCCGGTCCATAGGCGCACACAGCGGATCATCGTGTCTCTCCTTGCATTGTGGTTGCGCCGCCTGCGCGGCGTCGTTCGGACCGGAACGGCACCTCGGCGTCCGGCTCGAGAACCGTGTAGAGGCGCCGCCACGGCGCCTCGTCCGTCATGGTCCAATTGTGGCCCGTCCCACCGGTATCTTCCGTGAACAGGACATCGCCCGGGCGCAGCGTGAAGCTTCCATCCGCCGTTTCGAACCGTAGCGTCCCGCTCAGGGACATGACGAGTTGGCGCGCCGCGTCGGGATGCCAGCCGAGTTTCGGATCTGCATCCGTTTCGTGGAACGAAGCGGCATCGATCCGAAGCTTTGCGCTGAGCGCATTGCCCCTCGCCCCGCGCGCGAGCTCGACGACGCCATCCTCGAAGTGCGACTTGCCATCCGCACCCGTCCAGAGTCTGACGCACCGGATCATTGCCGCCGTCCCTTCAGCCGGCCTTCGCGCCGATTGCGAGCGGCACCTTGATCTCCGCCACATAGGGCTTGACCATCTTGGCGGGATCCACGATGCGGTCGAACTCCGGCTCGGTCACGAAACCGAGCTTGAGCGCCGCCGACTTCAGCGTGAGATCGTTGTCCATCGCATAGTGCGCGATGTGCGACGCCTTGTCGTAGCCGATCACGGGCGCCAGCGCAGTCACGAGCATCAGCGATCTCTCGACATACTCCTTGATCTTCCTGTGGTTCGGCTCGGTGCCCTCGACGAGGAAGGTGCGGAAATTGGTGCAACCATCGGTCAGGATGGTAACGGACTGCGCGATGTTGTGGATGATCAGCGGCTTGTAGACGTTCATTTCCAGATAGCCGCCGGCTCCGCCGAACCCGACGGCGACGTCGTTCGCCATCACCTGCACGGCGATCATCGTCAGTGCTTCGGCCTGCGTCGGGTTGACCTTGCCCGGCATGATCGACGAACCCGGCTCGTTCTCGGGGATCAGCAATTCGGCGAAGCCCGCGCGCGGGCCGCAGGACATCAGACGGATGTCGTTCGCGATCTTGTAGAGCGACCCCGCGAGCGTGCGGAGCGTGCCGGATAGCTGCACCAGCGCGTCATGCGCACCTTGGACGGCAAACTTGTTCGGTGCGCTGACGAAGGGCAGCCCCGTCAGCCGCGCGATTTCCGCGGCGACGGCCTCGGCGAAGCCCGGCGCGGCATTGATGCCGGTGCCGACGGCCGTGCCGCCCAGGGCGAGCCGGAAGACGCCCTTGAGCGCGTCGTCGATGCGGGCCAGATCGTCGGCGAGCATGCCGGCGTAGCCGGACCATTCCTGCCCGAGCGTCAGGGGGGTCGCGTCCTGCATGTGGGTCCGGCCGATCTTCACGACGTCGTCCCACTGGCTCGATTTTGCCGCGATTGCGTCGTGCAACGCCTCGACCGCCGGAACGAGCCGCCCGGTCACGTTCATCGCGGCTGCGATGTACATGGCCGAGGGAAAGCTGTCGTTTGACGATTGCGACATATTGACGTGATCGTTCGGATGAACCGGGTGCTTGCTCCCGAGCGGCGTGCCCGCAAGCTGGCAGGATCGGTTCGAAATCACCTCGTTCACGTTCATGTTGAACTGCGTTCCGCTGCCCGTCATCCAGACGTGAAGCGGAAACATGTCCTGATGCTGGCCGGAGAGGATCTCGTCGCAGACATGCGCGATCAGCTTGTGGACCTTGCCGTCGAGACGGCCGCCGGCGCAATTGGCGTCCGCGGCCGCCTTCTTCAGGATCGCGTAGGACTGGATCATTTCGCGCGGCATCAGGTCCTTGCCGATGCTGAAATGCTCGAGCGAACGCTGCGTCTGCGCCCCCCAGAGCTTATCCGCGGCAACGTCCACTTCACCCAGGCTGTCCGTCTCTTTGCGAAGGTTGTTCATCCGTGCCTCTTGGCAGTTGACGTCGAAAGGCCATCTCGGCGCTGCTAGAAAGTGTATGCACCGCATGACGCGCATGCTTCCGTGAATGAACGTCCTTTTGCCGAATGGCATGGTGCGCGCTCCGCACCGTCAACGAGCAAAATCATGGGACGTAGATCGACGGTTCAGCTTCGCAGCTGTGGCCGGCAGAGCCAAAGAACGCTCACCGACGATGCGATCGGCAGGACAAGGCTCCAGGCGTGCAGCCATTTCGTCACGCAGGCCCCGATGGCGGCCCCCGACAGGAACATCAGGCAGACCAGAAGCATGACTGCGGTGCCGCGCGCCGCATCGCGATCGGACGCAACTGATTGATCGAGGGCACGGAGCATGTTGCCGGTGACGGTGACGGTGAGATATTTCCAGCGCTCGACCTGCCTGAAGCTGGCCGACTGCAGCGCGGCGCCGAAGGAGATTCCGAGGATCGTGATCATGTCCGGAATCCGATGAAACAACAGCATCACTGCGACCAGGCAGACGATCTCTCCGGCGAGGCAGAGCAGCGGTGCCTTGAGGCGGATTGCCAGCGATGCGCCGAGCAGAAAGGCGGCAAGGGGAAGAAGATGATGGGTTGCCTGCCGCCATTGCCCGGACATGGCGTCGATGCCGAGGAAGATGACATTGCCGGTTTGCGAGCTTGCAAACACGCCGCCGAGTGAGAGCCATGTAAAGGCGTCGAGAAAGCCGCCCGTCATGCTCAGAAGAGACGCCACGAGAACCGATCGCTCCGCAGCATGGACGACGCTTCCGGTCTCGGCGACCGGTTCCGGAGATACGGCTTGCATCGCCATGTGCGCCGCCCCGCGAGGTCAGCAGCCGGCGTGCGTTGCGGCCTGATCCGGCAGCAGAACGCGACGCGGGTGCGTGAATACGCCGTATCCGTCATCGCGCGCGATCGCGAGCAGCGTGATCCCCGCTTCATCCGCGGTCTTGATCGCGAGTGCGGTGGGTGCGGATACGGCCACGATGACCGGTGCGCCGAGCATCGCCGCTTTCTGCACCATCTCGACCGAAACCCGGCTGGTCAGCAGCACGGCGCCATCGCACGCCGATCTCCCCTCGCGTACGATCGCACCGGCGAGCTTGTCGAGCGCATTGTGCCGGCCGACGTCCTCTCTGACCAGGCCGACGCCGGCCCGCGGATGCCAGAAGGCCGCCGCGTGGACGGCCCGCGTTTGCTGATTCAGGATTTGGTGCGGAGAAAGGGCCTGCATGGCGCCCAGCAAGTCGCGCGCGTGGAAAACGATGCCCCGGCCCTTCACCCGCGCCGGCGCGCGGCGAGCCTGTTCGAGGCTCTCGATGCCGCATAGCCCGCAGCCAACGGGGCCGCTGATGGTTCGGCGCCGTGCAGCCAGGGATGCCGCGCGGTCACCATCGAGCCACATCCGAACCTCGACGCCGAGATCGTTCGGGATCAGCTCGATGCTGCTGATCTCGCTCGCACGTTCGACGATGGCCTCGGTGAGGCTGAAGCCGATACCGAAATCCTCCAGATCTCCCGGCGTGCCCATCATCACCGCCTGGGTCGAACCGTTATAGGTGAGCGCGATCGCGGTCTCCTCGGCAACCAGCCGCGAGGTCGACTTCGTCTGACCGCCGCGCCAGGCAATCTCCCAATGCCGCGTGAATGTCGAGCCTTTCGCCATGACTCATACCGTCGCCGGCTGGGGCGAATGGCGCGACGCGCGGCTCTTGAGCGCGATCCCGAATGCGATGAATCCCCATCCCTGGAAGATCAGGTCGACGACCAGCATCACACCAAGCAGCCACAAACCGATGGCGGGCCAAGCCGCAACCAGCATGACACCGACGCAGAAGGTCAGGACGCCCGCAGCCACGATCCAACGCCAGCCCGCGGCCGGCCGGATATGGAAACCGGCCCAGATCCTTATCACCCCGGCTACGACCAGGAAGGCGCACACTGCGAGAGACAGCGTGAACGAAGCCAGGATCGGATCGTAGAGTATGATGGCCCCGGCGGCCGCATAGACGATCCCGGCCAGTAGCCAAAGCAGGAATCCTCGCAAGCCGCGCACTGAAAACGCTTGCACGATCTGGAAAATGCCAGCGACCGCCATGGTGGCGCCGATGACCAGTACGGACGCGAGGTTCGCCGCCATCAGATTGGCAGATGCAACACCGCCGAGGATCAGTTCGCCGACACCCAGCGCAACGAACCAGCCCCATTTTCCGGTGATGGCGTGGATGGCCCATCCGAGCGAGGCCTTCGAGTTCGACATGTCCGTCATGGCTTGACCCTTGTTCGCACGACGATCCGCAGATCATGAATAGGGCAAGCGTATCGAGATCTGTCCCAACTCATCTTTCGAGGACGCAGCGATATTATTTGATCCGCACGATACGGACCGTTGCGCGAGGATCGCGACTAGCGCGGGATGGTCACGACGGTCCTGAACCCGTCGGAGCCGCCGCGGACGTCGATGGTCCCGTGCAGACGCGCCGCAAGCGTCTCGACGATGGAGCGGTCCTCTTCCCGGTACCGACTTTCGTCGGACGAGCCGTTGTCCATGATGCTGCACGCAACCGACGTCGCCGTGAGCCATACTTCGAGACGAATGGCGCCTGCTCCGCAGTGGGACACGTGGCGCACCGCACCGGTGATCAGTTCGAAGACGATCATCCCCAGCAGCCAGCAGCGCTCGGAACTCATCTGCAGCGGATGCAGCAGCAGCGAGAGCGCAATACCCTTGTCTTCGAGGCTCGAGCGGCTGATCGACCGGCACAATTGCTGAAGATAGGCCGCCAGATCGACGGTGGTGGTGAACTGCGGCATTTGCAGCGCGTGGTGAAGTTGTGCATGACCTTCCAGCCGGTCCTGCACGGAAGCGAGGGTCGCCCTCGCTTCGATGCCGTCGCAACGATCGGCCGCCTGCGCCACCAGATCAATCGCCGAGGCGAGCTCGTCGTCGATCCGGTGCGCGAGCTCACGCAGCAGCAGGCGCTCCGCCTTGACGCCGCCATCCGGCAGGAGTTCCGAGAGGCTGCTCATCCTTTACCCGCCTCCCGGCCCAACGGCGTGCTTTGCACTTACGGGTTCTGGCCGCTTCGGCCGGTCTCGTAGAGGAACCAGATGCGCCGTTCCGTTTCGTCGATCCAGTTTTCCAGGACGCTCGCGGTGGCGACATCGCCGTACTCGTCGCAGAGCTCGTGGACCCGGCGCATTTCCCGCGTTAGCTGCTGGTTGTCGCTGCGCAGCTCGGCGAGCATGTCCTGCGGATCGACATAGTCGGCATCGTTGTCGAGAATGCGCTGCTCGCGCGCGATGTGGCCGATCGAGCGTAGCGTCGTGCCGCCGATCTTGCGTGCGCGTTCGGCGATGTCGTCAGTCATGGCGAAGATTTGGTCGGCCTGCTCGTCGAGCATAAGGTGGTAGTCGCGAAAGTGGCTGCCCGACACGTGCCAGTGGAAGTTCTTGGTCTTCAGGTAGAGAGCGAAAACGTCGGCGAGCAGCGCTCTCAGCGCGGCTGGAACGTCCCGGTTCGCATTCGCTCCGAGATCCGTCGGGCTTTGGAGGTCTGCTTTGGTCATGGTCGGCATCCTTGTGTTGGAGGTTGGAAACATCTAACCGCGCGGTGCGCGAGGAATCTTTCCAGCGCGAAAGATCCTTTTGGGATCGCACGCCTGCGAGGGGCGCCCGCTGGCGCGCCGCGGGTTCATTTCACTTGTGTCACCCTGTCCCGCAGCGGCAGAAGCGACATCGATGCGAATACGCCATCGCGACGGATCAATGCGTGGAACAGCCCCGCCGCCAGATGCAGCAGCACAAGGGCAAAAAAAGCGAAACCCAGATAGACGTGGGCATTCCAGAGCAGCGTGTGCATCAGGTCGCTCTGCGGCAGCAGCGCGGGAATTCGGATCCCGCCATACAGGACGACCGGATAGGCCGCGGCCCAGAGCATGCCGAGACCGAGCAACGGCATGACGATCATGAGGCCATACAGGAGCTGATGCGACAATTTTGCTCCAAACTTCATAGGTCTCGAAAGATCGGCCGGCAATGGCGGCGCACCGTAATGCAGCCGCAACGCCAGCCTGATCAGCACGAGGACCAGCAGGATGACGCCGATCGTCTTGTGGACCAGGATGAGCGGCAGATATTTCGGCGCGACCGTGGAGACCATGCCGACGCCAATGAACAGCATGGCGAGGATGCAGACCGCCATCAGCCAGTGCAGAACCCGCTGGATCAGGGCAAAACGATGAGGAGCGCTGGTCATGGCTTGGCGGTCCCGGTTCGCGGATAGTCCCTGGCTTCGGCCGCGCGCAGATCGTAGGATTTGCGGTAGACCGATGAGCGTGCAGCCGGGAACGGATCGTCCGACACCCGGATTCCCTGTGGCAGGACCGCCGGATCGAAATTGATGTCGCGGCACGGTCCATCGCGCTCCGGCTCGATCCGCTGCACGATCAGCGTTCCGACCTCCACTTTGCGACGGTTCTCCGGCCAGGCCTTGCTCGGATCCGCGGTCGGGTCGCCCGGATCGGCGACGGTCGTGACCATGGTCCATCGCAGTGGACCGGCGGTCCGGACCCGTTCGGTGATCTCCTGCTCGAGATAATCCGGCCCGCGCTTTTCGAGGTCGGCCTGCGAGATCGGAATGGGTTGCGCCGAGGGCAACAGCGACCATCGCACGGTGTGGTCGCCGCCTCCGGCGTCCGTGAAGACGAAGCTGTTGAGACCGTTATAGGGCTCCTCCGCATAACTGCCGGTCCAGGGCGCCGTCTTGGCCCAGGCCGCGAAGGGGCCGAATTCCGGGTTGGCCTGAATGAATGCCTTCATCGCCTCCGGATCCTTCTTTCCGGATGCGATCAGCAGGTCGTGAAATGCTTGCGGCGTGGAAACCGCAAAGACCGGCGGGTTGATCATCGCCATGCGCCACTCTTCGCCGTCTGCCGTCGTGATCTGCAATCCCAGGCCGCGGACGCGCACGGTCGCATCAACCGCGTTCGGATCGGCCGTGCCGAGATTGAAACGGCCCAAGGCCGGATAGTGCCCCTGCGCGAAGACCTTGGCCCGGGAGAGCTCCGCACCGTTTCCATTCGCCTCGAATGTCCCAGTGAAGCAGATTCCCTTGGCATGATTTCGCCGGTGCCCGAGCGGCGGGCCGCTCGGAGGCGTCAGCGCAGCGATCATCCGTTCCGGCGTCAGGCGCCCCGGCGAGAGCCATCCCGCAGTGTATGCGAAGGCAGCCGCGCCGCCGCCGACCACGGCCGCAATCAGGACGAGGGACCCAAGCCCCGAACGTGGTAGCTTGCCTTGATTCATCCGGTCTCCTTTGCGATGCGCAGACCGCCTGGCAATCGGGTGCGCGCGGCGCTCTTTCGAGCGACGCAGCCTCCTTGTAGCCGGCGGCCAAGGCCCGATCTTTTCGAACCCACCGCCAATTTCGCGAAGGCACGCCTGAACTGTCTTCGGCGTTCGCCGGACCGGATCCGGCTTCGGGCATTCTCGAAATTTTTCGTGCAATTTGACAATCGATCGTGATGCCCGAAAAGACCCACCCTGCGCCCCGCCCTATTCCAGATGCGCTTCGCACGATGGCGGCGGTCGACTCCCGAACGATGGACCGTGTCGCGACGGGGCCGCCAGCGCCGCAGAGGCTGGAATGCGATTGGGAATCGAATGAGCAAAGTGATCATCGTCACGGGTGCTGCAAACAGCATCGGACGAACCACCTGCCGGCAACTGATGCAGGCAGGCCACACGGTCTACGTTTCAAGCCGGGAAATGAGTGGCCCTATTGCGCAAGGGATCGAGGAGGCTGGATCAAATCCCGGCCAGCCCGGCCCCGATCTCCGCACGATCGAGTTTGACGTCTCTTCGGAATCCTCAGTGACCTCGGCCGTTGAGACCATCATCGCCGAAAACGGCCGCCTCGACGTGGTCGTGCACAATGCCCGGCAAGTCGTTTACGGACCCGCAGAAGCCTTCACGCCGGAGCAGCTTGCCGAGCTCTACGATACCAACGTCCTGATCGCACAGCGCCTCAATCGCGCGGCGTTGCCACAATTGCGCAAGCAGGGTCAGGGCTTGCTGATATGGATCACGTCAAGCAGCGCGCGGGGCAGCTCGGTTCCGTTCCTCGGCGCCTGTGCTTCAACGGAAGCCGCCCTGGATTCGCTGGCACTCAGTTACGCCGGCGAGCTCGCACGTTGGGGCGTCGAGACGACCATCATCGTTCCCAGTGCTCTCGGACCCGGCCACTATGTCCGATCCGGCCGGCCGCAGGATACTGTTCGGGCGGAAGAATACGCGGATGGTCCAACCGCCGACGTGAGTGAAATCGCGCTTGCGGGACTCGCGCAGCTTTCGCCGAAGGATACGGCCCCACAAGATGTCGCAAGCACAGTTGCGAATGTCGTGAACATGCCGTTCGGACAACGTCCGCTGAAAGTTCATTTCGGCCCGGATGACGATGGGGCGGCAGCTGTCGACGCCGTCGCCGACCGCGCTCGCACGGAACTGTTCCGCCGGATCGGCCTGGAGGATCTTCTCAAGCCCGTGTTGATCCGATGAGATCACCCATTGGCGGAGATTTCCCCAATCGACGGTCGTTCCCAAAAAATCGGGACTCTCCCCGGAGTTCCCTGCCCTCCGGACGAAAGTGATCAGCGACATTCATCGGTGATCCTTTACCGCGATACTGCTGGATGTTACGTTTGGAGCTGCCACCGCGGTCACACGTTTCGGCCCGAGTTCAAGTCATAGAGTACGACGAGTCGGTCGTCGGATTTAATATTTTCAAATGGTCCACCGCTGGCAGAGCAACGCCACAACAGCCACGACCGGACCCTCTCTCCAGGAGAGCTCCGCTCAAGAGATTTTCGTCTTTGGGCCGTTTCGTCTGGACGCCTCGCAGAGACGGATCGAGAAAGATGGCAATCCGGTTCAACTGTCGGCTCGCGCATTTGACCTTCTGCTGACACTGATCCGGCATGCGGGCGACGTCGTCAGCAAGAGCGATTTGATCGCCAGGACATGGCCAGGCTCCAGCGTCGATGACAACAGCTTGCGCGTCCATATCGCAGCACTCCGCAAGGCGCTCGGGGACGGCAATGCCGGCGCCAAATATCTGAGCACGGTCTCGGGACAGGGTTATTGTTTCGTCGGTTCGGCCGCGAGCCCGGAGCAGAATCAACCTGCACCGACCAAGCCTGTTCGCGCGCACAACCTGCCGGCACATCCCTGGCAGATGGTGGGCCGCGAGCAAACCATCCAGGATATATCGGAAAGGCTCAAAGCCCAGCGTTTCATCACGGTCGTCGGCCCGGGCGGCATCGGCAAGACGACGGTCGCTGTTTCCGCGGGCCACGCCCTTCTCGCGGAATTCGCCGGCCAGGTTCACTTCGTCAGTCTCGGTGAGACCCGCGATGCCGCTCTGGTACCGGCCATTGCAGCATCTTCGCTCGGGCTGCGGGCGCGATCGGACGATCCCTCAAACAGTCTTGTTGCAGTCCTGCGCGACCGGCGGATGCTGCTCATTCTGGATTGCTGCGAGCATGTCGTCGACGCCGCAGCCGCGCTGGCCGAACGGCTCTACCAGGAGGCACCGCAGTTGCACATCATGGCCACGAGCCGGGAGCTGCTGCGGGTCGAAGGCGAGCACACATATCGGCTCTCGCCTCTGACAAGCCCGCCGGAAAATGCCGTTCTGACGGCCGAGAGCGCGATTGCCTACCCCTCCGTAAAGCTCTTCGTGGAGCGCGCGGCCGCAGCTGGAGGTGAGTTCGGATTGACGGATGCGAACGCGTCGGACGTCGGCAACCTCTGCTGTCGGCTCAATGGCATCCCGCTCGCGATCGAGCTCACCGCCGGCCATGTGACCGCATACGGAGTCAAGGCCATGGTCCAACTCCTCGACAAGCACTTCAATCTGCTGTGGGAAGGACGACGCACGGCGCTGCCCCGGCACCGGACGCTTCGCGCAACCATCGAGTGGAGCTACGATCTTCTATCCGAGCCCGAACGGGTGGTTCTCAGCCAGCTATCCGTGTTCGTCGGCAGCTTCACCGCCGAAGCCGCCCGAGCGATCGCCGGCAGCGATCCCACTAGCGACGACACGACCATGGCTGCGCTCGACAACCTCGTGGCCAAGTCGATGCTTGCCCTGAACCAGGGCTCGCAATCGATGCGCTACAGGCTCGCGGACGCGACGCGGGCCTACGCGCAGGAGAAGCTCGCCGCCAGCCCCGACGCCGAGATCGTGCCGCTACGCCACGCCTCCTACTTTCGGGATTTGCTTGAAAAGACGGCCGACGAGCCGAATGAAGGCCTGTCGTCGATGGCCGATCAATTCGGCGACATACGCAGCGCGCTGGCGTGGTGCTTCTCGGATCGAGGCGACCGCAGAACCGGCGTCCGCCTCGCTGCGGCAGCGATCCCCCTGTTCTTCAAGCTGTCGCTCTTCACCGAATGCCAGTTCTGGGTCACGCGCGCAATCGAAGCGCTTCATGAGACGGGCGGAAGTGTCAGGCACGACCTCGCACTTCATGCCGCGTTGGCGTCGGCCCGGATGCTGACGGGACAAATCGACGAATTGGGCGTCGGCTATCTCGACAGAGCGGTCAGGTTGGCCGAGACAATTGGCGATGTCGCCGGCCAAATCCGCCTGATTGGCCGACTGCATCTGCTCCAATTGCTGGTCGGCAATTTTGACGATGCGCTGGCCACCGCTAAGCGCGGCGAAGCGATTGCCCTCGCCAGCAACGATTCCGTCGGAGTGGCGCGCATGCGCATGTTGCTCGGAACGTCGTGCCACTATCTGGGCGAGGTTGCCGCGTCTCGCTCGTACGTCGAAGCGGCGCTGTCCCATCCGGGACTGGAAGGCGACTCCCGTGGCGGCCTGACGTCCGATTACCCGAAGCGTCCTCAAATCACCCTCGCCCGCATCTTGTGGCTCGAGGGACATCCCGATCAGGCCACGGCGACGGCGCGCCAAGCCATCTCCGATGTGATCGCCATCAACCATCCGACCATACTGTGCATAGCGCTGCCCTGGGCATTCGGTGTTTTCCTCTGGAACGGAGATGTGGGGGTGTGCGAGGAGCACATTGACAGGCTCCTCGTGGAGACCCGCAAGCATAATCTCGCCACCCTCCAGACGGTCGGCGACGCCATGAAAGGGATTGCGCTACTGGCCCGCGGCGAGAGTGATATCGGGCTGGCCATGCTGAACGCCTCCGTCAAGAAGCTGCAGAGCCAGCGCTACGGCGCGGCGGCCGGACTTTGCGTGCCGCTCGCGGAAGCTCTGGCGGCGACAGGTCGTGGAGATGAAGCACTCGACATCCTCGATCAGGCGATTGCCCGGGGTCGGCGTCGCAACTTCATGGTGGAGATGCCGGACATGTTGCGGGCAAGGGCAGAAGTGCTGATCCGCAAGGACAATCCCGACTTCCTGGAGGCGGAGCGGAGCCTGGCGCAATCACTTGACCTTGCCCGACATCAGGGGGCGCTCGGTTTTGAGTTGCGCACGGCAATCGGTCTTGCAGGGCTATTGCAGCGGCGGGGCCGCCGCAGTGAAGCGCAAGACGTGCTTGCGCCCATCTATGGACGATTCACCGAGGGGTTCAATACGCCCGTCCTGAAAGCGGCCAGCGAATTGCTTGCCGAATTGGCGTCTCCGCCTTCGGGCTCGCTCGCCGCGAGTTAATCTCTCTGACAAACTCGCGTGGGGTGCGCGAACCTGCAGTGGCCAGGTCGCGCGGCTGGCGGCGATGCCGTGCAATCCGGATAGAAGCGCGCGGCATGGAAAGACCGCGTCGAGGGGCCGGCATTCTTGGTCCGGCAATAGGACTTCGAAGCCAACGTTCTGGAGCACGGGGGATGCGGCGCTCGCCGAGGCCGCACCTGCGTCCGATGACATGTATCGGACGCCGCCCCCGGGGCATCCTGGAGCACCGACCGTACTATTATGTCGAAAACTCCGTCATCATCGCTCTCGCGAGCCTGAGATCCGTGGTCTCGAAACCCTCAGTGAATTTGCCGTACACAAGAGCCAGGATTTGGTGCGCATCGGCGGGACGGCCCTGACTCGTCCTCAACCGTGCCAGGCTGATGGCCGCTCTCAGCTCCCAGAACAGCGCACCTTGGCCGCGCGCGACTTCGAAAGCCTTGTCGAAGCACTGCTCGGCGGCGATAGCCGAGCGACGCTCGCCGGGATGCCGGAGCAACTCGCCCTTGATGCGCCAGAGCTCAGCCGCGTACCACCGCTCATCCCTCGCCTCGCAGCGCGCAAGCGCCTCGTCCGCGGTCGCAAGCCCCAGCGATACTTCGCCGACCTCTCCGAGACATGCTGCCAGTTCGCCGAGAGGAAGCAGGAAGCGCGGCAGGAAACGCGCCTCGCCCGCCAGCTCGAGCGCCTTGCGCAGCAACGTCAATCCGGCGGCGACATCGCCACGCCGCGCCATCACCATGCCCCTGAAGGCGCGCGCCCATACGTTCCATAGACGGATCGGATGACGTTCGGTGTGCTCGAGCAGCATGGTGCAATAGCCT
Organism: Bradyrhizobium sp. 604_D8_N2_3; assembly: GCF_051810765.1. Taxonomy (NCBI): domain Bacteria; kingdom Pseudomonadati; phylum Pseudomonadota; class Alphaproteobacteria; order Hyphomicrobiales; family Nitrobacteraceae; genus Bradyrhizobium; species Bradyrhizobium sp. 604_D8_N2_3. The sequence goes on along the minus strand of NZ_JBPWPM010000001.1, from coordinate 3,597,807 downwards.
TCCGCAGCATCGAGGTCGCCGGCCAGGAAAGCAATCGGACAGGCACCCTGGCCGAGTACGCTGCAGAAGGTCAGGGCATGACCACTCGCACGGCCCTCCTCGACATTGCGCTCGACGACGCTCAGTGCCTGATCCGCCAACCCGAGAAGCCACAGGATGCGCGCCTGGAAATAGCGTGCCGAGGCTCGCAGGTCGAACCTGAAACGGATCACCTGCGGCTTCGCCGCCAGATCGGAAAGGCGAGACAAGGTCCGCCCAATGTGATGATGCGCCAACCGCTGGTCACCGAGGTAGTGCAGCGTCGTGGCAAGCAGCCGATCGCCCATCATCCGGTCGACCGAATTTTGGGAATCGGCCACGATATCCGCGAAGCGGTGCGCGAATTCCAACGCCTTGCGGAACTCGCCGTTGTTGAATTGATCGATGCAGAGCCCCCAAAGCGCACGCAACAGATAGTCGCTGTCGCCGAGCTGCTCGGCCAGCTGCAGGGTCGCCGCCCAGGCCGGACCGGCCTCTCGAGCCCTGCCAACGCCGTACATCAGTGACCAGCCAAGCGCGGCCGATAATTGCATGCGGAGCCGCAAAGCGCCCGCGGCGCTGCCGTCGAGGCTGGCCAACGCCAGTTCGGTCCGCTCGCGGCACTCGGCGAGGAGCGACAATTGTACCCATAACGGGACGGCCCCTGCGGTCAGCGCCACTCCGATCTGCGCATCTCCGTCGGGCGAGAAAGCCCAATCGAGGCTGGATCGTACGTTGTCGATGTGCTGGCCATAAAAGCCGAGCCACTCCGCCTGCGGTTTCACTTCGCTGTCAGCTTCCGCATTCGCAAAGAACCCGCCATAGTATCCGGCCTGGCGGCGCGCGACGCCGGGAAATTCGCCGCTGGCGTGAAGCTTTTCCAGCGCATAGGCGCGCGTGGTGTCCAGCAGGCGATAGTACGGGCGCTCGCCGCGAATATCCGCAAGGACGAGCGACTTTGCCACCAGGTTGGCAAGCTCCGCGGTGACATCGCCCATCCCTTCGCCGGCGACCGCGATCACGGCATCGAGTAGAAACTCTCCGGCAAACACGCCGAGCCGCCGCAGAACCCGCGCCTCGGCGTCCGGCAGTAGATCGTAGCTCCAGTCGAGCGTCGCACGAAGCGTTTGCTGCCTGGGCAACGCAGTACGCCGGCCGGTCGTCAGAAATTTGAACCTGTCGTCGAGAAGTGCCGCGATCTTCGGCGGACTGAGCATCACGGCGCGCGCCGCCGCGAACTCGATCGCGAGCGGAATGCCATCCAGCCGGCGGCAGATGGCTGCGACGGCATCAAGGTTCTCTTCGTCGAGCGCGAAGCTGGAGCCCAGCGCTTTCGCTCTGGTCGTGAACAATTCTACCGCCGTGTAGGCCGATGCGGCGTCAGACCCGAGCCGGACTTCGGGCGGCACACCCAGGGGCGGAACGCGATAGACATGTTCGCCGTCAATGCGCAGCGCTTCGCGACTTGTCGCCAGGACGATCGTTCCGGAACACTGGCTGACGATCGTCTCGGCCAGTTGGGCCACGGTATCAACGACGTGCTCGCAATTGTCGAGAATGAGCAACAACTGCCTGGCTCCAATCGCGCGCGCTATGGAGCCCGGGGTGATCTCCTCCCCTTCGAGCTTGATACGGAGCGTGCTGGCGACGGCCGAGCACACGAGCTTGGGATCGGGCAGCGAGGCCAATTCGACCAGCAACCGGTCGGCCGCAAAACCGGCTGGCGGCGTCCTGGCAGCTTGTAGTGCAAGGGCCGTCTTGCCGATCCCGCCAGGCCCGACGAGGCTCACGACGCGATAAGCCGATAGAAGCTCCCACAAACGCGCGACCGCGGTGGTGCGGCCGATGAGAACGAATGATGCATTGGGAATGTTGGTCGACGGCAGTGGCTGGGGTGCGGCAGATTGTAGCGGGGCAGCCATCTGCCGGGTCCGCCATGAACCCAGCAGGCGATAGCCCCGGCCGACCGTTGTCGCCAGCATGTCACGATCCGAACCAAAGGCCTTCCGGATCGCCGCGATATGGACCCGAAGTGCACTCTCCTCGACGAAGACGCCGCGCCAGACACGCTCCGTCAGGTCATTCTTGGTGACCAGCCCGCCTTCGGCCTGAGCCAATTCCGCAAGAATCTCGAAGGCACGACCGCCCAGAGGAACGGACTCTCCCATCGAGCGCAGTTCGCGTCTGGCAAGATCGATCTCCCATTCAGCGCAAGCGTAGACGGGGCGCTGGTTTGGCTCGGCCATCATCGGCATAGCCCCAGGCGGTTGCTTGATCTTGCGCCCAGCGTATCACCAACGCATTCAAAATACACAATCTGTCCGGCGACCAAGGCCGCCAGACACTCGCCGCAAATATCGCAATGCTCGCACGTCAGCAGCCGCGACAGATGGATCCTTCCAGCATCTTCTCGACCCGTGCGTCCTCCTTGTCGATGGTCGCATCCGAGCCGAGCAGCGGTCCCTTCGTCGGATGACCAACCCCCTCCGATGACGGGAGCGCGGTGCCGAGCGAGTTCGTTCCCGGCGCAGCAGCGCTGGTACCGAGCGCGCCACCGCTCTCCATCGACATGTGGGATCCCATGCCGCCGCGGGCCGATGCGACACCCGAGAGCGCAAGACTGGCGACGACGCAGAGAAACCAGAGCAGTCTCATGGCTCACACTCCTCATGTTGTATGACCTGCACCTAGAACTGGGCGTCGCACACGATTCGACCACGCACGATCGCGCGAGCAACTATGACAATTGTGACAGAGTTCGGCTTCGAAGACGCATCAGACCTTGGTAACCGCGCGCACTGCCTGATATTCCCGTCATCTTCTCGCAAGAGTGATGCTCAACAAGCGGGGTTTTCCGGCCGGCCCGGTATAGAAAGCAATTCCGGAAACGCCATCAGCCGAGCAGCGATCATCGCCAAGCGACTCTCCGCACATCACAAGCAATGGAGAATCGCTATGAGTGCATTCAAAACCCTGATCGCCGCAGTGCTGCTTTCAACGGCAACGATATCATCCGCCTCCGCGGCCTGGTCCTATGCCGATCAGGAGCCCGCCGCATTTGCATCAATGTATCCCAATCGCGACGTGCTGAATGGCGGCGCATTGACGCCGGCAGGGCGAATGGGTCTCGAGCGGTCCGGTGGCGCGGCTCCGGTGTTCGGAGCGGGCCACATCTACAACCGCCACGGGCATCGGTGAGCGGCGGCAACACGCAAAGGCAAATTGCCGCGTCACCATGCCTGTCTGTGACCTCGCTCGGAGTGCGACCGCGCCATGCGGCGCACCCCGCGGGTCCGGAGCCTCGATCGATATCATCGGCTCCGAACGTTTGTTCGCGACGACGGCGTAGAACGCTCCCCCAGATCGGGCGCCGGTGACGGGTCAATTCTACGCACACCATTGTAAAACTTCACAGTTCTTCAGCTTCTGTAATCCGGCTCGCGTCGGGTCCCGCGCTACACTCCGGCTATCGACTGTTGGACGAGCAGGCCCTCCATTGGCGCCATACCGCCGCCCGGCAGGCACGAAGACCAGCAGCGCTATGGAGGCATCGCTTGATCACCGGTGGAAGTGGCCATTTGAGTCCGGACATTGCGAGGCGCTTGCGAAAACTAGCGATCGTCGCCGTCATATTTGCGGCCGGCGCAGCCAGCGCCTCTGCGCAACAGCGATACGATCCCGGTGCGAGCGACACCGAGATCAGGATCGGCAACATCATGCCCTATAGCGGCCCGGCATCGGCTTACGGCATCATCGGCAGGACGATGAGTGCGTATTTTCGCATGGTCAACGACAATGGCGGCATCAACGGCCGGACAGTCGCGTTCATCTCCTACGACGATGGCTACAATCCGTCCCGAGCGGTCGAGCAGGCACGGCGGCTCGTCGAGGACGACGAAGTGCTCGCGATCTTCGCCCCCTTCGGTACCGCGAGCAACGCCGCCATTCAAAGGTACATGAACCATCGCCACGTGCCGCAATTGTTCGCCATATCGGGGGCATCTCGCTGGGCTGATCCCGTCCACTTTCCGTGGACGATCGGCTGGCTACCGAGCTACCGAACCGAGGCACGCATCTACGCGGACTATATCCTGACGCATCACCCTGGCGCCAGGATCGGCATCCTCTACCAGAACGACGACTTCGGACGCGACTATCTGGCTGGCCTGAAGGAGGTGCTACAAGACGTGTACGCGCAAATGGTGGTTGCGAGCCTGCCATATGAAATCAGCGAGCCGACAATCGACTCGCAGATCGTGGCGATCAAGGCGGCCGCCCCCGACATTTTCATCAATGTCGCCACGCCAAAATTCGCGGCTCAGGCGATCAGGAAGCTCGCCGAGCTGGACTGGCATCCCGTCCACATCATGACGAACGTCTCGGTTTCGGTCGGCTCTGTGTTGAAGCTCGCAGGACTGGACAACGCGAAGGGAGTCCTGAGTGCCGGGTACCAGATGGACGTGACCGACCCGCAGTGGGACTCATACCCGGGCATGCAGCATTTTCGCGCGTTCATGGCGAAATACTATCCGGACGCAGATCGATCCGAAAGCGGCCCGCTGGTGGCATTCAATATGTCGAGCGCGCTCGTTGAGGTGCTTAGGCGCTGTGGCGACGATCTCACACGCGAGAGGATCATGCAGGTGGCGACGAATCTCGACATCGAGGGGGCGGCCTATATTCCCGGCGTCCGGGTCAAGACATCGCCGACGGACTTTCGCCCGATTGAGCATCTCCAAATGATGCGCTTCACCGGCGAGAAGTGGGAATGGTTCGGTCCGCTCATGAATGGCCATTCGGACCAGATAACGCTTTCGCCCGACTAGCGAGCAATCGCTTTCGAGATGAAGCGCGGGCGCCGACTTCGTGCAAAGGCGAAAATGATCGTTCAATTGATACTGCTCATCCGACACACGCGTACACATGTCTGGCAGGCGAGCCGAGGCGTTCCCGGCGTCGCTTTGTCAAGGAGACGTGCAATGACTACACTGAAGCTCTTGTCGGCGGGACTGATGGTTTCGGCCATGATCGCCTCCCCCGCGATGGCTCGCGAAGGCAACAACCAGGCGCGCCGGACCAATGACGACGCCTATGCGTCGGTTCAGCGCGTTCCGGTGACGTCCAAGCGCAACTGTGTTCGCGCTCCCGACGTCGGCGCGTATGCGAGCGACCCCTGGCGTCGGCCTCCGTGCGAGCCCAAGTCGGGCTATTGAGCACGCCAGCCGGAGCGAGCCCCCTTGCCGCAAGGCAATCGTCAGCGCGGACTTGAAGAGATTCATCTCGGCGCTTCGGGGGCTTCCATCTCACAGACGTGACTGGAGGAAGAATGGCGGCCCTATGAAGCCCCGTTCTTCCGACCGGCCCTGTCTGAGACGCATTGATCCGTACCAACGCCGCGGCCCGGCATCTGCAGCGGATCCGAGAGCGATGCCAGCTCCATCGCGGAATTCACCAACCTCGCCACTGCAGTCTCAGGCCCCGCGAGGGCAGAGGCCTATTCGGTCGAGGCAGGGGCATCAAAGATCGAATCCAGCCGCAGCGGCATCTCGCCATCGACTCGGCGTGTCACCCGTGAAGCGCCTGAACGTCGTCGTGAAGTGGGCCTGGCTCTGAAAACCCACTGTGAGCGCGACCTCAACAATCGGCATCTCGCAGTCCCGCAGCAGATCCTTGGAGCGCTGTATCCGGTGCCGCAAGATATATTCGTGAGGCCTGCAACCCGTCGCGGCGCGGAACTGGGCGGCGAAATGCATCCGGCTCAGGCCCGCGGCCGCGGCAAGATCCGCCAGCACGATTTTCTTGCGGAAGTGAGTCTCGATATAGTCGAGCACCCGCTTGAGCCGCCACTTCTGCAATCCGTGGACCGGCCTTTCAGAAGTGCATTGGCCGACGCGGGCTCGCTCGTCGAACCTCGGCTCCGCCTCGGACCGCAAGGCAAGGAGCCGGGCAATGACGGCAAATCGCAGGGCGTCGACGCAAAGGGCGCTATCGGTGGCCTTCAATCGCTCCATCGCGACGAGAGCTTCGGACAGGCGCTGAACAACCGGATCGTCGTCACAAATGGGCGCCGTTGTCAGAGAGCTAGGTGCAGTCATGGCCGCGCGTTGCCACGGGATTTCGACGCGAAGCCAGCCGGTGTCGCGCGCCGGATTACACGGGGATATGCTGGAGCTGCGCCGTGGCCGCCCTTCGATCGCAATGACCAGACCGAGCCGCTCGAAGGCAATCGTCGTTGCATCAAGGGGGGACAGATCGTCCCTGCGCGAAACGGTGGTAGGCGCGATGACCTTCGGAAGCGGCGCGATCGAGGCCATTGCGATGGCCGAGCGGAAATCTGTTTCGTCCGCGGTGACGGTCGCCTGGGTGTCGCCATGCTTCGGTTGTGGCGACAGTAATAATGGCTGAGACATGATCTTACTCTGGCAAGGACAATCCAAACGATGATGCCCCATTCCGGCGAAGCGCATCGATCGCAGAGTAAGGTAGCAAGCTATGGCCCGATCGCGAGTGAAGAGGCGCAAAATCAGGAAACTTCAGGCTCTCCTTCGCCGACTTGCCGACACAGTCGAAGCGATGCGTCGTGCCATCCTTTCAATCGAGATGCCGCGCGATATCCTGCAGCTCGCGATGTGAACAGGTGTCGCTTCGACCGCTCGATAACGAAGAGACCAAGCAGGCTGCCGAGCTTCTGAACCGTTGCGACGCGAAGTCCCCTGCCCCGTGTTGCTGTCGGGATGTGCTGCACGCTCCTTCCGGCCCGCTCTCCCATTTTGGCACTCCCATTCGTCCTCACGAATTCGTGTGCAAGCAACGAGCGTTTCGGACGCCTGCATCGAGCCATGGCGAACAGCCGGCTACTGAGAAGGTCGTCTTGACACCCCAACGGCCTCCCCTGTACGACACCTGGGCATACTGACGCTTTCAGAATCTTGCCAGGGGCGGTGATCTTTGGGGGTCACGTCACTCTCCTAGATTGCGGCAGTGAAGCTGATCCACGGACCCCCTTATGTCGCCTTCGCCCGCTGTACGAACCTACTCTTTCGGTAACTGGCTCATCGATTGCCAGCGGAGAGAGCTGAAGTGCGACAACATCACGGTCCCGATCGGAAGCCGCGCATTCGAGATTCTCGAGAAACTGGCGGGTTGCGCCGGTCACCTGGTGACCAAGGATGATTTGATCGGAAGTGTCTGGTCAGGCCTGGCCGTCGAGGACAACACGCTACAGGTCCATATCTCCGCCGTCCGCAAGGCGCTGGGCAAAGATCGCGATCTCCTCAAGACGATCTCGGGCCGTGGATATACCCTCGCCGGGACCTGGCGAAGCGGGCATTTGGATCAGCCCGCAGCGACATCGGTATCCGTCCCGGCCATCGAATCCTTTTCGAACAACCTGCCGAACACGCGCGCTCCTCTTATCGGGCGCGAGGATTGCCTGAGCGAAATTGCCGAACTTATGTTCGCATATCGGGCCGTGACTTTGGTCGGCCCGGGAGGCATCGGGAAAACAAAGCTGGCCATCGAACTTGCGCGCCTGGTCGCATCCTCATTCGATGGTGCGGTGGCGCTGGTCGAGCTCGCGACCTTGCATGATCCGGCACTTGCGACATCGACCACCGCCCGTGCGCTCAAGCTGGCCTTGAGTGACAAGGAGGTTTCGGCCGCCTGCATCGCGCAGGCTATCGGGTCACGGCGTCTGCTTCTCATCTTGGACAATTGCGAGCATGTCATCGACATCGCTGCACAGATCGCGAGTGCCGCACTTCGCTATTGTCCCAATGTCACTATTCTTTCGACCAGTCGGGAAGGCCTCCGCATCGATGGCGAATACGTTGCGACCATCCCGCCGCTGTCGGTTCCGGACTCTGGTTTGCGTGATCCCGGTGTGCTGTTGCAGGCAAGCGCCGTGCAGCTCTTCGTCGCTCGCACACAGTCGCTACGCGCGAACTTCTCTCCAGGCGCGGACGATCTGCTGAAAGTGGCTGCCATCTGTCGCCGGCTCGACGGAATTCCGCTCGCGCTGGAATTCGCCGCGGCTCAGACCGCGAATCTTGGGGTCGACACGGTCTTGCTTCGCCTGGACAGGCGAATGGAGTTGCTGAGCGGCGGCCGCAGGGACCAACTGCCACGGCACCAGACCCTGCGAGCGACGCTGGACTGGAGCTACGATCTGTTATCGCCCGACGAGCAAAGGCTGTTGTGCTGGCTCGCGGTGTTTCCGGCAGGTTTCACACTCGATGCGGCCATTGCAATGATGGACGACGCGTTGTCCCGGTCGGACGTCATCGAAACACTGTTCAATCTGGTCGGAAAATCGCTGGTCTCGCTCGATCCCTCCTTCGAAGGGCGGTGGCGTCTGCTGGAGACCACCCGCGCCTATGCTCTGGAGAAGCTGGCAGAAGCAGGGCTCTGCGAGCAGGCCAGCAGACGGCATGCGGGCTTTCTCAGGCAGCTCATCATGCCACCTGGCGATGCCTCCCCCGCCTCCGACGATCTCACTCGCCTTGCCCAGGAAATTGGAAACGTGCATGCAGCGCTCGACTGGGCCTTCGCACCCGGCGGCGATGCCGCGCTCGGCGTAGAGCTGACGGCCGGCTTTGTGCCGGTGTGGATGCAACTGCTGTCCTTCATGGAATGCTCGACCCGGGTCGAGCACGCTCTCGCCCATCTTGACGGAGAGCTCACCTGCAATCCAAGGCTCAAGGCGCAGCTCTACGTCGCGCTGGGGTTCGCGCTTCTCAATACGACTGGCTCGGCGGATCGCATGAAGGCGGCCCTGAACATCGGGCTTGCACTCGGCGAAGAGCTGTCCGATCTCGAGCTTCAGCTCAAGGCTGTTTGGACGCTGTGGAGCTATAATCTCAACTCGGGCCAATATGACGCGGCCAAGAGCGTCGGAGAGCGATATCTGGCGATCGCCCTTCGCACGGGAAACCCCGCCAACGAGACGGTCGGCCGCCGCCTGATCGGCGCCGCCACCCATTTTTACGGCGCGCAGGAGGAAGCTCGACGCGAACTGACCCTGTCCCTGGACCACTCGGCTCACGGATTGAAGGACGGCACGAACCAGATGTGGTTCCTGCTCAACCAGACCGTCCTGGCAAAGGCCATGTTAGCCCGCGTGCTGCTGCTCCAGGGAAAGATCGCCCAGAGCAGATCCCTGGCCGCGGAATGCCTCGAGGAGGCGCAGCGTGAGAAGGACAAGCTCGCGATCGCTTACGCGCTGCGGAACGCCGTGTGCCCCATTGCGCTGATGACGCATGATGTCGCCACTGCCGATCAGGCGATAGCGTCTCTCCTCGAGCTCGTCACGCGCGAGGGAATAGCTTTCTGGACGAGCTGGACGTCCTGCCTGAAGGGGCAGTTGCTCGTCCTGCAAGGCAGACATCACGATGGAATAGATCTGCTGCGCAGCGGACTGAAAGCGCGGGCCGAGAACGGCTGGCTGATGCGCAATCCCGAATTTCTCGGATCGCTCGCCGAAGGACTGTTCGCGGTCGGCGAGACTGCGCAGGCCCTGGCCGCCGTGGAAGATGCCCTGGCCATCTCCCGGCAAGGCCAGCAATTGTGGTGCCTTGCTGATCTGCTGCGGATCAAGGGCGAGATCCTGCTTGCCGATGGCTCGTCAGATCGGTCCCGCTCGGAAGTCCTGTTCTCCGAGGGCCTGTCCGTTGCCAGAGAGCAGCAATGCCGCTTCTATGAGCTGAAGGTCGCGGCAGCCTGGGCAAGGATCATGGCGGCGTCGGACCGCCAGCAGACCGCTCTCGATCTCGTCGGTCCGGTCAGCGCTCTGTTCGATCGGGAGGTCGATCTTCCCGCGCTCGCCTTTGCGCGCGGTCTCGCTGCAAGTCCCGGCATCTCGATTTCGACAGGCGGCGACGACCGGCCCCCGTCCTGCACCTGCCACTAGGTTGCTGATCTTTTCGACCGGCACGACATGTCCTGCAGCGCTGGACCAGCCCTCACACTCAATCCTCCGGATCGCACCAGATGAGCATCTCTCGACGACAGGTCTTAGGCAGTGTTGGCGCGTCGGTGTTTTCGCCCGGCATCATCCGCGCCCAGGGCACGAGACCGATCAGGATCGGCGAGATCAACTCCTATAGCAGCGCGCCCGCGTTTACCCTGCCCTATCGCCGCGGCTGGCAGTTGGCGGTCGAACAGCTGAATGCGAGTGGAGGTCTCCTCGGGCGAGAGCTGCAGGTCATCAGCCGGGACGATGAAGGCAAGCCGAGCGTCGCGCTGCGTGCCGCCGAAGAACTGGTGCGGCGGAATGACGTCGATCTTCTGGCAGGCGCATATCTGTCGAATGTCGGACTGGCAATCAGCGACTTCGCCCGGCAAAACCGGATCCTCTTCGTGGCGAGCGAACCGCTCACCGACGCCCTCGTTTGGGAGCAAGGGCATCGATATTGTTACCGGCTCCGCCCCTCGACATACATGCTGGCAGCCATGCTGGTGGAGGAGGCAGCTCAATTGAAGGCGACGCGGTGGGCGACGATCGCCCCGAACTACGAATACGGGCAGTCGGCCGTAAGATGGTTCACGCAGCTTCTGAGCCGCCGTCGTCCCGACGTCGAGTTCATCAACAGTCAGTGGCCGCCGCTGGGCGCCATTGATGCCGGCGTGGTCGTTAACGCTCTCGCGCAGCAGAAACCCGAAGCGATCCTCAACGTCACCTTCGGACCCGATCTCGCCAGATTTGTCCGGCAAGGCAATGATCGCGGCCTGTTCGAAGGGCGACACGTCGTGTCGTTCACGACCGGCGAACCCGAATACCTTCTTCCGCTCGGGCAGGACGCCCCGGAAGGATGGATCGTGACCGGCTATCCGGTGACCGAGGTCTTGGATCACGCCAACAACGCCTTCGTCTCGGCCTATTCCGCACGATATGGCGAGGCTCCCACGATGGGATCCGTGGTCGGTCACGCCTTGATCAGCTCCATCGTGGCACCGATCGCAAAGCTCGGGAAATTCGATACCGAGGCGATGGCCGACGGCTTTGGCAACGTCGGCTTCGAAACGCCGTTCGGCCCGGCGATTTGGCGTTCGATCGACCATCAGAGCACCATGGGGACCTTCGTCGGCCGCACCACTGTACGGGGCAACAAGGGCGTGATGGTGGACTGGAAATACCGGGACGGTGGAACGATGCTGCCGCCCGACGCCGAAGTTTTGAAGCTACGCCCGGCAACGTGAAGCGCTGGTACGGCCAAGGCTACGCCAGCCGACGTGTCATCCCCCGATCCGCACGCGGTGCGACGAGAGTCCTGTAGCGGCGTCGCCTCAGCATCCCGGCGGCAAGATCGGCGACACTCCCGGCGTTGGCGCCGCGCCTGAGGCGTTGGCCGGCAACACGGTCGCAGGCGCTGCGAGATTCATCGAGACGCCTTCCGCGCAGGCCGTGCTGTTCGGGCTCGGCATGACGGCGGCATTTGGATCGATGCCGGTACCGCCGGCAGCGCTGGTGTCCGCCAGGATCGTGCCGGGCGCGAGACTGGACGGCACTTGCGGGATCGAGAGCGGCAGGGACGCAGCGCTTGTCGCGAGCCCTCCCGGCGTCGAGCTGCATGCGACCGTCGTCCCCGTTCCCGCCGGTGCCGCTGCGGGAATCGTTCCGATGGAGCTGCCGGTTTGCCCTGTGACCGGCAATAGCGGAGCGCCGATGCCTGACGCTGACGAGCCGATGCTCGATACGATCGGGGTCGCCGGCACCGGCATCGGGGACGTCGATGGCGTGGCGCAGACGACGACCGTACCCGGCGTCGTCGGATCCGAGGCGAGCGGAACAGGCGCCAGCGTCGTGTCGGGAACGCCAGGCTCGGTTGTTGCGGAAAAGGGCCCCGGACTATTGAGCGGCGAGGTCACGATCGCGCCCGGTACGGTTGGAAGGCCCATCGCCGTGGTGCCCATCGTTGAGACCTGCGCCTCACTCGAAGAACAGCCCAACAGCAGGGCGATCGTTGTTGCGAGCACGACCCGGATCATCTCTATGCTCCTAACTGACCTCGACCTTGCGAATGGTGACCTTGCTGCCCTCCGCCAGGTTCACCGCCGGATTGAGCACGACCTGGTCGCCGGGCTGTAGGCCCTCGCGCACTTCAATTGTGGTGCCCAAGTCCCGCGCGATCGAGACGTGCTGCAGATGAACGGTGCCATTCCGCACGACCGCGACATGAAGACCGTTCTGATCGAAGACGAGCGCATCGGACGAGACGGTCATCGACGGCGTCTTGCGTGGGATCGACAGCTCGACCGTGCAGTAGATACCGGGACTTAAGGCACCGTCCGGATTGGGCACGTCGATCTCGGTCAGCAGAGTTCGGCTTCCCGGCTGCAATGCGCTTGCGATGCGCGTGACTTTCCCCGGAAACGTCCGCCCCGGAATCTCGGGGACGCGAATATCCGCGTCGACGCCCGGTCCAACTCCGAAGGCCTCGTCCTGCGGCACGAAAACCTGGGTTCGGATCACATTGGAATGCATCAGCGTGAACATGAAGGTCGACCCGGCCTGCACCAGGCTGCCATTGTCCACGTTGCGCTGTGTGATCACGCCGTCGAACGGCGCCACCACGCGCTGGTAGGCTTTCTCCTGCTGAAGGACTCGAATCTGGGCCTCCTGCGCCGTGATGTTCGACTGGGCGACACCCACGGCCGCCTGCTGTGCACGCAGGGTGAGACGATCGTTGTCCCCCTGCTGTGCCGTCAGCCAGCCTTGCTTGACCAGATTGCTGTCGCGCGCATTGGTGACGTCGGCAAGCTCCCGGCTCGCTTGCGCCTGCTGCAAGGCGGCCTGGTTTTGCGCCAGCGTCGCCTGGGCCTGGGCGATCTGCTGGTCGAGCTCCGGAGCGGTGATTGCCGCGAGAAGATCGCCTTTCTTGACCCGATCGCCGATATCCACATAGCGCTTTTCGATATAGCCACTGGTCCGCGCGAAGATATTGGCTGCCTCGAACGCGGTCGTCGTCGCCGGCAAGGTAACCTTCATCAGGTCGCCGCTGGGCCGGACCACCGCCACCCGCACTTCCGGAATGGCGGTTCTCACCTGCTCCGCCACTGCAGCGACCTCACGCGCCGCCTGATAGTGCCGCCAGCCGCCAATGCCGAGACCGCCCGCGAGCAGCAGAAGCATACCTCCTCCGAGCAGCGCGCCGCCGTAACGGCGTCCGGATGGCGCGGCCTTGCCGGGGAGCTCGACGATGCGGCGGCTCTCCGCATCGGGCGGGTCCCTCGCCTCGTCGTCATTGGTCCGCACACGAACGTCGCTCATTCCGGTTGCTCCTCGAATACGCCGTGGTGAGGCTTGCCATCGTTACCTTTGCGCAGCATGGCAAAGAGGTACGGCACGATCAGCAAAGTCGTCGGGGTCGCGAACAGAAGTCCGCCGATCACAGCGCGCGCGAGCGCGGCGTTCTGCTCCTCGCCCGGACCTCCGAGCGCCATCGGGATCATGCCCACGATCATCGCGGCAGCAGTCATCAGGACCGGCCGGATCCTGGTGCGGCCCGCGCTCAGCGCCGCCTGGAACGCGGAATGTCCCTTCAATTGCTCATCACGCGCGAACGTCACGAGCAGGATCGAATTCGCGGAGGCAACGCCGACCGCCATGATCGCCCCCATCAGCGAAGGCACGTTCAGTGTCGTTCCGGTGATGAACAGCATCGTCAAGATGCCGCACAAGGTCGCCGGCAGCGCCATGATGACGACGAAGGGATCGCCGAAGTTCTGGTAGTTCACGACCATCAGCAGGTAGACCAGGATCGCGGCAAACAGCAGGCCGATTCCGAGATTGCGGAACGACTGATTCATGCTCTGGATCTGTCCCAGGACCTGGATCGAATTACCCGGCTGGAGCTGCTTCTGGAGTGTGGACGTGACCTTGTTGATATCGGCCGCGACGCCGCCGAGATCGCGACCCTGGACGCTCGCATAGACGTCAAACACCGGCTGGACGTTGGCCTGGTTCGAATTGGTGGGGACACTCCCCCGCTTGAACGTCGCGACATTGCTGAGGAGACCGGGCACCGTCTGCCCGCTCGCGGCAAGTGAGGCCGACACCGGCGTGTTTCCCAGTGCGTTCAGCGAATTGGCCCTGTATTCGGGCGTCTGCACGGCCAGATAATACGGGATGCCCGACGTCGGATCGGTCCAGAAGTTCGGCGAGACCTGAGCCGACGAGCTGAGGCTGACATTGATATTGGTCGCCACCGTGCTGGCGTTGAGCCCGAGCTGGGCGGCCCGCGTGCGGTCGATGTCGGCATAGAACGCCGGAGCATCGACTTCCTGCTGCAGATGCGCATCGACGACACCGGGGATCGCCGCGAGGCTCTTCTGCAGCTCCTTGGCCACGGCCAGATTGTTGTCGCCATAGCCAACCGTGCGGACATCGATCTGCGCCGGAAGACCGAAGTTCAGGATCTGCGTCACGATGTCGGCCGCCTGGAAATAGAACGTGTCCTCCGGGAACGCCGCCGGCAGCACCTGGCGCAGTTTCCTGACGTAGTCCGCGGTCGGCTTGTGCCCATCCTTGAGCGACACCAGAATGGTGCCGTCGTTCACACCGATCGTCGAGCCGTCCGTGAATGCGAGATTGTAGGGACGCGCCGGAAGCCCGATATTGTCGACGATCAGCGCCCGGTCCCGCTCCGGAATCACTTGGCGGATCTTGTCTTCGACCGCCTGGAAGATTGCTTCCGTCTTCTCGATGCGAGTGCCCGCAGGCGCGCGAACGTGGAGCTGGATCTGGCCGCCGTCGATCAGGGGATAGAAGTCCCTGCCGACATAGACGAACATGATGGCGCCGAGGGCCAGCACCAGCACCGCGACGATCGGCACGACGACGCGACGCCGAAGCAACGTCAACAGCAAATCGGAATAGCCGTTGCGCAGGCGTTCGAATCCGCGCTCGAACATCGCAGAGGCGCGGCCGAAGATGCCCGACGGGCTTCCGCCCTCGCCATGGCGCCGCTCGCCCTTCAGCAACAGGCCGATGGTGATCGGCGTCAGCGTTCGCGACAACGCATATGACGCCAGCATCGCGAACACCACCGCCAGACCCAGCGGGGTGAAGAGGTATTTGGCCGGCCCTTCCAGAAATACGACCGAGGTGAACACACAACTGATTGCGAGCGTGGAGACGAGCGTCGGCACCGCGATTTCAGCCGCCCCGTGCAGCGTCGCATCGGGCAACGGCATGCCTTCCTCGGTCCAGAGTCGGTGCGTGTTCTCGATCGTCACCGTGGAATCGTCGACCAGGATGCCGACCGCGAGTGCAAGCCCACCGAGCGTCATCGTGTTCAAGGTCTCGCCGAGACAATACAGCACGACCAGCGAAGACAGCATCGCCAGCGGGATCGAGATCAAGACGACCAGCGTCGATCGCCACGATCCCAGAAACAGCAGGATCATCAGCGCCGTGAGGCCCGCCGCGATCGCGCCCTCGCGCAGCACGCCATCCACCGAATGGGTGACGAAGACCGACTGGTCGAACAGCTCGTTGATCTTCAGCCCTGCAGGAGCCGACGCGCGAATCGAACTCAAGGCCTTCTTCACCCCGTTGACGACGGCGAGCGTCGAGGCATTTCCGTTCTTGATCACGCTGAGCAGGACGGCGCGATGACCGTCCTCGCGCACGATGTTCTGCTGGACCTGGGAGCCGTCCCGGACCTGGGCCACGTCCTTCAGGAAGATCGTGGCCCCGTTCACGAACTTGACCGGGATCATGTTGAGATCCTTGATCGAGGCCGGCGTGGCATTGGTTCGAACGGTGTACTGGGTGTCGCCGATTTTCGTCGTCCCGGTGGGCAGCGTCAGATTTTGGGTGTTCACCGCATTGACGATGTCGAGCGGCGTCAATCCGCGCGACAGGAGCTTGTTCGGATCGATGTCGACCATGATCTGGCGGTACTTGCCGCCGGCAGGCGTGGGCAGCGTCACGCCCGGAACAGGCGCCAATTGCTGCCGGATACGGTAGATGCCGAAGTCGTATAGTTGCTGCTCGTTCAGACTATTGGACTCGAGGCTGAGCTGCAGCACCGGCACGCTCGATGCATTGAACTGTACGATGATCGGCGGCTGAATGCCCGGCGGCATCAGGGCGCGGATGGCGTTGGTTGCCGAGACGATCTGCGAGATTGCGAGGTCGAGATTCACGTCCGGCTGGAAGTAGATCTTCTGAACCGACAGACCGTTGAGAGTTTGCGCCTCGATGTTCTTGATGCCGCTGACATTGGCGCTGATCGAATACTGGCTGTAGGTGCTGACGCGCTGCTCCATCTCGGGCGTCGACAGGCCGGTGTAGCTCCACACCACCGTGACGACGGGAATGCGGATCTCCGGAAAAATGTCCGTCGGCATCGACCAGATCGCGATGCCGCCGAGAAACAGGATCAGCGCCGCAAGCACATAGAACGTGTGCGGAAACCGTAGCGCGAAGCGAACAATTCCCATGGTGGTTCTGCCTGAAGCAAGTTGCGCGGGATCATTGAATAGATGAGGACGGGAGAGCATCCGTTCAAATGAAAACGAATTCAGATGCTCCGCGGCAGGACAGACATCATTCGTACCGGCATCACCGCTTCTCGATCGCTCATGGAGCGGTGAGCTCCCGCGACCGTGAGCCCGAGGCGCCGTCGGCGCGCTTGCGTGCCGCATCCTGCGCGGCAAGAATTGCGGCTCGCCTGACCTTGGCAAAGGCGCGGATCTCGATCTGCCGAACCCGCTCGCTGGAGATCGAAAGCTCGAAGCCGAGTTGGTCCAGCGTAACCGGGCATTCCGCCAGCCGCCTTGCCTCCAGAATATGACGCTCGCGTGCCGTGAGCATGCCCAGCGCAACGCGCAAGGCGTTGGTACGGCGCTCCGTCTGCTCATGATCGGCGAGTACCGTCTCCGCGTCGATCGCCTGATCGACCAGCAACGCTTCCCATTCGGTTCCCTGCTCGTCGTCGCCAACGCGCGCATTCAGCGACATGTCACCGTTCAGGCGGGAATCCATCTCGATCACCTCACGCGCCGTGACGTCGAGCCTTTCCGCGATCGTCTCGGCGACATCGGGCGTGAGCGCCGCCATCGCGCCGCCCGCGGCTTTCCTCATCTCGCTACGGAGCTTGAAGAACAGCTTCTTCTGCGCTGCCGTCGTGCCGATCCTGACCAGAGACCAGGAGCGCAGGATGTATTCGTGAACCGAGGCCTTGATCCACCAAACCGCATAGGTGGAGAACCGCGCACCGCGGCCGGGTTCGAAGCGTGACGCCGCGATGACGAGGCCGAGATTTGCCTCCGCAATCACATCGGCCAAGGGCAGACCGTACCCCTTGTAGCCGCGCGCCACCTTGGCTGCGAGCCGGAGATGACTCGTGACGAGCGCGTTCACGGCACCACGGTCCCGCGTCTCGCGCCAGCGGCGTGCAAGCTGCTGCTCGTGACCGGGCTCAAGCAGTTCATAGCGCTTGATGGCCGCGGAATAGGCGCTGAGGAAGGAGGGCGATGGGGCTCCGGCCGCGACAGCCATGGCACCATTCCTCACGCCTTCGGGGCGGATCTGCATCTGTCACTCCCACATACGAAACCGGCGAGCGGACTCTAGGAAGCCTCCGGAGGCAGAGGCGACTGAATTGAGCGTAACAAACCTGAATTCGCCTTCAGACATTCGGCATGTCACTCGGCATGTCATGGCATCGAGAACATCACGCATCATGAGGGGCATCACATCTGATTAACGGTTGCGAGAGTTGGGGTCCGGGACCGGCATGCGGCGGCTTTGCTCGCCCTCCCGGTCCAGGCAAGGATCTCGATCCGCCCGCCGGGAGCCGGACCGATGATCAATCGAAAGCCATGCAGCTTGACGATGGCGGCCACCAGGCTCAGTCCAAGCCCAACCCCCGGCGTATTGCGCATCTTGTCGGAACGATAGAATCGCCGCAGCACCGCTTCGCGCTCCTGCGTGCTGATGCCGGGTCCGGTGTCACTTACGCGCACGAGCGCCGTGTCGTCTTCCGACACCAGTTCGAGCCTCACCTGGCCGCCGGGCGGCGTGAACTTGACGGCATTGTCCACGAGATTGGCCATCGCTTCGAACAACAGGTCCCGATCGCCCCACACCTGCACATTGCGATCGATGACGACGCCAAGCCCGATGCCCTTGTCTTCGGCGATGGGCTCATAGACGTCGCACACCTCGCGCAGGATCTCGTCGAGCGCAACGTTGCCGAAACCGGCGGTGCGGCGACTGTTCTCGATCTCGGTGAGGCGCAGCAAGGCGGTGACGATCGCGAGCGACTGATCGATTCCGGCCATTGCCTTGTCCGTGACCTCCTGGAGCTGCTCCAGGGTGGTCGCATGCGTTCGGCCGCGCTCCAGCGCCAGGCGAGCGCGCGTGAGCGGCGTCCTGAGATCATGGGCGATATCGTTGCCGACACCGGCAAGCGCGTTGATCATGGTCTCCATCTCGGCGAGCATGCCGTTGACGATCCTGGCCAGTCGCCCGAACGGATCGTCGGAATTGTCCTCCGGAAGCCGCTCGCGCAACTCCCCGGCCACGATCCGCTGCACCCGCTGGTTCACCTCCTCCACGCGTCTCTGGGCGCGAACGCTCAGCCACGCTCCGGCCAGCAGACAGAGGCAGAACGCCGGCAGCAGGCCGAGCGCGAGTGCCTGCCCCACGACACTCGAGATCTCGTGCGTCTCATCGACATTCCGTCCCATCACCAGGACATCGCCGTTCTCAAGACGCCTGCCCACGACCCTGATGACCGGTCCGTGGACCGCCGATTTCTCGATGAGGTCGAGCCGCACACCCTGCGCCGCTCCGCCGAGATCGAGTGCGCGCGGCAAGCTGTCGATGTTGCCGGCCAGCCGGGTGCCGGCACCATTGAAAAGTCCCGCGTACTGCACGCCCCTGGAATCCTGCTCGAGATGATCGGAGATCGCTCCGATGCGGCGCCCCGGCGGCAAATCGGCGATGAAGTTGATCCGGGTCGCGATCATGCGGTCGGATCGCGCGATCAGATAGTCGTCGAGCTTCCAATAGGTGAACGCGAACAGCCCGACCACGAACAGCGCAAATGCGGCCGCCACCGCCAGGGCCCAGAGGAACGTGTTCGAACGGATGAACTGAATCTGGCGCATCGAACCGGCACTCTGTATTCGTCCGAGATTTGCTCCGCGAGCCCCTGGGTTTCGCGTCTCTATGCGCGCGAACGCAGAATGAAGCCGGAGCCGCGAACATTGTGGATGAGCTGCGCATCGCCGGGACCATCGACCTTGTGGCGCAGCCGGCCCATATGCACGTCGATCAGATTCGTCGTTGCCGGAACGAACTTGTAGTTCCAGACCTCTTCGAGCAGCATCGCGCGCGTGAGCAACTGATCGCTCCGGCGCATCATGTATTCGAGCAGGCGAAACTCACGCGGCAACAGATCGATCTCGCGCTCGTCCCGTCGCGCGGTCCGCTCGATCAGGTCGAGCTCCAGCGGCCCGACATGCAACGTGGTCTCGCGGCTGTCCATCGGACGGCGCAACAACGCCTCTATGCGTGCGACGAGCTCGATGATCGCGAACGGCTTGGTGAGATAGTCGTCTCCCCCCATACGCAATCCGCGCACCCGATCGTCCACGGCGCCGAGCGCACTCAGAACCAGCACCGGCGTCCCGACCCGATCCTTGCGCAAGGCCTCGATCACGGTCAGCCCGTCCATTCCGGGCAGCATGCGATCGACGATCATGGCATCCGGACACGCCGCGCGCGCCCGATCGAGACCGTCGACGCCGTCAGGGGCCCATTGGACCTCAAAACCGCGATCGGCGAGTTCGGCGACGATCACCTCGGCGGTTTCGGCATCATCTTCGATCAGAAGAATCCGCGTCATGATCCTGCTCCCACGTTCTGCGAGGCGTTTCGGCCTGCGGCGGAGGAGCACGGGCTCGGCGGTCCGGAGCGTCATGTTCAACGCCCGCCCGCTCTGAACGCGCGGCGCCGCGCCAGCCTGCCATAGGCCACTCGTTGTCTGACGAGATAGTCCTGCGGAGAATGGGGCACCACTAAATAGCGATTCAGGAAGCGTGCCGTCTCCGTCGCCAACAGGGCTAGCGCGATGGCCATACGTCTCGCTGTCGTCGTGATCATCTTCCGCCTCCATTCTGAACTGCGCTTTCATGAACATATGCCCGCGATGCGCTTCCCGTTACTCTCAAGGCAACGGATGTTGCGCATTCGCACGATCGTGCTTGCAACGCCGCGTCGGCTCACAGGCCGTTGAAATCCGGTGAGCAATTCGTGCATTTGGACAATGCCCGGCCGTCCATACGTTGATGGGGAGCCGCTTGGTCGGCCTGATGTCATCAAAGGAGAAGCCGAAATGACCACTCTCAAACTCTTGTCGACGGGATTGATTGCAGCCGCCGTGCTCGGGGGACCCGTCATGGCGCGCGAGCACCATTCCGTCATGCGACAGCCCGCGATGACAACCGATACGGCCGCACCGGATGCGCCCTTCTATCAGCAGGGAGGCCGCGTCTGCGTTCCTGCGCCGCGCGTCGGCGCTTTCGCGACGGCGCCGTGGACCGGCAACAACGTGCCTTGCGAGCCCGGCACGGGCAGCTTCTGATCACGGCATTTCCCTGGCCGGCCGGGCGCCTCGGTCGGCCGCTCCTCATCGAACGACGGGGGCGGGCCGGAACGTTCAGCCCGCCCCTTTGTGGGCCGCGGCCCCCGCGGCAGGGTCAACTTCCCTACCGGTGCGCCTCGTTCCTGAAGTCGAATTTAGTGGGATTGCCGCGCATCGCTCCTACCTCTCCTTTCATCACGAGCCTTGTCATCAGGAGCTTTTGGCGACGGCACGACGCGGAAGCGGACTGCATGGATGACCAGGCAGATCGACACTAAAGGAGTGTCCCATGAAACGAGCAATCATGATTTTGGCAACGGCGGCGCTTGCCTCGACCCTGGCCATCGGAGCGGCCGAGGCGCACGGCGGTGGCGGCGGCGGCGGCCACGGTGGTGGCTTTGGCGGCGGCGGCCACGCCAGTTTTGGCGGTGGTGGCTTTGGCGGCGGACATATGGGCTTCGGCGGCGGCGGCGCGCATTTCGGCGGCATGGCGCGTGATGGAGGCTTTGGCGGCGAACATCTCGGATTCGGCGGTCATGCCGGCAACGGCGGCATCGGCCTGCGCCAACATGCGTTCCACCGCTTTGGTCGCGATCGACCCGGATACGGATTCTACGGCGCCTATCCAGATTGCTACGATTGGTACGAGCTGCACCCCGACCAGCCGTTGCCGCTGAGCTGCAGCTAGTCTGCACACACGGCGCTCCGCCGTCGGTCCAGACCTACCGCGGAGGTTGCGGTCCCGGCCCGCTCACGACTTGGCCGAGCCTGGCTCGGCCATTTTGCGATGCTGGTTTGCCAGCAAGCTCTAGGAGGGGCGGAAGCCCGGAGGCATCGTTCGCCAGACTTTGTCTTTGAGGCAATAGGCACGGGCGCCCTCGGGAATATCTTCGGCGGCGCCGCCCTCATGTTGCTCGTAAAGGAGCGCCGGGAACAGCCTCCCTTTGATCACCTTAATCATATCACCACGTCGAATGTCCGCGCCGGCCGTTCCCGTCAAAACCGACATGATCCCTCGCGAAGCGCACGTAGCATGCCAAACGAGCTCGTCGACCGGACGGGCTTGCCTGAAGCTATCTCGAAGCGGAACGGTCTTCCAATAACCCGAAAGGACTACTCCCTGAACGGGCTGCCCTTGCCGCCTGATGCCGAAGAGTCTGCGAGGATCCGGCTGCGGAGCGCGCGCAAGGCGGCTGGTTCTGAGGAGTTGTGTATCTCAAGTCCGAGCCGCATCGCCCCCGAGACGACCCACTCGCTTCGTCGGATGGAAGCAGCCTCCAGGACCTAGCTCGTTTCTTGGCAGCAGCGGCCCCGCCAACGCGGTTACAATATAGCGGGGCCGCCTGCCCTGCGGACGTCGGTGCTTAACCTGGGCCCGAAGGCCACCAGATTTTACCCCGAGCCGCTGAGAACGCGGATTGGTCGAAAGAGGCACCCATTTCGGAGCGTCCCGGTCTGTCAGACCAGCATCCTGCTTTCGACAGCACCTCTTTCTGAAGCGGAAGTGGCGCGACCGGACCGGCTATTCGACGGTCACGGACTTCGCGAGATTCCGCGGCTGGTCCACGTCGGTCCCCATAATCGCGGCACTGTGATAGGCAAGGAGCTGTAGCGGCACCGCGAGAGCCAGCGGCGCCACGATCGGGGGCATATCCGGTAAGGCCAGGACCGAGCAACCACTGGACGCGGCGAGTGAAGCACCTCTCTCGTCGGTCAAGAGGATGATGCGGCCCCCACGGGCGATCACCTCCTGCATGTTCGACATGGTCTTTTCGAACGTCGCGTCGTACGGCGCAATGACGATGACCGGCAGGCCCTTGTCGATCAGCGCGATTGGTCCATGTTTGAGCTCACCGGCCGCATAGCCCTCTGCGTGAATGTAAGTGACCTCCTTGAGCTTGAGGGCACCCTCCAATGCCAGCGGATAATTGGTGCCCCGGCCTATGAACAGAGCGTCTCTGGCCCTGGCGATCTCACGCGCGAGCTCATGGACTTTCGGCTCCAGTTCGAGCGCGCGCGCCATATAGCCTGGAATCTCGGCAAGGGCCCGGACGAGTGATCGCTCGTCTTCGGCCGAGAGCACACCGCGACTACGACCGGCAGCGATTGCAATGCAGAGCAAGATTGCCACCTGACAGGTGAACGCCTTTGTCGATGCGACCCCTATTTCCGGACCGGCCAATGTGGGCATTACGATGTGGCTCGAACGAGCCATCGTCGAGGTTTGCACGTTGACGACAGAGAGAATACGCTGGCCGTGGGTCTTGGCGAACTCCAACGAAGCGAGCGTGTCGGCCGTTTCGCCGGATTGCGACACGAAAATCGCCAGATTGCCCGCGCCAAACGGAACATCGCGATAGCGGAACTCCGAAGCAATATCGATCTCGACCGGGAGCTTGGCGTAGCGCTCGAACCAGTACTTCGCAATCAGACCGGCGTAGAAGGAGGTCCCGCAAGCTACAATCGACACGCGATCGACTGTCCCGAAGTCCACATCCACGCCTGCCGGCAACCTGATCCTCCCGTCGGGCGCGATATATTGCGCAAGCGTCTGCCCAACCACCTTCGGCTGTTCGTGAATCTCCTTCGCCATGAAGTGGCGATGCTCGCCCTTGTGAACAATCACGGCGGCACCAGCGATTTTGGCCGACGTACGGCGCAGGCGCGCGCCGTTCACGTCGATAAACTCGATCTGCTCTCGGGTCACAACGGCGAGATCGCCGTCCTCAAGGTAGGCGACAATATCCGTCAGAGGCGCGAGCGCCATCGCATCCGACCCCAGGAACATTTCGCCGCAACCGTAGCCGACAGCAAGCGGCGAGCCCTTTCGGGCACCGATCAGGAGATTGTCGTGCCCCTCGAACAGGAAGGCGAGCGCGAACGTTCCGCTCAAGCGCGGGAGCACCTTACGCACCGCTGCGACCGGCTCGTATCCGTTCTTCCGCTCGCGGCTAACGAGATGCGCAACCACTTCGGAGTCGGTTTCGGTCGCAAAATGTGCACCGGCCGCTTTGAGATCATTGCGCAACTCTCGATGGTTTTCGATGATCCCATTGTGCACGATCGCCACACCATCAACCATGTGAGGATGCGCATTCGTCTCATCGGGACGGCCGTGCGTTGCCCAGCGGGTGTGACCAATTCCGATCCGCCCGGCAAGCGGCTCCAAGTCGAGCCGACTCTTGAGGTTCACGAGCTTTCCGACCGCACGACGTCGCGTCAGCAAACCGTCCTCGAGAGTGGCAATACCGGCTGAGTCATATCCGCGATATTCAAGCCGCTTCAGCGCATCCAAAAGAAGAGCAGAGGCTGGGCCCCGCCCGACGACACCAACAATTCCGCACATGGCCTCTCTCCGAGCAACTACCAACGGCCCCGCGAAGCGCGCCGCCAGGCGCAACCGCGATCGCGGGCAATCTCCTAACGCGACGGCATCGGCCTGGCCCCCTCACCTTTGGCCTGCCCTGCTGCGCATGCTTCGGCGAGACGCTCAAGCTAGCCGCCTCCCGGCCGCCCGCGCGCCTGTCGAATATCGTCGACAACATTGGCGAGTAGTATCGTGGGACGCGAATTCTAGCACGCGCAGCCGCCGATTGTATGATGATGACGGAGTAGACCTCATACCCATAAGCTCCGCACTTGATCGCTACACCGACGCACGCATGACCAATCGTTCGGTTTGCCGCGGCCCGTTCGAGAGCTCGGCGACGATGCGATTGAGCTGATGAAGCGCCGGGATTTGCGCTGACCGGCGCAGATTGAACGCGAGATGCTCTTTCCGAAACATCGAAAACAGTGAGACTCCTGTAGAGTTCGTTGCCAGCGCGTAATCCACGACGAAGGCAGCAGCGATCTCGGTGAGGTCGCCCCGGTATCCCATCTCGTAAAGGCCGTTCAGTATTTCCTTCTCCGATCCCAGCCTCGCGACAAGCGGATCGACGCTCGAGAATGATCCATACGTGACAAACGTCCTGCGCCGCGCAATCTCCGTCGATCTCTGAAGATTCGGCTCGAGCGGATTATTCGCGATCTGTATCAGCCGATATGGTAGAGATTCATGGAGGTCGTCAATTCCGCCCTCGTTATTGCCCGCAATCGAAATTGCGCGGGCTTTCCCGTCCTGAACGATGCGCTCGACCGCTCGAATGATGTCTTCGCGAACGACCTCTTCGCGGGTGGGACGGTGGAGAGCAAGCACATCTACATAATCCGTGCGAAGTCGCCTCAGGCTATCCTCGATGCTCGTCCTGATCAGCTCGGCCGATAGCGGCACTTTGAAGGGCTTCGACTTCATTGCGGAGAGGCGCGGTTGGATCCCGGGAAACACCGCAAGAGCGGCGCGCGCTATCGGCTTCAGGATCCGCTTAACGGCGGAGGTATCACGCGGGCGCATCCCGACCTTTGTGCAGATATAGACGCTGCCGCGCTTCCCTGATGCGAATTTGCCCCAGATCGACTCGGCCATCCCATCGCCATACGAAGGCGCCACGTCGTACCAGGTTATTCCGGCGTCGTATGCGCGCTCGAGCCCCTCGGTCCCCCTGCGAGCCCCAACGCGCCCTCCGAGCGACGCGCAGCCGAAACCGATGCTCGATACATTCGCGCCGAGAGCATCAACACGGACCATCTTCATCGCAAACACCCCTGACCACGCCGTTTGCGCTCAAGTCACCGACGTCGATCGTTCGACAGCGCGTACTCCAAGCCGACGGCCACGTCGGGCAAGCCCGCCGCTGAAACAACTCTGCAGGTTTGCCTGGCTTCATCTTCATGCAAATGGATGATGACGCGGTTCGCTCGGACATTAAATACGCTACGCCCCTGGAATTTGAGGACAGCGGCGAGGATGCACGGAGTAACCCGTTCGAGCGGCTGCTGGCAGCTCGGCTCCGCCGCCATCGTCAGGTGCGCTCATTTGCGCAATCGAGATGCGGCGCGATTGAGAGCTAACTTTCTGCGATCGATGGCGCCTTTTTCGCCGTTCGAACTCCATCTAACTTGGACAGCGAATGTCATCTCGCTCAGAGCAAGTTGCCGACGACGTCCTGGTGACCGGAGCTGCTGGCTTCATCGGTTTTCATGTTGCACGTCGACTGCTCGATGAAGGGCGTCGTGTCGTCGGATTGGACAACATCAACAGCTACTACGATCCCGCCTTGAAGCGCGCGCGTCTCGACATTCTGCGCCGCGATCCGCGTTTTTCCTTCGTGCAGATCGATCTTGGACATCGGTCGACGATGGCCGAGTTGTTCGCAAAACATCGTTTTGCGAGAGTGGTCCATTTGGCCGCTCAGGCCGGCGTCCGGCATTCGATCGATCAGCCGCACGCTTATGTCGACGCCAATCTTGAGGGGTTCCTCAACGTCCTCGAAGGCTGCAGGCATAACGCCTGTGGTCATTTGATCTACGCATCATCATCGTCCGTGTACGGCGCCAATGCCGAGTTACCATTTTCGACCCGGCATAGGGCCGACCACCCCGTCAGCCTCTATGCCGCGACGAAGAAAGCCAACGAGCTGATGGCCCATTCTTACAGCCACCTGTACCGGCTCCCGGTCACCGGCTTACGGTTCTTTACGATCTACGGCCCGTGGGGCCGGCCCGACATGGCGATATTCCTGTTCGCCGACGCGATCGTCAAAGGCAAGCCGATCAAGCTCTTCAACCATGGCCGGATGCGGCGCGACTTCACCTATGTCGACGACGTCACTCGCGTCATCTCGCGGC
This sequence comes from Bradyrhizobium sp. 604_D8_N2_3, assembly GCF_051810765.1. Taxonomy (NCBI): domain Bacteria; kingdom Pseudomonadati; phylum Pseudomonadota; class Alphaproteobacteria; order Hyphomicrobiales; family Nitrobacteraceae; genus Bradyrhizobium; species Bradyrhizobium sp. 604_D8_N2_3. The sequence continues at coordinate 3,571,462 of NZ_JBPWPM010000001.1, read as the reverse complement.
TGATCGAGCGCGCTCCGGAGGACAACGCCGATGCGGCGGGCGCACCGGCCAAGCTCTACAATGTAGGCAATAACCGCCCGGAAGCGCTGATGCACGTCCTCGAATTGATCGAGAAAGAGCTGGGACGAACCACGGCGAAGGAAATGCTGCCAATGCAGCCTGGGGATGTTCCGGAAACGTTTGCCGACGTTGGCGATCTCATGCGCGATACCGGGTTTTCGCCCTCCACCCCTATCGAAACCGGCATATCCAATTTCGTCCGCTGGTATCGCGACTACTACCGGATATGATTTTTCGAGATCATCTCCCCAAGGGTCAAACCGTCCGCTCCCGAGCGATCGGCGTATCGGTTGCAATTTCTGCGCGGCGGTGATGGACGACCAGGCGGGACTTGCGAAAAGAGCGCGGCCCCGGCGGGGGCATTGGGGATTCGCAGGGCCGGGGCCGCAACGCTGCGCCGAAGTGGGCTCCGTCGACGCAACATCATCGTAGTCCTCGAGAAGCAATTGTTCATTCTGAATTCGTGATCATAGAGATCAACGTCGGGGTACCCATCAATGATGATTGAGCCCTCCTAGAATAGCCGCTTGCTATGCGCGCCCCTGCGATGCGAAATCTCGACCGTGATGCGGGGGGCTCGCTGCAGTCATCGGAATGTTCGCGTTGTCCGGAGACATCCATGCCGCGGTATTTCTTTCATATCCACGACGGTCATTCAGTGCTCGACGATGTCGGACTTGATCTCCCCGACATTTCCGCGGCACGGACTACTGCGATCGAACTGAGCGGCGAGATCCTCAAGCACGACGTGATGGACCCACTCCTGCATTACATTTCCTGGCAGGTGGAAGTCAGCGACAGCCCCGAGCTTGGCGGCCGGTCGCTGTTCGTTCTTCAGTTCTCCATCGAGGGATAAGAGACCGAAAACGCAGCTCTGCCGGCGCTTGCGCAATCTGAAGGTGCAATAGTCGCTCGGCTGGGCTTCGGCGAAATGCCCGCATATCGCACTGCAAACAGTGCGATATGATGTCTTAGCGCTCCCCGGGCACCGGATCCGATCCAGCATGCGCCGGTTTGTCCTGCGCCGAATTGGCGCGGTCATCCTGCGAGATGGCGAGGGCAGCAAGCGCAGTGCGATTGCCGATTTCAAGCTTCTGGAAAATGTTGTGGAGGTGAACCTTGATGGTGCCATCCGCAATGTTGAGCCGGCGGCCGATTTCCTTGTTGGACAGGCCACGAGAGACCAGGCGCATGATCTGCCGCTCGCGCTCGGTGAGCACCGCGAGCGCACTTTCCGGATTCGGACTCTGCTCGCGAGGCGCGGCCTGATCGGTGGGTGATAACGGAACAACGGTCTGGCCGTTGGCAATGTCTCGCAAGCCTTGCACCACGGCTTGGCCTGTCATCTCCTTGAGAAGGACACTGTACCCGGCGGGGGCGCCCGCCAACACAAGATCATAGTCCTCGCTGGGCGCGAAGAACACAAACCGCGTTGGTCGGCTGTCCGAATGGCTGAGCGAATTGTTCATCAGCGCGGTCAGCTCCGGCATTGCCGCATCCATGATCGCTATGTCGGGCGCAAGCGTCAAAATTGCCTGGATGCAACTCGCAGCATCGCCGCAGGATGCAACGACCTCAAAATCGGATTCTGAACCGAGAACACTTGCGAGACCCTGCAAAACCATTGGGTGTCGGTCTGCAATCACTACAGTCGCACGACGCATCGGGCGCTCCCTAACCTGCCGCCCCCAAAATTCCCGCGATTGAAGCTACAGGCCCCCGCCCTTGCCGCTCCAACATCAATTGATCACCAACAAATAAACTTCGAGCAATTCCCTAAAGTATCATTTGGCGTAGCGGACCCATGAGGCAAATAACCGCACGAGTCTGTGATCGCAATATACATCAAGTTCGCCGGATCAAAGGGCCGTATGAACCCGGTGGTCTCGGCTCACAACCGCTGGAGAGCGGTCTTGCCACTTGGCAAGTTCGAAAGCATCGCGATGGAGCAAGGCTTTCGCGAACGGATTCACCCGCTCAGGGCGAACATTCAAAGGTTGAATCAGTATTCTCTTTCGCCCCCAAGTCAATCTCCGACGACCATTCACCAACAGCTTGGGGACCCATCGGCCTATAACGAAAGGTATATAGGCAAAATCGAAAGATCGAATCTAACCTTCAGCAATTATTAACTAAACGGCGCCCGACTTCTGTAAATCAGAAAAAACGGGCTATGCAATGCTTTGTTCCTTTTCCTGCGTGTTTTTCATTCAAGTTGTGTCATTGCGTTGGTTGCGGAGGGTAAGATGAGGAGGCGGCAATCCTGCAAAGTTGTTTTGATCGGACGAAACATTTTGCTGCGAGAGGGAATTTCTCAAATACTGCATGCGGCAGATTTTCAAATTGCGGTGTCGGCCTCGAGCACCGATGAAATTACAAGCACACTCCAGGCACATCAGCAGCTCCTGTTTGTGATTATCCACAGCACCGGCGAATTCGATGCAGCCATGAAGCACATCGGATTTGTAAGAGAGAACTATCCGGATGCGCGCGTAGCGATCGTTTCGGACCACTACCGGCCGGATGAGTTGATCGCGGCCTACAAGGCCGGCGCCAGCGGCTATTTCGTCGACGTCAATTCATGCGACGCTTTCATCAAGTCCATCGAACTCGTGACGATGGGCGAGACGGTGTTTCCACCGGCTTTCCTGTCATTCGTGCTCGATAGCGGTTTCGATCGCGAGCCTCAGCTTCAGCCAGTGATCGAAGAGCGATCAAATCTCCTCGTTGCGGCCGAAGAACGGATAGCACCTCATCTGTCACCGCGAGAGCGGGCGATTCTCTCCTATCTGATCGAGGGCAATTCCAACAAGTGCATTGCGCGAAAGATCGATATTGCCGAGGCGACCGTGAAGGTTCACGTCAAGGCGATCCTGCGCAAGATACGGGTCCAGAACAGGACGCAGGCCGCAATTTGGGGAATGAACAACGGGTCACTGGTGCGGGTCTCGAATGGTCACGCGCTGCCGTTGTCAATCGATCGGGAACCTACGCTCAGCCTCGTGTCAAGCGACCGCGGACGTCACGAAATCGGCGCCGCAGAGCCGGACTAGCCTGGCGGATCGGCCTGACGCCCATCAAGCCCTCAACAAATGCCGGGCGGCGCCTATACGCGCCGCCCAGCTAACCGCGCCGGACTGATCTATCGATCGAGAGGATCAGAACCTGCCCGTGGAGCGGCAACATTTCGTGGGGCGTCTCCTGCATTCAAATGATGCGCGCTGGGACCGAGCGGCTAGAACGCATCGTCGAACCAATAGTCCTGGTCCCCGCAGGAGCCTGGTGACCGGCAAGCATCGAACCTTGTATCGATCGCTTGCCCACCCGGATGATCCGAGCCCCCTGCTTGCCATGGAGCAAGATACGGATGTCTCCGCCCCTCTACACGCGAATTGGCCTGGCCGGCGCCGTGGCCGTCGTGCTTGCATTGGCGGGCATCGCCGCCGCACAGACGCTTGCAAAGACCAAGCTGACTACTGCCAGCAGCATGAACTTGCCCGATTATCTCGTTCCGGTCACCGATCCCGACACCGGCGCCACGATCGTCCGGATAACAACCCCGGGGCCCTTGGGCGCTGGCCTGGCCTGCCAACGAGCCTATTGCACCCACCGATATTCGAGCGCGCAGGCCTGGAACGCAGACCAGACTCTGCTTCTGATCGCCAACGGTTGTAACGGGCTCTGCTTTCTGGACGGACGGACATACGTTCCGCTGTTCCGCCGGCAGCGTGAAGACGAGTGCGAATGGCACCCGCGCGATCCCGAGCGCATGATATGCGTGATCGGGCGCAAGATCTCGCTCTGGACGCCGCGAACCAATGCCGAAGAGATCATGCTGATGGCCGAGGGCTATCGCGGCCTTCAGTTCGGACCGGGCAAGGGCAATCCCTCTCAGGATGGCCGGCGCATCGCCGTGCGGGGCACGCGCGCCGACGGCGTCGTCGTCGCATTCGCGTTTGACCTCGTGAGCCGACAGAAGTTTCCGGATATCGAGGTGGGGAAACTGCCCGGGCGAGACGGCGTTTGCGAGATATCTGCCCTGGGCAGCTACATCAGATGCAGCCGCTGGGTCGACGGAAAGGATGAGGCATTCATCTATACCGTCGCAGGCGATCTGGTGCAGAGCTGGACCGAACATCATCGTCCGAGTCATGGCGACATGGCCGTGGACACAGACGGACGCGAGATATACGTCGGAATCAGCAAAGCTGATCCCGACATATACCAGGTGATCAAGCGCCGGCTGGATGACGGCGTGGTTACCGCCCTTGCTCCGCGTGGAGAGGCCTCGCATGCGTCCACGCGCGCGATCCACTGGCCCGGCTGGGTAATTCTAAGCTATGGCGGCGATCCAGCCGAGATCGCCCAGCTACCAAAGTTTGCGCCCTTCGCTCGGGAAGTCATTGCTCTGCGAATTGACGGCAGTGGCGAATTCCGACGCATTGCGTACACACGCAACGTCCCGCATGACTACTGGAGCGAGACTCACGGCTCGCCGTCGCCTGACGGTTCCCAGGTGATCTGGTCGAGCAATTGGGGGGTAGCGGGCGGCCCCGTGTTCGACTTCGTAACACGTCTCGATGCCCCCGATCGGACCAGCGCCTTGTCCCGATAATGATCGGCGGCGGCTCCGTCAGGCGTGACCCACACGAGCTAATGAGCCCGCTGCCGATGTGCGCGCTCGCGCCCGGATCGCCTTGTTGGCTGCCTTGATAACCGAGGGACGCAGGATCTGGAGCGCATCCCGGATCGTCGCCCCCCAGGACTGGTGGCGAAATCTTCCGCGCAATCTTGCAACCCGCAATGCACGCACGACCGTCTCAGGATCCGGAAGCCCTCGCTTGTCCTCGACCAGGCTCCAGGTCAGATTCTTGAGATCAAGGGTCTCCTCATCGATCTGAGAGAACGATTTGGAAGCGGTAATGTTCGCGTGGTCCGTCATATCGTAGAAGATCAGGCCGTCGTCGATCGCCACCATGTCGCCATGACAGGCGAGGTCGACGAAGAACAGCTGGTCCACTCCCCACCGGATCGACTTGTAGTTTCGCATCAGACAACCCGCCTGGATGACCTCGCTGTTGATCAGCAGGGTCGACGGAACAATTCCCAGCACCCGGGTCTTGCCGACCAAATAGAGATCCGTCAGGCACTGCTGGCTCGAATACAGCGTGACCTGCCCTCCCCGACGGTATTTTATGCCTTCATCCTGAACGAGATGAGATGTGGAGGTCATGAACGCAGCGGCGGGATACGTCCTCGCCAATTCCGCAAAGGTCTCGAGCGATCCCGGCACCAGCCAGTCGTCGTCATGCAACACTTTGATCCAATGACCGCGGCATGCGAGCATTGCGCTGTTCGTATTCTCAACCTGGCCCCGTCCCCGGTGGTTCTGGACAATTCGAATACGGGAATCGCTCCGAGCGTATTCAGACAGAATGCTCCAACTGACGCCTTTGGGACCTTCGTCGTCGCTGATCACCATTTCCCAGTCGGCGTAGTTCTGCTGCAGCACGCTTTCAATCGTACGGCGTATCATATCCGGTCGACGGAAGGTTGGTATGGCCACCGAAATCATGGGGCGGGCGTCCGGATCTCGAATGCCCTCCGACCCGTCGTGCTGCAACAGGTTCATCGCTTTTCCCTCAAGCTCAGTTCATGTCATTCAAGCAGTCGACCCTGACGAACCCGCGATCCGCTCCGCAGAAAACCGACCTCATCGCGTTGCACCGTGTCCTTCTTGACAAGCAGTGAACGTCAAGACCGACCGAATTACACACGACGAACGCTAGGTAGCGGCATGGGACTGGTCATCCTTCATTCGCATGACGATGATCATCCCCAGACGCGAGGTCTCGAAGCGGTCAGCTAGGTCGGCAAGATCACGGCGGGACCGGGAGATCCAGAATCGAACGATCGATACCATCATGCAAATGAAGGATGGCCGGGCGCTCCGGTCAGCCTAGGCTCTGCCGAGCAGCTAACCGCTAGAGATGGGTGGCCCCTTGCACAAATTGCATCAACTGCTCGCTCGAATTCAAGAGGAGCCCGACAAGGCTCGATTCCTGCTATCGCGCGGACTGTGGGTGAGCGGACTGTGCCGCTTTATCACCTTCGGCTTTCCTGCCGGATACAGAATGCGTTTCTATCCCAGCTCCATGTCCGCAGGACTCTGGCGCAACCGGAACCTTCGCGCCGAAGACGCCGACTTCGTCGGATCTTACCTGCAGCCCGGAGAAACCTTCGTCGATGTCGGCGCAAATGTCGGACAGTTGAGCCTCGCGGCCGCTATGCGCGTTGCCCGGTCCGGACGAGTCATCGCTATCGAAGCACATCCGCGCATCTGCAAATACCTGCTGGGCAACATTCGCCTGAACGGATTGACCGTCGAGGTCCACAACACGGCGATCGGCAGCACGGAAGGCGAGCTCGTCTTCACGGACTTTCGGAGTGACGACATGAACTTCGCATGCGCTACTCCTCCGGCCGGCATCGCGGCGCTCCGAGTTCCAGTACGAACGCTCGATTCGATCGTCGGAAATCGGGCGATCGATCTCCTGAAGGTCGATGTCGAAGGGTTCGAAGTCGATCTTCTCAAGGGCGCCGCCCAGACCATTTCCAATTGCCGATGTCTGTACATAGAGGATTCTGAGCTCAACCTTCGGCGGGCCGGCACCTCGCGTGCGGAGCTGTATGACCGACTGACCGATCACGGGTTTGAGCTCTTCCATCTCAGGGCGGGACGACTGGAGCCGGCGTCTCCTGACGTACCCGGACCGGACGACGATAACCTTATCGCCGTCAGACCATCCGCCTTGTCGGATTTGCTCGCGCGGACCGGCCTTCGGCTTGCACAGCTCACGTCCCCATCGCCTGTAGATCGGCGTCTCCCGTCGGCGCGGCTTGCGTGAGCATCCATCATCCGCCCACAAGCCACGCGCATCACAGCTGGGTTCCGGCCCCACGATCGGGCTCCATGCGTCGTCTATTCCGCAAGCACGAGCTGTTCATGCAAACTCTCCTTCGATTCCGCGACACTTCAGTCAGCGTCATGCGAACGAATGATGGCGCGCACCCCTCTCCATCCTACGATCGAATCGAAATAGATCGCACCGTCGTCGCGACGATCTTGCCGTTTTTGAAATGAATTCTGGACCGAGGAAGTTCTTCATGGCCGCGAAACCGGCGACCGGTCCGACGCGGACAAGGGCTCTTGTTCGTGCAGCGGCGGGCGTCTCCGCCCTCGCACTCACCGGACAGCTCATGCTCGTAGCGGCCATTCCCATCCTTACCCGGCTCTATTCGCCGGAGGATTTTGGAATATTCACGATCTATCTCTCAATCGTAAACATCGTCGGCGCGATAGCCGGACTTCGCTTCAGCACGTCTCTGTATGTGGTTGAGGACAGAGCTCACGCGCTGGTCGCGCTCAAGCTCACGCTCGTGGCGGTCTGCTTTACGACCTCTGTTGTGCTAACCGCGGGATACCTGCTGTCGGACGTGGTGCCAGCACGACTGCAACATCTTACCTACCTCGTACCCATCGGGATGGCTGCGGTCGGCGTTGCCGACGCAATGAACTGCTGGTGCTTGCGCTTCAATCATATGCGTGACTTCGGCATGGGCCGCCTGATCCTGCCGGCGTCGATGGCAGTGCTCCAGGTGAGCTTCGGCCTCGCGCACCTCGGGGACGGCGCAATGATCCAAGCCCACATCCTGAGCCAGGCTGTGTTGATCGCATTTCTCTGCGTCCGGCTCCTGAAATGGGAGGACATCCGCCGCATCGCGCAAGCCCCGTGGGGTTCGGTCGCGGCGACGGCGCGGCGAGAGTACAAATTTCCCCTGTTCGAGCTGCCCTCGGCCCTTGCGGGATTCGCGATCATCAATCTCCCCGCAATCTTCATAGGCTCGCTATTCGGTACCGCATTCGCGGGGCATTTTGGCGTCGCCGCCCGTCTCGTGACCGGTCCGGTCACCCTGATCGCCTTGCCGCTCAGCAATGTCTTCGTCGCCGAGGCCAGCAAAGACTTCGACCGTCATCATCTGCTCGGCACCGCATGCGGACTGTTGGTCGTTGCGGCCGGCCTGATCGTTCTGCCGGTGCTCGGCCTTGGATTTATCTCCCCCTACGTCGTCGTTCCGCTGCTCGGAGAATCCTGGATACCTACGGGTCAGATCATGGGCGCCCTGGCGCTCATGTGCGCCGCACAAGCCTTGTCGACGCCCATTCAGGAAGTTCCGACTCTTTTTCGTCGTCAGGAACTGCGTCTGCTGGTTGATCTGGTGCGGGCCGTGTTTGTATTTGGCCCACTTCTCATCGGTGCTCACCTCGGCCTCGACCCGTTGCAGGTGATCTACATGATGGCCGCCGGAGGAGCTACCGGCTACGCCCTGGGAATTATCGTGGCGCTGTTTCTCTTGAATGGGCCTGGCGGCGCGCGGACGTCGGGCGCACCGATCAATGGGCCTGTGTGACCCAGAGGGTCGAAAGAGCATGCCCCGAACTTCGCGTCCGCTCGAGGAGGCGGCACATGGACGACAGACGCGCTGGAGCAAAAATAACCAATTTCCTGGGCGCGACCATGTGCTTCATGCAAATGAATGATGAGAGGATTTTCAACGTCTTCATACTCCAATTTTGGAGCTCGGTCAGTCGGTTGCATGCCAATGAAGCTACGGCCATTGATTGATACAGGCGAGGATTTGGCTTCTCCGCCCTCGTGCATTGTGGCGGCGGCGCCGCCCGTGCTTTTCCTACTGCCCGGCTCTCTTGGTTATGGAGCCAGCCTCGCCGCCCTGACAGCCTCAATCCGCGAAATTGCACATGTCGTTCCGATCCGCTACCCGGATCTCGGCAAGATATTGCAGGGTCAGGACAGCGTTTGCGATATGGCTGCTGCTGCCGTGGAGCAGATCAATCGCATCCAGCCGCGCGGCCACATCAGACTTCTCGGTCATTCCCTCGGTGGGGCGGTCGCCTTCGAGGTCGCGACGCGAATGTTTGCCGCCGGCCGCTCGGTGAAGTTCTTCGGAATTCTCGACACCAGCCTCATGGGCGAGCGCAGTTCTGCATGGGAGACGTTGACCCGCACGATCCGTCGAATCCGCAACAACCGGGTCACCGCGCCCCGGATGGTCTGCCGGGCCCTCGCCAAGGCAACCGTTGCGATCGGCCATGAAGCTAACCTGGCCCGGATGCTCGATCGCCGCGCGAAGGGGCAGTTCGATCTCACGTCGTTCAGGCTCAAGCAGGAATTGCAGGAAGTCTTGCGCGCGAAGGCCTACTTCCGCTGGTTGGCGGAGCCGAAATCGATGCTGCCGTTCTCCGCCGTTCTGTTCCGATGCCAGCGAAAGAAGATGCCGCAAACTCTGGGATGGGATCGTGCGTTTGCCCAGATCGATGTCGTCCCAAGCGCAGGCACTCACACCGATCTGGTCATGCCGCCCTACCTCGCGATGAACTTGCACCTCGTCCAGAAGGCGCTGTCGCAAACCTACTCACCGGCCGAGTTTCCCCAGAGAGAGGCGGATTGTTCAAGTGACCTTGCAAGCAGCACACAGCCAAACCGAACCCGCGTTCAGTAAAGACGCCCTGGTCCTGGATGCGCCATCCGAGGTCGCGCGCATCGTCGCGTTCTTGCGCGACCGTGTCCTTGGCGTGCTTGGCCGACGCGGAGCCATCGTCGGGCTTTCCGGCGGCATCGACAGCTCGGTGGTCGCAGCGCTCTGTGCGCGCGCATTTGGAAATACGAAGGTCCTTGGTCTGCTGATGCCCGAGCGCGATTCGTCTTCCGATTCGCTGAGGCTCGGCCGGGCCGTCGCCACGCAACTGCGCCTCACGACGGTCGTCGAAGACATCGCACCGGCGCTCGAAGCATTGGGCGCGTACCGCCGGCAGCGAGAGGCAATCCAAGCCGTCGTACCCGAGTACGGAACCGACTGGAAATGTAAGCTGGTGCTCGGCTCGGGCTCGGAGAGCGCCGGTATCAACATCACTCGTCTGACCGTACAGGACCCGGACGGCGAAACCTCCACCGTGCGTCTTCCGCCCGAGGTCTACCTGCAGATCGTTGCCGCAACCAACTACAAGCAACGGGTCCGCAAGATGACCGAGTACTATCACGCGGACCGTCTGAAATATGCCGTGATAGGTACGCCAAACCGGCTCGAGCACGATCAAGGCTTCTTCGTGAAGCAGGGTGACGGGGATGCGGACGTCATGCCGATTGCGCATCTCTACAAGAGCCAGGTCTACCAACTGGCCGAATACCTTGGCATCGACGACGAGATCAGGCGACGGCCGCCGACGTCCGACACATTCTCGCTGCCGCAGAGCCAGGAGGAGTTCTATTTCGCTGCCCCGTATCGATTGACTGACGTTTGCATGTACGCGGTCAACCACGGCATTTCCGCCGACAACGTGGCCGAGGCCGTAGGTCTGGCCACAGCGCAGGTGCAGAAGGTCTTCAAGGACATCACTTCCAAGCGTCGGGCGACGCGCTACCTTCACAGCCCGCCTCTACTCGTTGATGCGGTAATCGAGGACTAGACGGCATGTGCGGCATCGCCGGCATCGTGGCGCTGAGTGCGAACGCTCCGAGTCCTTCGCGGAGAGCGCTGTTGCGGATGGCCGGGGCGCTTGCACATCGCGGGCCAGACGAGCGAGGCCTCTACCGGGACCAACGCGCGGGCCTGGCGCACGCCCGGCTCTCGATCATCGACATAGCGGGCGGACAACAGCCTCTCTCCGATCCCGGCGGGCCCGCCTGGATCGTGTTCAACGGCGAGATCTTCAACTATGTCGAGCTGCGCGAGCAGCTGATCTCGCTCGGCCATCGCTTCCGCACCCGCAGCGACACGGAGGTCGTGATTCAGGCCTATCGCGCCTGGGGCGAGGCAGCATTCGAACGGATGAACGGGCAATGGGCCCTTGCCATCTGGGACGCCTCCGCCGGCCGCCTCGTCTTGTCCCGTGACCGGACCGGAATCTGTCCGCTCCATATCTGCAACCATCAAGGCCAACTCTACTTCGCCAGTGAGATCAAGGCCATCTTCGCGGCAGATCCGGCAATCCCTCGGGCATTCGATCCAGCAGGCATCGACCAGACCTTTACCTTCTGGAGTAGCGTGCCGCCGCAAAGCGTGTTTCAGGGGATCACGGAAATTGAACCGGGACACGTCCGCAGTTACGTGCGCGGCGCGGTCCGGGACCGCGCATTCTGGACTCCGTGCTATGCGACCCGGTCCGACGAGCATCGCATTTCGTCCGCCGGCTGCAATGACGATGTGATCGATGCCGTGCGTGGCGCATTGGAGGCGGCTACGGCGCTCCGAATGGTGCGGTCCGACGTCCCCGTGGGGAGCTATCTCTCCGGTGGCCTCGACAGTTCGCTTGTTGCGGCATTGGGGAGCCGGTTTGCGGGCAGGCGCTTCCAGACGTTTTCCGTGCGCTTTTCCGACGCTGAGTATGACGAGACCTCCTATCAGCGCCTAATGGCACGCACGATTGCGAGCGAGCACCACGAGCTCATGGTCTCGCGGCAGGATATCGCCGAAGTATTTCCCAAGGTCATCTACCACACTGAGCGGCCAATCCTGCGGACCGCCCCTGCACCGCTGTTCCTGCTCTCGAAGCTCGTACGCGAGCGCGGCATCAAGGTCGTGCTGACCGGCGAAGGCGCAGATGAAATGTTCGCCGGCTACGATGTGTTTCGCGAAGGCAAGATCCGCCGCTTCTGGGGCCGCCAGCCGGCCTCAACCCGGCGCGCCGCCCTCCTGAGCCGGCTCTATCCTTACATCTCGCGATCGCCGGTCCACATGCAGGCCATCGCGCTAAAGTTCTTCGGACACGGCATTTCTGCCCCGGATGCGCCCGGCTTCGCTCATTCTCCGCGTTGGCGCAGCACGAGCGCGATCAAGCGCCTGTTCTCCGCAGACATGCGCGCTGCGACTTCGCAAGCCGACCCGGTGACCGAATTGCTCGATCGTCTGCCGCCGGATTTTTCCCGCTGGACGCCGCTCGCACAAGATCAGTACCTCGAGACCAAGACGCTCCTGGCTGGCTACCTGCTCTCCTCCCAGGGAGACCGGATGCTGATGGCGCACTCGGTCGAGGGACGCTTTCCATTCCTTGACGACGACGTCGTCGAGCTCGCGAACTCCCTTCCCGACGCCTGCAAACTTCGCATTCTCGACGAGAAACACGTCCTTAAGCGTGTCACGCAGTCGCAGGCTCCACCAGAGATCGTCGCACGCAAGAAGCAGCCCTACCGGACCCCCAATGCGCTCTGCTTCGTCGACAGGGATGCCCCCCCTTATGTCGACGAAGCGCTTTCAAGCGCAAGCGTCCGCGCCGCCAACATCTTCGACCCGGTGGCGGTCGAACGGTTGCGCACCAAGTGCCAAGCTCATGCGCACGCCGGCGGTGGCGACCTGTCCAATTTCGACAACATGGCGCTCGTCGGCATCTTGTCCACTCAGCTCCTGTTCCAGCAATTCGTCGCGGACCGGCCGGAAGCACCGCATCGCCTCGAGCTCAGTGTGGACGTCGACCGCCAGGACGTACCGGGAGTTTACGCATGATCAACAATCCCGTGCCGCTCCTGCACGATTACCTGATCAACTCGGCCCATCAAAACGGCGCGAAGGTCGCGCTCGTATGCGACGGTCATCGGGTCACGTACGACCAGCTCGAGGCGTGGTCAAATGCGGTCGCGCACCACCTGGTCGAGGCCGGCGTCGAGCACGGCGATCGTGTGATGATCTTTGCCGACAACACCGTCGAGGCAGCCGTCAGTTTCTGGGCCGTCCTCAAGGCCAACGCGATCGTATGCCTCATCAATCCTCTCACGAAACCCGACAAGCTCGGCTATCTCCTCAACGACTGCCAGCCGAGTGCGCTCATTACGCAAACGCGCCTCTATGCGACGTTCCGCGAACCTGCACGACATTGCCCGTCCTTGCGCCGCGTGATCGTGTCCGGCCCTATCGACGACGCCGATTTGAACGCACTGCCGCATGCCGTGCGATGGAACACTGTAACGGCCACCGAGCACGACGCCGCACCCGCGCGCCGCTGCATCGATATCGATCTCGCCGCCATTGTCTACACCTCGGGCTCGGCCGGCGAGCCCAAGGGGGTGATGCTGACGCACCGGAACATGATGACGGCGTGTACGTCGGTTTCGTCGTATCTGGACGTCCGTGACGATGAGGTGATCCTCAACGCTCTGCCACTCGCCTTCGACTACGGCCTGTATCAGATGATCATGGCCGTACGCGCCGGGGCGCGCCTTGTTCTCGAGCGCTCGTTTGCTTTCCCCGCCGAGACGCTCCGGCGTGTTGCGGAAGAGAGAGTGACGGGTTTTCCCGGCGTGCCGACGATGTTCTCGACTCTGCTGCAGCTTGAGTCGTTGAAGAGTTACGATCTATCCAGCATTCGCTACGTGACAAGCACCGGTGCCGCACTGCCGGTCCGGCACCTGGTGCAGCTGAGACACACGTTCCCCGGCGCCCGCATCTACTCCATGTACGGTCTTACCGAATGCAAACGCTGCACCTACCTCCCGCCGGAGGATCTCGATCGGAAGCCGTCGAGCGTAGGAATTGCCATCCCAAATACCGAAATGTGGATCGTCGACGAGCGTGATCAACGGGTCGGCGCCGGCGTCGCCGGCCAGCTGGTGATCCGCGGTGCGACCGTCATGAAGGGCTATTGGCGAAAGCCCGAAGCTACTGCGAAAAAACTCAAGCCCGGACCGCTTCCCGGCGAGCAGGTGCTTTACACCGGCGACTACTGTCAGATGGACGCCGACGGATATCTGTACTTCGTCAGCCGGAGCGACGAGGTCATCAAATCACGCGGCGAGAAGGTCGCGCCCAAGGAGGTGGAGAGCGCTTTGCTGGACATTCCCGGCATAAGGGAAGCGGCAGTCGTCGGCGTTCCCGACGATCTGCTCGGTCACGCGATCAAGGCATTCGTGGTCATCGACCAGGTGCGGCCGATCGACGCCAAGCAGATCCAGCGGGAGTGTCACAAGCGCCTCGAGAGTTTCATGGTCCCCAAGTACGTCGTTATCGTGCCGGAACTGGCGCGCACGGATACGGGCAAGATCAACAAGAGAGAGCTCATCACAGGATAGCTTGTGGACGACCAATCGACGCACCCGCTTTCATATGGAGCACCAACGCAATGACACTGGTCTTGGCACCCGACCGCTGCAAGGAGCAAATCCGCGCTTTTCTGACATCGAATTTCTACATCAGCGACATCGCGGCGCTGAACGACGACGCTTCCCTGCTCGACCAGGGGATCATCGATTCGACCGGAGTGCTCGAGGTGGTCGGGTTCATCGAGACGACCTTCGGCATCGCCGTCGACGACAATGAGATCCTGCCCGAAAATCTCGATTCAATTCGGGGCATGGCACGTTACATCGCCAGCAAGGTTAACTTGGCCGCCGATACCTGACCGACCGGCACGTTCGGCAAGCGGAGGAAACGAGCTGTCCTGTGACTCGATCGCGGCTTGGCGCCCCGGGGCTTCACCCGGCCGCCGAGTGCGGCGTTTTTTTGCCCTTCGCGAAGCCTTCCGCATGAGGCCCTTGGTCAAGGCGAATCCCGTGTCTTCCGGAAAGGTACGCCTCCGCTGCACGACTGCGTGGACAACCCGCCGGCATTCCTCCGCCGTCCGATTCCAACGCTCTCATGCAAACGAACGAAGACGCAGGCATGGTTTGCTCCTACCTTTTTCCTTGAGAAGCATATCTCGTTTTTTTGAAGCGTATTTTTTTGAGTACATGGAGGTTCAGATGAAAGCGGTAGTTCAGTGCGGCGGCAGAGGAACTCGACTTCGTCCACATACGTCCATTTTGCCAAAACCCCTCATGCCAATCGGCGCCCGTCCCGTCCTCGAGCTCGTTCTCAAATGGTTGAGACGGAACGGGATCGGAGAGGTCTTCGTCACCACCGGTTATCTGGGCCATCTGATCCGCAGCGTCTGTGGTGACGGCAGCCAGTGGAACATGCAGATCACGTATACGCAGGAGCTCGAGCCGCTCGGCACGATCGGCCCGCTGTCGTTGCTGCGAGAACAGCTCAACGAGCCGTTCCTGGTCCTCAACGGTGACGTCCTGACAGACCTGAACCTGAACCAGCTGATCCACAATCACCGAAAATCCGACGCCAACATCACCATCGGAACCTCCGTTCGGAGCACGAAGATGGACTTCGGCGTGATTGATGAAATCGATGGACGCGTGACCGGATTTCGCGAGAAGCCGGAGCTGACGAACCTCGTCAGCATGGGAATCTACTGCATGAATCCGGTCGTCCTCGAGCGCATTCCGTCGGGCGTCCCCTTCGGATTCGACGACCTGATGTTCCAGATGCTCGAGGAAGAAGCCCGCGTCAACGTCTTCAAGCACACTGGCCTGTGGCTCGACATTGGCCGGGTCGAGGACTTCCTGAAAGCCCAGGACATTGCGTGGGACGAGCAATCGACTGCATTCGCAACTGCGGCTGCGTGACGCAGCGTCACCCTTCGCATGAGGAATGAACGGGAAGAGGAACACATGCTGTTGGTATCAGAACCGGCCCTGGGAATTGACGAAAAGGAAGCTCTTGTTGCCGCGATCGATAGCGGCTGGATCACCATGGGGGATCGCGTACGGGAGTTCGAGCAGACGTTTGCGCGCATGCATGGCGCCGAGGACTCAATTGCAGTCGGGTCATGCACGGCCGCACTTCACCTCATCCTGCATGCGCTCGGAGTCGGCCCCGGCGATGAAGTCCTCGTTCCATCTCTCACGTTCGTTGCCACGGCCAATGCCGTGCTCTACGTCGGAGCGCGGCCCGTGTTCGTCGATGTCCAATCCGGGGCAATTCCCCTGATGTCCGCGGCCGACGCGCTCCGCAAATGCACCTCGCGGACGAAAGCGGTGATCCTCATGCATTTTGGGGGCTACCTCGCTGATCGAGAGGAGTGGCAGGCCTTCGCTCGCAGCAAGGGTCTGCTCCTGATCGAAGACGCCGCGCATGCCCCCGGCGTCAAGGGGGTCGGCACGTTTGGCGATGCAGCCGCGTTCTCCTTCTACGGCAACAAGAACATGACGACTGCTGAAGGCGGCGCAATCATAACGCGTCACCGGATCTTGAACGACATGATCAAGCGCGCCAGGTCGCATGGCATGACCACCAACACGCGCCAGCGTCTCGTCAGCCGCAGCCCCGAATACGACGTGACGCTTCTAGGATTCAACTACCGCATGGACGAGTTGCGCGCCGCGGTCGGCCTGGTGCAGCTGCGTAAGTTGGCAGGTTGGAACGACGCCAGGCGGCATCTGTCGCTGCACTATCGGCGGCGGCTCGCCGAGCGTTGCCCTTCGGTCCTGGTGCCATTCAACGCGTCGTGGGTATCGGCCCACCATCTCATGCCGGTCGTTCTCCCCGCGGCAAGCGCGCGGCAGCCCCTGATCGAGCAGCTCAGCAAGCGCGGCGTTCAGACGACCATTCACTATCCCCCGGTGCATCGGTTGACGTTCTACCAGGATCAGTATCCGGGCATCAGCCTCCCCAACACTGAGGATTTTTGCGGACGTGAGCTCACCTTGCCGCTCCATCCCGCGATGACTCCCGCGGACGTCGATCACGTGGCAGACAGCCTCGCGGATGGACTTCGGGTAACCTGTCCCGCGGAGGTCGAACAGGCATGAGCGAAACGGTCAATGCGGGATGCGCTGGGCCGGCAGCTCCGGCCGTGCGTTTGCGGCGCGTCATCGATGTCCTCGGTGCCGGGACGGCCATATTCGTCTCGCTGCCGATCCTGTTGGTCATTGCGCTTGCAGTCTGGATCGAAGGCGGGCGACCGATACTGTATTCGCAACTCCGTCTCGGGCTGAACGGGGCGCCGTTCCGCATGTACAAGTTCCGGAAGTTCAGAGCCGATTGCGACGATCGCGGAAGTCCGCTCACGATGGTGAACGACAACCGCATGACGACGATCGGCGGGCTGCTGGCTGCATTCAAGCTGGATGAGCTACCGCAGCTCTGGAACATCCTGCGGGGTGACATGTCTTTCGTCGGCCCGCGACCCGAGACGCTCGTATTTGCCGACTGTTTCAGGAACGGATTCGAAAAGATCCTGGAACACCGGCCAGGCCTCGTCGGGCCGTGCCAGGTTCTCTTCCGGCATGAAAATGAGCTGTTCCCGCCGGACGGCAATGTGGCGGATTTCTATCGGGAGGTTCTGTTTCCCGCGAAGGCGAAGATCGACCTGGCATATTATTCCAATCGAACCGTCACGTCCGATCTCCGGTGGATCGTTCAGGCCGGCTGGATCGCCGTGGGGGAGCCGCTTCTCAACCGCATGCGAAGACCCCGACCGGAGAGCCAGAGCGGCATAGCGCCAACTGGCGGATCTGTCGGTGCGAACTTATTTCAAAAGTAGACGGGTGATCAAATGGCGACTGAAAAGCGAACTGTGCTTCTGGTAGGTGGTGCTGGTTACGTGGGCTCAGTGATCACGGGCCATCTTCTGAGAAAGGGTTGGCACGTCCGTTGCCTGGATCAGCTCATCTACAAGAACGAGAGCTGTGCTTGGCCTTATCTGAGCGTTCCGCAATACGAGTTCATGCAAGGCGATATTCGCGATCCCCGTTTCGCCAATCAAGCATTGAAGGGTGTGGATGACGTCGTTATCCTCGCCGGGCTCGTCGGCGATCCGATCACGAGCAAGTACCCCGATGAAAGTCACGCCATCAATCGCAATGGCGTCGCGTCCTTCATCGACGCGATGCAACACCATCCGGTCGATCGGCTGATCTTCGTGTCCACCTGCTCGAACTATGGGCTAGTGGAAGTAGACACGGCCGTCGACGAGAATTACCCGCTCGCACCACTCTCCCTTTACGCCAAGCACAAGGTGGAGATGGAGCAGAAGATCCTGGGTCTCAAGGGAAAGGCTGGATTCCATCCAACGGTTCTCCGCTTTGCGACGGCCTTTGGTCTTTCCTCGCGAATGCGCTTCGATCTCACGGTGAACGAATTTGTGCGTGAACTGCACCTGGGAAAAGAACTGCTGGTATTCGATCCCAACACCTGGCGTCCTTACTGCCATGTTCGTGATTTTGCCCGCGCGATCGAGGAAGTGCTCCGCGCGCCCACCAGCAAGGTCGCCTTCGAAGTCTTCAATGTGGGCTGCGAGGAAAACAACTTCACCAAGCTGATGGTCGTTGACGAGATCATGCGGCACATTCCGCGATCGAAGGTGACCTATCAGGAGCGCGGCGCCGATCCCCGGAATTACCGCGTGAATTTCGACAAGATCCGTCGGGTATTGAATTTCACGCCCGAGATCAGCGTTCAGCAAGGGATCAGCGAAATCCTCGCTGCCTTGAGCCAGGGCTTGTTCGACCACGTCGAGGAGCAGAGGCACTTCTTCGGAAACTACGAGATCTTCCTTCCGACCGCCCTCATCCCGGATTTGAAGAGAGCCGGCTGAAGGATCCGATATCGGTGTCCCTAAATCGCGAGCGGCGAAGGCTCGGTTCCATCGGGAGTTCGTCCATGAAGTGCAAGAAGCAAGGCAGACCCTCTTCCACCCTCCTGCTGGGCTCATGCGCGGCAGTTCTGTTTTTCGCGACAAGCGGGCTGTCCCTTGCCGCGCCATACAAGCTCGGACCGGGTGATACCATCGAGATTTCGATCGGTGGCCTCCCCGATCAACGCAACCGCACGCAGATCCAGATCGACGGCACCATCCCGCTTCCGGGCGGGGGGACGGTTGAAGTTGCCGGCCTGACCCCGGCGCAGATGCAGAACCGCATCGAGACGCTGCTGCAGGCACGGATACTGCGTCAACGCCTGACCGACGGTCGCGACCAGGCATTCGTGGTCAAGCCCGGCGACGTCATAGCAAGCGTCGTGGAATATCGGCCGGTCTATGTTTCCGGCGATGTGCTCACGCCCGGACAGCAGACGTATCGGGCTTCAATGACCGTGCGCCAGGCCGTGGCAGTGGCCGGCGGCTTCAGCCTGTTGCGGTCGCGTGGCATGCAGCCCGGCGCCACCGACCCTGCGGATCTTGTGCGGGACTACCAGTCCCTCGCCACCGAATACACCAAGGAATACTTCCATATCGTCCGAACCGGCGCGGAGCTTGATGGCCGCGACACGTTCGACGCCACGCCTCCAAGCGACATTTCGCTGCCCGCGGGTGTGATCGGTTCGGTCGTTCAAGCCGAGAAGGACTCTCTGAAGACCTCACAAAGCGACTACCGCACGGAACAACGCTTCCTGGACGACGCCGTAAAGCAAACGGACGCGCAGTTCGCTACGCTCAAGAAGCAACAGGAAGGTGAAGAGAAGGGCGTGCAGGCCGACGAAGAGGAGCTCGAACGGGTCATGAAGGCGTTCGGCTCCGGATTGCTTGCAAGTCCTCGTGTCAGCGAAAGCCGGCGCGCGCTGTTGCTGTCCTCGACCCGACGCCTGCAGACCAGCGTCGAACTCATGCGGCTCCAGCGCCAGCGTGAGGACTTCCTGCGGCAAGCGGGACGTGTCACCAGCCAGCGCACGATCAATCTGCTCAGGGAGCAGAAAGACTCGAACGTTCGATTGGCGGACTTGCGCGTGAGAATGCAGGCGCTCAGCCAGAAACTGCAGCCCATCGGCGGCTCGGGTGCCATCCCCGTCAATTCAGGCGAGCTCAATCCCGACGTGGTCGTCGTGCGGCGGCTCGGTCAACAGTGGGACAGGATAACCGCATCCGTCGACTTCGACGTGGAGCCAGGCGATGTGATCGAAGTCACATTGCGCCCTGCGCCGGCCTTCTCGAACTGAGCACGAACAGAGGTACTCCCTTAAGAGTAAGCAGGCCGCTCCTTCCGGAGTAGCTTCCGCATACCTCCATGGCTGCTCCCGCGAGGCTTAAACCCGCCTTGCTACCCCTTCAACCCGCGTTGCTACCTCTTCGTTGATCACAACCGGGTCGATGCCCGGAAGATCGGCAACTTTCACCCCCTCCGACGGCCGCGGGGTTACCCCCCATTCAACGTTGCCAGGCGTGGCAGAAGTTGGGAATCTTTGTGGCACGTTCACTCCATCGGGTCAGCGCGGCCGGGGGAATAAAATGTTGAACTTAAGCCAAGCATTGCCAAGGTCTACCATTGCTCTACAGCGTCATTCTTCTGAATCGATATTCAATATTTCCAGTCCCGTTTCATCTGCTCACTCTGACGCCCAGAACCCCAAGCAGGACGGCTTGCGCGGGGTGCTCGCGCGGATCGGCTGCGGACAGGTCTTGCTCAGACGCGGCAAGGTCATCGAACTCAGTCCGGCCGGCCGTGCAATATTGGAACGCGAAGCGCGCGTGGATGCGAGCCACGAAACGCTCTATGGCGCCGTCAAGCAACTGGTCCACCGCGCCGGCGCACAGTTTCCGGCAGGCTCGACTTCCTGGTTGGCAACATCCACCAAGGAAGGATTTACCGCGCTGATCAACCAGGTCGCGAATGCGTGGTCCGACGAGACCATCGCATTGATCCTGCTGGATCTCGACGCGCATCCGGAGCCTTCGCCGCGGACGCTGCAGCGATTGTTTGGATTCACCGCTGCCGAAACCCAGCTTGCTCTCGAGTTGGCGCGAGGCAACAACCTGATCGACATTGCTCGTTCGCGACGATTGAGTCGAACGACAGTACGCTCCCAGTTGGCTTCCCTGTTTGTCAAAACACAGACACGCCGGCAAGCAGACCTGATCGCGTTACTGGGCCGCCTCGCCGTCCTGCCCTAGCGTGGACGCGGAATACGGTGTCGCGTTGTCTCGACTAGTCGAACATCGACGTGCTTCGCGGCGCGTTCGGCAAACATGCACTCGCGCCGCGTCGTCTTTTCAGCCCTGTTCGAGCACGTCCGCCAACCGCTCACTTCCGCTGTCATGCGAATGAATGAAGACAGGCCGCGGCCACGTCCTAACCTGATCCTGTCAAACTTTCGCCGGGAAAACCGGGGGTCTCCGCAAAGACTAACATCTTGGCGGAATTGCTCAAAGGGCTGGAAGGAACCAACATGGCGCTGCACTTGCTTTGCGTAGGAGGCGAGGATCACGCTTTGCGTATCCCGTTCCTGGCGGCTTTGCAGAACCGCGGCCTGCGCGTGAGCGCGGCCGGCACTGGTGCAGCATCTGCATTCGCGAAGACCGGAATCCCGTATCATCAATATCAGTTCGACAGATTTGGCGTCGGCTTTGCCGATCGCGCGGCCATGGGTCAACTGGCGCGGCTCGTGAAGAGCGCTCGGCCCGACGTGATCCAGACGTTTGATACCAAGCCCAACCTGTTTGCGCCGCTGGCGCTTCGCGGCTCCGTACCGGTTGTGCGCACGATCAACGGAATGGGATGGGTATTCTCATCGACAGAACTGAGAGCCTTGGCCTTCCGCCCCGTCTATCTGGCGATGCAACGCCTGGCTGCTTGCTGGACCGCGGCGACGGTTTTCCAGAACAAGGCCGACAGCAGCTTCTTTCAACGACACCGCCTGCTTGGAAAGAGCTCATCTGTCATCATCGGAAGCTCGGGGATCGATGTCGGCGCGTTCGAAGCGGCGCAAGCGCGAACGGCCTCGCCTGCCGAGCTGCGCGCCGAACTCGGGCTCGGCGATGCCGAGATTGTCCTGACAGTAAGCCGATTAACCGTCCAAAAAGGAATCACAACGCTCCTCGAAGCGGCGAAGCTCGTGCATGAGGTGCGCCCGAACGTCCGCTTTCTGCTCGTCGGTCCGCGCGAAAGCGAGGGTCCATTCGCCGTAGGTCAGGAGCTGATCGAGGCGCACGCACCATATGTGATTGCGACCGGCGCCAGATCGGATATTCCCGCGCTTCTGGGTATCGCCGACCTCTTTGCCTTTCCGACTGAATATCGTGAAGGCATTCCCCGTGTTCTTTTGGAAGCCGGATTGGCTGGCGTGCCAATCGTCGCCTCCCGCATGCCGGGGTGCGACGACGTGGTCCGCGAGGACTGGAACGGCAAACTCGTAGCGCCGCGCGACCCGCGCGCGCTCGCGGCCTCAATTCTCGACCTTCTTCAGGATTCCGCGCGTGCCAAGACGATGGGTCAACGCTCGATCAACGTGGTGCGCAAAGAGTTCGACCTCAACGTCGTCGCCGATCGCTATGCCGAGCTTTACACGCAGCTGCTTTCCCGCAGCTATTCCAGTGGCTGGCGGGCTGCGGCGCACAGCAGCAGTGAAGTACAATGATCGGCAGTGCCCTTCTTGCGCTTGGCCTCGTGCTTGGGACAGCCTCGCAGCTGCGTCTTCCCAGCTTCCCCCTGGGCATCGGGGAAGCTTGCCTCGTCCTCTGGCTCGGTCTCGCATCCCTGCATCTCTTGGTCAGTTCAAGAATTTACAACCCCCAAGCCCTGCTCTGGCTCGTTGCATTCTGGGGCTGCTTTGTCTTGATTCAGAGTTTCGGGGGCTTCCTTGCATTGCTGCGCCCGGAGATCGTCGACCCAGAGCTCGTCGTGCACGACATCTTCGCATATCTCCTCGTGGCGGCCCTCACTTGCCTGGTTGCTGCAACGTTGAGACCCGAGGATACCCTACGCCAATCGCTGTGGTTCCTGATCGGATTCTGGATCGTCGCCGTGGCGGTGCAACTTGCATTGGGCTGGGGCTACCTCAGCATCTCGTCGGTCGATCCATGGTATTGGGACCGGTTCCGCGGGTGGTCGGAGAATCCAAACCAGCTTGCAATCTACTGTGCGGTTTTGACACCACTCTCGCTTCACATGGCTCTGACGGCCAAGCGGTTTGGCCGGATCGTCGCAGTGTTTAGCTGCATCGCAACATTCGTCGTCGGCCGGCTGACGAAGAGCGATACCTTTCTCATCTCGATGTCGCTGTCGATACCGCTGCTCATTGCGCTACGCTTGCGAAGCTGGCTGACATCCCCCGAACATCGATGGAGTCTGCGTTTCGCAGCTGCAGCGATCGTCGTTGTGGCCATAATTCCCCTTTCGCTCTCACTGCTTCCCTACGGGGTGGCAACGGCGAATGATGTCGAGGGGCTGGCCGCCGGCATGATGAAGGATCGTGGCGGCGAGGCAACGAAGGCAACCGCCAATCTGCGGCTAAGTCTTTGGCAAGACGCCTTGCATGCCGGACTGGAGTCCGGGTCGCTTGGCCTTGGGCCCGGGCCGCATCTGGAGAAGCCAAGCGGAATCACGGACAAGGGCGTAGCACTCCCGGTGGAAGCTCACAGCACCCTCCTGGACGTGTTCACCCAAGGCGGACTGCCTGGCGTGATCGCCATTGTCAGCCTGTTTGCCGGCACGTTTGCGCTCCTGCTTCGCGCACGGCTCGACGCCTTGGCTGTCCTGATCTTCGCACTCGCCGTCTTCAGCATCAGCCATTTCATTCTGCGGCACCCGACCGTGTGGTTTGCCGTCACGCTGGGCCTCATCCTGGGCTCGGATCGGCGCTCATTGGCGCATGCGCGAGTTGGAAGTTAAGCAATGTGTGGAATTACAGGAATACTTCAGACGCCGCATGCTTCTCGATCCGCCGACCTGGCGGCGATCGGGCCGATGACGGCTCGCCTGCGCCATCGCGGTCCTGATGCGGACGGGTTCTGGAGCGATCGTGACGCCGGCGTTGCGTTCGGGCATCGCAGGCTGTCCATCATCGATCTCTCCGATGCGGGCCGGCAGCCAATGCTTTCGAGCGACGGCCGCTTCGTGATTACGTTCAACGGCGAGATCTACAACTACAAGCCATTGCGGCAAGAGCTCGAGTGCGCAGGCAAGCGTTTCATCGGCAATAGCGATACGGAGGTCTTGCTGGGCCTGATCGAGAAATGGGGCCTGGAGAAGGCCCTCCAGCGCTGCAATGGTATGTTCGCAATCGGCCTGTGGGATCGCAGGAACCGCACCCTGCACCTGGCCCGCGATCGAATGGGAAAAAAGCCGCTCTACGTCGCGCGGACGTCTAGTGCGGTCGTGTTCGCGTCGGAGTTGAAGGCCATCGCGGCATTCCCCGACTTTCACCAGGAGATCGACCCAGGCGCGGTTGCGGAGTTTCTATCGCGCGGATGGTTGCCGGAAGACCAGTGTATATGGCGAGGTGTCTTCAAGATTCCACCCGGGGGCGCCCTATCGATCCGTGCCGAGGACCTCTCGGTCTGCCGGGATGCCGCAGCGCTACAAGAACGCGCGCGCTGCTGGTGGTCGTTGGCCGATGTCGCGCACACGGGCCGCGCAGCGCTGGCCACTGCGGATGACCAGCAGCTCGTCTCCCAGGCTTGCGATCTGCTCAAGGCCGCGGTCGCCGACCGAATGGTTGCCGACGTTCCGGTCGGGCTGTTCCTGTCGGGCGGAATAGACAGTTCGACCGTCGTGGCCCTGATGCAGGCCCAATCGGCGCGCCCGGTACGGACCTTCACGATCGGATTCGGTGAGCGCGCCTTTGATGAAACGGCTAACGCTGCGGCCGTGGCGCAGCACCTCGGCACCAGCCATACCGAGCTACGCCTCACCTCCGCGGACGCCAGAGCGGTCATCCCCGAACTTCCAACCATCTGGGACGAGCCGTTTGCCGATGAATCGCAGATCCCGACACTGCTTCTATCTCGACTTGCACGGCAGGACGTCACCGTTGCGCTTTCGGGCGACGGAGGTGACGAGTGCTTCGCAGGGTATTCCAGGCACGTACTTTCCGCCCGTTTAGCGCCTCTGCTGAACTCCAACCGATCGATCCGGACCATGGCCGCGGGCGGTGTGGCGCTGCTCGGGCGCGGCATGCGCGAAAGCGTCGTCGAAACACTTCGTCTCCCAGGTTGGGTGCAGCGGATGACACACGGCGACCGGATCAACCGCCTGGCAGACCTTATTGGCAGCAACGACGTCGGCGAGATGTACCGTCGGTCGACGCGGCTCTCCGAACTGCAGTTGACGCGAACCCAGGCAGGCGCGGCGCCGGACTCGATCCCGCCGCTCAACGATCTGCTGTCTGATTTTATCGTTCGGGATATGCTTGGATATCTCCCGAGCGATATTCTCGTGAAACTCGATCGCGCGAGCATGGCCACGAGCCTGGAGGCTCGTTGCCCGCTTCTGGATCATCGCGTTGTCGAGTTCAGCTGGGCGCTGCCGAACTCGGCGAAAGTGCGTCATGGTCAGGGAAAATGGCTCCTGCGCCAGGTCCTCGGCCGTTACCTGCCACGCCACCTCTTCGAGCGACCGAAACAGGGCTTTGACGTGCCGATCGGCTCCTGGCTGAAGGGACCGCTTCGTTCGTGGGCGTCGGACCTCCTTTCGGAGTCGCGTCTTCGCAACCAGCATCTCCTGGACGTTTCCCGCGTGCAGGAGTGCTGGCTTCAACATCTTAGCGGTCGCCGCGATTTCTCGCGACCGCTGTGGGCTGTCTTGATGCTGCAGTCCTGGCTCGACTCAGCAGTTACCTCCGGGCCTTCGCGAACAGCAGGCGTGATGGAACCGGCGCAGTAAAGGAGCAGGCGATGGAAGCGTTCACAAATAAACGGATTCTGCCGGTGACTGTCCTGACCCAGGGCCGGTCAAAGGGCGACGAGTCACCTCCCGATGACGCCATCGCGGCATTCAAGCATGTCTTCGAGAGCATCAGGCGATACAAGCTCTTCATCGTCAAAATGATCGGCGCGGGCGCGCTGCTCGCGGTGCTCGGTAGTATTTTTATGTCGCCCACCTATCTCGCAACGGCACAGCTTGTCGTGAGCGCTCGAAGCGGAGCGGCCGACAATGCCGGTGCATCCGGCAATTCCTCGTCGACTGGCGGTTCGGACGACCCGACGATCGATACGCACGTAACGGTCATGTCATCCGATGCGTATCTGCGGCGGCTCCTGCCGGCACTGAGGATGCTCGACAACCCGGCCAACGAGAACGGTTCGGTGCTCCGCACTGCCTTGTCAAAGATAAAGGGGTTCCTCTCCTTCCGGAAAGACCCGAGCGACGGCGCGGCGGTGGCAGCATTGAAAGGGCGCCTGAAGGTCAGCCAGGAGCGCCGGTCCAGAGTTATCAGCGTAATTGCCAGCGACCCCAATCCACAACGGGCCGCAGACGTCGCAAACCTGGTCGCCCGATCCTACGCTGACGAGCTTGTCCGGCAAAAGCGGGCTGTCGAGCTGCAGGCTCTGGACGCCATCGCAGCACAATCGGCGAATGTTCAGCGCGAATTGTCAACGGCGAAGGCGGAATGGGACGCCAGTCACTCAGGTCAGATCTCGTCATCACCGGCAGCCGCACAGGCCGCCGCCGCGTTGGAGTGGAAAATAACCACGCTGGCGCAGCAATATGAAACACTGATACGAAAGCGGCAGGATCTCACCACGAAGGGCGTGGTCGCCGAGCCAGACGTGACCGTCATCGCGGACGCCTCACCACCCGACTTTCCGAGCTCGTTGAACCCGTTCCTCCTTGTTCCACCGATCACGATTATCTTCGCGCTCCTGGCATCTCTCGTCGCGATCATCCTGAAGTACTTCGATCGAAGTCTGCACACCGAGGCGGAAGCTGCAGAGGCATTGGACATCCCGTGCGTCGGGTTGATCCCCTCGATCCCGCCGGAGCTGAGCATCTCGCCGCAGCGCTTCGTAGAGCAATCGGCTGTCTCGCATAACAGGGCCGTTCGCTCGACCGTCGTATCCCTCATGGCCGCCGATCCGGTCTCGCCACAGACGCCGCATGTCATCCTGGTGACATCCAGCTTGCACGGTGAAGGCAAGAGCGCGATCGCCTGGAGTTTCGGCTTTTGTGCGGCGCAACTCGGACAGCGCGTTCTGTTCCTGGATTTCTCTCAATTGCCCCGGCGCGTCGGCGGTGAGGCTGCAGATCTGTTCAAGCTGTTGGCGCACGACGGAGCGGCCGCCAAGGCCGTCCAGCACATCCCGGAGCTCGGACTCGACTACATATCGTCAAGATTGTCCGAGGGCAGTCGCCTGGGGCCGTTGGCGGGTCCGAAAGTCGCCTCGCTGTTCGAGCACTTCAGGAACACCTACGATCTCGTCGTCATCAACGCACCATCGCTGGATGATGCGCCGGAAGTGCGCCTCCTCGCCTCCTGGGCGGATCACGTTCTACTTGCCGTCCGCGCCGGAAGCACGAGCCGCGACGTCGTGCGAAGCACTTTGACCCGGTTTGCCGGGACGTCGGATCTCGATTCTCGTGTCAAGCTCTGGTGTGTCCTGACGCACGGAGTACCGTCCGAGCTCGCGCCTTCGGATCTGGAGCCGTCATCAACATCGACTTTGATGCATTACTATCGCCGCTTCAAAACAACGGCGGTACGGTGGACAAGCATCGAACCTGCAATCAATGTTTCCGACCACGCTGCATCTGGCCTGAGACCACGGCAATGACACCCAGGCGGCCTGGGTTAATCACCCGGGTCTTTCGATATGGCAGCCAGCCGATCGACCAGACGGTGGCTGCGAAACCGGCATCCTTCGTTTGAAGTATGCGTGCCCAGGCCTGATTAAGTACGTTGGGACAGCAAAATGACGGGTACGGTGATGCGGCTTCAGATATCTGGCGATCCGTCGGGTGATCCATGCGACGCCCTTGACGCGCACCTGCCCTCGACCGTTCAGCAAGCTCCAGCGACGCCGAGCTGGCTGAGCCCCGTGGGAGTCCCTCTCGATCTGAACGGTCCGGTCGATCGATCATTCGATCCCCTAAAAGCCGGCTTTGCGTGCGTCCCCGCCATCGAACACCTGATTGCGGTGACGGCGAAGTTCGCCGACAGGGTCGCAATCAGCGACGGCAATCATAGCTTCACCTACGCGCAGCTGTTGTCCCGCGTCTTGACCTTGGCCCAGGCGATCAGCGCGTTGATCCCGGAGCAGGAAGCCGTCGGATGGCTATTGCGCAGCTCGGCCTGGCAGCCGATCGCTATGCTGGCCTGCATGGCGGCCGGACGAGTCCTCGTCCCACTCAATCCCCGCGATCCAGTTCAGCGGCTCACGGCTATCGCCGCGGCCGCCCGGATTTCCGTGCTGATCGGGCAAGACGGCGACAGCTCCGCCGGGTGGATCCAACAGCACGGCCTGCGCTGGCTCGACGTCGCCGGCGCCAGCGACCCTTCCGCAGCAACTTCAACACTCCCCAAGGTTTCGGTCGATGCGCCTGCCGTAGTGCTCTATACCTCCGGCAGCACCGGAGCTCCGAAGGGGGTCGTGAACAGCCAACGCAACCTGCTCCAGCGCGTCCAGCAATATGTGGACGCCTGCCACATAGGTGCGGCAGACGTCTTCATGCCTCTGAGCGGCCCCACCACGATCGCTGGTTGCCGGGAGATGCTGTCGGCTTTGTTGACGGGGGCAAGACTGCACATCGTCGACGTCGAGGCGCTCGGATTGCGCGGCGTTCTTCGCCAGATCACCACGCAACAGGTCACGATTACATACGTTGTACCAGCCCTGGTGCGTGCACTGATCAACGCGAGCCGGTCAGGCGATCTCGACTCGCTTCGCATGATCCGCATCGGCGGGGAGAAGGTCCTGTGGACCGATATCGCGCTCGTTCGGCGAGCGATACCACCCGGTTGCTTCATCCAGGTCAGCTATCTGTCGACGGAAACCACCGGCACCCAGTGGTTTCTTCCCAAGCAATGGCGAGAGGACGGCGTCAGCGTTCCTGTTGGCTACCTGCTTCCCGGCATATCGTACGCCGTGGTCGACGAAAGCGGGAAGCCCGTCCCGCACGGTGAAGTCGGCGAACTGGTGATCAAGAGCAGGTACGTCATGCTCGGATACTGGGAAGACGGTCGGCTTTCTCCGGCATCGCCCTCCCCGGATGACCCAAAGTCTCGCATCTATCAGACCGGCGACCTCGTCACCGTGGATACGCACGGACTGATGCGGATCGTTGGACGGAAGGGACGCCAGCTCAAGATCAATGGCCAGCGTGTCGAGCCGGCCGAGCTCGAGAGTGCGTTGCGCAAGCTCACCTATGTGAAGGACGCTGTCGCCGTCGTGACGGATGCGAACGAGCTGGTCCTGTTTGCATCGCCGGCCGATCCACCAAAAGCGCACTTCCGGACCGACGTTCGCAACAGCATCCGGCAGGCTGTTCCTGCGGCTTTGCATCCGACCAGGCTGCACGAGATACCGGAGATGCCGCGCCTTCCAGGAGGTAAGATCGATCACGCCAAGCTGAAACTGCTCGATCTCGAGAGCAAAACGACCTCGCCCGCGCCCGTGCCGACGATGCAAGGAATGGCCGAGGCCAACAGGATCGTGCAGCAGGTGTGGAGCAGCATCCTCGGCGTGCCGGAAGCTGCCGGACGCTGGGATGAGGCCGGCGGTGATTCCCTGAAGCTCCTGCGCTGCGTCATGGATATCGAAGACCTCATCGGCCGCGAAGTCAGCATGGAAGCGTTCACGGTCGATATGAGCGCTGAAGACATGATCCGGGCTATCGCGACGGTGGAGCCACCGGTGCGGCAGCGTCTAAACGACCAGATTCTCCCAGGTCTTGTCATACTGCCCGGCTCCATGGGGTATGGCCCGAGCATGGCCGCATTTGGCGCTCAGCTCGGCAAGGTGGCGCGGGTGATTCCGATTCGCTATCCAGATCTGAGCTGGAGCCTCGCGGGACGCGATTCCGTGCAGGAGATGGCCGCGATGGCCGTCGAACAGATCAATGCAGTCCAACCACGCGGCGACGTCCGAATGATCGGCTATTCCCTGGGCGGCGGCGTCGCCTTCGAAGTCGCAAGCCGGTTGATCGAACAAGGTCGTGCCGTCAAATTCCTGGGCATCCTCGACACCAATGTCGGCCCTCGCAGAGCAAATCACCGAGAAGCCCTCTCTCGCACGCTACAGCGGATTCGATCCCATCGAGTGACGATCTACCGCATGTTCTGTCGCTCGGTGGCGAAGTTCGCCGCTCGCTTGGGCCAGGAGGCTCGATTCTGCAGGCTCATCGACACCATTACATGGCCTCGCCTGGCAAATACGCGCTTCATGCTCAAGCTCGAGCTCGAGGAGATTCTCCGGATGCGCGCGTTCGGACGCTGGGTCGAGGATGCCAAGCCTCGTCTAGCCATCAAGGGGACTGTCTTTGCCTGTCATCGGCCTGGCGTGACGCCGCGCCTCGGATGGGACTCCCTGTTTGAAGAACTGGACGTGATTCCGATCGCCGGCGGACATCTTGATCTGGTGGTCGAGCCCCACCTCTCGATCAATCGACCCGTCATCGAGCGCGCGATCGGGGCGTCCTGCTCCTGATCCACAACACAATGCTTTTTGGGGGGCCGGTCCTGCCCACCACAGGCCAGCACGGAGAGATCACGCGGGTTCGGCTCAAACCTGGCTCAAACCCGCCGTCCCGCGCTTGGGGATGCCGCGTAGTACGATCATCAGGGCCGCAGGTAGCTCCAGCCCTGCTCCTGAAGCTCCATCAGGCGAACAACCCCGGATTTGGTGACCTTCGCTTGCGTGATGAGAGGCACTTCTTTGCCCTCATTCTTGGTCATGTTCTCTCGTGTATTTCCGCAGGCCGAGAACGTAAGCTCGGGCGTTGTTTCGCTCATCATTTTGATGCGCCCCTTCACAGGCGAGGTATCGTCTCGCAGCATGTGCAGTCCTGGCCCGTAAGCGACGACTTCGACCTCGACCTTTTGACTGAGGTCGCCGTAGTGCTGAACGACGTTGCTGACGTTGTTGAGAGCGAGATTCATGACGGCCGGATCGTTGACGTCGACATGGATGACAAGTCGATGCGGCGGCTGCTTCCGAGGTGTCGCAACACCCATCTTGGCATTTGCGTTCCTGGCGGTAGTGCCGGGATTCTTGGTGGAGAGGGTGGATTGCGCAGAACCGCGGGTTTCGATGCCGCTAATGAGAACCAGTCCGACAGCCGCCACGCCGGCAAAAACGGCAAATGATCTGCTCATGACTGTGCTTCCTGCGTGTGTGATGAAGCGTGCACGTCGCAAGCTATTTAAGCGCAACCGTGGGGGCAAGCAGCTTTGGCCAAAGCCCCGCCCGATCTACTTAATTCCCATTGTCGGCGCACTACTCCGTTTTGGCTACCGCAACTGCGACATCGACATCGCGTCGATGAAAGCGCCGTCATAAACGACATGCCATGATCGCTACCAAGCATCATGATCCCTACCAAGCTACCAAGCATCATGGTCCCTACCAAGCAGTTGGGCGTCGCAATGGGGGTACACGGATTCGACTTGTCGAAAGGAACAGCCGTCGCGCTGAGCAAAGCTACGCGCCGGCCCAGGCACCGGCAATTTGCGTTCCGCGAACTCGGATTGTTCGACATCGCTGACGGCGCGCGCGCATGCGACAGAGCCGGCCGGCTCATGGTGGTTCTGATCACCTGCTTTCTGCCGGTTCTGACTGGAACTGCCGATGCCAAATCCCAGGACGACGGCGACCGGGGTGCCTCCTACATCACACCGGCGATGCTCGATCTGTGCAGATGTACGCACGGACCAGAGCAGATCGACGGGAATAAACAAAGGCTGAAGCTCGTCCAACGCGCGGACGAGGCGCGCCCCGCCGCGACACAGCCCGCTGGAAGCAGGCCCGCCGCGACCGGACCGCGCGGAGCGAGGACCGCGACCGAGCAGCCCCGCGCGGCTGCCGATGCCCCTGCGCAGGACATGACGTCTACGCCGCCCCCGGTGTCAAATGCGGCTCAAGCAGCTTCCGAGACGGAGCGGCTCAACCAGAACCTGTTGCTGGATCAGGAGCGGCAACGAGCGAACAAGCTTGCGCGCGAATTGGCTGCGGCTCGAGTGGAGCTCGACGCGGCGCGGCAGACCCAGACGCACACTGTCCGCGCCATGGAGATTGGTATTCAGCAAACGCAGGCGCTCGAACAGGAGCGGGAAAAGACCGATCATCTGTCACGTGAGATCTCCTTCCTGAAGGCGGAGCTCGATGTCGCAAGGGTTGCGGCTTCAAAGGCTATGCAGGCGCCCGAACCCGAACCGAAGCAGGAGCGTCCGGTCGACCGACGGAATGGGGCCAAACGCTTTGCCCTCCAGCTTGCCTCGCTTCGCTCGGAGCTTGAGGCCTCGCGCAACGCAGCATCCGAAGCCACGAAGTCTGCCGCGGCGGAGGCCGCACAAAGGCAGGCTCTCGAGCGCGAACTAAAGCAGGAGCAGGACAAGACAGAAGCCCTGATCAGCGAACTCGGCCCCCTTCGGATCGCGGCCTCCGAGACCGCGAAGGTCGGCGCTGCAGATGTCGATCAACAGTTGACGCTGACGCGCGAGCTCGAGAAGCAGCGGGGCAGAGCTGAGAGCGCGGACCGTCAGCTGCAGTCCCTTCAGGCTGAACTCCGTGCAGCGCAAACCGCGAGCTCTGAGTTGGGTGCGGCCCGAGCTGCAGACGCCGAGCAAAAACTGGCACTGAAACGAGAGGTCGAGAAGCAGCGGGACAGAGCTGAGAACGCGGACCGCCAGCTGCAGCCCCTTCAGGCTGAACTCCGCGCAGCGAAAACCGCGAGCTCTGAGTTGGCTGCGGCCCGAGCTGCAGACGCCGAGCAAAAACTGGCACTGAAACGAGAGGTCGAGAAGCAGCGCGACCGAGCTGAAAGCGCGGACCGCCAGCTGCAGCCCCTTCAGGCTGAACTCCGTACAGCGCAAACCGCGAGCTCCGAGTTGGCTGCGGCCCGAGCTGCAGACGCCGAGCAAAAACTGGCACTGAAACGCGAGGTCGAACAGCAGCGCGGTCGCGCGGACGCTCTCGCGCGCGAGGCGGCGTCGCTGAAGGATCAACGCGACCTGGCGCGGGCTGAAACGTCGGAGACTGCACGAGCTGCCGAGGCCGCCGCAAAGGCCGCACCCAAGCGCGAAAAGGAGCAACCGGGCAGCGGCGCGGCAACGCTCCCAACGTCCGCATCCGTCCGGGATCATCTGGCCGCATGGAATGCTTCCACGGTTGTAGCGGCGCCCTCGCGTGAGCCCGCCGGCCGCGCACCGAGCCAGAGCAGCCTCCAGCCCGCTGCTTCGCCTCCGCCCGCACCGTCAGCCTCCGCGCCGATGCCACCGAGCGCGCAGATCACAAAGGGGACCGCCCTGCCCGGCGCCGACTCGAAGGCCAAGGCTTCGGTGGAGCGACAGGTCGCCGCGAGCGGAGTACCGCGCCCGCTTGCGAACGAGGAGCGACTGCTCGCGCGCGCCAGCGCATTGTTGCGGCAGTCCGACATCAACGGTGCCCGCGGCTTGCTGGAATACGTGCTTGGACATGGCAGCGCGCAGGCAGCCTTTATGCTGGCCGAAACTTACGATCCTCACGTACTGCAATCTTGGGACGCTCGCGGCGTCGCCGGCGATTCCGCTAAGGCGCGCGAGCTGTATGAACGAGCCCAGGCCGGCGGCATTCGAGATGCAGAAGGACGGATCAAGGGGCTCAAATAGCTGCTGGAGCGAGCCC
The DNA here is from genome assembly GCF_051810765.1 of Bradyrhizobium sp. 604_D8_N2_3. NCBI lineage: Bacteria > Pseudomonadati > Pseudomonadota > Alphaproteobacteria > Hyphomicrobiales > Nitrobacteraceae > Bradyrhizobium > Bradyrhizobium sp. 604_D8_N2_3. Next base: position 3,537,975 of record NZ_JBPWPM010000001.1, on the reverse strand, counting down.
CGGAAGCCAGACCAGAGAATGGAGAGGCCCCATGTCATTGAGTAAGCTCGCGTTCACGGTCGCATTGGCACTGGTCGGCCTGCAGCTTGCTGCCAATGCCCAATCTCGCTCGCCGCGCGACCCGCCGGCGCCGACCGCGCCGCGGAATGCCGATACGGCCGCAAAGGAACGTATCAATGCATGGACGGTGGGACTCGCCGGAGGACTTATCGAGGGCGCACCGCTTCGGCTCGCCGCAGAGATCGCACGCGTCGCCAACGAGGAGGACAAGCTTCACGTCATTCCGATCGTGACGACCGGTGCGACCGAGAACGTCAATTCGCTGCTCTATCTCAAGGGCGTTGATGCCGCGATCATCAACATGGATGCCCTTGACGAGTACAAGGCGCAGGTTCCGTCGATCGAAAAGCGCATCGTCTATGTTCTCAACCTCTTTCCGGCGGAGCTGCACGTCTTCGTGCGTCCCGAGATCAAGTCGCTCGACGACCTCAAGGGAAAGAAGGTCAATTTCAACACCCAGGGTACGGCAGCCGCATATTCTGGTCCGCTGATCTTCAGCCGGCTGGGACTGAACGTCGAAAAGATGTTCATTCCCCACCAGGTCGCATTGCAGCAGATGAAGAGCGGCGAAATCGCAGCGGTCGTCTTCATCACATCAAAGCCGGTCGACGCCTTCTTGAAAGGACGCTGGGATGATGGCTTCAAGTTCCTGCCGATCGAATACGACCCCAGATTTGAAGACTATTATCTTCCGTCGTCCCTCGATTCAAAGGACTATCCAAACCTCGTGCCGGCGGGCAAGCGGATCGCGACCATTGCCGTCCCGACGATTCTTGCCGCCTACAACTGGCAGCCGCAGACCGATCGCTATCGGCGCATGGTGCGCTTTGTTGACCACCTGTTCGGACGGCTCGACCGGCTGCAATCCGCTGGCTTCGATACAAAATGGAAGGACGTGAATCTCCGCGCCAGCGTCCCCACTCTTGCCCGGTTTGGTCCGGCGCAGGAATGGCTCGATCGCTCGCCCAGCGCGACAGTCGGATTATCGCGATGAAGCGAGCCGGTACCCTTGCGGCCTCCTTGCTCGCGGGTATCGGTCATCTAAGCTGCGCGCAAGCCGGCGACACGCCAGATCGTTCGAGGGCATGTTCGCAGTTTCAGGGAATGGAGCACATGACATGCGTCGACGAGCAGATTGGGGAAGCACCTGAGCAGTCCTTCCAAGCTCCGCCGCCAAGTCCGAACTGGATCTTGAGCGAAACGACATCACCGGTGGACCACAAGCCGCAGATCGCCGCCCGGACCACCGCACGAGCCGGCGCGAAGGATGGGCCCTCGTCGCTCGCCATTCATTGTCGCGCCAATCGGACCGAGGTGTTGCTCTCCGCGGCGAGTTCCTGGACCACAACTCCGGGCACCGACATGAGGGTCGTATTCCAGATCAATGATCAACCGCCCGTCGATCAGCGCTGGAGGGTTACTGATGGCGGTCGAAGTCTCGCCTTTCCGGGTGACGCCGCTCGCTTCATCAACTCCATGCCAGGGGTGGGCCGGCTTCTGACCAAAGTGTATGCTGGAACGGCTGCGCCCTACGAGGAAACATTTGAACTGACAGGTCTGGACGCCGTTCGCCGGCGGTTTGCAAAGGTCTGCACCTGGCCGCCCAGCTGAATAGCCGCAAGTCGGGCTGAACGGCTGACAGGGAAGACGTCACGCGTGAGGTGTGAATGCGATGAGCGAGACGATCAATGTAGCCGAGGCTTACGAGCGAGGACGTACGCAGTTCATGGGAATCGAACTGCAGGTTGCTCCCGGCGCGCTGGTGCCCAGGCCGGAGACGGAGTTGCTTGGCAGGACCGCGGTTGAAGCACTGCGCCGAGCACACCTCCCCTCGCCGCGGATCGTCGACATGTGCTGCGGCGCCGGCAATCTTGCATGCGCGATCGCGCTCAATATTCCCGACGCTCGCGTCTGGGCGAGCGATCTGACTGACGGATGTGTCGAGCTCGCGCGACGCAATGCCGCGAGCCAGGGCGCCGAGACCCGCATCACCGTGCTCCAGGGCGATCTGTTCGAAGCTCTCGCAGGCCTGCAACTCGAGCAAACCATCGATATGATCGTCTGCAACCCACCCTATATCTCGGAATCCCGGCTCAAAGGCGATCGCGCCTCTCTACTCATGAACGAGCCGCGCGAGGCATTCGCCGCCGGGCCCTACGGACTGAGCATCCATATGCGCGTTACAAAAGACGCACCTCGCTACTTGCGGCCGGGAGGACTGCTGTTGTTCGAGGTGGGCCGCGACCAGGATCGACAGGTGGCAACCCTGCTCGAACGCAACGACGCTTACGAGAATGTCAGCGTGGTCTTGGACGACGCGGGCGCCGGTCGCGTCGTCATGGCGTACGCGAAGGGATAGCCGGGTTCGAGCACTTCCTCCACAATGATCGTTGGCATTGCAGCGTAGCACCCTGAACCCAGCGGCCCTTGCACGGGCCGGTCAGCCAATCAGCTCTCCCGCATCCCGCGCCGGATCGCGTCCGTGATCGGCTGGGTCAGATAAGCAAGAATTGTGCGTTCTCCGGTTGCGATCAGGACGTCGGCCATCATGCCCGGCTTGAGCTTCTCGCGGACTTTGTCGGGGAATTGCGTCACCTGGACCGAGACTTTCACCTCGTAATAGGGCTGATGGGTGACATCGTCGCGCGTGGCGTCGGCCGAAATCGAAAGAACCTCGCCGACAGCGATCGGGGTGGAGCGCGCCTTGAACGAGGGAAGCCGCACCTCGGTCGGAAGGCCGAGCTGGACGTGGTTGATATCAAGTGCCGACACCCTTGCGGCCACCACGAGAACGTCGTTGTCCGGAACGATCTCCATCAGCACGTCGCCCGCCTTGATCACGGCACCGATCGTGTGAAGCTTGAGGTTCACGATCCGCCCCGATCGCGGTGCACGTACTTCCATCCGCGCCAGAACATCGACCGCGACGCGCAGCTTCTCACGCGCATCAGCAAGCTGGGCGCGCGTGTCGGTGAGCTTCCCGGTCGCTTCCTCCAGCACCTTCTGCCCGACCTGATCGATCTGGAGCCGCGACTCGTCGATGATGCGGCCATAGCGAGCGATATCCGCTTCATATGCGCCGATCTTGCCCTCGAGATCGGCTCTGGAGCGCTCCAGCGTGGCGACGCGCGCGAACGGTACGATGCCCTGATCAACGAGCGGCTTGAGCTTGGTGTATTCCTGACTGACACTGTCGAACTGCGCGCGCGCGCCCTTGTTCTGCGCGGTATTCCCCTGGATCTGCCGCTGTGCCTGCGCGATACGTTCCTCGAGGATCGAGATCTCGATCTTTCGTGCAGCGCGACGTTCATCGAAGCGCCGCTTCTGATCACCCATTGCGCGTATCGCGTTCGGATCGGACGTCTTCTGGAGCAGCTCGGTCGGAAACGTGATGCTGTCCTTGCCTTCGGATTCCGCCTGCAGGCGCGCCTCCTCGGCAACCGCCGAGTACACCGCCGAGCGTGCGATCTCTTCCTTGGCCCGCTCCTGGGTCGGATCGAGCCGCAACAGGACCTGACCTTCCGCGACATGAGAATCGCCTGTGACCAACAGGTTCTGGACGATGCCACCCTCGAGATGCTGCACCACCTTACGGTCGCTCTCGACAACGACGGAGCCGGGGGCCACCACGGCACCGTCGATCGATGCGAGGGCGGTCCAGCCGCCAAATACGCCGAAGGTCAGGAAGACGACCAGGAAGCCTCGCCGCGCGGGTGTCTGCCAATCGCCCGATGGATCCTCATCGTTGCCCATTGCCCCCCGGGGCCACAAGGTCGGCAGTTTCGCCTTGGCAAGATCGACCAGCTTGGCAAGATCTACCAGCTTGGCAAGATCGACCAGCGACCTTGTCATGGTCTCCGTCTTCGCAAGGAGTTTGCTCGGAGGTAGCGGCTCCTGCGCCACTTTATCTGCTTTGTTGAACTGCTTCAAAAGCTCCGCCAGTTCGTCGTGAAGAGCGTCCGGTCCCCGCCGCAATAGATTATCCATTATTGCCTCGTCGCGTGCGCCTGACGCACTTGATTTGAAAGCTGTGCCGGACGGTGAGCGCCATCGGTTCGATGGTTGCCGTCAGCATGGTGATGACGATCGGCGCGATGATGTTCGGCGGGCTCGCGCACGTCGCGCCGCATCGGCGCAACCGTCTTGCCGAGCAGTGCAGGCAGCATTTCCTCGCGCGTGCCGATTTGCCCAAGCCGTCCCTCGTGCATGAACACGATCTTGTCGACCGCAGCGAGCAGGTTCGGGCGGTGATTGATGATCACGATGGTCACCTTGCTCTGCCTCAGCCGCTGGATCGCATCGGCGAGCGCGCGATCGCCGTCGCCATCGAGATTTGCGTTCGGCTCGTCGAGCACCACCAGCACCGGCTTGCCGAACAGTGCGCGCGCGAGCCCGATGCGCTGCCGCTGACCGCCCGAAAGACCTGCGCCATTATCCCCGATGACGGTGTCATAGCCCTTGGGAAGACGCTGGATCATCATGTGCGCCGACGCCAGCTGCGCTGCCTCGACGACCGCCTCGTCGGAGGCGTCGTCGCGGAAACGTGCAATGTTGTCACGCACGGTACCGGCGAACAGTTCGACGTCCTGCGGAAGGTAGCCGAGGTTCTGTCCAAGGAAATTGGGATCGAAATGCCTGACGTCGTTGCCGTCGATGCGCACGCAGCCGTGCACCAGCGGCCAGGCGCCGACCAGGGCCCGCGCCAACGACGATTTTCCGGAGCCGGACTGGCCGACCACGGCGACGACTTCGCCAGGGGCCAGCCGGAACGAGACGTCGGCGATGGCCGGCAGTTGCGATCCGGGGACGAGCACCGTCGCCGCCTCGACGGAGATTTCGCCGACCAGGGCCGGCAGCCGTGTCGGCTGTCGCTCAGTCGCGCGGTTCGCAAGCGCGCGATCCAGCCGGGCATATGATGTGCGCGCGGCAACCAGCGCCTTCCATTGCGACACCGCAGCCTCGACGGGCGCGAGCGCGCGTCCCATGATCAGCGAAGCCGCGAACAGAACGCCCCCGGAAATCTCCTGCTGGATCGCGAGATACGCGCCCACTCCCATGATGGCGACCTGAATCGCCATGCGCAGGAATTTGGAGATGGCGAGCAAGGTCCCGCCCCGCTCTCCGGCCGTAGCGCTTTCCAGCAACGCCTGACCATGAGTTACCGCCCAGGCGGCGCGGACCGCGGGTCCCATTCCAAGCGCGCGGATCGCTTCTGCGTTGCGCAGCGAGGACGTCAACCGGTCCAGTGCGTGAAGGTTCTTCGATGCGGCCGCATTCAGCGGCGCCTTCGTAACCCGCTCGTTAAGGAAGGCGAGCGTCAGGATGATGATCGCGCCGATCAGGGCGACCAGGCCGATCAGCGGATGGAGCAGGAAACACATCGCGAGGAAGATCGGCGTCCACGGCACATCCATCAGCGACGTGATGACGCCCCCCGACAGCACCTCGCGCAAGGTGTCGACATCGCGCAGCAGCTGAACATGATGCGAGCTGCTCGTGCTCAGCGCCTGCCCGAGCGCGGTTTCGAACGTCTCGCCCGAGACGAACCGGTCGAAGCGCAATCCGGTCTGCACGAGAACCCGGCTGCGAAAATGCTCGAGCGTCGCGTAGCTGATGAAGAGCACGAGCGCGATGAGCGAGAGCAGTAGCAGCGTCATCCCGTTTCGGCTCGTGAGCACCCGATCGTAGATCTGCATGGTGTAGATCGGCGACACGAACACCAGCAGATTGATGAAGATGGATAGTCCACCCGCCGCGAGCAGGCCGGGACGTATCCGACGGAAGACATCCGCGAGCGCAGACTGTTTTGCCGAAGCGTGCATGTGCATATCCGGGCCGCCCTTGGCCGGGCGGCGGTAAACGGTTGAAAAATTGCATGCGATCGAGCGTCAAGACGCCCGCATTTCAACATTCCGCCGTGCGCGGAATGGTACCCCGCCTCTCGACCGCCCCGATGGTCGCGAGGAACTCCCCAGAGTGGACATGCGCGCAGCGCACCGCGCGCATGTCCTTGTCGATGTAGACGACCTACGAGCTTACGAGTGCCACCCGTGATGATCGTTGTTGTGGTGAGACATCCAATCAGCCAGATGCGCTACGAACGAGCCTGTGTCCGGCGTATCCGTCTGCCCAGAATCGGCATCCGCAGTCGTGTTCGACGTCGCAGTGTGACCCCGCCACCAGGAATGATCTCCGGATGCGGACGACGTGCTGGCATTATTGAGCCACTGCGAGAAATCGAGCCCACCACCGTTGTGGTTGTGCCCGCCACCGCCGTTGCCGGCCTGCCAGGACGAACCGCCCGACCAGCCGCCGCCGTGGTGATGACCACCCCAGCCGCCAGTATCCGTCGAACCGCCGGTTGACGGATCCGTCGTTCCGTCCGAGCCCGACACGGGAGGGGTGCCTCCGGTGCTACCGCCAGCATCGGCAACCGGCGGCGTGGAGCCGTCCGTGCCGGTGCTACCGCCACCGTCCGCAACCGGCGGCGTGTTGCCGCCCGTGCCGGTGCTACCGCCAGCGTTGTCAACCGGCGGCGTGCTGCCGTCCGTGCCGGTGCTACCGCCAGCGTCCACCGGCGGCGGCGTGTCGGTCACCGGATCGGTAACGGGATCGGTAACAGGCGGAGCGGTCGCGCCCCCCGTGCCATGGCTCGTATTGTGCGCAAGGAACACCTGCTGCAGTGCCGGCAAATTCTCGAGCGCAGTGTCGCCATTCTGCGATCCCCACGCGTAAGCATAGTCAAAGGCCGGATTGGGAACGAGGTCCGCCCAATGATCGATCATTGCCTGCGCTTGCGCGGCAGTCGGCACAGCGACCTGGCTGCCGGTTTCGGTGGACCAGCCGCCGCCCCCGAACGCCTGATACACCGGAACGATGGAGTCGAGCGGGATTCCGGCTTGCTCAGCGGCAGAGACGTACTTGTCGATCGTGCTGAGGTCGACGTTCGGACGGTCCGTCCACACCGGATACCAATCGAGACCGAAGTAGTCGATGTGGGTGTTCGCCTGGTTGTAGCTGTTCATGTAGTTCGGATCGTCCGATGATCCCGTGTTCATCAGGACGGTGAACGTCTTGGCCCCGGGATCGTGCTGATGAATCCAGTCGGATTCAGCTTTCAGATCCGCGGGGTTGGCTTGCGGTCCCCACTGACCGGTCAGATCGGGCTCATCCACAAGGTAGAAGCCGAACACTTTCGGATTGTTGAGGAACGGCGTCACCTGGTCGATAAATTCCTGAGTCACGCCGTGGTACTGATCGAGCCAGACCAGACCCTGCACGCCGCTGGGCAGTGCATTCACCTGGTCGACATACTGGACATCTGCGAGATTAAAGCCAGCTTCAGCTGGTGCGAAATTACCTTGCGAGTCCAGACCCCCGCCCGCAGCGTAGTGTAATGTTGCCAATGATATTCCCCTGTCAGTGTTGAAAGCCCCCAGTGACCTGTAGGTCCGAGCGCCCGACAACCGATCGTGCGTCCCACCGAGGTGAACGTATGTTTACGTTTGAGGCAGGAATCTCCGTTCCATTGGGCGTAACCAAGGGATTATTGTGCTGAAAGTTTGCACAACAACGCGCCAACGCTGATCGCCGGATCTGCGGGAAAACTTGTTTTGAAAGACGATTCAACGATATGCGGCCAATCGAGGCCGAGAAGATCAATGCTGAATCTGGCACAACGCCGACGAAATTGTTCAATGCCGGTAGCGGGCAGCAAACCGGATTGATGTCCGTGGATTACCTCCGATGACGGATGTTCTCATCGAAGCGTTTCCGTTGTTCAGTAAAGGGCGTGGCGCAAATAGAGAGAAAATCCATGCGGATCAGCGCTCCTGTGAGCCGGTATTTTAGCACCAAAGGCGAGCTCGTTTGCGGGGGCAATTGCGAATCGCGGAAGTATTAGGCGCTGGGTTGCCTTGCCGCTCTGCTGGGTTGCCTTGCCGCTCTTTAGCACCGTGGCTGGAGAGCTCTTTTTGATAGCGCACGCGAAGCGAATTTGTCCCACCCGTTCGCTGTGCCGCGCGCTGGCGATTTTTCGAGTAGAATCAGCTCATTTGCTGCCGAGGACGTCATGTCAGGGTCGGCCCAAACGAACGTCAAGTTTCCGCCGGGTTCACGAATTCAGGTAAAGCCGGCAGCCGGTCCTCGCTTATCTGGAAAGACCGGGACCGTGGTTGGGGCCGGATACTATCCGAAGAGCCTCCGCGTCATTCTGGACGGATCGAAGGGACCAATTACTCTTCACGTGGACTACGTGGCCATGATCGACACGTGAAGCGGGCGCAGCGTTCACGGCCCCACTTGCGGCAGAAGGCGCTCTTCAACGACGCGTTTTGAGTTACTCCAGAAGTATAGCCGGCCCCTGATCCAGCATTGGGCCGCTCTTTTGACCCATTTCAGCCAATCTTTGTTAGTTGCTCGTTGCTCGGGGCAGGATCCATCAATCCCGGAGCCTGCGATGTTCAAGCAAGTTATTTCTGCGTGCTGCCTCGTTGTGATCACCTCGCTCAATTCCGATGCACGACCCTATCGCATGCAGCACGCCTCTGAATGCAACGTCACCATGCCATGCGACTTCTCGAACTACGCGCAAATCCCGAACCAGCGAAGAGAGGTGCGAGACTCATTGCAGATACACCGAACCAAACAACTCTCCGTCGTCGCCAATACAAATATTGCGGCGTCTGATAGTCCCGTCAGCACTCGGATCGTTGGCGGCCGCCCCGCGGGCTGCCCCTCCTCATTCTGCGGTTGTGCCGCAGCCCTGCGCCTGTTTGGTCGCATCGTTCCGGAATTGAATCTCGCGGCAAACTGGCTGAGATTTCCGCGTACGTCGCCAGCACCAGGAATGGTCGCGGCAAGACGCGGGCACGTTTTCGTCCTCGAGCAGCACATCGGGGGCGACGTTTGGATGGCGTACGACGGCAACTCAGGTGGACGCGCAACGAGAATACATGCGCGTTCTTTGAGGGGGTACACGGTTGTGAATCCGCGCGCGACGCTGACTTGAATTTAGCCCTTTATCGAATCGGCAACACGGTTGCCAAGCACCGGCATTCTTTCACTGGGACAGCGGCAATCTCTCGTCGCTGAGGCGCCGTTATTCTCTCCGGTCGAAACACGACCTGGTGGCTCCACGCGATCATATTGGTTCGCCAGGGAGCTGGAGGCAAATGTGCTGGCGGCGCCGATCGGCGGCCGTCAGCCCGACACCGTCAGGCGACGACAGATCTCGCGCTCTCCCGCTCTCGCATCGCTCCCTCGATAGCCTTCTCAAGGGCAGCCTGATCGAACGGCTTCGACAGGCGGCGCAGATTGGAACGCGCGTCGATGGGAAGCTCCGCATACCCGGTGCTCAGGAGGATGACCGTACCGGGACGCTCCACGACCACGGCTTCAGCAAGCTGCAGGCCGGTCATGACCGGCATCGCATAGTCGGTGACGACGAGTTCGATGGCCTGCGTGCGGCGGAGTAGATCCAGTGCCTCTTCGCCCGAGCGTGCCTCGACCACCGCATGCCCGAGATCCTCCAGCATTGCCGCCGTATTCTCCAGCACGAGAGGATCGTCGTCGACCAGAAGCACAGAAAGCCGGCGGTCGGCGCGAAGCATGGGTGCCGGGGACTCCGCGCGCGGCGCTGGCAACGCGGCCTTCTCCTCTGCTACCGGCAGCCAGATCTCGGCCGTCGTGCCCACCCCAAGGCGGCTCTTCAGGACGAGCCTGCCGCCGGACTGCTCGGCGAGACCGTGAACCATCGATAGTCCGAGCCCGGTGCCTTTGCCGATACCCTTCGTCGTAAAGAACGGCTCCTGAGCGTGCTTCAGCGTTTCCTCGTCCATGCCGCAGCCCGTGTCGCTCACCGAGAGCGCCACGTAGCGGGGAGCGCCAGCTTCGTGTTGCTCGTCTCTGGCGGAGATGGTTATCAGGCCACCGGCCGGCATCGCATCACGCGCGTTTACGGCGAGATTGAGGACGGCCAGTTCGAGCTGGTTGGCGTCAATCTTTACGTTTGGCAGGTCCAGCGGAAAGAGTGTGTCGATACGGACGCCTGCCTCGAATTTCAGCAGTGACGCCATGCCCCGCACCAGTGCGGCGATATCGACGACAGCCGGCTTGAGATCCTGTTTGCGAGCGAAGGCGAGCAAGCGCTGGGTTAGCAGTGCGCCCCGCTGCGCGCCTTGCATCGCGTTGTCCACGAGACGCTGTATCTTCGGATCGTCTGTTTGCAGGCGTTTTTTCAGAAGCTCGAGGCTACCCAGAACGGCGGCGAGCAGGTTGTTAAAATCGTGGGCGACGCCGCCGGTAAGTTGACCGATGGTCTCCATTTTCTGCGACAGCGTCAGCGCTTCGCGTGCCCGATCCAGCGCTTCCTGTGCCCGCCTCCTCTCGCTGATGTCGCGCACGATCTTGGCAAACCCAGTGATCAAGCCGCTTTCGTTCCGTACCGCGACCAGGGTTGCCTCTGCCCAGAAGCGGCTGCCATCCCGGCGCACGCGCCAGGCTTCCACTGCTGACTTGCCGTACCGCTCCGCCTCCAGGAGAGCACATGCTGGCGCCCCGGAAGCGCGGTCTTCGTCGGTATGAAGGATCGCGTAGCTGGTCCCTACGATGTCGTCGCCGTAACCCATCAGCCGGCGCGCCCCGAGATTCCAGTTTCCGACGGACCCATTCGGCTCGATCATGAACATGGCGTGATCGGCGATGCCCTCCACCAGGAGCCGAAAGCGTTCTTCACTTCGCCTCAGCGCGCTGGCCTCGCGTTCGGCGCGCTCCGCCGAGGCCCGATCATAGACGGCAGCGGCAATCCCAATGCTCAGGATCAGGATGGTGGCGCCGGCGAGCAGAAATGCCAGCGGCGCCCGACCCACGAAATGTCCTGCGTGTCCCGCCATGGTGTTCGCAGGCTCGAACGAGGCACCTTCCATAGCCGCGTAATGCATGCCGGAGATCGCGAGACCCATGACAAGTCCTGCGAACAGTCGCTGCGTCGCATTCGTCTTGCGAAAGGCAAGCCAGAGCGCCACGACCGAAGCGCACATCGCGATCACGACCGAGAGCACGACCCACCGAGGATCGTACGCGACGGATGCCGCCATTCTCATCGCGCCCATGCCCGTATAGTGCATGCCGGATATGCCAAGCCCCATCGCCAGGCCGGACACCAGGAGCGCCTGCGGGCGTCTTCCGACCACGGCAAAGGCCGCGGCCGCGACAACAATGGGGACGACAAGCGATAGAAAGGTGAGGAATGGATCGTAGGAGATCTCGACCCCCGGCAGCCTGAAAGCCAGCATGCCGACGAAATGCATGGACCAAATGCCGCCCCCCATGGCGGTGGCCGCGGCTGCAAGCCAAGCCGGACGAGCCCGCCCGGACGCGGCACGCATCCGGGTCGCGAGGTCGAGCGCTGTGTAGGAGGCGAGCGCGGCGATCAGGATCGACAGCGCCACAAGTACGGGATCGTGAGAGGCCGTATGGTGATTCATTTCCACCAGATGGTAATGGAAATCCGGGGCAAATTCACCCTAGGTTGAATAGCGGCGCCGGGATCGAGGCCCGGCCGGCCGCGATCCGTGGCACCCTGTCGGCAAATTCAAGCTGGATCCAGCCGTCGGGGGGCTGTTTCCACCCTACCTTCCCTTGGGGATTTTGAACCGGACCAGGCCTGTGCTGGATCAGGCTCCGTGCACGGATCAACCGGAGGGGATCGTGCCGCTCACGCACCGCACTGCAAATTGGGCAAGCCGGCCGCCTATTGCACCGCGAAGCCAATTGCGCCGCAACATTCAAAATGAGACTGCCCGTCAAGCGGCACGATGCGCCCATACGTGCACTGCATCCGACTTCGGTTAGCCTTCGTTCAACAGCCGGGCGCCTTTCGGGAGCCACGGCGCCGCGCCAATTCAGCGAAAAATTTGGCCATAGAGGGAGGAATGAAATGTTGAAATGCAGTGTGGGACTGATCGCGCTAAGCACCCTTTTCCTTTCAGGCGCGGCAATCGCCCAGGAAAAGATCAAGGTCGGCGTCACGGCAACGCTGGAAGGCACCTACACGGTGCTAGGCGAGGACGGCATGCGCGGCCACCAGACGGCGCTCAATGTGCTTGGCAAGAAGGTCGGCGACAAAGAGCTTGAATTCATCGTTGCTTCGACCGACGCGACGCCGGATTCCGCGGTGCGCGCTGTACGCAAGCTGATCGAGCAGGACAAGGTGCAGATCCTGCTGTCGCCGCTCTCCGGTGACGAGGGCATTGCGGTCAAGAACTTCGCCAAGACCCATCCCGAGTTGACCTTCATCAATGCGGCATCCGGCGCGCAAGAAACCACCTATGTCGATCCCGCCCCGAACTTCTTCCGCTACAACATGGACGGCGCGCAGTGGCAGGTCGGCCTCGGCAAATACGCCTATGAGGACAAGAAGTATCGCAAGATCGCGACCGTCGGCGAAGACTATTCCTTCATCTATACGCAGGTGTTCGGCCTTGTACTCGAATTCTGCGGCGCCGGCGGCCAGGTCACCAACCGGCAATGGGTGCCGCTCGGCACCAAGGATTTTGCTTCCGTCATCGCCGCGCTGCCCGATGATGTCGATGCCATCTATCTCGGCCTCGGTGGTGCGGATGCCGTCAACTTCCTGAACCAGTACCAGCAGGCGGGCGGCAAGGCGCATCTGATGGGTGGCTCCATCATGATCGACCAGACCATCCTGTCCTCGAAAGGCAACGCCAAGAATGCGCTGGTCGGCACCATCGCGGCGAGCGGCCAAGCCGACACTTGGGAGGATCCGGGCTGGCAGAAGTTCGTGAAGGCGTATCAGGACGCGTTTCCGCCCAACAAGCGCTTCCCGAGCCCGTCGCTTCTTGCGACCAACTACTACGGCTCGACTATGGCGCTGATCCTCGCGCTGCGCGAGGTCAATGGCGATCTTTCCAACAACCAGGCCAAATACAAGGAGGCGCTGGCCAAGATCGAGATCGACGCACCGAACGGCAAGATCAAGCTTGACGCCAACCGCCAGGCGATCGGCACCAACTTCGTCACCGAGGTCGTCGATGACGGCAAGGGCGCGCTGTTCAGCAAGGTCGTGAAGGTGATCCCGAACGTGAACCAGACGCTCGGTTACGATCCGGCGGTGTTCGCCAAGATCGGACTGCCGAGCCGCACGGTCCCGGAATGTAAGAAGTACTGACGCATTCACCGGTCCTCGTTTCGCATGCTCTCCGGCAACCGGGAGCGATTTGCAGGCGCGATATCTTGCGCTCTTGCAATCTCGCCCCGGTTGTTGAACGCTGACTGAAAAGACAAGAACATTCAGGAGGGAAGGCATGAGCCGGGCGCTTGCCGTCTTTCACGGCCGGTTCGGTCGGGCGACGGTCTATCAGTTGAACCGCCCCTTCAACGTGCACGCACATCGCGAAGGTCATCTGATCTTCCATGTTGGCGGCCAGTCCGCATGCATCGACGTCTGTAACGGGCACTACGACCTTACGGAAAGCTCCATCGTTGCGGTCAATCCCTGGGAGCCTCACAATTTCCTGCCGTCCGATCTCGACGGTGGCGCGATCTTCTTCGTGCTCTACGTCAATCCGGAGTGGTTCGCGCCCGACGCGCCCGGCGCCGACCGCCTGCGTTTCGGCCGCACCCAGTTCAAGCGCACGGTCGCACTCGACAAGCACATCAGACGAACCGCCGCGCTTGTGTGCGGCGCACCGTCCCTCTCCAGCCTCGATGCCGAGCTGCGGCGACTGATCGACATCTGCTACGACGAAAGCTGGCAGCAGGCCGAGATCGCGCGCGACGCGCGCACGGCCGGCGCCGTCACCGACTTCCGCGTGCGCAAATGCATCAAGCTGATGTCTGAAAGTCCGGGCGCCGAAATGGAGCTCGACACGATCGCGCGCGAATCCGGCTTGTCGCGACCGCATTTCTACCGGCTGTTCCGCACCCAGACCGGCGTCACGCCGCATCTCTACCTCAACACCCTGATCATGGAACAGGCGCTGGAAGCCCTTGTCGCCGGCGAAGCACCGATCGCCGACATCGGCTTCGACCTCGGCTTCTCCTCGCAAAGCGGCTTCACACGCTTCTTCACCGCCAATGTCGGGATGGCGCCGACCGATTACCGCCGCGCCGCCAAGGTTTTGCGGGCCTGACCGCGCGCGAAAAGATACTGACGATCAAACGCTCCCCTTGTGCCCTCGCTAAGATGGTCGGAACGCGATCCCGAAAAGAGGATCGCAAGTCCGGGAGGACGCACGTCCATGGCGAGGTACGCAGCCTACGCAAGGCTGTTCGACCAACGTTCAAAACATGAGGCAGGGCGAGGTCGAAGCGGCCTGATCGCGCCCTCTTCCCGTTTGCGGGGGCGCGAGGCGGGGATGAGGCAGTTGACATGACGCGCTTCGTCGAACGTCATCCGGCCTGGGCCCTGATCGTGATCGTCGCGATCGCGCTCGCACTGTGGCTGACCTTGGCGGTGTGGCCGCCCGGACTTGAAGAGGCGATCGGCCGCAAGCGGGTCTTCCTGAACGCCGTGTTCAACGGCATCACGCTCGGCGGCCTCTACTTCCTTGTCGCCAGCGGTTTCACCCTGATCTTCGGCCTGATGCGCAACGTCAACCTCGCGCACGGCTCGCTGTATTTGTTCGGCGGCTATGTCGGCTACGCCATCAGCGCCTCGACCGGCTCCTGGCTCCTCAGCTTCATCGTCGCCTTCATCCTGACGGCGCTGGTCGGCGTCCTGCTTCAGCTCATCGTCTTCCGCCGCATGGAGGGCCAGGACTTGCGGCAGACCATGGTGACGATCGGTCTCTCGATCGTTTTCGCCGATCTCATGCTGTGGGCTTGCGGCGGCGACTTCTATCAGATCCAGACACCGAACTGGCTGATCGGCCCGATCGAGCTGCCGCTGGTAACTGCGGTGAAATCCTCGGGCGAACCGGTCTATCTCCGCTATCCCCTGGTCCGGCTGGTGATCTTCGCCGCGTCCGTCGTGATCGGCCTGGCGATGTGGCTGGCGCTCAACCGCACACGCATCGGCATGATCATCCGCGCCGGTGTCGACGATCGCGACATCCTGGCCGCGACCGGAGTGCGGATCCAGCTCGTCTTCGTGCTGGTCTTTGCGCTCGGCGCCGGGCTTGCCGGCATCGCCGGCGTCGTCGGGGGCACCTTCCAGTCACTCTCGCCCGGCGAAGACATCCGCTTCCTGCTTGCCTCGCTCGTCGTCGTCATCGTCGGCGGCATGGGCTCGATCCCCGGTGCCGCGCTCGGCGCGCTGATCATCGGCCTCGCCGAACAGCTCGGTTCGGTCTACATCCCGACCTACGCCATCGTCGTGACCTTCCTGATCATGGTGCTGGTCCTGGCAGTCCGGCCGCAAGGCCTGTTGGCGAGGCGCTGAGATGTCGCTCGCCCACGACGCCCGCGTCACCGTTCGTCCTGCCGCAGCGGCGCAGCGCCCCACCTTGCGCGGATGGCCGGAGATCAACAATCCTGCAGCCTGGATCGTCGCGGCCATTCTCCTGATCATGCCGCTGATCGCCAACGGCTTCTTCCTGATCGAGATCTTTGCGACCACGCTGATCCTCGGCATCATGGCGCTGAGCCTGATGTTCCTCGCCGGCTACGGCGGCATGGTCAGCCTGATGCAGCTCACCATCGCGGGCTTCTCCGCCTATATGGTCGCGGTGTTCGGCGTCAGCGGCAACGCCAATATCAGCCTGGGTTGGCCGTGGTGGCTCGCGGTCCCGATGGCGCTCGCACTCGCGACCCTGTTCGGCACGCTTGGCGGCGCGCTGGCGGTGCGCACCGAGGGCATCTACACCATCATGATCACGCTCGCGATCGGCGCGGCGTTCTATTACTTCACCAATCAGAACTGGGCGATCTTCAACGGCCATACCGGCATCAACACCGTCGCCACGCCGCATTTCTGGGGCGTCAACTGGCGCGCCGACATTCCCTTCTACTATATCGTGCTCGCGGTTGCCGCGCTGTGCTACTTCGCCGTTGAATACATCTCCCGCGCGCCATTCGGCCTGGCGCTGCAAGGTGTACGCGACAATCCCCGCCGCATGGCGGCGCTCGGCTTCAACGTCAATGCGCACCGCGTCGCCGCCTACGCCTTCGCGTCCTTTGTCGCGGCACTGGCTGGCGTGCTCCAGGTCTGGAACTACCGGCAGATCTCGCCGGGATCCGTCAGCGTCGGCGCCTGCATCGATATCCTCATCATCGCCGTGGTCGGTGGCATCACGCGTCCCATCGGTCCGTTCATCGGCGCGCTGATCTTCGTGCTGTTACGCACCTTCGCGCTCGACTTCCTGGTCAAGCTCGGGCTCGACGGCAACCGGTTCCGGCTGCTGATCGGCCTCGGTTTCCTCGCCATCGTCTTCTGGTCCTCGGACGGCGTGATCGGGCTCTGGCAGAGCTGGCGACAGCGCCAGCGATCCGGCGCGGCCCGTTCAAGCGAACGTCACGGCCGAGGATCTGGTCAAGGATCCGGTCATGGATAGCGTCGCGCAACGCCTCTCAGCCGTCGGCGCCGGCGCGGCGCTGGAGCTTCGCGGCGTGACGCGCCTGTTCGGCGCGCTGGCCGCGCTCACCGACGTCACCATTACCGTGCGCCCCGGCGAGCGGCGCGCCGTGCTCGGCTCGAACGGTGCCGGAAAAACCACCCTGTTCAACTGCATCACCGGCGATTTCCCGCCCTCCTCCGGCACCATCCGCTTCTTCGGCGAGGACGTCACCCACTTCCCGCCCTACGAGCGCATCCGCCGCGGCCTGCGCCGGACCTACCAGATCTCAGCGCTCTTTCCCGGTCTCACCGTCCAGGACAACGTCTACCTCGCCTGCCGCGGCGTCTCGCGCGGACGCTTCTCGTTCCTGCGCCCCGGACAGAACGACGCGCTGATGAGCGCGGCCGATAATCTCGTGCAGGCCGTCCATCTCACAGGCGTGAAGGACCAGCGCGTCGCGGAGCTTGCGCATGGCCAGCAGCGCCAGCTCGAGATCGCACTGGCGCTCGCCGGCGCGCCGCGCTTCGTGTTGTTCGACGAGCCGGCCGCGGGCCTGTCTCCGACCGAGCGTGCCGAGCTGGTCGAGATCCTAACCTCGCTGCCGGCGCATATCGGCTACATCATCATCGAGCACGACATGGACGTGGCGCTACGCGTCGTCGAGAGCGTCACGATGATGCACAACGGGCGCATCTTCAAGGAAGGCCTGCCGCAGGAGATCGAGTCCGATCCCGAGGTGCAGGAGCTTTACCTCGGAGGCGGCCATGAATGAGGTCCGCCGCTCGGCCGCCGCCGCCCTCGAAGTCCGCGGCCTCGACGTCTACTACGGGCATTCGCATGCGCTGCAGGGCGTGGACCTGACGCTCGAAGCCGGCGTATTCTCGGTGGTCGGTCGCAACGGCATGGGCAAGACCACGCTGTGCAAGGCGATCATGGGGCTGGTGCCGGTCAGCGGCGGCTCGATCCGCGTCCGCGGCGACGACATCACCCGGCGGCCGCCCGCCCACATAGCCCGGCTCGGCGTCGGCTACGTGCCGCAGGGCCGGCGGCTATGGCGCTCGCTCAGCGTCGACGAGCATCTGCAGCTTGCCGCGGGCCTGCGGCGCGGGGCTTGGACGGTCGAGCGCATCTACGAGACCTTTCCGCGATTGGCCGAGCGCAAGGACCATGGCGGCGGCCAGCTCTCCGGCGGCGAGCAGCAGATGCTGGCGATCTCCCGCGCGCTGCTCACCAATCCGCAGCTCCTGATCATGGACGAGCCGACCGAGGGGCTTGCGCCCGTCATCGTCGCCCAGGTCGAGGAGATGCTGGTACGGCTTGGCGAGGACGGCGACATGTCCGTGCTCGTGATCGAGCAGAACATCGGTGTGGCCACGGCCGTCTCGCGCAACGTCGCGATCATGGTCAACGGCCGCATCAACCGCATCATCGATTCCGCGCGCCTTGCCGCGGACCGGGGGTTGCAGCAGCGCCTGCTCGGCGTCGGCCTCCACGCCGAGCTCGAGCCCGCCGTCGACATGCCGGCGGCAGGCACCGGGGCGAAGGCCGCACCGCAGCCGCCCCGTCCAGGCGGCCCGATCCGTGTCTACATCTCCAACCCGACACCGCCCACCCGCTGGTCGCAGCCGGTCCCGATCGCCCGCATCGAGGCCGCCGCCCGCACGCTCTCGACACAGGTGGCGCGTCTCGACGAGACCGCCCGGCGCCGGCGCGAGCCGGTCGCGGCGCAAACGCAGGGACCCCCGGTCGTGCTCGTCGTCGGCACGCTCGACACCAAGGGCACGGAGCTTCGCTTCATCCGCGACATCATCGCCGGGAGCGGCCTGCGCACACGGCTGGTCGATGTCTCCACCAGCGGCCGGCACGCAACCAGCGACGTCTCCGCCCAGGAGATCGCCTTGAACCATGGGCGCGGCGGATCGGCGGTGTTCGGACCCGACCGCGGCGCTGCCGTCACTGCGATGGCCGATGCCTTCGCCAGTTGGCTGCGACGCCAGAGCAATGTGGCCGGCGTGATTTCGGCGGGCGGCTCGGGCGCAGCGTCACTGGTCGCGCCGGGGATGCGGACCCTCCCCGTCGGGGTGCCCAAGCTGATCATCTCCTCCGTCGCCTCCGGCGACGTCGGGCCCTATGTCGGCCCGGCCGACATCACCATGATGCATTCGGTCACTGACGTGCAGGGCCTCAACTCGATCTCGCGTGCCGTGCTCGCCAATGGCGCCCATGCGCTGGCCGGCATGGTCAGGGCGCGGCTCGATCAGCACGCGCGGAAGGATGGCGGCGACGGCGCATTGCCGTCGGTCGGCATCACCATGTTCGGCGTCACCACGCCGGCGGTCCAGAAGATCGCGGCCGACCTGCGCGAGGATTTCGAATGCCTCGTCTTCCACGCCACCGGCGTCGGCGGCCGCTCAATGGAGAAGCTCGTCGATTCCGGACAGATCGCCGGCGTCATCGATCTCACCACCACGGAAATCTGCGATCTCCTGATGGGTGGCGTGTTCCCGGCAACCGACGACCGCTTCGGCGCCATCATCCGCAGCCGCCTGCCTTACGTCGGCTCGGTGGGCGCGCTCGACATGGTGAATTTCGGCGCCCCGGACACCATTGCCGAGCGCTACCGCGGCCGCAAATTCCACGTCCACAACCCCCAGGTCACCCTGATGCGGACCACGGCCGAGGAAAACGAACGCATGGGCCGCTGGATCGCCGATCGGCTCAACCAGATGGACGGCCCGGTGCGCTTCTTCCTGCCCGAGGGCGGCGTCTCCGCGCTCGATACACGAGGACAGCCGTTCTGGGATCCCGATGCCGATGCGGCGCTGTTCCGTGCGCTGGAGCGGAACGTGCGGCAGACCGCCAGCCGTCAGCTCATCCGCGTCCCCAAGAACATCAACGATCCCGAGTTCGCCTCCATCATTGTCAGCGCGTTCCGGACCTTGTTCGGCCGCACCGGGGCGCGCCGGAGACTAGCGAGGTGACCGATGGCCCGGTTTGAACGCGCAGAACTGTTGAAACGCTTCCGCGACATGGCAAAGCGCGGCGAGCCCATCATCGGCGGCGGCGCCGGCACCGGCCTGTCGGCCAAGTGCGAGGAAGCCGGTGGCGTCGATCTCATCGTCATCTACAATTCCGGCCGCTATCGCATGGCCGGCCGCGGCTCGCTTGCGGGATTGATGGCTTATGGCGACGCCAACGCCATCGTGCTGGAGATGGCCGGCGAAGTGCTGCCCGTCGTGACCAAAACGCCAGTGCTCGCTGGCGTCAATGGCACGGATCCGTTCCGCGACATGGACGTTTTCCTGGACCAGTTGAAGGCCCTCGGTTTCGCCGGCGTGCAGAACTTTCCGACCGTCGGCCTGATCGACGGAGTGTTCCGCGCCAATCTCGAAGAGACCGGCATGTCCTACGCGCTCGAGATCGACATGATTGCGAAGGCACGCGAGAAGGACCTGCTGACGACGCCCTACGTCTTTACCGAGAAGGAAGCCGCCGCGATGGCGATCGCGGGCGCGGATATCATCGTCTGTCACCTCGGCCTGACGACCGGGGGCACCATCGGCGCGCAGACCGCGCCCAAACTCAAGGATTGCCCGGCGCGCATCGACACCTGGGCCTCCGCCGCGCTCAGCGTCAATCCGGACATTCTGGTGCTCGCCCACGGCGGACCGATCGCCGATCCGGACGACGCCGATTTCATCATGAAGAACACCCGCTACTGCCACGGCTTTTACGGCGCCTCCTCGATGGAGCGGCTGCCGGTCGAGCGGGCACTGACGGATCAGGTGCGCAAATTCAAGGCGATCGGCGCGCGATAACGCCGGAAGGTCGAGGGAGGGAAATATGTCAGGGACTCTGGTCGGTGAATTGATCCTCTGGCTGATCGTCGCCATCGTGGTGATCGTGGTCGGCGTCTACATCGTGAACTGGCTCTACCATCGCTCGTCCAAGGAGACCTCATTCGTCCGGACCGGCCTGCTTGGCGAGCGCGTCGTGATCAACGGCGGCGCGTTCGTGCTGCCCTTCATCCACGACTACACGCCGGTCAACATGAACGTGCAGCCGATGGGCATCGTGCGCTCCCGGCAGGACGCCGTGATCACCCGGGACCGCATGCGCGTCGACATCGAGGCCGACTTCTATGTCCGCGTTCAGGCGACCCGCGAAGCCGTGTCCATCGCCGCCGCCACGCTCGGCCGCCGCACCATGGAGCCCGAGAAGCTCCACGCCCTCCTCGCCGGCAAATTCATCTCCGCGATCCGTTCGATTGCCTCGGAAATGACCCTGGAGCAGATGCACGAGCAGCGCGGCGAGTATGTGGCCCGCGTCAAGGCGAACGCGGCTGAGGCCCTCGCTCAGAACGGACTCGAGCTGGAATCCGTCGCGATCACCGATCTCGACCAGACCGATCTCGAATTCTTCAACCCTTCGAACCGCTTCGACGCCGAAGGTCTGACACGCCTGATGGAGGACATCGAGGCCAAGCGCAAGCTGCGCAACGACATCGAGCAGGATTCGATGATCAAGATCCGCTCCCGCAATCTGGAGGCCGAGCGACAGGCCCTCGAGATCGAGCGCGAAAGCGAGACGGCCCGCCTCGAGCAGGAGCGTGACATCGAGATGCGCCGCGCCCTGCAACGCACCGAGGTCGCGCGTGAGCGGGCCCTGCGCGAGACCGAGGCCGAGCAGGCGCAGATTTCCGCACGGGAGACCATCGAGAAGGCACGCATCGCAAACGACCAGGCGATCGCGGAAGCCCGTATCGCCTCGGAGCGCGAGACACGCCAGCGGGAGATCGAACGCACCCGCACCATCGAGGAGAAGGAACTGCTCGCCCGCGAGGAGGTCGAGAAGACCCGGATCGCCAACCAGCGCTCGATCGACACCAGCCGCATCGCCTCTGAGCGCGAGGTGCGCCAGCGCGAAATCGAGCGGATGCGCACTATCGAGGAAGCCGAGATCGCCGCCCGCGAGGCGATCGAGAAGGCGCGTATCCAGCAGGACCGGGTAGTGACCGACGCTCGTATTGCCAATGAAGAAGAGACGCGGCGCCGCGAGATCGAGCGGACCCGCGCCGTGGACGAGGCCGAGATCGCCGCCCGCGAAGCGACCGAAAAGGCCCGCATCGCCCAGACCATGATTGTCAATGTCGAGCGCATCGCGTCAGACGAGCGCACCCGCGCGCTTGAGATCCAGCAGGTGCGCACGATCCAGGAAGCCGAGATCGAGGCCCAGCGCGCGGTCGAGGCCGCGCGCATCGCCCGCGAGCGGACGCTTGCCGCCGAACGCATCGCCGCCGAGCAGAATACGCGGCAATTGGAGATCGAGCGCAACCAGGCACTCGACGTCGCGGGAATCGCGGCACGCGAGGCCACCGAAGCCTCCCGTATCGCCCAGGAGGAGCGAGTTCGTTCGCTCGAGATCGCCCGCAACCGCGCCGTCGAGGAAGCCGATATCGCCTCCCGCGAAGCGATCGAGGCCGCGCGCATCGCGCAGGAGAAGGCCATCGCGGCCGAGCGGATCCAGGCCGACAGGGAGACCAAGGCGCTCGAGATCGAGCGGACCGCCGCAGTCGAGGCGGCTGACCTCAAGCGGCGCGACGTGATCGAGCGCCAGCGCATCGGCGTCGATCTCGCGCTGGAGTCCGAGCGGATCAATTCGTCCAAGAAGCGCGAAGTGCTCAATATCGAGCAGAAGAAGGCGATCGAGATCGCGGACGAGGACCGCGTCATCGCGCTCTCCACCAAGCGCTCCGAACGCATCGACGCCGACCGCCAGGTCAAGCAGGCCGAGATCGTCGCACGCAAGGACGTCGAGACCACCGACGTCTCGCGCGAGCAGGCGCTGGAGGCGGCGCGGATCGAACGCCGCCGCTCGATCGAGCAACTCGAGGTCGCCCGCGTCCAGTCGCTCCAGGAAGCCGAGATTGCCGCGCGCGAGGAGGTCGAGCGCGCCCGCATTGCCTCCGACCGCGGCCTGGATGAGGCCCGCATCGGCCGTGAGCGCGAGTTGCGGAAGCTCGAAGTCAATCGCGAGAAGGAGGTCGAGACCGTTCTGATGGAGAAGGCGATCGCGATCCACCTGAAGTCGCTGGAAGAATCCGCCGCCCGGGCCTCGGCCGAGGAAGCGCGGATACATGCGACGGAGGCCACCGAGCGCGTCATCACCGCACGTGAAAACGAGATCGCCAGGCGTCGCAAGAGCGTGGAAATCGTGATCGCCGAGAAGCAGGCCGAGGAGACCCGAATTGCAGCCGAAGCCGAGCGCGTTCGCGCGGCCGTGGAGGCCGAGGCGCAGCGGCTGCTCAACGAGGCCGAGAACGTGCTGACCGACCAGGCCCGCTACTCGCTGTTCCGCAGAAAGCTGCTTGACCGCATCGAAGGCATCGTGCGCGAGAGCGTCAAGCCAATGGAGAAGATCGAGGGCATCCGCATCCTCCAGGTCGACGGCCTCAACGGCAACGGCCATGGTGGCAATGGCGGCCGCAGCGCCACCGACGAGGTGATCGACTCGGCGCTGCGCTACCGCGTCCAGGCGCCTCTCATCGATTCGCTTCTGGCGGATATCGGCGTCGAGGGCGGCAGCCTCGCCAAGATGCCGGGCCTGATCCGCGAGGCCCGCGACATGCAAGGCATCAAGGAGTCCGCCCGCAAGGGCGGCGGTGGAGGCGGAGGCGGCGAGAAGCCGGCTGCAGCTCCCTCGCCTTCCACCGAGGGCGAGCCGCCCGCGGAGCGCAGCCCCCGGAAGAAGAGCTGAGGTCACATCATGGCCCGCGTCTATGTCTCAACCGTCGTC
Organism: Bradyrhizobium sp. 604_D8_N2_3; assembly: GCF_051810765.1. Classification (NCBI taxonomy): domain Bacteria; kingdom Pseudomonadati; phylum Pseudomonadota; class Alphaproteobacteria; order Hyphomicrobiales; family Nitrobacteraceae; genus Bradyrhizobium; species Bradyrhizobium sp. 604_D8_N2_3. The sequence goes on along the minus strand of NZ_JBPWPM010000001.1, from coordinate 3,514,603 downwards.
AATGCGCGCAACGATCGCGTCTGGGCGCGGGTGCGCGATTTCAATGGCATGCCGAACTGGCATCCCGCGATCGCGGAAAGCCGGATCGAGGGCGGCGAGCCCTCGGACAAGATCGGCTGTGTCAGGGATTTTCGCCTGCGCAACGGCGACCGCATCCGCGAGAAGCTGCTCGGCCTTTCCGACTACGACATGTTCTGCACCTATTCGATCCTGGAATCCCCCATGGGCGTCGAGAACTACGTCGCGACGTTGCGGCTGACGCCGGTCACCGACGGCGACCAGACCTTCATGGAATGGACCGCCGAGTTCGACTGCGCACCCGAACGGGAAGCGGAGCTCGTCGGCAATATCGGCGGCGGCGTGTTCCAGGGCGGCTTCGACGCCCTCAAGCGCCAGTTCGGAGGGTGAGCTCCGTGCCGCATATCGTCAAGAGCACGATCCTGGATGCGCCGACCGATGCGGTGTGGGACGTGCTGCGCGATTTCAACGGACACGATCGCTGGCATCCGGCGGTCGCGACCTCCACGATCGAGCGCGCGCACTCCCCTGACAAAATTGGCTGTGTCAGGCGCTTCAAGCTGCAGGACGGATCGGAGCTGCGCGAGCAATTGCTGGCGCTCTCCGATCTCGAGCAGACCTTCAGCTATTGCCTGCTCGATACGCCGGTGCCGATGTTCAACTACGTGGCGCATGTCCGCCTGCTGCCGGTGACCGACGGCGATCGCACCTTCTGGCACTGGGAGTCGCGCTTCAGCACCAGGCCGGAGGACCGCGATCGCATCGTCCACATGGTCGCGGAAGACATCTATCAAGCCGGCTTCGAGGCGATCCGCCGGCACCTGAAGGAGGCGGCATAGCAATGGCCGTGACAGTGAAGACTTTTGCCAGCACCAGCGAAGCGGCCGGCGCGCTGTCGGCAGATCGCGGCGCACGCTATCTTGGCGGCGGCACGCTGGTGATGCGGGCGCTGAACGAGGGTGACGTCTCTGTCTCGACCGTCATCCGCGCCAGCGACCAGGCCCTGACCCGGATCGACGCGTCGGGCCCGCGTGTGACGCTGGGGGCCGGCATCACCTTCGCAAAAATCCTCGCCGAGCGCGACCTCGGCTTCCTGCACGCCCCTGCCCGCTCGATCGGCGGACCTGCGGTGCGCAACATGGGCACGGTCGGGGGCAACCTGTTCGCGCCAAGTCCCTATGGCGACTTCACGGTGGCGCTGCTTGCGCTCGATGCCACCGTCGCCGTGCAGGGCGGCTTTGGCACGCGCGACATCGCCATCGAAGAGTTCTTGCAGTCGCGCGAGCGGCAAGCCGGCACGCTGGTGCTCTCGGTGTCCTGCGCACGGCCGGCGAGCGCGGACGCCTTCCGCTACCACAAGGTCGCCCGTATCAAGCCAAAGGGCGGCTCCGTCATTACGCTCGCAGCCCATCTGCCGATCAGTGGCGGACGGATCGCCGGGGCACGGATCGCGCTGGGCTCGATGGCGCCGACCCAGATTCGGGCACGCGCCGCCGAGCGTGTGCTCGAGGGACGTTCGCTGGATGCCGCGACCATCGCTGCTGCGGCGTCCGCCGTCACCGAGGGCACCTCCCCCTTCGACAACGCGCTCGGCAGCGCCTGGTATCGCCGCGAGATCGCCGGCGTCCATCTGCGCCGTCTCCTCTCGGGTCAGGAATAGCTCGTCATGGCCAAGACCGCCCTGCAATTTCGTCATAACGGCCGCGACGTCGCGATCTTCGTCGATGGCGGCACCAACCTGCTGGTCGCTCTGCGCGAACTGATCGGCGATATGACGCCGAAATTCGGCTGCGGCCAGGGCGGCTGCGGCACCTGCAGTGTGCTGATCGACGGCGAGTTGCACCTGTCATGCCTGACGCTGGCGGAAACCGTCGCCGGCCGATCGGTGGAGACGCTCGACGGCCTCAAGCAGGGCCCGAACCTGCATCCGCTCCAGCGTGCCTTCGCCGACAATTTTGCCGCCCAATGCGGCTATTGCACGCCGGGCATGCTGATGGCGGCAAAGGCGCTGCTCGATCGCAATCCGCAGCCTAGCCGCGCCGAGGTCGTCGAGGCGATCTCCGGCAACATCTGCCGCTGCACCGGCTACGAACCCATCATCGATGCCATCCTCGCCGCTTCGGGCGGCCGGGCCAGTGCCTAAAGGATCTTGTCATGCTGGAACTGCGCAAGGACATTTTCGCCGACGAGCGCGACGACAATCTCAATGAGATCGGCAAGGGCACGCAGCGCCAGGACATGCTCGGCCATGTCACGGGCACGTCGAGCTATTTCAACGACCACAAGCTTCAGGGCATGCTGCATCTGAAGGTGGTCCGCTCGACGCAGGCCCACGCGCGGTTGCGCCATATCGACACCACGGAAGCCGAACGCTCGTCCGGCGTACGCCGGATCATCCGCGGCGCCGACGTGCCGCGCAATCTCAACACGCTTCTCAGCCTCATCAACTTCGGCAAGGACGACGAGCCTACGCTGGCGGCGGACAAGGTCCGCTACAAGGGCGAACCGGTCGTCGCCATCGTCGCGGACAGCGAGCGCGAGGCGTTCGAGGCGATCGCAAAGGTGCGGATCGACTACGAGCCGCTGCCGGTCGTGCTCGACGTCGAGGACGCGCTCAAGGCCGGGGCGCCTGTCGTCAACGAGACCTATCCGAAGAACGCCTTCATCTATCACGACGTCCATGATCACCAGAAGCTGCGCTTCGGCGATGCCGACGCCGCGCTCGCGACCGCCGACCACGTGCTCGAACAGCGCTACCAGATGTCTCCGATCGAGCACGCGCCGACCGAAACCAATGGCGCGATCGCCGCGCCCGACACCAACGGCCGCTACGTCGTCTACACCTCGACGCAGGCACTGTTCTTCTCGGTCGACACCTGCGCCAAGATCCTGGACCTGCCTTCCAACACCTTTCACTTCATCGGCGGCACGGTCGGCGGCGGCTTTGGCGGCAAGGTGGATACGTTGACCGAGCCGCTCGCGATCCTGGGCGCGATGCTGACCGGGCGGCCCGTCCGCTACGTGTTCGGACGCGAGGAGGAGATGCAATACGGCCCGCCCCGCGGGGCCGAGCGCATCTACATCAAGGACGGCGTGATGCGGGATGGCCGTGTCATCGCGCGAAAAATCCGCGCCTATTTCGACAGCGGCGCCTATACGAGGCTTTCCAGCTACGCCGCCGTGAAATGTGCCGCGCATCTGCCCGGGCCATACACTATCCCCAATGTCTATGGCGACGTCTATTGCGTCTTCACCAACCGGACGCCCGCGACGGCGATGCGCGGTTTCGGCGTCACCGCGATGGATTTTGCGATCGAGTGCCAGATGGACAAGCTGGCAAACCTCGTCGGCATGGACCCGATGGAGTTCCGGATCCTCAATGCCTATCGCGACGGCGACATGAAGGCGCATCGGCGCGAAGCCAAGAACACCGCGCTGATCGAATGCGTCCAGGTCGCCGCCGAGAAGGCGAAATGGCCCATCCGCGAGGAGTTCAAGCGAGCTTCGTCGCGCAAGGACGGCGGCGGCAGCCGCGCCGTGATCCCGCCGACCCCGACGGATTCGCGCAGCCGGCCGGCCGCGCCAGTCCAGCAGCGCACCAGCTATGACCGGCTCCCGCCCGCCGTCACCCGCGAACCACCGCGCGAGCCGCCGCCCCCTGCGCCGCCGCCCCCTCCACCGCGGCCGGCCGCGCCCTCGCACGGCGCGCCCCGCTTCTCCTCCGTGTTCGGCACCAGGAGGCGCTGATGACCCGGCATCGCGGACGCGGCATGGCGTCGATCAACTATCCCATCGGCATGAATCTCGGCGGCGATCCCAGCCAGGCGTTGGTTCATTCCAACCCGAGCGGCAAGTTCACGGTGGCGCTGTCGTCGATCGACCTCGGCCAGGGCATGAAGTCGGTGACGCGGCAGATCTGCGCGGAGACGCTGGGCGTTCCCGTCGAGGACGTCTATGTCGATACCGCGGATTCCGACACCGGTCCGCATTGCATGGGCTCCTTCGCCTCGCGCGGCACCCATCGCGTCGGCAATGCCGTGATGGCCGCGGCGCGCGAGGCACGCGGCGTGATGATGGAGGCGGCCGCCGAGGAGCTCGAGGTCAACGCCGCCGATCTCGAAACCGACGGACGCGGCAACATCCACGTCAAGGGTGCGCCGCATCGCTCGATCTCGACCAAGGACGTCGCCATCGCCGCCCAGTTCAAGCAGGGCAAGACCATCTCCGGCCGCGGCATATTCCTCGTGCCCCTGTCCAACGTCGACCCCGAAACCGGCGAGATGTCGCCGGCGACCTGCTACGCCCATGCCTGTCTCGTGGCGGAAGTCGAGGTCGACGACGAGACCGGTGAAGTCGCGATGGTCCGCATGGACTCCGCCTATGAGCTCGGCCGCGCGCTCAATCCGCGCCTGGTCGAGCAGCAGCTCGTCGGCGGCGCCTGGATGGGCATCAGCCACGCGCTCTACGAGACGACGGAGCCTCACTATCCCGACCCTGTTCACGGCCCCCGCGACTTCGTCGAATATCTGATGCCGGGCCCGGGCGACATTTGCCCGCACGATATCGCCGTGCTGGAGCGCCCCGCGCCAGATGGCCCGTTCGGCGCCAAAGGACCGGGCGAAATGTGCGCCAATCCCGTGCTGCCGGCTGTCGCGAATGCGATTTTCAACGCCGTCGGCGTACGCATCGACGATCTGCCGATTACGCCGGAAAAGGTGCTGCGCGCGATCAAGACCCAGGGCGGCGCGCGGCCACAGGCGCGACGCTGAGACTGGCCATGGCAGTCCGCAGCAACATCGTCGGCATCGACACCCCCGAAGCGCTGGAGAAGGCGCTTCGGGCAGCCTATTACCTCGCCGATGAAGGGCTCGCGACCGCGGCCTATCTCGGCCTTGCCCTCGGCAAACCGCTCCTGCTCGAAGGCGCCCCCGGCGTCGGCAAGACCGAGGCCGCGAAAGCCATCGCCGCCGTCCTCGGCCGTCGCCTCATCCGCCTGCAATGCTACGAGGGCATCGACGCCTCGGCCGCGCTCTACGAGTGGAACTATCCACGCCAGATGCTCGCGATCCGCCAGGCTGGCGACGAGAGCATCGACATCTATGGCGAAACGTTTCTGATTGAGCGGCCGATGCTGGCGACGCTTCGCGCACCCGACTCCACCGTGCTGCTGATCGATGAGATCGACCGCGCCGACCAGGAGTTTGAGGCGTTCCTGCTCGAGTTTCTCTCGGACTTCCAGATCTCGATCCCGGAACGCGGCACGGTGCGCGCGGCCGAACGTCCTGTCGTCGTGCTGACATCGAACCGGACGCGCGACCTGCACGAAGCCCTGCGCCGCCGCTGTGTCTATCACTGGATCGACTATCCCACTGAAGAGCGGGAGGCGCGTATCGTGATGCTGCGGGCCTCCAGCGTCGCCGAGGCGACAGCGCGGGCCGTCGTCGCGGCCGTCGGCAAATTGCGCCGCGAGCCGCTCAGCAAGGCACCAGGCATCGCGGAAGCCGTCGACTGGGCTGAAGCGGCGACGCTCCTTCACAAGGGCGGTGCGCGCTGGCCCGACGCCTTCAAACGCTCGATCGGCGTGGCGCTGAAAGACGAGGAAGACCTGCATTTCATCTCACCCCGGCTCGACGTCATGCTCGCGGAGGCAACCGCATGAGCACCGAGCCGGAGCTTCCGCGCGCCGCCCGCATCTTCGTCTCCTTCGCCGCGCTGCTGCGCGCCAACGGCTTTGCCGTCGCGCCCGAGCAGACCACCTCCTATCTCGCCGCGATCGAGCTGCTCGGGCCGCGCGACCTCAACGACATCAGGCAAGCGGCGCTGGCCACGCTCGCCCCGCCACCCGAGCGCCGCACGACCTTCGACCGGCTGTTCGACCTGCACTTCCGCGGCAGCGAAGCCATCGAGCATGTCGATGACGGCGACGACGACGAAACTGTCCGGCTCCAGGAAGAGGGCCGCGGCGAACAGGCCCCCCTGTTCTCCGACGAAGCCAACGAATCCGGCCTCGCTGCGACGCGCTCCGAGGCGCTGGTGGAGCGCCGCTTCGCCCAGCTCTCCACCACCGACGCGCTCCGCCGCCTGGCGCGCGAGGCCCCGCGGCGCCTGCCGCAGCGGCGCGGCCACCGGCGCATGCGCGCCCGCCGCGGGCCGTTTGCCGACCTTCGCCGAACCTTGCGCGACAGCGTGCGGAGCGACGGTGAGATCCTGCGGCTCGGGCACCTGAAGCGGCGCCAGCGCCGGCGAAAGCTCCTGCTGCTGATCGACGTCTCCGGCTCGATGAAGACGCGCACCGAGGAGAACATGAAGCTCGCGCATACGCTGGTGCAGGCCGCGCCAAATGTCGAGGTCTTCACCTTCGGCACGCGGCTGACCCGCGTCACCCGCCCATTGCGCCTCAAGCGTCGCGAGCAAGCGCTGAGCGCGGCGGCGCACCTCGTCAGCGACTGGGATGGCGGCACCCGCATCGGCGACGCGCTGCAAGCCTTCCTCGCGGTACCGCGGTTCGGCGGTTACGCGCGAGGCGCGGCCGTCGTCATCGTGTCGGACGGGCTGGAACGCGGCGAACCCGACGCGTTGCGCGACGCTGTCGCAAAGCTGTCGCGGCGCGCCTGGCGCGTGAGCTGGCTGACGCCGCTCGCGACGGGCCCGGATTTCCGCCCGCAGACCGAGGCGCTGGTGGCCATCCAGCGCTTCGTCGATGATCTCGTGGATGGCGGTTCAAGCGCGTCGATTGTCGCGCACATTCTGACGTTGGGACGGAGGAAAGCGGCGTGAGCGACATTGTCGACGGCCATCATCACATCTGGCGACAGGCCGACCTGCCCTGGCTGACCGGCCCGATGCAGCCGCGCATCTTTGGACCCTACGAGCCGATCCGTCGCGATTATCCGATCCGGGAATATCTCGACGACCTCAAGGGCACCGGCGTCACCCGTTCGGTCTATGTCCAGACCAACTGGGCCAACGACCGCTTCGAGGATGAAACCGCCTGGGTCCAGCAGACCGCCGACGAGCACGGCTGGCCGCATGCCATCGTCGCCTACGCAGATTTCGCCGTCGACGACGTTCGCCCGCAACTCGATCGCCTGAAGCGCTATCCGCTCGTGCGCGGCGTGCGGATGCAGCTGCACTGGCACGACAATCCGCTCTATCGCTTCGCGGCCAAGCCCGATCTCTGCGTCGATCCCATGGTCCGCCGCAACATCGCGCACCTGGCCGACTACGGCTGGAGCTTTGATCTCCAGGTCTTCACGCCGCAGATGCCGGATGCAGCGCAACTCGCCGAGTCCTGCCCCCGGGTGACCTTCATCCTCCAGCATGCCGGCATGCTGGAAGACCTCTCGCCGGCGGGCCGGGCCGCCTGGCGCGTCGGGATGGCCCGGCTCGCGGTCTGTCCGAACGTGGTCTCAAAACTCTCCGGGCTCGGCACCTTCATCCACCGCAACGATCCCGCGCATATCGCGGCCGTCCTTACCGATACCGTCGCGATTTTCGGCGCGGAGCGCTGCCTGTTTGGCTCCAATTTTCCGATCGAGAAATTGTGGACCAGCTATCGGGAGCTCGTCGACGCCTTTCGTGCCGCGGCCGCGAAGCTGACGACCCAGCAGCAGGACGCAATTTTCAGGACGACGGCAACGCGCGTCTACCGGCTTTGACAGACAAGAACAGAACAGGGAGGGAAACGAATGGCGCTGGAGATCAAGATCCTGGACTATGGCGATATCGAGCTGGAATCGAGCTTTCTAGTCCTCGGCCGCGACTGCGGCCGCACTCGCCGCGTCCTCACCCTCGGCTTTCTGATCCTCGGCGGCAAATATCCGGTCGTGGTCGATACCGGTTACCGTTCCAACCAGATCATGGAAACGCTCGGGATGCGCGGCCTGCAATACCACGAGCACATGATCGAGAACCAGCTCGCCCGCCACGGCGTGCGCATGGGCGACGTCCGCTTCGTCTGCCACACCCATCTGCACATCGACCACGCCGGCAAGGACGATCTGTTTCCGATGAACACGACCGTCGTCCTCAATCGGAAAGAACTCGAATATTCCGTCTCCGGCTTGATGCATCCGCAATATCCGGCGCCCGACATCAAGCATCTCATCGACCGACTGCACACCAAGAGTGCGCTGCGCTTCCTCGACCTCGAGATCACAGGTCCTATCGAGCTGATGCCCGGCGTCTATTGCGATGCGGCCAATGCACATACCGAGGGATCGATGAACGTCATCGTCGAGACTGCCGACGGGATCGCGACGATCTGCGGCGACGTGATCTACGACTTCAACGACCAGATCGTCACGCCCTTCAACGAGATTCACGACTGGGAGCCGCGGACGACGGGAAACCACGGCACCAGTAAGCGGGCCGAGAAGGCGTCGATCAAGAAGCTCCTGAGCAATTCGCGCTATCTGCTGCCGGTGCACGACAGGCCGGCCAAGATCGAGGGCGGCATGGTCGTCGGACGCCTGCACGACCAGGTCCCCGGCCCGATCGTGCAGTCGCTGCCCGCGCGGAACTGGTTCCCTGCCTGACGTGACCTGAGGATATCGACCGATGACGCATGTCACCTTGCGCTCCGAATTCGAGAGCCTGATCGACCCCTACGCGCCGGTCGCGCAGGTTGGAACAGGTTTTGACTTCACGGAAGGGCCGATCTGGCATCCGGTCGATCATTATCTCCTGTTCTCGGACATGCCGGGCGACGTGCGGCGGCGCTGGGATTCGCGGCGCGGCGTCGCGGAGGTCAAGCGCCCGTCGAACAAATGCAATGGCATGACCTATGATGCCGAGCTCAATCTGGTCGTCTGCGAGCACGCGACCTCGTCGCTGATCCGTGAGCGACCGGACGGGCGCCGCGAAGTGCTGGCCTCGCACTTCCAGGGACAGGAGCTCAACAGCCCCAACGACGTCTGCGTGCACTCCTCCGGTGCCATCTATTTCTCCGATCCCTGGTATGGCCGCATGCCGGTCTATGGTGTCGAGCGGCCGCGCCAGCTCGGCTTCCAGGGCGTCTATCGCGTCATGCCCGGCGGCGAGCCAACGCTCGTGGTGGACCGCAATTTGTTCGACCAGCCGAACGGGCTGTGCTTCTCGCCTGACGAGAAACTGCTCTATGTCAACGACACCGTGCAGGCGCTGATCCGCGTATTCGACGTCAACGGCGACGGCTCGCTGTCGAACGCACGCGCGTTTGCAAGCGGCATCCGCTCCGAGCTGGAGCCGGGCCTGCCCGACGGCATGAAGTGCGACCAGCATGGCAATGTCTGGGTCACCGCGCCCGGCGGCGTCTGGGTCTATTCACCGCGCGGTGAGCTGCTCGGAAAAGTCCGCGTGCCCGAGCTCGTCGCCAACCTTGCCTGGGGTGGCCCGGATTTCCGCACGCTCTATCTGACGTCGACGCATTCGGTCTATGCGATCCCGACCAAGGCCGGGCCGCGCCACGAGCCCTATATGAGCGGCAAACGCGGCAGCGGCGGCGCAAGCGCCGGCCCCGCGGCTGCGGCGCCCATCCTCGCCGACGGCGAGATGCGGCTCGATCCGAGCCGCTGCGCCATGATCATCCAGGATCTTCAGAACGATGTCATCATGGATGGCGGCGCATTCGCCGAGTCAGGCGCACCGGGTCATGCGAAGCAACAGCATGTGGTCGAGAACGTCCGGCGCTTGGCGGAGACAGCTCGCGCGCGCGGCGTCGCCATCATCCATGTCTGGTTCGTGGTCGAGCCCGGCGCGCCCGGCGTGACGCTGAACGCACCGCTGTTCGAGGGCCTCGTCGACAGCAAGGCGATGGTGCGCGGCAGCTGGGGCGCCGCCCCGGTCTCCGGCCTCGAGCCACGGCCCGGCGATTTCGTCGTCGAGAAGATGCGGATGAGCGCCTGGGAGGGCACCCGGCTGGAGACGATCCTGAAAGCCACCGGCCGCGATATGATCATCAACACCGGCGCATGGACCAACATGTCGGTCGAGCACACCGCACGCACCGGCGCCGACAAGGGCTATTTCATGATCGTGCCGGAAGATTGCTGCTCGACCATGAATGCCGACTGGCACTCCGCCTCGATCAACTTTGCCATGCAGAACGTCGCCGTCGTCACCCGGGCGGATGCCGTCATCAAAGCGCTGGGATGAGTGGTGGCAAAGCTTTTGCACCTCTCCTGCTCGCCCCGTGCCGACTCCGAGTCGAGCGCCGGCGCGCGCGTGTTTCTTGACGGGTTTCGGCAGGCCCGTCCGGACTGGGATATTGACGTCGTGGATCTCTGGCGCGAGCGGCTGCCGGAATTCGCAGGTCCCATCGTCGAGGCCAAATATGCGCGCATGAAGGCGCAGGCCTTCAACGACGCGCAACGCGACAGCTTTGCGGAGGCCGAGCGGATGGCGCTGCGCGTTTCACTGGCCGATCGGGTGCTGATCTCGACGCCCATGTGGAACTTCAGCATTCCCTACAAGCTCAAGCAATGGTTCGATATCATCGTCCAGCCCGGGCTCACCTTTCGGTTCGATCCCTCCCTGGGATATGTCCCGCTGCTGACGGACCGGCCAACCACGGTGATCCTCGCCAGTGGCAGCGATTTCGCCACCGGAATGAACCGCGGGCGCATCGACATGGCAACGCCTTACCTGCGGGAAATTTTGCGCTTTATCGGTATCAGCAATGTCCGTTTCGTACCGATCGGGCCAACCACCGGACCGCAACAGCCCATCGAGGCTGCCCGCGAAAGAGCCCATCAGCACCTCGCCGCAATGGCAGCGAACTTCTGAGCATTGTTGAGGACGCTCCGGCGCTTCGCGACACCTATCGAAGCAAGCTGCGCATCACCCGCGTACGCGAATCACGGCAGGTTGTCCCGCAGAAAAATATCGATGCGGATGCGCTCCTGGTCGGGGCTGATCGGCTCACCCGAACAATGCGCGAGCAGAACTCGCGCCGCAGACCGCGCCTCGTGACCGGGATCCTGGTTGATGATGGCATCGAGCGTGCCGCGGACCAGGAAACGCCGCGTGTACTGGGTCAGCTCGTGCGCGATCCAGACCACTTCGCGCGCGCGGCCCGAGGCCTCCAGCGCATTGGCGATGCCGCGGTTCCCGGCGCCGCAGCAGTAGATGCCGCGGAGATCGGCGTGGCGCGCCAGCAGTGCGACCGTGAGCTCCCGGGTGCGCTCGCTGTCGTCGCGGCCTTCGATCACCGGCAGCGCGAGCAGGTTCGGATACTCGCTGGACAGGATCTGGTGGAAGCCGAACTGCCGCTCGGTGTGATCGCGCAGCGACAACGAACCCGCGATCACGGCAACCTTTCCCTCGCGGCCGGCGAGGAAACGCCCCATCAGCGTTGCCGCAGTTCGCCCCGCGGCCGGGTTGTCGATACCGACATAATGCAGCCGCCGCGAGCTCGGCGCGTCCGACACAAGGGTCACCACGGCGACCCCGCGCGCGGCGAGCTCGTCAATCGCGGCGCGCACCCTGGGATGGTCGAGCGCGATGACGGCGACGCCCTGATAGGCCGGCGACAGGTTTTCCAGCGCACCGGCGAGCACATCCGGATCGAACACGTCGACATGGAGGATATCGATGAAGCCGCGGTGGCCGGCGAGCCAGTCCGCGGTGCGTTGGACCTGCTCGGCCAGGTTGGTCATGAAGCTGTTGCTGCCGCTCGGTAGCACGAAGGCGAAGCGGAACGTCTGCCCGCGGGCGAGCCGCGCGGCCGCGACGTCGCCCCGATAGCCGAGTTTTGCCACCGCGGCCTCGACACGTGCGACGGTCTTGGCGCGCACGCCCTCGCGCCGGTTGACGACGCGGTCGACGGTGGCGAGCGAAACGCCCGCCGCACGCGCGACGTCCTCCAGCGTGGCGCGAACCGCCGGCTGCGTCGCACCGGCTGTCATTCCCGCGCGGCCCACAGCATGCCACGGGTCATCAACGTTCGAATCTCCGGTACGTCGAGCTCGTAAGCGCGGTGACCGAGCGAGGAGTAGAACACCCTGCCCGCGCCGTATCGCTTCTTCCAGACCACAGGCATCACCACGCCGTCGATCCAGGGCGCGTGCTCGCCCGTGAAGGTCGTCGTCGCCAGCACCTCGTTGGCGGGGTCGACATGCATGTAGTACTGCTCGGAACGATGCTCGAAACTCTTCAGCCCCTTCATGATGGGGTCATCCGGCTTCGTCAAGTCGACCTTGTAGTCGATGATGTTGCCGGGATGCGCGACCCACTGCCCGCCGCACAGGAACTGGTAGTCGACGGACTCGCGGAACGCATCGCACATGCCGCCATGATGCCCGGCCAGCCCGACACCGCCACGCACGGCCGCGCAGAGATTGAGCGCTTCCGCCTTCTCGATCTTCGACATGGTATAGATCGGGATGATCAGCGACAGATCGTGGATCGCGGGATCGGCGAACGCCGCCGTCGTGGTCTCGACCCGGACCTCAAAGCCTTCCGCCTTCAGCCAGCCGCGGATCATCGAGGCGCAGAGATCGGGATCGTGTCCCGGCCAGCCGCCCCATACAATCATTGCCTTGCGCATGGTCATTCCCTCAGTCGATCTGTCCGGTTTCACGTCCGGCCGGCAGCATTGCCGGCCGCTCGACGCAGCTCCCGATCTTGACGCGGCGTCCTTCGTCGGCGGAGGTCTGGAACGCCTCCATCACCTCGAGCACATGGAAAGCGAGCGCGCCGCTGGCGCGATGCGGACGGTTGTTCAGGATCGCGGAGGCCATGTCGGCGACACCGATGGAACGAAACTCGCCATCGACATGACCGTGGGTCAGCGGCACCGGCTCCCATTCACCGCCAGTCTTCGCGACCTGCACCTCGCCGCCGAACCGGTTCGGGTCCGGCACCAACATGCTGCCCTTGTCGCCATAGATCTCGATCGGCGCGTGCCGGTGCTTCGGCACGTCGAAGCTCATCGCGATCGAGACGACCGCCCCGCACTCGAATTCGAGCGTGCCGGCGACATGGGTCGAAACCTCGACCGGGATAAGGGTGCCTTTCATCGGCTGGCTGGTGACCAACCGCTCGGATTTCGGACGCGCGGTCGAGCCCATCACGCTCGCGACCGGGCCAAGCAGCTGCACGAGATCCGTGATGTAATACGGCCCCATGTCGAGCATCGGCCCTCCGCCGCGAAGGTAATAGAAGCCCGGCGATGGGTGCCAGCGCTCATGGCCAGGGCAGCCGAAGAAGACGCTGCCCGCGACCGGCGTGCCTATCGCGCCATCGTCGATCAGCTTGCGCGCGGTCTGGTGCCCACCGCCAAGGAACGTATCGGGCGCGCAGCCGACGCGAAGGTCCTTCTGCGCGGCGAGATCCATCACCTTGCGGGCTTCTGCGACGTCGATGCCGAGCGGTTTCTCGGAATGAACGTGCTTGCCGGCATTCAGCACCGCGAGGCTGACGTCGGTGTGGGCGAGCGGCACCGTGAGATTGATGACGATCTCGACATCCTCTCGCTTGAGCAGTTGATCGACCCGCATCGCCGGCAGCCCGAAGGCGGCGCCCTGCCGCTCTGCAGCATCGCTGCGCATATCGGCGAGCGCCTTGATTTCCATGACTGGAAAGCGCTGGGCCGCCTTCAGATAGGCGGTGCTGATATTGCCGCAGCCGATGATTCCGATGCCGACTTTTCTCATTGTGATCTCCGTAAGGTATCGTTCATCCCTTGACCGCGCCTGCGGTGAGGCCGGCGACGATGTGCTTCTGCGCCAGAAGAAACAGAATGATGGTGGGCAGGATGGTCAGCGTGATGAAGGCCAGGATCAGGTGCCACTCGGACGAATACTCGCCCTGATAAACCATGATGCCGAGCGGCCAGGGATAGAGCGCATCGGTGTTGAGCATCACCAGCGGCAACAGATAGGCGTTCCAGCTGTTGACGAAAGTGATGGTCCCGACGGTCGCCAGGATCGGCCGCGACAACGGCAGCGTCACATAGCGGAAGAATTTGATATAGCTACAGCCGTCGACCAGCGCGGCCTCGAGCAGTTCATAGGGGATATCCTTGAAGAAACGCCGCAGCAGCAGCACGCTCATCGCGAGGCTGAAGGCCACCTGCGGCAGTGCCACGCCAAAATAGGTATCGAGCAGCCCGAGATCGCGCACCTTGATGAACAGCGGCAGCACCGCGGTCGCGGCCGGAAACAGCAGGCCGAGCGTCAGGTAGCTCAGCAGCATCGATGAGCCGTAGAACCTGACATGGGCGAAGGTGAACGCCGCCATCGAGGCGACGATCAGGGTCAGGGTCACCGTGAGCGTCGAGATGATCAGCGAGTTGCGCAAGAGCTGCCAGTAGCGCGCGGAGAACAGGATGTCGGCATAGTTCTGCCACTCCCAGTGACGTGGCAGGCCGAACGGATTGACGCGCAGTTCGCCGAGCGATTTGAAGCCGCCGAGCAAGGTCGCGAGCAGCGGCACCAGCACGAAGACGGCAACGACGGCGAGGAACACCGCCTTGAACAGCACGGCAGGATCGAACGGCGTACGATTGGTCTCGGTGCTACTCATCACGCATGAACCATCGCTTGTAGGTGAAGGCAAAGGTCACGCAGATCGTGAACAGAATGACACCGATGGCGCTGCCATATCCGACCCGCATGCGGGAGATGCCGTTGTTGTAGAGGAAGCTCACCAGCGTGTTCGAGGAGTCCGCAGGCCCCCCGCGCGTCAGCGGCATGACGAGGTCGAACAGCTGCAACGAGCCGACGATGGCGAAGAACACCGAGAGCCGAATCGTCGGATAGAGCAAGGGGATGACCACGTGTCGCAGGGCTTGCGAACGCGTCGCGCCATCGATGCGCGCGGCCTCGATCAGGCTCTTGTCGAGGCCCTGGAGCGCCGCGATGAACAGCATCATGTGGAAACCGAAGTACTTCCAGACGACGACGATCAGCACGGCCAGCATTGCCGTATCGGTCGAGGCCAGCAGATGCGGGGGCTCGGCGCCGAAGCTGCGCCAGATCGAGGCGACAAGGCCGTAATCGCCGTCATAGACGAAGCTGAAGATCAGTCCGGTCGCGATCTCGGCCAGGATATAAGGCATGAAGAACAGCATGCGCAGCGCCACCGCCCCGCGAAAGCGTTCGGCGAGCATCAAGGCCAGCGTGAGCGCAAGCGGCAGCTGGATGGCGAGCGAAACAGCGATGATCAGCCCGTTGTTGCGCAGCGCGAGCCAGAAGGCGCGTGTCTCCAACACGAAGCGGTAATTGTCGAAGCCGATCCAGTTGGTCGGCCTGCCGAACCCGTTCCAGTTGAAGGTCGAGTACCAGGCCGCCTCGCCGATCGGCAGCACCACGAACAGCGTGAACAACAGCAGCGCCGGCGGCAGGAACAGGATCAGGACCGTCAGCCTGCCGTCCCAGCTCGGGCCGCGCTCGGCGACCTGCGGGAGCTCACCGGCAACGTCCATCGCCGACACGCTCGCGGCCCGGCGTGCCACCGTCAGTTACCCTGCTTCCACGCCGCCTCGATCGCCTTGGCCGCGTCTTGCGGGCTCATGCTGCCGCCGGCGATCTCGGCGGTGACGTCGTTGACGACGCGGCCAACCGAGGGGCCGAGGCTCTGGTCATAGAAGTTCTGGTGGTAGTTCGACTTCGCCAGATTGGCCGCGATCAGCTTCATGAAGGCGTTGTTGAGACCGGCATCCGCGCCCTGCACCACCGGGATGATGAAGTTGCCCGCAGCAAGCCGCGTCTGCACATCCCTGGAGACGAAGTATTTCAGGAAATCGACGGCCTCCTTCGGCGAGCCCTTGGTGATCAGCCAGCCGGTGATGCCGCCGAGCGTATCGGTTGGCGCGCCCTTGCCGCCCGCCACGACCGGGAAGTCGAACCAGCAGATCTTGTCTTCGCTCAATCCGACCTTGTCGGCGGCAAGTGCGCGCTGCAAATGATAGACCGTGCTGATGGCGAGCGTCATCGCCGCCTTGCCATCGCCGAAATAGCCGACCGCCTGCGGATTCTTGAAGCCGAGGAAGCCATTCTGGAACGGCTGGAGATCGACGAGTTGCTTGAACAGCTCGCCGGATTTCTGGAAGGTTTCGCCGGCGAAGCCGCCGTTCTCGCCGCGCAGCGCCGCGTCGAAGGCCGGCTTGCCGCCGACGCGCACTGCAAGATGCGTCCAATAGAAGTGCAGCGGCCATTTGTCGGCCCCGCCGACCACGATCGGGGTCACGCCGGCGGCTTTCAACGTTTTCACCGCTGCAAGCAGGTCGTCCCAGCTCTTGATCCCTGCGGGATCGACCTTCGCCTTCGCCATCAGCTCCTTGTTGCAGAGGAAGCCGACCTGCGACAGCGCGGTCGGAAGACCGTAAACGCGGCCGTTGGCCGTGAAGGCGGCGAGCGCTGCCGGCGTAAGGCTGTCGCTGTACCCCTTCACCTGATCGGTGATGTCGTCGAGGACGCCGGCCTCGATCTGCGTCTTCAGGACGCCGCCGGCCCAGCTGTAGATGATGTTCGGCCGGTCCTTGGATTGCAGGATGGTCGGCAGCTTGGCCTTGTAGGCCTCGTTCTCGAGGAACTGCATCTCGATCTTGGTGCCGGGATGCGACGCCTCATAGGCGCGCGCAACCTCCTCCCAGATCTTCACCTGGGCCGGATTGGCTTCGATGTGCAACCACTTGACCGTCGTGTCGGCCGCGGCGGAGTTGGCCCAAAGCAGGCATGCGGCGGCGGCGAGTCCCAGCTTCCCGAGCAGTCTCATCACATTCCTCCCAACCGGCTCTTATTCTTTGGCTGCAATCCTGCCTTCGATTTTTGAGGTACGCAACTAAAATTCTGATCTATACACCTCACGCGGGGAATGGCTAAGGTTGGCGGGACAACTGGGCGGCGCCTCGCACCGCCCGCAACGCAACTTGAGAGGTGCCCATGGCCGCCGTTTATTCCGACCTTGCCGGCAAGGTCGTTCTCGTCACCGGTGGCGCATCGGGGATTGGGGCTGCGATCGTGCGGCGCTTCGCGCAGCAGAAATCCAATGTCGTGTTCTTCGACATCAAGGCCGACGAGGGCGAACGCCTCGCACGCGAGCTGTCGGATCAGGGTCTGGCTGCGCATTTCCAGCGCGTCGACCTGACTGACATCGCCGCGTTGCGCGCCGGCGTCGCCGAGGCGCGCAAAGCACACGGCGCGATCAATATCCTCGTCAACAATGCCGCACATGACGGACGGCACAAAACCGAGGAGATGACGCCGGAATACTGGGACGACCGCATCGCGGTGAACCTGAAGCACCAGTTCTTCGCCGCCCAAGCCGTGCTGCCGGACATGAAGGCGGCGAATGCCGGCGCCATCATCAATTTCGGCTCGGTGTCGTGGATGGCCGGTCAAGGCGGCATGGCCGCGTACACGGCCAGCAAGTCGGGCGTGGTCGGCCTGACGCGCTCCCTCGCGCGCGATTACGGTCCCTACAACATCCGCGTGAACGCGATCGCGCCGGGCTGGATCATGACCGAGCGCCAGCTCGAGAAATGGATGACGCCGGCGGGCGAGATCGAACTGCAGCAGCGACAGTGCCTGAAGCGTCGGCTGGTACCGGACGAGGTCGCGAAATTCACCCTGTTCCTCGCGTCCGACGAGGCCTCCGCCTGCACCGCTCAGCACTACGTCGTGGATGGCGGCTGGGTGTGAGATGCTTTGTGGGTCGTGGGCGGGACCAGAGCTCGAACCTGGTCCCCCCGCTGACTAAGATTCAGCTGGTGACTCCGTCCAGTTGTTTGCACAAGCCGAGGTCGCGAAGCCTATTGGAAAAGATGCCAATGGCACTTTCAACCATATCGCACCGATAGCGATAGTTCAGCCGTGTTGCTGCGTGGCGTTCGGACCTGCGTTGGCGACGGCCTCGCGTATCATTCCGGCGACCAGCTTCGGCGCGGTGATCGGCGATGCATGATCGACTTTCTCGGAGCGAACCTGCGCACCCATCCGTCGTGCCAGGAATAGCTGTGTCGCCGGATTGATCATTCGATCCTCCTCGGCGACCAGGTACCACGACGGCTTTGCCTTCCATGCAGCTTTCAGAGCCTTTTCCTGGATTGCCGCGACGGCAATGGGACGCTGGATCGCAGCAAGGAGCGCAGCCTGCTCAGGTCGGGCATGCTGGCACCAGGCCGCGCCAAACCGGTCGTTCGGCATCCAGAGGAAACCATGACTGTCGGGGGTGAGTTTCGGCGCCTCCGGCGACGGCTTGTCGCGATAGAATATTTGCGCGACTGTTTCGCCTTCGTCGGGAGAGAGAGCCGAAATGAAGACCAGCGACCGCACTCTCTCCTGCGTGACCGCACCAATCACGGCGCCGGCATAGGCATGTGCGACAAGGACAACCGGCCCGTCGGTCCGCTCCAACGCTCGCTCAAGCGCCGCAACATCATCCGATAGCGATGTGAGCGGGATCGGCGCCGCCATCGTCTTCAGTCCCTCGGACTGCAGTAGCGTAATGACGTGCGCCCAGCTTGAACCGTCGGCCCAGGCGCCATGGACGAGAACGACGGTGGCGTCCGTCCCCGCTGCTTCCGATCTTCTGCTGACGTCGCGGGCGACCTTCTTGCTCGCTCGGGGATCTGCAACCGCCGGCGCGATTACGCCGAATTGTGCTGCAGCTACTGTCGTTGCCGCAGCACCAACGAAACGCCGGCGATCGTGGTTGATTTCGTCGGACATGGATCCTCCATTGCTCTGGCGGCTTGCGTTGACGCACCTCCGCTTACCCTCTCGCTATTCGGCGACGCGACCACATTGGTTACAGGCGGAGGATCATTCCAACGATCACTTCCCGACTGCTCCCGCCTCTGCCCCATCGCGCCAGCGGGATGACCGAAATCATCAGCACGAACGGTTCAGTGACGCTAATCCTGCGAAAGCGCGCTTCCACGGAGGTGCTAACATGTCTTACCGCGTCGTCATTGAGGGGGGCGTTTGCCAGGAGCGTCGCGCGAACCTCGAAGGACCTCAGGGATGACAGAAAAGACAAAGATCGAGCGCCGCACCTTCGTCCAGGTGATGACCGCTGCATCGAGCGCCGCTCTATCACCGGCGCTTCTACCGCGACGCGCGGCCGGCCAATCCCCAAACAATTCCACCTCGAACGCTTCCGATCTCTTCGAGACAAAGGAGATCAAGACCGACGACAACACCATTTTCATCAGGCGCTACGGGAGCGGATCCCCACTGCTCATGGTCCATGGATTTCCGCGAACCAGCCTGATGTGGCGTCATGTCGCGCCGCATCTCGCCGGTAATCGCACGGTCATCTGCGTCGATCTTCGTGGATATGGCCGCAGCGGCGTTCCCGCCTCTGCGGAGGATCACTATCCCTATACAAAGCGGGCGATGGCGAATGAGCTCGTCGCCGTGATGGATAAGCTTGGCTTTTCCAAATTCGATCTGGTTGGACACGATCGCGGCGGTCGCGTTTCCTACCGCCTTGCGCTCGATCACCCGGAGAAGGTGCAGCGTCTCGCAGTGTTTGACGTGCTGCCGATCTCGGAAGCCTGGGGCCACGCCGACGCAAAGTTCGCCATGACCTACTGGCCATGGAGCCTCCTCTCGCAGAAGGCACCGCTTCCCGAAAAATACCTGATCGGTGCGCCGGACGCGGTATTCGACAATCCCTTCGGCCAGGGCTCATTCGGCCCCGAAGTGGAAGCGGAATACATCGAAACCTACCGCGATCCGGCTCGGGTGCATGCGATCTGCGAAGAGTACCGCGCGGCCGCAACCCTGGATATCGAGCACGACAAGGCGGACCAGAAGGAAGGCCGGCGCATTAAGTGCCCTATGCTGCACCTGTGGGCTTCTGGCGGGCCACTCGATACATTCTACGAGCAGAATGGCGGCGCATTGGGAATTTGGAAGAAGTGGGCCGACAACGTACAAGGTCGGGCCGTCAAGGGCGGTCACTTCTTTCCTGAGGAAAACCCTACCGACACAACGGAGCTTCTAACCAAATTCCTGTCAGCTTGAACGGCAGCTGACGCCCGCGCAGATTTCGACCAGGCTGGCCACAGCCAGGCGATGGCCGGCGAACGAACCATCCTCGCCGGCCCAGCTTTGTTCAGCCGATCTCTCGCCGGACCATGGCCGCCGCATCGCACATCGCCTTCAGCTTTCCGAACGCGGTTGCGCGCGGCATGTACTTCATGCCGCAATCGGGCGCCGGGACCAGGCGGTCCGGCGAGACGTATTTCAAACCGTTGCGGATACGGGCGGCAACAGTGTCGACGCTCTCGATCGCGGGATCCGCGAGGTCGAGCACGCCGAGCATGATCTTCTTCGACGACAGGTCCTTGAGCACGCCGAGGTCGAGCTTCGGCTGCGCGGCCTCGATCGAGATCTGGTCGGCAATGGTGTCGTCGAGCTCGGCGAGGAAGGAATAGCCGGCCGGCTTGTTCGAGCCCGGCACGACCGCCGCATAGCCGAAGCAGAGGTGCACGACGGTCGGCACCGTGATGCCCTGCAATGCGCGGTTGATCGCCTTGACGGCGTAGCGCTTGGCAAGATCCGGATTGTTGCGCACCCAGGGCTCGTCGAGCTGGATCACGTCGGCGCCAGCCTCCTGCAGATCGAGCGCCTCGGCGTTGACGGCCTCGGCCAGCGCCATCGCGAGCTCCTCCTCGTCCTTGTAGAACTCGTTCCTGGCCTGCTGGCTCATGGTGAACGGGCCCGGCAACGTGATCTTGGCAGCACGGTCGGTGTTCTTGCGCAGGAACTGCATGTCGTGCAGCTCGACCGGTCCCTTGCGCTTCACGGGACCCACGACGCGCGGCACCGGGGTCTGGGTGTTGCCAGTGCGCGCCACGATCATCGCGGGATTGTCGCCGTCGATGCCGTCGAGCGCGGTGGCGAAGCGGTTGGAGTAGCTCTCGCGGCGGATTTCGCCATCGGTCACGATGTCGATGCCGGCGCGCTCCATGTCGCGGATCGCGACGATGGTCGCATCGTCCTGCGCCTCTTCCAGATGCTCCGCCGGCAACCGCCACATGTCGTGCAACCGCGTGCGCGGCACCACCTTCGACAGCATCGCGCGATTCACCAGCCATTCCGGCTGCGGGTAGCTGCCGACCACCGTGGTCGGCAGGATATGCGTTGGCATGGGCATGGGATTCTCCTTCTTTTTGTTGTTGAGTGCAGCCGATCAGGCCGCGCGTCCCTCGTCCTCGACGGGATTGCGCAGGATGCCGATGCCGGAGATCTCGATCTCCACGACGTCGCCGCCCTTCATCCACAGCGGCGGCGTGCGATAGGCGCCGACGCCGCCGGTCGTGCCTGTGACGATGACATCGCCGGGCGCAAGCTCGGTGAACGTCGAGCAGTAAGCAATCAAGGCCTGCACGTCGAAAACGAGATCAGAGATCGGGGCCTTCTGCACCTCGACGCCATTGAGGCGCGTGATGAGCGTCTGCTTGGTCACGTCGGTCAATTCGTCGGTCGTCACCATCCAGGGCCCGAAGCCGCCGGTGCCGGCAAAGTTCTTGCCGGGCGCGAATTGCGAGGTGTGGCGCTGCCAGTCGCGGATGCTGCCGTCATTGTAGCAGGCATAGCCGGCGACATGGCTGAGCGCGGCTTCGCGCGAGATGCGGCGACCGGCCTTGCCGATGATGACGGCCATCTCGCCTTCGTAATCGAAACGCTCGGACTCCAGCGGCCGGATCATCGGCTGGCCATGACCGACCTGGCTGTTGGCGAAGCGGGTGAAGATCATCGGATGCGCCGGCGTCGGGTGGCCGCTCTCGGCCAGATGCGTGGCATAGTTGACGCCGATGCAGAAGATCTTGTCGGGATCGGGTACCGTCGGCAGCAGCGCGACATCCTGCAGCGCGTAATCGGGCTTCTCGACGGTCAACTTCTTCAATTCGTCGAGCGATCCCTTCGCAAGCAGCGCCTTCAGCGTCGGATATGCCTTCAGGCGCTTGCCGGCATCGATGACGCCCTTGTCGGTGACGATGCCATAGCTCGCGGTGCCGGCGTTCGTGAAGCTCGCAACTTTCATCAGTCAAACACTCTCTTCGATGGAGGAAACATAGTCGTTGATCGGAAGCGCGATCTCGCCGTTGCGGATCGGAACACATTGCGGCGGGAAGTCCTGGCGGAAGCGGGCGCCGGCCGCCTCGGCAGCGTCAAGGAAACGCTCGAGATGGTCCATCGCGCCGGTCGGAAGATCGTGCAGCACCATCAGCGTCCAGGACTGCCGGCTGCACTGGTCGAGCGCGCGCCCGGTCCAGCCCTCGGGGTCGTCCCAATCCCGCGGAATCGCATTCCAGAGCACGCAGCTGTGCTTGTTGCGGGCGAGATAGTCCACGACGGAGGATTTCAACAGCCGCGCATCAAGATTGCCGCCGCCGCCGAACGGCCGGAACCAGCGCTGGGGATGCGCGAGATCGGAGATCGCTTTTTGAGTTCGGCCGATTTCGTTCTCTGCCGTCTCGCGATCCGCCTGCTCACCGAGCGGAATGCTGTGCGTAAACGTGTGATTGCCGATCCAGTGCCCCTCCCCGTGCGCACGCACCGCAAGCCCGCGCCGCTCGGGGTCAGCGAGCTTCTCGCCGATGACGAAGAAGGTGGTCTTGATGCCGCGCCCGGCGAGAACATCGAGCACGCGCGGCGTCACATCGGGATCGGGGCCGTTGTCGAATGTCAGGGTCAAATCGTACACGCTGGTACCTCAGGTCGCCGGCTGCATCGCGCGCGACGCGATCTCGTCATTGGCCTGACCGGCCCGCGTACCGGTCTGCCAGATCGCCGCCTTGCGCTCGATCCACCGGATCGCGGCATTGAAAGCGATGGCGAGGAACAGCACGAGCAGCACGCCCGCGAACACGTGCGGACTATCGAGAATTGTGCGGTAGCGCGAGATCAGATAGCCGATGCCGGCCGATGAGATCAGCATCTCCGAGACGACGACGCCGACGATGACCAGCGCACCGCCGACACGCAGGCCCGACAGCACCGTCGGAATCGCCGCCGGGATGATGACGCGAACCAACCGTTGGCTCAGCGTCGCGCCCATGCTGCGTGCCGCGAGCAGGAGCTGCGGATCGATGGTCTGGATGCCGGCGGCGGTGGCGAGCATCGTCGGCAGGAAGCCATAGATCGAGGCGAACGCGATCTTGGACTCCGAGCCGATGCCGAGCCATACCGTGAAGACGGGATAGAGGATCACGAGCGGCACCGCGTACAGGCTCGATACCATCGGCATGATCAGGACGCGCGGACGCGGCAGGCTGCCGACGATCGCGCCGAGCAGGATGCCGCCGCCGCAGGCGAATGCCATGGAGACCACGACCTCGTAGAGCGTCACTGCGAGCGCGTGACCGTATTCGGCAGCATCGGTCCATCCAGCGATCAGCGTCGACGACAGCGACGGCAGGAACAGCTCGGGAATGAGCCCGGCGCGCGGCAGCAGCTCCCACAGCGCAATCAGCCCGATCACGATCAGATATCGCAGCGTTTTGGCGCTCATCTCTGCCTCACGCCGATTTGCGGATGTGCCGCCAGATGCGGTCGCGCAGCGCACCGAAGGCGTCGCCGCTCAGCATCTCGTAGGTGCGGGGCCGCGGCAGCTGGACCTGGAGATGGTCGACGATGCGGCCGGGCCGCGCCGACATCACGATCACCTCGTCGGCGAGATAGACGGCTTCGGTGAGGCTGTGCGTGACGAAAACGACCGTCTTTCCGGTCGCGGCCCAGATCCGCAGCAGCTCGTCGCCCATGGTCATGCGCGTCTGCTCGTCGAGGGCAGCGAACGGCTCGTCCATCAGCAGCACCGGCGGGTCCTGCACCAGCCCGCGCGCGATCGAGACACGCTGCTTCATGCCGCCCGAGAGCTCATGCGGATGGCGCCTGCCGAAGCCGTCGAGGCCGACCAGTTTGAGCGCATCCTGGGCCTTGGCACGGCGCTCGGCCTTGGGCACGCCCCGCAGCGCCAGCGGAAACTCGACATTGTCCTCCGCCGTCAGCCACGGGAACAAGCTCGCCTCCTGGAACACCACGCCGACCCTGTCGGGGTCGGGCTGAAGGATCGGCGCGCCGCTGATGGTGATCGTGCCTGAGGTCTGCTGGCGCAGCCCCGCCATCATCATCAGAAGGGTCGACTTGCCGCAGCCGCTCGGGCCGACCAGCACGACGAAGCGGCCAGGCTTGACCTCGAGCGAGACGTCCTCCAGCGCGACGACGTCCTGCGACCTTGTCTTGAAGACCTGGCCGACATTCTTCACCTCGATCGCGCCGGCCCGCGCGGCGGGCTTCAACGGGGTCACGTTCGCCAATGGCTGCATCGCGTTTCCACCCATCTGACAAGTTCGTTGAAGGTCATGGCGATCGCGGCGACCATCACGACGCCGGCGAGGAGCTGCTTCATCTGGAAGTTCTCGCCCCAGGTCGCGATCTGGTGACCGATGCCATCACGCGAGGCGTACATTTCGGCCAAAATCACGCCGGTGAGGTTGAAGATCATGGAGATCCGCAACGCCTCCAGCAGGACCGGCAGCATGCTCGGCAGATAAACCCGGAACGCCGTCTGCCATGGCGTTGCGCCATAGGAGCGCGCCACCGTCAGATGCTCGACCTTGACCGATTCCACCGCCGTCGTGGTCGACATGATCACGATGAAGATCGTCGAGAAGAAGCCGAATCCCACCTTCTGGGCAAAGCCGACGCCGAACACCAGGATGAACATCGGCAGGAAGATCGACTTCGGGATGCTGAAGGCGAAGAACAAGAGCGGCTTGGCCACGTCCGCAAAGTAACGGTTCTCCGCGACCAGAAAGCCGATCACCGCACCGAAGGGCACGGCCAGCGCGAACGCGGCAAGCACCTCGGTCGCGGTCACCATCAGATCCTTCTGCACGGCCGCGCGCTGCAGCAGATCGCCGAGCGTTGCAAACGTGTCGGACGCCGACGGCAGCAGGCGCGGATTGACGATGCCGGTGCGCGACAGCACCTCCCACAGCGCCAGGACCGCGATGATGATCGCGATCCGCGCAAGGTTGATGACGAACGTGCTTTGCATCGTTACGGCTTGGTCGGGACGGGCTTGAACTTGGCCGAGATCACGTCCTCGACCGGCACGATGTCCTTGAGTCCGCCGAGCTTGGCGAGGTCGAGCGAGAGCTGCACGGCCGCATTGACGTCGGCCGCGCCCATGTCGCCGCTGGTCTCGAGCTTCATGATCGTGTTGTCGTACTCAAGGCCCGCGATCTCCGGCGGCATTTCATAGAGCTCAGCGATCAGCTTGACGGTGACGTCGCGGTTGGCGCGCATGAACGCGACCGCACCATAGAGGGCGTTCACCGCCTTCTGCACCATCTGGGGCTTGGCCTCGGCGAATTTGTCGAGCACGATCCAGCCCGCAGTGAGGTTCGGCGGGACCGCGGTCGCGTAATCGAGGATGGGCTTGGCCTCGCCTGACTTCGAGATCTGGAAGCTCAGTGGCGAATAGACCACGGCGGCCTCGACATTGCCGGCAAGCAGGTTCGGCACCAAGCCGCCGCCGCCGACGGGAACGCGCGTAAAATCGATCTTCTTGTCCTGGATGGTCCACAGCGCGAGCAGGTCGGAGCCGGAGCCGGCCGCGGTGATCGCCACCTTCTTGCCGTTGAGGTCCTTGACGTCGAGCGTCGACTTGGTCGGGACCATCAATTGCCAGCCGAAATTGCCCATCGCGGCATTGGCGACGATCCGCGACATGACGCCCTTCTTGCGTCCGGCGGAGACCAGCGACGGCGGATCGAGAATGATGTCGGCCGCGCCCGCAGCCATGCCCTCGAACGTCTCCGCGCCGCTGCGGTAGATCGTGAGCTCAGCCTGGATGCCTTCCTTCTCGAACAGTTTCTGCCGCACCGCCGTCTCGGCGATCGTGGTCGGCCAATAGGTTTTCGTCGGCAGGCCGACGCGGATGGTGTCGGCGGCGCTCGCAGGGCCCACCAGAATAGCGGCGGCGATCAGCGACATCAGCGCGTGATTGATCTTCATTATTGGCTTCCTCCCGGTCTCTGTTTTTTGTGTGCCGGATTTTTCCGGATCGTCAGGTCGTACGGCTCACCTCCGCAATGCGAGAGGCGGCGAGCTCGACGAATTCTTTGGTGGTGCCGAAGTGCTTTGACAAGGCGCGAACTGCCGCATCCGCATCGCGCCTGATCACGGCGGCGACGATCGCCTTGTGTTCGGCTTCGACGTTACGCGGCTTGCCACCGGCCTCTCGGCGGATCGAGAGGCGGCGATATCGCTCGCTCTGCTCGTGCAGCACGTCGCGGAAGCCGAGCAGCCATGGCGAGCCGCACGCGTTGACCAGCGCACGATGGAAGATGCGGTGACGGATCACCCACTCCTCGTAGTGCACGGTCGGATCGTCGGGATAACGATGGGGAACGGCCTTCAAATCCGCCCAGGCGGATTTCACCGATGCGAGCCAGGCCTCATCGCCCCGCTCGATCGAGCGACGGAGCGCAAGCCCCTCGATGTCGATCCGGGTCTGCGTCACGTCGGCAAGATCGGCGAGCGACACCGGGCTCACGCGAAAGCCACGCTGGTCCGACGCCTGCACGAGCCCATCCGCGACAAGTCGCGACAGCGCCTCGCGCACGGCGGCGAGGCTCACGGAAAACTGTTTGGCGAGCCCCGCGATATGCAGCTTCTGGCCCGGCGGCAGCCGCGTCGCCAGGATATCGGCGCGCAGACGTTCGTGCAGCGCCGACGTCAGGCTGCGCGGACCATCCCCGGGGCTTCCGGACAACTGGAACTGAAGCGGACCCATGGTCGGATGATTGCAAGGCGGCGGCCGCCGGTCAACAGAAAATCGAAAATCGATTTTTTCTAGCTTAGGTTACGCTACGCCTTGCCCAACGTCCTGGGAATGCGCGGCCCTGGACGGCGCGACGTCGAGACGAACAGCTACGCCACTCAGATCCGGGCTTGGCGCCGGGTAGAGCTTCATGACGAGCGGATCGTGGCCGGGAACGATGTGGTCCGTGTCCGGCGCTGCGGCTCGCAGCTTGTCGAAGCCCACCAGCATGTCACCGACATGAAAGGCCGTCGTGAACGGACGCTCGCTCGTCATGTTCTCGTAGAAATGACTGACGTCGGAGGCGAGCACGACCGGGCCGCGGCGCGTGTTGACGCGGACGAACTGAAGACCGGCGGAATGCCCGCCGGCCGCGCGGACCGTCAGTCCGGGCGCGATCTCGGCGTCGCCGTCGTAGAACAGCACCCGGCGCGCATAGTTCAGCCGCACGATCCCGCAGACGTCCTCGACCTCGAAGGAATGCGACAGCCTCGGATACTGCATATAGCGCCCGGTGGCGTATGCGAGCTCGCGCTCCTGAAGATGAAACCGCGCGTTCGGAAACCGGTCGAAATTGCCGGCGTGATCGTAGTGCAGATGCGTGAGGATCACATCCTTGACGTCGGCCACGTCGACATCGAACGCGGCAAGCGTCTCCACCGGGCAGCGCAGGAATGTTCGCCTGCGCTGCCTTGCGATTTCGGCGTTGAACCCGGTGTCGATGACGAAGGTGCGACCGCCTCCCCTCGCCAGCCACATGAAATAGTCCATCGGCATCGGCCCGTCATGCGGATCGCCGCCGATGAAGTGCTCGCTCCGCTGGGCATCCCGCGTTGCATAGCGGATGGCGAAGAGCTCGTATTCCGGGTCAGCCATGAGAGCTTCCATCAAACGGGCTCAGGACCCCGCATCGACCTCGTTGAAGGCCTCGCGCGCGTTGCGGAAGGCGTCGATGCCGGCGGGCACGCCGCAATAGACCGCGACCTGGAGCAGGATCTCCTTGATCTCCTCCTTGGTCAGCCCGTTCTTCAGGGCGCCCTTGACGTGCAGCTTCAGTTCGTGGGGGCGGTTCAGCGCGCCCAGCATCGCCAGATTGACGATCGAGCGCGTGCGGCGGTCGACGCCGGGCCGCGTCCACAGCGCGCCCCAGCAGAACTCGGTCGACCACTCCGCCATCGTGCGCGTGAACTCGTCGGCACCGGCGATCGACTTGTTGACGTAGTCCTCGCCGAGCACCTCTTTACGAACTTTGAGGCCCTTTTCGAACAGTTCGGTCTTGCTCATGATCGTCCCTTTCCGGTCTTGAGAGATTCTAGTTGGAAATTGTTTGGCGCGACGCCGATGGTGGCCGCAGTGACTGCAGCAGCGTGGCGACGTCGTCCGCCGCATCAAGCCGCCAGACTGCATCGATAACTCGGTCCGCGTCCCAGTCACTTCGACCGGTCCGCACGCCTTCGCGCAGCTTCTCTTCGATCTCGCGGTCTGAAAGCGGCGCAGCCTGGCTGCCGCGCGGCGAAGTCACGGTCTCTGTAAGAATTTCACCAGACGACAGGCGCAAGGTGACGCGCGCAGCGCCATCGGGCATCTGCGCATCAAGCTCCGCCCTCACCTTCTGCCGCAGTCGCGCGATATCGGGCCGGACCACGGTCTCCTGCGCGAACTCGGCCACACCGGCCGCGCCGAGCAACAGTCCGCAAGCCGCGCAATGATGGATGCTGACGCGCGCATCGCGCTCGTTGTTCACGGGGCGATCACCGCGCGCGAGCAGCAGTGCCGAGCCCTGCACTGTCACCGACTCGACCTGGTCAACGCGCCGGCCAATCCGTTCGCGCAACAGCAGGCAGGCGTCGATGACCGAATGGAACACGATGCCGGCGGGATAGGGCTTGTAGGTGTTCTTCGCGATCTCCCAGGTCTTGCCGAGGCCATCGAGCATGCGGGCGAGATCCGGCTCATCCCCCATGGTACGCGCCCAGCCGAGCGGACCTTCGATGGCGCGGGGCGCAGCCTCATAGCCCTGCTGCGCGAGCAGCGCGGCGAACAACCCGTTACGTGCGGCATTGCCGACGCTGACATTCTTGGCGGCGCTTGGCAGATTCTCGACATTGCCGGCCGACTGGCTCGCCGCAAGTCCGATCGCGTTCGTAATCCCTTCCGCTGGCAGCCCCAACAGCTTCGCGCACGCCGTCGCAGCGCCGAAAATCCCGCAGGTCGAAGTGATGTGCCAGCCACGGGCGTAATGGCGCGGCGAGACTGCGTTGCCGATGCGGCACTCCACATCCACGCCAAGGATGAACGCGGTCAGCACCGCGCGCCCCGTCAGCTTGCGCGTCTCTGCCAGCGCCAATATCGGCGCGGCGACCGGCGCGGCCGGATGGATGATCGTTTCAGGGTGCGTGTCGTCGAAGTCGAGCAGATTCGCCGAGATGGCATTGAGAAACGACGCGCACAGCGCGTCCATGGACTCCGAATGGCCGATGATTGTCGATGTCGCGGCGCCGCTGAACGGCGACAGCGTGCGCATCGCGGCCGTGACCACCGGATCGCGTGCGGAGCCGAGCGCGGTCGCAAAGAAATTGAGGATCGATCGCTTCGCCTCAGGGCTCTGCGCCTCCACGTCCGCCCACGACGAGGACGCGACGAAATCGGCGAGCGTCTTGCTCACACTCGGAATTGAAGCTTGCGGCACGCGGGGCGTCTTCCTCGTTTTCCCGGACCATATGACGATCCGCGGCAAACTGTCGACCCCAAATGTTATGCTTGACAGCTTGTCTGACAATCATAACAATCCGGCCCGTTGGCGCGGGATCCCGCTGCCACGACGACGGCGGCCGAGAAGGCCGGCCGGCGAAAGCGTTTGACCAACGAGATCAAGAAGGCGCGCCCGTCACGGGATCGCGCGACAGGGAGTAGACGATGGCGGGAGAGATTCTCGGCGTAATCGGTACGGGCCGCATGGGCGGCCCCATGGCGGGGCGATTGATCGACGCGGGCTATTCGCTCGTCATCTATGACACGCAGGCTGAAGCAACGCAGCCGCTGGTCAAGCGCGGCGCCCAGCTCGGCAAGTCGCCGGCCGATGTCGCCTCGCGCGCCGACATCGTGCTCGCCAGCCTGCCGACGCCCGACATCGTCAAGGCGGTCACGCTCGGACAGGACGGCATCAGCAGCGGCAGCCGCGCCAAGATTGTCATCGATCTCTCGACCTCGGGTCCCGGCGCCGCGAAGATCGTTGCGGAAGGCCTGAAGGCCAAAGGAATGACGCTGGTCGATGCGCCCGTGAGCGGCGGCATCAAGGGCGCCGTCAACGGCACGCTGGCCGTGATGGTGTCCTGCCCGCAGGCGACCTACGAGACCGTGCAGCCGATCCTGAAGAATTTCGGCAAGCTGTTCTACACCGGCGACAAGCCCGGCGTGGCACAGACGGCCAAGCTCGCCAACAATCTGATGGCGGCCGCGGCGCTGGTGATCACGTCCGAAGCGGTCGCGATGGGCGTCAAGGGTGGCGTCAATGCCAAGGTGCTGATCGACATCATCAACGCCAGCAGCGGCCGCAACAGCGCGTCCGAAGACAAATTCCCCCGCGCGGTGCTGCCCGGCACCTTCGATTTCGGCTTCGCCACCGGCCTCTCCTACAAGGACGTCCGGCTCTGCGTCGACGAGGCCGAGGCCATGGGCGTGCCGATGGTCTGCGGCGCAGTGGTGCGGCAGATGCTCGCGATCACCAACGCCAAGTATGGCGCGTCGTCCGACTTCACCTCGATCGCCAAGGTGCTCGAGGAATGGGCCGGGGTCGAGATGCGCGGCTGATCACGCAAGCCTTCAGGGAGAGCGATTGCGATGACGATCGGCCCGACCGGATCAGGCAAGGTCTCGCTCACGCGCCAGATGGCGCGGAGCGTGCTTGCGCTCGATCTCGGCGATTTCGGGCCGGAGGTCGTCGCGAAGGCAAAGCTCTCTCTGCTGGACTTTTTGTCCTGCGCCTTCGAGGCGGGCCAGCATCCCTGGAGCCGTCAGGCGGTCGCGATCGCACAAGCCGGCGGCACTGCAACGATCATCGGGACGTCACAACTCTCCTCGTCGGCCGATGCCGCCTTTGCCAATGCTGTGATGGGGCACGGCCTCGTCCGCGAGGACATGCATGCGGCCAGCATCGCGCACCACGGCGTCGTGATCTGGCCGACGCTGCTCGCGCTGTCGGAACAGACGCCGCTGCACGGAGCCAGGCTGCTCTCGGCCGCCATCATCGGCTATGAGACCGGCGCGCGGATCGGCCGCGCGCTCCTGACCTCCGACCTCGCACGGCTCTATCGCCCGACGGGGCTCGTGGCGCCGCCAGGCGCGGCGCTGGCTGGAAGCTTTGCGCTCGGTCTGTCCGAGGACCAGGCAACCAGCGCCGTCGCGATCGCGGCCAATACGTCCAGCGGGCTGAACGAGTGGCCGCATGCCGGCGGCTCCGACATGTATTTTCATCCCGGCTTTGCGGCCAGCAACGCGATCAAGGCGATCGGTCTTGCGGCAGCCGGCGCTTTCGGCTCGGAAACCATATTAGAGGGTGAAGCCGGCCTGTTCGCCGCCTATCGCCGCCAGGCCGCGCCCGACAGCATCACGCTCTTCCCCGATGGCGAGAGCGAGATCATGGCCGTCTACAACAAGCCGGTCCCGGCCTGCAATTTCGCGCAGACCGCGGCCCAAGCAGCGCTTCGCGTCTCGCACGAGCTCGCCAGCACTGAGGAGATCGACCGCGTCATCATTCGCGCACCCGATGCCGCCGTTCGCTATCCCGGCTGCGACTCCATGGGGCCCTATCGCAACGCGCTCCAGGCCAAGATGAGCATTCCCTTCAGCGTCGCCGCCACGCTGGCGCGGGGCGAGATCGAGGAAGAGAACTATTCCGAACTCGATGATGCCGACATCATTCGCCTGGTCGCGGTCACCGATCTCGGGGCAGATCCAGGCTTCACCGCCGCCTTCCCCGGCAAGCAGGGCGCGGAGGTGACCGTGCATCTGCGCAGCGGCCGGACCATCCGGCACGCTTTGCCCGACGTCATCGCCGCAACGCCTTCAGAGATTCGTGCGCGCTTCCGCGCCGCCGCCATTCGCGCCCTCGGCGAGGACCGCGCGCACCGGCTCGAGCAACTCATCGACGGCTGCGAGCAGCTCGGCAATGCCGGCGACATCGCAGCGCAGTGTCGTCTGGATGCGCCAGAACGAGTTTTACGATCGGCATCATAAGAAATGCCAAACAATACGGGGGAAACATGGTCGACCGGGAGACCAGCCTAGCAGTGCCGACGACGCACAATCGCCAGCAAGCCGGCGCTCGCGCCGCGCGGAGGCGGGGCTGATGGAAGGCTTCTTTCAAGCGCTCGCTGCGGGCCTTTTGATCGGCGCCGTCTATGGCCTGATGTGCGTCGGGCTCGGCCTGATCTTCGGCGTCATGCGCGTCATCAACTTCGCCCATGGCGATTTCATGATGCTCGGCATGTATGCCGCCTTCTATCTCTTCACCGCCGCCGGCATCCAGGCGCTGTTCGGCAACACAGTGGGGCCGTTCGTCGCCATCCTGCTGGCTGGTCCCGTGCTCGCCGTGTTCGGCTATTTCGTCCATCTGGCCCTGATCTCGCGCGTCTCGGGCACGCGCACCGCCTCGCTTGAAGGCGAAGGCCATTACGCCCAGCTCATCCTCACGCTCGGCATCGCGCTGATCCTGCAGAATGGCGGCCTCATCGTTTTCGGATCGGTGCTGGCCTCGATCCGCACGCCGCTGTCGAGCTCGGCCTGGGAGTTCGTTCCCTTCTTCGACATCAGCATCTTCCTCAACAAGGCGCGCAGCATTGACGCGATCGTTTCGCTCGCGATCATGATTCTGCTCTCGCTGTTGATCACACGGACCCGGATCGGCAAGTCGCTCCGCGCCGCCGCCGACAATCCGACCGCCGCGACCTATATGGGCATCGACGTCGACCGTGCGCACCGCACCGCTTTCGCGCTCGGCTGCGGCATCACCGCGATTGCCGGCGGCCTGCTCGCGACCAACTATCCGTTCCACCCCTTCGTCGGCCTCGAATACGTGATCGTCATGTATGCCGGCGTCGTGCTCGGCGGCATGGGCAGCATCATCGGTGCCTTCTGGGGCGGCATGACGATCGGCCTCGTGCAGCAGATGTCGACGCTGATCCTGCCGACGCAGTTGCAGAATGCCGCGATCTTCGCCGTCTTCCTCCTCATCATCTTCTTCCGTCCGCAAGGTTTCTTCGGGCGCATGGTCGAGAGGACGTGACCATGCTCCGGATGCGTTCACTGCTGCCTCCCCTGCTCTTCACGCTCGCTTACGCCGGGATCTCACTCGGCGTCACCAACTCCTACTACCAGCTCATCCTGACGCTGGTGCCGGTGTGGGCGGTGTTCGGCCTGTCCTGGAATCTGCTCAGCGGCTACACCGGGCTGATCTCGTTCGGCCACGCAGCCTTCTTCGGCATCGGCGCCTATGCGACCGCGCTCGGGCAGATCTATTTTGATATCTCCCCCTGGCTGCTAATCCCGGTCGCCGCCATGCTCGGCGGCATTGCCGGGCTTCTGATCGGATTTCCGACCTTCCGCCTCCAGGGCCACTACTTTGCGCTCGCGATGCTCGCCTACCCGCTCGCGATTCTCTACGTGTTCGAGTGGCTCGGCTTCCAGGAGGTGACGCTTCCGATCAAGCGCGACGCGCCGATCGCCTATATGCAGTTCTCTGATCCCCACATCTACACGCTGCTGGGGCTGGCCATCATGCTTGCCACCATCGTGCTGACGCAGGTGATCGAGCGATCCCGCTTCGGCATGGCGCTGCTCGCGATCAAGCAGAACGAGGCTGCGGCAGAAGCGGCCGGAATCAACACGCTGGCTTGGAAGCTGCGCGCGATCACGTTGAGCGGCGCGATCGCCGCCGCCATCGGCGGATTCTATGTGCAGGTGCTGCTGGTCGTAACCCCGCAATCGGTGTTCGGCATGCTGGTGTCGGCGCAGGCGCTCACGGTCGCGATGTTCGGCGGCGTCGGCACGGTCTGGGGGCCGGTCATCGGCTCCGTGATCCTGATCCCACTCGCCGAGATCCTGCACGCAGAGGCCGGTGCACGGATCCCCGGCATTCAGGGCGTCATCTTCGGCCTTGCTATCGTCTGCGTCATCCTGCTCGCGCCGGAAGGCCTGTTCTGGAAACTGCGCGATCTCCTGCGCAAGCGAAATGCATCCAAGGCCACGGCGAGCGACACTCCGGAAACGGCCGTCGCCAACGTCACGGCGCTGAAGCCCGCCGCGCGGCAGCGTGCGGCCACCGGCGAGGTGATGCTCGAGGTTCGCAATCTCTCGCGCTCCTTCGGCGGACTCAAAGCCGTTCAGGACGTCAGTTTCAAGCTGCACAAGAACGAGATCCTCGGCATCATCGGCCCGAACGGCGCCGGCAAGACCACGCTGTTCAACCTCCTCAACGGTTTTCTGAAGCCGAGCGAGGGCGAGGTGCTGATCGACGGCCGCAACATGTCCGGCCAACGGCCGCACGTGATCTGCGAGGCCGGCATCGGCCGCACCTTCCAGGTGATGCGGCCATTCCTGCGCATGTCGATCCTCGACAATGTCGTGGTGGGGGCCTATGTGCGCGCCCGCTCCGATGCGGAGGCACGCAAGCTTGCCGCCGACGCAGTCGCCCGCGTCGGGCTCTCCGCCGTAGCCAACCATGTCGCCGGCGAACTCTCGACCAAGGAGCTGCGGCTGATGGAGCTCGCCCGCGCGATCGCCGGCCAGCCGCGCATTCTGCTGCTCGACGAAACGCTTGCGGGCCTCGGCCACGGCGAAGCGGACGAGGTCGTCGCCGTGATCCAGCAGCTCGCACGCGACGGCATGACCATCGCCATCATCGAGCACACCATGCAGGCGATGGTCCGCCTGGTGGACAGATTCCTCGTGCTCGACCATGGCGCCGTCATCACCGAGGGCCTGCCCGAAGTGGTGACGCGCGACAACCGGGTGATCGAGGCCTATCTCGGCAAGAAGTGGGCGGGCCATGCTGCGAATTGAGGGATTAAGCGCGGGCTATTCGGCCAAGCCCGTCCTGAACGACGTGTCGATCAATGTCGGCGCGGGCCAGTTCGTCGCGATCGTCGGGCCCAACGGCGCCGGCAAGACGACGCTATTCAAGACAATCTCCGGCATCGTGAAGCCGAGCGGCGGGAGAATTACGTTCGACGGCGTCGATCTCCTCGCGGTGCCGCCGCCGCAGCGCGCCCATCTCGGCATCGCCCATGTCCCCGAGGGCCGCCAGGTGTTCCCGTCGCTGACGGTGATGGAGAACCTCGAAATGGGTGCAATGACCGAAAGCGGCCGGCGCGACTGGCAAACCAACATCGAGCGCATCTTCGAATGGCTGCCGGTGCTGAAGGAACGCCGCAACCAGTTCGCTGGCACGATGTCCGGCGGCCAGCAGCAGATGCTAGCGATCGGCCGCGGCCTCGCCTCCTCGCCGAAGCTGTTGATGCTGGACGAGCCCTCGATGGGGCTCGCACCGTCGACCGCGGACTTCATCTTCGAGCGGCTGATCGATATCCGGCGTCAGTCCGGGCTGACCATGCTGCTGGTCGAGCAGCGCGTGGCGGAAGCACTGGAGTCCGCCGACCACGGCTACGTCCTCGAAGCCGGACACGTCGTGCTCGAAGGCAACAACGACACGCTGCGCGCCGATGATCGCGTGCGCAAAGCCTATCTCGGCATGTGACGAACAAAAAACAAAGAGCAGGGAGACAACAAGGTGAACAAGACATCGAAGGGCAGCATATCAAAAGGACTGACGCGCCGGACCGTGCTGTCGGGCGCCGCCGCCGTCGGCCTCGCCGGCGTGGCACGGGCGCAGGCGCCGGCCGAGGTCAAGGTCGGACTGATCGTCCCGCTGTCGGGCATCTACACCCGCCCCGGCCAGGTGATGAAAATGGGCGCCGAGATGGGCATCGAGCACATCAACGCGCAGGGCGGCATCAAGGCGCTCGGCGGCGCCAAGCTGAAGCTGGTGGTGATCGACTGCGGCGACACCACCGAGAAGGCCAAGAACGCGGCGCAGCGCATGGTGGCACAGGAGCCCGATCTGGTCGCCGCCACCGGCTCTTATCTCTCGTCCTTCACCCTCGCCGTCACCGAGGTGACCGAGCGCGCCGAACTTCCGGTGCTGACACTGTCCTATTCGGACCTGCTGACCGACCGCGGCTTCAAATACATCTTCCAGACCGCCGCGACCGCGAGCCGTCAGTCCGAGCTGGGCCTGCCGACGCTGATGAAGCTCGCCGAGAACGCGTCGGGCAAGAAGCCCAAGACCGTGGCGATGCTGATGGACAACACCGCGACATCCGTCGCCACCGCCAAGGCACTCAAGGAAAAGCTGCTCGCACAGGAAGGCCTCCAGCTTGTCGTCGAGGAAGTCTGGACCCCGCCGCTGTCGGATGCCACCCCGCTGATCCAGAAGGTCCGCTCGGCCAAGCCAGACCTGCTGCTGTTCATGCCGAATGCAGTGTCGGACGCCAAGCTCGGGCTGGAGAAGATCAGCGAGTTCGGCCTCGGCCAAGGCAAGATCCCGACGGTGTCCTTCAGCATCACCATCGCCGAACCCGACATGCTCCAGAGCGTGAGCCCGGAGACCGTGCAGGGCATCATGACCATCGTCGCCAACTGGGGCTCGAAGGGCCACGAAGCGCTGATCGCCGAGCTCAAGGCCAAATACAAGGAGCCCTGGATGACGCAGAACGTCATCTCGACCTACGGCGACATGTGGCTGATGAAGGAAGCGCTGGAGAAGGCCGGCAAGGCCGACCGCAACTCGGTCGCGCAGGCGTTCCGCACCATGGATGCCGGCCCGTCGAAATACTATCCGGGCGGCCAGCTCAAATTCGACGAGAAGGGCCGTCGCGTCGGCGCCGGCGTCGTCATCGTGCAATGGCAATCGGGCGTGCCTGTCACCGTCTATCCGCCCGATCTCGCGCAAGCAGAGCCGTTCTGGCCGAAGAAATCCTAAGCGCCGCGCAATTTTTCAGGGAGGAGAATTGTCATGACTGCAAGAAGCAAGTTCACGATCTCGCGGCGAGCGCTATTGGCCGGCGCGTCCGGCACGCTGATCGCATCTCGCGCCTGGGCGCAGCAACCTTCAGAGGTGAAGGTCGGCCTGCTGGTGCCGATCTCCGGTCTCTACGCCCGCCCGGGAACGGTGATGCGTGAGGGCGCCGAGATGGCGGTCGACCACATCAACGCGCAAGGCGGCATCAAGGCGCTCGGCGGCGCCAAGCTGAAGCTGGTCGTGCTCGATTCCGGCGACACCACGGAGAAGGCCAAGAACGCCGCCCAGCGCATGGTCGCCCAGGAGACCGATCTGGTCGCGGCCAGCGGCGCCTATCTGTCCTCGTTCACGCTCGCGGTGACCGAAGTCACCGAGCGCGCCAGCCTGCCCGTCCTCACCCTCTCCTATTCCGACCTGATCACCGATCGCGGCTTCAAATACGTGTTCCAGACCGCGGCCACTGCAGGTTCGCAGGCACGGCAAGCGTTGCCCCAGATCATCAAGCTGGCGGAGACGGCCTCCGGCAAGCGGCCGAAGACTGTCGCGATCCTGACCGACAACACGGGGGCCTCGATCGCCTCCGCAAAGGCGATGCGCGAGGGCCTGCTGGCGGAGAATCAGTTGCAGCTGATCGTGGACGAGACGTTCACGCCGCCGCTGGCGGATGCGACCTCGCTGGTGCAGAAGATCCGCTCGGCGAAACCCGATCTGCTCTTCTTCCTGCCGACGGTGATCTCGGACGCGAAGCTGCTGCTCGAGAAGATGAACGAGTTCGGCCTTGGCCAGGGCAAGGTGCCGACGATCTCGTTTGGCATCGCGATCGCCGAGCCGGACATGCTGCAAACCGTCAGCCCCGAAC
Source organism: Bradyrhizobium sp. 604_D8_N2_3 (assembly GCF_051810765.1). NCBI lineage: Bacteria > Pseudomonadati > Pseudomonadota > Alphaproteobacteria > Hyphomicrobiales > Nitrobacteraceae > Bradyrhizobium > Bradyrhizobium sp. 604_D8_N2_3. Next base: position 3,476,882 of record NZ_JBPWPM010000001.1, on the reverse strand, counting down.
TGCTCCAGGGCGTGCTGACCTGCGTCGCAAGCTGGGGCGCCAAGGGCCACGAAGCGCTGATCGCCGAGTTGAAGACCCGCTACAAGGAGCCGTGGATGACGCAGAACGCGATCTCCACCTATGGCGACATGTGGGTGATCAAGGACGCGCTCGAGAAGGCCGGCAAGGCCGACCGCGTTGCCGTCGGCGAGGCGCTGCGCACCATGGATGCCGGCCCCTCGAAATACTATCCGCTGGGCGAGATCAAGTTCGACGAGAAGGGCCGCCGCGTCGGCGCCGGCATGACCATCGTGCAGTGGCAGTCCGGCGTGCCGGTGACGGTGTTCCCGCCCCAGCTCGCGCTGGCGCAGCCGTTCTGGCCCAAAAACTGAACTGAGAACTGACCTGAGAACTGACAACGCCCGAAAGAGAAACGGAGAACAACATGGACAAGGCGACTTACGACCGCGGGCTCGAAATCCGCAAGAGCGTGCTCGGCAACGAGTTCGTGGACAAGGCGATCGCATCCGCGGACGAGTTCAACCGTCCGATGCAGGACCTCACCACGGAGTATTGCTGGGGCTACGTCTGGGGCCGCGACGGCCTCACGCGCAAGACGCGCAGCTTCCTCAATCTGGCGATGCTCTGCGCGCTCAACCGCCCACACGAGCTGAAAACCCATGTCCGCGGCGCGCTCGCCAACGGCGCCACCAAGGAGGAGATCCGCGAGGTGTTCATGCAGGTCGCGATCTATTGCGGCGTTCCGGCCGGCGTGGATGCGTTCCGGAACGCGAAGGAAGTCTTCGCCGAGCTCGACAAGAAATAACGGAGCGTGACGACGATGAAGGGCAAATGGGCACTCGTGACCGGTGCGACCGCGGGCCTTGGCCTCGCGGTCGCGGAAGGCCTTGCCGGCGCGGGCGCCAACATCGTCCTTCATGATCTCGTCGCGCCGAAGCAGGCCGCGGATGACCTCCGCGCCCGCTTCGGCGTCGAGGTCGTCGCGGCCGGCGCCGATCTCGCCCAGCGCGAGGCGATCGAGGCCATGATGGCCGATCTGCTCGACTGCTGCGGCGCCATCGACATCCTCGTCAACAACGCTGTGATCAGGCATTTCTCCGCCATCGAGCAATTTCCGCCCGATTGCTGGGAGCAGGCGCTGGCGGTCAACCTGTCGGCGCCGTTCCATTTGATCCGCCTGGCGCTGCCGGCGATGAAGCAGCGCGGCTGGGGCCGGATCATCAACATGGGCTCGATCTATTCGAGCCGCGCGGTCGAGGATCGCATCGACTACGTCACCACCAAGACTGCGATCCTCGGTATCACCCGTGCGGTGGCGATCGAGACGGCGCGGAGCGGCATCACCTGCAACACGCTGTGCCCGGGCACGCTGCCAACGCCCGCGATCCTGAACAAGATCGCAACGATCGCGTCGAACAGCGGCCGTCCGGTCGACGACGTGACCAAGGAATATCTCGGCGAGCGCCAGCCGACGCAGCGTTTCGTCGAAATGAATGCGGTCGCCGCCATGGTCGTCTTTCTCTGTGGGCCCGCGGCAAACGATATCACCGGCGCCAGCCTGCCGATCGACGGCGGCTGGTCGGTCGCATGAAAGCATTGGGAGTGTTACGATGACTGAACAATCGAGCCAGAGCGTCGTGCTGACGGGCGCCGCCGGCGGCATGGGACGCGCCATCACCAAGGCCTTGCTGGAAAGCGGCCGCCGCGTCGTGCTGGTCGATCGCGACGCCAAGGCGCTTGAGGAACTCGCGTCCACGGCGGGCAACGCGGTGTTTCCGATCCAGCTCGACATTAGCAATGGGCAGGCCGTAGATCGCCTGCCGGACGCCATTCCCGCGCAGTTCAAGCCGGTCGACGTCCTCATCAACAACGCCGGACACGATATCGGCGGGCGGACGCGGTTCGATGCCGGCTCCGCCGACGACTGGTCCAACATCATCCAGACCAATCTGATCGGCCTGATGCGCGTCACCCGCGCGATCCTGCCCGACATGGTCAGGCGCAACGCCGGCCATGTCGTCAACATCAGCTCCATCAACGCGGTCCGGATCGTCCCCGATATGGCCGCCTACAGCACCAGCAAGGCGGGCGTCCACATGTTCACCGAGACGCTGCGGGGCGAGCTGGCGGAAACCGCGATCCGGGTCACCGAACTCCAGCCAGGCCTGACCCGGACCAACATCATCCTGACCCGCTACCGCGGCGACAGGCAGAAGGAAAAGGACTATTTCGACCAGTTCAGGATGGCGCTCGAGCCTGCCGATATTGCCCGTTCGATCGTCTTCGCCCTGGACCAGCCCGCGCACGTTCAAATTGCCGAAATGATGATTCTGCCTGTAAACCGGTACTGACTTTTCCCAACCAGGGTCCGGACATGGAAAGACGTAGCGAATTGCAGTCGACACTCCGCATCGAGGACGTCCCGACCGTCCGGGCGATGGTCGCGCAAAAGCTGCGCGAGGCGATCATGTCCGGAACACTCAAACCGGGCCAGCGCCTGGTCGAGCGCGAGCTCTGCGAGATGATGGGCGTCAGCCGGCCTTCGATCCGCGAAGCCCTGCGAGCCCTCGAAGCCGACGGCCTCGTCAACATCGTCCCCCACCGCGGCCCCGTGGTCTCCACGATCAGCCTCGAAGAAGCCCGGCAGCTCTACGCGGCCCGCGCGGTGCTCGAAGGTTTCGCCGGCCGCGAATGCGCCAGACTCCACGATCCGGAAGTGGCTCGACGGATCGGGGAAGCCCTGGCCCGGCTGAAGGCGGCCGCAGCCAAGCAGGACCTCGTCGGGAGCCTCGAAGCCAAGACCGACTTCTACGCCGCGCTGATCGGCGGCTGCCGCAACGCCTTCATCGAGCGCATGCTCAAGCCGCTGCACGACCGGATCCAACTGTTGCGGATCACGTCGATGTCGCAGCCGAAACGGATCAACAAGAGCCTGCGCGAGGTCACCGCGATCTGGCGTGCGATCCAGAACGGCGATCCGGATCTCGCCGAGCGCTGCTGCGTCGATCACATCAATGCGGCTGCGGTGGCCGCGCTCGACATGATTGAACGAAACGCCGCCAAGGAGGCGGCGCCTTCCGACGACTAGAAAAACAAGAATTCAGGGAGTGTTCGATGTTGTCTCTGGTACGATCGCTGATCCTGTGTCTCCTGCTCTTGCCCTGTGGCGCGGCAATCGCAGACGACTACCCCACCCGCCCGGTCACGATGATCGTGCCGTTCTCCGCCGGCGGCCCCGGCGACGTCATCGCGCGAATTCTCGGCAACGCCATGAGCGCGACGCTGAAGCAGTCCATCGTCATCGAGAATGTCGTCGGTGCCGGCGGCACACTCGGCACCAACCGCGTCGCCAAGGCCGCGCCTGATGGCTACACGCTGCTCCTGATGCATGTCGGCCAGGCCACCGCGCCCGCGCTCTATGCCAAGCTGCCGTTCGATCCCGTCGGCGACTTCGCCATGATCGGGCTCGTCACTGATGTCCCGATGATCCTGGTGGCCCGGCCGAATTTCCCGGCCAAGGATCTCGGCGAGATGATCGCCCGCATCCGCAGCGAGGGCGACAAGATGACTTTCGGCAATGTCGGTCTCGGCTCAGCCTCGCAGCTCTGCGGCCTGATGTTCATGAGCACCACCGATACGAAACTCTCGCAGATCTACTACAAGGGCGGCGGGCCCGCGCTGAACGATGTCATAGCCGGCCATATCGACGTCTATTGCGATCCCGCGACGGGACCGACGCCCTATATCCAGTCGAACACGATCAAGGGCTACGCGATCACCAGCAAGACGCGCGTCGCGACACTGCCTGGCGTGCCGACCTCGGCCGAGGCCGGCGTTCCCGAATTCGATGTGACGACCTGGTATGGCCTCTACGCGCCGCGCGGCACGCCGAAGCCCGTGGTCGACCAGCTCGTCGGCGCACTCCAGACGGCGCTCAAGGACCCTGCGTTGATCAGCCGCTTTGCCGAGCTCAGCATGGCTCCGGTTGAAGCCGAGCGCGCGACGCCGGCTGCGCTCGAAGCCTTCCTGAAGGCGGAGATCGCCAAATGGGGGCGGATCATCAAGGCAGCCGGAATCGAGCCGCAGTAGGCCTGCTTCACTCGTCCAGAAGCTCCAGGAATTCCTCGATCCGGCCGAACGGGTCCGCGTGCCCGCGGGCGGCGCAGACGACGCGATCGCCGTCTCGCTGGAGCGATCGCGCCCTGGATTTCCGCAGCCGCCCGGGGAGGAAAGTGGCAGCGACGGCCTCGGGCCCGACATCGAGCCTGACGATGCCACGCCGCTTGCAATCGATCCGGAGCCTCGCGGCCGCAAAGAAATCACGCGCCTCCGGCGGCAGCCTGCCGAAACGCCGCGAAGTCTCCTCCTCCAGGTCTTCCAGATCGTCGTCGCTCCGACATCTGGCGGCGCGGCCATAGATCTCGAGCCGCATTGCTTCCGATTGCACATAACCTTCAGGCAACATGTCGCCGACAGGCAGATTCAGATCCGGCACCCACAGAAAGGCGCCCGAGTCGTTCACTCTTTCCGAGGCGAGCTTCAGGAGATGACTGTAGAGCACCGGCCCGAACACCTGCACGTGCCCGGACTGCTGTTCGGAAAACAGATCGCCGGCGCCCCTGAGGTCCAGGTCGCGCTCGCTGATGGCAAAGCCGGCGCCGGGCTTGCTGAACTCCTCGAGGACGGCCAAACGCTTCTCGGACTGTTCCGAGGTCGACTCCGTCAGCAGATAAGCGAAGGCGCGCGTTCCGCCGCGTCCCACCCGCCCCCTGAGCTGATGGAGCTGTGCGAGGCCGAACTTTTCGGGCCAGCACACCACGATGGTATTCGCGCGCGGGATATCGAGACCGCTTTCCACGATGTTGGTCGCCAGGAGGACGTCCGCTTCGCCATCGACGAAACTCATCATGCGGTCGTCGAGGTCGTCGACGGGCATCTTGCCATGAAGGCAGACGATGCGGAGGTCGGGCGCCAATGATTGCACGCGCGCCAGCATCGGCTCCAGATCCTGGATGCGCGGGCAGATCAGAAAACTCTGTCCATGCCGCCGCCGTTCGCGGAGCAATGCTCCGGCAATGGCCGCATCCGACAGCGGAGCGATCTTGGTCACGATCGGAAGCCGGTGAACCGGCGGCGTTGCGATCACGCTGAGATCCCGGAAGCCCGCAAGACCAGCAGCGAGCGTGCGCGGGATCGGCGTCGCGCTCATCCAGAGCGTATGGGCATTCTTTGCCAGGCCTGAAAGCTTCGCCTTCTCCGCCGCTCCGAAGTGCTGCTCTTCGTCGATGATGACGAGGCCAAGATCGGCGAACTTCACATCCTTTGCAGAGAGCGCCTGCGTGCCGACAACGACTTTCAGCCTGCCGCTTCGCAGGCCCTCCTTGATCCCTCGCGTCTCCGGGCCGGAGGTCGCTCGCGACAGGCTTCCGACGTCGATACCGAGAGGACCGAAGCGCTTGCGGAAGGTTTCGACATGCTGCCGCGCCAGGACCGTGGTCGGCACCGCGATCGCCACCTGTTTCCCGGACAGCGCCACAGCAGCTGCCGCGCGCAACGCGACCTCGGTCTTTCCAAATCCGACGTCGCCGCACACCACCCGGTCCATGGGATGACCTGCCGCGAGATCATCGAGCACGTCCTGAATGGCCTTCGCCTGATCGACGGTCGGGAAATACGGAAAACGCGCAACGAACCTTTCATAGAGCGGCCCGGGTGCGACCAGTTTCGGCGCGCGGCGGCGGTGGCGCTGGCTGATGTGCTTTGCGAGCGCCTTGGCGGCGACCTGAATCTCCGCCTCGGCCTCGGTCCGCCGCGCCCACCATGTGCTTCCGTCCGCCTTGTCCCGCGCCAGCTTGCCGGGCTCGGCCGCATAGGGCCAGATCAAGGCAAGGTCGGCCGGCGGCACGAGAACGGCATTGTCTCCCGCGAACGCAAGCCTGACCATCTCGCGCCGCGATCCCGTCCCCATGGCGAGGGTCTGCAAGCCGTCGAGCAGAGCAAGCCCACGCTGCAAATGGACCACCGCCGCGCCGCGTTCCGGAACGTCAGGATGGTCGAACGCGGCCGTCCAGGCTCTCGCCATCGGCTGCGGATGATGGGCTCTGCTGCCGAGCACGTCGGACGCGGTGACGATGACGAGAGGCTTGCGGCCGGCCCCGACGAAGCCGGCATCGAAGTCGGCCAGGAACGCCGTTTCGCGCTCCCGTCCCTCCGTCGCCTCGCTCCAATCGGCACAGCGCTCCGCCTTGATGCCGCTCATCCGCTCCATCGCGCGAAGGTCATCCTCGACGGCCGCGACGAACAGCACCCGCGACCCGGCGCGTTGCATGTCGTCAATAAATGCGCGGAGGATCTTTCTTGGCGAAGAGGCCTTCGAGAAATCGGGCGTCGGCGTGAAGGCCGATTTTTGCGGAAGTACGCTGATGCTCTTCTTCAGCCGCTTCCAATCCGCCCGTCCGAGATACTCGCGCTCCGCATCCCTGCGGCCAGCGGCCTCCTCGATGGTGCCCAGCCAGATATCGGCGTGGCCCGGTACGCCGGCATCCACGATCCACCGCGCGCGAGCGCAATAATCCGGCAGCGTCGCCCGCTGCCCGCGCTTGCCTCCGAGCGCAATCTGTTCGGACATCGGATCGATCAGCAATTCCCTGGTCTCGTAGACGACCTCATGCTCGACCGGATCGACGGCAACGATCTTACGGATAACACCGTCGGAATGTTCGATCCTGAAAGGACCAAGTCCGCCCGCGGGAAACACCTCGAACGTCTTGCCGTGGAACAGGACGCCGCCCGGATATTCCGCCTCTTCGTCGAGGTCGTAGCCGAGAGCTTCCAGGCGGCGCTCCAGCTCGGCTTCCGAATAGGCCGCGCCCACTTTCAGGCTGAGGCTGGTCTTTGACCAGCTCGCCGGCAGTGGCAGCCGCTCCATGATGGCTTCTGCGGTCGATACGAGGAAGACCGGCTTCCTTGCCTTGGCGAGGCGCCGCAACACCGAGCTCCGCCTGCCCGCGATCTCGCGCGACGGCTCCAGACCATCGAATGGCAGATTGTTCAGTCGCGGGAACACCAGCACGTCGACCGAAGGGTCGAGCGCGTGGATCACGCCACCCAGCCGCTCCGCCCTGTTCTCATTGTCGCAGAGGAACACGAGGCCGTCGCGGCCAGACTTCTCCCACTGCTCGCGCAGATGCAGCGCCAGCATGCCGAGCGGCGATGAGGACGAGACCGTAGAACGCGACGCGCTCTTGCCTTTCGAGCCTTTGCTCTCTGTGCTCTTCGAACCCTTGCTCTTTGAACCCTTGCTCTTCGAGCTCTTGGTCTTCGGGCTCTCGCCTTTCGAGCTTTTGGCCTTGGTCTTTTTCGCGCCGGTCGCGGCCCGGGCTTTTTTGGTGGACGCCAATGTGTATCCAACTTTGTTTCAGAAATAGAGTCGCGCGCCGACGAGCCCTGCCGTAGAGCTCGGTCGACAACGCGGACTGGGCCTAAGCGCCCAAGCACGTCATTACAATTTCACGATTGCGTTGGAAAGCATGGATGCAAGCCCGGGAGGCCGCTTGCACGGCAAAATAAGGCCTACTGCAGGACCTTCGGCAGCACCACGACCACGTCGACGCTCTGCCCGAGGACTTGAGTCGCAACCACCGCGAGGTGATGCGAGAACTCGTCCTCGATCTCGCTCGCGCAGTCTTCGTCCCTGGCAATGGCGAACAGCAGATTGCCGTCGATCTCGTCGAATCGGATGCCGGCGAAGATGCGATCGAACGTCTCGGCGCCCGCGATGCCCGCGATTCGCGCCTGGATGGCCTGGTCTTCGATGAGGGACAGTTTCATCATAATCGGGAACATGGGGGCGCACCTCCCAAATGCAAGAGCAGAAGCGTGCTGGCGCGACCCGCCGGGCGAACTATATTAATCGTGTCGTCCCGCCTGCCCCCGTCTGCCCTTGAGGAAACTCTTGATTCTCTTCCTGCTGCTGGTCTCCGTGCCGATAGGACTGTCGGCCGGACGCTATTATCTGTTCGGCGATGGCCGGGGCAATTGGCAGACGGCGGATCGCTCGAGCGCCGGCCTGTTGCCGCCGGCATCGGCCAATCCGGACGCGCTGATCCGGGTCTTTGCCGCGCGCACGGTGCAGTGGCGCAGCATTTTCGCCGTCCACAGCTGGATCGTCGTCAAGGAGAAAGGTGCCAGCACCTACAGCCGATACGACTACACGGCGTGGGGCGACCCGATCCGGAGCAACGGATTTGCACCCGACGGCCGCTGGTTCGGCGCCATGCCCGAAACCGTCGTGGCGGTCGACGGCGCGCGGGCCGAAGCGCTGATCCCCAAGATCCGCCACGTCGTCGAGACCTACAAGTTCCGCGCCTACGGCGATTACAGCGCCTGGCCCGGACCGAATTCCAACACCTTCGTGCAGGCGGCGCTGGACGCCGTTCCCGAGCTTCGTGCCGTCCTTCCACCCACCGCGGTCGGCAAGGACTATCCGTACAGCGGACGCTGGGCCGGCATCACCCCTTCCCGCACCGGTCTCTACGCCTCGCTGTCGGGTTACCTCGGCATGACGGTCGGCTGGGTCGAAGGGTTCGAGATCAATTTCTTCGGCGCGGTGCTGGGCATCGACATCCGGCGGCCGGCGCTCAAGCTCCCCGGCATCGGCCGCCTGGGCGTCGCCGCCGGCCTGTAGAGCGCCTGCCGACGCCTCGCCAAACAAAAAACTGAAAAACAACCCCATGCACAGTAGAACCGCCCCTGGCCGGTTGGTCGCGGTGGCGCGGCTTAAGTCGAGATGAGGCTTGGGTGAATTGCCTTGCGCGCGCAGAACGAGAGGCATCTCTCCTGCAACGCACGTTGAGCTGCTCGACGAGCCCGATGTCTTCAGACGCCGGTCATTTGACTCGTCGGGCAAAACACCGGCAAAATTGCATCGTGCCCAATCAGGCCATGGATGCGCTCGACCAGGCCGGCCATGGGTCCAGCAAGCCGCCTTGGATCCTAGCCCCCAAGCGCCGGAATATTTTCGCGAAAGATGATCTCGCTGCGCGGCGCCTCGATGCCGTGCATGGCGCTGCGGCCGGCGCGCAGATTGTCGAAGATGCCGACACAGCTCATCATCGTGTTGAGCTGATTTTGAGTGATGACGGCATCCATCGTCCCATCGAGCAGAAAGCTGCGCGTATCCGAGGTCAGACCATGGCCAATGAAGACCACGTCACGCGCCCGGTTCATTTCGTTCAGGGCGCGAGCGACACCATCGGCGGCGCCGCCGATGTTGTAGATTCCGGCAAGATCCGGATGCTGGCCCAGCAGCATGCGCGTCTGGCGATAGTTGCGGTCGGCGTCATCATGGCCTTCGCGCAGGCCCACGACCTTGATGGCCGGGAATAGTTCTTCGAAGACGTGCAGAAAGCCCATTTCGCGTTCTTCGTGCGCGCGGTAGCTGCGGCTGCCCGCGATCATCGCGACCTTGGCCGGACGCTCGCCCAGAAAGCGCGCGATCAGATAGCCGGCGGTGCGTCCGATCGAGCGATTGTCCAGTCCGATATAGGCCGCGCGGCGCGCATTCAGGATATCCGAGATCAGCGTCACCGTCGGCACGCCGTGCTCCGCCAATCGGTCGACGGCTTCCCTCACGACGGGATGCTCGAGCGCCATGAAAGCGATGCCGTCGGCCTTGTCGCGGGCCCGCCAGAGCTGACGTGCCAGCAGGTCGGGATTGAAGCCCTTGATGGTGTCGACCTGACAATGGACGTTGAAGGGCGCGAGCCGGCCGTCGGAATGCGCGATCAGCTGCCCGAGCGTGGACAGGAAGCGGTTGGTGCCGGCCGGCAGCAGGAACAGCAGCCGCATCGGCTTGGGCCGCATCGCCGCCAGGATGTTCTCGGCCGGCATGTAGTCGAGCTCGGACGCGGCGGCGAGCACCCGCTGCTGCGTAATCGCCCGCACACCGGGCCGACGATTCAGCACGCGGTCGACCGTCGCCGTGGAGACGCCGGCCCGGCGCGCCACGTCAACGATGCGGCTCAGCGAAGGAGCCACTGGTTTATTCATTCCGGGGCCCAATCGTCGAATACATCAAAAACCATCATCTTTATCGTTTGACATGCTAGCTCAAAGTCGCAATTTTCGCATCAACATTGTCGCAGAAACATCAAATAACATCAAATCGCTGTTGGAGGAGAAGCCCATGTCCCTGACCCGTCGGCGCGCCTTGCAAGCCCTGTCCGTCCTCCCCGCCGCGGGCTTGATGGGCGGTCTCTCGCGCCCGGCCCGGGCGGCCGAGTTCTCGCTGAAATACGGCAACAACCTGCCGCTGACGCATCCCCTCAACATCCGCGCCCAGGAAGCCGCCGACCGCGTCGCCAAGGAGAGCAATGGCCGGGTCGAGATCGCCATCTTCCCGAACAACCAGCTCGGCGGCGACACCGACATGCTCGCCCAGGTGCGCAACGGCGCGCTGAACTTCTTCACGCCCTCCGCGCTCGTGGTCGCGACCCTGGTGCCGATCGCCGCGATCAATGCGGTCGGCTTTGCCTTTGCCGATTACGATCAGGTCTGGAAAGCAATGGACGGCGGGCTCGGCGCGCATATCCGTGCCGCCATGGCCAAGGTCGGCCTCCATACGTTCGAGAAGATGTGGGACAACGGCTTCCGCCAGATCACCAGCGGCGCCAAGCCGATCGAGAGCGCCAAGGACATGGACGGCCTCAAGATCCGCGTGCCCGTGTCTCCGCTCAGCATCTCCATGTTCAAGGCGCTATCGTCGTCGCCGACCAGCCTGCAATTCAGCGAGGTCTATTCGTCGCTCCAGACACGCATTGTCGACGCGCAGGAAAATCCGCTGCCGATCATCCAGGTGGCGAAGCTCTACGAGGTGCAGAAGTACTGCGCGATCAGCAACCACATCTGGGACGGCTTCTGGTTCATCGCCAACGCCCGCGCCTTCAACGCCCTTCCCGCCGATCTCAGGACCATCGTCAGCAACGCCATCAACGATGCCGGCTTGAAGCAGCGCGAGGACATCAAGACCTTCAATGCGACCGTGCAGGCCGATCTCCAGAGCAATGGAATGAAATTCACCACGCCTTCACCGGACTCGTTCCGCGCAAAACTGCGCGACTCCGGCTTCTACGGCGAATGGAAGGGCCGCTTCGGCGACGAAGCCTGGGCGCTGCTCGAAGGCGCCGTCGGCAAGCTGGCCTGAGCGCGATGACGATCGCAGAGCATCAGATGACGGACTATCTGGCGGCGGCCGGCCACCCTGCTTCCGCTGCGGGCACGCGCAAGCTTGCGAGCGCCTTTGGCACCGTCGACCGCTGGCTCGGTGCGGTGGTCGAGACCGCCGCGGCCGCTGTCGTGCTGGTCGAGATCGGCATCATGCTCGCCGGCGTCATCATGCGATACGTCTTCCACAGCCCGCTGATCTGGTCGGACGAACTGGCCTCGATCCTGTTTCTCTGGCTCTCGATGCTGGGCGCGGTGATCGCGCTGCGCCGGGGCGAGCACATGCGCATGACAGGGCTCGTCAGCCATGTCGGCCCGGGCGCAAGCGCCTTTCTCGACACGATCGCGGCGGTGGCGCCGCTAGCCCTGCTGGCGCTGATCCTGCATCCCGCCTTCGATTATGCGAGCGAGGAACAGGTCATCGTCACCCCGGCGCTGGAGATCAGCAATGCCTGGCGCGCAGCCGCAATTCCCGTCGGGATGACCCTGATGGCCGTCGTCGCCGCGATCCGGCTCGCGACGCATCACCGCCCCGCGCTGATCGTCGCGGCCTTCATCACCATCGCCGTCCTGATCGCCGTATTCTGGCTTGCCGGACCGCTGCTCGCCCCGCTCGGACGCTACAACCTCATCATTTTCTTCGTCGGCGTGGTCGCAGCCAACGTGTTCGCCGGCGTACCGATCGCCTTCTCCTTTGCGCTCGCGACCTTCGGTTATCTGGCGCTGACAACCAGCGTACCGATGATGGTGATGGTCGGCCGTCTCGATGAAGGCATGTCGCACCTGATCCTGCTCGCGGTGCCGCTGTTCATTTTCCTCGGCGCGTTGATCGAGATGACCGGCATGGCGCGGGCCATGATCCAGTTTCTGGCAAGCCTGCTCGGACATGTCAGGGGCGGACTGTCCTATGTGCTGATCGGGGCCATGTATCTGGTCTCCGGCATCTCCGGCTCGAAGATCGCCGACATGGCCGCGATCGCGCCGGTGCTGCTGCCGGAAATGCAGCGGCGTGGCGCCAAGCCTGGCGACCTCGTCGCGCTGCTGTCGGCCACCGGCGCGCAGACCGAGACCATTCCGCCGAGCATCGTGCTGATCACCATCGGCTCGGTGACCGGCGTCTCGATCGCGGCGCTGTTCACGGGCGGGCTGCTGCCGGCCCTGGTCGTGGGCACCGCGCTTTGCGTGGTGGTATGGCGGCGCTACCGGAACGAGGATCTGAGCCATGTGCGGCGTGCCTCGAAGCGCGAGATCGCAAAGCTCACAATGATCGCTCTGCCCGCCATCCTGCTGCCCTTCGTGATCCGCACTGCCGTGGTCGAAGGTGTTGCCACTGCCACGGAGGTCTCGACCATCGGCATCGCCTACGCCGTGCTGATGGGCCTTGTGGTCTACCGCCAGTTTCCCTGGCGGCGGCTGAAATCCATGCTGGTCGAGACGGCCTCGCTGACGGGCGCGATCATCTTTATCATCGGCTGCGCCACGGCGATGGCCTGGGGACTGACGCAATCGGGCTTCTCGCAACAGCTGGCGAAGGCGATGGCGGCGATCCCCGGCGGCGCCTACGGCTTCCTCGCGATCTCGATTGTGGCCTTCGTCGTGCTCGGCAGCGTGCTCGAAGGCATTCCGGCCATCGTGCTGTTCGGCCCATTGCTGTTTCCGATTGCCAAGCAGGCCGGCGTGCATGAAGTGCACTATGCGATGGTCGTGATCCTCGCGATGGGCATCGGCCTGTTCGCGCCGCCGTTCGGCGTCGGCTATTACGGCGCCTGCGCGATCAGCAAGATATCGCCGGACGAAGGCCTCAAGCACATCTGGGGCTATGTCGCGGCGCTCTTCATCGGCCTCGCCATCGTCGCGGCCGTGCCGTGGCTGTCGATCGGCTTCCTCAAATTCTGAAGATCATGGGAATCATGCAATGAGCCGTTTTTTTGGTGAGATCCGGCAAGCCGGCTACGTCGTTGACGACATCGAGAAGGCCATGGATTATTGGAGCCGCGAGCTCGGCATCGGGCCGTGGTTCTATAATCCGCGGGTTCCAATCGTGAACTACCACTATCGCGGCAAGGCCTATGAGCCGCACAATTCGGTGGCGCTGGCCAATTCCGGGCCACTGCAGATGGAGCTGATCCAGATCCGCAACGATGCGCCGTCGATGTATGCCGACTTCCTGAAAGCCGGGCATAAGGGTCTGCAGCACGTCGCCTACTGGACCGAAGACTACGACGCCGATCTCTCCCGTCTCGAAGCCGAGGGTTTCAAGCCGGTCATGAGCGGCGAAGTCGGCGCGCGCGGTCGTTTCGTCTATTTCGACACGGAGTATCATCCGGGAACGGTGATCGAACTGTCTGAAGTCTCCGGACCCAAGGGCAAGATGTTCGACCTCATCCGCGCAGCCGCCAAAGGCTGGGACGGACGCGACCCCGTGCGGCCGTTCCCCGATCTTACCAAGCTCTAGATTGTCTGCACTCCCGTGACGCAAAATCCCGTTCGCATCGAAGCCGACTATCTCATCGAAACGCCGGAAGATCCGCGTCTTGCCGCGGAAACCATGGCGGGCGAGCAGTCGAGCGGCACGTTCGTTGCGGTGCCCGGCGAAACGCCGGAGCTGAAGGCGCGTGCGGCCGCCCGAGTCGAGAGCATCGAGTTGCTTGATGCAATCTCCGCGCCGTCGCTCCCGGTCGCCCGCCCGATCAACCCCGATGGCCCCTGGAATCGCGCGCGCGTGACGTTGTCATGGCCGCTCGACAATATCGGCGCATCACTGCCCAATCTCGTCACGGCGATCGCCGGCAATCTCTGGGAGTTGCGCCAGCTGACCGGCCTGCGGCTGCTCGACCTGCGCCTGCCGCTCGCGTTTGCCGCCGCCTATCCCGGACCGAAGTTCGGCGTCGCCGGCACGCGCGAGCTGACCGGTGTCAGCGGTCGCCCGCTGATCGGCACCATCATCAAGCCGAGCATCGGACTCAGTCCGGCCGAGACGGCCTCTCTCGTCGCCACGCTGTGCGAGGCCGGCATCGACTTCATCAAGGATGACGAGCTGCAATCGGACGGCGCCTATTGTCCGTTCGACGCGCGCGTGCGCGCCGTGATGCGCGTCGTCAACGACCACGCCGATCAAACCGGCAAGAAGGTCATGATCGCCTTCAACCTCACCGGCGAGATCGACCAGATGCGCCGCCGGCATGATCTGGTGCTCCGCGAAGGCGGCACCTGCGTGATGGCGAGCATCAACTCGGTCGGACTCACAGGCATGGTCGAGATCGGCCGCCACACGCAGCTTCCCGTTCATGCGCATCGCAACGGCTGGGGCGCGCTGAACCGTCATCCGGCACTGGGCTGGGACTATACGGCCTGGCACAAGATCTGGCGGCTGGCCGGCGCCGACCACATGCACGTCAACGGCATCGGGAACAAGTTCAGCGAGACCGATGACAGCGTGGTCACATCCGCAAAGGCGGCGCTGACCCCGATGTTCGCGCACAAGCCGTGCATCGCGATGCCCGTGTTCTCCTCGGGCCAGACGCCGGCGCAGGCTGCACCGACCTGGCGCGCACTCGGCTCGACAGATCTGATCTTCGCAGCAGGCGGCGGCATTCTCGCCCATCCCGACGGACCGGCCGCCGGCGTTGCCGATTTGCGCGCAGCATGGGATGCCGCGATGGCGAGTCCGCAGCCGTGAGCGGCGCGTCCGCCCTGCCCGACGGTCCACTCGTTGCCTTCTATGGCGACGATTACACCGGCTCGTCCGCGGCGATGGAGGCCCTCACCTTCGCGGGCCTGCCGACCATCCTGTTCCTCGAACCTCCGACGCCCGAACGTCTCGCTTCTATCGGGCAGTACCGCGGCATCGGCATCGCCGGCACGGCGCGCGCGAAGGATCCGGCCTGGATGGAGCAAAACCTGCCGCCGGCTTTCGCGGTGCTCGCAGGTATCGGCGCGCCGATCGCACACTACAAGGTGTGCTCGACCTTCGACTCCTCGCCGCAGATCGGCTCGATCGGGCGTGCGATCGATCTCGCCGTGCCGCAGCTCGGCGGAAGCTGGCATCCACTGCTCGTGGGATCGCCGGCGATGGGCCGCTATCAGATGTTCGGCCATCTGTTCGCGGCCGTGAATGGCGTCGGCCATCGTCTCGACCGGCACCCGACCATGTCGCGTCATCCAGTGACGCCGATGGACGAGTCCGATCTCGGCCGGCATCTTGCAAAACAGACGGCGCGATCGATCGGACTGATCGACTTCGTCACCATGGCCAATGGCGGCGCGGATCTGGCGCTGATGCGCGCGAGGGGCGCTGGCACCGAGATCATCTCGCTCGACGTGCTCGACCAGGCATCGCTGATCGAAGCCGGCCGCCTGATCTGGGAATATCGCGGCGAACGTCTCTTTGTCGCCGGCTCGCAAGGTGTCGAGCAGGCCCTGGTCGCCTATTGGCGGTCGGCGGGCCTGATTCCCGACAGCAAGCCCGATCTGCGCCTTGCCGGCGTCGAGCGCATCGCCTGCGTCTCCGGCTCCTGCTCGCCCGTCACCGCCGCGCAGATCGCGCATGCCGCGGACAACGGCTACGACGTCGAGCGGCTCGATGCGACGCGCGCCGTCGACGCGGCGGAATGGACCAGGGAGATCGGCCGCGCTGTCGCGCGTGCGCTCGCAGCACTCGCGTCGGGGCGCGATGCGCTCCTGATCACCGCAAGCGGACCGGACGATCCCGCCATCGGCGCACTCAACGCGGCCATCGAGGCGAGCGGCGCAACGGCGAGTGCAGTAAACGAGCGCATCGGCGCGGGGCTCGGCCAGGCGCTGGACTCCATTCTGAAAACCGCGCGGCTCCCGCGCGCCGTGGTCGCCGGCGGCGACACGTCCGGCCATGCGCTGCAGGCAATGGGCATCTATGCGCTGACCGCGATCGCCCCTCTCGCGGAAGGCGCGCCACTCAACCGCGCATCATCGGATCGCGCGCATGCGAACATCGAGATCGCGCTCAAGGGCGGACAGGTCGGCGGGATCGATCTGTTCTGCCGTGCCAGAGACGGCGGTTAGCCGTCACTGCAAGGCGATCGCGATCTGGCCGATATTGGCCGTGAACCGCGGCTTCATCGGGCCGGCGGGATCAGGGCGCGCAGGATGTCGGGCTTCCAGGCCTGACGCGCGCTGTCAAAGGCCGCGAAATCATGGTCGAACTGCCAATAGGCCCATGCCCAGCCACGTCTGTCGGCGCTTCGCGCCACGAACGACAGGTATCTCTGGCGACTCTCGGATGGAGCCCGTTCGTAGACCCCGAACTCGCCGAGATAAACCGGGCGTTTCTCTCGCTCCGACCACCGGCTGACCTTCTCGAAATCAGCGGCCGCCTTGGCTTCATCGTCCGGACTGCCCCAATCCAGCGGCCCGATGCGCGCGAACGTCTCGGACCATGGCGCACCCTGATGCGTGAAGCGTATCGGCGCGTAATAATGAAAGGCGACGATGAGATTCCTGTCGCCGGCGGGGAGAGCCAGATCGTCGATGGGAATCTCGTCCGTGTTGAGAACGGCAGCAATGACCCGCCGCTCGGGGTTGGTGCGGCGGATGATGCCGATACATTCGTTGAGGAGCGAATTCCAGCTGGCGGACGTCATCTGTCCCCCCGGCTCGTTCAAGACCTCGAAGACGAGCCCGGGATATCTTCCGGCATAGCGCTCCGCGATCTGCCGCCAGAATGCCCTGAGCTTCTCGCCGCATTCGGATACATCACGCTGACAGACATGCGTGTCGTGCTCGTCGACGATGGGAACGAGGTTCCTGGCGAGGATTTCCTCGATGACGGCATCAAGCCTTCTCAGCACGGCCTCATCCAGCACATTCCCGCGATCCATGAACTTGAAGCCGAAGAAATTGATCCTGACGTGCGAGAATCCGGCCTTTCTGATCGCCGTCAAATTGTCCAGACGGAACGGCGCGTTCTGACCGCCCTCCCAGATTCCGTCGTAACCGAGAATGTTGATCCCGCGTCCCAACTTTGCCGCATCACGAGGCACGGCCGGCCCGGCGCCATGGGCGTCGGAGCAGAGCGATGCGAAGACGAAAGCCGCTGCGGCAAGATTGAAGCTTCTCGACCAGCGAGCGCGGGGGGCGGTCATCCTGCTTCCATTCCGTAAGGGTTAGAAATCGGTCTCCGGCACCGGCCTGCACGTTGCAAGGAGGAACGCCACGAGGAGCACCGACGTGAACATGGTCGAGCGAAGGAACGTCGTCTCGGTGAAATTGGTCTGAAAGCTGAGGGCGACAAATCCGATGATGAGGGCACAGTGCGCCCGATGGATCGATCGTGCGGAAATCAAATAGAGCACCTTGTTCGAGAACAGAAGAACACTCGCGGCGAAAAGCACGTAGCCCAGAAACCCTGTTTCCATCAGAATCGCGATATAGCCGCTATGATAGTTGTCGAGCACCCAACCGTGGTTCTGCTCGAAATAATCGTAGATCGACGGGATCGTCCAGAAGCCGTTGATTCCGAAGCCGAGCAGCGGCGCATCGTCGAAATGGCTTATCGCGTAGTGCCAGATGAAGGTCCGCTCGGTAAAGTTGACGGTCGCATCGCCAATGTGGATGGCGTCGTATCCGGTCGCATAAAAATAGACGATCAGGAAGCCGGCCATAACGCACATGACGAACGGCAGGATCGCATAGAGCCTCATGCAGCCGACCGACCACATCGAGGTCACGAGCAGCGCACAAGCCGCCAGGGCGACAGCACCGGCGCCGCGCGATTCCGACGCGAGGACGCAGGTCGACGCCAGCAGGAACGCGACGAGGAACGCCAGCCACCCCTGCCCCGTCATCTTCCGGTAGCAGGAGAAAAACATCAGATATGCGCCGACAAAGCCCAGCGTCTGCTTCGATTCATAGACGCCCTGCCATTGACCATTGTGCATCCAGCTATGGTCTACCCCGATATCGGGCACGGCGAGCGCGCAAAGCGCCGATGCGGCGACCAGTATGAAAAGCCCGGAGGATGTCGCCTTCACGACATCGTCGATATCGATCCGCGTGATCATACAGAACGCGCCAAACGTCGTCATTGCAAGAGCGGCGCTCTTCATGATGGCTGCGGCATTCAGAGTGGTCCACAACACCGAGACGACCGCCAGCGTGTAGAATGCGAGGAGCGCGATCAGATCCGGGTTGAACGCCAGCTGCAGACGCGGGCGCACGAACGCGCTTGCGTAGATCAGCACGCTCCACATCAGCAGAGCGACCGCCTGTTGCAGATAAGTCAGTCCAGCCGGCAGTATCGCCGTATTGAATGTCCCCATCGACGCGACGACATTGACGGTGATCGATACGCAGATGACGAGCCTGGCGATCTTCTCGACGCCGGCACTGCGCGTCTTCCAGATCGCGCTCGTGAGTGCCCCGGAGTCTCTCTCGGTCTGCAGGATGGTCATGCGGTGACTTTCCCTTAAGCTTGGTTAATTATCTGCTACTGCGGGTTGATCTGCCGGGCCCCGGCACCACGAAATCTCGAAGCTTCGGGCATTGATAACGATACGGCCCCTGCTCGATGCGTTAATGCAAATCGCACCCCGCTGGTGCCTCGGCCGTCACGACCCTGCTATACAAGCGCGGGATCCGGCTCGATCGACTTCTCCGGACTATCTGGTTTCCGTGGTCACGCATGAATAAGCCGAGCAATACATTCGATATCGCCATCGAGCAGGCGTTCGACTTCCTGTCTCCGGAATACGCGGCGCTGTTCGACAGCTCTGCCGCGACCGCGTTTCAGCATCCGCTCTGGCTGGACAGCCTCTACGCCAGGCTCGCATCCCATGCAGGCGCGACGCCGCTGGTCGTCGTGGTCCGCCGTCGTACGACGGGGGCACTGGCGATGGTGCTGCCGCTACTTCGAATCCGCCGCGGCCCGATCCGCACCATCGAATTCGCCGATCTGCGCGTATCCGACTATCTGGCGCCGGTCTGCAGTCCCGAGGTGTTTGCCAGCCTGCTGGAGGACGAAGCGGCCTGCGCGGAGATCCGGCGCCTCGTCCGCCCGTTCGACCTGCTCCGCATGACCAAGCTGCCCGACGGACGGCTTCCGATCGAGAGCTTACTCGGCGCGCCACGCCGCGTCTCGATGGAGACGAACGCCTACGCGACCGTTCTCGTCGTCCCGTTCGAGCAATGGCGTGCCAGCGCGCTGGATCGCTCCTATCAGAAGGAGCTCGCCAAGAAATATCGCCAGCTCCAGAAGAAGGGAGCATTGAGCTTCTCATGCTGCGACGACAGCGCCTCGATCTCCGAGGCGATGGACGCGATGAAGCAATATCGCGGCCCGCGCTTTCACGCCCAGGGCGACGGCGACCTGCTCCAGCGCCCCGAATATTACAGCTTCTATTCCGACGTGGCGGCCCGCGGTCTCGGCTCGTTCGTCCGACTCTACGCCATGAAGATGGACGGCGGCGTGATCGCCGCCGTGCTCGGACTGCGCCATCGCGGCAGCTTCCTCGTCATCATGAGCGCCTTCGATATCGACGGGTACAAGAGCCAATCCCTGGGCTCTCTGATGTTCGAGCAAGTGGCGAGGGATTGCATCGAGCGCGGCGATCAGATGCTCGACTTCACGATTGGCGACGAGCCGTACAAGAAATTGTTCGGCGGCCAGCCTTCGCCGATGTGGATGGTCACGCAGGCCGGCAGCACCGCGGGCGCCATCAGCCTGTTCGCGCTGAAGCAGGCTCCCTGGCTCAAACTGGCGGCCAAGCGGCTGTCGGATTTCAGGCTCCTGCCGGCCCGCACCCCGACGCCCACGCGCTAACCGAAACGCAAGCGAGCGGGCGCAGAGCTCACGCGCGGAGCGCGCCGCGGACGCGTCCGAGCCAGCCCGGATGCATCTGATCGACACGATGCGTGAGACTGCGCCGCAGGAAGTGCAACCGGCGTCGCACATCCCATTCGATATCGTTGCGGGACGTCAGGGCCTGACGGAAGCGCGCCATTTTCAGCGACCGCTGGTCTGCCGCGAGCTTGTCGGGATCGGAATAGAACTGCGAGATCTTCTCCGTGCCCATGCCGGCGCTTGCGAGCCAGCGCGGTGCGTACTCCGTGCAAAGGCGATCGACGTCCACCAACAGGCGGGCGACGCCCGTGCCGGCGGCGGGACAATTGGTCTGGAACGCATCGCCGATGAGGACGATTCCGGGCTGAAGGTGTCCCTCCACCACGGTCAGATCCATCACCCAGTTCTGCACCTTGTCGGTCACGTGGAAATCGCCGAGGTAAGGCCGCAGTCCCGGCAGCAGCCGCAGGACGGTTGCTTCCGGTTCGCGGCGCAGCTCGCGCATGATCGGATCGGTCGGGTCGCGGAACATGAACAGATTGGCCCGCATGCCTGATGGCACCGGGAACAGGCTGAGATAGTCGATGCCGTCAGCGGTACGCTCGCCGTAACAGGTCAGCGCCTCGAAATCGAACGGCGTGCCATCGCGGCGCGCGATCGTGAAGCCGAACGACACCGAATGGCGCTCGGCCAGCACGCGCCGCTTGATGCCGAGCTTGTAGCCGAGAGCTCCCGCCATGCCTGTGGCGAGCACGACGAGCCGCGCGTCCAGGCGTCGTCCCGACGCAAGCTCGATATGCTGGACATCGTCGCTGGGGCTGATTGCGGTGACTTCGTCGACGATCAGATTGGGCGGATCGGGCAGCTGGCTGCGCGCCATGGCAACGAGGCCGGCATAGGAAAACCCGTAAGCCTGGCCGACGCTGACATCGACGACCTTGCCTTCCCGGATATTGAGCACCCGGTCATACCGGCAGGCGACGTTCGCGAGCGCATGGAGGAAACCCAGCTTGCGGAACATCTCGAGCTGCTGGCCACCGAGCTTCTCGACCCGGAATTCGTCCGGATGCACCGCGCGCTTGTCGACGAGTGCGACGCGATGCCCCGCCCGCGCAAGCACGGACGCGGCGAGCGACCCCGCAAGGCCGCCACCGACGATCGCGATGTCTGCGACGATGGCCGCAGTCGCAGCTGCATCGCTCGGCTCGGTCACGGGTCTATCCGTCGTCATGGTTTAGGGCTCCACGGTTAACGGTGGTTCCATGTGCAATTCCCTCGCCTGATGTCGTATCGCAGAGCCAAACGCGATCATTTCCGGCGATTGAGGTTAACGGGTCGCCGGACACATCCGTCCCGGCACGCGCCTTGCTCAGAACGACCTCGAAATACTGCTGTCTCGTCAGACCAAGCGTCCGAATTCGTTCCAGAGAGGCCATTCCAATGCTCGAACAGCCGCAGGCCGGCCGGCTTCGCCCCGCATCTTGCACCGGCACGACATCGCGCCGCTTTTCGATCGAGCCGGTGCCCGGTCAATCTGGCACATCGGGGACGCGGCTGTTCCGCAGTGAAGCAGCGGCGTACGACCTTCGTCGACGACAGACGACGGGACCTCAAGACCGCGCATTAACACTCGCATTTTTCCGGCATGCTAGGCTCTCGCCGTCCTTGCAACGCCCATCTTCGGGGAACGCTCCGCATCTTCGATGATCGATTCCATTGTTCAATTTCTGCGGCGTGACGTCACGCGCGGTGTCGTCGGGACCATCCTTCTGAAGGTTGGCAGCGGCGCGCTCGCGTTTGCGTTGTTCTCGCTGGCAGCGCGAACGATGACGCCCGATGGATTCGGTATCTTTGCGACCTGGCTTTCGGTTGCCCAGATCGCCGCAGTCGTAGGACTGGTCGGTCAGGAAGCATTGCTGGTGCGATTCCTGAACGAGTATGAGGTCGGCGACAGGCCAGACCTCACCAAGGGCCTCCTGCTCTCCAGCTTCAGGATTTCCGCCGTCGCGATGCTGATCGCGATCGCCGCGGTTGCGTTGGTTGCGCACTTCAGAGGGGATTTGTGGCTGCTGATCCTCGCCGTCTCGGCCTACACCGCCGTGAGCGCCGGATTGATGCTCGGCAGCCAGATCGCGCGCTCGCTGGTCAGCATTATCATGGGCGAAGGCAACCGCGAGTTCTTCTGGCGGGTTTTCGTCGTGCTGTTTCTGCTCGCCATGCTGTTCGGGCATCGGCAGCTCGATCCCGCCGAGCTGATCGCCGCAATGACGATTGCGATGTCGGTGGGCCTCGTCGCACAGATCATTGCGATCGTGCGGGCGCTGCCGGATTTGCGCGCGACCGCAGCGAATTCCGAAGCAACGCGCTGGCGATCGAGCGCGCTGCATTTCTGGCTTGCGTCCATCCTTGAAGTCGCGAACCAGTATTTCGACGTCATTCTGGTCTACTGGATGCTGGATCCGGCGACCGCCGGCATCTACTTCGCGGCGTCACGCCTCGCCAACATCTTCGCCATGCTTTCCGCCGCGCTGTACTCGTTCGGCGCGCGCCGGCTTCCTTCGCTCTACTTCAGCAAAAATCACCACGAATTCGAGCGGACGCTGCAGCTCATGGCGGAAGTGACCGCGCTTTGCGTGGTCGCAGGCCTCGCGATGATCTGGATCGGCGGCCCCTATCTCCTCAACCTGTTCGGGCCTCATTTCACCGAGCAGCACTCGGTGCTGATCGTGCTGGCGATCGGAACGGCCATCCAGGCCGCGGGCGGTCCGTCGGCGGCGATCCTGCAGTTGACCGGCCATGAACGCATCTACGTCCCCGTCGTCGCCGCAAATGTCGCATTGAGACTGGCCGGATTCCTCGTCCTGATCCCCTGGCTCGGCGTGCTTGGCGCGGCGATTGCGGCCACCGTGTCGCTGGCGCTCACGACCATCGCGCTCAATATCTTGTGTCGCCGGCGAACCGGGGTCGATCCCTCGGTTCTCGTGCTGTTGCGCTTCTCGGCGTGGCGACGCGGCCGCTATGCGGTGCGCAGCGCCGACTCCGCCGAATAGGCGTCAACCGTACGATCGGCCTGGTTGATCCGCGACGGCGCGCAGGTCCCGTTGGTTAACGCGCTCGCTGCGCACCACCCGGGAACCAGCAGAATTCCCGCGAGAACGCGGCAATCGGCGGCTCGCGCATTAACTCCGTTTGTTGCTAGTCGGTGTCTGCCCGATGCCTGCATGATAGGTACGGGGTTAAGAAGGTGAAGATTTCGTTTCTTTAGCGGTCGGGATCCGTGCTCCACTACCAGCCGAACAAGGAATTGGGCGAGACGACCGCGACAGAACTGGCGCGGCTGAACGGCAGCGAACGAAAGCTGCACGTCCTTCTCGTACAGACCCAGGCCGAGAACGCGGGTGCGCAGGAGATCTCCAGGCTTCTCGGCGCCGGCCTCTCCGCGCGCGGCCATCGCGTCTCCAACCTGTTTTTCTTCCGCAAATCGGATTCGTTCGACGAGCCGCCCGAGACGTTCTATTGCGCATCGAGCCGGCCGGGCAATCCGGTTGCGCTGCTGCGGATGCTGTGGACGCTTGGCGGTCATATCAGAGCCACGCGCCCCGACGCCGTCCTGACCTTCCAGCATTTCGGCAACGTCATCGGCGCGGGCGTGACGCGCCTCGTCAGCCGCGCCCCTGTCGTCGCCAATCAGGTTTCATCCGCGCTGTCGATGAGCTGGCCGATCCGCACGGCCGACATCGTCATGGGCAGCGTCGGCTTCTTCGACCGCATCACGCTGAACTCAAAGGACATGGAGCGCGAGTATTCGCGCTACCCGCAGGCCTACCGGTCGCGCATGGTGCATGTCCCGCACGGCTTCGAGGACAAGGCTCTCATCCTGCCGAAGGGCGCCGCGCGACAGAAATTCAACCTGCCGCCGGACCGCGTGTTGCTCGGCTGCGCGGCGAGGCTGCATCCGCACAAGCGGCTCGATGCGGCGATACGCCTCCTGCCGGACGAACCGTCGTGGCACCTTGCACTCGCCGGCCAGGGCGCCGACGAGGCACGACTGCGGCAGCTCGCAGACGATTTGAAGGTCTCGGACCGATTGCATCTGCTCGGCGAAATCGCGCCACGCCAGATCGCGGATTTTCTCGCCTGTCTCGACATATTCGTGTTTCCTACGCAGGCCGAGACCTTTGGCCTCGCCGCCGTCGAAGCCGCCAACGCCGGCGTTCCCTCGGTCGTCACGGATCTTCCCGTGCTGCGCGAGGTGCTGTCCTTCGAAGGAAAGCCCACTGCCCTCTTTGTCGATGCTTCAGATCAAGCGAAGCTGTCGGCTGCCGTCTCCAGACTTCTGACCGACCAAGCACTGAGCGACGAACTGCAAAAGAACGCCAAAGGCCTGAGGTTGCGCTATTCGGTCGATGCGATGGTTGAGGAATACGTTCAAATCCTCAACCGGGTCGTCTGAGCCGATGCGTTGGAATAGGTTAGCTCGACATGATCATCGAGTTTCGCTGCGAACGTGACCATGCGCGGCGGTGGATGCACCGCCAGACGCTGTCGATCGACGGCCGGGACGTTCCGGTTCAAATCGCGTTGACTGCAACGGCGGAGCCACGGCCCGCGGGGCTCGACGCCCTGTTCGAGCTCGAGCGCGTGGTGCTGCGTAAAGGCAGGCATAGCGGCGCCGACGGGCTGAAGATCGATCCGGAACAGACGCAGGCCCGCACCGGCACGGCCGATGTAATCGTCGATTTCACGAGCGCCGCGCGCGATCCGGACTGTTCGGCCCGGCTGTATCTCCGCCCGTTGTTCAACGGAACTGCGGGTGAAAACGCGGCACTCGCGGCGATTCTCGCCGGCGACCTGCCCGTCATCGAGATCGTCAACGAGGTCGACGGCGCGGTGCTCGATCGCGGCCATCCCTCCGCAGAGATCGCGGCCGGTTTGAGCGGTGGGCTCGAAACGGTCATGGCGCGAACCCTGACCATGGTGGCGGCCATCCTGTCGGGACGGCCGCGTATCGTGCCGCAGCTGGCACGCCAGGCCCGAGCCGGCAACGGCCGGCCGCCGGCGGCCTATGTCGTGCGCGGCCTCGCCGTATCGATCGCCAAGGAGATCTACCGCCTCTGCTGCTATGCGCCGCATTGGCATGTCGGATGGCGCTTCAATGATGGCGCGGGTGTCTGGCAGACGGGAGATCTCTCCGGGCCTCGCTGGAACGTTCTCGCCGATCCCGGAAATCATTTCTACGCCGATCCCTTCCCGATCACCTGGCAGGGACGAACATTCGTCTACTTCGAAGATCTCGATCATCGGGTTGGAAAAGGCATCATTTCGGCCGTCGAGTTCGGCGACGCCGGCCCGGTCGGCGACGTCGTGCCCGTGCTGGAGGAGCCCTGGCACCTGTCCTATCCGTTCCTGATCGAGGACGATGGCGAGTTGTGGATGATCCCGGAGAGCTCGCTCCACGGGGACGTCGCGCTCTACAAATGCATTCGGTTTCCGGACAAATGGGAGCGACACGCTACGCTGCTCTCGGGCCTCGAACTGGCCGATGTGACCATCACGCAGCACAACGGTCTGAACTACCTGTTCGGAGCCTGGCGAGACGGAACCGGCGGCTATTCGGATTCGCTTGCGATCTATCACGCCGAGCACCTGCTCGGCCCCTGGTTGCCCCATGCCAGCAACCCCGTCCTGATCGATCGCGCAAGTGCGCGACCCGCGGGGAATTTCGTCACCATCGATGGCAAATTGTGGCGGCCGGTGCAGGATTGCGCCGACGGATATGGCGCCGCGCTCGGCCTCGCGGAAGTGGTCGAACTGTCTCCGTCGACGTTCAAGCAGGTCGTGCGCCACTCCCTCAGGCCCGGACCGGCATGGCCCGGCAGAAAGCTGCACACGCTGAACCGCTGCGGCCGGCTCGAGGTGATCGACGGATCGCGCGTTCAACCCAAGACCCGGGCCTTCGCAAGCAAATTTCCATCGCTCGTCTTGTCCCCGCGAACCAGTCCCCACACCGCCTGTTAGCGCGTGGCACGACGGACGGCGTGGATCACAACGCCGCCCGTCATCTCGCGTTTCGACCGCTCCCGCGGGAGGCGACGTTCTACTGAGAACGATCCGAGGTCCAGCCCTTGTAGTCGGCGACGTTGTCCCGGGTCACGAGCTTCGAGGGCAGGAGTTCGACGGTCGAGGCCGGCTTCTGGCCATTGAGAATGCCGACGCCCACCTGCACCGCGCGCCGCGCCATGAAGAACGGGTCCTGCGAAGCGGAAGCCTGGACCTGCGGCGCTGCCGGATCCTTCAGTGCCGCCTCGATGTCGGGCGCGCCATCGACCGCGGTGATGACGATGCCGCTGCGGCCTTGCTGGCGCGCCGCGAGATCGGTGCCGATCGCCTGCGGATCGTTGATGGCGAAGATGGCGTCGATCTTGGAAAAGCGCGTCAGATAGCCCTGCGCGATGGTGAGACCGCCTTCACGCGAGCCTTTGCCGTCCTGGTCGCTGGACAACACCTTGATCCCGGGATTCTTCGAGAGAACGTTCTTGCAGCCGACGACGCGGTCGATCACGGCCGAGACCTGCGGCCCGTTCTCGATGATGACGTCGCCCTTGCCCCCCAGCTTGTCGACGATGTACTGGCATGAGATCTCGCCGGCCTGCACGTTGTTCGTGGTTATGGTGGCGTCGGCGCCTTCGGCCGCGGTGTCGACCGCGACGACCACGATGCCCGCCGCCTGCGCCTTCTTGATCGCCGGCCCGATCGCCTTGGGATCGCCGGGGTTCAACAGGATCAGGTCGACGCCGGCGGCAATGAAATTGTCGATCTGGGTGACCTGCTTGCCGAGGTCGTATTCGAAGCCGACTGTCGTGATCTTCACATTGGGGTTGGTCTTCCTGGCCTCGAACTCGGCGCCCTTCGACAGCGCGACGAAGAACGGATTACCCATCGAACCCAGCGAGACGCCAATCGACTTGAGTTCCTTGGCGAAGGATGGCGCGGTGCTTAGGGCAAGCGCCATCGCGGCGCCGGCGAGCGTGATCGTCTTCAACATTGGCTTCCTCCCTGGTCTGTATTCTTATCCGGCACGGCAGACCAGTTGCCGCAGCGGAACCTCGCATCACACCATGCGCACTCAGGTGCGCGCCGAACCCTTTCAGGTTCTGGCGGAGCCTTGCAGCCGATAGCGGTCCAGCGCCACGGCGCCGATGATCACCAGGCCCTTGATCACATATTGCCAGATGTCCGAGACGCCGACGAGGATCAGGCCGTTCGACAGGACGGCGATGATCAGCGCGCCGACCAGCGTGCCCCAGATCGAGCCGATGCCGCCGACGAACGACGTGCCGCCCAGGATCACGGCGGTGATCGCATCGAGCTCGTAGGACTGACCGAGCTGGAGACCGTTGGCCGCATAGAGCCGCGCTGCCTGCATGGCGCCGCCGAGCCCGGCGAAGAGTCCCGAGATGCCGTAGACGAAGATCAGCACGGCCCAGACCTTGATGCCGGCAAGCCGCGCCGCGCTTTCATTGCCGCCCACCGCATAGATGTGCACGCCGAGCACGGTCCGGCGCAGCACCAGCCACGAGACGAGGATGACGAGCAAGGCGATCACCGAGAGCCACGGGATCGACGCGACGCCGGGAACGAGCGTCAGCGAGCCGTTGCCAATGAAGGCATAGGGAATGGAAGGATTGAAGACGGTGGTGTCGGCCCCGAGCAGTCGCGCCAGGCCGCGTACGGCGGTGAGAGAGCCGAGCGTGACGATGAAAGGCGGCAGGCGAAGGAGTGCAATCAGCGCGCCGTTGATGACGCCGAAGCCGAGGCCCGTGAGCAGCGCGGCCGGCAGCCACAGCATCCCGAGCTCCGGCAGCTTGGAGAGCGTCAACCCGGCCATCGCGGACGCCGCCAGGATCGAGCCGACCGAGAGGTCGATGCCGCCGGTGAGGATGACGAAGGTCATGCCTGCGGCGAGCACGGTGTTCACTGCGGCCTGCTGCAACACGATGCCGAGATTTTGTCCGGTGAAGAAGCGGCCCTCCGACAGAAAATGGAAGCCGCCGCACAAGATCAACAACACCGGCAGCATGCCGGCGGCGCGGATCAGAAGCCTTATGCGCTGACGCTTCGTCTCTTGTGCGGCCGCGAGGCCCGCGGCGGCGGCGGTGTCCGTTTTTGGAGAGCCGTCATGCATCGAGTTGCTCCATCCCCGTGGCGAGCGCCATGATGTCTTCCTGGTTCAGGGGCGACGTCGCGCCACGCTCGATTTCACCGGCGATATGCCCTGCCCGCATAACGACGACGCGGTCGCAGATGCCGATGATCTCGGGCAGATCGGACGAGATCACGAGGATCGCGGTGCCGGATTTGGCAAGATTGTCGATGATCGAATAGATCTCGGACTTGGCGCCGACATCCACGCCGCGCGTCGGCTCATCGAGGATCAGGACCTTTGGCGTGGTCGCAAGCAGGCGCGACAGCAGCACCTTCTGCTGGTTGCCGCCGGACAGCGCGCCGACGGTAACGTTGATATCGGCGGCACGAATGCCGAGCGCGGCGAACGCCCTGTTGGCGCGGTCGCGGGCCTTGTCGCGGTCGAGGATGTAACCGATCCGGGCATCCCGGCCGAGCACCGCGAGGTTGATGTTGTCCAGGCATGACATGTCCAGGAACAGGCCGAGCGCCTTGCGGTCCTCGGTCAGATAGGCGACGCCGATGTCGAGCGCCTCACCCGGCGTGCGGATATCGACCAGGCGTCCTTCCAGCTCGACACGGCCGGAGGTCCTGGGCGCTGCGCCAATGATGAGATGCGCAAGCTCGGTGCGACCCGCGCCGATCAGGCCGGCGAGGCCGACCACCTCGCCCGCATGCACGGTCAGCGAGCAGCCCTTGACGCGCCGGCCATCGGCCATGTCGATCGCTGCGAGCACGGGATGCCCCCGCCCCGCCTCCGGATCATGATCCTTCTTGTAGAACGAGGAGACGTCACGCCCGACCATTAGCCGAACGATGGTGTCGGCGCGGATGTCCTGCTTGTCGAGCGCCCCGACCAGCCGGCCGTCGCGCAGCACGGTGACGCGGTCGCCGAGCGCGTAGACCTCGTCCATGCGATGCGAGATGTAGATGATGGCAAGCCCCTCGGCGCGAAGCTGGCGGATCAGCGCGAACAGCCGCGCGCTCTCGCCGGCCGACAACGCCGTGGTCGGCTCATCCATGATCAGGATTTTTGATCTGACGTGCAGCGCACGCGCGATCTCGACCAGTTGCCGCTGGCCCATGGAGAGGTGCGCCACCAGCGTCGACGGCAGGAAGTCTGCGCCCAGCCGTTTCAGGATGGGGCCGACGCCCTCGCGCATGGCGCCGCGTGCCAGCAAACCTGCTCGCGATAGCTCCCGGCCGAGATAGATATTCTCGGCAACAGTGAGATTGGGAGCCAACGACAGCTCCTGGTAGATGATGGAGATGCCCGCCGCGCGGCCGCCGAGCGGACCTTCGATCCGTACCGGGCTTCCTTCGATCCGGATCTCGCCGCCGGGATCGGGCCTGTAGGCGCCGGACAAGATCTTCATCAGCGTCGACTTTCCGGCGCCGTTCTCACCCATCAGGGCATGAATTTCGCCGGCATAGACGGTGAGATCGACGGAACGCAGCGCCTTGATGCCAAAGAAGGATTTTGAGACCCCACGCATCTCGAGGATCGGATCGTTCATCGTGCCTCCCGACGCACAATGCGTTTCCTACCCGCGTCTCAATCATTTTGTCAGCGCGGTTCACGCATTAAACAAAAGGCCGCGGCACAGAGCAATACCGAACACACGGGAATGCAACGTCGAGGCGATGCTAGTGGCGCGGCCGATACAGTTCGCGCCAGGCGGGAAGCCGCTCGGCATAGGCATCGACCAGTCTTGCGTCGGGTTCGAACGTCTCGATGCGCTGCGGCCGCGTGCACACGGCGGCGATCGCCTCACCGGTGACAGCAAGCCGCCCCAATCTCGCCGCACCGAACGCCGCGCCGGTCTCGCCTCCGGCAAAGCGATGGACCGGAACATTCAGCACGTTTGCCAGCACCGAGAGCCAGAACCCGGACCGTGAACCACCGCCAATGGCGTCGGCTTCCGTCATGGCGATGCCGGCATCCGCGAGCGCGTCGCGGCAATCGGCAAGCGCGAAGGCAACGCCCTCGAGCACCGCCTGCACGATCGACCCGCGATCGGTGCCATGGCTCAAACCATCCAGCATGCCGCGCACGGCGGGATCATCGTGCGGTGTCCGCTCACCCGCCAGATAAGGCAGGAAGCTCACAGGCGACGGCGCCTGCGGGCGCAATCCAAGCGGCGCCAGCAACTCGGCCTCGGTGGCGCCGAACAGGCGCGCGATCCAGGCCAGGCAGGAGGCGGCCGAGAGGATCGCGCCGGCCTGAATCCACATGCCGGGAATGGCGTGGCAGAACGTATGCACCGCGCGGTCCGGGTTGGCAGCGATTCTGCTGGTCGGTGCCAGCAAGGCACCCGAGGTTCCCAGAGACACGAACGCGGTTCCCGGCCGGATCGCGCCGATGCCGACGGCGCCTGCCGGATTGTCGCCGGCACCGCCCGCGATCACCGGCTGTCC
Organism: Bradyrhizobium sp. 604_D8_N2_3; assembly: GCF_051810765.1. Classification (NCBI taxonomy): domain Bacteria; kingdom Pseudomonadati; phylum Pseudomonadota; class Alphaproteobacteria; order Hyphomicrobiales; family Nitrobacteraceae; genus Bradyrhizobium; species Bradyrhizobium sp. 604_D8_N2_3. The sequence continues at coordinate 3,446,242 of NZ_JBPWPM010000001.1, read as the reverse complement.
GGTCATGCCCCAACGCCGCGCCAGCTCGCCGCGCAGCGTGGTCGCGGGCGCGCATCCCTCGACCAGACGCGGCATGTGATCGCGCGACAGGCCGGTCGCTGCGAGTGCTGCGTCCGACCAGTCCCGGCGCGCGGCGTCGAGCCACAGCGATCCCGATGCATCCGAGACGTCCTCGATGGCCTCGCCGCTCAGCACCAGGCGCAGATAGGCCTTTGGCAGCAGAACGAGTTTCGTCGCCGCAAAGATTTCGGGCTCGTGCGTCGCGATCCAGAGCAGCTTCGGCGCGGTGAATCCCGGCATCGCCTTGTTGCCCGATGTCGCGCGCAAGGCGGGCCAGCGTCGCTCCAGGACACGACACTCGGCGGCGGAGCGTCCGTCGTTCCAGAGGATGCAGGGCCGCAACGGTCTTGAGCTCGCATCGAGCAGCGTGGCGCCATGCATCTGGCCGGACAGTCCAATGCCCTCGACGGCCGCCAACTCGCCGGCATGCGTCGCCTTCAAGGCATCCAGCGTGGCGAAGGTTGCATCGATCCACTGCGCGGGGTCCTGCTCGAAATAGCCTGATAGCGGCGACGCCGTCGTCAACGGCCGGCTCTCGCTCGCAATCACACGCTGGGCGCCGTCGACGAGAACGGTCTTGACCGCCGAGGTGCCGAGATCGATGCCGAGATACATGGCTGCTACCCGCTCACTTCGTCGCGTCCATCCAGATGCCCGGCTCCGAATGCTCGCGGATGTGGGTGACGAGGAAGTCGGAAAAGGCCCTGATCTTGGCGGGCAGCCCGGCGCGGTTCTGGTATGCGATGTTCATGGTGAGCAGTGGCAGCTCCCAATCCACCAGCACCGGGACGAGACGGCCCGCCGCGATGTCGCTTTGAACGATGTAGAGCGGCTGGATGAGGATGCCGAGCCCTGCCAGCGCCGCGCCGCGAATGACCTGGCCGTCATTGCTGTCGAGCGTCGGCGTGATGCGGACGGTCTGCGCGCCATGGCTTTTGCGCAGGCGCAGCGAATAGGGATCGTTCGCGAGATTGTAGACCAGCATGTTGTGACGCGCGAGATCGGCGGGCTGCTCCGGCTCGCCGGCGCTTGCGAGATAGGAGGGCGCGGCGGCAAGCACGCGCCTCATCTGGCCGATGCGGCGGACGATGATGTTCGAATCCGGCTCCTGCTCGCGCGTCCGGATCGCCACATCGATGCCGGCCTCGATGAAATCGGGATAGCGGTTGGCGGTCGTGATCTGCATGTTGAGCTTCGGATAGCGCGCGCGGAAGGCCGGCAGCATCGGCGCCAGATAGATCACCGCAAAGGACAGCGAGCTCGTGACCCGCAGCGTGCCCTGCGGCGACAGCGCACGATCGCTGACGATGTCCTCAGCCTCCGCCAGTTCGCTCAGCACCCGGCTGGAGCGCTCCAGCAGCTCCTGCCCCGCCTCCGTCAACCACAGCCTGCGTGTGTTGCGCTCGATCAGCCTGACCGCAAGGCGTTCCTCGAGCGCGCTGAGATGGCGGCTCGCCGCCGCATTCGACATGCGCAAGGCCTCGGCGGCTTTTGACAGGCTGCCGAGCTCGGCCGTCTTGGAGAACACCTCCAATTGCAGCAGGCGATCCATTTTTCCACTTTTAGAAAAAGAGACTTACAAATATTGACCTTTATTTCCACATCCCGCAAGTCAAAATGGCCAGAACACAAGCAAGATAGCAGGCGAGGAAACAGGGAAATGTCGGGCCCGATCAGGCACATCGTGATGTGGCGGCTGCGCGGGGAGACCCCCCAAGAGCGGTCTGCCGCCCGGGTGAAGGTCAAGACCCTGTTCGAGGGCCTGCGCGGCCGGATCGACGGCCTCACCCACATCGAGGTCGGCGTTGACGTCAGCGATGTCGATTACGCCTGCGACGTGGTGCTGTTCTCCGAATTCACCGACCAGGCCGCACTCGCCGCCTATGCCACCCACCCCGAACATTTGCGCGTCCGCGAGGCGCTGGGCGACTTGCGGATCGGACGCTTCCAGGTCGATTATCCCATCAAAGAGACCGGCGCATGATCGGTTCGTTCACCTTTGAAAACCTGCCCTGCCGCGTCGTGTTCGGCAGCGGAACGCTGGCCTCCGCCAGGGCCGAGGTCGAGCGGCTCGGCGGCAAGCGCGCGCTGGTGCTGACGACGCCGCAGCAGGAGGCGCAAGGCAAGAGCCTGGGGGCCGCACTCGGTTCGCTTTTTGCCGGCATCTTTCCCGGCGCGACCATGCATACGCCGGTCGAGGTCACGGAGCGCGCGCTCGCGGCGATGAAGGCATGCGAGGCCGATTGCGTCGTCTCGCTCGGCGGCGGCTCGACCACCGGCCTTGGCAAGGCGCTGGCCTTGCGCACCGGCGTCAACCAGCTCTGCATTCCCACCACCTATGCCGGCTCGGAGATGACGCCGATCGTCGGCCAGACCGAGAACGGCCTGAAGACCACGGTACGCGACGCAGCCGTGCTGCCCGAGACCGTGATCTACGACGTCGATCTCACCCTGACGCTGCCGGCGAGCCTCGCTGCAACATCCGGCATCAACGCGATCGCGCATGCGGTGGAAGCGCTCTATGCGCGCGACACCAATCCCGTGACATCGCTGATGGCGGAAGAAGGCATCCGCGCGCTGGCCCGCGCCCTGCCCGCGATTGCGGCCAAAAGCGATGACCGCGAGGCTCGCACCGAGGCACTCTACGGCGCCTGGCTGTGCGGCGTCTGCCTCGGCACCGTCGGCATGGCGCTGCATCACAAGCTCTGCCACACGCTCGGCGGCACCTTCGATCTGCCGCATGCCGAAACCCACACCATCGTGCTTTCGCATGCGGTGGCCTACAACGCACCGGCGGTGCCCGATGCCATGGCGCGGATCTCGCGCGCGATCGGCGCGGCCGACGCGCCCCAGGGGCTCTACGACCTCGCGAAGCGGCTGGGTGCGAAGCTGGCGTTGCGCGACATCGGCATGCCCGAAAGCGGCATCGACAAGGCGGCTGATCTCGCCGTCACCAACGCCTACTGGAATCCGCGCCCGCTCGAGCGCAACGCGATCCGCGAGCTGATCGCCCGCGCCTGGGCCGGCGAGCCGCCTGTTACCACCAAAGCGGCGGCCTGAAGCGATGCGGCGCACGCTGATCAAATCCGCGGTCATCATCAGCATGGATGATGCGATTGGCGATCTCAACACCGGCGATTTGCTGGTCGAGGGCGGCCGCATCGTCGATGTGCGCCCATCGATCGAGCTCGGCAGCGGCGCTTCCGAAACCGAGATCGTGGACGGCAACGGCCGGATCGTCATCCCCGGCCTGATCAACGCGCATATGCACACCTGGCAGACGGCATTGCGCGGCTATGCCGCGAACTGGACGCTGCTGGAATATTTCCGTCGCATGCATGCCGGGCTCGCGACCGTGTTCCGGCCCAGCGACATCTACATTGCGACCCTCGTCGGTGCGCTGAACCAGATCAATTGCGGCACCACCACGCTGGTCGATTGGTGCCACAACAATCCGACCCCCGCTCATACCGACGCCGCCGTGCGCGGCCTGATCGAGAGCGGCATCCGTGCCGCCTTCTTCCACGGCTCGCCAAAACCCGAGCCGAAGCCCGGCGAGCCGCATTTCTCCGAGATTCCGCATCCGCGCCGCGAAGTCGAGCGGCTGCTGGCAGGTCCCCTCGCCGACCGCGACGGCCTCGTTACGCTCGGGCTTGCCATTCTCGGCCCGCATTATTCGACGCTCGACGTCGCGATGCACGACTTCCGCCTGGCGCGCGAGCTCAACCTGATCGCATCCATGCATCAAGGCGGCGGTCCGGCCAAGACACCCGGCGGCTGGGAGAAGCTGATCGAGGCCGGCCTCGTCGGCGCCGGCATCAACATCGTTCATGGCAACGATCTGCCCGACGATCTCCTCGACAAGATGGTCGACCTCGGCGTCTCCTTCTCGGTGACGCCGGAGAACGAGATGATCCAGGGCCACGGTTTTCCGATCACCGGCCGGCTGCTCAAGCGCGGCGTGCGCCCGACCATCGGGATCGACCTGGAATCCGTGCTGGCCGGCGATCTCTTCTCCGTCGCCCGCGTCGCGCTGTCGATGCAGCGAGCGCTCGACAATGCGGAGTCGCGTCAAGTGAGCGGCACCATTCCGGCGACGACCACGATCCCCGTCCGCGAAGCGCTGCGCTGGATCACGACCGAAGGCGCCCGCATGCTCGGCCGCGAAGGCCAGATCGGCTCGCTGACGCCGGGCAAGCTCGCTGACCTCGTCATCATCAACGCATCCGATCTCAACCTTGTCCCGGTGCACGATCCCGTCGCGACGGTCGTGATGCAGACGAGCCTCGCCAATATCGAGGCAGTCATGATCGGCGGCACCTGGAAGAAGCGGCACGGCCAGCTGCTGATCGAGGGGCTGGAGACGAAGAAGGACCTGCTGGCCCAATCCGGCCGGCGGCTGGTGCAGGACATCGAACGACAGGGACGCGCCGCCTGAAGGCGCCAATGGATGAGATCAATGACCGACGCTTCAAGGAATGTCACTTTCATCGGGATCGGCAAGATGGGCCTGCCGATGTCGGCGCTCGTCGCCAAGGCCGGCTACGCCGTGACCGCATTCGATCAGAGCGCAGCCCGGGTCAACGAGGCGCGTGCGCAAGGCATTTCGATTGCCGCTTCGCCGGCCGAGGCCGTGAGCGGCAAGGCCGCGATCATCACGTCCCTGCCCGATGACGCAGCCTTGCGCGGCGCGTTGCTCGACCCAGCCGGCCTGATCGCCGCGATGGCTGCTGGATCTGTTCTGATCGAGACCAGCACCGTGAGCGTCGAGGCCTCCACCGAAGTTGCGGCCGCTGCACAGGCGCGCGGCATTGCATATCTGCGTTCGCCGGTCTCGGGCAATGCCAGCATCGTTCATACCGGTGCCCTGACCTGCTTCGTCTCCGGGCCGAAGGATGCCTTCGAGAACGCCAAGACGCTGTTCGCCGCCTTCACCCGCGCCCAGACCTATCTCGGGCCGGCCGAGGAAGCCCGCTACGCAAAGCTCTCGGTCAATCTGATGATCGCGGTCTCGGCGGCGATGATGGCCGAGAGCCTGGCGCTGGCGCGCAAGGGCGGCATCGCCTGGCAGGACATCTTGAAGGTGCTCGACGATAGCGCGGTGGCCTCGCCGATGGTGAAGTACAAGACCGAGCCGCTGCGGACACGCGACTTCGAGTCGACTTTCTCATGCAAGCAGATGGCCAAGGACCTCGATCTCATCCTCGGCGCCGGCCATGCCGTAGGCGTACCCTTGCAGCTCGCAGCGCAGGTGCGCGAGACCTATGGCTCGCTGGTCGCGCAGGGCGACGGCGACACCGACTTCATCGCGACCGTCAAGCACCTGGAACGTCTGTCCGGGCTTGGCGAACCCAAACTCTGATCGCGGAGACACCTATGCGCAACTTCAACGAGACTACGATAACGGACGCGGTGCTGGAGCGGATCAAGGACGCGACCGATCCGCGCATCAAGGAGGTCAGCGAAGCGCTAGTGCGCCACCTTCATGCCTTCGTCCGCGAGGTCCGGCCGACCCAGAAGGAATGGGAATACGGCATCGATTTCCTGACCCGCACCGGGCACATGTGCGACGACAAGCGCCAGGAGTTCATCCTGCTATCCGACACGCTCGGCGTCTCCATGCTGGTCGACGCGATCAACCATCCGGTGCCGGAAGGCGCGACCGAGACGACGGTGCTCGGCCCATTCTTCGTCCAGGCCGCGCCGGAGAAGGACAGCGGCGCCGATATCTCCGGCCCGATGGAAGGCGATCCGATGCTGGTCACAGGCTCGGTCTCGACCGTCGACGGACAACCGCTTGCGGGCGCCATCGTGGATGTCTGGCATTCCGACGATGACGGCTATTACGACGTGCAGCAGCTCGACGACATCGGCGATCTCGCGATGCGCGCGCGCTTCCATACCGACGCCAACGGCCGTTTCCATTTCTGGTCGATCAAGCCGGCGGCGTATCCGATCCCGCATGACGGCCCTGTCGGCGAGATGCTGGAGGTCCAGGGCCGCCATCCCTGGCGTCCCGCGCATGTCCATTTCATGATCTCGGCGCCCGGTTTCGAGCAGCTCGTGACCCATGTGTTCGTCGCCGGTGACAAATACCTCGACAGCGATGTGGTGTTCGGCGTCAAGGACAGCCTGATCCGCGAATTCACAGGCCATCCTGCCGGCCGTGCGCCGGATGGTCGCATGGTGGAGCGCGACTATTTCCACCTCAATTACGATTTCGGCCTGAAGCAGGTCGCGAGCAACGCGAGAGCCGCCTAAGCTTGAGCGACGGCGGACCGAACAAGAGTCCGACGACAGGGAGCAGACGGGAGCTGAGGATGGGACCGCGGGTCAGCACGAGCATATTGGCCGATCGCCTCACCGGCATGATCGGCCCGCGCGCGAGCGTTGCGCGCGGCGTGCTCGATCAGCACGGGCAGAGCGAATCGCATTATCGCAATTTGCCGCCTGATATCGTGGTCTTCCCTGAAACGACGCAGGAGGTCGCCGAGATCGTGAAGCTCTGCGCCAGCGCGGGCATGCCGATCGTTCCGTTCGGCGCGGGCACCTCGCTCGAAGGCAATGCGGCCGCAGTCGCCGGCGGCGTCTGCTTCGACTTCGCGCGCATGAACAAGGTGCTGACGGTGCATGACAGCGACATGGACGTCGTGGTGCAGCCGGGCATCACCCGAAAACAGCTCAATGCAGAGCTGCGCGGCACCGGACTTTTCTTTCCGATCGACCCCGGCGCCGACGCCTCGATCGGCGGCATGACGTCCACGCGCGCGTCCGGCACCATGGCGGTGCGCTACGGCACCATGAAGGACAACGTCATGGCGCTCGAGGTAGTGCTGGCCGACGGCCGCGTGATCCGCACCGCCAGGCGAGCACGCAAGTCGGCCGCCGGTTATGACCTGACGCGGATGTTCGTCGGCGCGGAGGGCACCCTTGGCATCATCACCGAGATCACCCTGAAGGTGCATCCCGTTCCGCAGGCGATCTCGGCCGCGGTCTGCAGCTTCGACACCCTGCACGATGCCGTGAACACCGCGATCTCCGTGATCCAGTCCGCGATCCCCGTGGCACGCATCGAGTTGCTCGACGACGTCATGATGCGCGGCATCAACGCCTACGCAAAGCTCGGCTATCGCGAAGCCCCCACTTTGTTCTTCGAATTCCACGGCTCCGAGACCTCAGTTGCCGAGCAGGCCGAAGCCGCGCAGGCGATCGCGGCCGACCATGGCGGCCATGGTTTTGCCTGGGCGAAGGCGCAGGAAGACCGCAGCCGGCTCTGGCATGCCCGCGACAACACGCTTTATGCGGGCCTGGGCTTGCGGCCCGGCGCGCGCGCCGTGATCACCGATGTCTGCGTGCCGATCTCGCGGCTGGCGGAGTGCCTGACCGAGACCAGACGCGACGCCGACGAGCACGGTTTTACCGCCCCGATCGTCGGCCATGTCGGCGACGGCAATTTCCATATGCTGATCCTGATCGACCCGGCCAAGCCGGATGAGGCCGAGGGCGCCAAGGCGCTTCAGGCCCGCATGGTCGCCCGGGCCATCGCGATGGACGGCACCTGCACCGGCGAGCATGGTATCGGGCTCGGCAAGATCGATTATCTCACCGACGAGCTCGGCGAAGCCGTCGATGTGATGCGATCGATCAAGACCGCGCTCGATCCTGATGGACTGATGAATCCCGGAAAGATCTTCGCGAGCGGAGTGCACGCATGAGCAGCGCCGCATTGGCTATCGAGCCCGCCTCACCCGCGCCTCTGCTGGAGCTGCGCGGCATCAGCAAGGAGTTTCCCGGCGTCAAGGCGCTGGATGATGTTTCCTTTGCCGTCTTCCCCGGCGAAGTCCATATGCTGTTGGGGGAGAACGGCGCCGGCAAGTCGAGCCTGATGAAGGTGCTGTGCGGCGCCTACCGCGCCGATGCCGGCGAGTTCTACTACAAGGGCGACAAGGTCGCGATCTCTTCGACCGCGGATGCGCAGAAGCTCGGCATTGCCGTGATCTTCCAGGAATTCTCGCTGGTCCCCCATCTCGATATCGCCCAGAACATCTTCCTCGGCCGCGAGCCGAAGGGCCGCATTCCCGGCACCATCGACCGCCGCAAGATCCTGGCCGACGCCAGGCGCGTGCTCGGCACGATCGGGTTCGACATCGATCCCTCCACCACCGTCGACAAGTTAGGGGTGGCGCAGCAGCAGATGGTCGAGATCGCGAAGGCGATCAGCCAGGACGCGCGCATCCTGGTCATGGACGAGCCGACGGCGGCGCTGTCCGACCGCGAGACCGAGCTGCTGTTTGCTCTGATCGCGCGGCTGAAGGCCGACGGCGTATCGATCGTCTATATCTCGCACCGCATGGCGGAGGTGTTCGCGCTCGGCGACCGCATCACGGTGATGCGCGACGGCCGCCGCATCGACGGCGTTCGCCCTGCCGACGTCACGCCGGACCAGCTCGTCCGCATGATGGTCGGCCGCAACGTAGACATGACTTACCCGCGCAATTTTGCCGACAAGCCCGGCGAGCTGCTACTCGAGGTCAAGGGCTTGAGCTCGTCGACCGGCATTTCCGACATCAACATCGAGGTGCGCCGGGGCGAGATCGTCGGCCTGTGCGGCCTGGTCGGTTCCGGCCGCAGCGAGGTCGCCCGTGCCATCTTCGGCGCCGATGCCGTGACGTCAGGCGAGATCATTTTCGACGGCAAGGCCATCTCCGGCGAGCCTGATCTTGCCGCCCGCCGCGGCATCGCGCTGATCCCGGAGAGCCGCAAGAGCGAGGGCCTCGCCCTGCTGCGGTCGGTGAGCGACAATCTGGTGGTGTCCGCGCTGCGAAAACTGTTCCCGAGCGGCCTGTTCGACCAGCGCAGCGCGCAGCGCACCTCCGACGGCCTGATCCGGCAGCTCCGCATCGCAACGCCAAGCGCGCGCCAGATTGTCGGCCTGCTCTCGGGCGGCAACCAGCAGAAGGTCGTGATCGGCAAATGGCTGGCGGCCGGCTCAAAGCTCTTCATCTTCGACGAGCCGACGCGCGGCATCGACATCGGCGCCAAGTCCGAGATCTTTGCGCTGATCGACCGGCTGGTCGCCGAAGGCGCGGCGGCCTTGATGATCTCGTCCGAGCAGGTCGAGATCTGCCATGTCTGCGACCGTGCCTATGTGATGCGGGAGGGTCGCATCGCCGGACACCTGACCCGCAGCGAACTGACCGAGGAGAACATCGTGCGACTGGGGATGCATCATGCGTGAAGCCGCGGTCGTCTCTCAACCCAATCCGCTGCAACGCATTCCCGGCGTTGCCATCGTCTTGGTGCTGCTGATCGCCCTGTTCAGCGCGATCGCGCCCGGATTCCTGTCGGTCGCCAACCTCTCCAACGTACTGGTGCAGTCGACCATCCTGACCATGCTGGCGCTGCCGATGACCTTGATCATCATGACCGAGGGGCTGGACCTGTCGATGGGCGCGGTGCTGACGCTGACCTCGCTCTGCGTCGCCATCGTGTCGCTCGCGACCAAGTCGATGCTGCTGGGCCTCGGCGCCGGGCTTCTCGTCGGCGCGGCCTTCGGCGTGGCCAACGGCTGGCTGGTTGCGATCCTTGGCATCCCGCCCTTCGTCGCGACGCTCGGCACGCTCGGCATGGCACAAGGCCTGTCGCTGATCGTCAGCGACGGCCAGAGCGTGGTCGGCATTCCCCACAGCGTGCGCGACATCTATTCGGCGACGCTTCTGGGCGTGCCAGTGCCCATCGTGATGGCGCTGGTGACCTATGCTGCCTTCCACGGACTGCTCTACCATACCCGCTTCGGCACCTACATCTTCGCGCTTGGCGGCAACCGCGAGGCGCTGCGCTATGCCGGCCTCTCGCCGAACAAGCTGCTGATCGCGGTCTACGCGATCGGCGGCGCCATGGCCGGCATTGCCGGCCTGCTGATGACCGCGCGCATGAATTCCGGCCATCCGACCGCCGGCCTCGGTCTCGAATTCGACGCCATCGCCGCGGTCGCGGTCGGCGGTACCTCGTTCGAGCGCGGCAATGGCTGGCTGCTCGGCACGTTGCTCGGCGTGATCGCGGTCGGCGTGCTTCGCAATGGGCTCAACCTGATCTCGATGCCCTCCTCGGTGCAGGTCGCAAGCGTCGGCGTCCTCGTCATCGTCGCTCTCTTCCTCGACGGCCTCCGGAGCCGCGCATGACCGACATCTCCAAAGAGGCCCTCTCGCCGCCCCGCTCGTTCCTGTCGCAGGACGCAATCCAGGTGTTCTACCGCCTGCTCGCAGCGCTGCTGATCTGCGCGGTGCTTGCCGTGCTCAGCGACTCGTTCCTGAGCCTCGGCAACATCCTCAACGTGCTGAGACAAGCGAGCCTGACCTTCTTCATCGCCTCAGGCCTGACGCTGGTGGTGCTCACCGCCGGCCTCGATCTCTCCGTCGGCGCCAATGTCGCGCTGTCGGCCTGCATCGCCGGCACCGTGATCCACAAGACCGGTTCGCCGGCGCTCGGCATCCTCACCGGGCTCGCCTGCGGCGGCATCGTTGGCCTGCTCAACGGCATCATGGTCACCGCTCTGCGCATCCCCTCCTTCATCGCCACCTATGGCATGCTCTGGGTGCTGAACGGCCTCACCTACTGGTACATGGCGGGCGAAACCCTGCACGGCTTCCCGGCAGGCTTCCGCCAGATCGGCAGCGGCTATCTGTTCGGCCTGCCGATCCCGGTCTACCTGCTGCTGGTGTTCCTTGGAATCGGGACGCTGTTTGCGCAGCGAACGATCTGGGGCCAGGAGATCTATGCGATCGGCGCCAATCCGGTCGCCGCCCGCCTCTCCGGCATCCCGGTCGCGCGCCGCCTGCTGCTGGTCTATGCGGTATCCGGCACCATGGCAGGACTGGCCTCGATCATCTTCCTGTCGCGGCTCAATTCCGCCGAAGCCGACATCGGCGAAAGCCTGACGCTGCCCGCGATCGCAGCCGTGCTGATCGGCGGCACCTCGCTGTTCGGCGGTGTCGGCACCGTGTTCGGAACCTTCATCGGCGCGCTGATCCTGACGCTGGTGCTGAACGGCATGAACCTGTTGTCGGTCAGCGCCAACTGGCAGCCGCTCGTCACCGGCATCATCGTCATTCTCGCGGTCTGGCTCGACATGAAGACCCGCCGCCGCGCGCAATGAGCTCTTAGAAATCCAACAAGCAAAATGAGGGATGGAGGCTACATGAAACAGAAAATGGGTTATTTGGCGCTGCCGCTGCTGATGGCGGCCGCGTTCACGACACAGGCGCGCGCCGACGGCGAGACCATCGCCGTGTTCACCAAGAACCAGACCAATCCGTTCTTTCAGACGGTGCGGGTCGGTGCCGACAACATGGCGAAAGCGCTGAACGCGAAGACGCTGCAGTACATCCCGACCAAGCCGGACTCGATCCCCGAGCAGCTCAGCCAGATCGAGGACGTCGTGGTGAAGAAGCCGAGCGCGATCGTGTTCACGCCGGTCGACTACAAGGCGATGGTGCCGGGCGTCGAGAAGATCAACGAGGCGAAAATCCCCGTCGTCAACATCACCGACCGCTCCGCCGGCGGCAAGTTCCTCTCCTTCGTCGGCGCCGACGATTACAGCCTCGGACTCGAAACCGCGCGCTTCCTGCTCAAGACGCTGGGCGGCAAGGGCAACATCGTCATCATCGAGGGCGTCAAGGGCTCGCTGACCAATGTCGATCGCGTCCGCGGCTTCAACGACGCGCTGAAGGAGAATTCGGGCGCCAAGCTGCTGGCCTCGCAGCCCGGCAACTACCAGCGGCTGCAGGCGCTCCAGGTCATGGAGAACCTGATGCAGTCGAACCCGCAGATCGACGGCGTGCTGGCGGCCAACGACGCCATGGCGGTCGGCGCGATCGAGGCGCTCGACGGCGCGAACCGCAAGGCCCAGGTGATCGGCATCAACGGCACCAAGGAGGCGATCGACGCGATCAAGTCCGGCAAGCTGCTCGCCAGCGGCGACTACAACGGATTTGCGCAAGGGTGTCTCGGCACCATGATGGCGATCCGCAGCTTGCGCAACCAGCCTGTCATTTCCGAGATCGTGCTGAAGCCGACCGTCATCACCAAGGACAATTACCAGCCGTTCGACGTACCGCTGGAGCAACGGACCTGCCCGACCTTCGAGGACGCCGGCAAGCTCGGCGCCAAATAGCCCAACCGCTCATCACAAGCACGGACGGCCGCCTTCGCGGCCGTCCCAAGAATCGTCACAAGAAAACCGACACGTCAACGGAGACATCATGCTGTTCGCCATTCACGCCCTCGACCGCGCCGGCGCGCTGCCGACCCGGCTCGCCAATTACGACGCCCACAAGGCCTTTCTGAGCGACACATCGCGCTTCGGCGTCAAGATCGTGATGTCTGGGCCGCTGGTCTCCGACGACGGCGCGACCATGATCGGCAGCCTGTTCCTAATCGAAGCGCCCGGCCGCGCCGAGGTCGAAGCCTTCAACCGCGCCGATCCCTTCGCCGCAGCCGGCATCTGGGAGAAAGTCACGATCACAGGCTTCCTGCGCCGCCAGGGCTGAAGGGCCTACGGCGCCTCTTCGAGGTGACAGGCCACCCATTGCTCGGGTCCGGTCGAACGCAGCGTCGGCTCCTCCGTGCGGCAGCGATCGAAGACGTATGGGCAACGGGTGTGGAAGCGGCACCCGCTCGGCGGGTTGATCGGGCTCGGCACGTCCCCCTTGAGGATGATGGGATTGCGCTGGGCGCCGGGCTCGGGCAGCGGGACCGCGGAGAGCAGCGCCTTGGTATAGGGATGCCTTGGCGCGGCAAAGATCTCGCGGCGCGGCGCCACCTCGACGATCTTGCCGAGATACATCACCGCGACACGATGGGTCATGTGCTCGACGATTGCGAGGTCATGGCTGATGAACAGCAGCGCCAGGCCGAACTCGCGCTGAAGATCCTGCAAGAGATTGACGATCTGCGCCTTGACCGAGACGTCGAGCGCCGAGACCGCCTCGTCGCAGACGATCAGCTCGGGCTCGGCTGCGAGCGCCCGCGCGATACCGATGCGCTGACGCTGGCCGCCGGAGAATTCGTGCGGCCTGCGGTTGAGCGCCTCGCGCGGCAGCCGCACGGTGTCCATCAGCGCCGTCACACGGGTTTCGAGATCGGCGGCGGATTTGGCGAGGCCAAAATTGCGGATCGGCTCGGCCAGGATGTCGCGCACCCGCATGCGCGGATTGAGGCTCGAGAACGGATCCTGGAACACCACCTGCACGCGGCGGCGCATCTGGCGCATCGTGCTCGGATGTGCGTCGTCGATGCGCTGGCCGTCGAGGATCACCTGACCCGCGGTGATGTCGAACAGCCGCAGGATGGCGCGGCCGACCGTCGACTTGCCGCAACCGGACTCGCCGACCAGCGACAGCGTTTCGCCCTTCGCGATCTCGAAGGACACACCGTCGACGGCATAGACATATTCGGACTTGCGGCCGAACAGGCCCTTTTTGACCGGAAAATGCTTCTTGAGGTCGTTGACCTGGAGCAGCGGAGGACTCATGCCGCGATGGCCCCCTTGGCGGAATAGTGGCAGGCGGCGACGTGGCGAGGCGCCTTCTCTTCAAGTCCAGGCGCATATTGGCGGCAGAGATCGGTCGCGAGCGCGCAGCGGCCGGCGAAGACGCAGCCAATGATGGGCTTGCGCAGATCAGGCACCTGCCCCGGGATTTCGGCCAGACGCCGCGCGGTGCCTGTTAGCGAGGAGCCGAGCCGCGGCACGGCGCCGAGCAGGCCCTGCGTGTAGGGATGGCGCGGCGAGCGGAACAGCTCGGCCACGGGCGCCTCCTCGACCTTGCGGCCGGCATACATCACCATGACGCGCTCGGCGATCTCGGCGACGACGCCGAGATCGTGGGTGATCAGGATGATCGCCGCACCGACCCGGCGCTTGAGATCAAGCATCAGCTTCAGGATCTGCGCCTGGATGGTCACGTCGAGCGCCGTGGTCGGCTCGTCCGCGATCAGGAGTTTTGGATTGCAGGCCAGCGCGATCGCGATCATCACGCGCTGGCGCATGCCGCCGGAAAGCTGATGCGGATATTCGCGCACCCGCCGCTTCGGCTCGGGAATGCCGACCAGCGTCAGCATCTCGATCGCATGCGCCTCGGCCGCCTGCTTGTCCAGGCCCTGATGGATCATCAGCGTTTCGCGGATCTGGCGGCCGACCGTCAGAACCGGGTTGAGGCTCGTCATCGGCTCCTGAAAGATCATCGAGATGTCGTTGCCGCGGATGGCGCGCATCTCGCGGTCGGACAGTTGCAGCAGGTCCCTTCCCGCGAAGCGGATCGAGCCGGCGATCCTGCCTGGCGGCTCGGGGATCAGCCGCATCAGCGACATCGAGGTCACCGACTTGCCGCAGCCGGACTCGCCGACGATGGCGAGCGTCTCGCCTTCGTTGACATGGAAGGACACGCCATCGACCGCGCGGTTGATGCCGCTGGGCGTCCGGAAATGGGTCTGAAGGTTCTCGACCTCGAGCAGCGGCATAGCGATCACCCCCTCGACATCAGAGGCTCTTGGCCATGCGCGGATCGAGCGCATCGCGAAGGCCGTCGCCGAGCAGGTTCACGGCGAGAACGGTGACGGAGAGGAACGCCGCCGGGAAGAACACGATGTAGGGCTTGACCTGCCACAGCGCGCGGCCCTCGGCCATGATGTTGCCCCAGGACGGAATGGTGGGCGGCGTGCCCGCACCGATAAAGGACAGGATCGCCTCCGTGATCATGGCGCTGGCGCAGATGTAGGTCGCCTGCACCAGCATCGGCGCCAGCGTGTTGGGCAGGATGTGGCGCAGGATGATCATCGGCGTGCGCGTGCCGCAGGCGACCGCAGCGTCCACATAGGGCTGCTCGCGCAGCGACAGCACTACACTCCGGACAAGACGGGAAACCCGCGGGATCTCGGCGATGGTGATGGCCAGGATGACGTTGCCGACGCTGCCGCGCGTCAGCGCCATCAGCGCGATCGCGAGCAGAATTGGCGGGATCGACATCAAACCGTCCATGAAGCGCATCAAAATGCCGTCGGCCCAGCGGACGAAACCGGAGACCATGCCGATGGCGAGCCCCGCCACGGAGGCGAAGATCGCGACTGACAGGCCGACCGTGAGCGAGACCCGCGCACCGAACAGCACGCGCGAATAGATGTCGCGGCCAAGCACGTCGGTGCCGAACCAGTAGAGTGCCGACGGAGCCCGCGTGCGCTTGGCGGGCGCGAGCGCAGTCGGGTCAACTGTCCAGAGGTACGGCGCGAAGATCGCGATGAAGACGAGTGCCAGCAGCAGTGCGCCGCCGATCGCGACGGTGGGATGGCCGCGCAAGAATCCCAGGAAACCGTGCCTGATCGTGACCGGCCGAAGGATTTCAGGCAGTTGCGGCGCGAGAACGAAGCCGGCCGGCAGCGCTTGCGGATTGACGGTCGTATCGGTCAATAGCGGATCCTCGGGTCAACGAGCGTATAGATGACGTCGATCATCAGATTGACGAGGACGTAGACGAAGCTGAAGAGAAGCACGATGCCCTGGATGACGGGATAGTCGCGGCGCAGGATCGCGTCGATCGTGAGTCGGCCGAGGCCGGGAATCGCGAACACGCTTTCCGTGACGACCGCCCCGCCGATCAGGAGCGCGATGCCGATCCCGATCACGGTCACGATCGGGACCGCGGCATTCTTCAGCGCATGAACGAAGAGGATGCCGCCCTGCCCGAGGCCCTTGGCTCGCGCGGTGCGGATATAGTCCTGCTGCAAGACTTCGAGCATGGTGGCACGCGTGATGCGCGCGATCAGCGCGATGTAGACGCAGCCGAGCGCGATCGACGGCAGGATCAGGTTTTGCAGCCACGGCCAGAAGCCCTCCGTGAGCGGCGTGTAGCCCTGCACCGGAAGCCATTCGAGCTCGAGTGCGAAGACATAGGCGAGGATATAGCCGACGACGAAGACGGGCAGCGAGAAGCCGAACACGGCGAATGCCATGATGACGCGGTCGATCAGGCTCCCCGCCTTCCATGCCGCCACGACGCCAAGCGGCACCGCGACCACGATGGTGAGTAGCAGCGTGACCATCATCAGCGACAGTGTCGGCCCGAGACGCTGTCCGATCATCGTCGAGACCGGAAGGTTGGTGAAGATCGAGGTGCCGAGATCGCCGTGCAGAATGCGCCAGACCCAGCTTCCGAACTGGATCAGGAAAGGACGGTCGAGACCCAGACTCTGGCGAATGCGCTCCACATCCTCCGGGCTCGCCTGATCGCCCGCGATCACCACGGCGGGATCACCCGGCGCGATGTAGAGCAGGCTGAACACGAACAGCGCGACGATCGCCATCACCGGCAAGGTCGAGACGATGCGACGGAGGATGTAAGAGAGCATCTGGCTTCAGCGTACGATCATGCGGATTTCGACACGCCCCAGAAGAACGGTAGCGGCCCCTTGGTGATGCCGGAGACGTTCGTGCGCCATGCCGTGTAGGTCAGGAAGAAGCCGGTCGGCGCGTAGACGACATCCTCGAGCGCCGCCTTGTTGACCTGCCCGATCGCGGCCTTCTCCTCCTCGAGATTCTTGGCGTCGAACCAGGCCGTGATCTCCTTCTCGGTGTTCGGGCTGTTGGGCCAGCCGAACCAGGCCTTGTCGCCATTGGCGCGGATGGCGGTGTAGGCGGCCGGATTGATGCAATCGGCGCCGGCGTGCCAGCTGTGGAACATATTCCAGCCGCCCTGCCCCGGCGGTGTCTTCATCGCGCGGCGCGCGCCCACCGTGCCCCAATCGGTCGCGACGAAATCGACATTCATGCCGAGCTTCTTGAGCAGATCCGCGGTGACGTCGCCCTGCGCCTTCGTGATCGGCTGGTCCTGCGCGACCACGCATGTGACCGGCTGGCCGGAATAGCCGCTCTCGGCGAGCAGCTTCTTGGCCGCATCGAGATCGCGCTTGCCCTTGAGAATCTCTCCGCCCAACTCGGTGTAGAGCGGCGTGTCCGGCGTGAAAAAGCCGGGCAGCGGCTTCCACAGCGTATCGTCGTCGCCGACCAGCGCACGCATATAGTCTTCCTGGCTCAACGCCATCAGTACCGCGCGCCTCGCCTTCACATTGTTGAAGGGTGGGTGCAGATGGTTCATGCGGAAGGAGCCGATATTGCCGAGGGGATCGCCGATATCGACGCTGATGTTCTTGTTCTTCCTCAGCACGGGCACGAGATCGGAGATCGGGTTCTCCCACCAGTCGACCTCACCGTTCTGCAAGGCGGCGGCAGCCGTGGCCGGATCCGGCATCACCAGCCACTCGACGCGATCGACCAAGATGTTCTTGCCGCCGGCAAGCCACGACGCCTTCTCCTGTCGCGGCACGTAATCGGTGAACTTCTCGAACACCGACTTGGCGCCGGGCACCCATTCGCTCTTGGCGAACTTCATCGGACCCGAGCCGACATATTCGGTGATCTGCTTGAACGGATCGGTCTTCGAGATGCGCTCGGGCATGATGAAGGAGCACGGCGCGTTGTTCTTGGCCAACGCGTACAGCATTTTCGGGAAAGGCTGCTTCAGGACCCATTTGAAGGTGCGGTCGTCGACCGCAGTCAATTCCTGCTGGATAGCGAGGATCATCAGACCCATTGGATCGCGCGCGGCCCAGCGCGACAGGCTCGCGACGACATCCTTGCTCAGCACCGGCTCGCCGTCATGGAACTTGAGACCCGGGCGCAGCTTGAAGGTCCAGGTCTTGCCGTCGTCGGTGGTCTCCTCGGACTCGACCATCTGACGCTGCGGCTGGAGCTTGGCATCGACGCCGTAGAGCGTGTCCCAGACCAGCGCCGCCGCGTTGCGCACGACATATTGCGTGCCCCAGATGGGATCGAAATTGGCGAGGTTGGCTTGCGGCACGAAGCGCAGGGTGCGCGCAGAGGCGCCTTGTGCGATCGCCGGGGCCGAGAGGCCGGTCAATGCCAGACCGCCCGCGCCGGCCAGTCCCTTCAAAACGGTCCTGCGATCCATGAAATCCTCCCAGTAGTGCCGTGATGCCGGCCATCGTTGGCCAAAGGCAGGTGAAACCAGAACCCATTGGCGTGCAAATGGTATGCCACTAACCGGGCCTTCGCCAGCGGGATCTCATCGGGATTTCGACCGGTTCAGGTGTCAAAGCGCGGCCGCCAGCACCGGTCCGGTCTCGATATGCGGAATCGCCTCGACCAGCTTGCGCGTGTAGTCGGTCTTGGGATTATCGAACAGCGCCCGGCTCTCCCCCTGCTCCACGATGCCGCCGTTGCGCAGCACGATGGTGCGGTCGCAGAGCATGCGCACGACATTGAGATCGTGGCTGACGAACAGCAGCGCGATGTCGTTCTCGCGGCGCAAGCGGTCGAGCAATTGCAGCACCACCGCCTGCACCGAGACGTCGAGCGCAGCGGTCGGCTCGTCCAGCACCAGCAGCCGCGGCCGGCAGGCGATGGCGCGGGCAATGCCGACGCGCGCCTTCTGGCCGCCGGAGAGCTGGTGCGGAAAACGCGGCAGCAGATCGAGCGGCAAGCCCACCCGCTCCGCACACTCTTCCACCCGCTTGCGCAGCGCATCGCCCACCCGCATGCCATCGAGCCGCATCAGGGGATGGGCGATGCAGTCAAAGGCCGTGAAGCGCGGGTTGAGGCTCTCGTTCGGGTCCTGGAAGACCATCTGGATGTCTTTGCGCAAGGGCGAACGGTGAAAGTCGCGCGAGGCGACGTGGCCGATCGACTGCCCGTCGAACACGATATCGCCTTCGCTCGGATCGATAAGACGGCAGATCATCCGCGACGTCGTGCTCTTGCCGGAGCCGGACTCGCCAACGAGCCCGACGCTCTCGCCGCCGGCCATCGTCATCGAGAAATCCGCGACCGCAGCGGAGCCCTGGTCAAAACGCTTGGCGAGCTTGCGCACCTCGAGGAGCGGCGGCGTCCCGTGCGGGAGCTGTTGCCTCGGCCTGCTGACGATCGTCGCGTGCCGCTCCCGCTCCTCCTCCGTCACGAGGTCCTCGATCCGCGACGTCGCGGTCGGCGATGCCGCCACCAGGCGGCGGGTATAGGCGTGCTGCGGTGCGCTGAAGAGCTTCTTAGGGCTCGCTTCCTCGACGATGCGGCCGCGCTCCATCACGGCGATGCGGCGGCAATAGCGCGCCGCGAGACCGAGGTCGTGCGTGATCAGGATCGTCGCCATGCCACGCGCGGCGGCAATGTCTGCGAGCAGATCCATCACCACCTTCTGGGTGGTGACGTCGAGCCCGGTGGTCGGCTCGTCGGCGATCAGCAGCGCAGGATTGCAGGAAATCGCGATCGCGATCATGACACGCTGGCACATGCCGCCGGACAGCTCGTGCGGATAGGCGTTCATCCGTGTCTCGGGGTCGCGGATCTGAACCGCGCGCAGCAGCTCGAGCGCCTCGGCGCGCGCGGCGTCCTTCGATATCTTCTTATGCGTGAGGATCGCATCCGCGATCTGCAGGCCGATCGCGCGGATCGGGTTGAGCGCCGCCCGCGGATTCTGGAAGATCATCGACATCGCGGCGCCCTGGAGCTGACGGAGGTCATCGCCCCTGAGTTTTGTGACGTCCTGCCCGCGAAACAGGATCTTGCCGCCGGTGACGCGCCCGGCCGCATCGAGCAGCCGCGTCGTTGCAAAGCCGGTGACCGACTTGCCCGAGCCGCTCTCGCCGACGAGGCCGAGCATCTCGCCCTTCTCGACCGAGAGCGTCACGCCGCGCACGGCCTCGACCATGCCACGCCGCGTCGAGAACGAGACGTGGAGGTCGTTGATCCCTAGCAGCTCCTCGCTCATGTGCGCATCCGCGGGTCGAGAATGTCCCGCATCCCGTCACCGAGGAGATTGAAGCACAGCACCGCCATCATCAGCGCAAGACCCGGAAAGGCCACCAGCCACCACCGCCCGGTCGAGATGAAGCGCGCCCCTTCCGCGACCATGATGCCCCATTCCGGCGTCGGCGGCTTGACGCCGAGACCGATGAAGGACAGGCCGGCCGCGTTGAGAATGGCCCAGCCGAGATTGAGCGAGATCTGCACCGCCATCGCCGGCAGGATATTCGGCAGCAGGAAGCGCAGCACCACCGAGAAATGGCTCTCGCCGCAGGCGCGCGCGGCTTCAACCCAGCCGACATTGCGGCGGACGTTGACCTCGGCGCGCGCGAAGCGGATGTAGAACGGAAGATTGATGATCGCGGTCGCGATCACGATGTTCTCGATCCGGTTGCCCAGGGCGGCAACCATCGCCATCGCCAGCACGAACAGCGGAAAGGCCATCATCACATCGACGAAACGGCCGACACCGCGATCGAGCTTGCCGCCGGCATAGCCGCAGAACGCGCCGACGACGGCGCCGATCACGAAGGAGATGCCGACCGCGGAAACCGCAATGGCAAGATCGAGGCGCGCGGCGATGATGAGGCGGCTGAAGACGTCGCGCCCGAGCTGATCGGTGCCGGCGAGATGCGCCGCGCTCGGCGGCAAAAGAGCCTCCGAGACATTGGAGACCACGGGATCATAGGGCACGATCCACGGCCCGAAGATCGCAATCAGGACGAACAGCGCAACGCCGGCCGCGGCAACGGCGGTGAGCGGGTTGCCGCGCAGGATCCAGACCGAATGGCGGAGAGTTGCGCTGGTCATTCGATCGACACCCTGGGATCGGCGATGCCGTAGCAGATGTCGACCACGAGATTGACCAGCACGAACAAGCTGGCCATCAGCAGCACGAAACCCTGCACCGGCGCATAGTCGGAGGATAAGAGCGCATCGAGCGCATAGGACGCGACGCCCGGCCAGGAGAACACTTTCTCCAC
Source organism: Bradyrhizobium sp. 604_D8_N2_3 (assembly GCF_051810765.1). NCBI lineage: Bacteria > Pseudomonadati > Pseudomonadota > Alphaproteobacteria > Hyphomicrobiales > Nitrobacteraceae > Bradyrhizobium > Bradyrhizobium sp. 604_D8_N2_3. Next base: position 3,425,335 of record NZ_JBPWPM010000001.1, on the reverse strand, counting down.
CAGGACATTGGCGCCCAGCATGGTCGAGAACACGATGCCGGCGATGGTGATGACGGGCAGGATCGCGTTCCGCAGCGCATAAGTGACGACCACCTTGTGCCAGGACAATCCGACTGAGCGCGCAGTGCGCACGAAATCGCTGCCGAGCGAAACCAGCATCGAGGCCCGCGTGATCCGCGCCAGCGGCGCGATCACGAACAGGGCCATGCTCACCGCCGGCAGAATCAACTGCTTGCAGGCCGCCCACCAGCCCTCGACATCTCCGGCGAGCAGGAAATCGATCGACAGGAACCCGGTCCGTTGCGGCGGCAGCGAAGTGAACACGTCGATCCGCCCGGTCGGATCAGGCGCCAGCCCGAGGAGATAGTAGAACACATAGATCAGCAGCAGGCCCGAGACGAAAGTCGGCACGCAGACGCCGAGCGCGCAGAACAGCCGCACGCCGTGATCGACCACCGAGCCGGGCTTCAAGGCTGCGACCACGCCGAGCGGTACCGCCGCGATCAGCGCGATCAGGAGCGCCGTGAAGGTGAGCTCCAGCGAAGCCGGCAGCCGTTCGCGCAGGTCCTTCAGCACCGGCTGTCCCGTCATCATGGAGCGGCCGAGATTGCCGTGGCCGATGTCAGAGAGATAGAACACGAGCTGCTCCGGCACCGACCTGTCGAGCCCCATCTGCTTGCGGATCTGCTCGATCTCCTCCTTGCCGGCATTAGGCCCCGAGGCGAAGAACACCGCGGGGTCGCCGGGCAGCACGCGCATCAGAAGAAAGGTGAACACCAGCACACCGAACAGCGCCGGCAGCGACGACAGAAGCCGCCTGCCCGCCCGCACCATGGTTGCACCAAGACCGGTCGTCACCTTTCGGAGCCTCTCTTGTTTGCCGCCATCACTTGCGGCTGACGTCGCGATAGTCGACCTGGCGGTGGAACTCGTAGGTGTAGCCTTCGACCGACGACGCCATCACCGCATCCTGGTTCGGCTGCCACAGCATGATCTGCGGCATCAGATCGACATGCATCGCGTTGAGCTTGCGGCCCGCTTCCTCATACTTCGCCTTGTCCGGCTCGAAACGCGCCTCCTGCGCGATCGCGGCAAGATCCGGGTTGTTGATCGAGCTGTAATTCCAGCGCTGATTACCGGTGTAGAAGTTGCGGTAGAAGTAATCGGTCGACGGCAGCCAGGCTACGATGCCCTCGGTGTAGAAGGGAAGCTTCTTCTCGTTGATCTGCGTCGACATCTGTGCATCCGGCAGCTTCTGGATGTCGACCTTGATCCCGATCTTGCCGAGCGATTCCTTCACCAGCGCGGCCATCGGCTCCGCGGTCGAGGACTGGCCGACGTTGAAGCTGAAGGTGGTCGAGAAACCCTCGGGGAGCCCGGCCGCCTTGAGATATTCCCTTGCCTTGTCGAGGTCGAGCTTCACCGGCTGCTGGAACGGATAGATGCCATTCAGCGGCTTGCCGTCCGGCCAGGTCGCGCCGAACAGCGGCGCGCCGCGGCCGAACAGCGCGGCCTTGAACATGTCGTCATAGGGCAGCGCGTAAGCGATGGCGCGGCGGACATTGACGTTGTCGAATGGCGGCATCTGGTTGTTCATCGAGACATAGGTGATCGCATTGTACTGCGGGGTCGAGACCACCTTGAGCTTGCCCTTGGCTTCGAGCGACTGCACGTCGCTGGCCTGGAGATCGACGACGAGGTCGGCATCGCCGCGCTCGACGAGATTGGCGCGGGTCGCCGGCTCCGGCACGGACTGAATAATCACGCGCTTGAAGAATGCGGGCTTGTTGGCCGAACCGCGGTTCCAGGTCTCGTCGCGCTTGAGGATGACCTGCTCGCCCGGCTTGAAGGTCTCGACCACATAAGCACCACTGCCGGCGGTATGCTCCTTCAGCCATGCGGTGGCCCAGGGATCATCCGGCGTCGCGTGCTCTTTTGCCACCTTCGAGTTGATGACCAGGGGATAGACGGTGGCGAGATTGGGCAGCGCGAGCTTGTCGGGTTTCGGCAGCGTCACCTCGATGGTGAGGGGATCGATCACCTTGAACTGGTCGGCCGACGTCAATGATCCCGTCAGGAGCTGGGCCTTGCCGAGGATCGGCGCGGTGACGCAGCGATCGAGCGACCATTTCACGTCCTCCGCCGTGACAGGCGAACCATCCTGGAACTTGGCGTCCTTGCGCAGACGGAAGGTCAGCTTCAGGCCATCGGGGCTGACGTCGTAGGATTCAGCGAGCTCGCCGGTGATCGTGTCGAGGTCGAACACCCATTTGCCGTTGAGCTGCTTGCGGCCGAACGCCACCAGCCGATCGTAGGTGCTCATGCTCAGCGCGAAGGATTCGCGCGTCGATCCGGGGATGTTGGGATCGAGCGTGTTGACCGCTGATCCCGTGACGTAGCGCAACGTCTCCGCCCTGGTCTGTGCCTGCGACGGCGCGGTGGCAATGAGCAACAGCGCAGTGGTGGCGAGGACTGAGGCCGCGGGCCTGAAAGACACAAAACGCATTCGTTTTCCCCAAAATTTCGGCAAGAACGCCAGCAAGGCAGGTCAAGAAAGAAGCAAGTTGCGCGCCAATCCCGCAGAGGCGCTTCGTCGCGGCGGTGCATGGATGATCATCGCGATTCTCCTATGTTTCGCGCGGGCCGCGCAACCACGGCCTGCGGCACGTCGTAGGCGCTGAGCGAAGCCCAGTGGCGTTCAACATCGGCGCGAAACAAGCCGCGCGTCAGGCCATTGACCAGCTTGGGAATGGCCGTCGTCATGGCATTGATCGACGATCCCGACGGACCAAAACTCATGGTGGAGGCAATGGCGAACAGATGGATGTCTGAGATCCACGACGTCTCGCCCGGCACACGTTCGGTGAAGGCGTAATCGTCGGCGAGATAGGGAAAGCGGCCGAGCCGCGCGTTGTGCTCGCTCGAAGGCGGCTGATAGCGATCGGCCCAGGTCGCGATATTGCCGGCAAAGCGGCGCAGCTCGCCGCGGCCAGCAAAGTTCATGTCGATGCCGGTGCCGCAAATGACGAAATCCGCCGTGATCGTGCCGCGTGGCGTGTGCAATTCGACACCGCCATCGGTCTGCCTGGTGCCCTCGACCGGCGCACCCTCGTGCAGCGTGAAATTGGCGTGACGCGCGCAGCGATCATAAGTCGGCTGCGGAAAGCCTTCGCGCATCTCGAGGATCTTGCGCATGAAGCGCCAGCGCCAGGCATCGTCGAGATCGCTGAGGTGGCGCAGGAAGCCGCGAAAGGTCAGCCAGCGATAGGGCTGGATCACCTGGATCTGAGCGCGGCGGCAGAGCAGATGCACCTCCGCCGCGCCTGCCTCCAGCGCGGTCGCCGCATTGTCGAAGGCGGACGCGCCGGCGCCGATCACCGCGACGCGCTTGCCGCGCAGGCTTTCGAAGTCGATGTCGTCGGCAACAGTTGCGACCGAACCTGCCAGCAGATCGCGCAGGGGCTCGGGAATCATCCAGTCGCCCATGCCCTCCTGCCCCGTCGCCAGCACGATCTTGCGTGCGTAGAGCGTCTCGATGGCATCGGCCCGTTTCACGCGTGCGGCGAGCAGACCGTCTGACGCAGGCGCGATCTCCAGAAGCTCGCAGCCGTTGCGCACGGGCAGACCGATCGTGCGTCGCAGCCAGAGCAGATATTCGGCCCAATGCTCTCTCAGGATCAGGTTCAGCTCCTGCCAGCTCTCCTTGCCGAGGCGGGCTTCGTGCCAGGACTGATAGGTCAGGCTGGGGATATCGAGGTCAGGTCCCGTATAGTCCTTCGGGCTGCGCAGCGTTGGCATGCGGGCGTAAGTGAGCCACGGGCCCTCCTTCCCCTCCTCGGCCTTGTCCAGCAGCAGGATGCTGCTGACGCGCGAGCGCATCAGGCCGAAGCCGATGGCGATGCCGGACTGGCCGGCACCGACGATCAGCACGTCGAGCGCGGGCTTGCCGTCCGGTCCCGTCTTCGGCTCGAGCCAGGCGGCGCCGGGATGCGCGATCATCGCGAGATCGGCGCGCACGGTCGCTTTAAGCTTTGCCAGCGCGTCGCTCATGCCGCGAGCCAGCCTCCGTCGACCACCATCACGGTGCCGGTCGTGAACGAAGACGCATCACTGGCGAGATGCAGCGCGGTCTGCGCGATTTCTTCCGCCTGACCGAAGCGCTTCATGGCGTGGCGGTTGCGGGAGGCTTCGCGCACCTCGTCCGAATTGGCGTGGCGGGCAAAGCTGCGGCGAAGCATCGGCGTGTCGATTGCGCCGGGCGCAATCGCGTTGACACGAATGCCGTCGGTCGCGAAATCGACCGCCATGGTGCGCGTCAGGCTGACGATCGCGCCCTTGGCGGCGATATAGGCACTGTTGCCCTTGCCGCCGGCGATCGCAAGCTGCGACGCCAGCGTGATGATCGAGCCGCTCTTCTGCTGCTGCATCTGCGGCACTGCAGCCCGCGCCCACAGCCAAGTGCCACCGACATTGGCGCGGAACACCGCGTCCCAGTCTTCCGGGCTCGTCGTCAGCACCGTGCCGCCACAGGAAAAGCCGGCGGCAGTCATGAGGACATCGAGCCGGCCGTGCCGCGCGATCACCTCGCCTACAACTGTTTCGGCGAAACCGGCATCGCCGACGTCCCCGACATGCGTCGTGGCGTTGCCCACAAGGCTCAGCGTTTCCTGAAGGCCCGCGGCATCGCGATCGACCAAAGCTAGATGCGCGCCCTCCTCCGCAAACAGCTTCGCGCTTGCACGACCGATGCCCGAAGCTGCTCCTGTGATGATGGCCGTGCGCCCCTGCAGCCGCATCTCAGATCCACTCCTTGTGCTGGGTCAACCAGGCGCTCATCGCGGCGGCGGATTCAGCGCAGCCGAGCTGCGCGCGCCAGCCGAACTCATCCGCCATCCGCGTCACCGACAGCGGCGCGCGATAGGATCCATGCAGCTTGATGGCCGTCTGCTCGCCGGGCGCCGCAAGCCGGCATTGCAGGCCGGGATGCAGCGCCGCAAAGGCCTCGCCCCATTGCAGCGCTGGCCATAGCCCACCGCGGGAGATGTTGTAGAGCCGATGGCGCGGCCGCTCCGCTTCGATGAGCAGTGCGACGGCTTCGGCCGCATCCGGCGCGTAGATCCAGTCTCTCATGCCTGCTTCAGGCATGACCGCCGGCTCGCCGCGCGCAAACGCAGCCAGGATCTGGTACTGGAGACTTGGCGTGTCGCGTACCGAGCCGGGCCGCTCCCATGGACCGAACACGGCGCTCAGACGCACGCTCAGGAAATCGCCGCCAAAGAGTTCGGCATGGCGAGCGACAGAGCGCTCCGAGGTGAACTTGCTGATCGCATAGAACGAGATGGGATCGCAGGGCGTCTCCTCGTCCAGAATGTCCACCCGCCCACCGGATGCGCCATAGGCCGATGCCGACGACAGATTGACGACACGGCGAACGCCATGACGGATCGCCGCGAGCAGGATGGGGATTTGCGCCATCACGTTAATTTCGAGAACGCGCGAGGTCGACGCTCGCTCGAGTTTATCGCCGGCCGTCACCGCCGCGCCCAGCGCGATCGCATCGCAGCCCGCGGCAATGAGGGCGTCGATGGCGTCTGCGTCGGTGATATCCCCCTGCACGGCTTTGAGCCGTGCACCGTAGTCAGCAAGCGATCGCCGCGCGGATGGCGGCAACTCCGCGCGGTCATACAGCGTGACGTCATGCCCGCGCGCGAGCAGTACCTCGGCAAGATTGAGGCCGACAAAGCCGGTGCCGCCGAAGATGACGATCTTCATCGCGCGCGATCTGCCGTCACAGCAGCTTTGCCCCAAAATTCCGCTCCGGATCCATGTCGGCGACGAGCCGCCCCGTCGGCTTTGCCGCCTCGCCGCCGCCGCGCGCCAGGAATTTGCCGCTGCCGGCCTCCGCGAGGCACTTGTTGCCGTCGATGATCACCCGGCCGCGCGAGAGAACGCTAACCGGCCAGCCCTTCAGCTTGCGGCCCGCGAACGGCGTGTAGCCGGCGAGGTCGTGCATCATCTCGTCGGCGATCACAGTCTCGCGATTGGGATCCCAGATCGCGATATCGGCATCGGCGCCGACCGCGATCGAGCCCTTGCGCGGATGCAGATTGTAGATTTTTGCCGGCGCGGTCGAAGTCAATTCGACGAACTTTTCCAGCCCGAGCCGGCCCTTCGACACCATCGCGTCGAACAGCAGCGGCAGCCGCAGCTCCAGCCCCGGCAGGCCGTTGGCCACCTGCTTGAAGTTCGGATTGGGACCGGCGCGCAGCTTGCCGGTCTCGTCGTAGCGATACGGCGCATGGTCCGACGAGATGGTCTGGAGATCGCCGAGCGACAGCGCCTGCCACAGCGCCTCCTGATCCGCATGCGTGCGCGGCGGCGGGCTGCACATCCACTTGGCGCCCTCGGCACCCGGCTTGTCGAGATCGTTTGCGGTGAGGAACAGATATTGCGGACAGGTCTCGGCGAAGACCTTCAACCCCTGCCCGCGCGAATCGCGGATGACCTTGGCGCCTTCGGCCGTGGACACATGGAAGATCATGATGGGCTGGTCGATCAGCGCCGCCATGCCGATCAGCCGGGTAAAGGCTTCCGCCTCCGACACGCGGGCATGGCTGACGGCGTGGTATTTCGGCATGGTGTAGCCGCGCGCAAGCAGGCGCTTCACCATCCAGGCGATGATGCCGTGATTTTCGGCATGGGCGCACAACATCGCGCCGGACTGGCGTGCGGCCAAGAGAATGTCGAGCAGCGGCTCATCGTCGACCTTGAGCCGGTCATAGGTCATGAAGATCTTGATCGAGCCATGGCCCTGCTTCACCAGCGCCGGAATGTGCTCCTCGACCGTCTCCTTGGTCGCATCCGCAATGATCATGTGGAAGGCGTAGTCGATCACGGCGCCCTTCTTGGCCAGCGCGTGATAATCCTCCACCACCTGCGGCAGCTTCATGCCGACATGCTGGGCAGCGAACGGGATCACCGTGGTGGTGCCGCCGAAAGCGGCAGAGACGGTCGCGCTCTCGAAGGTGTCGGCATTCATGATGCCGGCCGCGGACAACTGCTCGATATGGGCGTGGCTGTCGACGCCGCCGGGCAGCACCAGCTTGCCGCGCGCGTCGATCTCGCGCTTCGCCGCAGGCAGCCCGCGGCCGACGGCAACGATCGTCTCGCCGGAAATGGCGACATCGGCCTCGAACACGTCGGTCGTGGTGGCAACGCGGCCGCCGCGGATGATCAGGTCGTAGGTGGGTTCAGTCATGAGGCACTCCATGATATGCCTGAGCTACGTGATCGCCATTTCAAGGGAAGACCAACATGCCCCGGCCGCGCATTCTCGTCATCAATCCGAACTCCAACCCTGCGGTCACGCAAGGGCTGGAGGATGCGTTGAAGCCGCTCGGCTTCGAGGGCGGGCCGGAACTGGTCTGCCAGTCGCTGGCCGAAGGTCCGTTCGGCATTGAAAGCCAGGCCGACGTCGACGGCGTCGCGATGCAGCTGCGAAAACTGGTCGAAGGCGACAACAGCTCGGCCGCGTTCGTCATCGCCTGCTACAGCGATCCCGGGCTTCAGGTCTGCCGCGAAGGCACCGACCGGCCCGTGTTCGGCATCGCCGAGTGTGGCGTGCTGACGGCGCTGGCGCGTGCCGAAACCTTCGGCGTCATCGCGATTGCCCAGCGCTCGATCCCGCGTCACATGCGCTATCTCAGGCAGATGGGACTGACCGAGCGCCTTGCAGGCGAACGGCCGCTCAACATGAGCGTCGCCGAAACCGCCTCGGGCGAAGGCACGCTGGCGAAGATGATCGAGGTCGGCCGCGTGCTGCGCGACGAGGACGGCGCCCACGCCATCGTGATGGGCTGCGCCGGCATGGCGCGCCATCGCCGTCCGCTGGAAGAAGCGCTTGGAATTCCCGTGATCGACCCGACACAGGCGGCCGTCACCATGGCACTGGGTACGGTGCAGTTCTCGGCTCACTAGGCGTCCTTCAGCTCGTTGGCGTCCTGCCGCGCGAGCCATTGCGCGTGGCTCTCGCGCACAAGCGCAAACGTATCCCGCTGCGTCGTGTAGAGATTGCCGAACATGCGCCCGATCGGCCGGTAGGCGTCGAGATCGACATACATGTTGGTCTCGTCGACGAGGCCCTCCCGGGCATGAACCCGGAGCACCTCGCCGACCAGCAGTTCGCGATCGGGCGAGAAATTCAGTACGACGTGACGGCGGCATTCGAGAGCAAATGGTGCAGCCGCAAGGCGCGGCACCTTCACGTCAACTGAGGGAAACGTCGCAAGCCCGGTCGCCGCGACCTCGCTGTCACCAGAGGGAAAATCGACCGCGCAATCATTCATCGCGGCAGACAGCGCCTCATCCACCATGTGAACCACGAACTCGCCGTCGCGATGGATGTTGCGGGTGGTGTCCTTCGGGCCGTGATCCGGCTTGTGCTGGAGCCCGAGCACGATCAGTGCAGGGCTTTCGGAGAAGACATTGAAGAAGCTGAAGGGCGCGGCATTCACCGCTCCGTTCGCGTCCAGCGTCGTCACCAGCGCGATCGGCCGCGGCACGACCACGCCGCAGAGCAGCTTGTAGCGGTCGCGCGGATCGAGCTCGCGCAAGGAAATGCCGGATGTGCCCTTGTCCGCCATCGGCGTCACTTCTCCGGCGGCGGCACCGCGCCGGTCTGGCTGGTGATCAGGCCGTAATGCTCGATGCGGCGATGCTGGGCAAAATTGAAGATCGTGGTCTTGCCGAACGTCGTGGCGTCGAGATCGCAGGCGTGAACCAGGACTTCGTCGCCCTCCGTCTTGGCCTCGGCGACGATCTCGCCATCGGGATCGACGATCAGGCTGCCGCCGAACAGCGGATGGCCGTCCTCGACACCCGCCTTGGCCACCGCGACCACCCAGGTCGCGTTCTGATAGGCGCCGGCCTGCACCGAGAGACGGTTGTGGAACAGCCGCTTCTCGACGCCCTCCTCGCTCTTCTCCGCATTCACCGACGGCGTGTTGTAGCCGATCAGCACCATCTCCACGCCCTGCAAGCCCATGACGCGATAGGTCTCGGGCCAGCGCCGGTCGTTGCAGATGGCCATGCCGATGATGCCGCCCAGCTCGCGCCAGACATTGAAGCCGAGATCGCCCGGCTCGAAATAACGCTTCTCCAGATGCTGGTGCGACCGCTTGGTGTCGTAGTCCACATGCCCTGGCAGATGGACCTTGCGATATTTGCCGACGATCTTGCCGGACTTGTCGGTCAGGATCGCGGTGTTGAAATGGTGGCCGTCCGGCGTCAGCTCGGCATAGCCGAAATTCATCGCCATCTGATGCTGCGCCGCACGCTCGAACAACGGCTTGGTCGCTGCGTTCGGCATCTCGCGCTCGAACCAGATGTCGGCCTCCGCCCGGTCCTCCGAATACCAGCGCGGGAAGAACGTCGTCAGTGCCAGTTCCGGGTAGACGATCAGGTCGGCGCCTTTGGCTTTCGCCTCGTCCATCAGCGCGATCATGCGCCTGACCACGGCCTCGCGGCTGTCGGCCTTCTGGATCGGGCCCATCTGGGCGGCGGCAACAGTGACGATACGCATCAGCGAGTTCCTGATTTCTTGGTGAGGCTGGGGATCGCAGCTTGAGGGGCGTGCCGGCGCGCGCAGCATAACGCGGTCCTGCGCCGTTTTTCCAGCCAAGCAGCTTTCATGCCGTCCGCCCCCATTCGGCATCCTGCAAAAGCCGCCAGTTGATCTTGTTGCTGGCGGTGCGCGGCAGCTCATCGACGAAGACGACGGCGCGCGGCGCCTTGTAGCTGGCCATCGCGCCGCGAGCCCAACCGACGATGTCGTCCGCCGAAATCGTCGCGCGCGCGGCTTCATCGAGCACCACCAGCGCCTTGACGGTCTCACCGCGGTAGTCGTCGGGGGTCGAGACGATGCAGCATTCCCGGATGGCGCGGTTCTGGTACATCGCGGCTTCCACTTCGGCCGGCCACACCTTGAAGCCGCTGACATTGATCATCCGTTTGAGGCGATCCACCGCGAAGAAATAGCCTTGGGCATCGCGATAGCCGAGATCGCCGGTGCGCAGGAACCGCTTTCCCGAGCGCTCGATGAAGGACTCAGCGTCGGCCTGCGGCCTGTTCCAGTAGCCTTGCAGCACCTGCGGCCCGTGCACGACGATCTCGCCGACGACATTGTCGTCGAGCTCGATCAAGGTCTCGGGATCGACGATCCTCGCATCGGTCTCCTGCACGGCAATGCCGAGACACTGCCGCTTCGGGGCCGCCATCGGATTGAGATGGGTCGGCGACATCGTCTCGGTCATGCCGTAGCCCTCGACGAAATCGAGGCCGAAGCGGCCTTTGAGCCGTTCGGCTACCGCGGTCGGCATTGCCGCACCACCTCCGGTCAGCACCTTGAGTTTCGCAAAGCACCGATCGCGGAACCGGACGCTTGCGAGCACGTCGACGATCATGGTCGGCGCGGCGTTCCAGAACGTGACGCCGTAGGTCTCGAACAGATCCGGCAGCAGATCCTTGTCCCAGCGCGCCATCAACAGCAGCGTGGCGCCTGTTACCACCGCGGCGTTCATCGAGCCCTGCATGCCCGCGACATGGAACAGCGGCATGAAGCCGGTCATCACGTCGCTGCCGTCGAGTCCATACCAGCGTGCCTGCAGGACTGCGGTGAACAGCGCGCTGCGATGGGTATGCATGCAGGCCTTGGGCTTGCCTGTTGTCCCCGACGTATAGGGCAGGATCATGAGATCGTCCGGCCCCGCGCTCATTGCGCCTGGCTGCAAACCTTGCGCGATCGCAGATGACCAGGAATGCCAGCCTGGCGACGGCGGTATCTTCGACGGCGCCTCGGTGATGCATGAAGGCAGCGTATAGGGCGTGGCGGCCGGCACTTCGTCGCGATATTGTGCGACGATCGTATGGGAGATGGCTTCGCCCACCAGCGGCACGAATATTTCGCTCAGTTCGCTTCCAATGATCGCGACCCTGGCGCCGCTGTCTTCGGCAAGATACGCGATCTCAGCCGTCTTGTTCATCGGATTGACCGGCACGATCACGGCGTCCGCCCGCATCACCGCGTAGTAGGCGATGACATATTGCGGCGAGTTTTGCAGCGCGATCATGACGCGATCGCCGCGCTTCACGCCGCAAGCGTTCTGCAGGAAGCCGGCCAAGGCATCGACCCGTGCGCGTAGCTCGGCATAGCTCAGGCTCGCACCATAAAACACCGTCGCCGGGTGCGACGGCCGATCCTTCGCCGCGCGTGCCAGCGCGTCGTACAGCGTCCCCTCCGGCATCGCGAGATGCCAGGGCTCGTCCGCCGGCCAGGCCGGCGAGCGGTAGGACGCTGCGGGGTCTGCGCTCACCCGTGCTCCTCGTCTGCGATGTCGAGGCCGTGGTCGAGCGCATCCAGCAGCCGCTCGGCTTCCTGCTCCGAGATCACCAGCGGCGGCGCCAGGAACAGCGAAGTCTGCTCACCGCTGGTTCCAATCACGGCGCCCGCCTCCAGTGCGCGCTCCGCCACGCGCGAGGCGATCGGGACCTCCGTGGTGTCGGCATGCCAGGAGCGCCAATCCGGACCGTGCAGCTCCACCGTCCAGTGCAGCCCCTGCCCCGCCACGCGCTGCACACTCGGATGTTTTTGCGCGATCGCGAGCAGCCGGCGAGTGAACAACTTTTCCAGGCTCGCCACGCGCTCGAGGATTTTCTCTTCGCTGACGACCTTCAGGTATGCGCTGACGGCGGCCATGCTGATGGGATGGCCGCGCAGCGTGCCGTAATTCTGCCAGCTCGTGCCCTTGAGCCGCTCGATGATGTCTTTCGACACCACGACCGCCGCGACCGCAGCCGCTCCGCCGCCGAGCGATTTTCCGAGCGTCACGATATCGGGGCGGCTTTCAGCGCCCTGGAACGCGAACCAGCGGCCTGCGCGGCCCGCGCCGGTGACGACCTCATCCGCGATCCAGTACGATCCCGCTTGCCGGGCGTGGCGCGCCACCTCGTCCTGATAGGCGCCGTCGTAGTAGATGCCGCCCTGGGTGTAGTCGATGATCGTCGCCGCGGTGTCCGACAGCAGCCGCGTGGCATCCGTCAGATATTCGCTGGGCGGCGTGTTGTTGGCCGGCGCGCCATAGATCGCGCCATCCGGCGCCGGGAGAATCCGCACCGGTGCCATCGGCGCCGGTAGCTTCGAGCCGCCCGCGTGCACCGCGAGGCCGCCGTGCCATTGCGGCTGCACCGTCATGCTGCGCGACAGGCCGGTGATGCCGTGATAGGCGCGCTCGCGCGTCGCCAGCGCAGACCGCTGCGTCAGCGCCTGGCAGAGCGACAGCGCCATGTCGTTGGCCTCACTGCCGCTGATGCAGAAGCGCACCGCGCCGACCCAGTCGTCTTCGCCTTTGAATGCGGTGATCATCAGGTCGTCGGCGGCCTGTTCGCGGCCGACCCAGGTCCAGCCTTCGTTCACGACGGGCGTATCGGCCGCGCGGCGGATCGCCTCCACCATCGCGGGGTGACGATGGCCGAGGCCGCCGCCGGTGTTGCTGCCGTCAATCAGCTTGCGGCCATCGGACAGGTGAAAGTAGACGCCCTCGCCGCCGACGACGGCCATGGGCGCGCTGTCGCCCGCGTTCAGCCCGGTTCGCAACAATCTGCTCATCGCAATCCCCTCACTCCGCGGCCGCGGCGCCATAGCCGCCGCCGCCGCACATCTCGATCGTGACGAGATCGTCTTGCTGCAACACCAGGTTCGATTTGCCGTCGATGGCGACGTTCGCGCCCTGCCTGATCAGCGAGATGCGGCAGGCCTTGCCGGCTTCGCCGCCCTGCATGCCGAATGGCGGGATCACCATGCGCTCGATGCAGGTGGTCAGGTGCATCGAAGGCGCGAGGATGCGATAGGTGCGAACCGAGCCGTCACCGCCGCGATGCGCGCCCGCGCCGCCGGACTGCCGGCGAATGGCCTGCTGCTCCAGGCGGATCGCGTAGCTCGCCTCGATCACCTCGACCGGCGTGTTCGACGTATTGGAGAGATGCACGCGCGTCGCCGACATGCCGGCCCGATCATGCCGCGCGCCCTCACCACCGCCGTGAACCTCGTAGAGCATCTTCCACGAGCCGTTCTGACGCGGCTCGGCAAAGAACAAGACGCCCGCGGTGGTCGCGCCACCGGCTGACAAGCGCTCCGGAATAGTGTCCTGCATCGCGCGAAAAATCGCATCGACGATGCGCATGGACGTCTCGTGGTTGCCGGCGGCAACGGACGCCATCCAGCCCGGCTCCAGGATCGAGCCCGGGCGTGTGATGATGGTCAAAGGCCGGAGCGCGCCCGCATTCTGGTGCATGTCGCGGCCGCTCATGATGCGTGCGGCATAGGCGACAGCTGAGCGCGCCATGAACGGCGTCGTGTTGCAGAAATTGGAGACGCGATCGCAACTGCCGGAGAGGTCGAAGGTCGCCTCGTCGCCGCGAATGGTGATTTTCACATGGATGCGCGCAGGTGCATTGTTGACGCTGCCGTCGTCGAGATAATCTTCGCCCTCGTAGACGCCATCGGGCAGGTCGCGGAGCGCCTCCCGCATCTCGATTTCGGAGAGATCGTGCAGGCGCGATTGCGTCGCCGTGAACACCGCCTTGCCGTGCTCGCGGCAGAGTTCGACGATGCGCCGCTCGCCGGCCTTGGTCGCGGCGATCTGCGCGAGCAGGTCGCCCTCACAGGATTCGGGATCCCGGACGTTGGCCTTGAGCAGCTGCACGATCGGCGTATTGACGCCAGCTGACGTGGCGATCAGCACCGGCGGAATCCGCATCGCCTCCTGGAAAGTGTCGATCGCCTTGGCAAAATAGCTGCCGGGCCAGGTGCCGCCGATGTCGGGCCAATGCGCGAGGCTCACCGCGAACGCCACGATCTCGCCGTCGACAAAGACGGGACGCACGACCTTGACGTCGTTGAGGTGATTGCCGCCGAGCGCGCCGACATTGTAGATCAGCACGTCGCCGTCGTTCAGGCTCTCGACCGGAACGACCTTCAAGAGTTCGGGGATCGTGTAAGCCATCGCGCCGAGATGGATCGGGATGTCGCGGCCCTGCCCGACCAGGCCGCCGCGGCCATCCGTGATTGCTGATGAGAGATCGCCGGCCTCGCGCAGCAGCGGCGAGCGCGCCGAGCGCGTCATCACCAGGCTCATTTCCTCGGCCGCGGCCGAGAGCCCGTGCCTGATAACCTCGACGACGAACGGATCGAGCTTCATGCCGCCCTCCGCGTCAGGAACAGATTGCCTGATACATCGGGTTTAGCTTGCCAGCCCGGCGGGACCACCACCGTTGACCATGCGTCTTCGATGATCGCGGGGCCGCTGACGACATCGGCCAATTTGGCGCGATCGATGATGGCGGTCGGGATATCGTGGAGGCCGTCGAATGAGCAGGCTCGCTTGCCTGATGACACCGCCCTCACCGCAGTCGCCGGCCGGCTCACCACCGTCGTCGACGGGCGCCGCGCCTGCATGCGCACGGATTCGATGACGCAGGGCTCGCTGGTCGCATAGCCGAACAGTTCGTGATGCCGCGCCAGAAAGTCCTTCTTCAGCTTGGTCACGTCGAGCGGCAACGTGAACGGCACCGGAATGGCATCGTTCTGCGCCGCGTAGCGCATCAGCGCCACCAGCTCGACCTGGATCTCCGCCTGCGCAACGCCGTTGGCGATCAGCGGCGCCGACGCATCGTCCATCAGCGTCCCGATCCGCTCCGACACCCGGGCGAGATCGATACCGTCGAGGGCGGCGCGTAGCGTCTGCTGCTGGAGGAAGCTGAAATCGGCGGTGAGACAGCCCAGCGCCGAGAATGCGCTCGAAGCGCTCGGCACGACAACCTCTGCAATCCCGTAGAGATCGGCAAGGCCCGCGGCATGCATCGGACCGCCACCGCCGAAGGCGAGCAGCGTGCAGTCGCGTCCGTCGATACCACGTTCGACCGTGACGCGGCGAAGCGCACGGGCCATCGTCGCATTGGCGACCTTGATGATGCCGAGCGCGGTTTCGGTCAGACTCAGCCCCAGGGCGCGCGCGATCGGGTCGATGACGCGTTCCGCGGCCTTGATGTCGATGCCGATGCGGTCGCCAAGCTTGGTCTCGGGATTGAGATAGCCGAGCACGGCATTGGCATCGGTGATGGTCGGCTCAGTGCCGCCGCGGCCGTAGCAGGCCGGCCCCGGCTCGGAGCCGGCGCTCTCCGGCCCGACCGTCAGGCCGCCGGGACCGTTTCGCACGATCGATCCGCCGCCGGCCCCGATGGAATGGACCGCAAGCATCGGCTGACGCAGCGGCTTGTCGCCGAGCATGCGGCCGTCGGTCATCTCGGCCTGACCGTCGACGATCAGGCAGACGTCCGTCGTGGTACCGCCCATGTCGAAGGTGAGCATGCGCGATGTGCCGAGCTGGCGCGCGATGCTGACCGATGCGGAGACACCGGCGGCCGGCCCCGACATCGCCATCACCAGCGGCCGCCGCTTCACGGCCGAGATCGGGACCATGGCTCCGGCCGAATGAAACACCTGCAAGCCGGCGCCGATCGGCAGCCGCTGCTCCAGCTCGCTGAGATATTCCACCGCGATCGGCATCGCGGCCGCGTTGAACACGGTCGCGGACGTCCGTTCGTATTCGCGCGCCTCGGGATTGACCTCATGCGACAGCGAGACGTGGGCGACGACGCCCTTGAGGCGCTCGCCCAGCATCTTTTCGTGCACGGGATTGGCGTAGGCGTGAAGCAGTGCGACCGCGACGCTCTGCACGCCGGTCTGCTTCAGCCAGGCCACCAGACGCTCGATCTCGGTCTCATCCAGCGCCTTCAGCACCCGGCCCTCGTGATCGAGGCGCTCGGCGAGCCCAAAGCATCGTTCGGGCGGCACCAAAGGCGGTGATTTCGGCGGAATGTCGAGACGATAGAGATCGCGGCGGCGATAGCGCGCAATCTCCAGCACATCGGCGAACCCTTCGGTCGCGACCAGCGCCACCTTCGGCAGCCGGTTCTCGACGATGGCGTTAGTCACGCGCGTGGTGCCGTGCACGAAGCGCCTGACCTCGCTCTTGCGCAGGCCCACCGCCTCGATCGCCTCCAGCATCGCCTGAACCGGCGCGTCGGGGCGCGACGGCACCTTTGCGATCCGCGCCTCCGCGGAGTCACGCCTGATGGCGATGATGTCGGTGAAGGTGCCGCCGATATCGGTGCCGACTTCCCAGTGATTTTCGGAGGAACTCATGTGCGGGGTCAGTTACGGATGACGTCCGAACCGGACGCCGGGTGCTTGCCGTCCATCGCAACGTCCAATGCCAAACCGAGAGCGCTCATCATCATCCCCTGTCATGCCACCGCCTGCGAGCGTGCGACAGAGCGATGGGCTCGGGATAGGGCCAGAGTTGTCGCAAACCACTAGACCAGCGCAGGACCGACATCATGCAGCGCAACACCGGCTGCACGTTTTGGTGCAGCCATGCCCGCGCAGAGAGCACACGAACGCGAACCGTTCCACGCGACAAACGTGCAGCGCACCACGGATTTCTCCGCGCAAATCGAGACGCCCGCTGCACTGCAATCGGAGCACTCAAAA
Organism: Bradyrhizobium sp. 604_D8_N2_3; assembly: GCF_051810765.1. Lineage (NCBI taxonomy): Bacteria > Pseudomonadati > Pseudomonadota > Alphaproteobacteria > Hyphomicrobiales > Nitrobacteraceae > Bradyrhizobium > Bradyrhizobium sp. 604_D8_N2_3. The sequence goes on along the minus strand of NZ_JBPWPM010000001.1, from coordinate 3,408,729 downwards.
ACGTCTGTCTAATTTCCAGGCGATTGAACGGCGTTGCGGGATAGCCGCATGCCTACGAGCTATGCACGACGGTCGGCTCAGCTTCTCTTTATTGTACGAACAGTAAGAGAGGATATTGCCGGGTCGGATGGTGCGTCGCGGCGACCGCTGCCGATGCAAGCCGCGATTCTCGCAAGCAGCGGCGCGGCATCCTCGACCCGCAGCCGCCCGTAGCCGAACACCAGGCCCTGCCGCGTCGGCTGCTCCAGAAAGTTTTGCGAGAGCGGCTGGACGTGGATGCCGGCCTGCTTCAGGACCGCGGCCGCTTCTCGGTCGCTCCTCCGTGCCTGCATCGCGTCAGTGAACAGCGCCACCAGATGCAATCCGGTGACGGCGGAGGATACGGTGAGATCGTCAGGCATCAGCGCTGTGATCGCATCGATCAGTGCCTTCCGGCGCGCGGCGTAGATCCGCCGCATCCCGCGCAGATGCCGCAGCAGGTGCCCTTCCCGCATGAACTCGGCCAGAGCGAGCTGTCCGATGCCGGAGGTATGCACATCGATGCGCGCGCGGCCCCTGGAAAAGCCCTCGATGAAATGCCTGTTGGCGACGATGTAGCCGAGCCGCAAATTCGGCATCATGATCTTCGAGAAGGTACCGAAATAGATCACCCGCCCCTCGCGATCGAGCGAGCGCAGCGAGGCGATCATGCTGTCCTGGTGCCTGAACTCCGAATTGTAATCGTCCTCGATCACCCAGACGTCGTTCTTGTTGGCCCAGTCGAGCAGTTCGAGCCGCCGCTCCAGCCCCATACTGACGCCGAGCGGATATTGATGCGACGGCGTGACCACGATCAGCTTCGCGCCCGGTGCGCGCCGGATTCCTTCTGAGACGACGAGGCCCTTGTCATCGACCGGAATTGGAACGAGCTTCGCGCCGGCGGCCGTGAGCGCCCACCGGGCCTCGACGAAGCCGGGCTCCTCGACCCAGACCTCGTCGCCGGGATCGAGGATCATCCGGCTGCAGAAATCAAGCGCGCCCGATGTGCCTGAGGTGACGACGACCTCTTCCGGCGAGCAGACGAGCCCGCGCACCGAGCCGAGGAAGTTCGCGATCTCGCTCCGCAAGCGCGGATGGCCCTCCGAGGGAAGATCGAGACACTCCTGCTCTCTTGGATTTTGCCAGGACTGGCGCAACAGGCGCGACCAGTCCTTGAATGGGAAGGTCGAGATGTCAGGCGCGCCCGGGCTGAATTCCGACGGCCAGTTGGTCTCGTAGTCGAAGGCAAGCAGCGAGCGCCAGCGCTCCGACATGTGGGCGGGCTTGGCCGCAGGCGACGTCGCGGACGAAGGCGCGGCATGTGGGGTCGCCACTGACGCCACCATGACACTGCCGCGCGGCATCGATGCAAGATAGCCCTCGGCGTAGAGCAGATCCCAGGCGGTCAACACCACCGTGCGCGAGCAGCCCAATTCGCGCGCGATCTCCCGGGATCCCAGAAATTGCGTTCCAGCCGGAAAGACGCCGCGCAAAATGCCGTCGCGGATGTGCGCCGCGATCTGCAGATGCAGCGGCACGGCCGAATTCCGGTCGATATGCATCCCGGCAAGGGACACGCGCTTGCTCGGGTGACGGCTGTTGTCCATGTCTCGCCCGTCAGGCAACGCAGGTCCTATCCACCGTCATTCCGGGGCGCGCCACTTGGCGCGAGCCCGGAATCCATTTTCCCTCTTTACGTGCGGCGCGATGGATTCCGGGTTCGCGCTTCGCGCGCCCCGGAATGACAACGCGACTCTTCCTTACGCGCTCGCCTGGGTCACGAACTTCGTGTTCAGGTAACCCTCGATCGCCTCGAGGCCGCCCTCGGAGCCGTAGCCGGAATCCTTGATGCCGCCGAACGGCACTTCCGGCAGCGCGAGGCCATGGTGGTTGATCGAGACCATGCCGCTCTCGATATCGGAGCCGATCGCCTGCATCGTCTTGGTCGAGGTCGTGTAGGCATAGGCCGCAAGGCCGTACGGCAGGCGGTTCGCCTCGGCCACCACCTCGTCATAGCTGCGGAACGATGTGATCGGGGCAAGCGGTCCGAACGGCTCCTCGTTCATGATGCGGGCATCGCGCGGCACGTCGGTGATCACAGTCGGCTCGAAGAAGAAGCCTTCGTTGCCGATGCGCTTGCCGCCGGCCTGCACCTTGGCGCCGCGCTGCACAGCGTCGGAGACCAGACCTTCCATGGCGTCGACGCGTCGCGGGTTTGCCAGCGGGCCCATGCGGGTGTCCTTGTCGAGGCCGTTGCCGACCTTCAGGTTCTTGGCCGCGGCGACGAACTTGTCGACGAAGGGCTGATACACGCTCTCATGCACCAGGAAGCGCGTCGGCGAGACGCAGACCTGGCCGGCATTGCGGAACTTGTTGGCCGAGAGGATCTTGGCGGCGTTGTCGAGATCAGCGTCCGCGAACACGATTGCCGGCGCGTGGCCGCCGAGCTCCATGGTGACACGCTTCATGTGCAGGCCCGCGAGTGCGGCCAGATGCTTGCCGACCGCGGTCGAGCCCGTGAAACTGATCTTGCGGATGATCGGGTGCGGAATGAGATATTCCGACACTTCCGACGGCACGCCGAACACCAGCTGGACGACGCCGGCCGGAATGCCCGCGTCGGCGTAGGCGCGCACCAGCTCCATGCAGCTTGCCGGGGTTTCTTCCGAGCCCTTGACGATGATCGAGCAGCCGGCGGCGAGCGCGGCCGAGATCTTGCGGACCGCCTGGTTGATCGGGAAATTCCAGGGCGTGAACGCGGCGACCGGGCCGACCGGCTCCTTGGTCACGAGCTGGGAGACATTGCCCATCCGCGGCGGCACGATGCGGCCATAGGCGCGGCGGGCCTCCTCGGAGAACCAGTCGATGAGGTCGCCGGCAAGCATGGTCTCGCCTTGGGCTTCCACGACCGGCTTGCCCTGCTCCATGGTCATCACGGGTGCGATCTCGGCGGCGCGCGAGCGGATAATGTCGGCGGCCTTGCGCATCAGCTTGTAGCGGTCGAACGGCGAGGTCTTGCGCCAGATCTCGAAGCCGGCCTTGGCGGCCTCCAGCGCGCGGTCAAGGTCCTGGCGCGAGGCGTGCGGGGTCTTGCCGATCGGCTGGCCGGTGGCGGGGTTGAGGATGTCCTCCGACTTGCCGGAGGTGCCGTCGGTCCACTCGCCGGCGATGAACATCTGAACTTTCGGGTACATCCCTGGTGTCTCCTGCATGATTTCGGCGGCGATCAGCATTGGCGCCCGGCCGCCTCATAAGTGAGCGCAGAGCTACACCGAAAGGCGGCCGGCGAAAAGAGATCAATGATGCCGCAGCAGCGCGAGGATGGTATGCGCAACAGACGACATGGCGTCGTCCCGATACGATTATTTTTCCGTCACACCAGGCTCGACTTGCCGCGGCTCAGCACCTCGCCCGCGCCCTTGTCGCCGACGATCCTGCCCTGCTCGTACACCACGCGGCCCCGCGCGATGGTGGTGACAGGCCAGCCGGTGACGTCAAAGCCCTCCCACGGCGTATAGTCCGCGCCGTGGTGCAGGTCGGCCTGCTGAATCGTCTTTGTCAGCTTCGGGTCCCACAGCGCGATGTCGGCGTCGAAGCCGACGCCGATCGAGCCCTTGCGCGGATAGAGCCCGTAGATCCGCGCATGATTGGTCGCAGTCAGCTCGACGAATTTCTGCAAGCTGATCCGCCCCTTCGAGACGCCTTCGGAGAACAGGATCGGCAACCGGGTCTCGACGCCCGGGATGCCGTTCGGCACCCAGCGGAACGAGGTGCGTGCATTCGGCGTCAGCTTGCCCTTGGGGTCGTCGTAGCGGAACGGGCAGTGATCGGACGAGAAGGTCTGGAACACACCGGTGGTGATGCCTTCCCAGATCGCCTGCTGGCTTTCGGCATCGCGCGGCGGCGGCGAGCAGACATACTTTGCGCCTGACATGTCCATGTTCAGGCCCTTCATGTCGTCGGCCGTCAGCGTGATGTATTGCGGACAGGTCTCGGCATGCACCGGCAGTCCGCGCTGCTGGGCCCAGCGCACCTGCTCCATCGCCTCGCGGCCGGAGACGTGGACGATCATGATGGGGACGCCGATCACCTCGGCATGGCTGATGGCGCGATGCGTCGCCTCGCGCTCGACGGCCTCCGGCCGCGACACGCCGTGATAATAGGGCGCGATATGGCCCTCGCGTTCGAGCTTGGCGGTGAGGAAACGGATCGCGTCGTAACCCTCGCAATGGACCATGACCAGCGCCTCCTCGCGGCGCGCGACGTCGAACACTTCCAGCAGCTGCTTGTCGCTGAGCACGAGGTCGTCATAGGTCATGAACACCTTGAACGAGGTGTAGCCATCCTTGACGAGAGCCGGCAGCTCCTGCCCGAGCACGACTGCGGTGGGGTCGGAGATGATGAGGTGGAAGGCGGTGTCGATGTAGCACTCGCCCTCGGCGAGCTTGCGGTAGTTCTCGACGCAGGTGCGCAGCGACGTCCCCTTCTCCTGGAGCGCGAAGGGTAACACCATGGTGTTGCCGCCGGCCGCCGCCGCGCGCGTTGCCGAAGCAAAATCGTCGGCCATCACGACGTCGGGGCCAGAGGCCTGGGAGATGTGGACGTGACTGTCGATCCCGCCCGGCAGCGCCAGCAGCCCCGTCGCGTCGATCTCGCGCGCCGCGCCTTCAATGCGGTCGGCGATGCTGACGATGCGTCCGTCGCGAATGCCGATATCGGCGCGAAATTCGTCGCTGGCCGTCACGATGGTGCCGCCGCGAATGGCGAGATCTAGCTGCGTCACAGGTGTCTCCGTCACTTGATGATCGCTGATGTCTGGAAGATCCGGCCCCACGCCGTAAGGGCCGCGATGTCGCCACCGGCGAGTTCGAGCGTCCGCCACAGCGTGACCGCGACCGAGTCCAGCACGGCGATGCCCAACTCCCGTTCGAGTGCTGCAGCCAGCGCGGCGCCGTCGAGATTGGTGCAGAGAATGACGACGGCATCGGCGCCGTCCGCCGCGACCGCGCGGATCATGTCGGCGATCGTCGCGGGCGTGACCTCACCGAAGGAAAAGTTATCGCGCAGGCCGAGATGCCGCTCGGCGTGAGGGGCGATCCCCTCCTCGGCCCAGACATCGCCGATACGCCGTTGCACGTCGTCCGTATAGGGTGAGACCAGGCCGACGCGTCCGGCGCCGAGCGCCCGGACGGCGTCGATGCAGGCGAGCGTGGAGGTCGTCGCCGGGATATCGGTCCGCGCCGCGATCGCTTCGCACAGGCTCCGGTCGCGGCCGGTACCGAGCCAGCTTGCCGACGTGCCGTTCCAGGCAATGGCATCGACCTTGGCGTCCGCCAGCAGATCCGCCGCCGGCAGCATCACCGAGGCATCGAACTGGTTCAGCGCCGCGGCATCGAGCGCGATCTCGGTGACGCGGAAGCGCGAGAAATGAACGGTGACTCCGGCCACGCCATGCAGCATGGAATTGGTGACGGGCTCCAGCACCGAGTTGGACGACGGGGTAATCATGCCGAGGCGCTTGCGCTGAATTGACATCGATCACGATCGCCCCATTGAGAGAGCGCACCGCTGCGCCCCCTCGGAGGATCATCCGCGCCTGCCATCGCCCGCGCAACCCGCAATTTGCATGGCGCATATGATTTGTTCGATACGCAGCTCAAGCCGCGAAGGTCGACCGCAAGCGCCGCCAGCCGATGACGATGCCGGTGACGGAAAATGCCAGCCCCAGCAAGCAGAGCCCGACGACCAGGATATCGCGCAGACGCGGATGCGCCATGAGAACGGGAAAATCGAGCGTGTGAAGCGCGCTATAGAACCAGCGATAGGCGCGCCGCGAGGCATCCAGTCTTTGCAGCACGCGGCCGTCGGCACCGTCGATGTCGAACCAGAGGTCGCCGCATCGGGAGCGATAGACGGGCGCTCCGGGGACAACGGAGTGCGCGGGATAATCGTCATTGTCGGCTAGAACGGACGGGGCGCCACAGCCCGGCGCAAGGCGCGTCGTCAGGTCATGGACATCCCTCTCGCCGAGGAATGCCACCTGGCGGCTGCGGATCGCCTCCCCCGTTTTGGTCAAGGCCTGACTGGCGAGGCCGGTACGGTCGCGCCGGTAGACAACACCGTTGACGGCGAACCATTCGACTTCGCGAGCCGACGGCTGACCGACCGGTGGGGCCGTCGTCCAGTCAGGCGCGGCATACACCACGCCCGCTTCGGTCGGGGTCAGTTCCCCGCGCGAGAACAGCCGGCCGTGATCCATCGAGAGCCAGCCACTGAAACTCCAGGTCAGCACGAAAACGGTCGCGACGAGACCAATGATGTGATGCAGGGCGTGCCAGCCGCGATAAGGCGACGAAACCCCGCGCCCTCGAATCCTGATCCTGATAGTTCCAAGCACCGCGCCGAGCGTCGCGGCGATAAAAGCCACCAGCGACAATGTCGAGACCACCCGATCCCAAAGGGACCAGTTGCTCCTCAGGACCGTCGGATAGATCCAGTGCAGGACGCTGCCGGCCCAATTCCAGCCGCGTTCGCTGCGGGTCGTATCCAGCACGACTTCGCCGGTGCGCGAGGAGACATAGACCTCGGTTCCGGCCGCATCGCCAAGAGCGACGCGCAACAGAGGCCGGTGTCGATCAAAGCCGTTGGGTACGCTCCATTGATCATAATCCGCGCCCGAAATCATCGACGCCCGCGCGGCATCGAGCCCGCGTTGCCGGGCATGATCCCGCGCGATACCGACCGCGACGTCGGCGGACGTCACCGATGCATCCCGTCCGTCGGAGGCATGGACCGCACGCACACGCGACGGGTTCGACACGACATAGACCGGCCCGTCGCTCCGCTGGACCAGGCGAACGCGCGTGGCGTCCGCGATCCCGCTCGCGGCGACGGCCTCCGCGACCGCAATCCTCACCGCTCCGCCAGCCACCGGCGCGAGCCCGGCAAAACGTTCCGCTTCCGCCAATGACGGAAACGGGACGAAGTGCATCACGATTCCGCTCGCGAACCACATCGCGAACAGCAGGCAGAACGCGATCCCGAGCCAGCGATGCAGCAGCACGATCGCGTTCATCATGTGGTCAGCGCCCTACCATTTGAACGCGGCCGAGAGCTCATAGGTCCTGGGCGCACCGAGCAGGATCTGGTCGGGATAGAACGGATCGCCCCAGATCGCGTAGCGCTTGTTGGTGATGTTGCGCACGCGGAAGCCCAGACGGGCCTGGTCGACCGCGTTGAACACCGTCTTCGGGATGTCGACGAAGGCGTAGACGTCGGCGACGGTGTAGGCCTTCATCGTCACGACGTTGGCATCGGTGTTGTAGCGGTCGCCGACATAGCGGCCCGTGATGCCGAGCTCCACCGGCCAGGGCGTGAAGAACCGGTACGACGCACCGGCATTGGCCACGACACGCGGCACGTTCGGCGGCGTGTTGCCGGAGAACGAACCACCGGCAAAATTGTAGTCGGCATAGCGTGCATCGACATAGGCGATGTTGCCCCAGAGCCGCAGGGGATCGATCGGGCGTACGGCCGCGGCGAGCTCGACGCCCTTCGACTCCTGCCGTCCCGCGATGTTGAGCTGCATGCCGCCAGCCGCCGCATAGACGTTCTTGCGCTCGATATCGTAGGCCGAGAACGACCATTCCGCCCTGTTGTTCCACAACAGATGCTTGACGCCCGTCTCATAGGTGCGCGAGGTCGTCAGGTCGAGCGGCTGGGCTGGCCCAAGCAGGAAGATGTTGTTGGCTGAGACGTCAGCACCGGTCGCGTACTGACTGAAGAAGGTCAGGCCGGGAACGGCGTCCCAGGTATAGCCAATGCGACCCGTCGTCGGGACCCAGGACTTCGAGAACGGGAAGTTCGCCTTTTCCAGCCCGGCGGCGTCGGTCGAGTTGCGGTCAAGCCCGATATGCTCGACGCGGAGGCCGCCGACCAGCGCGAAGGTTCGCGTGAGCTTCACCCGGTCCTCGAACGACAGCGCCTCGTTGTCGATGCGCGCGGTCTGCTGCTGCGTCGTGAGCAGGCCGTAAAGGCCACGGTCGGGATTGACGAGCGAGACGTAATCGTCCGGGAAGTTGGCCGCGCCTGGCCTGACGAAATCGAGATAGCTGGACGAAAGTGTCGTGACCAGGCGGTTGTCGAAGCCTGCGATATTAGCGTCCCAAATCAGGTCGGTAATGTTGCCGACAAGGCGTTGGCTATGTGCAACATAGAAGCGCTCGCGATCGACCATGTTCGAGTTGGGCAGGCCCGTACTGGCATTGAAAGCCTCGATCTCGTTGTTGAACCAGGTACGCTCCGCGCCATAGGCATAGGCTTGGCTCTTCAGCGTCAGGTCAGGCGCCAGCTTCAGTTCGAAGCCGCCGCGCAGCCACACCTCTTGTGCCACGTTGCGGTTGTCGAGAACGTTGTAATTGGTGTTGAAGGTACGATCGTCGATCGTGATCGCACCGAGATTCGTTTTGTTGAAGTTCGAGACGTAATTGCCCGAAACAATCCCGCTCGTCGCATGCGAACTGCTGAAGGCGACCGGTACCAGCGGTGCGCCCCAATAGGCCTTCGAGCGATCTTCCCGGTACTCGATCGCGCCCCAGATCTTGAGGCTGTCGGAGATGCGGTAATTGAGCTGGCCAGACACATCCAGCGTCTTGGTATTGGTGTCGTCGGCAAAGCCATTGAGCGAGGCGCGGCTGATGTCGAAGCGGTAGTCGAGCCCCTGCAAATTGGTGCTGCCGCCCGAGCCGTAATGGACGCCGAACGAGTTGAGCGAATCCCAGGAGAAGTCAGCGTCATTCCGGATCGGCCCGGTGTGTGGCTGCTTCGTGATCAAGTTGATTGCGCCACCGGCGGCACCTTCGCCCGACATTAGCGAGGCCGGACCTTTCAAAAATTCCACGGCTGCGAGATTGGCCGTATCCGTGATCCGCGAGGTCATGTTCTGCGGACCGATCTTGATGCCGTTGTAGAGCATGTTGATCTGGCTGTTGGTGAAGCCACGCATGGAGAAAGCCGCGGGCTCGGCCGGATTGTCGCCGGAGGTGACACCGACCGCGCCCTGCGCAACCTCCGACACGGTGCGATAGCCCTGCTCCCGCATGGTCTCGGCCGAGATGACCTCGACGGTCGCGGGGTCTCCTGCACGGTCAGGCCGAGGCGCGAGGCGCTCTCGGCAACCACATTGGTGTTGAGCGGCGTCTGCGCCGCCGCGGTCGGCACGACGGGCTTGGCCGCGGCCGATGCGGCCGCTGGCCTGCGCGATGCTGCGCGGCGTGGGCTCTGCGCGTCCCGGGCCGCCGGCTTTGCCGGTTTGCGGGATTGGGCGGGCGACACCTCGACCGGCGGCAGCGGCTCGCGGGCCTGCTGCGCCAGCGCTGCGGGCAGATCGGCGACTGCAAATGAAGTAAGCGCGGCGGAAGCGAGCAGGAAGCAACGCGGTCGTACAAGACGAATGGAAGACACAGTTCGGGACCTCGGTATGACGTCAGTGGCACGTCACAGCGAACCAGGTCCCACCTCCGGCCTTTGAGCCTTCCGATGAAGCCGAATGTCTGTACTCCCCGACCGACATCTTCGCGTGTGACCACGGCTGACGGCAGGTCTCCTGGCTCGCGGGTCAGTACCTTGCATCGCCTTCCCGGGACCGAGATACCCAGTGGCTCGTGACGCAAGATTCGCCGCTTACAGTTGCGGGGGCAGCCGCGGCATTGGGGACAAAATCCCCGCACCGCATTCCCTTTTCATCCCCACTCGGGGAAACCGTCAAAGCCATCTAGGATTACCGACAAGACAGAGTCAATGTGCCGGTGCGACGTTATTACCACCGCGACCAACTTCCTTGGAGATAGGTATGGAAGGCGAGACCTTCCTCTGGCTGATACGGCATGCGCCCGTCGACGGCGTCAAAGGGACGATCCATGCGGCCGACGCGCCCGCCGATCTCGGCGATCGCGTGCAACTGGAGGCGTTGCGGCAGAGGCTTCCGCCAGATGCTGCGAGCTTGGCGAGCCCGGCGCGACGTACGGTTGAGACGGCGCGCGCGCTGGGACTCGAACCCGCGTTGGTGCCCGAATTAAGTGAGCAGGATTTTGGCGACTGGACCGGCCGGCGGCATGACGAGCTCGCGGCGACCGGCGGCGAGACCTATGCGCAGTTCTGGAGCGATCCGGCGCACGGGCGGCCGCCGGGCGGCGAAAGTTTTGAGGATCAGGTCGTGCGCGTCCGGCTGGGTCTCTCGCAAATCGGCGCCGGCTCGGCAACGCTCGTCGTTCACTCCGGCACCATCCGCGCCGCGCTCTGCATTGCGCTGGATCTGACACCACAAGCGGCCCTGCGCTTCGTGATCGATCCGTTGTCACTGACCCGGATCGACCGGCTCGCCACCGGCTGGCGCGTCGTCGCGGTCAATCAGCGCGCGGCTTGAGCCGGGTCAGGCCGGGCGATCCGGCACATTGGCCTGCGCGAAGGTCGCCATGCCGTTGTGAAGGCTGCACGCGAGCCGCACCAGCGGCAGCGCGATGGCCGCACCCGATCCTTCGCCGAGCCTGAGATCGAGGCTGATCAACGGCTGCACGTTCAGCGCACGCAACACCAGCCGATGCCCCTGCTCCGCCGATTGATGCGACGGCAGCAGGAATGGCTGGCACGACGGGTTCAGCCGTACCGCCGCCAGCGCCGCCACCGATACGATGAAGCCATCGATCAACACGGGAACGCGGGCTTGCGCAGCCGCAATGATGGCGCCGCAAATCGCCGCGATTTCGAGGCCGCCGACGGCGCACAGGATTTTTTCCGGCGAAGCGCCCGCAATGCCGTGATGCGCAATCGCCGCATCGATCACACCCGCCTTGTGCGCGCGGCCGGCCGCGTCGACGCCGGTACCGCTGCCCGCGATCTCCTCGGCACTGATGCCGAGCAGGCTCGCCGCAATCGCCGCCGACGTCGTGGTATTGCCGATGCCCATCTCGCCGAAGATCAGGAGATCGGGCCTGCCGGCTGCCGCGCGCGCGACTGCGCGCTGACCGGCTTCGAAGGCGAATGCCAGCTCCGTGGGGGTGAGCGCTGCTTCCACGCTGAAGTCGCGCGTGCCGCTGCGCGGCTTGTCGGTGACGATTCCTGCCATCTCCTCCTGTGCCAGCGTGCCGGCGTCGACGACCTCCAGGCCTGAGCCAAGCTCACGCGCCAGCACCGAGATCGCGGCACCGCCCGAGGCAAAATTCGCCATCATCGCGATGGTCACTCCTTGCGGATAGGCCGACACGCCCTGCGCGACGATGCCGTGATCGCCGGCGAAGACGATGATCGGCACTCGCGCAGCGCGCGGTTGCTCGGTCGCCTGCAGGCCCGCAAGCTCGACCGCAAGCTGCTCCAGCCGGCCGAGCGCGCCGGCCGGTTTTGTGAGTTGCGCCTGACGCGCGAGCGCCGCCTCGCGATGGACAGCGGAGACCTCGGGGCATTTCCGGGTGACCCATTCGGGGAGCATGCTGCCTCGCTTACGGCCTGCGCTTGAGAATGTAGCTGTCCATGATCCATCCGTGCCGCTCGCGCGCATCCTGTCGCGCGGCGACGATGCGCGGGCCGATCTCGGCCAGAACGCCCGACATGACGATCTGATCGTGCATACCGAGATAGGCGCCCCACCAGATGTGCAGCCCGGCTGGATCGAGCGACTGGAAAGCCGTGCCGCCGTCGAGCATCACCACCACGGTATCGACGCCCTGCGGCCAGCCGCCTTCGCGCAAGCGGCGCCCCGTCGTGACCAGGAAGGGCTCGCCGATGTCGTTGAGCGGCAGCGCATGCGCCGCGCACAGCGCCTGGATCGAGGTGATGCCCGGCACGACCTCGATATCAGGCAAGGGATCGAGCCGCCGCGCAATGCGCAGCGAGGAATCGTACAGCGAGGGATCGCCCCAGATCAGCAGCGCGACCTTGCCTTTACCTTCGAGATGGCTGGCGATCGTCCGCGACCACGCCGCGGCCACGGCATCGTGCCAGTCGTCCACGCCCTTGTGATAGTCCGCTTCACCGGCATCGCGCACAGGAAGATCGAACTCGGCAATGCGCGTCGTTGGATTGGTGAGTACATCCGCGCAGATCGTCCGCCTGAGATCTGCGAGATCGGACTTCGCCGTCCCCTTGCGCGGGATCAGGATGAGATCGGCCGCGTTGATGGCTTGAACGGCGGCGCGCGTGAGCTGCTCGGGATCGCCGCAACCGATGCCTATCAGGGAGAGTGTCAGCATCGTGAGTGCGAAGGGCGGCCATCACGGCCGCCCGTTCGCTTGTCTCTCAAGCCGCGTTATGCAAACGCGGGGTAACGAGGCCGGGCGCGGTGACGCCGCGCAGCGACTTCGCCAGCGCCAGCACACCGAGGTCGGCCAGCGGCTCGATCACGATGACGAGCGCGTAGGAGGCCGCGAAGGTCGCGATGTTGACGAGGTTGGTCGCACCGAAGCCCGAGCCATAGAGCGCCCAGAACGCAACCCAGGCGATGACGCCGGCCTGATACGTGGTCGACAGCGCCAGCGCCTGGCGATACCTGAGATCGACATAGGCGGTGTTGCGGGCAATGATCCGCGCGGCGATCGCCTGGATCCCGAACAGCGGCACCAGCAGCGTGGTGACGTTCATGCCGAATTGCGGCAGATCGGGCGGCTCGAAGAAGATGCCCTGGAACAACAGTCCGAACGCAAGGCCGAAGGCCGCGGGCGCTGCCCCAAACAGCAGCAACAGGGTCGAGCCGAGGATGAAGTGCACCTCGGAGACGCCCACCGGGAAGTGCGGCAGGATCTCGAAGAAGACGAAAACGAGGCCCGTGGTGGCGAGCGTCCGCGCCGCGAACGACGTGATGCCCTGCTCGCGCACGGTCTCGACCGCGAGCTTCAGCGCAACGCCGCCGACTGCGATGCCGGTTGCGTAACTCAACACGAGCTTGGCGCCCGATACGACTCCGGGTTCGATATGCATGGTTCAGTTCCTTCCTGCCGTCACACCCGACGGCCTTGGCCACAAGACATGCACGGCCGGTCTCCTGGCTCGCGGTTCACTGGGGTTCTCCGGCCTTCCCGGGCCTTGCGGCCCAGTGGCTGATCGGAGTCCCTCACCGCTTACAGTCGCGGGGGCGGCTGGGGTTTTGGGCGGCGCAACTGTCCGCCCACCCCCATTCCCGATTATGCTCCGGCGGTTTGCGCCGCCTCGAGCACCATGCGTCTCCTGTGTGCCCCTTTCGCCAGCCGGGCGTCAAGGGGCGAAGGGCGGCCGGGACGGTCCTGACGGATAATCGCCCGCCAGCGCGCCAAACAGGATCACCGCCGCCGTCGAGGCCGCGCCGCCCCGCGCAAGCTGTTCCGCCAGCTCGGCAATGGTGGTGCGGACCAGCCGCTCGTCGGGACGACCGAGGGATTCGGCGAACAGCGCCGGGGTATCAGGGGCGAGGCCGTGCTCGATCAATTTTGCGACAAGCGCCGGAAAGGTGCGCCGGCCCATATAGACGACGGTGGTCGCTTCGGGATCCGCCAGCGCCGCCCAGTTCAAATTCTGCGGCAGCTCGCCGGTGACATCGGCCCCGGTCACGAACTGCACCCGGCGCGAGGTGTGGCGCCGGGTCAGGGGAATGCCGGCTTGCGCGGCGGCGACACAGGCCGAGGTGATTCCGGGAATGATCTCGTAGCCGATGCCGGCTTCGCGCAGAGCCTCCAGCTCCTCCTCGAGCCGGCCAAAGATACCGGCATCGCCCGATTTCAGCCGCACCACACGGACGCCGGCCGCGGCGTAATCGATCAGCAGGCGGTTGACGTGGTGCTGCTTGGTCGAGGGCCGCCCTGCCCGCTTCCCGACCGCGACGAGATTGGCGCCGGGCCGGGCCAGATCGAGGATCGCGCCCGAGGCGAGGTCGTCATAGAGCACGACGTCGGCATCGCGCAGCCGCGCGGCGCCTTTGAGCGTGAGGAGCTCGGGGTCGCCGGGGCCGGCCGAGATGAAAGTGACAAAACCGCTCACCGATCCTCCGCGATCAGATGGAAGAACGTGCCGGTGGCTTGTCCCCGCCGCGAGCCGGTCTCGGCGATGATCGCGCCTGTTGCATCGTGCACGACCGCCAGCGGCGTATCCGGCTGCGCGACAATCGTCGAATAGTGGAACTCGTGACCGCGCAGGCGCGCGCCGACCTGATGGCCCGGCATCGGCGCGGCGAGCGCAGCGAGACGATAGCCGAGATGCATGCGGCGCTTGGCAAAGCTCGTCTCCAGTCCGAGCAGGCCCGTCATCTCATGACGGACGCCGTCGGCGTCGGTCAGAGCGGTTCCCAGCACCATATAGCCTCCGCATTCGCCGTGCACCGGCCGTGTGTCAGCGAAGGCGCGCAAGCCGCTGCGAAAGCGCGCATTGGCCGCGATCGTGCCGGCATGCAGTTCGGGATAGCCGCCGGGCAGCCAGCAGACATCGGCGCTCGCGTCAGGCGCTTCATCGGCAAGCGGCGAGAATGTCGAGATCTCGGCGCCGGCCGCGCGCCAGGCCTCCAGCATGTGCGGATAGATGAAGGAGAACGCGGCATCGCGGGCCAACGCAATGCGCTGCCCGGGCGGCGTCACGTTCATGCCGTTTGCCGCCGGTTGCGGCGAACAGCTTGCTGCCGCCCGCAGCACCGCATCGAGATCGACATGCTCGGCGACGAAGCGCGCGGCTTCGTCGATCAGCTTGCCGATCTCGGCCTGCTCTTCGGCCTGCACCAGGCCGAGATGCCGTTTCGGCAGGCTGATTTCTGCATGACGCGGCAGCGCGCCGAACACGGCGATGCCGGCGTCGTTCAGTGCACGCCGCACGAGATCTTCATGTCGCGGGCTGGCGACGCGATTGAGCACCACGCCGGCAAGGCGCACGCCGGCACGATAGTCGCGAAGGCCTGCGGCGATCGCCGCCGCCGTCTGCGCCTGTCCGGAAGGATCGATCACCAGCAGCACCGGCCAGCCCAGCATCTCCGCAATGTCGGCGGTGGCGCCGGTGCCGGAGACGCCGCGCGCGGCGACGCCGTCGAACAGGCCCATCGAACCCTCCGCGAGCACGACATCGGCATCAGTGCCGCGACCCACGAGATGAGCAATCGTCCCGCGATCCATCGCCCAGCTATCGACGTTGACGGAAGCGCGCCCCGTCGCAGCGGCATGGAAGGCGGGATCGATATAGTCGGGCCCGCTCTTGAAGCACTGCACGTTCAATCCGCGATTGCGCCAGGCGCGCGCCAGCGCCAGCGTCAGCGTGGTTTTGCCGACGCCGGAGGCCGGCGCCGAGATGACAAGCCCTGCCGGCATCACGATGCCTCCGGAAAGCGCGGATCGGCGCCGACCGGCCGATAGCGCCGATCGTAATCGGCGGCATAGAGGCGGCTCTCGTCAAAATCCGCCGCTCCAAGCGTCTTGCCAACCAGGATCAGCGCGGTGCGCTCCATCTCGGTGCCGACGGCGGCATCGAGCGTCGCCAGCGTGGCGCGAACGATGCGCTGGTCCGGCCAGCTCGCGCGCCAGACGATCGCGACGGGGCAATCCGCGCCGTAATGCGGCGTGAGCTCGGCGACGACCTTGTCGAGCAGATGGATCGACAGATGGATCGCGAGCACCGCACCGGTGGCGGCGAACGCCGCGAGCTTTTCGCCCTCAGGCATCGCGCTGGCGCGGCCCGGCGTGCGCGTCAGCACGACTGACTGGGCAAGACCGGGCAGCGTCAGCTCAATCTCTAGTGCAGCTGCTGCAGCCGAAAACGACGGAACACCTGGCGTGACCGTGTAGGGAATACCGAGCGCGCGCAGGCGACGAAGCTGCTCGCCCATCGCCGACCAGATCGAGAGATCGCCGGAATGCAGGCGGGCAACATCCTTGCCGGCGGCATGCGCGGCGGCGATCTCCGCGATGATCTCGTCAAGCGACAGCGGCGCGGTGTTGACGATCCGTGCACCGGGCGGGCAATGCGCCAGCACGCCCTCGGGCACCAGCGAGCCCGCATAGAGGCAGACCGGACAGGCCGCGATCAGGTCGCGTCCGCGCAACGTCAGCAAATCCGGAGCGCCCGGCCCTGCACCGATGAAGTGCACCGTCATGCGCCGTCTCCTTCCGCGATCGCGGCGGTCGCGGTGCGATCCCGCGAGACCGCCCGCGTCGCAATCAATCGCGCGCGAGGACCAGCGGCAACGAGCGCCGCGGCTTCGGCGACCGAGCCCGTGCCGAACTTCTCCGCGACGAGCTCCGATTGCGTCGGCGTCTCGATGCCGGCCAGCATGTCCGCCGGAACCGGCTTGATCGGCACGCCGCATTCACGCGCGAGCTGTTTGAGCGGCTCCGCGTCGGCCTTGTCGCTGACAGTCGCGACCGCCGCAAGGCCCTCGGGACCACCCGCCGCCAGCAGCGCCTCGCGCAGCGAAGCCAGCGTGACATCCTTTTTGAATCCGAGTCCGGCGACTTTCATCGAACCGCACTCCATTGCACCACGGGCCGCGACGCTTCCCAGGACCGGTAGCGGCCGAGCGGCGCGGCATGGGCAATCTCGACCCGCATCAATTCGCCGCCGTGGCGCTGGTGCAGTTCGCCGAGCAGCGCCTCCGTCTCCAGCGTCACCGCATGCGCGACGAGCCGCGCACCCGGCGCAAGCCGCGGCCAGATGGCATCGAACATCGCGATATCGAGACCGCCACCGATGAAGACGGCATCCGGCGCTTCCAACGCAGCAAAAGCTTTCGGCGCGCTCCCCGTGATGACAGTGATCCGATGCGCCAATCCGAACGCTGTTGCATTGCTGCGGATATTCGCGGCACGATCCTCGCGCGCCTCGATGGCGGTCGCCGTCCCGCCGCACAGCGCCCATTCCACAGAGATCGAGCCAGAACCCGCGCCGATATCCCACAGCCGCTCGCCGGGTCGCGGCGCCAGCGCCGAGAGCGCCAGCGCACGCACCGGCCGCTTGGTGATCTGGCCATCATGCATGAAGAGATCGTCGGTCAGGCCGGAGCTGCGGGGAATGCCTTGCCCGCCCCTCGCCTCGACGGCCACTGCGACCAGGTTTTCGGCGAGATCGCCCGCAAAGCTGTCGGCACGATGCTCAGCGATGCTTTCGCGCGGCCCGCCGAGCGCGGCGAGAGTCCAGAACGCCGAGGCGCCACAACCGCGCTCGCTCAGCCATTTCGCGAGATCACCGGCGGCCTTGCCGTCACGCACGAGGCAAATGATGCGCGCACCTTGCACGAGATGCGGTACGAGACGCTCGAACGGCGCGGCATGAAGCCCGAGACAGGCGATGGCTTCGAGGCGCCAGCCGAGCCGCGCGGCGGCGAGCGAGAAGGTCGATGGCGCCGAATGCGCGATCCACTCGTTGGCATCGAGCTTCTCGGCGACACTTGCACCCGCGCCGTGCCAGAACGGATCGCCGGAGGCGAGTACCACCGTCGGCCGGCCGCGGCAGCTCAGCACGATGTCTGCGTCGAACGGCACCGGCCACGGACGACCGCGCCCCTCCACGTCAGCAAACGCGAGATGACGCTCGCCACCAAAAACAGTTTCTGCCTTGGCAAGCGCCTTTCGGCTTGCCTCGGACAGCCCGGCAAGGCCATCTTCGCCGATACCGATGATGGTCAGCCAGGGATCAGCCATGACGCGCGCCCTCATTCTGGGCGGAACCGCCGATGCGAGCTTGCTCGCCGCGGAAGTCGCACGCGCGCGCATCGACGCCGTGTATTCCTATGGCGGCCGAACCCGCGCGCCCGCCGATCAGCCGCTGCCGACCCGCATCGGCGGCTTCGGCGGCGTGAGCGGGCTTGCCGACTATATTCGCCGTGAGCGCATCACGCATGCGATCGACGCCACGCATCCCTTCGCTGCCGAGATGAGCCGCCACGCGGTCCAGGCGTGCGCGCAAACGGGAACGCCGCTGATCGCGCTCGAGCGCGCGCCTTGGACGAAGGCGCCCGGCGACACCTGGATCGAAGTCGCCGACGTCACCGCCGCGCTCGCTGCGCTGCCCGAGACGCCGGCAAAAATGTTCCTCGCCATCGGCCGGCAGCACATCGCGCCCTTCGCGAGCAAGCCACAGCACACCTACACGCTGCGGTTCGTCGATCCGCCCGAAGCACCGCTGCCCTTCGCTGCGGACGTGATCGTGTCGCGCGGGCCATTCACGTTCGACGGCGAGCTCGAAATGATGCGCACGCGCGGCATCGCATGGATTGTCGCCCGCAATTCCGGCGGCGACGGCGCACGCGCCAAGATCGACGCGGCCCGCATGCTCGGCCTGCCCGTGATCATGATCGCGCGGCCAAAACTGCCCGAACGGTTGCGGGTTGAGAGCGTGGCCGAGATCATGCAGTGGCTCGGTCATCGCGCCTGCCTCGGGGCATAGACCCAGCGGCCGACGCGGCGCGTCTGCGAGTTGCCGACGATCACAAGCGTGCGCATGTCGGCCATCTCAGGCGTCGCTTCGTTCAGCGTGACGGTCTCGATCCTTTCATCAGCGGCGCTGATCGCGCGCGCGAAGATCACGAGGCGCTCGCCGCAGCCGGTGTCCTTCAACACCGCAAGCGCGCGGCCAAAACCCTCCGGCCGGCTTGCCGAGCGCGGATTGTACATCGCAATGGCAAAATCGGCTTCCGCGGCCAGCCGCAGGCGCTTCTCGATCACCGCCCACGGCTTGAGATTGTCGGAGAGATTGATCGCGCAGAAATCATGGCCGAGCGGCGCGCCGGCGCGCGCGGCCGCCGCCAGCATCGCTGTGATACCGGGCAAAACGCGAATGGGAAGCTCGCGCCATTGCGGCGCCTGTTCGAGCGCCTCGAACACGGCCGACGCCATCGCGAAGACACCGGGATCGCCGGAGGAGACGACGACGACCTGCCCGCCTTCGGCCGCAAGCCGCAGGGCCTCGCTCGCGCGCTGCAGCTCTTCGCGATTGTCGGAGGGGTGCAAGGTGAGCCCTGCCCGCGGCGGCACGCGCGCAACATAGGGCGCATAGCCCAGAATGTCGGTTGCGGCGGCAAGGGCGGCGGAGACCTCGGGCGTCACCAGCGCATCGCTGCCCGGCCCGAGGCCCGCGATGATCAGCGTGCCCGTCATTCGGCGGCGTCCAGATGCCGGCCCTTGCCGTGCACGAGCACAATCGCAAAATAGGGACAGTCGGCGGCATCGATATCGGCGAGCCGCACCACGCGCTCGCCCGGCATGGTGCCGCGCTCGACCAGCCAGGCATCGTCCAGCCGGCCGGCGGACGCCAGCGCGCGACGCACCTTTGCGAGATTGCGGCCGGTCTTCATGATGACCAGCGCATCGGAATCGCGCATGCGCCGCTCGAGTTCGTCTTCGGCGAGCGTCCCCATCAGCACCGTCGTCACGTCGTCGCCAAGCGCGATCGGCTGTCCGACGCCGTTCCAGCAGCCGACCATGCCGGGAATGCCGGCGATCACCTCGATCTCGACACGGCCTTGCAGGCGCGTGTGCAGATGCATGAAGGAGCCGTAAAAGTAAGGATCGCCCTCGCAGAGCACGACGACGTCCACCGCACGCGAAAGCCGCGCCAGCCGTTCCGCCCATTCGTCGTAGAAGCCGGCCAGCAGCTGCACATATTCCGGGCTATCGAAGGCGAGCTCCGTCGTAACAGGATATTCCATTGCGTATTCGGTGACGTCGGAGGCCAACATGCCTTCGACGATGCGGCGCGCCTGGCCGGGCCGGCCCTTCTTGCGAAAATAGGCGACATGCTTCGCAGCCCGCACCGTCCGGTCAGCGCGCACGCTCATCATATCAGGATCGCCGGGGCCGAGACCGCAGCAGATGATGCGTCCCATGGCTATTCGCTCCGGCTCGCCAGTGCATTCACGGCGGCGACCGTGATCGCGGAGCCGCCGAGGCGGCCCTCGACTGTCAGCGCCGGCACCGGCGGATCGGCCATCAGCGCGGCCTTGGATTCGGCCGCGCCGACGAAGCCGACCGGGCAGCCGATGATCGCTGCGGGCCGCGGGCAGCCCGGGTCCTCGAGCATGTTGAGGAGATGAAACAGCGCGGTCGGCGCGTTACCGATCGCAACGATTGCGCCGTCGAGATGCGGTCGCCACAACTCCAGCGCCGCAGCCGAGCGCGTATTGCGCATGGACTGCGCGAGCGCGGGAACGGCCTCGTCGCCGAGCGTGCAGATCACGGCGTTGGCCGCCGGCAGTCTCGCGCGCGTAATTCCTTCCGAGACCATGCGCGCGTCGCACAGGATCGGGGCGCCTCTCTGCAAGGCCGCGCGCGCAGCAGTCGCCATGCCTGATGTGAAGCGGATATGCGCCTCGAGGCCAACCATGCCGGCGGCGTGGATCATCCGCACCACCACCTGCTCCTCGTCCGGCGAGAAGCGCGCAAGATCCGCCTCGGCCCGGATGGTCGCGAAGGATTGCCGGTAGATCGCCGCGCCGTCGGTCTCGTAGGTGTGCGGCATCAGTGGCCTCCGACCAGGATGGAGGGATCGCTGACGATGTCGGCACCGTTGAGGCCGCGCAGAACCGGCTCGTCGCGGGTCGAGCCGTCGCGGACGAGATCGAATCCGGCGCTGGTCGCAACCAGCGTCACCGCGGACGCGCCGGAACGCGCGCAGCCCTTGGCGCAGCCGGAGACGTGAAGGCGCGTATCGAGGGCGATGCGCGGCGCAAGGGCGGAAGCGAGTGCGCGGGTGTCGGCATGCGCCTCGCGGCAACGCGGGGCGCCGCTACAAGCAATCACGCGCAACGCCGGATCGTAAGGCTCGGTGATGAGGCCTGCCCCGCTCGGCATCTCGCGCTTGCCCTCGCTCAACACCATCCGCCATGGCGTCATGCGCAGCGCATGTCCGCAGCCGGAAAATTGATGGAGCGTCGTGTGCAGCATCTGCCCGAACGCCACGCCGACCAGGGCGCCATGCGGATAATGCCCGGGTCGTGACGCGGCCATGACCGGAGCAGGCTCGGTTTCGCCGCTCAAAGACTCAGGCAATACCGAGCCTACCGCGATATGAGCTGCCATGCGCCCTCGCCCGTCCTTCGCGCCGCCGGACGAGATGAACCAGTTCGCGAGCGCGAGGGCCGTGCTTACGGTCTCACCGCGCGCGACCGAGCGGCCCAGCCTTGCGCCATCGGCCCGCACCAGGAGCCGGCCGCCGTGATCGCGCTCGATGCGCACGTCGGCGGAATCGCCGGCGAGTACGCGCGACTTTCCATCGTCGATGGCGAAGCCGAACTTTGTGGGGAGATCGAGCGTGCTGTCGGCGAGCGCTTCCTCAAGCTCCGCGGCGAGCGCCTGTGTCTCATCACCGCTGTTCCAGAACGGCGTCACCAAAATGTTGCGCCGGGCTTCGATGTCGGTATCGGGGTCGAGCAGCCGCAGCAACGCGAGTCCATCGAGCAGCCGGCGATGGCCTTGCTCGCTGACGCCTCTGATCTGGAGGTTGGCGCGGCTCGTCACATCGATGAGACCATTGCCGTAGCGTTCGGCGAGCTCAGCAAGCCCGGCGACCTGTGCAGCTTCGAGGCGCCCGCCGAACGGGCGCACGCGAACCACCAGCCCGTCGCCCGATTGCATCGGGCGCAACGCGCCGGGACACCAGCCCTTGATCGCGGCCGCACTCATGAAGCCTCCTTCAGCGCAGCCGCGATCGAATTGCGGCGCGTTCGCCAGAGCGAGGCTTCGTGCAGGCGTGTGAAGCAGGTCTCCATCGCGGCGAGCGCCGCCGGATTCTCGCGGGCCATGAAGGTGCGGACATCGGCGTCGCCGAGCGTCGCATCGTAGTAGAGATCGAACAGATGCGGCGGCACGGCGCCGGCCAGATGCGCGAAGGCGGCCATGTGCTCCAGCGTCGCGGTGATCTCGGCGGCACCGCGAAAACCGTGCCGCATCATGCCGGCGATCCAGGCCGGATTGGCCGCGCGTGCGCGGACGACGCGGGAGATTTCCTCGGTCAGCGTCCGCGCGTGCGGCTGCTCGGGCCGCGTCGTATCGAGGTGATAGAGCGATGGTCCTGCCGCACCGAGATGCGCTGCGGCCGCCGCGATGCCTGCTTCATGCGCGGCGTAATCCGCGGCGAGCAGAAGATCGGTCTCCGGCAAGTCCTGGACGTGCACGAAAGCATCGGCGGATGCGAGCCGCGTCTCGATGCCGGCCCGATCCGGCTGCATCGCACCGTCCGCGGAGAACGCCCAGGACGATGCCGACAGCCAGGCTTCGCCGGCGGCATCACGCGTCTCGGCCGTAAAGGCATCGGGGATCGCGGACAGACCCACGCCGTATTGGCCGGGGCGCGGCGCGAACACACGCGAGGCGCGGTGACGATAGGGATTCTCGTCGCCCTCCTCCTCGCGCGTTGCGAGCGCCTCGGCGGCGGCCTCGAACAATTGCGCAAGGCCGGAGAAGACATCGCGGAACAGGCCCGACACGCGCAGCGTGACGTCGATACGGGGGCGCCCGAGCTCCGTCGGTGCGATGATGTCATAGCCGGTGACGCGGCCGGAGGCGTGATCCCAGCGCGGCGCAAGGCCGGCGAGATGCAGCGCCATGGCAAACTCCTCGCCGGCGGTCCGCATCGTCGCGGAGCCCCAGAGATCGACCACGAGGCCTTTCGGCCAGTCGCCGTGATCCTGCAAATGGCGACGCAGCAGCTCTTCCGCGAGCCTGATGCCTTGCGCATGCGCCGACGGCGTCGGCACCGCGCGCGGATCAACGGCAAAGAGATTGCGTCCGGTCGGCACCACGTCCTGGCGTCCGCGATACGGCGAGCCCGATGGCCCCGGCGCAACGCGCTGTCCCGCTAGCGCGGCACGCAACGCATCGCGCTCCGCGTCGGCGCAGGTGCCGCGGCCGAACACGTGCAACCCGTCGCCGAACTGGCTCTCCTTGAGATCGCAGACGAAGCGATCGATCCGCGGGATCGCTTCCGCCGGTGCAGCCGATGCATCGAGACCGAGATCGTCTTCGAGCCCTGCCGCACGCGCTTCGTCGCGAATCGCGGCGATCAGACGCTGACGTCGGGCGGGGTCGAGACCATCGGCGGTCGAATATTCGTCCAGCAAACGTTCGAGCCGGCGCAGGCCGTCCGGCACCGCGGATTGTTCCAGCGGCGGCGGCAGATGGCCGATGGTGACGGCACCCAAGCGCCGCTTGGCCTGCGCGGCCTCGCCGGGATCGTTGACGATGAAGGGATAGATGACCGGCAGATCGCCGATCAGGGCTTCCGGCCAGCAATGTGAGGACAGCGCCACGGATCTTCCGGGCAGCCATTCCAGCGTGCCATGCGCGCCCATGTGCACGACGGCGTCAAAACCCTGCTGCCGGAGCCAGAGATAGAACGCGACATAGGCGTGGCGTGGCGTGCGGGCGAGATCGTGATAGTCGGCATCGCGCGTGGTCGCATCGCCGCGCTCGGGCTGAACCGCGATGATCGATTGGCCACTTGCGATGGCCGCGAACTGAAATGCACCGTCGCGACAGCTCGGGTCATCCTCCGGCGCGCCCCAGGCCTGCGCGAGATCATCCTGCAAGGCTTGCGGCAAGCGCGAGAGCGCCGCGCGGTAGTCGGCGACGCTCCAGGTCAAGTTCTGCTTGAGCAGCGTCTCGCCGAGCGCCTGAACCGGCGCAACATCGATGCCGGACTCGGTCAGGTCAGACAGCAATGCCTCGACCGACGCCAGCGCATCGAGACCAACCGCATGCGCGATCTGATGCGGACGGCCCGGGTAGTTCGAGAGCACGAGCGCCACCCGTTTCTCGGCGGCTGGCGTCTCCGCGAGGCGCCGCCAGGCCGCAACGCGCGCGGCGACGGCGTTCACGCGCTCCTCGTCAGGGCGGTGCGCCAGATGCGAAAATTGCAGATCGGGATCGCGCTCCGCCGCCGATTTGAAACTCACCACGCCCGCGAACAGGCGGCCGTCGACCTCCGGCAGCACCACATGCATCGCGAGATCGCCGGGCGACAGGCCGCGCAGCGACTCCGCCCAGTCTTCGCGCCGTGCCGATGAGAGCGCGACCTGGAAGACGGGACATGATGCAGCATCGAACGGTGTCGTGCCGTCGTCGCCCATCGCCGAGAACGCCGTCGCGTTGACGATCGCGGCCGGAGGATTCGTCGCGAAATAGGTCCGCAGCCAGTCCGCAACGCCCGGAGCCTTCAGCGAGGTGACGAACGCGCCGTACGCGTCAAAGCCGCGCTCGCGCAGCGCCGCGATCAGGGCGTCGACCGGCCCGGTATCCGCGGCGGTGAGATAGGAACGATAGAAGGTCACGAACGCGAGCGGCTTTCCCTCGCCTGCCATCGGCGCAGCAATGACGCCACGCGCGGGATCGTAAAAGCCCATCTCAGGCAGGTTCATCTCGCCGACGACCGGGCCTGCGTAAAGGCCCGAGGCCAACGCGAGCTGCGCGATCGCGGCCTGGGCTGCAACAGGACCGCCGGTGTCGCAGAGCACCTTGAGCCGGCGCAGCGTCGAAACCGGCAGGGTCGAGTAGGCATCGAGCCGCGTGTCGTCGCGGCCGTCGGCCGGCAGCACGGCCAGCACGATGTTGCGGTTCTTCGCAAGCTGCTGCAGGGCCGCGAGCCCGTACGGCCAATAGGACTCACCGCCGATCAGGCGCACCAGGATGCCGCGCGCCTGCGACAGCGTGCGCTCGATATAGGTGTCGACCGACAACGGATGACGCAGCTCCGCGAGATTGGCGAGCCGCAGCGACGGCAGGCTGTTACGGCCGCGCCGCCAGCCGGCCGCGAACGCGGCAAGGTCGGAATCCGAGTACGAGAGCACCACGAGATCGGCCGGGTCCTGGCCGATGTCCCTTGGCGTCGCGGTCTCCTCGAGACCGCGGCTCTCGCGGAAGACGACGTGCATCAGATACCAGATCCTGAAAGCCCAAGTCCGACCTTGATCGCGGCCTCGTCGATATCGCCGTGCTCGCCGATCACGACAAGCTTCGACTGCCTGAGAGCTGCGCCCCAGGGCTTGTCGAACTGGTGGCGCACGCGCTCGCCGACCGCTTGCAGCAACAGGCGCATCGGCTTGCCCGCGACCGCGATATAGCCCTTGACGCGCAGCACGTTCTGCTCGCGCGAAAGACGCTGCACCGACGCGACCAGTGCGTCGATGTCGCTGATTTCAGGAAGATCGATCACAACGGAGGCGAAATCGTCGTGCTCGTGATCCTCCTCGCCGTCGTGATGCGAGGGGCGCGCGGCGAGATCGTTCTCTGCGGCGGCGCCAAGGCCGAGGATGACACGCGCATCGATCGCGCCATCGGTGACGGATAGCATCGGCACGCGGCGCGGCATCTCGGCGGTAATGGCGGCCTTGGCGGCTTCGATCCCTGCGGCCCCCGCAAGATCGGCCTTGGTCAGCAGCACGATGTCGGCGCAGGCGATCTGGTCCTCGAACACTTCCGACAGCGGCGTCTCGTGATCGAGATTTCCATCCGCTGCGCGCTGCGCTTCCACGGCAGCCGGGTCCGGCGCAAAACGGCCGGCGGCAACAGCCTCGGCATCGGCCAGCGCGATCACGCCGTCGACCGTGATCCGCGAGCGGATCTCCGGCCAGTCGAACGCCTTCAGCAGCGGCTTCGGCAGCGCCAGGCCCGAGGTCTCGATCAGGATGTGATCGGGCCGCACCGGCCGCGCCAAGAGCTTTTCCATGGTCGGAATGAAATCGTCCGCAACGGTGCAGCAGATGCAGCCATTGGCGAGCTCGACGATGTTCTCCTCCGGGCAATTCGCATCGGCGCAGGATTTCAGGATCTCGCCGTCGACACCCTCGCTGCCGAACTCGTTGACCAGCACGGCGAGCTTCTTGCCGTCAGGGTTTGCGAGCAGATGCTGGATCAGCGTGGTCTTGCCGGAGCCGAGAAAACCCGTGACCACCGTCACAGGGACTTTTGCGAGCGAGTTCATTCGGCGGCCTCCGGCAACACGGCAATGGGGGGAATGCGGGCAAGCGACTGCTTGCGGAAGATTTCGGGACGGCTGCGCCAGGGCACGAGGCCGTCGGGCGCGGCGGCATAGGCCGCAGCACCCGCGACCACGTCGCTCGCATGGGCCTCTGACAGACGGCCATAGACATAGGACCAGCGGCCGGGCGCGCTGAGCGCAACCGAGCAACCCTGGCTGCATGCCGACAGGCATTCGACGGGAACCACATTGACGCCCTCGGGCACGCCGGCGTCGAGGATCGCACCATGCAGGCGCTTGCCGGGCGTCGTCTCACCCTCGTCGAGCGTCTGGCCGGCACGGCAGGTAATACAGACGTGAAGTGTGACGGTCATCGCCTCTTCCAGGATAAACAGCGGGAGGCGAAGAGGCACACGGACCATTCCCCCGAAGGTCCGTTTCCCCGTCGCGGAACACCCCGTCCGCCGGTCCAAAACTCGTCCGCGCTGGCAGGTCTCCCGGCTTGCGGAGCAGGGCTTTTGGCCCTTCGATCCCCGCCTTCCCGATCCCCTGGGGGATCAGTGGCTTCGGGCATCTCTCCGGTCACGGTCGCGGGGGCGGCTGCAGTTTGGAGCCGAATCTTGTCGATTCGGACCCTATCGCATTCCCTCTTCGCCTGTCATAGGACAGGAACCAACGCCGGGCCACCATTTGCCCCCGGCCGCCTCTTGTCAAGCCGAAGGACCCTGTCAGATGACGCCTGAACCGGATACCCAAACGGCCGAGGAAACCGACGCCCGCCACGCCGCGAAAATGGCGAAAATCAAGGTCGCCCGCGACAAGATCATGGCGACCAAGAGCGGCGAAAAGGGCCTCATCATCGTCCACACCGGCGCCGGCAAGGGCAAGTCCACCTCCGCCTTCGGCATGATCGTCCGCTGTGTCGCCCATGGCTTCCCCTGCGCGGTCGTGCAGTTCATCAAGGGCGCCTGGGACACCGGCGAACGGCGCCTGCTCACCGGCCATTTCGGCGAGCTCTGCCAGTTCCATGCGATGGGCGAAGGTTTCACCTGGGAGACGCAGGACCGCGCCCGCGACATCGCCGCAGCACAGGCCGGCTGGGCGAAGGCCAAGGAGCTGATCTCAGATTCCAATCTGCGCATGGTCGTGCTCGACGAGATCAACATCGCGCTGCGCTACGACTATCTCGACATCGCCGAGGTCGTCGACTTTCTGAAAACGCACAAACCGCCGATGACGCATGTCGTGCTCACCGGGCGCAACGCCAAGGACGAGCTGATCGAGATCGCCGATCTCGTCACCGAGATGACGCTGGTCAAGCACCCCTTCCGCTCCGGCATCAAGGCGCAAGCCGGCGTCGAGTTCTGACGACGCCAGATTCTGAAAACACCATGGCGCGCGCATTGATGATCCAGGGGGCCGGCTCGGACGTGGGCAAGTCGCTCATCGTCGCCGGCCTCGCGCGCGCCTTCACGCGGCGCGGCCTGCGCGTGCTGCCCTTCAAGCCGCAGAACATGTCGAACAACGCGGCCGTCACCGTCGACGGCGGCGAGATCGGTCGCGCCCAGGCGCTGCAGGCGCTGGCCGCCGGCGTCGAGCCGCACACCGACATGAACCCGGTGCTGCTGAAGCCGGAGACCGATGTCGGCGCACAAATCATCGTCCAGGGAAAGCGCATCGCGACCGCGCGGGCGCGTGAATATGCGGCGATGAAACCGTCGCTGATGGGCGCGGTGCTGGAAAGCTTCGAGCGGCTGAAAGCGCGCGCCGATCTGGTGCTGGTCGAAGGCGCCGGCAGCCCGGCCGAGGTCAACCTGCGCAAGGCCGACATCGCCAATATGGGCTTTGCACGCAAGGCCGACGTGCCGGTCGTGCTGGTCGGCGACATCGACCGCGGCGGCGTCATCGCCCAGCTCGTCGGCATCAAGACGGTGATCAACCCCGACGATGCCGCGATGATCGAGGGTTTCGTCATCAACAAGTTCCGCGGCGACCCCTCGCTGTTCGACGACGGCTACAAGCTGATCGAGCAGAAGACCGCGTGGCGCGGCCTTGGCGTGCTGCCCTGGTTCGCGCGCGCCGGCGAGCTGCCAGCCGAGGATGCGCTGGGGCTGAGCGACGCGCGCAAGCCGGGCCAGTGCAAGATCGCCTGCCTCGCGCTGTCGCGGATCGCCAATTTCGATGATCTCGATCCGTTGAAGCTCGAGCCTGGCGTCGATCTCGTGATGGTGCGGCCGGGCGAAGCCATCCCCGGCGACGTCCGCCTCGTCATCATCCCCGGCTCGAAGTCCACCCGCGGCGATCTCGCCTTCCTGCGCGCGCAGGGCTGGGACATCGATCTCCTGGCGCATCACCGCCGCGGCGGCCATGTGCTTGGCCTCTGCGGCGGCTATCAGATGCTCGGGCGCAACGTCGCCGACCCCGATGGCATCGAAGGCCCTGCCGGCGACACGTCGGGTCTCGGACTTCTGGACGTCGCGACCATGATGAGCCCGCAGAAGACACTGACGCGCGTCGCGGCCGTGCATGCCGCCACGGACCAGCCGATCGACGCCTACGAAATCCACATCGGCCGCACCGACGGACCGGATCGCGCCCGCCCGTTTGCGAAACTGAACGGCGAGCCCGAAGGCGCGATCTCACGCGATGGCCGCGTGCAAGGCAGCTATCTGCACGGCCTGTTCACGTCGGATGATTTCCGCAAGGCGTATCTCGCAAAGCTCGACATTCCGGCAGGCGACGAGCCTTATCACAGCAGGGTCGAGAGCGCGCTCGACGCCCTCGCCGATCACATCGAACAGCATCTCGACGTCGGCGGCCTGCTCGCGCTAGCGCGCTAGCGCCTCGGCAAGGCGCGTCCATTCGGCTTCGCTGCCGGGAAGCCCGAGGCGCAGCCATGCCGGCTCTTTCGCGAATACGCGCGACCAGATTTGGCTACGCGCCAGTTTCTCCTGCGCAGCAAGCGCATCAGGCGTCTCGTAGAGACGAAACAGCGGCGCACCACCGACGAGCCGCCAGCCTTGCGACTGCACGATGTCGTCGAGGCGGGCACAGTCGCGTGCGAGCCGCGCGGACGTGGCCTCGGCCCAGGCGTCGTCGCGCAAGGCGCGGCAGCCGATCGCGATCGCAGCTCCCGACACCGGCCATGGCCCCGACATCGCCGCGAGCTTGGCGATGTCGGCCGCATGGCCGAGCGCAAACCCAAGCCGCAGGCCGGCAAGACCATAGAACTTGCCGAAGGAGCGCAGGACCAGCAGTCCAGGCCGATCCGCCTCGGATGCGAGCGACAGCTGCGGGGCGGCATCGGCAAAACTCCCGTCGATGACGAGACGGCCGACGCGCGGCAGCAGCGCCAGCAAATCCTCTGGCGCAAAACGCCGGCCATCGGGATTGTTGGGATTGACGACGACGGCGAGATCTGTGCCCGCCAGCGCGTCGAGCTCGCCGACCTCCTGGACATCCCAGCCTGCAGCCGACAAGACCCCGGAATATTCGTTGTAAGTCGGCCCGAGGATGCGCGCGCGGCCGACTGGCGCGAGTTGCGGCAGCAATTGAATGGCGGCCTGCGCACCGCCCATTGCGACGATCGGCGCGCTTGTGCCGTAGGCATGCTGTGCCGCCTGATGCAGGCTCTCGATCTCAGCGCGCGACGGCAGCGCGTTCCATGCGCGCGGGCTCACCTCACCCACGGGATAAGGCAGGCGGTTGATCCCGGTCGACAGATCGATCCAGTCCTCCGCGCGCCCGCCAAAACGCTGCTGGGCCAGATCGAGATTTCCACCGTGCTCGCGCATGCCCCGTTCTTTCACGCGAAGGCCAGGATCGCAAGGAGGCCGGCGAGCAGCAGCATGGCGCGGCGGTAGATCGTTAACCCCTGGCTGATGTCCGCGGCAAGCGGATCGCGCGCGCCTTCGTTGAGCCAGGGCTCATCGGTCGCGCTGCCGCGATAGATGCGGGGGCCGCTGAGCCGCACGCCGAGCGCGCCCGCCATCGCCGCTTCCGGCCAGCCGGCATTGGGCGAGCGGTGACGGCGGGCATCGCGCGTCATGCACGACAGCGCCTCCGAGCGCCGCGACGCCAACAGGACGAACAGAAAGCCGGTCAGCCGCGCCGGAATGAAGTTTGCGACGTCGTCGATGCGTGCCGCGGCCCAGCCAAAAGCTTCGTGGCGTTCGCTGCGATGACCGATCATGGAGTCCAGCGTGTTGATCGCCTTGTAGCCCAAAATGCCGGGCAGTCCGAACAGCGCGCCCCAGAACACCGGCGCCACGATGCCGTCGGAGGCGTTCTCGGCGAGGCTCTCGATCGCCGCGCGCGCGATGCCGGCTTCGTCGAGCGTCGCGGGATCGCGTCCGACGATGCGCGACACCGCTGCGCGCGCAGCGGCGATGTCGCCCGCCTGTAAGGGCTTCGCGACGGCAGCGACATGATCATGAAGCGAGCGCAAGGCGACCAGCGGCCAGGCCAGCACACCCACGAGTATGATCTCTATCCATCCCCAGGGGAGCAAGGACTGAAGTACCCAGCCGATTGCGACCGAGATCGCAATCACCAGAAGCGCTCCAGCCACGCCCGCAGCACGGCGAAATGCCGGCGGATCGGACGCGCGATTCCAGGCGGCGTCGATGGCAGAGATCAGCCGGCCCAGCCAGGTCACGGGATGACCGATCCGCGCGAACAGCCACGACGGCCAGCCCAGCAGGGCATCCACCGCCATCGCCACCGCCATCGCCCCCGCAAAACCCACGCACGCCTCCTGTCCCGCCCCTGTTGCGCAAAGCGAAGGCGGAGCGCAAGCCCCCGGCCGCCTGATTTCGGCTTTGTCTTTGGCCGCGATTGGTGATTAGTCAGGCCCACAGGAGAACTTTATGGCCGTCATCTTGATCACGGGCGGAGCACGATCGGGCAAGAGCGCCCACGCGGAAAAGCGCGCGCGCAGCTTTCCGGGCCAGCCCATCTACATCGCGACGGCCGAGGCGCTCGATGCCGAAATGGAGGTGCGCATCGCCAAGCATCGAGCCAAGCGCGCGGCCGTCGACTGGATCGAGCGAGAGGTACCACTCGATCTCCTGCAAGCTCTGATCGAGACCGATGGCGCCGGCCCAAGGCTGGTGGATTGCCTGACCTTGTGGCTCTCCAATATCATGCATGCGGGGCGTGACTGGGAACACGAACTCATGAAGCTCGCCGCTTTCATGGGCGGCCAGAAGAGCCCCGTCATTTTCGTCACCAACGAGGTCGGCCTCGGTATCGTGCCCGACAACGCGCTGGCGCGCAGCTATCGCGACGCCGCCGGAATCATGAACCAGGTCATCGCGGCGGTTTCCGACGAAGTCGAGTTCGTCGTGGCCGGCCTGCCGATGAAACTGAAATGATGCCGCGCGCCGAGCTTTTCAAAGAGATTATCGCCGATCTCAGGATGGCGGCATCGTTCGTCACGATTCTGCCGGTGGCATCGTCGAAGCCCGCAGGCGAAGGCGCCATCGCGCGCGCGACCTGGGCACTCCCCGTCGCGGGACTGCTGGTCGGCCTCGCGGGTGCCTTGGTCTACAAGGTTTCCAGCCGGTTCGGACTGACACCGAACCTCGCCGCCCTGCTCACGCTGGCCGCGACCGCGCTCATCACCGGCGCGCTGCATGAGGACGGCCTTGCCGATACCGCCGACGGGCTCGGCGGCGGCCGGACGCGCGAGCGCAAGCTCGAGATCATGCGCGACAGCCGGATCGGCACCTATGGCGTCTGCGCGCTGATCCTGTCGTTCGGTCTGCGCTGGAGCGCGCTCGCGGCGATCGCCAATCCCTGGGCCGTCGCGCTCGCGCTGTGCGCCGCGCACACTGCCGCCCGCGCGGGCGTGCCGGCTTTCATGTCGCTGGTCCCGCCGGCACGATCTGATGGACTGTCGGCAAGCGCGGGATCGCCGCCGGGCCGCAGCGTCGCCATCGCTTTCGCTGCTGGAACGCTCGCCCTCGCCCTCGCGCTCGGGCCTGGCAAGGCGCTGGTCAGCCTGATCCTGCTGTCGCTCGCCGGCTTGATGCTGGCGCGGCTTGCCATCCGCCAGATCGGCGGGCAGACCGGCGACATCCTCGGCGCATTCGAGCAGACCGGCGAGATCCTCATTCTGCTGGTGGCGGCATCCTTCCGGATGGGAGGCTGATCTCATGGTCGAGTTCGACGACACCTTCCGTCAGCACTTGCGCGAGCTGTTCGTGTGGCGCCGCGACGTGCGCCGCTTCCGCGCCGATCCGCTGCCGGCCGGCGCCATCGATCGCCTGATCGAGACCGCCTGTCTCTCACCCTCGGTCGGCCTGAGCCAGCCCTGGCGCTTCGTTGTCGTTGAAGATGCCGCACGACGCCGCGACGTGATCGACGACTTCAGGGCATGCAACGCCGATGCGCTGAACTGTTACTCCGGCGAACGCGCCGCGCGCTATGCCACACTAAAACTGTCCGGTCTCGAACAGGCGCCCGGTCACCTCGCCGTGTTCGCGGACAAGGCGAGCGACATCGGCCACGGCCTCGGCCGCGCGACCATGCCGGAGACGACGGAATATTCCGTGGTCGCCGCGATCACCGCGATGTGGCTCGCCGCGCGCGCCGACGGCATCGGCATCGGCTGGGTGTCGATCCTCAATCCGGAGCGCGTTCGCACCACTCTCGACGTGCCCAGCTCCTGGAAGTTCATCGCCTATCTCTGCATCGGCTATCCGGAAGTCGAATGCGACCAGCCGGAGCTGGAGCAGGCGAAATGGGAACACCGGCGCGGCGCGGAGGAATTCACGCTGCGGCGTTAATCGCCGCGCCCCCGCTCCATCCTCCGTCATTGCGAGCGTGGCGAAGCAATCCAGGCTGCATCCGCGGAGGGATTCTGGATTGCTTCGTCGCACCAGCGCAAAATTGCTTTGCAATTTTGTCGCGGGCTCCTCGCAATGACGACGGAGAGAGCGGCGGCTTGTCGCTACGACCTGCTCTTGCCGGCGGCAGCCGCCACCGGCGCGGGGCTCTCCGGCTTCTGGAACATCAACAACGGCCGGAAGATGACGCGGCCATAGGCCTCGTAATGGTTCTGGGTCGAGACGGCCATCTTCAACGGCGTCGCGTAATTCGCCTCGAACGTCATGAACGACGCATAGGTCCATGAGAAGCCGACGCCGACCGAAGCGAGCTCGGTGATCCCCGGGAATGTCGAATAGACCGCACCCCAGTCGGTGAAGATGTAGGTGTCGAACCCCTTGAGCCACGACGACCAATTGTAGTGCAGCTCGGCGTTGAAATAATAGCCGCTGTCGCCGGATGCGGAGTTGGAGGGATAGCCGCGCACGGTGGTGGGACCGCCGATCGAGAAGATCTGGTCGCCCGGCAGCAGCTTCTCCTGCGTGTACTGCCAGCTCGCCAGCACGTTGGCGCTGAAATTCTGCGGCCCCGCCGCGCTGGTCGCGATCAGCGAGCCGGTATAGGTGTTGAACGCGCGGTTGTTGCCGAGCACATAATCATGCCAGGTGATGTAGTTCACCGCCGGCGAGACCGTGATCGAATAGGTGTTGCCGGAATTGGTCACCGAGAGCCCGGCGGTGGCCTTGTCGTAGTGGTCGTCGGTCACGGAGACCGTGGCGAAGCGGCTGACCGTCTTGCCCTCGGTCTCGGCGGCGTTGAGCAATATCAGCCAGTTCTGCGTCACCCAGACCGGCTGGCTGAAATTGACCGCGGCCTGGCTCGAGCGTCCGGTGACGTCGAGCGCGACGAACGGTCCCTGGATGATCTTGATCTTGCCTTCGGTATAGCTGACGCCGACGCGGCCACCCCAGGGATTGACCGGAATGCTGTAGGCGGCGTTGCCGTTGAGATTGCCGTCGGCGCGGACGCCGTAGAAGGTCAGGCGGTCGTCGACGCCGAACAGGCCGTGGCGCTTGTAGAAGGCTCCGCCCTCCCAGCGCCCGGTGTTCTCCGCGCCCTGGTTGTCGGTGAAGAGTTGCAAGGTGTCGACCGGCGGCTCGATCACGGCGAACTGGAGATCGGTCAGGCCAAAACTCGTGCCAGGCTGGAGCAGCGCCTTGATCTGCACGTCGTTGGTCCGGTTGAACCAGATCACGTCGCGATTGAGTTTTGGAACGTCGAGGACCTCGCCTTCGGGCTCCTTCACGCGCTGAAGGATGTAATCGGTGCGGGTCTGCTTGTTGCCCTCGATGGTCGTCTTCTGGAGCCGGCCCTCGGTCAGCTTGATCTTGACCACACCACCTTTGGCGTCTTGATCGGGCAGCGTCGCGATGCCCGTGACGATGCCGCGCTCGGTGTAGATGGCGTTGATGTCGGCAACGAGCTGCAATAGCGCGGCGATGTCGACGTTCTTGCCGACATATTTCTTCGCGATCTCGTCCAGCTCTGCCGGCGTGATGAACTTGGATGCGTCGAACTCGACCTTGCGCAGGCGGAATTTCGGCCCCCCCGGCTTCAGCAGCTGGGACTTTTCCCGCTCACCGCCGATCACCGCGGGACCGGTGAGCTTGGGCGGCGCGCTCTGCCGTTCGAGCTGGCGGCGCTGCCGGTCGACGTCGTTCTGGATCACGCCGGGATTGATCGAGGGCACTTGCGCGCGCGAAGGGGCGATGCAGCAAGCTGCAAGCCCCACCCCCAACGCTGCCCCCCAAATCCGCATCCCGAATCTCGTTACCATGCCTGTGCGAGACGGCCAACGGACGGCTTCGCCGTCTCGACCGCCGCATCCTTCCAGCCCGGGCGACCCACGCGCTGCCCCTGACGGCGCAGCTTGCGCAGGTCGCTCAGTCCCTCGATGTTGACGGCGGGACCGGAGCCGATGGTCTCGACCGGACGCGGCGTCAGCAGCGCATCGAGCCGCGCCTGGCCGGAGAGACCGAGCAAATAGAACGTCCCGCCATCCTTCTTCGCGAGCCAGGTCTCGATGCTCTCCTTGCCCTCGCCGTCGACCGGGATGTTGCGCACCATGCTGGCGCCGGTGAAGTCGTAGCAGCAGGTGTGCGTCGGCCCGTAATTGGTGACGCTCGCCGAGACGTCGCCGGTGTAGAACACCACGTAGGCGTTGCTGACATTGGCGTTGCCGATCTGGCTCATCGTGAACACGCCGCCCGGCTGGTAGAGCTGGAGCGTCGGCCCGTTGGTCGGCACCAGCGTCCGGTTGTTCAGGAACACCTGCTGGGTGGCGGTGGTGAGCATGAGCTGGCCCGGGACATAGCCGTTCAGGATCGTGACCGCATGCGCGTCGGTCCAGAAGTTCGCGTCCACCACCCTGAACTGGTTGACGATGATGCTGTCCGGGTCGATCGAGATGTTGGCGGACTTCGCGACGCCGCCGTTATAGCCGGTGATGTTCATGATCAGCGGGATCGCCGGATTCGAACGGATCTGCTCGCCCCTGACGTTGATCGTGTCTGCCGCCAGGTCGAGCTCCCGGACGACGCTGACCCAGTTGATCGTCAGGTCACCCGACGACGTCATCTTGACGATGTCGCCACTGATCCGGTCGAACGAGACCGATCCGGCCACATCGAAACGCGTCTCGCCGTTGGCGGTGATCGATCCGCCGCGGAGCGAGCCCGTGTCGGACTTGACGTAGAGGTCGCCGGCATCGCCCGGGATACCGGTCGTGGTGAGCTGGCTGAAGACGATATCGTTGACGGCATGCAGGGTCTGCGTGCCGCCGCTGATGGCGGTGCCAACGGTGATCCCTCCGGCCGTCGCGGTGACGTCGAGCGTGCCGCCCGCGCTAAGATTATCCCAACGAACGACGGTGCCGCTCAGGACTGCGTTGCCGGTCGTGGCCGTGAGGTTATGACCGGTGTTGGTCCCCGCCGCGATCAGCCTCGCCGAGCCATTGGCGGAGACCGAGCCCAGCGTTGGCACGCCGCCCGACATCACCGTTTGCGCCAGGATGAAACCGTTATCCGCATTGACGTTGACGCTGCCGGCGTCGCCGTTGATGCCCGTCGCCGTCAGCGCGTTGAAGGTGACGTTGTCGTGGGCGTGAATGGTCTGCGTGCCGCCGCTCTGCGCCGTCTGGAACGTGATGCTGCCCTGGCTTGAAGTCACGCCCAGCGTCGTGCCGACATTGAGGACATTCCAGTTGACCGGACCGCTCGCGGTCAGCAGGCCCGAGCCGGTCGTGGCGGCGAGCGTGTTGCCGGTGATGGTCGTGGCCGCAAGCAGCGTCGCCGAGCCGTTGGCTGAGACCGAACCCTGGCTCGTCACGCCGCCAGCCGTCACCGTCTGCGCGAGGATGAAGCCGTTGTCGGCGGTGACGTTGATGCTGCCGGCATCGCCCGTGATGCCGGTCGTCGTCAGCGCATTGAACGTCACATTGTCATGGGCGCGGAGGGTCTGCGTGCCGCCGCTCTGCGCGGTCTTGAAGGTGATGCTGCCCTGGCTTGCCGTCGCGCCCAGCGTCGTGCCGACGTTGAGCGTGTTCCAGTCGATCGGGCCGGTCGCGGTCAGCACGGCCGAGCCGGTCGTGGTGGCGAGCGTGTTGCCGGTGATGGTCGTCGCCGCGAGCAGCGTCGCCGAGCCGTGGGCCGAGACCGACCCCAGCGTGGTCACGCCGCCCGACGTCACCGTCTGCGCCAGGATGAAGCCGTTGTCGGCGGTGACGTCAATGTTGCCGGCATCGCCGGCATTTCCGGTCGTCGTCAGCGACTTGAACGTCACGTTCTGGCTGGCGTGGACCGTCTGCGAGCCGCTGCTGTCGGCGGTCCCGATGACGATGCTGCCGTTGTTCGCGACGGCACTGAAGCTGCCGCTCGCGCCGGTCGCCGTGCCCGCCAGCACCTGGTCGAGCGTCAGCGCGCCGGTGCCGATGATGTCCACGTTGCCCTTCACCGCGGAGAGCAAGCTCGCCTCGGTGTCGGTCAGCGCCTTCAGGTAGATGCCCCCGGCGCTCGCGCTCGCCGACAATTGTACGGCGTTGAAGGCGAGCCGGCTCGTGGCACTTCCGATACCGTTCGATGCACTCAGCGACAGCTCGGCGCCCGCGCCGGACGCGACGAACCTGGTCTGGCCGTCGCCATTGTCGAGGATCGCGCCAAGCGAGGCGACGCCACCGGCGGTGACAATGATCGAGGGCGCGTTCGAGGCCGCCGCATAGGACAGCGATGAATTCAGCTGGCCGATCGTCGCATCGCCCGTGGTGGTCACCGAGATCAGGCCGCCCGCGTTGATGGCCGAATAGGCGCCCATCGTCAGCGTCGCGGCAACCAGGGTGACGCCGTCCGAACTGCTGGTCGCAACCACCGGCGCAGCGCTGGTGCCGGCAGCGAAATTCATGCCGCGGTTGGCAAGCAGCTGCATCAGGCCGCCGCTGGTGATGTCGGCATTGACGGTGAGTCCGCCGCGCGCAGCGTTCAGCGTCAGCGCACCGCCGGCCGTCAGCGTCCCATAGGTGCCGCTCGTGCCGACTATGAGATCGCCGGTGACGGCGAGGATGCTGAGGTCGCCGACCGCCGAGCCGGTCACCGCGCCGGAGATATTCACCTGCAGCGGCTGGAAGGTCGAGCCGTTGAAGCCGATGTTGCCGCCGGCGCGCAGATCGAGGTCGGCGCCGAGGATATGGATCGCCGAACGGTCGGTGAAGCCGGCTTCGGCATAGATGCTGCCGGTCGCAGCGAGCTGGATCGCATTGCCGGCGGCAATGTTGCCGAGAATGAGATCGCCGGTGGTCTGCTTCAGGTAGATGCCCTGCGCCGACGAAACCTGGTCGAGCTGGTCGTTGGACGGATCCGCGAACGCGATCTGGAGCGCGTTCGTATTGTTCGCGGGGTTGCTTCCGGCGGTTCCCGAGGGGGCACCGACATTGCCGTGCTCGGCGATCAGGGTCAGGTTGCCGATATCACCTGATATCACGGCCCCGCTTGCGTTGGCGGAGATGCTGTTGACGGCGTCGAGCTTGACGTCGCCGCGGCCGGTCACCTCGATGCCGTTGGCCTGCGCGGCCGCGATCGGGCCGTAGTTCGCAGTGACGCCGCCGAGCGCGAGGCTGTTCTTGCTGCCGAGATAGATATTCGACAGCGCCTTGGCCGAGATCGCGATCGGGTTGTCGACGACGACGAGGTTCTGCTGCGACAGGCTGACCGTATAGGTCGTGACATGGGTCGTCGGGTCCGTGACCGCGCCGACGGTGAGCTGGCCGGGACCGGCCGTGGCGAGCAATCCCCTCTGCTCCGGCGTCAGCGACGAGGAATCGACGCTGGTGAAGGTGAACGTCTGGGGCGCGGCCGAATTGCCGACCGAGCCGCGCGGCGCGTACAGCATGATCTGGTTGGCGTTGACATTGGCCACGACGTTCTCGTCGATCGGCGGCGGCGCCGCGCCGACGGCCGACGACGACACCGTGTAGGCGAGCTGGCTCTGCGTCCACTGCGAGCCCGCGGTGATGATGCTATAGACCCGCTCGGTCGACGCCAGCGTATAGCTGTAGCTCGCATTGTAGGTATTGAGCGCCGTTTGCAGCGCCGTGTTGCTGGGCATTCGCTGATTGGCGGTTGCCACGCCGTCGAACAGTTTCGTGAACAGCGTCGTCGAAAGCGAAGTGCCGAACACCGTCCCCAGCGGATCCGCCGGCGCGGTGCCGAGCAATGTCGTCAGCGAGCTCTTGAGCTGGTCGGTGGTGATCTTGCCGAGCAGAAACTGGTCCCGCAGGAACCGCGTCGTGGCCTCGACCTGCATCTGCGTGGTCGTGACATTGGCGGGATCGATGATGCCGAGCTTGGCAGCCACCTGCGCCCGCAGCACCGTCAGCCCCACCGAGGTCGGATTGTAGGTGCTGCCGTCCTGGAACGCGATGTTCTTGAGCTGGAAGTAGTCGTTGTAGGCCGACGTCACCATCGACTGGTAGCTGTTGACGGCATTGGTGGCGGCGTTGCCGCTCAGCAGGTCGAGGCTCGCCCAGACGTCCTGCAGATGCTGGCTCTGCGCCTGGGTCAGACCAACCGCCGCGCGTCCGTTCAGGATGTTGGCTTGGTTGCCGTCGGAGCCTGCCGCCTCGAGGAACACCGGACCGCCGGTCGACTGGACCGTGCCGAGGCGCAGATCGCCCTTGGACTGGATGATGTAGGTGCCGGTGGCCGAGGCGCTGTCGAGAACGCCGCCATCGACAGTGCTGTTGGCCTGGACCGTGCCGGTCGCCTGGATCACCAGCGGATTGATGTTGGTCAGGGTGGACGCGCCGTTGACGACGGCGCTCTTCGCGCCGATCGCGCCGGAGGTGGAGTTGATCTCGATGTTCTTGCCGATCACGACGGGATTGGCGATGTTGTAGGCGGACGCCGAGTTGATGTCGCCGGTCGCCGAGAGGAAGACGCTGCCTTGCGGCGTGGTGCCTGCCGAATTCACCTTCACTTGATTGATCGACAGCGCGCCGATCGCCGAGATCGCGATGTCGCGGTCGATCGAGCTCGCGGTCAGGCTGCCGCCATAGAGTTGCACCTGGACGGGCGCCTTGGTGGTGCCGAGCGTGCCGATACCGCCGTCACCCCGAAGCGTCACGCTCGTCCCCGAGATCACCGGGTTGTTGGCATTGGCGGCGACCGTGATGGACGAGTTGGCGCCGGTGGCGGCAAGCGTCGTCGTGCCCTGCTGGTTGTTGATCGACCCGTTGATGACGATGCCCGAGGTCGAATTGACCACGACGTCGCTGCTACTGCCGCCGATGAACTTGATGTTGATCGGGTTCGACGCCTTGACCGTGTTGGTCAGCGTGAGCGTCAGGTGATCATAGATCGCCTGGTACCAGTTGTACTGGGCGTCCGCGCCGCAGCACGCGTTGGAATGGGTGTTGAGTCCAACGGGGCTCCCATCCGGGTTCACGCCTCCCGCCCAGTGATAGCTGCCTGTGGCGGTGGTGACTTTCTGATAGTTGCTGCTCTGCGTGCCTGAAACCAGGTTGGTCGAGCGGGTCCAGTTCTCGCCGGTGACCTGATTGGGCGTGAAGCTCCAGCCGTAGTCGAACTGCGTGCTGGTGGGTAGACGATCCAGCGTCGCGGTGTCGACCCATTGATAGAGCATGTTCTCCTGCGTCCGGTACTGGACGCCCGCCGTACCGGTCCTGGCCGTAAGCATCGACGGGTCGATCGCGGCCGCAGTGACACTGTTGGTCTCGTACCGCGACACCTGCTGACTGCTTGCAGCCTTGGGATCGTAAACCCACCACGTCGTCTTCCCCTTGAGCTGGTCGACGATCTCGACCACGCTCTGGGCAGTGACGCTGGTATTGATGGTGTTGGTGACCAGCTGGAGCCCGCTGGTGTTGTTGACGGTGACCGTGCCGGCGCCGCCTTTGATCTCGATGTTACCCTGGGTCTGGGTGCTGTCGGTCGAGGTCGAGATGATCTTGCCGTTGAGGTAGACGTAGCCGCCGGCGCCCTGCGCCACGCCATTCAGGATGAGCTGGTCGGTGAGAGCGTTGTACCTGACCCCGATCTTGGCGTCGCCGCTGGCCGACGCCGTCACGGAGCCCGAGATGTCGTAATAGACGCCGTTCCGCGCATTGGCCTGGGCCGCGGCAAAATCCGCGCCGCCGTTGCGGTTCTTGAGGCCGTTGCTGCCGTAGATGGCATCGTACGCCGCGGCGCCGATGTCGACCGAGTAATTGCTGCTCGAGCCGGCCTGGATGGTGCCGTTGATGTTGATCACCGACGCCGAGATGATGACCGCCTGGCCGCTGATGGTCCGGGTGGCAGTCGCGGTGGCCGGCGCGTCCGCGGTCTTCGGCGTGATCGCATCCGGCTGGATGTTGATCACCTGGAAGAAGCCCGAGCTGTCGCAGGCTGACGCACAGTTGAACGGCGTCTTGTACGGACCGCTATCGGTGTAGACGTTGCGGCCGTCATAAGTCGTTTTCTTCCACTGCGCGAGCACGACATTGGACGAGTCTTGCGACTGCCCCTCGATGATCTTGAGGGTCGCGATGTCAGGCACGCTGCCGGCATCGGGAGTGCTGGTGTTCCCAGGCGTACCCCTGCCCACCGGCAGGAAGATCGATGAATAGAGCGAGGTGCCGTCGTAATACGTCATCAGCATGCGCGCGGTGAAGATCGTGCTGGCGTCGGCGTTGCCGACGGGTTGATACACGCCGTGGCTGCCGTCGGTGCAGCAGTAATAGAAATAGGGGTGATCGGTTCCCGAAGCGATATGCGGAGCGGTATAGTAGTCGCCGTAGGCGCCGAGATAGGTCGCCGCCGTCATCACCGCGGTCAGCGTGTCTTCCGGCCTGTTTTCAGTGGTGGCCCATTGCGAGGTGACCGCGCTGCCGCTGTCGTAGAAGCTCCCGATACCGCCGAGGAAGGTGAAGGTGCCTTTGGGCACCACGATCTGGACGGTCGCGGCACTGAGCGACTGCGATGCGACGACGCTGCCGAGATTGTTGATGATCTTGAGCAGGCCGTTCGCGTTGTTGACGGCGCCGTTGAAATAGATGTCGGGCGTGCGGGTCAGCACGTTGCCGTTCTGGTCGATGCCCTGGCCGCTATCGGGATCCAGGCGGTTGTAGGTGGCCGAGACGTCGATGACCGGCGTCGCGCTCGGCATCGCGGTGAAGGTCACATTGGAGTGCGAATCCGGGTCGACATGGTCGATCTGGCGGTAGGTGATGTTGCCTCCGGTCACATCGGTGACCGTGAGGTTGGCCAGGCTCATGAAGTCGAGACCCTTGTTCTCGATCTTGATCAACGGCGAGCTGCGCGCGATGACCGCCGGTGCCGCGGGATTCGATCCGCTGTTGCCGGTGAGCTTCTGGGCCAGGATTGAGACGTTGCCGGCGGACACCATGATGTCGCCGAACGCGAAGGCGTTGCCGGGCGCGTCGGAGGTAAACGGCGCCTGCTTGATCAACGTGTCGATCTGGCGCTGCTTGTCGCCGGTCGGATCGGTGCCGGACGGCAACATGCTGGCAGGCGACGTGGGCGTCGCCGCCGCGAGCTGGGAGCGGACCTGCGACTCGGTCAGTCCGGTCAGCGACGCCAGCTGGTTGACCACCAGCTGGTAGGGATTGAAGTTGCCGACGACGGCGTACTGGACCGTCTGGTGGTTCCAGCTCATCACCGGGCTCAAGTGATTGACGTCGGAGACGAGCTCAAGGACCGATGAAGAGCCGTTTGTCAGCAGGGAATAGGGACTGGTCGTGCTCAGTGTCGGCGCGGTCGCACCGAGTTCGATCGTGATCGTCAAATCGTTATTGACGCCCGCCACCACCTGGCCGTTGAGCGCGACATCGCCGGTTCCGCTGGTGTGGCTGTGGTTGTCGCTGTTCTTGGCGCTGAAGATGTCCAGATACGGATTGTAGTTGCTGCCGTTGCCGGCCGCCGTGACCTGCCCTTGCGTTGCGCCGAGATAGATGTCACGCGCGCCGAGGATGCTCGAGGTGGGGGCCAGCGTCAGGCTCGTGGTGTCGTCGGCATTGGCCGTGCCGCGATAAAGCGTGGAGATCGGAACGGCGGTGTTGTTGTAGACGACCGTCGTCGCCGTCGCCTGCACGCTGCTGAAGACGGTGCCGTCGCCAGCGAGGCCCGCGTAGATGGTGATGTCGCGCCAGGCCGCGATCTTCGCGTTGTCGCCGACATTGACGGACTGGTTGGCGTGGACCCAGCTGTTGGTGCTGGCACCGACGCCGGCGATCGCGCCGTAGAGGCTGGCATTGGCGTTGTTCGCCGCCGCCATCTTCGCGGCCGTGCCGATATAGATCTTGCCCACGCTGAACAGCTCGCGGGCATTGATGTTGACCGCGAGCGTGGCATTCGCCGTCATGTTGGATTCGGCGCCGCCGCCGGCGAAGAAGCTGGCCGTGGCGAGGCTCGCCGTATCGTTGGTGTTCAGCGTGTTGTAGGCCTCGATATTGATGAACGCCGCCGACGTCCGCGGATCGCCGTTGAGGCTCAGGACCGTGCCGGCCCCGATATTTGTGTTGACGTGCTGGGTGACGGTCGACGTGCTGAGTGCGGCTGCACCCGAGAACGAGCCGCCGGAGCCCGACCGCGCGCCGCCGCCCCCCTGGTTGACGATGTCGTTGGCGATGACGACCATGTTGCCGCCCGCCGAATTGATGATCAGGTGCGTTCCGATCTCGGCAGTGGTGGTGGAGTCGACGTCGTTCTGCGCCTTGCCGGCGGAGACACCGGCCGTCGAGGCCTGATAGGCGTCGCCGCTGGCGGCGTAATTCGTGGTGTGCTTGGCATTGATGCGGAGGCCGCCGAAATAGAGCGTGTCGTCCGTCGCGCCACCGTCGAACCGTGCGTTGGTCACGGCGGTCGAGCTGGTGGTGGCGACCGCTGCCGCGCCGGCATAGGTGCCGCCTGCGCCGACCGTCGCGTTGGACACGTTGGTATCCGTGCCGGTGGCCGTGATCCGGAGAATGCCCGTGCAATTGCCGTGATTGAGATTATCCATATCGGCGGGCGCACCCAGATAGGCATAGGTGTGCGCGTTCGACGACGTTTGCGCGACCGTCGCACCGAGCGCCAGGAAGCCGCTCGAAAGGCCCGTCCCCTCGGCGTATTGGGCGCTGTCGTTCTCGGCCGCGATGGTGACGTCGGCGTTGGGAAGCCGGATCCCCATCCCGCCATAGGCGCTCACCGTCGCGTTCTCGGACGCCACGGCAAGGCTGCCCTGTGCGCCGATCAGCGAGCCGCCGCCGCCAGCGAGCGCCTTGGCCCACGTCGTGGTGCCGACGGTCGGAACCAGCGCCATGGCGGTTACCGCGAGCGCACCGCCCGAGAAGCTGACGTTGTCGCCGACATCGGCCGTCACCGTGGCGCCGACCGTGGACTTGGCGATGGCGACGCCGACGGCACCGCCACCGACCGAGACGCCGATTGCCTCGCTCGACAGGTTGGGCGCGATCGACGCCGACACCAGCGTGCCGACGCCGGCCGCCGACGTCGTGATCGAGGCACTGCTGCCGATCTCCGCCAACACGGACGAGTTCTCGTGGGCCTCCGCATCCGCACCGACGCCCGCGACGATGCCGCCACCAAGTGCTGTGGACGTCGTGGTCAAGGTGCCGGCGCCGCTTGCTCCAACTGCCAGAGTCGTGACGTTGACGGTGGAGCCGTTCAGAACCCTCGCAGCGACCGAGCTCGTTCGGCTTGCCGTTGCGACCGAAGCGCCGACAGCCACGGCGCCGCCGGTGACGCCGCCGGTGAAGACCACCTGGGTCGTCGAATCCTGCGCCATGACCGCGGCGCCAGTGCCGGTGCCGCCCGTGCCGGTGATCTGGCCGCCAAGCATCGCCACCACGGA
The DNA here is from genome assembly GCF_051810765.1 of Bradyrhizobium sp. 604_D8_N2_3. Taxonomy (NCBI): domain Bacteria; kingdom Pseudomonadati; phylum Pseudomonadota; class Alphaproteobacteria; order Hyphomicrobiales; family Nitrobacteraceae; genus Bradyrhizobium; species Bradyrhizobium sp. 604_D8_N2_3. Next base: position 3,364,563 of record NZ_JBPWPM010000001.1, on the reverse strand, counting down.
GTTGCTGACATTGCCGACCGCGACAGCCGCATCGGCGCCGAAGTAAAGCGCCGCACCGCCGGCGATCGCCTCGGTGTCGATGGTCTTGCCGGCATAAGGTCCGGTGGTCGCGTCCTTGACCACCGCCGCAACGGTGACAATCGGTGCCGAGACGGCCAAAGGCGTATCTGCGGCCACCAGCACGCCGGAGCCGTTGCGTCCGTAGTCACTCAGATTGGCGAGCACGGTGCTGTTGACGCTGGTGTAGCCAATGCCGGCCCCGATGCCGACATTTTTCGCAAAGCCTGCGCCGAGCAGATACATCTTGGCCGCATTGGCGCTGGTGGCAGTGACATTGACCTGCGTGCCCGTGACGTTGCCGCCAGCGATCTGCGCGACGACGGCGTCGTTGCCGCCGCTCAGCACGCTGCTGACGTCGTAGGTCGAGCTGACGTTGGCGCTGTTCGGATTGCCGGCCGTGCCGCTGGCGACCGCGTTGCTGCCTTGCGTATGGTTGGTGCCGTTGTTCACGGACGCGATGGTGCCGTTGTTGCCCTGATTGAGCTGGCCGGTCTGCTGGCCCTGGGTGTCGGCATCGGCGGTGTTGGTGCCGATGATGATGACGCCGACCGTCGCGCCGATACCGACGCTGCCGCCGATGCCCGCGGTGACCGCGTAGGACAGCACCTCCTTGGTGCTGAGCGCATTGACGTTGATCGCGCCAGCCGAGTTCAGATTGCTGTTGCGGCTTTCCGCAATGGTCTGGCTCTTGAAGCTGATGACGTTGGCGGCGGCGCCGATGCCGACCCCTGCCCCGCTGGCGCCAACCGCGAGCGCCCCCGCGATCTCCTTGATCGCCACGTCCTCGGTCGCGTTGATGGTGACCGCGCCAGCCGCACCACCCGTCACCGATTGCAATGTGGTGTCGTAGACACCGGCGATGGTGGTGTTGTTGGCGATCTCGATGTTCGCCATGCCGGCGATCGCCGCCGTGCCGGTCGAGAGCGCACCGCCGATCGCATAGGCCTCGAAGCGGTTCTTGGTGGTGGCCTCGACGTCGAGCGCGCCGCTCAGATTGAGCGCGGTCGTGTGTGCAGCGCCATTGCCCTGATAGTGGAATTCGTCGCCGACATAGGCCTCGGTCCGGTTCGAGGAGACCTGGACCAGGAACGCCGCGCCGATCGCGGCCTGGCTGCCATAGGCGCCGGAGCCGTTCGCGGAGAAGATGCCGGTGTTGTTGGTGGCGTTCACCGTCAGCGATGCGGCCGTCAGCGCGCCACCGTCGACATAGGCTTCAGTCGTCGCCTGGAAGACGTTCAACCCGACCGAGCCGGTGTTGAAGCCGATCGCGATCGAGGATGCATCCTGCTCGGCATTGGCCTTCACGGTGACGGCGCCGACCGTCGGGCTCGACGACTGCGCGCCGCCGACAGTCGAATTGGTGATGTAGGCAAACGTACCGCGCTGCATCGTGGTGCTGATGATGGTAGCGCCGCCGCCGCCGTTGCCGGTCGGAGCCACGATGCCGGCACCGAACGCGCCGGAATAGGAGAAGCTCGACGCGGCGACCTCGATCTGCGGCGCCAGCGTCGACGAGGTCAGGCGCGTGTCGATGGAAGCGCTGTCGATATAGGCCCGGGTCTGCCCGCTCATCACATTGGTGATCGGGTTGATCATGATGGCGATGCCGCTGCTCGCGGCAACCGACGCGACGTTGGTCACGACCGCCTGGTGCGAGCTCGCGACCACGGTAAGGCCGCGCACGGTGTCCTGGGTCTCGGTGAGGTCGGGCGTGGTGTCGGTCGGGGCATGCGCGGTGCCGAGATCGAAGGCATGGACGAGCGAGCCGCTGTTGACCGACAGCGTGTCGGTGGTGCTGGTCCCGAGCGCATCGACCTTGGTGTTGGCGCCGCTGATATAGGCCGCGGTGGTTCCCGTGATCTGGTTGGTGACCAGCGAGCCGGCACCGCCGGCAGCGCCCTTGCTGATCGACACGGCACCCGCAAACACGGCCGCCTTGTCGTTGTTGCCGGCGATCACGGCGACGTTGTTGGTCGCGGTGACGTCGGCGCCGTTGATCCCGTTGGTGCCGGCGGCGGTGATGCTGGCGGTGACGTTGGTCCCCATCAGATTGGTGGCGACCGAACCGGCCAGCCCGACCTGCGAGGACATCGCGATACCGACGGCGACGGTCGAGATGCTGGCGTTCGAGTTCGCACCGACCGCGACGCTGCCCGAGGCGGTCAGCTTGGACCCGGTCACGCCAGCGCTGACATTGTTGGCGATGCTGCTGTAGACGAGTGCCAGGCCCGCGGCGCTGCCTTGCGTCGAGGCTCCCGCGACGGCGGCGGTTCCGGTGATGCTGGAATTGTCGGTCGCGTTGACGGAAATGTTCTTGGCCGTGACGGACGATTGCGTCGCGCTGGACTGGCCGTTGCCGATGGCCGCCGTAACGGTATTGGAGATGCTGCTGATCGTGGTACCGCCGACGCCCGCAAACTGTCCGGTCGCCAGACCAAAGCCGATCGTGACCGCCTGGATCTTGGAGGAGTCGACCGCGCTCACACTGACATTGCCGTTGCTGCCGGCGGTCATCAGGACGTTGGCGATATAGGCCGAATGCGTGGTTGCGATGGTGTTGTAGACGATCGAGGCGCCGACATTGTTCTTGCCCGCCTGGATGAGACCCGCAACGGAGACGATGCTGGCTCCCGGACCGTTGCCCGTGCCGCCGTTGAGCGCAGCCGCGCTGAAGTCGATGCAGTTCTGCCCGCCCGTGCCACCGGCGACCGTGCAGGTATCCGACGCGAGAAGATTGTTGTTCGACTTCTTGACGAGGTTGCCGAGCGCAGTGTCGAGCGCCGACACCGCGCCGCTGTCCGCCAGCACCGTCACGCGGCCGACATTGATGCTCACCGTCGAGCCGCTGTTGATATAGGCTGTCGTGGTCGGCGTGATCTCGCTGACGACGATCGCGCCGGCAAGTCCGTTGGCGCTGGCCCCGCCCCCGCCTGAGGCCGCACCGGCCGCAATCACGCTGGCGCTGTCGGCCATCACCAACAGGGTGTCGTAATTCGAGATCGCCGTGCTGCGGATATGCGCGTCGGTCGCGTTTCCGCCCGTGGGATCGGCGATCGAGGCATAGGTCAGCCCGATGCCGACTCCGGCCTGGCCGCCCGATATATAGAGAGAGCCGCCGCCGATCGCGATGTTCGTGGTCTGGTAGGCATCGACCTCGAGCGCCCGGTTGACGCCGGACGCCTGCCCCGTGATCGTCGAGCTCTCGATATAGGCGTTGGCGCTGTCAGTGATGATGCCGACGGAGGCCGACAGCGACGCTGAATTGGATTTCGATCCCGCCACGCCGATGGCAACGACGGTCTCCGAGCCGCCATTGAGCGCCTGCACCGTCACCGAACTCTGGTTGTTCATGGTGGTGCCGTAGATATAGGCGAGCGTCGCATTGTTCGACATCGCCGCCGCGATCGCGCCGCCGATCGCAGCCCCCGTGGCAGACCCTCCGGCCAGATTGAGCGCCGCGGAGCCGGAACCATTGTTGAGCATAGTGTCGTTCAGCGCCTGAACGATCGTGTTGGTCAGCACGGCGCCGGTCGTGGTGTACTTGTTGACCGTCGTGTTCCTGATATAGGCGCTGGTGCCGAGCGAGACGTCGCTCACCGACGAGCTGCCGGCGAGATCGAGGCTGAAGCCGCTTGTGCTCGATCCCGAGGTCGAACCAATCTTGCCCGCCGCCGTCGTCACGCCGGCGGTGCCTCCGGTCGAGGCGGCGCCGGCAGCGCCTGCCTTGTCGGAGAAACTCGACGACGCCGGGTCGGAGACGGCTGCCGCGACGGCGGCCGCCGTGATGCGTCCCGAAGTGGTCGCGCTGAGTGTCAGATTGTCGACATTGACCGCCCCGCTTCCGCCGCTGGTGCCGGCGAACGGATCGTTGGCGCTGAACACGCCGGGCCGGATGTCGGAATGGTTGTCGCCGATATAGGCGGAGGTGTCGGTATTTGCGCCGAGATAGGCGACCGACAAGCCGACCGCCGAACCGCCGCTCCCGTTATAGCTCATCGCGCCGGACAGCGTCACGACCGACAGATCCTGCTGCGCCAGAATGCCGACGGTCGGGGCATAGACGGTGGCCTGGCTCGAGATCGACGCGTGCGTCGTGTTGTTCAGGAAACCGAGCGAAGTGATGCCGTTCAGCGCCAGCGTGCCGGCAGCCTTGCCGGACGACGGTGCGACAGCGACGAACCGGTCGGAAGTGATCGCGTTGACGGCGATGTCGTCCGCAGCACGCAGCGTCGCACGGTCCGAAACGCCGGCGATGGTATTGGTGTTGAACTGGACGAGATTGAGCGCGCCGCCGACGGAGGAGCCGCCCGAGGTGTTGCCGAACAGGAAGCCGAGCGTGCCGACATTGCCGGCGGCGTCGATCGACGCCGTGGTCGTGGTGGCCGCGATCTGGAGGCTGGCGTTGTAGGTATGGACGTCGCCATTGTCCATCCCGACCGACCAGCCGGTGCCACTGCCGCAGGCCGCGGTCGCGCAGGTTGCCGTCAGGCTCGCGCTGCCGGCCACCCACGCCGTCGTGTTGTTGTTCACGACGAAATGGTTCAGCGAACCGGCGATGCCGATCGTGTCGCCAGCGTCCGCGGTGGCATTGGCGTAGCTGGTCAGGATGTTGCCGCCGACGCCGAGATTGCCGTTGAGGTGGCTCAGCACCGCGCCCAAACCATCCCACTTCAGCCAGGTGTTGGTGATCGGCAATTCGGTGGTGGCATCGACGGCGATATTCGCCGCGTTGACCAGGGTTCCGCCGCCGATATAGGCGTTCGAATTGTGGGTGAAATTGCCCCAGGCGACGGCCGCGCTGATCGCGGTGCTCTCGCCGGACACCGGGTCCTTCGTGATCGCGCTGGACGTCGCATTGCTGCGAACGCCGCGATCGATGACGTTGCTGGCGACGGCGACGTTGCCGCTGGCATAGATGCTCGGCGCGCCGCCGCTCGGATTCTGCGCGATCGCAGCGGTTGCGCTCTGCGTGCTGTTGGCCAGCGAGAGCGCGCCTGCGACTTTGAAATCGAAGCTCAACGGCATCAGCGAGCCCATATGGTCCCTGATGATCGACGTCGGCGCGGTGACGGCACGCAGTCCTCTTTCGATTGCCGCGATCAGTGCCGGGAGGCCGGCGATGGACGAAGCCATCGTGGAATTGAGCGTGGTATCGGACGTCGCTTCGACCAGAACGGACCCGTTCATCCGGTTGGCGGTATCGGTTCCGAGCGATGCGCCGAGCGTCGCGGTCGCGGACGTCGTGATGTCGCTGATGGCGAACGCGCCGCCGACAGCACCGCTCGCCCCCGTTCCGGGCGCCGCAACCGACGTTGCGCTGGTCGAGAACGAGTTGTTGTTGATCGCGCGCACCTTCAGGGTGCTGCCGCTCGTGTTCACCGTGCCGGCAGCAATATGCGCGCCGGTCGCGACGTTGGCGGTCGTCGTCACCGATCCCGTGGAATAGGCCACCGTCGGGACAATCTGCGCGCTCGTCGACGCCGCGAGGGCCGAGATGGCGATGGTCGCATCGTTGAGCGCCTTGATCTCGAGGTTGCCGCCGGCGTTGACCGTCGCGCCCGAGGCCACGTTGGTCGTGGCAGTGCCGTCGATCTTGCCGACGACCACGCCGGCCGCGACCGGCGTGAGGCTGCCGAGCAAGGTGGAGGCGACCGCCGGATCCGACGCGGTCTCCGTGGCATGCGCGGAAATGGTGACGTCGCCACGGCCGTTGATGTCGGCATGGCTGTTGATGTTGATGGTCGCAGTCGCGCTTGCCGCGACATAGCCGCCATTGAGCCCGAGCAGCGAGGCGGCAAGCGTCGAGCCGACAAGCGCGAAATCACCGGCCACCGAACCGTTCAGGAAGCTCGACACGGCCGTCGAGGTTGCGGTGATCGAGACGATGCCGCCGGTAATCTTGCCGTCGACCGTGATCGCCGTCGCGGCGGTGGCCTGGCCGGACAGCTTGATGTCGCTCGCCGTTGCCCTCAGCGTCACGTTGCCGTCGGCGTAGGTGGTCCCGCCGAAGTTGACCGACTGGGCCAGGATCTGCGCGCCATTCATGATCTCGATGTTCGGCGCGTCTATGATGACGTTGTTGGCGTTGCCGGTCGAATGGCCGGAGCCATCGAGACGGCGGGCATCGATCATCGCATGCGCGGCGAGCGTGATGGAATGATCGGCCTGGATGAGGTAGTCGGCACCGGCGCTGAGCCCGGCGAGCGCATTCACGATGGAGCTGTTCGACAGCGTCACGCCGGTGTCGCCCTGAGCGGCATCACCCACGACCACGTCGGTCGGGTCGATCAGCAGCGTGCCGGCCTTGCCGTTGTCCGCACTGAGATCGACCTTGATGCCTTTCCCAATGTCGATGATCCCGTTCGCGCTGAAGTCGACGAGACCGGCATTGCCCGTCTTCGCACTGGCATCGAACCTGGCGCCGCCCGCGACGGTCAGGTTCTGCGCCGCCTTCAGGCGGATCTCTCCGGCATTGCCGTTTGCGCTTGCGATGTTGAGATTGGCCTTCTTGCCGACATCGATGTTGTTGCCGGCCTGAACCGTGATGTTGCTCGGCGTCGCGCTCTTGCTCTGCGCAGTGAGGCGTCCGTTGATCCTGGCGTTGTTGACGGCGCCGATATGGATCGAGCCGTTGCTCACGGTGATCGCGCTGGCGCTGCGCAGGCCCTTGGAGTTGACGGAGGCTGCGAACTTCGCGGCGTGGTCGAGATTGGCGATGTCGCGCTGGCTGGCGCCGCCGACAAAGACGTTCTGCCCGGTCAGGCGCACACCGTCGATCGCGTTGATGCGGCCATAGATACGGATGTTGCCGTCGGGCGAGACAGGGAACGAGCCCGCCATCAGATTGCCGACCGCCGACTGGTTGATCTGCCCGCCTGCGCCGATCAGGCTGTCGGTGAACTCGCGTGTCGGCGTCGAGACGTTGAGGCTGCCGACATTCACCGTGCCGCTGCGGCCGACCACGAACCCCTTGGGGTCGGCGAAATAGACGTTACCGCCGATCGCGCCGTTCATGTAGGAGTTCAGCGTGCCGTTGACGTAGACCGGGGCGTCGCGAACGATGTTGACGAGGTTCTGCGTGCCGGTCGGCAGCTGCAGATTGACGGTGTTGCCCTGCCCGACGCTGAACTGCGAGAACGAGTTGAAGGCGTTGTTGCCCGAAATCGTCGACGTCGTGACGTTGGTCACGCTGCCTGATGTCTGAAGGCTCGTCCCGGTGCGGCCGTCCGGGGTGATCACGTTCGCCGTCTGCGCCTGCAGGCGGACGCTGAACACCGGCAGGAAGACCATCTGCATCGCGCAGAGCAGCGACATCGAGCGGAAGCGTGCCAGCCTCCGCAGCGTCGTCAGCTCGTCATTGTGTCGCGTCGCAGATGGTCCGCGCATTTCATATCCTCTTCATCGGCATTCGCGCCGATCCACAACCGGGTGGGAGAATGTCGTGAGGTCGTCCGGCATCAGAACTGGCCGGGCGGCAGCTTGAAGATGTCGGGGCTCTTGGCGTCCGCGACGTAGAACAGCAGCAGGCTGGTCGGGGTCAGCACACGCTGGTTGTTCTCCTTGTTCTCGAACGTGCCCTGCAGAAGCAGGATCACCGAGCGATCCTTGGCGTCGCTGCCACGGAACATCACGATGCCGCCGGCGACGGGCATGTTCATCGCGATCGAATCGGGCTTGAAGCCTTCGCCCATGAAATGGGCGCGCAGGATGTTGGCGTTGGAGAACAGCTTCTCCGGCGTCATCGCCGTGTCGGTCCCCTTCGACCAGACCGAGCCGACCTGGATCAGCGACTTGGACTTGTAGCCGAACACATAGGAGAGCTCGGCGGTGCCGCCGTTCGGCAGCAGCTCGGGAACGGAGAGCAGCAGACTGTGCGTCAGCTCGGACGCGTTGTCCTGCGCCCTGATCGCGTCGGGCTTGGCGCTGAAGTCCTTGGTCATCGCCGCGCGCACGTCGGATTCGTTCATGCCGAATTTGGCGGAGCGGAAGCCGTCGATCGCCTTGGTCGTCTTGTCGTCCGCACCGGCGGCCGGCGTCTCGGTCGCAGCAGCGACCGGCGCACCGGCGGCGGCAGCTGGCGCCGCACCGGCAGCGGCGGCTCTGGGTGCCGGCGCAGCCTTCTGCTTCGGCACCACTCCCTGAGCCGCGAGCGGCCCGGCTGCAACAGAGGTCAGCAGGCCCACGAGGGCCGGAAGAAGATAGATTTTGCGCATCGACAACCTTCGAAACAAACCTGAAACAACGCTTCAAAAAATCAGCCGCTCAGAAATCGACTTCTCCGAACCGTCGTCTCAACGAGACGGGAAATGTTGCAACGCCACAATGCGTTGCAGATCGTCACGGAGCAGACAAAGCTCGAAACAGCGACTCTTTGGCCGGGTAGGAATACGGTATCGGACTGCCGAATGCTGCGAATGAACATTCATAAGCGCATTTTTTCATCAATTGTGGACACCGCCCTTTCGCGTTAAGCATCCGGCTTGGGACAGACCATCGTGCAAAGAATTCCATGACCGAACGGCCTTCCGCGTTCGCGCTCGATCGCCGCGGCTTCATTCGCCTCGCGGGCACAACCGCTGCAGGATGGATTGCGATCGGCGCAACGTCAGATCGCATGCGGATCGTTGCCTCGCTGACGGGATTGCCGCTCGACGACGAACTGACCAGACGGAGCATGACCGACAGCCCGACCTCCCGCCTGGGTGGTCTCATCGTCGGCTTGAGGCAGCGAGGCTGGGTCGAAGGCGTCAACTTCCGCCTCGAACTTCGTTCGACCTTCGGCGGACCGGACAAGCTCAAGACCGCGGTCCAGGAGTTGCTCGAGCTCAAGCCGGACGTGATCCTGACCGGCTCGACCATCGAAACCGCCGCAGTCTTTGCCGCCACCAAAACCATCCCGATCGTTTTCGCGACCGCCAACGATCCCGTCGGCAACGGCTTCGTCGAAAGCCTCGCGCATCCGGGCGGCAACGTCACCGGCTTCACCAACAGCACCGCCGAAATGGGCGGCAAATGGCTTCAGCTCATCAGGGAGGCGGTGCCGGGTCTCGCGCGCGTCGGCGTCCTTTTCAACCCGGCGACCACGCCCCGCGCCGGGCGCTTCTTCCTCGAATCGATCGAGCAGGAAGCTGCGACATCAGGGGTGTCCGTGGCCCCCGCGCCCGTTAACGCGCCAACGGACATCGACGAAACCATCAGGCGCTTTTCCGAACCGCCCAAGGCGGCGCTGGTTGCGCTGGTCGACAGCTTCCTCGTGGTCCACCGTCAGGCGGTCGTGGCGGCGGCGGCCAAGCATCGCGTCCCCACGATCTATCCGTTCCATTACTTCATGGATGCGGGCGGACTGATGAGCTACGGGCCGACGCTGGAGGTGCGCTCGGCCGATTACGTCGATCTCATCCTGCGCGGCACCAAGGCCGGAGATCTGCCGGTGCAATCGCCGCGGAAATACGAGCTCCTGATCAACCGCACTGTCGCCCGCTCGCTCGGATTGAACATTCCATTCACGCTGCTGGCGCGCGCCGACGAGATCCGCGAGTGAACGAGGCGATCGACCAGGGACATTTGCGGACGCCCCCGGGCCGGTTGTTCCGAAAATATCTCTACTCGATCGTCGCCCTCGCCTTTGCCGCACTCGCCATCAACACCGGCTTCGACGTCTGGTTCTCCTATCGCGAGCAGAAGCAGCTTCTCGCGGCGACCCAGCGCGAGCAGGCAGCAAGCGCGGCCATCCAGATCGGCCAGTTCATCGGCCAGATCGAAAGCCAGATCAGATGGCTCTCGCGGCTGCCTCCGGAGCTGTCGAGCAACGAAGACGACCGCCTGAACGCCATCCGGCTCCTGCGCCTCTCGCCCGCGATCGCGGAAATTGCCGAGCTCGATTCGCAGGGCCGCGAGCAGGTGCGCGTGTCGCGCCGTGTCGCGGACAGAGTCGGCAGCAAGGCCGATCTCTCGGCCTCGCCGGCCTTCCGCGGTGCCAATGAAAGCCGGGCCTATTACGGGCCGGTCTACTTCCTCGGCGACACCGAGCCGTTCATGACGCTCGCCACGCGCGGGACCGGACGGAATCCCAATGTGATCGTAGCCGACGTCAATCTGCGCTTCATCTGGGACCTCGTCGCCGGGATCAGGGTCGGCAACACCGGCAAGGCCTATGTGGTCGACCGCATGGGAGTCCTGATCGCGCATCCCGATCTGTGGCCGGCGCTGCAACGGACCGATCTCTCCGGGCATGCCGACGTGCGCGCCGCACTCGATGGCGTGGGGCCGCCTTCGGGCGGCCTGGTCAAGGGGGATCTAACAGGCCTGCGCGTGCTCTCGACCTATGCGACGGTCCCCTCGCTCGGCTGGCTGGTGTTCGTCGAGCTTCCGCTCAGCGAAGCCTACGCCCCGATCTATGCATCGATCGGACGCGCGACGTTTCTCCTGGTCGTCCTGCTCGCCTGCGCGGTCCTGGTGTCCCTCTGGCTCAGCCGGCGCATGACCGTGCCGATCCAGATCCTGACGCAGGGCGCGCGGCGGATCGGCAGCGGCGATCTCGGCTTGCGGCTCGCGATCAAGACCGGCGACGAGCTGGAAGCGCTCGGCGACCAGTTCAACCGGATGGCCGCTCACTTGCGCGACTCCTATGCGACGCTCGAGCGCAAGGTCGTCGAGCGGACCGCCGAACTCGAAAAGACCCGCGATCAGGCCCTGGCCGAGCATGACGCGGCCGAGCGCGCGCGCAGGGCCGCCGTGCTGGCCAACGAGACCAAGTCGCGCTTCCTCGCCGTCGTCAGCCACGAGCTGCGCACGCCGCTGAACGGCGTCATGGGCGTGCTGCAGCTGCTCGACGACGGCAGCCTCGGCGAGGCCCAGCGCCGCCACCTCGCGACTGCGGAGGCATCGGGCGAAACGCTGATCGCGCTGGTCGATGCCATCCTGGAATATGCCCGCCTGGAGGCCAGCACCGAAACGCTGGAGACGCGCGACTTCCGCCTCCACCAGCTGATCGAGACCGCGGCGGAGCTGATGTGTCCGCAAGCCTTCGGCAAGGGCCTGACCTTCGACCTCGCCTGCGATGCGACGGTCGACACATCGGTGCACGGCGATCCGGTCAGGCTCAACCGCATCCTGCTCAATCTGATCGGCAATGCCATCAAGTTCACCCCGCACGGCGGAATTGCGCTCGCGGCGGCCGCCGAGCAACGCGACGATCATGTCCTGCTGCGCATCACCGTTCGCGATACCGGCATCGGCATCGCGCCCGACATGCACGAGCGCATCTTCGACGATTTCGTCCAGGCCGACGACAGCATCGCGCGGCGGTTCGGCGGCACCGGCCTCGGACTCGCGATCGCGCGCCGGCTCACGCGCCTGATGCGCGGCGAGCTGACGGTGGAGAGCACGCCGGGCGCGGGCAGCACGTTCACGCTTCAGGTGCCGCTCGGCCTCGCCGCAAGCGGCGTCGCGCAAGGCGCGGTCCCGCCGCCGTCGCGGCAGCTCCGGGTGCTGCTGGTCGACGACGATCCCGTCAATTGCGAGGTCGGCGAGGCGATCCTGAACCGGCTCGGCCATCGCGCGACGATCGCGAGAGACGGCGCGTCGGCCATCGCGCTCGCCCGCGATCAGGCATTCGACATCATCCTGATGGATCTGCACATGCCCGACATGGACGGCGTCGAGGCGGCATCGCGAATCGGCAAGCTCGGTCTGCCGAAAATGCCGCGCATCATCGCCGTGACCGCCGACGTGTCCACCAGTGCCCGCGAGCGACTCGCAAGCGCCGGCATCGCCAAGGTCGTCAGCAAGCCGATCCTGATCAACGCGCTGCGCGAGGCGATCGAGGACGCCCCGGATGAGCCGGCCGCACCACAACTCGCCGCGGGCGCATTGATCGACCTGCATTTCCTCGACGACCAGCGCGAGCTGCTCGGCCCCGCGCAAATCGAAAAGCTCCATCATTTGCTGGGGGAGACCAGCGGCAAGCTGATCGCAGACATCGCCAAGGCGGCAGCGATTGGCGATCACAAGCAGCTTGCGCGGCTCACGCACCAGCTCGGCAGCGCCGCCGGCGCGCTCGGCCTCGTCCGCTTGTTCGAGCGCAGCCGTGAGATCGAACTGGCGGCGCCCTCGATGTCCCCATCCGAATGCCAGAGCGCCGCGCGCGATCTCACCGCACTTCGTGATGCCTCGATGAGTGCGCTGGACGATCTGCTCCGGCCGGCCGAGCAGCGTTCAGTCAGTTAGGGATGCTCAGACCAGTTTGCCGAGCCCGGATTTGGCCTGGCGGACCATCTGATCGCTAGCGCCTTCCGCTTGCGACCCGAAGCCGAACTCCGCGGTGGACCGTTGTCATTCCTCAGGTAGCCCGGCTTTACGCAACGCGCTCGCCATTTTTTCGCGGAACGAAGGTTCGAGGCAGTACGTCCGAAAGAAGCTGTTTGCCTCGCGTATGGAGAACTCAGGCTCAAGTTTCAATAGCTTGGTAACATGGGCTTTTGCTTCGTCGAGCCTGTCGAGGGATGCGAGCGCGTAAGCCATGTTGAGATGACTAAGCCAAAGACCCTCGACGTAACCACGGCGAAATGTTTCGTAAGCTTCCTGATGTTCACCTCTAGACCAATGTCGCTTTGCGGGCGCATACCACCACAAGCTCGGTGCACTCGCTCCCATTAAGCCAAGCGCTTTTTCGGCCATGGCCGCGCCAGCATCCCAATGTCCCGAAAACGCCAGGCTAAGCCCCAACGAACCTATCGCGTAGGCATCATATGGATTGAGTGCAATCGCCCTTTCAGCTTCGTACTGCAGCAAGTCGGTCTGACAATTGGCGAAGTATCCAATGGCCAGGCGAAAGCGAACGAAGCTATCATCCGGCGCTAGCTCGGCCGCACGCAGTGATGCCTTCAAGATCGCTTCGTTGAGATAGAGCCGCTTGTCGATGCTTCTCGCTTCGTCTTGAGGCAATCCGAACCCAAACGACCGCTGATTGAGCATAACGCCAGCCAATACTGCCCAGGCAGTGGCGTTGGCGGACTCCTCGCGGGTGACGCGATCGAGACATTCGCGCGCTCTGATCACCGCTGCGGGTGTGCCGACCGTTCCTGCAAGTACGCCTTGGATAATGCACTCATAAGAGCTGAGCTCGCCGGTCGGCTTCGCCTGCACCCGCTTGTACTCGGCGGTCGCAATAGCACCCGGATAGGCAGCGATTAACGTTGCAGCTTGACCAGCGAGTTCGTCTTGAAGCGATGTCGACGAGATAATTTCGGAGCCAACCTCAAAGTTCCTTGACCATACCGAACTCGCCGCGAGCGCATCACTCAGTTGAATACTGATAGCCATGCCTTTGGCCGAACCTCTCAGGCTGCCACCAATGACATACTGGGCGCTCGTTTTTCGTGCTAGTTGCCCGTATTCGGTCGTCGTCATTGGTTCAGCGAGGGAGCGCTCGATGACACGCAAGGAAGAGAACTTGCCAATCGAGGCGCCAATATGCTCGGTCAAGATCGAGGCAACTGCATCATATCTTGGGTCTCCAGTATTATTGATGAGAGGGAGGATCAGAACTATCGGCCCCTGAGAGTGGGTCGGCTTGATCACTGAGCCCGTCGGCGTGCGCGGTGCAGTACTCGCGTGCACAAGCTCGGTGCGAGCCGGTTTCCAGGTCGTCCAATAGCCAATCAATCCAACGGCCAAAGCGCCTACCGCTGCCAGTAAGAACATCATGCCGAGTACGGTATTGGGACCAGATTTGATGTTGGCCAGTAGATGCATTGCTCGGCGAGCAGCGGTTTCTTTTACCGCGCTGTGGCCGATCAGGCCCGTTTCCTCGTGGCTTCTCACAATCCTGAACGGACCAAACGGGTACTTCCTTTGGCGAACATGCGAGACTGGCTCGCTACCGCGGCCAAGTATCGTGGGCGACGTGGACGCAGTTGAGGCCCGTGTCGCTTGGCTAGGCGTCTCCCAGACCACGGCGTAGGATCTGATGGGACAAGCAATGTTCTTGAGGTTTTGCTCGCCCAAATCAGCGAACTGTACCCCGACCTTGCCTCGGATTTGATCGTAGGCAGAAGACGCGATGCATATGCCGCCCGGCTCCGCGATGCCCTCAAGCCGAGCCGCGATGTTAACGCCATCCCCAAAGATGTCGTGGGGTTCGACGATTACGTCGCCGATATTGATACCCACGCGCAAAGCAATGCGCGTGTCTCCTAATTCGTCGATCGTTACCTCCTTGATACGGGTCTGGAACTGCACGGCCCCGCGGACCGCTTCGACCGCGCTTGGAAACTCTGCCAGGAATCCGTCGCCGGTATTCTTGACGATGCGGCCGCGGTGTTCGGCGATCGCCGGGTGGACAGCCTCCGTTAAAAGGGAAGTCAGTCTAGCGTGTGTGTCCTCTTCGTCGCGATGCATGAGTCGCGAATAGCCAACCACGTCGGCGGCCAAGATAGCCGCTAACCTGCGCTCAACCCGGACTGGCCGCTCCTGCGCCATGGTACGCAATTCCAAGCCGCCCCTATTCTACAATGGGTTGCAAGGATTGCCCATCCGTTTGTGCCGCCTTCTGGCCCAAAGGCAAAATACCCCGCTTCTCGGCCGCTGTTCGGGGCCAAGCAGACATCGGCCGGCCGCTTGATGAGCCCGCGCCTACCTCAGCGCGTCCGCACACCCGCCTCCTCCTCGCGCCCAAACCGCTCAACCAGAAAATCGATGAACAGCCGCACCTTCACCGACAAATGCCGGGTCGGCGGATAGACCGCATAGAGCGCCAGTGGCGGCGCGGAATATTTGTCCAGCACCGTCCGCAGCTCGCCCTTCTTCAACGCATCGGCGGCAATGAACTCCGGCAGCAGCGCGAGCCCCCTGCCCTTGATCGCGACGTCGCGCAGCACTTCGGCATTGTTGACGCAGAGCGACCAGGCCGGCTGGATCCAGTGATCGCCGTCGCTGCCCGTGAGCTTCCACTGATTGCCTGTCAGCAGGAAGCCGTAGGTCAACGAGACATGCTCGCGCAGGTCCTGCGGATGCTTTGGCGTGCCGTGACGCGCGAGATAATCGGGCGAAGCGCAGATCATGCGCGCCACCGGCATGATTTTTCGCGCGATCAAACTCGAGGATTCCAATTCCGCAATCCGCAGCGTCACGTCAAAGCCGTCCTGGACGGGATCGAGCAGATCGTCGCTGAGCACGATCTGGAGCTGAAGCTCGCCATAGCGCGCCATGAAATCGGCCAGCACAGGACCGAGCCGCATCGTGCCGAACGACATCGGCGCGTTGACCCGTAGCAGGCCGCGCGGCGCCGACTGGGCCTGCGCCACCGCCTGATCGGCGGCCTCGATCTCCGAGAGGATCACGACCGCGCGCTCGAAGTAGCGCTGGCCGTTCTCGGTCGGGCTTGCGTGGCGCGTCGTCCGGTTCAGAAGCTGGACGCCGAGGCTCTCCTCGAGGTCGGCGATGTATTTGCTGATCGCCGAGCGCGACAGCCGCAGCTGCCGGCCCGCCTCGGCAAAACTGCCGCTTTCGACCACCTTCACGAAGGCCCGGAGGCTGGCGACCTTATCCAAGGGCCGGCCCCGGCGATTGTTTCCAAATCGTAGACATAGATGTCATATTTGCATGGATTGTCTCCAATCCAAAGCGGAACGATATTTCCACCCAGAGCAAGACCGCTCCCCGAATTCTGGAGGACGACAATGTCTGGACTGCACCACGTCACCGCGATCGCCGGCGATCCCATCCGCAATTTCGGCTTCTACACCCGGGATCTCGGCCTGCGCTTCGTCAAGAAGACGGTCAATTTCGACGATCCCGGCACTTACCACTTCTATTACGGCGACGAGACCGGCCGCCCCGGCACCATCCTGACCTTCTTCCCCTGGGCCGGCGTGCCCGCCGGTCGCCGCGGCGTCGGCGAGACCCATCAGACCGCCTTCCGTGTGCCGCAGCGCTCGCTCGGCTACTGGACGCAGCGCTTCACCGAGAAGGACATCGCCTACGAGGCGCTGGAGAAGCGTTTTGGCGAGTCCGTGCTGCCGTTCACCGACCCTGACGGCATGGCGCTCGCGCTTGTGGGTGTCCCCGGTGCCGAGAACGAGCCCGGCTGGAGCAATGGCGACGTCCCGGCCGAGCACGCGATCCGCGGCTTCCATGGCGTGACCTTGCTGCTCGACAGCGCGGCGAAGACGGCTTCCGTGCTCACCGACGTGTTCGGCTTCAAGGAGACCGGACGCGAGGGCTCGGTGATCCGCTTCAAGGCGCCGGGCGATGCCGAAGGCAGCGTCGTCGACATCTACGAGGCCAAGGGCTTTTTGCGCGGACATCAGGGCGGCGGCTCCGTCCATCACATCGCCTTCCGCGCGGCCGACGACGCCGAGCAGGGCCGGATGGCGCAAAAGCTCGTGAGCAATCACGGCCTGCATCCAACCGAGCAGAGGGACCGCAACTACTTCCGCTCGATCTACTTCCGCGAACCCGGCGGCGTGCTGTTCGAAATCGCGACCGATATCCCCGGCTTCGCCGTCGACGAACCGGTCGCAACGCTGGGACGTGATCTGAAGCTGCCGAGTTTCCTCGAAGCGCAGCGCAAGCAGATCGAAAATGTTCTGCCGAGCCTGGAAGAAAGCGCGTCATGACCGAGAGCACATTCATCCATCGTTTCGAGCCCGCGACCAGCGCGGGCTCCCCTCCGATGCTGCTGCTGCACGGCACCGGCGGTGACGAGAACGACCTGCTTGGGCTCGGCAAGATGATCTCGCCCGGCTCCGCGCTGCTCTCGCCGCGTGGCCGCGTGCTCGAGCACGGCATGCCGCGCTTCTTCCGCCGTCTCGCCGAGGGCGTGTTCGACGAGGACGACGTGCGCCGGCGCGCGCTGGAGCTCGGCCACTTCGTCGCGGATGCGCGGAAGCAATACGGCATCGCCGCGCCGGTTGCGGTCGGCTTCTCCAACGGCGCCAACATCGCAGCCGCGCTGTTGCTGCTGAAGCCGGACGTCCTGGCAGGCGCAATCCTGCTGCGTGCCATGGTGCCGCTGTCGGATCCGCCGAAGGCAGAGCTTGGCGGCAAGCCGATTCTGCTGCTGTCCGGGCAGGCCGATCCGATCGTGCCGGCGAGCAATTCGGCAACGCTTGCGGCGCTGTTGTCGGAAGCCGGCGCGCGTGTCGACCACAAGGTCCTGCCGGCAGGCCATCAATTGTCGCAGGCCGACGTCACGCTGGCCCGCAACTGGATCGGCAGCGTCGACGCCAAAGCGGCATGAACCAACGAGCGGCGCATCGTTCACGAACGGTGCGCCGCTCATTCGCCTTGCGATCCGTCAGGCAGATTTTCGAAGCGATTGTTTCTTCGGTTGCGGTCTCGCCGCGCGGCCAATGGCGGCGATCGCCTCCATCTCGTCGACGAGGCCGGACCGATCGATATCGACTTTCATGGCCTCGCCGAGCAGACAGGCCGCCTTCCTGAATTGCGGCTCTGCAATCAATCGGTTCACCGCCGCGGCAATTTCCGCTTCGGAGGCGGTTGGAGGCAATTGAAGCCCTGCCCCCTTCGCTTCGACGCGCGCGGCGTTGGCAGCCTGGTCTCGCCCCATTGGCAGGATGAGCTGCGGCAGTCCGTTGATGAGTGAACGCGTGGTCGTTCCGTGGCCGCCTTGCGAGATCACCACGGAAACATCCTTCATGACGAGGTCATGGGGAGCGCCCCGGACCAAATGCACGTTCTTCGGAGCCCGGAGATCGGCGACGTCGACATTGGGACCGGCTGTTGCAAGGGCATCGATCTCGACCGCCTCCATCGCGTTGATAATGCGCTGAAACAGCTCGCGCTGACCCTGCGCGCCCGTGCTGCATGCGATCAGCCCGCGAGGACGATCCGACTGAGCCGACCATGGCGCTCGCCACGCCTCCGTCTGCCGAGATTTTGACCAGTTCGGTACATCGAGCAGCGGTCCGACATAGCGGAAATTGTCGGGCAGCGCGTCCGCTTGAAAGTCGAACGCTCGACTGGTCGCGAGCAAAAGCCGGTTGGCCCGATCGAACAGATCGTAGACATCTGCCAGAAGCGGAAGACCCAGATCGGCACGCGCGCGGTTGAGACTTGGCAGAAACACATTGAGTGTTTCGGTAAGCCTGGCATTGGCGGCGTCGACTTCGGCGCGCTCTTCCGGCGTTTTCGGTTGCCTCAACCCGCTGGTGGCCGGCGGCATTCCCGGCAGGGGCCGAATGCTGACATGAGGGGACAGCAGAGCGAAAGGCACGCCTGACGCCTCCGCCCCGAGCGCAGCTCCAAACAGCACGTCAAGCACGAGAACGGCATCCGTCGGCATACGGCCGATCTCATCCCGTACATCGGCCGCATAGAGCGCAGCAGGATCAAAGACGGCCTGGCGTAGAAAGTCTTTCACATCCGAGACGTCCACCGGATCCGCAGCCTTTCCGGTCGGGGCGCGGCGCCATGCGACAAATGCAAAGCCGGAGGCCTCGACTTCCGAGCGCATCGCCGGATCCGCCATCACCCGGATATGATGTCCATTCCGGTGCAATCTCCGCGCCGCAGTCAGCAGCGGGCTCAAATTCCCGAGGGTCCCCCACGACGCCAGCAGAAAATTATAAGACATCGTAGAACCCTTTCGTCACGGTTGCGAATGCGCTGTCGCAATCCATCCTGCGCAACCCAATGCAGGCTTCCGGACGGACGCGTGGCTGCGCTTGTGTTCGCGCGGGCCACGCCAAGAATGGAGCGGCGCGCGCTACCGAACGATGTCTCCCCGGAGGGAGATGGTTACAGCCGTAAGGAGAGGAAGGCCGCTTATGGGCCAACGCGGACATTGGAGCTGATGGCCAGGTCCGCTAAGCGGCAAGAGCGGTCCAACTGTTCAGGACGCGGATTTGTCCGCTAAGGGCCACATCCGGACATCTAGGATGTTGCCGCTCCCCGAGAACTGTTATTGTTGAGCGGTCTTGCGTCTAGGGGATGATGATTGTGTCTCCAGCAGAACTGTCGAACAGCGAGGCGGAACTCCGGTCGTTCATTTCGGTCGCGATCCCAACCTTTCGACGTCCTTTTGGGCTGCAACGCGCGATCGAAAGCGTGCTGCAGCAGGACTTCTCCGATTGGGAAATGGTGATCAGCGACGACGAAGGGTTAGTGGGCGAGAGTTGTCGCCTCTTGTCCGAATATGTCAGCACAGAACCGCGCATCCGAGTCGTCGAGAACCGCAGAGGCCGTGGTCAGGTCGAGAACACGAACAATGCGATGCTTGCGTGTCGCGGTCCCTGGATCAAATTGTTGCATGACGACGACTGGCTCGCGCCAGGGGCGCTTACGTCTTTCGCGAGACTTGCGTTGGCCTACCCCGCCGCGGCAGTCATCACCTCCACAAGCCATCTGGTGCAAGACAAAGGCATAAAGTACCGGCAAGGGGGTGAGATTTACGTGTATTCGGGCCAACAGTGCCTGACTGATCTCTATTTGGTGGGCAAAACGCGGTCGCTCGGAATTGTCCCATCGACGCTGTTGGTCAATAGCAACGTCGTCAAAGCCGGCTGCCTGATGCGAAACTACAAGTCGATAAGTTGGGGGGTCGACCAACTGTTCTTCATTGATCTGGCCTGCCATGGTGACATGGTAGCGATAGACGATGGTCTTATCTTTTACGACATGACCAACCACCCCTGCATCACGGCAGACGGGTCGTTCACTCACATTGACCAAGAGACAGTCGATCTCAAACGCCTCACTTGGAGCCTTTTGGAAGATAAAGGAGAACTTCCCGATCCTGAAACGGTCGTGCGTGCGTTGCGGGTTGCTCGACTACGCGGACGGATCGGCCGGCAGCCACTCGGCGCAACGATCCGTGACGCAATCCAAATCCTGCGCCCCTCGGTCCTGATGGCTCTCAACAAGATCATCCGTGCTCGGGCGCGCGCGCCGGGTGCAATTTAATTCATCCTTTCTGCGGGAACGCTCTGATCTGATAGCGCAGCTAACTGACCGCCGCTCGAAATGGCAAGGTCCCCTATGGGTCAAAAGCCGACACCGCGCCAACGCCCAAACACGTCAGCTTAGGGTCACAAGCCGAAATCAGCATTGAGCAACGCCACGTCTGCGAAGGGCCACAAGCCGACATTGCATACTGCGCCGTTGATGGGAATTGGAATGAGACCAGTATTTCCCGGCAACCGCAGCACTCATGGGGGGAGACCCATGATGGGGCAAGCTCGCGCTATCCTTTCGAGGTGTTCCGGCCTGTAAAATCGAGCGAGCTTTGGAACGAGTGTGGAGACGCGCAGAGCCGGCCTCGCTTCCACCAGGCGTGCACCGATCATCCGGGCTTCCTCGACCCTTCCAGACATCGCGTGGCATGCCGCCAGAATAAATTGTGCGTTGAGATAGTTGGGCCGGTGCAGCACAGCCGACTTGGCCCATGATGACCCGTCCTCGTATCGATCCGTCAAGAAATGCGCAAACGCTATGCCGGTCTGCAGCAGAAAAAGAAACGGATCCATGGGGCTTAAACGCCCCCCGGCGTGGAACTGCTTGAGCGCCGCCTCTATGTCACCGCGCCGTATGTGTTCCCAGCCGATCGTATACCGTGCGACAGCCAAGTTCGGGTTAAGCTCATGCGCTCGGGAGACGAGGGCCACGCCATCGTCCATCTCGTATAATACGGCGCCAATTGCCTGCCCGGCTCTCACGAGTACGGTTGGATCATCCTTATCGAGCTCGATCGCACGCCTTGCCAACCGTCGGGTGTCGTTCAGTTCCTGATCCGCGTCGATCGTCCAGCCGAAGATCTTTCGTTGCAGATAGCAATAAGCACCAAGCGCGTATGCTGAGGCCAATCCGGGATCGATCTCGACAGCAAGCCGGATCAGTCTGAGGGCTTCAATGTTTTGTTCGCGGGTGAATTCATAGAAGCTCGAGAGTGCACGCAGATAGTAGTCGTAGGCCTGAAGATTTTCAGTTGGCTTGCGTTTTGCGCGCTCTATCTCGGCGCGCTCCAATTGAGGAAAGAGCGCGCTAATCACGCTACTCGTCACTTGGTCCTGCAGATCGAAGATATCTTTGAGCTGGCTGTCGAACCGGTCCGCCCAAAGATGAGCACCCGTCGTGGCCTCGATCAACTGCCCGGCAATGCGAACTCGATCGCCGGATTTGCGCACACTGCCTTCGAGCACATACCGAACGCCCAGCTCGCGCCCGACCTGCCTGATGTCGATAGCCTTGCCTTTGTAGGTAAAAGTGGACTGTCGCGCGATGACGAACAGCGATTTGGACCGTGAAAGGCCGGTGATGATGTCCTCGACCATGCCGTCGGCGAAATACTCCTGCTCTGGATCGGAGCTCAGGTTGGTGAATGGCAGAACGGCCAGCGACGGTTTATCGGGAAGTGGGAGGGCGGGTTTAGCCGTCTCCCTCTGGATTTCTGTGACCGCCACAGTGGGGGCGCCGTCAGCCTCCTGCACCTTACCGATAAAGCGATAGCCCTTCCTTGGCAGCGTCTTGATCAACCGCTGTTTCTCCCCGGAATCGCCAATTGCGGACCGAGCGGCATTCAGGCGGGTCGTCAGCGCGGCATCCGACACGCACCGCCCCTTCCAAATGGCTGTGATGAGCTCATCCTTGCAAACCACGCGCTCGCGGTTGCGGATGAGGTAGTCCAGAAAGTCAAAGGTCTGTGGCGCCAGGGCAACGACGCTTGTGTCGCGGTACAGCTCGCGGCGGCCGGAATCCAGTTCGTAGTCTTCGAAGAGATAGCGCAAGACGCGAAATCCCTTGGACGGTCTCCGGTCAGGCCCGGCAACACTTGGAAAACAAAGAATAAGCTGTCCGTAAGGAAAATGTAAGCAGCAGATCAAGCGTGCCGGGCCGGATTTTGGCAGCATGCCAGGGTGGAAACACGGTGCCCGAGGATACTGCGATGAGCATGATTTATCAGACAACGGGCTTGGTCCAGACGGCAGACTCCCAGCGACGCAATGTCAGCGTTTTCAAGAATTGCTGGAACGCTTTTCAAGAGTGGCGGAAATGGGAGCGGCTGCGGCGCGATCTTTGCCACCTAAGTGATCAGGAGCTGAAGGATATCGGGATTACGTATGGCGAGATCGACTACGTGGCCTCGAACCGACATACTGACCCGCGAGGCATACGATCGGTCGGATGACGTCGACCTCCGGGAGCGGTGGACGGTCCGTTGGAAATTGGTCGACGCGAGCCGCTTGGCGGCCCAGATACCGGCTTGCGCTTAGGGTCAAAGGCCGACACCGCGCCAACGCCCCAACACGCCAGCTTGGGGTCACAAGCCGAAATCAGCATCGAGCAACGCCACGTCTGCGAAGGGCCACAAGCGGACCTTGGCCAGCATCACTCGATCACCTCAGATTGCTTAGTTGGCTGCGCGCACAACGGCCGGTGGCTGCCATGAGCCCCCACCGGCCGGCAGGATCGAAGGCGCCGTTGTCTTCGGCCAATATAAACGCATCACGAGGTAGATTTCGTCATTCGGCGCCGGCAACCAATTGGATTCCTTGTCGACGCCGGGCGAATCTTTTTGGATATACAACGTGAGAGAGCCGTCGGCATTCTTCTTCATGTCCGGCAGCATCGGCGAGTTGATCAGGTAGCGGTTGATCGGATTCTCGATCAGCAATTGGCTCTTGCCATCATACATCGTCACCGACCAGAAAGCCTCTACCGGCGGGAATTGTCCGGCGGAAAAAGTGATTGTGTACTTGTACTTGGAACCATCGAGCACCTCGCCATCAGCAAGCGCCTTCGTCATTGGATAGACGGCCTCGATTGCGTCGTTGCCATAGATGCCGCCCTTGGCTGCGGCAGCGCGCTTCAGCCAGTCGCCGCTGTAGAATTGCCGGTCTCCGAACAGCGATCCGATTTTCCAGCCATTTACGTCTTTCTGTCCACTAGCAAGATACTTTTCAACTTTCTCTTCGCCGTCCTTCATCCCCAGCCCGATTTCAATCTTGTGGGTCAGCGGAAGATCCTTGAAGTCGAAGGTCTTTCCGGGGCCGACGCCGATGCGCGTGAGCTTGGCGCGGATTTCCTTTTCCTCCGGCCCGGCCGGCGCAAATTGGAGAGCGAAGTCGAGATACTCGAAGAAGTTCTTCTTCACCAACTCCGCATTAGCCTTGGGAAAGTCGACGGCCGCTGCGGCGGGGGGCGCGGGCTGCTTGAGATAGGCCGACAGGGGCTGCACCTTATAGCCGGCCTGGACCTTCTCAACGTTCGGCATATCTGCCGGATGGAAGAGCTGGGTGCGGTAGGCGGCGGCGGAAAATTGTGTCGAGGAGCGAAACATCTTCTTGATGCCAGGCGGAGTGGCACCCTGCCAGTTCGGCCCAACCACCATATAATCTCCGGCCTCGCTTCCGGTCGCGCGGCTACCGATATAGCCGTAATTGAACGTGTTGCCGTCGCAAAGCATCACTGAATAGTAGCGACTCTTGTCAACAGCCGGCACGGAAAGAACGATCGGCTCGGCGCGCAGATCGAGCCATAACAGCGAATAGGGCGTGTCGCTATTGGGAGTTATTACGGCCGTGTCTTTGTATGTATAGACACGCGCCTCGTTTTTGATCTGGTTGAACGGCGCCTTGAATTGCCCAGAGTTCCTGTCGACGGCATATTCGTACATGACGGCGTAGTTCATCACGATCGGCAGCCCGTAGATGAAGCCTTCCTCGGCGATGGCCTTGGCCTCGCGGATGTCAGGCCATTCCGCCTGCGACACACTTGGCGTCAGTGCGAATATCGAGCCCGTCAGAGCGGCGGCCAATACACTTGATCGAATGTTCATGTGAACCACCCACGCGCGAAAGGGCGCCAAATAGACACCCGGGAAGCTGGGTCATCATTTCACGAAATAGTCTCAGCGGACTACGGAAAAACGAACAGCTTGCAGCTGTCAGGCCAAATCGCGCTGAACTACAATCGAAATCCGATTTCATGAGCATTTTCCAATACGTTGATGCTCATTCGTTCGGAAAATGTCCGCTTCGGGTCAAAAGCCGACACCGCGCCAATGCCCCAGCACGCCAGCTTGGGGTCACAAGCCGAAATCTGCATCGAGCAACGCCACGTCTGCGAAGGGCCAAGAGCGGCCGTCGCACGCCAGCCCATGAATAAGAGAGGTCGCCTCGCGAACGACCTCTCCTTCGTGTCCGGCAATGTATCTTATTTGCGATCAGCTTTTTTGAACGGCGGCCGCGGCTTTGCGTATCACGTCGATAACCACATTTGGCTGGGAGAGCATCGGCACGTGGCTGCTCGCCACTTCGGTGACCGTCGCTCCCATGCGCTTCGACACCCAGCGTTGCAGATCCGGATGCACGGTATGGTCTTGCGTGGCCAGAATGTACCAGCTCGGCTTCGACCGCCACGCGATCTTGTCGGCGCTGAGCTTCTGTTGCTGGAACAGATTGTAGACGGGCGCATATTGGGTGGCCCAAACCAGCTTCTGGTCTTCCGCGGAGAGGTCTCCTGCGAAGAACTCGGTGCCGCTCGGAAGCATCCAGGCACGCCCATCGGCGACCTCGACGCGTGAGAAGATATCCGACGGATACTTGTCGAGCCGGTCCTGTACGGTCTCGCCGGCATCCGGAGCGACCGCTGCAATGTAGACGAGACCGACCACGCGTTCATCGGTGCCCGAGCCCGTGATGGTGGCGCCGCCATACGAATGGCCGACGAGAAGGACCGGGCTGCCAACACGATTGAGTGTGCGCCTCACCGTCGCCAGGTCCTCCTCAAAGGAGTCCAGGCCATATTGAACGGCGATCACTTCGTACCCGTCGGCCTGCAATGCTGGAATGACTTTGCTGAAACAGGAGCCATCGGCCCAAATGCCGTGACAGAAAACGATCGTTGGCTTGATTTGCGCAGACATACTGCTTTTCCTTTTTTGCACGAGCTTCAGCGATGAAGGGCATTGGAAGACCAACTCGGTTGTCGGGGCCTCCATTGCGAAAGTCAGACTATTCGTTCATAAATGGCCGATTAGCCGTCTTTCGTTCGGTTCTTTCGCGATCCAAAGTCCTGAATGACAACGATTCTAGAAAGAACGGCCGGTCTGCTGGCCTTCGTGCGGACGGTTGACGCGGGTTCTTTCGCCGGCGCCGCGCGATCGATCGGCGCCAGCCCCTCGGCGGTATCGAAAAGCGTTTCGCGCCTCGAACAACGCCTCGGCGTGCGCTTGCTGCAGCGCTCAACGCGCACACTCAGCCCAACGTCCGAAGGCGCCGCTTACTACGAGCACGTCGCTCCCCATCTGCGCGCGATA
Organism: Bradyrhizobium sp. 604_D8_N2_3; assembly: GCF_051810765.1. Lineage (NCBI taxonomy): Bacteria > Pseudomonadati > Pseudomonadota > Alphaproteobacteria > Hyphomicrobiales > Nitrobacteraceae > Bradyrhizobium > Bradyrhizobium sp. 604_D8_N2_3. Next base: position 3,339,224 of record NZ_JBPWPM010000001.1, on the reverse strand, counting down.
GAGGAAGCCGACGACGTCGTGCAGGTTCCGGGAAACGTCCGTGGCGTGCTTCGGGTCACTGTGCCGAGTACATTTGGACGCCCGTTGATTTCCGCATGGGCGGGCTCGTTCCTGGAGCGCTATCCGGACATCAAGCTTGATCTCAGCGTCACGGACCGCCGTGTCGATCTCATCCGCGAGGGTTTCGACCTCGCTGTCAGAATTGGCGAATTGGAAGACACAAACCTGATCGGCCGCTCGTTAGGTGTCCTGCAATATGTTCTGGGCGCATCGCCGGAATACCTTCAGCGACGAGGAATCCCGCAGTCGATCGACGATCTCACTCAGCATGCCTGCCTTCGCCATCTGCTTGGTGGCCGGCCGCAAGCATTTACTTTTGCGGACGGCACACGGGTCATCCCCAATGGCCCCTTCGATAGCGACGATGCCCAGTCGTTGATTGAGGCGGTCATAAAAGGCGTTGGCATCACGCAGTTCATGCGCATCGCTATCGAGGACGAGCTTGCCGCCGGACGATTGAATGTCGTGCTGCCGGGCATACCGATGTTCACCACACCGGTCTACGTCCTGCACGCATTCGGACGACAACTCCCCCTGCGAGCCCGCCTGTTCATCGATTTTCTTGTCGACGCCTTGGGCGTGTCGCGCAATTTGTCACTCTGAACTTTAGGAACTGGCCAGAAACGGGTCCGACGCGCGAGCAGGGATTTCCGCCTGATCCTCTCGGCCAGTGACATCTAAAGCGCGGGCAAGCCGGGCGGCGGCTTGCGCATGTCGGTCGCCTGCTCATAGGCGTAGGCCAGACGCAGCAGCTTGTGCTCGCTCCAGGCACGGCCTGCGAAGGTTACGCCGAGCGGATAGTCAGGCGTGTCCTTGTCGTCTGCTCCCGAAATGAAACCGCCCGGCACCATGACGCTGGGATAGCCCGCCTTCGCTGATATCACGCAGCCGGCGGCGCCGGGAAACAGCACCGCGTCGAGCTTGTACTGGTTCATGTAGGCGTCCATGCCGCGCGTCTTGGCGGAGAGCAGGTCCATGGCCCGCGCCGATTTGTACTCGCGCTCGCTGAGATCGCCTCTGGTCATGTTGGCGGCGAGGAACAGGTCCTGGCCGAACCGCAGCGCCGTCTCAGCGTTCGCCTCGTTGAAGGCCACGATGTCGGCCATGGTCTTCATCTCTGTGTTCGTCGCCCAATCGCTGAGGTAGAGATTGAGATCGTGCTTCAGCTCGTAGAGGAAGACGATCGGCGGCGTCGCCAGATTACCCTTGTTGCGACTCAGGGGATTGCGATTGAGCACGTTCATGCTCGTACCCGGCCCGCCGATCGAGCCAGATGTTGGCATGTTGGCACGCACGATGATGGCGCCCAGATCCTCCAGCACCTTGATCGCGTCGACCATCACCTTGGCCGACCTGGGCGGCAGCTTGCCGTAATAGCGATCGTTGAGCGGGTCGGTCGAGTCGCTCGGCACGCCGATGCGCGCGCCCTTCATCGCGTCGGTCGCGAGGTCGGCGGTGTAGTCGACCGGCCGCCGCTGCCGCTCGGTCGCGGGGTCGAGTGGGTCTTCGGCCGCGAACACGTTCAACAGCATCGCCGCGTCGCGCACCGTGCGCGTCATCGGCCCTGCAGTGTCCTGGCTGTGCGCGATCGGCAGGATGCCGGCGCAACTGACCAGCCCAACGGTCGGCTTCACGGTGACGAGGCCGTTTTGGCTTGCGGGATACAGCAGCGAGCCCGACGTCTCGGTGCCGATCGAGGCCGAGCACAGGCCGGCCGCCACCGCGACCGCCGAACCCGCGCTTGATCCGCCTGGCTGCACGACCGGAATGCCGTGATCGCCCATCAGCGCCGGCGCGTAAGGGTTTTTCACTTGGCCGCCGAGCGACGAATAGCCCGAGGGCATGTCGGCCGCGAGAATGTTGGCGAACTCCGTCAGGTTCGCCTTGCCCAGGATCACCGCACCGGCCTTTCGCAGCAGCTTGACGATTGTCGCGTCTCTCCTGGCGCGCGCGCCCTCCAGTGCCAGCGAGCCCGCCGTCGTCGGCTGCTTGTCGCCGGTCGCGATGTTGTCCTTCACCAGGATCGGGATGCCCGCCAACGGCCGCTTGGCCGATGGTTTTGTGTCGTCGAGCTCGCCAGCGATCCCGAGCGCGTCGGGATTGATCGCGCGCACGGAGTTGAGCGCGGGCCCGTTGCGGTCATAAGCTTCGATGCGCGCGAGGTAAGCTTTGGTCAGCGCCGTGGCAGTGACCTGTCCGCTGGCCAGCGCATGAGCGATATCGCTCATCGGCGCATTGTCGAGCTTCAGAGTGATCGGTGCTTCAGCGCTGACGGCAGCCGCGGCGATGCCGGCATCGCGGCGGGATGGCTTCTTCATGGCGTGCCTCGCCTGACGGCGCGTCCCGAACCATGACGCCGCGATGATCGTATATTGCCGGTGTTTTGCCCGACGGGTCAACCGCATCGCATGGCTCAGCAAGCCATCGAGCGGACCGTGCAAGCCATTGAAATATCTAACCCCGGCTACTGTGCATGGGGTTGTTTTTCAGGTTTTTGTTTTGGGTTGCCCAAAAAGATTGACCTCTCCTCCGATGGGGGGAGGTCAACGTTGCAGCAGGTTCGACTTGATCGAACGGCCCCTACTCCCAGGACCAGGTCGAGAAATCGTTCTCGTATTGCGGGACGTCCTTCCAGACGCCCTTCAGCTTCTTGTTGGTGATGGTGATGAGCTGGGGCTGGTACAGGAAGCCGGCGACCGCGTCGGTGGCCAGCATGCGCTGGGCATCGCCGAGCAGCTTTGCGCGGCCGGCCTCGTCAGGCGTCGACACGATCTGCTTGTAGAGCGCGTTGAAGGCCTCGTTGTTGTAGCCGAGGTAGTAGTCCGGCTCGGTGATCTTGACGAGGTCGAACGGCTCGACATGGCTGACGATGGTGAGGTCGAAATTGTGCGGGCCGTTGCCGGCGAACACCTGCGACAGCCACTGCGCCCATTCGACATTCTCGATCTTGGCGATGATGCCGACCTTGGCGAGCTGGGCCGCGAGGATCTCGCCGCCCTGCCGCGCATAGGACGGCGGCGGCAGCTTCAGCGACAGTTCGAGCGGCGTGGTGACGCCGGCTTCCGCCAGCAGCTTCTTGGCCTTCTCGGGATCGTAGGGGTTGATGCCGGTGGTGTCGACGAAGCCGAGCGCGCCGGGCACGTAGAAGCTGCCGATCGGCGTGCCGAAACCATCAGCCGCGCCGTCGACCATCGCCTTGCGGTCGATCGCGGCGAGGATGGCACGGCGCACGCGGACGTCGTCGAGCGGCTTCTTGCGCTCGTTGATGCCGACGATGGTCTTGGCACGGGAGCCGCCGACCATGACGTTGAAGCGCGGATCGGCCTTGAACTGTCCGATGGCGCGCGCTGCCGCAACGCGCGGGAACGCATCGACGTCGCCAGAGAGCAGCGCCGCGGTCTGCGCGGCCGGGTCGGAGATGAAGCGGATCGTCACCTTCGACAGCTTGATCGCGGCGGCGTTGCGATAGTCGGCCCATTTGGTCAGGGTGATCGAGGAGCCCTTGGCCCAGGCCCCGAGCTGATAGGGCCCGGTCCCGACCGGCTGCGTGCCGTTGGTGGCTGCACTCTTCGGCTCGACGATCGAACCGCTCGCCTGTCCGAGCAGGAACGGCAGGTTCGGCTCGGAATACTTCACCGTGATCACGACGGTGTCGGCGTCGGGCGCGTCGACCTTCTCGAAAGCCTGGAACAGGCTCTTGTCCTTGTTGGTGCTGGTCGCGATCGCGTTGCGCTCGAACGAGAACTTCACCGCCGCGGAATCGAACGGCTCGCCGTTCTGGAATTTGACGCCCTTGCGCAGCTTGAACGTGTAGGTCTTCAGGTCGGGCGAGGCGGTCCAGCTCTCCGCCAGCAAGGGCGAGACGGAGCCGTCCTCGTTGATCTTGGTCAGCGTCTCATAGATGTTGTAGAGCGTTACTTCGGCGATCGCGGCCGCGGCGGCGATGGTGGGATCGAGCCCTGGCGGCTCTAGCGCCATCGCCATGACGACGCTGTCCTTCTTGCCCTGCGCCAGCACCGGCAGCGGTGCTGCGACAAGCGCGGCGGCAAATGCGACGATCGATAATTTCCTGAACATGCGTAACTCCCCGGCCTTCTCTTGTCTCAGCCTACGCCAATTCCATGGGGGACACTAACCTTCCATGACCGCGTGCGGCAATGCCATCACGGCCTCCGCCTTGTGGCAGGCGGCGAGATGGGCTTCGCCGACCTTGCGTAGCAAGGGCGGAACCTCGCGGCAATGCTGGTCGGCGAGCGGACAGCGCGCGACATAGGGGCATCCGGCAGCAGTCACCGATTGCGAGGCGATCGCCTGGGCCCCGCGCCGCCGTCGGCCGCCGCCGGCGCGCGCCCGCGGCACGGCATCCAATAGCGCCCGCGTATAGGGATGGGCACAGCGCTCGAACAGGTCCTCCGGCCTGCCCTGCTCGACGATCCGGCCGAGATACATCACCGCGACCTCGTCGCAGAGATAGTCGACCACGGCGAGGTCGTGGCTGATCAGGATGTAGCTCAGGCCGAACTGCTCCTGGAGGTCCTGCATCAAATTGAGCACCTGCGCCTGCACGGAGACGTCGAGCGCGGAAACCGGCTCGTCGGCGACGATGAGCTTCGGCTGGGTGATCAGCGCGCGCGCGATCGCGATGCGCTGGCGCTGTCCGCCGGAAAATTCGTGCGGATATTTGTCCATGTCGGCATCGCGCAGGCCGACCTGCCGCAGCACCGCAGAGACGCGGGCGCGAAAAGTGGTGCGGTCGGCATCTTCCAGCACGGTGAGCGGCTCGGCGACGATGCGCGCGATGGTCTGGCGCGGATCGAGCGATCCGTAAGGATCCTGGAACACCATCTGGAAATCGCGGCGCGCGCGGCGCAGCTCGTCGGGCGAGATGCGGTTGAGATCGCGCCCGAGCAGCGCGACCTGCCCCGACATCGGCCGCTCCAGCGCCATCACCACCCGCGCGAAGGTCGACTTGCCCGAACCAGACTCGCCGACGACGCCGAGGCTCTTGCTGGCATCGACCCGCACGCTGACGCCGTTGAGCGCGCGCACCTGGCCCGGCGGGCGGAACAGGCTTTCGCGCGGCAGCGTGTAACGCTGCTCAAGATTCTTGACGTCGAGAAGCGGCGCTGCGGTCATGCGGGCAGCGCTCCGACATTCGCGGCCATGGAGACATCGGTGCGCACACAGCGCACGCCGTGACCGGGACCGACTTCGATCATCGGCGGCAGCGCCACGCGGCACTTGTCCTCGACCAGCGGACAGCGGTCGCCGAACGTGCAGCCGGCAGGCAATTCCGCAAGTTCGGGCACCGTCCCCGAGATCGTCGTCAGCCGCGTCCCCTTGCGCGCGCCGAGCTTCGGCCGGGCGCGGAACAGGCCCTGCGTGTAGGGATGGCCCATCCGGCGGAACACCTCGTCGGTCGGCCCGCTCTCGACGACCGTGCCGCCATACATCACCATCATGCGTTGCACGTTCTCGGCGATAACGCCGAGATCGTGCGAGATCAGGATCATCGACATGCCGCGCTCCTCGACGAGATCGGCGATGAGGTCGAGGATCTGGCCCTGGATAGTGACGTCGAGCGCCGTGGTCGGCTCATCCGCGATCAGGAGGTCGGGCTCACAGGCCAGCGCCATGGCGATGGTGACGCGCTGGCGCTGACCGCCGGAGAACTGGTGCGGATAGGCGTCGATCCGCCTTGCGGGGTCGGGCAATCCGACGCGGTCGAGCAAGGCGATCGCTTCACGCCGCGCCTGCGCCGCCGAATATTTCTTGTGACGCCGCAGCGGCTCGGCAACCTGATGGCCGATCGTGTGCATCGGGTTGAGCGCGGTCATCGGCTCCTGGAAGATCATGCTGATACGGTTGCCGCGCAGCTTGCAATAATCCGCATCCGACAGACCGGCGAGCTCGCTGCCGTCAAGCCTGATGCTGCCGGTCACGACAGCACTGTCTGGCAAGAGGCCCATCAGCGACAGCGCCGTCACCGACTTGCCGCAGCCGGATTCGCCGACGAGACCCAGCGTCTCGCCGCGCTTGAGGGTGAAGCTGACGCCGCGCACGGCCTGCGCGGGTCCGCGGCTGGTGTTGAGGCGAACGCCGAGATTGGCGACCTCGATCAGCGGCAGGGTTGAGCGCTCCCCCATCGTCATCGCTCCCGCGCCAGTCGCGGATCGAGCAGATCGCGCAGTCCGTCGCCGAGCAGATTGAGCCCGAGCACCGCGATGGCGATCGCCGCGCCCGGATAGACCGCAAGCATCGGCGACTGGAACAGCAGCGTCTGTGCGTCGTTCAGCATCCGTCCCCAGGACGGCTGCGGCGGCTGCGTGCCGAGACCGAGATAGGACAGCGCGGCTTCGGCAAGGATGGCGAGCGCGAACTGGATCGTGACCTGCACGATCAGGATCGACAGGATGTTGGGCAGCACATGCTCGATGGTGATGCGGAATTTGCCCTTGCCCGACGCGCGCGCGGCCAACACGAATTCGCGCGCCCAGATCGCGTTGGCCGAGCCGCGCGTCAGCCGGGTCAGCGTCGGGATCTGGAAGATGCCGATCGCGATGATCGAGGTCACCATGCCCGGCCCGACGACCGCGGCTAGCATGATTGCGGAGAGCACCGCCGGAAAGGCGAAGGTGAAATCGGAGAAGCGCATGATGATCTCTTCGGTCCAGCCGCGCTTGGCCGACGCGACCAGGCCGAGGCAGACGCCGAAGGTGAGACCGATGCTCACGGCGATGATGCCGACCAGAATGGTCGAGCGCGCGCCTGCGAGCAGCAGCGAGACGATGTCGCGGCCGAAGGAATCGGTGCCGAGCCAGTGCGCCGCCGACGGCGGCCGGAGCTTCGAGGCGATGTCGATCTCATAGGGCGACCACGGCGTCCACACCAGCGACAGCAGCGCCGAGGCGAGCACCAGCAGGCTCAGCGCTCCGCCGAGCACAAAGCTGCGGTGACGCAGCGCGCGGGTCCAGAAGGTGCGGGCCGGCAGCGGACGCGTTGCGACCGGGGCGTCAACCGAAGTGGCCAGGGGCGCGCTCACAAATCGTGGACCTTGATGCGGGGATCGATGAAGGCGTAGAGCACATCGACCACGAAATTCACGATGACGACCATGGCCGCAAGCAGCATCACGCAATTACGCACCACGATCAGGTCGCGGTTGGCGATCGACTGGAAGATCAGGCGGCCGAGGCCCGGCAGGTAGAACACGTTCTCGATCACGATGGTGCCGGCGAGCAGATTGGCGAATTGCAGCCCCATCACCGTCATCACGGGGATCATGGCGTTGCGCAGCACGTGGCTCCACAGCACCTCGCGCTTGCCGAGACCCTTCGCGCGCGCCGTGCGGACGAAATCTTCGCGCAGCACTTCGAGCACGGCCGAGCGCGTGACGCGCGCGAGGATCGCGGCCTGCACCACGGCGAGCGAGATCGCCGGCAGCAGCAGCGACTTGATGCCGAGCCAGATGCCATCCTCCCAGCCGGGAAAGCCGCCCGCCGAGAGCCATTGCAGCCGCACCGAGAACAGCAGGACCAGCAGGATCGCGAACCAGAAATTCGGCAGCGCGATGCCCACTTGCGTCAACGACATTACGCCGACGTCGCCGAGCTTGTTGTGGTTGGCCGCGGTGTAGATGCCGGCCGAGAGCGCCAGCGTCACCGTGATCAGCATCGACATGATCGCGAGCGGAACGGTCAGCACCAGCCGCTCCGCGATCAGGCTCGCGACCGGCGTGCCATAGACATAGCTGTTGCCGAGATCGCCGACGAGGAGGCCCTTGATCCATTGCAGATAGCGAACCGCCAGCGGCTGGTCGAGCCCGAGCTTGACGGTGAGCGCACGCACCGCGTCGGCCGAGGCATCGGCGCCCATCAGCATCTGCGCCGCGTTGCCCGGAAGAGCGTCCAGCACCAGGAAAATGATCACGGATGCGCCGACCAGCGTCGCCAGCAAGGTAAACAGACGTCGAAGAAAGAATACGCTCATGCGCGCTCGGCTTCAGGGCTCATCCGCCGCACGATCAACATGTCCGGGCGCCGGAGGCAAGTCCTTTGCGGCATGTACCTCACCTCAGCCGGGCCGGCGGGACAGAAGATCGTGCGAGGCCTCGAACAGCGCGCTCACCCGCAGCAATTCGGCATCGGCACGGAAGCGCCCGACGAGTTGGAGCCCGATCGGCAGGCCGTCGCCGCCGAAGCCGCTGGGAAGACTGATCGCGGGGTGTCCGGTCATGTTGAACGGCATGGTCCAGGGGAACCAGTGCGGCCGGACGCTGTCGAAGTGCTTGCCGTCGATCTCGATGGTGCCGAACAGGTCCTGGTCGATCGGCAGCGCGGTGCGGGTAAGGGTCGGCATCGCCAAAAGATGCCCGCGCGCAAGCAGGGATTGCACACGGCGGAACAGCGCGGTGCGCGCGAACATCGCCTCCTGATAGGCGATGCCGCTGACATTGGTCGCGAGCGCGACCTGCTTGACGAAGGCTTCGCTGAGGACGGCGCCGTGCTCGGCCACCAGCTTGGCGAAACGCGTGCGCCAGACGGTGTGGTTGATGGCGCGCCAGATCGGCTCGATGTCAAACCCCTCGCCGGAGAACTCCTCGAGCTCGGCACCGAGACCGGCCAGCCGGTCGAGGCTCGCCTTGAAGCTGGCCGCGACATCTGACGACACCGGGCGGCCGGGCGGCGACGCACAGAACAGGATCCTTTGCCCGCGCAGATCGCCGCGCGGCGCGGCGGTGCCGATGAAATCGGGCACGGGCACGCCGATCGACCAGGGATCGCAGGAATCCTCACCGGCCATCGCCTGCATCATCAGCGCGGTGTCGGCGACCGTGCGCGTGGTCGGCGTGACATAGGTCTGGTTGCCGAAGGCGTCGAGCGCCTGGCTGTGCGCGATCACGCCGTTGCTCTGCTTCAGCCCGACCACGCCATTGCAGGCTGCGGGAATTCGCGTCGATCCGCCGCCATCGGTCGCAATCGCAAGGGGCGCGATGCCGCTCGCCACCGCCACCGCAGCGCCGCCGCTGGAGCCGCCGGAGGAGCGCTCAGCGCTCCACGCGTTGCGGGTGCGGCCGAACAGCGGCGAGTCGGTCAGGCATTTGCTGCCGAATTCCGGCGTGGTCGTTTTGCCGATCAGAATCGCGCCTTCCGCGCGCAGCTTTGCGACTGCGACGGCGTCCTCGGTGGGCACATTGTCCTTGTAGGGAACGGCGCCAAAGGTGGTCCTCACACCCTTGGTGTTGACGATGTCCTTGACGGTGACCGGAAGCCCATGCAGCAGGCCGAGCGGCTCGCCGGCCATCGCCTTGCGCTCAGCCGCACGCGCCTGCGCCATCGCCTCGTCGCCGCAGAGCGTGATGAAACAGTTCAGCTCGGGCTGAAGCGCCTCGGCGCGCGCGAGCACGGCGCGGGTGACTTCGACAGGCGAAATCTTCTTCGTGGAAATGAGGCCGCGCAACTCGGTTGCGGACAGCAGGCAGGGATCGCCGTTCATCGTCAAATCATCGCTCCGAAGCCGGCCCTCGTTGGCCCAAGCATTGACAAGGCATTGACAGCGAGAATGACACTTCTGTTAACTCAGCGTCCAATACCATTTTGGTGGTCAACCCATACGTTTTCGGTATGCCAATGGATCTTCACCGGCTTCGCTACTTCGTCGCCGTGGCCGAGGCGCGCAGCGTCGGCAAGGCCGCCGAACGGCTGCGGATGGCGCAGCCGCCGCTGTCGGTCCAGATCCGCAAGTTAGAGGCCGAGGTTGGCGCGCCGCTGTTCCGCCGCGGCACGCGCGGCATGGACCTGACGGAAGCCGGCCAGGCCCTGCTGGTGCGCGCCGGCGAGGCGCTGGCGCTTGCGGCCGACGGGGTCGAAGCCGCGCGGGCGGTCGCGGCCGGCAGCCGCGGGCGGATTTCGGTCGGATACATGTTCGTGCTGGCGAACGCCATGCTGCCGCGCCTGATCCCCGAGCTGCGGCGATCCATTCCCGGCGTCGACCTCGACTTCGCCGAGCTCAGCGCCTCGACGCGCGAGGCGCGGCTGCTCGACCGCAGCGTCACCGTCGCGCTGTGCATGCCGGCGATCCACCATCCCGAGATCCAGGTGGCGCGGATTGGCGCACAACCGTTCATGCTGGCGATGCCGAAGCGCTCGCCGCTTGCGCGCCTGAGCGCGGTGCCGATGGCTCGACTCCAGGGCCGCCCGCTGATCGCGCTGCCGCCGCCGGAGCAAGACCCCGCCTCCTCCGCGGTCGCAGCCTTGCTGCGGCGGCATCAGATCGTGATGCCGATCGCGAGCCGGGTGGAGACGGTGCATTCGGCGATGAGCCTCGTTCTCGCCGGCGAGGGGCTTGCGATCCTGCCGGCCTGCGCGAAGCTTGGCGCGCCGCAGGGCATCGTGTTCAGGCCGCTGCGGGATGCCGCCGACTCCATCGATATCGCCGTGTGCTGGCGGCGGGATTCGCAGAGCCCGCTGATCCGCACCTTCCTCAAATGCGCCGAGAAGGTCGTGGCACGGCTGTGATGCGGACCCGGGCTAGACATTCCAGGTGACTTCATGGCTCCACGGCGGATCGGCGCCCGGGCGGGTACAGGTCAGGCCGGCGCAATTGGCGGCAAAGGACAGCGCGCGGCGAAGCTCGTCCGCGCCGATGTCTTTCAGCTGCTGCCGGCTGATGCGGCCCTGCTTGTGCAGGGCGAACAGGAGCGCAGCCTGAAAACTGTCGCCGGCGCCGATGGTGTCGGCGATCTCGACCTTCGGCGCCTGAACTTCGACCTGCCCTGCGCTCGCGTGCCAGGCAATGGCCCCGTTGTTGCCGCGGGTGATGACGACGAGGCTCGTGCCCTGCCCCAGCAACGCGTTCGCGCGTTGCTGATATTGCTCCTCGCCGAAGAGATACGCGAAATCGACATCCGACATCTTGATGAGATCGGCTTGGCCTGCGAACTCGGCCATGCGCGCGAGATAGGCCGGCTTGTTCTTGACCAGATTGGGGCGGCAGTTCGGATCGAAGGAGATCGTCGACGACGCGCGCGCGTCCGCGATCAGGGCTTTCGTCTCGGCGGCGCCCTGGTCGTTCACCAGCGTGGTCGAGCCGACATGAACGGCCTCGATATTCGCGAACGGAATCGCGCCGCGCCGGTAGGTCCAGTTCCGTGTCGCGGTTTCGGCATCGTAGAAGGCGTAGTGCGACTCGCCCGCGACGATGCGCACGAAGGCGAGCGTCGTCTGGCGGTCGCTGCGGGTGGCAAGCCCCAGCTCGACGTTCGACGCGGTGGCGTGGTCGACGATCATGCGCCCGAACATATCGGTCGAGACGCCGCCGACAAATCCTGTCGGCGCGCCCAGCCGCGCCATGCCGATCGCGACGTTGAGGCAGGAGCCGCCGACCGCAGGCATCACCGCCTCTCGCCCCTCGGTGTTTCGCGTCGGGACGAAATCGATCAGCGCATCGCCGCAGGCAATCAACATCCGTTTCAACCTCCGGCACCCTCGCGCATCGCTTCACGGCTGCTGCGATCGACCTCGCGCAGCAGCTTGTAGACCTCGCGCTTGCGGGCATGAAACGCGGCCATGCCGAGCGCGGTCGGTTCGCTCTTCCGTCCCAGCGCCGACATCTTCGCCATGGTCTCGCCGATCGAGGCATAGGCACCGCCGGCCACCGCGCCGAGCATCGCGGCGCCCAGCAGCACGGGTTCTTTCGTTTGCGGCAGCGCGACGGTGAGCCCGGTGGTATCCGCCATGATCTGCCGCACCAGCGGACTGCGGCTCGCGCCGCCGCCCATGATCATGATGCTGGAATGGACGCCATGCGCGGCAAAGGCCTCGATCACCTCGGCGAGGCCATAAGCCAGACCGCAGAGGCCGGCGACGAACAGCCGCTCCATCGCACCAACGTCGCTGTCGAGATCGAGGCCCGCGATCACCGCGCGGGTGTCGGGGTCGGCGTAGGGAGAGCGGTTGCCGATGAATTCGGGAAGCACATGGACGTCGCGGGCGAGCAGCGCGGCGCGGCTGGCGTCACCGGCGCGCGCGATGATGCGCCGCTCGAGGTACTCGATGAGGTCGACACCCTCGTTGCGCGCCGCCGCGCCCGCCTCGGCATGGCCGGGATGCGACTTGAGGAGATGGTCGATCGCCGCACCCGCAGCCGACTGGCCGCCCTCGTTGAGCCAGAAGTCCGGCACCATGCCGGAATAATAAGGGCCCCATACGCCGGGCACGAAGCACGGCTCCTTCGTCGTCGCCATGATGCAGGCCGACGTCCCCATGATGTAGGCGAGACGGTCGCTGACATCGCTCGTTCCGCCCGATCCGTCGCGTCCGCCGATCGCGCCGATGCCGCCGGCATGGGCATCGATCAGCGAGGCGCCGACCGGCGTGCCCGGCGACAGGCCGAGCTCCGCAGCCGCAGCTCGGGTGAGGCCTTCGCCGAGCCGCGTGCCGGGCGCGACGATCTCGGTGCCGATGCGGGCGTATTTCTCGCTGACGAAATCGGAGAGGCCGATGCGCTTGAAGAACGGCGCGCTCCAGCCGCCGCCGTCGTGTGCGAGGTAGTTCCACTTGCAGGTGACCGTGCAGGTCGAGCGCTGCAGCGACCCGGTCGCGCGCCAGGTCAGATAATCTGCCAGATCGAAGAAATGACCGGCGGCATCGAAGCTCGCGCGCATGTGCCGCTTCAGCCACAGCAACTTCGGCATCTCCATCTCGGGCGAGATCGAACCGCCGACATAGCGCAGCACCGCGTCCCCGGTCTCGTTGATCAGCCGTGCCTCGGCCGTAGCGCGATGATCCATCCAGACGATGACATTGCGCTGGCGGTCGCCGGAGGCACTGACGGTGACCGGCTCGCCTTGCCGATCGAGGACGACCAGCGAACAGGTGGCGTCGAAACCGATGCCGCCGACGCTGTCGGGCGCGATGGCAGCTTCCGCCATCGCCGCTCGCACCGACTTGGCGCAGGCCTCCCAGATGTCGGACGACGATTGCTCGACGATGTCGCCGGCCTCGTGCCAGATCCGGATCGGATGCTTGGCGGTGGCAAGGAGGGTGCCCGCCTCGTCAAACACCCCTGCCCGCGTGCTCGTGGTCCCCACGTCGACGCCGATATACGCTCGCGGCATTGTCGCTCCCGGTCGCTCTCGTCAGTTTTGACGCAAGCCTACCAGCAAGTGTAGCCGCCATCCACCAGCACGATGCTGCCGGTCATCAGGCTCGCGGCCTCCGAGGCCAGGAACAGCACGACGGAGGCGATCTCCTCGACCTGCCCCATCCGCGCCATCGGGGTTCCGCCGATCCAGGCGTCATACATTTTCGGGGTGCTTTTCACGAAAGCATTGAGCGGCGTGTCGATATAGGTCGGCGCCACCGCGTTGACGCGGACGCCGCGCGCGCCCCATTCGGCGGCCAGCGACTTGGTCAAATGGTGCACGCCGGCCTTGGAGGCGTTGTAGAAGCACTGCTCCTGCGGCTTGTTGACGATGAAGCCCGACATCGAGCCGACATTGACGATGGCGCCGCTCTTGGCCTTCAGCATGTGCTTGCCGAATTCGCGGCAGCACCAGAAGGTGCCGTTGAGATTGACGTCGATGACGTTGAGCCAGTGCTCGTCGGTGACGGTCTCGGCCGGCGTCTCGCTGCGGGCGATGCCGGCATTGTTGACGAGGATGTCGACCTTGCCGTGGCGGGCGACGAGGTCGGCCGCGACCTCCGCCACGCGCTTCGTGTCGGTGACATCCATGATCGCCGTCTCGACGTCAAAACCCTTCGCCTTCAGGGTTGCCTTCGCGCTGTCAGCAACCTTGCTGTCGCGATCGCCGATGATGACCTTCGCGCCGGCCTCGGCCAGCGCTTCCGCGCAGGCAAGGCCAATGCCTTGCCCGCCGCCGGTGATGAACGCGGTCTTGCCGCTCAGCTTGAATTTTTCGAGGTACATGGTGGTCTTTCCGTTTCTTGCCGTCTCTTGCCGTTTCTTGTCAGCCCCGAAGCGCGTTGCCGCTCTCGTCGAAGCGATGGATGCGCGCGGGATCCGGCACCAGCGACACGTGGTCGCCGGCATGCAGGCTCAATTCACCGATGTAGCGCGCCGTCAGCATGCCGAGCGGTCCGGCATCGACATAAAGGAAGGTGTCGCTGCCTAGATGCTCGGCGACCGCGATCGTTCCCTGCCAGCCGCCGGCACCATCGCGCTCGATCTTGAGATGCTCCGGCCGCACGCCGATCGTCGCCGCCCCCTTCTGCAAGGCGTGCTCGCCAGTGACGAAGTTCATCTTCGGCGAGCCGATGAAGCCGGCGACGAAGAGATTGGCGGGCCGCTCATAGAGCTCCAGCGGCGAGCCATATTGCTCGATCTTGCCACCATTGAGCACGACGATCTTGTCGGCCATGGTCATGGCCTCGACCTGATCGTGGGTGACGTAGATCGCGGTGGTACCAAGCTGCTTCTGGAGCCGTGTGACTTCTATCCGCATCTGCACGCGCAAGGCCGCGTCCAAGTTGGACAGCGGCTCGTCGAACAGGAACGCCTTGGGCTCGCGAACGATGGCCCGTCCGATCGCGACGCGCTGGCGCTGGCCGCCGGAGAGCTCGCGCGGCTTGCGATCGAGATAGGGCGTGAGGTTCAGTGTCGCGGCCGCCGCCTCGACCTTGCGGTTGGTCTCGTCCTTGGAAAGCCCAGCCATCTTCAGGCCGAAGCCGATATTGCCGCGCACGCTCATGTGCGGATAGAGCGCGTAGGACTGGAACACCATCGACAGCCCGCGCTTGGCGGGCGGCGTGTCGACGACGTTCTTGCCGTCGATCAGGATCTTGCCGCCAGACACGTCCTCGAGCCCGGCGATCAGGCGCAGCAGCGTGGTCTTGCCGCAGCCGGACGGTCCCACGAACACCACGAAGGAGCCGTCCGCGATCTCGAGATCGGCGCCCTTGATGATGTGAACGGGGCCGAAGGATTTCTGTACGTCCTGAAGTGTGATCTGACCCATGATCCGCCAGCCCCTTTACTTCACCGCGCCGAAGGTGAGCCCGCGCACGAGCTGCTTCTGGCTGAACCAACCGAGGACGAGAATGGGCGCGATCGCCAGCGTCGAGGCCGCCGACAGCTTTGCCCAGAACAGCCCTTCCGGGCTCGAATAGGAGGCGATGAACGTGGTGAGCGGCGCGGCGTTCGAGGTCGTCAGGTTGAGCGTCCAGAACGCCTCGTTCCAGGCCAGGATCAGATTGAGCAGCATGGTCGACGCCAGCCCCGGGATCGCCATTGGCGTCAAGACGTAGATGAGCTCGCGGCCGATGGTGGCGCCGTCCATGCGCGCGGCTTCGAGGATGTCGCGCGGGATCTCCTTGAAATAGGTGAAGAGCATCCAGATCACGATCGGCAAATTTCCGAGGCACAGGATGAAGACGAGGCCGATGCGGGAATCGAGCAGGCCGAAGGTCTTGAAGATGAGATAGATCGGCACCAGCACACCGACCGGCGGCATCATCTTGGTCGAGAGCATCCAGAGCAGGATGTCCTTGGTGCGCTTGGTCGGTGCGAACGCCATCGACCAGGCCGCGGGGATTGCGATCAGCAGCGCGATCAAGGTCGAGCCGCCGGCGATGATGATCGAGTTCATCGCGTGGTGGAAATAATCGCTGCGCTCCTGCACGGTCGCGTAGTTTTCCGTGGTCCAGTGGAAGAACAGGAAGGACGGTGGAATGGCGAAGGCCTCTAACTCGGTCTTGAAGCTCGCCAGCACCATCCAGAGGATCGGGAAGAAGATCAGGAAGCCGAAGAACCACGCTCCGATCGTCGAGACCACCACCCGCTGCGTCGTCGCCATCCGCGCCATGTTTCAAGCCTCCAGATTGCGGCCGACGATGCGGACGAGGAAGAAAGCGACAACATTGGCGATCACGACCGCAACGAGGCCGCCTGCGGAGGCGCTGCCGACGTCGAACTGGATCAGCGCCTGCGAATAGATCAGGAAGGCGATGTTGGTGGTTTGCAGGCCCGGTCCGCCACCGGTGGTGACGAAGATCTCCGCGAACACCGTGAGCAGGAAGATAGTCTCGATCAGGATCACCACGGTGATGGGACGCGCCAGGTGCGGCAGCGTGATGTAGATGAAGGCGGAGACCGCGCTGGCGCCGTCCATCTCGGCGGCCTCCTTCTGCTCCTCGTCGAGCGATTGCAGTGCGGTCAGCAAAATGAGCGTCGCGAAGGGCAGCCATTGCCAGGCGACGATCAGGATCACCGCGAACAGCGGCGCGTCGGTGAACCAGTCGATCGGTGTCAATCCGACCAGCTTGGCGAGCCAGGCGAACAGGCCGGAGACCGGGTGCATCAACAGGTTCTTCCAGACCAGCGCGCTCACGGTCGGCATCACGAAGAACGGCGCGATCACCATCAGCCGCACGATGTTGCGGCCAATCACGGGCTGATCCATCAGCAGCGCCAGGGGGATGCCGAGCAGGATCGTCAGCGCCAGCACCGAGCCGACCAGCACCAGCGTGTTCTGGAGCGAGGCGAGGAAGGCGGGATCGGTGAGGAAGTAGCGGAAATTCTCCAGCCCGACGAACGCCTCGGAGCCGGGATCGAGCAGGCTGTAATGCAGGGTCGAGAAATAGATCGTCAGCGCCAGCGGAACGATCATCCAGATGAACAGCAGCCCGACCGCAGGCGTCAGGAGCGAGCGCGCAAGAAACTGCGTCTGCCGGGTTGCCATCCTTGGCGTCTCCGCTGGGAGGAAGAAGGCGGCCATCCATTCGGGGCTGGCTGGTGGATGGCCGCCAGTTTGAGCTCAGGAGGGAGAGCTCGGGTTCACTTGATGTAGCCGGCGCGCTTCATCTCGCGCTCGGTGGCGGACTGCGCCGCGGCAAGCGCGGCATCGACCGTCATCGATCCCGCGAGCGCGGCGGAGAATTGCTGGCCCACCTGCGTGCCGATGCCCTGGAATTCGGGGATCGCCGCGTATTGCACGCCGACGTAAGGCACCGGCTTCACGGTGGGCTTGTTCGGGTCGGCAGCATCAATCGAGGCCAGCGTCAGCTTCGCGAACGGCGCGACTTTCAGATAGTCCTCGTTCTGGTAGAGCGAGGTGCGCGTGCCCGGCGGCACGTTGGCCCAGCCGTCTTTCGACGCCACGAGCTTGGTGTAATCCTTGCTGGTGGCCCAGGCGATGAACTTTTCGGCGGCTTCCGTCTTCTTGGAGCCGGCGGGGATCGCGAGGCTCCAGGCCCACAGCCAGTTGGCGTTCTTGCCGAGCCCAGTGTTCGGCGCCAGCGCAAAGCCGACCTTGTCGGCGACCTTGGACTCCTTCGGATTGGTGACGAAGGACGCCGCCACTGTCGCGTCGATCCACATCGCGCACTTGCCGGCGTTGAACAGCGCCAGATTCTCGTTGAAGCCGTTCGAGCTCGCGCCGGGAGGGCCGGCCTCCTTCATCAGATTGACATAGGTCGTGAGCGTCGTCTTCCATTCCGGCGTGTTGAACTGCGGCTCCCACTTCTCGTCGAACCAGCGCGCGCCGTAGGAATTGGCCATGGCCGACAGGAACGCCATGTTCTCGCCCCACCCGGCCTTGCCGCGGAGACAGATGCCGTAGGTGCCGGCGCTCTTGTCGGTGAGCTTCTTGGCGGCGTCGATAACGAAATCCCAGGTCGGCTTTTCCGGCATCTTCAGGCCGGCCTTCTCGAACAGGTCGGTGCGATACATCACCATCGAGCTCTCGCCATAAAACGGCGCGGCGTAGAGCTTGCCGTCGACGGAGACCGCGTCCCTGATCTTCGGCAGCAGGTCGGCGATGTCGTAATCGGCGCCGAGATTGGCGAGCGGCACCAGCCAGCCCTTCTTGGCCCAGATCGGCACCTCATAGGTGCCGATGGTCAAAACGTCGAACTGGCCGCCCTTGGTGGCGATATCCGTGGTGACGCGCTGGCGCAGCACGTTCTCCTCCAGCGTCACCCATTTGACGGTGATGTCTGGATTTTTCTTGGTGAATTCGCTGGTCAGCCCCTGCATTCGGATCATGTCGCCATTGTTGACGGTGGCGATGGTCAGGGTCGTTTCGGCCATCACAGGGACGGCCAGCAACAGGCAAGACGCGCCGCAGACGGCGCCGAGGACGTGTTTCACGGTGACCTCCCTAGGATCGCGCTTCTGAGCATATGCCCACGCGTTGGGCGTATGTTCGGCCGAGGTACATCGCTTGTCAAGCAGGCGCGCGGGCGTTCCCGCAACTTATGAGTGCTGCGGTGCGGGAGGGCCGGAGCTTTTCCTCCGCCTTCGCTGTCATGCCCCGCGAAAGCGGGGCATCCAGTACGCCGTGTCGTGGGTTGGTTTTGCTCCGGATAGGCCGCGGCGTACTGGATCATCCGCATTCGCGGATGATGACATTGGCGCAAGTGGCTGTAGCGCCCGCCCTACCGCTCCAAAATCGCCCTTGCCGTCGCCTCGTCCGTGATCAGGCCGTTGATCAGGTGCCCGTTCAGCGCGGCCGAGATCGCCGGCACCTTGGCCGCACCGACCGCGGCGCCGATCGTCGTGGTCTTGGCCGGCACCTCCGGCGGAATGCTGGTGAGGCGCTTGTTGGTACCGGCCTTGAGCAGGCGGCCCTTGGAATCATATGCCCAGCCGGTGATTTCGCCGATCGCCCCCTGCCGCATCATCTCGAACAGTTCGTCGCGGGTGACGAAGCCGTCGATGTGGATTTGCGCTCTCTGGTCCATCTGGCCGATACCGACGAGGCGCAAGTCCGCCTTGGCCGCGACCGCCTTGACCTTCGCGATCGGCTCGATCCGCACCATCTTGTTGCGCTCGTCTTCCGACGACATCAGGAACGGCAGCGGCATCGGATAGTGCCGCGCACCGGTGCGGTCGGCGAGCCGGCCGACAGTGTCGTAGAAGCTCGCCGAACCGTCCGCGGAGATGTTGCCGACCAGCGAGACGATCTGGTGGTTGGGCCGGTCGATCGGCGTCACGCGCTCGACCGCGGCGCGCACCGCCCGCCCCGTGCCGAGCGCGACGATGACGGGCGTTTCCGACCGCAACGTCGAATCCAGCAGATTGGCGCAGCGTTCGGCGATGCCCGCCGTGGCCTGCGGCGCGGCAGGGTCAGCCGGCACCACCTCGCAATGGCTGAGGTCGAAGCGCGCCTTCAGGCGTGCCGCCAGTTCCATGCAGGCGGCGATGGGATGTTCGAGACGGAATGTGATGAGACGCTCGGCGAGGCACAGCGAGACCAGCCGCTGCGCGGAGGCCCGCGAGACCTGGAGCATCTTTGCGATCTCGTCCTGGGTGTGACCGGCAATGAAATAGAGCCAGCCGGCACGCGCGGCATCGTCGAGCCTGGACTTTTCGTTCTCGACGGCCATGGCGGCCTATGCCTCCCAGAATTCGCTCATGTGCGCGAAGACCCGATCGGCCCCGGCGCCGGACAATATAACCTGGCCGTCGCGCCCGCGATAATGGCTGCCGCCGACAAATCCCCAGACGGTCATGCCGGCAGCCTTCGCGGCCAGCACGCCACTGACGCTGTCCTCGATCACCAGTGCGCGCGCAGGGAGCGCGCCCATTTTCTCCGCCGCGTGGAGAAAGAGATCCGGCGCGGGCTTGCCGTGCGTGACCATCTGCGCCGTGTAGATCCGGTCGCCGAAATGGGGCGCGAGACCGGTCACCCTCAGCGACAGCGCGACGCGGTCGAGATCACTCGACGAGGCCACGCAACTCGGCACGCGCAGTCCGGACAGGACGGTATCCGCATCGGGAATCGGATGGAGCGCCTTCTCGAAGGCGGTCAGTACGCGCGACTTCAGCCGGACGGGAAAATCGGCCGGCATCGCCTGGCCGAGTTCGCGATAATGTTGCGTGACCGCGCTCGTGCTTCGTCCGAGGAACAGCTCGAGCGCCTGCGCGAGTGTCAGCGAAATCCCAAATCCGGACAGCTCGTCTACCAAGCACTGGCAGCTCAAGAGTTCGCTGTCGACGAGCACGCCGTCGCAGTCGAAGATGACGAGATCGGGCCTTTGCCGGCTTCGGTCCATCCGGCCATTCGATCATATACCCATGCTTTGAGCAATAGTTCACCCGGTGGAGGACATATGCGGATTCTCCGGGGTCAATGGGCGACCTGTCGATAGATCGCCGGCAACGCCGCAGGCAGTCGACGGATGTTGCCGACGATGGCGTAGCCGCTGCGGCCGAACAGCGTCGGGACGTAGGATTGCGCCGTCGCATCGACCGTCACGCCGAAGACCGCGATGCCGAGCCGCCGCGCCTCCTGCACGGATTTGCGGGTGTCCTCGACCGCGAAGCGGCCCTCATAATGATCGACGTCATTCGGCTTGCCGTCGGTGAGGACGAGCAGTAGCTTCTTGCGCTGCGGCTGGCGCGCCAGCTCGGCCGAGGCGTGACGTACCGCGGCACCGATCCGTGTGTAATAGCCCGGCTTCAGCGCGCCGATCCGGCGCTCGATCGCGCCACTCATCGGCTCGCCGAAGGCCTTGACCGTTTCGAGCCGCACCCAGGAACGCCGGCGCGAGGTGAAGGTGAGGATGCTGTGGTGATCGCCGCAGGCCGACAGGCCGTGCGCAAGCACCAGCAGCGCCTCCTTCTCGACGTCGAGCACCCGATAACCATCGACCCAGGCATCCGTCGAGAGCGAGACATCCACAAGCAGCGTGACGGCAAGATCGTCCCCTCGCGGTCGCATCGCCACATGGACGCGATCGAGACCGCCCCCGCCACTTCCGGCGCGGAGATCGCACCGCGCACGCACGAGCGCGTCAAGGTCGAGGTCGTGCCCATCGGCTTGGGCGCGCATCAATTCATGACGCGGCCGCAACACCTCGAAGCGGCGGCGCACCTGGCGGATGTGCCGACGCATGGCGTCATCGGGCATCCAGCCCTCACCCAGCTCGGAGGCCGCACCCGCGAGCACGCGGCAATGATCGGGCAGATAGGAGCCGCTGCGATAATCCCATTCGGGATAGCTCAGGTCCGCGTTCAATCGCGATACATCGAGGGCTTCCGGCGGCAGGTCGAGATCGAATTTGAGCCGGCTCGCCGGCTTGCCGCTACGGCGGCTGAGCGTGATCTCCTCGAGGTCGTCGGCTGCCTTCCGCGCGTCCTCGTCCTCACTGTCGTCAGCCGGGCGGTCGACATTGATCATCTCGGCCATCGCGAGAATCTTTTCAAAGCGATTGAGTACGAAAGGATCGCGGCGATTGGTACCGTCCTCGCGCTCGCGGACGGCGAAACGCTTGCGATCGTCTGATGGCGCTGGCGCAGCGGTCGACGCCCAATCGTCGTCGCCTTCATGTGCGGGCGACAGCTCGCGCGTCCAGCAATCGCCCCAGAGCGGGCATGGCAGGATCGAACGGTAACCCGGCGGCGCCTTGTCCGGCAGTGGCCCCGTCCCCATCATCGCCGGCCACAGCTTTCCCACCGGCGGCGTATCGGCGCCGAGCAGAGTAAGCACGATCTGCTCCATGTCCTGCTCGATGCGCGGCAATGGCCGGTGCGGCCGCGCCATGGCCGTGGCCGCGGCCAGCCGGGCGTAGTCCTCGGCAAGGCCGGGACATTCCGTCAGCACAAGCACCGCGACTTCGCTGGTCCGGCGCAGCGTCAGCAGATCGCGCCGCAGCGGATCGGCCTCCGCGATCACTTCGACCGGTGCAAAGGCAAACCACGCGGCCAGCCACCGGTACAGCGCAGCATTCAGCCCGCGATCGGCGAAGATCGCGATGTTGTCGGGCAGGAAGATCGTCGCGGCATCACGCCCGGGTTGCGCGAGCCGCTCGTCGCCAAGCCCGATGCGCTGCCGCCATCCGAGCCGATGCCCAGTCCGGCGGGCACTCGCGCTCGCGATCTGCACGCCCGTCTCCCCGCCAAGCGCGCGGAACATGATCGCGATCCGGCCGCGCACCTCCGCGAGCGATACCGCGTGTTCGGCATGGACCGGATAGCTCGCGGTGCCGCCGACCAGGCGATGCCAGGCGCGGCCGACGGTTTCTTCAAGCTCGAGGAAATCGAGCATCGCATCACCCTCAGGAGATCACGGCGCGTGCGACGTAGAGCAGCGCCGCCTTGACGTCTGCATCATCGGTGAGCGGTTCGATCATGCCGGCCAGCACCGCATCCGTAATTGAGGCTCCGGCCGCAATCAGGGTGGCGCAATAGACCACGAGACGGGTCGAAACGCCCTCCTCCAGGTCGTGCCCCTTCAGCGCGCGCAGCCGGCCGGCCAGCAGGACCAGCGGCCGCACATAGTCGGGCGCGAGCCCGCTCTCGGCCGCCACCACCGCGATCTCCTGCTCCGGCGGCAGGAAGCCGAACTCGATGGCAACGAAGCGCTGACGCGTCGACGGCTTCAACGCCTTCAGCAGCGTCTGGTAACCGGGATTGTAGGAGACCACCAGCATGAAGCTCTTCGGCGCGACCAGCTCCTCGCAGGTCCGCTCCAGCGGCAGGATACGGCGGTCGTCGGTGAGCGGATGCAGCACCACCGTGACGTCCTTGCGCGCCTCCACGACCTCGTCGAGATAGCAGATGCCGCCTTCCCGCACCGCCCGTGTCAGCGGACCGTCGGTCCATACGGTGTCGCCGCCCCTCAGCAGGTAGCGGCCGGTAAGATCGGCGGCGGTGAGATCGTCGTGGCAGGCGACGGTATGAAGCGGCAATCCCAGCCGCGCCGCCATGTGAGCGACGAAGCGCGTTTTGCCGCAGCCGGTCGGTCCCTTCAACAAGACCGGGAGCTGATGCCGCCAGGCGTGCTCGAACAGCGCGCATTCGTTGCCGCTCGGAACGTAAGCCGGGAGCACGAGCGCGGGTGCCGACAAGGCGTGAAGTGCTGCTGTCATGGTTTTTCTCCGGAAATCATTCGGGAAAGGCGGCCGCGACTTGCGCGGCCGCCTTGTGTTTATTCGGCCGGTTGCAGGGCGCCTGGGATAGTCGCCTGCTTCTCGCGGCCGGGCACCAGCACCGCCCAGACGAACATCAATGCTGAGATCGCGACGAACACGCCGGAGCCGAGCCGCACCCAGTAGAAGAAGGCAAGCTGGTCCTGCACGTCCATGTAACTCTGGCCAAGTACGCGCTGGAGATGGACCTGAATCACGCCGGCAAAGGTCAGCGCGAAGGTCATGGTCATCATCGCCGTGCACATGATCCAGAAGCTGGTCATGCTGAGCCACTGGTTATAGGGCGCACGTCCCTTGATTTGCGGGATCGCATAAGCCATCACCGACAGGTTCAGCATCACATAGGCGCCGAAGAAGGCGAGATGGCCATGTGCGGCGGTGACCTGCGTGCCGTGGGTGTAGTAGTTCACCGACGACAACGTGTGCAGGAAGCCCCAGACGCCGGCGCCGAGGAACGCCATCACCGAGCAGCCGACCGACCACAGCAGCGCGGCGCGGTTCGGATGCTTGCGGCCGGCCTTCCAGGTCATTTGCACCGTGAAGATCACCATGGTGAAGAAGGGTGCGACCTCGAGCGTGGAGAACAGCGAGCCGATCCACTGCCAGTAACCGGGCGCGCCGATCCAGTAGAAGTGGTGGCCGGTGCCGAGAATCCCTGAGAACAGCGCAAGGCCGATGATGACGTAGAGCCACTTCTCGACCACCTCGCGGTCGATGCCGTTGAGCTTGATCATCAGATAGGCGAGCACGGACGCCATGATCAGCTCCCAGACGCCCTCGACCCAGAGATGAACGACATACCACCAGTACATCTTGTCGACCGCGAGATTGGCGGGATTGTAGAAGGCGAACAGGAAGAAGATCGCGACGCCCCACAAACCGAACAGCAGGATGTTGGTGACCGTGGTCTTGCGCCCCTTCAGCGCCGTCATCGTCACGTTGAACAGGAACATCAGGCAGACGACCACGATGCCGACCTTGATTATGAAGGGCTGCTCGAGGAATTCGCGGCCCTCATGGTAATGGAAGAGATAGCCGACCACGGCCACCCCCGCCGCGCCAAAAAACATCCAGAACTGGATCTTTGCGAGCAGCGGGCTGTACAGCTCGGTCTCGGTTTCCTCCGGTAACAGGAAGTAGGTCGCGCCCATGAAGCCGATCAGCGACCACACGATCAGCGCGTTGGTGTGGATCATCCTGACGATGTTGAACGGCAGCAGCACCGACAGCGTGTTGGGCAGAACGTAGATGGTCCCGGCGAGGAGGCCGAACAGGACCTGCGCCAGGAACAGGGTCAGCGCGCCGTAGAAATACAGCATCGCGACTTTCTGGGTCTGATATTTCATTTCGGGTTCTCTCTGTCTTGAAAGAGGCAAGGCCTTGAAGGAGGCAAGGCCCTGAAAGAGGAAGGCGTCAGCCGGCCTTGTTCGGCGGCCACTCCTGGCGCTTGATCTTGCTGGTCCATTGCAGGAAGTCGGCGAGATCGTTGAGCTCCTGGTCGGTGAGATTGAACTGCGGCATCTGGCGCCGGCCCTCCGCGCCCGAGGGCTGTGACTGCATCCAGGCCTTCAGTGTCTCGCGCGCCGCGGCCGGATCCTCATTGCCGCCCCAGCGATCCCAGACATTGCCGACTTCAGGGGCGAAATACGCGCCCTCGCCCAGCAAGGTGTGGCAATTGATGCAGGAGTTCTTCTCCCAGACATGCTTGCCGCGCGCGACCGACGATGTCAGCGTCGTCGCGTCCGTCGAGGTCGTCGCCATATAGTAGTGGCTGTGCGCCGTCAGCCCGATGAAGATGGCGAAGAAGAAAGCCGAGCCGCCGTAGAAGACGTTTCGCGCCGCCGACTTGGTCAGGCGTTCAGCCATTGCCAGTCCTTTCCGTTGTGAGTCCAGTAATGAGGAGCAGTGATGCTGTATCTTGCCGATCGGTGCCGACGGGTCTTTGTTCGGGCGCAATGAGCGCTGCGTTGGCGGCGTCAGATCAATGCGACGACGGCGGAGGCGAGCCAGGCGAACAGCACGACGATGAAGATCCATGCGCTGACGAGGCCGCGCCAGAGCGCCGGCACCGCCCGAAGGTCCATGAAATCGAGCGCGATTCGGCGGCCCTTGATGGCGGCAAGGACCAGGAGAAGTGCATTGGCGAGCAGCGGACGCGGCATCAGTGGCGGAAGCAGGATCGTCGCGAGCGCGAGGCCGATCAGCACGAGCCAGGTGATGTCGAGACGGCCGGGCATGATCAGCGCACCAGATAGAGGATCGGGAACATGACGATCCAGACCAGATCGACCATGTGCCAGAAGGCGGCGCCGGTCTCGACGCCCGAGATCTCGGCGCGGCGGCAGACCACGGCAAGGATGATGATGCCGAGGCCAACATGCAGGAGATGGAAGCCGGTCAGGAGGAAGTAGAGCGTGAAGAACGGGCTGGTCTCCAGGCCGATCCCGCGACCGATCTCTTCGGCATATTCGGTCAGCTTGATCGCGATGAAGAGGCCGCCGAGCGCCATGGCAATCAGTAGCCAGCGGCGCGAGGCCTGCTTTTCATTGGCGCGCGCAGATCTGGTCGCCCTCGCCGCGGCCCAGCCGCTGGTCACCAGCACGATTGTGTTGAGGCCGGCGAGATTCGCGTTGAGCGCCGCCTGCCCCGCCGCGAACACAACGGGATGGATCGCCCGGGCAACGACGAAGGCGCCGAGGAACAGGCCGAAGGCGACGAGCTCGCTGAAGATCAGCACCCAGATCATGGGATCGCCGGGGAGATCTTCCAAGATTCCCCAGCCGGTTCCCTGTTGTTCGCAATCGGCCGCAGACATCGTCTTTCCGGATCAGGACACCGGCCAGACCTAGCTCAACCGTCCAGTTCGGAATTTGTCGCAGGACAAACTGGGGGGCCACCGGCGGAGATGTTTGCGCCGACGCAACGTCTCGCTCGCCGGAGCGCGGTACGAACAGACTCAGGGTTCGCAAAGAGCGGTGAGCAATGACATGAGCGATGCACAGATCGGGCTAATGACCGCGACACCCATCATCATCGCCTTCGCCATCGCGCTCCGGCGCATGGGCGTGCTGTCGACGGTGGCGACGGTATCGGCGGTGAGCCTCTCCGTCGCGATCGCGACGGTGCTGTTCACGACGCAGTAGCCGGGCACTACCGATGAGGAGACGATCAGCTATCGCCGGTCGGGCGCTATTCTCGGCAGGATGAGCTGAAACCGCGTCCCCGCGCCGGGCAGGCTCTCGAGCCGGAGCTGCCCACCCAGCCGGTCGACGACGATGCTGTGCACGATATGCAGACCGAGTCCGCTGGCGCCGTCGTGTCGGCGCGTGGTGAAGAACGGGTCGAAGGCCCGCCGTTCCACATCGGGAGCCATGCCGCAGCCGTCATCAGCAAACAGCAGCTCAACGTGGTCATCATTGACCGCACGGAGCGAGACGTTGATCGTCCCGGTCTCACCATCGGAGAACGCGTGCGTCATCGCATTGACTGCGAGGTTGGTGAGCACTTGGCCGAAAGGCCCGGGATAGCTGTCCATGGCGAGATTCGTTTCGCAGTGGAGGCTGAACGCGATGTCGCGCACCCGTAACTGCCGCTCGAACTGCGACAGAACCTGGCCGGTCAGCTCGCCTGCGTCGAAGCTGCGCCGAAGTGACTCGGTCTGGTCAGCCGCCACCTGCTTGAAGGATTGCACCCGCTCGGCGGCGCGACCGAGATTCGTGACCAGCTGCGCCGACGCATCGCTGACCAGTTCCAGAAACCCTGTCAGTGTCGAGCGCTTGAGATTACCCCGCGCGACCTCCGCCGCGAACTGCTCCGCCTTGCGCTGGAGCGTCGATGCCACCGTCAGACTGCTGCCGAGCGGCGTGTTGATCTCGTGCGCGACACCGGCAACCATGCGCCCGAGCGCCGCCAGCTTTTCCGCCTCGATCAAGGTGTCCTGGATATCGCGCAGATGGCGAAGCGCGGTCTCAGCGGCGTCCCTGGCGCTGCGAATCTCCCGCTCGGCGCGCTTGCGTTCGGTGATCTCCTCCGCTGCCACGTTGACCGCGACAATCTCGCCGTCCGGCATTCGCAGCGGGTGCCAATAAGTAACCCAGGAACGCTCCTCGACCTGATCAGCCCGTTGCCCCGCCACCTCGATACCGATCACGGGCTCGCCCGTCGCGACGATCGAGCGCACAATCTGCTCGACGGAACCCGCCAGGGCCGGCACGCAGTCCCTGACCGTATGTCCAAGATGGCCTTCGATGGATATGCCGCAGATCTCGGTCAGACGCTGGTTGATCAGCAAATAGCGGCAGTCCGGCGACAGACAGGCCAACCCGATCGGGGCGGTGTCGTAGATCAGCTGCAACGCCGGCAAAGTCGAGACCAGCATCACTTCCGAAGCCGGCGATGACCTCACTGTACTCGTCACTCAGGTTCCCCGTGGTCCCTTGCGTCGACCACATGAGATTAGCACGGAATTGGCGATCGGTTGATCTAGATCAAGAAGACGCGCCGGCGCCTCTCGTTCCGAGGCTCTGGCGTGAATCGCCTCGTTCAAAACAGAACAAAGGCCCCGATCAATAAACCTGCAGCAAAGGAGCCTAGCCCGAGGGTGCAGACGGAAACGATGCGCAAGAGGATGCGAAGCCGGCCCTCAAATTCATCGTCTGTCATCTCGTGGATATGAGCCGCCACTGGTGCTGCCCTGCCCGTGCCCTGCTCGGCACCCCCCGGATCTAGTCCCCAAATCATGGTCATCGCGAGGCATCGGTTCCGGTCGCGATGCCGTGATCGAAATTGACGAAAATGGTAGTCGCCTGGCGGGGCGGCGCCAGAGCCTCCCCCGCGACGTGATTTTGCGCCTACCGCCGCTGGTTATACACGTCGATGCACACGGCCCCGAGCAGCACCAGGCCCTTGATGACCTGCTGATAGTCGATGCCGATGCCGAGGATGGACATGCCGTTGTTCATCACGCCCATGATCATGGCACCGACCACGGCGCCGCCGACGCGCCCGACGCCACCATAGGCCGAGGCGCCGCCGATGAAGCAGGCGGCGATGACGTCGAGCTCGAAGCCGAGGCCCGCTTTCGGCGTCGCGGTGTTGAGACGCGCGGCAAAGACGAGGCCGGCAAGGGCTGCGAGCACGCCCATGTTGACGAAGGTGAGGAAGGTCAGCCGCTCGGTCTTGATGCCCGACAGGCTTGCCGCCTTGGCGTTGCCGCCGACGGCATAGATCTGCCGGCCGATCACGGTGCGGCGTGTGACGAAGCCGTAGAGCGCGATCAAGGCGCTCATGATCACCAGCACGTTCGGCAAGCCGCGATAGGTCGCGATCAGGTAGGTGAAGTAGAGCACGGCGCAGGCCAGCACCACGCTCTTGCCAAGGAAGAACGCGTAAGGCTCGACCTCGATGCCGTGCGACTGCTCCCGCGCGCGGCTCTTGGCGCTGGCATAGACCAGCCCCAGCGCCAGCACCGCGCCGATCAGCATCGAGGTCGGATGCAGCGTGCCCGCTTCGGGCAGGAACTCCGGAATGAAGCCCGACGACAATTTCTGGAAGGTCGGCGGAAACGGCCCGAGCGACTGCCCCTGCAACACCGCGAGCGCAAGTCCCTTGAATACGAGCATGCCGGCCAGGGTCACGATGAAAGACGGTATCTTGAAATAGGCGACCCAATAGCCCTGCGCCGCGCCGATCGCAGCGCCGACCACGAGGCAGGCGATGAAGGCGAGTGTATAGTCGACCTTGTACGTCACCATCAGCAGAGCGGCGACCGCGCCGACGAAGCCCGCGACCGACCCCACCGAGAGGTCGATATGGCCGGTGACGATCACGAGCAGCATGCCGAGCGCCATGATGACGATGTAGCTGTTCTGGAGCACCAGATTGGTCAGGTTGAGCGGCTGGAGCAGCGTGCCGCCGGTCATGACCTGGAAGAACAGCATGATCGCGATCAGCGACATCAGCATGCCGTAATTGCGCAAATTGTTCTTGATGAAGCTGCCGTGCCGGCGCTCCTCGGGCAGCGACACCGTCTTGTCGGTCATGGCTGCGATCCTCCCATCTCCGCGGCCTCAGGCACGCTGTTTCCGTTGCTTCGTTCGTTGCGCATGATGGCGCGCATGATCTTCTCCTGCGTCGCCTCTGCGCCCTTGAATTCCCCGACGAAGGCGCCGTCGTTCATGACGCAGATGCGGTCGCAGATGCCGAGCAGCTCGGGCATCTCCGAGGAGATCACCACGACGCCGCGCCCGGCCTCCGCAAGCTCGTTGATGATACAGTAAATCTCGTATTTGGCACCGACGTCGATGCCCCGTGTCGGCTCGTCCAGGATCAGGACCTTGGGATCGGTCATCAGCCATTTCGACAGCACCACTTTCTGCTGGTTGCCGCCGGAGAGCTGGCCGGTCTCCTGGTACACGTCGGAGCAGCGGATGCGCATGCGGCTCCGGTAGTCGCTGGCAACCTTCAGCTCGGCGATGTCGTCGATCACCCGGCCGGGTGCGACCTGGTCGAGGCTGGCGAGCGTGATGTTCTTGCGGACGTCATCTGCCAGGATCAAGCCGAGCTGCTTCCGGTCCTCGGTGACATAGGCAAGGCCGGCGTCGATCGCGGCCGCAACGCTCGGCAGCACGATCTCATGGCCCTCGAGCTTGATGCGGCCGCTGATAGTGGTGCCCCAGGAGCGGCCGAACAGGCTCATGGCAAACTCGGTGCGACCGGCGCCCATCAGCCCGGCAATGCCGACGACCTCGCCGCGCTTCACGCCGAAATTGACGTTCTTGATCACCTGCCGCTCGGGATGAATGGGGTGATAGACCGACCAGTTCTCGACGGTCAGGACAGGCCCGCCGATTTTCGCGCTGCGCTCGGGAAAGCGATGGGCGAGATCGCGGTTGACCATGCTGCGGATGATGCGGTCTTCCTGGATCGGCTCGCTGCGGCAGTCGATGCTGTCGACGGTGCGGCCGTCGCGCAGCACGGTGATGTGGTCGGCGACCTTGGCCACCTCGTTAAGCTTGTGCGAGATCAGGATCGAGCCGATGCCCTGCTCGCGGAAAGCCATCAGGCGTTCGAGCAGCGCGGCGCTGTCGGCCTCGTTGAGGCTCGCGGTCGGCTCGTCCAGGATCAGCATCCGCACCCGCTTGGACAGCGCCTTCGCGATCTCTACCAGCTGCTGCTTGCCGACGCCGAGGTCGGTGATCAGCGTATCCGGCGATTCCTTCAGGCCGACCTGCGCCAGCAGCTCGCGCGTGCGCCGGTAGACCTCGTCGCGATCGATGACGCCGAATTTTGACGGCGGATGCGACAGGAAGATGTTCTCCGCGATCGACATCAGCGGGATCAGCGCCAACTCCTGGTGGATGATGATGATGCCGAGCGCCTCAGAATCGTTGATGTCGCGGAAGCGGCGCTCCTCACCCTCGAAAACGATGGTACCCTCGTAGCTGCCGGCCGGGTAGACGCCGCTGAGCACTTTCATCAGTGTGGATTTGCCGGCACCGTTCTCGCCGACAAGCGCGTGGATCTGCCCGGCCTCGACCGAGAAGTTCACGTCACGCAGAGCCTGCACGCCTGAAAAGCTCTTGCTGACGTTGCGCATCTCCAGCATGGCGGTCATGATTTCACATCCCTCGATCGCTGCTAGTTCACCTCTCCCCGCTTGCGGGGAGAGGGAGAAGAGGCTCTCCCCGCAAGCGGGGAGAGGGGAAAGAAAGAAGCTTACTGGAACTGCGACTTCTTGTAGTAGCCGCTGTCGACCAGAGTCTTCTCCCAATTGTCCTTGTAGACCACGACCGGCTTCAAGAGATAGGACGGCACCGTCTTGGCGCCGTTCTCGTAGGTCTTGGTGTCGTTGACGGTGACCTGCTTGCCGGCGAGTGCGGCGTCGACCATGTCGGCGGTCACCTTGGCGAGGTCGCGGGTGTCCTTGAAGATGGTCGAGTACTGATCGCCGCGCAGCATCGCCTTGATCGAGGGCACCTCGGCATCCTGACCCGAGATAACAGGCATCGGCTGGCCGGCGCTGCCATAGCCCACGCCCTTCAGCGATGAGATGATGCCGATCGAGAGGCCGTCATAGGGCGACAGCACCGCGTTGACCTTCTTGTTGCCGTAGTAGGCGCTGAGCAGATTGTCCATGCGCGCCTGTGCGGTGGCGCCGTCCCAGCGGAGCGTCGCGACCTTGTCCATGCCCATCTGGCCGGAGACGACGACGAGCTTGCCGCTGTCGATGTACGGCTTCAGCACGCTCATCGCGCCGTTGTAGAAGAAGTAGGCGTTGTTGTCGTCGGGCGAGCCGCCGAACAGCTCGATGTTGAACGGGCCCTTGCCGTCCTTGAGGCCGAGCCCCTGCACAAGCGACTCCGCCTGCAGCACGCCGACCTGGAAATTGTCGAAGGTCGCGTAATAGTCGACGTTCGGCGTGCCGCGGATCAGGCGATCATAGGCGATCACGGTGATGCCTTTTGCTTTCGCCTGCTTGAGCACGTCGGACAGCGTGGTGCCGTCGATCGCCGCGATCACCAGCGCTTTCGCACCCTTGGTCACCATGTTCTCGACCTGCGAGAGCTGGTTCGGGATGTCGTCCTCGGCATATTGCAAGTCGGTGTTGTAGCCGCGCTCCTTCAGCACCTTGACCATGTTGTTGCCGTCGTCGATCCAGCGCGCCGACGATTTGGTCGGCATGGCAATGCCAACCGTCGCCTTGTCCTGGGCGGAGGCAGTGACGCCTGAGGCCATCGTCGCTGCGCCGGCCAGCGCCAGCGCGAGGAATGTCGTCTTCAGTTTCAGCATGTTTTACTCCCTTGGGTGTCAGACTGTTTCTTCGTTTCGTCGAGAACGTTGGTCGTGTGCGGCTTCGAGCCTCCTATGCGAGCTTGACGTCAGGCTCCGCGCGGCCACGCGCAGATGCCTGCAACAGGAAAGTACAGCCGGCTTGCGGATCGGCAGCGCGCGCCGCCGCGTCCATATCCTGCCAGGCCGAGGTGACGAGGAGGCGTGACAGATCAGGGCCGACGAAGGCCGGGCAGCTCGATTGCCTTGCCGGCACGCGCAGCGAGCGCAGGCGCTCGCCTTGCGGAGAGTAGACATCGATCCGGCCCGCACCCCAGCAGGCGTTCCAGATCCGCCCGTCGGCGTCGCACACCGAGCCGTCGAGCCCCCCGATGCCGGTGTGGCGCAACAGAACGTCCGGCTCGCCTCGCGGCAAGCCGGTCGCCGGATCAAGCGGAACGGCGTAGAGCACGGCGCGCGCGGTGTCGGCGAAGTAGCCGGTCGCACCGTCCGGTGAAAAGCAGATCGAATTGGGAATGGTGATGCGGGGGAACAGCATCGATATCTTGCCGCGATGGAACGCGTAGATCGCGCCCGCTCCTGCCTCCGCATTGCGGCCCATGGTGCCGATCCAGAACGTGCCGGACTGATGCACACGGGCATCGTTGGAGCGCGTCGCGGGATTGTCGGCTTCAAGCGGACAGACCAGCGTCAACGCGCCGTCGGCGAGCTTGCGGATGTAGAGGCCGTCTTCGGCGACGATCAACTGGCGCTCGGCGTCGATGCGCCCGAGACCGCTCGCCATCCGGCCGAGCGCGTGGACGCGAATGCTGCCGCTGCCGAGATTCGCCTCGAACAGCCGCTCCTCGCGGATATCGAACCACCAGGCCGTGTCGGTGCTCAAATCATAGGTCGGCCCCTCGCCGAGGTGGCACGGATCGTCCGAGAGAACCGAGGTCGGCACCTCTTCCATCATGGCGTCCTCACTCCAAAGCGATAGACCGTGTGATGACGGTAGACCTCGCCGGGATTGAGGCGCGGGCTCGGGAAATCCGGCCGGTTCGGCGCATCCGGCCAGATGTGCGGCTCGAGACACATGGCATCCGACTGCCGGATGAGCTTGCCGCCCTTGCCCGAAATCGTGCCGTCGAGATAGTTGCCGGAATAGACCTGAAGGCCGGGCTGATTGGTCAGGAGCTCCATGATGCGCCCTGAACGCGGCGCCTCCAGCCGGGCCGCGAAAGCAAGCTTGCCATCGCGCCCGAGACAGTAGGTATGGTCGTAGCCCTTGCCGTTCCGCAATTGCTGATCGCTCTCGCGGATGCGCGCGCCGACGGCTTCGCCGTCGCGGAAGTCGAACGGCGTTCCGGCCACCGCGCGCGGCGGCTCAGCCAACGGAATGGCGGTGGGATCGATGGCAAGGAAATGCTCGGCGGCGACCGTCAGCTTGTGGTCGATAATGGGCGTGCCTGAGGTCGCGCCTTCCAGATTGAAGAAGCTGTGATTGGTCAGGTTGACGATGGTCGGCCGGTCGGTTCGCGCCTCCATCGTCAACGACAGCTCGGCCGGGCCGGTGACGCGATAGGTCAGGCGCACGTCGAGCCGGCCGGGATAGTTTTCTTCGCCATGCGGGCTCGAATAGGTGAGCGTGACGCCCGGCTCCGCGCCGTCGTCGATGGCGGCGATCTCCCAGAGCTTGCGATCGAACCCGTCGAGGCCACCATGCAGCGCATTCGGACCGTTGTTGACCGGAAGCTGCACCGTTTCGCCGTCCAGCGAAAATCGTCCGTTGGCAATGCGGTTGGCGTAGCGGCCGACGGTGGCACCGAAGAACTTTCGTTCGGCGCGATAACCGGCGAACGCGTCATGGCCGAGCACGACGTCGTCGTAACCGCCTTTGGCGTCCGGTGCGATGAGCGCCTGGATCACCGCGCCATGGGTGATGATGCGGGCTTCGAACCCGCCCTCCCCGCGCAGCACGATGCGCTCGACGTTGCGGCCGTCCGGCAGCGTTCCGAAGATGTCTTTTGTTATTCTTGAGCCAGCCATGTTCAGTCCACAAACGGTTCGACGATGTTACGCTTGCCGAGCAGGAAGGCATCGGCAACGAGACGCAGCGGCGCCAGGTCGACGTCGCGCGCGCCGGTCGCGGTGAGCTTGACGAAGCGCCCGTACAGCTCGCGATATTCCTGATCGGGCGCCTCGGCAATGGTCTCGCCGTCGATCGCCATGCGCCGGCCGCCGCCCGACAACGTCATTCGGCCCTCGTCCGTTTCGACGAGGATATCCCAACTCTGCGGTCCGGTCTGGCGGAAATCGAACTCGGCGGTCACAGGCAGGCCGCCGATGTCGGTCAGCGTCAGGTTCGCGGCGATCGGGGCCTGGCAATTGGCTGGAAAGGCCAACTCGGCCGCGGTGACGAACACCGGCCGCGGCAGAATACGGGTCAGGATCGAGAGCGCGTTGATGCCGGGATCGAACACGCCGAGCCCGCCCGGCTCCCAGATCCAGCCCTGCCCGGGATGCCAGACGCGAACGTCTTCCTTCCAGTTGATGTGCACAGACTTGATCTGCCGCGTGAGAAGCCACTCGCGCGCCGGCTCGACCGCGGGCGCATAGCGCGAATGCCAGGTCGCAAACAGCGTTCGCTTGGCTTCCTCCGCCATCGCGATCAGCGGGTCGAGCTCGGCGACGCCGGTGCCGGGCGGCTTCTCCAGCATCACGTGCTTGCCGGCAGCGAGCGCCGTGGCGGCCTGGGCACGCCGTACCTGCGGCGGCGTGCAGAGCGAGACGGCATCGATCGGCGGTCCCTTTTCCAGCAATTCCTCGATGGTCGCAAAATTCGGCACGCCCGGCAGCGATGCGTTGCGGCTCGCGACGGCCGCGAGCGTCGCGCCCGCCGTCGCGGCAATCGCACCGACATGCTGGTCGCGCGCGATCTTGCCGAAGCCGACGATGGCAATGCGAAGTTCGGTCACGCTTTTTCTCCAATATCCGCGGACGGCAGCGCCTCGGCCTCGTGGCGGCGCATACCGTTGTGAATGACATAAACCATCGCTTCCGAGGCGGTCTGGGCGTCGCCGGCGGCGATGCCATCGACGATCTTCTGGTGCCAGAGCAGCACGGTGTCACGGTCCTCCGGCTCGACCGGTGCGCTGAGCAGGAAGGAGGCGCGCAGGGCGGCCTCGATGACGTGGCCGATCGAGCGCATGAACAGATTGCCCGAAGCGCGCGCCACCGCAACATGGAGCGCGAGGTCGGCGTCGGCAAAGCCGACGGAATCGGAAGCCTCAAACCGCATGCGGTCCATGCAACGACGGAGCTCGGCGAGGTCGTCCTCGGACCGCTGCGCCGCCGCCAGCATGGCCGCGCGCGGCTCGACCGCGAGGCGAATCTCGGCGAGGTCGTTGAGGAAGCGCTTGTCGATGCCGGCGTCGAGATGCCAGGCCAGCACGTCAGCGTCGAACATGTTCCAGGCGGCGCGCTCGCGTACGACGGTGCCGACGCGGGCCTTGGTGGTGAGCAGACCCTTGGCGACCAGGGTCTTCACGCTCTCGCGCAGCACCGGTCGCGACACGCCGAACATTGCAATCATCTCGGCATCGCCAGGCAGGCGCGTTCCCTCGGCGTAGCGGCCGGCGATGATGTCGACGCCGATCGAGCGGGCCACTTCCGCATGGTTGGAGTGAGCCCGGCGCGTCGGGATGACGACGATGCGCGACGTCATGTGGCTGCTCCTGCGCGCTTCGCCGCCGGCCGCCGCGCGAGCGCGACCAGCCCCTGCTGCAAGGCGATGAAGGCGAACAGTAGCACGCCGGTCGCGA
This sequence comes from Bradyrhizobium sp. 604_D8_N2_3, assembly GCF_051810765.1. Taxonomy (NCBI): domain Bacteria; kingdom Pseudomonadati; phylum Pseudomonadota; class Alphaproteobacteria; order Hyphomicrobiales; family Nitrobacteraceae; genus Bradyrhizobium; species Bradyrhizobium sp. 604_D8_N2_3. The sequence continues at coordinate 3,303,679 of NZ_JBPWPM010000001.1, read as the reverse complement.
TCTTGGTCCACCAGCTCGACAGCGTTCCGTCGAAATTGATGTAGGTCTGGATCAAGCCCTGGATCAGCACGCCGAGGAAGGTGCCGATCACCGAGCCCTGCCCGCCCGTGAGCAGCGTACCGCCGATCACGACAGCCGCGATGGTGTCGAGCTCGACGCCGACCGCGGAGAGCGAGTAGCCGGCGCTCGTGTAGAAGGAGAACACGATGCCGGCGATGCCCGCGAGCAGGCTCGACAGCATGTAGATCCTCACCGTCATCTTGCCGACGGCAACGCCCATCAGGCTCGCGGTCGCCCGGCTGCCGCCGAGCGCGTAGACATTGGCGCCGAACCGGGTGAGATGCAGCAGCAAGGCGCCGCCGATCACGATCACGAGCATGATGATCGCGATCGCCGTCAATCGCCCTCCACCGGGCATCCGCAGCGCGAAGTCCGACACGGTGGAATAGACCGGCGCGGTGATCGGCACCGATTCCGTCGAGAGCAGGAAGCTCGCGCCACGGGCCAGGAACATCCCCGCCAGCGTCACGATGAACGGCGGCAGGTCGAAGACATGGATCACCGCGCCCATCGCAGCTCCGAAGGCCGCCGAGAGCGCGAGGATCGCGACGAAGGCAAGCAGCGGCGGCACGCCCCAGCGCTCGATCGCAAGCGCGACGAACACCGTGGTGAAACCAATCACCGAGCCGACCGAGAGGTCGATGCCGCCGGAGATGATGACGAAGGTCATGCCGGTCGCGACGATGCCGAGAAAGGCGTTGTCGGTGAGGAGATTGCCGACCACGCGGGTGGAGGCGATGTTGGGGAATTGCACGGCGCAGAGCGCAAAGCCGGCAACCAGCACGATAGCGGTGATGAGGACGGGCGGCAGGCCTTTCATGCTTTGGACCTCCGCAGCCGCGCGGCGAACCCGGCAATCCCCGAAAATTTCGGCGATTGCAGCAGCAGCACCGTCATCACCACCACCGCCTTGACCAGCAAATTGAACTCCGGTGGATAGCCCGACAGCAGAATGCCGGTGTTCATGGTCTGGATGATCAACGCACCGAGCACGGCCAGCACGAGGCTGAAACGGCCGCCGAACAGGGAGGTGCCGCCGATCACCACCGCGAGGATGGCGTCGAGCTCGAGCCAGAGGCCGGCATTGTTGGCATCCGCGCCCATGATGTCGGCCGCCGCGATCACGCCGGCGAGCGCGGCGCAGATGCCGCACCAGACGTAGACAGCCAGGATCATCGCACGCGTGCCGACGCCGGCAAGCTCGCTCGCCCGCGCGTTGCCGCCGGTTGCCTCGATCAGCAATCCGAGCGCCGAACCGCGCACCACCGCTCCGGTGAGAATCAGCATGCCCAGGGCGATCACGACCGGCATCGGCACGCCGAGCACCGCGCCATTGCCAAGCCAGACCAGATCCGGCGAGGAGAAGGTCACGATACGCCCCTCGGTAATGAGCTGCGCGATGCCGCGTCCCGCCACCATCAGGATCAGCGTCGCCACGATCGGCTGCATGCCGAGCACCGCGACGAGAAATCCGTTCCACAATCCGCAGACCAGGCCAGCGCCGAGCGCGGCCGCAAGGACCACAGGCAGACTGTGCGTGTCGGCAAGGCTCGCCGCGATCGCGCCCGAGATGGCCATGACCGCACCGACCGACAGATCGATGCCGCGCGTCGCGATCACCAGCACCATGCCGAGCGAGAGCAGCGCCACCGGCGTGCCGCGGTTGAGCACGTCGATCAGGCTGCCGAACAGCCGGCCGTCCTGGAGACGCAGATCGAAGAATTGCGGCGACACGATGCGATCGGCCGCCAGGATGACGATCAACGCGAGGATCTGGGCAAGGCCGCGGCGCGGCAACAGCGCTGTCATGCCCGACCCTCATGCGCGACAGCGGCGCCATCGGCGGCGATGGCCGCGAGAATGTTGCCGACGTCGATCGTCTCTCCCGCGAGCTCCTCGACATGGGCACGGTCGCGCAACACGACCACGCGGTCGGAATAGGTCACGATCTCATCCAACTCGGAGGAGATCACGAGCAGCGCCAGCCCGTCGTCGCAGAGCTCGCGGATCAGGCGGATGATCTCGGCATGCGCGCCGACGTCGATCCCGCGGGTCGGCTCGTCCAGCACCAGGAGGCGCGGCGAGGTCGCGAGCCAGCGCGCCAGCAGCACCTTCTGCTGATTGCCGCCGGACAGCAGCCCCACGGCGCGCTCCGGATCGGGCGGGCGGATGTCGAGCATCTTGACGTAGCGGCCTGCGATCTCGTCCTGCTCGCGGCGCGACAGCGGCCGGTGCAGGCCGCGCTTGGCCTGGAGCGCGAGCACGATGTTCTCGCGCACGGTGAGCTCGGCGACGATGCCGTCGGTCTTGCGTTCCTCCGGGCAATAGCCAAAGCCGTGGCGCACGCCGTCGCGCGGCGACTGCAGCCGCACGGGCGCCCCCTCCACCCTCGCCTGCCCGCCATCGGCGCGCTCGGCACCGAACACCAGCCGCGCTGTTTCGGTCCGGCCCGAGCCGAGCAGGCCGGCGAGACCCACGACCTCGCCATGGCGCAGCTCGAGATTGAACGGCGCGACATAGCCGGCCTTGCCGTAGTTCTCGAAACTCGCGCAGACCTCGCGCGCCCGATGCTCTCCCGCCGACGCGCGGGCGCTGGTGGTCTCGGCCAGCTCGCGGCCGAGCATCATCCGGATCAGCTCGAGCCGCGGCAGCGAGGCGGTCTCGCGCTCGCCGACCAAGCGGCCGTTGCGCAACACCGTGATGCGGTCGGAGATCTCGTAGACCTGATCGAGGAAGTGACTGACGAATACGATGCCGATGCCGCGCTTGGCGAGCTGGCGCATGATGCCGAAGAGGATCTCGACCTCGTGGCGGTCGAGGCTCGCCGTGGGCTCGTCCAGGATCAGCACGCGCGCGGAGAGATCGACGGCCCGCGCAATCGCGGTGACGTGCTGGATGGCGACGGAATAGCTGCCGAGCGGCGCGGCGACGTCGATATCGAGGCCGAAGTCCGTGAGAAGCGCCTTGGCGCGACGCCGCATCTCGCCTTCACGTACGATGCCGAAGCGCATCGGCTGTCGGTCGAGGAACAGGTTCTGCGCGACCGAGAGATTCGGTAGCAGATTGACCTCCTGGTAGACCGTGGCGATGCCGGCCTGGAGTGCGGCCTTGGCCGAGCGCGGCGCGACCTCTTCACCGCCAAGTCGGACGATGCCGGAATCGCGCGGGAATACGCCGGTGATCACCTTGATCATCGTGGATTTGCCTGCGCCGTTCTCGCCAAGCAACGCATGAATCTCGCCGGCACGAAGCGTGAAGTCGACCTCCTGCAACGCACGCACAGCACCGAAGCTTTTGCTGATCCCGCGCACCTCCAGCAGGGAAGGAGCAGGATCGGGGCTGTTCTCCATAACGACGTCACTCCCACCGGCGTCCGCTTATGCTGCGGACACCCAGCCTATTCGTTCGCGCAACGGTTTCGAAGGGGGATGCGCCGGACCACGGGGGAGCGGTCCGGCGCTGCGCCGCCTCAGTAACCGAGGCCCTTCTTGCTGTCGTAGATCTTCTGCGGATCGTCAGCCGCTGTATAGAGCTTGGAGTCGGTCTGGATCCACTTGGGCGGAACGGTGCCCTTGTCCTTGAAGGCCGCGACGGCATCGAGCGCGGGGCCGGCCATGTTCGGCGTCAGCTCGACGGTGGCATTGGCCTCGCCGGCGGCCATGGCCTTGAAGATGTCGGGGACTGCGTCGATCGAGACGGTGAGGATCTCCTTGCCCGGCTTGAGGCCGGCTTCCTTCATCGCCTGGATCGCGCCGACCATCATGTCGTCATTGTGCGCGTAGACCGCGCAAATCGACTTGCCGCCGCCTTCGGCCTTGATGAAGCTCTCCATCACCTCCTTGCCCTTGGCACGGGTGAAGTCGCCGGTCTGGCTGCGCACCACCTTGAGGTTCGCATGCTTGGCGATGGCGGTGTCAAAGCCCTTCTTGCGGTTGGCGGCGACGCTGGCGCCGACCGTGCCCTGCAATTCGACGACGTTGCAGGCCTTGCCGCCGACGGTCTTGGCCAGCCAGTCGCCGGCAACCTCGCCTTCGTGCACGCTGTCGGAGGTCACGGCGGTGAGATAGAGCTCCTTGCCGGAGGGATCGATGTCGCGGTCGAGCAGCACGACCGGGATCTTGGCCTCCTTGGCCTCCTTCAGCACCGAGTCCCAACCGGTCGAGACTACGGGTGCAAGGAAGATCGCATCGACGTTCTGCGCGATGAAGGAGCGGATCGCCTTGATCTGGTTCTCCTGCTTCTGCTGCGCGTCGGCGATCTTGAGATTGACCTTTCGCTTGGCAGCCTCCTGCTTGGAGACCGACGTCTCGGCCGCGCGCCAGCCGGATTCCGATCCGATCTGCGAGAAGCCGATGGTGAGCTCGGCGGCGCTGGCCGGCAGCGCGAGCAGCAACGCGGCCGTGGCGCTGGCCGCAAAGAGGGCTTTGAGGGTCATCAGGCGTATCTCCCAAGAAGTCATCTTGTGTTATCTCGAGTGCCGATCGGTAGCATGGCACCCGCAGGCCGGCCTTTGAGGCGGCGGGAGGGACTATTTCACGGAAGATGAGTTCCGACTAGTCATATTATTTGACTATTCGCGCGAAACTTCGATTTGGCGGGAAGGACGGTTCAATGACACGCCCAGCGCGATTTTGTTCCGTGGATGCAACGGGGAGATGAAGGAATATGTGCGGCCCGCAATCTCTCCTCCGCGTCATTGCGAGCGCAGCGAAGCAATCCAGAAACTGTCCACGCAGGGACTCTGGATTGCTTCGCTGCGCTCGCAATGACGGTGTGGATAGAGTTCGGCGTAGGTCGACCAAATCGACTCGCGGAGAGTCCGCGTCACCCGGATTGCATCTTCGATGCAATCCGGCTCTCCCCGCGTGCGGGGAGAGGCGAAGGGTAGCGGAGCTAAATCAGCTTCCGTTGCGCGAGGTTCTTCATCAGCGCGCCGATTCCAAACGTCCAGGGCTCGCACTCGTCGCTGGTGCGCATGCGGTTGATGAGCTTGCCGAGCTGGGGTGCTGCGATCGTGACGATGTCGTCGCGCTTGTGGGTGAACCCCTGCCCCGGCGCATCGCGATCCTTGACGGGTGCGAACATCGTGCCGAGGAACAGCACGAAGCCATCGGGATATTGATGCACCTTGCCGATCGTCTGCTCGACGAGGTCCGTGGGATCGCGACTGATCATGCTGATCGAGGAATGGCCGTCGAGAACGAAACCGTCCGCGCCCTTCACGTTCAGGCTGATGTCGAGCTTGCGGGCGTCGTCGAGTGTGAAGCTGTCGTCGAACAGACGCAGCAACGGGCCGATCGCGCAGGAGGCGTTGTTGTCCTTGGCCTTCGACAACAGCAGCGCCGAACGCCCCTCGAAGTCGCGCAGATTGACGTCGTTGCCGAGTGCGCCGCCGACGATCTTGCCGCGGCTCGAGACGAACAGCACCAGCTCGGGCTCGGGATTGTTCCAGGTCGATTTCGGATGCAGCCCGGCATCCATGCCGGTGCCGACCGAGGACAAGGTCGGAGCCTTCGTGAAGACCTCGGCATCCGGACCGATGCCGACTTCGAGATATTGGCTCCAGGCGTTCTGATCGATCAGCACCTGCTTCAAATGCATCGCCTGGTCGGAGCCCGGCTTGAGCTTCGACAGATCGTCGCCGATCAGCCGCGTCACTTCTTTCCGGATCGCTTCGGCCGATGCCGGATTGCCCTTGGCCCGCTCTTCGATGACGCGCTCCAGCATCGAGATGGCAAAGGTGACGCCGGCGGCCTTCAGGGTCTGGAGATCGAGGGGCGCAAGCAGCCACGGCTTTTTCGGATCGCGCCCATCCGGCGCCGTGTTGGCCACGATCGCTTCGAGATCGCCGATGCGCTCGCCCTTGACCGAGGCGAGCGCCTTGGCCGGATTGTCTTCCTCGCAGAGCGCGCTGACGGTCGGAAACTTGGCGGTGACGTCGAAGACGCCGTCTCCACGGACGGCGACAACGGCCGGGCCGTTCGCCTGCGGCAGCCAGACGCGGCCGACCAGCGTCCCCTTCGTTCCATCCTCGGGGAGAAGATCTCTAACAGACAGTGTCGTCATGGCCGCGTCCTCGCTCTTTCTCGGATCGGCCGCGTTCACAGCAGCCGATCCCATTGGCGAAGACCAATAAACGTCTGGCAGGGGAAGTCCAGACCGGCAGCGAAGAGCCGCTATGCCCCTGCCCGGGCCTTTATGCGCCTGCTCGCGCTTTGCGCGCCGCGATCTGCTGGAGCGCCCAGCGCGCGTTCTTGCGAACGTCGGGGTCGGCATCGTCGGCGATGACCGCCAGGAACGCCTCGCCGTCGGGATGGGCGATCTCGCCGAGCGCGGCCGCCGCCTCCTTCCGCAAATTGGCCTGGTCGTGGTTGATGCAATTGCCGATCGGGCGTACCGCGCGCTCGATCTTCATCTTGCCGAGGCTGCGGATCGCCTTCAGCCGCACCTGCCAGAATTCATCGGCGAGCGAGCCGACAAGCTGATCGGCCGCGAGCGAACCGTTGACGTTGAGGCCCAGCGTTTCCGCGGCCATCTCGCGCACCATCCAGTCCGAGTCCTTCAGCCCGCGTGTGATCGTCTCGGCCGCGGGCTTCAGCTGCGAGAAGGCCAGCGCGCTCACCGCGGCGCGGCGCACATGGGCGTCGGGATCATTGATCAGCGCGGTCAGCGCGGGGATGGATTCCTCCAGCTTGAGGAAACCGATCACGCCGATCGCCTGCACGCGAACGGCCGCATCTTGATCCAGGAGCGCTTCCAGCGCCGGCTTCAGCGTGTCCTTGCAGCGCAGCTCCTTCAGCGCGCGCAGCGCGCCCATGCGGACGAAGGCATGGGCGTGCTTGACCAGCGGCAGGATGATCTCGGCGCAGGCCGGATCCTTGAACTCGGCCATGCTGTCGGCCGCGGCCGCCGCCACGATTCTTTCGGGATCGACCAGCAGTTTGACCAGCCCATGCGCGGCCTCCGGCCCGTCGAACTCGCCGAGCGCCATCGCGACCTGCTGGCGCACACCGGCGTCGGGATCGGCGACCATGTTGGCGAGATGCGCGACGGCTGCGGGATCGCCGGAGTGACCGAGCGCGATGATGGCGACGCGGCGCTCGGCGGGATCGGCGGCTTGCAACCGCTCATCGGCGTCTTCGAGGTCGTCATAGGACTCGAACGGGCTCGACATGATCACCTCAACAGATAGGGAATATTGACGGTGACGGCGCCGGTCGGGCAATCGGCCTCGCAAGGCATGCAGTACCAGCACTCGTCATAGGCCATGTAGGCCTTGCCGGTCATGTCGCTGATGCGGAGCACATCGAGCGGACAGACGTCGACGCATACGGTGCAGCCCTTGTCGGCGATGCATTTGGCGTCGTCGACGACCACCGGAACCGATGTCTGATAGGACGCGAGAGGCATTTTATGTCTCCTGTTGCGATGTTGCGGTGGATCAGGCGGAGGCGCGGATGCGCTGCTTGTCGTAGAGGTCCTTCTCGTCGTCGGCGATCGGCACGACATAGGGCTCCACGGCGCGCTTCTCGCTGGTCATCTTGCCGTTCTGCTTGGAGAGCAGCGTGTGGCAGAACCAGTTCTCGTTGTCCTTCTCCGGGAAATCCGTGCGCCAGTGATAGAGGCCCCAGCGGCTCTCCTCGCGGTACAACGAGGCGTGCACCGCCATGTCGGCGCAGTCCATGATCGACTGCACTTCGAGCGCACGAAGCAGCTCGTGCGCATTGCGCGCGATCATGTGTTCCTGCATGTCCTGCCGCGTCTCGGCGAGGCGGCGCATGCCGAGCTCGTATTTGCGCGTGACCTTCGGCGGCTGGAGATAGTCGTTGACGAGGCGGCGGGTCTTGTACTCGACCTGGTTCGGCGGAATGCCGTCCTCGCGCTTCGTTGGCGCCAGCACGCGATCGCGCTCCCTGGCGACATCGGCGGCGTCGAATTCCGCGAAGTCGTGGCTGTCGGCGAACTCCATCGCGTCGATGCCGGCGACCGATCCGTTGGTGAAGGCGCCCAGCATGTAATTATGCGGCACGCTCGCCATGTCGCCGGCGGCGTAAAGGCCGGGCACGGTGGTGCGGGCATTGTCGTCGACGAACACGCCGGAGGCGCTGTGGCCGGAGCAGAACCCGATCTCGGAGATATGCATCTCGATCGACTCGCTACGATAGTCGACCCCGCGCCCCTGCTGGAACAGGCCGCGCGTGGGACGCTCGACCTTGTGCAGCGTGGATTCGATCTCCGAGATCGTATCAGGATGGAGATGCTTGAGCTGGAGGAACACCGGGCCCTTGCCTGACAGCAGCTCGTTGTAGAACTCCAGCATCATCTGGCCGGACCAGTAGTCGCATTCGATGAAGCGCGATCCCTCGTTGTTCGCGGTAAAGGCGCCGAAGGGACCGGCGACATAGGCGCAGGCCGGGCCGTTATAGTCCTTGATCAGCGGATTGATCTGGTAGCATTCGAGGTTCGCGAGCGCGGCGCCGGCGTGATAGGCCATCGCATAGCCGTCACCGGAATTGGCGGCGTTCTCGTAGGTGCCGAACATGTAGCCGGAGGTCGGCAGGCCCAGGCGGCCGGCGGCGCCCATGCAGAGGATCACGGCCTTGGCTTTGATCACCAGGATTTCGGCGGTGCGAGTGTTGACTGAGATCGCGCCGGCGATGCGCCCGTCCGACGACTTCAGCAGCCGCGTCGCCATGTAGCGGTTGGAGATCAGGATGCGGGCGCGGCGGAGCTGGCGGTACAGCGCCTTCTTCACGGTCTCGCCGTTCGGCATCGGAAGCACATAGGTGCCGATGTGGTGCACCTTCTTGACGGCGTAATCGCCGTTCTCGTTCTTCAGGAAGCGGATGCCGAAGCTGTCGAGCTCCTCGATAATCTTGTAGCAATTTTGCGCGTATTTATAGACCGCCTTCTGATCGACGATGCCGTCGTTGGCGATGGTGATTTCCTTGGTGTACTGCTCCGGCGTCGCGTAGCCGGGGATGACGGCGTTGTTGAGCCCGTCCATGCCCATCGAGATCGCGCCGGAGCGCTTGACGTTGGCCTTCTCGAGCAGGACGACATTGGCCTTCGGGTTCTTCAGTTTTGCCTTCAGCGCCGCCATCGGGCCGGCCGTACCGCCGCCGATGACGAGCACGTCGCAGGAAACCTCCGAAAGTCCGTCGACGATCTCATCTAGTGCCATCACTTGCTCCTGGTTCGCCGGTCCGGCGCCTTTGCATCAGATTTGTTCAGGTGGTTGTCCGGCGATAGCAATTAGTTGTCGCCGGGACGCGATTTGCGCCTCAGCGCTCGACGAAGGCCTTTTCAACGACGAAATGGCCGGGCTGGCTGTGGTTACCCTCGACAAAGCCGCGCGCGGCAAACATCGCGGGGAGTTCCTCGAGCATCGCCGGGCTGCCGCACAGCATGATGCGGTCGGTCTCGATATCGAGACCTGTTAGCCCGATGTCGTCGAACAGCTGATTGGAGGCGATCAGGTCGGTGATACGGCCGCGGTTTTTGAACGGCTCGCGGGTGACGGTCGGGTAGTAGACGAGCTTGTCGCGGATCAGGGGGCCGAAGAATTCGTGATTGCGCAGGCCGTCGACGAGGTGCTCACCATAGGCGAGCTCCGAAACCTGGCGGCAGCCATGGGCGAGCACGATGGTCTCGTAATTCTCATAGACGTCGGGGTCCTTGATCAGGCTGGCGAAGGGCGCGAGGCCCGTGCCGGTCGAGAGCAGCAGCAGGCGCTTTCCAGGGATGAGGTTGCCGGTGATCAGCGTGCCCGTCGCCTTGCGGCCGACCAGGATGATGTCGCCCTCCCGGATCTTCTGGAGGCGCGAGGTCAGCTGGCCGTCCTGCACCTTGATCGAAAAAAATTCGAGCGCCTCCTCGTGATTGGCGCTCGCCATGCTGTAGGCCCGCATCAACGGCTTGCCCTCGACTTCGAGCCCGATCATCGCGAACTGGCCGTTCAGGAAACGGAAGCCCGGATCGCGCGTCGCCGTGAAGCTGAACAGGCTATCGGTCCAGTGCCGGACCGACAAAACCGTTTCCTTCTGAAATGCGCTCATGCTCTCTCCTCAGCCGTCGTTGGCGCACAAGGTTTCGGAGAGAGCAGAGCCCGGCAATTCGGAAGTGAAATTCCCGGTCGATTAGTTTCACATTTAGTGGGCGGTGACTGAAGAGGAGGCCGACGGCCACGCGTTCGCGCTGGCAATTAGTTGCTATTCGTGCGCGCCCGCGCCGACATAGAAGGAAGCTGGAGGTTCGTCATGACCATGACCTTGGTGGCGCCGACTGTGGCGGCCTATGAAGCCAGCGCCGATCTCGCGACGCTCGTCGTGCGCACCACGCAGGACGACGTGGTCGGGATCGCTGCCGAGCAGCTCCGACTCTCCTGCAAATGCGCCCATTGCACCCGTGCCCGCTTCGACGATCGCTTCCCCGAACGCTTTCCCGGCATCGCCATCACCGAGATCGGCGATCTCGGCTACGGGCTGAACATCTCGTTTTCGGATGGGCATAACAGGGGGATTTATCCGAAGCCGTATCTGCTGAGCTTGGCGGGGCGGTAAGCCTCGATCCCGCTACACGCACACCGCTGTCATTCCCCGCGAAAGCGGGGAATCCAGTACGCCGCGGCCCCTCCGTATGTCACTGAAGTCTCTGGAATACTGGATCGCCCGCCTTCGCGGGCGATGACAGCGGAGTGAATGGCGGCGGCCTGCCACGAGCTCCCCCCATCTGGCACGGACATTGCTCCTCTTTAGAACGATTTGAACGTTCCGGAGGCAGACGATGTTGCAGGCGGCGAATGCGGTTCGCGGGACGGTTCCCGCAACGGTCCGGCCTGCCGGCGGCTCCTCGCTGCTGCTGACCGAGAACCAACAATGGATCGGCGGACCGCCGCCGCTGATGGACAAGCTGTCACCGCGCGAGCGGGAGCTGGTGCTGAAGCAGGGCCGGCGAAAGGTGCTCAACCGCGGCCAGACGCTGTTCAGCCAGGGCGGCAAGCATGACGGCATCTGGCTGATCGAGAGCGGCCGCATCCGCGTGTTCTACACTTCGCCGCTCGGACGCGAGATCACGCTGGCCTATTGGCACGTCGGCAATTTCGTCGGTGGGCCCGAAGTGTTCGAGGGCACCGTGCATCAATGGTCCGGCGTCGCATCCAGCAATTGCAGCGTCGTGCACCTGCCCGGAAAGGAACTGCGGTCCCTTGCCGTGGAGATCCCGAACCTCGCCATCGGCCTCATTGAAGGCCTTACCTTCAAGGGCAAATGCTATTCGGCGCTGGCGCAAATGCTGGGAACACGTTCGATCACCCAGCGCCTCGCGCATCTTCTGCTGCATCTGGTCGAGCTCTACGGCGTCGAGGATGCCGACGGCCGGGTGATCGCGGCGGCCTTCACCCATGCCGACATCGCCCACATGGTCGGCGCGACCAGGCAATGGGTCACGATCAGCCTGAAACGGATGCAGGAGAAGGGAATCGTCGTCACCAAGCGCTCGCAGATCGTGGTGTGCCGGGCCGACGCTCTCGAGGAGATGCGCGGCCAGAGCGGCGACTAGGGTCGATGCACAGGCAAGTGGCTTTATAGTGCAGGACTGCCCAAGGAGTATGCAATCAGCTTTTCCCGGCAACTAATCGACTGCGGCGGTCACTCCGGATTTGCCCTGCCCGCGGCCTCACCCAATCATGGCAACCACAGCACATCCAACCGAATGAGGATGAGAATGGTCCGCCATCTTCCCACGCTCTCGATCGCGATGTCGGTGACCTCGCTGGCGCTTCTGATCGCGCAGCCGGCCCTGGCGGAAACCGTCACCCTCGGCATCGGAACGCAGGACACCACGACCAACACGGTGACCGCCGGCGTCGTCATCCGGCAGCTGCATCTCCTCGAGAAATATCTGCCGAAGGACGGCAAATACGCCAATATCAAGTTCGAGCTGGAGTGGCAGAACTTCACCTCAGGCCCGCCCGTCACCAATGCGATGATGGCGAACAAGCTCCAGATCGGCATGATGGGCGACTATCCGCTGATCGTGAACGGCTTCACCTTCGAGAGCAATCCGGAGAGCAAGAGCCGCCTGATCGGCGTGGCCGCCTACAGCCTGTCTGGCTCCGGCAACGGGCTCGTGGTCCACAAGGACTCGCCCTATTACGATCTCGCCGATCTCAAGGGCAAGCTCGTCAGCGTGCCGTTCGGCTCGGCCGCGCACGGCATGGTGCTGAAGGCGATGCAGGACCGCGGTTACGCCTCCGACTTCTTCCAGCTCGTCAGCCAGAGCCCGGAGGTCGGCTCGACCAATCTCCAGGAGAAGAAGATCGACGCGCACGCCGACTTCGTCCCCTTCGCCGAGCTGCTGCCGTTCCGCGGCTTTGCGCGAAAAATCTTTGACGGCGTTGAGACCAACCTGCCGACCTTCCACGGCATCGTGGTCCGCACCGATTTCGCCGAGAAATACCCCGAGGTCATCGTTGCCTACTTCAAGGCGCTGATCGCCGCCAACCAGTGGCTGCGCGACGATCCGAAGCTCGCGGCCGAAAAGATCCAGGAGTGGACCGGCATCAACAAGGAAGTCGTCTATATCTTCCTCGGTCCCAGCGGCAACATGACCACCGATCCCACGGTGAAGCCGGCGCTGATCGATGCAGCCGCGACCGACGTCAAGGTTTTGCAGAATCTCGGCCGCATGAAGGAGTTCGATCCGAAGAAGTGGGTGGATGATTCCTACATCCGCAAGGCCTATGCCGAGATGAAGCTCGACTATGACACCCAGCTTGCGAGCACCAGAAATTACGAGATCGCGGGCGAAGATTCCTTCTGCAAGAAGCCGATCACCGACCCGCGCAAGGCCGGCGAGGTCTGGGTCGACGAAGCCGGCATCCTGCCGTTTGCGTCCGCAGCGTGCACGTTAGGGGCCTATGCCGACTACAAGGCCAAGGGCAAGAAGATCAACGTCGCCTACGTCTTCGACACCACCCGTGGAATCAAGCTGTTCGCCGACCAGGCCTTCTTCGCGGTCGGCAACGGCGAGGTCGCGCCGTTCCTGCTGAAGAAGGACGCCGAAGCCCATGCCGCCAAGATCAATGGCAAGGTGCTCGGCTTCGACGACGCGGTGAAGGCGGCGGTCGGCGGAGGCAAGACGTGAGCAGTCCCGCCCTCGCCAGACATCCCGAGGACAGCATGCCGGCAGCAACTGCAATCGCCGAGGCGGGCCCCGTGCCCGCCCCCTTCCCGCCCGCGACACCGCCTTCCTTCGGCACGCTTGCGCTGCGCTGGTACCGGCTCAATCGAGCGGGGCTACGCGCGACGGCGATCGGCATCATATCGCTGCTCGCCTTCCTGCTGGTCTGGCACCTGCTCACGACCTATCGCGTCGTGTTCTTCGTGCGCTTCACCAACGTGCCCTCGCCGCTCGCGGTCTATGCGAGCTTCACCAAGGCGATCCACGATCCGAAATTCCTGCTGCACATCCTCTTGAGCTGCCGGCGCATCTTGTTCGGCTTCTCGCTCGCGGCGGTGGTCGGCGTGCCGCTCGGCCTGATCATGGGCCGCTTCAAGCTGGTGCACGAAATCATCTTCCCGGTCGCCGAGGTGCTACGGCCGATCCCGGCAATCGCCTGGGTGCCGATGGCAATCATGCTTTGGCCGACCAACGAGCAGAGCATCGTCTTCATCACCTTCCTCGGCGCATTCTTCCCGATCCTGGTCAACACGCTGCATGGCATGTCGCTCGTCGACCCCGTGCTGGTGCGCGCCGCGCAATGTCTCGGCGCGCGCGAGCGCTCGATCTTCCGCGAGGTGTATTTTCCGGCTTCGATGCCGCACATCTTCACCGGCCTCACCGTCGGTATGGGCGTGGCCTGGGTGTCGCTGATCGCCGCCGAGATGATCTCGGGCCAGTACGGCATCGGCTACTTCACCTGGGAGGCCTATTCCCTTGTCCAATATGCCGACATCGCGCTCGGCATGATCGCGATCGGCGTGCTTGGCCTTGGATCGAGCCTGCTTATCAGGGGCGCCGGGCAGTTGGTGATGCCGTGGAGGCTAAAATGAACGAAATCCTGACCAAAGCACCGCAAGGCCATATCGAGGTCAGGAATTTCTCCCTCAGCTATGAGAGCATCGAGGGACCTGTGCAGGCCGTCACCGATACGCAGATTCATGTGAAGCCCGGCGAGTTCGTCTCGATCGTCGGGCCCTCCGGCTGTGGAAAGTCGACGCTGCTCAATGCTGTCGCCGGCTTCCTCAAGCCGACCACCGGTGTAGTCACGGTCGACGGCGAGCGGGTCAACGGCCCCAGCGCCGAGCGCGGCATGGTATTTCAGCAATATTCGCTGTTTCCGTGGAAGACGGTGCGGGAGAACGTCGAGTTCGGCCTGAAGATGCGCGGCATGGCGCGCTCCCAGCGCGAGCGCGCCGCGCGCACGCTGCTCGGGCTCGCGGGGCTCGAAGCGTTCGAAAAGCATTATCCGGAAAAACTCTCCGGCGGCATGAAGCAGCGCGTCGGCATCGTCCGCGCGCTCGCGACGGGACCGAAGGTGCTGCTGCTCGACGAGCCGTTCGGCGCGCTCGACGCGCAGACGCGCGTGATCATGCAGCAGATCCTCACCAACATGTGGCAACGGCTGAAGATCTCGGTGCTGTTCGTCACCCACGACATCGACGAAGCCATCTTCCTCTCCGACCGCGTCTACTGCATGACCGCCCGCCCCGGCTCGATCAAGGCGGAGATCCCGATCCCGCTGGAGCGGCCGCGGCAGCAATCGATGATGATGTCGTCGGAGTTCCTGGCGCTCCGCCGCGGCCTGATGTCACTGATCCGCGAGGAGAGCCTGAAGGCGATGGGCGGCGAGATCAGCGACATGGGCATGCAAGGGCTTAACATCGAGCTGCATGGGCATTCGCTGGCGGATGTGATCTAGCGCCCCATCTCGACGATTGCGCTCTTACTTCCCTTCTCCCCTTGTGGGAGAAGGTGCCTTGCCGAAGGCAAGGCGGATGAGGGGTCTGCTTCGGCAAACTCCCCTCTCATTTCGGACTCGCGGATAGAACCCCTCATCCGGCGCTTCGCGCCACCTTCTCCCACAAGGGGAGAAGGAAGAGGAGTTCGCAGTCGCTGTGCTCCCCTCACTTGAACCAGTGCACCAGCGCGATGCTGATGCCGAGGAGCAGCATCAGCGACAGTGTCACGGCAGCCGTCACCCGGCCCCCGACATTCGCCAGCACCTTCACGTCGACGCCGAGGCCGAGCGCGGCCATCGAGACCACCGTCAGGAAGCTCGTGATCTTCGTCACCGGCCCGACCACCGTGCCCGGCACGATCTCCAGCGAGCGCAGGGTCGCCAGCGCAAGAAAGCCGAGGATGAACCAGGGGACCAGGCGGAAGAAGCCGACATTGGATTTCTTGGCGCCGGTCTGCCAGCGCGAGGCGACCAGGGAGAGACCGACGACGACGGGCCCGAGCATCAACACGCGCATCAGCTTCACGAGCGTGCCGATCTGCGTCGAGACGAGCCCGGCCGGGACCGTTGCCGCAAGCACCTGCGGCACGGCGTAGACGGTGAGGCCTGCGAGGATGCCATATTGCGTGGCCGACAATTGCAGCAGCGGAATCAGCAGCGGCAGGCCCAGCACCATCATCACGCCGAGGATCGCCGTAAAGGAAATCGAGGACGCGATCTCGTCGTTGTTGGCGCCGATGATCGGCGCCACGGCGGCGATCGCGGAATTGCCGCAGATGGAATTGCCGCAGGCGATCAGGATCGAGAGCCGCGTCGACAGGCCCAGCATGCGACTGAGGCCGAAGGAGACGCAGAGCGCGATCACGACGACCGCGGCGATCGATGCCAGCAGCGCCACGCCGGAAGCCGCGATGGCGGCGAAGCTGATCGAGGCCCCCAGCAGCATGACCGCAACTTCGAGCAGCTGCTTGGCGCTGAAGGCGATGCCGGCCTGCCAGCGCGGCGCCGGTTTCCAGAAGCTGCGCAGCGCCATCCCGAGCAGGATCGCCATCACCAGCGCTTCGACATAGGGGTGCTCGAAGACACCCAGCTCGGCCCGTTCGAGCAAGGCCGAGATACCGGCCACGGCGATGCACAGGAGGATTCCCGGAATCAGCGCCGCAATACGGCTCACGACAGTGGTAGGCTTGGCGTCGGCCGGGTTGGATGCTTGATTCTGCGACACAAATCTCTCCCAGAGGAGAAATATTTATACGCAGTGCTGGCCGATTGGGGAATAAGTTTTCAGCATATCAGGGCCGAGGGAAGTTCTATCCTCAGCCCGGAATAATCGGCTCAGAAGATCAGGCTTTTGGCGAGCGAGGCGACGCGGCTGAAGCTGTCATAGACGCCCGGCTCAAAGAAGGCCGCACGCGCGAGCACGATCCCCGCGACCAGCGACCAGAACACCGTGGTGCCGGCCCGCAACAGGAGCTTTGACGCGCGCGATCGCGGCTGGGTGTCCGTTGCGGACACCAGCTGCTCGCCGAAGGGCTCAAATCCAGTGCGTTCCATGGCTACGCCGATCCATCAAATTCTGAATGGAATGTCGTCGTTTCGGCCCCAAACGGCAATGGAAGCGATTGGCGTTTTTGGCCCTCGATGGGGAAACTCCTTCCGTCTGGCGAACCCGAGGCAATAGTTTTCTTCTTTGGGCCGGTTTGGCGGTCCGGAACCCGGTTAAAGCGCCAGATAGCGGCGACGGATCGCGTCGTTGGCCTTCAGCTCGTCGATTCCGGCGGCATAGACGATCTGGCCCTTGTCGATGACAGTGGCGTGGCTCGCAAGCCCCAGGCAGAAATGCATGTTCTGCTCGGCGATCAGCACGGTCGATCCGAGCTGTCGGAGCTGCCGCAACAGCTCGCCGATCCGCTGCACGATGATCGGCGCGAGGCCCTCGCTCGGCTCATCGAGCAGCAACAGCGCCGGGTTGCCCATCAGCGTGCGCGCGATGGCGAGCATCTGTTGCTCCCCGCCCGAGAGACGTCCGGCGATGCGATGGCGCAGCGGCTCCAGCAGCGGGAAGACGTCGTAGATCCGCTTGATCGGCCACTCGTCCTGGCCTTCCGGCCCCTTCTTGCGACCGATGACGAGATTGTCCTCGACCGTGTGCTCCGGAAAGATCTGGCGATCCTCCGGCACGAAGCCGAGACCGGCGCGCGCGATATGGTGCGGCCTCTGGCCCGAGATCACCGCGCCGCGCAGGCTGATCCTGCCCCGCCGCGGCGGCGCCAGCCCCATGATCGCCTTCATGGTCGTCGATTTGCCCGCGCCATTGCGGCCCAAAAGCGCCATGGTCTCGCCCTGCCGCACCGAGAGGCCGACGCCGAACAGTATCTGGCTGGTGCCGTAGTAGACGTCGAGATCGGCGACTTCGATAATGGTCGCGCTCATGCGGCGGCCCCCGCATGTTCAGTGCCGAGATAGGCCTCGATCACGGCGCTGTTGCTTCGGATTTCGTCGGGCGTGCCGGTCGCGAGGATGCGGCCGTAGCAGAGCACGACGATCTTTGGGGCGATCTTGAACACGATGTCCATGTCGTGCTCGATGAAGACGACGGTGATTTTCTGCGTCTCCCAGAGCTCGCGCACCTTGTCGATCATGCGCCAGCGCTCTTCCGGGCCCATGCCGGCAGTCGGCTCGTCCAGCAGCAGAACCTTTGGTTCGAGCACCAGAGCGAGCGCAATGTCGAGCAGCTTCTGGTCGCCATGCGACAGCGTTGCGGCCGTGCGATTGCGCTTTCCCGCGAGGCCCAGCAGCTCCATCACGTGCTCGGCGCGGTCGCGCGTCTCGGGCAAGGGAAAGCGCTTGTGCAGCACCGCGGACGAGCGCTGGTCGGCGCTGACGGCGGCAAGCATGGTCTCCTGCACCGTCAGCGATTTGAAGATGCTCGCGACCTGGAAGGCGCGGCCGATGCCGTGCCGCACGATCTCCGGCGGCGAGCGGCCGGCGAGATCGATGCCGTCGAGCAGCACCTGGCCGGAATCCGGCCTCAAGGCGCCGGTGATCAGGTTGAAGAACGTGCTCTTGCCGGCGCCGTTCGGGCCGATCACCGCCGTGAGCGAACCGTCGGGGAAGTCGAGCGTGACGTCGTTGGTCGCCTTCACGCCGCCGAAGGATTTTGCGAGGTTGCGGATCTCGAGCATCGCTAGCGCCCCTCGCCTGCGTCACGCCGGTGCGCGAACCAGTCGGCAACGAAATCCAGCAGGCCTTTGCGCAGGCCCAGCGCGAAGAACAGGATGACCACGCCGAGCACGATGCCGTGGTATTCGGTGAAGCGCGTGACGGTGTCGTTGAGCAGAAGCAGCAGCACGGTGCCGACCATCGGCCCCAGGAAGGTCGAGACGCCGCCGAGCATGTTGATGAAGATGCCCTCGCCCGAGATCGTCCAATAGGCGAATTCCGGATAGGCACCGGAGACGAACAGCGCCATCACCATGCCCCCCATCGACGCAAACAATGCCGCCAGCACGAAGACTGTCAGCTTGGCCCGCCAGACGTCGATGCCGAGGAAGCTTGCGCGCGCGGCATTGTCGCGGATCATGCGCAACGTGTAACCGAACGGCGATTGCGCGATCTGGCGCATCGCGAGCAGGCCGAGGATGAGAAGCGCGCAGCTCGCGACATAGAGATGGATGTGGTTCGCAAGATTGATGCCGAGGAATGTGGGGCGCGGAATGCCGCCACGCAGGCCCTGGTCGCCGCCGGTGAAGGAGGCCCAGGACAGGATGGTCGAGTGGATCAGCATCTGAAACGCGAGCGTGACGAAGGCGAAATAGATATCCTTCAGCCGCACGCAGATCGCGCCGATGACGGCGGCGATTACCGCCGTGATCGCCAGCGTCGCGACGAAGGCCACGGGAATCGGCACGCCCAGCTTCTGCATGATCAGGCCAAAACTGTAGGCGCCAAGGCCGAAGAACATGCCGTGGCCGAACGAAGTCAGGCCGGTGTAGCCGACCAGCAGGTTCAGCGAGGTCGCGAACAGGCCGTAAGCCGAGCAGCGGATGACGAAATCGAGCAGCGCCTTGCTGCCGGTGAACAGCGGCAGGCTCGCCAGCACGGCAAAGGCGACGAGCGCAATCAGGACGTCGCGATAGCGTTGCAGCGCCACACCGCTACGCACCGGCGCCAGCGTCTCGGCGCGTCCGGCCTCGAGCTCGGTCATGCCGCCTCCTTGCCGAACAGGCCGGTGGGCTTGGAGACCAGCACGATCACCATGAACAGGTACATCAGGCCTTCCGTGAACAGGGGAAAGCCGAGCGAGCCGAAGGAGCGGATCAGACCGATTAGCAGCGCTCCGATCAGAGCGCCCAGGATCGAACCCATCCCCCCGATCACGGTGACGATGAAGGATTCGATCAGTACCGAAAATCCCATGCCGGGTGTGAGCGAACGCACGGGCGCCGCGAGCGCGCCGGCAAGGCCCGCCAGCATGCCGCCGAGCGCGAACACGCCCCCATAGATCAGACCGGTATTGATGCCGAGCGCCGAGACCATGCCGGGATTATGTGCCGCCGCCCGGATCACCTTGCCGATACGGCTGCGCGACAATCCGATGCCGAGCACGATCGCTGCGACGAGCGCGACGCCGATCAGCAGCAGGTAATAAGGCGGCACTACGCCGCCGGCGATGAACAGCGGCATCACCTGGAATGCCGCGGGCATGCCCATCGACCTGAATTCCGGCCCCCAGATGATGCGCACGACATCGTCGAAGATCAGCACGAAGGCGTAGCAGACGAGCAGCTGCATCAGCACGTCGGCGCCATAGACGCGGCTCATGAAGACGCGCTCGAAGATCATACCGAGAATCGCGGTCCCAGCCGCGCCCGCGAACATCGCCAGCGCGAAGCTCCCGGTGAGCTGATAGGCCGTCATCGCGAAATAGGCGCCGAACATGTAGAAGGCGCCGTGGCTGAAATTGACGACCTTGAGCACGCCGAAGATCAGCGTCAGCCCGACTGCGACCAGGAACAGGAGCATGCCGATGATGAGGCCGCTGGTGGTTTGCGTCACCAGGCAGGCGGAACTGGAGAGGCAGCCGGCGAGCGCGTCGAGATCCACGGGAGCACTTTCATTGCGACGCGCCGGACTTGGCGCGGAGAACCAAATAAAAACGGCGGAGACGGTCGCCCGTCTCCGCCGCGCGTCACATCAGGTGTAGCCCTTGCTCTTCTTCCACTCGGCCTCGAGCTCGAAGATGGTCTTCCAGTCGCCGGCCTTGACCTCGGGCACGTAGGGCTCCTGCGGGATCGTGGTGCCCCAGCCGATCGCGTAGCCGACCAGCGTGTGGTCGTCGCCGCGCATTGTCACGGTGCCGTCGGCGCCGAACGGGCACTTGATGGTGAGGCCCTTCAGCACCTCCGCGATCTTCTTGCCGTCGGTGGTGTTGGCCTTCTTCGCGGCCTCGGCGAGGAACATCACGGCCGTCGCGTTCTGCCACGACCAGTTGGTCGGATATTCGTTGTACTTCGCCTTGTAGGCATCGCCCCAGGCCGCGTTCTCCGGCGTGGTCGGGAAGGTCTTGATGTAGCGGTTGCCGGAGTGGATACCCTTGGGCAGGTTCTTCACCACGGTGAGCGCGGTGTAGTCGGCCATGTTGACCGCGAACACCTCCATCTGGCCGAACATCGCATAGATGTTGGCCTGGTCGATATAGGAGGTGAGATCGCCGCCCCACAGGCAGGAGTACAGCGCCTGCGGCTTGGCCTGGAGGATCTTGGTCACGACTTCGGTGTAGTCGGGCTGGAACAGCTTTGGCCAGGACTCGCTGATGATTTCGACGTCGGGCGCAAAGCGCTTCAGGTACAGCGTGAACTCGCCGGTGGTGTCGCGGCCATAGGCATAGTCCGGCGAGCAGGTCGCCCATTTCTTCAGGCCCTTGGCTTTCGCGATCGAGGCGGCATAGCTGCCGCCGACGATGGAATCGTGGATGCCCTGGCGCACGCAACGGAACGCGTTCGGGATGTGCTGCTTCGGATCGGCCGTGAGCGAGGACGCTTCCGAACAGGTGTGGACGCAGAGCACACCGAGATCGCGCGCCACTTCGTGAACCGCAAACGATCCGGACGACGCCTCGCCGTCGATCAGCCACTCGCAACCATCGGTGTTGACGAGCTCGCGCGCGACGCGGGCGGCTTCCTGCGGCTGGCCCTTGGAGTCACGGATCACCATCTCGATCTGGCGGCCGGCAAGTCCGCCGGCGGCGTTGACCTTGTCGACCTCGAGCATCACCGCATTGCGCGACGACGTGCCGAGCTGCGCAACGCGGCCCGACAGAATCGTCGGCATGCCGATCTTGATCGTCTTGGCTTGCGCGCGCGCCACCCACGGTGCGGCAACACTCATCGCACCGGCGCCCATCAGCGCCAGCGTTGAACGGCGGCTGATGCCCGGCATGCGGGTTCTCGTCATTTTCCCCTCCCTCTTTCGGGTCGGCGTTTCCTGGTCCCTTGCCGGAGATCGTCTCGTCTCCGTGTTCCCAACAATTTCAGAGGCAGGGGGGTGACGTCAAGCCAAAGATGAATTACGAGTCATAATTCATCAAAGGAGGAAACGAGGCCGGTAATCGGCCCAAAACCCGCAAAATGATCAATCTTTCGAGCTTCATCACCTTTCATGCCCGGCGCACGCCGGACCGGCCCGCGCTGAAATATCGCGGCGAGGAGATCTCCTACGCCGATTTCGATGCGCGCATCCGGCAAGCGGCCGGCTGGCTCGCCGCGCAGGGCATCGGCGCGGGCGACGTCGTGGCCGTGCTGATGAAGAACAGCGCGGCGTTCCTGGAGCTCGTCTTCGCCACCAGTCATCTCGGCGCGGTGTTCTTGCCGATCAATTTTCGACTGTCGCGCGACGAGGTCGGCTACATCGCGGGCAATGCCGGCGCGCGGTTGTTGATCGTCGATGAGGAACTCGCCGCGAATGCAGCGGGCGCGAAGGTTGTCGTGCTGAACGAAGTTGCGCAGCAAAGCATCACGCACCTCGCGGGCGAGGCCGTGCCCGCGCCGATGCACGTCCGCGCACCGTCCGACCTGATGCGGTTGATGTACACCTCGGGTACGACCGACCGCCCCAAAGGCGTGATGCTCACTTACGATAATTTTTACTGGAAGTCCGCCGACCAGACGATCGCGCTCGGCATCGGTGCCGAGACGCGACTGCTCGTTGTCGGCCCGCTCTATCACGTCGGCGCGCTCGACCTGCCCGGCATCGCCGTGCTCTGGCACGGCGGCTTCATCCGCATCGAGCGCAATTTCGAGCCGGAGACCGCGCTTGCGGCGATCGCGGAGGACAAGCTGAACGCGGCATGGTTCGCGCCTGTGATGACCACCGCGATGCTCACCTGCCCCACCCGCGATCGCTACGACGTCTCCAGCCTGAGATGGGCGATCGGCGGCGGCGAGAAGACGCCGGAGGTGCGCATCCGCGCGTTCTCGGAGTTCTTCCGCAATGCGCGCTACATCGATGCCTATGGCCTCACCGAGACCGTCGGCGGCGACACTTTCATGGAAGCCGGCCGCGAGATCGAGAAGATCGGCTCGACCGGCCGCGCCATCGCCCATGTCGAGATCGAGATCCGTGACGAGGACGGCAAGACGCTGCCGCCGAACGTCAATGGCGAGATCTGTCTGCGCGGACCGAAAATCACGCGCGGCTATTGGAAGGATCCGGAGAAGACGGCGGCGGCCTTCTTCGGCGACTGGTTCCGCAGCGGCGATGTCGGCTATCTCGACGAGGAAGGCTTCCTGTACCTGACCGACCGCAAGAAGGACATGATCATCTCGGGCGGCGAGAACATCGCTTCCTCCGAAGTCGAGCGCGTCATCTACGACTTGCCCGAGGTGCGCGAAGTCGCGGTGATCGGCCTGCGCGATGCGCGCTGGGGCGAGCGGCCGGTCGCGATCGTCGTGCTGGCCGAAGGCGCGAGCCTTGCGCTCCCTGCCCTCACCGAGCACTGCCGTACGCGCCTGGCGAGCTTCAAGGTACCGAAACAGCTCGTTATCCGCGACGGCCTGCCGCGCAACCCGAGCGGAAAAATCCTCAAGCGCGTGCTGCGCGCCGAGCTGGAGACCTCTGAATGACGCAAGCGAATGCCAAGGTCACAAAGCTTAACCGCGTCGAGCGCAACGCCTGGACCAAGCAGAAGATCTTTGACGCCGCGACCAAGGTCGTCGGCAAGCATGGCTATGCCGAAGCCTCCGTCGCCCGCATCACGGAAGAAGCCGGCGTCGCGCAAGGCACCTTCTATAATCATTTCGAGAACCGCCAGGAACTGCTCGACCAGTTGCTGCCGAAGATCGGCCTCGACATGGTCGAGTTCATCCGCGCACGCACCGGCACCGCCGATGCCGCGCGGCAGGAGATCGCCCGCTTCTCCGCCTTCTTCGACTTTATCCGTGAGGTGCCGGAGTTCCTGCGCATCCTCAACGAGGCCGAATTCTTCGCGCCCATCGGCTACCAGAAACATCTCGACAACATTTCGGTCGCCTATGTCCGCATTTTGCGCCGCGCACGAGCGGCAGGCGCGATCGAGGATTACAGCGACGAGGAATTCGAGGCCATCGTCCACATGCTGATGGGCGCGCGCGGCTATCTCAGCCGCCGCTACTCCTATTCGGCCGGCGGCGTCACCGCCGTCCCCGACCACGTCATCTCCGCCTATCGCAAGCTGATGACGCGCGGCCTCTTCAGTGCATCCGGAGATCAGGACACGCCATGAACATCGCATCTCCACAAAAGCCGCTCGATCTCGTCTCCGCGATCGCCGAAGGCGATATCCGCTGTTTGCTGATGGTGCTGGTGCACATGACCGGCGATGAGCGCTGGCTCGAGCCGCCGTACTTGCCCAAGCGCGACATCCGCCTCATTCCCGATCCAGAAGCCGGCGTGCCCCGGGAGGTCCAGGACGAAATCCGTGCCGCAGTGGTCAAGCTGTTTGCCGGCGGCACGCCAAAACCCGTCATCACCGATCCCGGCGAAGAGCTGCTGCTCAAGATGATGCGCGCCTGCCTCGGCGAGAACGTCGCACCGGAATATGCACCGCTGATGCGCGAGGAGATGGGATTTGTAGCGCGCGAGCCGCAATGGACGAAGCGCCCCTCCGCCGAGAAGCTTGCCGGCCAGCACGTGCTGATCGTCGGCGCCGGCGTCTGCGCCATCGCGCTCGGCGTCGCACTCGGCCATCTCGGCATCCCCTACGCCATCGTCGAGAAGAACGCCGAGCTCGGGGGCACCTGGTGGATCAACCGCTATCCCGGCTGCGGCGTCGATACGCCGAACCATTCCTATTCCTACTCGTTCGGCTCGGGCAATGCATGGACGCGCTATTTCTGCCAGCGCGAGGAGCTGCTTGCCTATCTGCTGAAGGTCGCCGAGGAATACGGCATCCGCGAGCATCTGCGGGTCAATACCGAGCTGACAGCGTCGCGCTGGGACGAAGGCAAGCGACGCTGGATCTCAACGCTGAAGACGAAGAGCGGCGAAGAAACCTTTGAATCCACCGCGCTGGTCTCGGCCATCGGCCAGCTCAACGATCCCTCTCGCGCCCGCTTCAAGGGCGAGGAAGACTTCAAGGGCACGATCCTGCATTCGGCCCTGTGGTCGGACGACATCAATCTCGACGGCAAGCATGTCGCCGTGATCGGGACCGGCGCGACATCGATGCAGCTGGTGCCGTCGATCGCCGGCCGCGTCGCGCCCGTCACGGTCTATCAACGCAGCGCGCAATGGGCGCGGCCCGTTAAGGGCTATTCCGATCCGATCAGCGACGGCGCGCGCTGGCTGCTCGCGCATCTGCCGTTCTATGTGCAGTGGTACCGCTTCAACATGTTCTGGCGCTATGGCGACGGCCTGTTGCCGTTCCTGCGCAAGGACCCGGCCTGGCCGCATCCGGAGCGCGCCGTCAACAAGGGCAATGACCGGCATCGCCAGGAGCTGACCGATTTCATCCTCACCGAGCTGAAGGATCGGCCCGACCTGATCGCCAAATGCGTGCCGACCTATCCGCCCTATGGCAAGCGCATCCTGCTTGACAACAACTGGTTCAGGACGCTCACGCGGGACAATGTCGAGCTCGTCACCGACACGATCGATCATTTCGATCGCGACGGCATCGTCACCGCAGACGGCGAGCACCGCCCCGCCGACATCGTCGTGGTCGCCACCGGCTTCAAGGTCACGGAGATGGCGGCGCGCCTCAACATCAGCGGCCGCGGCGGCAAGGATCTGCGCGAGGCCTGGGCCAACGACAACCCGACGGCGTTCCTCGGCCTCACCGTCCCGGACTTTCCGAACTTCTTCTGCATGCTCGGTCCGAACTCCGGCCCCGCCCATGGCGGCAGCGTCATCTTCCAGTCGGAATGCCAGAGCCGCTATATCTCCGCCTGCCTCGCCGACATGATTGAGCACGACGTCGCCGCCATCGACGTCCGCAGGGAGGTGCTGGACGACTACGTCCAGAAGGTCGATGCCGAGCACGAGGCGATGATCTGGACCCATACCGGCATGAGCACCTATTATCGCAATTCGAGCGGCCGCGTGTTTTCGGCGATGCCCTGGCGGTTCGTGGACTACTGGCGCATGACGCATGATCCGGATCTGGGGCAGTACAGGTTGACGAAGGCGTAAACCTCACCTCGTCGTCATTGCGAGCGCAGCGAAGCAACCCAGAATCTTTCCGCGGAGATACTCTGGATTGCTTCGCTGCGCTCGCAATGACGGAATTCGCGGGTTAATCTCCCGCACAACCGGGAGCGCCGTACGCCGAGGGAAGCCGCCAATGCCCAAGCCGCTTGTCCGCGTCTACACCGACTACAAGAGCCCTTACGCGTTCGTGGCCAACAAGCGGCTATTTTCGCTCGAGGAGGCGCACGGCGTCGAGCTCGAATGGCTGCCCTATACGCTGCGCGTCGCCGAATTCATGGGGACGGTCGAGGAGCGCACGCCGCATTTCTGGCGCAAGGTGCGTTACGCCTATATGGACGCGCGGCGCTATGCCAATGCGCAAGGGCTCGTCATGAAGGGGCCGCGTCGGATCTACGACGCCTTCTATTCCAGCGTTGGAATGCTGTTCGCACAGCGGCACGGCTTCTTCCGCCCTTATCACGACACGGTGTTCCGCAAATTCTGGAGCCATGAGCTCGAGATCGACGATCTCGCCGCAATCACGGACGTCATCACCGCGTGCGGCGGCTCGGCGAGCGAGTTCGAAGCCTACGTCAACGGCCCTGCCCGCACCGAGCACGACCGCATCATCGACGAAGCCGAAGCACTCGGCGTGTTCGGCGTGCCGACCATGGTGTTCAACGGCGAGCTGTTCTGGGGCGGTGATCGCATCGACATGCTGATCGAACGGATCGAGCGTCCGGAAACGATCGAGGCCGCGCTCGACAGCCGCCACCGCAAATCAGTGTAGCCGTCAAGCGGCGAGGCCGCTCTCGACCGGAGCAAATTCCAGCCCGAGGCTCTCGGCAACCGCCTTGTTGGTTATGCGGCCACGATGCACGTTCAGTCCGTTGCGCAAATGCGGATTTTCCAGGACTGCAGCAAAGC
The DNA here is from genome assembly GCF_051810765.1 of Bradyrhizobium sp. 604_D8_N2_3. Classification (NCBI taxonomy): domain Bacteria; kingdom Pseudomonadati; phylum Pseudomonadota; class Alphaproteobacteria; order Hyphomicrobiales; family Nitrobacteraceae; genus Bradyrhizobium; species Bradyrhizobium sp. 604_D8_N2_3. The sequence goes on along the minus strand of NZ_JBPWPM010000001.1, from coordinate 3,277,065 downwards.
CCTTGTTGGCGAGCATCAGGCCGAATGGCAGCGTTGCGTTGTTCAGCCCCTGGCTCGACGTCACCGGCACCGCGCCCGGCATGTTGGCGACGCAATAATGCACGATGCCGTCGACCTGATAGGTCGGATCGGCGTGCGTGGTCGGATGCGATGTCTCGAAGCAGCCGCCCTGGTCGATCGCGACGTCGACCAGCACGGCGCCCGGCCGCATCGACTTGAGCATCGCGCGCGTGACGAGCTTTGGAGCGCTGGCGCCCGGCACCAGCACCGCCCCGATCACGACGTCGGCGGCGAACACCTCGTCCTCGACCGCTTCGATGGTCGAGAAGCGGGTGCGCACGCGCCCGAGAAACACATCGTCCAGCTCGCGTAGACGGGGAATCGAGCGGTCGATCACAGTGACTTCCGCACCGAGGCCCGCCGCCATGCGCGCGGCCTGCGTTCCCACCACGCCGCCGCCGAGCACGACGACGCGCGCCGGCTGCACGCCGGGCACACCGCCGAGCAGCACCCCGCGGCCGCCGGCCGATCGCTTGAGCGCGGCGCCGGCGGCTTCGACGGCGAGGCGGCCGGCGACTTCGCTCATCGGCGCAAGCAGGGGGAGGTGACCGGCCGCGTCGGTGACGGTCTCATAGGCGACCGCAGTGCAACCGGAAGCGAGCAGACCCTTGGCCTGTTCGGGATCCGGCGCGAGATGGAGGTAGGTAAAGAGGATCTGGCTTTCGCGAAGCTGGGCCCATTCGCTTTTCTGTGGCTCCTTCACCTTCACGATCATGTCGGAGCTGGCGAAGATGTCGCGGGCGTTCTCCGCGATCGCGGCCCCTGCCCGCTGGTACACCTCGTCGGACGCGCCGATGCCGCTGCCGGCGCCGGTCTCGACCGTCACCTGGTGCCCGGCCGCGACATATTCGCGGACCGCGCCCGGGGTGAGCCCGACGCGATATTCCTGCACCTTGATCTCCTTGGGCACACCGACGCGCATTTTGGGCTCCTTCCAACGTCCTGATTCACCCCGCCATCGTAGCGATCGGGCCAGTTTGGTTTCGTGCAAATATCCGCTAGCTTCGACCTCCCCGCGCCGGTTTCCGGCGTGCAAACGCCCTTTCACGCTGGAAACGAAACCTTGGCCCTCGACCGGAAAGATCTCGCCATCCTCGCGGAACTCACCACCAATGCGCGGGCCAGCCACACCGAGCTCGCCACCAAGGTCGGGCTATCAAGCACGGCGCTGGCGCGGCGGCAGAAGGCGCTGGAGGACGACGGCTACATCCAGGCATACCAAGCCGCGCTTGATTTGGCGCAGTTCGGCCTCACCACGACCGTGCTGGTGCGCATTGCGCTGGAGAGCCAGAGCGACGAGGCGCTGAAGGCGTTCGAGGCCGAGGTGGTGAAATGTCCGTCCGTCGTGCGCTGCTTCCTGATGTCGGGCACCGACGACTACATCCTGATCGTGCTCGCCCGCGACATCCAGGATTTCGAGCGCATCCACCGTACCGAGTTGTCGCGCCTGCCGCGCGTGGCGCGGGTCCAATCGAGCTTCGCGCTGCGCGAGATCGTCAACCGCGCGGTGCCGACGGTGGTCTTCGGCGAAGCCAAGCGCTGACACTGTGTCGCGGGCGCCATAATTCCCGGCAGGGAACCAAGCGGCCGATTGTAAGTTGGAGGCCATTGGCAAGCGGAGGCAACGGTGCCTCCGCGTCAGCTCGGCTGACGTCTCGGCTCAGTCGCCGTCGCAGGGAGCAGGACATGAGCGATGTCACGCACGAGATTCCCGAACGCATTCCAGTTCATATCGTCGTCAATGGCGTCGGCCACACGCTCGATCTCGTGCCCTGGACCACGCTTCTGGATGCCCTGCGTGACCATCTTGCGCTGACCGGCACCAAGAAAGGCTGCGATCACGGCCAGTGCGGCGCCTGCACCGTGCTGATCGACGGACGGCGCGTCAATTCCTGCCTGACGCTCGCCGTCATGAAGGACGGCGCCGAGATCACGACGATCGAAGGGCTTGCCAAGGACGGAACGCTTCATCCCGTGCAACAGGCGTTCATCGACCACGACGCCTTTCAGTGCGGCTATTGCACGCCGGGACAGATTTGCTCGGCGGCGGGCCTTTTGGCCGAAGGCCGCGCCCGGGATGCCGACGAGATCAGAGAGCTGATGAGCGGAAATCTCTGCCGCTGCGGCGCCTATCCGAACATCGTCGCCGCGATCCAGCAGGCAATGGGCCGGCCATGAACAACTTCCAATATTCCCGCGCCACCGACGTCGCCGATGCGATCCGCCTGCTGGCCGCCGATCCCGACGCCAAGCTGATTGCCGGCGGGACCAATCTGATCGACCTGATGAAGGAAAATGTCGAGCGGCCCTCCCGGCTGATCGACATCTCCCGCCTGCCGCTCCGCGACATCGAGGAGACGTCCGACGGAGGGCTGCGCATCGGCGCCTTGGTACCGAATTCGGACCTCGCCTACCATCCGCTTGTCGAGCAGCGCTACCCCCTGCTCGCCGGCGCCATCCTCGCCGGCGCTTCCGCGCAATTGCGCAATATGGCCTCCGTTGGCGGCAACCTGATGCAGCGCACGCGCTGCGCCTACTTTTATGACACGGCGACGCCCTGCAACAAGCGAGAGCCCGGCAGCGGCTGCTCGGCAATCGACGGCCTCAACCGCAACCACGCAATCCTCGGCACGAGCGCGTCCTGCATCGCGACCAACCCGTCCGACATGAGCGTCGCACTTGCCGCGCTCGGTGCGCTCGTGCACGTCGCAGGTCCCTCCGGCCAGCGCACGATCGCATTGGCCGATTTCCATCGACTCCCGGAGGACAAACCTCATGTCGATACAAATCTCGGCATCGGCGAGATCATCGCGGCCGTCGAACTTCCCAAGCATGGCTTTGCCCGTAACTACAGCTATCTGAAAATCCGCGACCGGCTGTCCTATGCTTTTGCTTTGGTCTCGGTCGCGGCCGCGCTCGAACTGGATGGCAACGCGATCAGCGAAGCCCGCCTGGCGCTCGGCGGCGTGGCTCACAAGCCCTGGCGCAGCCTTGAGGCCGAAGCGGCGTTGCGCGGCCAGGCAGCGACGCCGGACCACTTCTCGCGCGCGGCCGATCTGCTGCTGCACGGGGCAACGGCGCGCGCACATAACCGCTTCAAGATCGAGCTCGCACGCCGCACCATCGTGCGTACGCTGATACAGGCCGCGATCGCCACGCCACAATCACAGGCTCACAAGAAAATCGCGTGAGGGACCGATGAACGCCTATGTCGGAACGCCAACGTCCCGCGTCGATGGCCGCGCCAAGGTCACCGGAGCCGCCAAATATGCCGGCGAATTCCCGGCAGACGGCCTCCTCCATGGCTTCGTCGTCGAGGCCACGATTCCGCGCGGACGTCTCGCTCGCCTCGACGCCAGCGACGCGCTGCAAGTGAAGGGCGTGGTCGACGTGCTTACGCATGCGCATCGTCCGCCCCTCGCCGACAATGACGATGCCTGGAAGGACGAGGTGGCGCCGGAGAAGGGCTCGCCTTTCCGCCCGCTCTATGACGACAGGATCTGGTTCAACGGCCAGCCGATCGCGCTCGTCGTGGCGGATGACTGGGAAACCGCCAAATTCGCCGCGACCCGCGTGCGCGTTGAATACGACCGGGAGGCATTTGCGACCGACCTCGAATCCGAACATGGCAAAGCCGGCAAAGTGGATCGGCCGCACAAGCCGCGCGGCAACGCCGCCGCAGCGCTGGCTGGGGCCGCTGTGCGGCACCAGGCGGATTACGTCCTGCCGACCGAGCACCACAACCCGATGGAGCTCTATGCGACCACGGTGGTCCGCGACGGCAGCGGCAGGCTTACCGTCTATGACAAGACGCAAGGTGTCCAGAACGTCCACAAATATCTATGCAGTGTGTTCAACAAGAAGCACGATGACCTCCGCGTGGTCTCGCCCTATGTCGGCGGTGCCTTCGGCTCCGGATTGCGGCCGCAATACCAGGTGGTGCTGGCGACGCTTGCCGCGCTCGAACTCAAGCGATCCGTTCGTGTCGTCCTGACACGGCAGCAGATGTACGGGCTCGGCTATCGGCCGATGACCATCGAGCGCGTCGCGCTCGGCGCAAGGCCCGACGGCACGCTCGATGCCGTCGCGCACGAAGCCACTGCTATGACCTCGCGCTACGAGGATTTTTCGCGCAATGACAGCGGCTGGGCGGAACAGCTGTACAAGAGCCCGAACAGCCTCTTCTCCCACAAGCTCGTCGATCTCGACGTCTCCACACCCTGCGACATGCGCGCGCCCGGCGCCGCCTCCGGCGTCTGCGCGCTCGAATGCGCCATGGACGAGCTGGCCGTCGCGCTCAAGCTCGACCCGATCGAGCTGCGATTGAAGTGCTATTCGGACCGCGACCAGAGTGAAGACCTGCCCTACACCAGCAAGCAGCTGCGCGAATGCTACGCCCGCGGCGCGGAAGCGTTCGGCTGGAGCCGGCGCAATCCTGCTCCGCGCTCCATGCGTGATGGCAAGGACCTGGTCGGTTGGGGCATGGCGACGGGGGTATGGGAGGCGCTTCAGATGCCGGTCGCCGTCCGCATCGTGTTGACGTCGAACGGCCATGCCGAGGTATCCTGCGCCGCGTCCGATATCGGCACCGGCACCTACACCATCGTGGCCCAGGTGGCCGCCGACGCCCTCGGGCTGCCGATCGAGAATATCGACGTGAGGCTTGCCGATTCGACCTTGCCGCAGGCCCCCGTCGAAGGCGGTTCCTGGATGGCGGCGTCGGCCGCGCACGCCGTGCTGGGCGCGGCCGAAGACATTCGCCAGGAGCTCGCACGGCTCGCCAAGGCGATGCCCGCCTCGCCCCTCGGCGGCGTCGATGCGCCCGATGTGATCCTGGTCGACGGCACGATCGCCAAGGCCGGCGACAAGGCCCGTGCCGTCTCGATCGCGGACGCGATGCGTCACGGCAAGCTCGAGCGGATCGAGAAGCAGAAGCTCAATCATTTCGCGGAGGACAAGTCGCACGCGCGCAACACCCATTCGGCGGTCTTCGCCGAGGTCAAGGTCGACGAAGACCTGGGCGTCATCCGCGTCACGCGCGTCGTGAGCGCGGTCGCAGCCGGACGGATCCTCAATACCAAGACCGGCCGCAGCCAGATCATGGGCGGCGTGGTCTGGGGCATCGGAATGGCGCTGCACGAGGAGACGGTGATGGATCACCGCTTCGGCAGGATCATGAACGCGAACATCGCCGAGTACCACATTCCCGTGAATGCCGACGTTCACGACATCGACGTCATCTTCGTCGACGAACCCGACGACCGGATCAACAAGCTGGGCGTCAAGGGCATTGGCGAAATCGGCATCGTCGGCGTACCTGCGGCGATCGCGAACGCAGTCTATCACGCCACCGGCAAGCGCATCCGGCGCTTCCCGATCACGCTGGACAAGTTGCTGGATTGATCGCCCGTCACACGATCCCCGCTGGATCGGGCGATTGTCATAGAACTGTCATCGAAAGTGCAGAGACCTGCCAGTCTCTGTAGATTCGGGACACACCATGGATTATTTCAAGCGCTTCAACTTCCTGTTCGCCGCACCTGTGTTCGACGCCGACGATCTGGAAGGCATCCGCTTCAACCAGATTATCGAGGAGATCCAGCGCTCCGGCTTCGAGGTCGTGAGGGCCCGCAGGTTGGAGGACGCGGAGATCGCGGTGCAGACCGACGCCGCGATCGGCTGCATGGTGGTGGACTGGGGCAAGAAGGGCCTCGAGGGGAAGACCTCGGCGCTGATCAACCTGATGCGGCGCCGCGGCCTCGACTTCCCGATCATCCTCCTGATCCGGCGCAAGCGCTTCGAGGATTTGCCGGTCGAGGTGCTCGACTTCATCGACGGCTATGTCTTCCTGTCCGAGGAGACGCCGACCTTCATCGCCAAGAATTTGATCAGCCGGCTCAAGCAATATGCCGAGACGCTGAAGACGCCGTTCTTCGGCGCACTGGTCGATTATGCCGAGGAAGGCAACCAGCTCTGGACCTGTCCGGGTCACAATGGCGGCGTGTTCTACAACCGCAGCCCGATCGGCCGGGTCTTCGTCGAGCATCTCGGCGAATCCGTGTTCCGCGACGACCTCGACAATTCCGTGCTCGACCTCGGCGACCTCCTCACCCACGAGGGTCCCGCGCTGAGGGCGCAGAAGGAAGCTGCCCAGATTTTCGGCGCGGAGAAGACCTATTTCGTGCTCAACGGCACCTCGACCTCGAACAAGGTCGCGCTCGGCGCCCTCGTCACCGACGGCGACCTCGTGCTGTTCGACCGCAACAACCACAAGGCCGCCCATCACGGCGCGCTGATGATCAATGGCGGCGTCCCGGTCTACGTCCCGACCATCCGCAATGCCTGGGGCCTGATCGGCCCGATGCGCTGGGACATGCTCGACGAAAAGGCCCTGCGCGAGGCGATCCGGAACCATCCGCTGGTGACGGACAAGGACGCCTGGCGCAAGGCGCGGCCGTTCCGCGTCGCCGTCGTCGAGCAGTGCACCTATGACGGCTCGATCCACAGCGCCGAGATGATCCTGAAGCGCATCGGCCATCTCTGCGAATACATCCTGTTCGACGAGGCCTGGGCCGGCTTCATGAAATTCCACCCGCTCTATGCCGGCCGCTTCGCCATGGGGCTGGCGAACCTTCCCCCCGAAGCACCCGGCATCATCGCGACGCAGTCTACCCACAAGCAGCTCGCGAGCTTCTCACAGGCCTCCCAGATCCACATCAAGGACCGCCATATCCGCGGCCAGAAGCGGCGCGTCGAACACCGCCGCTTCAACGAGAGCTTCATGCAGCACGCCTCGACCTCGCCGTTCTACCCGCTGTTCGCCTCCCTCGACGTCGGCGCGCAGATGATGAAGGGCCGCTCGGGCGAGGTGCTGTGGGACGACACGATCCGGCTCGGCATCGAGCTGCGCAAGAAGATCCGCGCCATGCGCCGGGAGTTCGAGGAGAAGGAGCAAAATCCGGATCGCCGCTGGTTCTTCGAGCCCTTCGTGCCCGATCGCGTCGCCATTCCCGACGTCAGCCGCCCCGGCGCCGCGCACAACGTCGCCTGGGAGACCCTCTCCACCGACGAGCTCGCCACCAATCCGGCGCTGTGGCAGCTCTCGCCAGATACCAACTGGCACGGCTTTCCCGATCTCGCGGAGGGCTTTGCCATGACCGACCCGAACAAGCTGACGCTGCTGACGCCCGGCTTCGATCGCACCACCGGCGCCTATGCCGAGCACGGCATTCCCGCGCCCGTGGTCGCGCAGTATCTGCGCGAAAACCGCATCGTCCCTGAGAAGAACGACCTCAACTCCCTGCTCTTCCTGCTCACTCCCGGCGTCGAGGCGAGCAAGGCCGGCACGCTGATCTCCGGGCTTGTCGCATTCAAAAGGCTGCATGACGACAACGCGTTGCTGGCCGACGTCATCCCTGAATTCTACCAGCGGCGGCAGGCGCGCTATGCCGGCGTGCGGCTGCGCGATCTCTGCGGCGACATGCACCGCTTCTTCCGCGCCGCCGATGTCAGCGCCCTCCAGGCCCGGCAGTTCATGCCCGAGCACATGCCCGAGATCGCGATGTCGCCGCGCGATGCCGCGCGCTATCTGTTCAAGAACGACGTCGACTATTTGCCGATCGAGGCGATCGCGGGCCGCATCGCCACCACGCCGTTCGTGGTCTACCCGCCCGGCATCGCCACCATCGTCCCCGGCGAGCGGCTGACGGAGCGGGCCAAGCCCATGGTGGATTATCTCAAAATGTTCGAAACCTGCTTCAACACGTTCCCGGGGTTCGATGTGGAAATCCAGGGCGTCTACAAGGAGATCGATGCACAGGGCCGCATCGGCCTCTATACTTACGTCGTTGCCGAGTAGGTGCCGATGAACGAAACAGCGATTGCGCGTACAGATGACGAACCGGTTCTGGTCCGCCCCTCACGGGAGAGCGATGTCGAGGCGATGCTGGCGATCTACCGCCATCACGTCCGCAATGGCGTGCCGCGCGACGTCGAGGGAACCGGCGCGCCCGAACCGGACGATCTGCGCGACCGCCGCAAGAACCTGAAGCAGACCCGCCTGCCGCATCTGGTCGCGACCTATCGCGGCGAGGTGGTCGGCTATGCCTATGCGGTGCTGTTCCGCAAGCGCCCGGCCTACCGCTACACGGCCAAGCACTCGATCTACGTCCACCACGAGCATCTCGGTCGCGGCGTCGGACGGCTGCTGCTCCAGGGAATGATCGATGCGTGCGCGGCGGCCGGCTTCCGCCAGATGATCGGCTATATCGATGCCGACAACGCGCCCTCGCTGGCGCTGCACGAAAAGTTCGGCTTCGCGCGCGCCGGCGTGCTCTGCGGCGTCGCCTATCGCCACGGCCGCTGGTCGGACACGGTCATGGTGCAGCGATCGCTCGGCGCGGGCATCACCGCGCCGCCGACGCTAACGGCACCGGGCCGTTAAACCTTACGAGGGAAAGTCAGCCGGCTTGACCTGGATCCGGTCGGCATGCAGCGACCAGTGATGCAACGCCTGGTCCTTGCAAAACCTCGCCTTCGCCCGCTCCCTGGCTTCGTCCTCGTCGGTGGCGTCGATTTCGAGCGTGCCCTGGCAAACCTCGATCTGCCGGCCGTACTGGCCGAGCACGTCCTTCATGAACCTGACGACATAAGTTGACATGGGACCTCCTGCCTGCGCCAGCGTGCCCCGGCGGCACTTTAATCCCATTTAGCCTGAACCGGGAAAGGAGATTTTGACGCGGATCAAGATCGGTGACGGTTCCCGCCGCCAACGCAGGCGTCGATACAATCCGTCAGCGATCACGTCTTGATATCGAGGAGGGTCTGTTCTGTCTCGGCGTAGGCTTGAATGACCTTCGCATTGGCAATGAAGCTGTACTTGGCGGCCGCCATTTGAACGAACTCGCTGGCGAGATCGACGTTCGGCGCGGCGACAAGGCCGTCCTCGTTTGCGAAGGCAGCGCCGGGGTCGGATTGTGCGGTATAGCTCGGCGAAACCGTCGACACGGTCGCGACCGTACCGCCTGGCGTCGAGCCGCTCGATTGGGAGACCTGATCGATGCGCAACGGCACATAGGCCGCTGGAAATGTCGGGCCAATGCTCGAGCTGCCCGCACCGGCCGATGTGCTCGATCCGCTTGAGGCGGGTAGCGGGCCGGTCGTGCGGACATTGGCGATGTTGCTCGCGGCCACGTTCACGCGCAAACTCGCCGCGGAAAGTCCGGATGTCGCAATCGAAAATATGCTCATGGACTTCAACTACAGGACAAGTGATACGCGTTCATTCACGCCATCAGTAAAATCCGCCGCTTTCTGTTTTCATCCGCGTAACCAACGATCGGAGCGCGATCAGGCTTCGCACGCCCCTACCCCGGCGTCACGCCGAACGCCTGCTTGAAGCGCTCGGCGTAGCGCGGCCAGACCTCGGGATTGATGATGCGCGGCGGGCGTTTGCCGTCGAGCGTGTCCAGCACCTGCTCGGCGGCGATGCGGCCCATGTTCTGGCGCGCCTCGATCGTCACGCCTGCGGTGTGCGGGCTCGCCAGCACGTTGTCGAACTGGAGCAGCGGATGCTCGGGCGGCGGCGGCTCCTTCGACCAGACGTCGAGGCCGGCACCGGCAATGCGCTTGTCGCGGAGCGCCTGGAGCAGCGCATCCTCGTCGTGGATGAAGCCGCGCGCCGTGGTGATGAAATAGGCGTGCGGCTGCATCAGCGCGAATTCGCGCGTGCTGATCATGTTGCGGCTTTTCTTGTCGAGCGGACAGGAGATCGAGACGAAATCGGCGCGGCGCAGCAGCTCGTCGAGCTCGACCTTCTCCCCGCCCCGCTCGGCCATCACCTCGGCCGACAAATACGGGTCATAGGCCAGCACCGTCATGCCGAGCAGGCCCTTGCACAGCGCGGCAATGCGGCGGCCGACATTGCCGAGGCCGATGATGCCCACGGTCTTGTGCTCGACCTCGTTGCCGACGAGCTCGTTGCGGTTGACGTTGGCCTCCCTGCGGAGCTTGCGGTCGGACTGGATGATGCGCTTGGACAGCGTCAGCATCATCGCCAGCGCATGCTCGGCGACGGAATGCGCGTTGCCACCGGACTGGTTGACGACCAGCACGCCCGCATCGGTGCAGGCCTCGACATCGACGGGATCGAAGCCCGCGCCATTGCTGGAGACCAGCAACAGGTTCGGCGTGCGCTTCAGGAAGGCGGCATCGACATGGAAATGCGGGGCAAGTTCGTCGCGGGCGGCTCCGATCTGGTAAACATGCGCCGCGTTCAGGATCGGGGCATAGAAATCTTCCGGGCTCTCGTTCTCGATGCGATCGAGCCGGACGTCGGACCGCGCCTTCAGGATGTCGATATAGATCGGATTGGCCAGGTATTTGACGTAGAAGACACGCTTGCTGTTGACGGACATCAGGACCCTTCCGGCTCTCTCAAGGAGACCCGCAAGGCCAGCGCACCCCGCGCTCCGTCCATGCGTTCCTCCCGTTTTTGCATTATCGCCGCTTATGACATGGCGGTGCCGGCCACGACAGGCCGTCTGGCGCAGATCACGGTGCTGGCCCGGACATGTTGACAATCCCGCTGCCTGCGTCAAGTTCGGCAGACCGCCGCGACGACCAGAACCAAGAAGCATGCGCGGCTCAAGGGAGAACGCAATGGCGCTTGCGGAACAGCAGACCTCGCCCCAGGCGGCACAAGGCGCCGGCGACAGGAGCTGGCACGGCATCGTCCTGCAGACCCTGAAGCGGAACGAGATCAGCCTGATCCCTTACGTGCCCGACCGCGTGCTGACGCCGCTGATCAAGAACCTGCACGCCGACCCCTTCTTCACCACCTTTGCCACCGCCCGCGAGGAGGAGGCCGTCGGCATCGTCTCCGGCGCCTGGATGGGCGGACGTCGCGGCGCGGTGCTGATGCAGACCTCCGGCTTCGCCACGCTCGCCAACGTGCTGGCCTCGCTCGCGGTGCCCTACCAGATCCCGCTGATCATGTTCGTCTCCGAGCGCGGCACGCTTGGCGAGTTCAATTACGGGCAATCGCTGGTCTGCCGGACCATGCGCCCGGTGCTGGATTCGCTCGCGCTGGAGCACCACACCATCACCCGGCTCGACGAACTCGAATTCATCGCCGACCGCTCGATCAAGCAGGCCGTCACCACGCAAGCGCCGGTGGCGTTAATCCTCAACCCGCTGCTCACCGGCGGCAAGACGTTCGACAAGTGAGGTCGGCGATGAACACGCGCAATACCAAGGTCATGAACCGCTTCGACGTTACCTCGCGCCTGATCGGAAAGCTCAAGCACGAGGAAGCCGTGGTCGGCGGCATCGGCAACACCAATTTCGATCTCTGGGCCGCCGGCCATCGCCCGCAGAACTTCTACATGCTCGGCAGCATGGGGCTGGCTTTCCCGATCGCATTGGGCGTCGCGCTGGCCCAGCCCGATCGCCGCGTCTTCGCGCTCGAAGGCGACGGCTCGCTGCTGATGCAGCTCGGCGCGCTCTCGACGATTGCGGCGTTGAAGCCGAAGAACCTCATCATGATCGTGATGGACAACGGCATCTACCAGATCACCGGTGCGCAGCCGACGCCGGCCGCTGGCGTCGCCGACATCGTCGCCATAGCCACAGGCTCGGGACTTGCCAACAGCGCCTGGGCCGCGGACGAGGAGGATTTCGAGCGGCTGGTCGACGAGGCCATGTCCGCCTCCGAGCCGAGCCTGATCGCGGTCCGCATCGACGACAAGCCGGGCGTGGGTACCACCCGCAGGGATCCCGTCCAGATCCGGGAACGCTTCATGCACGGCCTCGGCGTACGCGAGCCACTTTAACGTTTCGTCATTAACTACACGGCGATCTGATCCCTGCCCCGCAACAGGCCGTTGCAAATCCGTGCTATCGGCACCGGATGCCCATTTTTATTCGCTTTTTTGCCTGGCTGCTCGCGGCCGCCGTCACTTTCGCAACCCTCGGCCCGCCCGGCCTGCGGCCCCATTCCGACCTCGGCCAGGACGGTGAGCACGCCCTCGCCTTCATCCTGGTGGGACTGGCCTTCGGCCTCGCCTACCGGAATCGCCGCTGGGCCATCGCCGCCATCGCGGTGGTCCTGATCGGCGTGCTCGAGCTGATGCAGTTCTGGGCACCGGGACGGCATGCACGGCTGGACGATTTTCTGGTCGATGCCGGCACCGCCTGTATCGGCTTTGCGCTCGCCGCCGTCGCCGATTGGATCATGGCACGCCTCCGCGCCAATTCGGCCCTGACGAACTAGGGCCCCGCGGAGTGACGCTCCGCGGGGCCCGGCTCTTCAAAGCCTTCACGCTCTGACCGATCAGTCGATGATCTTGACGACGCGGCGCGTGCGCGGTTCGACGATGACGCGGCGATCGTTCACGACCGCGTAGCGATACTCGGTATAGTTCGGCACGGGGCGCAGCACCACGGTCGGGGGCAGCGGCTCGCCGACGACGACGCGCTCGTGGATCACGACGGAATCGTCGCGCGGGATTCCGCCGAGCACGGCATTCGGAATTTCGAGGCCCGCGCCGACGGCCGCACCGACGGTGCCGCCGACCATCGCGCCGATCGGTCCGCCGATGTCGCCACCCGCACGTGCGCCGTCCCTGGCGCCCTGTTCGGTCGTCGACTGGGCAAAGGCTGCACTCGACGCCAGCAGCGACACGGCAGCCAGCGAAATCGCAAGACGGGTCTTCATGTCCACACTCTCCAGTGATTGTTCTGCGCCTTCAACCGCGGGGGCGGACCATTGTTCCGGTTCCCGCACGACGAAAGACAGACCAGATCTGGAGAGTGTTACCGCGTAACACTTACGCTGCGGCGATCTCGTGTCCCGCCATCAGTTCCAGTGCCCGCACCATCGCGGAATGATCCCAGGCCTTGCCGCCATGCGCGGCGCAGGACGAGAACAATTGCTGCGCCAATGCCGTGCTCGGCAACGACAGGCCGAGCGCGCGCGCACCTTCGAGCGCGAGGTTGAGGTCCTTCTGGTGCAGCTCGATGCGGAAGCCCGGCTCGAAATTGCGCTTCACCATGCGCTCGCCATGCACTTCGAGAATCCGCGACGATGCAAAACCGCCCATCAGCGCCTTGCGCACGAGAGCGGGATTGGCCCCCGCCTTGGATGCGAACAGCAGCGCTTCGCTCACCGCCTCGATCGTCAGTGCGACGATGATCTGGTTGGCCACCTTCGTCGTCTGACCATCGCCATTGGCGCCGACATGCGTGACGTTCTTGCCCATCTTGTCGAAGATCGGCTTCATGGTGCCAAAGGCCCGCTCCGGCCCGCCGACCATGATGGTGAGGGTCGCGGCCTTGGCCCCGACCTCGCCGCCCGACACCGGCGCGTCGAGATAGTCCGCGCCTAGCGCCTCGATCTTCTTCGCGAATTCTTTGGTCGCCAGCGGCGAGATCGAGCTCATGTCGACGACGATCTTGCCCTTGGAGATCCCGTTAGCAACGCCGTCCTTACCGAACAGCACCGCCTCCACATGCGGGGTATCAGGCACCATGATGATGACGGCATCCGCCTCCTCCGCGACCTCCTTGGCTGACTTGCAGGCGATGCCACCCGCGGAAATCAGCTCAGGCGCGACCGGCGCGACGTCATGTAGGAGCACGCGATGGCCTGCGGCCAGAAGGTGGCCGGCCATCGGCCGTCCCATGGTGCCAAGTCCGATGAAGCCGATATCGATCATGTCTACGTTTCCTCAGGTCTCAAATGTCTGCGCGGCGTGCCAGGACAGGCCTTCCAGCGTCGTGGTGCGCGGCTTGTATTCGCAGCCGATCCAGCCGCGATAGCCGATCGCGTCGAGGTGGCGGAACAGGAAGGGGTAGTTGATCTCACCGGTGCCGGGCTCATGGCGACCGGGATTGTCGGCGAGCTGGATATGGGCGATCTGCGGGAGATATTCCTGCATGGTCCGGGCGAGATCGCCCTCCATGATCTGCATGTGGTAGATGTCGTACTGGATGAACAGATTGTTCGACCGCACCTCGGAGATCAGCTGAACCGCCTGCTCGGTGCCGTTGAGGTAGAAGCCGGGAATGTCGAGCGTGTTGATCGGCTCGACCAGGAGCTTGATGTTCTCGCGCGCCAGCGTCGAGGCGGCAAAGCGAAGATTGCCGACCAGCGTTTCGTTGAGCTCGCGCGGGTCGGCATCGGCAGGCGCGATGCCGACGAGGCAATTGAGCTGCTCGCAATCGAGCGCCTTGGCATAGTCGATGGCACGGAACACGCCGTCGCGAAATTCACTGACGCGATCGGGCAGGATCGCGATGCCGCGCTCGCCCGCCGCCCAGTTGCCCGCTGGAAGATTGTGCAGCACCTGCGTCAGCCCGTGAGCTTCGAGCTGCTCGCGCAGCAACGCCTTGTCGAAATCATACGGGAAGAGATACTCGACCCCGGAGAAGCCCGCCGCTTTCGCCGCGGCGAAACGGTCGATGAACGGCATCTCGTTGAAGAGCATGGTGAGGTTGGCGGCAAATTTCGGCATGATGCTGTTCCCCCTATTCCGCCGGCTGAAGCACGCCGGGCCGCGCGGTCGAGACCTCGTCGAGCGGCAGATCCAGCACCTCCTCGAACTCGACGATGTTGTCGATCTCCGTGCCCATCGCGATGTTGGTGACGCGTTCGAGAATGAACTCGACCACGACGGGCACGCGGTGCTTCGCCATCAATTCACGCGCGGTCGCAAACGCCGCCTGCGTATCCTTGGGATCGGTGACGCGGATCGCCTTGCAGCCCAGGCCTTCGGCGACCGCGACATGGTCGACGCCGTAGCCACCGAGCTCCGGTGCGTTGACGTTCTCGAAGGAGAGCTGGACGTGGTAATCCATGTCGAAGCCGCGCTGGGCCTGGCGGATCAGGCCGAGATAGGAATTGTTCACGACGACGTGGATGTAGGGCAGATTGAACTGCGCGCCGACCGCGAGCTCCTCGATCAGGAACTGGAAGTCGTAATCGCCGGACAGCGCGACGATCTCGCGATCCGGGCATGCCGCACGCACTCCGAGCGCGGCAGGCAGCGTCCAGCCGAGCGGGCCGGCTTGCCCGGCATTGATCCAGTTGCGCGGCTTGTAGACGCCCAGGAACTGCGCGCCGGCGATCTGCGACAAGCCGATCACGGTGACATAGGTGGTGTCGCGGCCGAAGGCCTTGTTCATCTCCTCATAGACGCGCTGCGGCTTGATCGGGACGTTGTCGAAATGGCTCTTGCGCAGCATCGTCTTCTTGCGATCGCGGCAGGCCGCGGCCCACGCCTGGCGCTCGCGGAGCCTGCCTGACCGGCGCCACTCCCTGGCGACGGTGACGAAGAGCTCGAGCGCGGCCTTGGCGTCCGAGACGATGCCGAGATCCGGATTGAACACGCGCCCGATCTGGGTCGGCTCGATGTCGACATGCACGAAGGTGCGACCCTTGGTGTAGGTCTCGACCGAGCCGGTGTGACGGTTGGCCCAGCGGTTGCCGATGCCGAGCACGAAGTCGGATTCCAGCATGGTCACATTGCCATAGCGGTGGCTGGTCTGCAGGCCGACCATGCCGGCCATCAGCACGTGGTCGTCGGGGATCGCACCCCACGCCATCAGCGTCGGCACGACCGGCACGTTGGCGATCTCGGCGAATTCCACCAGCAGGTCCGAGGCGTCGGCGTTGATGATACCGCCACCGGCGACGATCAGCGGCCGCTCGGCGGCGTTGAGCATCTCCAGCGCCTTCTCGACCTGCTTGCGCGTCGCGGTGGGCTTGTAGACTGACAGCGGCTCATAGGTCTCGTCGTCGAACTCGATCTCGGCGAGCTGCACGTCGAGCGGCATGTCGATCAGCACCGGACCCGGCCGGCCCGAGCGCATGATGTGAAAGGCCTGGCTGAACACACGCGGCACCAGCGCCGGCTCGCGCACGGTCACAGCCCATTTGGTGACGGGCTTTGCGATCGACTCGATGTCGACGGCCTGAAAATCTTCCTTGTAGAGCCGTGCGCGCGGCGCCTGCCCGGTGATGCAGAGGATCGGAATGGAATCGGCGATCGCCGAATAGAGCCCGGTGATCATGTCGGTGCCGGCCGGCCCCGACGTGCCGATGCAGACGCCGATATTGCCGGCCTTCGCCCGCGTATAGCCCTCGGCCATATGCGAGGCGCCCTCGACATGGCGCGCGAGAATGTGGCGGATCGACCCGCGCTTCTTCAGCGCCGAGTACAGCGGATTGATCGCGGCCCCGGGAACGCCGAAGGCAGTCGAGATGCCTTCCTTCTCCAGAATTCGCACGGCAGCATCGACGGCTCGCATCTTCGCCATATCGGACCTCGCTTGAGTTGCGTCAGCGAGCGCGATCATCGGGCGTGCAAGATGCGATCTCAACGAGATCGATTTTATTTTCCACGATGCGGCAGCCGTGGAAAAACCGCGGCGGTCTCAAGCGGTTAGATCGACATCGGCGTGAAAGCCGCTCACTCGAACAGTGGCGCGAGCTCCATCTGCGGCACCAGCACGAGGCCCTTGTCGGTGATACGAATTTCCGGAATGACCGACAGCGGAATCAAATTGAAGCCCATGTAGGGGATGGTGCAGCCGGCTTCGGCCCATTCCTTCTTCAGTACCTTGACCGCTTCGGCGACCTCGGTGACCCGTTTGTCGGAGAGCAGGCCTGCGATCGGCAGCGGAACCAGCGCCCTCACCTTGCCGTCGGCGACGACGCAAACGCCGCCCTGCTCCGCCTTGATGGCCGATATCGCCGCCTGCATGTCGCCCTCGTTGGTGCCGGCGACGATGATGTTGTGGCTGTCGTGCCCGACGCTGGAGGCGACCGCCCCGCGCTTCAGGCCGAAATCCTTCAGCAGGCCGTAAGCCACATTGCCGGCCGACTTGCCGTGGCGCTCGACCACCGTGACGAAGCACAGGCCGTAGCGCTCAAACAGCGACGGCCAATCCTTGGCCGGCTCGATCGCGACCTTCTCATGAATCAGCGTAATGCCCGGCAACGCGGTCTTGATAGCGTTGACGGTACACGCCTTCGCCGGCAATTCCGGCGTCAGCTTGACCTTCTCCGGCAGCTTCACCGTCGCATAGGCCGCCTTCGGATATTGATAGCGCTGCGACAGCGCCTGATCGAGCCGCGGCGTAATCTTGCCATGCTCGACCACCAGCTCGCCGCCATACCAGGTGCATTGCGGCTTGAGCTGATCGTCCATCAGCACGAGATCGGCGCGGCGGCCGCCGCCGAGCCCGCCGATATCGCCCTCCATGCCGAAGCGTATGGCGCCATGCAGCGAGCCCATCGACCAGGCCTGTTCGGGCGACATGCCGGCCTTTACGGCCTCGCGCACCACCCAGTCGAGACCGAACAGCAGAAGATCGTCGGCATCACGGTCGTCGGTGCACACGGCCGTGCGTTTGTGCGACGCCCCGAGTTCGGTGATGGTGCGGATCGCCTGCGGCAGCGAATGCCAGGGCGTGGTCGGCGGACCGCCGCGCAGGAACACCCAGACGCCGGCGTCGAGCAGATCGTCGGCGATATCGCGATCGATCGCCTCATGGGTGTCGGTGACACCGGACGCCGCATAGGCCGCGACGAATTCACGGCCGTAAACGTGTCCGGACACCGGCCGCCCCCGCTTCAAGGCAGCGGCAAGAATGGCATGGCTGCGCTCGTCGCCCATCGTGACAGGCACGAAATCCATCTTCTCGCCGAGCGCGACCGCTTCGGGCCAGCGGTCGAACAGGCCGGCGATCTTGTCTGGCGTGAGGTCGCCGCCCGCGGTCTCCAGTTCCGCCGACGTGGCCGGCACCGTGCTCGGCACCGTCAAAAAGATCGAGAGCGGCGCCTCGCGCGCGTCCTCCAGCATCGCCTCGACACCGGCGACATCCATGACGTTGCCGATCTCGTGGCTGTCGCAGAAGATCGTGGTGGTGCCGTTGAGGAGCGCAGCCTCGGCATAGGCGCAGGCCGTCACCATGGAGGATTCGATGTGGATGTGCGGATCGACCAGCCCCGGCGCGATGATGCCGCCGGCGGCGTCGTAAAGCGGCACCCCGCCCCAGACCTTCTTCGCCGCCCCGGCCGGTTTCACCGCTGCGACGCGGCCACCGGTGATCCAGACCTCCCGACCGGGATGGATACGTTCCGAATAGGTCGAAAGCACCCGGGCACCCGTGACCACGAGATCCGGTGCGACGCGCGCGGAGGCGACATCGGCCAGACGCCGGGTCATCGAATGCAGCGGTGCGACGGCGAAGCGGCTAAGTCTGGTCATCGGGACCCTCGCGTGGCGTTACGGCCCGGCGATGGTTACGCCCTGCGCTATAGCGGGCAAGCGCAAATATAACGGCAGGCCCTGCTTACGCCTTAGGCGCCGAACTGCCCGTCGCCCCCGCCCTTGCGGGCCTGCGCGGGTTCCGCCTTCTCGGCGGTGCTGCAGCAGCGGGCTTGACCCGAATTCGCATCGACCGGCCCTTTGGCTCATCGATCTCGAACGAATTCGTCTTGCGTACGAGGTCACTCAGCTTGCGGAACCCGAACGTTCTCGGATCGAAATCGGAGGCCAGATTGGCGAGCTGCCGGCCGACTTCGCCGAGCGCGACCCAGCCGTCCTCGCTCTCCATCTGGGTGATGACCTTCTTGATGATGGGCGTGGCGGCATCGGGCGGCTGAAGCGACGTCGATCTTGAGGCGGCATCCTGGGTGGTCGCCGGGACGGAGACCAGGTTCTCGGTGTAGACGAACCTTCGGCAGGCCTGCCTGAAGCTCTCCGGCGTCTTCTGCTCGCCGAACCCGAACACGTCGACGCCCTGCTCGCGGATGCGGGCGGCCAGACGGGTAAAGTCGCTGTCGGAGGAGACCAGGCAGAAGCCGTCGAACCGGCCGCTGTGAAGCAGGTCCATGGCGTCGATCACCAGGGTTATGTCGGAGGCATTCTTTCCCGTCGTATAGGCGAATTGCTGCTGCGGGATGATGGCGTGCTTCGACAGAATGTCGGCCCAGCCCCTGGACCGTGCATTGGAGAAGTCGCCATAGATGCGGCGGACGCTGGCCTCGCCGATCTTGGCAATCTCCTCGAACAGCCCATCCGCGATCTTCGCAGAGGCGTTGTCGGCATCGATCAGGACGGCGAGACGGGGCGAGCGAAGTTCCGACGGCATGGCGTTTCCTCAACGAGCTGGACGCAGCATTAGAGGACGCGCGCGCCGGGACGGCTAGTCCTCGTTCGCCTTGAAGCGCCCCATCCCCTTCAGCACGAACGGGGCCAGCAGCGCAACCAGCGCAATGCCGAGCAGCGTCGCCGAGATCGGGCTCTGGAGCAGCGTCATGGGATCGCCGAGGCTGATCGCGAGCGCGCGGCGCAGCTGGCTCTCGGCGATCGGACCGAGGATCAGGCCGACGACGACCGGCGCGATCGGAAAGTCGAACCGGCGCATCAGGAAACCGAGCACGCCGAAGCCGGCGAGCATCGACAATTCGACCACCGACGGCTTTGCGGCGATGGTGCCCATGGTCGCGAACACGAGAATGCCGGCATAGAGCCAGGGCTGCGGGATCGCGAGCAGCCGCACCCACAGGCCGACCAGCGGCAGATTGAGCACCAGCAACATGCAATTGGCGATGAAGAGACTGGCGATCAGGCCCCAGACAAGGTCAGGCCGCTCGGCAAACAGCAGCGGCCCCGGGTTGAGGCCGTACTGCTGGAACCCCGCCAGCATCATCGCGGCCGTCGCCGAGGTCGGCAATCCCAGCGTCAGCAGCGGCACCAGCGTGCCGGCGGCGGAGGCGTTGTTGGCGGCCTCCGGTCCCGCGACGCCTTCGATCGCGCCCTTGCCGAATTCTTCCGGATGTTTTGTCAGCCGCTTCTCAGTGGAATAGGACAGGAAGGTCGGGATCTCCGCGCCGCCAGCGGGCAGCGCACCGATCGGGAAGCCGAACATGGTGCCGCGCAGCCACGGCTTCCACGAACGCTTCCAGTCTTCTTTCGTCATCCACAGCGAGCCCCGCACCGGCTCGAGCTTTTCCTCAGTGTGGTGGCGGCGCGATGCGACGTAGAGCGCCTCGCCCACCGCAAACAGGCCGACAGCAAGTGTGGTCACCTCGACGCCGTCGAGCAGCTCGGGGACGCCGAACGCAAGCCGCGCCTGACCCGTCAGCTTGTCGATGCCGACGAGGCCCAGCGTCAGGCCGATGAAGAGGCTGGTCAGGCCGCGGACCGGGGAATCGCCGAAGGTTGCCGACACCGTGACGAAGGCGACGCACATCAGCGCGAAGTAATCCTCGGGGCCAAAGCGCACGGCGAAATCGACCAGCCACGGCGCGAGAAACGCAAGGCCGATGGTGGCGATGGTGCCGGCGACGAAGGAGCCGATCGCGGAGGTCGCAAGCGCCGGCCCGCCGCGGCCGGCCTTGGCCATCTTGTTGCCTTCGAGCGCAGTCGCCATCGAGGCACTCTCGCCGGGCGTGTTGATCAGGATCGCCGTGGTCGATCCGCCATACATGCCGCCGTAATAGATGCCCGCGAACATGATCAGCGAGCCGCCGGGGTCGAGCTTGTAGGTCACCGGCAGCAGCAGCGCGACCGTCAGCGCCGGGCCGATGCCCGGCAGCACGCCCACTGCCGTGCCAAGAAACACGCCGATCAGCGCGTAAAGCAGGTTCATCGGCTGGACGGCGACCGCCATGCCGTGGGCCAGCGCCGCAAAAGTGTCCATCACAGCAGTCGCTCCAGCGGGCCGGTCGGAAGGCTCAGCGTCAGCAGCCGGTCGAACGCGAGATAGATGAGAGTCGACATCACGAGGGCGATGATGCTGTCGACGAGGATGGCACGGCGCCCGAAAGCTGCCGACGTCGTCACGAACAGCGCCGACGTCGCCAGGATGAAGCCGCCGCCGAAGCCGATGATGGCAATGAGGAGCGCAAGGCCAACGAGGATCAGAACCACAGGCACGGGATCGGCGCTCTCGCGCGCCGGCAGATTGCCGCGCAGCGCGTCGATGAAATTGCCGATCGCGAGCAGCGCAAGGCCGGTGGCGACCACGACCGGCATTGCCTCCGGTCCCATCCCGTACATCGAAGTGGATTGTAGCCCGCGCGCGTCCCAGACCAGCACCGCGGCGAGACCTGCGAGCAATACAGCGATGACGATGCCGGCGCGATCGACGCGCCGCGGCTGGGCGGGATCGCCTGAGGTCATGACTTGACCAGGCCGACCGATTTCAGCACGTCGGTGACGCGCACGGTTTCCTTCTTCAGGAAGTCGACGAAGGCGTCGCCGCCGAGATAGGCATCCTCCCAGCCCTTCTGCTTGAGGATCTCCTTCCAGGCGTCCGACTTCACCATCTTCTCGACCGCATTGCTCAGCGTCTTGCGCTGCTCCGGCGTGATGCCGGGAGGCGCGACCACCGAACGCCAGTTGGCGATCACGAGGTCGATGCCTTGCTCCCTAAAGGTCGGGATGTCGCTGCCGGCGATGCGCTTCTCCGAGGTCACGCCGATCGCGCGCAGTTTGCCGGATTTGATCTGCCCTTCATATTCGCTCAGCCCCGAAATGCCCGCGGTGACCTTGCCGCCGAGGATTGCCGCCAGCGATTCGCCGCCGCCGGAGAACGGGATGTAGTTGATCTTCTTCGCGTCGGCGCCGACGGCGCCCGCGAACAACGCGGCCATGACGTGGTCGACGCCGCCGGCCGAGCCGCCGGCGAAGGTCACCTTGGCGATGTCGGCTTTCACCGCGGCGGCGAGATCCTGCGCGGTCTTGATCGGCGAATTCGCCGGCACCACGATCACCTGGATTTCCTCGGTGAGGCGCGCGATCGGCGTCACCTGCTCGAGCGTGACAGGCGATTTGTTCATGGCGAGCGCACCCACCATGACGAAGCCGTTGACCATCAACTGGTTGCCGTCGCCCTTGGCGCCGTTGACGAACTGCGCGATGCCGACGCTGCCGCCGGCGCCGGGAACGTTGACGACCTGCACGCTGCGCGCGACGCCCGAAGCGACCAGCGCCTGCTGCATCGAGCGCGCGGTCTGGTCCCAGCCACCGCCCGGGGCCGCCGGCGCCATCAGCTTGAGCTCGAGCTGCTGGGCGAAAGCGGGCGCAGCTGCCGCAAGGGTCAGCGCGACGGCTGCGCCGACAAGGCGCGCGGGAAATTTGAACATGGGGGGCATTCTCCAGGGCTCGTGCGGACGTCGTTGATCGGTTGCCGCATTGTGTCGTTTGGTCGCATATCAGCCAAAACGGCCGATGCTGTCCAGCGACAGGCCCGGTTCCTTGTTAGCCAGATTTCGGCATCACCCCGCCGAGCGCGACGGTCAACTCGCCGGCGACTTCGCGCACGATTTGGCCGATTTCCGGCAATCTGTCGTCGGTCAGGCGGCTGGTCATGCCCGAGACGGAAATCGCCGCGAGCGGCTCGGCGCAGTCGTTATAGACCACTGCGGCAATACAGCGCAGGCCCATACAGGCTTCTTCATCGTCGAGCGCAAAACCCTGCTTGCGTATCTTCTCGAGCTCCTTGAACAGGTCGCCCGGCCGCACGATCGACTTCTCGGTCAGGCGGGGCATGCCGTGATGGCGGATGACCGCGCCGACGTCCTCGTCCGAATAAGTCGCGAGCACTGCCTTGCCGACGCCTGACGTCACCATAGCGACGCGGCCGCCGACCTGGGTCAGCGAGCGCATGATCTCGCGGCTCTCCATGCGGGTCAGCACGATGATGAACTCGTCGTCGACGACAGCGAGATTGGCGGTCTCGCGAGTGAGATCGCGCAGC
This sequence comes from Bradyrhizobium sp. 604_D8_N2_3, assembly GCF_051810765.1. Classification (NCBI taxonomy): domain Bacteria; kingdom Pseudomonadati; phylum Pseudomonadota; class Alphaproteobacteria; order Hyphomicrobiales; family Nitrobacteraceae; genus Bradyrhizobium; species Bradyrhizobium sp. 604_D8_N2_3. The sequence goes on along the minus strand of NZ_JBPWPM010000001.1, from coordinate 3,254,232 downwards.
TTGCGCAAGTAAGGAATCGCCTGCGTGGAGAAATTACGCCGCCGGGCAAAGCTCGCGCCGACCGTGAAGCTGCGCACGCCGACATGCCATTTGGACTGGGCACGGTCGAACTGCACGAAGCGGCGGCTCTCCAGCGTCGCCAGCAGGCGGTGCACGGTCGAGGCCGACAGGCCGGTGCGCACGGCGAGGTCGCTGAGGCGATAGCCTTCGTCGTCTTCGGCCAGCGTTTCGAGGATCGATAGCGCGCGGTCGACGGACTGCACGCCGCCATCGCGCGCGTCGTGGTCGGCCTCCGATGGCGATCGAGGCTCGAGCGATTTGCGCCGGATCACGTTCTTGCTCATCGCGACCTGACCGTTCTCCCTCGCCCTATTCTTATTTCCCTCTCCCCGCTTGCGGGGAGAGGGTCAGGGTGAGGGGGAGTCTCCGCAAGGACGGTGACAGTTAGACTCGTGGAGAGTCCCCCTCACCCGAATTGCTTCGCAATTCGACCTCTCCCCGCGCGCGGGGAGAGGTGAATAACCACCCGCTCCGGATCATACCGAAGCGTCTTCGTCGTCTCAGAGCAGCCCCGCGCCGCGCGCCCACTTGTACTTGGCGCCGAGCACCTCGACCGGCAGCTCGGTGGAGTACGCGTAGGCCGGGATGCCGTTCTGGTAGAGATATTCGGCGGCTTCCTCGACCTCGACGTCGCCGGCGAGCGAGGCGACGATCGGCTTCACGAAGCCCTTGGCCTCCATCTCCTTCTTCACCTCGACCATGTTGCGGGCGAACACCATCGGGGGCGTGACGATGGTGTGCCAGTAGCCGAGGATCAGCGAATGGATCCGCTCGTCCGACAGGCCGAGCTTCACCGTGTTGACGTAGGTGATCGGCGGCTCGCCGCCGGTGATATCCACAGGATTTCCGGCCGCACCGAACGGAGGGATGAACTTGCGGAAGGCCGCATCCAGATCCGGCGGCATCGACATCAGCGACAGGCCGTTGTCGACGCAGGAGTCCGACAGCAGCACGCCCGAGCCGCCCGCACCGGTGATGATCAGCACGTTCTCGCCCTTCGGCGTCGGCAGCACCGGCACGCCACGGGCGAATTCGAGCAGCTGCCGCAGCGAGCGGGCCCGGATCACGCCGGACTGCGCCAGGACGTCCTCGTAGATCTTGTCGTTACCGGCGAGCGCGCCGGTATGCGACGAGGCCGCCTTTGCGCCGGCCGAGGTGCGGCCGGCCTTGAGCACGATGACCGGCTTCTTCTTGGAGACGCGCTTGGCGGCTTCCGCGAAGGCGCGGCCGTCCTTGAGGTCTTCGCAGTGCTGCGCGATCAGGTTCGTGTTCGGATCCTGCTCGAAAAAGGCGAGCAGATCGTCCTCGTCGATATCGGACTTGTTGCCGAGGCCGACGATCGCCGAGACGCCCATCTTGGCCGAGCGCGAGAAGCCGATGATGGCCATGCCGATGCCGCCCGACTGCGACGACAGCGCGGCGTGGCCCTTGACGTCATAGGCCGTACAGAAGGTCGCGCAGAGATTGGCCGGCGTATAATAGAAGCCGTAGATATTCGGCCCCATCAGGCGGATGTCGTACTTCTTGCCGACCTCGACGATCTCGGCCTGAAGCTCCGGCGCGCCGGCTTCGGCGAAGCCCGACGGAATCAGAACCGCACCCGGGATTTTCTTCTCGCCGCATTCGGTGAGCGCCGCCGCGACGAACTTCGCGGGGATCGCGAACACGGCCGTGTCGATCACGCCCGGCACGTCCTTCACGCTCTTGTAGGCCTTGTAGCCGAGGATCTCGGCGGCCTTGGGGTGGATCGGATAGATGTCGCCCTTGTAGCCGCCGTTGATGAGGTTCTTCATCACGGAGTTGCCGATCTTGCCGTCCTCGGCGGAGGCGCCGACCACGGCGACCGCCTTCGGCTGCATGATGCGGCTCATGGCCGCGACGATCTCTTCGGTCGGGCGCGGCTTCGGCTTGGGCACATAGGCGAAGTCGACGACGATGCGCACGTCGGCGGCGATCGCGTCCTTGGCCGTCGCGAACACCGGGTTGAGATCGAGCTCGACGATCTCGGGGAAATCGGTGACGAGCTGCGAGACCTTGACGATGACGTCGGCGAGCGCCGTACGATTCACCGCCTCGCCGCCGCGAACGCCCTTCAAAATCTCATGCGCCTGGATGCCGTCGAGCATCGACAGCGCGTCTTCCTTGGTCGCGGGCGCGAGGCGGAAGGTAATGTCCTTCAAGACTTCGACCAGCACGCCGCCGAGGCCGAAAGCGACCAGCTTGCCGAACGAGCCGTCGGTGATCGAGCCGACGATGACCTCGGTGCCGCCGGCCAGCATCTGCTGCACCTGGACGCCCTCGATCTTGGCATCGGACTTGTACTTCTTGGCGTTGGAGAGAATGGTCTCGTAGGCCTTCTCGGCATCCTCGGCCGTCTTGAGGCCGACGATGACGCCGCCAGCTTCGGTCTTGTGGAGAATGTCCGGCGAGACGATCTTCATCACCACTGGGAAGCCCATCGAGGAGGCCATTTTGCCGGCCTCACCCGCCGACCTGGCCACGCCCTCCTTCGGCACCGGAATGCCGTAGGCGTCGCAGACCAGCTTGCCTTCCGGCGCGGTCAGGCTGGTGCGGTTGTCCGCCTTGACCTGGTCGAGCACTTTGCGGACGGCATCTTTGGAATTGGACATATGGCTTCTCCCTTGACCTCAGTTCGTTCTTTCAAAGCGCGCGCGTGTAGCGGCTGCCCGTGATGCTTGCCATTCGCCGCGCTCTGTTCCATGTCGCGGAACGGAGTGGCATAAAGCCCACATTACTCCGCCGCTTTGGATCAAAAATGGCTGGCGATGGCATTTGGTATGCCAGAAGCCAACTTGTCAAGCTGCTGCATGACTTAGAACGCCGCAAAAAATAGCCAGCTTGACATTCTGGCATGTGGTATGCCAAAAACTTTCCAGTTAATAATCCTGTAAAAGACGACTCCCACTGGAGGAGATTCGTCGTGTCACTGCGGAAACCAACCAAGGCGTTGCCGAACATGACCGAGGCAGATATCGCAATCGTTCGTATTGCCCCGGAGAGCAGCTTCAAGAACAAGGCGTATGACGCCTTGAAGGAAGCCATCCTCAAGATGGACATCTACTCGACGCCCGAGCCGGTGATGCTCGACGAGCGCGCGCTGTCCGAACGCCTGGGTGTCAGCCGCACCCCGATCCGCGAAGCCATCGCGATGCTCGAGCAGGACGGCTTCGTGAAGACGGTTCCGCGCCGCGGCATCATGGTGGTGCGCAGAACCAAGAGCGAGATCGTCGACATGATCCGCGCCTGGGCGGCGCTGGAGAGCATGGCGGCCCGCCTGATCACCACCACCGCACGCAAGAAAGACATCACGGCGCTGCGCGACTACTTCAAGGATTTCGGCAAGGACCGCCTGCCCGAGGATCACGTCGAGGAATATTCGCGCGCCAACATCGCCTTTCATCAGGCGCTGATCTCGCTGTCGGAATCGCCGGTGCTGGTCGATCTCACCAACGACCTGCTGCTGCACGTGCGCGGCTACCGCCAGCTCACCATCGGACGCAAGGATCGCACCGCCACTTCGCTGCCCGAGCATCTCAGCATGATCGAAGCACTGGAAGCGCGCGACACCGAGCTCGCCGAGAAGCGCGCCCGCGACCACACCCTTGGCCTTGCCGCTTACGTCGAAGCGCACGGTCAAGAACTGTTCACCTAGCAACGTTCACCAGAAGGGCGAGCCATTCGCCCACAAAGCCTAAAACGGCATATGAGACCAGGGAGACAAGGCCCATGCTGAATACCGCGACCAAGTCCGAAGCACCGGGCACCGAGCAGGAATTGACGGATGGCTTTCATCTCGTCATCGACGCGCTCAAGCTGAACGGCATCAACACCATCTATAATGTGCCGGGCATCCCGATCACGGATTTGGGCCGCATGGCGCAGGCCGAAGGCATTCGTATGATCTCCTTCCGCCACGAGCAGAACGCCGGTTACGCCGCAGGCATCGCCGGTTACCTCACCAAGAAGCCGGGCATCTGCCTCACGGTGTCGGCGCCCGGCTTCCTCAACGGTCTCACCGCGCTCGCGCACGCCACCACCAACTGCTACCCGATGATCCTGATCTCGGGCTCCTCCGAGCGCGAGATCGTCGACCTCCAGCAGGGCGACTACGAAGAGATGGACCAGCTCGCGATCGCCAAGCCGCTGTGCAAGGCGGCCTATCGCGTGCTGCACGCCCAGGACATCGGCATCGGTCTCGCCCGCGCCATCCGCGCCGCGGTCTCGGGCCGTCCGGGCGGCGTCTATCTCGACCTGCCGGCAAAACTGTTCGGCCAGGTGATGAACGCCGATGCCGGCCAGAAGTCGCTGGTCAAGGTGATCGACGCCGCGCCCGCACAGATCCCCTCGCCCGCTTCGATCAAGCGCGCGCTCGACGTGCTCAAGGCGGCGAAGCGTCCGCTCATCATCCTCGGCAAGGGCGCGGCCTACGCGCAGGCCGATGAAGAGATCAAGTCGTTCGTCGAGAAGAGCGGCGTGCCGTTCCTGCCGATGAGCATGGCCAAGGGCCTCCTCCCCGACACGCATCCGCAATGCGCTGGCGCCGCGCGCTCCACGGTGCTGAAAGAATCCGACGTCGTGCTGCTGATCGGCGCCCGGCTGAACTGGCTGCTCTCGCACGGCAAGGGCAAGAGCTGGGGCGAGACCCCGAAGAAGTTCATCCAGGTCGACATCGAGCCGCGCGAGATGGACTCCAACGTCGAGATCGTCGCGCCCGTGGTCGGCGACATCGGCTCGGTCGTCTCCGCCTTCAATCAGGCGATCAGCACGGGTTGGACCGCGCCGCCGGCCGAATGGACCAAGGCCATCGTGTCCAAGCGTGACGAGAACGTCGCCAAGATGGCGCCGAAGCTCATGAACAACAAGTCGCCGATGGACTATCACGGTGCGCTCGGCGTGCTGAAGAACGTGATCAAGGACCATCCCGAGGCGATCCTCGTCAACGAGGGTGCCAACACGCTCGACCTCGCCCGCGGCGTCATCGACATGTACAGGCCGCGCAAGCGCCTCGACGTCGGCACCTGGGGCGTGATGGGCATCGGCATGGGCCAGGCGATCGCGGCTGCGCTCGAGACCGGCCATCCCGTGCTCGCGGTGGAAGGCGACTCGGCCTTCGGCTTCTCCGGCATGGAGGTCGAGACCATCTGCCGCTACAACCTGCCGATCTGCGTCGTCATCTTCAACAATGACGGCATCTATCGCGGCACCGACATCAACAGCGTCAATGCCGATCCGGCGACGACCGTGTTCGTCAAGGGCGCGCGCTACGACAAGATGATGGAAGCCTTCGGCGGCGTCGGCGTGAATGCCACCTCGCCCGACGAGCTCAAGCGCGCCGTCAACGAGGCGATGGCCTCGGGCAAGCCGACGCTCATCAACGCGGTGATCGATCCGGCCGCGGGCTCGGAGAGCGGCCGCATCGGCAACCTCAATCCGCAGAGCGTTCTGCAGAAGAAAAAGTAAGTCCTCCCCTTCAACCCTTAATTCCCTGCGGTTTGCGGGGGCAGACAGAGTATACGGAGCAACACGATGACCAAAGCGCTCAAGGGCGTTCGCGTTCTCGACTTCACCCACGTCCAGTCCGGACCGACCTGCACGCAGCTGCTGGCATGGTTCGGCGCCGACGTGATCAAGGTGGAACGTCCGGGCGTGGGCGACATCACCCGCGGCCAGCTGCAGGACATCCCGAACGTGGACAGCCTGTATTTCACCATGCTCAACCACAACAAGCGCTCGATCACGCTCGACACCAAGAACCCCAAGGGCAAGGAAGTCCTCACCGAGCTGATCAAGAAGTGCGACGTGCTGGTCGAAAACTTCGGCCCCGGCGTGCTCGACCGCATGGGCTTCCCCTGGGAGAAGATCCAGGCGATCAACCCGAAGATGATCGTCGCCTCGATCAAGGGCTTTGGCCCTGGCCCCTACGAAGACTGCAAGGTCTATGAGAACGTCGCGCAGTGCACCGGCGGCGCCGCCTCGACCACCGGCTTCCGCGACGGCCTGCCGCTCGTCACCGGCGCGCAGATCGGCGACAGCGGCACCGGCCTGCACCTGGCGCTCGGCATCGTCACCGCGCTCTATCAGCGCACGCATTCGGGCAAGGGCCAGAAGGTCACCGCCGCGATGCAGGACGGCGTGCTCAACCTCGCCCGCGTCAAGCTGCGCGACCAGCAGCGCCTCGCGCATGGTCCGCTCAAGGAATACAGCCAGTTCGGCGAAGGCATTCCGTTCGGCGACGCCGTGCCGCGCGCCGGCAACGATTCCGGCGGTGGCCAGCCCGGCCGCATCCTGAAGTGCAAGGGCTGGGAGACCGATCCTAACGCCTACATCTACTTCATCACCCAGGCCCCGGTCTGGGAGAAGATCTGCGACGTGATCGGCGAGCCCACCTGGAAGACCGATCCGAACTACTCCAAGCCGGCCGTCCGCCTGCCGCGCCTCAACGAGATCTTCGCCCGCATCGAACAGTGGACGATGACCAAGACCAAGTTCGAGGCGATGGAAATCCTCAACAAGGACGACATCCCCTGCGGCCCGATCCTGTCGATGAAGGAGATCGCCGAGGACCAGTCGCTGCGCGCCACCGGCACCGTGGTCGAGGTCGATCACCCGACCCGCGGCAAGTACATCTCGGTCGGCAATCCGATCAAGCTGTCGGATAGCCCGAGCGAGGTGGAGCGCTCCCCGCTGCTCGGCGAGCACACCGACGAGATCCTGCGCAGCGTGCTCGGCTTCAGCGATCACCAGGTCGCCGACATCCACAAGTCCGGCGCGCTCGAGCCGCCGCAGAAGCAGGCCGCTGAGTAAGCCGCACCACGTTGAACGAGACGAAAGGGCCGCCCGAAGGGGCGGCCCTTTTTGCTTCAGAAGACCGTGCGGTCGCGGCTGTGACTAAAAAATGGAAAAACAACCCCATGCACAGTAGCTAACCTGTTGGCTTTAAACGATTTCGTATTTCACGAAACCTCTTTTGACACGTCGGGCAAAACAGGGGTATTATGCCATCATCCGAAAAGTGAATGTTTTGCGCGGCGACGAGCACTTCGCAGCACGATCGAGGTGATTATCTCGAGACAAAAGGCCGCCGGTTTCGTCGGCGAGCTCCGGCATAGCCTTCGGCTTTTTCAGAAAATTCATTTCATCGAAGGGATTTGGCCATGCTTGCTGAATTCATCGCACGGCATGCGGCAGCGCGAAACATCCATTACGGCTGGGTGATGGCTGCACTGGGATTTCTCTATTCGCTATTTGCAAGCTCGGCGCTCGGCGTGCCCAGCGTCCTGATGCGGGAGATCGCTTCTGACATCGGCGTCAGCATGAGCGAGTTGTCTGCATCGCAAGGACTTCGCTTCGCGCTGTTCGGACTGGCGGCGCCGTTCGCCGGCGGCTTGATGCTCCGCTACGGTCCGCGGATGATGCTGTCGATCGCCGGAACGCTGGCGCTGGCCGGACCGCTGCTGACGATCGTCATGACGAACCGGTTCGAAATGTGGCTCGGCCTCGGGCTTATTCTCGGCATCGCGCCGGGGCTCACGGCCCTGCAACTTGCCGCGGTCATCTCGGTACGCTGGTTCACGACCCATCGGGGATTGGTGGTCGGCCTCCCGAACGGATCAATCGCAACCGGCACTTTGATCTTCATGCCGCTGGGCGCGTGGATCGCCGAGAATTGGGGCTGGCGCGTCGCGCTTGTTCCGTCCGGATTCGGTCTTCTCGTCTCGCTCGTCCTCTTTCTGCTGCTCGGGAAGGACCGCCCCCAGGAATTGGGGCTGGCGCCACTCGGAGAGACGGCGATGCCGCCGGTGCCCGCAATTCCCGCGCAGAACTTTGCGGCAATCAGTTTCCGGGGCCTGCGCCTGGCATCAACCCGTCTGGTGTTCTGGGTGCTGGCGCTGACGTTCCTCATCTGCGGTGTATCCAGCTACGGGCTGACATCGACACACTTCGTGCCATTCTGCGGCGATCTCGGCTTGCCGGTCGTGACATCAGCAGGTTTGCTCGCCATGATCGGGGTGTTCGATCTGATCGGTACGATCGGATCGGGATTGCTGTCCGACCGCTACGACAACCGATGGCTGCTGGCGATCTATTACGGCTTTCGCGGACTTGCGTTGATCTGGCTCGTGGAGTCCAACGCAACGTTGGGAGCGATGAGCGCGTTCGCGATACTCTACGGCCTGGATTTCATCGCGACTGTTCCGCCTACGGTGAAGTTGACGGTCGGTACGTTTGGGCGGGAGATGGGGCCGGTGGTCTTCGGCTGGATTTTTGCCGCCCACCAGCTCGGCGTTGGCCTGATGGCATTTGCCGCGGGCGTCAGCAGAGATACGCTAGGGACTTATGTGCCGGCGTTTCTTCTCGCCGGGCTCCTCTGCCTTTTGGCCGCTGCAGCCTTTGCGCTGGTGAAGGATCCGGCGGTTCCGGCTCCCGCATAACGGACCTCTCTCGCCCCGCCGCAGAAGCAGGCTGCTGAGTAAGCGGGACCATCAGAGAAGACGAAGGGCCGCCGATTTCGGCGGCCTTTCTTTGTCTGGCGTTGGCTAGAGTCTTTCCCGTTCCGATGGAATCGGAACGGGGCTCTAGATTCTTGTTTTGATGCGTTTTCTTGACGCGAACCGGCATCCACTTCGCTCGAAAACGCTCTAATCCGGAAAGCGCACAGTGGCTTTCCAGAGGGATCACGCTTCAGAGCGCCTCCAGTCCGAGCCGGCGGAACAACTTTCGATCGGCTTCGTCCTGCGGATTGCCCGCCGTCAGCAGCGTGTCGCCGACAAAGATCGAGTTTGCGCCGGCAAAGAAGCACAGCGCCTGCATCTCGTCGGTCATCGCCGACCGCCCCGCCGAGAGTCGCACGAATGAGGCCGGCATCATGATACGCGCCAGCGCGACAATGCGCACGAACTCGATCGGACCTATCGGCGTCGCCTTCGCCATCGGCGTTCCCGGAATCGGGATCAGCATGTTGATCGGCACGCTCTCCGGCGCTTCCGGGAGGTTGGCGAGCGTGACCAGCATGTCGACGCGGTCCTGTTCGCTCTCACCCATGCCGAGAATTCCGCCGCAGCACACTTTCGTGCCGGCCTCGCGGACATGCTCCAGCGTATCGAGACGATCGGCGAACGTGCGGGTGGAGGTAACGCTCGGATAGAAGCGCTCCGAGGTATCGATATTGTGATTGTAGTAATCAAGCCCGGCAGCACTCAGCCGGTCGGCCTGATCCCGGTCGAGCATGCCGAGCGTCATACAGGTCTCGAGCCCGAGCTCCTTCACGGCTCCGACGACCTCGACAATGGCATCCATGTCGCGCGGCTTCGGATTGCGCCAGGCCGCGCCCATGCAATAACGCGTCGCGCCGCTGTCTTTTGCCTTGCGTGCCTCGGCAACGATCTTCCCGACCTCCATCAACTTGGAGGCTGCAAGAGCGGTCGCATGATGCGACGACTGGCTGCAGTAGCCGCAGTCTTCCGGACAACCACCTGTCTTGATGTTCAGCAGCCGGCTCAACTGCACGCGATTTGGGTCAAAATGCTCCCGATGTACGGATTGTGAACGGAAGAGCAGATCGTTGAAGGGAAGCTGGTAAGCCGCCCATGCATCTTCACCGGTCCATCTTTGAGACCTTTGCGGCCTTTCCTTCGCGGGGATTGTCTCCCCGTCGTTCACACCGAGCATTACACATCTCCTGACATTGCGGCGGGACAATCGCACTATCGCAAACCTGGCGCCAGTCCGCAGGGTCCTTGGAACAAAAGCGGCGGCGTGCCATTGTTGTCTAAGCCGGCGTGCTATCCCGACGTACGAGCAACGCAGCCGCCAAGGCGAGTGACTGAAACACATCGCAAAAGCATCTGCGCAACGCTGCAGAATTGGCCTTCTTCTCGCCCCGAAAGGTAGCAAGCCTACGCACAGCGTTTGCGGTGGGAGGCGTCGGCCAGCACCTGTCCTGTCACAGCTTGTTGATCAAAACGAGGTCGAAATGTTGAGAGATCAATCCTCGGATCGGGCCAAGCGTGAAGCCAACAAGGCGTTCAAGCCTGTCAAAACGCAGAAGCCGATCAATGACTATGCGAAGGACCAGCACTCCTTCAACGAGAATCGCGAGCGGCTGAAAGCGGAGCGACTGGCCCGCGAGGCCGAGCCGAAGGACCGCTCTGAATAGGACGCGTTCCCTGCCGGGTCACGATGTTGCATCCGCGCGATGAAGGCTGGCGCTGAGCGCGTCGCGTCGAAATCGACGCCTGACCGAAAGCGCGATGAGATCGGAATGAATCGTCAACGCGCTTTAGGTTATTGTTTGAGCATGATCTTTTCGGAAAACCGCTTCGCACTTTGCGCTAACGCGGCCCTTCGGGTCCGGGTCATGCTTTAGAGCATCGAAAGCACGACGATCCCGTCTTCGAGCTCCCCGGAGGCCAATCGGCTCCGCGCGATGCGCTCGAATTCCGTCCGGTATTTCTGAAGATAGCTGAAGGCCTGCTTCTGCGTCTGGAACGTGGTCGCAAGGCGGCACATCTGCCGGCCTGCGCCAAGCGCGAGAAAGAAGGTGATTGTGCCGCCGCTGTCCGACTTGATCCTAGGCACGATCCGCACTCTTTGGCATGTGACCGGCCCTCTCCAGATTTTCGTCGACGCAGTTGAATTCGACTATCGCGTCAGCTTTCTCTTGCGCTTCGTCAGGGTTGGTGCCGGCAGCGATGCTTGAAGAGTTGCGTCGGCCGCTTCCTTGGCTTCGCGCAGTTCGCGAAGCCGCGCCATGTTCTTGCGAACATCGACGGCCTGTCTCTCGACGTCCGCCATTGCCCGCGTTCCCTCCTCGGCAGCCAAACGCTGACGGTTGGTACGCGCAATGCTTTGGGGTGACGGTTCAGCCGACTTCTTGCCGCTCATGCTTCACCCACTCCCGCAACGGACAAAACCCGCTCAATCCCTGGGATCGAGCGGGCAGCGTGGCCGTTTCAGTACATCCGTGAAACGGCGCAGGATCTTAGGCCAGCGATAGATTCTCTGCGCTGACCTTGCCTCGCATCTTGTCGGTCTTGGCCTCGAAGTTGACCTTCTGGCCCTCGGCGAGACCTGAGAGACCAGCCCGCTCGACTGCGCTGATGTGAACGAACACATCGTTGCCGCCGTCGTCGGGCTGAATGAATCCAAAGCCCTTTTGGCCGTTGAACCACTTCACGGTACCTGTCGTCATTATTCTTCTCCAAAGCGCATACGCGCACATTCCGCGTGACACTCACGCAGAACCAGATTCAATTCGTCGATGTCTCTGGAAAAGGAGCCCGCGGGCGCATTCAACAAGGCACAGCGGCTGAACGAACAGCACCAACGTATACCTCATCGGCGCCAGTTGCAAGGCTTGGCGGGATTTAATGCCTCATGGGCTTCGGCGGAACAATTCGGACTTTGCGAATTCAGGCCCGAAAGGCGCCTGAGGCAAGGTGAGTTGCGCGTTCGCAGCCGCGATTTAGTCTCGGCTAACTGTGCTGGCCCGAGAGCGTCGATGCGATGCCGCGCTATCGAGCGCACACCGTACGCCGCCGGCAAGTTGCTCGCGGAAGACCCGCACCACTCTCCCTCCAGCCAATCGACTGTGTGCACCGAAAGACTGCCAAGCTCCACACGTGCCGGCTCCGCCCCGAAGGGATAGCAGATCACACCTGACAGTACGGGGTCGGATTGGAAGCGTGAACGACTTGCTTCCTCCGTTGGCGTCAAGGCAAAGTGCTGGAAAACAGGGAGGTCAGCATGTCACTGCTTGGCAAGGCCGCCGTCGCGATGTGGTGGAGCGTCCGCCCCGAGCAGCGCGCGGAGTTCGGCGACTGGCATTCCCACGAACATTTTCCCGAGCGGATGAGCATTCCCGGCTTCCGGCGCGGATCGCGCTGGACCAGCACGACGGACACTGACGGCTTCTTCGTGCTGTACGAGCTGGAGCGGTACGAGGTGCTCACGTCGAAGGGATATCTCGACCGGCTCAACGCGCCGACGCCGTGGTCGACCAAGATGATGCCGCACCATCTCGGCATGGTGCGCAGCCAGTGCCGCGTCGCCGCCAGCTTTGGCGGTGGCGTCGCGACCTCGCTCGCCACCGTCCGGCTTTCGCCGGAGGCCGGGCGCGAGGTGGAGTTGCAGACACATCTCTCGGAGACGCTCGGCACATTGGCGCAGATGCGGGGACTGACGGGCGCGCACCTCCTCCTGACCGACACGCCCCGGACCAGCTCGCCCACCACCGAGCAGCAGATCCGCGGCAAGGACGGCGCCGCCGACTGGATCATGCTGCTGTCGGGTTACGATGCCGACGCGATCGAGCAGGTGACCGCCGACCGACTTTCGCCGGCGGCGCTTGGCGCTCTGGGCGCGCAGGACAATCCGACGATCGGCCGCTACCGGCTCGCCTTCACGATGACGCCGCAGGATGTGGCAACGATCTGACGGATCGGTCGTCCGGCCGGCCGCGAGGTAGATCTCGCACCAGGCGAGCTCGATTCAATTGAGCGCGCAAACGGCCAACCGTTGCACATGGGGGATGTGTTTCAGGTTCTCGCGTGCAGCACGAAGGCGGACAAGGCTCGCCAGGTGTGAGCTCAGCTCCCCTCGCCTGCATCCTCATCGCTGCCCTCCTCGCCTGCGACATATTCGAGGATGTCTCCGGGCTGACAATCGAGCTCGCGGCAGATCGCGGCCAGGGTCGAGAAGCGCATCGCCCTCGCCTTGCCCGTTTTCAGGACCGACAGGTTCTGGATGGAAATGCCGATTGCGTCGGCGAGGTCCCCGAGGCGGCGCTTCCGCTTCGCAAGCATGACATCGAGGTTCACGACGATCGGCACAAGCATTCACCTCAGATCGTCAGCTCGTTTTCGGACTGCAGCAGGATGGCGTGCTCGATGACGAATTTCAGCGCCATCAGGAACATCCCGCCCGCGATCGTGCCGATGTCGACGTTGTAGGACGGCAGGAAGAACTTGACGTCGCCGATCTCGTGCAAGGCATAAGCCACCGCGTTGCTGGTGATCAGGTCGATGAACGGCCAGATCACCAGAATGATCCCCATCCACCACACGCCCTGAAGCGTCTCGGACGCGAAGATCCGGCCGCGTGCGAATCGGTGCACCATACGGTGCAGGATGCCGATCAACACGGCGAAGAACGAGAGCTGAAGCGCAAATAGCGTCCAGAACAACAGCTGTCCCGGGCGCGACATCTCGAGTGGATTGGCGACAAGGCCTGCGCATTTCACCTGGTCGGGCCCAAGGCTCGCCGCGATCGAGGCGGAGGCGGTCGTGCTCCGGAGATAGGCGAGCCACACCACCACCGGCAGTGCCGCCCAGATCGCCCAGAACGCAAGATCGAGACGCCGGAACCAGCTCTGCCGGGCCTCACGTACCGATATCTCCACCACACCCATCTACAAGCACTCCGCAATTTCCAGGCAACCACCCACCCCCAATATGCATGTTCCGCGCGATTGACTCAACCTTAAGCGCGATATATTGATCGTTTATCATGAAATATTCATGACAATTGATCCAATATGGAGCCCCCATGCGTTCCACCCTCGTCCGGCACCTGCTCGCAGCGCTGTTGTCCATCTCCCCGCTTGGAAACGCCGAAGCCGCAACGGCCAGCGGTCCCGCCGGCGTCTGGCTGACACAGTCGGGCGACGCGAGGATCAAGGTGAGCCGTTGCGGCAATGCGCTATGCGGCCGGGTCGTCTGGCTGAAGGAGCCGATCGATAAGAAGACGGGCAAGGCGCAGCTCGACGACCATAACGCCGATCCTGCATTGCGCGCCCGGAAGATCGTCGGCATCTCCCTGTTCATCGACATGCAGGCGGCCGGCGCCAATCAATGGTCGGGCAGGATCTACAATGCCGACGACGGAAAGACCTATGCGAGCACCGTCACCTTGCTGCCATCCGGCAGTCTCAACGTCCGGGGCTGCATGGGAACGTTGTGCGCGGGTGAAGACTGGACGCGGTGAGCGGCAAACCGATCCAAAACAACGTCCAAGATAAGTTCCAAGACGACAACAAAAACAGCATCAAGGGCCGCCGGTTTCGGCGGCCCCCGTTTATCTGCAACGCCATGTCGGATCGGCGGCATCCCGGTCGTCCTTGAGACATGAATGGGCCGTAGACGCCAAGGTCGGACCCATCGATGCAAGAGGATGAAGGAACATGCCCAGCACTGTACGTCTGCACCGCGTTCTCTCGACCAGTCCGGAGAAAGTCTATCGCGCCTTCCTCGAGGCGGATGCGCTGGCGAAATGGCTTCCGCCGAACGGCTTTACCTGCACCGTCCATCACCTCGAGCCCAAGGTCGGGGGCACGTTCAAGATGTCGTTCCGGAATTTCACGACGGGCAACAGCCACGCCTTCGGCGGCGAATATCTCGAGCTCGTCCCCGGCGAACGTCTCCGCTACACCGACAAGTTCGACGACCCAAATCTACCCGGCGAAATCCAGGTGACCGTGATGCTGAAGAAGGTCTCGGTCGGCACCGAGGTCGACATCACCCAGGCCGGCATCCCTGACGTCATCCCGCCCGAGGCCTGCTATCTCGGCTGGCAGGAATCGCTGCGAAGCCTCGCAAGGCTCGTGGAGCCGGAGATCAATCAGTAGCGGCGAAATCAGTATCGTAGGGTGGGCAAAGCGCAGCGTGCCCACCGATGCTCTCTCAACCTCGGAAAGATGGTGGGCACGGCGCTCCGCGCCATTGCCCACCCTACGGCACTGATGACAGCTCTCCGTCGTCATTGCGAGCAGCCAAGCAATGGCGGCTGTTGCTGGGCTACGCGCCCGCCTTCGGCGTAATCCCACCGCTTGCGGTCCATCGATCGGGGTCGGGGCTGTGTCCGATCAGCGCAAGGCCGTAGGCGATCGACTCGAACTGGTCGCCCGACATCAGCCGTTCGTTACCGAACCGCTCGGCAAACAGCTTTCTGACGGCCGGAACGAAGGAAGTCCCGCCGGTCAAGAACACCTTCTCCACCTCGCGCGCGGTGATGCCCGCTTCGCTTAGCACCTTGTCGACGGTGGCACCCAGCCGGGCGATGTCGTCGGCAATCCAGGATTCAAAATTCTTCCGTGTGATGGTCGCACCGATGTCGACGCCGCCCCCCTTGAAGCGGAAGTCCACCTCGTCCCGCGCCGACAGCGCGACCTTGGCGTCGGATACCGCGCGGTAGAGCGAAAAGCCGAGGTCGAGATCGACGATGGTGATGAAATCTTCAAGGAGCTTCGGCTTCAGCGCGCTGCGCGCAAGCTCCCGAAGCTCGCGCAGATCGCCATTGCTCTTCATCATCGCGAGCTGATGCCAGCGCGCGAGGTTGGTGTAGTGGCCGGTGGGGACCGGCAGCACCTTGTCGAACGAGCGGAAGCTGGAGCCTTTTCCCAGCCGCGGCGAGACGACGTGGTCGACGATGCGGTAATCGAAGGTGTCGCCGGCAATGCCGATGCCGGCGTGTCCAAGCGGCTCGGCGCGCAAGGCTCCTCCCGCGCGCGAAAAGCGCATCACCGAGAAATCGCTGGTGCCGCCGCCGAAATCCGCAACCAGCAGGGTGGCATCACGCTCCAGCCGTCGGGCGAAGGAGAACGCCGCGCCCACGGGCTCGTAGACATAGCGCGCGTGGCCGGCGCCGAGGCGTTCGAACGCGGCCCGATAGCGCTGCATCGCCAGCGCTTCGTCGGGATTGCCGCCGGCGAACCGCACCGGGCGGCCGACTGTGATGTTGGACGTCTCGAAGCCGAACTTTTCGCCGCCATGGCGCGCCAGCGTGCGCAGGAACGCCGCCAGAATGTCCTCGAACTTGAAGCGCTGCCGAAACACTTGCGTGGTGTTGAAGCTGGAGCTCGCCGCAAACGTCTTGAACGACTGCAGGAAGCGGTAGACGTGGCGGCCTTCGAGGAACGTCTCGATGGCCCATGGACCGCCTTCGGCCTGGGCGCCGGCGCCCGGCCGATCCTCCCAGAAGCACAGCGCCGAGACGTAGACGCTGTGGCGCTGGCCGCCGTGATCGAAGCGGATGGCCTCGACCCGGCGATCGTCCGCCGCGATCGCGACGACCGTGTTGCTGGTCCCAAAATCGATGCCGATCGAGACGGCGGGCGAGGCGCTCGACATGAACCACTCTGACAGTTGATTGGAAAAGGGGGCAGACCACTAACGGCTTTGGCTGGGCCTGCCAAGACCTTGAATGTTGCGGTGCGGTTGGATTTGGAACCCGCGCGCCGCTCTGTCCGCGCTCTTTTGCCTCCGTAATGGGGGCCTTTTGGGGCCGATCTCGCAATTCCAGCAGCCCGGCTGGCAATTTTGAGCTCGGTTCGGTCCCTTTAACGGATCACTATGCTGCAATGCGGGAGCATGCATGCTGCTATGCAATGGCATGCATGGACACTGGCATCTGGTATACGTAGATTGCCCTTCGAAATGAGACAGCATCACTGACCGTCTCGAGAAAGGGAATTCAGATGTCCAAGACCGCTTCCGTCGCGCTCGCCCCCTCCGCCTCGCTGTTCACCCGCTTCCTGGCCGCAGTCGATCGCTTCCTGATGGCGAGCGCCGAGATTTCGAATCACAACGGCGACCTGCCCCGCTTCGGCCTGTAAGCAGCGCCTCCCGCGCGGCAAGCGCGACGCGCCGGTTTCAGAACCGTCCACATACTACTTTTGATGAATGGCCCCGCAGGACGGGGCCATTTCTATTTGCGTTGTCCCGAGTCACAGCCGCAACCGATGAAGGTCCTGCGGCATTTGCGCACGGTGATCGGACCAGCGCTTGAACCTTGGCATAATGAATACAAGAATGCCCCTCCAGCGCTCGTAGAAAAATTAGAGGCGCCACGGGAGGCTTTATGACGGACATGGTGCAGGCAACGGTTCCAACCGCCGCGCGGGTTAGCGACACGTATCGCTGGACGCAATTGGCGGTCGGTGTAGCGGCGATGGTGATGATCGCCAATTATCAATACGGCTGGACGTTCTTCGTCCCCGACATCCAGAAAAAGTTCGGCTGGGATCGCGCCTCGATCCAATGGGCCTTTACGCTCTTCGTACTGTTCGAGACATGGCTGGTGCCGGTCGAAGGATGGTTCGTCGACAAATACGGCCCGCGCATCGTCGTGCTCGTCGGCGGCGTGCTCTGCGCCATCGGTTGGGCGATCAATGCGCAAGCCACCACGCTCAACGGCTTCTATCTCGGCATGATCATCGCGGGCATCGGCGCCGGCGGCGTCTACGGCACCTGCGTCGGCAATGCGCTGAAATGGTTTCCCGACAAGCGCGGTCTTGCTGCCGGCATCACGGCGGCCGGTTTCGGCGCGGGCTCCGCGCTCACGGTTGCGCCGATTCAGGCCATGATCAAGGACAGCGGATTCCAGACCACCTTCCTGTATTTCGGGCTCGGCCAGGGCATCATCATCTGCATCCTCGCCTTCTTCCTCTACGCGCCGAAGGCCGGACAGGTGCCTCCCGTTGTGCAGAACGCTGCGTTGCAACAGACCCGCCGCAACTATCAGCCGACCGAAGTGCTGCGCCAGCCGATCTTCTGGCTGATGTACTTCATGTTCGTGATCGTCGGCGCCGGCGGCCTGATGGTGACGGCGAACCTGAAGCCGATCGCAGTCGACTGGAAGGTCGACAGCGTTCCGGTGACGCTGATGGCGGTGACGATGACCGCGGTGACGTTCGCAGCCACGATCGACCGCGTGCTCAACGGTCTGACGCGTCCGTTCTTCGGCTGGATCTCCGACATGATCGGCCGCGAGAACACGATGTTCATCGCCTTCGGCATGGAAGGCTTCGGCATCTGGATGCTCTACCTCTGGGGACACGACCCGCTCTGGTTCGTGTTGCTGTCGGGCTTCGTGTTCTTCGCCTGGGGTGAGATCTACTCGCTGTTCCCCTCGACCTGCACCGACACGTTCGGCGCCAAGTTCGCGACCACCAATGCGGGCCTGCTCTACACCGCAAAGGGCACCGCCGCGCTGCTTGTCCCGATCGCCAACTACATGCAGCAATCGTCGGGCACGTGGGACAGCGTGTTCATCATCGCGGCCGGCGCCAACATCCTGGCTTCGCTGCTGGCGATCATGGTGCTCAAGCCCTGGCGCAAGGTCGTGGTCGCGAAATCGACCGCCGCCGCCTGACGCACTCCACCACTCCTTCAAGCACGACGCCCGGCCTCACGGCCGGGCGTTTTCGTTTTTGCAGAACCCGCCTTGGCTACCGCTGACGTGAAGGGAACCGCGCACTTTTCTTGCGCTGCGTCACAAGATTGGGCTTGCCTTCTGGAATATGGTATACCAATGTCCCCGCCGCGCTTGCGACGATAAGCCACAATATTTGCGACACTGGGTCATCTTGCAATCCCAGGTCGCATTCAATCAGGCGCGTTGGGAGGTTATTGATGATTTCCAGCACGGACGGCGCCGTCACAGCTGCGCCTCTTCGCACCGGTTTCCGTTGGTTCCAGCTCGCCATGGGCATCGTCTGCATGGCGATGATCGCCAATCTGCAATACGGCTGGACGTTGTTCGTCGATCCGATTGACGCCAAGTATCATTGGGGCCGCGCGGCGATCCAGCTCGCTTTCACCATCTTCGTCGTCACCGAGACCTGGCTGGTGCCGATCGAGGCCTGGTTCGTCGACAAATACGGTCCGCGCATCGTCGTCATGTTCGGCGGCGTCATGATCGCGCTGTCCTGGGTGCTCAACTCCTACGCTGACTCGCTCGCCCTGCTTTACGCCGCCGCGGTCGTCGGCGGCATGGGCGCCGGCGCGGTGTACGGCACCTGCGTCGGCAACGCGCTGAAATGGTTTCCCGATCGCCGCGGCCTCGCCGCCGGTGCGACCGCCGCCGGCTTCGGCGCGGGCGCCGCGCTCACCATTGTGCCGATCGCGACCATGATCGTAACGAGCGGCTACCAGCACGCGTTCCTCACCTTCGGCATCGGCCAGGGCCTGATCGTGTTCGTGCTCGCCTTCTTCATCCAGCCGCCGCGGATCTCCATCCCGCCGAAGAAGAAGCAGCTCAATCTGCCGCAGACCAAGATCGACTTCACCCCGCCGCAGGTGCTGCGCACCCCTATTTTCTGGGTGATGTATCTCGTTTTCGTCATGGTCGCCTCCGGCGGCCTGATGACCGCGGCACAGATCGGCCCGATCGCGCACGACTTCAAGATCGCCGACACGCCGGTGACGCTCGCGGGCTTCCAGATGGCGGCATTGACGTTCGCGATCTCGCTCGACCGCATCTTCGACGGTTTCGGACGTCCCTTCTTCGGCTGGGTCTCCGACACGATCGGCCGCGAGCACACCATGTTCATCGCGTTCGGCACCGCGGCGGTGATGCTGCTGACGCTGTCGGCCTATGGAAACATCCCGATCGTGTTCGTGCTCGCGACCGCGGTGTACTTCGGCGTGTTCGGCGAAATCTACTCGCTGTTCCCCGCCACCTGCGGCGACACGTTCGGCTCGAAATACGCAACCACCAACAACGGCATGCTCTACACCGCGAAAGGCACGGCATCCCTGCTCGTCCCGCTCGCCAGCGTGATCTCGGCAACGTACGGCTGGAAGGCCGTGTTCGTGGTCGCAGTGGCGCTGAACGCGACGGCGGCGCTGACGGCGCTGTTCGTGATCAAGCCGCTGCGCCGCTCCTTCATCCTCGGCAAGGAAGCCGAGAGCGCCAACGCCGCGACCGACACCGCCAAGACCGGCAACGCCAAGACCGAGACAGCGTAGCGACCACACGCCTTTCAATCGGTCGAAAGGGGCGCAGCGATGCGCCCCTTTTCCTTTTTGGCACGATGACAAACGTCAGTATTGCTGCCGCAAGAATTTTCGGATCAGCCAAATCGAATGCTTGACGATTGGCATTATGTATACCACACTTCCCCTGTCATTCACCTAGGGAGGTTGCAATGCTGGTCGGAGACATTCTGCGCAAGAAGACACCGCGCGTTGTCACGGTGCGAATGAACGAAACGGTGGGTATCGCCGCCAAGCTGATGCGCGCCAACAATATCAGCGCGCTGGTGGTCAAGGACGTGGTCCGCTCCGAAGGCAACACCGCGGTCGGCATGTTCACCGAGCGCGACGTGGTGCGCGCCGTCGCCGAGCATGGTGCCAACGCCATCAACGTCAAGGTCTCGCAGCTCGTGTCGGTGCAGCAGCTGGTGTCCTGCAGCTCCTCAGACACGATCGAGCACGTCCGGCATCTGATGAACCGCAATCACATCCGTCACCTGCCGGTCATCGACGATTACAGCCTCGTCTCCGTCATCAGCATGCGCGACATTGCTGCTGCCGTTGACGAAGCGATCAACGGCTCGCCGCAAGCAGCAGCTTAAAGCGTCACACTTCCCCTGCGACTACCGGCCCCGGCTCGGACCTCTCCGAGCCGGACCGGATCTTTCGTCCCAAAATTCCGGACACCCGCGAGGATTTCATGAAGATCTGCATCTACGGCGCCGGCGCGATCGGCGGATATCTCGGGGTTCAGCTCGCACGCGCTGGCGCCGACGTCAGCCTGGTCGCGCGCGGCGCCCACCTTGCCGCGATGCGTGAGCGCGGGCTGACCCTGCTCGCGGGCGAGGAGAAGCACACCGTGCATCCGCGCTGCACCGACGATCCCGCCGAACTCGGCGTGCAGGACTACATCATCATCACGCTGAAGGCGCATTCGATCACCGGCGTGATCGAGAAGATGCAGCCGCTGCTCGGGCAGCACACCCGCATCGTCACCGCAGTCAACGGCATCCCCTATTGGTATTTCTACAAGCACGGCGGCCAATACGAGAATTCGACGCTGGAGAGCATCGACCCCGGCGGACGGCAGTGGCGCGAGATCGGCGCCGAGCGCGCCATCGGCTGCATCGTCTATCCCGCCACCGAGATCGAAGCGCCCGGCGTGATCCGCCACGTCTACGGCAACAATTTTCCGCTCGGCGAGCCCTCCGGCGAAATCACCTCGGACGTGCAGCGCCTCGCCGATCTCTTCGTCACCGCCGGGCTGAAAGCGCCGGTGCTCGACCGCATCCGCGACGAGATCTGGCTGAAACTCTGGGGCAATGTCTGCTTCAACCCGATCAGCGCACTGACCCATGCAACGCTCGACGTGATCTGCACCGATCCCTCCACGCGTGCGCTGTCGCGCGCGATCATGGTGGAGACGCAAGGCATCGCCGAGACGTTTGGCGTCAAATTCCGCGTCGACGTCGAGCGCCGTATCGAGGGCGCCCGCAAGGTCGGCGCGCACAAGACCTCGATGCTCCAGGATCTCGAGCGCGGCCGTCCGATGGAGATCGACCCGCTCGTCACCGTGGTGCAGGAGATGGGCCGCCTCACCGGCATCGCCACGCCCGCGCTCGACTCGGTGCTGGCGATGGTGACCCAGCGTGCTCGCATCGCCGGCCTCTATGACGGCGTCTCCGCGCCCGCCGATCCCCGTGCACTGGCGGTGGCGTGATGGCGGGCGAGATGAAGCAATGGCTGCGCTTCCGCCATGCCGGTGCGACCGGCTTCGGCACCCTGACGCCATCAGGCATCAGCGTGTATGAGGGTGAGATGTTCGGCCGCCATGCAGCCACCGGCAAGGTGCTGGCGCTGTCGGAGGTCGAGCTGCTCGCGCCCTGCGCGCCCAGCAAGATCGTCGCGCTCTGGAATAATTTCCACGCGCTCGCCGCCAAGCTGAACCAGCCCGAGCCGCCGGAGCCGCTCTATCTGCTGAAGGCGACCACCACCATCACGACGCCGGGCGCCGTGATCCGCCGCCCCTCTTACTACGACGGCAAGACCACCTATGAGGGCGAGCTCGGCATCGTCATCGGCCGGACCTGCGCCCGCGTCTCGCCGGCGGAAGCGGACAGCTTCATCTTCGGCTACACCTGCGTCAACGACATCACCGCCAACGACATCCTGACCAGCGATCCCACTTTCCCGCAATGGGCCCGCGCCAAGGGCATCGATGATTACGGCCCGTTCGGCCCCGTCATCGCAACCGGCCTCGATCCGGCCAAGCTTGTTGTGCGCACCATCCTCAACGGCGCGGAGCGGCAGAACTATCCGATCTCGGACATGATCTTCACCGCGCAGGAGCTGGTCAGCAAAATCTCCCACGACATGACCCTGCTTCCCGGCGACCTCATCGCCGTCGGCACCTCGGTCGGCGTCGGGGTGATGAAGGAGCCGGTGAATTCCGTGACCGTCGCGATCGACGGCATCGGCGAGCTGACCAACGAGTTTCGGCTGTAACTCGCTGCGTCATTCCTAGGCCGCAAATCCATCGTGGGCCCGGAATGAAGGCTCGCCGGCCATTTGCGCCGCAGCCCGGCAAAAATTGATCCTGCGCAAATCGGCGGTCGCGGCTGCCGCTATCCTTCCCGGCAACAGATCGATTTCTGATGCAAGGGAGGATGTCATGTCGAACGCCAGTAATGCACTTCTCTGGGCGGCTCTGTACTTCGCTCTTTCGTTCGCTGCGATCTTCGTGGTCTGGTTCGCCGACAAGATGCGCACGAACTTCCTCGGGAAATGATAGCCCGAGGCTCGCCGGCTCGCGCCGACGCCTGCTGCTAGCCTCCCCGAAAGGGGCCCACGCAGTGCCGTAGCCCGGATGGAGCGAAGCCTAATCCGGGACGGGCGTTTCTGCGCGCGCAGACCCCGGATTGCGCTTTGCTCCATCCGGGCTTACAGGCCTTGCCCCGCTCCCCGGGAAAACCTGGCACCCTGCTCTCCGCCAATCGACTGACGCAACCGGCAGTGGATCGCGCGACCGGAAACATCTGGCAACCCCGCCCGCCCCTTGATCTCGGTTCCGCTCTCCAATAGCAACTATGGCGAGAATGTGTCCCGGGTGGGGAAGTCACGATGTGGCTGTTTTTCGTGGTTGCCTGGTTTGTCCTGCTAGCCGCCATCGCGATCCTCGCCCAACAGGCGTTTGGTTATGACGTCGCGCACTTGCCTGCCCTGTTTGCGGACCTGCCTATGCCGCAGCGTATCGCAACCGGCGCGATCGTGACGCTCGGGCTGGCGCTGATCGGCGCCCCCGCCTGGCGGCTCTCGCGTCAGGATCGCCGCCTCAATACCCTGCGCGACCGCCTCAAGAAGACCCGCGAGGATGTCGTCGTCGCCCACGCCCTGCAAAACCACCTCGACGCCACCGTCCAGCACCTGATCGAAAGCGATCCCCGCGAGGCCGTCTCCGCCCTCCACGACAAGCTGGGCCAGACTGAGCAGCGCGCCCTACTCCAGCAGGGCCGAAACGAATCCACCGACATGCACGACCAGCTCGCCGAGATCCGCCGGCGCCAGCAGGGGGTGCGAGAGATGGTCGGCAAGGTCGCCGACCAGCGGCGCGCGGTCGAGCCTGTTTTCACCGAGATCCGCGACCGCCAGAACCAGCTCGAACGCTCCCTGCTCGACCTCGAGACCGACGACCGCAAGAATAACCTCGCCGACCGCCTGAAGGACGTGGCGCGCGACGTATCGGCGCTGCTGTCACGGGTGAACGCGGTCCAGGACACTTTCGTGACCCTCAACCAGTACAAGGAAGATCTGGCGAAATCCCATGCCGAACTGGTCCCGCTGCGCTCATCGGACGCCGGCATCAATGCCCTGATCGGCGAGCTCGGCCTCAGCCATGACCGTCTGGCCAAGAGCATCGACGAGCTCGAGACCGGCGGCGAGGCGCCGCTCGACACTCGCGTCGAGACGCTCTCGAAGAACAAGATCGAGATCGCGCAGCGCCTCGCCCGCATCGACGACAGCTTCAATATCCTGAAAGCGATCCGGCTCGATTTCGAGGAACTCGGCCAGCGCCAGGCCCAGCTCGAACGCTCGCTCGCCGACGTCGAAACCGACCCCGAGGGCAAGACCCTCGTCGACCGCCAGAACGCGCTGAACGATTTCGTCCTCCAGTCGCGCCAGCGGCTCGGCGCGTTGCAGGAGACGCTGGCGACGCTGAACGCCTTCAAGACGGAGTTGTCGAAGTCGCAGGCCGACCTCGTTCCGCTGAAGGCGCCGGTGTTCGGCATCGAGGCCATGATCGCCGAGGTCGGCGCCACCCGCGATCTCCTTGCGAACACCGTCGGCGAGATCGAGGCGAACGGCGACGTCACCCTCGCCTCGCGCGTCGATGCCCTCGCCAGGAGCAAGCGCGAGGTCGAAGACCGCCTCGCCCGCATCTTCGACAATTTCAACGCGCTCGATGCCTTGCGCAAAGACATCGGCGGCATCTTCTCGACGATCAGGAACAGCCTGAACCGAATCGGGTGAGAAGCCCGAGCTGCGTAGGATGGGTAGAGCGCAGCGAAACCCATAACCACGATCACCGTGGAAAGGGTGCGATGGGTTTCGCTTCGCTCTACCCATCCTACAGCCCGCAATCACGCCGCGCCGAAACATCCAGACACATCATATCTCCGCGCACCCGATCAATGCCGCCAACATGTCCCGCGGGTGCCGCAACTTGGACGCATTCGGCCGCCTTCTATGAGGCGTGTCTGGGGGCACGGCCGTGCCGTGTTTGGACCAAACCTTCTAGGGGTATGACTGTGAAGAAAATTGTAATTGCTCTGGGTGCGACGCTTGCTCTGGTGACGGCTGCGAACGCTGCGGATCTGCCGCGTCGCCAGCCCGTTCCCGTCTATCCTGCGGAGCAGGCGCCGATCGGCAAGATGCCGATTGGCAAGAGCCCGATTGGAAAGGCCCCGATCGGCAAGGCGCCCGGCCCGGTCGCTGCGCGCTACTGACGCGCAACGGAAATACGCGCAAGAAATCTGCGTAAGCGGCCGGTAGTCGAGGGGCACAACGTGACGAACACATCTGATCGATCGGGATCCTGCATCCTCGCGGGATTCGCTCTCGCGGCGATGCTCGCCTGCACCACCCCCTCGGCCTCGGCCCACGAAGCGAACAAGCGCGTTGCCGACGCCAATGCGCTTGCTACGACCGACGCCGCATCACGACCGGCGCCGCAATCGACGCGGCGCTCCGTCGCACGCGCAGAGAAAGGTCCCTACTACGTCGACTTCCGCGCGCGGACGGCGGCGAGCTGGGGCCATGCGTTCGTCTGGTACGGCAAGACCAGCGAGCGCGCCGTCGAAGTCGCGGGCCTCACGCCCGCCGGCGACACTTGGGCCTATGTGCTCGGTCACCTCACCTGGGTGCCAGCCGAAACCGGCGCGAGCTACGGCGATCTCGATCCGGACTATCTGACCGCGAACTACCGCGTCTATCTGAGCGAAGCCGACGCCAAGCGCGTCTTCGCCTATATCAAGAAATTGCAGGCGAGCTCGCCGGTCTGGAACGCTGAGACCACCAACTGCACCGGCTTCATCGGCGACATCGCCGAGTTCATGGGCCTGCAGGTCCCCTACCGCTGGCAGCGCCCGGAAAAATTCGTCAACAGCCTCAAGGAAATGAACGGCGGCCGCCAGATGGTGCGGCTGTCGGCGGAGTAGTTCTACCGTCATTGCGAGCGCAGCGAAGCAATCCAGAGTCCCTCCGCGGAGACAGTCTGGATTGCTTCGCTGCGCTCGCAATGACGGTGTTGAAGCAGCGGGGCTAAGAACCGACTCAGCGGTGCCGGCCTGACGGAAACCGGCGTCCAATTATCCGCCCTGCGGAATCACCCTCATCGCTCGCATGACGCCCCGCACGCCCGGCTGATAGACTTTTCCTACCCCCGGCGGCATCCTGCCGCCATCAACCGATAACAGAGCGCCACGCGAGGCGGGGGAAACAGATCATGCTGCAGACACGGTTCACAAAGCTCGTCGGCGTCGAGCACCCGATCGTCCAGGGCGGCATGCAATGGGTCGGACGCGCCGAGCTGGTCGCCGCGGTCGCGAACGCTGGCGCGCTCGGCTTCATCACGGCGCTGACCCAGCCGACCCCGGAAGACCTGACCAAGGAGATCGCGCGCTGCCGCGACCTCACCGACAAGCCCTTTGGCGTCAACCTCACCATCCTGCCCGCGATCAAGCCGCCGCCCTACGCCGAATACCGCGCCGCCATCATCGAGGCCGGCATCACCGTGGTCGAGACCGCCGGCAACAAGCCGCAGGAGCATGTCGATGAGTTCAGGAGGCATGGCGTCAAGATCGTGCACAAATGCACCAGCGTCCGCCACGCGCTCTCGGCCGAGCGCATGGGCGTCGACGCCATCTCGATCGACGGGTTCGAATGCGCCGGCCACCCCGGCGAGGACGACACCCCCGGCCTGATCCTGATCCCGGCCGCCGCCAACAAGATCAAGATCCCGATGATCGCCTCGGGCGGCTTTGCCGATGCCCGCGGCCTCGTCGCCGCCCTGGCGCTCGGCGCCGAGGGCATCAACATGGGCACCCGCTTCATGGCCACCAAGGAAAGCCCGATCCACCAGCTCATCAAGGAGAAGATCGTCGCCAATGACGAGCGCGAGACCGAGCTGATCTTCCGTACCATGCGCAACACCTCGCGCGTTGCCAAAAACGACATCTCGACCAAGGTCGTCGCCATGGAGAAGGAAGGCGCGAAGTTCGAGGACATCCGCGAGCTGGTTGCGGGCGCCCGTGGTAAGATGGTCTATGCGACCGGCAATTCGGACGAAGGCATCTGGTCGGCGGGCCAGGTGCAGGGCCTGATCCAGGACATCCCGAGCTGCGCCGAGCTGATCTCCCGCATCGTGCGCGAGGCCGAAGCCATCATTCGCAGCCGGCTCGAAGGCATGATCGCTCATCCGAGCGCACAAGCCGCTGAATAATCACTGCAAGAAGCGAGAGTAATTCATGAAGGCTTATGTCTACGGCCCTGACGGCGCTCAGATTTCCGACGTCGCTCAACCAAAGCCTAAGGGCACGCAGGTGCTGGTCCGCGTCCGCGCCTGCGGGCTGAACCGCGCCGACACCGGCATGCGCAAGGGCCACGCCCATGGCGCCGCCGGCGGTGCCGGCACCGTGCTCGGCATGGAATGGGCCGGCGAGGTCGCCGAGCTCGGACCGGATGCCAAGGGCGTGAAGGTCGGCGACCGCATCATGGGCTCGGGCGGCGCGGCGTTCGCCGAATACACCCTGGCCGATCACGGCCGGCTGTTCCGCGCGCCATCGAACATGAACTTCGAGGAAGCCGCCACCCTGCCCGTCGCGCTCGCGACCATGCACAACGCGGTCGTCACCGTCGGCGGCATTCAGCCCGGCCAAGCCGTGCTGATCCAGGGGGCGAGCTCCGGCGTCGGTCTGATGGCGATGCAGATTGCGAGGCTCAAGGGCGCCAAGCTCGTGATCGGCTCGTCGACCGATCCCTATCGCCGCGGCCGGCTTAGGGAGTATGGCGCCGACCTCGCCGTCGACTCCTCCGACCCCAAATGGGTGGACGAGGTGCTGAAGGCGACGAACGGCGAAGGCGTCGACCTCATCGTCGACCAGGTCTCGGGCAAGGTCGCGAGCCAGAACCTCGCCGCCACCAAGGTCAAGGGCCGCATCGTCAATGTCGGCCGGCTCGGCGGCACCCATGCCGATTTCAACTTCGACCTGCATGCCGCACGCCGGATCGACTATGTCGGCGTCACCTTCCGCACCCGCACCATCGAGGAGGTCCGCGAGATCTTCGACGAGGTCCGCAAGGACATCTGGGGCGCGGTCGAGTCACGCAAGCTGCAGCTGCCGATCGACAAGGTCTATGCCTTCGCCGACATCGACAAGGCGTTCGAGCACATGGAGGCGAACAAGCATCTGGGGAAGATCGTCGTGACGCTGTGATGCCTGGCCGGGCGACGAGCGCGCGGTCTCGTAGGGTGGGCAAAGCGAAGCGTGCCCACCACAGCGGTTGATCAGGAGACACTTGTTGGTGGGCACGGCGCTACGCGCCTTTGCCCACCCTACGAGACTGAGCCAGTGGCATAAGCGAGCATTCAATTCGGAAGCATTCGCAATAGTTTCGCTCCTGCAACTCACTCGCGACTACAGCTGTGGATCGTCGCTTGATGTTCAGCCCTAGGCTGCTAAATCCCCGGCCATGAGCGCACAGCACAACAAGACCTCGGTCGCCGCAATCTCGATCTTCGCCAGCGGCGGCATGGCAGCGGCCAAGTTTGCGGTCGGGATCGCGATCGGCTCGCTGGCGCTGATTTCGGAGGCCCTGCATTCCTCGATCGACCTGGTCGCGACCATCATCACCTGGGCGGTGGTGCGGGTGTCCGACAAGCCGGCCGACGAAGAGCACCATTACGGCCACGGCAAGCTGGAGAGCATCTCCGCGCTCGGTGTCACCGCCCTGCTCTACGTGCTGGCCGGGGGCATCCTGGTCGAATCCTACAGCCGCCTGCGCGAGGGAACTCCGCCGCCGACCATCTCGGCCGTACCGTTCGTGGTGCTGGTGATCGACATCGTCGTGAACTTGTGGCGTGCCCGCGCCCTGCACCGCGCCGCACGGGAAACGCGCAGCCAGGCGCTCGCGGCGGACGCGCTGCATTTCGCCTCCGACGTACTCGGCTCGTTCGCCGTGATCATCGGCCTGATCCTGGCCGCCCTCGGCTTCTGGTGGGGCGACGCCGCGGCCGCTGCCGCCGTCGCCGTGATGATCGCCCTGCTCGGCCTGCGCATGGCCGGCTCGACCGTGCAGACGCTGGTCGATCGCGCCCCCGAGGGCGCGCAGGAGAAGGCCACGGCCGCGATCCTTGGCGTGCCCGGCGTGATCGACGTCGAGCGGTTGCGGCTGCGCATGGTGGGCGCGACCATGTTCATCGACACCATCGCGAAGGTGCCGCGAACCTATCCGATCGACCGCGTCGAGGAGATCAAGCGCAAGGCGCAGGCGGCGGTCGACAAGGCATTCGGCGACGCCGACCTTACCTTCACCGCCGTCCCCGTCGCGCGCGACAACGAGACCGTGCGCGACCGGATCATGGTCATCGCACACAATTCCGGCCTCGCCATCCACCACGTCACGGTGCACGACCTCGGCGCCAAGCTCATCGTCGGCATCGACCTCGAGGTCGACGCCGGGATGCAGCTCGACGCCGCCCATGACATCGCCAACACGCTGGAGCGCAGCATCCAGGAGGAGTTCGGCGCCGACGTCGAGGTGGACGTCCATATCGAACCATTGGAACCGGAACTGCCGTTCGGGGTCGATGCCGTGCCGGAACGGGTGCGGGCCATCGCCTCCGCCCTGACGGAATATGCCGCCGGCGGCGAGATCTACGACATCCACAATGTGCGTGTCCGCAACACCGACGCCGGCGAGATCGTCAATTTCCACTGCCGTGCCACGCCCTCGATGAGCGTGATCAAGGTGCACGAGCATGTCGACGCGATCGAGCGCGCGCTCCGCCGCGCGTTCCCGAGCGTGAAGCGCGTGATCAGTCACGCCGAGCCGCCGCGGGCGTGACGCGAAATGTGCGGGGAGTCACATGTTCTCGTTTCGGACTCGCCACGCACGTAAGTTTGCGGACGCAAAGTGCGCGTTGGATAAGAATAAATTCGCGTTAACGATTCGTTGACTCTCGACAGCCTGCGAAAACTGGATTCAAATCGGTCATGATTCGGAAGCGATGTGGGGCTGCTTCCGAACTTAAGTTGCAAGCAGGTTTTCCAGGGGGCAGAAGGCATGTCGCGTGCAGACGCCGCGAACGTGCGCGTCCAATCCGATTCGATCAAGGGATTGGCGCAATCGATCGCGAAACCTGCCTATCATCGGCTCCTGATCGCGGAGCCGGCGCTGCGCCGCGCCGTGCCGACGCTGATCATCGCGTTCCTGGTCACGATCTGTCTCGGCGCGTTCGTGCAGGTCGTCGATCAGACGCGCCAGAAGCGGCAGGTGCTCCGCCACGACATCTCGGCGCTGGCCGACCTGCTCGCAGAGCGGATCGATCGCCTGACCTCGTCGCGGCAGGAGCGGCTCAAGAACATCGAGAACCTGCCGACGCTGCTGCCCGATCTGATCCCGTCCTGGGGCACGGCCTCCGGCCGCCACGTCGTCGTCACCTCGGCCGGCGTCGACCGCCGCATCCTCGCCCGCATTCCGATCGACCGCGACCCCTCAGGCAACGACCGCCTGCTCGATGCGATCACCACGGCGCAACTGGTCGCGGCGCCGCCGCGCGACAACAACGTCTCCGACATGACGCTGCCGAACGGCAACGCCGCGATGGTGACCTCGCGGCAGATCAAGTCGCTGCCGGGCCTCGTCACCGTGATCCAGGAGCGCAACGAGCCGATCTGGGGCTCGGACGCCGCGCTCTCGGTGACGCTGTCGGCGACCACCGGCTTCGTGGTCCTGATCCTCGGCTTCGCCTTCCACTGGCAGTCGACCCGCGCCCGCGAGGGCGACCTCATCAACGACGCCGTGCGCGGCCGCATCGACACCGCGCTCAACCGCGGCCGCTGCGGCCTGTGGGACTGGGATCTGTCGCGCGGCCGGATCTTCTGGTCGCAGTCGATGTTTTCGATGCTCGGCCTCGACGGTCGTAACGAGCTCCTCACCTTCGGCGAGGTCAACGCGCTGGTGAAGTCCGACGACATCGACCTGTTCGAGATCGCCGACCAGCTCATCTCCGGGAAGATCGACCATATCGACCAGACCTTCCGCATGCAGCACGTCGACGGTCACTGGATCTGGCTCCGCGTCCGCTGCGAGAAGACGCACGGGGCGACCGATTCCAGCGTGCACCTGATCGGGATCGCCGTCGACATCACCGAGCAGAAGAGCCTCGCCGAACGCACCGTCGAAGCCGACCTCCGCCTGCGCGACGCCATCGAGACCATTCCGGAGGCCTTCGTGCTGTGGGACGCGAGCGACCGCCTCGTGCTCTGCAACTCGCACTTCCAGCGCCTGCACAAGCTGCCCGACAGCGCCGTCATCCCCGGCACCTCCTACGAGACCGTGCTCGAAGTCGGCCGCATGCCGGAGGTGCGCACCCGCCACAACGAGACGGCCAGCCAGGGTCCGGGCGCACGCACCTTCGAGGCGCAGCTCGACGACGGCAGCTGGCTGCACATCAGCGAGCGCCGCACCAAGGACGGCGGCTACGTCTCGGTCGGCACCGACATCACCCGCATCAAGGAGCACGAGCAGAAGCTGGTCGACAACGATCTGCGCCTGCGCGCCACCGTCATCGACCTGAAGCGCTCCCAGGCGGCGCTGGAGCGCCAGACCAACGAGCTCGCCGACCTCGCCGAGAAGTATCAGCGCGAGAAGACCCGCGCCGAGGAAGCCAACCAGACCAAGTCGAAATTCCTCGCCAATATGAGCCACGAGCTGCGCACGCCGCTCAACGCCATCATCGGCTTCTCCGAGATCATGGGCTCGGGCATGTTCGGCGAGCTCGGCTCGGAGAAGTACCAGGAATACTGCCAGGACATCCTGACCAGCGGCCATTACCTGCTCGAAGTCATCAACGACATCCTCGACATGTCCAAGATCGAAGCCGGCCGCATGAAGCTCGACATGGAAGAGCTCGACCTCGGACAGACGCTCGCGGAGTCCCTCCGCGTCGTCTCCGGCCGCGCGCAGGACAAGCATCTGACGCTCGACGCCGGGATCGAGAAATCGATCTCGGTCGTTGCCGACCGCCGCGCGACCAAGCAGATCATCGTCAACCTGCTCTCCAATGCGGTGAAATTCACGCCCGACGGCGGACGCATCGTGGTGCGCAGCCGGCAGCTCGACGACAAGATCGTGCTGTTGATCGCCGACACCGGCATCGGGATCGCGCCGCATTCGCTGGCACGGCTCGGCCGCCCGTTCGAGCAGGTCGAGAGCCAGCTCACCAAGACCTACCACGGCTCCGGACTTGGACTTGCGATCGCGCGCTCGCTGGCGCAGCTCCACGGCGGCTCGATGCGGCTGCGCTCGAAGATCGAGGTGGGCACCGTCGTCCGCGTGACCCTGCCGCGCGATGCGATCAAGGCGGCGTCCGGGATGTCGGCTGCGGCCTAGAGCATGGCGGGAAGCTCGCCTGCGGCCATCCTTCGAGACGCCCGCCTCCGGCGGGCCCTCAGGATGAGGGCAGAGTGCGCAGCAGCAGTTTCAGCGAACACCGATACAACGGAGCCTCATCCTGAGGAGACCGCGAAGCGGTCGTCTCGAAGGACGAGGCGCTTGCTCGGGCCCTGCCGAACCGGTATCCACTTCGCTCGAAAACGCTGTAGACCCTACAATTGCAGCGACGGCGCCACTTCGCGCGCGACGTTGACCAGCGCCGCGATCAGCGGCGTCATCGGATCGCGCTGCGGGATCACCATGCCGATGCTGTAATTGACATCAGGATCGGTGATCGGGATCGAACGCACCGTATCGGACAGGCCGAGCGTCTCGGCAAGCTTGGCCGGCATCACGCTCGCCCAGCGCCCCGTCTTCACATGCGTGAACAGCACGAGCAGCGAGTTCGAGGTCAGGGTTGGCGTCGCCTCCGCGCCGACCGAGCGGAGCGCGCGGTCGATGATGCGGCGGTTCTGCATGTCGGGCGTCAGCAGGCACAGCGGCACCTGCCCGACCTCCTTCCACGTCACCGTCTCGCGATCGCCGAACATTCCATCCGGCGCGGTCAGCAGGCGATAGCTCTCGTTGTAGAGCGGAATGGTGCGCACCTTGCCGATCGGCTCGTTCTCGATATAGGTCAGCCCCGCATCGACCTCGAGATTTTCGAGCAGCCCCAGCACCTCGGATGAGGTGGTGGACTGGATGCGAAATCGCACCTCGGGATGCTTGGCGCGGAACGGCGTCGTCAGCTGGGCGACCATGCCGAGCACGGTCGGGATCGCCGCGATGCGGATTTCGCCGGAGAGCTGATGCTTCAGCCCGTTGATCTCGTCACGCATGGCGCGGGCATCGCCCACGATCCGCCGCGCCCAATCCAGCGCGCGCTCGCCCTCGGGGGTAAAACCCTGGAAGCGGGAGCCGCGCTGGACCAGCATCACGCCGAGGATCTCCTCGAGCTGCTTGAGCCCGGTCGACATCGTCGGTTGCGTCACGCCGCAGACTTCTGCAGCGCGTCCGAAATGCCGCTCCTTCGCCAGCGCCAGCAGCAGTTCAAGCTTGTCGATCAACCGGTCGTCCCCTCGGATGCCATCGTGGCATGCAAGCTAGCACGGCAGGTCATTACCAACACGGAAAAACCGGCAAGCGGAACGCGATTAATTGCATTTCCGTATCGCCCGATTGCGCTTCCAGATCGATCAGAATTCGCAATCGCAGCATGAGACAGCTTTATTGATCTTCGAACGATTCCAAATAGTTTGCGATCAAGGGACGCTCAATCTGAGAACAAAGAATGACAGCGGTTTACGAGCCTTGGGACGAGACGCGCGGCGCAGAGATCATCGCCGAACATGCGAAGCAAGAGGGCGCGACGCTGGTCATCCTGCACGCCCTTCAGAAGGCGTTCGGCTATGTGCCGGAGGCGGCGATCCCCATGGTGGCGCAGGCGCTGAATCTGTCGCGCGCCGAGGTGCATGGCGTGTTCACCTTCTACCATGATTTCCGGCACAAGCCGGCCGGACGTCATGTCCTGAAGCTTTGTCGCGCGGAAGCGTGTCAGGCTGCGGGCGGCGATGCTCTCGCTGCGCGCGCCGAGGCGAAGCTTGGCGTGCCCCTCGGCAACACGACCGCCGATGATCGCGTCACGCTGGAGCCGATCTACTGCCTCGGGCTGTGCGCGACCGCACCGTCCGCCATGCTCGACGGCCGCCTCATTGGCCGGCTCGATGAGAAGCGCCTCGATGCACTGGTCGCGGAGGCACAGCGATGAGCATGCGTCTATTCGTCTCACGCGATGCGGGTGCGATTGCGGTTGGCGCCGACGAGGTTGCGCTGGCGCTGGAGCAGGATGCGGCCAAGCGCGGCGTTGCAGTCGAGATCGTCAGGACCGGCTCGCGCGGCATGTACTGGCTGGAGCCGCTGGTCGAGGTTGCGACGCCGCAGGGCCGGATCGCGTTCGGCCCGGTCACCGAGGCCGATGTGCCCTCCCTGCTCGACGCCCTCGCCAGCAACACGCCGCATCTGCTGCGGCTGGGCGCAACCGACGAGATCCCCTGGCTGAAGCGCCAGACCCGTCTCACCTTCGCCCGCTGCGGCGTGATCGATCCGCGCTCGCTTGACGACTACCGCGCCCATGGCGGCTACAAGGGCCTCGAGCGCGCGCTGTCGCTCGGCTCGGATGCGATCCTCGCCGAGGTCACCGCATCCGGCCTGCGTGGCCGCGGCGGTGCGGGCTTCCCCACCGGCATCAAGTGGAAGACCGTCGCGCAAGCGAAGGCCGACCGCAAATTCATCGTCTGCAACGCCGACGAAGGCGACAGCGGCACCTTCGCCGACCGCATGATCATGGAAGGCGACCCCTTCCTGGTGATCGAGGGCATGACGACCGCCGGCATCACCGTCGGCGCGACCAAGGGCTACATCTACATCCGCAGCGAATACCCGCACGCAGTCGAAGCGATGAACGCGGCCATCAAGGCAGCAAAGCGCGGCGGCTATCTCGGCGACAAGATCGGCGGCTCCACCTACAGCTTCGATCTCGAAGTGCGGGTCGGCGCCGGCGCTTACGTTTGCGGCGAAGAGACCTCGCTGCTGGAAAGCCTCGAAGGCCGCCGTGGCCTGGTCCGCGCCAAGCCGCCGCTGCCCGCGCATCACGGCCTGTTCGGCGAGCCGACCGTCATCAACAACGTGCTGTCATTCGCCGCCATCCCCTTCATCCTCGCCGAAGGTGCCAAGGCCTACGCTGATTTCGGCATGGGCCGCTCGCGCGGCACGATGCCGATCCAGCTCGCCGGCAACATCCGCCATGGCGGGCTGTTCGAGACGGCGTTCGGCGTGACGCTCGGCGAGCTCGTCGACGACATCGGCGGCGGCACGTTCACGGGCCGTCCGGTTCGCGCGGTGCAGGTCGGCGGCCCTCTCGGCGCCTACTTCCCGCGCGCGCTGTTCGACACCCCGTTCGACTACGAAGCCTTCGCCGCACGCGACGGCCTGATCGGCCATGGCGGCATCGTCGTGTTCGACGACAGCGTCGACATGCGCAGGCAGGCGCGCTTCGCCATGGAATTCTGCGCCATCGAATCCTGCGGCAAGTGCACGCCCTGCCGGATCGGCTCGACCCGTGGCGTCGAGACCGTCGAAAAGATCATCCGCGGCGAGCGCGTGAGCGAAAATCTCGCGCTCGTCGAAGACCTCTGCAACACCATGAAATTCGGCTCGCTCTGCGCACTCGGGGGCTTCACGCCCTACCCCGTGCTCAGCGCGTTGAAGCATTTCCGGGAAGATTTCATCCCGGCCCCGACCACGCTTCAGGCCGCGGAATAGGAGAACGACGATGTCTCTGATCGAAGAAATCGACTACGGCACACCGCGCTCCAAATCGACGACGATGGTGACGCTGACCATCGACGGCAACCAGGTCACGGTGCCCGAGGGCACCTCGATCATGCGGGCCGCGATGGATGCAGGCCACCAGATCCCAAAACTCTGCGCGACCGACATGGTCGACGCGTTCGGCTCCTGCCGTCTCTGCGTCGTCGAGATCGAGGGCCGCGCCGGCACGCCGGCCTCCTGCACGACGCCTGCCATGAACGGCCTCGTCGTGCACACCCAGAGCGAACGGCTGAAGAAGCTGCGCAAGGGCGTGATGGAGCTCTACATCTCCGACCATCCGCTTGACTGCCTCACCTGCGGCGCCAATGGCGATTGCGAATTGCAGGACATGGCCGGCGCCGTGGGCCTCCGCGACGTGCGCTACGGCTATGAGGGCGAGAACCACGTCTTCGCAAAATCCCATGGCGAGATCAACGCCGCCTGGATGCCGAAGGACGAGTCCAATCCTTACTTCACCTACGATCCCTCCAAGTGCATCGTCTGCTCGCGCTGCGTCCGCGCCTGCGAGGAAGTGCAAGGCACCTTCGCACTGACCATCTCGGGCCGCGGCTTCGACAGCCGCGTTTCGCCCGGCATGAGCGAGAGCTTCCTCGGCTCCGAATGCGTCTCCTGCGGCGCCTGCGTGCAGGCTTGCCCGACCGCGACGCTGACGGAAAAGTCGGTGATCGAGATCGGCCAGCCCGAGCACTCCGTCGTCACCACCTGCGCCTATTGCGGCGTCGGCTGCGCCTTCAAGGCCGAGATGCGCGGCGAGGAAGTCGTGCGCATGGTGCCGTACAAGGACGGCAAGGCCAATCGCGGCCATTCCTGCGTCAAGGGCCGCTTCGCCTGGGGCTACACCAACCACAAGGAGCGCATCCTCAACCCGATGATCCGCGAGCGGATCGAGGATCCCTGGCGCGAAGTGTCCTGGGATGAGGCGTTCTCGTTTGCCGCTGCCAAGATGCGCGGCATCCAGAAGAAATACGGCCGTGACGCCATCGGCGGCATCACCTCGTCCCGTTGCACCAACGAAGAAACCTATCTGGTGCAGAAGCTGATCCGCGGCGGCTTCGGCAACAACAATGTCGACACCTGCGCCCGCGTCTGCCATTCGCCGACCGGTTATGGTCTGTCGCAGACCTTCGGCACGTCGGCCGGCACGCAGGACTTCGACTCGGTGGAAGATACCGACGTCGCGGTCATCATTGGTGCAAATCCCGCCTCCGCTCACCCGGTGTTCGCTTCGCGCCTGAAGAAGCGGCTGCGCCAGGGCGCAAAGCTGATCGTGATCGATCCGCGCCGCACCGAAATGGTGGAATCGCCGCACGTAAAGGCGTTGCACCTGCCGCTGATGCCCGGCACCAACGTTGCCGTCGTGACGGCGCTGGCGCATGTCATCGTCACCGAGGGCCTCGCCAACGAAGCCTTCGTGCGCGAGCGCTGCGACTGGGCCGAGTTCGAGGAATGGGCCGCCTTCGTCGCCCAGCCGAAACACAGCCCGGAAGCCACCGCGATCCTCACCGGCGTCGATCCGCAGGTGTTGCGTGAAGCCGCGCGCATCTACGCCACCGGCGGCAATGGCGCGATCTATTACGGCCTCGGCGTCACCGAGCACAGCCAGGGTTCGACCACCGTGATCGCGATCGCCAACCTCGCGATGGCGACCGGCAATATCGGCCGCCCCGGCGTCGGCGTGAACCCGCTGCGCGGCCAGAACAACGTGCAGGGTTCCTGCGACATGGGCTCGTTCCCGCACGAGCTGCCCGGCTATCGCCACATCTCGGGCGACGCCGTGCGCGACCAGTTCGAAGCGCTGTGGAACGTCAAGCTCAACCCGGAGCCGGGCCTGCGCATTCCCAATATGTTCGACGCCGCGATCGAAGGCACGTTCATGGGCATCTACGTGCAGGGCGAGGACATCCTCCAGTCCGATCCCAACACCAAGCACGTCGTGGCGGCGCTGTCGTCGATGGAATGCGTCATCGTTCACGACCTCTTCCTGAACGAGACCGCAAACTACGCCCATGTCTTCCTGCCCGGCTCGAGCTTCCTCGAGAAGGACGGCACCTTCACCAACGCCGAGCGCCGCATCCAGCGCGTCCGCAAGGTGATGACGCCGAAGAACGGCATGGCCGACTGGGAGGTCACCATCGCCCTCGCCAAGGCCATGGGTTTCGAGATGAACTACAGCCATCCGTCCGAGATCATGGACGAGATCGCGGCACTGACGCCGACGTTTACCGGCGTCTCCTACGCCAAGCTCGACGAACTCGGCTCGGTGCAGTGGCCCTGCAACGAGAAAGCGCCGGAGGGCACCCCGGTGATGCATATCGGCGGCTTCGTCCGCGGCAAGGGCAAGTTCATCGTCACCGAATATGTCGCGACCGACGAGCGTACCGGCCCCCGCTTCCCGCTGCTGCTCACCACGGGCCGCATCCTCAGCCAGTACAATGTCGGCGCGCAGACAAGGCGCACCGAGAACGTGGTCTGGCATGCCGAGGACCGGCTCGAGATTCATCCGCACGACGCCGAGCAGCGCGGTGTGCGTGACGGCGACTGGGTGCGGCTCGCGAGCCGTGCGGGCGAAACCACGCTGCGCGCGGAGATCACCGACCGCGTCTCACCGGGCGTCGTCTACACCACCTTCCATCACCCGGACACGCAGGCCAACGTCATCACCACCGACTATTCGGATTGGGCCACCAACTGCCCCGAATACAAGGTCACCGCGGTGCAGATCTCGCCGTCGAACGGCCCGTCCGACTGGCAGAAGGCCTATGACGCGCAGGCGCAGCACTCCCGCCGCATCGCGCCGGCCGAGGCAGCGGAGTAACGGCATGCACGTGCCGGTCCAGGCCATCGACCGCGAGATCTGGCGCGACGGAGTCGCGTCCGAAGGCGCGCGCCTGATCCCGGAGGAGACGCCGCTGGCGCTGACCTATAACGGCGGCAGCTATGCCGTCATGATGGGGACTCCACAGAACCTCGAGGATTTTGCGGTCGGCTTCAGCCTGGACGAAGGCATCATCAGGTCGGTCGACGACATCAAGTCGCTCGAAGTGGTCCGCCTCGACGACGGCATCGAGCTGCGCATGTGGCTGGCGTCGGAAGATGCCGCGCGCATCAGCGAGCGGCGGCGGCACATTGCCGGCCCGACCGGCTGCGGCATTTGCGGCATCGATTCAATCGCCGAGGCCGTGCGGCCCGCGGCCGTCGTCCCACCAGGGTCCAGCTTCACGCCGCAACAGATCATGACGGCGATGCAGGCGATCGCGCCCCTGCAATCGATCAACATGCAGACGCGCGCGGTCCACGCTGCAGCCTTCTGGTCGCCATCGAATGGCATTGTGGCCCTGCGCGAGGACGTCGGCCGCCATAACGCGCTAGACAAGCTCGCAGGTTCGCTGGCGCGCAGCCGGACGGACGCTAGCGTGGGCATGGTGCTGCTGACGAGCCGTGTCTCGGTCGAGATGGTGCAGAAGACGGCCGCAATCGGCGCCCCGGTGCTGGTCGCCGTCTCGGCGCCCACCGCGCTCGCGGTTCGCACCGCGGAGGCCGCCGGCATCACGTTGATCGCGATTGCCCGCAGCGATGGGTTTGAAGTATTCACGCACCAGAGTCGCGTTACGGCTCATCGTGCTCAGGAGATTATCGATGTCGTCGCCTGACCGCCTCGTCTACATGGCCAACCAGATCGGTACCTTCTTCAAGAGCCAGGGCCACGACAAGGCCGTGCCGGGGATCGCCGACCACATCAAGAAGTTCTGGGATCCCCGGATGAAGCGCGCGATCTTCGCCCATCTCGACGCGGGCGGCGCCGGCCTGGAGCCGAACGTGCGCGAGGCTCTCACCTCGCTGAAGCAGACGACGTCCCTTCCAGCAGCGCCGTAAATACGCGCCTCACCTCGCTCTGCGTTTCCTTCACGCGCGCCTCCAGCGACGAGAAGTCGGGCGCATCGCCGGCGCGCGCCATCACGCGCTGAAGGTCGGTGCCGGCGGTCTCGGGCTTGAAGCCGTCGCTGACGCAGAGACGCAGGATCTGCGTCAGGTCGTGATAGAGCCGCGCCGCCGCGCGAAGGATCTCCGCCTCCGATTGCGGGAGCACGTTGAGCTTGGCGGCGTTGTCCAGAACCTGAAGGGTGCTGACGTCGAGAATTTCAGGCTTGTCATGGGCGTGCACGAGCTGGAGATATTGCGCGATGAAGTCGATATCGACCATGCCGCCTGCGGCGTATTTGAGATCCCAATGGTCGCTTTCGCCCTTCTCCTGCGCGATGGCGCGCCGCATGTCGGCGACGTCGTTGGCGATGGTCGCCCGATCGCGGCGGCGGGTCAGGACATCGCGGATGATACGCTCGATCCGCTCACGGAATTCATCCGAGGCCGATACCACGCGGGCGCGGGTCAGGGCCATGTGCTCCCAGGTCCAGGCCTCGTTGGCCTGGTAGTCCGCGAATGAGACGAGGCTCGACGCCACCGGACCGGCGCGTCCCGACGGGCGCAGCCGCATGTCGATCTCGTACAGCACACCGTAATTGGTGCGTGTGGTGAAGGCACTGATCAGGCGCTGGGTGAAGCGCGCGAAGTAGTGGGCGCCCTGAAGCGATTTGGCCCCGTCGGAGTCCGGATTGTCGCCGTCGAAATCGTACAGCAGGATCAGGTCGAGATCGGACGATGCCGTCATCTCGCGGCTGCCGAGCCGGCCCATCGCGATGATCGCGGTCTCCTGATCCTTGATACGTCCGTGTTGGGCGGCGAAGCGTTCGGCGACAAGATCGTGCACGGTGTGGACGATGCCTTCGGCGACATCGGCGAAAGCCGTGCCGGCCTGCTGCGCCGAGACCGTACCGGAGAGAATGCGCGTGCCGATCAGGAACAGGCTCTCCTGCCCGAACAGGCGGAGACGGTCGAGAAACTCCTCATAGGAGTCGGCGTCGCGCACCGTCGCGGCCAATCGCGCCGACAATTCCTGCTTGTCCGGCATCGCGCCGAAGAATCTGGGATCGATCAGGCCATCCATGAGCTGCGGCTTCCGCGCCAGCATCTCGCCGAGCCGCGGCGCCGCGCCGAGCACCAGCGCCACGAGCGCGACGAGATCGCGGTTCTGGCCGAGCAGCGTGATCAGCCGCCCGCCAAGCTGGAGTGCCTGGAGGAACTGATCGAACGCCACGACGGCGCGATCCGGCTCCTCGGCCCGCGCGAGGCCGTCGATCAGGGCCGGCACGAACTCGACGAAAGCGCTTCGCGTCTGGTCGTTGCGGAACACGCGGTAGTCGCCGGTGATCCAGTCACGTATGGTCTGCGCGAGCGCGGCCGGCTTCTTGAAGCCGAGCGTCGTCAAATATTGCAGCAGGCGCGGATCGTCAGGACCTGCACTGTAGTCGAGCGCCGGCAGCTTTGCTGTGCCGGTCGGGTCATCGCCCTCGAACAGTTTTTCGTAGTGTCCTTGCACGATCTGGAGCTGCCGCAACAGGTCGCGCGCAAAGGCTTCGCGATCCGGATAGCCGAAGAAGCGCGCAAAGCGCTCGACCGCCTCCTTGTCGTCGGGCAACGCATGGGTCTGCTCGTCGGCGATCATCTGGAGGCGGTGCTCGACACGGCGCAGGAATTCATACGCAATGGTCAGCTCGTCACGCGCGGCAAAGGTGATCCAGTTGCTGGTGGCGAGAATATCGAGCGCGGCGAGCGTCGGCCGCACCCGCAACTCCGGATGGCGACCGCCGGCGATCAGCTGCTGCGTTTGCGCGAAAAATTCGATCTCGCGAATGCCGCCGCGGCCGACCTTGACGTTGTGCCCCTCGACCGCGATCTCGCTCTGGCCGCGATAGGTCTGCATCTGCCGCTTCATGTCGTGGACGTCGGCAAGCGCGGCGAAGTCGAGATGCTTGCGCCAGACGAAGGGCGCGATTTCGGCGAGCAGCGCCTCGCCCGCTTTGGCATCGCCGGCGCAGGCACGCGCCTTGATCATCGCAGCACGCTCCCAGGTGCGCCCTTCCCGCTCGTAATAGTTCAGCGCGGCGTCTCGCGAAATCGCCACTTGCGTCGAGGACGGATCGGGACGCAGGCGCAGGTCGACGCGGAAGACGTAGCCGTCATAGGTACGCTGCTGGAGAATGCGCGCCACGCCCTGCGTCACCCGCACGAAGAACGGCTGCGGCTCGATGTCGGGCGCGAGCGTCGTGGCATCGGGATCGAAGAACACGATGAGGTCGATGTCGCTGGAATAGTTCAGCTCGCCCGCCCCCATCTTGCCCATCGCGAGCACGATCAGGCCGCAGCCCTCTTCCGGAGCTTCGGGATTGGGCGGCAGGATCTTTCCACGTGCGGCTTCCTGCCGCAGCTGGTACTGGAGCGCCGCCTGCACCGAGGATACCGCGACATCGGTCAGCGCCGCCGTCACCCGCATCACCGGCCAGACGCCACCGATATCGCACAGCGCAGTGAGAAGCGCCGCTTCGGCCTTCATCCTGCGAAGCAGCCGCATCACCTCGGCTTCGTCGCCTGCCGCGAGCACCGCGTCCCTCGCCTCCGCGATCAGCAGGGCGAGATGCGCATCCGGATCGCATTCCAGCAACCGGATCAGCCGCAGCGGGTCAGTGCGCACCAGATCGAACAAATAGAGCGAGAATTCTGCGATGCCGGCCAGAATATCCCGCGCGAAGGGATGAGCCAGCGACACGCCAAGACGGGCCGATTGCGCCGGCTCGAGCTCGGCCAGCCAGCTTTCAAGACGTCGTTCGTCGGTGGTGGAAGCGGCAATATGGGGAGCCTCCGCAAAGCGCGCGGCGAGGCTCTCACCAGTCTTGTCCGCGTTTCCCGGCGCGGAGTGGTTCATGCCACCTTCTGTGGCACATCCTGCATTGGCGGAGCAACCCTGTCGCCGGCGCGCGCCGGGAGCACCAGCGTGGCGACGAGGCCGGGCTGGGCATCACCCAGCCGCAATTCTCCGCCATGCAACGTCGCAACCGCGGCGGCAAGGCTGAGACCGAGGCCGGAGCCCGGCAGCGTGCGGCTGGCTTCAAGCCGCACGAATCGCTCGACGACATGCTTGCGGTCGGCTTCGGGGATACCAGGGCCGCGATCGGTGACGCTGAGCAGCACCTGGTCGCCCTCGCGCTTCGCCTCGATGATGA
This sequence comes from Bradyrhizobium sp. 604_D8_N2_3, assembly GCF_051810765.1. Classification (NCBI taxonomy): domain Bacteria; kingdom Pseudomonadati; phylum Pseudomonadota; class Alphaproteobacteria; order Hyphomicrobiales; family Nitrobacteraceae; genus Bradyrhizobium; species Bradyrhizobium sp. 604_D8_N2_3. Next base: position 3,211,682 of record NZ_JBPWPM010000001.1, on the reverse strand, counting down.
TCTGCCTGGAGTCCATGCTGACCACGGTTCCACCGGTCTGCGCGACCGGCTTGCCGTACTTGATCGCGTTCTCGACCAGGTTGGCGAGCGCCTGGCTGATCAATTCGCGGTTGGCGTGAACCGGCGTCGGCTCGGCCTTGACCTTCAAGGTCATGCCATCGTCCTCGGCCAGCGGCTCGTAGAGCTCGTGGATGCCGCCCGCGACTTCGGCGGCGTCGAAATCATCCATGTTGCCGCGCGCCTGGCCGGACTCGGCGCGCGCGATCATCAAGAGCGCATTGAAGGTGCGGATCAAGCCGTCGGATTCCTCGATGGTCCGCTCCAGCGCCGCTCGGTAATCGGTCTCGCTGCCCGATTTCGCCAGCGCCTCCTCGGCGCGGTTGCGCAGACGCGTCAGTGGCGTCTTGAGGTCGTGGGCGATGTTGTCGGAGACTTCCTTCAGCCCCGCCATCAGCGCCTCGATCCGCTCCAGCATCGCATTGAGGTTTTCCGCAAGACGATCGAGCTCGTCGCCGCTGCGCCCCACCGGCAGGCGCCCGCTGAGATCGCCGGTCATGATGCGCTGCGCGGTGCCGGTCATCGCATCGATGCGCGTGAGCACGCGGCGCGCGACGAAGATGCCGCCGCCGAGGCCCAGCACGACCACGATCAGGATCGACCATTGCGCGGCCTTGGCGACGATCCCGAACAGGCGCCGCCGCTCGTCGAGGTCGCGGCCGATCAGGAGGCGGAAACCGTTTTCGAGCTCGGTGACGCGCACCAGCGCGCGATGGTCGCGCTCGTCGGCGTCCTCGATCCGCTTGTAGGCCGTCTCCGACCAGCCGCGCGTCGCCATTACGCCCGGCGCCAGCGAGCCGACATTGCCGGCGATCGCCTGCCCGGTCGGCGTGGTCACGAGATAGAGGTTGGCGCCCGGCCGCAGCGCCCGGTACTCGATCGCGAGCACGAGGCCGCGCAGGCCGCGACGGCCGTAGATCTCGTTGATCTCCGAGGTCTCGGCATTGACCGTCTGCGTGATTTCCTCGGTGATCAGCCGCCGCGTATTCCAGGCGAAATAGCCGAGCAGCGAGGCCGCGAAAATCGCAAACAGGAACAGGTAGACCAGCGTCAGCCGGAATGCCGTGGTGCGGACGAGTTTACCGAATGCCGTCACGGATCCGGTACCCAATCTGAGTGTATCGCGGGGTATCGCTGAGCATCGTCTACCACCAGATTTGCATTTACCTTCAAACCGTTGCAAGTATCAGCCACCGCCTGATATCACCCGCTATCGCCTAGCGCGGTAGAGCATCGGTCAAAAAGAGGTAAGCGATTGTCTTTCTCCCGCCAAGTGATCCGTGACGGAGGTGGTACCGTAAGGAACCTAAAATGGCGCTGAACTCCAGCCAAGTTAAATCCAAGCAACCTGGAGCGTATGCCGACGGCGGCGGGCTCTATCTGATTGTCCGAGAGAGCGGAGAGCGCGCCTGGGCCTTCCGCTTTACCGCACCGGACGGCAAGCGCGCCCTGATGGAATTTGCCTCTGTCGGCGACAAGCCCGGTGAGCTGTCCCTCACCGAGGCGCGCGACCAGGCACGCGAGTATCGGCTGGCATTGAAAAAAGACAGCATCGATCCACGTCACAAGAAGCAGCTCGCCGCGAAAGGCGACATGGCCTTCCATGAATATTGGAGAGCAAAGACGGCAGAATGGTTGCGCGGCCGCACCGAGCAGGACGAGGAGGTTCAGGCTTGGGCGCGATCGCTACGCGACCTTTCCAAGCTCCATCAGAAGAAGCTCCACGAGATCGACACCACGCACGTTGTCGAGGCCCTCAAGACGATCTGGTGGGAGAAGCCGGTAAGCGCCGGTCGCACGCGCGAGCGCTTGGAGAGGGTTCTCAGCGCCGCCAAGGTCGAGAAATATCGTACCGGTGAAAACCCGGCAGCGTGGCGAGACAATCTCAAACACCTTCTGCCGTCTCCCAGGAAGCTGAACCGCAAGAAGGGCCACCCATCGCTGAAATACGAGAGCGCGCCGGCGCTGATGGCAGCGCTGGCTTACGATCCCTATCCCGTCGCGCGGTGCGTCGAGGTCGGCATCCTCTGCTGCTCTCGCAGCCAGGAGATCCGCTGGATGGAATGGGAGGAGCTCGACTTCGTGAAGCGGACGTGGCTGATCCCCGCGCAGAAAATGAAGGTCAAGGGTGAATTGGGTAAGCCACACCTTGTGCCCCTCACCGACCAGGCCATCGCCATCATTCAGTCGATGCCGCGCGTCGGGCGCTATGTATTCCCCTCTGACCATGCTGCTGATCACAAGGCCTTCCGCGCGAACGCGCTGGTCGGCGCAATCAAGCGCGCAGGCTTCAATGCAACCATGCACGGAATGCGAACCACGTTCCGCAACTGGGGCGCCGACAATCGCGAGCACAACTTCCGCCGCGAGGTGCTGGAGTTCTGTCTCTCCCACCGCATCGGCGACGAGGCCGAGCTGTCCTATTGGACGAGCGAGATGCTGGATCGCCGACGCGAAGTGCTCGAAGCCTGGGTAAGTTATTTACTTCCGCGGAAAAAGACATTCGGCGAAACGTCCTCTGCTAAGCGGCCAAGGCTTCGTCTCGTCGGCTAGGTTCACCCGGCCAAAGCGGCGCTCGAGGGCAGCTTGAAGGACGCGGGTGCCAAGCTGAGAAGTGGATCACAGGACGGGATTTGAATCTCCGGCCCTAGTCTCCCAAGCATGCGCCCATCGTTGTTCTTGTACGAGTTTTTTGGCAACGGGTGGATTATCCCCCGACTGAATTTATTATGTTTTCCATCTCGATTGGCAACGCTTCTTCCTTCGAGATCATCAGGATTGCGCCCTAGTCAGTTCCCACGCCCCGTCTCTTGGATTGGCTACGATGCCGCGAGCTTTCATGCGGTGGAGGGTCGATCTGAAGGTGCTCGGATTCATTTGAGGGTCGACAATCTGCATCTCTCTGAGCAACTCGTGCGTCTTTCGCGAGCCGCTCTTCGAATTTCTCAAATTCTCGACGACAACGCTTTCAACCAGTACTCGCCGGACACTGTTCTTCCTAGTCACGTCCGTGCGCATCGTGAGCGGGTTTCTTCGTCGCACCGTCAGCAGAAGACGCTCCAACGCCGCCTTTTCCTGCGTCAGCAGACCAATTTTGGTCTCAATCTCTTTTAGTTCGAGCAGCAATCTGCGCTCGAGCACGTTGTCGGAGTCGGTTGAGCTCATGTTGCACTTACCTTTTTTGCAACACCGGATTTCTGTTCATACAATATTGGAGCTAGGTATTTCAAGGGGTTGCATTCTTGACATGTCGCTCAACCCCAGTTAGCAACGTGTTGCATTAGCAACACGTTGCTAACTGGGGTTGAATGGTGGCAACGCGTCCCCATTGCTAATTCCGTTGACGTCGCTAATATCTCGCTTGGGATCGTGTGCCATCTTGCGATGGCGATTGCGGATCAAATAAATAAGGGCAGCACGAATGGTTCGTGCTGCCCTTTTGTCTTGGTGCTTTCCGGCCAGCGGCGCCGCGAAGCGCGAAGACCGCTAAGCACCCGTCCGCAAATGGTTGATAGCGCCAAAGGGCCTAATTCTCAAGTCCGCGAGAAAGGTCCAGTAATGTCGAAAGTCTTCAAGCCAGGCGAAACAGCTCCCCGATCCGGGCAATATGAGATCGTAGGAGTCCGCGGCGGCGAGAGCGGCCAAGAGCGAACTGTAACTCGAGGGGAACCGCTCCCGCCAACTCCGAAGCCCGGAATGGGATACAAGCTGGTCGATCCGACGAAGCACAAGAGCGGTCGTTGAGCGACAATGACAACGCTTGGTGAACTGACCGAAGAGCAAGTCGCTATAATAAAAAAGCGCATCAACGACGGCGAAAAATACTCGGAAATCGCCGCCGATTACCGCCTTAACCAAGGCCGCATTGCCGACATAAAGTTTGGGCGCGCATATCCGCACGTTCCAGCGGCGAAGTAGCGTTTCGGCTTCAAAGAAGACCATCCTGGGGAGCGCAAGCCTCCCAGGATGATAGCGCACCCCCCAATTTCTTCCCGTTGGCAGCACGGCGCCGCTAGGAAGCGCCACCGCGCCAAGTGCGCCAAAATCCATCCACAAAATCAGTCTCTAACTGACGGCCTAAAAGGCTGTTACACACTCTGATACACAGTTTTGAAGAGCATTTGCTCGCTACGTTCGCTTACATAATTCGGCCATGACCGCCCTCACCCGCCGCCGCTCCGACAATCCGCACGAGGAGATTTGGCACATCTATTCCGGCGACGTCCGCATCGGGACCATCGGTGCGCGCGCCGGCGTACCTGTGCACGCCGATCACTGGGGTTGGTCAATCGGCTTCTATCCCGGCATGGAGCCAGGCACATGGCGGAGTGGGATAGCCGCCACCTTCCAAGCCGCGCGCGAGGCTTTCGAAACCGTATGGTCGGAGCTACGGCCTAGCATCCCTGACAATGCCTTCGCCGAATGGCGCCGCGATCACGACTGGCGGGCCGAGGTTGCGGCCAAGCGGGCTCGGGGCGAGAAGCTCGACAGCGAGATCCGGAGCCCCCTGATGCGCTGCGTCTGCGGGACCACATTCGACAGTTGGAAACCGGCCGAGAGCTACCAGCACCGCGCACACATCACCGCCGCCCGAGGCGGCATGGGGACACGCCGATGAATTGGACGTAAACCGATTGCTCCGTAATAATGGGGGAACCATGCTCTTCACTGCGGGAGGAACTCCGCTGTAAACTGATGCCGGATTGTAAAATCGATTCGCAGGAAGATGGCTAAATCCTCGAAACTTGTCGCCGCGAAGAATGGGCGAGTACTTCTGGTCCGACGACGGCGCGATAAGCGCTGGGCGTTCCCGGGCGGCCGTAAGCGTGCGGGTGAAAGTGAGAGGAAGTGTCTTCGCCGCGAGATCACCGAAGAACTGCCGAAGCTAAAACTTGGGCCGGTGAAGCTCTGGAAAGAGGTAAAGGGAAAAAACCGTCAATCCGGACGACAGATGAGCGACGCGATCTTTGTGGCCAAGAAGGCGTCCGGTCCCCTGAGGATCGGCGATAAGAACGAGATCGACAAAGCGGCTTGGCGCAAGCCGCGCGGCATCAGACTCACGCCCACGTCGCGCTACATCCGGGACAAGTTGTTTCCGAAGTAGATCACGCGCTCGCAACTGCGGCCTCGAACCCAGCGGTCAACCGCGCAACCGTTTAGCGCGGGTCCAGACCTTCTTCAGATATCGTTTTCGGGCTCCCGGTGCACCAACCTTCCCGCCCCAAATGCGAATGAGTTGCCGTGATCGACCGGAAAGCTCGGCGACTTCCTTATAGCTCGCAAGACCATTCTTGAGCATGTAGAGCGCGGCGGCCTTGGTGACATCCTTGGTGCGCATTTTCAGTGCGATCCCGATCGTCGTTTCGGGCCAGATGCTGATGCGTCAATGACTCCACCCCCAAGAGGCGGCTCAGAATGCGAAGCACAACTGGCAACCCACCTTGCATCTTCTCAAGGCTAGTGGTCTGGCTTTTCGCGCACGATCACGCCGGTCTTAGGGTCGGCATGGAATTCCATCTTCTGTCCGTTCTTGATGCCTTCGCCCTCCCATCGGCCGTCGTCGGCTTCAAGCTTAGTGACCTGCGAATAGCCCGACTCCATGACCTTAGCCTTCACTTGCTCCATCGGCATCCAGTCAGGTCCGGGCTGGTCTGCTCTCGCTGCTGAGCCAATGGCGAGGGAACCGAGAACCAGAAATGTGGCAAGCTTCATTTTGGCCTCCTCGTTAGAGCGTTAGAGGCGGTAACGAGAGCGCCGAGATGGTGTTCCCCTGCCACTCTCGAAATTTCTCGCAAACACAATCATGAGCTGGCGGTCTTGAGCACTAAGAGCGTGGTGGCCCCTCGTTTGCTGGCGGAAAAATATCCCGCCTCCAAGGAAGAACCAAAGAGACGGGATCTAAGGTTAAGAGGGAGGTACTCGCTGGCCAGCGCGTACCCCCGGGCCAAAGCTAGCACAACAAGGGCACACGCCATAGGCAGTTTTGATAGGTCCGTGGCGTCTGCCCTTGTGGGGTCCGGCGTATTATACCGTGGGCACCTCAGAAAACCGTCAGCCGGCCACCGTCGTCCGCGGGAGGAAGCTGCGGACGAATTCAATCGTCGATCTCTAGGCGTAGGTCGGCGTCACGCTACCGACCAGGATGGCCGCCACGATCGCCGCCACGAGCGCAACGCCGGCGAGCCAGCCCGCGGCCGAGGTCGAGCGCTGCCGGCGCACCTCGGCGATCGCTGCGAATAGCGACAGCAGCGCGATGACGATGGCGAGCGAGACCAGCAGCTTGATCGAGGCGACGCCAAACACGGCCTGGTCGAGGCCGTGGCGCAGGATCTGCGGTTCGATTTTCATGACCGTGGCCCCATGTGGTCGATCTTGTCGGACATCTTGTCGAGCCGGTTCGAGATCTCGGTCTTGAGATCGGCGAAGCCGCGCTCCACGCGCGCCACGACGGTTTCAAAGCTCGACTTGCGGACGAATTCGTCGCGCGCCCAGATCTCGATCTGGTAGAGCTTGGCAGAGAGCGCATCAGCCTTCGCGCTGGCCGCTGCAGCGTCTTTCGCTGCTTCGTCAGCTTCCTTGATCGCCTGGTCGGCCTTTCCCCGCGCCGCGGTCAGCCGATCGGAGTAACGCGTCCAGAACGTAACGATCGAGATGACGGAGCCGATCGCAACTGCGACCGCCCCCCATGTGACAACATCGCGGCTCACTTCGCGCCCTCGCCGTAGGACTGCCGCACGCCCTCGTACCAGGCGCGCCCCTGCTCGAGCCGCTCGTTCGCTTCCTTCAGCGCATCGCGCGTGCGCGCCAGGCGCTCGCGCGCGTCGCTATTGAGGCTTGCGGAGGGATCGCGCACGGGCGCGAAGATCTGCGCCGATGCCGCCGGCAGATCCCGGTGGAGCGGGGCAAGCTGCGGATTTGATGCGCATCCCACGCAGATCGTCGCAAGTGAGACCGCAAGCGTTCGGCTTGCCGGTCGCCGCCAGCGCAGCATTCCGTTTCTCCAGCTCGTCGACATAGGCATCGGTTCCCACCTTTTCCTGCTCTGCCTGTTGCTCGATGGCCCTCGCCCGCAGCGCGGCGTCGCCGGCTGCGCGGTTGGCCTCGAGAAGATCCTTGCGCGCCGCGGCGAGCTGCGCGTCGAGCGCCTTCTCGCGCCAGGCGCCGTCCGCCGCCGCATAGCCGGCGCTGTAGAGGTGAACGCCGGCGACCATGGCCGCGCAGCCGACGATCAGCGCGAGAGCGCCAGCGAGCGCCGCGCCGGCCCAGAACGGCGACAGCTTGATGCCGGCAAGCCCGGCGAGCCGCACGATCGCGGCGATGATGGCGCCGTTCATGTGTTCTTGCCCGCGCGATAGTCGACGACGCGCTTGACCTCGACCTTGTGCGCCACAAACCAGATCAGCACGCCGAGGCCGGCGACGATGGCGAGCACCACGACGGCCGCCAGCAGCCAGGCGATCGCCGCCGGCGGGATGCCGAGGCCGCCAACCGCGTCCTTGGCGCCGGAGAAGGCCGTCGCCTTGTCGGTGATCCAGGCGAGCAGTCCGCCGACGCCGAGCGTCGAGGAGCCGCCGAACAGCTTGCCGGCCCAGCCCTTGACCTGGTCGGTGATGGCGATCGTCTCTGAGCCCTGCTCGCGCAAATCGGTTGTGGTCGCATTGCTGCGGATCTCCGAGACCTGCCGCGGCTCAGCCCGCGCCATCGCGGCGAGCAGATCGTCGTCGATGCCGGGGACGAGAGGCAGATCATGCTCGTGGCGAAACGCGAGAATGGCCGCCTCGGTCCGCCCCTTCGGCACCAGCTGGCCGTCGACGGCGCCGGTGTCGTAATAGCCAAGCTCGCGCAGCCGCGTCTGGACCTGCACGACCAGGTCCGGGTCCGGCGCCGGCGGTGTCACCTCGAGTCGTGCGTGCTGCTCCGGATGATGCTCGGCGAGCCCGCGCTCGAACAGCACGGCCTCATGCTCGCGCCGCTTGTAGACGCCGTTGGTCGGCGGCCACAGCCGCTTCATCGAGCGGATCAGGCCGGGGATGCGCGCGAGATCCCTGCTCGCCACGCAGGCGCGGATCTCGCGCATCTCGGCATAGCGCGCCCCGGCCCTGACGAAGCCCGCGGCGTCACGGTTCTGCGCGATCGAGAACAGCGCGCCCCGGCAGTCCGGGCCGAGCCGGTCCGCGCCCGGGCAGTAATGATCCAGGATGCCGAGATAACGCGGCAGGTCATGATTGCTGAAGACATCGAGCGCGACGTCCCAGGGGATGTCGACCTGCCCCTGCGTCTGGCGCGAATAGGCCCTCGCCGCCTCGCCGCGCACACCGGACGCAGCCAGCATGATCCGGAGCATGCCGGCGTCGACCTTGTCGCCCCAGTCGGCCCGGATCTGCGCCTTGGTCTGCGTGCCGAAATCGTAGCCGATGCCGCCGGTCGGGCCGGACTGCTGGCCGGGGCACTCCAGCACGTGGCGGTACTTCTTTTCGTACCACTCCCGGCTCGTCACCTCCTCGGCGACGACGAGATCGAACGCGGCACGCGAAATGCCATGCAGGTCAAGCATGTGGGAAGCCTCCAAATTGTCTGATCGGGCACGGGTTAGGGAATCTTGAACATTCCGCGACCGTGCTGGTGTTGTGCGCGGCGCAAATTCCGGCCTTGCACGGGGTGGTTGTGCCGCAGTAGGGTCCGCCACAACGTTACGAGAGTTCCTGTAAATGCCAGCTGCGCCAATACCTTCCCGCTTCTCGGAGCGTTCTGACGTCCGAGCAGCAGTACTACTCGCCTGCAATCTGGCGATCGTCCTCGGCTCAGGCGTCGCGGCCTGGCACATCGGCGCGTGGTGGGCCTACGTGCTCGCGTTTGTCCTTGTCGGCGCCAGGGGGCAGGCTTGCTACATCCTGCAGCATGAGATGATGCACAACCTGTTGTTCACGAGCCCGGCGTTGAACCAACGGCTTGGCGTCATCACCTCGGCCGTGCTGGGAACGCGGTTCTACATTGGCCGTCAATTGCACTGGGATCACCATCGCCACGTCGGCGCGCCGCACGACCCGAACGAAGCTTTTCACAATGTCGAGGAGCGGCCGCCGGGCATGGCTGTCGTCAAATTCTTCCTGTTCCACTTGCTCGGCGGCCGCCTGCTGATGATGGCGGAAAACCTGATCGCGGCGATACGCCCGCCGTCGGGCCAAAATGGCAAGGTCGCATTGCCGGCGATCCCCGCGGCCAAAACCAAGATCGACCTTGCCGCCCTCATGGCCGTGCAACTGACGGCCCTGATCGTGATGACCTGGACCAGCTCGCTGCTGGTCTACGTCTGCCTTTATGTTCTGCCACTCGCCACCCTGACGGCGTTCTTTGAGGCGATCAGGTCGTTTTCCGAGCATGTTCTGCCCGGCGATGCGACCTGCGAAGCGGAGGAAAACCGGCGGTTCCTAATGGACGCCGGGCCACTGGAAACGTTTTTCATCAGCCAGTTCGATTTCCACTACCATCACGTTCACCACCTCTATCCCAACGTCGTGACCTTCAAGGTGCGTGAACTTCACCACTGGCTTTGCAGCAACGATCCGGATTACACCCAGCGCTTCATCACCCGCCCCGGCTATGTCGGAACCGCGGTCCGTTACCTCAGAGGCCTGCCATTTCCAGGTGCAGGCTCCGAATACCCACCCGGCATTGCCCGCCGAAAGCAGCAGGAAGACGCCGCATGAAATTCGTCAAGATCGAGCCGCCCGGAAGTTTCTGCACCTATGAAGCGCTTCGCGACGCCCTGAAGGCCTGCGGCGGCAAGACGTTCCTCGACGTCGGCTGCGGCGGCGGCATCATTTCCAAGATCCTGTGCGAAGAGGGCCTGTCCGGCGTCGGCGTCGACTTCTCCGCTCGCGCGGTCGCCATTGCAGAGGCCAACATGGCCGCCGAGATTGCGAGCGGGAAATATCGCCTCCAACTCGGCGATGTCCACGATTTGCCGGCCGATTTTGCCAAGGTCGACCTGGCCGTGAGTTACATGGTGATGGAGCACGTCGAGGACGACATCGGATTTATCAAGACGATCGCGCAATTTGTGAAGCCGGGCGGTAGCATCATCCTCGGCGTGCCGGGGCGGAAGGACCGCTGGTCGATCGAGGACGAAACGGTTGGCCACCTCCGGCGCTACGATCGCGGCGACCTCGATGCGGTGATGCGTAACGCCGGCCTCGCCGAAACTGAGGTCTGGTCGATCGCCGTCCCGACCGCCAACCTGCTCTTTCATATCGGCGCCTGGTTAGTTGGCAGAAGCGGCGAAGCCGCTAAGGTAGGGCAGAGTCAACGCGAGCAGACCGAAACCAGCGGCATCCGCGACATCCCATGGAAAACCGTGTTCCCCGCGGGTTTCAAGCTGATCCTGAATAGAACAACGCTTTGGCCGCTGTTCGCAATCCAGCGCGCGTTCTATCGTACCGGCCTCGGCGTGACGATGATGGGCATGGGACGACTCCCGCCTTAGCTGAACCTTCCTCGGCTGTCGATCCAGCCCTTGGTGATGACATAGAGCGAGTTACCCGACCCGCTTCCACCAACAGCATTAACTTGTGCGGACGTGTTGGTTAGGACCGTCATGGCGTTGGTGGCGAACTGAGAAGCGACCGCGTTGCTGAGAGACCAATTTCCGGTTGGAGTTCCCGCAGCCTGCGCAGAGCCTGTGGCGGAATAGATTAGAGCAACCGAGCCGGCGCCTCCGCTATTGGTGAAGTCCGCCTGAATGTTCGCGCTAACCATCACACCGGTCGGGACGGTCAGGGTAATGGTCGAAACCGACGTCGTGATAGCAAGCGCCGAGGCATCCGCGATCGGCGCATCCCATATGAATTCGTCGCCGTTCTGGAAGAATTTAGCCAATTGCCCCAATCCCGCACCATTCATTTTCAACGATCCGATGCGGCGAAACAGCGTGTAATTAGACGGCAGATTCGGCGAGGTTGCGTTTTGCGATAAGAGAATATCGGTTACGCCGGTATCAGGCCGCTTTATCAAAAAGACATGATACCAAGAGGCGTTCCCGCCGCTTAGTGGATTTGTGCCGCCACCGTCCCACGCTCCATTTCCGGTGCCGACCGCCCAAGCGCTCGTAGTTTTGGTGTAGGCACTTGCCAGCGTCAGTGTGTCGGCGCTCGTGCTATCAGTGGCAACGCCTGCGGCGATGCCGAATGTTGTCGATGATCCAGCCGTCGAAAGAGTCAAGCCGCCAATATGGCCGCGCAGGCAACCCGGAATTCCGAGGTTCTGCCGGGCCTTCGACGCATTCGCCACATCGGACAGATTGTTTGCGCTCGACAGATCGCCCGCGCCAGGCTGCCCAACGACGTTAAAATTCCAATCGGCAAGCGCACCGCTGCCGTTGGTCCTATCGACAGCGATTGTCAGCGTCGTGCCGCTATAGGTGACGAGACCTTCCATCCAATTCGACGTGCTCGCCGCCGAGCTGGCGCGCACGCGCGCGCCGTTGGTATAGGCAAGTCCAGCTTGCGTGGTGAAGGCTTGCGAACCCGTGCCGATCGTCCGCGACGTCGTCGACGTGCCGCCATAGCCGGCGCCGTCCGTTCCCTTCTGCGAAACGAGGCCCCATTTCCCCGCAGCGAGATCGGTGGCAAACGTTCCGGAGGTGTGAGACACCAAGCACATATAGGACGAACCGCCATTCGTGACATAGCTTGCCGGCGGCCCCACAACATATGCTGTTGCCGTAACCCATGCGGAAACCGGCAACAACGGCGTTGCTCCCGTAGTCCCTGCGGACGCCAGCAATTGCCAATAGGTCACGTTCGGCGGGGTGTGATTGGTGTGGTCGAGAACGCAAACGTAGCTCGACCCGCTCAGCGTCACGACGTCGCCGGCCGCGTAAGCGGTCGCGCCGCTCCACGCGCCTTTGAGCTGGAACGCTTTATAAATTCCGAGATAGGCCCAGACGCCGGCCGACTTCGCCCATGTCTTGCCGGTCGTCGGCTGGAACGCGAACTGTCCATCGTCGCCAAGGGACGGATCCGGATCGGTTGCATCAATGTCGACGAACACGAAGAACCCAGATGTATTGAACGCCGCGACGAGCTTATTCACCGTCGCCAATGACTCAGAGCCAGCGAACCGCTGCGGCGAGACCTGCCAGATCTTGTATGCGACGCCGGCCTGCGCACCGCCACCCCATGGCGGAATGACAAGGTGCGTCGTATCCGTTTTATCGGAAATGACCGACTGGAAATTGCCGATCTGGAAGATATCGCCGGGCCGCGCGTTGGTGTCCGACCAGATAGCGCCGCCAACGCCCGTGACGATCGTACCGCCGGCCGCCACGGAAACCGTGCCGGTCGAGTAGCTGACAAGAGCTGTCATCGCTTCACCAATTTCGAGAGCTGGAAATTAATCAGATTCCTGGCGCGGAAGGCTGCGATCGCAGCCATTCAAACCTGTCGACACCATCGGGCCTCGCCGGGATCGCGGCGAGCATCGTGGCAGCGGTGTCATTGCCCTTCGATGCGTCTCTGAGCGCCTTGCGGTAGACGATCCACGCCGGAAGGTCGGCGTCCGATATCGGCGCATGCGGCAGAAGGAGATAGTCTGTATCAATCAACTCTTGACGCACCGCGGCTTTGATTTGCCAGATCGCGAACGGGTCAGGGTCCGGAATCTCCTTGTCGACGACTTTCCACGTTGCGACGTCAAATCTCTGCGTCCTGGCATCGATCGGTTGATCTGGAATGATCGCAACTTTGCAGCCGGGAAAATGACTGTCTTCAAACCCATCGCTGTGATCTGCCCCGGAACCATAGGACATGATTTGGCAGGTCGTCTCGTTGTAATGAATGTTCATCGCTTCGCTCCCATGGCGAAGACATTTGCGCCTGCAGTAATTGCGCAAGAAGTTGGCGAGGCCAATTGAGCTTGAACATTAATGCTCATGACGCCACCAGAAGCAAAAAATGAGAGGGCTCCAGATAATGGGGCAAGAGCACTAGCACCGCTAGGCAACGTAATCGCGTAGCCACCGAACAGTGAACCGCCGATCACCAAACGGAATGTCCCTGTTTCAGTTGCAACCGAGCCACTGGCGAACATAGCATTCACGACCACATAGACCGTAACAAGTTTACCTGCGAGTCCTGCAGTGTTTATGCTCATGTTGAAGTTGAAGTACGAGTTGAACGTACCTGCACCGACTCCGAACACGTTTGAGCCGAGAGTCTGCACAATAGGTACAGTGACCGCATTGTCTGCGATGCTCAGGCTATCCACGCCGAGGTTCCTGATAACGCCCGATGCGGAGTCGATCGAGTTTGCCTTGAGATAGATGACGTCGATCGCGCCTGCCGCGATGGCCTTCACGTTGAAGGTGCCATCGAGGTACACGATGCCACTCATCCCGATTGCGGGAACCCCGTTGAGAGTTCCGACCGTGAATGGCAGCAGCGGTGCGTCACCATTGTAGCCAGTCAGCTGGAGCTGGAATTTGTCGGCCTTGATGGTGACGGCCGACCAGGCCGCGCCGCCATCAATTCGGATGCTTCCCGTAATGACGCCGTCGACCCCGACAGCCACGCCCCACGATGCCGCGGCGTAACCGTCGAGCGTCGCGATTGCGGTAGCGCTGTTCTCGACGAACGCGGTCGTCGACCCCCACGTCGCGCTCGCAGTGGTGGAGAACGACGCAAACGCGGCTTCGGTGGTCACGGCGACTATGCGAACGTCATCGATCTGTGCCAAGGCGTCGTCCGAGCGCGCCGAGAGCTGAGAGCGCAGCTCCTGCTTATCCAGCGGCGCGCGCGCAGCGATGTCAGACGTAACAGACGCGATGCGGTTCAAGGCTTCATTGACCTCATCCCGCAGCGAGTCCTGAAGCGTCGTGATCTGGTATTTGATGCCCTCGATCAGCGACTCGAGCGCCACCGTGTTGTTGGCGATTGTGATCGTCGGCGCCGCGACATCAGCGGTCGCATAGGGTCCGCGCAGCTTGCCCGGCGTCACCGCCTGGACGCGCACCCGCAGCGCCGCCAGCGTGACCACCTGGTCGAACCGGTTATCCGCGCCCTCATACACCCGCGCCCAGGTCTCGCCGGCGTCATAGGAGATGTCGGCGACGTAGTACTCGGCGCCGGCGGACGGAAACCAGCTCGCCGAGAGTTTCGGCTCGGCGATGCCCTGCCCGAAACTGGCATTGATGCCGACAACCAGCGGCACCTTGCTATCTGACGGGAACTGCGGCGACGGCAGCAGCGGCGGCGTGCCGAGGTCAGTCGTATGCACACGCTCGTCGTCGACCACCAATGACAGTGTGCACAGTTCCCCGTTGGGCACGCCCCCGAGCACGACACAGAGGCGGGACTCGCTGACGCCGCTGCCCAACTCAAACGAGGGATATTCGCCACCAGCCTCGCGCGCCAACACGGCCGACAATGTGGTGGCCTGCGCTGTTTCCGCAGCCGACAGGCTCCCCGCATTCAGCACGGCGAGCGAGGGATCGGTGCCCTCTGTGCACAGCACCGGGCCGAACGATTGCCCGTTCGGCTGGCGCAGGCGGATGTAGAACGGCCCCGTATCCCATGCCGGCGCAGGGTCGAGGGTCAGGGTACGGCCGACGACATCGACCACCGCGCCGCCATAGCCGTAATTCTGCGGCAGCTCGGACTGGACGCGCAGCACCTGGCCGAAGGTGATCGCGCGCCCCTCATACTCGACGCCGATCTGGACATTCTCGCGTCGATAGATCGACTGAAGGTAATAGAACGCGCACTCGCGAAACGCCTGCTCCCGATTGACGATGCCGTCGACGCGCTTGGTCTCGGCATTTGCCGCGACAAAGCCGTCACCGTTCGGTGGATACTGCACTTGCGCCGGCAGCCAGGTCTCCTCGTCGATATATTCGACGATGACAGCGTCGGGGTCCTCGTCGCCGAGCATGGTGAACCCGACCTGCGTCGAATCCCGCACGATCTCGCGATCGGTCAGCAGCATGGTCGGCACGTCGCGCCACTCGTCGCGCACGATCGAGACGGTGTCGCCTAGCCAGAAATGCCGCGCGCGCGACGCGGTCAGGATCTTGTCGAGCGCCTCCGGCACCGCGATCGCGGTCGAGAACCGATAATCGAAGGTATCGCCGCGGGACGCACAGCCGGCGGCATGGTTGACCACCGCGTTAAAATCGGCCTTCGCGATCGACAGGCCGGAGCCGTATTGCGCGTTGGTCGCTGCATCCAGGAACGCCCATGCGTTGTTGCGCGTGGCCTGCAGCTCGAACATGGAGCCGGTCCAGACCAGCAGCTTGCGGGTGCCGAGCACGCCGAACTTGTAGGAGCCCTGCGTCGACTGCGACGCCTTGAGCCGGATCGCGACCGTCGAGACGTCGGGGAAGGAATTGCTGCCCTTCAGGAACGAGCGCAGGCCCGCCCACAGCACGGTGTCGACACCGTACTTCGACTGCGAATTGATGCCCTTGCGGCTGAGCCGCACCAGGTAACGACCGGGCGCGACGTCCACCTTGGTGGTGTCCCGCACCGGCGAATTCGAATTGAACTGCTTGGTGATCTCGAACAGCGTCGAGAACGGCCCGGTCTGGACACCCGCATCGTCGCAAGGCGCGTACTCGGCTTTGAGCGTGCACCTCGAATACCCGTAGTTGTTGTTCTCCTGGTCGATCGTGAAGCATCCCGCCGGGAACACGATGTCGATCGCGATCGCCTGCGTCTGCGTGCCAGCCGGGTTAGACACGAACGGCCCCAGCGGCGAACCATAGGTGAGAGGCCCAAAGCCGGCATCATACTGGCCGCCCTCGTCGCCCCCGCCATCGGGCAACTGCTGGCCGGAGACCTCGACGGACTGGTCGACGTTGGTCGGAAACAGCGTGACGGTCTCGCCAGGCTCATAGAACGCCACCTGCGCGCCAGGGAAAGACGCGGAGATGCCGCCGCCGGGTGTCCAGAACACGGTGTCGTCGAGATACAGCGCCTCATAGGCCATGCTGCCCATCGTCGGCGCCAGCAGCACGTTGAGATATTGATCGTTGCCGACGAACTCGCCCCAGGGCGTCGCAGCGAAATCCGGATAGGCCTTCAGGCGCCCGTACCAGACCGGCAACGGCTGGCCGAGCCTGGCCGTGTTGCCCTGCGCCTGGACCGAATAGATCTGGTCCTGCGTTGCGTCAGGCGTGTTGGTCGCTCCGGCCTTCGGCATGACCAGGGCATTGACGAGAAGCGAGCCGCCGACCGCGATCGCGGCGCCGAGCGCCGCCGCGCCGAAGGTGCCAGCGCCGAACGCCGCCCCCAGCAGTCCGGCCGCAGCGCCACCCGTCACGACAGTTGCAAACGCGGCGACAGCGATCAGCGCGACCAGGCCGATGACCTGCTTGGCGCCCCCGCCGCCTCCGCCGAGCGGATAGGAGACGAACCGCACATTGTCGTTGGCCGCGATACGCCGGCGCGACCAGCTCTTACGCAGCACCGCCTCGCCGTTGATCTCGAGGACGGTCGGCAGGCCCTTGCGGAACTGCCAGCCATAGACCCGATCCCGCTTCGCCCAGCCCGTGCGGCGCAGGAAGGCCGTCACGGTCTCGCGCGGCCGCGGCTCGGCCTGCGCGACCTCGAGGCCGGGCATGACCAGGTGCAGCACCGGGCTTCGCGTGCGCTTCGCGCGGCGCTGCCGGCGCGAGCCGGCGGCCTCGGCCGCGTGCGGCGTCGGCAGTTTTTTGGCTGTCCCGTGCATCAGGTTCTCGGCTCGAGGAACGTTAATTGCTTCCAGCCCATCTGACGCAGGGCGAGCGGTGTCTCGCAGGCAACGCCGGTCTTGTCGTCGCAATGGATCACGCGGGCCTCTGGCCGCAGCCAGACGCCGATATGAGCGGGAAAGCGCGCATGGGCCATCAGCACTAGGGCGCCGTCCGTGGCCGTCACCAGGCCGCCAGGACCGTCAGGAACGGCCTGCCAATTGGCACGCTCCGGATGCTGGCCGAACTCGGCCAGCACCCAGCGCCGCGAGAAGTCCGAGGGCACGGCCACGCCGGGCAGCTCGCGGCCGAACAGCTCGCGTTGCACGTGGCAGGCAAAGTCCCAGCAGTTGCGCGACTGCCAGGCCCACGGCTCGCCGACCAGTGGCGTCAGAAACTCGGAGCGGGTCACGTCGGCAACAAGCTCGGAAACTGGACGTAGTCGTAATTTTTGGCGATGCGCGGAAACCGCTTGTTCTGCAGGTTCTTGACCATCACCGTCCCCGACAGCGATGTCCCCACCATCTGGACGCCGCGCAGCTCGAACTCGACGGGACCATAAGCCGGCTCGGTCAGATCGCTGCCGAGATATTCGCGGTACAGCACCGAGATGTATTCGCGCACGCCTTGCGCGGCGCGGATTTTCGGCACCAGCTCGCGGCCGACATTGTCGATCTTGATCGTGGTCGACGGCGGCTGCCCCTCGCGCTGCTCCGGATATTTCGCCTCGAACGGGCAGGCAATGAAGGTGACGGTCTCGCCGCCATTGCGCGGTGCGCCGACCTCGATCCCGAACGCCATGTCGTCGCCGACGTTGGCAACGATGCGCGCCGGCTGATCGAACGACGATTGCCACACCTCCAGCGTGAAGTAGATCCGCGCGCTCGGTGGGCAGGAAGCATAGGCTTCCAGCATGGCTTCGGAATGTGTCGGCATCAGACGTCGTAGACCTGTAGCGTCATGGTGACATCAACGAGGCCCGGCCCCGGCCAGCTGGCTACAAGGTTGGTTCCGGGCTTGACGAACTGACACACCTTGTTAGCGAGCCCGGTTCCGAGCCAGACATCGATCGTGAACCGCGCCGTACCGAGATTGAGCGTCGTCTTCACCCACTCGACAAAGGCGTCGTAATCAGCCGCATCGAACCGCACGGTTTGCTTGACCGTCCCGACGTTGTCGCCGGGCCGCGGCCGCTGGCGTATGTTGCCGCCCTCCATATCCGTCGCGAGGGGATCGCGCATGCGTTGCAGGCCAAAGCCATTCTGCAGCACCACGGTGTTGGCAATCGGCCAGGACGGCAGCGACATCTCTAAGACCCCGTGAACTGCTTGACGCCGTATTGCGAGCCCAGCACGCGGCGACCGGTCCCGGTCGAGAGGGAATCGCCGACCATGTCGTCGACGGCCTTGCGCAAGGTGATGGTCACGTCACCATTCGACGACCGCTCGACGTTCGGCCGCGCGTCCGTGTAATTGTTGATGGTGACGCTGGACCCGCCACTGGCGCCCGCTGCCGTTACACCAAGACGACCATCCGAACCGCGCCGCAGCGGCATGATACCTTCGTCGCCGGCCTCGCCGAACATTGCCATCGGCGCGATCGTCGGTGACGACACAATATCGGGCACGCCGCCCATGGCAAAAGGCACGACCTGGCCGGCCGAGAACACATTGCCCATCGCGCTCGGTGCAACAGGCCCGTAATAGGGGCTGCCCGCCGTTCCAGGGAGGGCCGAGCCGCCGCCAAAGATGCCGCCGGCCACGCCCTGCAGGCTGCGCATGAGCGGCTCGACGATCAGCAGCTTGATGATCATCTGCTCGATCGAGCGGATGATCGATGCGGCCATGTCCTGAAAGCCCTGGCTGACCGACTTGGTGCCCGTCGTGATGTCCGTCAGCCCACTCACGAGACCGTTTTCGATGCCGGACGACAAATCGCGCAGCGTCGAATTGAACCGGATCTGCGAGGCCTGTGCGCTATTGAGCGCCTCGGCTACGCTGCCATAGGAACCGCGCAGCTGCTGCGCGATCGCGACGTCGCCCGGCGAGAGAAACGCGGTATCGCGATTGAACTTGATATCGGCGTCGACCTTGGCCCGCGCCAGCGCCTGCGCAGCGGCGCCGGCGCGCTCGGCCAGGTTATAGAATTGATCGGCATAGTCCTCGAGGTTCTTGATGCCGGCCTTTTGCGCGGCGTCATAGAGCAGCGCCTCGGCGCGCGCGTGCTCGAGGGCGCCAGCGCCCTCGCCGACTGCCTCGGCGTCGGCCTTCATCTTGGCGATGTGGCGCTCGATCGACTCGGTCTGCTTGTCGAGGGCATTGCCGCCCGACATATCCGGCAGCACGGTCGACGTCGGGTTTGGTGTGACCCTGAGACGGTCCGGCTGCTGGTCGTACTGCTTTTGCAGCTTGTCGAGCAACTGCGAGACCTGGTCGAGGCTTGCATCTTCAGGCAGGCCGACGAGACCCGCCAGTGTGCGCGCCTTGAAGCCGAGCGTGCTCTGCTGACTGATATCGCCGCCGAGCTTCTCGACCATTTCGGTCAGGCGATAAACGTCATTGATCTGATCGGCGAGCTGTCCCTTGCTCATCTGGTCGGTCGGCGTCAGCCAGCGGCCGACGCTGCCCGAGACCGAGCCGATACCGCTCAGGACCTGGTTCGCGAGCGTCGCGAGCTGCGTGAGCAGCGGCAAGATCGACGCCATTGAGGCCTTGAACTGCAGGTCCCAGGTCGCAACCGCTTCCTTCCACTGCGCATTGAACTCGCGCGCCTTGGCGATCGTGCCGTCGTCGATGACAACGCCAAGATCCTGCGCCCGCTGCTTGAGACGCTCGAACTCGTCCTCGCCGGCTTTGAGAAACGGAATCCATGACGCCGACAGACCGACGATCTGCGCGATGCGCTGCTGGACCGCCGGCGCGGCACCTTCCATCAGGCCCATGATCTCCTTCAGGGCGGTCCCGGCCGTGATCAACTCACCGTTCGTCTGCTTGATCGAAAGGCCGTTCTGACGGAACAGCTCGCCGAACTCGGTGGTTTTCTGGCTGGCCTGCGTGATGTCAGAGGACAGCTTGTCGAAACCGGAAAAGAAATCCTTGTCCGAGACGCCACTCGCACGCGCCGCGAACAGACTCTCCTGGAATTCCTTGAGACTGACGCCGGCGAGCGCGGCCTTGTCCGCGAGGTCGACCAGCTCCTGCGTTTGCCGGCCGACATAGTCATAGAACGACCGCAGGCCCTGCACGGCCGCGATGACCGCGACGCCGACGCCGGCGAGCGCCAGCGTCATCTGCGCGACCGAGGCCTGCGCCGACCGTGACGACGTGCCGGCGCGATCCATCGCCGACGAGAACTGGTCGGCGCCGGACGTATCGCTGTCGATCACAAGCTCGGTGACGACCTGTTGAGACATCAATCAACCTTTTCCGAATTGATCTGGCGCTGGAGATCGTCCAGCTCCTCGATCAGGCGCACCTCGAGCGGCAGCAACCGAAAGCCGGTCACCCGCTGGAACGCGTCGATCTCGAGGAAACTGATCGGGTTGCCGGAGAAGCCCGCCGAGCGGCGCGCGGCCAGCCGCGCAAACGCGTTCCAGACGTGGCCCAGCGCCGGCGGACAAGGCGGACAGGCCAGCTCGGCCTCATACTCCGCCTTGCGACTGGGATCTCGCGCGCGGGCCGCGAGCCCCTCGAGCACCTGGCGCCAGGTCGCCCCATCCTGCTCGGGGCGGCCCAGCTCGAAGACTTTCTGCGCGTATGCCCTCAGCTCGTCGCGGAGGGCGGCATAAAATTTTGCTCGTCTCGCAGGAAAGCCATCACCTGCACGAGCAACCAGGCCTTGCGCGGATCGAGCAGCAACTCGCGCGCCTTCTCCCGCGAGAACGACAGCTCCTCGCCATTGAGCCGCACAGGAGAAAACGTCCTGGTGCGCGCCACGATCGCGTCGACATTCTCGGCGCGCAGTCGTTCCGGCGACTGCTCCTCCTCATGCCACTTCTTGCCGTTGACCTGCGCCTGGCGGACGGACGCCGCCCTGCGCAGCGCGTCGCGCGAGAACCGATCGGCCAGCTCGAGGGTGACCTGATGGGCCGGGCCATAGAAGGTCCAGGTCCAGCCGGTCGGTACGTCCTTGGTGGGATGGCGGATCGCCAGCACCGCCTCGTCGAGGGCGTCGAGTGACGCCAGATCCAGAACGTCGTCTTGCACTTCTGCCTCCCCTACTTGTCCGCCGGCGCCGGCTTAGGCCGCCGTCGTCTGAAACGAGATCATCGAGCCGTTGCCGGTCGCCGACGAGTCGAGCCCGACCAGCGCCGCCGGAACGGCGATCGTCTGCGTGCGACCGCCGCCCTGCTTTGACAGAGCAGACGGATCGACACCGCCGAGCGTGAAATTAGGCACGGTGATCGACATGAAATCCTTGGGCTCGCTCATGTTGTCGACCGCAAGGATGTTGAGCGAATAGGGCGTCTCGGCCAGGAAGTCGGAGAAGATCGCCAGCGACTTGCGCAGCATGGTGAGGTTCATGTTGACCTTGAGCGGTCCGGTGAACACGTCGGGCGAATATTTCTGGCTGCCCGAACCGAACGTCACCGGCGCATTCGGCTGGATGTCGAGCGACAGATCGAAGCTGGTCAGCTCGACCAGGTCGGCGCCGTTGAGCCGGATCGTGGCATCGACAACCGAGAACGGCACATCGACCGGCCCGGTCGGCGCGGTGAAATAGGGCGAGGTGCCCGTGGTCAGCGCCTGCGCCTGGCCGGTCCCGATGCCACCCGGATCGAACCGGATCAGGCCATCGGTCGCCATCGAGAGCTTGCCCGTGCCCCACACGAAGTCGGTCAGCACGGTCGACTGATCGATATCGGATTCGTATTCCTCGATCGTGAAGTAGCGTTTGACCAACGGCACGGTGTTGATCAACTGCTTACCAGGCCTCGTCAGCGAGCAAGTCGTGTCCGGGACAGCATTGGCGATGAGCGTCTCTGCCACCGTGATCTTGGTCGACGAAAGCGCCGTAATCCGACAATTCTTGCCATTGTTGGCAGCGTCAGGAAGGCCAGCGGCGCGGATGATGTTGCCGACCTTGAAGCCCATCGCGATGGGACTACCCGACGCAAACACGAAACCATCCGTCACCGTTGTCAGCGACGTAAAATCGGTCTGCGTTTTGGTGAATGCGGTCGAGTCCCAGGTCGAGCGCATGATCGCTTCGATAATCGGATCATGCGAGCCGAGCGACATTTCGCCGTTATAGCCGCTCGACGCCTTCTGCGAGCCGTGCCGGCCGCGCGTCGACAGGCCGTCATTGCGCACCTCGGCCGATTCCGTCGCGGCCTTACTGACGCGGATTCCATTGCCGCCCGCGATGCGCAGCAGGTTGGCGCTTACGGCCGAGGCCTGCGTACCGAGGCCGGACTGCACCTTGTAGGCAACGAGGCCAGCCGATTGAGACTGATAGACCATCTGCGTCCGCTCCTATTTGACGTAAAAAAGCTGAAAGGGAATGACGACAGCCGCGCCGAACCAGTTGCCGTCGTCGCTCTTGCTGTCGCCGCCCTGGATGCTCGGCCCCTGCCCCTGCTCGCTCCAGAACCGCAGGCAAACGCCGGGCTCGGCGTTGTAGATCGTCTTTGAGCGAAACAGCGTGTCGATCAGCCCGGCGAGCGCCAGGTGATCGGCCAGGCCGTAGCCCTTCGGCACGAACACGTTCACGGCGATGTTGCCGGTCGCGAGCCAGACCTGGTTGCCCGGCAAGCCGACGCCGCGCAGGCGGTCGTCCAGCTGCACCATCTCGAAATAGCACCAGGGCGACGGCGGCGACGGCGGCCAGGGCCGCTGCGGAGGGTCCTCGTTCTGAAACTGGACCGGCGCGGCCGAAAAGCCCGCCTCGAGGTAGGCGCGCGCCGCCGCGACGGCGCCGGGATAGTCACCCATGGATTGCTTACCTTGCCCGGATTTCAAGCGCCGGCTGGCGCGACAGCCAATCCTGCCGCGCCTTCTCCGACATGCGCCGGCCAGGCCGCAGCTGCTTTGAGAACGCCGCAAAGTCCGCGATGCCGCCGAACCGCACCGGCATGAAGGTGAACTTGACGACCGCGCGATTGCCATAGCGGCCGGCAACCATCACCGCGGTGTCCTCGTAAATATGCGGCGGCACGGACATGGTCAGGCGGCCGATCTCGATCTTGCGCGCATAAGGCACGGGATTGGAGATGTTGATCTGGTCGCCAGGCCGGAACGCCGCGACGTCGCCGCGCTGGACTACCTGACCGTTGAGAAACACGGTATGGCTGTCGCGATAGAGGCCGGGATGCTCGTCATCACCGGAGCCGACCGGCGACCGCTCGCGCAGCGTGGCGAGCGCGAAGTCGACGATGTCCTGCATCGCCAAGTAACGGAAAATCAGCCGCACGGCCGCTCACTTGCCGACGCCGCCATCGATCTTGACCAGCTCGTCGGACGGACCGGTGACGATTTCCTCGACCGATTCCGGCAAGAACCCATTGAGGGCCCGGTCGGCCTGCTCCTTGTCGATCGCGCGCAGCATTTGCTTGCGGGCTTGCCGCAGCGCATTGATCTTTGCATCCCGATGAGCCTGCTCAGCCCTCAGCCCCTGCAGATCGCCCCTCGCGATGAATTTCAGCTCCGTCGCGCTACCGATCTCGTTCTCGGCTGCCTTGAGCCGGCCGCGATAATCCGCCTCATCGAACACGCGACCCATCAGCCGCGCACCTGGATCTCGAGGGCGACCAGAACGCCGGCGATGCGACGGGTGGAATCGTCTACGCCCTGAATGGCGACCTCGGCGCCGCGCACCACCAGCCTGTCGTCGCTGTCGAGCGGGAGGAGTGTCGACAACGCGACCTTGCCGGAGGGAACGGCGGCCGCGGGATCATTGAGCAGGATAACCCTGCGGTCGCCCTGCTGGACGGCGCCGACGATCTCTTTCGGCAAATAGCCCATGACGCGCCCCTGCGCGACCGCCTCCGTCGCGGTGCGGCCGGCGCCCGTTCCAGCATAGCGCCGCACGGTGACGGCCTCACCGACCTGCAACAGCATCCTGCGATGGCTGGCAAGCGCCTGGGCGGGTGTCATTTGCCGCCGGCCCCTTCGGTCGTCGACGTGATGACCTGGCCGACGTCACCCTCGCCGGTCGAGCCGCGCGAGGAGTCCCCACCATCGTTTGGGCCGCCGTTGCTCCCGGCGGTCATCCGGTCGATCACCTTGTCGAGCGCGGAACGGGTTTGCTCGAGCGAGCCGACATGGTCGCGCAGCGCCGCGTGCTGCTCGTCGATGTCATTGAGCACGGTGTCGTAGCGCTGACCCGTAACGGTCAGCTCGCCCTCGACCTTCTCCGCCCGCATCAAGCGCGAAGCAAAGCCGGCCAGCTCGATCGGCCGGCCGATGGAACGTTTCGTCATATCGATAGCCTCCAGGATTGACGGATCGCGCTCGACTGCGACCAGAAGCCGCCGCAGCAGCAGGCGACGATGGGCAACCAGGACGAGCGCGGCGACGTCGACGACCACATCACTTGCTCTTGACCTTGAGGCGGATGGTTTGCTCCAGCGCAGCGCCGGCCCTGGTCTTGATCCGGTTGCGAACGTCATAGCCCTCGCCGGCCTCGCCGCCGGAGATCCAGACAGTCGCGACCTTGTCGGTATTGCCAGCCTTCGGCGAAACCAACCCGTGCGGCAGCTCGAAGGTCGAGGCCTCGATCGCATCGCCTTCGGCCAGGCGAGCAGACCAATCGAGCCCGCAATCTGCGGTCTCGTCGGCCGATTTGGCCGGCCAGATGGCGCGAGCGAGACCTTGCGGCAAGACGAAGGTGCGGACCGGCATCAGTAGAGCGACAGGTTGGAGAGCAGCCCGGCGATCGCTTTACGCGTCACCGCGGCGAACTCGGGGTTGTTCTGGTAGCGCTGGGAGCCGACACCCTCGACGCGGTCCTCGAGCAGCATCTGATCCCGCGTCATCAGCGGGAGCAGGTCGCGCACGGCCAGGCAAACGGCCTGCGTCAACTGGCGCGGCATGATGTTCTGGATCTCGTCATAACCGCACGAGAAGCGGACGCGCACAGAGGCATCGTCGACGCGCGCAACCGGCCAGTTGCCCTGGTAGACGGGCGCGATCGCCTGGCGCTCCAGCGGTGCCCCAAGGCCGAGAATTCGGTAATCCGACCCGAGCACCAGCGTGCGGTCGACGCCGGCGACGTCGAAATATTTGACCGAGACGATCGAGAGCAGCGGCGCATAGGGCAGCGGGATCGCCAACGGGTTGTTGTAGGGCGCGACCTTGCGGCGGCGGTCATTGAAGGAGCGCAGCTGCAGCTCCCATGTCTGCTCGCGCAGGGCGCGGCCAAGCCAGCCGGCGGCGGCGTCGAGATTGTCGACCGCGGCATAGATCGCCGCCTGGATGCTCAGATCCTGATCCGCGCCTGAGATGCCGAGCATCGCCTTGCAATCGGCGAGCGTGACCACATCGTCGGTCGGCGGCTCGATCAGAACCGCCCGGCCGCCATCGCTGATGTCGTTATTGCGAAACATGACGATATCCCCGATGGCGGCCGACGTGGTTACTTCTGAGCCGTCTGCGCCGCGATGGCTTCCGCTTCGCGCTCGTCCATCCAGGCAACGATCGCCGCGATGATCTCGGCTTTCTTGGTCGCGCCCTTCAGGTCGATGCCGCGCTGTTCTGCGCCCGCCTTCAGCTCGTCGTTGGTCGAGGACTCGAGCTGCATCCGGACGTCGGCCTTCGCCTGCTCGCGCGCATGCGCCTCGAGCCGCGCTTCGTCGCCCTTGGTCGGAAACCGAGCGCCGCCGACGCCGACCAGGCGCCGCGCCTCGGCTTCATCGTGATCGTGCGGATCGCCCGGCTTCAGTTCCGTGCCATCGGCAAGCGTGTGGTAAGACGTCATGATCACTCGCATCGCTCTCAACCTCCTTGGGAGAAAATGGGGCTTACATAAAAAGGGCCGGGAAACTGTCCCGGCCCTTCTCCCCCACTGCGTCCCGGCTTGCGATCAGGACGCCGCGTTAACGAACAGCTTCACCGCGCCGCCGACGTCGATCAGGTTGCCGCCGGAGCGCAGCCAGGCAAGGAAACCGACCTGGCCGAGCTTGGTGTAAGCGGAGTCCGTGAAGCGGAACATGGTCACATCCATCACGTCGCGGATGTTGTATTCGTTGAGTTTGCCGTAGGCGATCGACTTGGCGCTCGCGGCCATCACCGCCATGTCCTGGTTGACCTGGATGGGATCGCCGAGCAGCGAGTCAGGGATCTTGCCGGCCTTGCCACCGGTCGGGATGGCAAAATCCCAGCCCGGCACAAAGATCGGGCGCAGCTGGCTGTCCTTGATCTTGCGGATCACCTTGACGCTGGAGTCGTGCATCATCCACTTGCACTCGCCGGTCTCGCGATAGGCCGGATCAACCGAATGCTGCATGTCGATCAGGCTGTCGTAGATGATCGCCGTGACCTGGCTGGTGCCGTTGCCAGCAGTCACACCGGCCGAAGCCGCCGTGACAAGGCCGTTCGGCTCGTTCGAGCCATCGCCAAGCCCGATCGTGAACTTGGTGTTGGTGATGCGGCCGAGGCGGGTGGTCGATCGCTTGATCACGAACCCCTCGACGTCGACCTCGCTATCCTGCAACAACTCGAACGGGACAGCGATGATCTTGGACGAGAACTTGTAGACGTTCAGCGGGACGAAACCGAACGTAGGATCAGCCCCGGTCGCGGTCGTGTTCTGGCCGATGATCTCGCCGGTCTCGGATGTGCCGTCCGAGGTCGGGTAGTTCATCGGGTTGCCCTGAGAGGTCTGGAACACGGTCGCAACGGCGCGCATGCCGCCATAGGCCTTGAGCGCGTCGAGAACCGTCTTCTGCACCTCGGTCTGGACCGTGTAGCCGCCCTGGCTGCCCGTCGTGGTCGACATCGTGGCCCGGATCTTGGTCCAGTCCTCGGCCGACAGACCATTCGGGTCGCGAACCCACTTGGCGAACAGCGTCGAGGCTTCCGACTTCTGGTCCTGGCCGACACGCAGCGCGGCATCGACGACCAGGTCGCGCTGCAGATTGTCGGCAGCCGCCTGGATCACGCGCTCATTGCGCTTGATGTTGGCCTGGATCTCGACGAGTTGCGCATCGAGCTTGTCCCATTCCGGGCCGTCGACCGCGGCATTCCACTTGTCGGCGGGCTTGTCCGCCATCGCCTGCATCGCGACCACGATGGCCGCGCCCTGCGCTCTCAGTTCCTGAAGTGAAGCCATTCTCTGTCCTTTCATGACATGGCTGGAGACCGCCTCGGCCAGACGGCCGCGGCGCTTTTCCTGCTCGGCGCGGCGCGCTTAGGCAGTTCTTGCGAGCAGGTGCGCGCGACGCTGGCGCTGCCCCCGCTCATGTTCAGCGGCCGCGATCGTCGCGGCCTTCTCGCTGTCGCGGCGATCGCGCTCAGCGAGAGCCGCCTCGACCGCGGCGCGAATCTTGTCATCCGTCTGCGCCGCCATCGGCGGCGACGGCGCCCGCTCGAACGCCGAGACGTCCCAGCGCGCCCGCGCATTGGTTGCGGCCTTGTCCTTATCGCCGGCGAGCTCATCGGCGAGCCCGCAATCGATCGCCTCTTGCGGCGTCAGCCAGGTCTCGGCAGCCATCAGGCTCATGAAGGTCGCGGCATCCTTGCTGCCGCGCGCGGCGTAGGTGTCGGCGAGCTGGCCGTCGATCTTTTCGAGCAGCTCGGCGGTCGCCATCAGGTCGTCGGCATTACCGATGCCCCACGTCCAGGCCTTGTGGATCATCATCATCGACGCCGGCGCCATGATCACCTTGCTCGCGGCGATCGCAACGACCGATGCGGCCGACGCCGCGTAACCGTCGACATGCGCAATGATCTCGCCGTCATATTCGCGCATGATCTGCGCGATGCCGACGCCGGCGAAGACGTCGCCGCCCGGCGAATTGATGCGCAGATGCACGGTGCCGGACATGCCGCGCAGCGTCTTGGCAAAACCCTGCAGTGAGACGCCGCCATACCACTCGGCCTCGATCTCGCTCGACACGATCAAGTCATATAGCTCGATCGTGTTGCTGGCCGCATCTGCGCGGAACGTGCCGCGCTTGGTGTTGGCGGCGAGCAGATTGAACAGGCGACGGTCTTTCATGCTGCAGCGTCCTTCGGTTCGGTTGAGCCCTGATCACTCGCCGCCGGCGGCGTCGCGCCGGCGTTGACGCCGAGCTTGTCGGCATCCGCATCCTTGTCCCGCGGCAGCCGCAGCTTGGCGCGCGCCTCGTTCGGCTTCATGAAGCGCGGCTCGCCGGCACGGCCGACCGCAACACGCAAGGATTCGTATAGTGTCTTGGTGTCGGCCTGCTCGAGGTCGGAGGTGTCAAACACCGTCACCCGCGAGCGCGTCCGGAACAGCTTGCGGTCCAGCTCGCGTTCGATCTTGTTGAGGTACGGCCGCAGCGTGTAGCGCACGAAGCCGATCGACATCGCCTCGACGCCTGAGCCCCAGGACGTCGTCTTTTCGTTGTGGCCGATCATGAAGGGCGGCACGCCATAGGCGCGCGCGATCTCCTCGATCTGAAATTGCCGCTGGCCGAGCAGCTGCATGTCATTGGCCGATATCTGCAGGCTGGTCATTTTGAGGCCAGAGTGCAGAAGCATCGGCTTGTGCGCGTTCTCGACGGACCGGTGACGCTCGTCGACCAGCTCCTGGATTTCCTCAATCTTCGGCTTGGCGAGCTGCTGGTCGGTCGACAGCGCGTAGTCCGGTCGGGCGCCGTTGGTGAAGAACCGCGCCGCGTACTCCTGCGCGGCGATCGCGACGCCGCCGGCGTTGCGCAGCGAGTAGCGCAGCGGCGTCATGCCGCGCAGGCCATCGAAGCCGAATCCGGGGACGTGGATGATGTCATCCTGGTCGAAGTCGCGGGTCTGGCCGATCACCTGCCCGTTGGCGAGGTATTCAGGCGCGATCCGGTACACCATGCGGCCAGTTTCCGGCACGATCCCGTTGAGGACGCGCAGCGGGTGAACCGGCTCGAGCCCCACCGGCTTGAACATCCGGTCGCGGCGGATGATCGCGAAAGCATCACCCTCGGCCATGATCGACTTGACAAGGAATTCCCAGCCGATCGGCGCCGGCCAGCGCGCCGACATCTCCTCGTTAAGCACCCACAGCAGCGGATCGTCGAAGATCCGCTCGCGCTCGCCAGTCGGAATGTCGACGTTCATCATGTTGACGGGCAACGTCTGGATTGCGCCCGAGATCAACGACCAGCAGGCGTAGATCGCCGTCACCGTCGCCGCGGAATACTCGGTCAGGGCCGGAAGCCCACCGCCCCAATTCGGGCCGAACAGGTCCGCCCAGGACTGCGAGCCGCGTACGATCTCGGTCAGCGGCACCATCTGCGTCGCGTTTTTCGGCGGCTCGAAATCCTCCGGCACGCGGACCGCGGGTGCCGAGGTGCCGAGGGCGTCGGAAAGCCAGCTCATAGCAGCACCAGGCCGGCGGTCGGCGCTTCCGGCGCCGTGGCGAGCGCCTCGGTCATCACCGCCGCGACGACGCCGTCGATCGAGTCCTCGCTGCGCTTTTTCGCAGGCACATAATTCATGTTTTCGTCAAAGCGCACGTTGCAGTGCCCCACCATCCAGCGGGCGACAGGATTGCCGCCGTGATCCATTTCCGAGCCGAAAACCTTGCGCTCGAATTCCCGCGTGCCGAGGCCGAGCGACTTGGTGCCGAACCGCATCTCGGCGAAGAGATCCTCGGGCTGACCGGCCTTCACCATGCGATTGTAGAACTCCAGGGCGTTCCAGCTGTCCCAGCCGATCTTGGTGACGCGGTAGTCGGCGCAGGCCTTGAGCGCGGCATTGACGGCATAGTCGAGTTCAAACACGCCGCCGGGAATCGACACGATCGCACCTTCGCGCACCCATTGATCGAACGGCGTGCGCTCGGCCGCGACGCGTTTCTCGATCGTTTCGCTCGGGAGCCAGAAATGCCAGATGAACTTGGTGCGCTCGCCCTTGGCGATTGGCGGAAAGCGCAGGCACATCGCCGCCAGGTCGAAACTCTTGGTCGAGTCGAAGCTGAGGACGCACTCGCGACCCTTCAACTCGTCGCCGAAGCGCTTCCACGCCTCGCGATCCGGGCTCGCAGCGTCCCACTTGCGCACCGAGATCCAGCGCGCGAAATCCTCGACCCACTGATTGAGATGGTAGCGCCGGAACGCAGCCTCGCCCGCCGGCGTCACCGCCTTGGAAATCTCGCGCGCGAGAAACGCCTTGGTCGGCGATAGGCCAAGCGATGGATTTGCTGCAGCGTGCGCTTTCGGATCGCGCCAGTCGGCGTCCTCGTCCGCCGCAAAGATCACGACCAGCGTGGTCGGGTCGTCGATCCGGCCGTCGAGGATCTTCTGCGACTCCTCCCACAGCTTGAAGCCTGTCTTTTGCGACTTCAGGCCGGCGGTCGAGGCATAGAGCCGGATCGGCTGCAGCGAGGCGCCCTCGCCTTGGCGCAGCGTGTCGGCCAGCTCGGTCGACACCCATTCGTGCATCTCGTCGCCGACCGTGACGAACGGCGCGCGCCCGTGCTTGCCCTTCGCCTTGCCCGGCATCAGCCGGAACGCCGAGCGCAGCTCCGCATTCCAGAGCTGCTTGGCAAAAACCTTGATCGACTCGCCGGTTGTCGGCGAGCGGAACACGCCCGGCGCATAGCCGATCATGTCGCCCATCTTGTCGAAGACTTCGCGCGCCTGACTTTCGTCGTGCGCAAAGCAAAAGCCAGCGCCGCGGCGCTGGCCCTCGATCGCCCAAAACAACAGCGCCAGCGCGGCGAGGAACTCGCTCTTGCCGTTTTTGCGCGGCACCCACAGCCGCAACTCGCAGAACAGCCGGACGTGAACCTGCGTCGGCTGCATGGTCTCCGGATCGAGGATCTCGGTCGGAGCCTTCCAGCCAATCAGCAGCCGGACGATGATCTCTTGCCACGGCGACAACCGGAACGGCAGGCCCGCGAAGCGGCCAACCGTCAGCTTGAACCAGGTCGGCCAGCGGTCGACCACGGCCTGCGCCTTGGTCGCATCGTACCAGGCGCCCGGCACCGCGGCCGCGCGCTGCCACGCTATCCGCGCCCACGAATAGCCCAGTTCCTCGACGGCATGCGTCAGCCATTCCGGCTCCGGATGGAGCTGCGGCCCCGCGATCACCGCGATCGCGAGCGCGGACGCTTCCGTCTGCAGCTTTGAGTCCTGCATGCATCGTCAGTTCGGCTTTGTGCCTGGCGGGACCGAGTCAAACGCTGAGAGCGAGCCGATCGCGGACCCTTCCGCGACCGGCGCCGGGATGGGCTCCGCGGCCGGCGCGCTCTCGCTGGCATCGTCTTCCGGCGTGGCCGGCGCCGCGGCCGGACGCTGCACGGCGCGGCCGAACAGCGTGTCGTCGTCGAAATGCATCGCGCCGGCGGCGAGCAGCCGGTGACGATCCTGCGGCGAAAGGCCGAACTTGCTCGACAGGTCGATCGTCATCTTTGCGGCGTGATCGCGGCGCCCGACCGCGGGATTTTCGCGGGGCATCTTGTCGCCGGAGATGGTTTTGACCATGACCGAATAGCCCTTGGTCAGGATCTCCTCGTTCGCGGCGACGAATTCGGCGGCGTAGATGCAAAACATCGCGAACAGGTGCAGGTCGAGCTGCGAAAGCAGGTGCAGCCGGTCGAGCCGCGGTGCGTAATCGTCCCACATGACGCTCGCACC
Organism: Bradyrhizobium sp. 604_D8_N2_3; assembly: GCF_051810765.1. NCBI lineage: Bacteria > Pseudomonadati > Pseudomonadota > Alphaproteobacteria > Hyphomicrobiales > Nitrobacteraceae > Bradyrhizobium > Bradyrhizobium sp. 604_D8_N2_3. The sequence continues at coordinate 3,180,150 of NZ_JBPWPM010000001.1, read as the reverse complement.
CTTCAGCCGCAAGTCCTGCAGATAGCCGGGCTTGTTCTCCGACGGCGTCTGCGTCCGCACCGCGACCAGCATGCCCGCAAGGCGCTCGGCCTCGAGGATCGCTTTCTCGGTCTTCGTCTTTCGCTTGCCAGGATACCCCTTGGCAGCCTGATCGAGCGGATTGTCGGGATGACGGCCCATAAAAAATAAAATCTCAGGAATTTCGCGGCAAAAAATGCGGTTCTAGAGTGCCGGTCCCGGAGAAGGGCCTCTAGACTTTTGGCCACCCCCCACCCCTACGTCGACCGGCAGCTCGGCGAGAGTGAGACGCACAGCGACCGGGCTGTCGAGCCAGAGATCAGCGACGACGATCTCGCCCCTGGCGAACATCGCCTCGAGCTTCTGCTTGATCACGTCATGGTGCCATGCGCAGGCAGGCTGCCACATGGCACGATCCCAGAAGCGATCGCGATCACCCTTGTGCGGCTCGACGTGGTCGGTCACCTCGGTCGGCCTCACCATCCCTACAGCCTCACACCCCTTGCAGACGGGATGGTGCAGACGGAACAGCCGCGAAGCGCTGTCCCACTGCGTCGTATACCCACGCTCACGTGACGAACCACGCTCAACGTCAACCGCAGCATTCTGCTCGGCGCGCGTTGGCGCAGGCCGAGCGCGAAACTGTTGAGGACGTGACGGCACTAGCGTGAGGAACGAACAACACGACGACGCGAAGCAGGCTTTCGCTTGCTCGTCTCGCGCTTGCGCCGAGCGATGTCGAGCAGCATAGCCACGGCGCCCGCGAGATAGCTTGCCTTGTGAAGTTTGACCTTGGTCGACATGAACGCGCCTCCGTTTGAGATGGCCTCACAAAAGGAAGGGCCGCTTGCGGTGTCACAAGCGGCCCTAGTCTAGGGAGGAAACGCCCAAGGAGGGCAGCGGTGACGCACAGGCGCGCTACCGCACACCCTACGCATGCAAAAGCCCGGCGCGATGGCCGGGCTTGTTTCATGTGAAACGGTTTTTCCGAATGCTTCGCACCCTGACCGGAGTCAGGGGCGCTCAGAGCGTTTCCGCTTCCGACGGCCCGCCGTGCTACAGGACTGACCTGCAGGAACCGGCTCGACCTGCGTCTCGGACAACTGGACCGAGGCGCCGCGCAGTGCGTCGACAAAGACGGTGAGTCGGCTATGGGAGTCAAGCCGCCTGACCTGCGCCACGAAGCCGGCGAGCGGCCCCTCGACGATCTGCACCATCTGATCGAGAGCATAGTCGCGCATGCCGAAGGGCGCATTCTCGGCAGCCACAAGGCCACGCACGACAGCCATGTCGGCAGATTTGAGCGAGGCAAAGCGCGGCCCTTCATCCTCGTCGATCGTCAGCCACTCGCCGACGTCGTCGATCCGCTTGATCGCCGGATTGCGCACATCGAAGTCGGGCACGAACACCATGCCGGCGAGGAACGGACGCTCGACGCGCTTGCCAAGATGCGGCTTGCGGCTCTCGACCTTGGTGCGCCGATCGATGTAACGCACGATGATCGGCGAATAGGCGCAGATGCCCCGATCCAGCAGGCGCCTCACGACACGCGCGTCACGGCCAGGCGTGACACTCAGCATGCACCAACGCTCTGGCGTGACCGGCACAGCGACGGGCTCGGCGATCGTCTCATAACCGACGAACTGCCCGATTTCGTAATGCATGTTCATTCGTCTCCCCCTGCCTGTGATGCGTCGTCGTGTGATGCTGACAGCGTGCCGTCGATGCGCGGCGGCCAGCCGAACGGCACGAAGAAACCGGACTTGTCGCCGCGCTGCTGCAATAGCGCGGGCCTGCCCCCGAACACGTGCCTTGCGAGGAACGCCTGCCAGGCGCCGAGCTGCTGCCGGTCATCGATCCAGAGCCAGGCGTCGCGCGGCGGCGCCTGCGCGAAGGCGAGGAGCTGCGGCGTCATCGTGCCGGAGTAGATCACCCGCCCCTTGCTCTCGAGCGGCCGCATCCGGGCGACCGCGTAGAGCACCTCGAGCGCGCGATGCTCGACGCTGCCCAGCTCGATCGGTGGCCTCACGGCAGGGCCTCCCTCGGCAGCCCCTTCGCCCTGCTTCAACAACGTCCAGCGTTTCTCCTCGAGGTAGCGCCAGCCCGCCGGGACGCCCTTGCGCCCTTGGCGTTTCAGCTCCTCGAGAAACGGCTCGACGCCGGCGATCGCCGCTTTCTCCTCGTCAGCCGTCAGCGCATCGGCGGCATAGTCGGTGCGGTTGCGATCGTCGACGGCAGCGGTCGGCCATCGCTTGCGGAACTCGGCCTTGAAGCGATCCTTGCGATCCCGCGCACGCGCGCCCGCGTCTCTCTCAATCGTTTTAAGGGGACGTTCTAAGGGGTCGTTATTGGTGCCCGCGTATGGATGGGCACCCGTGCCCACGCATGGATGGGCACCCGTGCCCGCTGGCGGGCACCCCTGCCCACCAGCGGGCACCCCCTCCCCATTTTCCGGCACTTCCGCGTTTTCTGCATGGCTCTCGTCGAGATCGTCTTCGGCATCGCGCGAGAGGCTTTTCAGATCGAAATCGTCGCGGTCGAGCTTCACGCGATACGCATAGCTCGACGACGGCGTCGAATCTTCCGGCCGCCAATGGTCGCGGCGCCGCTTCTCCACCCAGCCGGCCTCATACAGCCGCTCGAGCGAGCGCTGCAGCGTGGCGCGGCCGCATCCGATCTCGGCCGCCATGCGCACCTGGCTGCGCGTGCACCAGCCGGCGCGATCGATATGCCGGCCGAGCAGACACAGCGTCTGCAGGTCGCGAGCGTCGAGCGAGCGATCAGTCACCGCCCCCGCGGGGATGATCGACAGACGAGGATTTGACACGTGATGCCTTGAGAGTTGGATTCAACTGGACGCGGTAAGCAACAGAACGCTAGGGACAATCGCGGCTTGCCTACGGCCGGTCGTGGTCGATCATCACGTCGACGATCGCTTGCGCGGAGAGACGCTCGAACGCGCCGGTCTCGAGCGCCTTGGTCAGGCGCGGCCACCAGCGATCCGGGAAGCGCGCGCCGTTAACGGTGCGGCCGAAACTCACGACCTGATACTTTTCGAGCCCGTCGACCTCGCGGTCGGCGACCTTGACGACCAGCCTGGTGATGACCGTTGCCAGCTTGAGGGCCTGCGGGCCGCCAGACCCGAGTGTCTGCAGGATGAGGCTAGTGTCAGCCATCGGACACCGCGATGCTGAAAGGCCGCTCCACGGCCGCCGGAGCGCCCTTGGCGCGCTGATCGAGCGCGGAGCGGCCGGGCTCCGGGTCGCCGAAATAGCCGCGCGTGAGGTCACCGCAGGTCTCGATCCGCGCCTGCAACAACGCAGCATCGCGCAGCGCCTCTGTCGTCGCCACGCGGCCGCGCGGCACGAACGGCGGCGGGGGCAGCTTCGCGGGCTTGGCGGCCAGCGGCACATTGACGACGACCGGACGGCGCCAATAGCCGCGCGGACCGGGCTTAGGAGCCGGGCCAGTCGGCCGCGGCGCCCGATTACGCGCGCCCTGCAGCTTGCCGTAATATCGCTGCTCGCAGGCCGCCGCGCTGCGGCCCGGCACCTTGGCAGCAATCGCCTTCCAATTTAGTTGCGAGACGTCGCGCAGACGCAGGATGGTTTCATCCTCGTGGGTCGACCACCATCTGCCCCTGCTCATGCCGGCACCTCGACGGCTTCACAAACCGGCGTTGCGCCGCCGACCTGGATCTTCTCGCTACCGCGCCACCATTCTTTCCAATGGTCCTGTCGGCCGTGCTTATCGACGCCGTGGCACGACACGCAGACGATCTCGCAGCCCTCGCGCGTGCAGATCTTGCGGGAGTCGCCATTCGACTGGCGCGTCTTTTCGCTCCACTTGTGGCGCGTCACGCCTGCGATCTCCGGAAACGCGTCTCGAGGTCGCCGATGACGAGCGTGGTCGGCTCCGGCTTGGTCGCCTCCTCGAGGGCCTGCGCGACGTAGCGGCCGCGCTGGCGCCAGGCGATGGCATAACCGAGCATGAACCCGGCGAACGCGATGATGGAGCCCGCGCCGACCACGACGTTGACGCTGATGGTGATCATTCCCCCTCCTGCCCGGCAAAAAAATCGCCCTGCTGTTCCTTTTCGCCTGCGCCGGCGTAGTTCATCGCGATCAAGGCGCGCGCGACGAGGTGCCAGACGTGGATGCGCAGCCGCGGATAACTCTCGACGGCGCCGCCGCGCTGGCAGACGCCGCGATCGAGCTGCTCGCGCGAGCGGCCGCCTAGCGTCTCAACCGAGTAGTTGCCGAGATCCGCGGTGCCGCCGGCATTGCGGATGCGCATGCGCGCGATCTCGGTGACCTTGCGGGTGATGGCCGAATGCAGCTCGACGCGAACGACGATCAAGCCGGCCTCCGCAGCGTCGTGAGCACCTCGTCGATCGACACGCAAATGTCCGTCGCGAGCAGCGCCATCAATTCGGGCTCCTCGCCGTCCTGCGTCAGGATGATGCAGCGCTTTCCCTGCCCGCAGAACCAGCCGGCCTCGAGATGCGCCGAGCGACCACAAGGCAAGATCAGCACGCAGGTGTCGGCCCACTGCATGCCACGCAGGTCGCTCACGAAGCCGCGCGCAGCGATCGGGGACGTCGTCAAAAGCTCACGATAGCGAGCAGCGGACCACGCCTGCCAGTGCGGGTCGATCTCAGACCAGGCGAATCCAGGAACGCCATTGAATGGATTGCGGAAGTCGTAAACCTCATGCCCTTCGCCGCGCAGCGCTTCGACGATCGAAGGCTGTTTCTTGTTTCGCCACGACGACGCGGCGTAGATCCTAGCCATGAGATACCCCCTGCTGTTGAACGGATGCTGGCCCGACAAGCTGAGCCAGGAAGGCGCGGCCGGTCTCGGTGATCTTGAGCGCCTTGGTCGTGGCGAACAGGAAGTCCTTGCCGACGAGATGCCGCACCATGTCACCGTCGATCGGGCCGCCCGCATCGACGGCGAGCAGCGCGAGCTGCTCGGCGAGCTCGTCGGCATCGACCGGCAGCCGCGTCTGCAGGGCGCCGTCAACGACCTCGGCCGGCGGCGCGTCTTCCAGCTGGCGCGCGGCGTCGAACAGGCTCATTTGCGGCGCGCGGAAGGGCTCGGTCAGCTCGGCGCGCGGACCTGGCGGCGTCGCCTCGGCCTGCAGCTCGCGCAGACGGTCCCAGCCCTTGCCGGTCAGCGACCATTCCGTGGCGCCGAGATAGGAATAGCCCCGCGCACGGTAGAACTCGCCGAGATCCGGCGCGATGTCGCGACGGAGGTGGCAGAAGTCGGAGAGGATCGTCAGCGCCTCGCGCTCGCCGAGTGACGCAGGGTCGAACGTCGCCGGCGCGAGCCATTCGGAGCCCGCCAGCTGGTCGATGGTGATGGTGTCGACATCGTCATAAGGCGCGCGATCGTCCGTGGCGGACACAGCGGGGCTGGCCCTTTCAGACGAGGTGTCCGCCACGGCGACCCCGCCCCCGACCGCAGGCAACTCTGCAGCGAGGCCGGATTGATGCTGCGCGATGACATCGCGCCAGTGTGTGTCGACGGCGTCCTGACGAAGCTGAGCCCCGTCCGCGAAGGTATCGGCCCGGAACGACCAGCCGCATTGGCAAGTCGCAACGCTGAGGATCTGGTCTCCAGGATATTCGCGCGTCATGCTGACGGTGTGGACGCCGGTGATCGCTGGATGCCCCCAGAGCATTTCGATGTGCGCCGCGGGTGAGCCGTCGTCGTTATCTCGAGCCCCAGCGTCAGCATCAGGTTGCGGGCTCGGTGCCGACGACGGCTCGCCGGCGGCGGATGTCTGTAGCGCGATGTTCACGCCGGCCTGGTTGCCCCATGCGTCCCAATTCTGTGGCAGCGGGTGCTCGGCATCGACGCGGGCAAACAGCTCGAGCACGGGCAGCGGCGCGCCGTCGCTATCCTTGCCGACCATGGTCGCGATCATGCGGCGGTAATGGTCGGGCTTGCGCGAGTGCTCGCGCTTCCGCTCGCGATGATTGGAGCCGAATTTTTCGTCGCTGGCGGGTTTGGGCAGGCCGCGGCCGCGCTTGAACTGCAGCAGCAGCTCGTCCTGGTCCCACACCAGCAAGCCGGTGCCGCTTTCGTCCGGATGCTCCTCGTCGGTCTTGGTCCAGACGTAGCAGGTCGAGTAACTGTCCATGCCGAGCGCGAGCTGACAGGCATAGGCGAGCGGCAGGTCAGCCGTCGCCATCACGACCTCGCCATCGGCGAGCGTCACCTCGATCGTGTACGGCACCTTGGCGAGCAGATGCGCGCGCGGAATCCACATCCAGTGCCAGGCGTCAGGCTGCATCGCCTCGCCGACCCGCTCCAGATATTTGAGGATCTCCGGCCACGGCATGGTCGCGTAGTGGTTTTCATAGGCGCGATTGCCGACGCCGGCCTTTCGCACCCACGGCGGATCGCTGTAGCTCGCCGGATACTTCTTGCCGGACGGCGTCAGCGCCGAGGCCGAGGCCAGCGCCGAGGACAGATCGCGCCGGTGAACACGCCCCTTCTCCTCGGCATCGATCTTGAGCAGATCCATCGCGACGCGGCCGGCGCCGGATTCCATTTCCTCTTTGTGCCGGGCGAGCGCGCGCTCGAATTCGGCGAGATCCATCGCCGCCAGTTTCTGCGCCTTCGACGACAGCTTGCGGTCGATTCCGATATCGGCAAGACGCGGGCGCTCGTCTTCTGGCTGTTCCACAACGGCACCGCCAGAATCGCTCTTGCCCGCCAGCTGACCCCGCGATCCGGCGTTGAGCCCGACCGTCTCCTTTTGCGCCACGATCAGCTCGCCGAGCCGCCGCTCGGCCCGGAAACGGATCTGCGCGGCCTGGATCTCGAGCCCCTTGTCGCTGGCCTGGCGCGCGTAGACCCGCATCGCCTCGGCCTTGCTGCGAATGTCGACGACCTCGTCGACCGCGACCGCCTCGGCCAGCGCCTTGCGCGCCGCCTCATATCGAACCAGCTCAGTCAAAGGGGATCTCCTCCAGCTGGCGGGCGCCTGCGAGCGCATCGGCCATGATCTGGCCCACGATGGCGTCGAGCGTCGGCGCGGCGCCGCGCGTGCGGCGGCTAATCGCATTGTCGCGCTTGGTGGCCCAGCGCAGATTGCAACGGCGGTTATCGAGCGTCTGGCCGTTGATATGGTCGACGACATGGGCGGCCAAGAACGCCTCATCGCGGCCGGGATCAGCCGCGATCATGATCTCGCGATGCATCCGCACGGTCGACCGCGACGGCCCGACATTGCGCTTGGCGTAGTGCATCCAGCTGTCGCCGCGGCCGTTACCGGCATGCCAGACATTCCACATGTTGTCCGACAGCCAGGCGAAGTCGACGGCATCGACCAGCGTCCAGATCGGCTCGCGCTGCGACAGCCAGATCCGGCGGCACGGCGTCGCCGACAGGTCGGGCAGATCAGGCAAATCGAACGCGACCGCGCGAGCTTCCGTGATGTTGACCGGAGCCTGCATCATCACAGCATCCCCAGCGCTTGCATGTAGGTTTCGAGGACGGTCTCGAATGCCTCACGCTCGATCGGCTCGATCTTGCGCATGCGCACGATGGTGCGCAGCGCCTTGACGTCATAGCCGTTGCCCTTGCTCTCGGCGTAAACGTCGCGAATGTCGTCGGAGATCGCCTTTTTCTCCTCCTCCAGCCGCTCGATCCGCTCGATGATCGATTTCAGCTGATCCTTGGCGATCTGCTCGGCGCGCTTCGACGCGATGTCAGCGACCTTGCTCATGCAGCAAACCCCTTCCGCCAGAGCTGCGCGACCGAGACCAGCTGTGTGTAATCGCAACCCTCGAAATCGGCGTCGTACCGCATCAGGTCATGCGCGATGCGGTGCGCCTTCCAGGTCTTGAGATCGTGGCCGTTGGCGAGCGCGCGCACTGCTGCGGACTCAATCATCTTGACGGTTGCGAAGGCGCGGCCGGTCATCGCTCAGCCCCTCACCAGCTCGCGAAAATTGGCGACCCAGCCCGCGACCAGGCTTTCCGGCAGGTTCACCTCTAGGGAAATTTCCCAGGTGTCGCGCTTGTGCAGCCATAGCGTGATGACCTCGCGATAGCGCTTGAGCTGCTGCCGCGAGACGTCCGCCGCATTCGGCGACCGGTGACGAATGAGCGCCCCCATCACACGCCCTCCAAGAGGCCCGCGTCGACGCGGTAGGGCTTGACCTGGAGATAGAGCGGCGATCGCCCCTGCTCGACGGCGACGCCGCAGAACTCCGCACGCACGAACGGCTCGCCGTCGATCATCAGGATCTCAGGCGACACCTCGTCGATGGTCAGCGTCGCGAAGCTTTTCGCGCCGTCGAGCCAGCGCACCTCGACCCGTTCGGCACGGATGCGGCCCCGTTTGCCCGGCGACTTGTCCGCCGAAGCATTGGCGAAGGCGGAAGCCTTTTGGCGACGACGGCTCATGGGCGCCTCGCCCAGCGAAAGCCGAAACCGCCATCGGCGTCCCGCGGCAGCATCTGCATGCCGGCAGCGACCGCCAGCACGCCGATGACCAGTACAGCCGCCAGCATGACGAGAAAGCGCAGATCGTCAGGATCTGCGATGCGCGCAAGCGTGTCCGCCATGTCCCCCACCCCTTGTGAAAACCCCATGAAATGCAGTACCGGAGCGTGTTTTCCACACGCGTCCACAGGGCGCGCCGAGCCCGATGTGTGACCTTCCACAGAGATAAAAATCGGCCGTTTCAGCGCAGCCCGCGCTCGACCTCCAGTTTGGGAACCGGCATGCATTCATGGCTCGACCTCTTCGGGTCGGGCCACATCGTCAGGCCACACCGCCGCTGCCGGCCAGTTGGCCGAGAACCAGGCGATCACCTGGTCGTACTTACGAGCCGTGAACGTCTTGGAGCCGAGATGATCGAAGAAGCGCCAATCGCCCGCCGCGAGCCGCCCCAGAGTGCCAAGCGCGAGAGGCCGCGCGACGCGGAAGGCATCAGCCACGGCCTTCATATTGCGAATCAGCTCCTGCTCCATGATTCGACGGATAGTCGGAAATTTCCGATTCGTCGATATTCATACGTCGGAAAGATCCCATTCGCCTTTGGACAAGGCGCGTCGGATAAATCCGCCATGGAGAAAAACGAACTGCGCCAAAGGATTAAGACGCGGCTTGCCGAGCTTGACCTCAGCCCGATCGAGGCTGCGAAAGCCATTCCGGGCCTTGAGCGGAATTTCATCCGGGACTTTTTGGAAGGTAAGAAGCAATCATTCAGTGCTGGCAGGCAGCCTCTGGTGGCCGCGGCATTGCAATGGACTGTGGCCGACCTAGTGGGGCCGCCCCCTCGGCGCACCAGCCCCGGCGCGCCCAAACTTGCGATGGTCCCCCTCCTCGATCGTGTGACAGCCGGAAGATTGCGAAGCCCGGCGAGCCAAATTCCAATCGATGACGTCCCCCTCTTGGCATTTGCCGATCTAGGCCGCGGCGAGTTCTTTGCCCTGACGGTCGACGGCGATTCAATGGATCGCTATTCGCCGGAAGGCTCGATCATCGTCGTCAACCGCGCCGAGCGCAGCCTGGTCAACGGCCGCTGTTATGTCTTTTCGATCAAGGGCGAGACGACCTACAAGATGTGGCAAGGCGGCACCAATCCGCACCTCGCCCCGTTTTCGACCAATCCCCTCAATAAGCCCCTGTTTTTCAAGCCGCGCGACCTCGAGGTGATCGGCCGGGTTAAGCGGACGATTTTGGACCTCTAGGGACAAAAGTCGGACGTTTCCGACTTTTGGTGTTGACGGTAGGAAATTTCCGACGATATGTTTCCCGTGAAACAGATCACGGGAGATCGCCGCCGTGCAACACCTAACGGACCTCACCGCCGCCGCCTTTGACCAGCAGCTGAAGCTGCACGGCTTTTTCTATATCCGCACCGAGAATCGCTTCGCCGACGTCCGCGCCAAGGGCTGCCCCCGCACGGACGCCGTGATGCGTGGTAAGCGCGTCAATCGTCAGGCCACGCTCGACGCCCTGCTCGCCGCACGCAAGGTGCGCCAGGATGCGGCCGCCGCCGCCGAAGCCGTCCAGATGGAGCGCGAGCGTACCGCCGCGCTGATTGCCCCGCCGGTCCTGCCGGCGGCCCGCACCACGCTGGAGGGCGCCCCGGCCATCGCGCAGCTTGCAACCGACCTCATCGACATCACCACGACCAGCGAAGGCGTCGCGCTCGTCGACCTGGTCCGCAAGGGCTGGCGCCGCTCTCAGGTGTTCGAGCACATCGACGCCGCGCGAACGCTGGCCTATGCGCGCCAGGACGGGGCGCGAGCCTGATGTGCATCTATTTCCCCGGTCTCCTATCCGTCTGCGGCTGCCCTGATTGTCGGGCCTGCATCGACGGCGAACCGCCCTTGCCACTGCCCGCCGCGACCACGCCGCGTGCAGCACGCTGGCGTGATCTGCTCGCTTGCCGGCATTTCGTTGCCGTCGCGATCGAGGCGCCACTCGCCGCAACGCCCGTCATCCGGAGCGCGTGACGATGGGCACGCGCGCCAACACCCACACCCAAACCTATTTCCTTCGCCTGCTCGAATTCAGCCCCTTTGAGCGGGCGCCGCGCGGCGGCTGGCGGTTCGGCACGCGACGCATTGGTGAGAGCGTCGTCGCCAGGCTGATCGCCAGCGGCCGCGCGGAGATCCGCGGTGAGCAACTACACGCGACGGAGGGCGACCTGAGGGCGCATCTCGTCACGCGCCATGCGTCTGCGAGCGCAAACCCTTCCGTCTCGCGGCCAGCAGTGGTCTCATAATTCAGCCGAAGCCGATCAATCAGGAGATCAAAGGTAGATGAACGCTTTTGGACAAAGGGATAAAGTGCCGCTTGCAGAGCGGTTATCCCTCTCTCCCGAGGAAACCAGCGCTCTAACGGGCATCGGTCTTACATCGGTGCGCGAGGCGATCAGCGGTGGCGTGTTAAAGGCCAAGAAGCACGGCCGGCGCGTCGTAGTGCTGCCCGCTGAGATCAAGGCCTGGCTTGATAGCTTGCCCGATGCAAAGCATGAGGACGCGGCATAAGACAGGCCCGCGCGAATGGGCTTGGCGATGCAAATTCAGGAAGTCTGGCGCGCCCGAAGCTCCTCTTCGTATTTCAGCTTTTCCAGCAGCATGTCGGTCACGAGACGTCGCAATTGCGCGTTCTCTAGCTCTAACCGCTTGATTGTCTCCATGGTGCTGGCCTCATTGAGACCGGATGGCCGGCGTTCGGCCTCCCCGCGCCGGCCATCAACCGGCACCGACGAACCGGGCATCTTCTTCCAGCGATGGTAGGTCATGATGCTGACACCAAGCGCCTTCGATATCTCGCGCTGGGTCTTTCCCTTGGCTACAAGTTCTTTGGCTTGGGCCAGCTTGGCCGAAATCTCCTCCGAGGCATGCCTCTTGCCACCCATGATGGTCCTCTCCGGCCAGAATCTCGCCTGCCCGAAGTAAGCGCGAGTCGTGAACGTTTGATATCTGGCACACCCTTGCGGGCCGGTAAGAAAACGGTAAGCCACAAGCGGGCCTTGGAGCGAAGCGATTGATGTTTCTTCGCTTTATCTAATCCCGTCACGGATCATGTATCCGGCGCCGCGGATCGTGTGCAGCAGCGGCCGCTCAAAACCCTTGTCGATCTTGGAGCGCAGCCGCGAAATGTGCACGTCGATCACGTTGGTCTGCGGATCGAAATGGTAGTCCCAGACGTTCTCCAGCAGCATGGTGCGCGTCACCACCTGGCCGGCATGCTTCATGAGGTATTCGAGCAGGCGGAATTCGCGCGGCTGGAGCGTCAGCTCGTCCTTGCCGCGGGCGACGCGATGGGACAGCCGGTCGAGCTCGAGATCGCCGACGCGGTAGAGCGTGTCCTCGGCCGGACCGCCGCGGCGCCGTGACAGCACTTCGACCCGGGCCAGCAGCTCGGCAAAGGAATAAGGCTTCGGCAGATAGTCGTCGCCGCCGGCGCGCAGACCCTTGATGCGATCGTCGACCTGCCCGAGCGCGGAGAGAATCAGCACCGGCGACGAGTCGCCCTTGTCGCGCAACGCGCCGATCAGGGACAGGCCGTCACGCTTGGGCAGCATGCGGTCGACCACCAGCACGTCGTAATCGCCGCTCTCGGCCATGGCGAGGCCTTCCTCACCGTCGGCGGCGTGGTCGGCAATGTGTCCGACTTCACGAAACGCCTTCACGAGATAGTCGGCGGATTCGCGGTCGTCTTCGATGATGAGGAGGCGCATCGTGCGTTCGGCGGCGGTCAAGGGGGTCAACCTTCTCTGAACATGGCGCGAGCGGCAATCGCATGCAAGCCAAGCAAACGGGACTTGGGTAGGCAAAAAGGCGGGCGGTGAAGCTGGGGGGACCTCACCGCCCTAGGCCTTCCGACGGAGGGGGGCGTAATTCCACCGGAAGGTAGGCTGGGGGAGCGGGCCTTACGCTGCTCCCCCGAAGGGCGTCGGCGGCGGGGGCGACTGATGCCGGCGACACCCCTCATCTCGTAGACCTCCTGAAGGCTTAGCCCTTGGCGATGGGCACGGCGACGAAGCGCGACTGGCCGCCGCTCTTCACGCGCATCAGGACGCTGTTCTTGTTGTCGGTCCGCGCCGTGTTGATGGCGTCGCGGACTTCGCCGGCGGTGCTCACGCTCTTGCCGCCGACTTCGAGAATGACGTCGCCTTCCTTGAAGCCGCGTTCGGCCGCGGCGCTCTTCGGATCGACTTCGGTGACCACGACACCTTCCTTGCCGGCGCCAGCCACTGAGTCGGCGGGCGCGACGGTCATGCCGAGCTTGGGCACGTCGGTGCCACGGCTCGCACCCTTGCCGCTATCCTTGTCGGTGTCGGCCTTGGCCTCGATCGTGTTCGGCAGCTGGCCGAGGGTGAGGTTCACGACCTTGTCCTGGCCCTTGTGCAGCACGTTGAGCTTCACGGTCGCGCCGGGCGCCATGCCGCCGATGGTGCGGGCAAGCTCACGGGCATCCTTGACGGATTCACCGTTGACCGAGGTGATCACGTCACCGGACTCGATGCCGGCCTTGGCCGCCGGACCGTTCGCCTGCGGCTCAGCAACCAGCGCGCCTTCGGCCTTCTTCATGCCGAGGCTGTCGGCGATGTCGGAGGTGACAGGCTGGATCTGGACGCCGATCCAGCCGCGGCTGACCGAGCCCTTGTCCTTGAGCTGGGCCACCACGCTCTTCACGGTGCTCGCGGGAATCGAGAACGCGATGCCGACGCTGCCGCCGGAGGGCGAGTAGATCGCGGTATTGACGCCCATCACCTCGCCGTTGGTGTCGAAAGCGGGACCACCGGAATTGCCCTTGTTCACGGGCGCATCGATCTGGATGAAATCGTCATAGGGACCGTTGCCGATGTCGCGGCCGCTGGCCGACACGATGCCCGCAGTCACGGTACCGCCGAGGCCGAAGGGATTGCCGACCGCGAGCACCCAGTCGCCGATCCGCGGCTTGCTGTCGGCGAGCTTGGCGAACGGGAAGTTCGAGCTGCCCTCGACCTTGATGAGGGCGAGGTCAGTGCGCTGGTCGGTGCCGATCACCTTGGCTGTATAGGTCTTGCCGTCGTCGGTCGTGACCTCGACCTTGTCGGCGCCGTCGACCACGTGGTTGTTGGTCACGGCAAAACCGTCGGCGGAGATGAAGAAGCCGGAGCCCTGGCCCTGCACAACGCGGCCGCGGCCACCCTTCTGGCCCGGGAAACCATCCGGACCGCCGAAGCGGCGGAAGAAGCGCTCCATCGGCGAGCCCGGCTGGAACGGCGAGGAGGAATCATCGCCATCGTCGTTGCTCGCGGTCTTCTCCTTGATATTGACCTTCACCGAGATCACCGACGGTTTCACGCGCTCGACGATGTCGGCGAATCCGACCGGACGCTCAACCTTCCGGACCTCGTTGTTGACCTGCGCATGCGCCGGGCTGGAGAACAGCTCGCTCGGCGAGGTCGACGGGCTGAAGCCGTGGACGGCAATCCCGAGGCCAGCGACGACCGAAGCCATCAGCGCGATCCTGCGCGCGGAGAAAACCGACCGGCGGGGCGGCCGGTAGGACGGAAGGTTCGTGAGGTCGGGACGGTCGGTCATGCAGGAATCTCCAAGGCCTTGAATTCTTTCGGTGCCGGATGGCAGCACGTTACGGACATGAAGATGGGGGCTCCCGCCTTACCGTGCGCTGGCGGCGGGGTTAAACTTTTGTAATGAAGGGTCGCGCCGTTGCGGCAGTTTATCGCACGCCGAAAGTCGTGGCCTTACAGGAACTTAATCGAGTTCCCCTGACGAGCGTAGACCACGCCTTTGGCGAGATCAGCTCGCCCTCACGCTGACGATGAATTCGTCGACTTCACGCTTCAGGGTTTCGGCCTGCTGCGACAGATCGACGGCGGAATCGCGCGCTTCGGCCGCCATGCGGCCGGTCTCCGCCGACGTCGAGGTGATCTGGACGATGTGGTTGGAGACGTCCAGCGTTCCATGCGCGGCATCCTGCGCGCTGCGGGTGATGTCCTGCGTGGCGTTGCGCTGCTGGGCGGTGTCGACCTCGATGCCCGACATGATCGACGAGATCTCCGACAGCGTCTTCGAGATGCCGTCGATCGCGCCGCGCGTCTCCGCGGTGATGCCCTGGATGCTGGCGACGTGCGAGGTGATCTCCTCCGTCGCCTTGCTGGTCTGGTGCGCGAGGCTCTTCACTTCGGAGGCAACCACGGCAAAACCCTTGCCGGCGTCCCCTGCCCGCGCCGCCTCGATGGTGGCGTTGAGCGCCAGCAGGTTGGTCTGCGAGGCGATCGCCTGCACGAGCTGCACGACCTCGCCGATCTTGTCGGCGGCATCCGACAGCGTGTGGATGGTGTCGCGGCTCTTCTCGGCCTGCGTCGCCGCGCCTTCGGCACGCTGCGTCGCGTCGGTGACGCGGCGGCTGATCGTGCCGATCGAGTTCGTCATCTCCTCGGCCGAGCCCGCGACGATCTGCACGCTGGCGCTGGCGTGGTTCGCCGCGCTCGCGACCGCATTGGCCTTGGAGCTGGTGTCGTTGGCCGTCCGTGACAGCGTTTCGGCATTGCTCTTCAGGTGCGCGGCCGAGGACGCCACGCTGTCGACCACGCTGGCAACGAGATCGTTGAAGCGCTTGATCCGGGCGTCCAGGAATTTCGACCGCTCGGCCTGATGCTGCGCTTCGTGTAATTGCTGCTCGGTGAGGCGCCGCCGCTCCAAGCCGTTTGTCTTGAACACTTCCAGTGCACCGGCGAGCAGGCCGATCTCGTTGGTAACGCCGAGGCCCGGAACAGGCGTCTCGAATTTCTGATCGGCGACCTCACGCATGGCGTGCACAATCGCCGCCAGCGGATTGAGGATGCCGTTGCGCACAGCGAACCAGGTAGTGAGGCAGATCGCGACAGCGACCACCGTGATCACGCCGCAGGCGATCAGGAAATAGGAGAATGCCGCCTGCGCCTGCTGGTAGATCAGCATTGCATGCTCGCGCGCGGGGCCGCTCAGCGCGGCGAAATCCGACGACAGGCTGGTGATCTCGTTGTTGAGGTAGAGCACCGCGACGAAGCCGGTGCCGCCGCCGATGCCCAGCAGGAACAATAATGCAGCGACGACGGCGCCGATCAGGAAGCGGATCGTCAGATTGCTGTTCGTGAACATCGCTGAGGACTCAAAAATCTGGAATTGAATTTCGCGACAAGCTTCCAGACAAAGGTCAACAGAGCATGAAACACGCTGTGGCAGACGGCCTACGTATCATTACGTAGCCTAGGACGACTTCGTCTCGTCCGACATCAAGGCGGCGAGCTGCGACTCTTCATCCGCAGTGAGCGGCGGAGCTGGTAGGTCTGCACCGCTTCGCGCGCGCCGGCGGATTTGCAGCCAGAGCGCCAGGCCGCCGCTGATCAGCAGCAGCGGCGCGAGCAGCCACAACAGCATGGTCTGCCGCTCGAAGCGCGGCTTGAGCAGCACGAACTCGCCATAGCGCGCGACCAGGAAGTCGAGCACCTGCGAATTGCTGTCGCCGGCAGCGATCCGCTCGCGCACCAGCAGCCGCAAATCGCGCGCCAGCGGCGCGTCGGAATCGTCGATCGACTGGTTCTGGCAGACCATGCAGCGCAGCTCGCGCGACAAGTCGCGGGCGCGTGCCTCCTTCACGGGATCCGACATGATCTCGTCGGGCTGCACGGCGTGGGCGGCGGGCAAAGCCAGCAGCATGAGCGCAACGATCGTGACCATCATCCGCCGCATCGGATCACTCCGCCGGCTGAAGGCGCTGCTTGGCCCGCGCCGGCTTCGGTGCGCCGACCCGCAGGCGCCGGTCGGACAGCGACAGCATGCCGCCAAAGGCCATGAGCACCGGTCCCCACCAAATCAGCAGCACCAGCGGCTTGTGATAGATGCGCACCGCAATGGCGCCATCGGCAGTCGCGTCGCCGAGGGAAACGTAGAGCTGGCTCGCGCCGCGCGTCAGCAATGCGGCCTCGGTGGTCGAGGACCCGCGCGTCGTGAAGTTGCGCTTGGACGGCGTCATGACGCTGATCTTCTCACCGTCGCGGCTGACGTTGAACTCGGCGATCATCTCGCGGAAGTTCGGCCCCTGACGCTGGGACAGGCCGTCGAGCTTGAGATCATAGCCGGCGACGTGTGCAACGTCGTTCTGCTTCATGGTCGCGATATACTCGCTGTTCCAGGTGGTCTCGCATATGATCCCGATCAGCGCGACGCCGAGGCCCGCATGGGCAAACACAGAACCCCAGGCCGAACGCGGCAGGCCGCGGGCCCGGTGCAGCGTCGTTGCGAACGGCAGGCGGAACAAACCGGTCCGTTCGGACAGATCGGTCACGGCACCGGCGATGACGAAGACTCCAAGCCCAATTGCCAATGGTGCCAGCGCACTGCCACCACGGGTCCAGGCCCAGACGATGGCGATCACAACGAGCGCGGCAACGCCCGCCGCAAGCAGCCGCTGGGTGACGCCGAGCAGATCGCCGCGCTTCCACGCCAGCATCGGCCCGAACGGCACCGCGAGCAGCAGCAACGCGAATAGCGGGGCGAAGGTGAGATTGTAGAAGGGCGCGCCGACCGATATCTTGAAGTCGAGCGCTTCCGTCGCCAGCGGATAGAGCGTGCCGAACAGCACGACCGCGCAGGCCACGCTGAGCAGAAGATTGTTCAACACCAGCGCGCCCTCGCGCGAGATCGGCGCGAACAGGCCGCCCTGCTTCAACGAGGTCGCGCGCGCTGCAAACAGCGAGAGGCTGCCGCCGATGAACAGGCAGAGGATCAGCAGAATGAACACGCCGCGCGTCGGATCGGTGGCAAAAGCGTGCACGGAGGTGATGACGCCCGAACGCACCAGGAAGGTGCCGAGCAGCGACAGCGAGAAGGTCAGGATCGACAGCAGGATGGTCCAGACCTTCAGCGCGTTGCGCTTCTCCATCACCAGCGCCGAGTGCAGCAGCGCCGTGCCGGCGAGCCACGGCATCAGCGAGGCGTTCTCGACCGGATCCCAGAACCACCAGCCGCCCCAGCCGAGCTCGTAATAGGCCCAGTACGACCCCATCGCGATGCCGAGGGTCAGGAAGATCCAGGCCACCAGCGTCCACGGCCGCACCCAGCGCGCCCAGGCCGCGTCGATCCGCCCCTCCATCAGCGCCGCGATGGCGAAGGAGAACGAGATCGAGAAGCCGACATAGCCGAGATAGAGCATCGGCGGATGCACGGCGAGGCCGATGTCCTGGAGCACCGGATTGAGATCGCGTCCCTCGATCGGCGGATTGGCGATGCGCAGGAACGGGTTCGATGTCACCAGGATGAAGAGATAGAAGGCGCTGGCGATCCAGGCCTGCACGGCCAGCACATGCGCGCGCAGCGACAGCGGCAGATTGTTACCGAAGGCGGCGACCATTCCGCCGAACAGCGCCAGGATCGACACCCACAGCAGCATCGAGCCTTCATGGTTCCCCCACACGCCGGTGATCTTGTAGATCAGCGGCTTCATCGAATGGGAGTTCTCGTAGACGTTGGCGACGGAGAAATCCGAGTTCACGTGAAGCATCACGAGCGCGATGAACGACGCACCGACGAACAGGAGTTGCGCCAGCGCGGCGGAGCGCGCCACGTTCATCAGCGCGGCATCGCGCAGACGCGCACCGATCAGCGGCACGATGGACTGGATCAGCGCCAGGCCGAGGGCCAGCACCAGCGCGTAGTGTCCGGATTCCGCGATCAACGCACTGCTCCCTGCGAGTTGCCCTGCGCGGTCGTCGCCGCGGGTTTGACGCTATCAGAAGCCTTGGCGCCGTAATCGTCCTTCCAATGCCCCTGCTTCTTCAGGGCATCGGCGACTTCCTTGGGCATGTAGGTCTCGTCGTGCTTGGCAAGCACGGTGTCGGCCTTGAACACGCCATTGGCGTCGAGCGCGCCTTCGGCCACCACGCCCTGCCCTTCACGGAACAGGTCGGGCAGGATGCCCTTGTAGGCGACCGGCAGCTTGGCGCCGCCATCGGCAACCTCGAAGGTCACGGCGAGATTATCGCCGCGCTGGAGCGAGCCGGGCTGCACTAGGCCGCCGAGACGAAACCGCTTGCCGGGCTCGACGTGCTTTTCGGCGACCATCGTCGGCGTCGAGAAGAACACGATGGAGTCGCGCAGAGCGTTGAGCACCAGCGCGGCTGCAAGCGCGAGCACCGCGAGGGAGCCGCCGATGATGGTCATACGTCGCTGCTTGCGCGTCATCGCGTATCCGTTCTCCGCTCGCCTCGTCCCGACATCGTCATCCGTCGAGCCCGAGAGTCTTGAGGCCTTCGTTGAGCTGGCGCAGCCGCGCGGCATCGTTGGCGACAGCCTGTCGGGCGTCGGTCGAAGCGCCCATTGCCCTGTCACGATCGCCCATCACGAGATAGGCGCGCACCAGGCGCAGCCAACCCTCGACATCATCGCCGTTCTGCTTCAGCCGGGTGGCCAGGCGTTCGACCATGCCGCGCACCATCGCGTTGCGATCGCCCTCGTTCATGTCCTTGGAGGCTGCGATCGTCTCGTCAGACAGCGCCGGCATCGTAGCGCCACCGCCGCCGACCCGCGCCAGCGAGGTCTGCACCAGAGGGCGCCACGGCGCATCCGCCGGCGCTTTCGCCAGCAGTGCGCGCCAGATGTTGGCGGCATCGTCCTTGCGGCCATCCTGCTCGGCGGCAAGCCCGAGGAAATAGTTCGCCTTGGGATCGTCCGCGTTCAGGCCATGCGCGCGCTCGAATTCGGTCTTGGCCTCGGCAGTCACCACGCCGCCGGCAGCAGCCGCGATCGCCTCGCCTAGATCGGCCCGGCGCTCCGAACTCTCGCCATTGTAGGTAAGCGAGTTGCGATAGGCGCGCACCGCATCGTCGAAGCGGCCGAGCCGCACCAGCACCGGCGCGAGCACGTTCCAGCCGCGCCCGTCGGTCGGATTCTTTTCCAGATGCTGCTCGACCTGCACGACGAGATTCTCGAGCGCCATGCCGGACCCGGCCCCGCGCTCCCGCTGCGCCAGGGGAAAGTCCTGGAGCCTGGGCGAGCCGAGCGGCATGTAGACGCCGATCGCAATGAGCGGCAGGCCGGCAAGCGCCAGCACAGCCGCCGCGCGGCGCCATTTGAGGCTCGATGTCGGTTCCGATACAGGCTCGCTCCCGGCCGCGGCAAGCAGCCTGCGGCTGATCTCGACACGTGCGGCCTCGGCTTCCGGCGCGGCGATCAGTCCTGCGGCGAGATCACGCTCGATCTCGGCCAGCTGGTCCTTGTAAACCGCGACCTCGCTCCCCTGATTTTGCGCGCGTCCGCTGCGGCCGAGCGGCAGAAGCACGGCGAAAATCGCCGCGACCGTCATCAGCGCGAACACGAACCATAGCGTCATCAGGCAAGCTTCCGGCGGCGCGCGAACCGCGCCCATAGGTGGCTTTACACCACGGCCGGACGATGCGGCAATTGACAATTGTCAATTCGGCGCGACCGCACACAGTCCCGAAACTGTGAAAATCCAACGGCTTAACGGATCTCGAAGTCCGCGCTTTGAGCGGCGTCCTCGCCGTGCCCGTTGAAGGCCCTCAGGAAGTATGTTCCCGGCTCGATTGCTTCAGGCAATCTGATGCGCAACGCCCCGACGGGAACGGTCGATGCGACCCTGGTGACGGTCTCAGGCAGTTGGCGGCCGCTTGCCTTCTCGATCAGCACCACCTTCGCGCCAACCATCAGCCTTTGGTATTTGGCGACAATGACGCGGTTTTCAATTTCGATGGAGCTGATAAGGGGTTTCATGCGCCCACAGATAGAAATTCCAAAATCTTGCACGGCGACCGTAGGGCCCGCCACCGGCACCGTCAACCACAAATTGTGATCACAAAAAAATGCGCTTGATCAGCTTGCCCGCGACGATTTGCGCTCGCCCGTGGCCGCGTTCTCTGCGGCGCGGCTCATCAGCGACGCGTAATCATCGCCGAACAGCACCTGGCAGAAGCGGATCGCGGCCTGCACCTGCTGCTGCCGATAGGTGCGGACCTTGTGATCGGCCGCTCGCAGCGACTGCACCAACTGCTCGGTCGAGCGTTCGACATATTGCTGGAGATCGGAATAGGTGCGCAACGTCACCTCGTTGATCGCAAGCTCGCTCGCGTAGTTGCGGCAGGTCGCGACGAAATCGATCAGCGCCGCGGTTTCCTCGACCTCGGTGCTGTCGATCCGCGCCCCCGGCGGAATGTCCTTCTCGGCGCGCTGGCGCAGGATGCGGCGAACGCGGCCGGGAACGCTGTCGATCTCCGATTGCAGCGCATTGGAGATGTCGGCCCGGATCGAGGTCAGCTGCTTGCCCCAGACGGAATCGTTGCGCAGATCGAGCTCCGTGCGAAGACCGCGCACGCCGTCATGCAGCGCCTTGAGATTGTCGGCGACGTTCTCGAAATGGCCGCGCTTGATGTCCATGCGCAGGATCGCGGCAACGCAGGACAAATCATGCAGGGCGATCGTGACGGCCACACCGTAGGGCGTGGCCGCGACGCGGATCTCGTCGTCGGACGCGGCAATCTTGATGGCGAGGCGGATGATCTGCCACGGCGCGGTCATCCGCTGCACGACCATCGACAGCGCGAAGGCCAGCATCTGCGGCGTCTGGAGCGCGGGGATGTTGAGTGTGGACGTCACAGATGCGATCTGGGCTTCGCCGAAGGTACGCAGGAAGCGCGGCAGCTTCTCGTTCAGCGTAGCGATGGCTTCCCGGACCTGAAGCACCGCTCCGATCGAATAGAGGTCCTCGATCACGTTGGGCGGGCCGACACGGGCGAGCGCGCGCGACTTGTCGCCGCCGCCGGGACCCGTCAACCCGAAGATGGCATCCGCGGCCACGGCCTGGAGCCTCGCCGCGAGGGCTTCGACCTGCCCTGCACTGTCTGAAGCCGGCATGCGCGCCAGCGCCGCCTCGAATTCGTTGACCTTGTCGGGGGCGCCATCGCGGCCGAGCCATTGCCAGATCGGATGCAATGAGGAGCGACGGATCTGGCCGACCCTGACAGGGGCGCCCGTCTCGACCAGGAACGGTTCCAGCACCTGGAACAACAGCCGCGACAGATCGTCCGTGCGCGGCGGCGCAGCCTCGTCGACTTCGGTCTTGCGGACGATCTTGCGCAGCTGCTCTAGCACGAGCGTCGCCACCGCCGTGTCCTGGCCGCGCTCGAGCGCGCGCTCGAACTCCCGCATCAGCAGCGCCTGCGACTGCGGCGGGAGCTGCGCGAGATATTCCCTCAGCCGCTCGATCGATGTCTGGCTCATGCGCCCGGGTGATGCACGATAAAATGGCAGACGTGGGATGCGTCCTGCGCGATCATAGATGGGGCCCACTTAAGAAGCCGTTTAGGAAGTCGCTCCGAAATAGCTCCGGTTTGGTCCGGATCGGTACCGGACCAGCCAAATAGTCGTGCCGGAACAAAGGATTATATTCCGGGGAGGACCAGCTCCGCCCGCAGGCCACCGGTCGGGGCGCCCGCGAGCGAGAGGCTGCCGCCATAGAGCGCGGCGAGGTCGGTCACGATGGACAGGCCGAGCCCCGAGCCGGGCTTGGACTCGTCGAGCCGCTGGCCGCGCCGGGAGACCTGGGCGCGCTCGGCCTCCGACAGGCCGCGGCCATCGTCGTCGACGATGATCCGCAGGCGCGGGCCGGCGCCCGTCTGGTGCGGCGCTTCCACCAGAACCTCGATGAAGACCTGCGAGGCCGCCCATTTGCAGGCATTGTCGACGAGATTGCCGACCATCTCCTCCAGATCTTGCCGCTCGCCGCGAAATTTTGCGGACGGATCGGCCTTGGCCTCGACCACGATGTCGCGATCGCGATGGATCTTCTCCATGGTCCGCCGCAGCGCCTCGATGACGGGCGCGACCTCCGTCACGGTCGCCACCACCGAGACGCGCGCCGCGATGCGCGCGCGCTCCAGATGATGGGCGAGCTGGTCGCGCATCACGTCCGCCTGCTCCATCACCTTGGCTGCGAACGGCTCGGTGGCGTGCGTGCCGGCCTCATTCACGATCACCGAGAGCGGCGTCTTGATCGCATGGGCGAGATTGCCGACATGGGTGCGCGCGCGCTCGACGATCTCGCGATTGGCATCGATCAGCGCGTTGGTCTCGCGCGCCAACGGCGCGATCTCGACCGGGAATTCACCTTCGAGCCGCTCCGCCCGCCCCGAGCGGATGTCGGCGATAGATTCCGAGATGCGCTTGAGCGGCGCAAGACCGAACCTCACCTGGAACACCGTGGTCAGCAGCAGCACGATGCCGAGCGCGGTGAAGGTGCCGCCGAGGTAGTAGTCGAAGCTCCGCGTCTCGTCGAAAATCTCGGTGTCGTCGCCGGCGACGCTGACCAGATATTTGCCGTCCGCGCCGAGATCGACCGGCCGCTCCACCATGCGGAGATTCTGTCCCTCCGGCCCGTCGACATAGGCGAGGCGAATGCCGGCGGCGGTGAGCTCGGTGCCCTGCTCCTCCAGCTTCGGCAGCTTCTTGTCCCAGAGCGAGCGCGACGAGCGCACCTCCGGCTTCTCGGTATCGGTCCGCGTGATCTGCCAGTACCAGCCCGACAGCGGCAGCTCGAACAGGGGCTCGCCGAGCGACTGGAACTGACGATCCGGCGGCTCGTCGGGGGTTGCGACCTCGGCGATGAGGGTGCGCAGATAGAGATTGAGCCGGCGGTCGAAGGCGCGCTCGGTGGCGCTCTTGTAGACCGACGACAGCACCACCCCGGTGATGGCCAGGATCACCACGAGCCACGCCGTCGCCGACAGGAACAGGCGATTGGCAAGCGAGCTAGCGGCCATCGGAAGGATCCCGGCAGGCGCAGGGGGGCGGGGCGTCGGACGTCATGACCGGACCAAGGCCCCTGTTCGGCCGGCCGTCAAGTCCTGACGCCTCAAGCGCCGGGAGCAGGCGGCGGGGTCAGGAGATAGCCGAGGCCGCGGACGGTCTGGATGATGTCGACGTCGAGCTTCTTGCGGATGCGGCCGACGAAAACCTCGATGGTGTTGGAGTCGCGGTCGAAGTCCTGGTCGTAGAGGTGCTCGACCAGCTCGGTGCGGGACACGACGCGCCCCGAATGGTGCATCAGGTAGGCCAGAAGCCGATATTCGTGCGAGGTCATCTTGACGGGATTGCCGGAGACGCTGACCCGCCCGGTCCTGGTGTCGAGCGTGACGGGGCCGCAACTCAATTCGCTCTGGGCATGGCCGGTGGAGCGGCGCAGCAGCGCGCGGATGCGCGCCAGCACCTCCTCCAGATGGAACGGCTTCGGCACGTAATCGTCGGCGCCGGCATCGAACCCCTGGACCTTGTCGCTCCAGCGGTCACGCGCGGTGAGGATCAGGACCGGCATGGTGCGGCCGTTGCGGCGCCAGGCTTCCAGCACCGAGATGCCGTCCTTCTTCGGCAGGCCGATGTCGAGCACAACGGCATCGTAGGGCTCATTATCGCCGAGATAATGCCCCTCCTCGCCGTCGAAGGCACGGTCGACGACGTAGCCGGCGTCGGTCAGCGCCTTGGTGAGCTGCCGATTGAGATCGGGGTCGTCCTCAACAACAAGCAGGCGCACGCTTCTCTCCAGAAATAGACTGCACAATCGATCGCCAGAGATGAGCAATTCCGGCGTGAACTGAATATGAACACGGGGAACCGGCCGCGTTACTTTTTGGTCATATAGAGCTTCTCAAGCGCCGACGCGACGGCGCCCGCCAGGCAGCCACCGGACGAGCCGGCGGGCGTGGCGGGCGCAATGTGCCGCGTTACGCGGCGAGTCGGAAGGTCCGAACCGTCCCGTCGATCGGCCGTCAGGTCCGGAAGAACACGAACCAGATGACGGCAAGGATCAGGATCGCGAGCCCGGTCGAGATGGTAAGCAGCGCCGCCACTGACGGCCCGGGTTCGCCCTGACGCGCCTCGGTGGCGGTTTCGACGATCTGATCGTGCTCTCGCGTGGCTGCCATAATGCCCTCAATCTCTGGATGTCGGCTGCGGTGGTCGCGACCTCCTCGCGGCCTGATGTCTTGAGCCAACGCGTGATTGGATATGATGTTCCGGTTTTTGCCGCTGCATCGGGCTGCAACCGCGCGCCGGGCGGCCGGTTAACGCAGTTGCAAGATTCCGCAATCCGCCTTGCTATGATTCGTTGTTCCCCGATGGTATCCTCGTCCTCTGTCCCCGTTGCGTTTGGAGTAGCCCATGGCCCCCCGCGCCAATTGGAAGGGTTTTCTGCGTCTGTCGCTCGTGACCTGCCCGGTCGCGCTGTATCCGGCCACTTCGGATACCGAGAAGGTCTCGTTCAACCAGATCAACCGCAAGACCGGCCACCGGATCAAGTACCTCAAGGTCGACGCCGAGACCGGCGACGAGGTGACCTCCGAGGACATCGTCAAGGGCTACAAGGTCGACACCGACACCTATATCGAGGTCACCAAGGACGAACTCGACGACATCGCGCTGGACTCCACGCACACGATCGAGATCGACGAGTTCGTGCCGAAGACCGATATCGACAGCCGCTATTTGATCCGCCCTTACTATCTCGTGCCTGACGGCAAGGTCGGCCACGACGCCTTCGCGGTGATCCGCGAGACCATCCGCAGCATGGACAAGGTCGCGATCGGCCGCGTCGTGCTGACCAACCGCGAGCACATCATCGCGCTGGAGCCGCTCGAGAGCGGCCTGATGGGCACGCTGCTCCGCTATCCCTACGAGGTCCGCAGCGAGAAGGAATATTTCGACGACATCCAGGACGTGAAGCTGACCAGGGACATGCTCGACCTTGCCAAGCACATCGTCGAAAAGAAATCCGGCGCGTTCGAGCCCGAGCTGTTCGAGGACCATTACGAGACGGCGCTGATCGACCTCATCAACAAGAAGCGCAGCGGTGCACCGATCGCGGCGAAGGCCGCGCCGAAGACCGGCGGCAACGTCATCAACCTGATGGACGCGCTGAAGAAGAGCATCGCCAGCGAGAAGGACATGGCGCC
Organism: Bradyrhizobium sp. 604_D8_N2_3; assembly: GCF_051810765.1. Taxonomy (NCBI): domain Bacteria; kingdom Pseudomonadati; phylum Pseudomonadota; class Alphaproteobacteria; order Hyphomicrobiales; family Nitrobacteraceae; genus Bradyrhizobium; species Bradyrhizobium sp. 604_D8_N2_3. Next base: position 3,154,639 of record NZ_JBPWPM010000001.1, on the reverse strand, counting down.
CGCGGCCAAGGCCGCCAAGGAGCCCGTCAGGGAGACCGTCAAGGGCAAGAAGCCGAAGAAGCGCGTCGAGGGCCAGCGCGAGATGCTGCTGCCGATCACCGGCAAGGGCGGCAAGACTGCAGCAGCCAAGGAAGCGCCGCCCAAGAAGGCCGACAAGCCGGTGCGCGCGCCGGCGCGGGCGAAGAAGGCCGGTTAGACGCAATCCGCGTCTGCCATCGCGCCGTGATGTCTCCCCTCGCCGATCGGCCGGCCTGACATGCCCTGGTCGACGGCGTTCGACGATCCTGTTCGCGTAAGCCACAAGCGCAAGCTGCTGACGCTGCAAGACGCGGCGGACTACATCATGCAGCTGCCTGAAGACTTGCAGCACGAGACGCACTGGCAGACCGCCATCGAGACCTTGATCAACGCAGCCGAGACAGGCGGCGGCTGGGTAATGTTCGCCCGCATCGCGATGTTGCGGGCGCTGAATGCGGACGGCCGCGGCCGATGAGCGCCTTGGTTGTCGTCCCTGGTAGTCATCCCGGGCAGGCATCCGTGCCGACCGTGACGAACAGGCTCAACAAACCGTTAATCGGCGCCCTCGTGTCCAGCACGACAGGGTATTCCTACGGGCGACAAAATTAACCGTTGGTTCCCCTTATGCGCAGCATGGTTCCGGCTCCGATCGAGCCAAGGTTCGCGTGCCCCCGTGCAGCAGGACGTCAGAAAGAACTACATCAGCATCGTGAACGACGCGCCTGATCACGAGCAGGCGGCGAGCACCGCGCCGCGGCCGCAGCCGCAGCCGGGCACGATGAAGGACTTCGTCGGCCGTCTCGCGACCGTGCTGAAGCGCCGCCTCCCCGCCGCACCGGGCCCGACCATCACGCCCTGACAGACACCGCGGCTTCCGCGCGTCCTTGCGGAGGGCGGTCGATTTGAATCCATTTGGATGGATCGATGGAACCTTAATTTAATGGATGCCATCGTATGTGACGGAGGCGCGGCCGCCCGGGCTTCATTCTTCCGTCGCGCAGAAAAATCTATTCGATCTATTTACCAGTCCGAAAACGACGCTGCCACACATTGGATCGGATGAAGAGGAGTTGGCAATGACTTTGCTTAGGTCTTTCCTTGCCGATGAGACTGGCGCAACCGCCATCGAATACGGCCTGATTGCCGCCGGCATTGCGCTGGCGATCGTGACCGTCGTGAACAACACGGGCAGCCAGCTCCTCAACAACAAGTTCAACTCGATCAGCTCGTCGCTGAAGTAACGGCCGCCTCGTAACGGCCGCCCTGGCCTGAGGCGACGTCCCTGCACGCGCCGGCTCGGGTGCGGCCGTCAGCGCATGCTCCTTCCGCGATCTCGTCATTGCGAGCGCAGCGAAGCAATCCAGAGTCCTCCCGCGGAGGAATTCTGGATTACCTCGCTGCGCTCGCAATGACGGTGGGTGGCCCGTAAAGCACTCAAAATCGTGTCCCGGACGCTACGCAACGTCCTTCAAGCAACCACATCCTCGCGCTCCCGCGCTTTGACGGCCTTTTGAGTCCTGATAGTCTTCGGCCCGGCGTGGTTCGACGGGCCATGCTCAATCATTGGGCCAGAGCGATTTGAAGGATTCGGATGAGAAGCGCGACGGTCTTGGCTCTCAGCCTCATGTTTGTCGGCGCCTGGTCGCACGACAGCGCGAGAGGACAGACTTCGGTCGCGCCTCCGGTTTCGCTTGCCCCGCCCAATGCATCGCCACCGCGCGCGAGCGCCAAAACTTCCAGAATTCCGCCGGCGACATCCGGCAGGGAGGCTTCGCCCCCTGTGATCGGCGGGCCTCCGCCGATGCCTAATCCGGCCGCCGACTACGATGGCTTCAGCGTAGGCACCGTCGACGACAATGACGCCTCAAGCCAGGTGACGCCGCCCGTGAGGTCACGCGCAGCAAAGGGCGCCAAGTCCAATTCCACGTCCAATCCCGATACAAATGGCCTCGGCGGCCAGTCATCGGTCGATCAGGAAGACGAGGCGCTGAAACGAAAGCTGACGATCTGCAAAAACTGCAAGTAGGACGTTTGTAGCCCGGATTGCGCTTCCGCCTTCGCTCTTCGAGCTACGGCGGACAAGTCGCCCTATCCAGGCTACGGCAGCTCGCTGCATGGCTGACCTACCGCGCCCGTCGCCCACCCGTGCTTTACCCTCCTGCAAATTCCTGATCCTCTCTCCCCAATCGGCCGGAGCAACCGGCCAAGCCTGAGGAGAGAGACGCCATGAAGCTCGGCACCGCCATTGCGGAAATCATGAAGCGCGAGGGGATCGAGATCCTCTGCGGCTATCCGGTCAACCATCTGATCGAGCACGCGGCCAAGGCCGAGATCCGGCCGGTGATGGTGCGGCAGGAGCGCGTCGGGGTGCACATGGCGGACGCGATCTCGCGGGTGACGTCGGGGCGATCGATCGGCGCGTTCTGCATGCAGCACGGGCCGGGCGCCGAAAACGCGATGGGCGGCGTTGCGCAATGCTACGGCGAATCCGTGCCCGTGCTGGTGCTGCCGATGGGCTATCAGCGCAGGCTTGCGCATATCGAGCCGAACTTCAATTCCAGCGAGGCGATGAAGGCGTTTTCGAAATCGTCCGAGCCGATCATCCTGGCTGCGGAGGTCACCAACATTTTTCGCCGTGCCTTCACCAAGCTCAAGAACGGCCGCGGCGGGCCCGTCATCGTCGAGATCCCCGCCGACATGTGGAACGAGGAGGTGCCGGAGCCGCTGAACTACACGCCGGTGCTGCGCACGCGCTACGGCGCCGATCCTGTTCATGTGAAGGAGGCAGCAGCTCTGCTCGTCAACGCGAAGCGTCCCGTGATCTATGCCGGCCAGGGCGTGCACTACGCGCAGGCCTGGCCGCAATTGAAGCGGCTCGCCGAGCGGCTCGCCATTCCCGTCACCACCAGTTTAGGGGGCAAATCATCGTTCCCGGAAACGCATCCGCTATCGCTCGGCTCGGGCGGCCTCGCGGTGCCGCGCGCGGTCCCCAAATTCCTCGCTGAGGCCGACGTCATCTTCGGCATCGGCTGCTCGTTCACGGAAACCAGTTTCGGCGTCGCGATGCCGAAGGGCAAGACCATCATCCACTCCACGCTCGATCCGAACCATCTCAACAAGGATGTGGAAGCCAAGGTCGGCCTCGTCGGCGATGCCGGCCTCGTGCTCGATGCGCTGCTGGAGGAGATCGGCAAGACCGTCACGAAGGATCGCGATGCATCAGCGGTCGCGGCCGAGATCGCCGCTTCGCACAAGGAGTGGCTGGCGAAATGGATGCCAAAACTCACCAGCAATGACGCGCCGCTCAGCCCCTATCGCGTGCTCTGGGACCTCCAGCACACCGTCGATATCAAGAACACCATCATCACCCACGATGCCGGCAGTCCGCGCGACCAGCTCTCGCCGTTCTGGAAGGCGGTCGAGCCCCTCACCTATCTCGGCTGGGGCAAGACGACGCAGCTCGGCTACGGCCTTGGGCTCGCGATGGGCGCAAAACTCGCAAAGCCCGACAAGCTCTGCATCAATGTCTGGGGCGACGCGGCCATCGGTTTCACCGGCATGGATTTCGAGACCGCGGTGCGCGAGCGCATCCCGATCATGTCGATCCTGCTGAACAATTTCTCGATGGCGATCGAACTGAAGGTGATGCCGATCTCGACCGAGAAATATCGCTCGACCGACATCTCCGGCGACTATGCCGCAATGGCGCGCGCCTTTGGCGGCCATGGCGAGCGGGTGACGCGGCCGGAGGACATCATCCCCGCGATCAAGCGCGGCATCCAGAAGACGAAGGAAGGCGTGCCGGTGCTGCTGGAGTTCATCACCAGCAAGGAGACCGAGGTGTCGCGGCCGGGCACGTGAGCCGTTTGCACCAAGGCGGGGGCACGGCGCTGGCTCCGGCCGCAGGAGATGTGATAATCGGGCTTGGTACCGCGTACGTCGCGGCGCTTAGCCGGATTATCAATGACCGCGCCTCCCCAGGACAAGGCCGCCGAGCTCGAACGGCAATTGCGATCCCAAGCGGGCGAGAATGCCCGCCTGCGAGCCGAGCTTGCCATTGCGCGCGACCGCCAGAACGCCAGCATGGAGATCCTGCGCACCATCGCCAACTCCTCGGGCGATGCGGAGAGCTCGCTGCAACAGATCGCGGAAGCGACCATGCATCTGTTCGGCGCGCCGAGCGCCACCATTCACATTGCGGAAGGCGACGGGTGGTCCAGGGTGATCCGGGTCGGCGACAGCTCCATGCGCGTCGGCGCCGGCGTGCCGCTCGCCCAGCTCAAGATCGGCGGCCGCAACATGCCCGGCACCATCGTGGCCGAGAACCGGCAGGTTCATGTTCCCGATCTCGACAATGTCGATCCGGCCATCGCCGACTGGCCCGGCATGCCTCACGCTCGCGCCGCCGGCACGCGTTCGATGTCCGGCTCGCCGCTGCGGCTTGAAGGCAAGGCGATCGGCGCGTTAATCGTCTACCGCGACCGCCTCGCGCCCTTCACCGATGATGAGATGGCGCTGCAACAGAGCTTTGCCGACCAGGCCGCGATCGCGATCGAGAACGCGCGCCTGTTCAACGAGACGCGGGAATCACTGGAACGGCAGACCGCGACCGCCGACATTCTGAAAGTGCTGGCGAGTTCGCCCTCCGACGTGCAGCCGGTGTTCGACGCCGTCGCCGCCAACGCCAACCGGCTGATCGGCGGCTTCTCCACCGCGGTGCTGCGCTATGTCGACGGCGCCGCGCACCTCGTGGCATTCACGCCGGGCGATCCGGCCGGCGACCGCGTGCTCCAGGCCTCGTTTCCGGTGCCGTTCGCGCAGTTCCCGGCGTACCAGCTCACGGCCCATGGTGAATCGGCGCAGCTGCCGGATACCGAGCTCGAGCCGGCGGCACGCGACATCGCGCGCGCCCGCGGCTTTCGCAGCATGCTGTTCACGCCGCTGATGAGCGAGGGCGAGGCCAAAGGCGTCATCATCGCCACGCGGCGGACGACCGGCGCATTCGCCGAGCATCATGTGCGGCTGCTGCAGACTTTCGCCGACCAGGCGGTGATCGCGGTCAAGAATGTCAGCCTGTTCAACGCCACCCGGGAAGCGCTGGAGCGGCAGACCGCGACCGCGGACATCCTCAAGGTGATCGCGGCCTCGCCCGCCGACGTCACGCCGGTGTTCCAGGCCATCTCCGACAGTGCCAAGGCGCTGGTCGGCGGACATTCCTCCACCGTCACCCGCGTCATCAACGGCATGCTGCATCTGGCCGCCTTCACCACCGACAACGAGGCCGGCAACGCGGAGCTGCGTAGCTCGTTCCCGGCGCCGCTTGCGGCATCCGGCATTCACAGCCGGGTGGCGACGAGTGGTGACTACGCCTTCCGTAGCGACATGCAGAACGAGCCCGACCTCACGGAGGCCATGCGGGAGCTGGCGCGGACGCGCGGCTATCGCAGCATCCTCGTGATTCCGATGTTGCGCGATGGCATTGCGATCGGAACCATCGGCGTGACGCGCCGCGAGGCCGGCCCTTTCCCGGACAAGGCGATCAGCCTGCTCAAGACCTTTGCCGACCAGGCCGTGATCGCGGTCGAGAACACCCGCCTGTTCAACGAAGTGCAGGACCGCACGCGGGAGCTCGCCAGATCGCTCGACGATTTGCGCGCGGCGCAAGACCGTCTGGTCCAGACCGAAAAGCTGGCCTCGCTCGGCCAGCTCACCGCCGGCATCGCGCACGAGATCAAGAACCCGCTCAACTTCGTCAACAATTTCGCCTCGCTCTCGGCCGAGCTGACCGACGAGCTGAACGAGGTGCTTGCGCCCGTCCCGCTCGCCGACGATCTGCGCGCGGAGGTGGACGAGCTGACCGGGCTGCTGAGGGACAATCTTGGAAAGGTCGTGCAGCACGGAAGGCGCGCCGATTCCATCGTCAAGAACATGCTGCTGCATTCGCGCGAGGGCGGCGGCGAGCATCGGCTCAGCGACATCAACGCGCTGGTCGAGGAGAGTCTCAACCTCGCCTATCACGGCGCGCGTGCCGAGAAGCCGCTCTTCGACGTGACGCTGAAGAGCGAGCTCGACCCGGCGGCAGGTTCGGCGGAGGTGTTTCCGCAGGAGATTTCCCGGGTGCTCTTGAACCTGATCTCGAACGGGTTCTATGCGGTGACCAGGCGCCAGATGGGCAGCGGCGCCGCCGGTTACGAGCCGGTGGTGATCGCCGCGACCCGCGACCGCGGCGACAGCATCGAGATCCGCATCCGCGACAACGGCACCGGCATTCCGGAAGACGTGAAGGCGAAGATGTTTAATCCGTTCTTCACCACCAAGCCGGCCGGCGAAGGTACCGGTCTCGGGCTGTCGATGAGCCACGACATCATCGTGAAGCAGCACGGCGGCACGATCGACGTCACGACAGAGCCCGGCGCGTTCACGGAGTTCACGATCCTGTTGCCGCGAAAGAGCAGCTTTCCGGACACGACCGGAGGATAGCGTGGCTCGGGAGGTGCTTTCATGAATCCAGCTCGGTTCATTCGGCGACAATTGCTGTCGCTGTCCGGCGTCGGCCTCATGCTGGGTGCGCTGTTCTTCGCTGCCGCGCTGACGCCGACGCTGATCCCGCGCAGCTATCTCACGCAAGGCGCCCTCGCCGGCGGTTGCTTTGCGATCGGCTATTTCGCCGGAATCCTGTGGCGCCGGCTGTGGCACTATCTCGAACTGCCCGAGCCTTCGGCGCGCGCAAGATCAGTTGCGAATGCGCTTGTCGCAGTCGGGTGCTTGCTCGTCGTCATCCTCGCCCTCGCGCGCACCGCCGAATGGCAGAACTCGATCCGCACCGTGATGAAGATGGCGCCGGTGGAGACCGCCCATCCGCTCAAGGTCTGCGCCATCGCCCTGATCACGTTCGTCGTGCTATTGGCGCTGGGGCGGCTGTTCGCGCTTGTCGCCCGCTTTCTCGCCGCGCGCACACGACGCCTCGTTCCGCGGAAGGTCGCGAACGTGATCGGCGTGCTCGTCGCAGCCCTGCTGTTCTGGTCGATCGCCAGCAATGTCCTGATCCGCACGGCGTTCAACGCACTCGATTCCTCCTTCCGCGAACTCGATGTTCTGTTCGAGCCGGAGCGGCCGCAGCCAACCGCAGCCGACCGGACGGGAAGCCCGGCATCGCTGGTGAAGTGGACGGAGCTCGGGCGCATGGGGCGCCGGTTCATCGCCTCAAGCCCGACCGCAGCCGAGATCAGCGCCGTCACGGAAAGGCCCGCGCAGAATCCCGTGCGCGTCTATGTGGGGCTCGGCAGCCGCAACACCGCGCAAGCGCGCGCCAGGCTCGCGCTCGAGGAGCTCAAGCGCCAGCACGGCTTCGACCGCAAAATCCTGATCGTCATCACGCCGACCGGCACTGGCTGGATCGATCCGGCCGCGATGGATACGGTCGAATATCTCCACCATGGCGATGTCGCGAGCGTCGCGATGCAGTACTCCTATCTCAACAGCCCGCTGTCGCTGCTGTTTCAGCCCGAATACGGCGCAGAGGCGTCGCGCGCGTTGTTCGCGGAGATCTACGGCTACTGGACGACGCTGCCGAAGGACAAGCGGCCGATGCTGTATTTGCACGGACTGAGCCTCGGCGCCATGAACTCGGAGAAATCCGCGGAGCTGTTCGAGACGATCGGGGATCCCATTGGCGGCGCGCTGTGGAGCGGGGCGCCATTCGAGAGCCGCATCTGGCGCTCGGTCACTGCGAACCGCAATCCGGGATCGCCGGCCTGGCTCCCGGAATTCCGCGACGGCCGCCTCGTCCGCTTCATGAACCAGAATGGACCGACGGTGCCGCCGGATACGCCCTGGGGGCCGATGCGCGTCGTCTATCTGCAATATGCCAGCGACGCGATCACCTTCTTCGCCTACCGCGACGCCTATCAGGCGCCGGACTGGATGAATGCACCGCGCGGGCCGGACGTGTCGCCGGAGCTGCGATGGTATCCTGTCGTGACGATGCTGCAGCTCGCCCTCGACATGGCGGTCGCGACCGCGACGCCGATGGGCTTTGGCCATGTCTACGCGCCCGAGCATTACGTCGATGCCTGGGTTGCGGTGACAGATGTGAATGATTGGTCCGCCGAAGCACTCGCGAAGCTCAAGGAACAGCTCGCGGCGAAGGCGCGAAAGACGAGCGCAGGTGATGCCGACGACGATCCCGATCGCGGCGGCTAACCCCTACTCCGCCATCTCCACCTGCTGCGTGACGGAGGGGCCGGCGAGTGGCCGCTCCTCCATCATGATCAGGCAGAGCGCGGCGGTGGTCATCAGCGCGGTGGCGGCGCCGAAGACGTAGCGGAAGGCGTGGCGCATGTCGTCGGCGGGAATTGCGATGGCACCCGCGGCGTGATGCTCGCCGGCCAGCGGAACGTCGGTGCCGAGCGCGATCAGCAGGATCGCCGCGAACGCTGCGACCGTGAACGAGGACATCAGCGAGCGGAAGAAGTTCATCGCGCCGGTGATGGTGCCGACTTGCGGGCGCGCGACCGAATTCTGCAGCGAGACCACGCAGACCGGAAAGGTCGTGCCGAGGCCGAGCGCAAACGCGGCCATCAGCATCAGCAAGCCCCACAGCGGCAAGGTGGTGACCGTGAGCGCGAGGCCACACAGCGCGGCCCAGGACGTGCCGATGATGGCAACGCGCTTGTAGTGTTTTGCGCGCGCCATGGTGCGGCCGGCAATCGCCGCGCCGCAGGTCGAGACCGCCGCGAGCGGAATCAATGCGAGCCCCGCCTCGCTGGCGCTGAGATGGTAGACCGACTCGTAATAGAGCGGCAGCTGCACGGTGAGGCCCGTGATCGCACCGAGCCCGCAGCCACCGGCCGTCATGGCGAAAGGCGCCACCGAACCCGTCAATAGCTTCAACGGCAGGAACGGCTCGTCGGCCCGCCGCGCGTGCCACACGAAGGTGACCGCGAGCGCGACAGCGCCGCCCACCATCGCAAGCACCGTCGGCGAGAGCCACGGATAACGCGTGCCGCCCCAGGTCAGCACCAGCATGAAGACGACCGCAGAGGCCATCAGCAGCACGCCGCCGAGCCAGTCGACCTTGCGCTTGCGGTGGAACACCGGGATCTTCTTCATCTTCGGCAGCAGCATCGCGATGGCGGCGGCCGCGAGCGGGAGATTGATCCAGAAGATCATCGACCAGTGCAGATGCTCGGCGAACACGCCGCCGATGACCGGGCCCAAAATGCCGCCGACCATCCAGACGCTGGAGAAATAGGCCTGGTACTGGCCGCGCTCGCGCGGGGAGACGACGTCGGAGATCACGGTCTGCACGACCGGCATGATGCCGCCGCCGCCGAGGCCCTGAAGGCCGCGCGCCAGGATCAGCATCGGCATGTTCGGCGCGATCGCGCACAGCACGGAGCCGGCGACGAACAGGCTGAGCGAAATGATGATCATCACGCGGCGGCCGTAGATATCGCTCAGCGTCCCGAACACCGGTGCGACCGCGGTCGAGGCGAGCAGATAGGCGGTGATGACCCAGGAGAGGTTGGAGACGTCGTTAAACTGGCGCCCGATGGTCGGCAGCGCGGTCGCGACGATGGTCTGGTCGAGCGCAGCCAGGAACATCGTCAGCATCAGGCTGATCACGATGGTCCGGACCTCGTCCTGCGACAACGGCGCCGGCGGCGCGAGCGAAGGCGCGTCGTCGACGCTCAAGACCTCGCTGGGAAGGCGGGACAGCTCTTCGGCAATGTCGTCAGGCAAAGCCTGAATGTCGGCAGAACTGCTCTGCCGGTCGAACTTGTTCATCTCGATCGGAAGCCGTGAGGAGGCGCAAACGCCGCGGAGGATTCGTTCTATGCAGGCAATGTAGAGAGGAAAGTTCTTCTCAGGCAGGCACCGCGGCGCATGGGTGCATCCCGCCGCGGGGTCATCGCGATGACGTGATTCGACGTCGCAGGCGGGTCAGTCCTTCGGACGTCGCTTCAGGCGTGCCCGTTTCGGCAGCTGCGCCGGCCATTGCACGATGTGGTCCTCGAGCTCCTCGTCCGGGATCTCCTCCTCGCTGCCCTCGACCCGGCCGCGGACGGAGACGCCGGCTTCATGAACGGTGTTGGGATCGCCCGAGACCAGCGGATGCCACCAATAGAGGTCGCGCCCTTCGGCGACCAGCTTGTAGCCGCAGCTCGGCGGCAGCCAGTTCAGGGTGCGGACATTGGCCGGGGTCAGGCGGACGCAATCGGGAACCTTGGCGGAGCGATTCCGATAGTCCTTGCAGCCGCAGGTCCCGGCATCGAGCAGCTTGCAGCCGACATGGGTGAAATAGATATCGCCGGTATCCTCGTCCTCGAGCTTGTTCAGGCAGCAGCGGCCGCAACCGTCGCACAGGCTCTCCCATTCGGCCGTCGACAGCTCTTCCAACGTCTTGGTTTTCCAGAAGAATCCTTCCTGGCCTGAAGGTCGTTTGGGAGCTGCGGTCATGCGCCTCAACAAGGGTTCGAAAGAGCTACGGCTCGTTCATCTACGGCGTGCGGCCGGGACGCTGCAAGCAACGCCCAATTGAGGCCCGTAATGAACCGGGGTCAATTAGGCCTGTTGTTCAAAATCGCGAGCCTGACCATTGGTTTATGGGCCCTGCTCGGCTAGAAGGAACAGCAAGTCCCCTCGGACGCGAAACCGGCGCCTTGGGTTTGCCGTAACATTCCCTCAAGACGTCTCGGTGCCGCCCGGCCGGGTGCCTGAACGCTGTCGAACCGAGCCTCAAGGGTTCTAGGTGGTCCAGAACACACCATCCAACTGGAAGAGCCGCATCCGGAATTTCTTTCTGGACCTCGACGCGCGCATCGATTCCTCGCTGTTCTCCTCCGCCAAGGGCATCCGCGAGCTCTACGAGCGCTACTCGACCTTCATGGACCGCTTCTATGTCGGGCGGTGGAAGCGCTGGGTGTTCATCGAGCCGCTGTCGGAGGCCGCGACACTGGGCCTCGGCGGCCTGGTGGTGATGCTCACCCTGGCCATCCCCGCCTTCCGCGAGACCGCGGACGAGGACTGGCTGAAGAAGTCCGACCTCGCGGTGTCGTTCCTCGATCGCTACGGCAACCCGATCGGCAGCCGCGGCATCAAGCACAACGACTCGATCCCGCTGGAAGACTTTCCGGACGTGCTGATCAAGGCGACGCTCGCCACCGAAGACCGCCGCTTCTACGAGCATTTCGGCATCGACATCGCCGGCACCGCGCGCGCGCTCGTCACCAACGCCCAGGCCGGCGGCGTCCGCCAGGGCGGCTCCTCGATCACCCAGCAGCTCGCCAAGAACCTGTTCTTGAGCAACGAGCGCACCATCGAGCGCAAGGTCAACGAGGCCTTCCTCGCGGTCTGGCTGGAATGGCGCCTGACCAAGAACGAGATTCTCAAGCTCTATCTCGACCGCGCCTATATGGGCGGCGGCACCTTCGGCGTCGACGGCGCAGCCCACTTCTACTTCAACAAATCCGCGCGCGACGTGACGCTGGCAGAAGCCGCGATGCTCGCCGGCCTGTTCAAGGCGCCGACCAAATACGCACCCCACATCAACCTGCCCGCGGCGCGTGCCCGCGCCAACGTCGTGCTCGACAATCTCGTCGATGCCGGCTTCATGACCGAGGGCCAGGTGTTCGGCGCCCGCCGCAACCCGGCCTTCGCGGTCGATCGCCGCGACGAGGCCTCGCCGAACTACTATCTCGACTACGCCTTCGACGAGATGCGCAAGCTGGTCGACACCTTCCCGAAGTCGTACACCGAGCGCGTCTTCGTGGTGCGCCTCGCGATCGACACCAACGTGCAGAAGGCCGCGGAAGACGCCATCGAGAACCAGCTGCGCCAGTTTGGCCGCGATTATCACGCGACCCAGGCCGCGACCGTCGTCTCCGACCTCGACGGCGGCATCCGCGCCATGGTCGGCGGCCGCGACTACGGCGCGAGCCAGTTCAACCGCGCCACCGACGCCTATCGCCAGCCAGGCTCGTCGTTCAAGCCTTACGTCTACACCACCGCGCTCCTCAACGGCTTCACGCCGAACTCGATCGTGGTCGACGGTCCGGTCTGCATCGGCAATTGGTGTCCGCAGAACTATGGCCATTCCTATTCCGGCTCGGTGACGCTGACGCAGGCGATCACGCGCTCGATCAACGTCGTGCCCGTCAAGCTGTCCATTGCCATCGGCCAGAAGGAACAGCCGAAGGCGCCGAACCCGGCCAAGCTCGGCCGCGCCAAGATCGTCGAGGTCGCCCGCCGCTTCGGCCTCAAGGCACCGCTGCCCGACACGCCGTCGCTGCCGATCGGCTCGGACGAAGTCACCGTGATCGAGCACGCCGTCGCCTACGCCACCTTCCCCAACCGCGGCAAGGCGGTGACGCCGCATTCGGTGCTGGAAGTGCGCACCGGTGCCGGTGATCCGGTCTGGCGCTGGGACCGCGACGGTCCGAAGCCGCGACAGGCGATCCCGGCCTCCGTTGCCGCCGACATGGCCGGCATGATGAGCCACGTCGTCAGCGAAGGCACCGCGCGCCGCGCCGCGCTCGACGGCATTCCGACCGCCGGCAAGACCGGCACGACCAATGCGTATCGCGACGCCTGGTTCGTCGGATACACCGGCAATTTCACCTGCGCGGTGTGGTACGGCAATGACGACTATTCGCCGACCAACCGCATGACCGGCGGCTCGCTGCCGGCGCAGACCTGGCACGACATCATGGTCACCGCGCATCAGGGCGTCGAGGTCCGGGAAATCCCCGGCATCGGCATGGGCCAGAAGCTGCCGCCGCAGCCGATGGCAGCGCAGGCCAATGCGGCACCGAAGGTGCTGGAGACCAAGCCCGGCCCGCCGCCCGTGCTGACCAAGCGCGGCGCCGACGTGCTGGTGCGCGTCGAGAAGCTGCTCGATGACGCCGCCAGGACCGCGACCAAGGCGGCTGCCGACGACGACAAGCTGGCCAAGCCGGCCTCGTCGACGAGCGCGCTCGCCTTCCCGCAGAACTATGCGGAAGAGAATGCGAATGCATCCGTCCCGCGCAAGAACTGATCGAAACCCGTGCGGCTGATCCTGATCACATTGACGGCCCTTCTGCTCGCGAGCGTGGTCGGCGTCGGCGCGACCTGGATGACGACGACGCGCGGCACCGAGATCGGCGCGCTGACCATCGGCCCCTGGACCGCCCGCCCGCGCACCGGCACCGCCGACGTCGATCCCTATTCGCGCGCCACCATCGTGCGCAATGGCGAGCTGCCGATCGGCACCGGTGACGGCGTCGCCTTCACGGCGACCGCCGACGAGAAGAAGAAGGCGCTCGACGGCCGCTGCGACGTCGTCGTCTCCGGCGTGACGCCGCCGGCGCGGTTCTGGACGCTGACGCTGTACGACCGCAAGGGCCACCTCGTCGCCAATTCGCTGCAGCGCTATGGCTTCACCAGCCAGGAGATCGTGCGGCAGTCCGACGGGACGTTCGAGATCCGCATCGCCTCGCGCTCGCGCGCCGGCAACTGGCTGCCGACCGGCGGCATCGAGCGTTACGCGCTGATGCTGCGCCTCTACGACACCCCTGTCGGCGTTGCGACGCGCACCCAGCGCGATGCGCCGATGCCCACGATCAAGACGGTGGGCTGCTCATGATCCGCCTGATGTTCACCATCGTCGCGGGCGTGGTGCTGGGCCTCGTGGTCCATCTCGTCAGCGTGCTGGCGCTGCCGCGGATCGCGACACAGGACGCCTATTCGCGGCTGACGCCGATGACGAAGCTCAACGCCGTGACGCAGCTTCCCCTCGCCGATCCCAACAATTCGCCGATGCCGTTCATGGACCCGGCCTTCGCGATCGCGATCTGCCGCTATGATCTCACCGGCGGGCCGCTCAAGCTTACGGTGCCGGTGAGCCAGGCCTACACCTCGGTGTCGTTCTACACCCGCAACGAGATCGCCTATTACGCCATCAACGACCGCTCCGCCGGCAAGAAGGTGATCGAGCTCGACCTCATGACCGAGCCGCAGCATAACGAGCTGCCCGAGGACGAAGAGATCACCGCGGCCGATCGCCTGATCATCGATTCCCCTGCTACCACCGGCCTGATCGTGATGAAGGCGCTCGCCGCCGAGCCCGGCCTGATGCAGCAGGCGCAAAACTCGCTTCAGGCTGCGACCTGCGCGCCGCAGACAGAAGCGCCGGCCAAGGCGGAAGCGCCGCGCGGGCGGCGCTGAAACGCGGCCATTTCGGCGCCCTCAAAACAAGAACTGAAAAACAACCCCATGCACAGTAGCGGGGGCGTTGAAACTGTTAGCTAATCTGAACGACCGATCAGCAGCAGCGCGACCTCAGCGGCGAGACCATTTTGGCCGCCTTTGACACGTCGGGCAAAACACTGGCATGATGGCAACATCGAAAGTTCGTAACACCCGCGGCGGAGCAATCCGCCGCGTTTTTTTCATGTCGTAGCACAGGTTGCCGTGATCTAAGGATCACCGTCGTCCCCCGCCGCTCGAAAACGCAATCCACTGCGTCGGGTACCTGGCGGAAAGTCCCTGCCCCCAGTGTCAGTCCACCTAGCTCAATATCTCGGGCGGTGCGAGTGCGCCCACTCGCGGGCATGCGCAATGGGCGCGCGCGGCGGCAGGATCGCGCGCAGCTTCTGCGTCGTCGGCAGGCTCTCCATGCGCTCCCGCCATAGACAGAACGCCGGATATTTCGGGTACATGGCCTTGCCTTCCTCCGTCAGGCTGAACGCAAAGGTGCTTGGCAACAGGTAGAAATCCGCGATCGAGAGTTCTGGACCGAGGAGGTAGTCCCGACCATCGGCGAGCTCGCGCTCGATGGCCACGAGTGCGTTCTCGACCTTCGGCAGTGCGTGCGCCACCACCTTCTCGTCGGATGCAATCCCGAGCTCGGGAAACACCAGCCGCTCGTGGGTCACATGGTAGATCATGTAGGGATAGACGTAGGAATCGACGACACCGATCCATTGATTCATGCGAGCCCGCGCGTGCGGGTTCTGCGGCGTCAGCCGTGCTCCCGCGAACACCTCGTCGATGTAGCCGACGATGGCGCGCGTCTCGTAGACGGTGAAGTCGCCGTGCCGGAAGATCGGAACGCGGTTGAACGGATGGAGCGCGAGATGCTCGCTCCTGCCCATCACGGGCTCGAGGTCCTCGAAGCGGTAGGCCACGTCCTTGTGGGTGAGGACGAGCCGCACGATGTTGACGAACGTGCTGCGGGGAAAGCCGTAAACGATGGTCTCGGACATCTTTTCTCCTCCCGGTTCGCTTGCCGTCGATCGGGCTCGATCAGCGCCAGAACGGCTTGTTCGCTTGCTCCAAGGCCTCTTCCCGAGTGAGCCCGAGATCGGCAAGGAGATGGGGATTGTCGGCAATCGCGCGAAGATCGTCGCGCTGATTTACCCGCTCGATGCGGGCAAGCCATCCGCCGATCAACGCCTGCCATGAATTTTGCTTATGATCCGCAGCCGTCGCGCTGCGTCGAACTCGCGCCGGAAAACCGCGATCGGCAATAGGTATTGACATTTATTGCCTCCAAATCCCATGATTTCGTGTCGTGGCCGCCTGCATAGGGCCGGCAGGGCAAAGTCCGCAAAGCATCGTTTCTCGGGCCAGCCCCAATTTTTCTCATGAAGTCCCTCAGGAAGGTGCGTCATGCGCCCGCGTTTGCCACCGCTGAACGCACTAAAGGCCTTCGAAGCCGCAGCCCGCCACGAGAGCTTCACGCGGGCCGCCGAAGAGCTGTGCGTCACGCAAGGTGCGGTGAGCCATCAGGTCAAGGCGTTGGAAACGGAGCTCGCCATCAAGCTGTTCAGCCGCGAGCGCCAGCGCCTGATCATCACGGAAGCGGGCCGCGACTATCTCGCGGTGATACGCGATGCGCTGGATCGAATTGCCACCGGAACGGAGCGGCTGTTGCAGCGACAGAACGCAGGCGTGCTCACGGTCAGCACGTCCCCGGATTTTGCCGCCAAATGGCTGGTGCATCGCCTCGGCCATTTCGCGGAAGCGCATTCGGGAATCGATCTCCGCGTCTCGGCAACGATGCATCACGTCGATTTTGCGCGTGAGGAGGTCGATCTTGCGGTCCGCCATGGCGATGGAAACTGGCCGGGCCTCGATGCCACAAGGCTCTGCACGGAACGGCTCTTCGCCGTATGCAGTCCCAAGCTGCTGTCGGGACGCCGCCGCATCGGCGGGGTCGCGGATATCCTGAGATTTCCCCTGATCCACCTCGACAGCAGATCCGACTGGGCAGATTGGCTACGTGGCGTCGGCATTGACGACGCCGATGTCACGCATGGTCCGGTGCTCAATCGCGCCAGCATGGTCATCGATGCCGCAATCAACGGCCAGGGCATCGCCCTGGCCCGCACGACATTAGGCGCCTGGGACCTGATCAATGGACGGCTGGCGCTGCCCTTCCCGGAGTCGGTGCCATTGTCGAAGAGCTATTGGATCGTCTGCCCCAAGGCGACCGCGTCACTTCCGAAGATTGCGACATTTCGTGACTGGCTGCTCGCGGAGGCGTCGAGCGACCTGCGCCTGCTTAAATCCGTCACCGGAACACCAAAGGCAGCGAGGCGGCGATAAGGCCTCTTTCCGGCGATTTTCTCGTCCGCGGAGAATAGTCCGAGGTGGTAAGCCGCCGGGGATTCGGCTGATATCAACGCAGTCCGAACGACAGCACCGATGCGATCAGCGACAATCCCGCGAGCAGCAGAAGCGCCAGCACGGTCCTGCGGAAGTTCTCATCGTTGATCTTGCCGAACAATTTGAAACCGGACCAAAGGCCGGCGACCATGAAGGGAACGCCGAGCGCATAGAGCACCAGCGTCTCCCTGGTAATGGTACCGGCTACGGCCTGAGAGCTCGAGATGACAACGAACGCCACGAACAACACCGGCTGAAATACCGCGCGCTGCACGTCCTTGGGCCAGCCACGCCATTGGCAGGAAATCGTCGAGATGACGCCGCCGAGCCCTGTCAGGCCGCCAAGCAAGCCGTTGGAGACGCCAATGGCGATATCGGCCCCGACTCCGATCTTTACCGGAGCGAATACGGGCTTCGTCAGGCCGTAGATTGCGTAGAGCACCAGCAGGACCCCCACACCAAATCGGAGGTAGCTGGGGTTCAGGTAAGCGAGAATGCTGACGCCGATCGGGATGCCGATGACAGTTCCGAGCGCGAGCGGCCAAGCCTTCCGAAGGTCGAGGAGACGTCGCAGCTTGAAGATGCCGTAGCCCTGCGTGAGCAAGCCGTAGCCCGCGATCAAGGTAGCGGTCTGCATCGGCGTGATGATGTGCAGCCATACGCCCGACACCACGAGGCCCATGGCGAATCCGGAAAAGCCGCTGACGAAGCCGCCAGCGAGCGCGGCAAGAGCGAAGAGAGCGAAGACAGGTCCTTCCATAGCTCGTCTCCCCAAGAACAATGCAGGCGAGCACTTGGATGGATATCCATCTGATGGGGAGGTCGCGGGTCCCCGCAGTCGATCGCTCGTTTGGCAATACCTCGGCGTCCTATCCCCCTCCCGCCTCTTTCAGGATTCCCCGGCGTATCGATCGTACAATTTGGCGGCGTTCTCCCAGCGAATGGCCTCCATGTAGACGTCGACATAGCGGGCGGCGGCAGCGCCGAAATCCATGTGATAGGCGTGCTCATACATGTCGAGCACCAGCACCGGCCGACCGCCGGCGAGCGTTGTGGTATGATCTGCGGCCCATTGATTGATGAGCCACCCGTCACGGGGTGAATAGGCAAGGATCACCCACCCCGAGCCGCCGCCTTCGGCCTTGCCCATGGCTGCGAATTCCGTACGCCAGCGCTCGATGCTGCCAAAGTCGCGCGCAATCGCATCGGCGAGAGCGCCGCTCGGCCTCTCGGATCCACCAAGACCGTCGAAGTAGATCTCGTGCAGGATCATCGAGTTCGTTGCGATCAACTCCTCGCGCTTCAGGCCGTTGATGAGAAAGTTCGGCGCCTTGGCGAAATCGAGCTCTGCGAGCTGAGCGCCAATCGCGTTGAGCCGCTTCACGGCTCCGCCGTAGTTGTTCTCGTAGTGGCTGACGAGCACCTTTTCGGAGATGCCGCTGATCGACTTTGGATCGAACGGCATCGGCTTGGGTTCGTAACGCATCGGGCGTCTCCTCCCTCGATCTTTGGCTCAACTCTTCGTGCTGGCAGTCTTGTCCAAGGCCGCGCGCAAGCCTTCGGCGAGCTTCACAGCATCGTCGTTCGCCCAGAAGTGCATGAAGAAAAGCCGCGGCTGCTCATCCAGCATGTGGCTATGCAGCGCGGTCACCTCGATGCCGTGCGCGCGCAGCGCCAGAATGACAGGGTTGACCTCGTTGCCCGTCAGTACGAAGTCGCCCGTGATGGCCGCCTTCCCGCCCTCGGTCGGCTGGAAGTTGATACCGATCGCAACGCCCATTGGAGCGACGGGGGTCAATGGCATGCCGTCTTGCGTGATCGGATCACGTCGCTTCACGTTGAATTGGTAGACGCCTCCGTTGGCCTGTCCCTTGCTGCCGATAATCTGGTCGAGCTTCGCGGTGTCGAGGTCCACGGCCGGCGGCGGGCTCGCCGGCGCTGCGACGGTCAATGGAGTCTTGCTTTCGGCGAGTGCATCGTGGATCGCAGCGGCGAGCTTGACCGGGTCCCCGTGCCCGGCAACATGCATGTAGAACGTCGCCGGACTCGCGCGCAGCAGATGATTGTGGATGGCCGTGATCTCGAGGCCGTTCGCGATCATCTTCGCCATCACAGGATTGATCTCGGTTTCGAGCAGCACGAGGTCGCCCATGACCATGGCGCCGCCGTGCCCAGGCTTGAACGCAACCCAGCCGCCGAGCGCCAGCGCCGGCTTGATCGTCACCCCGTCCAGCGTCACGGAGAGATCGCTGCGGGGAAAGCCGTAGCGGTGGACGTCGTCCGAAACGGCGGGCTTGCGGCCCAGCGTCTCGTCAACCTTCTGCCAGTCGATGTTCTGCGCTTGAGCCGTCGAGACCGAGCCAAGGAGGCAGGCGCCGAGACCGATGAACGCGAAGAGTGTGTTTCTCATTGATGTGCTCCTAGGTCTTGAAGCAGCTGCGGCTAATCACGCCCCGAGATCGATCGCATCGGTCCATCAAGCGGGAGGCCCAATCCTGGACGTCGCGCGAGCGTCGCCCGGCGCCGGGTATCAGGCGGGGGTCGGCTGAGACGTCCCCGTCAATGCGCGCATCGATAAGCGCCGGCGTATTCGCCGTGCCGATCAGTCTAGATAATCTGCCGGAAGAAATGGGGATGTATGATGCTGACATGCTGCGCCCTTGGTGATTAAGGACGCGATACTTGGGCATGTCGCCTCACGGGGAGATCGCACATCCCCGTAGCGGCGAATTAAAACCCGGATGGCCGAACTGTCAACCTGCTTAAGTCGGGGAATGCAGAAGTCATCGGAGGCACGTCACGAGGATTGCGCCGACGGTTTGGAACCTTTGGCACGTCGAGCAAAAGACCGGCATACCGGCAGCATCTAAAGTTCGTAACACCCGCGCGGAGCAATCCGTCGCGGTTTTTTTCATGTCGGAGCAAAGCGAGCCATGATCGAAGGATCGTCATCGTCTCCTGCCGCTCGAAGCCGATTGGACGTAAGTTTGCAACGCCCAAGATTCTAGACTAGCCTGTTCTTCAGCCCCACGCCCTGCCGTAAGCAGGTGTGAAGCTCCCCGCCACGACGGATTACGGGCAAGTCTAGTTTCGCGCACCAGCGCATTTTTTCCGTCGTGACCATGCGAAACAATTCCGCCGCGTTCGGCTCGGGCGCAATCATCGGTACCTTGGGCGGCCTCATCGGCCTCGGGGGCGCCGAATTTCGTCTGCCGCTACTCATCAGCTTGTTCAGGTTTCGCGGTCTTGAAGCCGTGGTCCTCAACAAGGCGACGAGCCTGATCGTGGTGGCCAGCGCGCTGCCATTTCGTGCCCGCGCCGTTCCCTTTGCCGAAATATATGCGCATTGGCCGGTCATCCTGAATCTGCTGGCGGGCAGCCTTGTTGGCGCCTATGCCGGAGCATCCTGGGCGACGCGCCTCAAGTCCGAAACGCTCTACAAGGTCATAGCCGTCTTGTTGCTGCTGATCGCAGGTGTGCTTCTGTTCGCACACAGCACTGCGGCAGCACCCGCCCCGGCGCTGACTGGCATGTACCTGATTATCGCGGGCGTAGCGGCAGGCTTCGTGATTGGCATCGTGGCGTCGTTGCTCGGCGTTGCCGGTGGAGAGTTCCTGATCCCCACCCTGATCCTGCTGTTCGGCGCGGACGTCAAGCTGGCAGGCAGCCTCTCACTCGCGGTAAGCCTTCCGACGATGCTGGTGGGCTTCGCGCGCTATAGCCGCGATCAGAATTTTTCAGTGCTCCGCGCCAACTGGCAGTTCATGCTTGCAATGGCGATCGGATCGATCGTCGGTACATTCATCGGCGGCTTGCTGCTCGGCGTTGTCCCGAATTCGATTCTTTTGCCGGGATTGGCTGCGATCCTGGTCATCTCAGCCGTGGAGATATGGCGGCACGAGTAGAGCTGGCTCAGCCGTGATGCGTTCGATCCATCCGCGCCCAGAGCAGCGCGAACGGACCGAGCGCAATGCCGGCCGCAAGAACGACGAACGCCAGCAGCCAGGCCGGTCGCGCTCTGTGGGCCGCCGGCGGCGTCGAGCGCGGCGCCGGTTCCCCAGGCTCCGACCGCCGACAGACCGAAGCCGACCGTCGAATGCAAGGCCAGGGTCGCGCCGCGATGTTCGGAAATCGCAGCGGCAGACATGCCGGCAGTCAACGCACCTGAATCGGCGGGCACGGTCAGGCCATAGGCGAGCAGCAGCAGTGCGAGCACCCATGCCGGCGCCGTCGCGCTGAGCCCGATGATAAGTGCGACACAGGCCGATGCGATCATGACGACCGTGATCGCCCGATGGCGGCCGAATTTCAGCGCGGCCTCGTTGCCGAGGATGCTTGCGGGCATCGAGATCACCGCGAAGCAGAAGCTCAGCACGACGGGACTCAACCAAGACGGCGCGCCCTGGTGCGCAACGACGAACGTCCAGAACCCGACCAGCCAGGTGCGGATGCCGTAAAGCTCGAAGCAGTGCGCGCCGTAGCCGAGGATGTAACCGAGCGCCTCGCGGTTGGCGAAGACGGGCGCGAAGTTGAGCAGACGCCCCGCCTTCGGCGCGGGCCGCTGCTCCCGCATCAGAAGGCACGCGATGACCATGGCGACGGGGCCGAAGCCAGTGACGAGGAAGGCGATCCGCCAACCCCAGCGGTCGGCGATCAGTTGCGCGACCAGGAACGAGAGGCCGACGCCGACGGAGAAGCTCGACGTATAGAGAGTAACGGCGCGCGAGGTGTCGCCGGCGGGAAGCCGGTCCGTCAGCGCCTTCAATCCCGGCATGTAGGCGCCGGCAAAACCAAGTCCTGCAAGGGACCAGATCGCGGTCGCCGACCAGAACCCTTGCGCGAAGATTCCGAACGCTGCGGTCGCGAGCCCGCTGACGATCGAGCCCCAGAGCAGGACAATCCGCGCGTCGATCCGGTCGGTCAACGTCGTCAGCACGGGCACCGCGAGCATGTAGCCGAATGCATAACCGCTTGCCATCAAGCCGCCTTCGGCCGCCGACAGTCCCCACTCAGGCATCAGGTGCTGCGCCAGATTTGCGGACAACGTCACATGCGGCAACAGGTTGCCGACCTGCCCTATGCACATCACCGCAATCAGAGACCGGCCGCCGAGCTTACGAATTTTGTTCTCCCACCTGAAGCGGCGCTGAGTTTGCCCGCTCCGTACGAAGCAGCAAGAGAGCGAAGAAGGCCGAGACCGAGACGAGCGCGCTGATCCACAGCGCACTGCTGCCGAAGTGCTCCACCATCAGCCCCAGTGCGAGCGGCGCGGCGGCACCCGTCAGTCTAGAAGGCAGCGAGATCATGCCGACCCGCTTGCCGAATCCGGCCGGCCCAAACAGCGCCAATGGAAGCGTCCCACGGGCAATGGTGATGATGCCGTTGCCCGCTCCGTACAGCACCGTGAAGGTCGACGCGAGCAAGGGTCCGCCCATCACCAGCGCAACGACGCCGATCGGATTCATCAGCATGGCCAGCCTCGCCGACAGCAGCGGGTGAAACCGGGCGAGCCATCCTGCTTCCAGCAGACGCGCGCCGACTTGTGCAGGCCCGACCAGCGCGCCCGCGAGCAGGGCCTGAGCCGGTGTCGCGCCGAACGCAACCAGCATGGTCGGCAGAATGGCCGAGATGCCCGAACTGACGAAGCTAGCTGCCGCGAACATGTAAGCCAGCAGCACCATCGCGAAGGTCTCGCTCTGGCGTCCGGATTGCTGGATTGCACCCGGCCCCGGTCGAGCCTGCTGGTCCAATGGGACGGCGCGCGGCAGCGAGAGATTGAGCGGCAACGCAACAGCGATATGGATCGCCGCCCATATCTGACAGGCGACGCGCCAGCCGTACTCCGACGCGAGCCAGGTCGTGAGGGGCCAGCCGAGCGTGCTGGCGAAACCGGCGATCAGCGTGATGCCGGTGATGGTTCGTCGTGCATTGGTACCGTAGATGCGCGCAAGCGTCGCAAAGGCCGCCTCATAGAGGCCCATCCCCATGCCGATCCCCAGCAGCGCCCAGGCCGCAATCAGCACCGCCATGCCATGGGCCACGGACAGCAGGAGCAAGCCTGCCACAAACACGAGGTTCGAGATTGCGAGCAGGCTGCGCCCGCCAAACGTATCGATGGCATGCCCCACTCGCGGGCCGAGCAGGCCAGAGATGACGAGCGCTCCCGACAGCGCGCCGAACACGTAAGTCGGCGCGAGACCGAGATCGCGCGCAATCGGCGCAGCCAGGATGGCCGGGAGATAATAGCTCGACGCCCATGCAACCGTTTGCGCGGTGCCGAGCGCGGCGACGACGCCGAGCGGGCCTCGGGCTTGGCCCGCGAGAACTCGCTTCATGAACAACCACACCCCGAACCGCCGGCCTTCTTGGCTGTTTCGTCGGCAGAACAGCAGGCGGACAAATCCTCCTTCGCCGGCCCGCCGCAACATCCCGATGCGGTCCCGGCGGCCTCGACACCGCCACGTGTGCAGACGCCGGTCTCCGGCAGCACAAGCTCCACCCTCGCCGCCGCCTCCTTGTCGCCAGCGAGATCGGCCGCAATCGAGCGAACCTGCTCATAACCCGTCATCATCAGGAAGGTCGGAGCGCGGCCGTAGGACTTCATGCCAGCCATGAAGAAGCCCGCTTCATCATGCGCGAGCTCGCGCGCGCCGTGTGGACGCACCGTCCCGCAGCTATGCTCGTTGGGATCGATCAGCGGCGCCAGAGCGACCGGTGCCTCGATGGCGGGATCGAGCCGCAGACGCAGTTCAGACAGAAAGGAGAAGTCTGGACGGAAACCCGTCGACACGATCAGTTCGTCCACGACCACGCTTCGCCCACCGCAACAGGACCCTGCCGCGATCTTGAGGCGACCTTCGGAGTCCGAGAGGTGCGTGACGCCGAATTCGGTTTCGACCTTGATCTTCCCGGAGGCCACAAGTGCGGCGAAGGCACTGCCGAGTTCGCCGCGTGCCGCGAGTTTATCGTTACGGCCGCCGCCAAAAGCCTTCGCGGGATCGGCGCCGCGCAACAGCCAGACAGGCTGCGTACCCGGCACTTCGCCGGCGAGATACACGAGATCAATGAGAGTACCAACCGCGGAGTGGCCCGCGCCCAAGACAGCAACGGTCTTGCCAGCATATCTGGAACGAGCGACACCCCGGACATCCGGCATGCCATAGGCGACACGGTCGCCGTATTCGGGCTCGCCGATCGCCGGCAAGCCATTGCGGCCGGCCGGATTGGGGGAGAACCATGTGCCTGAGGTATCGATCACGGCATCTGCACGCAGAACCTCGGGCCCCCTGCCGTTCTGGTAGCGGATTTCAAAAGGCGCCTGCTCGCGCCCCCTGGTCTTCGCCTTGTCGAAGCCGACGCGGCTGATGGCCGAGACGCGGCTGGAGGTCCGGATCACATCGCGCAGCGACGTTCGCGTCGCAAGCGGCGTCAGGTATCGATCGAGCAGTTCGCCGCCGGTCGGATAGGATTGCGGGTCCGGCGAATTCCATCCCGTCGGTGCAAGCAAGCGCGCGGCGGCCTTGTCGACATTGTACTCCCACGGCGAGAAGAGCTGGACCTGCTGCCACTGGCGGACGGCGTGTCCGGCTTCGGGTCCGGCCTCGAGCACAATGGGAGACATGCCGCGCTCGAGCACGTGCGCGGCCGCAGCCAGGCCGACCGGTCCTGCCCCGATAATGGCAACTGTCTTTCCGCCGCTCATTTCGCTACTCCGATTGTTCTAGAATCATCGAATAATTCGGCACAAAAAAATCAGGCCGCCGTCTTGGCATCCTTGCATTCGGTTTCGTCCGCACAGCACTCCGACACCAGGAAATCCACCAGGCCCCGCATCCCGTCGTAGTTCGCGTGGCAGACCAGGGTCGTGGATTCGCGGACCTGACTAATCAGCCCGACCGCAACCAGAGACTTGATGTGATGAGATAGCGTCGATGCCGGGATCTTCAGCTTGTCCTGCAAGCGGCCGACGGGCATGCCCGATCGGCCAGCGCGGACCAGGGCCCGATAGATCTGAAGCCGTGTCCGGTTACCCAGGGCTTCCAAGCGTGCTGCTGCGTCGTCGATCTTCATGACCATAAGATGCGCCGATCCGCCCTCGCCGTCAACCATATTTCTAGAATATTGGAAATATGGGAGAGACCGCCCCCCGGCGGGGCGGCTTCAGCAGCACTTTCCGTTCTGCTGGATCGGCGGACAAGGGACCGATCCGTACGAACAGAAGACGCAGCAATCGCCGCTCGTCGGCTTGAGCCGGGTCCCGCATCCCTTGCAATCGTAGAAGAACTGACAGGCGTCGGTCGGCATGGTTTCGGCTGACGCGTGATGACAGACCGGACACGTAATGACCGATTGGGTTTGCATTGCCGGCTTTCCTCGATCGCAAGACAGGATGCATTCTAAACGCGCCCAGTTCGGAAATTCAATTGACGCTTTATCATCATTTCTATAAATCTGGATATATGGAAACTGAAGAAGCAGTCCTCGCGCTCGCTGCCCTGTCACAATCGACCCGTCTGGAGGCCTTCCGGACGCTGGTCCGACACGAGCCCGATGGCCTTGCGGCCGGCGACCTCGCACGTCTGCTGGAAGTCCCCCCGAATACGCTTTCGGCTCATCTCTCGATCCTGACGCGTGCCCGCCTCGTCACCTCCGAGCGACACAGCCGTTCGATCGTCTATCGCGCCAACCTTGCGGAGTTCAGGGACGTCGCGGTTTTCCTGCTTCGGGATTGCTGCGGCGGCCGGCCCGAGGTTTGCGAACCGGTCGTCGAGAGCCTTCAAGCCTGCTGCTCGCCAAAGCGAAAGGAGCGAAGCCGTGCCTGACCAGATGTACAATGTTTTGTTCCTGTGCACCGGCAATTCGGCGCGCTCGGTCCTCGCCGAGTCGATCCTTCGCAAGGACGGAGCCGCCCGCTTTCAGTCCTTCTCCGCCGGCAGCACCCCGAAAGGGACGGTCCACCCGCTCGCGCTGCGCACGCTGGAAAGCATGGACTACCCCGCCGACGGAATGCGCTCGAAGAGCTGGCTGGAGTTCGCCGCTTCCGATGCGCCGGTGATGGATTTCGTCTTCACCGTTTGTGACGATGCGGCCGGTGAATCCTGCCCCATCTGGCCGGGACAGCCGATGACCGCACATTGGGGTATCGAGGACCCCGCCGCAGCCGAAGGTACCGATCTGGAGAAACAGGCAGCGTTCGTCACCGCATTCCGCTACCTCAAGAATCGGATCGACACCTTTGTGAGCCTGCCGCTCAGGAGCATCGACAAGCTCTCCCTCGGCACCAAGCTGCGCGAGATCGGACGCTCCCAGGGCGCAACACATTCAACGCCGAAGGCCGGCTGATGGACAATTTCGATCTTCCACGGCGCCTCGCAGCCGAAGCGCTCGGCACCGGCATTCTCGTCGCCACCGTCGTCGGCTCCGGCATCATGGCCGAGACGCTGACCAAGGACGTGGCGCTGGCGCTTCTGTGCAATACCCTGCCGACCGGAGCCATTCTGGTTGTCCTGATCACCGTGCTCGGTCCGATCTCCGGCGCGCATTTCAATCCCGCGGTGACCCTCGTCTTCGCCGGCAAGCGCGAGCTTCCGGTCAACGAAGCCGTGCTCTACGCGGTCGCGCAGATCGCCGGCGGCATCGCGGGAACGATGGCCGCGCATCTGATGTTCGGACTTCCCCTGCTCGATCTCTCGACGAAGGTTCGAACGGGCGGGCCGCAATGGTTCGCCGAAGCGGTCGCCGCCTTCGGTCTGGTCGCGACGATCCTGGCCGGCATCCGATTTCAGCGGACCGCGGTTCCCTGGCTGGTGGGCCTCTACATCACGGCAGCCTATTGGTTCACGGCCTCCACGTCGTTTGCAAATCCGGCGGTGGCCATCGCGCGGTCGCTGACGAACACGTTCTCGGGCATTCGTCCGACCGACCTGCCCGGATTCATCCTTGCGGAGCTCTGCGGAGCATTCGCCGGCATGCTGTTGATGAACTGGCTGCTCGGACAGTCGAAGTCGCGCGGCCCTGTCCCAATTGCGGAGACGACCCGATGAACGTTACGATCTACCACAACCCCGATTGCGGCACCTCGCGCAACACGCTGGCGATGATCCGGCAGAGCGGCGCGGAGCCCACTGTCATCGAATATCTCAAGACCCCGCCATCGCGCGAGACGCTCAAGCAGCTGATTGCAGCGATGGGCATTCCGGTTCGCGCATTGCTGCGCGAGAAGGGCACGCCGTACAAGGAACTCGGCCTCGCCGACCCCAAATGGACCGACGACCAGTTGATCGACCAGATGCTCGCGCATCCCATTCTCATCAACCGCCCGATCGTCGTGACCTCGAAGGGCACGCGCTTGTGCCGCCCTTCCGAAGCCGTCGTCGATCTCCTCGACAATCCGGTCGGCCGGTTCACGAAGGAAGATGGCGAGGTGGTCGAAGCGCGCCAGGCAACTCACCGCCCCTAACGCTCCTCAGTCGAAATCCGCCGCGGTTTTTTTCACGCCGGAGCGGCGGTCGCCATGAAAGACGATCTCCGCTGGCCCGCCTATTCGGCGGCTTGCGACGCGCGCACGGTCCATTCGTCGGCAGGAGCCGATCGCTCGCCCGATGGAAGCCCCCGTCCCTTCACCAAGCCGAAAATTGCGGGGATCACGACCAGCGTCAGCAGTGTCGATGACGTCATGCCGCCGATCATCGGCACCGCAATGCGCTGCATGATCTCCGATCCGGCCCCGGTGCTCCACATGATCGGCAGCAGACCGGCCATGATGGCAACCACCGTCATCATCTTGGGCCGCACGCGCTCGACCGCGCCCACCATGATGGCGTCGTGGAGATCCCGGCGCGTCAGTGGCCTCCCTTCGGCGCTGCACCTGGCTTTCACCTCGGCCAGCGCATGGTCAAGGTAGATCAGCATGACGACACCCGTCTCGGCGGCGACGCCTGCGAGCGCGATGAAGCCGACCGCGACGGCGACGGACAGGTTGAAGCCGAGCCACCACATCATCCAGATGCCGCCGACCAGCGCGAACGGCAGTGACAGCATCACGATCAGGGTCTCGGTCATCGCCCGGAAGTTCAGGTACAGCAGCAGGAAGATGATCGTGAGCGTCACGGGCACGACGATCTTCAGACGGGCGGCGGCGCGCTGCAGATATTCGTACTGGCCGCTCCACACGACGTAGGTGCCGGCGGGAAACCGGATGCTCTCCGTCACGGCGCGTTGCGCGTCAGCGACGTAGCTTCCGATGTCGCGATCCCGGATGTCGACGTAAATGTAGGTCGCAAGCTGGCCGTTCTCCGTCCGGATCGACGTCGGCCCGCGCGCGGGCTCGACCTTCGCCACCTCGCCGAGCGGCACGGCGCCGCCCGACGGCATCGGCACCAGGATGTCGCTGGCGATGGCCTTGGGGTTGTCGCGAAGGTCGCGCGGATAGCGCATGTTCACGGTGAACCGCTGCCGTCCCTCCACGGTCGTCGTGACCGTCTGACCGCCGAGCGCGGCCGCGATGGTGTCCTGGACGTCCTGGATCAGGATGCCGTAACGGGCGAGCGCCTCACGGTCGGGAACGATCTCGAGATAATAGCCGCCGATGCCGCGCTCGGCGTAGGCCGACGAGGTGCCGGGTACGGTCTTGATGACGCGTTCGATCTGCTTCGCGAGTTGGTCGATCTCGGCGAGGTCATTGCCCATGACCTTGACGCCGACCGGCGTGCGGATTCCGGTCGAGAGCATGTCGATACGTGCCTTGATCGGCATGGTCCAGGCATTGGAGACACCCGGAAACTGCAACGCCTTGTCCATCTCGGCGATGAGACTGTCGACGGTTACGCCGGAACGCCACTGCTCCTTCGGCTTCAGGTTGACGATCGTCTCAAACATCTCGGTCGGAGCGGGATCGGTCGCAGTAGCGGCTCGTCCCGCCTTGCCGTAGACCGAAGCGACCTCCGGAAACGACTTGATGATGCGGTCCTGCATCTGCATCAGCTCGGCCGCCTTGGTGACCGAAATGCCGGGCAGCGTCGTTGGCATGTAGAGCAGCGTTCCCTCGTTCAGCGCCGGCATGAACTCGGTGCCAAGCTGGCGCGCCGGCCAGATCGTCACCGCAAGCACGACGAGCGAAGCCAGGATGACCAGCGTCTTGGCGCGCAGAACCCCCTTGATCACGGGACGGTAGATCCAGATCAGGACGCGATTGATGACGTTCCTGCTCTCGGGGACGATCCTGCCGCGGACGAAGATCACCATCAGCGCCGGCACCAGGGTGACGGACAGCAACGCCGCGGCGGCCATCGAGAAGGTCTTCGTGAACGCCAGCGGGCTGAACAATCGGCCCTCCTGCGATTCCAGCGTGAAGATCGGCATGAACGACACGGTGATGATCAACAGGCTGAAGAAGAGCGCGGGGCCGACTTCGGATGCCGCGTCGATCAGAACCTGCACGCGCGACTGATCGGGCCTCGCCCGTTCCAGGTGCTTGTGTGCGTTCTCGATCATGACGATGGCGGCGTCCACCATGGCGCCGATCGCAATCGCGATACCGCCGAGGCTCATGATGTTCGACCCCAGCCCGAGCAGCTTCATGGCGCCAAACGCCATCAACACGCCGACCGGCAACATCAGGATCGCGACGAGTGCGCTGCGGACATGCAGAAGGAACACGATGCAGACGAGCCCGACGACGATGCTCTCCTCGAACAGGGTATGCTTGAGGGTATCGATGGCCGCGTAGATCAGGTTCGACCGGTCGTAGACCGGCACGATCTCGACCGATTTCGGCAGGCTGCTCGCGATCTCCCTGAAGCGCTTCTTGACGTTTTCGATGACGTCGAGGGCATTGACGCCGAACCGCTGCAGCACGATGCCGCTCGCAACCTCGCCCTCGCCATTCAATTCGGCGATGCCGCGCCGCTCGTCGGGCCCGAGCTCGACGCTGGCGACGTCCCGCAACAACACCGGCGTGCCGTTGCTCGTCTTCAGCACGATGTTGCCGAGATCGTTGATGCTCTTGATGTAGCCCTTGCCGCGGATGACGTATTCGAACTCGGAGAGCTCGACGGTGCGGCCGCCGACGTCGGCGTTGCTGGCGCGGATCGCCTCACGTATTTTCTGCATGCTGATGCCGCGGTCGCGCATCCGCTGCGGGTCGAGGACCACGTTGTACTGCTTGACGAAGCCGCCGACGCTGGCGACCTCGGCGACGCCTTCGGCCTTGGCCAGCGCGAATTTCAGATTCCAGTCCTGGATCGTGCGCGTGTCCGCCAGGTTCAATTCCTTCGATACCACGGCGTATTGGTAGACCCAGCCGACGCCGGTCGCGTCGGGTCCGATGGTCGGGGTGACGCCGGCGGGAAGCCTGGACGCCGCGCCGTTCAGGAATTCCATGACGCGCGACCTCGCCCAATAGATGTCGGTGCCGTCCTCGAAGATCACGTAGACGAAGGAAACGCCGAAGAACGAGAAGCCGCGTACGACCTTCGATTTCGGCACCGTGAGCATCGCCGTCGTCAGCGGATAGGTGACCTGATCCTCGATCACCTGCGGCGCCTGGCCGGGATACTCGGTGTAGACGATGACCTGCGTATCCGAGAGATCCGGGATCGCATCCAGCGGAAGGTGAACCAGGGCATAGAGGCCGGCGGCGGCCGCGAAGCCGGTCCCGAACAGCACGAGCAGCAGATTGCGCGCCGACCAGGCGATGATGCGGGCGATCATTTGTGATCTCCCGTTGCATTGCCAGGGCCGGCGTCGGTGGCCTGGGATGCCGCCTCGCCAAACCCCTTCAGCGCCGCCTTCAGGTTGCTTTCCGCATCGATCAGGAAGTTGGCGGAGGTCACCACCGCCTCGCCGTCCGCGAGACCATGGCGCACCTCGACATAGCCGCCGCCGCGACGGCCGAGCTTGACTTCCCGCGGTTCGAAACGCCCTTCCCCCTTGTCGACGAGGACGGCCTGCCGGCTGCCGGTGTCGAGCACCGCGCTGTCCTGTATCGCCAGGACGGGCGCGGCATCGGCCGTGTCGATATCGGCATCGACGTACATGTCGGGCAGCAGCACCGCGTCCGGATTGGCAAGCTCGATCCTGATGCGAACGGTTCGCGTGTCGCGGTTCACCTGCGGATAGACGACGGCGATTGTCCCGGTGAAGGTTCGGCCGGGGAAACTGCGCGCGCGCACCGCGACTGACTGCCCCACCGCGATGTTGCCGAGATCGCGCTCGGCCACGTCGACCAGCGCCCAGACCACCGAGGTGTCCGCGATCCGGAACAGGACGTCGCCGGGATTGGCCCGCATGCCTTCGATCGCGTTGCGTTCGAGCACGACCCCGTCGCGCGACGCAGACCAGCGTATGGCCACGGGCGCGGTGTGCGTCTTGTCCATCTCCGCGATGACGGACTCGGGAACGTCGAGATTGACCAGCCGCTGCCGCGAGCCGCGGCCGTACATCTCGACACCGCCGACCGTCCTGGAGGTGATCGTCGCGAGATATTCCGCCGCCGCGGACGCCACCGCCGAACTGTAGATTTCCATCAGCGGCTGGCCGGCCTTCACGCGCGTGCCGGTCGTCACGTCGGCGACCTTCTGCACGAAGCTCTCGGCGCGCATCGCGATCACCGACACGCGGCGTTCATCGAGCTGGATCGTGCCGGGCGCCTTCACCGAGACCCGGATCGGGCGCCGCGCGACGGGCTCGGACTTCACGCCCGCGCGCTGGATCTTGCCGGGCGACAGCTTCACCGTGCCGTCGTCGGTGTCGTCGCCTTCGTAAACGGCGACATAGTCCATCCCCATCGGATCCTTCTTTGGGACGGGCGACGTGTCGGGCAGCCCCATCGGATTGCGGTAGTAGAGGATTTTTCGCGGCGAAGCCGCTTGCGCCTTCGGTAGCGCCGGCGCGACGGCCGCTCCATCGTCGTCGTAGACCGGCACATAGTCCCGCCCGCGGTCGTCCTTCTTCTGACCCGCAGACCAGAGCGGCGCACCGCTTGGATCGCGGTAGTAAAGCGGCGTTCGCTCCGCGCCAGCCGCAGCCGATGATATGTCGGCCTCAGCGAGCCAGCCCGCACCGTTCGAATGCCAGTAGTAGCCGGCCAGGACCAGGCCACCGCCCAGCGCAAGAGCCGTCAGGAGACGCAGCGTTTTCATATGGTGTATCCGCGCGCCCGGGAGCGCGCGTCCGTGTGAAGGAAAAAGGGGAATGTCGGGCGCCGCCGGGCAGCGCCCGAACGCTCACTTGACCGCCGTGACGATCACCTTGCCGGTGACGGTCTCCGGTTCGCCCTGCACCTTCACGGACAGCGTCATCTGGTAGCGTCCAGCCATCGGCAGGTCCGTCTTGAAGGCGTACACACCCGGCTCCCTGGACGGCAGCGGCGCGACCGCCGATTCCATCTCGGCCATCCCGTCCGGGGCCATGTCGAGGCGGCTTTTGAAGATGACTGCGTCCGGTATCGGCTTGCCGGTCTGCTTGTTCGTCAGGCGAACGGCGAGCGTGACGTCTTCGCCCTTCTTCATCTGCGGAGTGACGGGCTCGAAGGCGTAGTCGCCCGCGCCCGCCATCGCGGCGGAAGCGGCAAGCGAAAGGGTGGCGGCGAGAGCCGCGGTGCTGATTTTGGAAAGCATTGTCCTGTCCTCATGAATTGATCTTTCGCCGTGGCGCGTGAAGCGCGCACGTCAGTCGTCGTCGCGAGCAGGCACGCCGCTCGCGTCTCGGGCTTTGCGAGATCAGATTCGAGGAGGTCGGAAAGGAGGACTGCCGCCGCGGAAGGAAACGACCTGATCCGGGGGAATAGCCATCGTGCTGGCCATGACGGCGAGACGTTCGAACGCCACGGGCCTGACATCACCGAGCGCGATGATCCCACCGACGCAGCAGAAGCCCATCCCGCACTTGTAGCCGCCGCTATGGGAGCCCGTTCCCTTCATGTCGGGACAACAATCGTCCATCGACATGTCGGCGTCGCCGCTCATGTGCATGGCCGTCTGCATGCCATCCGACGACATTGCGAGGTTCGCCGCGGACGCGCCAACCGGCAGCATCGCCAAGGATATGGCGATGGCGACTGCCAGGATGGTACGGACGAACTGCATCAATATCGACTTACCTTGTCGGGCCGGAACTCGGCCTCAGTAGCATACTCGGACACCAAAGGCAGTTATGATCGTGGTCAAGCGTTCGTTACCCAGGCTCGTCCGGAGGCCGGGTTGGACGTTTCGACGCGGTCCTTCGGACTATCGTGCAAAACAGCAACACAAGGCCACCATCGACCGACCGGCCCGTCCAGCAGCCCGCGCGGATGTTGACGCGCTCATCCCCTGATGCCAGTTTCGTGATCGGTAGTGTCCGCAAGGACTCTTCAAGGGAATGCGGTGCGTCCACCTCAGTGGGCAATTCCGCGGCTGCCCCCGCAACTGTAGGCGGATAGCCGACGACCAAACGAACCACTGGAGCCCCGCTTGGGCCTCTGGGAAGGTGGTCGAAGGCGATGACCCGCGAGCCAGGAAACCTGCTACCAGCCATGGTCACGCGCGAACGCATTGGGCGGGGTGCCCTGATGTCGGACAAGTAGCCGGTGCATCCGCCGCCTGGGGCGAAGGTGGATGACTAAGGCAACCGCGGTGACGGTTTGTTTGCGTCGCCGCAGAGCGTTGTCGTGCAAAATCTTCATTTCCGTGCTGGCGCAAGGCCAGCGTTATCGCGTGCTTTCCTGATTACTCTGCTCTCGTCGGTGTCCTTGTCGTCCGCGGCGCTCGCGCAAAGCGCGGCGCAGGACAACCGCTCCCGGGAGGTCGGCCCGGTGATCGTGTCGCCGCCTGCGCCGCGACAGGCTCCTGCCGTCAGCCCCGGCACTCAGAAGCAGCGCGCGGCCCGGCGCGCCGCGGGACGCAATCGTGGCGCCCCTGCTGTCGCCGTTCCGGCCGCGCAAGCTCCGAGCGGGCCGGTACAGACGCCGCTCAATACGGCAGCCGTCACCGACGTCGGCTCCCGGCTCGGCATCACGGCGCGCGAGATGCCGGCGACCGTCGAGGTCATCGGTCAACAGACGATGCAGAACCTGGGCATCCGGACCACGACCGACGTCGCCAAGGCTGCAGTCGGCGTCACCGGCGGCGATGCGCCCGGCGCGCCCGCCATCTTCTCGATGCGTGGCTTTTCCGGCGACCAGATCTCCACGCTCTACAACGGAATCCCGATCGGGCCGTCGACCATGACCGGCCGTCCCATGGACGTGGCTGGTCTCCAGCAGGTCGAGATCATCAAGGGACCGGACTCGCTGGTGGCGGGCCTCGGTGCGACCGGCGGCGCCATCAACTACGTGAACAAGGCGCCGCACACCGGACCAATCGTCAACGACGCCTTCACTTCCTACGATTCCTTCAACGGCTATCGCGCCGGTTACGGATCGGGCGGCAGCACGCTGATCAACGGCCTCGACTACCGCTTCGACATCAGCCATTTCAACAACAAGGGCTTTATCGACGACACCTATTCGAAGCTCAGCAACGTCTCGGGCCAGCTGAACTATCGCGTCAACGAGAACCTGAGGATCTGGGGCGCGACCGAATACAGGCAGGACAACGACCGCTTCTACTGGGGGACGCCGCTGGTGCCGGCGAACGCGCCGGGCATCGTGCCGACGTATGGCGTCGTCTCCGGCCTCTGGAGCAACTATTACCTCGGCGGCGGCACGCCGGTCCCGGTCACCATCGACGCGCGCACGCTGACCACGAACTACAACGTGCTCGACAATCACAGCGGCGCCAACGAGCTCTGGCTGCGCAGCGGCTTTCAATGGGACATCACCAACAACATCTCGCTGAAGAGCCTGGTCTATGGCTATGACGCCCACCGGCACTGGTTCAACAACGAGATCTCGTCGTTTGACCAGACCGTAGGCAATTTCGCAGGCGCGCAGAGCATCTACCGCGAGCGCCTGGCGCTCGATCACGCGCAGCGGCTCTACGGCAACATCACCGACCTCACCGTCAATTCCAATCTCGGCGGAATGGACAATCGCTTCGTCGCCACCGTGGCGGCGAGCAGCAACCAGTTCAACGTCTCGCAGGACACGCTGTTCTTCAATGACTACGTCGACCTCCTCAATCCGGACCGCGGCCTCTACGGCCCGCGCAGCGACGAGAAGATCTACACCCATCTCGACACCGCCTCGCTGTCGTTCGAGGACCGGCTCAAGCTGACCTCGACCTTTGCGCTGATCGGCGGCATCCGTTTTGAGAATATCGAGCTGTCGCGGACCCGCTTCGACGAGAATGGCCTCCTGAAAGCCAACTATCCTTTCTCGAAGACGTTCAATCCGGTCACCGGACGCATCGGCTACACCTGGGACATCGCGCCCGGCGTGATGCTTTACAGCCAGTACGCGACGGCAGCCGACCCGACGGTGGCGAACATCTTCATCCTCAGGCCCACGACGCCGCTGCTGCTCACGACGTCGCGGACCTACGAGACCGGCGTGAAGCTGCTGTCGGCCGACAGGCGCGCGGAGGCCACGTTCTCGGCCTTCGACATCGAGCGCAAGAACGTCTACGTCCCCGAAAGCGGCATCCTCTTCAACGTCGCCGGCAAGATGGCCTCCAAGGGCGTCGAGATCGCCGCCGCGGTCAATCCGGTCGCGGGCCTGAAACTATGGGGCAACGTCGCCTTCGTGCAGTCGCGCTTCATCGACTTCACCTATGTCGACGGCAATGGCGACTTCCAGTCCTATTCGGGCAAGACGCCGCCCAACGTTCCCAACTTCATCGCCAACGCCGGCGCCTCCTATCGCTTCGACACGAAGCTGCCGGTCGAGATCGGCGGCCTCGTCCGTCACGTCGGCGACCGCTTCAACTTCCAGGACAATCTGGTCACGATGGACGCCTACACGATCTTCGACGCATACGCGTTCGTCGATATTCCAAAAGCCTATTTCCCGGGCGTCGACCAGACCCGGATCAGCTTTCGCGTGAGGAACCTGACCAACAAGCTCTACGCGGCCTGGGGCGATCCGGGTTACACCGACCAGATCATCCTGGGCGCGCCGCGCAGCTACGAGATCGCGGCTTCGTTCAAGTGGTAGTCGCGGATCACCTCGCCCGCGCCGTGGCAGGAGTTGTCACGCGACAGTAGGACGCAATCGCAAATCGATTGCGCCGTTGAAGCCGCAGGTCTCGAGAGCTATCGATCAACGAGACCTGTCTTCCATCGGGAGGAACGCATGAGCACCATCACCGGCGGTTGTCACTGCGGCGCGATCCGCTATCAGGTCGAGGGCGAAGCGATCGTGCACGCGCTGTGTCACTGCCGCGATTGCAGGCTTCACGCGGGCGCTCCCGTCGTCGGCTGGACGATGTACGCGGACGATGCCGTCAAGGTGACCAAGGGCGAGCCCAAGGTGTATCACTCCTCGGAAAATGCCCGGCGGCACTTTTGCGGCGACTGCGGAACCGGCCTGTTTTATGTCAATGCCGACATGTTGCCCGGGGTCATCGACGTCCAGAGCGCGACCTACGACGATCCCGATGCCGTACCGGCGACGATGCACATCCAGGTCGCAGAGCGCCTTCGATGGATGGAGCGCGCGCACGAACTGCCGACATTCGACCGCTATCCTCCGCCACCGTAGCGGCGCGCGCGAAGCGTTCGCCGTCTAGATGGAACCGCACAAGCACCATCTTGCAACGACCGGACGATTTCACGTACATTCATCGGCGTGGGGACGAAGCAGACTCCCCGTGAGACCTCGGTCCAAGCTCTGCGCAGCACGCCATTCGTGGAGCTTGCGCATGGATACCGAACGCCACCCTCCTCTCCGCCATACCGTTGCCATCCTCTCCCGCGGCGATGCAGCCGCGCGCCGGGACGCGACGGCGCAAAACAGCCGCTTCGTTCGCGTTTTCGAAGCACTCGCCGCGGTCGGCATCGAAGCCCGGCCGGTGATCTACGACGAGATTTTCGCCGACGCCGCGCGCGATCAACTGCTCGCCGTCGATGGCGTGCTCGTCTGGGTCGATCCGATCCATCAAGGCAAGACGCGCGAGGCCCTCGACCCGCTGCTTCGCGACGTTGCGGCGCAAGGGCCGTGGGTAAGCGCCCATCCCGACGTGATCCTGAAGATGGGCGTCAAGGACGTGCTCTACCGAACGCGTCACCTCGGCTGGGGAGCCGACACGCACCGCTATGACACCGCCGCAAGCTTCCGCGCCGAATTTCCTTCGCGCCTTCAGGCGAATGGTCCGCGCGTGCTCAAGCAAAATCGCGGCAATGGTGGCCAGGGGGTGTGGAAGGTGGAGGCCCTGCCCAACGTGGACGCCATGGTTCGCGTGCTGCATGCCCAACGCGGCAGTCTACCCGAGGACATTCCGCTCGATGCCTTGCTCGCCCGCTGCGAACCGTATTTCGGATGGGGCGGCTGCATCATCGACCAGGCGTTCCAACCCCGCCTACCCGACGGCATGATCCGCTGCTACATGAGCGGCGCCAAGGTCGCGGGCTTCGGGCATCAATTGATCAAGGCCCTGATCCCGCCGCCGCCGGAAGGCCCCGACGCACCCGAGGCTCAGCCGGGCCCACGGATCATGCACGGACCCGCTGCTTCGCAATTCCAGGCGCTCCGAAGAGCGATGGAGGACGAATGGACGCCGCAGCTGATGGGCACGCTCGGCATCGACGAGCCGTCGCTGCCGGTGATCTGGGACGCCGACTTCCTGTACGGGCCCCGCGACGCCGCCGGCACCGACACCTACGTCCTGTGCGAAATCAACGCGAGCTCATGCTTCGCGATTCCCGACGACGCGCCGGCGGCAATCGCCCGAACGGTGAAGCACCGCCTGCTCCGGACTCAAGCAGTGCGTTCGGGCGTATAACCGGCGGCCTGGCTTCGACACCCTAATGCGCAGCGCAGCGGCAGCTTTCATAGGCGACGGGATCGTGGCTATTGACGATGCTCACGCGGTCGCCGTGGTTGAGCTTCAGCGCGCGCAGCCGCGCCTGGTTGGCGATCCGCATCTTGCGATCCATGTCGCCGCGGCGCTGGAAATAACCCAGCATCAACGGCACGCGCGGCGATGGGTCGAGCTGGGCGTGGTGGAAATAGCTGTCGCCGGCATGCAACAGCCATTTGTCACCTGATCGCACCGCGATGCCGCAATGGCCGAGCGTGTGGCCGGCGAGCGGGATCATCAGGATGTCGGCTTCCTTGTCGCCGAGCGCGCGCACGCCCTTGAAGCCGAACCAGTCCTGGCCGGCCTCGCCATAGAAGGTCCAGCCCGGCCCATGGCTCCACTGCCCCGTGACATAGCGCCCTTCGGGCGGCGCGGGCTTGCGTAGCACCGCCATGTCGTATTCGGCGCGGTGGACGTGGATCGCGGCATGGGGAAAGTCCGGCACGCCGCCGGCGTGGTCGCGGTCGAGATGCGTCAGGAGCACGTGGCGCACATCGCCGGGTGAGTAGCCGAGCGCCTTCACCTGCTCGACCGCCGTCTCCGCCGGGTCCAGCCTCGGCGCGGTCTGGCGCAGCCATCGGCCACCCAGCCGATTGGGCGTTGCGATATCGCCGAGACCGATGCCGGTGTCGACCAGAGCGAGTCCGTCCCTCGTCTCGACCAGCAGGCAATGGCAGACCAGGCGGGCGCGCTGGAACAGGCCGCCGGTGCCGTTCACAAGGCGGCGGCCCATGGGGCACATCGTGCCGGTGTTGAGGTGGTGGATCTTCATGGCGCTTCCCTGCCTGTTGTGAGCAGGGCGCTGCTTGCCACCGGGCAATCCATAAGTAAAATATTGAATATTGATACTATCTCTAGGCATAACCTATGGACATCCGCGAGCTTCGCTACTTCGCCGCCGTGTATCGCGAGCGCAAACTGACCGCGGCGGCACGCGCTTGCTTCGTGTCGCAGCCGTCGATCTCGACCGCGATCACCCATCTGGAGGCCGAACTCGGCACCACGCTGTTCATCCGGCACAAGAAGGGCGTCGCGCCGACCGCCTCGGCCGAGCAGTTTCATGCGCTGGCCCGCCGCATCATCGACGAGGCGGACGCCGCACGCAGCCTCTTCAGGAAGCCGAATACGAAGACCACCGTCACGCTGGGACTGATGCGCACGCTCGACATACCCCGAACGATCGCGCTGCTGAAGCCGCTGACGGCGCGCACCGACATCGCGCTCCGCCTCGTCGGCAGCGACGAAGGCGCCGATGCGCGGATCATCTCAAAGAGCATGCTCCGCGCCGACGAGCATTTCGTCGCGCTGTGGAGCGAGCGCTATGTCGCCGCACTTCCGCCCTCGCATCCGCTGACGCTGAAGGAGAAGCTGCGGGCTGCCGATCTCGCCGGCGTCCCCCTGATCGACCGCTGCCATTGCGAGCAAAGCGAATTCTTCGGCCGGAGTTCACAACGAAGGCAGACCGCGGCGATCGCGCAATCGGAGGATTGGGCGATGGCGCTGGTCGCGGCCGGCGTCGGCATTGCGATCGTCCCGGAAGGCGTGGCGCGCGGCAATCCCGATGTCGCGGTGCGCGAGATCGAGGTCAGGGTCAAACGCGAGGTCGGGCTTGCCTACCGCGCCTCAGAGCCGCTGGCGGATGCGCTGAAGGATTTTGTCGGGAAACTTCAGAAGCAGCGGCGCAAGCCGGATCCGACCGGCCCACGGCGCAACAAACGCAGGAAGTCCTAGCCCTTCGAGATGACTGCGCGGCCATAGGGCGGCTGGGCCGCAACCGGCGGATTGGCGGTCTGGGCTGCGAGTTCGCCGATCAGGCGGTCGGCATCGGCGGCCATGCCGTCGGGCGCCTGGATCACCAGACGCTCCAGCGCCCAGCGATAGGACGAGACGCGCTGCTCGAGGCACAGCTGCACCCACTGGATGATCAGCGAGTTCTCCCGCATGCGCGCGACCGCATCCTCCCTCTCCCTTGGCGAGAGCTCGGAGACGCGCGCCATGGTCGCATCGCGCTTCCTGTCGAGATCGATGACGCGGATCGCGGAGCCGAAGAACGGCTCGAAACGGGTGATGTCGTTGCGCACGTCCTCGATCAGCTGCGCATAGCGCGAGGAATGCGAGCGATGCGGCTCGTCGATCAGCGTGCGCCCATACATAGTGCGGTCGAACACGACCTTCTGCTGCCAGGGCGACGGCAGCGCCTTGTAGTCGCCGAATACGCTCTTCCAGGCGGGCCGCGACAGCGGCGGCTCGATCATGGGATAGGCAAGATCGCGAAGCTGGCGCTCCGCGTCGGTGAGCTGGAATTGTGACGACTTCAGGCCAACGCTGCCGGTGGCCTCGGCCCCGAGCCAGCGATGCATGTCGTCGCTGCGCATGTCAGCGCGGGTGCGGCCGAAATCGCCGCCGCTGCACGCGCCGAGCGTCGCACCGACGAGTGCGAGCAGGACGGCCGTTACGACAGGCCGAATCTGGCGGATGGCATCCGGCATTGCAAAAGCCGGACGCTAGCGGCGACGACGACGGCGCCCCGGTGCTGTGCCCTGCTCCGGCCCGCGATCGCCGCTGGTTTCTTCCGTCTGGCGCTCGATGCGGATCACGGGGAGGATCAGAATCGTTCCCGTTTCCGTACGCGGCGTGGCATCCCCCGACGAGCCTGCCCGGCGACCGGCCGGAAATTCGATAATGGTCCCCATATCAGCTCTCTATCAATTGCCGCGCGACCGAGCGCGCTGGTGCAACGTGCGTTCATTAAGATCAGTTCATGGTTAACGGGGTGTAAACGCGCCTGCCGGACCGTAACTTCACGGGCGGCCTCCCGCGTCCCGTTGCGGGACGACAACACCTGAAATGATGGGGTCGACTTCACGCCTCGTTTTCCTTAACGAGCCTTTAAAGGAACCTGCGTTAGGCTCGCGGACGAGTATCTCTTCCAGGTCGCGTATCTCTCCATGACCAAGTCGCTGTTTCCCGGATTCGACGGGCTGATGAGCCTCTCCCGTCGCGAAGGCGTTGATGTTCGCCCGACGCTGCTGCGCGTGCTGACGGACCTCTATGTCCAGGCGCCCACCCACAGCGACGACGAGCAGCGCCAGTTCATCGAGCTTGCGACGCGGCTGATCGACCAGGTCGACGATGCGACGCGCGCGGCCGTCAAGGCGAAGCTTGCGATCTATCCGCAGACGCCCGTCCCGGTCCTGCAGAAACTCGGGCTGGTCGCGACCCAGGAAGGCCGCAGGGTTCCGCTCGCGCGCGAAATTCGCAGCTCGCAGCAGGCGGCTTCGCCTGCTCGCACGCCGACCGACGCCGAGTTGCGCATGGCCGCCAACATGGCGATGCAGCCGAAGGAAGCGGCCGAGATCCACGAGATGTTCTTCCGCGCCGATGCGACCCAGCGCGCGCTGGTCCTGCACAATCTGGGGCAGACCCCGCTGAGGGCCGCGCCGCGGATTCCGACCGTGCGTGCCAAGCGCGCGATCCAGATCCTGGAGATGGCGGCAATCGCCAACGATGTCGAGAATTTCACCTACGAGCTCGGCGACAGCCTGATCCTGCCCTCGCGCGTCGCAGCGCAGATCGTCGACGATGCCGGCGGCGAAGCGCTCGCGGTCGCCGCGCGCGCGCTCGACATGCCGAGCCCGAACTTCCAGCGCATCCTCCTGTTCTTCAAGCCGGAGATCGGCACGTCGGTCGATGCGGTGTACCGGTTGTCACGGCTCTACGACCGGCTCAGCGACCGCTCCGCGCTGGTGATGCTGGCGGCCTGGCGCGGCTCGACGCTCGCAGTCACGCGCGCAAAATACCAGTCGTCGCTGCATGAGAGCGAACGCCAGCGCGCGCGTGCGGGCGCCAATCAGACCCGGCCGGGCGTGCAGCCGGGCTCCGCGCCCGCGGTGCGGACGGGCACCGACGGATCGGACCGCTAGGTCTTCGCCAATTCGAGGAAGTGACGACCTTTGCGGTCCTCGGTCTCGACGATCCAGGCGTCCGGATCGAAGCGGATTTCCTTGGTGAGGCGCTCCTCGACCGCTGGCTCAGGCATCGGCTGCGCGGCAAGTGGCACGAAGAAGCGATCGACCGGCCGGCCGTCGTCATAGACGGTCTGCGGCGCCGGTACGTACAGCATCGCGTTGCCGTCGAGCAGCGACACCTTCACGAATACCGCGCCCGCCTCCTCGGCACCGCGACGACGCACCGCCCCGAACACGCCTTCGGTCTGGCACCGGCGCAGGTAGGCGGAAACCCAAATGTTTGATTTCAAACGCATGAAGAGCACGATAGGCCAGTGCTGCAATCAGCACCAGCCTTCGCACAACAATGACGCTTATTCGACGGGGTGGCCGATCGCGGCTCCGAGCTCGCGCAGCAGGCGGTCGGAGACCTGACCCGTCACCTGCATCTTGTGCTCGCGCTCGAATTTCTGGATCGCGGACTGCGTCTCTGCGCCCATCGTGCCCGTGATCTTCAAATTGCCATAGCCGTATTCGGACAGCGCGCGCTGCACGCCGGCGATACGCCGCGCGGCCGGACTCTGCGCGACGGGAATCGGCGCCGGCGGACGCGCGATGGCGACGGATTGCGGCGGCGCCGACGTCGTTTGCTTGACCAGATTGGTCATCGGATCGCCCGCGCGCGGCGTCGATGCCGTCGCCTCGACCGGCTTCTCGGGGGCCTTCTCGGCGGCGCGCTCGACAGGCTTGGGCTCGGCGCGGAATTCCGTCGCTCTCGGCTCCAGCGGCGAGGTATCCGCGCCGACGGGGCGCGGACGCGGCAAGGGGTTCGACAGCGGCACGGACGACGGCGCGGGAAGATTGATCACGGTGCCGAACATCGGCGCCGGATGCCGGCCGGTCTGAAGGAACAGCGCATTCGCAACGATCGCGCTGACTGCGGCGACGCCGACGAGACCGGCCAGCGTGTCCTTGGGACTGTGCAGCAGGATGCGCATCGCAAGATTGCGCTCGGTCTCGACATCGATGACCGCGGCCTTGGCGCCACGGCGGCGCGGAGCGGCTTCGTCCTTGGCAGACTTCTTAGGCACTTTTCTTCACCAGAGCGGGTTGGTCGTGAGATTGGTCCTGAAGCTCCTGGCGCGGCACCGGTGTCAGCGTCGCGATCTTGCTCTCGGCCGCCATTCTATCGGACGTCTTGGCCTGCGGCGGCGTGTAGACGAGCGGCAATCTGACGGTGACGGAGGTGCCCTCGCCGAGCCTGCTTTGTACAGTCAATTCGCCGAGATGCAACGCCACCAGACTCTTGACGATCGAAAGCCCGAGACCCGTGCCTTCGTGACGGCGCTGATAAGTCTTTCCGGCCTGGAAGAACGGCGCGCCGATGCGCTTGAGATCATCCGCCGCAATGCCGACACCGGTGTCGCTGATGCGCAGCGCGAGCTGCGATCCGGACACCGCGGCCGATACGGTGACCTGACCACCGCGCTCGGTGAACTTGATGGCGTTGGCGACGAGATTGAGCACGATCTGCTTGAAGGCGCGCGGATCGCCGGTCATGACAGGCAGGTCCTGCGGCGCATCGGTGATGAGGTCGATGCCGTTCTCCCGCGCCTTCAGCGCCAGCAGATTGCAGCAATGCATCAGAGATGCGCGCGGCGCGAACGGTTCCGACGCAATCTCGAAATTGCCCGATTCCATCTTCGACATGTCGAGGATGCCGTTGACGACCGACAGCAGATGCTGGCCGGAATCGTTGATGAGCTGGGCATATTCCTTGCGCTGGGCCGCACCCAGCATCAGGGTCTGCTCCTGCGCGATCATCTCGGAGAAACCGATGATGGCGTTGAGCGGCGTGCGCAGCTCGTGGCTCATGGTGGCGAGGAAGCGCGTCTTGGCGGCATCGGCCGTTTCCGCGGCGCTGCGTGCCTGATCGAGCGCCTGCTCCGCGAGCTTGCGATCGGTAACGTCGCGCATCACGCCGACGACTTCCGCCTCGCGCGTGGCGTCACCGTCAATATCCTGGCGGCCGATATCCTGGTCGAGCGGCCGGCAGCGCATCTCGACCCAGATGAAATCGACCTGGCCACGCTCCGATCCGGCCGGCTCCCGCCGCAGTCGGAACTCGACGCTGCGCACGTCGCCGCGCGCGGCATCGGAGAGCGCGGTGAGATAGGCCGGACGATCGGCGACATGGACGCGGTCGAACAGGCCGTGGCCGAGCAGCTGCGCGACAGGCATGCCGAGCATGGCTTCCACCGCCGGCGAGATGAACTGCACCGCGCCGTTGCGCCGATGCCGCGAGATCACGTCGCTCATGTTGCGCGCCAGCAGGCGATAGCGCTCTTCCTCGCGCAACAGCAGCGCAACGCTGGTGCGCGCGAGCGATTCCGCGCCGAAGGCGAGGCCCGCGGCATAGAGCGTCGCCGAGGCGACGCCGAACGCCATCAGCACGCCGCGTTGTGCGGAGCTGGCGTCTCCGGCCGGCAGCCAGCCGAGCTGGCCGGCAAGGATCAGGACGCCGGCGCAGGACAGCGCAAGCAGGGAGGCGAAGGCCGCGACGCGGCGCGAGGCCGACAACGCGGCTTCCAGGGGAACCACGACCAGCCAGATCGCGGCGAATGATTCGATGCCGCCGGTGGTGCCGGCAACCGCCGTGATCAGGCCGGCGAGCGCCAGCGACGACAGCACATGGGCGCCTTCATAGCGGCCGGTGCGCGACAGGAACCATGACAGGAGAATGGGGGCGATCAGCCACGCGAAGGCGGCGACCTCGATCGCGCTCGGCGCACCGCGCGTGGCGAGATAGACCGGGAATGCGGCAAACGCGGCCAGGCTGCCGAGCAGCCGCGGCGCCATGAAGGCACGATGGCGCGCTCGCGTCAGCGCGTCGTAACGCGCGGAGGGATGCAGCAGTGCATCGAGACAATCGCGGATGATACTCAAAACTGTCACGGGTCTCGCGCTTCGGCCCACTCGTCGAGAAGACGTGCCGGAACGCCTCCTTATCGTTGAGCCACCGTGTCAGAGCGACCTTAAACGAGTGCTAAGGCAATGCGGCCCGCCGCCGGACACTGTGTCATCGCGGAGATTTTTAAGCGATTTGACCACGTCATCATCGGGGATGGTGAACACAGGGTTTCACCAGTCCCCGCATGGTTTCGAATTGGTGGACAAGCGGCGCCGGCGGAATCACGGGGCTCCGGCGTCAATCGAAAAT
The DNA here is from genome assembly GCF_051810765.1 of Bradyrhizobium sp. 604_D8_N2_3. Lineage (NCBI taxonomy): Bacteria > Pseudomonadati > Pseudomonadota > Alphaproteobacteria > Hyphomicrobiales > Nitrobacteraceae > Bradyrhizobium > Bradyrhizobium sp. 604_D8_N2_3. The sequence continues at coordinate 3,109,865 of NZ_JBPWPM010000001.1, read as the reverse complement.
TTACGACGTGGCGGTTCGGGAAGATTCTTGCGCAGATTTTCCGCGAATTAAGCGGAAGGCAATCACTTGCGATTTATCGAGAGTTGCTAGGTCCGGCGCCTCGCGGGCATCGCCGCGGCGGGATCTAACATACAGGTCGATAAGATGCGCTTTCTGCTCCGCATCACATTCTGGCTCGGGCTGGTGCTGGTGCTCCTGCCGCGGGACAAGACGCCCGAATCGGAGAAGCTGCCGCAGATCGGCGCCGCCGATGCGGTGCAGGCTGCGACCGCGGCCGTCTCCGACGTGACCCAGTTCTGCAAGCGCCAGCCGGCGGCCTGCGAGGTCGGCGGCCAGGCCGCGACCATCATCGGCCAGCGCGCCCAGGACGGCGCGAAGAAGATCTACCAGATCATCAACGACAAGAAAGAGCAGCTCGAGAAGACCGACAAGAAGGCGCCCGATCATACCGGCTCGATCGCGCTGGCCGGCGAAGGCGATGCCGCCTCGGGCGAGGCGCCGCGCGACACCCTGAGCCAGGACGACCTCGCGCTGGAATGGCGCGGCCCTGCGGCGGCGCCGGCGAATTAGCGCCCAAACCCTATCGATTTCGCCTCCTCGCATCCTTATATTGGCCTGAACGGAAACATTGGGCCAGCATGACGACGATCGACGAAATCAGGGACAATTTCGAGCTTCTGGACGAGTGGGACGACCGCTACCGGTACGTCATCGAGCTCGGCCGCACCCTGGAACCGATGCCCGAATCCGAGCATTCGGCCGAGAACAAGGTGAATGGCTGCGTCAGCCAGGTCTGGCTCCAGAAGCTGGTCGATCGCGATGGCGGCGCCCCGATCCTGAAATATCGCGGCGACAGTGACGCCCACATCGTGCGCGGGCTGGTCGCGATCGTGCTCTCGCTTTACTCCGGCCGCACGCCGCAGCAGATCCTTGCGACCGACGCGATCGCGGTGTTCAACGAGTTCGGCTTTCGCGATCATCTGACGCCGCAGCGTTCCAACGGCCTGCGCTCGATGGTCGAGCGCATCAAGACCGACGCGAAAGAGGCGCTCGCGGAAGCCACCTGAAGCGGTTACTTCCGCTTCCGCTGCTGCTGTCCCAGTCCCATCTGCTTTGCCAGTTGCGAGCGCGCCACCGCGTAGTTCGGCGCGACCATGGGATAGTCGGCCGGCAGGCCCCATTTCTCGCGATATTGCTCCGGCGTCATGTTGTACTGGGTGCGCAGATGGCGCTTCAGCGACTTGAAGCGCTTGCCGTCTTCCAGACAGACCAGATAGTCCGGCGCGATCGACTTCTTCAGCGACACCGCCGGTTTGGCCGGCTCGAGCGGCGCGGTCTCGGTGCGGCCTGACGAGACGCGCACCAAGGCGCCATGCACCTGGCTGATCAGGTTCGGGATATCGGCCGCCGGCGTCGGATTGTTGCCGACATAGGCGGACACGATGCTCGCCGTTAGCTCGATGAAATTCTTAGCCCCGTTATCCGACATGGGCCCGACCTCTCCCTGACCTTGCGTCTCGCCGGATTGACGACGCCGAAGTATTTCGTGTCAACAATACATTCGGCCGAAATAAGACGACTGACGAATATGAGCTGATTACTGACGAAGTGACAAGAACGATGGCGCTCTACTTGGACGCAGCGGCCTCAGGACCGCTGGTCGAGATGGGCGCGCAGTTCGTCGATCGAGGCGAAGCGCATCATGCCTTCCGGCATCTGCGCTTCGATCGAGCCATCGGAATAGAGCGAATAGGCCATGCCGTCGACGATACCCGATTTGAGCACGGTCACGGGCGCCTGCTCGACCGGCGTCGGTTCGGGCGGAGGCGGCGGGCCGGGCTCGGTAAAGATCGACGGCGAGCGCGGCGGCGGGCGACGCCCGGCGGCCGGCGGTTCCGGTGGCCGCATACGGTCCGGCCTCGGCCAGGCATCGTCGAAGCTCGCCGGCTGACTCTCCGGGCCGGCCGGTTCCGTGGGCTCGTCATGAGGCTGCGGCGGCAAGCTCTCTGTCGCCTTCGCCTCCGCGCGCTCGCGCTCCTTGCGGGAGGACGATGCGAACAACAGGTTGCGGCGGCGCGGCGCTTCCGGAGCCGCAGGCGGTGTCGGAGCTTCCGGCTCCGGCGGCGGTTCGGCGCGCGGACGCTCGCGCGCGGCGGCCTCGCTCTGCCACGGCGGCAGACCCGCGGCCGGTGGTGGCTCGGTTTTCGTCGCCGATGCCGGGAACGGCTCGGACACTGGCACGCCAGGCACCGCGAGGCCTGGCAGCACGGGCCTGACCCGAACCTCGCCCGGCGCGGCCGATCCGGCCAACCGGCGGGCGATGCCCTTCAGTTCCACGACCACGACGTAGAGGCCGGCCAGTAACATTCCGGAGCAGACGCCAATGGTGCCGGAGATTATGAGGGTGCTGCCGAGGCTGGCCTCCCTAACGGTGAAGCCGAACAGGATCGTAAGGAGGCCCGCCAGGACGGCGAAAATCCCCACAATCAACAATGCCAAGCTCATCGAACTCACCCCTGGTCGCGCAGCCGTGCGCGACACCCGTTGCGCCACGATACCGTCATACGGTGTTCCACGCCAACGGCGAATTAGAGCCTGCGTTCCTAAAGGGAAGGATATCAGGGACTTATTCACATTCCCTTCAGCTACGGCCCGCTACTTCTAACTTGCTCTCAACTGTCTGGATTTGCTGCGTCGCATCAGGATTTTAGCCATAATGCCCAATTACTTGGTAATGGAACTGCGCTATAGGGATTCCGGGGAAGTGGCCCGCGGGCACCAGCAGGGCCAAGAGGGGATTCCGGGTCACCAATAGCCATGACATCCATCACGACTTCGGCGATCGACACGCCTCTGCGGCGCTCGGTTGAACGGACTTGCGACGATCTCGCCATGCTGGTGCTGGCTGCGGTCGCCGTCATTGCAGGCTTGACCTTCCGCGACTACGGGCTCGGCTGGGACGATTACACCCACGCTGAATATGCCGACCTGCTGCTGCGCATGTTCGGTTCCGGCTTCAGGGACACCGCGGCGCTCTCCTTCGCGAATCTCTACATGTATGGCGGCGGCTTCGACATGGTCGCGGCTCTCCTGCACAAGGTCATTCCGCTCGAGCTGTTCGAGACGCGACGCCTGCTCGGCGCCACGGTCGGCGTGATCGGGCTTGCGGTGACGTGGCGGCTCGGCCGCCGCATCGGCGGGCCCCTTGCCGGTCTTGCCGCACTCCTGCTGCTCGCGCTCTGCCCGATCTTCTATGGCCACATGTTCATGAACCCGAAGGATGCGCCCTTCGCGGTGGCCATGATCATCCTGATGCTGGGCCTCGTCCGCCTCGCCGAGGAATATCCGCAGCCGTCGCCGCGCACGATCCTGATTGTCGGCCTGGGTGCCGGCCTCTCGCTCGGCTGCCGCGTCCTCGGCGGCCTCGCGCTGGTCTACGCCATGATCGGCTTCATGCCGCTGTTCCTGGAGGAGCTGCGCACCGAAGGCGCCCGCGAAGCAGCCCGCCGCTTCGCCCATGTCGTCTACGTGCTGCTGCCCGGCCTCGTGTTCGGCTATCTCGTGATGGGCCTGATCTGGCCGTGGTCGATCATGGAGCCCGGCAATCCCTTCGAGGCCCTGACCTATTTCTCGCATTTCTTCGAGAAGCCCTGGAAGGAGATGTTCGACGGCGCGATTGTGTCCGTGCCCGACATGCCCTGGTCCTATCTGCCGACGCTGTTCGCGCTGCAGCTTCCCGAGGTCATGCTGGTGCTGATGGGCGGCGCCGTGGTCAGCACCTTCGCGATGCTGCCGCGCCGCGAGGTTCCGGCGCGCCGCAAGACCATCCTCCTGATGCTGACGCTGGCGGCGACCCTGCCGCTCGCGATCGCGATGGTGAAGCGGCCGGCGCTGTACAACGGCATCCGCCACTTCGTCTTCGTGATCCCGCCGATGGCGGTGCTCGGCGGCGTCGCCTTTGCCTGGGCCATGGAGCGCCTGCGCACCAACCACCGCACCTGGCAGCCCGTCGTGCTCGCGACCTTCTGCTTCGGCCTCGCGCTCTCGCTGGCCGAGATGATCCGGCTGCATCCCTATCAGTACACGCACTTCAACCACATCGCCGGCACCGTGCGCGGCGCCGACGACCGCTTCATGCTGGACTATTGGGGCCTTGCGCTGAAGCAGGCCTCGGACGAATTGCGCGAGCAGATCGTCGAGCGGCAGGAAGTGGCGCCGGGCAACCGCAAATGGAAGGTCGCGGTGTGCGGTCCGCAGCGCCCGGCCCAGGTCGCGCTCGGGCCCGACTTCACCATCGGCTGGGATTCCAACGCGGCCGATTTCGCGATGACGCTCGGCGAGTTCTACTGCAAGGGCCTCACTGCGCCCGTGATGGTCGAGATCAAGCGCGACGACGTGGTGTTCGCCCGCGTCTACGACATCCGCGGCCGCAGCATTTCCAGCCTGCTGTCGATCCCGGCGCCGTAAAATTCTTCTCCCTTGTAGCCCGGATGGAGCGAAGCGAAATCCGGGGACAGCGGCCCCCGCATTACGTTGCGCTCCATGCGGGCTACGCGTGGCTGCTGCGATTTGACCGCCTTGCCGCCAGCCTCACCCGCGACTACGCTCCCTCCCCGCAACAACGATGTTCGGAGAGATAAGCCATGTCGCCAGCGGAAGCGCGCCTGAAGGAAGTGCCGTCGAACATGACGGAGGCGGAGTGGCAGCAACGGGTCAATCTCGCCGCCTGCTACCGCCTCGTCTCGCTGTATGGCTGGGACGATCTGGTCGACACCCACATTTCGGCGCGCGTGCCCGGCCCCGACCATCACTTCCTCATCAACCCCTACGGGCTGATGTTCGACGAGATCACGGCATCGAGCCTCGTCAAGGTCGACCTGCACGGCAACCAGCTCTCCGAGAGCGAGTACAGCATCAACCCGGCCGGCTTCACCATCCATTCGGCGATCCACGAGGTGCGCGAGGACGCAATCTGCGTGCTGCATCTCCACACGCTCGACGGCACCGCGGTGTCGAGCAGCGCGGAAGGGCTGCTGCCGCTCAACCAGACCGCCCAGCTCGTCACCCACGACCTCGCCTATCACGACTATGAGGGCATCGCACTCGACCACGACGAGCGGCCGCGGCTGCAGAAGGACCTCGGCGACCACAACCACATGCTGCTGCGTAACCACGGCACGCTGACGGTCGGCCGCTCGGTCGCCTCCGCGTTCGAGCGCATGTACCACCTCGAGCGCGCCTGCTCGATGCAGGTGCGCACGCGCGCGCTGGGCACGCCGGTCTATCCGGTCGAGGAGATTGCGATCGAGAAGAACACCGAGCTGCTCGCCAACCGCGACCGCGCCGAGCTGCGCGCCACCAACCTGGTCTGGCCGCCGCTGCTGCGCAAGCTCGACCGCGAGCTGCCGGGCTACCGGTCTTGAGATTTTCTGGATTTCGTGTAGGGTAGGTCTCAACACCCTCTACACGTTTCGGAATGAAACGCCGCCCAATTCCGGGCGGCGTTTTTATTTGGCCCCGCCGTCATTGCGAGGAGCGAAGCGACGAAGCAATCCAGACTGTGCCCGTGGAGGGATTCTGGGTTGCTTCGCTACGCTCGCAATGACGAGGAGAGAGTCTTCGTAGGGTCGGCAAAGCGACTTGTCCGCCGTAGCTCGAAGAGCGAAGGCGGAAGCGTGCCCACCTCTTCCATCGCGATCGCGGAGAGATGGTGGGCACCGCCTTTGCCCACCCTACGGCACCGCGCCTATTTCACGTCCGCGAGCGCCGCGAGGATCCGCGCCCAGGAGCGGATACCCTTCTGGAAACTGCGGAGGTCGTATTTCTCGTTCGGCGAATGGATGTTGTCGTCGTCCAATCCGAAGCCGACCAGCAGCGAGTCGAGCCCAAGCGTCCGCTTGAAATCGGCGACGATCGGGATCGAGGCGCCCGAGCCCATCAGCACGGTCTCCTTGCCCCACTCCTCGGTCAGCGCCTTGCTGGCGGCCGCGAGCGGTTTCATGTTCCAGTCGAGCGCCACCGCGGGCGCGGCGGAGTGATCGCCGAACTCGACCTTGCAGTCGCCGGGGATACGCGCCGTCACGTAGTCGCGAAAAGCCTTGCGGATCTTCTGGGGGTCCTGCCCTTCGACCAGGCGGAACGAGACCTTGGCCGAGGCATGCGACGGGATCACCGTCTTGGAGCCTTCGCCGATATAGCCGCCCCAGATGCCGTTGACGTCGCAGGTCGGACGCGAGGAGGCCTGCTCGATCAGCAGCCGGCCCTTCTCGCCGGCGGGGATCGACAGACCGATCGGCTTGAGGAACATCTCCGGCGTGAGGTTGAGCTTCTTCCACTGCTCCAGGATATCAGGCGGCAGATCCTTCACGCCGTCATAGAAGCCGGGGATGGTGATGCGGTTGTCGTCGTCGAACAGGCCGCCCAGGATTTTCGTCAGCACCCGGATCGGGTTCATCGCGCTGCCGCCGAACACGCCGGAATGCAGATCGCGATTGGCGGCGGTGATCTTCAGCTCTTCATAGAGCAGGCCGCGCAGCGACGTCGTGATCGCGGGCGTGTTGCGGTCCCACATGCCGGTGTCGCAGACCAGCACGTAGTCCGCTTTGAATTCGTCCTTGTTGGCCTCGATGAAAGGGACAAAGTTCTTCGAGCCGACCTCCTCCTCGCCTTCGATCAGGAAGGTGATGTCGATCGGCAGCGAGCCCGTCACTTTCTTCCAGGCGCGACAGGCCTCGACGAAGGTCATGACCTGGCCCTTGTCGTCCTCGGCGCCGCGCGCGACGATGATCTTGCGGCCGTCGGCATGGTCGGTGACGACAGGCTCGAACGGCGGACGGTGCCAGAGATCGAGCGGATCGACCGGCTGCACGTCGTAATGGCCGTAGAAAATCACATGCGGCCGTCCGCCCGCCCCGGTCTTGCCGACGATGGCGGGATGGCCGGCGGTCGGGCGGACTTCAGTGGCGACACCGAGGCTCGCGATGTCCTTGGCGAGATGCTCGGCCGCAGCCTTGCAGTCGGCGGCAAAGGCCGGATCCGCAGAGATCGACTTGATCCGCAACAGCGAGAACAGACGCTCCAGGCTGTTGTCGAAATCCTTGTCAATGTGATCGAGCACCGATTGAAGCTGCGCATTGGCCATGGTCGTATTCCTGACTTGTGAGTCTCAAGAGGTACCGGGTTTTAGCGCCGCCGCCGCCTCGGAGCCAGCCGCAACCGGCGGATGCCGGATGTGCCATGCGAGGCTACCTGCAAGAATGGCGGTCGCGACAAGGTTATTGCCCCAGGCCTGGATGACATTGGGAAACCACGGCAGCGACAGCAGCATGAGGATGCCGGCAGCGCCCAGCGCGAGCCAGGTTCCCAGCCGCACGCTCGGTCGCGCGTCGAAAGCGGCGCGATGCATCAGCACCGTCATCGGGAAGAACAGCCACATGAAGTAGTATTGCCGCGCCAGCGGCGATGCCACCGTCATCAGGCAGAACAGGATGCCGAGCTCCTCCGCATCCGAGCGCGCCGTTCGCCGCGCTTGCGACGGCATCACCGCGAGGAAGCCGAGCCCGAGCAACGCCGACAACGCCAGCACGATCAAGTTCGCCGTCTTGTAGTCGACGTCGATGACATTCATCGTGCGCGGTGACTTGCTGGGATCTTCCTGATTGTAGTTGATCGGCCGGACCAGACGGTGCGTGACGGCAATGAGGGACTGGTTGACCCACGACCAGTTCTGCTCGTCGCGCTGGCCAAAGCCCTTTTCCGAGCTCGTGCCGACCATGCCCTGGTACCAGGTCTTGAGCTCGGCCGCGTTGCGCTCGAAGCCGCGGATCGGTGCCGGCACGACATAAAGAAGGATGCCGGTGAAAGCGACCGTCGCGACGGTGGCCGCCCACTTCCTGCGCCAGATCAGATAGGGCAGCACCGCGATCGGAAACACCTTGATGGCGGTAGCGAGCGCGAACAGGAAGCCCGCGAGCCAGGACCGCTGACGCTGCAACAACCAGAAGCCCCACAGCATCATCGCCAGCAGGACGAGGTTCGGCTGGCCGAGGTCGAACATGTCGAACACGAAGGTCACGGTGACGATGGCCGGCAGCGCTTCGAGCCACGGGCCGGGCCTGCGGCCCGATCCCGTCATGGCATTGGAGAAGTTGCCCGTGTACCACCATGCCACCACGTTCAGGATCGACAGCACGACATAGAGCGGGATCTTGCCGAACCAGCTCGGGATCGCCAGCAGGATCGCCGGCAGCGGTGGATAAATGAATTCGAAATACTCGCCGATCTCGTCGGGATAGAGCGATCCACCGTGCAGCACCTGCTGCCCGGCCCAGTACCACAGCCCATAATCCTTGGTCTTGCCGTGGCCGAAGATCTCGGGAACGAGCACGTCGGCGGTCAGGAGGACGCAGCAGAACAGGAAGAGCAGATCGAGCGGCGCGCGCAGCGACAAGGCTCTGTGCGGGCCGAGTTTGTCTGATAGATTCGGTGATGTCACATTATGTCCCGTCGGAAACAAATAGCACGTAGCAGACCGACGGACGCTTGGAGAACCCCCCTCACCTGAATTTATGGTGTTCGGCCTCGCCCGGCGTGCGGGGCAATCGCATCCAAATACTCGCGAGATTTCGTCATGCCCGGGCTTGACGCAGTGGAGGCTTTAGTGCCTCAAATCCGGCTTCCCTGCCTACCTTCGCAGCAGCCCGCCGAGCGCGCCTCGCACCAGGGTGCGGCCGATCGAGCCACCGAGCTGGCCGGCGACCGACTTGCCGAGATTGGCCGCCATCCCCCCGATCACCTGGTTGGTGACCGATCGCGTCACGTCGCGCGCAATGACCTGGCCCGCCGACAGGCGGCCGCGCTTGACGTTGGTGCCGAAGATGGTGCCGACCATCGAGCCGATCTGGCCGAGGATGCCGCCGCCACCTCCGTCGGCCGCACCGGCATCGGCAGTCGCAGCCGTGCCGGCAATCCGCTTCTGGATCATCTCGTAGGCGGATTCGGCATCGACAGCGGTGTCGTATTTGCCCTTCACCGGGCTCGCATCCATGATCGCCTTGCGCTCTTCCGGCGTGATCGATCCGATGCGGGCCGATGGCGGCCGGATCATGACACGCTCGACCATCGTCGGCGTGCCGTTGCCTTCGAGGAAGGACACCAGCGCCTCGCCCTTGCCGAGCTCCATGATCACCTTGGCGGTGTCGAGCTTCGGGTTGGGCCGGAAGGTCTGGGCCGCGGCGGCGACCGCCTTCTGGTCGCGCGGGGTGAAGGCACGCAGCGCATGCTGGACACGGTTGCCCAATTGCCCGAGCACACGGTCGGGCACGTCGACGGGGTTTTGCGTCACGAAATAGACGCCGACGCCCTTGGATCGGATCAAACGCACCACCTGCTCGATCTTGTCCATCAGCGCCTTCGGCGCGTCGTTGAACAACAGATGTGCCTCGTCGAAGAAGAACACCAGCTTCGGCTTCGGCAGGTCGCCGGCCTCGGGCAGCTCCTCGAACAATTCTGACAGCATCCACAGCAGGAATGTCGCGTAAAGCCGTGGACTCTGCAGCAGCTTGTCGGCAACAAGGATGTTGACCATGCCGCGGCCGTCGCGGTCGGTCTTCAGGAAGTCCTTCAGCGTCAGCGCCGGCTCGCCGAAGAATTTGGTGCCGCCCTGGTTTTCCAGCACCAGAAGCTGGCGCTGGATGGTGCCGACGGTGGCCTTGGTGACGTTGCCAAAACCCTGAGCCTCCTTCTTGATGTCGGCAAGCGGGCCTTCCTCGGCGTCCGCCCCCTTCTTGCCGGCATCCGGCACGATGGCATCGAGCAGCGCGCGCAGATCCTTCATGTCGATGAGGGTCAGCCCGTTGTCGTCGGCGACGCGGAAGGCGACGTTGAGCACGCCTTCCTGCACGTCGTTCAGGTCGAGCATGCGCGCAAGCAGAAGCGGCCCCATCTCCGTGACGGTCGCCCGCACCGGATGGCCCTGTTCGCCGAACACGTCCCAGAACACTGTCGAGAACTGGTCGGGCTGGAACGTCAGCCCCATCTCGGTGGCACGCTTGACAATGAAATCCCTGGCCTCGCCGACCTCGGAGATGCCGGAGAGGTCGCCTTTGATGTCGGATGCGAAGACCGGAACGCCGGCGCGCGCAAATCCTTCCGCCATGACTTGCAGCGATACCGTCTTACCGGTCCCGGTTGCACCCGTGACGAGGCCGTGGCGATTGGCAAGCGCCAGCGTCAGCCATGCCTGCTCGTCTCCCTTGCCGACGAAGATCTTGTCGTCGGTGTCGCCGAGCTTGCTGTCCTGTGCGGTCATGCTTCTCTCTGATCTCTCTGCCGTGTTTCGCCTATTGAAACTCGAATGCACCTGCTCCGTAGTTTAACGCATGTCGCGTGCGGATTAAAACCGTTCAACGCGCCCCGAGCATGCGACATTGTCGGAAACATACCGCCGACATCAGCCGAAAGTAGGAATGACGCGTTCGCACCGCGGCAATTTTTCGCTGAATCCATCTCCGCTCTTGCATCGTTGCAACACTTTTCGCGCCTTCGAGAGTGAATCGGAACCTTGCGTACGTTCATCGCTTGTATTTCACATCGCTCCGGATCAAGATCATTTCGGAAGCAATACTCGGGCATGCAAACCGGCTGAGGGGCGGGCCTTATGGACGAGCTGATCGGGCGGCTGGCGTCGAACGCCAGCATAGATGGTGCTGTGGCTGAAAAGACCGTCGGCATTATCCTGGGCTTCCTCCGCAGCGAAGGTCCTTCCGAGAACGTCGAAGCGCTGATCGATCAGATTCCCGGTGCAGAAGCGGCGATAGAAGCGTCCAGGAGCGGCGGCGGACTGTCGCGGCTGATGGGCGGCGGCCTGATGGCCGTCGGCACACGCCTGATGGGCCTGGGACTTGGCATGTCCGAGATTCAGAACGTTGCCCGTGAACTTTTCCGCTACGGCCGAGACAAAATCGGAGCGGATCAGATGGGCAAGATCATCGCGGGGACGCCGGGCCTCAGCCAGTTCGCCTGAGCGACGCTTTTCATATCGAGTATCATGACATATCCGATCTCCGAGATTGAGGGCCTGCCAGCCTTTGCCGCCAACAAATTGAAGGCGCAAGGAATCCGCACGACCGACGCGCTGCTCGAGGCGGCCTCGACCGTGAAGGGTCGCAAGGCGCTCGCCGCCAAGACCGGCATCAGCGAGCAGCAGTTGCTGGAATGGGCCAACGTCTCCGACTACATGCGCATTCCCGGGATGGGCCGGGCCAAGGTCGGCCTCGTCCGCGCCGCCGGCGTCACCACCGTGCGCGAGCTCGCCTATCGGAATCCGGCACGGCTGGCCCAGAGCATGCGGGAAGCCAACGTGAAGAAGAAGCTCGTCCGCATCCTGCCCTCGGAAAAATCGGTCGGCGACATCATCGCCAAGGCGAAGAAGCTGCCGCCGAAGATTACGTATTAGGGCATCTCCCTCGGCATACGACCTGCCGCGTTAGCTCTCGGTGTCATACCCCGCGAAGGCGGGGTATCCAGTACGCAGCGGCTCCTCCATATCACCGCACGGCCTCGGAATACTGGATTGCCCGCTTTCGCGGGCGATGACAGCGGAGGCGATCGATGCTCCGCGAACACATCGACATTCGCCCCCAATCCCACCTTGAATCCCCCCTCCCCGACCGCTAAAGCGGGCCGCATGAATGCCTCGCCCTCCCCATCCGTCCCGCCGGCCGGCTCGGCCGGGCCCGACGTGCTGCGGACGCTGCTGGAGCGGCCGATTCCGGCAGTGATGGGCGTGCTCAACGTCACCCCGGATTCCTTCTCCGATGGCGGTGAGTTCATCGCGCCCGAGCTGGCGCTTGCGCGGGTGCGGGCGATGATCGAGGCCGGCGTCGACATCATCGACATCGGTGCCGAGTCCACCCGGCCCTACACGGGCGCCCGGCCGGTGACGGCGGCGGACGAGCTGGCCCGGCTGAAGCCGGTGCTGTCAGGCGTGGTGGCGTTGGGCGTTCCCGTGTCGATCGACAGCATGAAGGCTGAGGTGGTGGCCTTTGCGCTCGACCAGGGCGCTGCGATCGCCAACGACGTCTGGGGCCTGCAGCGCGACACTGGCATGGCACAGCTTATCGCCGCGCGCGGCGTCCCCGTCATCGTCATGCACAACCGCGAGGCCGTCGATTCCGCCATCGACATCGTCGCGGACATGAAAGCGTTCTTCCTGCGCTCGCTCGATATCGCCGCCAAGGCCGGCATCGCGCGCGACAAGATTGTGCTCGATCCCGGCATCGGCTTCGGCAAGACGGCCGAGCAGAGCATGACCGCGCTGGCGCGGCTGCGCGAATTCGACACGTTCGGCCTGCCGATCCTGGTCGGCGCTTCGCGCAAGCGCTTCATCGCCTCGGTGTCGCCCTCGGAGCCGAAGGAACGGCTCGCCGGCTCGATCGCCGCGCATCTGATCGCCGCACAGCGCGGCGCCAAGATCATCCGCACCCATGACGTCGCCGAGACCTTGCAGGCCCTGCGGGTCGCGAATGCAATCGAGAGCAAGCAATGACCGATACGATCTTCGTCACCGGCCTGTCGATCCACGCCCGCCACGGCGTGATGGATCACGAGACCGAAGTCGGCCAGCGCTTCGTCATCGATCTCGAGCTCTATACCGATTTGTCGGAGCCGTCGCGTAGCGACCGGCTCGCCGACACCGTGTCCTACGCCGAAGTCGTGGCGACCACGACGGCGGCGTTCAAGAATACAAATTACAAGCTGCTGGAGCGAGCGGCCGGCGCGGTCGCCGATGCCATCCTGTCGCACTTCCCGCGCATCCGCGCCGTGAAGATCACCGTGCACAAGCCGCATGCGCCGATCGCCGCAATCTTCGACGACGTCGGCATCATGCTGACGCGCTCGCGGCATCCGTAAGATGGCGAGCGTGCTGATCGCACTCGGCGGCAATGTCGGCGATGTCCGCGCGACGTTCCGGAAGGCGATCTCGCACATCTGCGGCATGGCGCAAGCTGCGCTGATCGCGCGCTCCTCGGACTATGCGACGCCGCCCTGGGGTGACGAGGACCAGGATCCCTTCATCAATGCCTGCGTCGAGATCGAAACCAGCCTCGATCCGCATGCGCTCTTGTTCGTGATGCATAAGGTCGAGCAGAAATTCGGCCGCACACGGAACAAGGAGAGGCAATGGGGCCCGCGCACGCTCGATCTCGACATGATCGCCTATGACGATGTCAGCTTGCAGAAACCCGACCTGACCTTGCCGCATCCGCGCTTGTTCGAGCGCGCCTTCGTGCTGGTGCCGCTGGCCGAAATCGCGCCCGACCGCGTGATCTCAGGCATTCGTGTGCGTGACGGGCTTGCCAGCGCCTCGACGCAAGGCATTGAGCGGCTTCCGGATACCGGTTAACCAAAAACAACCGTTTGCAGCGACGGCCGGCCGTGGCAATTTCGCCCGCGAACAACAAGATTTTTGGGAGCCCTTGGCCGTATGACCTCCGTGACTGACGACCTGCCGCTGGCGGCGGATTTCCCCAAGGCCACGGTCAACGACTGGCGCAAGCTGGTCGACGGCGTGCTGAAGGGCGCGCCGTTCGAGAAGCTGGTCGGCAAGACTTATGACGGCCTCAAGATCGACCCTCTCTATCCGCGCGCCCGGGGCGTTGCGCCCGTGGTGGGACGGCCTGCCGCCGCGCCGTGGCAGATCATGCAGCGGATCGACCATCCCGATGCGGCGCTCGCGAATGCGCAGGCGCTGACCGATCTCGAAAATGGCGCGACGGGGCTCGCGCTGGTGTTCGCCGGCGGCAGTGGCGCTCACGGGTTCGGGCTGGAACCTTCGGCCGATGCGGTCGCCAAGGTTTTCAAGGATATTCATCTCGATGCCGGCATCGGCATCGAGCTCCAGATCGGTCCGCAATCGCGGATGGCGGCGATCCATGTCGCGGAATATGTGAAGAGCAACGGCCTCGATCCCGCCGCCTGCAACATCCGCTTCGGGCTCGATCCGCTTGCGGCCGGCGCGGTGTGGGGTCACAGCCCCTACACATGGGACGAGATCGTTCCGGCCGTCACTGGCGCCATCAAGGGGCTCGCCGCGCTCGGCTTCAAGGGACCGTTCGCGTCCGCCGACGGGCGCGTGATCCACGATGCCGGCGGCTCCGAGGTGCAGGAGCTCGCGTTCGTGCTGGCCTGCGGCGTCGCCTATCTGCGCGCGATCGAGGGCGCCGGCGTTCCACTGGAGCAGGCGCAGGACATGATCTATGCGCGGCTCTCTGCGGATGCCGACCAGTTTTTGACCATGGCAAAATTCCGCGCACTGCGGCTGCTGTGGGCGCGCATCGAGACGGCGTGCGGGCTGACGCCGAAGCCGCTGTTCATTGCCGCCGATACGGCCTGGCGCATGCTGACCCAGCGTGACCCTTACGTGAACATGCTGCGCGCGACCATCGCGACATTCGCGGCCGGGCTCGCCGGCGCCAATGCGATCACCGTGCTGCCGCATACGCTGGCGCTCGGGCTACCTGATCCATTCGCGCGGCGCGTGGCGCGCAATACGCAAGCCCTGCTTCTGGAAGAAAGCAACCTCGCCAAGGTCAGCGATCCCGCCGCCGGCGCGGGCGGCATCGAGACATTGACGGCGCAGCTTTGCGACGCCGCCTGGGCGCTGTTCCAGGACAGCGAGAAAGCCGGCGGCGCCTTCGCCGCGCTTCAGCAAGGCCTGTTCCAAAGCAAGGTCGCGGCCGCGCGAAAGGCCCGCGACGCCAACATCGCAAAGCGCCGCGACGTGCTGACAGGCGCCAGCGAGTTTCCCAACCTGCATGAGCGCGAGACGGCGGTGCTGACGGCGACGCCGGTCAAGCTCGCTCCCTACGGCGAGCAGAAATACAAGTTCGATGCGCTGCCGCCGATCCGGCTGGCGGAACCGTTCGAGGCGTTGCGCGACAAATCCGATGCGGCGCTGAAGGCGCGCGGTGCGCGGCCAAAGGTGTTTCTGGCCAATCTCGGCACGCCCGCCGATTTCACGGCGCGGGCGACCTTTGCCAAGAGCTTGTTCGAGGCCGGCGGCATCCAGGCCGTCGACAGCGAGGGCTTTGCCGATCCGGCCAAATTGGCCGCCGCATTCAAGGCCTCCGGCGCCGAGCTCGCCTGTCTTTGTTCCAGCGACAAGGTCTATCCGGAACACGCCGACGCCGCGGCGAAGGCCCTGCAAACGGCGGGCGCGCGACATATCTATCTGGCAGGCCGTCCGACCGATGCCGAGGCGGCACTCCGTGCGGCCGGCGTCACGGGTTTTGTCTTCGCCGGAGGCGATGCGCTTGCGACACTGCAAGACGCCTACCGACGGATGGAGCAGGCATGAGCGAGGCGGGCAAACCAGTTTTCACCGGCGGTTGCCAATGCGGCGCGGTGCGCTTTGCGATTTCGGCAACCCCCAACAGGGTTTCGATCTGCCATTGCCGTATGTGCCAGAAGGCGAGCGGCGCGCCGTTCGCGTCCTTCGCCGACATCAACCGGACGGACTTCGCCTGGAGCAAGGGGCAGCCGGCGTTCTTCCGCTCCTCCTCGATCGCTGATCGCGGCTATTGCGCCGCCTGCGGCACGCCGCTGAGCTTTGGCCGCATCGACGGCGACCGGATCGAGATCATGACCGGCGCCTTTGACCGCCCCGACCAGCTGGTGCCGACGCGCCAATACGGATCCGAATCCCGGCTCGGCTGGGTGGTCGGAATCTCCAATTTGCCGAGCCAGACCACGCAACAGAATTACGGACCGGAGAAGATGGCGACCATCGTCAGCCATCAGCATCCGGATCATGATTGAGCGTCTAATGATATGGTTGAAACCATGAGCCGCATTCCTGATTTCGCCGACGTCGCCTTCGAGCGCATCGCTACCGCCGCGCCGTCAGGCAGCGCCGAGCCGTGGCTGACGCCCGAGGGCATTCTGGTGAAGCCCGCCTATGGCGAGGCCGATCTCGCCGGGCTCGATTTCCTCGAGACCTATCCGGGCATCGCGCCGTACCTGCGCGGCCCCTACCCGACCATGTATGTCAATCAGCCCTGGACCGTCCGGCAATATGCCGGCTTCTCCACGGCGGAGGATTCCAACGCATTCTACCGCCGCAACCTCGCGGCCGGACAGAAGGGCCTCTCGGTCGCCTTCGACCTCGCCACCCATCGCGGCTATGACAGCGACCATCCGCGCGTCGGCGGCGACGTCGGCATGGCCGGTGTTGCCATCGATTCCATCTACGACATGCGCACGCTGTTCGCAGGCATTCCGCTCGACCAGATGAGCGTGTCGATGACCATGAACGGCGCGGTGCTGCCGATCCTCGCGCTCTATGTCGCCGCCGCCGGCGAACAGGGCGTGCCGCCGGAAAAGCTCTCGGGCACCATTCAGAACGACATTCTGAAAGAGTTCATGGTGCGCAACACCTATATCTATCCGCCCGCGCCCTCGATGCGGATCATTTCGGACATCTTCGCCTATACCTCCACGAAGATGCCGAAATACAATTCGATCTCGATCTCCGGCTATCACATGCAGGAGGCCGGCGCGACGCAGGACCTCGAGCTCGCCTATACGCTCGCCGACGGCGTCGAATATCTGCGCGCCGGTCTTGCCGCGGGCCTCGACGTCGACCGCTTCGCGCCGCGCCTGTCGTTCTTCTGGGCGATCGGCATGAACTTCTTCATGGAAGTCGCCAAGATGCGCGCCGCGCGCCTGCTCTGGGCGAAGCTGCTGAAGCCCTTTAACCCGAAAGACCCGCGCTCGCTGTCGCTGCGCACGCATTGCCAGACTTCGGGCTGGTCTTTGACCGCACAGGACGTGTTCAACAATGTGATGCGCACGACGGTGGAGGCGATGGCGGCCACCCAGGGCCACACCCAGTCGCTGCACACCAACGCGCTCGACGAGGCCTTAGCGCTGCCGACCGACTTCTCGGCCCGCATCGCCCGCAACACCCAGCTGTTCCTGCAGCAGGAGAGCGGCACCACCCGCATCATCGATCCCTGGGGCGGCTCGTATTATGTCGAGCGGCTGACGCGCGACCTCGCGGCGAAGGCCTGGAGCCACATCCAGGAGGTCGAGGAGCTCGGCGGCATGGCCAAGGCGATCGAGGCCGGCGTGCCCAAGCTGCGCATCGAGGAGGCCTCGGCCAAGACGCAAGCCCGGATCGATGCCGGCAAGCAGGCGGTGATCGGCGTCAACAAGTACAAGCCGACGGATGAGGCTCCCATCGACATCCTCAAGGTCGACAACACCAATGTCCGCCGCCTCCAGATCGACAAGCTGACGCGGCTGAAATCCGAGCGCAACCAGACCGACGTCGACGCGGCGCTTGCCGCGCTGACGCGCTCGGCCGGCGAAGGCAACGGCAATCTGCTCGCGCTCGCGATCGACGCAGCACGGGCGAAGGCGACCGTCGGCGAAATCTCGGACGCGATGGAAAAGGTGTTCGGCCGGCACCGCGCCGAGATCAGGTCCATCACCGGCGTCTACAAGCGGGAGGCGTCCAGCATGGGTAACCAGGTCGAGAAGGTTCAGGCGCTGATCGACGCCTTCGAGGAGGCGGAAGGCCGCCGGCCGCGCATCCTGGTCGCCAAGATCGGCCAGGATGGCCACGACCGCGGCCAGAAGGTGATTGCCTCGGCCTTCGCCGACATCGGCTTCGACGTCGACATCGGGCCGCTGTTTGCAACTGCCGATGAAGCTGCGCGGCAGGCGGTCGAGAACGACGTGCACATCCTCGGCGTCTCCTCGCTCGCCGCCGCCCATCTCACCGCAGTGCCTGAACTCAAGGCCGCGCTGAAGAAACAGGGCCGCGACGACATCATGATCATCATCGGCGGCGTGGTGCCGCCGCAGGATTACGACGCGCTCTATGCGGCCGGCGCCGAAGCCATCTTCCCGCCGGGCACGGTGATCGCGGAAGCCGCCGAGGAGCTGATCCGCAAGCTGAATGCCCGGCTCGGGCATAGCGAGGCGGCGGAGTAGATGGTACGCTGGCCGTATCACCGGCCGGATTGTCTCCATGACACGTGATGAGGTCATCGCTGCGATACGCCAGAACGCTGATGCCATCAAAGCCAAGGGCGTCTCGAAGCTCGCCATCCTCGGCACGCGGGACGGCGACGATTATCACCCGCACAGCGACATCGATGTCCTGGTCGAGGTCGAACCGGAGGCCTCTTTCTCGCTGCTCAACCTGATCGACGTCGAGCAGATCATCGAGGATGCGACCGGCTTGCAGGCGCAGGCGACTGTCCGGCGCTCCGCCTCCCCCCACTCTGCGCAGCAGATCGCAGACCACATCCTCGAAATATTCTGACGCTCACGTAAGGAGCACTCCCATTGAAGTTCATGATCGGTTTGAGCGTCGCCATGGCGCTTAGCGCAACGTGCGTGATCTCCGCCCTCGCCGCGGACCCCAAGCCCGACGCCATCATCAAGACCAAGAGCATCGACGCCCGCGTCTTCCTCGACGACAGGATCAAGGCGGATGCGGCGCTCGCGGCGGATTGCCTGGCCGAAGGCAGGAAGTGGCTCGACAAGAACGCGGCCGAGGCCGCCGCCTCGCGCAAGGAAGATCCGCAGTTCTTCAAGGACGGCGGCTGGGATTTCGAGCGCAAATATGCGATCCGCTCCGTTGTTGCAGATCGCTATGTCAGCGTCCTGCGCAACGACTACATGGACACTCATGGCGCCCATCCCAACTCGGACGTGAACACGATCCTGTGGGACAAGAGCGAGGGCAAGCGCATCTCGATCCGCCCGTTCTTCACCGAGACCACCGACAACGGGGCAACTATGAAGGCGATGGTGAAGGCCGTGATCGCTTCGCTGAGAGTCGAGAAGAAGAAGCGCGACACCAGCGAGACCGCGACCGACGAGTGGTTCAAGAGCGTCGAGCCGAGCCTGCTCAAGATCGGCGCGGTGACGCTCGCGCCGTCAACCGAAACGGGCAAGAGTTCCGGGCTCACCTTCCACTATCCGCCTTACGCGGTCGGCCCCTACGCCGAGGGCGAATATGTCGCCTTCGTGACGTGGGAAACGCTGAAGACCTATCTCACGGCGGAAGGCATGCGTATCTTCGGCGGTGCGCGACCGAAGGGCGACGCGGCGGAGCCGCAGTGATGATGTTTTGAGCAGCGACACATTGCTCACAACGCTGTGGTAGCGCTACCTTGCAGCGGCGCCGCAAAGCCGACTAGAATGCCTTCATTGACAAGAGCGCCCGGTGTCACGGGCGCCGCTGGGAGGCATTGATGTCCAAGATTTCGCGCCGCACTTTTGCGGCCTCTTCCGCCGCGATTGCCGCATCCGCCGCATTCGGTCTCACACCCGCACGCGCACAGGCGTATCCGGCCCGGCCGGTCACCGTGATCGTGCCCTGGGGCGCCGGTGGCGGCACCGACGCGACTGCGCGCATTGTCGCAGCCCTCCTGGAAAAGGATCTCGGCCAGCCCTTCAACGTCGTCAACCGCACCGGCGGTTCAGGCGTGGTCGGCCATAGCGCGATCGCGACCGCGCAGCCGGACGGCTACACGATCGGCATGCTCACCGTCGAAATCTCGATGATGCACTGGCAGGGCCTCACCGAGCTGACGCCGAAGAGCTACACGCCGCTGGCGCTGATGAACGAGGACCCGCCCGGCATCCAGGTCTCCTCCTCCTCGCCCTACAAGACCGTCAAGGAGCTCGCCGAAGCCATCAAGGCGGCGCCTCCCGGCAAGTTCAAGGCGTCGGGCACCGGTCAGGGCGGCATCTGGCATCTCGCGCTGGTCGGCTGGATGCAGGCGATGGGCCTGCCCGCCAACCAGGTCGCCTGGGTGCCGTCGAATGGCGCTGCGCCCGCGATGCAGGATCTCGCCGCCGGCGGCCTCGACCTCACGACGTGCTCGGTGCCGGAGGCGCGCGCCATCATCGAGGCGGGCAAGGCAAGGAGCCTTGCCATCATGGCGCCGGCGCGCAACCCGATCTTCAAGGACGTGCCGACGCTGAAGGAGGCGATGGGCATCGACTACGCAACCGGCGCCTGGCGCGGCATCGGCGCACCGAAGAACCTGCCGCCGGAGATCGCAACGAAGCTCACCGCAGCGCTGAAGAAGGTCTACGACTCCGCCGAGTTCAAGGACTTCATGAGCAACCGCGGCTTCGGTACGGTGTGGGGCGATGCCGGTCAGTTCGCAAGCTTCATGGACAAGGGCGACGCCCAGATGGGCGAGGCGATGAAGGCCGCCGGCCTGAGCAAGGCGTGATCCGGACCTGCGATGCTCTGATCGCCTCCCCCCGCTTGCGGGGAGAGGCCGGAATTCGCGCGAAGCGCGGGTTTCGGGTGAGGGGGACTCTCTACGAGTCCAATTCTCACCTCCCCCGCGGAGAGCCCCCCTCACCCCAACCCTCTCCCCGCGCGCGGGGAGAGGGAGAATACCTCGCATAGGATTCTCACATGCGTCTTCCCGACTCCGTCACGGGATCGTTTCTCGTCGTGCTCGGCGCGGCGGCTGCCTATGGCGGCTGGATCCTGCCGCCGGTGCCGGGGCAGCCGGTCGGCCCCAACGTATTTCCGCTCGTGATCGGCATCGGGCTCGCGCTGTGCGGGCTCGCGATCGTGTTCGGCATCGGCCATTCCTTCGAGGAGGAGGAAGAGCTGGTCCCGCTCGAGGACGGCCAGGTGGCGGCCGCACCGCCGCCGCAGGGCAAGCTCTACGGCCTGCGCGCCCTGCTGCCGCCGGCGCTGCTGCTGTTCTACGTCGCCGCCGCCGACCGGCTCGGCTTCATCATCACCGCGGCGATCATGGTCTACGTCACCTCGACCGCGCTCGGGGCGAAGTGGAAGCTGGCACTGCCGCTCGCGGCGCTGTCGCCGTTCGCCATCCACCTCATCTTCGGCAAGCTGCTGCGCGTGCCGCTCCCCGCTGGCCTGTTGCCGACGCCCTGGTGATCCCATGCTCAAGACCCTCATTGAAGCATTCGCGCTGATCTCCACCTGGGAGGTCATCATCGCGATGTTCGCAGCCTCCGTGTACGGCCTCGTCATCGGTTCGCTGCCGGGCCTGTCGGCGACGATGGCGACCGCCCTGCTCGTCCCCGTCACCTTCTACCTCTCGCCGATCGCGGCGATCGCAACCATTGTCGCAGCCTCCTCGATGGCGATCTTCTCGGGCGACATCCCCGGCGCGCTGCTGCGCATTCCCGGCACCCCCGCCTCGGCAGCCTATGCCGACGAGGCCTACGCCATGACGCGCAAGGGCCAGGCTGAGCTGGCGCTGGGGGCCGGCGTCTGGTTCTCCGCCGTCGGCGGCATTGCCGGTGTGCTGTCGCTGATGATCCTGGCGCCGCCGCTCGCCGAGATCGCGCTCTCGTTCTCGACCTTCGAATATTTCTGGCTGGCGCTGCTCGGCCTGATGTGCGCCACTTTGGTTGCGCGCTCCTCGCCGGTGAAGGCGATCGCGGGCATGTTCCTCGGCTTGCTGGTGTCCTGCATAGGTATCGAGAATCCGGGCGGCGTGCCGCGCTTCACCTTCGGCATCACCGATTTGTTCGGCGGCATCGAGCCGATCCCGGCGCTGGTCGGCGTGTTCGCGGTGGCGCAGGTGATGCGCGCGATGCTGACGCCCGAGCCGCCGCCGCTGCCGCGGCGAAAATTCGGAAGCATCATGGCCGGCCAGTGGAAGCTGACCAAGAAATATCACTGGCAGATGACGCGTGGAAACATCATCGGCATCATCATCGGCGTGCTGCCCGGCGCCGGCGCCGACATGGCCGCCTGGGTCTCCTATGCGATGTCGAAACGCTTCTCCAAGGAGCCGGAGAAATTCGGCACCGGCCACGTCGAGGGCCTGGTCGAGGCCGGCGCGAGCAACAATGCCAGCATCGCCTCGGGCTGGGTGCCCTCGCTGCTGTTCGGCATCCCCGGCGACACCATCGCCGCGATCGCGATCGGCGTGCTCTACATGAAGGGCCTCAATCCCGGCCCGACGCTGTTCACCGAGAAGGCGTCGAGCATGTACGCGATCTATCTGATGTTCATCATCGCGAACATCCTGATGATCCCGCTCGGCATCGCCATGATCCGGATCGCCGCCTACATCCTGCTGGCACCGCGCTCCGCCATCATGCCGATCATCATGCTGTGCTGTGCGGTCGGCTCATTCGCGATCGGCAACAACATGTTCGGCGTCGTCACCGTCGCCGCCTTCGGCATCATCGGCTATGTCATGGAGGCGAACGGCTATCCGGTGGCCGCGATGGTGCTCGGCATCGTCATGGGCACCATGGTCGAGCAGGCTTTCGTGACCTCGCTGATCAAGTCGGACGGCAGCATCCTGCCGTTCTTCGAGCGGCCCGTCGCGGCGATCCTCGCCGCCATGGCGATCGGCGCGCTGCTCTGGCCGGTGCTGGTGTGGGTCTGGCGCAAGGTGAAGCCGGTGCAGACAGCGGCGGCAACGACTCGGTGATATCGGGCGAGCGGCCCTCGCCTGCCCCGCCGGGGCGTTGTAAAGCAGGGCATGACTGAGAAGAAGGCCTCGCTGGACATCAAAACCCTCGCCCGCGACTTGCGCTCCGGCAGTCGCGCAGCCCTCGCCCGCGCGATCACGCTGGTGGAAAGCCGGCGCGGCGACCATCAGGCGCTGGCGCGCGAGCTGGTGCAGATGCTGCTGCCCGACACCGGCAAGGCGGTTCGCGTCGGCATCACCGGCTCGCCCGGCGTCGGCAAGTCCACCACCATCGACGTGCTCGGGACGTATCTCATCGAGCAGGGAAACAAGGTCGCGGTACTCGCGGTCGATCCGTCCTCGGCGCGCAGCGGCGGCTCGATCCTCGGCGACAAGACGCGGATGGCGCGGCTGTCGGCCTCCAATGACGCCTTCATCCGTCCCTCGCCATCGTCAGGCACGCTCGGCGGCGTCGCCGCCAAGACGCGCGAGGCCATGCTGTTGTGCGAGGCCGCCGGCTTCGACGTCGTGCTGGTCGAGACCGTCGGCATCGGCCAGTCCGAGACCGCAGTTTGTGACATGACCGACTTCTTCCTCGCGCTGATGCTGCCGGGCGGCGGCGACGAGCTGCAAGGCATTAAGAAGGGCCTGGTCGAGCTCGCCGACATGATCGCGATCAACAAGGCCGACGGCGACAATCTCAAGCGCGCCAACATCACCGCCGCCGACTATCGCGGCGCGCTGCATATTTTGGCGCCGCGATCCGAGCATTGGCACCCGCCGGTCGAGACCTATTCGGCGCTGACCGGCGACGGGATCGCAAAACTCTGGCAGAAGGTTCTGGATCACCGCAAGGCGATGAACGCGTCCGGTGATTTCGCCGCACGGCGGCGCGAGCAGCAGGTGAAATGGATGTGGTCGATGCTGGAGCAGCGCATGCTGGCGCGGCTGCGCAGCGAGGCGTCGGTGCGGACCAAGGTCAGGAAGATCGAGGCTGAGGTGGCCGAAGGCCATCTCACGCCGGCACTCGCCGCCGAGCAGATTCTGGAGTTGCTGCAATGAGCGAAAAGCTCCGCATTCTCCTCACCGGCTTCGGACCGTTTCCCGGCGCGCCCTATAACCCGACCCAGCCACTGGTGGCGCGGCTGGCGCAATTGCGCCGTCCGGCGCTCGACGATGTCGCGCTCGCGAGCCACATCTTCCCGGTCACCTATGCCGCGGTCGACCGGCAATTGCCTGATGTGCTCGCGAAGGAACAGCCCGACGCGCTGCTGATGTTCGGCCTCGCCTCGCGTACGCCTTACCTCCGCATCGAGACCCGCGCACGCAATGCCGTCACCATGCTCTGGCCCGATGCCGCCAACACCCGCTCCAGCAAGCGCGGGATCGCCGGCCATGCGGACGCGATGACGTTCGGTCCGCACACGGCAAGACTGCTGCGCGCCGCGCGCCTCACCGGCATCGACGCGCGCGCCTCGCGCGATGCCGGCGCCTATCTCTGCAACTATCTCAGCTGGCGCGCGATCGAGAATGTGAGGGCGGGCGGACCGCAGCTTGCGGCGTTCATCCACATTCCCCTGCTCGCCCGCAGCGGCGCGGTGCGGCGCAAGGGCGCAGCCCGGATTACGCTGGAGGAGCTGGTGGACGCGGGGGAAGCGATGCTGATGGAGCTGGTGGGGCTGGCAAGGAAGCAGCGGAACACTCAGATTTCGTAGGGTGGCAAAGGCGCGTCGCGCCGTGCCCACCATACATCCGCATTCGTGTAACAATGGTGGGCACGCTTCCGCCTTCGCTCTTCGAGCTACGGCGGACAAGTCGCTTTGCCCACCCTACGGCACCGTCTTTGCGGTAAACATTTAACCCTACCGCGAACAATCCTCACCGCCCCAGCCACCCTGCGCTACCTAGTCGGTCGCGGACCTCCCGCGTCCGCCGAAGGATGCGTCATGGACCTCAATCGCCGTCATCTCATCGGAGCTTCGACCGCAGGCATCGCGGGCGCCCTCGCCATGCCGGCCGACGCCGCGCGCGCGGCGCCGCTGACGTCCCTGCTCGGCCGCGATGCCACGCAATACGGCGTGCGGCCCGGCAGCAGCGAGGACCAGACCCGCGTGCTCCAGCGCGCCATCGACGACGCTGCGCGGGCACAGATGCCGCTGGCGCTGCCACCCGGCATCTACCGCAGCGGATTGCTGCGGTTGCCGAATGGCGCCCAGCTGATCGGCGTGCGCGGCGCGACAAAAATCATCTTCACCGGCGGGGCCGCAGCGATCCAGAGCGACGGGTCGGACTCGATCGGCCTGACCGGCCTCATCTTCGACGGCGGCGGCATCCCGCTGCCGACGCGGCGCGGACTGATCCATGTCCTCGGCGGGCGTGACGTCCGCATCACCGATTGCGAGATCACCGGCTCCGGCGGCAGCGGCATCTGGCTCGAGCAGGTGTCCGGCGACATCTCGGGCAACATCTTCACCAACATCGCGGTGACGGCAGTCGTCTCGTTCGACGCCAAGGGCCTCAGCGTGTCCCGCAACACCATCATCGGCACCAACGACAACGGCATCGAGATCCTGCGCACCGCAATCGGCGACGACGGCACGCTGGTCACTGACAACCGCATCGAGGACATCAAGGCCGGCCCCGGCGGCTCGGGCCAGTACGGCAACGCCATCAACGCGTTTCGCGCCGGCAACGTGATCGTGCGCGGCAATCGCATCAGGAACTGCGATTACTCGGCGGTGCGCGGCAATTCGGCGTCGAACATCCACATATCAGGCAACAGCGTCAGCGACGTGCGCGAGGTCGCGCTCTATTCGGAGTTCGCGTTCGAGGCCGCGATGATCGCCAACAACACGGTCGATGGTGCCGCCGTCGGCGTCTCGGTCTGCAATTTCAACGAAGGCGGCCGCATCGCGGTGGTCCAGGGCAACATCATCCGCAATCTGATCCCGAAGCGGCCGATCGGCACCGCCCCCGACGACGATGCCGGTGTGGGCATCTACATCGAGGCTGACAGCTCCGTGACCGGCAATGTGATCGAGAACGCGCCGTCCTATGGCATCGTCGCCGGCTGGGGCAAATATCTGCGCGACGTCGCGATCACGGGCAATGTGATCCGCAAGGCGCTGGCCGGCGTCGGCGTCTCCGTGGTGTCCGGCGCAGGCACCGCGCTCGTCAACAACAACATGATCTCGGAAACCCCGCGCGGCGCCGTGGTTGGGCTCGATCACGCCCGTGCAGTGACGTCGGATCTGTCGGCCGACGGCGCACAGCGCTTTGCGCAGCTGGTGGTCGGCGGCAATGCGGTGCGGCGGTAGCTGCCGCCCTCATCCCGGAGCCCAAACGCTAGAACGCGTTCCTCAGCAGCGGGTACTTCGCTTGCAGGCCGTCGAGGCTGAAGGTGAATTCGACGACGCGCTCGGGAGCGGCGACAATTTCGGCGGCGGGCGGGGCGAACTGCGGCAGAAGCGTTGCCATTACAGCAGGTGTGGCGGGCGGCGCCTTCACGGCAGGTGCGGCGAACGCCGCCTTCACGGCAGGCGTGGTGAACGCCGCCATTGCGGCAGGCGCGGCAACCGGCGACCTCACGGCGGGTGCGGTGAGCGGCGCCCGCGCAGCGGGAGCCTTGAGCGGCGCGACAGCGGCGGGCGCAGTGAACAATGCCACCGTAGCAGGCGTCGCTCGCGGCGCGAGCGGGGCTTCGGTGATTTCGGCAAGGACCTCCGGCTTGGGCGCGAGCCTGACCGGGACGGCGGTCTCCGCGGCGATGTGGACGGCCTTCGGCTGCACGGTCTGGGCCTGCTGGTCGCGCGGAAACACGCGGGGCATGGTCGCCGGCGACCAGCCGAATACGGGCGAGACACTCGCGGCCGCCGCGGCCACGTCACTACCGGTCGCGAGCGCGCGCCAGGTCTGGACGGCGCGCTTGGCTTCCTGGATGTTTTCGAGGAATGCGAGCTCGGAGTGATAGCGGCGCCAGCGTCCGGTCTCGAACATTTCGGAGAGATGTTCCAGCCGCTGCTCGGCGAGAGCGCACCAGCGTGCCGCAATGTCGCGGCCACGCGCCACGTCGCGAACAGCCTCTTGGCGATGTGTCATAAACCAGCCCGTTGGGAGAAAAATACGGACGCGACGCAACGCACACGAATCAATTTAGACGCGACATGAATATTTTGTGGAAAAGTTTTGACTTGTCCAGCAACGACACGCCGGTCGTCGTCAATCACCGTAGTCGTGCGGACAATTGCTGTGTTTTCGAGTCAAGCTTCGCACAAGCATAACCGGCCTGCGGGGCGACTCCCGGACGCCGACAAGGGGCGCCGCCACGTTCGCTCAACCAGAAGCTGATCGTGCCGAGCGATTCAAGAAATCAGACGCCTGAAAAGAAAAGACCCGTCCGGGGGGACAACCGGACGGGTCGAGCCATATGGGCGCTTGGGGTGGATGGGCGCTCGCGCCTGATATGACTTATGGGGAGGGATGACCGCTCCCACATAATTTGGTCGTGGCAGCCGGCTGAACGTTCAATGCGGCGTTCGATTTCTTGGCCCTCGCACGGCGCGCAAAGTTGTCGCAGCCGCTATCGCGTCGCCGGCCTATCCGCCTGAGAAATCGTGGATTTATCGTCTGCGCTCGACAGCGAAGGTTGTTCGATCGCGCGGATGCCAGGCTCGTCGCGACGCTTCTCGGCATCTTCACGTTTTGTTGTACCGGACGCAGCCGCAACAGGCGTCGCGCTGTCGGCGGGAACGGCCATCACTGCGGCAAACGCGTCGGCCTCACCGTCGCCGAACAGATCATCACGGCCGGGTGAGCCGAGGTCGCGCGCGGTCTTCGCCAGCGTCATGCGCAGCGCCTCCGGCTTGAGCGTGTAATTGCGCTCGAGCAGCAGCGCGGCGACGCCGGAGATATAGGCGGCCGAGAACGAGGTCCCCGAGGTCATCTGGTACTTGCCGTCGGGCGCCGGCAGGAAGATGTCGACGCCGGGCGCGGCCAGCGCGATGTAATTGCCGCGGTTGGACGCCGAGAACAGCTTGTCCTGCTGGTCGGTCGCGCTGACCGCGATCACGTTGGGATTGGCGGCTGGATAGAGCGGCGGCGATTTCGCGCCGGCATTGCCGGCTGCCGCGATCAGCACCAGCCCGCGGGCGGCGGTCGCCGCGATGGCGCGCTCGATCACGGCATCCTTCGGACCGGCAAAGCTCATATTGACGATCTGCGCGCCGTGCTCGGCGGCGTAATTCAGTGAGCGCAGGACGATGTAGGACGAGCTCTGGGCTCCACCCGTCGAGCCGCCAAAGGCGCGGATGGCGATGATGCGCGCCTCGGGCGCGCTGCCCATCAGCTTGGCATGCGCCACGATGGCGCCGGCAATGCCGGTGCCATGGACATGCGGGCCCTCGGCGCTGCCGAGCGCATCAAAGTTGTCGGCGATGGAGTGGGCGAGCTCGGGATGTTGGGCGTCGATGCCGGAGTCGATCACGGCAACCGTCACGTTGGCACCGTGCGCCAGCGTATGCGCCTGCGGCAGGCGAAGCCTGGCCAGCGCGTATTGCGCGGGATCGCCCTCGGTCGGCACTGACGATTTCTGATCCTGGAGCACGTAGCGGAAGTTCGGCTGGAGCGAGCGCACGCTGCCGTCGGCGGCGAACTCACGCCGCACCGTCTCGGAAGGCCTGCCGTCCGTGATGCGGAACAGGCCGAACGTCGCCCCGATCAGCGGGAAATTCTCGGATGAGACACGCGTCAAGCCGTGGCGACGCGCAAGCTCGTCGGCTTCAGTCGCCGACAGCGCGCCGTCGATCTCGGCCACGAATTCGTTGGCGAAGGTGCGCAAGTCGACGGCGGCCGGCGTGCTGTTGCCCCGCCCCTTCCCGGCGCTCTTCTTGCCCGATTTTCCCGCGCCATCGCCGCCCGCGCCCGGCTGCGCCAGGCATTCGCCGTCGGCGTCGCGATAGGGGGCGGTGCAGGCCGGATAGAGGTTCGGCGAATAGCGCGCATAGGGCAGCACTGGGGTCGGTCGCATCCGCGCCGTGGTGGTGGTACGCGGGATAGCAGGGATAGAACGCGGGCCGGGGCCGACGCCGACAGCCCGCGCACCAACACCGGGGCTGACGCGCGCGGCGATGCTGGGAGAGATGGTCGGGGTGCGCGTGGGGACGCTGATCGTCGGCGTGCGCATGATCGCCTGCGCCTGCGCAACCTCGACGCCGAGACCGGCGAGCAGGAGTGCAGCTCCGACCGATGAAGCGTAGGCCCCGGCTCGCGACTTACTCTCGGACTTGCGCGTCATCGGTGCAGCGGCGCCTTACGGCGCCGCGACGGCGAGGTTGACGAACTTCTCGCGCGACATCCTGCCGAGCAGCGAGGCGAGCTCGTCCCGGCCCATCGCCTTGTCGAACTGGAGACGGAACATGCCGCCCTTGGCATCGCCGATGATCGAAGCCTGGTAGCTGTCGAGCAGCGCGGTGATGTCGGCGACGCGCGCCTCGGGCGTGAAGCGCACCAGCGCGCGCGCAGGTGGAGCTCCAAGCTCACGCGTGATCGGCGCGCCGACCGACAGCGAAGCGGTCTCGAAGGTCGCGGGCTGGGTCTTTATCAGCACGGCGCCGATGATGCCGGCCTGGAGCAGCAGCGCGATGGCACCCAGGCTCGCCGACCAGGCCAGCGTACGCGGCGACAGGCTCGAGAAGAAGGTCGCGATGCGCGCCGAGAGCGGCAGCGAACCGACCGGCCGCGCCGGCTCGGCGTCGATCGCGGCGAACAGCTTCTGCATCGCCCGCGCCGACGGAGCCCCCAAGCTCTCGTTCAGATGGATGGTCTCTTCGTACTCGCCGCGGATCGCGGCATATTGCTTTGCAAGCGCCGGATCACGCGCCAGCGCTTCCTCGACGCGGCGAGCGTCACGCGTGTTCAGCGTGCCGGCGGCGTGCCAGGGCAGCAGCAGTTCAATTTCACTGGGCTCTTGCTCCAGCATCTTTTTGCTCAATGCCATCATGGCCAGCCTCGCTCAACGCCGGCTGCCTTCAGCAGTTCGGCCAGTTTCTTGCGCGCATAGAACAAGCGCGTCTTCACAGTGTTCTCCGGAATACCGACGATTTCGGCCACTTCTTCCACGGATTTCTCGTGGTAGTAGACGAGATCGACGATTTCCCGATGGTCCGGCGAGAGGCCCGTCAGACACTCCCGCAACGCTTCACTGGTATCCTTTTTCTGCACCGCGATTTCCGGATCGTCAGACGAATCCTCGATCGCGTTGGCAGCTTCGTCGTCCAACCCAACGTCCTTCCTGCGCCGGAGCGCAGACAGGGCCTTGAATCGGGTGATTGCCAGCAGCCAGGTGGAAACGGCGGATCGACCCTCGAACTTGCCGGCTTGACGCCAGACGTCGAGAAACACCTCGCTGATGAGGTCTTCCGCCGCCTGCTCGTCCCGCACGAGCCTTAGCCCGAACCTGTAGACCCTGACATGGTGCCGCCCGTACAGCACCTGCATGGCGAGCCGGTCACCTTGAGCGATCCTGGCGATGAGGACCTCGTCCGAAGCCGCCTGTGTCACGCTCAATGCCCGTCTCGCAAAGTTGGTCGGGTCGGCGCGGCGGACGGTTCGACGGGCGGGGCGAAATTCTTCAGCCTACCGCAGTCACACGGGGGTCTGTGTGATCTACCCCACATACGCGAATTTTCCTTTTGCCACCCGCGGCGGTTGGCCGGCTCGCTCGATAACGGTAACATAGTAATGAAGAATTCCCTGCGCAATGCCGTCCGGCGCGGACGGCCCGACATGATGGAACCATAGCAGCCCTGCACGACGTATGTCTCACCAAGCCCTGCTTTGGCTCGACCCCGTCGCCAACGATGCCTAATCGCCGGCAAATTTCCCCGCCGGCCGCTGTCACCCTGTTGCGCGCTGCACCGTTTGGATTCGATTTCGAAGGATACCAAACCTAAAGGCTTGCCGCGTAGATTTTTGGGCGACATTCACCCTTGGCGGGACAATGAGCACGGCCGCGACGACCTTACCGGAGAGGAATGCCGCTGAGGTCGCGGATCTCGTTCTCATGCCCGACGCGGCTGCGCCCGAGGTACGAGCACGCCGGGTCCGGCAACGCCGGCAGATGTATGTCGGCCAGGTCGCAAGCTACTCGCTCGGCGCCTTCGTGCTGCTGATCTATGCCCATGACGGCGTCGTCCCGATGAACGTTCCGTCGCTGTTCTGGGTCGGCGGCCTGATGATCATCGGCATCTTCGTCGTGATGTCGGAAGCCGGCGTCGGCGACAGACACAGCGACCATTATCTCACCGTCTTCCAGATCTCGGCGCACATGGCGCTGCAGTTCATCTTCCTGGTGTCGGTGCCGACCCTCGGCATCGCCTTCATCAGCGTGCTGTTCCTGATCTTCGCCTTCGGCACGCTGCGCATGACCTCGGCGCAGGCGATGTTCACCTGGGCGATCGCGACGACCTGCCTCGCGGCCGTCTTCCTCGCCTCCGACCTGCCGATCGGCATGCCAGTCGCCACGAAGCTCCAGCGGACCGCCTCGATGCTGTGCTTCGTCCTGGTGATCGGCCAGTGCGCCTTCCTCGGCCTGTTCGGTGCCACACTGCGAAAGGTCCTGTACCGGCGCAGCATCGAGCTGAAGGCCGCCTATCAGCGCATCGAGGAGCTCGCCGAGCTCGACGAGCTCACCGGCTCCTACAACCGCCGCTGCATCATGCGGCTGCTCGATGCAGAGGTCGAAAAGTCGCAGCAGGCGTCCGCACCTTGCGCCATCGCGCTGATCGACCTCGACTGGTTCAAGCGCATCAACGACGCCCACGGCCACCCCGTCGGCGACGAGGTGCTGCGCACCTTCGCCATCACCATTTTTGCAAATATCCGCCCGGCCGACTTTTTCGGCCGCTATGGCGGCGAGGAATTTCTGCTGCTGCTGCCGGGCACCGACGGCGGCGCAGCTGGGCGCATGCTCGAGCGGCTGCGCGGCATCGTCGCCGATCTCGACTGGAGCGCATTTTCCCCCGGCATGCGGGTGACGATTTCCGCGGGCGTCGTGACGCTGCGCGACAACGATACTGCCGACACGTTTCTCGCACGCGCCGACAGCGCGCTTTATTCCGCCAAGGCGCAAGGGCGCAACCGTATTGCAACGAGCTGACTAATCCATTTTTTCCTGGCTGCGCAGAAGCCGCAGCCGGACCGAACGCTCCAGGACAGGGCCATGAGATCGAAATCCGACAAACCATCCGAGAACCTGCTTGATGAATTGCAGACCGCGCTCTCGCACGGCACCGTCGCGCGCCGGGTCGAGGCCCTGCGCCGCGTCACCGATCTCTTCATCAACAATGCGGTGGATTATTCCGACGAGCACATCAGGGTGTTCGACGACGTGTTCCAGTGCCTGATCGAGCAGATCGAGACCTCGGCGAGAGCGCTGCTCGCCAACCGTCTCGCGCCGATCGCGGCCGCGCCGCCCAGGATCATCCGCACCCTCGCGCTCGACGAGGTGATCGAGGTCTCCGGCCCCGTGCTCTCGAAATCGGAACGGCTGGACGAGGCGACCCTGATCGAGATCGCGCGCACCAGGGGCCAGGCGCATCTCAAGGCGATCTCGCTGCGGCGGGTGCTGTCGGAAGCGCTGACCGACGTGCTGGTGGCGCGCGGCAACGAAGACGTCGTGCAATCGACCGTCAGCAATCCGGGCGCGCAGCTCTCCGAGGGAAGTTTTACCGACCTCGTCACGCGCGCCGAACGCGACGATGACCTCGCCACCTGCATCGGCCTGCGGCCCGACCTGCCGCGCCATCACTACCTGAAGCTGATCGCCAAGGCGTCCCTGAGCGTGCGCAGGAAGCTCGAGACCGCGCATCCGGAGCTCGCGGACGAAGTGTCCAGCGTGGTCCAGGAAGCGACCCATCGGGTCCGCGCCGCCGCCATGACCAGGCAGACCGAAATGGCGCGCGCGCTGGTGAGATCGCTGCACGAGGACGGTCGTCTCAACGAGTTTCAGGTCACCAGCTTCGCCGAGCAGGGCAAGTTCGACGAGACAAATGCGGGGCTCGCAGCACTCGCGGGCGTCGCGGTCGAGACCGCCGAGAACATGATGATCGAGAGCCGCAACGAGGGCGTGATGGTTCTCGCCAAGGTCGCGGGCATGCAATGGTCGAGCGTCCGCGCGATCATCGCGATGCGCGAAAAGCTCTCGGGCGGCTCGAAGACCGACATGCTGACGCTGCGCGATGCCTACGAGGCCCTGCGCTCATCGACCGCGCAGCAGGTGCTGCGCTTCCACCGCATGCAGCAGGGCACGACGCCGGCGGCGTGAGGCCGCCGCCGCTAGTAGCGCAAAACTTTCGAACCCGCGTAGGCGCCGATCGCGGTCACGAGTGCCGTCGCGATCGTGTACCAGGTCGCGACGAACAGCGGCGAGTCGTCGGTGCAGTGCGAGGCGTAGAGCGTTGCGGCAAGGCCGGCCGACAGCAGGCCGGCGAGCGCGCCGGCGAGTGCAGGATGCGACGGCGCGCCGTGGCGCAGGCCGAACAGCGCGCCCGCAAGCAGCGGCAGCGACATCGCGGGGATCGCGAGCATGCACACCCGGGAGTTCTTGCCCACCAGCCGCATCGTCATCGGCATCGCCGGGGCCATCATGGTCTCGCCGCCGATCGCAACCGCAAGCAGGCCGACGGGAAGCAGCAGCAGCCAGCCCCAGCCGCGCATCAAGGCTTCGGGCCGCGACAGATGCAGGCTGACGATGATCGCGGGAATCGCAAGCGACAGCGTGACCGCGAACTTCGTGTCGAAGAACGGATTATGCATCGCGGTCATCACGTCGGGCCGCACGCCAAGGAAGCTGGCGAAGATCAGGATCGAGAACGGCGCCGCCACCAGCAGCGCCATCGTCAGCACGGCACCGACGCGCGGCGCGCGATGGGCGTTGTCGGCCGCGAGCGAGCGAATGAGTTGATCGGTATCCATGACTAGTGGTCCCGCAGTTTGGCAGTCAGCGCCGCAAGTCCGCGATGCAGCGCGACCCGCACCGCACCTTCGCTCATCGAAAACTTTGACGCCGTGTCCTTGATCGAAGCGCTGTCGACGGCGATCGACTGCAGCACGTCGCGCTGGCGCTGCGGCAGCGTGTCGAGCTGCGTTGCGACCTCGGCCGCCGAGGCCGTCTCCTGCGGTGCCTCGCCCGGCAGCGTCTCGGCGAAATCGTCGATGTTGACGAAGACCCGCCGGCCCCGCCGCCGGAGCGCATCGATCAGCTTGTTGCGCCCGATCGCAAACAGCCACGGGGCGAAGGGGGCTTCGCTGTCCCAGGTGTGCCGCTTCAGATGCACCGCCAACAAAATCTCCTGCACGATATCCTCGGCCTGGTCGGGAGGCTGCCCGGCCCGCGCCAGACCCCGCCTCGCGGCAGCGCGCAGCACAGGCGTGACCGCCTTCAACAGGCGATGATACGCCGCATCATCGCCTGCCATGGCCGACCGCATCAGGCCGGTCCACTCGTCCTCACGTCCGCGCACGCGCCCTCACCATGCAATTCGGCAGCTCTTTCAGTTTGTTACGCCGGCACCAGAAAGATCACGACTTCGTGATCTGCGCCGTGCCTCGCCACGCGATGCGGCCGTCGAAACCCGCGACGGCTCATAACACCGATCGGTCCCGTCCGCATCCGGCGGCCGGTTGCGAGGCGGCGGTTTGCCCCGCTTTTGCCCGGGATAGCCCGAAGATTCCCATTTTTTGCCCCGCTGTGGTCACGCCCCAGGGGCTCTGTTCGGTCCCGGGACAGGCGGAATTGGGGAGATCGTCAACATGATGAAAGCCAGCGGGCGCGCCGCACTGATTCTTCTTGCCGGCCTTTTCGTGCTGGTCGGAGCCGCTGCACAGGCGGCACCGAGTTCAGCCGCAAGCAGCCAATCGGACAGCGCGGGCAACCAGGCCGACGCAGTCAAGCCGAGCAAGCAGCGGCGCCATGCATCGCGCCACCGCGACAGCGGCAAGACGGCGCAGAAATCCGACGACAAGGCCGACAAGAAGGACGGCGCGGCGAAGGCCGAAAACGACGTGCCGGCCTTGAGCCAGATGCCGCCGGCAGTCGCCAACGCCAACGCGCAGATCGCCGCAGCCGATACGCCGACGGCTGCCGCGGCCTCCGCGTTGACCGGCCGCGCCAACGACAACGTTCAGGCTGCAGCCGATAATACCACCGCGCCGAATGACGAGGCTCAGGTGGTGGCGCCCGATCAGCTCAACGACATCGACCGCGCCCTCCAACAGGACCCGCCGGCACAGAAGGCGGTGATCGCCGCAACCGACGCGCGGCCGGCGCCGGTGATGGCGAGCAGCCACAGCTCGGCCTGGGACCAGAGCTCGCTGATCGGCAAGATCTTCATCGGCGTCGGCACGCTGCTGACGCTGGCGTCTGCCGCACGCATGTTCTTCGCTTGATGCTTGGCCTGGTTTTTGGCCTGATTTTGGGGTGAGGGACCTCGTCCGGAACGCGCGTCTCGCCGCGCGTTCCGGACGGCCTCGTTCCGACAGCTTTTCGGCCCTTGAAGCCCACCGCGCCAGCGGGCACATTGCCCGCCCAATCAAACGCGTGGGTGGAGCATGAGCACGTTCGAACACATCATCGTCGAGAGCAAAGGCGCGGTCGGCATCATCAAGCTGAACCGGCCGAAGATGCTCAATGCGCTCTCCTTCGGCGTCTTCCGCGAGATCGCCGCGGCCGTCGACGATCTCGAGGCCGATGACGCCATCGGCTGCATCGTCGTGACCGGCAGCGAGAAGGCCTTTGCCGCCGGCGCCGACATCAAGGAGATGCAGCCGAAAGGCTTCATCGACATGTTCTCCGAGGATTTCGCCGCGATCGGCGGCGATCGCGTCGCGCGCTGCCGCAAGCCGACCATCGCCGCGGTTGCGGGCTATGCGCTCGGCGGCGGCTGCGAGCTCGCCATGATGTGCGACTTCATCATCGCCGCCGACACCGCCAGGTTCGGGCAGCCCGAAATCACGCTCGGCACCATTCCCGGCATCGGCGGCACCCAGCGCCTGACCCGCGCGATCGGCAAGTCGAAGGCGATGGACCTCTGCCTCACCGGCCGCATGATGGATGCGGCGGAAGCAGAGCGCTCAGGCCTCGTCAGCCGCATCGTGCCCGCCGACAAGCTCATGGACGAGGTCATGGAAGCCGCCGAAAAGATCGCATCGATGTCGCGGCCCGCCGTCGCCATGGCCAAGGAAGCGGTCAACCGCGCCTTCGAGACCACGCTCGCCGAAGGCATGAGCGTCGAGCGCAACCTGTTTCACGCGACCTTCGCGCTGGAGGACCGCTCCGAGGGCATGGCGGCGTTCATCGAGAAGCGCAAGCCTGTCAACAAGAACCGGTAATGCCCGCGAGCGGTCAGGCTGGTGTAAGGCTTCGCCGCTCTGGTGCAGAAACCCTGTGACGCGCCTGCAACAAGCACGGAATAGATGGGGGTTTTCCCCGCGGCAGTTTGCCTGCGGGACCCCGGCTGGTTAAACAGTTAAGAGGCCACCGTCGGCGGGGGCGGACAGCCGGGGTTTAGCAGGATTACATGATTGGGCGTGCCGCCAGAGTTGGTCGCGTGATGACGCGGCATCGATCGGGCGTGGGTCCTGTGCTTGCGACATGGACCACGCTGGCGCTCTGTTGCGCCCTGCCCTCCGCCGCATGGGCGGAAGCCCTGCCGGAGGCGCTCGCCAAGGCCTACCAGACCAACCCGCAGCTCAATGCCGAGCGCGCGCGGCAACGCGCCACGGATGAAAACGTGCCGCAGGCCCTCGCCGGCTACCGGCCGCAGATCGTGGCAAGCCTCAGCGCCGGCCTGCAATCGGTGCGCAATCTGCTGCCCGACAACACGATCCAGACCGCCAATCTGAAGCCGTGGATCATCGGCGTCACCGTGACGCAGACCCTGTTCAACGGGTTCCGCACCGCCAACAGCGTCCGCGCTGCGGAACTTCAGGTGCAGTCCGGCCGCGAGGCGCTGCGCAATGTCGGCCAAGGCGTGCTGCTCGACGCGGTCACCGCCTACACCAACGTGCTGGCCAACCAGTCACTGGTCGAGGCGCAACGCTCCAACGTCGCGTTCCTGCGCGAGACGCTCGCCGTCACCCAACGCCGCCTCAACGCCGGCGACGTCACGCCGACCGACAGCGCCCAGGCCGAGGCGCGGCTCAGCCGGGGGCTCGCCGACCTCAACGCCGCGGAAGTCGCGCTGGCGGTGAGCCAGGCGGTCTACGCGCAGGTGATCGGCAATGCGCCATCGCAGCTTCGGCCCGCCGAAGTCGTCGACCGCTATCTGCCGAAGAGCCGCGAGGATGCGCTGACGACGGCGATCCGCCAGCATCCAGCGGTGATGGCGGCGGGCTTCGACGTCGATGTCGCCTCGACCAACATCCGCGTCGCCGAGGGCGCGCTGCTGCCGAGCGCCAGTCTCCAGGGCAGTGCCAGCAAGAGCCGCAGCAACGACCCGACGCTGAGCACCATCGCCGAAGACCAGGCCTCGATCGTCGCCAACGTCACCGCGCCGATCTACGACGGCGGCCAGGCCGCCGCACAGACCCGACAGGCCAAGGAGATCACGGCGCAGAGCCGGCTCGTGCTCGACCAGGTCCGCAACCAGGCGCGCACGGCGGCGACCAGCGCCTGGGTCGCCAATGAGGGCGCCAAGATCACGGTCTCCGCTTCCGAATCAGAGGTGAAGGCGGCGACCGTCGCGCTCCAGGGCGTGCAGCGCGAGGCCGCCGGCGGGCAGCGCACGACGGTGGACGTGCTGAACTCGCAGGCCGATTTGATCCAGGCCAAGGCCCGCCTGATCGGCGCACTGCGCGACCGCGTCATCGCCTCCTACACGCTGCTCAGCGCCGTCGGCCATCTCGACGTCAAGACGCTCAGCCTCAACACGCCGGACTATCTGCCCGAGGTGCATTACCAGCAGGTCCGCGACGCCTGGCACGGCCTGCGCACGCCGTCGGGGCAGTAGTTTCAAATCGTCTGGCCTGATGCCGATGAAGAGCCGCCGCATCCATCTGATGGGAGCTTCGGGCTCCGGCGTGACGACGCTCGGTCGCGCGCTCGCCGGCCGGCTTGCGCTGCCGCATCACGACAGCGACGATTATTTCTGGCTGCCGACCGTGCCGCCCCACCAGACGACGCGCCCTGCCGCGGAGCGCCTGCGCCTGATGCGCGAGATGTTTCTGCCGCGTCTCGACTGGGTGCTGAGCGGAACCGTCACCGGCTGGGGCGACGAACTCGTCCCGTTCTTCGATCTTGTCGTCTTTGTGACGACACCGCGCGAGCTTCGCTTGCAGCGCCTGCGTGGCCGCGAGGCTACGCATTTCGGAGCTGATGCCGTCGCACAGGGCGGCTGGCGTCACGAGGAGACGGAGTCGTTCGTCGAATGGGCCTCGCGCTACGAAGCCGGCGATCGCGAGGGCCGCAGTCTCACAAAAGATGAAGCCTGGCTCGCGGGCCTGCCCTGCCCGGTCGTGCGCATCGACGGCTCACGCCGGCTTGCGGATCTTGTCGAGCAGCTATGCAGTGAAGCGGAGCGGCTACCCGGCTGATGTGATATTGTTCCGGTCCCACCTCAAAAATAACGAAGCAGGGAGAGAACCATGCTCAACCGACGCAGCGTCCTGCTTGCCTCCCTTGCCGCCGGAGTAGCCATGACCAACAAAGCTCACGCCCGTGCGGCGCAGCCCGCGACGCCGGTCGATTTCGACGTTCCGGCCCTTGCCTGCGATTGCCACACGCACATCCATGGTGACGTCGAAAAGTTTCCGTTCTTCGCGGGGCGCGTCTATACGCCGGAACCGGCAAGCCCCGAGGAAATGGCGGCGCTGCACAAGGCGCTGCATATCGAGCGCGTCGTGATCGTGACGCCGAGCGTCTATGGCACCGACAATTCCTCCACCTTGTTCGGCATGAAGGCGCGCGGCGCGACCGCACGCGGAGTGGCCGTGATCGACGACAAGACCACGGAAGCCCAGCTCGACGCGATGCAGGCGGACGGTTTTCGCGGCAGTCGCATCAATCTCGCCACCGGCGGCGTCAGCGATCCGAATGTCGGCCGCGCGCGCTTCACCGCCGCCGTCGAGCGCATGAAGGCACGCGGCTGGCACGTGCAGCTCTACACCACGCTGCCGATGATCTCGGCGATCAAGGAGCTCGTGCTGGCTTCGCCTGTGCCGGCTGTGTTCGACCATTTCGGCGGCCTCGAGGCGTCGCTCGGACTGGAGCAGCCGGGATTCTCCGACCTGATCGCGCTCGTCAAATCCGGTAAGGCCTATGTGAAGATCTCGGGAGCCTATCGCTCGTCGAACCTCGCGCCCGACTATCAGGACATGGTGCCCTATGCCCGGGCGCTGATCGCGGCGAACCCGGACCGCATCGTCTGGGGCACCGACTGGCCGCATCCGGATTCCAGCCCCGTCGAGGGACGCAAGCCCACCGACATCGCGCCCTTCTATCAGATCGAAGACGGCCGGCTCCTCAACCAGCTTCCGGTGTGGGCGCCGGATGCGGAGGTGCGCAAGAAGATCCTGGTCGACAATCCCGCGCGTCTCTACGGATTCTGAGGCGCGGCGACGGCGCGCGATCAGCGCGCGCGGCGGGAGAAGAAGGAGATCAGGACCGGCAAGGTCACGAGGATCACGACCGGCGCGAGCATCATGCCGGTGACGACGACGACGGCGAGCGGCTTCTGCACTTGCGAGCCGATGCCTTCCGACAGCGCCGCCGGCAGCAGGCCGACGCCGGCAACGACGCAGGTCATCAGCACCGGCCGGAGCTGCAACTCGCCGGTGCGTATCACCGCGCTCACGCGGTCCATGCCTTCTTCGATGAGCTGGTTGAACTGCGACAGGATGATGATGCCGTCCATGACCGCAATGCCGAACAGCGCGATGAATCCGATCGCGGCGGAGACGCTGAAGGCGGTGCCGGTGATCAAGAGACCGAGCACGCCGCCGAAGATCGCCATCGGAATCACGCTCATGGCGAGCAGCGTGTCGGTCATCGAGCCGAAATTGAACCAGAGCAGCACGCCGATCAGCGCCAGCGAGATCGGCACCACGATCGACAGCCGGCGGATGGCGTCCTGGAGATTGCCGAACTCGCCGACCCAGTCCATGTGCGCGCCGGGCGGCAGCTGCACCTGCTCGGCGACCTTCTGTTGCGCCTCGCGGATCGCGCTGCCGAGGTCGCGCTCGCGCACCGAGAACTTGATCGGCAGATAGCGTTCCTGCTGCTCGCGATAGATGTAGGCGGCACCGGAGACGAGGCTGATGGTGGCGACCTCGCTCAGGGGAATCTGCGTGACGGTGCCGTTGGGGCCAGGCGCGCCGATGCGCAAATTCTGGATCGCCTCGGCGCTCCTGCGATATTCCGGCGCGAGGCGGACGATGATCGGGAAGTGACGATCGGAGCCCGGCTCGTAGAGATCGCCCGCGGTATCGCCGCCGATCGCGACCTTGATGGTGGCGTTGATGTCGCCCGGCGCGAGCCCATAGCGCGCGGCCTTGGCACGGTCGATGTCAATCTGAATGGTCGGCTGCCCGAGCGAGGTGAACACCGCGAGGTCGGTGACGCCTTGCACGGTCGCCAGCACCGACTTGATCTTGTTGGCGGTGTCGGTGAGCGCCTGGAGATCGCTGCCGAACAGCTTGATGGAGTTCTCGCCTTTCACGCCCGAGACGGCTTCGGAGACGTTGTCCTGGAGATATTGCGAGAAGTTGAATTCGACGCCTGGGAAGCGATCGTCGAGCTGCTTCAATAGCTGCGCGGTCAACTCTTCCTTGTCGTGCGTCCCCGGCCATTGGCTCGCGGGCTTGAGGGGGGCGAAGAACTCGGCGTTGAAGAAGCCGGCCGCGTCGGTGCCGTCATCGGGGCGGCCATGCTGCGACACCACGGATTCCACCTCGGGCCGGGCACGGATCAGCTTGCGCATCTCGTTGACGTAGGTGTTGCCTTCCTGGAGCGAGATGGTCGGCGGCAGCGTGGCGCGGATCCAGAGATTGCCCTCTTCCAGCTTGGGCAGGAATTCGAGGCCGAGCAGGCGGCTGAGCGCCACCGTCATCAGCACGAGACCGACCGCGCCGCCGAGCATGATGCCGCGGTTGGCGACGGCCCAATTCAGCACCGGCATGTAGATCCGGTGCAGGATCCGCATGACCCTCGTCTCGGTCTCCTCGAGATGCGCAGGCAGAATGATCGCGGACAGCGCCGGGGTAATCGTGAAGGTCGCGAGCAGCCCGCCGGCGAGCGCATAGGCATAGGTGCGCGCCATCGGCCCGAAGATGTTGCCCTCGACGCCGGACAGCGTGAACAACGGCAGGAACGCCGCGATGATGATGGCGGCGGCAAAGAAGATCGAGCGCGACACGTCGGCGGCGGCGCTGAGGATGGCGTGGCTCTTCATGCCGAACAGCGTCTCGGGCGACATCTGCTC
The DNA here is from genome assembly GCF_051810765.1 of Bradyrhizobium sp. 604_D8_N2_3. Lineage (NCBI taxonomy): Bacteria > Pseudomonadati > Pseudomonadota > Alphaproteobacteria > Hyphomicrobiales > Nitrobacteraceae > Bradyrhizobium > Bradyrhizobium sp. 604_D8_N2_3. The sequence continues at coordinate 3,068,947 of NZ_JBPWPM010000001.1, read as the reverse complement.
GGATTCCGACACCGGCGTGGTCTGCGTCAGGCGGCGGAAGATCGCTTCCACCATGATGACGGTGGCGTCGACGATGAGGCCGAAATCGATCGCGCCGACCGACAGCAGATTCGCGGATTCCCCGCGTAGCACCAGGATGATCACGGCGAAGAACAGCGCGAACGGAATGGTGGCGCCGACGATCAGCGCGCTGCGGAGATCGCCGAGGAACATCCACTGCAACAGTACGATGAGCAGGATGCCGACCACCATGTTGTGCAACACGGTGTGGGTGGTGAGTTCGATCAGGTCCCCGCGATCGTAGATGCGCTCGATGCGCACGCCGGGCGGCAGGATGCTGGAGTTGTTGATGGTTTGAACGAGCTGGTGGACGCGCTTGATGGTTGGCGAGCTTTGCTCACCGCGGCGCATCAGGACGATGCCCTGCACGATGTCGTCGGAATCGTCGATGCCGGCAATGCCGAGACGGGGTTTTTGGCCGACAGTGACGGTGGCGACGTCCTTGACCAACACCGGATTGCCGTTGGTCTGCGAGACCATGGTGTTGGCGAGGTCGTCGATCGAACGGATCAGGCCGACGCCGCGTACCACGGCCGATTGCTGGCCGATATTGACGGTGTTGCCGCCGACATTGACGTTGGAATTGCTGACCGCCTGGAGCAATTGCGGCAGCGTCAGGCCGTTGGCGACGAGCTTGTTGAAGTCGACCTGGAGCTCGTAGGTCTTGCTCTTGCCGCCCCAGCCGGTGACGTCGATGACCCCGGGTACGGCGCGGAAGCGGCGCTGGAGGATCCAGTCCTGGATGGTCTTGAGGTCGAGCACGCTGTAGTTCGGCGGGCCGACGAGGCGGTAACGGAAGATTTCGCCGATCGGGCTGAGCGGCGAGATCTGCGGCTGCACATTGCCCGGCAGCGGCGCGAGCTGCGCCAGCCGGTTCAAGACCTGCTGCTGCGCCTCGTCATAGGTGTAGGCGAAGGAGAACTGCAGTTTGATGTCGGAGAGGCCGTAGAGCGAGATGGTGCGGATCGTCGTGAGGTTCTTCAGACCCGCGACCTGGGTCTCGATTGGAATCGTGATGTAGCGCTCGATCTCTTCCGCCGACAGGCCCGGGCTCTGCGTCACGATGTCGACCATCGGCGGCGTCGGATCGGGATAGGCCTCGATGTTGAGCTGGTTGAACGCGATCAGGCCGCCGATCAGCACGGCGAAGAACATCCCGACCATCAGGAAGCGCCGGTTGACGGCAAGGGCGACGAGACGATCCATTCAGGTCTTCAATTTTCTTGGGTCGTCGATCAGCTACCGGACGCCGCGCGGTCGATGAACAGGCTGCCCTTGGTGACGACCTGCTCGCCTGGCTTCAGATTGCTGGTGATCTCGACGAAATTGCCATTGATGAGGCCGGTCTTGATCTGGCGAAGCTCGACCGACTTGTCCTCGCGCGCGACCCAGATGCGGACCTTGTCGGCCTCATAGATCAGCGCCTGCTTCGGCACCGCCGGCGCGGCACGGTCGCCGGCCGAATAGATCGTGACGTTGGCGAACATTTCCGGCTTGAGCAGGCCGTCCTTGTTGTCGATGGTCGCGCGAACCAGCAGGCGGCGGGTGGTGGGATCGATGGCGGCGGCGACGTAGTTGATCTTGGCGGTCAGGGGGTGGCCCGGCAGCGCCATCACGTTGACGCTGATGTCCTGCCCGATGCACACCGCGGCCGCATCGCTCTCGCGCACGAAGGCGGTGAGCCAGACCGTCGAGAGGTCGCCGATCACGAACACCGGATCGCTAGCGCCGGAATTGACGTATTGGCCCGGGCCGATCTTTCGCTGCACGACGGTGCCGGAGATCGGCGAGTAGATCGTGATCTCCCGATCGATGACGCCCTTGTCCTGGAATGCCTTGATGGTCTCGTCGGTGAAGCCGAGGATGCGCAGCTTGTTGCGCGCGGCTTCCAGCGCCGTCCCCGAGGAGCGCACGTCGTTCTGCGCCTGGACCTGGGTCGTTTCGGCCTGCTGATAGTCCTTCAGCGGAATGGCGCGGCCCTCATAGAGGTCCTTGGCGCGCCTGAACTGGATGTCGGCAAGATCGATCGCAGACTTCGCCTTGTTCTGCGAGGTCATCGCCGCGATGAAATCGTTCTGGGCCTGCACGGTGTCGGCGGCCTCGATCGTGAACAGCGGTTGACCTTGCTTCAGCATCTCGCCCGGCTTGGCGAGCAGCTTGGTCACCCGGCCCGCATAGGGCGAGAACACCGGCGTCGAGCGATCCTCGTCGACCGCGACCTTGCCCTCGGTGACATATTCGGCCCGGAAGGTCTTGGCCTTGACCGGCTCGATCGTCAGCGTCGCCCACTCGGACGGCGTCGGCGTGAAATTCTGCGCATTCCTGCGCGACTGGCTGGAGACCTCGGAGTGGCTCTTTTCCTTGGCCCCCGCACGCAGGAAGCCATAGGCACCGGCGCAGGCGAGTGCCAGTAAAACTACGGATGTGATCACCCGTTGTTTTGTAAACACCTGCAATCGCTTGGTATTTTCAACTACCATGGGGCCCGGTCAAGTCTGCGACGATCTCGGCAGACGCCTGCCTTATCGGTCGCGCTAATAGTGCTGAATTGGGATTTCAAACAACCTAAAAAACGCCAGCCACCTTTCCGTTTGCGTTAAAATATTGCATCGCGTCAGCTTCACGTCAGTTTCGCGCCGGCCATTGTGGCGGATGACTGCCGAGCGGCATCGCCGGGCGGCTCCATCGCGCCGGCGTGGTCGACAGCAGCGCGGAATGGCGCACCGCCTTCAACGTGCCGAAGCCAGATGGCATGGACTCGATGAATGCAGCATGTACGGCCTCGCCCGTAAGATCCGGGGTGTCCAGGCCGCCATCGAGCCGGCCGAGATTCCACAGCCAGCGTCCGGTCTGCGCCAGCGACACGCGCACGTGCCAGCTCCCGCCCTCGCGGGCCTGGCGTGCCTTGGCCATCATCGCGCCGAACGCCATCAGATAGCCGGTGGCATGGTCGAGCATCTGCGCCGGCAATTCCTTCGGACCGTCGATGCCCGCGGCCTGCCCCTCGGCGTGGTTGAAGCCCGTCGTGGTCTGCACCAGTGAATCAAAACCGCGCCGCTCCGCCCAGGGGCCGGCATGGCCATAGGCCGACAGCGTGACATAGACGATGCCGGGATTGATGTTCGCTGCATCCTCCGGCGCGAACCCGAGGGCTGCAAGCGCGCGCGGACGATAGCCTTGCGAGAAGATGTCGGCGCCCTTCAACAGCTCGCGCAACTGCGCCCTGCCCGCCTCGCTCTTCAACTCGACCAACGTGGTGAGCTTGCCGCGGCCGGTGTCGATGGTGAGCCAGGGAATGGCCGGCAGCTCCGGCCCCGAGACGAGCAGCACATCCGCGCCGTGCGCGGCGAGCGTGCGGCCGGCAACGGGGCCCGCGATGACGCGCGAGAGATCGAGCACGCGCAGGCCGGAAAGCGGACGATCGCCGTTCGACAATCCCTGCGGCCATGGCTTGGGTGGGGCCTCGCCGATCTTCTCGATCGAGACCAACGGCAGTTCGGCGAGCGCGCGCGCCTGCGGCAGCGCGGACCATTCGTCGTAGGAACGCATCAGGGCGACGACGCCGCCCGCGGCATAGGCCGCAGTTTGAAAATCCTCGCCCTTCCATTGCATCAACGCGGCCTGAACCTTGTCGCGCTCGGGCTCGCAGCCGAGCACGTTGCAGACGGCGTCGCGATGATGCGGGAAATTGGTGTGGCAGCGGACGAAGCGGTTGTCGCCGGTCTTGTAGACACCGGCGATGGCGTCCCAGGCTGGCGGCGGCGGCTTATCGTCGAGGCGCAAATAGCGCTCCGAACGGCATTCGGCGACGGCGTGGCGCATGTCGACGGAGACGTCCTGCGTCTCACCGCTGCGCAGTCTCCGGATTTCGGCGGCGGCAAGACCGGCGGCTGCGATCGTCGTCTGTCCGGCGACGGCGACGCGAAACGAGGACGGAATTTGCGGCTCCTCGCCGGTCAGCCGCACGCGCTCGAGCGCGGCCTTGTCGCCGCCGATGGAGGTCCAGAGATCCCTAAGAATATCGGCGGGGCTTTGCATGACCGCTTCTCTCCCTTTCAGATTTGAGCATGATCTTTTCGTAAATCCGCTGCGCATTTTCCGGATCATGCTGTAGTTTTCGCGACCATGTCATGATCGCAGAAAGGAATGCAATGGCCGCCGTAGATCCCCTCACCGCAGGCGCCGTGTTCATCGCAACGGCGGCCACCGACGCAGTCTATGTCATGTTCACCTCGGCCGTGATCGCGCGCAAGCGCGTGCCGGCGGCGAACTGGAGCGCGGTCTGGTACCTGCTCTCCTCCTACGCCGTGATCAGCTACACCGAAAACCCGTTCTATGTCGCTTTCGCGGCGATCGGCTCGTGGGCCGGCGCCTACGTCTCGCTGACCTTCCTGCACCGCCCGCCCGGCGGCCCGCCGGTGGGGGCGGCACCGGAGTGAGAGGACCGCCTCTCCGCGTCGTCATTGCGAGGAGCCCTTGCGACGAAGCAATCCAGACTGTCTCTGCGGATGCATTCCTGGATTGCTTCGCTACGCTCGCAAGGACGAATTGGAGAGTTCAGCATGTCTCCTGAAACGGCTACACTCTTTGCACCAACAAAAAGGAAAACCAAACAATGGATCTCGGTCTCAAAGCAAAAAACGCCATCGTCCTCGGCGGCACGCGCGGCATCGGGCGGGCGATTGCGGCGACACTGGCCGGCGAAGGCGCCAACGTCGCGGTGTGCGCGCGCAACGCCGATCAGGTTGCGGCGACCGTCACTGAACTCAAGGCAAGCGGAATCCGTGCCAGCGGCGGACCGGTCGACGTCACCGACGGCGCGGCGCTGAAATCCTGGATCGAGACTGCTGCAAAGGAGCTCGGCGGCGTCGACCTGCTGTTCGCCAATGCCGGCGCGATGGCGCAGGGCCACGATGCGGCGTCCTGGGAACAGAACTTCCGGCTCGACGTGCTCGGCGCCGTGCATGCGTTCGACGCCGCGCGGCCGTTCCTCGAGGCCAGCGGCGAGAAAAGCGGCGATGCCGCCTTCGTCATCATCTCCTCGATCTCGGCGGCGCAGGCCGATCTCGCCAGCTCCTACGGCCCGATCAAGGCGGCGCTGATCCACATGGCCAAGGGATTGGCGCGGCAATACGCAAAGAAGAAGATCCGCGTCAACGTGGTGTCGCCCGGCACGGTCTATTTCAAGGGCGGCGTCTGGAACATGATCGAGCAGAACATGCCGGAGCGCTACAACGACGCGATGAAGCGCAACCCGACGGGCCGCATGGCAACGCCGCAGGAGATCGCAAGCGCGGCGGTGTTTCTGGCAAGCCCGGTGTCGGGGTTCACCACGGGCTCCAATCTCGTCGTGGACGGCGCGATCTCGAACCGGGTGAATTTTTAGAGCGGGCACTCTGTCATCGCCCGACTTGATGTTTAGCCCGGACAGATCACTGACGGGTGTTCGGAGACATAGCTGACACATCAACATTGGCTGGATTGGTCCGATTCGGGAGGCCGTCCATGCCTTGGAGCGAGGTGTCAGTGATGGATCAGCGCCACGAGTTTGTGCGGCTGGCTTTGCAGGAGGGCGCCAACCGGCGCGAACTGTGCCGTCGGTTCAACATCAGTCCTGACGTCGGCTCCAAGTGGCTGGCGCGCTGGCAGGCCGGCGATCGGGAGCTGGCCGACTGTTCCCGGCGCCCGCATGCGATGCCCAAGCGGAGTGAGGCTGCGGTCGAGGCAGAAGTCCTGGCTGTACGCGACAAGCATCCGGCTTGGGGAGCACGGAAGATTGCCCATTGCCTGAAGCGGGGCGGGCAGACGGTGCCTGTGCCATCAACGGTGCACCAGATCCTGTGTCGGAACGACCGGATCAAACCGAGTGAGAATGCGCCGCCCAATCCGGGCCACCGGTTCGAGAAGGAAGCTCCCAACCTGCTGTGGCAGATGGACTTCAAGGGTCACCTGCCGCTCGCCAATGGGACGCGGTGCCATCCGCTAACGATCGTCGACGATCACTCGCGCTACGTGCTGTGCCTGAAGGCATGTGCCGACGAGCAGCGCCTCACCGTGCAGAATCACCTGTCGACGACGTTCCGCTGCTATGGCCTGCCGGAGGCCTTCTACACCGACAATGGCTCACCCTGGGGCGATACGTCCGGCATTCGTTGGACCGGACTGAAGGTGTGGCTGCTCAAGCTTGGCGTCAGGGTGGTGCACGCAAGGCCATGCCACCCACAGGCCCGCGGCAAGAACGAACGCTTCCATCGCACCCTGAAGGCCGAGGTGTTTGCAATGCGCCGCTTCCGAACTCTCCCGGAAGTCCAGCGCGCCTTCGACGCCTGGCGGCCGGTCTACAATCTGGAGCGGCCTCACCAAGGCCTCGATATGCAGGTCCCTGCCGATCGCTTCCGGCCAAGTGCTCGCCCCATGCCGGCCCGCGTTCCGAACGTCGAATACGACAGCGGCGAGATCGTGCGCAGGGTCTCATCGACAAGACCCTACATCTCCTTCAAGGGACACTTCTGGAAAGTTCCCCAGGCCTTCGCCCGCGAACGCCTTGCCATCCGGCCGCTGGATCGTGACGGCCACTACGGAATCTTCTTCGCCAGCTGGCAGGTCGCATCGATCGACTTGACCAATGGCCAACCTGTCAGTGATGTGTCCGAACAGGTGTCAGCCATGTCTCCGGGCTAAACACTTGATCGGGCGATCCAGTATTCCAGAGACAGCGCGGCTAGAACCGAGAAGCCGCAGCGTACTGGATACCCCGCTTTCGCAGGGTATGACACCGAGAGTATGACACGGCCCGGCTCAACAAGCTCGTCATTGCGAGCGCAGCGAAGCAATCCAGAGTCTTTCCACGGGCGGCAGTCTGGATTGCTTCGCTGCGCTCGCAATGACGGTGTGGCAGCATTCTGCGTCACATCTTCAATGGAAATCCCGCGATGGCGGCAGGATGCGGACGTTGCGGGGGTGGCGGATTTTTTGCGCCGGCATATCCGCGTGGGCCCGGGGATCGTCGTTGAGGGGCTCGATCAGGTCGGCGCCTGCCGGCACCGGATGCTTGCGGCTCAGCGCGTCGTTGGCGAGGCCGACCAGATCGTGCGAGCGGTCGACCATGCGCTGGGCGATGAGATGCGTCACCTTTTCGGGGCTGCTCTGGATATAGCCCTCGACCAGGATGAGGCGTGCGCCCATCACTTCCTTGCGGTACTGCTCCATGATCTTGGGCCACACCACGACATTGGCGATGCCGGTCTCGTCCTCCAGCGTCATGAACACGACGCCGCTGGCGCTGCCCGGCCGCTGCCGCACCAGCACCACGCCGGCGCAGCGGACGCGGCGCCGCTCGTTCTCATGGCTGATGTCCCTGCAGGCCACGACACGCTCGCGCGAAAACATCTCGCGCAAAAACTCCATCGGATGGCCCTTCAGCGATAACCGGATAGTCTGGTAGTCCGCGACCACCTGCTCGGCCAGCGGCATCTCCGGCAACGGTTTTGCATGCTCGTCCGGCTGCTCGCGCGCGGTCGCGGCCTCGAACAGCGGCAGCGGCACGTCGTCGGGCAGCCGCCGCACCTGCCACAGCGCCTCGCGGCGGTCGAGGCCGAGCGAGCGGAAGGCGTCGGCATCCGCGAGCAGGATCAGCGCACGCTTGGGCAGGCCGGTGTCGCGGGCGAAGTCTTCGAGCGAGGTGAACCGCTGGCGGTCGCGAGCCTTGATAATGCGGTCGGCCCAGTCTTCCTGAGTGACATAGACCTTGCCCTGCCGCTCAGCCTGCTGCCTCTTAAGCTCCTCCTCATCCGGATCGAGCCAGTGGAAGCCGTCGATCTGGCGAAAACCCAGACGCACGGCGCAATATCCGTCGTCCATATTCTCCAGCGTATTCTGCGCAAAACTGCAGGACACGTCGATGTCGCGCACCTCGACGCCATTCTTGCGGGCGTCGCCGACGATCTGCGCGGGCGCGTAAAAGCCCATGGGCTGCGAGTTCAACAGGCCGCAACAGAACACATCGGGGTGATGATATTTCAGCCATGACGAGATGTAGACGAGCTGAGCAAAGCTCGCGGCATGGCTCTCTGGAAAACCGTAGGAGCCAAAGCCCTTGATCTGGTCAAAGCAGCTTCTGGCGAAGTTGGGATCGTAGCCGCGCGCGACCATGTTGCCGATCAGCTTCTCCTCGTACTGGCCGATGGTGCCGACATTGCGGAAGGTCGCCATCGAGCGGCGCAGGCCGTTAGCCTCCTCGGAGGTGAATTTTGCCGCCTCGATCGCGATGCGCATGGCTTGCTCCTGGAACAAGGGCACGCCTTTCGTCTTGTGCAGCACCTTGTAGAGTTCGTCCGCGGGACCGTGTTCGGGTGATGGCGAGGGATAACTCACCTTTTCCTGGCCGTTCCGCCGTCGCAGATACGGATGCACCATGTCGCCCTGGATCGGTCCGGGCCGCACGATCGCGACTTCGATGACAAGGTCGTAGAAGGTCCGCGGCTTCAACCGCGGCAACATGTTCATCTGGGCGCGGCTCTCGACCTGGAACACGCCGAGGGATTCCCCAGCACACAGCATGTCGTAAACCTTGGGATCGTCCTGAGGGACACTCGCCAGAACCCAGCGCTTGCCCTTGTGGTGGTCGATCAAATCAAAACATTTCCGGATGCAGGTCAGCATGCCCAGCGCGAGCACGTCGACCTTCATCATGTTGAGCGCGTCGACGTCGTCCTTGTCCCACTCGATGAAGGTGCGTTCGTCCATCGCGGCGTTGCCGATCGGCACATAGGTGTCGAGCCGGTCCTGGGTGAGCACATAGCCGCCGACATGCTGGGAGAGATGACGCGGGAATTCGATCAGCTCGGTCGCAAGCTCGACCGCGAGGTTGATCATGGGATTGCTGGGATCGAGCCCGGCCTGCCTGACCTGCATGTCGTTGAGGCCCTTGCCCCAGCTTCCCCAGACGGTGTCGGCGAGCGCGGCGGTGACGTCCTCGGTCAGGCCCAGCGCCTTGCCGACGTCGCGAATGGCGCTGCGTGGACGGTAATGGATCACGGTGGCGATGATCGCGGCGCGGTGGCGGCCGTAGCGGCGATAGACATATTGCATCACCTCCTCGCGCCGCGAATGCTCGAAATCGACGTCGATGTCAGGCGGCTCCAGCCGCTCCTTGGAGATGAAGCGCTCGAACAGGAGATCGACGCTGGTCGGATTGACCGAGGTGATGCCGAGCACGTAGCAGACCGCTGAGTTCGCCGCCGATCCCCGCCCCTGGCACAGGATGTTCTGGCTGCGCGCATAATGTACGATGTCGTGCACGGTGAGGAAGTAGTGCGCGTATTTCAGCTCGGCGATCAGCGCGAGCTCTTTCTTCAGGGTCGTGCGCAGCTTGTCATCGATCTTGCCGCCGAAATATTTGTCGACGCCGGCCCAGGTCAGATCCTCCAGATGCTCTTGCGCGGTCTTGCCCCGCGGCACCGGTTCGTCCGGATACTGGTATTTGAGCTGGTCGAGCGTGAAATCGATCTTGCCCGCAAAGCGCATGGTCTCCGCGATCGCCTCGGGAAAATCGCGGAACAGCCGCGACATTTCGCGTGGCGTCTTCAGGAAGCGCTCGGCGTTGGCTTCGAGCTTCCTTCCGACCGCCTCGATCGTGGTTTTTTCCCGGATGCAGGTGAGCACGTCCTGGAGCGGACGGCGGCCGGGATCGTGATAGAGCACCTCGTTGGTCGCGAGCAGCGGCACGTTTGCTTTGGCGGCGAGATCATCGAGCCGCGCCAGGCGGCGGCGGTCGTCGCCGCGATAGACCAGGCTCGCCGCCAGCCACACGCCCTCGGCGCGGCTGTCCTTAAGCTTGGCGAGAACATCCAGCGCCTGCGCGGGCTCGAAGCGATGCGGCAGCGTCAGGATCAGGAGCTGGCCCTCGGAAAACTCAAGAAGGTCGGCAAAAGAGAGATGGCATTCGCCCTTCTCGATCCGCGTGATGTCGTCGCCGCGCTTGCCTCTGGTGAGGAGCTGGCACAGCCGGCCATAGGCGGCGCGGTCGCGCGGATAGACAAAAATGTCGGGCGTGCCGTCGATGAAGACGATGCGCGCGCCGATCAGCAATTTCGGCTTGTGCAGCACCTTGTCATTGTCGAGCTCCTTGTAGGCGCGCACCACGCCGGCGAGCGTGTTGTGGTCGGCAATGCCGATCACGGGAATGCCGAGGATGCTCGCCTGATGCACATAGGCGCGCGGATCCGAGCCGCCGCGCAGGAAGGAGAAGTTGGTGGTGATGCCGATCTCGGCATAAGCGGGCGTGGTCATGCGAAGAGACCGTGCACATACCAGTTGGGGGGAATGGGTTTGCCTTCGTCGTCGAACACCTCTCCTTCGTAAAGACCGTCGCGAAAGATCCAGAAGCGCAGGCCTTCGGCATCCTCGATGCGGAAATAATCCCGCGTCAATTGCTTGCCGTCCTGCCGCCACCATTCCATCGCGATGCGCTCGGGCCCTTCCACCCGCACCACCGCATGCAGCGCACGCCGCCAGGTGAACTGATGCGGCGGGCCGTCCGGCACGGTCGCGAACGGCACCTTGATCGGCTCCGGTCTGTCGAACAGCCGCAGGGGGCGCAGCGGCGGCTCGCTCTCGGCGCGCGCCGGCCATTCGGCCTGCATGGCCACGGCGAGATGGTGCTGGGCAGGCGCGGCCAGCACCGCACATTCGGGGATATGGGTATCCTCAGGCAAATGCACGACGACGCGCTTTCCGCCGATGCGCGCGGCGATGCGGTCGATCAGCGCGGCGAGCTCGTCATTGTCATGGACATGGGCGTCGAGATCGCGCTGCTCCTGCACCACGATCTCGGTGCGGCTCGCCGACAGCCGCACCATGTCGAAACCAAAGCCGGGATCCAGCGGATCGGCGAGCGCATCGAGACGTTCGCGAAACAGCCGGTCGATGACTTTGCTTTGCGTCACCGGCCGCCCGGTCTCGACCATGATCGCGCGCACCACGCCGTCGGTACGAAAGAAGGCGGCTTCCAGGCGCCGCGCGCCCTTGCCCTGCTTCTCCATGGACGCGATCAGCGTGTCGGCGAGCCGCGACAGCGTCAGCGCGATCATGGTGTCGGTGGCGATCGGTTCGGCAAAGCGCTTCTCCACGATATAATCCGGCAGCGGTTTGCGCGGATTGATCGGGGCATCGCCATGCCCCTGCGCATGCGCGAGCAGCGTGGAGAACCGCGCGCCGAACCGCGCCGTGATCTCATGCGGCTCGCGCGAGGCGACATCGCCGATGGTTTTCAGGCCGGCGCGGCGCAGACCAGTGGTGATGGCCTCGCCCGCACCAAGCGCGGATACCGGCAGCCGGCTGATCGCCGCCGCCTCCCCGCCATCGGCGACGATGGTGCCGGAGGCCTGCCGCGTCAGCGTGCGCGCACAGACCGAGGTGCCGGCGATCGCCGCGCTGACGGCAAAACCCTGACGGGCGAGCGCGCGGACGAAGGTCTGCAACAACGCAGCCTCGCCGCCGAACAGATGCGCGCAGCCGGTGATGTCCAGAAACAGCCCGTACGGCGGATCGAGCGCCACCAGCGGCGTGAAGCGGTCGCACCAGTCGGCGACGTCGCTGAGCGTCTTCGCATCGGCCACGACATCGGCGTCGAACACTTTCAAGTCCGGACACATCGCCCGTGCATTGGCCAGGGGCTGGCCGATGTGCAAGCCGAGGCGCTCGGCGGCTTCGTCCAGCGCATGGATCACCAGCGCATTGTTGTCCTTGATGACAACGATGCTCGGATCATTGGTCTTACCCAGCGCGCCGAAGAACCGCTGAATCCGATCGATGGGCAGGCGCGGCAGCCACAGGCTGAGGATACGTCGACGGTTCAGAGAACTGGCACTCATCACATTTCCATTCCATGATCCACCGGCCGCACGGGCCATGACGATTGCGCAAGAGTTCGGCATCGAAGCGCGGCGCGCCCCAGGAGCTCCATGCCGGGCCCGGCGGCGAATGCGCCGCGCGCAACATCCACCGCGTCTCCGCGGTCGAGGGCAGCGGCTGCGCGGCCATCCGCAACATCAGGCCGGTGACACCGGAGCCTTGCGCGGCCAGTGTCAGCTTGCGGCTCGCCACGAGATCGAACTGCCGCGTCTCACCCCAGAGCTCGAGCACAACGGCGCCAAGCGCGTCGCAGGCGAGCGCATCGGCCGAGGTCCGCAACGCGCTCTCGACATCGGCGGCGCGCACCATCACCACGCGGCGCGGATCGAGACCGATCTCGGCAAGCCCGCTCATCGACAGCGCGCCGGTCTCGAGTTCCGAAAAATCCTGCCGCACCCACAGCAGCGGCCGGCGCCGCGAGACACGCCCCGCAAGCCCCATGACAAAACCCGTCGCGGCGGTTCCCTGCCGGCCCTCGCAAAACACCTCGTGGATCACCGCGCGCGCGAGCCCGCCCTTCAGCGCGCTGTCGACCTCGTCGTGGCCGAGCGCGACGCGATCGTGCTGATGCACGACCTCCGCCGTCTCGATGCGCTCGATCTGGCCGCGCAAGGTCGCAAGCGCGTTCATCCGTGCGCCGCTCATATACGCCGCTCCTTCAGAGGTGATTGCCGAGGTTCTCAAAAATAAGAACCTACGGCTGGCTCATTTGTTCATGATATGTTCTAATATAAAGCTAACAGCGGCCGGGGAGTCAATCGAATTGGTGCTCATCCGGATTCGTAAGCTGAATCAAAGGGATTCCACGATGGACGTACAACGCAAGCTGGAGATTCTGGCTGATGCCGCCAAATACGACGCGTCGTGCGCCTCCAGCGGCACCGAGAAGCGGGATTCCAGCGATGGCAAGGGCATGGGCTCGACCGCGCCGGGCATGGGCATCTGCCATTCCTACGCGCCGGACGGACGCTGCATCTCGCTGCTCAAAGTGCTCCTGACCAACGCCTGCAATTACGACTGCCTTTATTGCGTCAACCGCGCCTCCTCCAACGTGCCGCGTGCCCGCTTCACCATCGACGAAGTGGTCAAGCTCACGCTCGACTTCTACCGGCGCAATTACATCGAGGGCCTGTTTCTCTCCTCCGGCATCATCCGCAGCCCCGACTACACCATGGAGCAGGTGGTCAGCGTCGCGCGCAAACTGCGCGAGGAGCATCACTTCCGCGGCTACATCCATCTCAAGACCATTCCCGAGGCCGACGACGCGCTGATCGCGGAAGCCGGCAAATATGCAGATCGCCTCTCCATCAACATCGAGATGCCTGAGGAGACGAGCCTGCAGCAATACGCACCGGAAAAGGATGTGCGCGCGATCCGCCGCACCATGGGCCGGCTGCGGCTGAAGCTCGACGAGGCCGAGGAAAACCGCAGCACAAAGACGAAGGCCAGGCCGCAGCGCTTCGCGCCCGCCGGACAGAGCACACAGATGATCGTCGGCGCCGACGCGGCCTCTGATCACACCATCCTGCACACCAGCTCCAATCTCTATGGCTCCTACCGGCTGCGGCGCGTCTATTACTCCGCCTTCAGCCCGATCCCCGATGCCAGCCGCGCTTTGCCTCTGGTACAGCCGCCGCTGCTGCGCGAGCACCGGCTTTACCAGGCCGACTGGCTGATGCGGTTCTACGGTTTCGACGTTGCGGAGATCGTTGACGACAGCGCGATGCTGCCGCTCGACATCGATCCGAAGCTCGCCTGGGCGCTGCGCCATCGCGACCGCTTCCCGCTCGACGTCAACCGCGCCAGCCGCGAGGAGCTGTTGCGCGTGCCGGGCTTCGGCACCAAGGCGGTCGAACGCATCATCGCGACGCGGCGCACCACCACGATCCGCCTCTCCGATCTCGCGCGGCTGCATGTGCCCCGCAACAAGGCGCTGCCATTCATCGTCCTCAGCGATCACCGGCCCGCGCCGCATCGCCTCGACGAGGCGCGGCTGATCGAACGGTTCAAGCCGAAGGCAACACAATTGGGGTTTGGCTTCTGATGCAGTACATCACCCTCGACACCGAAACCGATTTCGACGGCTGGCGCAAAGCCGCGCGTAGCCTCGTGCTGCATCATGTGCAGCCAACCGATGTCACCTGGACCGTACAAGGCGGCGAAGCCGAGCTGTTTGCACCGCCCTCCCCGTCTCCGATATTTGAGGTGAACGACAGCACCTTTAACGTCTCGGCAAAATTCGTCGATCTCGCCAAGGCCGCGATCCTGCATCGCGACGGCGAGCGCTTTGCGATCCTCTATCGCCTGCTCTGGCGATTGAAGGACAATCACGATCTCATCGAGGTCGCGACCAATCCTGATGTCGCGCAAGTCACCGCCATGGCAAGAGCAGTCCATCGCGACGAGCACAAGATGCATGCCTTCGTGCGCTTCCGCGAGATCGGCCGCGAGCGCGCGGCGCATTACGTCGCCTGGTTCGAGCCGGAGCATTACATCGTCGAGCTTGCCGCGCCGTTCTTTGCCAAGCGCTTCGCCGACATGCCATGGTCGATCCTGACACCCGATCTGTGTGCGCATTGGGATGGCCACGCGCTCTCGTTCACGTCGGGCGTGAGCAAGAGCGAAGCACCCGGCGAAGACCGGCTCGAGGAAACCTGGCGGCGCTACTACGCCAGCATCTTCAACCCGGCGCGGCTGAAGGTGAAGGCGATGCAGACGGAGATGCCGAAGAAATACTGGAGGAACCTGCCCGAGGCGTCGATCATTAAGCCCTTGATCGAGGACGCCGAGCGCATGACCGGCGCCATGATCGCCAATGCCGCAACCGATCCGCACAAGCCCCAGAAGCGGCCGGAGGCTCCGATGCCACGCAAGCTGGCTGCCGACGATCTCGAAGCGCTCCGCGAGGAGGCCGCGCACTGCCGCGCCTGCCCGCTCTACAAGGACGCGACGCAGACCGTGTTCGGCGAGGGCCCGAAAGACGCGACCATCATGCTGGTCGGCGAGCAGCCCGGCGACAAGGAAGACCTCGCCGGCCACCCCTTCATCGGCCCGGCCGGCCAGATGCTCGACCGTGCGCTTCAGGAAGCCGGCGTCGACCGCAACAAGGTCTACGTCACCAACGCGGTCAAGCACTTCAAATTCGTGCCGCGCGGAAAGATCCGTCTGCACCAGAAGCCGGCGACGCCGGAGATCCGGGCGTGCCGGCAATGGTACGAGCGGGAAGTTTCGGCAATCCAGCCCGAGCTCATCGTGGCAATGGGCGCCACCGCCGCGCAGA
This sequence comes from Bradyrhizobium sp. 604_D8_N2_3, assembly GCF_051810765.1. Classification (NCBI taxonomy): domain Bacteria; kingdom Pseudomonadati; phylum Pseudomonadota; class Alphaproteobacteria; order Hyphomicrobiales; family Nitrobacteraceae; genus Bradyrhizobium; species Bradyrhizobium sp. 604_D8_N2_3. Next base: position 3,053,694 of record NZ_JBPWPM010000001.1, on the reverse strand, counting down.
GCGTGTTCGGCAAGATCACCCCGATCGGCAAGACCCGTGGCCGGCTCATAGATATGCCCGAGGGACGCAAGGCACTGGTGACGGTGCACCCGTCCTATCTGTTGCGGCTGCCTGATCCGGAAGCCAAAGTGCTGGAATATCAGCGCTTTGTCGAAGACCTGAAGATTGCCGCCAGTTTGCAGAAGAAAGCCCCACGCGCCGCCTAAATACTGGCGAATACTGGTGGGAAAGCGACTTTAGGACGCAGTTGTCATCCAGCCTTCAAATCCATCGCGGACAATAGCCCCTTCAAATTAGTTAAGGGGCGTCCAAAAATGACAGACGTTGCATTCGACCGTGCGGTAGGCGATCCGACGCCCGTCCAGCCGGCTTCCAGGCCAAATCTCGACAAGGGTTTTAACCCGCTCACGATGATCCTGTTCTTCGGCATCCTTGCCGCAGGCCTGCTGTTCGTTGCCTACAGCATCTATGTCGACGTCAACGCGACCGGCACGAAGGTGACGACCTTCCTGCCCTACATCCTCTTGTTCGTCGCGCTGCTGATCGCGCTCGGCTTCGAATTCGTCAACGGCTTCCACGACACCGCCAACGCGGTGGCGACCGTGATCTACACCCATTCGCTGCCGGCTGAATTCGCGGTGATGTGGTCGGGCTTCTTCAACTTCCTCGGCGTGCTGCTGTCCTCCGGCGCGGTCGCGTTCGGCATCGTCTCGCTGCTGCCGGTCGAGCTGATCCTCCAGGTCGGCTCCAGCGCCGGCTTCGCCATGGTGTTCGCACTCTTGATCGCCGCGATCATCTGGAACCTCGGTACCTGGTATTTCGGCCTGCCCGCCTCCTCCTCGCACACGCTGATCGGCTCGATCATCGGCGTCGGCATCGCCAATGCCGTCATGCGCGGCCGCGACGGCACCTCGGGCGTCGACTGGAGCAAGGCCACCGAGATCGGCTACGCGCTGCTGCTGTCGCCGCTGTTCGGTTTCATCTGCGCCGCCGTGCTGCTGCTGCTGCTCAAGTTCATCGTGCGCAACCCTGCGCTCTATGCCGCGCCCGAAGGCAACAAGGCGCCGCCGCTCTGGATCCGCGGCCTGCTGATCGCAACCTGCACCGGCGTCAGCTTCGCCCACGGCTCGAACGACGGCCAGAAGGGCATGGGCCTGATCATGCTGATCCTGATCGGCACCGTGCCGACCGCTTACGCGCTCAACCGCGCGCTGCCGGAGAGCCAGGTCGCCCAGTTCCAGAAGGTCTCGGAGGCCGCCTCCAAGGTGATCGCGGCCAAGGGCGCCGGTCACTCGATCATCGGCGATCCTCGTCCTGCGGTGACGCAGTACATCACCTCGCACCACATCAGCGAAGGCACCTACCCCTCGCTGTCGGTGCTGGTGAAGGATGTCGGCGACCAGGTCGCGAAGTACGGCTCGCTCAACAAGGTACCGGCGGAAGTGGTCGGCAACACCCGTAACGACATGTACCTGACCTCGGAAGCGATCCGCTTCCTGATGAAGGACAAGGAAAACGACCTCAACAAGGAAGAGGTCGCGACCTTGAACGCCTACAAGGGCGGCCTCGATAGCGCCACGAAGTTCATCCCGACCTGGGTGAAGGTCGCCGTCGCCATCGCGCTCGGCCTCGGCACCATGGTCGGCTGGAAGCGCATCGTCGTCACCGTCGGTGAGAAGATCGGCAAGACCCATCTCACCTACGCACAGGGCGCCTCCGCCGAGCTGGTCGCCGCCGCCACGATCGGCGCCGCCGACGTGTTCGGCCTGCCGGTCTCGACCACCCACGTGCTGTCGTCGGGTGTCGCCGGCACCATGGCCGCGAACGGCTCGGGCCTGCAGATGGCGACCATCCGCAACCTGCTGATGGCCTGGGTGCTGACGCTGCCCTGCGCGATCGCGCTGTCGGCCACGCTGTATGTGATCTTCTCGCGGATCTTCTGAAGCCGATCACGCGCCTCAAAGACAAAGGGCCCGTGCGATGCACGGGCCCTTTTCGTTTGTGGTTCGGGGGGCGGCGTTAAGACGCCGCGAGCGATTCCTCGACCAGCTTGACCCAATAGGACGTGCCGAACACGATCGCCTCGTCGTTGAAATTGTAGGCTGGGTGATGCAGGCCGGCGCTGTCGCCGTTGCCGCAGAAGATGAACGCGCCGGGCCGCGCTTCCAGCATGTAGGCGAAATCCTCGCCGCCCATCAGCGGCGGCATCTCGTGCACATTGGCCTCGCCGGCAACGTTCCTGGCGATGCGCCGCGCCACCTCGGTCTCCGCAGCGTGGTTGTTCACGACAGGGTAGTTGCGCTTGTAGTGCAGGTCGATCTTGGCGCCGGTGATCTGCGCCACGCCCGCCACCACCTCGTGCACGCGCTTCTCGACCAGCTTGCGCACCTCCGGCGACAACGTGCGGATGGTGCCCCTCAGCGTTGCGGTCTGCGGAATGACGTTGCGGGCGTTGCCGGCGTGAAATTCGCAGATCGAGATCACGGCCGATTCCAGGGGATCGACGCTGCGGGCGACGATTGACTGCAGCGCGGTGATCACCTGCGCGCCGACCAGCACGGAATCGACGCATTTGTGCGGACGCGCGGCGTGGCCGCCGAGGCCCTCGATCATGATGTCGACCTCGTCGGTCGCCGCCATGATCGGGCCCGGCCGGATTGCGAACGAGCCGATCGGAATGCCCGGGCCGTTGTGCATGCCGTAGACCTGCTCGATGCCGAAACGCTCCATCAGGCCGTCCTTGACCATGGCCGCGCCGCCGGCGCCGCCTTCCTCGGCAGGCTGGAAGATTACGACAGCATCGCCGGCGAAGTTGCGGGTCTCGGCAAGGTAGCGGGCCGCACCGAGCAGCATCGCGGTGTGGCCGTCATGGCCACAGGCGTGCATCTTGCCCGGAGTCTTGGAGGCGTAAGGCAGGTTGGTCTGCTCGTCGACGGGCAGCGCGTCCATGTCGGCACGCATGCCGATCACCTTGAGCCCATCGCCGGCCGGCTTGCTGCCCTTGATCACGCCGACCACGCCGGTCTGCCCGAGGCCGGTCACGACCTCGTCGCAGCCGAACTCGCGCAGCCGGTCCGCAACGAATGCTGCGGTGCGGTGAACGTCGTACAGCAGCTCCGGATGCTGGTGGATGTCCCGGCGCCATGCCTGAATATCGGGTTGGAGGTCGGCGACTCGGTTCACGATGGGCATGGAGGGTCTCAAGCCTTGTTGGGAATACAGGACTGTCTACCATGCAAGCACCAGTCCACCTAACTCCCGTGGATCGAGGGTCCCCTGTGCTCTCGTCATGGCCGGGCCTGTCACCAGCTTGTCTTGGCCATCCACGTCTGACTATTAGGACGGAAAGCGCGTGGATGCCCGGGACGAGCCTGGGCATGACGCCTGTTTGGGTGGAAGCAGAATGCCGAGGCGGCTCGAAGGTGAGTTTGACTACATTGTCGTCGGGGCCGGCACGGCCGGCTGCATCATCGCCAACCGCCTCTCGGCCGTATCAGGGAATCGCGTCCTCATTCTCGAAGCCGGCGGCGACGACAACTGGATCTGGTTCCACATTCCGGTCGGCTATCTCTTCGCGATCGGCAATCCGCGTTCGGACTGGATGTTCAAGACCGAGGCCGAGCCCGGTCTCAATGGCCGCTCGCTGGCCTATCCCCGCGGCAAGGTGATCGGCGGCTCTTCGGCGATCAACGCCATGATCTCGATGCGCGGACAGGCCGCTGATTACGACCACTGGCGCCAGCTCGGCATGACCGGCTGGGGTTATGACGACGTGCTGCCGCTGTTCAAGAAACTCGAAGATCACTTCCTCGGCGCGAGCGAGCATCACGGCGCCGGCGGCGGCTGGCGCATCGAGGCGCCGCGGCTGTCATGGGCCGTTCTCGACGCCGTGGGCGACGCCGCCGAGGAGATGGGCATCAAGCGCATTCCGGATTTCAACACCGGCGACAACGAAGGCACCAGCTATTTCCACGTCAACCAGAAGCGCGGTCGGCGCTGGTCGTCCGCGCGCGGCTTCCTCAAGCCCGCACTGAACCGCCAAAATCTGCGGCTCGAGAAGAACGTGCTGGTCGATCGTCTCATCATCGAGCAGGGCCGCGCCGTCGGCGTACGCTTCATCCAGAATGGCGAGGTCATCGAGGCGCGCGCGAAGCGCGAGGTGATCCTCTCGGCAGGCTCCATCGGCTCAGTGCAGGTGCTGCATCGCTCCGGCATCGGTCCCGCCGACTGGCTGTCGCCGCTCGGCATCGACATCGTGATGGACAAGCCCGGCGTCGGCCGCAACCTTCAGGACCATCTCCAGCAGCGCGCGATCTACAAGGTCGAGGGTGTGCGCACGCTGAACGAGACCTACTACAATCTGTTCCGCCGTGGCCTGATGGGGCTCGACTACGCCTTCCGCCGCCGCGGACCGCTGACCATGGCGCCGTCGCAGCTCGGCATCTTCACCCGCTCCGACGCGACGCGCGCCCGCGCCAACATCCAGTTCCACGTGCAGCCGCTGTCGCTCGACAAGTTCGGCGATCCCCTGCACTGCTTCCCCGCGATCACCGTGAGCGCCTGCAATCTGCAGCCGACCTCGCGCGGCACGGTGCGGCTGCGCTCGGCGAGCTTGGACGAGAAGCCGATCATCGCGCCGAACTATCTGTCGACCGACGACGACCGCCAGGTCGGCGCCGACGCCATCCGGACCACGCGGCGACTGATGCGGCAGAAGGCGCTCGCGAAATATCGCCCGAGCGAATATCTGCCCGGTCCCACCGTCGGCGACGACGATGCCTCGCTCGCCAAGGCCGCCGGCGACATCGGCACCACCATCTTCCATCCCGTCGGCACCGCAAAGATGGGCGCGGCGAATGATCCGATGGCGGTGGTGGACGAGCGGCTGCGTTTCTACGGCCTGAGCGGCCTGCGCATTATCGACGCGTCGATCATGCCGACGATAACGTCAGGCAATACCAATACGCCGACAGCGATGATCGCCGAGAAGGGCGCGACGATGATTTTGGAGGACGCGAAGTAGCGTCCCGTCCCCATGATCAATCCACATCGCTTCTCCATTGGCCCCACTGACGCGCAGATCGCGATGCTGCAATGGGGCGAGAGCGGGAGGCCGCCCGCGCTGCTCGTGCACGGCACCGGTTTCGTCGCCGACGTCTGGGATGAGGTCGCGCGCGAGCTTGCATCGACCTGCACCGTTTACGCGCTCGACCGCCGCGGCCACGGCGCGAGCCACAAGCCCGATGCCTATCATTTCCTTGATTATGCCGAGGATGTCTGCCGGGTGATCGATGCGCTCGATCTGCGCGACGTCTACGGCATCGGCCACAGCGCCGGCGCGACCGATCTCCTGCTCGCGACGAAACTTCGGCCAGGACGCTTCACGCGCCTGTTCGTGATGGAGCCGACCGTGATGGACCCGCGCGCGGCGCGGCCCGGAGGCTTGAGCGAAGACTCGCTCACCCGCGTCCAGGGCACGCTGCGCCGGCGGGCCGAATTCGACAGTGCCGACACCGTGTTCGAGCGCTACCGCACAGCGCCGGCGTTTGCCGATTGGACCGAACCATCGCTGCGGGCCTATGTGCGCCACGGCTTCGTGCCGCTGGAGAATGGCCGGGTTCGGCTTTGCTGCACGCCCGAGATCGAATTCGCAATCCTGCGTCCGATCTACGAGGCGATGGAGCAGGTCTATGTCGGCGATGCCCGCGGCAATCCGTTTGTCTCGCTCACCGAGATCGACTGCCCGGTGCGCGTCACCACCGCCGCGAAGTCGGGGCCGATCTACAAGGAGATGGCGCGACGCGCCGTGTCGCTGATTCCGCGCGTCAGCACACTGGTCTTCGAGGGCGCCGGGCACTGCGTGGCGCAGGAAGTGCCGGAACGCGTGGTGGAGGCCGTGCGGGAATTCGCGAAATAAGTCTCGCGCCCCGGACGCGCTGCAGCGTGCAACGCTGCTGCGCAGAGCCCGGCCCAGACAATCCGAGCCGCGCGGGTCCCGGCTCTGCGGCGCACCGCCATAACGCGTCGAAGACGCGCGTGAACCCGCTCTTGGGCGCTGCACCGCGTCCGGGACACGAGACCCTACCACCTCACGAAAACGTCATCGCATCCGGGAATAAGTCTCCTCCGCCCCCAATCACCTCCCCGAAGCCCAATTCCGGGCGAAGTGGAGACGTGCGATGAGCGGACACGATCACGGGGACGGCGTCAGCCGCCGCAAGGTGCTGGAATGCATGACCTGGGCCGGCACCGGGGTGCTATGGACCATCACGGGCGGCGTGCCGCGCTCGCTCGGCATCATCGATTCCGCGCAGGCCGCCACGGCAGCCGCGCCCGGCATGACCTTCCTCCAGATCAGCGACAGCCATGTCGGCTTCGACAAGCCGGCAAACCCCAACGCGCTCGGCACGCTGGAGGAGGCCATCAACAAGATCAACGCAATGCCGGCAAAACCCTCCTTCATGATCCACACCGGCGACATCACGCACCTGTCGAAGGCCGCCGAGTTCGACAATGCCGACCGCATCATCTCGCAGAGCAAGCTCGACGTGCACTACGTGCCTGGCGAGCATGACTTTCTCGACGAGGAGGTGAAATTCTATCGCGAGCGTTACGGCCGCGGCACCAAGGGTGCAGGCTGGTATTCGTTCGACGCCGGCGGCGTACACTTCATCGGCCTCGTCAACGTCGTCGACCTCAAGGGCGGCGGTCTCGGCAATCTCGGCGCCGAGCAACTCGCCTGGCTCGAGGACGATCTGCGCGGCAAGTCGAAATCGACACCGATCGTGCTGTTCGCGCATATCCCGCTCTGGACGGTCTATCCCGAATGGGGCTGGGGCACCGAGGACGGCGGTCGCGCGCTCGAATACGTCAAGGGCTTCGGCTCCGTCACCGTGCTGAACGGACATATCCATCAGGTGATGCAGAAGGTCGAGGGCAACGTCACTTTCCACACCGCGCGCTCGACTGCGTTCCCGCAGCCCGCGCCGGGGACCGCGCCCTCGCCCGGACCGATGAAGGTCGAGGACGCAAAGCTGCGCGGCATGCTCGGCGTCGCCAGCATCAACTTCAAGCAGAACGAGCAGCGGCTCGCGATCATCGACACGCCGCTGCAGGGTTGATCCAAGATTGAACGGAAAAAGGCTGAACGGAAGCTGACAATGAAAACACTCAATCGCCGCGACTTCGGTGTCGCCGTGGTCGCGGCCATCCTGTTGCCCGCAACGACGGCCCGTGCCGACGACATGGAAGTGCATATCGACAATTTCGTTTTCCAGCCGGCCGAGTTGAAGATCAAGCTCGGCACCACCGTGACCTGGACCAACCGGGACGACATCCCGCACACCGTGGTGTCGGCCGGCAAGTTCAGGTCCAAGGCCCTGGACACCGACGACAAGTTCTCGTTCACCTTCACCAATGCGGGCGACTACAAATATTTTTGTTCGTTGCACCCGCACATGACGGGGATGATCAAGGTTGAGTAACGTCTCAAACCAAGGCATCAACGTCTTGCCCGGCCGGTGGTCCCACGCCGGCCGGGCTCGTGTGCCTTCCGTCACACACGGAGACGAAACAAACAGGGACGAAACAACGCGACGCGCAGAACAAGAGGCAAAGCGAGGAGCGATGCCCGCCAACGACGATTTGCAGAAGGCGCAGCGCTTCCGTGAAGCCGCGCTGCCCTATCTCGACGACGTCTACACGCTCGCGCGCTATCTGCTGCGCGATGCCTCCGACGCCGAGGATGCGGTGCAGGAGTGCTATTTGCGCGCGTTGAAGCATTTTGACAGCTATCGCGGGCCGGCGATGAAGCCCTGGCTGTTCGCGATCCTGCGCAACGTCTGCAACGCAGAATACGCGCGGCGCGCGCACAGGCCCAGCGCGATCGAGGATACGCCCGGCGCCGCCGAGCAGACGCCGATCTGGCAGGAGAGCGAGGCGAGCCCCGAGACCGAGGTGCTGCGCAGCCGCGATGCCGGCGCCATCCGCAAGTTGATCGACGCGCTCGCCGAACCGTTCAAGGAAACATTCGTGCTGCGGGAGATCAACAACCTGTCCTATCGTGAAATCGCCGAGGCCGTCGGCGCCCCCGTCGGCACCGTGATGTCCCGCCTCGCCCGCGCCCGCGCCATGCTGCGCGCGGCCTGGACGGCGGAAGAGGAGCACTCGAGATGACCTGCGACGAAGCAAAAATCCTGCTTCACGCGCTGCTCGACAACGAGCTCGATGCCGGCCACGCGCGCGAGGTCGAAGCCCACATTGCCAGTTGCCCGGACTGCGCCGCGGAGTTTGCCGCACAACGCGAGATGCAGCGCGTGCTCGCCGACACCGATTTGCGCTATGCCGCGCCGGCTAGCCTGCGCGCCCGGATCGAAGCCGCGCTGCCGCAGCCGCAGCGCCGGCAACCGACCCGCCGCTCCGTGCTGCGCGGCTTTGCGATGGGCTCGGCCGTCTCCGCGCTCGCCGCCTCCGGCGTCGTCGCCGTGGTGCTGCGCCAGGACGACCAGCAGCGCATCCTGTCGGAGGTCGTCTCCGCGCATCTGCGCTCGCTTCAGGCCGGCCATCTCATCGACGTGGTCTCCACCGACCAGCACACCGTGAAGCCGTGGTTCAACGGCAAGCTCGACGTCGCCCCGCCCGTGATCGATCTCACCGCGCAAGGCTTCACGCTGGTCGGCGGCCGGCTCGACTATATCGACGCCCGCGCCATCGGCGCCGTCGTTTACAAGCGCCGGCAGCACGTGATCAATTTGTTCGTATCGCAGACATCGAACGCGGAATATCGCGCGCCGAAGACCGAGACCATGCAGGGCTTCAACTGCCGCCGCTGGGGCAATCGCGGCCTGAACTTCTGGGCCGTCAGCGATATCGGCGCCGACGAGCTCGCCGAATTCGTCGACAAGTTCGAGGCGGCGATGAAGGCGAATGTGGAGGGGTAGCTGGCGGAGCGAAGCAATCCAGCCCGCATCCGCAGAGGGATACTGGATTGCTTCGCTTCGCTCGCAATGACGACCGCTGAGATAGATCGGCGAATTTACGCCGACCGCCGCACCGCGTTGTCCACCAGCGTCTTGCCGAGCGACCAGATCGCGCCGGGGACCTTGTGGCTGCCGGCGATGACGTCGTCGAAGGCGCGCTCGATCCAGCCGCAATCTTCCTCGGTGATGGTGAGCGGCGGCAGCAGCTTGATGGTGTGGCTGCCGTGACCGGCGACTTGCGTGAGGATCTTGTGGTCCTTGAACAGCGGCACGGTGATGAGCTGGCAGAACAGGCCCTTGTTGGCAGCTTCCAGCACGTTCCAGGACGCCCGCAGCCGCAGCGACTTCGGCGGGCCGAACTCGACGCCGATCATCAGGCCCTTGCCGCGCACTTCCTTCATCAGCTCGTAGCCTGGCACCATGCGCGTCAGCGCGAGGCGCAGCTCGGCGCCGCGCTTGGCGGCGGACTCGATCAGCTTCTCGGACTCCATGACGTCGAGCGTCGCGATGCCCGCGGCCATCGCCAGATCGTTCTTGGAGAAGGTGGAGCCGTGCACCACGGCGCGGTCCATCTGGTTGAAGATCTTGTCGAAGATGCTCTTGCGCGTCAGCACGGCGCCGACCGGCACGTGGCCGCCGGACAGCGACTTCGACAGCAGCACCATGTCGGGCTCGACGTTCCAGTGCTCGACCGCCAGGAAGCGGCCGGTGCGGCCCATGCCGGTCTGGATCTCGTCGGCGACGAACAGCGTGCCGTATTTCTTGCAGAGCGCGGCAGCGCCCGGCAGGAACTCGTCGGTGGGCATGTTGACGCCCTTGCCCTGGATCGGCTCGACGACGAAGGCCGCAACCTCGCGCGAGGCCAGCGCCTTTTCGAGCGCGGCGAGGTCGTTGAACGGAATCGAGGTGCAGCCGGGCAGCAGCGGCTCGAAGCCGGTACGGAAGTTCGAATCACCCGTTAGCGACAGCGCGCCGTAGGTCAGGCCATGATAGCCGTGGGCGCAATAGACGATGCCGGGACGGCCGGTGGCGCCGCGGGCGAATTTGATCGCGGCTTCGACGCATTCGGCGCCGGAATTGGCGAAGAACGCCTTGTCGAGATAGGGGACGTATTTCAGCAGCCGCTCGGCGAGCACGCCGGCAAGCACCGAGACGTCGAACTGGACCAGATTGGGCAGGTCGGCATCGAGCACGCTCTTGAGCGCCTCGCGCATGACAGGGTGATTGCGCCCGATCGCGAACACGCCAAAGCCGGACAACAGGTCGAGATAGCGCGCCCCCTCGCGATCGTAGAGGTACTGCCCCTGCCCCTTCTGGAAGCCGACATCGTAGCCGATGGTCTTGAGAACCCGAACGAACTGCTCGTTCAGATACCGATTATGCAGGGTGCTGCGCTGGGCCTGACGGTCCGCGAATAGCTGAGACATGTCTGGATTTGGGCTGTGCATCCGCTACATACTTCGCTTGAGGGCCGGCTCGTCAACTGAAAAGGGACCGTTACCGAAAACGGTCTGTGCGGCCTTTTGCCCTTTTTCGGACCATCTTCGCAAGCACAGCTTTAAACCATGTTGCACTGCCAAGGAACTATCATGCGTTTAGCCCTTTACACCGGACTAATACTGGCTGGTGGTTACACCTGCCTGACACCCGCGCTCGCCGCCGATCCCACCGGCGACTGGCGGGTCGCCGACGCCGTCGCCAACATTCGTGTCGCCCAATGCAATGGCAGCATGTGGGGCGCGGTTTCCTGGGAAAAACAGCCCGGCGGCCGCGATGAATACAATCCGGATCCGTCGAAAAAGACCAGGCCGACGCTGGGCATGGCGACCCTGATCGACATGAAGAAGAAGCCCGGCGTCGATCAGTGGGAAGGGCAGGTCTACAACGCCAAGGACGGCCAGCTCTACAGCGCAACCATCACGACCGTCGGCACCGACCAGCTCGAAATCAAGGGCTGCGTGATGGGCTTCCTCTGCGGCGGCGAGACCTGGACCCGCGTCGCCCCGCCGATTCCTTTGAGCACCGCCAACGCCATGGCCAAGGGCGCACCGAAGCCCACCGGCGCGGCGCCGAAAGCCCAAGGCAACAACGGCGGCACCACAGGCGGCCCGACAACAGGCGGCACGACCGGCGCCAGCGCCACAGCGCCGGCCCCTGCCCCCGCAGCCCAGAAGACCGCTACCACCGCCAAGCCCGGTCAGAAGAACGCCGCCGACCCGGTCGGCGACATCTGCCTACTCCCTGAGATTGCGGGGTTTGCCCATTAGGGCCGGCTGGAACAGCAGCACTGCGGCAAGCGTCGTCACCAGCGAGAGTGCGAGTAGCTTGCCCATGCTGGACGTTCCGGGGTGGCTCGACAGCCACAGGCTACCGAACGCGGTCGCCGTCGTCAGCGCGCTGAAAAAGATCGCGCGTGTCAGGCTGGTCTGGAGCAGGTTTGTCCTGCCCGAGCGCCAGGCCACGACATAATAGATCTTGAAGGCGACGCCGACGCCGAGCAGCAGCGGGAACGCGACGATGTTGGCGAAGTTGAGCGGCAGCCCGATCAACACGCAGATTTCGAGCGTCACCGCGCCGGCGACCAGCAGCGGCACCAGCGTCATCAGCACGTCGACGAACCGCCGCAGCGTGATCCAAAGCAACAGGCCGATCACCAGCAGCGCGTAGATGCCGGCGTGGATGAACGCCTTCACCACGGTGTCACCGGATTTCAGGATCGAGACCGGCCCGCCGATCGCGGTCGGCTCGGCCGCGAGCACCGCCGCCGCAAATTTGCGCAGCGTGTCGTTGTCGTTGGGATCGCCCTTCGGCTGCGCCTCGACGCGGATGATCCCGTCCTTGCTCTTCCAGGCGCTGACGAGCTCGGGGGGCAGTGAGGCCAGGGTGACCGGCCCGGCCTGCATCGCGTTCCTGAGCTGGCCGAACGCGATCTTCAGCGGCGTGACGAACACGTCCTGCGCCGTGTTCCGCGTGGCCTCGTCGCCATTGGCGAGCTTTTCGAGCGCGTCCGCCAGCCGGCGCGAGGCGACGGCGCCCGGGCCCTTCGTGTCACCGGCGGTCCGGCGCAGATTGTCGACCGAGGATTTCAACGCCTCGACGTTTTCCTTGTCCGTTGGCGCAGCGTCGACCTGGTCAGGATTGAGCGCGGGGTTGAGCACCTTGGCGCCCTGCGCGAGCAGCTTCAGCTTTGGCGCCTGGTCGGTCGGCACGAAGCTGTCGAGCGACATCACGCGCAGCACCTCCGGCACCTTCTCCAGCTTCGCCTCGACCTGCCTCGCCTGCTCCTCGGACGTGGTCATCACGTTGATGGCATTGGCGCCGGTGTTCGGATCCTTGCGCAAATCGAGGAAGGTCGCGATCGACTCGGCCTTCGGGTTGCGCAGGTTCATCGGGTTGAAGTCGAACTTCAGGAAGTAGAGCAGCGGCAGGCCGGCGAGCGCCAGCAGCAACGTGCCGCCCACGACCAGCACACGGTGCTTCTCCAGAAAGTAATCGAGCGGCGCCAGGAAGGCATAACCGACGGGCTCCTGCTCACCGGGCGGGTTCAACAGCTTCAGCATTGCGGGCAGTACGGTGATGCTGGAGAGGAACGCCACCAGCATGCCGACGCCGGCGATCTGGCCGAGCTCGGAGATGCCCTTGTAATCGGTGGGCAGGAAACAGAGGAAGCCGGCGGCGGTCGCCATTGCCGCCAGCGACAGCGGCACCGCGGAGCGCTTGGCGGCAAGCACCAGCGCGCCGGAGAGATCGTTGTGCTTGTAGCGCTCCGAGCGGTAGCGGACGCTGTACTGGATACCAAAATCGACGCCCAGTCCCACGAACAGCACGGCGAACGCGATCGACAGCAAATTGAACGAGCCGACCATCATCAGGCCGGCAGCGGTCGTCAGCGCAAGGCCGACGAAGAGATTGACGAACACCGCGAAAATGATCTTCGACGAGTGCAGCGCCATCCACAGGATGAGCAGCACGACCAGCACAGTCCCGACGCCGTTGACGACGGCGCCCTCCTGGACGGTGGCGTATTCCTCGTTGGCGATCGGGACGGGACCGGTCAGTCGCACTCGTGCCTGGTACTTGTTCGCAAAATCCAGATCAACTGCCGCCTTGCGGATCGCGTCGGTGGCGCCCTTGCCGGGCTCCAGCGCGTTGTAGTCCAGGATCGGCTTGAACTCGATGAAGGCGCGCTTATCGGAATCCGTCAGCGGCTCGTCGCTGACGAGCTCACGCCAGGAGAAGCTCGCTTTGCCCTTGTTGAGCACGGTCTCGACGGTCTGCGCGATCTGATTGAAGGGCCGCGCGGTATTGTCGAGCTTGACCTGGCCGCGCTTGACGCCGGCAAGTCCCGTCTCCAGCGCGCCGGTCAGGCCGCGGATCGAGGGATCACCGGCCATGATCTCGACCAGGGGCGCTGCGGATTCGAACTGGCTGGTGATCTTGCCGACCTCTTCGGTCGGCAGGAACAGCAAGCCGTTCTTCTCAAAGAACTCGCCGGTGCCGAGCTGCTGCATCGACTGGAAGTCGGTCTTGTTGTCCTTCAGCTTGGCGAAGAGCGCATCCGCCGCCGCGGTCGCCATCTCCGGCGTCCTGGCCTCGACGACCGCGAGAATCGTCGCGTCGCGGTCGAAGGCACGGTCGAATTGCTGGTCGCGCTGGCGCCAGTCCAAATTCTGGGCAATCAGCGAATTGATGTCGGTGTTGATGGCGAAATGCTTAGACGTGTAATAGCCCGCCCCGACCGAAAGCAGGAGCCCGAGAACGACGACGAGGGAGGCAAACCGGGTGCAGGCCCTGACGATGGCAACGACTACGCTTTGCAGCATCTTTTCTTTCTGCGGTTAACAGCTTGCCGGAAACGCCCGCTGTTTATCGGAGTTCCCCGGCGAAACCTATTGCTGTTTTGAGTGGTTCTCGCCGCACGAAGGTTCGAGGTAAACGGCGACAGACCTAGGCAAAATCATGCGGGGCGGTCGGTATAGCCGGTGACTTGAGGCGGGAAAGTGGCGAAGCGGTGAGCACAAATGTCGCCATTTTGCTCAGAGCGCATGCCCTATTATAATACCGCGGATGCGCACGGTAACGGAACCAGGGTTTCATCCGGTCTTTCCTTTTTGCCGATTTTTTGACACAAAGTGCTGTGCCTCCATGCGCCGGGGCCCAGATAGGGTGGGCGGTTACCGCGTGCGCGAAACCAATGGTGCGGTTATTGCAACTCATTGGACAGTATCGAAGTGCCGCCGGGGACTTGAGAAGCGGATTGGTGCAAATTGCGTGATGGGCGTCCTATGGAAGTTTATCTAGCGCAGCCGCGCGGCTTTTGCGCGGGCGTGGTGCGTGCGATCGAGATCGTGGAACGGGCGCTGGAGAAGTACGGCCCGCCCGTCTACGTGCGCCACGAGATCGTGCACAACAAGTACGTGGTCGAGAGCCTGAAGAACAAGGGCGCGATCTTCGTCGAGGAACTGTCCGAGGTTCCGCCGAAAGCCGTGACCGTTTTCAGTGCCCATGGCGTCGCCCGCAGCGTCGAGGAAGAGGCTGCCGCGCGCGACCTTCCGGTGCTCAATGCCACCTGCCCCCTGGTCACGAAAGTTCACAATCAGGGGAAACGCTACATCTCCAGGGGCCGCACCCTGATCCTGATCGGCCATGCCGGCCACCCCGAGGTCGAGGGCACGATGGGCCAGGTTCCCGCCCCGGTGCTGCTTGTCCAAAGCGTTGAAGAGGTTAAGGCCTTGACGCTGCAGGCGGATACGCCAGTGGCCTACATCACCCAGACCACCCTGTCGGTCGACGACACCAAGGACATTATTGCGGCCCTCCAGGCCCGCTTTACAGATATTCAAGGCCCGGATATCCGGGATATCTGCTATGCGACACAGAACCGCCAATCTGCGGTAAGGGACTTGAGCAAGCTGGTCGACGTGATCTTGGTGGTGGGCGCTGCCAATAGCTCGAACTCGAACCGGCTCCGCGAAATCGGCACTGAGGCCGGCGTCGCGAGTTATTTGATTGCCGACGGCAGCGCGCTCAATCCGGAGTGGTTGAAAGATGCCAAGACCGTCGGCGTCACGGCCGGCGCTTCGGCGCCTGAGGTACTCGTGGATGACGTGATCGAAGCGATGCGGCGGATCGGACCAGTCAAGGTCTCGGTGCTGCCGGGCCGCGAGGAAAACATCGAATTCCGGCTTCCGGCCGAACTGGCTGCGAGCTGACCCACCCGAAGTCCTAGCCCAGAAAGAAACTTGTAATGGCTATCCCCTTCTTCAAGGAAATGCGTATCGGCGGCTATTTGCTCAAGCAGAAACTGCTTGGCCGCAAGCGCTATCCGCTCGTGCTGATGCTGGAGCCGCTGTTCCGCTGCAACCTCGCCTGCGTCGGCTGCGGCAAGATCGATTATCCGGATGCGATCCTCAACCGCCGCATGACCGCCCAGGAGTGCTGGGACGCGGCCGACGAGTGCGGCGCGCCGATGGTCGCCATTCCCGGCGGCGAGCCGCTGATCCACAAGGAGATCGGCGAGATCGTGCGCGGCCTGGTCGAACGCAAGAAGTTCGTCTCGCTCTGCACCAACGCGCTGCTGCTCGAGAAGAAGCTCGACCTGTTCACGCCCTCCCCGTACCTGTTCTTCTCGGTGCATCTCGACGGCCTGAAGGACCATCACGACAAGGCTGTGTCGCAGAAGGGCGTGTTCGACCGCGCCGTCTCCGCGATCAAGGCGGCCAAGGCGCGCGGCTTCACCGTCAACGTCAACGCCACCATCTTCGACGGCCATCCGGCCGAGGAGATCGCGAAATTCCTCGACCTCACCGTCGAGCTCGGTGTCGGCGTCTCGATGTCGCCGGGCTATGCGTATGAGCGTGCGCCGGACCAGGAGCACTTCCTCAACCGCACCAAGACCAAGAAGCTGTTCCGCGACGTCTTCGCGATGGGCAAGGGCAAGAAGTGGAACTTCATGCATTCCGGCCTGTTCCTGGACTTCCTCGCCGGCAACCAGGAATACGAGTGCACGCCGTGGGGCATGCCCGCGCGCAACATCTTCGGCTGGCAGAAGCCCTGCTATCTGCTCGGTGAAGGCTATGCCAAGACCTTCAAGGAGCTGATGGACACCACCGATTGGGAAACCTACGGCACCGGCAAGTACGAGAAGTGCGCCGACTGTATGGCCCATTGCGGCTACGAGCCGACGGCTGCGACCGCTGCCATCAGCCACCCGCTGAAGGCGATGTGGGTGTCGCTGCGCGGCATCAGGACCACGGGCCCGATGGCGCCCGAGATCGACATGACCAAGCAGCGTCCGGCGCAGTACATCTTCTCGGCGGAAGTGCAGAAGCGCCTGTCGGAGATCCGCAAGGACGAGGCGGCCGCGGCGCAGGAGAAGGCGGCGCGGAAGGCGTCGACCGCCGCGTAAGCACGCAAGTCGGTACGAACAAAGAAGGCCCGGTCGCCACCGCGACCGGGCCTTTTCATCTTCGGCACGAACGCCCCGAGGCGACCGGAGGCAGATCCGCTGCCCCGTGAAGCCAAACGGCCCTGCGCGGCCACTCGTGCCATAAGGCAGATTGCCGACCTTCGTCAGGCTGATCGCGCTGAATCCAGCAAACCGACGATCGAGCCCAGCGTGTCCGGAACGAGCGTCGTGCGACGGCGATCTATCTGCGTCCAAGCGAGTCGGCGGCAATTGTCGAGGGCATGATGCGACGGACGCTGTGGGTCGTGGATCGAAACCGCATGGAAGCGACCGAGTGAGCAGGCACCAAAACGCAAAAGGCCCGGTCGCCAATGGCGACCGGGCCCTTTGCTTTATCGTATCAAGAGGTCAGGCCGCCTTGGAGACCAGGGCCTCGCTGTCGACGAGCTCGGTGCCGATCAAATAGTCGCGGCAGCCGCGCAAGCTACGCAGCGCGCGGTTGAAGTCGATGCCGGTCGAGACCAGCGCATGCAGCGTGGTCGGATTGCGCACGATGCCGCGCAGAACGGCGGCGAGATCGATCTGGCCGTTCGGCTTGATGGCGGCGCGGGCGAGCGCCGGCAGCGCGCGATGGGCGGGATCGCTGATGACGCGGACCGCGGCAAAGGGCAGCCCCGCCTCGGCGGCGTAGGCGGCCGCGATGTGGCTCTCCATGTCGACGGCGGAGGCGCCGGTTTCCGAATGCAGCGCCGCCTTGCAGGACCGCTTCGTAACCACCTCCTCGGCGCCGGCAAGGCTGCCGCGCACCACGCGGCGGCGGCCCGACGTCAGGCGGTCGATCAGGTCGTCGCCGAGCGACAGGCCCGCGGCCCAGCGGGTATCGCCGGAGAGCACCTCGGTCGCCAGCACGACGTCGCCGGAGCGCAGCGTCGGGTCGAGCCCGCCGGCCACGCCGAACGAGATCACGCCGCGAATCGTCTCGGGATCCACCACCGTCAGAAGCGCCCGCAACTGGGTCGGGCTGCTCGACGAGCAAATGACCGCCATTCCGGGCCCAGCCGCGATACGGGCCTCCTGAACCAGTCCAGTCACGATCAATATCGGCCGCGGGT
Organism: Bradyrhizobium sp. 604_D8_N2_3; assembly: GCF_051810765.1. Lineage (NCBI taxonomy): Bacteria > Pseudomonadati > Pseudomonadota > Alphaproteobacteria > Hyphomicrobiales > Nitrobacteraceae > Bradyrhizobium > Bradyrhizobium sp. 604_D8_N2_3. Next base: position 3,036,196 of record NZ_JBPWPM010000001.1, on the reverse strand, counting down.
CGATGGCATTACCCACGGTCAGATAGTCCCCCGTCCCCAAAGTCACATCCCGACCCCTACCACCCTGCTGTTGGTGTTCCGCAAGTTCCGATACCGCGCCAACGCCCACAGCGGGAAGAACTTCGGGTAACCGTGATAACGCAGATAGAATACACGAGGAAAGCCTGTGGCGGTGTACCGCTGCTCGTCCCACAGTCCTTTTTTGTTCTGTGTTGCAATCAGGTACTCCACCCCGCGGGCGACGGCCGGGTGATCAACCTCGCCAGCAGCCATCAGGGCAAGCAAGGCCCATGCCGTTTGCGAGGCGGTCGAGGGAGACGCCTCCCAGCCCTTGTAGTCGAGACGGTAGCTGACGGCGGCCTCGCCCCAGCCGCCGTCCTTGTTCTGGATCGAGGCCAGCCAGTCGGCGGCTTTCCGAATCATCGGGTCGTTATGGCGGACGCCGGCCATGTTGAGGGCACAGAGCACCGACCAGGTTCCGTAGATGAAGTTCATGCCCCAGCGGCCGTACCAGGACCCTTCCGGGTGCTGGGTCTTCCTGAGGTAGGCGACCCCGTCGGCGACATGCTTGCTGGTCTTCTCGGTCTCGCCGAGCTGGGCCAGCATGGAGATGCAGCGCGCGGTGACGTCCTCGGTCGGCGGATCGAGCAGCGCGCCATGGTCCGAGAACGGGATGTTGTTCAGATAGTATTCGAGGTTGTTGACGTCGAAGGCGGCCCAGCCGCCGTCGTCGCTCTGCATGCCCTCGATCCACTCCCGGCCGCGGTCGATTGCGGCGTCATAGCCGGTCGCACCGTGCTCGCGTCGCATGCGGTCCATCGACATCACCACCACCGCGGTGTCATCGAGATCGGGATAATAGGCATTGTTGTACTGGAAGGCCCAGCCGCCCGGGCGCACGTCGGGCCGCTTCACCGCCCAGTCGCCCTTCACCTCGAGCTCCTGCTTCGGGATCAGCCAGTCGAGGCCCTGCTTGGCCGCAGGCAGGGCTATGTCACCGCCGGCTTCGAGCAGCGCGTGGGCGGTCAGCGTCGTGTCCCACACCGGCGAGACGCAGGGCTGGCAATAGGCCTCGTCGCCGTTGAACACGAGCAGCTTGTCGATGCCGCGGCGCGTGACCGCTCGCGGCGGATAATTCTCGTCCTTGCCGAGCGCGTCATACATCATGACGATGTTGGCCATGGGCGGATAGATCGCGCCCATGCCGTCCTCGCCGTTGAGCCGCTCCTCGGTGAAGGCGAGCGCCGTATCGATCGCGCGCTGCCGCAGGCTCTTCGGAAACATCGGCTCGATCACGCGCAGAATGCCGTCGAGCGCGCGGAATAGCACGAACCAGGCCATGCTCTGGTGCGGCGCCTTCGCGGTCATGCCGATCGAGCGCGGATCCTGGAGAAACAGCTCGTCGATCCCGACGCCCTTCGGATTCTTCGCCAGCGGCTTCAGCGCGGCGAGAACCATCAGCGGCACCATGGTGGTGCGCGCCCAGTAGGAAATCTTGTTGAGGTGGAACGGCGACCAGAACGGCAACAGCACGATCTCGATCGGCAGCACCGGCACCGCGCGCCAGGTCACCACGCCGAACATCGCAAGCAGGAAGCGCGTGAAGACGTTGCTGTTGATCGCGCCGCCGCGGGCATGGATCGCCTCGCGCGCACGCACCATGTGCGGGGCGTCGACGGAATCACCGATCATCTTGAGCGCGAAGTAGGACTTCACGCTCGCGCTCATGTCGAACTCGCCGTCATGCACGAGCGGCCAGCCGCCATGGGCGCCCTGCACGCGGCGGAGATAATTGCCGAGCTTGGCCTCGAGCACGGCGTCCACGGGCTCTGCGAGATAATGGCGCAGCAGGATGTATTCGGCCGGAATGGTGCAGTCGGCCTCGAGCTCGAACACCCAATGGCCGTCGGATTGCTGGAAGCCGAGAACGCCTTGCGTCGCCGACGCAATGCTCGATTCCAGGACGCCCGATTCCAAGGCTTCGCGGCTGGTCGCGTTCACGGAATCCATGTCGCTCGATTGCTCCGATAGTCGATTGAAATTGACCGGGACTTTGCCCGTCAGGGCCGCTTTGCGGCCAAAACCAGATCGGCGGCGCGATCACCGGACCGCACCGATCCCTCGATGGTTGCAGGCAATCCCGTAGCAGTCCAGTCGCCGGCAAGAAACAGGTTTTTCAGCGCAGTGGCCGGCCCCGGACGCAGGGCATTCTGGGCCGGCGTGGCCGCAAATGTGGCACGGCGCTCGCGCACGATCTGCCAGGGGGGCAGCTCGCCGGAGACCCCGCCCGCCTTGCAGACGTCGTTCCAGATCGCCTGCGCGAGTTCCTCGCGCGGCATGTCGACCAGGCGGTCGCCATTGCTGATGGTCACGGAGAGCCGGTTCGGGAACGCGAACAGCCATTCCACGACGCCGCCGATCACGCCGAGGATCGGCGCCGAGCCCGGCGGCGGTTCAAAGCGGAAATGCGCGTTCACGATGGCGCGGAATTCGGTCGGCGTCTTCAGCCCGGGCAGCAGGCTCGCAGCGGCACGCGGCGGCACTGCCATCACGACGACATCGCCCTCACCGAGCTGGATCACATCCTCGCCGCCGAAATTCAGCGCGCTGGCCTTGCCGTCACCGGTCGTAAACGAACGCAGCTCATGGCCGAGCTGAACGGTGTGGCCGCGCTCCTGCAAGAACTTGACGGCAGGCTCGATCAGCACGGCGCTCAAGCCGTCGCGCGCAATCAGCGGCCGGCACGCCTGTCCGCCGGCAAGCAGCGTCTCGCGCACGATCGCGCCGGCAAGCCCGGCCGAGCCCTCGGGCGGATCGACGTTGAGCGCCGCAAGCAGCAGCGGCTGCACCAGCCGCTGATACAGGATGCCTTCGCAGGGAATGGACTTGCCGACCAGCGTCTCCTCCGACGCCCAGATCAGCGGCGCCAGCTTGAGATAATCGCTGAGCCCGGTGTCGGGAACGCGGCGGCTCTCGTCGAGCACCCAGGTCGGCAGCCGGCCATCGCCGAGATCGATCTGCCAGCGCTGCCCGGTCTTGATGTCGACGAACGGAAACTGCGCGCGCTCGGGGCCGACGAGGCCCGCCTCGGTGCCGATCGAGCGGGCATAGGCGCGCGCATGGCTGTTGCCCGACAGCAGCAGATGATTGCCGTTGTCGATGGTGAGATTGGTGGCGCCGTCGAAATAGGAACGGCAGCGGCCGCCGGCCTGGTGCGTCGCCTCGTGCACGGCGACCTTGAAGCCGGCATTGGCGAGCCGCACGGCGGCGGAGAGGCCGGAAATTCCAGCACCGATGATGTGAGCTGTCTTTTGCATCAGATGAAAGCGTAACGGAGCAGGATCAGGATGCGCGCGACCTTCGACACACGCACCGGCTCGCGCGGCGCGTTGAAGCCGCGTGCGATCAGGAGGTCCAGAATGGAATGGTAGTATTTCGACATGATCCGCGGCGCGCGCACGGCGCGGCGCTTGTTGCGGTTCATGATCTCGTCAGACTTCTCGAAATGCGCCTTCGCACGCTGCGTCAGCGGCTGGCAGACCTTCGGCAGCGCGCGCTCGGTGATCACGCGGTTCGGGTCGTTGGAGGTGATGCCGGCATGCAGCAGCGCCTCGCGCGGCAGATAGAGCCGGCCGAGGCCAGCGTCCTCGTCGATGTCGCGCAGGATGTTGGTGAGCTGGAGCGCGCGGCCGAGATGGTAGGCGAGCTGGATGCCGTCTTCCTCGGGCAGGCCGAACACCCGCACCGACAGCCGCCCCACGGCGCTGGCGACGCGATCGCAGTAGAGATCGAGCGTCGTCATGTCGGGCGCGCGGATGTCCTGCGGCACGTCCATCTCCATGCCGTCGACGATCGCAAGGAAATCCTCGCGCTTGAGGCCGAAGGTCTTCACCGAGGCGACGTAGTCCTTCAGCCGCGGCGGCGGATGGCCCTGATAGAGCGCGTCGATGTCGTTGCGCCACTCCTGAAGCGCGGCGAGCCGCTCGTCGCGCGGGCCGTCGGAATCGGCGATGTCGTCGACCTGGCGGCAGAAGCTGTAGATCTGGAACATCGCTTCGCGCTGGTCATGCGGCAGGATGCGCATCGCAGCGTAGAAGGAGCTGTTCGATGCGGTCGAGCCGTAATTGGCGCTGGGCGAGGTCGCCTCAAGCGTCATGTGCAGTCCCCGGTCTGGAAATGGCCTTGCGCCCGATCGCGCGGCGGCCGACTTCGCCGATCATGCCGGCGAGGCTGAAAGTGAGAAGCTCGAACTTGTTCAGATGCACGCGCTCGCGCAGGGGATCGCGCACCTTCAACAGGCGCACGATGCGATCGGCATAGGCCTGGATCACCGCGACGTCGACGCCGAGGCGGAAATCGCGGATCTCCGCGCTGAGCGACCGGCCCTCGTCGAGCAGGGCTGCGTTGCGCACGGCGAGCGCCTGAAGGCAGGCCAGCATCGCCGGCGGCGACTGCGTCAGCCCGAGCTGCTCGACCGAGGCGCCACTCGCGGCCAGCGCGTCGCGCGGCAGATAGACGCGATTGAGCTCGCGAAAATCCTTGCCGCAATCCTGGAGGTGGTTGTTGATCTGAAGACCTGCGCAGAGCGCGTCCGAGGCCGCCCATGTCGACGTGCTCTCGCCGTGGACGTCGAGCATGAAACGGCCGACCGGCATCGCCGAGTAGCGGCAATAGTGGATGACCTCGTCCCAGTTCTCGTAGCGCAGCTTGGTGACGTCCATGCGGAACGCGATGAGCACGTCGAGCGCGTGGCGCGGCGCCATGCCTCGCTCGGCCAGCGCCCGCCGCAGAATGACGGCTTCGGCCTGGGTGTCGCCCTCGCCGAGCAGTTCCGCCTCGAGCAGGTCGAGATAAGCGAGCTTCTGGTCGGGCGGCAGCGTCGCGTGATCGGCGATGTCGTCGGCGGTGCGGACGAAATTGTAGTACGCCAGGATCAGCGCGCGATGGCGCGGATGAATGATCCAGGACGCGACGGGAAAATTCTCGTCGCGGTCACCCTTGCCGGATCGCAATTCGCTCGCAGAGGTCATCGAGGGCTGGTTTACAATCGTTTGGACAGGAAGGGCTTTTTCGCTCGCGCGGGCTCATGCCGGCGATGCCGCCGCGGCCCCCATATAGGGGAATACGGCCGCAAAACCAATCCTGTCTCTCGATGGCTGCCCTTCCGGATCCGGCCCGAAAAGGCGGCCCCGGGGCCGCCCTTGGTAGGCCAGTGGCCGAGCTTACTGGTTGTGGGTCTTCAGGACCTGGTCGCAGGCCTGCGAGATCTTGGCCCGGTTCTCCTTGAGGCAGGCCAGGATGGTGAAATCGCCCTGGTCGATGACCGGACGGCAGAACTTCTGCACATCGCGCGTGCAGGCCTTCTGTTCCGCGTCCGTGCCGCGTCCTGCCTGGGCGAATGCCGCCGTCGAAAGGGATGCCGACAGCAGGGTGAGAGCGACGAGAAGCTTACGCATTGTATTCCTTCATTCTGACGGCAGAATCGCACCAATCCCGGACAGCACAGGGCGGACGACCGGAATGGATTGTTCTGATGGCAAGTCGCCGCGGAACGTGCGGCCTCGGAGAAGGCACAAGCACTGGCAAATGCGGCCAAATTGGCGCCACAGCCACCAAATTAGGTCTTCCCTCGCTCTTCATTGGCAGATGTAAGAGTTTGATACTACGTCATAATTCTGGCACACCGCGTTTTGATGCGTACCTGTTGCAGAGCTGCATCTCTCCGCCCTGCTTTTCCCGCCAGAAACACACCGAAACAGAGAGAATCGCGCAGCCTGACCTGGCGCGAGGGCGTCGTGAACCGCCGTCCCCGGCTGTCAGACTTTGAACCAGACACAGCCTCGGAACACTAAACTTTCGATGTGGCGAGACGTTCATCCTAAGCGAACGTCGCTCGAAAACGGGATATTCAAAATGCAATTCTTTGGGCGATCTGGACAGGCAATCAAGGCGGCCGGCATCGGGGCTGCGCTGCTCTTCTCAGTCTCGGCAAGCCATGCTCAGTCGTCCGGACCGTTTGCAGGTTTCGACGGTGCGTGGAGCGGCACCGGCACGGTGTCGCTGTCCGATGGCAGCACCGAGCGCATCCGCTGCAAGGCCGACTACAAGGTCGCCGGCACCGGTCTCAGCCTCAAGCAGGCCCTTCACTGCGCGTCCGACAGCTACAAGTTCGACCTCACCAGCGACGTGACGAGCCAGGGCGAGCGAATCTCCGGCAACTGGAGCGAGACCAACCGCAACATCTTCGGCAATCTCCAGGGCACCGCCGGCGGCGGCCAGATCGAGGTGTTCGTCGAAGCCAACGGCTTCGCCGCCAACCTGTCGCTGCGCACCAACGGCACCAAGCAGACGGTGCAGATCAGCTCGAAGGGCGAGATCCGCGGCGTCAACATCACGATGACGAAGGGCTGACGCCCTTCCCAGCGGATAAGGAACACGCCCCCGGTTCTCGCGAGCCGGGGGCTTTTTGCTGACATTGTTGCGGACATGGACCCAATTCGCAGACATCTGCTCAAGGCCGCCGGGCTCTTCGTAACCAGCCGCGCCTTCGCCAATGACCAGCAGGGTACGAGCATGCAGCCTTCGTCGGTAAAACCGCGTCACGTGCTCTGCTTCCTCGGCAAGGACGAGAGCCTGCTGCACCCGTCGAAGGCGGTGGCCAAGACAATCGCGGATTTCAACTTCGAGATCGACCGCACCTATTCGCAAGCCAAACCCGATCCGCACATGGAGCGGTCGTTCGGCGTGTGCTGGGACCGCGTCTTCCCGAAAGCCTGGTCTGCCGCGGACGAAGCGACCGTGGCCAGCCACAAAGCGGTGCTCTATTTGCTGAGCCCGCCGCTGGAGCAGCAGAAGGCAGTCGCCTTTTCGGCCGCGGCCTTGCGCATCGTCGAGGAGATGATCGAAGCCGGTGCCACCGCCGTGAAGGGCGAAAGCGCCGGCATTGCCCACGGCCTCGAGCGGTGGCGCAGTCTCGGCGATCAGGCCCGCAAGGGCGCAAAGACCAGTCAGGGCCTTGGCATGACCCTCGCCGTCGCCAAGGCGTGTCGTCTTGCTTTCGCCAAGCGTCCGCTCGGCGGCGATCGCTATTACGAGACCGTCGGCTATCACCTCGTCGGCTTGCCGGAGATCTATGTCGCGAAATCGCGCGGCAACGAATGGTCGGCGGTGATGCTCATGGAGGAGCTTGCCAACGCGATGGCCGAGAGTGGCATCGAAGCGACGCTACGCGATCGCAAGCTTACGCTCTCGCGGGAGCAGGACTACGCCGAGGACGATTTCAAGTTCAATCCGTACGGGATCGTCCGGGTCGAGGCGTGAGCAAAGGGCGGCGTATGCCGCCCGCTCAGATCGCCGGCTTGTCAGGGCCCTGAAGCTTGGCGTGCAGGTTGATCAGCCACATCGCCGTCGGCCGCAGGATGAAGAGGTCGGCGACGAGGGCCATCACCATCGAGAAGGCGCTGAGCCAGCCGAACAGCCGCAGCGACGGCAGGTCGGAGAACACGGTGACGACGAGACCGCAGGCCAGCACCAGCGTGGTCAGGATCAACGCCGGGCCGACCAGCACCGTCGCGCGCTCCACCGCGAGCGCCGAACCGACGCCCGGCTTGCTCTCCAGCCTGAGGCGATTGAGGAAGTGGATCGTCGCGCTCAAGCCCAGGCCGAACGAAACGGTCAGCGCCACGACACTGGCAAATTGCAGCCCCTCGCCCATCGCCCACAGCACCGTTCCCGACATCACCACCGGGAAGATGCCCGGCAGGATACAGGCGAACATCACGACCCAGGAGCGGAAGGCAAGGCCGATGAAGATCGCGACGAGCGCGAATTCGACAGTGAGCCCGCGGTTGAGCTTCTCGATCATGCCGGCCGAGTTGCGCGCGGCAATCGCGGCAAGACCCGTTACCGCGATCTCGTAGCCCGGATGCTTCTTGCGGACGGCGTCAAGTTCGGAATCGAGCTTGTCGACGATCGGTAGCAGCTGGCTGGAATCCTTGTCCGGCACGCGGCCTGCGACCACGACGGCGTCCTGCTCGGCGTCGATGAAGCGCCGGACCAGATGCTCGGGGATGACGTTGACATATTCCTTCAGCGTCGCGACGTCGGCGCTGCCGGCCTTGTCTGCGAGCCAGCGGCGCAGGGTCTCGAGCGACCAGACGTTGCCGACACCGGCCGCCTTCTCGACGGTCGCATGCACGTCCGCGATGGTCTGGAGCGTCTCCGGCGAGTAGAGCGTCTCACCCTTGGGGAACTGGACCAGCACGTTGACCGGATTGGCACCGGTGAGCTTGGCATCGAGCCGGTCGCTGGCGGCGACGGCCTGGCGCTTGTCCGGCACCTGATCCGCGAGCCGGTAGCGCGGTTCCAGATTGGCGTAGATGACGCCGAGGCCCGCGACGAACAACACTGCAATCAGGCTGAACAGGCCGGGACGGCCCACCATGCGGACCGCGATCCAGTAGCAGAAATTGCGCAGCGCCTGCACGCCGGCATCCGCGCTCTGGAACTTGGAAGCAAAGACTTTCTCATTGCGCACCAGCAGCACGCCGAACACCGGCACCAGCGACAGCACCGCGACCAGCGCGATGATGGTGGCGGCGAGGCCCGCCTCGCCGAACTTGCGGATCAGGTCGGAGTCGGAGAACTGGAGCGCGATGAAGGAAATGCCGGCGGTGCCGTGCGTCAGCACGCAGGCCGGGCCCACCACCAGCACGGCGTTCTTGAACGCGGTGAACTTGTCCTGGCCCGCGATCAGCCGGTCGCGCGCGGCGAACGTCAACTGCATCGAGTCCGAGAAGCTGATCACCATGATGAGCGGCGTCATCACGTTCAGGAACATGTTGAGATTGAAATTGGCCCAGCCGAGCGCACCGAGCGCCAGCAGGATCGCAATCATCGGCGGGAACGCCGCCGCGACCATGAACGAGATCTTGCGGAAGAAGATGATGGCGATAACGCAGCCGGCGAGGATGCCGAGGATGTTGTAGGTCAGCCCGTCACGCTCGACCGCGTTGCGGATCTCAAGCTGCATCACCGGCACGCCGGAGAGCTGCACGTTGAGGCCGGTATTGCCGAGGTCTTCCTTCATCAGCGCACGGATGTCGCCGACGGTCTTGGTCAGCTTGCTGGAGGCGACCACCTCCGGATCGAGCGAGAGCACGATCAGCGCCAGCGTGCCGTCGTCCGACAACAGCTTGCCGCGGATGATCTCGTTGTTCTTGACGGTCTCGACGAACTTGTCATAGGCCGCGCCCTCGGGCAGTTCGGGCGGGAACAGCGCCGCCGGCAGCCTGCCCGGCGCCGGCGCCTGCCGCGCCGAGAACAGCGAGACCAGGCCGCGCGTGCCTTCGACCAGCTGCATGTCGGTGACGAAGTCGCGCAGCTTCTCGAGGTTATTCCGCGCCAGGAGGGTCTTGCCTTCGACCACGACGAGGACGTCGAATTCCTCAGCCGGGAACTTCTTTGTCACCGCTTCATACTGGCGGAATTCCGGCGTGTTGGACCGGAACAGCTGGGACAGCGAATCGTCGATCTTGATCCGGTGAATGCCGAACACGGCACCGACGATCAGGGCGAGCAGAACGATGCAGGAGACGATCGGCGCCCGGACGGCGATCAGCCCGATGCGCTCGAGCCCGAAGGCGATCGAGGACGTCGGTCCCTGCTCGACCTTGTCGACATGAACCTCATTCTCGCGGTGCTTTTCGAGCATGCCTTGTCCAGTTCCTAATCGGCTCGGGTCTGTGAGCTTATTGCGTCCCGCGAACGGCTTGAAAATGCCATACAGATGGGAGGCTTGCCCTTTGAAAATGCGCGGAAAATCGCCGCGAGGGGTTTAGCAGGTCCAAACGCCCTCTCGCAAGCGCGCGCAAGCGCACAAATTGGATCAACATGCGGCGATTTCGACCCTTGATACCGGTCATTCCGGCCGGATCGTCCCGATTCGAGCGGGAGGATCGCCGCTCTCGTCTTTCAGCGCCACGCCGGTGGCCTCCCGCGCCAGCCCCTCGCGAACAAGCCAGGCGATTTTGAAGGCGGCCTCGTCATGGCTCAACCCGGCCTTGTGGACGTTCGAGACGCAATTGCGCTCGGCATCGGTGCGGCCCGGCTTCGGTGCGAAGGTCAGATAGGCGCCGAGGCTGTCGGGCGCGGACAGGCCCGGCCGCTCGCCGATCAGCGTCACCACCATGCGCGCACCGAGAATGGCGCCGATCTCGTCGCCGAGCGCGACGCGCGCGCCTGAGGCGACAACGAAATGTCCAATCGCGACGTCGTTCCCTTCCGCAAGCAGCGGCAGCAGGTGAGACACCAGCGCCACCGCATGGGCGTGGACCGCGGCCGACGACAGGCCGTCGCCGATCACGATGGCGAGCTGGCACGGCTCCGAGGCACTTCGCGCCAAAAGCTCCGCTGAACCGGCATCGAGCTGTCGTCCCAGATCCGGCCGCCGCAAATAATCCCTGCGGTCGACCGCCTGGCTCCGCGCCTCGGTGACGATAAGGCCAAGCGCGCGGAGATCTGCGACCAGACGCGGCGCGTCGAAGACTGCATGCACGGCATCGCGGGCGCGGGCATGGTCCAGCGTGAAATCCAGCAAGGCCCTTGTCGGCACGCTCGCGCCGCTGCGGCCGAGCGCGACGCGCGCAGGCGTCAGCGACCGCAGATCGAGGGTCGGGCGGCGCGGGACGGCCGGATCAGACATGTCGCGTCATTCGGCGGGAACGGAGGCCTCGCGCAGGCGGATCGAATAGTTCGAGGCGTTTTGCCTGCCGCTGGACGCCGCGCGCGCAAACGTAATCAGATGGTGCGCGATCAAGGTGCAGCCGATCAGCCCTTCGAGGTCGCCGCGCTTGATGCGCCCGAGCGCAAACTTCCAGAACACGCGCCTGTAGTCGCCGAGCACACCGACCTTCCAGAAGATGTTGCGCAGCATCACGAGACCGCGCCGGATGTTGGGCCAGGTCTTCATCTCGTCCGGCGTCGGCATCTTCAGGCGGTGCACATAGACGTTGTCGCATTGATACTGGAAGCGCGCGTAGACCTTCTCGGGCTCGTAGGCGACGCCCATGGCGTGCTTCCAGGATGCGACGACCTCATCATAGGGCAACAGGAAGTCGACGTTGGAATCGCGACCGTCATCCTCGATCAGGCGTCCCTCGCGCTCCAGACGGTCCCACAGCGGCGTCTTCGGCAGCGCCTGGAGCAGGTTGATCGTGAGCAGCGGAATCCGGGACTCCTCGACGAAGGCCAGCAGCGCCTCCGAGGTGTTCGGCTTGTCGGTGTCGAGCCCCATGATGATGCCGGACACGACCTCCATGCCGTAGGAGTTGATCGTTTGCACGCCCTCGAGGATCGGGACCATCATGTTGTGGTCCTTGTGCATCGCCTTCAGCGCGTCGGGATCGGGCGTCTCGATGCCGCAGAAGATGGTGATGAAATAGGCCTCGCGCATCTTTTCGAGGATCTCGGGCCGCTTGGCGATGTTGAGCGTCGCCTCGCAGGCGAGCCGCACCACATAGCCGGTCCGCTTCTGCCATTCGATCAGATGCGGCAGCAGGTCCATCGCCGCCTTGCGGTTGCCGATGAAATTGTCGTCGACGAAATAGACCGTGTCGGTCATCCCGCATTCGCGCAGGCGGTCGAGCTCGGCGATGATCTGCTCGGGCGACTTGAGGCGCGGATTGCGGCCGTAGAGGCCGGGGATGTCGCAGAACTCGCACTGATAGGGGCAGCCGCTGGAATATTGGATGCTGCCGAGGAAGTATTTCTTCACGTCGGCGAGTTCGTAGGCCGGGATCGGAAACTCCGTCATCGGCACGCGGTCCTTGGTGGTGAGCACCACCTGCTCCCCGGGACGCGACGTGTCGCGCGCCAAAATCTCGATCAGCCGATTGGTGGCGTCGCCGAGTTCGCCGACATGGAGATAGTCGAAGGACGGATAATAGTCCGGGCAGGCGCTGACGGAAGGACCGCCGAGCGCGACCGGGAGATCGAACTCATGGGCGCGGCGGCAGATGTCGTTCATCTGCTGGCGCTGGATGTGCATGCCACTGACGAAGACCGCCTCCGCCCACGCGAACTCTTCGTTGGTCGCGCGACGGAGATTCTCGTCGACGAATTTGACCTCCCACTCCTCGGGCAGATAGGCCGCGAGCAGCAAGAGCCCCTGCGGGGGCATGAAGGCGCAGACGCCGTCGGTCAATGGATAGGAATGCTCGAACGTCCCGAACGACGAGGTGTACCGGGGAAACACGCACAGAATCCGCCGGGCCGTACCGTTACTTTCAGCTCGCATCAAAGCTCCCCCGCCACGGTCGACATAGCTGCGGAAATTGCCAGCCAGACACATAGCGTAATGCTGTCGCCGGAATTTCTCAATATTGTGGCAGGACCATAATTCCGAGAGGGACCAATGGTTTCCTCAAGCCGCCGGGCGCTCCCGCCGCGTCACGCGATCAGCCGTGAGGCAAAATCGGGCAGCAGGCCTGCGTCGCCGGCAAGACGGAAATCGGCGCCCGCGATCCCCGACTGCACCAGCCAGTCGTCGAATTCCGGCGCGCGGCGCAGGCCGAAGACGTCGCGGACATAGAGCGCGTCGTGAAAAGACGTCGACTGGTAGTTCAGCATGACGTCGTCGGCCCCGGGGACACCCATAATGAAGGTGACACCGGCGGCCGCCAGCAGCGTCAGCAGATTGTCCATGTCGTCCTGGTCCGCCTCGGCGTGGTTGGTGTAGCAGATGTCGATCCCGAGCGGCAGGCCGAGCAGCTTGCCACAAAAATGATCCTCCAGCCCGGCACGGATGATTTCCTTGCCGTCGTAGAGATATTCCGGGCCGATGAAGCCGACCACGCTGTTGACCAGCAATGGCGCAAAGGCGCGGGCGACCGCATAGGCCCGCGCCTCGCAGGTCTGCTGGTCGACGCCGTGATGGGCGCCCGCCGACAGCGCCGAGCCCTGGCCGGTCTCGAAATACATCACGTTCTCGCCGACCGTGCCGCGCTTCTGCGAGAGGCCGGCCTGCTGCGCCTCCTTCAGGAGCGCGAGATCGACGCCAAAGCTGCGATTGGCGGCCTCGGTGCCGGCGACCGACTGGAAGACGAGGTCGACCGGCACGCCCTGCCCGATCAGCGACAGCGTCGTCGTGACATGGGTCAGCACGCAAGCTTGCGTCGGGATCTTCAGCCGCGCGATGATCTCGTCCAGCAGCCGCAGCAATTGCGCAATGACAGCGGGATCGTCGCTCGCCGGATTGATGCCGATGCAGGCATCGCCGGCCCCTAACAGGATGCCGTCGAGGATCGAGGCGGTGATGCCCCTGGCGTCGTCGAAGGGATGGTTGGGCTGAAGCCGCGTGCTCATCCGCCCCTTCAGGCCAATGGTGTTGCGAAAGGCGGTGGTGACCTCGCATTTCCGCGCCGCCAGGATCAGGTCCTGGTTGCGCATCAGCTTTGAGACCGCGGCCGCCATTTCCGGGGTGATGCCGCCTGCCAGCCTGCGCAAAACCTCGGATGTCGCCGCGTCCGACAGCAGCCAGTCGCGAAAGGCGCCGACCGTCAGCGAAGCCACCGGCGCGAATGCTCTGGCATCGTGGCTGTCGATGACGAGGCGGGTGACCTCGTCGGCTTCGTACGGGATGACAGCTTCCTGCAAGAACTGCCCGAGCGGGACGTCGGCGAGCGCCATCCGCGCCGCGATCATCTGCGCGGCACTTGCCGCGGCAATTCCGGCCAGCCGGTCGCCGGAGCGCGGCGGCGTCGCCTTGGCGAGCAGGTCGCGCAGGTCCGGGAACGTGTAGGTCGTGGCGTCGATGGTGTGGCGGTAGACCAAAGGCCCCTCCGGGGTTCATCGGCCAGTGGCCGACATCAGCGCGATCCCAAACTATACCCAGATCAAGACACTGAAATATCTTACCTTTCTTTCGACTAAGGACGAAGGGGCCGGGCCACGGCGTTAAGACGGCGTCCATCTTCATTCTGCATAGTTTTGCATCAATTTTATACGACCGCGCTCTCCGGCCACTGCCGGCCATTGGGGCCTCTGAAAAGCATGACAACCGACCGATCTGGGAATGCCACGGGGGTGGCAGGCCGTTTCACGCTTGCGACCAAGCTCTACGCGATCTTCGCGCTGTTCGCGCTGCTCACGGCGGCGATCGCGACGCTGTCCGACTACAACAGCCGCCGCAGCGCCGAGTTGACGAGCGCGATCGAGACGGCGAACGCCGCCGCGCTCAATGTCGAGCGAGTCAACTCGCTGGTCTACGCGGTCGTGATGGAATCGCGCGGCGTCTACATGTCGACCGAACCGGCCGTCGTGAAGAAATACGGCGAAGGCCTGCTCAAGTTCAACGCCCAGATCCTCGACGTCGTGAAGCGCTGGGAGACCATCGTCAAAGCCGACGATGCCGAGCAGTTCGCCACGTTCAAGAAGCGCATCGAGCAGTTCGTCGAGTTCCGCAAGGAGCTGGTGCGCCGCGGCGTCGAGATCAATGCGGCCGCGGGCCGCGAATGGGGCGACAACGACGCCAATCGCGCCGTGCGCTCGGCGCTGAACAAGGATCTCGAGGCACTGTACAAGGTCTATGCCGAACGCGCCAGACAGATCGCGCAAGAGACCGAGACCAATCGCACCCTCTCCTTCGTGCTGACCTGCCTCGGCGGCGTCGCGCTGGCCCTCGTCGTGATCGGCATCGTCATCATCGCCCGCTCGATCGCCCGTCCCCTCTCCGCCATCACCGCGACCATCGAGCAGGTCGCGGACGGCGCCGAGAATGTCGTGGTACCGCACTCTGACCGCGCCGACGAGATCGGCGCGCTGGCACGCGCCATCCAGATCTTCCAGGACGCGATGGGCCGCAACCGCAATCTCGCCTCGCAGGTCTCGCAGGACTCCGCCGCGCGCGAGCAGCGCGCCCGCCACATCGAGCAATCCGTCGACGCGTTTCGCGAGGCGATCGGCGCGATCATGCGCGGCCTCAGCGACAACGCCTCTGTCATGCGCGAGACCGCGCAGACGATCACCCGCGTCACAGCGGATGCCAACAGCCGCGCCGGCACCGCGGCGAACGCCACCGAGCAGGCCTCGCACAACGTCACCGCGGTGGCAGGCGCAGCCGAGGAGCTGTCGGCGTCGGTGGTGGAGATCGGCCGCCAGGTCCGGCAGTCCGCAAGCGCGGTCGAGCAGACCGGTCAGCGCACCGAGAAGTCGATCTCCGAGATCGAAAGCCTCGCGGCCGCCACCCAGCGCATCGACGGCGTGCTCAACCTGATCCAGGCCATCGCCGAGCAGACCAATCTGCTCGCGCTCAACGCCACCATCGAAGCCGCGCGCGCCGGTGACGCCGGCCGCGGCTTTGCCGTCGTTGCGCACGAAGTGAAGGCGCTGGCGGGTCAGACCGCCAAGGCGACCGCCGAGATCGGCGAGAACGTCTCGATGATCCAGGCGTCCACCCGCAACGCGGTCGATGCCGTGCGCGAGATCGGCGGCGCCGTGCGCGAGATCAGCGACGTCACCTCGGCAATCGCCGGCGCCATCGGCCAGCAGGACACCGCCACGCGCGAGATCTCGTCCAACGCCCAATCGGCCGCGCAGGGCAACGAGACCCTGGTCGCCAACATCACCTCGCTGCGCGACGCCATCGGCGAGACGGACACGGCGGCAGCCTCCGTGCTGACGGCGGCGAGCAGCCTCACGGAGACGGCGGACACGCTGTCGCGCGAGGTGGAAAAGTTCTTCCAGAACCTGCGTTCGGGAGCGGCCGACAGCCGTATCGCCAAAGCGGGATGATGAAGGCGAAATGATCCGGCGCACCGCGGCGCCATGAGGCCGGCGGCAGGCCTGCCAGAACCAAAACTGAAAAACAACCCCATGCACAGTAGCCGGGGCCAGCGATATCAATGGCTTGGCTTCGCGCTCGGATGACTACTGATTTTACGAAATCGCTTTGACTCGTCGGGCAAAACACTGGCATGATGTCATCGTGGCGGCGTCAGGCGCCATGGATGAGCTGGGTCAGCTTCAGTAGACTTGTGTTTGCGGAAGGAGGCGCCAGAAGCGGCTACCGACGGTCAAGCAGGCCGAGCGCTTCTTCCACGCACTGCTCGAGACTGCGCCGTGCTGTGTCGACCGTAAAATGATCGCGCTCCCACGGAGCGTACGCTCGGCCGGCGACCGCATTCCAGCCGGGCAACGACAGCCCGGCAATGTCGGTCGATCTCGTCTCAATCCTGCGTCGGTGCTCGTCTGCATCGCTGCACGCCACCTCGATCCAGGCGATCTCGGCGCCAGCCTTTCGCGCAGCGATTTGCCAGCCTTCCCGCGCCTCCTCGCAATCATTGACGCAGTCGGCAATCACGTCCAGGCCGAGGGCGAGGTTGTCTGTCGCGACGGCCTGAGCGGCGCGATAGGTCCAGTCCAGCAGATCAGCCGGTGCAGTACCGGATGCCCAGATCGCTTGATCCATCGAATCGATCCGCAGCCAGGCGGCTCCGGTACGCCGCGCCAGAACCCGGGCAATGCTTGACTTGCCGACCCCCGGCAAACCAGCAAGCGTGATGAGTCTCGCCATTGCACACCCGAATTGCGTTGGACCGGCCCCTTAGGGACGTGACGTCGGCCACCACGAATAAGCGGCCAAGCAAACGAAAGCGGCTATTAGCCACTGCAGCCCGGCAAGCACTGCCATCGACAGCTCACATCGAGCGAGACGGGACTATCATTCCGAGCCGGATGGATCGACCAAGATGCGAACGCGGCCGTCGGCATCCGCGACTTCACGATAACGGCTCAACTCCGCCTTGAGGTCGGGATCCGAATTGGCCCAGGCCAGCCAATCGAACGGCATTGAGCTCAGCAGATAGGTATCCACGAGAATCACATTCGGCCGACCGGCCCGCAGGTCCGCCAACAGCAGCCGCCGCTCGAAATTGATGATGCCGTCCAGTTTCGCTCGCTCACCCTCAGGCAGTTGCGAGCTCTTCTGTTGGAGCATTGAGCCGGCCGCCAACGCCTGCCCACACGTGTTGCCCGCCCAGGTCGCATTGATCTGACGGACGAGCGGATGCCCGAGAGCGACGTGATCGCCGATCGTGATCAGCCGCGGATGCTTTGCAAGGGCCAGGATACGCCCCTCCAGTGGCGGGAACGGCCGCACCTGAAGGGACAAACGGGAGCCGATGCACACAATCGCAGCAAGGGCGCAGATCATGACAGGCAGGCGCAACGTCTTCGTGCGAGCCTGCAGCAATGGCGCGGCACTCGCAAACATGCAAAGCGCAAATGCCGTGTAGGTCCAGCCCTTACCCTGGATGATGAAACTCGCCGCTCCGCCAACCGCTGCGGCCAGCCACGGCGTTGCGCCGCCTTCCCATTTGAAGTCCTGCGGCGCCAACAGGCGCACGAGGCCGACGGAAGCGACCAGCATAACGGCCGGGAAAAAAAGCAGATCGCCGAAATCCATCCTCAATGGCACATAAGCGGCAGTAACCATCGGGGCAAAGGTCAACAGATAAGCCGGAAAGAAGATGGCGAGCACCGCTCCATAGCCGATCACGACAGCAGCGGCCGCACACGCTTCGGGTGTGAACAAGGGTTTGATGGAGCGTTGACGGAGGACGCAGAGGATGATCGGCAGGCCGACCACGAGGGTAAGGTAGGGCTTCAGGCTCATGCCCAACCCGGCACCCAGTCCCGCCAGGATCGCAACCGGTCCGGGCGCAAGCCCGCGCCAGCGGATCGCAGCGATGGCGACGAAAGGCGTCATCGCAATGACGGCGATGTGTTCACGCTGTCCGAATACGGCGCTGGGAAAAATTGCGAACAGGAATGCTAGCACGCACGCCGTAATGCTCCTCTCGTCGGCTTCCAGCTTTGCCGCCGCAGCGGCACGATCGATGATGACGAGTGCGGCAACGATCTCGATCATCACCAGGATGATCACGATGATCTCGGGGGCAATGCCGGTGATGCGCGCAAGCTGCAACGCCGGCATGTACAAATAGACCGACAGCGGCGGATTCAGTTCGAAGACGTCGACGCCGAGCTTTCCGCCATCGAGAACTTTCTCGCCTTCGGTCAGCAGGCAGCTCAAATCCGCGTTGAGAACGACAGGCATTTGAACGAGCAAGGCCATCAGCAGGATCGCCGACACGATGATCCAGCGGTAGCTCATGCTAAACGTGCTTCCTGACATGGCCAGGGGCGTGACCGCCTCTTTTGACGCCGGCAAAGGCCCTCTCCTCGAACGGAAGCGGTCTGTTCTCTCTCACCCGTGCGCGAACCTGCCGCTGCGCGTACTCAGCGCCACTTTCAATCGAGAGTCGTTACTATTGTGCTACAATGATCTGAAACAATACGGTAACGACCTGAAACAGTGCCGTTTCATGGTTAAATGTCAGGTCGAATGGCGAGACGCCGGGGTTGCGCGCGGCATCCTGCGCGCCGCTATGAGCGTTCATCCCACATCAAGGTGCACGCGCTCCTGGAGAGGGTCAGGCCCTACCCCATCACTCCGCCGCGCTTGATCAGCTCCTTGCCGACCGCGGCAAGGTGCACCTGGTCGGGGCCGTCGCCAATGCGGATGAAGCGGGCATAGACGTAGGCGCGGGCGAGGAAGGTGTCCTGCGAGACGCCGGCGGCGCCGTGGATCTGGATGGCGCGGTCGATGACGCGAGCGGCCATGCTGGGCACCACGATCTTGGCGGCGGCGATCAGGTCGCGCGCGGCCTTGTTGCCTTCGCGGTCCATCTTGTCGGCGGCCTGCAGCGTGAGGAGCCGCGCCTGCGCGATCTCGCAGAAGGAGTGCGCAATGTCCTCGCGCACCGAACCCTGGTCTGCGAGCGGCTTGCCGAAGGCTGTGCGCGACACCGAGCGCTGGCACATCAATTCCAGCGCACGCTGGGCGCAGCCGATCAAGCGCATGCAGTGATGGATGCGGCCGGGGCCGAGCCGGCCTTGCGCGATCTCGAAGCCGCGGCCCTCGCCGAGCAGGATGTTCTCGGCCGGCACACGGACATTCTCGTAGACGATCTCGGGATGGCCGACCGGCGCGTCGTCGTAGCCGTAGGTCAGCATGTCGCGGACGATGCGCACGCCGGGCGTCGCCTTGGGCACCAGGATCATGGATTGCTGGCGATGGCGGTCGGGATCGTCGGGCGCGGTCTTGCCCATCACGATCAGGATCTCGCAATCCTCATTCATCGCGCCTGACGTGAACCATTTGCGGCCGTTGATGACGTAGTCGCCGCCGTCGCGCTTGATCTCGCACTGGATGTTGGTGGCGTCGCTGGAGGCGACCTGCGGCTCCGTCATCGAGAAGCCGGAGCGGATGCGCCCCTCCAGCAGCGGCTTCAGCCAGCGCTCCTGCTGCGCCGGCGTGCCGTAGTTCGCCAGCACCTCCATGTTGCCGACATCAGGGGCCGAGCAGTTGAAGATTTCAGGCGCCCAGAGGATGCGGCCCATGATCTCCTTCACCGGCGCATATTCGAGATTGGTGAGGCCAGTGTTGTCAGGGTCTTGGCCGTGCTCGCCTGACAGGAACAGGTTCCAGAGCCCCTGCTCGCGTGCCAGCCGCTTCAGGTCCTGGAGGACCTGCGGCGTCTTGTAGCGCGCGGCCTCCGGCTTGACCTGCTCGTAATAGAGCTCCTCGACCGGCTCGACATGCGCAAGCATGAACTGGCGAACGCGTTCCTGCAGCTCCAGCGAACGGGCGGAGTGTTGAAAGTCCATGGTGGTCTCCTGTTCGCTGCGCTTAGCTCTTCCCTTCTCCCCTTGTGGGAGAAGGTGGCGCGAAGCGCCGGATGAGGGGTTGTATCCACTCGCACAAGCAGTCGTGAGGAGAGACACCCCTCACCCGGCTGCGCTTCGCGCATCCACCCTCTCCCACAAGGGGCCTGTTGCGTAATTCGTCAATTGTGATTCCCTAGGGCAAAGCCTTGGAGGGTAGCGATGGCGGTCAAGCGGACGGGACAGCCGAGCTTTGTGGAAGCGCTGATGCCGAAGGGAGCCGGCGCCAATGCGGCGCTGGATCGGCTGGCTGGCCTGGTCAAGTGGTACCGGTTCGAGAAGCTGATCGGCCATTTGCGGGATGAAGGGGGGCCCGGTCGACCAGGCTATCCGGTGCTGGTGCTGTTTCGTGCTGTGCTGTTGCAGTCGCTGTATGGTCTTTCGGAGCGCGAACTCGAGGAAGCGCTGGGCGACCGGTTGTCGTTCAAGCGCTTCGTCGGTTTGAGCCTTGAGGATGCGACGCCCGACCACACGGTCCTGAACCGCTTCCGGAACCAGCTCGTTGAACAAGGCCTGCTGGAGAAGCTGTTTGGCGAACTGGATCGTCAGCTTGAGAATGCCGGCGTGATCCTCAAGCGCGGCACGATGCTGGATGCGACCTTGATCCAGGCAGTCTCGGCTCCGCCCAAGGAGGATCGCCCCTCAAACGATCCTGATGCCCGGTTTGCCAAACGGCAGGGCAAAAGCGGCTCGACCTTCGGCTACAAGGCCCATGTCGGTGTCGACGAAGGATCCGGCTTGATCCGCGCGGTGTTGACCACACCCGCTAACGTCAACGATACGACACCGGCGGACGCTTTGATCCGCGGCGATGAAGCCGTGGTCTGGGCCGATGCGGCTTACGACACCCATGCCCGACGGGCCCGGCTGAAGGCGGAAGGCAAGAAGCCCCGCATCGCTCGTCGGCCCAACAGACATCACCCGGAACTGCCGCCCAGGCTCAAACGCTACAACCTCCTCATCGCGCGTCGACGAGCCCAGGTCGAGACCACCTTCGCTACTCTCAAACGCCGCATGCGGCTGACCTGCATCCGCTACGTCGGTCTGATCAAGGCGACCGGGCAAGTCCTGCTCGCCTCGATCGCCTTCAACATGAGGCGGTGGGCCACGATCGCCGCGTGAGCTGCCCGCTCAGGGCGACAACTACAGATCTTGCCAGGCAATTGCCGGGACCAGGGCACTCGCTCCTGACGTCTTCAGCCTCAAGAGCCGATAACGCAACAGGCCCACAAGGGGAGAGGGTGCACCGTCTGTGTGGCCGCTTTGCTAGCGGTGTCGTAGGGTGGGCAAAGCGACTTGTCCGCCGTAGCTCGAAGAGCGAAGGCGGAAGCGTGCCCACGTTTCTGTTTCGGTGTTGGATCGGTGGTGGGCACGGCGCAAGTGCGCCTTTGCCCACCCTACGATTCCGAGTTCGCGGAGAGAACGCCCCCTCACGTCCCGCGCAAGAGCTCGCTCGCCACGATCCAGTCGTTGCCGTCGAACTGGAGCATATAGCCGTCCTTGATCGGGCGGAAATCCTGCGGTGTGGTGTTGAGGGTGATGCCGGGCATCAAGAGCGACAGCGGCACGTTCTTGAGGTTCGCCGCCTGCGCCATGATGTTCTCGCGCGTCAGATTGTCCTTGCACTGCTTGAGCAGGACGACCAGTGCCTCGGCGACGGTGTAGCCGTAGAGGCCGGCGACATTGTTGATGTCGGCATTGGGCAGGCGCTTCTTCATGAAGTCGATATAGGCCGTCATCGACGGGTCGTCCTTCGGCTGCTCGACAAACGGCTTGAGCGAGCCGAGCGACAGCACGCCCTTGCCGGCATCGAGGCCCGCAGGGACCATGACGGTCGCCTTGTTGGCGCAGCCGGAGGCGAGGAAGCGCGTCGGCTGCCAGCCGACCTCATGGGCCTTGCGGATCGCCTGCGCGCAGGCGCGCGGCGTCACCGAATAGATCATGAAGACATCAGCCTTGGTGTTGGCCAGCGTCAGCACCTGGGAATCGACGGTGGGATCGGTGACCTCGAAGCTCGAGGCCATCGCGAGCGCCTTGTCGGCGTCGGCACCAAGCGCTTCCTTGACACCGCGAAAATATTCCTTGCCGGCGTCATCGTTCTGATAGAGCACCGCGAAACGCGCGTTCGGGTTCTTGGCGCGGGCGTAAGCGACGTCGATCGCGGCCTCGCTGGTGTAGTTCGGCGCCCAGGGCAGCGCCATCGACCACGGCATGTTGGCGGGATCGTTCCACTTCGAGGCCGAGCTGATCAGGAACAGCTGCGGCACCTTGTTGCTGTTGAGGTATTTTGCGATCGCCGAGCTCGGCGCCGTGCCCATGGTCGCGAAGATGAAGGCGACGCCGTCGCCCTCGACCAAACGTCGCGCGGCTTCCATGGTCTTCGGCGGCGAGAAGGCGTCGTCGAGCGACAACAGGTTGAGCTTGCGGCCGTTGACGCCGCCCTTCTCGTTCACCTCATCGAAATAAGCGGAGATCACCCTGCCGGTGATGCCGAGCGGCGATGCGGGGCCGCTATAGGGCATGGTGTTGCCGATCTTGATCTCGGTGTCACTGACGCCGGGACCGTAGGACTTTTGCGCGGAGACGGGCGTGGACAGGCAGGCGGCAGCTAGCGCTGCGGCCAGGACCAAAGCGGCTCTCATGGTTTCTCCCCGGTGATGATCGTCCACGCGAGGCGACCGCGCGGCGTGCTGCTTTTTGCCAGCACGTCAGATCAGCGGAGTTCCGCAAGATGGTCTTGCGTCGAGTTGCTGGTTCATTCGACGTCTCGTTTGGAACCTGCGTATGAACGCCGCAGCAGGGCGAACAGGCTGCCGCCGGTCGCGGCTCCAACGAGATAGACAACGAGGGTTTGGAGCGCGAGCGGCAGACTGAGATTCATCTTGAAGAAGGAGATCGTGACCGTGTCGAGATTCTGCACGGCGAAGACGATGGTCGCTGCGGCGAAAAACACGATCACGGCAAGATGAAACCAGCGCATGACAATCCCTCAGCGTCGCCCGACGCGCGATGAAATCTGGATGAACCGTCATCGCGCTCTTGGGCGACCACGGTCCTTCTCCGGATCAAGCCTTAATGGCGCCGCCGCAGGCTAAAGCCCAGACTGACCCAGCCGGCGCCGGCCATGATCAGGTCGATGCCGAGGAACAGGCCGAGGATATAGACGCTGTTGACCGGCCAGCGCGCCAGGATCAAGAGCCCGAGCAGCAGGGTGATGACCGCAGACAGTGCCACCCACACCCACGGGCTTTCCCTTTTCATGCTGAAGGCGAGAAACAGCCTGACGGCGCCCGAGGCCAGCAGCGACGCGCCGAGGAACAAGGTAAGCAGCACCGCGGCGAACAACGGGTTCTCGAAGGTCAGGAAGCCCGCGACGATATAGAGCACGCCGAGCAAGGCCCAGATCAGGAACTTGCCCCAGCTCTTCATCTGGAACGCGCCGATCACCTCGGTGACCCCGGCGATGATCATCATCACACCAACCACGAGCACGCTCGCCACCGTCGCCATCATCATGCTGCCGAGCGCGATGAAGCCGGTGATGAGATAGACGACGCCGAGGGCGACGATCCAGCCCCACTTGGCGTGCAGCGCAGCAATGCCGGACCCAAGACCCAAGTTTGGAGACGTATCCGAAGCACTTGTCATGACGGCTACTCCTGCATGCGAAGTCCCAAGGCACATCTCAGGATAGCACGAGCCGCGCTGGGACAACAGCCAGTAGAGCAGCCCCCGCGGGAGCCCCCATTGACTTAAGTCAAGAGCGGACGGGGCGCCTCACGCGCGCGAGCGCTCCATGTCGAGCTCGGCCTTGAGACTATCGAGATCGCGATAGATCGAAGCAACCGCCAGCACGCGCCCGCCCTTGCGGTACTTCAGCAGGCAATCCCTGCCGTCGATGCTGCCGTCGGTCGCGATGTCGTCGAAGCTCTCGGCATGGCCGACATAGTTGATCGGAACGTCATAGTGCTGCGACCAGAAGAACGGCACGGCGTCGAAGCGTTCGCGCCTGCCGAGCATGTTGCGCGCCGCGGCCTGGCCCTGCCGCTCCGCCACCACCCAGTGCTCGACGCGGATGTTCTGGCCCGAATGGGGATCGGGCCAGCGCGCGATGTCGCCGGCCGCGAAGATGCCCGATGCGCTGGTCTCGAGATATTCGTTCACGCTGACGCCGCGATCGATGGCGAGCCCCGCCTGCTCGGCGAGCGCAAGGCGCGGCCTGACGCCGATCCCGACCACGACCAGATCGGCCTCGATCACGCTGCCGCTCTTCAGCGTGGCGCGTTTGCCCTCGAGTTTTTCCACGGTGTCCTCGAGGTGAAAGTGGACGCCGTTCTCTTCATGCAGCGCGCGGACGAAGTCGCCCATCTCGGGGCCGAGCACACGCTGCATCGGCCGCTTCTCGGGGGCAACCACATGCACCTCCAGCTTGCGCGCTCGCAAGGAGGCCGCGACTTCGAGGCCAATGAAGCTGGCGCCGATCACCAGCGCGCGCTTCGCGCTACCCGCCGCCTTGATGATGGCGCGGCTGTCGGCAACGGTGCGCAAGGTGTGCACGTGTGGCTGGTCCGCGCCCGGAATCTGCAATTTGACCGGCTCGGCGCCGGTCGCGAGCAGCAGCCGGTCGAACGGCAGCTTGTCGCCATTGCCGAGCGTGATGGTGCGCGCCTTCGGATCGATCGCTGCGACGTTCGTGTTGAGCCTGAGATCGATGCCCGCGTCCTGATAATAGTCCTCGCCCCGCAGCGGCAGCCAATCCTCGGGTGCACTGCCGGCGAGGTAATCCTTGGAGAGGTTCGGCCGGTCGACCGGCATCGCGCCATCATCGCTCAGCATGGTGATGGCGCCGGCAAAGCCCTCGCGCCGAAGCGTCTCGGCGGCCGCAAAGCCGGCCGCACCACCGCCGACGATGACGAATTTTTCCGGCGTCGGCGCGCTGCGATGTGACGCTGCAGGCTGCGGCATCTCGCGCTTGCGCTGAACCGAGATCCTGTCCTGGTCGCGCGTGACCTCCCAGACCGCCAGCGCGTTCAGCGCCGGCGGGCGGGTGGCTTCGCCCGTGCGCAAGGAGAAGCAGGCGTGATGCCAGGGGCAGCGGATCGTGTCGCCCACGACCAGCCCTTCGGCGAGCGGACCGTGATAGTGGCTGCAGGACGGCTCGATCGCGAAGACCTCGCCATCTGCGGCTACCAGTAGCACATCTTCCTCGCCGACATGGCCGAGCAGCTTGCCGTCCTCGAACGCGGTTAGCAACACGCCCCTGGTGAGGTCCGGCCCGCTCGGCGTCTTGTGCTCGGTCATGGTGTCGTCTCCTTCAGCTCGGCCCGCGCGGATCACGCGTCCGAATTGGCCAGCCCCAACAGCTCCTGGCGCGTCAACGCGTTGTCACGGAACACGCCCAGCATGCGGCTGGTGACGAGATCGGTCCCAGGCTTGTGCGCGCCACGCGTGGTCATGCAATGATGCGTCGCCTTGATGATGACGCCGACGCCTTCCGGCTTCAACACATCGTTGATCGTATTGGCGATCTGCGCGGTCATCTTCTCCTGGATCTGGAGGCGTTTTGCGTAGATATCCACCACCCGCGCGAGCTTGCTGATGCCGACGACGCGGCCCTGCGGGATATAGGCGACCCAGGCGCGGCCCACGATCGGCGCCATGTGGTGCTCGCAATGGCTTTCGAAGCGAACGCCGCGCAGGACGATCATCTCGTCATAGCCTTCGATCTCCTCAAAGGTCTTTTGCAGGATTTCGGTCGGATCCTGCGCATAGCCGGAAAAATACTCTGCGAAGGCGCGCGCAACCCGGTCCGGCGTGTCGTGCAGGCCGTCGCGGGCGGGATCGTCGCCCGCCCAGCGGATCATGGTCCGGACCGCCTGCTCGACCTCGGCCCTGCCAGGCCGTTCGCCCGGCAGCTGCGCCACCGCGACGCCCTCCAACCTGCGCGCATGTGAATTCATCAATAGCCTCCCTGCAATGGGCCGCGCACATCTGGCGGTCCCTCAGCTTGGACGGCTGCAATCGGAAAAGGTTCCCGAAGTCGCGAAAAATCGGGCGACCGGGCGGCGGGGCGGGAAAGCCGGGCTTTACGAGGCTGCTTTCCGCACGTCGAGCACAGCGCGCGCCCATTCGGCAGGCCGCTCCTGCGGCAGGTTGTGGCCGGCTCCAGCGAAGACACGCCGTTCGAACACGCCTTCGAATTTGGGCGCATGATGGGCGGTGCCGGGATTGACGCCGTCGCTGTCGCCGTCGACCGCGATCGTCGGGACACGGACCGGCGGCTGCGCGGCGAGCTTGGCCTCGATCGCGGCATAGGCGGGATCGCCTTCGACCAGCCCATAGCGATGACGGTAGGAGTGGATCACGACATCGACGAAATCAGGATTGTCGAACGCCACCGCACTCGTTTCGAACGTCGCGTCGTCGAAGCCCCATTTCGGCGACCACATCGCCCAGAGCTGGCGCGCAAAGCCGCGCCGGTTGCGCTCCAGCGCGCGGCGGCCGCGCTCGTTGTGGAAGAGATATTGATACCAGAGCGCCGCCTCCTCCGGTGGCGAAGCCGGCTCCATCGCACGCGCGATGTTCTGGATGTTGTAGGAATTGCCGGAGACGAGGGCGATCACGCGCTCGGGATGCAGCACCGAGACCACGCAGGCCGCGCGTCCGCCCCAATCGTAACCGCCGACGACCGCGCGTTCGATGCGAAGCGCATCCATGAAAGCCAGCAGATCGGCGCCGAGCGCCGCCTGCTCACCGGAGCGCAGCGTCGCTGCGGACCGGAACCGCGTCGGCCCGTAGCCGCGCAGCCAGGGCACAAGCACCCGCGCGCCGGCTTCCGCGATCAGCGGCGCGGTCTCGGCATAGGCGTTCACATCGTAGGGAAAGCCGTGGCCCATGATGCAGGGCCAGCCATCCGGTGCGCCGTATTCGAGATAGGCGATGTCGAGGATATCCGTGGCGATGGTTTTTTGTTGCATGATTTGCTCACGGAGTTGAGAGGCCGTAGCCTGGATGGAGCGCAGCGCAATCCGGGATTCGCGGATACAGGCGTCCCCGCATTCCGCTTCGCTCCATGCGGGCTACGGGGGCTATTTCTGCGGGCCAGACAGCGAGATCTCGCGTTCGGCGCGGAACACGTTGCTGTAGAGATTGGCGATCCACTGCCGGCCGATCTCGGTCTTGTTGAGGTAGCCGATCTCGGTCTGAATGTGCGGTGCGACGCTGTTCCAGTAGAATTGTGGATAGCGGTTCACGATGTCGGCGGGCGAGTCGTAGCCGAGCTGGCGATTGATGCCGACCTCTTCGAATTCGTAATAGAGCGCGTTGGCCTTGCGCAGATAGTTGGGATCGCCGAGCTGGCCGATGAAATCGGCGGCACGCAGGATCGAGGCTTCGTCGTCGTACTCCTGGCCTTCGCGGGCCGGGAAGCGAGTGCCCTCGATGGCGCTGGCGATGCGTTCCGGGTCCAGCCCCGGGATATGCTGCAGCCGCCGCATGACATAGAGCTTCGACCGGTCGACATGATACATCATCAGGCTGGCATCCGAGGCGCCGCGCGGCAATGAAACCTTGGTGCCCGCCGCGTCGATCACGAAGCCGTCATTGTCATCCTCCTCGAACAGGCCCCGGGCATAGCCGATGTCGTGGGCGAGGCACGCGATCAGGATGTGGACGTAATCCGCGGCCTCGAGGTGGGTGTGGAGATATCGGCCGCTGAGGATGGAATGGCCCGCCAGGGTCACCAGCATCGTGTGCTCGACATTGTGGTAGAGCGCGTCGCTGTTGCCAATGCACTCCATCGCGGTGCGCGTCGCGCTCTCGACGATGTTCGCGGGAGACTCGCCGTACCTGCGACGCATGAACGAGCCCAGCACTTTCTCCAGGGATTCAGCCGCCAGTCTCGGTAACGTCATCATGGATGCAGCCCCGCTCGTCGGTGGTGTCCCACGCCAGCTCCCGACGTCTCATTTCGTGTCTTCGACGCAACGGCCAGCATAGCCCATCTTGGGCCAAGTGACCAAACGCCGGGACGAATTTACGGAAATATGTTGCTGTTGTGCCCTGCGACATCACGGTTGCAGTCGGGGCGCGACACAGCCTGGCCGGGCCCGTCAAGACCGCTTTTATTCCACCAGCAGCACGTCCACGGCGACGCCGAGCTTCTGCTTCGGCGAGCCGACGATGATGCCGTCGACCGGCGAGACGTCGGAAAAGTCGCGGCCGACCGCGAGCACGATGTGATCGTTGGCGACCAGCAAATCATTGGTCGGATCGAAATCGACCCAGCCAAGCTCAGCCCCACACCACAGCGACACCCAGGCATGGGTGGCATCGGCGCCCTGCAAACGCGGCTGGCCCGGCGGCGGAATGGTACGGAGATAGCCGCTGACATAGGCAGCCGGAAGGCCGAGCCCGCGTAGCCCTGCGATCATCACATGGGCAAAGTCCTGGCAAACGCCGTGGCGCTTGTCGAAGACCTCGCCAAGCGGCGTCGAGATCACCGTCGCCTTCGGATCGTAGCGGAATTCGGTGCGGATGCGATGCATGAGATCGGTCGCACCGGCGAGGATCCCTGCGCCTGGCGCAAAGCTCGTGGCCGCATAGGCGCTGACGGGGTGCAGCACCGGCACCAGCGGGCTCGCGAAGACGTAGCCGACCGGCGAGGACGGCCCGAGGCTCGTTGCTTCAAACGCGATGTCGCGGATGCTTTCCCAGGGCGGGCTGACGGCATCGCGCGCCGGCGATTTGCGCGAGACGGACACGCGCGAGCGCGAGTCGATGCGCAAGTTTCGGTGCGCGGTTTCGATCACGACGCTCTCGGTGAGCGTGCCGAAGAAGTCGCGGCGGACGTGGCGCTCGGACGGGCGCGGCCGGATCTCGACCCTGTGCGAGATCAGCTCCTGACCGTCGCCGCTCTTCGGCTCCAGCCGCAGCGTGCAGCGGGCAAAGCTGACCGGACTCTCGTATTCGTAAGTCGTGACGTGACGGATGTCGTAGATCACGCCAGCCCCGTCAGCTTTTCCGGCCGGCTCGCATTGGGGCCGTGCGGGAAGTAGTGCAGCCCGATCGCCTCGGCGAGGCTGAGCAGGTCCTGCTCCAGCGAGAACAGGGTCTTGACCTCGAGCTTCTCGGCTTCCGCGGTGGCCAGCATGGACTGCACCGCCACCGCGAGCCGCTGCGGCTGCTCGATCAGGCCGTGCTCCTTCAGGCTCGGGAGCGAAGCGATGTGCTCGTTCAGCGTCGTCACCTGGAACGCGACCGAACGCGGATTGTAGCTGTCGAGCACGGCGAGATCGCGCACCGGCGCCAGGATCGGCGCCAGCAGATAGCGCGAGCGGTAGGTGATCTGGGAATCCACCAGCGTCAGCAGGATATCGAGGTCCTCGTCGCAGGCCTCGTCATAGGCGAACTGGCGCGCGAAGCGCGTGGTGTTGATGGCGCGCTCGGTGCGGCGGCCGATATCGAGGAAGCGCCAGCCGGCGGCGCGGTTCATGTTCTCCTGCGCCAGCCCCGCCAAGCTCGCAAGCTCCTGCAAGGTCAGTTCGGCCGCACTCAGCACGTCGTCGTCGTCCTCGACCTCGTAGGCGAGGCGATCGGCCATCTCGGTGATGACCTGCCAGGCGTCGGGCGACAGCCGCTCGCGCAAGGATGTCGCCGTGCGCTGCGCCGCGCGCACCAGCGACAGCGCCGAGCCGAAACGCTCCGGGCTCTGCAGTGCTTCGGCGACGATGCGCCCCGGCGCCGTGCGCGAGGCCTGCGAGATCGCGCCCCACGCCACCAGCAGGCGCTGGATGCGGTCGGCCGATTGCAGCGAGGCAGCGGTGCCCTTGTTGGGCCCGCTCGGCGAACCCAGCGCGCGCACCAGCCGCAGCGTTGCCTCGGCGCGTTCGAGATAGCGGCCGAGCCAGAACAGATTGTCCGCGGCGCGGCTCGGCAGCACGCCGGCGATGCGGCGGATCCGCACCTTGTCGGTCGCGGGCAGCAGCGTCGCGATCGAGACCTTCTTGTCCGAGACCACCCAGACGTCGGCGGCGCGCGCGCCGTCGCCCATCGACACCGCGCGCGCGTCCGCCTGCTCGGCGATCCGGCAGAAGCCGCCGGGCATGATAGCCCAGCCGTCGGCCGTCGCGGCCGCGAACACGCGCAGCACGAAGGGACGCGGCGTGAGCTGGCCCTGCTCCCACACCGGCATGGTCGAAAGCCGCACCATCTCCTGGCCGACATAGTCCATGCCGCGCGCGCTGATGGCGTCGACGAGACGCTGGCGCCCGGCGGCGTCGAGCTCACTCGCGAGCACCGGGCCATTGCTGTCGAAGCCGGGAACGCCGCGGCGATAGGCGCCCTCGATCGCGACCTCGTCGAGCCGTGACAACACCTCGTCGCGCGCGTTGCGCTGGCCGCACCACCAGGTCGCGATATGCGGCATCTTGAGCTCTTGCCCGAGCAGGCGGCGGCTCAGGGCCGGCAGGAAGCCGAGCAGCGCGCGCGCCTCCAGCACGCCCGAGCCCGGCATGTTGGCGACGACGACGCCGTCCTTGCGCAGCACGTCGATCAGGCCGGCCACGCCGAGATGCGAGGAGGCATCGAGCTCGAGCGGATCGAGCGAGTTGGAATCGACCCGGCGCAAGAGCACGTCGAGCCGCTTGAGGCCGGCGACGGTGCGGATGTGGATACGGTTGTCGCTGACGGCGAGATCGTCGCCCTCGACCAGCAGAAAGCCGAGATAGCGCGCCAGGGTTGCGTGCTCGAAATAGGTCTCGCTGAAGCTGCCCGGCGTGAGCACGCCGATGCGCGGCTCGTCGCGATCGGCGCGCGCACGCAGGCTGTCGCGAAACGCCTCGAAGAACGGCGCGACGCGCGGCACGTTCATCGACTTGTAGAGATCGGAGAAGGCGCGCGAGAGCACCAGGCGGTTCTCCAGCGCATAGCCCGCGCCTGAGGGCGCCTGCGTGCGGTCGCCGAGCACCCACCAGCGCCCGTCGGGTCCGCGGCCGACATCGGCGGCATAGAGCGAGAGATAGCGCCCGCCCGGCGGCGGCACGCCACAGACGGGACGGAGATATTCGGGACTGCCGGCGATCGCGGCGGCCGGCAGCGCGCCTTCCGCGACCAGCCGCCCCTCGCCATAGATGTCGCGCAGCACGAGCTCGAGCAGCTCGGCGCGCTGGGTGATGCCGGCGGACAGCTGCTTCCAGTCGGCCTCGTCGATCAGCAGCGGCAGATGGCTGATCGACCACGGCCGATCGGCGCTGTCGCCGGGCGCACGGTAGGTGACGCCGGCCTCGCGCAAATGGCGGTCGGCCATGCCGAACCGCCGTTCGATCTCGTCCGGCGCGAGCGCGCCGAAGGCGTCGAAGAAGCGGCTCCAGACCGCGCGGGGGGCGCCGTCGGGCCCCAGGAACTCGTCGGGGATGCCGGGCAGGCGGCTATAGTCGCGGACCCATTGCGCGAGGCGGCGCTGGCCTTCGCGCTGACCTCGCGCCTTACCCGTCTTGTCGTCCTGCTCGGCTGCGCCCTCGCCCATGCGCCTCTCCCTGCCCCACCATCATTCTCATTGCAGGAGCGGGGTCCGCAAGTCGAGGGTCAGCGGAAACTCATTTGTGCGTTCCTCGGGCGGGGGCTGCATCGGACCCGGCGTATGGCCGTGGTCCTGAAAGCGCGCCAGCCGCCGCGCCTCGGCCTCGTAGGTGTTGACGGGCTTGGTGTCGTAGCTGCGCCCGCCGGGATGGGCGACGTGATAGACGCAGCCGCCCAGCGAGCGGCCGTTCCAGGTGTCGATCAGGTCGAAGGTCAGGGGCGCGTGAACGGGGATGGTCGGGTGCAGGCCGGAGGCCGGCTGCCAGGCCTTGAAGCGGACGCCGGCCACGGCTTCGCCCGAGCGACCGGTCGAGGTCATCGGCAGGCGGCGGCCGTTGCAGGTCACGATGTGGCGGCCCTCGACAAAGCCCTCAGCTTTCACTTGAAGTCGTTCGACCGAACTGTCGACGTAGCGCACCGTGCCGCCGGCCGAGCCCTCCTCGCCCAGCACGTGCCAGGGCTCCAGCGCCTGACGCAATTCCAGCGTCACGCCGCCATGATGGACGCGGCCGAAGGCGGGGAAACGGAATTCGAGCTGGGCCAGATACCATTCCGGCTCAAAGGGATAGCCGGACTGCTTCAACTCAGAAAGCACGTCAAGAAAATCCTGCCAGATGAAGTGAGGCAGCATGAAGCGATCATGCAGCGCAGTGCCCCAGCGCACGAACTTGCCTTGTTGCGGCTCGCGCCAGAATTTTGCGATCAGCGCGCGGATCAGCAACTGCTGCGCCAGCGACATGCGCGGATCGGGCGGCATTTCGAGCGCGCGGAATTCGACGAGGCCGAGCCGGCCAGTGGTGCCATCGGGCGAATAGAGCTTGTCGATGCAGATCTCGGCGCGGTGGGTGTTGCCGGTGATGTCGACGAGCAGGTGCCGGAACAGCCGGTCCACCAGCCACAGCGGCGTCTGGTAGCCCGGTGGCGGCACGTGCGAGAGCGCGATCTCGAGCTCGTAGATGCTGTCGTGCCGGGCTTCGTCGATGCGCGGCGCCTGGCTGGTCGGGCCGATGAACAGGCCGGAGAAGAAATAGGACAGTGACGGATGCCGCTGCCAGTACAGCACGAGGCTCTTCAAGAGATCAGGCCGGCGCAGGAACGGCGAGTCCTGCGGGCTGGAGCCGCCGACCACGACGTGGTTGCCGCCACCGGTGCCAGTGTGGCGGCCGTCGACCAGGAAGCGGTTGGCGCCGAGGCGTGTCTTGCCGGCGTCCTCATAGAGCCCGACGGTGATGTCGACCGCCTCGCGCCAGCTCTTGGCCGGCTGGATGTTGACCTCGATGACACCAGGGTCGGGCGTCACCTTGATCACCTCGATGCGCGGATCGAACGGCGGCGGATAGCCTTCGACGTGAACCTGGATCTGCATCTCCTCGGCGGTCGCTTCGAGGGCCGCGACCAGCTCGAGATAATCCTCGATGCGCTCCACCGGCGGCATGAAGGCGCAGAGCACGCCGTCGCGGACTTCGACCGACATCGCGGTGCGGACGGGGACGGACGTGTTGAGATGCTCGGGCGCGACCTGCGGCGGCGATTCCGGGCGCGCGGCGAGGGTGAACACCGGCAGCTTGCCCCGAGGCTCCAACGGATCCTGCTCGACGATGTAAGGATATTGGTTGGGCGGGATGTAGCCGAGCGAGCCGATCGGCAGGCGCAAGCCCAGCGGTGAATCGCCCGGCATCAGGAACAGATGATTGCGCCGGAGTTGCCAGCGCTCGCTGCGCCAGCGCGGCGGCGCGTTCCAGCGTTGCACCGGCAGCACGAAGCCACGCGGCGTGTTGAGGCCCTCGTCGAACACGCGCGCCATCCGCGCGCGGGCTTCGGGATCGGATAATTTGGAGTCGGACGGATCGACGTTGAGGGGAAGCTCGGCTTCCTTCTGGAGCCAGTACGCGGTGTCCTCATAGGCTGGGATGACGTAGCCGGGATCAAGTCCGAGCCGCGCCGCCGCGCCCTCCACGAATTCCTGGGCGTCCTTGACCTCGGCGCGCCGCGGATTCTCGATCCTGGCGATCAGATCGGCATTCTTCCAGATCGGTACGCCGTCCTTGCGCCAGTACAGGCCAAAGGCCCAGCGCGGCAGGCTTTCACCGGGATACCATTTGCCCTCGCCGAAGTGCAGCAGGCCACCCGGCCCGAAGCGCGTGTGCAAGCGGCGGATCAGATCGTCGGCGAGCGCGCGCTTGGTCGGGCCGACGGCCTCGGTGTTCCATTCCGCCGCTTCCAGATCGTCGACGGAGACGAAGGTCGGCTCGCCGCCCATGGTCAGCCGGACATCCTGCGCGGCGAGATCGCCGTCGACCTGCTCGCCGAGGTCATTGAGCCGCGTCCAGGATTCGTCGGAGAACGGCTTTGTAATGCGCGGCGCCTCGCGGATGCGCTTCACGCTCATGTCGAACTCGAACTCGACCTCGGCAAAGCCGGCGCCGCCGGAGATCGGCGCCGCCGAACGATAGTGCGGCGTGGCCGCAACCGGGATGTGCCCCTCGCCCGCGAGCATACCCGAGGTCGCGTCGAAGCCGATCCAGCCCGCGCCGGGCAAATAGACTTCGGCCCAGGCATGCAGGTCGGTAAAATCGTTCTCGACCTCTGGCGGTCCCTCGATCGGATCGATGTCGGGGCGTATCTGAATGAGATAACCGGAGACGAAACGGGCCGCGAGACCGAGATGACGGAAGGTCTGGATCAGGAGCCAGGCGGAGTCGCGGCACGATCCGGCACCGGAGGAGAGCGTCTCCTCCGGAGTCTGCACGCCGGGCTCCATGCGGATGATGTAACGGACGTGCTTTTGAAGCTCGCGATTGAGATCGACCAGGAAGTTGACGGTGTTCGGGGCTTCAGGCGGGATCGCGTCGAGAAATTTTGCGAACAGGCGATCGGGCTTGATGGTCTCGAGATACGGCGCGAGCTCGGTCTTCAGATCCTTCGAATACTCGAACGGAAAGCTGTCGGCATAAGGCTCGACGAAGAAGTCGAACGGGTTGACCACGGTCATCTGCGCCGTGAAATCGACCTCGAATTTCAGCTCGGTCGTCTTCTCCGGAAAGACGTAGCGCGCGAGCCAATTGCCCTGCGGATCCTGCTGCCAGTTCACGAAATGATTGGCCGGAGTGACCTTGAGCGAATAGCTCAGAACCGGCGTGCGCGTATGCGGCGCCGGCCGCAGGCGGATGGTCTGCGGGCCAAGATCGATCGGGCGGTCGTATTTGTAGTGCGTGACGTGGTGTAATGCGACGTAGATCGACACGGGGTGCGGTGCTCCAGCAGCTTTTTTGAGCAGAACACCGGTTCCGGGTGGGATCAAGCACTAACAACGGGCACGGGTTGCCTACGCCGCGGGCTGAATTGCGAGTTACACTTGCCGAAGTGATCTACCTATGATCGAATGAACCATTGCCTGCACAAGCCGCGCCCGACGCGCCGCTTTGCGCATGATGGACTCTCCCGTTCGTAATGGTTGCCGCGCAACGTCTCGACGCGTGGCGCGGCCTGAAAGAGGAGATGTTTCCGATGAGCTTTCTGGTCAGATTCCCGCGGGCTTCCTATCGCGCCGACGCGCTCGATGGTTTCACTGTCACTCCAGGTTTCACACCGGAAAACGCGCAAGCCATGATGTGGTTGTCGCAGCTCGCCTACGAGACCGACGACCGCGACAAGGTAGACAATATCCTGACGGCACTGGGGCTAGAGATGCGCGGCTTCGGTGCCGACACTCCCGCTACAGGTTTGGTACCGCCAAAAGCCCGCTTCATTGTCGCCGTCGGACGCGGCGCGACTTTCGTCACACTCTCCGGCACCGATCCGCTCAGTATCAAGGATTGGATCACCGACTTCACCCTCGCACCAAGTCAAAATGTTCTTCACAAGGGATTTGCCGAAGCCGTCGATGCAGTCCGATCAGACATCGAAGTCGCGATCAGGAGTGGCGGCGCCGGACAGCCGCTCTTCTTTACTGGACACAGCATGGGCGGCGCCTTGGCAAATATCTCAGCACTGCGGGCGTTGGATGCTGGCCTACGGGCAACCGCCATTTACACGTTTGGCGGGCCGCGAACCGGCGGTCAGGATTTCTTTGAAGCCTACGAGCCTCTCAGCGAAAGCACGTTCCGGCTCGTCAACGGTAACGACATCGTCCCGGCCGTTCCACCCAGCCTGCGAGGCAACTTCCGCCACGTCGGCCGAATGCTGCGTTGCGCGTCTGGCTCGACCTTCGCAGGTCAGGTGCCGGCGTCGAAAGAGGGAAACGACCCCAGCTTCAACCTAGTCGGGCTTGGTACCCTTCTTACCGGAGGCAATTTCCACCTGAAGATCCCAAGCATCGAGGAACTCCGCAACATCGACCCGCGGACGCTCGACCAATCCGACGTACTGCCCGGCTTCGTGCGCGACCATGTTCCGGCAAGCTACTTCCGGGCGTTGTCGGTCACCATTCCGTAACTGCCGCGTAGCCTCACATAGTCGCCCCGAGCACCCAGGGCGCGAATTCGGCACCGCCGAAATCGAAGCTCTCGCTCTTGGTCGGCTGTCCGGACGCCGTCTTCAGGATGAGCTCGAAGATGCGCTGGCCGCATTGCTCGACGCTCTCCTCGCCTTCGAGGATGGTGCCGCAATTGACGTCCATGTCCTCCTCCATGCGCTTGTACATGGGCGTGTTGGTGGCAAGCTTGATCGAGGGCGCCGGCTTGCAGCCGAACACGCTGCCGCGGCCGGTGGTGAAGCAGACCAGATTGGCACCGCCGGCGACCTGGCCGGTCGCCGCGACCGGATCGTAGCCGGGCGTGTCCATGAAGATGAAACCCTTCTTGGTGATGGGCTCGGCATAGCGCAGCACGTCGACGAGATTGGTGGTGCCGGCCTTGGCCATCGCGCCGAGCGATTTCTCCAAAATGGTGGTGAGGCCGCCGGCCTTGTTGCCGGGGCTCGGATTGGCGTTCATCTCGGCGCCCTCGCGCTCGGTATACGCGTCCCACCAGCGCATGAGATCGACCAGCTTCTCGCCGACCTCGCGGCTGACGGCGCGGCGCGTGAGCAGATGCTCGGCGCCATAGGTCTCCGGCGTCTCGGACAGGATCACGGTGCCGCCGTGACGGACGATGAGATCGCTGGCAGCCCCAAGCGCCGGATTCGCGGATACGCCGGAATAGCCGTCCGAGCCGCCGCATTGCAGGGCCACGGTGAGTTCGCTGACGGGCACGGATTCGCGCTTGACCTTGTTGGAGTCCGCGAGAGCTTCACGCACGAAGGCAATACCCGCTTCGACAGTCTTGCGGGTGCCGCCGACCTCCTGGATGTCCATCGCGCGCAGGCGGCCGGCGAGCTTCTGCTCCTCCATCAGGCCGCCGATCTGGTTCACCTCGCAGCCCAGCCCAAGCACGATGACGTGGGAGAAATTGACGTGACGCGCATAGCCACCGAGCGTGCGGCGGAGCAGCGCCAAGGGCTCGTTCTGCGTCATGCCGCAGCCGGTCTTATGGGTCAGCGCGACCACGCCGTCGACATTGGGGAAGTCGGCGAGCGGATTGTCGCCGGTGAACGGATTCTTCTTGAAGACGTCGGCGACGAGGCTTGCGACATGCGCGCTGCAATTCACCGAGGTGAGGATGCCGATATAGTTGCGCGTGGCGACGCGGCCATCCGGGCGGCGGATGCCCTCGAAGGTTGCCGGCAGATCGAAGTTCGGCGTCGGCTTGACGTCGGCGCAATAGGCATAGTCCTTGGAAAAATCGCCCATGCCGCAGTTCTGCGTATGCACGTGCTGGCCCGGCGCGATCGGCACCGTCGCAAAGCCGATGATCTGTCCGTAGCGCCTGACCGGCTCGCCCACTGCGATCGGCTTGATCGCGACCTTGTGGCCGGAGGGAATGCGCTCGACCGTGGTCACGCCGTCGGCAACCAATGTTCCCGGCGGCAGGCTCGCGCGCGCGATCAGCACGCCATCATCGGGATGGAGGCGAATGACGGGGCTGATGGTCATGGCAGGTCTCCTGTATCAAAACTATCGTGCCCCGGACGCAGCGCAGCGTGAAACGGTGCGCTGCTGAGCCGGGGCCCCATGTGTCGTTTCTTTCGCAAGCAACTGGGTCCCGGCTCTGCGAAGCGGCGCTAGGCGCCGCATCGCGTCCGGGACACGAGATCAGGCCTTCCCGGCCGAATCCTTGCGGGTCGCGTTGACCTGCATCTTGGCGTAGGTCGTCATCAGGCCGACTTCGTTGGACAACGTCACCAGCTTGAAGCCCATGTTGATCGCACGCGCTGCGCCTTCCGCACCGCTGCAATGGATGCCCGGGTTGAGACCGCGCTTGGCGCATTCCTTGATGATCTTGTCGTAGATCGCGAGAATCTCCGGCTCGGTGCGGTCGAGCTTGGGCTCGAGGCCGTAGGAGAAGCCGAGATCGGACGGGCCGATATAGACGCCATCGATGCCCTCGACGTCGAGGATCGCTTCCATGTTCTCGACCGCGGTCCTGGTCTCCATCATCGGCAGCAGGATGGTGTCGGCATTCGCGGTCTTCTGGTAGGAGCCCGCGGTGCCGTACATGCCGGCGCGGATCGGGCCGTTGGAGCGGACGCCCTGCGGCGGATACTTGGAATAGGAAACGAGGTTCTTGGCCTCCTGCGCCGTGTTGACCATCGGGCAGATCACGCCATAGGCGCCGCCGTCGAGCACCTTGCCGATGATGCCGGGCTCGTTCCAGGGCACGCGGACCATCGGGGTCACGGGATGCTTGTCCATGGCCTGGAAGCACTGCACCATCGAGAGATAGTCCTGCACGCCGTGCTGCATGTCGACGGTGACGCTGTCGAAGCCGCATTGCGCGATCATCTCGGCGGAGAAGCCGGAGGGAATTGCGAGCCACGCGTTGACCACGGCCTTGCCCGACTTCCAGATTTCCTTGACCTTGTTCGCCACGTTGCCTTCCTTCTTTTGTTGCTTGGACCGTTGTTTGGACCTTCGTCACCATGACGAGCGCCGCGACAGCACGGCTCTGCTGTTACCGCGAACCGGGGCTCCGCGCTACGCTCGCAATGACGCAAGGCCTATGCGGTCGCCCGCTGGATGCTGACTTCGCTGACGCCGACCTCGCGGGCGGTGTTCACTATTGCCGCCCAGGTGTCATCCGGCAAGGGGATGCCGTTCTTGGTGCGCTCGGCCCGGGTTTTCCGCTCGGGATCGCCGGGAATCAGCACCTGATCGACCCCTGCCATCGGCTTGGTGGCACGGATGAAGTCCGTATAGCGCGATACCTCTGCGTCGAACACATGGGAGGTATCAATCACCTTCGGATCGACATAGAACGCCAGCATGCCGTTGGCAAAGCGCCGCCCGCCCGAGGTGGCCCCGGTTCCGGTCAGCGCGCCGCCGAGCAGCTCGCACATGAAGGCCAGACCCGAGCCTTTGTGGTCGCCGAAGGCACGGATCGCGCCGGTGCCCTTGGTGTGATCGCGCGGCCCTTCCGGCGTGAAGGGCCCGTAGAGCACGGTCGGGTCCTCGCTCAGGGTCCCGTCGGCATCGACCAGTGCGCCCTTCGGCAGCTTCTTGCCGCCGCGGCTCGCGACCAGCACCTTGCCTTCGGCGACGACCGAGGTGGCGAAATCCAGCACGATCGGATCCTGCCCCTCGCGCGGGATGCCGACGCAGTAAGGCGCGGTGGAGAGCCGCTTCTCGACGCCGCCGAACGGCGCCACCAGCAGCGAGCCGGCCGCATTGACGAAATGCACCGAGACCAACCCTTCGGCGGCAGCCATCTCGGCCCAGTCGCCGACGCGGCCGATATGACCGGCATTGCGCAGCGCAACCGCGGCAAGGCCCGCCTTCTTGCATTTCTCGATGCCGATCCGGACCGCCTGCGGCGTCACGGTCTGGCCATAGCCGAACTTGCCGTCGACCACCGCGAGCGAAGGCGTGTCGACAACCACCTCTGCGTTCTGGTTCGGGACCACGAAACCCGTCTTCTTCCAGCGGATGTAGACGGGCACGCGGATCACGCCGTGGCTGTCATGGCCGGTGAGATTGGCCGTGGTGAGATAGGTCGCGATCCGCTTCGCTTCCTCCGGCGAGGAGTCTGCGTGACCAAACACCTCGCCGACGAAGTCGATGAGGTTCTGGACCTGGATCGTGACCATCAAGAAACTCCCCGGTTAAGCATTCACCTTGGCATGGCCGCCGAGATAGGCGGCGCGGATCGCTTCGTTGCCCCAGAGCGCGTCGGGCTTGCCGCCGAGCACGATGCGGCCGGTTTCGAGCACATAGCCGTAATCGGCCACCGACAGGCCCATGCGCGCGTTCTGCTCGACGAGCAGCACCGTCGTGTTGCGCCGGATCTCCGAGATGATCTTGAACACGGCCTGCACGATGACGGGCGCAAGACCAAGCGAGGGCTCGTCGAGCAATAACAGCCGCGGCTTGGCCATCAAGCCGCGCGCAACCGCCACCATCTGCAACTGGCCGCCGGACAGCGTCCAGCCGAGTGCGTTGGTGAACTTCCGGATGTCAGGGAACAGGTCGAACATCGCGTCCGCCTCCCGCGAGATCTCCGAGGTCGGCGCGCGGCGATTGGACGCGCCGAGCATGATGTTCTCTTTCACGGTGAGACCCGGGAAGACCCTGCGGCCTTCCGGCACGTGCGAGATGCCCATGCGGACGATCGCTTCCGGACCAAGACCTGCGATCGACTTGCCGTCGAACAGGATGTCGCCGGAGGTCGGCTTGGCGAGGCCGGAGATGGCGCGCAGCGTAGTGGACTTGCCAGCGCCGTTGGCCCCGAGCAGCGTCACCACCTGCCCCTGCTCCACCGCGCAGGTCACCCCGCGCAGCGCTTCGATCTCGCCGTAGCGCACCACCAGATTGCGGATTTCGAGCAACGGCATCATTCGCTCCCGAGATAGGCGGAGACGACGTCGGGATGACGCAGCACGGCCAGGGATTCGCCGTCCGCGATACGGCGTCCGAAGTTGAGCACGGTGATGTGCTGGGCCGCTTCCGAGACCAGCGTCATGTCGTGATCGATGATCAGGATCGTCAGGCCCTGCGCCGCGATGCGCTTGAGCAGCTCGTGCAGTTCCAGCTTCTCGGTTGAGTTGAGGCCGGCAGCGGGCTCGTCGAGCAGCAGCAGCGTCGGGTTCGAGGCCAGCGCACGGGCAATCTCGATCAGCCGCTGATGGCCGTAGGAGAAGCTCGAGATCAGCTCGTTGGCCCGGCTGCCGAGCCCGACGAAGGTCAGCGCCTCCATCGCCCGCTCGGTCAGGGCGTCGTCGCCCTTCCCGACCATGGTGTTGCCGGGCCGCTCGGCGCCGATCTCGACATTCTCCAGCGCCGTCATCGAACGGAACAGGCGAATGTTCTGGAACGTGCGGCCGAGACCAGACGCCGTGCGCTGATGCGGCGGCATGTGGGTGATGTCGGTGCCGTCGAGCACGATCCTGCCGGCTGTCGCTTCATAGAGACCCGAGAGCACGTTGAGCGTCGTGGTCTTGCCCGAGCCGTTCGGCCCGATCAGCGCATGCACGCCGCCGCGCTTCACGGCGATGTCGACGCCGTCGACGGCCTTGAGACCGCCGAAATGCTTCGACAGGCCGGTGACTTCCAGCACCGTGTCGCCGCCGATCGTCGCCGGCTTCAATTGCAGGGCAGCCGCTGCCGGCGGCGCCTTGATCTTGGCGCGCCAGCGCGTGAAGGCGTCCGCAACAAAGCCCCAGATGCCGTCGGGCATGAAGCGGATGATCAGGATCACGAACAGGCCGTAGATCGCGAGATACAGGCCCGGCACGCTCTTGAGGAAGCGCAGCCATTCCGGGATCAGGATCAAGAGACCCGTGCCGATGGCAGAACCGATCGGCGAGGCCACGCCGCCGAGCAGCGACATGGTCAGGAACACGATCGATTCTGCAAAGGAGAACTGATCGGGGCTGACATAGGCGAAGCCGCCGGCAAACAATCCGCCCGCGAGCCCGCCGAGCAGCGCACAGAGCGCGAAGGCGTAGATCTTGGTGCGGAAGACGTCGATGCCGTTGACGCCGGCCGCAAGCTCGTTGTCGCGCACGGCGCGCATGGCGCGGCCGAGCTTGGTGTCGGAGAGATGCCAGACCAGGTAGCCGACGATCGCCAGCATCGCCACGCAGAAGGCGAGATAGCTCTGCGACGACTGGAACAGGTCGGGACGCTTAATGTTGGGGACGCCGTCGGGACCGCGCGTGAGCCAGATCGCGTTGATCATCACCAGCGTGACGATCTGCTGGAACGAGATCGTCACCATCGCAAGATAATGGCCGCCGAGCCGCAGCGTGGACATGCCGAGGAACGCGCCCGCGAGCAGCGAGATCACGCAGCCGCCGACGAGACACAGCCAGAAGCTGAGCTGCAGATCCGTCGTGCCCATGCCGACCGCATAGGCGCCGAGCCCGAAGAACGCCGCCTGCGCCAGATTGATCTGGCCGCACAGGCCGAGCACGACGGAGAGGCCGAACACCGCGATCGAGAACGTGGTGGCCTGCAGCA
Organism: Bradyrhizobium sp. 604_D8_N2_3; assembly: GCF_051810765.1. Lineage (NCBI taxonomy): Bacteria > Pseudomonadati > Pseudomonadota > Alphaproteobacteria > Hyphomicrobiales > Nitrobacteraceae > Bradyrhizobium > Bradyrhizobium sp. 604_D8_N2_3. The sequence goes on along the minus strand of NZ_JBPWPM010000001.1, from coordinate 2,994,342 downwards.
GGATGTTATGGACGTATCCGTCGAAGCGCATGTTGGCCGCGAGCGCGACCAGGATCGCCGCGCCGATGAAGTACGGCAGGTGCCGGATCACGAGCGGTTTCGAACGGATGGCGGGCGCCGGAATCGGCATGTTGTCGCTGGGTGCGCTCATGCCTTTTCCGCCACGCGTTCGCCGAAGATGCCTTGCGGCCGGAAGATCAGGAAGGCGACCAGCACCAGGAAGGCGAAGCCGTCCTTGTAGGGCACCGAGATATAGGCCGCACCAAAGGTCTCGATCACGCCGAGCGCAAGACCGCCGATGATGGCGCCGGCAACGTCGCCGAAGCCGCCGATGATGGTGGCCGCGAACGCCTTCAGCGCGATCGTCGAGCCCATCTGGATCGAGACGAACAGCACGGGTGCGACGAGGATGCCGGCAAGGCCGCCAAGCACCGCCGAATAGATGAAGGTGATCATGATCATGGTGGAGACGGAAATGCCGAGCAGCGAGGCCATTTCCTTGTCCTGCGAGGTCGCCTGCAGCTTCTTGCCGAGCAGCGTCTTCTCGAAGAACCAGAAATTGAAGATCACGAGGCAGATGGTGACGCCGATGATCAGGAGATACTGGCTGTCGAGATAGACCGGGCCGACTTGAATGCCGGGCGTTTCAAACCAGCCTTCCAGCACCTGCGGCTGCGGACCGTAGATCGCGAGCACGGAATTGGCGAGCAGGATCGAGGCGCCGATGGTGGCGATGATCACAGGCAGATAGGTGCGGTGACGCAGCGGATAATAGACGCCGAGATTGAAGATGACACCGAGCAGCGCCATGCCGAGCAGCGCGACGATGAAGGCCGCCCAATAGGGCAGACCGGCTTCGACCGCGACGACCATCAGATAGGCCGCGACCATGGAGAATTCGCCCTGGGCAAAATTCACCACGTTGGTGGCACGGAAGATCAGCACGAAGCCAAGCGCGACGAGCGCGTAGACGGCGCCGATACCGATGCCGGTAAAAAGGAGTTGTAGGGCGAGATCCATGACAAGCTTCTGTTGGAGGTCGGATGCGTTCGCCGAAAGACGGTTCGACCTCCCCGATCGAAATCGGGGAGGCCGTTTCAACGTCAGTCGTTGAACTCGATGTGCTTGTCGAAGACGATGCTGCCCTTCTCGTTCTTCACGATGTTGTAGCCGTGGAGACCATCGCCGTTCTGGTCGAAATTGTATTCGCCCTCGGCACCCGGGAACTTCTTGATCGCGAGGATGGCTTCGCGGACCTTGGCCGGATCGGTCGTGCCGGCCTTGTTGATGGCCGCCGACAAGACGCTGATGGCGTCGAAGGTCCAGGAGCTCTGGTTGTCGGGCGCGACCTTGACCGCATCGCGGTAGATCTTGCCGAATGCCTTCGAACCTTCACTGGAATCCTCGGCATAGTCCGCCACGCCATACGTGTTGTAGAGCGCGGGACCTGCGAGCTTCAGCGCGGTGATGTTGACGATCGAAGGCGAGCCGACCCACGGGATGTTGACGCCGAGCTGACGGAGCTGGCGGGCGAAGATGCCGAGATCGTTCTCGAACGTGAAGTAGGAACCGAGGATGTCGGCGCCGGACTGCTTGATCGCGAGCACGACCGGGGTGAAGTCCTGGCTCTGGTTGGCGTAGCCTTGGTCGAGCACCGAGGGGGCACCGAGCTTTTCGAGCGCGGCGGTCAACGCCTTGCCGCCGGCGGTGCCAAAAGCGTCGGTCGAGTGCAGCACGGCCCACTTTTTCTTGCCGAGCGTATTGACGCCGTATTCGGCGATGACGCGACCGGAATAGCTGTCATTGGGGCGGCAGCGGAACAGCCACTGATTGCCCATGTGGGTGAGGTTAGGATCGGTGCCGCCGATCATCACGGGCTTGCCAAGCTTGATCACGTCGGGCGCCATCGCGTGCACCTGGGTCGAACGGATCGAGCCGAGGAACCCGACGATGTCGGACTGCGCGGCGAGCTTGGAGAAAGCGAGCACGATGCCGGGATTGGTGGTCTGGTCGTCCTCGACGATCAACTCGCCTTGTTTTCCCAGGATACCGCCGGCTTTGTTCACAGCTTCGAGCGCGAGCTTGGCGCCCTTGATGGCGTAACCGCCGGATTCAGCGGCGGGACCGGTGACGGGCGCGCACATGCCGATCTTGATGGTGGCGCCTTGCGCATGCGCGCTCTTGATGAGGTATGGCGCGGCAATGCCGGCAGCAATTCCGGCCGCGAAGTCGCGTCTCGTCAGTCTCATTCATTCCTCCCTGGGGCCGGGCATCCTTGTCGGCCCTTCTTGGTCTTGGCTCTATCGCTGAATACAGAACCGGATGCTACTTACGAATTCTGCCGATACGAGTAAATTGATATTGCGCCAACATCGACTAACTGCGCAGAGCGCGCACCCAATAGTGATCAACACCCGCGACGGCTGTCTATTCTCAGCGATTTCTCACGGCATTTTCACGCATTTCGTGGCGATCGCGCTGCCCACGCATTATGCAATGATGACAGTCATGCGTAGTTGGAAAGTGATCATGCAAATTTGCCGTTACGTTTCATCCGTGACGTCACTCGCGCCCGTGGAAGCGAGACACGATTCCAACTGACCGAGCATCTCCTGCAACTCGGCGAGCTTGCGCGCGCCGAAGCGTTGCGTGATCTCGGCGTAGATCGCTTCCGAGGATGGGGCGACCGCGGCCATCAGCTTCACGCCCTCCTTCGAGATCGAGACCATGCTGCGGCGCTGGTCCGCCTTCGCGGTCTTGCGCTCGATCAGATTGCGCGCCTCGAGATCGCGCAGGATGCGCGACAGGCTCGGGCCGAGGAGAAATGCCGTGCGCGCGAGCTCTGTCACCTCCGCGGCCTCGATGGCTGCCAGTGCGCGGAGGATGCGCCATTGCTGCTCGGTCAGGCCGTGCTCGCGCAGCTTGGGACGAAATTGCCGCATCACCGCTTCACGCGCCCTGAGCAGCGACATCGGCAGCGAGCGCGAGAAGTCGCGCATCGGCACCTGCCGTGCGGCGGGCTCACTTCCGTTCGCGGGATCAGCCGGTCTCTTCGCCATGTCGTCCTTTCAAGCCGCAAAATGTTTGCAGTGCAGCAAACCCAAATTGTGTTTGACGCATTCACTTAACATGTTAAGTATCTCCGGGCACCACGATTTGTAAGATCACAGATGGCGCTTTCCAACGACGATATCCAAGCTTGCGCGAACCGTCTGCATCAGGCGGAGAAGACCCGCACCCAGATCCGGCAGCTCTCGCAGGATTTTCCAGGCATTACCATCGCTGACGCCTACGCGATTCAAAAGGCCTGGGTCGACCTCAAGCTCGCGGAGGGCCGCACCGTCAAAGGCCACAAGATCGGCTTGACCTCGAAGGCGATGCAGAGCGCGCTCAATATCGACGAGCCGGATTCAGGCGTGCTGCTCGACGACATGTTCTTTGCCGATGGCGGCCTTGTCCCGACCGAGCGCTTCATCGCCACGCGCGTCGAGGCCGAGCTCGCCTTCGTCATGAGCAAGCGCCTCGCGGGGCCGGACTGCACGATGTTCGACGTGCTCAACGCCACCGACTTCGTCGTGCCGGCGCTGGAAATCCTGGACACGCGCATCGAGCGCGTCGATCCCAAGACCAAGGCGACGCGAAAGATTTTTGACACCATCGCCGACAACGCGGCGAATGCCGGCATCGTGCTCGGCGGACGGCCGATCCGCCCGCTGGACGCCGACCTGCGCTGGATCGGCGCGCTCTGCTTCAGGAACGGCCAGCTCGAGGAGACGGGCCTTGCCGCCGGCGTGCTCAATCATCCCGCGACTGCGGTGGCCTGGCTCGCCAACAAGATCGCGCCGCTCGGCCTTGCGCTCGAGCCCGGGCAGGTCGTGCTCGCCGGCTCCTTCATCCGTCCGATCGAGACCCGCAAGGGCGACACAATTCAGGCCGATTATGGCGCCTACGGCTCGGTGAGCTGCTACTTCGCTTAGACGAACAAAAAAACAGGGAGTGAAACCGCGATGCCGCATTTCACCATCGAATATTCGGCCAATCTCGACGGCCGCCTCGACATCGGCGCCGTCTGCGAGGTGGTGCGGAAGGCGGCAGTCGAGACCGGCATCTTCCCGCTCGGCGGCATCCGCGTCCGCGCTGTCAGGTGCGAGCACTACGCGATCGCGGACGCGCGGCAGGACTACAGCTTTCTCGACATGGTCCTGCGCATCGGCGAAGGCCGCGACCTTCCCACGCGTCAGAAAGCCGGCGAGCACGTCTTCCAGGCGCTTTCAAAACATCTCGATCCCGTCTTCGCCGCCAGCAAGTTCGCCCTGTCGTTCGACATGCAGATCAACGACAAGGACACCAGCTGGAAGCGCAACAACATCCACGACGCCCTGAAAGTGGAGGCTGCCCATGGATAAGCCCACGCCGAAAGCCGATGTGTTCCAGGCCAATCGCGACCGCGCAGCACCGCTGCTGAAGAAGCTGCGGGCCGACGGCATCGGCCACATGATCGACGGCAAGATCGTCGCCTCGATCTCCGGTGAGACATTCGAGACGAAGTCGCCGGTCGATGGCGCCACGCTCGCGAGCGTCGCACGCGGCAACGCCGAGGACATCGACGCCGCAGCCACCGCCGCTGCGCTGGCCTTCAAGTCCTGGCGCGACATGGGACCGGCGATGCGGAAGAAGCTGCTGCACCGCGTCGCCGACGCGATCGAGGACAATGCCGAAGACATCGCGGTGCTCGAATGCATCGACACCGGCCAAGCCTATCGCTTCATGGCCAAGGCCGCGATCCGCGCCGCCGAGAATTTTCGCTTCTTCGCCGACAAATGCGCCGAGGCGCGCGATGGCCAGAACACGCCGAGCGACGAGCACTGGAACGTCTCGACCCGCGTGCCGATCGGCCCGGTCGGCGTGATCACGCCGTGGAACACGCCGTTCATGCTCTCGACCTGGAAGATCGCGCCGGCACTGGCCGCGGGCTGCACCGTCGTGCACAAGCCGGCCGAATGGTCGCCGGTGACGGCCGCCGTTCTGGCAAGGCTCGTCAAGGAAGCCGGCGTTCCCGACGGCGTGCTCAACACCGTGCACGGTTTTGGCGAGGAGGCCGGCAAGGCCCTGACCGAGCATCCCGCGATCAAGGCGATCGGCTTCGTCGGCGAGAGCGCGACGGGATCGGCGATCATGGTTCAGGGCGCGCCGACCTTGAAGCGCGTGCATTTCGAGCTCGGCGGCAAGAACCCGGTGATCGTGTTCGACGACGCCGATCTCGACCGCGCGCTCGATGCCGTCGTGTTCATGATCTACTCGCTCAACGGCGAGCGCTGCACGTCGTCGAGCCGTCTGCTGATCCAGCAAGACATTGCCGAGACATTCATCGAGAAGCTGACCGCGCGCGTGAAGGCACTCAAGGTCGGCCATCCGCTCGATCCCGCCACCGAGATCGGGCCGCTGATCCACGAGCGGCACCTGGCCAAAGTGTGCTCCTATTTCGACGTCGCGCGGCAGGACGGCGCGACGATCGCAGTCGGCGGCAAGGCCTATGACGGCCCGGGCGGCGGACATTACGTCGAGCCGACACTGGTGACCGGCGCAACCGGCAAGATGCGCGTGGCGCAAGAGGAAGTGTTCGGCCCCTTCCTCACCGTGCTGCCCTTCAAGGACGAGGCCGACGCCATCGAGATCGCTAACGACACCCGCTACGGCCTGACCGGCTATGTCTGGACCAACGACGTCGGCCGCGCACTGCGCGTTGCCGACGCGCTGGAGGCCGGCATGATCTGGCTGAACTCGGAAAACGTCCGCCATCTGCCGACGCCGTTCGGCGGCATGAAGGCCTCAGGCATCGGCCGCGATGGCGGCGACTACTCGTTCGACTTCTACATGGAAACCAAGCACGTCTCGCTGGCGCGGGGCACGCACAAGATTCAGAAACTGGGAATTTGATTGTCATTCCGGGGCGCGCGGAGCGCGAGCCCGGAATCCATTCATCCACCAACTCTGCTGCGCGATGGATTCCGGGCTCGGCTCTGCGAGCCGCCCCGGAATGACAGAAGACCGAGGGGAAACGCCGATGCCCGTACCGCAACACATCTTCGAACCGCCGTTCAACATCATCCGCTCCAGCCACGTCGTGCTCGACGTGACTGACCTGAAGCTCAGCCGCGAATTCTACGAGACCACCGTCGGCCTGCATGTCGAGGATGCCGACGACAAGGTCGTCTATCTGCGCGCAGCCGAGGAGCACCAGCATCACTCGCTGGTGCTGCGCAAGGCGGCGGTGCCCGCCTGCGCCCGGCTCGGCTTCAAAGTCGGCAACGACAAAGACCTCGACAAGGCCGCCTCCTTCCTTTCGGAGAACGGTCTCTCTTACGCCTTCGTCGACCAGCCCTTCCAGGGCCGCACGCTGCAATTCACCGACCCCTTCGGCTTCCAGATCGAGCTCTACGCCGCGATGGACCGGCGCCCGCATCTGCTTCGCCGCTACGATCTCTACAGGGGATGCCATCCACAGCGGCTCGATCATTTCAACGTCTTCGCCGCCGAGGTGCAGGACACCGTCGAGTTCTACGCGCGGCTCGGCTTCCGCCTCACCGAATATGCCGAGGAGGACGGACCGAACGGGCGCATTGCGGCTGCCTGGATGCATCGCAAGGGCAATGTCCACGACTTCGCCATCACCAACGGCAAGGGCCCTCGCCTGCACCACTTCGCCTACTGGACGCCGACGGCGATGAACATCATCCATCTCTGCGACGTGATGGCCTCGCAAGGCTTCGTCAAGAACATCGAGCGCGGCCCGGGACGCCACGGCATCTCGAATGCGTTCTTCCTCTACGTGCGCGACCCCGACGGGCACCGCCTCGAACTCTACACCAGCGACTACTTCACCGGCGATCACGACCACGAGCCGCTGCGCTGGTCGCTGCGCGATCCGCGCCGCCAGACGCTGTGGGGCGCGCCGGCGCCGCGGTCCTGGTTCGAGCAGGGCTCGCCGTTCAGCGGGCAGGCCGTGCGTGAGCCGAAGTTCGTCGCCGACGTGCTGGTGGCGGATTAATGCCGATGACAGGCAAAGCCTCTCTCTTCGTCGTCCCTGCCTAGTGCGCAATTGCGCACGGGAGCAGGGACCCATAACCACAGGGAGGAGTTTGGTGAAGACCCGTTGTTCGGTACTCCTACCTCATCCAATCGATAGATTCCGCGGTATGGGTCCCGGCGTTCGCCGGGACGACAGGAAGTGAAGAGTCACCAATGAAGCTCCCTCGCCTCGCCACCTATTCCGTCAAGGGTGAAACCAAGTACGGCGCCGTCCTTGAGGGCGGCATCGTCGATCTCTCCGCACGCCACGCAAAAGACTATCCGACGCTGCGCGAAGTGATCGCCGCCGGAAAGCTCGTGGGCCTTGCCGAGGAGGCAGCCAGCCTGACGCCAGACCATGCGCTCGGCGACATCACCTGGCTGCCGCCCGTGCCCGCGCCGGAAAAGATCATCTGCATCGGCGTCAACTATCCCGACCGCAATGCCGAGTACAAGGACGGCCAGGAGGCGCCGAAATATCCGAGCATGTTCATGCGCTCGCCCCGCTCCTTCGTCGGCCACGAGACGCCGCTGGTGCGCCCGCGCGCGTCAGCGCAGCTCGACTACGAAGGCGAGATCGTGCTTGTGATCGGCAAGGCCGGCCGGCACATCGCGGAAAGTGCCGCGCTCGACCACATCGCGGCGCTCACGCTCTGCAACGAAGGCTCGGTGCGCGACTGGCTGCGCCACGCCAAGTTCAATGTCACGCAGGGCAAGAATTTTGATTCCAGCGGCAGCCTCGGCCCGTGGCTCGTGCCCTACACGCGGGAATCGCAGATCGCCGACATTCGTCTGACCACGCATGTCAACGGCGAGCTCAGGCAGGAGGACCGGACCAGCCGGCTGATGTTCCCGTTCCGCTATCTCATCAGCTATATCTCGACCTTCGCGACGCTGGTCCCCGGTGACATCATTGTGACGGGCACGCCGACAGGTGCCGGTGCGCGGTTCGATCCGCCGCGCTATCTGACGCCCGGCGATGTCATCGAGGTCGAAGCCGAAGGCATCGGCATGCTACGGAATGGCGTCGTCGACGAAGCCTGACAACAATCGAAATGGAATAGTGCAATGACCACCCTCACCGGCGGCGAAGCGATCGTAAGCGGCCTTGTCGCCCACGGCGTCGACACCGTGTTCGGCCTGCCCGGCGCGCAGGTCTACGGCCTGTTCGACGCCTTCCACCAGGCCCAGCTCAAGGTGATCGGCGCGCGGCACGAGCAGGCCTGCGGCTACATGGCGTTCGGCTATGCGCGCTCCAGCGGCAAGCCCGGTGTGTTCAGCGTGGTGCCCGGCCCCGGCGTGCTCAACGCGAGTGCGGCGCTGCTGACCGCCTACGGCTGCAACGAGCCGGTGCTGTGCGTCACCGGCCAGGTGCCGACGCAATTTCTCGGCAAGGGCCGCGGCCATCTGCACGAGATGCCGGACCAGCTCGCGACCTTGCGCACCTATGTGAAGTGGGCGGATCGGATTGAAACGCCCGGCAACGCGCCGACCACCGTGTCGCGCGCCTTCCAGGAAATGACGTCCGGCCGTCGCGGCCCCGCCTCGGTCGAGATGCCCTGGGACGTCTTCACCCAGCGCGCGGACACCTGTGCCGCGAAGGTGCTGGAGCCGCTGCCCGCGCCACTGCCCGATCCTGATCTGATCACCCAGGCGGCCGCGGTGATCAGGAGCAGCAAGGCGCCGATGATCTTTGTCGGCAGCGGCGCGATCGAGGCGCGCGACGAAATCCTCGAGCTCGCCGAGATGATCGATGCACCCGTCGTCGCCTTCCGCAGCGGGCGCGGCATCGTCTCCAACGCGCATGAGCTGGGGCTCACGATGGCTGCCGCCTACAAGCTATGGCCGAAGACCGATCTCATGATCGGCATCGGCTCGCGGCTGGAGCTGCCAACCATGTCGCGCTGGCCGTATCGTCCCGACGGATTGAAGAGCATCCGCATCGACATCGATCCCGTCGAGATGCGGCGCTTCATCTCCGACACCGCCATCGTCGCCGATGCCAAGACCGCGACCGCCGATCTGATCCAAGCGGTCAGCAAGGCCGGCTACGGCAAGACCGCCGGCCGCCGCGCCGCGATCCGCGAGGCCACCGCGACCGCGCTGGCAGAGATCCAGAGCATCCAGCCGCAGATGGCCTATCTCAACATCCTGCGCGAGGTGCTGCCGGCGAACGCGATTGTCACCGACGAATTGTCGCAGTTCGGTTTCGCGTCCTGGTACGGCTTTCCGATCTACGAGCCGCGCACCTTCATCACGTCAGGCTATCAGGGAACGCTCGGCTCGGGCTTCCCGACCGCGCTTGGTGCCAAGGTGGCCAATCCCGACAAGCCCGTGGTGGCGATCACCGGCGACGGCGGCTTCATGTTCGGCGTGCAGGAGCTTGCCACCGCCGTGCAGTTCAACATCGGCGTGGTGACGCTGGTGTTCAACAACAACGCCTATGGCAATGTCCGCCGCGACCAGCGCGAGCGCTTTAACGGCCGCGTGGTCGCGTCCGATCTGGTCAATCCGGATTTCGTCAAGCTCGCGGAGTCCTTTGGTGTGGCGGCCGCGCGTGTCACCGCGCCGGACCAGTTCAAGGCGGCGATGGAAAAGGCGCTGGCCCATGACGGGCCATATCTGATTTCGGTGGAAGTGACGCGGGATTCGGAAGTCAGCCCGTGGGCGTTCATTCATCCGCCGAAGCCGTAGAGCTTCTCACGGGCTCTTCCCAGTCGCCGCCTCGCCCGGCGAGCCGATCATGTCATCGGCCACGCGAGAAATCAGGTCCTCGATACCGGTGGGAAAACTTATGCCGTGAGCATCCTCGTCAGCCATGTATACGATGGCGCGCTCCGGCCTGGAAGGTATCCAAAACTCGTACTTGGCGCGCCACAATACCAAATGAGCAAAAAGCGTCTGCAATCTTACTGAGAGCTCTTTGGCCTGTTGTTGTCTGCCTCCGCCTTTGAAATAATCGTCCTTCGAAAGCCAATCGATGATTTGCAAGTTCAGTGGGTACAAACAGTTGCTCGTATAATTGCGGATGACGCCATGCTCTAACTTCTGTCGGTCGTCCAAAGAGAGATATCCGTGGGCAAGAACGTTGTCATACGACCCATCTAGCTCCGGATGAGCACGAGTGATTTCGTCGCAGAGCCGCCGTGCCAGCGCGTTCTGTATAATGAAGGCCTTCCTCGTCGCCAGCAGCAGGGATAGCAGGTGAACAAGCTGAGCGCGCCGCGCAGTACGGGCCGCCCTCCATTGAAGAGCACTTTCGATCGCAAGCTTCGAGACATACCCCAAGGCTGCAATCACAGCACCGATCAGCGCCGTGCTCAGCCATCCCGGTATTTGCTGCATGGGCCCCTCGACTTTCGTACTCGGGTAGCCCCAAGTCTAGCCGATTTCCTGCGAGCAAGCACTCTGCTTGATTCACCGCGTCCTGCGGAACGTCAGATTGATCCGCTGCCGCCCGAGCAGGGCGTGCTCGCCATCGGCGAGCGGCGCGACGCCGTGATAGGCGAGTCGGCTCGGCCCGCCCCAGACCACGACGTCGCCATGGACGAGCCGGAAGCGGCGTGACTTGTCGCTGCGCGCCAGGCCGCCAAACAGGAAGGTCGCGGGCAGCCCGAGCGAGACCGAGACGATCGGGGCCGAATAGTCCAGCTCGTCCTTGTCCTGATGCAGCGACAGCCGCGTGCCGGGTTCGTAGCGATTGACGAGGCAGGCGTCGGGCGCAAAGTCGGTGAACCCGCCCTGCTCCGCCGCGCCTCGAGCCAGGTCGCGAAGCACCGTCGGCATCTGGGGCCATGGCGCGCCGGTTCGCGGATCGATCGGATCATAGCGATAGCCGGTGTGATCGGTGATCCAGCCGCGCTCGCCGCAATTGGTCATCGCCACCGACATCAGGTGGCCGCCGGGCGTGGTCATGCGGCGGAACGGCGACTGCGCCACGATCGCGCGCACGGCGGCGATCAGCTCGCTCTCGATCGGCCTGACGAATCCGCGCAGCAACACGGCGCCGTCGGCGATCTCCTCACGCGACGGCTGTGCCTCGGCGGCCGTGTCGAACAGATCACCCGTCAATCGCAGCGCTCATTTGGCATCATGGAAGATCACACCCAGCGTATGACGCTGGCCGGACCTGATCCGGCTGACGCCATGGCGGAGATTAACGCGGTAGGTGCCGCGTGTCCCCTGCACCGGGCGGTGATGCACGGCAAAGGCCACAGCGTCGCCCTGCGCCAGCGGCACGACCTCGGCGCGCGACTGCATGCGCGGGCGCTGCTCGGTCAGCACGAACTCACCGCCGGTAAAATCGCGTCCCGGCTCGGACAAGAGGATCGCGACCTGGAGCGGAAACACGTGCTCGCCATAGAGATCCTGGTGCAGGCAGTTGAAATCGCCGGTCTCGTACTGCAGCAGCAGCGGCGTCGGCCGCGCCTGGCCTGCCTCGTGGCAGCGCTTGAGGAACGCCGCATGCGCGGCTGGATAACGGATGTCGATCCCCATCGCCTCGTTCCAACGATTGGCAACGCCCTGAAGATGCGCATAGAGCGCCGGGCGGAGCTCCGCGATCAGATCGGGCAGCGGGTAGGAGAAATATTTGTACTCGCCACGGCCAAACCCGTGGCGGCCCATGACGATGCGGCTGCGGAAGCCCGCATCATCGGGATAGAGCGCGGCGATGGCGCGGCATTGGTCCGGCGTCAGCAGATCCTTCAGGACGGCGCTGCCCTGGGCATCGAGCTCGACGGTGATTTGAGGCCAGTCGAGGGCGTCGACGTGGGTGGCGAGGTCGACTGAGGGCTTAGGGGGTGATTTGCGTGCCGTTGCTGTCATGACTGCCACCTTCGCAAGACCGGCCCGCCCTTTGCCACCCGATTCCCGACTATCTCCTCGTCATTGCGAGCGCAGCGAAGCAATCCAGAGTCTTTCCGCAGAGGGATCCTGGATTGCTTCGTCGCAAGGGCTCCTCGCAATGACGGCGGAGGGGTATCAGCCTCGCACCGGCAGCGTCGTCACGTCGTACCCGTGCTTGATCGTCCGTTTCAGCACCGGATCCTCGAGCTCGAACTCGAACCGGTCCGCCGGGCGGATGCCGCCCTTGGCAGCAAAGGTGCCGCCGAACATGGCGCAGCCGTCGGGGAACTTGCCACCCTCAAAGCCGCGCGCGATGAGGTCGGCGACCGGCAGCATCGCGTCCAGCGTGCCCTCCTGGTAGAGCACGCGCTCGCCCTTGATGGTGGCGTAGGAGCGCAGGATCATCCTGTCCCAATGACCGATGACGTCCTCGAGCTCCCAGAGCGTGGATGCGACCGGCTTGTCGCACATCTGCTTGGAGACCGTGACGTTGTAGGCCTCGACCTTGCGGTCGGTATGGTCGGAGCCGCAGCCGACGAAGATGCGGCCCTGCCAGCCGATCAGCACGAATTCGACCTCGCCGGAGGAATCGCCGCCACAGCATTCGATGCCGTCTTCCTGGGTCAGCCGGCGCGCCGAGGCGCGGTAGTAGATCGGCGTCGAGGCCGGCGGGGCGATGCCCATCTCTTGCAGCTCGGCGATGTGCTTGTCGCGCGCGACGGGATCGCGGCCGGTCCAGCCCGCAATGACCATCTGGTCGATCGCCAATGTCAGCGGCGTGGTGGTGTCCTGGGCGTCAACGGTGAAAGTCAGGTCAAACACGAATTACGGCCTCCATGCCGGCAGCAAGCTCGAAAATACGACGGTCAGATCCGCCCGCGCCCGCCAGCATCAGGCCGACAGGAACGTCACCCTCGCGATGCGCGGGCAGCGAGATGGCGCAGCCGTCGATCATGTTGATGAGGGTGCAATTGCGCAGCGCCCGCAGGTTTTCCCTGGTGAACGCCTTGTCATCGGCGAGATCGGAAATCTTCGGCGGCGTGTTGGCGGTGGTGGGCAGCACCAGCGCGTCATAGGGCGCGACGCGCGCATTGACGCGCACGATCAGCGAGCGGCGCTCGTTGAGGAGATCGATGTAATCGGCAGCGCTCTGCGCCTCGCCGCGCATGATGCGCACGGAGACCCTGGGGTCGTAGACGTCGCCCTTGGCCGTAATGAGGTAGCGATGCCAGGCATAGCTTTCGGACGCCGCAAAGCCGCCCTTGGCGTTCATCGGGCCGATGTCGTGAAATTCGGCCATCTCGATCCGCTCGATGATCGCACCGTGATCGGCGAGGCTCTTGAGCGCGCGCTCGAACGTCGAGGCCACGTCCGCATCGAGATCGTCGAGCGCAATCGTGGTCGGCACTGCGAGCCGCATGCCCTTTACCGGCCGCGGCTTCAGCGGGACGATCGGCTCGTTCGCGAGCACGGCATCGAGAATGGCACAGCAGCTGACCGACCGCGCCAGCGGCCCGATGCTGTCGAGCGAGAAGGACAGCGGCACGGAGCCGTCCAGCGGCACGCGGCGCTGCGTCGGCTTGTAGCCGACGATGCCGTTGAAGGCGGCCGGAATCCGGCAGGAGCCGCCGGTGTCGGTGCCGAGCGCGCCATGCGCCATGCCGTCGAGCACGGACACCGCGGCGCCCGAGGACGAGCCGCCGGGCACGTGTCCCTCGGCTCGGTTCCAGGCGCCCTTCGGCGTGCCGTAATGCGGATTGATGCCGATGCCGGAATAGGCGAACTCGGTCATGTTGGTCCGCCCGATCACGACGAAGCCGGCCTTGCGCAGCCGCGCCACCGTCGCGGCGTCCTGATCGGCCGGCGCAGAATCGTCGAGCGCGCGGGAGCCGGCGCGCGTGACCTGGCCCTTGATGTCGAAGAGATCCTTGATCGAGACCGGGATACCGGCATAGCGCGACGGCGCCGCCTTGGCCTTGCGCAAGCCGTCCATCGCATCCGCGGTTGCGAGCGCGGCGTCCTTGTCGACGTGGATGAATGTGCGTTGGCCCTCGCCGGCCGGGTCGGCGATCCTGGCGAGGCATGCCTCGACCAGCTTGCGGGAGGTCGTGCGGCCGCTTTCGAGGTCGTCGGCGAGTTTCGCCAGTGTCGGAAAATCGGGCATGTCTGTCTCACGGAATATTGCGCGCGCAATCTATAGCGCCGCCTCGGTTCGACACAAGCATTGTGCGCATGATGGCATGCATGCGCATTGCTGGACCGTTGACGCGCGATGGTCGATTGTCGCATCAAGATCGAAACAGCCAGGCGTGAAGCCCAGGCATTAGCAAGAATTGCCTTTGGGAGGGTTTTCCGACATGGCCGAACCGCAGCGCGCGCGCCCGAAACCGACGCCGGAGACCCAGCATTTCTGGGACGGCACGAAAGCGGGCGAATTGCGTTTGCAGCGCTGCGACGCCTGCGCGCATGTCTATTTCCCGCCGCGCCCGTTCTGCCCGTCCTGCGCCTCGCGCAAGGTCAGCATCTTCAAGGCGAGTGGCAACGGTTTCCTCTACAGCTACGTGATCAATCATCGTCCCGCCGCTCCCGGCTTCACACCGCCTTATGCGATCGCGGTGGTCGAGCTTGCCGAAGGACCGCGGATGATGAGCAACATCATCGACTGTCCGCAGACGCCGGAGGCGCTGGAGCTCGACATGAAGCTCGAAGTCGCCTTCCAGGCGCTCGACGACAAGATCACCCTCCCCGTGTTCCGTCCGGCGAAGGGATAGGCCATGCGCAGCAACCAGGTTGCCGTCGTCGGCGCGGCCGAGACCACCGAGCTCGGTGTCATCCCCAATATGTCGCAGCTCCAGCTCCACGCGGATGCGGCGCTCAACGCCATCGCGGATGCCGGGCTGAAACTCTCCGACATCGACGGCTTTGCCACCGCGGTCGAAACGCCGCAGCAGGTCTGCCATTATCTCGGCATCAAGCCTACCTGGGTGGACGGCACCTCGGTCGGCGGCTGCTCCTTCATGCTGCATGTTCGCCATGCCGCCGCGGCGATCGAGGCCGGTCTCTGCAAGACCGTGCTGATCACCCATGCCGAGAGCGGCAAGTCGATGATCGGCAAGGCGCCGCGCTCGATCCCCGCCGACAGCCTGCAAGGACAGTTCGAGGCGCCCTACGGCATCTACGGGCCACCCAGCATGTTCCCGATCCCCGTGCTGCGCTTCATGAAGACCTACGGCATCACGCATGAGCAGCTCGCCTCGGTGGCGGTGGTGCAGCGGGAATGGGCGGCCAAAAATCCCCGCGCGATGATGAAGGACCCGATCACGGTCGCTGATGTCCTCAACTCGCGCATGATCGCCTATCCGTTCCGGCTGCTCCAGTGCTGCCTCGTCACTGACGGCGGCGGCGCGCTGATCCTGACCTCGGCCGACCGCGCCAAGGATTTTCCGAGGAAGCCCGTCTACATCATGGGCACCGGCGAGAGCGTGGAGACGCCGATGGTCAGCCAGATGGAAACGTTCAACTCCTCGCGCGCGTTCAAGACTGCCGGCCCCCTCGCCTTTAAGGAAGCCGGCATCGCGCACCGGGATGTCGACCATCTCATGATCTACGATGCGTTTGCGCATCTGCCGCTGTTCGGCCTTGGCGACCTCGGCTTCATGCCGCACGAGGAAACCGGCCAATTCATCGCGGATGGCAACACGCGCCCCGGCGGCAAGCTGCCGCTCAACACCAATGGTGGCGGCCTGTCCTACATGCATTCGGGCATGTACGGCATGTACGCACTCCAGGAGAGCGTACGCCAGATGCGCGGGATTGCCCCGGCCCAGGTGCCGAATGCGAAGATTTCGGTGTGCCACGGCGTCGGCGGCATGTTCGCGGCATCAGGCACGATCGTGTTTACGAACGAGAGGTAACGACTGTCATTCCGGGGCGTCGCGTCAGCGACGAGCCCGGAATCCATAACCACGATCGGGAGTATGGATTCCGGGCCTGCGCCTTGCGGCGCATCCCGGAATGACGGCGGAAATTGGAACGGCTAGCGGAGAACCCACATGAGCAAATCACTTCAAGACAAGGTCATCATCGTCACCGGCGCGGGCCGCGGCATCGGGCGCGAGATCGCGCTGCTCTGCGCGGCGGAGGGCGCCAAGGTCGTCGTCAACGACCCCGGTGTTGCCGCCGACGGCGCCGGTTCCAGCGCTTCGCCCGCCGAGGAGGTGGTCGACGAGATCAAGAAGCGCGGCGGCATCGCGGTGCCCAATTTCGAGTCGGTGGCGGAGGCTGTCCCCGCCAGCAAGATCGTGAAGACCGCGACCGATCATTTCGGCAAGCTCGACGGCGTCGTCAACAATGCCGGCATCTTGCGTGACATGATCTTCCACAAGATGAGCGTGGAAGCGTTCGAGGCCGTCATCAAGGTTCACCTGATGGGCTCGTTCTACGTCAGCCACGCCGCGGCGCGGATCTTTCGCGAGCAGGAGAGCGGCTCCTTCGTGCACTTCACCTCGACCTCCGGCCTGATCGGCAATTTTGGCCAAGCCAACTACGCCGCGGCCAAGCTCGGCATCATCGGCCTGTCAAAGTCGATCGCGCTCGACATGGGCCGCTTCAACGTCCGCTCCAACTGCGTCTCGCCGTTCGCCTGGACCCGCATGATCGGCACCATCCCGACCGAGACCGAAGCCGAGAAGGCGCGCGTCGAGAAGATCAAGCAAATGGGACCGGAGAAGATCGCGCCGATCTGCGCCTATCTGCTCTCCGATGCCGCCAAGGACGTCTCCGGGCAGATCTTCGGCGCACGCATGAACGAGCTGTTCCTGTTCAGCCAGAACCGCCCGCTGCGCTCGGTTCATCGCAGCGAGGGCTGGACGCCGCAAACGATCGCGGAACACGGCATGCCGGCACTGAAGGGCTCGTTCTACAAGCTCGACCGTTCGGCCGACATCTTCCCCTGGGATCCCGTCTAGCCGTTCTCCCAGCTATTGTTGCATTGCGATCTCCGGTTGTCCGGCCGGAGATCGCCCGCATTACGCCCGATTGCGGGCGAATGGTTTCCTTCCAACAAAAAACGGGAGGCGACTATGACAAAATCACTGACCAATTCTGCCGATACTGACGAGCCTTGCCTCGGGCGCCGCACCCTCTTGAAGGGCGCGGCGGCTGCAGTAGCCGCGACGGGCGTCACCATGAACGCAGCCCTGGCGGCCTCCGTCACGCCGTTCGGCCAGACCGGCACTCCGACGATATCGACGGCCCCGTTGCCCTTGGGACCGCTTCCCGGCAGCCGCTACCCGGACTCCCGTCTGGAATCCGCGAAGAAGGGGCCGCCAACGTTCGGGCCTGCCGACTTCCCGGCCTTCGCCGGCACCATGGCGGTCGAGCGTGTTGCAACCGGCTTCCGATGGGCCGAAGGTCCCGTGTATTTTGCAGCCGGACGATATCTGCTGTTCAGCGACATCCCCAACAATCGCATCATGCGCTTCTCGGAGGATGACGGTCATACCAGCGTCTACCGTCAACCCTCGATGAACTCGAACGGCAACACGATCGATCGCGAAGGACGCCTGATCACGTGCGAGCATAGCGGGCGGCGTGTGACGCGCACCGAACTCGACGGCTCGATCACCATTATTGCCGACAAATTCAATGGCAAACGACTGAACTCGCCGAACGATGCGGTCGTTACCGCCGATGGCGCGATCTGGTTCACCGATCCGGCCTACGGCATCGGTGGCTTCTATGAGGGCATCAAGGCCGACCCCGAGCAGGAGAAGAAGAACGTCTACCGCGTCGACCCGAAAACCGGCGACGTCAAGGTCGTCATCGACGATTTTGTGGAGCCCAACGGGATCACCATCTCGCCCGACGAGAAGAAGCTCTACATCTGCGAGACCGGGTTCACGGACGGACCGGACAACCCATCGCATATCCGCGTGTTCGACCTCGACGTGGCGGCGGGGAAAGTGTCGAACAGCAAGGTCTTCGCCGAGATGCCAAAGCCAAGCATCACCGACGGCGTCCGCTGTGACACCGAAGGACGGGTCTGGTGTTCGGTGGGCTGGGGCGATCCGAACGAAGACGGCGTGCGCTGCTATACGGCCAACGGCCAACTGCTTGGCAAAATTCACATCCCGGAAACCGTCGCCAACCTGAGCTTCGGCGGGCAGCAGCGAAACAGACTCTATATCTGTGGCTCGACATCGCTCTATGCTGTGTACACCGGTGTGCAGGGCGCACTAAAGCCGTGAACATCAACGAATAGCGAATGGTGAGTAGCGAATAGTCGGCAGCGGCACGCCTTCTGTTCGCTACTCGCCCTACTACCCCGTATTCCGCAATCCGGCCGAAATGCCGTTGATCGTGAGCTGAATCCCGCGCAGCACCTGCTCGTCCGGGTTCTGCGCGCGATGCTCCTTGAGCAGCTCGACCTGCACGTGGTTGAGCGGATCGAGATAGGGGAAGCGGTGGCGCACCGAGCGCTCCAGCAGCGGGTTGCCCTGGAGCAGCCGGTCCTGGCCCATGATGTCGAGCAGCGTCTCGATGCAGGAATGCCATTCGCGGCGGATCCGGCCGAAGATTTTTTCGCGCAAGGCTTCGTCCGGCACGAGCTCGGCATAGCGCGAGGCGATCGCGATCGAGCTTTTCGCCAGCACCATGTCCATGTTCGACAGCAGCATGCGGAAGAACGGCCATTCCCTGTAGAGCTCCTTCAGGAACGGCATGCCCTTGTCGGGATGCTCCGCGATCCACTGCTCGACCGCGCTGCCAAAGCCGTACCAGCCGGGCAGCATCAGGCGGCACTGCGCCCAGGAGAACACCCACGGAATGGCGCGCAGATCCTCGATCGCCCGAGTCTTCTTGCGCGAGGCGGGACGGCTGCCGATGTTCAGCGTCGCGATCTCGTTGATGACGGTGGAGGCCCAGAAGTAATCGACGAAACCGTCGGTCTCGTAGACGAGGCCGCGATAGGCCTTGAAAGCCAAATTTGAAAGCTCGTCCATCGCGGTGAGATATTCGCGGCGCGGCGCGCTCTGGCGCGGATGCAGCAGGCTCGCCTCCAGCGTCGCGGCAGCGAGGATCTCCAGATTGTTGCGGCCGACTTCGGCGTTGGAATATTTCGACGAGATGATCTCGCCCTGCTCGGTGATGCGGATCTGCCCGTTCACCGCGCCGCCGGGCTGGGCGATGATGGCGTCATAGCTCGGGCCGCCGCCGCGGCCGACCGAGCCGCCGCGACCGTGGAACAGGCGCAGTCGCACGCTGTGGCGCTCGAACACGTCGACGAGGCCGATTTCGGCCTTGTAGAGCTCCCAGCCCGAGGTGACGAAGCCGCCATCCTTGTTCGAGTCGGAATAGCCGAGCATGACCTCCTGCACGCTGCCGCGGCTGTCGACGAGGCGGCGGTAATCGTGCAGCGACAGCATGCGATCCATGATGGCGCTGGAGGCCTGCAAATCCTCGATGGTTTCGAACAGCGGCACAATGTTGATGGCGCTGCGCCCGGAGGGATGAACGAGGCCGACCTCCTTGAGCAGCACGGCCACCTCGAGCATGTCGGACATGCCCTTGCACATCGAGATGATGCATTGGGGAATGGCGTCCGAGCCGAACTTCGCATGCGCCTCCGCGGCGGAATGGAAGACGTTGAGCTCGCCCATGGTCTCGTCGCTGTATTTGACGAATGGCGAGACCAGCGAGCGCGTGCTGCGCAATTCATTGGTGAGCAGCGAGATGCGCGCGTCCTCGCCCAGCGCGAGATAGGACATGCCGGGATTGGCGGCGTCCATCAGCTCGGCGATGGTACGTTCGTGCACAGCAGAATTCTGGCGGATGTCGAGCCGCGCCAGATGGAAGCCGAAGCAATCCACCGCACGCCGCAGCAGCCGCAGCCGGCCGCGGGCGATGACGCGGGCATTGTTGGAGATCAGCGAACGGTGCAGCACATCGAGATCGGCCTGCAGCTCCCTGACGGTCTCGTAGGGCCTGCCCTTGCCGACCGGCCGGCGCGTGATCTCGACCTCGAGCTTTTCGGCCGTCGCCGTCAGGCGCGCATAGATGCCGGAGACCGCGAGACGATAAGGCTCGCCGCTCCGGTGCGGCGAGGTGTCGGGCGAGCGTTCCGCCAGCGTCCGCAGCTCCTCGGAGACGTCGGCGAGGTGCGCCGCGATCGACAGCTCCGAGCCGAGCACATGCAGCTCGTTGAGATAGAATTGCATCACCCGGCTCGACTGCAGCCGCAGCGTCCCGCGCATCACGTCGGCGGTGACGAAGGGATTGCCGTCGCGGTCGCCGCCGATCCAGCTGCCCATGCGCAGGAACGAGGCGAGCTCGCTTGCAGCCGCCTCGCCAGCCTCCTCCAGTCGGTCTTCGAGCACGTTGACCAGCCGCGGCACCTCGCGCAGGAAGGTGTAATCGTAGAACGACAGGCCGTTGGCGACCTCGTCGAGCACGGTGAGCTTGGTCCGGCGCAAGAGATTGGTCTGCCACAGCGTCAGCACCTCGCGGCGAAGCTGCTCGTCGCTGGCAGCGGCCTCGTCCGCGGTGAGCGCTACACGCTCGCGGCGGTCCAGCAGGCTGGCGACCTCCATCTCGCGGTCCATGGTGCTCTTGCGGCGGACCTCGGTCGGGTGCGCGGTCAGGACCGGGCTGACCAGCGCGGTCTTGAAGAAATTGCGCAGCACATCGGAGCTGATCCCGGCGTCCCTGGCATGGGCCAGCGTCTCCGCCAGCACGCCGGAACCAGAGCTCTGGGCGGCACTGCGGGCGCGCATCTGGCGAATGTTGTTCTGGTCCTCGGCGATGTTGGCGAGATGGGAGAAATAGCTGAAGGCGCGGACGATCCGCACCGTCTCGGAGGTCGACATGCTGTCGAGGATCTGCTCGAGCTCGCGACGGGCGAGCCGGTCCTCGTCGCGGTGGAACCGGATCGAGGTCTGGCGAATGCGCTCGACCAGGTCGAACAACTCAGCACCTTCCTGGTCGCGCACGGTGTCGCCCAGGATACGCCCGAGCAGGCGGATGTCGTCACGCAGCCGCGCATCTGCCTCCAGCGCCTGGGCGTCCTCAGCGCGGTTCGCGCGGTTGTCGATGGCGTCGGGTGGCACGGTCTGGAGGGACATGGCTCGCTTCCTTGTTCGAGCTCGCTTCGCTGCCCGGCTCCGCCGAGTGTGCAAGTTTTTTGCCGCAGCGCAAGATGAAGTTGGGGGCGGCGCACACTGAAAGGGGCGATCACTCCTTGCGGCTAGGCCGGCACGATCACCTTGCCGATCGGCCAGAGCGCGATCCCCGCGAGCTTCAGATGGGCCCAGGCAAAGGGAATGCCGATGATGGTGACGGCGAAGATCACGGCTGTCAGCACGTGGCCGAGTGCCAGCCACCAGCCGGCCAGCACGAACCAGATAATGTTCCCGATCACCCCGAGCGGGCCGGTGCCGATATCGCCCATACCGGTGACCTCGTCGCGGTTGACCGCGCGCGAGCCGAACGGCAGCAGGGCGTAGACCGCGATGTTGAACGCCGCCCGCGCCCAGGGAAGGCCGATGATGGTAATGGCCATGATGACGGAAGCCACCAGCCAGCCGAATGCCATCCAGGCACCGCCGATGAGAATCCAGATCACGTTGAGCAGAATGGAAACGGGGGCCATTAGATTTAGGAACCTTGGGATGATCCGGGGTCAATGAGCCCTCTTATAGCACGACCTCCGCGGTCATAGTCCATGACGCCGGCTGCGTTCGGCACGCAGCGATGTGCCGACAAATCCGACATCCTCGATCCCGCGCGAAATTTCCCTTGCGCAGAGCCACAGCGTCACCGCGGCGGCACCGATCGCGGCCAGCCCCGAGATCAGAACAGGATTGGGACAGAATATGACGAGAAGATTATCGAGTGGAGCGGACCCGGTTGGCCAGCGCGGACTGCAAGAAGATGCCAGAGCCAAACCGCACAGCAGGACGGTGACAGCATTCGCTCCAGCCAGGGCGACCACGACGATCGCAAGACCCTTCTTCATGGAGAGGACGAGATCAACCACCTTCACGACCGCACAGCATGCGACCACGACAACGATGGCCAGGCCCCATCCGGAAATCCCGGCGGCGATGGCCTGACCGCTCCAAGCCCACGCAGCAGCAACACAGGCCAACAGAGTGAGATTGACCTTCACGGCTTCGGGAAATTTGCAACGAAGCGCGTAAGGATTCGCCTTCTCGATGAGGTCCAGCAATGCGCAGGCGATCAATCCGGCCGCAAAGCCGCCGAGATGGACGCCCCAGTCGATCCGCGAATTGCCGAGCGCAAACGCGATGTTCAATCCGATGTTGATGGCGAAGAAGTCGAACCTGACGTCGAGCTTGCCGAGGATCCACAGGCAGAGCAGCGCACCCAAAATGCCCGACGTGGCGCCGGACGCGCCGACGGTCAAATAGGGCGTGGAATGGATGCCATTGCCGATGACGGCGCCGAACACCATCGCGCAGAGATAGATGATGAGGAAATAGGCCGGTCCCACTCGCCGCTCGAGATGTCCGCCCCACAGCACGAGGCACAACATGTTCATGGTGAGGTGGACGAAGTTGACATGCAGGAAGCCATAGGCGAGCAGGCGCCAGTACTCATGCCGCGCGATTGCGCCCGAATACATGCCGCCATAGCGATACAGCAACTCTGCCGGCGCCGCCGGACTGCCTGCCTGGATGAAGCAGAATCCCGACGCCAGGACGGTCACCGTCATTAGCGCGTAAAGGGCCGCATGAGGAACTTCGAAGAAGCTGGCGCGGTATGAGGGCATCGGCGATCGCAAGCGGTTGGCGTGGGAACGTCAACCTAGCCGAGCCGATTACTGATTGCTACTCCAGCGTGCGCGATCAGGCGGCGCCTACCGCCCCTCGAACTTCGGCTCACGCTTCTCCATGAACGCCTTCATGCCCTCGGCCATGTCCTGTGTCTTGAACAGCGGCAGAAGCTGGAGGTAGACGTGGTGAACGTGATCGGAGAAGTTCTCGTTGAGGCCCATCCGCATCATGCGCTTGGAGGCCTGCACCGCGAGCGGCGCGTTGGCTGCGATTTCGCGGGCGATGGCGCGGGCGCGGCCCATCAAGTCGGCATCCGGCACGACCTCGTTGGCGAGGCCCCATTCCAGACACTCGCGGGCGCTGAGCGTCCGGCCGGTGAAGATCAGCTCGGAAGCCTTGGCCCAGCCGAGCATCCGAGGCAGCAGCCAGGTGCCGCCGGATTCCGGCACGACGCCGCGCTTGACGAAGGCCGCCGCAAGCTTCGAGGACTCCGCCATGATGCGGATATCGCAGCCGAGCGCGGTGTCCATGCCGTAACCAGCGGCGCCGCCGTTGACGGCGCAGATGGTCGGCTTGTCCATCGCCTGAAGCACGGTCGGCGGCGTGTTGCGCAGATTGATCGTGGTCGGCGAAGACGCGGCGCTGAGGCCATTGCCGTCGCGCTCCTTGCGCAAATCGAGGCCGGCGCAGAATGCCCGCCCCTTGCCGGTGAGGATCACGACCCGGACGTTGCGGTCCTCATTGGCCTCGGTCAGCAGCCGCGCCAGATCGTTCAGCATCGGGCCGGAGATCGTGTTCATGCGCTCCGGCGCATTCAGCGTGATCACCGCGATGTGGTCGGCGACCTCATAGAGGACTTCGTTTGCGGCGTCGGTCATGATCATTCGTTCCTGTGTTCGTAGCCCGGATGGAGCGAAGCGAAATCCGGGGTCTTTCTGACGCGAGCACCGCCCCGGATTGCGCTTCGCTCCATCCGGGCTACAAGGCTTTCAAATCTTCCGCCCCGCCTGCTCCCAATAGGGATCACGCAGGCGGCGCTTGAATATTTTTCCGGAGTCTTCGCGCGGCAGGCTCGTGCGGATCTCGATGTGCTTGGGCACCTTGTAGTCGGCGAGCGAGCCCTTGAGCCGGGTGCGGATATCGCCGGCATCGAGCGTGACACCTGGTTGCGGCTCGACCACCGCCATCAGCGCCTCGCCGAACTCGGCATCGGGGATGCCGAACACGGCGCAATCATGCACGCCGGGCACGGCGTGGAGCACGGATTCGATCTCGGCCGGATAGATGTTGACGCCGCCTGAGATCACCATGTCGCGCTTGCGGTCGCAGATGAAGACGTAGCCGTCCTCGTCGATATAGCCGACGTCGCCGGAGGTGATGAAGCCGTCGCGGTCGATCTCGGCGCGCTTCTCCGGCTTGTTGTGGTAAGTGAAGTCAGCCATTTCGGCCATGCGGGAATAGATCTCGCCGATCTCGCCCACGCCCAGCACGCGGCCGTCGTCGCCGATGAAGCGCAGCTCGGCGCCCGGCGAAATCCTGCCGACGGTGCCGGGCTTTTTGAGCGCATCCTCGGGGGTCGCGAAGGTGACGGCGCTGGATTCAGTCGAGCCGTAGAATTCGTAGATCACCGGCCCCCACCACTCGATCATCGCGCGCTTGACGTCGGCCGGACATGGCGCGGCGGCGTGGATGATGTGGCGGAGCGAGGAGACATCATACTTCCTGCGCACCGCCTCAGGCAGCTTCATCAGGCGAATGAACATGGTCGGGACCATGAAGATGGTGTCGATCTTGTATCGTTCGATCAGGTCCAGAAATTCTTCGGCCTCGAACCGTGGCATCAGCACCAGTGCGCCGCCGAGCTTGCCGGCGCGGATGCCGAACGAGTTCGGCGCGGAGTGATAGAGCGGGCCCGGCAGGATCGCGCGGGCGCCGGGCTTGAGCCCATAGATCATCGCACGCATGCGCTCGCCGGCCGCCGCCTGTTCCGGCGTGGGCGCATTGCGCCGCACGCCCTTTGGATGGCCGGTCGTCCCTGACGTGTAGATCATGTTCATGGGCTGCGGCACGACCGGGCCGTCGTAGGGCGGGTACTGTGCGAGCCAGGATTCGAAATCGATCGCGAAGTCCGGCGTCTTCAGGTGATCGGGGTCGATCTTGTAGTTGGACAGGATCTCCAGCGGGGTCGGCACGCTGAGCACGGTGACGCCTTTCGGAATGGCATCGCGCAGGGCGTGCAGCATGTCGGCATGTCCAATCAGCACGGACGTGCCGGTATCCCCGAGGATGTAGTTGATCTCCTCCGGCTTGAAGTGCCAGTTGATCGGCACGCCATAGGCCCCGAGCCGCATCGCGGCGTAGGCGGCTTCGAGGAAGGCGATATCGTTGCGCATCAGCATGCAGACGCAATCGCCCTGCTTGACGCCGATTTTGGCGAGGCCGCTCGCGATGCGATCAGCGCGGTTGGCGACTTCGGCATGGGTGCGGCGGCGCTCGCCGGAGACGATGCCGAGGAATGGGGACGTTTCGCTCATTTTTGTTTTTCTTTGTTGTTTAGCGACGTTGCCAGTTAGTCGTCATCACCGGGCTTGTCCCGGTGATCCACGTTCTTGCTTGCCGCTTCTGACCAAGAACGTGGATGGCCGGGACATCTAGCGCGAAGACGCGCTTCGCGCTTCTGCCCGGCCATGACGGAGAGCCTGTCAGTCTACATACCTCGCCTCGCGCTTCTCCAGATTGGAGCGCACCGCTTCGGTCTGGTTCGCACTGCCGATCAGCTTCTGCTGCTCGACCGACTCGGCGAGCAGCGCCGGGCCCGGATCGACCGAGAGATTGTTGAGCAGGCGCTTGGCGGCGCGGATCGCATCGGGGCTCTTGCCGGCGATTTCGCGCGCGACTTCGAGAGCCGTGGCGCGCGGGTCGTCGCAGATGCGCGTCGCGAGGCCGTAGCTCATCGCCTCCTGTGCGGAGAAGATGCGGCCGGTGTAGGTGAGATCGCGCAGGATGTCGTCGCGCACGAGCGAGGCCAGGATCGGCGTGCCGGCCATGTCGGGCACGAGGCCCCATTTGATCTCCATCACCGACATCCGCGCATCCGGTGAGAGAAAGCGCATGTCGGCACCGAGCGAGAGCTGGAACCCACCGCCGAAAGCGACGCCGTGCACGGCCGCGATCACGGGAACCGGAAGCTGGCGCCAGCCCCATACCGCCTGTTGCGGAAAGTTCGCCTGGCCATGCGTACGTTTGGTGAGATCGCGATTTTCGCCACCCGGAATTCCGTTGCCGCCTGTCTCCTTCATGGCGGCAAAACGCCCCATGTCGAGACCGGCGCAGAAGGCGCGGCCTTCGCCCGAGAGCACGACGACACGCACGCCCTTTTCCTTCGAAAGCCGGTCGGTTGCGGCAACAAGGGCTTCGAACATCGCCTGATCGAGCGCATTCATCTTGTCCGCGCGCACCAGGCGCACGTCGGCGACGCCTTCCGAGATCGAGATCGAGACGCGCTCTTCCATGGATGAATTCTCCCCTGTTCTTGTTCAGTGCCGCTTTACAGGAAGCCGGCGGCCGGATTTAGTCAATCGACCAATTAACTGACAATGCCTGCGGAGGAAACAGCCATGTTCAAGGAAAATCTTCTGGCCGGCCGGAACATCCTTGTCACCGGTGGCGGCACCGGGCTCGGCAAGTCGATGGCGGCGCGCTTCCTCCAGCTTGGAGCAGAGGTGCACATCTGCGGCCGGCGCAAGATCGTGTGCGACGAGACCGCGACCGAGCTGATGGCTGAGTATGGTGGCCGCGTCACCAGCCACGGCGTCGACATCCGCAACGCGCTCGCGGTCGAAGAGATGATCGAGACCATCTTTCGTGACGCTCCCCTCACCGATCTCATCAACAACGCGGCCGGCAATTTCATCTCGCGCAGCGAAGAGCTCTCGCCCCGCGGCTTCGATGCCGTCGCCAACATCGTGATGCACGGCACGTTCTATGTGACCCATGCGGTCGGCAAGCGCTGGATCGCCTTGAAGCAGCCCGGCAATGTCGTTTCCATCACCACGACCTGGGTGCGCAACGGCTCGCCTTACGTGGTGCCGTCCGCGATGAGCAAGTCGGCGATCCACGCCATGACGATGTCGCTCGCGACCGAATGGGGCCGCTACGGCATCCGCCTCAACACGATCGCGCCGGGCGAGATCCCGACCGAGGGCATGAGCAAGCGCATCAAGCCCGGCGACGAAGCCGGCGCGCGCACCAAGGCGATGAACCCGATGGGCCGCGTCGGCACCATGGAGGAATTGCAGAACCTCGCGGTGTTCCTGATCTCCGGCGGCTGCGACTGGATCAGCGGCGAGACCATCGCGATGGACGGCGCGCAGGCGCTGGCGATGGGCGGCAATTTCTACCAGCTCCGCGACTGGAGCGACGACGACTGGAAAACCGCGCGCGAGAGCATCATGGCGCAGAACGAGAAGGACCGGGCGAAGCGGGGGTGATGCACCCACCGCTGTCGTCCCGGGGCGCGCATAGCGCGAGCCCGGGACCCATAACCCCAGGATGAGGTTTGGCGAAGACTCACAACCCGATCTCGCGCCACACTCCTCCCTGTGGCTTTGGGTCCCTGTGTCTTGGAAGCCTGTCATGATGGAGTGGGCGGGAAGCCGTTGGGTCCTTGGCGCTTGACGCCGTGATCCGGCCCGGTCTCCCGCCCGTTCCATCTATCAACCTGAACAGTTGCACGAGGCTGCGGCAACAGACCTCGCATCACAGGGACAGGCACCGTGATCATACCCCTTCGTTACGTCGGAATCGACGTCTCCAAACAACATCTCGATATCTTCGATGAGGGCTTGGGTGTGCCGGAGCGCATCGCCAACGCGCCGCAGGCCATCACACAGATCGTGGCGCGTTGGCGATGCGACGTGCTGGTCGTCTTCGAGGCAACGGGTGTCTATGATCTCGAACTTCGCGAGGCGCTGGGTCAGGCCGGTATCCGCTTCGCGCGGATCAACCCGGCCCGGGCTCGCGACTTTGCGCGCGCCAGCGGCCAGCTCGCCAAGACCGACCCGATCGATGCGAGGATGCTGGCGGCCTTTGCGCGGGCCCTGAAGCCAGCCACCGAGCAAATTGCCAATCCCGCCCGCAATGCCTTGGCGAGGCTCGCAAAACGGCGGGATCAGCTGGTCCTCATGCGTGCGCAGGAGAAGAACCGGCGCAGCGAGGCCGACGACCGTGCCATGGCCGATCGTATCGGCCGTCTCATCGAGGTCCTCGACGGCGAGATCGCCGAGATCGAGGCCGACATCAGCACGCTAATCAAGACCGAGCCGGAGATCTCGGGCGATGCGCAGTTGATACGTTCACTTCCTGGCGTGGGTCCCGTAACCTGCATGCAACTGATCGCGCAGATGCCGGAACTCGGAAAAGTGGGACCGAAGCAGGTGGCAGCGCTAGCCGGCCTGGCTCCCTTCAACGTCGACAGCGGGGCTTACCGTGGCAAACGTAAGATCGCCGGGGGCCGAAAGCGCGTCCGTGATGCCCTTTACATGGCTGCTCTCAACGCGGGCCGCCGGGCCGATCCGTTCAAGGTCTTTTACGTACGATTGCGACAGGCCGGCAAACCAGCCAAACTCGCCCTCATTGCCGTCGCCAGGAAGCTGCTGACGGTCCTCAACGCCATGATGCGCGACAGGAAGCCCTACCTGAACGTCAAGCCGACATAACAGTTGCCGGATCGGCGCTTCGCTTGTCCGGGACGACAGCGGGGCCTCTCCCATCTTGTCTTCACCCGCGGATGACGCCACACTCCCAGACATAAAAACAAGACGCCACGGGAGAGACATGTCCACCACACAGCCATTGGCGAATCTCGCCGACATGGTGCGCGAGCGCGCGACCAGCCGCGGCAACGCGACCGCCTACGAGTTCGAGGGCCGCCTCACCAGCTTTGCCGGGTTTGACGTCAAGACCAACAAGGTCGCCAACGCGTTGATCGCGATGGGTGTCAGACGCGGCGACCGCATCGCCTATCTCGGCAAGAACAGCGATCTCTATTTCGAGCTGCTGATGGGCGCGATGAAGGCCGGTGTGGTGATGGCGCCGGTGAACTGGCGGCTTGCCGGGCCCGAGATCGCGTTCATCGTCGCGGATTGCAAGGCGCCGGTGCTGTTCGTCGGGCCGGAGTTCATCGCGCAGGTCCGCCAGATCAAGGACCAGCTGCCTGGCGTGCGCACCGTCATCACCACTGAAGGCGGCGCGCCGGAATGGCAGGATTTTACGGCCTGGCGCGATGCGCAAAGCGGCGACGACCCGAAGGTGCCGATCGACACGAAGGACATCGCGATCCAGCTCTACACGTCGGGCACGACAGGCAAGCCGAAAGGCGCGATGCTGTCGCATGCGAACTTCCTCAACCTCGTACAAACAGGCAATGCCGAGGACAAGCCGGAGTGGAACCGGTGGTCGACCGACGACGTGTCGCTGGTGGCGATGCCGATCTTCCACATCGGCGGCTCCGGCTGGGGCGTGATGGGACTCTATCACGGCGCCCGCGGCGTGATCGCGCGCGAGTTCGATCCGACCAAGGTGCTGGATTTCTTCGAGCAGTCGGGCATCACCAAGCTGTTCATGGTGCCGGCGGCGATGCAGTTCGTGGTACGGCAGCCGCGCGCGAAGACGGTCGATTTCTCGCGCCTGAAATACATGCTGTATGGCGCCTCGCCCATTCCGGCGGCGCTGCTGAAGGAATGCATCGAGATCTTCAAATGCGGCTTCGTGCAGATGTACGGCATGACCGAGACGACAGGCACCATCGTCGCGCTGCCGCCGGAGGACCACGTCGAGGGCCTCGAGCGGATGCGCTCGGCCGGCAAGGCGCTGCCGGGCGTCGAGATCGCGATTCTGGATGCGGACGGCAAACCGCTGCCGCCGCGCGAGGTCGGCGAGATCGCGACGCGCTCGGGCTCCAACATGGCCGGCTATTGGAATTTACCGGAGGCGACCGCCTCGACCCTGCGCGGCGATGGCTGGCTGCGCACGGGCGACGCCGGCTACATGGACGAGGACGGCTATCTCTACATCCACGACCGCATCAAGGACATGATCATCTCCGGCGGCGAGAACATCTACCCGGCCGAGGTCGAGAGCGCGCTGTGCGATCATCCTGACGTCGCCGAGGCCGCCGTGATCGGCGTGCCCGACGACAAATGGGGCGAAGCCGTGAAGGCCGTCGTGGTGATGAAGCCCGGCAAGCAGGCGACCGCCACCGACATCATCAACTTCACCCGCGAACGTATCGCTGGATTCAAGACACCGAAGAGCGTGGAGTTCTTGCCGGCGCTGCCGCGGAATCCGTCAGGCAAGATCTTGCGGCGGCAGCTGAGGGAGCCGTATTGGGTAGGGAAGGACCGACGGGTGAATTAGCCCCGCTCTATCCGCGTCGTCGTCCCGGGGCGCGCGCAGCGCGAGCCCGGGACCCATAACCACAGGGTGGAGTTTGGCGAAGACACGGAGTTGCCGTCTCGCCTCAAACTACTCCCTGGGGTTATGGGTCCTCCCCGCATTCGCGGGGACGACTCGGGGAGAGATCGCAGCGTCTCTCTAATGCTTCCCCGGCCCCATATACCCGAACAAGAACCCCGCCACCTTCCGCATCTGGATCTCCTCACTCCCCTCCGTGATGCGATAGCGGCGGTGGTGGCGGTAGATGTGCTCGAACGGCTTGTGGCGTGAATAGCCCATGCCGCCGTGGACCTGCATGGCACGGTCGGCGGATTCGCAGCAGAGGCGGTTTGCCCAGTAGTTGCACATGGAGACGCGGTCGGAGAGCGTGCGCTCGATCTGCTCCTCATTGAGCTGGTCCATCTCCCAGGCTGTCTTGCGGATCAACAGGCGCAGCATCTCGGCTTGGGTCGCGAGCTCGACCAGCGGAAACTGGATCGCCTGGTTCTCGGCGAGCGCCTTGCCGAACGGCTTTCGCTCGCGCGCGTACTTCACACTCTCGTTGATGCAGTAGACGGCGGCGCCGAGCGAGCTTGCCGCCTGGCGGATGCGGTTCTGGTGGACAAAGCACTGCGCCAGCGACAGGCCGCGGCCGACTTCGCCGAACAGCGCATCCTCAGGCACGAACACGTCCGTAAAGCTGACGCGCGGATGGTCGGTCGGCATGTTGAAGGTCCACATGTACTCCTCGACCTTCACGCCATGGCTCTTGGCCGGCACCAGGAAGCAGGTGATGCCGCGGGCATCGCCGTCATTGCCCGAGGTGCGCGCGAACAGCGCGCAATGCGTGGCGACGTGCATGCCGGTCGTCCACATCTTCTCGCCGTTGATGATCCAGCCCTTGACGTTGTCGCGGGTCGCGGGCACCGCGCGCGTCTCCATGTGCGTCGCGTCCGAGCCGTGATGCGGCTCCGTCAATCCAAAGGTGATGCGGTACTTGCCCCTGATCGAGCCGTCGATCATCGCCTTCTGGTCGTCGCGGCCATAGCGATCGAGCATGGTGACAACGGGAAAATTGCCGACGATGGAGTGCTCGTTCTGAAGATCGTTGTGCAGGCCGAGACCCTTGGCGGCAAAGTGCTCGCGGATCACAGCCATCCAGAGGTTGGAGCCGTCCTTGCCGCCATATTGCTTCGGCACCGGAAAGCGCAGATGGCCGGCGGCGTCCGCGAGATCCTTGGCCTTGCGCAGCAGCGCTTCCCACTCATGGCGCGGCAGGCCGCCATTGTCGAAATCGGTGCGCGCCCATTCGCGGCGATGGTCGAAGAAGCGGATGTTGTCGTCGGCCTGTTCGAGCGGCTTGATCTCGCGTTCGATGAATCGATCGAGCTCTCCGAGATAGGCGACGAGATCGGCAGGCAATGAGAAATCCACGGCTCTCTCCCGGAGTAGTTTTGTCGTTTTGCGTTAAGGCGCTAACCGCGCTTTTGCTTCGCGCGATTAAGGTGAGAAGTGCGCGCGCAAGTCAAGCAAGGCAAGGCGTGTGACGGGCGCAAGGCGCGCCCGCGCAATTCGATGGTGTCGCGGCGCTGGCACGCGCTAGTATGACGCCAATATTCCTTCACGAGAAAATGCGGGAGCGCGCGATGGATCTGAAATTCTCAAAGGTGGAACGCAAGGGGCCGATCACGATCGTTACGCTGTCGCGGCCCGAGGTCTACAACGCGCTGCACACCGACGCGCATTTCGAGCTCCAGAAGGTGTTTGACGATTTCTCAGCCGATCCCGAGCAGTGGGTCGCGATCGTCACCGGCGCCGGCGACAAGGCGTTCTGCGCCGGCAACGATTTGAAGTGGCAGGCGGCGGGCGGAAAGCGCGGCTGGGACAAGGGCGGCTTTGCCGGCCTTACCTCGCGCTTCGATTGCGACAAGCCGATCATCGCCGCGGTCAACGGCGTCGCCATGGGCGGCGGCTTCGAGATCGCGCTCGCCTGCGACCTGATCATCGCCTCGGAGAATGCGACCTTCGCCCTGCCCGAGCCGCGCGTCGGCCTTGCCGCACTCGCCGGCGGCCTGCACCGGCTGCCGCGCCAGATCGGGCTCAAGCGTGCCATGGGCATGATCCTCACTGCGCGCCATGTCAGCGCCAAGGAGGGCCATGAGCTCGGCTTCGTCAACGAGGTGGTGCCGCAGGGTGAGGCCCTGTCGGGCGCGCTGCGCTGGGCGGAGATGATCACCAAGAACTCGCCGATGTCGATCCGGGCGTCGAAGCAGACCATCCAGAAGGGCCTCGCCGTCTCGCTGGAGCAGGCGATCGAGGAGCAGCGGGAATATCCAGCGGTGAAGGCGATGGTGGCCTCGCAGGATTATATCGAGGGCCCGAAGGCATTCTCGGAGAAGCGGCCGCCGAAATGGGTGGGGAAGTAGAGCGCCGCTCTCCTCGTCACGACGACGGATGCCCCAACACCACAGGTGTCATGCCCCGGCTTGATGTTTAGCCCGGACAGATCACTGACGGGTGTTCGGAGACATAGCTGACACATCAACATTGGCTGGATTGGTCCGATTCGGGAGGCCGTCCATGCCTTGGAGCGAGGTGTCAGTGATGGATCAGCGCCACGAGTTTGTGCGGCTGGCTTTGCAGGAGGGCGCCAACCGGCGCGAACTGTGCCGTCGGTTCAACATCAGTCCTGACGTCGGCTACAAGTGGCTGGCGCGCTGGCAGGCCGGCGATCGGGAGCTGGCCGACTGTTCCCGGCGCCCGCATGCGATGCCCAAGCGGAGTGAGGCTGCGGTCGAGGCAGAAGTCCTGGCTGTACGCGACAAGCATCCGGCTTGGGGAGCACGGAAGATTGCCCATTGCCTGAAGCGGGGCGGGCAGACGGTGCCTGTGCCATCAACGGTGCACCAGATCCTGTGTCGGAACGACCGGATCAAACCGAGTGAGAATGCGCCGCCCAATCCGGGCCACCGGTTCGAGAAGGAAGCTCCCAACCTGCTGTGGCAGATGGACTTCAAGGGTCACCTGCCGCTCGCCAATGGGACGCGGTGCCATCCGCTAACGATCGTCGACGATCACTCGCGCTACGTGCTGTGCCTGAAGGCATGTGCCGACGAGCAGCGCCTCACCGTGCAGAATCACCTGTCGACGACGTTCCGCTGCTATGGCCTGCCGGAGGCCTTCTACACCGACAATGGCTCACCCTGGGGCGATACGTCCGGCATTCGTTGGACCGGACTGAAGGTGTGGCTGCTCAAGCTTGGCGTCAGGGTGGTGCACGCAAGGCCATGCCACCCACAGGCCCGCGGCAAGAACGAACGCTTCCATCGCACCCTGAAGGCCGAGGTGTTTGCAATGCGCCGCTTCCGAACTCTCCCGGAAGTCCAGCGCGCCTTCGACGCCTGGCGGCCGGTCTACAATCTGGAGCGGCCTCACCAAGGCCTCGATATGCAGGTCCCTGCCGATCGCTTCCGGCCAAGTGCTCGCCCCATGCCGGCCCGCGTTCCGAACGTCGAATACGACAGCGGCGAGATCGTGCGCAGGGTCTCATCGACAAGACCCTACATCTCCTTCAAGGGACACTTCTGGAAAGTTCCCCAGGCCTTCGCCCGCGAACGCCTTGCCATCCGGCCGCTGGATCGTGACGGCCACTACGGAATCTTCTTCGCCAGCTGGCAGGTCGCATCGATCGACTTGACCAATGGCCAACCTGTCAGTGATGTGTCCGAACAGGTGTCAGCCATGTCTCCGGGCTAAACACTTGACCGGGGCATCCAGTACGCCGCGGCTTCAACGCATCTCATTGCCGTCTCTGGAATACTGGATCGCCCCCCCCTGTGCGCAATTGCGCACTAGGCGGGCGATGACAGCGGAGAATATGGCACCGTCTACCCGCCTCGCCCCAGCTCCCGCTTGTATGAGGCATAGTTCGGCTGGTCGACCGCTAGCTTATCCATTGTGGTCTGCCAGAGATGCTCGGCGAGCCCCGGCGTTGCCAGATCAATCTCACCCTTGGCGATGCGATCGGCGAGCGCGCGGTTGAGATCGGCCACCGGGCCGTCCATGCCGAGCAGCGCGCGCAGCCGCTCCACCTCCTTCGCGTCGCTCCTCTCCTCCTGCGTCAGCTGCCGCGTCACGAGGTCGAGGATGTTGATGGCGACGCGCAGCTTGAAGGCCTGATGGCCGGAGATCAGCGGCGTGATGTCGTTGCCGAGGAAATCGGCGACCGCCTTGGTCAGCTCGGTCGGTGTCGGTTCGTCCTGCATGTGTCAGCTCCCGCGCGGCGCCAGCAGCCGCAACAGATCGATCTCGGTCTCGCTGGCGCGGCGGCCGATCATGGCGCGTTCCATCGAATGATCCGGCCCCTCGCGGAACCGCTGCATCATGCCGCCGCACATGATGCCCCAGCGCAGCGTGCCCATCACTTCCCAGAATTTGACGCGCGCAGGATCGCATTTGCGGCCCGCGGCCTCATAGCCGGCGAACAATTCCTCGCGTGTGCCAAAACCGCCCACCGGCTTGTCGATCTCACCAAAGCGCCAGGAGTTGACGCAGACCCAGCCGAGATCCTCCATGGGATCGCCGAGATGGGCGAGCTCCCAGTCGAGCACGGCGCGGACGCCGTCGGCGCCGATGATGAGATTGCCGTTGCGGAAATCGCCGTGCACCAGCGTGGTCTCGGCCGAGGGGCCGGGATCATGGTCGCGCAGCCAGCGCAGCGCCAGCTCGAACACGGGCTTTGGCCAGTTCAGGCTGCGATAGTCGCGCTCGAACTCGCCGATCTCCTGGGTCGCGGACCGGCTGCGCAGCTCGGGCAGCTTGTCCTGTGGCAGTTTGTGCAGGCCGGCGAGCACGCCGCCGATCTGCCGCGCGAGACGCGGCCGCGCCGCCGCGTACTCATCATCGCGAAGAATCTTACGGGCGATGGTCTCGCCCTCGACCCGCTGCATGATGAAGCCGGTGCCGAGATTTTCGTCGGGCGTCAACACATGCATCACGCGCGGCGACGGCACGCCCGCCTCATAGGCAAGCTGCATCAACTGGGCTTCGGCGGCGAGACCTGCCGCGCGCGTCGGCGCGGCGCCATAGCCCTTCGGCGAGCGGCGCAGGATCGCGCCGATCGGCCCATCGGGATGCTCGATGTCGAAGCGCCAGGTTTCCTGGCTGGCGCCGCCGGACAGTTTTGCCGCGCCGGTGACGCCAGTCGCCCCTTCGCACCAGCGCGCGACGCTGCGGGAGAGCTCGGCCTCGATCATTTGCCTTTGAACTGCGCCGGGCGCTTCTCCAGGAACGCGCCAACGCCTTCACGGAAATCGTCCGTGTCGCCGGCACGCAGCTGGCACTGGAATTCGAGATTGAGCTGATCCTCGAACGAATTTTCGGGGCTGTCCCAGTAGAGCTTGCGGATCAGCGACAGCGCGACCGTCGGGCCGCTGGCGAGATCGCGCGCGAGCTTCATCGCCTCCTCCATCAGCACGCCGTCGTCATAGACGCGGTTGACGAGGCCCCATTCCAGCGCCTTCTCGGCCGGCAGGCGCTCGCCCATCAGCGACAATTCGACCGAACGCGCCCGGCCGATCAGGCGCGGCAGCAGCCAGGTCGAGCCGCAATCCGGCACCAGGCCGATGCGGCGGAAGGCTTGAAGAAAGTAAGAGGACCGCGCGCACAAAATCATGTCGCCGAGCAGCGCGAAGCTCATGCCGGCGCCGGCGGCCGGGCCGTTGACGGCAGTGACGATCGGGCAATGCAGATTGCGGATGCGGCGCAGGAAGGGATGAAAGCCGGTCTCGAGCGTCAGGCCGGCCTTGGTCTTCTTCGACTGGTTGTTGCGCCCTTGCAGATTCGCGCCGGTGCAGAACGCCCGCCCCGCGCCAGTCAGCACCACGCAGCGCACCTCGCCCTTCTTCTCCTCGATCGCGTCGAGGGCATCGGAGAGGCCGCCCAGCATGTCCATGGAGACCGCGTTCATCACCTCCTGATGGTCGAGCCGGAGGATCGCGACCGAGCCATCGAAATCGAGCGTGACGTGTTTGAACTGCATGGTTTCCTCGTCAGTTGGTACTAGCGATGTTTCGCAGACCGGAATTAGTTTTGCCGGGGCGCATATTTGATTTTTGTCGCGGCCTTGTCCATGGTGGTCCGAACATACCTTGTCGTCGTATCGCACAATCTTGCGCGCACAGGCTGGCGCGCGCCCGTGCCAAAAACAGGAAACGCGCCATGAACCTTTTCGACCTCAGCGGCCGCGTCGCCGTGATCACCGGCGGAAATGGCGGTATCGGGCTCGGCATCGCGCAGGCGCTCGCCGGCCAGGGCTGCAACGTCTTGATCTGGGGCCGCAATCCTGACAAGAACAAGGCTGCTGCCGCGAGCATGACGGGCCTCTCCGGCAAGGTCGACACCCGCGTCTGCGACGTCACCGATCCGGCTTCGGTCAATGCCGCGATGAAGGCGACGCTCGACATTTTCGGCCGGGTCGACGGCTGCTTTGCCAATGCCGGTATCGGCGGCGGCGGCCGGCGCTCCTTCATCGAGCGCACCGAGGAAGAGTGGCGCACGATGTTTGCGACCAATCTGGACGGCGTGTTCCACGCTTTCCAGGCCGCCGCAAAACACATGACCGAGCGCGCCAATGCCGGCGATCCCTTCGGCCGGCTGGTCGCGACATCGAGCCTCGCCTCGATCTTCGGCACTGCGCGCAATGAGCACTATGCCGCGACCAAGGCCGCGATCAACGCGCTGGTGCGCGCGCTCGGCGTCGAGCTGGCGCGTCACGGCGTCACCGCGAACGCGATCCTGCCCGGCTGGATCAAGAGCGACATGACCGCGGGCATCATGGCCAACGAGAAGTTCGTCGCCAATGTGATGCCGCGCATTCCGATGCGGCGCTTCGGCGAGGCCAGCGATTTCGGCGGCATCGCGGTGTATCTGATGAGCAAGGCGTCGTCGTATCACACCGCGGATACGTTCGTGATCGACGGCGGCTATACGGCGTTTTGAATCTCGTAGCCCGGATGGAGCGAAGCGTAATCCGGGATTTTCAAAAACAAGCAAGACCCGGATTTCGCTGCGCTCCATCCGGGCTACAAACTCTGAGGGGAATGGGCAAATGTTCTCACACATCATGATCGGCACCAACGACCTGGACAAGGCCAAGGCGTTCTACGACCAGCTGCTCGGCACGCTCGAGGTGCGCCCGGCCAGGGTCGACGGCCATCGCATCTTCTACATCACCAAGACCGGCGTGTTCTCGGTGACGAAGCCGATCAACGGCGAGGCCGCCACGTGTGCGAATGGCAGCACCATCGGCTTTGCCGCCAACTCGCCTGAGCAGGTCGACAAGTGGCACGCCACCGGCGTCGCCGCCGGCGGAACGCCGATCGAGAATCCACCCGGCATCCGCGAGGGCGCAGGGAACAAGCTCTACATCGCTTATTTGCGCGACCTCGACGGCAACAAGATCTGCGCGATGCATCGGCTGCCGAACTGATTGCTCCAGGACGGTGTCATTCCCCGCCTTGTGCGCAATTGCGCACTGGAGCGGGGAATCCAGTACGCCGCGGCTTCTCCGTAAATCGCTGACGTCACGGAGTACTGGATCGCCCGGTCAAGCCGGGCGATGACAACAGTGAGTGCGGCCCGCACCTGCCTCCTCACGCCGTTCAAACAACATTTCAAACACTCTCGCGATATTCCATCGCATGGCATGGGTCGCCTGAAAAAATGCGCGCTCGCGCTTTGGCCGCGCTGCGACTATTCTGCGGCCCAACGCGATCTCAGTGACCCCGGGAGGAACAATGACAAAGCACGCCTACATACCCCGCACCACCAACTACACCCTCAATCCCGGCGACGAGCTCAACGATCTTCGCATGTCGGACCAGGTCCGGCCGCTCTACGATCACGTCAGGAAATTCATCCGCGACACCGTCGAGCCTATGTCGATCGAATTCGCCAAGGCCGGCGAAGGCAAGCAGGATCGCTGGAGCTTTACGCCGAAACAGCTCGAGGTGCTCGAGGTCGCCAAGAACAAGGCCAAGAAGGAAGGCCTCTGGAATTTCTTCCTGCCCGACGACGAGACCGGTCAGGGCCTGAAGAATCTCGACTACGCCTATATCGCCTCCGAGCTCGGCAAGAGCCCGCTGGCCTCCGAGACGATGAACTGCTCGGCGCCGGACACCGGCAACATGGAAGTGCTGGAGCGCGTCGGCACCAAGGAGCAGAAGGAGAAGTGGCTGAAGCCGCTGATGAACGGCGAGATCCGTTCGGCCTATGTCATGACCGAGCCGAACGTCGCCTCCTCCGACGCCAAGAACATTTCGACGACCGCAAAGCTCGTCGGCGACGAATGGGTCATCAACGGCGAGAAATATTACATCTCCGGCGTCGGCGATCCCCGCTGCAAGATCCTCATCGTGATGGTGAAGACCAATCCGGATGCGGCGCCGAGCAAGCAGCAGTCGCAGATCCTGGTGCCGCGCGACACGCCCGGCGTCGAGGTGCTCGGGCCCATGTACGTGTTCGGCCAGGACCACGCCCCGCGCGGCCACATGCACATGCGCTTCAACAACGTCCGCGTGCCCAAGGAGAACATGCTGCTCGGCGAAGGCCGCGGCTTCGAGATCTCGCAGCTCCGCCTCGGCCCGGGCCGCATCCATCACTGCATGCGCACCATCGGCAAGGCCGAGAAGGCGCTGGATCTGATGGTTCAGCGTGGCCTCACCCGCGAGGCCTTCGGCAAGAAGATCGCCCATCTCGGCGGCAACATGCAGATCATCGCGCAGGCGCGCTGCGAGATCGAGGCGATGCGGCTGATGGTGCTGAAGGCCGCCAAGGCGATGGACGTGCTCGGCAACAAGGAGGCCCGCGTCTGGGTGTCCATGGTCAAGGCCATGGTGCCGGAGCGCGCCTGCAAGATCATCGACCAGTCGATCCAGATGCACGGCGCCACCGGCATCTCGCACTGGACCCCGCTCGCGGAGATGTACCAGGACGTCCGCCATCTGCGCTTCGCCGACGGTCCGGACGAGGTGCACTGGATGGTGGTGGGACGCCACGAGTTGAGCATGGCGTAAAAGTCTCTGGCCTCTCCCCGCTCGGGAAGAGCCGTAGGGTGGGCAAAGGCGCGCTCTTCGCGCGCCGTGCCCACCATCGCGGCTTCGCAAGAAGTGGTGGGCACGCTTCGCTTTGCCCACCCTACGAGAGTTTCACTCCTACGGAGCCACCATGGAATACGCCGCCAGCGACCTGACGCCACGCGAGCGCTACAAGGTGCTGACGTCCTTCATCCTGCCACGGCCGATCGCGTGGGTGACCTCGGTCGGGCCGACCGGCGTCGTCAACGCCGCGCCGTTCAGCTTCTTCAACGCCTTCTGCGAAGATCCGCCGCTGTGCATGTTCGCGGCGAACCGGAAGCCCAACGGCCAGGACAAGGACACGTTTCTCAACATCCAGCGCACCGGCGAGTTCGTGGTCAACCTCGCCGACGAGCCGCTGGCGAAGGCCATGCACGAGAGCAGCGGAGATTTTCCCCCTGAAGTGGGCGAGCCTGACTATCTCGGGCTGAAGCTCGCACCGTCGGCGAAGATCGCCGTGCCGCGGCTCGCCGACACGCCCTGGGCGATGGAGTGCAAGCTCTGGAAGATGATCGACGTCAACGACGATCGCCGGCTGATCATGGGCGAAGGCATCCACTTCCATATCCGCGACGAGCTCTGGGACGACAAGGCGATGCGGGTGCACATGGACCGCTATCACCCGATCGGCCGCATGTTCGCCGACCGCTACTGCCGCACGGATGATCGCGTGGTGTTTCCGGCCGCGGAGGGGGCGAAGAGGAAGTAGGCCGCGCCATCGCGCTCCCTCGCCCCGTTCTTACGGGGAGAGGGCTGGGGTGAGGGGCTGCTTCCGAGAAAACAGTGTGAGTTGGACTCGCGGAGAGTCCCCCTCACCCGAATTCGATCTTCGATCGAATTCGACCTCTCCCCGCAAGCGGGGCGAGGTGAAGCGAGCACCGTTTACGTCGCCGCCGGCTCGCCGATCTTGTCCTGCGTCTTGGTGTCGAAATCGCCGGCGTCGTGCCGCTCGTGGAGCTGGCTGGCGGGATCGCCGGAGACGCGGTTGACCATGCGGCCGCGCTTGACGGCCGGGCGCTTGGCGATCTGATCGGTCCAGCGCTGCACGTGCTTGTAGTCCTGCACCGACAGGAATTCGCCGGCGCCATAGACCAGCCCCTTGGCGAGCGCGCCATACCAGGGCCACACCGCGATGTCGGCGATGGTGTACTCATTGCCCGCGAGGTACTCGTTGTCGGCGAGGCGCCGGTCGAGCACGTCGAGCTGGCGCTTGACCTCCATCGCAAAACGGTCGATGGCGTATTCGATCTTGGTCGGCGCGTAGGCGTAGAAGTGACCAAAACCGCCGCCGAGATATGGCGCGCTGCCCATCTGCCAGAACAGCCAGGACATCGCTTCGGTGCGACTCTTGATATCCTTCGGCAGGAAGGCGCCGAACTTCTCGGCGAGGTAGACCAGGATCGAGCCGGATTCGAACACCCGGATCGGCTCGGGACCGGAGCGGTCCACTAGCGCGGGAATTTTCGAGTTCGGGTTGATGTCGACAAAGCCGCTGCCGAACTGGTCGCCATTGCCGATCCTGATCAGCCAGGCGTCGTATTCGGCGCCCTTGTGGCCGAGCGCCAGCAGTTCCTCCAGCATCACCGTGACCTTCACGCCGTTCGGCGTCGCCAGCGAATAGAGCTGGAAGGGATGCTTGCCGACCGGCAGCTCCTTGTCGTGGGTCGCGCCGGCAATGGGGCGGTTGATGCTGGCGAACTGCCCGCCGTTCTCCTTGTTCCAGATCCAGACTTTGGGCGGTACGTAGGCGGGGGCGTCGGTCATGCGGGGGCTCCGGCGAAAAGATGCGCCTGCATTAATTAGCCCGCGAATGGCCGATGGCAAGGGCGCAGAAATGCATTGCCGGGCGGGGCAACTCTACGTTTCGTCATGGCAGGCCACTTCCCCGCCGTCGTTCCGGGCCCGCCGCTCTACGGCGCCCCGGAATGACGATCGGAGCGAGGCTCAGGACGCGGCCGCAGTCAGCCCCTGCTCGGCCCTCTCCAGCAAAAACCCCTCATATCCCTTCGCCGCGACCTCGTCGCAGATCCGGCGGTAGACGCCGACGCCGCCGATATAGGGCATGAAGATGCGCGGCTTGCCTGGAATGTTGGCGCCCATGTACCAGGAATTGGCCTGCGGATAGAGCGTGCCGTGGGCGACCTCGTTGACATGGGCGACCCACTTGTCCTCGGCCTCCCCGCTTGCCTCCATGGTGGCAACACCCTGCCTGCGCATGTGAACGAGGCAATCGGCGATCCAGTCGACATGCTGCTCGATCGAGACGATCATGTTCGAGAGCACCGACGGGCTGCCGGGGCCGGTGATGATGAAGAGGTTCGGAAAGCCCGCGCTCATCAGCCCGAGATAGGTCTTCGGGCCTTCCGCCCACTTCTCGTTCAGCGTCCGTCCGCCCGGGCCACTGATGTCGATCTTCGCGACCGAGCCAGTCATGGCATCGAACCCCGTCGCCATCACCAGCGCATCGACCTCGTGGTCCTTGCCTGCGACACGCACGGCATTCGCGGTGACC
Source organism: Bradyrhizobium sp. 604_D8_N2_3 (assembly GCF_051810765.1). Classification (NCBI taxonomy): domain Bacteria; kingdom Pseudomonadati; phylum Pseudomonadota; class Alphaproteobacteria; order Hyphomicrobiales; family Nitrobacteraceae; genus Bradyrhizobium; species Bradyrhizobium sp. 604_D8_N2_3. Next base: position 2,952,553 of record NZ_JBPWPM010000001.1, on the reverse strand, counting down.
TCCTCGATTGGATTGGTCTTGATGTCGACCAGCGAGACGTTCGGCCGGTTGAAGGTCGCGAAATAATCCGTATCGATGCAGATGCGCTTGGTGCCGATCGGATGGCTGTTCGGCTGCAACAGCTTCGCGGTTTCGGGGTCCTTCACGATCTCGGCGATCTTGCCGCGCACGAAGTTCGCCGCGGTATCGTTCGCCGATCGCTCGAGGCCGAGATTGTTGTAGACATACATGAAGGTGAGCCCGCCGCGCTCCCAGCGCGCCGAATATTTGCCATTCCTGGTCTCATCGCTGTCGTCGAGTGCGCCGCGATCGGGTTGCTCGGCGAAAATGCCGTTGCGTGCGATTTCGCGGGCGAAGCGGCGGATCTCCGGATAGGTTTTGCGGACGTTGTTGCGCTCTTCGTCGGTCAGCGCGGCGTTGCGCGCGGGAATCGAAAAATTCGCCGTGCGCTGAAACACGGTGAGATGTCTTGCTTGTTCGGCGATGACGGGCGTCGATTGGATGCCAGACGATCCCGTCCCGATCAAGCCGACGCGCAAGCCCGTGAAGTCGACGTCTTCATGCGGCCAACTGCCAGTGTGGTAGACCGGTCCCTTGAAGCTCTCGAGGCCCTTGATGTCGGGCTTGCGCGCGTTCGAGAGGCAGCCGGTCGCGAGCACGATGAACTGCGCCTCAACCGTCTTGCCGTCGGACGTCGTCACCGACCAGCACTTCGCCCGCGCGTCGAACGCCGCGCGCTCGACGCGGGTGTCGAACTGGATGTCGCGGCGAAGATCAAAACGGTCGGCAACGTGGTTGGCGTAGTTCAGGATCTCCGGCTGCGGCGCGTAGCGCTCGCTCCAGTCCCATTCCTGCTGAAGCTCTTCCGAGAACGAGTAGGAATACTGCATGCTCTCGACATCGCAGCGCGCGCCGGGATAGCGATTCCAGTACCAGGTGCCGCCGACGCCACCGCCCTGCTCATAGACGCGCGCCGAGAAGCCAAGACCGCGCAGGCGGTGCAGCATGTACATGCCGGCAAAGCCCGCGCCGACGACGACCACGTCGTAGGCCTTCACGGTTCGGGCCGGACTCGCTTGCGCTTGCGACATCGGTTGGCGCTCCCTCGCTGTTTTCTCTTTGTTTGCGCCAGCATTCTCACAGACCCACAAAAGCGCAAGAGGCAAATCGGCGGGCTCCGGTCTGTTTATTTTGTGCAGCGGAATGGCTCATCCGCCGCGTGGCGTCTGCACGCAAGATGCGCGGCCAAATCCGGATTGGCATCGCTAGCGACGATGGGCTAGCGTCGAAGCGCCTTCGCTCAAGCAAAGCAACAACAGCAACGCGACGGCTGCCGGGAGAGAGCCATGAAATCGCCGATCTGCGACATGCTGGGCATCGAGTTCCCACTGCTCGCCTTCAGCCATTGCCGCGACGTCGTTGCCGCCGTCAGCCGTGCCGGCGGCTTCGGCGTGTTGGGTGCCACCGTGCACACGCCCGACACGCTCGAGCGCGAGCTGAAATGGATTGACGAGCATGTCGACGGCAAGCCCTACGGCATCGACGTGCTGATCCCCGAGAATATCTCGACCGCAGGCGAGAAGGACGTCACCTGGAAGAGCCTGGAGGCGCGCGTGCCGCAGGAGCACCGCGCCTACACGCGCGACCTCCTGAAGAAATACGACATCGAGTTGACGACAAGTGATGTGGCCGACAACCAGCCGCAACCGTTCGACGCGAAGACCGCACTTCAGCTGCTCGAGGTCTCCTTCAACCATCCGATCCGATTGATCGCCAACGCGCTGGGCGTGCCGCCGAAGGCGATGATCGAGATGGGCAGGAAGCACGGCGTGCCGGTTGCCGCCCTCGTCGGCGCCAAGGAGCATGCGTTGCGCCAGGTCGCCGCCGGCGTCGACATTCTCGTGGTGCAGGGCACCGAGGCCGGCGGCCATTGCGGCGAGGTCTCCACCCTGGTGCTGGTGCCGGAGGTGATCAAGGCGATCAAGAATATCCGCGACGTGCCGGTGCTCGCGGCCGGCGGCATCATGACGGGACGGCAGATGGCCGCCTGCATGGCGATGGGCGCGGCCGGCGCCTGGACCGGCTCGGTGTGGCTCGCCACCGTCGAGGCCGAGACCACGGCGATCTTCCGCGAGAAGATGATCACGGCGTCCTCGCGCGACGCGATCCGTTCGAAGGGGCGCACCGGCAAGCCAGCACGCCAGCTCCGCTCGGTCTGGACCGATGCCTGGGACCGCGCGCCGGAAAGCCCGGGCGCGCTGCCGATGCCGCTGCAAAGCGTCATCAGCCGCGACGCCTTCAACGCGATCGATCGCGCGGCGGCGAGCGGCAACGCAAAAGCGCGCGACCTCGTCAGCTATTTCGTCGGCCAGGGCGTCGGCCTGATCGACAGCGTGAAGTCGGCGGGCGCGGTGGTGCAGGAGTTCAAGGAAGAGTTTGCCGAGGCCGTCGAGCACATGAATGCGCTGGTGGCGGAGTAATTGCCTGTGGCCGGAATAGAGTCCGTGGCTCATCCTTCGAGGCTCGCCAAGCGCCGCAAGCGTCGCTCGGCTCGCACCTCAGGATGACGCTTCATCCGTAGCCGTCACCCTGAGGTGGCCGCTTCTTCAGCGGCCCTCGAAGGGCGACGGCGTGCCGAAGACCCAGAAAGTGAACCAAGAAGAAATGACCAAGACCTCTATCCCGGAAGACCTCATCCCCGTCATCGTCGGCATCGGCGAGATCGTCGACCGACCCAAGGAGATCACCGACGGCCTCGAGCCGCTCGATCTGCTCGAACAGGCGCTACGGCGGGCCGAACAGGACGCCGGCGCAAAACTGCTTGGCGAGGTGCAGTCGCTCGACGTCGTCAACTTCCTGAGCTGGCGCTATCGCGATCCGGAAAAGCTTTTGGCGCAGCGGCTCGGCATTGCGCCGGCGCATTGCTATTACGGCCCCGTCGGCGGCGAGAGCCCGATCCGCTACATCCACGAGGCGGCAAAACGCATTGCGCGCGGCGAATGCACGGTGGCGGCTGTCTGCGGCGCGGAGGCGCAGTCGACCGCGACCAAGGCGGAGCGCGCCGGGGTCAAGCTACCCTGGACGCCGTTCGCCCACGACGTCGAGGAGCCCAAGCGTGGGGCGGCATTCCAGAAGCCGCTGGCGGTGAAGCTCGGCGTGTTCCGTCCCGTCACGGTTTATCCATTCTATGAGTCCGCCTCCTCCGCCCATTGGGGCCAGACGCCGCGTGAAGCCATGGCAGAGTCCGGCACGCTGTGGTCGCGCTACTCCGAGGCCGCCGCCGAAAATCCCAACGCCTGGCTGAAGCGGCGCTATGCGCCGGACGAGATCACGACGCCGACGGCGGACAACCGGCTGATCGCCTGGCCCTACAACAAGCTCATGGTCGCCAACCCCAGCGTCAACATGGGCGGCGCGCTGCTGCTCACCAACCTCGCCAAGGCGCGCGCGGCCGGCATCGCCGAGGACAAGCTGGTCTACCCGCTTGGCGGCGCCTCGGCCGAAGAGCCGCGCGATTACCTCCTGCGCGATCAGTTCCATGAAAGCCATCCGCAGAATGCGGTGCTGAAGGCGGCGATGGATCTCGCCGGCGGCGACGGCAAGAAATTCGACGCGATCGAGCTCTATAGCTGCTTCCCCTGCGTGCCCAAGATGGCGCGGCGGACGCTGGGCCTCGGGGCCGACGTGCAGCCGACCGTGACCGGTGGCCTCACCTTCTTCGGCGCGCCGCTCAACACCTACATGACGCACGCGGCCTGCGCGATGCTGCGGCGTGTGCGCGATGGTGCCAAGCTCGGGCTGCTCTACGGCCAGGGCGGCTTCGTCACCAAGCACCACGCATTGGTGGTGTCGAAGACGCCGCGTGAGGCGCTGGCGCAGGAGACGAGCGTGCAGGCAGAGGCCGACCGCAACAAGCGCGCGGTGCCCGAGTTCGTCACGGAGGTCTCAGGCAGGGGCAAGGTCGAGAGTTTCACGGTGCTCTATGGCCGCGGCGGCGAGGTCGAACACGGCGTGGTGATGCTGCGGACGGAAGATGATCGACGTACGCTGGGGCGCATCGCGGCCAGCGATACGGCGACTCTGGCGCACTTGCTGAACATGGATCGCACGCCGGTGGGTTCGCTCGGCGAGATCGCGATGGCCGCGGATGACGTGCCGGAGTGGCGGGTGACGTAGCTTTCGTAGAGTGGGCAAAGGCGCTCTTGCGCCGTGCCCACCATTCTTCTTCCAATCACGTGAAGACGGTGGGCACGCTTCGCTTTGCCCACCCTACGAGATCAACCTAGCCCTTCGGCGCCTGCTTCTCCGACGCCGTCGCCGGCTTGCCCTTGGCACCGCCGGCGACGCGAACCTGGTCGCCGTCGGAAAGGCCATCCGGCGGGGCAGTGATGACGCGGTCGTCGGGTGCGATGCCCGAGGCGAGTTCAATCTCCTTGCCGAGATCGCGTGCGATGGTCACGGTCTTGAACTGCACCTTGTCGTCGGGACCGACGGTCGCAACACGCAGACCGCTGCCGTTGAAGATCAGGGCACTGGCGGGAATGCTCAGCGGCGCGGTGTCGCGCTGAAGGTTGAGCTTCACGCTGGCATAGCCGCCGGGCATCAACTCGCCGTTGGAATTGTCGAGCCGAAGCTGCATGCGGGTGGTTCCTGAGGCGACGTCGACGGCCTGCGAAGACGCCTCGACCGTCGCCTGGAATGTCCGGTTCGGGTATTCCGGCATGACCATGGTGGCCTTGGCGCCGATCTTGATCGCAGGCACGTAGTTCTGGGGAACGTTGACGTAAACGCGCAGCTTGGTGATGTCGGAGACCACGAACATCGCCGGGCCGGAGCCGCCGCCGGCATTGATCAACGCGCCGACGTCGGTATCGCGCGCCGTGACCACGCCATCGAACGGCACCGTGATCTTCTTGTAGCCGGCCAGCGCTTCAAGCCGTTCGACATTTGCCTGGCCTGAGTGGACGGCCGCGTTCTTATTGGAGAGATCGGCGGTGCGCTCGTCGATCTCCTGCGCGGAGACGAAGTTGGAGGCGACCAGCGTCTTGCGCCGGTTGAGCGTTGCTTCCGAGAGCCTGGCACTGGCCTGCTGGCTGGCGAGGTCGGCGCGGGCCTGAAGCAGTTGCTGGTCGAGGTCGGGCGCCTCGATCTCGGCGATCACCTGCCCCGCCTTGACGCGCGCGCCCATGTCGACGCTCCAGCTCTTCAGATAGCCGGAGACGCGTGCGAAGATAGGCGCGCGGTAATAAGCTTCGAGCCGACCCGGCAGGTCGATGGTGCCGTTGAGGGATTTTGCGTTCGGCAGGGTCACCGCAACGCTGGGAACGGCCTGATCGTCGGTCCATTCCTTCAGCTTGGAGCCCTGCTCCTCGCGGGCACGAATGCCGGTACCCACGACGAGGCCTGCCGCAATCAGCGCCACCACGCCGAAGATGCCCAGTTTCCGGTGCGACACCGGGGAGCGGGGTTCAGTGGGCGACATGCGGAGTCTCCAATGGGGCGGCGGCTTTGGCGCCTTGTTTCTTGTGTACCATACTGAACACCACGGGAACAAACATCAGCGTGGCGAAAGTTGCAAAGATCAGGCCGCCGATCACGGCGCGGCCAAGCGGCGCATTCTGCTCGCCGCCCTCCCCGAGCCCCAGGGCCATCGGCGCCATGCCGATGATCATGGCGAGCGCGGTCATCAGCACCGGGCGGAACCGGACGAACCCGGCCTCGAGTGCAGCGGCGATGGGGTCACCGAGCTCCTCGTAGCGCTCGCGGGCGAAGGAGATCACCAGCACGCTGTTGGCGGTGGCAACGCCCATGCACATGATCGCGCCGGTGAGCGCCGGCACCGACAGCGTCGTCTCGGTCATGAACAGCATCCAGACGATACCGGCGAGCGCGGCCGGCAGCGCCGTGATGATCACGAACGGATCGGACCAGGACTGGAAGTTCACGACGATCAGGAAGTAGATCAGCACGACGGCACCGAGCAGGCCGAACAGCAATCCGGTGAAGGCGCTGTTCATGGTCTGCACCTGGCCGAGCAGCACCACGGAGGAGCCCTTCGGCACGTCCTTGGCGGTGTCGGCGATCACCTGGCGGATGTCGGCGGCGACCGCGCCGAGATCGCGGCCCGAGGTCGTGGCAAAGATCTGCACCAGCGACTGGATGTCGTATTGCGACACCACCGCGCTCGAGGTCGAGCGCTTGATGTCGGCGATGCCGCCGAGGATCGGCGATTGGGAATTGCCGGTGGCCGTGATCGGCAGCGTCTGGAGCGCGCTGAGCGAGTCGATCTGGTATTGCGGCGTCTGCATCACGATCGAGTAGGACACGCCGTTGTCCGGATTGAGGTAGTAGGTCGGCGCCACCTGCGAGGAGCCGGCGAGATTGACCACGAGGCTGTTGGTGACGTCGCGCTCGGTCAGGCCGACATATTGCGCGCGGGTGCGGTCGACATCGATGTTGAAGGTTGGGTTGTTCGGCGACTGCTGGATGCGCGCATCGGCAACGCCCGGGATCTTGCGAACCCTCGCCAGCAAATTGTTGGCGTAGGCAAAGTTGGCGCCGATATTGGCACCACGGATTTGCAGGTCGATCGGCGCCGGCGCGCCGAAGTTCAGGATCTGGCTGACGATGTCGGCCGGCAGGAATGCGAAGCTGACGCCGGGGAACAGGCGCGGCAGCTGCTCGCGCAGCACGCGCACGTGCTCTTCCGTCGGCTTGTGGCCCTCTTTCAGCTTGATCTGGATGTCGCCGTCCTGCGGGCCGATCACGCCCGTGTTGTTGTAGGTCATGTTGATGCCGGAGATCGGCATGCCGATGTTGTCGGTCAGCGTCTCGATTTCGCCGGGGATCAGCTTGCGGATCGCCTTCTGGACGTCGGCGAGCTGGTTGGCCGTCTCCTCCACGCGGGTGCCGACCTGGGTGCGGACATGCATCAGGATATTGCCGGCATCGACCGCCGGGAAGAAGTTGCGCCCGAGGAACGGCACCAGCGCGAAGGACGCGCCGACCACGCAGAGGAAGCCGATCACGAACACCGCGCGGTGCACCAGCGCCAGTCCCAGCAGATTATGGTAGCCGCCGCGGATGCGCTCGAACCGCTTCTCGAAACCGCGCTGGAACCACACCAGCGGATTGCGCGACTTCGGCGGCGCGCCCTCGTGATGGACGTGCGCCTGCAGCAAATAGTTCGCCATGGTCGGCACCAGCGTGCGCGACAGGATGAACGACCAGATCATCGCGAACATCACGGCTTCGGCCATGGGCACGAACAGGAAGCGGGCGACGCCGGAGAGGAAGAACATCGGCACGAACACGATGCAGATACATAGCAGCGAGACGAAGGCCGGCGTCACGATCTGATTGGCGCCGTCGAGGATCGACTGCTCGACCGGCTTGCCCTGCTCCAGATGGTAGTTGATGTTCTCGATGGTCACGGTGGCATCGTCGACGAGGATGCCGACCGCGAGCGCAAGGCCGCCGAGCGTCATGATGTTGAGCGTCTCGCCGATCGCCGACAGCATGATGATGGCGCCGAGCACCGAGAGCGGGATCGAGACCGCGATGATGACCGTGGAGCGCCAGCTGCCGAGGAACAGCAGGATCATGACGCTGGTCAGCAGCGCCGCGATCACGCCTTCGATCGCGACGCCTTGAATCGCACCGCGGACGAACACCGACTGGTCGCCGATGAAGCCGATCTTCAGCGCGTCCGGCAGCTGGTCCTTGACGTCGATAACCTTCTGCTTGATGCCGGCGATGATATCGAGCGTCGAGGTCGCGCCCGCCTTCAGCACCATCATCAGCACCGAGCGGTTGCCGTCGACGTGGACGATGTTGGTCTGCGGCGGATTGCCGTCACGCACGGTCGCGACGTCGCGCACATAGACCATCGCGCCGTTGACGGTCCTGATCGGCAGATTGCCGAGCTCGTCGATCTTCAGCGGCGAGTTGTTGAGCTGGATGTTGTATTCGAACTGGCCGATCTTCTGGGTGCCGACCGGCGTGATCAGGTTTTGGGCTGCGAGCGCGTTGGCGACGTCCTGGCCCGACAGGCCACGGGCCTGGAGCGCGGTAGGATCGAGGTCGATCTGGATTTGGCGCTGCTTGCCACCGAACGGATACGGGATCGCCGCGCCGGGCACCGTGACCAGCGGGGTGCGCAGATTATTGATGCCGATATCGGCGAGGTTCTGCTCGGTCAGGCCATCGCCCGACAGCGCCACCTGGATGATCGGCACGGTCGAGGCGGAGTAGTTCAGGATCAGGGGCGGCGTTGCGCCCGGCGGCATCTGCTTCAGCAGCGTCTGCGAGATCGCGGTGACCTGCGCGTTGGCGGTGCGGATGTCGACGTTCGGCTGGAAGAAGATCTTGATGATGCCAAAGCCGTTATAGGAGTTAGCTGTAATATGCTCGATGTCGTTGACGGTCGTCGTCAGCGCGCGCTGGAACGGCGTGGTGATGCGGCCGGACATCTGGTCCGGCGGCAGGCCGGTGTACTGCCAGACCACGCCGATCACGGGGATGCGGATGTCCGGGAAGATGTCGGTCGGCGTCCGCAGGGCCGCGAGCGGCCCGATGATCAGGAGCAGAAGCGCGAGCACGACAAACGTGTAGGGTCGGCTCAGGGCAATACGGACCAGAGCAATCATTGGTCAGGCAATTCCAAATCGGGGACAGGGAACACGCCCCACGGGTTCCTAGGGCTGATTTACCCGAACACCGTGGAAATGGCCAACGACAGCGCCGCCCCGTCCGGTCACTTCCCTGCTATCGCACTGCGAAATCGCATTCCAGATATGCAGCCTGCGGCCGGAAGATTACGAAAGCGGCTCACCCCCACGTAAAAAAGCGGCGCCCGCAGGCGCCGCCTTCAGAACTGCGAGCGTGTCCCGGCTTAGGCCGCGCGGACGTTGGTCAGGAACTTGCTGACCTCGGTCTTGAGGCGGCTCGAGTCGTTGGACAGCATCTGCGCTGCCGACAGCACCTGCGAGGAGGCCGTGCCGGTCTCGGTCGCGCCGCGCTGCACGTCGGTGATGTTGGAGGAGACCTGCTGGGTGCCCTGCGCCGCCTGCTGCACGTTGCGGGCGATCTCCTGGGTCGCTGCGCCCTGCTCTTCCACCGCAGCCGCAATCGCCGAGGAGATTTCGGAGAGACGCTCGATGGTCGAGGAGATCTCCTTGATGGCGCCGACCGAGTCGTTGGTCGCCGCCTGGATGCCGGAGATCTGCTGGCCGATCTCGCCGGTCGCCTTGGCGGTCTGCTCGGCGAGCGCCTTCACCTCGGAGGCGACCACCGCGAAGCCGCGGCCGGCTTCACCGGCACGCGCCGCCTCGATGGTGGCGTTCAGCGCCAAGAGGTTGGTCTGGCCCGCGATGGTGTTGATCAGCTCGACGACGTCGCCGATGCGAGAAGCCGCCTTGGACAGCTCGCTGACGCGCTCGGTGGTGGCACGGGCCTGGCCGACGGCGTCGCCCGCCATCCGCGCTGATTCCTGCACCTGACGGCTGATCTCGCCGACCGACGAGGCCATCTCCTCGGTGGCCGAGGCCACCGACTGCACGTTGGTCGAGGCTTCCTCCGAGGCCGCGGCGACCGTAGTCGCCATCCGCTGGGAGCGGTCGGCAGTCGAAGTCAGCGTCGAGGCGGAGGCCTCGAGCTGGGTCGAGGCCGACGACACGGTCTGGACGATCTCGCCGATCATCGTTTCGAAATCGCGGGTGATGCCGTCGACGCGGCGGCCGCGCTCGATCTTGGCTTCGGCATCGGCGGCGGCGGCCTCGTCGGCGGCTTTCTTGGCGATCAAGGCTTCCTTGAAGATCTGGAGCACGTCGGCCATGGCGCCGATCTCGGTCTTCTCGCCGCGATACGGGACTTCGGCGGAGAGGTCGCCCTTGCCGAGCGCCTGCATCGGTTGGATGATCGAGTTGATGCCGGCGGAGACGTCCTGGACCAGGTAGAAGCTGACGCCGATGCCGATGATCACGGCGGCGCCGAGGATGATCGAGACCAGCATGAAGGCATAGAAATAGCTGTCGGCGGCATCCTGGGCAGCCTGGTCGCCGCCCTTGGTGTTGAGATCGATGTCCTTCATCAGGACCTCATCCGACGCAAGGCCGATCTTGTTGACCGTCTTGGTGTTCAGCTCCTGGGCGTCATGCGGGACCTTGCCGGCCTCCTTGCGCGACAGCGCCATGACGTCTTCGGTGCCCTTCTTGTAATCGTCCCAGAGCTTGGCCCATTCGTTGTACAGCCGGCGCTCCTCGGGTGAGGTGATCATCGGCTCGTAGGCCTTGCGGGACTTGGCGAGCGCCTCGATGACGGTGCCGGCCGTCTTTTCGTTGGCGAGCTTCTCCTCGAGGGTCTCGGACAGCATGTGCTGGCGAACGACGTTGCGGTAGGTGATGACGCTAGCGCGGAGTTCGCCGAGCACCCGGACGCTGGGCAGCCAGCTCGTGGTGATGTCGGTGGTGTTGGCGTTCATCGACCGCATCTTCGTGACGGCGAGCAGGCCCATGCCGGTCATCGCGACCAGCAGGAACGCCACGACACTGATGATCTTGGCGCGAATGGAAATGGTGGCGAACATAATCGGGTCTCGTTGTGCTGGCGCGGGCGCGCGTCCGGGAGGTCTTAACAATCAACCAAAAGGAGCGACGCCGACATCAGACAACAGAGCGACTGAGCAGATGTTAACTACGACTCCGTTCGAGTACGGAGCCTGAAAGAAATGAACAGGCAGCTAAGAACGCCCTGCGCTCAGCGCATGAGCCCAAGCGCGTCCGCGAAGAATTCCGGCCCGCCGAAATTTCCGGACTTCAGCGCGAGCAACATATCGCCTGCTTCAGCGCCGACGGCGCGCAGCACCGGGACGCCCGCAGCGATCTCAGCGCCGACCAGAAAGCCGGGAATCCCGAGGCGATCGACGACGGCGCCGGAGGTCTCGCCGCCAGCCACGACCAGCCGCCGGACGCCTGATTTGACTAGGTTTTCCACAATGTCGGCCATCGCCTGCTCGATGGCGTGACCGGCTGCATCGCGGCCGTGGCGCGCCTGCAAGGCGGCGACCTGATCCGGTGTCGCGCTCGACGCGATCAGGACCGGACCGTCGGCTAAACGCGGCTTGGCCCAGGCGATCGCGCGCTGCACTTCGTCCGCTCCCGTAAGAATACGGTCCTGATCGAGATGGAGCACCGCCATGACGCGTTCGGCATTGGCGATCTGCTGAAGCGTCGCCTGCGAGCAGCTTCCGGCGAGGCAGGCCGCCGGTCCGCCGACGGCGGCGTCCGCCCCGCCGCTGCCAGCGGCCGACTTGACCTTGCCCGTCGAGACCAGAGCCCGCGCCAGTCCGAGGCCGATGCCGGAGGCGCCGACCGACAGCTGATGCTGGGCAGCGACGAGGCCGATGGTCTCGAGGTCGCGGTCGAACACGGCATCGATGATCGCGGCACCGGTGCCCTTGCCTGACAATTCGGCAAGCCGAGCCCGCACGGCCTCCGCGCCGCGGGTGACGGTCGCGAGGTCGACGAGACCCACCTGCGTCTTGCTCTGGCGTGCCAGCACGCGCACCAGGTTGGAATCGCGCATCGGGTTGAGCGGATGGTCCTTGAGCGGACTCTCGTTCAGCGGCACGGCGCCGACGAACAGATTGCCCTGATAGACCGTGCGACCGGTCTCCGGGAAGGCCGGCGTCACCAGCACGACGGCCTCGCCGCTATCGGCGCGCAGCGCGTCCATCACCGGGCCGATATTGCCCGCATCGGTGGAATCGAAGGTCGAGCAGATCTTGAACAGCACATGGCGCGCCCCGCGGTCACGCAGCCATTTCTCCGCCGCACGCGAACGCGACACGGCAAGGCCTGCCTCGATCGAGCGGCTCTTCAGCGACACCACGACGGCGTCGACCTCGGGCAGCGTGAGATCGTCCGCGGGCACGCCGATGGTCTGCACGGTACGCAGGCCCGCGCGCGTCAACGTGTTGGCGAGATCGGAGGCGCCGGTATAGTCGTCGGCGACGCAACCCAGTGCGAGCGTCACGGCTTCACTCCCGCATAAGGCTTGAACCAGGCGAGGCCATCGGTGGTCTTGCCGCGCGGATTGTATTCGCAGCCGACGAAGCCGGTATAGCCGAGCCGGTCGAGCTCGGTGAACAGGAACGGATAATTCAGCTCCTCGCCGTCGGGCTCGTTGCGCGAGGGGACACTGGCGATCTGGATATGCCCGATGATCGGCATCATCTCGCGCAGGCGCATCGTGACGTCGCCGTGGATGATCTGGCAGTGATAGATGTCGAACTGGAGCTTCAGGTTCGCCAGTCTCAGCTCCTGGATCAGGTCGCGCGCGAAGCCGAAATCGTTGAGGAAGTAGCCGGGCACATTGCGCGCATTGATCGGCTCGAGCACGATGTCGATGCCGTGCGGAGCAAAGAACTCCGCAGCCCACGCCACCGACTTGTAGAACGCCTCGATCGCGACGCGCTCGCCGCGGTTGGCAATGCCGGCCATCAAGTGCAGCCGCTTGACACCGGTCGCCTTGGCGTAAGGCAACGCGGTCTCCAGGCTCGCCTTGAGATCGGAGAATCGCGCCGGCAGCGCCGCAAAGCCCTTCTCGCCGGCGTTCCAGTCGCCCGGCGGCAGGTTGAACAGCGCCTGCGTCAAACCGTTGCGCTTGAGCCGCTCGCCGACCACCTCGGCCGGATGCTCGTAGGGAAAGAGGAATTCGACCGCGGTGAAGCCCGCTTGCGCAGCGGCGTCGAAACGGTCGAGGAACGGCACCTCGGTGAACATCATCGAGAGGTTGGCGGCGAAACGGGGCATCGGAATCCTCTTGGCTCTACTTGTCGCCGGGAAGTTTTACGCCGGTGACCTGCGCATACATGCGCGCCACCGAGGCGTCGTCATCGCGGCCCATGCCGGCAGCTGATGTCATCAGGAACATCTGGAGCGCGGCGGCCGAGACCGGCACCGGGAAGCGGGCGCTGCGCGCCATGTCCTGGATGATGCCGAGGTCCTTGACGAAGATCTCGACCGCGCTGCGCGGCGTGTAATCGCCGTCGAGCACGTGCGGCATGCGATTCTCGAACATCCAAGAATTGCCCGCGGAGGCCGTGATCACCTCATAGACCTTGCGGATGTCGAGACCCTGCTTGGCGGCGAACGCCATCGCTTCGCTGGCGGCGGCGATATGCACGCCGGCGAGCAACTGGTTGATCATTTTGAAGGCGGCGCCCTGCCCTGCGGCATCGCCGAGCTCGTACAGTTTTGCCGCCATGGCATCGAGCGCCGGCCGTGCCTTCGCAAAGGCAGCGGGACTGCCGGAGGCAAGGATCGTCAGCTCGCCTTGGGCCGCGCGCTGCGCGCCGCCGGAGATCGGCGCATCCAGATAGTGACGGCCGGTCGCCTCCAACTGCTTCGCGAGGCGACGGGCCACATCCGGGTCCATGGTGGCGGAGGACAGGAAGACGCTGTCCTTCGGCAGGGTCTCGGCGGCGCCATCCTTGCCGAACAGGATGGTCTCGGTCTGCGCGGCATTGACGACGACACTGACGACGATGTCGGCGCCCTTGGCCGCTTCCGCCGGCGTGCTGGCGCCCGCGCCACCGTCCTTCACGAAACGCGCCACCGCGTCAGCCGAGACGTCGCAGCCGGTCACGGCATGACCGGCGCGCTTCAGCGAGGTTGCCATGCCGAACCCCATCGAGCCGAGCCCGATGACGGCGATACGCTGATTTTGTGACGTGGAGGCGGACATGCAACTGACCCTTGCGAACGTTTCCTGGACGGCCGCCCTTTGCGGCGGCTCACTGATCCGAATAACACGGCTTGGCCGCGCTGCCAAAGCGTGAGACAAGCGGGCATGACGGCTATGAGCAACGAGACCCGGCTGCGTGAGGATATCTGCCGCTTCGGACGGTCCTTGTTCGAGCGCGGGCTGACGCCGGGCTCTTCCGGCAATATCAGCGTCAAGATGCACGACGGGGGTTGGCTCGTCACCCCCACCAACGCCTCGCTCGGCTTCCTCGACCCGGCGCGACTGTCACGGCTGGACGCACGGGGGCGCCTCCTCTCGGGCGATGCGCCGACCAAGGAAGTTCCGCTGCACACCGCGCTCTACGACACGCGCGAAAGCGCGCGGGCGATCGTGCATCTGCACTCCACCCATTCGGTCGCGCTCTCGATGCTGCCCGAGATCGACCCGCGCGCCGCGCTGCCGCCGATGACGGCTTATTATCTGATGAAATGCGGCGCCACCGCGCTTGTGCCCTATTACCGCCCCGGCGATCCCGCGGTTGCGGATGCGATCAAGGGACTGGCGGGCAAATATTCATCCGTGCTGCTCGCCAATCACGGCCCGGTGGTCGCCGGCGACACGCTGGAGGCCGCGGTGTTCGCGACGGAGGAGCTGGAGGAGACGGCGAAGCTGTACCTGCTGCTGCGCGGGATGAACCCGCGGTATCTGTCGCCGGAGCAGGTGAAGGATCTGGTGAAGGTGTTCGGGGTGGCGCTGCCGGAGCATGGGCACGAGCATTAGGCTTCGTGCGGTCGAGAGTCGGGCAGGACCGCCCCGCGCAACGCTGTCATTCCCCGCGAAGGCGGGGAATCCAGTACGCCGCAGCTTATCCGTATCTCTCTGACGTCTCTGGAATACTGGATCGCCCGATCAAGTCGGGCGATGACACCGAGAGTGTGGGACGCGCGCGCCCAACAATTTGCAGCTACAGCCCCAGATACGCCTTCCGTACGTCCGGGTTCCCCCTGATCTCCGCGGCCGGGCCCTGCATCAGCACGCGGCCGGTTTGCAGGATGTAGGCGCGGTCGGCGATCTCCAGGCACTCGGCCATGCGCTGCTCGACGATCAGCACGGTCATGCCGGCGTCGCGGATGCGCAGTACCGCCTGGAAGATTTCGTCGACCAGCTTCGGCATGATGCCTTGCGAGGGCTCGTCCAGCATCAACAGCCGCGGGCGCGTCATCAGCGCGCGGCCGATCGCGAGCATCTGCTGCTCACCGCCGGACAGCGTCTCGGCGCGCTGCTCCAAACGTTCCTGGAGACGCGGGAACAGCGTGAACACGAGATTGAGCGGCCCCTCGCGGTCGGCGTCGCCGCGGTACAGATAGCTGCCGAGGCGCAGATTGTCGCGCACCGACAGGCGCGGGAACAGGCGGCGGTTCTCCGGCACATAGGCGATGCCGGTGGCGGTGATATGATGCTGCGCCATGCCGTCGAGGCGCTTGCCGTCGAACGTCACCGTGCCCGAGCGCGGACGCTCGGCGCCGGCGATGGATTTGAGCAGCGTCGACTTGCCCGCGCCATTGGCGCCGGCAACGCAGACGATCTCGCCCTTCTGGACCTCGATCGAGACCGCGGAGATCGCGACCAGACCCTGATAGGCGGTCGTGACTTCATGCACCGACAGCATGACGATCTCCCAGATATGCGCTGATCACCTTGGGATCGCGGACGACGTCGGAAGGCTTACCCTCGACCAGCACCTTGCCGAGGTCGAGCACGATGGCGCGGTCGACCAGCGGCATCACGATCTCCATGACATGCTCGACCATCAACACGGTGATGCCGGCATCGCGCACCTTGCGCACCAGCGCGACGCCGGTCTGCGCTTCGGTCGGCGTCAGGCCGGTGAGGACCTCGTCCAGCAGCAGCAGCTTTGGTTCGGTCGCCAGCGCACGGGCGACTTCGAGGCGGCGTTTCTCGGCCGGCACGAGGTCGCTCGCGAGCACGTCGGCGCGCGCGGCAAGGCCGGTGAATTCGAGCACCTCATGCGCCTTGCGGCGTGCCTCGCGCATCACGGTGTTGCGCACGAGAGCACCGACAATGACGTTGTCGATAACAGTCATGGTCTCAAAGCTCTTGACCACCTGGAAGGTGCGCCCGACGCCACGCTGGCAGCGCTCGGCCGCCGGCATGTTCGTGACATCCTCGCCGTCGAACCAGATCGACCCTTGCGTCGGCGGCAAGACGCCGGCGATGAGATTGAACAGCGTCGACTTGCCGGCACCGTTCGGCCCGATCAGACCGACGATCTCGCCGCGGCCGACCGAGATCGAGACATCGCTGTTGGCGACGAGGCCGCCGAACCGCTGCCAGACGCCGCGGGTTTCAAGGAGCGCAGTCATCGCGTGGCTCCTCTTGCTTTCGAACGGGAGAACAGGCTCACCAAGCCGCGCGGCAGGGCCAGCGAGATCGCGACGATCAGGGCGCCGTAGACGATGAGGTCAACGCCACGGCCTGAGCCACCGATAT
This sequence comes from Bradyrhizobium sp. 604_D8_N2_3, assembly GCF_051810765.1. NCBI lineage: Bacteria > Pseudomonadati > Pseudomonadota > Alphaproteobacteria > Hyphomicrobiales > Nitrobacteraceae > Bradyrhizobium > Bradyrhizobium sp. 604_D8_N2_3. The sequence goes on along the minus strand of NZ_JBPWPM010000001.1, from coordinate 2,936,296 downwards.
AAGAGCGCGTCAGCTCCGTCATCGGGATCAGGATGGCAGCCCCAAGCACAGGCCCCCAGAGGGTGCCGATGCCGCCGAGCACGGCCGGCAGCGCCATCAGCAGCGAGAACTGGAAGCCCATCACGCTTTCGGGGTCGATATAGGCGAGAAACTGCGCATAGAAGGCACCGCCGATGGCGACGAGGAAGGCGGAGACCGCGGCCGCGCCCATCTTGGAGTTGAACACGACGACGCCGAGGCTCTCGGCCGCTTCCGGATTGTCCTTCACCGCGCGCCACCAAAAGCCCCATTTGGAGTCCTCCAGCCACCAGGTGACGAACCAGGCGAGGCTGCACAGCACCAGCGCGAAATAGAAGTACGGCAGCTTGCTGCGCATGAACTGGAATTTCAGCCAGCTGTCGCCGCGCACGGGAACGGTGATTCCCATCGCAGCCCCCGCCCATTCCCAGTTCTGGAACAAGAGCAGTCCGATCTCGGCGATGACGATGGTCGCGATCACGAAGTAATGGCCGCGCAGGCGGAAGAAGGGATAGCCGAGCCCCATTGCGATGATCGCCGCAATCACGCCGCCGGCGAGCATGCCGAACCAGGGCAGCACGCCGAACTTGGTGAACAGCAGCTCGGTGGTGTAGGCGCCGATGCCGAAATAGAGCGCGTGTCCCAGCGAGATCTGCCCGCAATAGCCGGACAGGATGTTCCAGCTCTGCGACAGCGCCGCATACATCAGGGTCAGGATCAGGATGTTCTGGACGTAAACATCCTTGATCAACAGCGGAGCCAGCGCTGCGAGCCCGGCCAGCACTGCGGCGATGATGAGGTCGCGGCGGCGCCGCGCTGCAAAAGCCTTGTCCATCACATCGACCCGAACAGGCCGCGCGGCCGGATGAAGACGACGAGGAGATAGACGGCATAGATGCCGACGGACTTCAGCGATGGCGGCAACACCAGCGCGGTCACCGCTTCGACCAGGCCGACAATGATGCCGCCGGCGAAGGCGCCGAACACGCTGCCGAAGCCGCCGAGCGCCACGGTCACGTAGGCGATCAGCGCGAACGACGCGCCGACATCGGGATAGATGTAGAAGAACACCGCCATGATCGCACCGGCGAGACCGACCAGCGCGGCGCCGAGGCCCCAGCCGAACGCGAACACGCGGTTCTTGTCGATGCCGACGAGCGCGACGGCGCCGGGATCCTCGCGGGTGGCTTCCAGCGCGCGGCCGAAGTCGGTGCGGTTGATGAAGAGGTAGAGCCCGGCGAAGGCCGCGATCGAGACCAGCGCACCGATGAGCTGCGGCTCGGGCAGGAAGATGCCGGCGACCGAGATGGTTTTACCGCCAAGCCAGGACTGTGGAATGCTGCGATAGTCCGGCGTGAAGAAGTACTGCGCGAGGCCGCGCATCACGATCGCAAGGCCGAAAGTCGTGAAGATCTGCACCATGCCGGCATTGGCCTTGGCCCGCATGGCGAAGCGTACAAGGAGTAGATAGACCACCGCTCCGAACACGAACATCGCCGCTGCGACCAATGGGGCCGACAGCAGGGGATCGATCGCGAAGAACGCGAACAGAAAGAAGGACAGGTACATCGCGAGCATCAGGAATTCGCCATGGGCGAAGTTCGTGACGTCCATCAGGCCGAAAATCAGCGCGAGGCCGACCGCGATCAGTCCGTAGAGCAGGCCCATCAGAAGGCCGCTCGCGAGACTCTGGATAATGGCTTGAGCTGTCAAAAGTCGTCCCCCGAAATAGATCCTCATCCTGAGGAGCGCGCACCAGCGCGCGTCTCGAAGGATGGCCCAGCCCTCGTCCTTCGAGACGCGGGCTACGCCCGCTCCTCAGGATGAGGGCGGGAGCTACGTCCTCCCGCTTCCCAATCTTACTTCATCGGCCAGGTCGCTTCGGCGATCGCGGCCTGCGGCGGGAAGATGGTGACGAACTTGCCGCCGATATATTGCAGCAGCACCGGGTCGGCGTCGTTGTTCTGGCCGGCCTCGTCGAACTTGACGCGCTTCCAGGGCATGATGGTCTGCTCGCCCGGGATGTCGGTCGCGGCCAGTGCATCGCGGATCTTCTCGCCGTCGGCCGACTTGGCGCGGTTGACGGCGTCGGCCAGGATGATCAGGCCCATGAACTGGCGCGAGGTCAGGTCGTTGAAGTCCTTACCCGAGCGCGCCTTGAACATCTCGTTGATCTTGCCGACCATGGGACGCTTCTGCGCGAGATCGAGCGAGAAGGTGCCGCGCGAGATCACGCCTTCGAGCTTGTCGCCGACGGCATCATAGAGCGCCTTCTCCGAGAAGCCGGCGTCCTGCGCCACGATCGCGTTCGGCTTGTAGCCGAGCTCGCCCATGGTCTTGACCAGCAGGATGCCGTCGGTGGTGTAGCTCGAGGGCATCAGCACGTCGGCATTGGCGCTCTTGAGCTGCTGCACTTCGGCCGACAGCGACGGCGAATTGGCGCGATACTTGATGTCGGAGACGATCTTGTAACCGCGTTCTCCGGCGATCTTGGCCTGGGCGTTGCCGGAATCGGTGCCGAAGATGGTGTCCTCGTGGAACAGCGACAGCGTCTCGATCTTGGTGCCCTTCTTCTTCAAGGCATCGAAGAAGTCGAACATCGCAGCCGAGTACATCTCGTCATGCGGGGCAGCGCGGAAGTAATATTTGAGGCCGCGGCGATGCAGGCTCGGCGAGGAGTTGTCGGCGGAGACGAACGGGATCTGGTAGCGTTCGCAGATCTGGCTGACGGTGACGGCGACCGCGCTTTGATAGGTGCCGATGATCGCGGAGACCTTCTCCTGCGTGATCAGGCGCTCGGCCTCGGCGCGGCCCTTTTGCGGATCGGCCTGGTGGTCGGCGAACACGAGGCGGACTTTTGCGCCGCCGAGGCCCGGCAGACCCTCGCCCTTGGCCAGCGGCAGATCGAAATCGGTGTCCTTGTTGATGACCTCGAGCGCGGTCTCATAGGCCTTCTGCGCGTCGACGCCCTGCTGCGCGCTGCCGCCGGAGAACGGATAGATCACGCCGATCACGACCTCGGAGGTCTGGGCGCGTGCAGCGAGCGGCACCAGCGCGGCAGTGGCTGTGGCACCAAGCAGCACGTCGCGGCGAGAGATCGTCATGGCAAAGTCCCCTGTTACTAAATTTCGACTGATCGAATGGAGCGATTGATGGACGCGGTAAAGCCCGAAGAAGCAGCAAACGCTGCCTACTAAATCACGGCCATGTTCCGGTTCTTCAGATCCGTCACCAGCATCAGGCCGGGCGAATGCGTGATCGCGAACGGCAACCTGGCGGCGTTGATCACCGATTGCGGCGTCACGCCGCAGGCCCAGAACACCGGGATCTCGTCGTCGGCGACGGGCACGGGATCGCCGTAATCCGGCTTGGCGAGATCCTTGATGCCGATCAAATGCGGATGGCCGAGATGCACGGGGGCACCGTGCACGGCGGGATAACGCGAGGTGATCTGCACCGCGCGGATCGCATCGGCCGGCTTGAACGGACGCATCGACACCACCATGGGACCGGCGAACGGACCGGCCTCGCCGCAGGCGATGTTGGTGCGGTACATCGGCACGCGCACGTTCTGCTCGATGTGACGGATCGGCATGCCCTCGTCGAGCAACGCCTCTTCGAACGAGAACGAGCAGCCGAGCACGAAGGTCACGAGATCGTCGCGCCAATGCTTGGTCACGTCAGTCGGCTCGTCGACCACCTCGCCGTCGCGCCAGATGCGGTAGCGCGGCACGTCGGTGCGGATGTCGAGATCGGCGCCGAGCGCGGGGATGTGCGGGCTGCCGACGTCGGACATGCCGATGATCGGGCACGGTTTCGGATTGAGCTGGCAGAAGCGGTGAAAGGCGCTGGCGTATTCGGCCGGCAGGATCGCCAGATTGCCCTGGACGAAGCCGGGGGCGACGCCGGCAGTAGATCCGACCTGGCCGCCGCGATAGGCGAGCCGCGCCTGGCGGCTCGGGAGCGTGTCGGGCGTTTCAGTTTGCTGCGCTGCCACCAAAACAGTCATTTGATCGACCTGCCTATAAACTCGACAAAGACAGCCAACACCAAGCATGCTATAAAGTCTAATCTTCCTTTCTAATCGATCTTGATAAATTAGATTTATCGATCGGGAAAATCCTTCTCATGCTGGACTTCAGGTCGATCGAAACCTTCCTTTGGGTTGTGAAGCTCGGCAGCTTTCGCGGCGCCGCAGCACGGCTCAATACGACCCAGCCGGCGATCTCCCAGCGCATCGCCCAGCTCGAGCGCGAGATGGGCGTAAAGCTCCTCAACCGCGATCATCGCGTTGCTTCGCCGACGCCGAGCGGCCGGCAGATGATGGTCTATGCGGAGAAGTTGATCGGTCTGAGGGCGGCGATGATCGCCGAGATCGGCGACCGCTCGGCGATGCGCGGCGTGATGCGCCTCGGCGTCGCCGAGACCATCGTGCACACCTGGCTGCCGCGGCTCGTCAAGAGCATGAACGAAGTCTATCCGAACCTGTCACTGGAGATCGAGGTCGACATCACGCCGAACCTCACTGCGCGCCTGCTCGCGCAGGAGATCGAGCTTGCCTTCGTGGTGGGGCCGCTGTCGGCCTCGGGCGTCCACAATCGCGTGCTCGCGGATTATCCGATCGGCTTTCTCGCAAGCCCCTCGCTCGGGCTCGGCAACGGCCCGGTGACGCGCGCCGACCTCGCGCGGTTTCCGATCATCACCTTCCCGCGCAAGACCAGGCCTTACGAGGTCGTGCGCGAAGTCTTCGACCGGCCGGAACTGCCGCCGATCCGGCTGCATGCGTCCGCATCGCTGGCGACGGTCATCCACATGGCGGTCGAAGGGCTCGGCATCGCCGTGATCCCCGACGCCATCGTCGAGAACGAGCTCGCCGACGGGCGGTTGCAACTGCTCAAAACCGATCTCGCCATAGCGCCGCTGACATTCACGGCGAGCTGGCTCGCCTCGCCTGACGTCGTCGCGGTGGAGCGCGTCGCCGAGCTCGCACGGCAGATTGCGCAGAGCAGCCTCGCGGTTGACGAGTCCGCGCCGGCGCGTCATTGAAAAAGGCGCCGGACAACCGAGAGACCGACCGCATGAGCCGAGCCGCCACCAATCTGCAGATCGATTCCGCCCGCCTCTGGGGCTCCATCCACGAGACCGCGCAGTTTGGCGGGACGGCCAAGGGCGGCGTGCGGCGGCTGACGCTGAGCAGCGAAGACAAGCAAGTGCGCGACTGGTTCCGCAAGGCCTGCGAGGACGCCGGCCTCGAGGTGCACGCCGATGCGCTCGGCTCACAGTTCGGCCTGCGCAAGGGCCGCGACATGTCGAAGCTGCCCGTCGGCATCGGCTCGCATCTCGATACCCAGCCGACCGGCGGCAAGTATGACGGCATTCTGGGGACGCTCGGCGCGCTGGAAGTGATCCGCACGCTGAACGACGCAGGCATCGAAACCGAAGCGCCGATCTGCGTCGTCAACTGGACCAACGAGGAAGGCTCGCGCTTCGCACCGGCGATGATGGCGTCCGCCGCTTACGTCGGCGATTTCACCACCGACGACATCCTGTCGCGCAAGGATATCGACGGCACGACCGTCAGCCAGGCGCTCGACAGCATCGGCTATCGCGGCGACAAGCCGGTCGGCTTCCAGAAGCTCGGCTGCTTCGTCGAGCTGCACATCGAGCAGGGTCCGATCCTCGAGGCCGAAGGCAAGACCATCGGCGTGGTCGATTCCGGCCAGGGCGTGCTCTGGTACGACGGCAAGATTTCCGGCTTCGAGAGCCATGCCGGATCGACGCCGATGCCGCTGCGGCGCGATGCGCTCGCGACGCTCTCCGAAATCGTGCTGGCGATGGAGGCCATCGCGAAGAAGCACGGGCCGAAAGCAGTCGGCACCATCGGCGAGGCCGTGATCGCAAACCCCTCGCGCAACGTCATTCCCGGCGAGATCGCCTTCACCATGGACTGCCGCAGCGCGGATGGCGCCATCATGGACGCGCTCGATCGCGATCTGCGCGCCGCCACTGCCGAGATCGCCGCGCGCCGCAAGGTCGAGGTCAAGATCGACCTGGTCTGGCGCAAGCCGCCGACGCATTTCGATCCCAAGCTGATCGCGGCGGTCGAGAACGCAGCGAAGACGCTCGGCTATTCCTCCCGCCGCATCACCTCCGGCGCCGGCCACGATGCCTGCAACCTCAACACCGTCATGCCGGCGGCGATGGTGTTCGTGCCCTGCAAGGACGGCATCAGCCACAACGAGCTGGAAGACGCCACGCAGCCCGACTGCGCCGCGGGCACCAACGTGCTGATGCATACCGTGCTGGCGATCGCCGGCGTCGCGTCCTGATCGGAGAGAGCCATGCGCGGAGTTTTCGTCGACGCCAACGAAGCCCTCGCCGTGATCATGGAGCGGCTGGAGAAGCCCGGCGACCCCAAGGTGCGGATCCACAGGGATCCCGACATCAAGCCGGAGCAATATCCTGAAGTCCTCGATGGTGCCGAGATCGCCATCGTCGATCACACCGCGCTGCCGACCGAGGTCGCGAAGAAATGCGCGGGGCTGAAGCACGTCGTGTTCCTCGGCACCGGCGCGCGCAGCTACATGAATCCGGAAGAACTCGCCGAGCTCGGCATCTCCGTGCACCTGATCAAGGGCTATGGCGACACCGCCGTCGCCGAATCCGCGATTGCGCTGATGTGGGCCTCCGCCCGCGTCATCGCGATGATGGATCGCGAGATGCGCGGCGGCAACTGGCTGCGCGAGGATGGCATGCAGCTCACCGGCAAGACGCTCGGCCTGATCGGCTTCGGCGGCATCGCCGCGGAAGTCGCACGCATTGCGGTCGGCTCAGGCATGAAGGTGATCGCCTGGAACCGATCGCCAAAGAGCCATCCTGGCGTCGAGTTCACCGATCTCGACACGCTGCTGGCGAGAAGCGACGTCGTGTCGCTCCATCTGCTGCTCAACGACGAGACCCGCGGCATGATCACGCGCGAGAAGATTTCTGCGATGAAGCCCGGTGTCATCCTGATCAACACCGCGCGTGCCGCGGTCGTCGACGAGCAGGCGATGATCGACGCGCTGAAGTCGGGGCATATCCGCCATGCCGGCCTCGACGTCTTCAACATCGAGCCCCTGCCCGGCGACCATCCGCTGACAAGACTGCCGAACGTGACGCTGTCGGCGCATTCGGCCTTCCGCACGCCGGAAGCGAGCGAGAACCTGATTGAAGCGGCATGGGTCCATTGCCGCCGGATCGTGAAGGGATAAAAGCAACAACAATGGCCGACTATCGCACCATCAAGGCAGAGCCGCTCACCAACGTCGTCCGTGCCATCGTCAAGGCGGGCGGGTCTACGGACCGCGAAGCCGAGCTCGTGTCCACCAACCTCGTCGAGGCCAATCTTAGAGGACATGACTCGCACGGCGTCGGCATGATCCCGCGCTATGTCCAGAGCGTCACCACGGGCGGCCTCGCCGTGAACGCGCACGTCAAGGTCGTGCTCGACACCGGCCCGCTTCTCACCCTCGATGGCCTCACCGGCTATGGCCAGGTGATCGGCCATGAAGCGATGGAGCTGGCGGCAGAGCGCGCCAAGCGCAACGGCGTGTGTCTCGTCGGCCTCTCCAACTCGCACCACATCGGCCGCATCGGCCATTGGGCCGAGCAGTGCATCGACCACGGGCTGGTCTCGATCCACTTCGTCAACGTGATCTCGCGCCCGATCGTGGCGCCGTGGGGCGGCAGCGATGCGCGCCACGGCACCAACCCGTTCTGCGTCGGCATCCCGCGCAGGGGCAAGGACCCGATCGTGCTCGACTTCGCCACCAGCAGGATCGCGCAGGGCAAGACCCGCGTCGCCCACAACAAGGGCGTCGAACTCGAGCCTGGCACCATCATCGATAATGAAGGCAAGCCGACCACCAACCCGCGCTACACCGTGATCCCGCCGCACGGCGCCATCCTGCCGTTCGGCGAGCACAAGGGCTCCGGCCTCGCACTGGTGTGCGAAATCCTCGGCGGCGCGCTCTCCGGCGGGCAGGTGGTCAAGGGCCCGTCCGACGGCAAGTACAACGTCCTCAACGGCATGCTCTCGATCGTCATCGACCCGAACAAGCTCGGCACCGGCGACAACCTTGCGAGCGAGGTCGAGAGTTTTGTTGCCTGGCACACCGGCTCGCCGCCCGCTCCCGGCGTCGACAAGGTGAAGATCGCCGGCGATCCCGAGCGCGAGACCAGGAAGAAGCGTCTGGCCGAAGGCATTCCGGTCGACCCGACCACCTGGCAGGAAATCCTGGAGGCCGGGACGAAGTTCGGGCTGGATCAGGCGGCGATCGAGAAGATCGCGGGCTAGTCGGGAACGAAGCGCATCGCTGAGAATAGCCCGGCCAAGTGCACTATCGCGCAACGAGGTCTGGACTAAAGCGAAGCATCACCGCACTCGTGGAACGGATTTGAACCGGCCCGCGTCGTCTCGCGACAACGCGGATATCCCGGTCCACATCCGCCCTCGAGGTTCACATGTTCTCCCGTCTTGCAAAGCTCATGTCCGGCTCGAGCGAGCCGTTACCCGAAACCGACTTCTACCGGCACCGGCTCGCGATCTATGAAAGCGAGCTGGGCGAGCCCGAGCACAGCTTCACCGACAGCGCGGAGCGCCGCATCGACATCCACGCCTTTGGCCGCGATTTCGTGCCGGTGTGCGAAGAGGGATCTGACGAAGGTTATGTGCTTCTGACCAACGGCATGAGCGAACAGCGAATGCCGGGGGTGCATGGCGACGCAAAGCCACGTGCCGAGCTGATGTGGTATGTCCGGGAGCCGACAGAGGAGGTTTGCGCCAATCTGCGCTGGCTCGCCAATCTGCCGTTCATCGACACGACCTGGTTCGGTTTTGGTCATCACGTCGCGCTGCCGTGTCCGCCGGTTGCAGGAACGGACTTCCAGACGTTCCTGTTTCTCACACCGATCATCGGCCCCGATAAGCAGATCGCCGAGGCGCTGGAGATCGCGAGCGATCCCGTGGAGATCCTGACCGTGAACCTGATCTCGCATCAGGAGCTCGGGCTGATCAAGTCCAGGGGGCTCGATCCGTTTCTCGATCTACTCGACGAGAACGACTATCCGCCGATCTTCGATCCAACGCGGAAATCGTATGTCTAGGGTGCGCCAAAAACACCGCTGCCCTTCCCTTCTCCCGTTGTGGGAGAAGGTGGCGCGAAGCGCCGGATGAGGGGTTCTCTCCGCGAAGAAAAACTTCTCGGACGGGAGGCCCGTCTCTGCGGAGACAGACCCCTCACCCGCCTCGCCGCTACGCGGCGAGCCACCCTCTCCCACAAGGGGAGAGGGGAAGATCTGCCGCCTCAATCCACCATATCCGCAACCGCCTTGCCGCAGGCGGTGGTGTCGGCGTTGCCGCCGAGATCCTTGGTGCGGAGCGTGCGTTCGGCGAGCGTGCGCTCGATCGCATCGACGATCGACTTGCCGGCTTCCTTCTCGCCGAGGTGCTCGAGCATCATCGCGCCGGACCAGATCGCGCCGATCGGGTTGGCGATGCCCTGCCCCGCGATGTCGGGTGCCGAGCCGTGCACCGGCTCGAACACCGAGGGGAAATCGCCCTCGGGATTGATGTTGCCTGATGGCGCGATGCCGATGGTGCCGGTGCAGGCCGGGCCGAGATCGGAGAGGATGTCGCCGAACAGATTCGAGCCGACCACGACGTCGAACCAGTCCGGATGCAGCACGAAGTTCGCGGTCAGGATGTCGATGTGGTACTTGTCCCACTTCACGCCCGGAAACTTCTTCGCCATCGCCTCCACGCGCTCGTCCCAATAGGGCATGGTGATGGAGATGCCGTTCGACTTGGTCGCCGAGGTCAGGTGCTTCTTCGGCCGCGACTGCGCGAGCTCGAAAGCGAATTTCAGGATGCGGTCGACGCCGATGCGGGTCATCACCGTCTGCTGCGTCACGAACTCGCGGTCGGTGTCCGGGAACATGCGGCCGCCGACGGAGGAATATTCACCTTCGGTGTTCTCGCGCACCACCCAGAAATCGATGTCGCCGGGCTTGCGGTTCGCCAGCGGCGACGGCACGCCGGGCATCAGCCGCACCGGGCGCAAATTCACGTATTGGTCGAACTCGCGGCGAAACTTGATCAGCGAACCCCACAGCGAGACGTGATCCGGAATCTTGGCCGGCCAGCCGACGGCGCCGAAATAGATCGCGTCATGCTTGCCGATCTTTTCCTTCCAGTCGTCGGGCATCATCTGGCCGTGCTTCTCGTAATAGTCCCAGGACGAGAAGTCGAAATGGTCGAAATGCAGGGACACCCCGTGCTTCTTCGCCGCTGCCTCGAGAACGCGCAGGCCCTCGGGCATCACTTCCTTGCCGATGCCGTCGCCGGGAATGACTGCAATCCGGTACTGTTTCTTGCTCATCGAGAACGTCCTTGGTTGGTCCGGCAGCCGCCGCCTTTTTGACCGCACTGCAATGGACCAAACTCGGCAGCAGTGCAACGCTGCACTGCAATGTTGACCGTGGCGCGGCCGAGCGCCTACTGGTTTGATCCTGATGTTCCCACCGAGCGAGTACCCTTCATGGATCTGCATCTGCGTGGCAAGCGCGTCCTGATCACGGGCGCGTCCAAAGGCATTGGCGCAGCCGCCGCCGAGGCGTTTGCCGAGGAGGGCGCAAACCTCCTGCTCGCCGCCCGCAGCGGCGACCAGCTCAAGGCGCTGGCGGACCGTCTGCGCTCCGCGCACCAGATCGATGCCGCGACGAGCATCGTGGACCTGCGCAAGGCCGAGGATTTGGCGCGGCTCGCGACGGAAGCCGCCGATATCGACGTGCTCGTCAACAATGCCGGCGACATCCCCGGCGGCTCGATCGACAAGATCGACGAGGCGACCTGGCGGCACGCCTGGGAATTGAAAGTGTTCGGCTACGTCAACCTGACGCGGCAGATCTACGCGCAGATGAAGGCGAAGGGCGGCGGCGTCATCGTCAATGACATCGGCGCGGCCGGCGAAAAATTCGACGCCAATTACATCTGCGGCAGCGCCGGCAACGCCGCATTGATGGCCTTCACCCGCGCGCTCGGCGGCAAGAGCCTTGCCGACAACATCCGCGTGGTCGGCATCAATCCCGGCCCGGTCGGCACTGATCGCCACGTCACCCTGCTCAAGACGCGGGCAAAGCACCAGTTCGGCGATGAGAGCCGTTACAAGGAATTCCAGAAGAGCCTGCCGCTCGGCCGGCCCGCGCATGCGCGCGAGATCGGCGATCTCATGGCGTTCCTGGCGTCTGATCGCGCCGGATATACGTCGGGGGTCATCTATACCGTGGATGGCGGCATCAGCGCGGGCTGGGGTTAGTTTTTTCCCGTCATTGCGAGCGCAGCGAAGCAATCCAGAAATGCATCCGCTGTGGCAGTTCTGATTGCTTCGCTGCGCTCGCAACGACGAATGAATAAGCACAGGAGTAAAATAGTTGTCTCAAGACCTGATCCGAGAAACGGCCTGCACCGTCGTCGACAAGCTGCGATCCGGCGACGTCTCGCCGCTCGAGCTTCTGGATGTGCTGGAGAAGCGCGTCGGTGAGGTCGACGGCAAGGTCAACGCACTGCCGACGCTATGCTTCGATCGCGCGCGGGACAACGCCAAGGCGCTGATGCAGAAGCCGGCCGGCGCGCGCGGGCTGCTCGCGGGCCTGCCGGTACCGATCAAGGACCTGACCGATGTCGCGGGCGTGCTGAATACGCAGGGTTCGCCGATCTTCAAGGACAATGTGCCCAAGCAGTCCGATCTCATGGTCGAGAACCTCGAAGGCAATGGCGCGGTCGTCTACGCCAAGTCGAACACACCGGAATTCGGCGCTGGCGCCAACACGTTCAACGAAGTGTTCGGCGCGACGCTCAATCCCTGGGATACGACGAAGTCTGCGGCCGGCTCCTCCGGCGGCGCGGCGGTGGCGCTGGCCACCGGCATGGCCTGGCTCGCCCAGGGCTCCGACATGGGCGGCAGCTTGCGCAGCCCCGCGGCCTTCTGCGGCGTGGTTGGCATGCGGCCGAGCATCGGCCGCGTCGCGCATACGCCCAAATCGGCGATCGACCGCAATCTCGGCGTGGTGGGGCCGATGGCGCGCAACGTCGAGGATCTTGCGCTGCTGTTGGATGCCATGAGCGGCGACTATGCGGACGACCCGCTGTCGCTGCCGGCGCCTGCGACCTCGTTCCTGTCGGCGGCGCAGTCAGGCAAGAAGCCGAAGCGCATCGCCTATTCGCCCGATCTCGGCATCACGCCGGTCGATCCAGAGGTCAAGGCGATCACGCGCAAGGCCGCGGAACGCTTTGCGGAGGCCGGCGCGATCGTGGAGGAAGCGCATCCGGACTGGCGCGAGGCGCATGAATGCTTCCACGTCCTGCGCGCCTTCGATTTCGCGATCACCAAGGCCAATCTGCTGCGGACCAAGCGCGACCTCCTGAAGCCCGAGGTGATCTGGAACATCGAGGAAGGCCTCAAGCTCACCGTCGAGCAGCTCGCGCGCGCCGAGGCGCAACGCGTCGGCATGACCGCGCGCGCGATCGAGTTCTTCAAAAACTACGACCTGCTGTTGACGCCAACCACGATCGTGCCGCCCTTCCCGATCGAGCACCGCTATGTCGCCGAATGCGCCGGCAAGAAGTTCGAGAACTATGTCGAATGGCTCGGCATCGTCTACGCTATCACGCTCGCCTGCTGCCCGTCGCTGTCGCTGCCCTGCGGCTTCACGGCGTCTGGCCTCCCGGTCGGCGTACAGGTCGTCGGTGCCCCGCGCGCGGATGCGCAGGTGATCGCCGGCGCGAAGGTATTGGAAGATATTCTGGGTCTGCGCGGCTCCACGCCGATCGATCCCAAGGTGAAGGCCTGACGCGGGCCGCACGGCGGAGGCTTGGCCGTCCCCCGCCGTGCGCCGGTCAGACCTTAGTCGTTCGCTTTCGGCCCGCCGTGATACCGATGCGCATCGTATCCGGCCTCATCCGTTGGAGCGGCGAAGGCGAAGGAGTTCGGATGCGTTTCCGACATCTGGGCGGTGGCCGCCGAAGCCATGTGCGAGTGATTCATTGCCTCGTGGGCAGAGGCGGCGGAGCAAAGCGCGACCAGCATGGCCGACGCTGCGAGAACTGATTTCATCATGATGTGACGTGCCTCTTGTGAGTGCCACCAGCAAATTGCAGATGGATCTCGCCGCGTAGGATTGCCAGTTTGAATCCAGGCACGCGATATAGGCGCGGCATAAGCATTTCGCGCTCCAGTATGGGCTTCCAGCGCTTCTGGCCCGCTCCCGCGGCGGGGAAAGCCGCTCACCTCGAGGCGGTATTCGCCTCCAGGCCGCGACTGTACCGCGACATCGCAAAGCAAAACACAAAGTAGATCGCGGCAACGAAGATGTAGACCTCGACCGAGAATTGCTGCCAGGCGGGATCGATGATCGCGGTCTTGGCCGTCGTCAGCAGGTCAAAGATGCCGATGATCAGGACCAGGCTGGTGTCCTTGAAGAAAGCGATGAAGGTGTTGACCAGCGGCGGGATGACGTGGCGGATCGCCTGCGGCAGGACGATCAGGCGATGCTTGCGCCAGTAGGACAGCCCCAGCGCATCGGCGGCCTCATATTGCCCGCGCGGCACGGCCTGGAGGCCGCCACGGATGACTTCGGCAAGGTAGGCGCCCGCGAACAGGATGATGGCGATCTGCGCGCGCAACAGCTTGTCGATGTTGAATCCACTCGGCATGAACAGCGGAAACATCACGCTCGCCATGAACAACAGACTCACCAGCGGCACGCCGCGGATCAGCTCGACATAGAGCACCGAGAGCGAGCGGATCGCCGGCAGCTTTGAGCGCCGGCCGAGTGCGACCAGGATTCCGAGCGGGAAGCCGAACGCGAGACCAAACGTCGCCAGGATCAGCGTCACCGGCAATCCGCCCCAACGGTCCTGCGACACAAAGGAGAGCCCGAACACGCCGCCCCACATCAGTACGCTGATCAACGCGAGCGCGCCGATCCAGATATAGGCCAGCTCGCGCCGCCACAGGGCGCGGCGGGTGGAGAGATAGAACAGCGCGATGAACAGCACCACCGACAGCGCCGGCCGCCACTGCTCGTCGAACGGATAGGTGCCGAACAGGATGAAGCGATATTTTTCGGGGATGATCGCCCAGCAGGCACCGAGGCCGCGCGCGGCGCGGCAGGCGCTGGAGTCGTTTGCCGGCGTGAGCCACACGGCATTCGCGATGCCCCACTGCACGAAGCTGAAGATGCCCTTGGCGAGGATCGCCAGCAGCACGACCGAAAGAACGGCGTTGGGAATCGACGAGAACAAATTGGTGCGCAGCCAGCGCAGCACCGGATTGCCCATCTGCGGGCGGCGGGCAGCGCGCGGGGCGTCCGGAATGTCGGTGATCGCCGTCATGATCAGCGCTCCACCAGCGCGATGCGCGAATTGTACCAGTTCATGAAGAAGCTGATGCCGAGGCTGATGGTCAGGAACACCGCCATGATCAGCGCGATGGCCTCGATCGCCTGCCCGGTCTGGTTCAGCGTGGTATTGGCGACAGACACTACGTCTTGGTAGCCGATCGCAACCGCGAGCGAGGAGTTCTTGGTCAGGTTGAGATACTGGCTCGTCATCGGCGGTACGATGACGCGCAGCGCCTGCGGCAGGATGATCTGGCGCAGCATGAAGCTGCGGCGCAAGCCGAGCGCATTGGCGGCATCCCATTGTCCGCGCGGCACGGACTGGATGCCGCTGCGCACGATCTCGGCAATGAAGGCCGAGGTATAGGTCACGAGCGCGATCAGCAGCGCGAAATACTCCGGCGCGAGCGTCAGCCCGCCGACGAAGTTGAAGCCGCGCAGCTCCGGCCATTCGATCTTCCAGGACACACCAAGCGCCACGGACATTGCCGCCGGCAGCGCGACGATGAGGCCAACCGCAAAGGGCCACGCCGGCCGCGGCTTGCCGTCGCGCATCTGCTGCGCGATCAGCCATCGCCTGATGAGATAGAACACGGCAAGCCCGAGCACGGCTGTACCGAGCACCCAGAGCTGCGGCGAGCCCAGCGGGATTGCCGGCAGGATCAGGCCGCGATTGGACAGAAATACGCCCTCGACCGGCCGCCAGGCCGCGCGCGCGGCCGGCAGTGCCTGCATCAAGACGTACCAGAACAGGAGCTGAAGCAGCAGCGGGATGTCGCGGAGCGTTTCGACATAGACGGCGGCGAGCCGCGACAACAGCCAGTTGGCGGAGAGACGCGAAATGCCGATCAGCGTGCCCAGGATCGTCGCGAGCACGATGCCGATCACGGCGACGCGCAAGGTGTTGGCGATGCCGACGACGAAGGCCCACAGGTACGTGTCTCTCGGATTATAGGCGAGCAGGCTGTCGGCGATCGGCATGCCGGCTTCGCGGCCGAGGAAAGCGAAGCCGGTGGTGATGCGGCGGGCCGAGAGATTGGTGACGGTGTTGGACCAGAGGAAGGCGACAACCCCAAGCACGATCCCGACGACGAGCACCTGCCAGAACAGGCCTTGCAGCTCTCGGCGCCCAAATCCGCCGAAGAAGCGACGGCGGGGCGGCGGTCTCGGACTGTCTGAAGTCACAGCACAAAAACCCTTCTCAAGAGCAACGATTTCCGGCGGCGCACGTCAACTGTTGCACCAATCTGAAAATCGTGCAACAAATGTTTCATGGCCGAGCCCGCGAAATCCTCGCCCTTGAGCGAACTGCGCATTGCGTTGCCATCGCTCCCCCTGCGCCTGCAGGAGGTCGGCCGCTTCGTTGCCGCCAATGACTACGACGCCACCACCCGTTCGATGCGCGATCTCGCCGCCGAGGCCGGCGCCGACCCGGCCGCATTCACGCGGCTTGCCAAGGCCATCGGCTATTCCGGCTGGGACCAGTTGCGCGCGGCGCTCACCGAAGCGCGGCGGCCATCGCAGATCTCACCTTTCTCCGGCCGCGCCAAGAGCCGCCGTCACGGCCCGAACGCCGATGTCGCGCTCGTCACCGACAAGCTCGAGGCCGAGGGCGCCGGCCTTCTGCGCATTCCGGCCCAGCCGATTGCGGATGCAGCCCGCGCGCTGCACGACGCCAAGCGGATCTGGATTGCCGGCTACCGAAGCTGCCGGGGCGTCGCGGAGCTCTTGAACTACGAGCTCCGGCTGTTCCGTCCCGAACAGGTGCAACTCGTCGGTGCATCCGGCCCCGACGATCTCGATCTCGGCGCCTTTCGTCCCGGCGAAGCCGTCATCGTCATCGGCTTCCTGCCCTACACGCATGCGAGCGTCCGTGTTGCGCAGGCCGCCCATCGTGCCGGCGCAGCGCTGATCGCGATCGCGGACAGCCTCTCGGCGCCGATGGCCGAAGGCGCCGACCACGTGCTGCTGTTCGAGGCGGCCTCGTCCCCCGGCTTCTTCCCGAGTCTCACGGGTGCCATCGCGATTGCGCAATCGCTCGCGGCGGTCACATTCTCGCTCGGTGGCACGGCCGCCAAGAAGCGCCTGGAAACCACCGAGGCGCGGCTCGCCGCGGCCTCCACTTACGTCCCAGAGAAAGGTTGACCCATGGCCGCTCGCACCAGCCGCGTGCTGCACCGTTCGTTGCGCGAAACGCCGCCCAAGGCGATCGGCGGCGAAGGCGTCTATCTTTTCGCCGAGGGCGGGCGGCGCGTGATCGACGCCTCCGGCGGCGCAGCCGTCTCCTGCCTCGGCCATCAGCATCCGCGCGTGATCGCGGCGATGACAAAACAAGCCTCGACGCTGGCCTATGCGCACACCGCCTTCTTCTCCTCCGAGCCGGCCGAGGTGCTGGCCGAGACGCTGGTCGGGCATGAACCCGGCGGTCTCGCCTACGCCTATTTCGTCAGCGGCGGATCGGAGGCGATCGAAGCCAGCATCAAGCTGGCGCGGCAATATTTCATCGAAGGCGGCGAGCCGCAGCGGCAGCACTTCATTGCGCGGCGGCAGAGCTATCACGGCAACACGCTCGGCGCGCTCGCCGCCGGTGGCAATGCCTGGCGGCGCGCGCCCTATGCGCCCCTGCTGTCCGGCGCCTTCAGCCATGTGACGCCGGCCTTTGCCTATCACGAGAAGCACGAGGGCGAATCCGATGCGCAGTTCGTGGCGCGACTGGCCGCGGAGCTCGAAGCCGAGTTTCAGCGGCTTGGACCGGACACCGTTGCGGCGTTCCTCGCAGAGCCTGTTGTCGGCGCCACCGCCGGTGCGGTGACGGCACCGGACGGCTACTTCAAGGCGGTGCGTGAGATCTGCGACCGGCATGGCGCCCTCCTCATCCTCGACGAAGTCATGAGCGGCATGGGCCGCACCGGCACGACGCACGCCTGGGAGCAGGAGGGCATTGCTCCTGATATCCAGGCGATCGCAAAGGGCCTCGGCGGCGGCTACCAGCCGATCGGCGCGATGCTCGCGAGCGGCAAGATCATCGACACCATCCGCGCGGGCTCCGGCGCGTTCCAGCATGGCCACACCTATCTGGCGCATCCCCTCGCCTGCGCGGCCGCGCTCGCGGTGCAGGATGTGATCCGCGAGGACCGCCTGCTCGACCGCGTCAAGGAGCGCGGCAAACAGCTCGAGCAGCGGCTGACCGAGCGCTTCGGCAATCACCGCCATGTCGGCGATATCAGGGGCCGCGGCCTGTTCTGGGCGATCGAGCTCGTCGCCGATCGCGCCGGACGCACCTCGTTCGATCCGGCGCTCAAGCTGAACCAGAAGATCAAGGCGGAAGCCTTCGCCAACGGGCTCAGCTGCTATCCCGGTGGCGGTACCGTGGACGGCGTCCGTGGCGACCATGTGCTGCTGGCGCCGCCCTATATCGCTTCGGCTGCCGAGATCGATCTGATCGTCGACAAGCTCGGCACCGCCGTCGACAACGTGTTGCGTAGTGTCAATCACTGAGGGGAGAGTCATATGATGAGGAAAGTGGTTATCGTAGCCGGCATGCTCGCGGCATCGACGGTTGCCGCGTCGGCGGCGACGCTCGACACGGTGAAGAGCCGCGGCACGCTGATCTGCGGCGTCAGCGCCGGCTTTGCCGGTTTCTCCGCGCCGGACTCGCAGGGCAATTACAAGGGTCTCGACGTCGATTATTGCCGCGCGCTCGCGGCCGGCGTGCTCGGCGACGCCAGCAAGGTGCGCTACGTCTCGCTGACCGCGCAGAACCGCTTCACCGCGCTGCAATCGGGCGAGATCGACGTACTCTACCGCAACTCGACCCAGACCTATCTGCGTGGCGTGACGCTGGGCCTCCGCCAGGGTCCGGTCAACTTCTACGACGGCCAGGGCTTTGTCGTGAAGAAGGACCTCGGCGTGAAGGAGATCAAGGATTTGAAGGGTGCGACTGTCTGCGTCGCGCAGGGCACCACGCATGAGGTCACGCTCGGCGATTACGGCCGCGCTAACGGCATCGACTGGAAGCCACTGGTATTCGACCGTGTCGACACCATGTACCAGACCTTCTTCGGCGGCCGCTGCGATGCCATGACCCAGGATGCCTCCGCGCTCGCCGGCGCCGTGACGACCGCGGCGCCGAATCCGGCCGACTACGTCGTGCTGCCGCAGACCATCAGCAAGGAGCCGCTCGGGCCGTTCACCCGCAACGGTGACGAAGTCTGGAGCGACATCATCACCTGGTTGCATTACGGCCTGATCGAGGCCGAGGAACTCGGTGTCACGCAAGGCAATGTCGACGAGATGGCGAAGTCACAGACGCCGGCGGTCCAGCGCCTGCTGGGTGCCTCCGGCGACCTCGGCTCGCGGCTCGGTCTCGACAACAAATGGCTGGTGACGGTGATCAAGGCCACCGGCAATTACGGCGAGATCTACGAGCGCAATGTCGGCAAGGCGAGCCCGCTCAAGCTCGACCGCGGCCTCAACGGCCTCTGGAGCAAGGGCGGCTTGATGTACGCGGTGCCGTTTAAGTAAACGGTGCTTCACCTCTCCCCGCCTGCGGGGAGAGGTCGACCGCGCAGCGGTCGGGTGAGGGGGAGCCTCCGCGAATTCATCCCTCACCTTCAACGTGGATAGAGCCCCTCACCCCGCCCCTCTCCCCGTAAGAACGGGGAGAGGGAGAAGAGACACCGATGCGCATCGCCCTGATCCACGCCCTCAAGCATTCCATCGCGCCGATCGAGGCCGCGTTCGCGAAGGCGTGGCCGGAGGCGCGGCTGATGAACCTGCTCGACGACAGCCTGTCGGCGGATCTGGCCCGCGACGGCGTGCTCAACGATGCCATGACCGAGCGCTTCCTCGCGCTCGGCGACTATGCGGCAGCTACGGGAGCGAACGGAATCCTGTTCACCTGCTCGGCCTTCGGCCCCTGCATCAAGGCCGTCGCGCGCGCACATGCGCCGATGCCCGTGCTGAAGCCGAACGAGGCGATGATCGAGCAGGCCGTGACCATGGGCAAGCGCATTGGCCTGCTCTCGACCTTCCCGCCGACACTGGCCTCGATGCCACCGGAGTTTCCGGCCTCCGCCCAGGTCGTGCCGAAACTCGCTGAGGGCGCGCTGGCGGCGCTCGATCGCGGCGATCGCGCCACGCACGACAGGCTGATTGTCGAGGCTTCAAAGGACTTGCGCGATTGCGACGTCATTGCGCTCGCGCAATTCAGCATCGCGGCAACCGCTCCGCTGGTCGCCGAAGCCACCGGCCGCCCGGTCGTGACGACCCCGGACAGCGCGGTCGACAAGTTGATGAGGCTGCTGAAAGCGAAGGCCTAGGCGCCGGCCTTTTTCCGACGACGCGCATCCTTGATCGCAGCAGCAAGCGCGGCCTTCGTTTCGTTCACAAAGTCCTCGACCAGTTCCTCGCGCGTGGCATGCGCGGCCTCGCCGGTGAACAGGCCCTGCTCGGCCAGCATCACGACGCCATGCAACGCCGCCCAGATCTTGAGGGCTTGCCGTTCGCGCAAGAAGCCGACCGCCGGTGCCTCGAGGGCTTCGATCACCAGCGCAAAAGTCTCGCGCGTGGCGTCGTGCAGCTCGCTGCCCTTCGCCGCGCATGACACGGTGCGGGAAGCGAACATCAGGCGATAGATGCCGTTGCGGCGCAGACCGAAATCGAGCGTCGCCTGCGCCAGCCGCGACAGTTTCGATTGCTTCGACGGCTTCGCCATCGCCTCGCGCAGAAGTGCACTGAGCTGCCGGAACGCCTCCGCCGTCACCGCAGTTAGCAGCGCATCACGGTCGGCAAAATGCCGATACGGCGCCGGCTGCGAGACGCCGAGCTGTTTGGCAAGCGCCTTGATGCTGATCGCCTCGGCACCGCCCTGCTCCGCCTCGCGCAGCGCAGCCTTGATCAAGGCGTCACGGAGATCGCCATGGTGGTAGGTATTCTCCGGCTTACGGACGAGTTGTGAACGCATGTTGCGTCAAGCCTATATGGACTGTCATGCGAATGCTGCGAATACGACGTTAACGAATCCAACAGCTTACGCCAGCCATTCAAATAAAGAATGCGAGACTTGTAAGCCATTAGCTGCGAAACTACGGAGTTCGTCTAGCAAAATTTGCGAAAAACATTCTCACTCCGCCGGAAGCGACGATGCCGCGATCGAAAGGTTCGCACAAACATCTCCTTGCCCAGCGGCCTAAATCAAAGATCGCCGCCAAGTAGCCCAAACGGGGCTCCGTGGATGACGCGCCGATGGCCCTGAAGGCTGTGCGCTTGACCGTGCTCGCGACGTCGCTCGCAAGGACCTCTGCTGTTTCTGGACGACGTCATCCATGCCTCGCTGCTGACAATTCCGCGCTTGACGCGGTCGTCCTTACACCGCAGCCTGCGGGATCAGCCGACTGGCGAGGCCGATGGTGATAAACGAGCCAAGCGGCGTTCAAGACGAAACCGCACCCCGAGGGTCGCCCGAGCTTCTCCTTTAGCGAACGCTTTTACAACCGACCACAGCATCACTCTGCGGTCGGTTACTTAACCTTGATCCAAATGGAGCAAACGCCGCTCAACCCGTCCGGTTTTCTGGGGGGAGAAAGTATCGCAATAGGTGGAGAGCAGTCCTATTTCTGCCCCCTACGGCCTACGACCCGCGACTTCGTCGACCCCAATCTGCGGAACTTCCTATCAAGAAGTGCCGTCGCGTGGCCACGGAGCCAAAATCTGAATTGGCCAAGTCCGTCAATCCGAGCAGAGCTTGCCGATAGTGCCATGAAGATTTTTCTCTTCGTTACACAATAGGCCGCCGCAAGCTCAGCTGAACTAACGTATCTTCGACTAAAAGCGGCGAGCTCATTTCTTGTAAACATCCGCCGCCCGCGATTCTTCGGACTTGGCGTGAATCGCAAAAGGCCCCCTCGCACCACCGCCCGGAAACTACATCCGCTCAGACCTACGAATTGAGCGGCTTGTTCTACTGTATAAAAGTCAGCCGAGACATCCGGGAATAGCCTTCTTAGGTCATCCTTAACCACCCAAAATCTTCGCAGGCCTCGTCTGGCACTCCCCTTCTTGTTCAGCGACATCTTGCCGGCAAGTGCATATTCTATCACGTCTGTGAGCTTGGCTGAGCTGATGCATAATGTTTGACCAATCTCGACTCTGGCCCAACCTGGCTTCATCGGAATCGCGATCTCTGCCAACCTGCTCATAAGGTGCTCGATTGAGGCAGCGCAGAGCCAAGACCTCCCGCGATGGGGCAGCGTCTTGATGTAGCCGGCTTCAATCAACGCCGCGATAGTCGGGCTAGTGACGCGAAGCATCTTCTTTACAGAGCGCACGGAAAGGATTCCATGTGCAACCCGATAGCCAGCTTCGGTCAATTGCGCATCGCGGCTGTCCGTATATTTCTTAAAATGGTTACGCTCAACGAAACGCCTCGTTTTACCCAACAGTGGCGCGGCGACAATATTTATGGCGCCTTCCCTCCCAGCACGTTTCGCCTTGTGTCTCGAAAATCCCAACTCCCGCGCCGCTCGCTGGAGCGTCATCCAGTGCGACGGCTCTCCGGTTATGACGAAACGAGAGTCGAGCGCCAGCGGCATTCGGGTCTCCGCATAGCAAGCCAACTCGTGTTTGAAGACCCACAAAATCTCCGGTGAAATACGAGTACGGCCATATAGCAAGGCTCTGTAAATAAATGGAAGCTCCTTCTCGATGTAGCTTCTTCCTGAAGTCGGATACTTGATATTTGCGAAGCGCGTCGAACGAACGCGCTCAAGATAATCATGGTATCCCGCCGGCCAATCGGATAGCGCGACCTCCGTGATAGCTAGCCGCTCCCGCTCGACATCTGCGCTCCGTGAATCGTTCTTCACGCGAAGCAACGGTCTGCTCAGGATGAATATGAGTTGCACAATATCCAGCAGCGAAGCGCTACGGAAACACCGGGGCAAGCCTGAAAGCTGCTCTCGCCAGCGCCTTGCGGCTACGTCTCCCAACACGCCGACGATCCTTGCAACACCTGCCGCAGTGGGACCGCCCGCACATTCACTAAGGTTCGCATCGCACAGCCTGTTGCCACAATGGGTCGCGCCACGACGATTTGCTACAAGCGGCTTGGCGCAAAACGGGCAAGTGCTGATCAATTCGCACGAATGCTCGGGGCAATATCGCCAAATCTTGAGACTCCACACGGACTTCAAGATCGCCTTCTCTGATAAACAGACGGGACACACCTTCGGCTGCGGCGAAAAATATCTATGAGGTATTCCCAGTTCTCCCCCGTTCCAAAACGCTGACCTGCGGTCGGGAAAGTAGCGTGCGAAATCATCAGGCGAAGCATTGATCAAATGCGAATAACTTCCACTATAATTTCGGTCGCCCGCTCCTGAAGAGGCTCTCCCCACCAGCGATTTGATCGCATAGGCACTATCGTAGCCATTAGCTCCAGCTAGACGAATTGCCCACCCCCAGAGGCTTTCACCCGGCTCCGGAGAGGCTCGCATAACCAGACGCGTAGGTCGAGCAGCGATCCTACATCTCTCACCACCGACCTTGTAGAAGCTTGTCATCGAGTTAGCTCAGCTTTTGACGACTGACATCCTTTGGCACTGGCATCCTTGTTTCATTCTTCAGATGCTTGGCGATCAGACGACGCCTGCGGCCCACTCAACATGTTCGACCTACTGTCGTTCATGTGCAACACTCTCCAATCGCCATGCTAGCGCCTCCGCAACTTTCGGCTTTTACTTTGAAGCGCATAGAACGAATTTCGTTTGACGGGGTAACCCTGTAGATTAAGGCAGCGTCGGATATCGTCCAGCATCAGTTCGAATTCAGCCCCACGAAATGTTTGACGGATTCGCCATAGGATATGCTCTGGGCTCACGCATTGCGGTGCCGCGTGTCATTCGGCCTGCAATATTGGCTCTGACGCAATTTTGGTGCAGCTCCGATTATTCTGCACCGATTAGCCTGGCCTGAAGGAGATCGATTTTCCCGCGACCGTACATCTGCCTTCTCACGAGCTTGAGGCGGGTGATCTGACCTTCAGTCTGTCCGTTGGACCAGGGCGAAGTGATTGCCGCCCGAACCGCCGCTTCATCCTTCGTGACGCCGCTGGCGAAGGAAGTCACGAGACTGGCGCGGGCGCGGTCGATCCACGGCGTGAGCCCTGCTTCGGCTCTGCGCCGGATCATCAAGTGGAATTCGGCGATGATCTCGCGAGCCTCGACCAAGGATGGTACGCCAGCTTCGATTGCCGCGACCGTGACGGTCTCTGCTTTCGTGAGCAGATCTCCGCCGATTGTCATGAGGCGCGCGATCGTTCTGGCCGATGGAATCCGCTGAAGGTTTCGTGCGTCGGGCTTTTCAGCCCTTCGTCTGCGGGTCGCCCACTCGCTGATGACGCGGAGCGAGCCTCTGAAGCCACGCGCCGTTAAACGACGCCAAAGTTCAGCCCCGTTTCGGCAGCCGGACGCCCACTGATCGTCGAGCCACGGCAAGTGTAAGTCCAACGAACTTTGCCGGGTCCGGAAGACATCGTGTCGTTCGCCGCGAATCGCCTGCCGTACCAGCTGCCTGCTGTGACCAGTCTGACGCACGATCTGCTTGATAGGTATGCCATTCTTCGACAGAGCCAGGATAGCCGCATTGGTCTCCTCGCGGCGCAGATAACCCTCATACTGGATCCGCTCTGCGGCTGTTAGCAGCTTGGGATCAATCGTGGTCGCGCCGATCACTGTGCGTATCTGGCGCATCGATTTGCGAACGGCATCGAGGAAGGCCCGACTGGCGTTCTCCATCAGATGCCAACGATCTGCAACCTGTACCGCATGCGGTAAGGCTCTTGCTGTCGCTTCGCCATATCCCCCACCACGGTCACGGGCAACGATCGCGATCGTGGGATGAGCAGCGAGCCAGGCTTGGGCAGTTGCGGGCTCCCGATCCGGGAGCAGGGTGACTACTCGGCGCCGCTCCAGGTTGCAGATGATGCTGGCGTATCTGTGGTTGCGCCGCCAGGCCCAATCATCAATGCCGATAACCCTGAGCGGATCAGCTGGCGGACGGCTACGGCGTCGGACCACGCGAAGGAGCGTATCCTTGCTCACCGGCAGCATTAGCCGTTTTGCGAAGCCTGCTGCCGGTCGACCGCCAAGTGCCAGACCGAGGTGATGGACGATAGAGTCCAGCCTTGCCGTGCGTCGCGCCGACGGTGCCAGCACCCCTTCGGCGAAGCGCTCGGTGAAGATTTGGCGCCCGCATAGGACGGCGCCGCAACGGAAGCGACGAGCAATCACCAGAAGCTGTACGATCCGCCCCGAAAGGGGAAGATCAGTCACACGACGCCGGTATCGGCTATGGACGCGTCGGGAAACCGTTCCGCAAGATGGGCACAGACCAATGCTTCCCGACGCCCGGACCGCAATAACAGCCTTATCACCTTCGTAGTACGCACTCTCTACAACAAATCCACTCGGCACCAGACTGGAGCGCTGGAGTGCCTGCTGCATGGCGCTGATTCTCCCCCAAATCAAAGCGCCAGACATCCCTCGAACTGCATCAAAAGTGAGTCAGAGCCAAATTTACAGGCCGATTGACAGTCGCCGATGTCACCGCCGTGAATGATGTGGTCGACATGGGCCAGAAAACGAAGAGCCTCTGGCCTAAGCAGGCCGTGCGTATCCGAGATGATGCCGACGGTAAAGGTCATCCAAGCCTCCGGTCGAAGCACGCTGTCGCGTATTGCGCCGCGTCTTCCTGATGCACCGGCGTCACCATCGAACCGACGCATGACCGGAGTGCGCTCGATGCTCGATCACCAAGCTGATCGCGATCCTGGATCAGATGCAGACCGTTGGGGGCGGATCCGACTCAAACGGTGAGACCTGCCCGGAGTGTCCGAGCGAAGACCGCTGACGGACCGAATAGAGATGCGAGTAAACATCTTCAAGCCGCGAGGCGCTTCAATGGTATGCTCAACTTCAGCCTAAGGCCATTTCGCCGCCAGTCGTGCTCGATCCGGCCCCCAAGCTCGCCAGTCACGCTGCGCTCGGTCAGAATACTGCCAAAACCGCGAGCATGCGGTTTTACATTGATCTCCGGACCGCCGCTCTCGTCCCAGTCAAGGCGGAAGTCATCACCGCTCGCAGCCCATGTGACGTGGATCGAACCATCCGGTCGAGAGAGAGCCCCGTACTTAACCGCATTCGTCGCAGTCTCATGCAACACCAATGCGAGCCCTGTCACGGCCTTCGCTCCGACAGGCACATCAGGTCCGCTCAGGACGATGCGGTCGGGCGAGCCATCTTCATAGGGCTGCAACACAGTGCGCACCAGCGTGTCCATCGTCGTCTGCTCGCTTTCGTGCTCCGTGCCCATGATGCCAGGACGGACGAGATCCTTAGCTCGCAACAGCGCATCCAATCGACCACGAAGAGCGTGAGCCATCTCCTTCGGGCTTCCGGCAGACCGAACACTGAGCGTAATCATCGAGTGGAAATTGGCGAAGATGTTCTTCACTCGGTGATCGGCTTCCCGAGCAAGCAACCGTTGACGCTCTTGTGCATTCTTCTGATTGGTCACGTCCACCACGACGCCGACGAAGCGATCGGGTTTGCCGTCCTCACCATACAAGCACTCGCCGCGAGCCTCGACCCAGCGGATATTTCCGTCCTTCCGCAAAAGCCGGTACTCCTGCACATACTTTTCTCCGGTGACGATGGTGCGGTTGACAGCGTCGGCGATCCGCCGAACGTCCTCTGGATGAATGCCCGCAAGGTAGTCCGACAACGGAGCGCCTTCGTCTCCCTTGGCAGGATCGACCGAGAACATTCCCGCAAATCGAGCATCGGAATAGAAGGTGTCGGACCGCACATGCCAGGCGAACGTACCCACCATACCGGAGGCGTTCAGCGCCTGGCGTAGTCGCTCCTCGGCTTTCGCTAACGCTCGCTCCGCTAAAACCTGTTGCGTCGTTTCCACGACCACGGCGAGAACGCCTTCCGGACGGCCATTCTCCCCCAGCACCGGGCTGTAATCCAGGTTCATCCAGACCTGCTCAGGAACGCCTGAGCGGTGAAGCGTCAGCTCTTGATTTCGGTAAGACAGCGTGCCCCCCCCCCAAGCCCACCTTCATCACGTTGTCGTTGAAGTCGGCCACCTCAGGCCAACCTTCCCGCACCTTGGATCCAAACAGGAAGGGATGGCGACCTCCAGCAAAAATCGAGTAGGCGTCATTGTAGATCATGATGCCGTCCGGTCCCCATAGGAGCACGATGGGGACGGGTGAGCGCAGCAGTATTCCGACCGTGGTCTTCAGGTTTTCTGGCCACTCAAAGATCGGCCCCAAGCTGGTTTTCGACCAATCGAGGGAACGAATAAGGGCGCCATTTTCACCGCCACCGAACGGGAAATGTTCGTCGGGTTCCGAGGCGCTCACGTGGCGAAATCCCTTTAAGGCCGTTCCTTAGATGATTGGACCTTCTTTCAATTACTGACACATAGCCAGCCCTAACTTTGGTGCAGCGTGTTTCGCCGGCGACATCATTTTTCCCCATCTCCGCTATAAATTCGCGCTCTCCGGCGGTCCGTTGGGCATCGCGCCCGCTGCGCTTTGCCGGCGGCGCCTGCGCTGTCGCGACCGTTTCGCGAGTGGCGCCGTTCCGTGGCGCTCGATCCCACTTGGGCGCGGGTTTTCGCCGGCTTCTTGCCGGCGATCGGCATCAGCATCTCCTTCTGTCCGATAGCCGTATTGCGCCGCTTTCCCCTTCTAGGCAGCGTTGCCTTCGGCCACCTCGGGACCGCCCGATCGAGCGAAGGCGGTGGCCATCGGTTCGTCAGACCTGAAGCGAGGAGATGACAGGCCGGCGTTTGAACCGACGTTCGACCTGCACACCAGAGGCGGTGCGAGACCGCAGCGGAGCCCGCATCGCCTTCCACTCGGCGACCTGCCGCTGCAGTTCGCGCGCGAGATCCGGTTCGATGGCTTCAGGTTTGTCTTGCGACATTTCGGGGATCTGCATCGTCTTCCCTGTTTAGGCGGCAGCCCGATCGGCCGGCCGCAGACGCATCGGCTTCCCGCCGGGCGGATTGCGAGGACCACCGTCCAACGCACGAAGCGCCTCCAGGATCTCGTCGATCGTCACGGGAGCCTTCAAACCTTGGGGAGCCCGCAGCGAGGGGCAAGACGCGATGGCGGAGGCGTCCGAGGCCCATGACGCCAGGATAGCGCGCTTCTCCGAGAGACTGAGGGCGGGATGCGAGACAACGTCCCGCGGATGTTCGAATACCGTACCGGGATGCAGGACGGCGTTGAGATCGATGACCTTGTCGTCGAGTGCAGTCGTCGGCCGCATGGCTACCTCCAACCGAGACGCGTTATGGGGGATCCGCGCGGGGCGCGCCCGCGCGGCTATGATCATGCCTATGTCCGTTGTTGTCAGGCCGCCTTGGCTTCGATCTGATCGACGTTATTGGGTCCAACGCCATTGATAGCGATGCGGCGCGGCTTTTTCGCCTCGGGGATTTCGCGCTGCAGGTCAATGACGAGCAGGCCGTTCTCGAAGCTGGCGCCCTTGACCTCTACGTGATCGGCGAGGGTGAACTGGCGCTTGAAGTTGCGGGCCGAGATGCCGCGATGCAGGAAAGTCCGCTCTTCCTTGTCGCTCTTGCGGCTCTCGAGCGTCAATACGTTCTGCTCGACCGTCAGATCGACCTCGTCCGGCTTGAAACCGGCGAGCGCGACGGAAATCTGGAAGCGGTTCTCGTCGAGGCGTTCGATGTTGTAGGGGGGATAGCTTTCCTCGCCTGCGCGCTGGGCGGCTTCGGCCAGGTCGAAAAGACGGTCGAAGCCGATGGCCGACCGGAACAGGGGCGAAAAATCTGCAGTGCGCATAGCCAGATCCTCCAAGGAGCAAAATGGTTGAGCGGCACCGGACACGACCGGTGCCCGTCTCGAGTGGCGGGACCCTGACGGCGTCCCGATCGCCGGAGTGGCGACGCCGAAGAAATTTGGAAGGCCGAAAAAAGTTTCAAGGGTGTCACGCAAATTTTGTTGCCCAAGGACTCGGGACGGTTAATCCGGTCTTGCCGCCTATTCCCGCGCGCGGCGCAAGGCGTCCTTCAGCTTCTCCCTCTCGCTTTCCCATCGCCGATCCTCGGCCTCGATCCGCTTGTCGATGTCGCGCCGCTCCGCTTCCAGGCTTTCCGACGGCCCGTCGTGCTCCCGCTGCGCGGCGTCCAGGCTACGAAATCGATGTCGAGAAGGTGCTGCACGCCTGCGCCAAGCACGACGTCGTGGTCGAGATCGATGCCCACCCGTGGCGCCTCGACTTGGATTGGCGCTGGCACCAGGCCGCCCTCGACTTCGGCTGCATGCTGAGCATCAATCCGGACGCGCACTCGATCCCCGAGCTCGACCACATGCACTGGGGCGTCGAGATGGCCCGGAAGGGCGGTGTCCCTGCCGACCGGGTCCTGAACGCGATGGCCCTTCCGCAGATCACGCGCTACCTGCGTCAGAAGCGGCGCTCGATCGCCCGGGCGGCCTGATGCCGCAGGCGCTCTCCCTGGAGGGCACCGTGGTCGCGGTCGCCGCCGATCGCGGTCACCACTTCAGCAAACCGCCGCAGGACCGGATCGTGCTGGTGGAAGGCCATGGTGTCGAAGGCGACGCCCACGCCGGCCCGTTTGTCCGGCACCGCTATCTCGCCCGCCGCCAGCCCCGCCTAGCCAATCTCCGGCAGGTTCACCTGATCCCGTCCGAACTCTTCGCCTCCCTCTCGGATGCGGGCTTCAAGGTCGGAGCGGGAGACCTGGACGAGAACATCACCACTGCCGGCCTGGACCTCGAGCGGATGCCGCTCGGGACGCTCATCGAGCTTGGACCCGCTGCGATCGTGGAGCTGACCGGCCTCCGGACGCGGTGTGTCCTCATCGACCGCTTCCGGACCGGTCTGAGGCGGCATGTGCTCTCGTCGGCAAAACCGGGCCCTCGGTTCAAATGCGGGGTGCTGGGCGTGGTAAGGGTCGGGGGAAGGGTCGCGGCTGGCGATAGCGCGCGAATTCGGCTTCCTTCTGTCTTTCGTGATCTACCGGCCCTCTAGGGGTGGACGCCCTTGTCCATACATCCAAGAAGTGCGCCGGTTCGGGAACGGCTCGGAGATCCGCAAGTTCCCGATAGAGAGCTGGGACGCGGGACGTGCAGAAAGCGGACCATCGGAGAGCAAATGTCCTCCTCCAGTGGCAGCAACAGGCAAGATATTCAGCGGCGAAAGGCCCGCTCGTTGTTGCTGGTCCTGGCCGTTGGATTCGCGGTCTTTCTGGCCGCTGGCGGAGCTCTCTATTACGTCCTGCAGCCCACGACGCTTCGGGTCGCCGTGGGACCGACCGGCAGCGAAGACCACGCGGTGGTAGAGGCCATGGCCGAGGCGTTCGCCGACGAAAGCCGTACCGTGATGCTGTCCCCGGTAACGACCGCTGGCGCGGCCGAATCGCTCGCCCTGCTCGGCAATGGCAAGGCCGAGCTCGCGGTCGGCCGCGCTGATCTGAGCATGCCTTCGGACGCACAGACGCTCGCCGTGCTGCGCAAGAACTACGTCGTCCTGTGGTCATTTTCCGGACCAGGCGGCAAGGTCGCGAAAAAGAAGAACGCTACAAAGATCGCTGAAATAGCTGACCTCGCCGGACGCAAGGTCGGCGTCATAGGCAGGACCGCAGCAAACGCGTCGGTCCTGCGGGTTATCCTCGATGGGTCCGGCGTGGAGCCGGACAAGGTCGGCGTGGCGCAGTTCAGCACGGACGAGATCGAAAAACTCGCGCAAGATCGCACGATCGAAGCGTACCTGGCCGTGGGGCCGCTCGACAGCAAGATCACAGCCGACGCGATCGCGGCGACAGCCCGCACGCGCGGCACGCCGAAGTTCCTCCCGATCGACGCATCTGAGGCCATCGCGTTGAAGCACTCGCGCTATGAGGCCGAGGAGATTCCGCCCAGCGTCTTCAACGCGAAACCGGCATGGCCCGAGGAAAAGGTCGATACGATCGCTGTCAGCCACTTGATTCTGGCCAGAAAAGGGCTTTCCGAAGCCAAGGCGGCGGCCTTCTATCGGCAGCTTTTCGCGGTCCGGGATACCATCACCCAGCATGCCGCCGGCGCCGCCCATATCACCAAGCCGGAGACCGAGAAGGAGGCCGAGCCGTCCGTGCACCGCGGCGCCGCCGCCGTCATCAACGGCACGGAACGGACATTCCTGGACAAGTACAGCGACTACATTTGGTTCGCCTTGTTGCTGCTGTCCGGCATTGGTTCGGCCGCTGCATGGCTGCGTCGTTATCTCAACCGGGACGAACGGGACGAAAACACCGTCCATCGCAACCGGATCCTTGCCGCGGCTTCCGAGATTCGCGCCGTCCAATCCGATAGCGAGTTCGCGGCGACTCAACGCGAGGTCGATGCCATCATCAAGGAAGCCCTCACTTGTTTCGACGAGGGGGCCATCGAACAAGAGGACCTGGCTGCCTTTGCCCTGGCCCTCGAACTTTTCGATCATGCTGTGGCGGAGAGGCGCGCGGAATTGCAGGCTGGCCTGATGGACCCGGCGCGGGCGCCTACCGGTGCACCCACCCTGGCCTCTCGCCGATGACAGGCCGCCGACGGCACGTCGCGCGACAGATCCCGGTGCTGAAACGAAATCGTTATGGCTTCGACATTTTGCGCCTATACCTGATGCGTCGCAATTGTGCTCCTCCATCTTTGCGCCGCGCGCCGATGCCTATGTCCAGCGTTTCCCGCTCGATGAGCCCGCCCTCCCACAGCCGGTCGAGTGTCTTCGCAACTTCCAGCATTTCTCCGCCCGAAATGCGCTGAATCTCGGCGGCCTCTGCCGAACGAGGAGCGGGCCTCGGCGCCATTGATATAGGCGACGGCTAGACAGCCCGCCGTCAAGTTGGCAACTAATCGCATCATCGTCATCGCCTCAAATGCTGAGTGAGTCTCGCTATTCGCCGCTCGTCAGAGGAGCGCCCTGTGGCTCCAGCAGCTTGAAAGCGGTGAGCAGTGCCTGGATTTCGGCGCGCTCGTTCGGGGGGGGGATCGGCTTCGAGCCGCGCCAGCAATTGCTCTTTTTGTACTATCAGCTTCGCAAGAGCGGACATCTTTTCACCGTAGATTACCAGCGAAAGGGCCGCTCGGAGAGCGGCCCTTGTCTTACTCACCAGCTCCGGGTACCGAAGCTGAACCCGATGCTCGGCCCGCCGCCGTAGTAGCCGTAGCCGCGGTCGTAGTAACCAGGTCCGCCGTAGTAGCCGTAGCTGCGGCGCGCGACGTAGGCGTCGTCGTCGCCGTAGTAGCGCTGAACGTAGCGCGGACCGCGGGTCCGGAAACAACGCCCGTACTCGTTGCAGACGAGCCGGACCTGCTCCGTTCCAGAGGAAAGCCCGGTCGGGCCTGGGGCGGTCGGATTGAGCGGAGCGGCGATCGCAGCCGATCCCAGAAGGGAGGCGGCGAACAGTCCCAGTACGATAGTCTTCATGGATGTTCTCCTTTCCGTGGCGAGATCAGTCGATCTCTTCGATGATGCGACGCTCATGAGGTTCGACGATATAGGTGCGGCTGTCCCGGTTGATGTATCGGTACTCGCGCAAGGTCGGAGCATCCCGATAGACTTCTTCCGAAAACGCTTCGATCTCCACGCCTTCGGGCACACGCTCGCCGGTCCGGATCTCGGTGCGGACGGTGCTGCCGGTCGTGCGGCGCTCGCGCTCGACTTGGCGCGCCTTGGCCTGCTTGCGGATCACCTCACGGTCGCGATCGCTGAAGGTGACCTTGCGCTGCTCGGTGCGTGCCGGGGCGGCAGCCGTGGAGCGACCCGAATACGGCATGACCGCCACGATCTTGGAGCTGGACGGTTCTACGATGACGATCTCGTCCTTCACCAGGACGAAGTCGTAGCCCCGATACTGCGGCACAATCTCGACCACCTCCGTCGGCAGCGACTGCAGACGGACGTCGCGCGGCACGACGGTGCCGACCGAGAGCGAGAAGTTCACGTTGGCGAGGGGCTGCACGTTCAGGCGCGAGATCGACGCGCTGATGCGGGTCCGCTGTTGATCGTTGACGTTCACCGACGCGTTCACGTTGGTGTTCGAAGAGCGATCCGCCGTGTTCTGCCGGTCGTTTGGCTGCTGCGCCGTGTTGGTTGAACCGCTGCCCGTCGGCGACTGCGCCTGGTTGGTGCCCGAGGCGGGCGGATTGGTGCTCTGCGACTGGGTGTTCGTGTTCGACGGAGGGTTGGTCTGCGCCTGGTTCGAAGGCGTCGCGGGCTGGTTGGTCTGGGCCTGGCGCGAGGTCGGCGCCTCCGTGGCGTTGGTGCCGGTGCTGGAATTCGTCGAAGGATTCGTGGTCTGCCCGGACGAGCTGGACGACGGGGTCGTGGACGATGATGACGGCGTCGTCGTGGATGTGGAGTCCTGCCGCTGCGTCGTTGGCGGATTCGAGCTCGAAGTGCTGGGCGACGACTGCGCGAAAGCCGACGTTGCGATCGCGACTGCGGCGGTCGTGGCTAAGAATAAACGTTTGTTCATCTGAAAACCTCCCAATTTGGTCGCCCGATAACACGCGGTGGCATGGCGAGTTCCAAATCGGGATAATTCGGTAATTGGTCTCTGCTCCCATCTCGAGTTTCACTGCGAATATGGCCACGCTGCGACCGCGCCGATAGCACGCCGTCCATCATCTTTCGGGAATAAGTGGAACTTCTAACTGGGCGTGTTGTTGGCAGTGACTACTTAACGCCATTGGAGGAGGACATCATGAAGAAGCTGATCGTATGCGGCGCTCTTGCCGCTTTCGCCCTCGGCACACAGGCAGCCAGCGCCGCAGAGTTCTACATCGTCCGCGACGCGACCACCAAGAAGTGCACCGTCGTCGACACCAAGCCGACGACCACGACCACCACCGTCGTGGGAGACGGTGTGTACAAGACCAAGACCGAAGCCGAGTCCGCCGTGAAGACCACGAAGGTCTGCACTGAACAGTAATAAACACCAGGCGTCGTTGCCCCGATGTAATCGTTCGGAACAGGTTTGGAGGAGCGCACGCCCGTATTGATCGTGTGGCGTTTCCTGGTTGACATGCACTGAGCGAATTGACGCTAAAGCGGCCCGTCCGGCGAACCCGGGCGGGCCGTTTTCTTTGGATTTCCGTGGTTGCGGATGCGCAAAAAAGGGGCCCGTGGGGCCCCTGTTCCGCGAGCGTTTGCTTGCCTAATTGTAGTCTGAGTATTTGAACTGCGGCAGCGCCTTCAACTGCTCCTTGTTGCCATTCATGACAGCGTGGTCAGGCACCCAATCGTTCGTGTTGCGATGGGTGGTGTTCGTGGAAGCGGCGCCGGTGGTCGTGTCACGCGCAGTCGAGTTGCCGCTGGAGGTGGTCCGGACCGGCTCCTCGACGAACTTCAACTTGTCCATGGAGACCGCAATATCGTGCTCGCCCATTCCCAGGAAGCCGCCGACGCCGATCACCACGGCTTCGATCTTGCCGCTCTTGTCGACCAGCAGTTCGTTGATGTCGCCTAGCTTCTCGTTGGCCTCGTTGTAGACGTTCAGACCCATCAGCTTCGAGGCGCGCCAGCTTCCCTTGAGAGCCATCTGCGCATGAGCCGGCTGGCCCGTGGTCGCGGTAGCGGCGCGATCGGCCGGCTGCGTGGATTGCGCGAACGCAGCGCCGCCGATCACGGCAGCGCCAAGCAGGGCGACGGCAAGAACGCTTTTCATCTTCTATCTCCTCCAGCGACGTCGGCGTCCGGTCGGATGCCGCGCTCCACAACGCGAGGAGGTTCCGCTTGTTCCCGATGCAGCGCTCGACTCTGGGAGTTCAGTGAAGGATTCGCGACGAGCGAATTCAGAAGACGTCTTTGGAGCCTGCGGAGCCCGCCCTCCTCATCGGAGGGCGCCTACCTTCGAGACGGCGTCACGCGCGCGATCAACTCGCGATACCGGCTTTCGTACTCCCGCGCCATCCGGCTCGCGACGAAGCGCTCCTCGAACCGGGCGCGGACGGCTCTTCTGTCGAGACGGCCGAGATCGTTCACAGCCTCGATCGCCTTCGCGGCGTTCTCGACGACGAAGCCGGTGACGCCGTCCTCCACCACTTCCGGCACCGAGCCGGAGCGGTAAGCGATGACGGGCGTCCCGCAGGCCATCGCCTCGATCATGACTAGGCCGAACGGCTCGGGCCAGTCGATCGGAAACAGCAGGGCCGCGGCGCCGGCGAGAAACGGTTGCTTCCGCGCCTCGTCGACTTCGCCGACGAGCTCGATTTTCTCGCCGTCGATGTTCGGTTCGAGCTTCTTCTTGAAGTAAGCCGTCTCCGCGCGCGGTATCTTGGCGGCGATCCGCAGCGGCATCCCGGCAGCACGTGCGATGCGCATCGCGTCTTCGGGGCCCTTGTCGACCGTCAGCCGCCCAAGAAAGGCCAGGTACGAACCAGGCTCATAGGACGGCCGAAAGAGATCCTTCGGCAGACCGTGCTGGATCGTAGCGATCCAGTTCGCCTCCAGAAGCGGCCGGCGCTGGTTGTCGGAGATCGAGACGAAAGGCGCTTTCGGAAAGGCTCCGATGACGTCGGGGAGCCCGGGAAGGTCGAGGCGGCCATGCATCGTCGTGAGATACGGGACATCCGTCCGGCTCAGCACGGGAAGGGGCAGCCAGTCGACGTGAGAGTGGATCAGGTCGAAGCCGGCAGCGTGTTCAGCGATAGCTTCGACCAGCATCGCACAGGCGGCGTTGGGATCCACGCCCATCCGTCCCAATCGCAGAGCACGTGGCCACACTGGGTAGAGCTTTGCCTTCGTCCTCGAATCGCCGCTTGCGAACAAGGTGACGTCGTGTCCGAGCTCGACGAGCTCATCCACCAGCCAAGCAATCACGCGCTCCGTCCCACCGTAAAGTCTCGGTGGGACGCTCTCGGCCAAGGGAGCAAGCTGTGCGATCCGCATCGGCTAGGCTCCCAGAACGAAGCGCATGATCACCACCACAACGGCCGAAAGCAGGAAGGAAATCGCGAGCAGCGTCCAACCGGGCTGTGTGCTTCCGCAGGCCACCCGCGCGACGAACATCTTCATGTCCCTCAGCATTCTTCGTCGGGAAGCCGGTCGAGATAGGCTATCCCCAAGCTTGCGAGCTCTTCGGAATCGCTCCGCCGCTCTTCCCATCTCCTCTGCAGGTGACGCTGCAGCAGACAGCGTCGGTCATCTCGCGAATTGATATCGGGGCGCCTCAATCGGTACACCGTCCATGCGGTCTCCGCGGCCATCTTCAACACGACATCGTCGACCATCTACGCGCTCCGGGGCCGCAACCAGTCGGTGCCAACTCGGCGCGCTTGCGAAAGTTTCCGGTTTTTCCCGATCGTGGGCGAAGGACGTATCAGGACGCCTTCGCCCGTGCTCGTTCGCGCGCCGCCCGGCGGCGCTGCAGGCGCCGGCTTCGGGCAGCCCTTATGGAGGCGAGAAGTCGCGGCGCGGGCTCTACGGCCGCGAGGCGCTCGACGGGAGCGTCGGCCCGTTCCACTTGCGGCTCGGAAGACCTGGCTTCCATGAAGTCGAGGACCGTCCGGCCGTTCTCGGTGATCCGCCATCCGCCGTTCAGGCGCTCGACCAGCGCCTGCGAGAAAATGTCGAGATCGGGGACGCGTGCGGCGAGGCGCTTGGTCCGTTCGGTCCAGTCGCGCCCGCTGGTGGCCAGGATGGCCATGTCGCGCTTGAGGTCCGCCATGACGGCGAAGCCGTCGGGATAGCTCACCAGGATCTTGAGAACCGTGACCTGGAAGTTCACGCCCCGCCCCTGATCAGCGCCACATCGTCGGCGCGTCGCGAAGTCTCGCGACCGACCTTCTTCAGGTTTTCCAGCGCGACGTTGCCCTCGGCGACGGCTTGCAGAATCCTGGAAGCGACGTGCGCGCGAGCGCCGGTTTCGAAGCGCGAGATGTCTGCGCAGACATCGTCGAGGACGGCGCGCAGAAGCGCGGTCGTGGCCGGATCGAACATCGGACCCCCGAGAAAGGCGAGAGCGAAGCCTAGCGCAGAAAAGTCCGTCGGCGAATTCAACATTGTTAACCTCGCCACGTCGGTAGTCCCTCTCTCGCGCCGCAGCATTCCGGTCCTGACTCGGCTGCAATGACCGTTGCTGCTCCAGGCTTGGTGCTTCGAGCGACGCTGTCCCGGCGCGGTGCTCCGATTGCCCTCGTCGCCGGGTCAGCAACCATTGCCTATTTTTCCCGTTATCGGCGGGGCATCCGCAATCTAAAAGGAGTTCCGATGAAGAATATTGCAATGTCGGCGCTGATGGTCGGCGCCCTCGGTCTGGCGTCGGTGGCCACGACATCTCCTGCCGAAGCTCACTGGCGAGGTGGTTGGGGCGGCTGGGGGCCGGGTATCGCCGGCGGCCTGGTTGCGGGTGCCGTGATCGGCGGGATTGCGTCCTCGGCGTACGGCCGGGGACCCGGCTACGACTATTACGGCAGCCCCGGCTACTACGGCGCCGACTATGGCTATGGCGAGCCTTATCGCTGGGGCGGCGGCTACACCACCACCTACTACACGGCGCCCGTCTCCTACGGCTATCGCTATCGCCGGGTCGTTCGTCCCGCCTACGCCTATTATCGCGGCTCCTATCCGGTCGTACGTCATCGCTGGCATCGCCACCACCACTGGTGACCGGTCGATCGGACGCGATGGAGGCCGCGCTCTGCAAGGCGCGGCCTTTTCCTTCCGGCTCACCACCATCCACCGGTGAATGAGTCGTGTCGATCGAAGGCAAGCTGCCGCTCGGCCGCTCTCTTCGACGGCTTTGCCGAGCGCTTCGGATGCGGGCGGGACGCTGCGGAGAGGCGTGTTGGCGGGTCTTTCTTGATCTCGACGGTAGGTGCTGCAGGCATGGAGGCCATGGCTTCGCGCACCGGATACGGTTCTTCACGGGCCGGATGGACCTGCGCGATCATCGGAACATCCGTGCGCGGACGCGTGTCAAAGATGATCTTCTCCGGAAGGCTTCTTGCCGAGGCTATCCGGATGATGGTCCTGTCAGGATCGGCCGCCGCCGCGTGCTCGACGGGAGCCGGCAGATAGCGGTCGGCGGCGAAGAGCAGCGCCAGCAGCAGCGCGCCGACAAAGACGAAGTATCGACCGATGGGCATGGACGGCCGCTCGCAAGGAAGGAATGGGGTATCGGCGGGGCCGGATTGACGTCGAGGCGGGCCGCCTTTTGGGCGACCCGCCTCGAAGGACTCAGTCGATCTCCTGGACGACCGTGCGCGTCGATGGATCGACTAGCATCACGCGTTCGCCCGAGTAGACGTAACGATACTTGGTGAGCGAGGGACCCCAGTCGGCGGGGACGGCCTCGAGCTCGACCTCGCGCGGCACCGGCTGGCCGATCACGATCTTCTCGCGGGTCTCCACCGGACGGACCTTGTGTTCGGTCACGTAGGTCCGGATCTTAGTGCGGTATTCCGGCTCGATCTGCACCGCGGCGGCGTGGCCGGCGCCGGTGGTGGTGGTGACGACCGTGGACTGTGCCATCGCGCCCGTCGAGATCAGCGCGGCAGCCGCAGACATCAGCAACAATTTTTTCATCATGTTCTCCTTGCCGCTAGATGCGACGCAGCGAAAACCTCACCACGGCGCTGAAGTTCCTGAGCAAGGATAGAATATTGCCGCTTTTTCCCGATCGTGCGCTTGTCTTCGTCCCC
The DNA here is from genome assembly GCF_051810765.1 of Bradyrhizobium sp. 604_D8_N2_3. NCBI lineage: Bacteria > Pseudomonadati > Pseudomonadota > Alphaproteobacteria > Hyphomicrobiales > Nitrobacteraceae > Bradyrhizobium > Bradyrhizobium sp. 604_D8_N2_3. Next base: position 2,898,099 of record NZ_JBPWPM010000001.1, on the reverse strand, counting down.
TATCGCTAGGCCGCCCTCGATCTCGCACCGGGGAGAGGTACGCAAAGCGTTCTGGTGATACTGCCTTCGGCGTCGAACCAGAATTTCGTACTCACAGCGCTGCCGTTATAATCTCGGTAGTCGAGCCGAACGCATTCCGGCTCCCGATGGACTTCGTCCAGTTCGAATGCGGCCTCAATTGCGCCACGTAGCTTGGCCGGCCAATAGCAAAGCAGGCCGGCCTGCCGACGAACCGTTCTCCGCTGCAGCAATCAAGCGTAGCCTGATCTGCATAGAGCGACAGCAAGTCCTCCAAGCGGCGCTCGCGGCAGTCCAGCCCGACATGGTCCACCTCACAGTTGTCCCCGGTGGCAGGTCTCGTTAGGCCCCGAGACTTGAATGGTGTATGAACCGCCGGTTCTGCTCCCGTTTAGGTCCCGCGAACGTCTGCTTTGTGACCGATCGGCAGAGTGCAGCGCACGATGGTGCGCTCGTCTTCGCGTGCAAATTGGAGCTTGCCGTCGAGCGCCCGAACAGGCTCGGACATGCCGGTCAACCCGCGGCAGAATTTCATACCGGGGGTCTTGCGCACATCATCCGCGATCTCGATCAGCAGATTGTCGCCCTCGAGTTTCGCTTCCCGAGCCGGTTGCCAAAGGCGTCCAGCGTCTGCTCCGGATTGCGCGAAGCTTCAAGGGCTCCATTTACGGCTCTCGCGACGGCGCGTGCGTGCCCCGATTCCTGGGCGCTCAGGATCATCAAAGTGATCGGAAACAGCAGGCTCTGCCGAAAGAAGAACATTCCAGATCTTCTGCAATTCGTGCTCCTTCGGTAGGTTCGCCCGACGTCCCGCTCAGATATTTGAACCATTACAGTGCTCGCGACGTTCTTCACAACTGGAGGAAGCGACAGCGTGCTAATGAGGACCAGATCAACATGAGGGTATTGATCGTCGACGACCATCCCGTTGTCGTGACCGGCTGCCGGGCTTTGTTCACGTCGGACCCTTCCGTCGAGATCCTGGAGGCTTCCGATGCAAAGGACGGCCACCGTGCGTACTTGCAGAAGCATCCCGACGTCACCGTGGTTGACGTGAGCCTCCCCGATCTTACCGGCTTCGAATTGACCCGGCGAATCCGCAGGGATGATCCGGCCGCCAAAATAGTCATGCTCAGCGTGAGTGAGGATCCGGCGTTCGTGGTGCGCGCTGTGGAGATGGGCATTCAGGGATATGTCTCGAAGAGCGATGATCCTCGGCTCCTGGCCAAGGCCATCCGGAAGGTTGCAGCCGGGGAGCGCTTCGTCTCACCGCGTCTGACGGAAGCGACAACCTTCGCGGGCGCGGCGATCAAGGCCAGCCCTTTGACGCAGATGAGCCCACGCGAACTAGAGATCCTGAGGCTTTTGGGTCGTGGCGACCGCATCTCAGAAGTCGCGTCCGAACTCGGCATCTCCTATAAAACCGTTGCCAACACGACCTCCATGCTGAAGTCCAAGCTCGGCGCTAAAAATCACTCCGACCTCGTCCGGATTGCAGTCGAGATCGATTTGCGCCGGTGAAGGGTCGTCGACTGGGATCCTGTTTTTCTGCAATTTTCGCGCAATAGCGACATCGGAGAGAGTCCTGCTCACCGTGCGCACTTGGAGCGGCACGACCTCTGACGTGCGCGCGACGTAAGGGGGCGAGCCATATGGAGCTATCCCGACGAACTAATTGACTCATCGTCAGAAGCATCCGCACGAATTCATTATGACAATTTGGAACGCAATCGACCGAGCGGAGTTACACCGCCGCTTCTCATGTTGTGTTGCGAGGCCGAGCGAAGGAAGCCCATGCGTCGCGTTCGACTTGTGATAGCAGATCGACGTCCCATTGTTCTGCAGGGTTTTGCATCGCTGCTCGGAGCGCAGCCCGATTTCGAAGTGGTTGCGTGCTGTCTTGATGGAGCTAGTTGCCTTGCGGCCATTCGCCGTTTGACGCCCGATGTGGTGTTACTGGAGGACGGATTCACCGATGTAACCGCCTCCGACATTCTCGCCGTCGTGGATGACGAAGCCCTTTCCTCCCGGCTGGTGTTCTTCACTGCTACTGTCGCCTGCGGCGATCTTGCCAGGGCACTGGCGACCGGTGCTTGCGGCGCGATTTCGATGAACGCCCAACCAGAAGCGCTGGTCCAGTCCCTGAGGCTGGAAAAACCAGGGTCAGACCTGGCGAGGGTCGGTCACGAAGCTAATGGAATCGCATCGTTCGGCAATAACGTTCTGGCGGTTTTGACCGTCAACGAGCGGACGATCATGGATCTCGTCGCCGAAGGTTTGTCGGACAGTGAAATTGCTCGGGTCCTCGGTGTCTCTCTGGAGATCGTCAGGATTCACATCGACCACGCGCGACAGAAGCTCGGAATCCACAGCCGGACGGAGCTCGCCGCGCTGGCACTGTCGCGCCGTTATGGCGCGATGAGTATCCTGGCAGCTGCGATCCTGGCAGCGTTGGACGATTCGCCCGGTCACGCCGCAACCGAAAGTTTCACGGTCATGGCCGCGAACGGCTGCGCGGAAGTCGTCACCATTAAAATCAGCCGCAAGGAAGCAGTATCAGGTGGCACCCCGGCCAGAGGCGCGAGTAAGGACCGCGCCGGCGCCGCAACCGGGACGTCATCGCCGACCGGCAAACTCGTCGACCCTGTGGCCGAGATTGCCGCGAGCCAATTTGTGCAGGCAGCACTGAACGCGCCGAGGCCGGGTTCGAGCAGCTACAGCATCTTCATGGTTGCAGCTTTCGCCGCCTTGATCTACGAGCTCGATGGTGCCAACCACGCCGTGCAAGCGTTCGATTTCAGCGATGACATCGTCACTTCATCTACCGCAAGCGACGCCAACGGACCGGCATCCGTACTTCCCGGCTTCGCGAATTTCGGCGGCACAGCCGTGTACGATGGGGCGTTCGCATTCAAGTTCGCCCAAGGCGATACAATCGCCACAGACGGTAGCGAGCTTTATGTCGGCAATGCCCATGCGGAGGATGGCGGCAGTGACCGAGAAACTCTTATTCCCCCAGGCTCCGGGACCGTTGATGTTGTTGCGGCGGCCGCGAACGAAGCCGCGCAGCGTGACCCAACGCAGACAGGCCGGGATAACGGGTCAAATCAGGGTCGATCGCAATCCGATTTGCGCGCTTCCGACAACAGCTCCGAAGCCGCTAAGCGGGAGGCCCCGGGAGACGATTTAAATCACGGTCAATCGCAGAAGACCCTACATAAGTTCGACCACAGCTCCGGCGCTGCCAAGGGGCACGCCAAGGATGAGGCCGCGGGAGACGGTTTAAATCACGGTCAATCGCAGAAAGCCTTGCATGAGTCCGACAACGGCTCCGGAGTTGCCAAGGGGCACGCCAAGCATGAGGCCTCGGAACACGGTTCAAATCATGGTCAATCTGAGAAGTCACCCCAAGAGTCCGACAACGGCTCCGTGGCCGCCAAGGGGCATGCCAAGCATGAGGCCCCGGGAGACGGTTCAAATCACGGTCAATCGCAGAAGGCACTGCATGAGTCCGACAACGGCTCCATGGCCGCCAAGGGGCATGCCAAGCATGAGACCCTGGGAGAAGATTCGAATCGCGGACAAGCGCACGGCGATTTGCAGACTTTTGGAGATGGTTCCGCGGCGGGCAAGCAACACGCGCAGCATCCACAGGCAGCTGATCTAGATACTGGCAAACCGGAGCAGGATATACCAATGGCGTCCGTAAATTCTGCCAACGACGCACATTCGGCATTGAAGATTAAGACTGAAGGAAAGGGCGGGCCTTCTTCCGACAACGCAGATCAGGCCAAATCAGCGGTTGGCACCGACCTTGGCGATTCCTTTCATTTTAAGAGTGGCGCCGACAATACGTCTTCAGGCATGTATGACCTTCAGCAGCTGAGCCACGGAAATGGAAAAGCCTATGGAGATGGTCAGCATGCTGTTGCGCACGAGGGGCCGGAGCCAGTCCAGGATGCTGACGGGATTGATATTTCAGATGCGCACCACGATCACTCATGGCACGCCGATCTCCATGCGACTCACGATTTGATTGTGTAGCAATTTACTGATCGAATGGCCGGGCCGCGCTTTTTGTGTATTGCGTAACCGGCTGCCCTGGTCTACCCCCTTGAACCCCTGCAGCCGGGGCCGTTTTCTTCGCCTGTGTGTTGTGTCGGAGTACCCTAGACGTCCCGCCTCAGGTCTCTAGCCCGGTGGAGGCCGCCGTGAACGAGCGAATGTTCATCGTGCTAATTATCCTGCTGGGGATGATTGCACCGGCATTGATGGTCCTCGCACTGCTCGATCGCTGACGCGGCCGCGACGGCCCCAATCGTCCGGGAGGCCTGGGACAGGAGCCGGGACGCCGGGGCCGCGAGCGCGCGGCTTGTCACGCGCACTGGCACCACCCTCTGCTTTCGGTGCGTCCGCGCGCTCTCAAATGATACCTTGCCACATTAAATTTTGGGGTAGCCCGCCCAACACGTCTTCAATAGGAACGCTGGCGCTCGACAGCATTTGAATCACGCTTCGCGCCGATCCAATTCGTCCCGGAGCGCTTTGCACATCGTGAACTGCGCGGCTCCAGCATGCTCGCGACCCTACCGCTGGAGCCGCCTTTTCGGCGCGGTGAGGCCTTTCCCATGCATGCACTCGTCACAATCTTCGTTCACTTTAGGCAGATCGCGACCTGACCGGGGCCCATGTGAATAATCCAAACAACAACCCCAATTGCGACAGCGACAAGTGCCGCTACTCCGCGGGAGAGGTCCGGAGCTACCCCAACAGCCATCCTCCGCTGACCCTGTGCAGAACGTGCCGGGCTCACGAGAGTGCGCGTAGGAGATACAAGACTGGCCTGCGAGTGCTGACTTGGGCACAGGGCGACAGAACTATCAGCGCTCTGTCCTCACATACGGACTGAACTCAGACGTCCGCTGCAAATCCGGAGCGGCATTCAAGGAGAGTGATGTTTCACCTCGCGGGTGCCGGGGTCCTGTGGCGAATTTCCAAAGACGCTCCAGATAACAATCGAAACGGCGACGAGGAGCAAAAGGTCACGGACCATGGTATCCTCCCTTTCGCTGATCAATGGGGCAATAAGCCCAACACTCCTCAACGAGCCGTTCGCGGTCGGCCGGTAATGGCAAACGCGCCGTCGTGCGAACCGCTCGATCACCATTCATGTACCGCGCCTTGCCCTAGTCAAACACGCTGACGCTTATAAAACTCGTGATCCGTCCGGCGTTGTTGAACCTTTGCAGGACTCTCGTGACCTACGTCCGTCGGGTGGGGAACGGAGATTTCCTATGACCGAGCATCGTACGATCACTGGATTGGTAGCTGTTGTTCTCCTTGCTGCCGCCACGACCGCAGCGATAGTCAGGCCCTCTTCCCACCGAGCTGTAGTGGCGACGAACTCGATGTTGATCGGAGAGCTAACAGCGGCTGCAGGCCAGCTCCCGACTAGTGAATTCGATGACCAATCGGTGATTTTCTCGACTAAGCGCTAGTCACCCTATCCAGCTTGCGGCTCGGCCGCTTGGTGCGCTGGAAGCCAGTGTCGCGACGTTGTGCGTTGCCCAGAACTACTCTCGTATGACGTGAAGCTGGCGCGCATGTGCGGCGCAGATGTGGTTGCGGAAACCCCGCGCAAGCACCAGGATAACCCCGAGCGCGACTATGTTCACGAGCTGTGTCATCATGAACACCACATCGCCTATGGTGATCGAATGACCGAGAAAGAGCGCTGACGACAACTTCCATAGAGCGTACGCGCGCACGCTGATTCCGGCGGAGCATTGCTCACTCAAGAGGCGCCAGATCTGAGGGACGTAGGCGCCGATGACAAGCGCGGTCGCAAAATAGCCGACGAGGAAGGGAGACTGAGGATTGGGGCCGTCGCGCGGCTACCGAACGTGCGAGACTTCAGGCTGACATCTGGTGACAAGGAGATTGCGAGGAGGCTCGGCGGCACCGCCAAGCAAGTCTCACAGCAGGAAGCCCAGGCTGCTCGCGCGATTGCAGATCAATTCGCCCGACGAGATCGCCGATGCATGAGCGATGGGCGGCCTGGCCGCGCTATCGAGGCATCACGTAGAAATCTCGCCGGCGAAACCACGCGCACGTCTCTTGTCGGAACGGTCGGCGCACACCAGACGATACATTGACCTAAGGATCAAAGATGCGCCGCTGCCACTGGTCCAGGGTTAACGAATGGTTAAGCCGGATCTGGGAGGTTGCAAAGGGGGTGACCTAAAACGAGGTCCACCATGTTGAGGCTGAAGAAAGCTGCCCCGGTATCCCGCAATTTGAACATCGGCCAGATCGACACCGCCGAGTTGCTGCTGCACCGCGTGTACGCCTTTGGAGCGGCCGAGGGACATGCCTCCGGCGAGTCAGTGGGGCAAGACGCTGCGGGCTGGGAACGGGCAGAAATGGCTCTGCTACAGGCGCAGATCGACACCCGGCGCCAAATTATCAAGCTGCTCCGCAACGAATTGTCAGACGTGAGGAAGGAACGGGACGCTTGGCGCAGTCGGGCTCACAGGCTGTGTCGATCGGTTTCGACTGAGCTCACAGCCACCCCGCGCCCCGGATCGTTTGCGGCATTGCTCCAGCAACGTCGAATACATTTCCGGCAGCATTGACTCAAACAACTGCCGCAAGGACCGCACCTCGCGCCGATAATAAGGGGTGCCCCTGGGTCATTGTACTAGAGGTGCAATGTGAGTCTGACGAGACGGCGGGTCGCACGTGGACCAAGCGATACCCCTGGATCGTCGAGGCCGCGCTGAAGAACCGCGAGCAGCAGTTCGCCATCGACGGCGAGGCTGTGGTGCTCGGCGTCGATGGCGCCTCGGACTTCAATGCCCTGCACTTGCGCAAGCATGATCACGAGGTTCAGCTCTATGCGTTCGACATCCTCGCGCTTGGCGGCGAGGACCTGCGCCAGCTGCCATTGACGATGCGCAAGACCAATTTGGCGCGGCTGCTGCGCGGCCGGCCTGATGGCATATTCGTCGCGCCGTTCGAGGCTGCCGAGATCGGTCCGGATCTATTCGCCGCCGCCTACCGCATGGGCCTCGAGGGCCTGGTCTCGAAACGCCGCGACCGGCGTTATGGCGCCGGCCGCTCGAAAGACTGGATCAAGGTGAAGAACCGGCCCCATCCGGCAATGACGCGAGAATTCTGAGCGTTCGGTCGCGCGCCTCCTGCCCAATCGGGGCCCGGCGGTTCAATTGCCCCTTTCCGTCCATCCCCTTTCTGGGCCCCTCGGTCGGCTGCGGGCAGCGTTCAGTCTATCGGACTCTGCTTCAGCAGTGGAGTGCGACAAGCCAGACGGAGGCTTCCCGCCTTTTCCGATCGCAGGCACATCTAGTGAAAGATCCAGTACGGTGAACCGGCCGGTTACCGGTCGCTCATACCAAACAACGTACCGCGCCTTCATTTCGGTCATTCTAGACCCCCTCGGTAGCGGATCGATCCTCGAATAGATCAACGTATCGCGCATGGAGAATCACGTAGCCCTTGGCACCGTCTAAGAGCACCTTGACCTGAGTAGCCGTCGCTCCCTGACCAAGAACGATGCCTTTCTTACCGCTAAGGCGCGGTCCAGCCGAAGCACCAATGACAATCCGTCGACCAGCAAGAAGCTCGTCCTTGGCGGCCAATAGGTCTGCAGATTTCGGCAGGTTACGGTTTGCGCTCCGAGGCATGGCTTTTAAAATATCGCAGCATCGTTGAGTTAGAAAGCCCGTGTGTCGGGGGACCACGGCTTGCGCGATCGCTTTTCGATCGGTCAAGCTGGCGAACCGCTAGCGTGACTGGTGGTCGCAATGCGTACTGCAGAACAATTGTTAAAACCAAAACGTGTATTCCGCCCTGGTACACGTGATCGAACCCGACGCGACCTAAGAAGCCGCTTATTTGTGCGCGCTGCTTAACAAATCTGCTAGCTACGAGGCGCCGAGCGGCGTTGACTTTCAGCGGGTCCTTGGCGTGACACCTAGACGCCCCGGCGCTAGCCTCAGGCCATCCATCCGCGGCAGCCCCTGTCGTAAACCGGCAGGGGTTGCTTATTGGTGGTAGGCCCGCCAGTGAACCAGCGGGCCTTTGAGTTGGCATCCCAACAGATGTCCTGGCCCTGATCCCCATCTCGTCTTCCCCCAGAAACGGAGGTACCGCTTCCGCTGCTCGAACCATGCCGACAGTGCCGCGCGGTCTGCTTGGCGACGTCGAGCTGACTGGGGGATCACCATTGACCGCCCCACGTCCGATCGGTGACCCGCTGAAGATCGAGCAACCGAACAAATTGGCGGGTAGCGCTTTCGCCACTCCTATTTCCGAGACAACCCCTTAAACGAGCTCGCCCTCAATAGACCTTCTGAGGTGATGTCTCGAAATTCGATATCGGCGTAAAACGTCGGCTCGACCCATGTAGCCTTGGGCTTCCTGATCGGTTTGGTCAGCTTAGCCTTGGGGCTCACGACGGTGTCGAGCTTCTTGCGGATCTCGCTGGAGACGGTACGAGACCACCCCGTCCCGACCTTGCCCATGTAGACCAGCTCTTTGCCCTCCTTCTTTCCGAGGTACAAGGCAGCGACACCTGAGGGGTCTTTGACGAAGCCGACGACAGGAAATTTGCCGTGCTGGACGGCTTTGACTTTCAGCCAGCCTTCGTTGCGGTCGGAGCGGTACGGCGCTTCGACGCGCTTCGAGATGATGCCCTCGTATTTGAGCAGAGCCGCGTGCTCGAACATCTCTTGGCCGTCGCCAATCAGGTGGTCGCTGTAGTGCGCGGGCGCTTCGACGCCGTGGGTATCAAACAGCTCCTTCAACAACTCCTTGCGGGCAAGCTGAGACGTTTTCCTTAAATCTTTGCCGTCGAGCCATAGCAAGTCGAAGGCGTAGTACAGCAAACGATCCTGCCGCCCGCCTGCGAGTTCAGCCTGTAGCTCGGAGAAGTTGGTACGGCCTTCATGGATGACCACAACCTCTCCGTCGATGATGGCCTGGTACGGAAGGTCGAAGGCACCGACAATGACGGAGAAGCGCTTAATCCAATCGTGGCCGTTGCGGGTGAAGGCCTTGTGGGTGTCACCGTCGAGGTGAAGCTGGATGCGGTAGCCGTCGTACTTGATCTCGTGAATCCAGTCCTCGCCCGCAGGGGCTTTCATCTTGAGGGTGGCAAGCTGGGGCTTGATGAAGCCCGGCATCGCGCGTCTCGTACGCCTTGTCACTCACGCTACTCACAAAAAACCGCCGCCGGTATTGGGGCCGGCGGCGGGCAGTCTACCTACCTTACTCAACGAGTCTCCAACTTCGAGGCCGGAGATGGGTTCCATCCGTGAATACAGCCCAACGCCCCCCACAACCGCGAGCGCCTTTGCAGGTTGTATTTTTGAGAACGGTTCTCGAACAGCGCGCGAACGGGATGTGATAAAAGAGAACGGCGCTAAGGAATGTCGCTCCTGCTTCGGCTCGGGCCGATGCTGTGCGGCTTGTTGAGGAAGAACTCCCGGTTGCCGAAAGCGGCTTCCGCATACTGGTCAATCGCAACCTGGATGGCCTCGATGTGCGCCCTACACCAACCTTCACGGGTCGACAGCCTCCGCGTCTGGTCGAGTGACTTCAGGAATTCCGGAACATCCTGCATGTCGGAGAAATACTTCGGTCGTTCAACTACCACTTCCGCCCTCCTAGAACGCGCGTACGGGTTTCCTGCGTCTGCGTTTTCTTCATCTCATCCCGCTGCAAACAAAGGCCATCGACCTTGGCCTGCATTCGGCTTAGCAGAGCTTCCGCCGAGGTGGTCCCTACCCCGGCACGCCGTAACTGGAGGATCTCTTTGCGCTGGCGACCTACTTGCACGCGCATGCGCTCGATCTCAAAGCGGATGTAGTTGAGGTCAGGCATGGGCATCCTGTGAAATGTCCACAAGAATAGAGCGGGAACATCGAGTCAATAGGAACATGATTTCAGCGCTCTCGTTGGCCCGTACACAGGAGCATTCGATGGAGAAGATCATTATCGCTGCCGCCGTCCTCGGTCTCATCTGCGGCTCCGCCTTCGCTCAGACTTCCGGCCCCGCTCCGCAGTCCGGCAACATGCAGAAGCCTGGCATGCACAACACGGAGAAGGGTTCGATGACCAAGGGCACCACCGGCATGAGCAAGGACGGCATGGCCAAAGGCAGAATGGTGAAACCCGACGCGTCCGGCCAAGGCGGCTCCGGCCCCGGTAGCGACCAGGGCGGCACGAAGGTGGCGCCAGGCAGCATGAAGTAAGCTCGGTTCTTGTAAGGTTTACTTCTCGGCCGCGTCGCTCCCTACAAGACGGCGCGGCCGTCGTCTACGGTCTGGTCGCCAAGGTTATTCAGTAATGGATCAAAAGCAGATTTATCGCGACTATATCGACTGCCTGAATGAGCAAGCTTGGTCACGCTTGGGCAAGTTCGTCGCCGACGAGGTCGTCCATAACAACAATCCCCTTGGCCTGTCCGGGTATCGAGAAATGCTGGAGCAGGATTACGCGGCAATTCCCGACCTTCGCTTCAACGTGGAAATAATGATTAGTGAGTATCCCCACCTGGGAAGCCGGCTACGGTTCGATTGCTCTCCAACAGGCGTCTTTCTCGGCTTGCCAGTAAACAGCAGGCGAGTTTCCTTTCACGAGAACGTTTTCTACGAATTCGATAGCTGCAAGATAATACGCGTTCGATCGGTCATCGATAAGGCAGCCTTGGAGGCGCAACTATAGACGGTTGGGGTCAAATGGTTGGAGCTCAAATGAAGGCGGCGAGCTCATCCCGCGACATCCCAGAAAGCGCCTTCTGTTGTGACGACGTATCCTTGCGAGTTGGAGCGATGTGCCCTGCCCGATCTAGAACTTTGATCGACAGATCGGCTCGGACACGGGCGCGAATGCTTGTGTCTTGGAGGAGCGACTTCGCAACTCGATAAGCAAGCGGGGCACCTACGACCGCAAGGTCAAGCTGTATCGATTCCGAGATCGCAGCCGCGACCGCTGGCAGTCGCATTGTCTTATAAACCGACTTGGGTGATATCCGGCGAGCTCGGCCGCTTCTTCAGGCTTCTTCCCGTCGTTGACGAACGCGCTTGCGCAAAGTAGGAGAAAGAGAGCGCGCTCGGCCTTGTACCTAGCGCCCGCGCGACTGGACTCCGAGCCGGACATGACGACTTCGCCCGCGGCGGTGCAGACCGCCCACTTCCATCGGCTCCGCCCGCGACGCTTCAGCACGACGTCGAACCCCGCAAATCCATCCTCGCCGTCGGGAGAAGTCACGCCGCCACCCTGTTCGGCAACCCACCCTGGAGCTGGTCGAGAAGCCGTTCCTCGCGCTCGATCCGGCTCAGGTAGAGCTGGCGCTCCCGCTCTGTCTTCGCGCTCGCCAGCAGCAGTCGATAGTGGTCGATCACCTTCTCGCTGCCGCGGATCAGCAGGTCCCTGACATCGGTCATGACGCCACCCCCGCGCTCGGCCTTTCAGGATGGACAAATGCGATGGGGAAGGTTTCGGAAGTCAGCGCCTCGAGCGATGCGGTCTCCTCGGAGAGGCGCCGTTCGATGAACTGGCGTTCGAGGTCCGAGAGACGGGTCTTCAGCAGGCTGCGATAGCGGTGGATGTTGTTGCGGTGCGCACGGCTACGGGCAAAATCTTCATCGAGCATCGTCGCCACTCCTGACGGTCTTCTTGTCCTTTTCAGCTGCGAGAAACGGGAAAACGAATTCCCCGTCGCAAAAATATTCGGCGCGAAACCGCTGTCAAGATGGCAGTGGTGCAGCGTGCGAATTCTTGTGCCACCGGGTTGACCAAATCACGTTGGCCCGAAAAAATTTCCGACGGTCCTCTTGAAACCTCTTGTCGTTTTTCTAATTCATTTTTCGCCGCGAGAGCGGTGCCAGACGCCTTCAAGGGTCCGGCTCGTGCGCCGGCCGGCGGGTCTCGGACAGCCGTCCTGCGCTTCTTGTAGGGCGACGGAGGGTTCGCGCCGCCGTCCATCACACCTGCCCCATTGAAAGGAGTGAAGGGAGGCCGACGATGACCAATGTCAGAACGAATTCCGGCGATCTCAATCCCCTCTTCCATCCCGCCGCGCACTATGCGTCTCCGGACGACGTGCTGAACAACGAGACCCTCTCGGCTTCGGAAAAACGCGTCATCCTGTCGTCCTGGGCGTCCGACATGTACGCCGTCGAATCCGTCCCGCGCTGCGCGAGATCCCCGACAGGGGACACGCCATCAGGCTCGCCGACATCCTCTCGGCGCTGCGGCGCCTCGACGGCGAGAACGACGATCCGCTCCGCCCGGGCGGCGCCACCATGCGGCGGCGGCCTTCGGCCGGCGCATGGTGGAGGTCTACGTGATGTTCACGCAGGCCGTTCTTGGAATGGTGTTGCTCGGCCATGTCTCGGCGGCCTGGACCGTGCCCTTTCTGACGCTTTTGTCCGGCTCGGCGGCACGGTCGCTCGATCAAAGGTTAGGCCCGCGGGGCTGCCTGTCTCAAGGAGAATCAGCATAAGATGCGAAACTATAATCGAGCCTTGACGGCGGCCTCGCGCCGGTGCCGAATTGCCCGAAAAGCGGCAGCGCCAAGCGCGTGATATGGAGCAGGAATTCTATAAAGGTTTGCACAGCGCGTGCGCGACCTCGCAGACAGAGCGGACCCCTTTACCAGGCGACGCCTGCTGAAGCTCGCCGAGAGTTACGATGCGAAAGGGGGCCGCGCGGGCCAGGCCTCGCAGCGCGCCGAGCGCCCCCTGCCGGTGCCGCGCATCCCACCGACCTCGATCTTCACCGGGCCGGGAGAAGCCTAACCGAGCGCGCCAACGCGGCTTCTCTTCAACAGCACGCCCTCGCCCATTTGGTTTAGCGGCCTGGCCTTAAAATCTTAGCGCTCCGAACAGGAAAAGTAGCGCGACGGTGACGATGGCTGAAACCACGAGCGAACCGAGACAGCCCAGCCGGTTGGAGAAGAAAAAGAACATGCGCCCTCCCAGGTGGACGTCAGCCCTCGATCAGCGTGCCGATCAACGCGAGCAAAGCTTGGTGCTGCGGTCCGTTGCCCTCTGCACGGAGGAAATGCCCGATCTCGATCAGAGACGTCCGTCCCCCTGAGTTTGCGTTCGGCTGATGCTCGACGACCGGGCCTCCGGTATTCGGATCACGGACGAGCCGCCAGATGTCGCCGTTGGCGCTTTCGTAGAGTGTTCTTCCGGTCATGCGCATCAACCTTGGACAGTGGAGCGCGGTTCCTACCGCCTGCAGGAACTGCTTCTTCGCCACGGCTGTTAGTGGTCGCGGAGAAGAGAATGGACCTCCAGAACCGACCCAGGAAACATGCTAGCGCCGACGGCTGGAGCATCGCCACGGCGCTGGGGCTGCTCGCCGTAGCGTTCGTATGGGACCGCATGGCGCCCGCGCAGCCGAAGGAAAGCGGCGGCTTGGAGCCGGAGGAGACCGGAAGCCGGCACGCATCCGCCGCCAGCCTGGCCACCGAGGGCGGAGACCGTGGGCGGCACGCGACGTCGCCGTCGGAGATTCCTGCGAGGGGATGGAAGGACATTCTCTGGCGGGTCTACGGCAACATCGGCGATCATCGCATCCTCGCCCTCGCCGCCGGGATGACCTACTACAGCATCCTCGCCATCTTCCCAGCGCTCGCGGCGCTGGTGTCCATCTACGGCCTTTTCTCGGACCCTGGCAGCATCGCCAAGCATCTCGACGAGCTCGGCGGCTTCGTCCCGGGCGGCGCGATCGACGTGGCGCGCGAGCAGCTCACCCGCGTCGCCACCAAAGGCGACCGGACGCTCGGCTTCACGTTCGCGATTGGACTTGCGATTTCGCTTTGGAGTGCGAACGCGGCCATGAAGTCCTTGTTTGATACCTTGAACATCGTCTACGGCGAGCAAGAGAAGCGCGGCTTCCTCAAACTGAACGCCATGTCGCTGACCTTCACCGTCGCAGCCATCGGCTTCATCCTGCTCGCACTGGCCGCGGTCGTCGCCGTGCCCGTGGTCCTTCAACACCTCTGGTTGTCCCGCACCGTCGAACTGCTCATCCAGATCGCAGTCTGGCCCCCAATGTTCTTCGCGGTCGCGCTGGGTCTCGCCTGCATCTATCGCTTCGGGCCCAGCCGGCAGGCACCGCGTTTGCGATGGATCACTTGGGGCAGCACGGGCGCGACCGTGCTCTGGCTCGCGGCTTCGGCGCTGTTCTCCTGGTACGCCGCCAACTTCGGCACGTTTAACCAGACCTACGGCTCGCTCGGCGCCGTCATCGGCTTCATGACGTGGCTCTGGATCTCGGCGATCGTGATCCTGCTCGGAGGCGAACTCAACGCGGAGATAGAGCATCAGACCGCACGTGACACGACGACCGGCGCGCCTAAGCCGCTCGGCGCGCGGGGCGCGAAGATGGCAGACACGGTCGGCGCGGCCCGTGTGGACCGATAGACAGTAGGAACCGCCCAAATCCTAGAGTGAATCGGAGTCCCGCGTGCTCATCCTTTTCGTCGAAGACGATCCTCTGATCCGAGAAATCATCGTCGAAGCGCTACGCGAGGAACGTTATGACGTCATCCACGCCTGCCACGGCGAAGAAGCGCTTGCGTAGTTCAAACGTACGGCGGCCGACGTTCTGGTCACCGATGTGAGGCTGCCCGGAAAGATCGACGGCTGGCAGATCGCCGAACACTGCCGTCAACATCATCCGGCATTGCCGGTGATCTATGCGACGGGCTTCTCTCCAGTGACGCCCCGACCGGTGAACGCACAATGCTCATGAACATCGCCGTGCAAGAAGGCGCGCAAGAGGGGCAGAAATTCATCCATTACGTGGACCATCTCGCAGCAAGGGTTTGTCCCGCCCAACGGAAGCACTGGGTCGACCACATTCGCAAACGAGGAAACGAGGCTACGCATGAGATCGCGCTAATGAGCGAGGCGGATGCGAAAGACCTTGTTGGATTTGTCGAGATGTTGCTGCGATTCATCTACGAGTTTCCAAATTTAATTCCGAAGCCTCTCTAGCTCTTCGTCTCTACGAGGAATCCAATGGTTGACATTTCCGCCATCACGGGCGCGATCACCGCACTGAAGGGAGCCAACGACATCGCTCAAGCGATGATTGGCTTGCGAGATGCTGCGGCCTTCCAATCGAAACTGATTGAATTCCAGAATAAGATCCTTGAGGCGATACAAGTGCATTCGCTGCCCAAGATGAACGGTCCGATCTGCTACGAAAAATTGCTGAACTGAACAGGAGGTCGCAAAGCTGAAGGCGGAGCGGCGCAAGTTCGATCGCTACCAACTGAAGGAATATGGCAACAACTCGTTCGCCTACGAACTGAAAGCCGCCGAAGCCAACGGTGAGCCGATCCATCGGGCCTGTGCTACTTGCTTTAGCGAAGAGAAAATCAGCATCTTACAGTCTCGCATAAGTCAGAAGGACAGGATTGGTACGACTGCCCTCGATGCAAAACAAACGAACACTTTCGCACGCGCGTACGCACGGAAAGACATCGATCCCACTATAGCGACTTCTGAGGTCTCGCTAAATCCGCAATCCCTCTCGCGATATCCGCGGTCCCAACGTGGACCACCAAATCCCGTAGCTCACCGCCAGCACGATGTCGTCGTGCTTGCCGCTGCGCGCAGACCACGTGTTCCCGATCGCGTCATGGCCAAGGCCGTGCGCCAATGCGACGTCCACGCTGTGGCGGTGTGGGCTGTTGCAGACCTGGCAGGATCCAGGGCCAGTTTTTGGCATTTTCAAACAGCGCGAATGGCGCCCTCGACCCGCATCACCGGCCAAGGCCGCAACATAGGCGCAACATGATGTAAGGAAGTAGGTTATTTCAGTAGGTTACCACATGAGTAGAAGATATGGAATCCGCTATAGCGCCGTCCGCACCCGCTCGCGTAGCCGCAATGGCGAGATTGCGCTGCACCTTCTGGTGCATGAATGCGGCGGGTCCCAGAATGGCCGGCCGACATGGCGTTGTTCGCGGATCTGGCGGAACGCGCCACCGCGTTCGCGTTTTGCTTGACGGGTCTAAGAATAAAATGACTTTAAACTCCCGTTTCACGATGGGTAGAACGAGCCAGGTCGTGACCCCTGAGAGTCACTGATCTTGCGACGAGCCGGGGTTGGAGATTTTCTGATGAGTTTGTTGATTATCGCTGCATACGGAAATTGCCTGCTCGCACGAACCGCTGACGGAATTGATAAACGTGAGCCCGCGCCGTCCTTGACGACAAGAGGGGTCTGCGTGCTTCGAATTATGACCTGCTGGTCCGCCCGAAATCGCGGCGTTCTAGCAAATTATTTGACTTGCCGCGCCCCCGTCGACGCAATTCCGGCGTCCGATTAATTACCGGCTTTCAACGATTTTGCGGTGTCCAGGTGCTTTTGCAACGTATCTATCTGGCCGGAAGCATATTCTCCAGCGGCATCCTTACTTTTTGATGCCTTCTTGTACTCGGCGATATCCTTCTGGTGGTCTGCGACCATGTGGGTAGCGAACATCTTATCGAACCCTGCGCCGGTCATTTTTGACATCTTGTCATGTTCGGCTTTTTGCTTCGCATTAGGTCCGCTTGGTGAGTTCATTCCCAATCCCTGGGCAGCATCTAAAGCCTTCTGATTGGCGGCAGCGTGGTCTGTAGAGAGCATTCTGCCAAACGATTTGACGGCGTCGCTTTGACCGTTTTGCTGCGCCAGCTCTCCCATGCTCACTTCAGCGAAATTGCCCTCGATTGCCTTCTTAAGGAAGGTTTCGCTTTGCTTGTCTTTCGCAGATGCGCTGGCAATTGAGATTGCCATCAAGGTTGCTGTCCCGAGTGACATAAGCATTCTGTTCATCGGCAACTCCTGTGGGTTGTCTGTCGATGAACACGTCAATTGCGGAAGAGGTTCCAATTGAGGATATGGCGCGTTGGATCTGGCGGACGCCTCTTGGGTTCGGACGCAGGACCTACCGCAGGATATTAGTAGGCCGAAGTCGGCACGATCCCCGACAAAAACCGAATAGTGCGGGCGCTATTAGCTCGCTATGAGCGATCGGGTCCTGTATGAAAGCAGCAATGGCGACGTCTGGTCTTTGGCGCGACATCCAGCTTCGAGCACGCCAGTCGTGAAGCATCAGCCGAATGCCGGCTCAGGAGGACGGACCTCGTACATTGAAATCGGCCGATTCCTGCGCGACAGCGTAAACGGTCCGGAGCACCAGGCGCTGCTCAACCTGATCGGGACTTTGATACCAGACTAAGGAGGACGCAATGATGCGGTATCCTTGGACTTTAACGGCAACGCTTTTCGCAGTCGGCGTCATCGCTTGGGCTGTGCTGGCTGAGCGCCCTCCAGAGAACCCGCTCCAGATCGAGGCTTCCCTGACCATAGCCGCCGACCCCGACCTTCGATTGGTCTCAGAGCGCAGCCCTTACATGCGGACAGAGCGATGATAACGAACAGCGCCCAGCCGCCAGCGTGAACCGGCGGGCCTTTGTGATGGACTCGCGATCGGCTTACCAAGGAAGATAGAGCGGGACGAACAGCGCAAGGCCGATCAGACCGCACGCCCACGCGACCGGGCCAATTGGTGTCTGCGTATCCACGATACCCCCAAAAAACTGCGAACTCGACTCTGAAGGGCGGCCCGCGCCTCGATCTCGTCCACGGAGCGCCTACAATCCTCCGCGACCTTCAGTAGTCCGATCCGCTCGATATCCATCGTGGCAAGCGCGGCCTCAGCTAGACAGATCTGCTCTATCCGCCGGAGCTCTTTCAGGTCTCGTTTCATCGGCCATGCCCCCCATTGGCAGATGCTGATCCCTTTGTGGTGCAAAACTGTGGCAATAAAACTTATGCGAGTAAGCGTGCATATAGTTCCAAGATTTGCCGCAAGGTCCACGATGCCACTCGCAGGAGTGCCTTTTGTCACAGCCGGGTCGGCAGCCCGAACGGCCCACACCCGCGACGCAGTAGCTCGCACGCGTTCCGTGGGCGAAAACTTGCTGTACTTAGAAGCGGTCCGCTGGGTCCGACCGCCGAGTAGCCCGTTCGATGCGTCTTAACCGTGCCTTAAGGCGCTCGATCTTGAGCCGAGCCCTGCGCATGGACGTGCGCGGAGTTTCGGTAAGGCCTGAGAGACGATGTATTGAGCTGCGCCAGCACTATTCGGTTGGCATCTGTCATTCGAAGCTCGGTCGAAGAAAACCCGCCGACCTTGCGAGCCGGCGGGAGTTTTGACTGAGATATTGGCAATCGGCGGGCACCGATTACAGGATTAGGTTAGCGGAGTCGCCGGCCGAGCGCGAACCGCGGAATCGTCTTCAGCGCTTCAGCCGACGGCGGTGCGTCACCAGCCGCTGCCGGTCGCGCCTCCTATGGGCTCGGCGACGGCGGCTTCATTGGTCCACGCTGGGCCAGGATGCGCCTGATCTCGGCGTCAATCGCCTGATCCTCCGGCGAAAGTGGAGCATACCTCGCTGCGAGCTGTTCGGCACTCGGCAGCTACGTCTGTCGGCAGCGGCGCTCGTTGAGGCCCATCAGACGGCAGCCGAGCATCCGGTCGAAGCTGATGCGGTGGCGCTGGCAGTACTCGGCAAGGTCTTTTGGCGGGTCCGGCCAACCCTCGGCGGCGCCCCTGTGTGCTAATAGCTGGCGGCTTTCCCACACTCACGAGCGGCAGTAGCCCGCGCTCTCGACGAGCCACTTCACGCCCTGCCGCCTGCCGGATATACACGGGTGAACTCTCCTTGGCGCTTGATGCGGTCGTAACGAAACGTGCAGCCATGCGCGCGGGCAAAGACTCCTGCCTCTGCAATCGCGAGGGCACGCGTACCGCCGAACGCGCGCTCAATGTATCGGCCGCGAACTATCAGCCGCTCGTCCATCGCGAGAACATCCAAAACACTCGCCAGCCGGAGCAAGTAGTCTTCGCGCGTCTCCATGAAGGCCGGCCATCGTGAAGTTTGTCTTGCCGCGATCCTGCCGAAAGCCAACCAGCGTGAACGAGCATCAGGGTGTACCGAAGTGCTGTCAGCTAGCCAACACTAAAATTCTTTGCCTCGGTTTTCCCTTTCCGGTGTCCTGACGGCGCGGCCCGTCAGTTATGGGAAGCAACCAGCTGCGCACACCGAGGACACACGCCGTCGGCCGCATCCGTGAGTTGGCGCACAATCTCCTCCATGAGATCTTCACGCTCCCAGCACGTGCCATCACTCTTGGTGATGCTTCTGGCGCGGTAATAAGCATGTGTTTCGGCGTCGCTGTCTCCGACGCGGATCATGACCTCGGGATGGAAAGGACAGAGGGCTATAGCACGCGTTGTCAGCAATGCATAGCGCATGGTCGATTCGAGATTGTCGGTGTGGAGCGGCATCATAGCCTCCTGCTTCGGGCCGCAAGCGTATGTGAGCGCGCAAGCAAAGGCGCAGCTCAATTCTGACTCTGCCTTACGCTTGACCTCAGCGTCCTCAGCGTCGCGCGGCACAATGCACGGCGCGACGCCATAGCGATTACTTACGCTCGGCGTCAGCCTCCTGCTCAAGCCGCACAATATGTGCGCGCAGCGTGTCAAACCGCTCCTCGGCAACGTCGCTGAATAGCGGGTCATTGTGACTCGTTGCGGCTGAAGCGATCTCAGTCCAATCTTGAGGCTTGAGAACCTTAAGTGCCACGGGAAAAAAATCGCGTTCTTCCATCCTCATGTGACGGCGCTCGTGCGCGATAAAATCCCGAACGATAAGATCCACATCTTCGCGCAGAATCTCACGTTCCGCGAGAACGCCGTCGACCGCCTGAGCGACGCGGCGCAAAAGTTGGGCCCCTTTCTGGTGTTCGCGAGCTAGATCGCCGACCTTCGCAGCAGCAGCCGGATCTCGTGCCCTCAGCTTGGCAAATACCAAGTCTTCCTGGGGATGATGATAAACTTCTGGGTAGACTTCGAAGTAACTGATAACCGCGTGAATGACCTCGTAGTCAGCACGGTCCCCGCGGTCGAATACCTCGAGTTCCCGCTCGAGGATGGCCAGCAGCTTCTCAATGTTGAGATGCTCTTGGGATAAGCGCTCTATGATCATGGCAGAGCTCCATAAACCAGTCTCCAGTATAGTCTTTGGTCCGGTGTCAGCATTTGCCACAGATCAATCCGAGACAACTTAAATCGGCCGCCGGCTTTCCCGACGGCAGTCTCAGCCGTGCCTAAAGCTCGATCACGACATTGGACGGGAGCGCTTCTTTCGCTCTGTGGCTGCTTAGCTGAAAGTAGGGCTCGCCAACTCAGCCAGCCCCGGCGGCCTTCGCTCTTCGCGTGCCGTGCGCGCGGTTAGTCCTCGTGACCGCACAAAGAGACTGTCGGTTTCGTTGAGAGGGCGATGCGTGCGGACGGCAATCGCGCTGCCATTCGCTAAAACGGAGATGCCGGCATGTCCCGTCTCAATGAGCAGCATTAAAGAAACTATATGATCTCCGGCTCATCCGAAAGTCAGCACAACTGACCGGGTATCGCGACTCCTGAGACGACCAACCAGCGCGTCGCGAGGTCCGCTAATGGGATGGACCGGCTGCTTCCTCCGCGGGATAGTCTGGAAAGACTACCCCGCAGCATCCGGAGAAACATCCCATGGACACCACCACACAGCCGCTGGCCTCGATCGGCATCCATCGGGAAGGAAGTCTTCCACGTCGTCGGCTTTGGCACGGACGGCAAGATCGCGCGAGCGTCGACCAGTCGGCACGCCCTTGTGCCGTCGGTGACCGCATAAGGCTGTCATGGGTTGCAGCCAACGTGCGCC
This sequence comes from Bradyrhizobium sp. 604_D8_N2_3, assembly GCF_051810765.1. Classification (NCBI taxonomy): domain Bacteria; kingdom Pseudomonadati; phylum Pseudomonadota; class Alphaproteobacteria; order Hyphomicrobiales; family Nitrobacteraceae; genus Bradyrhizobium; species Bradyrhizobium sp. 604_D8_N2_3. The sequence goes on along the minus strand of NZ_JBPWPM010000001.1, from coordinate 2,877,274 downwards.
GATCGACTTCAACCTCGGACCGGAAGCGGAAGCAATCGGCACCGGCCCGGTCCAGTGGTGCAGAGGACCACTTCATATCAGGCGTTTAGCCAGTGTTCCCTCTTGAAGCCATTGACCCCCGCGCTTACTCGCAGTCCTGGTCGGCCGCCGTTACCTTTTTCTGGGACGGCGCGGGCTCGGCCGCACCGGCCGTCGCCTTCTTTGATTGTTCCGTGGGCGCGGGGCGGGTCTGCTCGACGGTGCCTGCCGTTCGATCCGGTGACTGGGCAGAGGGTGCGGGGTGGGTCGCCTTTGATTGTTCGGCAGCGGTCGGCTGGCTCTGCATCTGGCGCTGAGCATCTTCCGACGACGTTGCGGTATTCTCCGAGGCTTTGCTCATCGAAGATGTCGGCGGTTGCTGCTTAGAATCAGTTGCTGTGGAACCAGTGGTTTGTCCCGTATAGCCCGGGACATTTCCTGATCCTGCATCGCGGCTCACCGTGGTGCAGGGACCGGCATAAACGGAGTTGGCGCTGAAGGCGAGCAACGCACCCAAGATCATAAATCTGTTAGCGATCATAGCCCTTCTCCTTTGAACTCTCTGGACGATTGAACAAAGGATGGCGCCTTCCGTTCCGGACGCGCAAGAGCAGCGCCAACATTGACGAGTGGCTGAGTTCACCGGGGCCAAAATCGCCACCTAAAATAGGGCCGCTCAGTTGGCGGCCTCATTATCCTCGTCTTTGCCCACTTCGCCTTCCGATACAGGTTTTCGCCATGGGATCGGAGCTGGAGGTTGTTTGAATCGATGTCGACGACGATAGATTGATGATTGGCGTGCGACACTATTCTCCGAAGCTAGGAACACCCCTGGAGTGGCCGAGTTAGACCGACAAAACCTACATTCAAGGGACCGAGGTTTATGGAGCAGATCGAAAGAACATCGGTGAGATTGATCACCTCATCATCGACAAGGTCACAGGTCGCGTGGCTTATGCCGTCTTGAGCTTGGGTGGATTTGTTGGATTGGGCCATAGCCATTACCCCATTCCGTGGGGCGCTCTAAAATGCGATACGTCGCGCTTGGTGGTTTTCGAACCAACATCACCGAGCAACAGCTGAGGGACGCGCCTGAGTTCAGTGATGACTCATGGCAGGATCGAGACTGGGAAGCGCGCACCCACCGGTACTATGGGACGCCGACGTACTGGGAGGGTCGGGGTGGCTTTTATGACGCCCGGCAGTGCATCTGAAACTTCCCAGTCGTGTGTTGCCAGACTGAAGAACTGAACGACCAGCCCTTGGGTCGGCACGGCTGTCAGCGGCGCGTTTATGGGAAATAGAAAAGCACGTTGTTGGGCGGACGACATTCCCGCATCTCCCTATCGCGCGCGAACATGGCGTCGCCTATGTTGACGTGCTGTTGCTCTCCGATCGGCTGGAGGGGTGCAGACCCGAGGTGCGATCCCGCCGTCCTCGCCGGCCTGGGCGCATGCGACGTTTACTGCTTGGGCTGAGGAGCGCGAGCGGCGCGCACTGGCGTGATCACCGGAGCGCTACGCGGCGCACGATAACAAGGTGCAGCTCTGGCCGCACGAAGCGCTTAAGCGTTGACCAACAGATAGAGCCCTGAGACCAGAGCAGGCCTCAAAATCCAGCGACTGGTCCCGCGCGTGACTTGCCCCTATTCTTGTGGAATGACCGCCCTCACCCGTCGCCGCGGTAACAATCCGCACGAGGAATCTTGGCAGATCTACTTCACCGACGTCCGCACCGGGACCATCGGCGCGCGCGCCGGCGTACCGATCCACGCCGATCAATGGGGTTGGTCCATCGGCTTCTATCGTGGCATGGAGCCAGGCACATGGCGAAGTGGCATAGCCGCCACCTTCGAAGCTGCGCGCGAGGCGCTTATGCGCTGTGTCTGCGGCACCACATTCGCAGCTGGAAACCGGCTGAGAGCTACCCGCACCGAACACACATCGCCGCGCGAGCGGCCAATGGGACACGCCGATGAAGCACACCGCAGAACGACCCTATGCAGACCCGGATGCGGCCGCGCGCAAGCTCGTCGAGCTCGCGGCCAGCGTCGCGGCCGTGCAGGACGGCCGCATCTACATCGAGCGGATCAACGGGCAGTTCATGATCGAGCTGAAGGGCAGCGGGAGCGAGTTCGGCGCCGGGCTCAGATACGCCATCGAGCGCGGCTGGTTATCGAAGCATGAAAGCGGCACCTACGTGAAGCTGATGCCGCCCGGGGAAGATCTGCTGACTCGCAAATAGGAACCGTCCTTACTGCTTCGTCCTACTTCTGTCGAAAATGAATGCGGCTTGAAACACCCGCTCAACTTCTGTCCTCACTTCAACGGAAACGTCCTGCCGTATGGTGGCAAAGTCCTTTGCCAAGTTCGCAAGCGACCTAGCGGCTTCGACCTCGGCCTCTTGCTGAGTGTCGAATTCCAGACCTTCCTCGTCCGGGTACAAACCAGTGTCGTCCCGGATGTCGAAGTAGTACCGGGTCATAAGCCGCCCTCATTCGAGGGAGAGCATAGAAGAAATGTTCGCGTGTTCCTATTCTGGCGGCTGCAGTCCGGGTGATCTCAACCACTCGCTCAAGTGCGAGCCGGTCTCGGCCTGTCTGGCCTTGCGGAGGAAAGCTTCTCGCTCGAAGCCGGCAGGGAGCTTCTTGGCTAGCTCTCTTAAGCGTGCGGCTTCTTGGGCAAGACGTTCTTCGAGGGACACAGTTTGTTTAAAACGACGGCGTCGCTGCATGACACACCTCGATCTTACGGGTCCTAACCGTTGGGTTTGAGTTCTTGCAGCCTAACGCGCGGGCAGTTCCGTGGTCTGTGCCCTAGTGAACACAAGTTCCACGCGATAACGCGGGAACCTCGGATCACAATTGAATGTTACTTATCGCGGGCAGCCGGAGGGGAACGCCATGGAAATGGACCTTGCCGAGCGCTTCTTTTTGGGTCTCGCATTCATAGGTGCAAGCTGCCTCTGTGTCGTTTTCTCCGTCTGGATGCTTACTTGAAGTTCTGGCCCGCCAGCGTGAACCGGCCGCCGGAATTGCTTTTCCGCACCCAACGACCAGCAGTAGCCCGCGCTCTCGACGAGCCACCTCAAGCCCTGCCGCCTGCCGGATAAGCACGGGTGAACTCTCCTTGGCGCTTGATGCGGTAGCGAAAAGTGCAGCCGTGCGCCCGGGCAAAGACCTCCGCCTCTGCAATCGCGATGGCACGCGTGCCGCCGAACGCGCGCTCAATGTATGGGTCGCGAACTATCAGCCGCTCGTCCATCGCGAGACCTTCCAAACCACTCGCTAGGCGAAGCAGGTAGTCCTCGCGCCTTTCCATGAAGGCCCGCCGTCCGCTAATAGATCATGTCATCCATGGGAGTACATGGCACGGCTCGCTTTCCAGCCCCCAATGCTCGCGGCTGCCGATCCAATTGCGGATTAGAGCGCCGGGAGTGCTAGGCCCGCCAACGTGAACCGGCGGGCCTTTTACTGTCAGATGCCGGAGACCCCTGCCCGGCGATGTCGAGGCACATACTGAGCTTAATTTCAGGCCTCGACCGCCCAGGCGGCGAGCAGAATGAGCGCTGCGATCGCCTGGCCCACCGAAGGAGTACCCCTAGAAATCCCAATCAATACAGACTTGGCACAAGGTGCATAGACCCTTACTTCGAGCCATAGCATCCTGACCAGGCAATGGTTGGGGGCCTTCGTGCTCAGTGCTGGCGAGTATCGAGAGCTAGCGGAAGCGTACCGCGCGAAAGCCGGCGCCCCTGGCCTTGCCCCGAATAAGGCCACTGCACTGAGGAACATCGCCCGAAGCCTGAGCGCGCTCGCGAGCCAGCTCGAAATACTTGATCTCTACGACAAGGCCCCGCCGAAGCGGGTGAGCGCGCCATGATCGAGCGGCTAATCCAGACGGGCATTGTCACGGTAGGCGCCCTCAACGCCGGTCTAATGGTCTGGCTGATCCTTACGCTCTAAGCTGTGGTCATAAGTACGCAGCTTCAGAATGCTTATTGTCCTAAGGGGAGCCTTTACCCAACTCGCGCCGGGGACGATACATGCGAGGCGAGCAGAGCCTTCATTGTAACGAATGTGGGGCTTCCAACTCGGTGACCTATTGGCGCTTTGAGGGCGCTCTGAGCAGGCTAGTGGGGCGGCCGGGTCAGGCCCGCGCCAGCTGAAGTCCGGTCTAACCTGGCCGCCCCTATTCGACTCCCGGCTCGTGCTGTTGGGCCTCCATGACGACAGCCAACACCCGAGCACGCCAACTGCGATCAGCACCGCGACCGAAACCCGCTGGGAGCCTTGCCCATGCGTTCAAACACCCCCACCCCGCGGTCAGACGACCTCCCTGGCGAAATAAGGCGTCGGCGGCCGGTTTCTGGCGATCTGTCGGGCAAGCTCGCAGCGACGTCTAGCGAGATCCGCAAGTTTCGCATCAAGGAGCTGCGCGCGGCCGCTGATCGGCTTATTCGCCGTGCGGAGGCGCTCCGCGTGGAGGCAAAGCGATTACTCAAAATGGCCCAACGCGAGGAAGCGAAGCTGGCGCGCGCCCCCCCCCCGGAGAAATCCCCGAAGCGCGGCGGCGCGCCGGCCTAAGGCTTTGCTGACTAGCGGATAATTTGTCCGCGCACCAATTCGCAAAGCGCAGAACCACTGAGGTACCTTCCGAGAACGGCATCGCGGAGCCAGGAAAACGTTGGACAGCTCGTGCGTTAAAGAGGATTGGGGCGACGCACTGGAGCAGAAGCATGCGAACTGCAACTCTCGTGATGATTGTAGTTGCCGGAAGCGCGATTGCCTTCCAAGCAACGGCGCAACAGCAAAAGGCCGCACCTAGCGAGCAAACCAACGAGGAGATTCACCGAGATGTAGACAAAGGGCTCAAGACTAGCGAGCCGAATGAGCAGATGCAGCGTGATGCAGACAGAGGAGTAAAGACACGCAACTCTGGAGATTCCGGATATGTGGCAGATTAAGACAAGCCGGGCGCTTCTGCGCATCCTCCGGGCCGGCCGGTAGGTGAGCAGACCACGGGTTCAAGTAGCCAGACCGGAGCTCCGAAATAGAGCCGTTAGCAAGCTTACGTCGGCGCAAGATCGACGTACCGGTCAACTCACTTTTGAGAAGCGATCAGCGGGACCGTTCGTGCGAACTGCACATGAGCTGGTGGTTGCAACCGCAAACACCAGGATGAGTGCAAGCAAAGAGCCGTAAAAGCCGACAACGGCAAGCCGCCATTTTCGTAACAGAGGACGCTCCGATGTGGTGGGTCCTGCACGAGAAGCTCAACGACATCGAAGCCAGCATGCTTCGCCCAAACCTCGACCTCCTACGCATCGCAAGAGAGGTGTTCCGAGCGCTTGGTTCGCGATGACTCTGCTCCAACATACTTGTCGAGCGCCTGCACAAAAGCATGGGCTCCTTGGCGTTCTCGATAGCGCTGTAGAAGCTCAACCCAGCGCGGCCTCCTGGCTTGAGTACTCGCACCATCTCCTTCAGCGCCCCCGGCCGATCAGTGAAGAATTGTAGGCCGACCTGGCGAGCACAACGTTAAAGGTGTTTGCATGGAACGGCAGGTCGAGCGCGCTACCCTCGGCCCAATCAACAGTCGCAGACTTTACCCTCGCCACCGCGAGCATTGCCGTGTTGGGATCTATGCCGACTAACCGGCCGACGTGCCCTCGCTGCTCAGCGAGCCGCGCGACGACGCCTGTCCCGCAGGCGATGTCGAGTATGCTTTCTCCACTCCTTGGCCCGACACGGTCGAGCAGATCATTGGCCCATATCGAAGTGATAGCTGGAACGAGGTAGCGCTCGTAAAGCTCGGCGCGCTCGCATCCATTTGCCAGTGTTCATGAGCTGTCATGACTCCCCCAATAGTGTCCGTGCGATAGTAGCAAAAGGGCGCCCCAAAGCGGAAGTCGATGCCGAATTGCCGGTGGTCCGCTCATCGAGGTGGACCGGAAGCAACCGGCCGCCCATCCGAACGACGCTCATGCCCCAAAGCGGTCATTAGCTGACTGCATCTCGCTCCCGCGCCGATCTGGAGTACGTGGCTCAGCTGGGATCCCTTCGTGCGTAACGAACGCCGCGCGGCGAATCGCCGAAGCGAGCTCGGAACAAGCGATTGAAATGCGAAACATCCGAGAAGCCGACCTCTAGAGCGATATCGGAAATTAGCCGCGCGCTGGCGCTGGACTCGGTCAGCAGTTTGAGCGCTCGTTGGAGGCGTAACTCATTGACGTGCCCGGTGAACGACGATCCTGATGATGCCATCAGGCGCTGCAGATAGCGAGGTGAGATGCCTTGGCAACGAGCTACCATCTCGACGCTGAGTCCTGGTTCTTGAAAGTGTGTCTCGATGTAATCGAGGGCGGCGCCGTGGCGCGCAGTCACGACAGCGCTCGCACTGCTCTCGCCCAAGGGAGCGCACTCGCCGATTGCGAGCGCCAGGAGATCGTGGATGTGAGCCACGACCGCATCTCGCAGCTTCGGGGTGGCCAGAACACTCTCATTAAATGCCGACTTGAGATAAGCCATGAGAAGTCGGAGCGCTTCACTTCGGTGAGAAATCGGCCGCATGGCGCGGCTTTCGACGTTCGTCACGCGCTGTGCGAGGGCGTCGCGCGGTACGGCAAGACCAAATAGCAATCCGTCGACATAGGTGACGGTGGCCGGCTCGGAATGCAGAATTGCGATGGCGTCGCCGGCGTGAAGCTCGATTTCCTGACAACGCTGCGATAGTTGACTTCTGCCGGGAGAACTGAGGATGACTCCGATCGAGTCATCACCATCAGCGATGCTTGCTTGCAAACGCTTGAAACGCATAGGGGACCCTTTCAGCGCGAGCCTGCGCAAACCTCGGATCGCTTGCAGCGTTGCGTAGGCCTGAAACGGTGCGTTCGATAGAGGCTCAATATCAGCGTGGACTATGCCTCGCCCAAAGTCCTCGCGCCATAGCGGGATTCGCATCCGCTCCGGAAACTCCCGCGTCGAGAATCGATGTGATACGAATTCGGCTGCGTCCATAGACATGGGGACCTCCAGCCTTGTTGGACATCGGGATCAAATGCGACAAACTCACCGGTATCTGCATTTTGCAGTTCGCGCACCGAACTTGTTTGATCTGTGCGCAAGAGTCCAAGAAGCTACGCCATTGGCCTGCTAGTCTCGCTCAGCTAAGTTCAATGCTGATGTGAACTCGTTCACTTAGCGGCCAGAAATTAGGTTTACAGTGATTGCGAAGGCCGTGGCGTCAAAAAATCTCCTTTAAGAGGAGGCGGTCGTGATGGCTCTATTTCTGATTGCCGTTATCGGATCTAGTTTAGATATCCTTGGCGGGGTGAACCCGTAAGCTCCGCTTCTATGATTCTCGCGATTGATCGAACTCAACGATCCGCGGACAGACTGTCCTGCAGCACTAGACGTTCTCTGATACCGATTTTGTGTCGCGCCTCGTCGGCCACATCGTTGTCATCCGAGTTCGTCGGACACAAACTACTCCGGCGCCGTTGATATTTACCGCCGGTTGAAATGGTCGAAATCTATCGTCAATGGTGATGATCAAGCGAGGGTTCGATCATGTCCACCCTAGTCGAGATGTTTTACCGTGAGTATTGCCGTGCCCGCCTCGCCGAAATGCGGAAGCAGCTTCTGATACCGGTTGCCAGCGACGACATATTGCAAACGTTTTGGGAGGACGGCGAAGCTTCCGGCCCAGGCAATCAAAGCGCCGGTTGGCGAACGAAAGAGCCTCCAACCATCAGGTAGCTCAGGCTCGTAACCGCATCGTTTGGTCGGATACCCCGCTCGGCACCCCCAGCCGGAGCAGCGGAGCCTCTCATCGACCGATGTGCGAGCACGCCGGCAGGTCAAACAGATGCACGATCGAACTCACACCTCGAAGCGATTGATCGGCGAAACTCCGCCGGAGTTCAGGGGGGCTGGCCGCGACCTGCGCATCGATGTCTGTCGAGGGATCGCGCTATGGTGGATCTTTCTTGATCATGTTCCCAACAACATCGGAAGCTGGCTGACACCGCGCAACTACGGCTTCTGCGATGCCGCCGAAATATTCATGTTCATTTCGGGCGTGACCTGCGCGCTGGCCTACGGCAGGGCACGTCAGCGCGAGGGCTGGAGCGGCATGATTGGTCGTTCGCTGCGGCGAGGATGGGACATCTATGCCGCGTTTCTGCTGCTCACGCTCGCTTGCACCGTCCTCGTCTACCTCGCGGGCAGCGATCGGCTTGCCGACGAGAGCAATACGCGGATTCTGCTCGATCATCCGGGCGCGACGCTTGCGCATGCCGCAATCCTGCAATATCGCCCTGTCAACACCGACGTCTTGCCGACTTTCGTCATCTTTCACGTGTTGTTCGCGCCGCTGTTGTGGCTGCTGCTGCGTGCACCAAACGTTACGCTTGGTGTTTCGCTGTTGCTTTATGCGCTCGTGCACATCTTCGGCTGGAGCGTTCCAGCCTGGCCCAGCGGCGCCTGGTTCTTCAACCCGTTGGCTTGGCAGCTTTTGATCGTGCTGGGCGCCTGGTGCGTCATCGGAGGGGAGAGGGTCCGGCCCTGGGTGACGTCGCGCACGACGCTTACCCTTGCTGTTGTCTATCTGGTTTTTGGCCTGGTCCTCGCGCTGAGTTGCAGCGGCAAGCCGCTGATCCCGCAAACTTTGTCCGATCTGCTCTTCCCGCTGGATAAATCGAATCTCAGTCCGTTCCGGCTGTTGCATTTCCTGGCTCTTGCAATTGTGGTGCTACGGTCCGTTCCTCAGGATTGGCGCGGGCTGTCGACGCCAGTCATGCGCTGCGCGAGGTGCTGTGGCGAGAATTCGCTGCCAATCTATTGTCTCGGCGTCCCCCTGGCCCTGGCCAGCCACCTGACGCTGCTCGACATCTCGGATCGCCTTGCGATGCAGTTCGTGCTTAGTCTTGCTGGAATCCTGGCGATGATCATCGTCGCGATGCTGCTGAACCGGATCAGCGTCAAGCACGGTCATTATCCCGGGTGGAGGCAGTCGACCGAGAAGGTCGCACCGGCATTCTCTAGCTGGCAGGTTGCGGATGGAACGCGGAAGGAAGCTCTTGACCCATAATTGGTATCGCGCCCGCCTTGCTCCAGGTCGGCGAGCTGTCGCCACCCTAACCGCGGTGCTCGGGCACGCTGGCGCTCGGCGCCGGCGTCAGACGCAGGTCGATTTCAACTCGCGGCAGTTCACGGCGGAGACCTGAACCGCCGCCTGATCTAAGGAGGCACTCAGGAACGTCATCAACATGCGCATGGCCCCCACATTCACCGCAGCGATCAGACTCACCAAAGCAACAGCATTTGCTGCGGCGCTCATGTCCTTTGCCCCCGCGGCTGTCGCGGGAGATTCGATTGAAAAGAAGGGACTACTCCTTATGTGACGCACTTTATTTTTCGGCCCTTGATGAGCATTGACACTGCCGAACTCGGCAAAGCCACTACGCTGGAGGCGGTCGGGACGACTCAAAACATGAAGGGAGAGAAGATGCTGGACAAGATGTCAGCACGCTGCGTGGCGCTGAACGTCGCGTCCGGAGACAAGAAATACATTGACGGAGCTTGCGTGCTTGCCGACAGCGACGGCGACAAGATTTTCTCGACCTTCGATACTCGAGACCTCGACAAGGCCCAGCCGAAGATGGATTGTGGAACGCATATCATCACCGGCGGTACCGGTAAGTATAAGGGCATCACCGGAAGCGAACCATTTTCGTGTATAGCGATGCCTGCGCTGGCTGGCTCTGGCGATTATTTTGCGATGGACATCCCGCACAACACGTCCTGGGAAATCAAATGATCCCTGAACTCGATGTCGCCGTAAAGGCGGCTGTTGAGGCAACCATGGAAAGCTGAAGGAGAGCCTCGCCACCAGGACTGGGCTCTTCTTCTGTTCATAATTTAGAGGCCCGTGAATGGCGCCGACTACACTGTGCTAGACCGGCTAGTCTAAAAAGAAAAGCCGCCCGGAGGCGGCTAGTTTTTGGTCTTCTTTCTTCTACTTATTTCTTTAGGGCGTCAGCGGCGTCCCGCGCTGCGTCTTTCACGTCTCCCACTGCGTTGTGGGCGGATCCCTTGGCCTTATCAATCTTGCCTTCGGCTTCCAAGTCCTTGTCGCCAGTGAGCTTGCCAGCACCTTCTTTGATGGCGCCTTTTGCCTTGTCGGCAGCGCCCTTCACATGTTCGCGGTCCATAATCGTGTCCTTTTGCTGTTGGAAGATAAACCAACAAAAGCGTTGCGCAGTGGTTCCTCAAGCGGCGCTGACGCTTCCACAAAGGTAAAGGTGACTGGCTATGCCGACGACGTCGCCGAAATTGCCGAGAGCTGGGCCTTGAGCCGGTACCGTCGCTCCCTTCATGAGGTTCGCCGCCAAACCCGTCTAAACGGCCCGACGGCTTCGACCAGATACCATACCGTAAACAAACAGCACGACGATCGCGCCGACGATGGCACCGATCAGTCCTGCGCCTTCTCCAGGCCGGTACCAACCCAGCGCCTGGCCGAGGTAAGTCGCTACGAACGCTCCCACGATTCCCAGAATCGTGGTCAGGATGAAACCGGACGGCTCGTTGTCGCCGGGCATGATGAACTTCGCGATGACGCCCGCGACGAAGCCGATGATGATCGTCCAAATAATGCTCATGACTTTCCTCGAGCCTTACGATGGTATCACGCCGATGGAGCCGGCAGACGTCCGTCGGGCGTGTATTGGTCCACGGCTGTAGGAAGCTCGCGCGATAAGCGGTCGAGTATCTCCTGCTGCGACAGGCCTGTCCTGCTCCAGTTTTGAAGGACGTCGGGACCGATAGCCTGCCGGAGTTCGGGCGGGGTGACTTCCCGGTTCGGCCCCTGATTGATCCAGGATTGGGCCCCCTTGCCCATTCTGCCTGAAGTGCTCGAGCAACTCGCCGAGGCCGCCGTTCAGGAGCGAACCTACTCCACCGCCGCCCACGAGACCGCCAAGATTTGCCGAGCATACTACTCAGCGAATTCTTGGCGCCCGCCGGCTGACCGGAAGTAGCGTCGCGGAACATGTCCGCCAGCTTGTCCCGATTTTGGTAACCGGCGATCGCGAGCATACTAAAAAGGGCAGTCATCGATGGCATTCCGCGGTTCATGTTCGGCTCATCGATTTAAGTTTGTGGGAAGAAAAAGGCGGACCGCCAAGGCGGGCCGCGGATTGATCTACCGCACGCCGGTGCCGTAGAGTTGGCGCTCCCTGCGCACCTCGTCCGCGCCATAAGGCTGAGCCGACGGGTCGTAATTCTTCCATCCAGCTTTCTGCCAAGCCACGCTCCGGTCGCGCAGATTGACGGCGGATTGGTTCAAGATCGCTTCGTATCGCGCGCGATCGGCATCGGGGACGCGTGCCGAAACAAGCGTGCCGCCCCTTCTCACGCCTTCGGCGTAGAGCGGAGCTTCCTCATCGGATACACCAGCCTGCGTCAAAGCCCCAACCACGCCACCCGTGGCACCGCCGGCAGCGGCACCCAGCGCGGTCGACGCGAGCCACCCGGCCGCGACGACCGGACCCAAGCCCGGGATCGCCAACAGCCCGAGGCCTGCGAGCAAGCCCGCGGCGCCGCCGAGACCCGCGCCGACGCCAGCTCCCGTCGCAGCACCCTCGGCACGATCGTCGACCCCATCGCGATCGCGATCGACCTTCTTGTCGGTGCTGTACCAGTTGTCGGAGTTGTTGGCGAGGATGCTCAAATCCGAATGCGGCACGCCCGCCGCCTCCAGGCTCGTCACCGCGCGCTGCGCGTCGGAATAGTTGTCGTAGAGACGTGAAATCGTAACGGTCATAATCGAATCCTTCTCGGTTATCGCGGCGGTTGAGCGAGGGGTCACTTCGCTGCGCTGACATCGGCCGACGCACCGCCCTTGCTCGCCTTTCCGCGCCACACGCCATTGTCGTCCTTCTTCAAGGAAGTCACGTTGGTGTAGCCAGCTTCTTCGATCTTCGATTTGGCCTGACCCTCGGTAAAACTGTTGGCGCCCGAAACCGGCTTCTCGGAATTGTTCTGGCCCGAGCTGTTAACCGCGTTATTGTTCGGCCGATCCGTCGCCGGCGGATTCTGGGCAAACGACGGACCGGTCAGAAGCGAAACCGCCGTTAGAAACAGAAGAAATTTCTTATTCATGTCGTCCTCCTTAGTGGCCGGTCACAACACGCCCGTACGATGTTCCTATTTCTCCCGTTTCGGGTAAACGAAGCACGCCATGAGGGACAGATCGCATCTGCAAATCCGCAATCGCGTAGCGCCAGCTGACTGACGGCGAGACCTCGGCGTACCGCCCGCCCGACAGGTTACAAATCGGGCGCGCCCCTTGGCCGAGCTTCCCCGATTGAATCAGAGGGGAGTCGCATATCGGCAGTGGACCGGACGCGGAACCGTACTTGCCTCGGTCGCCAGCTTTTGACCCTGGCTGTGTGAAAACGCTGCGCTTGATGTGATTCGCGCGATATGATTCCCGCACGATTTGCGGGGGGCTGGGATGAAGCGCTTCGTTGCGGAGGCGGATCGTGGGCAGTCGACGTTGTTGCCCGAATGCCTCGACGATTTCATTGATGAGAGCAACCCTGTTCGGGTGATCGACGTGTTTGTCGATGCACTCGATTTGGCCGAGTTAAGCTTCGAGGGGGGAACCGGCGGCGACCGGGCGGCCGTCATACCATCCCTCGGTTCTCCTGAAGCTTTACATCTACGGCTATTTGAACCGGGTGCAGTCGAGAGTGACGACGCGCTGTAGCTTTCCGATAGCGCCAGCACCTTGTCCAAATTGAACGCCGGGCCCGGAATGCCGGGGACGCCCTGGGGACCGGCCGGGCCTTGCTGGCCTTGGGCCAGAAGGAGGTAGCCGAAAGGACAGCTTCAATTTTCCGGTCGTGGCCTATGAAATGGTCGACCGCGATCACATCGCGACAATCCAGTTCACCGACTTCAATGGTCGCGTGCGTGTCGTCGCCGAAAATCCAGACGGCTCATGGACCTATTTCCCGAGAGATCATAGCAAGTGGGTCTATGGCTGCTTCAACAACAACAGGATTGGTGATGGAACTGACGAGGACCATCCTGTTGGGCAGCCTGCTGCTGCTCGCCGCTAACGCCGCCGACGCCGCCGAGATGCCTTCGATGTTCCACGGCCGATGGTGCGGCGAGCGGCACATGATGAAGCACTGCGGGAAGGATGAGGAAGGCATCCAGATCACCCCGCGCGGGTTTCATTACGAGGCTGGAAACGACGCTGGGTGCAGACTTGTCGGGCTGAGGCCGCAATGGCCGACGACGCGGGCCGATGTCGAGTATCGCGCGATGTTCGTCTGCCGCGGCGAGAGACCGCCTAACCACCGGGAATACTACTGGATCGGGTTCTACGATGATGACCGCAACGAGGGTCTGTTCCTGCTGAAGTCCGACAAGACGTTCGGGAGGTCCAAATGAGGCGCTGATCGCGCTGCTGGTTCTGATCGCCTCCGGTGATGCGATGGCTCAGCAGCGCCAGTTCTACGATACCGCGGGGCGCAACGCTGGCCGCGCGATCACCGACACCCAAGGGACCACGACGCTATATGGACCGGACGGCCAAGGTCGTACAAGCAACACGCGCCGTCGGCGCAGATTGCACCCTCGCAGTTATTGCGCCTCATGCGCGAGTGCCGCGTCGTACTCGCACAGCAGATCGATGATGTGCTGCTCCTCAGGCTCGATCACTTCAGGCACCTGCCCCCGCCAGTTGATGGCAATGAAGCCTTCGGCCAGCTTACCGAGATGTCGATCCCTGTGATGGAGCAGTCGCGCCAATGCCACGTCTTGCCCACTCAGGCGTTCCAATTCCGCCAGCAAGGTCGAAGACTGCTGTTCGGGCTCGGTCGATGCTGATGTCGCCACGGTCATAGGCCCTCCAGATGTCGTCAACTGCAGCGTTATTCTTAGCGGTTTTCCACTTCAAAGGGAATAGCTCGCACACCGGCTCCCACGTCGCCTACTGTCCGGCGCGCGCGATTAGGCCGATACTCTCGGCAAACTGACGCGTCGCATCGTTGACGAGGCCGTAGGTACCGGGAACCAAGCTATTATTGCTATGTTGCAATTCGCCGGGATCACCGAGACCAGTAGTAGGAATTCACATGTCAGCCCAGATCATCAAGTTATCCGACCGCAGGACGCGTCCTACGCCATCTTCGAGCTTGATAGACCTTCAGCTTTCGTTTTTCCTTACGTACGTTGAGATAAGCCTCGCGGCCTATCACTGGGTAGTTAACGCTGCCGAGCAAGGTTGGAAGGCGGTTTGTCTGTCACGATGATTGATTTTGATTTCAAGGTTGAACCTCAAGGGCAAAGAGCCGCATGGGGCCGGCGCAAGCTGAAGAATGATCAATAAGCGGGCCACCAACTGAGGCGGTCCTTACAGGTGCGGCGCCAGATAGTCGAGAAACTTGAAAAACCCGTAGAGGGCGAGAGCGGTTACAGCCACGAAAGCGATAACCATCGTCGCCCATTCGCGTTTCGAAAATAGATCGAAGTCGAACATGCGAGCCCCTTGCAGTGGGGGATACTATGCTCGTACCCGGCCAAGATGGGCCGCCAGTTGGCGCGGCTTTACAAAAGAAAAACGCCGCCCGCTTAAACGAAGCGCAGGCGGCGGCTTCCAGCCCCGGGAGGGAGATTGTAAATCCCGATACCGGTGTATTGATCGCATTTCAAAAGTGGAGCACGCGAAATATCCCAAAAGACCCCTCGCACTCCTTGACACGTCGCGCGCTGATGACCCTGCTCGAATCCGACGCGGTCTGCAATTATGTCACGAATACCGAGAAGGACACATAGGCACCTGCCGGTTGCGTTGGTCGTGCTGGGAAGCGGGTTTTCGGCCAACCCGCTTTGCTCATGCGAGCTTGCCGACGCCGCTGCCCAGTGCCCGGCGCGAGGACCTGGCGGGCGGGGTAAGTTCGACGACCGAAAGCTTCTAGCAGACGCCCGTGGTCTGCTGCATGACGCGCGCCAGTTCATCTTCAGAGAACTGTTTTCGGATCAACGGAAAGCCCTCCCGGCGTCGCTCTCAGCCCGACAGCTGCAATACCTTTAGCCCCGAGCGAAGACGCGTCGCTCGCTCGGCGAGTTCGTAACCGTCCATCCCCGGCGTGTATGTCGGTGAACCGAAGCTACTTGCTGAGATCGAATACCGAGCGAAGTCGGCCGAGGGGAAGGTGCGGCACCCGTTCTTCAAGGGGTTGCGCGAGGACCTGTAACGGCGCGGCGATCGGGGGCAAAATTTTTTCAGCCCCCTCTTGAAACCAAAACCGGCTTTGCTAATTTTTTTGTCGCCATCTGACGATGGTGTCCGGGCGCCTCATGGGCCCGGGCCAAGAGACGGGCACCGTGTCCGGTGCCGCTCGTAGACATCTTGCTCTTAGGAGGATTTGGCTATGCGCACCTACGATTTTGCCCCCCTCTGGCGCTCGACCATTGGTTTCGACCGCCTCTTCGACCTCGCAGAAACCGCTCAGCGGGCCAGCGAGGACAATTACCCGCCCTACAACATCGAACGGCTGGCGGAGGATCGCTATCAGATCTCGCTGGCGGTGGCGGGTTTCTCGCCCGACGATATCGTCATCACCGCCGAGCAGAACGTGGTGACGGTTGAAGGCAGCAAATCCGACAAGACCGAACGTGATTTCCTCTATCGCGGTATCTCGCACCGCGCCTTCAAGCGCCAATTCAGCCTCGCCGAATATGTCCAGGTGAAAAGCGCCGCATTCGACAACGGCTTGCTGACCATCGAACTCGTCCGCGAGATTCCGGAAGCCATGAAGCCGCGCCGGATTGCGATCGGCGATGCCTCGACCGGCAGCGTGCGGAAGCTGGAAGCCAAAGCCGCCGCCTAGTAGAGGCGCCATGGAGCCGCGCTGCAAGTCGTGCGGCTCCCATCCATTCGTCAATGAAAAGGAGAGGACCATGCGGCCGACGACCGCTGACGACAACGTTTTCGACTTCGACGCGCTGCTTCATCCCGGCACGGTCTTTGAGACACCCAAAGACGTTCTGGATCACCCTGCCCTGACGCTGGCCGAGAAGCGCGCAATCTTGGCATCATGGGCGTCCGACGCGTCCGCGATCGCCTCTTGCCCGTCGATGCGCGCACCTGCCGGCCTCAAGAAGCCGGTATCGATCGACGAGATCTTGGACGCGTTGCGCGCCCTGGACGGAGGTCCCCGAACGCCACCCGGTGGAAAACCTTGCCGTCTCCGTTCGACCGAACGTGCGGCCGCGTGAAGTTCGGAGCCTCAGATGACAACGGACGAAAAACTGGCGCGGCTTCGCGTCCATCGCAACAATGTCCACCGCTACCGCCGCCTGCTGAGCACTCGGCTCTCAGATCTTGAGCGCGAGTTCTTGATGAAGCGACTCTCGGAGGAGCAAATCGCTATTGATGCGCTATCGACGACGACTTTCCCATTTTCCTTGGATCTCGACGGTCCAACCCCCGGTGCAGCATCCAGGGTGGCTTAGCTTCAATGCTGGAGATTATGTTGATCGATCGCAATCGTCGTGGTTGGGAATGGCGAGTTTGCGACCACTCTGGCACTGTCCTGGATAAGGGCCGTGAAAGAACGCGAATGGCCGCGAGATATCGCGGCTATCAGGCGATGTTTCTATTGCTCGCAAGCGGAGCCCGATTAATCGATCCGGGGCCGTGGGCGCCATAAGATGAGCTTACGGCTCCTCCCCGGCAATGGCCGAAAGCGGCGGGCCTGCAACAATATCCTCTGGCCGGCCCGGGGCGGCCGGGTAGGCGCCACTCCCTGACGGACTCCGTTTCCGTAATTGGCCCCTTAGCGTCGTCACGGCAACGATGACGACGTGTTGAATTCACGGGGCATCAGACGTGGTCGGCAAGTCCGGCCCAGCATCCAGGGATATCCCTCCGTTATCGCGATTGCCGCAATGGCCTTCATGTCGCGCGGCACTCCTCATCGGTACTTTGTTCTGAGTCCTCAGGGCGCATTCCGCGGATGATCCAGCTCAGTGCGAATTGGTCCTTTGGCAGGATTTCGGGAAACCCCTCGGCCTCACGCCCTCGGCCGTCCGAACCACGGTTAGCAGCTGCTTTTTGTAGGCATATCCGGAAGGGGAACCTGGGCTTGCTGCCCGCCGTTATGCAATTCGTCTGCGGATCGCCTGGCTCAGGGCACGCCCCTGAAATATTAAGAAATCAATATGCTCAAAGAGACAAAGGGGGATCGATGACGTTACGGGCTACGCCATCGGTCGACCGCATGTCCGTCCTTGACACCCTGAGCGATTTCATCCGTCGGATCGACGATCCCGATGCTCTTGCGTATGCCGCGGCTGAACTTCTCGGAAGCAGCCTGGGGGTCAGCAGGGCCGGCTACGGTACGGTCGATACATCGGCCGAAACGATCACCATAAGCCGTGACTGGAATGCGCCGGGCATATCGAGCCTGGCGGGCGTTCTTCGCTTCCGCGACTACGGTAGCTACATCGAGGATCTGAAGCGCGGTGAGACGGTCATCTGTGCGGATGCGGAGAAGGACCCTCGTATCGGCGAGCGTGCCGATGCTCTTGAAGCAATATCGGCTCGCGCCCTGGTCAACATGCCAATCTCCGAGTCCGACGGTGTTGTGGCACTCCTGTACTTGAACAACGCGGAGCCACGGGAGTGGACCGCAGAAGAACTCGAACTGGTGCGCGAAGTTGCCGAGCGAACCCGCACAGCTGTGGAACGTCGTCGGGCCGAGGTCGCTGTCAGGGGAAACGAGGCTCGCCTGACGTTTCTAGATGCCCTCAACAGGGAAACCGCCAAAACCAGAGACGCAGACGGCGTTTTAGCTGTGACGACTAGGATGCTTGGCGAACATCTGATGGTATCGAGCTGTGCCTACGCCGATATGGATCCGGACGAGGACGGCTTTACCATTCGGGGAGATTGGGCGGCACCAGGGGCAATGCACATTCTTGGGCACTATAGCCTGGCCGATTTCGGTCAAAAGGCCGTAACCGAGCTCGGAGCGGGCCGCCCCCTGGTCATCAATGACAATTTGAAAGAGATTGCGCCCGAAGAAGCGGCTACGTTCCAGAACATTGGAATCGGCGCTACCATTTGCATGCCCTTCGTGAAGGAAGGACGGCTAACAGCTTTGATGGCGATCCATCATCGGCAAGCGCACCGGTGGAGCAAGCGGGAACTCGCATTGCTTACAGAGGTGACCGAACGCTCGTGGGCGCACATCGAACGTGTACGGTCGGAGCAGGCAGCCCGGGAAGCGGCAGAGCGACTCGGCCTCGCCAACAAGGCTGCCGGCATAGGCACTTGGGACTATGATCCGGTCAATGACGTTCTGCGATGGGACGATCGTTGCAAAGAATTGTTCGGCTTGTCGCCTCAGGCGGAAATAAGTTACGAAGGCGCGTTCCTGAAGGGCTTGCATCCGGACGACAGGCAACGTGCGCACGAAGCGGTCTCTGAAGCACTCGAGCCGACGTCTCCCAAGCCTTATAACATCGAATACCGAACCATAGGTGTCGAGGATGGAACCGAGCGCTGGATCGCGGCGACCGGCGAGGCGATCTTTTCGGGAGGAAAGGCCGTCCGCTTCATCGGCACCGTTCTGGACATCAGTGCGCAGAAGAAATCCGAGCGCCATCTGCGCATACTGAACGACACCGGGGCTTCCGTGGCCCGCGAACGAGATCTCGAGAAGATAGTTCAGACCGTAACCGATGCCGGCGTCGAGCTCTCGGGGGCTCAATTCGGCGCCTTCTTCTACAACGTCCTTACACCGGACGGTGGAAGCTATATGCTTTATTCGTTGTCTGGCGTACCACGATCGGTATTCGAAAACTTCCCTATGCCACGCAATACGGCGGTCTTCGAGCCGACGTTCTTGGGTACGGGCGTGGTGCGATCAGACGACATCCTGAAAGATCCGCGCTATGGCAAAAATGCTCCGCGAAAAGGAATGCCGGAAGGTCACCTTCCCGTCAGGTCATATCTGGCGGTACCCGTAATTTCACGTTCGGGCGAAGTACTTGGCGGACTTTTCTTCGGTCACGCTGAGCCAAGGAAGTTTCAAATCGAGCACGAAACCACACTTCTGGGCATCGCCGGCCACGCCGCCACTGCGATCGACAACGCGCGTCTTCTGATGCGACTGGAGTCCCTCAATGCCGATTTGGAGCGACGCGTAGCCGAGGAGATATCGGAACGTATGAAGGCCGAGGAGCAGCTCCGGCAGTCTCAGAAGATGGAAGCTGTCGGTCAATTGACGGGCGGGATTGCTCACGACTTCAACAACATGCTGGCCGTGATCATCGGCAGTCTGAATCTTGCCAAACGACGACTGGGCAAGGGAGAAATCGACGTGGACCGCTTCATCGAGGGAGCCATAGATGGTGCAAATCGGGCAGCCACACTGACTCAGCGCCTACTGGCGTTTTCACGCCAACAGCCGCTTGCGCCCGAGGTCATGGACCTCAACAAGATGGTCGGCGGGATGAGCGAGCTGCTCGACCGATCGCTGGGAGAACTCGTCCGTCTCGAGATGGTTCTGGCGGCCGGAGTTTGGCGAGTCAAAGCTGACCCCGCTCAGCTGGAAAGTGTCGTGCTAAATCTCGCAGTGAATGCGCGTGACGCCATGCCGAGGGGCGGCAAGCTGACGATCGAAACAAGCAATTCGTCTATAGACCAGAAGTATGCGCGTGAGTACGCGCTGACGCCCGGTCAATATGTCCTGCTTGCCGTCACTGACAATGGCGTTGGAATGCCTGAAAACGTGCTTGGTAAAGCATTTGACCCATTCTTCACGACGAAGGCGGTGGGCAAGGGCACCGGCCTAGGTCTCAGCCAAGTCTACGGCTTCGTGCGGCAGTCGGGCGGTCACGTAAAGTTATATTCCGAAGTGGGAGTAGGAACGACGGTCAAAGTCTATCTTCCGCGCTTTTTCGGCGTCGAGGAGACATCGGGTGCGCCCGAGCCGAAGGCGAACATCGGCGCGAGCCTGCACAAAGAGACCATCCTCGTCGTGGAAGATGATGACCGGGTTCGCAATATCTCGTCGGAAAGCCTGCGTGACCTGGGCTATACGGTCGTCGAGGCGGCAGGTGCTAAAGAGGCGATCAGAAAGATCGACGACGGACTCGTCCCGGATCTGCTCTTTACGGACGTGGTCATGCCCGACACGACAGGCGCCGAATTGGCGAGCCGGGTCTTAGAGCGATTGCCCGGGTTGAAGGTGCTGTTCACGACCGGCTATACGCGCAACGCCATCGTCCACAATGGCATGCTCGATGCCGGCAGACACTTGATTTCCAAGCCATTCAATATCGAAGACCTAGCGGCGAAGGTCCGCGGACTGCTCGATGAGATCTAGGTCCAATGCTGGTCTGTCCGACTTCGCGAATCGCGCTGCTACGTTTGTTTGTTCAGTTCGGCGTAAGCTCTCTGGTGCATCGGCTTGATAGCACACTCCAGAGACATGTCTGGAGCAAGAGCTCGTGCAGAAGTGGTCCGACTCAGAGACCGCCCCCTGCCTTTGACCCGACTTCTTGCAGCACGGTAAAGCTCACTACCGGGACCAGCTGTGATTGAGCAGACTCCAAGCCCTTTCGGGGCCCCCGCCTCCTCCATGCCGCTCGGAGGGCAAGCCTGACGTTCGCTGAACAACGCCTCTGGAAGCTTTGCGAAACTGACGGACCTCGCCTCGAACTCGTCCGATTAAACCGGAAGAAACGCGGCCGGCTCAGACAGGTTCCTATCGCTCCGGAAATAAGCTTCAGGCGGCTGCATTGGTTGCCGCTGCACTTTCTGATAGCCTAGAGCGATGTCGCTTCTGAACTTCAGCCTGCCTGCCCGGGCACCCGCTCTCTTTGCGTCTTTCCTATCACTCGACCAGACCGTCCTCGACGCGCTGCCGATCGGCGTATATGCCTGCGATATTGAGGGAAGGATCGTGAGGGTCAATGAGCGGGCGATCCAGCTTTGGGGACGCGCTCCGAAGCTGCTCGATCCCGAGCAGAAGTTCTGTGGCTCGTTCTGGCTCGAGACCCTGCAAGGCGATTTCATTTCGCCCCACGAAACGCCGATGGCGCGGGCCGTACTGGCGGGGGAGAGCTTCGAAGGCGCCGAGGCCGTGGTGCGAAATCCCGACGGACGGCGATGGGTGGCGCGCGTCAATGTTGCGCCCATGCGCGACGCTGGCGGCCAGGTCGTCGGAGGGATCAATTGCTTCCTGGACGTCACGCATGAGCACGACATGCGGCTGGCACTAGAGCGTCAGCAGCGTACCTTCGATCTCGCGATGGTCGCTTCGAAGATGGGCACGTGGCGCTACAGCATGGCAGACAACGTCTGTGTCTACGATGAGAACGCCCAGCGGCTCTATGGTCTGACTGAGGCGCGCTTCCTCCACGACACGGCCGGCGTTGAAGCCAAGTTCCATCCGGACGACATGGATCTGATGTGGGCCCGCGTCGCCAGAGCGATCGATCCCGAAAGCGACGGACGCTATGAGGTTGAGTACCGGGTGAAGCAGACTGACGGGAGCTGGCGCTGGCTGAGTGCCTGGGGCCTCGTGGAGTTCGAAGGGCGCGGCGCCGAGCGCCAACCCGTCGCCATCGCCGGCGCGAGCCGCGATCTGACTGAATTGAAGAAGTCCGAGGAGTTGCAGCGCCTGCTCACCAACGAGCTGAATCACCGCGTCAAAAACAGCCTTGCCACCGTGCAATCGATCGTCAATCAGACGCTTCGGGACGCGACGAATGTGCAGGCGGCCCGCAGGACGATCGACGCACGCATCGTTGTCCTCGCCGGAGCACACGATCTGCTCACTGCCCGCAGTTGGAAGGGCGCCGATATCGCCGATCTCGCTGCGGGGGCGGTCGCGCCCTTCGCCACGGATCAGATCCTTACCGAGGGGCCTTCCCTGGATGTTTCCCCCGGCCAGGCTCTGGCACTCTCGCTGGCGCTGCACGAGCTTGCCACCAACGCCGTAAAATACGGAGCGCTCTCACGGCCCTCGGGCCGGGTCGAGCTTCGCTGGCGTGTGCAGGAGGAGATGCTCAATCTGAGCTGGCGCGAAAGCGGCGGCCCGCAGGTTTCTCCGCCGACTCGCCGCGGGTTCGGCAGCCGCCTGATCGAACATGCAAGCCGCGACGTGAACGGGAAAATCCGGCTCGACTTCGCGCCGGAGGGGCTTGTCTGCTCGATCACCGCCGCGCTTGAGGCGATCGAGACACGACCGCAGACGGCCGTTTGATGTTGCTGGTCTGACTTACACGGCGAAGCTTGGCTCTGCCGACAGACGCGTCGGTAAAACACCTATAATGTGGCACCATCACAAAACTCGTCGAGCTCGATGTCAACGGTCGCGGGCTTCTGCGCCATCCAACACTTGTGCCCCTCCGCATCGACCTCATAAACCTGATAGCTTGGCATGCCTCCCTTTCTCCCTGCGTCCTCGCTGAAGCGCTGTTCTGCCCAGAACGGCGGAGCCCGATCCTTAACATTTGTGCGCTGGATGAGAAGTGCCCAGAAAGTTAGCCTATGGACAGGAACGAAAATCGCTCACGAAGCGTTCTGCGTTCATTGGGTAGGAACTCATTCTTGAGCAAACAATCAGACAGATTGAGGGAGCAAGCTTTTCGGGCGGAGCGGCTCTCCAACACCGTCAGCGACATGTCGGCATCCCGTACCTTACGGTCCCTTGCCGAGCAATACCTGCGCAGGCCGACGAGCTCGAACAGGCAGAGATGTCAGGCCAGGCGGCTCCGCAAGCGACCCAAATTGCCGCTTCCAAAGGGTAGTTAGGCGAGTCTACCTCTTAGGATGACTGGCGACATCGTTGTGGTGATGCCAAAGGTTATTCAGTGATGGACCTAAAGCAGATTTATCGCGACTATATCGACTGCCTGAATGAGCAAGCTTGGTCGCGCTTGGGCACGTTCGTCGCCGACGACATCGCCCACAATAGCAATCCCCTCGGCCTGGCGGGTTATCGAAAAATGCTCGAACAGGATTACGCGGCAATTCCCGACCTTCGCTTCAACGTGGAAATGATGATTAGTGAGTATCCCCACCTAGGAAGCCGGCTACGGTTCGATTGCTCTCCAGCAGGCGTCTTTCTCGGCTTGCCGGTAAACGGCAGGCGAGTTTCCTTTCACGAGAACGTTTTCTATGAATTCGATAACAACAAGATAATGCGCGTTCGATCGGTTATCGATAAGGCGGCCTTGGAGGCGCAACTGTAGACAGTTGGCGTCAAGCGGCTAGCGCTCACACCGCCGAGTCTCGAGCACGCCGCGCAATCACCCTAAATACGAAATGTCCTTCGCTCGCGACGCGAGCTCACCCTCCACTTTGTCGAATTCGGTTGATTGCGCTCGATGAAAGCCGCGAGCTCATCCGCGACATCTCAGAGAGGGCTTTCTGCTGGGACGACGGGTCCTTGCGAGTAGGAGCAATGTGCCCTGCCCGATCTAGAACTTTGATCGACAGATCGGCTCGGACACGGGCGCTAATGCTTGTGTCTTGGAGGAGCGACTTCGCAACTCGATAAGCAAGCGGGGCACCTACGACTGCAAGGTCAAGCTGTATCGATTCCGAGATCGCAGCCGCGACCGCTGGCAGTCGCATTGTCTTATAAACCGATACTTGGGGTGATATCCGGCGAGGTCGGCCGCTTCTTCAAGCTTCTTCCCGTCGTTGACGATTAGGCGCACCAGCGTCCGCTGCTGTTCGCTGAGGTCGTAAGCTTCAATCCACGGCATCCTAAGCCCCTTAGTTTTCACGGGATGCGTTGGCGGCCGCGATAAGACGACACTAGTCAATGTTGTACTGCGGCACGTTCGGGTTCTTTACAGCCCGCTCCAGCAGGAGCTGCCACGTTCGGATCGAACCGAGCCATGTGCATGATCTCGTCCGCGTTCTGGTTGTTCGAAGGAAGCTGCTCGAGAAGCAACTTAAACCGCTTGATCAAGCCTCCGCCGGCGAGATCGCCCTTGAAGTGGCGAACGACCTGTTATTCGGCGCATGGTTTGCCCCCCGATCGGCGCCCAAGGCTGACCCCGCCCAACACCATCGAAACCCTTGAACCATCACAAGCCGATGGGGGTCAAAGTTCGGCGCTTATTTACAGTCCGGTGCGCAAGGTTTCCGGTCCCACGGGTGCCTAGCGCCGACTCGCCACCCAGATCCCAAGCAGGAACGCCACAAACAGGGATTGCAGCGGCGCCTTCAAAGTCATCTCGCGCAACTGTTCGGCCCAGCGCATCGCGGCATCATGCGAATGCGACGGGCGACGGCTCGCATCCGCCTGGCGGCTCGACCTCGCTAAGGAAGCCTGCTCCATGCCGCCGTCATCATTCGTCAGCCCGGAGGCTTCCGTCATTGCCGAGGTTTCTTTCATATCCATGCGGTCCTCCTACGATAGCGTCGGAGCAACCGATCTCCCGACGGCTCGTTCCTACGCGGACTTCCGCCGCGTCCCGGCCCCCGGCTTCTTGGCGGCCGCCTCCTTCGCCGACTTCTTGCCGGCGATCGGCATCAACATCTCCTTCTGAACTGCCGAGGTCTCTTTGGCCTTCTTGGCCGACTTTTTTGGAACCTTGGCTACGGCTGCGGCGCCCCCGACGCTTTTCCGCCGCGTCCATCAGATCGACGACGTTTTCGCCGCGCGGACGCTCCTTCGGAGTGATCGGCTTGCCGGCGTGCTTCTGATTGATGAGCTTGATCAGAGCCGTTTCGTAGTGGTCCTCGAATTTCTCGGGATCGAACGTGCCGGACTTCTGGTTGACAATGTGCTTTGCGAGATCGAGCATATCCTTGGTGACTTTGACGTCTTGGATCTCGTCAAAATACTCCTGCTCCGATCGCACTTCGTACGGGTAGCGCAGCAGCGTACCGACGAGACCCTTCTCCAACGGCTCGAGCGCGATAATGTGCTCGCGGTTGGTGAGAACCACGCGGCCTCGCGACCTTGTCCATCTCCCTGATGGTCTCCCTGATCACCGCGAAGGCGTCGTGACCGACCTTGCCGTCGGGACGCAGGTAGTACGGACGGATCAGATAGCGCGGGTCGATGTCGGCCGTGTCGACGAACTCGTCGATCTCGATGGTCCGCGTCGACTCCAGCGCCAGCTACTCGAGCTCCTCCTTGGTGACCTCGATGTACTGTCCTTTGTCGAGTTCGTAGCCCTTGACGATGTGCTCGTTCGCGACCTCGTCACCGGTATCGGCGTCGACCTTCACGTACTTGATCCGGTGACCGGTCGCTCGATTGAGTTGATTGAACGAGATCTTTTCGGATTCCGATGTCGCCGGGTAGAGAGCCACCGGACAGGTGACGAGCGACAGACGCAAGAAGCCTTTCCAGTTGGCTCTCGGGGCCATGGTACGCAGAACTCCAGTTCGGGACGGCTAGACTTGCTTAGGTTGAGTTCTTCACATTTGACCCTACTCGAACTCCGCCCATAATTCGCATTTACGCGGCGCGTTCCTCCTTGTCTGACTGCCCCTCGACAGTGGTCGTGGTTTCTTCCAACCCCTTTTCGTAGTTGCCCGCGAACCTCTCGATGCTGTTGGCCCACATCCTCAGCATTGAGACCTGAAAGTGCATAAACGGCTTCAAGGCATTCATGCCGGTTGTTGTCACTGCGGTGATGCTCCGTTGTGAGTCGCGCGCGAAGCGGTTTGCGTTAGCTGTCTTGTCTGCCATGCTGTTCGCTCCTTAGCTCTAGTGTTATGGCCTAAAGCTACGTGTCAGATTGTGCATTGCGTGATGCTGAAAACTCGGCCAAAACTTGATCTGCCGCGAGTCTCGCACATCGGTCGTCATGCAATTCGTCGAGTTTTCTCAAATAGGCGACTGCCGCTATTTGCAAGAGATCGAAATCATCTTCGCCGGTATTACGAAGATGAGCGACGTAGCGATAGAGGGCGGAACACCTGTCGTCGTTCTCGCTGATGCCACTGTGGAGCAGCAAGTAGTTCCGCCACGCGAACGCGCACGCACCATCTACGGCCTGAGATGTCATGGGCGTCTCCCAAAGTCAGAGAAAGACTGACGATGCCTTTCGTTCCGCGAATCTCACAGATGTAACGTTGTTCCGTAGTTGCGCCGCAAGATGGATTCCACGGGGCAATGTCGATCGTTGCACAGAACGGTCAATGCGATTGGCTGTTCGAAAAAGCGTCGAGCTGGGCTGGCCGCCTTGCAAGTAGCTGCTTTGCCCGAATGAGCCTGCATATGTTCCCTAGAAAAGAAGATTTGGGAACATGCCACCTTTGCTCATGGGGGCCCTTAACCGACCTCGGCATCGGCACCAATGTCCGCTTTGCGCGCGACAAGCTTCCGCCCCAATGAAACGCGTCGTAGCCCAAAGCTTACCCCTGAGCTAAAAGTGCGAATTGGGTGGTGCGTCCCGACGGGTTTTGAACGGCCGACCTCCGCCATGTCACAGCGGCGCTGCTACCAACTGAGCTGCGGACGCGGGTCGGTATCGACGCTCTGACGCGTACGTCGCTGGCGTTTACCCCAGCGGCCGATCTCCGGCTCTGCCCCTTCCAATTCACATATTGCCGCTCGTCCTCGCAGTTCAGGCACGAGGCAGGTGGATTTCCGCTGTCTGAAATCGGGCGCCGCAGGTTTCGCGGGTCCAGAGAGGCATGGCCATGATCCAGGAGAAGCAAGGGGCACCCACGAGATGACGCCGTAACCATCCCATCGCAGGGGCGGAGGAACCACCGCGATTGGCCCTTATTATCCTCTGGTCCGCCCCCGCGCCAATTGGCTGGCCATGTCATCGCGTCTTGTCAGCCCTGCGTGTACGGGACCACATTCTGTCGGAAGTCGTTCAGCGTCTCGATGGCATCGCGCTCCCCTCCCCGCCTCTGGCCCCTCTACGCAGTCAACTTCTTCATGGCCGACATGCAGTCGGGCATCGGACCGTTCGTCGGCGTGTTCCTCCAGGAGCGCGGCTGGGCGACCGGACTGATCGGCACCGCGCTGACGATCGGCAATGTCGCCGGCATGCTGGTCACAACGCCGATCGGCGGCTTCATCGATTCGAGCCGCAACAAGCGCCTGTGGGTCGTCATTCCCGGCATCTGCGTGGTGCTTGCGTCCGCGATCATCCTGATCTCGCAACATTTCTGGGCGGTCACGTTGTCGCAAGTAGCGCAATCGCTCGCGAGCGCTGCGATCGTGCCGGCGGTCACAGGCATCACGCTCGGCATCGCCAGGCAAAAGGGCTTCAATGCGTTGAACGGCCGCAACCAGGCCTTCAACCACGCCGGCAACATGGTGGGCGCGGCGCTGTCGGGCTATCTCGGCTACAAGTTCGGCTACGTCGCCGTGTTCGTGCTTGCGGCGGTATTCGGCGCCATCGCGATAGCCTGCGTGCTGATGATCCCGGACAACTCCATCGACGATCGCCAGGCCCGCGGCAGCAAGGAAGACGAGAGCAAGAACCCGCCGGATGGCATGTCCGTCCTCCTCAAGCACACGCCGCTACTGGTGCTGGCGTTTGCGCTTGCCATCTTCCATCTCGGCAATGCAGCGATCGTGCCGCTCTATGGACTTGCAGCGGTCGCCGAAGGCCAGGCCAACGGACCGAGCTTTGTTGCGACCACCGTGGTGATCGCCCAGGGGGTTATGGTGGTGACCTCGCTGATCGCCATGCAGGTCGCGGGAAAGCGCAACTACTGGCCGGTGATCCTCATCTCCTTCATGTTTCTGCCGATCCGCGGCGTGCTCGCCTTCTTCGTAACGGGATGGTGGGGGGTGATTCCGACGCAGGTGCTGGACGGCATCGGCACCGGGCTGCAGACCGTCGCCGTGCCTGGCATGGTGGCGCGCTCGCTTGACGGCACCGGCCGCATCAATCTCGGCCAGGGCGCCGTCATCACCGTGCAGGGCGTCGGCGCAAGCCTGAGCCCCGCGCTTGGCGGCTGGATCGCGCAGTGGATCGGCTACGGCCCGACCTTCTTGCTGCTGGGCGGCTTCGGGCTCGCATCGATCGGGCTGTGGCTGGCGTTCGGTGCCGCAGTGAAGAAGTATTGAGGCACGCGGCCGGCCGAAGATTACGGCGCGAATTGCTTTTGCGATCCCGGCACACCAAGCTGCGGCACCTTTGGCACAAGACCAGCCATGCGCCGAAGTCTCGCCGGTACCAATGGCGGCGACCACGGCGGTCGAGATCAGAGGGCCGACGCCCGGAATGCTCTTGAGGCGACGGCAGTCAGTTTCCTTCTCACCGATCTGGTCAATCTCGCCGGAAAGGCTCTCGACCCGTTCATCGAGAGATATCCAGTCTTCGTACAAGCCAGCAATCAGGCCGCGCATTCGTGGCGATATCTCATCCTGACGGCTCTCCAGGATCGCCAATGAGCGCGGGGGCGCGAAATGCCACTGTTCCCCAGCGATACGTGAGTTGGTTCAGGCGCCCTTCATATTCGGCCCGCTAAACTGGCGGACTGGGATTTGAGACCATCGAAATAAGCGCCGCCAGGACAATGTATTTTGAGCCTGGCGGCGTTCAATTTTAAGGCCAATGAGAAGCCCGCCCGCTGAACCGGCGCATACGAAGAGGCTGCCAATTGAGGGCTTCTTTATTTTGGCGCCGTTTCACCGATCAGATCGAATAACCGCGTTCAACGTACGACTCATGTACCGGGCGCGCGCCGGATTGGGTTATCCCGCCCGGAGGCGGTTTTCGGCGGTGCACACATTGGCGAAAGCTCGATTCTTCCCAATTCCGTTGGCTCCATCAGGACGCTTGTGCCGTCAATCTTGCGGCCGGGTGCAATCAATCTCGTGCGCCATAAGAACCACAGAGACCTAGAGCTGCGCCCGTTCGATACGAAAGTGAACTAGCGGCGTCGTGCACAACCTCCCCACGTGCCGCCGCCTCCAATGCGTTGCGCTGTGATTTGGTAAGAGTCGATCGGCCAACCCCGCTCACGATTTGACTCCGAAGCATCGCCCCGATGGGCTCACCAGGTGTGGGCCCGCCAGCGTGAACCGGCGGGCCATGATCGCTAGCTAGCCAGAGCCGAAGCGCAATGTTGTCGCCGCGATCGAGACAGTGGCGAAGCAACTCGGCAACACGCCTGCCATCTGCCGCAGGAGCTACGTACACAGAGGTCTTGACTGCCTACATGTCCGGCGAATTCGTCGATATGATCGAAGCGAAAATAGCTTAAAAATTCAAGAAGCAGTACGCGCAACTGACGCCCATCATGGTTCTGGCCTTTCTACACATGCGCCTGGCGGCGTTGAAGGCGGCAGATTCAGAATCTTAGAGGACGGCTGCGAGATAATTCGCTGTCCGGCTCCGCGATTTCTTCGCGACCTGCGACGGCGTGCCTGAGGCTACTATCCGACCCCCTTCGTCGCCGGCACCGGGCCCGATATCGATGATCCAGTCGCTGGCGGCAGCCACCGTCATGTCGTGCTCGACCACGATGACCGTATTGCCGGCCTCAACGAGGCCGTGCAGTTGCCTCATCAATTTGGTGACGTCCGACGGATGAAGTCCAGTCGTCGGTTCATCCAAAACGTAGAGTGTCTGACCACGTTGCGCCCGTTGCAGCTCGGTGGCGAGCTTGACCCGCTGCGCCTCACCTCCTGACAGTTCGGTCGCCGACTGGCCGAGCCGGACATACCCGAGCCCGACGTCGCGAAGCACGCCCAGACAACGACGTAGAAAATCCTCACTACTGAAGAACTCGAACGCTTCGTCCACAGTCAACGCCAGCACGTCAGCGATTGATTTGTTCCGGATCTTGACCTCCAACGTTTTGGCGTTGTACCGCGCGCCTTTGCAAGTCGGACAGGGAGCGTAAACGCTCGGCAGGAAGAGAAGCTCGACACAGACGAAGCCTTCCCCTTGGCACGTCTCGCAACGGCCTTTCGCTACATTGAAGGAGAACCTGCCCGCGTCATAGCGCCTTGCACGCGACTGTTTGGTTGAGGCGAATATCTTGCGAACATGATCCAGCAGGCCGGTGTAAGTCGCGAGGTTCGATCTCGGCGTGCGGCCGATCGGCTTCTGGTCCACGACTACCAATCG
Organism: Bradyrhizobium sp. 604_D8_N2_3; assembly: GCF_051810765.1. Lineage (NCBI taxonomy): Bacteria > Pseudomonadati > Pseudomonadota > Alphaproteobacteria > Hyphomicrobiales > Nitrobacteraceae > Bradyrhizobium > Bradyrhizobium sp. 604_D8_N2_3. Next base: position 2,847,141 of record NZ_JBPWPM010000001.1, on the reverse strand, counting down.
CTTGATGTCATCGAGGCCTTCCGCAATCTCGCCGCCTAAGGTTTCGACCGGAGCCTCTAGCTTGTCGTCCTCGTCGCCCGCCTCTTTGCGCTGGCCCAGTTCGTCGCCCACGGCATCGACAAGAAACTGACTAATGAGGCTCGACTTGCCGGATCCCGAAATCCCCGTGACGCTCGTAAACACGCCGAGCGGAATTTCCGCGTCTAGCCGATTGAGATTGTTGCGCGTAACACCGCGAAGCTTGAGCCATCCGCGGGGGTTTCGTGGAGCCCTTGCCACCCTCTCGTGCTGGCCACAGAGGTAAGGTCGCGTCCGAGACGCTTCCACGTCTTTCAGTCCTGCCAGGGGACCGCTGTACATAATACGCCCTCCCTGCGCGCCTGCGTCGGGGCCGACGTCGACGATCCAATCGGCGTGCCGCACCACGTCGAGCTCGTGTTCGACGACGAAGAGCGAGTTGCCGGCCGACTTCAGGCGGTCGAGAGCGCGCAACAAGGCTTCCGTGTCCGCCGGATGCAGTCCCGCAGAGGGCTCATCCAGGACATAGACCACTCCGAACAGATTAGAGCGGACCTGCGTCGCCAATCGAAGCCGCTGTAGCTCGCCTGGCGACAGCGTCGGCGTGCTGCGTTCGGGCGTCAAATAGCCAAGACCGAGATCAAGTAGCACTTCAAGGCGTGCCGACATGTCCTCCGTTATCCGTTGCACCACGAGAGCCTTCTCAGGATGGCCGACGAATTGATTCCTTTTCTTGTCGAGATGCCCGCCGAGCAACAAGCGGAGCTGGTTCAACGGCAGTCGCGAAACCTCGGCAATGTCCATTCCGGCGAAAGTGACGGACAGCGGTTCGGGTTTAAGCCGCTTCCCCTTGCAGACTGGGCAATTTGAGCTCGACAGAAATTGCGCCACCCGGCGTTTCATCATAGCGCTGTGCGTCGTGGCGAACGTCCGCAGCACGTATTTGCGCGCGCCGGTAAAAGTACCTTGATAGCTCGGCTCCTCCTTCCGCTTCAGCGCCCGCCTCGTCTCAGCAGGCGTGTAACCGGCGTAGACCGGCACGGTCGGCTGCTCGTCAGTAAACAGGATCCAGTCCCGATCTTTCTTCGGCAATTCGCGCCACGGCCTGTCTACGTCGTAGCCGAGGGTAACGAGAATATCGCGCAGGTTCTGGCCTTGCCACGCGCCTGGCCACGCGGCTATGGCCCGCTCGCGGATGGTCAACGTGTCGTCGGGAACGAGCGAACGTTCGTCGACCGCATGGACGCGTCCGATGCCATGACAGTTGGGACAAGCGCCCTCGGGCGTGTTGGGCGAGAACGACTCCGCATATAGCAACGGTTGATGCTGCGGATAGTCGCCGGCGCGCGAGTACAGCATCCGCAGCAGATTGGACAGGGTCGTCACGCTGCCGACTGATGACCTTGTCGTCGGCGAGCCTCGCTGTTGCTGCAAGGCGACTGAGGGGGGAAGCCCCTCGATCGAGTCTACTTCGGGCACTGCCATTTGGTGGAAAAGGCGGCGGGCGTACGGTGAGACCGATTCCAAGTAGCGCCGCTGGGCCTCTGCGTACAAGGTCCCGAAGGCGAGCGACGACTTCCCGGATCCGGACACGCCCGTGAACACCACGAGCGCATTTCGGGGCATCTCGAGCGAAACGTCCTTCAGATTGTGCTCGCGGGCTCCGCGGACGCGGACGAAACCGTCGTCTGTATGGATATTCTGCTCGCCCATATCGCCGATCAGCGACTTGTCCATCTTAGGGTTCCTCGCCACTCGCGGAAACGCTGTGGCCGTCTCGAAGAGGAAAGTCTCCGGGAAATGACCGGTTCCGTAACGGTCACCGGCCGTCCCTTAGCGCCGAAAGCCCGAGCTCCTGTGATTTTGCATCTAGGAACCGGCTCTCGCGCCCGTCGTTCAATTCCCGACAAATGTTGAGGATTTTCTATGAATGACCGCGCGCGACAGATCTTCAAACCGGGATTCCGATTCGGCCTCGGTGGCGTTTCCCTCGGGAACGAGTTCAACAAGCATACCGATAAGGAAGCCGAGGCAACCCTTGAAGGCGCCTGGGCGATGGGCGTTCGATATTTCGATGTGGCGCCTTGGTATGGGTTCGGACTCTCCGAGCGTCGCTTCGGTCATTTTCTGCATAACCAGAAGCGCGAAGATTACATGCTCTCGTCGAAGGTCGGGAAGCTTTTCAAGGCGTCAAAGAACAACAAACATGCGGATATTTATCCGCTGTCAGATTCGCCCAATGACATCATTTTTGACTATACGGCGGACGGTGTGCGCCGCTCGATCGAAGACAGCCTGCAGCGCCTCGGCGTCGACAGCCTGGACGTGGCTTTCGTGCACGACATCTCGCCGGATTTCGCCTTCTTTCCGAACGGCTGGGAAGAACAGTACGAAATCGCCCGTAAAGGCGCGTTTCCGGCGCTCTCCAAAATGCGTGACGAGGGCATCATCCGCGCTTGGGGCATCGGCGTGAATACCCCGCTTCCCATCCTCAAAGTCATGGAAGATGCGGACCCTGACGTCTGCCTGTGCGCCCGCCAATACTCGTTGATCGATCACGCAAGTGCGGTGAACGAACTTTTCCCGGTCGTGCGAAAAAAGAACGTTTCGCTCGTCATCGGCTCCTCTCTCAACGCCGGCTTCATCTCAGGAAGTCCACGTTACAATTACGGAAAAGAGAACTTCAAGATTCCCGCAGCCGTCATCGAGAAGCGGGAGAAGCTCAGGACGATCGCCTCTCGGTATGGCGTGGACCTCCGAACTGCCGCACTTCAGTTTTCGGCGGCGGCCGACGTCGCGGTCGCTCTGGTCGTGGGGGCACGGAGCGCTCAACAGATCCAGGAGGACTGGAATTCGCTCCAAGCCAAGATCCCCTCGGATTTCTGGGGTGATCTCAAGCAACAAGGCCTCATCGAGAAAAGCGCCTCGCTCCCTGCTGCTTCGGAGGCTTGAGCATGAAGGTCGGCGATTTTGTGGTCGAACGGCTCCACGCTTGGGGCGTGCGCCGCATCTATGGCTATCCGGGCGACGGCATCAACGGTGTGATCGGCGCGCTGCAGCGCGCCGACAGCATTGAATTCATCCAGGTGCGGCACGAGGAGATGGCCGCCTTCATGGCGGTCGCGCACGCCAAGTTCACCGGTGAATTAGGGGTGTGCTTGTCGACCGGCGGCCCGGGAGCAACTCATCTCATCACGGGATTGTACGATGGTAAACTGGACCATGCTCCCGTTCTTGCTATCTGCGGGCAAGCTGAGGCAACCGTTCGAGGTGCCAGTTACCAGCAGGAACTTAACTTAGACCGGATGTTTGCGGACGTCGCTGGCTTCGTACAGGAAGCCTCGTCCCCTGCCCAGGTGCGGCACCTCATTGACCGCAGCATCAGGGTCGCTAAGGCCGACAACACACCTTCCGTCATTATTTTGCCGAAAGATATTCAGGACGAGGAATACGAAGAGCCCGCGGTGGCGCACGGGTTTACGCGGTCTGGAGTGGGCTATTCCAAACCCAAGATCATTCCAGAGGATGCGGACCTATCCGAGGCGGCCGAGGTCCTGAATGCCGGCAAGAAGGTAGCCATTTTGGTCGGCGCGGGCGCTCGCGGCACCGCTCCTCAACTCATCGAAATGGCGACCTTGCTCGGCGCCGGCATTGCGAAGGCATTGCTGGGCAAGGATGTGTTGCCGGACGACCTGCCGTTCGTTACCGGCGCGATAGGCCTGCTCGGGACCGAGCCAAGCTGGGATCTCATGCAAGGCTGCGATACGCTACTGATGGTCGGCACGGGCTTTCCCTGGTCGGAGTTCTTACCCAAAGACGGGGCCGCACGCGCCGTCCAGATCGACATCAAAGCCTCGATGCTGTCGCTGCGGTATCCGGTCGACGTCAGCCTCCACGGCGATGCCGCAGCAACGCTTAAGGCGCTCCTGCCCCTAATCCAGCGCAAGGAGAACCGGAAATGGGCGAAGACGATCGAGACCAACATAACTGGGTGGTGGAAGAAGCTGGAAGGTCGGGCTAAGGCGGAAGCCAATCCCGTCAATCCGCAGCGCGTCGTTTGGGAAATGTCACCCTTGCTACCTGCTAACGCCATCGTGACCAGTGACAGCGGATCCTGCGCCAACTGGTATGCCCGCGATTTCCGGGTGCAGCAGGGCCAGGCTGCATCGCTTTCGGGAGGCTTGGCGTCGATGGGCGCAGCAGTCCCCTATGCCATCGGGGCCAAGTTCGCCCATCCGGACCGGCCGGTCATCGCACTTGTGGGCGATGGCGCAATGCAAATGAACAACATGGCCGAACTCATCACGGTCCAGAAGTACTGGAAGCGTTGGGCGGATCCGCGATGGATCGTATGTGTATTCAACAATCAGGACCTCAACGAAGTCACTTGGGAGCAGCGGGTCATGGAGGGAAACCCAAGATTCGAGGCTTCGCAGGATATCCCCGACTTTGCCTATGCCAAATTTGGCGAACTGCTCGGGCTCAGGGGGATCTTCGTTGATTCCCCGGGCCGCCTGGCATCCGCATGGCAGGAGGCCCTTTCGAGCGATCGCCCTGTCGTGCTGGAAGTGAAGACAGATTCTGAGGTGGCTCCGCTGCCGCCGCACGTCACGTTCAAGGAGGCCCTCTCCTTTATGTCTGCGATGGCTAAAGGAGACAGAGGCGCTGGCCGTGTCATCGGCGACACCGCAAGACAAGTTGTCGACGGACTATTCGGCAAGAGAGATTGAATTTGGGGCCCGCGGCGCTTCAACGCGTTGCGAACCTCCGCCGACGGCGGGTAGCTTACTTAATTTCCAACTTCGAAGGCGATGCGGTATTCCGAATCAAAAGACACGGTGCACGCCCGAACACAGCTAAGGGCGGATCACACGTTGCGCTTTGGGATACCGCGCCTGCCGCATCAGCCTCAGCAAATGTACTATAACCCCGCGCTGCGCTTCGTACGAGGTTCGCTATTACTTCTGACAGGGGCGCGTTGGCGCACGTCGCCCTAGGTCCGAGTTGGACCACGTCAGGGCTCTCCTTCTAATAGGTTCAAGTACGCGCCCCGGAGCTCGCTCCCGCTTTCTTGTAGATGCTTTTTTAGATCCTCCATGCAAGCCCTGCGGACCGGGAAAACTTGGAACTTCTCAGTTCAGCGTATGTTGGGCCTTGCCACTACAGGAGGACGATATGAAAAAGACATTTCTTTTGCTGCTGACGGCTGCTTCGCTTCTGGCGGGTCCGTCGTTGGCGCAAAATCCGCCGGCGACCGATCGGCCCAACAACAATGCGGTCAACAGTTCCGGCCAGAACAATTCCAGCAAGCCGGTTGAAGGCGCCAACAGCTTCACCGAAGGCCAGGCCAAGTCGAAGATCGAGGACGCGGGCTACAGTAACGTCACATCACTGAAGAAGGACGACAACGGCGTTTGGCGCGGAAAGGCCAGCAAAGGCGGTGCCTCGACCAATGTCAGTCTGGATTTCCAGGGCAACGTGAACGCGGCCAAGTAACCTGGCGACCACCAGCGAAAATTAAGAGGGATTCAGCATGACCGTTACGATTTCACGTCTTTACGATAACTACTCCGATGCGCAGCGCGCGGTGACGAGCCTGGAGGCCGCGGGCGTGCCGCATTCGGATCTGAGCATCGTCGCGAACAATTCCGACAACTGGTACAGCACCGACAAGAAGGTCGATCGCGATCGCGATGGGGTGGACGATCGGGCGGAAGGCGCAGCCACGGGAGCGGGCGTCGGCGCAGGTCTTGGTGGCGCTGCCGGCTTGCTCGCGGGCCTTGGTTTGTTGGCTATCCCCGGCCTGGGTCCGGTCGTGGCGGCCGGATGGCTCGCATCGACCGCGCTCGGTGCCGTTGCCGGCGGCGCCACAGGCGGGGTCGTTGGGGCGCTGACGCAGGCCGGCGTATCCGATGAGGAAGCACCACTCTACGCTGAAGGTGTGAGGCGCGGCGGCACGCTGGTTTCAGCTCGTGTGCCGGATGCGGATCGGGCGCGATACGAAGCGATCCTGAATCGGTCCGCCGTCAACCTGCGCGACCGGAGCGCAGCCTGGCAGAAGGCAGGGTGGAAAAATTATGATCCATCCGCCCAGCCTTATGGCGCGGAGGAGGTCCGGAGAGAGCGCCAACTCTACGGCACCGGCCTGCGATGAATTACCCGGCGGCCCGCCAAGGCGGGTCGCCCTTTTCTTGCGTATGTTTGCCCATCGAACTCAGGAGCCGAAGATGAGTCGCTGAATGCCATCAATGACCGCCCTCTTGGGCATGCTCGCAATCGCCGGTTACCAAAATCGGGACAAGCTCGCCGACATGTTTCGCAACGCTACCTCCGGTCAGCCGGCGGGTGCCAAGGATTCCCTGAGCGGTATGCTCGGCAATCTTGGCGGCCTTGTGGGAGGCGGCGGCGTGAGTTCGCTGCTGAACGGCGGGATCGGCGAGTTGCTCGAGCACTTCAAGCAGAACGGACAGGGCGATGCGGCCCAATCCTGGATCAATCAAGGGCCAAACCGGGAAGTCACCCCGCCCGAACTCCAGCACGCTATCGGTCCGGACGTCCTTCAAAAACTGGAGCAGCAGACCGGCCTGTCGCAGCAGGAGATTCTCGACCAATTGTCTCGCGAGCTGCCGGCAGCGGTGGACAAATACACGCCTGACGGACGTCTTCCGGCTCCATCGGGATCGCAAGGCTAGGGGAGAGACATGAGCATCATCTGGACGATCATCATTGGCTTCGTCGCAGGCGTCATCGCGAAGTTCATCATGCCTGGCGACAACGAGCCCTCCGGCTTCATCCTGACCACGATCCTGGGAATAGTGGGAGCGTTCGTTGCGACCTATCTTGGCCAGTCACTAGGCTGGTATCGGCCCGGAGAAGGCGCAGGGCTGGTGGGGGCGGTCGTGGGCGCCATAATCGTGCTTTTTGTCTACGGTTTTGTGGCCGGTCGCAGTCGACGGGCTATCTAACCGCGGTGACCGGAAATTCTTCGCGTAAACGCGAGTATCCGTCCGGACGCGAAAGGCACAAACAGATGAAATGGATGCTCGTTGTTCTGGTAGGAGGCATGACACCGGTCAACACCGACCTCGTCTTCGACAAATTCGCCGGTTGCCTTGCCGCCGAGAAGCAGATGAGCACTACATCGACGCCTTCGAGGTCTGGGACCGATCGGCCGCGGCAAATATCGAGCGACGACGCGAATACTCAAAGATGCGCGACCTCCAGGCCAAACGCCTGCTTAGCAGCATCGGTACGTGCGTTCCTCATGCAGGCGGCGACACCATAGCGCCGCGGCAGCCGAGCAATTCGATGCCCTCTCAGCCTCCTCAAGCCGCACCCACGTCGCCACCAAGTCCGAAATCGTGACGTCTGAACGTTCGGAACATAGGGGTCGCAAACGAGTGTTGTAGCTGCCTTGAAAAGCTCTTCACCGCCGTTGCCGTCGGCAGGCGTAAGCTCCGGCGGCTTAGTGTACGTCGAGAGGCAGCCTGATAGGGAAACTTGCGCTCATAAGAACACGCCTAAATGCCGACTAGAACAGGCCTGCGGCCCTCACCACGGCGACAGAACTAAAGGCGAGAATGGGCGCTTACCGAGATCATGTCGGACGCTTTTGATTACTTCCGCGCCTATCCCGTCCGGGCTCTTTGCAAAGCCCGATCCATGTCGCGGGGCAGGATGAAGCATCTGCAGCTGGTGGCGGGCCGAATTTATAACCTCCTCAAGAAAGAGGCCGCTACACTCCTAACACACAGCACATTGAGGACTTCCGGACAGCGCAGAAACTTGAGGCATCTCTCGATCGTCGGCCCGATGACGGCCCACCCCCTCAATGTCACTTTGCTCCGGCGCCGCCGGGCGCGGAACGGGAGGCTTGGTTAAGTGCCTTCCCTCGACGCTCGCACTGTCGCAAATCTCTTGCGAGAATACGACAGGCTACTCAACGCCAGAACAGGTTCCGGGTTCGATGCTGCGCTTACCTCGATAAACACTTGCCGACCTGGCCCACCGGAGTCATTCACGCCAATCGGCGCCGGGGGGCCACGCTCGCGGTGCATTTGCTGTCATCGTGAGCCCTCGACGAAGGCGATCGGAGTGCCCTTTGCGACGCTCGCAGCAACCCGCTCCGCATCCCAGTTCGTCAGACGGACGCAGCCATGGGATTCCGCCTTCGAGACCTTGTCGGGCGAGGGTGTGCCATGAATGCCGTATCCTTCAGCGGTGAGGTTGATCCATACCGTTCCGACCGGATTGTTGGGGCCCGGCTTGATGGTGAAAGGTTTTCGGGATTGAACGCCCTTGAAGTGGTAGTCCGGATTGTAGCGATAGGTCGGATTTCGGTCGACCTCGGTCACATTCAGAGTGCCGGATGGCGACGGCTTCTCCTCGCTCCCGATCGTTGCTGGATAGAAGCCGATAAGCACGTTAGACTTGTCGAACAGCTTCACGGTCTGCCGACTCTTGTCGACCTCGACCCTGTCCGCCCTCGACGGCGCGCCGGCCTCTGCACTGCCAGTATCCACAACGATGATGACGTCGCCGGGGCGGTCGAAGCGCTGCCCGGGATTGAGCGCCGCCAGCAGTTGCTCGCTCATGTGGAATTTCTCGGCCAGTCCTTCTCGCGGACTGGTGAAACCCAGCTTCGGCAGGTCTTTCATTTCCTCCATCTTCGACGGGAGCTTGCTAAGAAAAGGTCCGGCGACATCCTGCTCGGTGATCGTGTAGTTCGCCGTGACCCGCCGATCGTCCGCGCGCAGTGCGTTCCAGACGTCCTCGGTCGGAACGTCCGAGCTCGGCAATTGCCGCGCCTCCGCGAAGGCGCGTAGGGCCTTCTTCGCGTTCTCGCCGAATCTGCCGTCGATCTCACCTGGCGAGAAGTGGGCCCGGTCGAGCAGGACTTGTAACCGAACCCCCGCCGGCGTCGGCTTCTCGTTCGACAAGATCTTCTTCGATGGTTCGGCGGCATCGATAGCAGCCGCGCCCATTTCGGCGCACCGCGCCGCCGGGCCGGCCATCACGGCCAGGAGGACAATGATGTGTTTCACCTTTCGAGGCCACATCGCCAAATCCTTTCATGGTATCGATGGCTGAGCACCTGGGCAAAGGTCCGTTTCCTTCACGCCGGGATCGGCGATCAAGCCTCGGTAGGCGCGCTCATACTCTCGCGCCATCCGGCTTGCGGAGAAGCGCGCTTCGAAGCGGGCGCGGACTACCCTCCGGTCGAGACGGCCAAGCTCGCCAACCGCCCTTACCGCCTGCTCCTCATTCTCCACGATGAAACCCGTCACGCCGTCCTCAACGACTTCCGGCACGGATCCGGATCGGTAGGCAATAACGGGCGTTCCGCATGCCATCGCCTCGATCATGACGAGACCGAACGGCTCAGGCCAATCGATCGGGAACAGGAGGGCCGCTGCGTCGGCGAGGAACGGCTGCTTCTTCGCATCGTCGACTTCCCCCACAAGCTGAACCATTCGACCATCGATGTGCGGCTCTAGCTTCTTCTTGAAGTATCCGGTCTCACCGCGCGGGATCTTTGCGGCGATGCGCAGTGGCTTGCCGGCCGCCCGCGCGATCCGGATTGCGTCCTCGGGACCTTTCTCCGCCGTGAGGCGACCAAGGAAAGCGAGATAGGATCCCTCATCGAAAGACGGGCGGAAGAGGTGCGAAGGCAGCCCGTGCTGGATCGTGGCGATCCAATTCGCCTCCGGAAGCGGCACGCGCTGGTGCTCGGATATCGAGACGAAGCCGGCGCCGGGAAACTCGCGCACCACGTCCGGCAGGCACGGGAGGTCTAGCCGACCATGCATCGTGGTCAGGAAGGGCACGCCGAGCCGGCTGAGCAGCGGAAGCGACAACCAATCGATGTGTGCGTGGATCACGTCGAAGTCTTTCGCGCGCCTGGCGATGGCCTCCAGCAGCACGGCACTGGCCGCATTGGGGTCCACGCCCTTCCGACCGAGGCGCAGCGCGCGTGGCCACACGGGATGGAGTTTGCCTTTCGTCCTGGAGTCGCCGCTCGCGAATAGTGTGACCTCGTGACCGAGCTCTACCAACTCGTCCACCAACCACGCCACGACCCGCTCGGTGCCGCCGTAGAGCTTTGGGGGAACGCTTTCGGCGAGGGGAGCAAGCTGAGCAATGCGCATCTTGCCGATCCTCTAGACTGGAAACATCAAAAGGAGGATCAGCATGATGGCAGCCGAAACGAGCTTGGAGATGATCAACAGCGTCCAGTCCGGCCTCGCGGTGCTTGCCACCAATTGCCTGACGAGCTTCTCCATAAGCCTCAACATTCGTCCTTGGGGAGACGGTTCAAGTAGGCCAGGCCGAACCCGGTCAGTTCTTCGACCTCGCTCACGCGCGCTTCCCATCTTCCTTGAAGGTGGCGCTGCAGCAGACAACGCCGGCTGTCCGCGGCATCCACGTCGCGATGCTTCGCGCGATAGAGGGACCAAACCGTATCCACGGCTCGCCGCCGCAGGGCTTCGTCGACCATGTTCCGGGTCCAACAAAATTGACATCGTGGGACGGCAACTCATCCCCCGAGCGGAGGTTTCCAGTTTTTCCCGAAAATCTTAAGCCCAGTGACGGAGATGGACCGTATCGAGGCCGTGACGGCTCACGGGACACCTGGAGTTCGCCATCGCCGTCCAAGCGCAATCCCATCGCTTCGAGCTCTAGTGCCCGAATGCTAAACATTGGCGATGCGAGTAAGATCGACGAGCAAGAGCAAGCCCTGCGCCGGATTACTTCCATACTTGCCGAGCGGCCGGAGAAGACCCTCGACCCAACAGCGCCTAATGGGATCCTCCAACCGACTTAAGTCATAGCAGTTCATACAAACGTACCGATCCCGCCCCCGCCGGGTTCTGTCAGGCGCGCGTTCATTGGACCCGCCGCACAACGGTCAAGGCTTCCGCATCGGTTGGTTTGCCGCCGACATCTGAGTATCCCCACCGGGTGAGCATAGGCTCCCCTCAGGCCGCAGCTCAGGCGCGTGGCGCATGTTTCCCCAACCGGGGGCTAAAGGCCGGAAACCTCCGAAGTCGCCGCGAGGAACTACCTTCAACCACTCCGATTAACTTTCGCGGAGAGGCTCATGAAACATGTTGTCGATGGCACGCCCCGCGGTCGCGCTGACCATAGTGGTTGGAGTATCGCCGCGGCGCTCGGCTTGTTGGCCGCGGCATTCCTGGTCGAGCGCTTTGCCCCTTTAGAGGACGAAATCCATCCGCCGCAGGCGGAGGCGAAGCGGGACACCTCCGCTGCCGTCCTGGCGGCAGAATGCGACGGTCGCGGCCGGAGCGCGACTTCTCCGTCGGAGATCCCGGCGAAAGGGTGGAAAGACATTCTTTGGCGTGTATACGGCAACATCGGCGAACATCGCATTCTCGCGCTGGCCGCCGGTATGACCTACTACAGCATACTCGCGATCTTTCCGGCGATCGCCGCTCTCGCCGCCATCTACGGGTTGTTTTCGGATCCAGGCAGCATCGCCAGGCACCTCGACGACGTATCCGGCTTCATCCCGGGCGGTGCCGTCGACGTGGCACACGAACAACACATGCGCGTTGCCACCAAGGGAGATCGGACCCTGGGCTCTTCACATTCGCGATCGGGCTGGGAATCTCGCTGTGGAGCGCGAACGCCGCTATGAAGTCGCTGTTTGACACCTTAAACATAGTCTACTGCGAACAGGAGAAGCGCGGCTTTCTGAAATTGAATGCGATGTCCCTAGGCTTCACCGCCGCCGGGATCGCGTTTGTTATAGCGGCGCTGGGTGCGGTCGTCGTCGTTCCACTGCAGTACGTTGGCCTGTCGAACGCAGCCAAACTCCTGGTCCGGATTGGGCGCTGGCCGGCGCTCTTTGTCGTCCTCGCGCTCTCTCTCGCCTGTATCTACCGCTTCGGGCCAAGCCGCCAAGCGCCACGCTGGACGTGGATCACCTGGGGCAGCACGGGCGCGACCGTGCTCTGGCTCGTGGCTTCGGCGCTGTTCTCCTGGTACGCCGCCAACTTCGGCACGTTCAACCAGACCTACGGCTCGCTCAGCGCCGTCATCGGCTTCATGACGTGGCTCTGGATCTCAGCGATCGTGATCCTGCTCGGATGCGAACTTAACGCGGAGATAGAGCATCAGACCGCACGTGACACCACGACCGGCGCGCCTAAGCCGCTCGGCGCGCGGGGCGCGAAGATGGCGGACACGGTCGGCGCGGCCCGTGTGGACCGATAGACCAGCAGGAACCGCCCAAACATTCGGCGGTTCAGACTCCTGAGTGAATCGGAGTTCCGCGTGCGCATCCTTTTCGTCGAAGACGACCCTCTGATCCGAGAATTCATCGTCGAAGCGCTACGCGAGGAAGGCTATGACGTCATCCACGCCTGCGACGGCGAAGAAGCGCTTGCGTGGTGCAAACGTACGGCGGCCGACGTTCTTGTCACCGATGTGAGGCTGCCCGGAAAGATCGACGGCTGGCAGATCGCCGAACACTGCCGTCAACATCATCCGGAGTTGCCGGTGATCTATGCGACGGGCTTCTCTCCCGTGACGCCCCGACCGGTGCCGAACAGCCTCATGTTACGGAAGCCCTACCATCCGGAGCAGATTGTCGAAGCCGTGAGAGAGATGACGGCGGGTCGCTAACGTCTGCTAGTTTTTGCCGTTGCCGCGGTTGGTGACGCGGGCGTTGCCCAGTCCCGTCCCGATCGTCAGCACGCCCCACCGCTTCATGTCCTCGGATGCCGGTCGAGTAGTGGCGCAGCGAGCTCGTCGCGCTCTGCGTCGCGCGACGCAGGAACGGCGACCGACATCGAACGTTGAATAAGCTTCGAGGATGTCACGATACTCGAAGAGCAAAACTTAGGGCCCGCGCCCTCGTGGCGCCGGCCCCTTTTCCCGCCATCGCTCCTGCCGACGTTCGAGGAAGAGTGTCTCTTAAATATGGCGTGGCACGTCGCTCTAGTCGCCCATGGCCGCTCGCTCGAGCCGCGCTACGAAGGTATTGGTTCGATCTGTCATCAGTGTCTCCGTGTCGCAAGGCGGAACCGCCGAAGACCCTTCGGCGTTCCGTTGACATCATTGCGAGAGGAGAAATCGATTATGGGCTTCTTCACCAAAGACATCAAAACCATGGATGACCTTCTGATCCACGGTCTTCAGGACATCTACTACGCCGAGCAGCAAATCTTGAAAGCGCTGCCGAAGATGATCGAAAAGGCCACCAACCGCGACCTGGTTACCGGCCTCAAGAACCATCTGGAAGAGACCAATAAGCAGGTAGAGCGGCTCGAGAAGGCCTTCGCAAAGCTCGGCAAGGAGCCCAGCGGCACGAAGTGCCCGGCCATCGACGGCATCATCAAGGAAGCCGACGAGACCGCCGGCGAAATCGAAGACAAGGCGGTGCTGGACGCGGCCATCGTCGCCAACGCGCAGGCCGTCGAGCACTACGAGATGTGCCGCTACGGGACGTTGATCGCCTGGGCCGAAGAACTCGGCCATGACGAGATCGTGCGCTTCCTCACGACCAACCTGAACGAAGAGAAGGCGGCGAACACCAAGCTCAACACGGTCGCGCTGCGCAAGGGCGTCAACGCCAAGGCCTCCGACGCTGCCTGACGGCTGACCAACTTCAGAAGGGCCGGCTTCGCGTTAACGCGGGCCGGCCCTTTCGGCTGCGGGCGAGCTCCGACATGATCTCGCCTTGCGTCGCACGAACCAAGCCGCGACCGACACCGCCAGCCACGCCAGCGAGGCGCTCGCAAATGCGCCCGCGACGCTTCGTTCGACCAGTAGCCAGAACACTCCGGCGAACGCCAGCATCCCGAGCGCGCCGAGCGCCGCGCCGGCGGCGTCGAGCGCTGCGGCTTGTTGCCCTCGCCGCTTTCCGTCAAGTCCGGCCTCGCGCATGCGGCGGATCTCATGCTTCTCGATGAGAGTGGCGCTGGCGCAGAAGATCGCCGGTAGAGCAAGGAATAGGCCGCCGATCGAAGCCCCGTACCAACTGCTGACCAGGCCGGCGAGGACGGTCGCTGCGCCGCCCAGCGCGAAGCGGACCGCGTATTCGTGCCAGCGTCCTTCTCGCAGCGAGGACGGCGAGATTTCAATCGGCGCGCTCATGTCTGACCTCCCGCGGCCGCCCACAGGCCGAAGGCAGCTGCGAGCCACACGACGATCGACAGCAGCGTGGCCGGCAGCGCACGCATGCGCGCCCGGATCAAGAGCTGGCAGACGACCAAGCTGTAGATCCCGAGCGCGATCGCACCGGCCATCATCGAATGGGTTTGGACGGCTGCGTAGGATTCGCCGTGCTGATAGATCGCGATGCCTAGAGTGGCGAGCGCGACCGAGGGCGCGGCTCCGAACAGGCCGGCGAAGCTCTTCGGCCTGAGCACGTCTCCGAGCATCGCGAAGGCCGACACAACGGCGCCGCCTACCAGGAAGCGGACGACGTACTCGCTCATTTCGGTTTCTTCCATAGCTTTGAGAGCAGGCCTCCCGCGCCGTACACCGGATCCTTGCGCGGGACAGGCACCTTTGGAATCGTCTTCAGAGCTTTCGGACGGTCCTCGACCTGCGTGCACTCGTCGTAGGTGCCGACGCGCGGATAGGCGCCGACGACGAGGAAGTCCTCATCTGCGAACAGGCATTGGTGTCCCGTGCCCGCCGGCAGGATGGCGACATCGCCCGCCTTAAGCTTGAAGATCCGGCCTTTGCTTCCGCCGAAGCGTACACGTCCCCTACCCCGCGCGATGCCAAGCACCTCATGGATACGTGAATGGTAGTGAACGTAGTCGTAAATCCCGTCCCGCCAAGTTTCGCCCCAGCCGTTGGCCTCGAACAGGTCCTCCATGACGGCCGCCGGATCATGCCCGTCGCCGAGATCCACAGCGCCTCGGTAGATGACGAGAGGCCAGCGCGGATGGTTCGGGATGAGACCGTCGTCCTTGAAACGAGCCGTCTGAGGCTTTCTTGGCCGCGCTAGGTCAGGCGCCTCCTTCTTTCCGGGTCGGCGCAGACCGGTCGCGCGCTGCACGTATTCCTTCACGTCCTCAAGGATTGGCATTGTCATCCTCCTTCGGTGGCGACATCGGATAGCCGGTCCAGAGACGCAGTAACCGCTCCATGATGACTCCGAGCGCGAAGCCCGCGATCACGTCGCTCGCCCAGTGCGCCAGCACTATGACCCGCGTCAGGGAAAGGCCGACCGCCAAGGTACGGATTAGTCGCCGCAGCAGAGGCGGCAATGTGCCCGCAGCGGATGCCAGGGCGCCCATGTGGAGCGCGTGGCCGGACGGAAATGCGTCCTCGCGCTTGCCGGAAAACGAGACCCCGTGCAGATGACCGAGCACCGTCGTGCGATCCGGGCGGGTCTGGTCGAAAACCGATTTCATACCGTGAGGCGCCAGGGAGGCTGCGACTGTGACCAGGAGAGCGTGGTTGCCCACGCGCTGCAGCTGCTCCGATCTGCCCCTCGTCACGACCCAACCGGCGACGGCCAAAGCCAGGAGGATCTTTTCGTCGCCGCCCCACGTCAGGCCGCGCGAGACCCTCTCCGCGCAATGGTTGGTCTTACTCGCCACGGTCCGTGCAATGAGCACGTCAGGCTTGGTAGGTTTGACAGTGACCAGCGCCATCACGTCGATCCGTGACGGCGTCCGCGTAGTCGCGAACGCCTCGTTTGAATTGCCTTTGCCATCATAACGTCGGAGCAGGTTCCAAGTTCATCTGCCTGTCATGGAACCAATCGACCAGGCCAAGATTTGGAAAACGATGGGTACAGTCGGGAAGAAGCGGAAATCGCAATGGCTCGCATCTAGTGGAGCGCTGGTGCTCGCGACCGTTTTCCTCAGTTACCCGCTGATCGGCGGGAAGAATTCCGGCTCCGTCCACGCCAACTCCGGTGTGAGCACCGAGCAGGCCGCGGCCGATGTCGGCGCGAAAGTCCTTCCTACCGATCCTAAGCTCAAGATCGAGCCCAAGTAGCTACCGGCTTGTCGACCCTTGCCCCCTACGTCGGCGCACTTGCCGCCTTTCTCGCCTCCCTGTCCTACGTGCCGCAGGTCCGGAAGGCTTGGCCACGCGGATCCACGGACGACCTCTCTCTCGGCATGCTCACGGCACTCACGCTCGGCCTGACGCTCTGGATCGTCTACGGCGCCATTAAGGGAGTTTGGGTCATCGTCGGCTCCAACGTGGTCGGCGCCGCCCTCGCCGGTGCCGTCCTCGGCTGCAAGCTCCGCGACCTCAAGTGCCACTCGCACAAGCGAGGAACCAAGCCCTAGCAGGTCCGTTGGGGCTGGCTTTCGAGGATGCGAGCGATGTCAAAAAAGGACGAGCTCAGGTACGGGCCCGTGGGCGCCGAGGCGATCCACCTCTGCGTCGATATGCAGCGCATGTTCGCCGAGGACACGGATTGGAAGATGCCGTGGCTGCCCCGCGTCCTGCCGAACGTCGTGGCGATAACGGCCGCGCACCCGGCGCGCACGGTCTTCACCCGCTTCATTCCGGCGAGCGCTCCCGGCCACGGCGTCGGCATGTGGCGCCGCTACTATGAGCGCTGGAGCTCGATGACCATCGACGAGATCGGTTCCGACATGATCGATCTTGTACCGAATCTCGCCCGCTTCGTTCCACCTGCCCGCACTTTTGACAAGTACGTCTACTCGCCGTGGATCGGCAGCGACCTGCACGCGCAACTGCGCGCCGCCGGCGTCGACACCGTGATCGTCACGGGCGGCGAGACCGACGTCTGCGTGTTGGCGACCGTGCTGGGCGCGGTCGATTGGGGCTTTCGAGTCGTCCTCATGACCGACGCGATCTGCAGCTCCGCCGACGAGACCCACGACTCCATGATGACCATCTACGCGAACAGGTTCGGGCAGCAGGTGGAATGCGTGACGACGGAAACGCTCCTCGCCGCCTGGCCCGGCGGCACCCGCACGGGCCTTCTGCCATGAGCGAGTCCTATCTTGTGCAGATCCTGCTACCGAAGGAGACGGGCAAGGGAGAAAAGATCCCGAAGGATTGGTTCGACGGGCTTCTGAGAGAGCTGACCGACAAGTTCGGCGGCGCAACGAGCTTCATCCGAGCGCCCGGCGAAGGTCTGTGGCGAAGCGGCGGCGGCACCGAGCGCGACAATATCGCCGTCGTTGAGGTCACGACGGAGCTTCTCCTCCCGGACTACTGGCGCAAGCAGGTGCTGGATGCGGCTCTGATTGCGGCGGCCCAGGCCGTCGAACACTATGAAATCACCCGGTACGGCACACTGATCGCATGGGCCAAGATGCTCGGCCGCGATGATTGCGCCTCCGTCCTGCAGCAGAATCTCGATGAGGAGAAGGCGACGGACGAGAAGCTCAATACGATGGCGCTGCGCAGCGTGAACCGGAAAGCCGCCTAGTCCGTTGGCAGGATTGAAGTGGAGGGCCGCCCGGAAGGCGGCCCTTGTTTTGAGCAGGAAAGCATGAGCCTTGAAGTATTAAGGACATTGGCAGCCGCCATGACGATTATCGCTGCCGCCATGGTGGCGGCGAACTGGAACGCGCGCATCACCGTGTGCGGGTTCGCTCTCTTTATCGCCGCGTCTCTCGCATGGATCGCCGACGGGATAATGAACCGAAGAACTCGCTCATCATCCAGAACGCCGTTCTTCTTCTGATCAACGTACTGGCGTACGGCGCTGGCTACCGCGCGCCAGTAAGAAGCCGCCACATCTCAGCCTACGGATCACAGCCCTATAAAGGATCAGGCCTGCTTCCTGTCTGAAATACCGCCGCGCGAGCGCGGCTTCTCCGCCTCCGTCAAAGCGCCGATCGTCGTCTGCCCTTTCCTCGCGCAGGCGAGCATTTGTGCCCCGTGCCTGTCCGCCCATTCAGAGCCGTTTCTTTCTCCCGTTCGCCGGTTAGTTGACGGGGCGCGACCCCGGCCACTCGCGCCGTTCCTCGTCTCCGAGTGCGCGGCTTCATAAGCCGCCTTCTGCTTCGCGATCAGCTCGGCGCGCTGCGCCAAGCGACCTCCCGGTAGAGCAGCCAACCCGATTTGAACTTGCAGTCAACTTGAAGACAGCAACAATTCTCGGGCTCGACATGCCGCCAACGCTGCTGGGCCGCGCAGACGAGGTAATAGAATAACCGACTTCTGCTTCTGGCCGATTTTTTTGCAAAAGTCAGTTGAGATGAGACGGCAGGCGCGTGACCTGATCACCAGTCCGGCCTATGTGGTGATCAAGGCCGCGGACGAGTTCTCTCCCAGGCCGCAAAGATACATCGCGGCCGCCGTCGTGACACCCACCGTGGCATTCATGGCCGTGATTGTTAACAGATAGGCCGATATGTCCAACGAGCGCTCGGCGGCCGATTTAGGTTAGGCTTGAGGCGAGCACCGGTTCACAGCGTTCGCCGCCTTTGTGGCAGTAACTTGGAGATCGAGATGCGTGCTACAACTTCAAAGCTGTTGCTTATCACCATTCTGGCAAGTGGGGCCGGCGCCGCGTGGGGACAGTAGAGGGGAGGCGGAGCCTGCACGGTTGAATCCCTGAAGCTGGCGATCGAGCGATGTCTCGCGGAGCACTCGGCTCAATAATCAGGTGACGAGGTCACCAAAACTTTGGTTTGCCGACCATGCCAAACAGGCGAGAGGTCCGACATCTCGTATGTCGGGCCTCGTTTTCTTTGGAAGCACTATCTTTCAACTTGTAGTCGCTACCGGAAAAAGGATCTTGTGCATCGTCTTCTAAAGGGTAACGAACACAGCGAACCGCGCGCGGGAAGGGATGAACATTGTTGCGCGCTAAGCTTGGAACTTCAAAACCTCTTGCTGGTTTTTCCCGGCATGGCGATGTTTTACTTTGATCTGCATGATAGCGACGGAGAGCTTCGTGACGACGAGGGGATCGACCGCCACGATTTGGCGACGGCGCGTCGTTTGGCAATCGAAGCACTGGGGCAGATCATCATCGATAATGGCTTCAAAGATCAGTACGGACTCAAGTCCGTCAAAATCCGCGACGCTCGCGGTGAAGTCTTACAAGTTTCCGCGAACGTGCGTGTCGCGCATTGAACGATGCCAACATTCGCGGCTCCGCGGAAGGGCGCAGGCCCGCCGAGTAAATCATCGCGCCTGATGATGGTGGGCTCCTATCAGATAAGGTTCTCTCCGCGCTGGAGCAGTTTCCCATAGGTGCCGCTTTCGTGCAGCTCGAACCGCGCACGCGCCGCGTCGTCAAAATCATCGACTAATTGGTCAAGGCGTCAAGGAAGAGCCGGGGCCCTGCGGAGCGTCACTCCCGCGCGGCCCTAGTCGTCAGAGCCGAATTGGCGCGACACCGCCGGCGGCCGCTCCGCCAAGCCGAGCCAGCGACGACTCAAATATTCGCCCGCCTTTGTCGTTCCCCTTGAGTCCTCGTGCCGGCCCCAGCTCAAATGAGGGATAAGCCGGGGCCTAGAGGTTACCTCGACGAGCCTCGAGGGCGTTGGGAAACTTGCAGCATGCATTACTTCTTGAGAATGCCGATGTCGGTGTTGCCCAAGTTCTTTATGGCGCGTTCGGCGGCGGGCGTATCCACCGCGTTGTCGTGGGAAGTTGGAGCCGGACTAACCGAGGAAGCATCCACGTCGCCGGTCGCTGCGTGGCTGAGCGCGTTGCCCACGTTGGGACTGGAGGAGCCCGCAGTGCCGCTTATGGTATGCCCGGTCGATAGGGTGCCGCCCGCATAACCTCTGGAGCCGGTGACCGCAGTTCCACTCGCCGCCGAGCCGCCATTGCTCGATCCACCTGTACTCTGGGCCAAGGCGAGCGAAGAGCCGCCAACGAGTAAGATCAAGGTAGCGGCGATGTGTTTCACAGATCGATCCTCTACTTGGATGACGGCTTAATGGGGTGCACCTCCGAAAGTTCCTAGGGGACCTCCCGCTCTCCAGGCCACCGCGTTGATGGTCGATCGCTCGCGGAAATCTTAGTGCGCCGGAGCCACGAGATGGCTTCGCTTGTACGGATAACCCCGCACCGCTGAGCGATCCTTGCATCTCTTGTGAGGCAACTCAGACGTCGCAAATGCGGCAATGCCAGCTCGGGGTTGCCGGCCGACCGCCTCGACCGCGACCTCTATCTGGTGCTTGAAGATTTCGGCGCGCGCCGGTTGCGCGTGGCGCGAGACGGATCAGGCTGACACTGGCCTTGAGGGCGCCCTGCAAAATCTACTATCATCGTCTTTTGCTTCGCGGTTTCCAGCCGCGACGCGGATGGCGTGCCTCGTGCTCCGTATAGCAAACCGAATTGCGTTCGCTTCCGCTGTTCGTGATCATCACCAGCATCGGCTGCCGGCGAAACTTGAAGCCGCGCTCCAAGATTTCCAGCACACCGCCGTCGGGATGTTCGTGGAGCTCGTCGACAAGGGCGAAGTGCGGACGCGGACCCGAGCCGTCGTCTCTCGCGACACCGGCCTGAAGAACGAATTCGTCTTCAGAAATGCGATGTTATGTTCCTTGCCTTCGCCGCCGCTGAATTGAGCTGCTGCTCGAGCGCCGGGGATTTCTTCAACCTCTTCACCGCATCAGCGAAGAGGATGCTGGCCTGCTCCTTTGTCGCACCGGCCGAGTAGACCTGCGCGCCTCGCCCGCCGCGGTCATGCCGCTGGCGAGCGGCGACTTGGCGTCATGCTCTCGGTTTCGCTGACGAACGTCGAATGTCTTGGGTATCTTGATTCAGCGCATAGCTATCCAATGCGGCAACTCCATTCAGTTGCCCAGGAGCGGAAAGGCCCAGTGACCACATCGCTTCTGTTGGACGCTAACCATGGCTGCTTCGTCCTTCATGCTCGTGCTGCTACTAGCTAGTAATCTTACGCAGTCTCTTGCCAGGACGCGGCTTGCGCCGACGGGTTCGCGGCGAGGCACCGGAAACGTGCGCGATCTCGTTGTGCGCTCCACCTGCATGGTCGAGGGCGAGCCTGATCATCTCCTTGTCCTGCACGGGCTGGCTTTGCCTTAGGAGTTGACCAACGAATGAGACCGTCAATCACAGCGACGTCACCAAGGACTCGGAGCCCGTGTAGAACCGCGCGTATCCAGGAAGCAGCGGCCGTTCACGCGCGAACCGCAGATCGCGCCTTACGCCCGACTATCGGTAGGTCGCGAGAAGGGCCCCGTAGTTGGAATTCTCGATCTCTGACCTTACGACGTGCTCGCGGCCAGCAATCACCGGGCAACCCTTCTTCTGGGTCGTCATGCTGTCTTCCCCTCCAAAACCTTCCTGACCAATTCCACGGCATCGCGCACGCCTAAACGGCGATAGACTTGAGCCCGATGGAATTCGACCGTGCGATGACCGATGCCAAGCCGGACGCCGATCTCCTTGTTCGATAGCTCTTCGGCGACGAGCTCGCAGACCTGCTTCTGTTTGCGCGTCAACGCCGTGACCGTCATTCTCCCCACCCACCTTTTGCGGCCAGCTCAAAACGGAGGAACGTTGACGCCTCAAGACAGTTTTCCAGATGGGAAGCCCCAGCGGAGGAAGTCCCATGAAGCCAATTCTGATCGAGAACGAATTGATGGCGGAACTGGAAAAGCGGTCGCGTATCCACGGCCTGCATCTGATCCGTCGAAAGGGCTGCGTCCCAAGCTGGGAACTGGGTGGCATGCGACCGAATGACATGGACGAACCGGCCGAGAAGAAGCTCCAGAGCACGGTCACTAAGATGCAGGACGAATTTGATATGGCCTAGTGAAGGCCATCCGGGAGGAGTGCAGTGCGGTGTTCAAAGCGTTCGTCTCCAAATCCGAGCTCGAGCGTATCGCGCTGCAAGAGATCCGGGGTTACGCGGGAGGAGAGAACGTCATTTCGGTGGAAGTCGAGCGAGATCCAGGCCTGCCCCGCGGCATGGATTGGCGACTTCACGTCGCAGCATCCGAGAATGCCGATATAGACCGCATTCATCAGGCTGCGCACACCACGACGCAACGCCTCAAGCGCCGATATGATCTTAGAGCAGATGATTAGCGGCAGCACTTGAACTTCCATCGCGCTTCCATCGGTCGCTTCTCCCTCGTCGCTTCCGAATTGCTTGCCGTCCGATCGGCGAACCCATGGAATGGGTGTGAAGCCTATTCGCGCTGGATGCTGGCCGGGACCTCACAACCGGGATATCCCGGCTCTCCGGCGGGGGGTACCAGACACGCGAATGCGCCGGCAGGCGCATTCCCGCACCGCGCACACATCACCGCGGAACGCGCCGATGAAGCACGAAGGACGACCCTACGCGAACCCGGAAGTGGCCGCGCGCAAACTCGTCGAGCTCGCAGCCAACGTCGAGGCCGTCCAGGATGGCCGCTTCTACATCGAGCGGATCAACGCGCCGTTCATGTTCAAGCTGAAGGGCAGTGGCAGCGAGTTCGGCGCCGGGCTCAAACACGCGATCGAGCGCGGCTGGTTGTGGAAGCACGAAAGCGGCACCTACGTAAAGCTGATGCCGCCTGGTGAAGATCTGCTGACTCGAGAATAAGATATTGGTCGGCCGCCAACTGAGGCGCCTTACTTTTTAGGCGGCTGCAGTGTGCCCTCTATCAAATCCTGGAGGTCTGCCAATTGCATCGGGTCAACGTCATCGCATCGGACACATTGAAGTTTGCGGACGCCGTTTGGCCCGATCAGCAGGTGCATGGGCTTATTGCATAGCGGGCAGCGGGGCGGGTCCGGAGCCATAGAAGTGCTCCTCGATCAGGCGGGAGCGCGACACTCTCAGTCACCGGCAAGTGCCCAGGACGGAACGATGATGAGGGAACTAAATTCCAGTTCCATTCGAGAGTCGAGTTAAATCGCGGAGTTCGCGGTCCTGGCGGCTCGTTAAGTAAGCAGAGGCAGTCTTGGTTTCGGGACGGGGCCGTGGGGACATACGCGGCCTTGTGCTTGGGGTGAAGGCCGGCCAGCTTAGTCCCGGTGATTCTCGAGAAAGAGCGCCGGGCCTTTTATTTGCGCGGCTTGCACAATATTTTGGCGAGCCTACTAAGCGGTTGTTTGCTTCAGTGATACGGGTTCTTGGAGCGACACCTCATCCGCGAGCCTCGTGCCATCCATCCGCGAGCCCCTGCTTGGCTATGCCAGCAGGGGCTTTGCCTTTCGCATTGTCGCGGGCAACCCCTATGCCTCTTTTTACCTACAAGCTCATTGATACGCATTTCGTTTCGGACTTCGGAGCGCATGATTTGCCTAGCGAAACTGAAGCCCAAATAGAGGCCATCAAGCTCGCTCGTTCGTTACGCGAGACCCGACCCGAACTAGTGGGCAAAGGGTACTCCATCTTTGTAATCGATGATGACGACGCCGCCATTTGCGTCATTCCGCTCGACGCTGCTTGGTGACGGTGGTACGCGCCACTTCTGTAATGGGCCCGATGATGTCAAGCCTCCCGAGTGAATGTCACGCCGCCGAGCTCATGCTTCTGTCCGTGGTCAACGCCTGGCCGCCACATCATGCTGTCAGAGAGAGCGGTAAGCCTATCTAGATACGCGTGGTCCGTCAGAAGGCGGCCACTGGGCGTGTAACGGCTTCACCGGATCCACCGTCCCGGCGACGGGACTTCGGGCACCAGGCTCAGTTCAGCCCGGTTGCATTCCAACTCTTCTCCTCGTGTTCTATGCTGCGATCGGGCCGCGTCGGTCCATCGGTAGGTTGTGCCGTCGACCCAGATTCGATGCAGGATCACTGCGAGCTTGCGTGCCAAGGCGATTTTTGCGCGCTTCGAGCCTCGCCGCTTGGCGACGTCCATCCCCCAGCGCTTAAGTTTTGAGAATCGCGTGATGCGCGATAGCAGAACGTTGGCGGCCTCATACAACACCGTACGCACTATCTCGTCGCCGGCCAGCGTGACCCCGCCTGTGACGTCCTTTTCTCCCGATTGGTACTTCTTTGGCGTGAGCCCGAACAGCGCGCCCGCTGCCTTCGATTTTACGATGCGATGAGGGTCATCAATCGCCGATTTGTAAGTAATTGCCACCAGGGGACCAACGCCTGGTACTGTCATCAGCCGGCGACAAACTACATTGTCACGCACAATTGCCAGCACAGTCTTGTGTAGCCTTCCGTACTCGACCTTCAAGGCCGATCGGGCCGAAAGCATCGCTGTGGCAATGCGCTCCAATGTCGCTTGCCCCGCAACCAACTCTCGGATCCGCGCTTCGAAATTCCTTCGCGTCACCGGGCCAACCTTCAGACCGAAGCCACGCAAAATCCCCCGGATACTTAATTCCACATCGATCAGCCGTCCGAGAAGCTGTTTGCGTGCGATCAGGAGTGCCCGGATCTCTTGAGCCCCTATCGACTTTGCGTGCACCGCGCGGAACCATCCCATCCGGATCAACTGGGCAATTCCGCGTGCATCCTTGCGATCCGTCTTCACTGTCATCGCCGACAATGCTGCCTTCACATGCCGTGTTTCCAGCAGAACCGTCTCGAATCCTGCTCTTTGCAGCCCCGCATGCAGCCATTGCGACAGTGGCCCAGCCTCCAGCCCGATCCTATTCACTGCAAAGCCAAGCGTCTCGAAAAATTCGACTAAGGCGTCGGGTTCGCTTGCGACCTTCGCCTCCTTCAGGATCTTACCCTGGGAATCCACAACGCATACGCTCGACAGTTCCAACGACACGTCAATTCCGGCATAATTCTCCACGGCTGTCCTCCGTCTCCAGATGCTTGGGGCCGACTCAAGTCGTGACCCGTTTCATCATCTATCGGGGGACAGCCACCATCATCCCCCCTTGCTCGGAGCCGGGCCCATTACGGCATCTAGGGGACCGCAACGTTCTCCATAGGTCTCTGGGATCAAATGTCCCGGCGGAAAATCTGGCCCCGCTCGGCCGCGAGCGCGAGCTCCGTCCATTCGCTCGCAAGCTTCAGCCAGCCTTCTCGATCGACCTGGTCGAGGCTCCGAGCCGCCTCCTCGCGACACGCCGTCGCCTCCTTGAAAAATTGCTGAGCGGAGGCGGCCATCTTATCGTAGTGTGACAACTTCCCGGGTAGCTTGGTCTTCATCGATGCCTCGGCGCATAACCATGCAACACAGACGGTTCGGAAAACCCGTGGAATTGCCACTTGTTCCCGCACCAATAAGTACGGCCAGCGCCTGCTCTTCCGAAAAGCGGCTGCGCTTCATGCTCTGGTCCTTGTCTTGGGCCAGAACGAACTTCAAGCTGGATTAAGCCCGCGGGCAAGGTCAGCGGTTACGAGCCCCATGGTCGCAGAACATTCGGCTCGGACGCGAGAAAGGTACAAATCCCGGACCCACAACAAACGCCTCCCTAGAGTTGCCCCGCTCGTAATATCCCTGTGTCTTTGAGAGGGCGCCAACGGTGCCGTGACTCAGGAAATCCTAACTCGGGCGTTGGGGATCCGCTTGCCGGCACTTGTCCACTGCCAGCGTCGCCGCGCGTCAGCCGCGCGATATGGACATCCCCGCGAGAAGCGGAGCGTACGCGGAGAGCCTGAGGGATACGAACTCCATGAAGAGCCGCACGCGCTTCGTCTTGCGTGTCTCCCCCTGTGTGAGAAGCCAGAGCGTTCCGTACATGTGCAGGTCGGTGCCCGGCACCCTCACCAGTAGGGGGTCGGCATCGCCAACGAAACACGGCAGTGTCGTCAACCCGAGCCCTTGCCGTACAGCAACGATCTGCGACTCGGCGTCAGTGGTCCTGAATGGAACCCCCGTGGTGCGAACCTCACCCTCGCTGGCCCAGTCCGGGATTCCATGAATGCTGATGACGATCCACCGGATGGGATCAGGCGCGCCCGCACGCCACGCGGCCAGTCGATCGCGCGACATGTAGACGCCGCCGAAGACCTCCGGTCCCTTCAGGCCGTGAAGATTGAGCGGCAGGGTTTGGCGGTCGTAGACGACGCGGATCGCGACGTCGGCCTCTCGGTTGGTCAGATTTGCCAGCTCGCCGAACGACAGGATGTCCATCTCGATGTCCGGATGCAGACGCGCGAAATCGGCGAAATCAGGCATGAGCAGGTGTGTCGCGAGGGGTGGCGCCAGCGTCACCCGCAGAAGCCCGCGCACGCCCTGGTCGCGTCCGAAGACGCGCGTCTCCAGCAGGTGCGAAGAAGCTTCCATCTGGTCCGCGAACTCGAGGACCTCCTCGCCAGCCCCCGTCAGGCGGTAGCCCGAAGGCAGCTTTTCGAACATTTGGACGCCGAGGCGTTCCTCAAGCTGGGCGATGCGACGTAGCACGGTCGCGTGGTTCACACCGAGGCGCTCGGCGGCGGCCCGCACCGAGCCTCCCCGCGCGACGGCAAGAAAGTAGCGAACGTCATCCCAGTCGATCATGGTGCAATCCCGCACCGCGCGGTGCGCCTTCCAAAGCCCGTATTTAACACATCGAACACAGCGCGGGCGGCCGTCATAGCCTAGCCTATGCCGGCAAGCACGGCCCATTTCCGAACGGCGGAACTCGATCGTCGCGGCTGGCGTCAGTCGTCCAACCGGATCGATTTCGCACCACCGATGTGCGCTTTTCCGCACTCAACGCCTGACCCCGGCGGACCTATGTCGAGGTTCTCGGGGCGTCCCCAAACGATCAGAGGCGGAAGCCTGGAAGGAAGCAGTCATGGGAAAGCTTGAAGGTAAGGTTGCAGTCATCACGGGTGGATCGAGCGGCATGGCGCTGGCGAGCGCCCAGCGGTTCGTTGAAGAAGGCGCCTATGTTTTCATCACGGGCCGGAAACAGGAGGCGCTGGACCAGGCCGTCAAGCTGATCGGCCGGAACGTGACCGGCGTGCGCGGCGACGCGGCCAATCTCGACGACCTCGACCGTCTGTTCGACACGGTCAAGCGGGAACAGCGCAGGATCGACATCCTGTACGCGAGCGCTGGCACGGGCGAAGCCGTCCCACTGGGCGAGATTACCGAGCAGCATTTCGACGCGACCTTCGGCCTGAATACGCGCGGCACGCTGTTTACGGTCCCGAAGGCGTTGCCGCTGTTAAACGACGGCGGATCGATCTTCATGACCGGGTCAGTTGCTTCGATCAAAGGTTTTCCCGGTTACAGTGTGTATGCGGCGAGCAAGGCGGCGCTGCACGCATTCGCACGCGGGTGGCTCAACGAACTCAAGGGCAGGAATATCCGGGTGAACGTGCTGCACCCAGGGCCGATCGCCACACCGATGCAGGACCAGGTTCTCACCGAGGAAGCGACGCGGATGTTCGAATCCCTGATCCCGAGGGGAAAGATGGGTCGTCCCGAGGAAATTGCGGCAGCCGCGCTATTTCTTGCTTCAGACGATTCGAGCTTCGTGAACGGGGTGGAGTTGTCCGTCGACGGCGGCTTCTCGGCCATCTGAATTCGCGCCGAGCCGAAAACGGAGAGATACGATGAGCACCGAAGAGAATGTCAAGCTTGTGAAGAATTTCTTTGCCGCCATGGGCAGCAACAACGCGCGCGATCTGCTGGCGTTGGCTGCAGAAGATATCGAGTGGATCATTCCGGGCGAATGCTGGCCGCTTGCAGGCACGCACCGCGGGCACGCGGAGTTGGCGGCTGTTCTCAAGAAGGCGTCCGAAGAGGTGGAAACGCAATACCCGAAGCCCCCCGAATTCGTAGCGCAGGGAGACAGGGTTATGGTCGTCGGCGTTGCTACGGGAAAAATCAAAGCCACAAACAGGCCGTTCAAGGACGAGTGGGTCATCGACATTACCGTTCGAGACGGCAAAGTCGTCCACATCCGGGAATACGTCGACACGCAAGCATTGGCGCGGGCCTCGCAGATCGACGCAAGGACCTAGTCAAGTTCGACGGGTGAATTGCGATCGCATCTCCTGATTTATGCCGCTTATACGAATGGACCCTATCTATGAATTCCGCTCTAAACGATCAGTCGCTTGATCAGATCTTCCGCTCCGCTCGCACCCCCAACGGATGGGCAGATCGTCCAGTAGGGGACGATCTGGTACGCGAGATTTATGACCTACTGAAATGGGGCCCGACCTCTGCGAACAGTAGCCCCGCGCGGTTTGTCTGGGTGCGTAGCCCAGATGGAAAGGCAACGCTCGCCGGGCTCGCTGCGGAACCGAATAAGCCGAAGATTCTGAAGGCTTCTGTCACGGTCATTATCGGCCACGATTTGGATTTCGCCGGCGAGCTGCCAAAGCTTTTGCCTCACGCTGCCGAGGTCATGCAGAAATACTTTGCGGCACCAGACGTGGCCGAGGTGACGGCAATGCGAAACGGAACGCTGCAGGCCGCTTACCTCATCGTCGCTGCGCGGGCGTTGGGACTGGACTGCGGACCCATGTCCGGCTTCGACAACGCCGGCGTGGATGAGGCGTTCTTCTCAGGCACGCGGATTCGGTCGAACTTCATTTGCAGCATTGGCCACGGCGATCCAGCTTCCGTGTTTCCGCGCAATCCTCGCCTTAGTTTTGAGGAGGCCGGCCGCTGGGCCTAAGTCCAGGCTTCGGAGCGAACAGTCAAAGCGCTGGCCGTCTGTGGCCATCGGTTCGGGGTCGGCGGTGAATGAGCCGTAGATCGCCGCCTCGCAGGCCGCGCGCTCGTCGAATTCCCAACCGCAATGGAGATCCCGATGTACGACCAATCCAAGCTATCCGAGTTGATCCGGTTCGCACGTTTAGACGCGGGCGCCACCGTCATCGACGTTTACCCAGGCGACGGCGACTGGACCCGTCTCTTCTCCGACGTCGTGGGACCCGAAGGACGGGTCTACAGCTTCGTGCCGGCCGAAGTCGCCCACTTCAAGAACGATCCGGTCGGCCGCATGCGAACGCTTGCGAAGGAGCCGGGCCGAGAGAACGTCGAAGCCGTCTCGGCGGACCTAGTCGCGATGCCGGAGGCCACGCAACCAGCCGATGTCCTGTGGCTGCATCTGTTCTACCACGATCTCCACACTGCGCTGATCCAGGCCAGGGGTGCGACAGCGGCCCAATTCAATCGATCTGCCTACGAGCGGCTGAAGCCCGGTGGGTCCTACGTCATCGTAGACCACGCCGCCGCCGTCGGGGCGGGCACGAGCGACGCCCAGTCGCTGCATCGGATTGATCCTGCATCCGTTCGCGAGGAGGTGGAGGCGGCCGGCTTCGTACTGGACGCGGAAAGCACCATGCTCGCGAACAAGGGCGATCCGCACTCGATCAAGGTGTTCGATCCCTCGATCAAGGGCGAGACCGATCGCTTCGCCTATCGGTTCGTGAAGCCCTGACAGGTCCCCGCGCCAACTTTATGTCGACCTCGAAGTGCAGATCACCGCCGCAGAGCCGGCGACTGATCGTCTGACCACTTCACTTCGCAGACCTGTCCTATTTCCACGCCATCGTCGCCGATTTCCGCACGCGCATTCGGCACCGCTTTTCCAAGCCAAGATATTCGGCTTTGATGAGCCCGCACTTCAGTCGGTCCAGAGCCGTGCGGGGAACAGGACGACTATCAAAAAACACGCGAAACAGTCGATCGGAAAGCGAGCATCAGAACGTGTAAAGCAGCCCGTTTGTTAGAACAAAATCCGACCCGCTCGCTAAGTCTATGAAAAGGCTGGAGCGGGTGAAGGGAATCGAACCCTCGTATTCAGCTTGGAAGGCTGACGCTCTACCGTTGAACTACGCCCGCGAGGATGATGTATGATGAGCATGATGGAATACGTTCGCCGCACCGACGAGACGATCGTCGAGGGCAAGATTGACGTCTATTTCCAGGACGCCGAACTCTTCGGCGAGCTCGTTGACCGCGCGGAATACCAGCGCCGGCTCGCCGTCGAACTGGCTCCTCGGACCGACACCGCGGTCGGCCGCTTCATAAACAGTCGTGGGCAAGGAGCGAAAGTGACGTGAAGCTGTTCGGCCAAAATAACCACGTAGTCGCCAACACCGGTCCCCTTGCTCGGGCCGCGCGATCGGCTGGCATCGAGGTGGATGACATTTCCTTCCCGTAGGTGGCGGCGCCCGCCCGGCCAATTGGCCGAACCTTTGTCTACGGCTCTGTGGCCTTCGTGCGGGCGTTGCGAAATGTCGCCGGCTGGGGTGAGCAAATAGCTTGGACGAAAGATGCCCTCTGCGCCGCGAAATGGCGAGACGCATATGCCGAGCGCTATATCGGGTCCGGTGGTAGGGCATTGCCTACCTCAGATGTTGCAGGGGCTTTGCCGGCAGCCGTGCGCCCGCTCTATGGCGACAAGGCATTCCCTGGTGGAATCTATAGCCCTACAACGTGGGTTGATCCAGCGGCGCCCGGAGAGGCTTGGGTTGCGCCTATCGTGCCGATTGAACGAGAGGTGAGAGTTTGGTTTGTGGGCGGGAAACCGAGGGGCCTTACAGGCGTGGTGCTAGGTAGTCGAGAAACTGGAAAAAGCCGTAGAGGGCGAGCGCGGTCACAGCCGCGAAAGCAACAATCATCGTCGCCCATTCGCGTTTGGAAAATAGATCGAAGTCGAACATAAAGAGCCCCGCTAGGAATCCAGCGCCGAATGTGAAGCCGTCCTACTGACTGCCTTGCTCTTCCGGTGGAGACGATGAATGAGGGGCCTTCGCGTCCGTCGCCTGTGCGATCAGGACTGCAATTCCGTCCAGCGTTTGTCGGTCGTTGATTCCGAGCGACAGGCGCCGATACCGGGCGATCTTGTCCTCGTACTGAATGCACTTCTCACACATGGCTTCCGCTCGGCATAGAGGGCGGGAGTATGGAGCACTCTCAGTTACCGATAGGCGCCTCGGACGGGCGGTGATTTTGAGACCATAGACCCGAACTTGGGTTCCCGACAGAAGGAACACAGCCCGCCAACGGAGGCGGCCTCAATGCCTGCGCCGTTCGACCTCGAATGTAAATTTGAGCTGGAGCACCGGACCGCCGTCGTCCCGGACTTCAATCGACATCTGGTGGCTGCCGTCCCCTGGGGTCCGGACGGCATCTCGGGCCATATCGGCAAGCGAGCGCGCCGCCTCTTCCTGCACCTTCTCTATGGTTGAGAGTTCCAGACCTTCCTCATCCGAGAAAATCTCGTCACCCTCTCTGATGTCAAAATAGTACCGTCTCATCAGACCAGAACGACGCCAACCTCAAATTGTTTCTTTCGTAAAACAGGCCACACCCAAATCAAACTAGGCGACTGATGCCGGAAGCAGGCCGGTACCCTACCTCTGCTCATTCCTCGCGAGAGAAGCCAGTCTATCCAGTTGGCCAGCCAAACCCACATAAGTTCGGGCGATGTTTTTCAGGACATCGGCTCGATCTTTGGAAATGCCGCTCGCGCCAGAAAGTCTCTTGTAGAGATCAGCATGTTTTCGGCACTCAGCAATGTTGATCACTGGCTCTGCCTTCTGTTGGCCGTGCGGGTCACGGGAGCGCCTTCCCCGCTGGCTTGCCTTCTACCATGTTAGGCCCCGTTAAAATCAGTCTTGTGACACCGGTTAAATACGGAAGCGCCCCTTCAGTTTGGAAAAGGAACCACAAGGGCGGCTGATGTTTGAGTCGTCGCTGGCTCGCCGCCAGAGCTGGCGGAGCGGCCTCGGCCTACCCCTTGACCCCTGCAGCCGGGGCCGTCTCTCCTCCTTTGTCGTATCGGAGTCGCGTATGCGTTCCTCGCCCTCGATCGTGCCGGCCGACCGCCCCGACCGCGATATCTATCTGGTGCTTGAAGACTTCGGCGCGCGTGCCGGTTGCGCCTGGCGCGAGACGGATGAGGCTGACACCGACCTCGAGACGGTCCTGCAAAATCTCCTGTCTGGCCAGTACGCCTATCCAGTGCGAATTGTATCCTTCAATCCCGTCGAGGGATGGTCGCGGGATGTGACCTCCGACGTCGCCGACGCACTGGCCCAGCGCGCAGCCGACACCGACGCCGAGATCGCGTCTGCACTGCAAGCCTTCATCACGGCCAACGCCACAAGGCGCTTCGACATGCAGCTAGCGCTGCCCTTGCGCGGGATCGCCTAATGCCCAGCGAGGAAAAGGCCGCCGGTGGAATGACCACGACCTGCACCAACTGCGACAACCTCGGCTGGGTTTGCGAGAACCACCCGGACCGCCCTTGGGATGGACCACGCGCCTGCGCCTGTGGCGGCGCTGGCGCGCCCTGCTCGGCCTGCAACGCTACTGCAGGTGAAGTGCCGCGCATGCCGGAAGGCTTTCGGGTGGAGGTCGACAAGGACGGCTGGCGGCACTGAGAGGCCGCCCGCGCGGCTAGGCTCTCCTCGTTTTTCTCGTCGCGGTCTTCTTCTTGAGAATGCCGATATCGGTGTTGCCCAAATTCTTTATGGCGCGTTCGGCGGCGGGCGTATCCACCGCGTTGTCGTGGGAAGTTGGAGCCGGACTAACAGAGGAAGCATCCACGTCGCCGGTCGCCGCGTGGCTGAGCGCGTTGCCCACGTTGGGACTGGAGGAGCCCGCAGTGCCGCTTATGGTATGCCCGGTCGATAGGGTGCCGCCAGCATAACCTTTGGAGCCGGTGGCCGCAGTTCCACTCGTTGCCGAGCCGCTACTGCTCGATCCACCCGTACTCTGGGCCAATGCGAGCGACGAGCCGCCAACGAGTAAGATCAAGATAACGGCGATGTGGTTCACAGAGCGGTCCTCTACTTGAATAACCGCTCAATGAGTTGCACCTCCGAAAGTTCCTAGGGGTCCACCACTCTCCAGGCCACCCACGTTGATGGTGGATCACTCGCCGAAATCTTGGTGCGCCGGAGTGCCACGAGGTGGCTTCGCTTGTATGGAAATGCGGGATCTTCCAGAGGAGCCTGGACCGCGCTACACGGCCCGCGAATACTCTCGGAAGAACATCGAAGCTATGGTTGATGACGCGCTAGGCCCGCTCTCCTCCATCCCACGTCGCCGCAAAAATCGGCGTGCATCCACTGCATCGCTGAGGTTTTTGGAATCGGGGGACTTCCGCCGAGCCAGGAACATCGTGGCTTTTGCCAAGTTTTCCCGATGCCCTCAACTCGTGAGGGCATACTTGGAGGCCCCGGCTCATGCCCCATTTGGGCCGGGGCCTTTTTGACGAGACCTGTTGACCAACCTGTTGGCCTAGCCGCAATGCCCCTCGATCCAGCGGCTGGCCCGTTCTCTGACTGACCGCCCTCCCGCCGCCGCGCCGACAATCCGCATGAGGAGACTTGGCACATCTATTCCGGCGAGGTCCGCGTCGGGACCATCGGCGTGCGCGCCGGCGTGCCTGTGCATGCCGAACACCACCACACCCTAACTGGGAGAAGCCCGAAAGCGGAGGCATTGTGCTCGCTAGTGATCAAGTACAGTCGCCTCATAATCGTGATAGCCATTCAGATCGCAACAATCTAAGCTAGAAGTTGCAAGCGACAAAGTCACTGAGTCAACGCGCGACGCGCGCGGTTTATGAGCCGAGCCGACCAACGCACCTCGTTGGTTGATACGCAATTCGCTGCATCACGGTTGAAGAACGGAATAACGTCGCTGTTGGCCCCTCGCCGGTATCATAGCGAGACGTGGGTGACACCCTGAGGATGTAAGCTATTCCAGTACTAACAGGAACAGGAAACACGAGGCAATACATTGGAAGTACCCAAGCGGAGCCGTAGAGTTGTAAAAGCAAGAGTTGTAAAACCTGGACTCGATCAGAATATGCGCACGATCGCTGAACACGACGCGGTATGGCGGGACCAGCTCGCCGAACTAAATGAACGGCACGTTGTTGAGTGCGGGATGAGCGAGCTCCTTGACCCAGCGGAGAAGTTGCGCAGGAAGTGGAATTAGCAGGCTAGTGGCCGATACCCACCTCCAGAACTTCTAAGCGACCGCGTCGAGCAGGCGATGCGCAACGAATGGTAGTTAGCGCGCACGCCTCGGTCGAGCTGTCTAGCCCGCCTGTTTAGACTTCATCGCCAGCTCAACCTCATCAGCAAGCCTACTTAGATGTATGTGCAGCCTATCGTAAAGGTCGCGTTTGATCCGGTCCGTCGCGAGATCCCGGATCAGGGCGGCTTCGGCTGCGTCACGCCGAAGCTTTTCAATTGAAGCCTGAAAATCCTTCATTTCGGCAAGCCGGGAGATCGCGCCCAATCATCCAGATGGATCGCAATGTCGGCTTGCCGCGCCTTTACGGAAAGGGCTTCTCGCTCGGGACCTCGCGGAAGCTGGGTGACCTGCTGTTCAAGACGCTCGGACCAAGCCGCCAGCCGGTCCTTAAGCGCTAACTGATGTCTGAAACGTCGCCGCTGAAACATGGCGTGCTCCCTTGTTGGATTGGGCGGGAGCGCAGAGAGGCGATCTCATCACCGATAGAAGCCACGGATCGGGCGGTGACAGGAGTTA
Source organism: Bradyrhizobium sp. 604_D8_N2_3 (assembly GCF_051810765.1). Taxonomy (NCBI): domain Bacteria; kingdom Pseudomonadati; phylum Pseudomonadota; class Alphaproteobacteria; order Hyphomicrobiales; family Nitrobacteraceae; genus Bradyrhizobium; species Bradyrhizobium sp. 604_D8_N2_3. The sequence goes on along the minus strand of NZ_JBPWPM010000001.1, from coordinate 2,812,838 downwards.
ACGCTGTGAGGCGGGGCAGTTCTTATAATTCGTCGCTGCGTCGCAGCACTAAATTTAGCTATGTGCTCGCCTGCGGGAACGTGCTGTGCGCGACGGGTTGCTCGAAATAGGCCAGCACGAAATTCAAATTAGAACTGAGGCGGCAACCACGGGGCCGCAAAAAAAGCTCCGGCTCCAGCCTTGGCAGAAGCTGGAGCCGTGCTGTCACGTAGCTTCCGACCTCCGGGGTAAAGGCCAGAAGCGACTCGAAAATGCTCCATGCCTGAGAAGGTTCCTGAACCGGTTCTCAGCCGCTCGTTAAGTAAACACGAGCAGTCTCGGTTTCGGGACGGGGCCGTGTTGGGAGAACGCGCGCTCTTGTGCTTGGGGTGAAGGCCCGCCAGCTCAGCCAGCCCCAGGCGGGCCTTCCCTCATCCCGGGTTAAGCAAGCGGCCCACTTGTGAAATAGATCATCTTGCAGGCCGAAAACGCCGGGGCTGGCTCCATACTCCACTTAGATCTTTTAGATCTTTTATCCGGCATTTTTTGACACGGCGCGGGCCGCAGCGAGAAAATCGCCGCCTTCGTTTCTTTGGGATCGCCAGCGGTGAGTCAGAGGCCTCTTATTGGCATCCCGCAAACTGAACCATCCTAGGTCTCGTGCGTAAAATGTGTATCCGAGGTTTTTGTTAGTCCCACCTCGGGGCTGGAAATGAACACCGCCGCCGGGACAATGTATTAGAGCCCGGCGGCGTATTTACGGCTCCCACTAGAGTGAGGCACTGATGTCTGACGACGACCCACTCAAGCAGGAAACGGACGCTCTTCAGCAGATGATAGAGGATGAGCGTAAACTTTTGGCTGCCTTCGAAGAGCTCGTTACGGGCAAGGTTGCGCGAGGCGTGCCCAGAGAGCGCACCTCCGCCCTAGTTACAGAGATAATCCCCGACGTTCGGGAGACCCAAGCTCGAAATCGACGCCCCACGTTTAGGGTTCGTCTAAGGCGTCCGACGATCCCTAGCTGATTGCCCGCCATGGTGAGCGTCGCCGTGCGCGCCATCGCCCTCGCGGTCCGTTTCCTATTTGATGCAGCGTTCGAGCATCGCGTCACGCCGGGCAACCGCCTTGCCAACCTCGCGCAGCGTGAACGCGAAGCCGACCAACGCCGCCAGATTGATAATCAAGATGGCGAGCAGGAACGGTGTTGCCCGCATGGTTTCGACAACCTGCTTGGCGATGTCGCGCATGGTCTAAGTGTATTGCCCGCCCGCGCTGGTGCTGCCTGCGATGCCTGGTGCGCGACAGCGAGGCCGTGCGGCTTGTCGGCCAGAGCCTTGGCTGCTTCCGTTCATGCGGCAGGCCGCGTCGAACAGATCCGGGCCGATCGCGCCTGGCTCGAATGGCGCGACGAAGATGCCGGCGGGGGTGGGGGCAATGTGCCGAAAGCGGACGCATTGTGCTCTCTTTGAGTTTTGTCGAGTTTAAGCCATAGCCGACGTGGTGAGAGCGTAGCCGACGTCCTGACTACTCGCAGCGGACCTTAGTCGTCGCCGGCTCAACGTCCGATATGCATTTTAGTTTGAAGGACCGCAGGTAAGTGACGCGATCTGCCCGGATGCATTGAAAGTTAATAAGGCGCTCACGACACCCTCGCGTGTGGCATACGAGATTACTGTTCCATCCCCTGATAGCTGCAGGTTGTCTAGATGGGACGCGGGACGCTTCCTAAGGCGGTCATCCCAGTAAGCACGCAAGCTGTCTGTGCTGGTGATAATTTTTATGCCTTCGCAGCTGCAGTGAACCACCGCGTCTTCGGCATACATTGCCAAGATAGTTTCAATGTCTCCAGCGCGGTAGGCATCAAGCCAGGCAACGGCAGCGGCCATCGGGTCAAAGGACATATTCCTACCTCCCTGCCGTGTTCTCGTTCGTCGCAGCGAGTAGGGAGAAATTGCCAGTTGTTCCCAGGATTGTCACCTCCTCTTAGTTGGTCGAGGATAAAAGGCAGGGTCGGTTCGGTCTGGCCAATGCTTCTGCAAGAGCAAGAAAGCCGACGGGTCGCCTTCGAGCATCCGCGGCCGGTGGGTCATAGACCGCTACTAGCGGCGCAAGCCTTCCAAGGACCACGGCAGATGAAGCTACGCCTAATGACCTGAAACGGACGTTATATGGAGCTGTGATCACGCGTGACAAAGTTGCAGGCGCTGATCGTTCATCAACATGAACTGTTCACTTGTGAATTGCCACTTTTGCCCTGCATCTTGCGGGGCCGTTTTTTCTTGGGTGAATTAACAAAGGTTGATTGACGAAACCGGCTAACTGCACCAACCTGATCGTGTCGGGTGGGCTCTCCAAAGCTTCCTGACGCGCTCGAAATGGAACAGCTACTTTCAAAAGCCCCGCTTAAGCGGGGCTTTTTTTTGCGCTCTGCGCTCCTCTTCGAGCACCAGATAGTGGCCGTCTCTCCCCCGTTATTGTATCGGAGCAGCGTATGCGTTCCTCGCCCTCGATCGGATGTCGCGATCGAGGCGGTCGGCCGGCACGGACATGCAGTTGGCCCAGCCCTTGCGCGGGATCGCCTGACGCGCAACGCAGGTGAGCGAAAACAATCGAGTCAATGGCCCGGCGCTGACTGGGCTGTTGACGGTCGACGCTTTGGCAGCCCGTGGTATCGCAAAGAGATGCCGAGCTGATGCGCTTTGACAGCCACCGACGAGACGCCTCGGTTCAATTCAGCGGCTATCTCGTCGCGGCGGTGATTCCCGGCCATCGCCTTGAGCTTCTCAAGGTCATCTGAGGTCCACGGGCGAACAGAATTGGCCATTACCGATCCTCCGAAGCGAAATTTGGCCCGATACACAATTTCCGCCGGGACCAAAAGTTTCATTGGGACGCGCCCGCAGACCGTGCGCAAACGGCTGCCACCTCGTCAGCCTAGACACGAGAAAACCCGCCACAGTTGCCTGGCGGGTTTCTCGGAACGCCTGATCTCCCAACTAGGCGCCGGCGGTTTCGCGCCAGTTCGGCTCTGACAAACTAAAGGCCGCGCGGAGCGTCACTCCGCGGGGCCCCGCCTCTTAAAAACCTACACGCTTTGACCGATTAGTCGATGATTTTGACGACGCGGCGCGTGCGCGGTTCGACGATGACGCGGCGATCATTCACCACCGCGTAGCGATACTCGGTGTAGTTCGGCACCGGGCGCAAGACCACGGTCGGGGGCAAGGGCTCGCCGACGACGACGCGCTCGTGGATCACGACGGAGTCGTCGCGCGGGATTCCGCCGAGCACGGCATTCGGAATTTCGAGGCCGGCGCCAACGGCCGCACCGACGGTGCCGCCGACCATCGCGCCGACCGGGCCACCGATGTCGCCGCCCGCACGCGCGCCGTCCCTGGCGCCCTGTTCGGTCGTCGACTGGGCAAAGGCTACACTCGACGCCGCCAGCAGCGACACAGCAGCCAATGAAATCGCAAGACGGGTTTTCATGTCCACTCTCTCCAGTGGTTGTTGATGCGCCGTCAACCGCTGGGCCAGAGCATTGTTCCGGTTCCTCCGTGATGAAAGGCGCGCTGGAGAATGTTACTGCGTAACAGTTCAGGCCGCGGCGGCGCAGCGTTGCTGTCAGGCATACGTTGCTAAGACGGGTACCTCTTGATTGGAAAGCCGCAGTTTCATGGGCCCGACGAAGGAGGCTTTCGCAATTATTGCAATCTCTTGCTCAACGAATTCGAAATCCGCGTTTTCTTGAACGACGCGGAGCAGATCGAATACACTGCGGCAAATCCTGAAGAAGGGTGGGTTCGGGTGATTCCTTCCGGCAACTCGCTGTCCGCTCGTAGTACTCTGAAGGGCTTTGTAGAGATCAGGATTAACGTCCAAATCTTGGCGCACGTGAAGAGCCACCTATCTCTTCTTTGCCTGCTTCTTTATGGCAACTTTCTTCTCAAGCCGCACGCCCTTGAATTTCTTTGCGGCCTTCTTGCCCTTCGAGGGCTTCTTGACGCCCATGAATTCGCCGGACGCCTTGTCGCGCTTGGTGAAGCGGAAGCCCCGCCCAATGTCGTCTTCGTCTGCGAACGCTTCTTGACCGCACCTTTGCGAGCATTGTCCCCCACGGGCTTATTGACCGCCATGTTTCCTCCCTGAGGCAACTTAGACTTGGGAATCCTGTCTTGCAGTGCCTTTTCTAACTTCAGGAACGAATCGGTCCGCGTCAAATTGAATCCGGGTTCAGTTGCGTGAGTTGCTTATGCGTCAGTTCCGATGGCTTTTGTCGATCGCCCCGAACAGCGACGAGACCGTCTACTTGGTTGCGGACAACTCCGGCCGCAATGGTAGCGCTTGGTGCGAAGCAGACTTGGAGGCCGCGGTGGAGACCGTCATCCAGGATCTGCTTGCCGGAGAATATCGCAAGCCGATCCGGATTGTCGCCTTCAACCCAGCAGAGCGGTGGTCGGAAGATGTTTCCGGGGCCATCGCCCGCGAGATCCAGCGTCGTTGCAATCTGCAACTGAGCGACGTGCCGTCGTACCTGTGGGAGTTTGTGGATCGCTACTCACCACAAGACCTGCAGCAATTAAGTCTTCGCCTGGTATAGCGATGGCCTTCCAGCGGAAAAAGCCTGAGTATAGCGATGGCCTTCCAGCGGAAAAAGCCTGAAGCGCTGGGCGTCAAGGCACCCTTTCCCGGCTTCATTGAGCCCGCGCTCGCATCCTCAATCGATCGCGTCCCATCCGGCGAGCGATGGATCCATGAAATCAAGTTCGACGGCTATCGTGTCCAGGTGCATCTCGCCAACGAAGCGGCCAGGGTATTCACCCGCCGCGGTCACGACTGGACCAATCGTTTCCAGAAGGTCGCCAACGACGCTTGGCACCTCAAGGCCAGTGGCGCTATCATCGACGGCGAAATCGTGGTGCCCGCCGACGACGGCACGACCGATTACGCGGTGCTCATCAAGGAGCTGCGGGGCAACTCGAACAAGATCGTGCTCGTCGCATTCGACCTGCTCTACCTCAACGGCCGCGATCTACGGAAAGTCCCCCTGCTCCAGCGCAAGGCCGCGCTGAAGAAGATCATCGCCGGCAGCGACGTCCAATTTAGCGATAGCTTCGAGATCGACGGCCGCGAGATGTTCACGCACGCCTGCAAGGTGGGGCTCGAAGGCGTGGTCTCGAAAGTGCGTGACAGCATCTACACGAGCGGCCGGGGCAACAACTGGGTCAAGAAGACCTGCGCCCAACGCGAGACGCTGACGATCGCCGGCTTCGCGCTCGATGATGGCAAATGGGACGGCATTTATCTCGCTCGGCGCAAGGGCGACGACCTGATCTATGCCGGCAAGGTCGATCACGGCTTCGACAAGACATCGGACATCGGCCGCCGAGCTGCGTAAGAAGCTTCAACCGCTTGTCCGGAAGACACGGCCCTACGCCAAGCGGATCGCGCACAGGGGCATCTGGGTCGAGCCGACGCTCCTTGCTGAGATCGAGTACCGCGCCAAGCCTGCCGAGGGAAAGGTGGGGCTTTCTTTCTTCAAGGGGCCGCGCGAGGGCCACTAGAGCTTGGTACGCCCGCCCCGGAGCAGAGCTATACCTCGCCATGATTGCACTGCCAGCGGCCCGGAAATTGCTGAAGACACGGGCTTCCTCGCCAGCTGCCGGGCCCTTAGCCAACCCTGGTGCGGTTCCTACGATGTTCGTAGACTTTCTCCGTGATGCCTCGATAGCCCGGCCAGCTGGCCCATCGTCTGCTGCATCGGCGATCAGGTCGGGCGAATTGATCTTACCGCCGCGGCCGCGGCTTGCCTCCCTCACCTCGATGAGGCGCCCCTGGCGTTGCTGCAGGACAAACGTCTCGTTCAGGCTCCTGTTGGATGGCTAGGGTTGCAACAGTGCGAGAAGGCGAAGTCGGTCTTCCTTACGAAGGCCTGGTTGGCACGCATGGTTTTCAGCTCGCCCTCGACTTGACTCTTGTCCTGCTCCTGCCGCTTCGAGGTAATCACCAGTGCCTCCTGCTCTGCAAGCTGTCGCTCAGCTTCAACTGCCTCGCGCTCTGGTCGCTTCAACTCATCAACAAGCGGGTCTCTATATACGCTGCCGGGGCGCGCTCCGTAATTTGTGCCGCACGATCACCGCCCGCATCAAGCTGCGTTCCTTAACCGGCCTGGGAGCGGGGTCGCGTTCCTATCGCTAGGAGCACGGCGGTCTTCGAGCGGAGCGTTCGCTGCCCGCCTCCACCCGCGTCCAGACTAGATCAGCTCGAAGCGCTCGCTACATCGCGCTTTAGTGCAGCAAATCGCTGGCCGCCACACGGTTGATCATGGCGAGGCGCTGCTCGGCGCTTGCAGTGAAATCTATGCCAGCCACCAGATCGAGCAGACGCTGATAGGCATGGTCGGCGACCGCGACCGGTAATGGCGCTTCGTCGAATGTATCGACATAGTTGTCGACGACCGAATTCAGCAGCCGACACAGGCCCTGCTGGTCAGGCTCGTCCTTGCAGGCTTCGTAGAGTTTTTGCTGGAATTCGCGGAAGGTATGCAACCCGTGGTGCTGCTGCGAGAGCCACGCATGCAATGCATTCATGATAGCCTCTTCGAATAGGGAGAAGAAGCTATCGACTTATACAGGCCGGAAAGAGCATCGACAAATGTGGTTTTCGCAAATCCATAATGCGCAATATGCAGCCGCTCGAACGAACTACGGTGCCGGGAAAGGATGGCAACTCAGCGCCATTGCTGCATTCGACTCTCGTCTAAGGAGGTGAATTGACGGCGTGATGTAACAACGCCCGTCCCGAACTGGTGATTCGATACCATCGATGACTGCTGCCCCTGATCCTTCCGAGACCGCTATGCAGTATCTGACATGGGCCATTGAGCACATCGAGAAAGCCGGTAACCAGGTGGCTGTGCGCCACGCTCGCAATGCTCTGGACGCGCGCCGGAGCAGCGGATCACCCCACATCAAAGACGAGCCCGAACCAACGAATTGAAACGCAAAACGCATTGCGTCATCGCACCAGCATCGGGCACGCCTCTGCACCCTACCGTGCAAATAATGCCACGGAACCTCAACGCCTCAGGAAGAAACATCAGCTTGATCGCCAAGACGGTCGTAAGCGCGCCAAGGGCGATGACAGCGATTTTAAATGAAGATTACGCCCTCACCCACATAGCGCCCTCGGCTACTCGCCCTCGCAGACCGAAAAACCCGGTGGCTCTGGAGGAGACCACCGGGCCGACCCGCCGTCCATTCCAATGGCTGTAGGCTGAACAAATGGCGCTGACGCGTCTGTGCGAATCCCGACAGATCGCCTCGGTTTGTTCGGACCTGTGGCTCGCAGGCCACGCCGCGAAGCGGCGACCGGCTCGTCTAGGAACGTTGGGCTTGTTGCCCCATTGAACCAGCGAAAGGGAGGGGCACCATGGTCCGTGACCTTTTGATCCTCGCCGCCGTTTCGATGGTGTTGAGCGTATTTGTCTTGAGCGTATTTGGAAATTCGCCACCGCGACCCCGGCACCCGCGTGTTGGCGCAACACTCTCCTTGAATGCCGCTCCGCAGCCGGCGCCTGAGTTCAGTCCGTATATGAGGACAGAGCGCTGATAGGTCTGCCCTGTCCCCACTTCAACACCGGGAGGCCGATCCTAAATCGCCGTCGCGCGCTCTCGTGAGCCCAGCACGTTGCGCACAGGGTCAGCGGAGGATGGCTGTCGGGGTAGGTCCTGACCTCGCCTGCGGAGTAGCGGCACTTGTCACTGTCGCACTTGGGATTGTTGTTCGGATTGTTCACCTTGGCCTCGGTCAGTCGCGATCTGCCCAGTGTGAGGGAAGTTTGTGACGCGTGCATGCGCGGGTGACCGGCAACGGCTCACAGCGCGCTGTTGCCGGACAGTGCGCTGTGAGGCCGGTCACGACGAGCCACCACTTGTGGGGGCTCGGGAAAACCCGGCAACCGGCCGGTCGTTCCTAAGAGAGGGGCCACTCCCCGACGAGGCGCTCGGCCCGCTGCGTCAGCTTCGCGCAGGTGCGGCGCGCTCGAAAAGCTCTGCGCTCACGTCATGGCTTCGACGGCCACCGCCGCCGGCCTTGCCTAAGGCAACCCTGCGGCTCTAGGGGCGGGCGTCCCGTAGTAGCACGTCCGCCCCGACCCATTTGAAACCAGAACCCGGCGCAATCCGTTAGGGTCGCGCCTCCACGGCCGCCTTACCCCCAGCTTCCGGCGCCGTTGAGGGGACGGGTGCGCTCAAGGGCGTGCCTGTCTTATCAATCTGGTTTCGCTCTACGCGCCCGGTCCCGAAGGCCCACTCAAATGAAACGGAGGCGACCATATGGAGAATCCCGATCTCACAGCGTGGGTCGATGGCTGGATGGAGAAAGTGAAGCAAGGCGCTGGAGTCCATCGCCAGCAAGGACTGTCGCCGGAGGGCGCCAAAGCGCGCGACTATGCCCCCGCTGACGTCAAGATCCTCACCATCGCCCACGTCCCGGAATCCCTGCAACAGGCGTGGCTGCAACATCTGCGCGACTTCGACGTCGCGCATCCCGGCTGCCATTTTGAGGTGATGGTGGATGCGCCCGAGATGCCGCTGTCCGACATCATCAATATGCTGGCGATCAATCCGGGGCTGACCTTCACCAACCTGCTCGAGCGCAAATGAGCTGGCCCGACCGGCGGTGTAAATCTATACGCGCATCATCGTTTCCTTGGGGGAATGAGACGATCTAACCCCAGCGCCCACTAAGCGTCTTTCGATTAGGCCAATGACAATGATTGTGGCCAGCGCCCTGTTGGGTGTAGCAGGTATCACTCAGTCCAGAACCGGCTGAGGCGGTTGTGTACTGCACGTATGTTGGCTATCCGCCGAGTTGCGTCGCACGCGCCGGTGTTGTCCTTAGGCCTCGTCCGGTGGCACGCGCTGCGGTTCGCCATAACGCCGGTGGCAATTTAAATGGGGGTGTCAATTGCTTTGGCGTGCGGCGCTAGAACTTGGCCCGCCAAGACACCTTCGCGGTGCGAGCTGTCCGACGCAGGCAAGCTGTTTGCCTAATGAGGCTGAGGGTGTAATGCAGGTCGGCATTGAGCCAGAGTGGTGGCTGCCTCGGAGCAATGGTGGTGTCGGTGATGTTTCTGGGATCACTCATCATCATCGCGCTGTAGTTCTTTTACTAGACACCATCGCGAAGGTTCGGCCGCCCTCAACATCGACAGCACGATGAAGCCGCCAACTGAGCCAAGGCTTACGTTCGCTTTTCAGCATTAATACGCAGGACATAAAGCGTGTTTCGGGACACATCCACGACTTCCATCCGCCATTCGCGGTCGGGCGTTAACTTCCCATGGAGGCCTTGGAGTATCTGCCCAGCCGTTACCGTGGCTTCCTTCCAAGCGGCGTGCTCGTCAGGTAGCTCATAGCCTTCGCGGTCGAGTTCGCGGCGTTTGTGGATGACGTGGAAGAAATAGCGCGGCATGGTCTGTCCTGCCCACAACGAACTCGCGGCGAACTGGCATCTAGGACGTTGATTTGGATCAACCATCCCGCGAATAAGCGGGACGCCCAGGGTGCACAAGTGAACAGATGGAACAGGCGGTGGTGGGACATGCTCACTTCGGTGCACTGGGCTTATCTCGGCGCGCTCGCGGCCCCGGCGTCTCGGCATCCTGTCCCAGCCTCCCAGACGCTTGGGGCCGTCGCTAGTGATCATGTACGTGCCGCGAAACGGCGCTACAAAATGCGCGAGGTTGTCGGCGGTGGGGACACACGATGCGAGACTTGCTTAGTCCGCGTGAGAAGCGATTCTTGAGGCGCTTGGCTGCCGGAAAGACAGACAAGGAGATTGCGAGGAGGCTCGGCGGCAGCGCCAAGAAGTCGCACAGCAGAGAGCCCGGTTGCTTGCGCGACTGCAGATCAATTCGCCCGTCGAGATCGCCGACGCAGCAGAGCGATAGGCGGCCTGGCCGCGCCATCGAGGCATCCTGTAGAAATCTCGCAGGCGAAACCAAGCGCACGTCTCTTGTCGGAACAGTCGGCGCACACCACGGTACATTGACCTAAGGATCAAAGATCATCTGCGCCGCTGCCACTGGTCCAGGGTTAACGAATGGTTAAGCTGGATCTGGGAGGTTGCAATGGGGGTGACCTAAAACGAGGTCCACCATGTTGAGGCTGAAGAAAGCTGCCCCGGTATCCCGCGATCTGAACATCGGCCAGATCGACACCGCCGAGTTGCTGCTGCACCGCGTGTACGCCTTTGGAGCCGCCGAGGGACATGCCCCCTGCGAGTCAGTGGGGCAAGACGCTGCGGGCTGGGAACGGGCCGAAATGGCTCTGCTACAGGCGGAGATCGACACCCAACGCCAAATTATCAAGCTGCTCCGCAACGAACTGTCAGACGTGAAGAAGGACCGGGACGTTTGGCGCAGTCGGGCTCACAGGCTGTGTCGACCGGTTTCGACTGACCTCACAGCCACTCCGCGCCCCGGATCGTTTGCGGCATCTCTCCAGCAACGTCGAATACATTTCCGGCAGCATTGACTCAAACAGTTGCCGCAAGGACCGCACCTCGCCGCCACCGGCTGCCAAGATAGACCTGCACGATGTCGGCCAGATTGCGCAACTACACTCCTCCAAGCCACCTACTTGGTCCCAATAAGGCTCTTTGCGCGCCGCTTCGCCTGCTCCAGCGCACTTTCGCATAAATAGCGGTATTTTCTTCCGAGTGTGCCGACTCACCTTTCGACAGCGCATCGTACCCTGTGCCAGGTGTCCCTGTCCTCCTTTGGCAGAGCCTACGACGCTGCACTCTTGTCCTTATTCCTCGCGTGCTCGGCCATGATCAGCTTCCCGCGAAGGTCATCTATCTCCCGCTGCGCTTGCTTCTGTTCTTCCGTCAGCAATTCCACCACGCCTCCTCGTGCTCGAATTCGCGACGAAGTTTGTTTCTGTTGAGATTGTTAGCCATGGTTATCCTTTCTGCTGCAGGAGTGAGCCGCCGGACGTCGCCAACCACCTGATGGACGGGCAGTACAGCAGCCCGATCCGCATCGTCAGCTTCAACACCAGCGAGGGCTGGTCGCGCGATGCATCGGAGGACATTGCCGAGGAGCTGCAGCGGCGCTGCGCTGAGTGCGGTGAGGTCCCGCCGAGCCTCGACGGCTTCCTCAAAGCCCACGGGCGCGGCGTCGATATCCAGCTCATGCTCCTCTAGCATCGCGCTCGCCACCGACTCTTATGATGCGGGGAACAAGCTCGGACATTAATTGGAAAGAAAAAGCCCTTGGCTCAATCCACCACCAATTGAAGTTGTTTGGTCAAGGTGCCGAACGTCTCAAGCTCCTTCTTGATCTGAGCGGCCATTTCGACAGAGGAATTTCCGACCGGTTCGGCCCCGAGTTCTTGCATGCGTGCTCTCGCCTCCGGCGAGTTGACGATCTCGACCACCTGATGATTCAGTTTCTCGACGATGGAGGGGGCCGTATCTGCGGGCGCCAATAAGCCGAACCAAGTCCCGACATCAAATCCAGGAATAGGACCCTCGGCGAGCGTTGGCACGTCGGGAAGTGCCGACGAACGCCGCGCCGTCGTGACAGCGAGCGCCCGCGTCATGCCGTCCCTGACCTGTGGTAAACCGGACGTGACGGTATCGAACATAACCTGCACCTGCCCCCCCATCAAATCGGCCAGTGCGGGCGCGCTTCCGCGATAGGGTACGTGAACGATATCCGTCCCAGTCTTCAACTTGAACATTTCGCCGATGAGGTGATGCGCGGTGCCGGCGCCAGCAGTGCCGTAGTTCAAGCTGCCGGGCTTCTGTTTTGCCAGAGTGATGAATTCTTCGATGGTCCTCGCCGGCACCTTGGCGTTGACGACCACCATGTTGGGCACAAGAGCAATGACCGTTACCGGCGAGAAGTCGCGCCCGAAGTCATAAGGCACTCTGGAGTAAGCACTTTGCGCGATGCTGTGATGGGTGGCGCCCATCAACAATGTGTAGCCATCGGGTGGTGATTTCGCGACCATATCAGCGCCGATCGTTGCACCAGCTCCAGCACGGTTCTCGATGATAACGGGCTGCCCCCACTTGGCGGTCAGCGCCTGCCCGACGATTCGGGCAAGGACGTCTGTCGTCCCTCCAGCGGCGAACGGAACGATGATCTTGATCGGTCGATTGGGATAGCTTGCGGTATCTTCCTGTGCAGTGGCGACAGTTGCGCCAACGACTACAGCGACGGCTGCTGCAAGGATCATCCTCAGAGCGCGCATTGTTTCCTCTCCTTTTTTTGTTTCCTTTAGCCGATACTTGAAGCCCGGCGTTGAGCCGAGCTCCAAGGTCGTCAGCAGCCGGCCGACTTCAGGTTAAGAGACTTCATAATCTGTTAAGAAGGACGGACAGCCAATTCTAGTCCCACCCGCTAGGCCAAAAATCTCAAAGCCTGCGGGCATGATAGAAAAAATTGGGATAAATTCCCAAGATTAGCTATCAAATGACTGATACATTCCAATTCCTGACCGTAGTCAAGTGACCGATTTAGGAGTGAGGCGGACATTCGGGCTTGGGTGACTTGATGCGTCCTCCGAGACGATTATCGCTGCTGCTTCTGTACGTTGATCCCAATGTACTAAATGTCGAGCCAAAGCGGAGATAAGCGCCCAACTCCATCGCCGAGCAGTCGAATGAGCAAAAGTGTATGATTGCTGTGTCCATAGGACCGTGACTTACTTCTCGTTTGCATGGATAGGAATTCCAAGAACCGCTTGTGCGATAGCCTCACGGTCGATGTTCCCGAACGGGTCACGGGGCACCGCGTCAACGACCGTCAATAGATCGGGAAGGTTGTGCTCGGGCAGATGCATCCCGGCCGTTGCCAGGATCTTATCGATTATAGCGTCGTCACCTTCGCTCTTTAGCTGAACAACGGCCGCAACGCGCTGACCCAGCATAGGATCGGGCACACCAAATGCCGCAGCATCCAACACCATCGGGTGCGCAATCAAGGCTCTTTCGACCTCGGTCAGTAAGATATGCGCCCCGGCGCGAACGATGACATCAGGCGCACGATTAGCCAGTGGCGCAACGTTCTTGAATTCTATCAACCACGCCATCTAGCCTCCTTCTCGGCTTAGGTCATCCGATCTTCCAGAGAGACAGAGAGAGAGATCGAAATCTCTCTGTCGACCGGCCTTCTAGGTCCATTTTCTTCGAAGCCCCGTGAAGTTCTTGCAAGATCGTAATTCATGACTGCACTTGGGTCATTGCACGGCAGCAATCAAATGCCCGGCCGGCTAGATCGCTCACCGCTCGTAAGTCTCTAAGGCGATAAGTTTGATCGTTCATCAGCGCTACAGCACCGCTACATAAGTTCGCATTTTGATTGCGATCGTAGCAGACTCCCGCCGATCCGACATCGAATTGCAATCAATGCTCTAAAATCTTAGGGCGCAGCGATCTCGACTGCAGCGAACGGTATGTAGCCGCTTCTTAGATTCGGCTAGGAAAAGAGGATCCATGAAAATCGTCATCGCAACCACTCCGGCGCCAGGACATGTCAATCCAATGCTTGGGATTGCACGAGTTCTCTTGGCCGAAGGTCATGAAGTGTTTGCATTCACAGGGCGCGCCTTCGAGGAACGTATCGAAGCGATAGGAGCCACATTCCGGCCTATTCCCGCGAGCGCGGATCAGGACGTCGTCGACCCTTTCTCGAAGTATCCCGAGTTCAAGACTTTGCCTCCCGGGTTGGAGCTACTTCGCATCATTCTCGAGCGATTGTTCGTCGACCACATTCCAACGCAGCACCACGGATTGCAAGAGGTGCTACAGGAAGTCCCCGCCGACGTTGTCATCGGGGACGACTGCTTCCTCGGGCTACTGCCGATGCTCCTGCAGCCTAGATCGAGCCGGCCACCCGTCGCCTGCTTCGGCACCTCCATCCTGCATTGGCCACGGGAAGACGGAGCGCCCGACTTTCTAGGATTACCACCGGCATCCAGCCCGGCTGAACATGCCGCAACCATTCGGGACCACGACAGAATCGTTCATCAGCCCCTTGCACTGCGATTGAACCGAAGCCTCCAAGAGTTGGGACTGGGACCGCTTGCAAGTTCGCCATTCGAAGCGATGGTGAGGCTTTCCGATACATACTGGCAGCTGACAGTTCCCAGTTTCGAATTTCCGCGGGCATTACCGAAATCGGTGAAGTTCATCGGCACGCCGCCGATTATGCCGAACCAGGCATCGCTTCCGCCTTGGGCGGCAGACTTAGACGGCAAGCGCAAAGTTGTCCTCGTCACTCAAGGAACCGTCGCGAACCACGACTTCAACCTCCTGATTATGCCGACTCTGGCTGCCTTAGCTAACGAGCCTGACCTCCTCGTCGTCGTCACAGCAGGCGGGCGGTCAGCCGAGGATATCCCGGGCCCGATCCCGGCCAATGCACGCCTCGCCAATTATCTACCATTTGAATGGATCCTGCCCCGGGTCGACGTGCTTGTCACGAACGGTGGCTATGGCAGCGTCAATCAAGCGATGAGCTTCGGCGTTCCATTGGTCTGCGCCGGGCTGACCGAAGACAAGGCCGACGTCAACATGCGGGTCGGGTGGTCCGAGGTCGGAATTGATCTTAAGACAAACGCGCCGACACCCCAGGCCCTCCACGAGGCCGTGCGGGCTGTTCTCGATACGGACAGATTCCGCCGACGGGCCTTGCTGATGTCTGAAGAATTCCGCGTCATTGATACCCGGGCTGAAATTATCCGCGACATCGGGCGATTGCAGCCCAAATTGGCCAACCGAGAACACGCAGCCTCGATGGCGACAAATTGATTATCGCGCCAAGGCCATCCAAGGAGGCGGATCGCCAAACGATCGCAACCCGTGCCGTCACCGCATCGGGCGACACGGGTCAAGTTGCAGCAAGCGCATCTAGTGACTGAAAAGATTTCACTTCCGCCGGGCTTCCAAAACCGCACTCCATCCCGAACATCGCAACGAGCGACATTTGGAAACCGACGCAACGAATGCGTAGCCGCGCCGACCGGGTCGCGGCTGATTTCGGACCTCGCAACTTGGCACGAGACCAACAGCACCCCGACATACATGTACCATCGGCGACCGATCACAGATTTCTACCCAACCTATGCTTTTCGTTGTCTGATGCGCATATGCGGCTTGAGGCAGGCGGCTGGACGCGTCAGGTAACCCGGCGCGAACTGGGAGCCGCAACAGCGCTTGCCGGCGTGAACATTCCCCTGAAGGCCACCATTTCTATCTGTCGATCATTCAGCGGTTGCTCTGGAAGAAGACTCGAATGTCGCGGTCTGCGACCACACTGAACTCGTCGATTCGCCTTTCTTTGAGAACTGTGACAGCGCAGTCGCGATCTCCTCCACAACGATTGGCCACCTAACTACGTCCGCAATCCCAGCTGCCACGAGCGTCTCCGCCCCAATTTCCGAAGATCCCCTCGTCGCGAGGACAATAGGTATCGACGGAAGTGATCGGTGGAGATCCGTCGCCAATTCGAGCGATTTGGTAAGCGAACCGAGCTGCCCTAAAATCACAAAATCGAAGCGGCCGGGGCTCACCTCAACGGCCTCGCGAGCCGCTTCTGCTGTCATGTAACCAACGGCCTCGTAACCCAATGCGGCAAGTCTTTCTTCATCTCCGAGTAGCCGATCGCTATCGGTCGCGACCAGCATCACAACTTCCCCCGCTCCGAGCGGATGCGCTGCTAGGTCGGGTTCGGCAGGTTGGACTGCTGTGGCCAGCGGCAGCCATACATCGAACCGACTTCCCTCTCCTTGACGGCTCTGAACATTGATCCCTCCGCCATGGTCACGAACGATTTCGCGCGCCGTCGCTAGTCCTAACCCATTTCCTTCTGGTCGCGTCGTAAAGAAGGGTTCGAAAAGCCGGTCCAGAACAGCGGCCTCCATGCCTTTGCCTGTGTCGATCACGGAAATTCGGACGTACTGTCCGGACTCAATCTTGTCGTGACTAAGGGAAATCCCTTCCAACTCCTTGCAGAGCTCCATAACCACCTCAATCCGACCCGCATGTGCTATGGCATTCGCAGCATTATGACAAAGGTTCATGAGCACCTGTTGCAATTGCGCACCTTCTCCATCGACGGTCACACTATCCGGACAATCCCCGATCACTAGTTCAACTCGAGAAGGTAGCGAAACGCGCAGCAGCGCAATGGTCTCCTTGACCAGCTCAGCAATGCTGATCGGATTACAACGGATCTCGCGGCATCGACCGAAAGCCAAAATTTGGCTGATGAGATCACGCGCTCGCTCTGCGCTTCGCCGTATGCCGCCAACATGACTCTCAATGGCGGCGCCACGGGCCAACTCCTCCATCACCTCGGTGTGACCTAAGATTCCGCCCAGAATGTTGTTGAAGTTGTGTGCTATGCCGCTCGCAAAGGTCCCGATCACTTCCATTCGGGCGGATTGCTGCAGGCGCCTGCGGAGGCGAACGCGCTCCTCCTCGATAGACCGGCGGTTGGTGGCATGGATGAAGGTATCAAGCGCCATTCGCAGCAGGACGAGCTCGCCCACCTCGAAGAGATGGCAATCTTGGCCGATCACATCAACGCCTAGCGCTATCAGCCGTCCCTGACGATCAATGCTCATCGCACATGCCCATCCGCTGATCCCGACGCCATCTAGAGTGGACTTATTCAGCCCTGCCGGCAACCGACTGACGTGAGCCACGTGGACCGCGCCATCCTGTTCAGCTCCCATCTGCACCGCGAGATGCGCCGCTGTATCCGGCCAGCCGGCCGGAAAGTCTCGGCGGGGCCTTTGCCAAAGATATGAGTGCCTCGTTGAGCCAGATACAAGAAGGTATGCGCGATCACAACCGATACGCTCTGCAAACAAGGCAACGGCTCGTTCAATTTCGACATCAATGCGCTCTGGCATCGCGTTGATGAACTTCATTGAGATTTCTAAAAGCAGATGCTCTAGATCCGCCCGTCTCGTAAGAGCGTTAGTGCGCGACCTCAGCCGGATACCGAGATGGACGAGAAATGCTACCAATGACAACGACGCTATATACAGCAGGGTTCTATAGAGCCGCGCCTCTTTCCTAGAAGGTGCCAGTCATCATTACGACGGGTCATCGGCGGGACGAGATTGATCGGGTCGTCGGGTTAGAATTGGGGGCAGATGACTATCTGACGAAACCGTTCGGCTTGAGGGAGCTTCTGGCTCGTATCAAAGCGGTTCTTAGGCGTCGAGATGCCGGGGCCTCGTTTACAGAACGCGGGCCGGAGAGCGGTCTCTGGCGATTTGGACAATGGCAGATCGATCGCCGATCGCGTCGCCTGACCAACTCATGCGGCGAGCCGATCGCTCTCTCGAAAGGAGAGTACGCGCTACTTATGGCTTTTGTCGACGCTCCGCAAAGCCCGCTGTCTCGCGAATATCTCCTGCAGGCAACGCGGGTTCATGAGGACATCTTTGATCGAAGCATCGACGTTCAGGTGCTTCGGTTGCGTCGGAAGCTGGAATCCGACCCGAGCTCCCCATCAATTATCCGCACAGAGCGGGGTGTTGGTTATGTCTTTACGCTATCAGTAGAGCGCATTCGATGATGAGGAAAAAAGGCGTTATTGGCATCAGTCCTGACGGAAACAGCTCAGCATTACGAATGTAGCTGTCTAACGCTTCTCGGAAGTGCTTCGGAAACATGATCGCTGCAGAGTGCATGCACCGTAGCGGCGAGCGAAAGTAATGACACTGCAGCGAACACCCTTCGATAGTTCCGAGGTTGGAGGCATGTGGGTATCGCCTCCGGAGGACCAGACCAGCCGGCGGCGAGTACATAAATGGCGCCCAACATCTTCGTTACGCTAGCGACAACATCAACAAGGCCGGCCTCTTCGGCGTGAGCCCAAACCTCTTCCTCGGTAGGGAATTCCTTGCTGAGCTTCTGGTCGTCTTCAAACAGGGCGTATGGCATAGGGGTTCCTCTACGAACAGAACGCCGTGAGGGAGGACGGGTTCAAAGCGCAGGAGCACCGGCGTGCCCGTCGCCTTCGATGCCGTGGCCTTCGACCAGCACGATGTCGCGTTGCTCGGGTTTGCTGAAATGGAAGTCCGGTCGGTGGCGCCCCCCTCCCAGAGCGCGCCCCTCATTGAGGGCGGCCCCATAGGCCAGCCACCCGTCAATGACGACGCGATAAAGCAAGGGCCGATCGAACTGGTTGGTCGCACAGAACCAAATACGGTTGGCAGCGCCCAGACACAGGGAGCCTCTTTAGAAAAATGAGGGTCGGGACAAGACGGGTGGCGCCGAAAAACGGGGTCGCCGACCAGGGCGGCCTTCGTTTTGTTCCATCCACAACTTAAAGCGATTTATTCGGTTGTGCGGTTGTATTCGGACGAGCTAGCTACCCGGCCCACTTTAACCCGGTTAGGCAATCGCCAAAAATCTCTATGCGATTCAATCACACCGAAATTGCCTAACCTGGGCCACAACCGATTGATTTACCGATATTCTGTCAGTCCTGCTGGGATCGCCAATTTAGCAGGGCAAAAACCCAAGCCAAACCAAGGGTTAAGCCAAGCGAGAAATATTGTCAGTACACGTTATGCTTAGAACGGATGCCGGACAAAGCCGGCCGATATCGACGCAACACGGGCAAAATTACCGAACTAATTCCCGAACTTTTCGCACAGCGAAACACGCGAAGCTTGGTAGCCCACGGGCAGAACCTAAGTTTCGCCGTTCGGTAGGATAGCTTCGATTGTCTGCTTGAGCTTATCCAGCGTGCACGGTTTGACTAAGACGGGCGTTCCTTCAAATCCGTTCGGCACGCCGCTGCTGCCGTATCCACTCAAGAAAAAGAACGGCAGTCCTCGGCTCCTTACTGCTTCGGCAACGCGCGCCACGCTCGAGCCATGCAAATTGATGTCGAGGATCGCGAGATCGTATCCTTCGATCTCTGCGATAGATCGCCCATCATCTACATTCCCCGCTTCAGCGATGACCCGGTGCCCAAGTTCCTCGACCATCTCGCCAAGCATCATTCGAATAAGCGCCTCATCTTCCACAAGGAGTATCGATGCCTGCGTCATGTCTCGCCTCCAGCCCTGCCTGAATCGGCCGCTGAGCGCTCGTTAAGGAGCTGAGAGACCGCCGTTGTAAGCTGCGCGGGGGCAAACGGTTTTTGAAGCATTATGCTGTTGGGCACGCCTTGTGCGGGCCATTCGTGGGCTGCCACGCCCGACATGTAGACCACGGGAAAATTGGGATCGACATCGCGTGCCGCCCGCGCGACCTCCCAGCCGTTGAACCTTCCTAACAGGTTGATGTCAGTCACCAGAGCGCGGTACGGGATGAGGTGCCCCTTAAGCAGCGTCACCGCCTCCTCGCCGGTCTTGGCAACGGCCGCCTCGAAGCCCCCTCGCTCAAAGCCTCCTCGACAATACTTTGAATCGCATCGTCGTCTTCGATCACCAGGACTATCGGTAGCATTTGGTCAAAGTCTCCCCCGGGGCACACGCGCACTGAACGTTACAAAGTGCACACAAGCCAAAAGTTCCCGAGTTGCCGGGAAAATTCGGCAATCTCCGAGACGATGGTTCAGGCCCGGTCAGAGGATTTCTTGGCTTTAGCTTTTTGGCGGATGAAGCTGACCTGCAATTCGTCGCCATTTACTCGTTCGAGTTGACAGCGACGATAGGCAAGTCCTGTGGACGAAAGCAGAAGAAAGAACTCGTTCAGGGTCAACCCCTCAATCGAGGTCTCAACTTGAAGTGTTGCTCCGACATTTGAGGCCTCCTTAAGCGTGCACGCGCGACGCCACGTGCCATCGATGGCCATCATTTGCGCAGGCAACGGATGCTCGAAGGTGACCCTTCGGTCTTCTTGCTCTTTTTGTGCGGGCATTGGGTAAACAGAAGTGATCCCACCGTTATATCCCCGATCAACTAAAGGGTAGTAACCGCGGTCGGGAAAAGTTGGCAAATTGGGATCTTTAGGACACCGAAGTTGGAAGACGAACAGCGTCCGTGAATCGGAAGCAGTCCAACTGCCTTACTTCTTGTCGATTGGGAAATTTACGGTCTGCGTCTTGAGGCGCGCCAGTAACCAAACAGCGAGCGCCATTCGAGCGCGGCGATTATGGTGCCGATCAGCACCGTCCCGACCAAAATCAGCTTCGCCCATCGCGTACAATGCCGAGGCAAACAGAAGGTGCCAAACGAAGAAAGCCGCAGGCGCCGCCTTTAAGACAGCTCCTGCGGCCTGTGCCGCGACGTTCCGCACGATCGGCGCGGCACGCCCCATCGGCTAACATAGGGGAACACAATGGCGGCGAATATTTGAGTCATCGCTGGCTCGCTGTGGAGCTGGCGGAGCGGCCCCGGCCTACCCCCTTGATCCCTCCGGAGCCGGGGCCGTCTCTCCGCCCTTAGTATCGGAGTAGCGTATGCGTTCCTCGCCCTCGATCGTGCCGGCCGACCGCCTCGACCGCGGCATCTATCTGGTACTTGAAGACTTCGGCGCGCGCGCCGGTTGCGCCTGGCGCGAGACGGATGAGGCTGACACCGAACTTGAGGGCGTCCTGCAAAATCTCCTGTCCGGCCAGTACGCCTATCCAGTCCGAATTGTATCCTTCAATCCCGTTGAGGGGTGGTCACGGGATGCGACTTCCGACGTCGCGGACGCGCTGGCCCAGCGCGCAGCCGACACCGACGCCGATGTCCCGTCTGCATTGCAAGATTTCATCGCCGCCAACGCCACTAGGCGCTTCGACATGCAGCTAGCGCTGCCATTACACTGGGTCGCCTGATGTCATGCCCCAATTGTGACGACCTCGGCTGGGTTTGCGAGAACCACCCGGACCGCCCCTGGGACGGCCCGCGTGCCTGCACTTGTGGCGGAGCTGGCGCACCCTGCCCGGCCTGCAACGCGACTGGCGCAGGTGAGGTGCCGCGCATGCCGGAAGGCTATCGGGTGGAAGTCGACAAGGACGGCTGGCGACACTGAGGTGCCGTGTGAGCGGCCCCAAGCGCCTCCGGGCTGGAGAGGAAGGAGACGCCGGGACCGCCACGACGCACCGGCTCAAGGCTGGGCGTCGGCGAATACTCTCCGCTCGCGGATTCATCGCGCGCTCTAACAAATGTGGAGTGGCCTAGATTAACTTTGTAGGCATCCTCCGTTGCCCCTGCGCAACGCTATGAGTGTTCCTTCACGGAACAGCAGCGACGAAATATTCCTGAAACAAACGGTTGCTTCCACATCGCTCTACCGGGCATTTTTGCGTCCCTGTTTATTTTCATTCCCCGGGCTGGCTCTGCTCTAACCTATTTTTTTGACCGGCGTCGATAGACTTTGGACAAGGCCGCCCGCAAGGCGGCCCTTTCTTCTGCGGGCTTCACACCCTATCCGCGGCCTATGCGTAACGCGTTCGAATTTTGCCTGCCGACCGCTGCCAAGGTGGTGCCGGCCGGACCCGACTGGATCCACGAAATCAAGTATGACGGCTATCGCCTGCGCGTTGAGCGCAAGGGCCGCGACGTTCGGCTGCTTACCAAGAACGGCCACAACTGGACGGACCGCTTCCCCTGGATCGTCCAGGCAGCGCTGAATAACCGCGAGCAGCAATTCGTCATCGACGGCGAGGCTGTGGTCCTCGGCGTCGATGGGGCCTCGGATTTCAACGCCCTGCATTCTCGCAAGCAAGATGCCGAGGTTCAGCTCTATGCGTTCGACATTCTGGCGCTCGGCGGCGAGGATCTGCGCCAGCTGCCGTTGACTATGCGCAAGCCCAACCTAGCGCGCCTGTTACGCGCCCGGCCGGACGGAATCTTTGTCGCACCATTTGAGGGCGGAGAGATGGGGCCGGACCTCTTCAAGGCAGCCTGTGGCATGGGCCTTGAGGGATTGGTCTCGAAACGGCGAGATCGCCGCTACATTGCCGGTCGCACGAAGGAATGGATCAAGGTGAAGAATCGAACACACCCGGCTATGTCCCGGCAGTTTTAGAATGCCGGATTACGGCCGCTTCTCGGGCTGAAGCAGACCTACGCAAAATCAGTCGGGCATTTCCCCTTTTGACCCATCTGCGACATGGGCAGGTTCAGCCGACCAGCTGGCAGTGCCCGCTGATGACAGTACCGTCGCGTTTATGCCCCTTAAGCGTGCCGTCGACGCGGTTGATGAAACCTTGCCAGACAGCGGTCGGGTCGAACAGATGTTTCCAAATGTTGCCGAGCGTAAGCGCCGTCTCAAAGAACAAGTGCGTATCCGTCACGTGGACGGCCAAATTGCTTCCGAATGTCCGAGAGTGCATCGTCCCCTCGTCCAGATTAACGGTGACCTGTTCCCCATTTATGTAGACCGAGTTGCGCTCGCCGCCCATAAGGCCCCGCGCCCAGCATTTCAGATCGATCGTCTCGGCATGTGCAGCCGTTGCAGCTAGCAGCGCTACGACGATGATTGTTGCTTTCAGCTTCAAAGTTATCTCGTCGCTTTGTGACGGCCCTGCCGGGGGAGCGGACACGGCAGGACATTCGATGACTTTGCCGAAATTTCGGTGTCGCCTTCGAAGAATGCGCAGAGGACTCAGTCGTTCAGAGATGGGCACGCGGCAATAGCCATCCCATGATCTTCTGATATGGATCGCGACGACTGGGGACGAATGCGTTCTCGTTTTGCTGAGCGGCGGCCCTGGCGAATTCAGAAATCCCCTCGATAGACTGCCGTTTATCCTTCGGAAGCTTCGCCCATTGGCGAATGATCTTCCGGCGGGCTTCGCGTTGCTTTTCCCTTACGTTAGGCATCGGGACGCTCCTTGAAGAGGATTATTCCGGTCGACCTAGTATTGTTTGGGCTCACTAGAACTTCAACGTCCAATCGAGAACTCTTGGCCCCTCTGACCGTGCAGCGCTATACACGGGAGCGAGTCTCACATTGGCTTTGTAGGCCCGCCGCCCTAGAATTGCGGCGATCGCGGGACGAGCGAAATGCGGTACGTTTGCGACGCGCCGAAGGGTAAGGCCTGGTTCCGTATCGAGACGGAAGGTGAAGCGGCGCATGAGTCGCGCCTGATGGGCCACACAGTCGAGAAATATTTCCGCAATGAGCGGGAGAAGGCAGTCCAGTCCTGGCGTCCCGAGCGGCCCAACGCGATCGAGCGCGACATCGGCCTCGAGGCCCATGTACAGCGAGAGATGCCGCTTTTCCTCACGCTGCGCGACAGGGAGGGCAATGCACTAACTACAGCGATGCTGCCACCGGGTGGCAAAGATCGCGGCGGGTTCCGGATCATCATCGTTGCCGCATCCAATGCCGATCCTTATCCTCAGCAGGACGCGGCCATCGCTGCACTGGGAGCGCATTTCGGTCTCACACTCGATCGCAACCGCTGCTTCCCTTACGGCCGTTAAGAAGCCTGACAAGTATCGCCGCTTGATTGGAGCGATGCCGGCTCATGGCCCATCAGTGAAGTGACGACACCCCTCATTGAGGTCCGCTTAGTGGGGCGGAGTGGACTGGATTTGCTCACTCTGAGTTCTTCGCATTTTGACCCACAGCGGTCCTAGCGGCTTCAGCAGTGGCGGCGCGAAAGTCGCTAACCCTCGTTCGCAATCACTTAAACTGAGGGATCGTAGGGACGAATATGCGCGGCGGCGGTATCGGAGCTAGCTTAGAAGCGTTTCCGATCCAGCTCGGATCGACCGACATATTGTCCAACGCGTTAGTTGCAGCAACATTTGGTTCGACACGTCTTAAATGTTCCTCCTGACCCGAAGCTCGCGCAAACGAAGCGGCAGGTGAGGCCAAGATCACGAAGAGTACGAAAGCGATTTTGGCCGATGGGTTCATGAGGGGGAAGCTCCACTAAGTCTCACCAGAAAGCCGGATCATCCGGGAAGCTGATGTAGGTCCGCAATCCATCGCCACCAATCAAATAAAATTTAGATACAGCAGCTTCGCGCCGCTGGACGTCGGCTACTGATGCTGTGGACGGCTCCTCCACCGGCGCGAGAGCGCCAAGGAGTGGGCGCCGTTTTGAAGCTCCCACGATTCGGAGGAGCATCCTATGCAGTCAATTTCGACAATCGGCCTGGATATCGCGAAGTCGGTCTTTCAAGTGCATGGCGTTGATGCAGCCGGCCAGGTGGTCATCCGCCGTCGGTTGAGGCGCCGGCACGTCCTGGCATTTTTCCGGAAACTGCCGCCATGCCTGGTGGGGATCGAGGCTTGCGCATCATCGCACCATTGGTCCCGTGAGCTGGAGACATTGGGCATACGGTGCGATTGATGCCGCCGGCTTATGTGAAGCCCTACGTCAAGCGGCAGAAGAACGACACCACGGACGCGGAGGCCATTTGCGAGGCGGTCACGAGACCCAACATGCGGTTCGTGCCGACCAAGACGGTCGAGCAACAGAGCTGTCTGATGCTTCATCGAGCGCGCCATCTGTTCATCCGCCAGCAGACTGCCGTCATCAACTCAATCCGCGCCTATCTTGCCGAGTTCGGGATTGTCGCCCCCGTCGGGCGCAGGGGTGTCGAGCAGTTGCTGGAAGTCGTGGCCGATACAGCTGATCGCCGGCTCCCAGAGGCGGCCCGCGCGTGTCTTGCGGCTCTCGGCAGCCAATTGCGGGCCCTGAAGGTCCAAATCCTTGAGTTCGACCGACGCATCATCGCCTGGCATCGATCAAGTGCGACGAGTAAACGGCTGGACGCTATCCCGGGCGTCGGGCCGGCGCTGGCAACAGCGCTGGTCGCGAGCGTTGCCGATGCCAACGCCTTCCGATCGGGACGGGACTTCTCGGCCTGGGTTGGGCTCGTGCCGAAGCAGAACTCGAGTGGGGGCAAGGGCAAGCTTGGCAGTATCAGCAAGCAAGGCGATCGCTATTTGCGCCGCCTGTTCACGGCAGGCGCACTCGCCGTGATCCGCTATGCTAAAATCCATGGCACGGGCCATCGGCCCTGGCTCACTACGTTGTTGGCGCGGCGCCCCACCAAGGTCGCGGCCATCGCACTCGCCAATAAGCTCGCCAGGATGGCATGGGCGATGATGGCCAGGAGCGAACACTACAAGGAACCCGCCGCTCTTACGGCGTGAACGAGATCACAGCCGGTCATCCGGGTGTGACGTAACGGTTGGAAGGGCGAACAGCACTAATGCAGCGCCGGGTCGATCCGGCGATCAGGACAACCCACTTGGGCCACAGCATCGTCGAATGCGTGCTATTGACCGGGACCTGATCCGCGGAGGGCATTATGGCCAGCGGTCATGCGTACCGCGTAAACAGGCCGAACACATGGCTGCTCCGACCAATGCTGCAAAGTGAAGATTCTTCTTGCCAACCCGGAGCCGTCCACACATGGCCCATCGCGTCAGTTGGCGCAGTGCCACGACATGTCCGAAGCCGGGGGTAGACCGGAAGTCCCGAACTCAGAGGCAGACTGGCGCGATTGACCCAACTGCGACATTGGGCCAGGCCGGTTCGGGGTCGTGGCCAATGACTTTCGACCCCTCCACGGGGTGTGTATAGTCCTACCGATATCCAGTGCCTGACTTGGGACACATTAAGCGTCGCGAATTTCTTGACTTGCTTCGGCCCTGCGCGCCTTGAGTGCCCGCTGGAGCCCCTGCCGCCGCTATGAGGTGCCCACTTATGATGCGCGCGACATCCCTCGTGCTACTATTGCTCCTATCGTATATCTTCGCGGTAGTTGCTGCGCGAGCCCAAGAGAAAGACGCCGGTGTAGGTGCACCGCCCGCGCTGGCGCCGGGGCAGGCACCGACCCTGCCCAAGCCGGGCCCGTTAGCCCAGCCCCGTTCATCAATTCAGGTCGGCTTCCCCACGGTTTTGACCGAGTATGTTATCTCGCCGTCCACGCTCAGACCTGCCAGAGTCGCATTGGGTCAGAAGCTGTTCTTCGAGCCTCGGCTCTCAGGCGACGGTACGGTCTCCTGCGCCACCTGCCACGATCCGGCGCGGGCCTTCACAGACGGCAGGCCTCTGTCAGTCGGTATCCATGGCCACGTCGGCCAACGTAACGCCCCAACCGTGTTGAATGCGCTCTATAACAAGACGCAATTCTGGGACGGCCGGGTCAATACGCTAGAGCAGCAGGCTGCGCTGCCGATCACGAACCCGTTCGAGATGGGCTCGGTCAGTATCGGCGATGCGCTGTCCAGGATCGCCGGCGACAAGGACTATCAGACTCAATTCATGCAGGCCTTCGGCCGGGACGTGAACGAGCAGGATATGTTGAGCGCTATCGCAGCGTACGAACGGACACTGGCTTCCTTCGATTCCCCGTTCGACCATTTCATCGCCGGAGACGTCAACGCCATCAGCGACTCGGCCAAACGCGGCTGGGAGTTGTTCAACGCCAAGGCCCGTTGCCACCTCTGCCATGCTTTGACGGACAATCAGCCGGACGCAGCCCTCTTCTTGGATAGCGATTTTCACAACGTTGGCATCGGCATCCTCCGGCATCATGTAGTTCCCCTGGCGCAGCAGGCTGAGCGAGAGCTGGCGCAAGGACATGTGGCGGGTATCGACACCGCGGCGATTACGAGCGAGATGTCGGTCCTCGGGCGCTTCCTCGTGACGAGAAAGCAGGATGATATCGCGTCGTTCAAGACGCCGGGCCTACGAAATGTTCTCGTGACCGGACCCTATTTTCACGACGGGTCGATGCAGACCCTGTGGGACGTAATGGATCACTACAACAAGGGCGATGGAATCACGAACCCCTGGCTCGACAAGGACATGCAGCCGTTGGCGCTGACGGAGCCGGAGATCGATGACATGGTGGCGTTTCTCGCCTCACTGACAAGCCCGCAATACAAGGTAACTGGTGACCTGGAGTATGCACGACAACTCGCTCTATCCAAAGTGAACCGCCCTCAGCGGGATACGGCGAGGGCTTTCGGCCCGAAGCCGGAGCCGCCCCCGCTCTAATTGTTATTCACCGGATTGCCGTAATTCCTGCGATCTGAGCTGAGTCATGGCGCGACGCCAAGAGTCCGGTCACGGCCCATCAGTGAAGTGACGACACCCCTCATTAAGGTCCGCTTAGTGGGGCGGAGTGGACTGGATTTGCTCACTCTGAGTTCTTCGCATTTTGACCCGGAGCAGAAGTGTTCGGTCCAGTGTTCCACTGGGCGCCATGGGAACGATCAAAGGTTCGAGAGGTTGTGTCCGTGTGGCAGGTCCCACATGCCAGGAGGATGTTGTGCGTCAACTCCTTGGAATGATTGCCGCGATGATCTTGATGGCTTCCGGATCTGCGGCCCATGCCGGACAGACCGAGTATGACCCGGCCAAGGTTAGTGACAGCCTGAAGGCAGTTTTCCAATTCGGCTCGGTCTCGACCAAGAAGGCAATGAACGCCAACACGGTCACGCTGCTTACTGGCACGATCGGTGGCACCTATGTGCAGTTCGGTGCAGACCTCGCTTCCGTGCTCGACGACGACGGTAAGCTGCGCGTCCTGCCGATCACCGGTCGAGGCTCGGTGCAGAGCATCGCCGACATCCTCTTTCTTAAAGGCGTCGATCTCGGAATCGTGCGGGCCGACACGCTCGACTATCTCGAGAAGAAGGGCATCGCCAACAACATCAAGAAGCAGTTTACCTATGTGACTAAGCTCTACAATGAGGAGATGCAGGTCATCGCACCGAAGGCAGTCAAGACTCTGAGCGATCTCGAAGGCAAGACGGTGAGCGTCGACCTGCCCAATGGCGGCACGTTTGTGACTGCACTGACAGTTTTCGAGCGGCTCGGGATCAAAGCGAACTTCGTCTATATCGAGCAGCGGATCGCAATGGAAAAGTTGAAGAAGGGCGAACTCGACGCCGTCATCGTGGTGGGCGGCAAGCCATACCTGTCTGTCAGTGCCTTCAAGAATGACGGCGGCCCCTTTCATCTTGCTGCGGTCGACTATTCGAAGCCCCTGCAGAGCGATTATCTGCCGGCGACGTTGACATCGAAAGACTATCCGAACCTGATTCCCGAGGGGGAAACGGTGGAAACGATCGCGGTGCCGGCGGTGCTCGCAGCATACAATTGGGCACCCAACACTGAACGCCGTCGCAAGCTCGCCCTGTTCGTTGACGCCTTCTTCTCGAAATTCGCCGATTTGCAGAACCCGCCCTTTCATCCCAAGTGGAAGGAGGTCTCCCTGACGGCACCACTCGCGGGCTGGAATCGCCTGCCGCTCGCGCAGCAATGGCTCGACCAACACGGCGTCGAACCGGTAAAGCGAGACTTTGAGGCATTCCTGCAAGAGAACCTAGCCGTCGCCAACATCCAGTCGGAGGCCGATAAGGAAGCATTATTCCGGCAATTTAAGACCTGGGAACAGGGGAGAAACGCGCAGGCACGGATGGACTCCCAGGTGGACTCCAAGAAGGTTCGAGACCGGGACTACACCTCCCACTCCGCAATGCAAGCTCCACCTCCACGCCACGCGCCCCGCCGATCCCACCCTGCAAGGCGGGCACTCGGTCGCACGACGGGGCAAGGCTCGGTAAGCGAATGCAGCCATCCGGATTTCTGCAATCGCGCAAGCGAGGAAGCCTGGCGAAACCCATTCCCCGGCCCCACTCCGCCCCCCGGCGCCAATCGAGGACTCTCAACTTCCGATGATCCGTTTCGGAGCTTCGCTCCGACACAGCCGGTCCTCAGATAACGGAAGCCCTCCGATCGCGCGCTGATGTTCGTCGACGGGCGCCGTGTCGCCGGTTATTGCGCCTTCCTTCAAGACACGCCGCACCGCGGCGCGAGGCCGCCCAACTGAGCTTGATCGAACTTTCGGCAACTATTGATAAAGGCTTGCCACGTGAGTTGGCAAGAAACCCAGATGGAGCGTCGTGCCGTTGCCGGCCATCAAAGTCAACTCGTACCCTTTCCCGCGACTTAGGAAGGTCCGCTGCTGGCCCAAGCGGACATTTGGCCACCGAAGTCAAGGTTTACTTTTGTGATCCTCGATCTCCCGGCAGCGCAGGCCAAGCGAAAACACCAACAGATTACTGCGCCAATATCTTCCGCGCGGCACCGATCTGTACCTGCACAGCCAGGCCAAGCTCAGGGCCAACGCAAGGCAGCTCAATGAAAGGCCGGGAAGGACCTTGCTCTATCAGACGCTGGCTGAGAAGTTCGCAGAATGTGTTGCAGCGAGCGGTTGAACTCGCCGCCCATAGCTGAGCACGAGCGCTCGCTCCGGCAATTCCGCAATTGCCCCTTAGCGCATTTCGTCCTTTCGCGAGGTTGCCAGACCGACTAACGTGGTACCACTAGGCCGCGGGAACTAGCGCATGAGGCGACGGGATTTCATTACTCTTGCGGGCGGCACGGTAATCGCGTGGCCACTCATGGCACAAGCCGAGGAGAAGGCTGTACCTGTCCCCCGCATTGCTTATCTCGGAGCGTCTAGCCCAGCGTCCCTCGATCCTCGTCAAATCGAACAGTTCAAAGTTGGGCTGACAGAAAATGGACTGATCGATGGCCAGAACATCAGGGTAGATTACTTGTGGGGTGAAGGTAACCCGGATCGGCTACGGCAACACGCAGCGGATTTGGCAAAACGCAATCTCAGTGTAATTGTCACGGCTGGGCCACAGCCGCTACGAGCATTGCTTGAGGCCAAAGTTAGTTCGCCGATTGTGTTCGCCATTCTGAGCGATCCGATCAGCGATGGATTTGTACAAAGTCTGGCGCGACCTGGCGGAAATATCACCGGCCTTTCTATGATTGGCACCGATCTCGAGAGCAAACGACTACAAATCTTGAAGGAGGGTGTGCCGGGTATCACAAAAGTCATGCTGTTACATGACCCGACCATGGGCTCGACCATTGGCTTGGAACAAGCGAAATCGAGCGCGAGCGGACTAGGGCTCGAAATAGTGGTTGGTAAGGTAGCCGACGTTGGCAAACTCGCTGATATATTCGCAGAGGCTTTGCAGCAAAACGTGAATGGCGTCGCAGGATTAGCGTCACCGTTTATCAACTTCAACCGCAAGCGGTTAATCGACCTATGCTCCCAATATCGGTTGCCTTCGATTTGGGAAGCGGTAGCCTACATCCGCGATGGCGGTCTAATATCCTATGGTCCCAGTTTTCCTGAAATGTACCGCCGATCCGCCGGATACGTTGCTAGAATCCTCAAAGGAACCAAGCCAAGTGACCTCCCGGTAGAGCAGCCAACCCGATTTGAACTTGCAGTCAACTTGAAGACAGTAAAAATCCTTGGGCTCGCAATGCCGCCAACGCTGCTGGGCCGCGCCGACGAGGTAATAGAATAACCGGCTTCTGCTTATGGCCGATATTGTTGCAAAAGTCGAAATCTCGCGAAAGCTAATCTCTAGGCCTCTCCGCTGCTCCATCGGTTGACAGCGCCATTATGGAGATCGGGGATCGATTTTGGATCAGGCTATATGGTCCCTCACGTCGTCGCGCGCAAAACGCATCAGTGGTTCTAAGAATTTTTTGTTCGACGCACCAAAAAGACTTTTGCAACAGTATCGGCCCGTAGCTGACGTGTCCAAACGGCTCCCTGCAAGGACCGCTTTAGACCCAAAGCAGCTATAGGCGTTCTTTCGATAACCGTGTAGCTTGCTTGCACCGCCAAGCTTTCGCTTGAGCTGCCCACAAAACGGAGACGCGCCGAACTCTCCGCTATCTAATAATTTGCAGCCTTGATGCCATCGGCAAGCGCGCTTTCATGAACTAATCATTTACCGCCGATCAGTCACGCGCCGGATAGCCGCAGGCGGGCGGACACGGTCAGATCAGAGAAAGCAAAGTCATGAGCAAAACCTTGTCTGTGGTGCTGGTGCTTTTGTTGGCCACGATCGGCCATGTGTGGGCAGACCCGCTCACGGAGGACATGACGAAACTCAATGCGCAATGGGACGCCGCGATCAACGATCCGAATTTCGACGCCCTGCTGCTAATGTATGCTACCGACGCCAGTCTAATGCCGCCCGGCGCAGCGCCCGTCTCTGGCGCTACTGCGATACGCGACTTCTTTGCCAAAAGAGGCACGAGCGTCAGAAATCACAAGCTTGAGCTTGTAGAGATTTTGCAGATGGGAGACTACGCTTACGTGACTTCCCGCTTCAAAGCCTCATTGGCAAAGGGCGAGGAAACGACCGTGCTGTCCGGCAGTACCGTTAAGCTTTACGAGCACCAATCCAACGGCGAATGGAAGGTTAAGTCCCATATTTTTGTTCGGGAATAGTCAAGGCGCATTTGATATCGAACAGGATTCTTGAGCGTCCGTCTGGTCTGAGCTCGAATACTTGGAGCGAGAGGCATTTGCATGACGGACCGGCGGTCGTTGATGAAAACCCTAGCCGGTGCCACGCTCCTCGGCGTCGCGCGCAAGGCTAGCGCACAAAAAGCCAAATCATTCATCATTGCCTACCTCGCCCTTCTTGCAGGTGAGGATCGTAGCTTCGTGCCAAATTTTTTGCGCCGTCTCGATCAGCTCGGTTACGTTGACGGAAAGAACCTGCACTTCGTCTATCGCTCGGCAGAAGGCCGGCCGGAACTCTTGCCAGGCCTTGCGTCCGACCTCATTCGGATGAAGCCTGATGTGCTTGTCACCGGATTCGGCACGGTTGCCGCCAAGGCAGGCAAGGCAGCCGGAAACGGCATCCCGGTTGTATTCATGGCTGTCGGCGATCCTGTCGGCGCGGGGGTCGTTGCAAGTCTCGCCCGGCCCGGCGGTAACGTCACCGGGTTGTCGGACCTAGCCGCTGGCATACAGGGCGCCCGGCTTCAGCATTGCGCGAGATCGTCCCTGCCGCCTCGCTGATTGCCGCGGTCTTGAATCCGGGCACGCCGTACGCGGCCCTCGCTTACAGGGAACTCGAGACCGCAGCGCGTGTCGCGAAAATAGAGTTACGGGCCTTTGAGGTGCGCTCGCCCGAGGAGATCCCGCCGCAGCTCGAGGCCAGCAAGGTTGCAGGAGCCGGCGGCCTTGCGATTCTCGAGGACCCCTTCACGTTTAGTCAGCGGACCGAAATTGCCGCGGCCGCCTCCCGCCTGCGTTTGCCCGCTATCTACGGCTACCGCGAGTTCGCGGAGGCCGGCGGCCTTATGTCCTACGGCACCGATCATGGCAAGCAATGGCGGCGCGGCGCGGAGATTATCGACCTCATCCTCAAAGGCGGGAAGCCGGCAGACATCCCCGTCGAGCAGCCGACCACGTTCGAGCTTGTCGTCAATCTCAAGACGGCCAAGGCCTCGAACATTACGGTGCCGCCAACGATCCTGGTCCGTGCTGACAAGATCATCGAATGAGCGTCGCTACCTCTGAAATTGGCCCTTACCCTGCCTCGGATTGGCGCCTATGTGGTTGCCTCCGAGTCTGCCGGCCAGAAAGACGAGCGTCCACGCCACGATCTCAACCGGCCATGGCGCGCGATCCGCAAGCACGCCGGCATCGAGGACGTCCACATACACGACCTGAGGCATTCATTTGGCGCCATTGGCGCGGGCTCCGGTCTCGGACTACCAATCATCGGCCGCCTGCTGGGACACACTCAGGCCGCCACCACCGCGCGCTATTCGCACGTTGCGATCGATCCTGCCAAGCGGGCAGCGGATCTTATCGCTGGGCAGATCTCCGACGCCATGAACGGCGGGAAGTAGAAAGCCCGTAGGAACAGGCCAGGGCGCCGTGGTGGCGCGGTAATGTTGTGTTTCCAATAAAATGAGTGGTTAGCACAATTGAGTAGTTCTCAAAATAAATCAATGAGTTAACGCAGGATATAGAAACCAACCACGACCCTGGTTAGTTTAGATGCCATCACCGCGCGGCATTCTGGCAGACATCGGTGATGAGAACGCGACAATGCGCTCCCGCCTTCCTCGAAGGGAAAGGTGCAGCGCATGATCAAGCGTCGCAACCGAACCAAGCATACGAAAACATTTGAAGAGAGATTGGCCGAGGAAGCTGCGCTTCAAGGAGGCCGCAGCACAGTTGCCGCCCGGCCCTCAGCGGGAGATCTACCTCAGGCGCGCTCGGCAGGCCGAAACGGCCTCGCACATCAATGAATGGCTCACATCGCCAGGCCTACAACCGCCGATCGCGCTGGAGAATATGCAGGTAGGGAAACGGGCAAAACGAGATCAAGGCGCTTCGGATTAGAAACAACGCGCTCGCCGCCGGATTGCCTGTCATGGCAGAGTCGTTCGGCAACTCCTTCACCGTCGTTCAAGTGACAGGCGACGACACGAAAACCCAGATCTGGATTGCGGTAGCAAAGCCGAGCCAGGCGGTGACATTAGTCCTCGCCGCCGCCCCGGAAGGGTCGACAGCGGAAGTATTGAGAGTCGCGTTGACGCCAACCAGCAGCGAATGTTCGAAGAACTCAATCTAGAGCCCGGCGATGTCCACGGGTTGGACAGAGCCTACATAGGCTGACGTCGCTCGTTTTCAGCCCTATTGGCCGTCCTCAGAAGCTCTTCGATATAGGCGGCGATGTCGCCAATCGCAGCCCGCAAGTCGGCCTCCGGAATGCCCTGCCCCTTGGCAGCCTACTGCGGTTCTTGACCTTAACCCAGTGGTCGCACCGGCCCGCCTCGTAGCGGCGCTCACGATGCTTGGAGACGAGCCCTTCCAGCCCCATTCGGCAGGCGGCTTCAGACAGCTCGGGGCCAATCTCGCCCTGCTCAAACGGCACGATGAAGATGGCCCTCGGAGCGGCCCCGCAGCAGCCGGGCCAGATTGGCCTTGCGCATGGACAGCGGCAACTTGCGCAGGTCGTCGCCCTGGCCCGCCAGCATGTCGAAGGCGTAGAGCTGCACCTCGGCGTTGTACTTGCCGGAATGCAGGCCACTGAAGTCGGAGACGCCGTCGACGCCCAGGAGCACCGCCTCGCCATCGATCACGAACGAGGTCTGCCTGAGCTTGCGCGCGACCTCGACAATCCACGGGAACCGCTTCGTATAGTCCGCCCCACCCTTCGTGATCAGACGCACCCGGTCGCCCTTGCGGATGACCTGCAAGCGATAGCCGTCGCATTTGACCTCATGGAGCCAGTCGGGGCCGGTCGGAACCCGGTCCCGTTTAGTCGGCAAAGAAAGCGGAAACATCGGCCGAAAGATAAGCTGAAATTATCCCGGCTCAAGAGTACCGGCACACGCCCGGCCCTAGGGGAACGGCCCTCGTGCTGCCAAGTTTACCTGATGCCCTGCCCTAACAGGGCACCCCTGCATGTACCCAGCTCGTGAACACCCCTGTCCGCGGGCTGGGACTTTTACACAAACGTCTGCGGCCTTGCCCCCGTCATCTGTCCTTCCTTAGGACGACGCCGGGGCCGAACGACCCCCGATCAGGCGGCGACGTCATCCGCGCCGCGAAGTTGTATCGTCCGAGCGGCAAATCCTGAGCATTGATCCGGATGGTTCTGGACGCTGCATCATTTGTCCGTAAAGAATGTGAGGAGCACTTTGCCTTTTTCGCCGATCAGGCAAAGAAAAGTCCGACGGGTGTCGCTCTTACCTTTTTCAAGATAGGCATCCCCGATCACGATGGTGCGAATGATCGTGTCCTCGACTTTTGCATTGGCCTTTGCAATCGTCACTCCATCAACGTCAAACGAGATATCTTTTATCGCGGGACTGCGTTCTTTCAGCGCGATGAGTCCAGTTGTACGGCAGGCCTCAAGTTCCGGAGGGAGGTTTTGGGCAACAACAACACCGAGAGGACACGCGGCCACAATACTGAAGAACGCGAAGCAGTACAGTGATCGGATGCTCATGTGACGCCTCCCCTTCAAACCACGAACTGTAGACCCGTCGGCGCAGGTTGGTGCGTTCACTTTGGTACACAATTGAAACATTTGGTGGTCCTCCCGCCCCCCGGAAAAAAGGCCCGAGGTCGCCCTCGGGCCTTTGGCATTTTCAGCGGGCGTCTGGTTCAGAGCCACAGCCACGCGAATAACGACGTGATGAGGGCCCAGCCTATGAGCTTTCCAGCGAGAACCTGCGCATAGCGAAAGTCGTTCGCGCCGTAGGCATCGAGGTCGAGCTGCCGCATTGCTTCCGAGAAATAGCCGCCGCTCACGAGGACAAAGAGCACTGCCATGATGACGTGGTAAGTCTGGTCGCTCATGGCTGCAACTCCTCGGGCTTGGTGCCGGTGTCGAGCATCAGGTTGACAAGCAGCGCGATGTGGCGCGGCACGGCCAGCTCGCCGCTGACTCACCTGCGCATGGCGCGTGGCGTCGCGGCGATGGTCGATCAACCGGCGCCCGGCTCGATTGTATGGATAGCATCCCGACAGTCCCATTGGCGAACACGTCGTTCGCCAATGACGAATACTGCGTTCACGACCATACTGGCGCCTCTGGTGGCTCGCCAATGATGCGCTTAATTTGTCCCTACAATGGGACTGGCGATGACGACTTCAAAAATCCGCTCCCGCCCCTATCTCAGCCCTATGCTCTCTGCGTTCGACTTTTGCCTGCCGACCGCCGCCAAGATGATGCCGGCCGGCCCCGGCTGGAAAAGTTAGGAACGGCTCCACCTGGTGCAGCATTGCTGTCGTGGCGCGCGTTGCTATGAATACGGGATGCCTCTTGGTTGGAAAGCCGCAGTTTCATGGACCGGTTGCAAGAAGTTGCGACTAAGAAGGCTTTCGCAATTATTGCTATCTTTTGCTCGACGGATTCAAAATCCGCGTTTTCCTGAACGATGCGGAGCAGATCGAATACACTGCGGCAAATCCTGAAGAAGGATGGGTTCGGGTAATTCCTCCCGCCAACTCGCTGTCCGCTCGCGTTACTCTGAAGGGCTATGTTGAGATCAGGATTGAGCGAACGTCCAGATTAGGGCGCACGTGAAGAGCCGCCTAGCTCTTCTTTGCTTTTTTCTTTTTGGTAGCTTTCTTCTCAAGCCGCACGCCCTTAAATTTCTTTGCGGCCTTCTTGCCCTTCGCGGGCTTCTTGACGCCTATGAATTCGCCGGACGCCTTGTCGCGCTTTAGTGAAGGCGGAAGCTCCACCCAATGTCGCCTTCGTCTGCGAACGCTTCTTGACCGCACCTTTGCGAGCGCTGTCGCCGGTGGGCTTGTTGACCGCCATTTCGTCCTCCCGATATTGCTTTGCCTCTCTGGCGCCCCTCTTCACAGTTTCTGGAACGAATCGGGCCCCCTCAAATTGAATCCGGGTTCTTTGTGGAGTTGCGTATTATGCGTCAGTCCCGGTGGACCCCGTCCATTATTCCGGCCGATGAGCCGACCGTTTATCTGGTCGCGGACGATTTTGGCCGCGCCGGCAGCGCTTGGCGCGAGACGGACATGGAAGCGGCCGACCTGGAGACGGTCATTCAAGACCTGATGACGGGCCAGTACAAGCGACCTATCAAGGTGGTCGCCTTCAACACGTCGGAGCGCTGGTCCGAAGATGTGTCAGAGGATGTCGCACGCGAAATTCAACATCGCTGTAATCTCCAACTGAACGACGTGCCCTCGCATCTTCAGGAGTTCGTCGATCGCTACGCGCCTCAAGATGCGCGGCAGTTCAGCCTGCGCCTGGTCTAGCCCGTGGCGTTTCAGCGGAAAAAGCCGGATGCACTCGGTGTCAAGGCGCCCCTGCCCGGCTTCGTCGTGCCGGCTCTCGCCTCCGCGACCGACCGCGTGCCATCCGGCGAGCGATGGATTCACGAAATCAAGTTCGACGGCTACCGCGTGCAAGTCCACCTCGCGAACGAAGCCGTCAAGGTCTTCACACGGCGCGGCCACGACTGGACCAAGCGTTTCAAGAAGGTTTCCGATGACGCCTGGCACTCGGCCATCATCGACGGAGAGATTGTCGTACCTGCCACCGACGGCACGACGGACTTCTCGGTTCTGCAGAATGAGCTCACAGGCAAGTCAACGAAGATCGTTCTGGTCGCTTTCGACTTGCTCTACCTCAACGGCAGGGACATCCAGAAGTTACCGCTGTTTCAGCGCAAGGCGGAGCTGAAGAAGATCATTGCCGGCACCGACGTTCAGTTCAGCGCGAGTTTCGAGATCGACGGGAACGAGATGTTTGCCCATGCCTGCAAGATCGGGCTCGAAGGCGTCGTCTCCAAGGTGCGCGACAGCGTCTACCCGGTCGGCCGCACCAATAATTGGGTCAAGAAAACCTGCGCCCAGCGCGAGACACTCACCATCGCCGGCTTCGCGCTCGACGACGGCAAATGGTACGGCATATACCTTGCTCGGCGAAAGGGTTCTGACCTGGTTTACGCTGGCAAGGTCGACCATGGCTTCGACAAGACGTCGGCGGCCGAGCTGCGGCGGCGCCTCGAGCCGCTGGTCCGGAAGACGCAGCCCTACACGAAGCGGATAGCGCACAAAGGCATCTGGGTCGAACCGAAGCTTCTTGCTGAGATTGAGTACCGAGCGAAGTCGGCCGAGGGGAAGGTGCGGCATCCGTTCTTCAAAGCGTTGCGCGAGGATCTCTAGAGCATGGCGGGCTGCCCGGAAATCCGCTCCGTTAATGCAGTCGACTTTTAGCGATTTCGACTAGTTCAACATGCCCTGCGAGCGCAGTGTCGAGGTCGCTGTTTCCCCAGTACTCGCACAAACGTTTACTGTGTGGGAATGTCGCCCAGAAACATAACGCTAAGCCGCAGGCGCCGCTCTGGGAGCGCCCCGCCCGGCGCCGCGCTTTTTCGCACGATCATCGCGCCATGTTGACATGCCAGCGCATAAGCGCAGCAATGAACTAGGTAACCATGGGCGTTCCTGACAGGAATGCGATCTGTCCAAAGATATACCTCTTTATAGCTCGCGCGCGGTCTGACGTAACATCCTAAGATTGCGCTGGATGCAGTCGAGGAGGACTCGCGATGCGCAGGCAGCCTGTTCCACTTACTCCGGAGGACCTGGTCAATCATCAATTCGGCACCGACGACAACCTGATAGGCACCCCGGGCGCACCGACCTTGTTCGGCGATGCTGGTGGGAACCTGTTCGACTTCTCGAAGGGGGGCAACGACACCTTCGATGAAGTCGGACTTTCCAATTACACATTTTATGGTGACGTGGTTGGCAGCATTTTCGATTTTGCGCAGGGCGGCGATGACACGTTCAACGGACTCCCATTGGCTGGTGTCACTGCCTACGGGGACGCTGGCGCGGACATGTCGGAGCACAGTAAGGGCGGCAACGACACCTTCTTGAGTGGAACTGGCAGACAGCAAATCAATACGTTCTTCGGCGATGCCGGCGGCGCCATGTCGGGTCACGCTCAGGGCGGCGCCGACACTTTTATAACTCAGACGGTACAGGGTGGCACCCACACCTTTTATGGCGATGCGGGCGGCGACATGTCTGGCTACAGCAAGGGTGGCAATGACAGCTTCCAGGGCTCCAGGCAGGCAACAAACGTCTTTTTTGGTGATACCGGGAGCAATATGTCCGGTCACGCCCACGGCGGCGATGACACATTCACAGCCAGAACGGACTCAGGCAACACATTCTACGGAGATGCCGGCGGTGACATGACCGGCTACAGCAAAGGTGGCAACGACACCTTCAACGGGGCCTTGTTCGCCACGCAGGTGTTCTATGGTGATGCCGGAGGTAACATGTCGGGCCATGCTGAGGGAGGCGACGACAGTTTCATGGGCTCCGGTGGGGCGGTAACGTCAAAGACCTTTTATGGCGATGCCGGCGGCGACATCTCCGGCTTTGCCAAGGGCGGCAACGATACTTTCGTCAACGAGGGCGGCTCCACAGTGTCTTTTTACGGGGACGCCGGCGCCACAATGTCCGGGCATGCGCAAGGCGGCGACGACGTTGCGACGTTCCAGGGGAGCAAGAACTTCGCCGTCGGCGATGCTGTTACGATGCTCGACGCTGCCAGCGGGGGCAATGACAGTCTAAGCGGCGGCGACAGGTCCCTGACTGATGTTGTAAATGAGCTGTATGGGGACGCTCAGGCCATGGGCGGCGCGACCCAAGGAGGCGATGATCTTATTGTCGGCGGCGAGGCCGTTGGTAGCGGCCGGGTCGATAACTTCTTATGGGGCGACGCGGAGCAACTTTCGGGTCGTGCCAAGGGAGGCAGCGATGTCCTCTACGCTGGAACCGCGGCGCCCGGTTGCACGGTCAGCAACGAGATGTGGGGCGATGGCCAACTGCGCGGCAATGCTCTTGGCGGTAGCGACACGTTCGTATTCAAGGATGATGGTGCAACGACGGTCGGAACTCAGAATGTCATCGGGGACTTCAGCCAATGCCAAGATGATAAGATCGCTTTCATTGACGTGGCGGGCGTGCAGTCGTTCGATGATCTTGTCATAACCCAAAATGGAACTAGCACCATTATCATCGCAGGAGTCGATCAAGTTACACTTGCAAACTTCACCAATTTGATGACGGCGAATGACTTTTTGTTTGTCTGAGAGCGTTCCTCTTCGTCGGCGATTTAGTCACCGATCCTCAAAACCAAGGCAATCGCTCCAACGAATGCGGTCCTCAACCGCGACTGCTCCTGCTCATAAGCGAACGCATCATGAAGATAGCCCGCTGGATCATATCCGGCGGCCGCTCGCGATGGGACTACTTCCCCTTCATCTTCGGGTCATTGATGTCGCGCCCGGGTTGGTCGACCCAGGGCTGCTCGAAGCGCCTTGACCGCTAGCGGCCGAATTGCACCGCCGCCCGATCCAGCACCCCCAGCCCGCGCCGCCGCCGGCTCCGCCTGATCCAGCAGTCGCACTTCCTGCCCGCCAGCTTCTGCTACCGACCCTGGCTGTGTGAAAACGCCGCTGCTTTGCTATGATTCTCTCGTGATTCTGCGGGGGAAGCTGATGAGGCGCTTCGTTGAGCAGGCGGATCGTGGGCAGTGGACGCTATTGCCCGAATGCCTCGATGATTTCATTGACGAGAACAACCCTGTTCGCGTGATCGACGTGTTTGTCGATGCGCTCGATTTGGCTGAGATGAGCTTTGAGGGTGTGGAGCCAGCAGCGACTGGTCGGCCATCGTACCACCCCTCAATTCTCCTCAAGCTTTACATTTACGGCTATCTGAACCGGGTGCAGTCGAGCCGGCGACTCGAACGCGAAGCCGGACGCAATGTCGAAGTCATGTGGCTGCTGGGTCGGCTCACACCTGATCACAAGACAATCGCAGACTTCCGCAAAGACAATGGCCTGGCGCTGCGCAGGGTATGTGCTCGCTTCGTCGAGCTCTGCCGCGAGATGGGCCTCCTCGCGACGGCGAGCGTTGCCATCGATGGCAGCAAGTTCAAGGCCGTGAACAACCGCGACAGGAACTTCACACGGGCGAAGGTGGAACGACGGCGTGCCCAGCTGGAGGAGAGCGTCTCGCGCTATCTGAGCCAAGTTGACACGGCCGACCGGCAAGAGCCGACGGAGGCACTGGCTGCGAAGGTGACGAGGCTGAATGAGAAGCTTACAAAGCTGAAGGAGGAGATGGGCAAGCTTGCCGTCTACGAGAAGCAGATGCGTGCTTCGCCTGACCAGCAGATCTCACTGACCGATCCCGACAGCCGTTCGATGGCGACGAGCGGGCGCGGTTCCGGCGTCGTTGGCTACAATGTGCAGGTCGCCGTAGATACCGAGCACCATCTGATTGTGACGCATAAGGTGACGCAAAGCGGCTCGGATCGGGCTCAGCTGGCCAATGTGGCCAAGCAGGCGAAGGCTGTTCTCAAGACCGAGACCCGCGAGGCCGTTGCCGATCGCGGCTACTTCAGCAGCCTGGAAATCCTCGCGTGCCACGAGGCCGGCATCATCGTGACTCTACCCAAGCCGCAGACGTCGGGTGCCAAGTCAGATGGTCGCTTCGGCAAGCAGGACTTTGTCTATTTGCCGGAGGAAGACGCCTATCGCTGTCCGGCTGGGGAGCAACTGCCGTATCGCTTTACGAACGAGGAAGATGGCAAGCGGATAAGGCGCTACTGGACCACAGCCTGTCAAAAATGTTCGCTCAAATCGCAATGCACGACAGGCCCGGAGCGACGGATTCCACGATGGGAGCATGAGCATCTGCTCGAAGCTGTGCAGCAGCGCCTTGAGGCAAACGTACAAGCCATGCGCGTGCGTCGCGAGACGGTTGAGCATCCGTTCGGCACCATGAAGGCCCGCATGGGAGCGACACACTTCCTCACCAAAACGCTTCCAAACGTAGCCGCCGAGATGGCTCTCTCGGTCCTGGTCTATAACCTGACACGGGCCATGAACATCGTCGGGACCAAGCCGCTGATGGCCGCGATCGCGGCCTGAGACCGAACCGTCATGGCTTATCACCGCCCTCCCGCGGAAGGCGTTTTTACACGACCAAGACCCAACCCGGACATATCTTGCACCGGAGACAAGTAGCCCTTTTGAGCGTCCGGTAAGGCCGCCGCCTCGCCGGACCGATTAAGCCTCGACCGCTTTAATTGAATGTCTGCAGCCTCAATTTGAGCG
This sequence comes from Bradyrhizobium sp. 604_D8_N2_3, assembly GCF_051810765.1. Taxonomy (NCBI): domain Bacteria; kingdom Pseudomonadati; phylum Pseudomonadota; class Alphaproteobacteria; order Hyphomicrobiales; family Nitrobacteraceae; genus Bradyrhizobium; species Bradyrhizobium sp. 604_D8_N2_3. Next base: position 2,771,416 of record NZ_JBPWPM010000001.1, on the reverse strand, counting down.
ATCCGTCGGCTTGGCGTTCGAAGACGTGCGTCGCTAAACCACTGAAGGGAGACGGCTTGCCCTCCTTGTCCTTACCCGTAGCGCTCCACTTGGCTGTGCCGAAGACGACCTTGTCGTCTCCGCCGGCATCGATCATCTCCAACTTGTGATCCGTCACACCGCTCGCGAAGAGTCCGGCAAAGAACTTCTCGATCTCGGCCGGCCCCGACGCGACCTGATGTGTGGGCGGCATCAATTTTGCCGTCGAGACATAGGAGGCGCCGATGGCTTTCTCGTCATGCTTGTTGAATGCGGCATCCCAAGCGGCGTAAGCCTTCTCCACGTCCCCCTTGGCGTCCGCGGCCAACGAAATTCCCGGCGCGCCGAGCAGACAAATGAGTAATGCTGATGTTTGAGCCAACTTCATAGGATACTCCTCTGTTGGATAATGCCTTTCCCGAATGATTAGATCATCTCTCCGGTCGTCTGCCGCGGCTGCGCTCCCGCCAGCATGACCACACCGTCGCCGGTCGCGCTGTGGCCGGCCATTGGTTCATTACGAAAGAGGTGCAGGCGATGGCAACTTCAACGTCGCCATTCACCTGGGGAGTCCACATCGCGCGCCACGACACCGCTAATGCAGCCGATCACACATGCGCCGAACTTCAACCACCATGACCAGTTCTGCGAAGGCACATTCATCATGATTGGTTGGAAGGACTCCACCCAATAGTTCGCGGAACAGCAATTCCGGGCAATTACCGTCAACGGCGCTGACAAATGGGAGACGCGGCACACGGTCGGAAATCCCTGCGTTGGTCACAGTGTAATTCGGCCTTGGCCCTTAGCTATCATCTGTCTCAATCGCCGTATTGTCGGCTTTGGGCTTTGAGCTGACACCAGCTGGACAGCCGCTTGTGACCCAATGTATGGTCCGGCCGTGCGTAGCAAGAGGTTCGTCGATCAGGTGGTGAGTGGTCTTGCATCAATGTATCCGGCCTTTGATTGGAGCATTTGCTCCGGGCCATCATGGATATCAGCGCGCGTGCGTTCTCATTAGCGGACAGGCCTCGATTGGGCCATTTGGGTCACCAGTGTTCGCATGCGCCGGGAAGACCGGACCTCCATCTCGTCTCATCCTCTCGCAGACCTCGGCTGGAACCTGTTGATGGGGTTACGTCATCGCATGCTCCTCCTACCTCGCAGTTCCTGTGTTCGAGCCAGGGGCCGTTCCTTCGTCCCGGCCCGCAGGACGTGCGTCGCGTCGCGCGCACGGGCGGTCAAGGCCGGCCGTTGCGCTTGGCTTGCGGCTGGCTCCGGCGTTGCCAGGCCGCGCCTTGACCGCGCCGAGCACGGCGCGAGGATCAAGCGGGTCGGACGCCTGCATCGTTGGTCCTTGTCAGCTCGAAGGCGCGTCCTTTAGCCAGCACCGCCCAGGCGATGCGGGCAAGCTTGTTGGCGAGTGCGATCGCCAGCACGTTGTGGTGCAATCGCTTCTTGGCGGCTTCGATCCAGGATCTGAGTCCGTAACGTTCCCAGTTCTTGATCCTGACCAGCACCACCCATGCCGCCTGGACGAACAGAACGCGGAGGTAGCGATTGCCGCGCCGTGAGATTTTGCCGAGGATCGTGCGGTCTCCCGTCGAGATCTGCTTGGGCACCAGTCCGAGCCAGGCGCCGAAGTCACGGCCTTTGGAGAAGACGTCTTCAGTGCCGATCGCGGCCACCATGGCGCTCGAAATGATCGCATCAGGCGCGAACATGCCTGATCTTGACGGGCCAGTGCTTCGATCTCGCCGGAGAGGCTATCGATGCGATCGATCCAGCTGACGCCAGTCGCCTGTCAACTCCTCGATGACACGCAACATGCGTGGCGACAGGGCATCGGTGCGCGTCGCAAGGATGGTGGGCAGTTCTGTGCGCAGGAAGCCGATACCCTGGCGCACCGCGATCCCGCGTTCCAGCATGAAGGCGTTGCGACACCAGCCGCTCGCGCACCCGATGCAGCGCCTGCAGATCGAGTTGCTCCGCGGTCTTGGTCGCCACGAACTTCATCGTCGGGCGCTGCACGGCTTCGGCAATCGCTTCGGCGTCATTGAAGTCGTTCTTCGGTCCTTTGCTATAAGGGCGGACATATTTGGCCGGCATCAACCTGGCATCGTGACCTAACGATGCGAGTTTGCGGCTCAAATGATGTGCGCCGACGCAGGCTTCCATGCCGATCAGGCAAGGCGGCATATTGGCGAGCCGCGCCTCCACCTGGCCACGCGACCACTTTTGCCGCAGCACGATGGTGCCGCGCGTATCGTGGCCCACGACGTGGAACGAGTTTTTGCCGATATCGATGCCGATCACGGCGATCGCGGTACTGGGTGTCTGGGACATGGCGTGCTCCCTGTCTTGGCGCCCCTGGCCAGCTTATCGCTGGCGGGGCAGGAGCACGGCCGGACCATCCCATTCGCCGACGTAGGTCAGGAACGCGCTGAAGTCGACTTCTGACCCGAAGCGCTCGTCACCCTTCCGGCACGCCAGCGAGGCGCCAGCCTTCACACAAGCGCTGCAGCCCGGCAAGGTAAATTGGATTGTCGCTTTGTTGAGCTGCGAGCAAGCGACGAATGGTGAAACCTGAGTTGAGCGCAAGTCCCGTTCTCGCAGCAGTTCGCGCCTCATCGAGCGCGCCGGTCAAGGCCAAGGCAGCGGCGAGCGATATATGAGCGAGATGAAAGTTACGGTTCGCCTCGGTGCTTCGTCGCAGCCAACTGACGCCTTCGACGTCTGAACCAAGCAGCAGCTTGGCCACGCCCGCAAAACACGCCCACTGGTAGGCGAAAACGTCGCGAGGAGAGAGCCGTAAAGCTTCGAGTATATGGCCTTCGGTCTCGGCAGCGCGACCTATGTAGGATTTTGCGAAACCAAGGGCAGCATGAGCGTGGACCAAATTCGGAGCCAGCGCCAACGCAAGTTCGAACTCACGGATGCCTTGGGCGGCCCGGTTCGTAAAGGTCTGGACCCACCCCCGAGCCATGTGGGCTGAGGCACTGTTCGGCCTAATCGACAATACCTTGTTCACTATCGCCTCGGCCGCCGCAAGCCGCGCGGGCCCATCATCCGTCGTAAAGCTACCTCCAACTACCGTATCAACATTTGCCAGACCAATCATTGCTTCGACGTTGCCGGGATCGAACTCCAGCGAGCGCTCGAAGAAGCCCCGCGCTTGCGTCACGCATTCAAGGCTAATCCCCTTCATCAACCAGGCCCGGCCCTGGAAGCACAAGTCCATCGCATCGGGATGCAGCGTACGCTCGGCTCGTCGCGCCTCAGCCTCGATGAGCTGGGCACCTAATGTACCGGCGAGCCTCGACACGATTTCGTCCTGCATATCGAACAGGTCGCCGACAGGCTTCTCGAAGCGCTCGGCCCAAAGATGCTGACCGCTGTGGGCATCGATCAACTGCACGTTCATCCGAAGCCGATTGCCGCTGCGTTGCACTGAGCCTTCGAGCACGTAGCGAACGTTTAATTCGCGGCCGACCTGCCGTACATCGACTGCTCTACCCTTGTATGAGACGGCGCTGTTCCGTGCGATTACAAATGAACCACTGATGCGCGACAAGTCCGTGGTCAAGCTCTCGGTTACACCATCCACGAAATAGTCCTGCTCACGATCACCGCTCAGGTTCGCGAAGGGTAGCACGACGATGGATAGGCGCGGCGGCGTGTCGCCGGTTCGCTCGACTGGGCCAACCGTCTCATTTGCGGGCCTCCGGGCTTCCTGCACTGCACCAACGAAGCGGAAACCTTTGCGCGGCAATGTTTTGATTAACTGCTGTTTATCGCCCGTGTCCCCGATTGCGCTCCGGGCGGCATTGAGGCGAGTCGTCAGCGCAGCATCCGAGACGATGCGACCTTTCCAGATGGCGTTGATGAGGTCGTCCTTGCTGACGACGCGCTCTCTGTTTCGGATCAGGTATTCGAGTAGATCGAACACTTGGGGTGCGACAACAACCACGTCTGTTGCGCGCTGCAGTTCGCGCCTGTCGGTATCCAATGCGTAATCCTCAAAAAGAAACCGCAAGCTGCATTCCCTCTCCGGGGCCACCCTCGGAAACCATAACAATAAGCTGCCGGTGAGGAAAATGTAAGCGAGCTGTTAGCGCGCCACTAAACCAACGCCTTCGTCCTTAAATCCGCGGCCGGACTGGCGTTCCTTATTCCCTCTCCTCCCGCTTGTGATGCTGTGGACGGCTCCTCCACCGGCGCGAGAGTGCCAAGGAGTGGGCGCCGTTTTGAAGCTCCCACGATTCGGAGGAGCATCCTATGCAGTCAATTTCGACAATCGGTCTGGATATCGCGAAGTCGGTCTTTCAAGTGCATGGCGTTGATGCAGCCGGCCAGGTGGTCATACGCCGTCGCTTGAGGCGCCGGCACGTCCTGGCATTTTTCCGGAAACTGCCGCCATGCCTGGTGGGGATCGAGGCTTGCGCATCATCGCACCATTGGTCCCGTGAGCTGGAGACATTGGGCATACGGTGCGATTGATGCCGCCGGCTTATGTGAAGCCCTACGTCAAGCGGCAGAAGAACGACACCACGGACGCGGAGGCCATTTGCGAGGCGGTCACGAGACCCAACATGCGGTTCGTGCCGACCAAGACGGTCGAGCAACAGAGCTGTCTGATGCTTCATCGAGCGCGCCATCTGTTCATCCGCCAGCAGACTGCCGTCATCAACTCAATCCGCGCCTATCTTGCCGAGTTCGGGATTGTCGCCCCCGTCGGGCGCAGGGGTGTCGAGCAGTTGCTGGAAGTCGTGGCCGATACAGCTGATCGCCGGCTCCCAGAGGCGGCCCGCGCGTGTCTTGCGGCTCTCGGCAGCCAATTGCGGGCCCTGAAGGTCCAAATCCTTGAGTTCGACCGACGCATCATCGCCTGGCATCGATCAAGTGCGACGAGTAAACGGCTGGACGCTATCCCGGGCGTCGGGCCGGCGCTGGCAACAGCGCTGGTCGCGAGCGTTGCCGATGCCAACGCCTTCCGATCGGGACGGGACTTCTCGGCCTGGGTTGGGCTCGTGCCGAAGCAGAACTCGAGTGGGGGCAAGGGCAAGCTTGGCAGTATCAGCAAGCAAGGCGATCGCTATTTGCGCCGCCTGTTCACGGCAGGCGCACTCGCCGTGATCCGCTATGCTAAAATCCATGGCACGGGCCATCGGCCCTGGCTCACTACGTTGTTGGCGCGGCGCCCCACCAAGGTCGCGGCCATCGCACTCGCCAATAAGCTCGCCAGGATGGCATGGGCGATGATGGCCAGGAGCGAACACTACAAGGAACCCGCCGCTCTTACGGCGTGAACGAGATCACAGCCGGTCATCCGGGTGTGACGTAACGGTTGGAAGGGCGAACAGCACTAATGCAGCGCCGGGTCGATCCGGCGATCAGGACAACCCACTTGGGCCACAGCATCGTCGAATGCGTGCTATTGACCGGGACCTGATCCGCGGAGGGCATTATGGCCAGCGGTCATGCGTACCGCGTAAACAGGCCGAACACATGGCTGCTCCGACCAATGCTGCAAAGTGTACTAGGGGTTCCATTTTTCCCGGCTGCCGATTGTCTGCACGGTTGGGTGCAGACGTGCTGCATGCGGGATATGCGCCTGCAGTCACGGTTCCATCGATGCGGCTGAACAAGCACCGCCATCGAAGGAACACCTCAGACAGGATATATCAGCCTGATAGCCAAGACGGTCGTAAACGCGCCAAGGGCGATGACAGCAATTTTGAAATGAAGATCCTTATCCAAGCCACTTGCCTCCGCTCACTCAGCGGCGTCAGCCCCTGGCCACTGGCAAACCGGAAAAACCCGGCGGCCCTTGGAGGAGACCGCCGGGCTGATCCGCCGATCACACCACTTCAATGGCTGACAGGCTGAATAAATGGCGCTGGCTCGTCTGTCCGAATCCCGACAAACCGTCTCGGTTTAGTCGGACGTGTGGCCGACAAGCCACGTCCCCAGCTTGCACTCCCCCTGCCTGGCTGGAGCCGCTTGTAGCTCAGTGGTAGAGCGGCTGACCTGTAATCAGTGTGTTGCCGATTCGAGTCCGGCCACGGGCGCCAGCAAGCCATCGCGCAGGAACATCGCGGCTAGTGCCAAGTTTTCCCGACGCCCTCGGGCTCGCCGAAGGTAACCTCTAGGCCCCGGCTCATCCCCATTTGAGCTGGGGCCCTTTTCTTCCGGGACACCCAAGGGGAACGACAAGAGCAGGCGAATATTTGAATCGTCGCTGGCTCGCTGCCAGAGTTGGCGGAGCGGACTCGGCCTACCCCCTTGATCCCTCCGGAGCCGGGGCCGTTCTCTTCGCCTTTGTAGTATCGGAGTAGCGTATGCGTTCCTCGCCCTCGATCGTGCCAGCCGACCGCCTCGACCGCGACACCTATCTGGTGCTTGACGACTTCGGCGCGCGCCGGTTGCGCCTGGCGGGAAACGGATGAGGCTGACACTAACCTCGAGGGCGTTCTGCAAAATCTCCTGTCCGGCCAGTACGCCTATCCGCTCCGAATTGTATCCTTCAATGCCGTCGAGGGTTGGTCGCGGGATGCGACTTCCGACGTCGCCGACGCGTTGGCCCAGCGCGCGGCCGACACCGACGCCGAGATCTCGTCTTCATTGCAAGACTTCATCGCTGCTAACGCCACAAGGCGCTTCGACATGCAGCTCGCGCTGCCTTTGCGCGGGGTCGTCTGATGTCCAGCGAGGGTAAGCCGCTGGCCGGCGGACGCGCCACGACGTGCACCACTGCGACGATCTCGGGTGGGTTTGCGAGAACCACCCGGACCGCCCTTGGGACGGCCCGCACGCCAGCAGCTGTGGCGGCGCTGGCGCCCCCTGCCCGGCCTGCAACGCTGCTGGCGAAGGTGAAGTGCCGCGCATGCCGGAAGGCTTTCGGGTGGAGGTCGACAAGGACGGCTGGCGGCACTGAGATGCCTCTACCGATGTGAGCGGCCCCAAGCGCCTTCGGGCTGGAGAGGAAGGAGACGCCGGGACCGCCACGACGCACCGGCTCAAGGCTGGGCGCCGTCGATATTCTCCGCCTTGGTTTCATCGCAGGCTCCAACAAATGTTGAGTGTTCTGAATTTAGGCGTGTACTCATCTGTGGACGCCCCGCCAGATGCAGGCGGTTTTTGAAGAAGATTGGCACGTCGTCGGATGCTGCCATCTGTCCGGCCTCTGATGCAGCGATGGAGCTGCGGGCCCGTATGGGAGTTCGCGGACCGGAACCAAATCATAAATGCGTGCTCCAGGCACGATGAGTACATCTGGTTCTTCCGGCCCCGTCTCGCCGACTGTTGCGCCATACCCTCCTTCGACCGACTGCACCTGCGACGACCTCTGGCCCGCCAAGATCACGCCTTGGCCGCACCGGAGCTCTGTAGTTTTCGCACTTGACGAGTAGCGCCCAGACGATCCGCGCCATCTTGTTAGCGAGCGCGACGGTTACCAGCATCCGCGGTTTGCGAGCCAGCATCTGTTCGAGCCACGACCCCCTTGGCGCACCGCGTTTGCTCGCCTGTTGCACGACCGCGCTGCTGCCGATGATGAGGAGGCGCCTGAGCGTGCGTTCGCCCATCTTGGATGTCGCACCGAGCTTCTGCTTGCCGCCTGTCGACCTTTGAAGAGGCGTGAGACCCAACCAAGCGGCGTTCACGGCCTTTGGCAAAGGTCTCGGCCGGCGGTGCTAGAGCGGCGATCGCGGTGGCGGAGATTGGGCCAATGCCGGGAACGGTCATTAGCCGGCGCGATACTTCGTCCTCGCGAGCACGTCGCGCGATTTCCTGGTCGAGGTCCGCGACCTTGCCATTGAGGTCGGTCAGCAGGTCCAACATCAATCGGAACATGGCGTGGGCCGCTTTGGGGAGCGAGCTGGCCATCTCTTCTTCCTCGATCAGGTCGGTAAGCATCGTCACGTGCGACGGCCCCTTAGGTGCGACCCATCCATATTCAGTGAGGTGTCCCCGGATCGCGTTGATGAGCTGCGTTCGCTGCCGCACTAACAGGTCACGGGTCCGAAACACCAGACCCGCCGCCTGTTGCTGTTCGCTCTTCACGGCCACGAACCGCATGCTCGGCCGCTGCGCTGCTTCGCAGATCGCCTCGGCATCGATCGCGTCATTCTTTTGCCGCTTCACAAACGGCTTTACGTAGGCGGGAGGGATCAGCCGAACTTCATGGCCAAGCTGGGTCAGCTGACGGGCCCAGTGATGCGCTCCGCCACATGCCTCCGGAGCTACCGTGCAACTCGGCTGGGCTGCGAAGAAATCCAGCAGCTTTCCTCGGCTGATCCGTTTGCTGAATATAGCTCGCCCTTTCCCGTCTGCTCCATGAGCGTGGAAAACATGCTTGGCGATATCCAGACCGATTATGATAAGCTCTGACACGGACGCCTCCCTTAAGTGGTGCTCAACACCTCCACTTTGGCACATCGATGCCGTCGGGCGGTGCGTCCACCCCATCATAGATCCGCGGTGTCCGCTTACTCGCCAACTGCGGTGCAGACGCTGACATTTCACGAAGACCTGCCAAGGCCATAAGCGGATTCCACCGATCGCCTGGACCAAACAGCCAGCTGAGCTGACATTTAGTTAAGCTGTTGTTGTTGAACCTTTGCCTCGAGTTGAAGGACTTACGTGCATAAGCGCCGGGGACGAAGGTCTCCCATGACGAAGCCTCGAACGATTGTGGCCGTTGCGCTCATCATCGAGACGCAGCTGTAAGCGCCATCTTGTTTTCCGGATTGCCAGCCTTGTTCGCATCAAGACAGCGGATCGGCCGGTGAAGATCGCGGAGGCAAAGAGATGTTTCCGGCAAAACCTGCGGCACTGTTGCTTAGCTTGGCGGTGCTAGTAACGCCAGCACTCGCACACGATGATGGCCGATACGACAACTCTCCGCTGAAGTCATGGTTTGAAAGCTTGCAGAGCGAATTTGGAAAGTGCTGCACCGATGTTGACGGATACATCGTTTCTGATGCGGATTGGGAGTCCAATAGCGGGCGTTACCGCGTCCGCATCGACAACGAATGGGTCAACGTGCCTGACGACGCCGTCGTCAAGGAACCAAACCGCTTCGGCCGTACAATGGTCTGGAGGCATTACATCGACGGCCATCCACGCGTCCGGTGCTTCATGCCTGGCAGCATGACTTGATGCAGTCTTAACGGAAGACGCTTCTAGCCTTTTTCGGTAACGAATTTCGCAGCGCAAAAAAAGCTTGACACCGATCTCCGTCATTTTAAGTTTTCTGGCGGGAATATCCTTGGGAATTGAAGGACAATCGAAGACGATCAAGAGTGATGACCATGATCGACGAGAACCTCGCCCGCTTGCGTGCCCATCGCAACAACATCACCCGCTATCGCAGTCTGCTCGGGACCAGATTGTCGGATATCGAGCGTCAGTTCATCACGCGGCGACTGTGTGAAGAAATGGCTGAGCTTCAACGCCTAACTCAGCCCGAACCCCTAATCTATGTTTCAGAGCCTTCCGCGCCCGGCACTTCGACAATAGACATGGGCATGGTCGCGCCACCCGCGAGCACCTGATATCTCGGGAGCGGATCATGAAGAAATCGCGCAACACGCCTGCCATCTGCCGCAAGAGCTACGTACATCCAGAGGTCTTGACTGCCTACATGTCCGGCGAATTCGTCGATATGATCGAAGCGAAAATAGCTCAAAAATTCAAGAAGCAGTACGCGCAACTGACGCCCCTTATGGTTCTGGCCTTTCTACACAAGCGCCTGGCGGCGTTGAAGGCAACAGATTCAGGATCTTAGAGGACGGCTGCGAGATAATTTGCTGTCCGGCTGCGCGATTTCTTCGCGACCTGCGACGGCGTGCCTGAGGCTACTATCCGACCGCCTTCGTCGCCGGCACCGGGCCCAATATCGATGATCCAGTCGCTGGCGGCAGCCACCGTCATGTCGTGCTCGACCACGATGACCGTATTGCCGGCCTCAACCAGGCCGTGCAGTTGCCTCATCAATTTGGTGACGTCCGACGGATGAAGTCCAGTCGTCGGTTCATCCAAAACGTAGAGTGTCTGACCACGTTGCGCCCGTTGCAGCTCGGTGGCGAGCTTGACCCGCTGCGCCTCGCCTCCTGACAGTTCGGTCGCCGACTGGCCGAGCCGGATATACCCGAGCCCGACGTCGCGAAGCACGCCCAGACAACGACGTAGAAAATCCTCACTACTGAAGAACTCGAACGCTTCGTCCACAGTCAACGCCAGCACATCAGCGATTGATTTGTTCCGGATCTTGACCTCCAACGTTTTGGCGTTGTACCGCGCGCCTTTGCAAGTCGGACAGGGAGCGTAAACGCTCGGCAGGAAGAGAAGCTCGACACAGACGAAGCCTTCCCCTTGGCACGTCTCGCAACGGCCTTTCGCTACATTGAAGGAGAACCTGCCCGCGTCATAGCGCCTTGCACGCGACTGTTTGGTTGAGGCGAAAATCTTGCGAACATGATCCAGCAGGCCGGTGTAAGTCGCGAGATTCGATCTCGGCGTACGGCCGATCGGCTTCTGGTCCACTACTACCAATCGCTTGATGTCATCGAGGCCTTCCGCAATCTCGCCACCTAAGGTTTCGACCGGAGTCTCTAGCTTGTCGTCCTCGTCGCCCGCCTCTTTGCGCTGGCCCAGTTCGTCGCCCACGGCATCGACAAGAAACTGACTAATGAGGCTCGACTTGCCGGATCCCGAAATCCCCGTGACGCTCGTAAACACGCCGAGCGGAAGTTCCGCGTCTAGCCGATTGAGATTGTTGCGCGTAACACCGCGAAGCTTGAGCCATCCGCGGGGGTTTCGTGGAGCCCTTGCCACCCTCTCGTGCTGGCCACAGAGGTAAGGTCGCGTCCGAGACGCTTCCACGTCTTTCAGTCCTGCCAGGGGACCGCTGTACATAATACGCCCTCCCTGCGCGCCTGCGTCGGGGCCGACGTCGACGATCCAATCGGCGTGCCGCACCACGTCGAGCTCGTGTTCGACGACGAAGAGCGAGTTGCCGGCCGACTTCAGGCGGTCGAGAGCGCGCAACAAGGCTTCCGTGTCCGCCGGATGTAGTCCCGCAGAGGGCTCATCCAGAACATAGACCACTCCGAACAGATTAGAGCGGACCTGCGTCGCCAATCGAAGCCGCTGTAGCTCGCCTGGCGACAGCGTCGGCGTGCTGCGTTCGGGCGTCAAATAGCCAAGACCGAGATCAAGTAGCACTTCAAGGCGTGCCGACATGTCCTCCGTTATCCGTTGCACCACGAGAGCCTTCTCAGGATGGCCGACGAATTGATTCCTTTTCTTGTCGAGATGCCCGCCGAGCAACAAGCGGAGCTGGTTCAACGGCAGTCGCGAAACCTCAGCAATGTCCATTCCGGCGAAAGTGACGGACAGCGGTTCGGGTTTAAGCCGCTTCCCCTTGCAGACTGGGCAATTTGAGCTCGACAGAAATTGCGCCACCCGGCGTTTCATCATAGCGCTGTGCGTCGTGGCGAACGTCCGCAGCACGTATTTGCGCGCGCCGGTAAAAGTACCTTGATAGCTCGGCTCCTCCTTCCGCTTCAGCGCCCGCCTCGTCTCAGCAGGCGTGTAACCGGCGTAGACCGGCACGGTCGGCTGCTCGTCAGTAAACAGGATCCAGTCCCGATCTTTCTTCGGCAATTCGCGCCACGGCCTGTCTACGTCGTAGCCGAGGGTAACGAGAATATCGCGCAGGTTCTGGCCTTGCCACGCGCCTGGCCACGCGGCTATGGCCCGCTCGCGGATGGTCAACGTGTCGTCGGGAACGAGCGAACGTTCGTCGACCGCATGGACGCGTCCGATGCCATGACAGTTGGGACAAGCGCCCTCGGGCGTGTTGGGCGAGAACGACTCCGCATATAGCAACGGTTGATGCTGCGGATAGTCGCCGGCGCGCGAGTACAGCATCCGCAGCAGATTGGACAGGGTCGTCACGCTGCCGACTGATGACCTTGTCGTCGGCGAGCCTCGCTGTTGCTGCAAGGCGACTGAGGGGGGAAGCCCCTCGATCGAGTCTACTTCGGGCACTGCCATTTGGTGGAAAAGGCGGCGGGCGTACGGTGAGACCGATTCCAAGTAGCGCCGCTGGGCCTCTGCGTACAAGGTCCCGAAGGCGAGCGACGACTTCCCGGATCCGGACACGCCCGTGAACACCACGAGCGCATTTCGGGGTATCTCGAGCGAAACGTCCTTCAGATTGTGCTCGCGGGCTCCGCGGACGCGGACGAAACCGTCGTCTGTATGGATATTCTGCTCGCCCTTATCGCCGATCAGCGACTTGTCCATCTTAGGGTTCCTCGCCACTCGCGGAAACGCTGTGGCCGTCTCGAAGAGGAAAGTCTCCGGGAAATGACCGGTTCCGTAACGGTCACCGGCCGTCCCTTAGCGCCGAAAGCCCGAGCTCCTGTGATTTTACATCTAGGAACCGGCTCTCGCGCCCGTCGTTCAGTTCCCGACAAATGTTGAGGACTTCTACTCTGCACAGTACTCAACACGCACACCCTTACGCTTGCACAAGAACTCATAATACGCGCTCTCATCAAAGTCCTGGAAGCGCCCCCAACGGCTGACGTCGTAAACGAGTATGCAGCCAAAGTCCGCGCGCCCACACTGAACGTCGTCGATCCGATCTAAAAGACCCTTCCTCTTCTTGGCGATTGCCGCCAATCTGAGGCCCGATTGACTATAGCTGATAGTCGGTCGACATCCTAAGTACTGCGCCGCACGGCGTGCTCGCTGTACCTTTGGTAACTAGCTCTTGTGCTGAACCAGCGAGCACCGCGAACGCGCACGTAGCCGTGCGCCGGTCGGCCCACGACTGGTTGTTCCGTCCGTTTCACCGCTTCATCCATCAATGAACTCCTCGCCCTCCACGCCGAGGAAAGACAACCGCTGTGTAACCCTACGATCCTATGCGCCGATACGGCGACGGCAGAATATATGGATCCTCTGGCTTTCCTCTACTAGACGTCGAGCACGAGAAGCAGGGCCACCACCAACCTCTCGCGCTCGGCCTGGGAGTTTTTCCGCCTAGCAATCGTTGTCGCGGGCGCCGGTGGTCGTCTTCTGTTCAGCTGCCGTCGGCTGGCTTTGCATCTGGCGCTGGGCGTCCTGCGACGAGGTTGCGGTGTTCTCGCTCGACTTGTTCATGGCAGAAGTTGGCGGATGCTCCTTGGCGCTTGGCGAGGGGGTGCCCGTGCTCGTACTCGCTTGGCCCGTCGTGACGGGTCCAGAGCCGGCATCGCGGTTAGCTGTATTGCAAGGGCCGCCGAAAGCGATAGTTGAGCTGACAGCCAAGACGGCGCCAACCAGCATTGATTTCGTAAGCATGACATTTCCTCCTGCCGGCTAATGCTTGGCGGAGCCGGGTTCCGCCATTTTACGATGCTGTTTTGCGAGCATCTCCGCGGGCGTCGCATTTGCCACTGCAGACTGGACAACATCGCACTCGCCTTTCACCATGGCGTCGAAGCCCTGGCGCGCGACCATGGCAGGATCGTCTTTGTCCTCTGAGCCCACCTTGGTGTCGAGCATGTCGGCGCGCTTGAAAAACTCGGTCTCGGTCGCGCCCTGCATGAGGCAGGTCACGCTGATTTCGGAATCGCGAAGCTCCTCGCGAAGCGCAAACGACAGTGAATTCAGAGAGGCCTCGATTGCCGGCTCTACGCCCGGCAGCTTTCAGGCGGTGTACAACGCGTCGAAGATTCGCCGTGAGCACGTCGATCGGACGGCCCCTGATGGCCGCGTGGAGATGCCTTCCTGCGTGGCGAGGTCGAGGTGGAGGGCTTCGACGACCTCCGCGCCAGGCTCACGTCGCAGGTCGGCGGCCGCCTTTTCGATCTCCACTTCGTCTGCGGCAACTAGAAGGTCAAACCCTTCGCGCGCGCATATGCGCGCAAACTCGTAACCGATCCCTGTAGATGCGCCGGGCACGATTGCAAATTGCCTGACCATCTCGGCTCTCCGTTTGTCTCCCAGGTCGCCTCCTTAATCGCGCTAGGCAGCCGCCGTTCCTAACGCGATAGGAACTTCGAGACGCAATTAAGCTTAGCCGTCATCATTCGCTTGGAGTTCCCTACATGAAAGCTCTCACTTGGCACGGCAAAGGCGACATCCGGTGCGAGACCGTGCCGGATCCCAAGATCGAGCATGGACGTGACGCCATCATCAAGGTGACTGCCTGCGCGATCTGCGGTTCGGACCTGCATCTGCTCGACGGCGTCATGCCGAGCATGGAAAAAGGCGACGTGGTGGGCCACGAGACGATGGGCGAGGTCGTCGACGTCGGCAAAGACAATACCAAGCTCAACGTCGGCGACCGCGTCGTGGTGCCCTTCACGATCTCCTGCGGTGAATGCTTCTTCTGCAAGAACGGCTTCTACTCCGGATGCGAGCGGTCCAACCCCAACGCCAAGATGGCCGAGAAGATGTGGGGGCATTCTCCGGCCGGTTTGTTCGGTTATTCGCATATGCTCGGTGGTTTTGCCGGCGGTCAGGCGGAGTACCTGCGCGTGCCCTACGCCGATGTCGGTCCTTACAAGGTCCCGGAAGGTCTCACCGATGAACAGGTGCTGTTCCTGTCGGACATCTTTCCGACCGGCTACATGGCCGCCGAGTTCTGCAACATAAAGGGCGGCGAAACAGTGGCTGTCTGGGGATGCGGTCCTGTCGGGCAGTTCGCTATCAAGAGCGCCTTTTTGTTGGGGGCGGAGCGCGTGCTGGCGATCGATACCGTTCCTGAACGGTTGGCACTCGCCAGACAATCGGGTGCAATCACACTGGATTTCCAGAACGACGACATCTACGATCGCATCCAGGAGTTGACCGGCGGGCGCGGCGCGGATGCCTGCATCGACGCCGTCGGCACCGAGCCTGAAACCACTGCCAGCATTGGCTCTGTGATCGACCGGATCAAGGTCGCGACCTTCATGGGAACGGACAGGCCGCACGTTCTTCGACAGGCGATCGAGTGCTGCCGAAATTTCGGCACGGTTTCGATCGTCGGCGTCTATGGCGGGTATCTGGACAAGATTCCTATGGGCAGCGCCATCAATCGCGGCCTCACCTTCCGGATGGCCCAGACCCCCGTCCAGCATTACATGCCGAAGCTTATGGAGCGCATCCAGAAAGGCGAAATCGATCCATCCTTCGTCATCACCCATCGGGCAACACTCGAGGAGGGGCCGGAACTCTACAAGACCTTCCGGGACAAGAAGGACGGTTGCATCAAAGTTGTGATGAAGCCTTTCGGAGCCTGACGACTGTCGGCTATCCGAGCAGGATTAGGATGGAGAGCACAGACGCGTATTTCGATCGCAAGCTGGAAGAACTGAAGCTTCTGAACAGCTGCCTGGCTGCACCGCTATCACTGGATCGTCCTGATTCGGTCGCCGAAGTCATTCGTCGTAAATTTCAGCTGACCGCAGCTCTCAGAGCCGCGCATGAGACGCAGGAGTGGAACGCCACCGAGACCGCATGGGCGGGCAGCGCGCGTCCATCCAGCGGGCCCTTTAAGTTTCAATACGACTATCAACGCGCTGACCTGGCCGTAGAAGGACCGTCATTCTATGCGCTCGATGAGCGGCACGCTCGACAAACGATCTACACGGCTTCGGGAATGGGGGCGATTGCTTCGCTACTCCTCGCACTCTCCAAGTCGATGAAAGGTGGCGAGGTCGTTGCGCTGCCAGGCTCTTACGGGGAAACATTAGAACTGATCGACGGCTATGCGCAGCAACTGCACCTGGTAATCGGGTCGATCCAGAGTTTCTCGACGGACAGTACCTCTCGCAGAGTCCTGTTGCTGGATTCATGCATCGCGTCTCGCGATTTCGGCGACGTCGTCAATTGCGGAAAGCTGCATTTCGACCTCATCATCTTCGACACAACATGTTTCACCGGAAGTTCGGGACGTATTGAGCAGGTAATCAGGTGGTCGAGGCGCCGGGGCGTTCCGCTGATCCTGGTCCGGAGTCACAATAAGTTGGATTCGTTGGGTGCGGAGTACGGGCGGCTAGGTTCCATTACGTTGATCCGCAGCGATTTCGCGACACAGCGGATTCCTTCCTCATGCCTCGAAGAGCTTATGGCGGAAACGCGCAACGCCATAAGGCTCCTAGGCAACGCAGCCTTACCCGCGCACTTTCCGCCATTCGTAGGCACATCCGCTTACCGTCGCCTGACGAGGAGGCGTATGGCCTCGATCCTTCGTAACGGTCGTTTCTCCTCCCGGCATTTCGCCTTGAGGCTGCGAGGCGTGCCGTCGCAGTTGCAGCCCGTTCACGGACTATACGTCACGTTGGGATCTCGCGAACCTCTCGACGAAGCGGCAGCCCGGCAGGCGGCCGCAGCCATGAGCGAGGAGCTAAGCGAAGTCGGCTTTCCAATCCGTCACGCTGGGAGTTTCGGCTTTGATTTTGCCGCGACCGAATGGTTTCACGACCTGACGACCGACCGTTACGGCGTCCGCATCGCCGTGCCTGATCTCCCCTCGAGCCTCTGGATCGATCTGACGCGAGCGATCGGCGACTGGTGGCTTGCTTCAGTTTCCCGATCCTGAGCGTCAGAGCTCAGTCAAGGTCAGGCTCGTTATACTGGCCTTTCAATCCTGGAATCGCCTCCACGGGAAGGCCACGGGGACATAATACAGCATGACCTTGAATGCCCATCACGACCCATGACTGACGAACAGCGCGGCGAGATCACGAAGCTCTGCCGTGAGGCCGATATCCTGGACAAGTCGGGCGAGCTTCTCACACGTCAGGGCGCACATGATCGCATCGACGATTTGCGTGAGAAGGCGCGCAACCTCAAGAATTCGTCGTCCGCCTGATCCTAGTTCTCTCCGAATTGCCCCGCCGTTTGCCGAGCATGGGCGAGAGGTGTGTAGCGCCTTCGACAACCGGCTCCGAATTGTCTTCGGCATCTTCTCGTCACATACCGGGGGGCCGCCAGCTTGACAGCATCTTTCACGTCCATCAATGCCAAGTCCCTCTTTCTGCCGTTACCGAAGCTGCAGAGACCCGCGAGACGCAGCTTTCCGAGCGAACTGCAGCCTTTCATCCAGTACTCCGCGTCAATGAATTCAACATCGGCGTCGTCATCGCGTGATCGCAGTGATACGGCCAGGTGGTGCAACGCGGCTTTCGGGAAAAGCCTTTGACATCGCTGGTCTCTTCCGGCGCAAGTGGCCAGAATTTTGAACCCAATGGTATCGTTGGCTTTTCATTCTTGCGACGTAGAGCGGCTCGCTGCAGCCAGACTCGGCCGGGCTGCTTTTGGCTAGGAACAATCGCCTCAACCTCATGTTGCCGTGCATCAATCCTTTTACTTATGGAGCGTTCCGATGGCCGACAAAGATCTAAATGCGCTTTTCCTCGATACCCTCAAGGATATCTACTACGCCGAAAAACAGATCTATAAGGCTTTGGCGAAGATGGCGAAGGCCGCCAATTCCGATCAACTTCGGGCGGCATTTGAAAAACATCACGATGAGACCGAAGGTCAAATCGGTCGCCTCGAACAGATCTTCGAGCTTCTCGAAAAGCCGGCGCGCGGAAAGAAGTGTGACGCGATCGAAGGCATTCTCGATGAGGGCACCGAGATCATGGACGAGTACAAGGGTGAGCCGGCACTTGATGCCGGGCTCTTGGCTGCCGCTCAGGCGGTCGAGCACTATGAGATATCCAGGTACGGGACGCTTAAGAGCTGGGCCACGAAGCTTGGTATGAAGGATGCGGTCAAGTTGTTGGATCAGACGTTGGCCGAAGAGAAGAAGACCGACGATGCGCTGACAAAGCTTGCTGAGACGGCAGTCAACGCGGAAGCAGCCTGAACCACCCTGTAAGGATCGGGAAGCGCCGCCCTCCGGACGGCCCTTCCCGGCTCTCAATGCAGCGTTGCGTTTCGATTTAGAAAGACAATCACATGAGTGAAAAGGTCAATCCGGCGCCGACTGACAAACACGCCGCCGATCCCAAGCAGGAAATGCGCAGTGATAAGAAGCAAGACGATGAACTTGAGAGAGGCTTGAAAGACAGCTTTCCGGCTTCTGACCCGGTGAGTAGCACGCAGCCTACAAAGGCCGCGCCTAACGCCGAGTTGGTCTAGTTGGCCGTATGAGGCGTGGCCACGCGGGTCCACGGAGGATCTCTCGCTCTTCATGCTCTGGGCGCTGACCCTCGGTCTCGGGTTTTGGATCGTCTACGGTGTTATTCGATTGGATGATCGTCGGCGCGAACGTGATTAGCGCCACGCTCGCGGCCATCGTTTTCTGCTGCAAGATACGGGATCTCAGGTCGCGAGGCCGCTGTAGAATCCATGGGCCTGACAAACGGAGGCCGAGATGACGGCGATACGAATCCGCCATACGACCACCTATCGTTTTAGAGAGGCAGTACATCTCTCTCCACACCGCCTAATGCTACGCCCTCGCGAAAGCCGCGAATTGCGGCTGATGTCACACATCTTGACGATCACGCCGGACGCTGTGACCAAGTGGGCCCAGGATGTGTTTGGCAACACTGTCGCCCTGATCAACTTTGCAGACACAGCCCCGACGCTCGTTATTGGCAGCGAAGCCGATATTCTTCTCGATGCAGTCGATTGGCCGGTATTCGATATCGCTGCCTCGGCCATTTCATACCCGTTCCGCTACTCCGACGAAGAATGGACCGACCTCGGCGCATTAACTATTGCCCAATACCCTGATCCGGGCGGGCAACTACAAAACTGGGCGAGAGGGTTTATACGTAGCAACCCAACCGATACGCTTTCACTGCTCAAAGACCTGAACGCCGGAGTCGCCCAGCACGTTCGGTACCAAAGCCGTGAAATCGAGGGCACGCAATCTCCCCAGGAGTCACTCGACCGCGGGTGGGGATCGTGCCGCGACTTTGCAGTCTTGTTCGCCGAATCCGCGCGAAAGCTCGGCTTCGGCGCGCGGCTCGTCTCCGGCTACCTCCACGACCCGAGCCATCAGCTCCTCGGTTCGGGCGATGCTGGCTCGACCCATGCTTGGGCCGAGGTGTTCCTACCAGGCGCGGGCTGGGTCACCTTCGACCCGACGAATCGCAGCGTCGGTGGTCGAAATCTGATCCCCGTCGCAGTTGCCCGCGATATCAGCCAGTGCATGCCCGTATCAGGAAGCTTCTTTGGCCCAAGCGATGGCTTCTTGAGCATGGGCGTGACTGTCTCGGTCACCGCGGAAGGCGGGAGCGCTAATGGCGTTCTCATCACCGATAAGAGCCAGGACAAGGCGAGATCGCCCTGATGAACTGCGCCAAGGGGAGGACCGCCGTAGTGCTCGCAATCCAAACATGTCCGGCGACAACGTCAACAAGCCGGATCGCGGGCTGCTCGCGAGCGCATTATGCCAACGATAGCGCCCGCTCATTCCGGAGTAACGGTGCGCAACCTCTTTACCGAGACAAACGTCCACCAATCCCGAGCCTTGATAGGAGGGTGCGATCGGCTCTTTGCCTAACCTGTTCGAACGTGCATTGAGAAGGCTTTTTGTCCGGTCGCCACCTGATGATCGAAGTCCCGTGACGAAAGCGACCGCCGGTGAAATGATCGTAGGACACTTCGACCACATATTTCGGCTTGACCGGCTGCCATTCTGGCGATCGCTTCGTCGACCAGCGACTGGGACCGCCAGGGGCATTTCCTGTAAAGCTCTGAGCTTGCTTGACGGCTTCGAGCTTGTCGGTCAAAGCCGGCCTGTCCTTTGCTTTGATCCCCGACGAGAATCCAACGTGGTGCAGCAACCCGTCATCATCGTAGAGCCCGAGAAGAATCGACCCGACGACCTGCCGGCCCGCTAGACGGTTTTCGCCGTAGCGAAAGCCGCCGATGACACAGTCCGCACTACGATAACGCTTGATCTTTTGCATACCCTCTCGATTGCCGGCCTGGTATGGAAGGTCGAGGCGCTTCGCGATGACGCCATCGCTTCCACCGCCCGCCGACGCGAGCCAACGTTGGGCATCCCTCAGCTTCGAGCTGGCCGGCGAAAGGCGAAACAGGTTTGTCTTCGAGAAGAAACGAGCGGCGAAATTCTCCAGAAGTGGCCGCCGCTTGGCGAGAGGCTCACCCGCCAGATCGCTTCCGCCTTTCAACAAGAGGTCGAACGCGAGGAACAAGGCCGGGCTCTCTGCCGCCAGTTTCTTCACGCGGCTTGCAGCAGGGTGAATGCGCTGCAACAAATCATCGAATGAGAGTTGACCGCCGGTCGGAACGACGATCTCGCCATCGAGGACAAAGCTTTTTTCGCGGACCGCAAGCGCGCCGGCCATGACTTCGGGAAAGTACCGGTTGAGGTTCTGCCCGGACTTCGAATGGAGGTCGACTTGCTCGCCCTCCCGCACCAGAAGGCAACGGAAGCCATCCCACTTCGGTTCGTACAGCCATAGCTCGCCGATCGGAATGGCGTCGACCGAACGGGCCTCCATGGCCTTGATTGCGATGCGGCGCTTTTTCACGCCGCTCAGTCTTCCACACGAGCAAGAGGCCCGATGGCAGGAGCGTTGATTGGCTGTCCGTCGACATCGAACATCGATCCATGACAGGGGCAGTCCCAACACGTCTCAAAGCTGTTCCAATGCAGGTGACAACCCACATGCGTGCAACTCGCCGACCTCAGGTGCAGCGCACCTGCCTCGTCTTTAAAGGCTGCAAGTTTTTTCAGTCCACGCCGCACGACCGCGCCTTTGCCAAGCTTGAGATCGTCCAGTGAGTTAATCTCGCCAGGCGCCGCATACTCAGCAAAGCTTTTAAGTGCGGTAATGTTCTCAGTCACAAAGTTCTTCGCGGCCTTAAGAGGAACCCGGCCCGGCTCGTAGATGTCTTTCCAGGGGTGATCCTCACCAAAAACGAGGCTCGTATTCAGCATCGCGCCGGCGACACCGTGCGTCAGGCCTTGCCCGGAATCGCCCATCGCGACGTAGATATTCTTGCCGCCGGAATCCCGTCCGATGAAGCCGGCATAATCGATTGTATCGAGCACCTGCCCGGACCAGCGATGCGTCTCTTTGCCGAGGCCGGAAACCAGGCTGCGGGCCCAGGCTTCCAGTCTGTCAAAACGCTCATCAGCGTCGTCTGCCTCTCCGCTTTTGTGATCTTCGCCTCCCACCAGCACATAGTCGGTATTGGCGGGACCGGGCTGCAGGCGGACATAATGGTAAGGATCTTCAGTGTCCCAGTAGAGCGCGTCAGGTATCGCACCGCGATTGATCTCGAAGGTGATAACATAGGTCCGATAGGGAGCCGTCTTCGTGTGGATGGCAAAGCGGTCGGAGATCGAAGAGTTGGTTGCGACAACGGCATGTTTGGCGCGAATGGCGCCGCGCGCGGCTTTAACCGTCACGACACCATTGTCTTCAGTCACTTCGTCGACCGGACTGTCTCGGAAAAAGGTCACGCCATTCTTACTGCAGGCCTTTGCCACCCCGGCCAGGTATTTGAGGGGATGAAAAGTCGCTTGCCGGGGATAGCGCAGAACGTGGCGGCCCTCGCACCCTTTGAGGGATACGCCCATCAGCCGGTGGACGGGAGCTCCGACCTCGCGGACCGCATCCATTTCCTGGTCGATGATATCGGACGGCATGTCCCGCCCCTGAATGAGATAGCCGTCAAGCCTGCGAAAGTCGCAGTCGATCTTCTCTATCTTCTGGATTTCCTCGATGCGGTCGATGGCAGCCGCCTGGCTGTCGCAAAAGAGCTTTGTCGCCTCGTGCCCCCTGATCTTCGTCATTTCGCTGACGAGATCATCGCACAAAGGAGCAAGGTGAGCCGACGTCCTCGACGTCATGCCACCGCAAATTCGGCCGCGGTCGATGACAATGACGGACTTACCGCGCTGGCAAAGCTCATACGCCGTTGATATCCCGGCGATCCCGGAGCCAATCACGGCGACGTCGCACTCCTGCGCGCCATCGAGCACGCGCGCATCAGGTGCGACGTCAATATCCATCCAGAGCGATTTGCTGGTCATGATGTTCTCCAAACACGTGAGAACGTTCCCATGTCAGGCAGAGTTCCAATTCTACGTCTCAGACCTTGAGTACAACGGCCAGCATGCGCCTGAAGGTCGTCGCGTTCTTGGGAGCGTGCGCGTCGTTGTCATTGTTGAAATAGACCCAGGCCCGCTTCGCACCGCTCGCCTTGATCCTTTTGGCCCAGATCTCCAGCTCGCTCTTGGAATAATCGTGACGATACCATCGCTTTGGGCCGTGCAGGCGGATGTAGAGTTCATCGCTCGTCCGAACGAGTTCGTCCGGCAAGCGTGGCGCGCTGCAGGAGCAGAAGATAATCCCCGCGATACGAAAAGCCTCATAGACCTCTTCATTCCACCAACTCGCGTGCCGAAACTCCACGACGTTGCGACGCTCGGGATCCAGCTGGCAGACTATGTCATTAAGACAGGTCTTGGTGTAACGATAGCTCGGCGGCATTTGAAACAGAAAGCAGCCCATCCGGTCACCCAGAATGTCGGCGATCATTCCAAAATCCCGGATGAGCGTCTTTGTCGCTTTGAATCGTTTCACGTGGGTGATGAGTTCGGAGACTTTGACGGTGTAGATGAACTTCTTCCTCCCGGGCTGCCGCCGCCAGGATTGGACACCGGCGACTGTCGGCCACGAGTAAAAGGATGCATTGATTTCGACAGTGTCGAAACGCGTTAAGTAATGATTAAACCACTCGGTTTGCGGCACGTCTGCATAGAATGAGTCCCGCCATTTCCAATAACGCCAGCCGGAGCATCCGACGTGGACAAACTGTCTGTGTCGCGGCGGATCCTTTGGACGGTCAGTTTTTGTCTTGAGGCGAGCAGCATGCATCTTTGCGGCACGCTTGATATTGTCCTCGCGCTGCTTTTCGCGTCGCAGACGTCTGCGTTCTCGGAGCTCCTCGGGGGTCAATTCGATCCGCGTCGGTGGTGCCATCTGCGAACGACCCTCGATTGCCTACCGCTACAGCCTCGCGAGCCCTGCTGGCGCCGTTACAATGCAAGTCCGCGGCGACATCTGGGCTCCCGCTCCCGCGTGCGGAATCTTTACCGTCGTTTAAAAAGGGTCGTGAATTCGTAGAGAAGAACGACTGCACCGAGAGAGCGCCGCCAAGGATTGACGCCACGGACGATTTCATCCACCGTCCAGAGAACGAGGCCACCGTTGGCCGCGATCGTCAGGGCCAAGTTTGCTTTGCGTGCTGATGGCCATACCCAGAGCAAAAGGCCGGCCACGATCACAATCCACAGAATGAGATTGGGTGACTGTACAATCGTGATAGCGCCGGTCTTGCGGTTGCGGAAAAATCATCGAAAGAGCTGGCCCCACTAGGGTTTCGCCCCGGTTGAATCTTCAGTCAGAGTCCAACCTCACCTTCTTCGCGACCTTTCCAATAGGTCGCGCGGTTGGCTTTGACCTTGATCAGGACAATGCCTGGAGTATCCACGCCATTTTCGAACCATTTGTCGAGCTCACTTGTCCAGTGCTGATGAAAGACGGCCTTGTCGCGGATCAGTTCGGCAGTCCCTTCGACGGCCACTTAGATCCGTTCGGCGAATAGACCGGTCTCGGATGAGAATCCGAGCGCGACATTAGGATTCCGTTGGATGTCAGAAACTGTCCGCGTCTTTTCGTAAGTGAAGTAATAAGACGTGCCGTCGTAAGCCACGTCGCCGTTGTTACTCATGGGTCGATCGGCGATCTCACCGTTTTCTGTGTGGGTCGAAAGAATGGCGATGTCGATGCCGGCCATTTCCTTCGCGATTTCAGCGAGCGATTTCTTGGACATCTTTCCTTCTCCATTGGCCGGGGAGCAACTGCGGGGTTCAACCCATGTTCCCTTGAGGTCCGCAACTGGTTAGCCGTGGGAGCGACGACAAGCGATTACGCCGCTCATTGCTCGCGGACGGTCAACGTTACGATCCGAAACAAGGATGGGGCGAACAAACCCTTGCCCACTCTGCAGCATCACCTTGGCATGGCGCAGGAACTCGACAGAAACCGAATGTAAAAAGTAAATCGGCTTACCTAGATGCCGGCATACGGGGCAGCCCACGTAGGCAGCCCCGCCTTGTTAAGGCGCGCCCGCCTGTTGCGTGAACAATGGTCTTTTACTGCCGTAAGAGCGATCAGAGGCCCCGTACATTGGATGGAACCTTGATCAAGCCTCGGATGTTTTCTGACGAGCGGTGCCTACTTCACGGCAAGATTAGCGACCCCGGTAGGATCGACGAGCGCCGGACCGCCAAGCGAGGTAGCAAGTGGGTCGCCCGAACACGGTTAGCAAACGGATAGCAAAGCCCGGCACATCGAAAGCTTCGGATCGCGACGCATCTCGCAACCCGGTGCAGCAAAAGCCGCTCCCACTTGGTTCGGGCGCGCGCATGAACGCCCGGGTGGTCTTTGCCGTAGCGGTGGTAGCGCTCTCCCTGTGGACAGCGGGGGGATTCCTGCCACCTTTGATCTGGGCGACCATTCTCGCCGTCACCTTGTGGCCTCTCTACATCAAGTTCGCTGCACGGCTCACCTCGGGCCCAACAAGGCTGGCAGCCGTCGCCTTTACAGCGATCGCCGCGCTCATCTTGTTTACGCCCATGGCGCTTGCCATCTACCAGGTGGCCGAGCAAAGCGGTGACATCGCGAACTGGCTGAAGAAGGCCAGGGAGAGCGGAATCGAAGTGCCCGACTGGATCGCTCGCCTGCCGGTCGTAGCAGAAATCGTGCAGCAATGGTGGCGCGATAATCTGTCGGATCCGAAAGCCGCGACTGCTTGGCTCAAGACCATCAATGCGGATGATGCGTCTGGTCTATTCAACACTTTCGGCGGTCAGCTGATGCGTCGCCTGTTCATGCTCTTCTTCTCTCTGTTTGCCTTGTTCGTGCTGCTCAGCAACGGCCGCTCGGTCGCTAACCGTACCATCGAGACGTGCGATCGCATCCTGGGGCACCCCGGCGAGGGCGTGGTGCAGAAGATCGTGGATTCGATCCGAGGGACGGTGAACGGTACCGTGATCGTCGCTATCGGCGAAGGCTTGTTGATCGGTGTCGGATACCTTGCTGCAGGCGTACCAAATGCCGTGATGTTTACCATCATAACCACAGCTTTTGCGATGCTCCCATTCGGTGCTTGGGCAGTGTTCACGGCCGCCGCCGCGACGCTTTTGTCCGGCGGTGGCAGCGGGATCGCGGCCGCAGGCGTCTTTTTCTGGGGCGCGACCGTCATGCTTGCAGGGGATCACTTTGTGTGGCCAACTCTGGTCGGGGGCGCGGCTCGGCTCCCTTTCCTCTTTGCGTTCGTCGGAATTTTCGGGGGGCTGGCTGCGTTCGGCCTACTCGGTTTGTTTTTAGGACCAGTCATCATGGCCGTACTATTGACGGTTTGGCGAGAGTGGATTTTTCGTCCTGAAGAGCGAAGCAGGTCTGACTGACTGCGCTGACGTGCGGGCCCCGAAGTGCTTTCGCTTAAGGCTTACAGCGAGCGCTATTTCCGGCGATATCTCTAATACGTCGCAGACTACCGCCTCCGCCTTAGCGCTTCGCACCGATTCCTATTTCTGAGTTTCCCGTTCAAGACGTCCCGCTCTCCAAAGTCTTTCCAGCGCGCTGTCTCGTGAGCTTCACCGCCGCAGACACGCTGAATCCGTCCGGCCGTCTGCCAAGCGGATCCGACGATCATCGCCAATTTGTCGTCGAGCGAGCGCCTCATTAAGTGATATCCTACGAGGCGTTCGCGCGAGCACGCTGCCGCGCCTCTCGGCGTGGTCCCAGGCGTTGACGTCGGCGCAAGGCCCTCTCGGCGAGCTGCGGCATAGGCTGCACCGGGGCGGGAGCGCCGTCGCGGATGCCACGGCTAGAACGAGGGGTCTTTGCACCAAGCTCGTACTTGGATTTTTACGGGTGCTACTGGCCGCAGCCTAGTGATGTCAGCCCAGTTCTTAGCTGCTCGTTAAGCAAACACGAGCAGTCTCGGTTTCGGGATGGCCGTTGGGACATACGCGGCCTTGTGCTTGGGGTTGAAGGCCCGCCTGCTCAGCCAGCCCCAGGCGGGCCTTCCCTCGTTCGAGGTTAAGCAAGCAGCCCATTTGTGAAATAGATCATATTGCAGGCTGAAAACGCTTCAGTAAGATCATCTCACCCGGGGCTGGGTCCATACTTCGCTTAGATCTTTTTAACCGGCATTTTGTGACACGGCGCGGGCCGCAGCGAGAAAAACGCTGCGGCCTTCGTTATTCTAGCGCCTTAAACGTCGACGATGCGTCATCTGCCGCCGCCGATCGCGCGCGCCTCCTGCCCAATCGGGCCCGGCGGTTCAATTGCCCCTTTCCGTTGCTGGCGAACCGCTAGCGTGACTGGTGGTCGCAATGCGTACTGCAGAACAATTGGTAAAACCAAAACGTGTATTCCGCCCTGGTACACGTGATCGAACCCGACGCGACCTAAGAAGCCGCTTATTTGTGCGCGCTGCTTAACAAATCTGCTAGCTACGAGGCGCCGAGCGGCGTTGACTTTCAGCGGGTCCTTGGCGTGACACCTAGACGCCCCGGCGCTAGCCTCAGGCCATCCATCCGCGGCAGCCCCTGTCGTAAACCGGCAGGGGTTGCTTATTGGTGGTAGGCCCGCCAGTGAACCAGCGGGCCTTTGCCCGGCGGAGTATTTACAGCTCCCACTAGAGTGAAGCACTGATGTCTGACGACGACCCACTCAGGCAGGAAACGCACGCCCTTCAGCAGATGATGGAAGATGAGCGTAAACTTTTGGTCGGCCTCGAAGAGTTCATCAAGGGCAAGGTCGCGCTAGGCGTCCCCAGAGAGCGCGCCTACGCATAGTTGCGGAGATAGTCCCGTACGTTCGAGAAGTCAGAGCACGCGAGTTACGCCGCACGTTTAGCCCGGGAGCGGTTAGGCCCGGCGACGTGCACCAGGGGGCCTGAAACCTTCCCAAGTTTCATGCGTAGGACCTGTATCCGAGGTTTTGTTAGTTCCCATCTCGGGGCTGGAAATGAATACCGCCGCCGGGACATGTATTTGAGCCCGGTGGCGTATCTTTAACTTTTCCTTCGCTTCCCGGCATGTGCCAGTCGCTCCCTGTCACGCTACGCCCTACTCTGCTCGATCAGATCCTGGATGCGGGCGCTAGTGAAGATGGCGAAAGTGTCGCGCAACCAGGCGCGGACGTAGCGGATCAATATCCGCGACTCCGCCGTCTCGATGAAGCTGCCGAACGCCAAGCCCTGCCGCTGCACCTCGGTGCAGGCGCGCGCTCGCCGGCACCGACGTCCAGTTTAGCGAGAGTCTTAAGATCGACGGGGGCGCGATGTTTGCCCATGTTTGCAAGGTCGGGCTCGAAGGCGTCGTCTCCAAAGAGCGTGACAGCGTGTACCAGGTCGGCCGCAGCAATAAATTGGGTCAAGAAAACCTGCGCCCAGCGCGAGACCCTCACCATCGCCGGCTTCGCCCTCGATGAGGGCAAAAACCATGAATCGAGGAGGTGAGAATGGTCCTGATAGGATTTGGCGCCCTGCTTGTTCTCGGCGGAATTTTGTACATGGCACGCGCTACAATTTGGCGGGGATCGCTTAGTCGGCCCGCCGGCGATACACTGGAGCCGACGCGGCGCGGCGTGGGATTCCTGGGGGTCAGAGCGAACTGGCCGGGTATTCTCCTTGCGGCAATCGGTGCCGTTTTGTTGGTGTTGGGTGCCAGTCTCTAGCTTCAGCCACCCGCCGAGCTGCCGCCCTGGTTGACAAGTTGGTATCGACGCTTCAGCCGATGGCTCGTGGTTGTAGCGGCGTTTTGGAGGCGATCGAGGTCCGCACCGTCTTTAGCAATCACGAGCAGTCGCCAATTCAGGCCATCGGGTTCCGCGTCGCCGTGTTCAATCTCGACGGAGATAACGAGCTCCCCGCCGGGAACGTGCCGGATCTCCTGAAGAGCGATCAGTTCGAGATCGGACTTGGACACCAACGTTCTTGGCACCGGTCTCCTCCCGGCCGGTCTAACGCAGCCTCAATCGCTCCGCGACTGCTTCATGAAAGCGGCCCGCTCGATCATGTCAGCGGGCCATTTCTTTTCGCTTCTATTTCCCTTTCATCTTCGGGTCATTCATAGTCACCCCGGGGTTAGCCGAACCCGGGCTGCTCGATGCCCCTTGACCGCTGGTCGCGGCTGGAGGATTGCCGCCGCCTCCAGATCCCGCACCCGCGCCTCCGGCGCCCCCTGATCCCGCACCTGCGCCGCCGGCTCCGCCCGAGCCAGCGCCCGCGCCGGCCCCTGCTCCGCCAGCACCACCGGCCCCGCCACCAGCGCCACCCTGCGCGGAGGCGGCAGCGATCGATCCGAACAAAAGTGCAGCTGCGAGCGCCATCTTGCCGATCTTCATGGTCATTTTCTCCTATAAGTTTGCTTGCAACCGACCGCTGTAACCTTCGTTCCTAAGCTGAAGCAGCACCAAACGCGTCGAGGTGCCTACCTCACTTACAGCAGACGACTTCCCCGTGGAGGTCGCAACTGCCGAGACAGAGGAGCTCGCCGACAACTCGCAGACTCAACGAGCATGCGCACCAAGAAGAGCACCATCGCTGGCCTTAGCGGACCTTCGAGGCGATCCCCACTCGCGTTGCCCCCTTGAGCGCTCTGTGCCGGCCCAGACAACACTGGCCAACTATTCTTGGGGAAGCATTTCGCGAACAATCGACATTTGAACACGGCTCTCCGGCGAAAGGCCCAGTCTCCATCGCGACCTTCCGGCGAGGACGTCGTTCCTTGAACTCGAAATCAAGTCCAGCGCCCGCGCCGCTCGCGGTACAGGGAATATGCCCGGTAACAACCACAAGGCCCCTGGCTATTGTTCGAACGCATTCCGCAAGCCGCGGCAGAATGTCTCGATTTGAGCAACCATAGCCAACGAGGCAGGCAGTGACGCGGATCGTATCGGATCGCTTGTGCCGCCCGCGCAAGCGCGAGTCCTGCGAAGATCCTATCGACGCGACATTCTCCGAGCTCTCCTTCTCGGCACACCACCGCTGCTCGAGGCTGTTTTCTTCACGTACCAAAGTCTTGCGCCCAGCGGGGAGTTTGGCCGGTGGCACGTCATCCTCGTTCAGCTAGGAACGATTCAACAAAGCGTGTGTTCGTCCTTAGATACAAGAAATAAAGCAAGAGGGTGAGAAGCGATGGCGCGATCAGTGGAGGAGTTGAGGCGTCAGTCTGAGCGCAACCGCGCAGAGCTGGCGGCTACCGTAGGGCGATTAAGGGAGCAGATATCGGACACCGCCGAGGACATCCGCCACAAGGTCTCGCCGCAGCACATTAAATCCGAAGTCTCCGAATACGTCAGCCACAAGACCCAGAGCTGGATTGAAGGGCTCAAACAGCAGATCATGGACAATCCCATGCGCGCAGTGGCCGCGGGCGCTGCAGTAGGAATTCCGCTGCTGCGATTGGCGCGAGGTGTCCCGTTGCCACTTCTGATGATCGGCGCCGGACTTGCCCTGACCTCGAAGACAGTACGTGATCGCGCTGCGGACGCGTCCGGTCCGGTAATGGATAGAGCGGGGGAAATGCTCGAGGAGTTGGCGGAGGGTGCCCGTGCCATGCAGGGCGACGCGACGGAAAAGCTATCCTCTGCTCGAAGCCGAGCCGCTGGCATGGCTGGAGACGCACAAGATCGGGCCGCCAGCCTTGCGGATGACCTGCGAACAGGCGCAACACAGGCTGCCAGTTTTGCAGGTGAAAAGCTCAAGAGTGGCATCGACGCAGCCAAGGATGCGGCGACGAACGCGCCTGACCAGGCCCGTCAGACCATCGGCGACAATGCTGCTCTGATCGGAGGCCTGGGCATCGCGATCGGTGCCATCATCGCTGCGGCTCTTCCCGAGACCAAGGTTGAAGGCAACGTGATGGGTCGGGCCAGCGATGGCGTGAAGCAGGCTGCGGCCGCTGCGGCCCAATCCGGATTTGAGGCAGCGAAAGAGACGACCACGTCGGCAGCCGACGCGGCGGCGCAGAAGGTCGCCGAGGCCGATCTCGGCACCCACGCTAGTCGTATGACGCAGGATGTGGCGGGCATTCTGAAAGAGGCTGCGGACGACGTCGTCAAAGCCGCCTTTAGCCCCTCCCAAAACACCAACACCTGAAGGAAACCATCATGAACGATGTGGACCCGAACAATATTACGCAGTTCGCGCCGAACCGAGACAAGGGACCCTCGAAGGATCTGAAGGAACAGATCGGTGAAGCCGGCGCAGAGATGAAGCAGCGCGCTGGCGATGCCTTTCAGGCAACGGCCGATCTCGCGCGGGACAAGTTCAGTGAAGCGGCGGATGCGGCCAAAGGGGTGACGGAAGGGACTGTGGACCAAATCCAGAGCCAGGCCCGCGAGCAGCAGCGGTCGGGCGCGGATTTCGTTGAGCGCCTCGCAGGCAACATGCGTGAAGCCAGCCGAGCATTCGAGAGCGACGTACCGTTCGCTGCACGCGGCATCGGTTCTGCTGCGGACTATGTCGAAGAAGCCGCCCAGAAGATCCGCGATGGCAGCTTCCGGGATCTCGTAGAAGGCGCAACTGATTTCGCCAAGCGTCAGCCCGCGGCCTTTCTCGGAATATCAGTGCTGGCAGGCTTCGCAGCGGTCCGCTTCCTAAAAGCATCCGGCGAGCAATCGTCATCATCAAAGCGGAGTGGCACAATGAACAAATCGTCGTCGGAAGACGCTCATAAGTCCCGTGACGCCCCGTTCTCGGCGAGAGACGAAACTTGGCCTCAAGGTTCCGCGCGGCCCGGTTCGAGTTCGCAACAGACGTCATCCTCACAGGGCAACACCGTACCATGAGCATCGAGCACGATATCAAAACCAGCCAGGGCGAGTTTCGGGCCATCTCGACGCTGCTGGGCGATACCATGTCGCAGTTTGCCAAGCTCATCCAGAACGAAATGGACCTGGCCAAGGCCGAAGTTGGCGACAAGCTTCAGAAACTTGGTGGCGCGCTAGGTTTGATTGCAGGTGGTGCCGTTCTGGTGATTCCGGCGATCGTCATGGCACTGTTTGCCCTATCCGCGGCGTTGATCTCGGCAGGATGGTCGCAACCGGTGTCGTATCTAACATCGGCGTTCATAGCGGCGGTAATTGCGGCCTTGCTCTTTGCAGTCGGCATCAACCGGCTTGATGTGCGCAATCTGGCACCTCGAGAAACGATCGGGCAGCTTGAAAAGGATAAGGACACCATGAAAGGAATGGTGCGATGAGCAACACGAAGAGCAGTTTTATTGACAATTTGGTGACGGCGGCCCGGGAAAACCCTCTTGCCGCTGCGCTAATCGGAGGTGGAGCGCTTTGGCTATTGGCTGGCGACCAGAAGCTGAAGACCGCGACCCGCTCTGTTGTGGATGCAGTTTCGCCCGTGGCCGATGCTGGGACGAGTCCTCTCAGGTCGGCAGCGTCGGCTGTTAAGCAGACTACGGCGCCACCCACGGCACCTGAGATGGGCGACGAGGGATCGCTGGGCATCGGTGAAACTTTGCGAGGCGCCACCGCTGCCCCTTCCGATGCAGTCTCAGAAGCTGTCGACAACGTTCAGGATCGGTTCGACGAGGGAGTCACCTTCTTCCAAGACAAACTTGGCACTGCGCTTCCAGGTAAAGAAGCGCTCACCAGTACGCAATCGTCACTAACTGAGTTGCTTGAAAGACGACCCTTGGTGCTTGGGATTGTGGGCTTGGCGATCGGTGCAGCAGTCGCAGGCACGTTTCGCGCTTCCGAAATCGAGAACGAATATATCGGCAAAGTTGCCGACGATGTGAAGGCCGACGTTAATCGTCGCGCCGGCGCGGTATCGCAGGCCTGGCGCGAAGCCTCAGATACAGTGATCGCAGAAGTCGGCGACAAAGGTGCCGAAGCCCTGGATAAGGTGAGGCAGGCCGGCATTGATGCCGCCGAGGCAGCCACCGCCAAAGTGAGGTCTCCCCAATCGGGCTAATGGAGCAGTCGGCGCGGACCACGTGGTCCCCCGGGGATGAAGCCAATAACGATGCTCCAAAGAGCTCATCCTCCATCCCTTTCAAGAGCGACCGGGGGCAGTTGAAACTATAGGCCGGGCAAGCGTCCCTCCGGCGTATACTTGTCGACTGCTGAGGGGAGCTCCCGGGATAGCCTTGCGAGAATCTCCTCTCGAGAAAGCCCGGTCTCCAGTTCGAGCTTTTCCAACACGTCTGGGCCGATTGCTTCGTTCAGTTGCGGAGGCGAAATGTCCTTATTGGGCCCTGTGCCGATCCAGGACTGAGCTACATCACCGCGACCATTTTGATTGAATTTCTCCAGCAGCTCGCTGATCCCTCCTTGAAGCAATCCGCCGACGCCGGCCCCGCTGAGCATGCCCGTAAGATTGCTGAGCAGCCCGCCAAGCGGCTGTTGAGAACTAGGGGGTTCTAGCGACCCCGCTCCCGGGCCCTTTAGCAACTCCGCCAGCTTGTCTCTATTCTGATATCCGGCAATGGCGAGCAGTCCCAAAAGCGCAGTCATAGACGGCATTCCGCGGGTCATCTTGCAGCTCCATGATAAGGATTCAACAGTCGAACTCTGACGCATCGGTTCTGTTCCTAGGCACGCGTACGCAGCCCGCCGCGCCGGATCTTGAAGTCACACCGGGCGTTGCCCGGCCGAATTCACTTTTGCTCCGCCAGCGTCCTCCGCGAAAGCGGCCGGGAAAAAGAATGGCCAGAGCAAGAGCACGAAAGATACTCATCGCGCGATTCCCAACGACCGCAGCCTCTGATTAATACGTTCCCTATCCCACGCTCCAAGAGGAGGTAGGATTTCGAGAGGAAGGCTTGCCGTGCAGAACTCTGGGAACCTCCGCTCCGGGCTTGGCTCTTGAGACAAACAGCGAGAGCGAAAATGGGAAACAGTGGCGTCGGAATGCTACTCGGCGATACCTCGGTGACGGCTCTCTGGATGATGTTTATCGGCGCCTTCATCCTGGGTGGCACATTTCTCTATGACGTCATGAAGGCCGGAAGGTTGCGCCGCAGCGAGCGTGTGCAGCTCGACCGAAGCACAGAGACGGCGCAGCGTCGGGACGCCCCGGAGAAAAGAGCTGTTCGTTAGCAATCGGCGCTTCGGCAAATCGGCAAGGACGGCGTCTCGCATTTCGAGTTGCTACAGAACGCGCTGCGTGACGGGGCCACGCTCCTTTACTGCGCGTTCGACCTGATGTTCGCGGACGCCGAGGACGACGGAAGCTGCCGCTACTTGAACGCAAGAAGCGGCTCAAGGCCGTCCTTTCGCGTTACAAGTTGATCGTATTCAGCAAGCATCGCAAAGGCAGCGGAAAGAAATTCTTCGCCGAGGCGGAGCGCACGGGCCTCGAAGGCATTATGGCCAAGCGCGCCGACGAACGGCGCGAGCTTGAAACCTTCGTTCTCGGCTTTCGCGATTAGGTCCTTGAGCCATGACGCCCCTCAAAAACGCAACCGCAGCGCCGTCAACACCGGTTGCGGTGAGCAGTTCCTAGCTCGGCTTGACCGGGTGTAGCGTGCGCGGATGGCGGTCGTGCAGGAGACGGGCAAGCTCTTTGTGGTCGTCCTCCCGGCCCTTCAACGCCGTCTCGAACAGTGCTTCCTGGATGTCGCGCGGTATGTCGCCCCACACGTCCAGGGCCGCCCGCCCGAGCAGCGCGGCGAAGGTCTCGGACTAATCGCTCATCGGTTTTCTCCCATGTTCACAAAGGAACCGCCAAGGACCGAGGAGCGTTGCATTGCCATCATTGCGAGAGGAGAGATCGAATTATGGGTATCTTCACCAAGGACATCAAAACCATGGTAGACCTGCTGATTCACGGTCTGCAGGACATCTACTACGCCGAGCAGCAGATCCTTAAAGCGCTGCCGAAAATGATCGACAAGGCCACCAATCGCGATCTCGTCACCGGCCTGAAGAACCATCTGGAAGAGACCAACAAGCAGGTCGAGCGGCTCGAGAAGGCGTTCGCGAAGCTCAGCAAAGAGCCGAGCGGAACCAAGTGCCCCGCCATCGACGGCATCATCAAGGAGGCCGACGAGACCGCCGGCGAGATCGAGGACAAGGCCGTGCTCGACGCCGCTATCGTTGCGAACGCGCAGGCCGTCGAGCACTACGAAATTTGCCGCTACGGGACGCTGATCGCCTGGGCCGAGGAGCTTGGCCACGATGATATCGTGCGCTTCCTCACTACCAATCTGAACGAAGAGAAGGCGGCCAATACCAAGCTCAACACGGTGGCGCTGCGCAAGGGCGTCAACGCCAAGGCTTCGAGCGCGGCCTAATCGAGTTTCAAGGCGGTTTCAGCGGCCCCGCGACATCGCGGGGCCGCTGTCTCGTTGAGCCAATCGGGTAAGGCGGACCTGCCGGCGCACGAACCAGGCGGCGACAGCCACAGTCAGCCAAGCCAGCGAAGCGCCGATGAACGCGCCTGCAACGCTCCGCTCGACGAGGAGCCAGAACACAGCGGCGAAGGCGAGCATACCGAGAGCGCCCAGCGCGGCACCGGCGGCATCGAGCGCGGCAGCCTCCCGCCCTCGCCGCCTCCCCTCGAGACCAGCCTTCCGTTTGCGACGGAGTTCGTGCTTCTCTATCAAGGTCGCGCTGGCGCAGAAGATAGCCGGGAGCGCGAGAAAGAGACCTCCGATCGAGGCTCCGTAGCGACTACTGATCAATCCCGTGAACACGGTGGCGGCGCCGCCCAGGCCGAAACGCACCAAGTATTCGTACCACCGCCCTTCCTGCAGCGACGAGAGCGAGACCTTGATCGGGAGCCTCACGCTTGCCCTCCCGCGATCGCCCATAGGCCGAAGGCTGCGCCCAACCAGACGACGATCGAGACGATCGTAGCCGGCAACGCCCGCATCCCGGCGCGCATGAGGAGCTGGCAGACCAGGATGCTGTAGACGACCAGCGCGTTCGCGCTGACCATCATGGAAAGGCTTTGGGCCCCGGCGTAGACGGCGCCGTGTTGATGGATCGCGATGCCCAGCGTCGCGAGCGCGACCGAAGGCGCCGCCCCGAAGAGGCCGGCGAAGCTCTTCGGCTTCAGCACGTCGCCCAGCATCGAGAACGCCGACACGACGGCACCGCCGACCAGGAAACGGATGACGTACTCGCTCATTTCGGCTTCTTCCAAAGCCTCTTGAGCGGCCCTGCGGCGCCGTAGGCTGGAGCCTTGCGCGGGAGCGGTACCTTCGGAATGGTCTTCAGCGCGCGAGGACGGTCCTCGACGGTCGTGCACTCGTCGTAGGTGCCTGTCGAGGATAGGCGCCGACGACCAGGAAGTCCTTGTCCGCCCATAGGCATTGATGGCCGGTCCCGGCGGGCAGGACGAGGATGTCACTGGCCTTTAACGTGAAGATCCGTCCCTTGTTGCCGCCGAAGCGGACGCGCCCCTTGCCGCGCGCGATCCCGAGGACCTCGTGGATCCTCGAATGGTAGTGAACATAGTCGTAGATGCCGTCGCGCCAGCTATCCCCCCTTCCGTTGGCTTCGAACAGATCTTCGACCACCGCCGCAGGATCGTGCTGCTCGTCGAGGCTGACGGCGCTTCGGTAGAGCATCAGGGGCCAGCGCGGGTGGTTGGGCACAAGGCCGTCATCCCTAAAGCGGACCACCTGTGGCTTCCGCGGACGAGGCAGTTCTGAAGCCCAACGCTTACCCGGACGACGAAGACCGGTGGCGCGTTCGGCGTATTCCTTCAAGTGCTCAAGTAGCGGCATCATCTGTCTCCTCGATGGGATAGCCGGTCCAGAGGCGAAGCATTCGTTCGAGCGCCGCACCAAGGGCGAAGCCGGCGACGACGTCGCTCGCCCAGTGCGCCAACACGACGATGCGCGTCAGACAAAGGCCCACCGCCAGCGCGCGTATCGCCCAGCGGGGCCCCGCCGGCAGCGGCCCCGCGGCCGATGCCAGCGCTCCCATGTGCAGGGCGTGTCCCGACGGAAAGGCGTCTTCGCGCTTGCCGGAGAAGGAGATCCCGTGAACATGCCCCAACACCGTCTTCCGGTCCGGACGCGTCTGGTCGAAGACCGTCTTCAACAAGTGCGGAAACATGGAGGCCGTGGCGGCCACAAGCAGGGCATGATTGCCGGCGCGGCGCAGCGGCTCTCCTTGCGTTCGGGACAGGGCCCAACCCGCTGCCGCCAAGGCCATAAGGATTTTCTCGTCGGCGCCCCAGGTCAACCCGCGGGCGACCGTTTCCGCACGACGGTTAGTCTTGCGCGCCACCGTCCGCGCGATCCTCTCGTCGAACTTGGTCGGTTTCACGGTGAGAAGGGACATCGATCCTCTGATGTTCAATAGGGAATCCTATAACGCGCGGCAGTTCTCCAGGTGCCAAGCGTTCGCGCCGAGGAACGGCCGCTACTCGCCCCTCGTTGACGGACCATGTCCGGATCTCTCTCCACCTACGTCGGCAGCATTGCCGCTTTCCTTGCCTCGCTCTCCTACATTCCGCAGGTCCGGAAAGCCTGGCCGCGCAATTCCACGGACGATCTTTCGCTCGGCATGCTGAGGGCGCTGACGCTCGGGCTCGGCCTCTGGACCGTATACGGCCTGATCCGGGAAGATTGGGTCATCGTGCTGGCCAACGTTGGGCCGCAAGATACGGGATCTGTGCGCTTAAGGCCGACGTCGCAACACGTGCACGTTCGAGCCGTCCCTGTCCGCATCATTCAGGGTCGCGGAGATCACCTGAAGCAGTTCGTGCAGCGTGAACGGCTTCTGCAGTTCCGGCAATTTCAGGTCCGAGGAACTCAGGTCCCCGTAGGCCGAGGCGATCAGGATCGGGCTGGTCCGGCCGCTGCGCGCACTCTCTCCGCAAACTGCAGGCCGTTCATGCCGGGCATGAGGTAGTCGGTAACCACGATGTCCACCGCGGGCCTGGCCTCGAGCATATCGAGCGCGGCCTGGCCTGACGAAGATTCGATCCGGTTCGCGACCAGCGTCTTCCAAAGCCACCGTCGTTTATGCAGAACCAGCGGGTCGTCATCTACGACACGCACGATCAACGCTTTCGCCGTCGGGCTGACCTCGGCTTGCCGATCCATTCCCCCGTGAGGTCGCGATACCTGTCCACTGGTGTCGCGAGGTAACCAGATTTCGGCGGTCGTACCCTTGCCCTTGACGCTCTTCAAGGTAAGGCGGCCGCCGGACTGCGCCGCGACGCTATGCACCATCGGCAGTCCAGGCCCGTTCCGCGTCCGCCCCCCTTGGTGGTGTAGAACGGCTCGACGGCCCGGGCGAGGGTCTTGCTGTCCATGCCACTACTGGTGTCCGTCACGAAAATCCGGACATAGTCGCCGGCCGACAAGTCTTGCGTATTCGGATCCGCGAGGGCCCCGACGCGCAGCGCCTGCTGGCCTTCGCCCGCAAGCAGGATCTCGAGATCGTAGCGGTCGATGTCGTCGAGACGGTGCGCGGAATGGCAAGCCTCCTGCATCGGCGTCGTATACCGGGTCGATCACGACGTGGGCCCAGAACGACGACCCGTCCTTGCGCCGGCGCGGCCCCTCGCGCTCGAATTTGCCTTCGCGCAACGCGGTGGCGAGCGCCTCCATGGGCGCACCTGCGGCGGCGTCCTCTTGCGCGTAGAAACGGGAGAAATGCTGACCGACAATCTCGTGAGCCTGATACCCCTTGATGCGCTCCGCGCCGGCGTTCCAACTGACGATGTTGCCTTGGGTATCCAGCAGATAGATCGCGTAGTCGGTGACGCCCTGGACAAGGAGCCGGAACAGCTTCTGAGTATGCCACAGTTTCTCCTCGGCCTCTTTACGCTCCGACAGGTCGCGGGTGATCTTGCCGAAACCGATCAACTTGCCGGTCGGATCCCGAATCGGGTCGACCACGACGTGCGCCCAGAACTGGCTGCCGTCCTTGCGGACTCGCCAGCCCTCGCTTTTGAACCAACCTTCTCGTTCCGCGGTTGCAAGGACTTTGGATGGCAGATCGGCTTGGCGGTCCTCCGGGGTGTAGAACCGGCTGAAGTGCTGACCAAGAACTTCCTCGGCGGCATAGCCTTTGAAGCGCTGCGCACGGGCGCTTGTTCAGCTCGAGATATGGCCCTTGGGATCGAGCATGTAGATCGCCTCATCGGCGATACCCTCGACGAGCAGGCGGAAGCGCTCCTCGCTCTCGGCCAAGGTTTCGGCGGAGCGCCGACGCTCGTTGAGGTCGCGGGTGATCTTCGCGTAACCGGGTGCCTTGAGCCACGAAGGGGGCAGCGTGACCGTCACCTGGGCGGCGGAAGCGGACCGGGTCCTGATCGAGTGGACCGAGAGCGGCGCTTGCGGGGTCGATGCTCCCGAGACCACGGGTTTCGGCACGAAGCTGGTCGAAATCACGATCGAGCGGATCGGCGGGGAGATCGAGCGCGACTGGCGACCCGAAGGTCTCAGCGTCCGGATTTCGCTGCCGCTGAAATCGCTGCGAAGCTGACGAGCCTTGCGAGCAGGAACTCAACCTCCGCGGTGAGATTGAAGTCGCGGAGGATGTGATGGCGGAACCCGCAAAGATTGTATCCCGACGCCCGGATGGCACCGGATGGAGCCTGGCGGCAGCCCTAGGTCTTATGGCGATAGCCTTTCTGTGGGATCGCATCGCACCGCCCGACCGGGTTGCCAAGCCGGAAAAGGGCGAAGCATTTCCCGAAACCGCGGAAGCCGACAGACACGCCTCGCCCGCCGAAATTGCGACCGAAGACGGAAACCGGGGACGCCAAGCGAGTTCGCCCGCAGAGATCCCGGCCCGAGGATGGAAGGATATCCTCTGGCGGGTCTATGGCAATATCGGCGATCACCGCGTCCTCGCGCTCGCCGCCGGCATGACCTACTACAGCCTTCTCGCTATTTTTCCTGCCATCGCGGCGCTCGTCGCCATCTACGGTCTGTTCTCCGATCCTGGCAGCATCGCCAAGCACCTCGACGACGTTTCGGGCTTTATTCCGGGGGGCGCCGTCGAAGTGGCGCGAGAGCAATTGACGCGTGTCGCAACGAAGGGCGACCGAACCCTGGGCTTCACTTTCGCGATCGGGCTTGCGATCTCGCTCTGGAGCGCGAACGCCGCCATGAAGTCGTTGTTCGATACGCTGAACATCGTCTACGGCGAGCAAGAGAAACGCGGTTTCTTCACGCTGAATGCGATGTCGCTGGGATTCACCATCGGCGCAATCGCCTTCGTCGTGGCGGCGCTTGGCGCCGTCGTCGTCATCCCCGTGGTCCTGCAGTACGTCGGAATGTCAAACGCGACGGACCTGCTTGTCCGGATGGGGCGCTGGCCTGCACTCTTCGTCGGTCTGGCCTTTGCCCTGGCTTGCATTTACCGGTTCGGCCCCAGCCGCCAGGCGCCGCGGTGGACATGGATCACCTGGGGCAGTGCGGTTGCGGCCCTGCTTTGGGTTGCGGCATCCGGCCTGTTTTCTTTCTACGCCGCGAACTTCGGCACCTTTAATGCCACCTATGGGTCCTTGGGCGCGGTCATCGGCTTCATGACGTGGCTCTGGATCTCGGCGATCGTGATCCTACTCGGAGCCGAGCTCAACGCGGAGATGGAGCACCAGACGGCGCGCGACACCACGACGGGACATCCTAAGCCGCTCGGCACCAGAGGCGCCAAGATGGCGGACACGGTGGGGGCCCCCCGATCGTGAGGGACACCATCGAGGGCGCGGTCGTGGCAGTGGCTGCCGACAGCGAACACCGCTTCAGCAAGCCGGTGCAGGACGGCATTACGCTGGTGAAAGGGCACGGCGTCGACGGCGACGCCCACGCCGGCGAATATGTGCGGCACAGGTACGCTGCTCGGCGACACCCTCGTCTGCCCAACCTACGTCAAGTCCACCTCATTCCAAGCGAGCTCTTCGCGACTGTCCGTGAGGCGGGCTACGACGTAGGGCCCGGACAACTCGGCGAGAACATCACCACGGCCGGCCTGGACCTTGAAAAGATGCCGCTCGGCACGCGCATCGAACTCGGGCCTACGGCGGTCGTCGAGCAGACCGGCCTGCGGACGCCCTGCGTGCTCATCGACCGCTTCAGGACCGGCCTAAAAAGGCAGGTCGTGTCGTCGGCAAAAACGGACCCTGCATTAAGATGCGGCGTCTTGGGCGTGGTGCGAGCTGGCGGACAGGTGGCAGCCGGCGATCTTGCGCGCGCCATCCTGCCCGACGGATGTCAGAAGCGTCTTCCTTCGCTGTAGCCCGTTGGCAGGCCCGGAGGAACCAAAGCCTCTACACCTCCGTTGGAGCTGACTTTTGAGGAAAGGGCCATGACGAAAGGTACGACCTCCGCTACGGCGCTCCCCGGAATGCGGTTCATCTTTGCGTCGACATGCAGCGGATGTTCGCGGGAGGCACGGATTGGACGATGCCGTGGTTGCCGCTCGTCCTGCCGAACGTCGTCGCAATCACCTCCGGCCATCCCGAGCGGACAATCTTCACGCGGTTCATTCCGGCGCAAAGCCCAGGCCAGGGCGCCGGCATGTGGCGGCGCTACTACGAACGCTGGAGTTCGATGACCATCGATAAGCTCGGGCCAGAAATGGTGGACCTGGTACCGGAACTCGCCCGCTTCGTGCCGCCCGCGCGCACCTTCGACAAGCACGTCTATTCGCCTTGGACCGGGAGCGCGCTTCACGCGCAGCTTCGCGAAGCCGACGTCGAAACGGTCGTCATCACAGGCGGCGAAACCGACGTCTGCGTGCTCGCGAAGGTATTGGGCGCGGTCGACTGGGGCTTCCGCGTGATCCTCATCGCCGATGCGCTCTGCAGCTCGGCAGACGAAACGCATGATTCCATGATGAACATCTACATGAACCGGTTCGGCCAGCAGGTGGAATGCGTCACGACCGAAACGCTTCCAGCCAGTTGGCCGGCCAACGGCCGGGCCAGGCGCCTCTTATGAATCATTCCTAAGTCATGCAGATCCTCGTTCCGACGCAGACCGGCAAGGGCGAGCCGGTTTCCACGGGCTGGTTCGACAACTTCCTGCAGGAGCTCACCGACAGGTTCGGCGGGGCGACGAGTTTCGTCCGCGCACCTGGACAAGGCCTGTGGCGAAGCGACGGTACGACCGAGCGGGACACGATCGCGGTTCTAGAAGTGATGGCCGCGAAGCTCGCCCCCAGAACCCGCCGCCACCACCGGCTGCGACGACCGGCGCACCGTCCAAGTCCTGAGCAAGACGTCTTGCCATTAGAAGCGAGGACGGTGTCGGTTAATATGGTTACGGTTGGCGCATCTCGACCAACAGGCAGCCGCCCCATCGGATTGGGGCGGCAAGGGCCGAGCTATGCAAGCTATCAAACCCGATCCGGCCGCGAAACCGAGATCGTCGCTAACAGCCCTATTGAGGCGAACTTCAAGGGTTGTCGGCAGCGAGCCCGTAGTCGTGCTGAGAGCCACCAATTGCGATAGCATCGAGAAGATCTGCTTCATCGTTTCGCCTGCATTCGACGGGACACAGAAAAAGTCAGCATTTAAGTACGTGCTGGCAAACAGCCAACTCCAGGTCCCCGCGAGATAGCCAAAATCTGAAGATTCCACGGCTCATTCGAATTCAAACCTCGATCCGGCCAGCAGAGCCGCGTCGGGGTTGCAGGATACGAGCGAAGCATGTGACCAAAGTAAGAGAACGCAGAGAACGTCGACCTAAGCTTCAGAGTGAACGTCAGCTCCGGCCGGTCGACGCCGGCGGCCTGGCTTTCGTAGACGAGTTTCGCGTTCTCAGCACCACGAAGCTTTCTGCACTCGCTCATCAGATCGTCACAGAGCGGCGCCAAGTGCGCCGAAGTCCGCGCTGTCATGCCGCTGACGATGCCCTTGCGATCAATGACGATGATCGACTGATCGCGCTTGCAAAGCTGGTAGGCGGTCGAGATTCCTGCGATCCCGGAGCCGACAACGGCCACATCGCAATGCACACCGCCTTTCAGCGCGCCCGCCGCCGGCAGTATCTCGGTCGCCATCCATAGCGAAGTGCTCACCATACTGAAGCAAAACACCCGCTCGGTGCCGCAGTTCCTCCTGCGGCTGGAAGCCGCCTCCGCGCCCTTCGCAGACGGACGGTCAGTGCGGCGCCCCACCCCATGCGGCCGGCTGCCGCAAAGTGCGAGGAACAAAGCCCAATGCGCGCCGTTCCATCGCTTTGAGATCAAGGAGTGACGTCATGGGACTATTCACAAAAGACATCAAGACGATGGATGATCTGCTGCTGCACGGCTTGCAGGACATCTATTATGCCGAGCAGCAGATCCTCAAGGCGTTGCCGAAAATGATCGACAAGGCCACCAACCGGGATCTGATCACGGGCTTCAAGGGCCATCTCGAAGAGACGAACAAGCAGGTCGAGCGTCTCGAGAAGGCCTTTGAGAAACTGGGCAAGTCGCCGAGCGGCACGCAATGTCCCGCCATTGACGGCCTCATCAAGGAAGCGGATGAGACGGCCGGCGAGATCGAAGACAAGGGGGGACTCGATGCGGCGATCGTCGCTAACGCGCAGGCGGTCGAACATTACGAGATATGCCGCTACGGCACGCTGATCGCGTGGGCGGAAGAGCTCGGCCATGACGATATCGTGCGCTTCCTGACCACGAACCTGAACGAGGAGAAGGCGGCCAACACCAAGCTCAACACAGTCGCGCTGCGCAAGGGCGTTAACAAGAAGGCCTCAACCGCCGCTTGATCGCCGCCCCCGGGTCTGGCGCCTGATTTCAACAGGGCCGTACCCATTTGTCGATGCCGAGATCGACTGTCGCCATGACCAATCTGACAAAACTGCCGAGCTGGGTCGACGACGACAACATCTTCGCCGTCGTCGAGACGCCGCGCGGAAGCTCGTGCAAGCTCGATTTCGATCCCAAGCACGGTGTTTTTACCCTGGCAAAGCCGCTGATGGCGGGTCTGACCTATCCTTACGATTGGGGCTTCATTCCCTCGACCAAGGCCGAGGACGGCGATCCGCTGGATGTGCTAATCCTGCATGACGCGCAGACCTATCCGGGCGTCGTGCTGCGCTGTCGTCCGGTCGGCATTCTCGAAGTCGAACAAAGGAGCAAGGGCAAGAAGGAACGAAACGACCGGGTTTTTGCGGTACCAGACCGGTCACCGCTCGAAACGGATCTCAAGGATATCCGTAATCTCCCCTCCCATGCGCGCGACGACCTTGAGCAGTTCTTTCGGGCGACGAATGCGCTGGAAAACAAGGAACTGAAATTTCTCGGGTGGCACGGTCCGAACCGTGCGGCGAAGACCATCAAGCGTCTGGCCCGCTAGTCGGCCCGGTCTTACTGCACACGGCATCCCTTCCAAGGCGAGAGAACGCTAGGGGAAGTCCTCGATCCCTGTTCGATCAAAACGCTGGAAACTACGCAGGAAAGCGAATTGACAGGCCGTTAATCGTCGATGCTGCAGCTCGCAAGGGTGCTGGCAACTGGCGCCACCGCGCGGCGAAGCGGCGCTAGCGATCAAGGCCGCGACTTCCTCGCGACGCCGCATTTCACTACGACACGATAAAAGAAAGAACCCCCGTAACAGAGCGGGGGGCCGAGTGGATAGGTCATAGGTATGATGCCAACCACTCTATTTGAGCTTGTTCCTACCGCACCTCGCGAAGCTGCCGATCGTGATCGGAGGGATCGACCTTGGCAACTCGCTGGCTCCAAACCGAGCAACGTATTTGCTGCACAAGCGTTCTTCGCTGGCACCAAGACTTTGAATTCTCTCGACAATGATGGCTCGCAGAAATGGCACGCATCCTGATCGGTACTTCAGGCTGGCATTACGACTCCTGGCGCGGTCCTTTCTTCCCGGAGGGATTGCCGTTGAAAGAGCAACTTCGCTACTATGCCAGCCAATTCGAGACGACGGAGCTCAACGGCGTCTTCTACCGAACGCCGACACCGCAAGCCGTGAATGCCTGGCGGGAGCAGACCGGCGAAAACTTCGTCTTCACCTGGAAAGCGTCCAAATTTATCACGCATTGGAAGCGCCTGTCTTACACCAGCGAAAACAGCCTCGAGCTGCTGGAAGATCGCATGTCCTTTTTACGCGGCAAGGCGGGGCCGATCCTGTTTCAGCTGCCACCGCAATTCGAGATGAATGCCGACAGGCTCGCATCTTTCTTCAAACTGCTGTCGAAGAAGCGGCGCTATAGCTTCGAATTTCGCCACCCGAGCTGGTATCAACCCCGCATCCTGCGAATGCTGGCTGACCAAAACATCTCGCTCTGCCTCTCGGATCATCACGACGCGCCCGCGCCGTGGAAGCGCACAGCGGATTTTGTGTATGTACGCGGCCACGGTCCAAGCGGTCGCTACTACGGCCACTATGGAAGGCCGACGCTGACGCAATGGACGCGGCGCATCGAATCCTGGAAACGACAAGGATGCGATGTCTATGTCTATTTCGACAACGACCAGAAGAGCGCGGCGCCTGCCGGCGCGCTGAAACTGAAGGCGATGCTCTTAGGCTAAGGCCCGCCAGCAACCGAGCCGGCGATCACCATGACAAGATCGGCAAGATCGATCTTTCCATTGAGGATGAGTTCTTCCGAGGAAACCTCGACCTTCAGGGATTGCGGCCGGTTGGCCGCCTGACGCTTGAGCTCGTCAACGATGGCTTCCTTGAGTTTCTCTTCCAGCATGGGCTTTTCCTTCAGGCAGCCATGGCGCGGCAGGTTTCGGCGCACGACCGGCAGATGGGAGACCAAACAGTAAAAGCCAAACTTCACCGCCGATATGAGCAAGCAATGATCAGGAAAAACCAGCGCATCGAGACCCTGCGCGACTCCTTCGCCAAGGCGGCGACGGCGAACGACCCCGAAGCTATGCAGCTCGTCGGCCGCGAGCTGCTCGACGAGTACGACCAGCAGCCG
The DNA here is from genome assembly GCF_051810765.1 of Bradyrhizobium sp. 604_D8_N2_3. Lineage (NCBI taxonomy): Bacteria > Pseudomonadati > Pseudomonadota > Alphaproteobacteria > Hyphomicrobiales > Nitrobacteraceae > Bradyrhizobium > Bradyrhizobium sp. 604_D8_N2_3. The sequence continues at coordinate 2,726,478 of NZ_JBPWPM010000001.1, read as the reverse complement.
AAGCTGAGCAAGCTCCACCAAGACCATCGCACCATCGTCGCGGGCATGCTGATCACGCTGATGGCGATGGAGAAGCTGAAACAGGATGGCAGCTACGACCGGATGTCGCCGGAGGAGCGGCGAGCGGCTGCCGCTCGACCTGGGCCTCGTGGCCATTGATATGTTGCTGAAGAAAAAGCAGCACTGATGATCACCGAAGTCCTCACCCGCTGGTCGAGGGAGCGGCTGCGGAAGGGTGCAAGCAAGCGCAACCGATGTACGGGGTAGCGCAACCGGCTCCCATCCTGCTTTGCCATGACCGACCTGACCCGGCGCCGAAGCGAAAACGATCAACACGAAACCTGGCACATCTATTCCGCCGACGTCCGCATAGGGACGATCGGCATCCGCGCTGGCGTGCCGATAAGCGCTGATCAATGAGGCTGGAGTCTTGGGTTTTATCCAGGCATGGAGCCCAGCACGCAGCGCTCGGGCTCGGCTACAACATTCGACCAAGCCCGCGCCGCATTCGAGCGGGCATGGCAGCAGGTGGAGCCGACGCTTCGCGAGGACGATTTTGAAGTTTGGCGACGCGACCGCGATTTCCACGCATGGAAGCGCCGCATGCAAGCTGAGGGGTGCCAGATGCCGACGCAAAACTCCAACGGCTGTTCGAGGTGCTTCTGCGGCGAGCCGATCCCGATTGCGTACGAGGTGCACATCTACACCGTTCACCGGTCGGCGCATGAACAAACACGTCGAGAAACGCCCCTTCGCCGAGCCCGAAGCCGCCGCGCGCAAACTTAGTTCCGTCAGCTCAAGTAGAGCATCACAAGACTCTGGGAAAACTCGGCAGTCGGCTGAGAAAAATCCGGGCAGCAGGACCAGAGGCATTGCCAAGCCTCCGGGAAAACTAGGAACCCGGCCCGGCAGTGCAAGTTGGTGCGGCATGCCAGGGTTTTACTTCGACTACCGCAGTCCGGCCGTCGTTATTGATCATGAGGGTATCGATCTTGCGGACCTTAAGGCCGTCGAACGGTTAGCGCGCGAATTATTAGGAGAAACCATCATTTGTGGTGCCGGCACAGGACCTATCGAAGTCGAGGCAAGAGACGAGTTTGGTCCAATACTGCGCATGACCGCTACGATAGAGGTCAAAAGGCGCACCGAACACGGCGGCCGAACGTGATCGCGCGTCGGAAGCGACCATTCTTTTTCCTGACAGGTGCGGGAACATAGCGTAGGCGCCGCAGTGCGCAGGTTCGATTGATCTACATCAACCTCCTGCGCGGAGAGAGCCGCAATCTCGCGAGCGGGGCTTAAGGACTTCATAGAAGGGTTTCTGTCATGCTCCGCTATATTCTCGCTCCTCTTGCCGCTTTCGTTTTGCTCATCGCCTGCTTGATCCCCGATGATGCCGAGGCTCGGCGCGGGGGAGGTGCCTATCGGGGTGGCGGCGGTTACCGCGGCGGTGCGGTCGCAGTTCGAGGACCGCGGGGCGGCGGCGCTGTTGCAGTGCGCGGCACAGGCTACCGGGGCTACGGCTATCGGGGCGGCTATCGCGGCTACGGCTATCGGGGCTACGGTGTCGGAGCGGCAGCGGTAGGCGCGGCTGCCGTTGGCGCTGCTGCGTACCGCCGCAGTTGCTACGATGCGTACGGAAACTATATTTGCGCCTATTAATACGCGACGCGCTAGCGCGGCCCCAGAGCGAGCCCACGGCGCGTATCGGCGTCGGGTCGGCCTTGAGGTCGGGGGCGTCGGCCATCAGGCTGCCGAGCCGCAGGTAGATTGCTTCTGCCGTCAATGGGTCTGTCATATCCGTTCCGCGCTGAAATCAGCGGGAGTGTATTTATATGCCGATCGGTAGACAAAGGGCCGCATGAGCGCCATGGCGGTCAGCCCGCCTCACTCCGGCAAATCCTTGCAGAGCTTGATCACGATCATGACTGTCGAGCCGACTGCAATTATCACCGCGCAGACAAACGGCAACTCCTGGAGCATGCCGACAAGGGCCGCTCGAACACGGAACGATCTTTTCAATTGCGCGAAGCGCAAGCCTGCCACACCCATCGGACATCTCCGTTTGGCCCCCAGCAGCAGCGATCTGATACTCAGCGCGCGAAATGAGGCCCGGCTATTGCCGCTTTGGCTGTTCCCTACATCAAGGTGAACAAACCTTTGCGAAGCCGTGGGTCGGTTCACTTTTGAACTTAGGTGATGCACACCTCGCGGCATTTCGCGCATGCGACCCGAACGGTGTCGAACAGACAGATGCTATACGGTGACGGCAGCAATCTCTCTTTCGTCACGGATATTCCAAAGCAGCGCGGAGCGCACCGACGTGAGTGGGCAAAGTACAGTGCGCCTGCTGACGTCGAGCGAAGAGCGGCTCGCCGGACATAGGAACGACGGATGACACGGAGCGTTTGCGTCGGCTGGCCATTGCACGGGCCAGTAAAGGGCGCCCCGACCCACATTTCCCCCAGCCCTTGTGGGCGGGGCCGTTCCAATCCGTCGCGCATAACGCCCATCACCGCAGCCGATCTTACGCCCTTGCCGCGCCCCTGTTGGATTGATGCTCCAGCTCGGTGGAGTGGTGTTATGCGTTCTTCCCCGTCAATTGTTCCTGGCTTCGACCGGGACATCTATCTTGTGCTCAATGATTTCGGCGGCATCTGGGCCGGTCCTGGAGCGAGACGGACGAGGAGCACACCGACCGCGAGACGCTCCTGCGCCACCTGATGGAGGGGCAATAACCCCGCCCCATTGTGAGCTTCAACACTGGTGAGGGCTGGTCGCGGGATGCCTCCGAGGACATTGCCGAGGCGCTGCAACAGCGGTGCTCCGTGCGCGGCGAGGTTCCGCCATCACTTGAGGCGTTCCTCGAAACCCACGGGCGCGGGGCCACCGTCCAACTATCCCTGCTCTGAGCAGCCATGACCCCTTTCGGCCTGGTCATCGTCGCGGTCATCGTCACGCTGTTTGTCGTCGCGTTGGCGACGCCCGCCGGACGGGTCGCCTTAATCGGTCGCGCCCGCGGGATGGTCCTCATGCTGGTCCGGCTCGCACTGCTCGCGCTGCTCGGTACCATGTGGGCGCGGCTCGGCTGGTAATTGGCCTACTTCCTATTCCGGTGGCCTTGCGCACCCGTCTGATGGCCCGCACCGTAACTGGAACGACGAGACGGCGCGTGCATTGGCGTCCATGGATGATAGTAAGTGGATCGCCATCATGGTCTCGTCGATGCTGCTCCTGGTGGGCGCGGCCGCAGTGCTGGTGTCACGGCCCGAGCTGCTCGGCGCGGTGAGGTGAAGAGCCGGTTCGCGCGCGGCATGGTCGTCATGCTGGGCTGGCTCGCCCTGCTCGTGCTGCTTGGTGCCCTGTGGGCGCGGCTCGGCTGGTAATTGGCCTACTTCCTATTTGCTAGCTGGTCTGGCTCGCCGCCCGCAAGAACGCCATACCGTTCCGAAAGAGAAACAAGTTCCGCCACATCTTCGCTTTAGGGGGCGGTGCGTTTGTTCCAATGCTCGGCCGCCTACTTAACGGTGGCGCATTGGGGCCGAAAGCCGAACATTTCTTACATACTACGAATTTTGGATCGATGTTGCTGTTGACCTCCGAACCGCCGCAGAAAGGGCAGGGCCGCAGCGGTTGTACAGAAACAGGGAATCCGCGCAGTGGATCGATAGCTGCGCTGTCGCTTGGCTTCCTAGGCATCTTAACGCGAGCGTTTAGACAGACAGTATTTCTGAGCCGATGTCGACGACCTCGACGAAAAGATGACCGACGTCGCTATTGAAGCCGATGAAGTCCCACTTGGCGCCGTCGCCTTGGCAGGTAGCGCCGGCGAAGCGTGCCGCCTGCCACTCGGGATGTTTCGTGCTTGAGCGCACAAGGACCCAATAGAAGCGACCTGGAATCAACTGTGTGACGTCAGTCATGGAATCACTTGCAGACCCCTCGCTCACGCCGCCGCGCGACGCTCGGCCCAGCGCAGACGCATGGGCTTGCCGCCCGGCGGGTTGCGCGGACCGTTCCCGTCTAGCCCGCGTAGCGCTTCCAGAATTTCGTCGATATGAACAGGCGCCTTTAGTCCGTCCGGCGAGCGTAACGCTGGACAGGACGCGATCGCCGAGGCGTCAGAAGCCCATGACGCGAGGATGGCCCGCTTCTCGGCCAGACTCAAATTCGGGTCAGCGACGACCTCGCGCGAATGCGAGAACACCGTGCCGGGGTGAAGAAGAGCATTTAAATCGAAGACGTTATCGTGTGTGGGCGTCGTCCGCATGGCTAAAGCTCCTACCCATCATAAGACGCATTAGGGTGGCCGCGCGGGAGCACCCGCGCGGCGGCGATCGGAACCAGGCCGCGGGTTGGTCAGGCGGCCTTGCCTTCGATCTGCTTGACCTGCCCGGTGCTTGCGCCCGCGATGGCGATGCGCCGCGGCTTCATGGCCTCGGGAATCTCGCGTTGAAGCTCGATGACCAACAGACTATTCTCGAAGTGCGCGCCCTTGACCTCAACGTGGTCAGCCAGGGTGAACTGGCGCTTGAACGACCGTGTCGACATTCCGCGATGCAGGAAGCTCTTCTCGTCCTTCTCGGCCTTATGGCCTTCCAACGTCAGGACATTCTGCTCCACCGTAAGGCCCACCTCGTCCGGTGTGAATCCGGCGAGCGCCACCGAGATTTGGAAGCGGTTCTCGTCGAGCCGCTCGATGTTATAGGGGGGATAGGTCTCTTCAGCGGTCCGCTGGACCTCGTCGAGAACGTCAAACAGGTGGTCGAACCCAATGGTCGACCTCCACAGGGGAGTCCAATCATACCTCATAGCCAAATCCTCCAAAGAGCAAGCTGGGTACGAGCTGGCACCGGACACCGTCCGGCGCCCGCCTTGATTGCGGGGCCCCGAAGGCGCCCCGGCCGCCACGTCTGCGGCGTCCAAAAAATCTGTCACGAGCAAAAACGTTTCAAGAGGATGACGAAAAACATTTAGCGCTCTAAACGGGCGGTCTTGTCTAGCGTTGTTGTCGTGAAGGTTACATCCGCTTCTCTGCGGTCGATTGCCGCCTGGGTTCGAAATCAGCGGTGGACGCCAAGTTGGATCGGTGTCCGGTCTGCCTGACAGCCGACATGACACGCGCTCAATCGACCTGCGGCTAAGGGCCACAACCCGACTACCCACCTCGGCGACGATATGGGGCTTTGCTTGGTCCGCAGGTGTACCATCGGCCGACCCGGCCCGCGATAGCTGAGGCGCAGCCTATCCCGTGCCTGCTCAGCAGGTCCCACTTTACATTATCAAAGGGAATGTAAGCGTTGTTGTTGTACCCGCGTCGCTGCTGGTCTGGTTGACGGTACCGCCAATTTGTCTCGCCAGAGAGGTAATCAGCTTAAGGCCCGACCCGTTTTTGTTCGGATGTTGAATGCCGCGACCGTTGTCGGTCACTGTCAATCGGGCCTCGCCGTAGCCGACGCCTCCCACCAAACTTACGCTGATCCTGCCTCCCTCTGCACCGAACGCATGCTTGATGCTGTTCATCGCAGTCTCATTCAAAATGAGGCCAACCGGGAGGGCCCGGTCGATCGCCAATTCGAGCTCGTCGCATTCGACGTCGACTTCAACCTCATCCACCTGATTGCGGATCGCGCTGCAAAGAGCCCGGATGTAATGGGAAAGTCTAACGATCTGCCCCTCTTGGCGAGGGGCAAGCTGATCATGTGCGAGCGAGATGGCGTTGATGCGGCTGGCCACGTGGTCCAGAGCGCGGTGTGATTCTGGATCAAGATAGCGGCGCTTCTGGATGGAAATCGAGGACAGGACGAGTTGAAAATTGTTCTTGACCCGATGTTGCATCTCTCGAAGCAAGATCTGCCCCTTTTTAGCTTCCGCGACCGCAGCCATAAGGCTTGCATGTTCGTCCGGTTGCGCACCGCGACGCAGCACAGCACCTATCAGCGCGGCGGCGGCGGTCAGAAACTCGGTCGTATCCTGGGAGAAGTCTCTCGGCTTTGTACTGTCCACCTCCAGCACGCCCCATGCGGCGCCGCCGATGAGGATCGGGACGTTGCTGACAGCCACAATGCTGTGCTCCGCCAAGAACTCGGAACAAACAAATTCGTTCTGCTCGGCGAAATCTCTGATGCTGACAGGCTCGGCCGTTTGGAAAGCGCGGCCAGGCGGCGAGCGGAGGTCGGCCGACAGCGTGGCGGTGCGGACGGCACCATCCTTCCAGCCGACTCCCGCAATCAACAGAAGATCGGACGTGTCTGGACGATATTGAAGCACCTTAACATGGTCGATTTCCACGGCTCGGGCAATTTGCAGCACCGCTTGGTCCAAGAAGCGTTCTGTTCCGGCCTCTTCAACCGAAAGACGACCGATATCGACCAAAATGCGGATATGGCGCCGGAGTTTGTCCAGCACATCGCCCTCAGTTTGTTCGGCCGGGTGGTCCTCCATTCGTTTCTAACATCGGGCCTCATGAATTGTGCCTAAGCGCGAGACCGTACAATAGGAACGAAACAGGGAACCTCCGCTCCAATGCGGGTTTGGTTCTCCAGACAAAACAGCGAGAGCGAAAATGGGAAACAGTGGCGTCGGAATGCTACTCGGCGATACCTCGGTGACGGCGCTCTGGATGATGTTTATCGGCGCCTTCATCTTGGGTGGCACAATTCTCTATGGCGTCATAAAGACGGGAAGGATGCGCCGCAGCGAGCGTGCGCAGCTCGATCGAAACACAGAGATGGCGCAGCGCCGGGACGACCCGGAGAAAAGAGCCGCTCGTTAAGCGATCGGCGCGTCGACCGGTCAAATGTAAGATTTAGGAACTTAGGCCGGAATGGCGCTGGGGCGTCTACACATAATTCCGCGATGTCCGCTTATTCCCTAACAGCCGCACGGAAGAGGACAATGCGCGAGGTCCGAAGTACAGGCTTAAAAGATTGTTCTCCAAAACGCTCGAACGCTAACGCCCGCAATGGGTCACAACCGACCGTCGAAGCGAGCGCGGGTCCACGTCTGCTCTACCACGATAGACGTATGACAACAGGATCAGCGGGGTTCGGTTCAGGGCCACTTCCGGACACGGCGCGACTGGTTGGCCTCGATGAGCCGGTCACCCTTTCCATGCAGGATCCTAACGCACGCAAGGCGCGGCGGCATCGCCCCTTTCGAAATCCGCGTTTGCGTCCATCCTTTTCCGCAGCGGGTACGGCTTCAGTTATCGTCCCGGCAGAGCCGTGAGCTCTCGGGGGCGCTTGATGCGCCAGAACGGATATGCCGCCAATTCTTTCGAATGCTGCCCGAACATATCGACCCGTCTGCTTGTAAACTCCGTAATGACGCCGAAAAATTCAGTTGGTGACCTGATCGTCGCAAGTCTCAGGCCGAATTCAAAAGCAAATTGCGCGTTGGCCTCGGCTATCTCAAGAAGCTTCCCTTGATACGCCTGCATGTTTGCCGTCGCTAAAGCAAAGCCTTTCGTTGGATCGCTATCCGTCATTCTCTGACTGAGGTCATTTGGTAAGGCATCCACCCGAGTCTCAATGATAGGAACCTCGTGTTTAGGATCATGAAGCTCAGGAGGCGGTTCAATCGAGACTGCCGCAACAGAGCGAAGTAAATTCTCTTTCGGGCTTCTAACAATGCTCTGCTTGTGCCGTTGGGCCCGCGCGGTCATTTTCGGATTCCGGGCGCGCTTCGGCGCCGTCGCCGGTTTGCGTTTGCTCATCTGACGCTCCAAGAAAATGGGGGGTGCGACCACAACGGTCATTTCTGAAAGGACAACAGGCTTTGTGACGTGGCGTTCCAAACCCGTGCATTGTTGAAGTTCCGCATGAACTGAGATCAATCGCAAGTTCTGCGCTGTCGACGATGATTTTAGGTAGCAACTCCAACCAACAAACGTCTAACTGGCGATCTTCCTGACCACTGCTCAACGGCGTCAGTCTGAGAACGATCAGCCCTCCGCTCGTTGTGCTCTCTGCGGCGACTACACAGGCGTTCATGCCTTGATTTTCGCGAGACTTTCTTGAAGCGAACCTTCGGCCATTGATAAGCCGTATCGCTGGAGCAAGTTGAATGCTCTAGCACTAACAGTATTACTAGCAGTTCGTGGTGGACGCTTTGCGAGAGGAAGAGTACGAGGTCATCCATGTGGCTGACGGCGAAGAGGCATTGGCGTGGCACGGGCGGCGAATCACCGACGTTCTCATCACGGACGTCAAGCTGCCCGGAGGCATCGACGGATGGCAGATCGCCGAACATTGCCGGGCGACGCTTTCCGACAGCGCGATGAACTTAGCCAAATTATACGGCCGACCGCCTCGACCGCGATATCTATCTGGTGCTTGAAGACTTCGGCGCGCGTGCCGGTTGCGCCTGGCGCGAGACCGACGAGACTGACACCGACCTCGAGATCATCCTGCAAAATCTCCTGTCCGGCCAGTACGCTTATCCGGTTCGAATCGTATCCTTCAATCCCGTCGAGGGGTGGCCGCGGGATGTGACTTCCGACGTCGCCGACGCACTGGCCCGGCGCACAGCCAACACCGACGCCGAGCTCTCGTCTGCTCTGCAAGACTTCATCGCCGCTAACGCCACAAAGCCCTTCGACATGCAGCTCGCGCTGCCCTTGCGCGGGGTCGCCTGATGTCCAGCGAAGATTAGCCGGCGGTGGCCGGTGCCACGATCACGATGTGCGCCAACTGTGACGATCTCGGCTGGGTTTGCGAGAACCACCCGGACCGTTCCTGGGACGGCCCACGCGCCTGCAGCTGTGGCCGCGCTGGCGCCCCTCTGCCAGGCCTGCAACGTTCCTGGCGAAGATGAAGTGCCGCACATGTCGGAAGGCTTCAGGTGGAGGCCGACAAGGACGGCTGGCGACATTGAATGAACGTCTGCACTTGAGCCCGATCTACATCTGCCAGACGGTCGCTTCCTCGTGAGTCCACGCTGCATAGAGTGCGCGGATCTCCTTCAGGCGGTCGTGGTAGCCGGGCGGTTGACCAGCCTTGACGTATCGGGCCTGAACGCGGAGAGACCAGCGGGCCATGGAGGCGCCGAGCCGCTGCGCCACCACCCACGCAACCCCGGCCACGACAGCAATGACGATGCCGTAGGCAATTATCTCGGGCAACATTCCAAGCCTTTCAATCAAAAGGCTGCAACTAATGAGAGTAGTGTACCGCTGTCTATCGGTATTTGTACGGACCGCTGATCGGCGCCGATAGACTTTGGACGGGGCTGCCCACAAAAGCTCCGAGGGCTTCACACTCTACGGCCTATGCGTCCCGCGTTCGAATTCTGCCTGCCGACCGCCGCCAAGGTGGTGCCGGCCGGACCCGACTGGATCCACGAAATCACGTATGACGGCTATCGCCTGCGCGTCGAGCGCCAGGGCAAGACCGTGCTCTTCATCCGCAACGGCCACGACTGGACTAAGAGATATCCCTGGATCGTCGATGCCGCGCTGAAGAACCGCGAGCAGCAGTTCGTCATCGACGGCGAGGCCGTGGTGCTCGGTGTCGACGGCGCATCGGATTCAACGCCCTGCACCCGCGCAAGCACGATCACGAGGTGCAGCTCTATGCGTTCGACATCCTCGCGCTTGGCCAGGACCTGCGCCAGCTGCCAATGACCATGCGCAATACCAATCTGGCGCGGCTGCTGCGCGACCGTCCGGACGGCATATTCGTTGCGCCGTTCGAGGCCCGCGAGATTGGCCTACTCCTCCTCGTACACACTCAGCAACGGCTTGAGCGGCTCGACAACGACAAATGAACACACCGCCCAAGGCAAAGTGAGCAAAGGCATGATTCGGCGCAAGGCACAGCACCCTTCCCAGCGCGGCCTCGGCCATGACAAGATGCTCGTTTCGTTGATCGGTAAAGAAGCTAGTGCCGACTACGAGATCGAAACCGCCATGCCGACCTTCGCCTCGATATTTCCAGGATCCAGGGACAGCGGTTGTTCAAAGAAAGCGCGCGCTAGTGCCATATGTTCGGGCGTCCACCCCTTATTGCACGAAGCCTTACCCTGGAAGCACAAGTCCATTTAACAGCGATCCGGAGATCGTTCTGAGCGCTTTGCCTCGACCTCTGTCAGCTGAGCATTTAGCGCATTTGCGAGATGCGATACGATTTCGTCCTGCATATCGAAAAGATCGGCAATCGGCTTGTCAAAACGATCGGCCCAAAGATGCGCCCCGGTTTCTGTGTCCATGAGATGCACGTTCACACGAAGCCGACCAAGGGCCGGTCATAGCTCGTGAGGTGCTCCCGTCTGCTTCCACCGGACAGGCCCTTCAGAAGGGAATCGAACCCTCGTATTCAGCTTAGAAGGATGTTCTCGCCGAATCCGGGGGCAGTGCCTCGACGCGGACAGGGCTATCGCCCCGATATTGACAGCCTGACCTTCCTCAGCCGCTGATGGTGTCGGCCAACCGGTTTATCGGCGTTCCCTAGGGTTTGGGGGCATAATTCCCCTTGTGCAGATATCGTCCATTCCGCTCGAGGACCAAACCCGAACAAGGACGCTGTGGCAGCGCTCGATCAGGCTGAGGCAAATTGCCTGCGGTGCGCGCGACAAATCTCATGCTCGCAGGCAGCCAGCGCAGTTGGAAACTTTCGCACCATTTGCTGACGGTTTCGCAGTAATTGCTAGACTGTCCACTATAAGTTTGCCCTTGACAGGGGAAGCCCGCCGCGAATGTAATAGGATATAACTTAAAGCGGCGACAAATGCCGCCGATAAAATTGACATGAGGAACGCGCGGCCTTCGTCCCGCGCACACGACCGAGGAAGCCGCCATGACAGAGCGACTGAGGGTTCACGTCGATCCCGATAAATGCCAGGGCCACGCGCGCTGCAAGGCGCTCGCGCCGGAGCTGTTCGAGCTCGACGAATACGGCAACGCCCATGAGGCCGGGGACGGCACCGTGCCGCCCGGCCTCGAAGACAAGGCTTGGCTTGCCAAATCCAATTGCCCGGAAATCGCAATCGATGTGATCGAGGAGTAGCGCGGCCCCTGCCCGCTTGCGTGCTTTTAGCGAACACGAGCCCTGAGGGATTTCCTGCCATGTCCGACGTCAGCCAGCCTGTCGCCCACCCGCCCGTCACCGACTGGGTCAACGATTTCGACCACACCGATCCGCAATGGACGGAGGATCCGTTCTCGATCTGGGAGGAGCTTCGCTCCGCGAGCCCGGTGGTGCATACAAAGCGCTTCCTCGGCTGCTACATGCCGACGACTTATGAGGCGGTGCGCGAGATCGCCAACGACACCGAGCATTTCTCCTCGCGCCGCATCATCGTCCGTGACGTTCGGCCCGAAGTCGCCAGGAACGCCGCTCCGCCGATCACCTCCGACCCGCCCGTGCACAAGCCAGCCAAGCAATTGCTGTTGCCGCCTTTCACGCCGGACGCGATGAAGAAGCTGGAACCGCGGATGCGCGCGATCTGCAACGAGCTGATCGACGGGTTCATCGCCGATGGCAAGGTCGATGCCGCAGCGCGCTACAGCAAATATATCCCGGTTCAGGCCATCGCCCATATGCTCGGCATTCCCGAGAGCGACAGCGATCTGTTCATCGACTGGATCCACATGATCCTCGAGCTCGGCATCAAGGACGAGAACAAGCTGCTCCAGGCCGTGCAGGAGATGAGCGCCTATTTCAGGACGCATATCGAGGAGCGCAGATCGAAGCCGACCGACGACCTGATTTCCTATTTGATGAACGCCAAGGACAAGGAAGGCCAGCCGCTGGAAGAGTCCCATGTGCTGGGTTCGCTGCGGCTGCTCCTGATCGCCGGCATCGACACCACCTGGAGTGCGATCGGCTCCTCGCTCTGGCATCTCGCCCGGACGCCGGCCGACCGCGAACGGCTGATCGCCGAGCCCGGGCTGATCCCGATCGCCGTGGAGGAGCTGCTGCGGGCCTATTCGCCGGTGACCATGGCCCGCGAGGTGGTCAAGGAGACCACGATCTCGGGCTGCCCGGTCAAGGCGGGCAACATGGTGCTGCTGTCGTTCCCGGCCGCCAACCGCGACCCCAAGATGTTTCCGGACGCTGACAAAGTCGTGATCGACCGCCGGGAGAATCGCCATGCCGCCTTCGGCCTCGGCATCCACCGCTGCGTCGGTTCCAACCTTGCACGCATGGAGATGCAGGTTGCGCTGGAGGAATGGCTGAAGCGGATCCCGGACTCCTCCCTCGATCCGGCAGGCACGGTGACCTGGTCACAGGGCACGGTGAGAGGCCCCCGCCAGTTGCCATTTCTGTTCGGAAAGGCGATGTAGGCCTTTCCAAGACCAACGGAGAGAGGCCGGACGTGACAGAGCAAGCAACCCTACCGGCCTCTGATCACATCGATATCGACATCGACATCGCCGACGCCAAACGGCGGATCAAGGCGATCTTCATCGGCTCGATCGGCAATCTCGTCGAGTGGTACGATTTTTACGCCTATACGGCGTTCGCGCTCTATTTCGCTCCGGCCTTCTTCCCCGGCAACGACCCCGTCGTCCAGCAATTGAACGTCGCCGTGGTGTTCGCGGCGACCTTCCTGATGCGCCCCTTGGGCGGCTGGCTGTTCGGCTACATCGCGGATCATTTCGGCCGGCGTATCTCGCTGACGTTATCCGTCGTCTTCATGTGCTTCGGCTCGCTGATCATCGCGCTGACGCCGACCTATGCGACCATCGGTTTCGCCGCGCCGGTGATCCTGGCGCTCGCCCGCGTCATCGAAGGCCTGAGCCTCGGCGGCGAATATGGTGCCAGCGCAACCTATCTCAGCGAGGTTGCCGATCCCAAGCATCGCGGCTTCTATTCGAGCTTTCAATACGTCACGTTGATCGGCGGCCAGCTCACCGCGATCATCGTGCTGCTGCTCCTGCAAAAGGTCTTCCTCACGCCGGAGGAGCTGAGGGCCTGGGGCTGGCGCATCCCGTTTGCGATCGGCGCGGCGCTGGCGATCTTTGCCGCGGTGATGCGGCGCAATCTGCACGAGACTGAGGCCTTCGAGGAAGCCAAGAAGGTGGTGAAGCCGACCGGCTCGCTGGCCAATCTGCTACGCTACCCGCGCGAGTTGCTGCTGGTAGTGGGCCTCACGGCCGGCGGCACCGCGGCGTTCTACACCTTCACCACCTACATGCAGACGTTCGTCAAGCTCTCGGTCGGCCTGACCGAGGACCAGACCACTTTCGTGATTTTCGGCACGCTGATCTTCGCGACGATCCTGCAGCCGATCTACGGCGCGATCTCCGACAAGATCGGGCGCAAGCCATTGCTGATCTTCTTCGGCGTCGCGGGTACGCTCGCGACCGTGCCGCTGCTGATGACGCTGAAGGAGACCAAGTCGCCTTTCATGGCCTTCATCCTGATCTGCTGCGCCTGGTTGTTCGTCGCCGGTTACACCTCGATCAACGCCGTGGTGAAGGCCGAGCTGTTCCCGACCAATGTCCGCGCCCTCGGTGTCGGCCTGCCCTACGCCATCACGGTCTCGATCTTCGGCGGTACGGCGCCGGCGATCGCGCTCTATTTCAAGAGCATCGGGCATGAGGAGTGGTTCTACTACTATCTCGCCGGCGTCATCTGTTTGTCGCTGATCATCTATTCCACCATGCGTGACACCAAGCACGCCTCCGCGATGCACCGCCACGAGTAGCTCATGGCCGACGACAACGAGCCGCCCGACAGCAAGCTGACGCGCACCAAGGAGAAATGGGCGCGCGAAGGCCGCTTCCTCACCGGCCGCGTTACGCGACCGGAGGATCAGCGGCTGCCGCCGGGCCAGCATCTCACCAAGGACTGGCCGGTGCTCGATCTCGGAGTCGTGCCGCCGGTTTCGCGCGAGCGCTGGCGGCTCGACGTCTACGGTGCGATCGAGACCCCCGTATTCTGGACGTTTGCCGAATTCGCAGCGCAGAAGCAGGCGCAGTTCACCTCCGACATTCACTGCGTGACGACCTGGTCGCGCTACGACAATCAATGGGAAGGGCTCGCCACGCGCGAACTGCTGGCAGCCTGCCGGCCGCGCGAGGACGCGCGCTTCGTTGTCTTGCATTCCCATGACGGCTACACCACCAACCTGACGCTGGAAGACTTTGCCGCCGAAGACGCGCTGCTCGCCCACAGCTGGTCGGGTCAGCCGCTGACCGAAGAGCACGGCGGCCCGGTACGGCTCGTCGTGCCGCATCTGTATTTCTGGAAGAGCGCCAAATGGCTCCAGGCCATCGAGTTCCTGACCGAGGACGCGCCGGGCTTCTGGGAAGTCCGCGGCTATCATAACCGCGGCGATCCCTGGGCCGAGCAGCGTTATTCAAGCGATTAAGTTCAAGCAAGGACGGGGGAAACCCATGCCGACCGAACGCTTTCAATTCACCGGCGAAGGTGGCCATCAACTAGCCGCCGCGCTGGAACTGCCCGATGGCGAGCCCGCGGCCTACGCGCTGTTCGCGCACTGCTTCACCTGCGGCAAGGACACGCTGGCAGCAAAACGCATCTCGGTCGCGCTCGCCGCCACGGGCATTGCGGTGCTGCGCTTCGACTTCACCGGGCTCGGCTCCAGCGAAGGCGATTTTGCCAATTCGACGTTCACCTCCAACGTCGCCGACCTCGTGCGCGCCGCCGATCATCTGCGCCAGCTCCGCACGGCGCCATCGATCCTGATCGGCCACAGCCTCGGCGGTGCCGCGATCCTCGCCGCGGCCGGAAGGATTCCGGAAGCCAAGGCTGTCGTGACCATCGCGGCGCCGTCCGATCCCGCTCACGTCACCGGTCTGTTCAGCGAGCATCTCGACAGCATCCGCGCGCAGGGCGAAGTCGAGGTCTCGCTCGCGGGGCGCCCGTTCCGGATCAAGCGCGAATTCCTCGACGACATCGCCGAGCAAGAACTGATGAAGGACATCACCGGCCTGCACAAGGCGCTGCTGGTGATGCAGTCACCTGTCGACGACACCGTCGGCATCGACAATGCGACCAAGATTTTCGTTGCGGCAAGACACCCCAAGAGCTTCGTCTCGCTCGACCACGCCGATCATCTCCTGACCAAGCCGGCCGACGCCCTCTACGCGGCCGACGTGATCGCGGCCTGGGCCAGCCGCTACATCGACACCGCGAAGCCCGCGAAGGCGATGGATCTCGCGGAAGAGCCGCGCAAAGTGGTGGTGCAGGAAACCCGCAAGAGCAAGTTCAACCAGGCCATCACCGTCGGCCCGCATCACCTGGTGGCTGACGAGCCGGTCGCGGCCGGCGGCGAGGATGCCGGCCCCGGCCCTTACGACTTCCTGCTCGCCGGGCTGGGTGCCTGCACCTCCATGACCATGCGCCTCTATGCCGATCGCAAATCGCTGCCGCTCGATCGCGTCACGGTCACGCTGAAGCATTCGAAAATCTACGCCAAGGACTGCGCGGAGTGCGAGACGCGCGATGGCATGCTCGACCAGATCGAGCGCGACATCGCGATCGACGGCGCGCTCGACGCGGAGCAGCGCAAGAAGTTGATGGAGATCGCCGACAAATGTCCGGTGCACCGGACGCTGACCTCGGAGATCCGCATCGTGACGAAGGCCGTGGACTAGCGCGTTATTGTTTAAGCATGATCTTTTCAGAAAACCGCTTCACACTTTTCCGGATCATGCTCTAGAAGCACGACGCCATCGTCCGCACCGCCGCGCTGATCTCATTCTCGCGCCAGGCCGCGAAGCCGAGCAGCAGGCCATGGTCGCGTGGACGGCCGAGCGCCAGGCTGGACAGGGCCCGCGTTTCGACGCCTGCCTCGACCAGCCGTTGTACCGCCGCCTGATCGGCGCGACCGCGCTTGAGGCGGGCGACCAGCTGGATGCCGCCCGACGGCACTTCGGCGGACAGAACTTCGCCCAGATGGCACTCCAGTCCCTCGACGAGGTGATCGCGGCGCGCGTGATAGAGCCGCCGCATCCGGCGCAGATGCGCGAGAAAATGCCCGTCGGCGATGAACTCCGCCAGCGCTTCCTGGATGTGGCTGGAGGCGATCAGCCCGATGTGCCGCTGTGCGATCTCGAGGGTGCCGACCAGCCCTGGTGGCGCGACGACATAGCCGAGCCGGATATCCGACGTCATCGCCTTCGAAAACGTTCCGACATAGAACACGCGGCCATGGGCGTCTAACCCCTGCAAGGCCGGCACCGGCCGGCTGTCATAGTGGAATTCGCCGTCGTAATCGTCTTCGACGATCCAGGTCTCGCCTGGCCTGCTCATGCCCAGGAATTCGGTGCGGCGCGCGAGCGACATCAGCCGCCCGGTCGGATGCTGATGCGAGGGCGTCATGAAGATGAGCTTTGGCGCGGTCATGCCCGGCATCCGCTGCATGCCCTGCTCATCCAGCTTCATCCCCATCACGCGCGCGCCGGAGGCGCGGAAGGCCGCCGCAGCGCCGGGATAGCCGGGGTCCTCGACCCAGACATCGTCGCCGGGCGTGATGAGCGCAGCCGCAATCAGGGTCAGCGCGGCCTGCGCGCTCGGCAGGATCAGGATCTGGTCCGCGGCGGCGCGGACGCCCCTGCTGGCGGCCAGATAATGCGCCAGCGCCCGGCGCAGGCGCGTCCGGTTGACCGGTCCAAGCTCACGCTTGGCTGCGCGCACCGCGCTGCGGCGCAGGCAGCGGGCCCACACTTCGTGTGGAAACTCCCGCGCATCTCCATGCCCCGGACGCAGGGGTTTTAGCGGCGCCTGATAGGACATCGGCCAGTCGGTCTGCTTGAGCTTCGACGCCCAGGGCGAGAGCCGCGGCTTGCCCGAGCGGACGCTCGGTGCGACCGCGCCCGTCCCTTCGTTACGGCCGCCGTCGACCGTGACCATGGGACGACGACCGTGCGACGCCTCGAGATATCCCTCGGCGGCGAGCTGCTCGAAGGCATAAGTAACGGTGTTGCGCGAGACGCCGAGGTCGCTCGCGAGCCGGCGGCTCGACGGCAGCGCGCGGCCTTTGCCGAGCCGACCGGTCGCGATCAGGTTTCGCAGCTGGCTCGTCAGCTGCGCCGTCAGCCCCTCGTCGTCGGTCCGCTTCAGCTCGATCAGGGCGGAGATCACACCTTCCGAAACTGGCACCTTATTCCTTTCCGATCTGGCACTTTTTCAGGTGCCACTCCGGATGCTATCCGCCGGACTGGACTGCTTCAAGGATTTTGCGATGAACTCCCTCTCCTCCCGCGCGGCCGTCGGCCTGTTCCTGATCGTCGTGCTGGCCTGGGGCGTGAACTGGTCGGTGACGAAGCAACTCGTCCAGTTCCTTCCGCCACTATGGACTTCGGCGATCCGGAGCTGGATCGCGCTGGCCGGATTGTTCGTGATCCTCGGGCTGAGCAACAATCTGATGATCCCGGAGCGGCGCGACATTCCGGTGATCCTCAGCGTCGCGCTGCTGCACATGACGGTGTTCTCGGTTCTGGTTGCGGCCGGTGTGCGCTTCCTGCCCGCAAGCAAGGCGATCGTGCTCGGCTACACCACGCCGCTCTGGGTCGCGATCGCCGCGCCCTTGCTGGGGAAGGATACGCTGACGGCGCCCAAGCTCGCCGGCGCCTTGCTCGGGCTGATCGGCCTTGCCGTGATCCTGAACCCCACGTCGATCGATTGGACCAATACCAACGTCCTGCTCGGGGCCGGCATGGTCGTCCTGGCCGCGATGTCCTGGGCCGCGAACATCATCTATATGAGCGCGCATCGCTGGATTGCATCGCCGCTCCAGCTCCTGCTCTGGCAGGTGCTCGTGGCGACGATCGTACTGACGGGATCGGCTGTTATCATGGAGGGCCCGCCGCACGCGGAATGGTCGTGGAAGCTCGTGCTGCTTTTCCTGTATTCCGGCCTGATCGGAACGGCGCTGGCCTATTGGGCGATGTCGATGGTCAACAAGAGCATCTCGGCCCTGACGACGTCGCTCGGCACCACCGGGACGCCGCTCGTTGGCATCGCCAGCGCGGCGATCCTGCTGGGCGAGCCGATCGACATGAGCCTTGCCGTCGCGGCCGGACTGATCGTCACCGGCATCGGTCTTGCGACGCTGGGCGACCGGCTGCTGCGCGGTCAGGCCACCGCGAGCGGCTGAACCCGCAGTGCGCCGCGCAGGCCGGCCGTCGTGCCGAGCAGGATGCCGGCGACCGCGACGAACGAGCCCAGAGCGAGCGTCGATACGCCGGTGAGCCCCTGCCCGATCGAGCAGCCGAACGCCATCACGCCGCCGATCCCCATCAGCGCGGCGCCGCCGGCAGACCGCAGCATGTGGCGCGGCGAGGAATAACCTTCGAGGTGGAAACGGCCTGTGGCGAGCGCGGTGACAAGGCTGCCGGCGAGAACGCCGGCCACGGTAGCAATGCCGAAGTTGAGCGTCAGACCGGTCGAGAGCATGGCGTATTGCAGGCTATCGGCAATCGGCGCGACGAAGGTGAGCGAGGTCACCGGGACCGGATTGAAATCGTCGGCGCCGAGATAGCCGGTGACGAACCAGCCGCTGGCGACCAGGAGGCCAACGACGACACCGGCTGCAATCTGGCCGGGCGAACGCCGGAACGCCGGGTGCGCGAACGCAAACAGGATCAGCGCAACGACGATTACGGCAGCGCCCAGCGCGCGCGATGCCGCTTCGCCGGGGCCGAATGTCGCCAACAGTGACGGCAGCGAATTGGCGTTGACGGTCGTTTGCGAGGCCTGAAGCAGCGCGATGCGCGCCGGCGCGATCAGGCCCTTGAGCGTCATCTGCGCGGCGATGGCGAGCACGATCACGACGACGAAAGAGCGGAGATTGCCGCGGCCGAGCAGCACCAGCGCCCGCGAGCCGCAGCCGTTCGACAACACCATGCCGTAGCCGAACAACAGGCCGCCGAGGAACAGCACCGGCACTGAAAAGGATTGTTGCAGATAGATCGACTTGCCGAGATCGACCATGCCGCTACCGGCAAGGAATTGGCTCGCAGCAACCGCAACAGCAATCGCCATCGCAAAGGTTCGCACCAGCCGCCCGTCTCCTTCGACCAGCCAGCCGCGCATGCTGCTCATCAGGCAGAAGCCGCTGAGCAGGCCCACGGCGCCATAGATGAGCCCGATGACGAGGCCGGCAAGGATGACGAGTTGGATGGACGAGTCCATGATCAAGGCTTCAGGATCACGCGATCCCGCGACGAACCGGCGACCGCGACATAGGCCTCCTTGGCGCGCTCCAGCGGATAGACGGCATTCGCCTTGATCGGAAACGGTTTCAGGTGCCCGCTCGCAAAGCCGGGGCCGAGGTCGCGCAGCACCGCGCCGGTCGCGGCCGAGGACAGCCCGAGCGTGTCGATGCCGACATAGGTGTGTTGCCCGCGGTAGAATTCGAGGATGTTGAACTGCACGATGCGGTCGATCGCGGCGATCAGGATCTGGCGGCCGCGCAATCCGAGCGATTTGTGCGCGGCCTGGAAATAGGGATCGCCGACCGTGTTGAAGACGATGTCGGCCCCCTTGCCGCCGGTCAGTTCGCGCACGCGCGTGGCGGCATCGGTCGCCGAGGCGTCAATCACCTCGATGGCTGCGTTGGCATGGCCCTCATAGGCTTCCGCCTTGCGCACCACGCCGATGACGCGCGCGCCCTGCCACGTCGCGATCTGGACCGCGGCCTGACCGACCTTGCCGTTGACGCCGAACACCAGCACGGTTTCGCCGGGCTTTGGAACGCCGGCGCGGCGAAAGCCTTCCATCGCGGTGACGAAGGGCACGCCGACGCCGGCGGCCTCCTCCCAGGACACCGTCTTCGGCTTCTCCACCACGGCGTCGGCTTCGACGACGAGATGGCTGGCATGGGTGCCGTCGCGGCGGATGCCGAGATCGCCGGAGGAGCCGAACACCTCGCGGCCGATCGTATCGGCCGGCCCGTCAATCACCACGCCGGCATAATCGCGGCCGGGCGTGCGGGGGAAGACCGCATAGGGCATCAGCCCGGTCGCGGCCTTCACATCGGAGGGGTTGACGGCGGCGGCCTTGATCTCGATCAGGAGGTCCTTCGGACCGCGCGTGAGCATATGACGCTCGATCAGCGGCGCGATCGCCGCAGCATTATCGGCCTTGGCATCGAGGCGGACGCAGTGCGCTTCGACGGTTTTGCGATCGGCTGATGACATCGAAAGACCCACGATTTCTCGCGGGCCTTGTCGCCTTTGGGACCGGTCAAGTCAACCGCCTCCCCTCATCCTGAGGAGCCGCGCGAGCGGCGTCTCGAAGGATGTGGGCCCGCGCTGCAGCATCCAGGCCTTCATGGTTCGAGGCGCGCCTTTGGCGCTCCTCACCATGAGGAGCGACGGCTAATCCTTCGGCCGCTTGTCGTAGAGGCGTTTGGCTTTGCCGAGCGAGCGCTCCAACGTGGCCGGCGCGACCACCCGCACGTTGGAGCTGACCCCGATCGTGTTCTTGATGTGGGTCGAAATGCGATCGGCATGATCGACCAACCCCCGGCCGTCCCAGCTTTCCGGCCGCGCCTCGGCAATGATGGTCAGCTCGTCCATGCGGCCTTCGCGGGTGAGTTCAAGAATGAAATGCCCGCCGCACCAGTCGGTCGCAAGCAACACCTCCTCGATCTGGGTCGGGAACAGATTGACGCCGCGCAGGATGATCATGTCGTCGGAGCGGCCCGTCACCTTCTCCATCCGCCGCATGCCCGGCCGCGCCGTGCCCGGCAGCAGCCGCGTCAGGTCACGGGTGCGATAGCGGATCACCGGGAAGGCTTCCTTGGTCAGCGAGGTGAAGACCAGCTCACCCTTCTCGCCGTCCGGCAGCACTGCGCCAGTCTCCGGGTCGATCACCTCGGGATAAAAATGGTCCTCCCAGATGTGCAGGCCGTCCTTGGTCTCGATGCATTCCTGCGCAACGCCTGGACCGATCACCTCCGAGAGGCCATAGATGTCGGTCGCGTCCATGTCGAAGGCGTCCTCGATCTCGCCGCGCATCGCGTTGGTCCAGGGCTCGGCGCCGAAGATTCCGACCTTGAGCGAGCACTGGCGCGGGTCGAGCTTCTGGCGCTTGAACTCGTCGAGGATCGCCAGCATGTAGCTCGGCGTCACCGTGATGATGTCGGGTCGGAAGTCGTTGATGAGCTGCACCTGCCGCTCGGTCATGCCGCCGGAGATCGGCACCACGGTGCAACCAAGTTTTTCGGCGCCGTAGTGCACGCCCAATCCGCCGGTAAACAGGCCATAACCATAGGCGTTGTGGATGATCATGCCCGTGCGGCCGCCGGCGGCGCGAATCGAGCGTGCCATCACCTCCGACCAGGTGTCGATGTCGCGTTGCGTATAGCCCACCACGATCGGCTTGCCCGTGGTGCCGGACGACGCATGCACGCGCACCAGCTTTTCGCGCGGCACGGCGAACATGTTGAAGGGATAATTGTCGCGCAGATCCGTCTTCACGGTGAACGGGAATTTCGCGAGATCGGAGAGTTCGCGAAAGTCGGACGGATGCACGCCGGCCTTGTCGAAGGCCTGGCGGTAATGCGCGACGTTGTCGTAGGCGTGCTTCAGCGACCAGGCCAGCCGCTGCTTTTGCAGCACCATGATCTCGTCACGTGAGGCGCGCTCATGCGCGTCCATCTCGGCACGATAGGCGTTGCCACCTTCCTTGAGCCTCGTCAGAGCCATCCTCGTTTCCCCACATTGGTTGGTTCTTTTTATTGGTTGGTTCTTTTTATTGATCTTGCGTCGGCAGCCACGTGCCGGGAATGACACGCGAATGCCCCCGGAATTCCGCGATGACGGTGTCGCCGGCTGTCACGCGCACGTCGTAGATGCCTGAGCGTCCGCCACGGCTGACCTCGCGCGCCCTTGCAACGAGGCGGTCACCAAGCTTGCCCGGCTTGATGAAGGTGATCTGGCCCTGTGCCGCCACGACACGTTCATTGTGCGAATTGCAGGCAAACGCGAAGGCGGAATCGGCGAGCGTGAAGATGAAGCCGCCATGGGCGATGCGCTGGCCGTTGACCATCTCCGGCCGCACATTCATCGCCAGCGTCGCAAAGCCCGGACCAATCTCGACGATCTCCATGCCGAGACCCTTGGAGGCATCATCCTCGGCCCACATCGCGTCGGCGCAGGCGCGGGCAATATCCTCGGGCGACAGGTTGGCTTTGACGTTCACGCGCTTCTCCCGGCCAAATGTTTGGCCACAATGCTCTGCTGCCCGGCCATAACTGTCAAACGTGATCGTAATCGACCACGACCCGCTCCGACGACGGCTTGGCCTGGCAGGTCAGGACGAAGCCGGCCTTCAATTCCCAGGGCTCCAGTGAATAGTTGATGTCCATCGGCGCCTCGCCCTCGACCAGCTTGGCGCGGCAGGTCGAGCACATGCCACCCTTGCAGGCGAAGGGCAGATCGACGCCGGCGCGCAGCGCGGCATCGAGGATCGCCTCGTCCTCGGCAACCGGCACGTCGCGGCGCTTGCCGTCGATGATCAGCGAGGCGATCGCCTTCGGCGGCGCGTCGGGTGCAACGATCTTCTTCGGTCGCGGTTTGCCGCCGAATTCGGAGACGAAGCGCTCGACGTGGATGCGCTCTTCCGCGATGCCGAGATCCCTGCAAGTCACCTCGATCTCCTCGCTCATGCCAAGGGGACCACAGATGAAGACATGATCGACACTCGCGGCCGGCACCAGGGAACGCAGCAGCACTCTCACCTTATTGCCGTCCAGCCGGCCATGCAGGATCGGGATGTCCTGCTCCTCGCCGGAGATGACGTGGAAGATCGAGAGGCGATCGATGAAGCGGTCCTTCAGCTCCTCGAGTGCCTCCAGGAACATGATGTTGTCGGTGGCGCGGTTGCCGTAGAACAGGAAGAAGCGGCTGTGCGGCTCGCGCGCAAGCACGCCCTTGACGATCGACAGGATCGGTGTGATGCCGGAGCCCGCGGCAAAGCCGACATGGATGCGTCCGCTATCTGCCGGCGGGATCACGCCGAAGCGCCCGGTCGGCGTCATGACGTCGAGCTCGTCGCCGCATTTGAGTTCATCCGCCGCCCAGTTCGAAAATGCTCCGCCGTCAATCTTCTTCACGGCAATGCGGATCTCGCCATCGTCAGGACCCGAGCAGATCGAATAGGAGCGCCGGACTTCCTCGCCATCGAGCATGGTGCGGAGCGTGAGGTACTGGCCGGGCGCGAAAGCGTAGTCGCCCGCGAGTTCGCCGGGGACCGCAAAGGTCATCGATACGGCATCGGCCGCCTCGCGGCGGAGGTCGTTGACGGTCAGGCGATGAAAGCGCGGTGCGGCTGCGGACATGATCAATGACACTTGAAATAATCGAAGGGTTCGCGGCAGGCCTTGCAGCGCCACAGCGCCTTGCAGGAGGTCGAGCCGAATTCGGACAGCAGCTCGGTCTTGTCAGAGCCGCATTTCGGGCACGCGATGGCCTGCTCGCCGAACAGCGCGCGGCGGGAGCTTGACGCCTGCGGTGGCGCGATGCCGTAGGCGTGCAGCTTGCGGCGGCCCTCCTCGCTCATCCAGTCGGTGGTCCAGGCCGGCGACAGCACGGTGCGGACTTTTGGCTGGCGAAAACCGGCGCGCTCCAACGCAAGCTCGATTTCGAACGCAATCATGTTCATGGCCGGGCAGCCCGAATAGGTCGGGGTGATCGCGACCTCGACATGATCGCCGTCGAGCACGACATCGCGCAGCACGCCGAGATCGGCGATGGTCAGCACCGGGATTTCGGGGTCAACGACGCCCGCCGCGGCGTCCCAGGCGCGCCGGCGCAGCTCACTGTCGCGGTCCAGCACTGTCACCATGTCAGCCCCGGAAAAGTACGCTGCATCGACTGAAGCTCGGACAGGAGATGACCGAGATGCTCGCTGTGGCGGCCCACGCGGCCGCCCTGCTGCATCCAGTCATTCTGCGGCAGTGTGAGTGTTGCTTCGCTGACGACATCGGAGAGCGTCTTCAGCCAGCGACCGCGCAAGGTCCCGGGATCAATCGCGATACCGGCATGGATCAGGGCGCGCTCTCCGTCATCGACGGCGAACATCTCACCGGTGAAGGCCCAGAGGTGATCGATCGCGGCCTGCGCCCTGGCGTGACTCTCACCGGTGCCATCGCCGAGCCGAATGATCCATTCGGAGGCGTGGCGCAGATGATAAGCGGTCTCCTTCTCGGACTTGGCGGCAATGGCCGCGAGCGTCGTATCGCGCGAATTCATCATCGCGCGCCAATAGAGGTCGGCGAAGGCAGAATAGAAGAACTGCCGCACCAGGGTCTGGGCAAAGTCGCCATTCGGCTGTTCGACCAGCAGCAGGTTGCGGTACTGCCTGACGTCGCGCAAATAGGCGAGCTTGTCCTCGTTGTTGTCCTTGCCTTCGGTTTTGGCTGCGTAGGTGTAGAGTTCACGCGCCTGGCCGATGAGATCGAGCGCGATGTTGGAGAGCGCCATGTCCTCTTCCAGCATCGGCGCATGTCCGCACCATTCCGACAACCGATGACCGATAATCAGCGCATCGTCGGCGCGGCGCAGCGCGTAGAGCACCAGCGGTGTTTCCGCGACCTGGATGTTGGCCACAAGCATCACATGTGCCCCACTTCTTCCGGCACCTCGTAGAACGTCGGATGCCGGTAGATCTTCGATTCCGCCGGCTCGAACATCATGCCCTTCTCGGCCGGATCGCTCGCGGTGATCGCGGTCGACGGCACGACCCAGATCGACAGCCCCTCGCCGCGCCGGGTGTAAATGTCGCGCGCGGCCTGCAGGGCCATGGTGGCATCGTTCGCATGCAGCGAGCCGACATGCTTGTGCGCGAGCCCGTTGCGGCTGCGAATGAAGACTTCCCACAGCGGCGTGTTTGGCGTGGCCATCGTGATCTCCTTATTCCGCGGCTTGTGCGGTCTGACGCCGCGCCCGCTTTGCGGCATAGCTAGCTGCCGCCTCACGCACCCAGGCGCCCTCATCGTGCGCCTTGCGACGCGCGGCGAGCCGATCGCGGTTGCAGGGGCCGTTACCGGCCAGCACCTGCTTGAATTCGGTCCAGTCGATCTCGCTGTAGCGCCAGTGGCCTTCGGCGTCCTGCGTCATGCCGGGATCGGGAATGGTGAGGCCGAGATATTGCGCCTGCGGCACGGTGGCATCGACGAACTTCTGGCGCAGCTCGTCATTGGAGAAGCGCTTGATCTTCCACTTCGTCGATGTGTCGCTGTGCTGGCTCGTCGCATCGGGCGGACCGAACATCATCAGCACCGGCCACCACCAGCGGTTCAGCGCATCCTGCGCCATCGCCTTCTGCTCATCCGAGCCGCGGCACAGCGTCAGCATGATCTCGTAGCCCTGGCGCTGGTGGAACGATTCCTCCTTGCAGACGCGGATCATCGCGCGTGCGTACGGGCCGTAGGAGCAACGACACAGCGGGATCTGGTTCATGATCGCGGCGCCGTCGACCAGCCAGCCGATGGTGCCGATATCGGCCCAGGTCAGCGTCGGATAGTTGAAGATCGAGGAATATTTGGCCTTGCCGGCAAGCATGGCGTCGACCAGCTCTTCGCGCGAGGTGCCGAGCGTTTCGGCGGCGGCGTAGAGATAGAGTCCGTGGCCGCACTCGTCCTGCACCTTGGCCAGCAGCGCCGCCTTGCGGCGCAAGGTCGGCGCGCGCGTGATCCAGTTGCCCTCAGGCAGCATGCCAACGATTTCGGAATGGGCGTGCTGGCAGATCTGGCGGGTGAGCGTCTTGCGATAGGCCGCCGGCATCCAGTCGTTCGGCTCGATGCGCTCCTCGGCATCGATGCGGGCCTGGAACTGCGCAGCCTTCGCCGCATCCTCGAGACCGCGGTCGTCGGTCTCGGCCGTATTCAGCGCCTGGGTATACATGCGCATCCTCCCGTTTATTGGGAGGCAATATATAACAAAAATTACTTCATGCAATATATTTCTGTAACATATAAATCAGACCTCGAACCTCCGCTCCAGGAGCTTTCGAGCCGGCGGCAGTGGCCCCTTCTCATTGGTTCCATGGCTATCAAGCCATTGTTCCGACGGCGCAAGCAGCGCGCGATAGACCTCGCGGCAGACTTCACGTGCTGCCCTGCCAGGCCAGTCGCCGGGCAGCAGGCTCTCGGGCAGCAGCGGATCGCGCAACACGACGCGGCGGTAGTAGTGGATCAGCAGGATCCGCGCGGTGAAGGCGTCGGCCTCGGACAGATCCGCACCGCGCGCGATAGCGGCACGGAGCGGCTCGAACGTCTTCATGAACTTCAGATAGGCGTCGGCGGTGCGGTCCAGCGGCCAGCTCGCGCTGAGCAGACGGCGCCCGCTGTCATCTTCAGCCGAGACTTCGAGACGGATCGCCCCGGCAGCCTCGTCCGGCACCGGCACGCCTGATGGCGCGACCCACACGCCGGGCAGCGGACTGCCGAAGCCGGCGTTGCGCAGCGCTTCGCGCGAGACGTCGCGATCCTCGCCGTTGCCGATCAGGAGCAGCTCGAAGCGCCCGGTCCAGTCCGACGATGGCGGATCGTAGATGTGGCGCGTGGCGGCCTCGAAGGTCTGACTTCCCTTGTCGGCCAGGCGATAAAAACTGTTACGGCCAACCTTTTCGCGCATCAGCCAGCCATCGGCAGCAAGGCGCGACATCGCGGTGCGCACCACGCCGGCATCGATGTCCAGACTCTCGAAGAACTCCAACAGCGTGCCGAGCCACACCGAGCCGCCGCGCGGCACGATGGCGTCGCCAAACACGGTGATGACGATGGAGCCCGTGCGTGACGGCTCACGCTTGAGCTGGTCGATGATGCGGGACAATGGATGCGCCATGCGCGAGGCATAGCGCGTTTGGTGCGGGCGCGACAATGGACGGGGGCGACAATCAAAGCGAGAGCCGGGCTCGATCCTTCGAGACGGCGCTTCGCGCCTCCTCAGGATGAGGTCTGATCGCTTTCGCGCGGCGTCACTAGCTCTCAGTCCTCATGGTGAGGAGCGCGGCAAAGCCGCGCGTCTCGAACCATGCAGGCCGCGCTTACCGATGCGGATCGGGATAGATCATGCTGCGCCAGCCGCTGCGGTCGAACGGCCGCCACTGGCCTTCCTTCTGCGCGAGGCGGTCGGCGACCGCATAGACGGCTGCGGGATGATGGCCCATGCCGCAATGGCTGCTCTCGACCTCGATGCTCTCGGTCTGCGCGCCCGTCTTCTCCATACAGCCCTGCCAGGCGCAGACGCCGTCGGTGCGGCTGAAGACGGCGGTGGTCGGCACCGGCGGCGGGACGGCGAGCTCGCCGCCGAACTGCGGATCGACCTCGTCGGACTTCCGGCCGCTCGCCCATTCATAGACGCGCCAGGCATTGGTCGAACGGGGATCGCCCGCGAAGGGGCTGCCGAGCGTGATCACCTGGCGCACGCGCGCCGGCATCATCTTGGCGAGCTGGCGCGCATAGAGGCCGCCGAGGCTCCAGCCGACCAGACTGATCTTGCGGCCATGCTTGTCGCTGAGCTCCTGCACGAGATCGACCATCGCATGCTGCACGCCCTCGCGCAGGCCGTAGTTGCGGCCCTGGCGCCAGCCGCTTGCCGCGTAGCCCTTGCTGGTCAGAAACGAGCGCAGCGCGCGCGTCGACGCGTCGGAGGCCACGAGGCCCGGGAACACCAGCACCGGATGCCCATCGCCGCGGGGCGCAAGGCTCAGCAGCGGCAGTGCGCCGAGGAATGCGCCGAACTCGTGGATCGCGCGCCCTTCCAGGAACATCAAGGTGCGGGACGGCGGACGCAGCGTCTGGGCAGTAGCAGTCATCAATGGTCCCCTGGGCAGAATTGCTGAAAAGGCTACCGGTTGCGATGCCGGCAAATGGGTATGAATTCCAACACTCCGGCTTCTCGAACGTTCCGCAACGCAGCATGAATCAGCTAGGCGGCCGATGCCCGACATTCAAGCGGGTGAAACCCAAGGCGACAATAGGCCCGCGCGTGAATGCCAGCGTCCGTGACGCAAAAGTCACAACCACCGAAGCAGGAATTCTACGGAGTAGAGAGCAAGACCTGCGAGCCCGCCGATCAGCGAGCCATTGAAGCGGATGTATTGCAGGTCGCGGCCGATGTTGATTTCAATCAGCGAAATCAGCTGCGCCATATCCCACGCCTTGACCTGGTCGGAAATGAAGGTCGAGACGCCGCTCTTCTGATCCGCAACGAAGCTGCGCAGCACCGCCACCAGACCCTTGTTGATCTCGCCGCGGAGCTCGGCATCGCCGGCGAGCGCCTCGCCCGCGGCGACGAACATCCCGGCGAGATGATGCTGCAGCACCTGCGTCTCGCCGCTCGCGCTGCGCTCGATGAAGGAGCGCGTGTTGGCCCAGACGGTGCGGGCGAGATCGGCAAGCTCGGGCCGGGCGAGCAGATCGCGCTTCAATCCGTCGATGCGGTCGATATAGGCCTGATCGGTGCCGAGCCGGTCGACGAAGCCCAGCACCATGCGATCGAATTCGCCGCGAAACGGATGTTTGGGATCGCTGCGCACCTCGTTGAAAAAAGCCGTGGCGGACGCCACGATCTTGTTCACCAGAAACTTGTCGGCGCGATAGAGCCTGAGCAGGGTCGGCAACTCCGCGCGCACCTTCTCGCGGATCATCGCCATCGTCTCGGTCTGATTCAGCGTCTCGTGCATCACGCGCAGGAGATCATCGAACAGGATCTGATGCCGCCCTTCCGCGACGAAGCCGCGCAGCGTGCCGGCCGCGAGCGGCGCAAGGTCGATCGCCTGGAGCTGCGAGGACATGCGGCGAATGATGAAGGTCATCAGACCCGAGCTTTCCGTCGCGGAGACGGCCTCCGGCAGCAGGCGCAGCGCGAAACGCGCGAGATCATCGCTGCGCTTGCGGTCGCGCAGCCAGTCGGCGACGAAGGAGCCGAAATCGATCTCCCTCAGCTTGGCCTCGACGGGGCGGGCCTCGAGGAAATGCACCTGGATGAACTCGCCGAGCTTGTCGGCGATGCGGGCCTGATTGCTCTGGATGATCGCGGTGTGCGGGATCGGCAGGCCGAGCGGCCGCTTGAACAGCGCGACCACCGCGTACCAGTCGGCGAGCCCGCCGATGGTCGCAGCTTCTGCGAAGGCCGCGATGAAGCCGAACACGGGATGCACTGGCAGAAGCCATTTCGCAACGACGAACAGGGCAAGCGTCGAGGCCAGCACCAGCGTCGCCAGTGCTTTGACGCGGCGAAGCTCCGCCGCGCGTTCGGCGTCACCGGGGGTGTCGAAGGAGAAGGTAGCGGGCGGGGTCATCACTGCATCACCCTACTCGTCATTGCGAGCGAAGCGAAGCAATCCAGAGTCTTTCCACGGAGACGGACTGGATTGCTTCGCTTCGCTCGCAATGACGGCAGCGCAAAAAACAAAGGCCCGCCGAAGCGGGCCTCAAATTTCAGTTTGTACTCAGGGTGCCGTATCAAGCGGTCTTGGTGTAGACCTTGGCAAAGTTGTCCTGAGCGGACTTCGCACCGTTGGCAGCGAGCTTGCCGACATAGTCGGCGGTCGCCTTGGCGCGCGAGACGAAGACTTCGCCGCGGGCGCGGAGCAGGCTCGACTGGATCTCGACGGCTTCGCTGACCGACTTGGCGGACGCGAGCTTGTCGATGCCCGAGAAGAACGCCTCGGCGTCTTCATAGATCGCCTGCTGGATGTTGCGGCTGATCTTGCCGGCCTCGGTGACGGACTCGGTCACCGCGTTCTCGACGGCGGCGGTCACGCGCTCGGAGCCAGCGAACACCTCGGCAGCACGGTCCTTGGCGGTGTTGGCGGACTTCTTGACGAAATCGCGAGCGGCCTCGGGAACTTCCAGGTTCTGGATGTTCTTGAAAGCGTCCTTGAAGCCCTCGAAGGCAGTGTTGGTTTCGGTGGTCATGGGGTTCTCTCCATCCTCATTGGGTTGAGCTATGGGCTCACCCCGTCCTCATTGGCCCGGGGCACGGCTTGTATGACATAATTAATGGTGCGATGCAATATTCGTATTGCACTGCGATATCACGAAATCGTGAAAAGCCTTAATGGAAGGCAATTTGCCGCCTCCCTGGCCAGACGGGTTCCGGATAACGAGCCGGCCGCCCCTAATGCTGGACGGCACCCGGCAGCCCATAGGCCTCCATTTGGGCCTGCACCTGCGCAATATTGTGCCCGAGCACGACAATGTCGTGGGTCTTGCCGTCGACGTCCCGGACATGGTCCCGCAGCAGCGCCTCGGCCTTGAAGCCGAGGCTCTCGAACAAGGCGATCGCCGCCTGCTGGTCGACCGTCATCTGGACCGAAAGCTTTTCCAGGCCGGCGCCGAGCGCGAGCGCAAAGGTCTCCTGCGAGAGCGCCCGCCCGACCCCCTTCCCGCGCACGTCGAGGGAAACAACCATCCGGATCTCGCCGACATGGGGCGACCAGGAATGCGGATCGCGCACCAGCGTGCCGCAGCCGACGACCTTGGCGTCCCTGACCGCGAGCAGGCTGGTAATCGCGCCGCGCTCGATCTCCTTGACCCAGGCCGAGAGCACCTTCGGCTCGCTGATGTTGCGCGGCAGGAACAACAGATCATGGGTCGGCAGGCCCTTGCCGAAGGCCAGCATCGCGGCCTCGTCCGCAGGCGACATCAGGCGGATCTCGATATCGCCAGCGTCGGTCTTGACCTGACGCGGATAGGAACGCTGCTCACTCATGTCGATCTCTTCCCCAGCCAGGAATCCAGTTTCGGCCACAGCCGTTTCACAGCGTTGGCGCCGGCGACAAGCGAGACGTGACCGCCCTTCAGCATCACCTCTTCCTTGTCATCGGATCCGATCTTCGCGATCAGGTGTTTTGCGGCGTCATACGGCACGATGTGATCGTGCTCGGCGACCGCATGCAGGAACGGCACCTTGATGTCTTCGAGCTTCGCCGCGCGGCCGCCGACCGACATAGTGTCGTTGAACAGTTTGTTGTCCCACATCAGATCCTTGGTGATCGTGCGGAAATACTCGCCCGCAAGCGGCAGCGTGTCGGTCGCCCAGCGGTCGAACATGCGATACGATTTCACGAACTCATCGTTCCAGATGTTTTCCCAAAGCTGGATCTGGCTCGCCGTGCGCGAGGCCGGGCGCAGCATCTCGAACGAGGACAGGATCATCTCCGGCGGCACGTTGCCGACGCTGTCGACGAGGCGGTCGACGTCGAAATAGCGGCGGTCGGAGAAATTGGAGAACAGCTTCATCTCGCGAAAGTCGATCGGGGTGGTGAAGCAGATCAAATTCTTCATCGGCCCGTCCTTGTGGATCGAGCCGTAGAGCAGCGACAGCACGCCGCCGAAGCAATAGCCGATCACCGAGACGTCCTGCTCGCCGGAATCCGCCTGCACGCGGCGGACACAATCCGGGATGAAGTCGAGGACGTAGTCCTCCATGCGCAGGCTCTTCTCCTCCGGCCGCGGCGCGCTCCAGTCCAGCATGTAGACGTCGTAGCCGCGCTTGAGCAGGAACTCGATGAAGCTCTGACCAGGCACGAGATCGAGGATGTAGCCACGATTGGTGGTCGCCATCACGATCAAGACCGGTACGCGGTAGATCTCGTCGGACATCGGCCTGTAGTGATAGAGGCTCATGGTGCCGCGCGAATGCAGCACGTCCTTCGGCGTCGAGCCGAGCGAAGGGCCCGAAGTCGAGAAATATTCGACGCCCTTGATGCTGCGCTGGATGGCGCGCTGCACCTCGGACTGGATGCGATCCGGGATCGATGCGAGATCTAGTCCGGTGGCTGCATTCATGTCTGCTCTCCGCCCTCGGACGGCGGGCGCCTGGTGCGCGGCGGTCGCAATGCCGTATCGGAGCCCTGAGATACGCCGGAACGTGCCGCCATCTGGCTCAGCATCCACTTGATCTCACCGATCTGGCCTTCGATGGCTTGCAACCTTTCGGCAAGGCCAGTGACCTGATCGCGGCTGGGCAGGTTCATGGAGACCAGATATTTTTCCATGAGCTCGCCGAGTTGCTTCTGAGCACCTGCAGCAACCCCTCCCGCGCGGTTCATCGCCTGTGAAAACTCGGGCGACGACATGGCCTGGTTGGCGAAGGAGTTGAACCCCTTCTCCATCTCACCAACCATCTTCTGCCACATGGCGACGGGGTCATTGGTCTTGTCGGTCATCGGCGTCCTCCTGATATCGAGAGCTGCGATGCCCTTCTTTTTTCGCCATACCACACCGTTGCGAGGGAGCGGTCAACCGGCAGGTCGCGCGGTGCGGCGCACACGGCTTCTTTGCGGCGGCAAACCGTGCGATACAGCATCGATCAGCAGGAGGGAACGCGCCCGTGACCACCCATCAGCCGCCCCAGAGCATCCGCGCCAACGGCATCGACATCTGCTACGAGATCTTCGGCAACGACAATGCCGAGCCGCTACTGCTGATCATGGGGCTCGGGGCGCAGATGATCCACTGGGACGATGCGTTCTGCGAGCAGCTCGCCGTGCATGGCTTTCGCGTGATCCGCTTCGACAATCGCGACATCGGCAAGTCGAGCCATCTGACGGGCGGCAAACGCCTGACGCCGCTCGAGCTGCTGAAGCTGCGCTTTCTCAAGATTCCCGTCGCCGCGACCTACAAGCTGATCGACATGGCGAAGGACACGGTCGGCCTGATGGATGCGCTCGGCATCAAGTCGGCGCATCTGGTTGGCGCCTCGATGGGTGGCATGATCGCGCAGGAGGTGACGCTGTCGTTTCCAGAGCGCGTGCGCTCGCTCACCTCGATCATGTCGACGACAGGCAATCCGCGCGTGCCACCGCCGACACGCGAGGCCTCCGCGATGCTGATGGCTCCGCCGCCGCAAAGCAAGGAGGAGTTCATCGTCCGCTTCGGCGAGACCTGGAAGGTGCTGCGCGCCGGGTCCTTTCCGGAAGAGGAAGCGCTCGACCCCGATCGTGCCGAGCGCGTGTTCGCACGCGGCCTCAATCCGGCCGGCGTCGGCCGGCAGCTCCGCGCCGTACTCGCCTCCGGCAGCCGCAAGGAGCGGCTGCATGGCGTGAAAACACCGACGCTGGTCATTCACGGCACCGTCGATCCGCTGGTGCGGCCCGAAGGCGGCAAGGACACCGCAGAGTCGATTCCCGGCGCAAAGCTGTTGATGATCGACGGCATGGGCCATGCGCTGCCGATGCGCTTCTGGCCCGACATCATCCGCGCCATCGACAAGCACGCTCATGGGGCGGCGGCGCAGGCGGCGTAAACGCGACCGGTCTCCTCGCGGTGACCATGTGAGCTTCCGGTTACTCTCTTAACGTGAGCCGGCGCGAAAGCTATACAGGCCTCCCTCAATCGCAAGACAGAGGCTGCGGCCTCTCGGAGTTCACATGCATCTCATCGTCCGGCCCGTCGCAATGATTGCGGCTTCCATTCTCATGCTGTCCCTCAGCAACGGCGCTGCGCTGGCCGCCAGCGCGCAGGAAGAAGCCAACCGCGCCGCCGTGCTGGCCTTCTACGAGAAGGGCCTTAACCAAAAGGACGCCGACGCCGCCCTCGCCTATGTCGGCAACCGTTATGTCCAGCACAATCCGAACGCGCCCGATGGTCCGGACGGTTTTCGCAAGTTCATCGGCTTCCTGCGCGAAAAGTTCCCGAGCTCGCACAGCGAGATCAAGCGCTCATTCGTCGACGGCGACTTCGTCATCCTGCATGTCCACTCCGTTCGCGAGCCCGGCAGCAGGGGCCGCGCGATCGTGGATATCTTCAAGCTGGAAAACGGCAAGATCGTCGAACACTGGGACGTTGTTCAGGACATCCCGGAAAATCCGGCGAACAACAATACGATGTTCTAGAGCCGTAGCCCGGATGAAGCGCAGCGTAATCCGGGACCACTCTTTGCGGATCGACCGCCCCGGATTTCGCTTCGCTCCATCCGGGCTACAAATCGCCGCCTAGCTCTTCCGCGCAATCCAGATTACATGGCGCGCGCCGCCGCCTCGTCCGGTGGCCCGGACATTGACTTCGTTCACATCGAAGCCGGCGCTGCCGAGGCGCTTGGTGAAGGCCGGGTTGGGTCCCGACGACCAGACGGCGAGCACGCCGCCCGGCCGCAGCGCCACCTTCGCCGCTTTCAACCCGCTCGCATTGTAGAGTGCGTTATTGCCCTTCCGGGTCAGCCCCTCCGGCCCGTTGTCGACGTCGAGCAGAATGGCGTCGAAGGCCGACCGCTGCGCGCGGATGATCTCGCCGACATCGGTTTCCCGGATCTTCACCCTGACATCATCGAGACTGTCGCCAAAGACCTCGGCCATCGGGCCGCGCGCCCAGGCGACCACCGCCGGCACGAGCTCGGAGACCACGATCTTCGCCTTGCTCCCGAGCACAGTCAGCGCCGCGCGCAGCGTAAAGCCCATCCCGAGGCCTCCGATGAGGACAACGGGCTTTGCGACCTTCTCGATCTGCTTCGCCGCCAGTGTCGCGAGCGCCGCCTCAGAGCCCGACAGGCGGTTGTTCATCAGCTCGTTGGTGCCGAGCTTGATGGAGAACTCCTTGCCGCGCCGCATCAGGCGGAGCTCCTCGTCGGAGCCGGGGATTTTTGCGGTGTCGATCTTTTCCCAGGGAATCATGGGAAAGCTTTAGCACGATCGGACGAACAATCACCCTCCCGCCCAGACGTCCAGCACATAGCGGTTCTTCGCGCCCATCTCCTCGATCCAGCGCACAGCTGTGGCGGCATCGCTGCCGCTCTTCTCGCGATGGATCGCAACGAGCGCGGCCTTCACGTCGGGCTCCATCTTGCCGCCATCGCCGCAGACATAAATGATCGCGCCCTGCTCGATCAGCGGCCAGACCCTGTCCTTCTGCGCGGCAAGCATGTGCTGCACATAGGTCTTCGGTCCATCTGCACGCGAGAATGCCGTGAAGAGCTCGGTGATGCCGCTTGCCGCCAGCCCCTTCAGCTCCTCCGCGTAGAGAAAATCCTGGTCGGGATGGCGGCAGCCGAAGAACAGCATGGCCGGACCGAGGGCGGCGCCTTTCGCCTTGCGCGCAGCGCGCTCCTGGAGGAAGCCGCGGAACGGCGCAAGCCCGGTGCCCGGGCCGATCATGATGATCGGCACCGATGACTCATCCGGGAGCCGGAAGCCGGCCTTGGTCTCGCGCACGGTGGCATAGATCGCATCGCCCGCACGCCGGTTGGAGAGATAATTCGAGCAGATGCCTTTGTAGACACCGCGCCCGGAGGCGGCCGGCCCTTCGACCACGCCGACCGTGACGCTGCATCGCGCCGGGTCGACCGACGGCGACGACGAGATCGAATAGTAGCGCGGCGCCAGCAGCGAGAGCATTTCCAGGTAAACGTGGAACGGCAACTCGCAGGCCGGATATTCGAGCAGCATGTCGAACACCGATTTGCGCCCGGCCAGAATCTCGGTGCGATAGCGCTCGAGCGGCTCGGCCTCCTCGCCAACGAAGGCCAGCAGCTTAGGCTTGGTGACCGGGCAGCGGGTGTGCTCTGCCATGATCTGGATCTGCTTCCGTGTCGCCACCTGCTGCAGCTCGACGAACTCGCTGAGCAGGCGTCCGACCGAGACGGCATTGCCGACCGGCAGCTGCGCGCGGCGGCCTTCGGCGACCTGAAGCCTGATCTGGTCCGCCGGCAGGAAGCCGAAGCGACGGGCAACCGAATCCACCAGCGTCGGATCATTGCGCGGGACCACACTCAGATGATCGCCGACGCGGTAGGTGATGTTGGACGGCAGCTGCACCTCGATATGGCGCGTCGAACGCTCGGACGGATTGGCGCTGGACTTGTTCTGAAGCTCGTCATTGACCAGCACCTTCATCGCGACAGCACCGCCCTGCGCGACGATGGTGTTGACGGCGGTTACTGCGACAGGCTCGATCGCATAGAGCGGATCGTCCTCCGCGGTGCGGGTGAAATTCCAGTCGATGCCGAATTCCTTGGTGGCGACCTGCGCGGCCGCAGGGAACCATTTCTGGAACTGGCCGTCGAGATCGCTGCGCGCATCGCCTTCGCCGCGCGGATAGACCGCGCGCGCACCATGCTTCGACAATTGCTCGTCGATGAAGCGCGGCACCGATTGATAGGTCGCCGCCCAATCGCTGTTGCCGCAGCCGAACACAGCGTAGCGCACATTGGCAAAGGCATCCTTCGGCAGATCGTCGCCGAGCCATTTGACGAATTGCGTCGCATTGTCAGGGGGCGCGCCGTTATAGGAGGCGCAGATGATCAGCACGCCACCCTCCTGCGGCAGCTTGCCGACGTAATCGTCGAGCGGCCCGAGATGCACGGCAAAGCCGTTGATCTCGGCAAGGTCGGCCATGCGCGTCGCGAGCTCCTCGGCCGTGCCGAGATTGGAGCCGTACAGCACCAGCATCGGCGTATTGTGGCCGGGCCGCGTCGTCGGCTGACGAGGCGCCCGCGGCCCCGAGGACGCAGCTGCGACAGGACCGCCATAGGCGCCGCGCTCGCGATCGGCGCGCGGACGTACCTTGATCTTGAAGCCTTCCGGCTTCATCGTCAGCGTTTCCTTCAGATGCATCTGATAGCGCTGATGGTCGATCAGCTTGAAGCGCTGGAGGATCATGCCGAGCGCGAGTGCCGCCTCGTGCATCGCAAAACCGCGGCCGATGCAGGCGCGCTGGCCATTGCCGAACGGCTTCCAGGCGTTGATCGGCCGCTTGGCCTCCGCCTCGCGGCTGAAATTCTCGGGATCGAAGGCGTCCGGATTCGGACCCCAGACCGAGGGATCGCGATGCAGCGCCGTCACCAGGATGGTGATGAAGGTGCCCTTCCTAAGCCTGTACTGGCCGCCGCCGATAGTCTCGTCGTTCAGCGGCGAGATGCCATAGGCCGGCGCCGGCGGCCACAGCCGCAGAGCTTCCTTGAGGATCTGCGTGATGTAGGTGAGCTGCGTCACCTGCTGGTAGGTCGGCTTCGCGTTGACGTCGGGGCCGAAGACGCGGTCGACCTCGTCATAGGCCTTCTTGAGAATGTCCGGGTGCTTGAGCAGAGCGTAGAGCGTGTAGGACAGCAGGCCACTGGTGGTCTCGTGCCCCGCGATCAGGAACGTGTTGATCTGGTAGCGGATGTTGATGTCGTCAAGCTGCTCGCCGGTCGAACGGTCGACGCCGGTCATCATCGCGGCGAGCATGTCCTTCTTGTCGTCGATCCCTTCGGCGCTCTTGCGGCGCTCGGCGATGATCTCGTCGACCATCTTGTTCATGAAGGCGACGTCTTCGGCGAGCGTCTTCCGGCGCTTCTGCATCCAGAGCTGCTCGAACGGCAGGCCGCGCGTCATCATGATGGTTTCGAGCGAGCGCACCAGCGACTCGACGAAGGGATGGTAGTCGCGTCGATAGAAGGAATTGAAGCGGTACTCGAAGCCGCACAGGCCGATTGTGTCCAGCGTCAGCGCGGTCATGTCATGGACGACGTCGATCTCGTCGTCGGCGTTGAGCCGTTCCCATTTGTTGACGAGCTGCTCGGCGATATCGACCATGCTCGGGTGATAGGACTGCATGGCGCGGTTGCCGAACGGCTGAAGCAGGATGTTGTGCGCCTTGCTCCAGTTCGGCTCCCTGGTGTCGGCCGTGAAAAGGCCGTCGCCGCCGACCGCGCGCACGCGGCGCAGCGCACCGCGCACCGTCTTGTCGAAGCGCTTCTCGTCGGACAGCTCGTCGACGAGATCATGGCCGGAGACGACGACGATCGGCGAACCCATCATGTCGAGCCAGAAGATCGGCCCGAGCTCCTTGGCAAGCCGGGTCAGGTGCTGCACCGGCGCGGCCGAATCCAGCGACAGCATGTTGCCGACCACCGGCTTGGTCGGCGGCTGCGGAATCGGGTCCAGACGGTTCTTGGATGACATCGAAATGTAGTCCCCCTGCCTCAATGTCGTCATTGCGAGCGAAGCGAAGCAATCCAGAATATATCCGCGGAGGCAGTCTGGATTGCTTCGTCGCTTCGCTCCTCGCAATGACGCGTTCGCAACGACGAGCGCTAACCAAACCGCCTTCTACGCCATTCGATCAGCTTGGCGCTGACCTCTTCCGGCTTCTCCTGCTGCGTCCAATGGCCGCTGTCGCGGACCAGGTATTTTTCGAGATCGGGAATCAGCTTGTCCATGCCATCGGCGGAAGACGGCGGCAACACCGCGTCGTTCTCGGCCATGATCATCAGCGACGGCACCCGCACCGTATGATCGAGCCCTTCGGCGCGCGTCCAGTTGCGCGACATGTTGCGGTACCAGTTGATGCCGCCGGTGAAGCCCGTTCTGGTGAAATTGTCGACGAACACCTTTTTCTCTTCCGGCGACAGGATCGGCGTGCGCGGATCGTGCTTCGCGTCGTAAGCCGCAATCATCTGCGGAAACGCCAGATTGACCCGCGGCGAAGCGCCCACGCCGGCAATCACTTCCTCAGCCGGCGCATCGGGCGGGCGCGGCGCCGGCTTGCGCATGAACGCATCGAATGTCTGCTCGACGCGACTGCCGAAGATCCTGTCGGGTTCACGCGCCGGATCCTGAAACTGCACGATGTACATCTTGTCGCCGAAGCGAGCGCGCAGCAGCTCGATCGGATCGGCCCAGGCACGGTTGGTGTGAGGCGTGTTGATGCCGACCACCCCCGCAACCCGGTCGATGTGCCGCAGCGGCATCTGCCAGACGATGAAGCCGCCCCAGTCGTGACCGACGAAGATGGCCTTGTCGATCTGGAGATGATCGAGGAGCCCAACGAGGTCGCCGGTCAGATGTTCGATGTCGTAGGCCTCGACCGGCTCGGGCCGGTCGGTCGCGCCATAGCCGCGCTGGTCCGGCGCGATCACCCGGATGCCGGCCTCGCTTAGCGCCTTGATCTGGTGACGCCAGGAGAAGGCGAGTTCCGGCCAACCGTGGCACAGCACCATCGGCGGCTTGTCGCTGACCGGGCCCGCCTCGTAGTAGCCCATGCGGATTCCGTTCGTCTGCACGAACTTGAGCGGTGGCATCTCAATCATCGCAATATTCCTACTCTGCGGCGCCCTTGACGTCGGCCGCCGGCGGCGCGTAGGCCGCCTCCAGCGCGGCGAACTCCTCCGGCAGCATGTCGCACATCACCTGCACGTGCGGAATGATGTTGGCGCCGACGATGAAGCCGAAGTCGAGCTGGTCGCGATAGCTCTGCACGGTGATGTTGAGCGCCTGTCCATGCGTCGAGATCGACACCGGGAAGATGTGCAACAGCTCCGCGCCGGCGGCATAGAGCGTCTGCCGCGGCCCCGGCACGTTGGACACCGTGATGTTGGCCGCCGGCGGCAGCACATCCGACAGGTTCGAGCGGCTGTAGAGCAGCGCCAGAACCTGCACCATCATCGGCGCACCCAGCATCGAGATGTTGGAAATCTGCGGCATCAGGGCCCGCAACGGATGCGACATCTCCTTGGACTTGGTCGACTGCGCGATGATCGCCTCCAGCCGCGCCTTGGGATCGTCGATATTGGTCGCGATCGAGCAGATCATGCCGAACACCTGGTTGTTGGCCTCGGTGTTGCCTTCCTCGCGCAGCGAGATCGGCACGGCGGCGGTCAGCGATTTCGCCGGCAGCGTGCCATATTGCTGGAGGTAGCGCCGGACCACGCCGGAGGCGAGCGCCAGCACCACGTCGTTGAGCTTGCCGCCGGCCTGCTTGGCGAGCGCCTTTGAACGCGACAGCGAGATCGAGACGCCGGCAAAGCTGCGTTCCGAGGAAATCGTCTTGTTCAGCATGGTCGGCGGCGACACCATGCTGGCGAGGCTTTCCCGGGATTTCGGATCGGAGATTTTGCCGAGCACGTCGGAGACGCTCTTGACCATGGTCGGGATGTTGCCGGCGAAGCGCACCGCGCTCTCGATCTGATACATCGCATTGTCGAACAGGATCGAGCCGATGTCGCTCTTGCCCGTGCGCGGCAATTGCAGGTTCTTCGCGGCGGCCGAGGCATCGAGCGGCTGGGTGAAGAGCTGCTGATAGGAATCGAGCAGGTTGGCGGCGATGTCGCGCGGCTCCTGTCCGGGCTTGCTGCCCGCCGTCGGCGGATCGACCTTCCGGGGGGTGGGCGAGATATCGTAGATCATGTTGGTCAGCGCCGCCCCGGCGCCGCCGTCGATGGCGGCATGGTGCATCTTGGAATAGAGCCCGACCTCGTTGTCCTTCATGCCCTCGAACACGTAGAACTCCCAGAGCGGCCGGGCGCGGTTCAAGAGCTTGGCGTGCATCCAGCCGACGATGCGTTCGAGCGTGGCGCGGTCGCGCGGCTGCGGCAGGCTGGCGCGGAAGATGTGGCGGTCGATGTCGAACTGGTCGTCCTCGACCCAGGAGGGATGATCGATATCGAGCGGCGCCTTCTCCAGCCGTGCCTTCAGGATCGGTGCGATGTGCA
This sequence comes from Bradyrhizobium sp. 604_D8_N2_3, assembly GCF_051810765.1. Taxonomy (NCBI): domain Bacteria; kingdom Pseudomonadati; phylum Pseudomonadota; class Alphaproteobacteria; order Hyphomicrobiales; family Nitrobacteraceae; genus Bradyrhizobium; species Bradyrhizobium sp. 604_D8_N2_3. The sequence continues at coordinate 2,686,136 of NZ_JBPWPM010000001.1, read as the reverse complement.
GGCGCGAGACGATCATCGCCTTGAAGTCTTCGAAGAAGTCGCCCTTGTAGTCGTCAGGCAGGCGAAAGATCGCCATGCTGCCGACATGCATCGGCATCTCCGGCGTTTCCAGATAGAGAAATGATGCGTCCAGCGACGACAGCTTCTTACCGTCAGCCATAGTTCCCTCCGCTCGTTTCGACGGGCGCCTTTGCCGGCGCTTCTCGTCAGGCCGATACTGCCCGTTCCGGCGGGGCATATGCAATGGCAAACGGCCCTGCCCGGTCGAACGGCCAGAATTCCCCCTCCGGTTGCGCCAGGCGGTCCGCCACGGCCCACAGCGCCGCGGGGTTCACGCCGAGCCCGATATGGCTCGCCAGGTGCACCTCGATGTTCTCGGCGCGGTCGGAGGGACGCAACAAACAGGTTCGCCAGTTCACGACACCGTCGGCGCGCGAATAGATCGACGTCGCCGGCACCGGCAGATCGCCGGCGATCGCCTCGCGCAGTTCGGCGAAATCCTCGACACGCTCGCCGGTCAGCGCTTCGTACAGCCGCGTGGCGTTGGTCGCCCGCACGTCGTTGGCAAACGGGCTGCCGAGCGTGACGACGTAACGGACCATCTCGGGCGCCTGGAGCGCGAGATCGCGGGCATAGACGCCGCCGAGACTCCAACCGACCAGGCTGACCTTGCGTCCGCTCGTGGCGTGGATTTCGGCAAGGCGCTTGCGCAGGGCTTCCCTCATCCGTTCCAGCCCACCGAGATTGCGCCCCATCCGCCAGGCATGCGCCTCATAGCCGAGCTCGCTGAGATAGCGCCGCATCGGCGCCATCGAAAGATCGCTGGCAAGAAAGCCCGGCAGCGCCAGCACCGGATGGCCGTCGCCCCTGGGCGCGCGCATCAGGAGCGGCGACAGCATTACGCTGGCGTTGAATTCGAAAAGTCCACGGGCTTCGGCCAGCAGCAGGCCGAGGCTCGGCGGATGAAGCCGGCCCGACCCCTGCGGCTCGTCCGGCCCGGGCGACATTTATTTCTTCTTGTCGCCGCTGCGCGGGCTGCCGAGACCGGCCATGGTGACGAACATGTCCTGAAACCGCTCGGCGATCTTGGGATCGAAGGTGAACCAGCTCTGGATCAGCGATTCCGGCGAGACCTTGTCGATATTGGACATCATCTGCTGTTGCAACTTGTCCATCACGGCGGTCTGCATCGGCATCACGTCGGGTAGTCCGAAGAACTGGCGGGCTTCAAGGGGGGTGCAGTCAATTTCGATGTTAACTTTCATGTCCCCTCCAGATGAGATTCGAGCGGCCTGTCGCAGTATCGCCGCGAGACGGTGTGCAACGCAAGCGACCTGAGGCTGGCGGCCGGCCTTGCTTCCGCGATCGGCGGATATGGTCAATGAAATCGCGCCCGCCATGAGCCCGCTTCCTCGGCGCCCGGCGGGGCACGAGGGCCCCGCGGCCGGGGACTTCACCGATCGAAAGTCGAATATCGCCCGCGAACCCCTCGCCGCCAGATTGTCGGCCAGCATTGCTGCACAGCGGCGCAACTTGGCGCGTTCCTTGCTGGAATGGCGCTTGCACGGGTCGTGGACTCTGGGCAACATGGATTGGGACGCCCGCCGAACAATCAAAAATCACGGCGCGGCAGAGTGGAGAGGGTCAAGAATGTCAGTCGGTCGAACTCTGTTTGCGGCGACGCTCGCCGGTACGTTTGCGTTGACGGTCTCGTCGGCGTCGAGCCAGACGCTACGTTATGCCAACCAGGGTGACCTGAAGTCGCTAGATCCCTATACCCTCAACGAGAGCACCACTCACGCCCATCTCGGTCACGTCTATCAAGGCCTCACCGCGCGCGACAAGGACCTCAAGATCATTCCGGCGCTGGCGGAAAGCTGGGAAACCCCGGAGCCGACCCGCTGGCGCTTCCATTTGCGCAAAGGCGTGAAATTCCACAACGGCGATCCCTTCACCGCCGACGACGTGCTGTTCTCGGCCGATCGCGTCCGCAAGAAGGGGTCCAACATGCAGACCCGCCTTGCTCCGGACGTCAAGGTGATCAAGGTCGACGACTACACCGTCGATTTCGTCCTGCCCTCGCCCAATCCCATCCTGCATAACGCGTGGGATGTCTGGTACATCATGGACAAGAAATGGGCCGAGGAGAACAACGTCGTCGACCCGACGCCGGTGGCGGCGACCACGCCGAGCTACGCCTCGCTCCACGAAAACGGCACCGGTCCCTTCATCATCGAGAGCCACCAGCCCGGCGTGAAGACGGTGTTCAAGGCCAATCCCAATTACTGGGGCAAGGTCGAAGGTAACCTGAAGGAGATCATCTTCACCCCGATCGCCTCCGACGCCACCCGCGTCGCCGCGCTGCTGTCGGGCGAAGTCGACGTCATCGAGCCGGTGCCGATCCAGGACATCTCCCGCGTCGATTCGAGCCCGAACGCCCAGGTGCTGAAGGGGGCGGAGCTGCGCACCATCTTCATCGGCTTCGATCAAGTCCGCGACGAGTTGCTCTACTCCAGCATCAAGGGCAAGAACCCATTCAAGGACATCCGCGTCCGCGAGGCCTTCTACAAGGCGATCGACATCGAGCTGATCAAGACGCGCGTGATGCGCGGGCTGTCGACGCCGTCGGCGTTGATGATCGCTCCGGAATTGTTCCTGCTGTCCAAGGAGTTCACCCGGCCGAAATTCGACCCTGAAGGCGCCAAGAAGCTCCTGACCGAGGCCGGCTACCCCGACGGCTTCGAGGTCACCATGGATTGCCCGAACGATCGCTACGTCAACGACGCCGCGATCTGCCAGGCCGTCGTCGGCATGCTCGCCCGCATCGGCGTCAAGATCAATCTGCTGGCGCAGCCCAAGGCGCAATACTTCGCCAAGGTGTTGAAGCAAGGCGGCTACCAGACCTCGTTCTACATGCTGGGCTGGACGCCGAGCACGATGGATTCCCACAACGTGCTCTTTGACATCATGGGCTGCCGCGACGATGCCAAATCCTCGCGCGGCGAAGCCAATCTCGGCGGTTACTGCAACAAGGAGTTCGACGCCATCACCGACAAGGTGCTGGTCGAAACCGACACCGCCAAGCGCAACCAGCTGATCAAGCAGGCCTACGAAATCGGCAACAAGGACTGGTCCTACATCCCGCTGCACCAGCAGGCGCTGGCCTGGGGCGTATCAAAGAAGGTCAACCTGCCGCAGCGCGCCGACAATCTGGTCATGTTCCACTGGGCGACCAAGAAGGAATAGCGACAGTTGAACACGAGGTCCCGGCAGCGTCAGGCTTCCGGGACCTTTCCTTTTCCGGCTGACAAAGACGTCAGCCAAACGCACACCCAAGGATAGTGGAAGGCATGCTCGCTTTCACTCTTCGCCGCGCCCTTCAGGCCATCGGCGTCATGTTCGCCGTCGGCATCATCGCGTTCTCGATGTTCCGCTTCGCCGGCGACCCGGTCAACCAGATCGTCTCGATCGATACGTCGGCGGCCGAACGCGAAGCCGTGCGCAAATCGCTCGGCCTCGATGATCCCGTGCCGGTGCAGTTCGTCCGCTATTTCGGCAACGCCGCGCAGTTCAAATTCGGCGTCTCCTATCAGTTCCGTCAGCCGGTCTCTACGCTGTTGATGGAGCGCATGCCCGCGACGCTGGAACTGGCGATCTGCGCGACCGTATTCGCAATGGTGTTCGGCATCCTGATGGGCGTCTATTCGGCGCTCAAACGCGACACCGTGCTCGCCAAATTATTCCAGGCGGTTTCGCTGATCGGCATCTCGTTGCCGACTTTCCTGATCGGCATTCTCCTGATCTATCTGTTCGCGGTGACATTGGGCTGGTTGCCCTCGTTCGGTCGCGGCGAGGTGGTCAAGCTCGGCTGGTGGACGACGGGGCTGCTCACGCTGTCGGGCCTGAAGGCGCTGATCATGCCCTCGATCACGCTCGGCCTGTTCCAGATGACCCTGATCATGCGGCTGGTGCGCGCGGAAATGCTGGAAGTGCTTCGGACCGACTATATTCGCTTCGCTCGGGCCCGCGGGCTGACCACCCGTGCCATCCATTTCGGCCACGCACTGAAGAACACGCTCATTCCCGTCATCACGGTGGCCGGACTACAGTTTGGCTCGGTTATTGCATTTTCGATCATCACCGAAACCGTATTCCAATGGCCCGGCATGGGACTTCTGTTCGTGCAGGCCGTGCAAAACGTCGATATCCCGATTATGGCCGCCTACCTGCTGATGGTCTCTCTGATTTTCGTCACCATCAATCTGGTGGTCGACATCCTCTACACCGTGGTCGATCCGCGCCTGCGCTCGACCATCGGCCGCGCCGCATGAGGCAGCCTCCATGTCCGACGTAGTCGCCTCAAATTCCGACAAGCAGAGCACGCTGCCGACGCATGCCGCCCGCAGCTGGCTCAGCCGCGCGCTCGACAGCGACATTTTCTATTCGTTCCGCCGCTCCAAGCTGACCATGGTGGCGGCGGCCATTACCGTGCTGTTCTTCCTGCTCGCGATCTTTGCATCGGCACTCGCGGTGCAGAACCCGTTCGATCCGGCGCAGCTGCAATTGATGAACTCGCGGATCTCACCGCTCTGGACCGCCGACGGCCAGAGCCCGTTCCTGCTCGGCACCGACGAGCAGGGCCGCGACGTGTTCTCCGCCATCCTCTATGGCTTGCGCATCTCGCTCGCCGTCGGCGTCGCCGGCGTGGTCTTCGCCGGCGCGCTCGGAATCGCACTCGGCCTGACCGCCGGCTATTTCGGGGGCGCGGTCGACGGCGTGATCATGCGGATCGCCGACGTGCAGCTGACCTTCCCCGCCATTCTGATCGCGCTGCTGATCAACGGCATCGCGAAATCGATCCTCGGCAACCGGCTGGATGCCAACAGCATGCTGGTGGTGCTGGTGATCTCGATCGGGCTTAGTTTCTGGGTCGGATATGCCCGGACGGTGCGCGGTTCCGTGATGGTCGAGAAGAACAAGGATTACGTGGCCGCAGCGCAGCTGATCGGCCTGCCCGCGCCAAAGATCATGCTGCGACACGTACTGCCCAACACGATGGGACCGATCCTGGTCATCGCCACCATCAACCTCGCGCTTGCCATCATCACCGAGGCGACCCTGTCCTTCCTCGGTGTCGGCCTGCCCGACACCATGCCGTCGCTCGGGACGCTGATCCGCATCGGCAACAACTATCTGTTCGCGGGCGAATGGTGGATCGTCGCCTTCCCCGGGCTTGCGCTCGCCGCGCTGATCCTGTCGATCAACCTGCTCGGCGACTGGCTGCGCGACGCGCTCAACCCGAAACTTCGATGAGCAAAGCTTCGATGAAAACGCCTCGCCCATGACCGAACCCGTTCTCTCCGTGCGCAATCTTCAGGTCGAGTTCGCCTCTCGCCGCGGCACGCTGCGCGCGATCGACGGCGTCTCGTTCGACATCGCCAAGGGCGAGGTGCTCGGCGTGGTCGGCGAATCCGGCGCCGGCAAGTCCGTCACCGGCCTGGCGGTGATCGGCCTGATCGATCCGCCCGGTCGCATCGCCGGCGGCGAGATTCGTCTCGCCGGCCAGCGCATCGACAATTTGCCCGCCGAGCAGATACGCCGCATCCGGGGAAAACGGATCGGCATGATCTTCCAGGATCCCCTCACCTCGCTCAATCCGCTGTACCGCGTCGGCGACCAGATCATCGAGACGATCAAAACCCACCTGAACCTGTCCGAGACGGCCGCCCGCCGCCGCGCCATCGACCTGCTCGCCGAGGTCGGTATTCCCGCGCCGGAAAAGCGCATCGACGGCTATCCCCACGAATTCTCCGGCGGCATGCGCCAGCGCGTTGTGATTGCGCTGGCGATCTGCGCCGAGCCCGAGTTGATCATCGCGGACGAGCCAACCACCGCGCTCGACGTCTCCGTGCAGGCGCAGATCATCTCGCTGATCAAGCGGCTCGGCCGCGACCACGGCACCGCCGTGATGCTGGTGACGCACGACATGGGCGTGATCGCGGAGACCTCCGACCGCGTCGCGGTGATGTATGCCGGCCGCGTCGCCGAGATCGGCCCGGTACAGGACGTCGTCAGGAATCCGCTGCACCCTTACGCCAAGGGCCTGATGGGCGCGATCCCGACGCTTGCCGGGGACGACAAGCGCCTGGTGCAGATCCCCGGCTCCATGCCGCGCCTGTCGGCGATCCCGCGCGGCTGCTCGTTCAATCCGCGCTGCGCCTTCGCCTTCGATCGTTGCCGGGTTGAACGGCCGGAGCCACTATCGCGCGGCACACAGTCCGTTGCCTGCCATCTCTACGACACCGTGCCTGCGGAGAGCGCGGCATGAGCACGCCCTTCGTCCAGGCCACAAATCTGCGCCGCGTCTTCGACGTCTCAAAACCCTGGCTCAACCGCGTGCTCGAAGGCGGGCATCTCGAATATCTCAAGGCTGTCGATCACGTTAGCTTCGACATCAGGAAGGGCGAGACCTTTGCTCTGGTCGGCGAGTCCGGCTCGGGCAAGACCACGGTGGCGCGGATGGTCGTCGGCCTGTTGCCGCCGAGTTCCGGCAACGTGCTGATCGACGGCATCTCGATGACCGATCCACGGCAGGCGCAGGCGCGGCGAAAACTGCGCCGCCGCATCCAGATGATCTTTCAAGACCCCTATGCGAGCCTGAACCCGCGCTTCCGGGTCGATGCCATCATCTCCGAGCCGATCCGCGCCTTCGACCTGATCCAGGGCGAGCGCGACATCCAGGCGCGCGTCGGCGAACTGCTCAGCCTTGTCGGGCTGCATCCCGACGACCGGTTGAAATTTCCACACGAATTCTCCGGCGGCCAGCGCCAGCGCATCGCGATCGCGCGAGCGCTCGCCTCCGATGCGGAGTTCATCGTTTGCGACGAGCCGACCTCGGCGCTCGACGTCTCCGTGCAGGCGCAGATCCTGAACCTGATGCGCGACCTCCAGGACAAGTTCGGCCTGACCTACATGTTCATCAGCCACAACCTCGCCGTGGTCCGCCACATGGCGAGCCGCGTCGGCGTGATGTATCTCGGCCGCATCGTCGAGATCGCGGAGGGACGCGAGCTGTTCGCCCGACCGCGCATGCCCTACACCAAGATGCTGCTGGGCGCCGTGCCCGATCTCGCAATGTCGGGCCGCCAGCGTATTCCAGTGAAGGGCGAGATCCCGAATCCGATCAATCCGCCGCCCGGCTGCGCCTTCAATCCGCGCTGCCCGCTGGCGTTCGATCTCTGCCGCAAGGAAGCCCCGGAACTGATCGCCGGCGTCGCCTGCCATGCGGTGAACACCGCGCCGGTCCCGGCGTGACGCGCGCGTGCCATGCGGCCTGCGCATTGGCGGCACGGCATTGCCTGTGATCAATTGCGCGCGCGACAAATAAGGTAGCGAAATCCCATGGCCAGCAACGTCAATCCCGATCCCTTCACGACGCGCCCCGAGATCGAGGGCACATTCGGGGTCGTCGCCACCACACACTGGATCGCGACCGCGGTCGGCATGGCCATCCTGGAAAAGGGCGGCAATGCCTTCGACGCCGGCGTCGCCACAGCGTTCACGCTCCAGATCGTCGAACCGCATTTGAACGGCCCCGGCGGAGACGTGCCCATCATCGTGCATGACGTCAAACGCGCACGCACCGAGGTGATCTGCGGCCAGGGCCCGGCGCCGGCGCGCGCCACCATCGCGCATTACAAGAGCGAAGGCCTCGACATGGTGCCGGGCACCGGCCTGCTCGCGGCCTGCGTCCCCGGCACGTTCGAATCCTGGATGATGCTGCTGCGCGACTACGGCACGATGCGCGTGCGCGACGTGCTGGAGCCGGCCATCTCCTACGCGCGCGACGGCTATCCGCTGGTCGAGCGCGCCTGCGCCACGATCCAGACCGTCGAGCAACTGTTCCGCAAGCATTGGCCGACCTCGGCGGCGGTCTATCTGCCCAATGGCGAAGTGCCGAGGCCCGGCACGCTCTTCACCAACAAGACGCTGGCTGCGACCTACGCCCGCATTCTCAGCGAAGCCGAGAGCGGCGGCGGTGACCGCGACGCCGAGATCGAGCGCGCGCGAAAGGCCTGGTCGCAAGGTTTCGTTGCGGAAGCCATCGACAAGTTCTGCCGCACCCAGGAAGTGATGGATGTCAGCGGCTCGCCGCATCGCGGCGTGCTCTCGGCCGACGACATGGCGCGCTGGCAGCCGACGATCGAGGCACCGCTGACCTACGACTATGGCCGCTACACCGTCTGCAAGGCAGGCGTCTGGAGCCAGGGTCCGGTGACGCTCCAGCAGCTCGCGCTGCTCAAGGGCTTTGCGCTCGACGGGCTAGATCCGACCGGGCCGGAATTCATCCACCTCCAGATCGAATGCGCCAAGCTCGCGTTTGCCGACCGCGAAAAATTCTACGGCGATCCCAAATTCAGCGAGATCCCGATCGCGACGCTGCTGTCGGATGCCTATAACGACGAACGTCGCAAACTGATCTCAGAGAAGGCATCGCTCGACTTCCTCCCCGGTTCGGTCGAAGGTTTTGGCGGCGTGGTCAAGCTGCGCCGCGCCGAGGGGCAGCGTGAGGCGGTCGGCGCGCTTGGCGCGGGCGAGCCGACAGTCGGGCGCTTCGGCGAGGTGCGCGGCGACACCGTGCATTTCGACATCATCGACAAGGCCGGCAACATGGTGTCCTCGACGCCATCGGGCGGCTGGCTGCAATCCTCGCCGATCATTCCGGAGCTCGGCTTCTGCCTCGGCAGCCGCGCGCAGATGTTCTGGCTGGAGGAAGACCATCCCGCCGCGCTTGCGCCGGGCAAGCGGCCGCGCACGACGCTGTCGCCGACCATGGCGCTACGCGACGGCGAGCCGTATCTGGCCTGGGGCTCGCCCGGCGGCGACCAGCAGGATCAGTGGATCACGCAGTTTTTCCTGCGGCACGTCCATTGCAACCTCAATCTGCAGGAAGCGATCGACGCGCCGGCCTGGCACTCCGAGCACTTCCCGATCTCGTTCTGGCCGCGCACCGCGCGCCCCGGCGTGCTCGTGGTCGAGAACCGCGTGCCGAAGGCGACGATCGAGAACCTTCGCGAGCGCGGACACATTGTCGAGGTCGGCCCCGACTGGTCGGAAGGTCGCCTCACCGCGGCCTCGCGCGTCGGGGTGCGCCGCCGCGCCGCCGCCAACCCGCGTGGCATGCAGGGCTACGCCGCAGGGCGCTGAAGGCAGCACATGACCTGGTCGATCATCGCGCGAGACCCTGCCACCGGCCAGTTCGGCATCGCTGTAGCTACCCGCTTCTTCGCCGTCGGAGCGCGCGTGCCCTACATCGCGGCCGGTCTCGGCGCCATCGCGACCCAGGCCTTCGTCAATCCCTATTACGGCATCGACGGCGTCAAGCTGCTGCGCGAGGGCCTGAATGCGCATAACGTTCTCGCCACCCAGCTCGCGACCGACGACGGCCGCGAGAGCCGCCAGATCCACATCATGGACGCCAGCGGCGCGATCGCCGCGCATACCGGGCGCGACTGCGTCGACTGGTGCGGGCACATCGCCGGCAGCGGCTTCTCGATCGCCGGCAACATGCTTGCCGGCGCCGACGTGCTCGACGAGACCGCGAAGACCTATATCGCCAATGACAGCCTGCCCTTCCCGCGCCGCCTGCTCGCCGCCATGCGCGCGGGCGAGGCCGCCGGCGGCGACAAGCGCGGCAAGCAATCCGCTGCGCTCCTGATCCACGGCGAGGAGGAATGGCCGGCGCTGGACATTCGCGCCGACGATCATCTCGATCCGCTGGGCGAACTCGAACGGCTGGAGCGCGTCAGTCAGGAACTCTGGGTGCATTTCCGCTCTTCCATGCCGACGCGGCAGAACCCGGCAGGCAACACCGATCGCAGCGTCATCGACGCCAGCATTGCTGCGAGCCGAGCAAGGCAATCATGAGCGCAAGTCCTCTCATCGAGATCAAGGATCTGCGCATCCGCTTCCACGGCGACGACGGCCGCGTGACCCACGCCGTCGACAGCGTCGATCTCAGCGTCGCCAATGGCGCGACGCTCGGCCTCGTCGGCGAATCCGGTTGCGGCAAGAGCGTGACGTCGCTGGCGATCATGGGGCTTTTGCCGAAGCAAAGCGCGGAGATCTCCGGCGTAATCCGCTTCGACGGCTTCGACCTGCTGAAGACTCCTGACCAGACGCTGCGCGACCTCCGCGGCAACCGGCTGGCGATGATTTTTCAGGAGCCGATGACGTCGCTCAACCCGAGCTTCACCATCGGCGACCAGATCATCGAGACCATTCTGCGCCATCGCGGCGGCTCCCGGCGCAGCGCGCGCGAGCGGGCCATCGAGCTGCTGCGGCGCGTTCACATCCCCTCGCCCGAGCGGCGGATCGACGAATATCCGCACAAGCTCTCCGGCGGCATGCGCCAGCGCGTGATGATCGCGATGGCGCTGGCCTGCGACCCGCGGCTGCTGATCGCAGACGAGCCGACCACCGCGCTCGACGTCACCCTGCAGGCGCAGATTTTGGAGCTGATGCGCGAACTGAAGGCGGCGAGCGGCGCCGCTATCATCCTGATCACCCACGATCTCGGTGTCGTCGCCGAAGTCTGCGACGAGGTCGCGGTGATGTATGCCGGCGAGATCGTCGAGCGCGCGCCGGTCGACGAGCTGTTCGCCATGCCGCAGCATCCCTACACCGTCGGCCTGCTGGGCTCGATCCCGCGGCTCGATCATCGCGCCGAGCAACTGGCCACGATCGAGGGCATGGTGCCGAACATGGCGCAGCCACCCGCTGGCTGCCGTTTCGCCGCGCGCTGCCCCTTCGTGCTGGACGCCTGCACCAAGGCGCCGCCACCGCTGGTCGAAGTCAGCCCCGGCCACCTCTCGCGCTGCATCCGCGCGCCGCTCGAACTTCTGGTGTCGTGATGGCGCTTCTCGAGGTCGAAGGCCTGGTCAAGCATTTTGTCGCCGGGCGCTCGCTGTTCGGCCGGGCACTGGGGCATGTCAAAGCGGTCGATGGCGTCAGCTTCTCTCTCGACGCCGGCAAGACGCTGGCCCTGGTCGGCGAATCCGGTTGCGGCAAATCCACCGTCAGTCGCCTGGTGCTGCGGCTGATCGAGCCGGATGCAGGCACGGTGCGTTTCGCCGGCCGTGACCTGCTCTCGCTGGACGCCGGGGCGCTCCGCGCCTTCCGCCGCGAAGCACAGATCATCTTCCAGGACCCCTACGCCTCGCTCAATCCGCGCATGACGGTCGGCCAGATTCTCGCCGAGCCGCTGGCGCTGCACGATCTGGTACCGCCGGCGCAACGGCGCGAGCGCGTCGCGGAAATCCTGCGACTGGTCGGCCTCGAGCCGCGGCTCGAGCGGCGTTATCCGCACGAATTCTCCGGCGGCCAGCGCCAGCGCATCGCCATCGCCCGCGCGCTCGCGGTCGAACCAAAACTGATCATCTGCGATGAGCCGGTCTCGGCGCTGGACGTCTCGATCCGCTCGCAGATCCTCAACCTCCTGCGCGAGCTGCAGGACCGGCTTGGGCTGGCCTACATCTTCGTCTCGCACGATCTGGCTGTGGTCAAGCACATCGCCGACCATGTCGCCGTGATGAATCTCGGCCAGATCGTCGAGACTGCCGAGGCGGACGCCCTGTTCGCGGCACCCCGCCATCCCTACAGCCGTGCGCTGCTGTCCGCGATCCCCATGCCTAAACCGCGGGCAAAGCGCAGCCGGATTGTGCTGCAGGGAGAGATCCCGAGCGCGCTCAACCCGCCGCCGGGATGCCGCTTCCACACCCGCTGCCCCTACGTCGTCGACCGCTGCCGCAGTGAAATGCCGCAGCTGGTGCCGGATGGCATCGGACATGCAACGGCCTGTCACCGAACGTCGGAACTGCCGTCCTCCGCGGCGATCGTCCCGTCCGACGGCGGCTTTTCGCCGGTCCTTGAAAAATTGGTCGCCGCCTTCAGCGGCGGCCCGGAAGCAGTCCGCGGCAGCGGGGTTAGTTCATTGGGAACGGACCCGGCATAGCCGCAAAACAGAGGTTGAGAGCGATGAGTTTCATGCGTTTGACAATCCTGGCGTCGGCTGTGCTGACGTCGCTCGCGGGCGCAGCCCAGGCTCAGACCACGCTTCGCATCGGCATCGCCGAAGACCCCGACATCCTCGATCCCAGCATCGGCCGCACCTATGTCGGCCGCATCGTCTTCTCCGCCTTCTGCGACAAGCTGTTCGACATCGACGAGAAGCTCAACATCGTGCCGCAGCTCGCGCTGTCCTACGAGACCTCGGCCGACGGCAAGGAGATGACGATCAAGCTCCGGCCCAACGTCAAATTCCACGACGGCGAGCCGCTGGACGCCGAAGCCGCAAAATTCTCGATCGAGCGTCACATGACGCTGCCGACCTCGTTCCGGAAGTCCGAGCTTGCCAGCGTCGACCATGTCGAGGTGGTCGATCCGCTGACCATCAAGCTGGTGCTGAAGACGCCCTACTCGCCGCTGATCGCCCAGCTCACCGACCGCTCCGGCATGATGGTCTCGCCGAAGGCGGCGAAGGAAGCCGGCGACAAGTTCGGCCTGCATCCGGTCTGCGCCGGTCCCTACAAATTCGTCGAGCGCGTCCAGCAGGACCGCATGGTGTTCGAGAAGTTTGCCGACTACTGGAACAAGGACAACATCCATATCGACCGCGTCGTGTTCCTGCCGATTGTCGACGCGACGGTGCGCCTTGCCAACCTCAAGTCCGGCGGGCTCGATCTGATCGAGCGCGTGCTCGCCACCGACATCAAGGACGTGCGCGCCGATTCCCGCCTCGTGCTGTCGACCGCGCCGGAGCTCGGCTATCTCGGCCTGACCGTCAATATCGGAAACGACAAAACCAAGGGGCCGCTGAGCCAGTCGGCGAAGGTCCGCCAGGCACTCGATCTCTCGATCGACCGCGAAGCGCTCAACCAGGTCGTCTTCAACGGCGAGTTCACGCCTGGAAATCAGTGGGTCAGCCCGAAGCATCCCTATTACCAGAAAGCGTTCCCGGTTCGCGGTCGCGACATCGCGAAGGCCAAGGCGCTGCTGAAGGAAGCCGGCGTCACCACGCCGGTGACGGTGGATTACATGATCCCCAAGGGCGCGGAGAACGAAGCCGTCGCCCAGGTCGTCCAGTCCATGGCCGCGGAAGCGGGTTTTGACATCAAGATCCGCGCGGTCGAATTCGCGACGACCTTCAAGCAGGCTCAAGCCGGCGAGTTCCAGATCTTCCAGATCAACTGGAGCGGCCGCATCGATCCCGACGGCAATTCCTACATCTTCATGCGCAGCAAGGCGCCGCAAAACGACGGCGTGTATTCGAACCCCGAGGCCGACAAGCTGATGGAAGATGGACGCATGACGTCCGACGTCGAGGAGCGCAAGGCGATCTACGAAAAGCTGACCAAGATCCTGCTTGACGATTTTCCGATCATCTACATCTACCACCGCACACTGCTGATCGCGCACACGAAGAAGCTCGACGGCTACAGGCAGATGCCCGATGGGCTGGTGCGTGTGGTCGGATTGAAGTTCAAGTGATCACGGCAGCGGTTGGGACGCGCGTGGAGCCATGCTGAACTTCCTCGCCCACCGAATCGCGCAGATCGTGCCGACACTGTTCTTCGTGTCGGTGCTGATCTTCTCGCTCCAGCAATTGCTGCCGGGCGATCCCGCGCTGGTGATGGCCGGCGAGGAGCGCGATCCCGCCGTGATCGAACAGATCCGCCAGCAGTACAAGCTGGATCAGCCGATCCCCGTGCAGTACGTCTATTGGCTCAAGGGCGTTCTCTCAGGCAATTTCGGCGAGTCGTTGCGCAACAAGATGCCGGTGCGCGAGCTGATCGCACAGAAGCTGCCGGTGACGCTCCAGCTCGGCTCGATGGCGATCCTGATCGCGTTCCTCATCGGCATTCCCGCCGGCATCATCTCCGCGGTGAAGAAGGGCACGGTTTGGGACTATGGTGCCAACCTGTTCGCGCTGTGGGGTATCTCGACGCCGAATTTCTGGCTCGGAATCCTCATGATCTTCCTGTTCTCGATTCACCTGGGCTGGCTGCCGGCCTCAGGCTACGTGCCGCTGACCGAGGACTGGCGCGCGAGCCTGGCAGCCACCATCATGCCGGCCTTCGTGCTCGGCAACGCAATTTCGGCGGTCCTGATGCGGCACACGCGCAGCGCCATGCTCCAGGTTCTGGAGAGCGACTATGTCCGCACCGCGCGCGCGAAAGGTCTCTCCGAGCGCTCGGTGATCCTCAAGCATGCGATGCGCAACGCGCTCACGCCGATCATCACCCTCGGTGCGCTCGAGCTCGGCACGCTGTTGTCGGGCGCGGTGCTGACCGAGCAGATCTTCTCCATTCCCGGCTTCGGCAAGCTGATCGTGGATGCCGTCTTCAACCGTGACTATGCGGTGGTGCAGGGCGTGGTGCTGGTGACGGCCACAGTCTACATCACACTGAATCTCGTTGCCGACGTCGCCTATGTCCTCGTCAATCCGCGGCTGCGAGGTTAGACGATGACCGACGCCGCACTGCCAGCCAGTCCCGCCTCCCAGGCCTACGAGCTGGACAGCCCGGCGCGCCGTGCGCGGCGGCGCCTGTTCAAGCGCAAGGCTGCGGTCTTCGGGCTTGTCGTGATCACGGCCTTCATCCTGCTTGCGGCCCTTGCGCCGCTGGTCGTGCCCTATGATCCCATTGCGACGAGCTGGAGCCTGGTGCGCAAGCCGCCCACCGCCGCTCACTGGTTCGGCACCGACGATCTCGGCCGCGACATCCTGAGCCGCGTCATCTACGGCGCGCGGGCCTCGCTGATGGCGGGTCTGATCTCGGTCGCGATCGCGCTCGGGATCGGTGTCCCTCTTGGCCTCCTCGCCGGCTATCGCGGCGGATTTGTTGACGCGCTGATCAGCCGGATCACCGATGCAATGTTGGCCTGCCCGTTCCTGATCCTGGCGATTGCGCTGGCCGCCTTCCTCGGTCCCAGCCTCGGCAATGCCATGATCGCAATCGGCATCTCGGCCACGCCGATCTTCATCCGTCTGACGCGCGGGCAGGTCTTGAGCGTCAAGGCCGAAGACTATGTCGAGGCGGCGCGCGCGCTCGGCAATCCGCCGTGGCGCATTGCCTTCTCGCACATCCTGCCGAACATCCTTCCCGCGCTATTGGTGCAGGCGACGCTGTCGATCGCCGCCGCCATCATCGCCGAAGCCGCGCTGTCGTTCCTCGGCCTCGGCCAGCAGCCGCCCGCACCGTCCTGGGGCAGCATGCTCAACGCGGCGCAGCGCTTCCTGACCCAGGCGCCGTGGATGGCGATCTGGCCGGGCCTTGCGATCTTCCTCGTGGTGCTGTCGCTGAACCTGCTCGGCGACGGCCTGCGCGACGCGCTCGACCCGCGTCAGCGCTAGATCACGGTCTCGCGCATCACGCGGCGACAATCCATCTCGTATTCGAGATCGACCACTGGCGGACGGGCAAAATGCCAGGTCAGGCCGGAGCGCAACGCGCCGCGGCGGACCAGTTCGTCGACCAGCGCGTGGTGGAAATCGTGCACGGAATAGGCCTGCACGCCGGTGGTGTCCTTCCAGCCGAAGCCGAAGGCCGTCATCCGGTTTTCCATCTGCGACGTGGTGGTGAAGCGCACCTTTTCGCGCAGCCCCTCCGGACTGAGGTCGCGGTAGCGCACGGTGCGCTCGACATAGGTCCCGCCGCCCTCGCGCGTCTCGGCGCCACCGGCGATCACGAAACTTGGCGCCTTCGATGTCGTCGGACGCGTGAAGGAGAAGGCATAGAACGACGGCTCGGACGGCGGATCGATCTCCGGACAGACATTGCTGCGCGCCACCGGATTGGTGGTGCCGTCGAAGATGCCCCATTCGGACAGCGTCTTCACATAGTGCAGGTTGAATGCGCGAAAGCCGTCCTCGCTGAAGGCCGCCGGTGAGCGCAACTCGCAGGCACAGAACGCCGTCAGCGGCCGGCCTGCTTCCTGGATATACTTCGCCGCGAGCGCAAATCCCTCGGCCAGCGGCACCAGGCGGTCGAACCGAACCCGCTCGATCTCGTAGCCGTCGTCAGCGGCGGCACCCGCCGAATACTGGAACACGGACGGAATGAAACGATAGTTGCCGGCGGAGAAATCACCAATCATGTCGAACTCCTATTCCAGTTTCATGCGGACACCCTTGGCGCCGTTGAGCAGGCGCTTCAGGTGAAAGCCGGCCAGGGAATCGTCGGCGTGGATCCCGACCAGCGCGGCAAAGGCCGGCATCGCCGCGACGTCGCCGGCTTCCATCTTGGCAAAAGCCTCGGAATATTGCGCCGTCCTTGGCGCTTCGAATTTTTCCTGCAGCAACGGTTCGAACGCGCGCAGCGGTTCGCTGCGTCCGCGCAGCATCAGATCACCCACGGGACGGCCTTGAAAATGCTCGGCCGCCTTGGCGACGCTGGCACTGGCGCAGATGCGTGTTCCCAGATGCTTGTTGGCGGCCTCCAGTCGCGCCGCGATGTTGATGGTGTCTCCATACGCGGTGTAGTCGAAGAAGCGGTTGCCTCCGAAATTGCCGACCAGAGCCGGCCCGGCGTGAATGCCGATGCGGGTGGTGCCGAAGTTCACGCCCACGGCCCTCTGGCGCGCGCAGAAATCCTGCGCCCAGGCATCGAGGTCATGGGCGCAGGCGACCGCACGCGTCGCATAGTCCGGCTGATCGCCGGGCGCATTGAAGAGCACCTGGATCGCATCGCCGATGATTTTTGCGACCGTCCCCTCATGCGCGAAGATGGTTTCGGTCATCCCGCCAACATATTCGTTGAGGAGCGCGCCCAGCGTCTCGGGCGGCGCGCTCTCGACCAGGGAGGTGAACCCGGTGATATCGGTGAAGATGGTGGCGACATCGCGCCACTGCACCTCGATCCCCTCACCCTCGCCGCCAGCCACCAGACGCTTGGCGAGCTCGGGCGAGAAATGGCGCGATAGCGCGGCATGGGCCCGCTCCGCCTCCATCTGACGGCGCCGTACCTCGCGCAGCATCTCGATATGGCGAATGGTCTTCTCGATCGTGGCTTCCAGGTCGGCGAAGTCGATCGGTTTGGTGAGGAAGTCGAACGCGCCGCGGTTCATGGCGGTGCGGATGTTGCTCATGTCGCCATAGGCCGAGACGATGATGGTCGACTTCTTGTCCTCGGCCTCCTGGAGCTTCGCCAGCAGCGACAGCCCATCCATCCGCGGCATGTTGATGTCGGAGACCACCATGTCGACATGCGGGTTCTGCTCGAGGGATTCCAGCGCCTCGACGCCGTCGCGTGCAAACATGATGTCGACGAGCCCGTCGCGGATCTGCCTGCGAAACTTTTGCAGGATCAGCGCCTCGAGGTCTGGCTCGTCATCGACGAAGAGGATGGTCGAAGTCATGCGGCTTGCTCGAGCCTCGTGTCGATCTCCTGCCGCAGCAGCGCAAAATCGATCGGCTTGGTGAGGAGCCCGATGGCGCCACGCTCGATCGCCTTCCGGCGCGTCTCGGCGTCACCATAGGCCGTGATCATGATGACGGGAACGTCCGGATGCTCGGCGCGCACCTTGGGCAGCATGTCGAGCCCGCTCATGCCGGGCATGTTGATGTCGGACAGGATCAGGATCAACGAGGGGTCGCGCACCTCGGAGGCGAGCCTGAGCGCATCGGACGCGGACGGCGCGAATTCCATCTGGAAGCGTCCGGCGCGCAGGTCACGCCGGAACTGCTGCCGGAACAGCGCCTCGACGTCGGGCTCGTCATCGACGACCAGGATGTAAACGTTCAATTCTTGCCTCCGGGAGTATCGTCCGCCGCCATCTGGCGCGGCAACGTGATGATGAATTCGGTGAATACACCGGGTGTGGTGTTCACGTCGATCGTGCCGCCGTGCTGTTTCACGACGATGTCATGACTCATGGACAGGCCAAGCCCGGTGCCCTCGCCGGCCGGCTTGGTGGTGAAGAACGGATTGAACAGTTTCGCCTTCACCTCGGGCGGAATCCCTGTGCCGTTGTCGCGGATCCGGATCTCGACCTTGTCGCCGAGGTTTTTGGTGGCCGCGTTCAAGGTGGGCTCGAAGCCGTCCGTCGCGCTCTCCTTGCGCTTGGCCGCAGCATAGAAGCCGTTCGAGATCAAATTGAGCAAGACGCGCGCGATCTCCTGCGGATAGACATCGACCATCCCGGCCCCGGGATCGAACTCGCGCTCGAGCGTGACGTTGAAGGCGGGCCGTTCCGCGCGCGCGCCGTGATAGGCGAGATTGAGGCTTTCCTCGACGATGGCATTGATATCGCTGGGACGATGCTCGCCGGAACCCGCGCGCGAATGCAGCAGCATGTTCCTGACGATGGAATCGGCGCGCTTGCCGTGCTGCACCACCTTCTCGAGATTGCTCTTGAGCATGCCGGTCAGCTCGTCGACCTCCTCCTTCGTCTTGCCGTCGAGCGAAGCCGATTGCAGGGCCTGGTTGAGTTCATCGATCAGCTCGGTCGAGACCGAGGAGAAATTGTTGACGAAATTGAGCGGGTTCTTGATCTCGTGGGCGATCCCCGCCGTGAGCTGGCCGAGGGAGGCGAGCTTCTCGGTCTGGATCAGGCGATCCTGCGCGGTACGCAGATTGTCGAGCGACTGCGACAGCTCCGTGGTACGCTCACGAAGCTGCTTGAGCAGTCGAGCGTTCTCGATCGCAATCACAGCCTGTTTGGTGAAATTCTCAACCAGTGCGATCTGCTTGTCGGCGAACGGACGGACCTCCTTGCGATAGACCGCGATCGTGCCAATCAGCTCGTTCTCCTTCAGCATCGGCACGATGACGATCGTACGGGCGCCGGCGACGTCTGAGATCGCGCGAACGGCAGGCCCACCAGCAAGATAGGCAGGTGTGTTTCGCACATCGTGAACGTGGACGACCTCACGTGTCCTGACGACCTCGGCGAGCGCGCTGTTCGGACGAGGTCGGATTTCCACATCTTTTCGCGAAGCAGCGAACGCAGCCGGCACATTGTAATCCGCCGCAATCGTGAAGCTTTCACCGTCCCAGAGATTCATGACGCCGAAACTTGCGCCACAGACCCGCGTCGCATTTTCGAGCATTTTGTAGAACACGGGAGCGAGTTCGCCCGGAGAGGAACTGATGACCTCCAGCACCTCAGAAGTCGCCGTCTGTTGCTCGAGCGTTTCGGACAATTCAGCCGTCCGCCGCTCGACCTTGTTTTCCAAATCCGCATAGGATTCCTGCAATCGCGCGCCCATGTCGTTGAACTGGTCGGCGAGTCCTTCGAGCTCGTCGCCGGTCTTGATCGAGATGCGCTGCGAGAAATCGCCGCCGCCGATCCGCTCGGCGCCGCTGCGCAGGGCCTGGATCGGTCCGACCATGCGGCGTGCGAGAAAAATCCCGGCGAGCACCGCGAAGATCGACGCTGCGAGCAACACGATCGCCAGCCGCTGCAGCGAAGCATAGAGCGCCGCATAGGCCTCCTCGACCGGCAGCTCGACGAGCATGGTCCAATGCAGCGGCTCGATCGGGGCCGATGTGGTCAGCACCTTCTGCCCCTGGATATTGCGCGCTTCGGGGAGCGCGTCGGACAGGGTGCCGCCTCCAGCCTGCGCGGCGCGCACCTGCGCGAGGCCCGACATGTCGGTGTTGCGCAGCACCAGGCTGATGTCGGGATGCGCGATCAGGCGTCCCTCCGGGCCGACCACATAGGCGTGCCCGTGTTCGCCGACCTTGATCTGGGACACGACGTCCCAGATCAGCTTGAGATTGACCTCCGCGATGCTGACGCCGGCATCCTTGCGCGCGCCGGCCAGCGCGAGCGTCATGTAGGGCTCGGACTCCCTGCGGAAATAGACCGGGCCGTAATAGACCTTGTGCGCGACCGCCTCGGTGAACTTCGGGTCGGCCGACAGGTCGATCCCGCTGTCGATCGCGTCCATGGCCAGCCGCGAGACCCGCAAGCGCTCCTTGCCGGTCGCATCCACCTGGGCGAGCTCTGTGACCGCGGGCACCTGGCGCAGCAGCCGTTGTGCGTCGAACCGGCGCTGCTCGATCGAGCCCGCCGACCAGGGCAGCTGCGTGGTCCAGCCTAGCTGGCTCTCGATCTCCTTGACGAACTGGCCGATCTTGGCCGCCGCCGCCTCCGCCTGCTCATGCTGGACCCGGATCAGCGCGGCCTTGTGCTCGCGATAATAGAAGAAGACCTCGAACAGCCCGTTGGCCAGCAGCGCAATGGCGACGACGGCCACGAAGAGCGCGACATATTTGGTGAAAAGCCGGGTCCTGATCCCGCGCCCCGCCGCCTCGCCGGGCACGACGCCAGCCGCGGCCGCGCTCGGCGCCGTCCTGGCTTGCGGGGTGTCGGGGTGGAGGGAGATGCTCATCCCGGCGAATCTAGCAAGAAGGCCGGAACTTGTCTCTCGCCAACGCGGAAAGGGCTCCCCCTAAGCCTGACGGCGTCCGCAGGCTGCGGGGCAAATGAAAAGGGCGGCAACGGATGCCGCTGCCGCCCTCTGGTTCGCTGACCTGCGGCTCAGGTCGGTCGCAGCGCCTTGGAATTGAGGTCGAGATCGTTGACCTCCTTGTTCCGCTCGGAATCGGCCGCCGCGCGGTGGTCGGTTGCCAGCATGACGTAGACTGCGGGCAGCACGAACAGCGTGAACAGCGTACCGATCGACATGCCGGCGACCACCACGAGGCCGATCGAGAAGCGGCTGGCCGCGCCCGCGCCGGACGCAGTCAGGAGCGGGATCAGGCCGGTCACCATCGCGGCCGTGGTCATCAGGATCGGCCGCAGACGAATGCGGGCCGACATCTCGATGGCCGAGCGGCGGTCGAGCCGCTCGTTGACCTGGAGCTCGTTGGCGAACTCCACCATCAGGATGCCGTGCTTGGTGATCAGGCCGACCAGGGTCAGCAGACCGACCTGGGTGTAGATGTTCATGGTCGCCATGCCAAAGAACAGCGGGATCAGCGCACCCACGATCGCCATCGGCACCGAGATCATGATCACGAACGGGTCACGCAGGCTCTCGAACTGCGCCGCCAGCACCAGGAAGATGATGATCAGCGCAAAACCGAAGGTGATCGCAAGCTGGTTGCCCTCCTGCACGTATTGCCTGGAGTCCGCGAGATAATCGTGGCTGAAGCCGGCCGGCAGCTTCTTGGCCTCGCCTTCGAGGAAGTCGACCGCCGATCCGACCGTCACGCCGGGCATCGGCACAGCCGAGAACGTCGCCGAATTGAGCTGATTGTAATGCGTCAGCGAATTCGGATCAGTCTTGGTCCTGACCGAGACCACGGTCGACAGCGGGAGCTGCTGGCCCGTGTTGGTCGTCACATAATAGCCGCCGAGCGATTCCGGCGAGAGCCGGCTGCTGCGCGGCACCTGTGGGATCACCTGGTAGGACCGGCCCTCCAGATTGAAGCGGTTGATGTAGTTGCCACCGAGCAGCACCGCGAGCGTAGAGCCGAGGTTCTGCATGTTAACGCCGAGATCCTGCGCCTTGGTGCGGTCGATCGTGACCTCCACGTTCGGCTGGTTGTAGGCGAGGTCGCTGTCGGAGACGATGAACATGCCGCTCTTGCGCGCGGCGTCCTTCAGCTTCTCCATCTGCTCATAGACCGTCTGGAAGCCCGCGGTGGAATTGATCACCATCTGAACCGGCAGACCGCCGGGGCCACCCGGCAACGGCGGCAGGTTGAACGCGAAAGCCTGCACGCCCTCGATCTTGGAAAGCTCGGCCTGCACCAGCGGCTTCAACTGGATCGACGAGCGCTTGCGCTCGTCCCACGACTTCAGCAGCATGCCGGCGATGCCGCCCTGCGGGCCGTTGATGCCGTTCAGCACGAAGCGCAGATCGGTTTCGGGGAACTTCTGGAATTTCTCGTCGAGCTTCTCGCCGTAGAAATCGACATAGTCGATGTTGGCGTATTTCGGCGCCTTGGTCACCGCGAACACGATGCCCTGGTCCTCCTCAGGCGCCAGCTCTTTCGAGGTGTGCATGTAGAGGAAGCCGACCAGCCCGAGGATCGTCACCGCGAACAGACCGGTGATCGCCTTGTAATCGAGCGAGCGGTCGAGCCTGCGCCCATACCAGCGCGTCAAAGCGCCGAACACCTTGTTGACCAGCTTGGCGAAGCGGCCCTCTTCGGTATTCTTGAGCAGAATAGAGCACATCATCGGCGACAGCGTCAGCGCGATCACACCTGACACGATCACCGAGCCCGCGAGCGTAAAGGCGAATTCGCGGAACAGCGAACCGGTCAGGCCGCCGAGGAAGCCGATCGGCGCGTACACCGCCGCGAGCGTGATGGTCATGGAGATGACCGGCCCAACGATTTCGCGCGCGCCTTCCAGCGCCGACTGAACCGGCGTCTTCCCCTCCTCCAGATGGCGATGGATGTTCTCCACCACGACAATGGCGTCGTCGACCACGAGGCCGATCGCGAGCACCATCGCGAGCAGGGTCAGAAGGTTGAAGCTGAAACCCAACGCCAGCATCAAGGTGCAGACGCCGATCATCGACAGCGGAATGGTGACGACGGGAATGATGACCGAACGGAGCGAGGCCAGGAACAGGAAGATGACCACGATCACGATGATCACGGCTTCACCCAGCGTCTTCTCCACCTCGTCGATCGAAGACTGGATGAACTTGGTCGAGTCGTAGGCGACCTTCATCTTCATCGACGGCGGAAGATTGCGCTCGAGTTCGGGGAACAGTGCGCGCACGCCCTTGACCAGCGTCAGCGGGTTGCCCTGCGGCGTCGCGTTCACGCCAATGAAGATCGCATGCTCGCCATTGAAGGCGACGCTGGCATCCGTGCTTTGGGCGGCGAGTTCGACTGTGGCGATGTCCTCCATCCGCACAAAGCCGCCGTCCTTGGCCTTGACGATCATCTTCCTGAACTGGTTGACGTCAGTCAGGCTGGTGTTCGTCGAGATGTTGGAAACGATCAGATAGCCCTTGGTCTGCCCCGCTGCGGACTGGAAGTTGTTGGCGGCGATCGCGGCGGCGACATCGGCCGGCGACACGTTGCGGCCGGCCATCTTCATGGGATCGAGCCACAGCCGCATCGCAAAGGTCTGGCCGCCCAGAATGTCGGCCGAGGCCACGCCGTCGACCGTCGACAGCACCGGCTGCACCACACGCGTCAGATAGTCTGATATCGCCGAGCCCGACAGCTCTTCGGAGGAGAAGCCGAGATACATCACGGCCGTGGTCTGGCCGGTGGTCTTGGTGACGATCGGGTCGTTGGATTCCTTTGGAATCAGGTACTTGACCGAGTTGGTCTTGGCGAGCACCTCGGTGAGCGCCTGGTTCGGATCGAAGTTCAGCTTGATGTAGACCTGGATCGTCGAGGTGCCGAGCACCGAGGACGAGGTCATGTAGTCGACGCCTTCGGCCGAGGCGACCGCCTGCTCGATCGGCGTCGTGATGAAGCCCTGGATCAGGTCTGCGGACGCGCCGGGATAGACGGTCGTGATGTTGATGACCGTGTTCGACAGCTTCGGATATTGCCGGATCGGCAGCACCATCGCCGCGCGCAGGCCGATCAGCAGGATCAGCAGACTGACGACGACCGACAGGACCGGTCGCTTGATGAAAATATCGGTAAAGCGCATCGCGGCGATCTCGATTTCTTTGTCTCAAGAAAAGTGACCCGGCGAGGCCGGATCACCTGGATGTATTGGATCAGTAGCGCGGCGGCTGCGCCGGGATCTGCGGCGCCGGATCGGTCGAGATCGCAACTGGGGCGCCCGATTGCAGCTTGAGCTGGCCGACAGCGACGACCTTGTCGCCCACCTTCACGCCCTTGATGATTTCGACGCGACCGTCGACCCGGCTGCCGGTCTGCACGAACGTGCGCACTGCGGAGAGGCTGGTCTTGCCGTCCTCTTCCTTCTTCTCGGTGATCACGAACACGGAGTCGCCGTACAGCGTGTAATCGACCGCCGTTTCCGGCACGGTGATCACGGCCGGCTTCGCCGGCAGCACCACCGTCGTGGTCACGAACATGCCCGGCTTCAGGATCTTCTCCGGATTGGCGACCGTCGCCTGCACGCGGATGTTGCGGGTGTCGGCCGCGACCTGCGGCTCGATCGTGGTGATCTTGGCATCGAAGGTGCGGCCGGGGTAGGCGTCGACCTTGAGCCGGACCGGCTGGCCGACCTTGAGGTTGCCCGAGTCCTTTTCGGTCACCGTGAAGTTGGCCCACAGCTCCGACAGATCGGTCAGCGAGACGATCGCCGTGCCGGCCGTCAGGTACTGGCCGACTTCGACCTTGCGGACGCCGAGATCGCCGGAGAACGGCGCACGCACCAGCTTCTGCGAGATCACCGCCTCGGTCTTGGCGATGCCGGCCAGCGCCTGATCGTAGGCGGCCTGCGCGTTATCGACGGTCGCCTGCGGGCCGAACTGGCGCGATGCCAGCTGCTTGGCGCGGTCGAGCGAGAGCTGTGCGACGGTTGCCTGCGCCTTGTAGTTGGCGAGGTCGCCCTGCTCCGGCATGTCGAAGAACTGCACCAGTGGCGTGCCGGAATCGACATGCGTACCCGGCTCGAACTTGATCTCGGTGACGCGGCCGTTGACGTCGGCGCTGACGTCGACCTGGTGCACGGCGGCAAGGCCACCGACTGCGGTGAGCAGGTTCGGCACCACCTCGGACTTCGCCTCGGCCGCGCTGACCGCGGTCGGCGGCGGCTTGTTGTTGGCGAAGAACTGCTTGATCATCTGGCCGCGGAAGTAATTGAACCAGACGAGGCCGCCAACGAGCACGCCCAGGAGCGTGCCGACGATGATGAACCACAGCACCGGCCTGACCGGACGCTTGGGAGCCTTGGTGTCGATCGGTTCGCCCGAAATCTTGTGTTCGGTTACGATGTTCATGTCATGCGCTTTCTGCAATCGCCGTCTTGCCCGCATCCGCGGCCTGATCGCGGCCCAAATGCGAAGCAATTGCGGCGTCGTTAAGTCCGATACCCCTCAGGAGAAACTCACAGAGCTGCCGCTCCAGATCGTTCGCCTTGCCGTAGACGAGGCAGGGCGTGGCCGGCAGCCTGGTCAGCGCAGCCATCATCACCGAATGATGCGCGAACCAGAACAGGTTGAGCGGATCGCCGCTGAACGGCCGCGCGTCACCGCTGGCAACCGCGCGCTCGAGCGAGGCGAGGAAGACCGCCCCGATCAGCTTCTCGATCTTGGCATATAGCAGACGGGCGAATTCGCCGTCATCCAGATGGCTGGTGGCCATCAGTCGCAGGCGCTGCGCCTCCTCCTGATCGGGCCCGTCGGCGATGTGGAGGAAATGCTGGACCATGCCGCGGATCAACTCGACCAGCGTGGCCGTCGAGGGCTCCCGCTCGAGCAGGTCCGTCAGTGCCGGATCGGCTTCGCACTCGTCGCTGAGGATCTCGGCGTAGAGCGCCGCCTTGGACGGAAAATGCTTGAACAGCAGCGCCTCGGAAATGGCAGCGGCGGCCGCCACGCTCTTGGTCGTGGTGCCGGTATAGCCGTGTCGGGCAAAGCAGCGTTTTGCGGCACCGAGGATCAATTGACGCCTCAGGTCGCTCGTCATTCGCAGTGAGCTCATGTTAGTGAGTAAGCACTCACCCACGCAAAAGTCAAGCAGAATGCTGCGACGCAACCTACGTGGGTGCAAACTTGTTGGAAAATGGTCACACTTCCCCGCCCGGAGGGCCCGGAACGTTGCTCAGGACGGAGCCAAGCAGGGCTAGATCGGCTGGAAGCCGAGATCGCCACGGATCCGGTTGACGATGTAAGTCCCGTCCCGGACTGGGAGAATCCGGTCCAGGCTGGCGCTATCGATCTTCACATTGGCAAATCGCGGCCCCGCCGAGACGTTGTGGACGGCTTTGGCGAAGGCCTCGACCTCGGCCATGGTCGAGATCGCGCGGGCGTCCCCGATGCCGCAGGCCCTGGCGACGCCGACGAGGTCGGCAGCTGCGGAGGTGTGGCTGGTCTGGCCACCGGTCTCGCCATAGGCCTCGTTGTCGAGCACCACGATCGAGAGGTTGGACGGCTTCTGCAGGCCGATGGTGGCAAGGCTCCCCATCCCCATCAGCATCTCGCCGTCGCCGGTGATGACCAGCACCGGCAGTTTTGGTTGCGCCAGCGCCAGACCAAGCCCGATCATCGCCGCGCCGCCCATGCCGCCCCAGAGGTAGAAGTTGCGCGCGTGGTCGCCAGCGGCACACATGTCGTTGGTGGAGGCCCCGAGGCCGCCGATTGCGACGACGTTCTTGCGGTTCGCAAGCAGGGTAGACACCACCTGGCGGCGGTCGAGGAGATTGGCCTTGCTCATTTGGTGAAAACCTTGGCGCCGATCAGGCGCTGCGACAGCAGGACGGCGGTGGGCGTGAGCGCGTTGTAGGCCTGCGCTGCGGCCGCCTCCAGCACGGCCGGCACCTCGGCCGCATTGGACGCGCGCAGCACCTGGACGCCAGAGAGCTCGAACACGCAATGCGTGGTCGATCCCATCGGCACCTGCCATGGATTGAACTCGCCCCACTCGCCGCGCATGGTCACGAGCGTCAGGAACGGAAAGCGCAGGATCGGGATCAGCGACAGCATGTTGATGCAATTGCCGACCCCGCTCGACTGCATCAGAAGCACGCCGCGCTGTCCGCCGGTCCAGGCCCCGGCCAGGAGCGCGACGCCCTCCTCCTCCGTCGTCAGCGGAATGCCGCGCATCGTGGTTGAGGCCAGCACGCGCTGAATCAACTTCGAATGGCCGGCGTCGGGCACGTAAGGCGCCTGCCGGACGTCGAAGCGTTGCAATGTCGCGAAAATATCGTCGGGCCAATTCGGGGCCGTGTCGGCAGCGTCAGCGCGGGCGTGCATTTTCCTGTCCGGTCGGCTTGCAAATCACGACACGACTGTAGACGGTGAGCCGAGCCGCTCGAAAGAGCGAAAACAGCATATCGGTCTCAACCGGCGAGTATGGCGGCGATGAACGCAAGTGCGAAAGAACTGGCGGCCAATTTCGATCTGGAGAAGCTGACACCCGAATTCTACGACGATCCCTACCCGACTTATCGTGCACTGCGGGAAAACGAGCCGGTCAAGCGCCTCCCCAACGGCACTGTGTTCCTGACCCGCTATGACGATCTCGTCACCACCTACAAGAACACAAAGTCGTTCAGTTCGGACAAGAAGCGCGAGTTCGCGCCGAAATACGGCGACACCCCGCTTTACGAGCACCACACCACGAGCCTCGTCTTCAACGACCCGCCCGCCCACACCCGCGTGCGCCGCCTGATCATGGGCGCGCTGTCGCCGCGCGCGATCGCGGGGATGGAGCCCGATATCGTCAAGCTGGTCGACGGCCTGCTCGATGCCATCGCCGCCAAGGGGGCTTGCGAGCTGATCGACGACTTCGCCGCGTCGATCCCCATCGAAGTGATCGGCAATCTGCTCGACGTTCCCCACGACGAACGCGAGCCGCTGCGCGACTGGTCGCTGGCGATCCTCGGTGCACTCGAGCCGGTGGTGTCGCCCGAAGTGGCTGCGCGCGGCAACAAGGCGGTAAAGGACTTCCTCGCCTATCTCGAAACCCTGGTCGCGCGCAGGCGCCAAAAGCCCGGCAATCCCGAGCGTGACGTGCTGACGCGCCTGATCCAGGGAGAAGGCAACGGCGAGGAAAACGGCGAGCGGCTGACGGAGAAGGAGCTGCTGCACAACTGCATCTTCCTGCTCAACGCCGGGCACGAGACCACCACCAATCTGATCGGCAACGGCCTCGTCGCGCTGCACCGGAATCCGGACCAGAAGCAGCGGCTGATCGAAAACTCCGACATGATCAAGACTGCCGTCGAGGAGATGCTGCGCTACGAGAGCTCGAACCAGCTCGGCAACCGCATGACGACAGAGAAGATCGAGCTCGGCGGCGTCATGCTCGACGCCGGCACGTCGGTGACGCTGTGCATCGGGGCGGCCAACCGCGATCCCGCCCAGTTTCCGGAGCCCGAACGCTTTGACATCGCGCGCACGCCGAACCGGCATCTCGCCTTCGCCACCGGCGCGCATCAATGCGCCGGCATGGCGCTGGCGCGACTCGAAGGCGCGATTGCGATCTCGCGCTTCCTGGCGCGCTTCCCGAACTATGCCGTGAGCGGCCATCCGGTGCGGGGCGGACGGGTGCGGTTCCGCGGCTTCCTGAGCGTGCCCTGCTCTATAGGTTGAGGCCCGCGGGCATCGTTTCGAACGAGCGACGCATTATCTGTTAGAATGCGTAAGACACGTGAGCTGGAGTGACGAATGAGTAGTCCGCCAGTCGCTGATTTCATCTCGAGGGAGGCGCGCTTCGGCGCCCGCAATTACGAGCCGCTTGGCGTTGTCCTGTCGCGCGGCGAAGGCGTTTTCGTTTGGGACACCCAGGGCAACCGATATCTGGATTGCCTCTCCGCCTATTCGGCGGTCAACCAGGGCCATTGCCACCCGAAAATCCTGGCCGCCATGGTCGAGCAGGCCGGCCGATTGACCCTGACCTCGCGTGCATTCCACAACGACCAGCTCGCTCCCTTCTACGAGGAGATCGCGGAACTCACCGGCTCTCACAAGGTGCTGCCGATGAACAGCGGAGCCGAAGCCGTTGAGAGCGCGATCAAGTCCGTGCGCAAATGGGGCTATGAGGTGAAGGGGGTGCCCGACGGGCAAGCCGAGATCATCGTCTGCGCCAACAATTTCCATGGACGCACCCTCGGCATCGTCGGCTTCTCGACCGACGCGGCCACGCGCGAACATTTCGGCCCCTTTGCGCCGGGCTTCAAAATCATTCCCTTCGGCGATCTCGCCGCGCTGGAAGACGCAATCACGCCGAACACCGTCGCCTTCCTGGTCGAACCCATCCAGGGCGAAGCCGGAGTCATCATTCCACCGGCAGGCTATTTCACGGGGGTGCGCGAGCTCTGCACGGCGCACGACGTGATGCTGATCCTCGACGAGATCCAGACTGGACTCGGCCGCACCGGCAAGCTGCTTGCGGAACAGCACGAGGGCATCGAGGCGGATGTGACGCTGCTCGGCAAAGCTTTGTCCGGCGGTTTCTATCCCGTCTCGGCCGTGCTTTCCAACAACGAGGTCCTCGGCACGCTGAAACCAGGTCAGCATGGCTCAACATTCGGTGGCAATCCGCTCGCCTGCGCGGTGGCGCGGGCGGCGCTCCGCGTTCTCGTCGAGGAAGGGATGATCGAGAACGCTGCGGTGCAAGGTGAGCGCTTCCTGAAAGGCCTCAGAAGCATCCGCGCCAACACGGTGCGCGACGTGCGCGGACGCGGGCTGATGCTGGCGGTCGAGCTCAACCCTGAAGCCGGCCGTGCGCGCCGCTACTGTGAGGCTCTGCAGACCGAAGGCATCCTCGCCAAGGATACCCACGAGCACACGATCCGCTTCGCCCCGCCGCTGGTGATTACCAGTGACCAGGTTGATTGGGCCTTGGAGAGAATCGCTGCCACCCTGACGCAGGATTTCGCCTGAGCTCTGCCTGCGTCGGAAGACCGCAAGGCCGCGGGCAGTCAACAACGAACGATTTCGCCACCTGCGCGTTGAACGGTTCCGGGCGACTGGGACGAGCGTGGAGTTGCGATCATGCTTCCGCGTGCCGTGTGCCTTTCGGCGTTTTTGGTCGGTGTGTCGATGCTCACGGCGAGCGTCGGTGCGTCCGCCCAGGACCATCATGGTCGGGGTGGGCCGCCGGGAGCGGCTGCCCGACCGGCAGCGCCGCCTGCGATGGCCCGACCGGCGGCGCCACCTGCGATGGCGCGTCCCGCTGCGCCGGCATTTCATCCTCCGGCCATGCCGCAGCGACCGGCCATGGCGCCGAGTCCGGCGCCTCGCATGGCCTCACCGCCACCGCGCCCGGCCCCGCACTTCGCGGCACCACCGCAGCGAGCTGCCCCGCACGTGGCGGCACCGCGACCTGAATTCCATCGCGCGCCGGCAGCTCCGCAACGTCCGGCGATGGCACCGCCGCCGACGCCGCATATTGCCGCCCCCTCACACCCCAGCGCGCCGCCGGCCGTGAGCGAGCGGCCGGAACGGCCGCGCGAGACGCTGTCGCGCCAAGCCTCGGAACGCCAGGGCCGCATCGACCGCTTGCAACAGCGTGTGCAGACATTGCAGTCGCAAAAGCCGGAAGGCGCGGGAGCGCAACGCGAGCAGCAGCGATTGCTGCAGTCGCAGAATAGGCTGCTGGAGCGCGAGCAGCGCGTACAACAGCGTGAGCAGCACGTCGAGCAGGGACAGCGCGAGATGCTGTCGCGCCAGACCGCGGAGCGCCAGACCCGCATCGATCGCCTCCAGCAGCGTGTGCAGACGTTGCAGTCGCAAAAGCCGGACGGCGCACGCGCGCAACGCGCACAAGAACGCGCGCTGCAGGCGCAGAACCGTCTGCTGCAGCACGAGCAACGGGCGCAGCAAATCGATCTGGCGCGCCAGCAGAGGCTGGGGCTGCAGGCCCCCGCTGCATCAGTTGCAGCGGCGGCCGCCGCGCGCGGGCGGTTTGCCGCGCACTTCCGCGAGCGGGCGGCCGGACAAACCCAGGCGGCCCTCGTCGCCCGCCACAGCGGCTGGGCTCCCCGGCAGGCCTGGCGACACCGCCATCCCGCGGTGTTCGTGGCATGGCTTGGGCCCGTGTTCTGGCCTTACGCCTATTCCGACATTTTTGACTACACGTTCTGGTCCTATGCCTACGAGCCCGGCTATTGGGCGTACGCGTATGACGACTTCGTCGACACCATGTTCTGGGGCGATGACAGCCCCTATTCCGCCTATGCCAGCACCAACCCGAATGACTATCCGCAAGCCGGCGGCGGCACCCGCGCGCGCCAGCGCGCCAGCGTGAGCCCGCAAACGCTGCAGCAATTGTGCGGCACACCGGACAAGGGCGTCACCGCTTGGCCGCTTGACGATATCACGCGGGCAGTGCGGCCGACGGCGGAGCAACGCGCGCTGCTCGACGCGTTGAAGACCGCGGCGGCCAACGCCGCCGGTGTTTTCAAGGACTCCTGCGCAGAGACATATGCACTGACGCCGCCTGGCCGCTTGCGGGCGATGATGAACCGCGTCAGCGCGACACTGGATGCTGTCAAGATCGTGCGACCGGCACTGGAGACTTTTTACAACTCGCTCAGTGACGAGCAGCAGGCCCGCTTCAACGCGCTCGGCCCCAAAATCGGCGACCGCTCGCCTCGGCAGCAGGAAGCCAATGCCCAGGAAGCCAGTGCCGAAGGCTGCGGCGATCCGAAGTCCGGCCTGACCCAGTTGCCGATCCAGAGGATCGAGGCTGTCCTCCACCCCGCGGGCAAGCAGAAGGAAGCGCTCGACCGCCTCGGCGAGGCGACGGCGAAGGGCGTTGAGGGCCTACAGGCGGCCTGTCCGAACGATGTACCGCTGACGCCGGTCGGACGACTAGAGGCGATGCAGCACCGGCTCGAGGCCATGCTTCAGGCCGCCAAGCTGGTCGAGCCCGCCCTGGACGAGTTCTATGCCACGCTGAGCAGCGAGCAGAAGGCGCGCTTCAACACGCTGCAACAGCTCGCAGGCCCGTGACGGCAGCAGCGTCGCATTCCCTCGTTGCAATGTGCGCAGCGGCCGAGCGACGCGGGGTGCCATCATCGCCCTGCTCCACAGTTCGGCCAGAACATACGTGTCCGGGCCGCTTCTCTCTGTGAGAAATGCGGTGGCACGGAATGCAAACAACCGCCTCGCCTTGACCTCACGCGACGGAAATCGTCTTCGGTCCAGCGTCAGTCGCGGTTGGGATCGCTTGAGGCCGCTCTTTCTCATCCGAGCTGATGGCGCTGCATTGCTGGGAGTGAGCAGACAACTCAAGATCGGCCAGGTGGTCCCAGTATTCTGCTTCTGCGAGCAGCTTCCATTTGTTCATGCTGTTGTACGCGGCCTGTTGGCGGCACAGCGAACTCATCGCACGCAAGCGCTGCACTCTCTCCACTGCCTCCACTGCGAACCTCCCTTCGCGCCAGCTTGTTTACAAGCGCACTTATGTTGTCACAATTTCGCAGATTGAATTGACGAGTGATAGTCCGGTGTTTGACGGTCAATCGATGATAGCGCAATCGTCTGACTTTTCACCGACGTGAGCAGCTCCAGCCTGAGAGCTAGTCGAAGTTCTCAGCGCCGTAGCCCCTTCGGCCAGCGCTGTACGCAGGCACGCAACAAGACTCGCGTCGGACGACGGGTTCCCAAGTCGCTGGTGCATTCCATTTCAGGACTGAAATCTTAATTGTCAGCGGCCTTCCCGGGATAGTGGTTAGCTGGCGATTAGACCGGGCCGGACAAGGTTTGATCCCGAAACTATTTTGGCCCGGCACATTGGACTGCAAGACCGCCTTCGGGCGGTCTTTCCTTATTGCCGCAATAGAACGGGCCTGGGGCTGGAACACGCCGGGGCTTCCGGCAAAAGTCGCTAGCCTTGCCCCGCCGATCACAACAATGGCCCCGACGATTGCGCGCCGGGGCCATTCAAGATCATCAGGCGTGGGTACATCCGCCGTGCCTGCCGATCGTTGATGCCACTGATTACCGCATCCGATCTGGCGCAGACCGTGGCGAGGCTGCGGCATCGGGATGATATCATTCTGCCTGAAAGCTGACGGCTGTCCACCTCTCGTTGGTGGTACTCCAACCGGCTCGCTGAGCGAGCCCGCCGCTTCGGTGCCGTGAAGGGGAAGGCGCGCTTCAACACGCGGCAACAAGTCGCAAGCCCGTGAGGACAGCGCGCGTGGGAGCTAGACCACCGTCCTGTGCCGCGTAATGCACGTGCGCAGCACCTCGTCCATCGGCTTGCTCCACCAGTCGTTGGAGAAGATCTCGATCTCCGAATAACCGGCATAGCCTTGCGCTTCGACAGCGGCGCGCGCCGATTTGATGTCGATCACGCCGTCGCCCATCATGCCGCGGTCGTTGAGGATGTCCCTGGTCGGCACCAGCCAGTCGCAGACATGGAAGGCCAGCAGGCGATCCTTGCCGGCACGCGCGATCTGGGCCATCAGCTCCGGATCCCACCAGATGTGATAGACGTCGAGCGCGACGCCAAGCATGCCGCTGCGGCCCGGGTCGAGCCGATCGCAGATGTCGAGCGCCTGTTTCGTCGTGTTCACGCAGGCGCGGTCGGCAGCGTAGGCCGGATGCAAGGGCTCGATCGCCAGCGGCAGCTTTGCCTGTCTGGCATAGTCGAGCATCTCGGCGAGAGCCTCCTCGACCTGACCGCGCGCTGCGACGATGTCCTTGGACGCCTCGCTGCCCGGCCGCGAATATTGCGGCAGACCGCCGACGACGAGAACGATGCAGGGCGCGCCCAGCGCCTTGGCTTCGTCGACGCAGCGGCGGTTGTCGTCGCGCACTTCGCCGCGACGCGATGCGTCCGAGGTGAACATGCCGCCGCGGCAATAGCCCGACAGCTCGAGGCCGGCGTCGCGCACCGCGCGTGCGGCGCGGTCGAGACCGACGGCAGCGACCTGATCGCGCCAGGGGTCGATGGCGCGGATGCCATGCTTCGCACAGGCGTCGATGATCTCGACGAGGTCACCCTGCTTGCGGACCGTCGCCGTGTTGAGCGACAGCCAGCGATGGTCGGACGAAAAATCGCGCATCAGGAGTCCAGCCCGTGAGAGGCCAGCACTGTTTTCATGCGACGGGTCGCCAGTTCGGGGTTGGCCAGCAGCCCGGCCTGATCGGCGAGGCGGAACAGCTCGGCCAGATGCAGCATCGAGCGCGCGCTCTCCTGTCCCCCGACCATGGTGAAATGATCCTGGTGGCCGTTGAGATAGGCCATGAACACCACGCCGGTCTTGTAGAAGCGCGTCGGCGCCTTGAAGATATGACGCGACAGCGGCACGGTCGGCCCCAGCACGTCGTGGAAGCCGGCCTCGTCGCCTGCCGCGAGGCGTGACAACGCATAAGAGGCAGCCGGCGCGATGGCATCGAAGATGCCGAGCAGTGCGTGCGAAAAGCCCTGGTCGTCGCCGGCGATTAGCTCCGCGTAGTTGAAATCGTCGCCGGTGTACATCTTGATGCGCTTGTCCAGGCGCCTGCGCATGTCGATCTCGCGCTGCTTGTCGAGTAGCGAAACCTTGACGCCGTCAACCTTGGCCGCGTTGTTGTTGATGATGGCCACCGCAACGTCCATCGCCTTGTCCAGGTCCTTGGTGCCCCAATATCCGGTCAGAGCGGGATCGAACATATCGCCGAGCCAGTGGATGATCACGGGCTCGCGGACCTGCGACAGCACGCGGTTGTAGACCTTGGCGTAATCGTCGGCGCTGCGGCCGAGTTTTGCGAGAGCACGCGACGCCATCAGGATGATGCGGCCGCCGACCTTCTCGACGGCCGAGAGCTGCTCCTCATAGGCGCGAATGACGTCGTCGAGGCTCTTGGCATCCTCGACCGCAAGATGATCCGTACCTGCGCCGGAGAACACCAGCGCATTGCGCCGCTTGGCGGCACCGACCGAACGTGTGATCAGCTCCAGCGAGGTCGGCCAGTCCAGCCCCATCCCACGCTGCGCGGTGTCCATGGCTTCGGCGACGCCGAGGCCGAGGTCCCAGACATGCTCGCGGAAGGCGATGGTCTTGTCCCAGTCGATGGCAGCCGAGAGCCAGGGATCGTTGTCCGCAAAGGGATCGACAACCGTGTGCACGGCCGAGAACGCGATGCGGTTCAAAGGTCCTTCGAGCTTCGCGGGGAACGTTCGCGACGCCGCGAGCCGGTAGGTCTCGATCGAACGATCCGCTTTCGGGAGCTTGAGCGACAATGACGACATTGGTTGGACGGGTTTGTTCATGATTTCAGACCTCTCCCCGTCATTGCGAGGAGCGAAGCGACGAAGCAATCCAGACCGTCGCCGCGGAGGGACTCTGGATTGCTTCGCTTCGCTCGCAATGACGGCTTGGTAAACATCGCGGCTTATCCAACTGACCTCAGGCCTCGATCGGGGCGACGTCGATCCAGCGCCGCTCCTTCCAGCTCTTCAGCGCGCATTCGGCGAGTTGCACGCCCTTGACGCCTTCGAGCAGCGTGAACTTGTAGGGCGCGTCCTCGTAGACGTGGCGGATGAACATCTCCCACTGCTCCTTGAAGCCGTTGTCGTAGGTGACGTTGTCAGGCAGCTTCTGCCAGTCGCCGTAGAAGTCGTGCAGCCGCTTCTCGTCGGGATTCCACACCGGCCGGGGCGTTGCCTGCCGCGCCTGGATCATGCAATCCGACAGGCCCGCGACCGCCGAGCCGTGTGTGCCGTCGACCTGGAAGGTGACGAGGTCGTCGCGATAGACGCGCGTCACCCAGGACATGTTGATGTGCGCGATGACGCCGCCCTCGAGCTGGAAGGTCGCGTAGGCGGAATCATCCGCGGTCGCCTTGTACTTCTTGCCCTGCTCGTCAAAACGCTCGGGGATGTCGGTGTTGCCGATGCAGACCACGCTCTGGACGTTGCCGAACAGGTTGTCGAGCACGTAGCGCCAGTGGCAGACCATGTCGAGGATGATGCCGCCGCCGTCCTCGTCGCGGTAGTTCCAGGACGGCCGCTGCGCCTCCTGCCAGCCGCCTTCGAACACCCAATAGCCGAATTCGCCGCGCACCGAGAGGATGCGGCCGAAGAAGCCGGAGTCGCGCAGGAAGGCGATCTTCTTCAGGCCCGGCAGGAACAGCTTGTCCTGCACCGTGCCATGCTTGACGCCCTTTGCGTTGGCGAGCTTGACGACCTCGAGCGCCTCCTCGAAATTCGTCGCGATCGGCTTCTCGCAATAGACGTGCTTGCCGGCGTTGATGGCCTGGGTCAGCAGACCGGGCCGCGCCTGCGTGGTCGCGGCGTCGAAGAACATGGTGTCGTTCTTGTCCGCGAGCGCAGCATCGAGATCGGTGGTCCAGCGCGTGATGTTGTAGCGCTTGGCGAGGGCTTCGACCTTGTCGGCGCTGCGGCCGACCAGGATCGGATCGGGCATCACGCGGTCGCCGTTCTTCAGCCGGACGCCGCCCTGCTCGCGAATCGCGACGATCGAGCGGATCAGATGCTGGTTGAGACCCATGCGGCCGGTAACGCCGTTCATGATGAGGCCGAGGCGTTGGGTGGTCATGCCAATTACTCCCAAGGTGATTTTGGCTGTTCGAGCGGGCGGAGCGCCGACCAGTCCGGATGGACCGACGTCGCAAAGCCCGTTGCATGGAGCGATCCCGTCAGGAGATCGCCGTTTTGAATGGAGAGGCGGATGCCCTGCCCGGCATCGGCGTAGAGATCGGGATGCGCGAGCGCGAAAGCCTGCGCTTCAGCGGTCGGCGTCTCGCCAAATCCGTCGACATAGTGATGGCCGTTGCGCTCCGCATGGGTGACGCCGATGAAGGCGCCGAGCGCGAGATCCTGCTGCACGGCAAGGCCGGCCTGGCAGGTCAGGTCCTCGCCCGTCACGAAGAACCGCGCGCCGCCCGCGCTCCATTTCGACGCGCGCGTCGCGTTGACGATGGATTTGTAGAGGCCCTTGCAGGACTTCGAGGAAATGCCGCAATAGCCGCGCGCACGCGCCGCCGGGAAGGCATCGTAGGAATCGTCGGCCTCGTCGATGATGAAGCCGTGCGCGGCGAGCGAGCCGAGCGGGCATTGCCGGGTGATGTCTCGCGGCATCGGCTGTTCGACATAGAGCAAGCGCGAGGCGATCGGGCGCAGCGCGGAATCACGATCAAGCCGATCCATCAGTGCCTGTAGTGCGGCAAGATCGGCGTACTGCTCGTTCGCGTCGAGCGTCACCTTGTAGTCGCGCCCGAGCGTGTCGAGTTCCTTGCCGATCCGCGCCAGCCGTCCTGCATCGGCAGCGGGATCGCCCGACAGTTTCAGCTTGAAGTAATACGCACCGGCGTTCTCGCGTGCATCGGCAACACCGCCCTCACCTTCGACGGTATCGTCGAGGCCCACGGTGTGCCTGATGGCAACGCGCGGCAGCGGCTTCCGGCCGGCGAGAAACGCCGTGAGGTCCGCTTCCTTGAGGTCCGGCGAAAGCCGTGCATCGATGCCGGCAATGTTGCCGGCCATCCCGTCGAAAAAGTTGGTCTCGCCTGCGCGGAG
The DNA here is from genome assembly GCF_051810765.1 of Bradyrhizobium sp. 604_D8_N2_3. NCBI lineage: Bacteria > Pseudomonadati > Pseudomonadota > Alphaproteobacteria > Hyphomicrobiales > Nitrobacteraceae > Bradyrhizobium > Bradyrhizobium sp. 604_D8_N2_3. The sequence continues at coordinate 2,649,030 of NZ_JBPWPM010000001.1, read as the reverse complement.
CAGTGCGTCGAGGATCGCCTTGTCGATCTCCGCCGGGCCATAAGCCGCCGCAAGCGCTGGAATATTCTTCTTTGCACAAGTCGCGACCTGGGCACCGATGCACGAGGCATGCAGATCGAACGCCGTCAAGAATCCAGTCCGCGCAAGATAAAGGCCCCGCGCAATTTCCAGCGAACGCCGCAGGCCGTCGACCGTCTGCGCCGGCGACAGCTCCGGCCGCTTGTCGAACCATTTTGGCACCAGCAGCTCGGCACTGGCGCCGACCGCATTCCCGCTGCCCTCGACCTCGATCTCGACCCGCACGAACAGCTGCGGCGTTGCATTGATGGTGATCGCGCCAAAGCGGAACGGCCGCGCAAAATGCACGGGACGTTCAAAGAACGCGATGTCTCGCAGCTTCAGGCGCGGCGCCATGACTTTAATCCAGCGAACCTTGCGAGAAAAAATGCCTGCGGATGCGTTGCACGAGCTCGGTGAAGACAGGATCGGCCATTACATCGAGCGAGCGCGGGCGCGGCAGCGGCACGTCGTAGATCGCCGCGATCGCGCCGGGCCGCTCGGTCATGACCAGCACGCGGTCGGCGAGGAACACGGCCTCGGGAATCGAATGCGTGATCAGGAGCACCGTCTTCCTAGTCTCGCGCTGGATCCGCATCAGCTCGACATTCATGCGCTCGCGCGTCAACGCGTCGAGTGCGCCGAACGGCTCGTCCATCAGCATGATCTTGGGATCGTGCACCAACGCGCGACAGATCGAGGCGCGCTGCTGCATGCCGCCCGAGAGCTGCCAGGGCAGCTTCTTCTCGAAACCTTCGAGGCCGACCAGCTTCAACAGCGCCTTGGCGCGATCGAGATAGTGTTGTCGCGGCAGCCGCTTCATGTCGATCGGCAGCATCACGTTCGCGAGGATGTTGCGCCAGGGCAGCAGCAGCGCGTTCTGGAAGACGATGCCGACATTGCCGTGCGGCTTCGTCACCTTCTCACCCTCGACCAGGACCTCGCCTGATGTCGGCGGCAGCAACCCCGAGATCAGCTTGAGTAGCGTGGACTTGCCGCAGCCGCTTGGGCCGACCACGACGAAGAACTCGCCGTCATTGATGTGGAAGTCGAGCGGACGCAGCGACGGCACGTCGCCGTCGCGCGTCCGGTAGGTTTTCGACACGCCGGACAGTTTGATGCCCGACGCATCGCCGGCAGCCCGGTCGCTCACCAGTCTCAGATGCGCGGCGTGCTGCACGATTTCGCTCACGACTGCGGCTTGCTTCACGATCCGCTCTTCGGCAGATAATCGTTGGTGTAGAAGGCCTTCGGGTTCTCCTTGGCCTTGGCATCCAGTCCGCCATATTCGACCATCAGATTGACGGAGTCCGTCATGTTCTGGTCGGTGACCTGGAACGGCCGCTTGCTCTTGGTCTCCGCGGTCCGGTAGAGCGGAATGGTCAGCTCAAAGCCCTGCGTCAGGGTGTCGATCTTGCCGCCCTTGGGGTTGGCATCGAGGATCGATTGCGCAGCCGCTTTCGGCTCCTTCTCGGCGGCTTCGACCGCCTTGGTCGTCGCCGACATGAAACGGCGGACGAGATCGGCATTGGCCTTCACATAGTCGGCGTTGGCGATGATGCCCGAGGAGACCATGTTGATGCCGTAGTCAGCGAACTTGATCGGATAGACGTCCTTGCCGGTGGCGTCCTTGATCTTCATCGACTGGTCCATGACGTAGCCGAGCAACAGATCGGCCTGGCCGTTGATGACGGCGTTGAGCTTGGTCTGGCCGTCGCCGGCAACGGTCTGGAAGTCGCTTTCCTTCAGGCCGGTCTTCTTCAGGAACAGCGGCCAGATCTGGGTCATGGAATCGGCCGGCGTGATCGCCACCGTCTTGCCCTTGATGTCCTCCGGCTTCTTGATGTTCTTGTCGGCAAAGCCCATGGCGGACATCGGGCTGGTCTGGAGCAGCACGCCGGTCGCGACGACAGGTGCGCCCTTGATCGCGGCGCGCATCATGGTGGGGACGTCGACATAGCCGAAATCGGCGGTCTTGGCGGCCACGGCCTGCGTGGTCGCAGCCGAGCCGCGGCCTTCCTGGATTTCGAGGTCGATGCCTTCGGCCGCGTAAATGCCCTTGGCTTTGCCGTAATAGAACGGCGCGTGCTCGCCATAGACGTACCAGTTCAGCATCAGCACGACCTTGTCGGCGGCCTGCGCGGGCATCGCCGCAAACACCATCAGCGCAGCCGAGACAGCTCCTATCCACCGCTTCATCGTTTCTCTCCCTTGCCCTTGTTGCGTCGGCCGTTGATGGCCGTTCGTTGCCTTAGTTTTTGTTACGAGGCGAAAATCACGTCTTCACGCTGGCTGACATGCCAGGGAATGACCAGCTTCTCGATCCGGTCCACGATCCAGAACAGGATCACGCCGAGCAGCGCCAGGATCACCAGCGCCGCGAACATCGTCGGCAGATCGAACGTGCCGATCGAGCGCTGCATCACGTAGCCGATGCCGGAATTGGAGCCGACGAACTCGCCGACGACGGCGCCGACCACGGCAAGCGTCACCGACACTTTGAGGCCTGAGAAGATCGCCGGCAGCGCATGCGGCAGGTTCACCGCGAGGAAAACCCGGAACCGGCTGCCCTGCATGGCGCGGGCGAGATCGACCATATCAGGATCGACCGATTTGAAGCCCTGCACGGCGGAGACCACCACCGGGAAGAAACCGAGCAGGAAGGCTGAAATCACTTTGGGAATGATGCCGAAGCCAAACCAGACCACGAACAGCGGCGCGATCGCGATCTTCGGCACGGATTGCGAGAACACCAGCAGCGGATAGACATAGCTCTCCACCGTCTTCGAGCCCGCGATCAGCATCGCGACGGGAATGCCGAACAGCGCCGACAGCAGGAAGCCGCAGACGGTGGCATAGGTGGTCGGCCAGGACTGGCGCAGCAGTTCCGGCCATTCGGTGCGCAGCACCGCGACGACGTCGGCCGGCGCCGGGATCTGATAGGCGGGAATTTTGAACAGCCGGATTGCGAGGTCCCAGGCGACGACGATGAAAACCAGGAACAAAAACGGCCGGACCCAGGCCGCATTCAGCATCTTGGATACCGCACCTTGCGGCTTCAACTCAGCCACGTCTCACTCCCGGCATTCTTCTTCGTTCGGGGGAGAAATTAACTCGTTGGATAAATACTGTCCAGAGCTTTCCCTGTGACGTTTTGTGCCGGTTCCTGGCCTCCTCTCGTGTCCCGGACGTGCTGCTGCGCTACGTCCGGGGCACGAGACCGCCTCACCCTCGGTGTCATTCCCCGCGAAGGCGGGGAATCCAGTACGCCGCGGCTTCTCGGTTCAATCTCAACCGTCTCTGGAATACTGGATTGCCCGCCTTCGCGGGCAATGACGGCGGAGATTGAGGAAACGACGGACGATTGGTCCGCCAACGCGCGGACTAGGCCGCTAAACCGTCTGCGCGACCGCGCTGCGCGACTTCGGCGCCTTGGCGATCTCGAACAGCGCGGTCGATCGGCCCGTCAGCGCGGCCAGCACGAGGCCGACCATGTGCGAAAGCCGTTCGTCCTTGGCTTTCTTGTCCAGCAGGTCGCGGCCGAAGATCACGCTCAACGTGGCCGAATTGGAGAGATAGAAGAAGCAGAGCCCCGCGATCGAGATGTAGAGCTGCACCGGATCGACCGCGACCTGGAAGTCGCCGCTGTCGACGCCGCGCAGCACCACGGTGCGGATCATCTCGACGAAGGGCGAGTGCATCGACTTGACCTTGGTCGAGCGCTTGAGGTGCTTTGCGCGCGCGAGGTTCTCGGTCTGGAGCAGCGACAGGAATTCCGGGTTGCGCAGGAAGTAGTTCCAGGTGAACTCGATCAGGCGCCGGATCGCTTCGGGCGGATCGAGATGCTCGAGATCCAGCCCCCGCTCCTCGCTGCGGATCTTGTCATAGGCGCCTTCGAGCACCGCGAGATAGAGCTCGTCCTTGTTGCCGACGTGATAGTAGAGCATGCGCTTGTTGGCGCCGGCCTTCGCCGCGATGCGGTCGACACGCGCGCCCGCGAGCCCGTGGGTGGAGAATTCCTGCTTGGCAGCCTCGAGAATGCGCAGCCGCATCCCCTCGGGGTCGCGCTGCCATTTCAGAGTTCGCTTTGCCGTTGCTTTCGCCAAACCGGGTGCCCGCTGGGTGATCGTCCAGATCGCATTTATCATGCGCGAGGCCCGCCGCATAGTTTCGTCATTGCGAGCGCAGCGAAGCAATCCAGACTGCCACCGCGAAGACAGCCTGGATTGCTTCGTCGCAAGAGCTCCTCGCAATGACGAACGGGAGGCCGCCCCCTCAATCCGCCGGCTTCGGCGAGCGCTCCAGCAGCACCGTCTGGATCCCGCAGGTCCCATTCCGCACCGTCATGATCCGCGTGCCCGGCTTGCGGCCGTTGCGCACCTCGGTGACGTCGAGGCCGGCGGCGAGCAGGCGGGCGCGCGTGGCGTCGATGTCGGCGACCCGCCAGCTCAGGCCCCAGAGACGGTCATGCACGGAATCCCCGCCCGCCACGGGGCGGCGCACCACTTCGACGATGAGGTCGCCGCAGCGGAAGAACATCAGCTGGCCCCAATCCTGGTGCGAGCGGTCCAGTGCGAGATCAAGGCCGAGCCGCGCGCCATAGAGCGCAGCGGCGCGGTCGGAATCCTCGGTGGTGACCACGACGTGGTCGAGCCCATCGATCGGCGCGATGTCGGTCGCAGTCGACAGCGGCCGCTCCTCGGCGAGCTCGAGGAAGAACATGCGCACGCCGCGCGTCAATTCGGTCGCGGCACGCGTGCGTTTCCAGTGCAGGACTGCGCCGCTCGCGACGTCGCTGCTTTCGACCTCGGCGACCGGATCAGGCCTCAAGGCCACCCGCTCCAGCCGCCGGTGCATCTTGCCCATGTCTGCGACACGAAAGCACAGGCTGGCGAGCACGCCCTCGCGGTCGTCGAGCAGCGCGCGGATCCGGTCCGCCGCAACGTTAAAGCCGCTCGGCGCCATCAGCTCGATCGTCACGTTCGCAAGCGTGAACAGCACGCGATCGGCGCCCTCGCCGGAATTCTGCCAGGCCGGCGCGCGCCCGAGCAGCGTCTGATACGCCGCCTTGGCCGCACCGATATCGCTCACCAGGGCAACGATGTGATCGAGGCCGGTGATCATCATTCCCCCCTTTGATCGACCTGGAACCATATTCCGAAGGACGGCGTTTGTCCGGGCTTGGCATGGACCGGTGATGGTCGTATTCCGGCCCCATGCCGACCTCAAGCGCTCGGGCGGCAGATTTGCGAATAATTTCAGCGTCCCCAGAGCGGAACCGGTGTTAGAGTAAGCCCGCCGGCCGGGACCACCCAGCGCATCACGGACAACCAATGCAGGCTCTCTTTATCGGTCAGACCTATATCGACGTCGTCTTCATCACCGACCACATGCCGACCGGCGACGAAAAGCACGTGGCAACCGACTACGCGGTCTCCTTCGGCGGCAACGCGGTCACGGCGGCGTTCTGCTGCGCCAAGCTCGGCATCGTGCCCGATCTCATCGCCACGGCGGCCAATGACTGGCTGGGGCGGATGTTCCAGGACATGTGCGCGAAATACGCGATCTCGCTGCACGGGCGGAAGGTGAACCAGTCCTCGCTGTCCTTCATCATGCCCAAGGACGGCAAGCGCGCCATCGTCCGCTGCCGCGACGACGAGCACATCCATCCGTTCCCCATGCTCAATCTCGGCGGCTGCCGCGCCCTGCACATCGACGGCCATCAGCCCGATGCCGCGATCCACTATGCAAAAGTCTGCCGCGAGGCCGGCATCCTGACCTCGCTCGACGGCGGCGGCCTGCGCACCAACACGCATGAGCTGCTCGCATTCATCGACGTCGCCATCGTCGCCGAACGCCTATGCGAGCAGATGGACCTGACGCCCGAGAAGATGCTCGACTACCTCAAGAGCCGCGGCTGCAAGATCGGCGGCGTCACCATGGGTGAGAAGGGTCTGCTCTGGTACAATGAAACGGGTGCGGTCGAGGTCATGCCGGCGATGCCGATCCCGCGCGAGCGCGTGATCGACACCAACGGCGCCGGCGACGTCTTCCACGGCGCCTATGTCTATTCCTACCTCGCCCATCCCGGCAAAAGCTGGCGCGAGCATTTTGATTTTGCCCGCGCCGCCTCGACCTTCAAGATCCAGCGCCTCGGCAACGAGGCCGGGCTGCCGACCCTTGTGGACATCGCCAAAGTCAGGCACGAGTTCGAAGTCAGGGTCTAGGGTTTTGTAAGGGCATATCATGGGGCGCGTCTTTATCGCCGGCAGCATCAACATGGATGTGGTGGCGACCGCCGATCGCCACCCCAAAGTCGGCGAGACCGTCGCCGGCCGGCAGGTGCTGTATTTTCCTGGCGGCAAAGGTGCAAACCAGGCCGTCGCGGCGTCGCGACTCGGCGTGAAGACCACGCTGATCGGCCGGCTTGGCAAGGATTCATTTGGCGCTGAGTTGCGGATGTTCCTCGGTGCGCAGGGCATCGAGCTCGGCTCTGTTCGGGACGCCGACACGCATAGCGGCACCGCGATCATCACGGTGGCGGCCTCCGACAACACCATCGTCGTCATCCCCGGCAGTAATGCGCTGGTCAGCGCCGACGATGTCGCGAACGTTCCGCTGGCGAAGGGCGATGTGGCCGTCAGCCAGTTCGAGATTCCGCTGCCGACGATTGCCGCCTTCTTCCAGCGCGCCCGTAGCGCCGGCGCCACGACGCTGCTCAACCCGGCACCGGCGCAAAAGATGTCCGCCGAGCTGCTGGCGCTCGTCGACATCCTCGTGCTGAACGAGACCGAGCTCGGCTTCCTCGCAGGCGTGGAGCTCTCCGACGGCGACGAGGCCGCAACAATCATCGACGTCGCGCGACAACTTCAGGCACGCGAGGACCAGATCATCTGCGTGACGCTCGGCAAGCGGGGCGTGCTCGCGCTCGCCGGCCGCGAGGAATTCGCGGTGCCCGGCCGCGTGGTGAAAGCGGTCGACACCACCGGCGCCGGCGATTGCTTCGTCGGCGCGCTCGCGGCGCAGCTGGCGAAGGGCGTGTCCTTGCGTGCCGCGCTCGCCTTCGCCAACGCGGCCGCCTCGATCAGCGTGCAGCGGATGGGCGCCGGGCCGTCGATGCCGACGGCCGCGGAAGTCGCCGCGGTCGTCAAGGCCAGCTGATCAGGCCAGCGCGCTCTTCAGGTCGAAGCCTTCGTCCGCGGCCTGCTCCGGCGTGATCGAGCGCTCCAGTCCGAACAGGCGTCGGCCGAACATGTGGTCGCCGGCACGGTTGACCGACTCGATGCCGAGCAGTCTGTCGCCCTTGTAGCAGAACGCCGAGAACGCTTTCTTCTCGGGATCGCCACGCAGCACGACGCGGTCGTAGCCGGTGGTCAGCCCCGCCATCTGGAGCTTGTCGTCGCCCTGGTCGCTCCAGAACCAGGGATGACTGTCGTAGGCCTTGCGGTCGCCGGTCAGCCGCGCCGCGAGGCAGCGGGCGTGATCGGTGGCGTTCTGCACCGATTCCAGCCGCTGCGATCCGCCGAAGCGCGGACTGGCGAACAGCGCGCAGTCGCCGATCGCGGAGATGCCAGGATCGGACGTCGAGAGATATTCGTCGACGATGATGCCGGCGGCGACGGCAAGCCCCGCCTCCGCCGCAAGCTCGATGTTCGGCAGCACGCCGACACCGACCACGACGAGGTCGGCCGGCAGATGCCTTCCATCGCTCAAGGAAACGCCGGTGACCTTGCCGCCCTCAGCCTCGATCGAGGTTGCCTGCACACCGAGGTGAATGCGGATGCCGGCCTCGCGATGCCGCGCCTGAAAATACTCCGAGACCTCCGCCGTCACCGCGCGCGCCATCACGCGCGGGGCGAGTTCGAGCACGTCGACCTCGAGCCCCTTGATCCGCGCGGTGGCCGCGAATTCCAGGCCGATGAAGCCGGCGCCGATGATCACCGCGCGCTTCTTCGACGGCATGATCTTCCGCAGCGCCTCGCTGTCGTCGAGGATGCGTAAGTATTTCACGTCGGGCAAATTCGCATTCGGCAAATCAAGCAGCCGGTTGCGCGCGCCCGTGGCCAGCACGAGGTGGCCGTAAGGCAGCGTCTCGCCGGATGCGAGATGCACCTTGTGGCCGGCGCGATCGATCGACACTGCGCGGCCTGCGATCAGCTCGATCTTCTGATCCTGGTAGAATTTCTCCGGCCGGAACATCAGGCTCTCCGGCCCGGCCGAGCCCTTGATATAGGCCTTGGACAGCGGCGGCCGCTGATAGGGCAGATGCGCCTCGTCGTTGATCAGGCAGACGCGGTCGGAAAAGCCCGCCTGGCGCAGGGATGCCGCGACCTGGTAGCCGCCATGGCCGGCTCCGACAATGATCACCGGACCACCCGTCATTGGAACAGCCCATTTCCGGAGACACGAGCGTCACCCATGTCGTCTCCTCTCTCGCTGATATTGGCTTGGCTTGCCCAGGAGGAGCCGGCGCTCGTGTCCGTTCCTAAACGAAGGCGGCCCATTTGAGCCCATCATTCCGTCCTGCGCAAGAGCGGCATGCGGGGATTGTCACCCCCGACCTTCTGCGATTTAGTTGCAGCAACGACCTCATGCCGGGGATATTCCAGATGCCAGCTCCCGTCTCCAAACCCGACGATCCCGCCCTGCTGCGGATCGACGGCCCGATCGCAACCATCACGCTCAACCGCCCCGCCGCGTTCAACTCGGTCAACCTTGCAATCGCGCAGAAGCTCGAACAGCTCGCGGCCTATCTCGAAGGCGCCGACGACATCAGGGTCGTCGTGCTCGAAGGAGAAGGCCGCGCCTTCTCGGCCGGCGGCGATCTGCAGACGATCGGCGCTGCGGCCGAAACCGGCACGGTCACGCCGGTCGTTGGCGAGCTGCTGAAGCATTATCACGCCTTCATCGAGATCATCCGGCGCATGCCAAAGATCTCGCTGTCCAGCGTGCACGGCTCGGCGGCCGGCGCCGGCATGGGCCTCGCCTTCGTCACCGATCTCTGCATCGCCGCGGAGGATGCCAAGTTCACGCCGGCCTATGCCAAGATCGGGGTATCGCCGGACGGCGGCTCGACGGTCGGGATCGTCGGTACGGTCGGATCGAGACGTGCGCTCCAGATCTTCCTGTCGGAGGACAATTTTACCGCGCAGCAGGCCTATGAATGGGGCCTGGTTGCGAAGGTCGTCCCCGCCGCGGAGTTGAAGGCGGCCACGCGAAAACTCGCCGAGCGCCTGGCGCAGAATCCGCCGGCGGCGATCGCCGGCACCAAGTCGCTGGTCTACCAGGCCGCGACCACGCCGGTGAAGCAGCAGCTCGATGCCGAGGAGCACAAGATCATCATGGCGATGAATACGGAGGATTTCCGCGCCGCCGTGAAGAAATTCACGAGCAAGGGCAAGTGAGCGTGCCGGCACCGGCGCGCTCGTTCTGCGGCCTGCGCCACGGCGCGACCGACTGGAATAGGCAGGGGCTGTTTCAGGGACGAACCGACAACCCGCTGAACGCGGACGGCCTTGCGCAGGCGCACGAGGCCGCGGACATGTTGCGCGGGATCGGCATCAGCCGAATCGTCGCGAGCCCGCTGGTGCGCGCGGCACGAACGGCCGAGATCATCGCAGACGCCATCTCGGTGCCGCTCTCGATCGATGACGGCATCATCGAGTTCGATTTCGGAAGCTTTGAGGGCCTCCCCGTCCGCGACCTCATGATCAAGCACGGCGTCAACTCGGCGACGGGCCTCGTCTCGATCCTCCCCGCCGACGGCGAAAACTGGGACGCCATGACGGAACGGTCGCTGGCTTGCGTCTCCGCATGGCTCGACCGTCATCCTGACGACGATTTCCTGTTCGTCTGCCACGACGCGGTGATGCAGGGAATTGCGAAGTCACTGTGCGGCAGCTATTTCAAGAACAGCCACGGCACGCCGTTTCGCTACCTCCGTGAAGGCGGGCAATGGCGCGTCGAGTAGCTCGTCACTTAGGACAGATGTAGCCTGTCCCCGCCAGCGACTTGAAGCAGCCGACCGATTCCGGCAGCACTTTCTGCGGCAGCCACAGCACCACGCTCGGGAAATAGATCGCGAACGCGATCGTGGCCAGGAACACCACATAGATCGGCAAGGCGGCGCGTAAGGCCTTGGCAAAACTGATGCCGACGAATTTCGAGGCCATCAGCAGCACCAGGCCGTATGGCGGCGTGATCAGGCCAAAGGCGAGCGTGGCGATCAGCACCACGCCCATGTGCACGGCGTTGATGTCGCCGGCCTCGGTCAGCGCGTTGACCAGCGGCATGAAGATGATGATGGTCGGCACCGGCTCGATGAAGTCACCGACCACAGTGAAGAGCAGCACCATCAGCAGCATGATCAGATGCGGATCGTTGCCGGCAATCGAGGTGATCATGTCGGCGATGTAACTCGCACCGCGTAAGTAAGCGAGCATCCAGCCGAAGGCATTGGCAGCGCCGATCGTGATCAGCGGCAGCGAGAAGATCAAGCCTGCAAGGCAGAAATCATATGGGATCTTTTTGATATGCCCGCGGTTCAGCGCGGGGATCACGACGACGACAATCCAGACCACCGCAACGACGCCGGCTTCCGTCGGCGTGAACCAGCCGGTGAGGATGCCGCCGAGCAAAATGACAGGGATCATCAGCGGCAGGGCGGCGTCACCCGCGGCGAACACCACCTGCCGCAGCGGCGCGCGCGGCTTGCGCAGGCCGGAAGGGCCGAAGAAGTAGCAATAGATCATCAACCCGAAGCCGATCATCAGCCCGGGCACCACCCCCGCCATGAACAGGCCGGCGATCGAGACGTTGCCGACCGCGCCATAGACCACCGCCGTAATGCTCGGCGGCACCAGTGCAGCGATGGTCGAAGCGGACGCGATGATCGCCGCAATGAAGGCGGGCTCGTAGCCCTCGCGTTTCATCGGGCCGCCCAGCGCACGGCTCATCACGGCGACGTCGGCAGTGGTCGAGCCCGACATTTCCGAGAAGAACATGCTGAAGACAACGACGACCTGCGACAGCCCGCCCCTGATGTGTCCGACCAGCGATACTGACAGGTTGGCTATTCGTACCACCACGTTGGCCGAGCTCATGAGCTCGCCGACCAGCAGGAAGAACGGGATTGCCAGCAACGCCTCGGAGTCCACGCCGTCAAATATCTTCTGGATGATCGCGGCCAGCGAGACATCGGAGAGGAGCGCACCAATGAACACGCCGGCCATCAGCGAGAACGGCACGGGCACGCCGAGATAGCCGAACGACAGGAAGCAGATCGACATCAACGCCAGGACAACGGGTGCGCTCACGGCTGCGCCCTCATCTGCACGTCCGTGATGACGGGCGCTCCGTCCTCTTCGGGCGGCTCGTGATGGTCAAAGCCGTTGCGCAAGCCGTTGACGAGCTGCTCGATGGTGAACAGGCCGATCAGCACGCCGGACAGCGGGATGATCGCATAGAGCGAGGCGATCGGAGTGCCCGACGGCAAGCGAAAGCTGCCGAAGCCGCGAAGATAGTTCTGATAGCCGTACCAGATCAGGCAGAAGGCGACGCCGAGCACGACGAGACGAATGATCACTTCGACGATCAGCCGCGCCGTGCCGTGCATCGCTTCGGAGATCGCGGTGAGATAGAGGTGATCGTTGCGCCGGGTCGCGACCGCGGTCCCGACGAAGATCGCATAGATGAACAGCGTCGAGGTGACTTCCTGGAGCCACAGCCAGGGGTGGCCGATGGTGCGTGTGACGATGTCGGCGGTGACCGACAGCGAGAAGCCGAAGCAGAGCACGCCGCAGAGGACCATCAGCGCAAGCTCGAGCCAGTCGAGCCAGCGCCATTTCAGGTGGCGTTGCCGTTGCACCAGCAGTTTGTCGGCGATGGACATTGTTGCTCCCGGCTGCAGCTTTCCGTCATGGCCGGGCTTGTCCCGGTCATCCACGCACTTGGTGCGGGCTCGAAGGAAGAACGTGGATGCCCGGGACATTTGGCGCGAAGGCGCGCTTCGCGCTTCTGCCCGGGCATGACGACTTTGCTGTAACTAGTTCACCGACCGGATCAAATTCTTGATCTTCTCGGCATGCGGGCCGAGCTCCTTGGCGAGCTTGTCGAGATAGGGGTCGGCGATCACCGTGAAGCTCTTCTTGTCGACGTTGTCGACGATCTTCACGCCCATCTTCTTCAGCTTGTCGGCCGCGGTGCGCTCGAGGTCGAACGCCTTCTGCGGCTCTTTCGTGCTGACCTCGTTGGCCGCCGCCTGCACCCACCCCTTCTGCTCCGCCGATAGGCTCTGCCAGAGCTTGTCGGAGACGAACACCAGCGCGTTGTTGGCCTCGTGCTCGGTGATGTTGAGGACCGGGGCGACCTCGTAGTGCTTGTTGACGAGGTAGACATTGATGCTGTTCTCGGCGACGTCGACGACGCCGGTTTGCAAGCTGGTGTAGACGCTGCCGAACGGCATGTGCACGGTCTGGGCGCCGTAGGCCGGGAACATCATGTCCTCGGTCGCGGTCGCCTGGACGCGGATCTTCAGCCCCTTGATGTCGCCGACATTGTGGATCTCCTTCTTGGAGTACATGTGGCGCACACCTTGCGAACCGGTCGCAATCACGTGCAGGCCCTGCGTGGTCTCGTCGATCATGGTCTTGAGCGCTTCGAACACGCGGGGATCGGCCAGCCCCTTGACCACGTGGTTCTCGTCGCGGAACAGGAAGTGCAGCGACATCACGCCGGCCTGCGGCGAAATCGTCGCGGTGTTGGCCGAGGAGATGATGGCGAATTCGATGTCGCCGGCCTTCACGAGCTGGAGCACCTGCGGCTCCTGCCCGAGCTGCGCGCCCGGATACTGGTCGATGATCATGGTGCCCTTGCTCAATTCCTTGAGCTTGTCGGCAAAGAGGTCGCCCGCGATGGAATAGCCGGTGTTGCGCGGCTGATCGTAGGCAAAGCGATAATGCTTCACCTCCTGTGCCCCGGCCCCGGTGACGAAAAGTACGGCGGCCATGGCCACCAACCCACGCATGGATCGTGCAATCATCGTTTCCCCCTGTTTTATCGCCCGCCGCTTGTGCGGTCTGAGCGCTCGTTCGGGTGGTTCGTCACCCCTTCTCAGTCTGCTTCCCAGTCCTCTGCATGAAATCGAAGTCGCAGCCCTCGTCGGCCTGCATGATGGTCTCGTTGAACAGCCAGGCGTAGCCGCGCCGCGCCTCATCGGGTGCTGCCGCCGGCTTCAATGCGGTGCGCCGACGCTCCAGCTCGGCGGCATCGACCAGCAGCTCGATGCTGCGCTTGGCAACATCCAGCCGGATCATGTCGCCGTTCTTCACCAGCGCGAGCGGTCCGCCGACGGCGGATTCCGGCGTGATGTGAAGCACGATGGTGCCGAACGCGGTGCCGCTCATGCGCGCATCCGAAATGCGCACCATATCCTTGGTGCCGCCGCGCGCGAGCTTCTTCGGGATCGGCAGATAACCCGCCTCCGGCATGCCCGGCGCGCCCTTGGGGCCGGCATTGCGCAGCACCAGCACGTCGTCGGAGTTCACGTCGAGATCGGGATGGTCGACCCGCAAGGTCATGTCCTCGACGGATTCGAACACCACCGCGCGCCCGGTGTGCTGCAACAGCTTGGGGCTCGCGGCCGACTGCTTGATGACGGCACCGCGCGGGGCGAGATTGCCGTGCAGGACGGCAAGGCCCCCTTCCTTCTTGATTGGATTGTCGCGCGGACGGATCGCATCCTGGCCAGGCACGTCCTCCGCATTCGCGACGACATCGCGCAGCGTCTGGCCGCTGATGGTCTTCGCGTCGAGATCGACGAGATCGCCGAGCTGCGCCAGCAATTTCGGCACGCCACCGGCGTGGTGGAAATGCTCCATGTAGTGTTCGCCCGACGGCTTGAGGTCGACCAGCACCGGCACTTCGCGGCCAATCCGGTCGAACACCTCGAGATCGAGGCGGTGGGGCGAGCGGTGCGCCATCGCCGTCAAATGGATCAGGCCGTTGGTCGAGCCGCCGATCGCCTGGAGCACGACCTGCGCATTCTTGAAAGACGCCGGCGTCAGCAATTCGCTCGGCTTCGGCCCCTTGGTCTTGGCCATCTCGGCGGCAACCCTGCCGCTCGCTTCGGCAAGGCGAAAGCGTTCGGCATGCGGCGCGGGAATCGTCGCGCTCATCGGCAGCGACAGACCCATGGCTTCGATCATGCAGGCCATGGTCGAGGCCGTGCCCATCACCATGCAGGTGCCGACCGACGGCGCGAGGCGGCCATTGACCTCCTCGATCTCGGCATCATCCATTTCGCCGGCGCGATACTTGCCCCAGAGACGGCGGCAATCGGTGCAGGCACCGAGCACCTCGCCCTTGTGATGGCCGACCACCATGGGACCGACGGGAATGACGACGGTCGGCAAATCAGCACTGATCGCGGCCATAACCTGCGCAGGAAGGGTCTTGTCGCAGCCGCCGATCACGATCACCGAATCCATCGGCTGGGCCCGGATCATCTCCTCGGTGTCCATCGCCATCAGATTGCGCAGATACATCGAGGTCGGATGCGCAAAGCTCTCGGCGATCGAAATGGTCGGAAACACGAACGGCATCGCGCCCGACAGCATCACGCCGCGCTTGGCGGCCTCGATGATCTGGGGGACGTTGCCGTGGCAGGGATTGTAGTCGCTATAGGTGTTGGTGATGCCGACGATCGGGCGCTCCAGCGCGTCGTCGGAATAGCCCATGGCCTTGATGAACGCCTTGCGCAGGAACAGCGAGAAGCCGGCATCGCCATAGCTCGTCAGACCCTTGCGCAAACCACTCGTCATCATACCGCTCCTTCTCGCTTGCCATTGTGCTACAGCCTGCCCCCTGATTGTCAATAAGATTGGGCCAGATCGTCGCGCTTTCTGCCCCAGACACCGCCTTCCGACACAAATTATTGACAATCCGGGTTCTCCCTGCTCCACAAGGCGGACCGGCATGAGCCGGAGGCTGAGGGCATGTCCGACATCCGCACCGCAGACGCCATGCCGGTCCGGCGCGACGATCCGGACGATGTCGTCGCGCGGCTGGAAGAGGACATCATCTTCGGCCGCCTGCCGCCGGGCGCGCGCCTCACCGAAGACGCGCTGATGTCGCGCTACGGCACCTCCCGGCACTTCGTGCGGCAGGCCTTGGTCGATGCCGAGCGCCGCGGCATCGTCCGCCGCGAGAAGAACGTCGGCGC
Source organism: Bradyrhizobium sp. 604_D8_N2_3 (assembly GCF_051810765.1). Lineage (NCBI taxonomy): Bacteria > Pseudomonadati > Pseudomonadota > Alphaproteobacteria > Hyphomicrobiales > Nitrobacteraceae > Bradyrhizobium > Bradyrhizobium sp. 604_D8_N2_3. The sequence goes on along the minus strand of NZ_JBPWPM010000001.1, from coordinate 2,633,753 downwards.
CACCGTGCGGTTCTACTCGGCCGAGGAAGTCCGGCAGATCTACGAGGTCCGCGAGATGCTGACCCGGCAGGCCGCGCTGATGATCCCCCTGCCCGCACCGCAAGGCCTGATCGACGAGCTGACCGCACTGCAACGGCAATATTGCGCGAAGGCCGATGTGCAGGATCTGCGCGGCATCCACGAGGCCAACGACGCCTTTCACCTCGCGCTGTTCTCGGCCTGCGGCAATCCCTATCTGGTGCGGTCGCTCCAGGACTACATGAGCCTGACGCTGCCGATGCGCGCCAAGAACCTCGCCGACCGCGAGGGACTTGCGCAATCGCGGCGCCAACACGAGCTGATGATCGAGCTGTTGAAGGGCCGCGACAGCTGGGCGTTGGCGCAGCTGTGTGTGGATCACATGCAGTTCAGCAAGTCGGATTATCTGGCGAGGATTGCGGGTGAGGAGAGCTGACGCTAGACCAAGGCAACGCTACAGGTCTTACAATGCCGCATGATGTGAGCACGCCACCCCTGCTTGTTGACGTCGCCATCGAAGCGAAGTCCAGGGCCGATCATGAGAAGCTCGTTGCTGCGCTCTTGAAGCTCACCGCCAAGGACGGAGCGCTCGCCGTGTCGGTCGATCAAGACTCTGCTCAGATCATCCTGAAGGGAACGAGCGAAACCCGCATCGAGAGCGCGATCGACGCCCTCAACCGGACCTCTGGAATAGCCGTCAATATTGGTGCCCTGCAGGTGGCATTTCTCGAGCATCCGACCAAACGTGCGGAGGCGGAATACACTCACAAAAAGATCTACGGGCCCAAGGGGGAGTTTGCCGCCGTCAAGCTTGCCATCGAGCCGAATGAGCCTGGCACGGGATACCAGCTTGAACGCAAGACTGGTGTGGATGCGCTACCGAACAAATATATGCCCGGGATCGAGAAAGGGCTCGAAAGCGTACTGGCCTGCGGCGTGATTGCGGGCTTTCCGGTGGTGAACGTCAGGGTCCAGCTGATCGACGGCAAGTATCACGACGTCGATTCTTCACCGCTCGCCTTCGAGATCGCGGCTAATGCCGCGTTCCGCAGGGCGCTGCAAACGGCAGAATCGGTCTTGCTTGAGCCGATCATGAAGGTCGAAGTGGTGACACCGACGCCGTTCGCACAATCGATCGTTGACGACCTGACATCACGGCGTGGGACCGCCCACTCCAGGGTCGTCGACGATGACACGGTCGCGATCGATGCGACGGTACCGCTCATAGCGATGTTCGGCTATGCGAACAGCCTGCGCGTGTTGAGCCAGGGGCTCGCCAGCCACACAATGCGCTTCGACCGCTATGCCGCCGCACCGCAGCCCTGGGACGGCCCGCCATTTCGTCCGGCGATCGGGATGCGTGCCTGACACTCATCGCGATAGAAGAGGCCGCCAACGCAGGCGGCCTCCCAAAATTCTGAACTGACCCGCGCTCTTATTTGAGGTCGAGAGCCCGGCAGTAGTAGCCGCTCTCAACGCCCGTCCAGCCTCGCTCCATGCGGTTACTGCGGCACTCGTAGTAGGACTTGAAGTTGAGGACGTTCTTGCAATTCGCAACCGCGCCGCCGGAGAGCGAGCATCCCGGACCTTGGTTTGGGTTCAGGTGAGCCGCGGGACCGATCGGTGCGGCGCTCACCGGCGCGATCGACAAGGTAGCAAGGATCAACGCTGACATCGCTAACGTCTTCATAGCCATCCTCCCTGTTCTTGTTGCCTGGGACGGCAATGCACGTCCCGGAACAGACGATAGCATGACGCGAGTGACAGGTCCTTCTCAATCAGAGCTTGTTCGCGTTCAGTACCGCCTCAGCAAACCGCGGTCCACGCTGGCATCGCCGTAGTCAGCGCAGCCCCTTGTCGGGTTCTTGATCAAGTCCGTCCGGACGCGCCTGAACGTTTTGCCGGCCGCCTCACGCACCTCGGGGCGGAATTTACCGGGATCGTAGGTCTCGCCGTCGCGGGCCTTGATGGCTGCAGCATAGGCGTCGATCATGGCCATCGCCGCCTCAGGGCTGCCGAGAAGCCGGGCGCCGAGTTGAACGCCGCCGGCGCCGTCGACCTCGTAACCGTCGCATCGCTGCTCCAGCACCACCGATGCGGTGACGAGCTGGTCAAGGAACGTCGCCTCGGCATCGCTGAGGGCTGCGGCTCGCGCCGATCCTGACATGACTCCCGGTACGATCGTCGCGAGCATCGCGACGACTGACAATTTGATTTTCATGCGCAGCAAGATCATTCGGGTCGATCAGGCGCGGCCCTGACGACCCATAACAAGCCCGTACAGGAAGAGGAGAATGATGGCGCCGACCACGCTGCCGATGAAGCCGGCGCCCTCCCCGAACTTATACCATCCCACGGCCTGACCGAGCCACGTCGCGACGAACGCACCGACGATCCCCAAAACCGTCGTCAGGATGAACCCCGTGGGCTCGGATTTGTCGCCGGGCATGATGAATTTCGCGACCACGCCGACGATAAATCCAATGATGATCGTCCAAAGGATACCCATGTCCATCGCTCCATTCGGTCGGTTTGCACATCAACGTCTGAAGGAATGCGTGATCGCTTGATGGGCCAGACGATCCCGGGAACGACGTTGATCTAGATCAATGGGCAGCAGCGGCCGAGCCGAAAGCTGGTCCCTGCTCTTTCTTGTGCGGAAGGTGCTCAACGAGCCCCGCAATGCGAAGCGGATCGATGCATGGCGATCATAGGCGAGATCACGCACACCACGACCTACCGCTATGCAAAGCCGGTGAGGTTCGGCACGCACCGGGCGATGTTCCTGCCGCGGCGCGGCGCCTCGACCCGGCTGCTTCGCTGGTCCGCTGCTACCAGCCTGCCATCAAAGGTGCATTGGGTAACCGACTCCCGCTCCAATGCCGTCACGGTGATGGACTTCAGCGAACCCGGCAGCGAGCTGACATTCACGTTCAGGGTTCGTGGCGTCTATTTTGGCATCAAGGGTCTGGAGACATTTCCGCTGGACCTCCGGGCCGAGGAGGTCCCCGTGCAGTACACCCCGGACGAATGGACCGACCTTGCCGGTTACCTGCGCCCGCATGCCGACGATGCAGACGGCAGCCATGCGGCGTGGACCAAGAGCTTCGTTGCCGGCGATCAGGATCGGACCGCCGACGTGCTGCGCCGAATGCTCGGCAAGTTTCGCAGCGACTTCAGCTATTGCGGCAGAGATGCCGAAGGCACACAGTCACCCGGCGAAACGCTGCGCACGAAATCGGGCACCTGCCGGGACTTCGCCTGGCTGATGATCGAGACGTTGCGCCGGCTCGGCTTTGCCGCGCGCTTCGTCAGCGGTTATCTCTATGATGCGGCGCTCGATGGCGGCGCCGTGGGCATGACCGGCTCCGGCGCGACCCACGCATGGGTGCAGGTATTCCTGCCCGGCGCCGGCTGGCTGGATTACGATCCAACCAACAGTTTGAGCGCTGGCTTCGACCTCATTCCGGTGGCCATTGCGCGGCATCCGGGCCAGGCCGTGCCGCTGACTGGCTCGTGGTTCGGCGAACCCGGCGATTACCTGGGCATGTCGATCAATGTCGCCGTCAACAAGATCGGCGAAATGCTCGATCCTTCGGAAGCATAGGCTACCGAGATGCGCGGCGGTCGCTGACCATGGCATTTTATCGCAACAGTACGAAGGGACATGGGCCGCTCGACGCCGTCGCCGTCCCATTCGAGGCCCTGAAGGGCAGGATCCGGCAACTTTACGAAGGCGACACGTTCGGCTGCATAAAATTCCGATACGCCCTGCTCGCGCTGGACATCGTCACGGTTCTGTTCATCATCGCGACCTCGTTCCTGCCTCGCAACAGGGCCATCGAGTCGCTCGATGTCGTGTTCGGCGTGCTGATCCTTGCGGATTTCGCCGCACGGATGATCATCAGCCGTCAACCGCTGCATGACCTGGCGCGACTTTCGACCTGGACTGACATCGTCGTCATCATCTCGTTCCTTGCGCCGCTCGCCGGAGAGGCCGGCGGCTTCCTGCGCGCATTTCGAACATTGCGGCTGCTGCGCGACTACCAGATGGTGGCGCGGCTCCGGGTCGACAGCCCCTTCTTCCGGCGAAACGAGGAAGTCGTCTTTGCCGTCGTGAACCTCGGCGTGTTCATTTTCGTGATGACCGGGATCGTCTACGAGACGCAGAAGTCTCACAATCATCAGATCGCCAACTATGCCGACGCGCTCTACTTCACGGTCACCGCACTGACCACGACCGGCTTCGGCGACATCACCTTGCCAGGGACCGTCGGCCGCCTGATCACCGTCGTCATCATGATCTTTGGCGTGACCCTTTTCCTGAATCTCGCCAAGGCACTGCTCGCGCCCTCCAAGGTACGCTTCCCCTGTCCGGTTTGCGCCCTGCAGCGCCACGATGTCGACGCGGTGCATTGCAAAGCGTGTGGCACCGTCTTGAACATTCCCGATGAAGGCATGGACTAGGCTGCATGCCGGCACGAGTGCCGCGGAGAGGCCCCCTCACCTCATAACTGTGGAGAGGGGGTATGGCATTTCAGCGCTTATTCCAATCAATGATCCGGCTCGTGTCGCCGTCGAACTCGTTGCTGCAGAACGCGCCGCCCTGGTAGTGGTCGCCGACCGGATCCGGCTTCAGCTTGGTCTGCTCGGCCATCGCGTGCTCGCGGAAATCCTCGGCGCGCCCCGTCGGGCGATAGCCGAATTCGTAGGCGCGGTGGTTGTCCCACCAGGCGCGCTCGTTGAGGGAGGCGCCGTAGAAGACCTCGAAATGGATGTCGGGATGTTCGAGCCCGATGCGGCAGAGCTGCACGAGGTCGTCGGGTTTCAGCCAGATCGAGAGCCGGCGCTGGTCGAGCGGCATGTCGCCGAAATTGCCGATGCGCAGGCAGGTCACCTTCAGGCCGTGCTTGTCGGCGTAGAGCGCACCGACGGCCTCGCCGAACACCTTGCTGACGCCATAACGCCCGTCGGGGCGCGGGGTGACGTCGGTCCCGATCTTGTGATGGCGGGGGTAGAAGCCGACCGCGTGGTTGGACGAGGCGAACACCACGCGCTTGACGCCCTTGCGGTACGCGGCCTCGAACAAATTGTAGCCGCCGATGATGTTGGCCTGGAGGATTTGGTCCCAGGTGCCTTCGACCGAATAGCCGCCGAAATGGATGATGCCGTCGACGCCATCGCAGATCGCCTCGCACTGCGCGAGATCGGCGAGATCCGCCGCTTTGAATTGTTCGTTCGCGCCGAGATCGGCGGGCGGCTTGATGTCGGAGAGCAGGAGATCCGGATAGATCGGCGGCAGCAGCTTTCGCAGGCTCGTGCCGATTCCGCCCGAAGCTCCCGTCATCAAAATACGCGGCATGTCTTCCCTCGCCTGTGGTGACCGATTTGCGGCCGTAGATAACTGATGCTAGCAGACTTGGACAGAGGGAACGCAACAAAGAGACCTGCACATGAACGATGCATCGCCCCACACTCAAGGCTGGCGGCCGGCGACCTATTACCCCGATCCGGCGATAAAAGCACTGGACCCCCGCTTCGAAAAATACTGGCTAAAGCTGTCGGCAGTGGAGCGGCTGGCGACCGGCCTGCGCTGGGCCGAGGGTCCGGTGTGGTTCGGCGACGGACGCTATCTCCTGTGCAGCGACATCCCGAACCAGCGCATCATCAAATGGGAGGAGGAGACCGGAACCGTTTCGGTCTTCCGAAAGCCCTCGAATTTCGCCAACGGCAACACCAGGGATCGTCAGGGCCGGCTCGTCACCTGCGAGCATGGCGGCCGCCGCGTGGTGCGCACCGAATATGACGGCAGCATCACCGTGCTGATGGATTCGTTCGGCGGCAAGCGGCTGAACTCGCCGAACGACGTGGTGGTGAAGTCCGACGGCTCGATCTGGTTCACCGATCCGACCTTCGGCCTGCTTGGCAATTACGAGGGCTACAAGGCGGAGCCCGAGATCGAGCCGAACGTCTATCGGCTCGATCCTGCAACGGGCAAGGCGACCATCGTCGCCGAAGGCGTGCTCGGTCCGAACGGGCTGTGCTTCTCGCCCGACGAGAAGATTCTGTATGTCGTGGAATCGCGCGGCGTGCCGAACCGAAAAATCCTCGCCTATGACGTCTCGCCCGACGGCACCACGATCTCCAACAAGCGCGTCCACATCGATGCCGGCCCGGGCACGCCCGACGGCATGCGCTGCGACATCGACGGCAATCTCTGGTGCGGCTGGGGTATGGGCGATCCCGAGCTCGACGGCGTCGTCGTATTCGCGCCCGACGGCGTCATGATCGGCCGCATCGCGCTGCCCGAGCGCTGCGCCAATCTCTGCTTCGGCGGCGTCAAGCGCAACCGCCTGTTCATGGCGGCAAGCCAGTCGATCTACGCGCTGTATGTGAACACGCAAGGCGCGGTCGGGGGATAGGCGTTCCGCAGAGACGGTCTCGTAGGGTGGGCAAAGCGAAAGCGTGCCCACCGCTTCTTGTTCGTCGCGGAATGGTGGGCACGTCGCTACGCTCCTTTGCCCACCCAACGAGGTCCCTCCTCCGTCATTGCGAGCGAAGCGAAGCAATCCAGACTGTTTTCGCGGAGACAGCCTGGATTGCTTCGTCGCTGCGCTCCTCGCAATGACGACGGAGCAAAACGAAAAACGCCGGAGCGGTTTCCCGCTCCGGCGTCATGCTTGTTCAGGCGAAAAAACTTACGCCGCGTTGAAGCCCGCAACGGCCTTCACTTCGAGGAAGTCCTCGAGGCCGTACTTGCCCCACTCGCGGCCGTTGCCCGACTGCTTGTAGCCGCCGAACGGCGCGGTGCGGTCGTTGGGCACGCCCTGGAGATTGACGTTGCCGGCGCGGATCTGGCGACCCACGCGCTTGGCGTCCTCAACCGAAGCGCCCGAGACGTAACCCGCGAGACCATAGGGCGTGTCGTTGGCGATGTGCACGGCCTCGGCTTCGTCCTTGGCGCCGATGATGGTGAGCACCGGTCCGAAGATCTCTTCACGGGCGATCGTCATGTCGGGGGTGACGTCGGCGAAGATGGTTGGACGGACGTAGAAGCCCTTGTTGACGCCTTCGGGCAGGCCCGGGCCGCCGGCAACGAGCGTTGCGCCCTCGTCGATGCCCTTCTTGATCAGGCCCTGGATCTTGTCCCACTGGCCGCGGTTGACGACCGGACCAATGGTAGTGCCTTCAGCGCGGGGATCACCGGCCTTGGTCTTATCGGCGACAGCCTTCGCGATCGCGGCGACTTCCTTCATCTTCGACAGCGGCACGATCATGCGCGAGGGTGCGTTGCAGGACTGGCCGGAGTTGTTGAACATGTGCATCACGCCGCCGGTCACCGCCTTGGTCAGGTCGGCGCCTTCGAGGATGACGTTCGGCGACTTGCCGCCGAGCTCCTGGCTGACGCGCTTCACGGTCGGCGCGGCGCGCTTGGCCACATCGATGCCGGCGCGGGTCGAGCCGGTGAACGAGATCATGTCGATGTCAGGATGCTCGCTCATAGCGGCGCCGACCTCGGGGCCGAGGCCGTTGACGAGGTTGAACACGCCCTTCGGCACGCCGGCTTCATGGAGGATTTCCGCGAAGATCAACGCCGAGGTTGGGGTGAACTCCGACGGCTTCAGGATCATAGTGCAGCCGGCGGCGAGCGCAGGCGCAACCTTGCAGGCGATCTGGTTCAGCGGCCAGTTCCAGGGCGTGATCATGCCGACCACGCCGACCGGCTCGCGCAGCACCATGGCGGTGCCGACCGGTTCCTCGAAATGATAGTTCTTGAGCACGTCGAGCGTGGTCATGAGGTGGCCGAGGCCGGCGCCGGCCTGGAGCTTCTCCGCCATCGGCAGCGGCGCGCCCATCTCGTCGGAGACGGCGGCGCCGATCTCCTTGAGGCGGCCCTTGTAGATCTCGATGACTTTCGTGAGCAGCGCGACGCGCTCCTCGCGGCTGGTCTGGGAGAAGGTTGCAAAGGCGCGCTTGGCAGCAGTGACGGCCTTGTCGACGTCAGCCTTGGAGCCCAGCGCAACCTCGTACATCGCCTCTTCCGTCGCGGGATTGACCACGGCGGTGGACTTCTTGACGGCGGGATCGACCCAGGCGCCGTCGATGTAGAATTGCATGCGATTGACCATCGTTAACCTCTTCTTGGGGGCTTGGAGGGGGCGTTTCGGCAGGCATCCTTGCACGAAAGCGCCGGCAATTGAACCCGCCATATGCGGGGCCAGCGTTGCTGCGGACGGAGGATATATGAGCCGATGGCGGGAACGAGGCAAGGCTCCCTCAGGTGTCATTCCGGGACGCGCTACTTGGCGCGGGCCCGGAATCCATAACCACGATCGGGAGTATGGATTCCGGGCTCGACGCTACGCGTCGCCCCGGAATGACAGGGCAGTTACCTCAACTACACCGCCATCTTCCGGTGCAGCACCGGTGCGCCGGTGGTGAGGCTTTCGGCCGCATCGATGATGGCGTTCGCATCGATGCCGTAATGGCGGTAGAGGTCCGCGATGGTGCCGGTCTGGCCGAACTGCTCGACGCCGAGTGCCTCGACGCGATGACCGCGGACGCTGCCGAGCCAGCCGAGCGCGGAGGGATGGCCGTCGATCACGGTCACGATGCCGCAGTCGCGCGGCAGCGGCGCGAGCAGCTTTTCGATGTGGCTGAGATGCTGCACACCCCGCCGATCGCGCCGCAATTTCCGCGCAGCGGTCCAACCCGCATGCAGGCGATCCGCCGAGGTGATCGCGAGCAGACCGATGTCACGGCGGCTCTCGCCGATGAAGCCGGTCGCCTCGATCGCTTCGGGCGCGACCGCGCCGGTATAGGCGATCACGAGTTCGGCATTGGGCCCCGGCTTGCGCAGCCAATAGGCGCCGTCGGTGATGCCCTGCGCAAGCTCCGGCGTCATGATCCGCTGCGCCTGCTCGATGCTGCGCGTCGAGAGCCGCAAATAGACCGAGCCGCCCTCGCCCGGATCGCGCTGCATGTGATTGAAGCCCCACGCCATGATCACGGCGAGCTCGTCGACGAAAGCCGGCTCGAACGAGGCGAGCCCGTCCTGCGCCATGCCGATCAACGGCGTCGCGATCGACTGGTGCGCACCGCCTTCAGGCGCCAGCGTGATGCCCGAGGGCGTCGCGGCCACCATGAAGCGCGCATCCTGGTAGCAGGCGTAGTTCAATGCATCGAGGCCGCGCTCGATGAAGGGATCGTAGAGCGTGCCGACCGGCAAAAGCCGCTCGCCGTTGATCTGGTGCGACAGACCGAGCGCCGAGAGCATGATGAACAGGTTCATCTCGGCGATGCCGAGCTCGAGATGCTGCCCCTTGGGCGAGAAGTCCCAATTGAACGTGGAGGGAATTTTCTCGCTGCGGAATAAATCCGCCTTCTCGCCGCGCGCGAACAGGCCGCGCCGGTTCACCCACGGACCGAGATTGGTCGAGACCGTGACGTCGGGCGAGGTCGTGACGATGCGCCTCGCCAGCTCGCTGTCGTCGCGCGCGATCTCGTTCAGCACGAGGCCAAAGCCCTGCTGGGTCGACATCTGCGGCGACGGCTTGAACGCGAGTTGCTGGGGCACCCCGACCACGGGCGCGGTCAGCCGGCGGCCGTCCTGGTTGAACGGCACGCGCGCGAGGAAGGCGTCGAGCTCGGCGGCGTCCTGCGCGAGGCCCTCGTACTTGTCCCATTCATGGCCCGCACGAATGTTCTGGCTCTCGCGATATTTCTCCATCTGCGTGACCGTCATCAGGCCGGCGTGGTTGTCCTTGTGGCCCTGGAACGGCAGGCCGACGCCCTTGATGGTGTAGGCGATGAAGCAGACCGGGCGATCGTGATCGATCGACTCGAACGCCTCCAGCATGCTCGCCATGTCGTGGCCGCCGAGGTTCGACATCAGCGCCAGCAGCTCCTCGTCGCTGCGCCTGTCGATCAGCTTGGTGATCGGGCCCTGGTCGCCGATCTCGTCGTGCAGATGCTTGCGGAAGGCGGCGCCGCCCTGGAAGCACAGAGCCGCGTAGAGCGCGTTCGGGCAATTGTCGATCCAAGCTTTAAGCGCCTCGCCGCCGGGCTCGGCGAAGGCCTCGCGCATCAGGCGGCCATATTTCACGATCACCACGTCCCAGCCGAAATTGCGGAACATGGTCTCAAACTTTTCCCAGAGCCCCTCGCGCACAACGGCGTCGAGCGACTGCCTGTTATAGTCGACCACCCACCAGGTGTTGCGCAGGCCGTGCTTCCAGCCTTCGGCGAGCGCTTCGAAAATGTTGCCCTCGTCCATCTCGGCATCGCCGACGAGGGCAATCATCCGCCCTTCGCGGCGATCCTTCATCCAGCCATGCGCCTTGACGTAGTCCTGCACCAGCGATGCGAACAGCGTCTGCGCGACGCCGAGGCCGACCGACCCAGTCGAGAAATCGACGTCGTCGACATCCTTGGTGCGCGAGGGATAGGACTGCGCGCCCTTGAAGCCGCGAAAGTTCTCCAGCTTCTCGCGAGTCTGCCGGCCGAACAGATACTGGATGGCGTGGAACACCGGGCTCGCATGCGGCTTCACCGCAACGCGATCCTCAGGGCGCAACACGCTGAAATACAGCGCCGACATGATGGTCGCGAGCGAGGCAGACGAGGCTTGGTGTCCCCCGACCTTGAGCCCGTCCGCGTTGGCGCGGATGTGGTTGGCGTGATGGATGGTCCATGACGACAGCCACAGCGCCTTGCGGGCCAGCGCGGTCAATGTGTCCAGACGGGCGGTATCAACGGGCATCGCAATGGCTCCCGGAAACAGGTTGGACGATGATACGCCCGCGGGCGGCGCCAAACTTCTCAATTTTTCGCGCCATACCTCCAAATATTGGGATACTTTACCAATGGATCAGCACTTCAGACAGGTTTCATCCCAATGCCAGACCTCGACGCCATCGACCGGAAAATCCTCGCTTTGCTCCAGAACGACAGCCGGCTGACAATGCAGGAACTCGCCGACAAGGTCGGGCTCTCGGTGTCGCCCTGCCATCGCCGGGTCAAGCTGCTGGAGGAGCGCGGCGTCATCAGCCGCTACATCGCGACCGTCGACCAGAAGGCGCTGGGGCTGCATGTCAGCGTCTTCATCTCGATCAAGTTGGCGCGGCAGAAGGAGGAGGATCTGAATCGTTTCGCCCGCGCGATCTCGAAATGGGACGAGGTGCTGGAGTGCTATCTGATGACCGGCAACCGCGACTATCTCCTGCGCGTGGTGGCGGCCGACCTCGCCTCCTACGAGACCTTCCTGAAGACCAAGCTGACCCGGCTGGACGGCATTGCCTCGATCGAGTCGAGCTTCGCGCTCAGCCAGGTCAAATATTCGATCGCCCTGCCGGTCTGACGGCCCCGCCGGGCTATTTCGGAACCGGTGTCACATGGGCGCAATAAACCCCGCCGATGGTCACGGGCGACAGGCACCCTGCCGAAAGAAGGACCCATGACCGCATCCGACCGCACCCCTGAAATGGCCAAACGCGAGCGCATCATCCGGGAAATGACCGACGATCTCGACGAAGAGCTGGAGATGGAGCTCGATGACAGCAGGCTCGACGAGCTGCTGGACGAGACCGACGCGCTCCGCCCGACGGTTGATCGCAGGCTCTATTTCCGGGAACTGCTGCGGCTCCAGGGCGAGCTGGTCAAGCTCCAGGACTGGGTGCAGAGCGAGAAGAAGAAGGTCGTGGTGCTGTTCGAGGGCCGCGACTCCGCCGGCAAGGGCGGCGTCATCAAGCGCATCACCCAGCGGCTCAATCCCCGCATCTGCCGTGTCGCGGCGCTTCCGGCACCAAGCGAGCGCGAACGCACGCAATGGTACTTCCAGCGCTACGTGTCGCATTTGCCGGCCGGCGGCGAGATCGTGCTGTTCGACCGCAGCTGGTACAACCGCGCCGGCGTCGAGCGCGTGATGGGCTTCTGCACCGAGGAGCAATACCAGGAGTTCTTCAAGACGGTGCCGGAGTTCGAGCGGATGCTGATCCGCTCCGGTATCACTCTCGTCAAATACTGGTTCTCGATCACCGACGACGAGCAGCAGTTCCGCTTCAGCATGCGCATCAGGGATCCGCTGAAGCAATGGAAGCTGAGCCCGATGGACGTCGAGGCGCGCAGCCGCTGGGAGGCGTACACCAAGGCCAAGGAGACGATGCTGGAGCACACGCATCTGCCGGATTCGCCGTGGTGGATCGTCGACGCCGTCGACAAGAAGCGCGCCCGCCTCAACTGCATCGCGCATCTGCTCAGCCAGATGCCGTACCAGGAGGTCGCCCGCGTGCCCGTGGTGCTGCCGCCGCGCGTCCGTAATCCCGACTATCACCGCGGCCCGATTCCGCCGGAGATGTACGTGCCTTCGAAATACTGACGGCACCCGCCGCGCCTGCCGTCGGGCGAGCTTGCCGATGAGGAAAGCGAGATGCCCGTGCCGAGCGATCTGAGCGTGAGGAGAGACGCGTCGTCTCGCCGCCGGAATCGCTTTGGCCCGTGGCTCGCGCTCGAAAGCGTGCTCTCGGTGCTCACCGTCGTTCTTGCCCTCGCCTATTGGCTCTGGCAGCCGGCGACGCTACGCATCGCGGTCGGGCCGGCCGGCAGTGACGACCAGGCGCTGATTGCGGCGGTGGCGAAGGCGTTCGACGCCAGGGGTGGCGCGGTGCGGCTCGTGCCGATCGAGACCGACGGCACACTGCAAAGCCTCAATCTGCTCGGCGCCGGCAAGGCCGACCTCGCGGTGGCTCGCGGCGACTTCGCCATGCCGGCCGACACCAATTCGGTGGCGATCCTGCGGCGGAATTTCGTGGTGTTGTGGGCGCCAGCGGCGCGCAAGGGCGCCGCCAGGCCGAAGATCATGGAGATCGCCCCCCTCACGGGGCGCCGCATCGGTGTCGTCGGCCTTGGCGATGCCAATCTCAATCTGCTTCGTGTCATCCTCGCCGAGTCAGGCGTCAACCCGCAGAAGGTCACGATCGCACAGTTCAGTATCGACCGCATCTCCGAGATGGCCCAGGACTCAACGCTCGACGCCTTCATGATGGTGGGCGCACTCGGCGACAAGGCGATCGCAAGCACGATCGCCACCACCGCACGCCTGCGCGGCGAGCCCAAGTTCCTGTCCGTCGACGTCTCCGACGCCATCGCCGAGCGGCACCCGCTCTACGAATCCGAGGAAATTCCCGCGAGCGCATTTTCCACGACGCCGCAGCGGCCGGACGACAAGATCGACACCATCGCCGTCAATCATCTGATCGTCGCGCCCGCTTCACTGTCCGAGGACACGGTCGCTGCCTTCACCCGCGAGCTGTTTACGGTCCGTCAGTCGCTCGTGAAGGACTTACCCGGCGCCAGTCACATCCAGAAGCCTGACACCGACAAGGACGCCGCGCTGCCGGCCCATCCAGGAGCTGCCGCCTTTATCGACGGCAACGAGCGCAGCTTCATGGACAAGTACAGCGACTACATCTGGGGCGCAGTGCTGCTGCTCTCGGGCTTCGGCTCGGTGGCCGCGTGGCTGCGGCACTATCTACGGCGCGAGGAGCGCAGCGAGAACGCGCTGCATCGCGACAGGTTGCTGACGGCGATCTCCAGCGTGCGGGAGGCGACGTCGCTCGACGATCTCGCCGCCATGCAGAGCGCAGCCGACGACATACTGCGCGAGACGCTGGCCTGTCACGAGGACGGCGCCATCGAAGACGGCGACCTCACCGCCTTCGGTCTCGTGCTGGCGCAATTCCATCAGGCGATCGTCGACCGCCGGGCCGTGATCGCCCAGATGAGCGATGCCGACGTCGCCGCGAAACCCGATGGCGGCGTGCTTCAGCCGTTCCCTATTTCCACGGCTGCACGATGATCTTGGTGTGCGCCTCAGGATTGGCGAGATCAGCGAACGCCTTTGCGACGCCGTCGAGGCCGACCTCGGCGGTGACCATCGCGGCCGCATCCACCTGCCCTTCTGCGATCAGGCGCAGTGACGCTGCGAACTCATCCGGCGTGTAGCCGAGCACATATTGGACATTGAGCTCCTTCATGATGCCGAGCATGGGTTCGCTCCTGTCGGTCTCCATGCAGACGCCGACCACCACGATGCGCGCATCACGCGGGGCGCCCTCGAACACCTGTTGCAACAGGCCGGGCACGCCGACACATTCGAAGATGATTGCGGGCTTCAGTGCCGGCAGCATGGCCTGCAACGGCGGGCGCGCCGCCTTCTCGGCCTCCGACATCTGCGCGTGCTCGGCCCAGGTCGCGTAGGGCTGCGTCACCCTGGGATCGACGACGATATCGGCCCCCAGCTTTGCGGCCAGTGCACGCCGCGCCGGCGAATAGTCGGCGGCGACGATCGGATGCAGGCCCTTGATCCTCAGCGCTGCGATCACCGCGAGCCCGACCGGGCCGCAGCCGATCACGAGCGGTACCTCGCCGCCCCGGATGTTGGCTTTCGCCACGGCGTGGACACCGACGGCGAGCGGCTCGGTCAGCGCCGCATGTTCGGACGCGAGACCGTTGGGCACCTCAAGCAGCAGGGGCTCGCTGAGCAGCATCGCCTCGGCATAGCCGCCGATATTGTCGTTGGAATAGCCGATGCCCTCGATGCCTTGCGGCGTCACGAGCGCTGGGAGCGAACAGACGCGGGTGCCGGGCTTGAGCTTGCGCGCGGTTCCGGGACCGTAATCGACGATCTCACAGCAGAACTCATGGCCGAACACGACGTCGCGGGCGAGGTCCATCGGCTTGCGGCCGGTCTTCTTCGCCATCTCCACCATGCGGGGGGCATGCTGGCGGGCATGAAGGTCGGAGCCGCAGATGCCGCAGGCAAGCGTCCTGACCAGCACCTGACCGTTACCTGGCTTTGGCTCGGCCATCCGGTCGACGACAATCTCACCGTTCCTGAAAATCGCAGCGCGCATCCGGCTCCTCCCGTGTTGTTGGAGCCGTTGATAGCACGAAGCGGGACGCGCGAACTTGCGTCAGGGGTTCGGGGAACGCTCTTCCAGCACCAGCAGCTGGGCGCGGCGGATGCGCTCGCGATGGGCGATGTAGAGACCGCTGGCGACGATGAAGGCAGCACCAGTGACGGTCCAGACGTCAGGCACTTCGCCGAACAGGAAGAAGCCCAGAATGCTGACCCACAGCAACTGCGTGTACGAGAACGGCGCCAGCACCGAGGCATCGCCGTAGCGATAGGCCAGCACGATGATCCACTGGCCCACGGTGGACGCGACGCCGATCACGATGCCGAGCCCGATCGCGGTCCAGCTCGGCGTCACCCAGACGAACGGCACCATCAGGCTGAGGATCGCAACGCCCGTGAGCGCCGAATAGGCCATGGTGGTGAGGACGGCTTCGCGCCCGCTCATCATACGCGTCAGGATCAGCGCAGCAGCCCAGCAGAATGCCGAGATGATCGGGAAGAACGCGGCGGCGTGGAACGCATTGGAGCCCGGACGCAGGATGATCATCACGCCGATGAGACCGATCGCGGTCGCGATCCAGCGGCGCATGCCGACCGTCTCGCTCAGGAAGATGATCGACAGCGCGGTGACGAACAGCGGCGAGACGAAGCCGGTGGCCGAGGCTTCCGCGATGGGGAGGAAACGGAGACCGGTGATGAAGAACAGCGAGGAGCCGAGCAGCGCGACGCCGCGCATCAATTGCAGGCCGAGGCGATCGGTGCGCATCGCATGCAGCGGCGAGCCCGGCAGCATCACCGGCGTGAACATCAGCGCGAATGTGACGAAACGGATCCAGGTGATCTCGATCGACGGCAGGCTCGTCGACAGATACTTTGCGGTGACGTCGGAACAACCGAGGAATACCGTCGACAACAGCACCAGCGCGATGCCCTTGAAGGGATGATCGACGCGCGCAGGCGCGCGGCGAACCTCCTGCTTCTTCTCCGGCACGGGCATGGGAATACTGTCGAGCCTTGCGGCTACGGCGGGCGGCGGTGTCACGGCTGGAACCTGGGAAAACGACGATTCGGGAACGATCGTAAAAAACGACAAATGCGCCGCTTTCACAACTTCCGAAAACAGGATGCCGATATGCGCTGACGACCCCGCGCGTCAATACTCCATTAATAATAGGCGTTTGTGCACTACAACATGGGTAGGCTGCGCGGCTTCGGACCGCGCGGAAACGCCGCATCGAGCGCCGAAATCTCCTCTTTCGTCAGCACGAGATCGCCGGCCGCCGCATTCTCGCCGGCATGTTCCGCGGACGAGGCCTTCGGGATCGCGAACACCGTAGTCGCACGGGTAAGGAAGCTCAGCGCGACCTGCCGCGGTGTCATACGACGCGCCTCCGCGATACGTGCCAGCACCGCGCCTCCCTTGCTGTTGCTTGCGGGAAAATCGTCGTGGCCGAACGGAGAGTATGCGACGACAGCGACGCCACGCTTCTCGCACCACGGGATCACCGCATGCTCGATCGCGCGCTCCTTGAGATGATAGAGCACTTGATTGCACGCGATGCGGCCTTCGCCGGAGACGTCGAGAATTTCGTCGAGATCGTCGGCGTCGAAATTGGAGACGCCCCAGGATTTGATCTTGCCGGCCTTCACCAACTCTTCGAACGCGGCAACCGTGTCTTCGAGCGGATAGGAACCGCGCCAGTGCAGCAGATAGCAGTCGAGACGATCGGTCTTCAGCCGCTTCAGCGAGCGTTCGCACGCCGTGATGGTGCCGCCGCGCGAGGCGTTGCTCGGCAGCACCTTTGAAACCAGGAACACTTCATCGCGGCGGCCTGCGATCGCATCGGCGATGACGAGCTCGGCATCGCCGTACATCTCGGCGGTGTCGATGTGGGTCATGCCGAGATCGAGCCCGCGCTGAAGCGCCGCGATCGCGCGCTTGCGGTCGCCATGGTCGAGATACCAGGTGCCCTGCCCGATGACGGAGACGTTCGCGCCGGTCTTGCCGAAGGGTTTTGTGTTCATGTCAAAGCTCACAGTCCGCTGATATCCGCAACCAGCACGCTGCCGGTCCCTGACTCCGTGATATAGAGCCGATCTTTCTTGGCGCCACCGATGGCGACATTGGTGCAGCTCGGACCCGCGCACGACTTGATCCGCGCGATCAGCTCTCCGTTCGGCGCGAACACGAAGACGTGGCCGAGCGAAGCGTGGCCGACGAACAGGCGACCGGCCGCGTCCATGGTCATGCCATCAGGACCGCTGGTGCCGAACAGCGAGCAGAAGCGGCCGACCTTCGACACGCTGCCGTCCTTCATGAACGGCAACCGCCACACCGCATTGTCGCGGGTCATGGCGACGAACAGCACCGTTTCGCTGGGGTCGAGCACCAGGCCGTTCGGGCTGATGCCGGTGTCGAGCAGGCAATCGAGCCGGCCGCTCGGCGTCAGGCGATAGACACGGCCGCTTGCGTCGTGCAGGCCGGTCTGGCCCTGATCGGTGAACAAGATGTCGCCGTTGGAGGCGAGATGCAGATCGTTGCAGCCACGGAACAATTCCGAATTGCGCGCGGTCAGGATGGGCCTGATGCGCCCTGCCCCGGCGTCGAGTTCCATGATGCCGTGCATGTAGTCGGCCACGAGGATGCGGCCGTCGGCCGCGATCTTCAATCCGTTCGGCCAGCCCTCATATTCGATCACGAGCGACCACGCGCCATCAGGCGCGATGCGGAAGATGCGGCCGAAGGGAATGTCGACGATATGGAGGTTGCCGTCTTTGTCGAACGACGGCCCTTCGATGAAACTATCGGTCGGCACACCCGGCCGGTTGGCATCGGCCCAATCGGTCCGCACGCCCTTGCGGCGGAAATGGTCGGGCATGGCGGAGAAGATCTTGGTTTCGATCAGGCGCGGCGGCGTTTCCAGGTACATCATTGTTGTTTTTGTGCATGTGGAGGGGGATCGCGGCAACATAGGGCACAATCGTTGGCGCGTCGATTGGGCGAAGGACATGGCTGCGTCCACGTCACTCTCGTGTCCCGGACGCGCTGCAGCGTGAAACGCTGCTGCGCAGAGCCGGGACCCAGAAAGGCCAAACACTCTGCTGTGAGATGGGCCCCGGCTCTGCAGCGCATCACTTCGTGCTGCGCAGCGTCCGGGGCACGAGACAGTCTCCCAGTCTGGAGAGATCCCCTACCCCGCAGCCGCCGCGACCTTCGCCTGCTTCGCCGGCGCCACTTCCGTCGTCGCGATCAACTGCTTCAGCTCGGGGATACATGACCCGCAATTGGTGCCGGCCTTGAGCTTGGCGCCGATCTCGGCCGCCGTGCGCGCGCCGCTCGCGATGGTGTCGCAGATGGTGCCGCGGCCGACGCCGAAGCAGGCGCAGACGATGGGGCCGGTCGAGGCCGCGCCCTCCGTCGATTTGCCTGACAGCAGCATGCGGCGCTGCTCGTCGGTGACGTGATCGGCCACGAACAGGCTCTTCACCACCTCCCAGTCGCCGGCATCATGCGCGGGGCCGACGAATAGGCAGGTCTCGATGCGGTCGCCCGCGAACGAGGCCGCGCGATAAACGCCGCCGCCGAAGTCGCGATAGTCGGCGACATCCTCGCCGGCGACACCGTCGAGCCAGGCCGGCCAGCGCGACAGATCCGCATTGTCGGCGAAGAGATAGCCGAAGCCGCCCGAAACCGTGACACGGGTCCACATCAGGTTCGGCGGCAGATCGAGCTGCTTGCGCGACAGCGCAAAGCCGCGGAAGACGTATTCATAAGGCGAGATCGCCGCCGGCGTGGCTTTCGACTCCGGCTGGCCCGAGAACGGATCGGTGAAGGACTGCACGAGCGCCCCGACGCGGCCGTGCGAGGCGCTCATCGCACTCCAGTGGATCGGCGCGAACAGCGTGCCGCGCTGCTGACGGTCGCTGACGACGACCTTCAGGATGCACTGGCCGTAATCGGTGGTGATGCGGGCGTAGCCGTCATGCGCGATGCCGTGTTTGCTGGCATCATCCGGGTGGATCTCGACGAACGGCTCCGGCAGATGCGCGCCGAGACGCTGGCTGAGCCCCGTGCGCGTCATGGTGTGCCACTGGTCGCGGATACGTCCGGTGTTGAGCCGCAGCGGGCGCGACGGGCCGGTTTCGCCGCGCAGCGACGGCACCTCCGGCGCGACGAAGCGGCCTTTGCCGTCATTGGTGAAGAAGCCGCCGTTCGCGAAGAAGCGCTCGCCGGCCGCCTCGCCTTCGCGCGCCGGCCATTGCACCGGCTTCAAGGCGTCGAAGGCCTCGTCCGAGAGCGCGGTCAGCGCGCCGATGTCGAAATCGCGGCTGCCATCGTTCTCGAACGCCGAAAGCGCCGCGTGCTCGCGGAAAATATCAGCGGCGGATTTGTAGTTGAAGCTGTCGCCGAAGCCGAGCCGCTTTGCGGTCTCGCTCAGAATCCACCAGTCCGGCCGCGCCTCGCCCGGCGCCGGCAGGAACGAGCGCTGGCGCGAGATGCGGCGTTCGGAGTTGGTCACCGTGCCCGACTTCTCGCCCCAGGCCAGCGCCGGCAGCAGCACATGCGGGCCGGCCTCGACGGTGTCGTTGGAGAGCACGTTCTCGGACACCACGAACAGCTCGAGCTTCTTCAGCGCTTCACGTACGACGTCCGCGTCCGGCAATGACACCGCCGGGTTGGTGCCCATCACCCAGAGCGCCTTGACCTCGCCGCGGTTGATCGCCTCGAACAGCTGCACCGCCTTCAACCCTTCATGGGTGGCGATGCGCGGCGCCTTCCAGAACCGCCTGACACGGTCGATGTCGGGCGGCGTGAAGTTCATATGCGCGGCGAGCTGGTTGGCAAGGCCGCCGACCTCGCGGCCGCCCATCGCGTTGGGCTGGCCGGTGAGCGAGAACGGCGAGGCGCCCGGCTTGCCGATGCGTCCCGTGGCAAGATGGCAGTTCAGGATCGCGTTGACCTTGTCGGTGCCCTGCGCCGACTGGTTGACGCCCTGCGAATAGAGCGTGACGACTCGCTCGGTGTCGCGGAACATCTTGAAGAAGGTGGCGACGTCCTGTTCGGACAGACCCGTCGCCAGTGCGGTCGCGGAGACACTGCCGGCGATGTTGCGCGCGCGCGTCAGCGCGTCATCGAAGCCCGACGTGTTCTGCGCGATGTAATCCTGGTCCAGCGCGCCATTGTCGGCGAGATGGACGAACAGGCCGGAGAACAGCGCGGTGTCGGTGCCGGGCTTGAGGCCGAGGAACAGGTCGACGTCGCTGGCCGTGTCGGTCCGGCGCGGATCGATCACGATCATGCGCGCGCTGCGTTCCTGCCGGTTCTTCAGCATGCGCTGGAACAGCACGGGATGGCACCAGGCCGCGTTCGAGCCGACGAACACGAGCAAGTCAGCCTGGTCGAGATCCTCGTAGCAGCCGGGCACGGTGTCCGCACCGAAGGCGCGGCGATGGCCGGCGACCGAGGACGACATGCAGAGCCGCGAATTGGTGTCGACATTGGCCGTGCCGACAAAGCCCTTCATCAGCTTGTTGGCGACGTAATAGTCCTCGGTCAGGAGCTGGCCCGAGAGATAGAACGCGACCGCATCGGCGCCGTCGCGCGCCACGATGTGCTGCATGCGATGGGCGACGTGATCGAGCGCGTCGCTCCAGGCGACACGCTCCAGCACGCCCTTGCAGCGGATCATCGGATAGAGCAGCCGGCTCTCCAGCCCGACGGTCTCGCCGAGCGCGGAGCCCTTCGAGCACAGCCGGCCGAAATTGGCGGGATGATCCGGGTCGCCCGCGATCGCCGCGCCACCGTTGCCGTCGGGCGTCGCCAGCACGCCGCAGCCGACGCCGCAATAGGGACAGGTCGTCTTGGTGGCGCGGAGCGTGGGATCGATCGCCGTCATATCGAGCTGCCTTATCAAGCCGCCTTGGAAGGACGCGCCAGCGCGCGGCCGAACATCATGTCGGTGCGGATCGCCGTCACCTTGTCGCGATTGCGGATCAGCTCGAGATACCAGAGCGCATCGACGGTATCGCCGATCAGCACCGCGCCGGTGAGCCGGCCGTCGGCGATGACGAGCTTCTTGTAGGTGCCGCGCCTGCGGTCTGACAGCACCAGGCTCTCGCTGCCGTCCCCACCCATGAAGTCGCCGGCGGAGAAGACGCTGACGCCGGAGACCTTCAGATTGGTCGAGACCACGCTGCCCTGATAGGCGGCGGGACGGCCGGCGAGATGCCGCGCCAGCACGCGCGCCTGCTCGTAAGCGGGCTCGACCAGGCCGTAGCAGGTGCCGCGATGCTCGGCACATTCGCCGAGCGCGTAGATGTCGGGCGAGGCCGTCTGCATCTCGTCGTTGACGACGATGCCACGGTTGACCGCGATGCCCGCCTCTTTGGCAAGCGCCACATTCGGCCTGATGCCGGCGGCGAAGATCACGGCATCCGCCTCGATGCGCGTGCCGTCGGCGAGCTCGACGGCTTCGACATGGCCCTCGCCGTGAATGCGGGCGGTGGAGGCGTTAAGCAGGATGCGGATGCCCTTGCGCTCGACCAGCGTCTTCAGCAGGTCGGCCGCCGGCAGATCGAGCTGGCGCTCCATCAGCCGGTCCATCAGGTGCAGCAGCGTCACCGGCGCGCCGGCTTTCGCAAGGCCATAGGCCGCTTCGAGTCCGAGCAGGCCACCGCCGACCACGACGACACGCTTCTTCGCCGCAGCGAGCGTCAGCAGCAGATCGACGTCGCGCGTATCGCGAAAGGTGTGCACCCCGGTGAGATCGGCGCCCGGCACGTTGAGCCGCAGCGGCGTCGAGCCGGTGGCGAGCACGAGCTTGGAATATTCGACGCTCTCTTCACCTTCGATCTTGAGCTCACGGCGGCCGGTGTCGATCTCGGTGACGCGATAGCCGTAGCGCACGGTGACGCCGCGATGGCGCCACCAGTCCGCCGGCCTCAGCTCGATCTCGTGCGAGCCGGTCTCGCCGGCCAGCACGGAGGAGAGCAGCACGCGATTGTAAGCGAGCCGCGGCTCTTCGCCGATCACCGCGACCGCGTAGCGGCCGAGCGAGGTCTTGGCGAGCTCGTCGACCAGACGCGCGGCCGCCATACCGTTACCGACGATGACCAGCGGTTCACTCACAAGGCATCTCCTATTCGGCGGCCTGCGCCTGTGCGCCATAGGCCTCGGAAATCATGTAGCCGGACAGGACGCCGTAAGCGTCGGTCCAGGCCGTGGCGAGTTCGGGCGTCCAGGCCTCGCCGAGGCCCTTCTCGAGGGTCCAGAGCAAGGTCGCGCCGACCACCGGATAGTGCTCGGCCTTGGCGCCATAGGCGACGTGACGCTTGGCGAGCGCCGAGGCCGCGGGAAGAATCGTCTCGAGCTTCGACAGGCCGCCGACGACGGCCGCGAGCATGCCCATCAGCTTCTTGCGCTGCTCGGTCATGTCCTCGGGAAACATCGCGCGCACGGACGGCGCCACCTCGAACAGGCGATCGTAGAACAGCACCGCGGCCGCCTCTGAAATCGGCGCGACCTTGGAAAAGCTCTGCTGGACGAGGGCAATCTGTTCTGAAGTCATGATGTTCTCCTGTCTGTTTCGGTCTGCCTTTGTCCGCGCCGTTGCGAACAAGGTTCATGGGTCAAACGTCATCAGAGAGTCTTCTCCCCGCGTACGGGGAGAAGCGACATTCGTGCCAAACTCAGACTCGCGCTTCCGCGAGGCTTGACGCGCCCTCACCCTGCGGGCTGCGACGCAGGTAGAACCACCAGGTCAGTCCGAGGCAGGAGGCGTAGAAAGCGAGGTAGATCGCGAGCGCGAGCGAGGGACCACCGGTCATGGCGATCGACTTGCCGAAACCGGTCGGGATCAGATAGCCGCCGACCGCGCCGATCGCGCCGATGAAGCCGACCGCCGCACCGCTCTCGATGCTCGCGGTCTTCAACGCCGCCGCGCGCGCCGCATCGCCCTTGCCACGCACCCTGAACAGGTTCTGCTCGCGGAAGATCGAGGGGATCATGCGGTAGGTCGAGCCGTTGCCGATGCCCGTCGTCACGAACAGGATCAGGAACATCGCAAGGAAGCCGGTGAAGTCCTTGTGCCCGACGAAGTAGAGCACGCCGACGGTGGCGCCCGCCATCGCGATGAAATTCCAGAAGGTGAGGATGGAGCCGCCGATCTTGTCGGCGAGCAAGCCGCCGAGCGGTCGCGACAGCGAACCGACCAGCGGCCCGAGGAACGCGATCGAGATCGAGATCGCCGGAAACTGCGTCTTGATCAGCAGCGGGAACGCCGCCGAGTAGCCGATGAAGGATCCGAATGTTCCGATATAGAGATACGCCATGATCCAGGTGTGCTTGCGCTTGACCACCGCAAGCTGGTTCTTGATCGACGACTTGGCCGTGGTCAGGTTGTTCATGAAGAACACCGCGCCGAACACCGCGATCGCGATCGGCAGCACCCACATCAGGCCGGCGTTCTGGAGGAAGATGCCGTCGACGGGGGACGCCTGGAACAGGTTGATGACCGCGAGCGTCATCAGGATCGGGGTCAAGAGCTGCACGCTGGAGACGCCGATATTGCCGCCGGCCGCGTTCAGCCCCAGCGCCCATCCCTTCATCCGGTCAGGGAAGAAGAAGGAGATGTTGGTCATGCTGGAGGCGAAATTGCCGCCACCGAGACCCGCGGTCGATGCGATCAGCAGCATCAGCCAGAACGGGGTGTCGGGCTGGCCGACGAAATAGGCGAGCGACAGCGTCGGGATGAACAGGACAGCCGCGCTGAAAATGGTCCAGTTGCGGCCGCCGAAGGTCGTGACCGCGAACGTATAGGGGAAGCGCATCAATGCGCCGATCAGCCCGGGCACCGCGACGAGCTGGAACAGCTGGTCGGTGGTGTAGTGGAAGCCCGCCTGCGGCAGCTTGGTGGTGACGATGCTCCAGATCAGCCACACCGAGAAGCCGATATGCTCGGCCACGATCGACCAGATCAGGTTACGCCGGGCGATCACTTTGCCGCCCGCATTCCAGAACGCCTCGTCTTCGGGGCGCCAATCAGAAATCCACGTCGGATTTCGAGTCGGATTCGTCGTCATTGATAATCCCTTCTAGGCTCACCGCTGCGTCGTTGCAGGCTCAGCCTCCACGCGGAGGCGCGCGCCGAGGCCATGCCCCGGTGGCGAGTTCACGATGCTGATTGATGATGTTGAGGGACGTCGTCGTTGGCGTCGGAAAAGGTATTTCAATTTCCGTGCCAATTGCGCGCGTTCGGGAAATACAGGGAATTCAGGGGCTTGTTCGCATTGCCCGAAATTCTTCCAGGTGTATTTCGCTCGCAAATTTTGCGATTCGCTCAATCCTTGTGCGGCGCACAAGGATTGAGCGAGGTGTCGATTATTTAGGCGCGTTTATCATCCACGTTAAACCTTGGTTTACGCGGCCTCGACGAATCGATGACGCTCGTAGAGGAACTCGAGCACGCGGTGGCGGCACTTCAAATAGGTGGAGTTGGTCGCAAGATCGAGCCGCTTGCGGGGACGTGCGAGCGGCACCTCCAGCACCTCGCCGATGCGCGCGCTCGGCCCGTTCGTCATCATGACGATGCGATCGGATAGCAGCACCGCCTCGTCGACGTCGTGGGTGATCATCAGGATGGTGTTGCCGAGCTTCTGATGCAGCGCCATCACCGAGTCCTGCAGATGCGCGCGGGTCAGCGCGTCGAGCGCGCCGAACGGCTCGTCGAGCAGCAGCACCTTCGGTTCCATCGCCAGCGCACGGGCGATGCCCACGCGCTGCTTCATGCCGCCGGAGACTTCCGAAGGACGCTTGTCCCTGGCGTGGGCCATCTGCACCAGGTTGAGATTATGCATGACCCAGGCGTCGCGTTCGGCGCGGGACTTGGTCCTGGCAAAGACCTTGTCGACGCCGAGCTTGACGTTCTCGTAGACGGTCAGCCACGGCAGCAGGCTGTGGTTCTGGAACACCACCGCGCGATCGGGCCCCGGCGAGTTGACCTCGCGGTTCTCGAGCAGCACGCCGCCGGTGGTGGCGCCGGTCAGGCCTGCGATGATGTTGAGCAGGGTCGACTTGCCGCAGCCGGAATGGCCGATGATCGAGACGTATTCGCCCTTCTCGATCGTGAGATTGATGTCCTTCAGCACCTCCGTGCTGGCGGCACCGCGGGTAAAGACCTTGTCGATATGGTCGAGCTTCAGATAGGCGGTCATGTGCCCTTCTCCCTCAGTTCTGCGCCGTGCCGCGGGTGACGATCTTGCCGAGACCCGCGATCAGGCGATCGAGCACGAAGCCGACGATGCCGACATAGAACAGCGCAAGGATGATCTCGCTGATATGCGAGGAATTCCAGGCGTCCCAGATGAAGAAACCGATGCCGACGCCGCCGATCAGCATTTCGGCTGCGATGATGGCGAGCCAGGACAGGCCGATGCCGATGCGAAGGCCCGTGAAAATGTAGGGCGCCGCCGCCGGGATCATGATCTTGCCGAAGAACTCGAGCGGATTGAGCTGTACCACCGCGGCGACGTTGCGGTAGTCCTGCGGGATGTTGCGGATACCGACCGCGGTGTTGATGATGATCGGCCAGATCGAGGTGATGAAGATGACGAAGATCGCCGATGGCTGGCCGTCGCGGAACGCAGCGAGCGACAGCGGCAGCCAGGCCAGCGGCGGGATGGTGCGCAGCACCTGGAACAGCGGATCGAGCCCGCGCATCGCCCAGACCGACTGCCCGACCAGCACGCCGAGCGCGATGCCGGCGATCGCCGACAACGAATAGCCGAGCGCGACGCGCTGAAGGCTTGCAGAGAGATGCCAGAACAGGCCCTTGTCGATGCCACCATGATCGAAGAACGGATCGAAGATCAGTTCCTTGGTGTCCTTGAACACCTTTGACGGCGGCGGCAGCGCCGAGCCGGCGCGGCGGCACACCAGCTCCCACACCAGCGTCAGCAGCGCGATCACGACCAGCGGCGGAATCACGCGCACGGCGGTCTCCCTCGCCATACGCGCGTAGGCCTCTCTGCGCGGCGGACGCTTGAGCGTCATCGCGACGACCGGCGCGGAAGCACCCGCAGGCGTCGCAGTCTCAACCTCAATCTTCGTGGCAGGCATGTTCATTGAAAATCCCTCTCCGGCTTCAAAGGACGACGCGGCCGCCTGACGGCGGCCGCGGGTTCCATCAGACTTCGACGCGCTTGATCGCGAGCGATTTCAGATAGGCAGCCGGATTTTCGGGATCGAACACCTTGCCGTCGAAGAAGGTCTCCTTGCCGCGCGAGGTGGAGGCTGGAATCTCCGAGGCTGCGACACCGAGGGTCTTGGCCGCATCGCGCCACATGTCTTCGCGGTTGACCTTGCCGATCAGGGCCTTGCTGTCGAAGGAAGCTTCATATTTGCCCCACCGGATGTCCTCGGTCATGAACCAGAGATCATGGCTCTGGAACGGATAGGAGGCGAAGTCGCGCCAGTACTTCATGATATGCGGTGAGTTCTCGACCACCTTGCCGGCATTGCCGTAGTCGAACTTGCCCTTGGCGCGATCGGCGATGTCCTCGACCGGGCAGTTGATCCACTGCCGTTTCGCCATGATGGTCGCGAGCTCTTCCTTGTTCTCCATCTTGTCGGCCCATTGCTGCGCCTCCATCACGGCCATCAGGATTGCCTTGGCAGCCTTCGGGTTCTTGTCGACCCAGGCCGCGCGCATGCCGAGCGACTTTTCGGGATGCTTGCTCCAGATCTCGCCGGTGTTGACGGCGGTGTAGCCGATGCCCTGATGCACGAGCTGCCCGGGCCAGGGCTCGCCGACGCAGAACGCGTCCATGGTGCCGACCTTCATGTTCGCCACCATCTGCGGCGGCGGCACGGTGATGGTCTCGACGTCCTTGTCGGGATCGATGCCGCCGGCGGCGAGCCAATAGCGGACCCAGAGGTCATGCGTGCCGCCCGGGAAGGTCATCGCGACCTTGGCCGACTTGCCATCGGCCTTCTTCTTCTCGAACGCCGCCTTCAGCACCGACGCGTCGGCACCGACCTTGAGGTCGGCATATTCCTTGGCGACCGAGATGCACTGCGCATCGAGATTGAGCCGCGCCAGGATGTACATCGGGGTCGGCTGGTTGTTCTGCGTCACCTTGCCGGCGGAAATCAGATACGGCATCGGGGTCAGGATGTGCGCGCCGTCGATGCCGTTCCCCTCCGAGCCGAGCACGAGATTGTCGCGCGTGGTGCCCCATGAGGCCTGCTTCTGCACGTCGGTGTCGGGCACGCCGAATTTGGCGAACAGGCCCTTGTCCTTGGCGACGAAGAGCGGACCGGCATCGCTCAACGCGATGAAGCCGAGCTTGGCGCCCTTGACCTCGGGGCCTGCGTCCTGCGCGAAGGCGCCGGCGGGGAAATTCAGCTTGGCGGCGGCGAGAAGAGCGGCGGTGCTGCCGGCGGCCTTCAACAATTGACGGCGGCTCAGGCCCGAGGGCTGGCGGGTGCGCTTGGTCATAGGCAGTGTCGTCCTTTGCATCGTTGCAGAATTGATGGCGTCAGTGCGCGCGAGTGGCCCGTCCGTCCGTGACGCCAGAAACAGGCGCATGCGAACGCATGGCGGGGGAGACCCCCGTCTGGTGGCGTCGGCAAATCGGATGAGAAGTCTCGCGGGACGGCTTCAATGGCGTCGGCTTGAATGATTCAAGCTTCATGCCAAGCCCGCCACTCCGAAAAATGTCGAAAAATGAATGGGTTATTGACGCCGCGCCAGACTGTCGCAGGCCTGCTGCGCACGCGGATTTTGCGGATTGCTCATTCCTTGTGCGCCGCACAAATCTTATGCAGCCGCCCAAGCAAAAGGCCGCGCGTCCGCAAAAGTCAGCTGAACGCGTGCGGCATCTGATTGATATCGCTAGCCTTTTCCAACACACCCACACGGCACGCAACTTGCTTCTTCACCGACGTCAACGAAGACTGCGGCTTGCCGCATTGTTGCAGCCTCTGGCGGCTGCATCCCGGAAGCTCAACTGCTTCGCGGCCCTCCCGGCTCAGTCCTCGTGACGCGATTCCCAAGGCTTCCAGACCTTCCATAGCCCTCGTGCGCGGCAGAGCTGTCCGCACGGCCAATGATGTTCAGCTGCGCTCTCTCGGGCGTGTCGATCTCACTTACGAAGCAAAAGGAACCATTGATGTCGTATCTCGCGCCTTCGGAATTCGTCACCAAGATGGTGGATGCGGGCGAGTCCAAGATCTTCATGTCCACCCGGGATACTGCCATCCGCGCCTTCATGGCCGGCGCCATCCTCGCACTCGGCGCATGGTTCGCCATCACCATCAACGTGAACACCGGCCAGCCGCTGATCGGCGCGATACTGTTTCCCGTCGGCTTCATCATGCTGTACCTGCTCGGCTTCGATCTGCTCACCGGCGTGTTCGTGCTCTCGCCGCTCGCCCTGATCGACAAGCGTCCCGGCGTCACGCTTGGCGGCGTGCTGCGCAACTGGGGCCTCGTCTTCGTCGGCAACTTCGCCGGCGCCTTCACCGTCGCCTTCATGATGGCCTTCGTGACGACGTTCGGCTTCACGCAAGACCCCGACAAGGTCGGAGCGGCGATTGGAAACATCGGCGAAGGCCGAACGCTCGGCTATGCCGCGCACGGCGCGGCCGGCATGGCGACGCTGTTCATGCGCGGCATGCTGTGCAACTGGATGGTCTCGACCGGCGTCGTCGGCGCCATGATCTCGACCTCGGTCCCCGGCAAGGTCATCGCGATGTGGATGCCCATCATGCTGTTCTTCTACATGGTGTTCGAACATTCCGTCGTGAACATGTTCCTGTTCCCGTCGGGCCTGATGCTCCATGCCAAATTCTCGATCATGGATTATCTGATCTGGAACGAGATCCCGACCGTGCTCGGCAACCTCGTCGGCGGCCTCGCCTTCACCGGCATGACCCTCTATGCCACCCACGTCATGACCAAGCCGAAGCGCCAGGCCGGCAAGGCTGCGCCGACCCGCGTTGCGGCCTGATACGTCTCGACAGAGGAGCCTCGCCCGACCAGGGTGAGGCTCCCTTCGCCTGGTGATGACGATGACCCGCGGACTCCTGATCTCTGTCGGCCAGCACTCCGACAAGGGGCGCAAGCCCGTCAATCAGGATTTTCACGGCGTCCTGATTCCGGAAGAGCCTCTGCTCAGCCTGAAGGGCATCGCGGCCGTTCTCGCCGACGGCATCTCGAGCAGCACGGTGAGCCAGATCGCCAGCGAGTCGGCGGTCAAGAGCTTCCTGATGGACTATTACTGCACGTCGGAATCCTGGACGGTGAAGACCTCCGCCCGCCGCGTGCTGGACGCGACCAATTCCTGGCTGCACGCGCAGACGCGCAAGAGCCAATATGCCTATGACCGCGACAAGGGCTATGTCTGCACCCTGACCGCCATGGTCATCAAGGCGACCACGGCGCACATCTTCCACGTCGGCGACTGTCGCGTCTACCGCGTCGCCGGCAAGGCGCTCGAGCAGCTGACCGACGATCACCGTATCATCGTGTCGTCGGAGCAGACCTATCTCGGCCGCGCGCTCGGCATCAATCCGCAGATCGAGATCGACTACCAGGCTTTCGAGATCGAGGCCGGCGATACCTTTATCCTGGCGACCGACGGTGCCTATGAATTCGTCGACCAGCGCTTCATCACCAGCGCACTCGGCGAGCACGCAGCCGAGCTCGACGGGGCGGCAAAGGCGATCGTCGAGGAAGCCTACCGGCGCGGCAGCGACGACAACATCACCGTCCAGATCCTGCGCATCGACGCGGTGCCGCAGCGCGAGCCGGCCGGCATCTTCAATCAGACGTCACAGTTGCCGCTTCCGCCGCTGCCGGAGCCGCGCGCGATCTTCGACGGCTACAGGATCATCCGGGAAATCCACGGCAGCAGCCGCAGTCATATCTATCTCGCCGTCGATGTGGAGACCGAGGCGCCGGTCGCGCTCAAGCTGCCGTCGATTGATCTGCGCGACAACGCCGCCTATCTCAAGCGCTTCCTGATGGAGGAGTGGATCGCGCGCCGGATCGACAGCCCGCACGTGCTGAAGCCGCTGTCACAGTCGAGACGGCGCAGTTATCTCTACGTCGCGACCGAATTCGTCGAAGGGCAGACGCTGAAGCAGTGGATGACCGACAATCCGCGCCCCGATCTCGAAACCGTCCGTGGGCTGGTCGAGCAGATCGCCGCGGGGCTGCGCGCCTTCCACCGCATGGAAATGCTGCATCAGGACCTCAGGCCCGATAACATCCTGATCGACAAGACGGGCACCGCGAAGATCATCGACTTCGGGTCGGTCAGGGTCGCGGGCGTCGCGGAAGCCGCGCCGCGAGACGAGGCCGACGACATCCTGGGAACGGTCCAGTACACGGCGCCGGAGTACTTTCTGGGGCAAGGCGGCTCGCCGCGCTCCGACATGTTTTCGCTGGCCGTGATCTGCTACCAGATGCTGACGGGAACGCTTCCCTATGGCACCCAGATCGCCAGGATCCGGCGCAAGGCAGACGTGCGGAGACTTCAATATCGCCCGGCCGGCGACGATCGCAACGTGCCGGCCTGGGTCGACGGCGCGCTCAGGCGCGCGCTCCATCCGGATCCCTACAAGCGGCACGAGGATCTGTCCGAATTCGTCTTCGAGCTTCGCACGCCCAATCCGGCCTATCTCGACACACGGATCACGCCGCTCTTGGAGCGCAGCCCGCTGATGTTCTGGAAGCTGACCACGGCAGCGCTTGCTTGCGCAGTCGTCGTGCTGCTGGCGCTGCTGCACGGGCGATAGGGCGCAGACGTCCACTTCTAGCGGCCAAGTGGAACCATTATCGTTCGCCAGAGCATTGCCGCTGGTGACCCATATGCGACATCGGCCAAATAGCCCAAACATCGCGCGATTAGCCGGGTTTAAAGGTTGATTGCGGCTAGACGTTTTTGCGCTCGACTATGCCGTCGTGACGGCGTTGAATCCGCTACGCGGGCTCTTTTGTTTCAAGGAGGGAGGACCGAAAAGTGAAGACAACGATCATCGCACTTTGTGCCGCCGCTCTCATCGCCGCCGCACCAGCCGCGCTTGCGCAGGGTGTACCAGGCAAAGCACTTGGTCTGCAGCATAAGATCTCTAAGAGACATCACCCGGGCGTCCCCGGCTACGCTCCGCTGCATGAGCTACAAACAATGGGATCGAAGAAGGGCTATCCGGGAGCTTTCGGTTACGCGCCTAATGAACCCAGTCGTTTAGACAGAAATCTCGAAGCGTCCAGACAAGCTGGTGGTGGCGGCGGCGGTGGCGGAGGGAGTGGCATGTGAACCCACGCGCTGCACGAACAGGCGGTATCCGTCCTGCTTGATCGGGACGCTCCGGGGGCGTTAAGGCCGGCTCGCCTCGCGTCTTCTTTATGTTCGCAGTATGTTTGTTGTTGGCCCAACTCGGACATCCAGTGAGGTCCGCTGTTGCGCAGCTACCAGAAGCACAGCGGACGTCGCACGCGCCCTGACTACCGAGCGGTCTAGAAGCGCGCTCTAGCGAGAATTCCTCACGCCGGCTCCGCAGCCTTCACCCCCAGCGGCTTCGGCGCCATGCCGCCGCCGGGCTTGAGGTGGAATTCGTAGGTCATCAGGTGCCACTGCCCGTTTGCCTTGGCGCCGTCGGGCATCTCAGGGTCGTTGCGCGGCTCGACCTTGGCGACGAGGTCGTCCTTGACGCCGAACACCACGTCGGAATCGAGATATTTGTCGCCGTCCATGAAGACGTGGGTGATCAGCGGCTCATAGCCTTTCGCATTGACGAGGAAGTGCACATGAGCGGGGCGCATCGGATGGCGCTTGGTCTGCGTGATCATCTCGCCGACAGGGCCATCGGTCGGGATCGGATAGCTGCACGGCAAAATGGTGCGGAAGAAGAAGCGGCCGTCGGCGTCGGTGATGAAGCGCGCCCGCGCCGAGGCACCGACCTCGTCGTAGTTCGGTTTTTGTGAATCGTAGAAGCCGTCATCGTCGGCATGCCAGACGTCGACGGGAACGCCCGCAAGCGGCTTGCCCTTGAGGTCGGTGACGCGGCTCTGCACGAACATCCGTTCGCCGGTCTGATTGTTCGGCGAGATGTCGGTGCCGTGCGCGGTGACCTTGTGCTCGCCGACATAGAACGGGCCGAGCACCGTGGTCTGGGTGGCGCCCTCGCGATCCCTGTGGTTGACGGCGTCGACCAGCATGGAGACCCCGAGCACGTCGGAGAGCAGGATGAATTCCTGCCTTGTGTCGGTGCATTTGTGGCCGGTGCGGGTCAGGAAATCGATGGCGTATTCCCATTCCTCGAAGGTGAGACCGGTCTTGCTCACGTAATCGTGCAGCGACTTCACCAATTCCTGGAGCAGGAATTTTGCCCGCGCATCAGGCGTATTGTCGAAGCTCTTGACGACGGCTTCGGTGAGTTCGGTCTCGTTGAACTGGGTCATGGTGCGTTTGCCCTGAATTTTCTCGTTGGCCCGGATGGGCTCCTTGGAGGCGTTCCACAGTGCAGCCTACACCAGCAGGCCCGGCCGCGTTAAGCGCAACCGGCTTGGAATGGGGCCGGCATTTCGCTATCAACTTTCCGACAAAACGCCCCGGAGGAACTGATGCTCGCCCCTACCCCCGCCTCGCCCGAATCCGTGGGCATGTCCAAGGCCGCGCTCGACCGCGTCGATGCGCATCTGAAGAGCCGCTACATCGATGCCGGCCGCTTCCCGGGCACGCACCTGCTGGTCTATCGCCGCGGCAAGGTCGCCCACAGCTCGGTGCAGGGCTTTGCCGACGTCGAGCGCAAGGCGCCGGTCAAGGACGACACCATTTACCGCATCTATTCCATGACCAAGCCGCTCACCAGCGTCGCCTTCATGATGCTGGTCGAGCAAGGCCTCGTGGCGATCGACGAGCCCGTCGCCAAATACATTCCGGAATGGAAGGATCTCGGCGTGTTCGTCGCCGGCACCGCGCCGGCCTTCCTGACCCGGCCGCCGTCCCGGCCGATGCTGATCGTCGACCTGCTGCGGCACACCGCCGGTCTCACCTACGGCTTCCAGCAGCGTTCCAACGTCGATGCCGCCTATCGCACCGAAAAGATCGGCGAGGTCGAGAAGTCAGGCACGCTGCAGAGCATGATCGAGGCGCTGGCAAAAATTCCGCTGGAGTTCTCGCCGGGCGAATCCTGGAACTACTCGGTGGCGACCGACGTGCTCGGCTATCTCGTCGGAAAAATCTCCGGGATTCCCTTCGAGCAGTTCCTTAAAACGCGCATCCTCGATCCGCTCGGCATGACCGACACTGATTTTCACGTGCCGGCCGCCAAGGCGCATCGCTTCGCCGCCTGCTACTCCGCCGACCCGGGTGGCGGCATGACCTTCCATGCCGGCCAGCGCCGCGAGGGCCTGACGCTCCAGGACGACCCGACCAAGAGCTCGTTCCTGTCGCCGCCCTCGTTCATCTCGGGCGGCGGCGGACTATGCTCGACGGTCGCCGACTATCTCACCTTCTGCCGCGCGCTGCTCAATGGCGGCGAGCTGGGCGGCGTCCGCCTGCTCGGGCCGAAGACGCTGGCGCTGATGACGAGCAACCACATTCCAGGCGGCCGCGCGCTGCCGGAGGTGTCGCGCTCGCTGTTTTCGGAAGCCACCTATAACGGCATCGGCTTCGGCCTCGGCTTCGCCGTGACCATGCGGCCGGCGGAGACGCTGATCGCCGGCAGCCCGGGCGAATATAATTGGGGCGGTGCGGCCACGACCTCGTTCTGGATCGACCCGGCCGAAGAGCTGATCACCATCTTCATGACGCAGGTGCTGCCGTCGAGCGCCTATCCCCTCCGGCGCGAACTGCGCAGCATGGTCTATGCGGCGATCACCGAGAGCAATCTCTGAGCTGCGTCTCAACAAGAACGGGCCCTCGCGATCGATCGCGAGGGCCCGTCGTTGTAGTGCATATGGCCGACCAGATAAATTCCGCCGCCGAGCACCAGAACGGCGGGCACGGCCCACAAAATCAGAACTGCGTCATCCTCCTCAGTTGGACGTGCAGACCTGACGGTCTTCATGCCGCTTTCAGCCTCGGTGCGCGACTTGACGCCCGCGACCGCGCTGCAAAATCTCTCCCTGACGTGCTCGCCGGACGCGAAAATCGTGGCGCGGTGGAAGTCTCACCCGTATGGTCTCCCCAAAATCATAATCCGGCGCCGCTGCGCTGGAACCGGGACGCCCGCGTTTGTCAAAGCTCACTCTGCCGGTCCGGCTCGCTCTTCTGGTCACGGGAACGATGTTGCCGCTGATCGTCTTTGCGGTCGGTATTGCCTATTCCAACTATCGCCAGGACCGCAGCGACGCGACACGACGCGTGCTGGAGACGGTGCGAAGCATGCGCCTCGTGCTCGATTCCGAAGTGCAGCGGATGACCGGCGGCTTGCAGGTGCTGGCGCTCAGCAACGCCCTGCAAAGCGGCGACTTCGACGACTTCCGCCGGCTGGCAACCGGGTTCATCAGCCAATATGGCGAGGACAGCGTCCTGCTGGTGGCGGACGGGAGCGGGCACCAGCTGTTCTCGACCGTCACGAGTGAAACGACAAACCTGCCACCCCGCAACAATCGCGAGATCGTCGAGCGGGTATTTGCGAGCAAGTCACCGCAATATTCCGACCTGTTCACCGGCTCGACCAAGAACCGGCCGATCGTGACCGTCGAGGTTCCCGTGCTGCGCAACGATGAGGTCGTCTACGCGCTCTCCTTCAGCCCGCCGATCGCGACATTCCAGAAACTGGTCGAGCAGCAGCGGCCGAACGATCAGTGGACGGTGTCGCTGCTGGACACCAAGGGTCGCGTGTTCGCGCGCGCGCCCAATCCGGCCGAGACGTTCGGCAAGCAGGCCTCCGGCGCACTGAACGATGCGATGGCCCGGACGCCGGAGGCGACCCTCTCCACCGTTTCGCTCGACGGCGTCGCGCTGTCCTCCGCCTATACGAGATCGCGGCTGACCGGCTGGACGGTCGTGGCCGGTGTCGCCGAGAGATCGCTGATCGCCCCGCTCTGGCGCGACATCGCGATCACCAGCCTGATCGGCGGCATCCTGCTGCTGACCGGCCTGACCTTCGCGGTGCGGATGGCGACCACGATCGCGCGCGGCGAGATGCTGCACAATCTGCTGATCGAGGAGCTCAACCATCGCGTCAAGAACACGCTGGCCTTGATGCAGGCGATCGCAGTGCAGACCTTCCGAAGTTCAAGCCGGGACGAGCGGACCAAGTTCGAGGGACGGCTCGGTGCGCTCGCCGAGGCGCATAATCTCCTGAGCCAGGAGAAATGGGCGGGCTCGGAGCTGAGGGACGTGATCGCGCGCGTGCTCCAGCCGTTCCTGCTGAGCAATCCCGATCGCATCCGCATGGCCGGCCCCACCGTGCCGCTGTCGCCGCGGCTCGCCGTGGTGCTGTCGATGATCGTGCACGAGATCGCCACCAACGCCGCGAAATACGGCGCGCTGTCGAACGAGACCGGCCGGGTCACGCTGGAATGGGAGGTCATCGCCGACACGCCGAAGCCCCGGCTGCGGCTGATCTGGAGCGAGATCGGCGGACCGCCGGTGACGGAGCCGGTGCAGCGCGGTTTCGGATCGCGCCTGATCGAGCGCAGCGCGCGCGACCAGCTCGGCGGCGAGGCGACCGTCGACTTCCTGCCGCGCGGCGTCGTCTGCACGGTGACGTGCGTGCTGGACGAGGCGCGGTGAACGGATTGAAGGAACATCGGCGATGAAGATCACCAAGGTGCGCACGC
This sequence comes from Bradyrhizobium sp. 604_D8_N2_3, assembly GCF_051810765.1. NCBI lineage: Bacteria > Pseudomonadati > Pseudomonadota > Alphaproteobacteria > Hyphomicrobiales > Nitrobacteraceae > Bradyrhizobium > Bradyrhizobium sp. 604_D8_N2_3. The sequence goes on along the minus strand of NZ_JBPWPM010000001.1, from coordinate 2,598,017 downwards.
ACATCCTCGAAGCAAAGCTCTCGCAGCCCTTCGCCTATTCGCGCGCCTGGTACGACACGCGCACCGCGATGCTGGTCGAGATCGAGACGGATGACGGCCTGACCGGCTGGGGCGAATGCTACGGGCCGGCGCGGATGACGGCGGCGGTGGTGCAGAGCATCGCGCCCTTGCTGATCGGCGAGGATCCGCTGCGCACCGACGTGCTGTGGCAGATGGTCTACGCACGCTTGCGCGATCACGGCCAGAAGGGCGTCGTGATCCAGGGCCTGAGCGGCATCGATATCGCGTTGTGGGACATCAAGGGCAAGCATTTCGGCGTGCCAGCGCATCAGCTTCTCGGCGGCGCCGCGCGCAAGGAGATAGCGGCCTATGCGACCGGGCTCTACCGGCGCAAATCAGGCGATCCGCTCAAATACCTGCCGGAGGAAGCGGCCGGCTACGCCGCGGAGGGTTTCCGCGCCGTGAAGCTGAAGGTCGGCTTCGGCATCGCCGAGGACGCCGCGGTCACCCGCGCGGTGCGCGAGGCGATCGGCCTGGATGTCGCGCTGATGGTCGATGCGAACCACGCCTATGACGCAGTGGCGGCGATCCGGCTCGGCCGCATGATTGAGCGCTACGACATCGGCTGGTTCGAGGAGCCGGTGCCGCCGGAGGATGTCGCGGGATATCGCGCGGTACGATCCGCGCTGACGATTCCCATCGCCGGCGGCGAATGCGAATTCACCCGTTTCGGTTTTCGCGACCTGTTCGCATCGCATGCGCTGGACATCGCCCAGCCCGACACCTGCGCCGCGGGTGGCCTCTCCGAATGCAAGAAGATCGCCGACATGAGCGAGGCGTTCGGCATCCGCTACAATCCGCATGTCTGGGGCACCGGGATCGCGATCGCGGCCTCGCTCCAGCTCCTCGCCGTGCTGCCGTCACACACGCCGACCTCGCTTGCGCCGATCGAACCGATGCTCGAGTTCGACCGCACCGAGCATCCGATCCGGCAGGCGATTTTGAAGGAGCCGATCGAGCACGAGAAGGGTTTCGTGCGGGTGCCTGACAGACCGGGGCTAGGTATCGATATCGACCGCGAGGCGCTCGCGCGCTTCGCGGTTCAATAGAAAAAGCGGTCGACGCCGTTAATTCGGCGGCACGTCGATCGGAACGAGAAACGCGAAGCCATATTTGGCGTCCTCGCCGCGCGCCTCATCGAGGCCGCGTCCGAGTTCCACCGCGGCAATCTCCGCCGGAAGCGCGAGCCTGACGTGTCGGACATGATCCGGGCACAGGAGAGGACGCCCACCTGAACACATGCTCTCCAATTCCTCGACGAACCAGGCTTCCTGCACGCGCGCCCGGGCGGATCGCAGTGAGCTGGCCGAGAACGCCAGAACCGGTCTCTGGTTGATCTCCAGCACGAAGCAGCGCTGTCGCGCCGCCTGTGCGGCGCGATTGCTCTTGCGTGCCGTCGATCTGCCTTCAGCCCGGCCACTCGCGCGTGTCATCTCAACACCATCAGAAGTTCGCCGTGGCTGACAATCTGAACACACGTGGAGACCCCGGCGTGATGTTGTTATTCCCGTCCGCGGTCGAATAGTACTTCCGGTCGAGGAGATTTTCGATGTTGAGCTGGGCGCGCCAGGTCTCGTTGAGCCTGAAGAACACGGCGGCGTCCACCCGCGTGAACTCCGGAATCAGCACGGTGTCGTCGGACGATGCGAAGAAGTTCGAGTAGTGGATCACACCGAGGCCCGCGGCCCACTGCTCCGTGAACTGATACCTGTTCCAGAGGGAAAAGGTATTGTACGGCACAAGTCCCACGCGGTTGCCGGCGACAATGGTCGCGGAGTTGTTGCTGGTGATCCGCGCATCCGTGTAAGCGTAGCCGCCCGTGATCTGCCAGGCGTCCGTCACGTAGCCTGTCAGAGACGCTTCGAGGCCGCGGGTCTTGGTGGCTCCGCTCAGGATGAAGAATCCCGCATTGTTGGGATCGGCAAAGCGCTGATTGGTCCGGTCCAGTTCGTAGATCGCCGTAGCGAACTGCAGGCTCGGGAAGATGTCGTATTTGAGCCCGACTTCCTTGTTCACGAACTTCTCGGGCGCTGCGATGGCCAGGCCCGGTGTCAGAGCGCTGAACTGGTCGCCGGCGCTCGGCAGATACGAGATGCTGTAGCTGCCGTAGATCGACAGGTTTTCGAGCGGCTTGAACAGGACACCGACGCGTGGCGACACCAGATCATCGACCCGGTTGAGCTCGACGAATGTGCGGCGGTCTCGCGACGTCAGGTCGAAGTGATCGAACCGCAGGCCGCCGATCAGCTCCAGATAGCGCGTGATCTCGACCTGGTCCTGGACGTAGACGGCGCCGAGATTGAGCTTGTAGGTGTTGTTGGCATCGGTCCCCCCGTTATTGGCGAAAGTGACCGGAACGTACGACGTCGGATTCCTCGGATCGATCGTGATGGTCGACGATACGCCATTGAAGAGCCCGCTCTGCCGGTAGTTCAGGCCGTTCTGACGGCCCAACTCGGCGCCGAAGACGACGGTGTGACGAATTGGGCCCGTCCCGAATTTGTAGGTGAGATCGGTCTGGTTGAAGTAATTCGTCCGGTCGGTCTCGTTGTTGTATGCTTGCAGATTGCTCGAGGTTCCGGCGGCATTGACGGCACCGGAATTGGCTCCTCCGCCCGGATAGATGTTCTGGTAGAACTTGTCGTAGTTGGCGATCTGCGACGAATTCTTGATCGTCCACCCGTTCTCGAAATCGTGCTCGACGACAGCGGTTCCGATATCCACATCGGCGAGCGCATAGTTGAGGTTGGGGTTGCCGAAGAACGCAGACGGCGACGTATCGTAGGGATAGCGCGGGAAGGCGTTTCCGGGGCGGATCTGCGAAGGGATGCCGCGATCGACGGTACGCCGGTCGTGCAGATGCTCGTAGCTCAGCTTGACCGTCGTGGTGTCGTTCGGCGCAAAGGTCGCGGTAGGATTGATCGCCCAGCGTTCGAGGTTGACGAAATCGCGATAGCTCTGCGTGTTTTCGTACATCGCGTTGAGGCGGAAGGCCCAGTTCTCGTTGATCGCCTGGCCGACGTCGGTGGTCACGCGGGCGCCGGGATAGGAATTGCCGCCGACCGTCACCTCGCGAATGGTCGTACCGTCGGCCTCCTTGAGTACGCGGTTGACGACGCCACCGCCGCCGCCGCGGCCGAAGATCATCGCGTTCGGCCCCTTCAGGACCTCGAGCCGCTGAATGTTGTAGAAGTCGCGAAAATACTGGACGTCGTCGCGGATGCCGTTGGTGTAGAAGTCGGCGTTGCTGCGCTGGCCGCGGATGACGAGGTCGTCGCGATGCGATTCGCCCTGGTGATAGATCACGCCGGGCACATAACGGGTCGCCTCGCCGATCGAGGTGAAGGCCTGGTCCCTGATGAAATCCTTCGTCAGCACCGTCACCGACTGCGGCACGTTGAGGAGAGCCGTATTGGTCTTCGTCGCGCTGGTCACGCTCCGCGTGATATAGCCCTTCTGGCCGGTACGCGCGTCCTGATTGTTGACGCTCGGCGGCTTCTTCTCGACCGGTGCGACGGTGGCCGTCCGACGATTCGATCGCGCTGCGCGCGAGGTGGTCGCGGTCTGCGCCCGGCGGGCGCGCTGCTGCGGGGCTGAAACGACGACTGACGGCAAGGCTCCCGCCGCCTGCCCCTGCTGCGCAGAGGCCGGGCCGGCCTGCATCGTCAGCCCACCACTGAATGACAGCGCTGCCGTCGTCGACAGCAGAAAACCACGCAACGCCTTGCGGCCAGCCCAACAACCCAATTCCATCTGCAACGCCCCAAAAATTTCGCGTGCCGCTCTGAAAGACGGCTTCGCGGTCCCGAACCGGGGCGCATCTGCAATGCGAAGAATTAGATGAGGATTAGATCGGATTTAGAATAGGTCGAGCCTCTCTCCGCTCACGCCCAAATTTGTAAGAGTTCTAAATTGAGGCGCAGGCGGTTGACCATTTGGCCGCGGTGTCGAATGTGGCGCTTGGTGCTGCGACGCGCCACCACTCCAACACAGCGATTTTCCCTGAATCAATGCGCCTCCTGCTGATCGAAGACGATCTGATGTTCGGCAAGGCGCTCGTCCGCGGATTGAAGCGAAACGGAATGACCGTGGACTGGACCCGCGACGGACAGGACGGCTACGCCGCGCTACAACGCGCCGAGCACGCGATCACGCTGCTCGATATCGGACTGCCCGGCATGACTGGCTTCGAGATTCTCAAGGCTGCGCGCAGCAGGAAGGCTTCGCCCATCCTGGTGATCACGGCCCGCGACCGGGTCGAGGACATGGTCGCGGGACTCGATCTCGGCGCCGACGACTTCATCGTCAAGCCGTTCGAGTTGCGCGCCCTGCTCGCGCGCATCCGCGCGGTCATGCGCAGGGTCAACGACCGCTCCAATTCGCTGATGAGCAGCAAGGAGATCACGCTCGATCCATCGACCCATGTGGCGACCTTCCGCGGCATCCAATCGACGCTTTCCGCGCGGGAGTTCTCGGTGATGTACGCCCTGATGGAGCGTCCCGGAACCATTCTGTCGCGAGGCCAGATCGAGAGCCGGATCTACGGCTGGGGCGACGAGGTGCAGAGCAACGCCGTTGACGTCGTCATCCACGGCTTGCGCAAGCGGTATGGCAAGGACGTCATCCGGAACATCCGCGGTGCCGGGTGGATGGTCACGAAGTCCGGATCATGAGCTCTCTTCGCAAGACGATCATCACGCGTGCGACGCTGTTGCTGGCCGCCATCGGCCTCCTGGCAACGGCAACATCGTTCGGCCTTGTCGCCTATGAGATGAACAAGTTCCTCGACGCGCAGTTGCAGGAGATCGCCGTCAATGTCGGTCCAGGCGACCGCAACGGTGCGGGTCCGCTGCTCGAAAGCGAAGACGAGGATCAGTTGGTCGTCCGCATCTGGGATCGCTCCGGCGCGCTGGTGCATCGGGCGGGTCCTCCGATCGATATTCCCTGGCAATCAGTGCCGGGATTGTCCGACGTGACCGCCGACGGGCAGGATTGGCGCGTCTATCGCTGGAGCCACGCGCAGCACGATATCCAGATCGCGCAAGCGTGGAGCGCCAGGCACGAGATCGCGCTGCACGCGGCGACAGGCGCCGCGCTTCCGCTGCTGCTCGCCATCCCGCTGGTCTGGGCCGTTCTGGGTTGGTCGATCAGCCGCACGATGAGCGGTCTGCAACGGCTGTCGGCCGAAATCGGCCAGCGCAGCGTCGATGCGCAGGAGCCCCTGCGTCCGGTGGGCGTACCGGCGGAAGTGGCTCCGCTGATCGTTGCCATCGACAAGCTCGTCGATCGTCACCGGTCGGCACTCGACGCGCAGCGCCGCTTCGTGGCGGACGCGGCGCACGAACTGAGGACACCTCTGGCCGCGCTCCAGATTCAGGCGGAAAACCTGATCGCCGCAGAACTGTCCGGACAGACTCGCGAGCTTGCCGACGAACTTCGGGACGGCGTGCGGCGCGCATCGCATCTGGCGAGCCAGTTGCTCGAAATGGCCAGAACGGAAGGCGCCTCGATCCGGAAGCGCGACGACGTCGATCTTGCCGCGCTCGCGACATCGTTGCTGGCCGACTTCTATCCGCTGGCTGAGGCGCGCAACGTCCAGCTCGCGATGACGGCGGAGACACCGTGCAGGTTCCTCGGCGATCGCAACGCGATCGCCAAGCTCATCGCCATCCTGCTGGACAACGCCATTCGCTATTCAGGTTCAGGCGGCTCCGTGGAACTCAGGGTCGTCAATGACGGCAAGATTTGCGCGCTGGAGATCGTCGATGACGGCCCAGGCATTCCCGAGGATGCAATGCCGTTCATCTACGACCGCTTCTTCAGGGCTGCGCCCCAGGGCGTCGAGGGGACCGGGCTTGGTCTTGCGATCGCCAAATCCACCGCCGACCGGCACGGCTTCAGGCTGATGCATCAGAACCGGAGTGGCGCGACCGGCATCGTCGCGCATGTCCGGTTTGACCTGACTGCCGTGCCGACAGCGTGAGCTAACCGATCGTCTGCAGCGCCGGAAACGTCTCGAGCAGCCAGATGCTGACATTCGAGACCGTGCCGGTGAGGAAGCCGATGCCAGTGATCACCATCAGGACGCCCATGGCGCGCTCGACATTGACGAGCTGGCCCTTCATGCGCGCGAACAGCTTCGAGAACTGCTCGATCATCAGGGCGGCGATCAGGAAGGGAATGCCGAGGCCGGCCGAATAGACTGCGAGCAGGCCCGCCCCCTTCGTCACCGTCGCCTCCGCCGCGGCGATCGAGAGGATCGCGGCGAGGATCGGGCCGATGCAGGGCGTCCAGCCGAAGGCGAAGGCGAGGCCCATCACATAGGCGCCCCACAGGCCGACAGGCTTGGGCGCGGTCAGGCGCCCCTCGCGCATCAAAAGGCCGATCCGCGTCAGTCCCAGGAAGTGCAGGCCCATGATGATGATGACGATGCCGGCGAGGATCGACAGCTCGGCCGACCAGGCACGAATCAGCCCGCCGATCAGCGAAGCGCTGGCGCCGAGCGCCACGAACACCGTGGAGAAGCCGAGCACGAACAGGAGCGCCGACATCATGATGGCGCGCTTGGACGCCGAGGCCGGCTCCTTGTTCTCGACATGCTCGATCGTGGCGCCCGTGAGATAGATCAGATAGGGCGGAACCAGGGGCAGAACGCAGGGAGAGAGGAAGCTGACGAGGCCGGCAATCAGGGCCGCCGGGATCGAGACATTTTGCATGATGCAGTCGGAGCCATCTCAGGCTCTTTGGCCGCGCACCGGGAATGCGCGCGGGCGGGAGCCGAACCGGCTCTGGTGTAGCCGATGCCGGGGAATGCGCACAACAGAGGCGCACGAAACCAGGCTCCTCCCGATGCCGTCTGCGATCACAGATGCGGCATCGGGACGCGCACAAACCTCGCCAAAAAGCGAGACTCGGCGGCGCGGCTACTTCACCACGCGGAGCAGCGGACGCCGGGGCTGGTCCTGCGTCTGCTTGGAGGGGGGCTGCGGTTCGCTTCCAGCGCTCCGCAACATTTCGTCGCACAGCGCCTTGAGATCGGCACTGTCAATTCCTTTGAGCTTCATCCGCACGTCGAGGATGACGATGGACAGCAGCTCGGCCGACTCGCGGTTATTGCTCTCGTTGAGAACCTTGCGGCACTCCTCAAGCGTTTCCAGCACCGACTGCAACTGTTCGTCTGAATGCGACACCGGCGTTCTTTCCGTTAGTTCGGCCTGCGAGACGTGTTTGTGGAAATCCCCTCGGCCCCCATGGGATACCGAGAATAACACGAGGCGCCGACGCCTCCGAACATGATTTCAGTATGATTTTGCCGGGAAACCGTGGCTCCCGCGAACATCGACCCGCTGCGCGGGACGCCATTATCGTCGTGGCCGGGAGTCGAACGCGCGGCACTGGATGATCGACCCATTCCGCGCGGCGACAGCTCGCGCGCAAGGACTTCCGTGACGGAAAACGCCGACAATCCTGCAGCCATTTCAGGGCTCGCAACGGAACTCACGCCACACCCCTCATTCCAACGTTGGTCGGCCGATTCGATTCTCAGCCTTGGTAACACTCGGATACCGCCCACGAGGCAGTAACGATGGCGTTCAAAAGTCGCCGTTCCCCAACCCGCAGTGGTTGTGGTTTGCGCCCAATTCTGCCAGTTTAGCAACCCGAAGGGACTTGTATGCACTCCTTGGCGGAAAGGGGCGTTCCACAGGAGGAACGCCCAAAGATCAACATCAGCGGCCTCTCCGATTGGGATGCGGCCCGCATATTCCTGGAAGTCGTTCGATGCGGCAGTTTTCGCTCGGCGTCTGAACGCCTGTCGCTGTCGATCAACGCCGTCCGCCGCCGGATTGATGATTTCGAGCGCCAGACCGGCACCACCCTGTTCACCCGCGACGTCCACGGCACGCATCTGACCGATGAAGGTGCACTGGTGGTCTCCGCAGTCGAGCGCATGGAGGCGGCCGCCTTCGACGTGCTGCGCACCAGCGATTCGACGGCCAACGCCCTGTCCGGCGAAGTTCGCGTGGCCGTCACCGAGGGTCTCGGGACGTTCTGGCTCGCCCCGCGGCTGGTCGAATTCCAGCAGGCCTATCCGAAGATCCTGGTCGACCTGCATTGCGCGATGCGCTCGGCCGATGTCTCTCGTCACGAGGCCGACGTCGCCATCCATCTGTCGCGTCCCTCCGCGCTCGACGTCAAGCTGGTGCGGCTCGGCCGCATGCACCTGATGTTCTGGGCTTCGGAAAAATACCTTGAAAAACACGGCACGCCGCGCTCGGCGCTCGAATTGATCAAGCACCGCCTGGTGCTGCAATTCGCCGACCAGCTTGCCGCCAAGGAAACCTTCGAGAGCTTCTTCCCAGGCGTTCCGGAACGTGACCTGCTGGTCATGAAGACCAACGTCTCAAGCGCCAATTATTGGGCGGTCGCGAATGGCGCCGGCATCGGCGTATTCCCGAGCTACGCCATTGCGCTTGGCGGGAAGTTGATTCCACTGGAGGTCGAGCTGAACAGGCCGCTGGATATCTGGTTGTCCTACCACCCTGGTAGCGGCCGGATTCCACGTGTTCGGCACATGATTGACTGGCTGATCGAGGCTTTCAATCCGGCGCGATTCCCGTGGTTTAAGGAAGAGTTCGTGCATCCGCATGAATTCAAGGACGAGTATATGGGCGAACCCCTGACCCAGCTCTTCGGGGGATTTTCAACCGAAGAACAAAGGTGAGAGTATGAAAGCAGCGGCGAAAAGAATGAAGCAGCGCAGCGCCGGCAAGCCGGACATTGAGCTTGGCAAGCGGATCCGTCTGCGGCGCGTCGAGATGAAGATCTCGCAGGCCGAGCTCGGCGAGAAGCTCGGCGTGAGCTTCCAGCAGGTCCAGAAATACGAGAAGGGCGTCAATCGCGTCGGCGCGGCTCGGCTTCAGCAGATCGCCACCGCCCTCGATGTGCCCGTGACCTTCTTCTATGACGGCGACAACAAGGCGCGCGAAGTCGAGAGCCTGCTGTTCCTCGATTCCGCCTTCAGCCTCCGCCTGCTGCGCGCCTACAGCAAGATCAAGGACCAGACGGTGCAGCGTCAGCTCGTCTCGCTGATGGAATCGATCGCAGCGAACGAGGCCTGAGCCGATCGGGCTCCGACCTTTACGGCCGATGTTCAATCCGCCGCGTCACGGGGGCGCGGCCGGATTGAACGAGACCCAGTCCGCGCGCTTGCGCGCGGCTCTCCTTTCGGGGCGGCCAAGCCGCCCTTTTTTCTTGCGGATTTCTTGCTGCGGGTTTCCCGGCAATTTTGCCCGCCATCGCCGCGGATTTCGCGAACCCATCCCGCCCCTGCTGCGACCCAATCGAGACGCCCCGCCGCGAACGCGCGGGCTTTCGACTGCCGTGCTTAATGGGACCTCAACTCCGGGGCTCTAGCTTCCCGCCGATTTTTGCGAATCGGCGCACGCAGCGCGGCGAGCGGGAATTGCCAATGCGAGCGCCCGTCCGGGCCTCGTCCTCGTGGGGAAAATGGGACACATGTCGAAACGCCATGCGATGATCGTTGCCGTCGGCGTGCTCGCGAGCGCTTCCGCGCTGGCGCAAACCGAAACCACGGGACAGGCAAACCCGAGGCCGGCAACGGCGGCCGGTACGGTGCCCGCAGCGGCGAACCCGGCCCATGCTGCCGCGCCGAAGGCTGCCGCACCCGCTTCGACGGCGGAGAGCCGCTCCGCCGCGGCGCTCGCGCTGACGCACGAGCCAACCTATGACGAGGGCTCGGCCCAGCGCATCAAGGATGCCGCGCTCAGCTACTCCGATCTTGCCGTACGCGGCGGCTGGCCAGCCATCCCTGCCGATGCGAAGTTCGCCCTCGGCGTCCAGGGCGCCAGCGACGAGCTGCTGCGCAAGCGTCTGATCGTCTCCGGCGATCTCGCCGCCGACAAGGCCAGTGGCGCTTTCGATCAGGATCTCGCCGACGCCGTGAAGCGCTTCCAGGCCCGCCATGGCCTGGCGCCGACCGGCACGGTGACGCCGCGCACGGTCGCGGCGATGAACGTCTCCGTGCAGAAGCGCATCCGGCAGCTGGAGGCTTCGCTCCAGCGGCTCGAGAACATGAATTTCGGCTTCGGCCAGCGCTATGTCGTGGTCAACATCCCCGCCGCGTTTGCCGAAGCGGTCGAGAACGATGTGGTGGTACGGCGCTATCGCGTGATCGTCGGCAAGACCGAAAAGCCCTCGCCGACCCTGACGGCCCAGATCACCAGCGTCGTGCTCAATCCGACCTGGACGGTGCCGTCCTCGATCGCCAAGACCGAGATCTCGGCGCATATGCGCAAGGATCCGACCTATTTGTCGCGCATGCACATGGAGGTGCTCGACGCCCACGACAATCCGATCGACCCGCATTCGGTCGACTGGTCGGGCACGCACACGCCGAACTTCACCGTGCGCCAGCACAACGGCACCTTCAACGCGCTCGGCGCGGTGAAGATCGACATGCCGAATTCCTATTCGGTCTATATGCACGACACCAACCAGCGCAATCTGTTCAGCGACGACTACCGCTTCGATTCCCATGGCTGCTCGCGCGTCGACAATGTGCGCGATCTCGCCGCCTGGCTGCTGAAGGACCAGCCGAAATGGAGCCGCGCCGCGATCGATACGGAGATTGCGAGCGGCCAGCACCTCGAGGTCGCCATGGCGAAGAAGGTGCCGGTGGCCTGGATCTACCTCACCGCATGGATGACCAAGGACCAGACCGTCCAGTTCCGCAACGACGTCTATGATCAGGACGAGCAGTTGCTGGAGGCCACCGCCGAAGAGGCGGCGTTCTTCAGCAATGCAGGCAGCCATCCCCTGACCGCGCACATGCACGCAACGCAGTAGAGCATGATCCGGAAAAGTGTGCAGCGGTTTTCCGAAAAGATCATGCTCAAGGTATAACCGCTTCTCGCGCCATGCAATCGCGGCACAGGCGGATGCAAAGCCGCGTCCCTCGTCGCGGTTGACCCGGGCCGCGCCCCGGCCGCACATTGCGCCCGGCCTACGACAGCGAGCGCGCAATGCCTGACATTTCCAGCACGACCGAAACACCCCATGCCGACGGCAAGATCCTCAAGCAGGTCATCGACGGCGTCGGCGTGATCACCTTCAACAATCCCGACAAGCGCAACGCAATGTCGCTGGAGATGTGGGAGGGATTTGGCGAGGCGCTGACGAGCCTGCGCGATGACGAGACGGTGCGCGTCGTGATCCTGCGCGGCGCCGGCGGCAAGGCATTCGTCTCCGGGGCCGACATCAGCCAGTTCGAGAAGACCCGCCACAACGCGGCGGCGTCCGAGGAATATGCCAGGCGCAGCGCCGCACAGCGCGCGCTGCTCGCCGACTATCCCAAGCCGACCATCGCCTGCATCGAGGGCTTTTGCCTCGGCGGCGGCATGCAGGTCGCGATGCTCGCCGACATCCGCCTCGCCGCGCATGGCAGTCAGTTCGGCATTCCCGCGGCAAAACTCGGCATCGCCTACGGCTATGACGGCTTGAAGCATCTGGTGTCGCTGGTCGGTCCGTCCTGGGCACGGCTTCTGATGTACACGGGCATGCGGATCGATTCCGCCGAGGCGCTGCGCATTGGCCTCGTCGAGCGCTTGTTCCCGATCGACGAGTTGTGGGGTGAGACGATGACGATCGCGCAGACCATCTCCGAGAACGCCCCACTCGCGATCAAGGCCGCCAAGATCACCATCGCGCAGGTGTTGAAGGACGAGAGCCAGCGCGACCTGGAGGCAATCAGGGCGATCGGTCACGCCTGCATGGACAGCGCGGATTTTCGCGAGGGCCGGCAGGCCTTCATGGAAAAGCGCAAGCCGCAGTTTACGGGCAAGTAGCCTCGGCGTCCGGGCTCAGCAAGGCGCGGGCGTCAGCTTCTGATCACCAAACACCTCGATCAGGCGAAAGCGCTCGCACATCAGCATCATGTCCTCGCTGAATCGCCCGAGCCGGCCGAAATAGGTCCGATGGGCGCTGCGCCAATAGGCGAGGCTTCGATCGCCTTCGCCCTCATCGTGCGCAAACGCGGCATCGACGTCATTGAAGCGCCGATAGGTGATCTCGACGGATTCGATGACGCAGCGCGGTTCTCCCCGTCCGTCAAGCACGACCCAGAGTTCACCGGGCGTGGACGTGTTCGGTTCGTCCTCCGTGCTGCAAGTCGCGGTCTTGACGCCCTTGACGACGAGTTCGACCAATTCATCCGCGAGCGCAGGATTGTCGCCGAAGGCGAAGGTCCTGAGGTGCCGATAGTGCTCGGGAACCGGATTGCTCATTGACTTCCGGCTCCTCCGATATCGACCGCCTGCGGTAACTACAGCGCAGCGAGCACCGCTTTCGTAATGTCAGCCGTGCCATTGCTGCCGCCGAACTCCATCGGCTTGATGCCGCCGGCGTAGATCTGATCCACTGCACGCTCGATCTGCTCGCCGGCTTCCGCCGCGCTCTCGACGCCGTGCTTGTCGGCGAGCCAGTCCAGCATCATCGCCGCCGACAGGATCATGCCGGTCGGATTGGCCTTGCCCTGCCCCATGATGTCTGGTGCGGTGCCGTGGCAGGGCTGGAACACGGCATATTTGTCGCCGATATCGGCGGACGGCGCCATGCCGAGGCCGCCGATCAGGCTCGCGGTGATGTCGGAGACGATGTCGCCGAACATGTTCTCCATCACCATCACATCGAAATCCCAGGGACGCTTCACCAGCATCGCCGAGCAGGCATCGACATAGAGCCGGTCGGTCTTCACGTTCGGATGCTTCTTCTCGATCTCGTCGAAGATGCCGCGGAAGAATGCAAAGGCCTTGAACACGTTCGCCTTGTCGACGCAGGTCAGCATCCCCGGCTTGCCGCGCGCCTTGCGCCGCTCGGCGAGCCGAAACGAGAACTCGAACAGGCGCTCGGAGGTCTTGCGCGTGATCACCATGGTCTCGCGCGCGTCCTCATGGGTGACGATGCCCTTGCCCATCGAGGCGAACAGGCCTTCGGTGGATTCGCGGATCACGACGAGATCGATGCCGCGCTGGTCGGCGCCGACGATCGGGCTCGGCACGCCCGGAATGAGCCGCGCCGGGCGCACGCCGGCATAGAGATCGAAGATGAACCGCAGCTCGATCTGTGGCGCGATCTCGGTATTATCGGGGTAGCGGACCGACGGCAGGCCGCAAGCGCCGAGCAGGATCGCGTCGGCCTCCTCGCAGAGCTTGATAGTGGAATCCGGCATCGACTTGCCGGTCGCGAGATAATTGTTGGCGCCGGCGGGCGCCTCGGTGAAGCGGAAGTTCAGGCCGGACTTCGCCTCGATCTTGCGCAGGACTTCGATGGCCGGTGCCATGACTTCGGGACCGATGCCGTCACCGGCGAGCACGGCAATGTGGAAGGCGTTGTTTGCGGACATTTGAGAGACCTTAGGAAGGACGAGCCAAGGACGTCATTGCGAGGAGCGAAGCGACGAAGCAATCCAGACTGTGTCCGCCGAGGGATTTCTGGATTGCTTCGCTTCGCTCGCAATGACGGAGGAGAGAGCGTTTATTACGGCGTCAGCACCGTGCGACCGACCACCGCGCCCTGCTGCAATTGCACCAGCGCGTCGTTGGCCTTGTTGAGCGGCTGGCGCGTCACCGGGATCGGCGGCACGTTCTTCGCGCGCACGAGGTCGAGCAACTCCTGGGTCTCGCGCAAATTGCCGACATAGCTGCCCTGGATCGTCACCGCCTTGATCGGGATCAGCGGCAGCGCCCAGGTCGCGCCGCCGCCGAACAGGCCGACGATGACGAGCTTGCCGCCCTTGGTCAGGCAATCGAAGCCGAGTTGCGTGGTCGCGGCGTTGCCGACGAGATCAATCACGGCGCGGATCGGCCCGCCCGCCTTTTTGGCAAGCTGCTCCAGCGCGTCCGGCGCCTTGGGATCGACGGTCGCGAGCGCACCGGCCTTTTCCGCGGCCTCGCGCTTCCTGGCGTCGATGTCGACCATGATCGCGCCTCTTCCGCCCATTGCCTTCAGCAGCGACAGCGCCATCAGGCCAAGGCCGCCGGCGCCGAACATCACGATCGGCGTGTCAAAATGCTGCTCGACCTTCTTCAGCGCGCTGTAGGTGGTGACGCCAGAGCAGGCGTAGGGCGCCGCCGAGGCGGGATCGAGCCCCTTCAGGTTGAGCAGATAGCGCGGATGCGGCACCAGCATGTGGTCGGAATAGCCGCCGTCGCAATAGACGCCGAGCGAGCGCGGCGTCAGGCACATGTTCTCGTCACCGGCCAGGCACGTGGCGCACTTGCCGCAGCCGATCCAGGGATAGACGAGGCCGACATCGCCGAGCCTGAGATCGCCCTGGTCGGTCGGCTTCACGTCGGGGCCGAAGGCTGCGATTTCGCCGACCGTCTCATGGCCCATGGTCAGCGGCAGATTGATGCCGCGGTCCTTCAGCGACAGCGGCTTGCGGCCGTGGCCGAGATCGTAGCCACCTTCCCAGATGTGGAGGTCGCTGTGGCAGACGCCGGCGGCCTTCACCTTGATCAGCACCTGCGTGCCCGACGGCTGCGGCGTGGCCTCGTCGAACTCCTGCAGCGGCGCCTTGAAATCGGCGACCTTGAAACTCTTCATCGGCGTCCTCCCGGCATACTTCTTGTCGTCGCCACCATGCCATGACCGGCGGGGCGAAACAAATCCGGGAGCCGTCTTACAGCGTTTTCGAGCGAAGTGGATACCGGTTCGCGTAAAGAAAACGCGTCAAAACGAGAATCTAGAGCCCCGTTCCGATCACATCGGAACGGGGCTCTAGTTTAGGCCAGCGGATGGTGGCAAGCCGCGAACTGGCCGGGTGCGACCTCGCGCAACTCCGGTATCTCCGCGCTGCACCGCTGGTCGGCCCGCGGGCAGCGGGTGCGGAAGCGGCAGCCGGACGGCGGCGCAATCGGCGATGGTGGCTCGCCGGTCGCCACACTCTCGACGGGACGCACGTCCGGATCGGGCACCGGGATCGCCTGCAACAACAGGTCCGTGTAGGGATGCGCGGGCCTTGCGAACAATTGCTCCGACGGCCCGACCTCGCAGAGGCGGCCGAGATACATCACCGCGACGCGGTCGCTGACCGCTTTCACCACCGCGAGATCATGCGCGATGAACAGCAGCGTCAGGCCGAAGCGCGCTTTCATCTCCTCGAGCAGATTGAGGATCTGCGCGCGGATGGAGACGTCGAGCGCCGAGACCGGCTCGTCGCAGACGATGAATTCGGGGTTGAGCACCAGCGATCGTGCGATGCAGATGCGCTGGCACTGGCCGCCGGAGAATTCGTGCGGCAGGCGGCCCGCCACGATGTCAGGATCGAGCCCGACCGCGGACAACACCTCGTGAACGCGCCGCTTGCGTTCGGCGGCATCCTTGACGCCGGCGATGATGAGCGGCTCGGCGACGATATCGCCGATGCGCCGGCGCGGATTGAGCGAGGCGATCGGGTCCTGGAAGATCAATTGCACGCGGCGGCGCATCTTGCGCAGCGCCTCGCCTTCCATCGCGGTGAGGTCCTCGCCGTCGAACAGCACGCGGCCGGATTTGGCGCGGCGCAATTGCAGCACCGCGCGCCCCAGCGTCGACTTGCCGCAGCCGGATTCGCCGACCAGGCCCAGCGTCTCGCCGCGCGCGACCTGGAGGCTGACGCCGGAGACCGCGTGCACCGTCTTGTTGCCGAGACCATATTCGACGACGAGATTGTCGACGTTCAGGAGCGGCTCGGCGGGCATGGCAAACTGCATCATGCGTCAATCCCCTCCGTCATCTGGATGGGGTTGAAGCAGGCATAGAGATGCCCCGGCATCTCCGCGCCCTTCAATTCGGGCTTGGCCTCGTGACAGCGCCCTGCGGCATAGCGGCAGCGTGGCGCAAACGAGCAGCCTTTAAGTGGCCGGGTCGGATCGGGCGGACGGCCGGAGATGGCGGGCAGCGGCGTATGCGGCGCGGTCTCCAGCTTCGGGATCGCCGCCAGCAGCGCCTCGGTATAGGGCATGTGCATGCGCTTGAACAACGCCTGCGTCGGCGCGCGCTCGACCACCCTGCCCGCATACATCACCGCGACCTCGTCGGCGCGGCCGGCGACGACGCCGAGATCGTGGGTGATGATGATCATCGCCATGTGGCGGCGGCGCTGCTCGCGCGCCAGCAGATCGAGGATCTGCGCCTGGATCGTGACGTCGAGCGCCGTGGTCGGCTCGTCCGCGATCAACAGTTTCGGCTCGCAGGACAGCGCGATCGCAATCGCGATGCGCTGGCGCATGCCGCCGGAACATTGATGCGGATATTGCGCGAGCCGCTGCTCCGGCGCCGGAATGCCGACGGCGGCGAGCAGCTCGATGCTGCGCTTCCGCGCCGCCGGCGCATCCAGTTCGAGATGCTCCTGGATCGTCTCCATCAGCTGGGTGCCGATGGTCAGCACCGGGTTGAGCGAGGTCATGGGGTCCTGGAACACGACCGCGAGGTCGCGCCCGCGCAGGCGCCGCAGGCTTTCGGCATCGAGCCGCACCAGGTCCTGGCCGTCGAACATCACGCGCCCGGTCAGCTTCGCCTTCTTCGGCAAGAGCTGAAGCACCGCGCGCGACAGCATGGTCTTGCCGCAGCCGGATTCGCCGACGATGCCGAGCGTGCGGCCCGCCTCCAGCGACAGATCGACATGATCCACAGCGCGCAAATTGCCGCGGGGGGTCGGCAGTTCGACCGCCACGTCCTCGATGGTCAGAAGCGGCGCGCTCACAGCGCCCCCTGACGCGGGTCGGTCAGCGCCCGCAAGGTGTCGCCGACCAGGTTGAAGGCCAGCACGGTCAAGAACAGCGCCGTTGCCGGCAGGAAGGCCAGCCGCGGCGCGACGTCGAGGCTGTCGCGCCCCTCGCCGATCATGCTGCCCCAGCTCGCCATCGGCGGTGGCACGCCGAGCCCGAGGAAGGACAGCGCGCCCTCGACCACAATAGTGACGGCGACGCCGAGCAGGAAGAAGGCCAGCAGCGGCAGGATCACGTTCGGCAGCAGCTCGCGCAGCAGGATGCGCGCATGGCTGGCGCCGAGCGCCTCGGCAGCGATCACGAACTCGCGCCGCGCGAGCGTCAGCGTGGCCGCGCGCGCTACCCGCATGAAGGCGGGAATGCCGAGCACACCGAGGATCAGGGTGAGATTGGGAATCGACTGGCCGAGATAGGCGGTCACCGCGAGCGCGAAGATCAGCGGTGGAAACGCCAGCAGCACGTCCATGCTGCCGACCACCAGCGTCTCGAACCGGCCGCGGAAATAGCCGGCGAGGAGACCAAGCGCGCCGCCGAGCGCAAGGCCGATCATCGGCGCGATCAGCCCCACCGTCAGCGACACCCGCGCGCCAAAGATCAGGCGGGCGAATTCGTCGCGGCCGAGCCCGTCGGTGCCGAGCCAGTGTTCCCCGGAGAACGCCGCACGGCGCTCCAGCATGTCCATGTCTACAGGATTCTGCAGCGGCAGCACCGGCGCGAGAATCGCGAGCGTCAGGACAATCGCGAGCCAGGCACTTGCCGACCAGAACAGAATGCCGAGCTTGCGCCGGCGCCGAACCGGCTCGGAGACCGCCTCGTCCTGCATCGACAGCTCAAGCGTGGCCATGGCGGATCCTGGGATCGAGCACGGCGTAGAGCATGTCGACGATGAAATTGACGAGGACGAAGCCGCAGGCGACCAGCAGCACCACGCCCTGGAGGATGACGAGATCGCGGGTGTAGATCGCGCCAACCAGCAAGCGGCCGATGCCCGGCAGCGCGAAGATCGATTCCACGATCAGCGTGCCGCCCAGCAGGCGACCGATGTTGATGCCCGTCACCGTCACCAGGGTCAGCGACGATGGCTTGAGCGCATGCACAAACAGGATGCGCGCGGGCTTGAGGCCTTTCGCCTTGGCGAGCGCGATATAGTCCTCCTGCAAGGTCGCGATCATGTCGGAGCGCAGCACCCGCATGATTCCAGGCCATTCCGCCAGCGCCAGCGTCAGCGCCGGCAGCACGAAGAAGCGCAGGTTCGACAGCGGCTCCTCGGTGAACGGCACATAGCCGGTCGCCGGCAGCCAGCGCAACTCGACCGCGAACAGATAGATCAACAAAATTGCCATCAGGAAGGACGGCATCGACAGCATGGCGAAGGCGCTGCCGGTCATGAAGCGGTCGAAGGCGCCACCGGCGCGCGCAGCGCAGGCGATCGCGAGCGGAACGCCGATCAGGAGCCCGATGAATTCGGCCATCAGCATCAGCTCGAGCGAGACCGGAATGCGCTCGGCCACCGCCTGCAACACCGTCTGCCCGGTGCGGAAGGAGCGGCCGAGATCGCCCTGAAGGACATGGCCGAGCCAGCTCAGGTAACGCCACCACAGCGGCTGGTCGAGCCCCATGTCACGGCGCAGCGCCGCGACATTCTCCGGCGTCGCCTGATCGCCGAGGATGACATAGGCAAGGTCGCCCGGCAGCAACGCGGCGATCAGGAAGGTGAGCAGCGAGACGGCGAGCAGCACCGGCAGGATGGCAAGGAGCCGCCGCACGACGAAGTTCAGCATCGCGCGGTCATTCCAGCCAGGTGGTCGAGACGTCGATCACGCCGTTGTAGATTTTCGGAAAGCCCTTCAGCTTGGCGCTCGACAGCGCGTAATAGGTGTTCTGGAAGGTCCAGAACCAGATTGCCTCCTTGTTGATCAGGCGGCTGATCGCGCAATAGTCCTCGATACGCGCGGCGGGATCGGCGGTGACGCGGGAGTGGTCGAGCAGCCGATCGAGCTCCGGATCGGCGAAGTTGGCCAGCGCCAGCGGGCTGCCGCTGCGGAAGTTCGCATACATCTGCGGATCGGGATCGGCGAGGTCGACGATGCGCCAGGGTATGAGCTGGAACTGACGCATGAAGGCGCGCGGCGGGATGGTGGCCTGGTCGACCTGCTCGATCTCCATGTTGGCGCCGGCGCGCTTCCAGAATTGCTGGAGCACCTGGCCGATCATGCGGCCGCGGGGCGTCGCAGTCACCATCGTCTTGAATTCGACCGGCTTGCCATACTCCTTGATCAGCGCCTTGGCCTTCTCGACGTCGAACGGCAGCGCGCCGTCGTCCTTGCACTTGACCCAGGAGCCGTCGCCGTAGGGATTGGTCGCGGGCCGGCTCAGGCCGTTGCTGATCGCCTGCGACATCTTCGGGCGGTCGATCGCCATCACCAGCGCCTGCCGCACGCGGACGTCGTCGAACGGCGCCACCTTGGTGTTGAAGGCATAGACCTGCGCGCCCGAGCCTTTATAGGTGTGCACGGTGAGCTTGGAGTCCTTCTGCGCCTTCATGATGTTGTCAGCGTCGTTCTCGTCGTCCCAGATGATGTCGGCCTCGCCCGATTGCAGCGAGGCGAAACGCGACTGGGCGTCGGGCAGCGGCTTCAGGATGATGCGGTCGAGATAGGGACGGCCCTTGTCCCAGTAGCCCGGGTTCTTCTCCAGAACCATGCGATCGCCGGCCGTCCATGATTTCAGGATGTAGGGACCGGTGCCGACGGGATTGCGATTGTAGTCGTCGCCCTTGGTCTTCCACGCCGTCGGCGAATGCACGACGTTGTTCTGGCTCTGGATGGTGTTCGTCGCCGGCAAATTCACGGAAGGATCGGTGAGATTGTAGACGACAGTATATTCGTCGGGCGCCTGCACCTCCCTAACGTTGGTGATGTAGAAGGCGCAGCGGCACTTGTTGGCGGGGTCCTTCTGCCGATCGAAGTTCTCCTTGAAGGCTTGCGCATTGAACGGCGTGCCGTCGTGGAATTTCACGCCCTGGCGCAGCTTGAAGGTCCAGGTCTTGTAATCGTCGGAATGGGTCCAGGACACTGCCAGCTTGGGCGCGGCCTCGCCCTTGTCGTCGAGCGTGGTGAGCGTATCGAAGATCGCGGCCGCAGCGGTGAAGGTCGAGGTGTCGTAGACCCCGACCTTGAGCGGATCGAAGCCCGTAATCTCCAGCTCCTGACCGACGGTGATGCTGCCGCCCGCCTTCTGCGCCTGTGCCGGCTCAGCCGGCGGAAGGAGAGCAAATGCCGCAACAAGGAAAATCGGCGCGTGCTTGCGCGCCGCGGCAGCAAGGTTCGTCATGGTTCCTCCCGGGATCCCTCGTCCGATGTTTCGGATCGTTGAATGACTCGGGCGAGATTGGCGATAAATGTTCGCCACGGCAAGAGGAACACGCGAGTGATCAAACGCTGTAGTGGTGCTGCGATGCGCTCAGTTTGTCGCAGCCGTTTTGCCTGACGGAATTGGCGCATCGCCGGCGAGGCCGATCTCCTCGCACAATTCGTCCGTGTGCTCGCCGAGCACGGCCATCGTCTTGGCGGGCGTGGTGTCGGCGCCCGACATCCGGAACGGCAGATTGAGCACCTGGAACGAGCCACCCTCGTCCTCGACGGACGAGAGCGCCTGCCGGTGCGCGAGTTGCGGATCGGCCAGCGCCTCGGACGCGGTGCGATAGGCCGAGGCCGGCACACCAGCCGCGCCAAGCGCGACAAGACACGCGTCGGTCGTGAGCGGCCGCGACCAGGCCTCGACGCCGTCCATCATGTCGGCCCAGTTCTCGCGGCGCGCGGCGTAGGTGGAGAAGCGCGGATCGGAAATCCATTCGGGACGGCCGATCACACCCATCAGGCACTGAAACGTCTTCTCGCTCGCGACCGTGATCATGACATAGCCATTGGCCGTCTCGGTCGGCCCGAACATCGGGCGCGGCGGTGGCTTCACCGCGAATTGCGAGCTCTGCAGCTCGACCACCGTCAAGGTCAGCATCGATTCCAGCATCGAGACGTCGATGTGCTGGCCCTGCCCGGTCACCGTGCGCTGATAGAGCGCCGACGCAATCGCGCCGAAACCGTAAGTGCCGGTGACGACGTCGGCATGGTAGATGCCGCAATAATCCGGCCGGCTGCGGCCGGGCTGATAGGCGAGATGCGCCATGTCGTAGCCGGAGGCCGCATGGATTACCGGCGCGTAGGCCGGCAGCTCGGCCGAGGGACCGGTCTGGCCGTAGCCCGAGATCGAGCAATAGATCAGCTTGGGATTGACCGGGCGCAGGCGGTCATAGTCCAGCCGCAGCCGGTGCATCACGCCGGGGCGAAAGTTCTCGACCAGGATATCGGCGGTCGCGGCGAGCCGGCGCACCGCCTCCTTGCCCTCCTCGGACTTGAGATCGAGCACGACGCTTTTCTTGCCGACGTTGAGCTGGCCGAATACGGTGCTGCACCCCTTGCGCAGCGGCGGCCGGGTGCGCATCGTCTCGCCGCCGTCGGTCTCGATCTTGATGACCTCGGCGCCCATGTCGGCAAGCATCCGCGCACAGTGGGGGCCGGCGATGGTGGTCGAAAAATCCAGGACCCTGAGGCCCGCGAAGGCCTTTGTCGTCGTCCCCTCATGCTTATCTGCTAACGGCATGCCTGCTGCGCCCCTCGGCCTCTTAGGAACTATCGAAGTTCTCTCTTGTTGATGCGCCGACCCTAGAGGGCGGCGGGTGCGTAGGAAAGTCTTTACCGAACGGACGCGTCTCACGGGCGGGCTTGGGAATTCCAGGACAACTGGACCCGTTCTTGCATAGCAACAGACGGGATCGGAAGAGGGCAGCTGTTCTTGAGGGTCTTGTTCGTCACAACCGAGATGGACGATTTCGTCCGCGTTGGCGGACTCGGCGCCGTTTCCGCTGCACTTCCCAGGGCGCTTCGCCCTCTCGCCGATATCCGGGTCATGTTGCCCGGCTACCGCGACATCATCGAACAACTCACGCATATTCAGATCGTTGGCCGCTGCCCGGCGTTTGCGGAGATGCCGGCCTGCTCGCTCGGGCGGGCTGCGACCAAGGACGGGCTGCCGGTCTATGTGCTGTTGTGCTCACAACTCTACGACCGGCCCGGCAATCCCTATGGCGACGAGTCCGGACGCGACTGGCCGGACAACGACATCCGCTTCGCGCGCTTTGCCTCGGCTGCCGCTGAGCTGGCCATGGGCAAGCTGGACAAGAATTGGGCAGCAGACCTGGTCCATGCCAATGACTGGCAGGCCTCGCTCGTGCCGGCCTACCTCGCGTGGCGCGGGGCCAGGCTGCCGTCGATCCTGACCATCCACAACCTCGCCTACCAGGGACTCTTCCCGAAGGACTCGCTGCGGCGGATCGGCGTCCCCGAGAGTTCCTTCCATATCGACGGCGTCGAATTCTACGACCAGCTCTCCTTCCTCAAGGCCGGGCTGGTCTATGCCTCGCACCTCACTACCGTGAGCGGCACCTATGCACGCGAGATCACGACGGAGGAATTCGGCTGCGGCCTCGAAGGCCTGCTTCGTGTCCGCTCCGACGCGGCCGAGCTCACCGGCATCCTCAACGGCATCGACGAGAGCTGGGACCCGCGCTCCTGCTCCCAGCTGGCCCAGCAGTTCGGCGCCGGCGACTGGGTCGGCAAGAAGGCCAATGCGGATTATATCCGCAAGCAGTTTGGCCTGGCGGTCTCGCGCGGGCCGATGTTCGCGATCGTCGCACGCCTCGTGCACCAGAAGGGCATCGACCTCGTGCTGTCGGCCGCCGACGAGATCATCGATGCCGGCGGGCAGATCGTGGTCACCGGCTCCGGCGAGCCGGCGCTCGAGCAGGCGCTGATCGACGCGCATCGCCGCCGCCCCGACGCGATCGGGGTCACGATCGGCTTCAACGACGCCCAGGCGCGGCGCATCTTCGCGGGCAGCGATTTCACATTGATGCCGTCGCGCTTCGAACCGTGCGGGCTCAGCCAGATGTACGCCCAGCGCTTCGGCTCACTCCCGATCGGTCACCAGACCGGCGGCTTGGCCGAAACCATCACCGACGGCGAGACCGGCTTTCTGTTCTCGCAGCCCTCGCGCGCGTCCTTCCTCGGCGGCGTCCGCCGCGCCTTCTCAGCTTTCGTGGCGCATGACCAGCTCGACTCCATGCGTCGCAGCGCGATGGGACGTTCGTTCTCCTGGAGCATCTCGGCCGGCAGTTATAGCGCGCTGTATAGGAGGCTGGCGTCGGTGTGAGGCGACCTCCCCGTCATTGCGAGGAGCGAAGCGACGAAGCAATCCAGACTGTCTCCGCGGCGACAGTCTGGATTGCTTCGCTGCGCTCGCAATGACGATGTGGAGAGAGGCGCGCCACTCTATCGCCCGTCACTCCAAGAGCTGAGAACCTCACCCCTTCCCGCGCACATCCATTTGCGGCCGCCCGATCCAGGCGCGATTGAGACACCGGGTCATCCAGTCGGGCTGCGGCTCGCCCCGCAGCCGCGCCTGCGCTTCCTGGTAGGGACCGACATAGCGCAGCCGGTCTGGCAGTTTGGGATAGACGCGCCTGATCCATCTCAGCGCATTGTCGGCTGCCCGCTTGTCGCGCTCGTCGAATTCAAACCCGAAGCCCGCTCGCAGGCGCTCCGGCAACAAGCTCGCCGTGAGCGCGCGATACCATCGCGGTGGTCGCAACCACGGACGGGCGCCGCCAAGGATCTGCGCGGCGATCTCGCGCGCCGCCGGGCTGACGGTCAGCGTATCCGACTGCGCCATCGCCGCGGTGTAGGCCGCAAAGCCGGACCAGTCCGCGGGCAAATCGTCGGCCGTCAATCCGAACAAGGCGCCGAACATCCGGCTCTCGCTCCAGTAGCGCTCGCGCTCCTCCGCCGAGAGCGGCGGAAGGACCAGGTCATGTGCCATC
Organism: Bradyrhizobium sp. 604_D8_N2_3; assembly: GCF_051810765.1. Taxonomy (NCBI): domain Bacteria; kingdom Pseudomonadati; phylum Pseudomonadota; class Alphaproteobacteria; order Hyphomicrobiales; family Nitrobacteraceae; genus Bradyrhizobium; species Bradyrhizobium sp. 604_D8_N2_3. The sequence continues at coordinate 2,574,236 of NZ_JBPWPM010000001.1, read as the reverse complement.
ACCGCGGTCTCGACCAGCGTCGCATGAACCCAGCGCAGCGACGGAATGTCATTGGCGCAGTAGCGCGAGCCTGCCGCGAACGGACCGACGGCCTCGGGCATCGCGCCGACGATCATGCTGTGGCGCCGATGCAATTGCCGGGACGACAACTGCGCCCGGTCGAGCGAGCCGAACACCATCGCAAAGACAATGTCGAAGGTACGATGGAAGCGACCGATCGGATCGGCAAGGGTCCGCGAATGCTCCGCGATGGCGGCAGCGACCCAGGGATGCGCCAGCTGCAACAACAGCGCACGGCCGGCGCCAAGAAAGATGACGGCCTCCCGGTCGATCTGCCAGGTCACCGTGTCAGGGCCGAACACGCCCGCAACCGGTCCCGCCGCGTCAGCGCGGACCTGATCGAGGGCCAATTCCAGATCGTTCCCGGATACCAACTGCAAGGCCTCTCAAAAGCGGACGACGACCGACAATCCGCAGGGCCTGTGGCAATTCGATGAAAGCGGACGCGGCCCTACTCCGCCGCCATCGGCATCTCGTCCATATGCTCGTGCAGCACCACGCCGGCGAGCGGATCGAATTCGCCGATCCACGGCTTTCGCGCGAGCACTGATTTCGTGTGAACATAGCCAGCATGCCAGCGCCGCGTAATGCCTGACGGACTGAAGTCGATATCCTTGGTATGGGTTTCGCGATCGAGCTGGGGCGCCAGCAGTCGCACCACATGCATGCGGGTCGGACAGCCGTAGCTCACCAACTCCCTCACCGCGGGATCGTTGCGCTCGGTCTCGGGCAACCGCGCGGCAAGCTGGTTGATGACATGGCGCAGGCGATGGGCCTGCTGCTGCCGCACGATCTGGCTCGCGATGCGGCTGGAGTACTGCACGTCCTTGTGGCGGTTCAAGACCTCCGCCATCGTGATCGGCTCGGCGCCGACGGGATTCCATAGATGCACGGAGAAGATCAGCGAATCCCTGCGTGGGTTGTCGTCGAATACGGCCTCCGTCGGCGTGTTCGACAGGATGCCGCCGTCCCAATACAGCTCGCCATCGATCCGCACCGCCGGGAACGCGGGCGGCAGCGCGCCCGAAGCCATGACATGCTTCACCGTCAGCTCGCCGTCGCGGCTGTCGAAATAGCGCATTTCGCTGGTGCCGACATGAGCCGCACCGACCGTCAGTCGCGGCGCGCAGCGATTGGCCAGATCGAAATCGACCAGCTCGCTCAGCGTCTTCTCCAGCGGTGCAGTCGAATAGAAGCCGGCATGATCGGCGCCGAGCGGAAAGGAATCTCCCGCATGCGCCAGCGGGGTGGGCCGGAAGAAGCCGGGAATGCCGTTGGTGACAGTCGACAAATAGGCGAGCTTCTCGCTGAAGTCGGGAAAGGCGCCGCCCAGAGCCCAGACCGGATTCTGCTCCATCCGCTTCCAGAACTCCTTCAGGCGCGCGAGCCTGTTTTCCGGCGCATTACCGGCGATCAGGCTCCCGTTGATGGCGCCGATCGAGGTGCCGATGACCCAGTCCGGCTCGATCCCGGCCTCGTGCAGGGCCTGATAGACGCCCGCCTGATAGGAGCCGAGCGCACCGCCGCCTTGCAGCACCAGCACGACCTGTCCCGGCAGATCGTTAGGCCCGCACACTCCGACATTTTTCTGCATGCTCGTCACGCTCCTGCTCCGGAGAGCCTGCCCCGTCGCTTCTACGCAAAATCTTCCGGCATTGTTACGCCCGGCGACCGCCGGCCGTCCAGCGACCATGTCCGAAAAGGGCAGCGCGGAACCAACGGAGCGTTAACGCTTGACCGGGGCGTCCTGCGGCGGCTCGTCGTCGGCGATAGCCCGCCACGCCGCGCCGTCGAGATCGTCATATTGGCCGCTCCGCAGCGACCAGAGGAAGGCGACGAGACCCGCACCGCCGAGCATCAGCGCCAGCGGCACCAGGATGACCAGGATTTCCATCACACGATCTCCCGCGCAGCTCCGCGCGCGCGCAACGAATTCAGCATCACCAGGATCGAGGATCCGCTCATGGCCGCCGCCGCGATCAGGGGCGTCACCACGCCGCTGATCGCGACCGGAACTGCGAGAACGTTATAGCCGATCGCCAGCCAGAGGTTCTGCCGCATCAGATGCAGCGCCTTGCGCGCGGAGTCGATCGCGGCGACGACAGGCGCCAGCGGCCGGCCGAGGAAGACGAGATCGGCGGTCGCCTGGCTGAGATGCGCGGCCGAGATCGGCGACATCGAGACATGGGCCGCCGCCAGCGACGGCGCGTCGTTCATGCCGTCGCCGACCATCAGCACTTTTGCGCCGCGCCGCTTCAGTTCCTCGATCCGTGCGATCTTGTCGGCCGGCGTGACACCGGCGCGCCATTCGGCGATGCCCAGCGCATGGGCCGCCGCGATCACCGCGGGCTCGCGGTCGCCGGAGAGAATCTCGATGCCGATATTGCGCGCCTTCAGCGCCGCGATCACGGCCTGCGCGTCCGGCCGCAGGCCCTGGCGCACCGAGAGGATGAACTTTTCAGTCCCTTTGCTGAAAGCCACGATAGAGGCCTCGGGATCGAGCGTGGCGCTGCCGACCAGCGCTTCGGCGCCGCAGAATAACGGACGGCCAAGGCGAAGCTCGACACCGTCCACCACAGCGCGCACGCCCTGCCCGGCCTCCTCGACCGCGCCAACGATCGGCGACCTTGCACCGGCGGCCTGCGCGACGGCGGCGGCAACGGGATGGTGGCTCGACAGCGCGAGCCGCCCGGCAAGTGCAAAAATGTCGGCGGGAATATCGGCCGCGTTCATCACTTCGAGATCGGGCAGCGTCAGCGTGCCGGTCTTGTCGAAGATGACGTGGTCGGCCTCGGCGAGCCGCTCGATGGCGTCGCCGGAATTGAGCAGCACGCCAGCTTTGAACATCGCGCCCGAGGCCACCGTCTGCACGGTCGGGATCGCGAGCCCGAGCGCGCAGGGACAGGTGATGATCAGCACGGCCACGCCGGTCACGATCGCATCGTGCCAGCCGGCGCCCGCGATGACCCAGCCCAAAATGGTGATCAGCGCGGTCGCATGCACGACTGGCGCGTAGAGCCGCGAGGCGCGATCTGCGAGCCGCATGTAGCGCGAGCGTGCCTGCAGCGCGTTGTCGAGCAGCCGCGTGATCTCGGCGAGCAGCGTCGCCTCCGACGCAGCCGAGACCCGCACCCGCAGCGTGCCGGAGATGTTCATGGAGCCCGCATAGACCGCCGTGCCCTGCTCCGCCGTGACATACAGCGTCTCGCCGGTGATCAGGCTCTGGTCGATCTCGGAACGCCCCTCGATCACGGTGCCGTCGACGGCGCAACGCTCGCCGGGCCGGAGCAGCACGATGTCGCCGGGATGGATCGCCGCGACCGGCACCTGCGAAATCTCGTCGGGCCCGACGAACTTGGCCGCGGTCTCCGCCTTCAGCGCGGCGAGATTGCCGGCGACCGCGCGGGTCCGCCGCCGCATGTTCTGGTCGAGGACGCGGCCGACCAAAAGAAACGTGAGCAGCATGATCGCCGCGTCGAAATAGGCGTGCTCGGCGTGATGGATGGTCTCGACCACGGACATGCCGAGCGCAAGGCACACCCCGATCGAGATCGGCACGTCCATGTTGGTGGTCTTGGCCGACAGCGCGCGCCAGGCCGAGCGGAAGAACGGCTGGCCGGCATAGGCTGCCGCCGGCAGCGCGATCAGCGCCGACAGCCAGTGGAAGAAATCGCGCTGCTCCGGCAGCATGTCGGAGACGTTGCCGGACCAGACCGGGATCGACAGCATCATCACGTTCATGGTGGCGAACGCGGCGACGCCGAGGCAGCGCAGCAGGAAGCGGGATTCCGCCACTTCCGTCGCTTCCGCGCTCTCGGTCTCGTAAGGATAGGCCTTGTAGCCGAGCTCTTCCAGCCGATCGATGAAGCGGGCCGGGTCGAGCGTGCCCTGCTTCCATTCCAGCGCGACGCGGCGGTCGGTGAGGTTCACGCGCGCCAGCGTGACGTCGGGGATGGCCGACAGTCCGCGCTCGATCTTGGCCATGCAGCCGGCGCAGTGAACGCCCTCGACCGCGAGATCGATGTGCTTGATACCCTCGCCCGCGGCCCGGACGTAATGCGAAAAATCCCGCGTGACCTGCATGACGAATTCCCTCAGTTCAGGATCACGCGGTTGCGCGACATGAACACGCGTGTTCCCCGCGCCGCGCCTTCGATCACGAGATCCCACTGGCCCGGCGCAACCGACGCGGCATTGCCGCGATAGATGCCGATGCCGGCTTCCGACAGCTCGACTGCGAGATCGGCGCGCTTGTCGGTCGGCCGCTCCAGGCGTCCGCCGAATTTCAACCCGCTCATCGGCTGGCCGCTCGCATCGCGCGCCTCGACCTGAAGCGAGGCAGCGCCATCGGCGCGGCGCTCGATATGGGCGTTGACCTTCCAGTTGCGCGCGGCCTGGTCCTGTGCTGCCGAGATCTCGCGGTCATAGGTGAGGCCCGCGGCATAGGGGCTGTCGACGTCGGTGCCGGGCAGCGTCGCGATCGCGAGCTTCATCATGGTCACGTTCACGCCGATCACGAGCCCGAAGAAGGCGACCAGCATCAGGAACACTTTTGTTCCGGTCAGCGGCTTGGTGGCCATGGCAGTCTCCTGATCCTAGGGCGAGACGAAGTTGTCGGTGGCGGTGGCGACCTCACCGAGCCCGATGTCGGTGACGTGGAAGCGAACGGGAACCGACTTTTCCGGATTGCTCTCCGCCGGCGCAGTGACCAGCAGGCGCAGCTCGCTGGTGGAGTCGCGCGGGATCACGATCATCGGCCTATCCGGCGTCACGGAATCAATGCCGACGACGTGCGTGGTCAGGTTGGCCGGACCGTTCGCGTCGATCGCGATGACGCGGTCATAGCCGCTCTTGTTCAAGAGCCGCACCGTATAGGCATTGCGGATCGAGCCATCGCTGAGCCTGACCGCGACCGGGTTGCGGTCGTGCAGCACGTTGACGTCGAGCAGGCTGCGGGTCGCGAGCGTGTAGATCATGATGCCGCCAACCGCCGCGATGATCGCGCTGTAGGCGACGGTGCGGGCCCGGACGATGCGGTAGAGCGGCGCCTTGCCTTCCTGGCGGCGCTGGATGTTGATGTCGTTGTCGTAGCCGATCAGCCGCTTCGGCCGGCCGATCTTGGTCATCACGTTGTCGCAGGCGTCGATGCAGAGCCCGCACTGGATGCATTCGAGCTGCGGCCCGTTGCGGATGTCGATGCCGGTCGGGCAGACCGCGACGCATTGATAGCAGTCGACGCAGTCGCCGACGTGTTCGCCGAGCGCGCGCAGCTCGATCGCCTTCTTCACCGAAGTGCGCTTCTCGCCGCGGTCGTAGCGATAGGTGACGTTGAGCGCCCATTCGTCGGTGAGCGCGGCCTGGATGCGCGGCCACGGGCACATATAGGTGCAGACCTGCTCGCGCATGAAGCCGGCCAGGACGTAGGTCGTCGCGGTCAGGATGCCGATCCAGATATAGGCGATCATCGGCGCCTGGAACGTGACGAGCTCCTTCACCAGCGTCGGCGCGTCGTTGAAATAGAGCACCCAGGCGCCGCCGGTCCACCAGGCGATCAGGAGCCAGATCGAATGCTTGAGCACGATCTCGGAGATGCGCTCCAGCTTCATCGGATCGGACGACTTGTCCTTCTTCATCCGCTCGCGCCGGTCGCCCTCGACCAGCCGCTCGACCGCGTAGAACAGATCGGTCCACACCGTCTGCGGACAGAGATAGCCGCACCAGATGCGGCCACCGACCGAGTTCATCAGGAACAGCGCCACCGCGGCGACGATCAGCAGGCCGGTGAAGTAGTAGATCTCCTGCGGCCACAGCTCGATGAAGAAGAAGTAGAAGCGGCTGTTGGGAAGATCGATCAGCACCGCCTGGCTGGGAGCACCGATGCCGCGATTCCAGCGCACGAACGGGAGGAAGTAGTAGACGCCGAGGCAGAACGCCATCAGGCCCCATTTGATCCGGCGGAACGTACCGGAGACGCTCTGGGGATACACCTTCTTCTGGGCTACGTAGAGCGGCCCGTTGTCATCGTTCGATGTGAGGTCGTTCGGGTTCACGGTCTTGTTCATCGCCAAGAAGCTTCTCGAAAAGGTGCGATTAAACCTAGACCCGACGCGAGCGCGTCAGTTGATCCAGCTCAAGCGGGGGCACTTTATGTTCGCCCCCGCATGTCGCGAGCAGGCTATTTTCCACCGCCCAGCGAGTGGACGTAGACCGCCATCGCCTTGATGGTGGCGGGATCGAGCCGCCCTTCCCAGGCCGGCATCACACCGGCGCGGCCCAGGCTGATGGTCTCGACCAGGCTCGCTTCGTCCGAGCCGTAGAGCCAGATCTTGTCGGTCAGGTTCGGGGCGCCCATCTCCGGGTTGCCCTTGCCGCCGTCACCGTGGCAGGCGACGCAATTCTCCGCAAAGATCTTCTCGCCCTTGGCAGCATCAAAGCCCTTGCGGGTCGAGAGGCCCGACAGCGACCGCACGTAATTGGCGACCGTGACGATCTCGTCGCCCTTCAGCACGCCGTCCTTGCCGAAGGCGAGCATCTGGCCCTCATGCGCCTTGGCATGGCCGGAACGCGCGCCGAACTGGATGGTCTGCATGATCTGGTCGAGCGTGCCGCCCCACAGCCAGTCGTCGTCGTTGAGATTCGGAAAGCCCTTTGCGCCGGCGCCGCCGGAGCCGTGGCATGGCGCGCAATTGTCGCCGAACACGGTCTTGCCCTTGGCCCGCGCAAGCGCCAGCAAGGCCGGGTCCTTCTCGATGTCGGCGAGCGAAGCGGCGCCCAGCGCCGCCATCTTGTCACCCCGGACCTTCTCGAGGTTGGCGAGCTCGACCGCGACGTCGGCACGCGAGGAATAGCCGAACAGGCCCGTGGTATTGCTGGAGATCAGCGGCCAGGCCGGATAGACGATCCAGTAGCCGATCGCCCAGACGATGGTGAGGTAGAATGAGATCACCCACCAGCGCGGCAGCGGCGTGTTGAGCTCCTTGATGCCGTCCCACTCATGTCCGGTCGTGGACTTGCCGGTGACGGAATCGATGTCGCTATGATGGTCGGTCATGATCTCTTACTCCTCCCGCAACGGCAGGCGCGCCGCTTCGTCGAAAGCGGCCTTGTTGCGGGGCCATAATGCGTAGGCGATGATCGCGAGAAAGATCGCGACGAACACCGGCGTCCAGATCGTGGTCACCAGACCAGACGCGAGATTGTCGAGTGTCAGGATGGCTTTCATCGGTGATGCCTTCTCAGCGAAGATTGGCTTTCTCGTTGTAGAGCTTGAAGTCGACCAGCGTGCCGAGCATCTGCAGGTACGCGATCAGCGCGTCCATCTCGGTCGGCGTGCCGGCCTTGCCGTCGAAATTGCGCACGACGGCCTTGGCGTAGCGCTTGCCGAAGGCGTCGGAGCCGGCATTGTCGGGATCGGCCTGGGCCTTCAGATCGGCGCCTGCGTTCGCGATCTGGTCGTCGGTGTAGGGCGTGCCGATGGCCTTGAGCGTCTTCATGTGGTCGGCGATCGTATCGGGATCGACCTCGGTCTGGCTCAGGAACGGATAGCCCGGCATCACCGACTGCGGCACGATCGCGCGCGGGTTGGTCAGATGGGTGACGTGCCAGTCGTCGGAATATTTGGCGCCGACGCGGGCGAGGTCCGGACCGGTACGCTTCGAGCCCCACTGGAACGGGTGGTCGTACATGCTCTCGGCGGCGAGCGAGAAGTGGCCGTAGCGCTCGACCTCGTCGCGCAGCGGGCGGATCATCTGCGAATGGCAGAGATAGCAGCCTTCGCGGACATAGACGTTGCGGCCCGCAAGCTCCAGCGGCGTGTAGGGCCTGACGCCGTCGACCGCCTCGATCGTGCTCTTGAGGTAGAACAGCGGAGTGATCTCGACGAGACCGCCGATCGCGATCACCAGCAAGATGCCGACGATCAGGACGATCGAGTTCTTTTCGAAGATTTGATGGCGTGTCCAGAACGACATGGAAGGCTCCTCATTCCGCCGGCTGAAGCGCGACGGGCATCTGGACTTCCACTTCGCCGACGCGAACGGTCATCCAGAGATTGTAGGCCATGATCAGCGCCCCGATCAGGAACAGGCCGCCGCCGGCGGCGCGGATGATGTAGAAGGGATGCATCGCCTCGACGCTCTCGATGAAGGAATATTCGAGGAAGCCGAGCGAGGTGTAGGCGCGCCACATCAGGCCCTGCAGGATGCCGGACACCCACATCGCCGAGATGTAGAGGACGATGCCGAGGGTGGCGATCCAGAAGTGCCAGTTGACGAGCTTCAGACTGTAGAGGCCCTTGCGATTCCACACCCACGGCACCAGGCAGTACAGCGCACCGAACGAGACGAAGCCGACCCAGCCGAGCGCGCCGGAATGCACGTGGCCGATGGTCCAGTCGGTGTAGTGGCTGAGCGAGTTGACCACCTTGATCGACATCATCGGGCCTTCGAAGGTCGACATGCCGTAGAAGGCGACGGAGACGACGAGCATGCGCAGCACGGGATCGGTGCGCAGCTTGTCCCAGGCGCCCGACAGCGTCATCAGGCCGTTGATCATGCCGCCCCAGGAGGGCATCCACAGCATGATCGAGAAGGTCATGCCGAGCGTCTGCGTCCAGTCAGGCAGCGCCGTGTAGTGCAAATGGTGCGGGCCGGCCCAGATGTAGAGGAAGATCAGCGCCCAGAAGTGGATGATCGACAGCCGGTAGGAATAGATCGGCCGCTCCGCGCGCTTCGGGATGAAGTAGTACATGATGGCGAGGAAGCCGGCGGTCAGGAAGAAGCCGACTGCGTTGTGGCCGTACCACCACTGGAACATGGCGTCCTGGATGCCGCCCCAGGCGACATAGGATTTCGAGCCGAACACCGAGACGGGGAGCGCGGGATTGTTGCCGAGATGCAGGACCGCGATCGTCACGATGAAGGCGAGATAGAACCAGTTCGCGACGAAGATGTGCGGCTCCTTGCGCTTGATGATCGTGGCAAGGAAGACCAGCAGATAGGCGACCCAGACGATGGTGAGCCAGAGGTCGGCATACCATTCCGGCTCGGCATATTCCTTCGACTGGGTGACACCGAGCAGATAACCGGTGCCGGCGATCAGGATGAAGAAATTGTAGCCGATCACGACGAACCATGGCGCGAGGTCGCCCGCAAGGCGCACCCGGCAGGACTTCTGCACGACATAGAGCGACGTGCCGATCAGCACGTTGCCGCCGAAGGCGAAGATCACCGCGGAGGTGTGCAGCGGACGAAGCCGGCCGAAGCTGGTCCAGGGCAGATCGAAGTTCAGTGCGGGCCACGCCAGCTGCGAGGCGATGATGAGGCCGACGAGGAAGCCGGCAATGCCCCAGAACATCGCCATGACGGCGGTGAACTTGATCGGACCCATATTGTAGTTGGGGCGGCCGTTGATCTCCGTCGGCGGCAGCGCCGCCGGACGATCGAAGTAGCGGTTGATGATGCCAAAGACCACAGCCAAGCTCGCCGCTGCGCTGAGCGCGGCATGGAAGGCAAAGGCCGAATCGAGCGCCTTGGCTGAGGCGATCACGCAAAGGAAGGCGGTGACTGCGAACACGATAGCCAGGCCGCTTTCACCGATGGTCATGGATTTGGAGATGGAGGGCTGGCTCATGCGGATTCTCTCTGAAAGAACACGCCGCCAGAAACCACATTCGACCTCGCGGCGAATTGATTGAAATCAAGACAGGTGGATTTCTATTCGGGTGAGTGACGCGGCGCCCGTCAGTTGAAGTGCCCTCTCCCCTTGTGGGAGAGGGCAGCGAGGACGGTGCCGCGCACTCACTTGGGTGAGGGGTTGGCTCCGCACGGAGAGTCTTTCGGTGGAGAGAACCCCTCATCCGGCGCTTCGCGCCACCTTCTCCCACATCCGCCTTCGCCAAGGCTTCGGCGGACATGAGGGGAGAAGGAAGAAGTCACTCCTGCGCCGTCGCCTTGAGCGCCTTGATGACGTCCTCGCGGGCGATGATTCCGACCAGCTTCTCGGCGCCGTCGAGCACGATGATGCTCCTGATGCGGTGCTCGACCATGATCTGGAGCACGCGCGTCAGCCGCGTGTCGGGGCTGACATAGATGAACTCGGGCGTCATGACGTCGCCGATCCTGCGGCTCATCAGGTCGCGATAGTGCGGCAGCATCTGGCTCGGCGAGAACGCGAAACACTTCAGGATGTCGAACTTGGTAACGATGCCGACCACCTGCCCGTCGTCCTCGACCGGATAGGAATTGAAATCATCACGCTCGAACATCTCGCTGAGCGCGAGCAGGTCGTGGTCGCGCCGCACCGTCGTGACGTTGCGCGTCATGTAGCTGTCGACGGTCTCTTCAAGAAATTTGTACACGGCGCGTCCTCCTCGATTAGCTTTTGGGCCGGGCGGCCGTCAGTGCGACAGCAGCACGCTGCGGGCGGATTGGGTGACCAGATATTCGGTGACGCCGCCGAGGATCAGCTCGCGAAAGCGCGAATGACCATAAGCGCCCGCCACGATCAGGCCGGCCCCAAGGTCGCCGGCGACCTGCTCCAACTGCGCGGCAGCGGTTGCGTTCCGCACGGCCTCCGAGACGCGTGCGCTCGCGGTAACGCCGTGACGGGCGAGCCAGGCGGCAACGTCGGTGACGCCGGCCATCACCGCCGAACGGTCGTCATCGCGCTCCGGGATTTCGACGATGGTGACGTCCCTCGCCTTGCGCAGCATCGGCAGCGCATCCGCCACCGCGCGCCGCGCCTCCGGCGTGTCCTTCCACGCCACCAGCACGCTGCGCAGGTCGAGCCAGTTGACCTTATCGGGAACGACGAGAAGCGGGCGGCCGGCCTGCATCACCAGGTCCTTGGGGCTCGCGAGCGCGAACGCGTCGGAGAAGGCCGGGCTGTGGCCGCCGCTGACGATGATGTCGGCACATCGTGCCTGCGCCAGCACGAATCGCGCCGGAAAATCCATCGCGCCGCGCCACTCCACGCGGCCGCCGCGCGCCTTGGTGGCGGCGCGGAATTGCGCCTCCAGATCGGCAAGGCGCTTCCTGATCGAGGCTTCCTCCTGATCGATCAGGCTCTGGGCTTCAGCGCCGTCGGTGAAATAGAGCGGCGGCGCGAACTGCCCTGCGGCAACCCCGATAATGGCCGCCTCGAATCGCTCGGCGAGCTCGCCCGCGACCTGAAGGCGCGCCTCGTTGGACTGATCGAGCGCCAGGCTGACCATCACGGTCGCGTAAGTCATTGGGATTCTCCGCACAGCTATGAACTGGCGCGAAATCTAGCGTCGCCGTGACGGGGCAGGATGAGGTAGATCAAATCGCCGGGCGCGACCTTGCGGGAAATCCGCCAATGGAATCAGACATCCGAACTTGCCTCGGGCCGGTCCATGGGCGAAATTGCGGTCATGTTCGCGGCACCACGCCCGCCGCGCGAAGATGGGAGTCATCGATTGTCGCCGACCCGCGTAACGCATCCGCCAGACGACAGTCGCGGCGAGCATTTCCGGGTCCGGATCGAGGGATTCGGCGTCGGCACCTGGGATCTCGACCTCACGACGCGCGAGCTGGAGTGGTCGGAAACCGCGAGGACGCTGCTCGGTATCGAGCGGGGCCAGCCGGCAAGCTACGACCTCTTCCTGTCGCGCCTCGAGCCCGGTGACCGCGCGCGCATCGAGAACGCGATCAAGCAGGTCTCCGAGCATGGCGGCGGTTTCGACGTCTCCTTCAGGATTTCCGCCAATTCCGGCCGCGGCAAATGGATCAGGGCCCGCGCCGGCTTGATCCGAGACGAATCCGGCGTCGCTCGCCATCTCAGCGGCATCTTCCTCGATATCGACGAGGAGAAGCAGGTCGAGGAAGCCCTGCGCACGCGTGAGACCCACCTCCGCTCGATCCTTCACACCATTCCCGACGCCATGATCGTCATCGACGGTCGCGGCATCATGCAACTGTTCAGCACCGCCGCCGAGCGCCTGTTCGGCTGGTCCGAGCAGGAGGCGATCGGCCAGAACGTCAGCATCCTGATGCCGGAGCCCGACCGCACCCGCCACGACAGCTACATCGCGCGCTATCGCAGCACGAACGATCCGCACATCATCGGCATCGGCCGCATCGTGACCGGCAAGCGCCGCGACGGCACGACCTTTCCGATGCACCTGTCGATCGGCGAGATGCAGTCCGGCGGCGAGCCCTATTTCACCGGCTTCGTCCGCGACCTCACCGAGCACCAGCAGACCCAGGCGCGGCTCCAGGAATTGCAGTCCGAGCTCGTCCACGTCTCGCGGCTGACCGCGATGGGCGAGATGGCCTCGGCGCTGGCCCACGAGATCAACCAGCCGCTGGCGGCGATCAGCAATTACATGAAGGGATCGCGGCGGCTGCTGGCCGGCAGCACCGACCCCAACACGCCGAAGATCGAAAGTGCGATGGATCGCGCCGCGGAGCAGGCCTTGCGCGCCGGCCAGATCATCCGCCGCCTGCGCGACTTCGTCTCCCGCGGCGAGTCCGAGAAGCGGGTCGAGAGCCTGTCCAAGCTGATCGAGGAGGCCGGCGCGCTCGGGCTTGCCGGCGCGCGCGAGCAGAACGTGCAGCTCCGCTTCAGCCTCGATCCCGACGCCGATCTCGTGCTCGCCGACCGCGTGCAGATCCAGCAGGTGCTGGTCAATCTGTTCCGCAACGCGCTGGAAGCGATGGCGCAGTCGCCGCAGCGCGAGCTCGTCGTCGCCAACACCCGCGTCGATGACGACATGATCGAGGTCGAAGTGTCCGACACCGGCTCCGGATTTCAGGGCGACGTCATTCCCAACCTGTTCCAGACCTTCTTTACCACCAAGGAAACCGGCATGGGCGTGGGACTGTCCATCAGCCGCTCGATCATCGAGGCTCACGGCGGACGCATGTGGGCCGAGAGCAACCCATCGGGCGGCGCGACATTCCGCTTCACTCTCCCGGCAGCCGATGAGAATTGATCCATGACGACCAAGGGACATGTCTACGTCATCGATGACGACGAGGCGATGCGGGACTCGCTGAACTTCCTGCTGGATTCCTCCGGCTTCGGCGTCACCCTGTTTGACGATGCGCAAGCCTTCCTCGATGTCCTGCCCGGCCTTGCCTTCGGCTGCGTCGTCTCGGACGTGCGCATGCCTGGTATCGACGGGATCGAGCTGTTGAAGCGGATGAAGGCGCAGCAAAGCCCGTTCCCGATCCTGATCATGACCGGCCATGGCGACGTGCCGCTCGCGGTCGAGGCGATGAAGTTGGGGGCGGTCGACTTTCTCGAGAAGCCGTTCGAGGACGACCGCCTCACCACCATGATCGAGACGGCGATCCGCCAGGCCGAGCCGGCGGCGAAGAACGAGGCGATCTCGCAGGACATCGCCGCCCGCGTCGCCTCCCTCAGCCCGCGCGAGCGCCAGGTCATGGAAGGGCTGATCGCGGGCCTCTCCAACAAGCTGATCGCCCGTGAATACGACATCAGCCCCCGCACCATCGAGGTCTACCGGGCCAACGTCATGACCAAGATGCAGGCCAATAGCCTCTCGGAGCTGGTCCGGCTAGCGATGCGCGCCGGGATGTTGAAGGATTGAGGCAAATCGGATTGAGGCAAGTCAAAATCATTCTCCCGGGCCGTGCTAGCCAGATGGGATGATCGAGATCGGCTCGCACCATCAGCGGCTTCCAGTGACGTCATCCGCAAAGCCCACCGTCTACGTGGTCGACGATGATGCCGCCGTGCTGGGATCCCTGCAATTCCTGCTGGAAACCGACGGCTTTGCCGTGCGGACCTTCAGGAATGCCACGGCCCTGCTGAATGCCAGCGGCGCGCCCGGCGCGGACTGTTACGTGATCGACTACAAGATGCCCGACATCAACGGCATCGAGCTGGCCGGCCGGTTGCGCCAGTCCGACGAGGGCACGCCCGTGATCCTGATCACCGGCTATCCCGATGGGAATATCTCGGCCCGGGCGGCAGCCGCAGGCGTCAAGGACGTGATTTTGAAGCCGCTTCTCGACGAAACCCTGGTCAAGTCCATCCGCCACGCCATCCAGGGCGGCCGCGGCAACTGACCTACGGGGTTCTACGTAGGTAACCTCCCTTAAGATATCTCGCGAAATTTTCGAAGCGCCCGAACCCGCGTACCAAAGCGTCATCACAACGGAGATGGCGCAGATGCTGACCGAGACACTCAACACCCAGGCGATCAACACCCAAGTTCGTGCCAAGATTGCCCCTGCCCATCCCGTCTCCGACCAGTTCGGCGCGATCGCCGGCCTCGTCGCCACGGAGTTCTCCTACCGCAAGGACGAGGAGATCTACGGCGAGGACGAGCCGGCCGAATATGTCTACCAGGTCATCACCGGCGCGGTGCGCAGCTACAAGCTGCTCTCCGACGGCCGCCGCCAGATCGGCTCCTTCCATCTTCCCGGTGACGTGTTCGGCCTCGAATCCGGTCCCAGCCACCGCCTCGCCGCTGAAGCCATCATCGACACGACCGTGCGCCTGGTGAAGCGCGCGAGCCTGGAGAAGGCCGCCGGCACCGATGTGCAGGTCGCGCGCAAGCTCTGGGCCATGACCGCCGGCGAACTACGTCACGCCGAGGACCACATGCTGCTGCTCGGACGCAAGACCGCGATGGAGCGCGTTGCAACCTTCCTGCTCGAGATGGACCGCCGCCTTGCGGTAGCCGGCATGATGGCACTGCCGATGTGCCGCCGCGACATCGGCGACTATCTCGGCCTCACGCTGGAGACCGTGTCGCGCGCGCTGTCGCAGCTTCACGCCCAGGGCATTTTGGGATTTTCCGGCGCCCGCCAGATCGTGCTGCGCAACCGCCAGCGCCTGCACAATCTCGACGCCTGATTTCTGTCTTCCCCACCCAATTTGGCCGGCTGAATTCGTTCAGCCGGCCATTCTTTTCGGCGCGATCATGCCGGTGCGCCGGGTTTCCGGCATCACAAAGAGGATCAGCAAAAGCCCGGTCGCGGCGACGCCGGACAGCCCGATGAAGGCGGTGGCATTGCCGAACTTGTCGCTGACATAGCCGCCAAGCGCCGTGCTCAAGGACGCCCCGATGCCGGTCGCCGTCCCGACAATGCCTTGCGCCAGATTGAAATGGCCGCTGCCGAAGGCGACGTCGGCCACGATCAGCGGGATCATCACCGCGAACACCGCCGCCGTGATGCCGTCGAACACCTGCACCGCGACCAGCAGATAGGGATCGCGCACGGTCGCAAACAGAAGGCCCCGGATCGTCAGCGCAGCGAATCCGATCAGCAGCAGCGGGCGCCGGCCCCAGAGCTGGGCCTTGCGCCCGACCGTCGGCGACAGCAGCGCCACAATCGCCTGCGGCACGACGATGCAGAAGGCGACGAGCACGGTTGCCCACTGGCTCGACCGCGCCGTCACCGCGCTCGCCATCAGCGGCATCATCGCGGCGTTCGCCAATTGCAGCAGCAGCACGCTCAGCGCGAAGACGATGAGCGGGCGTTGCCGGATCAGGTGCCAGAGATTGGTGTCGCCTGGAACCGGCGCCTCGCGCGGCATCTCGCCGTGACAGCGCGCGATGTCGACTTCCTCCTCGCGGATGCGCGACAGCGCGATCAGGGTCGGAATCGCGAGCAGGAAGGTGACGAGGAACACCGAGCGGCTCGACAGGAGATAGCCGGCCGTGCCCATCACGGCGGCGGCGACGCCGTTGCCGAGGGACGCAAAGCGCGCATTGCGGCCGAGCCGTTCGCCGATCGCAAGCGGACCGACCAGGCCGAGGCTGATCGCCGCGATCGCCGGCCCCAGCACGCAGCTCGCCGCCGCATGCAGCGTGGCCGCAGCAACCACCACGGGGAAGATCGGCATCGCCGCATAGGCGAGCGCGCAGAAGCCGATGGTCGCTATCGCAAGCGCTGCGACCAGCCGCTCGGACTTCGCGGCATCGATGATCGCGCCACCGGGCATCTGTCCGATCAGCGCGACGATGCCACCGATCGACAGCACGAGGCCGATCTCGACCTGAGTCCATTTCTGCGTCGTGAGGTAGACCGCGATGAAGGGACCGAACCCGGTCTGAACGTCGGCGAGGAAGAAGATGAACCAGTCGAGGCCGCGCAGGCTCTGGCGCGACGGCGCCGGAAGGCCCGCAGGCGGCGGCGCGGCAACCTTGTACCGTTCAACGCGGCTATCGCGATCTGCGTGGTTCCGCTTCCTCGACAACAGCACCGGCGGCCATCCCTCCCCGCGCCTCACTGAATCGCTTGCAGCGGCTGCAGGCTGCCGGACGCGCCGAGCACCACCATCGGCGTGTCTTCCTTGTATTCCGGCGCGGCTGCGACCTGCGCCTTGGTCAATTCCAGCGTGATGCTGTCCTTCTTGTTGGCAATCTTGCCGAACCGCATCGCGTTCCAGTCCACCACGATCTTGCGGCTGCCGACGCCGAGGAAACCGCCGAAATCAATCACGGCGGCGCGCACACGGCCGGCGCGGTCGACGATGATGTCGACAATGCGGCCCATATCCTCGTCGGCGGCGCTGCGCACGTCACGGCCGAGCACGCCATGGGCGTCGCTCGCACCGATGATGGTCACGGACGGCGGCGGAGCGGCGTCCTTCGGCGTGACCGGCACGGTTGAAGCCGGCGGCTGCACCGTGGCCGGCGCGTTCGCTTCGCTGGGGGGCGTCGTTGGGCCCGCGGGCGGCTCCTCCGCGGCACGCGATGCGGCGACCGTCAATCCCGCGACGATCGCCGCGCTCAGAACCAACCATCCGGCGGTACGCATGAACCCTCCTCCCGGCGCGCCGCTAGCGCGCCAGCACGATCGAGACCTGGATCTGGCCGCGCGTGCGCAAGACCTCCAGCGCGACGTCGTCGCCGTGACGGCTGACGCGCAGATCCACGCTGGAACTGCCCAGGCGCAGATCGCGCAGGATCACCTCGTTCAGGAACGCCGGCAGATGCGGATTGCGCAGGCGAATCTCGCCGCGCGCGACGTCGAACTCGATGCCGAGCGCGGCCTCCAGCAGCGTGAATGGCGTCGCGCTGGCCCAGGCCTGCGGCGCGCAGGCGACCGGATAGAGCGTCGGGCCGCGCCGCTTCTCGCGCCGGAAGCCGCAGAACAATTCGGGCAGCCGCCGCAGGTCCATGTAGGTCGCCGCGTCGAACAAACCCTTGAAGAGATGTGCCACCGAATGCTTGAGCCCGTAGCGCGCGAGCCCGAGCGCGATCAGCGCATTGTCGTGCGGCCAGATCGAGCCGTCATGATAGGACATCGGATTGTAGCGCACCTCGCCTTGCGCGACCGTGCGGATGCCCCAGCCCGAGAAGAAGTGCGGCGCCATCAGATCGGCGGCGACGAGACGTGCGCGGTCCTCGCGGATCATGCCGCTGAACAGCACCTGCCCGGCATTGGACGTCCGCACCTTGCAGGGCCGCTTCCCGCCGTCGAGCGCGAGCGCATAGGTACCGAGCTCCTCGCACCAGAATGCCTTCTCGAACCGCTCGGCCAGCGCCTTGGCCTCGGTCTCGAGCTTTCTGGCGAGGTCCGGCTTGCCGAGCCGCAGCGCACAACGTGCGGCGAGCTGCTTGGCAGCAAAGACGTAGCCCTGCACCTCGGCAAGGGCGAGATTGCCTTCCGCAAGCTGGCCATCGGCATGGAAGATCGCGTCATAAGAGTCTTTCCAGCCCTGGTTGGCGAGGCCCTTTTCGGTGGCGCGCTGGTATTCGACGAAGCCGTCCCTGTCGGGGTCGCCCGGGCCGTCGATCCAGGCCAGCCCCGCCTCGATCGCCGGCCACAGCTCGGTCAGGGTCTTTTCGTCGCCGGTGCGCTCGAAATAGCTTCCGGCGAGCAGCACGAACAAGGCGGTCGAATCCACGCTGCCGTAATATTGCGCGAACGGCACCTCGCGGAGCGCAGCCATCTCGCCGCCACGCATCTCGTGCAGGATTTTTCCGGGCGCCGCATCGTTCAGCGGATCGACCGTCTCTGCCTGAAAATGCGCGAGCCGCCGCAGCACGCCCTTCGCGACCCGCGGATCGATCCACAGCATCTGGAGCGCGGTGATCAGGCCGTCGCGGCCGAACGTCGTCGAGTACCAGGGAATGCCGGCATAGGGATAACGCCCCTGCGGCGTCTCCGTCATCAGCATGTTGAGGTCGGCCATGGCCTGGCACAGCACCTGGTTGAAGATGTTGTTCGACGTCTCGATGTTGGCCATGCCCATCGTCGACCGGCGCATCTCGCGGCGATGGGCGAGCAGGCCCCTGAAAAAGCGCGCGGGCTTCTCCGCGATCGGCCGGTTGCAGGACACCGCCACGAACAGGGATTTCGACTGGTGCGGGTCCAGATCGAGCTGCCAGGTCGCGGCATTCACCGACAGCCGCGTCGGACGCGGGTCGAAATGCAGGCCGGTGGTACGCACGGCATCGTCAAGGCCGCGATAGTGGAACAGCACGTCGGTCGGCCCGAGCAACTTGCTGGTGCCGGTCCCGCGGTGCGGGCGCCGCTCGCCGCGCACCTCGAACAGATCGGCAAAATCGCAGTCGAACAGCAGCGTCAGCTCCAGGCTGGCGCGACGGTCGCCATGGTTCTGCACGCCGATGCGCTGATAGGCCGTGCCGCGCCACAGGAAGATCGTGCGCACGATGTGCAGCAGGTCCTTCTGGAGCACGATGCGGCCCTGCCGATAGATATCGGGATTGGTGAGATCGACGGTCAGGGCCGAATTGTCGTCGCGCAGATTCGAGCCGAGCAGCAGCGGCTGGAGGTCGTCCAGCACGAGCTCCAGCCGCGCCAGATAGCGCGTGTCGTGGTTGAACAGGCCGTCCGGCCCGCCCGCGGAGGCGCCGATATCGCCATGGCTGTCCAGCACGATGAAGGTGTCGTCGTGCTTGAGCGACCGACGGGGCCGCGCGGCGGGCCCCGTCATCGGAATGTAGAACGCCTGCTCCGCGACGGCCTCCTCCGTCTGCGCTACCGAGATGATCTGGGTTACGGCTTCGGCTGCCATGAGCTGCTCCCCTGCGGCCTATTTTTCGAACGCGACCAACGCAAACGCAACTGTTGGACTTACGCGGCGAACTTCGCCAGCCGGCTCATCTCCTGCGTCACCAGCTCACGGTAGGGACCGTGGCCCTGCATCAGGCGGTCGGGCGCGCCGTCCTCGATGATCTTGCCATTCTTCAGCACCAGGACGCGATCGAAATTGCGCAGCGTCGCCAGCCGGTGCGCGATCGCGATCACGGTGCGGCCGCGCATCAGGCGCAACAGCGCCTCGCGGATCGCCTCCTCGGATTCGCTGTCGAGCGCGGCGGTGGCCTCATCGAGCAGCAGGATCGGCGCGTCCTTCAGGAAGGCCCGCGCGATCGCGATGCGCTGGCGCTGGCCGCCGGACATTTTCACGCCGCGGTCGCCGACCATGGTGTCGAGGCCCTCCGGCAGGCTATCGATGAAATCGCAGCGCGCCGCGATCGCCGCGCGCAGCACCTCGTCGTCGGTCGCGTTCGGACGGCCGTAGCGGATGTTCTCGCGGATCGAGCGATGGAACAACGATATATCCTGCGGCACGACCGAGATGGCTTCACGCAGGCTTAGCTGGGTCACCTTGGAAATATCCTGGCCGTCGATGGTCACGCTGCCTTCATCGACATCGTAGAACCGCTGCAGCAACGTGAACAGGGTCGATTTCCCTCCGCCCGACTGGCCGACCAGGCCGACGCGCTGGCCGGGCTGAAGCCGCAGGCTGAACCGTTCAAAAATCTTCTCGCCACCGGGATAGCCGAAGGTGACGTTGTTGTATGCGATCGCGGCGCCGCTCTTCATCAGCGGCTCGGCCTCGGGATGATCGCGCAATTCATGCGGCATGAGCAGGGTCGCGATCGCCTCGGTCAGGCGCGCGACGTGCTGGGTGACATCGACCAGCGCCACCGCGAGGTCGCGCGTCGCGTTGAGAATGGAGAGGCCGAGCGTACAGACCAGCACGACATCGCCGGTGGTCGCCTCGCCCTGCTGCCAGAGCGTGATTGCCCAGGCCATCAGCGCCACCGTCAGGACGACCGTTATGCCGGCATGCGTGAGCCGCAGCTTTTCCAGATAACGCAGGCTACGGCCGCGCGCGGTCAGTTCCCGGTTCACCGTCGCGTCGAACCGCTCGTGCTCATGGCTGATGCCGCAGAAGGCGCGGACCAGCGGCATGTTGCTGATGACATCGATCATCTCGCCGTCGACGACGGCGGCCTTGTCGGCAAAGTCGTCATGCAGCGGCTTGCCGGCCGCGGCCAGATGGAACATCGCTATCACCATACCGCCCGCGACCACGATCAGGCCGAGTGCCATATAGGGACTGACGGTTCCAATCAGCCCGATGGCCGCAATTGTGGCGATGCACGGCGGCAACACATTCCAGACGAACATGTTCTCGACCGTGAACACCGCGTTTGAGGTCGCGGTGATACGGCTCGTCAGCATGCCCGGCATGCGATCCGAGAAATAGCTCGGCGCGTGTCCGGTCAGATGACGAAATATGTCACGGCGTAAATCACCCGTGACACGAACGAAGGTGAAGCTCGCGGTCCAGCTCGCGATCCGCCACAGGAAATTGTCCGCCGCGATCAGCGACATGAGTAAAATGAATGCCAGCCATACGCTGCCACCGTGCGAAGTTCCAGCGGACAGGCTGTCGACCAGGGATTTGACGCCGTACTGCGTGCCCACGGAACAGGCAACGGCTGCAACGACAGCGGTCAGGATCACGAGATGCGATGCCGGCCGTCGTCGCAGATAGCGCAAGACAAAGGCAAATGGCCTGCGCGCGTAACCAGAAAGATGATCCATGTGACTGCGACCCCGTCGTATTGATTTCGATTTTTCTATTAGCCGATTGAACATCGACCGCTTCGCCTCGGTTCCCGGGCCGGGCCATCACGACATGCGGATGCGGACGATGTGAGAAGAGGAGATGGCAGCATCGCGGCCGACTGAAGTGTGTCGAAGAAGTAACGTTCGTTGAAGGAACTTCGCAATTGCGAGAACGTTCCCTCGTCTGGCATGCCGGTGCCGAGACACGGCGGGGGTTTAACTTCTATGATCACAGAGGAGATGGCGAGATGCGCATCGCGCAGGTAGCTCCGTTGACTGAGGCTGTTCCACCCAAGCTGTATGGCGGCACCGAGCGGGTGGTGCACTGGTTGACGGAGGAGTTGGTTGCCCTTGGACACGATGTAACCCTGTTCGCCAGCGGCGACTCGCAGACGTCGGCGAAGCTCGACGCACTTTGGCCGCGGGCGCTTCGTCTCGACGGTTCCGTGCGCGATCCCAACGCGCTGCATATGGTGCTCCTGGAGCGCGTGCGGCAGAAATGTGACGACGAGGAGTTCGACTTCCTCCACTTCCATCTCGATTACTATCCGTGGTCCCTGTTCCACCGGCAGCCGACCCCGTTCGTGACCACGCTGCACGGCCGGCTCGACCTGCCGGAGCATCAGCCCGTGTTCAACACCTTCTCGAAAATGCCTGTCATCTCGATCTCGAACGCGCAGCGCAGGCCGGTGCCGCAGGCGAACTGGGTGACGACGATCCACCACGGCCTGCCGGAGAACTTGCTGACGCCGAAGCCGGCGAAGCAGGAATATCTCGCCGTGCTCGGCCGCATCGCGCCCGAGAAGGGCGTCGACCGCGCCATCAAGATCGCGATGCATTGCGGCATCCCGCTGAAGATCGCGGCCAAGGTCGATCGCGCCGACCAGGACTATTACGACGAGCTGATCAAGCCGATGATCCAGAACAATCCGCTGGTCGACTTCATCGGCGAGATCGGTGACCACGAGAAATCCGACTTCCTGAGCGGCGCGCTCGGCCTCCTGCTGCCGATCGACTGGCCGGAGCCGTTTGGCCTCGTGATGATCGAAGCCATGGCCTGCGGCACACCGGTCGTCGCTTTCAACCGCGGCTCGGTGCCCGAGATCATCGATGAGGGCCTCACCGGCTTCGTGGTCGAGGACATCATCAGCGCTGCCGGCGTCGTCAAGCGCCTGCCGCAACTCGATCGCGCGGCCATCCGCAAGCAGTTCGAGAAGCGCTTCACGGCGCGGCGGATGGCGCTGGATTATCTCGCGGCCTATCGCAGCCTGACGGAAGCGCAGGCGCCGCGGATCAAGCTGGTGAGCAGCGCGGAGTAAGGGCCGCTTTCACCTCACGACACACTGTCATGCCCCGGCTTGACCGGGGCATCCAGTACTCCGCGACTTCTCGGCTCAAGCACTGCGGTCTCAGGAATACTGTCATCGCCCGGTCAAGCCGGGCGATGACAGCGAGCGTGCGGAGGGCGATGCCAGCAAGAACGTGGCGGCGGCGGCGCCCTAACTCACCACCGCCCGCTTCGGCTCGACGATCTCGAACATGCGCGGGAATTCGTCCATCAGGCCCATCAGCTCGGCAAGCCGCATCGGGTTGCCCGCGAGCTTGATCTTGCCGGCGGCGACCGCTTCCGGAAAGCTCGTCAGTTTCGCGATGACCTCATCGAGCGTTGCGCGCGCGAGCGTGAAACTGGCGTCCGCGCCTTCCGCCTGCACGCCCTCCGTATAAGTCAGCGCGCAATTCTCCAGGTTGAGCACGAAGATCTCGCCGGTATCGGAAAAGCTCCAATTCAGCACGATGTGCTTGCCCTCGGCCTTGGGGCCGTTGAGCCGAATGCCGAGCACGTCCCAGAGCTGCTCGGTGCGTAGCGCGGCCAGCGTCTCGCGCGGCATTGGCGGACGCGGCGGGGTCTTGGGCATGCCCTGACGCAGCTCCTGCGCGCCGAACAGATAGGCGTTGCGCCAGGTCGAGCTCTCGGCGGCATAACCGAGCTGCTCGAGCGTATCCGCGAGCAACAGACGCGCCGCTTCATTCTCCGGCTCCGCGAAGACGAGATGGCCGAGCGCCTGCGCGACAAAGCGGAACTCGCCTTTGTCGAAGTCCTTGCGTGCGCGCGCGAGGATGGCCTCGGCGCCGCCCATGTACTCGACATACTTCTTGCCGGATTCCACCGGCGGCAGCGGATCGAGATTGACCGGGTTGGCATCGTACCAGCCGAGATATTTCTGGTAGATCGCCTTCACGTTGTGCCGGATGTGGCCGTAATAGCCGCGGCCGTGCCAGGCGCCCTCCAGGCTCTTCGGCAACTGGATCGTCTCGGCGATCTCGGCGGCGGTGAGGCCGTGGTTCATCAGGCGGATGGTCTGGTCATGCGCGAACTTGTAGAGATCGCGCTGCTGGCGGATCATCGTGCCGATCCGCTCGCGCCCCCACACCGGCCAGTGATGCTGGCCGCACATCGCCTCGGCCTTGCCGTCCCAGAGCCGCAAGGCCTCGTTGAGGTACTTCGACCACGCCAGCGCATCGCGCACGTCGGCGCCGCGGAACGGCAGCAGATTGTGGAAATTGTGCGTACAGTTCTCGGCGAGGTTCAACAGTCTGTAGCGCGGGATGAAGAAGTGCATCTCCGCCGGCGCTTCGCTGTTCGGCGCCATCTGGAATTCGAATTCGACGCCGTCGATCACGCGCCTGTCGCCGGTCGCCATGATCAGGTCGGTCGGACGCAGCAGTGCCACGGCGCCCGCCGCCATCGACTTGCCGAGCCCGTTGTCGACCTGCCCCCGCACGCCTTTGGCGAGGAACGGCCCGAACTGGTATTGTGCCCGCCGCAGCATCGCCGGCCCCGCGATGATGTTCTCGGAGACGGCATGCTCCATGAACAGGTTCGGCGCGATGATCGGCACGGCGCCGGTTGCCAGCGCGTCCTCCTCCAGCACGCCGCGCGCGCCACCCCAATGGTCGGTATGGGTGTGGGTGAAAATGACGGCGGCCACCGGCTTCTGGCCACGATGCCTGTAATAGAGATCGAGCGCGGCACGTGCGCCCTCGATCGACGTCAGCGTGTCCACGACGATGACGCCGCTGTCGCCCTCGATCAGCGTCATGTTGGCGATGTCGAGCCCGCGCACCTGGTAGACGCCGGGCACCACCTCGAACAGGCCGTGATGCATGTTGAGCCGCGCCTGTCGCCACAAGCTCGGATTGACGGTCGGCGGCGCCGTCTCGCTGGAGAGGAAGCCATAGGGCTTCAGGCTCCACACCGTCCGCCCCTGCGGGTTGGCGATCTCCGCATTCTCGATCGTACCAAGGAAGCCACGTGCGGCATCGTCGAAATCCCGCGTGTCGGAAAACGGCAGCGCATTCAGCATCGCATCATGCTGCGCGGTGACGGAGGGTGTTGCGTCCTTCGGCTCGTTGCTGGTCATTCTTGTTTCCTCCCGGCCTGTGCGAACATCTAACCGCATCTCGCGGGTGATTGCTATCGGAGGAGACTGCCGAAATCGAGCGAGATGCCTCTTCCCTTCTCCCCTTGTGGGAGAGGTGGCGCGAAGCGCCGGATGAGGGGTATATCTCCGCCCGCAAGACTGTTTGTGCGGAGAGAAACCCCTCACCCGCCTCGCCGCTGCGCGGCGAGCCACCCTCTCCCACAAGGGGAGAGGGTGCACCGTCCGCGTGGCTTACGCAGCGAGCTCTTCCGCCAAGGTCTGGCCCGATGCGGTCGCATCCGCCATCCGCAAATCCCGCGCCAGCACATAGCCGCCGCGTTCCTGCTTGGCCCGATATAGCGCCTTGTCGGAGCGCGACAACAGCGCCTCGGCAGTGCGCCCGTCGTCCGGCGCGACGGCGACGCCGACGCTGACGCCGAGCTCGATCATTTGTCCGTCGATATCATAGGGCGCGCTGATCGACTGCACGATGCGCTGCGCCATCGCTTCCGCATCAGCCGCCGCACGCTGCACCAGGACGAACTCGTCGCCGCCCATCCGGACCACGAGGTCATCCTGCGCGGCGAGCGCCTTGAGCCGCCCGGCGACCTGCTTCAGCAGTGCGTCACCGACGGGATGGCCGAACCGGTCGTTCGCCTCCTTGAAGCGGTCGAGGTCGAGCGTATGGACGGCAATCATCCCGGCCGCCAGCATCTGCGGCAGGTCCGTGGCCAGCACCGAACGATTGGACGCGCCGGTCATCGGGTCCAGGCGCGAGAGCTGCTCGAACTGCCGCTTGAGCGTGATCTGGTTGATCGAGGCATTGAAGCTCAGCCGCACCATCTCGAAGCTCGCGGCCACATACATCAGGATGAGGAGCCCGAGCCCGACATGGCGCAGATCGGGTTGCATGAAGGTCACGATCGCAGCAGGCGCTGCGATTGCGACGAGATCGAGCAGCGCCGCGACGGGACGCAGCGCCAGCCGCGCCACCACGCCGGCGCCAAAGCCGAAGCCGATGCCAATCGCCATCACGGAACAGAGTGCATCACCCAGCACGATGCTGCGCGCGGCAAACACGCCGAGCACGGATGCCGTTGCAACGGTGCCGGCAACATAGCGCCGCTCCCAGCGCGCGGCCTCGGCCCGACCGAGCTGCGGCGGACATGAGAGGCGGCGACGGAAAGCGAATATCTCGAACAGGCGGACAATGGCCACCACCACACCGGCAACCGTCAGGCCGGCCGTCACGATGTCGCCGGTCTCATAGGTCGTGATCGCACCGACCATCGCCTGGCAGGCGGCCGCAAGAATGGTGGGCATCGTCGTGCCGTGAAGGCCCGTGATGACTTCCATATAGACGGCGTCCGAAATCGACGCCCGTCCGGATTCCATTCTGTTGAAGAACATGCCAGCCCCATCCGCTGGCATGCTTCTACCGCAGACCCGTAAAATGGGTTCCCAGCACAGCGATGGCATTTGAGTGTGCGGGTTTACCGCGCGTTAGCCATGTCCCGGTCGTGCATAGGCTAATGCATCCCCAGCACCCGCGGCAGCCACAGCGTCAGATCGGGCCAGTAGGTCACGATGACGAGGAAGCCGAGCATGGTGATGAGCCACGGCAACACGGCGACCGCGAGCTCGGTTATTCGCATGCGCGCTATCATCGAGGCGACGTAGAGATTTAACCCGACAGGCGGATGGCAGAGGCCGACCTCCATGTTGACGTCCATCACGATGCCGAAATGCACGAGGTCGATGCCGAGCTTCTTGGCCGCCGGCGCCAGGATCGGCGCCATGATCAGGATGATCGAGTTCGGCTCCATGAAGTTGCCGGCGAGCAGTAAGAGGATGTTGACGACCAAGAGGAAGCCGACCCAGCCGAGGTTCTGCGCCGCGATCCAGTCGGCCAAGGTCGCCGGCAGGTTCTCGTTGGAGAGCACGAAGGAGAACAGCACCGCGTTGGTGACGATGTAGAGCAGCATCGCGCTGGTGTTGGCGGCGCGCAGCAGCACCCGCGGCACGTCCACGATCTTGATCGCCTTGTAGACAAACACCGCGATGACAAAGGAGTAGACCGCAGCCATCGCGGCCGCCTCGGTGGCGGTGAACAGGCCGCTGTAGATGCCGCCGATGATGATGACGACCAGCATCAATCCCCAGATGCTCTCGCGGAAGGTGCGGACGGTCTCGCCCCAGCTCGCCTTCGGCAGGCGTGGATAGTCGCGCTTGCGTGCGAGCCACCAGGTGACGATGCAGAGCATCGTCGTCAGCATGATGCCCGGCAGCAGGCCCGCGACGAACAGCGCGCCGATCGAGGTATTGGTGGAGACCGCATAGACGATCTTCGGTATCGACGGCAGCATCAGGATGCCGAGCGAGCCGGCAACGGTGATGATGCCGGCGCCGAAATGCATGGGATAGCCGTGGCGGACCATCTCCGGCAGCACGATCGCGCCGATCGCGGCAACGGTCGCGACGCTCGAGCCGCAGACCAGCGCGAACATCGCGCAGGCGACGATGCCGGCAAGGCCGAGACCGCCGTGCCAGTGGCCGATCAGCGAGGTCGCGAAATTGATCATGCGGCGCGCGACGCCGCCATGGGTGAGGAAATTGCCGGCGAGGATGAAGAACGGGATCGCCATGATCTCGAACCCCTCGATGCCCGTGAAGAGCTTCATCGAGACGGCTTCGATCGGCACTGTGGTCAGCGTGAACAGGAACGTCATCACGGTGAGGCCGAGCGCGATCGAGACCGGGATGCCGGTCAGCATCAGCGCGATCAGCAGCGCGAACACGGTCGCGGCACGCATCCAGTGCGGCAGCACCACAACGCCGAACTTCTCGGCGAGACACATCGCGAAGATCAGGATCGGCGCCATGATCAGGATGACGCCGAGCGGCGACACTTTTCGCGCGGCCGCCCTGGTCGCCGCGCCGGCGGGCTGCGGATGCAGCGCGGGCGAGACGTCGGCCTCCACGCCCTCGACATGACTCTCGTCATGATGCGGCAGATGGCCGGTCCAGTAGTAGGACCACGAGACCTGGAGGAAGCGGAAGCACATCAGGCCCGAGCCGAGCGGGATCGCCAGATAGACGAACCACATCGGCGCTTCCAAATCATTGGACTGCTGGCCGGTCTTGAACATCTCGGCGACGAAGGAGGCGCCGAAGGCCGCGATCATGCCCGTGAACAGCGCGCCGCACAGCAGCGAGAACAGGATCACGTGCTTGCGCGAATGTTCGGGCAGGCGGTTGACGAGCAGGTCGACGCCGACATGGATGCCGGTGCGCACGCCATAGGCTGCGCCGAACTTCGCCATCCAGATGAACATGTAGATGCAGAGTTCCTGCGCCCAGGACAGGTCGAGCTCGGACAGGAAGGTGAACACCGCCATCGACAGCGTCGCGAGCCAGTTCATCCCGTGCGCAGCCGCCCATCTGGAGAGGACGATCGATTCGCCTGCGCCGTAACGGTGCACCACGGCGATGAAGATCAACCCGGTTGCAGCCGCGATGAGCGTCGCGATCAGCCATTCTTCGAGATGGTTGAGCGCCTGATTGAGCACGCGAAGCAAATCAAAGTCCCCCTATCGATGCGAAACGGCCGGAAGTGCGCACACTCCCGACCGTTCGTATTGTCCTTGCGGAAAACGCGTCAGTTCATCTTGACGTCGAGTTCCTTGGCGACGAGATCGAGCACCTCCTGCCCGACCCGACCCTTTGCCCATGTATAAGTCGGCCGCATCGATTCCTGCCACGCCTTGCGGTCGGCGTCAGTCAGATAATGCAGCTTGGTCTTGCCCGCCTTCTTGATCTCGGCCAGCGCGTCCTCGTTCTCCTGGTGCGCGATCTGGTTGGTGTACTCGGTTGCATCCACCATCGCCTTCTCGAGCTGGGTGCGGATGTCGGGCGGCAGGCCGGACCAGAATTTCGAGTTGACGATGACCGCATATTGCAGATGCGCGTGATAGGACACTGTGATGTCCTTCTGCACCTCGTAGAACTTCTGGGTCAGGTAGTTCGACGCGGTGTTTTCGCAGCCGTCGACCACGCCGGTCTGGAGCGCCTGGTAGACTTCGGAGAACGCCATGATCTGCGGGATCGAGCCCATCAGGCGGAAATACTGGTCGGCGATCTTCGATCCGGAGATGCGGAATTTCAGGCCCTTGAAATCCTCAGGCTTCATCAACGCGCGGTTCGACGACACCATGTGGAAGCCGTTGTCCCAATAGGCGAGCCCCGTGATGCCCTTGGCCTCGAGCTTCTGGAACAGCCATTTGCCGATCGTGCCCTTCATCGCGCTGGAATAGGTCTCGTCGTCCTTGAACAGCCAGGGCAGATCGAGCGCCTCGAACTCCTTGATGCCGAGCGGCGCGAATTTCGCAGTCGAGGGCGCCAGCATCTGCACCGAACCGAGCTGAAGCGCCTCGATCTCCTCCTTGTCCTTGTAGAGCGAGGAGTTCGGATAGACTTCGATCTTGACCTTGCCGTCGGTGTACTTCTCGGCGAGTTCCTTGAACTTCAGCGCGCCCTTGCCCTTCGGGGTGTCGTTGGCGACGACGTGGCTGAACTTGATGACGATCGGGCTCTGGGCCTGTGCCACCGCTGGGGTCACAAGAATAGCTGCGGCGGCGACCGCAAGAAGCAGCTTGCGCATGAAGTAACCTCCCAACAACCTCTAAAACCGGGTTCTTTTTGTTTTGCAGCCCGGTTTGCAGCCCAGTAGTGGCAGCAATCCACCACCCGAACAACTAGACCTAAGCCCAATTTGCCGCAGGCAAGCTAGCTTGATGGCTGTTGTCCGCGCAACCCGGGACCCGCTTCCAGTCCCGGGTTGCGAACGGTTTATGTCGCATTGCGGCAGTGCGATCAGCCCTTGCGCTGGGCGACCATGAACAGACGCCGGAACGGAAACAGCGTCTGCCCCGCCGCATTCTTCGGATAGGCCTTCGCCACCCGCTCGCCATAGGCGGCCTCGAACGCGGCCTTCTCGTCGCCCTGCAGGATGTCGAGATAGCGCGTCAGCCAGGTCCCCTTGGTCCATTCCTTCACGGGATTGTCGCCTTCGAGCACCTGCAGATATTCGGTCTCCCAGATGTCAACGTTCTGGGAAAGCGGCGCGAGCAAATCATGATAGAAGGCCGGCCCTTCGACCGGCGGCGGGGTAACGAGATGCTCTACCTTTGACCGCCACGGACCGTTCAGCGCCGTCTCGCCGATCAGCACATGCGATGGCGCGAGGAAGTTGCGCGGCATCTGCACCGCAAGCATGCCGCCGGGCGTCACCTTCTCCATGACCGACGGAAACAGCGCCGCATGATTGGGCAGCCAGTGCAGTGCGGCATTGGAATAGATCAAATCGTATTGCCTGGCGGGGCGCCAATGGCCGAGATCCTCGTGCGACCATTCCACATCCGGCGCCGCCTTGCGGCCGGCGGCCACCATCTCGGCCGAGCCCTCGACACCGGTCACGGTCGCGTCCGGCCAGCGCTCCTTGATCAGTTTTGTCACGTTGCCGGCCCCTGCCCCGAGATCGGCGATCGCGCGCGGGGCGAAATCCGGAATCCGCATCAAGAGGTCGACGGCGGGCCGAAGCCGATGGCCGGAGAATTTCAGGTATTGCTGCGGATCCCAGACCATTGCTCAACGCCTTTTCTTTTTCGTGTTTCCTTCGTCGAGGCTCTTGGTTACCACTGCTCGTCCCGCTCAGGCAATTCGCGAAGCCGGCGGGACGGGCAGGAAACGAACGACAAGAAGCAAAAAGCAAACAAGAGAGCGTGTGACCATGGACCTCGGGCTCAAATCGAAAACCGCAGTCGTGACAGGAGCGAGCATCGGCATCGGCCGCGCCATCGCCAAGGGCCTGGCTGCCGAAGGCGTCCGCGTCGTCGGCGTGGCGCGGCGCACTGATCTCCTTGCCGAGCTGGTGAAGGAAGTCGGCTCCGGCCTGATCACGTCGTTCGAGCAGGACGTGATGGCGAAGGACGCCGCGGAGAACATCGCGGCCTTTGCGCAAAAGGAGCTCGGCCATGTCGACATCCTCATCAACAATGCCGGCGGCAGCCGCCCCCTTCCCGTCGATGCGCCCGACAGCAAATGGGACGAGGCGATCGCGCTGAACTTCACCAGCTACCGCCGCATCGCGCATGCGCTGCTGCCGCAGATGATCGAACGCAAATGGGGCCGCATCGTCAACATCACCGGCAAGTCCGAGCCGGAGGGACTCAACGCCGCCTTCGCCGCCAAGGCCGCCGTGCACGCCTGGGCCAAGGGCCTGTCGCGCGAGATCGGCGAGCACGGCATCACCATCAACTGCATCCCGCCCGGCCGCATCATGAGCGAACAGATCCGCCGCAACTATCCGCCGGGTTATCGCGAGCGCTTTGCCGAAGAAGAAATCCCGGTCGGCTATTGGGGCGAGCCGGAGGATCTGGCAGCGCTCGCGGTGTTTTTGGCGTCGCCGGTGGCGCGGTACATCACGGGGACGGTGATCCCGGTGGATGGGGGGCTGCGGCGGTATCAGTTCTGAGGGCTTGCCCTGGCTTCGCATACATTGCGCCCCGCCGCTCCGCTCCTGCGGGAATAGCGCGCGACGAACCCCATCGACAGCAACCAGAGAGGTCTCGATGATTGAGAGATACTCAGACCACGCGGCAAACGAGCGGACTTTTCTCGCCTGGGTCAGGACGGGCATCGCAATCATCGCGTTTGGCTTTGTCGTCGAGAAATTCAACCTCTTCGTCCGAACTATCGCTGAAGCCAACAGGACGGAGATCGGGTCCCGACTGCAATTCGATCGCTTCACGGGAGCGTTCAGTCACTATGACGGCCTCGCGCTGATCGCGATCGGGATCGCAATCATCGTGATTTCGCTCTTTCGCTTCATCAGGACTGGCCGAATGATTGACGACGCACAATCTCATTCCGCCGGCGGCATCAAGACAGAACTGGTGCTCGCCGTTGTGCTGGGCCTGATCGTTACAGCGATGACCGTCTATTTTGCGCTCTGACTTTGGACCTAGCGGTGGCGCCGGCTTCCATCGACAACGTCTGGAGATCGCTTTGCATCACCATACGGGTCTGGGCATCGAGAGCGCCGAACGGCTCGTCCATCAGGATCACATCGGGGCCGACCTCGGTGTTGACTGACGTGATGTTGCGGCCGCGATGATGGACCGCATGTCTATACATATTCCAAGCCGCCGAAATGAGCAAGCCGAGGCCAATGGTGAGAATTTGGGCTTCGCGGGTTGAATGAAAGGCAGGGCCGGCTGCGGCATCGCCGCGGCGGCGCGTTGGGGTTGCGGCGTTCGCCGCACACTCGTCCAAATCTACTGGCGTCGCCGCCGTCAATGACGCAGAGGCGGTCCCTTTAAGAAACACGCTCGGAAGGTCGGCGGCCGGGCTCTCTGGTCATGCATCAGTCGACGTGACTGCATTTCCTGCCGTCGACAACGCGCGTGGATGAGAGGCAAGCCGGATGATGTGCGGCGAGGCTGCTCCGCTATAGAGACTGTCGAGAATGGCGGAACGGTTCTTCAGGACCCCGCGCTGATTGATGTAGCCCTTGTCCGTTGTCTCGCCTGCCGCGAGCGACAGCGGCTGGATCTGGATGGCAACGGCCGATATCCGCGCGTTGGTCGCTGCCGCTAGGTTATGCTCGGTCAAGACCCGATGGACGTATGCGCGAACGCCGGAATCCAATGAAAGGGTGTCACCGGAATCCGCGCCTGCTGCGCCGTTAGCATGTCGCCTTGCACGGTCCGGATTGAGCCATACCAGCGCGACGAGAGAATCGCGGCCCTCGCCTCCGATGACCAGATCCTGCAGCACGCCGCCCATCCGGTCCAGGATGGCGGCACGCAGCTCGCCGACGAGCACCCACGTGCCTGTCATCATTTTGAAATTCTCCGAGAGACGCCCGGAAAACCTCAGGCCGCGGCAGAGATCGGCGGGATCGATGAACGAGACCGCGTCGCCTACCCGATAGAAGCCCTCTTCGTCGAATGCCGCCGCAGACAATTCGGGTAATCCGAGATAACCGGGCATGACGTTCGGGCCACGGACCCGCGCCTCGTAACCGTCCATCGCCGGAACCAGCTTGAGTTCGATGCCGGGTGCCGGCAAGCCGATCTCTCCCGGCGCTTCGCACGGTCGATAAGACACGCAGATGGTCGGCCCGGCTTCCGTGGCGCCGTATCCGGCCAAAATCGGAACTCGCTCGCCGCGGACTTCGATTGCATATTCCTGAAGCGTTGCCATTACGGCCGCCGGGATCGCCGCGCCCCCGAAAATCATTCTGTCGATGCGATGGAAGAACTTCCGCCTCAGGTCTGGATCCTCGCCGAGCGCGGCGCATAACAACGCGTAACCGGTTGGGACATTGAATGAGGCCGTCGGAGAGACGTCGTGCAGATTGGCGATTGTTCGATGAAACGCTTCGGGCGTCGGTCGGCCATCGTCGATATAGAGAGAGCCGCCGTTCTTCAGAATCCCATTCAGTATGACGTTGCAGCCCATGGTATGATGCCAGGGCAGCCATTCGATCTGAACCAGGGGCTGCGAGACCGGCGTGACCTGAGCGGCCATCTGCAGCACGCTCGACATCATGCGATGGGTATTGATCACTCCCTTGGGAGAGCCGGTCGATCCCGACGTGAACAGGATTTTGCCGACGGTCTCCGGTCCGAGTGCTGCGAACGCCGCCTCAAACGCGTGACCCGGTGTCGCGGCGGATAGCTCCGACAGCGGCGTGGTATCCGCCGCCTCTTCCGCCGTTATCCATTCGGCCTGCGCAAAGCCGGGGATGGCACGGGCTTGCACGAAGGGATCCGCCTTCTGGGCAAACACAAACTTCGGCGTGAGGACCTTCGCGATGTCTTCGATGCGGCTGAGGCCACCTGGCAGAAGACTGTAGCTTGGCGAGATCGGCGCAACCTGCAGACCGATCGACATCGCGGCGAACTGGATCACCGCATTCTCGATCGAATTGCCGGACAGGATGGCCAGCGTATCGCCCGCTGCGCCACCCCGATCAATCAGCGCCTGCCCGACCGAGCGCACTCGAGACCAGAATTCGCCATAGCTGATCGACTGCCATGCATTGTCGCGGGTTCGTTGCGCGAGAAAGACGCGGTCCGGCGTTTCCTGAGCCCAGTGGGGAAGGTATGCGCAAATCGTCCCGCTCACTCCAGCGAGCATAATCCGCGATCGCAATATCAGGGTGCCGTCATCCCTTCTCGTGACCTCGATGTCGGTCGGTGGTGAAGGCATAGAACAATATGGCGTGGAAGCAGGATGGTCGAGAGCAGGCTGCACAGGCGTTCTCCTTTCGATATCCGCGAAGGCCCGGCTGAGGCGGCGGCGATCGATGCAAACGATCTGTAGTCCTCACGCGCAATGAGGCTCCTGCAGAACGTCGGGAGGGCAATATCTCGATGCTACGTTGCGTGAGAATTTCATCTTCGCGAGGATCGCGTTGCATTTGCAATGTCGCTGATCCGGCGTCACGGACACCAGTGAGGGTTCCAATGGGGGATTCACGGGTGCCGAGAGTTCGCGCAAGACGTCCGCCCGTGAGTTCACGCGCGATGCCCGGAAGCAGCCCCGCTGCTAAACGCGCTCGTCTGCTATGGACCAGTTGCCAGAGGCTGCGACCTATTCATGCAGCAGCGATTGCCAGTCCGGAGGCACCGCGCCGTCCGGCCCGGGCACCGGCTGGTCCAACGGATGCGCGTGCGGGCCTTGCAGCTTCGGGCCCGCGAAGGGCTGTCCCGTGCGATAGTCGTAAAACCACCGTTCGCCCGGCTCGAAGCTCGTGATGATCGGGTGACCCGTCGCCGCGTTATGCTTCGTTGCATGCTGATTGGGTGACGTATCACAGCAGCCGATGTGACCGCATTCGACACATCTGCGAAGATGAAACCACCATCCGCCAGCAGCCGAGCATTCCGCGCAACCCGTTCCGCTTGGCTTGGCCGCGAGGTTGATGCCATCCCTGTCAGACTTCATCGATCCACTCACTGAAAGTGATTGCGGTCATCGCAAATCTTCGCCGCCATCGCATTTTGCCAGTGTTTCGCCCGACGGGTCAACCTCGCGACATCAGGGAGCATCTCGCGGGAGAATTGGAGAGGCGTTCACACAAAGTTGCGGCGGCGATGCACAGGCGTGACGCGAGGCATCGTTCGGCGACGAAAAATCGGCGTATTCCAATCCCCAACAATCATTGCCCCGCTGCGGCCGCACCACAGACAGCGGAGGGACGAAACGTTCTGCCGATAGAAGCACCACAGGCCTTGGCTTTGCCAGTTCGTCACGGGAGACGTGCAACATGAACAAATGGGATCAAAAATCTCGAGGGCATCACGCCTGCCCCACCTGCTACGGCCCGCCCTCGTCGCGCCGCGGCTTCCTCGCGGGCGTTGGTGCACTTGGCCTGGCCGCGGCCGTCCCCGCCGTTGCGGTGCACGGACAGACCAAGCCGGCGCTGATCGATACTCACCTTCATTTCTATCCGCCTGAGTATCAAAAGCTCTGGCTTGGCTACGAAGACGCACGCAAGCAGCCGCACTTTCCCGGCCAGGTGGCCTGGACCCGCGAGAAGCTCGTCGAGGACATGGACCGCAATGGCATACGCACAGGCATCCTGTCGGTCGCCTCCACGCCAGGCGTGTGGTTCGACCTCGGGCCGGCGGAAGCCGGCCGGCTCGCGCGCGCCTGCAACGAGTACGCGGCGGACATGATGCGCGACCATCCGGGCCATTTCGGCCTGTTCGCGACCTTGTCGATGCAGGACGTCGATGCCACGCTCAGGGAGATCGAATATGCGTTCGACACGCTGAAGGCGGACGGGATCGGGCTGCAAAGCAGCTACGGCGACAAATGGCTCGGCAATGCCGCTTACAGGCCGGTGTTCGAGGAGCTGAACCGTCGCAAGGCGGTCGTTTATGTGCATCCGCTGGTCGCGAGTTGCTGTAGCGCGCTCAGTGTCGGCACGTTCCCGGCGGTGATCGAAGTCCCGCACGACACCACACGGACCGTGACGAGCCTTCTGCTCAGCGGCGCATTCGCCCGCCACCGCGACATCAAATGGCTATTCTCGCACGCCGGCGGCACGATACCGATGATGGCCGGGCGCATCAATTCATTCTATGGGGCGCGGCCCGACCTGAAGGAGTTTGCGCCGGACGGAATCGAAGGCGAACTACGCCGGCTTCACTACGACACCGCGAATGCGACTTTCGCGCCGTCCATGGCCGCGCTGCTCAAGCTCGTGCCCGCCTCGCAGATCACCTATGGCAGCGACTATCCGTACTTCAGCCTTGGCCAGTTCGCGCAGTTGCAGAAGCTTGGCCTCTCGACAGACGATCTCGATGCGATCGGCCATCGGAACGCGACACGTCTCGTTCCCCGGCTGCAGGGTTAGAGGATCATCCCGAAAAGCGTGGAGCGGGCTTCGGAGCCCGATCGGCCTGCGAAATCATGCTTCATTGCGCGATCGTTTTTGCCGGATCGGCCCATGACTGCGGCGCCGGAGGCATGGTGCCATAGACGCTGATACGGCCTGCTTCGCAGTGAAGGAATGTTGTGGCGACCGCGTCGGAATACAATCGCGCCGAGGTCGGGCTCAGCCGATCAGCCGACAACAGCGCACCCGTCGCGACCAAAGCGGACGACAATGCGTTGAACAGCCCCTGAGAGGCAATCGGATCGAACGCCATCGCCGCATCGCCCACTGCAATCCAACCTTCGCCCGCGGCCTCCGAGAGGAGGCAAGCCGACGCGTCCACGCTGAGCAGCGCATCTCCAGCCGGTGTGCCGGATCTGCGAATGCGCCAAGTCTGCACACGCCCTCGCGGCCCACTGATGCGGTAAGACCAGGTCGGTCCATCGCTGCTGTATTCGAGCCACGATGCGGAACCGGCCGTCGCGCCGTCAGCCGCATCCTCGACCAGTTCGGCGACCATGCGATCCCGGGCGGCCACGCGCGCGCCCCGGCGCCGCGCAATCGCGGCGGCGCGCCCCGTTGCATCGACAACGATCTCCGCAAGGACGAGCTTCGTCCGAGCGCTATCGCTCGCACGACAGATAACGCCGCGGTCCGGCGTGACGCCGATTGCGCGCAGCCCGTAAAATGTAACCCCGACGGCGACAGCCTCGTCGCGAAGGCGCTGGTCGAAACGGCCGCGATCGACCACATACCCGACGCGGCAGGGATGACGCAGAAAGTCCTCGTAGTCCGACGCGCCCGAACGGTGTGTTCGTCGAATCCCGAGACAGGCTCGGGCGATCGCCGGATCGTCGAGCAGATGTTCAAGTCCCACCGCCGCGACAGTGACGAGCGAGGCCGGAGCAAGCAGCTCAAGCCGCGTCGTCGGCGTGACGCCGGAATCTGCGACAATGACCGTGCGGCCCCTAAGGGCCAGCAGGCGTGCGGCGGTCAAGCCGGCAGGCCCCGCGCCGACCACGAGACAGTCGGTGCGCAGCACGTCCAAGGTCAGATCTCGCCCGGGCGATAGGTCCGCTTCGGCGGGGGAGCCGTCTTGCGTGCACCGCGCCGCTGCGCCAGGCCTGCCGTCGTCTGCGGCAAGAAAAGGCTCTCCATGTCTTCGACCGCGTGGTACTTCGGATCGGCCGTGACATCGATCGGCCCGCTGCTGTCGCGGCGTCCCTGCTCGACCCGCAGATCCTGCACCGGCAGAGATGCAGGCGCGTTCTTCACCGGCAACACCATGCCGAGCTCGGACCATTCCGCAATCATGTTCGACAGGCGGTCATAGTAATCGTTGCCGCGGATGTCGCGCAACCAGTCGACCCGGTTCATCAGGTGCTTGAAGGTCTGCTGTTGCGTCGCCTGGCCGAGAGGCGCGATGGCGGCCGCACGCAGATAGTTTCCGTCTGCCAGAACCTGATCCGGGGCACGCGGTCCCCAGAACGTCGGCATCGACAGGAACGTCGACGGGAAGTAGTCGGCCGCCGAATTGCACGAGGTATGATCAGTCTGCCACGGCACGCCAAGGAAGCGGGTGAGGCAGCCGGCTGCGACACCATCGTGCGGACCATTCGCGCCGGTGCAGACCGCCGGAGTGAGAGTACCCCCGAAGTCCTGCCGCGCTGGTTGCTCACCGGCCAGGACCTTCAGCCGATACGCCGATGCCCACATCAGCGGAATCCGCATCACCCATGTCATCTCCATCGCGGGATGGAATGGGCCGCCGAGACAATCGTGCAAGGATGCGCGCTCGAGATGCTTGACCTGGACCTCGGGAGGCAGGGCATCGAAGTCCTGCGCCTGCGGCGGCTGGTGCGACGGCCCGTCGGCGTCGAATGTTCCAGCAGCCCAGCGCTTGAGGTGCGCGTACTGGGTCTTCGTCACGGCAAGCAGCGAATTCGAAGGCTTCGGCGGACCTTCGAAGAATTGGTCGACCGCATCGCCGAACACCTGCGCTATCTGATCTTCGATCAGTGCGCCGCTCGCGCCTGGATCGCGAAACAACGCCAGCACGGCCGCGCGCCACGCCGCATTCGCAGCAGACGCGTCGTTGAGCTTGGCGAGGACTTGCGCATTCTGCGCGTCGAGCGGCGAGCCAAAACCATGAACGACGAAGAGCCCGTGGTTGACCCATTGCAGTCCGGTCAGGCGCTGAAAGATTGGTTGCACGTCGTTGACGAACGAGGTCTTGACCGGTCGTGGAATCCAGCCCTTGTCGTAGAACACTTCCCGCACCACGTCGTCCATCGTGACGAGACCGAACAGCCCCGGCGCGTAATTCGGCGGCGTAACGCAGACATAGCCGGGCTCCGCATCGATCGGTGCATGCCCCGCAAATGTCACTTGCGCCCGCACCGGCCCGTCGCTGACGTCATCGTGCCAACCTGGATTGTTGGCGAAAGTCAGGGGCCGGGTCCCTTTGCGGAAAGGCCGCGAAACTCCATTGCCGCCGAGGAAGATCAGCCGCCCCTCCTCATCGGTACGAAGCTCGCCGAGATAGACCGGCGAAGCCCAGAACGCGCCATCGTCCAGCCTGATCGGGCCAGCCCCCTGCCCCGCGATGCTTCGCGGGGTTGGCGTGATGTCGAGCTTCCACCTGGCGTCCGGCAAAACCAGCTCGCGATTTCGCTGCAACGCGTTCTGGCTCAGCGGGCCGAGGTCCATTGCCTGGTTGAACTCGTACCAGCCGGCCTTGAGGTTTGCGATGCAGACGCGCCACTCGATCTTCGCGGATGCAGCGGTCACCTCCTGCACGCTGCCGTCCTTCATGTGGGCGTAGATGCGGAAGCGCGCGGCTTGCCGCTTGATCTCTCCGTTCGCGGTGCGAAAGTCCTCGACAAAGCGAGCCGGCTGTTCCGGCGTCGTGCCGGGCAAGGTCGACGCACCGCCGATCATCTCGGGGCCGATGACGTAGTCGCCGGCGCCTTGCGCGTTGCCAACGCGGGCGACGCCGATGGGCGGATAGACTTTCAACGCTGCAATTGCGTTTGGATCGATCATCGTCTGACCTCGATATCAAAAGGGATTGTCCAAAAACGGAGGCGTCGCACGAGACTTGCCGCGAGGCCATCAGCGCGGATGGTCCGGCTCGTCGATCGGCTGTCCGTTCAGGCTGCGCCTCAGGGCGGCGGGCTTCTCGCCGGCCTCGATCCGCCGCCTCTGGAATTTGTCGATGAACGAGGCGCGGATGTCCTCGATCGGCTCGAACTCCGAACGTGGCGGCGCGGTGCTCTGCGGAGCAGCTGCCGCGCCGAGCCCACGCGACTGAAAGCGATGCAGCATCGAACGTCCTCCGCGCAAATAATTCGCCGCAGAACTTGCTGTGCGGGGGCCTTTCGCAACCGGCTCCGACAACAGGCTATGTCAACCGCGCTGCGTCCAAATGACCGATCCGCAGGGTTGGCTTTGTTCAATTATAGCGAGTAGTATAGTATCAATGTAGACCTAAAGTCCACGCGACAAAGCGAAGCTCGCGTTACGGGTCATCAAAGCCGGAACAACACCATGTGCATGATGTGCGTGCATCGCGGCTCGGGCGTTCCCAGACTCAAACCTCGCAAGCGCCGCCCGCTCGGCCTCGCTCAGCCGCAGACCGGCGTGCAGGTGCGCGGCGTCGAGATCGTCCAGTGCGTTCAGGACGTGACGAATTCGGTGCCGCTGGTCGCCGATAAGGCGACGCTCGTTCGCCTCTATCTTGAGCCGACTTCGGTGTCGCAGCCCGGTCAGATCACCGCGGAAATTGCGTGGAGCCGGAGCGGCGGAGGCGACACGTTCCTCCCGGCCCTCAACTCGCTTCGGGTAGACCCGGGCTCGCCCTTCAGTCTCCGCGAACAGCGGGAAGACATCGACAAGAGCCTGAACTTCCGCCTGCCGGCCGCGGCCATCGGCGCGGGCACACTCAACTTGCGCATCAGCCGCATCTTTCAGCCCGGAGGCGGCGACCTTCCGGCGGCGGCGTTCAACATCGCGCCCGTCACATTCGCGGCGGCGCCGCCGCTGCGCATCCGGGTGATCGGCCTTCGATACAAAGCGGGCACGACGACCGTCACACCCGCTGCGGTCCACTTTTCGTATCTCAGGTCGTTTCTCAATCGCGCCTATCCTGTCGCCGCGCTCGAATGGTCCCACATGGTGGTGGACGCGGATTTTGCCGCACCGTTCGACGACTCGACGGTCGATCTCGCCAATGCCCAGATCGCCGCGCTGCGAAGCCGCGAGGTGAGCAGCGGCGTCGACCCGCGCACGCACTATTACGGTCTCGTCGACGATAACGCGTCCAACAACTTCATGCGAGGAAAGGCGTTCGCGATTCCGGGCACGCCCCAGCCGGACACCGTCGCTTCCGGACCCGCGGGCGTGCCGAACGGATTTGCCGGCGATCGCGACGCGTCGTACGCCGACTGGTACGGTGCTCACGAACTCGGACATACGTTCGGCCGGTTTCATCCGGGATTTCCCCCCGCCGCGCAGGACGCGAGCGATCCGACATTCCCTTATGAGAACGGCTGTATCAGCAAGCCGGACAACAAATATGTCGGTGTCGACACCGGGGATCACGAACTCGGCCTGCCGGCCGCTGCGTTGCCGGGGCTCACATATCACGACGTGATGACCTATGCAGACAACCAGTGGCTATCGGCGTACACTTACCAGGCGATAATGACCCGGCTTTTGGAAGAGGACGCCCTCGGTCCGCCGGTCGCCTAGGAGGATCCGATGAAGACCGAAATCAAGACCGGATCATTCGTTCACGTCGTCGCCACCATCAACAAGACCGCTGGTGACGGCAAGATCATGTATGTGAACCCGTCGGTCTCCACCATCGCGTCGGACGCCGCCACCGACAAGGACGTGGAACTCGTAGCCTACGACGGCACCGGCAAGGAAGTCTACCGTGAGCCAGTCGTGATCCGCCGGTCATCTGCTGAACCCGACCGGCCGAACGAAGTCGGTCTGATTCAGGCGGACCTTCCGCGGGTGAGCGGCATGAAGTCGGTAAGCCTCCAGCTCAAGGGGAAGGAGATCAGCCGGTACGAGGCCGGGGCGGCACCCTCCGGGCCGACCGCAGGCGCCACCTTCGGACTTGAGCTTGCCGGGGCTGCAGCAGCCAGCCGGCGGCCATTGAGGATCGACCAACTCGGCGGTTTGCAGCCCGTCGCCGGCGTAACCTACTCGGTCCAGGTCAAGCCGGACAACAAGTCGACGTGGGACACGATCGCAGTGAGTCGTCCCACCCCGGAGGTGGACGTCGATCGCAATCAGTTCGCCGGCGCCAAACGTGCCGCGGTACGCGTGTTGCGGACGACCGGATTCGACGAAGAAATCATCGCGGAAGATACGGTCGACTTGAAGTAGTCGCCCGCCACGAGCCTGCGCGTGCTTACCGACGGCATCGCACATTGATCCCGTCGAGGTCCAGGCCGGATACGCCGTCGACGCTTGATCTGGATCAAACCCGCCGCGGCATTGCCATCCCGGAATGGGTACGGCCGCGCAGAAAGCGCCGCCCGTAAGCCAAGGAGATGATCGATC
Source organism: Bradyrhizobium sp. 604_D8_N2_3 (assembly GCF_051810765.1). NCBI lineage: Bacteria > Pseudomonadati > Pseudomonadota > Alphaproteobacteria > Hyphomicrobiales > Nitrobacteraceae > Bradyrhizobium > Bradyrhizobium sp. 604_D8_N2_3. The sequence goes on along the minus strand of NZ_JBPWPM010000001.1, from coordinate 2,532,891 downwards.
ATGACATCCTCGAATTCCCTGCGTACCTTCGTTCTCGCCGGAGCCGGCGCCCTGCTATCAGGCACAATCGCTCAGGCCGGGCCGATCCCGACGCATCTTTCGACGATGAAATCGATGGTCGATCAGACCACCACCGAAGTGCGCTGGGTCGGCGGCTGGCGCGGCGGCGGCTACGGCTATCGCGGCGTCGGCTGGGGCTACCGCGGCGGCTGGGGTTATCGCGGCTACGGCTATCGCGGCCTCGGTTACGGTGTGGTCGCCGGCGCGGTCGTCGGCGGCGCAATCGCGCGGAGCGCCTATTACGGCGGCTATGGCGGGTACTACGGTGGCTACTCTGGCGGTTATCCCGCCTATGGCTATGGCTACCCGGCCGCATCGTATTACGGTTATGGCGGCGGCAACTACGGCTATGGCTACGGCGGCGACAATTGCCCGCCCACCGGCAGCTACTGGGCCTACTAGCGGGAAACGTATTCGCCGCTTCGGAGGATGGCTCGCCACGGGCCGCCATTCTCCGATGAGCCAATTCACCCCTGTGCCCGCGGGCGAGTGCACCTCATCCCTCGCCCGCCGGCGGGACGACATACAGCGTCAGCGCAAACACCGCATAAATGAAGATCATCAGGGCGCCGACGAACCATGCCGAGCGTCCACTGGTGGTGATGAAGGTCGCCGTGACTGTTGCGATCATCACCATGGTGACGGCGCCAGGCCAGAACTGAAGGTTCATTGGCGTCGGTCCCACGACATAGCTGAGCAGCACGAGCGCGGGTGCAACGAACAGCGCGATCTGGGAGGCGCTGCCGAGCGCAATGCTGACGACCATGTCGAGGCGGTCCTTGCGCGCAGCGGCAAGGGCAACTGCAAATTCGGCAGCGGCGCCAACCAGCGAAACGATGATGAACCCGACGAAAGCCGGACTCATGCCGAAGGTCTCCGCCGCCTTCTGCACCGATTCCACGAAGATCTCGCTCACCAGCGCCACCAGCACGGTGACGGCCAGCAGCGTCCCAACGGCTAGCCCGATCGGCCAGTGCGCTTCCTCCTGCTCGCCGTGATCGGCGCTTGCGAACAATTCCTTGTGCGTCCCGAGCGAGAACCACAGGCCAAGCGCGTAAGCCGCGATCAGCAGGACTGAAATGCCGACGCTAAGCTTGTGAATGACGCCTCCGTCCTGCGGCAAATGCTCGAGGTCGGCGACTGCCGAGGGGGCCAGCAGGGCGACTGTCGCCATCAGCAACAGGCCGGACGACAGGCGCGCGCCGGCACGGTTGTACTCCTGCACGTGGTAGCGCAGGCCGCCGAGCAGCAGGCAGGCGCCGAGCATGAATGTCGCGTTGGTGACGATGGCGCCGGCAATCGAGGCCTTCACCAGCATGTACTCGCCTGCCCGCAGCGCCGTGATGGCGATGATCAGCTCCGTCAGATTGCCGAGCGTTGCGTTGAGCAGTCCACCCACGGCATCGCCGGTTCTGGCGGCGACCGCTTCGGTGGCGTGGCTGAGCAGCGCCGCCAGCGGCACGATCGCAAGCACGGCGAGCACGAACAGCAGCGTGTGGGAATGCGGGGCGACCGCGTCCGCCACCAGCACGATGGGCACGAAGACCAGCATCCAGAGCAGAGGTGTATCCCGGATTTCCCTGAGCAGGGTTGTCATATGGGCCGCCCTTTCCATGGATGCGTTGATGGAAAGGTCCGGCGGCGCCGCGGGGTGAGTCTTGATCTGGCTCAAGCGGGCCAGAGGAGACGGGCCACTGGACGTCAGGAAACGGACGTCGCGCATGATGAGAATGCGCCCTTGTCCCCGACCGCTGGCACGATAGCATCATGCCAGTGTTTTGCCCGACGGGTCAACGTGATCACTGTCACGAAGGTCGTCGCGACGCGCTCCGAAAATCCCTTATCGATCAAGGAGCCTGCTACTGTGCATGGGGTTGTTTTTCGAGTTTTTGTGTTGGCCCCCAAAAAAATCGCAGGCATCCGCGACGATGGCTCACTCCGCCTGCAAGATCTCCGCGATCGCAGCACCTGCCGCGATGGTGCCGAGCTTGCCGCCGACGTCGCGCGTCGCTCTGCCCTCGCCGATCGCTTTCGCCACCGCGGCTTCGATCGCACGCGCCGCTTCCTCGTAGCGGACGGCGCCGCTCTTCTCGCCGTGCCAGGCCAGCAGCAACGCGGTCGACAGGATCAGCGAGACCGGATTGGCAACGTCCTGCCCCGCGATGTCAGGCGCCGAGCCGTGCGCGGCCTGCGCCATGGCGAAGCGATCACCGACATTCAGCGAGCCGCCGAGGCCGAGGCTGCCGGAGAGCTCGGCCGTGAGATCGGACAGGATGTCGCCGAACATGTTGGTGGCGACGATGACGTCGAAGCGATCGGGGTTGCGCACGACATGCGCCATCATGGCGTCGACCAGGATGTCGTCGACTTCGAGGCCGGGATAGCCCTTCGCCGCCGTGCGGCAGATGTCGAGGAACATGCCGTCGCCGAGTTTCAGCACATTGGCCTTGTGCACGATGGTCAGATGCTTCCGCCGCTTCATCGCCAGACGACAGGCGGCGTGCGCGATACGCTCGCAGCAGAGGCGCGTGATCCGGCGCAGCGAGATCACGACGTCAGGCGTGACCAGCATCTCGCCATTGCCCTGCTCCATGTTGCGGTCGGCGTAAAACCCTTCGGTGTTCTCGCGCACGACGACGAGGTCGAACTCGCCGAGCCGGCCGGGCCGCCCCGCATAGGTGCGCGCGGGCCGGACATTGGCGTAGAGGTCGAGACTCTTGCGAAAGTGCCTGGACGGGTTGATCTCGCCATGCGCCTCGTCCTTGAAGTCAAAGGTCGCGGTTGGCCCCAGGATCAGGCCGTCGGCGGCGCGGACGATGTCGAGCAGCTCGGGGCGTACCGTCGTGCCTGATAGCTTCAGGCTCGCATGCCCGACCGCGTGCTCCTCGAGCCGCAGATTGAGCTGGAAGCGCTCGGAGGCCGCACGCAGCACGCCCGATGTCGCGGCCGTGATCTCCGGTCCGATGCCGTCACCGGGCAGAACGACGATTTGCATGGTGATCCCCCAAGATTGCAGCAGCTGGCGCAATCATACGCCAGCCGCCGGCCGCATCGCCTCACCTTCGCGCATACACAGCATGCAAGCATATGCCTGTGGAAGCGGCCTTCGGCGTAGTACATGCCGAAAGTCCCCTTTCACCACGCCGCCGGAGCAACGCGCCAGGCAATGACAATCACGTTACCTGCCGCCGCGCGCGAGCCCGATCATCCCATTGCCGACGGCCTTCCGGCCACGCAGCGGCGCTGGGCGATCGCCGCCATCTTCACCGCGCTGGCGATGGCCTCCCTCGACACCGCGATCGCGAATATCGCGCTGCCAGCCATTGCCGCCGATTTGCACGTCACGCCGGAGCAATCGGTCTGGGTGGTCAATGTCTACCAGATCGCGCTGGTGGCCACTTTGCTGCCGCTCGGTGCGCTCGGCGAGATCGTCGGGCACCAGCGGATCTATCTCGGCGGCCTGATCCTGTTCACCATCGCCTCGCTGTTCTGCGCGGTGGCGTGGTCGCTGGACAGCCTGCTGGTCGCGCGCACGCTGCAGGGCCTGGGGGCCAGCGGCATCATGAGCGTCAATACGGCGCTGGTGCGCTTCGTCTATCCCGGCCGGATGCTCGGCCGCGGTTTTGGCCACAACGCGCTCGTGGTCGCGACCGCCTTCACCATCGGTCCATCGATCGCCTCCGCCATTCTCGCAGTCGGCCCATGGCCCTGGCTGTTCGCCGTCAACATTCCTTTCGGCCTCGTCGCGATCGGGATCGGCTTTGCAATGCTGCCGAAGACGCCGCGCGCCGATCATGGCTTCGACTTCCTCGGCGCAGTCCTTGCGTCCGCCTGCCTCGGCCTGTTCATCACGGGAATCGGCAGCGCCGCGCACAATCTGTCGCCTGTTGTCGTGGGCATCGAGCTGATCACGGCCCTCGCACTCGGCTTCATCCTGACGCGCCGGCATGCCGACCATCCCGCGCCGATGCTGCCGATCGACCTGTTCAGCCGGCCGATGTTCGCGCTGTCGGCAGCGACCGCGGTGTGCTCGTTCGCCGTGCAGGGCCTCGCCTTCGTCTCGCTGCCGTTCTATTTCGAGGACGTGCTCGGGCGTTCGCAGGTCGAGACCGGCTTCTTCATGACACCCTGGCCGCTGGTGGTCGGCATCATGGCGCCGATCGCAGGGCGCCTCTCCGACCGGCACGCGGTCGGCCTGCTCGGCGGCATCGGGCTCGTGCTGCTCGGCCTCGGCATGGCATTGCTCGCGATGCTCCCGTCCAATCCTGCCATTCCCGACATCATCTGGCGGATGGTGATCTGCGGCATGGGGTTCGGCTTTTTCCAGGCACCGAACATGAAGGCGGTGATGTCGAGCGCGCCGCCGCACCGCAGCGGCAGCGCCTCCGGCATCGTCGCGACCGCACGCCTGACGGGCCAGACCACGGGCGCGGCGCTAGCCGCCCTCTGCTTTGCGCTTGCCGGCCACGACGGCGCAACCGTCGCGCTGGCCCTCGGCGCCGGCTTTGCCGCGCTCGGCAGCGTGATGAGCTTCCTGCGGCTGGCGGTGAAGTAAGCCTTCAGGCCAGGTGCCGGGCTGCGGTGGTGTCGAGCGTCGCAGCGGTCGGGATGACCGTCTCGTCATCGAGCGCAGCGAGGCGCCCGTCGATGGCTTCGATGACCTTGCGCGAGAACGGCCCGAGATGCGCATAGGCGGCAATCATCTGCACCGCGATCCGTGCCGATGACGTGTCGCGCTTGGCGCAGTTCATGAAGGTCTGCCACAGCGGCCCGCGCGCTTCGGGAAGGGCGGTGACAACGCGGTGCACCGTCTCCATCGCCCCGACCCGCGAGCGGATGTCGCCCTCGGCGAGCTCGGGGCGCTGCCTGGATCGGTCGAGCAGCGTCATCAGGCGGTCGACGCGTCCTGCGTAGGCGGCGGGGCTGTAGATGTGCTCCAGCACCCGCTTGTAGTCCGTCAGGATGTCGCGCAACGGGCGGACCGGATCGAAGTTGATGCCGTCCGTGCACTGATCGGCGCCGATGGTCGGCGCCAGATCGTGGCCCGGATGCAGCCGGCCTTCACGCTCGAGTCGGCGCGTGAGCTGCGTGTTCGGCAACGCATAGAGCAGGCCGACCATGGCGACGGGAATCGCGGCCTCCTCGATGAAATCGATCATCGCTTCCGCCATCGAGACCTTCTCGGTGTCGAAGCCGACGATGAAACCCGCGGTGACGAGCATGCCGGCGGCATAGATCTTGTGGATGCTCTCGGCGATGTTGCGCCGCGTGTTCTGCTTCTTCCGCATCGCGACCAGCGTTGCAGGGTCCGGACTTTCGATGCCAACGAAGATGCCGAAGAAATTGGCCGCGCCCATCAGCTCCAATAGCTCGGGATCGTCGGCCAGGTTGACCGAGGCCTCGGTGGACAATTCGAAGGGATAGCCGTGCGCGCGCTGCCATTCGGCGAGCTGGGGCAGGAACTGCCGCAGCGACTTCTTGTTGCCGATGAAATTGTCGTCGACGAAGTCGAGATGGCCGCGGTAGCCCATCCGGTAGAGCGTCTCGAGCTCGACAAACATCTGCTCGACCGTCTTGGTGCGCGGCACACGGCCGTAGAGTTCGATGATGTCGCAGAACTCGCAGGTGAACGGACAGCCACGCGAATATTGCACACCGAGGTAGAGATAGTCCTCGAACTTCAGGAGATCGAAGCGTGGCACCGGCGTCTTTGTTACGTCGGCCTGGAATTTCGGCGCAGTGAAGACGCCGGCGCGGGCCCCGCTTTCCCAGGCCGCGATGAACTCGTCGATGACGCTTTCGGCCTCGCCGAGCACCCGGAAGTCGGCCCGTTCGTAGACATGGGGGCTCGACGTCGGATCGGGTCCGCCGACGACCACCGGCTTGCCGGCGGCGCGGCAGAGTTCGATCAGGCGCAGCGTATCGGCCTGCTGCGGCAGCATGCCGCCGGTGAACACGACATCGGCCCAGGCGAGATCCTCGTCACCAAGGGGCTGGGTGTTGCAGTCGATCAGCCGGACCGTCCAGTCCTTCGGCAGCATCGCGGCCACCGTGATCAGGCCGAGGGGGGCCGCGGGTCGCTTCACACCCATCAGCTCGCAGGATTCGCCAAAGCTCCAGAACGACTCCGCCAAGAACAGCGGATAGAGCATCAATACGTTGCAACGCTGCGGTACGTTCATGGAATCCCTTTTTGCTTCGTCCCAGTGTACCAGAGCGCGTTCGTCTTGCACCCCGGTAAAAAGGACAAACTGTCGCCGCAATGCAGCGCCGACGGGGCCTGGAACCGGCAATCACAGCCGAAAGTCGTCTCAAACCGCGTATCTGGCGTTTAGGGCTGGAACCCGGTCCTGGGCAGAGCGGGCAATCAGCCGCGCTCGCTGGCAAGCATCTTCCGGCTGCTCGCCAGGACGTCGCTGCACCAGGCGAAGAACGCGCCGAGAAACGCCCGGCCGGCCGCATCGGTGCGGGCGTGCTGCCGCAGCGTCTCGAACCCCTGCTCCATCCGCGACGCATTGCGCGCGAGCAGCGCGCGGATGTCGCTGCGAACCTGCGGGTCGTCTTCCTGCTCCAGCATGTGCACGTCGAGCTGGGTGACGTGGATGAACGAATATTGTGCGTGCAGCACTGCGGTCATTGGACGCGGCCGGTCGACCACGATCGGGCTGGGATAGAGCTCGTCCTGCGGATTGCTGATGATCCGGATCGCATTCTCGTTGGCGACGCCGAATGCCCTCAGCTTGTGATGGGCCATTTCATGGACGATCGCCTGCGCGGTCGCGAGCGGGCAATTGACCGTGAGGCCGATGACGCCGAACCGCGCGTCGACCGAGTGGCTGGCCGAGCCGAGCCGACCGGGCCCCTCGGTCGGCTGCTCGGTGTCGTGATAGCACTGGATGGTGTGCACGATATCAGGCCATTGTTTCGCAGCGAGCGGCCAGCGGCGGACGTAGTGCAGCGCCTGCTCCAGCGCCCGGATGGCTTGCGCGTCGGGGACAAACCGCGGCGCCGGCAGCAGCGGATCCTCCGTGCGCAGGGCAACCCTGCCATCCGCAATGGCCGGCGCACCGTTCACCGGGGGACGCTGCGGCGGCAGCGGCCGCCACGGCGTCGGCTCGGTGTCGATCAGGCCGAGGGCGACGGCGGTATCGTGGCCGTCGGCCTGCGGTCGTGCCGTGCGTTCCCAGTCAATCGACGTCGCGTCCATGGCGATCTCTCCTTCGAACCGGTCAGTGCGGACGACCACTCGTCGTCGAGAGGGCCGCGGAGACGCGCCCTGCGCGTCCAGGCAGCAAGGCAAATCCCATCGATGCCGCAAGGGTGTCCATATCCCCAAGCCGGTGCAGCGATCGGTCGGTGCCGATCACGATCACCGATTTCGCGATCGCGCGGACAGCGGCAAGCGGTTCGCGGCCGCCAAGCCGTTCCGCATCGACGAAAGCGAGGTCGACGCCATCAGGTGCAAGACGCGACAGCGCCGCAATCGCCGCGATGCTGGTCCCGCCGAGTACCGGCAATGACGCACCGAGGCGCCGGCGCGCGGCTTCAGCTAGCGCGGCATCTTCCTCGGCACCGTATAATCTCAGCTTTGGCCTCGTCTGCGCGATCAATTCCAGCAGCAATCCATCGCCGCATCCGACATGCACGGCCGATCCCGCGCGGCGCAGCGCAGCGGTCTGCTCCCAGACCACCGTGCTGAAGCGCGAGCGCATGGCGAAGGGGTTTTCGAAACCGGCCGCTTCAAATCCGCCGCCGAGTTCGGTGAGGATATCGGCGCTGTCCGCGGGCTCGACCGCTGCGGCCTTTCGCTTGTCCAGGTGCGTCGCCGCCGCGCGTTGACGAGGCCGCCGATGCGACGGTGTGCCCTCATCGGACAGCCATGTGCAGCGGAAGGTGGCCGTCGCAATCTCGGCAACGCCATTGACAAACGACGCACACACCGTCCAATCCGCCATCTCTTCGAGCCAACTCATTTCCGCGGCCAATCCCAGCTGGCGGCCGAGATCGATGAACTCACGCGAACGATCGCGCGTAGCGGAACAGTCCGCAGAACAAGGCCCGTGTCTCACCGGCCCCAGTCCCAGAACCGCGAGCGCGACATGGGCAGGCACGGCCGCTTTCTCCTCGCGCGCGAGGATGCCGGCCAACGGATCGCTTCCGCCACGCCGAAGATGGTCCGCCCAGGATCTTGCGCAGCATGCGGGATAGCCGAACCGTATCGCCGCCTGCTCCTGGCCGTCCGCCGCCGGCTCGGCGATCGATGTGTCGAGCGGCGCGGCGCCGATCAGGAACGCATAGTCGAGCAGCCGCTTCGGTTCGGCGATCGATGCCTCAAGCGGCCAGTCGACGGCATAGCCAAGCGACGCCTTGACCGGCTTGGCCTCCAGGCCAATCGCGCGCGCCCGCTCGGTCAGGGCGTCGATGCCATCATAGCCAGTCCACACCAGCGTGGCCGGGATGCGCTTCCGGCGCACCATCTCGAATTCGATCGCTAGCGCCGCATGCCTGAGGCGATCCAGACGCGGCTGCCAGAGCGCGCGCGCCTGCGGTCCGGTGAAGCTGATGCGCTGAGTCGCTGCCTTGGCGACGGCTGGCTCCCGCGGCGCGGCCGCGAGCGGAGGACGGGGCCAGGTCAGCCAGCAGGTCGGCCAGGCGGACGTCATGGTGCGTCCGCCTGCTGGAGCAACGAATGCAGGGTCGGATTGTCGCCGATCGACCAGGCGGCGATCATCTTCGCTTCGAGATCGGACCGGCGCTCCAACCGGCTGATCGCGACCTCATCGTTCGCCTGAAGCTCGGTCTCGATGTCCTCGAACAGGCCGAACCACACCGGGCAATCGATCGAGCGCATCCGCCAGTCGCCGTCGATCGCGGTGCCCGGACAATTGCCCTTGCACGCCAGGAAGAACCGGCACCCCTCGCATCCGCCATCGGCCTGCGGCGTCCGGTAAAGCGAGAGCTGGCGCTCGAAGGCCTCGCGGCCGGCACGCAGATGGGTCACGCCATCCTTGTTGGTGCGGCCGCAATTGCCGAGCCGGCCATCGCTCTCGACGCCCACCACGGCGCGCGTTGCATAGGGATCGCAGGCGTGGAAGACGCATGAGGTCTGCGCGTCATCGCCCCTAAGCATCGCGGCCATCTCGGCGAAGATGTCGAACTGGACTGACAGCAGCTCCTGTTCGAGCCGGCGCAGTCGCCTCAAGGCCGCAAGGTTCTCCTGCGCGGTGAGCGCGAGACCCTCGCCCCCTTCCGTTTCGTCCTGCTCCAGCAGGTGCAGGCGCAGCTTGCGCACGCCGAGGCTACCGAGAAACCCGATCCACTCGCACAGCACGCCGAGCCGAGCCGGCGCGGCATTCATCCGGTTGAGCGTCACGATCACGTTTGGCGGCATGCCCTCCCGGCACAGCGTCTCGATCGCCGCCTCGATGCGCGCCGTCGCACGCCGCGTCGCCGCCAGGCTGCCGGCCCAGCGAGCATCGTTGAGCGGTCCCGGCCCGTCGATCGAGATGCCGACGCGCACGTGGTATTTCCTGAAGAGCTCGATGTCGCGCTCCTCGATCAGCGTGCCGTTGGTCTGCATGCCGACGCCGCCATGGCGGTCGAAGCCCAGCTGCATCAGGCGGTCGAGATCGGGCCGGCGGGTCAGCATGATCTCGCCGCCGAACAGGCTGAAGGGTTCCGCCAATCTGTCCAGCGTCGCCATGATCGCGTCGAGATCGTAACGCGTCGGCACGTTGCCGGCGGTGCGGATGCCCTCCTGATAGCAGTAGCGGCACTTGATGTTGCACTTGTCGCCGAGGGGGCGGACTTCGACGGTCATGGCTGCACCCGTTCGAGGCCTGCCGGTTCATCGCTGGCGTTCATCAGGGCCACGTGCAACCCGTTTTCTTCCGGCGGGGCGATACGCTCGCGTGGCAAAACGAATCCAAGCGGAAATTCGGCACGGGCGTCGGCGTCAAAAATCTCGCGGCCGGCCTCGGTGACGAGCGACAACACTCTGCCGTCGATCTCGATCGCAAACCGTCGCGCCAGAATCGCATCCAGTGCGGCCTCGACTGATGCCGCATCCAAACGATCGGCAAGCTGTTCAATGACGCTCAGTCGCGTGCAGGGATTGCGCAGCAGATTGAGCACGGCGATCTCGGCCGGTGTCGGACAATAGAACGGCTGGAGCGCGCATGCCCGGGTGTCGCTGACGAGATGCGCCGTGCCGACCGCCGTCATCGTCAATTGCGGCGCAAAGGGCTGATCGAACCAGCGCGCACGCCAGGCCGCACTCGCGGCCTTGAGCGACACCAGATCCTGCTCGCGCGCGGCATCGGGTGCGTCGCCCTCGAAGAAATAAGCGAGATCGAAGAGATCCTCGTCAGGGACATCGTAGATCGCGCCATAGGCCGGCATCGGCGTGACGTTGCGGAATCCGATCTCGGCGGCGCGCTCGAAATTGGGGCTGAACCGGTCGAGCCGGATCCGGCCGCAGCCGACCGGCGGCTGAAGGTGTTCGAGCAGCGGGACCATCTTGGCGACGGCGTCGTAGGCGTCGCGTGGCTCGCCGGGAAATCCGTACAGGATCGACCAGACCAGCCCGACGCCGAGCTCGCGGCAATTGCGCAGCAGGCGCAGGTTGAGCAAGGCGCTCACACCCTTGCGCATGAGATGCAGCACCGGATCCGACAGGCTCTCGATGCCGGGCTGCAACCAGACCGTCCCGGCAAGCGCCAGCTTCTCGAGCTGCGCCTCGTCCATATTGGCCTTGATCTCGTAGAAGAAGCGAAAGCCGTGCGCCGGGCGTTCGGCGAGCCTGCCCAGCACGCCCTCGATATGGGACATGCCCAGGATGTTGTCGGTCGCGGCAAAGCGGCCGATGCCGAACTCCGCATGCAGGGTCTCGATCTCGCTGAGCACGCGCGGCGCCGACTTGGCCCGGAACGCCATGCCCTCGCCGTTGAGGCCGCAGAACGTGCAATGGTGCTTCTGCCCCCACCAGCAGCCGCGCGAGGACTCGAACGGAATCGAGGGACGCACGCGCGCAGCTTCAGACATCCAGGGCAGTTGCGCGAAATAGTCGGCGTAGTCGGGGATCGGCAGCGCATCCATCGCGGTCGGACCGGCTGCTGCGCCAGCAGCCGGCTGGTCGCGGGACAGGCATCCCGGTAGGCCGCGAGGCTCTTCGCCGCGCAGGATTGCCTCGACGGCCGGCCCGAACACGGTATCGGCCTCGCCGTTGAAGACATAGTCGATCTGCGCAAAGTTCTTCAGCAGCACCGCGCCCATCGGCCCATGGCAATTGGCGCCGCCGAAGCAGACGACGACGGACGGATCACGCGCCTTGACCGCGGCCGCGATCGCCAGCGAAGCGGCCGTCTGCTCGAACATCGAGGTGAAGCCGATGATCTTGGGGGTGCGTTCGAGCAGCCGGTCGGCCGCTTCCGCCACGAAGGACGGGATCAGGTTGCGGCGGATCTCGTAGAGCTGGTCCAGCCCCTTGCGCTCTATGGCGGCGCTGAGCTCGCTGAGGTGGCGCTGCGCCTGCGGCCGTCCGGGCCGCGTGCCCAGGCAATCGCCGAACAGCCAATCGCCGGCGAGGAGATGGCTCGGCAACTTCTCCGCAAGCTGCTCGTTCAGATCGAGCCCGATGCGGTCGGCGAAGAGCAGGTTCAGATAGAGCGTCTCGGCCCGAATGCCCTTCTGCCGCAGCAAGGCCTGCAACAGGCCGAGCGCCGCCGACGGCCGCACCACCGACATCACCGGCGCCGAGCAGAAGAGGACATCGACGCTCATTGTGCGGCCACGAGGTTGGCAGATGCGGCTTGTCCGTCCAGCAGGATCTCGCAGGTCTCGATCTGGCCGTGGCGCGCCTCGGCGGCTTCGCGCACGCGCGCCAGCAGCTCTGGCGAGCGGAAGATGCGGTCGCAGGCGGTGCAGATGCCGTCGAAATCCTCAACGCGCATCGGCACGGGATCGGCGGCCGTGACTGCGGCGAGGATGGCGACGGGTCCCTCCAGCCTGATCCATCTGTAGAGCGGATCGTCCGCGGCCGCCTGCATCGCGGCTTCGATCCCTTCCTTCGCGATGTGGCCCACCTTCAGCGAGTCGTAATGGGGAAGCACGCCGCAGCAGGGCCGGATGCCGCCCTCGTGATCGACCGTGACGGTGTGGAGAACGGACTCGCAGGGACCGCGATAGGCGGAGGCGTGGTGAACGCGGCCCGCCTGCGTGTCCTCGTCCGTGCCGTCGCCGCGACCGGTCGAGTTGGCGACGGTCTCATAGATGTTGATGCCGGGCTCGTCCTGAAGACCGAGATCGGCGCGCAGGCTGGCGGCGGTGATCTTCGAACCCGCCTCGACCACCACGGCGATCCGAAGCAGCAGGCCGCATTCGCGCGCAGCGGCGACCGCGTTGGCAATGAAATTCAGCGGCACGAACTCGGCGTGGGGATCGTCGTAAGACAACGTCATTTCGGTGAGCCCGGCCGCGCGCAATTGCCGAACAGCCGCCGTTGCGCGCGCGGGCGACTTGGCCCAGAACGCGCTCGTGGTGATGCCCGCGCGCAAGCCCAGCGACGCGGCCAGTGCCACGGCGTCGGCAACGATATCCGCATGCAGCATCGGATCACCCCCGACGAAATGGATGATCTCCATCGACGGGATCTGTGCGGCCTGCTGAATACAACGATGAACGTCCGCGGCGGACAGGTGCCCGCCGTGAAACATGTCAGATGAAAAGCAGCAATGCGAACATTTGAGCGGGCATTTCAGAGTGACGTTCAGAACGAGATTGGTAGGCGTCACCCTGGCCGCGCGGAAATCGGATAAAAATTGTGCGCCGAACGCCATGGCCGACGACCCCATATCCCGGCTGCCCGGCGAACCGGTCAGCCGGCCATCGTGATCTGCAGATGCGGGATCAGAGGATGTCGATATGGATCGTACCGGCCTGTACGCCGCCGCTACGCGTGGCCAGCTTGTTCCGCAGCATCGACGCCGTCTGGTCGTCGAGCTGTACGCCAACGCTGCTCAGATAGGAGACCGGGTCCTTGCTGACGTCGCTGGCGAGGCTGAGCAGATCGGCGTGGGTAGTGAGTCCGGACGGTGACTTGGCTTTGAGATCGTTACCTGACGCGAGAACTTTTTCGAGATCGATCGTGACGATGCGGCCCATGGCGATTCTCCCTTAGGATGGACTAATGATCCATCAAACCAAAGGTTGTACAATACCCTCAGATAGTCAAACGAATTCGATGCGACCAAAGGCTGCGGATTTGCACCGCCGTTCACAACGCAACACCGCGCTCCCGACATTCTTCCCCGCGCATGCCAGCCTCGCTGTTGGCCACCCCTCGGACTATTGATTTGAACAGTTCCAATTTGCCAGACACATTGCGCCCTGAGTCCGATCGGTGGATTGGGCCAATCAGGGGACTTGCGATGGCAAACCTAACAATCAACGGAAAAACCTTCACGCTCGACGTCGAGCCGGATACGCCGCTGCTCTGGGCGATCCGTGAGAATGCCGGCCTGACCGGCACCAAATATGGCTGCGGCATTGCGCAATGCGGCGCCTGCACCGTTCACATGGACGGCGTCGCCATCCGTTCCTGCGGGATTTCGGTCAGCGAGGCCGAAGGCAAGAAGATCACCACGATCGAGGGGCTCGCATCCGGCGACACGCTGCACAAGGTGCAGGCAGCCTGGATCGCCAAGGACGTTCCGCAATGTGGCTATTGCCAGAGCGGCATGATCATGGCGGTGGCCGCACTCCTCGCCGAAAAGCCGAAGCCGACCGACGCCGATATCGACGAAGCCATCACCAATATCTGCCGCTGCGGCACCTTCCAGCAGGTGCGCGAAGCGATCCACACGATCGCCAGCGCCTGAGGAGCCGCCCCATGAACAAGCATGTTTCTCCCAAGATGAACCGTCGCGCCTTCGTCATCGGCACCGCCGCTGTCGGCGCCGGCCTCGCCATCGGGCTCGATCTCCCCTTCGGTGGCCCCGCCGCGGTCCGCGCGGCCGACGGCTCGCCGGAAGTCAACGCCTGGGTCGTGGTCAGGCCCGACGACACCGTCGTGATCCGCATCGCCCGCTCCGAGATGGGCCAGGGCTCGCTCACCGGCCTCGCCCAGCTGGTCGCCGAGGAACTCGAATGCGACTGGTCGAAGGTCACGACCGAATACCCGACTCCCGGCCAGAGCGTCGCCCGCAAGCGCGTCTGGGGTGATTTCTCGACCGGCGGCAGCCGCGGCATCCGCAGCTCGCAAGACTATGTCCGCAAGGGCGGCGCCACCGCGCGCGTGATGCTGATCGAGGCCGCCGCGAATGAGTGGAAGGTGCCGGCCTCCGAATGCACCGTCGCCAAGGGGGTCATCACCCACAAGGCGTCGGGCAAGACGACAACTTACGGCAAGGTCGCCGAAGCCGCCGCCAAGCTGACGCCGCCGGCCGACGTGAAGCTCAAGGATCCCAAGGACTGGACCATCGCAGGCAAGGGCCTGTTGCGGCTCGATACCGCCGACAAGACCACCGGCACGATGATCTACGGCATCGACGTCAAGCTGCCGGGCATGCTGAACGCCGCGATCAAGGACTGCCCGGTGTTTGGCGGCAAGCTGAAGAGCTATGACGAAGCCAAGATCACCGGCATGAAAGGCGTCAAGAAGGTCGTCAAGGTCGGCGACACCGCGGTTGCGGTCGTTGCCGACACCTGGTGGCACGCCAAGACCGCGCTGGAAGCGCTGCCGATCGTCTGGGACGAGGGCGAGAATGCCAAGGTCTCGAGCGAGTCGATCGCGAAGTGGCTGGCCGAGGGCCTCGACGATTCGCAGCCGGCCTATGTCGGCAACAAGAACGGCGACGTCAAAGCCGCGATTGCCGGCGCAGCGAAGAAGGTCGAAGCGGTCTACAACTACCCTTACCAGAACCACGCCACGATGGAGCCGATGAACGCCACCGCGCTCTACACGGCCGACAAATGCGAGGTCTGGTGCGGCACGCAGAACGGCGAGGCCGTCTTCGCGGCGGTGCTGGAGGCCTCCGGCCTGCCGGCTGAGAAGTGCGACATGTACAAGGTGATGCCCGGCGGCGGCTTCGGCCGGCGCGGCCAGACCGACTACGTCCGCCAGGCGGTCATGATCGCCAAGCAGATGCCGGGCACGCCGATCAAGCTGTTGTGGTCGCGCGAAGAAGACATGGCGCACGGCAGGTATCACCCGATCACCCAGTGCAAGATGACCGGCGCGTTCGACGCCAACAACAATCTGGTCGCGCTGCACTACCGCCTGTCCGGGCAGTCAATCCTGTTCTCGCTGCGCCCCGAAGCGCTGCAGAACGGTATGGATCCGGCCGCATTCCAGGGCGTCGCCCAGTCCGGCGAAGCCGCGTTCGGCTATTCGGTGCCGAACCTCCTGATCGAGCATGCGATGCGCAACCCGCACGTTCCGCCCGGCTTCTGGCGCGGCGTGAACGTCAATCACAACGCGATCTACATGGAATGCTTCATGGACGAGCTGGCCCAGGCCGCAGGCCAGGACCCGCTCGAATTCCGCCGCAAGCTGATGGGCAATCATCCCAAGCATCTGGCGGTGCTCAATGCCGTGGCCGAGAAGATCGGCTGGGACAAGCCGGCACCGCAGGGCGTCTATCGCGGCATTGCGCAGGTCATGGGCTATGGCAGCTATGTCGCCGGCGCCGCCGAAATCTCGGTGACCGACGGCAACAAGATCAAGGTGCATCGCATCGTCGCCTCCACCGATCCCGGCTACGTCGTCAATCCGGCGCAGGTGGAGCGGCAGATCGCCGGCTCCTTCGTCTATGGCCTGTCCGCGTTGTTCTACGGCGGCTGCACCGTCAAGGACGGCAAGATCGAGCAAACCAACTTCGACACCTACAACTCGATGCGCATCAACGAGATGCCGAAGGTGGAATCGGTGATGGTGCCGAGCGGCGGGTTCTGGGGCGGCGTCGGCGAGCCAACCATCGGCGTCGCGGCGCCGGCGGTGCTCAACGCCTATTTCGCGGCGACGGGCAAGCGCATCCGCTCGGTGCCGCTGCGCGACCAGAACATCACCTTCGCCTGAGAAACGCCGCGGCGGCTGCAACGGCCGCCGCGGCATTTTTGCCTGGATGATCCTGATGACCACGCGCCCGGTGACACGGCGGAATGCCGTGCTCGGCATCACCGCGGCCGCCGCAACGCTGGCGCGGCCATCGGTCCTGCGTGCGCAATCGGCAGCACGTATCGTCGTGGTCGGCGGCGGCTTTGGCGGCGCGGCCTGCGCCCGCGCGCTGAAACGCGCGCAGGAAAACCTGCAAATCATCCTGATCGAACCGAACGCGGTCTTCACCTCCTGCCCCTTCAGCAACGAGGTGATTGCGGGCCTGCGTGAGATCGACGCGCAGCAATTCGACTATGACAAGCTCGCCGCCGAGGGCATCACCGTGATCGGCGAGGCCGTGACCACAATCGAGCCGCAGCGGCGCAGCGTCGTGACGACCGACGGCGTCGCGCTGCCCTATGACCGTCTCGTGCTCTCCCCTGGCATCGACTTCCATTTCGAGGCCCTGCCCGGCTATGACGAAGCGGCATCCGAAAAAATGCCGCACGCCTGGAAGGCCGGGGCGCAGACTCTGCTGCTGCGCAGGCAGCTGGAGGCAATGGCGGACGGCGGCACGGTCGCCATCGCGATCCCGGCCAATCCCTCGCGCTGCCCGCCGGCGCCCTACGAACGCGCCAGCCTGATCGCGCATTACCTGAAGACGAAGAAGCCGCGCTCGAAGGTGCTGGTCCTCGATGCCAAGGACAATTTTTCGCAGCAGCGGCTGTTCGAGAAGGCGTGGAAGGAGCTCTATGGCGACATGATCGAGCGCATCGCGCTGTCGCAGGGCGGTCGCGTCACCTCGGTCGATCCTTCGACAAGGACCATCATCACCGAGTTCGGCAACTACACGCCTGATGTCGCCAACGTCATCCCGCCGCAACGCGCCGGCCGCATCGCCGAGATCGCGGGCGCGGCGGATGCGACCGGCTGGTGCCCGATCGATCCCGTGACCTTCGAGTCGAAGCTCGTCCCGAACATCCACGTCATCGGCGATGCCTGCCTCGGCGGCGGCATTCCCAAATCGGCCTCGGCCGCGAGCGCACAGGGCAAGGCCTGCGCCGCCGCCATCGTCAACCTGTTCGTGGGCCGCGCGCCGGAGACGCCGCGGCTGACCGGCGTCTGCTATACAACCGCCGCGCCCGGCTACGGCTTCTCGCTCGCCGGCAACTACCAGCCCAGGGGTGACATCTTTGCCGAGGTCGAAGGCGGCGCGACCAGCCCGGTCGATGCACCACGCGAGCTCCGCGCCCGCGAGGCGGCTGAAGCCGAGCGCTGGTTTCAAACCATCACGGCAGACACCTTTGGCTAGAGCATTCCTTCATATCGCGGCGCTGATCGCCGCCGGCCTTGCCCTGGCTTGCGGCGCAAGAGCCGACGAGCTCGTGCGCTACAAAATCATCGGTGACACCATCCCCGAGCCGCTCACGGGCGCGCCGGCCGATCCCGCGCGCGGACGCGCGCTGGTGGTGGTGCGTTCCACGACCTGCATCCTCTGCCATTCCGGTCCGTTCCCGGAGGCGCGGTTCCAGGGTGACCTCGCACCCGATCTCACCGGCACCGGGAACTGGTGGTCGGCTGGCCAGTTGCGGCTGCGGCTGGTCGATGCATCGCGCTACAACCCGCAGACCATCATGCCGTCCTATTATCGCAACGACGGGCTGGTCCGGGTCGGGCGCAATTTTGCCGGCAAGCCGATATTATCCGCCGCGGAGATCGAAGACATCGTGGCCTTTCTTGTAACGCTTCGGAACTAGCTTCATGCCAACCACGCGACGACAATTCCTGAGTATTGCAGGCGGCGCGACGGTCGCCGGGACGATCCCGATCGTCACGTTGCGACCGCTGGAAGCGACGCCGGCGATGCTCAGCACCGCGATCCGCAACGTCGTCGGCGAAGCCCAGATTCACACCGGCAAAGTCAAGCTCGACATTCCGCCGCTGGTCGAGAACGGCAACACCGTGCCGGTGACGGTGAGCGTCGCAAGCCCGATGACGGCGACCGATTACGTCAAGAGCATCCACGTCTTCAACGAGAAGAACCCGCAGCCGAACATCGGTAATTTCTATCTCAACCCCTCCTCCGGCCGCGCCCAGGTCTCGACCCGCATGCGGCTGGCCGACACCCAGAAGGTGGTGGCAATCGCACGCATGTCCGATGACACGTTCTGGCAGGTCGCCGCCGACATCGTCGTGACGCTGGCCGCCTGTACCGAGGAGATGAACTGATGGCCGCGCTCATCAACGTTCCGGCAAAGGCCAAACGCGGCGATGTCATCGAGATCCGCACGCTGACCTCGCACATCATGGAGACCGGCTTCCGCCACACCGCGGACGGCGCGCTGGTGCCGCGCGACATCATCACGAGTTTTACGTGCCGCTACAATGGCACCGAAGTTTTCCGCGCCGACCTGTTTCCGGCGATCGCGGCCAACCCATACCTCTCCTTCTTCACGGTCGCGAAGGAGAGCGGCAAGTTCGAATTCGAATGGATCGGCGACAACGGCTATTCGTCGACCGCATCGGCCTCGATCACGGTCGAATGATCTTTTGGCGCGCGATAGCGGCGGCAACATTGTTGGCCGCGGCCCCTGCCCTGCTCGCCGGCGAAATTCCGCCGGACGCGCGCCGCTCCGGCTATTCGTTCATGGGGCCGGACACGCGCGCGATGCAGGATGACGACACGTCCAATCCGGGCATGCTTTTCGTGCTCGACGGCGAGGCGCTCTGGGCGAAGAAGGCCGGCAGCGCCGACAAGGCCTGTGCGGACTGCCATGGCGATGCAACGACCAGCATGAAGGGTATCGCGGCGCGCTATCCGGCCTTCGACAAGGCGCTGGCGCGCCCCGTCACCCTCGACCAGCGCATCAACCTCTGCCGTGCCAATCATCAGCAGGCGCCGGCGCTGCCCTACGAGAGCCGCGACCTCCTGGCGCTGTCCGCCTTCGTCGCACACCAGTCCCGTGGCGTCGCGATCACGGCTGGCGATGATCCGGAACTGAAGCCTTTCGTGGCGCAGGGCCGCGACCTCTTCATGCGGCGCGAGGGCCAGCTCAACCTCGCCTGCACCAATTGCCACGACGACAATTTCGACAAGCGTCTTGCGGGCGCGCCGATCACGCAAGGGCAGCCGACCGGCTATCCGCTCTACCGCCTGGAGTGGCAGACGCTGGGGTCGATCGAGCGAAGGTTGCGCAGTTGCATGACCGGCGTACGCGCCCAGGCCTATGATTACGGCGCGCCCGAGCTGGTCGCGCTTGAACTCTACCTGATGTCGCGGGCGCGCGGCCTGCCGATGGAGACGCCTGCCGTGCGTCCCTGAGTCCCCAGATTAGGACTAGGCAGGCGTGGCACGGCCGTTAGTATCCCTCCCAAAGAAAATGAATCAGAGGGAGGGATTTGACGTGGCCAACCATAACATCTCGCGCCGCACGCTGTTGACGGGGACCGCCGCGGCTGGCGCGCTCAGCCTGACCGGACTACCGGCACGCGCCGAGGTCAACTGGAAGAAATACGCCGGGACCAAGCTGGAGGTGATCCTCGCCAAGGGTCCGCGCGGCGACAACCTGCAAAAAAACATCAAGGAGTTCACCGAGCTCACCGGCATCCAGGTGGAATCCGAACAGATCCCGGAGCAGCAGCAGCGCCAGAAAGTGGTGATCGAGCTGACCTCGGGCCGGCCGAGCTTCGACGTCGTCCATCTCAGCTATCACGTCCAGAAGCGGCAGTTCGAAAAGGGGGGCTGGCTCGCCGACCTGACGCCCTTCATGAAGGATCCGACGCTGACGGCACCCGATCTCGTCGAGAGCGATTTCTCGGCCGCCGGCCTGCAATACGCCAAGAACGACAAGGGCCAGATGCTGTCGCTGCCCTGGTCGGTCGATTACTTCATCCTCTACTACAACAAGGAGCTGTTCCAGAAGAAGGGCGTCGCCGTCCCCAAGACCCTCGACGAGATGGTCGCGGCCGCCGAAAAACTGACCGACACCAAGGAAGGCACCTACGGTTTTGTCGGACGGGGCCTGCGCAACGCCAACATGACGTTGTGGACCAACTTCTTCCTCAACTATGGCGGCGAATTCCTCGACGCCAAGGGCAACATCCTGACCGACGGTCCAGAGGCTGTAGCCGCGACCAAGCTCTACCAGACGCTCCTCACGAAGGTCGCCCCGCCAGGCGTCGCCGGCTTCAACTGGATGGAGTCGATGGCCTCGTTCACGCAAGGACGTTCGGCGATGTGGATCGACGGCGTCGGCTGGGCGCCGCCACTGGAGGACCCCGCCGCCTCGCGCGTCGTCGGCAAGGTCGGCTACACCGTCGTGCCGGCCGGACCGAAGGGGCAATATTCGGCCACCTATGGCGACGGCATCGGCATTGCCGCGGCGAGCAAGAACAAGGAAGCCGCCTATCTGCTCTGCCAGTGGGCGGTCTCGAAGCAGCAGGGCGCGCGGCTGTTGCAGGCCGGCGGCGGCGTCCCGTTCCGCAACTCGATCCTCGGCGATCCCGAGGTCCAGAACGGCGTGAAGATGCCCAAGGAGTGGCTGCAGTCGGTGATCGATTCCGCCAAGATCAGCAAGCTCGGCCTTCCCGTCGTGATCCCGGTCGCCGAATTCCGCGATCTCGTCGGCGCGGCCCTCACCTCGACACTATCGGGCGCCGATCCCGCGACCGAGTTGAAGAAGGCTCACGATCAGTACCGGCCGATCCTGGAGCGCAGCGAAAAAGCGTGAGTGCGTTGACACAATCGACTCCGGCCGCGGCACGGTCCGATGCCGCGCCGGAGAAGGAATTGCGGCCGCCGTCCTACTGGCCGTTCGTGGTGCCGGCGCTGGTCGTCGTGCTCGCGATCATCATCTTCCCGTGGGTCTTCACGATCTGGATGAGCCTGAACGAGTGGAAGGTCGGCTCACCGACCACCTTCGTCGGGTTCTCCAACTATCTGCGGCTGACGAGCGATCCCCGCTTCATCGAGGCGGTGGGCCACACCATGGTCTACACTTTGCTGTCGGTGCTGCTGCCGCTGATCCTCGGCACGTTCGCGGCCGTCGTGTTTCACCAGAAATTCGCCGGCCGCGGCTTTCTGCGCGGTATCTTCATCATGCCGATGATGGCGACCCCCGTCGCGATCGCGCTGGTCTGGACCATGATGTTCCACCCGCAGCTCGGCGTGCTGAACTACCTCTTGTCGCTGGTCGGGATACCTGCGCAGCTCTGGGTCTTCCACCCCGCGACCGTCATTCCCTCGCTCGTGCTGGTCGAGACCTGGCAATGGACGCCGCTGGTCATGCTGATCGTGCTCGGCGGCCTCGCCGCCATCCCGACCGAGCCTTATGAAAGCGCGCAGATCGACGGCGCCAGCTTCTGGCAGGTGTTCCGCTTCATCACCCTGCCGTTGATCATGCCGTTCCTGTTCATCGCCGGCATGATCCGCATGATCGACGCCGTGAAGAGTTTCGACATCATCTTCGCGATCACGCAGGGAGGACCGGGCTCGGCGTCGGAGACGATCAACATCTATCTCTACAGCGTCGCCTTCACCTATTACGACCTCGGCTACGGCTCGGCGATCGCGGTGGTGTTCTTCCTCCTCATCGTCGCCCTCGCGGCCGTGATGCTCTATGCCCGCCAGCGCATGCTGTGGACCGAAATTGCGAGCGGCGCATGAGCCCAAGTCAAGTCAACCCAAGTCGAATCAACCTACGTCAGGTCATTGGCAGGATCGGTCTGTGGCTGTCGGTGTTCGTCATCGTGTCGCCGGCGATCCTGTTCTTCCTCTGGATGGCGTCGCTATCGCTCAAGTTCGAGGTCGACAATGCCGCCTACCCGCCGGTGTTCTTCCCCGATCGCATCGCCTGGAAGAACTATGCCGACGTGCTCGCTTCCAACCGCTTCCTGACCTATTTCGTCAACAGCCTGATCGTCACCGGCGGCGCGACCACGCTGGCCCTGCTCGTCGGCGTTCCCGCCGGCTACGGCATCGCGCGCATGGCCGCGCACAAATCCGCGATCGTGATCCTGATCGCGCGCATCACGCCCGGCCTGTCCTATTTGATCCCGCTGTTCCTGCTGTTCCAGTGGCTCGGATTGCTCGGCACGCTGGTGCCGCAGATCATCATCCATCTCGTCGTGACGGTGCCGATCGTGATCTGGATCATGATCGGCTATTTCGAGACCACGCCGCTGGAGCTGGAGGAAGCCGCGCTGATCGACGGCGCCACGCGGTGGCAGGTCTTTCGGCACGTCGCCCTGCCGATCGCCAAGCCCGGGATCGCGGTCGCCTTCATCCTCGCCGTGATCTTCTCCTGGAACAATTTTGTGTTCGGCATCGTGCTGGCCGGACGCGAGACGCGCACCCTGCCCGTCGCCGTCTACAACATGATCTCGTTCGACCAGTTGAGCTGGGGCCCGCTCGCCGCCGCCGCGCTGATCGTCACCCTCCCGGTGCTGCTGCTCACAGTGTTCGCCCAGCGGCAGATCGTGGCCGGGCTGACCGCGGGCGCGGTCAAGGGCGGGTAGCAAATGAAGCAGCCGGGCGACACGACATCGCCCGGCTGCGTTTCATGTTTTCCGATGCCTACTCCGCCGGCGCGGCGTGCATCTCCGGATGGGTGGCATAATGCTCGGTGGCGCCGAGCCTGCTGGCCGCGAACAGTCCCGCCGCCATCACCGCGTAGGCGAACGCCACCGCGGGCGTGACGCCGAAGCCGCCGCCGATACCGACGGCTTCGCCATGCATGAAGCCGAAGTAGGTGAGCACGGCACCGACCAGCGCGAAGGCCGAGGCCTTCTCGAAGTCGCGCTCGATGATGAAGACACCGATCGCACCGAGGATGAGGCCGCCGAGGATGGAACCGCCGCCCATCACCTCCAAGCCGTGATAGAACACGCCCTGCTGCGGCAGCGCGGCAATCGCCGCGGCCTTGACCGCGTCGGCCTTGTCGGCGGCGAGACCGCCGACAGAGGTCGCCGCCATCATGGTCGAGCCGAGCATCGTGTCGATCTGGAGCTTGGCCCAGGCGGCAAGATGCGGCGTCAGCGCCAGCACGATCGCGGGCGCGTGCTTGACCGGCGTGGTCTGGAACGCCTGCGCACCGATCAGCATGCCGATATAGAGCAGGATCGGCGAGATCGCGACGACGGGCACGAGTGCCAGCAGCACCGAGATGATGCCGAACCAGGCCAGCACCACCACCATGATGCCGGTCGCAGCCGAATAGCCGATGCGGCCGCCCATCGCCTTCCAGCCGGGATGACCGATATAGACGGCGTTGATGAAGGGGTTGCCCATCAGGCAGCCGATCAGGCTGACGACGCCGTCGGCGGTGAGCACCCGCGTGGTCGGATATTCGTCGCCCGCCGCTTCCGCGCTCTCGACATTGTCCATGGCCTCGACGAGGTCGTAGATGCCGAAGGGAATGGCGGTAACCAGGATGATGCCGAGGAATTCGAAGCCCGAGAAGACGTAGCCCACCGCCGGGATCGGCACCGAGAAGCCGAAGTTCGCGAAAGCGTCGCCGACTCCCTTGACGCTCAGCCCACCGAGACCGAGGCCGAACAGGTTTGAGCCCCAGGCGATGACCATGCCGACCGCGATCGCGACGAGGCCCGCGGGAATGCCGCGCCAGTATTTCACGCCGCCGAACCAGCTCACCAGGATGATGGCGAAGCAGACGAGACCAATCTGCGGCGTCATGTACATCTCTAACGCCGGACGCATCGAGATGAAGGTGACGGAGACGCCGGCGAGCGTGCCGAGCAACGCCGCGCGCGGCGTGATCTTGCGGATGAACGGCGCGATGAAGCCCCCGATCATCAGGATAAAGCTCTGGAAGAACACCCAGACGAGGCCAGCCGACCAGCCCTTGAGCGGATCACCGGTCTTGATCGTGATCGGCAGCATGATCACGAAGGTGACGATGAACATGTGCGGTACGCTGACGCCCGAGGGCAGTGCGCAGACATCGTTGCGGCCCGTCTTCTGCGCCAGCCGATAGGCGAGATACGCATAGTAGAAGGTGGAGAGGCACATCATCAGCCCGAGCGCGGGCAGGATGCGGCCGAACACGAGACTATCAGGCATCTTCAAAACGAAGCGCAGCAGGCCCGTGAGCACCAGCATGTTGACGAGGATGTTGGTGCCGAAGCCGAAGAACGCGTTCCAGTCGCCCGATGTCCATAGTGCCGGCTTGAACTCGGACTTGCTCAGATCAGATTTGCCGGCCGTCCCCGTCAATGTGCTCATGATGCTACCCCTGTGTGGTCGAAGTCTTCATTGCCTCCAAGACTGCGGCTGAGTCCGCGACCCAGCCGAAGATGCCGCCTTGGGCCTTGATCATCTTCAGGCCCATCTCGTGAAATTCGGGGAAGTAGGATGCGCAGCCGTCGGAGATGACGACGCAGCGATAGCCGCGGTCATTGGCCTCTCGCACGGTGGTGTTGACGCACACTTCCGTGGTGACGCCGCAGACGAGCAAGTTCTCAATGCCGTATTTCTCCAGCACGTCCGTGAGCTCGGTGGCGTAGAACGCACCCTTGCCGGGTTTGTCGATCACGACTTCGCTGTCGAGCGGATAAAGCTCGGGAATGATGTCGTGGCCGGCCTCGCCGCGAATGAGAATGCGCCCCATCGGGCCGGGATCGCCGATGCGCAAGGACGGGGCGCCGCGCTCGACTTTTGCGGGCGGCGCGTCGGACAGATCAGGCAGATGCCCCTCGCGCGTGTGGATCACCAGCATGCCGGTGTCACGTGCCGCCTTCAGCACCGCGCCGATCGGCTTTACCGCGCGCGCGAGCTGGCTGACATCGTTGCCCAACGTCTCGCCGAAGCCGCCCGGCTCCATGAAATCCCGCTGCATGTCGATGATGAGAAGCGCGGTGGCAGGCCAGTCGAGCCTGATCGGCTCGGGCTCGGCGCTGATGACGCCCAGTGTCGGCTTGGTCGAGCTCAACATGACTCAAGGCCCCCGCGAGAACTCTCTTTGCCAGGAGTTCTGCAAACGCCGTGCCATTGTGTACAATAGCGGTGGGGCACAGGCCGCGAGAGAATTTGCTGCGTACTCAGAAGGTTACGCCGGCGATCGGCGCCTGCTTATTCCCTGTGCGACGGCTTTGCGACGTGCAGTTGCTTAAAGGATGAGCGGGCGGCGACGGACTCGCTCGCCGTCATTCCGTGGCGACGCGACAGCGTCGAGCCCGGAATCCATCGGGCCGCAGTACGCGAGGAAAGTGGATTCCGGGTTCGCGCTGCGCGCGCCCCGGAATGACGGCGGAGGCCGTAGCGCTACCGCCCCGTGCCGTACAGCTGCCGATACTCCATCTCATACGGCGCATACGAATCCTTCAGCGTCGCCATGTTGAGCAGCATGGTGGCCACCACCGCGCCCGTCTTGCCGAACACGCGCGTTTTAATCCAGGCACTCTCGGTGCGGCGGCTGCCGGAGAGTGCGACAACCTCACGCTCGATTTCGTACTCTTCGTCGACGAAGAGCGGCCCCTTGATCAGCCTGATCTCCTGATCCGCGAACAGGCCGACCGCCGGCCCCTTGGCCGGCAGCGGGTCGTCCTTGGAGCGGTACTGGAACAACACGCTCAGCATCTCCATCGGGATGATCGCTCTGCCCCAAGGATTGTCGGCGCCGGAATAACACGGCGAGTTCTCGGTGATGACGGCGAGCTTTTGCCTGAGGGAGAACGGATAGAGGTCGCCCATGTTCTGGTCGAACGCCATCCGCACCGCCTGCCGTTTGCTCGTCTGCGCCACCTTCACATCGCGCAGGATCACGGGATCGGCGAGCGGCTTGAGCTCGGTGAGGCGCGCCTCGAGCGCGGTCGCCGCATGCGGTTCGCCGACCGAGGCCGTGCCCCGCAGCACCTCGGTGCCGTCGCGCTTGACCATCTGGATCTGGCACTGGCTCGTGCCGGGCAGCGGCTTCGATAGCATCGCCTGCACCTCCTCGCCTTCGAAGCAGGCGTTGCGGTAATGCGCGGACAGGCAACCGCTCTCGAACCAGGCCTGCCCCCACAGCCGCGCGCCGAGCGGGGCGAACTGGCTGAAATGCGTCGGGCCTTCGATGGTGCCGCCCTTGAAGCCGAGCTTCTGCGCGGTGGCATCGTCGTGGATCGAGGCGTGCGCGTCATAGACTTGCGCGTGCAGCATCTGGCGCGGCTGGCGCCACGGCCCGATCAGCGCCTCGGCCGTCTCTGTAATCTCGGTGTCGAATGCGTTTGCAGCCATGGTGTCCTCCACAGGCAGCCATGACTAGCAGGAGCGCCACGGATGCGGCTAGCCGTATTGACTTCGCCGGCCCATGCTCTTGACTGTCACAATTCGCGTCGCGCCGCCGCTATCCCTCCCGCAGCGCAAACCCCCACGCCGAACGAGAGACGAGGACTCCTGAAATGACGCTGATGCAGGTCGAGCTGGACGACAAATACCGGCTCGAATCGAAGCGGATCTTCCTGTCCGGCACGCAGGCACTGGTTCGGTTGCCCATGTTGCAGCGCGAACGCGACCGGCTCCAGGGGCTCAACACAGGCGGTTTCATCTCGGGCTATCGCGGTTCCCCGCTCGGCATGTACGACCACGCGCTGTGGCGCGCGAAGTCGCACCTCCAGCAGCACGACATCGCCTTCGTCCCCGGCCTGAACGAGGACCTGGCTGCGACCGCCGTCTGGGGCAGCCAGCAGGTCGGCCTGTTCCCCGGCGCCAAGGTCGATGGCGTGTTCGGCATCTGGTACGGCAAGGGCCCCGGCGTCGACCGCTCGGTCGACGCGCTCAAACATGCGAATGCGGCCGGCACCTCGCTCAATGGCGGCGTGCTCGCGCTTGCCGGCGACGACCATGGCTGCCAGTCCTCGACGCTGGCGCATCAGAGCGAGCAGGTGTTCGCGGCGGCGCTGATCCCCGTGATCAATCCGGCGACGCTCCAGGATTATCTCGACCTCGGCCTCTATGGTTTTGCGCTGTCGCGCTTCTCCGGCTGCTGGGTCGGCTTCAAGGCGATCAGCGAGACCGTCGAGAGTTCGGCCTCGATTGACAGCGATCCTGAGCGTATCAAGATCGTACTTCCAGACGATTTCGAGATGCCGCCTGGCGGCCTCAACATCCGCTGGCCCGATCCGCCGCTGGAGGCCGAGCGACGTCTGTTCGGCCCGAAGATGGCCGCCGTGCAAGCCTTTGCCCGCGCCAACCAGCTCGACCGCATCGTGCTCGATTCCAAGCCGGCACGGCTCGGCATTCTCGCGACCGGCAAGGCCTATCTCGATCTGCGCCAGGCGCTGGCCGATTTGGGCATCACCGACAAGGACGCGCAGGACCTCGGCCTGCGCATCTACAAGGTCGCACTGACCTGGCCGCTGGAGGAAAGCGGCGCCAGGCGCTTCGCCGAAGGTCTTCAGGACGTGCTCGTGGTCGAGGAGAAGCGCGGCTTCATCGAAGACCAGCTGATGCGCACCCTCTACAATATCGCTGCGTCCAGGCGCCCGACCGTCACCGGCAAGCGCGACGAGCGCGGAGCACCGCTGTTGCCGAGCGAGGGCGAGCTGACGCCGACCATTGTCGCAGGGGCGCTGGTGGCACGCTTGCGCAAGCTCGGGCATCACAGCCCGGTGCTGGAGCAACGCCTCGCCCGGCTCGAGGCCTTCGACAATCCCGTCACATCAAGCACGCAGATCAAGCTCGCGCGCACGCCGTTCTTCTGCTCGGGCTGCCCGCACAACTCCTCGACGCGCGTGCCCGAGGGCAGCCGTGCCATGGCCGGCATCGGCTGCCACGGCATGGCCCTGAGCATGCCGACCCGCCGCACCGATCTAATCTCGCATATGGGTGCCGAGGGCGTGAACTGGATCGGCCAGTCGCCCTTCACCACCGAGAAGCACATTTTTCAGAATCTCGGCGACGGCACCTACACCCATTCCGGACTTCTCGCCCTTCGCGCGGCATCGGCCGCGGGCATCAACATCACCTACAAGATCCTCTACAACGACGCCGTCGCGATGACCGGCGGCCAGCCGGCCGAAGGCGCCTTCAACGTCGCGCAGATTGCGCACCAGGTCTGGGCCGAGGGGGTCAAGCGACTCGCGATCGTATCGGACGATCCGACGAAGTATCCGGAAGGCAACTACTTCCCGCAGGGGGCGACCATCCATCACCGCCGCGAGCTCGACGCCGTGCAGCGCGAGCTGCGTGACATCAAGGGCCTCACGGTCGTGATCTACGACCAGACCTGCGCCGCCGAAAAGCGCCGCCGCCGCAAGCGCGGGCTCTATCCCGATCCCGCCAAGCGTGCCTTCATCAACGAGCTCGTCTGCGAAGGCTGCGGCGATTGCTCGCAGGCCTCCAACTGCGTCTCGGTGCAGCCGCTGGAGACCGAGTTCGGCCGCAAGCGACAGATCGACCAGTCGAACTGCAACAAGGACTTTTCCTGCGTCGAAGGTTTCTGCCCGAGCTTTGTCACCGTGCATGGCGGCAGCCTGAAGCGGTTGAAGACGTCGGCGGTCGATTCCGGACAGTTGTTCGCCGACCTGCCGCTGCCTCCTGCCCGCGAGCTCGAGGCGCCGTACAACATCCTCGTCACCGGCATCGGCGGCACCGGCGTCATCACCATCGGCGCGCTGCTCGGCATGGCCGCCCATGTCGACGGCCGCGGCTGCTCGGCGCTCGACTTCACCGGCCTGTCGCAGAAGAACGGCGCGGTGATGAGCCATGTCCGCATCGCGCGGAGGCCGGAGGATATCTCCGCGGTCCGCATCACCACCGGCGGCGCCGACGTCATCCTCGGCTGCGACATGATCGTCTCGGCAGGTCCCTCCGCGCTCAGCCGCGCCGAGCGCGGCGTGACCAAGGCCTACATCAACGCCGACCTGCAGCCGACTGCGAGCTTCGTGCAAAACCCCGATCTCGACTTCGAGATGGGCACGATGCAGACCGTGCTGCGTGACGCCGTCGGCGACACGAACCTCGACATCATCGACGCGACAGGCATTGCCTCAGCCCTGATGGGCGACTCGATCGCGACCAATCCCTTCATGCTCGGCTT
The DNA here is from genome assembly GCF_051810765.1 of Bradyrhizobium sp. 604_D8_N2_3. Taxonomy (NCBI): domain Bacteria; kingdom Pseudomonadati; phylum Pseudomonadota; class Alphaproteobacteria; order Hyphomicrobiales; family Nitrobacteraceae; genus Bradyrhizobium; species Bradyrhizobium sp. 604_D8_N2_3. The sequence continues at coordinate 2,503,701 of NZ_JBPWPM010000001.1, read as the reverse complement.
CGCCTTCCAGAAGGGCGCGATCCCACTGTCGCTGGAGGCTCTCCTCCGCGCCATCGAGATCAACGGCGCGGCGATCGAGATGAACAAGCTCGCCTTCACATGGGGACGGCTGGCCGCCCACGACATGTCGCGCGTGCGCAGCGTACTGCAGTTCAAGAGCCGCGCTTCCGCGCCGACGAAGTCGCTCGACGACGTGATCGCGACCCGCGCGGAGTTTCTGACCGGCTATCAGGACACTGCCTACGCCGACCGTTACCTCGCGGCCGTCGCCAAGGTGCGCAAGGCGGAGAGCACAGTCTCGCCCGCCTCCACCGAGTTGACCGAGGCGGTCGCGAAAAACCTGTTCAAGCTGATGGCCTACAAGGACGAGTACGAGGTGGCGCGGCTCTACACCGACGGCAGCTTTGCCAAGAAGGTGTCGGAGAAGTTCGATGGCGACTTCACGCTGAAATACCACCTCGCCCCGCCGATCTTCGCGCAGCGCGACAAGACGACCGGGCACCTTCAGAAGAAGGAATTCGGCGGCTGGATGGTCCACGCCTTCCGCGTTCTCGCCAAGCTGAAGTTCCTGCGGGGCGGCGCGTTCGACCCGTTCGGCCGCACCGAGGAGCGCCGGACCGAACGTAAGCTGGTCGCGGATTATCTCGGCATGATCGACCAGCGGATGGCCGGGCTGAAGGCGGAGCAGATCCCGCTGCTGGCGCGGCTCGCCCGCGTGCCCGAGACGATCCGCGGCTTCGGCCACGTCAAGGAAGCCAACATCAAGCTCGCAGCGGCCGAGACAGCCCGGCTGGAAGCCGAGCTGGAGAACAGCCGCTTTGCGGCGGCGGCGGAGTAGCGGTTAGGACGCAAACTCTCTCCACGTCATTGCGAGGAGCGAAGCGACGAAGCAATCCAGAGTCCCTCCGCGGAGGCAGCCTGGATTGCTTCGCTGCGCTCGCAATGACGGAGATTGTGGGACGAGCTCGCCACACACTCAGCGTCATCGCCCGGCTTGACCGGGCGATCCAGTACTCCGAGGCGGCTGTGATTGAACGGATGGGCCGCGGCGTACTGGATTCCCCGCTTGCCGCCTACGCTAAAGCTTCGGCGCCCCTGGACCTCAACCCCGGCGAAGCCTTGGCGTAGCCGGGTCGCGGGGAATGACAGCGGTGGAGATGGCTAGACGGGAGTCCCTGCAACCGCAGACGTCGCCGTCACAACACTCCCCTCCGCCAGATGCCGCCCCGCGATATACCCGAACGTCAGCGCCGGCCCGAGCGTGATCCCCGGTCCCGGATAATTCCCATTCATGATCGACCCCATGTCGTTGCCGCAGGCGTACAGACCCGCAACCGGCGTGCCGTCCTCGCGCAGCACGCGCGCCTGGGCATCCACCTTCATGCCGATGGCCGTGCCGAGATCGGCCGGATAGATACGCATCGCGAAGAACGGCGCGCGGAGGATCGGTGCGACACAGGGATTGGGCTTGTGGGTGGCATCGCCGAGGTGGCGCTGATAGATGGTGCTGCCGCGACCGAATTCGGGATCGCGGCCCTGCTTCGCATCAACGTTGTAACCTGCGATCGTCGCCGTGAGCACGGACGGATTGACGCCGATCTTCGCCGCGAGCTGCGCGATGTCGGGAGCCTTGAGCAACTCGCCGCCCGCCACATAGCGCCGGAGGTTGAGCGTAAACGGCTTGATGTGACCGAGGCCGTAGCTCCACAGGAACTGACGGTCGCAGACGAGATAAAACGGCCGGTCCGGCTCGCCATTGCAGTCGCGCAACATCGCCAGCACGAACTCATGGTGGGACAGCGCCTCGTTGACGAAGCGACGGCCGGCCGCGTTGATGGCGATCACGCCGGGCTTGGCGCGGTCGGTCACCGTATGCGGAAAAACGCCTCGGCTGCCATCGTCGCGACGGAACAGCGAGGCCGGCACCCAATAGGCCGGACTCGTCGCCTCCGTGTTGAGCGCGGCACCGGCCGTGGCCGCAAGCCGGAGCCCGTCGCCAGTGCCAGCGGTGCTGGCCGCCGAGACGAAACCAGCCGCGGCCGGGAAGAAGCGTTTGCGCAACACAGCGTCGTGCGAAAAGCCGCCGGTCGCAACCACCACGCCGCGACGCGCGGCGATCAGGCGGTCACGGGAGCCGTGGCGGATGACAACGCCGCCGACGCGATCGCCCTGCATCGACAGGTCCTCGACATCGGCGCAGAAGAGAATCTCGACCTGCCGCGCCAGCAGCGAGGCATAGAGCCGCGCCGCGAGCGCGTTGCCGAGATGCAGCGTCGTGCCGCGCCGATTGCGCAGCCGCTGCAACGCGTATTCCGAAACGAGCCGCGCCGCGCGCAGGGTCGAACGCAACGATTTTCCGGCCCGCCGCAGATGCGGGACGTCGAGGCGGTTGACCATCATCCCGCCGAACAGCGTGAACTCCGGCAGCGGCGCGCGCAGCCGCGCGAAAGGCGCGCCGAGCCGGGTGCCGTCGAACGCGACCGGCTCCAGCACGCGCCCGCCTGATGTCGCGCCCAGTCGCTCCGGATAACAGTCCGGACAGGCTTTCACCGGCTGGAGGCGCACTTCCGTGTTGGCTTCGAGATAGGCGACCGCCTCCGGCCCGCGCGCGAGGAAGGCGGCGCGCAAGCCGGCATTGGCAGGCTCCGGCACCGTGCTCGACAGATACCGGACCGCGTCCGTGATGCTGTCGGACAGCCCTACATCCTTCATCTTGGGATTGGCGGGGATCCAAACCATGCCGTCGCACCAGGCGGTGGTGCCGCCGACGAACGCCGTCTTCTCGATCACCAGCACGCGCAAGCCTTCAGCGGCGGCCACCGCCGCGGCCGTCATGCCCCCGGCGCCGGCGCCGACGACAATGACATCGTAGATCTCATGCGCAGGCATCATGCGGCAAGGGTCCGGGAACGAGGCATGACACCGTCATACCTCGCCCGGAGGCACCAACGCTAGCGCGCCGGCTTGCGCTCGATCGGGTCGATATCGATCGCCCGCAAGCGGCCGAGCCGCAGCACGTCCATGGCGAGCCGCCGGCCGATCCGGTCGCGGTCGAGCACGCGGATCAGATCGTCGACGCCGTTGATATCGACACCATCGAGCTTGATGACGACGTCGCCGGGCAACAGGCCCGCCTTCGACGCCGGTCCGTCCGGCTCGATCTGCATCAAGAGCGCGCCCATCTTGTTGTCGACGCCGGCCAGTACCGCGTGCCGCCGCGGGACCGGTGCAGTCTGCCCGGCGACGCCGATAAAGGCGCGGCGGACATAGCCGTGGCGGATGATCTCCGACAACACGAACTGCGCGGTGTTGCTGGCGACCGCGAAACAGATGCCTTGCGCGCCGTTGATGATGGCCGTGTTGATGCCGATCACCTCGGCATTCGACGACACCAGCGGACCGCCGGAATTGCCGGGGTTGAGCGCAGCATCGGTCTGGATCACGTCCTCGATGGTGCGCCCGCTCACCGAGCGGATCGAGCGCCCCAGCGCCGAGACCACGCCGGCGGTCACGGTCGATTCGAAGCCGAGCGGATTGCCGATCGCGATCACGAGCTGGCCGCGGCGCAGGGTCTTGGAGTTGCCGAGCGCGGCATAGGGCAAGTCGCGCACGCCGTTGGCGCGGAGCAGCGCCAGATCGGTGTCGGGATCGACGCCGAGTACGCGGGCCTCACCGACGTTACCCTCGACGTCCCGCAGCCGGATCTCCCTGGAGGAACCGACCACGTGGCTGTTGGTGAGCACGAGCCCGTCCGGCGAGATCACGATGCCGGAGCCGAGCCCGCCGCGCTCGCGACCGTTCGGCACCTTTGGCCCGGTCTCGACGCGCACGACGGCGGGACCGACACGGTCGGTCACGTCGATCACGGCGTTGGAATAGGCGTCCAGCAGGGCTCGGTCATCGACCGGGGCAGACGCTGTCGCTCGCGATGACGCGGCGTCATCGACGATGTCTGAGGTAAAATCCAGCATGGCAAGAGTCCTTGAGGCTCACACAAATGGTGGCCTGTTCCTGCCAGCGCAAGGGACCCGCCTGGGGCGCAAGGCTGGGCTGTCAGGACTTGACCTACCAAGGTGGCTAGGGCGCGCGCCGCAGCGTGCCCGCCCTCGCCTTAACCGGGTCGAGCAGCGACCAGTCGCCGTCCGGGAGCACGTAACCCTTGGGGAACGGCGCGCGCAGCTCGATCCCGAGCGAGCGCAGCACCCGGTCGTCGCGGTAATAGCATTGCAGGACGACGCGGACGAGCGTTGCGGCGGCGCCGCCGCCGGAGCTGCGGAACTCCTGCGCCACCGCATCGCGCCTGGCGGCATCGAGCTCGGCGAACGGTTGCCCTGCGAGCCGGGCCAGATGGTCCAGCGCCGCCGCCACCAATTTGGTGTCGCGGCCCAGCGTCGTCAGAATATCGGCCTGGATCGCGGGGTCGTCGGCGCCGGGCACCTTGTACTCGTCGCTGGCGGGAACGATCATCGCAGCGATGGTACGGAGGTCATCGCGTTGGGCGCGGGTGAGTTGATTGTCTGCGGACATGGCGGCCTCAGTCGAACAAGTTTGCGAGGCGCTGCTTCATCTGGTCGGCGATGTAGAGCGCGAGGGCCTGGATGGTGGACGTCGGATTGACGCCGCCCGAGGTGACGAAGATGCTGCCGTCGACGATGAAGAGATTTTTCACGTCGTGCGTGCGGCCCCATTCGTTGACGACGGAGCGTTCGGGGTCGGTGCCCATCCGCACGGTGCCGAGCAGATGCCAGCCGCCCCACGGGATCGGCGAGTTGACGCAGATGTCGGTCGCCCCCGCCATTTCCAGAACCTCGCGGCCGCGCGCGAGCGCATGCTCCATCATCTTCCGGCTGTTCTCGCTGATGGTGTAGTCGATCCTCGGCGCGGGAATGCCGTGGCTGTCCTTCAGGACAGGATCGAGCGTGACGCGATTGTGCTCCTCCGGCAGGTCCTCGCAGATCGCGGAGAATCCCAGCCGATGGCCATTGAGCTTGCGGAAGACGCGGTGATGATCCGCGCCCCACGGTAAAATGCCCCTCTGCTCGCTCACGACAGCCTCGAACACGGGCCCTGCCCCGCGCACGAACTGGACGCCGTAGCCGCGTACGAAACCGCGCGACAGGTCGGTGTCATACCATTCCTTGCTCCACAGGCAGGTCGGCGGCGCGCGGTTGCTGTCGGTCGGCTCCTTCACATAGCCGTAGATCTGCGCATAGGGATGGAACATCAGGTTCTTGCCGACGAGGCCCGACGAATTGGCAAGACCGTGCGGGAAGCGGTTGGATGCCGAGTTGAGCAGCAGCCGGGGCGTGCCGACGCCGTTGCAGGCGATGATGACGACATGCGCCGGCTGGAACTGCTCGACGCCGTCCTTGTCATAATAGACCACGCCCGAGGCCATGCCGTTCTCGTCGGTGGTGATCTCGCGCACCCGGCAATGCGTGCGAAGCTCGACGCCGGCGCGGATCGCGTGCGGCCAATAGGTAATGTCGGTCGAGGATTTTGCACCTTGGGCGCAGGCCGGCGTGCAATGGCCGAGATTGATGCAGCGCGCGCGGCCCTCATAGTCTGTGGTCGCGACCGTCGTGTCCGACGGCCACCAGTGCCAGCCGAGCGTGTTCATGGCCTTGCCGATGATGGCGCCGGACAATCCCATCGGCTGCTGCGGCATCGGCGGATGCGTCAGCGGCGACAGCGGATCGCCCGACAAGCCTGACGTGCCCATGATGCGATCGTTCTCTTCGAAGAACGGCGTCAGCGCGTCGTAGTCGATCGGCCAGTCATCGGCGACGCCGTCGAGCGTCTTGACCTTGAAATCGGAGGGATGCAGCCGCGGCCAGTGCGCGGTGTACATCACCGTCGAGCCGCCGACCGCGTTGTAGTTGACGACCTTGATCGGCGAATTGTCGTCGTTGATCGGATAGTCCTCGGGCCGGCCGCGGACATTCGGGCTCGACGACCACTCCCCGTAGAACTTGGCCTCCCAGTCGCGGCCCGTGCTGGGATATTCCGCTGGGTTCATCCAGCCGCCCTGCTCCAGGCAGAGAATGTGCATCTTGGTCTCGGCCAGCGACCACGCGATCGCGGCGCCTGAAGCGCCGGCGCCGATGATCAGGACGTCCACGGGGTCTTTCATCGAACTTTCTTCCTCCCGCCCTCGCCGCTTCAAGGGCGATCCGGTCTACGCAGGTTTTTGATCGTGCCGAACGATAGGGGCAGACCGGCCGGTCAGTAAAGGCTGGCACGCGAATGTCGCACTTCGCAGGGCGCAGACCATTGGTATCGCGACTTCCGGATGCTAGGAACGAGGCGCCAGAGCAATCGATAGCGAGACGTTATGTCCTTTAGGAATTCATTTGCCGCCGCCCGCGCCTTCGCGCTTGTTTCGTGTCTCGCTCTGTCCGGGTTTCTGGCCTCGTCCGGGCCGGCCTCCGCGCTGACGGCGGCCGCGACCGTCCGGGACGCCAATTCGATCCAGCTCGGCGACGTCACCTACCGCCTCGACGGCGTCGACGCGCCCGAATTGGACCAGGTCTGCATCGACGATCACGCCGATCCCTGGACCTGCGGCATCGAGGCCCGCGACCAGCTGGCGAAGCTGATCAACAAACGCAGCGTGCGCTGTGACGATGTCGGGCCGGAAAAGAGCTTCGGCAAACGGCACCGGGCGATCTGCACCGCCGAGGGCGACAAGGTCTCGTTGAACGAGCAGCTGGTCAAGCTTGGCTATGCCATCGCCCGCGAGCCGATCAAGGCGAACGTCAAGGCTGCCGCGGCCGATGCCAAAACCGCGTCAGCCGGCATCTGGAAGGGCTGCTTTGTTGCACCGCAAGAATTCCGCATGGGCAAGAAGGACGGCGCGCTGCTCGGCGCCGCCTGCCGCGCCGACCGCGACAAGGAAATCCGCGCGGCGGTGTTTCCGGAGGAGCTGACCATGCCGCCGAGTTGCAGCATCAAGGGCAAGCTCGCCGTGCGCGCACGCGTCACCGGCAATATCGGCATCTATCACTTAAGGGGCTGCCCGAGCTATCCCGCGACCACCAAGCCGGACCGCTGGTTCTGCTCGGAGGACGACGCGCAGGCCGCCGGCTTCCGCAAGGCCTACAATTGCCGCCGACCGAAATGAGGAAGCCCGTCACGAGCATGTGAGCGGTAGCCGGAGACAGTATTGATCCGGAATTGAACTCTCTCGGTGGTTGCTACATCTAATATGTACGCAAGCGCTTTGCGCGAGCGTTCCTTGGCAGCAATCCGGCTTCGGTCCGATTGCTTTGCTCGGGCGTTTCCTCCCTAGACTTGGGCCGCTTGTCACAACAAGCGGCTCTTCTTTCTTGTGCGCCCTATTTCCGCATCGGCATGATCTGGTCCATCGGCGGCATGTTCGCATTGAGATGCCCCATGATCCAGACGGTGCCGCCGACGACCAGGAAGACGACCAGAAGGCCGAAGGCGAGCGCCAGCACGTTGTTGGTGTTGTCAGGCCCCGTCGTGATGTGCAGGAAGAACACGAGGTGCACGCCCATCTGCGCGATCGCCAGCACGATCAGAGCGACGGGGATGGATGGCTGCCAGACCAGGTCGGTTCCGGCGATGAAGAATGACGTTGCCGTGAGCAGCAGCGCGAGGCCGAGACCAACGACGTAGCCGAGCACCCGCTCGCCGACGCTGTGTTGCTCTTCCTCGCCCGGTGCGAGATCGTGTCCGGTCCGCACATGCGTCTGATCGCTCATACGGCACTCCCAAGCAGGTAGACGACGGAGAAGACCCCGACCCAGACGATGTCGAGCGCATGCCAGAACAGCGCAAAGCACATCATCCGGCGCAGGACGTCGGCGCGAAAGCCTTTTGCAAAGACCTGGGCCATCATGGTGAGCAGCCACAATATGCCGGCCGAGACGTGCAGGCCGTGGCAGCCCACCAGCGAGAAGAACGACGTCAGGAACGCACTGCGCGACGGGCCATAGCCGCGTGCAACGAGGTCGGCGAACTCGCGGAACTCGATGGTGAGAAAGATCAGTCCGAGCACGCAGGTCACGGTCATGCCGAGATAGAACCAGAACCGGTTGCGCACGTCGGCGGCAATGCTGGCCATGCCGCAGGTGAAGCTCGACAGCAGCAGGCAGACCGTCTCGATCGCGACGTTGCGCTGCTCGAAGATCTCCGAGCCGCTGGGGCCACCCGCGGTCTGGCCGGACAGCACCGCATAGGCCGCGAAGAAGCAGGAGAACATTACGATATCGGAGAGCAGGAAGACCCAGAAGCCGTAGGCGGTCACGATGCGCTTCGATGCCGGGCCTGGATGCTCGACGACGAGCCCGATGTGGTGGGGGTCGGCATGCGCGCGGCCGGCTGTCGCCGTCATCGACATCAGAGCGCTCCCGCCATGCTGACGAGGCTGCGCCGTTCCTCGAGATTGATACGATCGATCGCTGCGACCTCGTCGGCCGGAATGACGTATTCGTCATGATCGCGCCAGGCGAACACGACGAAGGTCGCGAATGCGCCGATGCCGCCCAGGATCACCATCCACCAGATGTGCCAGATCAGCGCGAAGCCCATGATGGTGGCGAAGAACGCGCAGATGAAACCGGTCGGTGAATTCCTGGGCATCTCGATATCCTGATACTCCGGCCGATCATGCTCGAGCTGCTGCTGCTTGGCATGGGCCTTCTGATCCCAATAAGCATCCTCGCCGCGCACATCCGGATAGAAGGCGAAGTTGAACACGGGCGGCGGCGACGAGGTCGCCCATTCCAGCGAGCGCCCGTCCCAGGGATCGCCGGTGCGGTCGCGCAGGGCCTCGCGGTTGCGGATGCTGACCACGAGCTGCACGATCTGGCAGATCACGCCGATCGTCAGCACCGCCATGCCGGCGGCCGCCACGAACATCCATGGCCGCCAGGCCGCGACGTCGTAGTGCTGCATGCGCCGGGTCATGCCGAGCATGCCGGCGATATAGAGCGGAATGAAGGTGACGTAGAAGCCGAGGAACGTGAACCAGAACGCGGCCTTGCCCCAGCGCTCGTCGAGACGAAAGCCGAACGCCTTCGGGAACCAGTATTCGAAGCCGGCGAAGGCGCCGAACAGCACGCCGCCGATGATGACGTTATGGAAGTGCGCCACCAGGAACATGCTGTTGTGGAGCATGAAGTCGGCCGGGGGCACCGCGACCAGCACGCCCGTCAATCCGCCGATGATGAAGGTGACCATGAAGCCGACCGCCCACAGCATCGGCGTCGCAAAGCGGATGCGGCCGCCATACATCGTGAAAAGCCAATTGTAGATCTTCACCCCCGTCGGTATCGCAATGATCATGCTGGCGATGCCGAAGATGGCGTTGACGTCGGGGCCAGCGCCCATCGTGAAGAAATGGTGCAGCCAGACCATGAAGGAGATGACGCAGATCGCCATGGTCGCGAGCACCATCGAGCGGTAGCCGAACAGCGCCTTGCCCGAGAAGGTCGACACCACCTCGGAGAAGATGCCGAAGGCCGGCAATACGAGGATATAGACCTCCGGGTGCCCCCAGGCCCAGATCAGGTTCATGAACATCATGACGTTGCCGCCGGCTTCATTGGTGAAGAAGTGGAAGCCGAGGTAACGGTCGAGCAGCAGCATCGCGAGCGTGGCGGTGAGGATCGGAAAGGCGGCGACGATGAGCAGGTTGGAGGCCAGCGTGGTCCAGCAGAACATCGGCATGCGCAGATAGTTCATTCCCTTGGTGCGCAGCTTCAGCACGGTGGTCACGAGATTGATGCCGGCGACCAGGGTGCCGACGCCGGAGATCTGGAGAGACCAGGCGTAGTAGTCGACGCCGACGCCCGGCGAATAGGACAGTTCCGACAGCGGCGGAAAAGCCAGCCAGCCGGTGCGCGCGAACTCGCCGACCACGAGCGAGATATTGACCAGCAGCGCGCCGGTCGCTGTCAGCCAGAAGCCGACCGAATTCAGCGTTGGGAAAGCAACGTCGCGCACACCGAGTTGAAGCGGCACGATCAGGTTCATCAGCCCGATCACGAACGGCATCGCCGTGAAGAAGATCATGATGGTGCCGTGCGCCGAGAAGATCTGGTTGTAGTGCTCCGGCGGGAGATAGCCTTGTGACTGGTAAGCGACCGCCTGCTGGAGCCGCATCATGATGGCGTCGCTGCCGCCGCGCAGCAGCATGACCGAGGCCAGCAGGATATACATGACGCCAATGCGCTTGTGGTCGACGCTGGTGATCCACTCGTGCCAGAGATACGGCAGATGTCCCTTAACGACGACCCAGATCAGCACGCCGAGGATCGCGACCAGCACCACGGCACCCGCAATGAGGGGTATCGGCTGGTCGAACGGGATCGCCGACCAATCGAGCTTACCGAGCATCGTGGCCTCCACTGTGCGGCCTGCCGGCATCGGAGAGCAGCTCCGGGCCGGGCCCTGGCGGAATGTGCTGGGTTGCGATCAGGTCGAACAGACGGGGATCCGCCAGGCGAAAGGTCAGCCTGTTCTTCTCGATGCCCTGCTGCATCAGCTTCTTGTAGCTGTCCTCGTTCAGCACGGCATCGGTCTTCGCCGTGGTCGCGACCCAGTCTGGGAAGGCGAGCGGCGAGATCACGTTGACGTCGAACATCATGTCGGGAAAGCCGTCGCCGGAGAAATGCGCCGACAGGCCCTGCAACTTGCCCTCATTGTCGGCGCGCAGGTTCAGCTTCGTCACCATGCCGTTCATGGTGTAGATCATGCTGCCGAGCTGCGGGATGAAGAACACGTTCATCACGCTCGACGACGTCAGCTGGAAATTCAGCTCGGCACCGGCCGGCACCGTCAGCGTGTTGACGGTGGCGATGCGCTGGTCCGGATAGATGAAGAGCCATTTCCAGTCGAGCGAGACCGCCTGGATGCGGACTGGACTGCCGGTGCCCGGCACGGGCGCGGCGGGATCGAGCTGGTGCGAGCCGATCCAGGCGACGCCGCCGAGCAGGATCACGGTGAGCGCGGGGATCGCCCACACCACCATCTCGACGCGGCCGGAATAGACGAAGTCAGGCTGGTAACGTGCTCTCGGATTGGACGCGCGAAACCAGAACGCAAAGGCCAAAATCGCGAAAATGGTCGGCACCACGATCACGAGCATGATGAAGACGGAATCGACCAGGATGGTGCTGTTGGCGACAGCCACCGGCCCTTGTGGATCGAGCAGATTCATCGGCAAGCCACTGACGATTGGGAAACCCCAGGCGAGAGCCTAGCGCGGAAAAGCCCCCGCAACAAACGCAAGCTCGGCAGAACGGTTCCGCGACATGCCCGCTTAATCGCGCGCCGTGCCGCCCGGCGGCATGCAATTCCATGCGATGTCAATGACATCTGCGCGGGACCATCGGCCTTCTCTCCTGTCAGGGCGATTGCTAATCTGCACGAAAATAATTGGGATGAAACGACATGCAGGGCCCCGAGGACGATGCCGGCCTCGCCGGCAAGGTGGCGCTGATCAGCGGCGGTGGCGCCGCTGGCGACGGCATCGGTAACGGCCGCGCTGCAGCAATTCTGTTGGCCCGCGCCGGAGCAAAAGTGCTGGTGGCCGATCGCGACCTCAAGCTCGCCGAGCGCACCGTGGAGATGATCCGGGACGAGGGTGGCACGGCAGCGGCGCATGGCGGCGACGTCACCAGCGAAGCCGATTGCAAGACACTGGTCGAAGCTACACTCGACCGCTGGGGCCGGCTAGATTTCCTCGACAACAATGTCGGCATCGGCAGCCGTGGCAGCGTGGTCGACGAGACACCCGAGCAGTATCGCCGTGTCATGCAGGTCAACGTCGAGACGATGTTCCTGCTCTCCAAGCACGCGATCCCCGCGATGATCAAGACCGCCAAGGGCGGCGCGATCGTCAATATCTCCTCGATCTCGGCGCTGCGGCCGCGCGGGCTCACGACCTACACGACATCGAAGGCCGCCATCATCGGTCTGACGCGCGCCATGGCTGTCGATCACGGCCGCGACAACATCCGCGTCAACTGCATCTGCCCCGGCCCGATGTACACGCCGATGGTCTATGCCCGCGGCATGAGCGAGCGGGCCCGCGCCAACCGCGCCAGGGCCTCGCTGCTGAAGACCGAAGGCACCGGCTGGGATGTCGGCCACGCCGTCAAATTCCTGCTCAGCAACTTTGCACGCTACATCACCGGCCAGGTGTTGGTGGTCGACGGCGGCGTGACGCTGCAAGCGCCGGAACGTGAATCACAGGAACACTGAAAGGAACACGGATGGCCCGCCTACCCTATCTCGAGGCCGACCAGGTCGCGCCCGAATATCGCGACATGCTCAAGCGCAACACGAACCTGCACAAGCTGCTGGTCAACTCGCCGGAGATGGCGCGCGCCTTCAACGGCATCGGCAGCTATATTCGCTTCAAGAGCAAGCTCGACCCGCGGCTGCGAGAGCTCGCGATCCTCCAGGTCGGCTGGATGGAGAAGTCGGAATACGAATTCACCCACCATGTGAAGATCGGCAAGGAGTTTGGCGTCACCGACGAGGACATCACAGGCCTGATGGCGGAGACCGAGGGCAAGCCGTCGAAGCTGGAGCCGCTCGCAAAAGCGATCCTGAAAGGCGCCCGCGAGATGGTGCGCCAGCTCGCGATGTCGGATGCCACCTTCGCCGAGATCAGGCAGCATCTCTCCGACGAGCACATGGTCGACCTCGTACTCACCATCGCCTTCTATTGTGGTGTGGTGCGGGCGCTCGCCACCATGAAGATCGACAACGAACCGTATTACAAAGAGGTACTCCAGCAGTACCCGATCCCGGGAGTGAAGTGACATGCGCTTGAAGGACAAGGTCGCGATCGTCGTCGGCGCCGGCCAGAGCCCCGGTGAAGGCATGGGCAACGGCCGCGCCACCGCGCTGACCTTCGCGCGCGAGGGTGCCAAAGTGCTGTGCGTCGACCACCACCTGGAATCGGCGCAGGAAACCGTCGATCTGATCGCAGCGGAGCAAGGCACCGCTGCGGCCTTCAAGGCCGACGTGACCAAATCCGCGGACATCAAGGCGATGGTCGTGGACGCGCAGGCGCGCTGGGGCCGCATCGACGTGCTGCACAACAATGTCGGCGTCAGCCTGTCCGGGGGCGATGCCGAGCTGCTTCAAATCACCGAGGAGGCGTTCGACCGTGTCGTCGCCATCAATCTGAAGAGCTGCATTCTCGCCGCGAAGGAAGTGATCCCGATCATGCGCGCGCAAGGAAGCGGCGCCATCATCAACATCTCCTCGATGGCCGCGATTACGACCTATCCTTACGTCGCCTACAAGGCGACGAAGTCGGCGATGATCGCCTTCACCGAGCAGCTCGCCTACCAGAACGCCGAATACGGCATCCGTGCCAACGTCATCCTGCCCGGCCTGATGAACACGCCGATGGCCGTCGACACCCGCGCCCGCGAGTGGCACAAGACCCGCGCCGAGGTCGAAGCCGAGCGCGACAGCAAGGTGCCGCTGCGCAAGAAGATGGGCACCGGCTGGGACGTCGCGAACGCCGCGCTGTTTTTGGCGTCGGACGAAGCGAATTTCATCACGGGCGTGACGCTGCCGGTGGACGGTGGCGCGAGTGTGAGACGGGGGTAATTCGAGCGCGCTGCTTACCCTCCCCTGGAGGGGGAGGGTAAGCAGCGTCACTGCGGTGCGCGCGTCGCCCGCCAGATGGTGCCATTGCCGTCCTCCGACACCAGCAGCGATCCATCCTTCGCCACGGCGACACCAACCGGCCTTCCCCAGACCTCCGTGTCACTCACGACAAACCCCGTGACGAAATCCTCGTACTCGCCGGTGGGCTTGCCGTCCTTCATCCTGATACGGATCACCTTGTAGCCGGTGCGCTTGGAGCGGTTCCAGGAGCCGTGCTCAGCGGCGAAGGCATCGCCTTGATAGTCGGACGGAAACTGCGTGCCCTGATAGAAAGTCATGCCGAGCGAAGCCGAGTGCGGCTGGATCAGCACGTCGGGCACCGTCACCTTGTCCTTGAGATCCGGCCGCGCGCCGGCGTGGCGCGGATCTTCGTTGCCGCCGATATAGAACCACGGCCAGCCGTAGAACGCGCCCTCCTTCACGCTGGTGACGTAATCGGGCACGAGATCGTCGCCGAGCCCGTCGCGCTCATTGGTCGAGCACCAGGGCAGCCCGCTCTGCGGCTCGATCGCAAGACCGACGCAATTGCGGATGCCGGTGGCATAAATCTTCCGGTCCTTGCCGTCAGGCGTGAATGCCATCACGGTGGCGCGCTCGAGCTCACTGGCCCAGGCCGCGCCGAGCGGCTGCGTCTTCGACCAGCCATCCAATCCGCCCGGCGGCGTCCCCATGCCCTCGGCGACGTTGCTGAGCGAGCCGACCGAGACCAGCATGCGCTTGTTGTCGGGCGTGAAGACGATGTCGCGGGTGGAATGGCTGCCGTCCTGCGGCAGGCTTGCCACGATCGTCTCCGCCCTGCCGCGCGCCTTGAGATCGCCGGCCTGATAGGGAAACCGGACGACGCTGTCGGTGTTGGCGATATAGACCCATTGCGGATTGTCGCCGTTCGGAAAGAAGGCGATGCCGAACGGCCGTCTCAATCCGCTGGCAAACACCTCGTTGGTCGCGGCCTTGCCGCCATCCCCGGCGCGCAGCACGCGGATGGCGTCGGCCCGCGTCTCCGCGACGAAGACATCGCCGTTCGGCGCGACCCTCACAATGCGCGGCGCGCGCAAGCCTTCGGCGAACAGCTCGATCTTGAAACCCGCCGGCACACGTGGCGTGGCCTCCGGCGGTCGCGACGCCACACGCGCGGTGCTCGCAACCGACCGTGTCGCGCCGGGCCTGACGAGGTCCTGCGGCCGGATCAACCTGACCGTGCCGGGCTTGTCGGCCTGCCAATCGCCATAGGCGTCCTTGCCTTGCAGAACCGGCTCGGCCTGCGCGCTGGCAGCAACCGCGACCAGCAATCCCGCAGCCGTTGCTGCGGACGAAATCCTGCTTTTCACGTCGTCTTCCTCCCAGCCTGCGCGTCCTGAACGTCGACGCTTATAGGTCCGCAAATGTTCTACGGCAGTTCAAACACCTGCCGAATCCCACGTCAGCTCATGCCCGCACGATGTGCATCGGCCACGGCCCATCGTACTGGAAAATGCGGCAGATCGGTGCGACACATTGTAAGGGCGCGACCGCCGGTTGCGGTCATCAAAGCTGCGGCATCCAGGTCGCAATTGATGGGGTGATCATGTGGGGATCCATCATATCGGAATGGGCGAGCCTGCTGCTGCGCTGGCTGCACGTGGTGGCGGCGATCGCCTGGATCGGCAGTTCCTTCTACTTCATCGCCCTCGATCTCAGCCTGAAGCCGAAGACTGACCTGCCGGACGGCGTGCAGGGCGAAGCCTGGCAGGTCCATGGCGGCGGCTTCTACCGGATCATGAAATATCTGGTGGCTCCGAGCCAGATGCCGGAGGAGCTGACCTGGTTCAAATGGGAGGCCTACACCACCTGGCTGTCCGGCTTCGCGCTGATGGTGGTGGTGTACTATCTCGATGCCGACCTGTTCCTGGTCGACAAGTCGATTCTCGACCTCACACCGATCCAGGCCGGGCTGTTCAGCTTCTGCAGCCTGGCGCTGGCATGGCTGCTCTATGAGGCGGCCTGCCGCACCGGGCTTGCGCAGCGCGAGCTGCCCTTTGCCATCGGCGGCTATCTGTTCCTGGTCGCGCTCACTTACGCCTTCACCCACGTCCTGAGCGGGCGCGGCGCCTTCAACCAGATTGGGGCGATCATCGGCACCATCATGGTCGCCAACGTGTTCGCATTGATCATCCCGAACCAGAAGAAGATCGTGGCCAGCCTGATCGCGGGACAGGCGCCCGATCCGAAGCTCGGCAAGGCCAGCAAGGAGCGCTCGGTTCACAACAACTACCTGACCTTGCCCGTCGTCGTGCTGATGATCAGCAATCACTATCCTCTGCTCTACGCGACGCGCTTCAACTGGATCATCGTCGCGATCATTCTGGCGCTCGGCCCCGTGATCCGCCACTTCTTCAACGAGCGGCACGCGGGGCACAAATCGCCGTGGTGGGTGTGGGGTGTCGCCGCATTGGGCGTGATTGCGATCCTCTTGCTCTCCGCCGCAGGCCCGCGCGAGGTCAAGACGGGCGCGCTGTCGGCACAGCCGACGCGCGCCAATGTCGAGGAGATCGTGATGTCCCGTTGCAGCATGTGCCACGCGGCAGAGCCGGTCTGGGCCGGCATCGTGACCGCGCCCAAAGGCATCTTGCTCGACGCGCCCGAGCACATCCATCGCAACATCCGCCTGATCGGCCGCGTGGCGGCGTGGTCCAATGCGATGCCGCCGGGCAACATCACCGACATGACCAGCGAGGAGCGCGCCATTCTCGCCGCCTATATCGAGCAGGCGCAGTGACGCCATCGCGCGTCGATACCGCATTTCGCGAAATGAAATTCCGCATCTAGCGCCGATTTGAAAATGACTTGATCGCCTATCCGGCGTAGACAGGGCCAGCGGCCGCTGGCGCGGTCCAGATCGAAATTTGCATTTGCTGCGGGGAAAGAACAGTGGCCCTCAAGAACATCATCGGTATCGACCACGCCGTGGTCATGGTTCGGGACCTCGACAAGGCCGCCGAAAACTACAGGCAGCTCGGTTTCACCCTGTCGCCGCGCGGCACCCACAGCGCGCATATGGGCACCGGCAACTACACCATCATGTTCGACCCCGACTATATGGAGCTGCTCGGCGTGCTGGTGGCGACTGAGCACAACGCACCGGCCCGCGCCTTCGTCGACAGGCACGGCGAGGGCATCGAGCGCATCGCCTTCACGGCGATCGACAGCGCAGCCGGCGCCGAGGAGATCCGTGCGCGCGGCCTGACGCCGATCGGCCCGACCGATTTCGAACGGCCGGTGACGCTGCCCGATGGCACGATCTCGGCTGCAAAATTCCGCACCTTCATGTGGCCGACCGCTGAGGCGCCCGGCGGCGTGCGCATCTTCGCCTGCCAGCACAAGACCCGCGAGACGGTGTGGATTCCTGAATTGATGAAGCACGCCAATGCGGCGAAGCGGATCAGGCAGACGCTGATCGCAACGCCCGAGCCCGCGCAGGATGCGGCGCATCTCGGCCGCCTAATCGACCGCGAACCGAAGGCGGAAGCCGACGGTGCAGTCGCCGTGCCGTCCGGCGGCGACCGCGCCGACTTCGTCTATCTGACGCTGGACCAGCTCGGCAGACGCTATCCCGGCGTGCCGCTCACCGGCCTTTCCGCGCGCGGTGGCGCCGCCCTGGTCCTCGTCAGCGGCGATCTCGCAGCCACCGAGAAGGCGTTGGGTCCGGCTGCGTTGCGCAGCGGGGCCGCGATCTGCGTGCCACCGGCCAAGGCCAACGGCACCCTGCTCGCCTTCGTTGCCGGCTGATTTGAACTAATTCTTTAACAAGCGTTTACCGGGCAAGCCTAGGCTTTTCGGGCTTTTCACGCCGCCCGAGGCCAAGCGCATGTTCAAAGAGGAATCGCCGATCGCCTATGACGCGCCGGCCGAACTGAAGAAGTGGCCGTCGCTGAAAGGCGAGAGACAGAAGGACCGGGGTCCGCCCTATCTCGTCTACAACGGCACGCTCGCCGACTGCGTTCGCGTGCTCATGGATAAGCCGATCAAGGGCATTTCGCTCTATGACATCATGACGAAGCCGCAGCCGGCTTTTGAGCAAACGGTGCTGTCGCCCGGCGACGCCGCCGAGATCGCGATGCGCAAGGATTTTCCCAAGGACTAGCTCGAAGCCCGCTTCGCGGCCGGTTTTCCCTGCTGCTTTAATGAGGATTCCGTCGGCGCATCGAGGAAGACGACCGGCGCGAAGGCCCGCGCCGTGCGCCTCGCATCGAGCGAGCCCTGATCCGCTACCGCAAGCAGATCCTCTCGCGTGACGCCCCCTACTCCGCCTTGATGTTCGCGGCCGCGACGACCTCGGCAAGATCCGTCGTCTCCTTGGCGATCTTCGCGGCGTAGTCGGCCGGGCTGAGCACGCTGACGACGCCTTGCGACTCCAGGCGCTCCTGCAACGCCGGATCCCTGGCGGCGGCGACGATCTCACGGTGCAGCGTCTCGCGGATCGGCGCGGGCACGGCCTTCGGCATGAAGAAGCCGACCCAGAACGAGATATCGAAGCCGGGATAGCCGGCCTCCGCGACGGTCGGCACGTCAGGCAGCGCCGGCAGCCGCTCGGCCGATGACACCGCAAGCGCGCGCAGCTTGCCGGCCTTCACCAGCGGGACGGCGGACAAGGGATCGAACACCGCCAGGACCTCCTGCGCGAGGATGCCGACCTCGGATGCCGCGCCGCCGCGATAGGGCACGTGAATCAGCTTGATGCCGGCCTTCTGGCTGAGCAGCTCCATGGCGAGATGGGCAAGGTTGCCGTTGCCGCCCGAGCCGTAGGCGAGCGCGCCGGGCGCGGCCTTCGCCGCCGCGACCAGATCGGCGACGGTGTTGATGTTGGCCGTTTTGGGATTCTCGGGATTGACCACCAGAACGAGCGGCGCCGAGATGACGGTGGTGAGCGGCGCAAAATCGCCTTGCGGATCGTAGCGGGCGTCCTTGAACAGCGTCTTGTTGAGCGTGATCGTGGACGAGTTACAGGCGAGGATGGTGTAGCCGTCCGCGTCCGCGCGCGCCACGCCCTCGGCTGCGATCATGCCGTTGGCGCCGGCGCGGTTCTCGACCACGAAGGGTTGGCCGAGCTTGTTGCTCAGCCGGTCGCCGACGATGCGCGCGACCACATCGACCGGGCCGCCCGCGCTGAAGCCGACCATGATCTTGACCGGACGCGTCGGATATTTCTGCGCGAGAGCCTCGGTCGTCACGCACAATCCGGCGACAATCGCCAGCAGGCGAAGCGTTCGTTGCATTCGTTCTCTCCCCGGACCCGCGCTGCCGCTTTTGCATGGTGCGGCGCCTCTGGAGATCATGATTAGCGGTCGCGCCGGATTTCGCAATCGCGTTTGCACGCCGGCATTCCGTCGTGCGGCACGCGAGAGCCGCATCCAAACAAAAAATGCGAAAACAACCCCATGCACAGTAGCCGGCCCCTGTCAGGACAAGGACTTGCGCAGGACAAGAACCTTCGGATACCACGAAATGCAGTTTGACACGTCGGGCAAAACACCGGCATGATGGCATCATCGCAACAATCGCCAGCGTCCAGGCCGCCCGCTCCTCGGGCGACTCGCCGCGATCGCGCGCAAGCCTCTCATCGACATCTCAAAATTCGTAGCCGCGCAGCACGCGAGCGGTCGTTCGCGCACCTGCGCCGGTAAAGGACACGACACATGACGACATCCCCCGATCGCCACACCACGCCGCCGGTTGCGGCAAACGATCGCAGCGACCCGGCTGCGAGCCCGCGCGTCAAACTCTACAGGCGGCGCATTGCCATCGATCATCCCGACCCGAGAACCGGCGAACGGCTGCTAGCCGACGCGCTCGGTGCCGTCGACCGTGACGCGTTGCAAGGCATCCTGAAGCAATTGGTGAAGGCCAGCGTGACTGCGCAGAAGCCGGACGAGGCCAATCTCGCCTTCATGATCTCGATGATGAAGAGCATCGCGCCGCGGGATTCCATCGAGGCCATGCTGGCGGCACAGATGGTCTCCATTCACGTCCTGGCGATGCGCTGCGCCCATCGCCTCGCCTTCGCTGACGACATCCCGCGGCAGGACAGCGCGTCACGCGCGCTCGCCAAGCTGGCGCGAATCTTTCCGGCCCAGGTCGAGGCGCTCAACCGGTACCGCAACAATGGCGAGCGGGCGATCACGGTGGAGAGTCTGACGGTGCAGGATGGCGCAGGAGCCATCGCGAGCCACCCCGTCCAGCACACGGGCATGATCGTAACGGAGCAAAGCGTCGCGGACACGCCGATGGGAGCAGGATCGGTCTCGCCTCGCGAAGCCGGCGAAGGCGAACATGAACTGGTCGATGCCGCACAAGGTGCCACCGCATGAGCGGCGATCACCCCCGCAACATGGCTGCGATGCTGGCGAGTCCGCGCTGCGGCGCCAGGACACGCAGCGGCAGCGCCTGCCTCGCGCCGGCGGTGCACGGCAAGACCCGCTGCCGCATGCATGGCAGCGCCGCGAGATCAGGCGCACCGAAGGGAAATCAAAATGCGCGGAAGCATGGGCTATTCACGCAGGACCGGATCGCAGAACGAAGGGCGATACGGGCGTTGCTGGGCGAGACGCGGAAGCTGCTGCAGGAGCTGGGCTAGGCCGTGTGCCCATAAACCCCGCGGCGTGATGCGAAGGCTACGTCTGCGTTGCCCCAATAGCGACCAGGTTCGTGCGGCAAGGCAAGAGGTCGCGATGGGCCAGAAGGCGACATTTATTCAGATCAACTCGGGGATGCACTTGCAAAACCAAGAATCGCAACCTTAGCGCCGTTTGCCACGAGCATGAGATCGATCAGCTCAACGGGATGCTCTAGATCGGCAGGCTCTCGCGGCCGAGCGCGAGCGGCTGATCAAGTCGGTTGAAATGATAGCGCGGAGATAGTGTGGTGGATTGTGCCTTCGGCCATCTACACGAAAAACGACTCATTCACCGAGGAGCTTGAAAAAGCCCTTCGAGAAGGAATGAAGCGGTTCGGAACGGCGTTCGAGTTTGGCGCGAAGAACCGCGCCCTCCCAACCGATCCAGAAGAACTCGGCAAGCCAGTCGCAATCTTGGTTGGAAGAGATTGCACCAGTAGCCTGGGCAGCTCTCAAGCACTTGGCAGTGCGCTGCTGCCAGTCGATGAACACATCGAACAGCTGCTGGCGAAATGATTGTGGAAGTACGCTCATCTCCTGCCCAAGATTGCCCACCAAACAGCCTCGCGCATAACGGAAGCGCTTCATGGCGGACGTAGCATCGTCGGTAAAACTTCTGAGCCTTTCGAGCGGGGAATGCTGCTCGTTCAGGAAGAAGCTGTCGAGCTTTCGCGAAAAGTAGCCAGCGTAGCTGTCGATCAGCTCCGCTCCAAATGCCTCTTTGCTCGGAAAGTAGTGGTAGAACGACCCCTTTGGCACGTCGACGCTCCGCAAGACTTCCTCGATCCCCGTCGCGGAATAGCCCTTCTCCGTCAGCATAACGACACCTGCACGGACAAGCGCGTCACGGGTCGCGCTGGTGCCGGCAAGTTCCTTAGGAGGTCGCCCGCGACGGCGGCGAGGCAGCGTCTTGCTCATGCAAATCGTAATAGACCGATCGTCTAGAAGAAGCAAACTGCCCGTGATGCGGCGTTCTGCAGGTGGCGGAAACCCTCTCACTCCATCCACCAGTTCGGTGGTAGGCCTAGGCTCCGGCTTGGCTCACTCAACGTGGCTCGGCATTCGTTGGTGCGGGCGCGAACAGGTTAGTCGACGCGGCTTCCTGAACGATCACTGCCGCGTCTTCCGGCAGCAGAAACCCACGCGCTAGCAGATCCTGGGCGGCGATCCGGATCCGGTTCACGTAATCGTCGCGGCCGTGATAGCGCTCTTCGATCGACGGGCGGGCGTCACCGGTACGCTCTCGTTCCGCTTTCGTCGCTGCGAATGGCGAGAAGGACCCGATCAGCATGCAGGTGAATGTCTGCGGCTGGTTCTGGGCGCCATTGGTGCCGGTCGGCACCGCGACATCCGGCAGCCGCACGCCGCCGAGCGCATTGCCGTCCTGATCGCGCTTTGGCACTTGTATCACTGCGGCGGAAAGCCGAGTCGGGGCGCGCAGCGCAGGTGGCTCGCCGCCCGCGGCTTCAAGCGACATCAGCTCGCTGGCGGGCGGCTTGGTGCCGCGGCTTACCCAGGCATCAAGGTGCAGCAGGAGGGCCCGCGACAGCGGCGACCAATCGAGGCGGCCTGGCGTCAGTGTGCAGGCCGGTGCCTTGGGGGCGGGTATATGCGGGCCTCCCGCGATATCGTACATCCGCACATTGGCGGGCAGTGGCTGATCCGCGGTTCCGGACGCGCCCGTGCGGCCAAGCGAAGCGCGCAGCGAATAGTAGTCCGTGGTGGAGCTCACGAGTATCGTCCTCGGAGGCACCTCGCCGCGCGCCTCGACCTTGGCCGTGATCTCCCCGATCGTGAGCGGTCCGTCATTCACGCCGGGAAAATCCGGGTTGTCGAATGTTGGAGCCCCCTCGGCGCTCGACATTGGTCCAAGGCCCGTCTGCAGGATCGGTAGAAGGCCAGCGGCCGAGACGAACACATGCATTCCGTCGAAGACGCGCCGGTTGCCCATCATGTTGAAGCCGTTCAGGAGAAAGGTCTTCAGGAATCGTCCATCCTGCGACCTGCCGCTCGCGAGCACGCGGTTGATCGCTCCCTTGAGCGGGTTGGGCGTTCCACCCTTGTCAGAAGCTGCATGCGCGAAGAAATCCGCGGCATCGCGGACGATCGCAAAGCCCACTCCCTCGACGAACCGTGTCTTGCCATCGGCGTCAGCGAACGAAGGCAGGTCCGCACTCTGTCCAAGCTCCCAAAATACCTCCGCAACCGCGAAACCATGGTCTTGAAGAAAGCCGGTGCCCTGCTCCAGCGTGCCCGGGAGAAACCGCACGTCGCGTGGCGAGTTGTAGATCGCCTCGGCCCAGACTTGCCCGCGGTTGGGTACGTCTACCAGCAACGCGCCGTTTTCCCCGCGCGGAGCCGCCGGCATCATGAGAATGACCTTCGCCGCGTAGTCGACGCGCCCGCGTTCATTGCGCGGCGCCTTGTTGATCCCAGGGATGGCTTCTTGCGGCGATAGGTCGCCGCGGATCTTGCCCTGCCAGATCACATAGTCGCCGGCGCGAAATGTGCCGTAAGGCTGCTTCGACGTGAACTCGATCCGGGTAACTTCTGCGCTCACTGGCCGCGCCGTAGAGATCAGGCTGAACAAGCAAAACAAGAACATCACAATTCGCCCGTTTCGACGGTGCGGCATGAGAATTCTCCATAGGGGATAGCGGCTGGTTTCGAGCATTTTTTGATCACGACACGCCGTATCAGAACGGACATGATGGACCGGCAACTTTTTCACCGGTCCATCGCCTATGGCGAAGGCCTTCTCACTCCATCCAATAGTCGATGTCCGTCTGATTTGCATTGGTGCCGGCCTTCGGCTCGGACGGGCCATGACTGCTGATGATGCCACGCATTCTGGCGAGGCTACCCGTGCCACCGGTAATGACGCCCGATGTCATGTTCGTAAGTTTCCCATCTCCACTGCTTTGAGCGACCAGAGATGTCCTGACAAAAAACTTCTCCCCGTTCTCCAGTATCCAAACGTTGTAGATGAGAGCCGGACCGTTGTTGTCGATGTAGTCCGACATGCCGCGTGTCCACTGCTCCTTCAACCTCGATCCGTTGATAAGGGGGGCATCGTCACCATAGGTCCGCCGAATTTCGAAGAGCCGAGCTTGATGTCCCGGAATGTCGCCAACGTCGATGACGTGTTGTTGGGTGTATACCGTCTGAGTTGCCGGCGTATCATAGCTGACGTGGTGCTTTTGCTGCGCAATGGCCACCGGCGCGGTTAGAGCCATTGCGAGAGTGATCATCATTCCAAGCGCGATACTGCGAAACATGCGTGACCTCTCATGCTGAAATCCACCCAACCATGAAGATATGGTCGGACGATGTTTGTTGAAGATTCCCTCATCAACCAGTCAGCGCTCGGTAGCGACCGAGCCCCAACCAAAGCTGATTTCACCGCGCTTTTCCGAGGTGCCATAAATTAGACCGATCGTCTAGTATTCGGCTTGGCTGCAAGCGATTTCGCCCATCAATCTTTTTTGACAGCGCTTTGTCGGACAAGGCCGGCGGAGCGCTCCATTCGCGCCGCGCAGAGGGCTGCGCGGGGTCAAATCGGTTCGCTGCGGGTGGGCTTTACCAACTCGGCACCATTTAATCCCGTTGTTACCTCGACAATCCGATCGTTTCGCCGAGCTTATCCCGATGTGGATCTGACGCTGGAGGAAGCAAGCACATCCCGCCTCCTTGCGGGCCTTCGGGAAGGAGAGCGGGACGCGGTGTTCCTGCGCCCCGATGAGGGCGAGGACGATCTACAGTTTCGGCGTCTCTCCAACGAGCCGATGCTCGTCGTATTGCCCGCAAGCCATCCGGTGGCGAAGTCGACTGAAATCGATCTTATCAGGCTGAAGGGGGATCCGCTCATTCTGACGCCGCGCGGATCGGCCTGGGTTGACACAGTCATCGCGGCCTGTCGGCGGGCGGGCTTCGAGCCGACCCTCGGGCAGTCCGCGCCGCAGATCAGCTCTGTCGTCAGCCTGGTGGCAGCTGAGCTTGGCTTTTCGCTCGTGCCGGCGTCAATGCGCCAGCTTCATGTAACCGGCGTCACCTATCGTGAGGTCAAAGGGATCGCTCCAATCGTGCGCTTGGCTCTGGCGTTCCGGCGTGGCGAGACCTCGAAGATCGTCCGCAACTTCATTGCCCAGGCGGTGGCGTGAAGCAGGGGGAGACTGTCAGACGGAAGCTGAAATGCTGATCGTCAAACGGTCCGACAATCACGAAAATCAGGTACAACCAGTCCGAATTTGCGCATGGTTAGCCGCCGCGCGTTGGCCATGCATACATGAGCCAGATCGCCGCGCTCGCCGTCGTCGGCGCGGATGTCAAACAGTCATTCTGCCGCAAAGACCCTTGATTTCTTCGGGTCCAGCTTTTCGACGACGTCCAGATCGCCGTCGTCGACAACGTCCTCTTCCTGAGGATCGCTTCCTGCGTGTGGTTTCGGACTGAACCATTGCGAGACACGGTCCAGATAAAGATAGACAACCGGCGTGGTGAAGAGCGTCAGGACCTGGCTGACCAAGAGACCGCCGACCATGGCGTAGCCGAGCGGTTGACGCAGCTCCGAGCCGGTGCCGTGGCCGAGCATCAGCGGCACGCCGCCGAGCACCGCCGCCATCGTGGTCATCAGAATCGGACGGAAGCGCAGAAGGCATGCCCTTCGAATGGCCTCAACCGGCGACAGGCCCTGATCCCGCTCCGCCGCGATCGCGAAGTCGACCAGCATGATGCCGTTCTTCTTGACGATGCCGATCAGCAGGACGAGGCCGATCAACCCGATCAAACTGAAGTCGAAATGGAAGATGAGGAGCGTCGCCAGAGCACCGACACCGGCCGACGGCAGGGTCGACAGAATCGTCAAGGGGTGAATGTAGCTCTCGTAGAGCACGCCGAGAATGAGATAGACCACGATCAGCGCCGCCACGATCAGCAAAGGCACAGAGGAGAGAGACTCCTGGAATGCCTTCGCCGTGCCTGCGAAAGTCGAGGTGATCGCGGCCGGCACGTTCATCTGCTGTTCCATCGCGTCGATCGCCTGCGTCGCCTGGCCGAGCGCGACGTTGGGCGCGAGATTGAAGGAGATCGTCACCGCAGGAAACTGGCCCTGGTGATTGATGGCCAACGGCCGCACTGGAGCCGTGGTCCACTTGGTGAACGCCGACAATGGCACCTCTCCCCCCGTCGTCGGTGAGCGGAGGTAGATCTGCTCCAGCGTGGACGGATTCTTCTGGAGCGAGGGCAGCACCTCGAGGACGACATAGTAGGTCGACAATTGGGTGAAATATGTCGCGATCTCCCGCTGCCCGAATGCGTCATACAGGGTCGCGTCGATCACGTCGGGCGTGATCCCGAAACGCGCGGCCTGATTGCGGTCGATCGACAGCGTCAGCGTGGTGCCTGACGTCTGCTGGTCGGACGCGACGTCGCGAAGCTCGGGCATCTCCTTCATCTTCGCGAGCAGCTTCGGGGCCCATGTGTTGAGCTGGTCCATGTCGGTCGACTGCAGCGTGAACTGAAATTGCGTCCGGGAGGCCCGGCCGCCGACACGAACGTCCTGCGCCGACTGGAGATAGAGCCGCGCGCCCTGGACCTTCGCCGTCTGGACCTGCAGACGACGGATGACCTGGTCGGCCGAGTCGGTGCGTTCATCCCGCGGCTTCAACGTAATGTACATCGTGCCGTCGTTGAGCGTATTGCCGCTTCCGCCCATCCGCATCGCCATGTGGTCGATCGCAGGGTCCTTCAGCACGATCGCGCCGATCTCCTGCATGTGCTTCGCCATATCGGCGATCGACACGTCCTGCGACGTTTCGACGACTCCGGTGATCAGCCCGGTATCCTGCTGCGGAAAGAACCCTTTGGGGATGATCACGAAGAGATAGACCGTCAGCGCGATCGTCGCGAAGAACACCATCAAGGTGATGAAGCGGAAACGCAGCACGAGGTCGAGGCCGCGCGCGTAGCCGTTCACGAGGGCCTGGAACATCCGCTCGCTGAGCATATAGAGCCTGCCGTGATGCTCCTCGTCGTGCGATTTGAGGAAGCGCGACGCCATCATCGGCGTCAACGTCAGCGATACCAGGGCCGACACGGCGATCGTCATCGCGAGCGTCACCGAAAATTCGCGGAACAGGCGGCCGATGATCCCGCTCATCAGCAATAGCGGAATCAAGACCGCGATCAGCGAAACGGAGATCGAGATGATCGTGAAGCCGATTTCGCTGGCGCCCTTGAGCGCGGCGGCCATCGGCGTCTCGCCCTCCTCGATGTAGCGGGTGATGTTCTCCAGCATCACGATGGCATCGTCGACCACGAAGCCGACCGCGATGGTGAGGGCCATCAGTGACAGATTATCGAGGCTGTAGCCGGCTATCCACATCAGCGCGCAGGCGCCCAGCAGCGCGAGCGGAACCGTGATCGACGGGATGATGGTGGCCCAGACGCTGCGCAGGAAGACGAAGATCACCATCACGACGAGGCCGATCGTCAGCAGCAGCGTGAACTGCACGTCCTTCACCGCCGCGCGGATCGTCTGCGTGCGGTCCGACAGCACCGAGACCTTGATGGCCGGCGAAATGCCGGCCTGCAGATGCGGCAGCTGCTTCATGACGCTGTCGACGGTGTCGATGACGTTGGCGCCGGGCTGCTTGAAGATGACCAGGAACACCCCGGGCTTGCCGTCGACCCAGCCGTACTGGGTATTGTCCAGCGGCGCACTGACGGCATGGCCGATGTCGCCGACACGGACGGGACTGCCGTTCCGATAGGCGATGACGATGTCGTTCCAGGCCTCGGCCTTGGTGAACTGATCGTTGGCATAGACGGTGTAGGTGCGCGTGTCGCCGTTGAGGGTTCCCTTGGGATTGTTGACGGTGATCACCGAGAGCGGGGTGCGCACATCCTCCAGCGACAGGCCCTTGGCGACCAGCTTGGCGGGATCGATCTGGACACGGATCGACGGCGCCTGCTGTCCACCGACACTGACCTGGCCGACGCCGCTGATATGGCTGATCGCCTGCGCGAGCTTGGTGTAGGTCTCGTCGGACACCTGCGTCATCGGCAGCGTCGTCGAGGTGGCACCGAGCGTGAGAATGGGCGAGTCGGCCGGATTGACCTTTCTGTAGGTCGGCGGGGTCGGCATGTTCTTGGGCAATTGCCCGCTCGCGGCATTGATGGCGGCGAGCACGTCGGAGCCGGCGCCATCGATGTTGCGCGAGAGATCGAACTGCAGAACGATCTGGGTCGAGCTGGTCTGGCTCTGCGACGTCATCTCCGAGACGCCGGGAATGAGCGCAAACTGCGATTCGAGCGGTTGCGCCACCGAAGAAGCCATCGTTTCCGGATCCGCGCCGGGAAGGTTGGCGGAGACCTGGATGGTGGGGAAGTCGACTTCCGGCAGCGGCGCCACCGGCAATTGCGGATAGGCGATGATCCCGACGAAGACGATGCCGACCATCAGCAGCGACGTCGCGATGGGGAGGCGAATGAAGGGAGCCGAGATACCGCCAGCCATGTCAGTCAGCCGATCCGGTGGTCTTGGTTCCGCTATTGGCCTGAGCAGTGCTGGCGCTCGCATCCGCCGTCGGCGCGGCCTGGGGCTTGTCGTCGACCAGTGCGCCATCGAACAGGCGTGACTGTCCGGCCACCACGATCCTGTCTCCGACGTTCAGGCCTTCGGAGACCACGGCATTTGCATCGCCGCTCTGGCTGACCTTGATCGGCCTCGCGCTGACCTTGCCATTGTCGCCTATCACATAGGCGAACAGACCCGACGGCCCGTGCTGCACGCCATCCTGCGGCACGACGATGACGTCCTTGCGCGTATCGATCAGCATCCGCGTGGTCACCGACAGGCCGGGCCACAGCGCATTGTCCTTGTTGTCGAAGCGCGCTTTCAGGCTGATGGTCCCGGTGGCCTGGTTCACCGAATTGTCCATGACCACGAGCCTGCCTTGCGACAGTGTCCTGGTTCCGTCCGAGGTCAGCGCCTCGACCGGCACCTCGCCGGTGTCAAAGGCCTTGTCGATGGCCTGCAATTGCTCTTCAGGCTCCGTGAACTGCACTGCGATCGGCTGCAGCTGGGCGATGGTGACGATCCCCGTCGTATCCGCGGCATGCACGATGTTGCCGGGGTCAACCAGCCGGAAACCCGTTCGTCCGCTGATCGGCGCCTTGATCGAGGTGTAACCGAGATTGGTCTGCGCATTGTCGATGGCGGCCTGGTCGCCCTTCACCTGCGCGATCATCTGATCGACCAGGGCCTGCTGGGTATCGAGATTTTGCTGGGTCTCGAATTGCTGCTTCGCGAGCTTCTGAAAGCGCTCCAGGTTCAAGCGGTCGTTCCTTAGATTGGCCTCGTCCTGGGCCTTCTTCGCCACCGCCTGCTCGAGAGCCGCGGTAAAGGGGCGTTGATCGATCTCCAGAAGTGGATCGCCCTCCTTCACCATCTGCCCCTGTTTGAAGAACACCTTGATGATCTGACCGTCGACGCGGCTCTTGACCGTCACCGTCTTGAACGGCGAGACGACTCCGAGACCGTAGGCGCGCACGGGAAAGTCGGCCTTCTTCACTACGAACGAGGTGACGGGAATCTTCGCCGCGGCCTGACTGGCAGCGCTTTGGGCGGCCGCTGCGGCTGGCTTGACGCCCCCGAGGAGCTCATACCACACGCCATAGGCCACCGCGGCTATTGCAAGGATTCCAAACAGCGCAACGCTGAGCTTCGGTCGCGTTGACAAATTGATGGCCCTCTAACTGTTTGTACCTGCCTACGGGTGACTCGACTGATTGCAGGTGAAACCGCCGCCTCTGATTGGAAGTATCGCGGACAAAATCCCAGCGTCAAAATGACGATCGCGTGCGAAAATCTGTACAAATTTTCATGTTCGCTCGTCGCAAAACGCAGTCGCTCGATCAAAGCCGTCCAACGAAGGACAGGCAGAAACAAACAGAAACGAAATGGAGAGACGTGAGAGGTCACCGCGGCATCACGCTGAATTGCGCCAACAATCGCGAATTTCAGGACCGCTCGCCTCAAGTCAGGCCCTATCATTGAAATTCAGCAAGCGCTGCTTGATGGGAACGAGGCGCGGGATGAAGGCTGATCAACCGAACCACCGGGGAAATGTCGTACCGTTTCGAACGCGATCGGGAGGCGGCCGAGATCCGGCTGATGATGCACGGCCCGACAACATCTTGCGCATGCTGGACCTCTCGAAGTTCGAACACCATCGCGCCACTGTCGAGAACCGCCCCAGCATGCGTTCCAACATCGCAGCAATGGTTCTGCTCGGACTTCTCGTATTCATTGCAACAGAGGACTTTTCCAGGCTCGAGCAATCGAACCTGTGCTTCGATAAATCGGAATGCAGGAATTGAACAGCGCCCGTCATCAACTGGCGACGTAACGACGAATCGCAATTTCAGCGGCATCGACGCGGGGCATGGCTCGATCAGCGGGGCTCCGGAAGACACAAAGCATCGCGCACCGGATCGGCCCTCCCCCATTGGCACCGTCCCGCCAATCGTGTAACCCGGCCGAAACCCTCGCCGGGACGGGACGCTGATGAGTGCGGTTGCTACTGATAACGCGGGAGATGGCACCCGCGCGCTGATCTTTGCGCTGCTTGCGCTCGCCTGCGGGCACATGCTCTCGACCTTGCTGCGCACGATTCCCGCCGTCAGCCTCGACCTGATGGCGGCGGATTTCCACATCGAGCCGCAGGCGCTGGCGAGCCTCACCTCGGTCTATCCCTTTGCCTTTGCCGCCGCGCAGATCCCGGTCGGTGCGGCGATGGATCGCTTTGGCGTGCGGCCGGTGTCGCTGAGCCTGCTTATGGGAACCGTGATCGGCGCCATCGCGTCGGGATTCGCGACGGGGCCGGAAAGCTTTGCGGTCGGGCAGGTGATGCTGGGCATCGCGACGTCGGGCATGCTGATGTGCCCGATGACGCTGGCGGCCAAGCAATTGTCGGCGGTGCGGTTCGGGCTATGGTCCGGCGCGATCCTCTCGATCGGCAATATCGGCATGCTGCTGTCGTCGAGCCCGCTCGCCTTCGTGGTCGATCATTACGGCTGGCGCGCCGGATTCTGGATCTCGGCGCTCGGCGGCGTCCTCGTCGCGCTCGCCGTGTTCTTGCTGGTGCCGAGGCAACCGGCCGAGCACAAGGACGAGTCCTCGCCGCTGTCGCAGATGATCGAGGTGCTGCGGCTCGGGCTCTCGCGCCCCCTGCGTGGCCTGATCGCGCTGGCGCTGGTGTCGCTTGCGACCTCGCTGGTGCTGCGCGGCCTGTGGGGCGGACCTTGGCTGATGGAGATCAAGGGACTGACGCGGGTCGAGGCCGGCAACCAGCTCGGCGCATTCACGCTGGCTATGATCGCAGGTCCCCTGTGCATCGGCATGATCGACCGCAGGCTCAGTCGCCGCCGCGAGCTGGTGGCGGGCACGCATATGGTCGGCGCGCTGCTGCTGGCGCTGATGGCGCTGGGGGCGCCGCATTATGCGGTCTCGATGCTGTTCGGCGTGCCCGTGATGCCGCAGCAATATGATCTCGTGCTGTTCGTGCTCATCGGCCTTGCGACCTCCGCCCAGCCGCTGCTGTTCGGCATGTCGCGGCAGCTGGTCGATGCGCAAACCGCGGGCAAGGCGCTCGCGGCGATCAACCTCGCCTTCTTCCTCGGCGCCGCCCTGATGCAGTCGATGACGGGCGCGGTGGCGGCGTTCGCGGGGCTGCCGGCGGTGCTGCTGTTCATGGCGGCGGCGCTTCTTCTGGGCGCGCTGATCTTCCTGGCCTATACGCGCACTGCGTGAAGCAGCCTCGTACAACAGCGTGGCGCAGGGGATGCTCCCGATTCGTCCTGTCGCGCCAGCCTCTGTGAAAAGTCGCAACCTGCAGTGGCCGTTATTTCCACTGTGACCCGGTGGTTACAGCCGCCGCATGACTCGCCGGATATTGTGACCGGATCGCGAAGTCGGACAACTCACCAGATGAAGTCGCTGGCCTGTGCGATGCCGACACGCACGATGCGCCTCAGGCGCCATTGCCGTTAGTTGAAGGAAGATCCTCGCATGACCACCAAAACCCTTTTCAGCGCCATTGCGCTGGCCGTTTCGACGTTGACCTCGGCCATGGCGGCGGACGTGTCGATGCCGTACAAGGCGGCGCCTGCGGCCCCGGCGTTCTCCTGGACCGGTTGCTATGTCGGCGGCAATGGCGGCGGTGGCCGCGGGGTCAACGAGCAGCAGCCCATCGTCGGGCAAACATTCAATGCCGATCACAACAGCGGCTGGCTCGCTGGCGTGCAAGGGGGCTGCGACTATCAGGTCGGCTCCCTGGTGGTCGGCCTCGAAGGCCAGTTCGATTGGGCCGACATGAAGGACACCAGCACGACACTGATTCCGGGCGGCGCCGCCGGCTTCCTGCTGACGACCCAGCTCGATCGCGTCGCCACCGCGACCGGCCGCATCGGCTACGCCTTCGATCGCGTGCTGTTTTACGCCAAGGGCGGCGCCGCCTTCGCTCACTTCAATTATCAGATGACGCAGACCGATTTCGCCGCCTTCTCGGTTGATTTCAAGGGGTCGCGCGATGTGACGGGATTCGTCGTCGGCGCCGGCCTCGAATATGCGCTGCTGCCAAACCTGTCGTTGAAGGCCGAATACAATTATTTCGACTTTGGAACGAACGGCTACACCCTGAACTGCACCAGCAGTCCCGGATGTGCTACTCCCTTCTTCCCGGCGAGCGTCCGGCAGAACATGCAAACCGTCATGCTCGGCGTGAATTGGCGATTCAATACGGCTGTCGCCCCGCTCGTCGCGCGATACTGATTTTTGTGCCGAAAGCGTCGGCGGCGCGTCGTGTTCGGCGCGCCGCCGCCAACAGCCGCCGTGGCTTTGATGCGGTCGTCCCTGCCCCGCCCTAAAACTCACCGGACTGTCCGAGAGGCCTTGCGAAACACGGCGCAGCGAAGGATGCTGACGCGTACCGTGCATCAAAGGACCATCTCATGCCTGTCGATACCAAAGCCGCCACCGATCGCCTCATGCGCTTCCTCTCCGTCGAGGGCGTCACCGGACAGGAGGCGGCGATCGGGCGTGAGCTCACCGCTGCGCTGAAGGAGAGCGGCGTGCCGTCCAAGGCGATCCGGCTCGACGACGCCAACACCCGCATTCCCGTGCCGACCGAGACCGGTAACCTCATCGTCGACCTGCCCGGCCGCGGCGCGCTGCACAACCAGCCGCGCATCATGTTCATGACCCACATGGACACCGTGCCGCTGTGTGCCGGCGCCAAGCCGAAGAAATCCGGCCGCAAGATCGTCAACGAGGCCAAGACCGCGCTCGGCGGCGACAACCGCTGCGGCTGCGGCGTGCTGGTGACGCTGGCCGCCGAGCTCGCCAAGCAGAAGCTCGATCATCCCCCGATCACGCTGCTGTTCTGCGTGCGCGAGGAGAGCGGGCTCTACGGCGCGCGCCACGTCAAGCTGGACGAGCTCGGCTCGCCGGCGATGGCCTTCAACTATGACGGCGGCTCGGCCTCCAACGTCATCATCGGCGCCGTCGGCGCGGACCGCTGGAATGTTGAGATCTTCGGCCGCGCCTCGCATGCCGGCGTTGCACCGGAGCGCGGCATCTCCTCGACCATGATCATGGCGCTCGCGCTTGCAGACGTGAAGTCCAGCGGCTGGTTCGGCAAGGTCGTGAAGGGCAAGAGCCAAGGCACCAGCAATGTCGGCCCCGTCACCGGCGGCGAGGGCCGCCCGGCGGGCGATGCCACCAACGTCGTCACCGACTACGTCCATGTGCGCGGCGAGAGCCGCAGCCACGACGGAAAGTTCTTCAAGGAGATCACCAAGGCCTACAAGGCCGCGTTCGAGAAGGCCGCCAAGAAGGTGACGAACGCGCAGGGCAAGTCCGGCAAGATC
Organism: Bradyrhizobium sp. 604_D8_N2_3; assembly: GCF_051810765.1. Lineage (NCBI taxonomy): Bacteria > Pseudomonadati > Pseudomonadota > Alphaproteobacteria > Hyphomicrobiales > Nitrobacteraceae > Bradyrhizobium > Bradyrhizobium sp. 604_D8_N2_3. Next base: position 2,470,460 of record NZ_JBPWPM010000001.1, on the reverse strand, counting down.
AAGTTCAAGGCCGAGACCGACTATTTTCCGTTCCGCATGAAGGACAATCTCCCCGTCGTCAAACGCGCGGTCGAGGCGGTGTCCGCGGTCGGCGGCACCCCGAACGTCCGCACCGCCAATGGCGGCCTCGATGCCAACTGGATGGTCCGCCACGGCGTTCCCACCGTGACCTTCGGTGCCGGCCAGAACGAGGCGCACACGATCGACGAGTGGATCAACCTCGACGAATACGACCGCGCCTGCGCGCTGGCCGTGCAGCTCGCGACGATGCGGTGAGGCGCGTCGCGCGTGAGCTCAGAGAGATCATTTGTCGCCAATGACGGCACCGTCATTGGATATCGGCAACTGGGCTCAGGCCCCGGACTGGTGCTGCTCCATGGCGCGCTGCAGAGCGCAGCGAGCTTTACTGACCTTGGCGCAGCGCTGGCCGACCGCTTCACCGTTCTCATCCCGGACCGGCGCGGTCGTGGTCTGAGCGGACCGTTCCGGCCCGACCACTGCATGGCGACCGAGATCGATGATCTCGGCCGGCTTCTCGCCGAGACGGGCGCACAAAATGTGTTTGCATTGAGCGCCGGGGCCTTGGTTGCCATGCACACCGCGCTCGCCAATCCGGCGATCGCGCGCCTCACGCTTTACGAGCCGCCGCTCGAATTCGGCGGGGTCCAGCCGCGCTACTGGGCCGCTGGCTATGAGGCGGCCCTGGCGAAGGGGGATCTGCCGGGCGCCCTTGTTGCCGTGCTCAAAGGCACCGGCGACAACGAGATCATGACAAGGCTCCCTGCGCCTGTCCTTAAATCGTTCTTCGCCATGATGATGCGGCTCCGTCCCAACGCGGCCGTTGGCAACGGGCCGCCTCTGGCCACGCTCATCCCCACGGTCCACTACGACATCGAGCTGATTGCGGAGAAAGCCGGCGACCTTGACCGCTTCAGGAGCTTGAGCACGGAAACGCTGCTGCTTGGCGGCGATCGGAGCCAGGGCTATCTCGCCACCGCTCTCGATGCTCTCGCCGCGATCCTGCCGAACGCGACGCGCGTTGAATTCAAGGGCGCCGGACACATCGCGGCAGACAACGAAGGCGACCCGATTCGCGTTGCGGCGGAGCTGCGTCGTTTCTTCGCATGAAGTCGTCCGCAGGATGGGGAGAGTGCAGCGAAACCCATCGCCGCGGTAACGAAGATGATGGGTTTCGCTTCGCTCTACCCATCCTACAGAACTGCCCTGCATCGCCCGCGGTTGCCCGCCGATGCCTGTCGGCCTAGCCTGCAAGGAAAAGCAGGAAGGAAACATGGCACGCATCTCGACAATCGAGACCGGGTTCTACCGGATCCCCCTCCCCGTCACGCTGTCGGACTCGACGCATGGCGAGATCGCGGCGTTCGAGCTGATCACCTGCCGCATCCGCGATGCCGACGGCGCCGAGGGCGTCGGCTACACCTACACGGTCGGGCGCAATGGCGGGGCGACTGCCGACATCCTCAAACGCGAGATCCCGCCACTCGTCGAAGGACGCGAGGCCGACGACACCGAGGCGATCTGGCATCACGTCTGGTGGGGCCTGCATTATGGCGGGCGCGGCGGACCGGCGGTGCTGGCACTGTCCGCGCTCGACATCGCGTTGTGGGACCTGAAGGCGCGGCGCGCGAAATTGCCTCTGTTCCGCCTGCTCGGCGGCTTCGATGCGCACGTGCCCTGCTATGCCGGCGGCATCGACCTCGATCTCTCCGTCGAGGCGCTGCTCGCGCAGACCGACGGCAATCTCGCCAAGGGCTTTCGCGCCATCAAGATGAAGGTCGGCCGGCCCGATCTCAAATCCGACGTCGCGCGCGTCGCGGCCATGCGCAAACATCTCGGCGACGGCTTTCCGCTGATGGCGGACGCCAACATGAAATGGACGGTCGAGGACGCGATTCGCGCCGCCCGCGCCTTCGTCCCCTACGACCTCACCTGGCTCGAGGAGCCTGTTATCCCCGACGACGTCGCGGGCCATGCCCGCATCATGCAGGCCGGCGGCGTGCCGATCGCGGCCGGCGAGAATCTGCGCTCGCTGTGGGAGTTCAAGAACTACATCGTCGCGGGCGCGGTATCCTATCCCGAGCCTGACGTCACCAATTGCGGCGGCGTGAGTGCGTTCATGAAGATCGCGCGGCTGGCGGAGGCGTTCAATCTCCCGGTCACCAGCCACGGCGCGCACGACATCACGGTGCATCTGCTCGCGGCCTGTCCGAACCGCTCGTATCTGGAAGCGCATGGATTCGGGCTGGACAAGTATATCGAGCACCCGCTGGTGCTCGCGGACGGCAAGGCCGTGGCGCCGGACCGGCCGGGCCATGGCATCAGCTTCGACTGGAAAGGACTGGCGAAGCTCTCGCCGTAGGGCAATCCGTCATGGCCGAAGCAAGACGTGGATGGCCGGGTCATAGGCGAGCGGAAGCGACGCCGTCCTTCGGACGGCTATGCCCGGCCATGACGATGTTGCTGCACGCGAGACACTCGCAGGCGCTTGACGGGTCGGCTCAATATTCGGCTATGCTGGCATTAGCCGGCCCTCCTTACGAAAGATCCCCGCCTTGCCCCCCGAGCTGCACCAGAAACTGACCCAGTGGCGCCGGCATCTGCATGCGCACCCGGAACTGGGCCTCCACGAGAAGGCCACCTCGGCCTTCGTGCAGGAGAAGCTCACCGAGCTCGGCATTCCCTTCGAAGCGGGCATCGGCGGCCACGGCGTCGTTGCGACGCTGACGCGAGGGGCGGCGCAGGGCCGCGTCGGCCTGCGCGCCGACATGGATGCGCTGCCGATCACCGAGGACACCGGCCTGCCCTACGCCTCGACGACATCAGGCGTGATGCATGCCTGCGGTCATGACGGGCACACCGCCTCGCTGCTCGGCGCGGCCGCGCTGCTGGTGGCCGACACCGGCTGGAGCGGCACCGTCGACTTCATCTTCCAGCCGGCCGAGGAAGGCCTTGGCGGCGCGCGCGCGATGGTCGGGGCGGGCCTGTTCGACCGCTTTCCGATGACGCGGGTGTTCGGCTTCCACAACTGGCCGGGGCTCGCAGCCGGCACCATCGCGGTCCACGACGGCGTCGTGATGGCTTCCGGCGGACGCGTCAGCATCACCATCGACGGCCATGCCGGACATGCCGGCATGCCGCATCTGACCCGCGATCCCGTCATGGCGGCGGGACACCTGATCGTGGCGCTGCAATCGGTCGTGTCGCGCAGCATCGATCCGCTCGACACCGCCGTGCTCTCGCTGTGTACGCTCGAAGGCGGCACGGCGCGCAACCAGATCGCGGGACGCGTCACCATCGGCGGCACGCTGCGGTATCATCGCGACGCGGTGAAGGACGTCATCCTGGCGCGGATCGGAGAGGTCTGCGCAGGCATTGCAACGACCTTCGGCGTCAAGGTCACGCCCGAAATCGTCATGGGCGTCGGCGTGGTGGTCAACACGCCTGCCGAGGCGGGCCTGGCGCGCCTTGCCGCGGAGAGGGTGCAGACCGAGGTGCGACGCGATCTCGCGCCGAGCATGGCCGGCGAGGATTTTGCCTTCTTCCTCAAGCAGTGCCCCGGCGCCTTCGCCTGGATCGGCAACGGTGAATTGCGCGACGGCGCCGAGCTGCACGGCCCGCGCTACGATTTCAACGACGCGATTTTGCCCGTCGCGTCCAGCTGGATGGCCGAGGTCGCCAAGGTGGCGCTGAAGTCGAACTGACCCCGGAACGGCAGGACCTCGGATTCCCTGCGCATGACGTCGGCCGTGCGCCGACCGTCCCGCCGCACTGTCCCACCGACACTTTTTTCTTTGGCCTGCAACCCTTTGAACATGCAGCGGCGATGACTGCCCGACCGGGCGCGTTGCAGCACCGCACCGCTGCGCGCGCTTGACGCGGGACGTGCGGGCAGGAATAATGAAATTAAAGAACAATTGTTCGCATTCCGAACAAACTGCAGCGGGACCAAGCGGGCTCACAACACCGCATCCGCGCCACCAGAGGAAACGTCATCGATGCAAGCCATCCTCAATGGCGACAGCACGCTCATCGTCGCAATGATCGTCGCCTACATCGCCTTCACGTCCTGGCTCACGTTCAAACTGCGCAGCAGGACCAGCGATCAGTTCATGACGGGCGCACGCGCGATGCCGGCGGTGGTCGTCGGCGTGCTGATGATGTCCGAATTCGTCGGCGCCAAATCGACCGTCGGCACGGCGCAGGAAGCGTTCCAGTCGGGCATCGCGGCGGGGTGGGCCGTGCTCGGCGCCTCGATCGGCTTCCTGCTGTTCGGGTTCCTGATGGTGAAGAAGCTCTACAGTTCCGGCGAATACACCATCTCGGCGGCGATCGCGCAGAAATACGGCAAGTCGACCATGCTCACGGTGTCGGTGATCATGATCTACGCGCTGCTGCTCGTGAACGTCGGCAACTATGTGAGCGGCGCAGCCGCGATCGCCACCGCACTGCATGTCAGCATGCCCGTTGCGATGTGCATCATCGCCGTGGTCAGCACCTTCTACTACGTGTTCGGCGGGCTGAAGGGCGTCGCCTGGGTGACGATCCTGCACAGCGCCATCAAGGTCGTCGGTATCGTCATCATATTCTCGGTTGCGATGTCGCTGACCGGCGGCATCGCGCCGATCCAGGCCAAGCTGCCCGCCTATTACTTCAGCTGGGACGGCAAGATCGGCTTTGCGACCATCTTCGCCTGGACCTTCGGCACCGTCGGCGCGATCTTCTCGACCCAGTTCATCGTGCAGGCGATCTCCTCGACGCCGAGCGCTGATGACGCGCGCAGGGCCACCTTCTATGCGGCGGCGTTCTGCCTGCCGCTCGGATTTCTGCTCGCCCTGATCGGCGTCGCGGCGAAATTCCTCTATCCCGACATGAACAGCCTCTACGCGCTGCCGGTGTTTTTGGAGAAGATGCCGCCGCTGGCCTCGGCTTTCGTGACCACCTCGCTCGTCGCCTCGATCTTCGTCAGCGTCTGCACGGTTGCGCTCGCGATCGCCTCGCTGGTGGTGCGCGACTTCTACGTCCCCTACTGGAAGCCGACGCCCGAGCGGGAGCTGAAGATGACCCGCCTGTTCTCGGTGGCGATCGGCATTGCACCGCTGGTCTTCGTCTTCTTCATCCCGGAAATCCTCAAGCTGTCGTTCTTCACGCGCGCGCTGCGCCTGTCGATCACCATCATCGCGATGATGGGATTCTATCTGCCGCTGTTTGCCAGCAACCGCGGCGCCACCGCGGGCCTGATCGGCGCCGCGATCTCGACGACGGCCTGGTACATGCTCGGAAACCCCTTCGGTATCGACAACATGTATGTCGCGGCCGCGACACCGCTGGTGGTGATGGCGGTCGAGCGCCTGGTGATGGGCCGCGCTCCGGCCGCCGCCGCGACGTCGCAGCCAAATGCATTGATGGAAAGGACTTCGACATGATCATCGATACCGAGATCGTGACCACCGACATCGGGACCGCCGCCGACGACGTCGTTCGCCCGGCCGCCGGCGATCCCGACCGGTCCGACGCTTTCATTCCCTCGCCTTGCGTGCAGAACCACGCCGCCAATCTGATGCCGCTCGCGAACGGCGATCTGGCCTGCGTCTGGTTCGGCGGCACGCAGGAGGGCATGTCGGACATCTCGGTCTATTTTTCGCGCCTGCCCCGCGGCGCGACGCAGTGGTCTCCGGCCGAAAAGCTGTCCGACGACAACGGACGTTCGGAGCAGAACCCGGTGCTGTTTCCCGCACCTGACGGCACGCTGTGGCTGATGTGGACGGCGCAGCTGGCGGGAAACCAGGACACCGCGCTGATCCGCCGCCGCCTCTCCCGCGACAACGGCAAGAACTGGGGCCCGATCGAGACGCTGTTTCCCGAGCAGCGCGGCCGCGGCACCTTCATCCGGCAGCCGATCGTCGTGCTCGACAATGGCGACTGGCTGCTGCCGGTGTTCTATTGCCACAGCACCCCGGGACGGAAATGGAACGGCGACGAGGACACCAGCGCGGTGAAGATCTCGTCCGATTCCGGCGCGACCTGGCGCGACGTCGACGTCCCCGGCAGCCGCGGCTGCGTGCATATGTGTATCGCGCGCCTCGACGACGGCTCGCTGATTGCCCTCTACCGCAGCCGCTGGGCGGACAACATCTATCAGAGCCGGTCCACCGATCACGGCCGCACCTGGTCGGCGCCGGTCCAGACCGTGCTGCCCAACAACAACTCCTCGATCCAGGTCACGCGACTTGGCAACGGTCATCTCGCGCTGGTCTTCAACGATTCCAGCGCCAGGGATGCGACCGGGCGCCGCCTCTCGCTCTATGACGAGATCGAGGACGATTTGCCGCCCGTGCTCGCCGGCGACGGCAAAAGAACGGATGAACGCACCGCGTTCTGGGGCGCGCCGCGGGCGCCGATGACGCTGGCCGTCTCCGCCGACGGCGGGCGGACGTGGAGCAAGCGCAATGTCGAGACCGGTGACGGCCTTTGCATGACCAACAATTCACGCGATCAGACCAATCGCGAACTGTCCTATCCTTCGGTCAAGGAGACCGCCGACGGGGCGATCCACATGGCCTTCACCTTCCATCGCCGCGCGATCAAATATGTGCGCGTGACCGAGCCATGGGTGAAGCGCGCCATCCGGGACTGAGAGCATGGACAAGAGGCCGCACGCGCTAGTGACGGGCGCAAGCTCGGGGATTGGTGCGGCGATCGTCGAGCAGCTGCTGCGCGACGGCTGGCGCGTCACCGGGATCAGCCGCCGCCTTGCGACGTTCGACCATCCGGCGTTCGATCATTTGTCGCTCGACCTCGATGATGTCGACAGCATTGCCGACGCCTTGGCAGGCTTCACGCCGACCGCGCTGGTTCATGCCGCGGGCCTGCTCAAGGTCGGTGCGCTCGGATCGCTCGACCATGACGACGGCGCGGCGATGTGGCGGCTGCATGTCGACGTCGCCGGGCGCCTCGCCAACGCGCTGGCGCCGCGCCTGCCGAACGGCGGACGCATCGTCTTCATAGGCAGCCGCACCGCATCGGGCGCCGCGGGCCGCGGGCAATATGCCGCGACCAAGGCGGCGCTGGTCGCGCTGGCGCGGTCCTGGGCGCTCGAGCTCGCACCTCGCGGCATCACCGTCAACGTCGTTGCCCCCGCCGCAACCGAGACGCCGATGCTGAAGGATCCCTCGCGCGCCAATGTCATGCCAAAGCTGCCGCCGATCGGCCGCTTCATCCGCCCGGAGGAAGTCGCAGCCGCCGTGGCCTTCCTGCTCTCGACGGAAGCGGCCGCCATCACTGGACAGCAACTCGTCATCTGCGGCGGCAGCTCGCTCTGAGTTCGACCCGTGGCTACTCCAAATCGGTTGTTGTACGATGGATCTCGTTCAAGCAAGCGAGATCCCAATGGACCGACGCGAATTTGTTTCGGGACTGACCCTTGCGACTGCCGCGGCAGGCCTGATGCCGACCGGCGCCGCGGCGGAAGGCAGGCGCGTCGCGCTGGTGATCGGCAACGGCGCCTACAGGAACGTGCCCATGCTGCTCAATCCGCCAAACGACGCCGGCGACATAGCTGCAGCGCTGAAGCGGCTCGGCTTCTCGGTCCGTCTGGTCACCAATGCCAGCTTCGACGAGATGCGTCGCGGCCTGATCGCATTGGGGCGCGACGCCGCCGGAGCCGATATGGCGACCGTGTATTTCGCGGGCCATGGCATGGAGATCAATGGCGAAAACTGGCTGATCCCGATCGACGCAGAACTGAAGCGGGACACGGACGCGGCAAACGAAGCCATCAGCCTGCAGAGCGTGATGTTGCAGGTTTCCAATACCACGAGCCTTGGCCTCGTCATCCTCGACGCCTGCCGCAATAATCCATTTGCCGCCAGGATGAACCGCACGCTCGCCACCCGGGGGACGCCGACCGGCGGGCTCGGTCGCATCGAGCCCGTCGGCAACGTTCTGGTCGCTTATGCCGCACGAGACGGCACCACGGCGCTTGACGGCGACACGCGTAACAGTCCGTTTGCAGCGGCGCTCCTTCGCAACATCGAGACACCGGGCGTCGAGGTCACGTTCATGTTCCGCAACGTCCGCGACGAAGTGATGGAAGCCACCCGAAACGAGCAGCAGCCGTTCGTCTAGGGCTCGCTGTCTCGCAAGGGATTTACCTGGCCGGGCAACCAAAGGGCGGCGCCGAGGGAGCGGAACCTGTCGCCCCGCTTCCGGCTGTCGCGTCCCCGGCACCGTCAGGCGCGTCGATGTCATCGACGATCGATCCTGCGTTGGTGGGCACCTGGGAGATCATGGTACCGGGCCGCCGCGGACAATCGCGTTGGATCTGGCAGATCATGAACGACGGCACTTACAAATTCCACGCCGTGCCGCAGCGCTCGGCCCATCCGCACGAAGGCACGATGATTGCTGCAAATGGCCACTGGACCCTACAAGCCCGAAGGGGCCTTTCGGGTTATAGCGATGGCGGCGCCTACGAGATCCGCGATACACTCGCGGTGATCACGGGCAAGCTGGGCACCGGCGCCTGGAAGCGCAGCGCGGAGTGAGGGCACGAGCCCAGTACGCATCCGATAGATGGTGCCGCTCTGCCGCAGTCACGCGACGATCGCCCCATATCATCGAGATTTGCGAGAGCCGCGATCAGCGCGTGGCCGCGATCCTTGCGCGGAAGCTCGCCTGCCCCTGCATGATCTTGTCGAGCAGTGCATCGAGCGCCCAGAAGCGCTCACGGATGTCGAAATCGATGGTCCGGCTGTGGGCGCAGGCGAACGTGCCGAGCCTCTGATGGTACAGCTTGGCCAGCTTGGGATATCCCATCGGCTCGGCCATCGCCGCGAGGGCGAGATAGACGGAGAGATCGTCCGCCAGCGCCGGATGCCGCGCGCTATCGGTCAACAGCCATTTGTAGAGATCGGGATGGAAGTTCGTGAACACGCCGGTGAAGCCGGCGGATCCGCTTCTGATGGCGTCGAAGGCGATCGCCGCATTGGCGTTGACGATGGCGAGCGAGGAGTTTTTCGTCAGCGCCACGCGACGCTTCACCGTCTCGAGGTCGCAGGACACGTCCTTGAGGATCGCGAAGCGCCCGCTCTCGGCGCAGAACGCCAGCTCGTCGTCGGACATGAGCCGCCGGAACGGCGCGGGACATTCGTAGAGGCCGAGCGGAAGATCGGCGGGCAGCGCATCGAGCAGATGGCGCAGATGATCCATGAAGACGGTGCCGCCCTGCCCCTTCGGATCGAACCGGTTCGTCACCAGCACCAGTCCGTCCACGCCGGTCGCGGCGATGGAGGTCAGCTCGGTCACTTGATCGTCGCGGGATTCACTGACGTGGCCTGACGCGATGACGGGCACCCGGCCCGCCGCCTGCCGCACGACGAAGCGCGCCAGCGCGACCCGCTCCTCGAGGCTCAAAAACTGCATCTCGCTCGACTGGGCCACGGCGAACAGCGCATCCGCGCCGTTGGCAATGTACCATTCGACGAGGTTTTCGAGGCCCGCATAGTCGATTGCGTCGGCTTCGGTGAACGGCGTCAGCATCAGCGGAATGATGCCCTTGATGGTTGCGGTCACAAATCGGCTCCCAGGCGTTGAAATTGTTGACAGGCAGGAGCCTGCCGCTCACGCGTCTTGCAACGCGTGAGCGTAGCTGTTCGGGCCGGCGATCAGTTGCCGGCCACTTCCTTGATGCGTGCGATCATGTCGTCGACGGCCTTGTCGACCGGCACCTTGTTGGTGACGATGGCGTTCACGGCCTTCATCCAGACGTTCTCGTTGTTGAGGGTGGTGAACTTGTAGTTCTTGCTCATCTCGTAGCCGCCGACGCCGGCGAAGAACTGGTCGCGCACGGCGCGGCGATGAACGTCGCCGTCCCAGAAGGCGGACTTCTGTGCGGCCGTCTTGACCGGGAACCAGCGGCCGAGCGCGCCTTCGACATAGGGCTGGAGGTTCTCGTCGCGCAGCAGGAACGAGACGAACTCCTTGGCGCGGTCCTTGTTCTTGGCCTGCTCGAAGATCAGGCCGACCACCACGGAGGCGCGGGTGTGGACCGGCGTACCATCCGGCTTGTTGGGCCAGACCATGGTGCGGATGCGGTCATTATAGTTCTTCTTGGCTTCGTCGCGCTGCTCGGCGGTGAGCGTCTCGTTGCCGGCGTCGTCGAGCCATTTGCCGGGGAGCGAAACCGTCGAATTGTGGGTCATGATCGTCGTCTTGTTGTGGAAGGCGACGTTGTTGTCGGGATCCTTCCAGCTCGTCGCCGATTGCGGCGTGCAGCCTTTCGCGGCGAACTCGACATAGTCCGTCATGGCGGCGACGAGGCCCGCCTTCACCTTGGGATCGTCGACCAGGAGCTTGCCGTTGTCGTCGACCAGCACGACGTTGTAGGCGTCCATGAACACCAGGAACGAGATGAAGCTGTCGGTGGCGTCGACGCCCATCGGATGGCCGACGCCGTAGATTCGCTTGCCGGACGCCTTGCGCACGGCCGGTTGCGCCTTGTCACACCAGAACGACCAATAGCCCTTCCAGTCCTTCGGGATGTCGGTCTCCTTGAGACCTCCCTCCTCCAGCATGTCCTTCCAATAATGCAGATGCAGCGTCGCCTGCTTCAGCGGGAAGGCGTAATAGGCCTTCGCCTTGGTCTTGTCGTTGTACAGCATGACCGTTTCGAGCGACTGCGGGGAGAACTCGCCCTTGATCGGTGCGAGCACGGAGCCGAGATCGACCAGCTTGCCCTCGGAGGCCCACTTGCCGGCGCCCTGGAAATGGTAGGTGTCCGCATAGGTCACGTCGGGCGGACTGCCGGCATCGAGCGCCGCCACCAGCTTCGGCATCATGTCCTGCGTCGCATATTGCGACAGCTCGACCTTGACCCCGGTCTTGGCCTCGAACTTCTTGATGACGGCGAGCAGCGCGTCTTCCTCGGCCTTGTAGTAGCCCTTGTTCCACCAAACGACGAGCTTCTCCTCGGCGGCCGCGGGGCTCGCCGTTCCCATCATCGGCAAGAGCAGCGAAACCGCCATCGAACAGTTTCTGGCCCACCGCAAAACGCTATTCCGCATTGTCGTTTCCTCTCCGTCTCATCCGGCGAGGGGCCCGCCGGTTGCGCTCATGGCGTTTAAAACGCGGCTATGTAAGCGCTTACATATGAGGAGTCAAGCGGCCCTTTTGCGCGGGAAGCCGCCCTCTTGGCGGGACCAGGCGCGCTATCGAAGAGACGACCGCTCTCTGCGGGATCAGGCGCCCCTCGCGTGACCTGCGCTGTCGCGGATTTTCAGAACAGGCACGACTTCGCGCGACTGCGCCTGCGCTTGCCGGCCCGCGATCACGGCGAGGAGCTCGTTGGCCGCCAGGACACCGATCTCCTGATTGTCGACCTTCATCGTCGTAAGCCCCGGAGAAAAGCGCGATGAAATCGCAAGATCATCGAAGCCGGTGATCGAAAAATCCCCGGGCGCGTCGAGGCCGCATTCCCGCGCGGCCATCAACGCACCGAGCGCCAGATTGTCGTTGCCGCAAACGATCGCGGTCGGCCGGATGTCGACGGCTTGCGTCATCAATCCGGCAAAGCTGGCCGCGCCGAACTCCAGCGTCGAGGGACCCATCATCAGATCCTGCGCCGCAATTTCCAAACCCGCGGCCGCGAGCGCTTCGCTGACGCCGCGAAGCCTTTCCTTGACGCGGTCGTTGTTGGTGTCCGGCTGGAAGATGGCGGCAAACCGGCGATGGCCGAGCGACAGCAGATGCTCCGTCATGCGGCTGAACGCGGCGCGATTGTCAAAGCCGATGCACGGATGCGGTGACAGCTTGTTGTATGAGTATGTCACGACATAGGGAATGCCGCGCGAGTTAAACGCGTCAAAGAGCTCGGGGGGATGATTTTCACCGACCACGGCAATTGCTTCCACGCCGCGCGCAAGCATCGCTTCGGCCTGCCGCAAGCCCTCGTCCGGATCGTAGTTCGAGCAGCCCAGGAACAGCGTGAAGCCGCGTTCGCTGAAGACGGTCTGCATGCCGCCGATCTGGTGGGCGAAGATTTCGTCGTCCAGGGTCGGGATGATGGCGCCGGCGATATGCGTCCGGCGCGAGGCCAGCGCCCGTCCCGCAGCATTGGGAATCCAGTTCAGCGCGCGTGCGGCGTCCTTGACCCGCTGCCTGACCTCTTCGGAGACCTTGTCGGGTTCGTTGAAGGCGCGCGAGACGGTCGCGGTCGAGACATTGGCCTTGCGGGCGACCTCCTCGAGCTTGACGCGGCCGCTGCCTCCACGCGCTCTCTTTGAACCTGCCACCATCCCCGCCACGTCGGTCGAACGCTTGATCGATCAATACCTTGCCATGGTATTGACGACCACCGGAGTCCTCAATGAAAATCTCCTAGCGTGAGGCGCGCGCGCTTCCTAGACGATCCCGCCCTGCCGAAGCGCCGCAATCGCAGCCACGTCGTAGCCAAGCTCCGTCAGGACGAGGTCGGTATGCTCGCCGAGCGTCGGCGGACGCGATGCGATCTCGCCGGGCGTTTCCGACAGCCGGACGGCAGCGCGGGCCACGGGTGCGCGTTTCGGCAGGCCGGGATACTCGACATCCTGCATGAAGCCGGCGGCGCGAATATGCGGATGGTCCAGCGCCTGTTGCGGGCTGAGGACGGGCCCGGTCGGAATCATGGCCTTGCCCAGCGTGTCGACAGCCTCCTGCGTGGTGCGCTCGGCGCACCAGCGCGCCATCCGCGCGCTGATGACGGGGCCGTTATTGCCGCGGCTGATGTCGTCGGCAAAGCGCGGATCGTTCAGCCACTGGTCCTCCTCACCCATCAGCTTCGCCCAGCGTTTGAACAGCGGATGCCCCGTGACCTGGCACAGCACCCAGCCGTCTTTGGTGCGGTAGATGTCGGCCGGTGCTGCAGTCTGGCCGAGATTGCCCGTCGGCACGCGATTGACATTGATGACGGCCTGCTCGATCAGCGTGGCATTGGTGAAGGACAGCGCGGTGGCGAGCAGCGCGCCCTCGACGATCTGCCCGCGTCCGGATTTGCCGCGCTCGATCAGGGCTGCAAGCGTCCCGAACGCGCAATGCAGCGCCGTGCCGAAATCGACCCAGTTCACCGCGGCCCGATATGGCGGGTCGCCAGCACCGGTCATGTACACCGAGCCCGACATGACCTGGCCGACGCCATCGAAGCCGACGCGGTCGGACCATGGCCCCGGCCCGCCGAACGCGGTGGCGGTCGTCAGGATGATGTCGGGCTTGATCGCCTTCAGCGAGTCGTAGTCGAGCTTCATCGCGCGCAGGGTCTGCGGCGGCAGATTGGCGACGACGACGTCCGCGGTCGCGATCAGGCGGCGCATCACCTCCTGCCCTTCCGGCTTCATCGGATCGAGCGTGATGCACTTCTTGTTGCGGTTGACCTGCAGGAACAGCGCGCCTTCGCCGCCCTCGCCGACCGGCGCCACGAAGCGATCCTCGCTGCCGTCGCGCTTTTCCACGCGGATGACCTCGGCGCCGAATTCGGCCAGCAAGGTCGCGCAATAGGGCCCTGCGATATAGCGCCCGAAATCGAGGACGCGCACGCCCTCCAAAACTCCTCCCATCGATCCCTTCCCATATTCATATGTTCTGGCCAGATTACAGGGACTGGCTGCCACGGCAAGGCGGCAACGGACATCATGCCCCTGCCCTCAAGATGTGATCGGCGAACAGTTTCGGCCGGCGGAAATTCTGCTCTAGTATCGATCTCTCAGTCCCCCCAGCCAGAGCACATCCATGCCGCAACAATTCGATCGATCCGCAGAAGATCTCGGCAACGCGATCCATTTCGAGCACGTCAACATCCAGGTCCCCGACCAGCGCCTCGCCACGCTGTTCTACGTGACCGGGCTTGGACTGACCCGCGATCCCTACCTGATGGTGTCCGACACCAACATGTGGATCAATGCCGGACGGAGCCAGTTTCACCTGCCGAGCGGCAGGCCGCAGGTGCTGCGCGGCCATGTCGGGCTGGTCATCGAGGGCCGCGAGGCGCTGCTGGCGCGGCTCGCGTCGGTCGCGAAGAAGCTCGAGGGCACGGCGTTCGCATTCGCCGAGCACAACGATCATGTCGAGGCGATCTGTCCGTGGGGCAACCGACTGCGCTGCTACGAGCCGGACGCCGCACGCTTCGGCCGCATCGCGCTCGGCATTCCCTATGTCGAGTTCGACGTGCCGGAAGGCACCACGAAGGCGATTTGCGCCTTCTACCCCGAGATCATGGGCATGCCCGCAAGCTTGCGAAACGGCGACGGCCAGGTCGCCGCCGTGAAGACCGGCCGCGACCAGCATCTGTTGTTCCGCGAGACCGATCGGCCCCAAGGCGACTACGACGGCCACCACGTGCAGATGTACATCACCGACTTCTCCGGCCCTTACCGCAAACTGCTGGCGCGCGACCTGATCTCGCGCGAGGACAATCAATACCAGTACCGCTTCTGCGACATCGTCGATCTCGACAGCGGCAGGCATCTCTTCACGGTCGAGCACGAGGTCCGCAGCGCGACCCATCCGATGTTCATGCGGCCGATGGTCAATCGCAATCCGGCGATCAACAACCGCAATTACGCATTCGGCCACGATCAGTCGCTCTGGGCGATGGGGCCGGATCAATACGAGGGATAGGAGATGGCGAACGCGCGCCTTACGGCGCGCGCCATCCGTGACCTCGGCCGGCCATCAGCAGCCACGGCAGATGATCAGCCGGCGGTCGATCTCCCTGTCGAGCCGCTGCAGCTCCGCGTCTTGGGGCGAGGCTTGCGTCGACCCGGGCACGTCGCTGCGTCGCGGCTGCCGGTGACCGATGGGAGCCTGCCGGGACAGGTCCGCGAACTTCATTGCGTCCACACTGCCAGGCGAGGACATGGTCACAGGCGCGCTTGCGCCTCCGGCAGCCCTGAGGCTGGAAACCGATCCGAACAGAAACGTAGCTGCGACGACGGTCACGCCAAGTCTGATTGACATCATCATTCTCCTATCGCGGTGACGTTGCGACGATGCGCATGCGATGGATAGGAGGTCCCGGCTACTCGACCATTTCGCCCGCGGCGACATCGCGTTACCATTGCAACCGCGATCGCCGATTGTCGTGCGCCAGCTCTGGATTCCTGTTTTGACGCGCTTTCTTCGCGCGCGCCGGTATCCGCTTCGCTCGAAAACGCTCTACCGCGCCGCGGCGGACCGCCTCACGCGTCGTCGTGCGGCCGACGAGGCGACGCTCCGCGCCAGGACGCCGGCGAGCTCCGCCGATATCAGCGGGTGATGAACGAGCTCGGTGATCCCTGACGTCTCCAGCGACGGCACCGCCAGCTCGCGCGTCGATGGGCTCGCCAGAATCATCGGCAAGGCCGGCGCTGCCGCGTGCAATGCCGCAGCCAGCTCGATCGAGGAGCCTCCGGGCATGTGACACACCAGCGCCGCATCGAAGCGCGTTTGCGCGGTGCGGCAGGCAGTGATCGCCTCCGCCAGCCTGGTGAACCCGACCGGCTCATAACCCAGCGCCGCGAGGATTTCCTCATGGCGCAACAGGCGACGGCGATCGGTGTCGAGCACCAGCACCGTCTCGCCCGCGCCACGGAACGCAAGATCGGGGCTGTGCTGAACCGGCACCGCCTCGTCGGGATCGCCGGATGGCAGCCAGACGTCGAAGCGCGTGCCCGCATCCGGCTCGCTCTGCACGGCGACGGCGCCGCCATATTGCTCCGCGATCTCGCGAACGGTTGCGAGCCCGATGCCGTTGCCGTCCGGACGCGTCGTGAAGAAGGGCTCGAATATCCGTTCCAGCGTCGCCTCGTCCATTCCCGGCCCCGGATCGGTGACCGAAATCACGGTGAAGCGGCCGGGGCCGACCTCACTGCGTCCGATCGACAATGGCTGTTGAAGATCGCGCACCTTGATGCCGAGTTCGATGCAACCCGGCTCCGTCATCGCCTGTGCCGCATTGTTGCAAAGATTCAGGATCACCTGCTGCAACTGGGCGGGCTCGCCCATCACGGTGGCCTCTTCGGCCGACTCATTCACCTCGAACTGGACGTGCGAAGGCAACGAAGCCGCCAGCAGCGATCTGGTTTCGTCGATCAGGGTCCTGACACAGACACGCTCCCGCCTGCCCTCGCCGCGGCGGCCGAAGCCGAGAATCTGTTCGACCAGTTCGCGCGCCCGCTCGCCGGCACGGCGAATCTCCGCAAGGCTGCCGGCCGGCCGGCCTCCCGACCGGATTCGCGCTTCGGCGATCTCGGCATAGCCGAGGATCGCGCCGACGATATTGTTGAAGTTATGGGCGATACCGCTGGCAAAGGTGCCGAGGGTTTCCATGCGGCGTGCCTGTTGCAGGCTCGCCTGCAAGCGCTCCTTCTCGCCTTCGAGCCGGACCCGGCGGATCGCGTTGCCGATGGCGTCGAACGCCATGCGAAACAACGAGACTTCGGACCAGTATGCGAGCGCCCCGGCCGGCACGGTATCGAAGCCGAGGATTTCATCGCGATGTCCCCTGACCGCCGTCACGCACAGCCAGCCGCCGACGCCAGCGTCCTCGAGCAGGTTCATCGTGTCGTCGGGATGGGCGGCCTTGACCTTGGGAATATAAACGATACCGCCTTCGCCACTGTCGAAGCGTGGCGCGAGGCTCAGCGCGCGATCCGGCCAACCCGGCTCGAATGCGATCCCGTCGCGGGACCACCGATAGGTGCTTGTCGTCGTCCCGGTCGCGCCGACGAAATAGGCGCGATCCGCACCGATGCATCCGGCGAGCTGTTGCAGCGCGGTCTCGACGTCAGCGGTGATCCTCTCGCGGCTCGAATCGATGAACCGCATCGAGATGCCGGCCATGACGTGCTCGAACGCCGCTCGGCGGCGCAGCGTGACCGCGCGCCGGTGCAATAGCAATCCGAAATAGACCACGCCGCAGAGCAGCAGCAGCGACGTCATGAACTGCAACAGGCGTACCCGGCGCGCCGACGCCCGCGAGGCGAGCTGACGCCTGGTGATCAATGCCAATACGGCATCCTGCTCGCGGTTGTTCGATTCGGCGACGAGCGTCTTCACGATCGTGTCGATGTCGGGCAGAAGGTCATGCAGCATCTCCCCGTGCATCAGCAACGCGCGGACCGAATCCATGTCCTGCGGCGGCGTTTGCACGAGCGCCAGCTCTTCCAATCGACCCTGGACCTGACGCGCCACGACGTCCGACGTATCGAGCGTCAGGCGCAGCATCGCCGCCGCCAATGCGGAGGCGGCGGTGACCAGCGCCCGCTGATCCGACTCGGCCAACTTGTCGCTGAACAGACCGAAATAGGCAAAGGAGTTCTGGAGCAGCGCGTTGCGGCTCTTGAACCGTTCGACCAGATCCTCCTGCCGGAGGGCGCGTGCCGACAGCACATCGATGGCCCTGGTCTCTTCGGCATTGAGACCCGGCGTTTCGCGCAGCCGCGTCAGGGCGTCGTCATAGGCATCGGTCATCTGCACCAGCTTGTCATAGTTGCGCGACAGGCCGACGCGCGCGGTCAGCACTTCCCTGGTCATCGCGCGTTCGAACCGGGTGAAGTCGCCAAGCGCCTGGAGCTGACGGTCGTAACGCACCGAATTGAAGTTCAGCCCGTTCAACAACAGCCAGGTCAGCAGGGCGAGCACGCAGGTTACGCCGATCACGGCGGGGGCAAATTTCATGGGGAGCCTCCGACAGTCGCGCCGCGATAGGTGCCGGTCAGACTGTTCAGAAAGGCGACGAGCGCCTTGACCTGCTTCTCCGTCAACGTGGCGTTCAATTGGGCAAAGGCCATCTTGCGAACCGCGTCATCGAGCGTCGGCGCGCTGCCGTCATGGAAATACGGCGGCGTGGTCGCGACGTTGCGCAGGCTCGGCACGCGCAGAATTTTCGGCTCGGGCGATGCGAGCGGGTGGAATATGCCGTGGCGCTGGAACAGATTGCCGCCGACATTGACGCCCTGATGGCAGGACGCGCAGCCCAGCGATTTGAACAATTGGTAGCCGCCCAGCTCGTCCTCCGACAGCGCCGCGGCGTCACCCGCCAGCCAGCGATCGAACTTGCCGCCCGGCGTGACCAGCGTGCGCTGGAAGTTCGCGAGCGCGTCGACGACATCGCCGCGCTCCGGGCGGTGGCCGTAAGCCGCGAAGAAGCTCTCGCGCATGTCGGGATCGGCATTGAGCTTCTCTGCGATCTCGACCGAGCTGCTCGCCATGGTGCGCGGGCTTTCCAGCGACGCCCTGGTATCGGCTTCGATGTTGCGTAATTTTCCTTCCCAGCCGAAGCGAAAGCTGAGCGCCGCATTGAAGACGGTGAGCGTGTTGAGCGCGATCGCCGCCCCGTCGGGGCCGACATCGTGCTGCCTCGGGCTCGCGCCGTTCGTCGCGATATCGTGACACGATGCGCAACTGCGTGAATTGTCGTGCGACAGCCTGCGATCGGAGAACAGTCGTTCGCCGAGCTTGACCTTCAGCGGATTGATTGCCGGCGGTGCCGGAATGGGCGTGATGGGCTCATCCTTGCGGACCGACACGAAGGCAGACGGCGACTGCGACGGTGCCGGAGAGACCTTCAGAGAGCACGGCACCAGTGCGCAAATCACGATCGCGCAACGTCGAAGGCCGGCACCTCGTCCGGCCCCGAGAAATCTGGCGAACTGCTGCACGCCCAGCAATGTGGGGGTGAAGCGAGAATTGTCGCGGCTGCTCAAGGAATTTTGATCGAAGCTGGATGATTTCGCGAAGGTGGCCGCCACATGCTCCGGGCGATGGTGTCAGCAATCACGGCAGTACCTCACCACCCGCTCGATGTCCGACCTGCCGGAAATCCCGAGGTCCCGCAAGGTCCGGTCATCGAACTCCATCAACGCAGCGACGGCCTTCCTGATCTCACGTTCCCGACGCCAGTGCGCAGGCAGGTCCATCAGAGTCCCGAGGGTCGCGCCGAGCGACCCCAGCCGATTCCAGCTCCGCTCCAGTCGCGCATCGCGTGGCTCGGCGCGATCGAGCCTGACGATATTCCCATTATTGTCATTCCCATTGTTGTCGGCTCCATCGTTGCCGCGCTTCTCCGCGGGCTCGCGACCCGCCGAGGGCGACCGGCAATCTCTCGTGGCCTCCAGCATCGCCTGAACCGGCGCGGCTGCTGTCGGATGCAAGGCCGCCCCGTAAAGGGCAAAGCCTTCCATCAAGGAGGCGAAGACCGCCCACCAGAATGTGGTGACGGGCTGATCCTGCCCGGCAGGCGGCACGTCCGGTGGCGAAGCGATGTCCGGCGCGCGATGCCTCGCGGCAATCGCACCGAGACGGACCATGCCACGACCGTCAGATCGTGCGACCCAGTTCGCCCTGTCGAGTTCCATGTGACCCGGCAAGGCAACGCGGCTCACACTGTGAGAATACTTCTCCATCGTAAATCTCCCACACGCTGTTGGTGGGAGGCAATCTGACGGCCCGCTGTTACGCCAAGGTCACCGCCATCGGCAAATTGGCTACAATTGCAATCCGCCAATTGCTTCTAGAACGGATCGACCGGCACCGCGAAGACATAGCCGACGCCGCGCTCGGTCTGAATGACGCGCGGCGCGCTCGGATCGGTCTCCAGCTTGCGCCGCAGCCGCAGCACCTGGACGTCGATGCTGCGATCGAAAATATCCTCATGGATGCGGGTCGCCTGCAGCAGATGCTCGCGGGTCAGGGCACGCTGCGGCGCCTCGAGAAAGGCCAGCAGCAGCGCATATTCTCCCTTGCTCAACGGCACCGGCGCTTCGTCGGGATCGGTCAGCTTTCGGCTGCGGCGTTCGAGCTTCCAGCCGCTGAAGCGATAGCCCCCGCGCTCGGGATCGCGGGCGCGCGCGGCCCGTCCCATCTCCTGCCGCCGCAACACCGCGCGGACGCGCGCCAGCAGCTCACGCAACGAGAACGGCTTGATGATGTAGTCGTCGGCGCCAAGCTCGAGCCCGACGATGCGATCGATCTCGTCGGGGCGATGGCCCGTCGTGATGATGACCGGCACGTCGGAATGCGACCGGATTTCCCTCAACAGGTCCAAACCGTCATCCTGACCAAGCCGAAGGTCGAGGATGATCAGGCTCGGCTGGCTGCCATCGAGATAGTGGTTCAATTCCGATCTGTTGGAGGCCGCCCTTGTCGGGATATTGTGCTCCTCGAGATATTTGATCACCATTTGCCTTAACGTCGGATCGTCATCGACGACGACGATGTGGCCAATATCTGCAAGCATTCCATACTCTCAAAATTCGCCGTCCGCCGAGTGAGCTGTACTTAAAAATTGCGAACGTCAACGTCCGGCTGTGGTGAAATGATATTGATGTCGTCCGAATTGGAATCGCTCAAAATAGAACGGGATATCCGCGGTCATCGGCACACACTGAACCTATCTATGATGCCGTGATGACGCCGCAACAGGGTAATTCTGCGGCTAATTCCACCGGATGTCGCATACGTGAATAATTGTGATCCCAACGCTTACTACTTTGGGGCGATAGGAAGCCTGCGGCCTGCGCTGTCGTTCAGCGACTGCGATGTGCTGCGCAGGCTGTTGCCCGGCCCCGCAGGGCGCGGGCGTTTGCGGGCTTCACGGACTCATCAGGAGCCCGGCAGAGCCAACAGGTACTGGTAGATCGCGGCGAGATCGTCGTCATCCATCCGCCCGATCGGCCGCCACGGCATCTGCTCGCCGAGCCGATGCCCGTTCGGATCAACGCCTGTGCGCATGGTGTCGACGAATTGCGCAAGGCTCCAGTTCTTGACGATACCGAGGTCCGGTCCGAGCGGCGGCAATTGTCCCGGCACGCCGCCGCCGAGATCCCTGCCGTGGCATTCGCGGCAATCCTGATAGGACAGCAGGTACTTGCCATAGAGCGCCGTCGGCGCCTTCGGCGGCGCGGTGATCACGCCGGTGAAGACGGGCTTCGCATCCGGCAACAGTCCGGCGCCCAGCATCACGATGCCCAGCAGGCTGAAGCGATCCGGCGGATCCGGGGTCTGCGCACCGCTCGCGGGCAGGCTGCGGATGTAGGCGATCACGGCCTTGGTGTCGTCGTCACTGAGCCGGCCGGCATTGGTGAAGGACATGATCGCCAGCCAGCGCCCCCTCGCGTCGATCCCGTTGCGAATGGCTCGAAAGATCTCGGCATCGGACCAATTCTTCAAGACGCCGGCGGGCGTGAGATTGGCCGGCACGAACGCGCCGATGGGAATCGGGAGATCCTTGGCCACATCGCCGCCGCCGGTCAGCGTCCCGGTCTGCGAGTGACATGCGGCACAAAAGCCGTCGGCCACGGCCATGCCTCGGGCAATCTGGTCCGGTGTCGCCTCGATCTTCACATCCGGGACCGGTGCAGAACGGGCGTGTTGCCGGACGATACCGACCGCGGTCAAAGCGGCGACGCCGAACACTGAGACGGCCAGCACGGCCGTCAGCACCATGCCGCTCCACTTCGCCAGAGCAGATTTCGTCCGGGCGGCGCGAACGCCCAGCCAGGCCAGAAACGCGATGAACGCAACCATCGCAATCAGGGCGACAATATTTTCCATGCCAGTCCTCAATGAATTGGGTGCGACCGATGCCGCGCGACATCCGGATCGTCAAAAATGAATTTCGGCCGACGCCAACGCGCCAATATCTGCGAAGGTGTGCCATGCGGAGGTCTGCCGGATTAACAGCGCGGTGTTTCCGTGCCGTTTCATCGCCCGCCGCTCGCGTTACAATTGTAATCCTGTGCCAGCATTATCGCTGCTGGCAGGATGTCACCGGTTTCGCACCGAACTTTTTTTGCCCGGCCTTGGCAGCGCCACGATGCGTTGCCGCCGTAACCATTTTCGCTGCCGCCGGAAGTCTTGGCGTAACGGCGATCGCTTCAATTGCCTCTTACTCGACCGGACGCTCTGGGGCGACCGTGCATCGATCATCAAGAGGTCAACTCACATGAAGATTCTTATCGCTTCGACACCTGCGACGGGTCATCTCAATCCGATGCTGGCGATCACGCAAATCCTGCGTGGAGATGGTCACGAGATCGCTTTCCTGACGGGCACCGCCTTTCGTGCCCGCGTCGAAGCCAGCGGCGTGAAGTTCTTTCCCCTTCCCGAGGACGCGGACTTCGATCCGAACGACGTCTTCTCGCGATTCCCCGAACTCAAGACCATTCCGCCGGGACTGGAGTGGTTCCGTGTTGCTTGCGAGCGCATCTTCGTCGACGCCATTCCGGCCCAGCACCAGGGGCTGCTGCAAATCCTGCGGCAATTCCCCGCCGACATCATTGTCGCCGACGACATGCTGTTCGGTGTGCTGCCGATGCTGCTCGGACCGCGCTCGCAGCGGCCTCCCATCGCGCTCTGCGGGACCTCGTTTCTGCATTGGGCGCGCGAGGACGGCGGGCCCAATTTCCTCGGTCTGCCGCCGGCAAAGACCGACGAGGAGCGCGATCGCTACGCGGCCATGGCGCGGGAATTTGATGCGGCAGTCGATCAGCCGGTGTCGATGCGCCTGAACCGGGCGTTGAAGTCTCTCGGGGTCGGGCCGATCGCGATGCCGATGTTCCATTCCGTGGTCGCTCTCGGGGATGCCTATCTGCAACTGTCGGTGCCAAGCTTCGAATTTCCTCGCGAGATTCCGCCCTCAGTGCATTTCGTCGGCACCCCGCCGATCATCGCCAACCAGGTTCCGCCGCCGTCCTGGGCCGAAGAGCTCGGCGGATCGCGCAAGATCGTTCTGGTGACGCAGGGAACGGTGGCCAATCACAATTTCAATCTGCTGGTTGCCCCGACGCTGGCGGCCCTCGCGGACGAGGAAGACATCCTGGTGATCGTGACGGCAGGCGGCCGCCCGATTGACGCCATCCCCGGCAAGATCCCGTCGAACGCGCGCATCGCCAGCTATCTGCCGTTCGAATGGCTGCTGCCGAACGTCGACGTGCTCGTCACCAACGGCGGCTATGGCAGCGTCAACCAGGCCATGAGCTTCGGCATCCCGCTGGTCACCGCGGGGCTGACCGAAGACAAGGCCGACGTCAACGCGCGGGTCGCATGGTCCGGGGTCGGCATCAACCTCGCGACCAACGAGCCAACACCGAAGGCATTGCGCGACGCGGTGCGGACGGTGCTCGATCAATCCCGCTTCCAGTCGCGTGCCTCGCAGATCGCCGACGAATTCGCCGGGATCGACACGCGGGCCGAAATCCTCCGGGTCATCGGCGAGCTCGTGGCCGACGAGAGCTCGCACACCGGCGCGATGGCGGCAAGCCGGGGGCGGCGCGCCGAACGGCGCGCGTAATCGCCGAACGCGACGATGGAGGGCGGGCGACCGCACCTCCATCACCTCATGCACATCGAACAAGCCGGAACCGGATAACCGTCCATGCAAATCGACCCCGCATCCTTCGCCTTCACGTTGCTGCTCGGTTTTCTGGCGGCCGTGCCCTATTCCGGCATCGACATCAATCTGCCGGCGCTGGCAGCGACCGGCGCGACGCTCGACGCGAGCGCGTCGGATGTCGGGCTGACCATGAGCGCCTTCATGCTCAGCCTCGCCACCGCGCCGCTGATCTACGGACCAATCTCCGACCGCCTGGGCCGCAAGCCGATTCTGGCATTCGGCCTCGTACTGTTCGTCGCCGCAAGCCTTGCCTGCGCGAAAGCGTCCTCGCTGCCGGTTCTATTGCTGGGCCGCTTCGTCCAGGGCATCGGCGCCGCCGCCACCGCAACGACCTTTGCCATCATTCGCGATCTCTTCGACGGCAACGCCGCGCGAGGCAAGATCGCCAACGTCATGGTCACGGTCAATGTCGCGACCGTGATCGCACCGACGGCCGGAGCCGCCCTGCTGGCGATCGCCGGCTGGCGATCAATCTATGCCGTCCAGGCGGGGATCGGTCTCATGCTGCTGGTCGTGGTGATGTTTCGCTTCGCGGAGACTGCGACGACCGACCGCGCCGGCCGCCTGGGGCTTTCGGCCGTCATCGACAGCTACCGCCAGGTGCTGACGCATCCGGTGTCGTTGCCTTTCATCCTGGTCGGCGCCGCGGGCGGCGCGACCGTGTTTGCCTACGTCACCGGCGCCTCGCTGTTCTTCGTCGGCGCCATCGGACTGCGCCCGGAGCAATATGGCCTGATCTTCAGCGCATGCTCGGGGGCCGTCATGGTCGGCGCCTTTCTCGACGGCCAGCTCGGCCGGCGCGGCGTAGAGTCCGCCCGCATGCTCGCAACCGGGCTGACGCTGTCGGCCGCCGCCAGCACCGCCCTGCTCGCGATGACGTTGGCCGGGTGGATGCCCACGTCACTCGTGGTTGCGCTGCTGATGGCGGTCGCACTCGGCTTCGGGTTCAGCGTGCCGAACGTGATGAGCGCGACGATGCAGCGTCTCCCGGAGATCGCGGGCGCCGTCAGCGCTGCCGCCGGAAGCATTCAGCTGACCGCCGGCGCAATATCGAGCGGATTGGTCGCACTTCGCTTCGACGGGCGGACCGCGTTGTCGATGACGGCGGTGATGGCGGCAACGTCGCTGCTCGCTCTGGTTCTCTATCTGCTGGTCGCGCGCCCCGCCGAACGCCGCCTACCGTCGCAGACGATCGATCCCGGCGTGGCGGTCCGCAGCCCCACGAAGTCCTGAGTTGGCCGAATCCAGCTGGCAGCCCGGCGCATCCGTCGGGTTGCCAGCTGACTAGGCCTGTGAGGGATCGAACCTCCGCATGGCGGAACCAAAACCTGTTTGATTATTCGACGATTTCAATCCGCATTTGGAACAAGCGGCGTGGGGCGCCCCGCCCTTATTCTCGCCGCCATCATCATTCAGGAACGCGCGCAGGGGGCGGGCTCCTCCAGGGGGCAGTTCCCAAAGGTTCTGCGTGATCATCCGACGTCTAGTGCAACACGAAGTGACTGCGTCCCGCCGTGCGCTCCTTGGCGGGCTTGCGTCCTCAGCCTGCGTCGTCGCGTTGGGCGGATGCGCCAGCCTGGGTGCTACCGGCGCACGGTACGACGCTTCGTCGCTCTCGGTCGACCCTACGTTGCTCGTCGTAACCACGCGCAAGCCAGTGAACGGCGGCCGGTCGAAGCCGTGGTTTGGGCCGGAGCGGGCTTCTACGATGACCGTCGCACGAGCGAAGCTTGTGGCGCCTGGTGACAGCCGTTTTTCTCTGGCTGCAGCCGGACTTGACGATTGGCGTCTTGATGGGATCGAGCCGGTATCGGGCGATGTCGGCAGTCTTGTCGCGCAGGCCGGCGGCGGACCAGACGTCCTGATCTACGTGCACGGCTTCAAGCAGACGTTCGAGACAGCGGCGCTCGATGCCGCGCATCTCTCCGATGGCATCAGGTTCCGCGGCCAGACGATGGTATTCTCCTGGCCCTCGAAGGCTGGACTGTTCGACTACGCCTATGACCGCGACAGCGCAATGTGGTCCCGCGATGGCTTCGAACGCGTGCTGCAATCCGTCGTGACGAGTTCAAGCGCCGGCCGCGTCCACATCGTCGCGCACAGCATGGGAACCATGCTGACGCTCGAAAGCCTGCGCCAGCTCTATGCGCGATCCGGTGACGCCGTTGCGGGCAGGATCGGGGCCGTGGTGTTCGCCGCGCCGGACATCGACATGGACGTGTTCTCGTCGTCGATCAACCGCATCGGTCCGCTTTCGCGCAAGATCACCGTCATCGCCGCAACGAACGACCGCGCGCTGGCGTTGTCGGGGCAACTCGCTGGTGGGATGACACGGGTCGGCGCTGCCGAGAAGACCGCCATCGAAGGGCTCGGGGTGCGCGTGGTCGATGCGTCCGAGGCAGGCTGGGGCGTTATCAACCACGACCTGTTCCTGTCGAATGCAGAGGTGCGCCAGGTGATACGCCGCTCGATTGATACCGTGGCCGCGTGAACCCGGCGTGGCGGAAACGATATCGCTGATAGAGAGGTATCTTAGGGCTAGCTCTGACATCCCGTTGACAGGTTCAATGCCTTGAACAGGCCATCGAAGACACCTGACCGGCAGGGCTTGACCTCCGCGACTGGCTTGGCGCGCTTGGCATTCGCAAATGCCTTGGACGTTTCCTGCACGGGCCGAGGTCTGGGCAGCATGACCGCGAATTTTCTCCCGCTTGCGGTGCGCTGGTGTGGCGCGATGATCTTCAAAGGCTCTGGCGCAACATTCGCCGTTTGATCCGGCGGAGGCATCGGTTCGCTCAAGGAGACCAGCTGCGGAGGCGCTTCAAATTGCATGTGCATGTGCGGGGTCCCGAGCCGGTCTGCCGTCGTCAGCGTATCGGCTGAGACGCGTAACCCGACGGTCGCCTGAACAGGCGGCGCGTTCACGGGCTTGGTCATGCGGGGCGCCGTCTCAAGCTCCATCACCGCGAGTGTACTGAAGCCAACGAGGATGAGAGCCGCCTTCATCTGATTTCACGCTTCCCGAACGAGACGCCTCGTTCAAAGCCGGAGACCAATTGCAGACATCCAATAAGGCGGCTTGGCGGCAGAACTAAACCAGCCGGCGCGGCGACCGGACAAGATCAGAGACAGGGTTAACGCGGGTCATGCGAACTGGTCCCTTATGCGGAGTGCTCGGTGTCGCCTAACGACCGGCACCTGAGGCCCCCCTCGAGCGCGCAATGTGCTAGTCTGAGCCGGCACTCAGCCCGGACGGTGCACCGTGACCGATGGTCGTCACCCGGCATGGACCGAGGAAAGCCGCTTTCGCGGTGCGCTCGACGATGTGATTATCATCCCACTTGTTGTTGTCGCGCTCGTCACGAACAAGATCCTGCGTTTCGTTCTTTCGATCTTGATGCGGATGCTCGACTACGCCTTCCCCTTTGCGATGCAGATTGTCTGGCTGCCGCTCTTCGCGGCCAGACTTGTCGGCGATGTCATCTTGACCGTCATCGATGGCGCGGTGCGCTTCCTTCCCCTGTCCGCCGCGAAGCGTCGACAGTGGGGTAGATCGATTCGGCGCAACTGGTTGTGGTTCCGGCGGAAGATCAGCTATCGGGCGTTCGAACACGCTGTGCATGATGCCTTTGAAGGCGGCATGGCATGGGTGTTCAGAACATGCCGGCATCTCACGCCGAACGCCGCATTGCTCGTGATCCTGTGCGCGGTCCTTTGGCTGCCGATCTCTTTCGGTGCGGCAACGGCGATGCACGCGGTATTGTTTGCCAAGGTCACATCCTGGCCAGCCTGGATGCAACTCCTGCATCCGCTCGCAACGGTCATCGCGAAGAGCAAGCTTCTGGTGCTACCGGTCTATCCGGCAGCCTGGCCGCAGGCCAGAAAGCATCCACTCGTTCAGCTCGTCTTCAAGGGCTACGACATCATCAAGCGCGTGCATGTGATCAGAAAATTCGGCCTTCGCTATCGGCAGGCAGAGATCGCCGGGACCGCGGCGGTTGAGAGGCTCGAGCGCATCGCCGGTCTCACATCGGCGGTGCGATGGTTGCGCGAGGCGCATGTCGCAGAGCATTTGGGCGTCGAGAAGCCCACTCAGGAATTGCGTTCGTTCTTCGCGCGATGGTCCATCAAGTTCTCGGCCGAATATTACGAAGCGAAGGAACGGCAAGCATCAGGCGGCCCATCATCAAACAGCAGCAAGCCGCGAACGCCGAGTTGATCATCAATCGCCAACGGCCCCACCGTGCCGCCGTCGCTGCCCGATCTCTCTTCAACGGGCAGCGGACTGCGCCATTTCCAAATGAAGCAAGGACAGCTTGTCTTACCATCCGGCAGCGAATCCCACTGGTCGATAGATCAGAAGCTTGGGTGCGAACCAGCGCCGGGACGCGATTACGGTGTTTCTGTCTGTCAGCATCATTGCCGCGCCTGAGGGATTGGTCGGACGCTGCCGGGCGCGTGCTCCTCGCCGCCAATTGCTGCCGACTCCATCGCTCGCAACTACGATGTCGTCGAAGATGGCAGTGAATTGTTTCTGACTACAATCCGCTACAGCGGCTCTTTTGCCGCGCGGCACGATTGGACGCACGGCAAAGCGATCCGTGCGCTCCTTTGGCAATCTTATTTATGCCGAGGGCTCGCTATTCATCGCTTCGATCCCCACATTCAAGTCCACCTTGGTCAACCGTCGAGATTGGCCGGAGTGCGCGGAGACTTCCAACGAAAGGGCTCTGCATATGTCCAAATCTCAGCAGCATCGCGCAAGAGCGACCGCGTCCGGCGAGCTCGTTAAGGATTCGGCCAGCGCTGAGGGAAGCTGTAAATTCAACACCTGGCGGGCCGGCTTCGTCTTTTTGACGGATCACAGGCGCAACAATGAAATCGGTCGCAACAAGCTGCCTTTGAAAAAGGACACGCCTGGCGATGCGAGATCGAGCGCAACCGCTCTGTCACGATGGGAGAACGAGGGAGGCTCGGTCCGCGACGAACTGCCGCCCTGATCCGCTATTCGAGTGGGCTAATGTCCCGCGTTTGGCCCGGCGCTCGGTTTGGCCGCGCGGCGGTCAGTTCTTCCGGTCTATCTCGGGTTTGTCGCGCAGAACCGCGTTCAGAAGCGAGCTATGGACCTCGATCTTTCCATTGTAGCTGATGAAGCCAAGCTTCCGGAACTTGTTCATGAAGAAGCTGACCCGTGACCGGGTCGTACCGATCATTTCGGCCAGCGTTTCCTGGCTGATATTGACGCCAATGGGCTGCGAGCTGGCTTCCTTGCCGAAGTTCGCCAGCAGAAGCAGCAGGCGCGCCAAGCGTTTCTCGCTCGAATTGAAGAGTTGGTCGATCAGGTCTTCTTCAATCCGGCTATTGCGCGCGAGCAAATACGCCATGAACAATTGAGAGAACTTCGGCTTGCCTTCGAGCGCCGTAGTCATCGCCGTCTTCGATATTCTCGTGATGATACAGGACTCCATTGCCGTAGTCGTGGCAAGACGCAATGGATGACCATTGAGGCAGCCCTCGCCAAAGAATTGTCCGGGCTCCAAAATCCCAACGACGGCTTCCTTGCCTTGGTCCGAAACGACCGTGAGCTTGATCTTTCCCTCTTGAATGTAGAATACCGCGTCCGCGGCATCTCCCTGCACGAACACGCTCCGACCTTTGCCAACTTTCGAGATCGATTTCCCGGCCCCGACCTTGGCAAGGAATGCTCTGGGATCAAAGTCCTTCGCCGCTTTCACCAAGGCAGGACTCTCGTTCGCTGGACCATTAACACGCAATCATACTACCACAATTGAAAGGATGTTCACCCGTTGGAAGGCCGCGTGGCGTGCGGCAAATCGGGAACTGAAATGACGAGGGGAAGCGCTCGGCTCGACCTGGGCTTCAGGGATTTCGTCCCATCGAGTTCTCCGTTCAAAGTAGATACGACGAATTTGATGCTTGACCATCTGGCGACGACTGCCTGGTCTGCTTTGCAGGAGCCCCCTTCCACTGCGCAAGATGCAGACGTGTCGAGGGGCCGGCGCGTCTATGCGCAGATTTCCGCCGCGCGACTTGCCTGACTATCCGCGCAGCTCCACAGCTTTCTTGCTACCAAGCGATTCGGCACAAGCTTTCGCAACGGCTGAATTTGGCTCAGTGCTTCCCGGCATCGTGGCCCAACCGCCTTTTTCGACGAACTTGCTCTGATCCCACGCATAGGTCGTCTTCTTCATTGCGACCAGGTTTTCCGAGGCATCAGCGGCTTGTTGAAACTTCTCAACGCAGATGGGTGTGAGAGCTGCGACGACAGCCGTCGCAGCACTATTCCTCGCGAGCGTCTCGGCGGCCCCACCCGTCACCCAGCCGCCCCAGCTGAAACCCACGATTGCCAGAGCAATTGCTCCGGCCGCGGCTCCCCACAGTGCCGGCCGCACGGCAGCTTTCGTCTCGCTGGAGATTTCCATGATTTTCGCCTTGATTTGGAGGTATGTTGAGCTTCACCGGTTAAGGAGGCTAGACACGTCGAGGGATCGGCGTCTGTACCAAATTGCTCACTACACTCGCGTAGGGATACCTTCGGGATGGCTTGATGCGCCGGCTCGCTGCAGTCTGATGCCAGCGCGCCACGGCGAGTATCTGCACCCTTGATGCTCCTGGAAATGCAGGGCCTTTGTGAGATTCTCCGCCTTTCGCAGTTGAGCGCGGGCGGTACCAATAATCGGTTCAGGTGTTCCTTTTCGAACAGACGGCGACGCCTCTCCCCGCTTTATTCCTGCATTGCCTGACTTGAATATATTACCGATCAGCCCGGCCCTCGCGGCCGGGCTTTTCGCTTGGGAAGGCCGTTCGCAGTCGAGGGCGATAGAACAGCAGTCTCACCTCGGCGTCTCGGCAAACGAGGAGAAGCTTCCCTGGAAGGGTTTGCCGGACTGCGGAGTGCGCATGCGGTTCTCAACTGACCCTTTCCTGTGAGCAGATCGTCGCTTCTGCCTCCTGGAAATCGGCCATCCCTTCCCTTGTCTGCCGTTCGGCCATGAGCGGTTTGACCTAGAAATCCATACCGCCCATGCCTCCCATGCCGCCGCCACCCGCAGGCGCGCCGCCGCCGGCGTTCCTCTTCGGCACCTCGGCCACCATGGCTTCGGTGGTGATCAGGAGAGCCGCAACCGAGGCCGCGTTCTGGATCGCCACGCGAACCACCTTGGTCGGGTCGATGATGCCCTTGGCGACCAAGTTGCCATACTCACCGGTCTGCGAGTCGAAGCCGTAGGCGTACTGTTCCTTTTCCAGGATCTTGCCGACGATCACCGAGCCGTCTTCACCGGCGTTGATCGCGATCTGGCGAGCCGGCGCGGACAGCGCCTTGCGCACGATCTCGACGCCGGTCTTCTGGTCGTCGTTCTTGGTGCGCAGCCCCTTGAGATGCTCGGAGGCACGGAGCAGGGCGACGCCGCCGCCCGGGACGATGCCTTCCTCGACCGCCGCGCGGGTCGCATGCATCGCGTCATCAACGCGATCCTTGCGCTCCTTCACCTCGACCTCGGTCGCGCCGCCGACGCGGATCACCGCGACGCCGCCTGCGAGCTTGGCGAGACGCTCCTGGAGTTTCTCACGGTCGTAGTCCGAGGTGGTCTCCTCGATCTGCGCCTTGATCTGGGCCACGCGCGCCTCGATGTCGGCCTTCTTGCCGGCGCCGTTGACGATCGTGGTGTTCTCCTTGTCGATCATCACCTTCTTGGCGCGACCGAGCATGTTGAGCGTGACGTTCTCGAGCTTGATGCCGAGATCTTCCGAGATCGCCTGGCCGCCGGCCAGGATCGCGATGTCCTGCAGCATGGCCTTGCGGCGATCGCCGAAGCCCGGAGCCTTGACGGCCGCGACCTTCAGGCCGCCGCGCAGACGGTTGACGACCAGGGTCGCAAGCGCCTCGCCTTCCACGTCTTCGGCGATGATAACGAGCGGCTTGCCGCTCTGCACGACTGCTTCCAGGAGCGGCAGCAGTTCGTTCAGGCTGGAGAGCTTTTTCTCGTAGATCAGGATATAGGCGTCGTCCATTTCAACGCGCATCTTGTCGGCGTTGGTGACGAAGTAGGGCGAGATGTAGCCGCGGTCGAACTGCATGCCTTCGACGACTTCGAGCTCGGTCTCGAGCGATTTGGCTTCTTCAACCGTAATGACGCCCTCGTTGCCGACCTTCTTCATGGCGTCGGAGAGGAACTTGCCAATCTCCGCATCGCCGTTGGCCGAGATGGTGCCGACCTGGGCGATCTCCTCGTTCGAGGTGACCTTCTTGGAGTTCTTGACGAGGTCGGCGACGACGGCGTCCACTGCCAAGTCGATGCCGCGCTTGAGGTCCATCGGGTTCATGCCGGCGGCAACCGCCTTGGCGCCTTCCTTCACGATCGCAGCCGCGAGCACGGTGGCGGTGGTGGTGCCATCGCCGGCCGCGTCAGCTGACTTGGAGGCGACTTCGCGCACCATCTGTGCGCCCATGTTCTCGAACTTCTCTTCGAGCTCGATCTCCTTGGCGACGGTGACGCCATCCTTGGTGATGCGGGGAGCGCCGAACGACTTGTCGAGCACGACGTTGCGGCCCTTCGGACCGAGCGTGACCTTCACCGCGTTATTGAGAATTTCGACGCCGCGCAACATGCGGTCGCGGGCATCGACGCCGAATTTGACTTCTTTGGCTGACATGGCGATCTCCGTTTTCAACTGGTCAGATCCCAAAGGCCGCGCAACTGGCGAGCTCTTGAGGGATGAGATTTGAATTGCGGGCCTCATCCTTCGAGAACCCGGCTACGCCGAATCCTCAGGGTAAGGAAAACCGGCTGGCGCTTACGCGGCCTTCTTCTTGGCGGCCGGCAGATCAGTGAGGACGCCCATGATGTCGCTTTCCTTCACGATCAGCAGGTCGACGCCGTCGATCTTGACTTCAGTGCCGGACCACTTGCCGAACAGCACGCGGTCGCCGACCTTCAGGTCGATCGGGATCAGCTTGCCGGCTTCGTCGCGGCCACCGGGGCCGACGGCGATGACTTCGCCCTGGGAGGGCTTCTCCTTGGCGGTGTCCGGAATGATGATGCCACCGGCTGTCTTGTCGTCGGCCTCTATGCGCTTGACCACGACGCGGTCATGGAGCGGACGGAATTTCATGCGATCCTCCCTGGCTTTTGTGATTATTCTGGATTGGCAGTCGTAATGAAGCACGTGCCGTAAACGAAGTCTTCCGCGTCCATCAAGACGTGAGGCTTCGTCTCAAAAATTGGCGGCGACCAGATCGTAAGAGCCCCTGCTGCCGCGGACGTACACCCTGGCAGCGGCGGCACATATCACATCACGATTGGAATCGAATGCGCTCAGGAAATCCGATTCATTGTTGGAGTGAGCGCCCGGTTCAAGTCGCCTCAGCGCGTCTTCCTCTATGAAGAACGATGCCTCTAACGCGCTATCGTATCCCCAAAAACGCACGGCGTGCCGCGTTCGGTCATATGAACGACTGAAATTCGGAAACTCGATCATGGTTGGGTCCGATCAAGTTTGCGCAACGGGAATAGGTTCTGAGAGCGATCCGGCTGCGCTAAACCATAAATGGCTACTCTGGAATCGGATTACAACTGCCCACGAAAATTAAGTGCGACCAGCCTCGTGATCTTCTTCGGGCTGTTGATCGTCGCTGCAATAAATTTTCAGTGGTAGTCCTCTCGGCTCACCCGCGCTATCGGCTCAAGCCAACAGCTAGTTGGCTCCGCTGAAATGACTCACGAGCTCAGCCCGGCGGCAGTTGATACGATCCTTTCACAAGGTACGACCGTCACTCGTACTGCGCTCAGTCCTACAGGTGGTCAGCTTATCTTCAGCGACCCGCGCGATCGTTGTGCGGAATTCGCGAACACCGTCCGGGTAACTGATCTCGAGTTTCTGGAAGATGTTCTGAGTGAATGGTGGCGAACAAAAACAGCAACGTCTCCAGCGGACAGCGCCATCCGCTCTCCAAATGGGGCAACGATGACGTCGATTTGGTAAGCAATATCAATTGGCTGGGGCGGGAGGGATCGAACCTCCGAATGGCGGAATCAAAATCCGCTGCCTTACCGCTTGGCTACGCCCCAACAGGCGACCAGGGAATGGGCGGAAGAACCGGCTACCGCAGATTCCCGCTGGTCGCAGCCGGTCTATAGGGAGCGGCGCGGCATTTCAACCGCCTGGAAGGGCAAAATACCTGAGGTCCAGGACCGGGGCCGGCGCTGGCCGTGCCACCCTTTATTATTAGCCCGGCGGCGGCGCCGTTCCGGGCCGGCGCAGTCCCGGCGTTCGGGCAGTTGAGACCTCCCCCGTTTCATGGGAATACGGCGCCAATACCTGTCCACGGGAGTGAGCCATGACCTACCGCGCGCCGATCTCAGACATGCTGCTGTCGCTCAACCATGGCGCCGGCCTCAAGGCTGCCGTGGAGGCCGGCCATTACGGCGATTTCGACGGCGACATCGTGAGCGCCGTGCTGGAGGAAGCCGGCAAGTTCGCAACCGACGTGCTGGCGCCGCTCAACCAGGTCGGCGACGAGCACGGCATCAAGCTCAGCGATGGCAAGGTCACGACTGCGCCGGGCTGGCCGGACGCCTACAAGCGCTGGACCGAGGGCGGCTGGAACGCGGTCTCCGGCCCCGAGGATTTCGGCGGCCAGGGCCTGCCGATCGCGATCAACGCCGCCTGTACCGAGATCTGGAGCGCCTCCAACGTCGCCTTCGGCCTCTGCCCGCTGCTCACGGCGTCAGCAATGGAGGCGCTGGATGCGCATGGCAGCGACGAGCTGAAAAAGATCTATCTGGAAAAGCTCGTCTCCGGCGAATGGACCGGCACGATGCAGCTGACCGAGTCGCAGGCCGGCTCCGACGTCGGCGCGCTGCGTACCCGCGCCGAGCGGCAGGCCGACGGCACCTATCGCATTAAGGGGACGAAGATATTCATCACCTATGGCGAGCACGACATGACCGACAATATCGTGCATTTCGTGCTGGCGCGCCTGCCCGATGCGCCCGCCGGCACCAAGGGGATCTCGCTGTTCCTTGTGCCGAAGTTCATGGTCAATGCCGACGGCTCGCTCGGCGCGCGCAATGACATCTATGCGTCGGGCGTCGAGCACAAGCTCGGCATGCATGCTTCCCCGACCTGTACCATGACCATGGGCGATCATGGCGGCGCGATCGGCTTCCTCGTCGGCGAAGAGAACCAGGGCATGCGCTGCATGTTCACGATGATGAACCAGGCCCGCCTCGGCGTCGGGCTGGAGGGCGTCGGCGTCGCCGATCGCGCCTACCAGCAGGCGCTGGCCTATGCGCAGGAGCGCAAGCAGGGCCGCGCCATCGGCAAGACGGGTGACGGTTCGGACGCGATCTTCGTGCATCCCGACGTCAAGCGCATGCTGATGCGGATGCGGGCGCAGACCGCGGCCGCACGCACCATCTGCTATGCGACCGCGGTCGCGATCGACGTCTCCACGCGCGCCAGGGATCCGAAGGTCCGCGCGGACGCCGCCGCACGCGCGGCGCTGCTGACGCCGATGGCCAAGGGCTATTCCACCGATATCGGCAACGAGGTCGCCTATCTCGGCGTGCAGGTGCACGGCGGCATGGGCTTCATTGAGGAGACCGGCGCCGCGCAGCACTACCGCGATGCGCGCATCACCGCGATCTACGAGGGCACCAACGGCATCCAGGCGATCGATCTCGTCACCCGCAAGCTCGCGGCCAATGGCGGCGCTGCGGTGTGGGCGCTGCTCGACGAGCTCTCGGCAACCGTGAAGCAGGTCGAAGCCTCCAACGATCCCGCTTTCGGCACCACAGGTATCAAGCTGCGCGAGGCGCTGGAGGCGCTGACGCGCACCAGCAAGTGGCTGCTGGAGCGCGTGACCTCCGCGCCGAACGAGGCGCTCGCCGGCGCGACGCCGTACCTCCAGCAGTTCGGCTCGACGCTCGGCGGTTGCATGCTGGCCTCCGAGGCGCTCGCCGCCAAGTCCGACGGCAACACCGACGCCGCGCGCTACGTCTCGCTCGCGCGCTTCTTCGCCGAGAACATCACGGTGCAGGCCGGCGCGCTGGAGCGCACGGTGACGGAGAGCGCGGAGTCGGTCGCGGCGGCGGATGCGGTGTTGTTGGGGTAAGGGTGGCTACGACGCCGCAAGCTTCGCGCGTCGGCCCGGCCGCCACAGCACGATTCCAGCCGCCACGAGATCGAGCATCACACAGATCGCAAACGCGCTCGTGTAGTTGCCGGTGAAACTCCGCACGAGGCCGATGATGCCGGGGCCGAAGGCGCTGACGACGCCGCTGATCGACGTGCCCAATCCCATTGCGGCGGCAAAGGCGGCAGCACCGATCTCGCGCTGGATGATCAAGGGTGGGAACGTGATCATGTTGCCGATCGAGAAGCCGTAGACGGCGCAGCAGACGAGCAGCACGGTCGGGTTCGTGCTTTGGAGAAGCACGAACAGCGCCACCGCCTGGCTCGTCATCGACGCCGCACAGGCGAGCCGCGGATCGAGCCGGTCGACGAACAGGCCGAGCGACAGGCGGCCGACCACCGCCATCGCCGCCATGATGGTGACCGCAAGGCCTGCGGCATAACGCCCGATCAGCGGCTCGAGGAACGTCACCTGGTGGATGATGAATCCCATCTGTGCCAGCAGCGCGATCGCGATCGGCAGCACCATGGTCCAGAACGCCGCGTTGGCGAGCAGCGTCTTGCGGGAATGGGCCGGCGCGGCCATGCCAGCGGACGAGCGGCCGCCCGATGCCGGCGATATCTGCGTCGGCCAGCCGATGAAGATGACGACCACCGGCAGCACCAGCACCACCATCGCCATCGTGGCGGCAAGCATGGCGGACTGGAAGCCGATGCTGCCGGTCAGCGACAACAACAGCGGAACGAGGACGATGCCGCCGCAGGTCGCGCCGTTGAAGGCGAGGCTGAGCGCGAGCCCGCGGCGCCGTTCGAACCAGGCGTTCAGCACGGTGGCGATCACCACGGTGCCCATGCCGGTCCAGCCGACCGACATCAGCGCATAGGCGAGATAAAGCTGCCAGGGCGTCTGCATCAGCGCCAGCAGCACGGTCGAAGCGCCGAGCGCCGACAGGCCGCTCAGGATCAGCGCGCGCAGCCCGATGCGGGCGAGCAGATCGTCGGTGAAGATGACGAGCACGGAGGTGAGGAGAAACGAGAAGGTGCTCGCCGCGGAGACCAGCGTGCCCGGCCAGCCATGGGCGCGCTGGAGCTCGGCGAGATAGACGCCCTGGCCATAGAGGCCGAAGCCGAACATGAAGAAGGCCATCAGGAAACAGGCCAGCACGACGCGCCAGCCGCGATAACGCAGCGAGGATTCGTCAACGCCCGTTGCGGCAATCATCAAACGAACAATCGGCCAAAGGAACCGGCATTGGGCAATCGTGCCCTACAACCCCCGGTTTTTCAAATGAAACATTGTAGCCATTTGTTGCAATGCGCAACTGCATGTGCGAAGCAATACAACCGGCATGATCCGGTGCGGTGCGGTTCCCGATCAGAAAAACGACAGCGCGCCATGCGGCGAACTCACGGGGACGTTCTCGAAAAGGTCGAGCGGGCGGATTGGCACGCCTGCAAGATGATGTAGGCTGAGGCTTGCGAGACTCGCCAAGGCAAGCGTCGCGGCGACCGCAGGGGGCTCTCATGCCGAATGGCAACATCGTCGTCACCGAAGAGCGCGGAACACGCGTCATCACCCTGCGCCGCCCGAGCAAGAAGAACGCGATCACGCAGGACATGTATCGCGAGATGAGCCGCGCGATCGACACCGCGCAGAACAATCCCGACATCCGCTGCATGATCATCACCGGCGGCTCCGGCGTATTCACCGCCGGCGACGACATCGACGACTTCATGCAGGCCGAACCGAATTCCGAGACGCTGTCGGACGGCGCAAAATTTCTCTATTCGCTCGCCCTCAACGTCAAGCCGATCATCGCGGCCGTCGATGGCGCCTCGATCGGCATGGGCACCGTGATGCTGTTTCATTGCGACTATGTGCTCGCCTCGAACGCCGCGACCTTCTCCGCGCCCTATATCCATCTCGGGCTCGTTCCGGTCGGCGCGGCCAGCCTCCTGATGCCGAACACGATGGGCTACCAGCGCGCCTTCGCGATGCTGGTGATGGGGCGGACTTTCACCGCCGCGGAGGCGCACGCGGCAGGCTTCGTCAACACCGTGGTCTCGCCGGGACATACCGAGGTCGAGGCGCGCAAGGTGGCGCGCGATATCTGCCGGCTGCCGGCCGAGGCGGTCGCGGCCTCGCGCAAGCTGCTGCGCGCCGCGCCCGAGGAGCTCACCCGCCGCATCGACCAGGAGGCCCATCTGTTCGGCGAGCGGTTGAAGTCGGACGAGGCGATTGCCGCGTTCAAGGCGTTTGCAAACCGGAAGAAGAGGTAGGGGGCGGCCGGCGCCCAGCCAATGGTCGTCATTCCGGGGCGCGACGAAGTCGCGAGCCCGGAATCCATCGTGCGGCAGAGTTGGTGGATGAATGGATTTCGGGCTCGCGCTACGCGCGCCCCGGAATGACAGCGAGAACGTTCGTGAAATCTTCGCGGGGAACGACTAAACTTGTTCCATGCGATACGCCTTCCTATTCCTCCTTGCCGCCCTCGCCATCGCCCTCCCCGCCTCGGCCCAAACCGCGGCGCCGGTCGAGCTGCGCATTCTCGCCATCAACGATTTCCACGGCAATCTGCGTCCGCCGCCGGGCGGCATCCGGATCAATGATCCCGAAGACAAAAGCAAGAAGGTCATGGTCGTGGCCGGCGGCGCGGAGTACATGGCGACGCTGGTCAAGCAGCTGCGCGAGGGGCATACAAACACGATCTTCGTTGCCGCCGGCGACCTGATCGGCGCGAGCCCGTTCCTGTCGGCAATGTTTCACGACGAGCCCTCGGTCGAGGCGCTCTCGATGATGGGGCTTGCGATCACCTCGGTCGGCAATCACGAGTTCGACGAGGGCAAGACCGAGCTCTTGCGGATGCAGAACGGCGGCTGTCATCCGGTCGACGGCTGCCAGGGGCCGCATCCCTTCACGGGCGCCAAGTTCCATTATCTCGCGGCTTCCACCATCGAGACCGCGACCGGCAAGAGCGTACTGCCGCCCTACGAGATCAGGGAGTTCGAGGGCATCCCCGTCGCCTTCATCGGACTGACCTTGAAGGAGACCGCGGGCATCGTCTCGCCCTCAGGCATTGCCGGGCTCGAATTCCGCGACGAGGCCGAGACGGTGAACGCGCTGGTGCCGCAGCTGAAGGCGCGCGGCGTCGAGGCAATCGTGGTGCTGATCCACCAGGGCGGTGAGCCCTCAGGCGACTACAATGAATGCCCCGCCATTACGGGGCCGATCGTCGACATCGTCAAGAAATTCGACCGCGCCGTCGACGTCGTCGTCAGCGGCCACACCCACCGCGCCTATGTCTGCGACATCGACGGGCGGCTCGTCACCAGCGGCGACAAATACGGCACGCTGGTCACCGCGATAGACCTCAAGCTCGATCCTGTAACCCGCGACATCGTCAGCGCCAAAGCCGAGAACGTCATCGTCGCCAATGCCTCGCTGGCGAAGGATCCCGAACAGACCGCGTTGATCGAAGCCTATGACAAGCTGTCGGCACCGATTGCGAATCGCCCGGCCGGATCGGTGACGCAGACGCTGTCGCGCGTGCCGAACGAGGCCGGCGAGAGCGCGCTCGGCGACGTCATCGCGGACGCGCAGCTCGCCGCGACGAAGGACGCCAAGGATGGCAGCGCTGTCATCGCGCTCACCAATCCCGGCGGCATCCGCACCGACATTGTTCCGAAGGAGAACGGCGCTGTGTCGTTCGGCGAACTGTTCGCGAGCCAGCCGTTCCGCAATCGCCTCGTTACGATGACGCTCACGGGCAGCCAGCTCAAGGACATGCTGGAGCAGCAATGGCTCGATCCGAAGCGCCCGCGGATTCTCCAGGTCTCGAACGGGTTCAGCTACACTTGGGATGCGACGAAACCGTTCGGCGAGCGAATCAGCCTTGAGAAGATGACGCTCAACGGCAAGCCGATCGAGCCTGGAAGCGGCTACCGCGTCACCGTCAACGATTACCTCGCCGTCGGCGGCGACGGTTTTACGGCCGCCAAACAAGGCACAGCACAGCAATATGGCGGCTACGACGCGGACGCGCTGTTCGCCTTCTTCAGGGCACACGGACCGATCGGTCCGCTGCCGCCCACCCGCATCCTGCGCGTGAATTGATCCGGATCAAACGGACTTGTCCGGAACCACCCTTTGCCATTCCCGCCCAAGCGCTTAGATTGCTTTTTGCATTTGCGTTTTGGCTCGGGATGCGCCAAGCGACGTCAAGAGCCCGTTCCCTGTGAGGCCGACCTGATGAGCACGCTTCTCCTCTCCCACAAGGCCTGCCTCGACCACGTCACGCCCCCGGGACATCCTGAAAGGCCCGACCGCCTGCGGGCGGTGGAGGAAGCGCTGTCGCAGGAGCGCTTCCAGTTCCTGGCGCGCGACCTGGCACCGGAAGGCGATCTCGATCTCGTGACGCTCTGCCACAACGAGCACTACGTCACCGAGCTGCGCCACATCGCGCCGACCAGCGGTCAGGTCTATATCGACGGCGACACCTCGATGTCACCAGGCACGTGGGAAGCGGTGATGCGCGGCGTCGGCGGCGCGGTGGCTGCGACCGAAGCGGTGATGAATGGCGAGCATCGCAACGCCTTCGTCGCGGTGCGCCCGCCCGGACATCACGCCGAGATCGGCAAGCCGATGGGCTTCTGCTTCTTCGACAATGCCGCGATCGCGGCGCGTCATGCGCAGCGCAAATACGGCATCCAGCGCGCCGCCATCGTCGATTTCGACGTGCATCACGGCAACGGCACGCAGGACATCTTCTGGTCCGATCAGACCGTGATGTACTGCTCGACGCATCAGATGCCGCTGTTTCCGGGTACCGGCGCGAAGGGCGAGCGCGGCGACCACGACACCATCGTCAATGCGCCGCTCGCTTCCGAAGACGGCGGACCAGAATTCCGCGCCGCGTTCGAGCAACTGATCCTGCCGCGCCTCGAAAAATTCAGCCCCGAGCTTCTCGTCATCTCCGCGGGCTTCGATGCGCATTACCGCGATCCGCTGGCCTCGCTGAATTTGCGCGCGGAGGACTACACGTGGGTCACGCGCAAGCTGATGGACCTTGCCGACAAGTCCGCAGGGGGCCGCATTGTTTCGGTGCTCGAGGGCGGCTATGACCTGCAAGGATTGAAAGAATCTGTTACGGCGCATGTCGGCGCCCTGATGGGCGCTTGACGCACCCGCCACATTACGCCCGCAAAACTGCGCTTTTTCTCACGTGAAGCGGGCAATCGGAAACGGATATGGCCGAAAATACCCAAGTCGACGTCTCCAGGCTCACCTTCGAACGCGCCATCGAGGAGCTCGAAACCATCGTGAAGCGGCTCGAGGACGGCAAGGTGCCGCTCGAGGAATCCGTGACGATCTACGAGCGCGGCGAGGCGCTGAAGCGCCGCTGCGAGGAATTGCTGCGCCAAGCCGAGGCACGCGTCGACAAGATCACCACCGATGCCAGCGGCCAGGCCACCGGCACCGCACCGCTCGACGTGCAGTAAGGTCCCCGTTTCAAGCCGCCCGCCTCAAGCATCGGCCATCTGCAGTTTTTCATGATCGCACGCCGCTGTTTGGGCTTACAGCCCTCGGCGGCCAGGCACTGACATCGAAGAGTTCCCCCGGCCAGGGCCTCTCGGGCTCGCGAATCTGGCCAAAACGGCCTTCCTCTCGCCCAAAATGCAGGCGAGGAACCGGGCAAGACTGGAACCCATCCGCCGGCGCCAAGATTAACCAAGCTGGCCCGCGGGTTGCAGGTGCATACCCCTAAACGACCCTGCGGGTTGGCTTTGGCCCAAGCTTTGGTGTAAAGCTGCGCGGAGTGTGGCTTTTTGCAAGCCTTGCGTGGGCACAAATTACCGACGACAAGCGCTTCAAACTGCTAATGAAATTGGCTGGGACGGACGAAGCCGATCTAAGTGACAGGGATCACAGGGACTGAACCGGAGCGCACCTAGGCTCACCTAAGCTTGAAGACGGGGCCCTGCCCCATGCAGGTGGCTCCGACGGTTTAAGGACTCGCGCTGCGCCGATATTGTGCAAACCCATCGCGCACCGGAACGATCTTCCGGCGCTGACAAATTGGAAATCGCCGTGAACGCATACAGTAAAACGCCGCTTCTCGACACCATCCATACGCCGGATGACCTGCGCAAGCTCAAGATCGAGCAGGTTCGCCAGGTCGCCGACGAGCTGCGGCAAGAGACCATCGATGCCGTCTCGGTGACCGGCGGTCACTTCGGCGCCGGCCTCGGCGTGGTCGAGCTCACCACCGCGATCCATTATGTCTTCGACACGCCGCGCGACCGGCTGATCTGGGACGTCGGCCATCAGGCCTATCCGCACAAGATCCTCACCGGCCGGCGCGACCGCATCCGCACGCTGCGCACCGGCGGCGGCCTGTCCGGCTTCACCAAGCGCAGCGAGAGCGATTACGATCCGTTCGGCGCGGCGCATTCCTCGACCTCGATTTCCGCCGGCCTCGGCATGGCGGTCGCGCGCGACCTTTCCGGCGGCAAGAACAACGTTATCGCCGTCATCGGTGACGGCGCGATGTCAGCCGGCATGGCCTATGAAGCCATGAACAACGCCGGCGCCATGAACTCGCGCCTGATCGTGATCCTCAACGACAACGACATGTCGATCGCGCCGCCGGTCGGCGCCATGAGCGCCTATCTGTCGCGCCTCTACTCCGGCAAGACCTATCGCACGCTGCGCGATGCGGCCAAGCAGATCAACAAGCGCCTGCCCAAGATCATCGCCAACCGCGCCAACCGCGTCGAGGAATATTCGCGCGGCTTCATGATGGACGGCGGCACGCTGTTCGAGGAGCTCGGCTTCTATTACGTCGGCCCGATCGACGGTCATAACCTCGACCATCTGCTGCCCGTGCTGAAGAACGTGCGCGACATGGAGACCGGCCCGATCTTGGTCCACGTCGTGACCCAGAAGGGCAAGGGCTACGGCCCGGCGGAAGCTTCCGCCGACAAGTATCACGCGGTCGTCAAGTTCGACGTCGCGACCGGCACCCAGGCCAAGGCCAAGCCGAATGCGCCGGCCTACCAGAACGTGTTCGGCCAGAGCCTCGTCAAGGAAGCGCAGAAGGACGACAAGATCGTCGCCATCACCGCGGCGATGCCGTCGGGCACCGGCGTCGACATCTTCAACAAGGCCTTCCCCGACCGCACCTTCGACGTCGGCATCGCCGAGCAGCACGCGGTGACGTTCGCCGCCGGTCTTGCGAGCGAGGGCTACAAGCCGTTCTGCGCGATCTACTCGACCTTCCTGCAGCGCGGCTACGACCAGATCGTGCATGACGTCGCGATCCAGAACCTGCCCGTCCGCTTCGCCATCGACCGCGCCGGCCTCGTCGGCGCCGACGGCGCGACGCATGCTGGCTCGTTCGACAACGCCTATCTCGGCTGCCTGCCGAACATGGTGATCATGGCCGCAGCCGACGAAGCCGAGCTCGTGCACATGGTGGCGACCCAGGTCGCGATCGACGACCGTCCGAGCTCGCTGCGCTATCCGCGCGGCGAAGGCCGCGG
This sequence comes from Bradyrhizobium sp. 604_D8_N2_3, assembly GCF_051810765.1. Lineage (NCBI taxonomy): Bacteria > Pseudomonadati > Pseudomonadota > Alphaproteobacteria > Hyphomicrobiales > Nitrobacteraceae > Bradyrhizobium > Bradyrhizobium sp. 604_D8_N2_3. The sequence continues at coordinate 2,427,340 of NZ_JBPWPM010000001.1, read as the reverse complement.
CATCGAGATGCCCGAAGTCGGCGTTCCGCTCGAGGTCGGCAAGGGCCGCATGATTCGCCAAGGCAGCAAGATCGCCTTGCTCTCCTTCGGTACGCGCCTCGCCGAATGCGAGAAGGCGGCCGACGAACTCGCCGCCCACGGCCTCTCCACCTCGATCGCCGATGCGCGCTTCATGAAGCCGCTCGACACCGAGCTGGTTCTCAAGCTCGCCCGCGACCACGAGATCCTGATCACGATCGAGGAAGGCTCGGTCGGCGGCTTCGGCTCGCATGTCGCGCAGTACCTGACCGATCAGGGCGCGCTCGACGGCGGCATGGTCAAGTTCCGCTCGATGGTGCTGCCCGACGTGTTCCAGGACCACGACACGCCGGCCGCGATGTACGGCCGTGCCGGTCTCGACGCCAAGGGCATCGTCGCCAAGGTGTTCGAGGCGCTGGGCAAGGACGTCAAGACCGAGACGGTCAAGCTCGCCTGACGGCGAGCTTCGACCTTCGCGAACCAGCGCGACCTTCATGAAAATCTATCTGGCAGGGCCCGACGTGTTCCTGCCGGATGCGGTTGAGATCGGCCGGCAAAAGGCTGCGATCTGCGCGGCGCACGGGCTCACCGGCCTCTATCCCCTCGACAACGCCATCGATCTCACCTCGCCCGACGCCTCGCGGCAGATCTTTTGCGGCAACGAGGCGATGATGGACGAAGCCGATGCCATCATCGCCAACCTCACCCCGTTCCGCGGTGCCGGCGCCGACCCCGGCACCGTCTATGAGCTCGGCTACATGGCCGGCCGCCGCAAGTTTTGCCTGGCCTATTCCAACGACGGCGCCGTCTATGCCGACCGCGTCGGCCGCTTCATGGACGTGACCTCCGAGGACGGACGGCTGGTCGATGCACAGGGGCTGACGGTCGAGGATTTTGGCCTCGTCGACAACCTCATGATGATCCATGCGCTGGAGCTGCACGGCTGCCCGCTGGTGACGCCGGCGCAGATGCCGATCGACGTCTGGCACGATCTGGCCGCGTTCGAGGCTTGCGTCCGGATGGCGGCCGCGCGATTGATCGCTACATAGACGCTTCGACGCTTCAGTCGCCTCCGGAGATCCGATGTCCCCTGCCCGCAAGCGTGCGGATGTTCTGCTGGTCGAGCGCGGCCTGTTCGAGAGCCGGGCGCGGGCGCGCGCGGCGATCGAGGCCGGGCTCGTCACCGCCGACGACAAGCAGGTCGCCAAACCCTCGGAGACGATCGCCGAGGACGCGGTGATCGTGGCCGAGCCTGCGCATCCTTATGTGTCGCGCGGCGGCGTCAAGCTGGCCGGCGCGCTGGAGCGCTACCCCATCGAGATCGAGGACCATGTCTGCCTCGATGTCGGCGCCTCCACCGGCGGTTTCACCGAGGTGCTGCTGGCGAACGGCGCCAGCCTGGTGTTCGCCATCGATGTCGGCACCAGCCAGCTGCATCCCTCGCTGCGCGACCATCCCAAAATCGTGTCGATGGAGGAGACCGACATCCGCAGCTATGACGGCAAACGGCTGCCGGCGCGGCCCGACGTCGTCGTCATCGACGTCAGCTTCATCTCGCTCAAGACGGTGCTGCCCGTGGCGCTGTCACTGGCAGCCGCGCCGATGAGCCTACTGGCACTGATCAAGCCGCAATTCGAGGCTGACAGGAAGCACAACAAGAAGGGCATCATCCGCGACGCCGCCGTGCATCAGGAGATCTGCGACGACATCGCGGTCTTTGCCGCTTCGCTCGGTTGCACCGACATCGAGGTGTTCCCCTCCCAGATCACCGGCGGTGACGGCAATATCGAATTCTTCCTGGGCGCGCGCCGTGGTTGAGCGCGTGAGGATCGATCACGTCGGCCATCGCGGCGACGGCGTCTCGCTCGCAGCGGGCGATGCCGTCTATGTGCCCTACACGCTTGGCGGCGAGACCGTCGAGGTCGACCACGTCGCCGGCAGCCATCCCGACCGCCGCAAGCTGCTCGCGGTCGATGTCGCCAGCCCCGATCGCATCGAGCCGTTCTGTCCGCATTTCGGCGTCTGCGGCGGCTGCGCCATCCAGCACTGGGCGGCTGAGCCCTATCACGCGTGGAAGCGCGGCATCGTGGTCGAGACGCTGGCGCAGGCCGGCATCGATTGCGAGGTGGCGCCGCTGGTCGATGCCCATGGCGCGGGGCGCCGGCGCGTCACGCTGCACGGCCGGTTCGGCACGCATGACGTCCTCAAGGTCGGCTTCTCGGCGGCGAGCTCGCACGACGTCATCCCGATCCATCGCTGCCCGATCCTCGGTCCCGGGCTCGAGGGTGCGCTCGATGCCGCCTGGGCGCTTGCCGAATCCCTGATGTCCAGAATGGCGGCGACGAAGCCGCTGGACATCCAGGTCACCGCGACCGCCAACGGCCTCGATGTCGACGTGCGCGGCTCCGGCCCGCTGCCGACGGCGCTGGTCACGGCGCTCTCGCGCGTTGCGGAGCTGCATCGGCTGGCGCGGCTGACGCGGCACGGCGAACTGGTGCTGCAACGCTTGCCGCCGACGGTACGGATGGGCCGCGCCGAGGTGACGCTGCCGCCGGGCTCGTTCCTGCAGGCAACGGTCGCGGGCGAGGAGACGCTGGCGTCGCTCGTCGCCGAGCGTGTCGGCAAGGCCAAGGAGGTTCTCGACCTCTTCTGCGGCGTCGGCCCGTTTGCCTTGAGGCTCGCCGAGAAGGCGCGCGTCACCGCCTATGACAACGACGCCGGCGCCGTCGCCGCGCTCGTGAAGGCTGCGCGCACACCAGGGCTGAAACCGATCAAGGCCGAACCGCGCGACCTGTTCCGCCGCCCGCTGGTGCCGCCGGAGCTGCGCGACTTCGACGCCGTGGTGTTCGACCCGCCGCGCCAGGGCGCGCAGGCGCAGGCGCTGAAACTCGCTGCGAGCAAGGTACCCGTCGTGATCGCGGTGTCGTGCAACGCCGCAACCTTCACTCGCGACGCCCGGCTCCTCATCGACGGCGGCTACAGGATCGAGACCGTTGTCCCGGTCGATCAGTTCCGCCACACGCCGCATGTGGAATTGGTGGCGCGGTTCACGCGCTGACGCGCTACCTGCCGCTCACCGTCCGAACCCTTCCAGACTGCTATGCCGACGGTTCGAATTGCGGCTGCCATCGCAGCAAGTAGGACTGCAGCGAGCGCACCGCGATCGCCAACAGGATTCCGACGAACATCATGACGAAGATGGCGACCATCATCTCGCTGGCATTGGCGCGCGCCTCGGCTTCGATGATGAGCTTGCCGAGCCCGCGCTCGGCGCCGATGAACTCACCAACGATGACGCCGATCAGCGCAAAAGACACCGCCGGCAACAGCGACGCGAACACCCAGGCCAGTGCGGAAGGGATCACGACCGTGCGCAGCACGATGAATTCGCTGGCGCCGAGCAGACGGGCAGCGGCGATCTGGTCGCGGTCGACCGCACGCGTTCCCTCGAAGGTGTTGAAGAACACCACGAAGAACACGACGAGCCAGGCAGTGGCGATCTTGGAGAGATCGCCGAGGCCGAAGATCAGGATGACGAGCGGTACCAGCGCGATGCGCGGTATCGAGTTGAGCGCCACGACATAGGGCCCGAACACGCGGGCCAGGAAGTCCGAACGGCCGAGGACCAGGCCGGCCGCGATTCCGCTCGCGGACCCGAAAAGAAAACCCCACCAGGTGTTCTTCAGCGTGACGAGCGTGGCGAGCCACAGATTGTTGTCGTTGCCGTTGATGCAGGCGGCGAAGCCGGCGGGATCGGCAAAGCAGCCGAGCCGCAGGAAGCTCTGCCAGATCAACGACGGCTTGGCGACGAAATACGGATCGAGGATTTTCGGCACATAGGCCTTCGGCAACAGCGCCTTGCTCCATTCGAAGCCCCACTGCCAGACGACGAGAACCACCACGAGAATGGCCACTTGCCAGAACAGGACGGCGCTACGGCTGTTGGACATGATCATTCGGCCCTGGTGCGGCGGAATTCTTCGCCGCGGGAATGCCAGATGTGAGAGTAGAGGCGGCCGAATTCGGCGGTCTCGCGGACGTCCACGGGATCGCGCGGCCGCGGGATCGCGACGTCGAAATCTTCCTTGAGCCTCCCGGGCCGCGCCGAGAGCAGGATGATGCGGCTCGCCAAGGTCAAGGCCTCGCCGAGATCGTGGGTCACGAACAGCACGGTCTGCCGCTCGCGTTCCCATATCTCCAGCAGCGTCTTGTGCATCTCGAGCTTGGTGTGGGTGTCGAGCGCGCCGAACGGCTCGTCCATCAGCAGGATCTCGGGCTCCATGATCAGCGTGCGCATCAAGGCGACGCGCTGGCGCATGCCGCCGGACAGCGTGCTGGGGAAGCTTTGTGCAAAGCTGGAGAGCCCGGCCTTCTCGACGGCCGAAGCGACGCGCCCGGCGCGCTCGGTCCTTCGCAGCCCCGCGATCTCCAGCCCATAGCCGATGTTCTGCTCCACGGTTCGCCAGGGAAACAGTGTGTCGCGCTGGAAGACATAGCCGACCCTGGGGTTGACCTTACCGGTCTCAACCATGTCCTCATCGATCAGGATGCGTCCGCCTGAGCGCGGCAATAGCCCCGCGACCATGTTGAGAATGGTGCTCTTGCCGCAGCCGGACGGACCGAGCAGCGCGACGAACTCGCCCTGCTTGACCTCGAAGGAAACGTCATCGACCGCCACGAACTCGCGGCCCGACGCGTTGAAGCGCTTGGCGAGACCTCGCACCGCGATGCGGGTTCGCGTCTCCGCTCTCTCAACCTCGTCTCGCGCGAGCGCGAATCCCGGGCTTGGCGCGGCGATCATTTGTATTTCGCTCTGGCCGCCTGGAGGAAGCTCATGTCGACGACATCCTCGTATTTCGTCTCGGGAATATCCGTTCCCTTGCGGTACCAGGGCTTGGCTCCGCGTTCGAACGAGGACTTGTCGATGACGCCGTCATAGGCCCAGGTCGATTTGTCGAAGCCGAGCTCGGCGCTGACCGCATCGGGGTCGATGCCCGAGAAATATTTCGGCGTGACCAGTGCCTGCACGTCCGCGAGCGGCGTCGCCTTCACGAAAGCCATCGCGCGGTGGATCGCATTCACATAGGCCTGCACCGTCGCCTTGTCCTGCTCGATCGTGTCCTGGAGCGTGTAGATCACCAGCACGGGCAGCGTTCCGCCGAAATCCTTCTCGAATACGCCGGGCTTGGAGGTGTCGTAGATCGTCCTGCCAAAGCCCTTCTTCTCGACCTCGACGATCCAGCTTGGCGGCGCCATGATTGCGTCGAACTGCTTGGTCTGCAGCGACGGAAACATCGTGTTGGGCCCGCCGCCGGCGACCCAGTTCACCCTGTCGCCGAGCCCGCGCGTTTCGAACACATAGGTGCCGAACACCCAGGTGCCCGACCCGATCGCGGTGGCCGCGACGATCGGCTTGGCGCCGTCAGGCCGTTTGTGCTCCGCGAGCTTCTCGACCGAATTGATACCGCCGTCGTAAAGGTCCTGCCGGACCACGATGTTGGCGTAGGAGCACACCATCTCCGTCGCGAGCAGGATCTTGCAGGGCTTGCCGCGCGCACTGAGCTGGAGCGGGTGGCTGGCATCGCCATGCGCGAACACGGCTTGTCCCGCCGCCAGCGTCTGACGGCCGAACGTGCCGGCGTTACCGGTGACGAGCTTGGAGTCGAGACCTTCGTCCCTGAAGTAACCCTTCAGCTCGGCAATCATGCCGATGGCGTAGACCGGCGACACCGGCCCGAAGGCGAGCGATACCTGCTTGGTCTCGGCGCGGAGCTGCCCGGGCAGCATCGACGCGCCGGCCAATGTGGAGCCCGCGATCAGCGCCTGGCGCCTGGTGATGTTCATGTGCTCCTCCGTTGATTCTTGTTTGATCGATCCGTTCGTCAGGACGGCCCAGGCGCGATCCGAATGGTTCCTGCCTTTCGCAGCGTTTCGATTTCGCTCGACGAAACGCCGATCTCACCCAGGATCTCGCGCGTCTGCTCGCCGATCTGCGGCGGATCGTAGCGGTTGGGCAGCCGGCGGCCGTCCATGGAGATCGGCAACAGCGGCGTTTTTGCCTCGCCGCCGTCAGGCAGGTGAATGTTGGTCAGCCCGCCCGACTGGTTCAGATGCGGGTCGTCGAAGAGATCGCCGGGCTTGTTCACCGGCGCGTAGGGCAGATCGAGCTGCTCGAGGCGCGCCGCGAGATCGGCCTTGTCCCATTGCTTGAAGATCTTCGCGATCTCCGGAATCAGCCAGCCGCGATGGTCGACGCGGTCGTTGCTCGTCGCAAAGCGCGGATCGGCAAGCCAGGATTCGCGATCGAAGGCGCGGCAGAACGCCTCCCACTGCTCTTCACCGACGATGGTGACGAACAGCTTCGAGCCGTCCCTGGTGTCGAAGAGATCGTAGACCGGCCAGGGGCTGTCCTTGATCGAATAGGGGATCGAGGGCTGGCCGCTGACCACCTCGCACATCATGGCCTGCGCCATCAGGAACACGTTGTTCTCGTAGAGCGCGCTCTGGATGTAGCGACCGCGGCCGGTGCGCTGCCGCTCGGCCAGCGCAGCCTGGATCGCGATCACGCCGAACATGCCACCCATGATGTCGTTGACCGAGGCGCCGGCGCGCATCGGCCGGTCCGGCAGGCCCGTCATGTAGGCAAGGCCGCCCATCATCTGCACGACCTCGTCGAGCGCGAGGCGATTCTCGTAGGGGCCGGGCAAATAGCCTTTGAGCGAGCAGTAGATCAGGCGTGGCGCAAAAGCGGCAACCGACTCGTAGTCGAGACCGATCCGCTTCAGCAGGCCGGGTCGGAAATTCTCGATCAGGACGTCGCTGCTCTCGATCAGCCGCCGCGCGATGGTCTGGCCTTCCGCGGTCGACGTATCCAGCGCGATGCTGCGCTTGTTGCGGCTGTAGGTGGCGAAGAAGCCGGCAGCCGGTCCCTTGAAGTAGCGGGTGCGGTCGCCCTTGGGCGGCTCGACCTTGATCACGTCGGCGCCGAGATCGGCGAGGATCAAGCCGCAGCTCGGCCCCATCACCATCTGGCTGAACTCGATGACCCGAAGGCCGGCGAGCGGACGGAGCTCCGTTGCCGCCTCGGGCGCCGCCGCCGTCATGCCGCCCTCCGCAGCACCTTGGGAATTCCGGCCTCGTGCAGGTGCCCGGTCAGATGTTTTGCCGGGATATGGCGGGCCAGAATCTCGCGCGTCTGCATCAGGCGATCGAGGTCGATGCCGGTCGAAAGTCCCATGCGTTCCAGCATGAACACGAGATCCTCGGTGACGATGTTGCCACGGGCACCAGGCGCGAACGGACAGCCGCCAAGTCCTGATACCGCGGCGTCGAAACGCCGGATCCCGGCGTCGAGGCCGGCGACGGCATTGGCGAGGCCAGCACCGAGCGTGTCGTGCAGATGCAGCCGCAGCGTCATCTGCAATCCGACTTCACGCCTGACGGCTTCGACGATCTGCCTGACCAGTTTCGGGGTGGCGTAGCCGACGGTGTCGGCGAGCCCGATCTCGTCGGCACCGGCCTCGGCAAAGGCGCGCGCGACCCGGCACACCGCCGCTTCGCTCACCTCGCCCTCCAGCGAGCAGCCGAAGGAGGTGGCGATCGCGCCCATCAGGTGCGGCCGCCGGCCCGCCGGAGAGGCGTCGATCGCGGCGCGGACCGCGCGAAACCCGTCGAGCTGCTCTTCGATCGAGCGGCGCACATTGGCGCGGTTGTGCGTCTCGCTGGCGGAGATGACGAAGTAGACGGCGTCGACACCGGCGGCGATGGCGCGCTCGGCGCCCTTCACGTTCGGCACAAGTGCACCGATGGTCGCGGTCCTGTGCGCGAGCGCGTGCGCCATCACCGCATCGACATCGGCGAATTGCGGCACGACCTTCGGCGGCACGAAGGATCCCGCGTCGATCTCGCGCATGCCGGCGGCGGCGATCGTATCAATCAGCGCGCATTTGGCTTCGGTGGGAACGAACACGTCCAGGTTTTGCAGTCCATCGCGGGGGCCGACCTCGCAAATCAGGACATCCGGCGCATGCGCCATCAGGCTCTCCCTGGTTCGATTGTATATTATTGCGTAAAAGAACAATCCGTGGGACAATCTGTCAAGCTCAAAATCCGCGTGCACTGCAATGACCGCCTCCGACAATTCCCGACCGCCCGCTTCAAGCAAAGGCGGTTCCGAGCGCGCTGAGCACCTCGCCGGGCTGATCATGGCGCTCGCCCGACGCGAAGGCATGAAGGCTGGCGATCGCTTGATCGAACAGCGGCTTGCCGATGCGCTCGATCTTTCACGCGCGCCGATCCGGCTCGGCCTCAAGGCTCTGGAAGCGGCAGGGCTCGCGCGCGGCGAGCCACATCGCGGGTTCGTGCTGGCCAAGCATCCGACCAGCGGCGCAGCCCAGCCAGCCCTCGCGGCGGTCAGGCGCAGCGAACAGGTTTATACGTCCATCGCAGGCGACGTGCTCGCAAGCCGACTGCCGGCTGACGTCACCGAGGCGGAGCTGATGCGCCGCTATGGCCTCAGCCGGGCCGAGTTGCAGCGGCTGCTTGACCGGATCGCTGCCGAGGGCTGGATTGCACGCCTGCCGGGCTATGGCTGGCGCTTCGCGGAGACGGTCTCGAACCCCGAAGCTCACGCCAAGGCCATGGCGTTTCGCGCGGTGATCGAACCTGCGGCAATCGCCCAGCCCGGCTTTGCGCTGCCGCAGGAGGTGATTGCACGCTTGCGCGAGCGCCAGCTGCGCGTGTTCGAAGGCGAGCTCGAGAAGATGACGATCGGCGAGGTCTTTCTTTCCGGTTGCGAATTCCATGAGGAGATCATTCGCGGCGCCGGCAATCCCTTCTTTCTTGAATCGCTCCGGCGCGTGAATTCAATCAGACGCCTGTTCGCCTATCGCAGCTTCGCCGACCGCGACGGTATGCGGCGGCACGTGCGCGAGCATTTGCGCCTGCTCGAGGTTCTGGAAACGCGGCGTTACGCCGAGGCGGCAGAGCTGATGGCGAAGCACCTGCAACGCCCGCTGGTGGCCGGCTTGTCGTAGGCCAACGCGGCCGCGGTCAAGCGGGCGGCGAAACGGACGTGTGAGCGCTCAACGCCGCAAGCCGCCCAACGCCGGTGACTCGCCGGGCAGCATTGACGAATTGATGTCGCTGTCCATGCGTCCCGATTGCTGCTGGGTGAAACCGGCGCCGAACGACAGGCTGAGGTTGGGGGTCGGCTTGAACTCGACACCCGCGAAAGCGCCGTAGCCGGGCGAGGCGCCGGAGGTGAGCGGGGCGAGCGAGCTGCCGATGCCGCCATTGTATTTCAGCGTGTCGAACCCGGCAAAGAACGTGACGGGCATGCCGCCCGCGGTCTTGTAGTTGTAACCGAACTGCGTGCCATCGTAGGAGAGCGCGCTGAAATTGCCGGCCGGCGCAGGCTGGCTGAGTCCGCCCAGGCCTAGGTTGCCGCGTTCGCTTCCGACGAAGAAACCGGGACGAAAATCATAGCCCGCGTTGGCATCGCCACCCTTGAAGCTCGGAAAATTGCCGTAGCCATCGGAGCTCTGGCCGGCGCTGCCGCCAAAGCCGAAAGGCCCGCCCGGGATCCAATATTGCAGCGGCGCGACTTGCGCATGAGCCGGCGCTCCGCCGAGGCAGAGCACCACGAAGAGAGTTGCGAGACCGCAGGAACGTGCAAGGCTGAACATTCAGGTGACCGTCAAAAAAGTGCGGAAATTATACGCCGGGGACCACGCGAATACCAGTGACGCGATGCCGGTGGTCGCGCCATCGAGTTCCAAAATTACGTTATCCCGACGTGTTGAACCTCCTGCGCGACGGATTGACCCACATAGAGGACGCGCGAACGCGAGCCGTCGCCTCGATCCTGATCGGCCGGGGCAGTCCGGCAAGACGCAATTGCGCAGACCTTTGAAAATGCCAGACACAACATGGAGGCTGTCATGGAGGTCGATTCCGACAGGTTGAATGCCTTTATGGGCAAGATGATCACCGAGGTCGGTGCGGCGATGAACGCATCGCTGGTCCTGCTGGGCGACAAGCTCGGCCTCTACCGCGCCCTCGCCGCCAAGGGACCCATGAACTCTGCCGAACTCGCAAGCGCCACCGGAACGAACGAACGCTACGTCCGCGAGTGGCTGGCGAGCCAGGCGGCTTCTGGTTACGTCGAATACGACTCCACTTCCGGCAAGTTCTCGATGCTGCCGGAGCAGGCGTTGGCGCTCGCCGATGAGGACAGCCCGGTCTTCCTCGGCGCGGTCGGCAATGTCATTGCCGCGGCGTTCCTCGACGAGCCGAAAATTACGGACGCATTCAAGTCCGGCAAGGGCGTCGGCTGGAATCGTCGCAGCGAGTGCCTGTTCTGCGGCACCGCCCGGTTCTTCCGCACCGGCTACATGCATCATCTGGTGCAGGAGTGGCTGCCCGCGCTCGAAGGCGTCGTAGACAAGCTGAAGCGCGGCGCCAAGGTCGCCGATGTCGGCTGCGGGCACGGCGTCTCGACCCGGCTGATGGCGGAGGCCTTCCCGAACTCCCGCTTCTACGGCTTCGACTATCACGAGGGCTCGATCGCGGCCGCACGAAAGGCGGCCACTGAGGCGAAGCTGGGCGATCGTGTCAGCTTCGCGGTTCACTCGGCGAAGACCTATCCGGCCGAGGGCTACGATCTCGTCTGCTTCTTCGATTGCCTGCACGACATGGGCGATCCCGTCGGCGCCATCAGCCACGTGCGCGAGACCATGGCCAAGGACGGCACCTGCATGCTGGTCGAGCCGTTCGCAGGCGACCGCCTCGAAGACAATCTCAATCCTGTCGGGCGGGTCTACTATGCGGCATCGACCATGATCTGCACGCCGGCCTCGCTCGATCAGGAGGTCGGCCTCGCGCTCGGCGCTCAAGCCGGCGAGGCAAGGCTGCGCAAGGTCGCCAGCGAAGGCGGCCTGTCGCGCTTCCGCCGCGCCGCCGAAACACCCTTCAACCTGATCCTGGAGGCCCGGATCTGATGCAACGGCGGACGCGCGCGGCCGGCGATGTCAGGCCGCGTCGTCCGTTCCCATACCGAACGTGAGCTGATTGCCGTCGGCGTCGACGACGTCGAAATCGCGCATACGATAGTCGCGGTCCTCCGGCCGGTTGAGCAGCCTGGCACCGCGTCCCGATAGTTCGGCATAGACCTGATCGACGTCCCTGACGAAGATGCAGATGCCGCCGTGCCCGGGCAACCGCTTCGTTACCCCCGCCGCAAGCAGATGCAGGCCGACCTCGTCGCGGCAGAGGCAGGCGTAGGACGGAGGCTGACCGTATTCGAAGGTGACCTCGAAGCCGAGCACATCGCGGTAATAGGCGAGGCTGGCTGTGATGTCGGACACGACGAAGACGGTGGCGGAGCCGGCCATCATCGGGTGTTCGTCGGTCATTGGTCCCTCCATCCGGCAAGCAATCTCATGCACGCAGTCTAACATGCGCGCTGGAGGTCTTGCACGGCCCAAGCCGCACCGTAAGCTGTCGCCGAACAAGGCGGAAGCGCCGAACGACAGCGTCCCGCCGCTGCCGCCGCTCGACGCGAAATAACCGCGCCACCACCGCGATCGATGCCGCACGTTTCCCGAAAGCATGGAGAACCCGGTGACATCTGACAATCCAGTCGCCTACGAACGCGCAGGCAACATCGCCCGCATCACGCTGCGCCGCCCGCCTGTCAATGCACTGAGCCTCGAAGTCATCCGTGCGGTGGTCGCGGCCCTGCGTCGCGCGGCGAACGATCCGGAAGCACGCGTTGTCGTGCTGGCGAGCGCGATCGCCAAGCGCTTTTCGGCCGGCCTCGACCTCGACATCCTGCTGGGGAAATCCGGCGCCGAGATCCGCGAATTCCTCCAGGCGCTCTATATCGACCTTTACGACGCCCAGTATGGGCTCGGAAAGCCATCGATCGCCGCGGTCGGAGGCGCGGCGCGCGGCGGCGGCATGACCATGGCGGTGTCCTGCGACGTGGTGCTGGCAACCGAGAGCGCGACGTTCGGCTATCCCGAGATCGACGTCGGCGTCATTCCCGCGATCCACTACGCGCATCTGCCGCGCATCGTCGGACGTCATCGCGCTTTCGAGCTGCTGTTCACCGGCCGCGTCTTCACCGCCGCGGAGGCGCGCGAGCTCGGCGTGGTGAACCGCGTCGTTGCCGATGCCGAGCTCGACGCCGAGGTGATCAAGCTCGCGGCGCAATTCGCCGGCAAGTCGGCCGCCGTGCTGCGGATGGGCCGCGCCGCCTTCATGCGCCAGATCGATCTCGACTACCGGCGCAGCATCGCAAGTGCAGTGGACGATTTCTGCAATGTCGCGACGTCGGACGAAGCGCAGGAGGGTTTGAGGGCGTTCGTGGAGAAGCGGGCGCCGAAATGGTGAGGGGGCCGCCGGCCGCCCAGGGAGGCTGACGTTCAGGCCGTCCTGTCCACCGAGGACGACGAATCCGCAGGCGGATATTTCGTCACCGGCACAGTGAAGGATTTGGAGCCGACCTGATAGATGATCTTGCCGTTTTGTCCGTTGTCGGTCGATATCTGCGACTGCCCGAACATGATGACGTTCCTGTAGACGTAGCCGGTGCCCTGGCGGGTGATACCGTCGGTGGTGACGCTGACCGTCGCCTCCTTGCCGTTGATGGCCAGCACGCGAAAGCTCGCGCTCTTGCCGATGTCGGCGGAATAGCCGCCCCAGCTTCCCATGAGGATGCTGTCGGAACCTGCCGGCGCCTGTTTCTGCAAAGTCGCGCTCTGCTTGCCAACGCCCGAGGAGAACAGGAGCACCAGGTTCTTGCCGTCCTTGGTGCCGACCGTGACGTTGCCGTAGCTTATCGTTGCACCATTGACCTCGCCGATACCGCGCTCGGTGTGCCCGTTATGGGTGTACTCGATCTGGGCCCTGGCCCCGCGGATGTTCACGACCTTGAAGCCGACGGCCTGGTTGTTGCCTGCCCAATTGCCCTTCCAGTCACCCACCAGACTGCTCTGGTGATACACCCGCTCGTTGGCGGGCGAAATCTGGCTGGTGCTCGATGTGACGATGGCCATTGGATTGCTCGGCGGATTTGTCTGACAGACCCGCTTCTGTTCGCGCGCCGGACGGCGAAGTCAGAACTTTATCCGGAAACAACCGGAAGCAGGCCGATTAGGGCCACGCAGCAGTTAACGCGTGGTTAAATTCGACCGCGGGCGGGACAGGGCAAAAGGTCTCATTCGGGGTGGTGCGGATCAGCGCCCCCAGCGGTCCGACCAGATCTTCTCGCCGATCAAGCAGCTGACCCGTGGCTCCTTGTCGGCAACGCGCCTCACGGGGCGCTCCGGCATGCGGCCCGCGACCTCCATCAGGAGCTTGGTGCGGATCGCTTCCTTGAACTTGTCGCGATCCTTGATCGTGATGACGAAGGAGCCGGGACCGCCGATGACGCAGTCCTCGTAATAGTAGTCGAGATTGTCGATATCCATGGTCGAATAGGACGGCTCCTTGACCATGATCGGCAGGCCGTTGATGACGATGCCCTTCTCGAGCGCGGCGTCGCGCGCCGCCGTGACCGGGCCGCCATTGTTGTTGGGGCCGTCACCGGAAATGTCGATCACGCGGCGCAAGCCGCGATAGGGATCCTCGTCGAACAACGGCATCGCGAACGTGATCGCCCCGGAGATCGAGGTGCGCGAGGCGCGCCGGATCGGCGTCTTCAAGATCTCGGCGGCGACCGCGTCCGCCGTCTCCGGTCCGTCGACCAGCCGCCACGGGATGATGATCTTCTGATCGCTGGAAGCGGCCCATTCGAAGTAAGTCACCGCGATCCGGCCATTCGGCCCGAGCTTCAGCGCCTGGAGGAATTCCTTCGACTGGATCGCCTGCGCATAGCCTTCGCGCTGGATCGCGAGTTCATCCATGTCCATGGAGTAGGAGACGTCGACCGCGAGGACCAGCTCGACATCGACCGTCTGCGCGTCCCGATCGGCCGCTAGCCGTTGTGGCGAACTCTTGCTCGGTTCAAATTTGGGCCCTGGTGCCGCGATGCCCGCGACATCCCCTCCGGCGAGTACGCCGGCCACCAGCACAGCCCCGATCGAGAACAGCATGCGCATCGCAGTCTCCCGTCGTATGACGCGATGGTGACATGCAATCGCCTTGCCGCAAAGTCCGAAGATCGCTTGCGCTTCACATTCCAGTTAGGAATTCGCGAGTTGGGAATGCGCACGTCACGCAAAGCTGCCGCCGTGTTGCCGCGCTTGCGCCACGGGGACATGCGCGATCGCTCACGCCATCATTCCGGAGCGTCCAGCAGCATCGAGCCGAAGACAGACGTTCCCCGCCCACTTGTCCGGTGCGATTTCCATGCTAGGTTGGATGTACAGATGGGGATGGAGTCCCCCGACAACCGCCCGTCGGCCTGTGACCGTAGTGGGCTGATGACTCCTGCTCGAGGAGGGGCAATCTCAAAAGCCTCGGCCTTTGGCGGGAGCATGGACAAACCCGCCGATGGCGGGTTTTTTGTTGCCTGAAGGCGAAGGTCAGGGCGTGACGACGACGACACCGAATGCTGCGCGTGCGGGGCTGCCCAGGGGGATCTGGGTGCTCGGCTTCGTCTCGATGCTGATGGACGTCTCCTCCGAGATGATCCACGCGCTGCTGCCGGTCTATCTCGTCACTGTGCTCGGGGCCTCCACGCTGACGGTCGGCTTCATCGAGGGCATTGCGGAGGCGACCGCCTCGATCACGAAGATCTTCTCCGGCGCATTGTCCGACTGGCTCGGCCGGCGCAAGCTCCTCGCGGCGCTCGGCTACGGCCTAGCCGCGCTGACAAAACCGCTGTTCCCGCTTGCCCCCAGCGTCGGTTGGCTGATTGCCGCGCGCTTCATCGACCGCGTCGGCAAGGGTATTCGCGGCGCACCGCGCGATGCGCTGATCGCCGATATCGCACCTGCGGGTCTGCGCGGCGCGAGCTTCGGCCTGCGGCAGTCGCTCGACACCATCGGCGCATTCGTCGGACCGCTCGTGGCGATCGGCCTGATGTGGTGGACGGCAGATAATTTTGCCCTTGTCTTCTGGGTGGCGGTGCTGCCGGCCTTCCTGTCTTTCGGCCTGATCGCATTCGCGGTGAGCGAGCCGGAGCCGGACCCAAGCCGGGAGACTACGAAGAATCCGCTGAACACCTCCGCCATGCGGCAGCTCGGATCCGTGTACTGGCGCGTCGTCTCGGTCGGCGTGGTGTTCACGCTCGCGCGTTTCAGCGAGGCCTTCTTGATCCTGCGCGCGCAGAACATCGGTCTCTCGGCGATGTGGGTGCCGGCGGTGCTGGTGCTGATGAACGTGGTCTATGCGCTGTCGGCCTATCCCGCCGGCGTGCTGTCGGACCGGATCAACCGGACCGGCCTGCTCGCGCTCGGCCTCGTCTTCCTCGCGGCCGCCGACCTCGCGCTCGCGCTGCTGCCTAGCCTCGCGGGCCTCGCGCTCGGCGTCGTGCTGTGGGGGCTGCACATGGGATTGACCCAAGGCCTGCTGTCGGCCCTCGTCGCCGACGCCGCGCCGCCGAGCCTGCGCGGCACCGCATTCGGCTATTTCAACCTGTTCACCGGACTGGCCTTGCTGGCAGCAAGCGTGATCGCCGGCGCGCTGTGGGATGCCTACGGTCCGGCAGGCACGTTTTTGGCCGGGCTCGGCTTCGCGCTGGTCGCGCTCGCAGGGCTGCTCGCCGTCGGCAATGGTCTGGCAGCGGAGGACAAATGATGATGGAGGGGCGTTCGTCGTGTTGAGCGGAGTGATCGCAATCGTGATCGGCAGCGTTCTCGGCGGCTGCGCGCGCTATTTCGTCTCGGGCGCGATCGCGCGGCGGCTGGGCGAGACCTTTCCCTGGGGCACCATGACCATCAACATCACCGGCGCCTTCCTGATCGGCATTTTCGGCGCGCTGGCAACCCATCCCGGCTCGATCTTCGCCTCCCCCAATCCCTGGCTGTTCGCGGTGACCGGGTTCCTCGGCTGCTACACCACGGTATCCTCGTTCAGCCTGCAAACGCTGACCTTGGCGCGCAACGGCGAGCCGATGCATGCGCTCGGCAATGTCGCGCTCTCGGTCGGGCTTTGCCTTGCCGCCGTCAGTTTCGGCTTTGTCCTCGCTGACGGTCTTGGAGGCTAGAGGCGGATGACCGTTCCCTCCTCCACCGACCGCTGGCGCAGCACGATGCTCTATGCCTGGGTTTCCTTCGGCAGCGTCCTTGGCGGCCTCGCGCGCTACTTCGTCTCCCTCGTGCTCGACACCGGCCCGGGCTTCCCCGTCGCGACGCTGTTCATCAATGCCACGGGATCGCTCATCATCGGCTTCTACGCAACGCTGACCGGCCCCGACGGCCGCATGCTGGCGCGGCCCGAGCACCGGCAATTCGTCATGACCGGGTTTTGCGGCGGCTACACCACCTTCTCGGCCTTCAGCCTGGAGACCTTCCGCCTGTTCCACGGCGGCATGAAATACACGGCACTCGCCTATATCGCGGCATCCGTCATCTGCTGGCTGGTCTCCGTGTGGCTCGGCCATATGATGGCAAGCCGCTACAACCGCTTGACGAGGAGCTGACCATGCAAATCCCCAATCAGGCTGTTTCGCTCCGGATCTTCATCGGCGAGAGCGACCATTTCGACGGCAAGCCGCTTTACGAAGCGATCGTGATGACGGCGCGCGAGCGGCATCTCGCGGGCGCCACCGTGCTGCGCGGCCCGATGGGGTTCGGCAAGTCGAGCCGGCTACACACCTCGAAGATCCTACGGCTGTCGGAAGACCTGCCGCTGCTGATCGAGATCGTCGACAGCGAGGACAGCATCAACGCATTCCTGCCCATCCTGGATGGCATGATGTCGAGCGGCCTGATCACCTTGGAGAAGGTGCAGGTCCTACAATATGGTGAGAGGACCGCACACTGAGCACCGCGGCTGAACCGAGCCCGCCGTTTCCGGGAGGCGGAATGAACGACACCGTTACCAAGCCTAAAACCAGGACGAAGACCAAGGTCGAGCGGCCCAAGCTGCACAAGGTCATCCTGATCAACGACGACTTCACGCCACGCGAATTCGTCACGATGATCCTCAAGGCCGAGTTCCGCATGACCGAGGATCAGGCCTACAAGGTCATGATCACCGCGCACAAGCTGGGCGCCTGCGTGGTCGCCGTGTTCACCAGGGACGTCGCCGAAACCAAGGCCACCCGCGCCACCGACGCCGGCCGCGCCAAGGGCTATCCGCTGCTGTTCACGACGGAGCCCGAGGAATAGGGCTTCGCTGCTCGCGAGCCACGCCTGAGGCTGCTGTGATGATCTGGTCGCAAGCTACTTCAACCTGGCAAAGACCTTGCTGAACTCCGGAAGCTGCAGCCTCCGCTTCTCCTCCAGGTATTCAGATTCAGTGAAGGGGCCGCTCACGAAAACCCGCACCGCAACGTCCCATTCGTTTGCTTTTCGCGAGATGTAGTAAAACTCCGTGACGGAGCGGTCCGGTCGCTTTCCCGATGTCCATGGATGGCGAGCGAACACGATGTACTGGGCGTTCGCGCCGGCCTGAAAGACCGTAGGCTCCGGGAGGCCGTCGCCAACGCAAGTTCCATCCGTGCCGACGGAGCGGCAAAGCGTCATGTCGTCATCCGTGTCGACGGCGACGAGACGATAGGGACCGTCAATCGCGTCGTCCTGAACGAACCCGCAGGCTGCCAGAAACAGGAAGAGTGCCAAGCATACCCATCGTCTCACATGCGGGATCATGCATCGACTTTCAGGCCATCACCACCGGCGTCTCTTCGGCAAGCCCATACACGCGCTGCGCCTTGGAAAATCCCGCGATCGGAAATTCGCCGAGCTCGCGCCAGTCATGGCGGCAGGCGTTCGCGAAGACTTCCGAGACCACGACGGTCCGCCCCAGCCGGCCCGTGATCTTCTCCAGCCTTGCCGCGAGATTGACGGCGGGGCCGATGCAGGTGAAGTCGAGCCGGTTGCCGCCGCCGATATTGCCGTAGAGGATGTTGCCGACGTGCAGCGCGACGCCGAAGCGGAAGCGCTCGACGATGTCGCCGACCGGGAAAGCGAGCGCCTCGACGCTGGCGCGGGATTCGCGCGCGGCCTCCAGCACGCGGGTGCAGACATGGGCGGCATCGCCGACATATTCGTCGATCGGGAACACCGCGAGCAGGCCGTCGCCCATGAATTTCAGCACCTCGCCGCCATGGCCCCGGATCGCGGTGACCTGGCAGTCGAAATACTGGTTGAGGATCTCGACCACGGTCTCGGCCGGCAGCCGGTCCGACAGCGCAGTGAACCCGCGCAGATCCGAGAGCCAGATCGCGGCCTGCATGGTGTCGTTGTGGCCGCGGCGGATCTGGCCGCCGAGGATGCGCGCGCCGGCACGGTTGCCGACATAGGTGTCGAGCAGCATCTCGGCGGTGCGGCGCAGGCTGATGATCTCGCTGACGCGCGCAAGCGGTGCCCCGAGGGTCCGGATCGCCGCGATGTCGTCGTCGCTGAAGCCGCCGGGCTGCCGCGTGACCCAGCTCGTCGCATGGATCGAGCCGTCGAGATAGTGCATCGGCATCGCGAGGTAGTCGGTCACGCCTTCGGCGCGCATGTCGTCGAGGAACGGAAACCGCTTGCTGTCCGGATCGTCCATCCGTCCCCGGACCTCCAGCCCCTCCTCGAACACGATCCGGAGCGGGCTCCGGGCGAACTCGGGCGTCTCCAGGATCTCGAAATCGACGGTGCCGATCTCGACCTTCTGGCCCTGCCGCCAGATGAAGTTGCGGCCGAAGATTTCCGGATGCAGCGTGCGAATGAAGATGCCGAACCGCGACAGCGGCAGGCCGGCCGCGACCAGATGCTCGCAGACCTCGGCGATCATCTCGGAAGGGGTCCCGGACGACCTCGCACCGTCGATCAGCCAGTTGGTGATGCGCTGGATCTCGGAGTTTTGCATGTCCGCATTTGCGGACGAAGTTGTGGGGACGTCAAGCTGCGCGGTGGGCTAGTACCGCGACACGAATGCCCTACCGGCCGACCTGCCCGCGATCCCGAATGAAATGATCGGCGAGCACGCAGGCCATCATCGCCTCGCCGACGGGCACGGCGCGGATGCCGACGCAGGGGTCGTGGCGGCCCTTGGTGAAGATCTCGGTGTCGGCGCCCTTGCGATCGACAGTGAGGCGCGGCTGGAGGATCGACGAGGTCGGCTTCACCGCGAAGCGCACCACCACCGGCTGTCCGGTGGAGATGCCGCCCAGAACGCCGCCGGCATGGTTGGAGAGGAAGCGCGTGCCATCATTGCCTGTGCGCATCTCGTCGGCGTTCTCTTCGCCGGTGAGCTCCGCCGCGCCAAAGCCGGCGCCGATCTCGACGCCCTTCACCGCGTTGATGGTCATCATCGCGCCCGCGAGATCAGAATCGAGTTTTGCGTAGATCGGGGCACCAAGGCCTGCCGGCACGCCTTCGGCGACGACCTCGATCACCGCGCCGATCGACGAGCCGCTCTTGCGGATGCCGTCGAGATAGGTCTCGAAGAACGCGGCCTTGTCCTTGTCCGGACAGAAGAACGGATTTTTCGCAATCTCGTCCCAGTCCCATTTGTCGCGGTCGATCTTGTGCGGGCCGATTTGCACCAGCGCGCCGCGGACCTTGACGTCGGGCAGCACCTTTCGCGCGATCGCACCCGCAGCGACGCGCATTGCCGTCTCGCGCGCCGAGGAGCGGCCGCCACCGCGATAGTCGCGCAGGCCGTATTTGGCCTCGTAGGTGAAGTCGGCGTGGCCGGGACGAAACTTGTCCTTGATCTCGGAATAGTCCTTCGAGCGCTGATCGGTGTTCTCGATCAGCAGGCCGATCGGGGTGCCCGTCGTCACCTGCACGCCGGTCTCCGGATGCGCCATCACGCCGGACAGGATTTTGACCTGGTCCGGCTCCTGGCGCTGGGTGGTGAAGCGCGATTGGCCGGGCCGGCGGCGGTCGAGATCCTGCTGGATATCGGACTCGGTGAGCGGGATCATGGGCGGACAGCCGTCGACCACGCAACCGATCGCTACCCCATGGCTCTCGCCGAAGGTGGTGACGCGGAACATGTGGCCGAAAGTGTTGAAGGACATCGCTGCTCGCTGGGTCGGGTCCGGCGTGTGGTAACGCGCGGGGGGCCGGGGGTCAAACCCATAGCCACCGTGGATGACGGCGAACCGGCCTAACTAAACTTCTCCAGCCGCCCGTCGCGGAAGACGTAGACGGCGCCCTGCTCGATATAGAGCTCGGCGGCGCTGGCCGGCGTCTCAAGGCCGAGCGAAACCATCAGGGCCCGGCAAGTCCCGCCATGGGCGACCGCAACGGTATCGGTCCGGAGCTCGTCGTACCAGGCCCGCACGCGGACCTGCACATCGGCGTAGGTCTCCCCGTCCGCGGGGCCGACCGTCCATTTGTCGGCGAGGCGCCGGGCGTAGACGTCCGGATCGGCCGCCTCGCTCTCGGCCAGCGTCAGCCCTTCCCAGCTGCCGTAGCCGATCTCGCGCAGGCGATCGTCGAGCGCGTAGTCGGCCTGCGGCAGTTCGAGCTTGCCGCGCGCGAGTTCCATGGTCTGGCGTGCACGCCCGAGCGGGCTCGACACATAGGGTAACGCCGCCTTGTCCTTGCCGTCGCGCTTGAAAAGATCCGCCAGCACGCCGCCGGCCTGCACGGCCTGACCGCGTCCACGCGCGTTCAGCGGAACGTCCTTGGTGCCCTGAAGCCTCCCGAGCGCGTTCCACTCGGTCTCACCGTGGCGAAGATAATAGATCGTGGGCACGGGCATTCCAGATTTATAAGCTAGTCCTTGCCGCCGAACGAGATGTCCGGCGCGTCCGGGCGCTTCATGCCGAGCACGTGATAGCCGGAATCGACGTGATGCACCTCGCCGGTGACGCCGCGCGCGAGATCGGAGAGGAAATACAGCGCGCTGCCGCCGACGTCTTCGATCGAGACGTTGCGCCGCATTGGCGCGTTGTTCTCGTTCCACTTCAGGATATAGCGGAAGTCGCCGATGCCGGATGCCGCGAGCGTCTTGATCGGGCCGGCCGAGATCGCGTTGACGCGGATGTTCTTCTCGCCGAGATCGGCCGCGAGATAGCGCACGCTGGCCTCCAGCGCAGCCTTCGCCACGCCCATCACGTTGTAGTGCGGCATCCACTTCTCGGCGCCGTAATAGCTGAGCGTGATGAGCGAGCCGCCATCGGTCATCAGCTTCTCGGCGCGCTGCGCCACGGCGGTGAACGAGTAGCAGGAGATCAGCATCGACTTGGAGAAATTCTCCGGCGTGGTGTCGACGTAGCGGCCATCAAGCTGCTCGCCATAGGCGATCGCGTGCACCAGGAAGTCGATCTTGCCCCACTTCTCCTTCAGCACTGCGAAGGCGGCGTCGATGGTGGCAGCATCGGTGACGTCGCAATGGCCGAGCACGAGACCGCCGATCTCGGCGGCGAGCGGCTCGACGCGCTTCTTGAGCGCATCGCCCTGATAGGTGAAGGCAAGCTCGGCGCCGGCTGCGTGGCATGCCTTGGCGATGCCCCAGGCGATCGAGCGGTTGTTGGCAAGGCCGAGGATCACCCCGCGCTTGCCTTGCATCAGTCCCTGTATCAGACCTGAATCCTGCGACATTTTTGAGCGTCCCGTCGAGCTCTCGTTGAGGTCTGGAGGTACACCAGCCCTCCTTCGCGGTACAGTCCTAATACGCGGCGTTAACGCTGTTTCAAGCGCCGGAATAGCCGTTCCGTTCGGGTGTTATGATGATTGAGGCGCTCGCGCCGGACACCAGGACGTCAAGACGGCATGAGTGCGTTTCGCCAGAGTGTGGAAGCCATGATCCCGGCGTTGCGCCGCTACGCCCGCGCGCTCACGCGCGATGCGGATGCGGCCGACGACCTGGTGCAGGATACGCTGGTGCGGGCGCTGCGTTCGGAGCGCCTGTTCCTCGGAGGCGATGTCAGGAGCTGGCTCTATACGATCCTGACCAACCTCAACAAGAACCGGCGGCGCTCGCTGGCAAGGCGCCCGCAATTCACGCAGCTGACGGAGAACAATCCGGATGCCAGCGGGACCGAGGCCGAAGGGCGCGACATCGAGAAGGCGCTGGCGACGCTGGTCGAGGAGCAGCGCTCGGTGCTTCTGCTGGTGATGCTGGAGGGCATGAGCTACCGCGAGGTCGCCGACATCCAGGGCGTGCCGATCGGCACCGTGATGTCGCGCCTGGCGCGGGCGAGAGCCCACGTTAAAGCATCGCTGGAAGGTGAGCGCCCGGCGCTCAAGCGGGTGAAGTGATGGCAGTGTTGATGCATCGCGCGGGTCGCTTCGCCTGCATGGAGCGGGAAGCAGCGCAGTTGAACCGCGAAAGACATTTTGGGCCGCAGAGCCAGAGACGATCGATATGAACGACCATAATATTCCCATTACCGAAGACGAGCTGCACGCCTATGTCGACGGCGAGCTGCCGGCCGAGCGCCGCGCCGACGTCGAGGCCTGGCTTGCCGCACACCCTGACGATGCCGGACGCGTGCAGTCCTGGCGCGCCATGGCCGAGATGCTGCACGCGCGTTACGACTCTGTCGTCCAGGAGCCGGTGCCGGCCCGGCTGGAGCTCGAGCGGCTGGAGCGCCGTCCCCGGCAATGGTTCTATGGCGCCGCGGCGGCTGTGCTGGTCGCCTTCGTGGCCGGCGGCACCGCCGGCTGGGTGGCGCACGGCGCCGCCAACGCCCCCTCGACCTTCCAGAGCTTTACAGCGGACGCGCTCGACGCCCACCGCCTCTATGTCGTCGAGGTTCGCCACCCGGTCGAGGTCGGCGGCAACGAGCGAGACCATCTCCAGGCCTGGCTGACCAGGCGCTGCGGCTGGACCGTGTTCGCGCCGAACCTGGAGGCGAGCGGGTTGAAGCTCGTCGGCGGCCGGCTCTTGCCGGGGCCGAACGGTCCGGCGTCGTTCCTGATGTATGAGGGCGCCTCGGGCGAGCGGTACACGATCTACACCGCCAAGACCGAGACCGGCGCGACTCAGATGCGCTACGCCAAAGCCGACAAGGACGGCGCACTGTTCTGGGCCGAGCGCGGCGTCGGCTACGTCGTCAGCGGCGGCAGCGATCGCGATCGCCTGACCAAGGTCGCGCAGGCGGTCTACGACCAAGCCGAGAAAAACGGTACCTGAGCAACCGCTTGAAGGCGGTGCCTCGATTCCGACATTGAAAATTTGGAATCAAGACATGGGTGCGTCTCATTATCGCACCGGATGCTCACGAGAAAATGAGTAGCGTTCGATCCGCCGATCGACGCGGGCGGCCTCGATTGGGGTTTTTGGTACCGCGCTGGTCCCCCTCTCGAGGCCGCACCTATTATCGACTGCCCCGCCGGACAGCCGACACGTCGAACCACATGGGCCGAGAGGCGCTCTCACGCCTCAGGCATATGACGAGCATCATCTGTCGAGAGATGCTCTGGACTTCTGGGAGAACCCCCTTCAGTTGCGACTTCGCCCTAAAGCGCGATGGCTCACGCTTCAGCAGTTTTCTCTGCGCATGATCTTTTCGGAAAGCCGCTGAACGCCAAATGAACGCCTCGCGCTCACGCGGCCCCCCGGGTCCGGATCATGCCTTAGCCAAGCCCGCTACGTGGATTGTAGGGGTGTTGGTCCCGCCACTTCTCCATCAATGCCTCAAGCTCGGCGTCGTTCCCGTCCGGTAGCATAATCCTGATGGTAACGAAGAGATCCCCGGTTCCGCCGGCTTTTGGCAATCCCTTGCCCTTGAGGCGGAAGGTCCGGCCGCTGGAGGTGTTTTTCGGGACCGACAGTTCCACGGCATTGCCGAGGGTCGGCACGCGGACCTTGCCGCCGAGCACCGCCTCGTAGAGCGTGACCGGCAGGTCGATCCTGAGGTCGGCGCCCTCGATCTTGAAGTACGGGTGCGGCGCGATGCTGATCGTGATCAGGAGATCGCCCGGCGGATGGCCCTGAGCGCTCTCGCCCTGCCCCCGCAACCGGATCTGCTGGCCCTCGGTGACGCCGGCCGGAATCTTGACGTTGAGCTCCTTGCCCGTCGGCAACCGGACGCGCTTCTCGCCACCCTTGACCGATTCTTCCAGCGAGACTGACATCGCGACATTGACGTCGAGATCGAGGCCGATCCCGCCGGTGTCGAATTCGAACTGCCCGGCGCCGCCGGCCCCGGGCCGCGCA
The DNA here is from genome assembly GCF_051810765.1 of Bradyrhizobium sp. 604_D8_N2_3. Lineage (NCBI taxonomy): Bacteria > Pseudomonadati > Pseudomonadota > Alphaproteobacteria > Hyphomicrobiales > Nitrobacteraceae > Bradyrhizobium > Bradyrhizobium sp. 604_D8_N2_3. Next base: position 2,403,103 of record NZ_JBPWPM010000001.1, on the reverse strand, counting down.
CCACGCGTCCCGCCGAACATGCTGTTGAGGATGTCCTCGAACGCGCCGCCGCCCTGGCCCGGGCCCGCGCCGCCACTGCGGAACGTATAGCTTTCGAACCCGCCGGGACCCGCACGGCCGCGCGGCCCGCCGCCGCCCGGAAAACCCTGGAAGCGCGGCTTGCCGTCGGCGTCGATCTCGCCGCGGTCGAACTGCTTGCGCTTGTCCTCGTCGCCGATGATCTCGTTCGCCGAATTGATCTCGGAGAAGCGCTCGGCGGCCTTGGGGTCATCCTTGTTGCTGTCGGGATGGTGCTTCTTGGCAAGCTTGCGATAGGCGCTCTTGATCGCGGCAGCGTTGGCGCTCCGCGGCACCCCCAAGACCTCATAGGGGTCGCGCATCCGTCACGTCTCCTTCAAGAGAAATCGAATTGTTCAAAGGGCTCCCCGCCCCATCTGCTGGTCATGTGGGAGGCGAGTGGCATTTTTGCAACTAGCCGCAGAGCCGATTCCTAGCTCCGCCACGGCTTTAGCGTATGAATCTCCCAACGGCCACGGCTGCTTTGGCAGCCGGCGCCCTGGAGCCAGCTTTCGGTGCTGCCATTGACGTAGCTCGCCAGGAAGTCCCGGCACTTGCGGCCGTCCTCGGCGGCGTAGGACTGCGCGATCGGCGTCACCGAGCCACGCGCTCCGGTTTCCGGATTCTCCCAGTGCTGGCTGGAATCCTTGTCGCCCTTGCTCAGGACGTCGGAGGCGGCGTTACGGGCGAAGGCAAGATCGGTGTCGGTCGGCGGGGCGTCCTTTGCCGGCCGCGCGATCGAGCCGGTCAGGTCGCTGTCGTCGGCCTTGGCGTAGGCACTGGTGTCGTTGCGGGAAAAGCTGCAGCCGCCGGAGCCGAGCCCGATCAGAATCATTGTCATGACAAAGCCGGACGGCCGGATCGCCGATAGGCCAACGCGTCCCCATGCCCTATATAGGGCGGTAGCGGACAACAACGCGTTTTGGGCCGCGGGACGCAATTCGGACTCCGGACATGACCGACACGACCTCGATGAAACACCAGACACCCTTAACATCCGGTGATTTCACCGCCGCCGACGAACCGTTTGCGCTGTTCGAGGCCTGGCTGAACGAGGCGATCAAGAGCGAGCCGAACGATCCGAACGCCATGGCGCTCGCAACCGTCGACCCCGACGGGCTGCCAGACGTGCGCATGGTGCTGATGAAGGGCTTCGATGCCGACGGTTTCGTCTTCTACAGCCACATCGCGAGCCAGAAGGGCCGCGAACTCGCCGCAAATCCTAAGGCGGCGTTACTTTTTCACTGGAAGTCGCTGCGCCGTCAGGTCCGCATCCGCGGCAACGTGACGCCAGTGACCGACGCCGAGGCAGACGCTTACTTCGCCACCCGTCCCAAGCAGGCGCAGATCGGCGCCTGGGCGAGCAAGCAGTCCGAGGCGCTGGAAAGCCGCTTCGCCTTCGAACAGGCCATCGCAAAGGTCGCGGCCAAGCACATCATCGGCGAGGTGCCGCGGCCGCCGGGCTGGAGCGGCTGGCGCATCACGCCCTCGCGTATCGAGTTCTGGCACGACCGCCCGTTCCGCCTGCACGACCGTATCGAATTTCGCCGTGACGCGGCCGGCCAGCCATGGTCCAAGACGCGGATGTATCCCTGAGCTTAGGCCGACCTGAAAGATGTCCATGCCGCATTCGTCCAATGCGCCGCGCCGCACGCTGCTCCTGACCGGAGCGAGCCGCGGCATCGGCCACGCCACCGTGATCCGGTTCTCGTCGGCGGGCTGGCGCGTCATCACCTGCTCGCGGCATCCCTTCCCCGAGGACTGTCCGTGGGACGCCGGCCCCGAGGACCACATCCAGGTCGACCTCGGCAACCCCCTGGACACCGCGCGCGCGATCACCGACATCCGCAACCGGCTCGAAGGCGGCATGCTGCATGCGCTCGTCAACAACGCCGCGATCTCGCCGAAGGGTCCGGGCGGCTCGCGGCTTGGCTCGGTCGACACCGACCTCGACACCTGGACGCACGTCTTCCACGTCAATTTCTTTGCGCCGATCATGATCGCGCGGGGATTGATCGAGGAGTTGAAGGCGGCCAGGGGCTCGGTCGTGAACGTCACCTCGATCGCGGGCTCGCGCGTGCACCCCTTTGCGGGCGCCGCCTATGCCACATCGAAAGCCGCGCTTGCATCCCTGACGCGCGAAATGGCCTCCGATTTCGGCCGCGTCGGCGTCCGCGTCAACGCTATCGCGCCGGGCGAGATCGACACCTCGATCCTGTCGCCGGGCACCGAGAAGATCGTCGACCAGCAGATCCCGATGCACCGGCTCGGCACGCCCGACGAGGTCGCCAAGATCATCTACGTGCTGTGCACGGACACCAGCTCTTACGTCAACGGCGCCGAGATCCACATCAACGGCGGCCAGCACGTGTAAGGCCAGGCAGGCGAAGCATGGGCCGGTTCGCGAGCACTGCGTCACTCTACGAGCATTTGCGGCCGCCCTACCCGAGCGAATTCTTTCGCAGCGTCGCGCATAAGCTTGGTCTTACCAAACAGAGCAGCCTGATAGACCTCGGCACCGGACCCGGACTCCTGGCGCTCGGCTTCGGCCCCTATGTCGGCCGCATCGTCGGCGTCGACCCTGAACCTGCCATGCTCGATGCGGCGCGACGCGCGGCTGCGAGCGCAGGCCACGCACTCACGCTGATCGAAGGCAAGGTCGAGACGCTTAGCCCCGACATCGGCGCATTCGACGTCGCGACCATCGGCCGCGCGCTGCATTGGATGGATCGTGAGCCGACGCTTGCGCGGCTCGATCGACTGGTCGCGCGCGATGGGGCAATTCTGATCTGCGCCTCGTTCTCGGCCACCGACGGCAGCAACCCGTGGCTCGATGGCTACAACGACGTCCGCCGCCGCTGGTCACCGGCCAAGCTCTGGGAGGAGGCAGGCATGGGCACGCGCACCCATCGCGACTTGCCGGCGTTCTTTCGCGGCAGCGCCTTTCAGCCCACCGAGCTCGTCACGGTTGAGACCAGCCACACAATCAGTGTGCAGGACCTGACACGCCGCACCCTCACCTACTCGTCGTCATCGCCGGAAGCGCTTGGCGAAAATGCCGACGCGATGCTGCGCGACGTCGGGCAGCATCTCGCTCCCTTCAGTCGCGACGGCGCCATCGCCGAGACCGTCGTCTCGACGGCCCAGATCGTGAAGCGCTAGATGATTTTCCCGCTCGAAGGGCGGGAAGCAAGGCGATCCAGACAACGCCGCCGCAGGACCTGGATCGCCTTTACCCTTCCGTTCCTCAATCGACTCGAATCCGACGCGACCGATCGCGCAGCCGCGGAGCGGCCGTGCTGAACGCAGTCGAGCAGTCGTCGTCGTTCTCACCGTCGAGCAGCGGAGCACCACAGTGCCGGCACATGCGCGCCGACATCGACAACGCCTTGCCGCTCGCCAGGACCTGACGATAATTCGCCAGATCGATGACGTTGCGGGGCGACGTTATGTGTTTTTCAACCATGGCTGTTCCTCGCGGCTAACATGCTGCTTATCGCAGACAAGTTTCGCGCAAACGTTCAGCCCACCGCTCAAATTTTACCGGAGGAATTGGGGCGGCGGGCACACATCACGGCGCGGCCTCAATCCCGCTCTATTCTGCGACACCAACCACCGTGTCTCGTTGAACGGCGTAAGGTCTCGGTAGGTATCAAAGCCACTTCTTCCACTTGAAGAGCCAGTACGGGACGATCGCGGCGGCGAGCATCATCACCAGCGCCATCGGATAGCCGTGGACCCATTCGAGTTCCGGCATCGCCTTGAAATTCATGCCGTAGATCGAGGCGATCAGCGTCGGCGGCATCAGGACAACGGCCATGACCGAAAACAGCTTGATGATGTTGTTCTGCTCGAGATTGACGACGCCGAGCATGGCGTCGAGCACGAAGGTGATCTTGCTGGAGAGATAGGAGGCGTGGTCGGTCAGCGAGGCGACGTCGCGCTGCATGGTCTTGAGCTGCTCGCGCATGTCCTTCGACCATTTCACGCCCTCCACCACCGCGGAGAGGAAGGTGACGACGCGGCCGATCGACACCAGGCTTTCGCGAACCTTCGAGGTCAGATCGCCCTTGCGGCCGATCGAGATCAGGATCTGGGAATATTGCTTGGCGTGGCCGTGGCGCTCGCTCTCCGGCTCGAAGATGTCGTGCGAGACCTGGTCGATCTCGGCGCCGCAGCGCTCCAGGATGTCGGCGCAGCGGTCGATCACGGCGTCCAGCAGTTCCATCAGCACCATCTCGCCGGTGATCGCGGGCGTGCAGGACCGGGCCAGCTTGGCCTCGACCAGCGCAAACGGCTTGGGCTGGTCGTAGCGCACCGTCACCAGGCGATGATCGCCGAGAATGAAAGTCACAGCCGTGGTCCGGGGCATGTCGGTGTCGGACTGGCACATCAGCGTCGCCGTCATGTAGCGCGCGCTGTTCTCGATATAGAGCCGGCTGGAGATCTCGATCTCCTGCATGTCCTCCCGGGTCGGGATCGCAATACCGGAGAGCCGCTCCACCGCCTTGTCCTCAGCCGCGGTCGGGTTGACCAGGTCGATCCACACCGCATGCTCCGGAACCGCCGCGAGGTCTTCGACAACCGCTTTCTTGAGGGAGGAGTCGGAGGGAACGAACACAGAAAACATGCACAACTCCAGCAGGGGCCTGCGACAGACTGACAGCCCTTAGCGCGATTCTGACAAGTTCATGATGACAAGCACATTAACGGAGCGTTTGCATTTGTGGCGGCGCCGTGGCCCAACCGTGGCACGGAATCGACAGTCGGGCGTGCTTTGCCTAAAAACCAGCACAGGAGCGCAAAACTTGCGGCAAAAAAGCCACAGCTCGGCTCTTGCAGCGCGGGAAAAGGTCCGAAACGCTGGAATTGTGGCAGATTTCAACGATAATAGGGCCCAACGGAGTCGTGGTTTGGGCGCGTCTCAAGCCCCGCGAAAGCTAGTTGTTGTCGATTGGAATCAAATCATGTCGTCGCTGAAAGTTATGCTGGGTATTTTGGCCGCTGGCCTGATGCTGTCGGGCTGCATGCAGGCCACACATTTTGAAGCGACCGACACCAAGGCCTTCAAGCCGAAGGACAAGGAACTCCTCGCCAAGGTCCGGTACGAGAACACCCCCGTCGCCGAGCCGTTCCGCCGCGCCATCGTCGATTACCACCGCAAGGAATCGCCGGGCTCGATCGTGGTCGATTCCGACAACCATTACCTCTACTGGGTCATGGATGGCGGCAAGGCGATCCGCTACGGCATCACCGTCGGCGAAGAAGCCATGGCCTGGTCGGGCATTGCCAAGGTTGGCAGCATGACCGAGTGGCCGGCCTGGCATCCGACCCCGGGCGAGATTTCGCGACTGGGCGTGCCGACCTACGTTGCACCGGGTCCGGACAATCCGATGGGCTCCCGCGCGATGTATCTCTACTCCGGCGGCAAGGACACGCTGTTCCGCATTCACGGCACCAACCAGCCGGAATATATCGGCGCCTCGATCTCGTCGGGCTGCATCCGCCTAACCAACGAAGACGCGATCGACCTCTATGGCCGCGTCAAGGTCGGCACCATCGTCGTGGTGCTCGAGCCGAAGCATGGCGACTCGCCCTACAATTCGCGCCTCGCGCTCGGCGGCAGCCAGACGGGCCAGGCGGGCAGCTACTGATCGCCTCCTGCTCTCGGACATTCAAAAGCGCCGGTTTTACCGGCGCTTTTTTGTTGCCGGCTTGTGCGGCTCGGCTTTGGTGCCATCGGCGGCCGACTTGTCCGCCGGCGCAGGGGATTTCTGCGCCGGCTCGTCATCAGCTCCGTCCTTGGCCCCATCCTTGGCCTCAGGCCTGGCCGCGACCTCGCGCGGCGGCGCCTCCTCGGGCCGTCCCGCCGGCAGCAACGGGGCGACCTGCGGCAGGGGATCCCAGACGTTCCACTGACAGATCCGGTAGTCGTTGCGCCGCTGCGCCAGGTCGAGATGGATGTGGTCCTCGTGATACCAGTCCGAGCCCGGACCGAGCACGGTGGAAAAGCGCGCGCAGACTGAATGCAGCACGCGCTCGCGCACATCGCGCGGCATGCCGCGGTCGGTCAGGCCGATCGACCGCCCGTTGGCGAGCTTGATGGCGCGGACGTCGAGCGCGTTGGCCTTGCCGTGCTCGGACAGCATCGCGCCGGCGATGCGGTTACGGCCTCGGCATTCGAAACTGTCGAAATTGTCGAGATCGCTGATGGTCGAGCCGAGGCTCGCCGCCAGCGGCACCATGTCCTTGCGCACCCAATCGGCGATCGCGGAGGCCATGGTGCAGCGGAGGATCGCCGCCGGCTTGACCGCCACCTTGCGCTTGTCCGGCAGCACGATCGCCTCCAGCCGCACCAGATCCTCGCCGCCGCAGGCGCCGGGGCCGCGAATATCGGGAATGGACGGCGCGACGGCGATCTCCTCGGTCAAGGCGAGCCGGCAGACCGAGAGCTGCTTCTCGGGCGGCGGCGCGGCCTCGACGGGCTTGGTCGCGCTCGGCTTGTCTGCGGAAGGCTTCCCCTCTGCCTCCGGCGCGGCCTCGTCCGTTGCTTGGGGGGCCTCCTCCGGGCGGGGCTTTGGTAGCGGTATCCTGGCGGAGTGCACCTTCGCGCGCGGCCGTGGTGTACCAAGACCGAAGATATCCAGCGGCGTAGCATATTTTCGCGCTTCTGCCCGCTCCGCCAGCACAAGCGACAGCCCGAGCGCAGCGGTAACCATTGCCGCGCCTGCGGACATATAGCCGCGACAAGACCATTTGCGGCGAAAGTCCGGCAGGCTAAAACTCATGACAATTCTTTGGCCCAGCGCTGAGAGCTATAAAAAGTCCAGCCCACCTCGGAGGAATGTCTGAATGCTTGGTTTGATGCAAGATTGGCCCCTGCTCTGCCACCGGATCATCGAACACGCCGCCAAGATTCATGGCAAGCAGGAGGTCGTTACGCGATCGGTCGAGGGACCGATCCATCGCACCACCTACGGCGAAATCCACAAGCGGGCGCTCAAGGTCTCGCAGGTGCTGGAGCGAGACGGCATCAAGCTCGGCGACCGTGTCGCAACGATCGCCTGGAACACCTGGCGCCATCTCGAGGTCTGGTACGGCATCATGGGGATCGGCGCCATCTGCCATACCGTCAATCCCCGCCTTTTCCCCGAGCAGATCGCCTGGATCATCAACCATGCGCAGGACCGCATCGTGATGACCGACCTCACCTTCGTTCCGGTCCTGGAGAAGATCGCCGACAAGCTGCCAAGCGTGGAACGCTACGTCGTGCTCACCGACAAGGCGCATCTGCCTGAGACCACGCTGAAGAACGTGGTCGCCTACGAGGACTGGATCGCGGAGGCCGACGGCAAGTTCGAATGGAAGGACTTTGACGAGAACACGGCCGCCGCGATGTGCTACACATCCGGCACCACGGGCGATCCGAAGGGTGTCCTGTATTCGCATCGCTCCAACGTGCTGCACGCGCTGATGGCGAACAATGTCGATGCGCTCGGCACCAGCGCGTCCGAGACAATGCTGCCGGTGGTGCCGCTGTTCCATGCCAATAGCTGGGGCATCGCCTTCTCGGCCCCCTCGCAAGGCACCAAGCTGGTCATGCCCGGCGCCAAGCTCGACGGCGCCTCCGTCTACGAGCTGCTCTCGACCGAGAAGGTGACGCACACGGCGGGCGTGCCCACGGTGTGGCTGATGCTGCTGCAGCACATGGCCGCCAACAATCTGAAGCTGCCGGCTTTGAAGATGGTGATCTGCGGCGGCTCGGCGATGCCGCGCTCGATGATCAAGGCCTTCCTCGACATGGGCTCGAACGTGCGCCACGCCTGGGGCATGACCGAGATGAGCCCGATCGGCAGCGTCGCGGCGCTGAAGCCGCCGTTCCAGAATGCGACCGGTGAGGCGCGGCTCGACGTGCTTCAGATGCAGGGCTATGCGCCCTTTGCGGTGGAGATGAAGATCACCGACGATGCCGGCAAGGAGCTGCCCTGGGACGGCAAGACCTTCGGCCGTCTCAAGGTCTCCGGCCCCGCCGTTGCCAAGGCCTATTACCGTGTCGACAGCAACATCCTCGACGAGGAAGGCTTCTTCGACACCGGTGACGTCGCGACCATCGACGAGGCCGGCTACATGCGGATCACCGACCGCTCCAAGGACGTGATCAAGTCCGGCGGCGAGTGGATCTCCTCGATCGACCTCGAAAACCTCGCGGTCGGCCATCCCGCCGTGGCGGAGGCCGCCGTCATCGGCATCTATCATCCCAAATGGGACGAGCGGCCGCTGCTGATCGTGCAGCTCAAGCAGGGCCAGCAGGCCAGCCGCGAGGACATCCTGAAGTTCATGGACGGCAAGATCGCCAAATGGTGGATGCCCGACGACGTCGCCTTCGTCGAAGGCATTCCGCACACCGCGACCGGCAAGATCCTGAAGACCGCACTACGCGACCAGTTCAAGGATTACCGTTTCCCGAACGCGGCGGCGTAACCCTCGGTACCGCCCTCCCCTGGAGGGCGTGAGCGCTCGACGCATTGAAGCCTCCATAACGACATGGCCGGGCCTGTCCCGGCCATCCACGCCTTGCCCCGCGGCACGGAGAACGTGGATGCCCGGGCATAGGCGAGTGGAAGCGACGCCGTCCTTCGGACGGCTATGCCCGGGCATGACGGTCTGGGCGCATGCGGAACCCTTGAATTTGCCCCCGGGCCGTGGTCTCAACGGCCCATCGTCGCGCCAAATCGGCCGACATCGCCCAAAACCCCGGCAGAGCTTCACCCGATGGCCCGCAGGTTTTCCGCTCCCTATCAGTCGGAGCCCGTGTCCAGCCTCGCGAGCTGGGCGCGTAATCTGGCCGTGTTCGCGGTGGTGGCGGTGGTGGTCTCGATCATCATCGTCCGCTTCGACTTCCTGGAGATGAAACCGGCGCTGATGACGTTCTTCGGCGGGCTCGCGATCGCCGGCCTCTCGATCCTGTTTGGGCTCGCGGGCTTTGCCGCGATCTGGCAGAACGGCTCGCGCGGCATGGGGCGCATCCTGCTCGCCTTCCTCATCAACGGCGCGATCCTCGCTTATCCCGCTTATCTCGCCCTGCAATACCGCAAGCTGCCGCCGATCTACGACATCACCACCAACCCGATCGACCCGCCGCGCTTCGACGCGCTCGCGCACCTGCGCACCGGCGATGGCACCAACACCGCGGTCTATGCCGGCCTCTATTCGGCCGAGCAGCAGCGCCAGTTCTACCCGGACATCGAGCCGATCGAGCTGGAGATCCCGGTCGATCGGGCCTATGCGATCGCGCGCCAGCTCGTCATCAAGCGCAAATGGCTCGTCATCGACGAGCGCGAGCCGCAGCCACCGCGCCGTATCGGCCGCATCGAGGCGGTGGCACGGACGCCGATCATGGGGTTCCGCGAGGACATCTCGATCCGGGTCGTGCCCGATGGTGACGATTCCCGCGTCGATATCCGCTCGGCGTCGCGCTATTTCGACAGTGATCTCGGCAGCAACGCCGCGCGCGTCAAAAAATTCATCGACGATCTCAACACCGCCGCCGACGCCGACGCGCTGAAACCGGTGAAGAAGACGCCGGTCGCGCCACCGAAGGCACCGGCGAAGACGGTGAAGAAGTAGCCCCGCTGTCATTCCAGGACGATGCGCAGCATCCAGCCCGGAATGACGAGAAGCTAGGCCCCCGCCATTCGATACGTACCGCCGATCACGGGATCGCCATCCGTCGCCACCACGCCGCGCGCGACCAGATCTTCCAGATGCGCCAGGACCGAATAGCCGGCGGCCGTCGTCAGCCTGGGATCGATGCCGATATAGATCGCGCGCACCATGGTCGGGATATCGGCCTCGCCCTTGGCCAGGCGGTGCAGGATCGAGGCTTCGCGCGCCTTGCGGTGGCGGATCAGGAAGCGCACGAAGCGCTGGCCGTCCGGGATCTCCGGGCCGTGGCCGGAGAAATACAGATCCTCCTCGCGCGCGGCGAGGCGGTCGAGCGACTCCATGTAGTCGATCATCGAGCCGTCGGGTGGCGCCACGATCGACGTCGACCAGCCCATCACGTGATCGCCGACGAAGTTGAATTTCCGTTCGGGCCAGGCGAAGGCGAGATGATTGGCGGTGTGGCCGGGCGTCGCCACGGCCTCCAGACGCCAGCCGGCACCCTCGACGACGTCGCCATGGGCGATCCTGATATCGGGCGCGAAATCGCGGTCGGCGCCGGACTCCGGATTGTGCTTCTCGCTCTCGAAGCGCGGGCGCGAGGCACGGTGCGGGCCCTCGGCATAGACGGGCGCGCCGGTCGCCTGCTTGATCCGCGCGGTGTTCGGCGAATGGTCGCGATGGGTGTGGGTGACGAAGATATGGCTCACCGTCTCGCCCCTGACGGCATCGAGCAGCGCCGCCGCGTGCGCCTCGTCGTTCGGACCGGGATCGATGATCGCGACGTTGCCTTGGCCTACGATGTAGCTGACCGTGCCGGTGAAGGTGAACGGGCTCGGATTGTTACAGAGCACGCGCCGCACGCCGGGACGGACTTCCTCGACGACACCGGCCCTGAGCGGAAAGTTGCGGTTGAACGGGATGTCGTCGTTGTCGGACATGGGACTTCCTGTGCACTGCAGCCCCAACCCTCGCCGTCATACCCCGCGAAAGCGGGGTATCCAGTACGCCGCGGCGCCTGAGGCGAAGGCGAGGTCTCTGGGATACTGGATCGCCCGCCTTCGCGGGCGATGACAGCGGAGCAAACTAGCCGCGGCCGAAGAACGCTGCGACTAGAAAAACGCCTGGATGCCCGTGATCGCACGTCCCAGGATCAGGGCGTGGACGTCGTGAGTCCCCTCGTAGGTGTTGACGGTCTCGAGGTTATGGACGTGGCGCATCACGTGGTACTCGGCCGAGATGCCGTTGCCACCGTGCATGTCTCGCGCGACGCGGGCGATATCGAGGGCCTTGCCGCAATTGTTGCGCTTCATGATCGAGATCATCTCGGGGGCAAACTTGCCCTCGTCCATCAGACGGCCGACGCGAAGCGAACCCTGGAGGCCCAGCGCGATCTCGGTTTCCATGTCCGCCAGCTTCTTCTGCACGAGCTGGGTCGCGGCGAGCGGCTTGCCGAACTGCTTGCGGTCGAGCGTGTACTGGCGGGCGCGGTGCATGCAGTCCTCGGCGGCGCCGAGCGCGCCCCAGGAGATGCCGTAGCGGGCGCGGTTGAGGCAGCCGAACGGGCCCTTGAGGCCGGACACGTTGGGCAGCAGCGCGTCCTCGGGAACCACGACGCCGTCCATCACGACCTCACCGGTGATCGAGGCGCGCAGGGACAGCTTGCCGCCGATCTTCGGCGCGGAGAGGCCCTTCATGCCCTTTTCCAGCACGAAGCCGCGGATCTGGTTGTCGTGCTCGGCCGACTTGGCCCAGACCACGAACACGTCGGCGATCGGCGCGTTCGAGATCCACATCTTGCTGCCGGTCAGGCGATAGCCATCCGAGACCTTCTCGGCGCGGGTCTTCATGCCGGCCGGATCGGAGCCGGCGTCGGGCTCGGTGAGACCGAAGCAGCCGACCCACTCGCCGCTGGCGAGCTTCGGCAGGTACTTCTTGCGCTGGTTCTCGTCGCCATAGGCGTAGATCGGGTACATCACCAGCGAGGACTGCACCGAGTTCATCGAACGATAGCCGGAATCGACCCGCTCGATCTCGCGCGCGACGAGGCCGTAGGCGACGTAGCTCGCATTGGCACAGCCATATTCCTCAGGCAGCGTAATGCCGATCAGGCCGAGCTCGCCCATCTCGTTGAAGATCTCGCGGTCGGTCTTCTCCTCGAGATACGCCTTGGTGACGCGCGGCAGCAGCTTGTCCTGAGCATAGGCGCGCGCGGTGTCGCGCACCATCCGCTCGTCTTCGGTGAGCTGCTCGTCGAGCAGGAACGGATCGTCCCATTGGAAAGAAGCCGCAGCCGGCTTGTCCTTGGTCTGAGGGCGCACGCTCATGAAACGTCCTTTCGTCTGGTTCCGTCAAAATTTGCCCGACAAAGTAAAGCGCCGCGGCAACAAGTGCAATTGCGTTGCAGATGGATGGCTCTGCGTGGACCCCGGGGATGCGCAGCGCGCGCCCCCGGAATGACAGCGCTAGCTTTCAAGCTGCTCGTTGGCAACGATCTCGATGCCGAAGCCTGACAGGCCCTTGTAGTCGTGCACCGACGAGGTGAGGTGGCGGATCGAGGTGACGCCGAGATCGCGCAGGATCTGCGCGCCGACACCGACCTCGCGCCACTGGCGGTTGCGGTCCGCCTCGCTCGCGCTCTCATCGGGTAGCGGGGCAACGGGGACACCGGCGGCTCCGTCACGCAGGTAAACCAAGACGCCACGGCCGGACTTCTTGAAGTGCTCGAGCACTGCCGCCATGCGCTTATGGCCGGTGAAGATGTCCTTGACGATGTTGGGCTTGTGGAAGCGCGTCAGCACGTTCTTGCCGTCGCCGACGCCGTTATAGACGAACGCGACGTGGGCGATGGAATCGAACGGCGAGCGGTAGGCATAGCCCTGAAGCGGCCCGATCGGGCTGTCGGTGACGAAGGTCGAGACCCGCTCGATCAGCTTCTCGCGCACCTGGCGGTAGGCGATCATGTCGGCGATGGTGACATGCTTGAGCTTGTGCTGGGCCGCAAAGCGGGCGACCTGCTCGCCCTTCATCACGCTGCCGTCGTCGTTCATGAGTTCGCTGATGACGCCGACCGGCGGCAGGCCGGAGAGCTTGCACAGGTCGACCGCGGCCTCGGTATGGCCGGAGCGCAAGAGCACGCCGCCGTCCTTGGCAATCAGCGGGAAGATGTGGCCCGGGCGGGCAAAATCGTTGGCGCCGACATTGGGATTGGACAGCGCGCGGCAGCACGAGGCGCGCTCTTCGGCCGAGATGCCGGTGCCGCCGTCGGGCTTGTAGTCGATCGAGACCGTGAATGCGGTGGTGTGCGCGGAATCGTTGTGGGCCACCATCGGATCGAGCCGGAGGCGGCGCGCGTCCTCGGTGGTCACCGGCGCGCAGACGATGCCGGAGGTATGGCGGATGATGAACGCCATCTTCTCGGCGGTACAGAGCGAGGCGGCGACGATCAGATCGCCCTCGCCCTCGCGGTCCTCGTCGTCGGTGACGACCACGAGCTCACCCCGGGCAAAGGCCTGCAAGACTTCCTGAACGTTATCGGGCATTTCCCAATCTCTATCGGTTATGGCCGGGAGGCTTCGCCGGACGCCTTAGCCGGACTTGGCCCCAAGCGCTAGTGTCCTGGACGCAACCGCATATGCCTGATGGCGGGCCGGCCCGCGGGTCTAAGGCTTGCACCGAAGATACCAGGGATATAGGCGCACACGGCCCGGACGGAAAGCGGCCGCGCCGCCTTCAGGGCAGCACTTCGCGCCGCTCGCCGAGCCGGACATCGAGCTCGGCCCGCTTGTCGGCCAGCAGGCCAGCCTGGGCCGCTTCGATCACGGTAAACAGCTCATGAGCGTCGCTGAGCCGGGTCACCGTGACGTAGCTGGCGCCGGCCGCGTAGAGCTCGCTCACATCCGACAAAAGATCGGCCGTGGCCACGATCATGGCGGTCGGGTTGAGGGTACGGACGTGGCGGACCAGCTTCTCGTTGCTGGCGCCCTTGAGAAGGGCGTCCGGCACGCTGAGGATGATCATCTCGGACTTGCCGACGCCGGCATGGAGCAGCGTGTCGGCGCTGCTGATGTCACCATAGATCACGTGCAGGCCGCGCGACAGCAGCGTCTTGTACACATTGGGATTGAAGTCGATCACGGTGATCTGCTCGAGCAGCACCGGCGCCTGCCGTTCGATCTCGGCCAGCAGCGCGCTCGCCGCACGGAAAAAGCCGAGGATGACGATGCGGCGGGCCTCGCCGTGGCCGCCCTCGTGCCCCTCCTCGGCGTGGCCGTTGCCATGGTCGAGGTCGCGCAGGCCGATCCGCTTCAGGGGGCCGATCGCCCAGCGGGTGATCTCGTCGCTGCGGGTCATCACGAAGGTCGAGAGCACCGCCAGCACCACGAAGGCAAAGGAGGCCGCATTCGCCGTTTCGGCCGCGATATGATGGTCGGCGACGCCGGTCTGGATCACCACCAGCGAGAACTCGGAGATCTGCGCGAGGTTAAGGGCCGGCAACAGGCTGGCGCGCAGGCCCTGCTTCATCAGGTAGAGCGGGGCGAAGGTGGTGACGAGGCGGCTCACCACCGTGAACGCCGCGATCATCAAGGCAAGCCCGATCACGGAGAGGCCCGGCACGGGAATGGTCATGCCGAGCGCGACAAAGAACAGCGTGATGAAGAAGTCGCGGAGCGTGGTGACCTTGGCGGTGACGTCGAGGGCGTAAGGGAAGGTCGACAGCGAGACGCCGGCGATCAGCGCACCCATCTCGCGCGACAGTGAGAGCCGCTCCGCGGTCTCGGCGACGAGGAAGCACCAGGCGAGCGCGCCAAGCAGGATCAACTCGGGGCGACGGGCAATCTGATGGAATAGGCGCGGCAGCACATAGCGGCTGACCAGCAGTGCGGCAGCGACCAGCACCGCGACACGGCCGATCGACAGCAGGATGACGCTGACCTCGAGATTGGCGAGGCTCGGCTGCACCGCCAGGAACAGGATGGCGAAGATGTCCTGGAGCACCAGCACACCGAGCGTGATGCGGCCGGGCAGCGTGTCGAGCTCGCGCTTCTCGTAGAGCACCTTGACGATGATCACGGTGCTCGACAGCGCGCAGGCGACGCAGAGATAGACCGCATCGAAATGCCCACCGCCGAGCGACAAGCCGATGCCGACGAAGAACAGCACCCCGAGCAGGCAGCCGCCGATGAGCTGGCCGCCCGCCGCGAACAGGATCACCTTTCCCGCCCGCACGATTTTCTTCAGGTCGATCTCGAGCCCGATCATGAACAGCATGAAGATCAGGCCGAGCTCGGAGATGACGCTGATCGATTCCTGCGATTTGACCCAGCCGGCACCGAATGGACCTATGCAGAAGCCGGCGATAAGGTAGGCCAGGATCAGCGGCTGCCGGGAGAAATGGGCGAGCAGGCCCAGCATCCAGGCAAACAGAATACAGAGAGTGATGTCGCGAATGAGTTCGTGCATACCAAATTGGTCCGTTTTGCCGCACCCTAGGGCCAGGTTGCGGCGCGGCAAGCGAGCAATTCGTCACATGCGAGCAGGGCTTTTCGCAGCAATGCTGCTATGTCCCCTCGCCTCTGCCGCGCCCGCAGCCGCGCAATCCAAGGTCAATATCGAACAAAACTTTGCCGATTCGCTCACCACACTGCCGAAGGAGGAACTCGCCGTCTCCGGCGGGTTCTATGTGCCCGCCTATTCCAGCGTTGCGATGAGCCAGGGCAAACTACGTGTCGACTTCTCGGTGACGCTGAGCGTTCACAACGCCTCCGAGACCCAGCCGCTGATCGTCAAACGCATCGCCTATTTCGACACCGCAGGCAAGCAGGTCGAGACCTACCTGAAGGGCCAGGTGGCGCTGAAGCCTCTGGCCACCGTCTCGATCTTCATTCCGACCGACGATGTGCGCGGGGGGACCGGGGCCAATTTCCTTGTCGACTGGGCCGCAACAGGCGAGATCGCCGAGCCCGTGGTCGAGGCCTTGATGGTTGGCGGCGTCGCCAATGCGCATTACGCTTTCATCAGCCAGGGCCGTCCGACCCGGACGGCCACAAAGAAGTAGAGGCCGTCCGACGAGGACGGCCGGCAAGAAGTAAGGCACGCCGGCGCAAGGCCGGTCGCTCAACAAGAACAAAACGAGGAACGCTCCCATGACGTCCAGCTTCGATTTCGCGCCCCTGTTTCCCGCAGGGCTGCCGGCCCCTTCCGCGCGCTGGACGGGCCTCGCCAAGTACAGTTTTGTCGGTGGCAACAACGACTCCGAGCAGTTGCCGCTCGACGGCCTGATCGAGGCGACCAATTCCGCCTTGCAAAAGGAAGGCCGCTCGCTCGCGACCTACGGCCTGGCGCACGGGCCGCAGGGCTATTTGCCCTTGCGCGAATTCCTGGTGACAAAACTGAAGCGCGACGCCGGCATCAACTGCACCGTCGACGACCTCCTGATCGTCTCCGGCTCGCTCCAGGCGCTCGACCTCGTCAACGCAACGCTGCTGACACGCGGCGATACCGTGATCTTCGAGCAGGACAGCTATCAGGGCTCGTTGATCCGCCTGGCGCGGCTCGGGGTCAACGTCGTCGGCATCCCCCTCGACAAGGACGGCATGCGTATGGATGTGCTGGCCTCGACGCTGGCCGATTTGAAGAGCCGCGGCATCCGGCCCAAGTACATTTACACCATCCCGACCGTGCAGAATCCCACCGGCAGCATCATGCCGGAGAGCCGCCGCGCTGAACTGGTACGGCTCGCGGCCGAATATGGCGTGCCCATCTTCGAGGACGATTGCTACGCCGATCTCGTCTGGTCGGGACAGCGACCGCCGGCGATCCACGCGATGAGCCCGAACGGCGGCGTGATCCATATCGGCTCGTTCTCGAAATCGATCGCACCGGCGCTGCGCGTCGGCTTCATCGTCGCGCCCTGGGATGTGATGTCGCGGATGCTGGCGCTGAAGACGGATGCAGGCTCAGGCGCGCTGGAGCAGATGGTGCTGGCCGCCTATTGCAAGCCGCACTTTTCGACCCACGTACCGGCACTGACGAAGGCGCTGCGCACCAAGCTCGATACGCTGATGGAGGCGCTGAACGAGCAGTTCGGGACGGCGGCCGAGTTCGAGGAGCCCAAGGGCGGCATCTTCCTGTGGGTCAAGCTGCCCGACCAGGTCGATACGCTGAAACTCTATCAGGCCGCGCTCGCCGCCGGAGTCTCGATCAATCCGGGGCCGGAATGGTCGACCAACAAGCCCCATTCCTCCTCGCGGCTCAGGCTGTGCTTTGCGAGCCCCTCGCATCAGCAGATCCGTGAGGGCGTCGCCGTGCTGGCCGAGGTCTGCCGCAAGGAGTTCGGCGTGCCGGCCCGCAGCGCCAACGTGGAGAAGCGCGCCTAAGGCTCGCTCTAGGCCACCTGAGGCTGGCTGCCGTGGATCGCGGAGGCCAGCCGCAGCAGCAGCACGATCGAGACGTTGCCCTTGCCGGCCTCGATCTGGGCGATGTAGCGCTCGGAAATCCCGGAGCGGCGGGCCAGCTCCCGGCGCGACATCTCGCACCGCGCGCGCGAGGACCTCAAGCGCTCGCCCAGCTCGGCCAGGAACGCGGTCTCGGAATAAGGCGGCACGGCACAGCTCCCCGGCAGTACCTCGCCCGCGAAATCCACGACTTGATTCAGCATCGGTCTCACCAACTTCGCCTTCGGGAGCGCCATCCTACCCTTGATACGACCGGCCTCATTGACGCGGATCAAATTCGCGCGCGATTGCCAGCTCGCGTGGACGATCGCGCGCGGGATGCTACACTTGGACTTGTTCGAGGCGGGGTTTTTCAGGACATGACGCGTTGTCTGGGCTGCTGGATCGCGGCGGCGATGCTGTGGATTGCGTTCACGCCAGCGGCCGGCGCCGAGACGCTTGCGGCGACGGTCGAGCAATGGGGCCTGCTGGGCTCGTGGGCAGTCGATTGCGCGGCCCGGCCGGACCGCGACAAGGGCTCGCTGTTGACTTACGAGATCAGGAAGGACGGCCGGGTGATGTACCGGCGCGATTTCGGCGAGGCCAGGGACGAGAACGAAGTGGTGTCCGCCACGGTCGAAGCCGAGGGCCTGCTCAATGTGATGGTTTACTTCCCCTCGCTGCACCAGGCGCGTGAATTCGGGCTGCTGCTGGCGAAGGATGGCAGCCTGCGCGCGATCTACAATCGCAGCGAGCGCGGTGTGTACACGATCAGGGACGGCAAATACGTCGCGACAGGCGCGCCGACACCTTCACAGCAACGCTGCGATTGAGCATCACGTTTGAGCATGATCGCTCGGAAAGCCGCTTCGCACTCCGAATCGTGCTCTGTCTGAACATCCATTCAGAATTCTCTTCCAGTTCCTCCGGAACGTTCGCACACATGCGCCGTTCTCATGTGCATTGCATTGGAGGAGGACATCTTGAAGAAGCTTGGTTATGTGGTTGCGGCTCTCGGCGCGCTCGCGA
Organism: Bradyrhizobium sp. 604_D8_N2_3; assembly: GCF_051810765.1. Taxonomy (NCBI): domain Bacteria; kingdom Pseudomonadati; phylum Pseudomonadota; class Alphaproteobacteria; order Hyphomicrobiales; family Nitrobacteraceae; genus Bradyrhizobium; species Bradyrhizobium sp. 604_D8_N2_3. The sequence goes on along the minus strand of NZ_JBPWPM010000001.1, from coordinate 2,384,918 downwards.
TCGTTGCACCGACGATGGCGAATGCCGAAACGGTGGTGATCAAGAACGGCTACCATCATGGCTACGGCGCCCGCGCCGAAATGCGCGAGCATCGCGACCACGGCTGGCATCGCGGCTGGCACCATCACGACCGGGTCGTCGTGGTCAAGCGCGGTCACCGTCACCATTGGGATTGATGCGTAACACATCATGGAAATGGCCCCTCGCGGGGCCATTTCTTTGCGCTCTTTCTTCCTTCTCCCCTTGTGGGAGAAGGTGGCGCGAAGCGCCGGATGAGGGGTTGCTTCAGCGCATTCAATGAGAATTGGACTCGCGGATGGAGACCCCTCACCCGTCTCGCCGCTACGCGGCGAGCCACCCTCTCCCGCAAGGGGAGAGGGTAAGGGCGGTGCGTTCAGCGTCGAGTTTTAATCCCACACCGGCGCAAAGCCTGGATTGACGCAACGCCTGTCCTTGGGCAACGCCGCGATCTTCTTGCGGTCGGCATCGTCGAGCGTGATCTTCAGCGCATCGAGATTGGCCTGCTGGCTCTCGCGGCGCGAGGCCTTCGGGATCGCAGCGACACCGTTCTGGTCGAGCAGCCACTTCAGCGCGACCTGCGCGGCGGTCGCGTTGTGCCTGGCGCCGATCTCGGCCAACGCCGGATCTGACGCGATGCGTCCTTGCGCGAGCGGGCAATAGGCGACCAGCGGGATCGATTTGGCGTTGAGATAGGCCAGCACCTTCGATTGATCGAGCATGGCGTGATATTCGATCTGGTTGCAGGCGATCGGCGCCTTGATGTCCTCGACCGCGATCTTGAGCAGCGCCGTGGTGAAATTGGCAACGCCGATCGCCCGCGTACGCCCTTCCTCCTTCAGCTTCATCAGGGTCTCGAACACCGCGCCCCAGTTCGCGGATTTCGACGGCCAGTGCACGAGGTAGAGATCGACATGGTCGAGCCGGAGCTTGGTCAGGCTGGCGTCGAAGGCGCGGCGGATCGCATCGGGGCTGAGATTCTCGTGCCAGACCTTGGTCGTGACATGCAGCTCGCCGCGCGGCAGCCGGGCCGCGGCGAGCGCGGCACCGATCGGCTCTTCATTGGCGTACATCTCGGCGGTGTCGATGTGGCGATAGCCGATCGACAGCGCGCTCTCCACCGCCGCGCGGCAGGCATCGCCCTGCATGCGGAAAGTGCCGAGGCCGAGCTTGGGCATGCTGATGCCCTGTGTCTTCAGATGATCCATGAGCTAACTCCTGACGTATTTCAGCCGCCGAACACGCGGTGGGGCCGCAAGGGCAGACTCTTCGGTGATGGAAAAGAAGTGGCGGGAATGGAGACTATAGCGCAGGAGACGCGAGGCGGCCAATCAAGATCGGGTTAGTGCTGGGATGCGCGATCCGTCCCCACCGTCATGCCCGGGCATAGCCGTCCGAAGGACGGCGTCGCTTCCGCTCGCCTATGCCCGGGCATCGACGTTCTCAGGGCCGAGCAGCAGGGCGTGGATGGCCGGGTCAAGCCCGGCCATGACGACGGAGAGAGTTGCCCACTCACGAATGCTGCGCGACCACGGCCGGGCGCGCCTGCGGCTGCGGCACGATGTCGACCGACCAGAGGTCGCGGTTGTCGACGTCTTTCAAGGTCACGGTCATCACGCCGCTCGCACCGTCGATATCGACCCTGCCGAAGAACTGCAGGCCGAAGCACGGCGCGAGGTTCTCCCCCTGCGCCTCGCTGCAGCCGTTCTGGTACATCGCGACCGGGCCAAACGTATTGTCGAGCTCGCCCGGACCCCAGGTGCCGGCATGGAGCGGGCCGGAGACGAACTCCCAGAACGGCTCAAAATCCTGGAATTGCGCCTTGTTCGGATCGTAATAATGCGCGGCGGTGTAGTGCATGTCGGCGGTGAGCCAGACGATGTTGCGGATGCCGGCGCGCTTGATGGAGCTGAGGAGGTCGGCAATTTCATGCTCACGCCGATCGGGCGCTCCATTGCCGAGCGCGACGGCATCGAGACTGACGAGGCCGATCGGCAGGTCGGCCGCGATCACCTTCCAGGTCGCACGCGAAGCGGCAAGCTCCCGCTTCAGCCAGGCGAGCTGCTCGGCACCGAGAATCCAGCCGCGATGGTCCTCGCCCTTGTTCCAACTGTCGTCACGGTAGCTGCGCATGTCGATCATGAAGACGTCGAGCAGCGGACCGTAAGCGATCTTGCGATAGACGCGGCCCTGTCGCGCGCCGACGTCGCGGATCGGCATGAAATCGAAGAAGGCACGGCGGGCGCGCGCGACCAGGCGCGGCGTGCCGTCGTCCTCATAGCCGGCGTCGTCATAGCTGCCGGTCGGCGACCAGTCGTTGGTGACCTCGTGGTCGTCCCACTGTGCGAACATCGGCACCTCCGCATGGAACGCGCGAAAATGCTCGTCGAGATGGTTGTATTTGTAGTTGCCGCGGAATTGCGCCAGCGTGTGCGCGGCCTCGGCTTTTTCCTCGGTCACCAGATTGCGCCAGGTCTCGCCGTTCGGCAGCTTCTGCTCAGAGGGAATCGTGCAGTCGGCGTAGATGTGATCGCCGGAGTGGATGAAGAAGTCCGGGCGATTGTCGAGCATGGTGCGATAGCTGCGATAGCCGCCGCGCGAGATGTCGATGCCCCAGCCCTGCCCCGCGACGTCGCCTGACCACACGAACGAGATCGATTGCCCTGCGGCCGGCGCTGTGCGGAAATGGCCGACGCGGCTTTCGCCGGCAATGCCGGTGGCGATGTCGTCGAAGCGCACGCGATAGAAGATGTCCTGCCCGGACGGCAGATCGTTCAGCAGCAGTTTTGCGGTGAAGTCGGCATCGGGCAGCGCGTCGCGCGAAGCTGACGCCATGATCGTCTTGAAACTCTCGACGGTCGCGCATTCCACCTGCATCCGCGCGGGCCGGTCGGCGCGCGCCCAGATCACGGCGGAGCCATCCGAGACATCGCCGGACTGAATGCCACCCGCGATCTGCGGGCGATCGGCGGCGCGGCTGATGGATGGCTTTGCGAGTGTGCCGAGCGCGGCAACGGCGAGGCTTGAAGTCGAGCGGACCAGGAACTGCCGCCGGGTCCATGCGCGCGAGGCGCGGAGCGTTGCCATTCAGGAAACCTTCGTCGAATCACGACGGAAGGTGCCTGCGCTCCTTGACTCCTATCCTGACGGTTTCTTGACTCCGCGCCTACGGTTTTGCGACGCCCGGATGACGCGAGAGATCCGGCTAGTGCTTCCAGTTGCAGATGCCGCCGGTGCGGCACGGCCAGGTCTGGATGCGGGTGTCCATCGCCTGCGCGTCCAGCGGATTGCCGCGACGATGTGCAAGCTTGGTGCGCGCTGCGCCGCGCGGCAGGGCGCTCCTGGCATGAACAACCTTCGGCCCGGTCACGTGCACGCGCTCGGCGGCAACTTTCTTCGGCACGTCGATGGGTTCGCCGCGCGCCTGCGCCTCGTTGCCACCCTTCGCCTCCAACGCGACCGGGGCGAACTGCGTCTCGGGCCCAAGCCGCTTCGGCGACAGCACCGCCTTGGAGAGATCGAGACCGAGATATTCGTCGGGCTTGTAGTCGTCAGCGCGCGCAATGCCGCCCCATGCGAGCACGAGGGCAACGGCAACTGCAAAAGAAACGCTCTTCAGGACCACGGACGCCTCCTGAAATCACTTATTTCAAGGGGTAATTTACCTCTATTTAGGAGGCGTCACGCGCAATTCCAGCGGCCAAGTGCCGCCGTGGTTAAGAAGTTTGGCGGTGTCAGGCGACCTTTCGCGCCGCACCCGTCCCGTCCAGGAACCCCATCAGGCGGCTGCGGATGATCTCTTCCGCCTCATCCATGATGCGATCGACGAGCTCCTTGCAGGAGGGGATGTCGTGGATCAGCCCTGCGACCATGCCGCAGCTCCAGGCACCCGCGTCCATCTGGCCGTCCAGCATGATCTTCGGATAGACGCCCGCGACCTGGTCGTGGATGTCGTCGATGCTCAGCTTGGCGCCCTTCTCGCGCTCGATCTCGAGCAGACGATCGACGTTGGCGTTCTTGAGCACGCGCTCGGTGTTGCGCAGAGCGCGCATGATCAGGCGGGTGTCGAGCTCGGTTGCCGCAACAAGCGCGTTCTTCACGTTCTGATGCACCGGTGCTTCCCTGGTGGCGATGAAGCGCGTGCCCATGTTCATGCCGGCCGCACCCAGCGACAGCGCTGCGACGAGGCTGCGCCCGTCCGCCATCCCGCCGGAGGCGACGAACGGGATCTTCAATTCCTCCGCCGCGCGCGGCAGCAGGATCATGTTGGGAATGTCGTCCTCGCCGGGATGGCCGCCGCACTCAAAGCCGTCGACGCTGACGGCGTCGCAGCCGATGCGCTCGGCCTTCAGGGAGTGGCGCACGGACGTGCATTTGTGGATCACCTTGATGCCGGCGGCCTTCAGCGCAGGCATGTATTGTTCGGGGCTGCGCCCCGCCGTCTCCACCGCCTTGATGCCGCCTTCGACGATGGCCGCGATGTATTCCGGATAAGGCGGCGCCGCGAAGGTCGGCAGGAAGGTGAGGTTCACGCCGAACGGCTTGTCCGTCATGTCGCGGCAGCGCGCGATTTCCTTCGCGAGCAATTCCGGCGTCTTCTGCGTGAGACCCGTGATGATGCCGAGCCCTCCGGCATTGGAGACGGCAGCGGCGAGTTCGGCAAAGCCGACGAAATGCATGCCACCCTGAATGATCGGGTGCTCGATGCCGAACAGTTCGGTGATCGCGGTCTTCACGTAGGGGCCTCCCGGATTTCAGTTTGTATTGGGATCAGTCTAGCCGCAGTCTTGCTCCGCGGTCACCATTTCTCTCCGAAGGGACGGATCTCCATCTCGAAGGTCCAGGCGCTCTTCGGCTGCTGATAGAGCTGCCAATAGGCATCCGCGACAGATGACGGCGGCATCAGAAGATCGGGATTATCAATCGCATTCGCCCCGAGCGCTTCGAGCCGGCGCTGCCGCACCCACTCGGTGTCGACGCCGGAATCGATGATGAGATGGGCGACGTGGATGTTGTTCGGCCCGAGCTCGCGCGCCATCGCCTGCGCCACTGCGCGCAGTCCGAATTTTGCGCTGGCAAAGGCAGCAAAGCCGCTGCCGCCGCGCAAGCTCGCCGTCGCACCGGTGAAGAAGATGTTGCCGCCACCGCGCGGCAGCATCAGCCGCGCCGCTTCTCTGCCGGCCAGGAAGCCGGAATAGCAGGCCATCTCCCACACCTTCCGGAACACGCGCTCGGTGGTGTCGAGGATCGGGAAATTGACGTTGGCACCGACGTTGAAGATGCAGACTTCGAGCGGCGCATGCTGGTCGGCGTCATTGAGGAAGGAGATGACCTCCTCCTCTTTGCGTGCATCGAGCGAGCGCGCGTGAATCTCGCCGCCGGCGGCCTCGATGTCCTTCACCAGCGGCGCCAGCTTGTCGCCGTTGCGGCGCCCGGCAAAGACCGTGAAACCTTCCGCGGCAAATTTCTTGGCGATCTCGGAGCCGATGAAATCGCCGGCCCCGATCACGGCGGCTGTCGCGTTTCGCTTGGGCAAGGTCACCTCCTCCTGTGGGAACGGCATGTGATTGAGCCGGAGGCTATAGTTCTAAAATAGAACTGTCAAACTACAGGGGTGAATGGTAGCCTGCAGCGAGAATAGCGCTGATCATTCAAGTCAGTTCCTTTTTCTGACTTACTACCCTTTGCCGGAGATCGCTACATGAAGTGGGACACGCTGGATGAAGAGCCCTGCTCGCTCTCCCGCACCATCGCCGTGGTCGGCGACCGCTGGACGCTGCTGATCCTGCGCGAATGTTTTTTACGCGTGCGCCGGTTCGAGGGATTTCAGTCCTCGCTCCAGATCACGCGGCACCTGCTCTCGGAGCGTCTGAAGAAGCTGGTGCGGTTCGGCATCCTGCGCCGCGTCCCCTATTCCGAGGCGCCCAAGCGCTACGAATACATCCTGACGCAGAAGGGCCTCGACCTCTACCCGATCATCATGGCGATGGTGCATTGGGGCGACACCCACATGGGCGACGAGCGCGGCCGCCCGCTGCTGCACCAGCACAAGACTTGCGGCAAGGAGTTCGACCCCGTGATGGTCTGCTCGGAATGCGGTGAGCCACTGCATGCGAAACAGGTGCATGTGCATGCGGGGCCGGGGCGGAAGGAAGCGGTGGGGTAGAGTGGCGCCAAGCAAAAGGTGTCGTGCCCCGCCTCGACCGGGGCATCCAGTCGGTGGGCCGTTCCTTGCTCATCGGAGCTCGCTTTCCATGGGAGCTTACGCGAAGGGAACGCCGTAATACGAGTTGATGCCGCGGACTGCCGCGTCGTCACCCCAGTTCCAGTCGCTTCGTTCGTCGTATTTCGGCGCGCCTTCGAGCGTCTTGGCGGTAATCCCGGTGACATAGCCGCCGAGCTCCGTATCGTATTTCAGCGACTGCCAAGGCAGCGGATAGTGGTCGTTGCCGAGGCCCAAGAAACCGCCGAAGCCGAGCACGACGTAGGAGACCTTTCCGCTGACCTTGTCGATCATCACGCGTTCGATCGAACCGATCTTGTTGCGATCGGCGCCATAGACCGATGTTCCCTCGACCTTGTCGCTGCCGATCAACCTGCCCATCTCGCTGCGGTCCAACTCGTCTTGCATCAGCATCCCAATTCTCCACTCAGCCAACGTGTGAACCAACCGGGTCTGCGAGCGAACGTTCCGGCGCATGTTCTGGTGGTCGCATCAGACACGGAGCACGGTCGCCAGGGGCGATCAGCGAGCGGCCGCGGCCTCCGGTAGCATCAGGAAATCATGCATCGCGGCAGCAGTCTGAAGCTGATCGATGCGCGCCATAACAGAATCGCGCTGCTGTCCATCCGGCAAGCACGACAGTTCGTGCTCGAGCCGCAGCTGCTCTGCCTTGAGACGTTGTTCGAACGTGTGGGGCTCAGATCGTCTTCGCATCTTCCGTCCTCGGTGGTTGCAGCCCCGAGCTGTTGGCCCAGCGCTCGACTTGCTCGATGACCTTCTGATGGCTCGGACGCACCGGTTTGGGCGCCTCGGGCTCTTCGGAAAGCTTACGGGGTAACCTGACTTCCTCCGTCATGGCCTGTTCTCCCTCTCTTCCGAAAGAATGCGCCACCGCCAGAGTTGTTTCAATAATAACTTATTGATTTCACTGATTATTTTTACTAATCTGACGATTTTTCCGACTCTTGTGGAACTCGCGCCAAACTCGTTCGTTGAGCAAACTACTCAACTTACTCACTTTGCGTGATCGACCATGAATGACCTTCGCGCCGAGCGCCTCCAGGTTATGCTCTCGCCGGAAGAGCTGGCCGCCGTCGATGATTTCCGATTCAAGCACCGCATGCCGACGCGCGCTGCGGCGGTCCGAGAGCTTCTCAAGTTCGGGCTCGCAGCCGCGGGCATCGAGACGAGCATCGACCCGTCGGCAGGCATCAAATCAAGCGAGTTTGGTGTCTTTGGTCGCGGTCCCGAAGGACACGCGCCGGCGAAGCCCGAGGGCGACACCGAGGATTGAGTCTCTCCCAAGCAAAAACGACCCCGGCACAGTGGCGTGCCAGGGCCGTCCTTGGAGATTGCTTCCGGCGCACCGGGGGCATGACAGCCGGAAGCAATCCGTCGACTCGTCGCGAAGGGATTCGTTCCTCGCGAGAACTAGCCGGTCGGCGCGTCGCCGGAATCGTCCGGCATCACGCCGGAGCCCGGTGTCTTGGTGTTGTCGTTGAGCTTGGGATCGCGCGTTGCTTCGCGCGACGGCGAGCCCTTCGAATCCGTCTTGTGCACGGCTTGCGCGCGCTGCTTGTCGCGCGGTTGATCTTCCGCCCGCTTGTCCTTGACGATGCCGTGGTCGGAATGCGCCATGATGTCCTCTCGCCTCTCCAGATGTCCTGAAGCGCTTACGCGCCGGCACAACGAATGTTCCGGCGCGCGAGGCCCGCAGCGCTAACTATGCGTGGCGTGGATCGCCGCCGATGCATTCTCCAGATGCACCTGCCGCACCGTCGTCACTGTCGCGAACGCGACCGAGACGCCAAAGGCGAGAATGAGCGAGAGAAGAGCCAGACGTGGAGCCATCGCAAAACCTCCTTCTGGAATCGAAATCAACGCGATCGACCGTTCGTGGATGATCCTGGATTGGTTGCTTGCATTCCGTGAGCGGTCTCACACGCAGATTCACAGAGATGAGAGCGCTCACGCATCCTGCGTTCGGAGGACGCGGACCTTTACGGGCGGGATTTCACCGTCCAGCCAGTCCTGCTCGTTCGCCAATGCCGTCCAGGCAGCCGCCATGCGCAAATAGCGTTTGTGGGTGGGCTGCCCTTCCGCGCGCTCGGCGAGCTGAAGGCAGTTGTCGGCGTTATCCCTGAAGATGTCAGACTGTTTCATACAGAAGATGTGGGAACGGAACTCTCGCTCCGCAATCGCCCTTACCGGATCGTAACGCCGGGGGAACTTCGCACGCCATCGGTCATTGGAGATGCATGAGGATTCTCGTCGCGATCATCCTGGCTTTCATCAGCACCTCGGCGTTCGCCGACAATATGGGTGAGCGAACGGCCGGCGACCGCGTGCCGACCGCAACCGATGTCATCACCGGCCTCTATAGCTTCAGCCGTTTCCAGCAGGGCCTGCTGGAAAGCACCGACCTGAAAGGCAATGCGGAGGTGAAGAATCTTGCGGCCCTGCGCGCCGAGGAGGCGGGCAAGCGCGACAAAACCCTGAAGCAGATTCAGGACGCGATCGGTGCGGAGCCGCACGCCGGCAAGACGACGTCAGTGAGCGCAAGCCTCGTCGAGCCCGAAAATGCGGATGGACCGACTTACGTCAGAAGCTTCTATGCCGCGCAAATCCCCGAATATGACTCCGCCATCAACCTGCTCGAGCGCTATCTGAAAGCGCCCGACAATCCTGCGCTCGCCGCCTTCGCGCGCGAGCAATTGCCGATGCTGCGCACGCAGGTGAAAGATGCGGAGCGCACCATGGCGGATAAATAGCAGCCCTATTTGTCTTCCGGATGATGCTGCTGGCTCTCCGGCCGCTGGTCGCGGTCCCCGTGGTCAGCGAATCAGCGCGTGACGTGGCGGAGCTTGCGGCAGGGTCGCCAGTCACAGCCCCGCGCCCGCTGGGCGCGCCAGCCCCCTCTCCTAGGACGGCTCGGAGCTCTGGTGCAGCGGCCGGCCGGCTTTTTCCTGAACGGGATGGAACCATCGTCACTCCTCACCGTTATTTTGGCCGGGCTGAGCACGGCAGGTTCCAATTCCAAGCGCTGCAACGTTGGCGCTTGATTTCGAATTTGGCTGACGGTCTATTTTGACAACTGCGTCACGCCTTGGATTCGGCCGACGCCGCGGGGGAATCAGTATGAGCGACCTCGATCCCGGAACTGCATCACGCTCCGGTCGTCGCGTCCCAAAGCCAAAAACCAATGGTATGTCGGACCCGGATTCGCGGCCGGAATTGCTGCTCGCCTTGCAGGCGATGCGCAGCGGCGATTTTTCGGTGCGGATGAGCGGGGACTATCTCGGCATCGACGGCAAGATCGCCGACACTTTTAATGAAATCATCGCCGCCAACCAGCGCATGGCGCAGCAGCTCGAGCTGGTCGGTCAGGTCGTGGGGCGCGAGGGCAAGACCCGCCAGCGCGTGAAGTTCGGCCTCGCCAGCGGCTCCTGGGCCGACATGGAAGGCTCCGTCAACACGCTGATCGACGACCTCCTGTGGCCGACGCGCGAAGTGACGCGCGCGGTCGCTGCGGTGGCGCAAGGCGACCTGCTCCAGACTGTCAAGCTGGACGTCGACGGCCGCCCGCTGCGCGGTGAATTCCTGCAGTCGGCGACCATCGTCAACACCATGATCAAGCAGCTCGGCGTGTTCACCTCCGAGGTGACGCGCGTGGCGCGCGAGGTCGGCACCGAAGGCAAACTCGGCGGCCAGGCCCAGGTGCCGGAAGTGACCGGCGTCTGGAAGGATCTGACCGAGAGCGTCAACTCGATGGCGAACAACCTGACCAACCAGGTTCGTAACATCGCCGAGGTGACGATCGCGGTCGCCAACGGCGACTTGTCCAAGAAGATCACCGTCGACGTCCGCGGCGAGATCCTTCAGCTCAAGGAAGCCATCAACACGATGGTGGACCAGCTGCGCTCCTTCGCCTCCGAAGTGACGCGCGTGGCGCGCGAGGTCGGCACCGACGGCAAGCTCGGCGGACAGGCGATCGTGCCCGGCGTCGCCGGCACCTGGAAGGACCTGACCGACTCCGTGAACGCGATGTGCGGCAACCTCACCGCCCAGGTCCGCAACATCGCCAACGTGACGACCGCCGTGGCGCGCGGCGACCTGTCGCGCAAGATCACGGTGGACGTGCGCGGCGAGATCCTGGAGCTGAAGGACACCATCAACACGATGGTGGACCAGCTCAACTCTTTTGCCTCCGAAGTGACGCGCGTGGCGCGCGAGGTCGGCACCGAGGGCAAGCTCGGCGGCCAGGCCCAGGTGCCCGGTGTGGCCGGCACCTGGAAGGACCTCACCGACAACGTCAACTTCATGGCGTCGAACCTGACCGCGCAGGTCCGCAACATCGCCGACGTCGCGACCGCGATCGCCGGCGGCGACCTGTCGAAGAAGATCACGGTGAACGTCTCGGGCGAGATCCTTCAGTTGAAGGAAACGCTCAACACCTGCGTGGACCAGCTCAATGCCTTCGCCGGCGAAGTCACGCGCGTGGCGCGCGAAGTCGGCACCGAGGGACGGCTCGGCGGCCAGGCCAACGTGCTCGGCGTCGCCGGCACCTGGAAGGACCTGACGGAAAGCGTCAACTCGATGGCGTCGAACCTGACCGCGCAGGTCCGCAATATCGCCGAGGTGACCACGGCGGTCGCCGGCGGCGACTTGTCGAAGAAGATCACCGTGGACGTGCGCGGCGAAATTCTGGAGCTGAAGGACACCATCAACACCATGGTGGACCAGCTCAACGCCTTCGCCGGCGAAGTCACGCGCGTCGCGCGCGAGGTCGGCACCGAAGGCAAGCTCGGCGGTCAGGCCGTCGTGCGCGGCGTCGGCGGCACCTGGAAAGACCTGACCGATTCCGTCAACTCGATGGCCTCGAACCTCACCGGTCAGGTCCGCAACATCGCCGAAGTCGCGACCGCGGTCGCCAAGGGCGACCTGTCCAAGAAGATCACCGTGAATGTGTCGGGCGAAATCCTTCAGCTGAAGGAAACGCTCAACACCATGGTGGACCAGCTCAACGCCTTCGCCGGCGAAGTCACGCGCGTCGCGCGCGAGGTCGGCACCGACGGCAAGCTCGGCGGCCAGGCCGACGTGCCCGGCGTCGCCGGCACCTGGAAGGACTTGACCGACTCCGTGAACTCGATGGCGGGCAACCTCACCGCACAGGTTCGTAACATCGCCGAGGTCGCGACCGCCATCGCCGGCGGTGACCTGTCACGCAAGATCACGGTGGACGTCCGCGGCGAGATCCTTCAGCTCAAGGACACGCTGAACACGATGGTCGACCAGCTCAACCGCTTCGCGGGCGAGGTGACGCGCGTGGCGCGCGAGGTCGGCACCGAAGGCCGCCTCGGCGGCCAGGCCAACGTGCCCGGCGTCGCCGGCACCTGGAAGGATTTGACCGACAGCGTGAACTCGATGGCGGGCAACCTCACCGCCCAGGTCCGAAACATCGCCGAAGTGACCACCGCCGTGGCGCGCGGCGACTTGTCCCGCAAGATCACCGTGGACGTGAAGGGCGAAATCCTCGAGCTCAAGAACACCATCAACACCATGGTCGACCAGCTCAACGCCTTCGCCGGCGAGGTCACGCGTGTGGCGCGCGAGGTCGGCACCGAAGGCAAGCTCGGCGGTCAGGCCGAGGTGTCCGGCGTCGCCGGCACCTGGAAGGACCTCACCGACAACGTCAACTTCATGGCCTCGAACCTGACGGCCCAGGTCCGCAACATCGCCGAGGTCGCGACCGCGATCGCCGGCGGCGACCTGTCGAAGAAGATCACGGTGGACGTGCGCGGCGAGATCTTGCTGCTCAAGGACACCTTGAACACGATGGTGGAGCAGCTGCGCTCCTTCGCCGCCGAAGTGACGCGCGTCGCGCGCGAGGTCGGCACCGAGGGCCGGCTCGGCGGTCAAGCCGTCGTGCCCGGCGTCGGCGGCACCTGGAAGGATCTCACCGACAACGTCAACCTGCTGGCCGCGAACCTCACGACGCAGGTCCGCAACATCGCCGAGGTCACCACCGCCGTCGCGCGCGGCGACTTGTCCCGCAAGATCACCGTGGACGTGAAGGGCGAAATCCTCGAGCTGAAGAACACCATCAACACCATGGTGGACCAGCTCAACGCGTTTGCCGGCGAAGTCACCCGCGTCGCGCGTGAAGTCGGCACTGAAGGCGAACTCGGCGGCCAGGCCCAGGTGCCCGGTGTGGCCGGCACCTGGAAGGACCTCACCGACACCGTCAACTTCATGGCGGCGAACCTGACCGAGCAGGTCCGCGGCATCGTCAAGGTGGTGACCGCAGTTGCGAACGGTGATTTGAAGCAAAATCTCACTGTGAAATCCAAGGGCGAGGTCGCGGCGCTCGCCGACACCATCAACAACATGACCGAGACGCTCGCGACCTTCGCCGATCAGGTGACGTCGGTGGCGCGCGAGGTAGGCGTCGAGGGACGGCTCGGCGGCCAGGCCGACGTGCCGGGTGCAGCCGGCACCTGGAAGGACCTCACCGGCAACGTCAACCTGCTCGCAGCCAACCTCACCTCGCAGGTGCGCGCGATCGCGGAAGTCGCGACCGCCGTGACCAAGGGCGACCTGACGCGGTCGATCCAGGTCGACGCCCGCGGCGAAGTCGCCGAGCTGAAAGACAACATCAACACGATGATCACGAACCTCCGTCTCACGACGGACGTGAACACAGAGCAGGACTGGCTCAAGACCAACCTCGCCAAATTCACCAACATGCTCCAGGGTCAGCGCGATCTCACCACCGTCGGCCGGCTGCTGCTGACCGAATTGTCACCCCTGGTGAACGCCCATACCGGCGTGATCTACCAGGTCGAGAACGAGGATAGTCCGCGGCTCCTGTTGCTCGCCTCCTATGCCGGCGACGGCGTCTATCCCTATCAGCGCGTGCTCCCGCTCGGCGACGGCCTGATCGGCCAATGCGCCCTCGACAGACGGCCGCGCGTCATTGCCGACATTCCACCCGACGTGGTGCCGATCAACTCGGCGCTGTTCCGCGTCGCGCCAAAGAACCTCGTCGTGCTGCCGGTGCTGTTCGAAGGCCAGGTCAAGGCGGTGATCGAGCTCGCCTCGCTGACCTCGTTCACGACCTCGCAGATGACATTCCTCGAGCAGCTTACCGACTCCATCGGCATCGTGCTCAACTCGATCGAGGCGACGATGCAGACCGAAGGCCTGCTCAAGCAGTCGCAGCAGCTTGCCGGCGAGCTTCAGACCCAGCAGCGCGAATTGCAGCAGACCAACGACCAGCTCGAGCAGAAGGCGCAGCAGCTCGCCGAGCGCAACGTCGAGGTCGAGCGCAAGAACCAGGAAATCGAGCAGGCCCGCCGCGCACTGGAGGAAAAGGCGACCGAGCTCGCGCTGACCTCGAAGTACAAGTCCGAATTCCTCGCCAATATGAGCCACGAGCTGCGCACACCGCTGAACTCGATCCTGATCCTGGGACAGCAGCTCACCGACAATCCGGATGGCAACCTCTCGGCCAAGCAGGTCGAGTTCGCCCGCACCATCCATGGCGCCGGCACCGACCTGCTCAACCTCATCAGCGACATCCTGGATCTCTCCAAGATCGAATCCGGCACGGTGACGGTCGACGCCGAGGAGATTCTGACTGCAAACCTGCTCGAGACCGTCGGGCGGCCGTTCCGGCACGAGGCGGAAAACCGCAACCTGTCGTTCAAGATCGACGTCGACCCGAACCTGGCCCGCAGCATCGTCACCGACTCCAAGCGCCTGCAGCAGGTTCTCAAGAACCTGCTTTCCAACGCCTTCAAGTTCACCGCCGAAGGCGAGGTGCGCCTGAAGGTCGTCGCCGCGGTCGGCGGCTGGGGCACGGATCATCCGGTGCTGAACTCAGCGCCGGCGGTGATCGCGTTCGAAGTGACGGACACCGGCATCGGCATTCCCCTCGAGAAGCAGAAGCTGATCTTCGAGGCGTTCCAGCAGGCGGACGCCGGCACCAGCCGCAAATACGGCGGCACCGGTCTCGGACTTGCGATCAGCCGCGAGCTCGCGAGCCTGCTCGGCGGCGAGATCCATCTGCGCAGCGCGCCCGGCAAGGGCTCGTCCTTCACGCTCTATCTGCCGCTGAAATATTCCGGCCCGACGCTCGCGCCGCGTGCACCCGCGCCGCAGCAGTACAGTCAGCCACCGGCGTTGCAAGCGGCTGCGCCCGAACAGCAGCGCGTCATCGAGCAGATTGCCGACGACCGCCTCAACCTCGCGCCCGGCGATACCATCCTGCTCATCGTCGAGGACGATCCGCATTATGCCCGCGTGCTGGTCGATCTCGCCCGTGACAAGGGCTTCAAGGTTCTGGTCGCCGCGCGCGGCGCGGAGGCGCTGGAGCTCGCCAAGCAGTATCAGCCGCGGGCCGTTTCGCTCGACGTGTTCCTGCCTGATATGCTGGGCTGGACGGTGCTGAGCCAGCTCAAGCACAATCCGCTGACCCGCCACATCCCCGTGCAGATCATCACGCTCGACGAGGACCGCCAGCATGCGCTGGCCCGCGGTGCCTTCTCCTTCGTCAACAAGCCGACCACGACCGAGGGCGTCTCAGCCGCGCTGACGCAGATCAAGGAATATGCGCGGCCGCGGCGCAAGCGGCTCCTGATCGTCGAGGACAACGAGGCCGAGCAGCTCTCGATCCGCGAGTTGCTGCATCACGACGACATCGAGATCGTGACGACGGATACCGGCGCCGGCGCGCTCTCGACACTGCGCGAGGCACCCTGCGATTGCGTGGTGCTCGACCTGCGGCTGCCCGACATGAGCGGCTTCGAGGTGCTGGACCAGATCCGCAACGACGAGGCGCTGTCGAACGTTCCGGTGGTGGTCTTCACCGGCCGCGAGCTCTCGGCGGAGGAAGATGCGGAACTCCACACCATGGCGCGCAGCATCGTGGTCAAGGGCGTGGAATCGCCGGAGCGCCTGCTCGACGAGACCGCCTTGTTCCTGCATCGCGTCATCACGGAACTGCCGGTCGAGAAGCAGCGCATGCTGGAGAAGCTGAACAGTTCCGACGAAGACCTGATCGGCAAGACCGCCCTGCTCGTCGACGACGACGCCCGCAACATCTTCGCGCTGTCGAGCGTCTTGGAACGTCGGGGCATGAAGGTGCTGACGGCCACGACCGGCCGCGAGGCGGTAACGCTGGTCGAATCCAATCCGGAGATCGCCATCGTGCTGATGGACATCATGATGCCGCAGATGGATGGCTATCAGACCATCGGCGTCATTCGCGAAAATCCGGCCTTCGCCCGCCTTCCGATCATCGCGCTGACAGCCAAGGCGATGAAGGGCGACCGTGAGAAATGCCTGGAAGCCGGTGCGTCCGACTACCTCGCCAAACCCGTCAACACCGATCAATTGCTGCTTGCAATCCGCATGTGGCTGCACCGCTGAGTTTGGATCCGCGAATGGACCACGAAAAGGTCAACATCCTCCTCGTCGACGACCAGCCGGCCAAGCTGCTCGCCTACGAGGTGATCCTGAAGGAACTCGGCGAGAACCTCGTGATCGCATCATCGGGCCGCGAGGCGCTGGAGGTGCTGCTCAAGACCGAGATCGCGGTGATCCTGGTCGACGTCTGCATGCCCGAGCTCGACGGATTCGAGCTGGCCGCGATGATCCGCGAGCATCCGCGCTTCCAGAAGACCGCGATGATCTTCATCTCGGCCATTCAGGTCAGCGATATCGACCGCTTACGCGGCTACGAGATGGGTGCCGTCGACTACGTCCCGGTGCCGGTCGTGCCGGAGGTGCTGCGCGCCAAGATCAAGGTGTTCGCCGAACTCTACCGCAAGACACGCGAGCTCGAACGGCTGAACCAGGAGCTCGAAGACCGCGTTCGCGCACGCACGGCCGAGCTGGAGAATTCCACCGCAAAGCTGCGCGAGAGCGAAGAGCGGCGCAGCATGGCGATCGCCGCCGGCAAGATGGGATCGTGGGACTGGGACTGGGTCAACGGCGACTGGATGTGGGACGAAGGCCAGTACCGCATCTTCGGCGTGACGCCGGAGACCTTCAACGTCACCTCAGCCAACATCCAGGCGCTGCTGCACCCTGATGACGTCGACCAGTTCGGCCAGGCGATTGCCGCGTTCAACACCGGCGCGCACGCCTATGAAGGCGAGTTTCGCGTCAGCCGGCCCGATGGCGAGGTGCGCTGGTGCGTCGGCACGGCAGCCGCGACGGTGGACCAGGGCGGCCGCGTGGTGCGCGTGAGCGGCGTCACCGTGGACATCACCGAACGCAAACGCGCGGAAGAGAGACAAAACCTGCTGGCGCGCGAGGTGGATCATCGAGCCAAGAACGCGCTGGCGCTGGCGCAATCGATCGTGCGCCTCACCCGCGCCGACGAGGTCAAGGCTTACGTCAACGCCGTCGAGGGGCGCATCAACGCGCTGGCGCGCGTGCACACGATCCTGTCGCTGTCGAGCTGGCAGGGCGCCGAACTCTCAAGGCTGATCGACGAGGAGCTCGCGCCCTACTCGCTCGGCGGCCAGATCAAGCTGGCCGGTCCGGAAGTTCAGCTGGCGCCGGCGACAGCGCAGACGCTGGCGCTGGCGCTGCATGAGCTTTTCACCAACTCGGCGAAATATGGCGCGCTCTCGACGCGGTCTGGGCGGCTTGCGATCGGCTGGCAGGTCGAGGACGACCACCTCACACTGACCTGGGACGAAACCGGCGGTCCGCTGGTGAGGACGCCGAAATCCCGTGGCTTCGGCACGCGGAGCCTGCTTGCCAGTGTGGAATCGCAACTCGGCGGACAGGCGGAATTCAACTGGCGTGCCGAAGGCCTGTTGTGCCGCCTTGAGGTGCCGCTGACGCGGAAGACCGTAGCGCCGCCGGCCGCGAGCAAGTTCGACGTGGCTCCGTCCGAACCCCTTCAGCGGGCCTCAGGCTAGCGCGTTTGCGAGCGAAGTGGGCTCCGGTTCGCGCGTAAAGATAGGAATCTGGAGCTTCGGCCCTGATTCACTCAGAACCGATCATGATCTAGCGCGTCGCGGCGACCCTCATGCTCTGCATCGCCTGCGGTTCGTCAGCGACACGTCCTTCCAGCCAGGCTTCCGTTTGCGAAAGCTCGCGCAGCGCCCGCGCGTAACGGCGGGCTGCGCTCCGCTCGGCGCCGCGCGGCAGCCTGCGCGCCTTGCGCAGCATGTCCGCAGCCGCGTTGCGATAGGCCAGCGAGCGATAGAGAAAGACGACCTTACCCATATCGAATGTTCCCGTGTTGATGGCATTCATCCTCGCAAGACCGCCATGAACGTCGGATGAAGCGGGGAATGACAAAATCGTCATGACAATGGAACCCGCAATCGTCGCATGCGTTTTATGCCACACCGCGAGGCGGTTCCATGCGCGGGAAAAAGTCGCCGAGCCTCATCTCTCCGACCGGCGTCATCAAGCTGATGACGCATGCGATGATGGGCGCAGCCCTCGGCCTTGTCTTCTGTCTCGCCCTCGTCCTGTTCAATCCGGCCGTCGCAAATTTGTTGAACCACGGCGGACATTCGGCCGGCATGGTCTTCATCATCACACTGGTGACGACGTTCGCGATCGGCGCAACGCTCACGGGCCTCGTGTTCATCCTCGCCGAGGACAAGGAATTTTGAAGCGCGCGTGACGCGCACCGGGCGATTTCGTTCGGAACTCCTGCAGCAAATGGCGGTTGGCTGCCTGCGTCAATTCAACTCAGGGAGTTCCCGCGCATGAAAACCACCAAGCTCGCTCTTACCGTGATGTTGGCAACCGGCCTCGCCGCCGCTCCGTTCGCCGTGCAGGCCAAGTCGCATAAGGCCAAGCATGGATCCGCTATGTCCTCGTCGCAGACCACGGGTGCCAACACCAAGTCCTCCAAGGGCGCTGATCCCTCCGGTCAAGGTGGTTCTGGCCCCGGCTCCGACCAAGGCGGCACCATGACGAACAACAAGGGCGGCATGAGCAACACCAAGTGAGCTCCGGCCGACAATCAAAGGCCTCGCGGCGACGCGGGGCCTTTCGCTTTGGAGCTGGAGTTTGGAGCTAGATTGGGAATCCTTCCAGCGTCGCATCGCTAAAGCGGCCGTCCCGTGGCATTCGCCTTCACGAGATGCTCCAGCCGTGCACGTTTGCGTGCGATCAGGAGCTGCGCTGCGGCATCGTCGAGACCCTCGCGCTGCAATTGCCGGATGGCGGAGCCGAGTTCGAGAATTTCGGCGCGCAGTTTTAGAATCCGGTACGTGTCCGGGTCTTCTTCCACCGCACGCTCCCAAAATTCTCAGCGGCGCGCGATCACGCGCAGCGGACTACCGGATGTCGTTGCAGGACGAAGGCGGACCCGCTCGCGGACGTCAGGCAAGACATCGCCGCCACCGGCCGCCTTCCATTCGCCGATCAGCAGGTTGATTTTCCGGCGCAGATCCATCTGCGCCAGGGCCTTTTCTGTGCAGTCGCGGTCGCGATCGACGAGGTCGCGCACAGACACCTCGATGTCGGCCATCTCGAGCCTCAAGGCGCTGATTTTGCGTCGAATTTCATTAATTCTGTTGTCCATGGCTTGTTAGAACAAAATAAGAACATATAGTCAAGTGACGATTTGAGAACGGAGAGGCCAGATGCAGGTTCAGGGTAAATACGACGCCAGGGTTTTCCTCACGGAGCAGATGACGAGAGCGCAGGGGCTGAGGCTGAAGCGTCTGAGCGAGGAAGCCTATCAGCCCACTCAATACGATCGGGCTCTGTCCTCCACTGAGGCTGCGCGCCGCATTCGAGCGCTGGAAGACGAGATCGAGTTGGCGAACTCCTTCTGAGGAACGCGGCCAGCGCATTTGGAACGTAGGGTCAGTGATGCGGTTCTTTCCCGGGCCAAGGGAGAGAGTTGATGGCACGCAAGGCAAAGAAACGCCGCTACTCACGCAGCGCCAGCAGTGATGTCGAGCGCGAGATGCGCGGTTATAAGAAGGGCACCGCGAAAAGCGGCCCCGGCGGTCGTGGCGGACGCGTGAAGAGTCGCAAGCAGGCGATCGCAATCGGCCTGTCGGAAGCGCGCGCGAAGGGCAAGAAAGTCCCGAAGAAGGCGTCGAAGCGGAAAACGTCCAAGAAGAAGACAGCCAAGAAGACGGCCAGGAAGACGACCAAGACAACGAAGAAGACCTCGAAGCGCAAATCCAGCAAGCGGTAACGCCCACCCGCGTCAGATCATGCTGCCCGGCATGAAGCAGCGGATCGAAATCCCGAACGCAGTCTTCACCGGCCATACCATGGTGTGGCCAGCCCGGTTTGGCTCGGTGATGACGGCCTCATCAGGCACATCCACCCACTGCCCGTCGAGCCGCACGCGATAGTGCCCATCGTGCGATTCCCAATCGGGGTCGGATACAGCAAAGCCATCTGCATCCGAGCAGCAGGGCCCAAGATGGCTGCGCAAGCTGTCGAACCAGGGTTTCAGGGGCGAGTTGGCGTAGCGGCCATCGTCGCGCCCCAGGGCGCTTCCGGTCGTCAGGACAAGCGGCGCCACAAGCAGCGCACACCTCAGCGAGAGCTTCAATCGATCCATGTCGGCACCGATCAAATGCGAACCACCGGTTCCACAAGAAGGCCGGGCGTTCGAAGTTCCACTCCTGCAATTCGCCTGGGCGTCTTCATTGACGCCAAAGCCCAACACGTGATTCCGAACTGTGACGAGCGAACGCGGCTTTTTCGGACGAACCCGTCATCAACGCTGCCGTTAACGAGAATGTTATCGGCACCTGTGGGAATCTTCCAGACGCGCACGAAAAAGGCGGCCCGCAGGCCGCCTTTTGAGTTTGCCGCGGGAAGCGCGAGGCTTAGGCCAGCGGCACCGCGACGAACCGCGTCGCTTCCTGGCTCTTCACCTGCAACAGCACGCTGTTCTTGCCGGACGATTTGGCCTGCGCCAGCTCGGAGCGGACGTCACCGACATTGGCAACGGCCTTGCCACCGACATTGAGAATGACGTCGCCGGTCTGGATGCCGCGCTGCGCGGCGGGTCCCTGCGGATCGACCTCGGTCACGACCACGCCCTTTTGGCCCGCGCCCTGGACGTCGCCTGCCGGCGCCAGGCTGAGACCGAGGCGCGGCGTGCCGGTGTTCGGCTGCGCCTTGCCCTCGCCGGCCTTGGCCTGCCGCTCGTTCGGCAACTCGCCGAGGGCGAGTGTCACCGTCTTGCTCGCGCCTTTGTGGAAGACGTCGAGCTTCACGGACGTGCCCGGCGCCAGGGTGGCAATGGTGCGGGCGAGATCGCGGGAGTCCTTGATCGCGGTACCGTTGACGGCGGTGATGACGTCGCCCGCCTCGATGCCGGCCTTCGCCGCGGGGCTGCCGTCCTGCGGATTGTCCACGATCGCGCCGCGCGCCTCCTTGAGGCCGAGGCTGTCGGCGATCTCGGCGCTCACCGGTTGCACCTGCACACCGAGCCAGCCGCGGGTGACCGAGCCCTTGTCCTTCAGCTGCGCGACGACGAGCTTCGCGGTCGAAGCCGGAATGTCGAAGCCGATACCGACCGAACCGCCGGAGGGTGAGAAGATCGCGGTGTTCACGCCGATCACGTTGCCGTTCATGTCGAAGGCCGGACCGCCGGAATTACCCTTGTTGATCGGCGCGTCGATCTGGATGAAGTCGTCATAGGGACCGTTGCCGATGTCGCGACCATTGGCCGAGACGATGCCGGCGGTCACGGTGCCACCGAGGCCGAAGGGGTTGCCGACCGCGACCACCCAGTCGCCGATGCGCGGCTTCTGGTCGGAGAATTTGACGAACGGAAAGTCCCTCTTGCCATCGACCTTGATCAGCGCGAGATCGGTCTTCGGATCGGTGCCTACCACCTTCGCGGTGTAGCTCGTGCCGTCATCCATGGTCACCTGTACCGACTCGGCGTGATCGACGACGTGGTTGTTGGTCACGGCATAGCCGTCGGCGGAGATGAAGAAGCCGGAACCCTCGCCCGTGATCATCTGGTGGCGCTGGCGCGGCATGCCGTTCATGCCACCCGGGCCGCGGAAGCCGAACTGCCGCGAAAACTGGTCGAACGGCGAATCCTCGTCCGAATCCATCCGGTTCTGTTGCAGCATCGCGCTCTTGTCATTGTCCTGGTCGATCCTGACCCGCACCGAGATGACGGCGGGTTTGACCTTGCTGACGAGATCGCCGAAGCCCGGCGGCGTCGCGGCGGCTTCCGCCGACTGGGCCGGCCCGATGAAGGAATTCAGACCGAACTGCGAAGAGGCGGGAGAGGCAGCGAGCACGGCCACGCCAAGCGCGGCCACGGTGCCCAGCAGCGCAAGCCGGCGCGGCTTCAAGATCTTGCGGGACGTGGTGGTGTCGGAATTGACGTGATCGTTCATGTCGAAATGTCCATGTTGGGTAAGTCGCCTTGCAACCAACATGGACATCGTCACCTTACGGCGTCCCGTCCGTCCGATTAAATCTTGGCAAAGGTGCCGCGAAAATCAGGGCTGCACATTTGATGCGGCTCAACGCAGGCCCCGTGCGCCGTGATAGACTGCGGCCACTGGATGATGTCCACCGGAGGCGCGCCATGTACAAAGACATTCTCGTCCACATCCCGACCGAGCGCCCGATGAGCGCGGTGATCGACGGCTCGATCTCGCTCGCGGCGAGACTCAACGCACACGTCGACGCGGTCGCCGTCGGGTACGTCGCGAGCAGCACTGCCTATGTCCTGGATGGCGGTGCCGCCGTAGCGGCGGTGTTCGAGATGGAGCGCGAGCGCGCGGTGGAGCGTGCCGAGGCCGCGTTGGCGATATTTCGGAGCGAAGCCACGAACGCCGGCATCTCCTGCACCTGCCACCCGCTCGGCGCAATCCCCGCGGACGCAGCCGGCTCGCTCGGCGAGATGGCGCGGCTCCACGATCTCAGCATCGTGCTGCAGCCCGATCCGGCGCAAGGCTCATTCGACAATGATATGCCCGGCGAGATCCTGTTCCAGGCGGGCGGACCGGTGCTGTTCCTGCCCTACACCTTTCGTGGGTCATTCAGGGCGAACCGGATCGGCATCTGCTGGGATGGCAGCCGCCTCGCCGCTCGCGCGATGCGCGACGCCGCTCCCTTCCTGGCCCGCGCCGAGGAGATCGTGATCATCACGATCAACGAAGCCGACGCGGTTCCCGACGAGGTCTCAGCAAGCCATCTGGCAAGACACCTCGGCCGGCGCGGATTGTCGACCCGCACCGTCAGCCTGTCGGCGGCGCGCTCCGACATCCAGCCGACCATCCTGTCGCTGGCCGCCGACGAGAGCCTCGATCTCCTGGTCATGGGCGGCTACGGCCACTCGCGGTTGCAGGAACGCTTCCTCGGCGGCGTCACCCGCGCCATGCTGGAAGCCATGACGGTCCCGACGCTGATGTCGCATTGATCGAGAGATGATCCGCAACGGACCGACGCGCTCACGCCGCGGCGGGGGTCTCAAATGGCGCGGTGGCGATGGCGTCGTCCTCGGGTTGCGCATTGCACGCGTCGAAATGCGCCTTCAGCGCAATCTCGGCGAGGTATTCGAAATGTTCGGCTTGCCCAAGGAGTTGCCAGTTCTGGAGCGGCCGATAGGCCGCCTGCTGACGACAGAGAGACGCCAGCGCCCGGTAGCGACGTACGTTCTCCATGAGACCCTCCCTCGCATTCACTGAGCTTATTGCCCTGATTTACGTCAGGCCGATGGCGGTTATGCAAAACATTTACTGCGTGCGAGGCGCCCCGCGCAACCTGGGTTAACGTCTGGGAAACGCGCAGGCCTCCATTGGTTCCTATCGGAGAACCCCACGTGGAACTCATTGGCCAGGCGTAGCGCTGGCGCGCGACGGAGATGCCGATCAGATCAAGATACCGTTCGATCGATTCCGGCCACCCGATGAGATTGCCCTGCATTTCTGCGCAGAACTCTAGCGCGAGGAAGGCCCGCTGCGCCGTGCAGCGTGCCCTGTAGAACCTCGGACGGAATGGCACGCCATGGTACAACCAGTGCGACGCCGGCTCTGCCACGCCGGTATGCCGTATTCTACCGGGTGAGCGCGGTCTCGCCGGCCCGGATCGTCTGCGCCGAACCATGTTGCAGCTTCGGAACCCTGCCGGCCTCCGCAGCAGCGCGGATGGCGGCGATGTTGCCCGCATAATCGGCGCTGCTCTTGCCGCGGAACACGGCCGATCCTGCCACGAGGGTGTCGGCGCCCGCGGCAGCCACAGCGGCGGCATTGTCGCGCGTGATGCCGCCATCGACCTCGAGCCGGATCGGCCGGTCGCCGATCATGCTTCGAATGCGCCTGATCTTCTCGATCTGGGAGTCGAGGAAGGACTGGCCGCCGAAGCCGGGATTGACCGTCATCACCAGCACGAGGTCGAGACGATCAAGCACGTATTCGATCGCGGCTTCCGGTGTAGCCGGACACAGGCTGACGCCAGCCTTCTTGCCGAGCGCACGGATGGCCTGGAGCGAGCGGTCCAGATGCGGGCCGGCTTCGGCATGAACCGTGATGACGTCGGCGCCTGCCTTTGCGAACGCCTCCAGATAGGGATCAACAGGCGCGATCATCAGATGCACGTCAAAGATCTTCGCCGTCGCCGGCCGGATCGCCTTGATGACGTCGGCGCCATAGCTGATGTTCGGCACGAAATGTCCGTCCATGACGTCGCAGTGGATCCAGTCGGCGCCGGCAGCATCAATAGCCCTGATCTCCTCGCCGAGGCGCGCGAAATCGGCGGCCAGGATCGAAGGCGCGATGAGGATTTCTCCCGTCATGACTTCGCACTCCTCTGCGCGTCCGCACCACCGCTGAAAACGCGGCTCGCAAGGACATCCGTCGGATCGATCGTTTCGAGATCGGCGACATCGAGCATGCGGTCGAGATCGGAGACGAGGCGATCGGCCTGGCGGAGGCGGATACGATCGACCGCGTTGCGGATCGAGCGCGCGTTGGAGAAGAAGGGCTGGGTCCGGCGCAGTGCGATGTATTTTTCGAAGGCCCCGCGCGCCGCCGCCGAGAAGCGGTATCCACGCTCCTTCAGCATCAGCTCGGCGATGACGAGAAGCTCGGCTTCCGCATAGTCCGGGAAGTCGATGTGATGGGCGATGCGCGAACGGAAGCCCGGGTTGGAGGCGAAGAAGCTCGTCATCCGCTCGCCATAGCCGGCGAGGATCACGACGAGGTCCTCGCGCTGGTTCTCCATCACCTGGAGCAGGATCTCGATCGCCTCCTGGCCGTAATCGCGCTCGTTGTCAGGCCGGTGCAGATAATAGGCCTCGTCGATGAACAACACGCCGCCCATCGCCTTCTTCAATATCTCCTTCGTCTTCGGCGCGGTATGGCCGATATACTGGCCAACGAGATCGTCGCGCGTCACCGAGATCACCTGCCCGCGCCGCACGAAACCGAGGCCGTGCAGGATCTTTGCCATGCGCAGCGCCACCGTGGTCTTGCCCGTGCCCGGATTACCGGTGAACGACATGTGCAGTGTCGGGGGCGACGATGCCAGTCCCGCACGCTGGCGGATGCGCTCGATCAGCAGCAGTGACGCGATCTGACGCACGCGGTTCTTGACCGGCCGGAGGCCGATCAGCTCCTGCTCGAGCTGTTGCAGCGTGTCAGTGATTCCGGCCGCCTCGGCCTCCTTGCGGAGATCGAAGCTGGTCTCGCTGGTTTCAGCGGTCGTCGCATGAGGGACATCAAGCATCGGCACCTCGAAGAAAAGAGCTTCGCCGCGGGGGGAGCGGCGAAGCAGTGGTCCGCCAAGGAAACGGAGCAGGGAGTGCTCCGCGCGGAGAGGAATGACTAGGTCGACGCGTGCGCGGCCGGCCGGCGCACGGTGGTGTAGCGGATCGCACGTCCGCCGACCTCCTGCCGCACCAGGTCGAACTCGGCTTCCTGCGGCGGGCGGTTGACGAGGAACGAGATCCGCACCGATTCCCAGCCATGGCTGGAGTCGAATCCACTGATGCGGATGTAGCGGTCGCCGTAGACCCTGCGGCACTCGGCGAGCTCCATCATCACGCCGGCGGCGTCCTGGAGGTCGAACATCGGCAGGCCCCACATCTCCCAATAGGTGTTGCGGGGATGCGGATCGTCGGTGAACTCGATATTCACCGCCCAGCCATTGGCGAGGCAATATTGCAACTGCTTCGTGATCTGGTCGTCGGTCAGATCAGGCAGGAACGAGAAGCAGCCCTGGGTCAGTTTCATATCTCATCTCCTCAAACGGTTTCCAACGCGGTCGGCACGAAGTCCGGCGTGTCGGTGGATTGATAGTTGAAGCTGACGTCCTTCCAGACCTCGAGCGCAGCCTTCAGCGGCGTGCAGGTCTCTGCCGCCCTGGCCAGGATCTCTGGACCTTCATGGACGTAGTCGCGCCCCTCGTTGCGGGCGAGGATCATCGCTTCGAGCGCCACGCGGTTGGCGATCGCGCCAGCCGCAATGCCCATGGGATGGCCGATGGTGCCGCCGCCGAATTGCAGCACGACGTCCTCGCCAAGGAGATCGAGCAGCTGGTGCATCTGGCCGGCATGGATGCCGCCGGAGGCGACTGGCATCATCTTGTTCAGGCTCGCCCAGTGCTGGTCGAAGAACAGGCCGTGCTCGAGCTTGGTCGGGTTGAAGTCTTCGCGGCAGACGTCGTAATAGCCGCGCGTGGTATTGGGATCGCCCTCGAGCTTGCCGACCACCGTGCCGGCGTGGATGTGGTCGACGCCGGCGAGCCGCATCCACTTCGCGATGACGCGGAACGACACGCCGTGGCTCTTCTGCCGCGTATAGGTCGAGTGACCGGCGCGATGCAGATGCAGGATCATGTCGTTGCGCCGTGCCCATTTCGCCATGGACTGGATCGCGGTGTAGCCGATCACGAGATCGATCATGACGATGCACGACCCGAGCTCTTTCGCGAACTCTGCGCGCTCGTACATGTCCTCCATCGTCCCCGCGGTGATGTTTAGGTAGGTGCCCTTCACCTCGCCGGACGCCGCCTGCGCGCGATTCACGGCCTCCATGCAATAGAGGAAGCGGTCACGCCAATGCATGAAGGGCTGCGAGTTGATGTTCTCGTCGTCCTTGGTGAAGTCGAGCCCGCCCTTGAGCGCCTCGTAAACCACGCGGCCATAGTTGCGCCCGGACAAGCCGAGCTTCGGCTTCACCGTCGCGCCCAGCAACGGCCGGCCGAACTTGTCGAGCCGCTCACGCTCGACCACGATGCCGGTCGCCGGCCCCTGGAACGTCTTCACATAGGCGACCGGGAAGCGCATGTCCTCCAGACGCAGCGCCTTCAGCGGCTTGAAGCCGAACACGTTGCCGATGATCGAGGCCGACAGGTTGGCGATCGAGCCGGGCTCGAACAGGTCGAGGTCATAGGCGATGTAGGCGAAGTACGAGCCCGGCGTGCCGGGCACCGGATCGACACGGTAGCACTTGGCGCGATACTTCTCCGCAGCGGTCAGGCGATCGGTCCACACCACCGTCCAGGTCGCGGTCGAGGATTCGCCGGCAACCGCCGCTGACGCCTCGATGGGGTCCACGCCCTCCTGCGGCGTCACGCGGAACAGCGCGATGACATCGGTGTCCTTCGGCGTGTAGTCGGGCTCCCAATAGCCCATGCGCGCGTATTCCATCGTGCCCGATCGATAGCGCTCTTTGCCCCGGACGGTTCCTGCGTGTGCATTCATGGCTCTCTCCTGCTCTTCTCTCTCTGAATGATTAGGCGGCGACCGACTCGCGGGCGCCGATGCGCGGATCGAGCTCGCCGGCGCGATAGCGCCGCGCCATCTCGCTCAAGGGAATGACCTTGATCTTGCTGGCGTGGCCCGCGGTGCCGAACTGCTCGAAGCGATCGCGGCAGAGCTCGCGCATCGCATCCATCGCAGGCTTGAGGAATTTGCGCGGATCGAACTCGGAGCGCGTTTGCGCGGCGACCTTGCGGAACACCGCGGTCATCGCCAGGCGACAGTCGGTGTCGATGTTGACCTTTCGTACGCCGCTCTTGATGCCGCGGACGATCTCCTCGACCGGCACGCCCCAGGTCTGCGGCATCTCGCCGCCGAACTGGTTGAACATGTCCTGGAGCGGCTGCGGCACCGAAGAGGAGCCGTGCATCACGAGATGCGTGTTCGGCAGGCGGCGGTGAATCTCCTCGACAACCCGCATCGCCAGGATGTCGCCATCAGGCTTGCGGCTGAACTTGTAGGCGCCGTGAGACGTGCCCATCGCGATCGCGAGCGCATCGACCTTGGTGGCGCGGACGAAGTCGACGGCCTGGTCGGGATCGGTGAGGAGCTGGTCGTGGCTGACCTTGCCCTCGACGCCGTGGCCGTCCTCCTGCTCGCCGCCACCATGCTCGAGCGAGCCGAGCACGCCGAGCTCGCCTTCGACGGAGGCGCCCACCCAATGCGCGAGATCGACGACGCGGCGGGTGATGTCGACATTGTAGTCGTAATCGGCGGCGGTCTTGGCGTCGGCCTTGAGCGAGCCGTCCATCATGACCGAGGTGAAGCCGTGGGCGATGGCGGAGGCGCAGGTCGCCTCGTCATTGCCGTGGTCCTGGTGCATGCAGAGCGGAATGTCCGGATAGGTCCGCTCCAGCGCGTCGATCATGTGCGAGAGCATGAGATCGCCGGCATAGCTGCGCGCGCCGCGCGAGGCCTGGATGATCACGGGCGCATCGACCTCGGCCGCGGCCTGCATGATCGCAATACCCTGCTCCATGTTGTTGATGTTGAACGCCGGCACCGCGTAGCCGTGGTTGGCGGCGTGATCGAGCAGCTGACGAAGGGTGATACGGGCCACGAAGATTCCTCCTGTTATGGCTTGCCGGCGCGGGTGATCGCCCGCCGGGCGGCTTCGGCAATGCTTTGCGGCGTGATGCCGAATTCGCGGTAGAGCACGGGCGCCGGCGCAGAGGCGCCGAAGCCCCGCATGCCGACGAACTCGCCGTCAGTGCCGATCCAGCGATGCCAATCGCCGACTACGGCGGCCTCGATGCCGACGCGCGGGGCGGTGCCGAGCACACAGGCGCGGTAGTCCTCCGGCTGTTCCTCGAACAGCGCGAAGCAGGGCGCGGAGACCACGGCGGCGCGGATGTGTTCCGTCGCGAGCAGGCGAGCGGCTTCCAGCGCGATCGAGACTTCGGAGCCGGTCGCCATCAACGTGACGTCGCGACCGCCGTCCGGCGAGACGATGAGGTAGGCGCCGCGCGCGACACGGTTCCTGCCGCGCACGTCGCTGCGGAATGTCGGCAGCGCCTGACGCGACAGACACAGCACGGAGGGGCGATCTTCCGCCTCAAGCGCGCAGTCCCAGGCTTCGAGCGTCTCGACCGCGTCGGCGGGGCGGAACACCAGAAGATTCGGGATGACGCGCAGCGCCGCGAGATGCTCGACGGGCTGATGCGTGGGACCGTCCTCGCCAAGACCGATGGAGTCGTGGGTCATCACATGGATGACGCGCAGCCGCATCAACGCCGCAAGACGGATCGCCGGCCGGCTGTAGTCGGAGAAGGCGAGAAAGGTGCCGCCATAGGGGATGAATCCGCCATGCAACGCGAGGCCATTCATCGCGGCGGCCATGCCGTGCTCGCGAATTCCGTAGTGGATGTAGCCGCCGGCGAACGCACCACGCGCCACCGGAGTCTGCGCTTTGGCATGCGTGAGGTTCGAATGCGTCAGGTCCGCCGAGCCGCCGACCAGTCCGGGAATTGTCCCGGCAATGCCGTCGAGCACCTGTTGCGAGGCTTGCCGCGTCGCCAGCTTCGGACGCTCGCTGGCAAAGCGCTCGCGCAATTTCGCCGAGGCCTGGGCATAGGCCTCCGGCAGGGCAACGGCCTTGCCCTCGATGAACAGCTCACGCTGCGCGGCCGTCGCGCCTTCGTAGCGGTCGAGCCAGGCAAGACGCTCGACCTGCCCGCGCTGTCCGATCATCCGCCATGCCTTGAGGATCGGGATCGGTACCACGAAGGGCTGGTAGTCCCAGCCGAGCGTCCGGCGCGCCGCTGCCGTCTGCTCAGTGCCGAGCGGCGCGCCATGCGCCTTCTCGGTGCCCTGGCGGTCCGGCGCGCCATAACCGATGATGGTGCGGCAGGCGATCAGCGACGGTTTTGTGCTCTCACGCTCTTCGGCAATCGCTTGCGCAACCGCTTCGGAGTCGTGGCCGTCGACATGGCGGACCGACCAGCCGGACGCCGCAAAGCGCGCGAGCTGATCATCGGAAGTGGCCAGCGAGGTCGGCCCGTCGATGGAGATGCCGTTGTCGTCGAACAGCACGATCAACCGGCCGAGCTGGAGATGACCGGCGAGCGAGATCGCCTCCTGGCTGATGCCTTCCATCAGGCAGCCGTCGCCCGCGATCACATAGGTGAAGTGATCGACCAGGCCGTCGCCGTGCCGTGCATTGGCCATGCGCTCGGCGAGCGCCATGCCGACCGCGGTCGCGATCCCCTGCCCCAGCGGGCCGGTCGTGGTCTCGACACCCGGCGTGTGGCCGTATTCCGGATGGCCCGGCGTCTTCGAGCCCCACTGCCGGAACGCCTTGATGTCGTCCAGGCTGACGTCGCCGCCGGTGAGATGCAGCAGCGCATAGAGCAGCATTGAACCGTGCCCCGCCGACAGCACGAAGCGGTCGCGATCCGGCCAGTTGGGGTGCGCGGAGTCGAACTTGAGGAACCGCGAGAACAGCACGGTCGCGACATCGGCCATGCCCATGGGCAGACCGGGATGGCCGGACTGCGAGGTCTCGATCGCGTCGACCGCGAGGAAGCGGACGGCATTGGCGAGATCGTTGTGTGTGACTGCCGTGATGTCGGCTTCAGCGTGGACGGAGATGTTCATCGAATTCTCTCCCTGTTCACTTCAGATTTCGCTTGCGCTCGATCAACTGCATGATCAGCGGCGTCAGGATCAGCTGCATCGCCAGATCGAGCTTCGCGCCGGGACACACGATGGAGTTCGCGCGGGACATCCAGCTGTGGGGAAGCATCGACAGCAGATAGGGAAAGTCGATGCCGCGCGGATTCTTGAAGCGGATCACGACCATCGATTCGTCCGGCGTCGGGATCCAGCGCGCGATGAACGGATTGGAGGTGTCCACCGTCGGCACGCGCTGGAAGTTGATGTCGGTCTCGGTGAATTGCGGGCAGATGTAGTGGATGTAGTCGGGCATCCGCCGCAGGATGGTGTCGGTGACGGCCTCGGTCGAATAGCCGCGGGCGCTGCGGTCGCGGTGCAGCTTCTGGATCCATTCGAGATTGATGACCGGCACGACGCCGATCTTGAGATCGGCGTAGCGCGCGACATTGACCTTGTCGGTGACGACGGCGCCGTGCAGGCCCTCGTAGAACAACAGGTCCGAGTTTTCCGGCAGCCGCTCCCACTCGGTGAAGGTCCCGGGCGCCGTACCGTGCAGTGCGGACTCCTCGGCATCATGGACATAGTGCCGCGTCGTCGCGGTGCCGGTCTCGCCATAGTCGCGGAAGGCACGCTCCAGCTCCTCGAACAGGTTGGTCTCGGGGCTGAAATGGCTGAAATGCTTGTTGCCGCGTTCGGCCTCCTGCGCCATCTGCGTGCGCATCTCGGCACGATCATAGCGATGGAAGGCGTCGCCCTCGATGTAGACGGCGTTGACCTTCTCGCGGAAGAAGATCTGCTCGAACGTCTTCTTGACCGAGGTGGTGCCGGCGCCGGAGGAGCCGGTGATGGAGATGATCGGATGCTTCCTGGACATGGGTCGCCTCGCTCACAGCCGGAAGAAGCCGCGCCGCGCGAACAGCGGTGCGGAGATGCTGGCGACCAGCAGCGGATCGCAATGCAGTTCCTCGACGCGCTGCACCTCGTTGCTCGAGCCCATGATCAGCGGCACGCGCTGGTGCAGGCTCTGCGCCGATAGCTCGAGGATGCGCTCGCGCCCGGTCGTGGCGGAGCCGCCGGCCTGTTCGATGATCATGGCCATCGGGTGCGCCTCGTAGGTGAGGCGCAGGCGGCCGTCGCCATAGCCGGGGCGCGCGTCCGAGGGATAGAGGAACACGCCGCCGCGGGTGAGGATTCGGTAGGCCTCCGCAACCAGCGAACCGATCCAGCGCATGTTGAAATTGTGGTTGGCGGGCCCTTCGACGCCGGCAAGACATTCGTCGACGAAGGCGCGGACCGGCGTATCCCAGTGGCGGCGGTTCGACGCATTGATCGCGAATTCTTCGCACGTCTCGGAGATCTGCACGGCGTTGCGCGCGAGGCGGAAGCAGCCCGCCCTGCGGTCGAGCGTGAAGATGTCGACGCCGTCGCCGAGCGTGAGCACCAGTGAGGTCTGCGGCCCATAGGTGACGAACCCCGCAGCAAGCTGCGCCGAGCCGCGCTGATGGAAGGCGAGAGCCAGGTCATCCGGGGCAGGCAGGATCGAGAAGATCGTGCCGACGGTCATGTTGATGTCGATGTTGGAGGAGCCGTCGAGCGGATCGATCGCGACGCAGATTTTTGCCTCGCGGTCGCCGATTTGCGGCTCGCGCATCTCCTCCGACGCGAGCGCTGCGATCGGCAGTCTGCTGAGACAGCGGCGCAGGATCGCATCCGCCTGGACGTCGAGATCGCGCTGGAGATCGCCGTCGCTGTTGCGGCCCGTGGTCAGGCCCGATGCGTCCGCGAGATCGCCGGTGGCAATGAGGTCGGCGATCTCGATCGCCGCCGCTGCGATGGCGTCGACTGCGGCTGCCACTGCCAGCGCATGCGGCGCCGTCTCGGAATACCGTTGAAGGTGGTCGTCCAACCTGAGTTGCCCGGTCATCTGCGTCCATCCCCTTGCGGGCGCCGCATCCAGTTCCCTCCCCGCTGGAGGTCGGTGCGGTCGGTCCTAACGCGAGGAGATTGACAGGGGCGGCTTAATAAGGAAAATTTCTATTCATAATGAGCGCCAAAGAATTTTCTTATAATGGCCCCGGCCATGCGGCGGCCCAGCTCCGGCATCTGACGATCCGGCAGCTGCGCTCGCTTGCGGCGCTCTCGGCGAAGGGCAGCGTCACCGCGGCCTCGAGCCAGCTCGGCCTGACCCAGCCTGCCGTCACCCAGCAGCTCCGGCAGCTCCAGGACCTCGCCGGCCTGCCGCTGGTGCAGCGGACCGGCGACGGCATGCTGCTGACGGAGGCAGGCAAGGAGGTGCTGGCGCTCGCCGAACGCGTCGAGGCCGCGATCATGGACTGCCAGGGCGCGCTCGATCTGCTCGCTGGACGGACCGGCGGCGCGGTGCATCTCGGCGCGGTCTCGACCGCGAAATATTTCGTGCCGCATGCGATCGCGGCGTTCTCGAAGCGGCATCCGAAGATCGAGATCAAGCTCACGATCGGCAATCGCGAGGAGATCCGCGAGGCCATGCACGGCTACGATCTCGATTTCGCCGTGATGGGTCGGCCACCGGCCGACGTCAGCGTCGACGTGCGTCAGCTCGGGCGCAATCCGCACATCATCGTCGCGCGCAAGGGACACTGGCTGGGGAAGGATTCCGGCCTCAACCTGACCGACCTCGTGCACGAGACCTTCCTCACCCGCGAGCCGGGATCAGGGACGCGCACGCTGATGGAAGGCATGTTCCAGAGATCGGATCTCGAGCCGATCATCGGCATGGAGATGAGCAGCAACGAGACCATCAAGCAGGCCGTCATCGCCGGGCTCGGCATCGCCTTCATCTCGGCCCACACGGTGGCGCATGAGCTCGCCGAAGGTCGTCTCATCGTGCTCGATGTCGCGGGCCTTCCGATCGTCCGGCAATGGTACGTGATCCGCCGCAGCGACAAGGTGCTGCTGCCACCGGCGCAGGCGATGTTCGATTTCCTCGGCTCCGAGGGCTCGAACTATTTGCCCGACGTGCCCGAGTTCGGCGGACAATAGCCCGCCGATACTCACCCCATCAGCTTCATCGCGATCGTCGCGGCCAGAACGACGATGATCTGGAGCAGACGCTCCGTCGTGAAGATGCGGTTGAAGGTGGTCATCGCTTGGCCCGGCCGACGCAGGAGATCTCGATCGGCCTGTTGCTAGCACACGCGGGCGCCGAGATAACTCCGTAGTCGCCACGGATCCTGCCGGCGCGCCGAAACATGTGACCGCCTGGAACCCGACAAGTTTCGAACGATTCAAATCATCCTGCGCGGAATGGCCGCACGGTCACTTTGTTCATGCACACAGTGACTTCGCGTGCACGGATGCTCCTTGCCCCGCATCCGGCCGTGCAATGGGGAATCCGGGCGAGTTTTGAAAGAGTCAGGGAGGGCGCGATGAGCCACATCGCCGCCGCGGGAGAGCTTTTGTCTGCCGCAAGCTACATGTCCAAGCGCAATTTTTCGGGTATCGGAGGCGTGTTGACCGCGCTGATGACGTCAGCTGCGTTCTTCGCAAGTCCGCAGGCCTTTGCGCAATCCACGCCCGCACAAGGCGTGACGATTCCATCCGTCACCGTGACCGCGCCGGAAGCACAGCGCCGTACCAATCCCGCTTCGGCCGTACGCCGGTCGAGCGGCACGCGGAGCCGCCGGACGCAAACGGCACGGCGGCCGGGGACGACCGCCGCGCCACAGCCCTTCATGCCATCGCAGGACGCGCGCACCGGCACCGTCGGCTATTTCGCCAACAGCACCTCCGTCGCCACCAAGTCGAACACGCCGATCGTCAACATCCCGCAATCGCTTTCCGTCATCACCCAGCAGCAGATCCGCGACCAGAATTATCAGGGCTTGACCGATGTCACGCGCTACGTCCCGAGCGTCGCCGTCCACCAGGGCGAAGGCAATCGCGACGAGCTCGTCATCCGCGGCGTCGATTCCAGCGCCAACTTCTTCGTCAACGGCTTTCGTGACGACGTGCAATATTTCCGCGACCTGTACAACGCGCAAAGCATCGAGGTGCTGAAGGGCCCGAGCGCCCTGACCTTCGGCCGCGGCGCCGGCGGCGGCGTGCTCAACCGCACCCTCAAGGAGGCCGATGGCACCCGCATCTACCAGGCGACGGGGCAGACGGGCTCGTGGGGCGACCGGCGCGTCACGCTCGACGCGGGCCAAGCCGTCAACGACAACGTGGCAGCCCGGCTGAACGTGTTCTACGAGGGCAGCGATGCGTTCCGCGACTTCAACCATCTCGAACGCTACGGCATCAACCCGACCGTTACGCTGAAGCCCGACGACTTCACCAAGATCAAGCTGTCCTACGAATATTACCACGACGGCCGCACCGCCGATCGCGGCAATCCCTCGCAGGGCCTTCCCGGCGGCGTCACGCGCTTCAATCCGACGACGCCGTTCGCGCCGAACGGCAATCTCCAGACGTTCTTCGGCAGCCCCAGCCTCAATACCGCGCAAGCCACGGTGCAGACCGGCATGGCGATCATCGAGCACGACTTCCAGAACGGACTGTCGGTGCGCAACGGCACGATGGCGGCCGACTACCAGAAGTTCTACCAGAATGTCTATCCCACCGGCGGGCCGCTCGCCGGTGCCGTCAACGCAGCCGACACCGCGGTCAACCTTGGCGCCTATCAGCACACGACCAACCGCGACAATTTCTTCAACCAGACCGACTTCACCTACAAGGGCTGGACCGGGCCGATCGCGCACACCGTGGGCTTCGGCACCGAGTTCGGCCGCCAAACCGGTGTCGACATCCGCAACACCGGCGTCTTTCCGAACGGTACCAACACGATCGTGCAGAACCCGTTCGCTCCGACCTATTTCGGACCGGTCACCTTCGTCCACCACTTCACCGGCACCAACACCGATGGCGTCACGACACCGGATTCGAACAGTAAATATGCGCTGAACGTCGAGTCCGGCTACCTGCGCGACACCATCGAATTCTCACGCGCGCTCCAGCTCATCGTGGGCACGCGGTTCGACCGCTTCGAGATGTCGGCGCTGGACATGAACACCAACCTCAACCGCAACCGCACCGACAATCTGGTCTCGCCGCAAGCGGCCGTCCTCCTCAAGCCGATGGAGACGATGTCGGTCTACACCGCCTACAGCATCTCCTATTTGCCCGCCTCCGGCGACCAGTTCTCCTCGCTCAACGACGGCACGCTGATCCTGCAGCCGCAGAAGTTCGAGAACACCGAGGTCGGCATGAAGTGGAACATCAATCCGAGGCTGCTGTTCTCGACCGCGATCTACAACCTCAACCGCACCAACCAACCGATCGCGGATGGCAACAATCCCGGCTTCTTCCTGCCCTCCGGCAGCACGCTGACGCGCGGCTTCGAGGCGAGCCTCGTCGGCTACGTCACCGAGCAATGGCAGTCCACGCTCGGTTATGCCTATACCGATGCGAAGATCACCAGCGCGACGTCGGCGACCGTGGTGCCGGGCAATCGCGTGCAGCTCGTGCCGTACAATCAGTTCGCCTGGTGGAACAAGTACCAGTTCACGCCGATGTGGGCGGCCGCGCTCGGCATCATCTATTTCGGCGATTCCTTTGCATCGTCGGATGACACGGTGAGACTGCCGAGCTTCGTGCGCTTCGATGCCGGCGTCTACGCCACGATCGATGCCAACTGGCGGGCGCAGCTCACGGTCGAGAACATCTTCAACCGCGGCTATTGGGCGTCCGCCGACGGCAACAACAACATCTCGCCCGGCCAGGGCCGCACCGTGAGGGTTCAGGCGAGCTACCGGTTCTGACGGCTATGGCGCGAACGTCTGCGTCCCATCGCGTGTCGTTCGCGCCGTTCGTCATGGATACAAAAACCTGTGATGGTTAACGATCAGGCAGCGCGCTGGACGGCGGCGTAATCCGTGCGCGCGGCGAAATAGGCTTCCAGCTCCGACAGCGCCCGCGCTTCCCATTCGCTCGCCTGCTCCAGAAGCGACCAGCTCTGGCCCGGGCGGAATGCAGCGGTCTGGCGATAGAGCGATGCGATGCCGCGATAGCGGCGCACATTCTCAAAGATGGCGTGACCGTTCATGTTCAAAAACTCCCTCGTCATTCCCGGGGGAGAAATTGCGGCCAAATCTTTTTCGAAAAGTTAGCGGCGCGCGCCAAGCTCGCGGATGGTTGCCGGACTGTTGCGCCGGCGCAACGCGCCGCTTCCGCGCGAAGCGGATTTATTGCGAATTCGTTGCCGTGCTCTCGCCCGAGGGCTTCAGTCCACCGCGGCTGATCATTGCCATCGTCTCGCGGCAGAGATCGGCAAGGCCGATCAAGAGCACCGCGAGCAGGCAGAACAGGTTGATGGAATCCGCGCCCGCGCTGGAGAGCGGCATGAACTGGAAGAACGGCGGGATGAACGCCCACCACACCAGCGGAACGGTGAGCAGCGCGGCGAACGCCGCTGCCGGCGCGCCCGCGACGATTCCGAGCACGAACAGGCTGGGCAGGAACGCCGCGAAATAGAGCTTTGCGCCGAGTGCGACGCAGACGCCTTGAAGCGCGGCCGACACGGCGACGACGACAAATCCGAGCAGAAACGCCTGCCACGACCATGGCCGTACTCGCGGTACGCCAACCAGTCCCGCACGCCTCATCAGCCTCCCCCTGCCGCCCGTTAACCGGGCTCGCTTGCGACCAAAGTACTACAGCCGCAGGGAAACCGCGAGACGGAAATCGCACGGTGCTAGGCTACGTATCCAGGGCTTGGTAAACGGCCGCGGGCACGATCGTACCGCTACTCTGTCGCCGCATAGAGCAAGCCGGCGACGGGCAGAGCAAGGCCAATGGCCGACGCCAGCGTCCAGCCGCCTTGCGCGAAGGCCCAGGCGCCGACCGCAGAGCCGGCAGCGCCGGCGGCGAAGAACGTCGCCATATAGAGGCCGTTGAGGCGGCTGCGGTGCTCATGCCCGAGCGCGAAGATGGCGCGGAAGCCGAGCACGACGTTCCCCTGGACACCGATATCGATGGCGATCGCGGCCACGACCAGGCAGGCGAGATTCAGCATCGAGCCGGCCGCGCCGATATAAGTCACCAGGAAGCCGGCGGCCGCGAGCAGCATGGCGACCAGCGTCGCGATGCGGCTATGGCCGCGATCGGCGAGCCGTCCCGCGATCGGGGCGGCGAACACGCCGGCGACGCCGGCCAGCGCGAACAGCGCGATGCCGCGCTGGGAGAAGCCGAATTCGCTGGCGAGTTGGAGTGGCGCCACCGTCCAGAACAGGGTGAAGGCACCGAACAGGCTCGCCTGATAGAGCGCGCGGCGCCGGAGCAGCGGCGTGGTCCGGGCCAGATGCGGCATCGACAGCAGCAGCGTGCCGTAATGCATGCGCGCAACCGGCTTGCGCTTCGGCAGCGTCGTCCACAGCGCCGCCGCGAGCACGATCATCAGCGCGGCGGACATGAAGAACACCGCGTGCCATGACAGTGCTGCCGTGACGAAGCTCGACACCGGTCGCGCCAGCATGATGCCCAGCATCAATCCGGTCGAGACATTGCCGACGACGCGGCCGCGAATGGCTTCCGGCGCAAGGTGTGCCGCGTAGGGAATGATGATCTGCACGGCGACCGAGCCGAGGCCGATAAACAGCGCGGCGATCAGGAACGGCAGCGCGTGGGTGGCGAACGCGGCGGCCAGCAGCGCCGCGGCGCCGAGCGTGATGACGGAGCAGATCAGCGCGCGGTTCTCGACGAGGTCGCCGAGCGGCACGATGAAGAGAAGCCCCACGCCGTAGCCGATCTGCGTCATGGTGACGATCAGCCCGGCCGCCGCATGCGAGAGGCCGAGCGCGGCGCTGATCGGCGCGATCAGCGGCTGGGCGTAGTAGATGTTGGCGGCGACCATGCCACAGGCCGCGGCAAGCACGAAGGTCAGTCGTTGCGACACCGCATCCGGCCCGGGTGCGGTCTCGATCGTGGCATTCATCGTCATTCCAACAGACTCCAGATATCGGGAATGATCATTCCCTAATATGACACAAATTCAGGCGAGCAGTTTCATCGCGACGCCGACCAGGCGCTCGCCGTCGAGCGGCAGGCGCGCCTTGCCGACGACGCGCATTCCCTGCGTGATGCAGATCATCAGCCGCGCGGTGTCGTCGGTCGCGACATGGGCGGGAATCGAGCCATCGGCCTGGCCCTCGCGAATGAGGCCGGCGATGAAGGCCTCGTTGGTCTCGAGCTGGGCGTTGACGCGGGCGCGGACGTCCGGATCGAGCGCGGCGAGCTCGACCGCGCCGCCGACCACGATGCAGCCGCGACGGCCCTCGATCCCCTGGGAGTGCTCGACATAGGACAGCAACATATGGCGCAGTCGCTCGCGACCGTTGGCGCCGCGCGCGGCCGCGCTGCGGGTCTGCTCCCGGCGCACCACGGCATAGCGCTCGAAAGCGGCCAGGAACACGGCCTGCTTGTCGCGAAACGCCTTGTAGACGCTGCCGGTGGCAAGCCGCATGGCGGCGGTCAGGTCGCCGATCGAGGTGGCATGATAACCCCGCTCGCAAAATACGCGTACGGCGCGGTCGAGCGCAGTGTCCATGTCGAATTCCCGGGGACGGCCGGGTGGACGAGCAGCAGGCTGGGGACGGCGCGCGGCTTTTTGCATTGCGGGATAATAGGGAATGATTGTTCCCGAATCAAGGCACGTGGCTGTGAATGCGGGTGGATGGAGGGCACGCTCTCTCCCCATCGTCATTGCGAGCGTAGCGACTTGTCCGCCGAAGCTTCAGCGAAGGCGGAAGCAATCCAGAATCCCTCCGCGGAAAGGCTCTGGATTGCTTCGCTGCGCTCGCAATGACGGAGCAAGGGGCATCGGCGTCGTCCTCCAAATACCACTGTCATTCCCCGCGACCCGGCTACGCCAAGGCTTCGCCGGGGCTGAGGTCCAGGGCCGCCGAAGCTTTAGCGTAGGCGGCAAGCGGGGAATCCAGTACGCCGCGGCCTCTCGGCTCAATCACAGCCGTCTCTGGAATGCTGGATCGCCCGGTCAAGCCGGGCGACGACAGCGAGTGCTGCAGACGCACCATCGCCTTCTCGCGGCGCATCTCGCCCGAGCTTTGCTTCGTCGTTCCACCCTCGAAGCCAAGAGGGCGCAGGGAAGGCCGGGTGCTGACCTCGCACCCGCGGTCCGCTGCGCGAAAGGTAGCGCAAGGAAACCGCACAGCAGCATACAGGTGGTGCCGATCACTCGGCCTTCCCTGCGCGATGGTCGGACGGCTTATGCCGTGCTCTCCCGGGAGCCGAGTTCCTTCTGGCCTCCCTCACGCTTGCGAAAGTCACCGACACCGCGCCGGTTGACGCGACTGCCGCATTCGCAAAGCACTTGACCGTAGCAACGACGGCCAGGACCACACGTCTATATTTTGGTGTTCGGTGAAACACGCCGAAACTAAGAACACTCTTTAAAATAAGGGCTTTTCGACTACCCTGATGCGGGCTGTTTCAGCGGGCTTCACCAAAATAAGGGCCCGGCCCTAAGCCTTTCAGCGTCCGCACGACAAACTGAAAGCCCCAAAGCCGAGCCCTTTGGTCCCAAGCCTTAGGAGCCGAAACCACATGGATAGTAACATCACCCCCTCCCCCGCCGGCAAGCGGGGCCGCAATAGCAGCGCCATTCTGACCGACCGCATGTGCGAGAAACGCGTTGCCAAACGGACCAAGCTCTACGACCGTAAGTGCCCTGGTCTGTACGTCAGCATCACCACGGCAGGGGTGGCGACCTTCTCGTTCAAGTTCACCGACCGGGAGACCGGCAAGCAACGCACCGGCTGGCTTGGCGTCTACAATGCTGAGACCTTCACGGTCGAGGACGCCCGTAGCAAGGTCTACGGCCTCAAGTCCATGGGCGGCGAGGCGCTTGCCGAGACCTTCCGCGACCAGAAGACCGCGACGGCCAAGCGCGGCAAGACCGTCGCCGAGATCATCGACGAGCGAATCACCTGGATGAAGACGCCGGTCAAGAAGCCGGACGGCGAAATGCGGCCCCGGCTGGAGAGCTGGGAGAACACGGCAAGCCACCTCGATCGCCTCATCCGGCCCCGTCTCGGCAAGAAATTGGCCATGGAGGTCACCAAGCACGACATCGCCACACTCTCGAACGACATCGTCGCAGGCAAGTTCGGCAAGCCCTCGGTCAGCAACGCGCGCCATATGCGCAAGGCGGCCTCGGGCCTGTTCACCTGGGCGGCGGAGGCAGGCCGCGACTATGTGACCGCCAGCCCCTGCGTCAACCTGCCAAAACTCGATCCCGAACATCCCCGCACCCGGGTCCTCTCCGAAGACGAGATCAAGACGTTCTGGCACGGGCTGGACCGCAACGACCTTCCCTACGACCGCCGGACCCGGCTCGCACTCAAGTTCGAACTGGTCACTATGCTGCGCTCGCGCGAACTGCTCGGCGCGCATCGGGATGAGCTGTTTGACCTCGACGGCGAGCATCCGCGCTTCGACGTGCCGCTCAAGCGGGTCAAGAAGCGGCGGGT
Organism: Bradyrhizobium sp. 604_D8_N2_3; assembly: GCF_051810765.1. Taxonomy (NCBI): domain Bacteria; kingdom Pseudomonadati; phylum Pseudomonadota; class Alphaproteobacteria; order Hyphomicrobiales; family Nitrobacteraceae; genus Bradyrhizobium; species Bradyrhizobium sp. 604_D8_N2_3. Next base: position 2,344,294 of record NZ_JBPWPM010000001.1, on the reverse strand, counting down.
GATCCAGCAGCCGTTATCCGATCTGACGGTCGAGATCATCAAGGAGGCGCTCGCCTCGGATGGTCAGCAGTTTGTCTTCGAGAGTCCCATGTACAAGGGCCAGCCGATCCACCGGAAAGCGATGGCCGACGCCCTGCGCGGCACCAAGCACGAGACGAACAAGGACAAAACCAAAACCGCTGGCCTCTGCGAGCTGCTCGGTCTCAAGCCGTTCACGCCCCATGACCTGCGCCGGACGGCAGCGACCCTGGCCGGCGACCTCGGCTTCGACGACGCATGGATTGCGAAGTGCCTCGACCACGCCGCGAGCAAGAAGGCCGAGCAGATCGTGCCGACGGTCACCGGCAAAGTGTACAATCACTCCAAGCGGATGAAGGAAAAGCGCGCGGTGCTGGACGGCGTCGCGGCCGAGCTGCGGCGGATCGTCGGCGGGCGGACATCGAGAAAGGACGCCAATATCGGACTTCACGTTGCGGCCTGATCTATCGCCCCGCCTGAGCTTCGATCAGGCGGGCTTCAATCAGTAGTTCTGCGGGAGTGCGTTCAAGCAGCATTCATCACAGTCCATCTAAGTCCCGCGCCGGGAGCGGCGCGGCTGATGATGGAACCTCCATGCCTATTCCGAGGGATGACTTTGACCCTGTTGCCACAGTTGTAGACTGGCTCGACGCCTGCCGGCGTGGAGACGTCAACGCGCTGCTCGATCTGTATGATGAGCGAGCGGTGCTTGAATGCGCCTGCGAAGGCGTCAGCCTGACTGGGCGAGAAGCAATCGCTGCCTACTGGTCACCTAAGCTCGAAACGAAGCGAGTACTCTCATTTTCGCTGGACGACGTGAGCCTGACGGGCCACGGCGTTCAAATCGACTATCAAAATTACGAAGGCAAGCCGGTTCGCGTTTATTTTCGGTTCGGTGTCTCAAACAAGATCATCTACACAAGCTGCGCACCCATGGCTCGGGCGGCCGCCCGAAGCTCCGTCAACTGAGATAACGGTCCGCGCGGCCGCAGAGTTGCGGCCATTGTAGCTCTATCGAGCAGCCCAGCCGGCACGTCCCTAGCCGGCGGCACACATCAGCCCTTCGGCAGACACTCCGCTGCTTCACTTCACCTTCGCTGCTTCATCGAGACACTTGTAACCTGAGCCGCCGCGCGCCATGCACTGGTCGAAGTGTTTTGTCTGCCGCGCTGCCGTTGGTCCAGCAGGCTGCAGCTTTCCGTTCTTATCGACGCATTCGTACAGCAGGCCGGGTGTGCGCAGCGAGCAGGGCATGCACGACTGCTGGGCTTGCACCGCGCCCACTCCGACCAGCAGCAGCATCATCACAAAACAGCTTTGCTATCACATCAAAGGGGGCCGAATCGATTCGCACGGAGTCAAGACGCTGTGAATAGGTCGAATAACTGCGGGGTGTTTCCCCCGGACTCCGCGTGGCGCGCGAATCTCTGTAGGGTGAGTAGGTCAGGCGAACTTGATTCGTCTGATGTCCGAGGCAGCTGACGGCCGACCGGCGTGCGATGAAACGGTTCACGTCGTAGCCGCCCGGCTGACGATGCGGCCGGATGCTCTTCGTTTGGATCACGGTTGCCCCGCGTTGCCCTCTCCGAGCACACTGTCGAGCGATCGGCCGGCGCGTTCATAAACGGGCCTCGTTGAGGTCGGCTTCGCGGCCAGGCAGCAGGGTCGAGGGAGCGATCACAGCGATACCAAGCTCCGTCCATGCAGACCAAGCCGGTAGACCCAAAGCAGAACACGACTGGTACCCGATCGTCGCGGTGCGCCGACGAAGCAGTGACGATGTCCATCGTGCTCATGTCCGAGACGTCGACTGTCCCGAATCCTGCACGGCTCAAAAGGCGAAGGCGTGCCGTCGGCGAGGATTGATCTAGATCAAGCGTCGCCCGGTTTCACGATTCAGATTCGGCGCAAATGGCTGGAGGGCATGCGCCATGGATACCGTCAGGTGGATGATCTCCACCGCTCCGGAAATCTTCCTGCTGCTTTCCATCGCCATCGGCACGGTGCTGGGCCGAGTCAAGATTCGTGGTTTCTCAATCGGAACGACAGCCTGCATACTGGTGGTGGCCGTTCTTATCGGTCAGCTCGGAACCTTTACATTCCCGTCGCTGCTGCGCGTGCTTCTGTTCAGCCTGTTTGTGTTCACGATCGGCTACCGGTCCGGCCCCGAATTCTTCGCCTCCTTGAGCATCCGCACCATGGCGCAGGTCGCCATGGCGCTCGTGCTCGGCGGCACGGGTCTCATCCTCGTTTTGATATTTGCATTCGCGTTCAAGCTCGATCCGGGCACGGCCTCGGGACTTGCCGCCGGTGGGCTGACGCAATCTTCCATCATCGGCACGGCGTCCGGAGCGCTCGCGCAAGTCGGCTTGTCCAGTGATGCTTTGAAGCAGCAAGAAGCAAACATCGCAGCCGGATACGCCGTCACCTATGTCCTCGGCTATATTCTCACACTCCTGTACGTGCCGTTTGTCGCACCGAAACTGATGCGGATCGATTTGAAGGCGGAGGCGGCGAAGCTGGAGGCGGAGCTTGCCGGCGGCAACCCGCCACAGAGTGAAAATCTGCACTATCGCAAATTCCAGGCGCGCGCCTACCGAGTATCGGCCGCCGCGGGACGCACGGTCAAGGACGTCGAAGAGGAAATCGGCAGCCGCACTGTCGTCGAGCGAATCGTGCGGCAGGGAGCCGATATCGAGCCGCGCCTCGACAGCATCCTCGAACCCGGCGACGACATCGTCGTCGCCGGGCGAACCGCTGCCCTCGTCGCGGCAAAGCCGGTCATCGGCAAGGAAATCGATGCCGACGAAATCCTGAAGGCAATTCCGGGCAATGTGATCGACGTCCTCGTCGACAGCCGCCATCTCCATGGCCGATCGATCAAGGAGATCGCTGAACGCGTCGGCAACGACGCACGCGGCGTCTATCTCCGCACGCTGACCCGGATGGGCCGCGAGGTCCCGTTGGGCCCGGACACCCGCGTCTATGTCGGGGACGTCATGACGCTCGTCGGCAGCACTCGCAACATCGAGCGTGCCGCCACGAAGGTCGGGCAGATACTGCGCTCCGGCGACCGCGCCGACATCGCCTTTCTCGCAACCGGCATCGCCGCGGGCCTCCTCGCGGGTCTCGTCAGCCTCAGGGTCGGCGGCATCCCGCTGACCTTGGGCGGCGGCGGCGGCGCGCTGATCGCTGGCCTCGTCTGCGGCTGGATGCGGTCGCGCCGGCCGACCATCGGAGCGTTACCACGCGCGGCACAGCAGACACTGAGCGATCTCGGGCTCGGTGGCTTCATCGCAGCCATCGGGCTCGGCAACGGAGCCGCGGCCTGGGCTGCGATACAGGCGCACGGGGCGTTGCTGGTGGGCATGGGCCTGGTCGTCACGCTGGTGCCGCTGATCGTCGCGACACTGTTTGCGCGCTATGTGTTGCACATGAATCCGGTCATCACCTGCGGGGCGCTGGCCGGCGCCATGACCGTCGATGCTGCGGTGACCGGAGCCTGCGAAGTCGCCGAGAGTCAGACCCCAGTTCTCGGCGTCGCAGTGCCCTACGCCATCGGCAACGTCGTCCTGACTGTGCTCGGCCCGATCATCGTGGCACTCACTTATACCGGCTGACGGAGGCGACGATGCGTACGCAGTTGGCCGCAATCTTCCGACCGCTCTTGACGGCTTTGGTTCTCCTTGCCGCCTTCGGCTTGCCGGCCCTCGCCGAAGACAATGTCCGTCTCCAGCGATCATCACCTTTGCAGCAGGTCGCGGCGGTCGCGTCGACGGCAAGCCCAACAACAACTGCGCGCCGGACAGACTGGTCGAAGCGACCGCGGATTTGGGCCGTACCTCGCGGGTGCCATGCTGTGGTTCTATATCGAGAACGACACGTTCTTTGGCCCGGCGTTGTCGAAGCGCATGCATGAGGCTTTCACTGCGGCCGGCGGCAGGGCCGATATCATCTGATGCCGCCCTTCGGCAATGAGGGGCATTTCCTCGTCGGCTCGACCGACACAATTCCGATGTGGTCACCGCTCGTCGAAAAATCCCTCGACGCGCATAAATAGTTACAGAGGCTGGCGCCTGGAGACGCAACCATGATCAACGCCCCTTCAACGCCATGGCCCGGGCACGCTCGCACCTTCCTGTTGATTTTGTTCGCAGCGGCCATTGCCGGACCAGCTTCGGTCCAGAACGCCGCGGCGCAAAAGCAGGCCTCTGAGGCGAAGCCCGCCGAGATCGCCCCTCGCGGGCAGCGCGAAGCCAAAGACATCACCTTCGGAGACTGGCAGAAGCTCTATGTTGATCACTGTTGATCACGCTGATGACGGTGCCGAGGAACTGGACTGCCATCGCGTGCTCCCATGGCGGACTCGGCCATGCTCCTGGTTTCGTCGGTCAGCGATTGTTATCCGGCGAAGGGGATGATGAGACGCCTTGATGCAGATCAAGAGAGCGCGGCGGCCCATAGCCAACATCTCCCCGCTGCGGAGCGCGTTCGGTACGGATCCAGGCAACCGTCAGCTCCCAAGCCACCGACAGAATGATCGGTCCGATGAAGAGGCCGATGATGCCGTGGACGAGGGTTCCTCCGATCACCCCGATCAGGATGACGAGCGCGGGTGTGGTCAGGCCTCGCCCCATGACGAGCGGCTTTAGGATGTTGTCGAGCACCGATACGATCACGAGAAACACCGTCAGCAGAAGCGCGATCGGGAATTCCTTGTCAGTCCAGATCCAGATAATGACCGGCAGGATGACGATCGTTCCGCCGATCTGCACGATCGACAGCAATAGCACCACGAACGCCAGTAGTCCCGCGCTGGCGATACCGGCCAGCTTGAACCCAATGCCGGCGAGCAAGGATTGGACGATCGCGACGCCGATCACACCCTGCGCGACCGCACGGATGGTGGTACCCGCGAGGTCCAGAAAGTGCTCGCTCTGGTCGGGCACGATCCGTGACAGAAAGTCACGACCCGCGGCCACGAGTTGCGGGCCATATGGAAACAGGACGCCAGCCACGATCACGGACAGCAGGAACTTTACGGTCCCCACACCGGCATTGCCGGCAAATCCGAGCAAGGTCGTCGCGAAGGGCTTGAGATACGGCACCACTTCGCGCAGAAGCGAACGCAGATTGGTCGAGGCCTGATCCCAGAGATCGAAGAGCCGAGGCCCGACGAGTGGCCAATCCTTGATCGATTGAGGTGGCGACGGAACCAACACCTCGCCGGCGGTCATTTGGCCGGCAAGATCCCTGATCCCGTCGACTGCGCCCATGCCGAGCCACGTCGCGGGCCCAATGACAACGGCGAGACTGATAAGGGTTAGGATCGCTGCCGCAAGTTTCGGCCGGTCGCCGAGGATTTTGGCAAGGCGCTCAAACACCGGATTAAGCGCGACGGCGAGCACGACACTCCAGGCCAGGATTGGCACGAACGGACGGATCAGGAGCAGTGTCCAGACGATCAGGACCGCGAGCAACCCCAGCCGGATCACAAGCTGGATGACCTCGTCTCCGGAGATGATCTGGCGGAGTGTTCTCACGGACGCGCCTTCAGCCTTGGCCACGCATGTTGCGGGTGAGTGAGCTAGTTCCCCCTCTCGCGCGGAGGTCTTGATCCAGATCAAGCGACCACGACCGGCCGGGAGGCCCATGGGCGGGATCGGGCAAGTGCGTCGCCCGGCCTCTCGACACCGGAGTCCGCATGTCGGTCACCAGTGCACGAGAGCGCTTGCGCGACGGCAGTCCGGTCGAAGTTCGCGCGCTTCGGCCGGAGGACGAGGCCGACATGCTCCCCGCACTAGACCAAGCGAGCCCGCAGTCGTTGCAGCGCCGATTTTTTGCGATGAAGAGCCATTTCAAGGAGCGCGCCTTCTTCATGGACGTCGATTTTAAGAATCATATCGCCTTGGTTGCGCGCGCGGAGGAAGCAGGCCGGAAGGCTGTGGTTGGCGGCTGCCGATATATTGTCTCCGAGCCCGGCCGGGCCGAGATGGCTTTCATGGAGGTCAATGCATGGCAGGGGCGCGGCGTTGGCTCGATGCTAATGCGGCACCTCGTCGACATCGCGAGGGAAACGGGACTGAAGGAATTGACGGCGGAAGTCCTGCCCGAGAACACATCAATGTTGAAGGTCTTCGGCAGGTTCGGGTTTAGGTCGGCTGCGCGGCGAGATCCACAGACAGACCTGGTAGCATGCTTTCCATGGGATTTTGCCCTCCCCCGAGGCCGCACCAAGTTTCCGTTGCAGGGACGCGCGCGCAACCGATCACTCCGCAAGCGCGCGATAAACTGACGCGTGGCCTATCTTGAGGGCCTTTGCAATGGCAGACGGGCCAGCGCCGCTGGCCTTCATTTGCCACTGTGTTCGCCGTATTGGTTGGCGGCTGGATGTTCCGCTACGAGCCAATCGGGCAAGGCTTCGAACACAGAAACCGCTTCACGGGCGCGACCAGTAGAGTTTCCTTGGAATGCTGGACAGATAAAGATTAGGCCGCCACTTGGACATTGCTTCTCCGCGGCCGCCTCAGTTGGCGGCCTTTTCGGCTAGGCGAGACTGGCCGAGCAGTGCGGCCCCGTGTGTATGCCGCCATCGCGATACACGTTAACTCGCCGTCGCTCAACTTCTCTACGCGACGCGAATCGCTCATCCCGTCCGGCTCGTTGATACGCCATCACGCAAGCTCGGATGGCACCTCGACTTTGGCCCGCCATTTCCCGGGGTCTACCGGTTGGCAACCAGTTGCACCGTTGGACGTCCACCGTTTAGCGCTCTGAGTTGGGTTATGTATTCTTCAGGCTTCAACAAATGGAATGGAGCCTTCAAGCCCATAAAACTCGCTATGCGACCGATGAAATTGGTGCAGTTGGTTGTTCCCGCGTTCCACACCGGCGAGGTCGCCTGAAGACGCTTGATGTAAGCAAATACCTTTTTGGCGTCAGCCTCATTCAAGTAGACTCGATAACTGGCTGTCAAATATTGCTCATCGAGGTCACCATAGCTCGCGCCGGTTTCAGAAGGCACAAACATGAGATGTCCCAATACGTACGGCAGCGTGTCACCTGCTGGATGCAGGCCGGCAACTTCAACCGCCCTTTGGCTCGTCTTGCCGTACCAGACAAATGCGTGTCCGTAGGATGCAGCAGTGCGGGCGCGAAAATCGACGTAGTAGGGTCCTTTAACTGAAGATACCCGGGCCGGCTTTGCATCCGACGTGGCTGGCGAGCTGCTTGGCGCAGCTGCGGCCGGTTTCGTAGCGGAGTTGATTGAAGTCTTGGGGGCAGTGTCCGGTCGCTGCTGAAGATCAGCGCGCCCCGCGAGTTGCTGTGCACTAGCGCTTCCCACGGAAGCCGCAAAGATTGCGACCCCGACAATAAGTCGCAGATCGCGGTATTCCCAGATCACCCTTGCCACGTTCAACCCTTCTTGGACCCACCACAGCCCAAGCCAAAACATTATTGAAGGTGAACGCCTCCGGCCCCCGACGGGCCGAAGGCGCTTGAATCTGCGGGATTAGCCCTTGGTGACTAACGGAGCCGGCGCCGGAGCCTTGCCGATCGGGTATTTGCCGACTGGAGTTTTGCCGACGGGATATTTACCAACCGGCGCGGTCTGGACGACGGGCTGCGGACGAGGCAGATCCGCGGCAACTGCCGCTCCCACCAAAGCCAAAGACGCAGTACCCGCAATTACGAATTTCAGCATCAATCTCCCCTGAAGTTGCCCGCTACCCCTTACCGATTCTGAACCTAGCCGGACGCTCTACCCACACAACAAATAGATGCCCGTGCGGACAGTCGCGCGATCCCTTTTTTGGCGAATGTTGCAGAAGGGGCACGCTTTCTTTCAGCATATTGATGGGAAAATCCTACCGGTCCGCTCCGCGTAGACCCGGTAGCTGTCACCGAAAGTTTCCAACATCATTCGCTCTTCCTTGCCGACGCAACCAAAGAACAAGATCCCGAAGCCGGCCAGGCCCGCGAAACCGGCAATCCAAGCAATGCCTGGGCGATAGCCCACAGCCAAAATGCCGAATACATCGGTGTCGAACTTTCCGATAAATCCCTTCCGTCACGAGTTCATGATTCTCCCGCACGTCGAGACTTATCGACCAATTCCGGCCGAGTGCACGGTGGGTCAGGTGAAACACGCCCAGAGCTGCAATCGCAAAGAGAGACCCCAGCCAAGCCAGGGAGGATAGAAGCTGCGATCTGCAAAATGAGGTATTCCTGTCGCTACGTAGACGAGCGGAACAAGTCCAAGTCCCGAAAGAGATATGAGCAGGAGCGCAGTTTCCAGGGGCCGCGAGCGCTCCACACAACCCTCGCACGACGAGAACGCCGCGCGTACTTGTAGCGTACCCAGCCGATCACCAACGCGACGAGAATGACTTTTGAAATGGTGGGCGTCATTTGAATCAGGCTGCCGCGCCCGGACTTCCCAGCAGTTCGCTTGCTGACGGCGGCACGCTCGCAATAAGTCCTCCGTCGTCAGCGATCATCGACGCGGCGCCATCCGGGGCGAGCGTCTGGGATTTGGCTGAAATAGGTCCGCATGTGAGCATGAAGTAGTCATACGATGTTCGCCTATCATTTCCACTGACGAACTGCCGTGCATACGGGAGAAATTGAGAGGATGCGTCGATACATGTCGTCGTCAAGCATTCGGCTAAGTCTCACGACCCTGACGGCATGTCTCACACGGGCCAACTCAAGACCATACCGGCTTCGTCCTGCTTTCTCTCATCCGCGGAGTTGCGTGGCAAGAACACTCCAAGAAACCTACGGACCGACCGTTCACGACTAAGCCAGTGGCTGGAAAACTGGTGCGGCTTGCCGGTGTCCGGTAGCCCGGCGCTGGCGGCGCGCTGTAGGGCCTTCTAATGGCCTCACCCTTGACGCCGGTTCTGTGTCGTCGTGGCGACGGATGCCTAGCACAGCGAAATGACGCGACGTGCCAACTCTACGAACCCACAGACCAAGAAAAAGGACGTGGTGTGGCTCGCGCTCAACAGTCGCACGCCATCCGCTTCAACGAACACCTGACCGGCGGCGGACCCGACGATCTTCAAGCACGTCTGCCAGATGGGGCTGGAAGGGATCGTGTCGAAGCGGACGGCGGACTATCGAAGACGTGGCTCAAGTCGAAAGAACTCGGCGAGCGAGGCGGTGCGCCGGGAGCGCGTGGAGGATGGCGTTAGTCTCGGCGCACCCCGGCCTTCATAGTTCTGCCCAAATGGAAAACCCGACGAAGGCGAGTACAGCCACGCTGAGAACGATAATCGTAATCGCCCCCACTTCGATAATGGAAAGCCGTCTTGCCATGCGCCAATTTTTTCGGCAGTCGAGCGACAGCGTTGATCTGGATTATGTGCGGCGACCATCACGCCCAGCAGCCGCTCCATCAGCGGCTTCGGGCAACCTTGATCGCAGAATGCCGCTAGTGACAGTTTCGGGTCGTCTCAGCCTTCGTGGTTGCACCGCTTAAACCATCGGCGCGCTAGCAAGTCATTCCGGTCGCACATCTGCGGACGGCTCGACGGGTATGGCGGACGGTGGTTCTTGCGACGCACACACCGTTAACTCGTGTCCTACCCGCGCCGCAGGCAGCAGCGACTTCAGTGATCATGCCGTTGGGCGGAGGAGTAATCGGCGCAGGTGTCATGGCTTGCGCCGATACTGCGACCGATAAGGCGAAGCCGGCAATAGCAATCAACCTGATCATTCTGCACCTCCCTTAACCGTCCAAACATCCCGACCTCTCACGGCAGGGGATGGGACCGGCTCTCGTGTGAAAGCATGCGAGCTTCCGGCGCTGGCCGTTGGAAGGCTTGAGATAGATCAAGGTCTTTCTCCGTTTAAAATGGCGCATATTACCGCGGTGATAGGTAAACTCCGGGTAGGCGTATGGGGCGCTATATCGACGAAATCCTACAGCCTGGCGAAAGGGTGCTGTATTCGACCAACGAACACTGGGTGTACTTTCTGCCTGCAATCGGGGCGTGGATCGCGGCGGTCGCATTTCTGGTGCTGTGGCGCTTGGCCGCCGTCGACGCGCTGACGTTGGTTTACTTGGTATTGGCGGCGGTCGCTGGGCTTGCGGCCTCGTACTGGACGGCGACGGCTTGGTTCCACCGCTGGACCACCGAGACCGACGTTACCAACATGCGGGTCGTCCACAAGGCCGGTTTCATTAAGAGGCGGACCTTTGAGATGAGCCTCGACAAGGTTGAGAGCGTCGATGTCAATCAAAGCGTTCTTGGCCGCCTTTTGAACTATGGCGACCTCACCATTCAGGGCGTCGGCGAGGGTACGCAAACCATTTCCACCGTTAGTTCGCCTCTCGCGTTTCGCAGCGCCATCACGACAAGACCGGTTGGCACGTAAATCGCGGCATGGTTTGACAGCCGCCGCCCCAACAACGCCCCCGGAGCCCCCCGCGCTGGCGATTTTGCGGCGGCGCTCGCGGGGGACCCGGTGGCGCTGCGGCTCTGCCTTGACCGGATTATCCTGCCCCAAAGATCAACTCGTGGCGTTCGCGCTGCCGCCCATCAATCATCGTCAGCTTTCCGCGCGGAAACCCATCTTCGCCCCTCATTTGGCGAGCAAGCCCGAGGTGGCGCCCGTTGCAGCGTTGAGCCACCACAGCCGTAGCCCCAGCCACTCGCGCGAATGTGAATTGATCTGAAGCAATGGGCTTTGTCTGGCTTCGATACGCTGATGCGATGGAGTCGATCCGTAAGGAAATTCTGATGCGCATTCCAACTTTGGCGATTTGGGCAACGATCTCGGTTTTGGCGGCCGCGCCAACTCAGGCCCAAACATATGGCGGGAATGCTCCGATCTGCCTACAACGTTGGTACTGGGGCGGAGGCGAAACTTTCTACTGCGGCTATAGCTCGATGGCGCAGTGCCACGCCAATGCATCGGGCCTCTCCGCCATGTGCGTTACCAATCCATATTTTGCAAACGCACAAGTGCCACGGGAACCAGCCTATCGGCAGCCTCGTCGCGCCTACTAGATCGGACAGGGGCGCGACGACTCGGGTTGAGATGGCTGACGCCTCTGGAGAGCCCGCCCCTCGATCCGATCTCGCACGAGCCGCATACGCTGGCGCTGAAGCGAAAATCCGCTGATGGAGGCCTGCGGCGCTGTAGGTGCATCGATCTGCGACAACCAAACGACTGAACGGGTATGAAATCCGGACAATTCTTGATCTTCAGTGTGACCGCGGCCGTAAAGAGGCCAAACGGACCCAGCGTCCTTTGGCAGTCATCTCACTGTTGTCAGCGTCGGCTACACGACCGACATGAGCTACGATCCATCCACGATAGCCACATTGCGCCGCGCGTTGGACGAGGTGCTGCTTGACGCCCGTTTCCATCAGCGGAAGTCGGCTTCGGCGCTTGAAATTGCTGAACATCTTCTGGCGCGTGCGGCGGACGGAGAACGGGACCTAGAGCGCCTGAAATGCTCGGCTTTCAAGAAATTAATCGGCGATGCCGCGCGCTTGCCGAGCTGGACTGCGTAGCGATCTCAAGACTCTTGCGGGCAGCTCTTGGGGATCGGTAAGGTCGATCGACGGCGACTTTCACTTGACGGCCTTAGTTCTCCTTCGGCGCCACGCGCCACGATCCTCAGCGCGTCATCCGGCAGCGGACGTTGCTCGGAGAAGCTGTTAGCCAGGACAAGGCGGCGGTTCTCCGGCTTCAGGCAGCCTGGCCAGTGCGGTGACGGCATTGCGGATGTTGGTGACCGGTGGCCCGCCGAACTTTGGTGGCGGCGGCATGCCCCAGCGCATCATGGCCAGCTCGCGGCCGGTGTCAGTGTTGCCGGGTAACCCGGAAACACGACCGGCATCGGTGCGAGGTTGCCGGCATAGCGGTTGACGACGCGAAACAGCGCGATGATCGCGGCTTGGTTGGTTGTGATGCTGTAGAGGTTTCACGTGCGCTTTGCGGACTACCGCTTCTTAAAGTCCGTTAGCTTGCGCATGTAGTAACCCTGTCTCTGAACGGCGAGCTTAATGTCCTCGCTGACGCTCGCTACTTCTAGCGCAATGCCCACCCGGCGGTGAGGCAGAATTCTTTCAGCATGGGGCAAGCCAGTAATGGAGCAAGTTCATGAAAAAGATGCATCTAACAAAACTTGCAATTGCGGGCTCAACTGTCGCATGCGCGGCACTGTTCTCGTTTAGCTGGTCTGAACAACGCGGTGTCTCTATGTCAGTCGAGAGTGCCCAAGCACGGGTCGGTCGACCACTGACCCCAATGAGCGTTGCAGGTGTTGCTCGCCGGCAAGACCGACGGGCTGCGTACCGGTATGGAGCCGAGGTAGTCGGCGCTAGCGTCGCCGGCGCGGCCGCCGTCGGCGGCGGCTACATCTCCCAACTGGGGATGGGGAGGCGGCCCTTACTACACAGGCGGAGCTCGGGCAGCCAACGCCTACTATGCGGCGTCCACGGCCAGCTCCAGCAATGGCTGGTACATAACTCCTACCGGCATGGCCTGCACATCGGAGACTTTGGTCACAGGCACCAACGGTTTGCCGTTCCGCTGCCCGTAAAACACACGCGAAGGCCGGTGAAGCGGGCATCGACTTCGGCGCGTCAGCATACCAGCGACGTTATGGCACCCTGATCTGCTGCAGACTAGCGGAATTGATCGCACGCCCGGCACACCGAGTCAGCAAGGAAACGACTAGGAGGCGGTCCAAACGGCTGCCTCCTGATCAAGCTCTTTCTGATTCTGCACGCGGATTGATGTTTCCTTTCAAAGGGCACCAACGGAGGGTGACGGTGATCAGGTTATTGGCTGTCCATCGCGATATCGATGCAGGTGATGCCACGCGCGCCGATTCAACCAGACGGCTTCATCACGCGTTGGAAAATAGATGACAGCAATTTGGTGGCCTGCTCCTGAAGCCGAGAAGTCCCCTCGAAACGAAGACGCTCCATGGCCGAAAAGTTGTGTTGAATGCTACCGCGGGCCACGATGTTGGTTTATGCACCAAGGCTAGGGGCCCGCCGGCAAATCCTCTATCGACGCACTCCGACGCGATTAACGCCGCCATTGGCATTACCGCCGACGTTATGACGGACTGCAGCGCGCGCAACGGGCCGTGGCCGGAGGGCAACGCCAGCCCGGGCAACGCAACCCACCGGATAGTCGACGTACTGGCAATACACGATCGCGCGGGCCGGTGATGGAGCAAGCGTGGCCCCTGCAAGTCCCAGAAGTGCGCTGGCAGCGATTCCTGTAACCGTCACTGACTTTATCGAAAGTCGCATCTTAGCCTTCATGATGTCCTCCTAAGGGTAGCAGAAGCCGCATTCCTACGGCTTACGATAGCGTGTGCCCGGACACATGAGCGACATTGACGTACATCAAGGGTGAACTGGGCTGTGCGTTAACTCCGTCGAACATCCTCCGTGTTCCCTACCGCCCGTCGCCTGGTTTACTGACAGCACCAACCGCGATCTTGATTCAGATCAACCAGCTTCATGATACCCGCACCAAAACAAGAGACCGACTGGGCTAGGGCAATTAGTTGGTGCGTGCGATGACGCCGACTTGGTATGTCACCTTCGAGGTTCGTAAACGCGGCACGCTGCCGAAGCAGCGGAGCCCTCGGGAAACAAGGACCTTCGCTACGGAAGCAGAGGCCAAGGCATTCGTTCGTGCAAAGCTCGACGAAGGTCTCGTTGTATTTGCGGGCACGATCAATCCGCATGTCCCCAGGCAACTCATTCCGTCGCCCCGCATCCAAGCTTGGCTTGTCGATGAACAATGGAACGCTGAGCCAGATACAGGTCCCGACGCGGAATAAGCACGTTCCCATGCACATACACCGCTCTCAAGTGGTGCCATCTTGTTACGGGCTTAGGGTCTCATCGCTCTTAGACTTGTGGACGTTCGTAGCACTTCATAAGAGCTCGCGTTCTCTGAACGAGAGAAATCTGAGCGAGGGGATAGGGACGCTGAAAAGGCCTTCGATGGCTGCGCTCAGTCTCGCAGCGCTGAGCATGACGGCTCCTGCCATGGCCGCCGATATGGCCGTCAAGGCGGCGCCGCCGGCACCGGTGGTGGCGATCTACAACTGGAGCGGATTCTACATTGGCGCCAACGGAGGCTGGGGGCAGAGCCATGGTTGCGTGGATTCCCTGACGCCCGCCGGGACAGTCGCAGGTGGTTGCGCTGATCGTTCGGGCGGCCTTGTTGGCGGGCAGATCGGGTACCGCTGGCAAACGAACCAGTCTGTGCTCGGCTTGGAGGCGCAGGGCGACTGGGCCGAGATCAAGAACACACGCGTCAGCTTGATCGATCCATTGATCTCAACCACAGGCAAGATTGATGGCATTGGGCTGTTCACGGCTCAATTCGGATGGGCATGGAAAGCGTCGCTGTTCTATGTGAAGGGTGGCGCTGCGGTGACGCGCAATCGCTTTGATGTCTTCAACAACCTCACCGGAGTCGGCCTGACTCCGCAGGTCACACGCGCTGGGGCGGTGCCCTCGGTGTCGGCTGGGAATACGGTTTCTCGCCGAATTGGTCGTTCGGCATCGAATACGACCATCTCTGGATGGGGCGTGACAACACGTCCTTCGCGGGCGTGGTCACGCCAGGGGGCATCACCCTTCTCGGCAACGGGGTCAGTCAGGATGTGGACATGGTCACACTTCGGTTGAACTATCGTTTCGGCGGTTATTCGGCACCGGTCACCGCTCGCTATTGAACCGTACTTCCGCGCAGATTAGAGGTCCCGGCATGGCACCGGGGCCGCTCAATTAGGAACGGCAAAGGGTCTTCGCTTCGACCCGGCTGTCAATTCTGACGATCGAAGCCGGCGAGTTGCTGCCGGTCCAACAGTACGATCTGGCGGTGGGTGGCACCGATGAAGCCGAGGATGCCAAGCTTGCGCAGATGCGATAACGCCCGCGAAACGGTTTCCAGCTTGAGTCCAAGGTAGTCCGCGATATCACGCCGTGACATTGGCAGTGCCAAAATGCCGGCGTCGGTGAGCCGCTCGTCCATCTCAAGGATGAAGGCCGCGACGCGCTCGATCGAAGTTTTGCGTCCAAGGAGCAGCATATGGTCTTCCGCATGCTTCAGATTGCTGGTGGTCATGCGGAGCAGATGCTTGGCCAGCGCGCCATCACTGCCGGAAATTACATCGAGATTCTGTCGCCGAATGAGGCGAACCGTCGTGTCCACGACGGCTTCTGCCGTAGAACGGTGCAGGCTTCCATTCTCCAGTCCGAAGATATCGCCGGAAACGTAAAAGGCGCCGATTTGCCGGCGGCCATCACGAAGCAGCTTGTAGCTTCGTACCGCGCCTGACTTGACCTGATAGACATAATCGGCGGGTTCCTTTTCGCCGTAGATCTTGTTGCACTTCCGATAGGTAAGTTGGCTCAGGCTGACGATCGGATTGGTTTCGGTCGGTATCCCCAGTTCGCAAAGGGAGTGCGGATGAGGCACCGACACTGAGGTGATATGCATCAGCATTGGACCCATTCCTTAATCTTGTGATGATGGGCCTGGTAACCGTGCAATTCCGGTGCCGGGTTAGGGGCGTGCATGGTGACAAGATTTTCAGGGATAGTGCATTCTCGGTATTGTCCTAAAGTTCATTGCACCAAAGAACAACAATGCCCGAGTTTGGATCTGTTTGGTTGCGGCGCTGCGGCGCAGAAATCTGCCATCGGTCTGCAGCTTAAGACCGGCGCTACGGTGATTGTTGGTGGACGTGTTCAATTTGCTCCCCGACGCTTCCCCAATCCGAGAGCCTGAACACGCCGGTCGCGGCCGCCTGCGGAGTGGGCAGAACGCGGATCAACGGCGTCTGCGTTGCAAGGACGACGATCCGCCAAACCCGGCGTGCAGTGCGCAGGTGTCTCCGTTGGCAGGGAAATGTCTGTGCGATGTACGAATAGGAGCCGCGAGACTCGGCGTTTGGATCTTATCCGGACGCCGATCACCAGGTTCTGAAGCCGAACCAGCCGAACTGTCCTTGTCGTGCCGCCAGAAGCATCTGCGGCTGGACGTTTCGCCTCGGTCGAGCCGCAACATGCAACATCTTGCGTTGTCGCTTGCGATCGACGGTTTCAGGCGGGCGTGTATCCTGTTTCGGCAGCATCGCGAAAGAATTCGCCACCGCCGGGCTCAGTGGGACGGTAACGGGCGGTTCGGCCACATCCGATGAAGTTGCGACCTCGGTCGCCTCGGCCACGGGCGCAGCGGCGACGATCACCGGCGACTGGGTATCGAAGACAATACGCTCGGGCCATTTGCGATCTGAGTGGATAAGTATGGCCGGCCGGTCCGCAGCCGCCTGATCGACGGTCGGGGCCCTCGGCAGCCAATAATCTGCAACAAAGAGCAGTGCGAGCAACACTGCTCCGACCTTCCAGAAATATGCCGCCAGTGGCATGCCGGTCGCTCCGGTGCGCCCCGAAACATTGACCTGGGCTCTACGTCGTCTGTTACCTGCAGCAAGATGGCCACGAGCTGCTTGATATAGATCAAGCGCGTTCGATCGCTCGCGAACGCGCTCTAACTGCAGCCGGTAATGCGCGCAACTGCCTTCATGTACTTGAGATCAAGTGCGGCGTCACCTCCGTCTGACCGAGAGTTGCGAGCGGTCAGGCGATCCGAATTCAAGCAGGTCTCAAGATCGAACCTGATATGCGAGCACCATCCCAGGGCGCTCTTCTCTGCCTCTTCCTTGGAGGGGCCAAACCCCACAAAGGTCTGAACGTGCCCGGCCTCGCCGTCGGCCCTCGATACGAGATTGATTTCTGAGATGTAAAAGGACGAACACTGGGCGGCGCTGGTTCCCTGATTTAGATCAACGTAACCGCGCAGTGCGTCACCATTGTGGAGTGGGGCAACTCGCCTAGGAGATGGCCGATGTTGAAAATAGTAGTTGCCGGAACAACCGCACTCTTCCTTGCTGCATCCCCGATTGCCAACGCGCAAACCTCGCAAACCTCTTCTGCGACTCCGGAACGGTTAAATGCAGCCGACCGGAATACGCTGACGGACATGAGGATTGATCTGGTAAAGGCCGCGTTGCAGCTGACACCTGACCAGGAGAAATACTGGCCCGCTGTAGAGAGCGCCATTCGTGCCAGGGCGGAGGACCGGAAAGCCCGCCTTGCAAAAATCGGAGAAACAGTGGGTAGACGGGCCGACGAAAACCGTGTCGAAGCCCTGCGCAATCGTGACCCTATCACCTTCTTGCAGCGGCGCTCGGAAGCATTGGCTCAACGATCAGCCGATTTGGATAAACTCGCCGAGGCGTGGCAGCCACTCTACAAAACGCTTAATCCCGAACAGAGGCAGCGCATGGCGGCCATCGCGATTCTGGTACTCCACGATATGAGTGATGCCGTAGACCGGCGCCGTGCGCTGTCCGAGGACGAGGACTGAGCCAAAGCAGTTCAATTCGAACCTAATGCATAATGGTCGGAGCATACGCAGCTAACTGACTGTATGCCTAGACGATGTTTGCTAAGGGTCTTGGCTGTAGAAGCACACTTTTGTAGATGAGCCGATAGCAAGCCAAGACCGGCTCGGCCTCAGGCCGCGATCACATAGATCAGCGGCTTGATCCCGACGATGTTGATGACCCGTGTCAGGCCAGAACCGAGAGTGCCATCTCGGCGGCTACTTTTGGGAGCGTTCTAGTGAGGAAGTGGGTCCTTCCCATGCGTGCATTCATCGTGCCGAACGGATGCTCGACTGTCTCGCGACGTTGGCGCATAGCGAGCGGGTTCAGGCATTCAGGCAATAGTGTCCATTGCTCACGATCCGCCTGCTCAACGAAGCGCCTCTCTGCTTCCCCCGCAGAATCACGAGAGAATCATGGCAAAGCAGCAGCGTTTCCACACAGCCAGGGTCACGAGCCGCAATACTTGCGGTGAGCAAAATCAAGTCGGCTCTGCCGCCAACAGCAGACCTCAGCAAGACCTCCCACACTTGTCGCGATGACCCAGGAAAAGACCTCGCTCCGGCAAAGAAAACCGAATATCTCCAGCGCAAGCAACTCTTGGTCGAGCCGAGACTGCGTCATCGCCGTAATACAAATATCCCCCGCTGTTACCATTCTGTCACGGATTTCGACGCTGCTTGTGCCCTAGTATTGAATGCCGTCTAACTTGGGGCCCCGCGGTTCGCGGAGCGCTTTGCAGTAGCCGCCACTGGTTGCAAATGCCGCCCAGAGGTTTGCAATGAGATCAAACAAACCGGGAAGCCGCGTCATCAACTATGCGGCAGCGGTTGCTGCTCTCGTGCTTTGCGCTGATGTTTCGCATGCCGACCAGGGCGGTAGCTCGTTCTGGTTTCCGGGTCAGTTTGCGAGCCTCGTGGCCATGCAGCAGACACCGGGCTGGGCGCTCAGTGTCATCGATTACCATTCCTGCGTCGCCGCAACCGGGGGCGCTGCTGCGGCCAAAGAGATCCTGGCCGGCAAAATCCCCGCGAACGTCAACGTTAATCTAAATCTGAGTCTGAGCGGGCGGGCCGACCTGATCGCCCTTGCGCCATCGTATACTTTCACGACGGCGGTGCTTGGCGGGCAGTTGGTCGTAGGCATGTCCGGCCAGTACGGCAGAGCCGCCACCAGTATCGCCGGAACACTGACAGCGATAGCCGGACCGATTGTGATGACGCGCACCGGAATGCTCGAAGGCTCACTTACCTCCTACGGCGACCTCGCGCCATTCGCGCAACTGCTATGGAGCCATGGCGTCGACAATTACATGGCTTACGTCACGGGCAATATTCCCGTCGGCGACTATGATCCGACGCGGATTCCCAACATCGGGCTCGGGCACGGCGCGATCGACATTGGAGGCGCCTATACCTATTTCGACCCGGCGGCAGGAAACGAAATCTCGGGCGTCGCCGGCCTTACCTACAATTTCAGGAATCCTGATACCCTGTACCGGAGCGGCATCGATTTCCACTTCGACTGGGGCGCATCGCACTACCTCACCAAGCAGCTTTTCCTCGGCATTGTCGGATATGCCTACCAGCAAATCACCGACGATTCCGGCCAGAACCCGATCCTCGGTGGCTTCAGGTCACGCGTTTTCGGTGTCGGTCCGCAAATCGGGTACGGCTTCCCGGTCGCAGACATGCAGGGCTCCCTTAGCCTGAGGGGATACGGCGAATTCGGTGCAGCCAACCGTCCGTCAGGATGGAATACCTGGCTGACGTTCACCATTTCCCCGTCCGCGCCTGCCGCCATAGCGCGCACGAAGCATCTGGTTGTGAAATAAACCTCGTGCCAACCGGACGTCGGCTGCGATCGGCCGATGTCTCAAATGGGTCAAAATGCGAAGGACTCAACGTAAGCACGTCGGCCTCGTTGAACGGACCTCAATGAGGCGTGTCACCACTTCGCTGATGGGCCAGACCTGGACTCATCGCCGCAGCAAACGACATGCACGAACCGCAGTGATTTACTCAATCAATCGTCGGCGCGGGCGAGTGATCGAGCACTTTGATCACCGTCTCGTACCTTGTCGGCGCGCATCGCGCTCCGTTAGTAGACACCACGCCGCACGGCACGACGCGTATGGCGGTAATCGCGACGGTCGACACGACGCGCAGTCACGCGGGCGCGCCGATACGTGTAGGCCTGCGCTTGATCAACGCTTAACTCCACGACGCCACGCGATGTAACCTGCGGCGAGACTGGAATCGTCGCCAACACCACTGCCGCAAACAGCAGCCCGACAATTGAGTAAGCCCTCATTGCACCTACTCCTATTATCTACCATGGCCGTCAATGTCGGCCACTGTCACCAGATGTCAATGAATATGTGCAGCGCATCGAGCGACATAGTTTTCGCCAAAGCTTTGCACATGACTGCTCCGGATACTCAGGCCAGCAGGAAAAGGCGTCGAGGGGAATGGTGCACTGCGTTCATGCGCGCTGCACAAATCATGGAATGCTCATGTCTCAATTGGTCAAAAGCAGCGGTGGACGCCAAGTTGGATCGGCGTCCGGTTTGCCCCTGACAGCCGACATGACACGCGCTCAATCGACCTTCGGCTAAGGGGCCAACAAACCGCCGCTGCCGCAAATTCTAAGACGCAAATTCCTTCGTTGATTGGTCAATAGCGCTTACTCAACTGTCAATCGGCCTGTAAATTTGGCTCTGACTCACTTTTGATGCAGTTCGAGGGATGTCTGGCGCTTTGATTTGGGGGAGAATCAGCGCCATGCAGCAGGCACTCCAGCGCTCCAGTCTGGTGCCGAGTGGATTTGTTGTAGAGAGTGCGTACTACGAAGGTGATAAGGCTGTTATTGCGGTCCGGGCGTCGGGAAGCATTGGTCTGTGCCCATCTTGCGGAACGGTTTCCCGACGCGTCCATAGCCGATACCGGCGTCGTGTGACTGATCTTCCCCTTTCGGGGCGGATCGTACAGCTTCTGGTGATTGCTCGTCGCTTCCGTTGCGGCGCCGTCCTATGCGGGCGCCAAATCTTCACCGAGCGCTTCGCCGAAGGGGTGCTGGCACCGTCGGCGCGACGCACGGCAAGGCTGGACTCTATCGTCCATCACCTCGGTCTGGCACTTGGCGGTCGACCGGCAGCAGGCTTCGCAAAACGGCTAATGCTGCCGGTGAGCAAGGATACGCTCCTTCGCGTGGTCCGACGCCGTAGCCGTCCGCCAGCTGATCCGCTCAGGGTTATCGGCATTGATGATTGGGCCTGGCGGCGCAACCACAGATACGCCAGCATCATCTGCAACCTGGAGCGGCGCCGAGTAGTCACCCTGCTCCCGGATCGGGAGCCCGCAACTGCCCAAGCCTGGCTCGCTGCTCATCCCACGATCGCGATCGTTGCCCGTGACCGTGGTGGGGGATATGGCGAAGCGACAGCAAGAGCCTTACCGCATGCGGTACAGGTTGCAGATCGTTGGCATCTGATGGAGAACGCCAGTCGGGCCTTCCTCGATGCCGTTCGCAAATCGATGCGCCAGATACGCACAGTGATCGGCGCGACCACGATTGATCCCAAGCTGCTAACAGCCGCAGAGCGGATCCAGTATGAGGGTTATCTGCGCCGCGAGGAGACCAATGCGGCTATCCTGGCTCTGTCGAAGAATGGCATACCTATCAAGCAGATCGTGCGTCAGACTGGTCACAGCAGGCAGCTGGTACGGCAGGCGATTCGCGGCGAACGACACGATGTCTTCCGGACCCGGCAAAGTTCGTTGGACTTACACTTGCCGTGGCTCGACGATCAGTGGGCGTCCGGCTGCCGAAACGGGGCTGAACTTTGGCGTCGTTTAACGGCGCGTGGCTTCAGAGGCTCGCTCCGCGTCATCAGCGAGTGGGCGACCCGCAGACGAAGGGCTGAAAAGCCCGACGCACGAAACCTTCAGCGGATTCCATCGGCCAGAACGATCGCGCGCCTCATGACAATCGGCGGAGATCTGCTCACGAAAGCAGAGACCGTCACGGTCGCGGCAATCGAAGCTGGCGTACCATCCTTGGTCGAGGCTCGCGAGATCATCGCCGAATTCCACTTGATGATCCGGCGCAGAGCCGAAGCAGGGCTCACGCCGTGGATCGACCGCGCCCGCGCCAGTCTCGTGACTTCCTTCGCCAGCGGCGTCACGAAGGATGAAGCGGCGGTTCGGGCGGCAATCACTTCGCCCTGGTCCAACGGACAGACTGAAGGTCAGATCACCCGCCTCAAGCTCGTGAGAAGGCAGATGTACGGTCGCGGGAAAATCGATCTCCTTCAGGCCAGGCTAATCGGTGCAGAATAATCGGAGCTGCACCAAAATTGCGTCAGAGCCAATATTGCAGGCCGAATGACATTACAGTCAATTCCGTCCAATCGCTCGCGCCGGCCAGATCAGCCTCGGCGCCACGGCCTTTGTGCTGCGGCCGCCGATAGCCAAAGTCCCCCTCCAGCAGCGCGACAATATCCGTAACGAGCTGCTGGGCCTCACCACCGCTAATGTAGGGCAATTCCGCTAGTAAGACCTGGCCGGGCTCTCCGCCATGCCAGTGATAGCTCTGGCCGGTGTCCGGGTGAACGCCATTGACCACGAGTTGTTGCCCGTCGCACAGGAACTCAATCTTTTCACCTGCACCATTCGGTGCGGTGAGGTTCGCCGTGATCTTCTTGAAGACCTCCTCGGTTCGGAACAATATTGCGCGCTTTGGCGGCTTACCGATCCGGACTAGGACATGCCCGTAACGGTCCTTGATCAGGTCCTCGACCGCCTGGGCCGCGTCCGCGTTGAGGATGTCGATGTCCAGCGACGGCATTCGCCGCGTCAGGCAGCCGGTGTTGGTGGCGTAGGGGTAGAGCTTGCTCCAGATTTCAATATCCCCTGCCGACGTCTGGTCCCGCTTCTGCCAACCCTCGATTATTGGACGCTTGCCAACCAGCGGGAGCGGATCATAGCCGCCACGCAACAAGATCTGACGCACATCTGACGGCGTCATGCGCTGCCCTCTGAACCGTCGCCCTGAAATACGCGACACATGAAGTCTTGGAATGCCGCATCTGACCGCATCAACTCGATCCGCCGGTGCAGTCGCTTCCGCAGCTCGTCCAATGTTTCAGAGATGGCGGTCTGCGAGCGCGTTGCGTCCAATGACATTGAGAGAATGCCGGCAAGCGCGGTCGTTAGGGCCGACGCAGTCTCCGCGGTTCTGAAAACGACGACGCCGGAGCCGGCTACCCTTGAGGTCTCTATGACGGCCTTGGTGATGGCCGCCGACATCGCGCTCTCAAACGCCCCGTCGTAGCGCTCGAAGGCTCCCTCGTATTTGCGGTCACGAGGATTGGTCATGGCACGGACTCAACTTCTCTTACGTAGGCGCCGATGAACTCCAGGAATTGTTCCCTCTCTTTGGAGGATGCCCTCCGCCACGCGTCCGTCAATTCGCCGTAGACCGACGTGGTTTGGGTGACGACGGCCGCGTCACTCTGAGCCGCGGCGAGCTGCGGTGCCCATTTGATCTTGGCAGTGGATCCTCTTCGGTCCCGCCTCCGCCTCCCGTCCCTGCCGACCGTCTCCGTCAACTGGGGAATTTCCCCAGTTGATTGTCTCTTTGCGCGGACCGAGGCGACTGTCTTGTGATCGACCTTCACGGCCTCTGCAATCTGCCGGTTCGACTTGTCGGGCGCCAATATCAGGAGTTTGGCGATCAGCTCTTGTTTTTGCTCCGTGGAGAGATGTCGTCGCCGAACGTTCTTAGACATCACGAAGCTGACCGGGTCCCGGCCTCCGACGTTGCGGTACGGAATGTTCTCCCAATCAGGATTTCCATTGCCGGTGACCAGCGTTGCACCAACCATTTCCATCGCGTCGAGCCGATTGCGGCCATCCAGCAGCTGGCCTTCGAACAATGCGACGCCCTCATGCAAGCCGTTCTTTTGAATGTCGTCGCCGAGCTCTCGTAACTCCTGCTCGGACATGAGCGGCAGCAGCTCGGCAGCTGGATGGAGCGGCAGCGCGTCACGCCACGACAGTTTTCCTTTTGTCATACCGGTCCCCTCTCTTGCGCGAGAGATCCGACCGGCGTATTGGAAGGGCGCTGGAAACGCCGATCGTTCTCCGGTCGGAATTTAGAAGCGCCGCCCCATTCTCCGGGGCGGCGTCTTGCTTAGGCAGCCTCTTCGGCCTGCCTATCTCGTTTATTGGCAGCGATGCTCGCGGCTTTCTCTTCTCGCTCGGCAATCCACGCAGTCACAGCTTCGTCCGCGATGCGGATGCCCGTGCGACCGAGAACCATTTCGCGCGGCCCCCACCCCTCGCGCTTTGCTCGTTCGTACGTGGATCTCGAGATGCCGACCGAAGAGCAGAACTCATCAACGGTCCAGGATGCCCGCGGCACAGGATTGCGTCGGTTGTTCTCCTCGCGCGATCGACAAGCCATGATCATTACTCCTCGCATTGCCAGCGAATACCTTCACTAGCCTCGAGGCTGATCATGCGCGCGTCATTCTTCGGCGCAAGAAAAAATGCGCGACAAGAAATCGCTCACCAAAAGAAAGCACCCTCAAAAAACTTCTGTGCCACACGTGTTTATTCGAAGATCTAAGAGAGTGCTCACCTTTTCCTATTCGACTAATTTACGTTGCAAGTCGGCTTGCTGTAGCCGCTCTCTAGCGCATGATCTACTCCACGGCGTTTCAGCACATTCCACGATAAACAGACACCAACTAACGTAGGGTCAGCTCTCACGATGACGCTCGGTAGGCGCAACGAATCTCAGCAACAACAACCCGCCTTTGACGCACCGAGCCCTAGACGGATGCTCAATGAGGCGCGGGTGCTGGCGATCATCCCCATCAGCCGCACGACGCTCTATCGCATGGAGAAGGCAGGTCGGTTTCCGAAATCGACCTATATCAGCCCGAACCGCCGCGTCTGGTATGAGGATCAGATCGTGGCATGGCAGAACGCGGTGAATGAATTCGATCCGCGTCGGGGGCGCGGTCCGGGGCGTCGGCGACGGGGTGCCTAATTTTTGGTGCGGCGGGCATCGCCGAGAGCACCGTGACAGGACATCTCGGCCTCTATTCAGCCCACATGATAATCATCAACGCGGATCTTCATGTTTCGGCAGCAAACTGAACCCAATGCCGGTGACAAGATAAACAGCGTCGCTTTCATCCACGAGTACGTCGCCGATTGTCATGGTTGTATGTTGTAGTCCCTTGCTCTTAAGCAAGTCGGCAGCCTCACCATTCGGCGACCAGTTCTCCGCTCGCATGCGAGACAAAGCATCTTCCTGGCTATCAGCCTCAATATCCTTCAAGTGAATATGAGTGGCCGAGAGGTTATCGGGATCGGGCGAGCCTCCAACGACGCCGCGGAGAAACGATGGCTTCATATACCAGATTTGATATTTCATCGGGCTCACCTAGATATTTGGCCGAAGCATTTATCAAGTCTGCCTTTTCACGATCTCAAACCCCTTTGCCTCCAATTCCAGCAGAATGCCCTGCGCCAAGTGCGTGCACTCTTCGGGCTTGATCCAATGCGGACTTCGCCAATCCGGGTCATCTTCCCTTGGGTAACTGGTGAATGCAGAGCGAATGGCGGCTTCGATCACGTCCATGGGATTGTCTGACATCTGCATCCCTCACGCATTTGACGAAATAGATCAAAATCCCCGCAAAACGAGCCCAGCCGGGGCGTTCGCCCGCAAGCCTTATCCCTTCAGAAGAACCTCACCACCATCAATCGCTTGATCTAGGTCAACGTTTCTGCTCTCGGGCTCAGGCACGTCAACAGCTTTGTAGAAGAGAAGTTAGAGATGAACTGGCTCATCCCCTTGTTCGGCATTGCAATCGCATTGTCTGGTCAAAATGCATTCGCCAAAAACCGGTTGACCGATCCCGTTACGATTGCACGGGAATGCAAAAGCGATGTGGAGCGCTTGTGCAGAGGAATTCGGCCTGGTGGCCATCGCATCATTCGCTGCCTCAAGGCGCAGGTGGCAGAATTGTCGCCCACCTGCTCGGCCGCACTTAAATCAGCGGAATGACGAAGGCCAAGGCGATCTGCGTAAAACGCGCGAGCAAGGCCCCGTCACTGCTATGGCGTCATAAGTGGAGCATACCGATGTGGATACTGATGTACGTCTTCTCTTACTCAGTTAGCCCGGCAGCTACAAACAACAGGGCGGAATGGCGGCTGCTGCCGACCGTGGTGTTCCAAGAGTTCTCGAACGAAGAACGATGCAGGGCGGCTAAATCGGCGCTTGAAGGAAGTTTACGGGATGCCGGAGAGAAGCTTAGAAGTGGCATGGAAGACTTGAAGGCCATCGGCAAAGCTGACCCTGCACAGGTTATCATTGCCTATAATGTCGAATGCCTACCGAAGTAAAGTCGGCGACAACGACCGCGCTGCTGGGGATACACGCTCCAAGGACGGATCACAGGCGGTCATTGCTCGTCGAGCGGCGGCTCGCCAAGCTCTTGGCAGACATTGGCGGTCCCGCTGCTGCATGGTGAACGGTCGTTGTGAACCACGCGCACGATTTGCTGCCGCCCCCCCCCGGCGGGCGCACCTGCTGCACCCCTACGACCCAGCAACCTGCCGCCACTCCCACTACGCCGCGTTGACCGGCGCACAGACAACGAACTCTAGCGGCTGCAGAACATCTCCCGCAGAGCCTCCTGCGCTCTGCGGGCCGCGCCGGGCTGCACGAATTGATCGCTTACTCGGCGCGGCATGGAGCGCGAAGCGATGGAGTTCGCCTGCGAACTGATCCACCCCAGCAAGGCATTCCACAACATGGTCTGCACTCGGCTGGAGGTCATTTGCCATGAAGACCTCGACACCATTGCCGCGCCGCACGTCGTCCCCTTCGTCGCGACCGCGTTGGCGCAAGTCGAGGGTGCTACAGCAATTCGATCGGCGAAGCTCGGCTGATGGCGGGCGATCCGCATGATGGCGCGCGCGCCGAAGTCCCGCGCGGGCTGCCACTTCGCTGCCGCCATCGGGCTTCGATGCTTGCTTGACCGGGCCAACGATCAACACACACTCGCCGGGAGAACCTGGGCCGCGGTCTCGAACACTTCCGCAAGGAAGGCGCGAGGTTGATCCCGCCACCGACCGCGACGATCCTTACGAGGACGAAGCCTACCGGCTGTGGGCGATCGAGCAGCAGAGCAAGTGAGCTCTGCTGCCGAGAGGCCCGCGTCATTTTCGTCTGCGCCGTATCCGTTTGCTGCTGAGCCGTTTGGCGTTTGCCGCCACCTTTCTTCGATACTGCTCGACAATCTTGTTTCCAGATGCGCCAGCCATCAGGCTTGTACCAGCCTTCGCCGCCGCCAGGACCTTTTCACTCACCATGCGCTGGGCTTCTCGTTGAGCCGCCTTGCCGCCGCGCATCAGCTTCGCGATCCGAAGTCCGATCACGCGATTGCTTTCTAGCCCTAGCATCATCCAGTTCCACATGGTGCGATATTCCCAGTCGTTCGAACGGCGTACCATCAGGGATGCCATCAACGGCCACGTTGTGCGCGATGTTCAATCAAACCTGCGTGGCTGGTCAAGACGGGCGCAATCTGCTCGCTCATTCCCTCCTGAGCCCGCCTCGGCAACACACGTCACCAACGGACTAGCAAGAGTTCCTTCACCTTCATTCACGGATACATCCGAATGGGCGATAGCCGAAGATCACTTGATGCTGAAGAGTGAGACCGCTGCTGCTGGGGGCCAAACGGGGATGTCCGATGGGTGCGGCAGGCTCGCGCTTTGCGCACATGAAGAGAAGTCTCCGCGTTCGGGCGGTCGTTGTCGGCGTTCTGGAGGAGTTGCCGTTTATCTGCCCGGTGGCGGTCGCGATCGGCTCGCTGATCATGATCGGCATCACGCTCTATATGGATTGGTCTCAGTGAGCGGGAAGTGACGAGCGATCTTACCATGGCGGCTTCTGCAACTGACCGATCTCGAATCGCGTCGGTATTCAAATGCAGGTCAGCATTGGTGGCTTGAGCCTCAGTCCGGAAGCTGGGGATATGTCCTCTTGGGTTCTACAAGAACGAGCGAGTAGCTCATTCGAGAGACGACCAGAACACTCACGCCACGGCCATCCCGCCTTCGCTTTTGTGACGCTTTAGCCACGCTTACCGGTGAGGACCTTATCTTGAAACGTAGGAGAGTACGTCATGCCGCCGACCTATCAGTCGCGAAATCATGTTGGCGAACTGAACGAGAGAAAGAATTGCGAGGAATTCCAAAATCATTTCGAAAAGCCTCCGGGTTCGAAATTTCGCTGTTGTAAAACACGCCCCAGCCCGGAGACCGCAAATCTAGAACTGTTAGTTGCGGCGTAAACGCAAAATGGAACAGTTCAACGAAGAAACAATAAATCAGTTGCCTTTCGGCAACAGCATGAGGAGATTGCAGCGTTCTCGAAAACACGCTGTCATTGCCGCGACGTGCGCAGCATCGGCTTCACTGCGCGACGATTGCCGCCGCTCCCGCCGCAGGTATCGCAGGTAAGCCACGCGGCTCTGATCTAGCGGGAAGCCGTCACCTTGCCGCTGGATTACGCCTTCGGCCTCGAGCTTGCCGATGTAGGCCCGGCTGCAATCGAGGTGCAGCGTCATTGGCCCGACGCGCTGACGGTCGCAGCCCTTTGGCGATGAGGGCCATCAACGGTGACGTCTCGGACATCAGCGCCATTCCTGTTGCGTCGCGCCGCTTTTGAAGGATCGTCGATCTTAGCGTCGCCATCATTGTGCCGTCTATCGCTTGAGGAAATGACGGCGTCTCAAGACCAGAATTGGTCCTCCCGCTGCTCATCGCCTTGATACTCGCGGAAGTCGGTCGCCTTTCCGTTCTTCATCTGCCAGACGTGGATCTCCGGAAACGACGCGGACAGCCCGTTTCGTTCTGCGTTCACGGTAACCAAGGCGACAACGAGATCGTCTTCAGCCAGCACATTGTGCACATCCATGCTGAATGCACCTCCCGAAAGCTCCATCGTGCGTTGAAAGAAGCCTCCGACCTGATCGTGACCGGTATAGTCGCCTGATAGGGGACTATGACCGGGAACGTGCCATGTGATGCCGGCGTCGAAAACCGCGAAAACCGAGGGATGTTTCCTACCGCAAAATCTTCGTAGGCCTTGCGGATAATCACCGAATTCAAATCGCCCATTGTTGTCTCCCCTAAAAGGGTTAGCACTCCTACGGGACTAATCGTGGTCACGGTGACGTACAAAGCCCAAATATAGCAACCAATCGGTCGCCTCGAAATGTCTCCTCTTGGGCCCAGGTCATTTTCATACGGAGCGAAAGTTCGTCGCTGTCAGGCCAAGGCGGACGTTCGCCTTCGCCTGCAACTGCAACAACGGATTTTCTCGCAGCAAATATCCACCTCCCGGCGTCGCGCGGTCCCCGCGTTTTCTACACGCCTCACAGGACCCGGACGACCTCGCGCAGCTCCGTTCAATCCGAACGTGGCAGGCGCAATGAGCGGCGACGGCGGAGCTGCGATGAGGCACACAATGGGCTGTAAGCTTGGCGCGCGCGCCGAGATCTTCGCAAGGCGCTCGGGCGCGGCCTCGATCACTTCCGCAGCGAAAGGCGCGAAGCTGATCCCGCCGCCGACAGAGCGGGACGCCTACTAGGCCGAAGCCTATCGGCTGTGGGCGATCAAGCAGCAGGGCAAGTGACCGCGACCTAGTACAACGAGATGTCCGGTGTTGGATGGAAACCGGAAGTAGTCAGCGCAGGGTCAAAACGACGCGAATGACCCCAAGCGGACTTCTGTTGATTTAGATCAACATGAGCGGCGCGAGACTTCGTTTTCTTGCGTCCTTGTGGCGGCAGCCCTCTCCAGATCCCTGTAGATCAGCATCAAGGACAACCTCGATGAGATGTAGATTGATCAGTCTGACGTTTGCTGTCTCGATAATTCCAATCGTTGCGAATGCGCAGGTAACCATTGATATGGGCAAGATCATATGTAGCCAATATCTTGCTATGCCGCAGTCACAGTCAGATAAGTTTTCTGCCTGGATGAGCGGTTGGTTCAGTTATCAGAACAACAGGACCTTTGTGGACCTTGCTTTGCATCAACAAAATATCGCCAACGTAAAGGCATGGTGCCAATACCATCCGGCGGAAAGCGTTATGTATGGCTTGCAACAATCGGTAGGCAAAAATTGACGGCTCGGGACTTTGGAGGATCGCTATGAAATGCAGGGCTCTTGTCGTTTCTGTGATTTTGATAGGCGCGGCATCAGCGCCAGCCGCGGCTCAGATCAAGCTGGACATGAACAAGATCACTTGCGGAAATTGGCTAGGATACGGTTCAGCAGACCGAGATTTCGTAAGGTATTTCATGAGCGGCTACTATAACGCGGCTGCAAATAATAATGTTTTGGACTACGACCGCCTGCAAAAGAATTCCGAAAAAGTTGTCGCCTATTGCAAAAAGCACAAATCCGACACTCTGCCAACCGCCATTCAAAAAAGCGCCAGCTAGGTTGGGGGCCCCGACGGCGGCGTCGCGGCCGGAGCCTTGGCCGGCCACATTGCCACTCCTCGACCGAGAGTTGAACGGGCCACTGGAACTGCGCAACCGCCTCATTGTTGCGCGCATAACCGCGCGTCGCTTCAGTACGTCTCCTTTTGTTGGCTCTTTTCGGACCTGACAGACTTGGCTGATAACGTCCGCTCACGCGGCTGAAGCGGGCATCAAGCCTTCGCAGTTTGCGGTCTGCTTATGGCCAATCGGCGCACACGGAATTTGTGTACCAATTCGCATAAAATAAAGCCGGGAATGCGCGATTGCAAATACGCTTGCGCGGCACGGTCGCGCGGTACCCGCAGGAACTCGCGCCCTCCACAGGACCCTGACGACCGATTGGTCATGGCCCCGGTCCTCTTTGACTGAGCGGGCCCGGAACAGACTTGCTCGAAGAGTGTTGGTCCTGCATCACCGCCCTTTCATTGGCTCTTATCGGTGATGTGAACGCCGGTTGCGCTCCCGCCTTCCTCTTGAATGGAAAGGAGCGCGCCATGAAACGGCGTCGTTTCAAGCAACAATTGTCGCTGCAAGATCGTCTTGCGTCATTCGCCAAGACGGCGCGCGAACTTGCGGCGCTTCTTCCCCCCGGGGCAGAAAAAGACGAGCTGCTCCGCAAAGCGTCCGGGGCCGATACGGCGGACTGGCTGAACGAAAGCTTAGGGTCAGCCGCCCAGCGGCCGCTCAAAGCAACTAGATGAGGGATTATCAAGCGGCTCTTGAAAAGCTTCGGAAAGATGCCGCTGAGGCCGCGCTAATCCGCGATCTTGCCACTGTCCCGGCCAAGCGGGAAATGTTCGATAGGTTGGCCCTGCATCTGACCAGCCTTGCAGATCAGGTTGAGCTTGCGATGATCGAAGCTTCCAACAAGACGGCGAAGCGGGCGTAACGCCCTCAGTGCCTTGGTTCACACGGCAGCGGCTCGCACCGGCAGCGCCACCGTGTCACCATCGCCAGCCGCCGCGCAACGCAAGCGCAGTTCTGTTCTTGGGACAAAAGCGCAAAATCTGCAACTTGATCGAAGTCGCGCGCTCGACCGCGCCAGCATCACGGCGCGGACAGGCGACCGACAGCGGACGGCAACCAACGGAGCATGGATGATGATGGATAAAATCCAACGCGCCATTTTAGAAAATCAAGTCATCCTTGCCGAAGCCCTGTGGATGCTCCTGCATTCGCAAGGTATCAGTTCGGACGCAACGCTTCAGAACGTCTCCGCCCGCATCAAGGCTACCCGGAAGCTGCTCGAAGAACACAGCGAGGAGAACCCTTAGCGCGGCGTCGCCTCATCACCCGTCGAGCGCGGCAGCACGTCACCGCAACGGCGACAGGCGGCCTACGGCACCGCCAAGGCCCGGCAGAAGGCCGTACAGCGCGCCGCCAGCGCCGGGCCATAGGACGGACACCGGGAGGGGCAACAGCGCACAGACCCTCCGTTGATCTAGGTCAACGTCAGCGATCCTTTAGCGCTCATGCCATGTTCAGCCGCACCTGAGGCGGCTCCCGTCACCTTTCAGTGACGCAAGCGCGAAGAGGGAGGTCCAACATGCATCCGGAGAAGCGTCTTTCGATCAAGTCAGCGACTGTTGCCGGGATTGCTGCTAGCGCCCTGTTGGGGCTTGCAGGTGTCTCGCTCAATCCAGCGCCAGCCAAGGCGGTCGTGTACTGCCAGTACGTTGAATATCCAGTGGGTTGCGTTGCCCGGGCAGGCGTCGTGCTGAGGCCTCGTCCGGTGGCGCGCGCTGCGGTCCGTCATAACGCCGGTGGCAATGCAAATGGCGGCGTCAATCGCGTTGGGGCGGGGCGGTAAAGACTTGTTTCGCGGTCACGAGCGAGAAAGAAGCCGTCACCGCTTCGTCCCGGTGGCGGCTTTTTTATCGCCCCCGGCGCGGGCGCAGGCGACCGATAGCCGGCGGCGGCATCACGGCATGAAACACACTTGGTACGTCACTTTTGAAGTGCCGCCGGATGGCACGCTGTTAAGACGGCGACATCCGCGCTTAACCAAGACGTTTGAAACCGAAGCAGAAGCGAAGGATTTTGCGCGAACCAAATTCAACGAGGGATTGGTCGTCACCGCGGGGACCATGATCCCCCACCTGCCGAGAACGTCAATCCCGTCGCCGAAAATTCCAGCGTGGCTTGAAGCTGACCAAGTAAATGAGAGCAGCGGGCCGACCAAAAAGTAATCTTTGACGACGTTGGCACGCTGCCGGGTGCAACTGCGCCTATTTGATCTAGATCAAGCGCCGGCTCTCGACCTCAGGTGCGATGCTCTGGGGCAACAGCAACCGGGAGCCTGACGATGAGTGAACGTTCGGAGCCGAAACAGGTCTGTCGTCGCAACGCACTCACTTTCCTTGGACACGCGGCCGTGTTTGGGCTTATGGCCTCGCCCGCAATTTTGGCGGTGTCAGAGGCGGAAGCTCAGACCACCACGGCGCCCGCCACGCCCACGACGCCGCCCGCGGACGCGCCGATGTCTGGGACAGAGCGCCGTCAGGAGCGGCGAAGCGGGCGAACAGAAAGGCGCCAGGAACGCCGGACCGGACGCACAGAACGGCGTCAAGACCGGCGCACAGGACGCGACGAGCGACGGGACGCGCGCGACGGCACCCCGACCACCACAACCACCACCGAGCAGAAAAAGTAGTCCGTTCATTCGGGCCAACCACGGCAACCGGGCCGCCTCAGCGCAGGCCCGGGAAGGCCGTACAGCGCGCGCGGATCGCAGGGCCACCGCATGGGGCGCGCCGCGATCCTCAGGCCGTTCGAGCGGCTTAAGCTTCCCGAACTCCAACTCGCGCCCAACGGCAGGATGTGAAACTAGGGCCTAATAGGGCCCGGCAGGTTCGGGCGGGCCTTTCGTTAGTGCGACTAAAACCGAAATATGCCTTTAGTTTCAGGTACTTTCACCGCTTTCAACCGGCCGAAAACAGCGCTTGCGGAAAGGACCACACGGTTTTGCCGTACGCACGGCCCGCCATTTTGCCGCAGTTTTTCCAGCCCTGTCGACGGAGCCGGAAACTTACAGACGAGACGAACCTGACAGCGCCGCTCATCCGGCACGAAGCTTTGGGCTCACGGAGAGCAATCCGCCCTGCCCGCACTTTTCGCGCCCAACGCTGCCGCGTCCACCGCAACCCGGCTCGCGACAGTGACGACACAAGATCGCCCCTCTTGGTGAGCCGGGATGGGCAGCACATACGCCAATTCCGAATTTCGGTAAAGTGGAATATTCTTGCAAGCGCAGCTTGACACCGGCGCAGATCGGAATGACCCGGTGTTTTGCCCGACGGCCGGGGTCAGCGGGGCGTGACTGGCAGCACGCCTGTGCGAAGTGGCGGCGGCATGCCCCACCGCATCAACACCATCCTGCGTCTGTGTTGCGGACGACCGGCGCAGGATAGTCGGGAAACACGCCGGGCATCGGTGCGAGGTTGCCGACGTATCGGTTGGCGACGCGAAACAGTGCGGCGACGCAGCTTGGTTCGTCGCGATGCTGTAGAGGTTGCACATGCGGTTCGCGGGCTAACGCTTTTTAAAGTCCGTTAGCTTGCGCAGGTAGTAGCCTTGTCGCTGAACGGCGAGCTTAATGTTCTCACTGACGCTCGCTACTTTTTTCTTCTTATGCCATCTGCCTGACGCGTCGGGAAGCGGAATTGGCAAACCATTTCGCACAACCAACAGATCTCGCCTGGTGTTAAGATACACATCGAACATTCTAAGGCCCCCAGCCGATTGTCAGAGTATCGCGGGGAGCAGAAATAGCAAACAACTCCGCCCGGCCTACGATGGACAAGCACGCCGCTACAGATTGCGGTGGATGGCGTGCCGGCACGCCGGCACAACGGAGGCGACGTAGGACCTGTGTCGCGACTTGAGCGGCGGTCATCATGTGTCGTCATCCAGTGGCGGCTCACCTCACTTGTCGGCCATCTCCTGTTAGACCTTGGCAATCTCTGTGCGCACCTCGAACACACACGCTCGATGGCGCGCCGGGTCGCAAGATCGCTACGTCGCGCACCATGCAGGATAGATGCCATCAAAACGGTGCCAGCAATGCCGCTTTTGCCACACTTACCGGTGAGGACCTGATCTTGAAACGTAGGAGAGTACGTCATTCCGCTGACCGATCAGTCGCGAAATTATGTTGGCGAACTGAACGAGAGAAAAAATTGCGAGGAATTCCAAAATCATTTCGAAAAGCCTCCGGGTTCGAAAATTCGCTGTCGTAAAACACGCCCCAGCCCGGAGACCGCAAATCTAAAACTGTTTGTTGCGGCGTAAACGCAAAATGGAACAGTTCAACGAAGAAACAATAAATCAGTTGCCTTTCGGCAACAGCATGAGGAGATTGCAGCGTTCTCGAAAACACGCTGTCATTGCCGCGCCGTGCGCAGCATCGGCTTCACTGCGCGACGATTGCCGCCGCTCGCGCCGCAGGTATCGCAGATAAGCGACGCGGCTCTGATCGAGCGGGAAGCCGTCACCTTACCGCTGGATTACGCCTTCGGCTTCGAGCTTGCCGATGTAGGTCCGGCTGCAATCGAGGTGCTGCGCCAGCGCCGACGCGCTGACGGTCTCGGCGCTTCTGGATCGCGGTCGAGGAACAGGCTTGGCGACGGGCGCGACGGTTTCGGTCATCAGCGTCATTCCTGCTGCATCGCGGCGGGATAGCTCACTTTCGCTTCCGGCGGCAGAGCGGACCATATCCAGATTCGCTGCTGGTCGACCTTGGGCGCGATTGCGCCTAACCGGACCTTGCCATGCGGTCTTGAACTCATTCGTTGACGAGGGCGTGTATTGCCCCGTGACCCAAATCCCTTATGTTTATTCGTAGCAGTGATCGGAGCCGGCCCATGTTTCCGTTAATTGTTGCTGCAATCCTTTATCTCAGCCTCATCTCTGCGTGCGGGCACTATACTGCGAACTATGCCGAACAGAGGGGACGCTCTAGGGCCGCCTGGTTCATCTGGGGCGGATTGTTTTATCCACTCCCCTACATTGCGTTGGCACTCTTACCGCCAGTCCGCCGGGAGACGCCGGTCTAAGTCCGCCTCGCTTGGCGGCTTTTCTTGAGTGTCGCCTTTGGGCCCATCGCGTCATTTCGCTGCAAAGCGCTCGCTGCTCGCTATCGGCGCATAGCGAACGTTCCGGCGTCCCCTGCAACTGCAACCACGCATTTTCTCGCACCAGATATTCTCAATAGGTGCGGTGGCGCGGTCCCCGCGTTTCTTTTTGCCCTCTGAAGAACCCTGACGACCGATTGCGGAGGGACCGCCCATCCTTCGACGGTCGCCGCCAGCCATTGCGGACATCACGTCATCACCACGACACGGTGCGAGCCATCGACGATGCCGCGTTCGGGGCCGACATTCGCTGGCTTTCTGACCCAAAACAACCGTAGGCATGATTCCGAGAACCGTGTAACCTCCCCGCACCGTCACGCTCTTTGCTTGCCGGAAGCTGCTGCCCACAAAACGGAGAAACGCCGAACTCTCCGCTTCTCTTCAAATTGCAGCCTTGGTGCCATTGGCAGGCGCGATCTTCAGAACCAGCCATTCACAGATCACCAGCGTGCGCGTCGCATAGGCGCGCCCGACTGGCGGACACGATCAGATCAAAGAGGGCAAAGTCATGAGCAAAAGCTTATCGCTGCTGCTGGTGCTGTTGTTCGTCACTATCGGCCATGCGCGGGCGGACCCGCTCACTGAGGACATGACGAAACTCAATGCGCAATGGGATGCAGCGATCAACGATCCAAATTTCGATGCCTTGCTGCCAATGTATGCCACCGATGCCAGTCTAATCCCGCCCGGCGCACCGCCCGTTTCGGGTGCGACTGCGATACGCGACTTCTTTGCCAAAAGGGGAACGAGCGTCAGAAATCACAAGCTTGAACTTGTTGAGGTTTTGCCAATGGGGAACTACACATACGTGACCTCCCGCTTCAAAGCTTCCTTGGTCAAAGGCGAGGAAACGACCAAGCTGTCCGGAAGCACCGTTAAGCTTTACGAACACCAGTCCAACGGCGAATGGAAGGTTAAGTCCCACATTTTCGTTCGGGAATAGCCAGCCAAACATTACGAGCCGAATGAGCCGGGATGGGCTACACATACGCCATTTCCGAATTTCGGTAAAGTGGAATATTTGGCGCGATTGGGTTGACAGCAAAGCGAAACACCCGGGCATGCCACCGTCATTCCGGAGCGCGGCGAAGCGGCGAGCTATGATGCGCAATTGCGCATCTGAGATCCCATGTCGCCGCGCAACTGCGGCCCGATGGATTCCGGGCTCGATGCTGCGCATCGCCCCGGAATGACGAAGGGGAGAGTGTCACCCCTTCGGCCGCCCGGCAGGCCTTCGCCCTCAGCCGGCGCGCTGGCACTCTCCTTGCTGCTCGTCCGCCAATCCCTCAGACCCGCAGTGGGTCTGTTTCATAGTGAGGCGATCCTATGCAATCGACGTCCCGTTTCGAAGCGACCATCCCAACACAGCTCCACGTCCTGATCTCCGATCTGCGTTGGCGCACGCAGATGCTCGACGCCGACATTCTGGAGGAAGAGCGGAGGGCCGGGATCTCCGATCCAAACAATCTCGCCTACCCGATGCTCGCGCAGAACCTGAGAGCCCGGCGCGACAATCTCCAGGTGAGCATCGCGATCCTGGAAAGCCGCATTGAAAAGCGATCAACCGGGTGGCCGAGCGCCGCCTGACGCGGATCGTGCCGGGCCCGACTAGGCAACGCGACGGCATCTACAGAAGGGCGCGGGCGATGGGCGATAGCTCTGTCCGCGCCGGTCAACGCGCGGGAACCCGCGTTGCCCTTTTGCAACGGTTCCCCACCGTCTGAAGCCGGACAAAAGAAACTCCCATTCCAGCCACGAACCCCGCTCACAACGCCGTGAGACTAGCAGGGGAACTACGATGCGTGCACAGCGCGTTTGGAAAGTGAATGGGGCCGCCAGCATCGGGCAGCTCCAATCGAGACTGGATGACCTGAACAAACGTCTCGGTCAGCTCGAAAGCCAACATCCGGCGAGCTGGAGGCTCGAAGAACTGAGATCCAGCGCGCTCAGCCTGTCGCGCGAGATCGACGACATCCGCTGCGCCGAGGCGACGGCGGCCTTGAGCGAGCTCTTGCGGAAGTAGAGCGTCGGGCGATTCGAGCGACGCGCGAGGAACCAACCTTCCTCGCCGCTATTGCCATGCAGAGCATGGAGCAAGATCATGACCAGGCACCTGACGCGAGCCCATCTCGCGCGCGGGGTGGCCGGCGCGGTATCCACGCTGGTCCTGTGCGCGACGGCGGCATTCACCATCGCGCACCACTTCGCGCTGTGAGGGATTTTGCATGACATCCGATCCCGAGGAATCGGTGAGGCTGCAAGGTTTTGGTGAGATGACGTTGCGCACTGCTGTCGCGACGCTGATGGCGCTCGCGCCGCGCGAGCGATCCGACGCCGCCATCTTCCGCGTCCGCGACGGCGTGCGTTTGGCCTCGAGCGAGATCGCCGAACTTGCCTCGGACTGGGGCATGACACCGATGGCTGAAGTCAGGTCTCCAAGCCTCGTCCCGGACCAGCACTGGCCGGACATCGTCCGCGGCATGGTGCGCGAGGCGCCACTGCCGGCACTGATGGTGGCGTTCTTGGTGGGCGTGCTGGTGGCGCGGCGGTAGGCTACTGACCTACTGTCCAGCATTGGACCATCGGCCGGCGAATGTAGAGCCATGCCGCCGCGGCAGATGCCCCTGCCCGGCCAAATCGGCCGTGGACCCGCTCCGAAAATCGTTGCAAAAAGGCGCTCCCGAGGCGCTGGCGGCCGGTCCGCCAAGCCTCTGGAAAACGTCGACTTTTGGAAGAATGGTCGGAGTGGCAGGATTCGAACCTGCGACCCCTGCGTCCCGAACGCAGTGCTCTACCGGGCTGAGCCACACTCCGACAAGAAGGCGGCTTATAGCGTCGGGTTTGACGCACCGCAAGCGGCCGGCATGAGGAATTTTGTCCCTGTGAAAACGGGTCTTGAAACGCTGATTTTACCGGCCGGCGCGGCCGGCGCGGAAGCTGCCGCCCGGATTTTGGCCGCCGGCGGGCTGGTCGCGTTTCCGACCGAGACGGTCTACGGGCTCGGGGCGGACGCCGCCAATGCCACCGCGATCACCCATCTTTACGCCGCCAAGGGGCGGCCGGCCTTCAACCCGCTGATCGCCCATGTCGCCGATCTCGCCGCCGCGCGCCGGATCGGGCGTTTCGACGCGCGTGCGTTGAGGCTTGCGGAAGCGTTCTGGCCGGGGCCCCTGACGCTGGTGGTGCCGAAGACGGATGACTGTCCGGTGGCTGAGTTGGCCACCGCCGGGCTCGACACGGTCGCGATCCGCATTCCTGCCCATCCGGTGGCGGAGGCGATCCTGCGCGCCTTCGGCGGGGCCGTGGTGGCGCCGTCCGCCAACATCTCCGGCCATGTCTCGCCGACGCTGGCAGCCCATGTCGAAAGCGACCTTGCCGGGCGGATCGACCTGATCGTGGACGGCGGGCCTGTTACGGTCGGCGTCGAATCGACCATTGTCGGCTGTTTCGACGTCCCGATGCTGCTCCGCCCCGGCGGGCTGTCGCGCGAGCGGATCGAGGCCGTGCTCGGCGCGCCGCTGGCGCGGCCACCCGTAGAGGCCGAGAGCGACGACAGCCAGCCGCTGGCGCCGGGCATGCTGGCCTCGCATTACGCGCCGCGCGCCAGCGTGCGGCTCAATGCGCGCGATGTGGCAGCTGGCGAAGCGCTGCTGGCGTTCGGCCCCGATCGCCTGCCGGGCCTGGAGGCCGCCGCCGCCGTCATGAATTTGTCGCCCGCGGCTGATCTCGATGAAGCCGCCACCAATCTGTTCGGCTATCTTCGCGCCCTCGATGCGAAGAGCCCGCGAGCGATCGCGGTGATGGCGGTGCCGGAAGAAGGACTTGGCGAGGCCATCAACGACCGGCTGCGCCGGGCCGCGGTCGCCCGATAGCGCATGATCCGGAAAAGTATGCAGCGGTTTTCCGATAAGATCATGCGCAAGAGATAAGAGCGAACAAGAGACAAGAGCATGAACGTCAATAAATCTGCCACCCCGCCGCTTGCGCCAGAGCTGATCGAACAATTCCGCAAGATCGTCGGCGACCGACATGCCATCACCGACGCGGCCGACATCGAGGCCTACGTTACCGAGGAGCGCAACCTGTTTCACGGCCGCTCGCCGCTGGTCCTGCGCCCGGGCTCGACGGCGGAGGTCTCGGCGATCTGCAAGCTCGCCTCCGCGCACGGAATCGCGCTGGTGCCGCAGGGCGGCAACACTGGGCTCGTCGGCGGCCAGACGCCGCACAACGGCGAAGTGGTGGTGTCGCTGCGCCGGCTCGACAAGATCCGCGAGGTCGACACTGCCTCCAACACCATGACCTGCGAGGCCGGCGTCGTGCTCCAGGTCGCGCAGCAGAAGGCGGCCGACGTGGACCGGCTGTTTCCGCTCTCGCTCGGCGCCGAAGGAAGCTGCACCATCGGCGGCAATCTCTCGACCAATGCCGGCGGCACCGCCGCGCTCGCCTATGGTGTTGCGCGCGAGATGGCGCTGGGGCTCGAGGTGGTGCTCGCCGACGGTCGCGTGCTCAACGTGTTGTCGAAGCTGAAGAAGGACAACACCGGCTACAATCTGCACAACCTCTTCATCGGCGCGGAAGGCACGCTCGGCATCATCACCGCGACCACGCTCAAGCTGTTTCCGAAGCCGCGGGCGATCGAGACCGCCTTCGTCGGGTTGAAATCGCCGGCGGCGGCGCTGAAGCTGCTGACCATCGCGCAAGGCGAAGCCGCGAACGCGCTGACGAGCTTCGAGCTGCTGTCGGAGATGGCGGTCGACTTCTCGGTCCGCCACGGCATCGACGTGCGCGACCCGCTCGAAGCAAAACATCCCTGGTACGTGCTGATGGAATTGTCCTCGCCCGGCGACGATGCCCGCACGCCGCTGGAGACGATCCTGACCCGCGCCATGGAAGACGAGATCGTCGACGACGCCGTGATCGCGGCCAACCTCACCCAGCGCAACGGCTTCTGGAAGCTGCGCGAGGAGATGTCGTCGGCGCAGAAGCCGGAGGGCGGCTCGATCAAGCATGACATCTCCGTTCCGGTCGCCGCCGTGCCCGCCTTCATCGACGAAGCCAATGCCGCCGTCGTGAAACTGATCCCCGGCGCACGGCCGGTGCCGTTCGGCCATCTCGGCGACGGCAATCTGCACTACAATGTCAGCGAGCCCATCGGCGCCAACACCGCGGATTACCTGGCGCGCTGGCACGAGATGAACGCGGTCGTGTTCGAGATCGTGCTGCGCATGGGCGGCTCGATCTCGGCCGAGCACGGCATCGGCGTGCTCAAGCGCGACGAGTTGCCCGAGGTGAAGGACAAGACCGCGATCGAGCTGATGCGGTCGATCAAGGCGATGCTCGACCCGCTCGGCATCATGAATCCGGGGAAGGTGCTGTGAGCGTCTCACTTACGATCGATGCGATCACCGACGCCGATGTCGAGCCCCTCGTCGCGCTGTGGCAGCGCTGCGGCCTGACGCGCCCTTGGAACGATCCGCATGCCGACATCGCGCTGGCGCGGCGGCGCGACAATTCCACCGTGCTGATCGGCCGCGATGGCGGCGCGATCGTCGCCACCGCCATGGTCGGCCATGACGGCCATCGCGGCTGGGTCTATTACGTCGCGGTCGATCCCGATGGGCGCAAACGCGGTTATGGCCGCGTCATCATGGTCGCGGCCGAGGACTGGCTGCGGCAGGCCGGCATTTTGAAGCTGCAACTGCTGGTCCGCCGCGAGAACGCGCAAGCCAATGCGTTCTACCAGTCGCTGGGTTTCGAGGAATCGACCTCGGTGATGTTCCAGAAGTGGCTCGACGGCCGCGCTTCCACAACGTAGCTGGAAAACAGCAATGACCATTTCCGACCGCGTCCGCATCAAGGACGTCCGCGTGCTCTCGGACGGCTGGACCACGCTGAAGACCACGACGTTCGAGTACCAGCGCGCCAATGGCGAGTGGCAGACGCAGCACCGGGAAACCTATGAGCGCGACAACGCCGCCGCCGTGCTGCCGTATAACCGCGCACGGCGTACGGTGATCCTGGTGCGCCAGTTCCGCCTGCCGGCCTTTATCCGCGGCTACGACGATCTCCTGATCGAAGCGGCCGCCGGCGTGCTGGACGATGCCTCCCCCGAGGTGCGCATCCGCGCCGAGGCCGAGGAGGAGACCGGCTATCGCCTGCACCACGTCCACAAGGTGTTCGAGGCCTTCATGAGCCCCGGCGCCATCACCGAGAAGCTGCATTTCTTCGTCGCCGAATACGAGCCGGAGATGCGGGTCAGCGACGGCGGCGGCCTCGAGCACGAGGGCGAGGACATCGAGGTGCTGGAGCTCTCGATCGACGAGGCCTTGGCGATGATCGCGGATGGACGCATCATCGACGCCAAGGCGATCATGCTGCTGCAATACGCGGCGCTGCATATTTTCAGGTGAGTTACGCTTTCTTCCTTCTCCCCCTGTGGGAGAAGGTGGCGCGAAGCGCCGGATGAGGGGTATGCGTCCGCAAATTCAGAAAAAGCGGGCTCGCGGAAAGATACCCCTCACCCGTCTCGCCGCTCCGCGGCGAGCCACCCTCTCCCACAAGGGGCCTGTTGCGTTATCGGCTCTTGAGGCTGAAGACGTCAGGAGCGAGTGCCCTGGTCCCGGCAATTGCCTGGCAAGATCTGTAGTTGTCGCCCTGAGCGGGCAGCTCACGCGGCGATCGTGGCCCACCGCCTCATGTTGAAGGCGATCGAGGCGAGCAGGACTTGCCCGGTCGCCTTGATCAGACCGACGTAGCGGATGCAGGTCAGCCGCATGCGGCGTTTGAGAGTAGCGAAGGTGGTCTCGACCTGGGCTCGTCGACGCGCGATGAGGAGGTTGTAGCGTTTGAGCCTGGGCGGCAGTTCCGGGTGATGTCTGTTGGGCCGACGAGCGATGCGGGGCTTCTTGCCTTCCGCCTTCAGCCGGGCCCGTCGGGCATGGGTGTCGTAAGCCGCATCGGCCCAGACCACGGCTTCATCGCCGCGGATCAAAGCGTCCGCCGGTGTCGTATCGTTGACGTTAGCGGGTGTGGTCAACACCGCGCGGATCAAGCCGGATCCTTCGTCGACACCGACATGGGCCTTGTAGCCGAAGGTCGAGCCGCTTTTGCCCTGCCGTTTGGCAAACCGGGCATCAGGATCGTTTGAGGGGCGATCCTCCTTGGGCGGAGCCGAGACTGCCTGGATCAAGGTCGCATCCAGCATCGTGCCGCGCTTGAGGATCACGCCGGCATTCTCAAGCTGACGATCCAGTTCGCCAAACAGCTT
Organism: Bradyrhizobium sp. 604_D8_N2_3; assembly: GCF_051810765.1. Classification (NCBI taxonomy): domain Bacteria; kingdom Pseudomonadati; phylum Pseudomonadota; class Alphaproteobacteria; order Hyphomicrobiales; family Nitrobacteraceae; genus Bradyrhizobium; species Bradyrhizobium sp. 604_D8_N2_3. The sequence goes on along the minus strand of NZ_JBPWPM010000001.1, from coordinate 2,301,838 downwards.
CTCCAGCAGGCCTTGTTCAACGAGCTGGTTCCGGAAGCGGTTCAGGACCGTGTGGTCGGGCGTCGCATCCTCAAGGCTCAAACCGACGAAGCGCTTGAACGACAACCGGTCGCCCAGCGCTTCCTCGAGTTCGCGCTCCGAAAGACCATACAGCGACTGCAACAGCACAGCACGAAACAGCACCAGCACCGGATAGCCTGGTCGACCGGGCCCCCCTTCATCCCGCAAATGGCCGATCAGCTTCTCGAACCGGTACCACTTGACCAGGCCAGCCAGCCGATCCAGCGCCGCATTGGCGCCGGCTCCCTTCGGCATCAGCGCTTCCACAAAGCTCGGCTGTCCCGTCCGCTTGACCGCCATCGCTACCCTCCAAGGCTTTGCCCTAGGGAATCACAATTGACGAATTACGCAACAGGCCCACAAGGGGAGAGGGGAAGACAGCGCAATCGGCTCCACTAAGCCTGCAATTCTGCCCTGCGCCGCCCCGCCCCGGTTGAGCTACCCCAAAACTATCTCTAGTCTGGTCCCAACCAAGAACCAGGAGACGCGCCCCATGTCCGCTTCGCGCGACGACGAATTCGGCTTTGCGCCCGACTATGACTCCCCCGTCCCCTATATGCAGCGCACGCGCGAATATTACACCGCGATCGGCTACACCACGCCATATCGCTGGGCGCATTACACCGAGGCGCCGTTCCAGCCGCTGAAAAAACCGCTGGCGCAATCGCGCGTGACGATCATCACCACGGCCGCGCCTTACGATCCCACCAAGGGCGACCAGGGCCCGGGCGCGGCGTATAATGGCGGGGCGAAATTCTACCAGGTCTATGACGGCGACACCTCGAAGCAGCACGATCTGCGCATCTCGCACATCGGCTACGACCGCAAGCACACCACGGCGACCGACAACGGCACCTGGTTTCCGTTGCCGCAGCTCTTGAAGGCATCTGCCGCAGGCCGCATCGGCGAGGTGAGCCAGCGTTTCTTCGGCGCGCCGACCAACCGGAGCCATCGCGTCACGCTCGACACCGACGCGCCGGAAATCCTGGCGCGCTGCCTCGCTGACAAGGTCGATGTCGCCGTGCTGGTGCCGAACTGCCCGGTCTGCCATCAGACCACCGCACTGGTGGCGCGGCATCTCGAGGCCAACGGCATTCCGACCGTGGTGATGGGCTGCGCCAAGGACATCATCGAGCATGCCGCCGTGCCGCGCTTCTTGTTCTCGGACTTCCCGCTCGGCAATTCGGCGGGCAAGCCGCACGACGTCGCCTCGCAGGCGCAAACACTCGAGCTCGCGCTGACGCTGCTGGAAAGCGCGAGCGGGCCGCAGACCACGATGCAGTCGCCGCTGCGCTGGAGCGAGGACGCGTCCTGGAAGCTCGACTACAACAATGTCGCGCAGCTCTCGCCCGAAGAGCTGGCGCGCCGCCGCGCCGAATTCGACAAGCAGAAGGAGATCGCGCGCGGCAACCGCGCCGCCTGACGTCCTCCGACAACAACAAACAATGGGGAGAGCGACGTGACGCGACCGTTCGAGGGCGTGAAGATTCTCGACTTCACGCAAGTGCTGGCCGGCCCCTATGCGAGCTACCAGCTCGCGCTGCTGGGGGCAGATGTCATCAAGGTCGAGCGGCGCGAGGGCGAGGACATGCGCCGCACGCCGCTCAGCCGCGAATGGGCCGAGCGCGGACTGGCGCCGGCGTTCCAGGCCATCAACGGCAACAAGCGCAGCCTGACGCTCGATTTGCAAAAGCCCGATGCGATCGCGATCGTGAAGAAGCTCGTGATGCAAGTCGACGTCGTCATGGAGAACTTTCGCCCGGGCGTGATGGACAAGCTCGGGATCGGCTATGAGGCGCTGTCGGCGATCAATCCAAAACTGATCTATTGCGCCGTGTCCGGCTTCGGCCAGACCGGCCCGGACCGCCTGCGGCCCGGCTATGACGGCAAGATGCAGGCGCTGTCGGGCATCATGGCGATCACGGGCCATCCCGAGACGGGGCCGACGCGCGCGGGCTTTGCGGTGTGCGACGTGCTCTCGGGCGCCACGGCCGCATTCGGCGTGTCGAGCGCGCTGTATCAGCGCGACCGCACCGGCAAGGGACAGCTCATTGACGTCTCGATGCTGGAGGCAACGATGGCGTTTCTCTCGGGGCAGATCGCGGACTGGTCGGTCGCCGGCCATCGCCAGCAGCTGTCGGGTAACCAGGCGGTGAGCCGTCGGACCACGGCAAATCTGTTCAAATGCGGCGACGGCCACATCCTGCTCGCCGTCAACAACGAGAAGCAGTACCGCGCGCTGATGTCCGCGCTCGGCCGCGAGGACACGCTGTCGGACCCGCGCTTCACCGACTGGTTCGCGCGCAACGAGAACGAGAGCGCATTGCGCGCCATCATCGAGGAGGCGCTGGCGGCCAGGCCTGCGCGCGAGTGGGAGACAATCCTGGAAGATGCCGGCGCGCCCTGCGCCAGCATCTGGAAGGTCGAGGAGGTCATCGATCATCCGCAAATCCAGGCCCGCGGCGCGATCCAGGAGCTGGATACGCCCTACGGCCGCCTGCGCTTTGCCGGCAGCGGCTTCAAGCTCGCCCATGGCGGCGGCCGGCTGGACCGGATGGCGCCGGAATTGGGTGCGGATACGGATGCTGTGCTGGGCGAGCTGGGATTTGATGCAGCGGAGATCGCGGCGCTCAGGGCAAAAGAGATCGTGTAGATCGCGTAGGGTGGGCAAAGGCGCAACGCGCCGTGCCCACCGTCTATCCACTTGCTTGAAACACGATGGTGGGCACGCTTCGCTTTGCCCACCCTACGGCACCGCCGCCTAGAACAACGACCCCTGCCCGTCATCTGACGAGCTAGCAGCAACCTTCCGCGCGACCTTCTTCGGCTTCGCAGCCTCTGCCTCTGCCTCGGCCTCCATCTCCTCCGCGCTGATCGGCAACACGAGCTGATCGTCGTCATTGGCGACGCGGTTGACGCGGGTGGAGACCGGGTGCCAGGCGAATTCACCGATGCGCGGGGTGGACATCAGCGGCAACACCGCATCGACATCGTCGCCGCGGCTGTCGAGCCAGCGCTCGAAATCGCGCGGGCTGATGGTGACGGGCACGCGGTCATGCAGCGCGGCGAGATCCTCGCCCGCCGCCGCCGTGACGATCGCGACGGTGTCGAGCTCCTCACCGTTCGGCCCGACCCAGGTCTCGAATACCGCAGCGAAGCCGAGCGGCTCGCCATCGGCGCGGTGGATGAAGAAGGGTTGCTTGCGGCCGCCCTCCGTCTTCCATTCATAATAGCCGTCGGCGGGAATCAGGCCGCGGCGCCTCCGAATCGCGTTCTTGAAGGCGGGCTTTTCCAGCACCGTCTCGGAGCGCGCGTTGATCAGGAGCGTAAATCCCTTGGGATCCTTGACCCAGCTGGGCAACAATCCCCAGCGCATCAAGCGGAAATGGCGCGCGCCGTTCTCGAGCAGCACGACTGGAATCGGTTGTGTCGGCGCGACGTTGTACCGTGACGGGAAATTCGGCTGCTCGATGTAGCCGAACAGTTGCCGTAAAGCCGCGGGGGCCGAAGTTATGACGAAGCGTCCACACATCCTTGGCGATCTATATAGGGTCCGTTCAGGTCGTTTTAACCCCGAACGCTAACACTGCGGCAGATGAGCTCAAAGGCCTCCCAACCCGCGCGGACGCATGTACAGACGGGCCCCGAGGCCGCCGCCTGGGCCGAGCGGCTGCGCGTGGCCAACATCAACCCGCGAACCGGGCTTGCCACCGACTATCTCAACCATTTCAATGAAGCCGTGATGCTGCTGGAAATGGTCCCGGACATGCCGGAATGCGCCGAAGATTTTTTGACCTGGTCGCCGCTGTCCTATGCCGAGCATTTCACCGCGTCGAATTTCAAGGCACGGGATCTGGCCATCGAAGCCTATGAGAAGGCCGATCCGAACGTGCGCGCCCAGTTCGACCACATCACTGATACCATGACCTCGATCCTGACAGCGGTCGGCTCGGCCATGCGCGAGGTCGAGAAGGATACGACCCGCGTCCGCCTCGCCGAGCAGGCCACGCTCTGGGTCAAGCCGCTGATCGCGGCCTGCGGCGGCATCATCAATGGCGGCGCGGAAGCCGACGTCGACACCATCATGGCGAATTGAGCCAAGGGCTGTTGAAGGGTCGTTGAAGATATGCCTGCGGTCATCCAGCCCACCCACCCCCAGATCGCGGTCAGCGCCGCCATCTTCCGCGACGGCAAGGTGCTTCTGACCCGCCGCGCCCGCTCGCCCGCCAAGGGGTTCTATTCGCTGCCCGGCGGCCGGGTCGAGTTCGGCGAATCGCTGCACCAGGCGCTGGCGCGCGAGGTCGACGAGGAGACCGGGCTCGCCATCGAAATCATCGGCCTCGCCGGCTGGCGCGAGGTGCTGCCGACCGCCCCCGGCGCCGGCCATTACCTGATCATGTCCTTTGCCGCCCGCTGGGTGGCCAAGGAGCCGGCTCTCAACGACGAGCTCGACGATTACCGCTGGATCGCCCCCGGCGCCCTGGCGAGCCTCGGCGACCTCAAGCTGACCGGGGGGCTGGAGGAGGTCATCCTGTCGGCCGCCCGGCTGATCGGGCCCTGACTGCCCCGTCTTGCGTCCTCCGCCCCGAGGGGGCATACACCCCGCCGATGTCCACGCGATTTCTGGCCATTTTTGCCCTGATTCTCGCCTGCGCCTCCGTGCCCACGAGGGCCCAGGACGTGGCGGCGCCGTTTGACGCCGATTTGCAGCGGCTGGCGGAGATTTTGGGCGGCCTGCACTATCTGCGCGGCATCTGCGGGTCCAACGAGGGCAACAAATGGCGCAGCGAGATGCAGGCGCTGATCGATGCCGAAACCCCCTCGGGCGAGCGCCGCACCCGCATGATCGCCGGCTTCAACCGCGGCTATAACGGCTTCCAGCAGACCTATCGGAGCTGCACGCCGGCCGCGACGGTGGCGATCCGCCGCTATATCGAGGAAGGCTCGAAGATCTCGCGTGATCTCACCGCGCGTTACGCGAACTGATTTCTCTTTCCGTCATTCCGGGGCGCGCGAAGCGCGAGCTACGATGCGCAATTGCGCATCTGAGAATCCATCGGGCCACCAACTCTGACGCACGATGGATTCCGGGCCCGCGCCTGTCGGCGCGTCCCGGAATGACGAGAGATGAACGCGAACGCGCATCTGGAACCCTGTCATCGACTTTGTTCACAGCCGTTAACCGTTCCTAAAGATGTGGCCTAGCGGGCGTTAATACGCGTGCTACACCTTTCGTACAGCGCATCGCCGTGGATCGCGCCCCAGCCCTGATCGAGTTTCATGAGCCATTCAGTGTCCTACGCCCCCGCCCGCGCGCCGCTGCCCGATCACGAGCAGAAACAGGCCGCGCTGAGCTATCTCAACGAGGCCTGGGCCGAAGCGCGCCATGATGGCGTCGACGGCGACTGCCTGGCGCAGGCGAGCCTGTTTGCGGCATTCGCCGAGCTCGTCGGCACCTACGGCGAGGATGCGGTGGCGAAATTCGTCGAGGGCTTTCCGGGCCGCATCCGCAACGGCGAATTCTCGGTCACTCTCGCAAGGCAGTAAGCTGCTTGCGAAAAATGACCCCGCCACACGGGCGGGGCCAGTCTACGGATGAATGACCTGGCGAACGGGATCTGGCGAACAGGTTCGCGAAGTCTGCTGCGTTTATCGCACGGAAGCCGCCTCCCCCGGACTAGCATTAGTCTCGCGATGACCGGGAGATATTCCCACTACGATCGGGAATGCACTTCCCTCCTCCCTCACGGCGCGACCTTGAGCGTCGCTTTCATGTTGGGATGATAGCGGCAGTAATAATCGACTGTTCCCGCCTTATTCAGAACAAACGTTGCCGACTTCTTCGGTGGCAGCATTACGTCGAAATCGCCGTTCTTCGCCGTGGCGGTGTGCGCGAACACGTCCTTGTTGATCCATTCGATGGTATCACCGACCTTCGCGGACGTTTCGGCCGGTGAAACCACGAGATTTTCCATTGTGATCTGAATGGTCGCGGCGCGCGCCGGGACGACGATCGACAGCAAGACGACCGCAAGCGCGATCGAAGCGAGGTGTCCCGGCTTCATCCCACACCCCCTATTTCAGCTCGGCCGCGACATGCTCGGCGTGCTGCTGATGGCCCTGAAAAATCTTCAGGCCGGTCTGCAACAGGCTCTTGAGCTCGGCATTGCCGGCGGACGGGATGAGCTGGGTTTCCAGCGCGCCGTTGACCGCCTTGTGGTAGGCGACCTCGTTCGCGACATAGGCCTTGTCGAAGGCCGCGCCGCTCAGCTTGTCGAACTCAGCCAGCTTGTCGCTCGCCTGCTTCGACAGCGCCTTGCTGGTATCGTTGTCTTCAGGCGTAACGTTCAGCTTCTTGACCAGCGCCAGCGCCTGCTTGTTGACCGCCTCGTGGTCGCGCAGCATGTCCTCGGCAAACGCCTTGACGTCCTTGTTCTTGGCCTTTTTCTGCGCCTGCTTGGCCGCGTTGATGTCGATCACGCCCGCTGTGTAGGCGATGTGAGCGATCTGCGGATCGGTGGGCTTGTCGGCTGCGCCGGCGCCCCGAAGCAGCGCGGGGCTCGACAACAGAATTGCCGCGGCGATCGCCGCGCTCCATCGGGTGGACATGTTTGAAACTCCTGTGCTGCCGGACGGTTTGCCGGCGTTGCTTCACAGGCATTGGATGGGATTTTCGCGCAAACGTTCCCGAAAAACTTCAGCCGCCGCTGCCGAGCCGCTTCAGCACCGATACGGTCAGCCGCTCGCAGCGCCACCCGGCGAACGGGAAGGCATCCATCACCACCGGACCGATCTCCTTCTCGACGTTCTCGCGCAGCATGGTGCGCGCACGGTGCAGCCGCGTCTTCACGGTCTCGGGCTTGACGCCGAGCAGATCGGCGGTCTCCTCGATGTTCATCCCCTCCATGACGCGCGCGACGAAGACCATGCGGAAGACATCCGGCAGTTCGTCGATTGCGCGTTCGACGACGCGCTGGATTTCACGTTGGGCCATGGTCCTTTCCGGATCGCCTGCGGGAGAAACGGGAAATTTTATGATCTGCGCGTCGAGCGCCTCTTCCGGCAGAGCGCTGAGCTCGACATGCGGCTTGCGGCTTCGCGCCCGGCCAAGCGCCTCGTTGATGGCAATGCGCGACAGCCAGGTCGACAGCCCGGACTCGCCGCGAAAGTCGTCCAGATGGGTAAAGGCCCGGACATAGGTTTCCTGCACCACGTCCTCGGCTTCGCTGTCGCTGCGCAGGATACCGCGCGCAAGACGGTAGAGCCTGCGGTTGTTGGCCTGCATGATCTCGCGCAACGCGGCCTCGTCACGGCCCCGCGCGCGGTCGATCAGTTCGGCTTCCGATGCTCTGGCGCCGGCGGACAGGCCGGCTGCGGTCCGCTGCATGGTGGTCACCTGTTTCCATTCGTTCCGGACATTGGATGCGGGCCCGCGATAAAGGTTCCCGACTTTCTTCCTTACACTCCCCCTCCTTCCTTACCCTCCCCTGGAGGGGGGAGGGTAAGAGAGTCCTCTAGTCCGTCTCGATCGGCAGTGCCGGATCCCTCGCCCATTCGCCCATGGAGGCATCGTACAGCGTCAGCTTGTCGTAGCCGAGTTGTGTCAGCATGAGCAGGTCGATCGTCGCCGAGATGCCGCCGCCGCAATAGCAGATCACATTCTTGTCGCGCGTAACGCCCTGGGCCGCGAATTTCGCTTCGGCATCGGCGAGCGTCGTCAGTGTCTTGTCGGCCTGGGCGAGCGTGGCCGCGGGCACGTTGACGCTGCCGGGCACGCGGCCGGGCCGGCCGTAGCGGCTCGGCTCGAGGCCTTGATGAAATTGCGGCCCGAGCGCGTTGACGATCACGGTCGAGGGATCGCCGATCCGCGCCTTCACGGTGGTCTTGTCGACGAAGAAGCCCGCGCGCGGCACGGCCTTGAAGGTGGTGGCGGGATAGCCCTTCGGCGCGCCCGTCTCGACCGGCCGCCCCTCGTCCTTCCATTTGTCAAACCCGCCGTCGAGCACCTGTGCATCGACACCGAGCGAGCGCAGCATCCACCAGAATCGCGTCGACCACATCATGGTGCCGATGCTGTAGAGCACGATGGTCTTGGATGCGTCAGCGCCGTGGCGACCGAAGGCGGCCTCTAGCTGGGGCACGCCAGCCATCATGAAGAGCTGTTGCGCGGAGGTGTCGGAGAACTCGCCCTGCAGGTCGAAGAAATCCGCGCCGGGGATGTGGCCGGCCGCGAACGTCTTGTCGCCCGGGACAGCGCGATACGGCACGTCGCTGCCGGGCGGGACAGGCTCGTTGTAGGTCGTGCAGTCGTAGAGGCGGAGGTTGGGATCGCCGAGAATCGCGGCGAGTTGCACAGTGGTGATGAGGGGTTGGGTCATGGACTACTCTCCCTGTCGAGGGATTGTAGCTCTCTCCCCTCGTCATTGCGAGCGCAGCGAAGCAATCCAGACTGCCTCCGCGGAGAGATTCTGGATTGCTTCGTCGCTGCGCTCCTCGCAATGACGAGGCTAAAGAATGCCCCTTACTGCTTCAGCGTCTCCAGGAACCGCACCGGCTCGCCCTGCGAGGCCGTCACCAGTTCGCCCTGCCACATCACGCGGCGGCCGCGGATGAAGGTGCCGACGGGCCAGCCCGTGACGCGAACGCCGTCATAGGGGGTCCAGCCGGCCTTCGACGCCACCCATTTGTTGGTAATGGTCTCGCTGCGCTTGAGATCGACGATCGTGAAATCGGCGTCGTAGCCCGCGGCAATGCGGCCCTTGCAGGCCATGTTGTAGAGACGCGCGGGGCCGGCGCTGGTGAGATCGACGAAGCGCGCCAGCGACAGGCGGCCGGCGTTGACGTGGTCGAGCATGAGCGGCACCAGCGTCTGCACTCCGGTCATGCCGGAGGGCGAGGCCGGATAGGTCTTCGACTTCTCTTCCAGCGTATGCGGGGCATGGTCGGAGCCAAGCACGTCGATGATGCCCTGCTCGATGCCGCGCCAGATGCCGGCGCGGTGATCGGCCCCGCGCACCGGCGGGTTCATCTGCGCCAGCGTGCCGAGCCGCTCGTAGCATTCGGGTGCGACCAGCGTCAGATGATGCGGCGTCGCCTCGCAGGACGCGACATCCTTGTGGTCGCGCAGGAACTCGATCTCTTCCTTGGTCGAGATGTGCAGCACGTGGATGCGCTTGCCGGTCTCGTGCGCGAGCTTGACCAGCCGCTGCGTCGCCATCAGCGCCGCGGTCTCGTCGCGCCAGACCGGATGCGAACGCGGATCGCCCTCGATGCGCAACGACTTGCGGTCGTTGAGGCGGTATTCGTCTTCGGCGTGGAAGGCGGCGCGGCGGCGGATCACCTGGAAGATGCGGCGCAGGCTCTCGTCGTCCTCCACCAGCAGCGCGCCGGTCGACGAGCCGATGAACACCTTGACGCCCGCGCAGCCGGGCGCGCGCTCCAGCACCGGCAGATCCTGCACGTTCTCGCGGGTGCCGCCGATGAAGAAGGCGAAATCGCAATGCATGCGATGATGGGCACGCTTCACCTTGTCGGTGAAGGTGGCCTCCGTCACGGTCAACGGCGACGTGTTCGGCATCTCGAACACGGCGGTGACGCCGCCCATCACGGCGCTGCGCGACCCTGTCTCGAGGTCTTCCTTCTGCTCCAGCCCGGGCTCGCGGAAATGCACCTGGGTGTCCATCACGCCGGGCAGGATGTGGAGGCCCTTGCAGTCGATCACCTCAGCGGCGGAGGCCTGCGACAGCGGGCCCAGCTCCGCGATGCGGCCGTTGGTGATGCCGATATCGCGAACACCCTCGCCGTCCTGGTTGACGACGGTGCCGCCTTTGAGGATCACATCGAAGCGCTGGGTCATGGCTGAAGGCCTCTCTCATCCCCAAGCGCGGGGCTTGAGGTCTTGTCGTTTATGCCTTGCGGGCTTACGTTCCGGCGCAACATGTCGCAAGAGATTTTCACATGAAATCAGCGTTTCTTCCCGACCGGAGCGTGGTCAAGGTCGCGGGCGAGGATGCGCGCAACTTCCTCAACGGCCTGATCACGACCGATCTCGACAGGCTGAAGCCGGGCCTGGGGCGATTCGGTGCGCTGCTGACGCCGCAGGGCAAGATCATCGTGGATTTCCTGATCACAGAGGTGCCCGCAGGCCATGGCGGCGGGTTCCTGATCGACTGTCCGAAGGCGCTGGCCGAGGGCCTCGCCACCAAGCTGAAATTCTACAAGCTGCGCGCCAAGGTCACGGTGGAAAACCTCGATCTCGGTGTGCTCGCGGCCTGGGACGGCCAGCTTGCGGCGCAGCCGGACCTTGCATTCGCCGATCCGCGCAATGATGCGCTCGGCACTCGCATCCTGATCCCCGAAGATCTCAAGCAGAAGCTGTCCGATCTCATCGGCGCCGAGCTGGTCGATGCCTCCGCCTATGAGGCGCATCGTATTGCGCTTGGCGTGCCGCGCGGCGGGCTCGATTTCATGTACAGCGATGCGTTCCCGCACGAGACCAACATGGACCGCCTCGCCGGCGTCGATTTCGACAAGGGCTGCTATGTCGGCCAGGAGGTCGTCTCGCGTATGCAGCATCGCGGCACCGCGCGCACCCGCAGCGTCAAGGTGCTGCTCGATGACCTCTCGCCGGAGGCCGGCGTCAGTGTTATGGCCGGCGACAAGCCGGTCGGCACGATGGGCTCGTCCGCCCAGGGCAAGGGCATCGCGCTGGTGCGCATCGACCGCGTTGCGGACGCGCTCGATGCCGGCCAGCCGCTCACCGCCGGCGGCCTCGCCGTGCGGCTCGCCGAACCCGACGTCGTCCGCATTCCCCTGAAGCAGCCCATCGCATGAGCCGAGCCCCCCGCCTGCATCCCGACGGAAAGACCCGCTGCCCCTGGCCCGGCGAAGACCCGCTCTATGTCGCCTATCACGACACCGAATGGGGCGTGCCGGAATATGACGACCGTGCGCTCTACGAAAAGCTGATCCTCGACGGCTTCCAGGCCGGCCTCTCCTGGATCACGATCCTGCGCAAGCGGGACAATTTCCGCAAAGCCTTCGATGATTTTCAGCCGGAGAAGATCGCGCGCTACAACGACAAGAAGGTGCACGCGCTGATGAACGATGCCGGCATCGTGCGCAACCGCGCCAAGATCGACGGCGCGATCCTGAGCGCGAAATCGTATCTCGACATCATGGAGAAGGGCCCGGGCTTCTCGAAGCTGTTGTGGGACTTCATGGACGGCCGGCCCAAGGTCAACAATTTCAAGACCACTGCGAGCGTGCCGGCCTCGACGCCGCTGTCGACGCAGATCTCCAAGGAACTGTCCTCGCGCGGTTTCAAATTCGTCGGTCCGACCATCGTCTACGCCTTCATGGAGGCGACCGGCATGGTCAACGACCATCTCGTCGACTGCCATTGTCACGCGAGCTGCGGCAAGACGCAGCGCAAGCCGCGCCTCAAGGCCAAATGACCGCGAAGAAAACGGCACGCGACGTGGCATCCCGCGCCTGGCAACGCATGTTGTCGGGCCGGCGGCTCGATCTGCTCGATCCCTCTCCGCTCGATGTCGAGATCGCCGACATCGCGCATGGGCTCGCGCGCGTGGCGCGCTGGAACGGGCAGACCACCGGCGCGCACATCTTCTCGGTCGCGCAGCATACGCTTCTGGTGGAGACCGTGATGCGGCACGAGATGCCGCGCGTCGACGAGCGCATGCGGCTGGCCGCGCTGCTGCACGATGCGCCCGAATACGTGATCGGCGACATGATCTCGCCGTTCAAGGCCGTGCTCGACGGCCATTACAAGGCGGTGGAGAAGCGCCTGCTCGGCGCCATCCACATCCGCTTCGGCCTGCCGCCGGCGCTGCCCGAGGAGATCACGCAAGCCATCAAGGCCGCCGATCGCGGGGCGGCCTATCTGGAGGCAACCGAGCTCGCCGGCTTCAGCGAAAGCGAGGCGAAGCGCCTGTTCGGCAGGGACCCCGGCCTCTCCGACAGCGTCCGGCGCGACTACCTCACGCCCTGGACCGCGGCGCGGGCCGAGAAGCAGTTTCTGGAGCGGTTCAACGCGGTGTTCGCGTAGCATCATCCCTTCGTAGGGTGGGCAAAGCGAAGCGCGCCCACCAAACTAGCCGCAATGTGCGCGGTGCGAAACGGTGGGCACGGCGCGATGCGCCTTTGCCCACCGTACGAGCGCTCGCTATAATCAGCGGCAAAAAGGTCCGCCATGATCCACGTCTGTTCCCTCGCCGCCCTTCCCGAAACCGTCCGCCTCACCAGGGCCAGCCATGTGCTGACCGTCATGGCCAATGTCGAGCAGGTGGCACGTCCGGTGTCGGTGCTGCCGGCCAACCATCTCAAAGTGTCGATGGACGACATCACCGAGGAGATGGACGGCTTCACCGCACCATCCGAAGCTCATATCGACCAGGTGCTGAATTTCGTGCGCGGCTGGGACCGCAGCGCGCCGCTGGTGGTGCATTGCTATGCCGGCATCAGCCGCTCCACTGCGAGCGCGTTCGCGGCCGTCTGCGCCCTCAATCCGGATCGCGACGAGATCGAGATCGCCAAGAAGATCCGCGCGGCCTCGCCGATAGCCTCGCCGAACCGCCGCATCGTCGGCCTTGCCGACCGCGCGCTTGGGCGCAACGGCCGCATGCTGCGCGCGCTCGACGAGATGGGCCCGGGCGCGATGATGGTCGAGGGCCGCCCCTTCGTGATCGAGCTCGAATGACAACTGCGACATCAGCCGCATGAGCGACACGCAGCTGACGCCGATCGAGATCGGCCTGACCGCGGCGATCGTCGCGATCGAGGATCATGAGCCGCTGATCCTCACCGCGCACAGCAGTGATGGGCTGGCGGGCCTGCCGTTCGGGCCGTTCGATGCGCCGAGCCATCGCACGTTCGAGATCGGCCTGCGCGCCTGGGTCGAGGCACAGGCGGGCTTGCGGCTCGGCTATGTCGAGCAGCTCTACACGTTCGGCGATCGTGGTCGTCATGCCGAGGCCGGCGACACCGGTGCGCATATGGTGTCGATCGGCTATCTCGCGCTGACGCGCGCGGTGGGCGGCGAGCTCGCAGCGACCGGCGCGAGCTTCGAACCATGGTATCGCTTCCTCCCCTGGGAAGACTGGCGCGAGGAGCCGCCCGCGATCATCGCCCGTGACATCATCCCGGCGCTGACGCTATGGGCCGAGGAGGAGACGCCGGAGACCACACGCGCATTGCCGCGCCGGGATCGCGTGCGGTTCTATTTCGGTCTCGACGGCGCGCCCTGGGACGAGGAGCGCGTGCTCGACCGCTACGAGCTCTTGTACGAGGCCGGGCTGATCGAGGAGGCGCGGCGCGACGGCCGCCCTGCGGCATTGGCGCGCAAGGAGCTTCCCGCGCTCGGCACCTCGATGCGATTCGATCACCGCCGGATTCTCGCGACCGCGATCGCGCGGCTGCGTGCGAAACTGAAGTATCGTCCTGTGGTGTTTGAACTTTTGACCGCGGAGTTCACACTCACTGAACTGCAGTACACGGTGGAGGCGATCTCCGGCCGGCACCTGCACAAGCAAAATTTCCGCCGCCTGGTCGAAACCGAAGCCCTGGTCGAACCGACCGGGGTGATGTCGACACAGACCGGCGGACGGCCGGCGGCGCTCTACCGCTTCCGCCGCGACGTGCTCCAGGAACGACCCGCGCCGGGCTTGCGCGTACGCTCCCGGCGCTAGATCCTAGGATTTGCGTGACCGGCCCCTGCCCGCCGGTTGCCTGGAGGCTTTATGTTCGACGGCCCGTTTGACGTCTTTGCGCTGATCATTGCGATCATCGCTGTCCTGATCGCGATCAAGGCCTCCAGCCAGGCGACCGAGCTGCGCCGCCGGCTCGCCTCGCTCGAAGAGATGTTTTACGCGCAGCGGCAGGTGCAGCCACCGCCGCTGATGCCCACGCAGGTGCAGGCCGAGGCGCCCGCGACGACGGCCGCCGAGCCGCCGCCGCTCGCGCCCGAAGTCGAGGCAGCACCGCCTCCGCTCGTCACCGAAGAGGTTTCACCGCGGCCGCTCGCAGCGAGCACTGAAGCCGATGCACCGCCGCCGCTTGCGGCGAGCACCGAGGCCTACGCACCGCCGCCTTTGCCCGCGCCGGCGCCCGGCTTCGAGGAACGGCTCGGCACGCGCTGGGTGGTCTGGATCGGCGGCCTCGCGCTCGCGCTCGGCGGCTTCTTCATGGTGCGCTATTCGATCGAGGCGGGCCTCGTCGGCCCCGGCGTGCGCGTGTTCCTCGGCGGGCTGTTCGCAGCCGCGCTGCTGGGCGCCGGCGAATGGTCGCGACGCAAGGAGAGCATCTCCAACATCGCGGCGCTGCCGATCGCCAACATCCCCGCGATCCTCACCGCGGCCGGAACGGCCGTGGCGTTCGCGACCATCTACGCCGCCTATGCGCTCTATGGCTTCCTCGTGCCCGCCACCGCTTTCGTGCTGCTCGGCATCGTCGCGATGGGCACGCTCGCCGCGGCACTGTTGCATGGGCCCGCACTCGCGGGCCTCGGCGTGGTCGGCGCGTTCGTGACGCCGATCCTCGTCTCCAGCGGCAAGCCGGATTATTGGGCGCTCTATGTTTATCTTGCGATCGTCACCGCCGCGAGCTTCGGCCTCGCGCACATCCGGCTGTGGCGCTGGCTCGCGGTGACGACCATCGCCTTCGCCGTGCTCTGGATCTTCCCGGGTCTCGATACCAGCGAACTGCAGGTCGCGCCGCACGCCTTCCATGCGATCGCGGGCTTCGTGCTCGCCGCTTTGCTCGTGGTCTGCGGCTTCATGTTCGGCCCGACCATCGAGGACGGCGAGATCGAGCCGGTGTCGTCGAGCTCCCTCGGCGCCTATCTGTTCGGCGCGATGCTGATCGTGCTGTCGAGCGCGCATGCGGACCTTGCGCTGATCGCCTTCACGCTTCTGGTTGGTGCGACGCTGTTCGTCGCCTGGCGCGCGCCGGCGGCGACCGGCGCGCTGGGCGCGGCCGCAGCGACCGTCTTCATCGTGTTCGCCGAATGGGCGGTGCGCGCCAATCCCGACATGCTGGTGCTGCCGGGCGGCCCCATGCCCGGCGTCGGACCGACAGCGATCGACGGCGCGGTGACGCTGCATCTGGTGATGGCCGCAATCTTCGCTGCCGGCTTCGGCATCGCGGGCTTTCTCGCGCAGGGCCGCTCGAGCTCGGCGGTCATTCCGGTGGTGTGGTCGGCGGCAGCCGTTGCGACGCCGACCGCGATCCTCGTTGCGCTCTACGCGCGCATCGCCCATCTCGACCGCTCGATCCCGTTCGCGATCCTCGCGGTGCTGCTCGCCGCGGCCTTCGGCGCTGCGACCGAAGCGCTGGCACGCCGCGAAGATCGGCCGGGCGCTGCGACCTCCGTCGCGCTGTTCGCGACCGGCACGCTCGGCGCATTGGCACTGGCGCTGACCTTCGCCCTCGAAAAGGGCTGGCTCACCATCGCGCTGGCCCTGATGTCGCTCGGCACGGCCTGGATCTCGCTGCAGCGGCCGATCCCGGTCCTGCGCCGGCTCGCCGCCATCTTTGCCGCGATCGTTACCGCGCGCATCGGCTATGATCCACGCATCGTCGGCGATGCCGTCGGCACCACGCCGATCTTCAACTGGCTGTTGTGGGGCTACGGCCTGCCGGCGGCCTCGTTCTGGGGCGCGAGCATCTTCCTGCGCCGCCGCGGCGACGATCCGCCGCTGCGCATCGTGGAGGCCGCCGCGATCCTGTTCACCGCGCTGCTCGCCTTCATGGAGATCCGGCATCTTGCCACCGGCGGCCGCATGACGTCGCCGCCCTCACTGCTCGAATTTGCCCTGCAAGTCTGCGTCGCGCTCGCCATGGCGATCGGGCTGGAGCGGCTGCGGCTGAGGAGCCACAGCATCGTTCACAATGTCGGCGCAATCGCGCTCACCGCGATCGCCGGGCTCATCAGCGTGTTCGGCCTGCTGATCCTGGAGAATCCGTGGCTGCTCTCCAGCGTCGATGTCGGCGGTCTCGTCTTCAACCTGCTGCTGCTCGGCTACGCTCTCCCGGCGGTGCTGATGCTGCTGCTGTCCTATGCGGTGGCCGGACATCGCCCCGTCGCCTATGCGAACACGATTGCCGGCGCTGCGCTGGTGTTCGCGCTGACCTATTTGACGCTGGAGATCCGCCGCTTCTATCACGGCCCGGTCCTGCTCTACGGCGCCACCACGGGCGCGGAGCAATACACCTATTCGATCGGCTGGCTCGGCTTCGGCGTGGTGCTGCTCGGCGTCGGCATTCTCGTCAACTCCGAGCGGGCACGGCTGGCGTCGGCCGCGGTGATCGCGCTGACGATCCTGAAGGCCTTCGTGATCGACATGTCGACGCTGACAGGCGTCTACCGCGCGCTGTCGTTCATGTGCCTCGGCATCGTGCTGGTCGCGATCGGCTGGCTCTACCAGCGCATCCTGTTCCGGCGGCAGGTCGCACCGCCGCCGGCTCCGCAGGCGAGCACTTGAGGATCAAGCCGCGCGGACCGACTCCAGGAACTGCGCGACCTCGACTTTGAGCCGCGTGCTGTCGGTCGCCAGCGATTTCGCCGCCGACAGCACCTCCGTCGACGCCGAGCCGGTCTCGATCGCACCACGCTGCACGTCCGTGATGTTCATCGAGACCTCCTGCGTACCGACCGAAGCCTGCTGCACGTTGCGCGAGATCTCCTGCGTGGCCGCGCCCTGTTCCTCGACGGCGGCTGCGATGGCCGCCGCCACCTCGGACAGCCGCTCGATGGTGCCGCCGATCTCCTGGATGGCGCTGACGGACTCCTGCGTCGCGGCCTGGATCCCGGAGACCTGCGCCCCGATCTCGCCGGTCGCTTTCGCGGTCTGCTCGGCCAGCGCCTTGACCTCGGAGGCGACGACCGCGAAGCCGCGGCCGGCTTCACCGGCACGCGCCGCCTCGATGGTGGCGTTGAGCGCCAGCAGGTTGGTCTGACCGGCGATGGTGTTGATCAGCTCGACCACGTCGCCGATGCGGGATGCCGCCTGCGACAGCGCGTTGACGCGGTCGTTGGTCCGCGTGGCCTGCTCGACGGCCTCCGCGGCCATCCGCGCCGAATCCTGCACGCGGCGGCTGATCTCGGTGATGGAGGACGACAGCTCCTCCGAGGCGGACGCAACCGCCTGGACGTTGGTCGAGGCTTCCTCGGACGCCGCAGCGACCACGGTCGCAAGCTCCTGCCCGCGCTGCGCGGTGCTGCTCAGCGTGGTCGCGGAGGCCTCGAGCTCGGTCGAGGCCGACGACACGGTGCCGACGACCTCGCCGATCATGGCCTCGAACTTGCGGGTGATGGCGTCGACGCGGCGGCCGCGTTCGATCTTGGCCTCGGCGTCGGCAGCAGCGACTTCGTCGGCGGCCTTCTTGGCGATCAACGCCTCCTTGAAGATCTGGAGCGCATCCGCCATCGAGCCGATCTCGGTCTTCTCGCCGCGATGCGGCACCTCGGCGGAGAGGTCGCCTTCGCCAAGCGACTGCATCGGATGGATGATCGAGGCAATGCCGCGAGAAACGTCACGCACGAGATAATAGGCGGCACCGATCGCGATCACGACCGAGAACACGATGATGCCGACCAGCACGCGGAAGATCGTGGCGTAGCTGTCGGCTGCCTGCTTCGTCTCCAGCTCGGCGCCCCGGTTGTTCATCTCGATGCCCTTCTGGAGCAGCGGGTCGGCGGCCTGGGCCATCTTCGCGACCTTGGTCTGCAACAGCTCGTTGGCATCGGTCGGGAAGCGACCGACGCCCTTGCGCGACAGCGCCATGACGTCCTGCACCCCGTTCAGGTACTCGGCCCACGCCTTGCTCCACTGCTCATAGAGCGAACGCTCCTCGGCCGAGGTGATCAGCGGCTCGTAGACCTTGCGGGTCTGGTCGATGCGCGCCTGCAGCGAGGCGAGGCGCTTCTCGGCGGCTTCCTTGCCCTCGGCGGTGTCCTGCATCAGGTGCAGGCGCAGCGCGACGCGCAGCTCGTTGATGTCGGCGCGAAGCGAGCCGAGCGCACGCACGCTCGGCAGCCAGCTCTCCGCGATCTCGACGGTGTGGGAATTGATACTCTGCATGGTGCCGATCGCCATCACGCCGACGCCGGCGAGCGACAGCACGAGGACCGACAACACGGTCAGAAGCTTGAACACGATCGACAACTTCGACATCACAGCAAATCCCGATGAGACCTAGCAACGCGCAAATCACCTGCGCCGCCATCGTCACGACGGACGACAGGGCGGAAGTCAGTTCAACAATGCTGGCTGATTTTTATCCCGTAAGATTGCGCTCATAGTTGCAAACAGGCGTTAACAGGAACCTACGTGAAACTACGGAATTCGCTGTCGCCGCCGTTATATGTTCCGCAATTATTAGTTGCAGTGCAGCAGACATCGCGCGACGCCACACCGGCGCACCGCGATGCGCGGCTCGAACGGAGCAACTGACGACCTCAGGCCGCCCGGACCGACTCCAGGAAGCGCGCGACCTCGCTCTTCAGCCGGTTGCTCTCCTGAGACAGCGATTGTGCTGCCGAATGCACCTGGGCCGACGCAGCCCCGGTCTCGCCTGCACCGCGCTGAACGTTGCCGATATTGGCGGAGACCTCCGAGGTGCCGTGCGCGGCATGCTGGATGTTGCGGGAGATCTCCTGCGTCGCGGCGCCCTGCTCCTCCACCGCTGCGGCGATGGCCGAGGAAATTTCCGACATCCGCGCGATGGTGTCGCCGATCTCCTTGATCGCACCGACCGAATCCTGCGTCGCGGTCTGGATCGCGCCGATGTGCTGGCTGATCTCGCCGGTGGCCTTCGCGGTCTGCTCGGCGAGCGCCTTCACTTCGGTCGCAACCACCGCAAAGCCCTTGCCGGCCTCGCCCGCCCGTGCCGCCTCGATCGTGGCATTGAGCGCCAGCAGATTGGTCTGGCTGGCGATCGTGTTGATCAGCTCGACCACGTCGCCGATACGCCCTGCCGCCTTGGTCAGCTCCGCGACGCGCGCGTTGGTGCGCTGGGCCTGCTCCACCGCGACGTCGGCGACGCGGGCCGATTCCTGCACCTGGCGGCTGATCTCCGAGATCGATGTGGTCATCTCCTCGCTCGCGGACGACACCGACTGCACGTTCGCGGACGCCTCCTCCGAGGCCGCCGCCACCGCCGTGGCGAGCCCGTTGCCGCGCTCGGCGGCCTGGGTCAGCGTATTGGAGGACGCCTCGAGCTCGGTTGCCGCCGACGACACCGTGTCGATGATCTCGCCGACCGCGCCTTCAAACCCGTCGGCGAGGCGGTGCATGTCCGCCTTGCGCCGTTCGCGCCCGCGCGCGTCAGCCTCGGCCTGCTCCGCACGCAGCCGCTCGGCCTCCGCCATGTTGGTCCTGAACACCTCGACCGCACCGGCCATCTCGCCGATCTCGTCCTTGCGCCCGACGCCGGGGACGGAGATCGAAAGCTCGCCGCGCGCCAGCCGCGTCATCGCACCGACCATGCCGGACAGCGCCTTCGAGATCGAGCGCCCGAGGACAAAGCCGACCACGGCGAGCACGACGACGGTGAGCGCGAAGGCGATCATCATCCACATGCGCACGGCATCGCGCGTTGCGGCCTCCGCGGCGTCCGCCTGCTTGTACATGGCGTCGACGGCGGTCCGCACCTCGACCATGGAGGGTTCGAGCTCGCGGAATGTCTTCATCATGCTCGCGTCCAGCGTAGCGCTCTGCTGCGCGGTCTCGGCCCAGGCCGCGAGCTCGGACTGGTATTTCTGGAGCTTGGCCGTGATGTCGTTCATCACTGCCATCGGGACTGCGACCACCTCGATCGCCTTGGAGAATTCGACCGCGGCCTTCTTCACTTCGGCAATGTATTTGGGGTCGCGCCGCAGCATGAAGTCCTTCTCGTGCCGGCGCATCATCAGCATCCAGCTCGTCGTCCTGGGATCGTCGATCTCCTTGAGTTTCACCTCGATGTCGTGCACGGCGGCGCGGAGCGAGCCGGACAGGCCAAGCGTCTCGTTCAGCCCGAGTCTGGTCTCGGCCACGACGAGCGCCTTGAAATCCTCGGCATAGCGTTTGAAGCCGTCATGCGCCTGCCTGGTCTTGTCGGACAGCGCGCTCATACCGCCGGCCGCCATCAACCGCTCGACCTCGTCGAAATCGCGGTTGATCGGTCCCATCAGCTCGGCATGGGCCTTGGCGTAGCTTTCGTTGCGGCGCTGCTGAAAATTCTTCTCGTTGCGGCGCGCCTCCAGCATCTCGATCGTGAGCTGCTTGTTCAGGTCAGCGATCGCGCGGGCGCGGTTGGCAACGGTGCGGGAGGCGTCCTGAGAGAGGCTGCCGATCTCGTAGATCGCGCCGAAGACGACGAGACCGACAAGGCCGAAGAGTCCGATCGCCATGACCTTGTGGGTGAGGCGAATGGAGAAGCCGCTCATTGAATGTGCTCCGATACGTTCGATACGCAATACAGGGAGGGCGACTCGGCACCCGAATATTGCGAGATCATGACTGCATCGGTTTTCCGGAAGGTTAACCGTGCAGACCTTCTCACCGCGGCATCGGCTGCGGACGCATGCGAACCGCCACGCGTCCTCGCGCGGCGGTTGCAATCGGCGGACGATGGGGTGAGGACGGCCGCCCTCAGGCGGCGCGCACCGTGGTGAGGAACTTGCCGACCTCGAGCTTGAGGCGGTTGCTGTCGCCGGACAGCGACTGCGCAGCCGAAAGCACCTGCGACGACGCCGAGCCGGTCTCGCTCGCACCGCGCTGCACGTCGGTGATGTTGGACGACACTTGATGGGTGCCTTCCGCCGCCTGCTGCACGTTGCGGGAGATCTCCTGCGTCGCCGCGCCCTGCTCCTCCACCGCCGCCGCGATCGCCGAAGAGATCTCCGACAGCCGTTCGATGGTGTCGCTGATGTCCTTGATGGCGCCGACCGACTCCTGGGTAGCAGACTGGATGCCGGAAATCTGCTGGCCGATCTCGCCGGTGGCCTTCGCGGTCTGCTCGGCAAGCGCCTTCACTTCGGAAGCGACGACGGCGAAGCCACGGCCAGCTTCGCCTGCACGCGCAGCCTCGATCGTGGCGTTGAGCGCCAGCAGGTTAGTCTGGCCGGCGATGGTGTTGATCAGCTCGACGACGTCGCCAATCCGCGTTGCCGCCTTCGACAGTTCGCTGACACGTTCGGTGGTGGTGCGGGCCTGGCCGACGGCTTCGCTCGCCACGCGCGCGGATTCCTGCACCTGGCGGCTGATCTCGGTGATCGAGGACGACAGCTCCTCGGTCGCCGAGGCCACCGACTGCACGTTGGTGGAGGCTTCCTCAGAGGCCGAAGCGACCACCGTCGCAAGCTGCTGCGCGTGCTCCGCGGTCGAGGTCAGCGTCGTCGCGGAAGCCTCGAGCTCGGTCGAGGCCGAGCTCACGGTCTCGATCACCTCGCCGACGGCGGTTTCAAACTGGTCGGCAAGCCGGAGCATGTCCTGGCGACGCTGCGCCGCGCTGCGCTGCTCCATCTCCTTCTGCTCGGCTTCCATCCGGATCTTGGCAAGGCCGTTCTCCCGGAACACTTCCGCGGTCTTGGCGACTTCGCCGACTTCGTCCTTGCGATCAAGGCCGGCGATCTCGACCTGATAGCGGCCGGAGGCAAGCTCCTGGAGCACACCGACGATCATGCGGATCGGCCGCGCGATGCCGTACTGACCGATGATGAAGCCCAACGCGCCGCCGATGATGACACCGAGGCCTGCGAGGATGATCAGGAAGCGTGACGTCGATTCATACTGCTCGCGCGCTTCCTTGCTCTTCTCCTCGACACGCGTATTCAGCCGATCGGCGAGTTCGCGGATCTTGCCTTGAAGGTTCTCCGCAGCGGTCCTGCTCTTCATCGCGATGTCGCGCAGCTTGTCTGCGCTGTCGCTGAGCTTCGCCGACTTCTCGGCATCGACGGCCGCGAGCGTCGTGTCCATCTGGCTCTTGTAGGCCGAGAACGCCTCACGCACGCCCGGGAGCAGCGTCTTGGCCTTCTCGTCCGGGGTCTGGCTGACCTCGTCGAAACGCTCCTGATACTGCTTGAGCTGGGCGTTGATGACATCACGCGCGGCGAGGCGATTGTCGTCACGCGGATCAAGCGCACTGCGGAATTCAGCGCGGTTCAGCGCGATGACGTTCTGGTTGGCGCGCGCGGCGAGCAGGGCCCGCTTGGCCGCGGTCGACATCACGTCGGCCTTTTCGCTGAGATCGCTGAGGGCGGAGACGCCGATCCAGGCGATCGCGGCGCCGATCCCGCACAGCAGGAGGACGATCCCGAGGATCTTGCTCAGGATGCGGAAGCGGCCGAGAAAATGCATGACTGGAATCCTTCATGGACGTTGCCGCTCAAGCGGCTGAATTTCCATGAACTTCGTCCAAAAACCATTCCGCTTCCCTTAACCACGTTTGCCGTAGAAACACGGAGTTTTCACCGCGATCGACGCCGCTCTTGCGTTCCGAGAGTTGCGCAGGGAGCAAGGCTCTCCCTGCGGTTTTGGTCAGGCCGCGCGAACGGTACCCAGGAACTTGCCGACCTCGAGCTTGAGGCGATTGCTGTCGCCGGACAGCGACTGCGCCGCCGCCAACACCTGCGAGGACGCCGAGCCGGTCTCGCTCGCGCCGCGCTGCACGTCGGTGATGTTGGACGACACTTGATGGGTGCCTTCCGCCGCCTGCTGCACGTTGCGGGAGATTTCCTGCGTCGCGGCGCCCTGCTCTTCGACCGCAGCGGCGATCGCCGAGGAGATCTCCGACAGCTTCTCGATGGTGTCGCTGATGTCCCTGATGGCGCCGACCGAATGCTCGGTCGCGGCCTGAATGCTGGCGATCTGCTGGCCGATCTCGCCGGTCGCCTTCGCGGTCTGCTCGGCGAGCGCCTTGACTTCGGAGGCGACCACGGCAAAACCGCGGCCCGCTTCGCCGGCGCGCGCGGCCTCGATCGTGGCGTTGAGCGCCAGCAGGTTGGTCTGGCCGGCGATGGTGTTGATCAGCTCCACGACGTCGCCGATCCGCGTCGCCGCCTTCGACAGCTCGCTGACACGGTCGGTCGTGGTGCGGGCCTGGCCGACCGCCTCGCTGGCGACGCGCGCAGATTCCTGCACCTGGCGGCTGATCTCGGTGATCGACGACGACAGCTCCTCCGTTGCCGACGCCACCGACTGCACGTTGGTGGAGGCCTCTTCGGAGGCCGCCGCGACCACGGTGGTGAGCTGCTGCGTGCGCTCCGCGGTCGAGGTGAGCGTGGTGGCGGATGCTTCAAGCTCCGTGGAAGCCGACGACACCGTACCGACGATCTCGCCGACGGCGCCTTCGAAGCTGTCGGCGAGCCTGCGCATCTCGGACTTGCGCTGCTCGGCCGCGAGCTGATCCTGCCGCGACTTGGCTTCCGCGTCCTCTCGCGCCTTCTGTTCGGACACGATCTTGAATTTCTCGACGGCACCGGCGACTTCGCCGACCTCGTCCTTGCGGCCGAGGCCCGGCAGCACCACGGAGAAATCGCCGCCGGCGAGCTTCTCCATCGCCGCCGTCAATGCGCGCATGGGCCGCGCAATGCTGAAGACGGAGAAGATGCACGCCCCGATCAAAACCAGCGCGACCAGCACGCCGGCGACGAACGAGGTCCGCGCGACGGACGCGGCCTCAGCTTCGGCTTCGGCGCGGGCTTCGGAACTCTTCTGCTTGGCAAAGTTGATGATCTCGTTGGTCAGCTCCGAGATCTCTTCGTTGATCGGCGCCAGCATCTCCTTGCGGATGCGGTCGACCTCGGCCACGAGCTTTGCGAGCGGCGCTGCGGCTTCACCGTCCTTCTTCGCGCTCAGGGCGAGCTCCTGCTTGCGGATCGCTTCGATCTGCTGTTGCCCCTTGCTGAAATTGCCGACCAACACGATCAGGCGGTCGATCCGCTTGTGATTCTCCGGCGAGCGCGACAGCTTCGCCATCTCGTCCGCGAATTTCAGGGCCGCGGTCTGCCGATCGTTGAAATAGGTGACGGCCTTCTGCAACTCGGCCGGCGACGTGGAGCTCAGGATGTCACGAATGCCGATCTGCATCCCGCGGACCGACGCCTTGGCTTCCGCGGCGCTTTGCGCGATCGACTGCTGCCCCGATGCCCCATTGCTGAGCTTCTGAACCGCAGCGTCGCCGTTCATCTGGAGGACGATCATCAGCGCGACGAGCGCGATGGTGAGTGCCGAGGTCACAGCGAGCTTGGTGCCAATTCGCAGGTTCTGAATGAACATCATCGACATAATCCCCGGATACGCATTGCCGCGCCGACGCGCGTGAACAGTCCGGGAAGGCTAACCGCGAGGTTACTCATTAACGTTAAGGGTGGCCGCGGCAGCCTGGGTAGAAATACTGAAATCGTGCTTAAACTACTGCAGTTGCACACTTTTCACGTGCAATGAAATGGAACTCGCGGATTTGCACGCGCTGGCGTCCGTTAACGGTTGCCCGTTCGCGGTCATCAGCACACGGTCTCACCGACCAGGCTGACGCGGAAGACCGGCTTCTTGTTCTCGTCGAGCAGCTCCATGCTCCACTTCGCGTTCGGCTTCAGGTTGCGCGCGATGCTGCCGAGCAGGTTGGCGCAGACCTCGCTCATCTCGGCCCAAGCGGCGGCGCGATCCTCGAACTCGTACGGCTGGTCGGCGGCGCCGGAATAACGACCGGTGCTGATGCGAAAGAAATACAGCGACATCGTAGTACCCTTGCACCCCCCGGCCCTGCGCAAACTGGGACGCGAGTCGCTACCAAGGCATGAAAGCCGCCGTCCGTATGACTACGGCGCGGCGGCTTGGTGACCGATGAATATTTTCAACGACAAAATGCGCGGGCGGTCCCGCGCAGCCAGCTCACTGGGTCGAGCGGCGCAATTCCAGCGGAGCGTCGTTCCTGGCGGGCTCCGATCTGGCTTCGGACTTCACCGGCTCGAGCCGGCTGCTCTCGACACGCGGCGTCTCGACGCGCGCGGCGACTTCAGTATTGGACGCAGCGACCGAACCGGTGCGCTCCGAAGAGCGCAGCGAACGCGGACGCGCCACGGCGCGCGCCATCAGCATCTGATTGCCGCCCTGGTGGTGGAAGTCGCAATAGGCGAAGCCCATGCCCGACACCGAGCCGCGGAAGCTGCGATCGTCGGTCTTTTCCAGGTTGAAGCAGGGCTCGAACGGAATGCCCTTGATCGAGGCGCAGACGTTCTGCCCGCGGATCTGGAGCGTGTTGCCGGGCAGGCGGAGATGCTTCACCGGGCCTGCGCCCGAGAACTGCACCGCGCCGGCGGCGCCAAGGTCGTCGAGGATGCGGCCTGCGCCGCGGGTACCGTCGAAGCAGGTGAACGCGAACACCTTGCCGGCAACGAAGCGGCGCGCCTCGTCGGCGTTCATGCTTCCTGCAATGGCCGGCACAAACGTCGCTGCCGCCGTGACAGCCCCCAACACAATACGCGCAAGCATGCTCAACTCCGAACCAACCCCAGCGCGGGCGATGCCTTATCTCTTTACCCGCTGCTTACCATACTAACCAAGGCAACATTGAAGCAGCTTGGTTGGTAAAGTCTGAACGCCGTTAGACAATTTTTACCACGATGCGGCCGCGGACCTGGCCGGCGAGTATTTTCGCGCCCCATTCCGAAACTTCCTCGATCGGAATTTCATGAGTAATTTCAGATAGTTTTGTCCGATCCAGATCCGAGGCCAGACGCTGCCAGGCGGCTTTCCGCGGCTCGATCGGGCACATCACGGAATCGATGCCGAGAAGGCACACCCCGCGCAAAATGAAGGGTGCGACAGAAGACGGCAGGTCCATGCCGGCCGCCAGGCCGCACGCCGCGATTGCGCCGCCATACTTCGTCATCGACAGGAGATTCGCGAGCGTGGTCGAGCCGACGCTGTCCACGCCGCCCGCCCAGCGCTCCTTGGCGAGGGGCTTGGCCGCCGCCGACAATTCATTGCGGTCGATGATCTCGGCCGCACCGATCTCTTTCAAATAGTCGGCTTCCGAGGCGCGGCCGGTCGAGGCGATGACGTGATAACCGAGCTTCGAGAGCACGGCGGTGGCGACCGAGCCGACGCCGCCGGCCGCGCCCGTCACCACCACAGGGCCGCTCTTCGGCGACAGGCCGTGCTTCTCCAGCGCCAGCACCGACAGCATCGCGGTGAAGCCGGCCGTGCCGATCGCCATGGCGTCGCGCGCCGACAGGCCCTGCGGCAAGGCGACCAGCCAGTCGCCCTTGACCCGCGCCTTCTCGGCATAGGCACCGAGATGGGTCTCGCCCACGCCCCAGCCGGTGCAGACGACCTTGTCGCCCGCCTTCCATTGCGGATGGGAGGAGGTTTCAACCGTGCCGGCGAAATCGATGCCGGCGATCATCGGGAAGCGACGCACCACCGGCGCCTTGCCGGTGAGCGCGAGGCCATCCTTGTAGTTCAGCGTCGACCATTCCACGCCGACCGTGACATCACCGTCCATCAGTTCGGCGTCGTCGAACTGCGTGAGTGCGGCGGTGGTGCCCTTGTCCGCCTTGTCGATCCGGATCGCCTTGAATGTGGCCACGACTGAACTCCCTGGACTTGTTTCAGGGGATGTTTAGCCGATCAGGCAGGCTGCGCAACCGCTCGCTGAACCGGTTTCTCGACGATCGGAAGATTGATCAGCGCGGACAGCACGCCGAACAGGATCGAGAGCCACCAGATCGGCGTATAGGAACCGAACTTTTCGAACACGATGCCGCCGAGCCAGACGCCGAGGAAGCCGCCGACCTGATGGCTGACGAAGGCGAAGCCATAGAGCGTGGCGAGCCAGCGCGTGCCGAACATCAGCGCCACCAGCGCCGAGGTCGGCGGCACCGTCGACAGCCAGGTCAGACCGGAGACCGCACCGAATGCGATCGCCGAGAACGGCGTGATCGGGAACGAGATGAAGGCGAGCGTCGCAAGCGCGCGCGTGAAATAAATCGCGGAGAGGATGTAGCGCTTCGGCAGCGAGTTCTGGAGATAGCCGACGCTCAGCGATCCCATGATGTTGAACAGGCCGATCGCCGCGATCACCCAGCCGCCGGTTTGCGTCGAGATGCCGCGATCGACCAGGAACGCCGGCAGATGCACGGTGATGAAGGCGAGCTGGAAGCCGCAGGTGAAGAAGCCGAGCACCAGCAACACATAGGAGCGATGGCCGAAGGCTTCGGCGAGCGCTTTCGTAAAGGTCTGCTCATCCGCCGGCGCCGTGTTGGCCGTGGTTGCCACCGGCGGCGTCGAGAGCGCCAGCGACAGCGGGATGATCAGCAGCATCAGGAAGCCGAACACGGTGAGCGCCTGCTGCCAGCCGAAATTGTCGATCAGCGCGACGCCAATGGGCGCGAACAGGAACTGCCCGAACGAGCCCGCCGCGGTGCCGGCACCGAGCGCGAGGCCGCGCTTCTCGGCCGGCAACAGCTTGGTGAAGGCCGACAGCACCAGGTTGAACGAGCAGCCGGCGAGACCAAAGCCAACCATCACGCCCGCGCCGAGATTCAGCGACAGCGGCGTCGAGGAATAGCGCATCAGCAGCAGGCCGCCGGCGTAAAGCAGCGCGCCGACACACATCACCCGGAACAGGCCGAAGCGATCGGCGACCGCGCCGGCAAGGGGCTGGCCCAATCCCCACAGCAAATTCTGGAAAGCGATCGCGAGGCCGAACACGTCGCGACCCCAGGCGAATTCGTGGCTCATCGGCTGCACGAAGAACCCGAGCGCCGAGCGCGGGCCGAAGCCGAGCATGCCAATGGCACAACCGCAGAGAATGATGATCGCCGGGGTGCGCCAGGTGGAGGAACGCGAGACCGGACCGAGTTCGCCCGCTTGAGTGGACATGGGTTCCTCATCAGTCGCTGGCGGATCCGGAATAGGCAACCGCGAGTCAGGCGTTTAATGCAAATGCATGAAGATCCCAAGTCAAAAATGATTGCGTTCCACGAAGGGCTGCCGCCGGAGCATTGCGGTTCATCGCGGCCCTCCCCGACGCGCCGGGCGCGATTTGACGGGAATGTGTGCGGCTGGGGCTAGCGGCCTGCTCAGGCGCGTGTTATCTTTGATTTACTCAGATTGAGTATATGTGAGCTCTAGCGAAACCCACCGGCCCTCTCGGCCGGATTTCTCAGACCCTATATATACTCACATGGAGCATAATTAGCATTCACGGGAGGCTTCGATGCCCATCACTGGAATTTACGGCCCCGACGACTTTGCCAACCGGCCGCAGGGCCAAGTCCCCGCCCCTCCGCGCGCCATAGCAGCGCGAACCGGCCCCGCGCTGCCGAAGCCCTCACTGGAATGGACTGCGGACGTCGAGCGGGCCACTGCACCGCTCTATGAGCGCGTGAAGCACGTGATCCCCCCGATCGAGTGGCCGCTGATGGCGCCGACGATCAAGGCGATCAACGAGCTGAAGCAGGCCCGGGGCGCGGTCATCCTCGCGCACAACTATCAGGCGCCGGAGATCTTTCATTGCGTCGCCGACATCGGCGGCGACTCGCTGCAGCTCGCGGTCGAAGCGACCAAGGTGAAGGCCGACATCATCGTGCAATGCGGCGTGCACTTCATGGCGGAGACGTCAAAGCTGCTCAACCCGGACAAGACGGTGCTGATCCCAGATAGCCGCGCCGGCTGCTCGCTCGCGGACAGCATCACGGGC
The DNA here is from genome assembly GCF_051810765.1 of Bradyrhizobium sp. 604_D8_N2_3. Lineage (NCBI taxonomy): Bacteria > Pseudomonadati > Pseudomonadota > Alphaproteobacteria > Hyphomicrobiales > Nitrobacteraceae > Bradyrhizobium > Bradyrhizobium sp. 604_D8_N2_3. The sequence goes on along the minus strand of NZ_JBPWPM010000001.1, from coordinate 2,273,071 downwards.
GCGGACGTTCGCCTGCTCCGCGAAAAATTTCCCGGCGTGCCTGTCGTCGCCTATGTCAACACCTCCGCAGAGGTGAAGGCCGAGGTCGACATCTGCTGCACCTCGTCGAACGCGGTGCAAGTGGTCGAGAGCCTGAACGCACCGACCGTGATCTTCCTGCCCGATCGCTACCTTGCAACGTATGTCGCCTCGAAGACCGACGTGAAGATCATCGCCTGGAAGGGCGCCTGCGAGGTGCACGAGCGCTTTACGGGCGAGGAGCTGCGCGCCTATCGCGACGCCGACCCGTCCGTGCAGATCATCGCGCATCCCGAATGTCCGCCTGACGTGCTGGCGGAAGCCGATTTCACCGGCTCGACCGCGCACATGATCAACTGGGTGCGCGAGCGGCGGCCACGGCGGCTAGTCATGATCACGGAATGCTCGATGGCCGACAATGTCCGCGCCGAGCTGCCTGACGTGGAGATGCTCCGCCCCTGCAATCTCTGCCCGCACATGAAGCGTATCACGCTCGCCAACATTCTGGACAGCCTGCTCACGCTTGGCGAGCAGGTCACGATCGATCCCGCGCTCGCGAAACGCGCGCGGCGTTCGGTCGAGCGGATGATCAATCTGAAGAATTGAGCGCAGAACATGCAAGACAACATCCACAATCTCACCCGCAGCACCGATGACGTCGTCATCGTCGGCGGTGGCCTCGCCGGACTCTTTTGTGCACTGAAGCTCGCGCCGCGGCCGGTAACGCTGATCTCGGCCGCCCCGCTCGGACAAGGGGCGTCGTCCGCATGGGCGCAGGGCGGCATCGCTGCGGCCGTGGCCGAAGGCGATAGCCCGGAGGCGCACGCCGCTGACACCATCGCCGTCGGCGGCGGTCTTGTCGATGAAGCGGTCGCACTCGGCATCGCGCGCGAGGCGGCGCCACGCATTCATGACCTACTCGCCTATGGCGTGCCGTTCGACCGCGACCTCGAAGGCAAGCTCGCTGTCGGCCGCGAGGCCGCGCATTCGGCGCGGCGCATCGTGCATGTGCGCGGCGACGGGGCCGGAGCCGCGATCATCGCGGCACTGAGCGAGGCCGTACGCCGCACGCCGTCGATCCGACTGATCGAAGGGCTCGTCGCCGAAGCGCTGTTGACCGAGGACGGCGCCGTCACCGGCCTTAAATTGCGCGAGGCCGGCAATCCCGCTGCACGTCCGCTCCTGCTGGCCTCTCGCGCGGTGGTGCTGGCGACCGGCGGCCTCGGCCATCTCTATGCCGTCACCACCAACCCGCCTGAGGCCAGCGGCTCCGGCCTTGCGATCGCCGCGCGCGCCGGCGCAGTCATCGCCGACCCTGAATTCGTGCAGTTCCACCCGACCGCCATCATGGTCGGCCGCGATCCGGCGCCGCTCGCAACCGAAGCGCTGCGCGGCGAAGGGGCAACGCTGATCAACGGCGATGGCGAGCGTTTCATGACGGCGCTCCATCCGCTCGCAGAGCTCGCTCCGCGCGACATCGTGGCCCGCGGCGTATTCGCCGAAATCGCGGCCGGGCGCGGTGCCTTTCTCGATGCCCGGCAGGCGCTCGGTGCGCGCTTCGCCGACAAATTCCCGACCGTGCATGCAAGCTGCATCGCGGCCGGCATCGATCCCGCCACGCAGGCCATCCCGATCGCGCCGGCGGCGCATTACCACATGGGCGGCATCGCAGTGGACGAGCGCGGCCGCAGCTCGATCGACGGGCTCTGGGCCGGCGGCGAAGTGTCGTCCACCGGCGCGCACGGCGCCAACCGGCTCGCCTCGAATTCGCTGCTGGAGGCCGTGGTCTACGCCGCCCGCATCGCCGACGACATCGCCGGCCGCGCGATCCCCTCGCCTGCCCGCCTTCCCGATGCGTTGGTGACATCGCGTGGCGGCACGCCGGACGCTGCCACCGTGAAGCGGTTGCGAACGATGATGAGCGCGCATGTCGGCGTGATCCGCAACAGTGACGGGCTTGCGGAGGCCGTGCGCAGCTTCGCCGCAGTCGAACGCGGGCCCGCAAGCATCGCACTCCGCAACATGGCGGCGTCAGCCCTGCTCGTCGCAGCTTCCGCCTGGAGCCGGCGCGAGAGCCGCGGCGCGCATTTCCGCTCCGACCATCCGGCCGATGTCCCGGCGCTGGCACAGAGAACGACGACGACGCTCACGGAGGCACGTGAGATCGCGGAGAGCCTGAGCGAGCGTCCGCTGCCACGCACCGCCCGACCGATGACCGCCTGATGGAGTCCCCCATGATCACCCCGACGTCACTGCTCTATCCCGACGCCTTCCTGTCGCCGCTTGCGATCGACGAGACCGTGCATCGCGCACTCGACGAGGATCTCGGCCGCGCCGGCGACATCACCTCGCTTGCAACGATCCCGGAGACGACCAAGGCGCAGGCGATCCTGGTCGCCCGCCAGTCTGGCGTGATCGCCGGCTTGCCGCTGGCGCTGGCGACGCTGCAAAAGCTCTCACCCGACATCGAGGTGCGCGCACATGTCCGCGACGCCGCACGGATTGCCCGCGGCCAGCACGTGCTGACGATCACGGGCCCGGCGCGCGCCATCCTCACGGCGGAGCGGACCGCGCTGAATTTCGTCGGCCGCCTCTCGGGCGTCGCGACGCTCACGGCGGACTATGTCGCGCGCACCGAAGGCACCAAAATGCGCATCTGCTGCACGCGAAAAACCACGCCGGGATTGCGGGCGCTGGAGAAATACGCCGTGCGCTGCGGCGGCGGCTTCAACCACCGCTTCGGGCTCGACGATGCGATCCTGATCAAGGACAACCACATCGCGGTCGCCGGCGGCATCCGCCCGGTTCTGGAGCGCGCTCGTGCCCATGCCGGTCATCTCGTCAAGATCGAGATCGAGGTCGATACGCTCGCGCAACTCCGCGAGGTGCTCGGCACCGGGCTCGCCGATGCCGTGCTGCTCGACAACATGGACCTCGCGACGCTGCGCGAGGCCGTCAGGCTCAACGAGGGATGCCTCCAGCTGGAGGCATCCGGCGGCGTCACGCTGGACTCGATCGCGGCCATCGCGGCGACCGGCGTCGACTACGCCTCATCCGGCGCGCTGACGCATTCAGCGCCGAACTTCGACTGCGCGCTGGATATCGAGGCGTGAGCCACACCGTCATGGCCGGGCTTGTCCCGGCCGTCCACGCCTCGCCTCGCAACACAAAGAACGTGGATGCCCGGGACAAGCCCGGGCATGACGAACTTCCGTGAATGATTACCTTCGCTCGCTCACACCCATCTCGGCGGAGCTCTTGGCTTCCTGGGCGAGCTCGGCGGAGAGCGCGGCGGTCTGGGCCGGGGTGCCCCAGCTCGGTTCTTCGCTGCCGTCGCCCCAGGCGCGCGGGCGATAGAAGGTGTGGACGCCGGTCTTGTACATCTTCTTCATCTCGGCGACCCAGGACGGACGCACCCAGTAGGCGTGGTAGTGCGTGGACTTGCCCACTTCGGGCAGCCAGATCTGGCCGTCGAGCATCGCCTTCGAAATCTTTTTCGCGCGCTCCCACATCTCGGGCTCGCGGATCACATCGGCATTGTTGTCGCAGGCGAATGTGAACTGACACGCCAAATGGCGGTGCTTGTTCTGATAGACCGCGCCGCACACGGTGTCCGGATATTTGCCGGAGAAGACGCGGTTCATCACGACTTGCGCAACCGCCATCTGGCCACGCACGGCCTCGCCGCGCGATTCGAAATAGACGGCTTCGGCGAGACACTTCTCGGCCTTTGCGCGCGACTTGTCGTCGAGCGCGAGCCGCTCCGCCGGCGATCTGGCGCGCTGGTTGTCGGCGTTGACCTCGCCCTTCGGCGCGACGCTCTCGCCGCTTTCGATGTCCCTGGCGATCTCGGCCGACGGCGGCGACAGCGCGGCCGTCACCTTCATATCAGGATCGGGCATCACGATCAGCGGCTCGGCGCCGGGCTGCCAGCTCTCGATGCTCTCGAGATTGCCGCCGAGCGAGGAGCTCCCGAAAAACAGGTTCGAGGTCTTGACGCGGAAGGGATCGCGCGGCGCTGCGTCCGGAAGGGTCGCCCGCTTCAGCGCCTCGAGCGGCTGGACCGCGAACGCGCGCGCTGCGTCGCTGGCTTGTGGCGGATTGGCATATTGCGGCAGCGGCGGCGCACGCAGCGCTTCCTGAAGCTCGGGATCGAGCGCCGCCGCGGACTCCGGCGACATGATTTGCGGCAACGCGGCGGTCTTGGCGCCGAACACCGAGCTGTTCGATGTCGCGGGATCTTGCTGTGCCGGCGCGGCCGATGGTGCGGTCGTCTCGGGAGCCTGCGTGGGTGTGACGCTTGCGAGGCGATCCCCCTTCATGGAGCGATCGACCTTGGGAAAATCGGCGGCCTGGTAGCGCGGCGGCGTCTGAAGCGCAGGATTGCGGCCGATCGCGCCGGTGACGTCGCGACCATCGAGGCTCGCGAGGCGAACCATCGCGCTCTGCGGAAGCGACGTGCCGATCGGACGGGAAAAGCTGTAGGTGGCGAGCTGGATCGAGGACGCGGCGGAAAACACCTGCTTCTGCCAGCGCTCGGCGACGCCGGGCTGACGCGCCAGCAACGACGCGATATCCTGATAGCCGGTCTCTCTCGGCATCAATGCGAAGATGCAGAGACCGATTCCGAAGGACGCGAACCGCGCGCCCTTCGGATGGTTACGCAACACTGACATCGACACGCTCACGCTACGCTTACGCCAGAAAAATCGAACCGCAGTACGTCCGTACAATTCGATCTTTATCGTCAATATCCAATTTAGGTTGCCGGGGCGTTAATCGGCGTTGCGCGTGCGGCACACTCAAGCGATTGCAGGTGTTTTCACGGGCAATGATGCACGTTGGTAAACGCCGCCTCTCGTAAAGCGGTAAACATTCGGTCAACGCGAATGGTGAAGGAACTCTTGCGCGCGCGTATCATTACGGGACGCGTGACGAGTTCCGTTGTTTTTGCGCAGTGTGTCCGCTTCATCGGTGTCATGCCCCGGCTTGACCGGGGCATCCAGTACGCCGCGGCCTGTCCGCTCAACCACAACGGCCTCGGCGTACTGGATCGCCCGGTCAAGCCGGGCGATGACAGTGAGTGTGGGCGCTCGCAAATGAAGTGTGGGTGGAGTGTCGCCTCAAATGAAAGAGGCGGGGCCTAGCCCCGCCTCTTCGCATTCAACATTTCAAATCGGCTTACGCCTGGCTCGCGATCGCCTTGCCGAGCGCCGCCTGCGCCGCGGCGAGACGGGCGATCGGCACGCGGTAGGGTGAGCAGGAGACGTAGTCGAGGCCGATATCGTGGCAGAAGGCGACGGAGGCGGGATCGCCGCCGTGCTCGCCGCAGATGCCGACCTTGAGCTTCGGGCGCGTCTTGCGGCCGCGCGCGACGCCGATCTTGACGAGCTCGCCGACGCCTTCCTGGTCGAGCGCGACGAAGGGATCGACCGGGAGGATGCCCTTGGACACGTAGGTCCCGAGGAAGCTCGCGGCATCGTCGCGGCTGATGCCGTAGGTGGTCTGCGTGAGGTCGTTGGTGCCGAACGAGAAGAACTCCGCGCTCTCGGCGATCTCGGCCGCGAGCAGGCAGGCGCGCGGCAGCTCGATCATGGTGCCGACCTGGTAGGCGATCTTGGTGTTGGTGTCGCGCATCACGGCTTTCGCGGTGGCATCGATGCGCGCCTTGACGAGGTCGAGCTCGGCCTTGGTGGCGATCAGCGGCACCATCACCTCGAGGCCGACGGCCTTGCCGGTGCGCTTCTCGGCCTCGACTGCGGCTTCGAAGATCGCACGCGCCTGCATCTCGGCGATTTCAGGATAGGCGATTGCGATGCGGCAGCCGCGGAAGCCGAGCATCGGATTGAACTCCGAGAGCTCGCGCGCACGGTCGGCCAGGCGCCGCGGGTCGGTGTTCATGGCGCGCGCCACTTCCTCGACCTCGGCATGGGTGTGCGGCAGGAATTCATGGAGGGGAGGATCCAGAAGTCGGATCGTGACGGGCAGGCCCTTCATGATCTCGAACAGCTCGACGAAGTCGGCGCGCTGCATCGGCAGCAGCTTGGCCAGCGCGGCGCGGCGCGACTGCTCGTCCTCGGAGAGGATCATCTCGCGCACCGTGCGGATGCGCGTCTCCTCGAAGAACATGTGCTCGGTGCGGCACAGGCCGATGCCTTCCGCGCCGAACTTGATCGCGGTGCGCGCATCCTCCGGCGTGTCGCCGTTGACGCGCACGCCGATCTTGCGGACCTGGTCGGCCCATTTCATCAGCGTGCCGAACTCGCCGGACAGCTCCGGCTCGATCATCGGCATGCGGCCGGCGAGCACCTGGCCGAGCGAGCCGTCGATGGTGATGACGTCGCCGGTCTTGAAGGTGCGGGAGCCGATGCTCATGGTGCCGCGGCCGTAATCGACGCGGATGGTGCCGCAGCCGGAGACGCAGGGCTTGCCCATGCCGCGCGCGACCACCGCCGCGTGCGAGGTCATGCCGCCGCGGGTGGTCAGGATGCCTTCGGCGGCGTGCATGCCGTGGATGTCTTCCGGGCTGGTCTCGATGCGGACCAGGATCACCTTGCGCCCGTCGGCCTGGAGCTTGGCCGCCTCGTCCGAGGAGAACACGATCTCGCCGGAGGCAGCACCGGGCGAGGCCGGCAGGCCGGTCGCGATCACGTCGCGCTTGGCGTCGGGATCGATGGTCGGATGCAGCAGCTGGTCGAGCGAGGCGGGATCGATCCGCGTCACCGCTTCCTTCTTCGAGATCAGCCCTTCATTGGCGAGCTCGACCGCGATGCGCAGCGCCGCCTTGGCGGTGCGCTTGCCGCCGCGGGTCTGGAGCATCCACAGCTTGCCCTGCTCGACCGTGAACTCCATGTCCTGCATGTCGCGGTAGTGCTTCTCGAGCAGCGTGTAGATCCGCGTCAGCTCCTTGAAGGCTTCCGGCATCGCCGCTTCCATCGACGCCTTGTCGGAACCGGATTCCTTGCGCGCTTCCTCGGTGATGTCCTGCGGCGTGCGGATGCCCGCCACCACGTCCTCGCCTTGCGCGTTGATCAGGAATTCGCCGTAGAGCTTGCTCTCGCCGGTCGAGGGGTTGCGGGTGAAGGCAACGCCGGTCGCCGACGTCTCGCCCATATTGCCGAACACCATGGCCTGCACGTTGACCGCGGTGCCCCAGGATTCCGGAATGTCGTGCAGCCTGCGATAGGTCACCGCACGCGCGTTCATCCAGGATGAGAACACCGCGCCGATCGCGCCCCAGAGCTGGTCGTGCGGGTCCTGCGGGAAATCCTTGCCGGTCTCGCGCGCGACCGCGTCCTTGTACTTGCCGACCAGCCCGACCCAGTCCTCGGCGCTGAGGTCCGTATCGAGCGAATAGCCCTGGCTGTCTTTGAAGGTGTCGAGGATTTCCTCGAAGTGATGATGCTCGAAGCCGAGCACCACGTCCGAATACATCGTGATGAAGCGGCGATAGCTGTCATAGGCGAAGCGACGGTCGCCCGACAGTTCCGACAGCGCTTCCACGGTCTCGTCGTTGAGGCCGAGATTGAGCACGGTGTCCATCATGCCCGGCATCGAGGCACGCGCGCCGGAGCGCACGGAGACGAGCAGCGGGTTCTTGACGTCGCCGAACACCTTGCCGGTCAACTTGCCGACATGGTCGAGCGCCTTCTCAACCTGCGACTGCAATTCCTTCGGATAGGACTTGTCGTGTGCGTAGAAGTAGGTGCAGACCGAGGTCGGGAGGGTGAAGCCGGGAGGCACGGGAAGGCCGAGATTGGCCATCTCGGCGAGGTTGGCGCCCTTGCCGCCAAGCAGGTCGCGCATCTCCGTCCGGCCCTCGGCTTTGCCGTCGCCGAACGTGAACACCCATTTGCCGGCCTTGGCCGCGGCTGGCGCCGCCTTGGCGGGCGCGGCCTTTTTGGGGGCGGGCTTCACGGCAACCTTCGGCGCAGCCGACTTGGTCGCAGCCTTCGCCGCGGGCTTCGGAGCGGGCTTTGCAGCCGACTTTACAGCCGCCTTGGCGACCGGCTTCGGGGCGCTCTTCAAGGTGCTCTTGGCGAGCGCCTTGCGAGCCGCCGGCGCGGCTTTCGCCGCGGCGGAGGACTTTGATTTCGCTGGCGTTTTCGCTGGAGTTTTATTGGGCTTCGAGGCGGCTTTGGCCATAGCTTGCACACAACCTGCGAGAGGAAAGGGAAATCGCGCGCCTTACACCACTTTGGGCAGGCCCGCGCAAGTCGAAGAGTTCCGGAAAATGAAGGCCTAGAGATGGAGCCACTTCAACAATCCGAGCCCGATCGCACCATTTATGATGAGAAAGATCGCGACGATCAGGTTGAGAAGGCGCGGCATGATCAGGATGAGCACGCCCGCAAGCAGCGACAGAAGCGGCGAGATGTGGGCGACGGTGATGTGCATGAATTGTCTTTCCGTGACGTGAGGCGAATCGCGGCTGGATCATACCGGACCGGGTTCCGCGGGTAGAGACGCACAAGGCGCGAACAGGTTCCCGGCTTCGCGAAAACTGCCCGAAATTGCCGCTGATGCGGCAGGGCTTTTCCCGGAACATTGCGAAGGGGACATGCATTGGCAACCGGTCGCGCCAGTAGCGCCGGCTGAAATCAGTTCGAAGGAGTTGCCCATGCGGAACAGGATTCTCGCCCTCGCTGCGCTTGGCGCCGCGCTCGGCTCGCCGATCGCAGCGTCTGCGCAATCCGGTCTCACCGTTGGCCGCGCGCCTGTTGTCGTCGACAGCGGCCCGACGATTGCGGTCGAACAGAGGCCGGCATTCCGCGAATATGTCGTCGAGCAACGTGTGCCGGCCTTCCGTGTCCCGGATCGCGTGGTGGTCGGCGCCACCTTACCTGAAAGCGGCGTCACTTATTATGACGTGCCGCAACGTTTCGGCGCCACCACCTACCGCTACACCGTCGTAAACGGCGCAACCGTGCTGGTCGAGCCGCGCTCGCGGCGCGTCGTCGAGGTGATGGATTAGATTCTCGTCTGAACGCGTTTTCTTCACGCGAACCGGTATCCACTTCGCTTGAAAACGCTTCCGATCAACTCGATGTCCGGCGTGTCACTTCAATCAGGCTGGCGCGCATCGCGAAGTACGGACATCAGGCCCCGCCCGGTTCTCCCCCCGCCGGGCGGGGCTTTTTTGTGTGGTCGTCATTCCGGGGCGCGCCACTTCGCGCGAGCCCGGAATCCATTTCTCTACGTCACGCGCGGCTCAATGGATTCCGGGCTCGTGCTTCGCACGCCCCGGAATGACACCGTTGTTGTGGCCCCGCCTCAATCCTGGATCTTCGAGAAATCCGCGACCGCACGCGTGGCGCTGCGGATCTCGTTGAGCAGCTTCAGCCTGTTTTCACGCACCTTCGGATCGTCGTCGTTGACGCGAACCTTCTCGAAGAACGCATCGACCGGCGGACGCAGCTTTGCCATCGCGCTCATCGCGGCGGCAAAGTCTTCCCTGGCGACGGCAGCGCTTGCTTCCGCCTGCACCTCGCCGATCGCCTTCGCCAGCGCCTTCTCCTCATCGAGGCCATAGAGCGCAGCATCCGGCGCACCGTCGAACGCGCGCTTGTCCTTCTTCTCCTCGATGCCGAGGATGTTGCTGGCGCGCTTGATACCAGCGAGCAAGTTCTTGCCGTCATCGCTCTCGAGGAACTTGCCGAGCGCCTCGACGCGGCGGACGATCATCAGGAGATCGTCCTGGCCGCCGAGGGCGAACACGGCGTCGACGAGATCGTGCCGTGCGCCCTGCTCGCGCAGCTGGACCTTCAGGCGATCGGCGAAGAAGGCGAGGAGATCGCTTGGAAGCTTCTCCGTATCGGCCGACTTCACCGACAGGCCCGCGAGTGCAGATGCTGCCACCTTCATGAGCGACAGACGCAGGTTGTTCTCAGCGATCAGCCTGATCACGCCCAGCGCCGCGCGCCGCAGCGCATACGGGTCCTTGCTGCCGGTCGGCTTCTCGTCGATCGCCCAGAAGCCGACGAGCGTGTCGATCTTGTCTGCAAGTGCGACCGCAACGCTGACCGGATCGGTGGGTACGCGATCCGCGGGGCCCTGCGGCTTGTAGTGCTCCTCGCACGCGGCGGCGACAGAGGCATCCTCGCCCTGGGCCAGCGCGTAGTACTTGCCCATCAAGCCCTGCACTTCCGGGAATTCACCGACGACTTCGGTCAGCAAATCGGCCTTGGCGAGATGCGCGGCACGCGTGGCCTTCGCGACATCGGCACCGACCAAAGGCGCGATCTCGGCGGCGAGACGTTCGATGCGTTTGATGCGCGCAGCCTGAGTCCCGAGCTTCTCGTGGAACACGATCTGCTCGAACTTCGGCAGCCGATCCTCGAGCTTCGTCTTCAGGTCCGTCTCATAGAAGAACTTCGCATCCGACAGGCGCGGACGGATCACGCGCTCGTTGCCTGATACGATAGTCTTGCCGCCGTCGGCCGCCTCGATATTGGCGGTGAGGACGAACTTGTTGGTCAGCTTGCCCGTCTTGGAATCCCTGACGACGAAGCACTTCTGGTTGTTGCGGATGGTGGCGCGGATCACCTCTTCCGGGATCGCGAGATATTCCGGCTCGAACGATCCCATCATGACGACGGGCCATTCGACGAGGCCCGAAACCTCGTCGAGCAGCACCTGATCCTCGACCAGCTCAAACCCTTGCGCGAACGTCAGCTCCTTGGCGTCAGCGAAGATGATGTCCTTGCGCGCCTGCGGATCGAGGATGACTTTGGCGGCCTTCAGCTTCGCTTCGTAGTCCTCGAAGCGGCGTACGTTGATCGCCGCCGGCGCCATGAAGCGATGACCGTAGGTGGTCTGGCCTGTCTCGATGCCGTCGATCGAGAATTTGACGACATCGGGATCTTCCGTTTCGGGCCCGAACGTCGCGGTGATCGCGTGCAGCGGACGCACCCAGCTCAGCGATCCCGGTTTTCCGGAGCGCGCGCCCCAGCGCATCGATTTCGGCCAGGGGAAGGTGCGGATGATGACCGGCAGAATCTCGGCGAGCACGTCGATCGCGTCGCGGCCGGGCTTTTCGATCAGCGCGATGTAGAAGTCGCCCTTCGGGTCGCGCTGGATCTTGGCTTCGTCGAGCGAGTTTAGACCCGTCGCCTTCAGAAAACCCTGCACGGCCGCATCGGGCGCGCCCATTTTCGGACCGCGGCGTTCGGTCTTCAGGTCAGGCTGACGCGCGGGGATGCCATGCACGGTCAGTGCAAGGCGGCGCGGCGTCGCGAACGCTTTCGCACCCTCGTAGACGAGGCCCTCGGCGACCAGCTTGTCGGTGACCATGCGGCGCAGATCGTCGGCCGCCTTGGCCTGCATGCGCGCGGGGATTTCTTCCGAGAACAGTTCAAGCAAAAGATCGGGCATCAGGCCGCTCCGCCCGCTTCAGTATGGATCCAGGCCTCGCCGCAGGCCTTTGCCAGCTCGCGCACGCGAAGAATGTAGCTCTGCCGCTCGGTCACGGAGATCACGCCGCGCGCGTCGAGCAGGTTGAAGACATGGCTCGCCTTGATGCACTGGTCATAGGCCGGCAGCGCCATCAGGTGCGCCTCGCGCTTGCCGGACTCTGAGTTTTTTTGCCAGCCGGCGTCGAGGTACTTCCGGCAGGCGGCTTCCGCCATCTTGAACTGCTCGAACAGCATCGCGGTGTCGGCGACTTCGAAATTGTGCTTCGAATATTCACGCTCGGCCTGCAGGAACACGTCGCCATAGGTCACCTTGGCGTCGCCCTCGCGGCCGTTGAAGTTGAGGTCGTAGACGCGATCAACGCCCTGTACATACATCGCGAGGCGCTCGAGCCCATAGGTGAGCTCGCCGGCAACAGGCGCGCACTCAAATCCCGCGACCTGCTGGAAATAGGTGAACTGGCTGACTTCCATGCCGTCGCACCAGCATTCCCACCCTAAGCCCCAGGCACCCAGCGTCGGGCTCTCCCAATCGTCCTCGACGAAGCGGATGTCGTGCACGGCGGAATCGATGCCGATCGCGGCGAGCGACTTCAGGTACAGCTCCTGAAGATTCGGCGGCGACGGCTTCATGATCACCTGGAACTGGTAGTAGTGCTGCATCCGGTTCGGATTCTCGCCGTAGCGGCCGTCCTTGGGCCGGCGCGAGGGCTGCACATAGGCGGCGTTCCAGGGCTTCGGCCCGAGCGCGCGCAGCGTGGTCGCCGGATGGAAGGTGCCCGCGCCCATTTCCATGTCGTAGGGCTGCAGGATCACGCAGCCCTGCTCGGCCCAGAACCGCTGGAGCGCGAGGATAAAGCCCTGGAACGAGCGTTCCGGGCGCATATGGGCGGGCAATGAGGCGTCCATCGTCAGATCAGGCTCTCGCGGGGGGGTTGAATCGCGCGGGACCGTATCGACGGCGGGGATGGGAATCAAGGCAAAGGGGGCCTGGAAAGCGGCCCTGTGCTCCGTCATGGCCGGGCATAGCCGTCCGAAGGACGGCGTCACTTCCGCTCGCCTATGTCCCGGCCATCCACGACCTTGGTCGCGGTACGAAGAACGTGGATGCCCGGGACAAGCCCGGGCATGACGCGAGTGGCGCTACCTAGCCGGGCCGATACGCTCCGGTCACGGGGTCACGTTTCAGCTTCTGAATATCCCCGGCATGGGCGGCTTCAGCGACGCGCGACAGGCGCATCTCCTCCAGCTCATGGTTGATCCGGACAGCGGTCTTGTAGGCCCAGCGGACCACGGCAAGCCCGCCCAGGACGCCCGCGAAAGCGACAAACGGCGGCATCGGTCGATCCTTGTCTAGTGCTCAGCCCCCACAGACATTCTTGCGCAGACCGGGCCGCGCCGCAATTGGCTCGGCCCGGACCAAATGGCGCGGGAGGGTGTCGCCTAGAACCCGAATTTCGCCCAAATCGCCCGCGTCTCGACCGCCGAGATCAACTCGTCCGGCAGGCCGGCCATTGATTCCATGGCCGAAAGCTGGCCCGCACCGGGCGATTTCCGCCCCAAAAGGCCCGAGAGCAGACCGGTCGGCGGCGCAATCACAGGGGTGAGAACCTTCTCGCCATAGCGGGCACGAAGAGTTGAGCGGAGATCGCCGATGCCGTCAGCGAGCCCCAGCGCGATCGAACTCTCGCCGGCCCAGTATTCGCCGGTGAACAGGGTGTCGTCGGCGCCTTTCAGCCGCGCGCCGCGGCTCTCCTTCACCAGCGCGATGAAGATCTGGTGGATCTCGCGCTGGAGCGCCTTCAGCTTCGCCACGTCGTCGGGGTTTTCCGGGAGGAACGGATCGAGCATCGCCTTGTGCGCGCCGGCCGTGTAGAGCCGCCGCTCGATGCCGAGCCGCCTGATCGCCTCCTGGAAACCAAAACTGCCGCCGACCACGCCGATCGAGCCCAGGATGGAAGACGGATCGCAGATGATCTCGTCGCCGGCGCAGGCGATCATGTAGCCGCCGGACGCCGCGACGTCCTCGACGAACACCAGCACGGGCAGCTTCTTCTCCGCCGCGAGCTGCTTGATGCGCAGATAGATCTGGCGCGACTGCACCGGCGAGCCGCCGGGCGAATTGATCACCAGCGCCACCGCCTTGGCGTTCCGGTACGAAAACGCCCGCTCCAGCACCCGCGCGACGCCCGCAAGCGTCATGCCCGGGCGCAGCGGCGTCACCGCACCGATCACACCGGACAGCCGCACCACCGGCACCACCGCCGTGCCGGGACGGAAGCGCGCCGGCAGATATTGCATGAGCTTGTCGGCCAGGCCGGAACCCTCACGATCGTTCAATTGTTCGGCCATGCCGTTACCTCTGCTTAACCATTTCTTATCACGCGACTGTCATTGGAAGTGCCCGGAACGTGTTTTGCAGATTCCCCGTTAGGAAGCTGCAATGAGGCAGCGGAGAACACCATGAAAATCTATCTGCTGTTGCTGCTGGTCGGTGCGCTGTTCATGGCGATCCGTCTGACGACCCCGCAAGAGCAGCAGTCGGAATCGCTTCCGCAGTAGGCCGTCGCGGCTCCGCCAGCGGCAAGAACGCCCTCCCTTCCAGAATCTCCCTCACCTGATTTTTAGGCACGCCTGACTCGTCGTTGAGCATGAGGCCCGGCAGCAGCCGCGTCGGAGCCCGGCCGCCTTTGATTGCGCGCACCAGCACGCGGATCGCGGGCCGTCCTGCCTCGCCGTGAACCGGCAGGATCGACAGGCTTCCAAAACCACGTGACAGCGCTGCCAAAACCTCCTCGATTCCATCGGCGCGCCAGATCAAGGTCAGCGCGCCACCCGATCGGAGGATGCGCCGCGCCGCATGCACCCATGCATTCAGCGTCTCCTCGCTCGCAACATGCGCGGTGCGGCGCGTCTGATCGGACGAACCGCGATGGCGTGCGGGATCGTTGAAGGGTGGGTTCATCAGCACCACGTCGACGCTGTCGGGCGCGAGGCCATTAGCCGCAAACGCCTGTGCGTCGGCCGTAACGTCGAGCACGATCGTCTCCGCGGCGATCGCATTCGCCGCCGCATTGGCGCGCGCGAGTTCCGCCAGTTCCGGATCGATCTCGACCTGGCTGAGGCTGATTCCCGCGACGCGCCGGCCAAGCGCCAGCCCGGCGGTGCCGATGCCGGCGCCCAGATCGACGACACGGTCGCCCGCCTGCGCTTCCGTCGCCGCCGCGAGCAGGATGGCGTCATGCCCGGCGCGGTGGCCGGACCGCTTCTGCTTCAAGCGCAATTGCCCGCCGAGAAAGGCGTCCTCGGTGAAGTCTGTGACGACGTCAATCATCGCCGCGCAGTTCATGACTGAGGCCGGCCTCGGTGAGGAGCTCCCTGGCCTCCTGGGCGTCATCCTCATGGACCAGGATCCGCCGCGGCAGGATACCCAGCGAGCCCTCGATAATGCTCATGTTCTGGTCCAGCACCAGATGATGGATGTTGGCGCCGTCGAGCAGCGCGCCGATCGCCGACACCAGCACCATGTCGTTGGTCCGAACCAGTTCACGCAAAACGCAGGTCTCCTGCCTGAAAGGGGCTAAAGCGGCAAATGTCAATGGTTCCGCGGCACTTGCCGCATCCGCTGCCAGTTTCTATTGTATTTGCATCAGAATAGCCCCTCCGGGGCAAATATTGGAGACCGGCGTGGCCGTCATCGTACCTTTCGAAACTCCCGGCGCGTCGATCGAACAGCTGGTTGCCCTTGTCGCTGGTGACATGGAGCGCGTCAACGCCACGATCCTGTCGCGGACCGGGTCGGATGTCACCATGATCCCGGAGGTCGCCAACCACCTCATCTCCTCCGGCGGCAAGCGCCTGCGGCCCATGCTGACGCTCGCCATGGCCAACCTCGCCGGCTACGCCGGCGACGGTCACATCAAGCTCGCTGCAAGCGTCGAGTTCATGCATACCGCGACGCTCCTTCACGACGACGTGGTCGACGAGAGCGAGATGCGCCGCGGCAAGCTGTCGGCGCGCATGCTCTGGGGCAATGAGGCGAGCGTGCTGGTCGGCGACTTCCTGCTCGGCCAGGCGTTCCGCATGATGGTCGAGGTCGGCTCGCTCCGCGCGCTCGACATCCTCTCCGCGGCCGCCGCCACCATCGCCGAGGGCGAGGTGATGCAGCTTGCCGCCGCCAAGAACACCGCGACCACCGAGGACGAATATCTCGCCGTGATCCGCGGCAAGACCGCCGAGCTGTTTGCGGCCGCCTGCGAGGTCGGCCCCGTGATCGCCAACCGCCCGAAGGCGGAGCAGACCGCGTGCCGCTCGGTCGGCATGAATCTCGGCATCGCCTTCCAGCTCGTCGACGACGTGCTCGACTATGGCGGCAAGAGCGCCAAGCTCGGCAAGAACACCGGCGACGATTTCCGCGAGGGCAAGATCACGCTGCCGGTCGTGCTCGCCTTCCGCCGCGGCAACGACACCGAGCGCGCCTTCTGGATCCGCGCGCTGGAGCGCGGCGAGATCGGCGACACCGACCTCGACCACGCCCTGGGCCTGATGAACAAGCATCGCGCGCTGGAGGACACGCTCAGCCGCGCTCAGCACTACGGCGCCATGGCCGTCGACGCGCTGGCGCTGTTCCCGTCCTCACCGATGAAGAGCGCGCTGGAGCAGGTGGTCGCGTTCTGTCTGGCCCGGTCGCACTAGGCGACAAAGGCTGACGCTCTTTCCACGTCGTCATTGCGAGCGCAGCGAAGCAATCCAGAATCCCTCCGCGGGAACAGTCTGGATTACTTCGCTGCGCTCGCAACGACGGAGAGCTAGGCAACGGCGCATTCCCTCTCTTGTCCCGGACGCGCTGCAGCGGGAAACGCTGCTGCGCGGAGCCGGGAAGCGACACGCAAGGCTCTCCGCAACATGGGCCCCGGCTCTGCAGCGCACCGCCAAGAGGCGCTGCGCTGCGTCCGGGGCACGATAGCGGCTATCCGGCGGCTACCTTAAATCCCACCACCAGCCTGCTTTCACATACTCACCGCTCGCCCGCTGCGCACCTCACCGCCAGCCCCGCCTCCGCATCCTCACCGCTCACTCTACCTGCCGCCGCCTGCCCAGTGACTTGCATTTTGCAAGCCACTCTCCTACGCTCCCGCCATGCAGCCGAAATCCCCCTCCATCCTGGAATGCCCGGTCGGCCGCGCCGTGGAGACGGTCGGCGAATGGTGGAGCATCCTGATCTTGCGGGATGCCTTCCAGGGCGCGACGAAGTTCGACGAATTTTCGCAAAGCCTCGGCATCGCGCCGAACATCCTGTCGCGGCGCCTTGCCCATCTCACCGAGCGCGGCATGTTCATCCGCCGCCGCTATCACGAACGGCCGCCGCGGTACGAATATGTGCTGACGGAGAAGGCGCGGGATTTCTTCCCTGTGGTCGTGGCACTGCTGGCCTGGGGCAACAGGCATCTCGCGCCCAAGGGCGAATCCATCATGCTGGCGAATCGGAGCGACGCTCGCCCGTTCGATCCGATCGTGGTCGATGCCGCCGACATGCGTCCGATCACCCTCGCCAATGCGGTCGTCGTCCCGGGTCCCCGCGCCAGCCGCGGGATGCGCAAGCGGCTCGGCTCGCTCAAAGCCATGAACCCGGCCGTTGCGCCGGCTGGAGACTGACATGCGTCGTATCGTCGTGACGGGAATGGGAGCGGTGTCGCCGCTCGGCTGCGGTGTTGAACTGTCCTGGCGCCGGCTGCTCGCCGGCCAGAGTGGGCTGCGCCCTCTGCCGGAATGGTCGCAGGCACTGCCCGCGCGCATTGCCGGTCTCGTGCCCGACAAGGCCGACGATGCCGAAGGCGGCTTCGACCCCGCGCAAGCTGCCGCGCCAAAAGACCAGCGCAAGATGGACCGCTTCATCCTGTTCGCCCTGCTCGCCACCGCAGAAGCGGTCGCGCAGGCCAGATGGACGCCGCAGGACGCGGCGACATTGGAGAGAACCGCGACGATCATCGCTTCCGGCGTCGGCGGCTTCCCGGCAATGGCGGAGGCGGTGCGCATCACCGAGCAGCGCGGCGCGCGCCGGCTCTCGCCCTTCACCATCCCCTCGTTTCTCGCCAATCTCGCCGCCGGCCACGTCTCGATCAAATACGGCTACAAGGGCGCGCTGGGCACACCGGTCACGGCCTGTGCCGCCGGCGTCCAGGCGATCGGCGATGCCGCGCGCATGATCCGTGCAGGCGAAGCCGATGTCGCGATCTGCGGCGGCGCGGAGGCCTGCATCGATATCGTCAGCATCGGCGGCTTTGCCGCGGCCCGCGCACTGTCGAGCGGATTCAACGACGAGCCCGCGCGCGCCTCGCGCCCGTTCGATCGCGACCGCGACGGCTTTGTCATGGGCGAAGGCGCGGGCATCCTGGTGATCGAGGAGCTGGAGCATGCACTGGCGCGCGGCGCCTCCCCGATTGCGGAAATCGTGGGCTACGGCACGACGGCGGACGCCTATCACATGACGTCGGGCCCGCCCGATGGCGACGGCGCCCGCCGTGCCATGGAGATCGCGCTCCGCCAGGCGAAGCTTGCGCCCGCGGATTTGCAACATTTGAACGCGCATGCGACGTCGACGCCGGCCGGCGACGAAAGCGAGCTCGGCGCGATCGCCGCGCTGTTCGGCCGCAACCGGAACATCGCGGTGAGCGCGACGAAATCGGCCACCGGCCATCTGCTCGGCGCTGCCGGCGGACTCGAGGCGATCTTCACCGTCCTCGCCTTGCGCGACCAGGTCGCGCCGCCGACGCGCAATTTCGAAAACGCAGATCCCGGCGCTGATGGCATCGACATCGTCGCAGGCAGCGCGCGGCCGATGCCGATGCTCAACGCCATCTCCAACGGATTTGGCTTCGGCGGGGTGAATGCCAGCGTGATCTTCCGCCGGATGGGCTGAACGAGAGGCCTTGTAATCGCGGCACGCTTCGTTACCAAACCGGGATGATCGAAACGAATTTCTGGCTGTTCCTGGCCGCAGCGTGTCTCATTGCCGCCGTTCCCGGCCCCGGCATCTTCTACGTCGCGGCACGGACCTTGTCCGAAGGACGCGCCAGCGGCTTTGCGTCAACCGCGGGCACCGCGCTGGGCGGGCTGGTTCATGTCGTCGCGGGCAGCCTCGGCGTCTCCGCGATCATCCTTGCCAGTGCGGAGCTGTTTGCCGTCGTGAAATTCATCGGCGCGCTCTATCTGGTCTGGCTCGGCATCAAGACCTTCCGCAGCGCCGGCCGCGCGCTCTCGCTGGAGAACGAGCCCGTCGGCGACAGGCGCGCGTTCCGCGACGGCGTGCTGGTCGAGGCGCTGAACCCGAAGACCGCCGCATTCTTCCTCGCCTTCATTCCGCAGTTCCTCGATCCCGCGGGATCGAGCCCCACGCTGCAATTCATCGTGCTCGGCGCGATCTCGGTGATCCTGAACACGCTCGCCGATGTCGTCGTCGTGCTGATGGCAACTGCAACGCGCACGCAGCTGATTGGCAGGCCACATCTGATGCGGCGTCTCACGCAGGGCTCGGGCGTCTTCATCGCCGGCCTTGGCCTCTCGCTCGCGCTGGCGCGGCGGCCGGTGCAGGGCTAGCTCGCGTCATTCCCGACGGGCATCCACCGAAAAAAGAAAGGGGCCGCAGCCCCTTTCTCAGATTTCACCAGTGGTGCCAATGATGCCAGCGGTGCCAGCGAGCCCAATGATGCCAGCGCCAGCCGTCACCCCAATGATGGTGCCAGCCGTAACCACCCCAGTAGTGCGGATGGTAGTAGCCTCCATGGTAGTGGCGTTGCCAGCAATGGCCCCATTCATTGCAGACATAGCCGGTCGGCACCTCGATCGGTGCTGCTGACGCAGCCCCGCTCGACAGCGTGACCCCGCCAAGTGCGGCAAGGCCGACAAACGCAGATACAAGTTTCATGATGTTCACCTCCTAACATCCGTTGGAGGCGATGAGTGCGTCCTGCGTTCGGCGCCTTACGCAGGTTTAATACCGATGAACGATTTCGATGAAGCGATCGGCTCGCGATGACGGCGTGCGCGCAACATTGTCGCCATCGCCCCGAAACACTTTCCAACCCGTAATGACCAAGATGTAACGCGTGGAATTCGAACGACCCATCGCTCGCGGCTCACCCATGGTTGTTGCGATGGAGAGTTCGATGAGGATGATGTCCTGGTCGCGTTATCGCCTCCTGACAAGGTCGTTGTCGCGCACCGCGCGTCGCTGTCACGACGCGAAGATGCGCAAGACCCGGCAGCGCCGACGCGCCATGCGCCGCCTAGGCGGCACGAGCTCGCCGCCGAAGCGCCCGTGACCTGCGGCTTGCTTGTGGAATGGGCGGCAGCAGGCTACTCCAGTCGTGCTGCTATCTCGTCCGGCATTTCGAAGGATCGGCGCCCGATGCTTGCCCCGCAAAGTCGCACATACGAGTCCCACGGCCTGCGGCTGCACTATGCCGATTGGGGCAATCACGGCGCGCCCGTCGCCATCCTGGTCCATGGCGGCCGCGATCATTGCCGGAGCTGGGACGCCATCGCCCGCTCGCTTCAGCCGCACTTTCACGTGCTCGCGCCCGATCTGCGCGGCCATGGCGATTCCGACTGGACCAAGGGCGGCAGCTACGCGCTGACCGAGTATGTCTACGACCTCGCCCAGCTCATTCGCAGCATCGCAGCGCCTCAAGTGACTCTCATTGGTCATTCCATGGGCGGCATGGTGAGCCTGATCTTTTCGGGGTCGTTCCCAGAGCTGGTCACGAAGCTCGTCGTCCTCGACGGCGTCACCATGTTGCCGGACACCCCCAAAGCGCCGACGCATGAGCGCATCAGCAAATGGGTCAGCCAGCTCGACAGGCTGCACGACCGCACGCCGCGCCGCTATGCGACCCTCGAAGACGCGGCCGCGCAGATGGTGCTTCACAACAAGCGCCTCGCCCGCGACCTCGCGCTGCATCTTGCAACGCACGGCTCGCGGCGGAATGAGGACGGCACCTATAGCTGGAAGTTCGATCCCTACCAGCGCGCCTCTGCGCCGCACCGGCTCTGGCCGGACGATCACGTCGCGCTGTGGTCGCGCATCACAAGTCCGACGCTGCTGCTGAATGCCGGAGAAAGTTTTCTCGCGGGTGCCAGGGCCGCAGGCCTGGAGCGCTATTTCCCGCAGGCACGCATCGAGACCATCGCCGGCGCGGGGCACTGGCTACAGCATGACAAGCCGCAAGAGGTGTTGAGTGAGATCCGGCGGTTTCTCGGGCTCGCCGAAGACGGCGGCTAGCTCCACTGCCGTAGCGTGGGCAAAGGCGCAAGGCGCCGTGCCCACCACGCAGCCAGATTGCGAGAATAAGTTTGGTGGGCACGCTTCGCATTGCCCACCCTACGGCAGAATCGTAGCCCGGAAAAACCTAGCTCAACGTCCCCGCATGCACCCACCAACCGGGGTGGGTGCGCCGGATCTTTTCCGCGCCGGCATGCGCATCGCTCGCTGCGCCATAGATCGCAAAGCAAGTCGCGCCGGAGCCGGACATGCGGGCCAGCTTGACGCCGGCGGAGTCACGCAAGGCTTCCAGCACCTCGCCGATCACAGGCTCGATGCGCAGCGCAGGGGCTTCGAGATCGTTGGCCACGGTTTCGAGAACGTCGACCCAATCGGCGATCGACTCACCCTCTTCGGGCCACGCCGGAGCGTCGAGAACGGACGTTGCGCCGACCAAGAGTTCGCCGTTGCGCAGGCCCAGCGCCTGGAACACGTCCTTGGTGGCAACAGGCACGCGCGGATTGACCATCACGCAGGGCATGCTCGGCAGCGCCAGCGGCAGGAGCTGCTCGCCGACGCCGGTCATGTCGCAGGCGCGCGAGAACAGGCACACCGGCACGTCGGCGCCGGTGGCGAGCGCAACCTTCTGCAGGCGCGGATCGTCGAGCGAGAGATTGTTGAGACGTGCGAGCAGCCGCAGTGCCGCCGCGGCATCGGCCGAGCCGCCGCCGATGCCGGCCGCGACGGGAAGCACCTTGTCGAGCGCGAAGGCCCCGAGCTTCAGGTTCGGCACGGCCTCGGCCAGGAGCCTGGCCGCCTTGACCACGAGATTGTCCGCGGTATCGCCGCAGGCCGCGGCCAGCGGCCCGGTGGTGACGAGCTTCAGCTCGCCGCCCGGCTCCAGCGTCAGCTGGTCCGCGCAGTCGGCAAACGCGACCACGCTTTCGAGATCATGATAGCCGTCGGCACGACGGCCGACGACGCGAAGGCTCAGATTGACCTTCGCGCGCCCTTCTTCAATCAACGCCGACATTGGCGATCAGCCCCCAAACGCGCTCTTAGCCGCCCTTGCCGTCGTCCTTCTTCTTGTCCGCCTGCGCGGCCGAAGAGTTCGAATCGTCGGTCATACCGTTGGCGATCTTGGCCTCGATCTTCGGAAGCTCCTCCGGCTCGGGCTTGAGATCGCGGGCGTGGGCCCACTGGAATTTCGCTTCCAGCGTACGGCCGACGCGCCAATAGGCATCACCAAGGTGATCGTTGATGGTGGGATCCTCGGGCTTGAGGTCGATCGCGCGCTCGAGGTTCTTCACCGCCTCTTCGTAATTGCCGATGCGGTAATAGGCCCAGCCGAGGGAGTCGACGATGTAGCCGTCGTCGGGACGCTGCTCGACGGCACGCTTGATCATCTTCATGCCTTCGTCGAGATTCACGCCCTGGTCGATCCAGGAATAGCCGAGATAGTTGAGGACATGCGGCTGGTCGGGCTGGAGCTCGAGCGCCTTCTTCATGTCGGCTTCGGCCTTGCTCCACTCCTTGGAGCGCTCCTCGCAAATGCCGCGATAATAATACCAGACGCTGTTGGCCTTGTCGTTGCCGGCCGGCAGCACGTCGATGCCCCGCGAATAGGTCGCGCCGCAATCGCCGAACTTCTTGCGGCCGCGCTCGATATTGCCGAGCGCCATGATGGCTTCGAGATCCTTGGAATCGTCCGATGTGACGCCCTTGAGGATCTTGATCGCCTCGTCGGTGCGGTCGGCGGAATCCAGATCGATGGCGAGCTGGATCTGCGCGTTGCGCTTCAACGGCGAGGTCGCGGGCACCCGCTCATAAACCTTGATCGCCATCTGCGGCCGCTTCACCGATTCATAGAGATCGGCGAGCGAGAGCAGCGCCAGCGGATGGGTCGGCTGGAGATAGAGCGCGAGCTGAAGATAGACCAGCGCCAGATCCTCGCCGCCGCGGCGGGTCAGCGTGGCACCGATGCCGTAGAGCGCTTCGGCGGCACCAGCTTGCGCGGAGTCGGCCAGCGGCGGCATCTTCTTGCCGGCCTTGGTGTCGCGCAGACCTTCCACGATCAGCGGATGGCGGGCGAGCTTCTTGTCGAAAGCCAGGTAGACGGTGGTCGCGGCCGCGGAATCCTTGTTGCGCGACAGCCAGCGGGCATAGGCCTCGGTGACGCGCAGCATGGAATCGTCGAGCTTGTAGGCGCGCTCGAAGCGGACGCCGGCGTCCTTCTCCTTGCCGGAGAGCTCGAGGATCATGCCGGCATGGAGGTCCTTGAACAGCGGATACCATTCCGGACCGGCGAGCTTGTCGATGGTGGCGACGCCGCCCTTGGCATCGCCCGCGCCATAGGCGGCCCAGCCCGACAGCAGCGTGGCGACGAGATCGGTGATCGGACCGCGGATCGACTGGTTGATGTTGGTTTGCGCGGTCGCGTATTTCTTCATCTTGAGATCGTGCACCCCGACGACGAGACGCGCGACGCGGTTGGTCTTGTCGATGGTCAGGACGCGCTCGGCGAGCTTGACCGCCTCGTCGATGTCACCGTCGGCAACCGACGAGATGAAGGCGCGATCGAGCAGCTCGTTGTTCTTGGGATCGGTGCGGAGCGCCGAGCGGTAGAATGCGGCGGCCGAGGCCGCGTCGCGCTCGACGCTGGCGTGGCGGGCGGCGAGATAGCTGCCGGAGGTCGTCAGCGACTTCAGATCGTTCCGGGTCGGGAATTGCGCCGCCGTGTCGGACGGATGGTCCGGCGTCTGCGCCAGGACCGCGCCGGGGACCGTCGCGATCGCTGTGCCCATGAGGGCGATGGCGGCAACAGTCCAGCGGTTGAAACGATTTGAGAACATCAGGGGCTCGCCTTGAGTTGTAGTGCCTGGGTTTGCAGCAGTAGGCCGTATCGCATGCGAACGCGGCCGGTGGCATGGGGACCCGGAACCGTCGGGCCGACAATGCCGCTTTTGGCGCTTCACCGCAAGGATTCGGGCATGCGATCCCCTCCGCACGCCCCAAATCGGCCGACTACGCCCCAAGACGCTGCCAGTATGGCCTTATCGTGGCCGCGGACCGCTACCCCGGGCCGGTTCTCACGCGAACGTGCGTCACAATGCCGGGGGCACGTCACATTGGCCCCGGCTCGATCGCTTTGGTCCAATGATCCCGGCTTGCATGGCCTAGCTTACATGGCC
Organism: Bradyrhizobium sp. 604_D8_N2_3; assembly: GCF_051810765.1. NCBI lineage: Bacteria > Pseudomonadati > Pseudomonadota > Alphaproteobacteria > Hyphomicrobiales > Nitrobacteraceae > Bradyrhizobium > Bradyrhizobium sp. 604_D8_N2_3. The sequence continues at coordinate 2,249,192 of NZ_JBPWPM010000001.1, read as the reverse complement.
TCGTAGTTCGGACCGCCGCCGCCCTCCGGGGGAACCCAGGTGATGTTGCCGTTGGGGTCCTTCACGTCGCAGGTTTTGCAGTGGACGCAGTTCTGGGCATTGATCTGGAAGCGCGGGCTCGCGCCTTCCTCGACCCACTCATAGACCCCGGCCGGGCAATAGCGATTCGAGGGACCGGCGAAGACGTCGTGCTCCGAGGTCTTCTGCAGGTTCATGTCGGCGACCTTGAGATGGACCGGCTGGTCCTCCTCATGATTGGTGTTGGACAGGAACACCGACGAGAGCTTGTCGAACGAGATCTTGCCGTCCGGCTTCGGGTAGTTCTTCGGCGCGTGGCTCTTCGCCGGATCAAGCGTGGCGCGATCGGGCTTCGCATGCGACTGCGTGCCGAACAGCGAGCCACCGAACAGCGTGTTGCACCACATGTCGAAGCCACCGAGCGCGACGCCGAGCACGGTGCCGAACTTCGACCATAGCGGCTTGACGTTGCGGACCAGGAACAGGTCCTTGCCGACCGCCGAGGACCGCCAGGCGTTCTCGTAGTCGACGATCTCGTCATTGGCGCGATCGGCAGCGAGCGCGGCCGCGACATGCTCTGCGGCGAGCATGCCGGTGCCCATCGCATTGTGCACGCCCTTGATGCGAGGCACGTTGACGAAGCCCGCCGCACAACCGACCAGCGCGCCGCCGGGGAAGCTCAGCTTCGGCACCGACTGATAGCCACCTTCGGTGATGGCGCGCGCGCCATAGGCGAGCCGCTTGGCGCCCTCGAAGGTGCCGCGGATCGAGGGATGGGTTTTGAAGCGCTGGAACTCGTCGAACGGCGACAGATACGGATCGTCGTAGTTGAGATGCACGACGAAGCCGACGGCGACGAGATTGTCGTCATAGTGATAAAGGAACGAGCCGCCGCCGGTCTTCAGGTCGAGCGGCCAGCCGAACGAATGCTGGATCATGCCCTTCTGGTGCTTGGCGGGATCGATCTGCCAGACTTCCTTGAGGCCGATGCCGAACTTCGCCGGCTCGCTCTTGGAATCCAGTGCAAACTTCGCGATCAGCTGCTTGGTCAGGCTGCCGCGCGCGCCCTCGGCGAACAGAGTGTACTTGCCGAGCAGTTCCATGCCGCGGGTAAAGGAGTCCTTCGGCTTGCCATCGCGGCCGATGCCCATGTCGCCTGTGGCGATGCCCTTCACCGCGCCCTGCTCGTCATAGAGCACCTCAGCGGCGGCAAAGCCCGGATAGATCTCGACGCCAAGCGCCTCGGCCTTGCGCGCCAGCCAGCGGCAGACATTGCCGAGCGAGCCGATATAGCAGTGATGATTGTCCATCAGCGGCGGCATGATGAAGTTCGGCAGCTTGATCGCGCCGCCTCCCGTCATCCAGTAGAAGCGGTCGTCCTTCACCTGCGTCTTCAGCGGACAGTCGGAATCCTCGCGCCAGTCCGGGATCAGCTTGTCGAGCCCGGCCGGATCGATCACGGCGCCGGAGAGAATGTGCGCACCGACCTCGGAGCCCTTCTCCACCACGACGACGTTGAGATCGGCATTGAGCTGCTTCAGCCGGATCGCGGCCGCCAGGCCAGACGGGCCGGCGCCGACGATGACGACGTCGAATTCCATGGATTCGCGCGGGGGAAGTTCTTCGGTGCTCATCTGATCTCAGCCCTTGAGACGGTTCCTCGTCATTTGCGCCCCCTTGTTTCCGATTTTTCCGGGTAGGACAACCACGGAAATGCGTTCCACTGGGATGCAAGGCACCCCAAACTGATATAGTAAAAGTCTGACTTTCCAAATGATCCCCGAGCCCGCACCCACCGTCCGAGAGCTTCTCGCCTTCTATCTGGAGGCCGGGGTCGATTGCGCGCTCGCGGAGGAACCTGTCGACCGCCTGGCGGAATTGGATGCTCCGCCGCCGGCCCCGCGCGCCGCACCTCCGGTCGAGGCACCACGGCCTGTTGCCGCGCCCGCGGTGATGCGCGGCGAGGCCGCACCTGCGCCGGACATTGCGATCGCCTCCGCACGCGAGGCCGCGCGTACCGCGCCGACGCTCGAGGCACTGCGCGAGCTGATGCAGAATTTTGAAGGCTGCGCGCTGAAGCATACCGCGACGCGGCTGGTGTTCGCCGACGGCAATCCGCAGGCGCGCATCATGTTCGTCGGCGAGGCGCCGGGCCGCGACGAGGACATCGAGGGGCTGCCCTTCGTCGGGCGGAGCGGCAAGCTGCTCGACCTCATGATCGGCGCGATCGGGCTCAACCGCACCACCGCCTACATCGCCAACGTGATTCCCTGGCGGCCGCCCGGCAACCGCACGCCGACGCCGCAGGAAACGCAGATCTGCCTGCCCTTCATCCAGCGCCAGATCGAGCTGGTGAATCCCGACGTGCTGGTGACGCTCGGCAATCCCTCAACGCAGACGCTGCTGTCGACGCGCGAGGGCATCATGCGCACCCGCGGCCGCTGGTTCGACTACGAGACGGGTGGGCGCACCATCCGCGCGCTGCCGACGTTCCACCCGGCCTATCTCTTGCGCTCACCGTCGTACAAGCGGCTGGCCTGGCAGGATCTGCGCGCGATCGCGAAGGTGCTGGCGGGATAGCGAGCTGTCGTAGGGTGGGCAAAGCGAAGCGTGCCCACCATCACTAGGTCGACGACGGATAGACTTGATGGTGGGCACGGCGCTTTGCGCCTTTGCCCACCCTACGATTTCAGCGTTTGTCGCTACGTCCCCTTCGGCCGTACGATGGCCCAGCCGATGCGCAGCAACTGCTGGCGGCCAGTCACCAGCCATTCGAACGCGCGCGGCACTTCCGGAACGATGCCGGGAAAGCGCGCGAGGATTTCCGGCGGCGGGGTGCCGGCGGTGTCGGAGGCGCGCCAGACCACGACGCCGCCGGTCTCGCTGAATTTGGCCTGATTGATCCACGGCGTGCGCGCGGGCTGAGCATCGATGAAGAGATGCGGCCGGCCGGAATGCAGCGTGATCAGGCTCGCGAGCTGGGTCTCGCCGGCGACCGCGCGCAGGCGATGATTGGTGCGGCGGGCAAAGCTCTCGTCGAAGAAATCCGAGATCGCGCGCGCCGGCATCGAGGTCGCAATCTCGTTGGCGCCGGTCAAGGGCAGAAACAGCACGGCGAGCACGACGCCGGCTGCGGGCGCCAGGACGGCGGCAGCCCACACCGTCCGCAGCACCCGCGCGCGGCGCATCGCGATGAGGTCCCCGGCCGTCACGACCACGGCAAGTCCCGACATGACCAGTACGACACCGGCACCGCCGACGACGGCATCGAGCCCGAGCAGCCCGGAGATCAGGACCGCGCCGAGCGCAGGCGCCAGCGCGAAGAAATAGACGAAGTTGTGCGCGAGCGGCTCGACCGGCGGCCGGTAGATGATCGGCGCTTCCTCGCCCTTGGCGACGAACAGGCCGCTATTGAGAAAGGTCAGCGCCGGGATCGCCGCCGCGCCAAGCACGAGCCCGCCGAGCAGCCAGGCCGCGTGCAGCGCGCGGGCGTTCAGCGCGGCGACTTCAGGCAGGGTCGGCATGACAAGCGTCTCGGCGCGCATCAGCCAGACCGCATAGGGCAGCGCCAGCACGGCGACGACGATCAGCGCGAACAGCGGATCGAGCGCGCGTAGCGTCCGGCGTCCGCCGGCGGTCGAGATCGCGAAGACGACGAGCAGGAGGAGAAGGAAGATCGCCGCGGGCGTCGTCAGCAGCAAGAGGCCCGCCTCGATCGACCAGGCGAACCAGGCATTGCCGCGGCGCTGGCCGATGATCTGCCAGGAATGCAACAGCAGCAGCGCCCAGAGCGGCCGCGCCAGCACCAGCGGGCCAAAGTCGAGCGCCGGCGAGGAGAAGGCCAGCACCGTCATGGTCAGCAGCACGGCGAGCACCGCCTGCTGTGAGCCGACCACGGCGCGGGAGAGATGATAGAGCGCGATGAAGGTCGCGACCTCGCAGAGCTGGGCGAGGACATAGACGCCGAACATGTGGCCGCCGGCGGCGCGATAGGCGATGTCGGCGAGCCAGACCGGGAGCGGCGGGCCCAGATCAGTACCGACCTGGTACTCGCGCCCGAAGGCGAGCAGGGTCGCGAGGGTGCCGGGCGGGCTGCGATAGAACACCAGCGCCACGAACAGCCACATCGCGGCCTGGAGCAGCACGGCGATCCACACGATCAGCCGCGGCCGGGCGCGAATGAGCTCGATGACCAGGGAGGTAAACCGCATACAACGTCCGAAAGATGCAGCCAACCCGTCCAGCCGGCCCTATTCGCTCACATCTGTTTTGATAAAGGGCGCTGCGCGTTGTGGCAACGACCGTCTGCCCTAGAGGCCCGCTGGCGCATCAATTTCAACGCTTGCTTCCACCTGCACGTCCATCTCGGTCACCGCAAACAAGTCCCGCACCGGCTCGACCGTCCAGGGCATGTGCTTGGCGCGGGCGGCGGCGACGGGGGCGAAGAAGCTGCGGTGGTGGACGGTGGGGCCGAGGCGGTCGAGCGCGTCGAGGTGCTCGGGAACGGCGTAGCCCTTGTGCTGCTCGAAACCGTAGCCGGGGCAGTCCTGCGCCAGCGCGCACATCAGCCGGTCGCGCGTTACCTTGGCGATGATCGAGGCGGCGGCGATCGACAGGACGATGCCGTCGCCGCCGATCACGGCCTCGCAGTCGCAGGCGGTGTCGAGCCGATCGCGGCCGTCGACAAACACATGACGCGGCGTGTCGGGCAGCGCCACCACGGCGCGCTTCAACGCCCACAGCGAGGCACGCAGGATGTTGTCGCGGTCGATCCGGGAGCGCGAGGCGACGGCGACCGACACCTGCGCGGTGGCGCAGATCTTGTCGAACAGTCTTTCCCGTTCCTCGGCCGTCAGGCGCTTGGAATCGTCAATGCCGCGCGGAATGCGGTCGGGATCGAGAATCACGGCGGCCGCCACCACGGGACCAGCCAGAGGCCCGCGGCCGGCCTCGTCGCAGCCGGCAACCGGCCAGATGCCACGCTTGATCAGCGCGCGCTCGCGGCGGAAGCTCGGCGAGGCGACGGCGATGATGGCGCGCTGCCTACCGGCCGCCCCCTTGGCCGCCTTCGCAAGCGCTGCCTTCTTGGCGGCATTCTTCTTCGACGCGCCCTTCTCTGGCGCGTCTTTGGTCGGCTTCCTGGTCGACTTGTCCCGAATCATGGCCGGGATCGTGCGCAAGCGCCCCGGCCGGCGCAACCGGGAACCCCGGACAATTCCCGTTATTCAGACCAGCCGCCTACTCTGCCAGATGCACCCGCCGGTCCTCACCGACCTCGATGCCCGGCGCGACCACGACCTCCCAGGGATGGCTGTCGGGGTCGGCGAAATAGCCGGAATAACCGCCGTAGTCGGTCTCATGCGCCGCTTTCAGCAGTGCCGCGCCCTTGCCGACGGCGAAGGCCAGAACCGCATCGACCTCGCCGCGCGTGGCGCAGTTCCAGGCGAGCGTGATGCCGCGGAAGGTCGCGGGCCTCGGATTGTCCGGCAACTTGGCATCGGCCGCGAGCTTATCCCAGTGAAACAGGGCCAGCACCGGACCACCGGTATCATAGAAGGCGACGGCCTCGCCGGTCCCCTTCAGCCGACGCGAGAAGCCGAGCGCGTCATAGAAGGCGATGCTGGCGCGAATGTCGCTCACACCCAGTGTGATGACGGTGAGCCGCGGCACCGGCGCGGCAAGTTCCTGGCTCATGCTACGCCTCTTTCGCTTCCCGGTCAGAACAGGCTGAGCTGATCGCCGTTCCGCTTCGGCCTCGCAAAGTGATCCGTCGTCAGCTTGGAGCGCCGCTTGTTCAGCCCAAGCCTGTCGCAGGCGATCTCGAAGCGGCGGCCGATGGTCCAGGCCATCGGTCCGGTGCCCTTCATCCGCTCACCCCATTTCGCGTCGTAATCGCGGCCGCCGCGCATGTCGCGGATCAGGGTGAAGACGTGGCGGTAGCGGTCCGGATAGTTGGCCATCAGCCATTCGCGGAAGAGATCACGCACCTCCAGCGGCAGCCGCAGCAGCACATAGGAGGCTTCCTTGACGCCGGCATGGGCGGCGGCATCGAGAATGCGCTCGATCTCGGAATCGTTCAGCGCGGGGATCACGGGCGCGACCATCACGGTGGTCGGAATGCCGGCCTCCGAGAGCTGCTTCAGCGCCTCCAGCCGCTTCGGCGGCGTCGCCGCGCGCGGCTCCATGGTCCGCGCGAGTTTTGGATCGAGCGAGGTGACCGAGATCGCGACCTTGGCGAGGTTGCGCTTGGCCATCCGCGCGAGAATGTCGATGTCGCGCACGACCAGCGCCGACTTGGTGACGATGCCGACCGGATGGCCGGCGCGCTCCAGCACTTCGAGAATGCCGCGCATGATCTTACGCTCGCGCTCGATCGGCTGATACGGATCGGTATTGGTCCCGATCGCGATCATCCGCGGCTCGTAGCCGGTCGCGGCCAGCTCCTTCTCGAGCAGCGAAGGCGCCTCGGGCTTGGCAAACAGCTTTGACTCGAAGTCGAGCCCCGGCGACAGGCCGAGATAGGCGTGCGTCGGCCGCGCGAAGCAATAGACACAGCCGTGCTCGCAGCCGCGATAGGGATTGATCGAGCGGTCGAAGCCGATATCGGGGGATTCGTTGCGGGTGATCACCTTGCGCGAGGTGTCGACGCCAACGGTGGTCTTGAACGGCGGCAGCTCCTCCAGGCTCTGCCAGCCATCGTCGAAGGCGACGCGGGCCTCGGCCTCGAAGCGGCCGCTGGCATTGGACTGGGCGCCCCGCCCTCGCCTGCGCTGTTTGTCGATGGCGACCGCCAGTTCGGGAAAATCAGAGTCCGCACCCGCCGGCTCGGAGGGCGCCGTGACCGGCGGGTGCTTGAGAGCATGAGAGGATGCTGGACTCATGAAGCCAAGATAGCACGCCAAAGGAACAAATCAAGAACACAAACAAAAAACTGAAAAACAACCCCATGCACAGTAGCCGCCCAAATTTCGGGCGCGGTCCTTTGACCTCACGCAACACACCGGTCGCGGCGATCCTGTTCGATGCCGGACAGGGATCAATCGCACCGGAACAAAGTTGGTGACGATCGCTGGGTGAAAGTCAGCAGGAACATGACAAATCAACGACAATCGGCCTCAGGGAGCAGCGAGCTCGATCTGCTCGATCGCTATTGGCGCGCCGCGAACTACCTCTCCGTCGGGCAAATCTATCTGCTCGACAATCCGCTGCTGCGCGAGCCGTTGCGGCCGGAGCACATCAAGCCGCGCTTGCTCGGACATTGGGGCACGACGCCCGGTTTGAACTTCATCTACGCCCATCTCAACCGCGTCATCCGCGCGCTCGATGTCAGCGTGCTCTATATCTGCGGTCCCGGCCACGGCGGCCCGGGCATGGTGGCCAACACCTATCTCGAAGGCAGCTACAGCGAGATCTATCCTGACGTCGCGCGCGATACGGACGGATTGCGAAAACTTTTCAGGCAGTTCTCCTTCCCCGGCGGCATTCCGAGCCACGCGGCGCCGGAAACGCCGGGCTCGATCCACGAAGGCGGCGAGCTCGGCTACGCGCTGGTGCATGCCTATGGCGCCGCATTCGACAATCCCGACCTGATCGTCGCCTGCGTCGTCGGCGATGGCGAGGCGGAAACCGGCCCGCTCGCGGCGTCCTGGCACTCAAACAAGTTCCTGAATCCCGCCCATGACGGCGCCGTGCTGCCGATCCTGCACCTCAACGGTTACAAGATCGCGAACCCGTCCGTGCTCGGACGGATGCGCGACGCGGAGATCCGCGACCTGTTCCGCGGGTTCGGCCACGAGCCGCTGTTCGTCGAGGGCGACGATCCCGAATTGATGCACCAGGCCATGGCGGATGCGCTCGACGTCGCGCTCGCCAGCATCCGCTCGATCCAGCAGCATGCCCGCGACGGCCGCAAGAGCGTCGAGCGGCCGCGCTGGCCGATGATCGTGCTGCGCAGCCCGAAGGGCTGGACCGGCCCGAAGGAGGTCGACGGCAAGAAGGTCGAGGGCTTTTGGCGCGCACATCAGGTTCCCGTTGCGGGCTGTCGCGAGAACCCGGCGCATCTGAAAATCCTCGAAGACTGGATGCGCAGCTACGAGCCCGAGAAGCTGTTCGACGGCAGCGGCGCGCTTATTCCCGAGCTCCAGGCTCTGGCGCCCGAAGGTAACAGGCGCATGGGCGCCAATCCGCACGCCAATGGCGGCCTGTTGAAGAAGGAGTTGAAGCTGCCGGACTTCCGCAGTTTTGCGTTGGACGTGCCGCAGCCCGGCGGCGTCACCGGCGAAGCGACGCGTGAGCTCGGCAAATTTTTGCGCGACGTCATCCGCCTCAACGCCGAGGCGCGCAACTTCCGCATCATGGGTCCGGACGAGACCGCGTCAAACCGGCTCGACGCCGTGTTCGAGGCGACCGAACGGGTCTGGATGGAGCCGACGGAGCCTTACGACGTGCATCTCGCCCAAGACGGCCGCGTGATGGAGGTTTTGAGCGAGCATCTCTGCCAGGGCTGGCTCGAGGGTTATCTGCTCACCGGCCGCCACGGCTTGTTCTCCTGCTACGAGGCCTTCATCCACATCGTCGATTCCATGTTCAACCAGCACGCCAAATGGCTGAAGGTGACGCGGCATCTGCCCTGGCGGCGACCGATCGCCTCGCTGAACTATCTCCTGACCTCGCATGTCTGGCGGCAGGACCATAACGGCTTCAGCCATCAGGATCCCGGCTTCGTCGATCTCGTCGCCAACAAGAAGGCCGACATCGTCCGCATCTACTTCCCGCCCGATGCCAACACGCTGTTGTGGATCGCCGATCACTGCCTGCGCACCTATGACCGCATCAACGTGATCGTTGCCGGCAAGCAGCCAGCCCCGCAATGGCTATCGATGCAGGACGCCGCCACGCATTGCGATGCCGGCATCGGCATCTGGACCTGGGCCGGCACGGAGGATGCGGATGGCGAGCCCGACGTCGTGATGGCCTGCGCCGGCGACGTGCCGACACTGGAGACGCTCGCCGCCGTCGATCTGCTGCGCAAGGCGCTGCCCGACCTGAAGATCCGCGTCGTCAACGTCGTCGACCTCATGACGCTGCAGCCGAAAGACCAGCACCCGCACGGCCTGTCCGACCGCGATTTCGACAGCCTGTTCACATCAGACAAGCCCGTGGTCTTCGCCTATCACGGCTATCCCTATCTCATCCACCGTCTCACCTATAACCGCACCAACCATGCCGGAATGCATGTGCGCGGCTTTGCCGAGGAAGGCACCACGACGACGCCGTTCGACATGGTCGTGCTCAACGGGCTCGACCGCTATCACCTCGCGATCGAGGCGATCGCGCGCGTGCCGGGTCTGGCGACCAGGGCCGCGCAGGTGCAACAGCAGTTCCGCGACAAACTGATCGAACATTCGCACTATGTGCGCGAACACGGCGAGGACATGCCTGAAATCCGCGACTGGGTCTGGCCGGGCAAGACGGGTTGACGTCATGACGGTGTCGGTCCTCGTCCTCAACTCGGGCTCGTCGAGCATCAAGTTCGGCCTGTTCGACATCGCGGCGGCCGAGCCTGCCCTGCTCTGCAAGGGCCTGCTCGACGAGCAAGAGGCGAAGCCGCGGCTCGTGGTGAAAAGCCCCGCGGGCGGAGACCTTTTCGAGACGCAGAGGGAAGCATCCGATGCGGACAGCGGCCATCTGTTCGCGGACGTGCTCGGCTTCATCGAGGAGCGTTTTGCCGACCACCGCCTGCGCGCCGTCGGTCACCGCATCGTTCATGGCGGGCCGGATTATTCGGGCCCGGTTGAGCTGACTGACGACGTCTACGCAAAGCTGGACGCACTGACGCCACTGGCGCCGCTGCACCAGCCGCGCTGCCTTGAACCTGTCGGCATCATCAGCACGATCCGGCCTGAACTGACGCAGATCGCCTGTTTCGATACGGCCTTCCATCACAGCATGGCTCCACCCGCGAGCCGCTTCGCCATCCCGCGGCGCTATGAAGAGCGCGGTATCCGGCGCTACGGCTTTCACGGCCTCTCGTTCGAATATGTCGCGGGGCGCCTCGCGAAAATCGCGCCGCAGTTCATTGCCAAGCGCACCATCATCGCGCATCTCGGCAATGGCGCCAGCCTGTGCGCCTTGCGCGATGGCCGCAGCGTCGACACCACGATGGGGCTGACGCCGCTCGATGGCCTCGTGATGGGCACCCGGAGCGGCACGATCGATCCCGGCGTGCTGCTCTATCTGCAACAGCACGAGAGGATGCCGGTCGAGGATGTCCAGCACCTGCTCTATCACGAGTCAGGCCTGCTCGGCGTCTCCGGCATCTCTGCCGACATGCGCACGCTGCTGGCGAGCCGTGAGGCGGCGGCGCGGCAGGCGGTCGAGCTCTTCACCTTCCGTGCGGCGCAGCAGGTCGCGGTGATGGCGACCACGCTGGGCGGGCTGGACTGTCTGGTCTTCACCGGCGGCATCGGCGAGCATGCGAAGGAAATCCGCACCGCGATTGGTGAGCGGCTCGGGTGGCTCGGCGTGCATATTGACGCGGGTGCGAATGACGCGGCACGCGAGCGGATCAGCAGCAGTGGCAGCACCGTCAATGTGTTCGTCATTCCGACGAATGAGGAGCTGACGATCGCTCGGCATTGCGCGGCTGTGCTGCGAGTGAAATGAAAGCCCGGTCGACCGCTGCATCTTTCCCTTCTCCCCCGTGGGAGAATTTCAGCGGGCCATGACTTCTCGGGCCATGACTTGTCGGGCCATGACTTGTCGCAGCGCTGCTGCGCCACTGTCGAAATGACCATGGTGCGCAAAGCAAACGATTTCGCCAGCGCTTCGAGCACCATGGGCCAACTACGTCGCTCCGCTCAGTACGGAGAGTACCCGCCCGGGCAAACATAGTTTCCGTAAGCGTCATAGCCGCAGCCGCTGCGGTAGTAGGCCCCCGTCGCAGCTGCGCCGATCGCCGCGGCCCCCACTGCCGCCGCACCGACGCCGTAACGATATCCGCGATACCCTGCATAAGCGCCCCGATAGCCGTAACGCCCGCCGCGCACGGCGACAGCACCGCCCCGATATCCACGCGCCGCGACCGCGCCCCCGCGGTAGCCTCCTGCCCGCACGGCACCGCCGTGGAAACCTCCTGCGCGCATGGCGCCGCCGCGACCGCCGCGGGCAGATGCGTCATCGGGAGTGAAGGCGACAAGCAGCATAGCTGCGGCTGCCGAAGCGATGAGAGCTTGACGCAACATCAGCGTACTCCTTCTTCGAGGGAGGAAGCCGCGGACAGCTGCACATCGCGTTGACCGCGGGTCCGATCGAAGTCTCGTGCGCTGGAGCTTCGTGCCTTTGATTTGGATCAACGTTCATCTACATGAACGACGGTTCCCCGCCCGCACAGTGGCGTGCAGGCCGATCTCAGGCCGGTCTAATGCGTGCCCGACAGGATCTGGATGCACCCGATCACGACCTCGATCACGATCAGCACCACGACTGCGATTTCCAGACGCAGCGAGCGCTGGGTGTCGATGATGTCGGTCAGCGCGTTGGCGGTTTCCGAGACCGCGGTGAGCTTGCGCTCAAGCGTGTCAAGGCGCTCCTTCAATTCGTACTCGTCTTCGAGACGGGCATAGAGGCGGTCGAGCTCGGGCTTCTCCCAGAGCACGTCCGGTTTCTCGGCCACCGCGACACGGCCGGCGACGCGCTGCTGGACCAGAAGCGCATTGCCGATCAGTTGCAGGATGCCCTTGCGCCGGGGCGGCGTGCGGCCCTGCTCGGCGAGCCCCCGCGCGAAGGGCTCGATCACGTCGAAAACCGCGGCGACGCGGCGCTCGTCGCGGGCGAGCGAGGTGCTCTTGGCGAGCGCGTCCGCAACGATCAGCAGCCGATCGTCGGAGAATTTGGCGAGGCAGATCGGCCCGCCGGGCTGGATCGCCTCGGCGTTCTCATCCTTGCAGAGCTGCGCCTGTGCGATCTCCTCTTCAAAAGGGCTGAGCTCGCCGGTCACCCGCGGTTTCAGGCTGTCGATCAGCACCTTCTCCTCCGAAGGGAGGAGGCCGATCAGCACCACGACGCCGTAGCGGAAGATCACGACGAGCCCGGCATGGACGCGGAAGGCAGCAGGCGTCGAGGAGACAGGTGCGCCAAGCTCGAGCCCGGACGGATTGATGCGTTCGCCCAGCATCACGGCGCGGATCCGCAGGGTCGGCGCGGCCTCCGGCTTCGGCGATGTTGGCGTGGTGCCAACGGGAAGTTGATCGGCGTTCACTGGACTATCTCACTTTGCGCGGCGAGCGTTGCACGTTTTTCCCGTCACAAGGTTTGTGTCAGACTGCCGGTGCAGCCTTGCGGAACGTGCCGTCCTCGCCCCGATCATATCGGCAGAGAAAGCCCCCGTTTGAAGCTCACGGAAACGACATTCGCGGAAACATTCGGCAACAGGGCCACCCCGCGCACGACATATTCGGCTGCGATAGACCGGCGGCGATCTACCATCGCATGCCGGAACACCGGCGAAAAGTTGCACTCGGCGACGCCGCGTGTTTATGACACATTCATAACAAGCTACGCTTCTCCCGAAGTGCAGACATCGAAGCCTCAATCATGCTGAGCGTCATCATACCGACCGAAGGCGTCGAGCAGACGGCGGTCGCAACCCTCGCCGCGCTGGTGCCCGGCGCCGCCGCGGGCGTCATCCGCGAAGTGCTGCTGGTCGACGGCACCCGCAACGGCGTCATCGAGCGCGTGGCGGACGTTGCAGGCTGCCGTTTCATCGGCTTCGAGGGATCCTCGCAGGGCGCCGCGCTTGCCGCCGGCGCGCTCCAGGCCCGTTCGCCCTGGCTGATGTTCCTCCCGGCCGGCGCCGTGCTGGAGACCGGCTGGATCGAGGAAACCACCCAGTTCATCCAGGCTGTCTCGACCAGCGGCAGGGATCGCGCGGCGGTGTTCCGCTACACACGGTCGCCTTATGCCGATACCGGGTTTCGCGACGTCCTCTGGGCCGTGGTGCGCAAACTGGTCGGCCCCCTCGGCGATCAGGGACTCTTGATCGCGCGCGATCATTACGACCGGATCGGCGGCTACCCGCCCCAGGCCCGCCGTTCCGAGGCGCGGCTGCTCCGGCGGCTCGGCCGCTCGTCCCGGACCATGCTGCGCAGCCGGATCGTCATGGTCGGCTGACGTCATCGATCTAATACTTGCCAAAGTCAAATAATTGTTTGACAATGGCAATTATCGAGGTGACCCATGCCATCTGCCCTTTCGTCATCCAGCCCGTCGCCATCCTGCCCCGCTTCGACCGAACAGGTCGCTGACGACCAGGTCCAGGCGGTTCGCGCCTTCAACCGCTTCTACACCCAGAAGCTCGGCGTGCTCGACCAGCAGCTCCTGAAGAGCCCGTTCTCGCTGAGCGAGGCGCGCGTGCTCTACGAGCTGGCCCATGGTGGCGAGCAGTCGGCCAAGGAGATCGGCATCGCGCTCGGGCTCGACGCCGGCTATCTCAGTCGCATCGTGCAGAACTTCGACGAGAGCGGCCTGATCGCGCGCAAGCCGCTTCCGAGCGACCGCCGGCAGGTTCAGTTGAGCCTGACCGCGAAGGGCCGCCAGGCGTTCGCCAGGCTCGAACGCTCGTCCCAGGACGACGTCGCCGCGATGCTGCGGCCGCTGCCGGATGAGGAGCGCAGCAAGCTCACCGGTGCGATGGAGACGATCGAGCGGCTGCTCGCTATGCCGCGGACGCCATCCCCGCGCGCGACCCTGCGCGAGCCCCGCCCGGGCGACATGGGCTGGGTGGTGCAGAGCCACGGCGCGCTCTACGCCAGCGAATACGGTTTCGACTCCGGCTTCGAGGCGCTGGTGGCCGAGATCGTCGCCAAATACATGACCTCCTACGATGCCTCGCGCGAGCGCTGCTGGATCGCCGACATCGAGGGCCGGCCGGTCGGCTCGGTATTTCTGGTCAAGGCCAGCGACGACGTCGCCAAGCTGCGCCTGTTGCTGCTCGATCCGGCCGCACGCGGACAGGGGCTAGGCCAACGGCTGGTCGCCGAATGCGTCTCCTTTGCCCGCGCCTGCGGCTATCGGCGGATGACGCTGTGGACGCAGAGCAATTTGGTCGCCGCGCGAAAAATCTATCAGGATGCCGGCTTCAAGCTGACCGCCACCGAGCCGCATCGCAGCTTTGGCCAGAACCTCACCGGCGAAACCTGGGAGCGCGATCTCTGATGCGGCGGCACGCGCTCATCACGGGAGAGCTCGTCGATCTCTACAAGCGCCGCGCACGACGGCTGCACGCGGAAGCGTGCCGGACTATGTGGCGCGTGGTGTGGGGCTCGCTGCGGCGGAAGAGCTAGTCGCTATCGCTGTCGCAGCGGGCGCGATGCGCATGATTGTGCCCTCGCCCCTTGCGGGAGAGGGCAGCGACGCCAGTAGATACGAACTCGCTTGGGTGAGGGGTATGTCTCCGAGCGGTCCGTGCGGATGGAGACCCCTCACCCGTCTCGCCGCTCCGCGGCGAGCCACCCTCTCCCACAAGGGGAGAAGGGAAGAGGTCCGCGCCTAGCTCAGCAAAGCAGCGTCAAAGCAACGCACTCACACCGTCGCGCCCTGCGCCTTTGCCCTTCGCAGATGCTCGTCCAGGCGCGGCATGATCTCGACGAAATTGCAGGGACGCGTGCGGTAGTCGAGCTGGGCCGCGAGGATGCCGTCCCAGCCGTCGCGACAGGCGCCGGGTGAGCCCGGCAGGCAGAAGATGTAGGTGGCGCCGGCGACGCCGGCGGTGGCGCGGCTCTGGATCGTCGACGTGCCGATCTTGGCGTGGCTGAGCATGTGGAAGGCGATCGAGAAGCCGTCCATGCGCTTCTCGAACAGTGGCTCGATCGCCTCCGGCGTGACGTCGCGTCCGGTAAAACCGGTGCCGCCGGTGGTGATGACGACGTCGATGCCGGCATCGGCAATCCAGCGGCGGACGACGGCGCGGATCGCCTCGACGTCGTCGGTGACGATCTCGCGCGCGGCGAGATGATGGCCCGCCGCGGTGAGGCGGTCGGCCAGCGTCTGGCCGGACTTGTCGTCGGCGAGCGCGCGCGTGTCAGAGACGGTGAGCACCGCGATGTTGAGCGGGATGAATTGTTTTGACTCGTCGATCGAGGCCATTGGTCCTTCCTCTCGTGTCCCGGACGCGATGCAGCGCGTCAGCGGTGCGTCGCAGAGCCGGGACCCAGAGCTGAGAGACCGGCATTGTGGGCCCCGGCTCTGCAGCGCACCGCTGAAGAAGCGCTGCGCTGCGTCTGGGGCACGAAGTCCTGGCGACTACGACCCGCTGCCGAACGTGTTGCAGGCCTGGACGGTCCCTTGCTGGTAGCCGGTCATGAACCACTGCTTGCGTTGCGCCGCCGAGCCGTGCGTGAAGGAATCGGGCACGACGCGTCCCGTGGCCTGGCGTTGCAGCGTGTCATCACCGATCGCGCTCGCCGTGGTCAACGCGGCGTCGATGTCGCCGGGCTCGAGGAAGTTCGGACGCTTTTTCGACTCGCGATTGACCCAGACGCCGGACAGGCAATCGGCCTGCAATTCGACCTTCACCTGGAGCGCATTGGCCTCGGCCTTGCTGCCGGCCTGCTGCTGCAGCCGCGTCACGCGCGGAATGATGCCGAGCAGGTTCTGGATGTGATGGCCGGCCTCATGCGCGATGATGTAGGCGGTGGTGAAGTTGCAGGCGGACTTGCCGGAGCAGCCGCGGAAGCGCGTCTCGACCTCGCGGAAGAAACTGGTGTCTAGGAAGATGGTACGATCCGGCGGACAGTAGAACGGCCCCATCGCCGACTCTGCCCGGCCGCAGCGGCCGCCATTGGTGACGTTGCGGAACAGCACGACCTTCGGACCGGTGTAGGACTGGCCGCTGGCCTGGAAGATTTCGCTCCAGCGGTCGTCGATCTCGCCGAGGATGCCGGAGATCATGCTGCCCATCTCGTCGGTCGGCGCGCCGCGCTTGGCGGAGGTCGACTGACGATCGGTCTGGTAGGAAGGCGCCTGGCCGCCGCCGGTGAGGATCTCGGCGCCGCCGATCAGGATGCGCGGATCGATGCCGAAGGCATAACCGACCAGGCCGAGCACGATGATGGTGCCGATGCCCAGACCGCCGCCGCCCATCGGCAGGCCGAACCCGCCTCCGCCGCCGCCCATGCCGCCACCGCCGTCGCGGCGATCCTCAATGTCGTCGCTGCGGCGGAAATCATCATAACGCATGGCGGGTTTCCCTCAGTCCTCAATTGGCGTCATTTGGGCGCATAAGCGCGAAAGCTCAACGCGCCACACACGTAAAATTTCCAATGCGTTAATCAATATCCCGCTCGGCAATTATTGCCTAGTGCGACAGCATGCCGATGCCAGCAATTTTTTCCGGGGTCGTGCAATTTTTTCCGAGAGAAATTTGGCGACCTGACTGCTCCCGCAACGCGAAGAAATACGAAATACACTGGAAAACACGACGAATGCGCAGAGCGAAACGCGCACAATGCGTGATGCGAGGGCTGCTCACCAAAGCGGCGGGTTAAGTCGATTTTTACTTTGCCGCTCCATTGTAACGGTCAGTCGGTTGTTTGGTCCCGCGTCGCCGACAGCGTCGCCTGAGTCAGAGTTCTTGAGTCATGGTAGTGTCGCGTCGCGGGGCGTCTGCAAGGGCGCCCCGCACAAATTTTGAGTCCGCTTCGCACAGCATCATCCTCGGTGATTGCGTCGCCGAGATGTCGAAGCTTCAGGCCGGTTCGGTCGACCTCGTGTTCGCCGATCCGCCCTACAATCTCCAGCTCAAGGGCGATCTGAAGCGCCCCGACGAATCCCATGTCGATGCCGTCAACGACGACTGGGACAAGTTCGATTCGTTCTCCGCCTATGACGATTTCACCCGCGCCTGGCTGCTTGCCGCCCGCCGCGCGATGAAGCCGTCGGCGACGATCTGGGTGATCGGCTCCTATCACAACATCTTCCGCGTCGGCGCGATCATGCAGGACCTCGGCTTCTGGCTCCTGAACGACATCGTCTGGCGCAAGTCGAACCCGATGCCGAATTTCCGCGGCCGCCGCTTCACCAACGCGCACGAGACCATGATCTGGGCCGCGCGCGACGAGAAGGCCAAGGGCTACACGTTCAACTACGAGGCACTGAAGGCCGCCAACGAGGACGTGCAGGCACGGTCCGATTGGCTGATCCCGCTCTGCACCGGCGAGGAGCGCCTCAAGGGCGCCGACGGCAAGAAAGTGCATCCGACGCAGAAGCCGGAAGGCCTGCTCGCGCGCGTGCTGCTGTCGTCGTCGAAACCCGGCGATCTCGTGATCGATCCCTTCAACGGCACCGGCACCACCGGCGCGGTCGCAAAACGTCTCGGCCGCTCCTATATCGGCTTCGAGCGCGACAAGACCTACGCGAAGGCCGCCGAAGCGCGCATCGCCGCGGTCGAGCCGCTGCCGGAGGAAAGCCTCGCTCCGTTCATGACCGCGCGCGAAGCGCCGCGGGTCGCGTTCTCCGAGCTGATCGAGCGCGGCATGATCATGCCCGGCACGAAGCTGTTCGACGCCAAGAAGAAGCTCGGCGCACTCGTGCGCGCCGACGGCGCCATCATGCTGGGCGACAAGGTCGGCTCGATCCACCGCATCGGCGCCGTGGCGCAAGGGGCGCAAGCCTGCAACGGCTGGACCTTCTGGCATGTCGAGACCAAGAAGGGTCTCAAGCTGATCGACGAGTTCCGCGCCGAGATCCGTGCGGGGATCGGGGCGGAGTAGTTTTCTCCGCGGTCCCGTAGGGTGGGCAAAGCGAAGCGTGCCCACCACCTTGGAATATGCCGCAAGCGACGCGGTGGGCACGGCGCTTCGCGCCTTTGCCCACCCTACGGCTCCTTGAATGCCGCCACAGCCAGGACTAGATTTCACCGATCAGCCCCGTCCTGACCGGTCCGGCTCCCATGCGACGACAGTCCGAGACATTGCTGCTGGTGCCGCTGCTGCCGATCTTCCTGCTCGGCATGTTTCCGATGTTCCTGATCGCCCTGCTCGGCTTTTTCGGCCTCGCCATCTTCGGCGTGCTGGTGGTCTGCGTCGGGCTGGCCAGCAGCAACGAGGCCCACGACAATTTCAATCACGACGTCATCGTGCACGGCTACGCGCGCGGATCGGAGCGCAAGGCGCGGGCCTCCAGCATGCACGCCGCAACGCGGCTCGCGATGCGGCTGGACGCTGTCGGCGCCGGGATGATCGTCATCGCCGTCGTCGGCCTGCTCTATTCCAGTTGAGCGTCGAGGCGCGGCCTCACGGCGCCAGACGGGCGATCAATCGATCGGAGGCATCCATGAGCGCCGTCGCATAGGATCGCTCCGCAGACGAAGGGCTCGCCAGGATCGCCTCAGCCTTGTTGTTGAGCATGACACCGCTGCGGCCGTTGAGATCAGGCGACACCAGGAGCGGCACCAGTCGCTCGGCATAGGCGTCCGGCTCGACCATCATGAAGCTGGTCAGCCAGTTGATCAGCGAGACGAGCGCACGCGACCCGAACAGATTGGCGCGAATATCGGTCTTCACGAAGCCGGGATTAAGGCCGAACACATCGACATCGGCAAAGCGCCTGGCGGCCTCGAGGACGAGCACTTCGTTGCCCGCCACGGTGTTCGAGTGGGCTGCGAACCGCTTGTAGCGCCGCTCCGAATTCAGATCGGCGACATCGGCCCTCTGCTCCGTCCCGGGGAATCCCATGACGAATATCCGAGACTTGAATGTGGCCGTGGCCCTGTCCCTTCCAAGACGAGAGGCGATCGCGTTCAGGATGACGAAGCGGCTCAGATAGCTGACGGCAAGATCGCGTTCGATGCCTTCCGCCGTCACCTCACGCCTGGGCCCCGCCATGATGCCGGTCGTGAAGACGACGATGTCGAGCGTCTCGGCGGGAAGCTCACGGCCGATCCGCCTGGCTTCTCGCATCAGGCTCAGATCGGCCTGCATGAATGCGATGCCCGGCACGTTCTGATCGCGGAACGTCTGGCCGACGACGAGGACACGCGCCCCCTTGGCCGCCAATTGGCGGCTGAACGCCCGGCCAATGCCGCCGGTGCCGCCGATCACCGCCACATTCAATCCAGCGAGCCTGAGGCCTTCGAGCGCCGGCGGATTCACCTTCAGGTTCTTGTCGAGTTCTACGCGTTTCATGGATGGCTTGCCCTGCAATGTCAGCAAAGGGCAGATGGACCTTCCACTCAATGGAATAAATGCCGTAAAATGGAACTGATTGATCCACTGATGGAATAATGAAATGGCGTTGTTGAACGATATGGCGCTGTTCGTGGAGGTCGCGAAGGCCCGCAGCTTCCGTCGCGCCGCCAAGACCCTCGACATGCCCAATTCGACGCTGTCGCGCCGGATCGATCTGTTGGAGAAGGAGATCGGGCTTCGCCTGTTGAACCGGACGACCCGCAAGATCGAATTGACCGAAGCCGGCCAGATCTACTTCGAGCGCTGCAAGCGCATCGTGGACGAGGCGCGCCTGGCGCATGAGCAACTGGACGGGATGCTGGCGCAGCCGAGCGGCATGCTCCGCGTCTCGCTGCCGGTGGATTTCGCGAACACCTACCTCGCACCGTTGATCGCCGAATTCGCGCGGCAATATCCCGACATCGATTTCGAATTCGACCTGACGCCGCGACGTGTCGATCTCGTATCGGAGCCGTTCGATCTGGCGATCCGCGTCGGAGAATCAGAGCCATCCCACATGATCGCGCGGCCGCTCGCCCGTATGCCGGGATATCTCTACGCCTCGCCGCGCTATCTCGAGACCAACGGCGAGCCGCATGAACCGGCGGACCTCACCCGTCATCAATGCTTGTGCATGACGAAGGTGAGTGCGTGGACGTTACACAGGGGCACGCAGATGGAGCAGACCGACGTCGGCGGCCGTTTTCGGCTCAACAACGTGGGACTGATCCGCCGCCTCGCAACGCTCGACACGGGCATCGCCTTTCTTCCGCAAGAGATCGTGGCCGACGAAGTGGCGGATGGCCGGCTGCGTCGCATCATGCCGCAATGGCAGGGCTCGCCCGTCACCGTCTACGCAGTCACCGAGACGCGCCTGCTGCCAGCCAAGACGCAGCGCTTCATTGAATTCCTGCGGGAACGGCTCAGCCGGACTTGAATCGTCATTACGGCGGCGATCGGCCTTTGTTACGCAGGCTGATCTGCGTACCGCGCAGACACCGCCCGGCAAACTCGCCGGTTGCTCTCCCCGGCCATGTTCAGGCACAGAAGGCCGCGACGCTGCATTCATTCTCTAAAAAGGGAATTGGGGAGACAAACATGCTCAAGTTCTATTTCAACGGTTCGCCGAACCCGACCAAGGTCGCGCTTTATCTGGAAGAGGCCGGCCTGGCGTTCGAGCCGGTCAAGATCGACACCCGCACGGGCGAGCAGTTCGCGCCGGACTATCTGAAGATCAATCCGAACGGCAAGGTGCCGGCGATCGACGACAACGGCACCATCGTGTTCGACTCGAACGCCATCCTGCTCTACCTCGCCGAGAAGACCGGCAAGTTCCTTCCCGCCGCCAACGTCCGCGGCGAGACGCTGTCATGGCTGATGTTCATTGCCACCGGCGTCGGGCCGTATTCGGGCCAGGCCGTGCACTTCAAGCATTTTGCGCCGAAGGACCAGAACCACGACTACGCCCATAACCGCTACCAGTACGAGACCGATCGCCACTACAAGATTCTCGACGGTCACCTTGAAGGCCGCTGCTACATGGTCGGCGACAGCTATTCGATCGTCGACATGGCGCTGTGGGGCTGGGCGCGGATGGTGCCGTTCAAGCTCGGCGACGATGCCTTTGCGCGCTATCCGAACGTGAAGCGGCTGGTGGACGAGATCTCGGCGCGGCCGGCGGCGGCGCGCGCGATCGCGCTGAAGGACAAGTTCACCTTCAAGGCCGAGATGGACGACGAGGCGCGCGCCAACATGTTCAAGCACATGACGACGAAGGTCGCCTGATCGCGCGACGCAGCTTTTGGAGGCCACGCGCATGCGCGTGGCCTTTTGCGTTTGCGGCTCAGGCGGCGTGGACCGAGCTCAGGAATTTTGCGACTTCCTGCTTCAGCCGATTGCTGTCTGAAGACAGCGAGCGCGCCGCCGAGAGCACCTGCGAGGAGGCCGAGCCGGTCTCGGAGGCTCCGCGCTGCACGTCGCCGATATTGGTCGATACGCGCTGCGTGCCGTGAGCGGCCTGCTGGACGTTGCGGGAGATTTCCTGTGTGGCAGCGCCCTGCTCTTCCACGGCCGCCGCAACCGTCGACGAGATCTCCGACAGCCGCTCGATGGTGCCGCTGATCTCCCGGATCGAGCCGACCGACTCCTCCGTCGCGGCCTGGATGCCGGAGACCTGCTGGGCGATCTCGCCCGTGGCCTTCGCGGTCTGCTCGGCCAGCGCCTTGACCTCGGAGGCGACCACGGCAAAGCCGCGACCGGCCTCGCCCGCACGCGCCGCCTCGATCGTCGCGTTCAGTGCCAGCAGATTGGTCTGGCCGGCAATCGTGCTGATCAGCTCGACCACGTCGCCGATACGGGCGGCGGCCTTGGACAGTTCACCGACCCGTTCGTTGGTCCGCGTTGCCTGACCCACAGCCTCGCTGGCGATGCGGGCGGATTCCTGCACCTGGCGGGCGATCTCCGAGACCGAGGAGGACAGTTCCTCGGTCGCCGAGGCAACGGCCTGCACATTGGCCGAGGCTTCCTGGGAGGCGCTGGCGACTTCCGTCGACAGATCCTGGGCGCGGCTGGCCGTCGTGGTCAGGGTGCCCGCGGAAGCCTCGAGCTCGTTTGATGCCGACGACACGGTGTCGACGATCTCGCCCACCGCTCGTTCGAACTGATTGGCCAGGTTTCGCATGTCGGCCTTGCGGCTCTCCGCCTGCCGCGCCTCGACCTCGACCTGCTCGTGGCGCAGGCGGTCGGTCTCGACCATGCTCTCCTTGAACACCTGGATCGCCTTGGCCATCTCGCCGATCTCGTCGCGATTTCCGCGGCCGGGGATCTCAACCTTGAGATCGCCACCGGCGAGGGCTCCCATCGCCCGGGTCATCGTGGTCAGCGGTCCGACGATGCTGCGCGCGATCAGGAAGGCGACGAGGCCGCCGAACAGGACCGCAAGGCCGCCGGCGACTTCCTGAATCCAGGTCGTGCTGGCAATGACGCCATCGGCGGCCGCGCGCGACTTCTGGTAGTCGGCCTTCAATCCGGTCTCCGCCACCTTGAGCCTGTCGACGCTATCGCTGATCAAGGGGGCGATCTCATTGCGGTAGATTTCATCGGCCTGGAGGATTGCGGCGGATGTCGTCTCGAAAGCCCCCTTGTAGGTCGAAAGTGAACTCTTGATCGGCCCGAACGCGGCCTTGACCTCGTCCGGGAGACCGGCCCCCTCAAGTGACTTGAGTGCTTGCTGCGCCCGATCGACATTGGTCCTGAAGGTCGCCGGCCCCTTCGCGTCCCGGACGGCGAGGAAGCGCCAGTTTGAGACACGAACAAGGAGGATCTTGGATTCGAGATCGGCGACGGGGGCGGTCACGCTGGTGTCGCCGGTTGCACCCGCGGCCTCGACCAGCTTGCCGGTGTTGGCGGTGAGCTCGTCGCCGCCGGCGAGCAAAGTGGCCTTGCCTTTCGTCGTCTCGTTGACGGCAGCGCCCATGCGCTCGCGCAGGGACTTCATCTTGTCGACGTCGCCGACGAGGCCATTGTAGATCTTGAGCCGCTCCTCGGAGACCGTCGACTTGGCCGCGGCCCTCAACAGCTCGGCCGTCGCCGCCTCCCGCTCCGCAGCCTCCTTGAAGGCCGGCTCGTTGGCGTCATAGATGTAACGCAGATTGGCACGCCGCAGCGCCTGGAGGTTGATCGAGATTTCCTGCACGCGGGCGGTGTTGTCCGAGAGCGCGGAGAGCCGCGCCATCTGGCCCTGGACGGCCCACAAATTCCAGACCGCAACCGCGGCCATGATCAAACCAACGACCACGAGAACCGAAAATCCGGCGTAGAGACGCCCCCGAATTCTCAAACGCAAGCTCGGCATCACTGTCCACCCATTGCAGCAGAAAAGCAGAAGCAGCCGACGACCTTGGCGCGATTGCAACGACTGATCATTGCAGCCACGCCTGCGAGAATCGCGCTGCGCTGCCGTACAATGCGGAACAATTGTTAATTGCGGCTGTATTTTACCGGTGTCGAATACGGAGAAGCCGACGAAGACACCACCGTATTCCGGACATCAAGCGGTGGCGCGCGCGAGCGATGTCCTCATCCCACCACGCCGCCATGGCAGGTCCACGCGCATGCGCGTGGACCTTTTGCTTTTGCGGGTCGGCGCCGATCAGGCAGCGTGGACCGAGTCCAGGAACTTCGCGACTTCCTGTTTCAGCCGGTTGCTGTCTGAAGACAGCGAGCGCGCCGCCGAGAGCACCTGCGAGGAGGCCGAGCCGGTCTCGGAGGCGCCGCGCTGGACGTCGCCGATATTGATCGAGACGCGCTGCGTGCCATGGGCGGCCTGCTGGACGTTGCGGGAGATGTCCTTCGTCGCCGCGCCCTGCTCTTCCACGGCGGCGGCCACCGCCGACGAGATTTCCGACAGCCGCTCGATCGTGCCGCTGATCTCCCGGATGGAGCCGACCGACTGCTCGGTCGCGGCCTGGATGCTCGAAATCTGCTGGCCGATCTCGCCGGTCGCCTTCGCGGTCTGCTCGGCCAGCGCCTTGACCTCGGAGGCGACCACCGCAAAGCCGCGGCCGGCCTCGCCGGCGCGCGCGGCCTCGATGGTGGCGTTCAGCGCCAGGAGGTTGGTCTGGCCGGCAATCGTGCTGATCAGCTCGACCACGTCGCCGATGCGGGCGGCCGCCTTGGACAGCTCGCCGACGCGCTCATTGGTCCTGCTTGCCTGCCCGACCGCCTCGTTGGCGATCCGGGCCGATTCCTGCACCTGGCGGGCGATCTCGGTGACCGAGGAGGACAGCTGCTCGGTCGCGGACGCCACCGCCTGCACATTGGCCGTGGCCTCCTGTGACGCCGACGCCACCTCGGTCGACAGATTCTGCGCGCGCGTCGCGGTCGTCGTCAGGGTGCCCGCCGACGCCTCCAACTCGTTCGATGCCGACGACACGGTGTCGACGATCTCGCCGACCGCCTGCTCGAACTGGTCGGCGAGCCGGACCATGTCGGCCTTGCGGCTCTCCGCCTGCCGCGCCTCGGTCTCGGTCTGCTCCGTGCGCAGCCGTTCGGTGTCGATCATGTTGGTCTTGAACACCTCGATCGCCTTGGCCATGTCGCCGATCTCGTCGGCCTTGCCGCGCCCGGGAATCCCGACCTCGAGATTGCCGCCGGCCAGCAGCCCCATCGCTCGCGTCATCGACGTCAGGGGACCGACGATGCTGCGGGCGATCAGGAAGGCGACGATCAATCCGAACAGGGTGGCAAGGCCGCCCGCGATCGCCTGCACGGTGGTCGTGCCGTCAATCACGGCTTCGGCCTGGCTGCGCGACTCCTTGTAGTCCTTCTTCAAGGCGGCTTCCGCGACCTTGAGCTTGGCGATGCTGTCGACGATGAGGGGCGCGAGGCTCTTGTGGTAGATCTCGTCGGCCTGCAGCATCGCGGCCGACGTCGTCTCGAACGCGGATTTGTAGATTCCGAGCGAGGTCTTCACCGGCGCGAGCGTCGTACGCAGTTCGGTCGCCTGCGGGCTCTTTTCGAGCGCCGAGAGGCGCTGCGACGCCCTGTCCACATTGGTTCTGAAGTTGGCGGGCCCCTTGCTGTCGCGCAGGGCCAGGAAACGCCAGTTCGCGATCTGGACGAGCAGGAGTCTGGATTCGAGGTCCGCAACGAGGGCCCCGGTGTCTTCGTCGACGGCTGCGCGCGCCACATCGACCAGCTTGCCCATCTTGACAGTCAGCTCGTCACCGCTCGGCAGCAGCGTCGCCTTGCCGGTCCGCGCCTCGTTGACGGCGTCGCCGAGATTGTCACGCAGGCTTCGCATTTTCGCGATGTCGGCGATCAGATCGTTGTAGAGCTTCCGCCGCTCCTCGGAGAGCGTTCCCTGCGCCCCGACCTTCAACAGCTCGGTCGCCGCGGTTTCACGCTCTGCGGCCTCCTTCATTGCGGGCTCGCTGGCGTCGTAGATGTAGCGCAGATTGGCGCGCTGGATCGCCTGAAGATGGGTCGAGACCTCCAGGACCCGCGCCGTGCTGTCCGAAAATGCCGAAGCCTTTGCGACCTGGTCCTGCACGGACCGCAAATTCCAGATGGCGACCACCGCCATCACGAGACCAACCGCCACCAAGGCCATGAAACCCGCGTACAGGCGTCCCCTGATCCGCAAACGAAAGTTCGGCATTCCCACTGTCCACCCAGGTGCATGTGAATTCGGGCGGACGAACGACCCCGGCAATCGTCACGGCCACCCCCGGCAGCCGCGAGTCGCTTTTCGGCACCCACGCTGCACCGCGGTACAATGAGGGACACTCGTTAATTGAACCTTCCGATTTTTCGCGCATGTGTGTGCCGGCCCGCACAGGACCTGCTGATTTTATCGGCAGTTGCGCAGGTTTCGGTGCAAAGCCCGCAGCCGCTTGCAGAGCGCTGCACGCGTCGCCGGGATGGATGTCTATTGAGCGACCGTCCCCTGCAATTTGCCGAGCGCGTTCTCGACGACTTCCAGCGTGTAGGGCTTCTGGACCACCGGCGCGAACGCCAGCTCTTCCGGGATCGGCGCGCGCTCGCCATAGCCGGTCGCGAACATGAAGGGCACGCCGATCTCCTTCAGCTTCTCGGCCACCTTGATGCTGCTCTCGTTGCCGAGGTTGAGATCGAGCAGCGCAAAGCCCGGACGCGTGCGCTCGATCGCGCGCAACGCCTGGTCGACGCTCGCCGCAGTGTCGACATGGCGGGCACCGAGATCGAGCAGGATGACTTCGGCCGCCATGGCGATGATCAGATTGTCCTCGACGATCAGCGCGGTCTCGGAAATTCGCGGACGGGCGGGTTGCTGCTCCTCGACGCGCATGGCGGCTCCTCCGATTGATGGCACCAGTTCGACAAAATTGGGCGGGATGATGAACTTGGCCTGCACCCCGAGCAGGTCGAACCGGATTTCGGCTTCGCCCTTAAGGTCGAAGGGGACGGAACGCTCGATGATGGTGGTCCCGAAGCCGCGGCGCGACGGCGGCTGCACCGGCGGCCCGCCGCTCTCCTTCCATTCGATGACAAGGCTGGAAGATGGATCGAGGCGCCACACCACCTCGACGCTGCCGGTGGAATCGGCCAGCGCGCCATATTTGGCGGAATTGGTCATCATCTCGTGCACGACCAGCGCCAGCGTCGCGAACGCCTTGGGATCGAGCGCGACGTCGGGCCCGCCCATCTTCACGCGGCCGGCGCGCGCGCCGAGATAGGCGCCGGCCTCGGACTCGACCAGCGAGCGCAGCGCAACCGGCGCCCAGTTCAAATTGGTGATCTGGTCGTGGGCGCGGGCCAAAGCCTGGATGCGGCCACCGAGCACGCCGGCAAACTCCTCAACCGAAGTTGCAGTGTCCTTGCTCTGCGCGACCAGCGCGCGGACAAGGCTCAAAATGTTGCGGACGCGGTGATTAAGCTCGGCGATCATCAACTCCTGCCGCTCCTGCGCGCCGCGACGCTCGCGGGCGGCAAGGTCGGACAGTTGCAGGATCACTTCGAGCAGCGTGACGCGCAGGCTCTCGGCGATGCGGATGTCGGCCGTGGACCAAGGTTTCGACTGGCCCGCCACCGTTTCCTGCCAGAGCTCAAAGCTCTTGCGCGGCGTCAGGCGCGGTCCGTTCGGTCCCTCGTCATAGACCTTGTCGGGCGCGCCGGCCCAGTTCACTGAGCGCACGACCTCGCGCCGGAAGAAGATCAGGCAATCGCGCGGAGTCCGCGAGATCGGAATGGCGAGAAATCCGGCTGCGCGGTCGCGAAAGGACTGCCCGGCAGCATAGACCTTGGCAATCTCGGCACTGGCGAAAATCCGTCCCGGCGAGGTCCGGTTGATGAAGGCGACCAGCTCCTTCACCTCGTCCTCGGTCGGCGTCTGGCCCTGAAGCGTGATCTTGTTGTCGGACCATACCGCCACGCCGTCGCAATCGATCATCCCGCGATAGTCGCCGAGGAAGTCGACGATCGCGCGCCGGCTGTGCTCGTGCGAGGCCGCGGTCTCGATCAACCGCTCCTGCACCTGGTGAGCGCGCATCTCATAGGCGACATTGCCCTCGCGCTCGCGCCCCTCCACGATCCAGGAGAACATCTGCCCGAACAGCTCGGACGCGGTGCGCTTCTCGAACGAGATGTAGCGCGGCGAATAATGATGGCAGGCGAACAGGCCCCACAGCTTGCCGTCGCGCAGGATCGACACCGACATCGAGGCCCCGACGCCCATGTTGCGCAAATATTCGATGTGAATCGGCGAGACCGAGCGCAGCACGCTCATGGAGAGATCGAGCAGCCCCGCATTGTGCGTTGCCGTCGAAAACAACGCGGCTGGTTTCGAATTGATATCGGCGATGATGCGCAGCCAGTTGCGCTGATAAAGGATGCGGGCCTGCTTGGGGATGTCGGAGGCCGGATAGTGCAGGCCGAGAAACCGTTCGAGGCCGGCTTCCGCAGCTTCAGCGATCACCTCGCCCGATCCGTCCGGATGAAATTGATAGACCATGACGCGGTCGAAGCCGGTCAGGACCTTGAGCTGGCGCGCCGCCTCGCGGGCGAGCTCGGTCATGCCGCGCGTCTTGCGGATTCGCTCCAGCATCAGGCGGACGAGCTCGCCGGAATTGACGCCGGGCTCGTTGACGCTGGGCTCTGCCTCGATGACCAGATAGGCGCCGGAGAAGTGGATGGAGAGATCGTAAGGCGGCTTGCCCGCCTGGAGCTCGACACCGAACAGGCGCTCGGTCGTATCCGGGCCGGTGAGATGATCGACGCGGCCGCGAATGGTCTCGACGGCGGCTTCCGAGATGACGCGCGACAGCGGCTGCTGCAGCAGGTCGGCGACGTCAGTCCCAAGAAAGCTGCCGACATTGTCGGAGGCCATGCAGATCGTGAAATCCGACAGCACCGTGAGCAGGAAGCCGAACGGCTGGACGCTGCCGGGAATGTGGATCGGCTCGCGATCGCAATTGGTGAGATTGACCGCCTCGTTCATGCGCGGTCCGCCGCCTGCTCGAAGGCCGCGAAAGCGACACGTGCCGATTCGATCGTCTCGTCCGCGTCGCAATCCTCTTCGTTTTGAAGCTGCGCCAGAAAGCTCTGCCAGAGCCGCTTGCCCGCGCCATGACTGAGATACGCGGTGGCCTCGCCGATGCGCGGATCGCCCGCATCCGCGACCGCCTTCAGCAGAAACTTTGCGCCGAGACGGGAGCCCTCCAGAACATACAACGTGCCGAGCATGCCACTGCGCGTCAGCGGCGGCACGGATACGGTGGATTGCGCGGCGCTGCCGAGCTGCCCGAGATCGGCCGCGATTGCGGCGCTACGCGCCCGCTCCAGCCAATCCGGAAACATCGTGGCGACGCCAGCCTGCACAAGCGCAGCTTCGAGCGGAAGAAGTGCGCCGGCGCTGGCTTGCAGGAAACGGCGGTAACCGGACAAGACCGTGAGGTCGAACGACGAAAGCTGCGCATCGAGCTCGCGGTGCGCATTCGCAGTCGCATCTCTCAATCGTTCGCGGAGTCCGGGAAAGCTGCGGCCCACCTGTGTTGAAACGTCCGAAACCCCAGCCAGCATGAATTTCCCAAACGCGTGCAATGCCGGGGGCGCGATTGCCCCCGAACCGAGCAAACGCCCGGCGGAACCCGAAGGTTCCGCCGGCTCCGATAAAATGGGAGGCAGGCGGCGGCTGGATCTCGTCCGTTCGTCTAACTCCGTCGCACCGGTCTCCTCAGTTCGTACGCGATCTCCGCCCAGGTCATGCCGCAGTCCTGAAGCTCCCGTTCGCTCATGGCGGCGAGCTGGTACCGGGCCTGGGACCGCTCGCGCCTGACAACGACGATCGCTATCAGCCTGCGCCAGATCGACACGACCATCGCCGAACGGGGCCGACGGCACCGGTCGGCGGACGAGATGGTCCTCAATCCGGTCAGCTCGCGGCCCTCACGGGCGTCTGCGGAAACGGACCAAGCGCCCTCTCGGTCAGGGTCGAGTCGCAATATTCCCGGATCTCCTTGATCTTCCCGTCCTCGAGGCGAAACACCAGGCAGTAGTCGTTGTCATAACGAACGCCCTCGGGCGTGACGTTGTCGCCCTTGGCTTCCACCACGACCACGTCGCCATCGGCGATGAAACGGTGAGCTACGGTGCGGGTCCGGTTGCGCAAGCGGGTGCGCACATAACCGTGCAGATCGTTGAGGATCGCCTCCTTGCCGGTGAAGGTGCGGGACCAGGAATACTGGCCGGTCACGACCCATCTGGCATCGTCGGCAAGGCTTGCGGTGAACAGGGCCCGGTCGCGTGCGGCCGGATCGGGGCTGGCGGCGGCGGCAAAGATATCCTG
This sequence comes from Bradyrhizobium sp. 604_D8_N2_3, assembly GCF_051810765.1. NCBI lineage: Bacteria > Pseudomonadati > Pseudomonadota > Alphaproteobacteria > Hyphomicrobiales > Nitrobacteraceae > Bradyrhizobium > Bradyrhizobium sp. 604_D8_N2_3. The sequence continues at coordinate 2,219,627 of NZ_JBPWPM010000001.1, read as the reverse complement.
CATCAGTTTCTTGTTGGCGCTCGCGCTCATGGCGGCATCTCCGTTTGGTGGCAACACGGAGATCATCCCTGCCGGATAAGAATTCTTCAAATCGATAGTGGATATGATATCTATTCGCCTCATGAATTTGAATTCGCTTGACCTCAATCTCCTGACCGCGCTCGACGCGCTGCTGCGCGAGGCCAATGTCAGCCGGGCCGCGCTTCGGATCGGGCTGTCGCAGCCGGCCACGAGCCATGCGTTGCAACGCCTGCGCGACATCTTCGGCGATCCGTTGCTGGTGCGCACCGGCGCGCGCATGGAGCTGACGCCGCGGGCGCAAGCGCTCCGCGCGCCGCTGGCCCAGGCGCTCGACCAGGTGCGCGGGCTGTTCATACCTGACGACTTCGACGCCGCGCGCAGCGAGCGGCAATTCCGCCTGATGATGCCTGATCTCGCGGTCGAGCTGCTGATGCCGCCCCTGATGGAGAAAGTCACCCAGGCCGCCCCCAACGTCCGCATCGACGTCGTGCCTTGGCGAGGGTCGACGATCTTCCACGCAGAATTCGCCCGCACCATCGATCTCGTGATCTCGATCGGCAACGCCTTCAAGGGTTTTCACCGCCAGCTGCTCTACACCGACAGCGACGCGCTGGCGGTGCGGCGCGGCCATCCCATGGCTGCGAAGCTGAAGCGGCGCGAGACGTTCCTGGCCGCACGCCATGTCGGCGTGATCATCCGCGGCAGCAGCGAGGATTTGATCGACACCTGGCTGCGCACCAAGGGCATCGAGCGACACATTTCGCTGGTGGTGTCAGGCTATCTCGAAGCGCTGCACGTCGCCGCCCGCACCGACCTCGTCGCCTTCGTGCCGCGCCGGCTGATCGCCGCGCTGTCGAAGCAGCTCGGCCTCGTCACGGTGACGCCGCCGCTCGACCCCGGGATCGACGAGCAGTTCATGTTCCATCCGACCCGCGCGCAGATGGACCCCGGCTCGATCTGGCTGCGGCGACTGATGCTGGAGACGGGACGTGAATTGGAGCAAGCCAAGCGCAAGCTATCGTAGGGTGGATTAGCCGAAGGCGTAATCCACCAACTTTTGCATCTGCGGAGACAAACAGAGGTGGGTTACGCCGAGCAGATACGCTTCGCGCATCTGCTCGTCTAACCCACCCTACGAGAGCTACGTTCCTACGCCTTCTGCGCGTCCATCACCTTGCGCACGGCGGGACGGTCGGACATGCGCTTGAAGTGGTCGGCGATCTTCGGCGTGGCGTTGATGTCGACGCTGTCGCCTTCGAGCCAGGTCGACAGGGTATAGAGATAGGGGTCGCAGATCGTGTACTGCTCGCCCATCACCCACGGTCCCTTGAACATCTTCTGTTCGATCAGGGAGAAGCAGGCGCCCATGGTCTTCGGAATCATCGCCTTCATGTCGGCGAACGAGCTCTCCTCGGCAGCCCAGCGCGCGCCGCGCATCTTGTGGGCATGGTTGATGTGCACGGTCGAGCAGAGATAGGAGTTGAACGACTGCACCCGGGCGAAATCGAAGGGATCGTCGAGCGGCGCGAGCTTCGCCTTGGGGAAGGTCTGCGCGACATAGGCCAGCATCGCGGGCGTCTCGGTCAGCACGCCGCGATCGGTCACCAGCGCGGGCACGCGGCCCTTCGGGTTGATCGCGAGGTAATCCGGGCTGTTCTGCTGGTTGGTCTTGAAGCTCAGCCGCTCGGCCGTGTAGTCGGCACCGGCCTCTTCCAGGGTGATGTAAGTGGCGAGCGCGCAGGTGCCGGTGGCGTAGTAGAGCTTGAACATGTCGGACCTCATGGGAAAGCTGGAAGTTAACGGCTGTCGTCCCCAAGGTCCATAGCACGACGTTCTCCGTGCTTTTGCTCTTCGCAGTTGCCCACCGCCGCCCGCCTGTGCCAAGACGCCCGCAATCGGAGGGGTTTTGTCATGACGGTACTCATCGCCGGTGGCGGCATCGGCGGGCTGACGCTTGCGCTCAGCCTGCACGGAATCGGCGTTCCCGTAAAAGTGTTCGAGAGCGTCGCCGAGCTGAAGCCACTCGGCGTCGGCATCAACGTGCTGCCGCATGCCGTGCGCGAGCTGATCGAGCTCGGGCTGATGGACAGACTGGACGCCAGCGGCGTGCGGACCTGCGAACTCGCCTATTTCTCCAAGCACGGCAAGCCGATCTGGAGCGAGCCGCGCGGGCTGGAAGCCGGCTACAAATGGCCGCAATTCTCGATCCATCGCGGCACCCTCCAGCAGCTCCTGCTCGACACCGCGATCGAGCGGCTCGGCCGCGAGAATATCTTGACCGGCCACCATCTGACCGGCTGGACCGAGACGGAAAACGGCGTGCGCGCCGACTTCATCGACAGGGCGACCGGCAAGGCTGCCGGCAGTTACGACGGCGCGATCCTGATCGCCGCCGACGGTATCCATTCCGCCGTGCGAGAAAAGCTCTATCCGCAGGAGGGACCACCGATCTGGAATGGCCGCATCCTCTGGCGCGGCGTCACGCCGTCAAAAGCCTTCCTCACCGGCCGCACCATGATCATGGCCGGGCACGAGATCCTGAAATTCGTCTGCTATCCGATTTCGAAGGCGCCCGATGCGGCGGGCAACCATCTGATCAACTGGGTTGCCGAGCGCCACATGCCGCCGACCTATCAGTGGCGGCGCGAGGACTATAACCGCACGGCGCGCCTGGAGGAGTTTCTGCCCTGGTTCGAGAGCTGGCAGTTCGACTGGCTGGACGTGCCCGGCCTGATCAAGAACTGCCCGCACGCCTACGAATATCCGCTGGTCGACCGCGATCCGGTGTCGCAATGGACCTTCGGCCGCGTCACGCTGATGGGCGACGCCGCGCATCCGATGTACCCGATCGGCTCGAACGGCGCCTCGCAGGCGATCCTCGATGCCCGCACCATCACCCGCGAGATCCTGGCGCATGGCCCGACGACCGCGGCGCTGCTCGCCTATGAGGCCGAGCGGAGGCCTGCGACCACCGACCTCGTCCTGCTCAACCGCAAGAACGGCCCCGAGCAGGTGATGCAGCTCGTCGAGGAGCGCGCGCCCGACGGCTACGACATCGTCACCGACGTGCTGTCGCAGCAGGAGTTGGAAGACATCGCCGCAAACTACAAGCGCGTCGCCGGCTTCCAGGTCGAGGCGCTGAATGCGAAGCCGCCGATCGTGAGCGCGGATGCAAAGCGGATGGGAGCGTGAGCTCGCGCAAGAAGCGAGATGCGCATTAATGTGCCCTCGCCCCTTGCGGGAGAGGGCAGCACCACTGGCAAACATACACTCGCTTGGGTGAGGGGTCCGTCTCCGCGAGTCCAACTCGCATTTGAGTTCGCGGAGAGAAACCCCTCATCCGGCGCCATAGCCGAAGCTTCGCTTCGGCGTTCTCTTAAGAACGGCGGCCCGAAGGCCGCCTATGCCACCTTCTCCCGCAAGGGGAGAAGGGAAGAGGAATGCGCGGCTCTACTATTTCCCCACCACCCTCGCCGCCTCCAGCAGCCGCTCGCTGGCGCTCGCCGTCGCCAGCACCGTGCCGTCTTCCGCCATCAGCTTCGCCTCGACGAACGCAATCGTCTTGCAGAGTTGCGTCACCCTGGCCTCACCGATGATCGGGCCGGGCCTTGCGGGGCTGAGGAAATTCACGGTCATGCTGATCGTGGTGGTGTAGAGCCGGCCCTCGCTCATCACCAGCACGGCCGGCCCCATGGTGTCGTCGAGCATGGCAGAGAGCATGCCGCCCTGGATGAAGCCCGCCGGATTGCAGAACTCGGGCTTGCCCTCGAAGGCGAGCCTGATCCAGCCCTCCTCCGGACGGGCATCGAGCAGGCGCCATCCGAGCAGCTCGGCGCAGGGCGGCCTTGGAAAGTTGTTGAGTGCGGTCTTGACCATTGGCAGCCTCCGTATCGGGCGCTGATAGCGTAGCGCTGCTGCCAGCGTGCTGTCAGGAAGGTGGGGCCCTTGAAGGGTCCAGCGCGTGTGCGATCACCTTGCGCATGACGTTGGGCAGCGCTTCACCGGCGAGGGTCGCGATCGGCACCCAGCGCATGCCCTCGGGCGCGCGCGTACGCGCTTCGGCCTTCGCCGTGTAGACCACCAGCTCCAGCGGAAAATGCGTGAAGACGTGGGTGACGACGCCCACCTTGCGCTGCCAGCGCGACAGCCCCTTCAGGTCCGGTGCCTGCTGCTTCGCCGTCGCGTCCTCCTGGCCGGCCAGCCAGTCCGAGCCCGGCACCTCGGTCATGCCGCCAAGGAGGCCTTTTTCGGGCCTCGAGCGGACCAGCAGCTCGCCGCCGCGCGTCACGACGAAGGCAGCCCCGCGCCGCAACGTTCCGCTCTTCTTCGGCGCCTTGCGCGGAAACGTTTCCTGCGTCGCCAGCGCACGCGCGGTGCAATCCTCATTGAGCGGACAGAGCGAGCAGGCCGGCTTCTTCGGCGTGCAGATCGAGGCGCCCAGATCCATCAGCGCCTGCGCGCTGTCGCCAGCACGAGACGTCTCGTCGCCGGCGCGAGCGTCCGCAAGCAGCGTCGCCGCCAGTTGCTGGATCAGCGGCTTGGCCTGCGGCAGCTCCTCCTCGACGGCGAACAGGCGCGACACCACGCGCTCGATGTTGCCGTCAACAGGCATGGTGCGGCGGTCGAACGCGATCGCGGCGATCGCGGCCGCCGTATAGGGCCCGATGCCCGGCAGCGCGCGCAGCCCCTCTTCCGTGTCCGGAAACACACCGCCGTGCTCGCGCGTCACGGCCACCGCGCAGGCATGGAGATTGCGCGCGCGGGAGTAATAGCCGAGCCCGGCCCACATCCGCAGCACGTCATCCTGCGACGCCCGGCCCAGCGCCGTGACATCCGGCCAGCGCGCGACGAACTTTTCGAAATAGGGGCCGACGGCTTTCACGGTGGTCTGCTGGAGCATGATCTCCGATAGCCAGACGCGGTAAGGGTCCGAGGTCTCGCCGGGCATCGCGCGCCATGGCAGACGGCGGCGATGGCGGTCGTACCAGGCGAGCAACAGCGTTGGGCGAGCCGATGCCTCCGACTGAATTGGTTCCGACTTGGCCATTAGTGCCGATTTGGGGCTCATGCCCTCACTGTAGCGGCAACGCGCCGGCCTCTCCACGTCATGGCCGCGCTCGTCGCGGGCATCCACGTCTTTCTTCGCGGAACGCTCCCCAATGGTGAGGCCTGCGCTCCAAGGTGCTATAAGGGTCCATGTCCAAATTCCCTCCCAGACCCGGTCCCATCAGCGCCAAGCCGCTGTCGCTGCTGCTCAACGACGTCTTTGCCGAGGCCTATGCCAAGCAGGGTTTTGCGGCGCGCGAGCTGGTGACCCGATGGGCGCAGATTGCCGGGCCGGAGATTGCGGCCCATGCCGAGCCTTTGAAGATGCAATGGCCGCGGCCGGTCGAGGGCCAGCCGCAGGAGCCGGCGACCCTGGTGCTGCGGGTCGAGGGGCCGATGGCGCTGGAGATCCAGCACTCCGCCGACGTGATCCTGGAGCGGGTCAATCGCTTCTTCGGCTGGAGCGCGGTCGGCAAGCTCGCCTTCCGCCAGGCCCCCCTGTCGCGCGCCCGGCCGCCGGTCCGGCCCGGTCCGCCGGATCCCAAATCGGTGGCCAAGGTGGCGGAGAGCCTGGGGGACATCGAAGATGAAGAATTGAAGACAGCGCTGGCGCGGCTCGGGGCCGCCATCAAGCGAAATTGAGCCTCATTCCGCCGGTAATCTGAACCCGTCCCTGTCGCTCGCCATTGCCTCGAACTACGTTTCAAGCTAGCGACAGGCCGCCTGAACGGGAACTTTGATAAGAACCTTGGGGCGAGACCACACCAATCCGGGAGCCGACCTTGATCATCACCCGCCGCGCCTTCAACACGATGCTGTCGCTGACCGGTCTTGCCGCGCTCGCCGGGCTGTCGCCGCTGCGGTTCATCTCCGAGGCGATGGCGCAGTCGGCCGCCGATGTGGCCAAGCCCGTGTCGCTGCCCGACATGGCACTCGGCGCCAAGGACGCCCCCGTCACCATCACCGAATATGCCTCGATGACCTGCCCGCATTGTGCGGCGTTCAACGAGCAGGTGTTCCCCAAGATCAAGTCGGAATACATCGACACCGGCAAGGTGCGTTACATCTTCCGCGAGTTCCCGCTCGACATCAAGGCCGCCGCCGGCTCGATGCTGTCGCGCTGCATCGCCAAGGACGACGCGTCGAAATATTTCGCGGTCACCGACATGCTGTTCCGCCAGCAGAACGATTGGGTGCTGAAGAACACCACCGAGACCCTGACGCGGATCGGCAAGCAGGCCGGCCTCACCCAGCAGCAGGTCGAGGCCTGCCTGAAGGACCAGGCGCTGCTCGACAAGATCGCCGCCGACCAGAAGTACGCCAGCGACGTTCTGAAGGTGGATTCGACGCCGACGTTCTTCATCAACGGCGAGAAGATCAAGGGCGAAGCCTCGTTCGATGAATTCGCCAAGAAGATCAATCCGCTGCTGAAGAGCTGATTTTCCCCGCTCAACGCCTGATTCGCATCTCGAAAGCCGTATCTTTCCCGGCATAAATCCCTTGGGAAAAGCGGTTTTCGCCGGTTGCCCTCGCGGCGCACCGCGGCCATTGTCCGACCGCATGAGGCGCCTCGCGCGACTCACCCAGAGAGTGACATTGCCTTCCATGGTATTGTCCCGGCAGGGGGATTCGCGCCTGCCAACAGAGATGCGTGCTTATGAAAATCACCCGCCTGCGCCTTCACGGCTTCAAGTCCTTCGTTGAGGCCACCGACTTCGTCATCGAGCCCGGCCTGACCGGCGTGGTCGGACCCAACGGCTGCGGCAAGTCGAATCTCGTCGAGGCGCTGCGCTGGGCGATGGGCGAAACCTCGTACAAGTCGCTGCGCGCGGCCGACATGGACGCGGTGATCTTCGCCGGCTCCGGCAACCGTCCTGCGCGCAACCACGCCGAAGTGACGATGACGATCGACAACACCGATCGCACCGCGCCGGCGGCGATGAACGACAGCCAGCTGCTCGAAATCTCCCGCCGCATCGAGCGCGAGGCGGGCTCGGTCTATCGCATCAACGGCCGCGACGTGCGTGCGCGCGACGTGCAGATCCTGTTCGCGGACGCCGCCACCGGTGCGCGCTCGCCCGCCCTCGTCCACCAGGGCAAGATCGGCGAGATCATCCAGGCCAAGCCCGAGCAGCGCCGCCGCGTGCTGGAAGACGCTGCCGGCGTCGCCGGCCTGCACGCCCGCCGCCACGAGGCCGAGTTGCGGCTGAAAGCCGCCGAAACCAACCTCACCCGCGTCGAGGACGTGATCGGCCAGCTCGCCGGCCAGATGGAAGGCCTGAAGAAGCAGGCCCGCCAGGCCGTGCGCTATCGCGAGGTCGCGGCCAAGGTCCGCAAGGCGGAAGCCACGCTGTTCCACCTGCGCTGGATCGGCGCGCATGCCGACGTCAACGAATCCGGCCAGACCCATGATCTCGCGGTTCGCGAAATGGCCGAGCGCACCCAGCACCAGGCCGAAGCCGCCCGCATCCAGGCGATCCGCGCCACCGAAATGCCGGCGCTGCGCGATGCCGAAGCGCGCGCCGCGGCCGGGCTGCAGCGCCTGACCAATGCACGCGAACTGCTCGACCGCGAGGAAGAGCGCGCCAAGGAGCGCGTCGCCGAGCTAGAGCGGCGCCTCGCCCAGTTCGAGGGCGACATCTCGCGCGCCCAGCAGCAGACCATGGACGCCGACGTCGCGCTCCAGCGGCTCGACACCGAAGACGCCGAGCTGAAGGAAGAGATCAAGTCGCGGGTCGAGAAGCGCTCCGGCGTCGACGAGCGCGTCGGCGAAGCCGAGGCGGTGCTGACCGAAACCGAGCACCAGTTCGCCGAGCTCACCACGGCGCTTGCCGACCTCACCGCCAAGCGCAACCAGCTCGAAGCCAATGTCCGCACCCACCGCGACAAGCTCGCCCGGCTCGACCAGGAGATTTCGAACGTCGCGGCCGAGGAGCAGAAGCTTGCCGACGAGACCGGCGGCTTCGGCGATCTCGACGAGCTGACCGCAACGGTCGAGAACGCGGAGCAGACCCTTGCCGCTTCGGAAGCCGCGGCCCAGGCCAGCGAAGCTGCGCATGTTGCCGCGCGCCAGACGCTGGAATCCTCACGCTCGCCGCTCGTCGAAGCCGACAAGCGCGTGCAGCGCCTCGATACCGAGGCGCGCACGATCTCCAAGATCGTCAACGGCGAGACCAAGAATCTGTGGCCGCCGATCATCGACGGCATCACCGTCGACAAGGGCTTTGAGAAGGCGATCGGTGCCGCGCTCGGCGACGATCTCGACGCGCCGGTCGATCCGTCCGCGCCGATGCGCTGGACCAATGCCGGCGTGACCGACGGCGATCCGGAGCTGCCCGAGGGCGTCGTGCCGCTCGCGAGCCACGTTCAGGCGCCCGCCGAGCTGGCGCGCCGCCTGGCGCAGATCGGCGTGGTGCCGCGCGAGCGGGGCGCCGAACTGGTCTCGCAGCTCAAGACCGGCCAGCGGCTGGTCTCGCCCGAAGGCGACGTCTGGCGCTGGGACGGCTTTGTCGCCGCGGCCCACGCCCCGACCGGTGCGGCACGGCGCCTCGCCGAGCGCGCCCGCCTCGTCGACATCGAGAACGAGCTGGAGCAGGCCCGCATCGACGCGCAGATCAAGCGTCAGGCGCTGGAGAACGCCGAGTCCGAGCTGCAGATGGCCGCCAGCACCGAAGGTGCGAGCCGCGAGGCCTGGCGCGCCGCCCAGCGCGAGCTCAACGTCGCGCGTGAGCGCCATGCGACGGCCGAACGCGAGATCAGCCGCCGCGCCGCGCGCAAGGCGACGCTGTCGGAAGCCCATAGCCGCCTCGCCGCCGACCGCGCCGAGGCCGAGGCCGCGTACGAATATGCCGAGGCCGGCATCACCGAGCTGCCGTCGAGCGAGGACACGGAGACCCGTCTCGCCGCCGTCCGCAGCGACATCGAAGGCCATCGCCGCATGGCCGCCCAGGTCCGCGCCGAGGCGCAGGCGCTGGCGCGCGAAGCGGAGCTCGCCGACCGCCGCGTGCAGGCGATCCTCGCCGAGCGCACCGAGTGGCAGAACCGCAAGGAGAGTGCGGCCTCACACATCGACACCATCCAGACCCGCATCACCGAGGTCTCGATCGAGCGCAGCGATCTCGAAAACGCGCCCGCCGTGTTCGCCGAGAAGCGCAGCGCGCTGATCACCGAGATCGAATACGCGGAAAACGACCGCCGCATGGCCGCCGACGCGCTCGCCTCGGCCGAGACCGCGATGGCCGAAACCGATCGCGTCGCCAAGCTGACACTCGAAGCGCTGTCGAGCTCCCGCGAAGCAACCGCCCGCGCCGAGGAGCGCATGGAAGGCGCACGGCGCCGGCTCGAGGACATCGAGCGCGAGATCCGCGACATGCTGGAGGTCGAGCCGCAGGCCGTTGCCGGCCTCGCCGAGATCGAGCCCGGCGCCGAGCTGCCGCCGCTGCACGACATCGAGGAAGACCTCGAAAAGATGCGCCGCGACCGCGAGCGCCTGGGTGCGGTGAACCTGCGCGCCGAGGAAGAGCTGCGCGAGGTCGAGACCCAGCACACCGGCCTCGTCACCGAGCGCGATGACCTCGTCGAAGCCATCAAGCGGCTGCGCCAGGGCATCCAGAGCCTCAACAAGGAAGCGCGCGAGCGGCTCCTGACCTCGTTCGAGGTCGTCAACAACCACTTCAAGCGCCTGTTCGTCGAGCTGTTCGGCGGCGGCGAGGCCGCGCTGCACCTGATCGAGAGCGACGACCCGCTCGAAGCCGGTCTCGAGATCATCGCAAAGCCGCCGGGCAAGAAGCCGCAGACGCTGTCGCTGCTTTCGGGCGGCGAGCAGGCGCTGACCGCGATGGCGCTGATCTTCGCGGTGTTCCTCACCAACCCCTCGCCGATCTGCGTGCTGGACGAAGTCGACGCACCGCTCGACGACCACAACGTCGAGCGCTACTGCAACCTGCTGCACGAGATGACCAGCTCGACCGACACCCGCTTCATCATCATCACACACAACCCGATCACGATGGCGCGGATGAACCGGCTGTTCGGCGTCACCATGGCCGAGCGCGGCGTCTCGCAACTGGTGTCGGTGAGCCTGTCAGAGGCGGTGGACATTCTCGACCAGAACGTGGCGTGAGCCTCCGGTCGTTCCACACCTATTGACGTCATCATCCGCGAAAGCGGATGATCCAGTACGCCGCGGCCTCTCGGTTCACGGCGCCGTCTCGGAATACTGGATGCCCCGCCTACGCGGGGCATGACGATGAGAAAATGATCTCACCCACCCTCCCCGCCGAACTGAAAGCCGCCCTCGACGGCAAGCTTCAGGGCTTCTCCCGCACCGACGCCGCACAGCGCTCGCAAAAAATCTCGACCGCCTATCGCGCAGGCGGCACCTCCGGCACCATCAAGTCGGAGGCCGATGCGCTCGCCTACGCGCTGGCGCGGATGCCAGCGACCTATGCGGCCGTGGCCGCCAGCCTGAATGCGCTGACCGAGATGGCGCCGGACCTCGCCCCGGAAACCCTGCTCGACGTCGGCGCAGGCCCGGGCACCGCGAGCTGGGCCGCTGCTGAGGCCTTTCCGTCGCTGCAGGATTTTACCCTGCTCGACGCCAACGCCACCCTCAGCCGTCTCGCGCTCGAACTGGCGCATGACAGCACACGTCTCGCCGATTGCCGCTATCTGCCGGGCGACGCCGGTGCCAATCTCGCCGAGGTCTCGCAAGCCGATCTCGTCGTCGCGAGCTACGTCATCGGCGAGCTCAGCGAGACCGATCAGCGCAAGCTTTCGGAAACGATGTGGGCGAAAGCACGCCACGCGCTGGTCGTGATCGAGCCCGGCACACCGGCCGGCTACGCGCGCATCCTCGCGCTGCGCCAGCAGCTGATCGCGCTAGGTGCCTACGTCGCCGCGCCCTGCCCGCACGAAAAACCCTGCCCCCTCGTAGCGCCCGACTGGTGCCATTTCAGCCAACGCCTGCCGCGCTCGCAGGCGCACCGGCAGATCAAGGGCGCCGACGTGCCGTTCGAGGACGAGCGCTTCATCTACACCGCCCTGACCCGGACAGCGCCCGCAACACGTGCCGCGCGCGTGCTGGCGCCGCCGGATGTCGGCAAAGCCGAGATCACCGCAAAGCTCTGCACGGAGGGCGGCCTCGCTATCACCAAGGTCCCGCGGCGCGACAAGGCCGGCTATGCAAGCGCCCGGCGCTGGCGCTGGGGCGACGCGGTCATTGCCGAAAGTTAACTTCGTCGGACGCTTTTGCCTTGAACTCGGATGGTTCCCCATTCGACCAAGTCTTACCTTCCTCTGCGCCGGGCTCTCGTCCTGTGCCAATTTGGTCTAGGCTGCGCCCGCCTGCTTCCCCCTTCAGGAGTTCTCCATGTCGACCGGCTGGATCGTTCTCGGCGTCATCGTCGTCCTCGTGTTCCTGGCGTTCAGCGCCTACAACCGGCTGGTGGCGCTGGGCCAGCGCGTCGGCCAGGCCTTTGCCGACATCGACGTGCAGCTCAAGCAGCGCCACGATCTGATCCCGAACCTGGTCGAGACGGTGAAGGGCTATGCTTCGCATGAGCGTGGCACGCTCGACGACGTCATCAAGGCGCGCAACTCGGCGATGTCGGCGCAGGGACCGGCACAGGTATCCGCCGCCGAGAACCAGCTCTCCGGCGCGCTCGGCCGGCTGATCGCGCTGTCGGAGGCCTATCCGGACCTCAAGGCCAACGCCAACTTCCAGCAGCTCGCCAGTGAGCTCTCCGACCTCGAGAACAAGATCGCGGCGAGCCGCCGCTTCTTCAACAACGCGGTCCAGGAGTACAACACCGGCATCCAGCAGATGCCCGCCGCCCTGTTCGCCGGCATGTTCGGCTTCACCAAGAAGGACTTCTTCGATCTCGGCGCCAGCCGCACCGAAGTCGAGGCCACTCCGCAGGTGAAGTTCTGAGTTGAGCCGATAGGCCGGCAGGGCATCGCGTCATGGCCGCGTATGGTCTCTACACGCACATCGCCTCGAACAAGTTTCGTTCGATGCTGCTGCTCGCCGGCCTGTTCATGCTGGTCTACGTGCTGGTCTATGCCGGCGCGCTGGTCGCGGAAGTCGTCATCAACAGCAATGGCACTGTCGCCTACTATCTGAGCCGCGCTTTCCACGACCTCATCGTCGCCGCGCCGTTCGCGACGATCGCGGCGGCGGTCTGGATCGTCATCGCCTATTTCTTCCACCAGTCAATGATCGATGCCGTGACCGGCGGCCACGACGTCACCCGGCAGGAAGAGCCGCGACTCTACAATCTGCTCGAAAACCTCTGCATCTCGCGCGGCATCACCATGCCGAAGCTGAAGATCATGGAGAGCCCGGCGCTGAACGCGTTCGCGACCGGCCTCAATCCGCGGCAATATTCGATCACCGTGACCACGGGTCTCCTCAATGCGCTTGATGACAAGGAGATCGAGGCGGTGCTGGGCCACGAGCTGACCCACATCAAGAACGGCGACGTCCAGCTCATGGTCGTCGCCGTCATCATCGCCGGCGTGGTCGGCTTCTTCGGCGAGTTGTTCTTCCGCCTGTTCACGAGCTTCAACTGGAGCTCCGGCTCCGGCGGCTCGTGGTCGTCGGGCTCGTCCTCATCGTCGCGATCGTCCTCGTCGTCGAGCGACAGCAAGAGCTCCGGCGGCGGCGCGGTGATCGTGATCATCATCGCGGTCGTGCTGATCGTGGTGGCGTGGCTGTTGTCGCAGGTGGTGAAGCTCGCGCTGTCGCGTTCGCGCGAATATCTCGCCGACGCAGGCTCCGTCGAGCTGACGAAAGATCCGGACGCCATGATCTCGGCGCTGCGCAAGATCGAGAACCGCGGCGAGCTGCCGGGCGCGACTTCGGCGGTGATGGAGCTCTGCGTCGACAATCCGCGCGAGGGCTTTGCCGATTTGTTCGCGACCCATCCCTCGGTGCAGTCCCGGGTCGACGCGCTGGTCAAGTTCGCCGGCGGCCATGATCCCGGCCCGCTGCCGCCGCCCGACGAGGCGGACGAGCCTGAGGCACAGGTGAAGCGGCAGGACGGCCCGCCGCCGTTGCGCCAGGGGCCTTGGGACGATGCAGGCAGCTCGGCCGGTCCACCGCCCGTGCCCGCCCCCTCCGGAACTGCAGCCGGCAATCCGATGGGTCCATGGGGCCGTCGTTAAGGGCGGGATTTTAAGCGACTTGCGAAGGGTTGCGTTGCGATTGGGAAAAACCTCGGAAATTGCCACAACCAGAGGCCGAGGATTTGAATTCTCCCTTGTTTCTGCCATGTTCGCGCCCAACAGCAGACTTGGGACATCGATTTGGGGCCCGACCGATTGCAAGGCGCAATCGGAGGGCGCGTTAGGGGACAGCAATGGCAAAGCCGGCAGTGGTTGTGGTGGGCGCGGACAAGGGCGGGGTGGGCAAGACCACGGTGTCGCGCACCTTGCTCGATTATTTTTCCGCCAACAACGTACCGACGCGCGCCTTCGACACGGAGTCGCCGCGCGGAACCCTGAAGCGCTTTCACCCCGAGATCACCGAGATCGTCGACATGATGACGACCTCGGACCAGATGAAGATCTTCGACACGCTCAACGCGGCGAGCCCGTCGGTGACCGTGATCGACGTCCGCGCCGGCCTGCTCTCGCCGGCGCTGGCCTCGCTGCGCGACATCGGCTTCCTCGACGCAGCCAAGGCCGGCCAGATCACCTTCGCGGTGTTCCACATCCTGGGCCCCTCGATCGCGTCGCTCGACGAAATCGCCGAGACCGCAGGCTTCATGGGCGGCGCAAAATATTTCCTGGTGAAGAACTTCATCAACGACACCCAGTTCTTCCAGTGGGACCAGGCGACCTACAATTCCTACTTCCACCGCATCAAGGACGCGACCGAGCTGACCATCCCCAAGCTCAACGAAATGGCCTATGAGCAGGTCGAAGTGTCCTCCGTCCCGTTCCTGAAATTCGTCGCCAACAAGGGCATCAACGACGAAGCCGCGAACTATTCCTTCGTGCTGCGCGGCTATGTCCGCCACTGGCTGGCGAATGTCTGGAGCGAGTTCGACCGGATCCGGCTGACCGACATCGTCGGTTCGAAGCCCGCCACCCGCAACAGCGAAAAATAGTTGCAGAGCCCGGGCGGATACGGCTGGATTGGACGGTGAGTTCGCCTGATATAGCTGTCGATGCCCGCGACGCCCCTTTACATCATCTGCTCGCCCCGCCCGCAGGTCGGCAAGACGCTGCTGGCGCGGCTATTGAGCGAATTTTTGCTGCTCAAGAACGGCGACGTCGCGGCCTTCGACGTCAACCTGAAGGAACCGTCGCTGCTCGACTATCTGCCGAAGGTCACCGAAACGGCTGATGTGATCGACACCTACGGCAAGATGCAGCTGATGGACCGCGTCATCGTCGATGACGGCCTAGCCAAGGTGATCGACCTCGGCTTCCACGCCTTCGACGAGTTCTTCAAGATGACCGACGAGATCGGCCTGTTGAAGGAGGCCGCACGCCGGCACGTCGCGCCGATGATCCTGTTCGTCGCCGACACCGACCGCGTCTCGGCCCGCGCCCACGAGATGCTGCGCGGACAGATCCCGCGGATGAACCTGATCACGGTGGACAATGAGCACATCGTGCGCGGCGAGCTGCCGGCCGCGATGGCGACCGGGCGGCTGTTCCGCCTGCCCGCGCTACCCGGCTTCCTCAAGACCTATATCGACCGGCTCAACTTCTCCTTCACCGGCTATCTGCGCCAGGAGAAGGACGCCTCCACCGAGCTGCACCAGTGGACCCGGCGGAACTACCTCGCCTTCCGCGAGCTCGAGCTCAGCCTGATCCTGCAAAGCTCCTGAGGCGATAATTTTACCCGGATAATATTGACTGCGGGGCTGACCGCGCCTATTGAGGCGGAGATCGGTATCCCTCTCAGCAAGGTCCCACCCCCGTGAGCATCGACCGGAAGGCAGCCATCGCCGCCTACAAGGAGCGCAAGACCATTGCGGGCATCTACGTCGTCCGCTGCGCGGCATCGGGCGAGGCCTGGGTCGGCCAGGCGCCGAACCTGCAGACCATCCAGAACCGCATCTGGTTCTCGCTCCGCCAGGGCAGCCACACCTGCCGTACCCTCCAGGCTGCGTGGAACGCGCATGGCGAGGCGGGCCTGACGTTCGGCGAATGCGAGCGGCTGGAAAATGAGGAGACTGACTACGTCAGGAACGCGCTCCTGAAGGAGCGCATGCTGCATTGGCGGTCCGCATTGAAGGCCGAGGCGATCTGACGATCGCCGGGGTGGCGACGCGGCTCAATGCCCTTCGAACGTCATCAGCGTTCGCACCGGCACGTCCATCGCGCGCAGCTTGGCGGCGCCGCCGAGATCGGGGAGGTCGACAATGAAGCAGGCGGCGACGACATTGGCGCCGATTTGGCGGAGGAGCTTCACCGCGCCTTCCGCGGTGCCGCCGGTGGCGATGAGATCGTCGACCAGGATGACGCGCTCGCCGGGCTGGATCGCGTCGACATGCATCTCCATCTCGTCGATGCCGTATTCGAGCGAGTAGGCAATGCGCACGGTGGTGTGCGGCAGCTTGCCTTTCTTGCGGATCGGCACGAAGCCGGCGGAGAGCTGATGCGCCACCGCGCCGCCGATGATGAAGCCGCGCGCCTCCATGCCGGCGACCTTGTCGATCTTGTTGCCGGCCCAGGGATTGACGAGCTCGTCGACCGCGCGGCGGAACGCGCGCGCATCCGCGAGCAGCGTGGTGATGTCGCGGAACATGATCCCCGGCTTGGGATAGTCGACGATGGTGCGGACGCTCGCCTTCAGATCGTGGTCAAAGGTCATTGGTGCCTCTCAATCAACGCGCGCATCCAGCCGGAACGCATTCTCGACAATCCTCAGGCCCACCTCGCCGCTGAGCGACATCAGCGATTCCGGATGGAACTGCACGCCGGCAACCGGCAGCGTCTTGTGCTCGAGCGCCATGGCGACACCGTCCTCGGTGCTGGCGGTGACATCAAGCACCTCGGGCATGCTGTCGCGCTCGACATAGAGCGAGTGATAGCGGCCGATCACGATCTCGTTCGGCAAATTGCGCATCAGGCGGCCGCCGCGCACCTGCACCCGCGAGGGCCGGCCGTGCGCGGGATGCGTGAGTTGACCGAGCTCCCCGCCGAAATATTCGCCGATCGCCTGCACGCCGAGACAGACGCCGAACACCGGCAGCTTCTTCTCCAGCGCCGCATCGATGGTCTTCTTGATCCCGAAATCTTCGGGCCTGCCTGGTCCGGGTGACAGCACCAGCAAATCCCACCTCTTCCGCTTGAGCATGTCGAGCGCATGCACATGGCGGACCACGGTGACGTCGGCGCCGACCTGGCGGAAATAATCGGCCAGCATGTGCACGAAGCTGTCGTCGTGATCGATCAGCAGCACCTGCTTGCCCGAGCCGGTCGCATCGGGCGCGAAGGCCGACAGCGGCTTTGGCGGATCGCCGCGCAGCGCCTGGAACAGGGCTGCGGCCTTGACCTGGCACTCGCGGTCTTCGGCCGCGGGATCGGAATCGAACAGGCAGGTGGCACCGACGCGCACCTCGGCGAGACCATCCTTCATGCGGATGGTGCGGATGGTGAGGCCGGTGTTGATGCTGCCGTCGAAATTCACCGCGCCGATCGCGCCGGCATACCAGCGCCGCGGCGAACGCTCGTGATCCTCGACGAACTGCATCGCCCAGAGTTTTGGCGCGCCCGTCACCGTCACCGCCCAGGCATGGGTAAGGAAGGCATCGAGCGCGTCGAAGCCGGGACGCAGCATGCCCTCGACGTGATCGACGGTGTGGAACAGTTTTGAGTAGGTCTCGATCTGGCGGCGCGCCAAGACCTTGATCGTGCCCGGCACGCAGACGCGCGCCTTGTCGTTGCGGTCGACGTCGGTGCACATGTTGAGTTCGAACTCGTCCTTCTCCGAGTTCAGGAGCTGGCGGATCTGCTCGGCATCGCCGATCGCATCGGTGCCGCGCGCGATCGTCCCTGATATCGGGCAGGTCTCGACGCGGCGTCCGTCGGAGCGCACGAACATTTCCGGCGAGGCGGAGACGAGGAACTCGCCCTCGCCGAGATTCATCAGCGCGCCGTAGGGCGACGGGTTGATGACGCAGAGGCGCTGGAACACTTCCGCCGGCGAGCGATCGCAGGGCTCGGCGAAGAGTTGTCCGGGCACCGCCTCGAACAGATCGCCGCGCGCGAAAGCCGCGCGCGCGGTCTCGACCGTGGCCTGATATTCACCAGGCGCGTGATCGGCAAAGCCCTGGCGCGGTGTCTTCAGGTACGGGCTCTCGACGGTCTCGCGCGGCAGGCCTTCGGTGGACTTGCCCTTCCACGCAAAATCGTAACTCAGCACCACGCCGCGGCCGGTCGCACGGTCGTAGGCGAGCAGGCGATCGGGGACGTAGAGCACGATATCGCGCTGGTCCTGCTCGCGTGCGCGCTTCTGCACGAGGTCCTCGATCTGGAACACGAGGTCGTAGGCGAAGGCGCCGAACAGGCCGAGCAGCCCGTCATCGTTGGCGGAGAAGGCGGCGACGAGATCGCGCACCAGCGACATCACGCTGGCGCGCCGCGTGCGCTGGTCTTCCTCGACCGGCGCATCGCCGCGGATGATGTGGCCGGCAAGCCGCGTGGCGGTCTTCTCGGAGATCACGACGCAGGGCTCGTGCAGCACGTCTGCGAGGAAGGCGATCAGCACCTGGCCGCGTTCATTGAGCGCTTCCAGCTTGAAATTGACGCCTGTGGTCTCGAGCTTGAGCGGCGGGTCGGAGAAGCCGAGGTCAAAGCTCTCGTAGCGGCCGGGCACGGTCGTGCCCGAGGACAGCACCACGCCGCGGCGGCGGTCGAGCAGGTTGATGAGATCGTCGAGCCTGTTGGCGCCGCCAGTGAACTGCTCCGCCACACGCGTGATCGCGAGACCGCCGCGGGTCACGTAGTCGCTTCGAGCCGGGAGGGCAAAGACTGTCCTGTTCATGTCGTCCTCTTACGAAACTTGCCGAGGAAACGCCACACAGGACAAACGATCAGGCCGCCGCACTGCGTGGCGACCTTCGACGATTTTGAGAAATGAAATCGCACCGGCCACCTCTTTAGGAGGTGCGCCACCAAAGACGGGCTGGGCGGACGGCGGTGCTCATGGGGCGGATACTCACCATGGCGCGGGGACGGCGTCAAGGGTGGGCGGGCGCCGTCCGAGCTCCAGGCGATCAGCCGAGATGCTTCCGGAAAAACTCCGTCGCCCTGCCCCAGGCGAGCTCGGCGGCTTCGCGGTCGTGCACGGCTTGGCGCTGCTCGTTGACGAAAGCGTGCTCGGCATCATAGCGGAACAGCTCGAGCGACTTGCCGGCGGCCTTCATGCCGCTTTCAAAGGCATCGACCAGTTGCGGCGTGCACCAGTCGTCCTTGTTGGCGAAATGGGCCTGGAGCGGGATCTTGACGTCGGCGGGCTTGGCCGCCTGCTCGGGCGGGATGCCGTAGAAGACGACGCCGGCCGCGAGCTCCGGAATCTTGGTCGCGCCGATGATGGTGACGGCGCCGCCGAGGCAGAAGCCTGTTAGCCCGACCTTGGCGCCGTTGCGCGACAGATATTGCGTGGCGCCGCGCACGGTCTGCGTGGTGGCGTCCATGAAATCGAGCGAGTTCATCTCTTTGCCGGCGGCGTCCGTGTCGTGATACGGCACCACCTTGCCCTTGTAGAGATCGGGCGCCAGCGCATCGAAGCCGGCGAGCGCAAAGCGGTCGCACAGGCCCTTGATCTGATCCGACAGGCCCCACCATTCCTGGATCACGACCACGCCCGGCGCGTTGCCGCGCGCGGCGTTGGCGAGATAGCCCGAGGCGTCCTTGCCGTCCGGGCGCTTGAAGGTGATGGTGGTTCCCATGGTGTCCTCCGATGAGTTTCTGGGGGAGCGGTTGGCGGTATTTTGGCGTTTGAGCGAGCGATAGGCAATCGCGCCAAACAACACACGCTCGTGTCCAACAAAAAAGCCCCCTTGCGGGGGCCTCTTCATTTTCGTCTCGATCCGCTCAGTGGGAGTCGGCCCAGACCTTTTTCTTCGTGAAGTACATCAGGCCCGCGAAGATGATCAGGAACACGAACACCTGGAAGCCGAGGCGCTTGCGCGCTTCCATGTGGGGCTCGGCGGTCCACATCAGGAACGTGGTGACGTCCTTGGAATATTGCGCGACCGTGGTCGGCGAGCCGTCGCCATAGGTTACCTGGCCGTCGCTGAGCGGCTTCGGCATCTTGATGGCGTGGCCCGGGAAGTACTTGTTGTAGTAGGAGCCTTCGGGGATGGTGACGCCTTCAGGCACCTTGTCCTCAAAGCCCTGGAGCACCGCCGCGACATAGTCCGGGCCCTGCTCCTGGTACTGGGTGAAGAAGTCGAAGATGAACCAAGGGAAGCCGCGGCCGTAGGAGCGCGCCTTGGTGATCAGCGACAAATCGGGCGGCGCCGCACCGCCGTTCGCCGCACGGGCCGCCTGCTCGTTCGGGAATGGCGAGGGGAAATAGTCCGCCGGCCGGCCCGGGCGCTCGAACATGTCGCCCGCATCGTTCGGGCCGTCCTTGACCTTGTAGTCGGACGCAAACGCCGCTGCCTGCGCCACCGAATAGCCGGGGCCGCCGGCTTCCGCGAGGTTGCGGAAGGCGATGTAGGACAGGCCATGGCAGCTCGAGCAGACCTCCTTGTAGACCTGCAGGCCGCGCTGGAGCGCGCCGCGGTCGTACTTACCGAAAGGGCCGGAGAACGACCATTTGTTGCCCGGCGGCCTGTCGCTGCCTTCGAAGGCGCGAGCGTCCTGAAGGCTGCCGAGGAACAGCGCGCTGGCGGCAACGAGCGCGATGGCGACCGAAGCCACCGCCTTGCCGCCCTTGGCCAGGATCGCCTCCGAGATCGAGTTCGGCACCGGCCGCGGCGTCTCGATGCGCGAGAGCAGCGGCAGCACGATCAGGAAGTAGGCGAAGTAGCAGACCGTCAGGACCCGGCCGGCGATCACGTAGATGCCTTCCGGCGGCTGCGCGCCGAGATAGCCGAGCAGGATGCAGACCGCGACGAAGATCCAGAAGAACTGCTTGGCCAGCGGCCGGTACTTCGACGACCTGGTCTTGGCGGCATCGAGCCAGGGCAGGAAGCACAGGATGATGATCGCCGAGAACATCCCGATCACGCCCGCGAGCTTGTTCGGGATCGAACGCAGGATCGCGTAGAACGGCAGGTAATACCATTCCGGCACGATGTGCGGCGGCGTCACGCCCGGGTTCGCCGGGATGTAGTTGTCGGCGTCGCCGAGATAGTTCGGCATGTAGAAGATGAACCAGGCGTAGAGCAGCAGGAAGCAGGCGGCTCCGAACCCGTCCTTGATGGTCGCGTGCGGCGTGAACGGCACCGTGTCCTTTTCCGTCTTCGGCTCGACGCCGTCAGGATTGTTCTGGCCGGCGACATGCAGCGCCCAGACGTGGAGCACGACGACGCCAGCGATCAGGAACGGCAGCAGATAGTGCAGCGAGAAGAAGCGGTTCAGCGTCGGGTTGCCGACCGAATAGCCGCCCCACAACAGCGTCACGATGCTCTCGCCGACATAGGGAATGGCGGAGAACAGATTGGTGATGACGGTGGCGCCCCAGAAGCTCATCTGGCCCCACGGCAGCACGTAGCCCATGAAGCCCGTCGCCATCATCAGGAGGTAGATGATGACGCCGAGGATCCACAACACCTCGCGCGGCTCCTTGTAGGAGCCGTAATAGAGACCGCGCAGCATGTGGACGTAGACCGCGAAGAAGAACATCGACGCGCCGCAGGCATGCATGTTGCGCAGCAGCCAGCCGTAATTGACGTCACGGACGATCAGCTCGACCGACTTGAAGGCGAGATCGGCGTGCGGCGTGTAGTGCATCGCCAGGACCACGCCGGTCAGGATCTGCATCCCCAGCATGAAGGAGAGGATGGCGCCGAAGGTCCACCAGTAATTCAGGTTGCGCGGGGTGGGATAGACGACGAAGGAGGAATGGACGAGACCGATGATCGGCAGACGTCGCTCGATCCATTGCAGGGCCGGATTGCTCGGCTGGTAGTCGGATGGTCCGCTCATGATGCGATCCTGAGGAAATATAACGACGAGACGGCGCGAAGCTTCGGGCGAAGGCCCGAAGCTCAGCCGATCTGGATTTTGGTGTCGGAAACGAACTGGTACGGCGGCACCGGCAGGTTCGCGGGCGCGGGCCCCTGGCGGATGCGGCCGGACGAATCGTACTGCGAACCATGGCAGGGGCAGAAGAACCCGTCGTAATTGCCCTCATGAGCGATCGGGATGCAGCCGAGATGGGTGCAGATGCCGATCACGACCAGCCACTGCTCGTGGCCCGGCTTGACCCGGGCCTCGTCGGACTGCGGATCGGGCAGGCTCGCCACGTTGACGGCGCGCGCCTCGTCGATCTGCTTCTTGGTGCGGTGGCTGACGTAGATCGGCTTGCCGCGCCAGAACACCTTGATGTCCTGCCCCTCGGCGACCGGGCTGAGATCGACCTCGATCGGCGCACCGGCGGCGATGGTCGACGCATCAGGATTCATTTGAGAGATGAAGGGCCAGAGCGCAGCTGCGCCCCCTACTGCTGCAGCTGCCCCCGTTGCAACGAATAAGAAATCACGGCGTGTCGGATGGTCCGCCGAAGACGCTGTCGTCACGATTCCAACCCTTTCTTCTTATGCTGCCGACGGAACCGTTCCGGGAGCCCCCAAGGTCCCCAAAACAGTGTGCCGGCGCCCGCGGCCCCCCGCGGCGGCAGAACTTCACTTGTCCCCACCGAAACAAGGCGAAAACAGCAGTCCAGAATCGTTCTATTGGCACCCTTGCCGGGCGAGCGCAAGCCCGCTAACGGCGTGGGGGCGTGCAATGCACGAATTCCGCAGCCAGCGATGTTTTATTGAGACATTTCCGGCCCGCACCGACCCCGATACAGCCCATGCAGATCGCGCTTTTCCAACCCGACATCGCCCAGAACACCGGCACGATTCTCAGGCTCTGTGCCTGCCTGGGCATGGCCGCCCACATCATCGAGCCGGCGGGCTTCCCGTTCTCCGACCGCTTGTTCCGCCGGGCGGGAATGGACTACCTCGATCATGTCAGCGTGACCCGCCACGACTCCTGGTCGAAATTCGAGGAATGGCGTGCGACACAGGGCTACCGCCTGCTGCTGTTCACCACCAAGGCCGCCACCGATTACCGCGATTTTCATTACCAGACGTCGGACATCCTGCTATTCGGGCGCGAGAGCGCCGGCGTCACCGACGCGGTGGTCGAGGCTGCGGACGCGCGGCTGGTGATCCCGATCACGGCGGGGCTGCGGTCGCTCAATGTCGCCATGACCGCGGCGATGGCCGCAGGCGAGGCGCTGCGGCAGCTCCGGAACCCGTAAGTTTGAGATGTTGAGGAGAGATCATTGAGTTACGCGGTCAAGGAAATCTTCCTGACCCTGCAAGGCGAAGGCGCCCATGCCGGGCGCGCGTCCGTGTTCTGCCGCTTTGCCGGCTGCAACCTCTGGAGCGGCCGCGAGGCCGACCGCGAGGCCGCGACCTGCAAATTCTGCGACACCGACTTCGTCGGCACCGACGGCACGCTCGGCGGCCGCTATGCCTCGGCCGCGGAACTCGCCAACACCGTCGCCGCGCAATGGACGGCTGCCACCGACAGCAACCGTTACGTGGTGCTCACCGGCGGCGAGCCGCTGCTCCAGGTCGATGCCGCCCTGATCGACGCCCTCCACGCCCGCGGCTTCGAGATCGGCGTCGAGACCAACGGCACGATTGTGGCGCCTGAGGGGCTCGACTGGATCTGCGTCAGCCCCAAGGGCGGCAGCGAGCTCGTCCAGCGCCGCGGCCACGAGCTGAAGCTGGTCTATCCGCAGGCCCTCGCCGCGCCCGAGACCTTCGAGGGTCTCGCCTTCGAACGCTTCTCGCTGCAACCGATGGACGGACCCGAGGTTGCCCAAAACACCGTGCGTGCGATCGACTATTGCCTGCGCCATCCGCAATGGCGGCTGAGCGTGCAGACGCATAAATCGCTCGGCATCAGATAGGATTGGTTTTCGAACAGATGTGGGAATTGACGAAATCGTTCCGCTTCGAGGCGGCGCACTCATTGTCGGGGACGACCTTTGGCGCCGCAAGCGAAGAGATCCACGGCCACTCCTTCCGCGCCGAGGTGACGTTGCGCGGCACGCCCGACCCTGCGACCGGCATGGTGGTCGATCTCGGCCTCGTCCAGCGCGCCATCGAGGACGTGCGGCTCACGCTCGACCACAAATACCTCAACAAGATCGAGGCGCTGGGCACACCGACGCTGGAAAACCTCTCGCGCTTCGTCTGGGAGCGGCTCCAGCATATCGGCAAGCTCACCCGCGTCAGCATCCACCGCGACAGTTGCAACGAGAGCTGCACCTATTACGGTCCGCAGGGTTAGACTTCGTAGGGTGGGCAAAGCGAAGCGTGCCCACCAATCAAGACGACAGTGAATATGGTGGGCACGGCGCAAGAGCGCCTTTGCCCACCCTACGAGACCGGTTTTGGAATTGGACATGGACATCTCGACAATCGAAGACCGCAAGACGCGCGCCCGCGCCTGGTTCGAAGCTTTGCGCGACGACATCTGCGCGAGCTTCGAGCGGCTGGAGGATGACGCCCCCCAAAGCCTTTATCCGGGCGATGCCGGCCGCTTCAAACGCACGCCCTGGCAGCGCACCGATCATACCGGCGCGCCCGGCGGTGGCGGCGTGATGTCGATGATGTCCGGCCGCCTGTTCGAGAAGGTCGGCGTGCATTGCTCGACGGTGCACGGCGAATTCGCGCCCGAGTTTCGCGCCCAGATCCCCGGCGCGGCAGACGACCCCAAGTTCTGGGCCTCCGGCATCTCGCTGATCGCGCATCTGCGCAATCCGCACGTGCCCGCCGTGCACATGAACACCCGCTTCGTCGTCACCACAAAAGCCTGGTTCGGCGGCGGCGCCGATCTCACGCCGGTGCTCGACCGCCGGCGCACCCAGGACGATCCCGACACGCTCGCCTTCCACGCCGCGATGAAGGAGGCCTGCACGGGCCCGAACGGCGTTGCCGACTACGACAAGTACAAGAAATGGTGCGACGAGTATTTCTACCTGCCGCACCGCAAAGAGGCGCGCGGCATCGGCGGCATCTTCTACGACTGGCACGACAGCGGCGACTGGGACGCCGACCTCGCTTTCACCCAGGATGTCGGCCGCGCCTTCCAGAAAATCTACCCTGACATCGTCAGGCGCAATTTCGCGAGCGCCTGGACCGCTGAGGATCGCGAGGAGCAATTGATCCGGCGCGGACGCTATGTCGAATTCAACCTGCTCTACGACCGCGGCACCATCTTCGGGCTCAAGACCGGCGGCAACGTGGACTCCATCCTGTCGTCGCTGCCGCCGGAGGTGAAATGGCCATGAGCACCGCGATGCCTCCGCTGCCGCGCGCCATGCTGATCGACATGGACGACACCATCCTTTCGGCCTACGGCCGGCCCGAGATCGCCTGGAATACGATCGCAGAAGAATTTGCCGACGAGCTCGCGCCGCTGCCGCCGCAGCAGGTCGCGACCGCAGTTTTGGCCTTCGCACGAAACTTCTGGGCGAATGCGGAAGCCGCGTGGCGGATGAAGCTTGGCGAGGCACGGCGGCTCACGGTGCGGGGCGGCTTCGCCGCGCTCGCCGCCGACGGCCACCGCGCCCTCTCCGACGATCTCGCCGATCGCCTCGCCAACCGCTTCACGACCTATCGCGAAGAAGCGATCTTCGTGTTCCCCGGTGCGCATGATGCGATCGACTCTTTCAAGGCACGCGGCGTCAAACTCGCGCTGGTCACCAACGGCGCCGCCGACATGCAGCGCGCCAAGGTCGAGCGCTTCGAGCTCACGCATCGCTTCGATCACATCCAGATCGAGGGCGAGCACGGTTTCGGCAAGCCCGAGGAGCGCGCCTATCTGCACGCGATGGAGGCGCTCGGCGTCACCGCGAAAGACACCTGGATGATCGGCGACAATCTGGAATGGGAAGTCGTGACGCCGCAGCGCCTCGGCATCTACTCGATCTGGATCGACGTGCATGGCGACGGCCTGCCCGAAGGCTCGGCCGTCAAGCCCGACCGCATCATCCGCTCGCTGACCGAACTCGTGCCGGACCAGCCGTAACCCAGGCGAAAACAAAACATCGAAAACAACCCCATGCACAGTAGCCGGCTGCTGCAATTTCAACAGCTTGCCGCAAACGCAATGCATTGCTGATTTTACGAAATCATTTGACGCGTCGGGCAAAACAGGCGCATGATGCCATCATCGCCGCGCCTGGGACGGAATAGCCCCTGGTGACCTCGAGCGATCCCCCACTCGAACCTCTGCCATCGACGTTTCGGCAGTCTGTGCAAGCCGCAGCCAATTCACGGGTCCCATAGCCCGTGATCGGCCTGTCATGACGGCTTGCTAGCCTCCCCTCTCGTCGATCAACCCCGAAAGGACCATCCATGGAACTGAAAACCGGCGACGTCGTGATGCTGAAATCCGGCGGCCAGCCGCTGACCGTCGCAGAGGTGAAAGGCGACGACATCCTCTGCCTCTGGATGGGCTCGGAAGGCGATCTGTTCCGCGAGACACTGCCGCTGGCCGCGCTCGACCGCCTGGAAGTGGAAGATCACGACGAGGATGAGGACGAAGACGAGGATGACGAGTAGGCACGCCTAAGCGGCCTGCGA
This sequence comes from Bradyrhizobium sp. 604_D8_N2_3, assembly GCF_051810765.1. Taxonomy (NCBI): domain Bacteria; kingdom Pseudomonadati; phylum Pseudomonadota; class Alphaproteobacteria; order Hyphomicrobiales; family Nitrobacteraceae; genus Bradyrhizobium; species Bradyrhizobium sp. 604_D8_N2_3. The sequence goes on along the minus strand of NZ_JBPWPM010000001.1, from coordinate 2,193,771 downwards.
TTGCGAGAAAGGGAGACCTGAAGTCTCCCTTTCTTCACGTCTTCAGATCCGCTGATCAGAAGCGATAGTTCACACCAACGCGGGCGATGTCGAAGCTCGGCTTGATATCGACGTGAGTCGCGATGACGCCCGTCAACCCGGCCGGCGATTGAAGCGAGCCGGTCAAGTTGTAGCCTTTCGTGCCGAAACCCATGTGCAGATACTCGCCCTTGACCGACCACCCTGCCCCCAGAGCATATTCGAAACCGCCGCCAACCGCGTAGCCGATCAGGACGGCGCTGTCAGAAGCGCTCATGGAGCCCAGCGGTCCCAGGGTTGGCGGGAAGAGGGCAGTGACGATACTGCCCGTAGCGTTCGCACTGACCTTGGTATCGGCCAACGCAATACCGCCGGTCGCGTAGAGCAACGCCGGCCCAAACGCATAACCCACTCGGCCACGGAAGGTCGCATACCAATCGGTGCTGACGGACGTGCTGCCGCTGAAATTGCCGCCGATGAAGACGGGAACAGCAATAGCCGAGTTGCCGGTGCTGGCCTTTGAATTGAGATACTGCCAATCAGCCTCGATGCCGAGCACCGTCTGCTCAATCTGCCAGTTGTAGCCGGCCTGGATGCCGGCGGTGACCCCATTACCGTTGCCGGACACGGGGTTGAAGGCATAGATGCCCGAACCGCCATTCGAGTTCACGATTGTCCCGGTGGCGTTCGACGCACCGTAGCTGCCCCAGCCATAACCAACGTTGCCGCCGATATAGAATCCCGTCCAGTTGCCCACCTGAGCGGGAGCCTTCGACGACATACGGACCGGCGCCAGATCCGCAGCCTGGGCTGTGATCGGGCCGAGAGCGACTGTCGACAGCAATACAAGCGAAAACTTCCTCATTTCAACACCCCCCTTATTGAGCCGCACTGGCGGCCTGCCAATCATCATGAAGCAAAACCAACGCAAAGCGCGATTGAATGCGCGAATCAGATCGCCCAATCGTTGCGCTCGGAGCCGGCGACGCCCTTCGCTGCTCGGGGCGGACAATGCGACGCCGTGTCTGCTCTGTTTGGTGAAGCGGACCTCGAGGGACTGCCTCTCCCGGCTTCCTAATCTAGCGAGAGGGAGCTCGTGCCAAGTGCAAGGCGGCCTCAACGCCGCCTTCCAGGATCTGCTCCGCCTGCGCAGCGTTGGGCACGGCCCGCGCGAACTGAAGGGTGCCCACCATGAGGCCGAAGATGGCGGTCGCGCGGCGGCGGCTCGCTGATGCATCTGCGTCAGGAAGCAGTGCGGCCAATGTCGCAACGTAGCTTCGCAGCCCCTTCTCGTAATCTTTCCTTGTGGACAGGGGCTGTCGGGCGATTTCGGGGAGCAACGCCGCCGAGGGGCATCCGCCCGTCGGGTCTTCGAGGTGAGCACGGTTCAGGTATCTCCGGATCGCGCCCTCAAGGTCCGGGCCGCTCCGCTGATCCTCATCGAGGCGATGTTGCTGGTCGTCGAGCGCGCTCGCCAGCGCCTCGCGAACGAGCGCATCTTTGGATTCGAAGTGCGGAGAGAATGCGCCTTTGGTCAGGCCGGCCTCGTCCATGATCCCGGCGATCCCGGTGGCGGAGATGCCGTTCCGGCGCATGCACTTCGACGCCACATCGATGATCTGCCGTCGCGTCGCCGCCTTATGACCTTTCTCGAAGCGCATCTTCTCTCCTCTCCACCAATATCCCGCAGCCCTTACGCTGCGGCCGCTTCCAGCAAAGCTTGGAGGTCGCGATCAAGTTGCTAGGCCACTGGATCGACATCATCGCGGCCAAACCGACTGAAAACGGATGCTGGTCGATCACGACGTTAGATCGCACTCGACTCTGCGCCCAAGATGCCCTCGATGCCGCGGGCAAGGTTTAGAAGCCCTCGGTCGCTCCCTAAGGGGGCATCCAGCTCAAGCCCAATCGGCAGCCCCGCGCGAGACAAGCCAACAGGAAGGCTGACACCGGGCAACCCCACGCTGCTTGCCGACACGGTGCGGTTCGCCAAAGCGAGGTAGCTAACTTCCTGCCCCCCGATATGGACGGTCGCCTGCTCCTCGATCAAAGGCGCCGTGCAGGGCGTGGTCGGTTGCAGAATGACCAGCGCCCCATGAGAGACGAACGCCGTGTTGAGTCGGCGCTGGATTTCCGGCCGGCTCACGTCGAGCGCAGTCTGATAGGCCTCTGCCGAGGTAGCACCTGCGCCACCCGGCAGCACGATGTGCCCCCACGCCTGCCGAAGTTGGGGCTTAAGGCCCTCATAAATGGCCTCGAACGTGGTCGGAATGTCATGGCGGCGAAGAAATTCCGAAATTTCGCCCATCGTCTCATGAGCGAAGATGCCCCATGTTGCGGTTTGGACGAGGGAATTGAAATCGTCGCCAAGATCTACTTCAACGATCTCGGCGCCGGCGTCCTGCAAGCGCCGAACCACCTCGCGGAAGCGGGTCTCGACTTCCGAGTCCACCAGATCCAGGAACTGTCGCGGCGCGAAGGCCAGCCGGACTCCCTTCAGGTCGTAGCCGCCGTTGGAGAACTCCGCAGCTTGTTCACCGGTCACGACCTGATCCACCAAAATGCAGTCCTCGACGTTTCGGGCGAACACGCCCGTCGTATCGAGCGTATGGGAGATCGGCGCAACGCCGTCGCGTGGCCAACGTCCAGTGGTTGGCTTGAAGCCCACGACCCCACAGAACGATGCGGGTACCCGGATGGACCCAACGGTGTCACCGCCCAAGGACGCGGGAACGATGCCGGCGGCCACGGATGCGGCGGAGCCGCTCGAGGAGCCGCCCGACACGCGATCTCGTGCGTGCGGATTCTTCACCTGGCCATAACGTGCGTTGTGACCAGTCAAGCCGTATGACATCTCGACGAGGTTGTTCTTGCCGAAGACCAAGGCGCCTGCCCCCTTAATGGCCCGGACAGCGTCGGCATCTTCGCGCGGCACGAAGTGAGCGAGGCCTTCGACGCCCAGGCTGGTAGGTAGCCCTTTCGTCAAATAACTGTCCTTCACCCCAAGCGGCACGCCAAGGAGCGGGGCCGCCGATCCGGCCGCACGCGATTTGTCTGCGGCCCTCGCGGCCGCGAGCACCCCGGCCTCGTCGATAGTGATGAAGGCGTTCAGCTCGGCAAGCGCTCGGGCGCGCTGTAAGAGCGCCGCGGTGTAGGCCTCCGAGGTGATGTCGCCGTTGCGAATCGCTGCTGCAGCGGTTGCGAGCCCAAGCGAGTCGACATCTGTGGTTTGTCGCGATGCGACGTGGCGTGAGGCCGTGGTCGTGTCGTCCATGAAATCCTCGCTAGGAGCTGTTTGGCGGCACCCGGCCGCCGCCCAACAGCGGCTCAGCTCGATGCCATTACGGTCACAATATTAAATTACGATCGTAATTCAATAGAATTGGTGGCCTCGCCGGGGACACATGAGCGTGAGGTGCCGATGGATTACGGGCAATGATTGGTTTCAACGGCGATTTCTGCTTTGGGTCACAAGCCGGCATCGACCCAGGGCGCTGGAACGTCTGCTAAGGGGCTAAAAGGCGACATGCGGCCTGTGGAGTCGGCACCGCTCCACGCCGGGTAGCGGCCAGCTCAAAGCTCGGAGACCAATTCCACCAAGATCTGACGCAGCCACGCATGAGATGGATCGTGATCGTAGGAAGCGTGCCAGAGCAGTGAAACAGCTACGTCCTGCAAATCCACCGGAGGCTGGCTCAGGCTAAGCTTGAGTTCTGTGGCGAACAACCGAGCGAGCCGCGCGTGCATTGTCACGACGACAGGTGCGCGTGCCACCAAGGCAGGGACAGTGAGGAAGCGAGGCGTGGTCAGGACAACCGTCCGCCGCAATCCAAGTTTCTCAAGGGCGTCGTCTACCACGCCGCGCACAGTCCGGCCCGGCCGCAGGCTCGTGAGAACATGAGGTAACCGCACATAATCTTCGAGCGAGATTTGGGCGTCGGTGATGCCCGTTATCTCCTTGTTGAACATGCACAGATAGCTCTCATTGAACAGCAGACGCCGCTTGTGGTGGATCTGGCCCTGAGGAAAGACGTCATAGCCAATAGCGAGGTCCAGTTCGTCGGCATCGAGATCATCCAGAAGTCTCGACGAGTCGATGTTGTAGAGCCGCAGATGGACGCCAGGCGCGACCTCGCGCAGGCGTGCGAGGAGAGCGGGAAGGACCAGGATTTCCATGCTGTCTGGGAGTCCGAACCTGAAGGTCCGCTCTGCCGTCGCTGGATCGAATGCGTCGTCGCGTGAGACAATCGTTTGGATTTGAGACAGCGTAGCCCGCACCGGCTCTACCAGCATCACTGCACGAGGAGTGAGGCGCAAGCCGTCGGGCCCTCGCGTCAGAAGCTCGTCGCCGAACAGGTCACGCAGGCGGGCGAGGTTGTGGCTCATCGCCGACTGACCAATGCCTACACGGCCCGCAGCTCGCGTGACGCTACGTTCGCGAAGCAAGGCATCGAGGTGAACCAGTAGGTTTAGGTCGAGATGGCTTAGATTGACGGCATCGATACCCATCATCGATCCAATCTGTTTGATCAATGAGCATAGGCCGCCCATCTTATGTGGCAAGGGAACGGAGGGCGTGGCCCACCGCCCAGCTAAAGGAGATCAACATGTCAATCCGCAGTAGCCTTTTAGCCGCCACACTAGCCTTAGCCGCTTTTGGAACCGCTCATGCAGATAGCCTCAGGCCAATTCAGGCAAAGAGCATCGATCTCGGCGGGGTGTCCGGCGTCGCCTATTACACCGTTGAGCGCGATGGGTTCCATGTCGTGACGACCCTTGCTCAGGGCGAGACGGGAACGCCAATCCGCGTAGTCTCTGTTCTTGCGCCAGGCCAAAGCGTTGTTCTCTCAACGTCCCAGCAGCCACGTGCGCTTGAAATCAGCCGGGCGGGCAACGAAGTGTTGGTCCGCAAGGCGGCGCCCGTCACAAATTAAGGTTCGAGCCTAGCGGGCGCGGTAATTTTCGGCGCCCGCTCTAACCCCGGAAGGCGTCAGGCGGCCCTCACGCCGGCGATGGTGAAGCGCACCAGCAGGTGATAGCTCGTCGGCATGGCGTCGGACCCGGTGGTGAGATCAGCCGAGAGTCTTGCGACGTTCCGCGTCGACTTGAGCCCGCCATTGCTTGACGAGATCGCGACGGCGACCGGGATAGCGTTCCGTCCTGAGCTTGATCTTTTCTATCCGATCCGCCCGGAATGAGCGGAAGTCCTTTCGCATTTCGCACCAGCCGGCAATGATGCGCCGGGAATCGAAAAAGCCGACGCCAATTGGCCAGATGATCCGCGTGGTCTTCGCGCCTTGCGGGTCGCGATACACAATGGAAAGCTTGTGTTGGTCGCGCATGGCTTGCCGCACGACGCGAAGGTCGACGGCTTCGGGTTGCTTCGGTCTGCGCCCTACGTGAAAGGCACTGTCGTCCAGCTTGTGTTGCAGCTCCGAGGGAAGGACCGCGCCAATTTTAGCGAGCGCGTCACGCGCCGCCAGCGCGAACTCATCATCAGTCTGGCGAGATACCCATTGGGCGCCCAGCGCCAAGGCTTGGATTTCCTGTTCCGAGAACATCAGGGGAGGAAGGAGGAAGCCGGGTTGCAAGACATAGCCAAAGCCAGGCTCACCGTCGATTTGTGCGCCCAAGCCCTGCAAGTCGGCGATGTCGCGATAAATCGTTCGCAACGACACACCCGCCTCAGCCGCAAGGTCGTTGCCCGACACCGGGGTGCGGTGCCGCCGCAAGATCTGCATGAGGTCGAATAATCGTTGGCTCTTCGACATAGACCAAGTCTAGCACGAATCCTGCCAAAAAATGGCAGTAGGCGTCGCGGGCGACGGGCGGCGGGGCTTTACTGGCCCAGACGGCATTTACATCGCTACCAGAGCCTTTCCGGCGAGCATGTGCCCGGCTTCAAGCGCCGCGATGAGCGGGATCGCATCGTTCAGACGCACGGTCTCAGCAACTGGCAAGCGCAGCTTTCCATTCGCCGAAGCGACGGCAAGGCCGTCAAGGATATCAGCCCGCGCGGTGCAGACGATCGGCTTGAGTTTCCGGTTGAAGATCGCACGGATGAACTTGATTGGCGCTGGATTGATATCGAGATACACGCCGCCTTCGCGAAGCAGGCCAACCCCGGCAGCAACCGCCATCGTTCCCGCCGTGTCATACACTACGTCGAAGCGTTCACGGATCTTCGACAGATCGGTGGCCCGATAATCGAAGAGAGGCTGGACGTCCAAGTCACGGGCTCGCTGCATCGCCTGCGCACTGCATGTCCCCGCGACGGTCGCCCCGAACATCTTTGCGAGCTGCACCGTGGCCTCGCCGACAGCGCCGGTGCAGCCGTTGATGAACACCTGGCTGCCGGATTTCAGGGCAGCCTTGTCCACGAGGCCGTTCCATGCGGTGACCCCCGGCGTAGCCAGGCAAGCCGCGTCCTCGAACGAGACTGAATCCGGCCTCCTGGCGACGAAGGTTTGGGGAGCGATGACGGCTTCCCCAAGCGCGCCGCCATGCTTTATCTGCGCCATGCCGAATACGGGATCGCCAATCTTGAAGCGCGTGACACCAGCGCCGACAGCGGTCACGATGCCGGAAAAATCGCTGCCCATGGCACGCGGAAATTTCTTCCCCGTCACCATTTTGAGATAGCCATTGCGCACCTTCCAATCGATGGGATTGATGGCGGCGAACTCGACCTTGACCGCGACTTCGCCGGTCCCCGGAGCCTTCAGCTCGAAGGCTTCGAGCTTCATCGTTTCAGGGCCGCCGTAGCTGTAATATTGAATCCGTTTCATGGTCGATCGTGCCTTAGTGCGGTTGGACGGTCGCCGTGTAGGCGGCGAACGGAGTCGCCGTCGTAGATCACTTCGGTCGACGCGATCTTGCCGTTCTTCACCTTGAGGAGTTCCGCGACGACGGCGTTGGCAACCGGATGGGTGTCCGCGCTGTAAACGACGACAGCCTGATCATCGTCGCCGTAGACGGCGAGAACCGTGACCTTCTTGATCATGCGGGCGAAACCCTCGTGGAATTCGCGAAACTTCTGCATGCCGGCGATCCGCCCGCGTGGCGACGTGCAAACAACGTCGTCCGCCGACACGGAAGTAATCGTATCCACGCTCCTGCTGGCGATGGCCTCGATGTAGGTCTTGGCGATCTGCAGCGCCTGGCCGTTGCTCTGGGTTTTCATCGTCTTCCTTTCAGTAAAAATGCCCTGAAAGAAGACCTAGCGCAGGCCAGTGACAGATTCTGGCAGTAGGAAATCGGCGCAGCCGAAGGCGCCTTCGCGCCGCGAGCGGCCTGCCTCGCCTGTGCTGTCCACTGCCCCGGACCTCGCGCTCCGCCAACCTTCATTTGAATGATGACGAGACAATTGGTCGCAACCACTTTCCACCGAAAGGCCTGAATGAGGTCGGGAGAGATGAGCACCTGTCCAGCATGCGGCAGTGGATCAACTGCCAAACTGTTTGAAGTGACCGCAGATCAGGCCTCTCGATCCTTCGTCAGTCCGCGCCAGTATCCGGATCGCTCTCGAAAGTTAATAAGCCACCTGTCGCTGCTCTGGGGCCGCGACACCTGCGATATCCGCAAATGCGCGGATTGCGGATTCGGATTTGCAGATCCGTTCGTCGCGGGCGGCGCCGAGTTTTATAACCTGGCCGCGCCGCACCCTTCCTATCCAACCATGAAATGGGAGTATGAGAGGACGATCGAGGAGCTGAGCGGCCTCGGCACTGCCGGAAAAACGGCGATCGATGTCGGGGCCGGGTTTGGCTATTTTCTCGATCACATCAAGGACAAACTCTTTCGCGCGTCCGATATTTACGCGGTCGATTACAACGAAGCAGCGCAACAGGCCTTGCGATCGAAAGGCTACAAGACCTTTTCGGTCGACCTTCGGGAGGATGGCTTCACTCCGATGAAGGAGGCCTTCGACATCATCTTCATGTTTCAGGTGTTCGAGCACATGGACCGGGTGGATGACGTCTTCGCGCGATTGAAATACCTTCTCAAGGCGCAAGGCTCTGTCTTCATCGCCGTGCCGAATGATATCCGAACGCACTACATGGAGGGCCACGGATCGCTCATCGACATGCCGCCGAACCACATTGGCCGCTGGACGAAGGACGCGTTTGACGCGGTATGTCGACGACACGGCCTGCAATTGAGCATTTGCGAGCGGGAACCATTCAATCTCCTGAAGTTTCTCAGGGAAGACATCGTGGACAGCTTTTTGCGCAGTGCAGAGAAACCGGGCAGCGTCAGTGAGTTCGTGCGCGGCCTGCCGCGAAGCAAAGCGCAGCGGATTGGGCAGGCCGTGATCGCACTTGCGCTTGCACCATTGCGCTTGCCGGCATGGGCCTACGCGGCCAGGAACTCATCGACGCTCGGCAGTGCGCTCTGGGTGAAGATCGACAAAGGCGCGTGATGAGCGGCCACGGTCGAACGGGCCGCTCGCCGCCGCAGCGCCTGCTGACTCATCACCTGCTCTTCGGTCTGATGGCGTCAACAGTTCCCTGTATGAAGGCCTGGAGTTTCCCGACGTCCCCTTCCGTCAACTTGCCGCTGAAATCCGGCATGCCCTGGTCGCGGAATGGACCGTGGAAGAGGATATGCCTCAGATTGGTGATCTCTTCGGCGCTGGCGTAGCCGAGATTGATGATGTTGCCGCCGCGGCCGACGCCAGGCACGCCGTGGCAGGCGACGCAGGCTGCCGCGACATAGATCTCGCCGCCTTCCCTGATGTCCTTCGGATCATACTTCACGCCCTGCAGCAGACCTTCGGTCTGATATTTGACGAACGCTGGCAGCTTCGCCGTGCCGCCGAGTGCGTATGTGTAGATCGTTCCCGGGTTCTGGTACTCGGTCGCGCGGTGCGTCAGGCCGTAGGATCCGCCCCAGCCGACAGCAATCGAGATGTATTGCCTGTCGTCGACCATGTAGGTTGCGGCGGCCGCCACCGCGCCGGTGCCGGTCGGCATTTCCCACAGCTTGGTTCCGTTTGCTGCATCATAAGCGACGAAGCGGCCATCCGCCGTCCCCTGGAAAACCAGGTTGCCGGCGGTGGTCAGCGTCCCGCCGTTCCACGGCGACACGTGCTCGACGCGCCAGACTTCCTTTTGATGCACCGGATCCCAGGCGAGCAGACGTCCGAATGGGGCCGACTTCGGAGGGTTGAAAACGAAACCGATATTCCCGCCCAGCAAGCCGCCGAGCTTGCCCGGCGCAGCAGCATTCTGCGCGAACGACTTTTCCGGCGACAGATTGACCGGGATGTGCTGCGCCGGAAGGTAGACGAGGCCGGTCAGCGGATTGAACGACATCGGCTGCCAATTGTGAGCCCCGTCCGGTCCCGGAATCGACTCGTATTGATCTGCGTCGCGCGCCGCCGGCAGCTCAATCGGCCGTCCGTTGGCGTCGTATCCCGTCGCCCAATTCACATCGACAAAATTCTTCGCCGAGATGAACTTGCCGTTGGTGCGATCGATGACGAAGAAGAAGCCGTTTTTCGGCGCGTGCAGGATCACCTTGCGCGGCACAACGTCGATCTTGATGTCGGCCAGGATCATCGGCTGGGTCGATGTATAGTCCCAATTGTCGCCGGGCGTCTCCTGATAGTGCCAGATATACCGGCCCGTGTCGGCGTTGAGCGCGACGATCGAGCCCAGATAGAGATTGTCGCCACCCGACGGACTGCGAAGCTTGCGATTCCAAGGGCCGCCGTTGCCAGTGCCGACATAGACCATGTTCAGATCGGGATCGAACGTGATCGAGTCCCATGGCGCGCCACCGCCGCCGTTGATCCAATACTTCCCTGAGGGATCCCAGGTCTTCGCCGCGGCTTCCATCGAGGCGTCTTCAAATGGCTTCGATGGATCGCCGGGCACGGTGAACCAGCGCCAGAGCTGATGACCGGTCTCGCTGTCGTAGGCCGTGACGTAGCCGCGCACACCATATTCGGCACCGCTCTGGCCGATCACGACCTTGCCGTTGAAGACGCGCGGCGCGCCGGTGATCGTGTAGGAATGATCGTGATCGATCAGCGTGTCCGTTTCCCAGATCTTGGCCCCGGTCGCTGCATCGAGCGCGATCAGGCGCCCGTCATAGGCGGCTTCGAAGACCTTGCCCTTGTAGAGTGCGAGGCCACGGCTGACAGCGTCGCAGCACCCGCGATAGGTCTTTGACCGGTCAACACCCGGATCGAACGACCAGATTTTTATTCCGGTCCGCACGTCAATGGCATGGACCACATTCCAGGGGGCCGACTGATACATGATGCCGTCGACGACGAGGGGCGTTGCCTCGATGCCGCGCGATGATTCCAGATTGTAACTCCAGACGAGCCCGAGATCCCTGACGTTGTCAGTGTTGATCTGATTGAGCTTGCTGAACCGCGTTTCGGCGTAGTCGAGGCCGACGGTCGGCCAATCCCTGGATCTCTTCGTATTGGCTTCAATGAAGTCGCTGTCGACTCTCGAGATATTCGCCTTGATGCGGTCCGGCTTCGCCTCGGTCCCACTCTGCGCCCATGCACTGGAAGGGAGAGAAAGACCCAGGAGAGCAGGAAAGAGAACAAGAACAGCACTGATCTCCCGGAAGGCAATCTGAATCCTGGACCGATTGCTCGACTTTTTTTCAGGCCATTGGCACTCTGTGTTGGATCGTCCCATGCCTCACCTTCCTCCGTGCATGTCGAGACCACGATGCGTGCGCATGCCTGCGCCCGCTTCCGTTGATATGAAGTCTCAAACCTGCCTCGACGGTGCTACTGAAGCATTTCAGTCCTGACATGCCCGATTGCAGTTGTAAGAAAGCGTCCTGCTTGGCCCACCGGCCGACGGCCGTCATCGGCGGAAATCTTTTCAACCCTCGGCAGTCAGGATCGGCCGTTTCGGCTAGCATTTGGTGGCGTGCAAGCATCGGGACGGAATGTCCGTCCTTGAAAGGACATCGCGAACGCCAATCGGACCGGAGTCATCTATGCGATCAGCGACCTTGCCGCCGCCGAGATCATCACCAGCCCGCCGGTGATGACAGCGACATCGAGGATCGCCGTGTGGATATGCACCGGCATGCGTTCGACAAAAGCCTTTGCGAGGAATGCGCCGGGGATCGCAATCGCGCCGATCAGCAGCGCGAAGGCGAGCACCTGTGCGGTGACGGCGCCGGCCAGCCCGAACACCGAGATCTTGATGAGGCCGGTGCCGAGCGAGATCATCGCGTCGGTCGCGATCACGGCGGCGCCTTCGAGACCTGCGGCCATCAGCAGCGAGAGCAGGATCACGCCGGAGCCGGAGGTGCCGCCGACCAGCACGCCATAGCCGACCGAGCCGGCCGCAAGGCCGGTGTCGCCGATCCTGACCTGGCGGCGGCGGAGCACGCGGCGCAGCGGCACGCTGAGGATCAGCATGGAGCCGATCACGAGCGCGGCGCCCGCATTGGTCAGCCGCGTGTAGCCGTAGGCGCCGAGCGCGGTCGTCAGCGCCGCACAGGCGAGCACGATCAGCGCGCGGCGGCGGTCGGCATAGCGCAGATAGGCGAGCGCACGGCTCGAATTGGTGAAGATCGCGGAGATCGCGATGATCGGCACCACGGGCTCGGCGCCGACCAGCGGCACCAGCACGAGCGGCATCAGCGCGCCGGTGCCGTAGCCGGCGAGACCACCGATGATCGAAGCAAACAACGCCATCAACGCGACCAGCAGGAGCTGAAGGATCGAGATGTCGGCGAAGCCTGAGACGATGGTCACGTTCTCTCATCGCGGCTGACGCGTGCCGCTGCTTGATCGGCGATGGAAGCGAGCGCGGCTTCCTCTAGGGGAAAATCCGCCGCAAGCCAAGCGTCCTCGGCAAGCGTCAGCACATGCCCGAGCGCGGGTCCTTCCGCCATGCCGCGGGCGATGAAGTCGGCGGCGCGAAGCGGAAATTTCGGCGCAATCCAGCGCTGCGGCAGCTCGGCGAGCGCACGCCAGCGCGACGATCCGACGTCGCCGCCGGCCCGCGCCCAGCCGAGCAACACGCGATCGTGATAGCGCTCCGCGCCGAGCCGGTAGAGCAACCGTCGCGCATTGGCCTCGTCCTTGGTGGCGAAGCGCCACCAGCGATGCCCCATCGAATCCAGCGCCTTGCTTTCTACATTGGAGAGCCGCAAGCGCGTGGCGACGCGCTTGGCATCTTCGGTCACGGCGACCGTCAGCGCGGCGAGCCGCCGCGTGCTGCTTGCCGGCAAGCCAAGCTCGCCCTCGATCGCGATCATGGCCGACAGCGGCCCGGTATAGACGACGCCTCCGCTCAGCGCTTGCAGCAACCCGCCATCCGCCATCGCGACCGCAGCGTCAGAGGCACCGTGAGCGACCAGCAGCTTCAGCATCTCCATGCGCACCCGCTCGGCCGACAGGCTCGCAAGACCCGCGCGGCCGCGGATGCAGGCGAGATAGCCGTCGCGGTCGGGCTCGCCGGCCCCGAAGGCGGCGTGGATGCGGAAGAAGCGCAGGATGCGCAGGAAATCCTCGGCGATGCGCTGGTCGGGATCGCCGATGAAGCGCACGCGTCGCGCGGCCGCATCCGCGATCCCGCCGACATAGTCGTAGACGACGCCCATCGCATCGGCCGAAAGTCCATTCATGGTGAAGTCGCGGCGCTCGGCGTCCTTCACCCAGTCGCGGCCGAACGCGACCTTGGCCTTGCGGCCGAAGGTCTCGGTGTCCTCGCGCAGCGTCGTGACTTCGTAAGGCGTGCCGTCGATGACCAGCGTGATGGTGCCGTGGTCGATGCCGGTCGGCACGCTCTTGATGCCGGCAGCCTTGGCGCGCCGCATCACCTCGTCGGGCCGCGCCGTGGTCGCGATGTCGATGTCGCCGGGCACGAGACCGAGCAACGCATTGCGCACGGCGCCGCCGACCACGCGCGCTTCCTCGCCGTTGCCGTTGAGCAGCGTCAGGACGCGCGCCGTCCCGCCAGAGGTCAGCCAGGGCGCATTGGCGAGTAACGGCTCTGCGCTCATGGTCCAGCCCCTATTTTTCCACGCCCGGCACGAGCCTGCCGTTCTCGATATGGGCGGGAACGTAGGTCGAGTCCGGTGCGGCGCCGGAGAAATGCGCGAAGCCGATCAGCCCCGCGATGACAAGCACGAGCGCGGCCAGGACAAGGCGCGCGACGACGGTGACCGGCCAGGACGATCGCGCGAACAGGCCGGAGCGGGTGGCGGCCAGGAACAGCGCATAGACGGCAAAGGGGATGAGGAAAATTCCGATCTCGGTCAGAACCGGCCGGATCATGATGAGTAGATCCGCTCATACAGCACACGCAACATTCCGGCCGTCGCACCCCAGATGTAGCGTTCCGCGAACGGCATCGCGTAGTAAAAGCGCTCCATGCCGCGGAATTCCTTGCTGTGCACCTGGTGGTTCACCGGGTTCATCAGGAAGGATAGCGGCACCTCGAAGGCATCATCAACCTCCGAATGGTTGATGGCGAGCTCGAAGCCGGGCCGCACCTTGGCGACCGTCGGCAGGATGCGGAAGCCGAAAGCGGTGCCGTAGAGATCGAGATAGCCGATCGGCTCGACGAAGTCTCTGGACAGGCCGACCTCCTCCTCGGCCTCGCGCAAAGCCGCATCGAGCGGCGAGGCGTCGGTCGCGTCGATCTTGCCGCCGGGGAAAGCGATCTGGCCGGCGTGGTCGTTGAGATGCGCCGAGCGCTGCGTCAGCAGGATGGTCGGCTCGGGACGGTCGACCACGGCGATCAGGACCGCAGCCGGCCGCACCGGCTGCTCGCGCGCGACGATCTCGAGCATCTTGTCGGTGCCGGGATCGCCCGAGGCGGGGATGACGTTCGGATCGTAGAGGCCGGGCGGCACGTCGAAGCCGAGCCTCGCCCGGGATCGGGCGAAGAAATCGGCCGCGCCGATCACGACCGGACCGCTCTTCAGGATAGGCTTGTTCAAAGTGCGGCCCTCACCTGCTCCGCGTCGGCCATGGCGAAGAATTCGCCGGCCGACTCGACGCCGAACATCGGCTGGCCATCGACCATCCGCTCCTCACCCATGTCAACCAGATCGTAGTAGAGCGCGCGGGTAACCTTGGCCCAGAGATCGGCGCGGACATGCAGGTATGGTGTCAGCCCGCCCTCCCTGGCCTGCTCGAAGCGCAGCCGGTGCGCGGCATCGCAGGTGACCCAGTCGTCGACATTGGTGCGGAAGCGGAGCACGCGATGGTTGTCCTCGCCGTCCTGCTGCATCTCGACCGCCATGAACGGCGCGTCGTCGACGCGGATGCCGACCTTCTCCACGGGCGTGACGAGGAAATGCTTGCCGCCCTCGCGCTTCAGGATGGTCGAGAACAGGCGGACCAGGGCGTGTCGTCCGATCGGCGTGCCCATGTAGAACCAAGTACCGTCAGAAGCGATTCGGATGTCGAGATCGCCGCAAAACGGCGGATTCCACAGATGCACCGGCGGCAGGCCCTTCTTGGCGCCTTCGGCATCGGCGGCACTTTTGGCGGCGGCAGTCAGCCCCTCAAGACCTCGATCGGCGCTCTGCCCTTGGTTCGCCATGGTTTGCCCTGACTTTGTCTGTTGGCACGATTGGTGCAGGTTTTACGTTGTACCCGGGTGCGCGGTTCCACACCGGATTAACCCGGTGTGGAGGTCGCCACTTCGTGATGCCCTACATATCCCTAAGCCGATAAGGTGGGGATAGGTTAATTCAACGAATACATGGCCTTCCTGCAAGTCTAGCATAGGGCCCATGTGCGACTTGTGATGATCTGACGACGCAAGCAGGCCGCGTGGCGGACTTTAAGGAGCTGACGGATGGCGGAAAGTGTCGAGAAACTGGAAGACGGAATCGTCCGTTCGGCCGAGCAGGTGTCGAGCCAGATTCGCGCGGCGAAAGACGCAATCGCGTCCGTCATCTTCGGCCAGGATCGGGTGATCGAGAACACGCTCGTCACCATCCTCTCCGGCGGTCATGCGCTGCTGATCGGCGTGCCCGGCCTCGCCAAGACCAAGCTGGTCGAGACGCTCGGCATCACGCTGGGCCTCGACGCCAAGCGCATCCAATTCACGCCCGATTTGATGCCGTCGGACATTCTCGGCGCCGAAGTGCTCGACGAGAGCACCGCCGGCAAGCGCTCCTTCCGCTTCATCTCCGGTCCCGTGTTCGCGCAGCTGCTGATGGCCGACGAGATCAACCGCGCCAGCCCGCGCACGCAGTCGGCGCTGCTCCAGGCGATGCAGGAGCAGCACATCACCGTCGCCGGCGCGCGTCACGACCTGCCGAAGCCGTTCCACGTGCTCGCCACGCAAAACCCGCTCGAGCAGGAAGGCACCTATCCGCTGCCGGAAGCCCAGCTCGACCGCTTCCTGATGGAGATCGACGTCGACTATCCCGATCGCGACGCCGAGCGCCGCATCCTGTTCGAGACCACGGGTGCCGAGGAGACGCTGGCGAAGGGATCGATGAACGCAGATGCGCTGATCACTGCGCAGCGGCTGATCCGCCGTCTGCCGGTCGGCGATTCCGTGGTGGAGGCGATCCTGTCGCTGGTCCGCTCGGCCCGTCCGGGCGAGGAGAGCGGCGAGACCGGCAAGTTCATCGCCTGGGGTCCCGGCCCGCGCGCCAGCCAATCCTTGATGCTCGCCGTGCGCGCACGCGCGCTGATCGACGGACGCCTGGCGCCCTCGATCGACGACGTGCTCGACCTCGCCGAGCCCATATTGAAGCACCGCATGGCGCTGACGTTCCAGGCGCGCGCCGAAGGCCGCACGATTCCGGACGTGATCAAACAATTGAAGGCTCGGATCGGTTGATGGCCGCAGACAACGGGCACACAGCGAAGGAGATCATCGCGATCCGACGTGCCGATGGCGAAAGCCGTACGCTCGCCGCTTCGCTGCCGCGCCTGGTGCTCGAAGCCCGCCGTATCGCCGCCAACGTCATCCACGGCCTGCACGGAAGGCGCCGCGCCGGTTCCGGTGAAAATTTCTGGCAATACCGCCGCTTCGTCTCCGGCGAGCCGGCGCAGAACGTCGACTGGCGCCGCTCGGCGCGCGACGACCATCTCTATGTGCGCGAGCTTGAATGGGAAGCCTCGCACACGGTCTGGATCTGGCCCGATCGCTCGCCCTCGATGGCGTTCGCCTCCAAGACCGCGCGCGAATCCAAGCTCGAGCGGACGCTGATCGTCGCCTTCGCGCTGGCCGAGCTGCTGGTCTCGGGCGGCGAACGCGTCGGCATTCCCGGACTGATGGCGCCGACCGCGAGCCGCAGCGTCATCGACAAGATGGCGCAGGCGATGCTGCATGACGATGCCGACCGGCTGAGCCTGCCGCCGTCCTTCGTGCCTTCCGCGCTCGCCGAGATCATCGTGCTGTCGGATTTCTGGTCGCCGATCGCGGAGATCAAATCCACGCTCGCGGGCCTGTCCGGCTCCGGCGCGCATGGCACGATGGTGCAGGTGGTCGATCCCGCCGAAGAGTCGTTCCCTTATTCCGGCCGCGTCGAGTTCGTCGAGCCCGAGGGCTTCGGCGTGATCACGGCGGGCCGCGCCGAGAGCTGGGCGCAGGACTACACCGCGCGGCTCGCGCTGCACCGCGACCAGATCCGCGCCGAGACCAGCAGACTCAACTGGCTGTTCACGACCCATGCGACCGACCGCTCCGCCGCCGAGCTCTTGCTGTTCCTGCATGCCGGCATGCAGGTGAGCAAATCGGGCACCCGCACCACGACGATCAAGGTGGGGCCGGCCGCATGATGGGATTGCCGCTCGCCTTCACCGAACCGCTGCTCCTGATCGGCCTCGTCAGCCTGCCCGTGCTGTGGTGGCTGCTGCGCGTGATGCCGCCGCGGCCGCGCCGCATCGAGTTTCCGCCGACGCGCCTGCTGTTCGACATCGCACCTCGCGAAGAGACGCCCTCGCGGACGCCGTGGTGGCTGACCGCGCTGCGGCTCCTGGCTGCGGCGCTCGTCATTTTCGCCGCCGCCGGCCCGATCTGGAATCCGCAAACAGGCGCCGCCGGCAGCAAGGCGCCGCTGATGATCATGTTCGACGACGGCTGGAGCGCCGCATCGCACTGGGATGTCAGGGTCAGGGCCGCCGACGAGCTGATCGCCAATGCCGACAACGACCGCCGCGCAATCGCGCTGGTGCCGCTGTCCGAGCCGAACCGCGACATCACCCTGATGCCGGCGGGTGCGGCGCGCGTCGCACTGCGCCAGCTCGCGCCAAAGCCCTACTCGATCGATCGCGTTGAAACCCTGACCGCCATCGACCGCTTCCTGAAGGCCACCGGCGACTGCGAGATCGCCTGGCTGTCAGATGGCGTCGATACCGGCCGTGGCGAGGATTTCGTGCAGGGCCTGGGCAAGACCATCGGAGATCGCAGCTTGACGGTGTTCGAGGGCGGCACGTCCTCCCCGCTGGCGCTCGTCGCCGCCGAGAACGCCGCCGCCAAGATGACGGTGAAGGTGCTGCGCACCGACAGCGGCATCGCCGTCGGCACCGTGCGCGCGCTGGACCAGAAGTCCTCACCGATCGGCGAAGCGCGTTATTCGTTCGGCCCGCAGGACAAGGAAACCGAAGCCTCGTTCGACCTGCCGGTCGAGCTGCGCAACGACATCACGCGGCTCGATATATCGGGCGAGCGTTCGGCCGGCGCGGTGCAGCTGCTCGACAAGCGGTGGCGCCGCCGCGCCATCGGCATCGTCACCGGCACGACCAGCGAGACCGCGCAGCCGCTGCTGGCGCCGACCTTCTACCTGACCCGTGCGCTGGCGCCGTTCGCCGACGTGCGGCTCGCCGACCGGGGCTCGCCGCAGCAGGGCATCACCCAATTCCTCGACCAGAAGCTGCCGATGATCATCCTCGCCGATGTCGGCACCGTCGCTCCTGAAATCCGCGAGCGCCTCAACGCCTGGATCGACCAGGGCGGCGTGCTGGTGCGCTTCGCCGGTCCAAGGCTCGCGCAGGCCGAGGACGATCTCGTGCCGGTCAAGCTGCGCAAGGGCGGCCGCACGCTCGGCGGCAGCCTGACCTGGGAGAAGCCGCAGCATCTCGCCGCCTTCGCGGCGAACGGCCCATTTGCCGGCGTCGCCGTCCCCAAGGACGTCACCGTGAACCGCCAGGTCCTGGCCGAGCCCGACGCGGTGCTCGCCACCAAGAGCTGGGCCTCGCTGGAAGACGGCACGCCGCTCGTCACCGGCGAGCATCGCGGCAAGGGCCTGGTCAGCCTGTTCCACGTCAGCGCTGACATGCGCTGGTCTGACCTGCCGATGTCGGGCACCTTCGTCGAAATGCTGCGCCGGGTCGTCGACATGTCCGGCTACACCGCCAAGCCCGGGCCCGGGGTCGCGGCCGAGGCGAGCACCGAGACGGTGGCGCCGCTGCACATCCTCGACGGCTTCGGCGCGTTCGGCCCGCCACCGGCCACCGCAAAGCCGCTGCCTGCGGATTATCGCGACCGCGCTACGCCTGATCATCCGCCCGGCTTCTATGGTCCGGCAGAAGGACCGCTCGCCGTGAACACGCTCGCCGCTTCCGACCGCATCGCCGCGCTGAACACCGCAGGCCTGCGCGCCCGGCACGCGACCTACACCAATGCCGAGCCGCGCGACCTGCGCGGCTGGCTGCTGTCGACGGCGCTCGCACTGTTCCTGATCGACGCCATCATCGTCGCGGTGCTCGGCGGCGGGATCGCCGCGCTGCTGCGCCGGCGCGCCGCGACAGCCATGATCGTCGTCGGGCTGGCGCTTGCAGGCCTGGTGTCGCTTGCGCCCGCGCCGTCGCGCGCCGATGGCGCGTCCGACGAGTTCGCCATGAAGGCGGTGTCGCAAACCCGCCTCGCCTATGTCGTCACCGGCAATGCCGACGTCGATTCCATCGTCAAGGCCGGCATGTCCGGTCTGACGCAATTCCTTGCGCAGCGCACCGCGCTGGAAGCCGGCGATCCCGTCGGCATCGATCCCGGACGCGACGAGCTCGCCTTCTTCCCGCTGATCTACTGGCCGATCGTGCCGGGCGCGCCCAAGCCGCCGCAGGATGCCATCAACAAGATCGACGCCTACATGAAGCAGGGCGGCACCGTTCTGTTCGACACCCGCGACGCGATCGAAGCGCCGCCCGGCGAGAACGGCGCCGCACAGACCCCGGGCATGCAGACGCTGCGCGAGATCCTGTCGTCGCTCGACGTGCCTGAGCTCGAACCGGTGCCGCGCGAGCACGTGCTGACCAAGACTTTTTATCTGCTGCGCGACTTCCCGGGCCGTTTCAGCACCGGCCAGACCTGGGTCGAGGCCTTGCCGCGCGATGAGGACGACGACAGCGCGCAGCGGCCGGCCCGCGGCGGCGACGGCGTCTCGCCCATCATCATCACCTCGAACGATCTGGCCGGCGCCTGGGCGCAGCGGCTCGACGGTCAGTTCATGCTGCCGATGTCCGGCGGCGACGCCCGCCAGCGCGAATTCGCCTACCGCGCCGGCGCCAACATCGTGATGTACACCCTGACCGGCAACTACAAGGCCGACCAGGTGCACGCACCGGCCCTGATCGAACGGCTGGGGCAATAGGATCGACATGAATTACGGCATTGCGTTCACGCCGCTTGTTCCCACGATCGTCCTGTGGCTCGCGCTCGCCGCGATCGTGGTCGTTGCGCTCGTGCTGCTGGTGGCGCGTGCGCGCGGTGCAGCCGTGCGCGTGGCCGCGCTGGCGCTGTTCCTGCTGGCGCTCGCCAATCCCTCCTTCACCCGCGAGGACCGCGATCCGCTCACCTCGGTCGCCGCCATCGTGGTCGACAAGAGCCCGAGCCAGAATTTCGGCAACCGCAATCGCGAGGCCGCGCAAGCGCAGGAAGCGCTGGTCGACAGCCTGAAGAAGATCAAGGGCCTCGAGGTCCGCGTCGTCGACGCCGGACAGGCCGATGGCGAGACCGACGGCACAAAACTGTTCGGAGCGCTGGCCACCGCGCTGTCGGACGTGCCGGTCGACCGTGTCGCCGGCGCGTTCCTGATCACCGACGGCCGGGTCCACGACATCCCGGCCAACACCGCCGGGCTCGGCTTCCAGGCGCCGGTGCACGCACTGATCACCGGGCAGAAGGACGAGCGCGACCGCCGCATCGCGATCACGGCGGCGCCGCGCTTCGGCATCGTCGGGCAGACCCAGACCATCACCTATCGCCTCGACGACCAGGGCGTCACCGGCGAGCGCGCCAAGGTCACGATCCGCAGGGACGGCGAGGTCCTGGGCGAGCGCACGCTGGGAAGCGGCCAGAGCGCAAGCGTCGACGTCGACATCAAGCATGCCGGGCCGAACATCGTCGAGATCGAGGCCTCGCCGCTCGAGAAAGAGCTGACGCCGGTGAACAACCGCGCCGTCGTCGCCATCGACGGCGTGCGCGACAAGCTGCGCGTGCTGCTGGTCTCGGGCGAGCCGCATTCCGGCGAGCGCACCTGGCGCAACCTGCTGAAGTCCGACGCCAGCGTCGACCTCGTGCACTTCACCATTCTGCGTCCGCCGGAGAAGCAGGACGGCACGCCGATCAACGAGCTGTCGCTGATCGCGTTTCCGACCCGCGAGCTGTTCCAGCAGAAGATCAACGAATTCCAGCTGATCATCTTCGACCGCTATGCCCGCCAGGGCGTGCTGCCGATCGCCTATTTCGACAACATCGCGCGCTATGTCCGCGCGGGCGGCGCGGTGCTGGTCTCGGCCGGCCCGGACTATGCTTCCAACACCAGCATCTGGCGCACGCCGCTGGATTCGGTGCTACCGGCAGAACCCGTCGGCGTGACCGAAAAGCCGTTCTATGCGCATCTGTCGGAGATCGGCAAACGCCATCCGGTCACGCGCGGCCTCGAAGGCTCCGCGAGCGAACCGCCGCGCTGGAGCCGGTTCTTCCGCACCGTCGACACCCGCAATGCGGTCAACCCGCCGGTGATGACGGGCGTCGACGGCAAGCCGCTCCTGTTCCTCTCGCGCTTCGGCGAGGGCCGCGTCGCGCTCTTGCTCTCCGACCATATCTGGCTGTGGGCGCGCGGCTATGAAGGCGGCGGCCCGCATCTCGATCTCTTGCGGCGGATGTCGCACTGGCTGATGAAGCAGCCTGACCTCGATGAAGAGGCACTGCGCCTCCAGGTGCAGGGCAAGGACCTCGTCGTGGTACGCCAGACCATGTCGGACAGCGTCCAGCCGGTCAGCGTGACCTCGCCGTCGGGCGTGTCGCAGGACCTGACGCTCGCGCCTGCCGATCCCGGCGAGTGGCGCGCCAGCCTGCCGGCCAGCGAGCTCGGCCTGTGGCAGGCGACCGACGGCACGCTGAAGGCGCTGATCAATGTCGGTCCGACCAATCCGAAGGAGTTTTCGGAAGTCACCTCGACGACCGAAACCCTGAAGCCGCTGACGCAGGCGACCGGCGGCAATGCCGTGCGCGTGGTCGACGGCACCAGCGTCGAGCTGCCGCGTATCGTGCCGGTGCGTTCGGCGAGCGTCTTCGCTGGCGATGGCTGGATGGGCGTGCGGATGCGCGACGCCAGCGTCGTGAAGGGCGTCGGGGTGCTACCGATCTTCGCCGGCCTGATCGGCCTGCTGCTGCTGCTCGGCGCGTTTGCCGCGACCTGGGTCCGCGAAGGGCGCTGAACTCCCGAAGCGAGATGAGACTCGCCTAGCACCGCGACGGCGGTGCGTTCCCTCCCCCCTTGCGGGGGAGGGCTAGGGAGAGGGGTGGCCCAGCAAAAGGTGCCGATTGTTAGCGATGCATCGCGTATGATTGCGCGACGGAAAGAGTCCCCGTGCGGCACCCCTCTCCCTGCCCCTCCCCCGCAAGGGGGGAGGGAACGGACAGAGCCCGCTGTTGGCCCAACTCGATTCAACTTCAACCCATCGCGCTCTAGTTGCCCGAACGACACATCGGTTCGGCTGCCTGCGCGCGTTGGTCCGCTCGCTGTTGACATCCGCTGATCGATGCTGCGATGTTACATTATAACATCACGAGATCAGGGGAATTGATCCTCGCGATGTGGGGTGGCTTTTCCAGATGAAGTGGTTCCGGTCGAATATCAGGCACGGCGCCCGGCTCGCGTTGTTCGCGATGCTGGTGCAGTTCGCGTTGACGTTCGGCCACAGCCATTGGTTCGCCCAGGCCACCCCCCTCGCCCTGTCCTCGCTTCAGCAGACCGACAACGGCAAGAGTATCGCTTCGAGTGACCGCGCCGCGGTCCAGAAGCAATCGCCCGCCGGCCCTGACCGGGAGCAGCCGGGCGAGGACAATTGCGCGATCTGCGCCGTCGTCGCGATGGCGGGCACCGTCGTATCCGCGACGCCGCCTGTGCTCCTGCTGCCGCAGGCGATCGAGCTGCTTCAGCTCACCACCGATGCCGAGTTCGTCCATCTGAAATCGGCCGGCACGGCGTTCCAGCCCCGCGCCCCTCCCGCGTCCTGACTCCAGACATCACTTGATCACGCCCGGCTCGCCGCTTTCAGGCGAACGCACGGGAGAAGCTGAAGTCGAATTCCGTCGCGCTGCGACGGCAGGCCGCCTCCGATCAGCACCAAATCTTGCGGACGGCGCCTGACTGGAATCAGGACTATGTCATTTGAATTGCGACGCGCGCAGCGTCTGGGTGGAGCAAGCCTGCTCCTGCTCGGCGCCGCCGCCACATCGGCGCTCGCCCAAGAGCCGGTACAACAGACTGCGCAAGATAAATCGTCGACCGAGATCCCCGCCGTCACCGTGACAGCGCCGAGCCCGATCGTGCGCAGGGTGGTGCCGACCCGCAGCCCGGTCCATGTCGCGCGCACCGGACGGTCGCGCGGCCAGCAACGCACGGCGGAAGCAACGCCGGCGGCGCCAGCGACGGCCGCCACGCCCCAGCAGGGCGTGCTGCCGATCGTGACCAACCAGTTCGCCACCGTCACCGTGGTGCCGAACGAGGAGATCCGCCGCGAGGGCGGCGGCCAGCTCGGCGATCTGCTGTTCTCCAAGCCGGGCATCACCGGCTCGAGCTTTGCGCCCGGCGCCTCCAGCCGGCCGATCATCCGGGGCCTCGACGTCAACCGCGTCGGCATCGTCGAGAACGGCACCAATGCGAACGGCGCATCCGATCTCGGCGAGGATCACTTCGTCCCGATCGATACGCTCGCGACCAACCAGGTCGAAGTGGTGCGCGGGCCGGCCGCCTTGCGCTACGGCTCGACCTCGATCGGCGGCGTCGTCAGCGCGACCAACAACCGGATTCCGGACGCGCTGCCAACCTGCGGTGCCCAGCCGTTCCAGAGTTATGGCATGCCGGTGAAGGCGCCACTCGCAACCGCCGGGACATCGCCCTGCGTCACGGCCGAGACACGTTCCGCGTTCAGCTCGGTCGATCGCGGTGTCGAGAGCGGCGTGCTGCTCGACACCGGCGCCGGCAATTTCGCGTTCCATGCCGACGTCTACGGCCGCAACACGACGGATTACGGCATCCCGAGCTACCCCTATTTGACCGACCAGACCCGGACCATCACAAACGGGCGCCAGCCCAATTCGGCGTCGCGCACGGACGGCGCCTCGATCGGCGGCTCCTACTTCTTCCAGGGCGGCTATATCGGCGCGTCGATCACGCAGAACGACTCGCTCTACCATATCCCCGGCATCGACGGCGCCGACCACAACACCCGGATCGACGCGCACCAGACCAAGATCAACGTCAAGGGCGAGTACCGGCCCGATGCCGCCGCGATCGACACCATTCGCTTCTGGGCTGGCGCCACGGATTATCGACACAACGAGATCGGCCTTGCCGATCCCGCCGATCCCAACACCGACGGTGTGCGGCAGACCTTCACCAACAAGGAGCAGGAGATCCGCACCGAGGTGCAGTTGATGCCGTTCAACGCGCGCTTCGCCGAGGTGACGACGGCGCTGGGCTTTCAGGTCGGCCATCAGGAATTGACCGCGCCGAGCCCTGACAATCCCGGTACGCTGTTCAACGGCCTGTGGGACCCCAACAACAACACCCGCGTTGCCGCTTACGCCTTCAACGAGTTCAAGTTCACGGACGCGACGCGAGCCCAGATCGCCGGCCGCATCGAGCATGTCGAGCTGCACGGCACGACGCCGAACTTCCCGCCGGATTATCTACCCGACGGCACGCCGCAGGTGGGCATCGCACGCAATCCGTCCTTCACGCCGAAGAGCGGCAGCATCGGCCTGTTGCAGGACCTGCCGGGCGGCATGGTCGGCAGCATCACCGCACAATATGTCGAGCGCGCGCCGAAGCCGGCCGAACTGTTCTCGCGCGGTGCGCATGATGCGACCGCGACGTTCGACATCGGCAATCCGAACCTCACGATCGAGACCGCTGAGTCGGTCGAGGTTGGACTGCGCAAGGCGACGGGGCCGTTCCGGTTCGAGGCGACCGTCTACTACACGCATTTCGACAATTTCATCTTTCGCCGCCTCACCGGCGTGATGTGCGACGACAGTTTTGCGTCCTGCGGCACGCCGGGCGCCGAGTTGAACCAGGCCGTCTATTCGCAACGCAATGCCAATTTCCGCGGCGGCGAATTCCAGTCGCAGCTCGACGTCGGCGCATTCCAGGGCGGCATCTGGGGCATCGAGAACCAGTTCGACGTGGTGCGCGCCACCTTCACCGACGGCACCAACGTGCCGCGCATTCCGCCGCTGCGGATAGGCGGCGGCGTGTTCTGGCGCGACGACAACTGGCTGATGCGCGTCAACCTGTTGCACGCTTTCGCGCAGAACAACGTCGCCGTGATCGCGGAGACGCCAACGCCGGGCTACAATCTGCTGAAGGCCGAGGTCAGCTACAGGACCAAGCTCGATCCGCGTCTGTTCGGCGCGCGCGAGATGACGGCCGGCATCGTCGGCAACAATCTCCTCAACGAAAACATCCGCAACTCGGTGTCCTACACCAAGGACGAGGTTCTGATGCCCGGCATCGGCGTGCGGGCGTTCGCCAACTTCAAGTTCTAGTCGCGACTCAGTCGGGGCCTGCGGGCCCCGGCACAGGCGCGTTGAGTGAGCCGTAGCCCGGATGGAGCGGAGCGAATTCCGGGCTACGGGCTGCGCGTCAGCCGCTTCTCGAAGCGCCACTGATCGACGGGGAACGGCCCGTTCGAGGTGTCCGTCATCATCACGAAGGTGCCGGCGTTGCGCCAACCGCTCTTCTCGTAGAACCGCGCAGCGCGCGCGTTGCCGACGGCGCAGGCGAGCCACGCCAGCTCCACGCCGCGCGCGGCAAGGCGGGCCTCTGCGTCGGAGATCAGCGCCGCGGCCACGCCCGCGCCGTGCGCCTTCGGCGATACGAAGAGCTGATACAATTCGTCAGCCCTGACTGCGCAGAAGCCGAGCGGCGCGCCGGCCGGGCCGACGACGCGGATGTCGGGAAGCATGACCGCCAGCCGATCGCGAAAATTCGGGAGCGTGCGAAGGCGGACCAGTTCTGGCGGCGCAAGCGAGGCATGCGACCCATGCCAGGCATCGTGCCACAGCTGAGCGATATGATCGACTTCACCGGCATCAGCGGGCCGCACCTGCATCATGGATACTCCGCAAGAGGTATCGTAGCCCTAGCCT
Source organism: Bradyrhizobium sp. 604_D8_N2_3 (assembly GCF_051810765.1). Lineage (NCBI taxonomy): Bacteria > Pseudomonadati > Pseudomonadota > Alphaproteobacteria > Hyphomicrobiales > Nitrobacteraceae > Bradyrhizobium > Bradyrhizobium sp. 604_D8_N2_3. The sequence continues at coordinate 2,168,185 of NZ_JBPWPM010000001.1, read as the reverse complement.
CGCGCCTTGCTCCAGTCGGGCGTTACCTGCCCCGACACGCCCTCGAAAGCGCCGTCGACGAGCTCGAACACCAGGATGCGCGCGGCGTCGACCGGGCCCGGCATGGTGACGCGGCCCTTCGGCACCGGCTTGAAGCCGACACGGCTGTAATAGGGCTCGTCGCCGACCAGCAGCACCAGACGGTGCCCCTTCTCCTTGGCGTCCTTCAGCGCGCGCTCCATCAGGAGACGGCCGATGCCGCGGTCGCGGAACGGCGGCTCGACGGTGAGCGGCCCGAGCAGCAGGGCCTGCGTCTCGCCGACCAGCACCGGCAATTGCCTGACCGAGCCGACCAGCAGCGTGCCGATGCGGGCCGTGAAGGACACATCGAGCAGATGGTCGACGTGCTCGCGAATGCGGTAAGCGCTGAGCACGAAACGGCCGGGGCCGAAGGTGCGCTCGTGCAGCCGTTCGATCGCCTGGGCGTCGCCGGCGGCTTCCGGAAGGATGGTGAGCGAGAGATCGGTCATGTCGGCATGCGTCTTCGAGCGAAGTGGTTTCAGGTTCGCGTCAGGAAAACGCGTCAATGCGAGATGCGGGATAACATCTCAGACGGCCGCGGTCCATCGGCCTCGTGGGCGATAAAACCCTGTGCCGGACCGCGGCTGAGGACGGCCGCGAACAGCAGCGTCCAGAGCGACAGCATCAGGATCGGGATGACATAGTACTGCGTGAAGACCGGATGCGTGGCAAAGAACGCCAGATTCAGCGCGAGATTGCCCGCCACCAGCAACGCGAGTTTCCTGACGCCGCCATGGCCGGCGAAGCGCCACAACAGCGCGGTCCCGACGCAGGCGATCACGATCAACGGGAACTGCGTGTCGCGGAGATAGGCCAACAGCACGGCCGGGTCGAGACTCCGCGGGGCCGTATCCTGGCCGCCATAGGCCGAGACCAGCGGATTGCCTGAGTTGACCAGGTTCGCCGCGAACACCGGCAACAGCCCGACGAGGAACGAAAGGCCGAGCGCGAGTCCTGAAACGAACGTCTCGCGGGTACGCCAGATCAGGAACGACAATCCGAAGAACAGGAAATAGCCGGCCGACAGAACCACGTTGGCGATCCGAAAGCTCGCGGACAGGCCGAGCAGCACGCCGACGGCAGCGACCATCAGCAGGCGGCGCCGGCCTTCATCGACGAACAGTCTTGCGGTGAACAGACCCGCCAGCGCGCAGACGACCATGGTCGGCGCCATCGAATAGCTCGCCTTGGTCGGATTGATCATGAAGTAGATCGAGAGCGCGCCGAGCAACGCGGCGAGCGTCAAGCCGACCTTCTCCTGCGCCCGCCACATGCCGAACAGCGCAAGGCCAGCGACGATCGCGTTGGCCAGCATATAGAGCGGAACGACCTGGAACCCCTCCGGGAACAGCGCCAGCACGAAGCCCGTGCCCGGCGGCGGCGTCATCACCCATTTGCTGCCGTCGGCAGTCTGGGTGTGGCAGGGTGCCCGCGTCGGTTCGTTCCAGTTCGGAAAATCGATACTTCGCAACTTGGCCGCGAGATAGCCGTCGGTTTCACGGGCGAGGCTGGTGTCGAGCCCTTGCCAGCCGAAGCGCTGGAACAGATGCGCCTGCCTGAGATAGCAGATGTCGTCATAGACGCCGCGGCTCTCGCTCCAATGCGAGGTCAGCCTGATGTTGCTGGCCAGAATTGCCAGAAACACAATTGAAAAAAATACTTTGACAGCTCTCATCGGCATTCGCCGGGCGGCCCCCGCAGCTTGAAATGGCCCGCCGCCTGTACAGGAAAAGCACCGGCAAGTATAGCAAAGTGGGGATTCTGGAGGTGAGGCAGACGTGGCCGATACGGGACTGGGCTTGGGTTCAACTGACACGTGCCGCAGCGGTGCTGCCGCACCGCAGCAGGGCTCGTCGCGAGTCCTCATCATCATTCCCTGCTTCAACGAGGAGGCCTCGGTCGGCGGTCTCCTGAGCGAGATCGCAGCAACCGGCCGCGGCTACCACACCCTGGTCGTCGACGACGGCTCGTCGGACGCGACATCCGCGGTGGCAAGCTGCCGCTCGCCGGTCGCCCGCCTCGCGCAGAATCTCGGCATCGGCGGCGCCGTGCAGACCGGCATCAAATACGCGGCGCGTCAGGATTTTGATTTCTGCATCCAGATCGACGGCGACGGGCAGCATGATCCGCGCGCCATCGAGACGCTTCTGGAGGCCTATCGCAACGACCCGACCAACATCACCATCGGAAGCCGCTTCATCGACCATGCCGGTTTCTGCTCCACGCGCATGCGGCGCGCCGGCATCAGGCTGATCGTGCTTGCGCTCAACGGCCTGTTCAGCGGCGGCCGCATCACCGATCCGACCAGCGGCATGCGATTGCTCGACCGTTCCGCCATCGCCTTCTTCGCAAAAGCGTATCCGACGGATTTTCCGGAGCCGATCTCGCTGGCCTGGGCCATGCGCGCAGGCCTCACGGTCAGCGAAGTTCCGGTCGAGATGCGGGCGCGCGAGACCGGCGTCAGCTCGATCGACGGATTGAAGTCGGCGAGCTACATGATCCGGGTGCTCGGTTATATCCTGCTCGCGCGCCTCGTGAGGGCGTCATGACGCCGAGCGTCCCCGTTCCGATTTGTGGTCTCATCATCTCGTCGAACATTCTGAGGAGGCAGCCGTGACAGATGCCCTTCCAAGTCCGGAGACGGTCGTCGTCGTCTCCGCCTTTGCGCTGATCTACATGCTGGTGCTGCTGCGCAAGACGATGCAAGGCAAGTTCGATCTCTACGACTTCCTGATGCTGTCCATGGTGGCGATCATCCCCGCGGGCTTCACGCTGTTTCCGACACTGGCCTATCTCGTCAGCCATCTGACCGGCGTCGTGTTTCCGTTCGTCGTGATGTTCGGCGCCCTGTTCCTGGTGGTGTTCGCGTTCATGCACAACATGACGGCGCGACTGCACCGGCTTGAGCGGCAGAACTGCGCGCTGATCCAGGAGCAGAGCCTGCTGGTGCTGGAGCTGCAGGCGAAGGAGGGCCGTCGGGGCGTCGAGTCATGAGCGCGTAGCCGAGGAAATCCAGCGTCGTCGCGAGGCAAAGACAGGGAGAGCGGGCATGCTGAAGAACGCGAAGGTGGCAACCCGGCTTCCAGCCAAAGACCTCGACCGCGCGCGGGCGTTCTATTCGGAAAAGCTCGGGCTCGAGCCGGTCGAGCAGCGCGAGGGTGGGCTGCGCTACGTCTGCGCGGCCGGCGAGTTTGCGATATTCGTCTCGGCCGGGACGCAATCCGGCACGCACACGCAAATGGGGTGGGAAGTCGAGGATATCGAGGCAACCGTGCGCGAACTTCGCACACGCGGCGTGGCGTTCGAGGACTATGATTTGCCCGGCTTGAAGACCGTCGATGGAATTGCGGAGATCACGGGCAACTATCCGAGCAAGGGTACTGGCGAGCGAGGTGCCTGGTTCCGCGACAGCGAAGGTAACTTGCTGGGGATCGGGCAGCCGGTTCGGGCTTGAGGATTCGGCCGGATCGCTTCAACGCCAAGTCGCGGTCGGCGGCTTGCCGTCCAGCACTTCCGCGAGCCTTTGCCGCGTGCCGTGTGTGGTGCCCTCGGGCAGCGCATTGATCGCGAAGAACCCGCATTCGACGATCTCGTGGTTGGGCTCAGGGACGCGATCCTGCTTGAACTGCCTGACCACATAGACCGCGACGTGGTCGCGGCGGGAGACGTGGCTGTTGAGGAAGATGCCGTGCAGCACCGCGTCACCGGTGAGATCGATGTCCCCTTCCTCCTTGAGCTCGCGCCGCATCGCCTGCTCCATGGTCTCGCCGAGATCGACGCCGCCGCCGGGCAGATACCAGCCGGTGATGTAGCTGTGCCTGACCAGGAACACCCGGTTCTCGGAATCCAGCACCACGGCGCGGACGCCGAGCGTCATGCCGCGGACAAGCAGGAAATAGGCGTGGAAGATTCGCCGCAGCAGCGGTTCGAATGTCCGTCGGACGCTGTTCAGACGATCCCCCATCAGGCTTCCAAGAAAACTCCCAAGAAAACTGCCATGAGGCCCCGGTCCGGGCCCCGCTTGCACAGTTCTCGCGACCTTGCCATTACAGCGGACGAATAGCGAGGCAATCGCGCGCCATGGCCCCCTTCACGCTCGCCCATCTGTCCGACCCGCATCTGCCGCCGTTGCCGAAGCCACGGCTGATCGAGCTCGCGGGCAAGCGCGCGCTCGGCTACGTCAACTGGACGCGCAACCGCCACAAATACCAGCGCCGCGAGGTGCTCGACGCGCTTGTCGCCGACGTCCAGGCGCAGACGCCCGACCACATCGCGGTCACCGGCGATCTCGTCAATCTGGCACTGGAGGCGGAGTTCGCGCCGGCGCGCGCCTGGCTCGACGGCGTCGGTCCGCCCGACCGCGTCACCACCATTCCCGGCAATCACGATGCCTATGTCCGCGCCACCTCTCACCGCTTCGGCGAGACGTTTGCGCCTTATCTCACTGGCGATGACGGCAGTGTCGGCTTTCCGGGCGTACGCCGGCGCGGGCCGCTCGCGCTGATCAGCCTGTCCACGGCGGTGCCGACCCTGCCGCTGATGGCGACGGGCACGCTCGGCCGCGATCAGCTCGCGTCCCTCGAAGCGGTCCTCGACCGCCTCGCCGCCGAGGACGCCTTCCGCGTGCTGCTGGTGCATCATCCCCTGAAGTCCGGCGCGCGCCAGAAACGGATGACCGATGCGGCCGCGCTGCTGGCACTGATCAAGCGTCACGGCGTCGAGCTGATCCTGCACGGGCACGACCACATTCATTCGACCATGTGGTTCGAAGGCCCCAACGGCAACATCCCCGCGGTCGGCGTGCCGTCGGCCTCCGCGCTCGCCCACGGGCGTTACCCGGCGGCAGCGTATAACCTGTTCACGATCGAGAAAGACAATTCCGGCTGGCGCTGCGAGCAGACCGTGCGGGGCCTCGGATCCGGATTTCAGATCCGGCAGATCAAGCAGGCAAGGTTGATCTAGTTCGCCGTCATTGCGAGCGAAGAAATCCAGAGCTTCTCCGCGGAAAGATTCCTGGATTGCTTCGCTGCGCTCGCAATGACGACGGCGAGCGTCTCACCAGCTCCGCAGGGCCGCCAGCACGGCGAGGCCGAACAAGGCGGCCGCGCCGAAAATGAATCCGAACACGAACGGCCAGAGGCGCGAGCGGCGCGGCGGCTCGGCGGCCGCGGGCTTCGGCTCTGATGGCACCACCATGGCGTGCTCGCGCTCGATCATGCGGCGGGCGACGTAGTCCGTCACGGCTTCGACGATCGCTGCGGTGTCGTGCGATTCGGCGAGCACGATACGGCCGAAGCGGGTGTCCTGGACGAAGCGGTACATCCGCTTGTCGCGCCCCATCATGATGTGTGCGACGACATCGATCCAGAGTCTGGGCGTATCGCCCTGGCTGATGCCGCGATCGAACAGGTCGATCTGGTCAGGCACCTGCGCGAACAGGGGATCGAGCGCGTCGTTGAGGATCTCCAGCCGCGCCACCTCCGCGTCGCGCAAATCGACGACCACACCGGTCCGGTCGGCGGCCTCGATCCGTGCGCGCAGCAGCGCGTCGCGCAGCCGCACCGGGCGCGGCTGGCTGGGATGGGTCCCGCTGGTCTCAGGCTCTGACATTGTCGGCCTCGTCCTCGACTTTCCGCCATTAACCTATCAGCAACCAAACGGTCCGCAAAGGGCTCACAATTCCAGAGACTTACGGCGCCCACAGCCGATTGACCTGTACCAAAAACAGACGATCCCACCCGGCTTGCGCCGGATGGGACCCTCCGTCCTTGGACGTCTTCTTAATTAGTCAGGCAGCCGTCAGGCCGAGACCCGCGACGGCTCTTCCACGATCGAGAAGCGGACGCCGGCCTTGTGGCGGTTCTCTTCCGAGACCGAGCGCCAGGCATCCTCGGCTTCCTTGCGGGTCTTGAACGGACCCTGCACCTGGGCGGAGCCTTCCACGAGCTTGTGGAAGTTCATCGAACCGAACTCGCCGCCGATCACCCAGAAATTGCTGCCTTTGGTCATTGTCAGTCTCCTCTTGGATAGCGTGGTGCGTTAGCCGAACTGGTTCATCGTGTTGTGGGCGCCGCCCGCCTTCAGGGCAGCCTCGCCGGCGAAGTATTCCTTGTGGTCGTCGCCGATGTCGGAGCCGGCCATGTTCTGATGCTTGGCGCAGGCGATACCCTGGCGGATCTCGGCGCGCTGCACGTTCTTCACGTAGCCGAGCATGCCCTGGTCGCCGAAATATTCCTTCGCCAGATTGTCGGTCGAGAGCGCCGCCGTGTGGTAGGTCGGCAACGTGATCAGGTGATGGAAGATGCCGGCACGCTTGGCTGAGTCGGCCTGGAAGGTGCGGATGCGCTCGTCGGCTTCCTTCGCCAGCGGCGTGTCGTCGTATTCCGGCTTCATCAGCTCGGCACGGTTGTACTTGCTGACGTCCTGGCCGGCTTCCTTCATCGCGTCGTAGACCTGCCAACGGAAGTTGAGCGTCCAGTTGAACGACGGCGAGTTGTTGTAGGCCAGCTTCGCGTTCGGAACCACCTTGCGGATCCGATCGACCATCTTGGCGATTTGCTCGATATGCGGCTTCTCGGTCTCGATCCAGAGCAGGTCGGCGCCGTTCTGCAGCGAGGTGATGCTGTCGAGCACGCAGCGGTCTTCGCCAGTACCGGGACGGAACTGGTAGAGATTGGAAGGCAGCCGCTTCGGACGCATCATCTTGCCGTTGCGGTTGATGATGACATCACCGTTGCGGGCGTTCTCCGGCGTGATTTCCTCGCAATCGAGGAAGCTGTTGTACTGATCGCCGAGGTCGCCGGGCTTGTGGCTGACGGCAATCTGCTGCGTCAGGCCGGCGCCGAGCGAGTCGGTACGGGTCACGACGACACCGTCTTCGATGCCGAGCTCGAGGAAGGCGTGGCGGCAGGCGCGGATCTTCGCCAGGAACACCTCGTGCGGCACGGTGACCTTGCCGTCCTGGTGACCGCACTGCTTCTCGTCCGAGACCTGGTTCTCGATCTGGAGCGCGCAGGCGCCCGCTTCGATCATCTTCTTGGCGAGCAGATAGGTCGCCTCCGCGTTGCCGAAGCCCGCGTCGATGTCGGCGATGACGGGCACGACATGGGTCTGGAAGTTGTCGATCTTCTCGATCAGCTCCTTCTCCCTGGTCTTGTCGCCTTCCTTGCGCGCCTTATCGAGGCTGCGGAAGATGTCGTTCAGCTCACGCGAGTCGGCCTGGCGCAGGAAGGTATAGAGCTCTTCGATCAGCGCGGGCACCGAGGTCTTCTCGTGCATCGACTGGTCGGGCAGCGGGCCGAATTCGGAGCGCAGCGCCGCGATCATCCAGCCGGACAGGTACAGATAGGTGCGATCGGTCTTGCCGCCGAAGTGCTTCTTGACCGAGATCAGCTTCTGCTGGGCGATGAAACCGTGCCAGCAGCCGAGTGACTGCGTGTACTTGGTCGGATCGTTGTCATAGGCCGCCATGTCGGTCCGCATCAGCGCCGCGGTGTAGCGGGCGATGTCCAGACCGGTCTTGAAGCGGTTCTGCAGGCGCATGCGCGCGACGGCCTCGGCGGACACCCCGTTCCAGGTCGGCTGGGTCTTGAGGAGCGCCTGGGCTGCCTCGATCTCGCTCTGATACGAGGCCGGGCTCTGCAGGGCGTTGATGCCACGGGGCTGGTAATTCATCTGCTCGATCCTTTCGCTGATGACAACTCAACTTGTCATCGACATTTTTGACAGTGCATTGCGAAATGCGTGTCATGAGCTAAACGCCAGAAAGCGAAGTTCGTACAGGGGCCTTGTATTCGAATGGTGATGTCATGTAACATCAGAACATGTAATAGATGTTATTTTGTAAATCTTGTAAAGAATATAGGTCAATAAGCCTGTCCTTGATGCGCTTCTCGTACCCTTGGGAGATCTGAAAATGCCCGCCGTCTCGGGGAAAAAGCTGTTCGTCGGCCCGCGCTTCCGGCGGATCCGGCAGCAATTGGGGCTGTCGCAGACCCAGATCGCCGAGGGGCTCGGGATCTCGCCGAGCTATGTCAACCTGATCGAGCGCAACCAGCGCCCGGTGACGGCGCAGATCCTGCTGCGGCTGGCCGAGACCTATGACCTCGACCTGCGCGACCTCGCGACCGCCGACGAGGACCGCTTCTTCGCCGAGCTGAACGAGATCTTCTCCGATCCGCTGTTCCGCCAGATCGACGTTCCCAAGCAGGAACTGCGCGACCTTGCCGAACTCTGTCCCGGCGTCACCCATGCGCTGCAACGGCTCTATGCCGCCTATGCCGAGGCCCGCCAGGGCGAGACCTTGGCCGCGGCGCACATGGCCGACCGCGACGTCGGCACGCGCTATGAGGCCAATCCCGTCGAGCGCGTGCGCGAGCTGATCGAGGCCAACCGCAATTATTTTCCGGAGCTGGAACAGGCCGCGGAGACGCTTCGCGACGAACTGAACGTGCCGGCCGAAGGGCTCTATGCCGCGCTCGCCGCACGCCTGCGCGAAAAGCATTCGATCCAGACCCGCATCATGCCGGTCGACGTGATGCGCGAGACGCTCAGGCGTTTCGACCGCCATCGCCGCCAGCTCCTGATCTCCGAGCTGGTCGATCCGCCCGGCCGCGCGTTCCAGCTCGCCTTCCAGCTCGGCCTGGGCGAATGCGCGCAAGCCCTGGAGACCATCATCGGCCGCGCCGGCCCGCTCGACGACGCGCCACGCCGCCTGTTCCGCATCACGCTCGCCAACTATTTTGCGGCGGCCGTGATGATGCCATACCCGGCCTTCCTCGCCGCGGCGGAGGCCTTGAACTACGACATCCACGTGCTGGCGCAGCGCTTCAATTCCGGCTTCGAGCAGGTCTGCCATCGCCTCACCACGCTGCAACGGCCGAACGCGCGCGGCATTCCGTTCTTCCTGCTGCGCGTCGACAATGCCGGCAACGTGTCGAAACGCTTCTCCTCCGGCACGTTCCCGTTCTCGAAATTCGGCGGCACCTGTCCGTTGTGGAACGTGCACTCGACTTTCGACACGCCGGATCGCCTGTTGAAGCAGGTGATCGAGCTCTCCGACGGCACGCGCTATTTCTCGATCGCGCAGATGGTGCGACGCCCCGTCGCGCCGCATCCGCTGCCGCAGCCGCGCTTCGCCATCGGCCTCGGCTGCGAGATCCGTCACGCCGCCCGCCTCGTCTACGCCTCCGGCCTGGATTTGGAGAAAACGGAGGGCACGCCGATCGGCGTCAACTGCCGCCTCTGCGAACGCGAAAACTGCGCCCAGCGCGCCGAGCCGCCGATCACGCGCACGCTGATTTTGGATGAGACGACAAGGCGGGTGTCGAGTTTCGCGTTCTCGAATGCACGGGAGCTGTGAGGGGGCTCCGGTGTCATGCCCCGCGAAGGCGGGGCATCCAGTACGCCGCGGCCCATCGGCTCCATCACTGCTGTCACGGAGTACTGGATCGCCCGCCTTCGCGGGCGATGACAGCGGAAGATGTGGCCCGACTGACCCGCCTAACACCTACGCCAGCGTATGCACGATCACCGGCCCGGCTGCGGCGCTCGCATGCCCTGCAAGCAGCGGCCCCAGATCCTTCTCGATCCAGGCGATCGCGCGCCGGTTCGCCTCCTCCGCCTGCTCGAACTTGTCGAAGATGGAGATCGCGGTGACCGTGTCGTCGCCGGCATAGACGACGTAATAGGCACGGAAACCGTCGACGTCGCTGATGATCGGAACGGCGCCGTCCTTGATGCGGCGCGCCAGCTCTTCGGCGCTCCCGCTTTTCGCCTTGGCCTGACGGATGGCGGCATACATGGCATCCTCCTCCGGCTATTGCTGTCGGGCATGTGCCCGGCTTCGATCCTACGCCGAAGCGCGCGACCAATCCACGCTTGGTTAACCCGGCACTAATCCATTCCCGCGATCTGCAACCAACGGTTAAGCACGCCTCAACATCGGTGCCTTAGTCTCGCCCCACTCACTTTTCGCAAACGGCGGCGGCCTATTCTGCCGGGTGAAGTGACATCAGGGGGTTCATCATGCGCGTTGCGCTGCTGCTGACCGCGACCGTTGTGGGCGCGCTCTTCGCCAGTCCATCCCATGCCGGATCGCTCGACGCGTCGGCCGGGGCAGCGCAGGCGCTGCCGCCGGGCTTCCAGAGCTACCGCGGCTACATGTTCGACCTGACGGAGAATTCCGAGCGCAAGGACGTCGACAAGCTCACCGACAATCTGAAGCAGCAGATCGACGTCGTCGAAGCTTCCGGCCTGTCGCCGCGCGTGCTGCGCTTCTTCCATACCGTTCCGATCGTCGCGAGCGAGCTGGCCTGCCTCGACGAAGGCGCCGCGACCGCATGCTACGGCCGGGTCACGCCGGACATCCAGCGCACCGCACCCCGGACGCTGACGGTCTGGGACCCCGACAAGCAGCGCTGGACCAATCCGAACGCCGTCGACCTCGCGGTCGATTCGGGCCTCGGCGTGATCATGCTGCGGCCGGACATGATGCGCTACGAGAAGGAAGCCGTGCTGCTGCACGAGCTGCTGCACGCCTATCACGCGCGGCTGCTGCCGGACGGCTACGCCAACAAGGGCGTGATCGGCTATTACGCCCTTGCCAAGTCCAAGGATATGTTACCCAAGGAATCCTATGCGATGAAGAATCCCATGGAATTCTTTGCCGTGACAGCCAGCATCTTCCTGGCCGGCAAAAGTGAATTCCACGACCCGAAGTCGCGCGAGGCGCTCAAGGAGAAGATGCCGGACTATTACAAATATCTGGTCGGCGTGTTCGGCTTCGACCCCGATCCAGCACCGGCGAGCGGTCCGGTTGCCTCGCTGAAATAAGGCGTCTGCGCCAAGCCACCCCAGAAAGCCGCGCAAAAATGCGCGGCTTTTTTGGTTTGGTAACCGGAAGCTGCGGATGACGCGCCGCCGGGAATTGCCAAGGCGGGGCCCGATCTGCATAGTCCCGCCCGCATCGATACCGTTTTAAGAGGATAGAACAACATGGCGGACGCCGACCTGGATGTCGTGATCCGGCAACTGGCCAGACAGCTGCATACGGGCCTTTTGACCCGCGCCAAGGAGCGCCGGGATCGCTTCAACGGCCTTGCGGCCAAGGCCAAGGGCAAGGAGACCGGCGACCGCTTCAAGATGATGGCCAAGGCCACGATGGAGCAGGCCACCGCCGCCGCCAAGCGCCTCCAGATGTCCGCCGACAACGTCGCCGACAGCTACGCCCGCTCGATGCGCCTCGTCGCCAGCACGCCGATCCCGGCGAAGGTGGAGAAGAAGACGAAGGAGAAGCCGGTGAAAAAGGCGAAGAAGGCCAAAGCCAAGAAGGCGAAGTAAGCGCGCACTTTCTTCCTTCTCCCCTTGTGGGAGAAGGTGGCATAGGCGGCCTTCGGCCGCCGTTCTTAAGAACGCCGAAGCGAAGCTTCGGCTATGGCGCCGGATGAGGGGTTCTAGCCGCGTACTCGTCTGCGAGAGGATCAATCGTGGAGAGATACCCCTCACCCGTCTCGCCGCTATCGCGGCGAGCCACCCTCTCCCGCAAGGGGAGAGGGTTGCAGCGGCGAATGCGGCTCTAGATATCTCACCGCCTCGGCGCGGGGGCCTGGTTCGGCTCGGCGCTCGCGAGCTCGGCGAGCTTGGCGCGGGCCGCGTCGCGAGTGCGGCCGTCCTTGCCGGCCGGCAGCGCGAGAGCAGCTTCGAAATCGGCGCGGGCGTCGTCGGCCTGGCCGCGGGCGAGGAATGCGAGGCCACGGTCGAGGCGGGCCTGCGCATCCGACGGGTCGAGACGGACCGCCGTGTTGTAGCTCAGGATGGCGCGATCGAGATCGCCGGTGGCGGCGAGCGCGAGACCGCGTTGGTGATAGGGCGCGGCGTGCCTGGGATCATGCGCGATCGCCTCGTCGTAATCCTCGATGGCAAGCTCCAGGTCGCCGTTCTGCCGGCGCGCCTGCGCCCGGTCGCGATACAGCGAGGCGCGGTTGGGATTGAGGTGGATGGCCTCGTCGAAATCCGCGATCGCCCGCCGCCAGTCGCCGTGGCGCAACGCGATCCGTCCGCGCCCTTCATAGGCGAACGCGATCAGCGATCCCCGCAGCGGCGAGAATCCGATCACCGCCGAGCAGATGTCGGGCTCGTCCTCGTCCCCGCAATTGACGACCGTGTGCGTGGACAGGCCAATGAGCACGCCCAGGACGATCAACAATGGTACCGCAGCTTTGGTCATCTTCGACCGTGGCAGGCAGAGGACCGGCCACGCATCCCCTTTCGAAGGAACAGTCTCGCCATGGTGTTAACACCGGCCGGGACCATCCTGTGTGCGCCAGGTCACAAAAGCCGGTCACAAAGCCGGGCGCGATTCCGGCCGGTTCCGCATCAGCCCCAAGGGCCACGGGAAGGACCGGGTGAAGGGCCGCGTGAGGACGACTGCCCCCACGGGCTCCGCGGCGGATAGTTTTCGTTGGCGCCGACCGACGGAGATGCCTGCGCGCCGAGCTCGGCCGCGAGCTGCTGGAGCGCCGCGATACGGTTCTGCGTCGAAGGATGGGTGGCGAACAGATTGTCCACACCATGGCCCGACAGCGGGTTGATGATGAACATGTGCGCGGTCGCGGGGTTTCTCTCGGCATCGTAGTTCGGGACCTGGTGCGCGGCGCCTTCGATCTTCAGCAGCGCCGACGCCAGCCACATCGGCTGGCCCGCAATGCGCGCGCCGAGATTGTCCGCGGCATATTCGCGGGTGCGGCTGATCGCCATCTGCACCAGCATGGCGCCGATCGGGGCGAGGATCATCATCAGGATCGAGCCGACGATGCCGGGGCCGTTGTTGTCGCGATGGCCGCCGAAGAACATGCCGAACTGCGCCAGCATCGAGATCGCGCCGGCAATGGTCGCGGTAACAGTCATCAGCAGCGTGTCGTGATGCTTGATATGCGCGAGCTCGTGCGCGATCACGCCGGCAAGTTCCTCGCGGCTGAGCTGATGCACAAGGCCGGTGGTGACGGCGACCGCGGCATTCTGCGGGTTGCGCCCGGTCGCGAACGCGTTGGGCTGCGCCTCGTCCATCACGAACACACGCGGCATCGGCAGCGAGGCGCGGCCCGCAAGCTCGGCGACGAGCCCGACCAGCTCCGGCGCGCTGGCGCGGTCGACCTCATGGGCGCCGTACATGCGGAGCACCATGCGGTCGGAGTTCCAGTAGGTGAAGAGATTGGTCGCGGCGGCAATGACGAGCGCGATCATGGCGCCGGCGGCGCCGCCGATCAGATAGCCGACGCCCATGAACAGGGCGGTGAGGCCGGCGAGCAGCATTGCGGTACGAAGATAGTTCATGGCCGTCTCCCAGGGCGGCCGCGGGCAAACCTCTGGCCGGCGCCATTCAGGTAGGGATGACCCCGGCCCGGGTGCAAGGTTTCAAGGTGCGTCGCGGGGCCGCGGCTATGCCCAACATTGCATTTCCGTCATGCCCGGGCTTGTCCCGCCTGCGCGGCCGAAGCCGCTTCGGCGCGGCGAAGGCCCGGGCATCCACGTTCTTCCTCTACACAAGCCCCGAAAGGCGTGGATGGCTGGGACAAGCCCGGCCATGACGAAGGGATGGTTTGAGGCGCTCAATTCACTTAAGCTTTAGCAAGATTCCACACGCGCCCTTCTCCCCGCCGGAAAGCTCATGCTCCAGACCCGATTTGCGATCGCGGCCGCCGCTCTGCTCGCCTTCGCCCTCCCCGCCTCCGCCCAGTTCGCGCCACCACCCGCCAAGCCCATCGCGCCCAAAGCCGCAACCCCGTCGCCGCGCGCGGCTTCGTGCCACAATGGCGCGAGCTTCGATCGCTTCCTGGCCGACGTGAAAAAGCAGGCCGTTACCGCCGGCGTGTCGCAGCGGACGATATCGGAAGCCTCGCCCTACCTCGTCTACGACCAGGGCATCGTCAATCGCGACCGCGGCCAGCGCGTGTTCGGCCAGCTCTTCACCGAATTTGCCGGCCGCATGGCCGCGCCCTATCGCATGCAGAACGGCCAGCAGCACATCAAGAGCCACGCGGCTGCGTTCGCGCGCGCCGAAAAGGAATACGGCGTGCCGCCGGCGGTGATCGCTGCGTTCTGGGGCCTCGAGAGCGATTTCGGCGTCAACATGGGCAATCTGCCGACGCTGAAATCGCTGGTGTCGCTGGCCTATGACTGCCGGCGCTCGGAGATGTTCGTGAACGAGACCATCGCCGCGCTGAAGATCATCGACCGTGGTGATCTCACACCCGACGAGATGGTCGGCTCCTGGGCCGGCGAGCTCGGGCAGACGCAATTCCTGCCCGTGCATTACGTCAACTACGCCGTCGACTATGACGGCGACGGACGGCGCGATCTCTTGCGCAGCGAGGACGACGTGATCGGCTCGACCGCGAACTACATCGCCAACGGATTGAAGTGGCGGCGCGGCGAGCCGTGGCTCGAAGAGATCAAGGTGCCGCAAAACCTGCCCTGGGATCAGACCGACCTCACGGTGCAGCAGCCGCGCTCGAAATGGGCGCAGTTGGGGGTCACCTATCCCGACGGCCGTCCGCTGCCGAACGACAATCTCGCTTCGTCCGTGCTGCTGCCGATGGGGCGCAACGGACCTGCCTTCATGGCGTATGCGAATTTCGCGGCCTACACCGAGTGGAATAATTCGCTGATCTATTCGACCACCGCGGGTTATCTCGCCACGCGCATCGCGGGCGCGGCTCCGATGCGCAAGCCGGCCCAACCGGTCGCGCAACTGCCGTTCAACGAGCTCAAGCAATTGCAGCAGCTCCTGGTCCAGGCCGGCTTCAACGTCGGCAAGGTCGACGGCGTGCTGGGCCAGCAGAGCCGTGCCGCCGTGAAGGCGATGCAGATCAAATACGGCCTGCCCGCCGATTCCTGGCCGACCGCCGAGCTGCTCGCGCGGATGCGCGGCGGTACGGCCCAGGCGCAGCCGGCGGGGATGATCCGGTAGAATTTTCGCACCGCACAAGCCGCTCTCGCGATTGTAATTTTCCGTGATGCTCCCATGTGAGTGGCTCAGGTTTCTCCTGAGATCTCCCATTCACAAGCGAGCATCACATGTCCTTTCACGACGCCGTCGTCCCCGCGTACTTGCAAATGCTGAACAGCCTGACCGGTCTGCTCACGAAAGCCGAGGCGCATTGCGCGGCCAAAAAGATCGACCCGGGCGTCCTGCTCGGCTCGCGCCTCTTCCCGGACATGCTGCCGCTGTCGAAGCAGATCCAGCTCGCCAGCGATTTCGCCGCCAAGGGCTGCGCCAGGCTGACCCATAGCGAGGTGCCTTCGATGCCCGACACGGAAAAGACGTTTGAGGAGCTGAAGCAGCGGCTCGCCAAGACGATCGACTACGTGAAATCGTACAAGCCGGAGCAGTTCGAAGGCGCCGACACCAAGGACGTGACCTTCCCGGCGGGCCCGGACCGGACCATGACGCTCAAGGGCCAGCAGTTCTTCAGCGGGGTCTCGCTGCCGAACTTCTATTTCCACGCCACCACCGCTCACGGCATCATGCGTCACAACGGCGTCGAGATCGGCAAGCGCGATTTCCTCGGCGCGAACTGAGAGATCGCGGGCCGTGGCAGCGCAAATCCGCTGTCATGGCCGGGATTGCACATGAATCATGCTACGCGGACCAGGCCGCGTAGCTCGCCTGCACTTTCCGTATGGCTCCTCCCTTGCGCCTGATGTCGCGATGCACAAGTGTTCGTGATCTGTCACCGCCTGGAAGCATTCCCATGAGCCGTCCGACCAAATTGCTAGAGACCTACAAGCTCGGCCCGATCACGCTGGCCAACCGCCTCGTGATGGCGCCGCTGACGCGCAACCGTGCCGCGCCCGGCACGTTCGTGCCGAGCCCGCTTGCCGCCGATTATTACGGCCAGCGCGCCTCCGCGGGTCTCCTGGTCACCGAAGCGAGCCAGATCTCACAGCAGGGCCAGGGCTACCAGGACACGCCCGGTATCTACAGCAAGGACCAGGTCGCCGGCTGGCGCAAGGTCACCGACCGCGTGCATGAGCGCGGCGGCAAGATCTTCATCCAGCTCTGGCATGTCGGCCGCATCTCGCATGTCGATCTCCAGGCCAATGGCGCAGCCCCGGTGGCGCCGAGCGCGATCCGCGCCAAGGGCAAGACCTTCGTCAACGGCACCTTCGCCGACGTCTCCGAGCCCCGCGCGCTCGAGCTGTCTGAAATTCCCGGTATCATCGACGACTTCAAGCGCGCCACGAAGAATGCGATCGAGGCCGGTTTCGACGGCGTCGAGATCCACGGCGCCAACGGCTATCTGCTCGACCAGTTCGCGAGGGACGGCGCCAACAAGCGCACCGATGCTTACGGCGGCTCCATCGAAAACCGCGTGCGGCTGATGCTCGAGGTCTCCAAGGCCGTTGCCGCCGAGGCCGGCGCCGACCGCACCGGCATCCGCATCTCGCCGGTGACGCCGGCCAACGACCTCTCCGACTCCAATCCGCAGGCCTTGTTCGATCACATCGTCGACGGCCTCAACGCACTCAAGCTCGTCTATCTGCACGTGGTCGAAGGCGCCACCGGCGGCCCACGCGACATCGCCCCGTTCGACTATGCGGGCCTGCGCAAGCGCTTCACCGGCGCCTACATCGCCAACAACGGCTACGACTTCGACCTCGCCACCAAGGTGCTGGACGCGAACGCTGCCGATCTCATCGCCTTCGGCAAGCCGTTCATCTCCAACCCCGACCTCGTCGAGCGGCTGAAGACGGGCGCGGCGCTGAACGATTGGGACAAGAACACGTTCTACGGCGGCGGCGCGAAGGGCTACACGGATTATCCGACGCTCGCGACCGAGCCGGCGGAGTAATTTCCTCTCCACACATGACGCTGTCATGCCCCGCGAAGGCGGGGCATCCAGTACGCCGCGGCTCTTCGGTTCAATCACGACCGTTTCTGGAATACTGGATCGCCCGATCAAGTCGGGCGATGACAGCGAGTGTGTAGTCGGCACAATCGCCATTCTCGACATCCGCCAGAAAAAAGGCCGGGATCGCTCCCGGCCTTTCGTGTTTGATGACGCTACGTGCCGCTTACTTCGCTTCCGCGCGCTTGGGCGGGGATGCCGGCCACGACTTGATCAGCGTGTCGTAGTCGACCGTCTCACCCTTCGGCTTCTCGTTGGCGAGCTTGCGCTGCGGCGCGATGGTGCCGTCCTTCTGGGCCTTGGCGTACCAGAACTCGGCGGTCTCCTTCTTGTGCAGCTTCGGACCGCAGGCGCCCTGCACGCCGGACTTCTCGAGGCGCTCCATGACGGAGTCCTGAGCGGCCGCGAGTGCATCCATCGCAGCTTGCGGCGTCTTCGCACCGGACGACGCATCGCCGATGTTCTGCCACCAGAGCTGCGCGAGCTTCGGATAGTCAGGCACGTTGTTGCCGGTCGGGGTCCACTGCACGCGCGCGGGCGAGCGGTAGAACTCGATCAGGCCGCCGAGCTTCGGCGCACGCTCGGTGAACGACTTGTCCCAGATGTCGGATTCACGAATGAAGGTGAGACCGACATGGCTCTTCTTCAGCGACACCGTCTTGGAGACGATGAACTGGAGATAGAGCCAGGCCGCCTTGCGGCGGTCAGCCGGGGTCGACTTCAACAGCGTGAGCGAGCCGGCGTCCTGGTAGCCGAGCTTCATGCCTTCCTTCCAGTACGAGCCGTGCGGCGACGGAGCCATACGCCACTTCGGCGTACCGTCCGCGTTCATCACGGCGATGCCGGGCTTCACCATGTCGGCGGTGAAGGCGGTGTACCAGAACATCTGCTGGGCGATGTTGCCCTGCGCCGGCACGGGACCGGATTCGGAGAAGGTCATGCCCTGAGCCTGCGGCGGGGCATACTTCTTCATCCACTCCAGATACTTCGTGATCGAGTAGACCGCGGCCGGACCGTTGGTGTCGCCACCGCGATCGACCGAGGAGCCGACCGGACGGCAGCCTTCCATGCGGATGCCCCATTCGTCGACCGGCAGACCGTTCGGAATGCCCTTGTCACCGTTGCCGGCCATCGACAGCCAGGCGTCGGTGAAACGCCATCCGAGCGACGGGTCCTTCTTGCCATAGTCCATATGGCCGTAGACCTTGACGCCGTTGATCTCCTTGATGTCGTTCGTGAAGAACTCGGCGATGTCTTCATAAGCGGACCAGTTCACGGGCACGCCGAGCTCGTAGCCATACTTGGCCTTGAACTTGGCTTTGTAGTCCGGGTTGGTGAACCAGTCGTAGCGGAACCAATAGAGGTTCGCGAACTGCTGGTCGGGCAGCTGATAGAGCTTGCCGTCCGGCGCGGTGCCGAACGACTTGCCGATGAAGTCGTTGACGTCGAGCTGGGGATCGGTGACGTCCTTGCCCTCGCCGGTCATGTAGTCCGACAGTGCGATGGTCTGGCCGTAGCGGAAGTGCGTGCCGATCAGA
The DNA here is from genome assembly GCF_051810765.1 of Bradyrhizobium sp. 604_D8_N2_3. NCBI lineage: Bacteria > Pseudomonadati > Pseudomonadota > Alphaproteobacteria > Hyphomicrobiales > Nitrobacteraceae > Bradyrhizobium > Bradyrhizobium sp. 604_D8_N2_3. The sequence continues at coordinate 2,149,677 of NZ_JBPWPM010000001.1, read as the reverse complement.
TCGGAATCGTTGATCCAGCCGTCATAGACGTTCTTGCCGGACTGCATCTGGGTCTGCAGCTTCTCGACGACGTCACCTTCCTGGATGATGTCGTGCTTGAGCTTGATGCCGGTGAGCTCGGAGAACGCCTTTGCCAGCGTCTGCGACTCGTATTCGTGGGTCGCGATGGTCTCGGAGACGACGTTGATCTCCATGCCCTTGAAGGGCTCGGCGGCCTTGGCGAACCACTCCAGCTCCTTCTTCTGCTCGTCCTTCGACAGCGTCGAGGGCTGGAATTCCGCAATCCACTTCTGGATCGCGGCGTCGTCGGCGGCGCGGACCGGCGCCGAGACGGCGAACGACACCGCAACGATGGCGGCGGCGCTGGACATGGTCAGAAAGCTATTCTTGGTCAATGGACCTTTCCTTCTCCTAAACTGTCGCATGTTGTTCCTCCGTTGCAGCGACAAAATTTTATACAGGCCCGGGTTGCCCCCGGATCTGGCCGTCCCTTCGCGAGCTTCAGACCGTGCGAAAAATGAGCACGGCCGTGGCCAGCGAAATTCCACTTGCGAGCCAGAGGCTCGAAATCTCAAAACCTTCCTCGCCGATCGGCAGGGTGGCGAGTGTATCGGTGCCGGCGAAGGCAATCCACAGAAGGTGGATGACGGCCGCCGTGATCAGGGAGATGAAGAGGCGGTCGCCCCGCGTCGTCGGAATGCTGAGCACGCCGACGCGCTCGGCTTCCGGATTGACCGCGGCGAGGTACGTCATGACCGCGAGGGTGCAGGCGAGCGCCACGAAGAAGATCGCGGTCGGCAGCGTCCAGGCCATCCATGCAATAGATTCCATCGATGCCTCCCTAGACCCGACCGAGCGCGAAACCGCTCGCGATGTAATTGCGGACGAACCAGATCACGAGGGCGCCCGGGATGATGGTAAGCACGCCGGCCGCGGCCAGCAGGCCCCAGTCCATGCCCGCAGCCGACACCGTACGCGTCATGATCGCCGCGATCGGTTTTGCCTGCACCGAGGTCAGCGTCCGCGCGAGCAGGAGCTCGACCCAGGAAAACATGAAGCAGAAGAAGGCGGCGACGCCGATGCCGCTCGCGATCAGCGGCACCAGGATCCTGATGAAGAAGCGCGGAAAAGAATAGCCGTCGAGGAAGGCGGTCTCGTCGATCTCGCGCGGCACGCCGGAGACGAAGCCTTCGAGGATCCACACCGCCAGCGGAACGTTGAAGATGCAATGCGCGAGCGCGACCGCCCACGGCGTATCGAACAGGCCGATCGCCGAATAGAGGTTGAAGAACGGCAGCGCATAGACTGCCGCCGGGGCCATGCGGTTCGACAGCAGCCAAAAGAACAGGTGCTTGTCGCCGAGGAAGCGGTAGCGCGAGAACGCGTAGGCCGCGGGCAGCGCCACCGAGATCGAGATGATGGTGTTGAGGACAACGTATTTGAGCGAGTTGATGTAGCCGGAGTACCAGCTCTCGTCGGTGAAGATGCGCTTGTAATGCTGCAGCGTCGGGGAATGCGGCCACAGCGTCATCGTCGAGACGATTTCTGCGTTGGTCTTGAAGCTCATGTTGACGAGCCAGTAGATCGGCAACAACAGGAAGATCAGAAACAGCGCCATGATGACGCGGCGGCCGGGAATTGAGTGCATCAGGCCACTCCTTCCTTTGGCTTGAGTGCAGTCACGGGCTTGAGCACGGCCGAAGGCTTGGGCTCCGTCGCCGGCTCGGTCTCGGCCTGGACTTTGCGTTCGGCGCCGGCATTGGTCATGACGGTATAGAAGATCCAGCAGACGATCAGGATGATCAGATTATAGACCAGCGAGAGCGCCGCGGCCTTGCCGAGGTCGAACTGGCCGAGCGCAATCTTGACGAGTTCGATCGACACGAAGGTCGTCGAGTTGCCGGGTCCGCCACCCGTCACCACGAACGGCTCGGTGTAGATCATGAACGAGTCCATGAAGCGCAGCAGCACGGCAATCAGGAGCACGCGGTTCATCTTCGGCAGCTGGATCGCCTTGAACACGGCCCAGCGCGAGGCGCCGTCGATCTGAGCTGCCTGGTAATAGGCCTCGGGGATCGACTTCAGGCCGGCGTAGCACAGCAGCGCGACCAGGCTGGTCCAGTGCCAGACGTCCATCACGATGACGGTAACCCAGGCATCGACGGCGTTGGAGACGTAGTTGTAGTCGATGCCGATCGCATTGAGCACATAGCCCATCAGACCGATGTCGGGCCGGCCGAAGATCTGCCAGATCGTGCCGACCACGTTCCACGGAATCAGCAGCGGCAGCGCGAGGATGACGAGGCAGGCCGCCACCGTCCAGCCCTGACGCGGCATCGACAGCGCGACGACAATGCCGAGCGGCACCTCGATCGCGAGGATCACCATCGAGAAGAACAGATTGCGACCGAGCGAGGCGAGGAATCGGCCGCCGAGATCGGTCGAGGGATCGAGCAGCTCCTTGAACCAGCCGACGCCGTTCCAGAAGAACTGGTTGTTGCCGAAGGTGTCCTGCATCGAATAGTTCACGACCGTCATCAGCGGCAGCACCGCCGAGAAGGCCACGACCAGGAACACCGGCAGCACCAGGAACCAGGCTTTTTGGTTGACGGTCTTGTCCATCAGGCGGCTCCCTCCACCAGAAGGCTGTCGGCATAGACGTGGACGTGCGCCGGATCGAATTTCAGCCCGGCGGTACCGTCCGCGCTGGTGAAGCCCGCCGGCGCGCGCGCCGCGATCTTGGCCTCGCCGATGCGGACGCGTGCGAAGCGGATGCGGCCGAGGTCGTCGATGCGGTCGATCTTCGCACTGAGCAATCCGGGTGCGGGCGCGACGGCATCGACGAACTCCGGACGCACGCCGATCTCGATCTTGGCGCCGGCAGGCAGGTTGTCATAGCTGCGGTTGAGCGCGATGACATTGCCGCCGATGCGCGCCTCGCGACCCTTCACCTCGGCCGGCAGGATGTTCATGCCGGGCGAGCCGATGAAATAGCCCACGAACGTGTGCGCCGGCTTGTCGAACAGCTCGGCGGGCGTGCCGCTCTGCACCACGCGGCCGTCATGCATGACGACGACGGTGTCGGCGAAGGTCAACGCCTCGGTCTGGTCGTGGGTGACGTAGATCATCGTCAGGTCGAGCTCGCGATGCAGCGCCTTCAGCTTGGAACGGAGCTGCCATTTCAGCTCGGGATCGATCACGGTCAGCGGCTCGTCGAACAGCACGGCGGCGACGTCGGAGCGGACCAGGCCGCGGCCGAGCGAGATCTTTTGCTTGGCATCCGCCGTGAGGCGCGTCGCCTTGCGATTGAGATAGGGCTCAAGGTCGAGCAGGCGGCCGATCTCGGCGACGCGCTTGTCGATCTCGGCCTTTGGCACGCCGCGGTTCTTCAGCGGAAACGCCAGGTTCTGCCCCACCGTCATGGTGTCGTAGATCACCGGAAACTGGAACACCTGGGCGATGTTGCGCTTCTGGGTTGACAGCGGTGTGATGTCCTGGCCGTCGAACAGGATTTTCCCCCGCGACGGCGTGATGATGCCGGAGATGACGTTGAGCAGCGTGGTCTTGCCGCAGCCGGACGGGCCGAGCAGCGCGTAAGCACCGCCCTGCCGCCAGGTCATGGTCACCGGCTTCAGCGCAAAGCTTTCCTGCGGCGCATCATTGCCGCCGTAAGAGTGGGCGAGATCGACGAGGTCAATGCGGGCCATGTCGCATCTCCCCCTTACGAGCTCGGCGCGGCGACCAGACGGTCGGCCGCGTCGAAGACGAAGACATCATTGGGATCGAGCACGGCATCGATGGTCTGGCCAGGCTCGAACTCGTGCACGCCGTGCAGCACTGCCACCCAGTTCGATCCGTCGCGGGTCAGGTGCACGAAACTCTCCGAACCGGTGATCTCGGTCACCGTCACCGTGGCATGGAAGGCGTGGCGGTCGGTCTCGCCGTTGGCGAGGGCGAGCTGATGGGCGCGGAAGCCGACGCGATAGGCGCCGTCGGCGAGCGATGAATAGAGACCGGAGGCCGGCGCGGCGATGCCGCCCGCATATTGCACAGAGCCGTTCTTCTTCTCGATGCCGACGAGGTTGAGCGGCGGATCGGAGAACACCTGGGCGACACGCAGCGTCTGCGGACGGCGGTAGACGTTCGGCGTCTCGCCGATCTGGAGCGCCTGCCCCTCCCACATGCAGACCGTGTTGCCGCCAAGCAGCAGCGCTTCGGTCGGCTCGGTCGTGGCATAGACGAAGATCGCGCCGGACGCCTCGAAGATGCGCGGCAGCTCGGTACGAAGCTCCTCGCGCAGCTTGTAGTCGAGATTGGCGAGCGGTTCGTCGAGCAGCACGAGATCGGCGCCCTTCACCAGCGCGCGCGCCATCGCGGTGCGCTGCTGCTGGCCGCCGGAGAGCTGGAGCGGCGTGCGTTTCAGGAACGGCTCGAGCCGGAGCAGCCGCGCGGCTTCCGCCACGCGCTTCTCGATCTCTTCGCGCGGCTTGCCCTGCACGCGCAAGGGTGAAGCGATGTTCTCGTAGACCGTGAGCGAGGGGTAGTTGATGAACTGCTGATAGACCATCGCGACCGAACGCTTGCGCACGTCGACGCCGGTGACGTCCTTGCCGTTGACCAGCACCTTGCCCGTCGTCGGCTTGTCGAGGCCGGCGAGCAGCCGCATGATCGAGGTCTTGCCTGACAGCGTCGGCCCCAGCAGCACGTTGAGCGTGCCGCTCTCGAGCGTCAGCGAGACGTCGCGGATGTGCGGTATCCCCTCGACGGTCCGGGTCACATGATCGAGCGTCACGGTCATGGGCGTCCTCCCGCTTCCAGCAGGGGACTTTGCGGCACAGCGTGGGTTGCAATCCAGTCGTTCAATGCGGCAACCTCGTCGGCAGATAGTCGCAGGCCAAGTTTGGAGCGGCGCCAGACGATGTCTTCCGCCGTGACCGCCCATTCATTGGCCATGAGGTAGCGGACCTCGCGTTCGGTCAGTGTCGCGCCGAAGGCCTGGCCGAGATCGGCGGCCGACTTGGCATCGCCAAGCAGCTTGATGGCGCGGGTACCATAGGCGCGCGCGAGGCGCCGCGCATGCTCATGGCTGAGGAAGGGATAGCCGCGCTGGAGTTCGGCGATCAGGCCGTCGACGTCGGACACGCCCATGTCGCCGCCGGGCAGCGGCCATTTGCCGGTCCAGCCTTCGCGCGCTTTCGCACTGCGAAGATAGGGTGCGAGCCGTTCCAGCGCCTCTTCGGCGAGCCGGCGGTAGGTCGTAATCTTGCCGCCATAGATCGAGAGCAGCGGCACGCCGCCGGGTGTGTCGAGCTCGAACACGTAATCGCGCGTCGCGGCCTTGGCTTCGCTGGCGCCGTCGTCATAAAGCGGTCGCACGCCGGAATAGGTCCAGACCACGTCAGCTGAAGTCACCGGCTTGGCAAGATACTCGCTCGCGGCGGCGCAAAGGTACTCGATCTCTTCGGGCGTCGCCTTCACCTTGGCGGGATCGCCGTCATAATCGCGATCGGTGGTGCCGATCAGCGTGAAATCGTCCTGGTACGGAATCACGAAGATGATGCGGCCGTCCGCGTTCTGGAACATGTAGGCGCGGTCGTGGTCGTAGAGCTTTTTGACCACGATGTGCGAGCCCTGCACCAGGCGCACCTTGGCTTTCGCGTTCACGCCGGCGCCGCGGCCGAGCACATCCTCGACCCAGGGGCCGCCGGCATTGACCACCGCGCGGGCCTGGACCTGCGAACGCTCGCCGGTCAGCGTGTTGACCATGCTGACGGTCCAGATGCCGCCGGACTGCTTGATATCCGTCGCGCGGGTGCGGGTGCGGATCTCGGCGCCCTTGTCCGCGGCATCGCGCGCGTTGAGCACGACGAGACGGGCGTCGTCGACGAAGCAGTCGGAATATTCGAACGCGCGGCTGTAGCGGTTCGGGATCAGCGGACGGCCAACCTCGTCTCGCCTGAGATCGACCGAACGCGTCGCCGGCAATAGATGACGGCCGCCGATATGGTCATAGAGGAAGAGGCCGAGGCGCAGCAGCCAGGCCGGACGCAGGCCGGCGTGATGCGGCAAAACGAAACGCAGGGGACGGATGATATGGGGCGCGATGCCCCAAAGGATCTCGCGCTCGATCAGCGCCTCGCGGACCAGGCGAAACTCGTAATATTCGAGATAGCGCAGGCCGCCATGCACCAGCTTGGTCGACCAGGACGAGGTCCCGCTCGCCAGATCGTTCATTTCGCACAGGAAAACCGTGTTGCCCCGGCCCACCGCGTCGCGCGCGATGCCGCAGCCGTTAACACCGCCTCCGATAATGGCGAGGTCGAAAATACGCTCCAATAGACGCATCCCCCGGCGACCGCTCGTTCCTTCGAGCGACTACTTTCGTTTTTGATTAGATCACACCGAAAAGCGAAAGCAAGATGAAAGAGAGGCGAAAGGAAGTGAAAGAGGAACTTTCTGGTGGGCAATCAGCCGTGGAAATGGGCAGTTCGGACGCCAATCGAAACCGCAATACGATCTTGAATAGTCACGTAGAGCCAATATAGTCATAATAGTCACATTAGTTATATTCGGCATGACAGACCGCAGCACCGCCCCCGATTCGCCCCCGACTGACACGTGGACGCTCGCCAATGCCAAGGCACGCCTGTCCGAGGTGGTCGATCGCGCCCAAACTGGCCCCCAGATCATCACCCGACACGGCAGGCCCAATGCGGTGGTCGTTTCCGCGGATGAATGGGCGCGAAAGACGGCACGCAAAGGCACGCTAGCTGAATTCCTGCTAGCTTCGCCGCTGCGCGGTGCCGACCTCGAACTTGAACGGGTGCAGGACGAACCGCGCGACGAGATGCCGTGAACCTGCTCCTCGACACCAACGTGCTGTCGGAGGTTCAGCGGCCGGCGCCTTCCGCGAAAGTCTTGGCATGGCTCGATACGGTCGATGAGGATCGCGCGTTCATCAGCGCTGCCTCGATCGCCGAGCTTCGCCGCGGTATCGCCCTGCTGGATGATGGCCGTCGGCGCGCCGCGCTGGCCGCTTGGCTCGCCCACGACCTGCCGGCTCGGTTCGCGCAGCGCATCCTGCCGATCGACCACGTGGTCGCCGAGCGCTGGGGCGACCTGATGGCGCAGAGCCGTCGCAATGGCGTTGCGTTGTCCGTGATGGACGGCTTCTTTGCGGCCACCGCGCTCGCCAACGATCTCACGCTCGTCACACGCAATGTGAAAGATTTTGCGGCCTTCGGCGTTCCGCTGCTCGACCCATGGAGCGACGCCTAAGCCGCTATCTCAGCCGGACCACCGGCGCGGCTTCGGGCGCGGCATCCTGCGCTTCGGCCTGCGCATCATCGATATCCGCCGCATCCTTCGGCATTGCCGCCATCACCTCGATGCCCTTGCTGTGGCAGATGGTGGCGAGGCGCTCGGGCAGTTCCTGGTCAGTCACGAAGGTCTGGATCTGGGTGATATGGGCGATGCGCACCGGCGCGCTGCGGCGCAGCTTGGTGGAGTCGGCAACCAGCATGACGCTGCGGGCATTGGCGATGATGGCTTGCGCCACCTGCACCTCGCGATAGTCGAAGTCGAGCAGCGCGCCCTCCTCGTCGATCGCGGACGCCCCGATGATGGCGTAGTCGACCTTGAACTGGCCGATGAGCTGCGTCGCGGTCGAGCCGACCACGGCACCGTCGGCGCGCCGCACCGTGCCGCCGGCGACCACCACCTCGATGCGGGGATGGCGATAGAGCAGCATCGCGACGTTGAGATTGTTGGTGATGACGAGGAGGTCCTCGTGCGAGGTCAACGCGCTCGCCACCTCCTCGGTCGTGGTGCCGATATTGATGAAGAGCGAGCAGCCGTTCGGGATCAGCGAGGCGGCCGCGGCACCGATCGCCTTCTTTTCGTCGGCGGCGACGAACCGCCTCGCCTCGTAGGCGAGGTTTTCGACGCCGGAGGCGATGATGGCGCCGCCGTGGATACGGGTCAGCGAGCGGCGCTCGCAGAGATCGTTGAGATCCTTGCGGATCGTCTGCGCCGAGACCTCGAACCGGCGCGCGAGCTCCTCGACCATGACGCGCCCCGAGGCGCGCGCGATGTTGAGGATTTCGGCTTGGCGATGGGTCAATCCGGTCACGGCGATGGCCTCAAATCAGGAAAGCGCATGGTGCGGCGGTTCGCACGTTCGGTCAATGCGCTCAGCGATCACGGTTAACGGACAAAGCCTCTCACCATGCCATCGCGGCGGCGAGACGCGCGAGCAGTTCCGGATCGTCGAACGCGCTGGCGGAGGCAACCGCGCCGGCGCCAAAAAGGTCGGCATGGCTGAGGCTCGTCCGGATGCCGATGGTCGGAATGCCGGCGGCCGTCGCCGACTGCACGCCGGAGCGGGAATCCTCGAACGCGATCGAAGCCGTCGCGCTGCCGCCGACGAAACGCAGCCCCTCCTGATAGGGCAGCGGGTGCGGCTTGCCGTGCGGCAGCTCGTCGCCGATCACAAGCGCCCTGAAGCGGTGCGTGATGCCGAGACCGGAGAGCAACAGCTCGGCATTCAGACGCGGCGCGTTGGTCACGGCGACCATGGGAATGCCGGCGGCATCCGCGCGGTCGAGCAGCGCCATCAGACCCGGAAGCGGCTCGATCTGTCCGGCGACAAGTGTGCGGAAGACGACCTCCTTCTCTCCGAGGATCACGGCGCGCCGTTCCACGGTTTCGTCGGGCAGAAAGCGCTCGCCGATCGACGCATTGGCGAAGCCTTGCAGCTCCCTCGAAAAGCGCGCGTGATCGAACACATGGCCCAGCGGCCCAAGCACCTGGTTGAACGCCTTGAGGTGCAGCGGGTCGGTGTTGGCCAGCGTGCCGTCGATGTCGAACAGCAGCGCCCTGCCCGTCACTTGCCCCCGCGCCTGCCCTTTGGCCTCGATCATTTCCGTACTTTCCCGAATGCACGATGCATCAATGCGAAACACGTATCAATGCAGCCCTGATCGCGCAATGACGCATCGACATGACCGCCACGCGACACTCGACAAAGTCGCGCGCGACTGCAACACTCCGCGCAAGACCAAAAAGGAGGAAACGATGACGATCAACCGACGCGATCTGGCTCTCTCGACTCTTGCCGTCTCAACCCTTGCCGTCTCCGCGCTTGCTCTCACAGCACCGGCGTTGGCGGCCGCGGCGGATGAGGAAGCCGTGGCGAAAAAGGTCGAGGCCTTCCGCCTTGCCCAGATCGCGGCCGATCCCAAGGCGCTCGGCGCGCTCTGCGCCGACGAGGTGAGCTACAGCCATTCCAACGGCAAGGTCGAGGACAAGGCGACCTTCGTCACCAACGCCACCGACGGCAAATCAAAATTCCTGTCGATCGAGTACAAGGACCCGACCATCAAGGTCGTCGGCCCCGCCGCGATCGTGCGCTTCCACTGGATGGGGGAACAGGAGATGGCGGCCGATGGGAAAAAAGTGTCGACCAATCTTCACATCCTGATGAACTGGCAGAAGCAGGGCGACGATTGGAAGCTGCTGTCGCGGGCTGCGACGAAGTTGTGATTGCGATTCTTTCCCTCTCCCCCTGTGGGAGAGGGTGGCTCGCGGCGTAGCGGCGAGACGGGTGAGTCCCTCCGCGAGCAGACCTCTCACAATTGAATTCGCAGATTCAGGCTCCCCTCATCCGACGCTATAGCCGAAGCTTTGCTTCGGCGTTCTCTTAGCATAGGCCGCCGAAGGCGGCCTATGCACCTTCTCCCACATCCGCCTTCGCCAAGGCTTCGGCGGACATGAGGGGAGAAGGAAAAGGCAGCGGTATCAAGGGCTGCAAAAAATTCCGACCACGCTTTGCGCGTCAGAAATCGCGCCGCCTGGCGCAATGCAGCGTATTGCGACGACGATTGCGACCTGGCGCTCGACACAATCAAGTGCGGCTGCAACAGTGGGCGCAAGATCAAGGACGGAGGATATGATGACACTGAATCGCGACCATGCTGCCACGACGGACCACGAGGCGGTGGCAAGAAACGTCGAGGCATTTCGCCTCGCCCAGATCGCGGCCGATCCGAAGGCCCTCCGCGCGCTGTGCGCGGACGATCTGAGCTACAGCCATTCCAGCGGCTTCCTCGAGGATAAGGCGGCCTTTATCGCCAACGCCACCGACGGCAAGACGGAGTTCCTGTCGATTACGTACAAGGACCCGACCATCAAGATCGTCGGCCCCGTCGCGATCGTGCGCTTCCATTGGCTGGCCGAGATGATGACCGGCGGACAGAAAGTGGCAAACAGCCTTCATATCCTGATGAACTGGCTGAAGCAGGGCGACGATTGGAAGCTGTTGTCACGCTCCGCGACGAAGTTGTGATCGACGCTCTTACCCCCTCCCCCTGTGGGAGAGGGTGGCATAGGCGGCCTTCGGCCGCCGTTCTTGAGAACGCCGATGCTTTGCATCGGCTATGGCGACAGCGGCGAGACGGATGAGGGGTTGCCCTCGCGGGCGACCCTCTCACGATTGAATTCGCGGAAACAACCCCTCATCCGGCGCTTCGCGCCACTTTCTCCCACATCCGCCTTCGCCAAGGCTTCGGCGGACATGAAGGGAGAAGGAAAAGGCAGCGGCATCAAGGGCTGCAAAAAATTCCGACCACGCTTTGCGCGTCAGAAATCACCAGCGGAAGGCGCCTACGCCGCTTCCTTCACATCGCCGTTAACCAGCTTGCGCGCGGCACGCTCGGCTTCGCGTGCGTTGCGGAAGAGCTGGCCTTCAAGGCGATTGAAGCGGTGCGACGAGGCGAAGAAACAATAGCCTCCCTGAGAACGAACGACGATACCTGCGGTTTGCGAGTCGACTTCAATAATGTAGCTGTCCGGCATGGTCCGTAGATTCCTCAGTGCGGGCAAATAACGGCAATCCTGCCCAAAGGTTCCTGAGCATTTGAGGCCGTTTCCACCCCGAATCGACACGCAATTGAGTACGCCGGGACCTCATCCGTTTTATGACTTGTTCTTGGCGAAGCCGCGACGCGGTGACTCAGTCGCGCCGCGTTTGGCGTGCCGCAAGTTTGCGTGAGATAGGGCAGAGCGTCGCGCGCGATTACGTCGCGATCGGCGGATCGTTGCGCTGGATCGCTTGCGGACGGCCGTCATCATCGATCGAGACGTAGGTGAAATGACCGTCGGTGACGAGGATCGGCTGGAGCTCCCTGCGCCGCAGCGCCCAGGCTTCGAGATGCACGGTCATCGAGGTGCGGCCCACGCGGACGAGATTGGCGTAGACCGAAACGAGATCGCCGACATAGACCGCTTTGCGAAAATTCATCGCCTCGATCGCCACGGTGACCGTACGCGACCGCGCGAGCTTTGATGCGAACACGCCGCCGCCGACATCCATCTGGCTGAGCAGCCAACCGCCGAAGATGTCGCCGTTGGCGTTGGTGTCGGCGGGCATTGCCAGCGTGCGAATGCAGAGATCGCCGCGCGGCTCGGTGTCGGACGTTTCGGTCATGTCGGTCTCACCTAAAATTGTCCCAGCCCGGATCGGGCGCAAAGCGCCCGCCGAATCGCTCGGCCAGCGCGCGCAGGGTGGATACGACATTTTCCACGCCGCGCATGCGCGCGTAGTTCAGCGGACCGCCGCGGAACGGTGCATATCCGGTGCCGAAGATCATGGCGCCGTCGACCGCATCGGCATCGTCGACGATACCTTCGCGGAGTGCCGCGACGCAGACATTGGACATCGGCAGCACCAGGCGGTCGATCATCTGGTCGGTGACGCGCGGGCCGGTCTCGGACAACGGCGCCTTCTCCGCCTTGCCGTCCTTCCAGGTGTAAAAACCCTTGCCCGTCTTGCGGCCAAGCTCGCCCTTGGCGACCTTCTCGCGCAGCCAGGCCGGCGTCGGCGGGAGCAGATCGCCGAACTTGGTCCGTAGCATGTCGCCGACGTCGAGGCAGATGTCGAGCCCGACCTGGTCGGCGAGCTCGATCGGCCCCATCGGCATGCCGAACTGCTCGGCCGCCGCGTCGATCAGGCGCTGGTCGATCCTCTCATCCAGCATCACCATCGCCTCCAGCATGTAGGGCGTCAGCGCACGGTTGACGAGGAACCCGGGCGAGCTCTTCACGGAGAGCGGCAGACGGTCGATCGCGCCGACGAAGGCGAGCGCCTCCTTCAGCACCTGCGCGTCGTTGCCGTCATGGCTGACGACTTCGACCAGCTGCAGCCGCGACACCGGGTTGAAGAAGTGCAGGCCGACGAGACGATCGGGCCGCGCCAGCGTGGTGCGCAGATCCTGGAGCGGAATGCTCGACGTGTTGGTCGCAAGGATCGCGCCCGGCTTCATCTTCGGCTCGAGGCCCGCATAGACCTTCTGCTTCAGCTCGAGCTTTTCCGGCACCGCCTCGATGATGAGATCGGCGTTGCGGACACCCTCGCCGTCCATGTCGGGGATCAGACGATCCAGCGCGTCGCGCACCTCGGTCGGCTTGCGGATGATCTTGCCGTAAAGCTCAGCGGCGCGCTTCAACGCGCCGGCGACCGGCTCCGCCTTCATGTCCGCGAGCGAGACGCGCAGCCCCTGCCCCGCACACCAGGCCGCGATATCACCGCCCATGGCGCCGGCGCCGATGACGTGAACATGTTTGACCGAATTGCCGCCGCCGGCCGTCTTCTTCATCTGCTCACGCAGGAAGAACACGCGGATCAAATTCTGCGCGGTCGGCGTCACCATCAGCCTGGCGAACGAGGCTTGCTCGGCCTTCAGCATCGCGGCCTTGCTGCCGCCATGGGTCTCCCAGAGATCGATCAGCGCGTAAGGCGCCGGATAATGCTCGCGGGGCGCGGCCTTCGCCGCCTCCGAGCGCATGCGCCTGGCCAGCAGCCCGCGCACGGGACCGAAATTGGCCGCGTGAGTCAGAAGGTCCGGACGCGCCCGCTTCAGACGGCCGAACAGTGCATCCTTCACCGCGTTGCGGACGTGCCGCTCCTGCGTCACGGTATCGACGAGGCCGAGCGATCTGGCGCGGCGCGCATCGATGGTGCGGCCGGTCAGCATCAGCGCCATCGACTGCGTCGGATTCACCAGCGCGGTGAAGCGCGCGGTGCCCCCGAGGCCGGGATGCAGGCCGAGCATCACCTCCGGGAAGCCGAAGCGCGCGCCGTCGATCGCAATGCGCGACTGGCAGGCCAGCGCGACCTCCAGCCCGCCGCCGAGACAGAAGCCATGGATGACCGCGACCGTCGGCAACCTCAAGGCTTCCAGGTGATCGACCACGGCATGCGCCGCGCGGATGCGTGTCTCGACCATCTCGGGATCGCTGGCACCGCGGAATTCGTTGACGTCGGCGCCGGCAATGAAGCCGGACGGCTTTGCCGAGCGGATCACGAGGCCCGCGGGACGCTCGGTCTCGATCGCCGCGAGCACGGCATCGAACTCCTCCATCACGTCCGCGGACAGCGTGTTGGCGCTGGCATCTGCGCGGTTGAACAGCAGCCAGGCGACGCCGTCGGCATCGCGCGTCAGCTTGAAGTGCTTGTAGGGGCTGTCGGTCGCGGGCCTGGGCCCAAGCTCCAGCACGCGGTCGCCGAGCGCGGTCATGATCCTGGAATCCATGGTCACACCGCCTCGATCAGCATGGCGCCGCCGAGCCCGCCGCCGATACATTCGGTCGCGACGCCGCGGCGCGTGCCGAGCCGCTTCATCGCGTTGACGAGATGCAGCACGATGCGGTTGCCGGAGGTGCCGACGGGATGGCCGAGCGAGATGGCGCCGCCATCGACGTTGAGCCTGTCACGGTCGATCTCGCCGGCCGCGCCGTCGAGGCCCAGGATCTCGCGACAGAATTTGTCGTCGTTCCAGGCGGCGAGACAGCCGAGCACCTGCGTCGCGAAGGCCTCGTTCAGCTCCCAGGTCTCGACGTCCTTGACGGTGAGGTCATTGCGTTGAAGCAGCGGCGTCGCGGACATCACGGGTCCCAGTCCCATGATGCTGGGATCGAGCGCGGCCCAGTGGCTGTCGACGATGACAGCCTTCGGCGTCAGTCTGTGCTTTGCGACCGCCGCGTCGGAGGCGAGGATCACCCAGGAGGCGCCGTCGGTGATCTGCGACGAATTGCCGGCGGTGACCTGGCCCCACGGGCGCTCGAACACCGGCCGCAGCTTTGCGAGCGTCTCGGCCGTCGAGTCCGGCCGCACGCCGTCGTCATGGTCGAAGAATTTTCCGTCGCGGGAGAACGCTGTCTCGACCTCGCCCTTGAGAAAACCTTCGGCCTGCGCATGCGCGAGCCGGCGATGACTCTCGGCGGCATAGGCGTCGGACTGTGCCCGCGTGATGCCGAAGAGATGGCCGACGACCTCGGCGGTCTGGCCCATGTTCAAGTCGGTGATGGGATCGGTGAGCCCGCGCTCGAGGCCGATGATCGGCTTGAGATAGCGCGGCCGCAGCTTGAAGGCGGCAGCGAGCTTCGCGGCCACGCCCTTGGCGGTGGCAAGGCCGGCGAACCAGCGCACACCGGAGTTCGGCCAGACCAGCGGCGCGTGGCTCAGCGCCTCGGTGCCGCCGGCGAGGACCATGTCGGCATGACCCTCGCGGATGTAGCGGTAGGCCGTGTCGATCGACTGCATGCCGGAGCCGCAATTGATCTGCACGGTGAAGGCGACCATGTCCTCGCCCATGCCGAGCCGGAGCGCGGCGACGCGGGCCGGGTTCATCTCGTCCGCGATCACGTTGACGCAGCCGAGGATGACCTGGTCGAAATCATCGGGTGAAAACGGCTGACGCGCCAGCAGCGGCCGGCCGCATTGCACGGCGAGATCAACCGGCGTGAACGGCCCCGGCCCCGAACGCGCTTTGAGAAACGGCGTCCGGCTGCCGTCGACGATGAAAACCGGTCGTGCCATCAGCTCGCCGCCCTCTGTTCACCGAGTTCCTGGAAGAACTGATGCACATCTCCGGTTTTCTTGTAAATCGGCGACAGCGCTTCGGGCGCAAAATCATCGACCTCGATCACTTTTGTGACGGCTTCATGAGCGGCCGCAAGCTGCTCGCCTTCGGCCTGCGTGATCACGCCCTTGGCGACGCCATCCTTCCAGTCGCGGATGTGCGCGGCCCGCATGCGCTTGGCGATCGCATCGGTGCCCGCAACGAGCTTGAACGCGCGCTCCAGCCGGGCAAAGCCGCCGTCGTCGTCGACATGGGCGAGATCCGGCGTGAGACGCTCGCGCGCGGCCGATGGCTCCAGCACGAGACTTGCGCATTGGTGCACGACACGGTCAGACGGGCCGAGCACCCGCGCGCCGAAGGGCTGGACCACGAGCTTGAGGATAACAGCGACAAAACGGTTGGGCAGATTGGCGAGGATCTCGGCAAGCCGGTTCTCGATGGTCTTGAAGCCGGTCGCCATGCACCATTCCAGCGCAGCAAAATCCTCCTTCTGCCGGCCCTCGTCCTGCCAGCGTTTCAGCGCGGCGGAGAGCAGATAGAGCTCGGAGAGGATGTCGCCGAACCTCGCCGACAGCATCTCCTTGCGCTTGAGCGCGCCGCCGAGCGTGAGCAGCGCCATGTCGGCGCAGAGCGCAAAGGCCGCAGAGTAGCGCGCGAGCTGGCGGTAGAATGGCGTTGCATCGCCCGCATCCGGCGCAAGCGCGAAGGCGCCGAAGCTCCAGCTGCGGCCGAACGCACGCAACAGCGTCTGGAAGCTATGGCTGACATGTTTCCAGAACGCTTTGTCGAACGCGGCGAGCCCGCGCTCGCGATTCGTGTCCGCAAGCGCGTTCATCTCGTCGAGCAGATAGGGATGCGCGCGGATCGCGCCCTGCCCGAACACGATAAGGTTGCGGGTCAGGATGTTGGCGCCCTCGACCGTGATACCAACAGGCACGGCGCGGTGCAGATTGCCGAGATAGTTTTGCGGACCGTCGATCACGGCCTTGCCGCCATGGATGTCCATGGCGTCGTCGACCGCGGTGCGCATCCGCTCGGTCGCGTGCAGCTTCATGATGCCGGAGATGACGGCGGGATGGATGCCGGCATTCAGCGCCGCGCAGGTCAGCCGGCGTGCCGCGTCGAGCTGGTAGGCGGTGGCGACGATGCGCGCGAGCGGCTCCTCGACGCCCTCGAATTTGGAGATGGAGATGCCGAACTGCTCGCGGATGCGGGCATACGCGCCGGTGGTGCGGGCGGCATAGGCGGCACCGGCCGCCGATAGCGACGGCAGCGAGATGCCGCGGCCGGCGGCAAGCGCCGTCATCAGCATCTTCCAGCCCTGCCCGAGTCTCTCCTTGCCGCCGATGACGTAGTCGAGCGGGATGAAGACGTCGCGGCCCCAGTTCGGGCCATTCTGGAACACTTGCATCGACGGCAGATGACGATGGCCGATCTTGACGCCGGGCAGATTGGTCGGGATCAGCGCGACAGTGATGCCAAGCTCTTCCTGGCTGCCCACGAGATGATCAGGATCGTAGGCCTTGAAGGCGAGCCCGAGCAGCGTCGCGACCGGGCCGAGCGTGATGTAGCGCTTGTGCCAGTTGAGCCTTAGGCCAATGACCTCGCGGCCCTCGAAATCGCCCTTGCAGATGATGCCGGTGTCGACCATCGAGGCGGCGTCGGAGCCGGCTTCGGGGCTAGTCAGGCCGAAGCACGGAATGTCGCGGCCGTCGGCGAGGCGCGGCAACCAGCGCTCCTGCTGCTCTTTCGTGCCGAAGCGCATCAGAAGCTCGCCGGGCCCGAGCGAGTTCGGCACCATCACGGTGACGGCCGCCGCAATCGAGCGGGTCGAGATCTTGCGCACCACTTCCGAATGCGCATACGGCGAGAAGCCGAGGCCGCCAAACTCCTTCGGAATGATCATGCCGAAGAATTTTTCGCGCTTGACGAAATGCCAGACCTCCTGCGGCAGGTCGCGCCATTCCCAGAAGATCTTCCACTCGTCGAGCATGGCGCAGAGCGCGTCGACCGGGCCGTTGAGGAAGGCCTGCTCCTCGGGGGTGAGCGTCGCCTGAGGCACCTCCAGCAGCTTCGACCAATCCGGGTTGCCGGTGAAGAGATCGGCATCCCACCAGACGTCACCGGCCTCCAGCGCCTCGCGCTCGGTGTCGGACATCGCTGGCAGCACGCCGCGCGCCCAGGAGAAGATCGGCTTTGTGATGGTGTCGCGGCGGAAGCTCATGGCTGACCTCATGCATCGGCGCGGTTATCGGCATTTTAGCGGAAAGTGGCCGGGGTAAGTGAACACTTCGCGAGCAAAAAGACGCGAATTGACGCGGCCGGGCGGCCGCCCCGGGGGCCATAACGGCCGGGGCGTGGGGGCAGTTCCGGGGAGGGGAATCGGGCTGAATGCCCTGTCGTCATTCCGGGGCGACGCGCAAGCGTCGAGCCCGGAATCCATAACCACCATCGGGAGTATGGATTCCGGGCTCGCGCCTAACGGCGCGCCCCGGAATGACGATGCGGAGAGAGTGGCTTAACCCGGATCAGATCAGTCCGGCCGCACCATCTCGAACATGTTTTCCGGCTTGATCTCGAAGTAGTCGCCGCGACGGCCGGCGCGGACGATGGGGCGGGCGGCGGCGGTCTGGTAGACGCCGTCCTTGATCATGGCCTTGTCGATATGGACGGCGACGACCTCGCCCAGCGTCAGCCAGGCATCGGCCTCCTTGCCATCGGCGCCCTTGAGGCGGACGATGTCGGACACCTTGCACTCGAAGGCAACCGGGCTCTCGGCCACGCGCGGCACGTTGACGAGCTTGCCGGGGACGGCGGTCAGCCCTGCGAGCTTGAACTCGTCGACCTCGGGGCCGACATGCGCGGCGGTCGCGTTCATGTGCTTGGCGAGATCCATGGTCGTCAGATTCCAGACGAACTCGCCGGTCTGCTCCATGTTCGACACCGTGTCCTTCCAGTTGGTGGAGGAAAACCCGATGATCGGCGGCACGTAGCAAAAGGCGTTGAAGAAGCTGTAGGGCGCGAGGTTGACGTGGCCCTTGGTGTCGCGGGAGGAGATCCAGCCGATCGGCCGCGGCGCGATGATGGCGTTGAAGGGATCGTGCTTGAGGCCGTGGCCCTTGGAGGGCTCGTAGAAATAGAGGTCTTTGTCGGTCACGGCGAGGTCTTCCCCTGATCCAGGCTACGTCGGCCTGCTTATAGGGGAAATTCCAGCGCCCGTCAGTGGCGCGGCGACAGACCGGCGATGACGAAATCGATCATCTGGTCGATGGTCGGGCCCGGCTTGGTAGCGCACTGGGCGATCATCTGGGGGTGGAAGAAGCGCATCATCGCGGTGCAGGCGCACATCGAGGCCAGTTGCAGGTCCGGCGCCTCGAACTCGCCGGACGCGGTACCTTGCGCGATCACCTGGCCGATGACGCCGGCAATGCACTCCATATGGGCGACGCAGACGTCCCAGTCCTCCTGCATCGCGATCTCGACCATCTCATGCAGCTTGTTATCACCGACATAGCGCTCGGTGTTCATGCGGTGGATGGTGGTGAGCAGCTCGCGGAAGCGCGGGAGCACCGGACCAGGCCTCGCCACGATCCGCTGCGCTTCGATCTCGACCTCGCCCATCAAGGCCCGCGCCACCGACTGGTGGATCGCCTTCTTCGATTCGAAGAAGCGATAGACATTGGCGGGGCTCATCCTGAGCTCCTTGGCGATGTCCCCGACCGTGGTCTTCTGGTACCCGATCTGGCGAAACAGCCGCTCGGCCACCTCGAGGATACGATCCCGGGTGTCGCCTTCGATATGTTCCGCAACCAGTGTCATGTGTCAGGACTCGTCCATCAGCAGTCTTCTCATTTATTCAGCCGCTTCAGCAAGCGGAATTGCGTGCTGGTCATCGCTCCCATGCTGCGGCGCGGCAGGCTGCTCGGGGGTGCCCGCCTCGTCCAGGCTCTTCCTGAACCACAGGGCGTAGAGGCCCGGCAGGTACAGCAGCGTCAGGAAGGTCGCGACGAACAGGCCTCCCATGATCGTGATCGCCATCGGGCCCCAGAAGGCCGAGCGCGACAGCGGGATCATGGCCAGGATCGCGGCGAGCGCCGTCAGCACCACCGGCCGGGCGCGGCGGACGGTTGCCTCCACGATCGCCTCGCGGCGGGTCAGGCCGTGGGAAACGTCGGTCTCGATCTGGTCGACCAGGATGACCGTGTTGCGCATGATCATGCCGGCGAGTGCGATCAGGCCGAGCAGCGCCACAAAGCCGAACGGGGCATTGGCGACGTTGAGGCCGAACGAGGCACCGACGATGCCGAGCGGCGCGGTGAGGAACACCAGGATCAGGCGCGAGAAGCTCTGAAGCTGGAACATCAGCAGCGTCAGCATCACCATGACCATCAGCGGGAAGAGGATGAAGATCGAGGCGTTGCCCTTGGCGGATTCCTCGAACGCCCCACCCGGTTCGATACGGTAGGCCGGCTCGAGATTGTCCTTGATCGCCTTCAGCTTCGGCGTGATCTGGCTGGTGACGTCGGGCGCCTGCACGCCGTCGACGACGTCGGAGCGCACGGTGATCGCCATGTCGCGGTTACGCCGCCACATGATCGGCTCCTCATGGGCATACTCGATCTTGGCGATCTGCTGGAGCGGCACGGCGACGCCGTTCTTCGAGGTGATGGTCAGATCGCCGACGCCGCCGAGATCGAGTCGTTCGGACGGGACCGCACGAGCGACCACGGCCACCTTCTCGATGCCGTCGCGAATGGTGGTAACCTGCGCACCCGAGATCAGCATCGACAGCGCCTGCGAGACGTCCTGCGGCGTCAGGCCCATGGCGCGGGCACGATCCTGGTCGACGACGAGCTTGAGGTAGGGCGACTGCTCGTTCCAGTCGAGCTGGACGTCCTTGACGCTCTTGTTCTGCCGCATGACGTCGCGGACCTGATAGGCGATCTCGCGCACCTTGTTGGCGTCGGGGCCGATCACGCGGAACTGGACGGGGAATCCGACCGGCGGACCGAAGTTGAAGCGGTCGACGCGCACGCGCGCCTCTGTCAGCATGCCCTCCGCAGCCGCGTTCTCGATCTTGGCCTTGATGCGCTCGCGCGCCTCGACGCCCTTGGCGACGATGACGATCTCGGCAAACGCCTCGTTGGGAAGCTGCGGATTGAGGCCGAGCCAGAAGCGCGGCGAGCCCTGGCCGACATAGGACGTATAGGTCTCGATGTCCTTGTCGTCCTTGAGCAGCGTCTCGGCCTTCTTCACCGCCTTCTCGGTGACGTTGAAAGCGGTGCCCTCGGGCAGGCGAAGCTGGAGGAACAGCTCGGGCCGCTCCGACAGCGGGAAGAACTGCTGCTGGACATGGCCGAAGCCGACGATCGAGGCGATGAAGACGCCGACGGTCGCGGCCACCACGGTGATGCGGTGGTTGACGCACCATTGCACGATGGCGCGCAGGCCGCGGTACATGCGGGTCTCGTAGACCGCGTGCGGATCGTGATTGTGGTGCACCTTGATGTTGGGCAGCAGCATGACGCCGATATAAGGCGTGAAGATCACCGCCACGAACCAGGAGGCGACCAGCGCGATCGCCACGATCCAGAAGATGCTGCCGGCATATTCGCCGACCGCGGAATTGGCAAAGCCGATGGGGAGGAAGCCAGCGGCCGTGACCAGCGTTCCCGTGAGCATCGGAAACGCAGTGGATTCCCAGGCAAAGGAGGCCGCGCGAAAACGGTCCCAGCCCTGCTCCATCTTCACCACCATCATCTCGACCGCGATGATGGCGTCATCCACCAGCAGGCCGAGCGCGATGATCAGCGCACCGAGCGTGATGCGGTGCAGATCGAGCGACATCATGTTCATGACGACGAAGACGATACCGAGCACCAGCGGCACCGACAGCGCGACCACGATGCCGGTGCGCCAGCCGAGTGCCAGGAACGAGACGAACAGCACGATGACGAGGGCTTCCATGAAGGAGTGCACGAACTCGCCGACGGCGTGCTCGACCACCTTGGGCTGGTCGGCGATGAGCTTGACGTCGATGCCCTGCGGCACCGCCTTCATGAACTCGGCGGTGGCCTTCTCGACCTCCTTGCCGAGATCGAGGATGTTGGCGCCCTTGGCGGTGACGACACCGATGCCGATCGCGGCCTTGCCTTCCTGGCGCACGATGAAGCTCGGCGGGTCGACATAGCCGTGGGTGACGGTGGCGATATCGCCTAAACGGAACACGCGGCCGTTGCTCTCGACCGGCGTCTCGGCGACGGCCTTGGCGCCATCGAGCGCGCCGGTGACGCGCAGCGGCACGCGCTGCGACGAGGTCTCGACCGTGCCGGCCGGAGTCACGTTGTTCTGCTTGGCGAGCGAATCGAACAGCGCCTGCGGCGTGATGCCGAGAGTGGCGAGCTTGGCGTGCGAGAATTCGACGAAGATGCGCTCGTCCTGGTTGCCGTAGACGTCGACCTTGGTCACACCCGGCACCTTCAACAGGCGCTGGCGGAAGCCTTCCGAGACCTTCTTGAGCTGGGCATAGTCGGCGCCGTCGCCGGTCATCATGTAGAGGATGGAATCGACGTCGGAGAACTCGTCGTTGACGACGGGTCCCAGAATGCCCGACGGCAACTGGCCCTGCACGTCGGCGAGCTTCTTGCGCAGCAGATAAAACAGATACGGCACGTCCTTCGGCGGCGTGGAATCGCGGAAGGTCACCTGGAGCGCGGTGAAGGCCGGCTTGGAATAGGTCTGCACCTTCTCGAAGTAAGGCAGCTCCTGGATCTTCTTCTCGATGGGATCGGCGACCTGCGTCTGCATCTCCTGCGCGGTCGCGCCCGGCCAGATCACGGAGACGTTGACCACCTTCACCGTGAAGAACGGATCCTCGGCTCGCCCGAGCTTCTGATAGGAGAAGAAGCCGGCGACGCCGAGTATGATCATCAGGAACAGGACCAGCGTCGGATGGCTGACGGCCCAGGCCGAAAGGTTGAAGCGCTTCATCGCACTCTCCAAAGATGGTCCAATTGCAAAAAAACCACAGCCACTCTGTTCAAACCGTCGTCGCGAGGCAGCGAAGCAATCCAGGGGGCTGGGCAGGTTCTGGATCGCTTCGCCGCTTCAGCCCCGGCATTTGCGCTTGGGCCGAAACTCACCTCACACGACGTGACTCGTAAACTCTAGAAAGACAGCGACGAGACGATCCGCACCCGCTGGCTCGGATCGAGCTTCTGCACGCCGAGCGCCACGATCTTGGCGCCCTCTTCGACACCGCTGGTGATGATGACGTCGTTGCTCTCGTAGGACTTCACCACGACCGGCTTGAGCGTGACGGCGCCATTGTCGTCGACGACATAGAAGGAGGGCTTGCCGCCTTCGTTGAACAGCGCCGACAGCGGCAGCCGCGCGACGCGCTCGGTCGCGGCATCCGACAGCGTCAGCGTCGCGGTCATGCCGAGCGAAACCTTGTCGTCGGCCTCGGGCAGCGAGAACTTTGCAAGATAGGTGCGCGTCGACGGATCGGCCGTCGGCGCGATCTCGCGCAGCTTGGCCGCATATTTCTTGTCCGGCTCCGACCAAAGAGTGACGCTGGCGGCGCCCGACTTGGCACGTCCGACCAGCGTCTCAGGGATCGCGACGACCGCTTCCTTCTCGGCAAAGCGGGCGACACGGATCGAAGTCTGGCCTGCGGCAACCACCTGGCCGGGCTCGATCAGCGTTGCGGTGACGACGCCACGGGCGTCGGCGTTGAGCGTCGCGTAGGAAAGAGAATTCTTGGTCAGCTCGACTGAGCGCACGGCCCGGTCCAGACGCGCGCGGGCCTCGTCGGCGGCGGCGCGGCTCGAATCCATCGCCGCATCCGTAGTCCAACCCTTGGCCTTCAGATCCTTGGCGCGCTGCTCGGCAGCGGCGGCCTGGGCCAGCACGCCGGTCGCGGCGGTCTGCTCGGCGACGGACTGCTCGGCCTGGAGCTTCAGATCGACCTCATCGAGGGTCGCGAGCGGCTGGCCGATTTCGACGGTCTGGCCGACCTCGACCAAGCGCTTGGCAACCTTGCCGGCAACCCGGAAACCGAGATCGCTCTCGATCCGGGGCCTGACGGTGCCGACGAAGCTGCGCTCGGGCGTTTCGGCATCATAATGAGCTGTTGCCACCAGAACCGGCCGCGGCGGCTCGGCCTTTTCAGCGACGGTGTCATTGCACCCGGCCAGCGCAGCGGCCATGAGGGCCAGCGACACACCCGCCAAGAGCTTGGAATAGCTGGACAAAACTGACCGAACGAACATCGGAGGACACTCCCGCGACTGCAATGAGAGGAATGTCGACTAATCACTGATAAAAGTCAATAATCGTCAGTCATCAGGAAAGCGTGATCGTTAAGGGGTGGTAAGGATTTGGATGGCGGTTGCCGGGAGGGTGCGATCGTAGGGTGGGCAAAGCGGAGCGTGCCCACGATGCCTGCCGGAATCAGGAAAATGGTGGGCACGGCGCGAATCGCGCCTTTGCCCACCCTACGAGAGCCCGTAGCCCGGATGGAGCGGAGCGCAATCCGGGGCCTGCAGGCTGTAGCTCGGAGCGCCCCGGATTTCGCTTCGCTCCATCCGGGCTACGCAGCGGTGAGTGCTGCTCTACCGCCCCTGCCCGGCGAACTCGTGCTTGCTCTCGTGGCCACCGACAAAAACCAAAATGCCGGCGATCAGGGGCAGGACCGCCAGCACCAGCAAGCCGGTCGAGGTCTGGCCGGTGGCTTCCTTGACCCAGCCGATCAGGTACGGCCCGCCGAAGCCGGCGAGATTGCCGATCGAGTTGATCAGCGCGATGGCGCCGGCCGCCGCCGTGCCGGAGAGCCAGGCGGTCGGCAGGGTCCAGAACACGCCGAAGCAGCAGAACACGCCGATCGCCGCCACAGTGAGCACCACCATCGTCATGGTGGGATCGGTGAGATAGGAGGAGACGGCAAGCGCGACGGCGGTGAGCAGCAGCGGCGCGCCGACATGCATCACGCGCTCGCGCGTCGCATCGGAATGCCGCGCCCACAGGATCATGGCGATGGTGCCGAACAGATACGGGATCGCGGTGACAAAGCCGGTCTGGGCGTTGGTGAGGCCGAACGCCTTGACGATCTGCGGCAGCCAGAACTGCATGCCATAGAGCGCGCCGACGAAGCCGAAATAGACGAGGCTCAGCATGATCACCTTCGGCGACGACAGCGCCTCGCCGAGCGACAGATGCTTCACCGTCTGCTTGGCCGCGATTTCCGAATCGAGCCTGGACTTGAGCCAGGCCTTCTGATCGGCCGAGAGCCAGTCCGCCTTCTCCGGCCTGTCGGTGAGATAGAACCAGGTGACGATGCCCAGCAACACCGAGGGGATGCCTTCGATGATGAACAACCACTGCCAGCCCTTCAACCCCATCGCACCGTCGAGCCCGAGCAGCAGGCCCGAGACCGGCGCACCGATCACGGTGGAGACCGGGACAGCGATGGCGAAGGCCGCGAGGAAGCGGGCGCGATACTCGGCCGGGTACCAATAGGTGAGATAGAGGATGATGCCGGGGAAGAAGCCGGCCTCGGCGACGCCGAGCAGGAAGCGCAGCACGTAGAAGCTCGTCACCCCGCTGACCAGCGCCATCAGCGCCGAGATGATGCCCCAGGTCACCATGATGCGGGCGATCCAGCGGCTCGCGCCGAACTTCTCCAGCGCCAGATTGCTCGGCACCTCGAAAATGAAATAGCCGATGAAGAAGATGCCCGCGCCCCAGGAGAAGATCAGCGGCGTGAACTTCAGCTCCGCGTTCATGGTCAGCGCGGCGAAGCCGAGATTGACGCGGTCGAGATAGGAGAAGAAGTAGGCCAGCACCAGGAACGGAATCAGGCGCCAGGAGATGGCGCGGATCGTCGAGGTCTCGATTTCCGACTTGGCTGAGCCGGCGGAACCGGCATAGGTCGTGGTCTGGCTCATGGCTTTCCCCCCGGGGTTGTTGCTCTTATGGGCTGGTTGCGGTTTTGAGCATCGCGGGCAAAGAGTCAATGGAGCGAGCAATGCACGGGGCGCAACCGGATAAACCTGTTGCGCCGCTACAGACATCACTGATCCGCGCCGGCCTTGCTCTTGCGGTCATCGCCTGCGGGCTGTCGTTGCGTTGGTACGGCTTTCCGCTCGGGCTTCCCGCCTTCGTGGTGAAGTATGGCGGCTCGCTGCTATGGGCGACGATGGTGTTTCTGCTGGTCGGGGTGTTGCTGCCGGGGATGTCACGGAGCCGACTTGCAGCCATCGCCGTGGCGATCGCGATCGTCGTCGAGTTCTCCCGGCTGGTGCATGCGCCCTGGCTCGATGCGTTTCGGCTCACCACCGCGGGCGCGCTGCTGTTAGGACGGATCTTCTCGCTGTGGAATCTGGTGGCGTATGGGGTGGGGATTGCGTTTGGCGTTTGGGTCGATGGTCTTGTAGGGTGGGCAAAGGCGCGTTAGCGCCGTGCCCACCATTCTCCTTCGCGGACCACGATGGTGGGCACGCTTCCGCCTTCGCTCTTCGAGCTACGGCGGACAAGTCGCTTTGCCCACCCTACGAGACCGAAGCCGTGGCGAGCGCGCTTCACTCCGCCAATTGAAACCGCTCAAAGCGATCGAGCTCCTCCTCGATCACGCGCTTCAGCTCCTTGCGCCCCGCCGTCTTCTTCCCCTGCCCGACCCAGGTCCATTTCTGCATCAACAGCTTCTTCACCTGCCTATCGGTCTTGAGGTCAAGCGCCGCGACGATCTCGTCGCCCACCAGCACGGGCAACGCGAAATAGCCAAGCTTGCGCTTGGCCTTCGGCACATAGGCTTCGAACAGATGGTTGTAGCCGAAGAACAGATTGGTGCGCTTGCGCTGGATGATCAGGGGATCGAACGGCGAGAGGATGTGAACGAGATCGGGCGCGGCGCCCTCACCCGGCTCCAGCGCCGCGGGCGCGGCCCAATGCTCCTGCTTGCCGGCGCCCTCGATCGCAACGGGCACGAGCTCGCCGCGGCGCACGCGCGAGGCGACCAGCTGAGCGATCGCCTTCTTGCTCGGCGCATCGAGGTGGCAGATCGAATCCAGGCTGACCACGCCCTGCGACCGCAGCGCGCGGTCGAGCAGATAGGCCGTGATGTCTCTCGCTGACGCCGGCCTCGGCAGCTTGTCCCAGCCGAAGTGCCGCGTCATCAGCTCGTAGGTCTTGAGCATACCCTGGCGCGCGCTGACGGTCGCGACGCCGGTGTAGAAGGCGAGCTGCAAAGCCCGCTTCGAGGGTTTTCGGCTCTGCCAGAGATGCTCCTTCTCGGTGAGCACGTCGTCCTCGATGTCGCGGATCGTCAGCGGACCGGCGCGCAGGAGCCGCATCACCTTGCGCGTATCGGCCGGCTTGACCGAGGCGTACCATTTGTGCCCCTCGCGCCGGTGCTCGCGCATCGCCGGCAGGAAGAAGCGAAAATCGTTCGCTGGCACGTAGGACAGCGCATGGGTCCAGTATTCGAACACGCTCCTGTCGACGCTCTGGGCCTGGCGCAGATCGGCACGCCGGTAGGACGGAATGCGGCTGAACAGGATGTGGTGGTGGCTGCGCTCGATGACGTTGATGGTGTCGATCTGCACATAACCGAGATGGTCGATCGCATCCGCCACCGCGCGCGCCCCCTCCCCGAACGGCGCGCGCTCGTCCAGCCGCTGGGCATGCAGCCAGATCTGCCGGGCCTGTGTCGTGGGGATCGGAAAGGGTTTGGGCGCGCGTGACATTGCAGGAGGCAATGTAGCCGGATTCGCGCCAGGAAAAAGAGAGACGCCAAAGAAGCTTTCTCAAGAAAAAGCCGCGCTGCCAACTGCTGACAGCGCGGCCGAACCGTGCGCGCCTCACTTCATCGACATGGCCTTCTGCGCCTTCATGTAATGCGTGCAAGCGCTCTTCATCTTGCCGTTGCTGATATCGGTGTTGGCCATGGCTGCGCTGCGAGGGTGCAAGGCCTCAATTGCCGTTCTTTTGCACCTTGGGCCGGTCACCGACGCTGCCTGTGGCGACATCGGGCTCGCAGGACGCTTTGCCACGCCCCTCCGCCTGGCAGCGATAGACGCTGCCGGTGAGGCGGTCGACCAGCCACATGTTCTCGTCGTTCGGACCGTCGAGGCCGACATAACGGCTGCTCAGCCCGGTGATCAGCGTGGACAGCAGGATCGCCACCGCGATCATCGCCGCACCGACATAGATGGGCATTGAGCTCAGAAAGACTGTCCGATCCTGCGGCCCGCCACGATAGAACTGGTAATCACTCGGCCTGGGCACTGGACTGAACTCGGCTCCCTTCCTCGGCGGTTGTTGGACGCGGAGTCCTGCTAGGCGCCCAACTGGCCGAATTCTTGTTCGCACGCGGGCCATCACGCGACGGCTTTGCGACGATCGGTGAGCAAGGGTTTCCGGAACAAATTGGCGGCCCGAACCGGGCCGCCTGTTGCTTGCCTGCCGGCTCAGCGGCGGCCGAACAACCCGCCCATCATACCGCCGAACAGACCGCCGGGGCCGCCTGGCGGACCGGCACCGCCACCGCCGTAATGGCGCCGGCCGCCACCGCCGGAGGACCGGCGACGCGCGGGCTCGTCGTCTGCCTGCTCGGAGGAGGCCGCGCGGGTCGAGACAATCTCCGACAGCAGGGCCTTGTGCTGGAGCTTGTTGAGATAACCAGTCGCAGGATAGCCACGGGCAGCCTGCCACCGCCTCATCACGGAACGGGTCTCATCGTCGAACTTGCCCGTCGCCTTGACGTCGAAGCCGAGCCCGGTGAGGCGGCGCTGCACGTCGCGGCGCTGGTTCTTGTCCAGACCGATCTGGTCTTCAGACACCTGGTTGGCTTCTTCCGTAAAGGTCGCGGGATCGATCCCGGCCGAGAGATTGCGGGTGGTGATGGATGGACCATCCTGCAACGCCGCGATGCGGGCGAGTGCGATCGATTTGAACGTGCCGTTGGGATAGCTGGTGAGATAGGCGTTGAGTTCCTCGACCTTGTTGGAGTCCCTGATCGAGCGCCAGAACTCGAGCTCGACGTCGGAGCCTTGCTTGCTCGCGGCCGACACCGGTGCGTTCGACGGATCGGTCGTGGCCGCGGCCGGCACACCAACCGGATTGAGATAGACGTTGCCCGTGAGGTTGGTGTGCCCCCAGGGCAATTGCCCCTTGCTGGTCTCGTCACTGACCTGGGCACGGACCTTGGTCATCGCCTGCTGGATCTCGATCCCGGGCTGGGCAATGTTGGCGACGAGCGCGCGGGTGAACGGGCTGTTGGTGCCGGCCTCGCCGTCGAGCGCGGTCTGGCCGGGGCCGGTGGCAAAGGCAATCAGCGTGCCCTCGCCCGACTTCATCTCGGCAAGACCGGTCTGGACGTTGACGGAGCGGGTGGCCTTGGCCGAGCGGATCTTTGCCGCGAACGGATTGTCGCGGCAGGCGTCCAGGAACACGAGCTTCACCTTCGCGTCCGACATGGTCTGATCGAGCGTGAGGTCGACATTGATCGCCGCGCCCAGCTTGACGTCCATCTCGGATTTCAGGTCGGCGTCGACCGGCAACAGGTAGTTGACGCCGTTCACGGCAATCCCGTGGCCGGCATAGAAGAACACCGCGACGTCGGCGCCTTCGCTCTTCTTGCCGAACTCCAGCAGCTTCGCGGTCATGGCATCGCGGGTGAGGTTGGCGCCCTCGACGACGTCGAAGCCGACATTGCGCAGCACCCTGGCCATCGCCTTGGAGTCGATCGCGGGGTTGGGAAGCTGCGGGACGTTCTTGTAGGCGGCGTTGCCGACCACGAAGGCGACGCGCTTGTCCGCGAAGGCCGCGTTGCCGCTGACGAGAAATACTGCGATTGAAATTGCTGCGATCAAGAAGCGCATGATCATTCTCCCCTGATCCAAACTTCCTCGCTGCTCTCGGTTCGACCTGAGCCGATCCGATGAGAGCAATCTGATCCAATTCACAACGACGCACTGTGATCTGGATCACTCGGGGATTTCTGCTGCTCGAACCGAGCTGAGAGTCGCTGCGACGGTCGCTTTTTGGGCTGCTGACGCAGCGGGCAATACGGCTGGTGACGAACAATGGCCAAAAGATTGTACCTGCGCGGGCTGCGAGTCCAGCCGGTTCAGCTGTCGATGCCGAATGAGACGGCGCTTCTTCCCGGTGGCAGGGCACCGCCGCTGGCCCGACATGCCATGGATTCCGATCGGCGCCGGCGCGAGGATGCACGGGTCATTTCGGTCGTCTGGAATGTGACCCGCATCACATCGAGGCTGTTGAACCTTCCCTACGCTCGCAACATCAAATCGCCATCAGGCGTAACAGCGAGGATTCGACAATGACCCGTTTTGATAAGTTTTTTGGACTGAAGGCGATTACCCTCACGGCCGCGCTGTCGATGACGGCGGGCCTGGCTTTCGCCGGCGATAACGTCTCCGCCAACCAGATTCTGGATGCGCTGAAGCCCAAGCCGGCGACCCGCGGCCTGTCCGTCGGTCCGCAGGCCGATCCGGCGGTGCAGGCCAAGGAATCGACGTTCCTGAACACGGTGCGCAACCGCTCGACCCGGTCGCTCTCGACGGGCGAGCGCGAGCAGATCGCCGAGCTCGCCGCGACCAAGCCGAAGATCGATCTGGAGATCCAGTTCGACTACAACTCGGCCGACATCGCCAAGACGTCGGTGCCGTCGGTGCAGGCGCTCGGCAAGGCGCTGTCCGATCCGTCGCTGAAGGGCTCGACCTTCGTGGTCGCCGGCCACACCGATGCGATCGGCGGCGAGGAGTACAATCAAGGGCTCTCCGAACGGCGCGCCGACACCATCAAGAAGTACCTGGTGCAGAACTATGGTCTCAACGGCACAGATCTCGTCACCGTCGGCTATGGCAAGACCAAGCTGAAGGACACCGCCAACGGCGCCGACCCGATCAACCGCCGCGTCCAGGTCGT
This sequence comes from Bradyrhizobium sp. 604_D8_N2_3, assembly GCF_051810765.1. Taxonomy (NCBI): domain Bacteria; kingdom Pseudomonadati; phylum Pseudomonadota; class Alphaproteobacteria; order Hyphomicrobiales; family Nitrobacteraceae; genus Bradyrhizobium; species Bradyrhizobium sp. 604_D8_N2_3. The sequence continues at coordinate 2,119,810 of NZ_JBPWPM010000001.1, read as the reverse complement.
GAACATGGAAGCCAAGACGACGGCGTCCAAGTAAAATTGTCCAAGTGAAATTCAAGTCATCGCCGCGTGAAACACGCCGCCTGCCACGATCGTGACAGGCGGCGCTTTCATATCCAGCTCTGGAACAGCATCAACCGGTTGAACGTCTGCATGGACGTGCCGATGAAGGCCGCCGAGATCGGCAGCATCACCGCAAAGCCGATCGCCGCGACCCCGACATAGGCCCACAGCAGCCAGCGCGGCAGCCCCTCTCGTCGCAGCACATAGACCAGCGCAAGCGACGCCACCGTTGCGGCCGGCAGATAATAGTAGAGGAAGCCGAGCGTGCGCGGCAGCAAAGCCCAGGCGAGCCACGAGCCGAAATAGAACGCCGCGATCAGGAACGCGTCCCAGCGCCGCGCGACGATAAAGTCGCGCAGCACGACGGCGAGCGCGAGCAGCGCCGGCCACGCGACCAGCGGATTGCCGAGGAAGACGATCGCGGAGACATTGTTCTCCGAGGTCTTGTCGAACAGGAACCACACCGGGCGCGCGAGCAGCGGCCAGGATGGCCACGCGCTCATATAGGTATGGCCGGCGATCGCGGTCGTAGTGTTGTCGGCGAATATCCGGCGCTGCGCCTCGATCAGATCCGGCAGCGACGCTCCGTAGAGCGGCACGAAAGCGGCAAGATATGTCAGCGCCGGCAGCACGGCAAAACAGAGCGCGACATGCTGCACGCGAAGATCGGGCCAGAGATCGGGCCGATACCAGTCGCTCGGCGTCGCGCCGGCGAACAGCGTGCGCCAGCCCTGCATCAGCCGGATCACCGCAACCATCACGATGCAGATGCCGAGCGGAAACAGGCCGCTCCATTTGCAAGCCGCCGCGAGGCCAAACAAGGCGCCCGCGAGCGCGAACAACGCATGCGGGCGCTCTCTTCGAAAGCCGTGCATGAAGGCGGCAATCGCGAGCAGGCCGAACCCGAGCGCGTAAATGTCGAGCATGGCGATGCGCGCCTGCACGTAAAGCATCTGGTTGAAGCCCGCGATCGCCGCGGCGGCGATCGCGGGCCCTTGCGCGGAGAACAGCGCGAGCCCGCACAGATAGATCGCGACGATCGCCAGCGCGCCGAACAAGGTCGACGGATAGCGCCAGCCCAGCGCATTGTCGCCGAAGGCGGCGATCGATGCCGCGATCAGCTCCTTGGCCAGCGGCGGATGCATCGGATTGAGCATCGGTTGCGACATCGTGGGTGCCAGCATCTGCCGTGCCGCCGGCACGTAATGCACCTCGTCGAAGACGAACTTCTCCGGCGCCGTCAGGCCGATCAGCAGCGCGAGATGCGCGACCAGGAAAATCGCGACAGCGATCACTGCGCTCTGCGACACCTTCGGAACCGCGGGCAATTCGAACGGCTGCTGTGGGGCTATTTTGCGTGGCAAATCTGCTTCACCGCGGAGAAAAACAAAGACGGCACTTTTCATTGAACGCATTCTGCCGCAACTGTCACTAAGCATAACGCACGTCCAGCACCGCTTGTGATAATTTCGCCACATCAGAAGCGCGCACGATCCGGTACGATCAGGGACATATCGATCGGTTGCGAAATGAATTTGCGTTTCTGGCTTTTCCCCACTCTGTTGTCGGCCGCGTTGTGCGCGGCGCACTGCGCGCAGGCGCAGACGCGCGTCGGCGAAGCCGTCGTGATCCAGAACGACGTGGTGCGCGTGGCCACGACCACGACGCCGATCAGTGTCGGCGACAGCATGCTGCGCGACGAGACCGTGCGCACCGGCGCCGACAGCGCCGCGCGCTTCGTCATGGCCGACAGCACCAACCTCTCGCTTGGCCCGAGCGCCACGCTGAAGCTCGACCGCACCGTCTTCAACGACGAGCACAGCTATCGCGACGTCGCGATCCGCATGACCACAGGCGCATTCCGTTTCGTCACCGGCCATTCGGAGAAGACCGCTTACAAGATCACCACCCCGCTCGCGACCATCGGCGTGCGCGGCACCACGCTCGACATCCTCTCCCAGCGCGGCCGCTCCGTCGTCGTGCTCCAGGACGGAGCCGCCAGCGTCTGCACGACGAACTCCCAGTGCGTGCAGCTCACCCAGCCCGGCGACACTGCAATCATCACCTCGGCCGGCGGCAAGGTCAGCATCACCAAGACCAACACGCCGCCCTGGACCTTTGCCGCCAATTGCGCCGCAAGCGCCGGGCTGTGCTCGGTCAACCAGTATGCGGACGCCTCGCCGACCATCACGCCTGCCGTCCACGACGACGGCATGCTGTGCGGGCGGTGATGATGGCGAAACTCGACGTCAGACGCCTCGTCCTCGCCGCCGCGCTGACCGCAACCGCTGCGTTTGCGTTCTTCGCGTTCAATGCGCGACCGGCGGCAGCGCAGGCGACTTGCGAGTCCGGATGCGGTGGGCCGACGCCCTCACCGTCACCGACCTATTCACCGTCGCCGTCGCCGTCGCCGACACCCACACCGACCCCCTCGCCTTCGCCGAGCCCCTATCCGTCGTCCTCGCCGAGCCCGTATCCACCGCCTCCACCTTCGGGCCCGACCGGCGCGGACTCCAGCGGCAATTCGATCGGCGGCCTCGCCAACCAGCGCTTCAACCAGATGATCACCAACCGGGTGCTCGGCACGGTGCTGCTCGGCGTCAACGAGCAGGTCAATTGCAGCGACTGCATCAGCGCATTCGGCTCCGCCGGCTCGTTCTCGGCCGGCATTCACGGCCGCAAGGAGCTGACCAACAACCTGTCTCTGCTCGCCGGCATCGCCTACACGCAATACAGCGAGGGCGGCTACAATATCACCAGCGCGCCGATCGGAGCGTTCGCTCTGCGCTATGACTTCACCGACTGGGGCTCGTCGCGCCCGTTCTTCGACGTCGGCACCATCCTGACGCCGTGGGAGAAGGCGCGCTACACCCGCAACTACAACACCAGCCTCGGGCCGGTGAGCGTCACGGGCTCGACCAACGCGTCGAATTACGCCGTCTATGGCCGTGCCGGCTGGATGAGCCGCGTGTCCCCGCGCGACGAATTCGCGGCCTCGATCGAAGTCTGGCAGCTCTGGCAGCGCGTCTCCGGCTATTCGGACAGCGCCGTGGCGTTCAATCCGTTCGACGCCTCCATTGCGACCGGCACCGACCGCACCAGCCTGGTCAAGATCGGCGGCCAGTGGACGCACCTCTTCGGCAGCAACATCGAGACCAACATCAATGGCGGCTGGGTGCAGTCCTTCGCCAGCCATGGCGGCATCGTCGCCACCGTGACCGGCGACGGCCTGGTGGTGCCGACCATGGGCAACCAGGGCTGGTTCGAATATGGCGGCCGCCTCGGCTTCCGCGTGCAGAAGGGCTGGATCGTCGACCTGTTCGCCAACGGCACGCTGGGCCCGCAGCCGGTGGGGAACACCATCCATGGCGGCGTGGGGCTGCGGATTAATTACTGAGGCCTCTAGGCAAGGTTTCGTAGGGTGGGCAAAGCGGAGCGTGCCCACCAACTCTCTCAATCGTCGATGAATGGTGGGCACGGCGCTTTGCGCCTTTGCCCACCCTACAGCACCTGTGTTGACGTCACGCTGCCGACTTGCCCTCGAACGCGCGACGCAGCACTTCCACATCGAGCTTGACCATCTTCATCATGGCTTGCATCGCGCGCGCAGCCGCAGCCTTGTCTGGGCTCGACAGGAATTCGAACATCACCTTCGGCACCACCTGCCAGGATACGCCCCAGCGATCGCTGATCCAGCCGCACTGCTGCTCCTTGCCGCCATGAGCAAGGAACGCGCTCCAGACGCTGTCGACCTGAGCTTGATCGTCGCAATGGATCATCAGCGAGATTGCGTGGGTATATTCCACCTTCATGCCGCCGTTGAGCGCGACCAGGGGCTGCCCGGCCACCGTGAACTCGACGACGAGCACCGAGCCTGTCTTGCCGGACGGGCCGTCCGAAACGTTGCGCTGGACGTGCGTGATTTCCGAGTTCGGAACGAGCGACACGTAGAACTTCGCGGCTTCCTCGGCATCGCCGTTGAACCACATGCAGGGCACGAGCTTGGACATCGTGAATGCTCCTCTTGGGATGGTCGATATTCGTTGGCTTCGGTCAGGCGTTCGCCATGTCGGACTGCGCGGCGAAGGCCGCCATGTCCATCCAGTTCACGCCCCACATATGACCATCCGGATCCTCGAAGCTGCGGCCGTACATGAAGCTGTATTCGTCCTTCGGGCTGGGATCGGCCACACCGCCCGCGGCCTCGGCCTTGCCGACGACGTCATCGACCTCGACGCGGCTGTCGGCCGAGAGGCAGAGCAGCACCTGGTTGGAGGTCTTGGCATCCGCGATCGGCTTCGGCGTGAACTTGCGGAATTTGTCGTGGGTCAGGAGCATGGCGAAGATGGTCTCGGAGAAGACCATGCAGCTCGCCGTCTCGTCGCTGAATTGCGGGTTCCTGACCGCACCGACCGCCTCGTAAAAGGCCGTCGCGCGCTTGAGGTCGGTCACCGGCAGATTGACGAAGATCATTTTGGGCATCGGAGGCTCCTTGGGCGGGGTTCTGCCCAAGGACGGATGGCCCGACGGCCATCCGACACGGCTTCCGAATATTTTTTGAAGGCCGTGCCTGCGTGGTTCTGTCGCACAGAACCAGCAGGCTTTCAGGCCCTTACTTCTTCTCGTTGGGATCCCGGTGCACGGGGTCGATCCACAGCACGGTCTCGGGCTTCTCGACCGGCTCGATGTCGAGGTTGATCGCGACCGCCTCGCCGTCGCTGCGCACCAGCACGCATTCCAGCACCTCGTCCCGGCTGGCGTTGATCTCCTGATGCGGCACGTAAGGCGGGACGAAAATGAAATCGCCGGGGCCGGCCTCCGCGGTGAATTGCAGGCTCTCGCCCCAGCGCATCCGCGCCTTGCCCTTCACCACGTAGATGACGCTTTCGAGATGGCCGTGGTGATGCGCACCGGTCTTGGCGTCCGGCTTGATGCTGACCGTGCCCGCCCACAATTTCTGCGCGCCGACGCGCGCGAAATTGATCGCGGCCGCGCGGTCCATGCCGGCCGTCGACGGCACATTGGTATCGAGCTGATTGCCGGGAATGACGCGCACACCGTCATGTTTCCAGCGATCGTCATGATCGTGGTCATGGTGGGAATGCGTGTGGTCATGGCCGGTCATGGGACTTGCTTTCTGTTGGTTCCGTGCGCGGCAAGCTAACCAAAGCGGGCCTATCAAGCCATACCCAAAATCGGAACTCTCGTAGTCGGCAGGCGTTGTTTTCGCGAGCCAACTGGAAGGAGAGTTTCATGGGTAGCACGAGCGACAAGATCAAGGGCACCGCCAACGAGGCCATCGGCAAGGCCAAGCAGGGCATCGGTGAAGCCACCGGTTCCGATCGCCTGAAGGGCGAAGGCGTGGTCCAGGAAGTGAAGGGCAAGGGCCAGCAGGCCATGGGCGACGCCAAGGACGCCGCGAAGGAAGCAATCGATCGCGCCGCGGCTGCGGCAAAGCGCGCGGCGGAGTGACGCGCGTCAATCTGAAAGCGAAGAGACCGGCCGCGAGGCCGGTCTTTTTGTTTTGCGCTGATCTCTATCCGTCATGGCCGGGCTTGTCCCGGCCATCCACGTCTTGGCTGCACGAAGGAAAGAACGTGGATGCCCGGGACAAGCCCGGGCATGACGACGTAGGTTCACTTCACCGCGAGCAATTCCACGTCGAACATCAAAGTCGCGTTCGGCGGGATCACGCCGCCGGCGCCGCGCGCGCCATAGCCGAGCTGCGGCGGGATGATCAGCGTGCGCTTGCCGCCGACCTTCATCGTGGCAACGCCCTCGTCCCAGCCGGCGATGACACGGCCCTTGCCGATCGGAAACTCGAACGGCTCGTTGCGGTCGACCGACGAGTCGAATTTCTTGCCCTTCTGGCCGTTCTCGTAGAGCCAGCCGGTGTAATGCATCACGCAGATCTGGCCGGGTTTCGGCGAGGCACCGGTGCCGACAACGTTATCAATGGTCTGCAAGCCTGAAGCTGTGGTCATGGGTTTTCCTGCGGTCTGGGCCGAGGCCGTGGTGGAAACGAATGTCGACACGCTGCCGATCACGGTGATCGCAAGTGCCGACATGATGGCGAAGAGTGCGCGCTGGAAACGCTGCATAAGAGACCTTCCGTTTGAGGCGGAAGGTGTCTAGCGCAACGAAGCAATCGTTTCCAGCCCTCGGCCCTTAATAGCCCAGTGCGCAGCCGTCCTTGCGCGGATCGGAACCGCCGGTGAGCGTGCCCTTGTCCCAGTCGATCCAGATCGCCTGCGCGCCGCCGAGCGGGCCGACCACGCTGGTGGTCTTGTGGCCGAGCTTCTTCAGGCCTTCGACGATATCGGCAGGCACGCTGTCCTCCAGCTGGTACTGGCCCTCGTAGTGCAGACCGCGCGGCATGTCGATCGCCTCCTGCACGTCGCAGCCATAGTCGAGGATGTTGGTCACCACGTGAGTCTGGCCGACCGGCTGATATTGTCCGCCCATCACCGCGAACGGCATCACGGAGCGGCCGCCCTTGGTGAGCAGGCTCGGCATGATCGTGTGAAGCGGACGCTTGCCGCCGGCGATGCAATTGGGATGGCCGGGCTGGATGCGGAACCCACCGGCGCGGTTCTGGAACAGCACGCCGGTCTTGTTCGAGACGATCGCCGAGCCGAAGGAATGCGCGATCGAATTGATGAACGAGCAGACGTTGCGGTCCTTGTCCACGACCGTGATGTAGATGGTCGAGGGATTCATCGGCGGCGCGACGTTCGGCAGGTCGAGCATGCCGTCCATGCGGATCTTGCTGATGTACTCGTCGGCAAAGCCCTTCGCGAGCATTTCGGCGACGTCGATCTTCATATGCTCAGGGTCGGCGACATGCATCTCGCGGTTCATGTAGGCGATGCGCGCGGCTTCGGCTTCGAGATGGAAGCGCTCGATGCTGAGCGGCGCGTACTTGGTCAGGTCGAACCGCGACAGGATGTTGAGCATCAAGAGCGCGGTGACGCCCGGGCCGTTCGGCGGGCACTGCCAGACGTCGTAACCCTTGTAGTTGGTGCCGATCGGCGTCGTCGTCTCGGTGGTGTGGGCGGCGAAATCGTCGAGCGTGTGCAGGCCGCCGATCCCGCGCAGGGTCTCGACCATATCCTCCGCGATCGCGCCCTTGTAGAAGGCGTCGCGGCCGTCCTTGGCGATCGCGCGCAGCGTCTTGCCGAGTTCGGCCTGGCGGATGATGTCGCCGGCGACCGGCGGCTTGCCACCCGGCAACAGGTAACGCACCGTGTTGGTGCCACCCTTCAGCTTCTCGAACTGGTTCTTCCAGTCGAAGGCGATGCGCGGGGCGACGACGTAACCCTCTTCCGCCGCCTTGATCGCGGGCTGGAGCAGGCGGTCGAAGCCGAACTTGCCGTGATCGCGCAGCACGGTCGCGAAGGCGTCGATCACGCCGGGGATCGAGACCGCATGCGCCGAGGTCAGCGGCACGGAATTGATCTTGCGCTCGAGATACCAGTCGGCGTTCGCCGCCTTCGGGGCCCGGCCGGAGCCGTTATAGGCGATGATCTTGCCCTCGCCGCGCGGCTGGATCAGCGCAAAGCAGTCGCCGCCGATGCCGGTCGATTGCGGCTCGATCACGCCGAGCAGCGCCGAACCCGCCACCGCCGCGTCCACCGCCGTACCGCCCTCGCGCAGCACCTCGATCGCGGCCAGGGAGGCCTGCGGATGCGAGGTCGCGACCATCGCGTTGGTGGCGTGGACCGTGGACCTGCCGGGGAAATGGAAGTTTCTCATCGAAGTTTTGCTCTCTCAGGGCTCTCTTGGGGGGCTCTCTTGGGCGGTCGACGCGGAGGGCGCGCCGTCTCGGAAAAACCGGGCCTACATGACACATTCCAGCCCGCCGGGGCAATGCTGGCATACCAGCGAAATAGCTGCCATCCGCTGGGCGTATAGACCTTTTGCCGTCCGGGGCCATGCGGGTTTTCTGGGCGGCGGCCGCCTGCTAAACGAGCCGCCATGATCCACAAGGTCGCCGCCTTTTACCAATTCGCCGCCCTGCCCGATTACCGCGAGCTACGCGAGCCGTTGCGCGCGTTCTGCGCGGGCCTCGCGCTCAAGGGCAGCGTGCTGCTCGCCCAGGAAGGTATCAACGGCACGATTGCGGGTGCGCCCGAGGCGATCGACGCCTTCGTCCACGAGCTCGCGCACGGCGCCCTGTTCGGCGGCCGGCTGAACAATCTCGAGCTGAAATTCTCGACCGCCGAGGCGATGCCGTTCGGCCGGCTCAAGGTGCGGCTGAAGAAGGAGATCGTCACGCTCGGCGACGAGGCCGCCGATCCAACGCGCCAGGTCGGCACGTACGTCGAGGCCGCCGAATGGAACGCGCTGATCGCAGCACCCGACACGCTGGTGCTCGACACCCGCAATGCCTTCGAGGTGGCGATGGGCACGTTCGAGGGTGCGGTCGATCCCGAGATCAAGAGCTTTGGCCAGTTCAAGGATTTTGCCGCCGAGCAGCTCGATCCGGCAAAGCACCGCAGGATCGCGATGTTCTGCACCGGCGGCATCCGCTGCGAGAAGGCGAGCGCGCATCTGCTCGCGCGCGGCTTTGCCGAGGTCTATCACCTCAAGGGCGGTATCCTCAAATATCTCGAAGAGGTGCCGGAGGCGCAGAGCCGCTGGCGCGGCGAATGTTTTGTATTCGACGAGCGCGTCGCACTCGGTCATGGCTTGCGCGAACGGGGCCTACGCGAACAGGAATTGGGGCACGACCGTGACGAGTGACATCAAGACGCTGGGCGAACGCATCGACACGCTGGAGACGCGCATCGCCTATCAGGACGATACGATCGAGACACTCAACCAGACGATCACCGCGCAGTGGAAGCAGATCGACGCGCTGACGCGGAAGATCGCAGAGCTCGGCGAGCGACTTCAGGAAGCCGAGACGAATGCGCCGGGCCCCGCCAACGAGCCCCCGCCGCATTATTGAGGATGATGAGCTACAGCCCTGACGCTTTCGGCAGCAGGCTCGCCACCTCGACCGACATCATCAGGCGGTCGCGCCCACCCTGCTTCGCCGCATAGAGCGCCTGATCGGCTGCCTCGACGAGCGAGCCCACGCCGGCGGTGCGTTCCAGCGCGGGCCGGCAGGCCGCGCCGCCGAGCGAAGCGGTGACGCAGCCCGACGCGTGATTGGTGCTGTGGACGAGGCCCGCCTCGCGGATCGCCCGGCGGATCCGCTCGCCGATCCGCGCGCAGCCGGCGGCATCGGTGTTCGGCAGCAGCATGGCGAATTCCTCACCGCCGTAGCGCGCAGCCAGATCTCCGGCGCGCTGCATCTCGGCCGCGATGACCTTCGCCACCACGCGCAGACAGGCATCGCCTGCGGGGTGGCCGTATTCGTCGTTGTAGGCCTTGAAGTGATCGACGTCGATCATCAGCAAAGCGAGGCTGGAGCGGTCGCGATAGGCGCGCGCCCATTCCTCCTTCAACCGTTCGTCGAAGCGGCGGCGGTTGGCGAGCCCGGTGAGGCTGTCCTCGATCGCGAGCGTCTCGAGCCTGGTCTCCAGCTTCTTCTGCTCGGTGATGTCGCGCGAGATCGCGACCACCCCGTCGACGCTGCCGTTTTCCTTGCGCGTCACCCGCATGGTCGATTCGAGCCAGACTTCCGAGTTTTGCCGGTGCGCGTTGCGATAGGTGACGCGCGCCTCGTCCTTTTCGCCACGCTTCATGGCATCGACGAGCGCCTGGACCTGCGGCCGATCATCCGCATGGATGCCGGCGAGCGCCGGCGTTCCGATCAGCTGATTGGGCCGCCAGCCGACGACGCGAACCGACGAGGGCGAGACATAGCGCAGCCGCTCGTCGAGCCCGATGCGGGTCACCATGTCGCTGGAGCCTTCCGCGAGCAGGCGGAAATGCGCCTCTTTCTCGACCAGGGCCGCGGCCATGCGCTGGCCCCGCTGCAACTGCCGCACCAGCACCGCGCCGATGACCGCGATCAGCACGACCAGCGCGAGCACGTAGAGCATGCGAGAGATCGCCGCGGCTCGCCAGGGCGCCAGCAGCTCGGCCTTGTCGACCATGGCAAGCAGGACGAGCGGATAACGGCCAGAGCGCTTGAAGAAGCTGACGCGCTCGGCGCCGTCCAGCGGCGACCTGAAATGGTATGCGCCGCCCGGCTGCTGCAGGCTCGCGTCGCGGAATAGCGGGGTGTCGGCGACGCTGCGGCCGACGAACCTGTCGTTGCTTGGATTGCGCGCGATGATCATGCCGTCGCCATGCACGAGCGCCACGGAGCTGTTGCGGCCGAGCTCGAACTGCTCGTAGAAATGCGCGAGATAGTTCGCGCTGATGGTCGCAAGCACGACGCCGCCGAAGCTGCCGTCCTGCTTGTTGAAGCGGCGCGACAGGGTGACGACCCATTCGCCATCGAGCTGGCTCCGCACCGGATGGCCGACATGAGGCTCCCGTTTCGAGGACAGCTGGTGATGACGGAAGAAAGCGTCGTCGCTGAGCGTCGAGCCGATCGTGCCCGGCGAGGTCAGCCAGTTGCCCTGGTCGTCGATAATGGCGAGGCTGTGAATGCGCGCGATCGCCTTCTTGCGCGCCTCCAAGAGGTTCCTGAGCTTGGCGATCGTGGCGGGTTCGGCGCCGTCCATCTCCAGCCGGCTGACGACGCCGACGACGCCGGAATCCAGCAGGTCGAGGCTGTCCTCCGCATGCTGCGTCAGCGAGCGCGCAACATTCGCCATCTCGGTCTCGGCGCCCTTGAGCACGGCATCGCGCGCGGCCCATTCACGCCAGCCGCTGACGCCGAGGATGGTCGCACAAGTGAGCACGACGAACGCCGCCGCGCGCAACGGCAGGCGGCTCCATCCGGCTCTTTGTGAGGCGACGGTCATGCGGCAGAAATCTCCGATCGCCGGAACTTCCACCGCTTCTGTTATTGAACCCTGAAACGCTTGAGGACATTCGCAGCGTTATGCGGGTTTTCCCGTACTCCTACGGACTGGAGCGTCGCTGGATCGCTAACAATGCGTTAGCGACCCTATCGGAAACCGAGCGCCCCGGCGCTCGCTGAACGTCGGCCTTAGCTGAAGATCGACTTAACCTTGTCCCAGAGCGAGGGACTGTCGGCGTCCGCATCGGCCTTCGACGGTGTCGGCTGCGCAGCGCTGACCGGATCGGACGCAGGGAAACTGTCCTCCAGCCCGGCTTCAAGCCTGGTATGGCGATCGGCGGCCAGCGCCTTGCCAAGATCATCAGCGTGCTTGTCGTGCGGCGCGGGATTGAATGTCTCAGCCATGGAGTCCTCCTCGATTGGGAGGTCAACGCGGTGCATTTGCGCTGGTTCCACTGTTCCGCTCCGGCTTCCGGCAGTGTATCAGGAACCTCAATCTTGATAGGACCGTCCGTGCCCCAGTCTGCGACAAAGCCCTTCATCGACGTGCTCTCCGGCCAGCGCCAGGCTACCCCGCCCATGTGGATGATGCGGCAGGCCGGGCGTTATCTGCCGGAATATCGCGAGGTGCGAGCCAAGGCCGGCGGCTTCCTCGATCTCTGCTTCAACCCGGAGCTTGCCGCCGAAGTGACGCTGCAGCCGATCCGCAGGTTCGGCTTCGATGCGGCGATCATCTTCTCGGACATCCTGGTGATCCCCTATGCGCTCGGCCGTTCCGTGCGGTTCGAGGTTGGCGAGGGTCCGCGGCTGGAGCCGCTGGATGATCCCGCAAAAGTCGCGACACTCGCCGCGCACGCCGACTTCAGCAAGCTCAAACCGGTGTTCGAAGCGCTCAGGCTCGTGCGCGGTGCGCTCGATCCCAAGACCGCACTGATCGGCTTCTGCGGAGCGCCGTGGACGGTGGCGACCTACATGGTCGCAGGCCAGGGCACGCCCGACCAGGCGCCGGCACGGATGATGGCCTACCGGCATCCGGAGGCGTTTGCGAAAATCATCGACGTGCTCGTGGAGAACTCGATCGAATATCTGCTGGCGCAACTCGCGGCCGGTGCCGATGCGTTGCAGATCTTCGACACCTGGGCCGGCGTGCTGCCGCCGGCCGAGTTCGCGCGCTGGTCGGTCGAGCCGACCCGGCGCATCGTCGAAGGCGTGCGCGCAAAAGTGCCCGATTCGAAGATCATCGGTTTTCCGCGCGGCGCCGGCGCGCAACTGCCCGGTTACGTCGAGGCGACCGGCGTGAATGCCGTCAGCATCGACTGGACTGCCGAGCCGGCCTTCGTCCGCGAGCGCGTGCAGAGCCGCGTCGCCGTTCAGGGCAATCTCGATCCGCTGGTGCTGATCACAGGCGGCGCTGCGCTCGATCGCGCTGTGGACAACGTGCTGGCGAACTTTGCGCAAGGGCGCTTCATCTTCAATCTCGGCCACGGCATCCAGCCGGAGACGCCGATCGCCCATGTCGAGCAGATGCTGAAGCGCGTGCGGGGCTGAGGCTCCGCGCCGTCATTGCGAGCGCAGCGAAGCAATCCAGAATCTCTCGGCGGTGACAGCCTGGATTGCTTCGCTACGCTCGCAATGACGGATGCTGTACGTACTGCGCTCTCAAAATTTAGCGCGGCCGGCTGCGCTCGATGATCTCGGCGGCGCCCTTCGTCAGCAGCTCCAGTCCCACCGCACGGCCGAGCTCGCGCGGGCGGTTGGCGGGGCCCGTGTGCGAGGCTTCGATGATGGTGTTGCCGGAGAGGTCGAGCACGGACGCCGTCAGCGACATCTGATCGCCTGCGATGGTCGAAAAACCCGCCACCGGCGAATTGCAATGGCCGTTGAGCACCCACAGCACCTCGCGCTCGGCATCGGCAGAAGCGTGCGCAGAGGGATCGTCGATCGATGCCAGGATCTGCCGCGTCTGCCAGTCCTGCGCGGCACATTCCACGGCGACGATGCCCTGCCCTGCCGCGGGCAGCATCTCCGCCGCGGAGAATTCATAGGCGATACGGTGCGAGAGGCCGACGCGGTCAAGACCGGAACGCGCCATGATCAGCGCATCGGCGGGACCAACCGCGCCGCCATCCGGCAACTTCTGCTTCTCGCCATTGTCGAGTTTTCGCACGCGGGTGTCAGCGGCGCCGCGGAAGTGGATCACTTCGACATCGGGAAACAGCCGCCGCGCATAGGCGGCGCGACGCACGGCGTTGGTGCCGATCTTGAAACCCTTGCCGCGCGACTGGCGCAGCGCTTCCAGCGTCACCCCATCGCGCAGCACCAGTGCGTCACTCGGGGGATCGCGCGATAGCGTAGCGCCGATGACGAGGCCGGGCGTGTCCTCGTTGCCAGGCATGTCCTTCAGCGAATGCATCGCGGCCTGCAATTCGCCGGAGAGCACGGCAGCGCGGATCTGCGCCACGAAGGCGCCGCCCTTGCCGCCATGCGGCAGCAGCTTGCCGGTCTGGTCGAGATCGCCCGTGGTGTCGAACTTGACGATCTCGACATCGAGATCGGGCATGGCGGCGGTCAGGCGGCGCGCGATCTCTTCCGTCTGCGCCAGCGCCATCGCGCTCTTGCGTGTGCCGATCTTCAGTCGCGTAGCCAAGTCGAATGTCCTTTCAGCGCAATGTTTATCGCGCATCCTCCAATATCATGTCGGAGGCCTTTTCGGCGATCATGATGATCGGCGCGTTGGTATTCCCCGACACGAGGTCCGGCATGATCGAACCGTCGACGATGCGAAGGCCTTCGAGCCCCCTCACCTTCAGCCGCTGGTCCACCACCGCCAGCGCGTCATTGCCCATACGACAGGTCGAGGTCGGATGGTAGATGGTGCTGCCGCGCTCGCGGCAATAATCGAGCAGCTCTCCATCCGTGGATACCTTTGCGCCAGGATCGTACTCGCTGACCACGAACGGCTTCAGCGCCGGCGCATTCAGGATCTTGCGCAAGATCTTCAGGCCTTCGACATTGGTGGTGCGATCGGTCTCGGTCGACATGTAGTTGATGCGGATCTCCGGCGGCGCGGTCGGGTCCGCGCTTTTGATGCGCAAGGTCCCGCGGCTTTCGGGCCGGAGCTGGCACACCGACGCCGTGAACCCGGAAAAATCATGCAGCTTCTCCCCCATCTTGTCGGTCGAGAACGGCAGAAAGTGCACCTGGATGTCGGGCGAAGCGAGGCGAGGATTGGTCTTGAAGAACGCGCCCGCGGTGCCGGCCGCGATGGTCAGCCAGCCCTTCCGGAACAGCGCATAGCGCGCGCCGGCCAACGTGCGGCGAAACGGATTATTGACGGTGTCGTTGAGCGTGATCTTCTGCGAGCAGCGCATCACGATGCGGACCTGCATGTGGTCCTGGAGATCGTGGCCGACGCCCGGCGCGTCCAGCACGACATCGATGCCGTGCTTGCGCAAGAGATCGGCAGGGCCGACGCCGGAGAGCTGAAGGAGCTGCGGCGAGTTGTAGGCGCCGCTCGACAGCACGACCTCTTTGCGCGCGCGGGCCCGGCGCACGGTTGTGCCTTGCCGGTATTCGACGCCGACCGCGCGGCGTGCCTCGAACAGCACGCGCTGGCCGAGCGCCTCGGTCTCGACCTTGAGATTGCTGCGCGTCTTCGCGGGTCCAAGATAGGCCACCGCCGTCGAGGCACGGCGGCCGTTGCGCGTCGTGGTCTGGAACAGACCGACGCCCTCCTGCGTGGCGCCGTTGAAATCGGGGTTGTAGGGCAGACCGGTCTCGACCGCGGCATCCATGAAGGCCTTCGACAGCGGATCGGTCACGACCATGTTGGACACCGGCAGCGGGCCGCCGCTGCCGTGATATTGATCGGCGCCACGCGCCTGGTTCTCGGCTTTCTTGAAATAGGGCAGCACGTCGTCATAGCCCCAGCCGGCATTGCCGTGCTGGCGCCAGCGATCGTAATCCTCGTGCTGGCCGCGGACATAAAGCAGGCCGTTGATCGAGCTCGATCCGCCCAGCGTCTTGCCGCGCGGCTGGAACACCTGGCGCCCCTTCAATTCGGGCTCCGGTTCGGTCTGATACATCCAGTTGACCGTCTTCTCCTTGAACAGTTTTCCGTAGCCGAGCGGCACGTGGATCCAGATGTTGGAATCCTTAGGTCCCGCCTCGAGCAGCAGCACGCTGTGCTTGCCGTTCGCAGACAGCCTGTTGGCGAGCACGCAGCCAGCGGAGCCGGCGCCGACGATGATGTAGTCGAACTCAGGATCGGACGGCGCGAGGGAGGAATTTGCGTTCATGCGCTACTGTTCTTTTTGTTGGTGTGGGCGTTTCCGGTTCGTCACTAGCACAATCATGCGCGTAGACGCAGCGCCTCGACCAGTGACTTGAACGCACGGGCATATTCCGCCCCTGCCCTTGCGATATCCGTGCGCCCGGCGCAGGCGACCGCCGCCTCCGTCACCGCGCCGAGCAGCAGCCGCGCCAGCGGCTCGACCGGTTGCTTTGCGATGAGGCCGGCCTCCATCGCCACCGACAGCGCGCGCGGCATCTTACCGCCAAAATGCTGCGCGTCGATCTCCCGCCAGCGCTCCCAGCCGAGCACGGCCGGGCCGTCGCGCAGGATGATCTGACCTGTCGGGCCCTTGGCGGTCGCCGCAAAGTAATGCTGCGTGCCGGCGACCATCGCGGCGAGCACGTCCTTCTCGGCGCGCGCGGTGCGGTCGATCTCGGCGACGAGATCGCGCGAGACAGAATCGAACACCGCTTCGAACACCACCTCCTTGGTCTTGAAGTGATGATAGACCGCGCCCTTGGCAACGCCCGCGGCCGCCGCGATGTCGTCCACGGTGGTCGCGGCAAAGCCCTGCGTCCCGAACAGGCGCCGCGCCTCCGTCAGGATCGCCTCGGATGTCGCCGCCCGCCGCTCCGCCTGCTTTGCCATCGCTCCCGTCTAGTCCAATTCGTCGCACCCGGCCAGTTGACTTTTCGACTACCGGTCGGTATTTACCGACTATCAGTCTGTTTTAATCGTGAGGTGCGCCATGCCGAGCCGTGACGTCGTCGAAGCTTTTGCGAAGCGGTTGGAGGATGGGGAGTTTGTCGAAGCGATCGAGCAGTACTACACGTCCGATGCCGCGACCTATGAGAACAACGCCGCCCCGACAGTCGGCCGCGACAAGCTCGTCGCCAAGGAGCGCGGCGTGCTCGCGGCCTCCAGGAAGGTCAAGGCCGTCCGCATCGGGCCGAGCCTGATCGAGGGCGATCACGTCGCGACACGCTGGCGGTTCAGCTTCACCAATGCCGAAGGCGTCGTCCGAACGCTGGATGAGATCGCGTGGCAGACCTGGCAGGGCGATCAGCTGATCGAAGAACGGTTCTATTATGATCCGAAGCAGCTCGGGCGGTGACGTTCGGCACATTTGGCAACAGAGCGGGCTGGCAGCCTCCTCGCGGCCATCCTTCGAGACGCCCGCCTTCAGCGGGCTGCTCAGGATGAGGCCTGCTCCGCGGCAACATCTTAGACCCTCATGGTGAGGAGCGCAGCCTTGCGGCGCGTCTCGAACCATGAAGGCCGAGCGCGTTCTGCGATCGGCCCACTGTTACAACCGTAACGCGGGGCGCCGCATTTGTATCGATTTGTTATCGATACCCTCGCTTGAACACGCAGAAGTGGCCATGGCGATCGTGGCCAGCGGGGATAATTCATATTTCGTCAAAGGTTTGCAGCGAATCCTCCTGATCGAGCCGGACAAACGGCCCATGCTGCTAGGCCCTGGAATGCGGACTCAAACGACCAGCTATTTCGCGCGGCTGTTCGCCGGCGATCTGTCGGCCTTTGGCGGTCCTGCAACCGACGAAGCCGTCGCCGGACATATCCGCGCCGATCAGATGTCACTGGTGCTCGGCTACTCCGTCGGCATCATGCTTGCCAATGCCTGCAACGCGGCCGTACTCGCCATCGCGCTCTGGCATTCGCCGGACTGGAAGTTTGCGTTGGCCTGGGCCGCGATCGTGGCCGGCGCCGCGATCGCGTTCGGCCTGCAATCCCACGCCTCGCGCCGGATCACAAAACCGCAATTCGTTTCGCGTCGGGCGATGCATCGGCTGGTGCGCAACGCCTTCGTGCTCGGCGTTGCCTGGGGCATCGTCCCGGTCGCCTTCTTCGCGAATGCCGCGACCGGCGGCCAGCTCGTCATCACCTGCCTTTGCTCGGGGATGCTGGCCGGCGGCGCACTAGCCTTCGCCACGATCCCGATTGCGGCCATCGCTTTCACGAGCCCCATCTTCGTCGGCATCGCCATCTGCCTCGGCCGCGACGGCGATCCCGCCTATGTGCTGATGGCCATCCTGGTGGTGGTTTACGGCAGCGTGCTGCTGCGTGCGGTGTTCGTCAATTCATTCGCTTTCGCGCGGCGCGTGATCCGGCAGATCGAGGCCGAGCGCACGGTCCGGCAGGATCCCCTCACGCTGTTGCCCAACCGCTTCGCCTTCAACGAGACGCTCGAAGCCGCGCTCCGGCGGATGGCCCTGTCCGGCGAGGAATTCGCGGTGCTCCTGCTCGACCTCGACCGCTTCAAGGAAGTCAACGACAAGTTCGGCCACCCCGCCGGCGACGAATTCCTGATCCAGGTCGCAGGCCGGCTGCAACGCTGCACGCGCGCGGCCGAGCACGTCGCGCGAATTGGCGGCGACGAGTTCGCGCTGGTGATGGCCAATCTGGCACGGCCGGAGGATGCGCTCGAGATCGCCGAACGCTTCGTCGCGGCCTTCGACGAACCGTTCCAGATCGAGGGCCGCCAGATCGCCGGCGCGACCAGCGTCGGCATCGTGCTGGCGCCGCGCGACGGCACCACGCAGCTCGACATCATGAAGAATGCCGACGCGGCGCTGTATCGCGCCAAGAAAGCAGGTCCCGGCACGGTCTGCTTCTTCGAGGAAGCCGATGACAGGGTGTCACGCGATCGCAAGGCGCTGCAAGCGGACCTCGAAGGCGCCATCGCCAGAGACGAGCTGTTCCTGGTGTTCCAGCCGTTCCTCGATCTCGGCGAGAACCGCATCACCGGCTTCGAGGCGCTGCTGCGCTGGCAGCATCCCCGGCGCGGACTGGTGCCGCCGAGCGAATTCATCCCGATCGCCGAGGAGACCGGGCTGATCCACGAGATCGGCGAATGGGTGATCCGGCGTGCCTGCGCGACGCTTTCGGACTGGCCGGAGGACATCAGGGTCGCCGTGAACTTCTCCGCCGCGCAGTTTCACAGCACCGGCATCCTCCAGACCATCGTGCAGGCGCTCGCGGACGCGAAGGTCGCCCCGCACCGGCTCGAGGTCGAGATCACGGAATCGATGCTGCTGTCGAAATACGGCTCCGCGGCGTCAATCCTGAACGCGCTGCTCGAGCTTGGCATCACGGTGGCGCTAGACGATTTCGGCACCGGCTTCTCCTCGCTCACCTATCTGCGCAAGCTGCCGTTCAGCCGTATCAAGATCGACCAGTCCTTCATCCGCGACATGCTGGTGCAGCCCGACTGCGCCGCGATCGTGAAGTCTGTGATCTCGCTGGCGCGCGACCTGCGCATCGGCGTGGTTGCGGAAGGCGTCGAGACCGCCGACCAGCTCGAGTTTCTGCGCCAGTTCGGTTGCGACGAAGCGCAGGGCTATCTGATCAGCCGGCCGGTGTCGGCCGATGGCGTTCTGGCGCTGTTGAACACGAAAAAGCAGCGGGCGACTTACGCGGCGTAGGGAAATACTCGCAAATGTGAGGCGGTCCGCTTCCAGGGGTGAAGCAGACTCGCGCAGGGCAGAATTTCTTCAAGCCACCCTTTGCAAATGAATCACTGCCAGGCAGTTCTGCATCCCGCGCCAGTCTTCGCGGTCATAGGGTTGGTCTGCATCCCTGACCTAAGGCTGTCCGCTGTTTTGAGAGCGTTTCCGAGTGTTTCGGCGCGCTACCACTCTCAAGACGGCTTGCCGTGTCGGCCCCATTAAGCAACACTTGCCTCATTTCAAAGTAATTATTTTTGAGGGGCATCATCATGCCTGAGATATTTGAAGTCGTGCTGTGGTGTGCCGCGCTTGCGACATGGTTGATGCTTCTCTTCGCCCTCGTGAGCAAGACCCTGAAACAGCTCTCAAAGAGCATCCGCCGCGCGATAGAGGAAGCTTTCAAGCCCGACTTGAAGTGATCTCGGCTACGATGCCCGATCGAAACTGAACCGGCCCGCCCCGGTGACGAAGATCAACATCGCGCCTCCCATGATCGAGACATTCTTCAGGAAGTGGTTGTATTGACCGATCTGCTGCGCACCCGCGGGATACTCCCAGTAGCGGTGCGCAATAGCCGTTGCCGCCAATACGAACACAAACGTCAGAATTGCGCAGTAGCGCGTACCGACGCCCAATATCAAACCAACGGATATCAATACTTCCAGTACGATGTTCGTCATCGTGAACAGCTCGGGTGCTGGAAGATTCAGGGACCTGAAATACCCCACAGAGCCGCTGAAGTTGGATATTGCTCCATACGCGCTTCCGACGAATACCCACGCGAGGAGAATGCGGCCGATTAAAATCAGCGCGTCAGCTCGCCCTGTGGCGAACGCATCGACTGCCAGCGAGACAGAATTGGATTTCATGGCAGAACCTCCACCCTTGCTGTCCAAGACCGGCTGAACGCATCTATTGCCGAGAGCAAACCTATCATGATTGGTGGACCGCACGAAGCGCTCTTGCCGGCCCATTGACGCTGCAAAGCCCGCTTCGTCACCGCCCTTAGCTGCCTCGCCAGGACGACCTGCACCCGCCCGCTCCGAAAGTAGGGCGGATGCGCGAGCCTTCAGGCTGATCGCGGTTTCCGAGTACGCCTTCCAGCTCCGGTCAGACCGCATCTTCCCGGAGCAGCGTGTCCACGGTGATGGTACCGCGGGCGCGGGAGACGCAGGCGCAGATCTTCTGGTTGCTTTGCTTCTGGTGATCGCTGAAGAAGACGTCGCGATGATCGATCTCGCCGTCGACCTCGACCACGTCGATCGCGCACAGGCCGCATTCGCCGCGCTTGCAATCGTACATCACGTCGTGTCCGCTGGCATTGAGCACATCAAGCATCGAGCGCTCGCGCGGGATTTCGAGCTCGACATCGGTCCCCTTCAGGCGCACGCGAAACGTCTCGGTCGGCAGCGTGCCGCTGGAGCCGAAGGTCTCGTAGCGGAGATCGGGAAGCGGATGGCCGGCGCCGATCCAGGCGTGGCGCGCGGCATCCAGCATCCTCATCGGGCCACAGAACAGCGCCAGCGCACCTTGCGGCAATGATCCGAACAGCGCATCGAGGTCGAGTCGCCGGCCCTCGTCGCTCGCGTGAACGAGCAGGCGCTCACCGAGCATTTTGGCGAGATCGTCGAGATAGGCGGCATCGGTGCGCGAGCGCACGGCATAATGCAGCGTGACATCAACGCCGCGACGCGCCAGCGCCTGTGCGGCGCCAAGGATCGGCGTGATACCGATGCCGCCAGCGATCAGGCAATAGTTTTCGCGCGTCCAGTCGACTGCGAGCAGCGAAGCCGGCCGGGTGATGTCGAGCCGAGCCCCGGGGGTGAGCTGCCACATGTAGCGCGAGCCGCCGCGGGAATCCTCGGCGCGGCGCACCGCGATCCTGAATCCGCGCGAGGACGCCTCACCGACCAGCGAATAGGATCGCGTCTCCGGCAGGCCGTCGATGGTCACGCTGATATTGATGTGGCTGCCGACCGGATAGGCCGTGCCGTCGAACTGATCCGGCAGGATCAAGAATTCGCGGATGCCCGGCGCAAGATCGCGCGTCGCGACCAGCGTTGCCGGAATCCAGGTTTCGATGAAGCGCATGGCGATTGCCCTAGTCGGTTGCGGTCCTGATCAGCGCGAGCGCCGGCAAGAGGTCGAGATGGGTGCGGTTGCGCAGCGCAAGCCGCAGGTTTCGCACTGCGAGGCGCGCGTGCTCGCGCATCACGGCCTCGGCGCGGGCGCCTTCGCGGTTCTCGATGGCGTCGATCACGACGCGATGGTGCTCCTGCCCGATGATCAGAATCTGCTGCGCCTCGGGCAGCGCCGATTGCGCCATCACGAAACCGCTTGGCGAGGCGAACGGCAGCGCCGAAGCGCGGTCGATCTGCCGGATCAGCGGCGGGCTGCGCGACAATTCCGTGAGCAGTGCGTGGAAGCGCGCGTTCAGCGTGACATAGGATGAGAACGCGTCGACCGAGATCGGCACCTGGCGCAGCAATTCGTCAATTGCGGCAAGGCACTCCTTCAGCGGCTCGAGCTCGCGCGCGGAAACGCCGCGCTCGGCTGCGAAGCGCGCGGCGAGCCCTTCGAGCGTGCCGCGCAGCTCGATGGAATCGGAGATGTCGCGCTCGGAAAACGCCTTCACCATGAAGCCGCCTGAGGGAATCGCCTCCAGCAGGCCTTCCTCCTCGAGCCGCACCAGCGCCATGCGCACCGGTGTGCGCGAGGCGCCGGTCGTCTCCACCGCCTGCAGCTCGGAGATGCGCTCGCCGGGCCGTAAGCGACCCGACAGGATCTGGTCGCGCAGCGCGAGCTGCGCCTTCACGGTCTGCGAGACGGAGCGGTCGACCTCTCGCTCGGGCGCTGCTTTCACCTGGCCTACTCCGCGGCCTGGAGCTGCTGCGGCGCGCTTTCCTTCGCCACCATCCTGTCGATCAGCTTGCGCGTCCACATCGCACCGGCATCGATGTTGAGGTTGTAGAAGATCCGATCGGGGTTCTCGTCCATGGCGCGCTGCTGCGCCTCGAGGATCAGTTCGTCCTCGTGGAAGATGCCGGAGACGCCTTCGCGGATCTCGGTGGTGATGCGCTGCTCGCCGATCTGATAGTTGCGCACGAAGGCCCAGAAATAGTGGCAGGTCTTCTCGGTCTCCGGCGTGATGGTGTTGAGCACGAAACCGTTGACGCCCTGCGAGCGGTCGCCTTCGGGCGCGCCGGTACCTGTCGGCGCCACGCCGACATCGATCGCGATCGTGCACGGGGCTTCGAAGCGGATGATCTGCCAGCGGTCGACGAGGCCGGGCTTGCCGAGCTGCTTGGCCCAGAACGGCGGCGCCTCGATGCCGCGCATCCAGCGCGTCACCGTCACCGTCTTCTCGCCATGGGTGACGTCGAACGGCGCCTCGGCGACCGCATCGTTGCCGATCGACGAGCCGTGCACAAAGGTCTCGTGGGTGAGGTCCATGAGATTGTCGAGCACGAGGCGGTAGTCGCAATTGACGCGGATGGTCTTGCCGTCGCCGGCCCAGGCCGGATCGTGATTCCAGTGCATGTCAGGGACGAGCGCGGGATCGGCGAGCGCAGGGTCTCCCATCCAGAGCCAGATGTAGCGATGACGCTCGACCACGGGATAGGCGCGGACACAGGCCGACGGATTGATGGTCTCCTGCGAGGGCATGAAGGTACAGCGCCCCTGCGCATTGTATTTCAGGCCGTGATAGCCGCAGACGACGGTGTCGCCTTCCAGCCGGCCCTTGGACAGCGGCACCAGGCGGTGCCAGCAGGCATCCTCCAGCGCGGCCACCGAGCCGTCGGCCTTGCGGTACATCACGACATGCTTGCCGCAGATCGTCCGCGGCAACAGCGCCGGCTTGACGTCGGCGTCCCAGGCCGCGGCGTACCAGGCGTTCATCGGAAAGGGTTTTGTCACGGGTCGCTCTCCCAAGCGCTTATGAATACGTTATGTATACAATAGCGGAGAGGTAGAATCGTTCAAGGCTAAATATGGCGTATTTGGATACCTATTATCTTGGTTATGTATACAACTATACCGGAAGTCATTCCCCGCGAAGGCGGGGAATCCAGTACGCCGCAGCTCCTCCGCATCACGGCACGGCCGCGGCGTACTGGATCACCCGCTTTCGCGGGTGATGACAGCGGAGAATGCGGCAAACACTTCCTCGGAGCAGCAACCGAAGAGTCGTCCTGGGCTCGGCGCCCTACGCCCCGAACACCTTCTTCAGCCCTGCCTGGGCCTCTTCCTGAATCCGCTTCAGGTGCTCGGTGCTGCGGAAGCTTTCCGCGTAGATCTTGTAGACGTCCTCGGTGCCCGACGGCCTTGCGGCGAACCAGCCGAAATCGGTTTCGACCTTGATGCCGCCGAACGGCTGGCCGTTGCCCGGCGCCTTGCCCAGCGTGGCGCGGACGGGATCGCCGGCGAGGTCCTTGAGGCCGAGCTGCTCGGGCGTGACGGACTTGAGGATGTTCTTCTGGGGCGCAGTGGCGGCGACGTCGATGCGCGCATAGTGCGGCACGCCGAGCTCGGCAGTGAGGTCGTTGAAGAGCTGGCTGGGATCGCGGCCGGTCTTCGCCATGATCTCGGCTGCGAGCAGGCCGAGGATGATGCCGTCCTTGTCGGTGGTCCACACCCCGCCGTCGCGGCGCAGGAACGAGGCCCCTGCACTCTCCTCCCCGCCGAAGCCGAATCCGCCCGTGAGGAGGCCGTCGACGAACCATTTGAAGCCGACCGGCGTCTCGACCAGCCTGCGGCCGAGCTTCTTGGCGACGCGGTCGATGATCGAGCTCGACACCACGGTCTTGCCGATCGCGGCATCCCTGCCCCAGTTCGGGCGGTTCGCGAACAGATAGGAGATCGCGGTCGCAAGGTAATGGTTCGGATTCATCAGGCCGCCGGTGCGCGTCACGATGCCGTGGCGGTCGGCATCGGTGTCGTTGGCAAAGGCGACGTCGAAGCGGTCGCGCATCGCGATCAGGCTCGCCATCGCGTAAGGCGAGGAACAATCCATGCGGATCTTGCCGTCCCAGTCGACGGTCATGAAGCGGAAGGTCGGATCGATCGCCTCGTTCACGACGGTGGCCTTCAGGCCGTAGCGCTCGATGATCGGATGCCAATAATGCACGGCGGCGCCGCCGAGCGGATCGATGCCGATATTGATTCCGGCGGATTTAACCAGATCGAGATCGACGACATTGCCGAGATCGGCGACGTAGGGCGTGATGAAGTCGTAGGCGTGCACGTTCGCGGATTTGCGCGCCTTGGCGTAGTCGATGCGCTTCACGCCCTTCAGGCCGTCGGCGAGATAGGCGTTGGCGCGCTTCTCGACCACGGAGGTCGCGTCGGTGTCGGCCGGGCCGCCATGCGGGGGATTGTATTTGTAGCCGCCGTCCTCGGGGGGATTGTGCGAGGGCGTGACGACGACGCCGTCGGCAAGGCCGCTAGCGCGGCCCTTGTTGTAGGTCAGGATCGCGTGCGAGATGACAGGCGTCGGGCTGTAGCCGCCGTCCTTGTCGATCATGATGTCGACGCCGTTGGCGGCGAACACCTCGACGGCGCTGACCAGCGCCGGCTCGGCCAGCGCGTGGGTGTCGATGCCGATGAAGAGCGGACCGGTCAGGCCCTTTTCTGTCCTGTAGTCACAAATTGCCTGCGTGGTCGCGAGGATGTGGCCCTCGTTGAAGCTGTTCTTGAACGATGTGCCGCGATGGCCGGAGGTTCCGAACGCCACCCGCTGCGTGGGATCGCCGACATCGGGCTTGCCGGCGAAATAGGCCGTCACCAGCCGCGGAACATTGGTGAGCGCGTCCGGCGAGACCAGCTTGCCCGCCGCGGGGTCAACATCAGCCACTGAAATATCCTCGTCCTGTCGTGCAGAGTTTGTGGATTACCATAGCATCGGCCGGGCCCCCGCCAAGGGCACAACACGCGCGGTTGGCTGGCCGTTCCTGAGATCATGCTATGGTCTTTCAAATCGGGGCTTTTTCGAGTCGGGGCATGACGCTGTTTCACAGGCTCTTGGTTGTGCTGATGGCCTGGCTTGCGACCGCTGGCATCGTGACCAATGCGACGGCCGCGGAGTTCTACACGGAAGACCTGCGCATTCCGATGGCGGAGGCCGGGCCGCAGGGGCTGGAGGCCTTTCTCGTCCGGCCGGCCGGAACGAAGCGCTATCCGCTCGCGCTGCTCAACCACGGCTCGCCGCGCAGTTTCGACGACCGCGCGACCATGTCGGCGCACAAATATTACGGGATCGCGCTCGAATATGCCCGGCGCGGCTTTGCCGCGCTGATCGTGATGCGGCGCGGATATGGCACCTCGCCCGGCGGGCGCGTCGACAGCGTCGGCGTTTGCGCGAATGCCACCTATCTGCCGGCGGCGGCGGTTGCGATCGCGGATTTGCGCGCGGCGATCGATGCGATGGGGCGCAGGGCCGACGTCACGACATCGGGCATGATCGCGGCCGGCCATTCCGCCGGCGGGCTTGCCACCGTCGCGCTGACCGCGCAGGCACCGAGTGGTCTCGTCGCCGCGATCAGCTTTGCCGGCGGCCGCGGCTCGCGCGATGACGACGACGTCTGCAACAAGGACGGGCTGGTGCAGGCGTTCGCCACGTTCGGCAAAACCTCGCGCGTGCCGATGCTGTGGGTCTATGCGGCCAACGATTCGTTCTTCGGTCCCGATCTCGCGCGCCGCCTCTATGACGGATTTCGCGGCAATGGCGGTCACGCGAAATTCATTGCGGCGCCGCCTTACGGCGATGACGGCCACTATCTCTATTCGGTGGTGGGCCGCCCGCAATGGACGCCCTATCTCGACGCCTTCCTGCGCGAGCGCGGGCTCGGCCATGACATCCTGAGCCTTCCCGATCCGCTGCCGCCGCCGGGCCAGCTCAACGAGGCCGCGCGCGCCGAATTCTCCCGCTATCTCGCCAGCACCATGCCGCACAAGGCTTTTGCGGTGTCGCCGAACGGCGGTTACGGCTGGCGTTCGGGCCGCACGACCGCCGACGACGCCCGGCGCGATTCGCTTAGCGCCTGCATGAAATGGTCGCCGACCTGCACGCTGTATGCGGTCGATGACCAGCTGGCCGGGGCGACGCAAAGGACATCGACGGATCAGAGCGCCCGCGCGCGATAGGCGCGAGGGTGATCGGATCTTTCGACGGATAAGGCTAGAGCCGCTCGCTGAGCGCGAGCTTGTAGCCGACGCCGGTGACGGTCGCGATCACGGGCGTGCCGCTGCCGACGAGCTTGCGGCGCAGCCGCGCCACCAGCGCGTCGACCGTCCGGATATCGACCTCGGCCTGGCGGTTGCTGACGACCTCGATCAGATAGTCGCGGCTGAGCGGCCGGCCGTCGGCGCCGACCAGCGCCGCGAGCAGATCGAACTCGGCGCGCGTCAACGCCACCGGCTTGCCGTCGCTGCCGAGCAGCTCGCGCCGGGTCAGGTCGATGATCCAGTCGCCGAAGGCGATCGAATTGTGGTTGCGCGCGGCCTTGCGGTCGATCGAGCGCCGCCGCAGCACGCTGCGCGCGCGCGCGAGCAGGTCGCGCAGATTGATCGGCTTGGTGACGTAATGGTCGCCGGCGATCTCGAGGCCGAGGATACGATCGACGTCGGTGTCGCGGCGCGTCACGAAGATGATGCCCGCGTTGCTGGTCGCCTGGATCTCCTTGGCGAGCTCGAAGCCGTCGCCGTCAGGCAACTGCACGTCGAGGAAGACGAGATCGGTGCGCGAGCGCAGCGCCTGGCGGCATTCCGCGCAGGAGCCGGCGCCGACCACGTCGAAATTGTTCTCGCTGAAATAGCCGACCAGCATCGTCCGCGTCACGGGATCGTCTTCGACGACGATCAGCCGTTCGCGGCCGGCAGGCCTCAATTCCTGACGTGCGGAATCAACCACGTTGTTGGATGTCCTGTGTGCTTGTGGCGCGGCTTGAAAGTTCAAGTCGTCGCGCAGCGCACTGTCCTGTGAACGAACATTCACGACTTATTCGAGCCCCCGAGATTGCCTGCTGGAATACTAGGCGTGTTGTGCTGCCCGAACAATATTGGTCATGGTATTGGCGTATTAAGTATGAATTGCCCCACAATTCTCATCGCGCGCATCATCATGCCGGCGTGGCGCGTGCGAGCGACGACCAGCCCCCTCGACACCGCCGATCCCGTACATTCGGCATCAGACTCAACCGCTGGTTAACGTAAAGAAAGGCTTCGGCTTCGAAACAGCCGGCCGCGCCTCTATGGTCTCCGCTTGCAGATGCGAAACCACGGAGCAGGCGTGATGCAGGGGCAGGCCCGGTTGGCCGCCGAACGAACCGAGCAAGGTGCAACGCCTTTCGGCCGTTCTCACACGCTCGACGTCCTGCGCGGCCTCGCCATCGTCGGCGTGATGGCGATCCACGTCTCACAATCCTTTCCTTCAAAGATCCACGCCCTCGACTTCGCCTTCATGTGCGGCTGGACCGGCGTCAACGTGTTCTACTTCGTCAGCGCCATGACGATGTGCCTGATGTGGACGCAGCGCACCGAAACCGACCCGACGCGCAAATTCTACATCCGGCGCTTCCTGCGCATCGCGCCGCTGTTCTGGCTCGCGATCCCGGTTTACCTCGCCGTCAACGGCACGGGTCCCAGCTACAACGCGCCCAACGGCATCGGACCGCTCCAGGTGATCCTGACCGCGACATTCCTGCACGGCTTCTGGCCGGACAGCGTCAACAGCGTCGTGCCGGGCGACTGGTCGATCGCGGCGGAAATGACGTTCTATCTCGTGTTCCCCTTCGTGATCACGGCCTTCGGATCTCGCCGCCACCTCTATCTTGCGCTCGCGATCGCGCTGCATCTCGTCAATGTCTGCCTGTTCAAGCCGTGGGCCTTCGCACTGTTCTCGGCCTATTATGGTCCCGGCCACGAAGCGTTCGTGTGGAACGCATTGCACATCAGCTTCCTGAACCAGTTGCCGGTCTTCCTCGTGGGCTGCGCGCTGTTCTTCTCGCTGCGCGACGGCTTTGCGAAGTCGGATGCCGCGATCTTTGCCGCCTTCATCGCGCTGTCCTTCATCGCCGACCGCGCGACCGGCTCGCATGAATTCAACTATTTGATGATCAACCTCGTGCTCGGCGCGCTGGTTGCAGGTTGCATCCGCCTCGCGATCCGCTGCCGGCCGATCGAGGCGCTCGGCCGCAACTCCTATTCGATGTACCTGTCGCACTTCGCGGTGATCTACGGCCTGCGCCAGATCTGGCCGCTTACGGACGGACTGGTCTCGCTGCTGATCGCCTATGCCGTCACCGCCGCGCTCAGCTATCTCGTCGCACGCGCCACCTGGCATCTGGTCGAGCGGCGCGCGCAGGATTTTGCGCATCGCCTGACGTCCGCGGGATCGGACCGGTCAACGATCCGGCCAACCATCGCGGCCACTGTGGCCGGTCTGCACTGACGCGCGACTTGTCTAGCTGACGCCTTCGAATCTAAAGTACGCCACGAGCGATCTTCAGACACGCTGGGGCGGCGTGATCAGATCGACCGGCTTCACGCTGGAGTAGGCGCCATGGAAGTCATACTGCTCGGCACCGGCGGCCCACGCCCGGACCCGCGCCGCATGGCGACGACCACGCTGATCAGGCTCGGCGAGGAGAATATCCTGTTCGACGCGGGCCGCGGCGTCATGGTGCAGCTCCACAAAGCCGGCGTGCCGCTCGGCGCCATCGACACGGTCTTTCTCACCCATCACCACTTCGACCACATCGGCGACCTCTATGATGTGATGCTGAATTCGTGGATGCATGGGCGCAAGGACGATCTGCGCATCTACGGTCCGCCCGATACCGAACGGCTCGTCAACACGCTGATCACACAGGTCTACGACAAGGACATCGCTTGGCGGGATCAGGGCGAGCCGACCTTTGGCGGATGGAAGCCGGTCGTCGCGACGGACATCATTCCCGGCCCCGTCCTCGACACCGGTCGCTGGAAGATCAGCGCCGAGCTCGTCTCACATGGCGACGGTCTCGACATGTCGCCGGCGTTTCTCGCGCGCTGGATGTGTCTCGGCTTCCGCTTCGAAGCCGAGGGCAAGGTCATCGCGATCTCCGGCGACACGGTCCCCTGCCCCGGTCTCGAGCGGCTGGCTGAAGGAGCCGACCTACTGGTGCAGTG
Source organism: Bradyrhizobium sp. 604_D8_N2_3 (assembly GCF_051810765.1). NCBI lineage: Bacteria > Pseudomonadati > Pseudomonadota > Alphaproteobacteria > Hyphomicrobiales > Nitrobacteraceae > Bradyrhizobium > Bradyrhizobium sp. 604_D8_N2_3. The sequence continues at coordinate 2,090,952 of NZ_JBPWPM010000001.1, read as the reverse complement.
CTGCTTTCTCGCAACACCTGAAATCAACAACGACCATCTCCGCCGGCTCGCGAAATACACGATCGCCTGCGGCGATACGGTCGGCAAGATCGCAGCCAAGGCCGGCGTCAAGAAGCTTGCGCTGACCCATCACCGTCCGCGCACCGACGATGCCATGCTGGATGCGTTGCTCGCGGACGTCAGGAAGGACTATTCGGGTCCCGTCGTGCTCGGCGAGGATCTCACGCGAATCGAGGTCTGAGGACTGCGCGATGCGCCGTCCGGTTTCAGGACGATCCAACCTCGATCCGGTACGACAGTTCTTCGTTCGCGCCGGCCGCGATGTGCATCAGACCAGGCTTGTCGCTGAACTCGCCTTCGAAACCGACGGGACTGGCATAGCCGCGCCACGGCTCGATGCAGAGGAACGGCGCGCCTGTCGGTTTCGACCAGACGCCGAGCTCGCGAAAGCCGCGCCATGACATTTTGAGCCAGGGCCCGCCCCCTTGCCCGGCCGCATAGCGGACCGCATGGCTGTTGACGGGGTCGAGGATGACGGCGTCATTGGTGAACAGGGATTCCGACAAAGGAAGCACGGTGCCTCTGACGGGGCTCGGATCCGTTGCCGCGAGCAGGAGTCCGCCCTCGACACGGCGAACCGGAGACGGCTCCTCGTTCGTGAACGTCAGCGCGTAGCTCTCCTTCGACATTCCAGGCTGAAGCGGCCAGTTGAAGGCGGGATGGCCACCGAGCGACACCGGCAATGTCTCCTTGCCAGTGTTCACGACCGTGAGCGAGAGATCGAGACCAGCGTCGTCGATCGCATAGGTGGCGGTCAGGCGAAATGCGAACGGATAGAGCGCGCGCGTTGTCTCGCTGTCTTCGAGCGCCAGGGTGCAACGGTTCTCGCCGCGCTCTACCCACGCGAACCGGCTGTCGCGCGCAAAACCGTGCTGGGTCATCCGGTAGGTCTTGCCCCGGTGCCGCATTTCGTCATTGGCGAGACGCCCGACGATCGGAAACAGCAGCGGCGCGTGGCGTGGCCAGGCCGGCCCTGCCTGCCAGACAAATTCGACACCGCTGCCGTTCTTCAACGAGCACAGCTCGGCGCCGTGTGCCTTGATGGTCGCGGTGAGCCCGCCACTGCGGATCGTGTGCGTGTCGTCGGTCATGACAATCTCCATCGCGGCAACGAGGCCAAACGCGGCGACCTGATGCGACCGGATCATAACGCATCAGAAACGATTTCGCCCGCCCCAGGATGAGGCGGGCGAACCCGAACTTCAAACGACTGGCTTAGGCCTGGGACGATCGCCCGATGCTCTCGTAGGTGAAGCCGGCGGCTTGCATCTCTTCGGGCGGGTAGATGTTGCGGAGATCGACCACGACGGGCTGGGTCATGGCCGCCTTCAGCCGGCCGAGATCGAGCGCGCGGAACTGCACCCATTCGGTGACGATGACGAGCGCATCGGCGCCTTGCGCGCAGGAATAGGCGTCCTCGCAATAGGTGATGTTCGGCAGCTCGCCCTTGGCCTGCTCCATGCCGACGGGATCGAAAGCCTTGACCGTCGCGCCCATGTCGATCAGGCCGGTGACGAGCGGGATCGACGGCGCATCGCGCATGTCGTCGGTGTCGGGCTTGAAGGTGAGGCCGAGCACGGCGATGGTCTTGCCGCGCAAGCTACCGCCGAGCGCCTGGCTGACCTTGCGCGCCATCGCGCGCTTGCGGTTCTCGTTGACGGCCAGCACGGATTCGACGATGCGCAGGCTCACGTCATAGTCCTGCGCGATCTTGATCAGCGCCTTGGTGTCCTTCGGGAAGCAGGAGCCGCCGAAGCCGGGCCCCGCATGCAGGAACTTGGTGCCGATGCGGTTGTCGAGGCCGATGCCGCGCGCGACCTCCTGCACGTTGGCGCCGACCTTTTCCGACAGGTCCGCGATCTCGTTGATGAAGGTGATCTTGGTCGCGAGGAAGGCGTTCGCGGCGTATTTGATCATCTCGGCGGTGCGGCGCGCCGTGAACATCAGCGGAGCCTGGTTCAGCGACAGCGGGCGATAGACGTCGCCCATCACCTTGCGGCCGCGCTCGTCGGAGGTGCCGACGACGACGCGATCGGGATACTTGAAGTCGCGGATCGCAGCGCCCTCGCGCAGGAATTCGGGGTTGGAGGCGACGACGACGTCGGCCGCAGGGTTGGTCTCGCGGATGATGCGCTCGACCTCATCGCCGGTGCCGACCGGGACGGTGGACTTGGTCACGACGACGGTGAAGCCCGACAGCGACTGCGCGATCTCGCGCGCGGCGGCGTAGACATAGGACAGATCGGCGTGACCGTCGCCGCGGCGCGAGGGCGTGCCGACCGCGATGAAGACGGCATCGGCGTCCGCGACCGGCTTCGACAAATCGGTGGTGAAGTCGAGCCGCTTGGCCTTCACATTGGTCGCGACCAGCTCGTCGAGGCCGGGCTCGTAGATCGGAATCTCGCCGCGATGAAGCGCCGCGATCTTCTTCTCGTCCTTGTCGACGCAGGTGACGTCGTGACCGAAATCCGCAAAGCAGGCTCCGGACACCAGTCCCACATAGCCCGTTCCGATCATCGCGATTCGCATGAAAAACTCTTTCCGTTGAAGACGGATGTTCCACTGAACACCCTAGACCATTTCTGTATCCGGCCGCACGCCCAACATTAGGGCAGGTTGCTTCGCGAACCGAATAAACCTTAACCGCCGCGCGTGACAGGCGTTGCGGTCATCTCCTGAAATACGCGACATGCATTGGTTGCATTCTACGTATGCGAGAGATACGCCGCGTAAGCGCGTCTCACGCCATCCTCGAGCGAGGTCGTCGCGCGCCAGCCGAGCTTGGCGAGCCGGCTGACGTCGAGCAGCTTGCGCGGCGTTCCGTCGGGACGCGAGGTGTCGAAACTGATCTCGCCGCTGTAGCCGACGATGGCGGCCACGACGCGCGCGAACTCGGCGATGGTGATGTCCTCGCCGGTGCCGATGTTGACCAGCTCCGCGCTCGAATAGGTCTTCATTAGGTGCACGCAGGCATCCGCCATGTCGTCGACATAGAGGAACTCGCGCCGCGGCGTGCCGGTGCCCCACACGATGACGCTCTTTGCTTCCGAAACCTTCGCCTCGTGGAAGCGGCGGATCAGGGCGGCGACGACGTGGCTCAATTCAGGGTGATAATTGTCGCCGGGGCCGTACAGATTGGTCGGCATCACGCTGATGAAGTCGCTGCCATACTGGCTGCGATAGGCCTCCGCCATCTTGATGCCGGCGATCTTGGCAATCGCATAGGGCTCATTGGTCGGCTCCAGCGGGCCTGATAGCACGGAATCCTCGCGCAAGGGCTGCGGCGCCAGCTTCGGATAGATGCAGGACGAGCCCAGAAACATCAGCTTCTCGGCGCCGTTGAGATGCGCGGCCTGGATCACGTTCGCGGCAATCGCGATGTTGTCGTAGATGAACTCGGCACGCAGCGTGTTGTTGGCGACGATGCCGCCGACCTTGGCCGCGGCGAGGAAGATCACTTGCGGCCGCGTCCTGGCGAACCAGTCGAACACGGCGGCCTGGTTGCAGAGATCGACCTCGCGCCGGTCGACCGTGACGAGGTTGACGTCCTCCCGCGCCAGCCGGCGCACCAGCGCGGCTCCGACCATGCCGCGATGGCCGGCGACGTAGACGCTCTTGCCCCTCAGCTCAAACGGTGCGTTTGCCACTGGCCGCATCCCGTTTTGCCTCCGCCAGGTCGCTCATCATCATCTCCTCGACGAGCTGGGCAAAGCTGCGCTTCGGCGTCCAGCCGAGCACCTCGCGCGCCTTGCTGGCGTCGCCGACGAGGAGATCGACCTCGGTCGGGCGGAAATAGGTCGGATCGATCTTCACCACCGTCTTACCGCTCGTCTCGTCGACGCCGGTCTCCTCGACGCCCTTGCCACGCCAGGCGATGCGGCGGCCGACATGCGCAAAGGACAGCTCGACCATCTCGCGCACCGAGCGCATCTCGCCGGTGGCAAGCACGAAGTCGTCGGGCTTGTCGGCCTGCAGGATCCTGTGCATGCCCTCGACATAGTCCCTGGCATGGCCCCAGTCGCGCTTGGCTTCGAGATTGCCGAGATAGAGCGTCTGTTCCAGCCCGACCTCGATACGCGCGACGCCGCGAGTGATCTTGCGGGTCACAAAGGTCTCGCCGCGGATCGGGCTCTCATGGTTGAACAGGATGCCGTTGCTAGCGAACATGCCGTAGGCTTCGCGGTAGTTCACCGTGATCCAGTAGCCGTAGAGTTTTGCAACGCCATAGGGCGAGCGCGGATAGAACGGCGTCGTCTCCTTCTGCGGGATCTCCTGCACCAGGCCGTAGAGCTCGGAGGTCGAGGCCTGGTAGAACCGCGTCTCCTTCTCCATGCCGAGGATGCGGATCGCTTCCAGGAGGCGCAGCACGCCGATGGCGTCGGCGTTGGCGGTGTATTCCGGGCTCTCGAAGCTGACGGCGACGTGGCTTTGGGCTGCGAGATTGTAGATCTCGGTCGGCCGGATCTGCTGCACCAGGCGGATCAAATTGGTCGAATCCGTCATGTCGCCGTAATGCATCAGGAACGGCACGTTGCCGACATGCGGGTCCTGGTAGAGGTGATCGACGCGCGCGGTGTTGAACGAGGACGAGCGCCGCTTGACGCCGTGCACGACATAGCCGAGCGACAGCAAATATTCGGCGAGATAGGCGCCGTCCTGACCGGTCACGCCGGTGATGAGAGCGATCCGCTCAGCCATGGGCCCGCGCCTGGTTCGGGGTCAAAGAGGTTCAGAGGGACGGGATAACCACCGTTCGCGCCCGCTGACAAGGCCGCCGGCGGTCAAAAGCGCAAGAACCAGCGCAAGAACCGGCTTAAGAGCCGGCATTCCCGGGCGACACGCAGGTGCCGTCGCCCGCGGGATCAGACGCCGTGGTACTTCCGATACCATTCGACGAAGCGGCCGAGGCCATCCGCGATCGACGTGGACGGCGAGAAGCCGACGTCGCGCTGGAGCGCGGAAATGTCGGCGCGCGTCTCCAGGACGTCGCCGGCCTGCATCGGCAACAGCTGGCGGATCGCCGGCTTGCCGATGATCTTCTCGAGCGTCTCGACGAACTCCATCAGGTTGACCGACCTGTTGTTGCCGATGTTGTAGACGCGATACGGCGCATAGCTCGACGAATTTTCCGGCCGCTCGGCATTCCACGCGGGATTCGGCGCCGCGGGCCGATCGAGGGTGCGGATCACCCCTTCGACGATGTCGTCGACATAGGTGAAGTCGCGCCACATGTCGCCTTTATTGAAAATCCTGATCGGCTCATTCGCGAAGATCGCGCGCGTGAACAGATAGGCGGCCATGTCGGGCCGGCCCCACGGGCCGTAGACGGTGAAGAAGCGAAGCCCGGTCACCGGCAGCTTGTGAACATGCGCAAAGGTATGCGCCATCAGCTCGTTGGCTTTCTTGCTTGCGGCGTAAAGGCTGACCGGATGGTTCACCGAATGCTCGGTCGAATACGGCAAGGTGCGGTTGGCGCCATACACCGAACTCGACGAGGCGTAGACGAGATGCGCCAGACCATGGCGCCGGCCGGCTTCGAGCACGGTGACAAAGCCGTCACAATTGGCCCGGATGCTGGTGATGGGATCGTCGATCGACGCGCGCACGCCGGGCTGCGCCGCCAGATGCACGACGCGATCGGGCGAGACCTCGTCGAAGACGCGCGTCACGGCGGCGAAGTCTGCGAGATCGATCTTGTGGAATTTGAACCCTGGATGGTGTTCGAGCGTTGCGAGACGCGCACGCTTCAGCGCGGGATCGTAATACGGAGTGATTGCATCGATGCCGACGACCTGCTCGCCACGTGCCAACAGCCGTTCACAAACATGCATTCCGATAAAGCCGGCAGCACCGGTAACGATCACTGGCCGCAAAGTTGTCATCTCGTTCATTCCGCGGAGCATTGCCAGACCAGGACATGAGAGGCAAGGTTTGGACAGTCACGACAATCATCAAATCAGTCCGCCCATGCAAGCGCATCGAAATGTGTAGGAAACATGATGGCGTCATGCACCATCGCATGCTATCCGCCTGCAAGGATGCTCGGACGATAGCGCCACATGTGCTAGACGTCATAGGACGTATATTCGGCGCCTGATGCTCAGTCTTCGGGCATTGTTCGCGCAAGAACCCGCAAAGAAAAAGATCGACTTTGAAACTCTCCATCAACGGCAGGTTCCTGTCACAATCGCTCACGGGCGTGCAGCGCTACGCCGCCGAGATCGTCAAGGCGATGGACCGCTTGCTCGCGAGCGGAGAGGCTCCGCAGCAACTGCTGGATGCAGAGTGGCAAATCCTTGCGCCGCCGAATGCGCAGACGCTTCCAGGTCTTCGCCGCATTGCCATCAAGCAGATCGGATCTTTGCAGGGGCACGCGTGGGACCAGATCGATCTGGCGCGCGCCGCGGCCGGCACCCGTCTCGTCAGTCTCGCCAATTCCGGCCCCGTACTCCACCGCGACCATCTCGTCGTGATTCACGACGCGCAGGTTTTCCGGCGGCCGGACTTCTTCAGCTGGCGCTACCTCGCCCTGCACCGGACGCTCGGCCATCTGCTGGCGCGCACGGCAACGATCGCAACAGTTTCGGCGTTTTCACGCAACGAACTTGCCGAGGTGCTGTCGCTGGATCCGGCTTCGATCCCCGTCATTGCGAACAGCGCGGAACATTTTGCGACCGTCGCGCCCGACTTCTCGATCATCGACAAGCTGCGTCTTGCGCCCCATCAATTCTTCCTCTTCGTCGGCTCGATGACGAAGAACAAGAATGTCGATACGGCCATTCGCGCCGCCGAGCAGCTTGGCCGCGCCGATTTTCCGCTGATCGTGGTCGGCGGCGATAACAACAAGGTGTTCGGGGGCGCGGCCGCGGAATCGAGGGCCGGCGTCGTCATCGCCGGGCGCCTGAAGGACGAGGAGATTGCCGCGCTGTTCTCCCGGGCCGCCGCATTCGTGTTTCCGAGCCTTTATGAGGGATTCGGCGTGCCTCCCCTGGAGGCGATGTTCTTCGCCTGTCCGGTGATCGCGAGTTCCGCCGATGCCGTGCGCGAGACCTGCAACGATGCCGCCGTCTATTTCGATCCGCTCAACGCGGACCAGCTGTCGGCACGGATGCGCGAAAGAATTGAACTCGGCAGGATCTCGCCGGTGGAACAGGAGAAGCAGCGGCAGCGCCTTATGACATATTCCTGGGCCAAGTCCGCCGCAGCGATGCTCGAATTCCTCGCCAAACCGGCATCCCGATCCACATCCGACCGTGCGAAACAATGACGCGGCCCGATTATTGCTGCTTAGCGAGGTTAGACGTGCGCCTGCAAGATCCGGCGTCTCCAGTATCTGGCGCCTTCAAGACAAGGAAGGAATGACCGTTGTCCAGCGGCCTGAAGATTCTGCATGTCGCCGAAACGGTCCGTGGCGGCATCGCGACCTACCTCAACGAGCTGCATCCGCACCAGAGCGCGAGCTTCGGCCCCGGCAACGTCAACTATGTCGTTCCCTCCGACCATCGCAGCGACCTGGTGAACATCGAGGACGACGCGGTCACCACTTTTCCGCGCGACGGACGCAACGCGGTCGGCCTGTTTCGCATGCTGTTTGCAACCATGCGCGCAGTCCGGCAGCTTCGTCCTGACGTCATCCACCTGCACTCGTCGTTCGCCGGGCTCGTGGTGCGCCCGGTGCTCTGGCTCACCTATCGGCGCTCGCGCATCGTCTATTGCCCGCACGGCTGGGCCTTCGGCCGCGAAACCGGCCGCCTCAGCCGCGAGGTGACGAAGTTCACCGAGCTCGTGCTGTCGAAATTCACCCATCGCATCGTCTGCATCTCGGAAAGTGAGCAGGCCGACGCCAAGCAGGTCGGAATCGCGGCGAATCGCCTGGTTCTTGTGCACAACGGGATTTCCAAGCAGCGTCCTGCGCTCGACAAGGGCGCAGCGCAATGGCGGTCGGAGAAGATCAAGGTCCTCTTCATCGGGCGTCTCGACCGTCAGAAGGGCTACGATCTCCTGATCGAGGCGGCGCGCGCACTCGGAGACAAGCTCGACGTGCGCCTGATCGGCGCCTCGGTCGTCAGCAAATTCCGCAGAAGCGATCTGCCCGCCAACGTCTCTTTTCTGGGCTGGATGAACCGCAACCAGATCGAGGCCGAGCTCGACCAGGCCGACATGGTCGCGATTCCCTCACGCTGGGAGGCGTTTGGCCTGGTCGCCATCGAGGCGATGCGGGCGGCCAAGCCGATCATTGCCTTCCGCATCGGAGCCCTGCCGGAAATCGTCGAAGACAATGCGACGGGCGTGCTGTGCGACGAAGTCTCGGCCGAAAAGCTGGTTGAAGGTTTTCAACGCGCAACCAGGCTCGACCTGGCTGCGGTCGGCCGTGCCGGATATGAGCGTTTCACCCGCCTCTACGACATCGAGCAGACCCACCGCACGCTTAGTCAGGTTTATGCCGACGTCGTGCATGTGCGGATGAGCGAATCCGGGCAGCAAGCGAAGTTGCAGTCCGATTTCCCGAACAATCTGCGATCGTAGCGACCGGCTGATCAGGCCAGCCGGCGGGCATCGCCCTGCGCGAACTCGCCGTCATTCACGCGTTTATCGGAGAACGACCACGCAATGGCCGACGCGACGATCATCGCGCAGGTGAGAAAGCCGGCCGCGAACAGCAGTGATCCGGTGTGCAACATCGTCTTCGCCTTCCTTTTGTTTGGCCGACCACTAGCCGGATCAGGATTAGGAAGACCTTACGGACGCCAGCGTGACGCCAGCTTCCAAATCTAAGCGTTAACGGAGGTGGAATCCCGTCGCAGAAACATTGGTCCGATGACCCGGCGAGAACGTCCGCTCTGGCGCCATGCCCGCCGCAGGACGACGAAAACACAACGCAGGATCACTCAGGACGGGATCCAACACTTGAAGTTCATGGCGATGTCATCTCGCGACAATGCCGTCGCATCTGCATGTCCGTCGCCGCGCGCTGCTCATTGGTTCGATCGCAGTCTCAATCGTGACATCGACCTGACACGTGTATGTATGGTTTGCGAACTGCTTATTTAAGAGGATGTTCCGCACAAATTTTGGACAGAGATTTCGGCGTGTATCCGCGTTCACAAGTGGCAATAAGGTCACAGCCACAAGTGCTTTACCATAAAGTCGAAGACGTAGCAGTGACTCCGCAGCACGGGATTTGTACGGTGATTCCGATTTTAGATGAGTGCGAGGGAATAGTGGTGGCTAAGACCGAACGTTTTGATTTTGATTTCGGTATTAGCCGAATCCTGGCCGCTGCTGCGATCAGCTTCTCCTTGACGGGTTGCGGTAGCTTCATTCCGTTAGACGCTCCTGATGCCGTCGCGACGCAAACAAATGCAGCGCTGATCACCGAGCCGACCGCGCCGCTCGCCTATGCCCTGATGCCGGTCAATCCGGCGATCCTGCAGGCGACCAACGCGTTCACGGACTCCGCCGGAATGGTGTTCTCCCGCCTCCCCGGCGGCAACTACCGCGACGTCACCATCGGCATCGGCGACATCGTCACCGTGACCGTATATGAAGCGCAGGCAGGCGGCCTGTTCATTCCGCGCGAAGCAGGCGTGCGGCCGGGCAACTTCGTGGACATTCCGCGCCAGCAGGTCGACCAGTCCGGCAACATCAACATCCCCTACGCCGGATCGATCAAGGTCGCAGGGCTGACGCCGCGCGCCGTTTCGAACATCATCCGCGAGCGTCTCAAGGACCGCGCCATCGATCCGCAGGCCGTCGTGAGCGTGGCCGAACAGCGCGGCAACCAGATCAGCGTGCTCGGCGAAGTCAACTCGCCCCTCCGCTTCCCGGTCGATCCGGGCGGGATTCGCCTGATGGGCGCGATCGCGCGCGCCGGAGGCCCGAAATATCCGTCCTACGAGAGCACGATCACGATCAAGCGCGAGGGCCGCACCTACAGCGAGACGATGTCCTCGGTCGTGCACAACCCCAACGAGGACGCGCTGCTCGCTCCAGGCGACGTCGTCTTCCTGACCCGCATTCCGCGCGTCTACATGGTGTTCGGTTCGACGCCGTCTCCGGGATCGATCGGCGGCACCAACAACCGTCGTTTCACATTCGAGAACGACAACATGTCGCTGGCTGAAGCCATCGCGAAGGCAGGCGGTCTCGACGGCGCCCGTGCGGACTCCAAGTCCATCTACGTCTACCGTTTCGAGCCCAAGCCGCTGCTGGAGAAGATCGGCATCGCCGTATCCCAGTTCCCGACCAAGTCGGTCCCTGCCGTCTACAAGTTCGACATGAGCAAGCCGGACGGCTGGTTCCAGGCGGATACGTTCAGGATGCGCGATCACGACGTGATCTCGGTGGCGGAATCGCCGTCGATCGAATTCATCAAGCTCATGGCCCCGCTGAACGCGGCAACCGCCAACGCGGACAACATCAGCTCGGTGGTCGTGAACTCCAAATAGCCCAACTCAGCGCGCTCAATGACGAGCGTGCAGACAAGGCGGCCCCACCCCATTGGGGCCACAGAAGAGTATTAGCCTTGTCGGGTTGACGCGAGCAGGAGTGGACACGAGCGTGACCGAGCAAAACAGGAAACGCGCCCTGCGTCGTTTCCGGATGTTGATGTGCGGGCTCTGCGTCGCGGCCGGCCTCTCATATCCTGCAGACGCACAGAATGCGCAGCCGCTCGATCAGCGCTTCCTGCTGGGCGTCGGCACGCACCAGGGCCTCGGCGGCGTCACCAGCGCCCGCGGCTATGTGCCCGCGACCGCCATCAAGCAGATGAAGGAGCTGGGGGTCACCTCGTTCCGCGACGACTTCCCCTGGTCGGATTTCGAGCTGCCCGGCAAGCGGCTCGGCTTCAATGCCCTGAACGGCCGCCTCGAGAACCAGATCAGGTCCGGCGTCGGAATCCCGCTGCTCATTCTCGGGACCGGCCATCATCTCGTCCCGAATTCCGATCCGCCGACGACCGACGAAGCGCGCCAAAGATTCGTCACCTATGCCACGGCAGCCGCGCAAGCGGTCGCATCACGGCAGCCGATCTTCGAGTTGTGGAACGAGTACAATCTCAGAGCGCGCGCGGAGCCGCTGTTCACCGTCGAAAACTATGCGACGCTCGCCCGATCGGTGCAGCCCGCGGTCAAGCAAGCGGCGCCGTCCGCGCCTTTCGTGGTCGGAGCGCTGGGCGACGATCCCGGCTGGAAATGGACCGACGCCCTGCTGAAGACCGACCTGCTTCGTATCGCGGACGGGATGTCCATTCACATCTACAACCATTGCCTGTCACCGGCCGGGCGGACCGCAGCCGAGGCGATCGAACGGCTGCAAAATCTTCATCAACGCGTCGCACAGGCGACCGGCAATCCCGACTATCCGATCTATCTGACCGAAACGGGCTGGCCGACACCAAGCGCGAAATGCGGCGTGACCGAGCAGCTTGCCGCCGACAACATGGCGCAGATCATCCTCTGGGCCTCGACCGCCGGTCCCTGGCTCAAGGGGATATGGCTCTACGAGCTGAAGGACAGTGGGACGAAGCCTGGTGAACTGGAGGACAATTTCGGCATTTATCATTTCGACAATTCGCCGAAGCCTGCCGTGTGTTCCATTCGCGAAAGCTGGGCCTTCATCCGCACCAGCCTGAAGGCAACGCGAACCACGCCGGCGCCCGGCGTCGTGCAGATTCGCAGTGACAGTGGATCGGAAACGAAACTCGCGCTTTGGTCGGAGACTGCGTCGAAGCGCTTCGAAGTTCGATTAAAAAATGCGGAACCGAATGCCGAGATCAGATATGTATGTCAGCAAGCGCCGGGCCCTGCCGCCGGCGCCTGGACGGCGTTATCGACAACGCCGTTGCTTGTCAGCGTCAAGGGCACGGCCGTGCCGGATTTCGAGATCCGGCCATCGAACTGACGCTGCGGCGGGCTGCTAATCCGAGGCTATCCTTGAAAATACTGATCGTTAACACGCTCTATCCGCCCGAGATCATCGGGGGCGCCGAAGTGTCTGTGTCGCTGCTCGCGGAGGCGTTCGTCCAGCGCGGCCATCAGGTGTCCGTGGTCTCCCTTCAGAACAAGCAGGAGCGCACGATCGACGAACTCAAGGGCGTGCGCGTATACCGCGTGCCGATGGACAACGATTACTGGCCGTTCGGCAACGACAGGAAGCCCTCCTCGGTCCAGCGCCTGAAGTGGCATCTCAAGGACACATGGAATCGCAAATCCGCGGTGCGGTTCGCCGAAATTCTCGACATCGAGAAGCCCGACGTCGTCCACACCAACAACCTCACGGGCTTCTCGGTCTCGCTGTGGTCGGAAGCCAGGCGGCGCAACATCAGGATCGTGCACACCCTGCGCGACTATTCCCTGCTCTGCAAACGCTCGACGCTGTTTCGGGGCGATGCGACATGCGCGCAGCGCTGCACCGTCTGCGCCGCCATGACGTCGCCTTATCTGCTGGCCTCGCGTATGGTCGATGCGGTGGTCTCGAACAGCCAATTCGTGCTCGACCAGCACACCAGGCTGAAATATTTCCCCGGCACCGATGGCCGCGTCATCTTCAACATCGCCGATCCGAGCTCCGTGGTGCCGTCACCAGCTTCGAGCTCGGATGATCTGATATTCGGGTTCATCGGGCGGCTCGAGGCTGAAAAAGGTATTGAGGTAGTCCTCAAGGCGGCCGAGCAGCTTCCCGACGAGGGCTGGCAACTGAAAATTGCCGGAAAAGGGCTTGAGGATTACGTGCGGGGGCTAAAAAGCCGCAGCGGAAAGAAGGTCGAATGGCTTGGCTTTGCCAAGGCAGCTCAATTCTATGCCAGCATCGACGTCTGCCTGGTGAGTTCGGTCTGGCCGGAGCCGCTGCCGCGCACGTTGATCGAAAGCATCAACGCCGGCCGGGCGACGATTTGCTCGACGGCCGGCGGGATTCCCGAGATCGCGGGGTTTTCCAATATGGTTGGGTCCTACGAGCCCAGCGATCATAAGCGACTGGGAGAATTGATGCTGAAGGCCGTCAACGAAAGGTCACACTGGAAAGTCTCCCGGCCTCCGCAGCCAGGATTTGCCGAGAGGTTTTCGGCGGATTCAGTGACAGGACAATATTTGGACGTCTATTTGAACAACAATCGAACCAACCGGCAATAAGCCGAAACGGAGATTTCAGCAAAGCCATTTGGCAGGATAGCTGGACAGACCTTTTCGATGAAGATCCTTATCACGTCATCCCTCTATCCAACGCCATTGGCACCGAAGGTGGTCGGGGGCGCGGAAACGTTCGTCCGCCGCCTCGCCGAGACCCTGGTCGGGCAGAACGACGGCGTGGAAGTGATACGTGCCGCGTCCGCATCGAACCAGCAGATGGAGACCTGCAACGGCATCGACGTGTATTCGGCGCCCGTACACAACATCTATTTCCCTTTCGCCAAGCAGCACAGTTCGCCGGTGCGCGGCATCTGGCACGCGATCGAGGACTGGCAGACAATGTCGGAGCTCGTTGCGGCGCGCATCAAGGCCTTCAAGCCTGACATCCTGCACTCGAATAATCTCTCCGGCCTGACGACCGCGGTGTGGCGGACCGCCGCCGAGCTCGGCATTCCGGTCCTGCACACGCTTCACGACTATTATCTCACCTGCCCGCGCTGCTCGCGCTTCTCGGACGGACATGCCTGCGAATCGAGCTGCATGAGCTGTCAGATCCTGACCCTTCGCCGTCGCGGGGCGACGCGACATCTGGATGCCGTCGTCGGCGTCAGCCAGCGCATTCTCGACATCCATACCCAGCTCGGCCTGTTCACGCAGACACCGCTGAAGATCGTCATTCGAAACGCCTCGACCGCCAACGTCGGCAACGCAGACACCGCGATGGTCGACGGCACCGTCACGTTCGGCTTCATCGGACGCCTGACCGAAGAGAAGGGCATCTACAATCTCGTGCGCGCCATCGCGACGATTCCGCCTGACCGGTTTCGGCTCGTCATCGCAGGCCACACAACCGAGAGCCAGCAGAAGCAGCTCAAGGCGCTCGCTCCGAATGCACGGATCGAATTTCTCGGCTTCGTACAGCCGAAGCAGTTTTACGAACAGGTGAACGTGGTGGTCGTCCCCTCGGTCTGGGAAGATCCCTGCCCGCTCGTCGTCGCCGACGCGCAGGCCGCCTGCAAACCCCTGCTCGGCACGCCGTTCGGCGGCATTCAGGAGGCGATCAAGCCTGGCGTGACCGGCTGGCTGACGTCGCCCGATCCCGCCTCGATCGCCAAGAGCATTTCGGCGATCATCGAAGCGCCGCAGCAGATCGTGGAGATGAGCGAGCGATTGAAGTCCGGCATCGACAAATGGGTTTTTGACGACGTCGTCGCCGGCTATCGCAACGTCTACGACGAGCTCACGCGCGGCCGCGGCACGCCTCGCACATAGCCGAAGCTGACGCAGATGCCGCCAATGGCCCTCAACCATCCCGCCATGTTCTTTCTCACGCATTGCCAGACATGATCAGCCTGCTCGCATTCGGCAGCTATATCTACCAGAGTGCGTCCGCGATCATTCTGATCTTCGCCGTCAGCCATATCCTCTCGCCGGCCCAGTACACCTCGTTCTCGCTGGCGCTGGCGACGAGCCAGTTGTTCTGCGTCTTCGTGTTCGAATGGCTGCAACTGGCCGGCGTTCGTTTCCTCGCCGCAGCTTCCGGAGAAGAAGCCGCGCGCCTGCGGTTCTCGCTGTTCAGCGCCGGGCTGCTCAGCGCGCTGGTGCTGCTGCTCGTCGGCGGCGTGGCGGGACTGCTGGGCACGCTCGAGACGAGCGTCGTCGCCCTCGCGCTGGCGATGGCCGTGCTGCAAGGCGCCACCGACCTCTATTTCATGATCGTCCGCGTGTCCGACCGGCTGGGGACCGCGTCCGTCCTCCTGATCCTGCGTGCCAGCGTGCTTCTGGCCGGCGCCATCGCGGGCGCGCTGCTCCACGGCACGGCTGCAGCGACGCTGTGCGGCATGGCCGCGAGCTACGGCGCGGTGCTTCTCCTGAGCCTGGTCGTGCATCGCACCTCGCTACGGCGCGCGTCGCGACGCGCCATGCTGACCGACTGGGGCAATTTCTGCCGCTATGGCATCATGGCTGCGGCCGCCTCCGTCATTCATCTCTCCGTACCCGTCACCTTGCGCCTGATCGTGATCGCCACGCTCGGCCGCGCGTCGACCGGAGCGGCCGGCTTCTCGATGGCGATCGACCTCCTGCAACGCCCGTTCTCGGTCCTGGTGGCCGCCATTCACACCGTCTGCTATCCCAATGTCGTGGTCCAGTTCGAGCGCGGCGTCGACGGCGAAGCGCGCAGGGCCAGCGCCCGCATGCTCGAATTCATCCTCTGCGCGACGATCGTGATGCTGGGCGGGCTGATCGGCCTCCTGCCCGACGCGGCGCATCTGTTCGTGCCCGCCGATCTGCTGGTCGATTTCCTCAACGCGGCGCCGGTCGCGGCGATCTTCTACTTCCTCCACACCCACCTTCAGGCCACGCTCGCGATCGTGCCGCATCTAACCAAATCGGCGACGAGACTGGTCGTCGTCGCGGCGTGCCAGCTGCTGCTGGTGTCGGCGGCATCCTCGATCGGCGCGTTACTGCACATATCGGTGGCGGGACAGATCGCGAGCGCGGCCTTGGCCACCGCGCTCATCATCCTCTTCGCCAGCGGTCCGCTGATCCGGTTCAGGGCGGCGCCAAGGGCGCTGCTGATCCTGGAAGCGACCGTTGCGGCCGCCGCGATCGCGATGCTAGCGGCGGCTCCGTCGGACTCCCTGACCTGGCTCGCGGGAAAGATCGTCTTTGCCGGCCTCGCCGTCGTTCTGGTGACGTGGCGAGGCGATCTGCTGGCCTCGGCACGCAGTTAGGATCAGGCCTTCACCGCGTGAGCCAGCGCGTTGCCGCTGGTATCGCCGGTCAAACCGTAGATCCTGAGAGTCTCGTCGACCATCGGCCCGACACCGAAATATTGTTGGGCGCGCGCAAGAGCATTGCGCGACAGCGCGGCGCGCATCGCGGGGTCGGCCACCTTCTCGAGCGCACCGACGAGCGCGTCGACGTCCTCGAACGGGACGATGAAGCCGGTCTGGCCCTGGATGATCTGATCAGTCGCGCCGCCCGCCGGAGTCCGGACCGGAATGAGGCCCGTCGCCATGGCTTCGGCAACGCCGAGCGGGAATCCCTCGAACCGGCTCGGCAGCGCGAACACGTCGGCGGCCCAGAGGATTTCGCGGACGTCGCCCATGAACCCGAGGAACTTGAAGGTGTCCTTGTCCTTCTCGCCAGCATAAGCGAACGACTTGATTTCCTTCTCGCGCTCGGCTCCGCCGCTGCCGACAAAGTAGCATTTGATGTCGATCGGCGGAGAACTGGCGCCGTCGCGGATCTTGCGCGCCGCCTTGATGAGGAGGTCGTGGCCCTTCACCCAGGCGAGACGGGCTGCCAGCAGGCACATGAACTCACCGTCGGCAACGCCGAATTTCGCGCGCGCATCGCGGCGCTCGGCATCCGAGGGCGGCCGGAAATGAACCGTGTCGACGCCGCCATAGACCTTGGCGATCCGGTTCTTGCCGAACAGCACGTAGCGGCGCAGATGCCGGAGCGATTCCTCCGACATCAGAATGAGGGTGTGGGGAAAGAAGAGGTTGAAGAACAGGACCTGGACCGGGCTGAAGGTCGATTGCGGCGCATTCTGCACCTTCTCGATGTTCCCGAGCACCGAGGGATGATAGGTCGCAACGCAGCGCGCGCCGGTGAGCAGCGCGAGCAGCCGGCCCCACATCAGCATGCCCAGCCCGTGGACGTTGATCACGGTGATGTTGTTCTTCCGGATCAGCTTCAACAACCGCATGAAGATCGACAGCGAAGGCAACTTCCGAAGTCCCGGAATGACGTGCCATTCCTTGACGGCCGCCGCCAGCTTCTGACGCTTGTATTCGGACTTCTCGTCCGAGCGCACGGCACCGGAGACCAGGTGGATCTGCACGCCCCGGCCATGCAATCCCGTGGCCAGGGTCTCGCAATAGGATGCAATCCCGTCATTGCAATTCACGACCTCAACCAGAAACATGACATTCGGGGCGGGATCTTGCATGGGAATGGCCTTACTCCGTTCAATCGACGACATTTCGGTCAGTGCTTAGCGGCAAATTCCATGCCGTGCCAGCGGTTTGCCCGCAACAGCGTTGCGCGCCTAACATATTGACGTTGCGGATCTGCGACACTCCGCCCCGGCACTGCAGACGACGTCCGAAGTCCGCTTCTCGGGTTCGCGCCTTCCGCCGGAAGTCGGCGTTCCCTTCAAATTCCGCAAGCAACGCCCGGTTGAAACGTCCCCCGGCCCCTTGCCCGCCGGGTCCGCGACCGATTGTCCCGCCGTCAACGCACCGATCGCCGCACCTCGTGCACACAGATTGGACCTCTCATCTGGTCGGCGTCGTTCGTTCGACTGGCCCTGCACATCAACGAGGGGTTTCTTCATCGGCCAAAGACAGACTCGATATCCTTCTGCATTGACGTCGACACGATGTCGCAGCGACCAGGAGAGAAAACAAAACTCCGGTGGCGAGTTCCATAGATTTACTTTCTCGCTTCCCGACTGCACGCGGGAAAATTCGGAAGCGCGCTGCAAGCCTTCAACGCCCGAACAACTGTCACATTCGAAGTTCGATCGATATTTTTTGCGGTCGTGACTCGCAGGCAACTCGATCCGCCCACGCCACAGGCTTAACGGCGCTTAACACAATAGATTCGAAGCAAGGCTGCTCGCGCGACAAGCAAATGCGTTTCGATTAGGCACCGGCACAACATCGATCGAACATCGTCGTTGCATCGCCATTCGAACGTCACGCTGCAAGCACATTGCCGTGGTCTTCATCGATCAATCTCAGTCCACGCAGATTCGTGCGCTGTGGGCGTCGCGCAGGAAGCGTCGGTGAGAAAATCTCCGGGTGCTTCCATTTTTACCGATCTCACCAACTCGAAAAACAGAGATTGGCCGATACGACAGACGCAGGCGGCACCGAACTCTCGCGTTTCAGAAAAGGCTCCGAAATACCGATGACTACCGCATCACCAGATCAGACGATCCTGTCGGCGAGCACCTTTGTCAGTTCCATCGGCGTCAATGTTCACGTTGGATATTCCTGGGGCGCCTACGACAACCTCGCCCTCGTCGAGGACAATCTCAATTATCTCGGGGTGACGAAACTGCGGGGCGGACTCGCCACGAGCCCGGAAGCGCAACCGATCGTCGAGGGACTTGCGAAGGACGGTTACAAATTCGACCTCGTGGTTCCGTCGGGCGTTCCGGCCGGCGGCGCGGCTGCGCTCCAGTCTTATCTGGAATCCGTCAAGGAGTTCGCGGCCAGCCATCCCGGCAGCGTCATCGCGCTGGAAGGCCTCAACGAGGTCAACATCCAGGGCTTCAGCTATAATGGGAGCTCGAGCGTCTCGGCCGCAGCGCAGTTCCAGGCTGTCTATTACAGCGCCATCAAGGCGGACGCCGCGCTCAAGGATATCCCCGTCTACAATTTGTCGATCGGCTATAATGACTCGGCCGACTACGCCAATCTCGGAAACATGTCGGGGTCGACCGACTACGCCAACTCTCACGCCTATGTCAGCACCGGCCTGACACCCGAAACCGCCCTCGAGCAATTGCTCGGTAACGCCACGTCGGTCACCGGCGGCAAACCGGTCGTGATCACCGAGACCGGATATACGACCAAGAGCGATACCCCGTATGTCGGCGCCAGCGAGAACGTACAGGCGAAATCGATCCTGAACACGCTGGTCGATGCCTACAAGGACGGCGTCAGCACCACCTATCTCTATCAATTGCTCGACGCCTCGGCGAGCAACGACCCTACGGATCCCGAATCGCACTGGGGCCTGTTCAACGCCGACGGAACCCCGAAGCTCGCGGCGACCGCGGTCCACAATCTGACGACGATCCTGGCCGACGACGGCAAGGGCGGCCACACGCCGACTGCCTCGCTGAACTATACGCTCGACAACATGCCGGCGAGCGGGAACAGCATGGTTCTCGGCAAGAGCAACGGCGCCTATGAGCTCGTGGTCTGGGCGGAACCCAAGGTCTGGAACGACGCCACCGACACCGAGATCGCGAATCCGACGATATCGGTTACCGTCAACCTGGGCAGCGTCCACCACCTGATCAACGTCTATGACCCGCTAAAGGGCAGCTCGCCGATCGCGACCTACACCGATGTCAGCCAGATCGTGGTTCCGATCACGGACCACCCGCTCATCATCGAGATCGACGCTCCCGCAGGAGGCGGCTCTGCACCGCCCGCCGTGACCGACGTCAGCGGAACCGCCGCCGACATCGTGTCGCAGATGTCCGACCTGAACGCCTCGGATTCGCTTGAGACCATCACGCTCACCGACACCCACGTGCTTCCGGTCGCCTCCGATGCCACCATGGCGTACATGATCTCGCATTACGGGAAGGCGCTCGCGGCCATCCAGGGCGGCTACCAGTTCTCCGTCACCAACTCGACCGACACCTGGAGCGTCACCAGGGTCTACGACTCCTCCGCAAAGCTTCTGTCGACCAGCACGTCCAACTTCACCGACGGCGTCATCACCAGCAAGGTAACGCTCAATACCGACGGCTCGTCGGAGAACATCGCCTATACCGGCGGCAAGATGGTGCGTGACGTCACCGTCTCGGCGATCGGCGACAAGGACACCAAGACCTACGATACGAGCGGCAATCTCACCGCGGACCTCGTTCAGAACAAGGACGGCTCGTCCTCGAACACGCTCTATTCGAACGGCGTCAAGACCAAGGTCTACGTCACCAATGCCGACCGCACCCACGACAACTACTATTACAACATCACCGGCCAGTCCTATACCAGCGAGCACGACCAGCTCGACGCGGGCGGGAGGCTTCTATCAGTCGTCCGGATGCATGCCGACGGCTCGATGGCCTACAGCCAAGTCTACAACAGCGACGGCAGCAAGGTCACGACCCAGTACGACGCCACGGGCCACAAGACCTCTGTCGTCACCGTGACATCGACGGCGACCAGCACCGATTTCTACACCACAGCCGGCGTTCTCAAGCAGACCGTCGTGCAGACGACCTCCGGCAACGTGACCACCACGAACTACAATGGTTCGCTGCTGGTGTCCGTCTACGTCGTCAACGCCGACGGCTCGAAGGACTCCAAGCTGTACGACGCCAAGGGCGTCATCGCGAGCGACGTGGTCCAGAACGCGGACGGCTCGTCGTCGACCACGCTCTATACCGCAGGCGTCAAGACCAAGGCCTACGTCACCAACGCGGA
This sequence comes from Bradyrhizobium sp. 604_D8_N2_3, assembly GCF_051810765.1. Lineage (NCBI taxonomy): Bacteria > Pseudomonadati > Pseudomonadota > Alphaproteobacteria > Hyphomicrobiales > Nitrobacteraceae > Bradyrhizobium > Bradyrhizobium sp. 604_D8_N2_3. The sequence goes on along the minus strand of NZ_JBPWPM010000001.1, from coordinate 2,070,578 downwards.
CGGCAGCCGCGATAACTATTATTTCAACATCACCGGCCAGTCCTATACCGGCGAGCACGATCACCTCGACGCGAGCGGCAAGCTGCTGTCGGTCAGCCGCACCCATGCGGACGGCACCATGGCCTACAGCCAGGTGTTCAACAGCGACGGCAGCAAGGTCACGACCCAGTACGACTCGACCGGCCACAAGACCTCGGCCGTCACCATAACGTCGACGGCCACCACGACCAATTTCTATACCATCGCGGGCGCGCTCAAGCAGCAGGTCGTGCAGACGACCTCCGGCAACGTGACCACGACCAACTACAACGGCTCGCTGCTGGCGTCGGTCTACGTGGTCAACGCCGACGGATCGAAGGATTCGAAGCTGTACGATTCCAACGGCATCATCGCGAGCGACCTGATCCAGAACAAGGACGGCTCGTCCTCGAACACGCTCTACACGGCCGGCGTCAAGACCAAGGTCTATGGCACCAATGCCGACGGCAGCCACGACAACTACTATTACAACATCACCGGCCAGTCCTATACCAACGAGCACGACCACATCGATCCGAGCGGAAAGCTGCTTCTGGTCAGCCGTACCCATGCCGACGGCTCGATGGCCTATAGCCAGGTGGTCAACAGCGACGGCAGCAAGGTCACGACCCAGTACGATTCCACAGGCCACAAGATCTCGGTCATCACCGTCACGTCGTCGGGCACGACGACCGACATCTACGATGCATCGACCGGCGCATTGAAGCAGGAGGTCTCCAAGACGAGCTCCGGCGACACCACGACGACGAACTACAACGGCGCCAAGCTGGCGTCGGTCTACGTGGTCAACGCCGACGGGTCAAAGGACACCAAGCTGTACGATTCCAGCGGGATCATCGCCAGCGACCTCATCCAGAACAAGGACGGTTCGTCCTCGAACACGGTCTACTCCGCCGGCGTCAAGACGAAGCTCTATGTCACCCATGCCGACGGCAGCCATGACAACACCTTCTACAACATCACGGGCCAGAGCTATACGACCGAGATCCAACACCTCACCGCCGCCGGCGCACTTACGGCCCTGACCCGCCTTCACGCCGATGATACGCTTGCCTACAAGCAGGTGATCAACAGCGACGGCAGCAAGGTCACCGACCTTTACGACAGCACCGGCCACAAGATGAGCGAGATCCTGAATGCCGCCGATGGATCGACCACGACGGACACGTACAACTCGTCGGGAGCTCTGGTCCAGGACGTTCACAAGACGGCGGGCGGCGACGTGACGACGACGAACTACGCGAACGGATTGAACTCGTCGATCTACGTCGTCAACGCCGACGGCACCAAGGAAACGAAGCTGTTCGACGGCAGCGGCAGTCTCACCAGCGACTACGTGCTGAACAAGGACGGCTCAAACTCGACCACCGTGTTCACGTCGGGCGTCAAGACCGCGGTCTACGCCAACAACGCCGACGGCTCGCACGACAACACGATCTACAACATCACCGGCAAGAGCTACGTCACGGAGCAGCAGCACATCGACGCCGCGGGCAAGATGACCTCGATCACCCGGTCGCACGCGGACGGTACGCTCGATTACACGCAGGTGGTCAAGGCGGACGGCAGCAAGGTCTCCGATGTCTACGACAGCACCGGGGTCAAGACGACCGAAACCATCAACAACGCCGATGGAACGTCCGACGTCTTCAAGTTCAAGGTCGCCGGCCTGCCGGGCGCCGTCGAGCACGACAGCTACAATACCAGCGGCTCGCTGCTCTCGATCGACGTCCTCAACACCGATGGGACCCACGCCGTCACGGCGGTGACTGCGGGACTGACACTGGCCGGCGGCAGCGGCAACGACGTCTTCTCCGCGGCGCCGGGCACGACCACCGTCATGTTCGACGGCGGCAACGACCAGATCAAGAGCTTCCACGCCGGAGCCGCGGCGAACCACGACACGATCGAAATCCTGAAATCACTGGTGGCCGACTACAGCCACCTGCAGATTTCGCAATCAGGTTCCGACACGCTGATCCAGCTCACCTCGGCCGATTCCATCCTGTTGAAGAATGTGAATTCGGCCAACCTGGATCACGGCAACTTCCTGTTCGTCTGACGCCGAACCAGCTGGCAGGTCCCCCTGCCAGCTGAACGGGGACGACGGGGGAAGCAAGGTCAGTGCGGCCGCGCGGGTGTGGCCGCACCGATGAAGATGATATCCTCGGCCAGCAGCGGAAGCCGCCGCAGCAGCATCGACTTCAGCTTTCCGGCGCGCATGAAGGTGGCCATCTTCACCTCGACCGGCGCATAGCCGGCGTCGATTGCGACCTTGGCGATGGTATAGGGCGTGAAGAAGAACCGGTGATCGCTGTTGATCGTCTCGACGTTCTTCAAGATGCCCTTGATGTTGCCACCCCTGAAGGCGTTCGGAACGGTGATCACGATCTGATCGACGACGTCGCCGTAATTCTCCCTGAAGCGCGACAGGAACGAGACCGGATTCGGAATGTGCTCGACGACTTCGCCAAACACGGCGATGTCGAACTTCCGGCCGGATATTGCATCGATCTTCTGGCCGGACGTCACGTCGCCCGCGACCATGTTGTCGAGCCCGGAAATCCGCGACGCCTCCCGCACCGCATCCGCATCGATGTCGACGCCGACGGTGTATTCGGAACACTCGGTGATCAGGCCGTGCAGCCAGTCCCGGTTGTCGATCTTTCGTTTGATGAGCGGCAGATGATCACAGCATCCGACATGCAGGACGCGCTTGCCCCGACAGATGTCCACGAGGACGTCGCATCTGTATTTGACGTCGCCATCGCCCCGATATTGCACGACGATGGTGTCTTTGAACTTCGAGCCGTCGAGATAGGGATAGACCTGCGAAAAATCGGTAATGATCGACGACATGGGCTTGCTTCCTGTGTCCGAGACGTTTCCGGACACAACTATACATGGCAAGCAATCAGAATTGTGACCGGGTTGAACCGGCGGACCAAACGCGGATCGCCGGGAACCTCGCCGTCGGTTCGCGGGCCGTCAGGCGCGCAGGCGACCTGGTGCTTCCGAGCGCACGATCCGCGCAGGTGCTCCCGCGGCGACGGAATGCGGCGGGACGTCACGCGTCACGACCGCGTTGGCGGCAACGTTTGCTCCCGCACCAATCGAAGTCGGGCCAACGATCACGGCACCGGTGTAGATGACGGCACCGTCGCCGATGGTCGGGCAACCCGGTTCATCCCAGGCACGCCGGCCGAGCGTGACGTTGTGATAAAGCATCACGGAGCGACCGATCCGCGCCCCCTCGCCGATCACGACGCCGGTCGGATGCGGCAAGATCAGCCCTGGACCGATCTCCGCGAGAACCGAGATGTAGCAGCCGCGCCGCATCAGCGCCCGCACGAGCAGCCAGGTGATCTGATGTCCCCAGCGGGTCTGGAATCGCAGCATCCTGGCGATGCGCCAGGTCGTGATCACGGCAAAGCCCGGGCTCGTCAGCATGGCGACGAAAGCGGCAGCCACACCGGACCTGCCGGTGTTTGCCATCAGGTCCTCGCGCCACGGAATTCCCGCTTGGGACTTGCCGCTCATTCCCTCAACTGATGACATCAAACGATCTCTACTAACCTGCCGAGGAAACATTCGCCTGGATCGACGGAACCGAGCCGCCGAGCAGCGATTGCATGCTGTTCCAGATGCGACGCCTGAATATCACGTAGCTGCCAAGCACGATCAGCGCATAGACGGCCGTCGCCAACAGCCAATGTGACAGGCTTGCGACGTCTGCCTTCGTGGCGACGAGTGCACACAATGCGCCGAGTGCGGTGGCGACGGTGGCCGGCATCAGGGCGCCCAACAAAGAGGCATAGGAGATCGCGCAGTTGCGGGCTCCAATCATCAGCATCAGGACGCAAACGAGGATCGATACGATCAGGTACACGACCGCCACGGCCGTGAGCCCGAACGGCAACGCCACGACAAAGGCGAGGATCATGCTGGCACTGTTGGCGGTGCTCACCCAGAACTGGAGCCGGGCCTTGTTGTGAGCGAGCAGAATCGGTCCGGCATAGGCCGCAATCGACTGCGCCGCGCCTGCCGGCGCAAGGATGGCAATCAGCGGCAGGACTTCCTGCCAATGCGGCGAGAGGAACGTCGCAACGGGATATTTCAGCCCGAACGTCAGGTAGATCATTGCCGGGAATGTGATCATCGCGGTCATGCCGAGCACCGCGCAGATCGCCGCCCTGCGCCGTTCCTGTTCCCGCTCGCCGTTCATCCGGCTCAGGGTGGCCATCAGAACGCCGCCGCCAGGCCACGACAGGATCATCAGCGGAAGCGTCATGAACTGGAAGGCGAGACCGAACAGACCGACCGCCGCTGCGCCCAGCTTGGCGCCGATCATGAGATTGCCGACGTTTCTCGCAGTGAAGTTGAGGACGTTCGAGGCCAGCACCCAACCGCCGAACGACAGCATCAGCGCGACGCCGCGCCATTTGAAGGACAGATGGATATGGCGCCTGGTGTTCACATAGAAGGCGACGGCGCGCACCGCCTGCATCAGGACATAGTATGCGATCAGCGCCCAGATCCCCCATCCGAGCAGGGCTCCGGCCACGCCCACCGTCGCGGAAGCCAGAGCCGCGCCGGCTTCGATCAAGGCGATGGTCTGATATTGCAGGGAGCGCTCCAGGACCGCGCGCGGCCCCATCGCGGAAATGGACAAGACGACCGAACCGGAGAGAGCGGCGAGCACGGACGGCAGCCCCTGCATGTCGACGGCAGCCCCCAGCGGCTTCGAGGCGGCGGCCAGCACCAGGGCACAACCAATCCCGATCGCGACCATCAGAGTCGTCGCCGCGCCGGCTTCCTCCCTGGTGAGCGACGTCCGCTGGATCATCGCGCTCGACAGCCCAAGGTCGGTCAGCATGGAGATGAAGGCGATGAAGGGCAGCGAAAACGCCACGAGCCCGAATTCCGTGGGCGTCACGAAATAGGTGATCAGCAGCGTGATGAGGAACTGAACGGCCGACTTCACGACGTTCACGCTCGACATCGAGAGCAGGTTCTTGATGATCATGACGTCTCTCGTATGTGATCCGGCTGAAACGATTGCGAAAGGACGCGCTCAGGCGACATAGCGAGCTTCACGGCGCACTCCAAACAACAGGCCCCGCAGCGCCGGATCGAGCAAGCGGCGGAGTCTCACTTCGATCAGCTCGTAACTGACAGTTCCCGCTATCAGTGCGGCAATCAGGCCGAGGCACGCGAACCCGGCCCAGAGGAGCCAGAGATTGACGCCATGCGCGGCCAGCTTCACTCCGATGACCTGCAACGGAAATAGCGCAAAAGGGTGGACCAAATAGAGGCTATAGCTGATCTTTCCGAGGAACTGCAGGAATTTGCCGCTCAAAGCGACGGCAATACCGGAGTCCGGAGCAAGGACCATTCCAAACAGCAGCGCGCCCGGCAACAGCCCGACCAGCGGATGCGCATATTCGATCGACACGTACATCGCGATCCCGCAAAGGATGCCCGCCAGCAATCCGGGCCAGCCGACGACGCGGATCCGCAAATCGATCAGGCTGAACAACAGCCCGACCAGAAAGAACGCGGCGATCGGCCGAAAGGCGATGCCCGCGAGACCGAGCAGGATGAACGGCGCCGCCAGCAGCCAGTTCCTCCGCCGCACCAACATCACGAAGATCACCGCGAACAGAATGTAGAACGCCCATTCGTAGCTCAGTGTCCACGCGTTCTGCTGGCCGATCGGCAATCCCAGCGCGTCCGGCAGGAACGCCAGATTGACGAAGAACAGCTTGAGATAGGTCGGCAGATCGATCCCCTTGAAGAACTTGTAGCCAACCAGGGGGCCTGCCGTGAACAGGATCAGGTGCAGGATCACGAACACGGGTAGGATTCGCAGGGCGCGATCGAGAAAGAACTTCCCGACGCTGCGGTGACGCATCAGGCTCGCCGGAATCAGGAAGCCGCTGATCATGAAGAACAGCTCGACCCCGTGCCCGCCCATGTTGACAGTCGCTTCCAGCCACGGCCAGATCGGAGGCAGGAAGCCTGCCAGAAGCGGCATGTCCTGAAGATGGACGATCAGCACGGTGAGCGCGGCGACGCCGCGCAGCCCCTGGATCGCCTCCACGAAATTCTTGCTGTCTGCGCTCACCGCCGCGATCCGATATCAAGATGAAGGAAAGTTCCGGACCAGCGCCCGTGCTGCGCACTGCAGCTCATTGCATGCGGCAACATCGCGATCATGCCGGCCGAGAGACCAGATCGTCGACGTCAGGCGCGAGTGGCACCGCGTCCGCGACGGTCTCGTCACGTCTCTCTCGGGCGAAGACTTCGCTGAAGGCGACGCCGAGCATGATCAAGCCGCTTGCCGGACCATAGGCCAGCACGGTGATGGTGAAGAGGTTCATGGCGACCGCGAAAGACAGCTTGTAGATGTCCCTGGTCCTTGCGACCGCGAGGATGACCATGACCATGAACAACACGAAGATCGGCCCGAACATCAGGTAGGTGCCGAGGTAGAAATTATCCACCGGAACGTAATAGCTGAGCTTGTTCGAGAACAGCAGCTGCGGATAGTTGAAGCAACCGAGGCCGCAGCCGGTGAAGAAACCGACCGGCATAAGCTCAGCCATGTAGACGAACGGCAACTGCCAGCTGTTGTTGACGCGGTCCTGCAGGCTGAACAGGCCGCGCGACATGCTGACAAGCCCGTTGCCGGAGAACAGGGCGATCAGCACCGCGGGCACGAGGATCGACAGGAACGACAGCAGCGCCATGCGCCGCAGCATGGGAAACTTCTCACGCTCGGGAACGAGGCGAACGATGATCAGGCAAGCGACGTAGATCACCATCACGCCGAGCGAGGTCTTGTTCGTGGTCAATTTGATGGCGTAGAGACCGATCGGGGCCCAGAACAGGCACCACAGCAGGCTCCGGCGCACCGAGCTGATCGTGAACGAAATGAACACGAAGAATGCGGCCATCGTGCTGTCGGCGGCAAGTCCGGCGAGGCGCGTCTCGGACGCCGACCACCACAGCCGCGTCGCCTGCCGCGTCGTGCCGAAAGTCTCGTAGGCATATCCCACCCAGGGCAACTGCATGCGGGACGACAATATGATCCCGACGATCGTCAGGTAGAAGATCGGGTGAAGCCACCGCAGCAGTCGATCGTAGTCGCCGAAATTGCGCCCGCAGAAGCAGAAGCCGACGAACACCGGCGCGATCATCTTGAACGACGACATCATGCCGCTGAAATAGCCCAGGAACACGTATCCGAGGTAAAGCGCAAAGCAGATGTAGAACAGCGTGAGGATCGCGACGAGGTTACGCCCCATCAGGACGTAGCGCTGCACGAAGGCAAAAATGCAGACCAGCGCGAAAATGTCAGGCAGGAACCACAGCGGGCTGATCTTGAGAACGGCCAGATAATAGCGCAGCGCGCCTGCGAGCGCATCGCGGTAGAAATAAAGCAAGAGCGCGATAGCCTCGAGACTGAAGAATGCACTGCCCTCCTGCTGGTGATGCCGGGGCAAGGCCGCCGGATCGACCATGCGCCAGTCCGACCTCGGTAGAGCCGAAGAGCTGCTGGACATGCCCGTCACTCCGCCGCGACCACAGCGGGAACGGCGCGGCGATTGAAAAGCCGAAGCACGAACCGCGACCCCGGCATCTCGACCCAGAGGTAGGTGAGGTTGGAGAGCACGAGCACGGCGGCCACGAAGACGGCGAGCAGCAGTGAGGCTGCTAGTCCGGGAAGAATGTTGTCCACGATTTGCAGGCGCCCGGTGCCCACGCCACGCGCGAAGTACTGGATGAGGACAAGTATCAGCGCATGCGTCATGTAGATCGAATAGGAGCGCTTGCCCAGCCAGACCAGCGGACGGACGGACAGCAGCTTCGGCAGGAGCCGCTCCGGAAACGCCATCAGCGAGCCCAGCAGGGCGCCGAAAACGATCGGCGCCACGAAGCTGAGCCGTTCGTCGAAGCCGACGACGGAAACCAGCACGATGGCGACGACGGCCGCACCGATCTGGCAGGCCGACTGAACGAAGGGGCTCACTGAACGACCTTTTCCCGAGACGAAACGAAGCGTGAGCACGCCGACGAAGAAGCCCAGGAAGCATCGGGTGAAGGCGTTGGTCTGGAAATCGAGCGTTTCATTCTTGAGCACGAAGATAATGAGAGCCGCGCCCATCACCGCCAGCACGGCGCTGAAAACATAGACGAGCCTGATGTAGCCAAGGCGCTGCGACAGGACGACGACGGCGCCAAACACGAGATAGGTGTAGAACTCCGCGCTGATGCTCCAACTCGGGCCGTTCCAGCTCAGATAATCGAGCACGCCCATAGCATGGAGCAAGAACACATTCGCGACAAACGAGTACACATTGTTAACCTGGAGATCCGCCGTCTCGTTGGTCGAGAAGTGCAGCAGGTCCAGTTCGGTGAGCGTGAGCCGCATCAGCCGAAACGCCAGAAAGGCGAACAGCATGACGATGTGCAGCGGATAGATGCGTGCGATACGACGCAAGGTGAACGTTCGGAAGTCGAACCCGCTGAATTCGGACTGAACATAGCTCATCGAGATCACGATGCCGCTCAACACGAAGAACAAATCGACGAAGAGCCAGGAATTGTGAAAAAACGCGACGTCGATCCAGGCGCGATGAGGCAGCGCAGCGGCGAGCGGATCCGATCCGACGAAGTGATGGACGACCACGCAGAGGGCGGCGAGGCCACGAACGCTGTCCAGCGGAACGTAGTGCGCCTTTGTTTGATGAGCTAGCACTTGATAGAGGCTCTACGATTCGACCAAAGCGAAATGCTGCGGTGCAATATAATGCCTCCACCGGGTGGTTTATTCAACTGAAAAGAGCCGCGAAGCGCCGATCTCGACCAGGACAGTGCACGACAGATGCGGCAGCAAGACGCCGGTCGGCATCTTTGCTCCGACGACATGCTCATAGACTTCAATTCAGCTTTCGTGAGGCAACGGGCATTGCGTTTGGAACAGATCAGGGCTGCACGCGCGAGCTGCGGCCTTGTTTGCAATGTTGCGAATGGCCATCAACGACCTAGCCTCGCATTAACTTGATCTCGCGCGAAGTTCTGATAGCTCCATCGCGGCTGAGTTGAATGACAGAGGGGCCTTTGGGCGCGATATCGCGATTTTTCGCCACAGCCGTGTTTGTGCTGGCGCCACTTCCGCTCGGATCCCTCGACCTCGCGTGGATTTGCTTCTGGAATTTTCTGCTCGTCTGCAGCCTGCTGACCGCCGATCTTTCGGCCGTGAGCCGTCGCAATGCCATGTTGCTCATTCCATTGGCAGTGGCGATCGCGGCGGTGGTTGTCATCGTGGCGTTGCAAACGTGGAGCGATCCGTCCAGTGAATCAGCAGCGGTCTGGGAACTGCCGCGGCTTTTTTTCGGCCTCGTACTGCCTGACCGTCTCTCGGTCACCGCACGCGGAACGTGGCTGGCGTTCGGATCGGTCTTGCTGCTGTCGCTCGCCTTCACGCGCGCCGTGATTCTTGCAAGCGATGCGGGAGCCGCACGCTCGCTGCTACGCATACTGGCATGGGCGGGATGCCTGTATGCATTGTACGGAATTCTGGCGGAGCTGATCGCACCGGACATGGTGCTGTTCAGGCAGAAAGAAGCCTACCTGGGCTTTGCCACAGGGACCTTCGTCAATCGAAACACGGCGGCGACGTTCTGGGGCAGCTGCGCCCTGCTGTTTCTGGTGCCGCTTCTGCGCACCATGCACCGCCAGGAAGGCGGGCCGCCGGAACAACCGGATTGGCGATCGCAGCTCGAGCAAATCCTCTCCGCGCCGGTGGCGCTCGGTGCGGGATTCGCGATCTGCACGATCGCGCTTGCCATGACCGGATCGCGGGCGGGTCTGCTGCTGTCGGTTGGCACGTTCGTGCTGGCCATCATCCTTTATCTCGTGCCGCTCGAGCTCGGCAGATCGCGGAAGTGGCTGGTCCTCGGCGGCTCAGCGGCAGCAGGGCTCGTGCTCTTGCAGCTCGTAGGCGGCCTCGTGGCGGGGCGAATCGTCGAACACGGGCTGATCGATCCGCAGCGGCTTGCTGCGTACCAGGCATCATTGGGGATCATCGCTGATCATCGGCTGCTCGGTGTCGGGCTGGGCAATTTCGAAGCTGTTTTTCCCGCCATCAGACCCGCAACGCTCGGCAGTCTCGGCATCTGGGACCGCGCTCACAGCACGCCGCTGGAAATTGCCGTCGAATTAGGCATCCCCGCCTTCGCCGTCATCGCGCTGGCCTGCCTCTGGTATCTTTACCATCTGTTTACCGGAAGCTTGCGCCGAAAACGCGACCGCTACATACCCGTGATCGGCGCCAGCGTCGCTGTATTGGGAGTTGCACATAGCTGCATCGATTTCTCGTTGCAGATACCCGGTTACGGCGTGTTTTTCGCAGCCATCGTCGGGTGCGGCCTCGCGCAATCGCTACCATCACAGGTGCGAAAAGAACGTGGCAAATCCGTGCAAGTCGAGCTAAAGTCAAATTAATTGAAGTTTAAAGCCAAATTGATTGAAGTGGGCAGGGCAATGAGCTGGAATTCTGGTAGGCGCTTCACCGTGATCGTCGGAGCGCTGGCAATTTTCGCCGGAATGCCGGCAGCATTCGGCGCAACGGGCGTCAGCTCGGGCTGCGTTGCCAACACGGGCGTTGTTTCAGCCGAGCGCGCCACCGACTTTCTGGCCAATCCCGGCGGGCTGCTCGACCAGTTCAAGGACGGACAAGGCGGCCTCGCCTCGGCTGTGCGCGACCTCCTGACCGCGCGTCCCGAGACAGTCGATGGCATTGTCTCGCTGGCGAAGGCCAGCAGCACCGATCAAAGCCGCGCCATCGGCGCTGGTCTCGGCACCGCCGCTTCGGTTTGCGTCCTGTCGCAGCCCGGCGTTGCCCAGCTGATCCAGGAGGCGGTTCTCAAGACCGAGAATCCCGACCTGATCCAATCGTTCACCAGCATCACCGGCGATATCCCGACCGAAGCGACCAACGGCGCCGATCCGACGGGCGAGACCACAGCCGGCGGCGGACCTGGTTCGACCGCGGCGGAGGCACGCGGTGGCGGAGCAAGCTCGACCGCACCCACGGTCGTGAACCAGAGCGGGCCCGGTGCGGCGTCACAGACGCAGACGCTGTTTGCGGCGACGTCGACCGCCGTTCTGACCTCGGTAAGCCCGTCGCGCTGACGGCTGGAACCGTTAACCACCCCTCCCAGGCCGGTCCCGTGACCGGCCTATTTAGCTACAATTGTAAATTTCCGCGGAACCAAAGCTCAAATCGTTTGTGAGATACCCGTAGCGTCAAAAAAGAAAACGCGAGACGGGGATGTCATGAGCTGGATTATCAAATCGCTGGTCGCGATCGGGATCGCGTCGACCGGCACCGCCGCCAAGGCCGAGATGTTGAACGACAGTTCGCTCAATCAGGCGAAGAGCGCGTTCATCCGCGAGTACGACAATGCGCTCGCGCCGCTGCAATTCGTCAAGTTCTGCATGAACAACGACGGCGAATGCGCGAGCGACGCCGCCGACCGGACACTGCCTTCGGGCGACCGGGCGATGAGCATGCTGCGCGAGGTGAACAGCTCGGTCAACGCGTCGATCACACCGATGCAGAAATCGACCAATCCGATGGTGGCGCGCTGGAGCCTTTCGCCGTCCGCCGGCGATTGCAACGACTACGCGGTCACCAAGCGTCATCAACTGATCGAGATGGGCTGGCCCAAGTCGGCACTGCGCCTCGCAGTGGTCCTGACAAATGGCGGCCAGGGCCATCTCGTGCTGGTGGCGCGACTTGCCGACGGCGACTTCGTCCTGGACAATCTTTCCGCTTCGGTGCGCCCCTGGAACGCCGCGGATTACGAGTGGATCTCGATGCAGTCCGGCGGAAATCCGCGCTTCTGGGTCGCGATCAACGAGAATGGCGAGCGCCTGCGCGCCACGCGTCTCGCGATGTTGCGGACCTCCGAATAGACCGCGCGAAGTTTCGCTCTACCGCCCTCAATCGCAGGTTGCGACAGGCGCGAGGCGATGGTCTGCCAGACCGTCCCTCGCGCCTTTGCCTTGGCATGGTGCTTGCCTAAAATTCATGCTTATCGCATACGAGCGCGCGCAACCATTCGCCGAATCCGCGCCTGATCGCAGCAAGAATTTCGTTCATGCGAAACGGGGATGCAGAGCGGGCAAGGATGGCAATTTGGTCCGTACTGGTTTATATTTTGCGCCGCACAAGAATTTGACATAGTTTTGGGTCATCAAGGACCTAGGGCCTAAATCCATACGTCATCGCTAGTTTGCAACGAGATATGAGCGCGATCCTAATCAAACTCGATAGCTTGTTGCGTGGCTCCCTGCCGGTTTTACGGATCGCGGCAGTGATCGCCGTTGCCGTGTCTGCGACGCTGTCGGCGCCGGCACAGGCTCAATGCGTCGATCGCGCCGAACGAGCGCCGTCGTCCGCGGTCAGCGCATTCGTCTCGGACCCCTCGGTTTTGTTGCGACAGTCGAAGAACGACAGGGACAAGCTTTCGGGCCGGCTCACCGGATTGCTGGTGACCGACATAGCCGCGCTCGATCCGGTTCGGGACATGCTGCGCCAGGCGAGCCAGGCCGACCGTGTCGCAATCGGCGCCGGGCTTCACCGTGCCGAAGAGCGCTGCATCGCGACCAAGCCCGACGTCGCGCGCCGGATCAGCGAATTCGTTGCCAAGCTGCACGACGGGTCCGTCCTCAAAGGATATCTCACGGATCAGGACGCAGCGGCTGCGCCCGTTCCGGGAAGCCCGGCTCCCGCCACGGCCAGCAATGCACCGGCGGGTCCGGGTGCAAGCGCCGGTCTGATGTCGGGTGAGTGGAAGACCGAACTCGCCGACCCGTTCAAACCCGTTCCCCTTCCCGAGTGACAACCTCAAGATTCCCAGAGATGTTTCAGCCACGAGATCAGTTTCCGCAACGCCCGAGATATGCCATCGAGGTCGGTGGCACGACGCTCAGCGCCGAGCGCGCTCTGGACATCGTACGCCGCCAATGGCCGCTGATCGTCGCCATCGTGGCCGGTACGCTCGCGATCGTTCTCGTCTACCTGATCGTGGCAACGCCGATGTACACGGCAAATGCGCGCATCCTGATGGACACACGCCAAACCCAGGTACTGGACAAGGACAGCGGAACCGCCAACGCGCTGATCGACCCGGGCTTCGTCGACAGCCAGGTCGAGATTCTCCAGTCTGACGACCTCCTCCTGTCGATCGTCCGTCGCCTGAAGCTCACCGAGGATCCGGAGTTCAACGGCTCGGATCCCGGGTTGATTCCGCTGGTCATCGGCAAGGTCATCTCGATGTTCGGGTCGGACGGTCCTCCGAGCAAAGAGCGGGTCGAGCGCGGCGCGGTCGAGCTTCTCCAGAAGAACCTTAAGGTCGAGCGCGTGCTGACGACCTATGTCCTCTCGATGAACTACCGTTCGATCGATCCGAACAAGGCTGCGCAGATCGCCAACGCGATTGCGGACGCCTACATCGTAGGCGCGCTGGAGGCGAAATATCAGTCGACCAAGCGCGCCGGCGAGTGGCTCCAGCAACGCAGCGCCGAGCTGCGTGAACAGGCGACGGCGAGCGACCGCGCCGTGCAGACGTTCAAGGCGCAAAACAACATCGTGGGCACCAGCCGGGGTCTGATGAGCGAGCAACAGCTTGCGGACGTCAACTCTCAGCTTATTGCCGCTCATGCCGCGACCGCCGAGGCCAAGGCCCGCCTCGACCGGATCGAGGCGCTGCTCGACAAGGATCTCGTGCAGCCGACCGTGACGGACGCACTCAACAACACGGTGATCACGCGCCTGCGCGCCCAATATCTCGACCTGGCGGCGCAATATGCCGACTGGTCGAGCCGTTACGGCAAGACCCACCAGGCGGCCGTCAACCTCGCCAACCGAATGGAAGAGCTGCGCAAGGCGATCGCGGACGAGGTCCGTCGTATCGCGGACGCATATCGCAGCGAGTACGAGATCGCCAAGAGCCGCGAGACGGCGCTTGAGGAGAATCTCAAGAATCTCGTATCCCAGGCCGGCAGCACGAGTCAGGCGCAGGTCAAGCTGCGCGACCTCGAAAGCGCGGCGGATACTTATCGTAACCTCTACAACAACTTCCTCGAGAAGCTGCAGAACGCAACGCAGAACCAGAGCTTCCCGATCAGCGAAGCGCGCATCATCGGCACGGCGGTCAAACCCGACAAGAAGAGCTCGCCCAAGACGCTGCTGGCGCTGGTCGGCGGCCTGCTCGGCGGTCTCTGTTTCGGCTTCGGGGCGGCCTTCACGAAGGAACTGATGAGCGACGTGCTGCGATCTCCGAGCGACGTCGAGGATCAGCTCGGGGTGAAATGCCTCGGCGTTCTTCCCGACATCCGCGCGGCGAGGGCTTCGGCAGATCATCCGGAAGGAAACATATCCAGCTACGTCGTCGAGCACCCGTTCTCGCGGTTCGCGGAGACGCTGCGGAACATCAAGGTGTCAATCGACGTCGCGCGCCTGTCGCGCGAGGTCAAGATCATTGGAATCCTGTCGTCCTTGCCGAAAGAGGGAAAAACGACGGTTGCCGCCAATTTCGGTCATCTGACCGCGTTGACCGGACATCGCACGCTACTGATCGACGGCGACCTCCATACCCGCTCGCTGACCAGGGCGCTGGCCCCCCATTCCAAGACCGGCCTGGTCGAAGCCCTCAAGGATCCGCGCTCGTTCGGCTATCATATCCAGCGCAGCAAGGAGAGCGGGCTCGACTTCCTGCCCTCCGTCGTCGCATCGCGCATGGTGAACTCGGCAGATGTCATCGCCTCCAAGGCGATGGCTGACCTGCTTGCAGTGGTGCGAGAGGAATACGAATACATCGTCATCGATCTGGCGCCGGTGATGCCGGTCACCGACGCCAAGGCTGTCAGCCATCTCGTCGATGCGATGGTTTACGTCATCGAGTGGGGCCGTACGACCCGCAACGCGCTCCAGGAGTCGATGGCGAGCTCCGAAGGCATTCAGAAGAAGCTTCTGGGCGCCGTGCTCAATCGCGCCAATCCGAAGATGCTCAAGAGGATCGAGGCGTATAAGGGCTCGCACTACAACAGCTACTATGTCGAGGGAGCCTAGCGCCACCGAGCCGGCGGCACAGGCAACGGGGATCGCCTATCGCTGGCTTCTGCGCGGCTCGACCATCGCGCTTGCCGCAGCCGCGCTGGCGTGGATCGCGGCTATCGCCCCGGATGTGACCAATCCCGCGGTTCCGCAGATTGCAGGACGCGTCGCGCGCGGCGAGCGATATGAAGTCGATCGCCTGAGACGGATCGTATCGGACAATTTGCCATCCGCCCGTCGCCTATGCAGCGCCAAGACGCTGCGCGAGCTCCTGCTGCTCCAGCTCGCAATCGCCGACGAATCGACACGCGCAGGCGACCTGAAGCAGATCGATCTCGATGCAGACGCCGTCGCGTCGACGAGCCGTGCCTTGCTGGCATGCGCGCCGACTGAAGCACTGGGCTGGTTCGGCAGCTACTGGGCCGAAATTCGCCAGGCCGGCTTTGGGCCGCGAACAGCGGAACTGCTGAGTCTTTCCTATCGCTTCGCGCCACACGAGGCCTGGCTCCAACTCATCCGCGCGCCACTGGCGCTTCGCGCCTTCAATGCGGCCTCGCCCGAGCTCAGGGATTACGCCACCCAGGACTTCGCCGATATCTTCCAGGCCCGCCTGTTCCCAAGCGCAGCTACGTTCTATCAGGCGGCCGGCGCCGAGGCGCGCGTCGCTCTGCTCGAACGTACCTGCACCGCGCCCGAAGCCGATCGGGAATTGTTCTCGCATTTCGTCGCGGAGAAGGGCCTGCGAATTCGCCATCGCTGTTATCCAGTCGATGGCGATGGCTTTCGGATGAGCCGCTAGGCTATTTCAGCTCGGTTCGCGGCACGCCCTGCGAGGGATTTTCGGGCAGGTATTGCAGGAAGAATTTGGTCAGGCCGCGACGGCTGCGCAGGATCGGCGATTCGAAGTACTTCCAGGACACATGCGCGACAGCGTACGAGATGACGAAGCCGATGGCTGCGCCCGCGGTAATCTTCACGCTGTCGGGCACCGACATCCCGCCATAGAGCGTGAGCGCCTTGCCGAGCGGGTTCGGGATGAAGTTGTGAACGAGATAGAAGCCGTAGCTGATCTTCCCGAGATGCTCGAGCGGCTTCCACTCCAGCGCTTGAACAAAGATACTGTCCTGGTTGGCGCGAACCCACCAGATCAGCGCGACCAGGCACAGCCCGATCGCAATGTCGATCGCGGGGGAAAGATACGAAGGGGCGTCGTAAATCACGCCGTTCGAGCACAGCATGAACCCGACGATGAGAAGGCAGACGAACGTGCCGTTGCCGTTCGGAGCCCATTCCCGTCTCTGGAGATGCAAGATCGTCAGCGCGCCGCCAAACGCGATGAGGCTGAAATTCCACGGCGACAGGGTATGGATGGCCGTGTGATTGAAGCCCGACGAATACATCAGGAAATGGCTGATCACACCGAGAACGACGACGCTCATGCAGGTGACGAAATGGCGCTCCAGAGGAAGCAGGATGAACAGGAAGGGCGCGATCACGTAGAACTGCTGCTCGACCGAGAGCGTCCAGAGCACGCCGAAGGGACCAGCGGTCCCGCCGATGACGCTGCCGATCCAGTAGTTGGACAGGTACACGACGTGATAGCGGAAGCCGAGATCGGGCCCCGCGTGCTGAAAATAGGACCGGGTCAGGAACAGGATGGCGAGAAGCGCATAATATGCGGGAAAGATGCGCGTCGCCCGCTTGACCCAGAAGGTGACGATTTCCGCCGCGGGCCGGGATGCGGCCGTCCCGACCTTGCCTCGCTGCCTGTTGAGCTCGCCGATGATCAGGAAGCCGCTCAGGATGAAGAATATCCAGACGCCGACGCTGCCCGAGTAGAACTGCAGTCCGCACTTGTGATTGAGATAGACCAGGACGACCGAGAGACCGCGCAGCCCGTTGAATCCCAAGATGCTGCCCGACTTCTCGGTGTTGACGCGCTCAGATCCAGGTAAAGGCATTGCAGGTTCTTTTCTTCGCACGGAGACCGAAAGCTACAGTCCCCTGGTTCTCAACTCAGTCGATTCTTCAGCCGACAGGCGGCCGCCGGCAAATTCCGAAAGAAGGAAGAGCGCAACCTTGGGCCTGTCGATCTCGTACATCAACCCAAACCTGTTCTCCGGCGGCTTCTTCTGCGGCTCGTCGAACAGCTCGTAGACCATCACGCTCTCGATCTCGACGTCTTTCTGGTTCTTCAGATATTGGAAGGTGTCCCGCAGTGACCGGAGGCATTGCTCCGTCAGGGGATCGCCAGGCCGATTTCCATAGGCCGGCTTGTAGATCTCGGCGCAATTGACCTCGTTGAACGTCACCGGGCGGTGATAGGACGCCAGCTTCTTGAAGAGGTCGAAGGGCGGATTGCGTCCATTCCAGTGCCGATGCGGATTCTGCCCCGCCACCTCGTAATAGTGGTAGGAGATCACGTCGTATTTCACGCCCCGGGACTCCATGAAGTCGAGGAAGCCCAGCATCGTCGACGTCGTGTTCAGCACCTTGCGCAGACGACTTCCGGTCTCGCGGTTGATCTGGTCGATGGCATCGGACGCGCCGTGCAACACCTGGGCCCAGTCTTCCATCACCGGCATTTCGAAGTCTGCCGCGGTCATGCCGCGCCCGAACAGCTTCTTCCCGTCGGAATCGACCGCGAACAGGTTGATCTCGTTCTCAAGCTCCCAGTCGGACACATCGTCCTTGAATTGCCGGACGAACGCGTAGGTGCGGTCGTAGCCCTGCCTGTAGAGCGCGTCCCGGTCTCCTTTGGGGTACCGCCCCTTGTCGGTGCGGTCACCGTAGCGGAAAGGGAAGTTGACCAAAGGGTGAAGCGTGATCGAGTATTTTCTGGCAAGCGCAATGGTTTGCCGGAACATCGCGGCTTCGCCCGGCTCGGCATCTTGCGTCAGATTGAGACCGGTCCTGTATTGCGTGAGCCCGCGCTCCCTCATGAGCTGAAAGATCGGCGCGAGATCCCTGCGCTTTTGCGGCGGTCCGCCGACCCCCCACTCCAACGCGTTCGCATGAGAACAGGCGGCAGCGATCGCCCAGGTGACGAGCAACGGCAAGGCGACGAACTTGGCGAGGCGATGGCTCAATCTGCAAGGCTCGGCGTTTTTTGGGGGGGCAAATCGTCAAAGGGGCAGCAACGAATCACATGCTGCAAAATGCAGGCCGTTTCCCCTCTGCACGGGCGGCGTGCGGGTCGGGCGCGGCAACGCGCGCCCGACGTCGGCCTGGCTCAGTAGGCTTCCTGATGAATCAGCGCCAGCGCGGTCTTCAGGATGATCCTGAAGTCGAGCCAGATGCTCCAATTGCTGACGTACCAGATGTCGTATTCGACCCGCTTTTCCATCAGATCGATGGTCGGCGTCTCGCCGCGGAAGCCGTTGACCTGGGCCCAACCGGTCAGGCCCGGCTTCATGTGATGCCGGTACACGTAGTTGCTGATGATCGGATCGTAGTAATTGTCGTGCGCGAGCGCATGCGGGCGCGGCCCGACCAGCGACATCTCGCCGCGCAGAACGTTCCAGAGCTGCGGCAGTTCGTCGATGCTGGTCCGCCGCAGCGCACGGCCGACACGGGTCACCCGCGCGTCGCTCTTCGTCGCCTGCGTGACCACATGACCGTTCTCCGCCACCGTCATCGAGCGGAACTTCCAGATATCGAATTGCTTGCCGTTGAAGCCGCGCCGGGCCTGCTTGAAGATCACTTTGCCCTTGGAATCGAGCTTGATCATGATCGCAGCCGTCATCAGCAGCGGCGCCAGCAGCAGAAGCGCGAACGAGGCAAGGCCGATGTCGAGGCAGCGCTTCTGCGCCTGCTCGAACACGCTGAGCGGCGCGCGCTGGATCTCGATCGCGACCGTGCCGCTGACGGGCTGGAACGGACGCGAGACCAGATCGGCGATCGGGAAATCCGGCAGAAGACGGATCGGCTGGGGGACAACGCGCAGATGCTGGCTCAGCTTCTGGAGAAGCGGCATCTCGTCCCAGTCGATGACCAGGAGATATTCTTCCACATCCGCCGTGCGCGCTTGACGGGTGATGTCGCGAATCTCGTGATCCCAGCCCGCGCCCTCTTCAGACGGATCGAGCACGAAATGTCGCACGACGTTGAAGCCGTGCTTGCGCAGATCCTTGAACCGGGTCGAGGTGAAATCGAGAGGCTTGAGGCTGAGCAGCACGACCTTGCGGTCCACCAGACGGCCCTTGGCGTAGCTCGAGGTCAGCGCCAGGCGCCACAGCACGCGCAGACCGCCCAAGGCGACGCCGCCGGTCGCGGCGAACAGCAGCGTGGTTCCGCGCGACAGGTCCGCGGACGATTTGAGCAGGAACGCCTCGACGGCGAGAATAGTGAGCGAGATCAGCCAGACCGCCAGGGCCTTGCGCAGCTGCCAGACCGTGTTCAGCAGACGATGGTGATCGTAGACGCCCTGGAAGTAAGCGATGGTCACGAACACCGCGCCGACGACCAGGCCTGCTCCGACGGATGAGTCCTGCTCGATCACGAGCACGCGATACAGGCCGCTCGCCACGAAATAGCTGAGCAGTACGGCGACGAAGTCTCCGGCGATCAAAGCCACTTGCAGGGGTCTTTGGAGGGCACCGCGTCGGTTCGAGATAACCGAATAATAGTTTTCCGAACCGTAAGTTGCTACAGCCATCCGAACCTCGCTGCCTCGTCACCACTCGCAATCAGAATTGCGAGCAAATCGATCTAATTTTTTCGATGTGCGCCGAAGTATATCTTAACTAAACAAAGCGACATTGCGGCAGTGCACCGAAAAAATCAAATCGATTTTCATGCAATGCAGCGTCGCAGCAAAACAATGCTCAAACTACTGTCACACGCGTGACAATTAAGCAGGCATCACGCCGCGTTTCACACCAAATCGCGTCATTTTCGCACAGCATTGTCGCGCGCATTTGAACGGCTGTTCAACCATGCCGCTTAAGCCGTTATTAGGCCGCGGCCATTAACACTCGTGACCAATTCGAGGAGTTGCGTCGTGAGTACGGTTGCCATTTTCAGTCTGCTGATCGGATCGTTGCTGGGAGGCCGATTCCGAATCTTCATCCTGCCGCCCGCCATCGTTCTCGGCGCCACGATCCTCGGTGCGGGCTCCGCCTGGCGGGGACATGATTCAGCTCACATCGTTGTGACGATCCTCGTTTTCGCGTCGGTGCTCCAGCTTGGCTATTTCTGCGGCGCGGTTCTGGTCCGCGCGCGAGAGGCCGCCTATCGCGGCAAGGCCGCACCATCGTTCGACAGCGGCAACTCGGCCAGCCTCGCGCAAGCTTGGGGACGGGTGATTCGCAACGCTGGTGAATGATCGAGCAGGCGCAGGCTTGCCGGCAGGGGTAGAAAAAAACCTGCTCGGACACCCAAATTCGCCGATAGCATATTGACATCCCGGGCGAAGCTCTTTGAAAGAGTTGCACCCCATGTCCATGATTGCGCCCCGAAATTCGCCCCGGCCGAAGCTACCGAACGGCGTGCGCATCTATGCGATCAGCGATATCCACGGCTGCGCCCATCTGCTCGAGCAGATGTTCGCCGTGATCGATGCGGACATGGCGAACAGCCGGCCGTATCGCGCGATCGAGGTCTTCCTCGGCGACTACATCGATCGCGGACCGGACTCGCGTCATACCCTCGATCTCCTGATCAACCGCAGCCGCCGCCGCAACACCGTCTTTCTCAAGGGCAATCACGAGGCCTATTTCACCTCGGTGCTGGAAGATCCCGCCCGCGCCGCCGAATGGTTTCAGTTCGGCGGGCTCCAGACCCTGATGTCGTACGGCGTATCGGCCGCGCCCGGCCTTGGCAAGGACGAGTTGCCCGATCTGGTTCGCGAGCTCACATCCGTGATGCCGCCGGAGCACATCGCGTTCCTGCGCCAGTTGCGGCCGACCTTCACATGCGGCGACTTCTTCTTCGTCCATGCAGGGGTGCGTCCGGGAATTCCGCTCTCCGAGCAGCGCGAGCAGGACCTGTTGTGGATCAGGGACGAGTTCCTGCAAAGCAATAGGCGCTTCGGCAAATACGTCGTGCACGGCCATACGCCGGTGAAGCAGGCCGAGCTGCTCGAGAACCGGGCCAACATCGATACCGGGGCCTACGCCACCGGAAACCTGACGCTGCTGTCCATTCAGGGCAACAGCATGCTCGCGATCTAGCGGTCTCGCTCGCGCGCCGTACCAGGCGTCAGTTGGTGGGGCTCGCCGGAGGCCGGTAGTCCGGGAAACGGCTCAGCATCGCCGCCTTCAGGAACTTGAAATGGGCGATCGAGGCGCCGAGCTCCTTGAGCCGGCGCTGGCCGTTCAGGATTTCCTTGTCGAACAGGTCCTGGTGGTGATTGTCGAGCGCCTCGCGCTCGAGGTATTCGTCGTCGCCGTTGCCGATCGTCACGGCGGCGCGCGCCAGCACGTCCTCGACCCGGCGGTTGAGACCTGACTGCTCGCGCTCCGCCGCATGCAGGGCGTCATCGATCGCAACCATGATGGCTTCGATGCGGGTGCGATCGGTTTCGGCGTCGCGCTCGGGCGAGCGCGCGCGGAACACCTGCTCTCCGCCGAAACGGTCTTTCAGGAAGTTATGGGTGCGGGCCCGCAGGAAGAGCTGAAACATGCGTGCATTTTCCGGTTCGAGGCGCCAGACCAGAAAATGGGCCTGCGATGGTTAATAAAGGTTGAATCCTTCGCGCCGTTCGGTGCGGCTTTGCGCCATCCAGGCCCTCCAGGCCCCCTCGTGCTTCTCATAGAGCTCGAGCCTGCGCCGCTCGCCGGCATCGGGCGCGACCTGCGCCTGCTCGCTGTCGAGCCGCTCGAACTCGAACGTCTCCTCGGGCGTCAGGCCGATCAGGACGCGGCGACCTCCCCCATCGACGAAATACCGCCGTGGCGCGTTGTACGTCGGGCTCGTCATGGCGTCTCCCCGAAATCCCGTCATGATTCACTCCCCTCCACCGCCATGCGAGCCGCAACGCGAGAACCGCACGCCGGTTGTAAATCCTCAGAATGCACGCCGCGCCCTCGCCAATGAACTGTTCTGCCGGAACGCGGTGGGACTGTAGGGACGGTGGAACGGATGACGCTCCGCGCGCTCGCGGGGCCGCAGCGCGCGTGTCGCATAGCCTGCGCCAAAGCCAGCGAGGAGCGAGACCAGGATCGCGAGCAGCATCATTCGTAATTCGTTCCAGTGATACTGGCAGTCTCATCCTCGAGTTGTGTCGAGATCATGATCACCGCCGCTGATTTTCTCGTCATGCCAGGGATTTTTTGGGCAGCACCCTGCATGCGAAGTGATCGGCTCGTGCGTCAGCCGAAAAACCAGAGGAACAATCGCACCAGCAACAGCGTGATGAAATACACCCAGCCCGCCATCGCGATCAGCGCAACGCTGAAGAACGCGCCTTCAAACGCCCGCTCTCTGAGCTTGGTGAGAGGAAGTGCCGCTCGCGCCTTTTGAAGCATCTCGGTCTTCTTGATTTTGTTGATTTTGATTTGTTCGTGCGCGCGCACCATAGCCGAACGAATTCGACGATCTCGTGACGACTCAACCGAGAGAAGCATAATACTGCTCGTCAAACCGCTGCCGCATGCATCGCGATTGGATTTTTTCTCGTTCGAAGCCGTTGCGACCAACCGGCGCCGATTCAATTCAAGTTGATCGCTCGAATCGACGTCGTGATTTCGAAGCAAACAATGTCGTGATCCCGAAGCATCTAATTCCTAATCGCGCACAAGTGCTGACGCCGCAACGCCGTGCCATCCATTATCAAGGGGAGATTGCCGCCTGAGCTTGGAGGACATTGAGCGCGCAGGGAACAAGTTCCCTGCTCGCCTCCATCGCCAGCATGGCGTCCGAGCAGCTCCTGCCTGTCTTCGGCAAGCCGATGATCCCGTGCCTGCGATCCATCCTGACGTTCGCCGACGTCAGGAGAATCCTCACCACCACCACGCGGCAGGACCAGTCGCTGTTTCGACGGCTGCTCGGCGACGGCTCGGGGATCGGCACTTCTTCCATGCTGATCAGAACAGTCCGCGCGGATTGGCGGAGCTGCTGAGTCTTGCCGCAGCGTCGAGACGCGAAGTCGGGTCTCGGATATCGGCAGGCGCCCCCCGCGAGGATTTCGAGTGCGGACTTGCGAAGACCGTGCGCCGGTTCTGCGACAACCGGACGTGGTGGCAGAACATCCTCGATCCCCACCATCACAGCGTGCAGATCGATCTTGGTTAGCGAAACTCCGTGGTTATACGGAGCGCAACGCGCCGATTTCATCGCGGTAAGGTTGAGCAGTTAGCTTAATCCGCGTTGTTTGTTGCGAACCTTAGTGGATCGCATATCCATCTTCTCACCGGGCTCCCCCAGGCCCGGCCCCACCCAAGCAAAGCCGTCGAGCGAACGTGGGTCCGCTTGGCGGCTTTGTCTTTGTCTCGACGAGAGGATGATTTCGGTTATGGCGCGCAGGCCCTGGTCGTTCAAGGAAGACCGCCGGCTGATGGAATTGGCCAAGTCTTCGACTTCGCTGGAAGAGGCAGCAAAACTTCTCGGGCGCTCGCCCGATGCGATCAAGCGTATGGCCTTGCGCCTCGGCCTGTCGCTCAAATCCAAGGGCGCCAAGAAGGGCTAGCGTCGGCCGCGCGCGACACGTCATGGACGGGTGTGTCCGCCTCATCGATCGATGAATGGCAGCCGCCAGTCGACATGGGCCGATCGCTTCAGCACTCTCGATCTCTCCGCACCCGGATGTTAGACTATCCAACGATGAAGATTGAACATCGTCCCTTTTCGGCGCAAAACGGTCGCCGGACCGGCTTCGGTCTCAGTTTGATAGATTGTTGGAGGAATGCACCATGTTGTCCCGCGCGCTCGCCGTAGCTCTGCTCCTGGCTTTGCCCTCAGTAGCGTCGGCGCAAGTCCCCGTGGGGTTCGGATTTCCAAACGGCGCGCCGTGGTGCGCCTTCGGTTTCGATTGCCGATTCCTGAATTACCGGGAATGCGCCGACTGGATTTTCGATCCTGCGCGCAACTGCCTCAAGAATCCGTACTTCGCAGCCCACTACCCGACCAATGTCGACAAGGGCTGGTCCTACAATCGGCGCTGAACGTCGGTCCCTGCGAACGGCTTGGTCATGCGGTCAGGCGCGTTGCTTTGTGCTTGACCGGAGGCCAGGTTTGTCGATGACGAGAATTTGGGCAGGTGCGATCGCCTGCCCGTTCCCCTGACGGCGGAACTCTCGGCGGCGCTCCGCATTGCTTTCGAAAGAAAGCGGGAGGCGGAGCCGTCATGGCAAGCTCTTTCCTTATCGTGATGTCGATCTGGTTCGGCATCAACATCCTGTTCTTGGCAGTCCGGCTTTGGGTCACCAGGCGGAAGAACTGGCAGATGAATGCCTGCCCTCGCCAACTCAGCGCCGTCCGCGTGAGATCGCGACTGCACCGCCACGTTTGACGTCAAGTGAATGCATGCGGATTGGGCCGTAGCCACAGCTCCGCGGCTCGCCCGTGAACCTTGGTTCATGCCCTCGAGGGTTTGTGAACCTTAACGATGTTCTTGGCTTTCGAAAGCGGCCAGCCGGTCGACCGGCTATGTTGGCGTAATGCGCCGCAACCATCTCATCGCAGCCGCGGTTATCTGTCTCGTGCTCATCGTCTATGCGACGCTGGCCAAGCTCGCGGGCCGGCCGGCACTCATGGGCCACGCGGAGGCCTACTGGGTCGTCGTGATTGAGCGCTTCAGCGCCTACGGCCTGTTGGGCTTCCTGCTGTCCTTCCTGCTACCGGGGCGCGTCAAGCTGGCTTGCGCGTTCGTGGTCGCCGTCGCAGTCGGGTTAGAGGTCTTGCAGGCCGTGACGCCGGATCGTGATCCACGATTCATCGATGTACTGCAAAAGGCCGCCGGCGGCACCGTCGGCGTCCTTCTGGCCCAGACCATCCTGGCATTCCTGCCGAGGCCGCCGTCCTGAGGCGGCCACCGGCGCCGCGAGAACTTACGCCACTCCGCGCCGCAAGCTCGGCTGACTGGTCGAAAGAACCCCGGACATCTGCCGATGGGCATCGCGCAGCGCCCTGATCGCGTCATCGAGGTCGAATTCGGCTTCGCGAACGGTCTCGAAGAACCGGGCCATCAAGGCGAGGTTCAGCTTCACGCGGGTGTTCCCGTCGCGGCTCTTGCGGCGATCGAGCGAAAGATGCAGCGCCTGCATCCTGGCCTCGGCAGCGCTGCAGCCGCTGAGGGTCGCGAGTTCGTCATATGTCATCCAGATCTGAGGCATGTCCCTGTCCGCCTTTTGTTATGGGCCCCAACCTAGATTTCACCTCTAAAACTAGTGTTGCCGCAGTCCAGTCGCGCCGTGATTTCGCGACAACAGCGTCAATGCAAAGCTAAAAGCCCGCACCCTACGACACAGGCGCCTTGGGCGGCGTGAACGGATGACGCGGCCGGGAACGGTTGTCGAGGCCCTTGGGCAGCTTGTCGGCGTTGAGCTTCACGACCGCGCATTTGGCGTCGGTTGCCGGCGCATCTTCCTGGCTGTAGATCAGCGTCGCCTCGAACTTCACGTCGGGTGCTTCCTTGGCCGTTCCCGAACAGCTCGCCACCAGGCCGTTGCACACACCCGAGAGTTTGACCTCGACCTCATCGGGCCCAAACACGCTCAGCGGGCCGTCAGCATGCCGGTTCACGGTCAGGACGGCCGAGAAGTGCTGCTCATCGACCCGGTAGGAACCACCATAAGTAAAGAAGCTGTCGCGGCCCGAGATCCGGCCCTCGGCCAGATCCACGATGCCGGTGCCCTGACCTCGTGGGGTCCTGAACCAGGCAGCGTATTTACCGTCTCTCAGCATGGGGAATTTTCCGAGGTGAAGATCGCCCTGTATTTGCGACCAACTCTGGGGCGCGACAATGACCTAACGGCCAGCCCTTCGGGCAAGGTTAATGCTCGGAAAACCCAATCCGTCGAATTGCCGCCGACGCGCGACGCCGGCGGCGAACGTCAGAACAACTCTATGCCGTCATCCGCGGTCTCGACCGCTTCGACGCGGCGCGTGGCGGCGATCGACGCAAGGCCAAGCGTTTGCAGGAATTCCCGGTGAACGTCCCGCTCGCGCTCCATCGTGTAGCGCGCGAAGAGATCATCGAGCATCGCCTGATCCTGCGCCTCCGGCTGCGGCCGCCGCGCGCCGGCGCTCGCGGTCTCGAGCCGCGCAGCAACCGCAGGCAAGGCTGCGGAGCTCTCGCCTAGCGAGCTCATCAGACCTTGCGCCGAATTCATCAGGCCCTCGAATTCCGCGCCTTCATCGACGAGCCGGCTCATCAGCTTGCCGAGCCGTTCGTTGCCGACCTCGACCTCGCGCAGCGCCTGGAGGATCTGCGGCTCGAACTTGGCGAGCTGCGTGGGATCGCCCCGGACGCGGAGCTCCTTCAGCTCGTTCGCAGAGCGCTCGATGCCGTCGAGCACGGGCCGCAAGCGCCCCGCGCCCACAGAGACCTGGTCGGCGGTCGCCTTGAGCTCGTTGGCGATCACGACGAAAGCGCTGCCGCGGCTGCCCAGATGGCTTGCCTTGAGGCCGGCATTCATTCCGATCAGGGTGATGTCGACGGTGGCCTCGGCGAGCCCGGCGATCGCCTGGCGAAACTTTGCCAGCGTGTCCTCGACGATGGCGAGCGCCTCGTCGACCGAGCGGCCGGCGCTCTCGCAGGTGGCGATCAGGGTCGAGGCATGTGCCAGTGCCTGCTTGATGCGCGCCAGGAACGATGACGAGCCGCCATCCGCGCCGCCGAACAGCGTGCGGCCATGGCCGACGACACTGCCCGCATCGTGCAGGATGGCGGTGAGCGCGCGAACGATCTGGCCGATATCGCCGCCGAATTCGCGCTGGGCGTCCCTGAGCAGGGCCGCCTGCAACTGGCAGATCGCGCGCGCGCCGTCCTCGCTCGCACCCCGTTCGGGAACGAGGCCCGGCACAGCTTCCGACACTTGGCCGAGGCCATGACAGACATGTTCGAGGCGCTGGCGCGTGCTGTCGCCGGCCTGCAAGGAAATGATCGCGCCGCCAACCGCCTCGGCGATCTTCCTGGTGCTGGTGCTCGCGAGGTCGGCGAGCTGGCTGCTGTCGCGGCGCTGGCCGCGCAATCCGGAATAGGCTGCGCCGAGCTCGGCGCTCTCCGACACCAATTGATTCCGATAACGGCTCTCGAACTCCTTCTGCCGACCGGCGGCAGTAGCAACGGCCTCCGACAGGCGCTGCTGGTCCCGCGCGCAGCTCTCGATCGAACCTTGTACCGCCTTGCCGAGATCGTAGGCTTCCTGCGTGAAGGCGAGAAAGCCCTCGCGATCGCCATCCAGCGAGGCCGCCTCGATCCGCGCGCTGCGCGCGATGATGGTGATCATCTGGATATGCTTGAACAGCGGCTTGAGCAGCGCGGACGCCTCCGCCGTGCTGGTGCCGATGGTCGCAAGCAGCGCGCTCTCGGACGGCAGCGCCTCTGCCAGCTCGCTGAGCCGCGCGGCGATCTCCTGTAGCGCGGTGGCCGCGCCCTCGATCTCGGCGCCGGAGAGTTCCTCCGAGAGCGTCGCGAGGCCCTGGTTCAGTTCCTTGAAGATGAGGTGGCCGCGACCGAGCTCGTGACCGACGCGCGCGAAGACGTCCTCGATCCGCGACGAGACATCCTCGATCGCGACGATCGCCTCGGTGAGCGTGTTGGCTGGAATGGCGGACATCGCAATCAACCTGCCACCGCAACGTGTCCGGCCTGATACCAGAGCATGATCTCGCGCGGGATATGATGCAGCGAGACGACCTTCTCGACACCGCCATGCGCGATGGCTTCCTTGGGCATGCCGAACACCACGCAGCTCTCCTCGTCCTGCGCGCGGGTCGAGGCGCCGAGCTTGCGCATCTCCAGCATGCCGCGCGCGCCGTCGTCGCCCATGCCCGTCATGATCACGCCGAGCGCATTGGCGCCGGCATGCTGGGCCGCGGAGCGAAACAGCACGTCGACCGAGGGGCGATGCCGCGACACCGGCGGGCCGTCCTTGATCGCGATCTGGTAACGCAGGCCGATGCGCTGGAGCAGCATGTGACGGGCGCCCGGCGCGATATAGGCGCATCCCGGCAGCACCGGCTCGCCGTCCTCGGCTTCCTTGACGCGGACCTGGCAGACGCTGTCGAGACGCCTGGCGAAGGCCGCGGTGAACCCTGCCGGCATGTGCTGGACGATGACGATGGGAGGACAGTGCGGCGGCAGCATCTCGAGGACGTCGTTGAGCGCTTCGGTGCCGCCGGTCGATGCGCCGATGCATACGATGCGCTCAGTCGTCGGCCGGACCTTGCCCTGCACCGGCGGCGGGATGATGGCGTCGGCGGTCAGCTTCCTCTCGATCATACGGCGCTCCGCCCGCGGACGCACCCGCGCGCGCGCTGCCGATTTCACGGCCTCGCGCAGCCGCGTCGAGCATTCGAGCAGCGCCTGCCGGGTGTCGATCTTCGGCTTCGGCACGATGTCGACCGCGCCCGCCTCGAACGCCTCGAACATCACGTTGGAGCCTTCCTCGGTGAGCGAGGAGCAGATGATCACCGGGATCGGGCGCTGCGCCATGATCTTGCGCAGGAAGGTCATGCCGTCCATGCGCGGCATTTCCAGGTCGAGGATCATGACATCGGGGATTTCGTTCTGGAGGCGGCGCGCCGCCGCGAACGGATCGGAGGCCGCCCCCATCACCTCGATGTCAGGATCGTCGTTGAGGATCGTTTGCAGGATTTGGCGCACCGACGCCGAATCGTCCACGATCAGTACGCGAACTTTCTCCCTCGGCATTCTGGTTGCGCTCCGGCTAGACCTTGAAAATGGTTGGCTGAACTTGCTTCAGACCCGGCACTGCACTGTGAATCATCGATTCCGAATGACCGACCAGAAGATAGCCGCCGGGCCGCAAATGGCTGCACAATTGCTCGATCACCTTGCGCTGGGTCTCGCGCTCGAAATAGATCAGGACGTTGCGGCAGAAGATGATGTCGACGTCCCGGTCGACGGGGTAGGACTTATCCATGAGGTTCATCCTCATGAAATGCGTCATGCGCCGCAATTCCGGCACCACCCGCACTTCGCCGCGCAACTTGTCCCGCGACGACAGGAAATAACGCTTCACGAAGGGCTCCGGCACCGGGGCGAGCACGTCGCGGGTGTAGATCGCGGACTTGGCAAGTCGCAGCACCGCGGTCGAGATGTCGGTCCCGAGGATGCGGTACTGAAACCGCGAGCCGTTCCGCGTCATGTCGTCCAGCACCATGGCGGTGGTGTAGGCTTCCATGCCGGTGGAGCTCGCCGAGCTCCAGATCTTCAGGTTCGCGTTCTTCCGCCCGTGCGACTTGAGCAGGGCCGGGATCGCGACGTCCCTCATGAAGGTGAAGTGCTGGGGCTCCCGGAAGAAGTCGGTCTTGTTGGTCGTCACCACATCGATGAGATGGGTCAGCTCGGTGTCGAAATGATCGGCCTCGAACAGGTTGTCGACATACTCGTTGAGGTCGGAGAAGTTCAGCGCGCGCACGCGCTTGTGCAGCCGCCCCTCCAGCATCAGCCGCTTGCCCTGCGGCAGCTTGATGCCGACCTGGCCCTCGATCAGTTCGGCTATGGTCCGGAAGTGGCGGTCGGACAGATGGACGACCGTATCCTGCACGGCGGGCATCATGGCTGAATGCCCCGATCCGCGATGGCCGCCTGCACTGAATATTGGGCCGAACGGGCCATCTTGAATCCCACGCGTTTACACGATCACTGACGGCGGATCGGCCCACCGGTGAAGGATGGGCCGACCTCTTGACCGCTCTCAGCGCTGGAAATCGGCGTCCCGATCGTCCTCGCCGTCGTTCATGTCGAAGGCGAAGCCGCCGCCACCGGCCGCCTTCACCGCGCGCGCCGGCCTCGCCTGCGGCTTCTTGGCCGGCCGCTCGACGGCCGCCATTGTCGCCGCCTTGGCGCGGAGCTGGGTAACCGCCCGGTCGATCGGCGCAGCGGCCTGGCTGCGTCCCTGCTCGATGCGGAAATAGGCGATCGTCGACTGAAGCTGCTCGGCCTGCGAGGCGAGCTCCTCCGAGGTCGAGGAGACCTGTTCGGACGCGCTGGCGTTCTGCTGGCCGACCTTGTCGAGCTGCTGGATCGCCTGGTTGATCTGGGCCGAGCCGACGTCCTGCTCGCGGCAGGCGGCGGTGATTTCCTCGACGAGCTCTGCCGTCCTCTTGATATCAGGGACGAGCTTGGAGAGCATATTGCCGGCTTCCTGCGCGACCTTGACGGTTTCAGTCGAGAGCGTGCCGATCTCGGCGGCGGCCGCCTGGCTGCGTTCGGCGAGCTTGCGCACTTCGGACGCAACCACGGCAAAGCCCTTGCCGTGCTCGCCGGCGCGCGCGGCCTCGACCGCGGCGTTGAGCGCGAGCAGGTCGGTCTGGCGCGCGATCTCCTGCACGATCGTGATCTTCTCTGCGATGGTCTGCATCGCGTTGACGGCGCGGCCGACCGCGGCGCCGCTGGCCTCGGCATCCTTGGCGGACTGCGCGGCGATCTTCTCGGTCTGGTTGGCGTTGTCGGCGTTCTGCTTCACGTTCGAGGCCATCTCTTCCATCGAGGAGGAGGCTTCCTCGGCGGACGAGGCCTGCTCGGTCGCGCCCTGCGAGAGCTGCTCGGCACTGGCCGAGAGCTCCTGGCTGCCGGCGGAGACGTTCTGCGCCGCGGTCAGGGCTTCCGACACGATCTGGCGAAGCTTCTCCACCATGCGCTCGAGCGCGAGGCCGAGCGTATCCTTGTCCGACGGCGGTTTGGCCTCGACCATGAGATCGCCCTGCGCGATCTGGTTGGCGAGCGCCGCCGTCGCGTTGAGGTTGACCGTCATCGCGTTCAGCGACTTGATGAGATCTCCGATCTCGTCATTGCTGGAGGACTCGATCTTGTGGCTGAGATCGCCGATCGCCACCGCATCAGCGAGGCCCACCGCCTGCGCCAGCGCACGGCTGATGTTCAGCGCAATCCAGGTCGCCGCGACCGCGGCGATCAGGAGCGAGGCAATGACCAGGCTCATCAGCAGCATCTCGGCGCGCGCACCGTCCTGCTTTGACTGCTCGGCCTGCTCAGCCATGTTCTTCTTGACATTCTTGATGTAGACATCGGCCGCTTCGATCGCGTCCGCAACGACCTTGCGGCCATCATGCATGGAGCGGTCCAGGGCCTTTGGCTTGTCGGTCTTCGCGAGCCGGACCGTCTCGTCCTGATAGGCGTTGAGCTTGGCGAAAGCGACGTTGAAGACCTCCATCAGCTTCTTGCCGCTTTCGCTGGCAGCCGCGTAGATCTCGTCCTTCGACTTGGTGATCGCATCGCGGTTCTTGATGAGGTCGGCCTGGAACTGCTCGTGCTCTGCATCGGACGCTGCGAGAATCGCGTTCTTCTCCGCGCGCACAAGGAACAGGATGCCTTCCTTCAGCTCCGCGGCCTTTTCCATCCGGCCCGCACGGCTGACCAGAAGCTCGGTGGTGCTGACCATGTCCGCCAGCTTCATATAGCCGACCGCACCGGCGATCATGGACAGCAGGATGACGACGCCGAAGGCGCTGGCAAGCTTGGCTTTGACGGTGAATCTCATGTCAGTCTCGTTGGTTCGAATTGGGGTGCTTACGCTTGACCACGCTTCACGCTTGCAAATTCAGGCGGCGCGAGAGGTATCGCGCCCTTCCGGGATCTCGTCGTTCGCCATCAGCTTGGCGAGATCGAAGATGACGACGAATTTCTCGCCCTTGCGGCCGATCCCGGCGGCATAGTCGGACTGCCATTTGCCGCCGACCTCGGGGATGGGCTCGATCGCCTGCTCGTCGATATCGGTGACCTCGAACACGCAATCGGCCACAAAGCCGACGCCGACCAGGCGATCCTTCATCGGCACGTCGAGGATGATGATGCGGGTCGCTTCAGTCGCTTCCACGGCCGGCAGGCCGAGCTTGGTGCGGAGGTCGACGATGGGATAGCCGCTGCCGCGCACGTCGATCATGCCGAGCAGGAAATTCGGCGCATGCGGCAGCCGTGAGATCGGCCGCATGTCGAGAATTTCCCGGACATTGCGGATGCTGATGC
Organism: Bradyrhizobium sp. 604_D8_N2_3; assembly: GCF_051810765.1. NCBI lineage: Bacteria > Pseudomonadati > Pseudomonadota > Alphaproteobacteria > Hyphomicrobiales > Nitrobacteraceae > Bradyrhizobium > Bradyrhizobium sp. 604_D8_N2_3. The sequence goes on along the minus strand of NZ_JBPWPM010000001.1, from coordinate 2,038,290 downwards.
CGAACGTCTCGCCGGCGAGCCCGAGCGTCAGATATTGCGAGGTTGCGGCCATGGTACGGTCCAGGGTCAGATTGTTTTCAAGTTGCGGTCAGCGCTGGAATTCGGCGTCGCGGTCGTCTTCGCCGTCATGCATGTCGAAGGCGAAGCCGCCGCCATTGGCGACCTTCATCGCGCGCGCCGGCTTGCGGGCGGGCGCGGGCTTCTTGACGCCGCGGTCCGCTGCCGCCATGTGCGCGGCCTTGGCGCGGAGCTGGGTGACGGCGCGGTCGATCGGCGCGGGCGCGGCAGCCTCGCCGCGGCCGGCATGCTCGATGCGGAAGAACGAGATGGTGGACTGAAGCTGCTCGGCCTGCGAGGCGAGCTCCTCGGAGGTAGAGGACACCTGCTCGGAGGCGCTGGCGTTCTGCTGGCCGACCTTGTCGAGCTGCTGGATCGCCTGGTTGATCTGGGCCGAGCCAACGTCCTGCTCGCGGCAGGCCGCCGTGATCTCCTGGACCAGCTCGGCGGTCTTCTTGATGTCGGGCACGAGCTTGGACAGCATGTCGCCGGCTTCCCGCGCGACCTTCACGGTTTCCGTCGACAGCGTGCCGATGTCCGCCGCTGCCGCCTGGCTGCGTTCGGCGAGCTTGCGCACTTCGGACGCGACCACCGCAAAGCCCTTGCCATGCTCACCGGCGCGCGCGGCCTCGACCGCGGCGTTGAGGGCAAGCAGGTCGGTCTGGCGCGCGATCTCCTGCACGATCGTGATCTTCTCGGCGATGGTTTGCATCGCATTGACGGCACGCCCCACGGCGACGCCGCTGGCTTCCGCGTCCTTGGCCGACTGCGCGGCGATCTTCTCGGTCTGGTTGGCGTTGTCGGCATTCTGCTTTACGTTCGAGGCCATCTCCTCCATCGAGGACGAGGCTTCCTCGGCCGACGAGGCCTGTTCGGTCGCGCCCTGCGACAGCTGCTCGGCACTGGCCGAAAGCTCCTGGCTGCCGGCCGAGACGTTCTGCGCCGCGGTGAGTGCTTCGGCGACGATCTGCTTGAGCTTCTCGACCATGGAGTTCAGCGAGGTAACGAGATCGCCGATCTCGTCGTTGCTTGTGACCTTGATCGACTGGCTGAGATCGCCATCGGCAACCGCGCCGGCGAGCCCGACGGCGCGGCCGAGACCGCGGGAGATGCTCAAGGAAATCCAGATCGCGGCGATCAGGCCGATGACAAGCGAAGCCAGCACGGCCGAGATCAGTAGGAGCTGGGCCCGGTTGCCGTCCTCGTGAGCCTGGGCCGCCTGAGCGGCCATGTTCTTCTTGACGTTGGTGACGTAGACGTTGGCGGCTTCCATGGCCTCGGCGACCGCCTTGCGGACCTCGGTCATGGAGCGCTCGGCGGCTTTCGCCTTGTCGGTCCGGGCGGTCTTGAGGGCGTCGTCCTGAACGGCGTTCATCCGCGCATACGCGACGCCGAAATTCTCCATGAGTTTCTTGCCTTCGGGGGAAGCCGCGGCCTGGATCTCTTCCTTCAACTTCGAGAGCGTCTCGCGCTGCTTGGCGATTTCGGCGATAAAACGATCCGCCTCGCCTTCAGGCGCGAGAATGAGGTTCTTCTCGGCGCGAACCTGAAGCAGGATACCCTTCTCGATCTCCGCCGCACGGTCCATCCGGTTGGCACGCGACACCAGACTGTCGGCGGTGTCGATCATCTCGCTCAGTTTCACATAAGCGAGGCCGCCCGCCGCCATCGACAGCAACAGGACCACACCGAACGCGATGGCAAGCTTTGCCTTGACCGTGAATCTCATTTCCAGCCCCTACCCCAGTCTCGCCCCGAGACCTCATTTCAATTCAGGATGCGTTCCATGTTGGGAACGATGACAAACTCTTCTCGCCACTTGGCGATGAAACGGATGAATTCCGGCTTCCAGTGCATGCCGACGCGCGGCGTCTGCTGCACGTCGGCCTGCGATATCTCGGTGACCTCGTAGACCTTGTCGGCAGTGACGCCGACCAGGACCGGCTCGCCGTCGAGCGTGAGCTCGATGACGACGATGCGCGTGTCGGCCGAATTGTCGAGCTGCGGCATGCCGAAGCGGATGCGCAGGTCCGCAAGCGGAATGACGTTGCCGCGCACGTTGATGACGCTCGGAACGAAGGCCCGCGCGCCCGCCACCTTGGTCACCGGCACGGGATCGATGATCTCGCGCACGAGGCCTGCGTCGAGCGCGAACTTCTCCTCGCCGAGGCCGATCATTACGACCTGCATCGCGTCGGCGTGATGCTCGCCCGTCAAACCATCGTTCATCAGGCCGCCTCGCTGATATGCTGTTTCTCGACCTTCGACTGCGCCAGCGTGACGAGCTGCGCGACATCGAGGATCAGCGCCGCCGTGCCGTCACCCAAAATCGTCGCGCCGGAGAAGATCGTGACGTCGGAGTGCAGCTTGGAGAGCGACTTGATCACGGTCTGGTGGTTGCCGATGATCTGGTCCGCGACAAGACCGACGTGCGTCTCACCGGTCGAGATGATGATCGTCTTCTGGTGCCGGTCGGGCGTACCCGACGCAGTCATGATTTCGCGCAGCCTGAGGAAGGGCACGAGATTGCCTCGCACGTTGAGGAAGTTGCGGCCGCGGGAGCGCTCGTCCTCGGCGGTCAGCTCGATGCATTCCTCCACGGCCGACAACGGAATGATGTAGCGGCCCTCGCCGACACGGATCAAAAGACCCTCGATGATCGCAAGCGTCAGCGGCAGGCGCAGCGTCACCGTGGTGCCCTGGCCCGGCCGGGTCGACAGATCGATCGTGCCGCGCATGTTCTCGATGGTGCGCTTGACGACGTCCATGCCGACGCCGCGGCCCGACAGCGCCGAGATGGTCTGCGCGGTCGAGAAGCCCGGGTGGAACAGGAACTGGTGGATCTCGTGATCGGTCAGCACGGCGCCGGAGGCGATCAGCCCCTGCTCTTCCGCTTTCGCGCGAATGCGCGCGGTGTTGAGGCCGCCGCCATTGTCCTTCACGGTGACGAGCACCTGCGCACCGGAATGAACGGCGGCGAGTTCGATCCGGCCCTGCTCCGTCTTGCCGTTGGCGGAGCGGGTCGCGGTGTCTTCGATGCCATGGTCGATGGCGTTGCGGATTAGGTGCACCAGCGGATCGGCCAGGCACTCGATCATGGTCTTGTCGAGTTCGGTATCCTCGCCCGTGGTGACGAATTCGACCGGCTTCGACAGGTCGCGCGACAAATCGTGCACCAGGCGGCGGAAGCGACCGAACAGCGAGCCGATCGGTACCATGCGCGCGCCCATCGTGGTGTCGCGCAGGGAGGAGGCGAGGCGCTCGATTTCCTCTGCGATCATCTTGATCGAGAGATCCGAACCGGACGAGGCGAGCTGCGTCAGCCGCGCCTGGGCGATGACGAGTTCGCCGACCCGGTCCATCAACTCGTCGAGACGCTCGGCCTGGACGCGGACGGTGGCGATGCCGCGATCGTCACGCTTGGCCTCGGGTTTCGGTTCAGACTTGGATTCAGGCTTGGCTTCCGGCTTCGGCTCCGCCTTTGCGACGGGCTGCGCGGCGACAGGCGCAACAACAGCCTCGACCGCCGGCGCGGCCATCTCGGCCACAGGAGCCGGCTCCTCGTCGAGGAGCTGGAACAGCGGCAGCGGCGCGGGGGCTTCGACCTGCTCAAGCGGCGAGAGGGTCAGCTTCATCTCGTCCTGGACGAACATGAATACGTCGTCGATCGCGTCCTTGTCGCAGGCGGCGTGCAGCTTGACGTCCCACTTCAGATAGCAGTCTTCCGGCTCCATCTCGTCGAGGAACGGGATGCCGTCGGTCACGGGCACGACGAAGCACGGGCCGAGCTTGCAAAGGTCTTCCAGCAGATCGAGCGGGTTCGAGCCGTTGCGCAGGATGTGGGATTCAAATTCCAGATACAGGTGCCAGCCGGCCTGCTTGCTTTCACCGGGGGCCAGCGGCGGCGCTTCGGCGATTTCGGCGACGGGCGCGGCGGACTGGTCGGGAAACACGAAGCGCTTGAGGTCGTCGAGGATGGCCTCGCCGATGATGTCGTCGGTCGACTGCGGATCCTCGATCAGCGCGCGGATATAGTCCTTGGCCGCAAGCGCGACCGAGATCAGCTCCTGCGTCGGCTTGATCTCGCCCTTGCGGACGCGGTCGAACGCGGTCTCGAATTCGTGGGTAAAGGAGGCGACCTTGTCGAAGCCGAACATGGCGCCCGAGCCCTTGATCGTATGCAGGGCGCGGAAGGCGGAATCGACCAGCTCGCGGTCGTCGGGACGCTGGCCGAGGTCGAGCAGGGCCCCTTCCAGGACCTCGAACAGTTCGCTGGCTTCCTGGCGAAAGACCTCTGTCGGGTCCATCGCGTTCATGCACGCACCAGCTTGCCGACCACGGCGAGCAGCTGCTCCGGCTTGAACGGCTTGGTAATCCAGCCGGTGGCGCCGGCGCTCTTGGCTTCCTGCTTCACCGTGTCGTTGGATTCGGTGGTCAGAAACACGATGGGCATGCCGACCGCGCTCGGCAGCTTGCGCAGCGCCCGGATCAGCTCCAGCCCGTTCATGACGGGCATATTGAGGTCGGTGATGACGAGGTCGAGCTTGCCGGCCTGCGCCTTGGCGAGCCCTTGTGCGCCGTCGCCGGCCTCGATCACGTTGTGACCGGCCGGCTCGAGCACGACCTTGATCATCTGACGGATGCTGGGGGAATCGTCGACCGTGAGAATCGTGGCCATCAGGTGCCATCTTTCTTTTGCGGGAAGTGCTGATCGATCATCGCATCGCTGGCGAAGCCGGCGCGGCGAAGGGTGTTGCGCAGAGACTGGGAGAACGATGTGAGCACCACCGGGCGGCCTTGGGCCTCGCCCGTCTTGGCGGTCGACAGCAGAAGCTGGATCGAGGTTACGTCGGCCTTGTCGACGCTCGAACAATCGATCTCGAGCCGATCCTGCCGGCCGAAAGCTTCGCGGATCAGGTCATAGACACTGCGGATCGCAGCGATGCTGCAATCTGCAGGCAGCCGTAGGGACCACTTCGGCTCAGTGACGTCAGACGGCATTCGTCCCCCAGATTTCCTCGGGATTCGCTGCACGCATGACGCGAATCTCGCGCGACGACTATTCGCTTGGGAGAGTGTGCAAACCCCTAATAGGCATCACCGTACAACTACGGGTCACAAACCGAAGAACTTCGCGTATGCATGCAGGCGTGCATGGTTCGCTCAATTCGCATGCGCTGTGCGCAGTCTTGAGTCAGTTCGCCGCAGCCCGGGCGTTTGCTCCGCGTTAAATCGCAAAGACTATTCGTGGAGGTCACGCCTCGCATCCGAACGAGACCGGCCGCCGATGCTGACCCAAGCGCTTCTCGTTGATGACAGCCGCTCTGTCCTCAATTTCCTGAAACGTCATATCGAAGCCGAAGGCCTGGTCGAGGCCACGACTTTCCTCGATCCCGTCGAGGCGCTGGCTTGCGCGCGCGAGCGCGTCTTCGACCTCGTGCTGGTCGACTACGAGATGCCGCATATGGACGGCATCAGCTTCATCCGCGCCTTCCGCACCCTGCCCGGCTGCGCCGACATCCCGATCGCGATGATCACGTCGCGACAGACCGATGACGTCAAGATGGAAGCGCTGCAGGCTGGTGCAACCGATTTCTTACCGAAACAGCCACAGAGCGTGGAGATGACGGTGCGCCTGCGCAATTTGGTGCGCCTTGGTGCAGCCGTGCGCAAGCAGAACGACCGGGCCGCGGATCTCGCGAGCGCGGTCGCGGCCGCGACCCAGAAGCTCGGCGAGCGCGAGGAGGAGATCATCTTGCGGCTCGCGCTCGCGGTCGAATACCGCGACAACGACACCGGCGAGCACACGCTGCGGGTCGCCCGCTACAGCCGCATCATCGCCGAGCAGCTCGGCCTGCCGCCCCGGCTCTGCCGCGACATCTATCTGGCCGCGCCCCTGCACGACGTCGGCAAGGTCGCCATCCCCGACCATATCCTCCTCAAGCCCGGCAGGCTCACCGACGAAGAGATGGCGGTGATCCGCACCCATGCGACGATCGGCGAAAAGATTCTGGCGGACTCCAGCTGCGAGCTGATCCAGCTCGGTGCGCAAATTGCCGCAGGCCATCACGAGCGTTGGGACGGCGCGGGCTATCCGAACGGCCTTCAGGCAGACGAGATCCCGGTCGCCGCGCGCGTCGTCGCGGTCGCCGACGTCTTCGACGCCCTGACGACGCGCCGGCCATATAAAGAGCCGATGCCGCTCGACGTGGCGCGCGACTATCTGGTCGAGAACCAGGGCCGGCAGTTCGACCCGGCCTGCGTCGAGGCCTTCCTGTCGCGCTGGGACGAGGTCGTGGAAATCGCCGCCGGTCAGCAGGCGACGCCGTATCAGAAGACCGAAGCCCCTCTCGCGCCTATTATAGAGTGTGCGGCAGAGAGCCCTGCGGTCGAGGACCGGTTGCCTGAGCCCGTCCCGGCCGCCTGACATGATCCATCCGGCAAATAGCTTGCTGCGGCTTCGCTTTTCTCCGGTCGCAGGTTTGAACCTGTTCCTGCTAGAGTGCACCAACAACCAAGAGTGATTCCGGTCACATTTGTCTGGACGCGCCGCTGCTAAGCATCGGACCAAGACGGGGACCGGCGATATATCGGTCGAATTGGATGAGAACTCCCATGAGAAGCCTGATCGGCGCTGGTGTCGGCGCGTTCTGTCTTGCGGCCCCCGCTTTGGCGGAGACCCCGGCCGCGATCGTCGAGGACGTCCAGGGCAAGGTCGACGGCATCGCGTTCATGGACTATGTGGCGCCCGGCAAGATCATCAAGCTCGGGCCCAAGGCCAGCATCACGCTCAGCTACCTCAAATCCTGCCAGCGCGAGATCATCAGCGAAGGCGTCGTCCTGGTCGGCGCCGAGCAGAGCACCGTGCAACTCGGCGAGGTCAAGCGCGAGAAGGTGCCCTGCGATACCAATGCAGCAAAACTGTCCGAGCGCGAGGCCAACCAGAGCGCCGCAACGACCTTCCGCACCATGCGATCGGACGCCAAGGGAGCGCCGCCGGCCAAGCTGCCGACGCTCTATGGCGTCGCCCCGCTGATACAGGCCAAGAGCGGCAGCACGCTGGTGATCGAACGCACCGACGGCAAGGAGCCCACGATCAGCGTGCCGCTCAAGAGCGAGATCATGGTCGGTGGCAAGTTTTATGACTTTGCCAAAGCCGGAAAGACACTGACCCCGGGCGGCAGCTATCTCGCCATCCTCGGCGCCAAGCGCTACGCTTTCCAGGTCGATGCCAGCGCCACGTCATCGCCGACGCCGATCGTCGGCCGGCTGCTGCGGCTCGAATAGGCGGTCTGCGACGGGGCGATGCGACGGATCGGGGGACGGGACATCGTTGCGGCGATCCTGATTGCGCTGGTTGCGGGCGCGGTCTTCACGTCCCCGCCGCTTCAGACGCTGCAAGGTCTCTCGCTCGATATCCTCACGGCGCTGCGCTGGAAGCTCGTCGGCGATCGCCGCGATCCCGCCGATTCGCCGGTCGTCGTCGTGGCCATCGACGGCGAGACCTACGACACCCCACCCTTCAAGGGATCGCCGACGCAGACCTGGACACGCGAGATCGGCCGTGTGCTCACCGGCATCACCGACGGTGGCGCCAAGGTGATCGGCTTCGACGTCATCTTTCCAAGCTCGATCGAGCAGTCGGAAATCCCCTTCGGCGAGGTGCCGCTCGGCGCGCGCATGAGAGGGTTTGACCGGGATTACCTGATAGCGTTGCGGCAACTCTCCGACGGCGACAAGCTCGTGCTCGGCGAGATCCTCAGCAACGACCATCCGGAGAGGCCGTATCGTGCGCAACAATTGGCGGTGCGCACCAACATCCGCGCGCTCAATGTCCATACCGACGCGGACGATGTCATCCGGCGAATGCCACTCAGCTTCTCCATCGACGGCAAGCCGGCCCCCGCGATGGCAGTCGAGCTCGCCGCGCGCGCGCTCGGCGGAAAGCCCGCGATTGCGCCGTCCGGTGCGACCGAGCTATCCGGCTATTCGGTCCCGAGCGCGGTGCCGAACACGCTGACGCTCAACTTCCGCGGAATGGGCCGCGACGTTCCGACCTATTCCTTCGCCGATCTGCGCGCCTGCGTCGAAAAAGGCGACCGCGATTTCTTCCGCCACGCCTTCGACGGTAAGGTCGTGCTGCTCGGCACCGCCCTGAACTTCGAGGACCGCAAGCTCACCTCGATGCGCCTTGCGGGCGGATATGACGGGGCGCCGGCCGCGCGCTGTGCCCTGCCCGCCCCGGCAAGCACCGCACAGAAGGCCCGGAGCGATATCGCCGGCGTCTTCGTGCACGCCACCGTCGTGCGAAACCTGATCGAGCGCGACGCCGTGACCGAGCTCGGCTTTCCCATGCGGACCGTTCTTGCGATCGTGTTCGCGGCGATCATCGCCTGCGCGGCCTCCATGCTCGCACCGGGCGGCGCGATGATCGCATGGCTCGGCCTCACTGCCGCTTACACAGCCGTCGCCGTCGCCGCGTTCGTGCACGCGCTGGCGCTGCCGCCGACCGAGCCTGCGCTCGCAAGTCTTGCCGCCCTCGCGATGATGATCGGCTACCGCTTCGTGCTCGCCGATCGCGACGAGCGCTTCCTGCGCCAGAGCTTTGCCTTCTATCTGGCGCCCGAAGTGATCAACACCATGGTCGCCTCCGGCAAGATGCCGGCGCTCGGCGGCGAGATGCGCAACGTCACCATGTTCTTCTCCGACCTCAGCGGCTTCTCCTCGATCGCCGAGACGATGACGCCGGGCGAACTGGTGACGCTGATGAACGAATATCTCTCGGCCATGACCGACATCATCGAGAGCCATGGCGGCTATGTCGACAAATATATCGGAGATTCCATCGTCGCGATGTTTGGCGCGCCGGCCGACGATCCCGCGCACGCGCGCAACGCGGTTCACGCCGCGCTGAAGTGCCACGAGAAGCTCGCGGAATTGAACGTCAGCAATCCCGCCTTCGCAGGCCATGGCCTGTCGCACCGCATCGGGCTCAACAGCGGCGAAGCCGTGGTCGGCAACATCGGCTCGCGCCGCCGCTTCAACTACACCGTGATGAGCGACACCGTGAACGTCGCCTCGCGCCTCGAGGGCGCCAACAAATATTACGGCACCGCCATCATGGCCTCGGAAACGACGATGGCGCAGACCGGCGACACTTTCGCCTGGCGTGAGCTCGATGCGATCAGGGTGCTCGGCCGCGGCGAGGCGATCCAGGTGTTCGAGCCGCTCGCGGACAAGGGCGCGGAGGGCGCCGAGCAGACGAAGGTGGCCACAGCGTATGCGGAGGGGCTGGCGTGCTGGCGGGCAAGGGAGTTTTCGAAGGCGGCCGAGGCGTTCGACGGCGTCGCGAAGATCGACCCGGCGTCGGCGCTGTTCGCCAAGCGCGCAAAAGCCCTCGCCGCAAATCCACCATCGCCAGAGTGGACGCCGGTCAATACGCTGGAAGGAAAGTAGCGGTTGTTTACTCTTCGTCAGAAGGCTCAAGGAATGACGTTCGCGGCACGCAACCTGCTGAAGAGATCGAAAAAACTGTCGTCCGTCGCCTGATATTCAGGGAAACCGAGCTTACGGCTCTTGCTCATATCGGTGACGACTTCGATAGGTCGGCCCAAGTCGGCATCGGTGTGCCATGCCGACGAAAGGACGGAGAGGTCTCTTTCGACGAGATCATACTTGAGCGCGATATCAGCCCATATACGACCTGAATCGGCAAGCTGACGCTCAAGCGGCGAAATTTCCTCTGGAAAGGGCGCAGGCTGCAACCCGAACCAGCCGGCCAGTCGCGCCCACATCCAGCTCCATCGGAAGACATCGCCATTTACGACGTTGAATGCCTGGTCTCGCGCGACCGTCGTCGTCGCGGCCCATTCCAGGTGCCGCGCCAGCAATCTGGCATCCGTCATATCCGTCAGGCCGGTCCATTGCATCGCCGAGCCTGGAAAGAGAAATGGCCGCCCCGTTTCTCGACAGATCGTCGCGTAGACGGCAAGCGTCGTTCCCATGTTCATGGCGTTGCCTATCGCATAGCCGATGATCGTGTGCGGGCGGTGAATGCTCCAGCTGAAACCACCGCGCCTGGCCGCATCGAATAGTTCGTCCTCCTGAGCGTAGTAGAAGTTCTCGACATCGAGCCGCGGTTGCTCCTCGCGGAATGGCGTCGCGGGCAGCCTGCCTTTACCGTAGGACTCGAACGGTCCCAGGTAATGCTTTAGCCCGGTGACCAGCGCGACATGAGAAAGCGTATCTGCGCCGGAAAGTGCTCCCAACACGTTGCGCACCATCGCAGCGTTAACGCGGATATTTTCCGCCTCGGTCGGCTGACGTAGCCATGTGGCGAGAAACACGTGAGTCGGACGAAGGCTCGCCAGGATGTCGCGAAGCGAGGTCGGATCCTGCAAATCGGCCGCGATGGGACGAACACCATCGAGGCCGCTTGGCGGGCGCCTTGCGAGCCCAAGCACCTGCCAGCCGCGATCGCTGAGATGGCGGGCGAGATTGCTGCCGACAATACCGCTGGCGCCGACCACAAGCGCTGTATTCGTCATCGCTGCGCCCTCCTGTTCGGTTGAGGAGGTAGGAACTATCGCACAAGGCAACAGAGCATTTCGGCGTCCGTCACCACTTATTGAAAGGGAACCGGCCTGACGGGCGAACTCGCCTCGTGCCGCGAGGAGAGCTCCCCTTTGGAGCGGCAACGTCAGCTGAGCGGTCACAAACCGTCGCTAAAACGGCAGACCCACGTAATTCTCCGCGAGCAGCCGCTGCGCCGTCTCGGACGAGAGCAGGTACTCGAGCTCCGTCTGCTGAAGCCGGTCCTCGTATTCGGAACGGTCGGGAAAACGATGCAGCAGCATCGTCATCCACCACGAAAAACGCTGCGCTTTCCATATCCGCGCAAGCGCCTTGGCGGAATAGCCCGCAAGGCCGGAATCGTCGCCGTGCTGATAATGCGCAAGCATGGCGTGGTAGAGATAGTAGATGTCGGACGCCGCGCTGTTGAGCCCGCGCGCGCCGGTCGGCGGCACGATGTGGGCGGCATCGCCGGCGAGGAACAGGCGGCCGTAGCTCATCGGCTCGGCGACGAAGCTGCGCAAGGGCGCGATGCTCTTCTCGATCGAGGGCCCGGTAATCAGGCGGCCGGCGACCTCGTCCGGCAGACGGCGCTTCAGCTCCGTCCAGAATGCATCGTCGCTCCAGTCCTCCACCTTGTCGGTCAACGGCACCTGGACGTAGTAGCGGCTCAGCACTTGTGAGCGCAGCGAGCAGAGCGCAAAGCCGCGTTCATGCTTCACATAGATCAGCTCGGGCGACACCGGTTTCGTGCGCGACAGCACGCCGAGCCAGCCGAATGGATAGACCTTCTCGTATTCGCGCAGCACGTCCTTCGGGATGGACCTGCGGCTGACGCCGTGAAAGCCGTCGGCGCCAACGACGTAATCGCAATCGATGCGGACGATCTCGTCGTTTGATCGATAGGTCACGTAGGGCCGGTCCGACGTCAGATCGTGCGGCGTCACGTCCTCGGCGTTGTGCACGACCTTGCCGTCGAGGCGATCGCGCGCCTCGTAGAGGTCGCGCGTCAGCTCGGTCTGGCCGTAGACCAGCACCGAATTGCCGCCGGAATGCTTGTGCAGGTCGATATGGGAGAGCACGCCGTCATGCGCGATCTCGAAACCGTTGTGGATCTCGCCCTCGCGGTCCATCCGCTCGCCGCACTGCGCCTCGCGCATCAACCTGGCGAAGCCGTGCTCGAGCACGCCGGCACGGATGCGGGCGAGCACGTGGTCGCGGCTGTATTTCTCCAGCACGACCGTATCGATGCCCTTCAGGTGCAGAAGCTGGGACAACAGCAGCCCGGACGGCCCACCGCCGATGATGCAGACCTGAACTTTCATTTTTACGTCCTCCCGTCGCCGCGTTTTTTGCAGATGGGGCGCCGCAAACCGATGGAGGGTTTCGTCTTTGTCTTGTACTATTCGAACATGAGAACCGCAGCCTCAGCCCCGGCAATCCGGGTCTACAACCTCTTCGGCGAGTCCGGCGATCTGCCCGACGTCGTGCATTGCGAGACGATCGCGTCGCGCTCGGTGCTGCACGACTGGACGCTGGCCGTGCACCGCCATGCCCGGCTGCACCAGGTGCTGCTGATCGAGCGCGGCGGTGGCGAGGCGACGCTCGACGGGCGCGTGGTGCCGCTCCGGCCGATGCAGGTCGTCAATGTGCCGGTCGGCCATGTCCACGGCTTCCGCTTCGAGCCCGATACCCAAGGCTGGGTGCTGACCATCGCTGCGGAAATTCTGGACGAGGCACTGCTTGCCTCGGAAGGACTGCGCGGCACCCTGTCCCGATCGGCCGTGGTGCGCGGCACGCCGCAGATCCGCACCACCATGAAGCAGATCTTCGCCGAGCACGCCGCACGCGATTTCGGCCGCGCGCACGTGCTGCGTGCACTGTCGGCGGCCATGATCGGGCTGGTGGCCCGCGCGCTCACCAGCGAGAGCGGCGGCAACGGCACGGCGGAAAGCGGGCTGTTCCGCCGCTTCGAGGCGCTGCTGGAACAGCATCATCTGGAACGCTGGAGCGTTGCGGACTATGCAGGCGCGCTGTCGATCACGCCGACCCATCTCAACCGGCTGACGCGGGCGGCGACCGGCGACACCGCCTCGCACCTGATCCTCAACCGGCTGATCCGCGAGGCGCGTCGCAACCTCGTCTACACCAATTTGCCGGTCTCGACGATCGCCTACGCGCTCGGCTTCGAGGATCCCGCCTATTTCAGCCGCGTCTATGCCGCGGCCACGGGCCTGTCGCCGCGCGCCTTTCGCGCCCAACTCCATGGCGGCGAAGCTTGAGGCCATTCGTGATCGCGCCGGGCTGTCGAGATCCGAACCAGCGCGCCACTTACCTTCGTATAGAGCATCCAACCCTTTGGATACGCGCCGTTTACCTCCGTACAATTGAGCGTGGCATGTGCACGCCTTAACGTGACTACATTCGGAATCCTGGCGCTGATAGCAGCAACCTCCCTTAACTGGCGCGGGACGGCCCCCCCTCCGGCCGTCTGCGCCGCCTTTTTTCCGCGGGCCATCGGCGACTTCGGCGTTTTCCGGCCGGCACACAGCCCTGGCGGCTGAACCTGCCGGCTTCAATGCGGAACTGGGGATTAGTGCATAATGTCTTCGCTTGAGAAGATTGCGGTCTTCATCGATGGCCCCAATCTCTATGCCGCCACCAAGGCGCTCGGTTTCGATATCGACTACAGGCGCCTGCTCGGCGAATTTCACGGCCGAGGTACGTTGCTGCGAGCCTTCTACTACACGACCGTGAGCGAGGATCAGGAATACTCGTCAATCCGCCCATTGATCGATTGGCTCGACTATAACGGGTACACCGTCGTCACCAAGCTCGCCAAGGAGTTCGTTGACGCCACGACCGGCCGCCGCAAGATGAGGGGCAGCATGGATGTGGAACTCGCCGTGAATGCCATGGAACTCGCCGAGCACGTCAATCAGATCGTGCTGTTCTCGGGCGATGGGGATTTTCGTTCACTGGTGGAAGCCGTGCAACGCCGGGGCGTCCGCGTGACGGTCGTCTCCACGCTTGCGAGCCAGCCTCCCATGGTGGCCGACGAACTGCGCCGGCAGGCCGACGTCTTCATCGATTTGACGGAGCTGAAGCCAAGAGTGGGGCGCGCCCCGGCCGAGCGGCCGGGATCGCGCGAGATGCGCCAGCAACCACCGCAAGCCACCACGCGCGGATCGATCAATCGAGGCGACCAGGTGGAATGATCCTGCGGGGCGATCGGCGGATCGTCAGACGTCGAAGAACACCGTCTCCTCCGCCCCCTGCAGATTGATCGTGAAGGAGTACACGACCTTGCCGGCGCGCTCACCGCGCGTGGCGATCAGCGTCGCGCGCCGCACCGGCGGCTCGACCAGGTTGAGCACGGGGTCGGCGGCATTCGCGGCTTCTTCGTCGGAGAAATAGAGTCGCGTATTGAGACCGATGTTGATGCCGCGCGCGACGATCCAGATATTGACGTACGGCGCGCATTTGCGGCCTGCCTTGTCCGTGATCGCGCCCGGCTTGATGGTCTCGAAAGTGACGAGGCCGCTGTCGAAATCGGAGCCGGCGCGGCCCCAGCCGCGAAACTCCTCGTCCACCGCGCCGGCCAGGCGATCGGCCGGATGGTTATAGCGGCCGGTTGCGTTGGCCTGCCAGATTTCGAGCAGCACATCGCGCAGCGGCGTGCCGCTGCCGTCGAACACCTTGCCCTCCAGCGTGATGCGCTCGCCTGGCGTGTTCGGCGTCACCAGCACGTTAGAAAAGTTCTTCTCAAAAATGTCGAAGCCGGCCATGGCAGGGATCAGGCCGATATGGACGTAGGGCCCGGCGGTCTGCGAGGCGGTTTCCTTGAGATAGTCGAGCGGCTGCGGCATTGGCTCAATTCCCCGCGGTGCGATTTTCGAAATAGGTGGAACGCTGGCCGCGCAGCACGATGTCGAAGCGGTAGGCGAGCGAGTCGAACGGCGTCGAGGCGTTGAGGTCGAGCGGCGCCACGAGGCGGTCGAGCGCGTCCTTGTCCGGAATCGTCGTCAGGATCGGACAGACCGGGATCAGGGGATCGCCCTCGAAATACATCTGGGTGATCAGCCGCTGCGCAAAGCCCGAGCCGAACACCGAGAAGTGGATGTGGGCGGGACGCCAGCTGTTGACGAAGTTGCGCCAGGGATAGGGGCCCGGCTTCACGGTGCGGAAATAATAGTAGCCGGTGTCGTCGCTCAGCGCGCGGCCGCAGCCGCCGAAATTCGGATCGATCGGGGCGAGATAGGTATCCTTCTTGTGCCGGTAGCGGCCACCGGCATTGGCCTGCCAGAACTCGACCAGCGTGTTCGGCACGCCGCGGCCGGTCTCGTCGAGCACGCGGCCATGGACGATGATGCGCTCGCCGACGGGATCGCCGTCCTTGGCGTAGTTGCGGATCAGATCGTTGTCGAGCGGGCCGAGATCGTTGTGGCCGAACACCGGACCCGTGATCTCCGAGACCGAGTTCTCGATCGACAGCAGCGGCTGGCGCGGCGAGCGCAGCACCGAGGACTTGTAGCCGGGCGCATGCGCCGGCGGATGGATCGAATGGTCGCGCTGGAAGAAGCCGCCGTCGCGCGGCGTGAACGGCTCGGGTCGGTTGAGGCGGGGATCCTGCAAGGCTGGCGCCTGGACGTTCATCGGCGTTGTCTCTCCCTGTGGCGCCCGGGTCCGGGGGCGCGGCTTATCGGGAGATCATGGGACGATCTATTCTCAAGATAAATAGATCGATTATAATGAATTACATGAAGGAAATCGATCATTTGGCGCTCGACGGCCACGCCCTCGAACTGTTCCTTGCCGTGCTGGAGGAAGGTTCGGTCACGGCGGCAGCGACGCGGCTTGGTCTGACGCAATCGGCGGTCAGTCACGGGCTGAACAAGTTGCGGCGGATCGCGGGCGATCCGCTGTTTGCCAAATCCGGCCGCGGCATCGTCGCCACCGCCCATGCCCAGGCCTTGGCCGCGAAAGCGCGGGCGCTGATCGACGAGATGCGCAGCTTTGCCGGCGGCGTCACCTTCGAGCCGGCGCGCGCGCAGCTTTCGCTGACGATCGCCGCCAACGACTTCCAGCGCGATCTGCTGTTGCCGCGGTTTTTCGACCATGTCGCGGGACAGGTCAGGAGCCTGAACCTGCGCGTGATCCCCTCGCAGTCGCCGTCGCCCGCCATGCTGCGCGAAAACCGCTGCGATCTCATGGTCACGCCGCTGCCGCCATCCGGCGTGGACATCGTGCAGAAGCGGCTGCTCAGCGATCACTACGTCTGCTACTTCGATCCCAAGGTGCGCACAGCTCCGGCCGGCCGCAGTGCCTATCTCGCGGCACGCCACATCACGGTGGTCTATACCGACAACGAGCGGCTCGACTTCGACCGCCGGCTGGCGGCGAACGGCTTTCTGCGTGACATCGCCATCTCCGTGCCGAGCTTTTCCGGCGTGCCGCCCTTCCTGCGCGGCTCGCAGATGCTGGCGAGCATGCCGAGCCTGCTCGCCTCCGGTGTGATGCGCGGTTTCGCGCATGTACCGATTCCGCTAGCGTCGCGGACAAAGACGCTGGCCGAGCTGCCGATGTTCATGGTCTGGCATCAGCGCTATCAGAAAGACCCGGCCCATCGCTGGATCCGCGGCCAGCTCGAAACCGTGGCGGCAACGGCGGCCGGAGACTGAGCCTCGGTTACGGTTTCAGGGAAGTCTGCCCTTCGCCAAACCCACTGGTTGCGCGAGGGCCGCCACGCTAGAATTGTCCCATGACAGTGACCGATATTGCGAGCCGGACCTACAATCATAGCTGGCGGCTGGACCCCATCATCCGCAGCCTGCTGGATACCGACTTCTACAAGCTATTGATGTTGCAGATGATTCGGGAGGACTATCCGAATCAGCAGGTGACCTTCTCGGTCATCAACCGCTCGCGCCATGTGCGGCTGGCCGAGATCATCGACGAGGGCGAGCTGCGCGCCCAGCTCGACCACGCCCGCACCATCCGCTTCGCCAAGAAAGAGCTGATCTGGCTTGCCGGTAACACCTTCTACGGCAAGACCCACATGTTCTCGGCGGACTTCATCCGCTGGCTGGCCGAATTCCGGCTGCCCGAATACGAGCTGCGCAAGGTCGAGGGCCAGTACGAGCTGCATTTCCACGGCCCCTGGACCCACACCACGATGTGGGAAATTCCGGCGCTCGCCATCCTCAACGAGTTGCGGTCGCGCGCCGCGATGAAGGGCCGCGGCCGCTTCGAGCTCGACGTGCTCTATGCCCGCGCCAAGGCCAAGCTGTGGACCAAGGTCGAGCGGCTGCGCCAGCTCGAGAATTTGCGGCTCTCCGACTTCGGCACCCGCCGCCGCCACGGCTTCCTTTGGCAGCGCTGGTGCGTCGAGGCGGTGAAGGAAGGCCTGGGCCCGTCCTTCATCGGCACCTCCAACGTGCTGCTGGCGATGGACAATGATCTCGAAGCCATCGGCACCAATGCGCATGAGCTGCCGATGGTCGCGGCTGCGCTTGCCAAGGACGACGAGGAGTTGCGCTGGGCGCCCTATCGCATTCTCGACCAATGGCGCCAGACCTATGGCGGCAATCTCCTGATCGCGCTGCCCGACGCCTTCGGCACCAAATCCTTCCTGCGCGATGCGCCGGAATGGGTCGCCGATTGGACCGGCTTCCGCCCCGACAGCGCGCCACCGATCCAGGCCGGCGAGGAGATCATCGCCTGGTGGGAAAAGAAGGGCCGCAACCCCAAGGACAAGCTGCTCGTCTTCTCCGATGCGATGGATGTCGGCTCGATCGAGGAGACCTATCACCACTTCTCCGGTCGCTCGCGGCTCTCTTTCGGCTGGGGCACCAACCTCACCAATGATTTCGTCGGCTGCCCGCCGGACGGCTCGTTCAATCTCGATCCCATCTCGCTGGTCTGCAAGGTGTCGTCGGTTGACGGCCACCCGGCCGTCAAACTCTCGGACAATCCGGAGAAGGCGACCGGCATGCCCTCCGAGATCGAACGCTATTTGCGCGTGTTCGGCGACGCTGGCCGCGTGCGCAAGCCGGTGCTGGTCTAGCGCCGGACCAAACTCTCTCGATCAGGTAAACCGCGCAGGACGAATGCGAGGCATCGGTTCGCTACGACCGTATCGGTTCCGGTTCGTCGGCATTTGCAACGATCTGCGGGCATCCGCTTCACGACGCTTTCACCCTGCAGTGCAGTCGCTTGCGTCTTTGGGGTCGAGTTAAGCAACTTTCCCCTCTACTTGGCGTTGCAGGCGCGACGCTCCGGTGGGGTCGTTGATCGATTTGGGGAATGCAGGGTGTTTCGCAGAACAGCGACGTCGACGAAGGGGCGTAGTTTCCTTCACGTCATCAAACTTGTCTCGCCATTCGTGATGGTCGTCGTGCTCCAGGCAACGATCGCGGGATTCAGCCTCGAAGTGATGTCATCGGTCCGCGCCTATGTCGCGGGCGAAGCGATGTGGTCGCGGTCACAGAAGAACGCCGTCTATTTCCTCAATCTCTATCTGCATTCAGGCGAGGCGAGCCAGTTCACCCACTACCAGGCGTCCCTTGCCGTTCCCATCGGCGATGAGTTCGCGCGCTGGGCACTCGAGCGCGATCCGGTCGACGTCGAGGCCGCCCGCGTCGGGTTTCTGCAAGGCGGCAACCATCCCGATGACGTTCCGGGATTGATCTGGCTGTTCCGTTATTTCAGCCGCGTCAGCTTCCTCCAGGAAGCGATCCACGAGTGGGCGGCCACCGATCCCATGTTGCTGGAGCTCAGCGTCTTCGGCGAGGTCATCCGGTCCGAGTTGGCGCACGGACCCATTGAGGACCGCGACCGCCTGCGGCTGCTGTCGTCGCGGCTCTCGGAACTCAACACGCAGTTCACGGTGCATGCAAAGCGGTTCTCGACCGTCCTCGGCGAAGGCTCCCGCGCCATCAAGGTAACGCTGACGTGCATCAACATCGTGGCGGCCGCGACACTGATCCTGCTCCTGATCTGGCACACGCGGCGCTTGATGCTGCAACGACAGGCGTTCGAGGATGCGTTGCATGCCGAGAGGGAGCGCCTGGCATGGCAGGCATCGCACGACTGGTTGACCGGCCTGTCCAACCGCCGCGCCTTCGAGGCGCGCCTGCAAAGCGTGCTGGACACCACCGCGGCGGGCTCGCTGGGCCTGATCCTGCTCGACCTCGACCAGTTCAAGAGCGTCAACGACACCTGCGGCCACCTCGCCGGCGACCGCCTGCTCTGCCAGGTCTCGCGCCTGCTGCAACAGGACCGGGGGCCGCATGATCTGGTGGCCCGGCTCGGCGGCGACGAATTCGGCCTGATCCTGCCGCAATGCTCGCCCTCGACCACCGTCGATATCGCCGAACGCCTGCGCAGATCGCTCGAGCTGTTCACCTTCGCCTGGGATGATCGTTGCTTTGCGGTGACCGCCAGCATCGGCGTCGCCTGTATCGCGGACGGCAACACCACGCTCGAGGACGCCATGCGGCGCGCGGATGCCGCCTGCTACCGTGCCAAGGAAAAGGGGCGCAACCGGGTACAGGTCGACAACGGCAGACCGGACGTCGTCGTCGTTGCAACCCGTCCGCGCGAAGCCGTCGCGGCGCGAGGCTGATAGGCGCCGGCGCCCTCTCAACCCCGGCATCCGATTGCAGACATCGTCCAACGGCGTCGCGACGGCGAAGCTGTGTGACGCCGCGGCCACATTGCTCCCGAAAAAACTGCGTCTTTCGCTTTCCGCCACACCGCCTTGCGCGCTGATCCACGATGGCCGGAACCTCCCCCGCTAAGCATGGCACCAGCCAACGTTGCGGTCCGAATTCCGCCCGGACCGTGCCGAAAGAGGAGTTTGCAGGTGCCCTGGAATGGTTTGTTGCCCCCGCCCCAGATCCGTCGCGCGAAGACGTGTCGGCGGCATGCGTTTCTCTTGAGCACCGCGATCGGCGCCGTTGCCGCAGGTAGTGCGCTGCCGTGGCTCGCGACGCCGGCAGAGGCGGCCTGTGTGGTGACCGGAAGCGGCGCGCAGGCAGCGCTGCAGTCAGGCGATTCGATCACCTGCACCGGAGCGGGCAACACCCAGGTCAAGACGGCGCCCGTGGTCAGCGGTGTCACCGTCAACATTGGCGACGGCACCGCGACCTCCGTGAACGACCCGACCTTTGCCAGCGTTGTCCTCGAGGCGGCATCCAATAGTGCGGTCAAGGTCTTCGGCAACGCAACCGTCACCTCTGCCAACAGCGACGGCATTGACGTGATCGGCGGTGGCGGCAACACGATCACAGTGGATGCCGGCGCCATGGTTGGGTCATCGAGCCTCGCCACGTCGGGGCTCGCACTGGCCAATTCGAGCAACAATATCATCGTGATCGGAGGTACGGTCGGAAACGGCGTGACCGGAGCCATCAGCATCAGCATCGGTGCCGGGTCGGCGAACAATCAGGCGAACATCCTGTCGAGCGGCTTTGTCCATGCCATCAATGTCGCGGCCGTCGATCTGAGCGGCGCGGCCGACGGCAACGTCGTCAGCAACGCCGGCACGATATCAAGTGCCTCGGGCACGGCAATCATCGGCTCGGCCAATCAGGACACCATCATCAACTCAGGCACGATCATCAGCGGTGGCGTCAGCACGGCTGTCGACCTGAAGGGAGGCAACGACGTCTTCGAGTTGCGAGCGGGATCGAGCATCCACGGGATGGGTCCTCGGCGGCAACGGAACGGACACGCTGCGCCTGGGCGGTACTGCCAACGCAGCGTTCAATCTCAGCATATTCGGCGCGGCCGGTCAGTTCCGGGAATTCGAGGCGCTGGAAAAGACCGGCAGCTCCACCTGGACGATGAACGGTTCGACGACCGAGATCGCGAGCATGAATATCCTGGCCGGCACCCTCGAGGTGAACGGCTCGATGCCCAACATCGCCACGACCGTCAGCGGGGGCATTCTCAGCGGCAACGGCGCCATCGGCAATATGACCGTGCTGTCAGGCGGCACGGTCTTGCCCGGCAATCTCGGTACGCTGACGAGCAATGGCAACGTCACGTTCAACGCCGGTTCGACCTACGCGATCTCCGTCACCGCTACCGGACAATCCGAGAAGATCCTCGCGGTCAACGCAACGTTGAACGGCGGCACCGTCGCAGTCAACACGATCGCCGGCGCCTATAACCCCTCGACGCAATACACGATCCTCAGCACGACGACTGGCGTCATCGGCAGCTTCTCGGGCGTCACTGTCAGCGGATACAATCCGCAGCTCTTCGCTTCCTCCCTCAGCTATGACGGGTTCAGCGTCTTCCTGACGCTCAACTACAACAACGCCGCATTCCTCTCCATCGCCCAAACGCAAAACCAGAAGGCCGTGGCCGGCGCCTTGAGCGCGTTCGGTCCCAACCTGCCTTTCCTCTCCTCCTTCGCAGGCGAGAGCGACGCCCAGCTCCGTTACAGTCTGGACCAGCTTTCGGGTGAAGCGGCCACCGGCGCGCAGCAGGGCGCCTTCCAGTTCACGAGCCAATTCCTCGGCCTCATGCTTGATCCGTTCGTGGGTGGACGCAGTGGCATGAGCACCGGCGACACGGCGCTCGGCTTCAGCCCCGAACGCGCCGCGCTGCCGGACGATATCGCCCTCGCCTACAACAAGGTGCTGGGGACGCCGGCCATGAAAGCGCCGGCCTTTGCGGAGCGTTGGACGGCTTGGGGCACGGCGTTCGGCGGCACCAACCGCACCGGCGGCGACCCCGTCGTGATCGGCAGTCACGACCTCGGCGCGCGCGCCGGCGGCGTCGCGGCCGGCGCCGATTATCATTTCGGCCGCGATGCGCTTGTCGGTTTCGCGCTGTCGGGCGGCGGCACCAAATGGGATCTCGCGCAGGCGATCGGCGGGGGCAAGAGCGATGCAATCCAGGCCGGCGTCTACACCGCCGTGCGCACAGGGCCAGCCTATTTTGCCGCCTCTCTCGCCGTGGCCAATCATTGGATGTCGACAGATCGGCTCGCACCGTTCGGCAACCAGCTCACCGCCAAATTCGACGCGCAAACCGTCGGAGGCCGCATCGAGGGCGGCTATCGCTTCGCCACGCCGATTGGCGGCTTCACGCCATATGTGGCGGCGCAGGCGCAGGCTTTTCGCACACCGACCTATACCGAGGCCGATCTGGCCGGCAGCGGCTTTGGCCTGACCTATCAGGGACGCACGGCCTCCGACACACGGAGCGAGCTCGGCGCGCGCTTCGATCGCGCGACGCTGGTCACGCCGAATTCGGTCCTCACGTTGCGCGGCCGCGCGGCCTGGGCCCATGATTGGGTGAGCGACCCGACGCTCGTCGCCGCATTCCAGGCGCTGCCCGGCGCGAGCTTCATCGTCAACGGCGCAACGCCGGCAAAGGACACCGCGCTCGCATCTGCCGGTGCCGAGCTGAAGTTTTCGAACGGCGTTGCCCTGTCGGCGAAGTTCGACGGCGAGTTCGCGGCGCGCAGCACCACTTATTCCGGCACCGCGAGCCTGCGATACGCGTGGTAGCCGCTTGGTCTCCTCAAGACGACCGCGCGCCGACCGGCACGATCCCGAGGCCGGCAAGATGCGTATCGAGGAATTGCTCGACCTGCTGGCGCAGCATCTGGGGCGGCACCGCCACCATGCGCTCCTCCAGGCCGAGCGAGATGATTCCATGCACGGCGGAAAACAGCGTGCGCGACAGCAGCGCGATCCTCACGTCGTCCGCAGCCGGTAGCAGCCGCACCAGGGCTGGATGCATCAGCGCGAAAGCGTCCATCACCATCTGAAGGATGTCGTCGGGATAAGGACGATCGTCCT
The DNA here is from genome assembly GCF_051810765.1 of Bradyrhizobium sp. 604_D8_N2_3. Classification (NCBI taxonomy): domain Bacteria; kingdom Pseudomonadati; phylum Pseudomonadota; class Alphaproteobacteria; order Hyphomicrobiales; family Nitrobacteraceae; genus Bradyrhizobium; species Bradyrhizobium sp. 604_D8_N2_3. Next base: position 2,015,839 of record NZ_JBPWPM010000001.1, on the reverse strand, counting down.
CCATCCGATGCTCGAACAGCGAGCGCAGCAGGTTTGCGTGCTCGGCGAAGAATTCGAGATAAGTCTCGGCAAACCCGTAGAGCTGGCGAACGGGGTCCTTGGCCGGAACCTCGGCGAGCCGTACCGTCAGCGCCTGAACGGTCTCCCGGTTCACCGTCAGGATCACCCCGTCGAAGTCGCCGAACTCGTTATAGACGCTGCCCACCGAGCAACCGGCGGCCTCCGCAACGTCACGAACTTTCAATGATCTCAGTCCCTTAGCTGAAATGATGCCGCGGGCGATCTCCAGGATCTGGAGCCTCCGCCGATTTTTTTTCTGGTCGCGTGGCGATTCTTCTTGAACATTGTTCATTTTCAAGCTACTCATGTGAACATTGTTCAAATTAACCCGGAGATCTGCAAAATGCAAACCCTCGCTGTTGATATCGCCTCCACCTTCGTCGACGACGCCGCGGCTCTCGTGACCGGCCTTGGCCGCACCCTGCTGCGGTTCGCGATGGCGCCGATCGATCGCATCGCAAATGCCTGCGACATTGCCGGCGTGCTCACCGAGCGCCGCGCGACCTTCCGGATGTGGCGGGCGAGCCGCGCCCGTGCCCGTCACGCGGGCCGCCGGTTCAGCCTGCTCGGCCGCCTCTCGCCCTTTCGCCACCTCGCTCATCTCACGTGAGGCGGGCGCACCCGGGACGTTCCGGTCGGCTCGAATGCAAGACCCGGTTGCAAGGAAGGACTTACCATGTCCCGACATTCGCAGCCGATGTCGCGGCCTTTGGCGATGCGGTTCAACATTTCCTCATCGCCCGGCGCGGTATCCGGGACAGCGCGGCCGGTCCGTCCGAACCACGGCTGCGACCAGATATTTGCGAACCTAACGAGACCATTTGGAGACCAACAGGATCGGAAGGGTCGAGGGGACAGAGCAGGCCGGCGACCGTCGTCATCCAGCCATCGTTCGTCCCGTAAGCTTCCGGTCGTGACGCCTCACCGACAACCTAACAATCTCAGGCTGCCTTCCCAAAACAGGACTTGTCATGATCAGGGAATTGATGTCGTCACGCCGCTTCGCGCCGCTGTTCTGGGCGCAATTTTTCTCGGCGCTCAATGACAACGTGCTCAAGAACGCACTCGTCATCATCCTGCTTTACAGTGCCGCGACCGGTCACGGCGACGCGCTGGTGACGGTCGCAGGCGCCGTCTTCATCTTCCCCTATTTCATCCTGTCGGGGCTCGGCGGCCAGCTCGCCGACAAATACGTCAAATCCGTCGTCGCGCGGCGGCTCAAATTCGCGGAGATCTTTGCTGCGGCCTTTGCCGCCGCCGGCTTCTTCCTGCACTCGGTGCCGCTGCTGTTCACGGCGCTCGCGCTGTTCGGCACCATCGCCGCCCTGTTCGGCCCCGTGAAATACGCCATGCTGCCGGACCAGCTCGAGCTCGGTGAGCTCGCAACCGGCAACGCGCTGGTCGAAGGCGCGACTTTCATGGCCATCCTGCTCGGCACCGTCGCCGGCGGCCAGTTCGTGGCCGGCTCCGCGCATATGGGCTGGGTTGCATCGGCCGTGGTCGTGCTGGCCCTGCTGTCCTGGGCCTTCGCCTCCCGCATTCCGCAGACGACGCCATCCGCCCCCGACCTGCCCGTCAACGCCAATCCCTGGACCTCGACGGTCGGCCTGTTGAAGACGCTCTACGCGGACAAGCGGCTGTGGGACGGCACCGTGATCGTCTCGTGGTTCTGGCTGGTCGGCGCCATCGTGCTGTCGCTGCTGCCTGCGCTGGTCAAGGACGTCGTCGGTGGCACCGAAGGCGTGGTGACGCTGTGCCTCGCGACCTTCGCGATCGGCATCGCCATCGGCTCGCTGTTCGCCGCCAGCCTGAGCCATGTCCGCCCGAACCTCGCGCTGGTGCCGATCGGCGCCATCATCATGGGCTTTGCCGGTCTCGATCTCGCCTGGGCCATCGGCGTGACCACCAGGGGCCAGGACATCGCTGCGGTCGACTTCGCGACCTCGTTCGCCGGGCTGCGCATGCTGATCGACTTCGTCGCCTTCGCGTTCGGCGGCGGCCTGTTCGTCGTTCCCTCCTTCGCTGCCGTGCAAGCCTGGTCGGCACCGTCCGAGCGCGCCCGCATCATCGCCGCCGGCAACGTGCTGCAAGCCGCCTTCATGGTAGCAGGCTCGCTGTTCGTCGCGCTGTTGCAGGCGGGCGGATTGCATGTCGGCTGGATCTTCTTCGGCCTCGGCGTCGCCAGCTTCGGCGCAGTGTGGTTCGTGCTGACCAAGTGGGGCAAGGAAGGCGTCCGCGATTTCGGCGGGCTGCTGTTCCGCGCGCTGTTCCGCACCGAGGTTCGCGGGCTCGAGAACCTGCCGCCTCCGGGCACGCGCATGCTGATCGCGCCCAACCATGTCAGCCTGATCGACGGCCCGCTGCTGCACGCCGTGCTGCCGATCGATGCGAGCTTCGCGGTCGATACCGGCATCTCCAAGGCCTGGTGGGCCAAGCCGTTCCTGCGCGTCGTCAAGCACTACACCATGGACCCGACCAAGCCGCTGGCCGCGCGCGACCTGATCAAGCTCGTCGCCGCCGGCGAGCCGGTGGTCATTTTCCCTGAGGGACGCATCACCGTCTCCGGCTCGCTGATGAAGGTCTATGACGGCACCGCGATGATCGCGGACAAGGCCGACGCGGTGGTCGTGCCCATTCGCATCGAGGGCGCGCAGCGGTCGCATCTCAGCTATCTCAACGGCAGCCAGATCAAGCGCTCCTGGTTTCCGCGGGTGACGGTCACGATCCTGCCGCCGGTCAAGCTTCCGGTCGATCCGGCGCTGAAGGGCAAGGCACGCCGCAATGCCGCGGGCGCCGCGCTCCAGGACGTGATGATCGACGCCATGGTCAAGAACGCCATGCTCGACCACACCCTGTTCGAAGCACTCGGACATGCCTATCGCGACCGCGATACCGGCAAGGTGATCATCGAGGACGCGCTCGGCACCAAGCTGACCTATCGCAAGCTGATCCTCGGCGCGCAGGTCTTGAGCCGCAAGCTCGAGGCCGGCACCACGGCCGGCGAGAATGTCGGTGTGTTGCTGCCGAATTCCGCGGGTGTCGCCGTCGTCTTCATGGCGCTGCAAAACATCGGCCGGGTCCCGGCGATGCTCAACTTCTCGGCCGGCCCGGTCAACGTCCTCGCCGCCATGAAGGCCGCGCAGGTCAAAACCGTGCTCACGTCAAAGGCCTTCATCGAGAAGGGCAAGCTCGACAAGCTGATGGCCGCGGTCTCCGCAGAGGCGCGCGTCGTCTATCTCGAGGACGTCCGCGCTTCGATCGGTACGGCCGACAAGATCAAGGGCCTGCTCGCAGGCACTGCGCCGCGCGTCGCCCGCCAGGCCGACGATTCGGCTGTCGTGCTGTTCACGTCGGGCTCGGAAGGCACGCCCAAGGGCGTGGTGCTGTCCCATCGCAACATCCTTGCGAATGCGGCGCAGGCGCTGGCCCGGGTCGATGCCAACGCCAATGACAAGGTGTTCAACGTGCTGCCGGTGTTCCACTCGTTCGGGCTGACCGGCGGAATGATGATGCCCCTGCTCGCCGGCATTCCGATCTACATGTACCCCTCGCCGCTGCACTACCGCATCGTGCCGGAGCTGATCTACCAGACCGGCGCCACGATCCTGTTCGGCACCGACACCTTCCTCACCGGCTACGCCCGTTCGGCGCACGCCTACGACTTCCGCACGCTGCGCCTGGTGATCGCCGGCGCGGAGGCGGTGAAGGATCGCACACGTCAGGTGTTCATGGAACGCTACGGCATCCGCATCCTGGAAGGCTACGGCGTCACCGAGACCGCGCCGGTGCTGGCGATGAACACGCCGATGGCCAACCGTCCCGGCACCGTCGGCCGCCTGTCACCGCTGATGGAAAGCCGCCTCGATCCGGTCCCCGGCATCGAGGAAGGCGGACGCCTCTCGGTGCGCGGACCGAACGTGATGCTCGGTTACCTCAGGGCCGAAAATCCCGGCGTGCTCGAACCGCTCGCCGAGGGCTGGCACGACACCGGCGACATCGTGGCGATCGACGCGGCCGGCTTCATCACCATCAAGGGCCGCGCCAAGCGCTTCGCCAAGATCGCGGGCGAAATGGTCTCGCTGTCGGCGGTCGAGAGCATCGCGACGACGCTGTGGCCGCAAGCCGCCTCGGTCGCCGTGTCGATCCCCGACCAGCGCAAGGGCGAGCGCATCGTGCTGCTGACGACGGAGAAGACCGCCGAGCGCAGTGCGATGCAGGGCCAGGCCAAGGCGATCGGCGCGTCCGAGCTGACCGTGCCCGCGGCGATCATGGTGGTCGACAAGGTGCCGTTGCTCGGCACCGGCAAGACCGACTATGTCACGGCAACGACGATGGCCCGTGAGCAGGCGTCCTCGCCGGAGCGCGAGGTTGCGTAAAGACGACAAGTCCACGGCCGTCGCTCCGGCGGAAGCCCGGTGCGACGGCGTGGTCCTGCTTCACGGCATCGGCGTCGGTGCCTGGACGCTGAAGAGGCTGGATCGGGCGTTGCAGCGTCACGGCTTCGCCACGCTCAATCTCGACTACCCCAGCCGCAAGAAGCCGCTCGAGGAGCTTGCGGAAGACATCCACGCGCCGGTCGCCGCGTTTGCAAAGCAATGCGACGGCGCGATCCACTTCGTCGCCCATTCCATGGGCGGGCTGCTCGCCCGGGTTTACATCGCGAGATATCGTCCGGTGCGGCTCGGCCGCGTCGTGATGCTGGGCACGCCCAACGGCGGCAGCGAAGTCGCCGATCTCCTGAAGGACCTCTCGCTCTACCGCGCTGTTTTCGGTCCAGCCGGCTCGCAGCTTTCGACAGCCCAGCCCCCTGTGCTCGCCGCCCTGCCGCCTCCCGATTATGCGATCGGCGTCATCGCGGGATGCCGCACCATCGCGCCGATCGCCTCGGCCTTTGTCCTGCCGCGGCCCAATGACGGACGGGTTTCAGTCGCAAGCGCGAAGCTGGCCGACATGGCCGACCACATCGTCGTCAAGGCATCGCACACCGGACTTCCACGAAATGCCGTCGCGATCGAGCAGACGATCGCGTTCCTGCACGACGGCCGCTTCAATCCGATCACTTGAGCAGGAGATAGCGAACCGGGTTGTCGTCGCACTGCCCCGCGCCGCACTCCAGCACGGTGGACAAGAGATTGGCGGCGACCAGCAACGCAAAGATCGCGAAGACCGTGTTCGATGCCGCACCGTTCAAAGGCGCGTCCCCGTCTCGCTTGCCGGTCACATCCTTCAGGATGAAGACGAGCGCGACATAACACACGATCCCGATCGCCGCGATCAGCGCCCAGGTATAGAAGTGCAGCCCGAACAGTGCCGAGCCGTATCCAGGATCGCCGGGCGCAAGATGCAGTGACACCTGCCGCATCGAGATGAAGCCGGTGACGAGGCTGGAAACGAGGATCATCGCGTAGTGAGACCCGCGTTCACCGAGGCGCATGTTGAACAGGAACCCCATGCCGACCGCGATGAACCCGGCCCTTTGCAACAGGCAAAGCGGACAGGGCAGCTCGCCGAGCGCAAGCTGATAGGTGAACGCCACCGTCAGGATCAACGAGATCCCGAGCAGCCCAAGCATGTTCAGGATCGCGCCGACCGGCCGTTGCTCGCTCATCTCTGCAGTGCCCATCTCGACACCGTCAGAACGAGAATTTGAGTGGATCGGTCGCGTGGTGGAAGAACCATGCGACCGTGACCACGACTGTTGCGCTCCAGAGCGCATAGCTTAGTCCCGCGCGCGAACGCCAGGCACTCGCGCAGCCCGCGAGCGCCAGCAGGAAAGGCAGAAACATGTACATGAGCGCGGGCTCCCTAAGCGATTCGCGCTGTGCGCGAACGGCCCAGAAATACGTCAGCCGCGCATGCCTCTCAAGAGCCGGCTTCGCTGCGCCGCTCCTGCGCATAACGCACCAGCGCCACCAAGCGATAGATGCCGTGCACGAACTTGCCATAGGGCATGGTGATGAACAGCGCGAACACCGCGCCGAGATGCAGGGCCAATAGCGGTCCCATGGCAGCGGTCTCGCGCAGGACAAGCAGCGCCATGCCGGTGAAGCCGGTCAGAAACAGCATGGCGATGAAGCCGACGTCCATGCCGTAGCGCTGCTCGTCGAGCAGTTCCGGTGCACGCCGCGTTTTCGCGACGAACAGGCCGATCGGACCGACGATGAGACCGATGCCGCCGAGTGTCCCCAGCACCACGGGCAGATCCCACCACGGATACGGCGCCTCGCGGCTCCAGAGGTAGTGATAGAGCGTCGCCACCGACGTCGCGGCGAAGCATAGCAGAAAACCGTAGAACGTCAGGTGATGGAAAAGCTTGCGCCGGTCGGTCGGCTTGTCGTCCTCGTTGTAGCAGCCGACGCCGCCACCGTGGAGATAGCGCAGCTCGCCGGCATCGCGGACAGCCTGGAAGATCGAGCCGCCGTCGGCGCGACCGCCAATGGGAGCTCCGATGTCGCGCCAGAAGGCACGCACGCTCATCACCAGCGCGAGGATCGCGTAGAGGAAGGCGGCGCTGAACAATGCGGCCATCGCGTTGTGCGGCATCAGCTTGTAGAAGGCACCAGGGCCGGTGTGCACACCGAACAACACGCTGTGGCCGTTGAGGGCCGCAAAGCCGAGGATAAAGGCGGCCATGCTGAGCGCGGCGATGACGCTGATGACGAGCCCGTTGCGGGCGAAGGCACCGGACAGCGCCTGCGGCCAGGCATAGGCCGCATAGGACTCGGCGCGCGCAACCGCAAGCGTCTTCGGAACGTTGACGTTGAACTCGTGCGGCGGCGAGAACTGACAGTCGACGTAGCAGGCGCCGCAGGAATGGCAGAGGTTTGCGAGATAGTTGAGATCTCCGTCGGAGAAGGCGCGCCGCATCTCCATGGCGGGAAATACCGCGCAAAGACCCTCGCAGTAGCGGCAGGAATTACAGACCGTCATCAGACGGTCGGCTTCGTCCAGAATTCTAGTTCCGTGCATGTTTCGCCGCTTCCCGTCCCGCGATCCGCCCGAACACGCTGCCGATGGTCATGCCCATGCCGGCCGCATAGCCCTTGCCGAGCACGTTGCCGGCCATGATCTCGCCGGCCGCGAACATGTTGGCGGACGGCTTGCCGTCAGCCATCAGCATCCGCGCCTCCTTGTTCACGCGCGTGCCGAGATAGGTGAAGGTGATGCCGGGCCGCACCGGATAGGCGAGATAAGGCGGGGTCTCGATTTTGCGTGCCCAATGCGTCTTCGGCGGCGTGATACCTTCAGTCACGCAGTCGTCCAGAATGGTGTGATCGAAGGTGCCGGGCCGCACGGCCGCGTTGAACTCGGTGACGGTCTTCTCCAGCGCAGCCGGATCGAGCTCGAGCTTGCCGGCCAGCACGGCGACGGTCTGCCCGGCGATCGGCGGGAACAGCGTCGGCATGAAGCTGGTGACGACGGTGGAATCGAAGATGATGTAGGCGATCTGGTCGGGCTGCGCCGCGACCAGCCGGCCCCAGATCGCATAGCGCTTCGGCCAGATGTCCTCACCCTCGTCGTAGAATCGCTGGGCATGCTTGTTGACGACGATGCCGAACACGACGGAGTCGTGGCGGGTGATGATGCCGCCGTCGAATTTCGGCGCACGGGCGTCGATTGCGACCGCATGGCACTGGGTGGGATCGCCGACCTCCTGCACGCCCTTGTCGAGCAGCATCTTCAGGATCGATCCGCGATTATAGGGCGTGCCGCGGATCAGGAAATTGTCCGCGGCTTCGCCCCAATATTGCTTCAGCCATTCGATGTTGGCCTCGAACCCGCCGGCAGCGGCGACCAGCGACGTCGCGCGGATCTCGGTCTCGCCCTTGATCGGCCGCTTGAGGCGCGCGGCGAGGAACATGCCGTCCTCGATCACGAGATCGGTGACCTCGGCGTCGTACTCGACATCGACGCCGAGCCGCTCGGCGGTCAGATAGAGCGCGTTCAGCATCGCGCGGCCGCCGCCGAGAAAGAAGGAGTTGGTACGGCCGAGGCTCAGCGTGCCGCCGAGCGAGGGTTGCCAGCGCACGCCCTGCTCCACGATCCAGTTCAGGATATCCTTGGACTCCCGGATCATGTGCCGGGCGAGCACCTCGTCGGTCTGGCCGCCCGTCACCAGCAGCAGATCTTGCCAGAATTCCTCTTCGGTGTAGGGACCGGTCAGGATCTCAGTCGCCGCATCATGGGCGCAGCGCATGTTGCGGGTGTGGCGGGTGTTGCCGCCGCGATAGAATTTTGGCGCGCCCTCCAGCACCAGCACCGAGGCACCGCCGCGGCGCGCCGAGATCGCCGCGCACAGTGCCGCATTGCCGCCGCCGATCACCAGCACGTCGTATTTGCTGCTCATCCCGTCTGCCCGATGCGACGAAGTTAGAGACATTCTGCCGCCGAGGACCCCGATCGACCCACGGCAGCCATTGCGTACGTTTGTATACAAAGATATACATCGGCGCGGCAAGTGCCATCTCTGCATGGGCAGGATGCGCCGTGAGGGAAGATGGCCAGGCGCGTGGCAAAGTCAGGCGGATCGATCACACGCGGCGGCGGCGTGGCACTGGGCGAAGCCGTGTTCCGCTCGCTGTGCGAGGCGCTCCAGGCCGGCAGTTACCGTGCCGGAGACCGGCTGCGCGAGGAAGAGGTCGCGCAGCGGCTCAAGGTCAGCCGCACGCCGGTCCGTGAGGCGCTTGGCCGTCTCGCGGCCCGCGGCTTCGTCGAGCCCGCCGGCGGCCGCGGACTGATCGTGCGCGACCTCGATATTTCCGAGGTGCTCGAGCTCTACGCCATGCGGGAGATCATGGAAGGTGCTGCAGCGCGCCTGGCCGCCGAGCACACCTCCACTCCCGAAGTCCACGCGCTCAGGGATATCGAGCAGGCCTTTGTCGAGGCGTCGGCGTCAGACGCTGCCGAGATGGCGCGGCTCAACCGCGCCTTCCACGAAGCCATCTGCCGCGCGGCGCGCAACCGCTATCTCGACAACGCCTCGCGCGAATTGCAGGACTGGATCGCGCTGCTGGGCCCGACCACCTTCACGGTGACGGGCCGTCCCTCGACCAGCCACGGCGAGCACCAGGCCATCATCGACGCCATCGCCGCACGCGACGGCGACAAGGCCGAGCAGCTTGCGCGGGCGCATATCCGCGAGGCGTTGCGCTGCCGGCTCAAACTGCTGCAGAAGCAGTAACGCGCGGCGCTCACGCGAGCACATCCGCGACGACCGCTTTGAGGACATCGCGCACATCGCCCGGCTTCAGCCGAACCTGCAAGCCGCGCTGGCCGCCGTTGAGATAGACCTGATCATGTGCGAGCGCGCTCTGCTCGATCACGGTGCGCACCGGCTTGCGCTGCCCGAACGGGCTGATGCCACCGACCTTGTAGCCGGTGACGCGCTCGGCCTCCGGCGGCTTCATCATCTGCGCCGACTTGCCGCTCGCGGCAGCGGCGAGCTTTTTCATGGAGACTTCCTGGTCGGACGGGACGACGACGCAGATCGGCTTGCCGTCCACCAGCGCCATCAGCGTCTTCAGCACGCGCGCGGGGTCCTCACCAAGCGCAGCGGCGGCCTGCAGGCCGATGCTCTCGGCGTCGGGATCGTAGTCGTAGGTGTGCACGGTGAAGGCAACGTCGGCGGCTGCAAGCGCGCGCGTGGCTGGGGTGACTTTGGACATGGGTCACGTTTACCACCGTCATTGCGAGGCGCGAAGCGACGAAGCAATCCAGAATCTTACCGCGGAGGTAGTCTGGATTGCTTCGCTACGCTCGCAATGACGGTGTGGGCGCGGATGCCCGCCACAGCCGTCGTCCTGGCGAAATTACTCCGCCGCGTCCCGCATCTCCGCGCGCTCGGCCCTGGCCGCGCAGAACTTGAACTCCGGGATCTTGCCGAAGGGATCAAGCGCCGGGTTGGTCAACAGGTTGGCCGCCGCCTCCGCGTAGCAGAACGGCATGAACACCATGTTCTCCGGCACGTCGCGATCGGAGCGGACCTTGACCTCGACCGCACCGCGGCGGGTCTCCAGCCGGATGAAATCGCCGGGCGCGAGCTTCTTCCGGTGCATGTCCTTCGGCGACATGAACGCGACCGCCTCCGGCTCGATCTGGTCGAGCACCTGCGCGCGGCGGGTCATCGAGCCTGTGTGCCAGTGCTCGAGCACGCGACCGGTCGAGAGCACCATCGGATATTCGGTGTCGGGCAGCTCATCCGGCGGGATGACCTTGGCCGGCACGATCTTGCCGCGGCCGCTCGCGGTCGGGAAGCCCGTGGTGAAGATAATCTCGTTGCCGGGCTTGTTCGGATCATCGGCCGGATAGGTCACGGCACCTTCGCGCACCAGCCGCTCCCAGCTGATGTTCTTGAGCGAGGGCATCAACTCCGCCATCTCGGTGTAGACGTCGCCGGGGCCGGAATAATTCCAGGGCAGGCCCATCCGCTTGCCGATCTCCTGGATGATCCAGAGATCCTGCCGCGCATCGCCCGGCGGCTTGATCACCTGGCGCGCGAGCTGCACGCGGCGATCGGTGTTGGTGAACGAGCCGTCCTTTTCGGCAAAGGCCGAGGCCGGCAGGATGACGTCGGCATGGAACGCGGTCTCGGTGACGAAGAGATCCTGCACGACGAGATGATCGAGCATGGCCAGCGCCTGGCGCGCATGCTGGAGATCGGGATCGGACATCGCGGGATTCTCGCCCTCGATATACATGCCCGTGATCTCGCCGGCATGGATCGCGTTCATGATCTCGACCACGGTCAAACCGCGGACGGGATCGAGATCCTGCTGCCACAGTTTTTCGAAATTGCCGCGCAGATCGTCGCGGCTGACCGGCTGATAATCCGGCAGGAACATCGGGATCAGGCCGGCGTCGGAGGCGCCCTGCACGTTGTTCTGGCCGCGCAGCGGATGCAGGCCGGTGCCGGGACGGCCGACCTGGCCGGTGATCAGCGCCAGCGCGATCAGGCAGCGCGCATTGTCGGTGCCGTGGACATGCTGGCTGATGCCCATGCCCCAGAAGATGATCGACGACTTTGCCCGCGCATAGGTGCGCGCAACCTCACGCAGCGTTTGCGCCGGGATGCCGCAGATCGCCTCCATCTTCTCCGGCGTGAACTCCTTGATCTTCTCCTTGAGGTCCTCAAAACCTTCGGTGTAGCCGGCGATATACTGGTCGTCGGTCAGGCCCTCGGTGATGATCGTGTTGATCATCGCATTCAGCATGGCGACGTCGGAGCCCGGCTTGAATTGCAGATGCTTGGTCGCGTGGCGCGACAGCGTCTGCCGGCGCGGATCCATCACGAACAGCTTGGCGCCATTCTGCTTGACCGCGTTCTTGATGAAGGTCGCGGCGACCGGATGGTTCACGGTCGGATTGGCGCCGATCACGATGATGACTTCGGCATCCATCGCAGCCGAGAACGGCGCCGACACCGCGCCTGAGCTCAGGCCTTCGAACAGCGCCGCCACCGACGAGGCGTGGCAGAGCCGCGTGCAATGATCGACATTGTTCGAGCCAAAACCGGTGCGCACCAGCTTCTGGAACAGATAGGCCTCTTCATTCGAGCCCTTGGCCGAGCCGAAGCCGGCCAGCGCCTTCACGCCCTTCTCATCGCGGATCCTGACGAGGCCCTTGGCCGCGATGTCGAGCGCTTCTTCCCAGCTCGCTTCGCGGAAATGCGTGAAGGGATTAGCGGGGTCGACCTGGTCGTTGGAATCCTTCTTCGCATTCGGCAGCCGCACCAGCGGCTTGGTCAGACGATGCGGATGGTGGATATAGTCGAAGCCGAAGCGGCCCTTGACGCAGAGACGATTGTGATTGGCGGGCCCGTCGCGGCCTTCCGCGTAGATCACCTTCTCGTCCTTGACCTCGTAGGTCACCTGGCAGCCGACGCCGCAGAACGGGCAGAGCGAATCCACCTTCTTGTCGGCGTAGACGACACGGGTCTGCTTCTCGTCGAGCATAACGGCCGGCATCAGCGCGCCGGTCGGGCAGGCCTGCACACATTCGCCGCAGGCGACGCAGGTGGACTCGCCCATGGGATCGTCGAAGTCGAACACGATCTTCGAGCCATGGCTGCGATACGCCATACCGATGACGTCGTTGACCTGGACCTCGCGGCAGGCACGCACGCAGAGGCCGCACTGGATGCAGGCATCGAGGTTGACACGCATCGCCGGATGGCTGGCGTCGGTCGCCCAGCGCTCGGCGGCGGGGAAGCGGCTCTCGGTGACGCCTGTGGTCTCGGCCCAATGCCAGAACTTCGAATCCGGATCGTGCGAGGTCTCGCGCGCCGGCTGGTCGGCGACGAGCAGCTCCATCACCATCTTCTGCGCGGACACCGCACGCGCGGATTCGGTCTTCACCTTCATGCCGACCGACGGTGTGCGCTTGCAGGAGGCGGCGAGCACGCGCTCGCCCTCGATCTCGACCATGCAAGCGCGGCAATTGCCGTCGGGGCGGTAGTCGGGCGCCGGCGAATAGCACAGATGCGGAATCTCGCGGCCCTGGCGTTTTGCAACTTGCCAGATCGTCTCGCCGGGTTTGGCCTCGACCTGCTTGCCGTCGAGCTCGAACGTAATTTTGGTCATTCGGCCGCTTCCTTGAACTCGTCAGGGAAATATTTGATCACGGTAGACAGCGGATTCGATGCCGCCTGTCCGAGCCCGCAGATCGAGGCATCACGCATCGCCTGGCTCAATTCTTCCAGAAGTGCGCGGTTCCAGACGGGCTTCTGCATCAGCTGCGCCGCCTTCTGGGTTCCGACACGGCACGGCGTGCACTGGCCGCAGCTCTCGTCCTCGAAGAACTTCATCAGGTTCAGCGCGGCCGCGCGCACGCTGTCCTTTTGCGACAGGATCACGATCGCGGCCGAGCCGATGAAGCAGCCGTATTTCTCCAGCGTGCCAAAATCGAGCGGGATGTCGTCCATGGACGCCGGCAGGATGCCGCCCGACGCGCCGCCCGGCAGGTACGCGTAGAACTGGTGCCCGTCGGCCATGCCGCCGCAATATTCGTCGATCAATTCGCGCACGGTGATGCCGGCGGGTGCCAGCTTCATGCCGGGGTTCTTGACGCGGCCCGAGACCGAGAAGCTGCGCAGGCCGTGACGCTCATGGCGGCCGTTGCCCTTCCACCAATCCGCGCCCTTCTCGACGATGTCGCGCACCCACCACAGCGTCTCGATGTTGTTGATCAGCGTCGGCAGGCCGAACAGGCCGACCTGAAACGGATAAGGCGGCTTGTGCCGGGGCAGCCCGCGCTTGCCCTCGATGCTTTCGAGCAGCGAGGATTCCTCGCCACAGATATAGGCGCCGGCGCCGCGGCGCATGTGCAGCGTCGGACCGCCCGGAGGAAGCTTTGCGATCTCGCGCTCGAGGATCTCGCGCGATGCCGGATATTCGTCGCGCAGATAGATGTAGACGTCGGAGGCCTGCACGACATGCGCGCCGAGCAGCATGCCTTCGATGAAGCGATGCGGATCGCTTTCGAGATAGACGCGGTCCTTGAACGTGCCAGGTTCGCCCTCGTCGCCATTGATCGCCATCAGCCGCGGGCCGGGTTCGCCCAGCACCGCGCGCCATTTCCGGCCCGTGGGGAAGCCGGCGCCGCCGAGGCCGCGCAGCGAGGCGTCGTCGAGCGCCTTCAGCAGATCGTCCTTCGGCAATTCGCCCGAGCGCACGCGATTGAGCAGCTTGTAGCCGCCGCCGGCGACATAGGCGTCGTAGTCAACGTATTCAGGCAGATGCGCGTGGGTATCGCCGGCCTTCGCGGCCGCCATCACATTAGCCACGGTCGCGTGATCGACGAAGTTGTGACCGACTTCAGCCGCCGGCGCGGTATCGCAGCGGCCGACGCAGGGCGCGCGGACGACGCGGATGCCCGGACCCGATGTGCTCTGCAGGTCGGCGAGCAGCTTGTCGCCGCCGAGCATTGCGCAGGTCAGTGAATCGCAGACGCGGATCGTCAGCGGCGCGATATCGGGCTCGCCTTCCTTCACCACGTCGAAATGCGCGTAGAAGGTCGCGGTCTCGAACACCTCGGCGAAGGCGAGCTTCATCTCGTCGGCAAGCGCGGCGAGATGAGCGGCCGAGATCTGGTGATATTTGTCCTGGATCAGGTGCAGATATTCGATCAGGAGGTCGCGCCGCCGCGGCCTGTCGCCGAGCAGCTGCTCGATCTCGTGCGCGGCGGTGGGATCGACCTGCCGCCCCTTGGGCGTGGCCTTGGCTCGCTTCCGTCCCTCGCCCGGGTGTTCGAACGAGCGGACCTCGTGCACGTCGTGACTCATCGATGCGTCTCGTATCTCTTCTTTAGAACGAGTCCAACTCTAGCCTGTGGCATACCAGATGCCAAGAGAATTCATGCGTTCCGATAAGCATTTAAGGGGCATGCAGCCGCCCGGCTCCATGCCCCTTCATCGACCCGATTTGTGGCGCGGCCTCACGTCTTGCTCATGCACTCTTCGATGTAGAACCAGCGGTCGTCGCCAGCGAGGCCCTTGGACTTCACGTCGGCGCGGCAGGCTTTGAGCTTCGGCTTGTTGGCCGCCCACTTCGCCTTCATGTCCTTCAGCTTCTGCATGGTGAGCTTGATCTTGCCCGGCTTGGCTTCGGTCGTTGCGGCAGGCGCCGCCGGCGGCGTCGTCTGCGCGGATGCGGCATGAAGGCCAGCGACAAGCAACACGGCCACAAGGCAAATTCGGGTGCGAAGCATTTCAATCCCCCTAAGTCCCACTCTTGATTAAGTCCGACTCTTGATGATGTCTAAAAGGCGAACGCCGCGGGACGCCGATGATCAGCATCCCGCGGCAGTCTCGACGGCGATCAGAAGATCTTGACCGCGCTCTCCAGCGTCTTCCAGACACCCCAAAGCAGGGGCACGCCGACGAAGGCCCAGAACAGCGCCGCCTTGACGTCAAGCCCGCCGAATCCGATGCCGTAGGAGCCGTGCGGCCCCGCGGCAGCGGCGCTGGCGCTCGCCGCTTGCAGCTTGGCGACGTCGGCGTCCTTCATGTGCCACTTCGAATCGACCGGCTTGATCAGGTAGTTGCAGATCAGGCCCGCGATCAGCATCGCGCACAGGATGTACATGGTCGTGTTGTAGAGCTGATCGCGCGGCACGCCCGCCGCGAGCTGGAACTCGCGGATGTAGTTCACCACGACGGGGCCGATGATGCCCGCGGTGGACCACGCCGTCAGCAGCCGGCCGTGGATGGCGCCGACGAACTGGGTCCCGAACATGTCGGCAAGGTAGGCCGGCACGGTGGCGAACCCGCCGCCATACATCGACAGGATGATGCCGAAGCCGAGCACGAACAGGAGCTTCGAGCCCATCGCCGCAAACGTCGGCGCCAGCGCGTAGAGCACGATGCCGAGGATGAAGAACGTGTAATAGGTGTTCTTGCGCCCAATCTTGTCCGACAGCGATGCCCAGAAGAAGCGGCCGCCGATGTTGAACAGCGACAGCAATCCGGCGAAGCCCGCGGCGATCGCGGCGATCTGCGCCTTCTGCCCGGCGTCGAGCGCGTTGAAGCCGACTTCGGGCAGGCCGATCAGCTTGCCGGCGAAGATCTCCTGGAGCATCGGCGAGGCCATGCCGATCACGCCGATGCCGGCCGACACGTTCAGGCACAGCACCCACCAGATCAGCCAGAACTGCGGCGTCTTGTGCGCGTCGTTGAGATGGACGTTGCTCTTCGAGATCATCGCGTTGGCCTTGGACGGCGGGGTCCAGCCCTCGGGCTGCCAGCCGGGCGGCGGCAAGCGATAGCGGAACGCGCCGATCATCATGAACACGAAGTAGATGACGCCCATCGCGACGAAGGTCTCCCAGACGCCGACCGAAGTCGGGGTCTTGAAGTAGTTCATCAACAGGTTCGCCAGTGGCGCGCCGATCATGGCGCCGCCGCCGAAGCCCATGATGGCCATGCCGGTCGCCATGCCGCGGCGGTCCGGAAACCACTTCACCAGCGTCGACACCGGCGAGATATAGCCAAGGCCGAGACCGATACCGCCGATCACGCCCGAGCCCAGCCACAACAGCCAGAGCTGATGGGTGTAGACCCCGATCGCACCGAGGAAGAGGCCGCCGCACCAGCACAGCGCCGAGACGAAGCCGGCCTTGCGCGGACCGACGCGCTCCAGCCAGCCGCCCCAGACCGCGGCCGCGATACCGAGCAGCACAAAAAAGAGCGTGTACATCCAGCCCATGCTGGCGACCTTCCAGTCGCAGCTGGTCGTGAACAGCTCCTGAAACAGCGACATGTCTGCGCACGCCTTCGGCGCGGTCACCCCGATCGCGCGCGACAGCGGCAGCCAGAACACCGAGAAGCCGTAGGCCATGCCGATGCAGAGATGGATGCACAGCGCAGCCGGCGGCACCAGCCAGCGATTGAAGCCGGCGGTCGCGATGGTTCGCTCGCGATCCAGAAAACCTGCGCCGGCACCCGAAAGTGTTCCAGCGCTCTCGATTGTTGCCATGTAGTCCTCCCCTGCAGTTGCCCTTCTGAGCAAGCCTGCCGCTGCAATCCTGGTCCTCAGCCCTTGCGGCGCAGCCACGGTCCCTGCTGCTCCGCACAATCATTGACGCGCGCCAGGATCGTCACGCGCATCCGAGTCGTTAACCCCTCGAGCGGGGCTCTATGCCGATACACCGTGCAGGCTTCGTGAGCTTGGCCCGTTCATCCGCGTATCGCAGACAAGACTCAACCTCCGCGCCTGCACGGAGGTTGTCAATTGGGGCAGAAGCCACGATTGATGTCGATAGACAAAAGGTAGGTATCAGTAGAGTGACCGTGCACTACGAACGCAGCGCACCATTGGTTTTCTCTATCGATCCATTGACCTTTTCTATCAAGAACACGATGCGCGCCTCGTTGCGCTCGGTGATCTCCACCGTGTCGCCCGTCTCGCGGATCAGGTTCGGAATGTCAATCACCGACAATGGGTCGGTGCAGTGCACCTCGAGCTGATCGCCCGGCTGTAACGGTTTGAGCGCCTTGCGCGTCTTCAGGGCAGGTAGCGGGCATTTCAACCCGGTGAGATCGAGCGTGGTTCTGGTCATGGGCGCAACATGGCGGGGTGAGGCGATGGCGTCAACGCGAGGTTCAGAGCAAATCCGCATAGGGCAGGAAACCCACGCTCTGGCCCGGCTCGACGCGCGTGATATCGTCGCCGAGTTCGATGAGGCCATCGGTCTCGACCAGCGACGACAGCAGGCCTGCGCCTTCGCGCGGAAACTTGACCGCTTCCAACGCACCGTCCTCTCCGCGTCGCAACGAGCTGCGAACATATTCGCGGCGGCCGATCTTCTTCTTGTAAGTGAACGCAGCGCGCACCGGAATCGGCAACAGCGGCTCCGGCAGACTGCCCGCAAGCGCCAGCACCGTCGGCCGCACCACGTGGACGAAGGTGACGAAACTGGCGACGGGATTGCCGGGCAGGCCGATCAGCGGCGTGCCGCCGATGATGCCCATCGCCACGGGACGGCCGGGCTTGATGGCCATCCGCCACAGCACCAGCGAGCCGATGCTCTCGACCGCCGCCTTGACGTGGTCCTCCTCGCCGGTCGAGACGCCGCCGGTGGTGAGGATCAGATCGTGGCTGCCCGCAACCTGCTTCAATCCATCCGCGAGCGCACTGCGTTCGTCGCGCAAGATTCCGAGGTCGGAGACCTCGCAGCCGAGCCGGCGCAGCATCGCCATCAGCATGAAGCGGTTGGAATCGAACAGCTGTGAGGCCGCGCGCGGCTCGCCGGGCGAAGCCAGCTCGTCACCGGTCGAGAACACGGCGACGCGGATGCGCCTGACGACGTCGAGCTGGGTCAGGCCGAATGCTGCAGCAAGCGCGACATGCTGCGGCCGCAGCCGCT
This sequence comes from Bradyrhizobium sp. 604_D8_N2_3, assembly GCF_051810765.1. Lineage (NCBI taxonomy): Bacteria > Pseudomonadati > Pseudomonadota > Alphaproteobacteria > Hyphomicrobiales > Nitrobacteraceae > Bradyrhizobium > Bradyrhizobium sp. 604_D8_N2_3. Next base: position 1,997,920 of record NZ_JBPWPM010000001.1, on the reverse strand, counting down.
GGCCGACCCGCAGCGCGACGTGCCCTTGCGGAATGTCCTCGCCCGCCGGGCGGACATTTGCGCCGGGCTTCAGCCCCGGCGGCAGCACGATTCTGCCGGCCTCATCGAGGCGGACGTCTTCCTGCATGAAGACGGTCTCCGCGTCAGGCGGCATCGGCGCGCCCGTGAAGATGCGCGCAGTGTGGCCTGCCTTGATCGGCGCCTGCGCAAGACCGCCGGCCTGGATGCGGCCGTCGAGCGGGAATGCCCGTTCCGCGCCTTCCGGAAGGTCGGCGTTGCGCACGGCGTAACCGTCGACGGCGGAGTTGGTGAAGGGCGGCAGCGGCAGGGGCGCCGCGATATCGCGCGCGAGCACGCGCCCATCGGCGTCAACGAGTGCCACGGTCTCGATATCGGCGATCGCATTAACGCGCGTGGTGATCAGACCAACGGCCTCGTCGACCGACATCATCGGTCCGCCGAAGGCAAAGCAATCGTCCGACAGTTGCGCCATGGTGCCTCGTCAGCGTATCGCGGCGCTTTTTGCCACCGCTTCCTCGACCGGCATCGCCGCACGCAGCAGCAACGCCGCGGCAGCCTCGATATCATCGAGATGGACGGTCGGCAGGCGGGTTTCAATGGCAATGTCGGTCGCAATCCCGACAATCCCGGGATCATCGGGAAACAGCAGCGGCTTGCCGTTGCCGGCGCGATGCACCTCGATCTTGCGGTGCGGCTCGCGCTTGAAGCCTTCGACCACGACGAGATCGACGGCCGACAGCTTGCCCAGGAGCTCCGGCAGCCGCGGTTCCTCGGCGCCGCGCAATTCATGCATCAGGGCCCAGCGGTTCGACGACGCAACCAGCACCTCGGCCGCGCCGGCCTCGCGGTGGCGCCAGGAATCCTTGCCGGGCACGTCGACGTCGAACTGGTGATGGGCATGCTTGATGACGGAGACGCGCAGGCCTTGCGCGTTGAAATGCGGGATCAGCCGCGTCAACAGCGTGGTCTTGCCCGCACCGCTCCAGCCCGCAAGGCCGATGACTTTCATGTCCGTTCGATCTCCGCCAACGGCTCGTCAGCCGATGGAACCCCTGGCCTCTCCCCGTCATTGCGAGCGCAGCGAAGCAATCCAGACTGCCACCGCGGATATAGTTCTGGATTGCTTCGCTTCGCTCGCAATGACGAACGGAGGCATTTCGTTGTCTCCACGGCATGCTTATATCGGCTTGACCCGAATGTCATGCTAACGTCGCGGCCATGATGAAGATCGACAAAGCCCCGGTGCCCCTGATCGTTCCGAACCCTGACGACCCGCGCCTGACGGAGCGCGTGACCGGCACCGACCAGACCGGCGCCAAGGTCGAGATCAAGGTGCCGATGGAACGGCCGCTGACGCTCTACCTGAATTCGCAGGAGATCGTCACCATGATGACGATCGGCGACTACCCGGAATATCTGGCGCTGGGCTATCTGCTCAACCAGAACATGCTGAAATATAATGACGAGGTCACTGAGGTCGAATACGACGACGACCTCCAGGTGGTGGTGGTGCGCACCGGGCATCACACCAATTTCGAAGCCAAGCTGAAGAAGCGCACCCAGACCTCGGGCTGCGCGCAGGGCACCGCGTTCGGCGACCTGTTAGAGGCGGTCGAGAGCGTCGCGTTGCCGAAGGCCGAGCTGCGCACCTCCTGGCTCTACCAGATGACGCAGACCATCAACACCATGCCCTCGCTTTATCTGGAGGCCGGCGCGATCCATGGCTGCGTGCTGTGCAAGGAGGGCGAGCCGCTCTGCTACACCGAGGACGTCGGCCGTCACAACGCGGTCGACAAGATCGCGGGCTGGATGTACCGCCACGGCGTCGATGCCTCCGACAAGATCCTCTACACCACGGGACGGCTGACCTCGGAAATGGTCATCAAGACCGTGCGCATGGGCATTCCGATCCTGGTGTCGCGCTCCGGCTTCACCGCCTGGGGCGTCGATCTTGCCCGCCAGGTCGGACTGACGCTGGTCGGCCGCACGCGCGGTAAGCGCTTCATCGCGCTCGCGGGCGAAGAGCGGATCGTCTACGACCAGAACCTTGCTTACGTCGAGGAGGAATCGACGAAGCACAAACGCAAGGGTGAAGGTGGTGACGACTGACTTTCCGGCAACGCAGGGCGTGCTGCTCGCAGGCGGCCTCGCACGGCGCATGGGCGGCGGCGACAAGCCGATGCGGACCATCGGCGGCCGCACCATCCTTGAGCGCGTGATCGTGCGATTGACGCCGCAATGCAGCGGATTGATCCTCAACGCGAATGGCGATCCCGCACGCTTCGCGGCGTTCGGTCTGCCCGTTGTCGCCGATGACGTACCCGGCTTCCCCGGGCCCCTCGCCGGCATCCTTGCCGCGCTCGACTGGACGGCGGCGAACCGGCCTGACATCGAATGGGTGCTGAGCGCCGCAGGCGACTGCCCGTTCCTGCCGCGCGATCTCGTGGCGCAGTTGCACGAGGCGCGGGAGCGCGAGAACGCCCAGCTCGCGGTCGCCGCATCAGGCGATCAATCACATCCGGTGATAGGTCTGTGGCGCGTCGCCTTGCGCGACGAGCTGCGTCACGCGCTGGTCGTCGAAGACCTCCGCAAGATCGACCGCTGGACCGCGCGCTATCCGCTGGCGACGGTAACGTGGCCGGCCGAGCCGCTCGATCCGTTCTTCAACGCCAACACGGTCGAGGACATCGCCGAAGCAGAGCGGCTGGCCGCGCTGGATGCGGCCTCCTGACAAGAAGCGTCGGCGCAAGCGCGAGCAGACGGTTCAAGCCGCCAGCGGCACTTCCCAGGGGTCGTAGCCGTAAACCCAGCTCGTATCGGTCCTCTCCTTGAGCCAGATGTTGGCGCGCGAGGTCTCCTGCACCCGCGTCGTGCGCACCTTGCGGGTAGCCTCGAAGCGGCGGAACGCATTGGCGACGCCGTCGCGGCCGACACCGTCGAGGCAGCGCGACAGCACGGCGGCGTCCTCGATTGCCATCGCCGCACCTTGCGCCATGTAGGGCGTCATCGGATGGCAGGCATCGCCGAGCAACGTCACCTTGCCGTCGGCCCAGTGCTCCAGCGCGTCACGGTCCATGATCGCCCATTTGTGCACGTCGGGACAGGCGGAGAGCACCCGAGTGACCTGCGGATGAAAGCCTTCGAATGATGCGCGCAGGTCGCGCACGTCGCCCCTCGCCGACCAGGACTCGATGCGAAAGTCCGGCTCGGGCTGGCTGGTGACGAGATAGACCTCGCTGCGATCAGGCTTGACGTAATAGATCACGATGTGGCGGTCCTCGCCCCACCATTTGGTGCAGTCGTCGATCCCTGCGCCGCCGAGCAGCGCGGCGGGATAGGTGGTGCGATAGGCGACGCGGCCGGTGAATTTGGCCGGCGCGGTGTCGAACAGGAGATCGCGGACCGTCGAATGGACGCCGTCCGCGCCGACCACGGCATCGGCGATGGCACGCGTACCATCGGCAAAGGTCAGCCAGACACCACCGCCGGTCTGGTCGAGACCGACGAGCTTGTGACTGAGCCGCACAAATTCGTTCGGCACCACGCTCGCCAGCGCAGCGTGGAGATCACCGCGATGGGCGAGCAGATAGGGCGCGCCGAACTTCTCTTCCGCGCTCTCGCCGAAGATCATGTCGAACTTGATGTCGCCGCTCTTCCAGTCGCGGTTGTTCCAGGAGCGTGGATAGAACGAGTGCTCGCGCATCCGCGCCTCCAGCCCCAGCGCGCGCAGCACCTTCATTGCGTTGCAGCCGATCTGGATGCCGGCGCCGATGCGGGCGAACTGGGAGGCCTGCTCGTAGACCATCACATCGATACCGACGCGCCGAAGCGCCGCGGCCGTCGCGAGCCCGCCCATGCCGGCACCGACGATCGCAACCGAAAGCGGCCTTGCCATCGCGTCCCCCACCCCGTCGCGCGGCTTGAACGCCGCGTCGTCGATCTACGCAGGCCGGAAGCCCGCCCGCTCCAGCGCCGTACGCGCCTCGTCCGAGCCGAGTGCGTCGAGAAAGGCCTGGACGGCCGACCGCTGCTTGCGCGCTGTCACCAGCGCGAAATCATAATGCTCTTCCGCGAGCGGAATGAAACCGAGACCGACCGCATGGGCGACCGGCGCAATGGTCATGCCCCAGTCGGCACGGTGCTGCGCGACAGCCGCAGCCACGGCATTGTGCGAGCGCGGCTGGTTCCAGTAACCTTCCGGGCGCGCACCGCCGAGCAGCCGGTCGATCAGGATGCGCGTGCCGGCGCCCTGGTTACGGTTGACCATGATGCAGGCGGGGTCCGCGAGCGCGGCGGCAACTGCTTCCTTCGCACCGAGCCCCTCGAAACGTTTGTCGCCCTTGCGGAACACGATGCCCTGCATCCGCCGCCAGCCCGGCACGAGCTCGAGCCCCTCAACGAGGTAAGGCGTGTTGTAGGTCTCGCTCTTGTCGTCGAACAGATGGATCGGCGCGAGATCGCATTCGCCCCGCTTCGCCGCCGCGAGTCCGCCGAGGCTGCCGACCGCGATCGAGCGCACGGTCAGCCCCGCATGCGCGAGTTGCGCCGTGACGAGATCGAGCCCGGTGCAATGGCTGCCGACGATGACGAGATCGGGCACCCGCACATGCGGCGTGAACAGCGTCACCTCGGCGTCGGTCCCTGCCGGCATCTGGTCGGCGAGCGCGTCGATGCGCAGAAAACCGTCGGCCTGCGCGAACGACGTGATCGCACCGGACCCCTTGCCGGAGGGATAGGCGATCAGGCCGTCCTTGCCGCCGACCAGCGAGACCATGACGAACTCGGTGCGGCCGAGCTCGGAGGCGATGCGCACCGGCACGGTCGCGCTTACCTTGGCATCGGAGCGTGGCGGCAGCCCGGCCATCCGACGCAGCACCGGCACGATCATGTCGTGGAAGGTGAACATCGCCGAGGTCGGGAAGCCCGGCAGGATCACCACGGGCTTGCCGTCGCACACCGCAAGGCACAGCGGCTTGCCGGGTTTAAGTGCGACGCCATGCGCGAGGATGCCAGGCTGGCCGAGCCGGCCGATGATGCGATGGGACACGTCACCCGCGCCCTTCGAGGTGCCGCCCGAGAGCACCAGCATGTCGGCGTCCGCCAGCGCGCGGCGCATGGCGGCTTCGAGTTTTGCCTCATCGTCGGGAATGGCGCCGAGGAACACCGCCTCGCCGCCATTCTCGTCGATCGCGGCAGCGACGATGGCGCCGTTGGTGTCGTAGATCGCAGCCGGCGCGAGCGCCTCGCCGGGCTGAACCAATTCGTCACCGGTGGAGATCACGGCAACACGCGGCTTACGCGCGACAGTCACCTCGGCGATGCCGCAAGCCGCCAGCATGCCGATCTCACGCGAGCCGATGATCGTGCCGGCGCGCAGCAGCGCCTCGCCGCGCGCGATGTCGGAGCCTGCGTAGGACACGAACTGTCCCGGCGAGACGGCTCGCCGGACGTCGATCGCATCGGATCCGGCAGGCTGGGTGTGCTCCACCATGACGACGGCGTCGGCGCCGCGCGGTAGCGGCCCGCCGGTTGCGATCGGCGTTGCGGTTCCTGTCGCCACTTGCAGCTTCGGCGCGGTGCCGCAGTGAATGGTCTCGCCGTTCAGCGCAAGGCGAACGGGCGCGCCTTCGCCGGCCGCGGCGAGATCGGCCGAGCGCACGGCAAAGCCGTCAACGTTGGAACGGTCGAACGGCGGAACGTCGAGGGGCGCCGTGATGTCTTCGGCCAGCGCCGCGCCGAGCGCATCGGCAAGCTTGCGCGTCTCGCTCGGGACCGCGCGCGGGAACAACGCAGCTTCAAAGCGCGCCAGCGCGTCCTCGCGCGAGAGGATCTGGAGGAACTGCTCCTGTTCGAGCGCGCTACGGTCTTGCGATTGCGGGATCATCGTCATGCCAAACCCATATCATTCCCGCATCAGATAGGCATCGACCGGCGTTCCTGCCGCAAATCCCTCGTGGCTGGCGGGAACGAGCAGCCATGCATCGGCCCGGGCAATGGCCTGAAGCGGCCATTCCCCCACCGCAAGCGGGAGCCACGCATGATGTTCCTCGGCCAGCAGGGCGATTTCGGCGATGCCGACACTGGATGCGATTTTTCGCGCAAGCGGCAAGGTCATGCGGCGGCGTAACTGCCGCGCCGACAGCCGATCGACGAGCGGCAGCACGAGCGCGAGCCAGGCGGCAAGCGCATGATCGGGCGAGCCGGGCAACGCGACGATTGGAACCGGTCCGAGCCGCCCGACCGCGGCGGTGCGTCCGGGCTGGAGCGCGAGGCCATGGGCGAGCACGTCACCATGCCGGGCCAGCGCGCTAACCGCGGCATCCCGGCGGCCTGCGCCGCTGCCGCCGACCGTCACGACGAGATCGCAGGCGAGATCGCCGAGCGCTTCCGCGATCGATGCCGCATCTCGCGCGGCAGCTTCGCGCGCTTGCACCTGCAGCCCCGCCGCGCGCGCGATCTCGGCAATCATGTGCGCCGTCACGGCCGCACCCGGCACGTTGACGATGCCCAGCCGCGGCCGCCGTACGCTCAGCTTTTCAACACCGGCGGTGCGCGCGAGCAGCAAGGCGGCAGGATGGATCAAATGCCCTTCTGCCACGGCGGGCGCCCGCCCGGCAATGTCGCTTCCGGCACGCCTGACGCCCCGTCCGGGCACGCCCTCCGCCAGCACTTGGGCGAGTGGACCCGACACCTCGACTGCGTCGGCATCGAGCACACAATCACATCCCGGCGGCATCGCGTCGCCGGCATCGACCCAAACGGGCGCCGTCGTCAGAGGCAGCGGCGAATAGGCGGACGCGCCGACAATATCGTTGGCGCAGAGCGCCCAGCCATCCGCAGCGGCGATGTCGCACGACGGACAGGCCGCAAGCAGCGGCGTCCCTGCCGCGATGCAGCCGGCGGCCTCCGCCAGGGGCAACTCGATCGTCGCGATCGGATCAACGCCTCGCAGCAACGCGGCGAGCGCAGTGTCGAGCGGCGTCAGTGCTGGCGGCAGGCGCTGGGTCATGCGCCATGATGGACCATGCATCGCCCGGTTTGGCAACCGCTGGCAACGCGAAGCTCAGCCGCCGGACTTGGCCGCATTGGGGAAGAACAGCTGCTGTCCGTCGACCTTGTAGCCGGCGATCGCCGCCTGCCCCTCCGGCGAAATCAGCCAGTCGACGAAGGTCTGCCCCAGCTCCTTCTTCACGTCCGGAAACTTTTCCGGATTCACCAGCATCGCGCCGTACTGATTGAGCAGCCGCTTGTCGCCTTCCACGACGATGTCGAGATCGCCGCGATCCTTGAAGGCGATCCAGCTGCCGCGGTCGGACAGCACATAGGCGTTCGCCGTGCGCGCCGCGTCGAGGGCTGCGTCCATCCCTTGCTTGACTTCGCGATACCATGCGCCCTTGGCAGCGGCGATATCGATGCCGGCGACGATCCAGAGCGCGAGCTCCGCGCCATGGGTGCCCGAGCGATCGCCGCGCGTCACGAACGGCGCGCCCTTGGCCTCGATCGCCTTCAGCGCGGTGGCGATGTCCTTGCCTTTCACGGCGGCGGGATCGTTCTTCGGTCCGATCAGCACATAGTCGTTGTACATCACGTCAAAACGCTTCACGCCAAAACCGTCGGCGACGAATTTCTCCTCCTGCGGCCGTGCGTGCATCAGCACGACGTCGACTTCGCCCCTGCGCGCGCCGTCGAGCACTTCATCGGCACGCCGCGCGATCACCGTCACCTCGATGCCGGTCTTCTCGCGGAAGATCGGTAGCAGATGATCGAGCAGGCCGGACTCCTGTGTCGCCGTGGTCGAGGCCAGCACGATCGCGCGGTCCTCCGCAAATGACGCCGCCACGCCCGCGGCGAGGCCGCAGAGAAGCGCGAGTGCAACGGACAGGCGGCGGACGACCATGATCGGGTTCCCATTGGCTAAGACGCGATCATGATGATGATCGATTGCGCCACACTCGTGACGCGTTTGCGCGTTGCGCTCCCCACTCGGGACATTTCGGCAATGCGGCTCGCGCGGTGCGCCCATTGCAATTGCGAGCGCGACGGCCGCAAGGCCCGCGCCACGCGGGTGCTTCAGGATCGTTCACCAAAGCAGAGATCGCGCGTGAGGATGTGTTGCAAAGCAGCGAGATGATCGGGCATGGTCCTGCCGGACGTAAATTGAAATGCAGAATTCCACCTGCGTCGAACGCCAAAAAGAAGCAAGAATTTGCATAGGAATGCAGGATGGAATTCCTGACGACCAGCGAAGCCGCCGACTACCTTCGGCTCGGCGAACGCAAGCTCTACGAACTCGTCACCACTGGCGCGATCCCCTGCACCAAGGTGACCGGGAAGTGGCTCTTCCCGCGGCACGAGCTCGACCTCTGGGTCCTGTCGGGACTGGCGCGGCCGGCCGGCATGCTGACTGCGGAGCCGCCGCCGGTCGTGGGCGGCAGCCAGGACGAGCTTTTGGACTGGAGCCTGCGTGAATCCGGCTCGGGCCTGGGATCGATGAGCGAGGGCAGCGCGCGCGGGCTCGAGCGCTTGCAACGCGACGAGGTGATGGCGGCGGCGGTGCACTTCCACAGCCTGGAGGCCGACGGCAATCTTGCTTCCGACGCCAGTGCGACGACGCTGCGTGACGCGCCTGACCTGCATGATGCGGTGCTGGTCGCATTCGTGCGCCGCGAGCAGGGTCTCGTGCTGCCGCCGGGCAATCCGAAACGCCTGCGCGGCCTCTCCGACGTGCTTGCGCTCGGTGTCAGGATGGCGATGCGACAACAGGGCACAGGCGCGCAGATGCTGCTCGACGTGCTGTTGAAGCGCGCCGGCGCCTCGACGCGCGATCTGCGCCGGATCGAGACACCGGCGCTCACCGGGCCGGATCTCGCCGAGATCGTCCGCGCGGGACAAGCCGATTGCGGAATCGCGACGCGTGCGGCGGCGCGCTCGGCCGGGCTCGATTTCGTGCCGCTGGTCTGGGAGAATTTTGATCTCGCAATGCGGCAACGCAGCTATTTCCGCCCGCCGATGCAGGCCCTGATCCGGTTCCTCAGCGAAAGACGGCTGCGACAGCGCGCCGAGGAGCTGACCGGCTACGATCCCTCGCCGGCGGGACAGATCCGCTTCGCGGCCTGACGTTGACGCCCGCCCCCAAATAGTTGCAAAAGAAACCAATTCAGCCGGGCCATACCCGGGCAACACCGGCCAACGAGCCGGATCAGGGGAGGACAAGCGTGAATCCAACGAGATTTGGACTTCCGGTCGCGGCCGGCTTTGCAGCGACGTTCTTGGCGGCGGCGCTGCTGCCGCGTACGGCGTCGGCGCAGGTTTCCGACGACATCGTCAAGATCGGCGTGCTCACCGACATGAACGGCCCCGCCTCCGCGCCGACCGGCCAGGGTTCGGTGACGGCGGCGCAGATGGCGATCGACGATTTCGGCGGCAAGGTGCTCGGCAAGCCGATCAGCATCGTGATCGGCGACCACCAGCTCAAGGCCGATATCGGCGGCGGCATCGCGCGGCGCTGGTACGATGTCGACCAGGTCGACCTGATCGTCGACGTGCCGGTTTCCGCGGTCGGGCTCGCGGTGCAGAACGTCGCCAACGAGAAGAAGCGGCTGTTCATCACCCACTCCACCGGCACGGCGGATTTCCACGGCAAGTTCTGCTCGCCCTACGCGATCCAGTGGGTGTTCGACACCCGCGCACTCGCGGTCGGCACTGCGGATGCGGTGGTGAAGCGCGGCGGCGACAGCTGGTTCTTCATCACCGACGACTACGCCTTCGGCCATTCGCTGGAGCGCGACGCCTCCAGCGTCGTCACCGCCAATGGCGGCAAGGTGCTGGGCTCGGTGCGGCCGCCGCTGGCAACCCCCGACCTCTCCTCCTTCGTGCTGCAGGCGCAGGCCTCCAAGGCCAAGATCATCGGCATTGCCGCCGGTCCCCCGAACAACATGAACGAGATCAAGACCGGCTCGGAGTTCGGCGTGTTCAAGAGCGGCCAGCAGATGGCGGCGCTGCTGGCGCTGATCACCGACATCCACGGCCTCGGCCTGCAGGCGGCGCAAGGGCTGTTGCTGACCACGTCGTTCTACTGGGACATGGATGACAAGACCCGCGAATGGTCGAAGCGCTATTTCGCCAAGATGAACAAGATGCCGTCGATGTGGCAGGCCGGCGTCTATTCGAGCGTGATGCACTATCTCAACGCCATCAAGGAGACCGGCACCGACGATCCGCTCAAGGTCGCGGCCAAGATGCGGGAAAAACCGATCGAGGATTTCTTCGCCCGCAACGGCAAACTGCGCGAGGACAATCTGATGGTGCACGATCTCTGGCTGGTGCAGGTGAAGACGCCGGAGGAGAGCAAATATCCGTGGGACTATTACAAGATCCTCACGACCATCTCGGGCGACAAGGCGTTTGGCCCACCGGACCCGGCGTGTCCGCTGGTGAAGAAGTGATGCTGTAGCGAGAGGTCGTCGTCATGGCCGGGCTTGTCCCGGCCATCCACGATCTTTCGTACGGCGCCAAGAACGTGGATGCCCGGGACAAGCCCGGGCACGACGATTGTCGATGCAGTCGCGTCCTATTTCATGACACCGATTTCGCGGAAGTATTTTTTCACGCCCGGATGGATCAGCTCCGGCTTCGGCGCTGCCGCGACCGTGTTCGACGCCGTGGTCTCGCAGGCCTGCGCGAGCTGCTTGCAGAACGTCGCCTCGGCGCCGTGCAGCGTCTTCGCGAGACGATAGGCGACGTCATCGGGCAGGTCTTCGCGCGTGAGGACGAAACTCCACGAGCCGAGCGAGGCGATCGGCTCGGCCTGCTTCGGATAGGAGCCGGCCGGCACGGTGAGCGGCTTCAGGAACGCATGCTTGGCGCGAATGCGCGTGATCTCCTCAGCGGTCGGCGCAATGAAGCGCGCGCCTGACGCACTCGATGCCACCGCGGCAAAGCCGGGCCAGCCGATGCCGGCACCCCACAACGCGACGACGCGGCCATCCTCGACCATCGCGGGGCCATCGCCGGCGCGGTCGAGATAGATCGCCTTGAAATCCTCGTCCTGCTTCAGGCCGAGGCCATCGAGCACGTAGCGCGCCAGGATCGGCAGGCCCGAACCTTTGGCGCCGAACGCGACGGGCTGGCCGACGAGATCGCGAATGGTCTTGTACGGACTGTCCGCCCGCACCACGAACATGCCGGGGTTGGAATAGATCGCGGTGAGTATCTTCAACCGCACAGGCGCGCGGCCGATGCCGGCAAAGGCCTCGTAGGCCGGCTCGCCCGCGACCAGCGCGAGATCGAGCTCGCCCTTCTCCAGCAGCGGAATGTTCTCGTTGCTGCCCTTGGTGTTGCGGGGCGCGATGGTGATTTGCGGATCGGCCGCGTTCATCGCTTCCGCAAAGGCATTGCCATAGAGCGGAAAGCCGCCGCCGGGCGTCGCGGTGCCCAGGCTGAGTGTCGTGGTCGGAATGGCCTTGCCTCCGGTTTGAGCAGCGGCGGGGCTTGCGAGTGGATTTGCGAGCAGCGCCGCGCCGAGAAGGATTGTGATTGCGAATCTCATGATGAGTCCCGACCGCCCCGCGTCAACATCGACTTGCGGCGATGTAGGCAGCGGGCGGTTTTTGTGAAAGCATGCAGCCCAACGACAATAGAACAATGGGAGACGTCATGTTGCGAATTTTGCGTAACACTGTTTTTGGGCTGCTGTTCCTTTCAACTCTTCTCAACGCCTCCCCTCCCGCCTCCGCCGCCGGCTACCCCGACCGCCCCGTGCACTGGATGATCGGCTTCGCCGCCGGTGGCCCGGTCGACATCGTGGCGCGGATCATGGCGCAGGCGCTCTCGGATCGCCTCGGCCAGCAATTCATCGTCGAGAACCGCGCCGGCTCCGGCGGCAACATCGCGGCCGCCGCCGCGATCAACGCAGCGCCCGACGGCTATACGCTCTTGTTTGTCGCACCCAACAACGCGATCTCGACCTCGCTCTACAAGAAGCTGCCTTACGACTTCCTGCGCGACACCGTGCCGGTCGCGAGCATCATGCAGCTCACCAACATGCTGGTCGTCTCCAATGCGATGCCGGTGAAGACGGTTCAGGAGTTCATCGACTACTGCAAGGCCAATCCCGGCAAGATCTCCTTTGCCTCGTCCGGCAACGGCACCTCGGTGCACATGTCGGCGGAGCTCTTCAAGGTGATGACCAAGTGCGACATGGTGCACGTGCCCTATCGCGGCTCGGCCATCGCCTTCCCCGACATCATCTCCAACAAGGTGCAGCTGATCTTCGACAACCTTCCCTCCGCGCTCGAGCAGTCGCGCGGTGGCACTGTCCGCGCCATCGGCGTCACCTCGCCGCAGCGCTGGCCAACCGTGCCCGACGTGCCGGCGATCGCCGAGACCGTGCCGGGCTTCGAATCGGTCGGCTTCTACGGCATCTCCGCGCCGAAGGGCACGCCGCCCGAGGTGATCGAGATCCTCAACAAGGCCGTCGGCGAAGCCCTGAAGGACCCGAAGGTCATCGCGCGGCTGACCGAGAATGGCGGCATCCCGAAGCCAATGACGCCCGCCGAGTTCGGCAAGCTGGTCGCGGATGAGACCGAGAAGTGGAAGAAGGTGGTGGAGTTCGCCGGGGTTTCGGTGGACTAGGCAGACCTCGCGGCCGGCTTCGTCCGCCCGCTGGCAAGACGTTCGGGGGACCCAAGGGTCTCCCTCAACACAATAACTGCGAAAACAACCCCATGCACCGTAGAACAGGCCAGCGATTACAAGGGGTTACGCACGATGAAAAATGGCTCCTCGCGAGGGCCATTTGACTCGTCGGGCAAAACAGGCGTATGAGTGCATCATCGCCAGTTTCGGTTATTCAAAAATTACACGCGGTACTGCTTCGGCGTTCCCTTACGCCAGAGCCAGCATTGCACCCCCGCCTCCATCCCTGTAAACGAACCGCGCACCGTTGCCGGCCGCGCGTTTCCGCGGCCGTCTCGCGGCGGGGCCTGTAGCTCAATGGTTAGAGCCGGCCGCTCATAACGGTCTGGTTGCAGGTTCGAGTCCTGCCGGGCCCACCAAGCAAATCAACCACTGTCGCGCCAAATTGGGTCCGATTCGATTCCAACGATTCACGAGTCGAATTCCAAAGAATTGTGGTGCGATCTCGCGGGATTCCATTGAATCGCGAGTTGATTTGGCTGATTTCCAAGGAATCGCGGATCGATTAGTTCGGAGGGGCGCCTGAAAGGAGGCCATTGGTTACGGGATTTTTTTTCAACTCAAATGGGCCCATTCGACCTATTTGCGTGGCGGCAGCGCTCCAACCTGATGAAGAAGCGCAAACCGGTCCGGCACCCCCCAGCGCTCAACGAGCTTGCCGTCGGCAAAGCGGCAGATGTCCATGACATCAATGGCGACTGGCTTGCCCGAGCGTGGATCGACGCCCGTTGCCTTGCTGCGTGCCTACACAGTATCGCCAGCCTCCACGACCGCTTCGACCGCAAGTGTCAGATCCCTGATGCTACGCCTCGCATCCTCGATTTGCGCCTTCAGGATTTGCGGACCGGGAATATCGGTGGGCGACAGATACTCGCGCTCGACGAGGTTCTCGGCGCAGATTTCGTCCGCGTCCGTGAGGTCGCCTTGGGAAAAGCCGCGCTCTATGATGGCATTGAAGCGCGCCAGATTCGTCAACATGACAACCGCTCTCCCGCAGCTCGATTGACGACAGACCTAGCGCGAGGACCCAGAAGTGCGCTTGTAAATTTCAGTCATCCGCCGGAAAAAAGATGTTGTCCCACTCGCCGACGAAGCCGCCAGGCGGCAGACCGGCAAAGGCGTGGCGTTCGCGGATGAAATCGGCCTGGTCGAAATAACCGAGTTCGTGGATGATATCCTTCCACGAACGGCTCGGGGTATTGCGACGAGACGCCAGCGCCCGGTCGAACCCGGATGGTGCGTGCGAACAGCTTTGGTGCCATTCCGACTTGCGTCGCAAACCGGCGCTGGAATTGACTGGCTAAGGCCGGATTTTGCAACACAGTCCTTGATCCGCGCGCGGCCGCCGGCGGCGACCATCATCCGGGACGAGAGGCCGATCGCGCAGTCCTGCGTGCCGCTTTCGAGCATCGACCCGACCCAGCGCTCGACAATGTCGACGCGCTGAGCAAAATCACTTGCCATCCGCACCGCATCGCCAAGCGCCTCGGCGGATTTGCCTAGTCTAGCGGGCAACATGTTTGCTACTGCGGCGGGTGTGGGCGGACGCAGCTGCGCTCTTGGATCGATGCGGTTGGATCGATGCGGTGTTCATCTGCATCGACTGCGTGAAGCAAGGTCGTCGACTTCCAGAGAACGGTCCGGTGCCCCGAGCGGCAAATCAATTTTGCCGGGGGGCCCGGGCAGGCGATCTTCGCCAGCGCATCGATCAGCAATTCGCTGGTCCGAGGTCCGCGCGGGCACGGATTCGGCAAACTGTCGGAATAGCGCCCGGGCCTGCTCCATGTCGAGCGTCGGTACGTCATGCATTGATTTGTTGGTCCTCTATACCAATCGCTAGCGCACAGGGCGGGCATTCAGGGCTCGATTGGTATCGCGATTCCGCGCCCGTGAGGACGTGCTTTCGCGGTCTTTCTTGTGTAATCTCTTTCTGTAGTCGTCGGGCCAACACTTAGATAGGCGACGCACGGATCACGGTGACCGCGGTGCAACAAATTGCGGACTGGCTCAAAAAGCTCGGCATGTCCGAGTATGCGCAGAGGTTCGCCGAGAACGACATTGATATGGCCGTTCTCCCCGACTTGACCGACCAACATCTCAAAGACCTTGGCGTTTCGCTCGGCCACCGGTTGAAAATGCTGCATGCGATCCGCGATCTCAGCAACGTCTCGGCTGCCGTAACGGCACCTTCTGCACTCGTGGATATCGAGCCAACTCGGCGAGACGACGCCGAGCGTCGCCAACTGACGGTGATGTTCACCGACCTCGTTGGCTCGACCGCGCTCTCGACCACGCTCGACCCAGAGGATCTGCGTTCGGTAATCGGCGCTTATCATAAGTGCGTCGCGGAGACGGTCGCCCGGTTCGACGGCTTCGTGGCCAGGTACATGGGCGATGGGGTGCTCATCTATTTCGGCTATCCCCACGCTCATGAGGATGATGCCGAGCGTGCCGTCCGCGCAGGACTGGCGATCATCGAGGCGATCGGCAATCTGGGTATCCAGGAGCCGCTCCGGGTGCGTATCGGGGTCGCGACAGGCTTGGTCGTGGTTGGCGATCTCGTTGGTGCCGGCGAGGCCCAGGAACGCGGGGTGGTGGGCGAGACGCCGAACCTGGCGTCTCGTCTGCAGGGGATCGCTGAGCCGAGCACGGTTGTCATCGCCGAAGGCACCCGAAGGCTGCTCGGAAACCTCTTCGAGCTACAAGACCTCCGGCCGCAGGACCTCAAGGGCATCGCCGCGCCAACGCGGGCCTGGGTGGCGTTGCGGGCGAGCTCCGTGGAGAGCCGCTTCGAGGCGCTACACGCGACTGGCCTGACTGCCCTCGTCGGGCGGGAGGAAGAACTCGAATTGCTTCTACAGCGTTGGGCCAGGGCAAAGACAGGTGAAGGCCAGGCGGTCCTGATCGCCGGTGAGGCTGGGATCGGCAAGTCGCGTCTCACTGCCGCGCTTCTGGAACGACTCACCGGAGAGCCGCATACGCGTTTGCGCTATGTCTGCTCGCCGCAGCACACCGACAGCGCGCTATATCCGATCATCGGGCAGATGGAACGTGCCGCCGGGCTGGCGCACGACGATACACTGCACGCGAGGCTCGACAAGCTTGATACCCTGCTCGCTCAGACCTCGACCTCGATCGGGGACGCTTCGCTCTTTGCCGAGATGCTGTCGCTTCCGAATGATGGACGCTATCCCGCCCTCAAATTGACCCCGCAGCAGCACAGGCAGCGAACATTCGAAGCGCTCATCTCACAATTAGAAGCGCTTACACGGCAAAGCCCAGTCTTGATAATCTTTGAGGATGCGCATTGGACCGATCCTACGAGCCTAGAAGCTTTCGGCCGGATCGTGGCCAGGATTGAGACCCTTCGCGCGCTAATGATTGTGATATTCCGCCCGGAATTCGATCCGCCCTGGATCGGGCGGCAGCACGTGACCGCCATGACGATCAATCGGCTGACGAAACACCAAGTCGGCGCCATGATCGACGGCGTAGTCGGCAGCAAGCTGCTGCCGGCGGGCATCAGGCAGGACATCATCGAACGTACCGATGGCGTCCCCCTGTTCGTGGAGGAGATGACGAAGGCAGTGCTGGAGGCGGAGGGCCACGGCGCAGTCGAACGCACGATTGCCGTCATTCCGTCCCCGGCCTGGGCAGTCCCCGCAAGTTTGCACGCCTCATTGATGTCGCGGCTCGACCGGCTCGGCCCCGCCAAAGAAGTGGCACAGATTGGCGCGGCGATCGGCCGGGAGTTTTCGCATGCTCTCCTGGCGGCGGTGGTGCGCGTGCCAGCGGCGGAACTGGGATCAGTGCTGAACCGTCTCATAAAGGCTGGTTTGCTTTTCAGGTTAGGCTCGCCGCCGAATGCAACTTACCTATTCAAGCATGCTTTGGTGCGGGACGCGTCCTATAGCACGTTGCTGCGCCAGCCCCGCCGCGCGCTCCATGCACGCATTGCCGAAGCAATTGAAAGCCAATTCGCCGAAACAGCCGAGAGCCAGCCGGAACGGCTAGCACATCACTGCACTGAGGCCGGGCTGATCGAGAGGGCGGCGGCCTTATGGGGCAAGGCGGGACAGCGGTCGCTAGCGCGTTCAGCGCTAGTAGAGGCGACGGTTCAGCTAATCCGCGCTCTTTCACAGATTGCGACGCTGCCGGGCACACCAGCGCTGCGTGGCGACCAGATCAAACTGGAGGTCGCGCTTGTGAATGCCTTGATGAACACCAAGGGCCACGCGGCCCCTGAGACTATCGCATCTCTCGATCGAGCCCGCGCCTTCATCGAGCAAGCGGAGTCACTCGGAGAGCCCCCTGAAGACCCGTTGCTCCTGTTTTCAGTCCTCTATGGGTTCTGGGTCACGAACTATATAAAGTTCAAAAGCGACGCTCTCCTCGACCTTGCGACAGAGTGCTTGGCGCTTGCCGAGAAGCAGGGAACAATGGTTCCGCTCATGCTTGGGCATCGTATTATGGCTACGTCTCTGACGTGTACGGGCGTCCTTGCAGAAAGTCTGGCACATTACGATCAGGCGATCGCGATCTACGAACCCGCCGAGCATCGTACGCTGGCGGCTCGATTTGGCCAGGACATTAGGGTCGCAGCCCTATCCTATCGGTCCTGGGCTCTATGGCTTCTTGGCTTCCCGGAGGCTGCAGGCAGAGACGCTGAACAGGCGCTCAAGGAAGCGCGCGAGATCGGCCAAGCAGCCACTTTGATGTATGCCCTGTTCCATACATCCTTTACGCATATCTGCTGCGGAAACTATGCGGCAGCAAGCGCCGAAGCTAATGAACTTGTCCCCCTGGCAGACGAGAGAGGTTCATTGTTTTGGGGGTCGCTCGGAATGGTGGTCCAAGGTTGCGTCTTGGCCCTCACTGGGAAGGCCTCAGACGCGGTCCATGTGATCGACTCGGGTATCATCGCACGTCGGTCAACGGCGGCAACAGCGCTAGTGCCATTCTGCTTGTCGTATCTGGCGGGCGCTCATGCTGAACTCGACCACTTCGATGATGCACGGGACTGCATTCGCGAAGCGATGACCCAGGTAGAAACAACCAAGGAAAGTTGGTTTGAGGCCGAGATCAAGCGCATGGCAGGCGAAATCGAGCTATCGTCGCCCAACCCAAACGCAACGAAAGCGGAAGAATATTTCGAACATGCGCTGGCGGTCGCTCGTCAGCAGCAGGCAAAGTCCTGGGAACTGCGTGCGGCTGTGAGCATGGCGCGGCTGTGGTACGATCAGGGCAAACGACAGCAGGCCCACGATATTCTCGCCCCGGTCTATGGTTGGTTCACCGAGGGTTTCGACACGCTGGACTTGAAGGAGGCCAAATCGCTGCTGGAGCAGCTCAAGGCATGAGCGAGAGCAGCGAAACGTCGCGCAATTGATCGCTCGAACAGGCGCGCGCATCGATGCCGCCATGACCGCAACCATCGATTTCAAAGGATCGCCGCGCGATGTCGGCGGATCGAGCTTGGCCGCCAAGCCTCGCAAACCGGCCGCGCTCGTTCGGCGTGATGCCGGTGCAGCGGATCGCGATCAAGGCCAATGCGCCGCCGTCAAAGGCGAGTATGCCGCCACATACCGTGCGTCGCGCCGCCACGAAAATACATCACCGGAATCGCATAGTTCGGAGCAAGTGCGAACCGATTGCTGCCTTTGCGACAGGCCCTATCAGGTGACGAACGGGCCTGGCCTTGCCGTCCCAAGTGGCCGCTGCTTGCGTAACTTTTGCGAACATCTCGCGGATACGGGGCTGGAGCTCGATCAGTTCTACGATCTCGCAACCCCCCGCGATGGAATTGCGCACTGCATTTGCTTTTTCAGGCGCCACCTCTCCAAGACGAATTCGTTCCATCAGAGGACCGGCGCGAGCAGGCAGGGAAAAATAGGTGAAGCGGGCGCCCGAAAAAGACATCATCTGCTGGATCGTCGCGCCACACGCCTTGGTCTGCGCGACGGACCGCTGGTAATCGTGCGGCTCGACGCAAAAACCGCAGTGCTGAAGACCGCTCCTTCCGGCCGCAAGAAAGGCGCGCCAGCTTGACGGCTCATTGTCGAGCGGCTGAATAAGCTCCAGCTGCACCCCGCCGACCTGGCAGAATCCGAACATGATCAGCGGGCGTGAGGGCCTCTCCAGATACTTGTTATCAGTGACCACCACCGGACCAATCGTGAGCCAGGGCCCGATACCCTGGTCTATCCAGCCCTTGATGGCTTGCTCAAGATCGGGCACCACATAGCCGAGCTGATCAGCGCTTTTCTCAAGCAACGGGATGTCCGCATCGATTGGCTTGCTGAGGCGCTCCATACGATTCTCCGGTGCTGCCGAACGTTGTCGCGCAGACGTTCCGCGACAACCTACTATAACCCTGGAAAATTGCAGTAGGACGGCTGTGCCGCGGTCGCGCGCAGATGCAGCTTTCCTGGCGGGACTCAATCAAGGGATCTAAGAGCAATCGGGTTACGATGCCCCCATTCATTCCAACCTGAACCCGATTACGCGTCGCGCTGGGTCAGGAAGTTTATGCAAGTGCGCAGCCATTCGAGGTCTGGACCTGCAGGCACACCGGCGAACGCCGAGTTGTGGAATTCGCGCGCTGCAGCCTCTGCAAATTCGGCTGCCGCTCGCTGCGCCCATGGGATGCTCCCGCCGTCCGCGATGATCTGATGTAGCCTCAGCACTTCGCGCGGCAAACGTCGCTCGCGGGGCCGCGCCAGAAAGGTGCTAATCCACGCACGGTCAGTGGGATTCGCCCGACCCAGGGCGTGCGCGAGCAGAAGCGTCCGTTTGCCTTCCCAGAGATCTCCGTCGATCTCCTTGCCGTAACGCCCAATGTCGCCAACCAGGTTAAGAACATCGTCGGTGATCTGGAAAGCCAGTCCAAGCAGATAGCCAAACCGATCAAATCGACCGAGATTCTGGTCCTCGCCGTTGGCAACGAGTGCACCAATCCGCATGGGGTGAATGAAGCTGTACCAGGCCGTTTTCTTGAGCACGAGCCGCAGATAATCGTCTGTCGTAACTGTGAGATCATTGTCTCGTACCCATCCTAGTTCGTTGGCCTGCCCCTCCAAGGTCTCGACGACCATGTGATCGACTTCGTCGAAGATGCGCAGCGCCGTCACCGGGCCGAGCCGCTCGCCGGTCTTGCGGAAAAGGCGCATAGCGAGTGCGTTCATGGAATCGCCGGTGTTCACGGCAATTGGAATCCCGGCGCGGCGATGCATTGTCGCAACGCCACGCCGCCAGTCGCTACCGTCTTCAATATCGTCGTGCACGAGAAATGCATTGTGCAGCATTTCCAGGCCGGCGGCGGCAGGAAACGCATCCTCCGCGCGGCCGCCCAGCGCTCTCGCGGTCGCGATGCAGAGGGCAGGACGAAGGCCCTTGCCTGACCGGCCCATGAAATCCGTCACGAGCCCATACAGGTGGCGCTGCGGTTCCCACGTCGGTACACCTTCTGTGAGCATATCGGCCAGCATGTCGCGATACCACACCAGGCGGTCCAGAAAGCCGGCCGGGCCTACGATCTCGCCGGCCAATGGCACAGTATCCGCGACCTTGATCAACGCATCCTGCAGGGTGGGCACATCAACCAAGCGGCGCGCCATCGTCGCCGGGTCGACCGCATCAAGCGCGCCGACATCATCCGCGGCGGCACTGTGCGAGTCGAGCGTGTCGGCGACGGCATGGGTGAACGGCGATACCTGCTCGAGCAGGGAGCTCGCCTGCTCCAGCAGCGGCGACGCACCGCGTAAGGCGTGGGCAGCTACCTGCGCGAGTGAAGCGTCCCACGGCAGGCCGGCCTGGTATCGCGCAGCATCGCGCAGCCGCCATGGCAGGAGGATTTCAGGTTCGTGCAGCGGCCACAGCTCACAGCGGCTTCCGTCGAATTTCACGGCGTCAAGCAGGCCATTCACTGCGCGCCGAGCTGCCTCATTGGCTGCCTCCATCGTCGCGAGGTCGGTATGCGTGCGAACGTAGTCCGACGCCAGAAAAAGGTTTGGAATGGCGGTGGTCGCCTCGGGACGCAAGGCCCAGGTTTCGACTTGGTTCACCAGAAGCGGCTCGGAATTCCGTAGCCAGCCCGGGCGTGCGGGATCGTTCTCAATGTTTGCGCTGAGGAACCACGAATGCAAATCCTCATCGCGCAGCACCTCATCACCGGCATCATTGAGCGAGCGCTTGAGTTGATTCCATGTCTCGCGCACCACCTCTTCACGCGAGCACCGCATGGCTGGGCGTCCGTCCGATCCCGGCGCCGTCCAATCAGAAAGATCGACCGAGAGGATGCCGTGCACATCGCTGTCTCGGAACAGCTCAGACGGCACATCACGCCAGAACTGAAGCTGCGAGATGCTCGTGAGCGCCCATTCGGTGTCGATGTGAATCACGTGCCCGTGCGCCGACGGCACCGCGCGGTGCAGATAGAACTGCACGCCGTTCATCCACTCCAGGTTCGGAGCCAGCGCGCGCAGGTTGGCGAGCGTCGGGTCGGCTGCCGCCAGGCGGTCGCTCACCAGGGGGGCGATGTCCTCGAGCGGGAGCGCCGCCACGTAGTGGTCGCCATGCACCATGATGCGCTGGCCGTGCTGGCGAGCGACGACGCCGGTGATCCGTCCGCTCTCGTAAAGGATCTCCTCGACCCGTGCGTTCTTGACGTACCGCACCCCTCTCGATTCGAGATACGCAAGCCACGGGTCGATCCAGACGAGATTCGTCGGCCCATCGAGCACGCGATCAGTCGATCCCGCGATCGGATTCAGGATCGTGAGCACCAGCTGCACAAAGATGTCGCCGATAGTGCGCGCACTGGCCTTGCGCGCTTTGGACGCCACCAGCGAGCGCGTTATGCCGGTGGCGAGGAACTTCTGGTATGACTCCGACCGCTGCTCGGCGCCGACGAACTCCCACCAGCTCGTGCGTTCGTATTCTGCGAGCCGGCGCTGGGGGCACGACGTGAGTATCTGCCAGACGCGCGCACCGAAGAATGCCAGATCGTCGGGTGTGAGGCCGGTGGAGTGTTCGAACAACAGCAGGATGTCCCGCAACGTGGTGCCGGCATCGCGGGGCGAGAGCGGAAAGCCCGCCGGTACGACGAACGGGGGCTCGTCGTATTGCGTGAACTCCAGTCGCGTGGTCGGCACCAGGTGATCCGCCACCTTGCTCCCGTCAAACGACGGTATGCGGCGCATGGTCTCGATTACGTGCTTGTAGAAACCTGGGAAGAATCGAAACCCATGCTCGCCGGGCACCCGATGCTGGATCGAACTCCCAGCGCCATCGGCGACCTGATGTCCGCTGGTGTCCTCGCCCTCGTGGAAGACGGGAATGCTGCGGGCCTTGCCTCCCGCAATATCGCCGCTCTCGAGCACCACGACATCAAAGCCGCGCTCGACCAACTCGTGCGCGGCACTCATGCCGGCGACACCGCCGCCCAAGACGATAACCTTAGTAGGCATGCTTCACCGAGCCATGACCACTTAGTCCGACTTTTAGCCAGCTTTGGAGGCGTCACCGAGCGCGCGGGACGCGATACATCGGATCATTTTCGACGATCTCACGAGCACTTTCAAGCATGAGCTTCATTGCCCAAAGTTGCCAAACGTACGCCAGCGGCCATCTGTATTTGACCAAGTAGAAAAGCTCGAAGCGATCCGTATTAGGAATTGGGCGTAGCTGTGCGATCAGATCTGAACTACGGCGTTCAACTATCACATAAGCGCCGCTTCGCTGCGATTTTCGTGCCTAAATCTCGTTACGGCATCACGCGGGAAACCGCCGATGCACATTTTTTGATTACGCCGTCGGTGAGTTTGCTGATTTGGCCTTAACGCTTTCTTCGTAGGAGTTGCTCTTCTGGCTGACGGAATTTTCTTCTTCTTGCTGACGGAATTTTTTTTGCGAAGCGGCATCGCGCAGTACGAGATAGAGTCCCTGCGCGTTTGCTTTCACATCATATGCGAGGGTAATGATTTTCCCCCAGCGTTCGTTAATTAAGTCAATGACAACCAATAGACCTTCACCGAGGTCGGTCGGCGCCTGCACAGTTATTTTTTGGTTTTTCAGTGTCACGTCCTTTAGCGTGATCTCATCGACCACATTGATCTTCACTCTTTTGGTTTGCACAATTATCTGCAGGGCGTCTTTCTCCGTCATCGCACGGACAGATCTCAAAACTTCAGTGCCTATTTCGATTGGCGCTACCACGCCTTTTTTTTCTTTTACGTCCAGCTCTGCCATACGCGCCTTAATGGTAGCCAGTTCTTTGCCTGCCTCAGGCGCACCTTCCACCTTGGCCCATAGCGCATCCAGCTTCATTTGCTGGGCCGCTACCAGCTCGCGCAAGTCCGCCAGGTTCTTTTCCGTAGCTTTATCCATTGAGATCTCTCCAATTGGTTTCGAGATTCCCGTCTTTGTTCACTGAGACAATGACCCATGGACCGCCACCTTAGCCCCGAGACATTTGTCCGCACACGCCGCGATCGCCGGATGTCAATCGCTACGGTCCCCTCAGCGGTATGATCGCTTCGGATTCCTTGATGCGGAGCGCCATCTTCTCGCACACACGGAAGACGAAATTTGGATCGGCTGTGACTTGCAGGAACTGGACACATACGTCTGTGGCGATGACTAGCTCGACTGGCTCGCCGCCAAGTGCCACTACCACGCCGGACCCAACGCCGACAGCGACGTCAAGCGTGGATGAGCGGAGCAGCGGACCGCCGCCCAGAAACGGGAGGATGCGATCTTGCGGCAATACAAGAAGCGCCGTTGGAGTCTGAGCGACAAGAAACAGATTCTGGTCAAGCACCACCGCGAACGGTCCGAAATGGCCCTGCTCTTCCAGGCGGCCAATGGCGCCGGCTATCGCGCCCACCAGGTCCAGGCGCGGCGGCAGCCATGGAATACTAACAACCTGCTGCGCCGGTAGGTTTCTCCAAAGTCCAGGGCTTACCTGCCCGCCGGTGATTTCCCAGACCCTATTTGGGAACGCAGGGCCGACATCTATAGGGGGGGCAACCCTATTCTGTCCCGGGAATGCTGCGTTGTATGCTACGTCTTGCCCTAATCCCCTGAAGACGACGGCGTCCTCAAGGCGAGCCAGTACGTTGGCAGCGCGCCGAAATAAGGCCAGCACGCTGGTCATCTCCGGATCGGCCATCTGCGCACCGCGCACGGTCACCCTTACCTGTAACGTCGCCAACTGGATGACATCCCTGTCCTGAATAGCTATCGCATTCGGCGAGATAAGTTCCTTCCTCACGAAGTCGGTATCCCCGGGCAGCGGTCCAAGCAACGGAAGGAACGTCGCCGCAATCCGTGCGCGGCTAGCTTCCTCTTGAACGGCTTTGTTGACGCGAGCCCACTGCTCGTCGGTCCAAGGCACTTGCGGATTATCGGTTGTCATCTCAGAGGCCCCCCTAATTAGATACATCGGGAACGAGATGTCGTTTGTGCTTGCGCACGAACGCAAATATCTTGAGCTCAAAACACCGTCGGCGCGCACTCCACGAGTGCGGCTTCGAATGAGTCTTCAGTCTACATGTTTTGCTGCCCCCGCCGTTACGACGTATATGTCGTACGAGGCGCGAAGCGTCTTCATGTCCACTCTGCCAACGCCAATACACTGGGCGCGGTTGAGCCAAGCGAGTTCTTTGTCAGCGGTCGCGTAGGTTGGAGCAAGAACGAACGGCGGCAGTATACCGAAATCTCCGCGGATGGCACGTGCGTAGCCGTCCGCACCCAGGTCAAGGATGCCATCATACAAGCAGTCGATCCGCGCGCCAGACAGCGTCTGCAGACACTCCGTCACGTTGACTATTCCAACACCATCCTTGCGGATGCGCAGCCAGTTGACCCCGCCGGGCCGGACGATCCCCTCGAAGCGCGGCCCAACGAAGCGTCCTTCCGTGACGTGCAAGTTGATCCGCAGTCCATCCGGCACAACGCCTATTACCTCCGTACGGATGGCCACCGTGCCGGCCCAGAGGAACGTGGTATCCCAGTCCCAGCGGAGCTCGCCTGCAGGTAGAGCAGCGGTCTCGACCGGTGCCGCTCCGCAGCCCACCTGATACCGGGGACATTCGGCGGACTCCCGTAGGCGCGGAGAGATCGGCTGGCCGGCAAAGCCAAGCACCGGCAGAAACTCCACCGTTCCGCCGGATTGGCCCGGCAGGAGCGCCCGGAATAGCCGACCGTTCGCACCGTGGACGCGCGGCGCGGATTGCCCGATTGCCTGGCGGACCGGGCCTCCGTTCACCCGGTACTCCACCGTGACGGCGTGACCCGGCCGCACTGGAGAGACCGCTACCGTCACAGATGCCGGGGTTCCCGGAGAAATCACCGCGGGGGGCACGGGCGTATCCGCCTCGCCCCATCGCAACTCCGAGCCGTCCCAAGCGCGCTGCATCGAAGGCATGCATGCTGCCGTAGCTGGAGCTTCATCCGTTTGCAGCGTCAAAGAAGGCGCCGGAAGAAACCGGTCACACGCCGGAATAGGTAAGGGCTTTGCCGCAGCTTCCGCGAAAACGCACGGCCGTCTATTGACGAATCCGCGCGACGGGGAATTCATCGGACGCTCCGCGGCGTGAGATCGAGGCCCCGGCGCACCCGCCATGCTTCGTCTTCCTCGGCGAGGATTTCGAGTGCGCGCGCAATGAGATCGCCGGGATTGGTCACCATGGGGGGTGTCCAAGCCGCCGCCTGCCGCACCGAGGGGTCTCCCAAGCGCGCAGCGCTTTGGCGTGCTGATCGAAGCGCGTCAAAAGGTTGTCGAAGAAGGCCGCGCTTTTGGGCCGCCCCGGTCTGGACGCCAGCCGCATCGGCAAGTCCCGGTAAACGCGACAGCGGCGACGCCCCCGGAGGAGAGAGCCCCGAGTCTTCGACCGCGCTTTTCGATCCATAGCATTTGCCTTGCATTTGCTCGACCGACTTCGGATCCTGGTTCTGTCTAATAGACTACATTGTATTGCGTGTACAGGACAGGGGCTGCTGCCGGTAGTTGGGCGACTGGCGGATCTCAACACGCCGGCGCCAGCCCACTTAGGGCGACGAAAAACCGCTTGCCAGCGGCGCGATACCCTATCGCAAGGCGGATCTGTAGAACCCGATATCGTCTTGGATCACCGCGTCCAGTCCGACTGGTACGCGAGCAGGATTCGCCAGATCAAGCTTCCGAAACGCGATCTTGTCGCGCCAGACCTTTCGCAAAAAATCCTCAAATACGAGAATTGTCAGTCGTTCACCCGCACATCGTCGGTATCCAAAGCCGAACGGAGCAAAGCCGGCATAGTCACAAACCGGATAGCTTCGTTCGTCCGCAACGACAAATAACGTGCCGAAGCCGCTATTTGTAATACGGGCGTTTCGTCCGTCCTTGATCTTGAAACTGGTGATGTCAAAGGGACACCGTGCCAGGCCGATCTGCCGACATTTGTCATCGTTGATCTGCGCGCTGGTCGGGACGCGGAGATATCGTTGCGGATCGAACGTATTCGGATCCGTCCAGTGAACCGGATCCAGGCTGGTGCTGGCATGCGGTGTGGATACATAGCTGTCCCTTTCAAACGGCATGTCGAGCTTTTGCTGCGGAGCCTCCCCGCGGACGCTTGATCTCGCATCATGGATGGCGGAGACGCTGCCACCGTTCGGCGAAATCACGCGAAACAATTCCATTACGAATAGCTCAAGTGGCGAGAAAGACGCACCTCCGGCAGTGTCGAAATTTCCGCCCATTGTCTTCTGAAATGATGCTCGCACGGCCTGGTCGCCGCGGTCTTCCGACAGGAGCGACATGACCCGGAAAATCGCATTGCCCCATTGGCTTAGCGCGACGAAATCGTGGAGGCACTCAATGACCATGTCCTTCTTGCTGAAATGACCGCCGTCCTGGGCATTCTTCAGCCAATGCCAGGCCATGGTTCTCTCGGGATTTTTGATTTTGCCCGATTGGATATCGCTGATGCGTTTGCCGATCCACGATTTGAGAAAATCCTGAAGCTCACGAACCTTCATATAGTTTTGGTAGG
The DNA here is from genome assembly GCF_051810765.1 of Bradyrhizobium sp. 604_D8_N2_3. Lineage (NCBI taxonomy): Bacteria > Pseudomonadati > Pseudomonadota > Alphaproteobacteria > Hyphomicrobiales > Nitrobacteraceae > Bradyrhizobium > Bradyrhizobium sp. 604_D8_N2_3. The sequence goes on along the minus strand of NZ_JBPWPM010000001.1, from coordinate 1,971,167 downwards.
TAACTGGCAGCAACGGATCCCGATAGGCAAAGACCGTATTGAACGCCTTTCCTATTTCACGAACCTCACGGGGAATATCGCTGCCAACAAGTCCAAGGTGAAGGTCCCAATAGAGGTCGAAATAGTGGTCGAGGTAGTGCTGCATGAATGGCCTGTCAGCAAATTTCTGATCTAAGAGCTTGTCAAAAAAAGCTGTAACTTTGGCGCGGTACATCGGCTTATAGAGATCGGGCGTCACCGCCGAAAAATAAATTCGCTTGCGAAGATTATTCTCACCCCGCTTCTCGAGACCTTGCAGGAAAACCATCACGCCCTCCTCAGGGGTCGGTTTCCAGTCACGATAGATGAGACCAAAACGATCACGAGGGAGTGCATTCTCCTTACTGAAATTAAGGTCAATCATTGGCAACAGGGGCCGCTCCCCTTCGTAAACGTTCGTCAGGAAGAACGGTATGACGACTTTCTCGACGTAGATCGGATCGAAATTGGCAGGAATCGCGGCGCGAAAACGTTCAACCGCGGTGATGATCTGCTCCGGTATCGGTGACTGTGCTGCAGCGCTGGACGCCTCTTGTGCTCGCTCCCCCACCCGCACCACGTACATGTCGAACTGCGCGCGAAGCGCGCTCATGTCCACCTTCCCCACACCGATGCACTGGACGCGGTTGAGCCATTCGAGCCTCGGATCCGCAGTCTCATATGTCGGTGTGACCACGGCGGAGATTTGCTGGTCATACTCACCGCGCAGCGCCCGAGCGTAGCCGTCGGGACCAAAATCGGCGACCCCGCCGTAGGCGCCGTACACGCGAACGCGGTCCCGCGTCTCGAAACACGCCCGGACGTTGACGATCGCAATTCCATCCGGGCGGATATGCATCCAGTCCGCCGCGCCGGGTAACACGACGGCATCGTGACCCGGCCCAACGAAGGTCCCTTCCGTGATGTGCCAATTGACCCGGAGGCCGTCGGACATTGGGCCGACCAATTCTTTGCGGAGCACCACCTTCAATGATCCGAGGAAGCTCGTATTCCAAGCCAAGCGGAATGGGGCAGAGGCGGCCTCTTCGGATGCCCCCCAACGAAGGCGCGAGCCGGCGTTTGCCATTCCCTCGCATGCAGCCGAACTGTCGCGGGCGCAACGCGGGGTCTGATCCGCCAGGCCGGTGATCACCCCCCTCACCTTGGGAAAAAAACCCAGCACTTTGGGCGTGAAGCCCCATGCGAGAAGGGTCCGACCTTCTTCCGAGCTCCGGTCGAAGTGCAAAGATCCTGGCATCACCGGCTGCAGCCGAGGGGCGACATCGCTTCGCCACTGCCAGCAAACGACCGGCCCCTGCCCGATGCGCGCGACCGCCGGGTAGACGCATTCGGCACCGCGCGGAAGCGCCTGCAGCGTGACGCCGGCTGTTTTGGCCGCCTGAGCTACCACTGACTCGTATGCCGTCGGATCCCCGGTAAGCGCCAGGTCTCCCTGGACGACGCCACGTCTGTGCTGGTCTTTGATCGACAAGTGAAGCCGGCGACCGATGCACGCCATATCGATGGTCCCGGGCCGCTTGTCGGTACCCATGCGCTCGCGGCCGACGTCGATCGCAACCTGGGTCGTATCGAGCAGTCGGAACATGTACATCCGCGCTTTGTTCTCATACACCGCTGTTGCGGGATCGAACGATCCATCAAGCATCACAAGCACGCTCGATGCGCCGTTGGAGGCCGCCTTCAGGGACGCCTGGCTTTCGGGAGCGTTGTCCGCCACGGCAGCAACCACTATGAACATGGCGGCATACGGCCGGATCGAGGTGTCGGTGAACTTATTCGACCAGAGCTGTGCGACAGCCGCGTGCCTGCCGTCCGCGTACTTCAAGGTTATCGGCCTGTAGCCACTGCCGGCCAATGCGGCATTCACGAGAGGTACATTGGAGCACTCGCCGTAGAGGTGCACCATTTGACCGTTATAATACTGAAGCTCATTCGGCACGACTGCGCCGCTGGCGGTCGTATAGGTCTTGCCCGTGATGATGTACTTGTCGAAGAGTGGTTCGTACCGCTCATTATCGACATCGGACGGTGGCGGCACGAACGCGTCCAAAGTCAACTTGCTCTTCGCTTCTCGGGACAGTTGCTGCTCGAAGGTGCGAAGGACTTCTTGAACGTCCTCTTTGCTATGAGGAATCTGCAAGAGTCGAATGACATCCGAATTTCCGAGCTCGCCGGCTGCGGCGAGCCGAGTGGCCTCGCGGATCATTCCGCTGCTACGAATCGCTGTGCCCACGCTGGTCTCCCTTGAATAGAATGAACCGCGCCAGGAGCCGCGCCGCTTTGTCCGTTCGAACCATTATTCCTGAGCGCGAATGTCGGAATTTATAATATCCTGCTGGTCCTTGCGAATGCCACACTTATCCACCTCCTGGAAGTGATCCGACTTGAGGTATGTGTTGGGCCTCAAGGAGGACTACAAACGGCAAAAACGCTACATGCCCGAAGAGATCGTCGCGAAGCCTGCGGTAGGTCGAATGTCCTGGTCTCGCAGGGCAAAACATGTCCAGGCGATCGGCCAGATCGGCGTGGGCCCTTTCGTCGGCGAGGAATTTCTGGAGGTGTAAACAGCACGCCGCCAGCGCCAACAGAAAGCCTAGCCCGCAAGTCCGCGCGGGCGGTGGCTTGCATTAGCGGCACATGAGGTCGCGGCCGCGCGCGAAGTATCGAACAACTGCCGATCGAGGGTCATTGCATCGGTCAGGGACCCCAATGGTGTGCTCGAAAAGTTGCTGTTGCCGCTCGATGCCCAGCGAAGAACGGTGGCCGGAAAGCCGCCATTTTGCGTTTGAGAAGTTCTTCGCGTGAAGGGTTCGGAAGTTGTGCCTGCCGTAAATCACATCCGGCCATATTGATGGTGCAGTCCGCCCAAGATCGGGCGGCAGACGACATTCCCGGCCCACTCAACGCCGCGAGGGACTGGGGCATCCTTGTTCAATGACAAATGAGTGCGCGTGCCGTTGGAGCTTGCTCGCTACGCAATCGTCAGGTGGATCGATCAGACGGGTCGCAGCGATGTGCTCGTTTTTGGCCCGGCTGGGAATGGGACGGTGCGAGGGACGGAAATCGGCGATCTGTTCGAAGAGAATCCGTATCGCGGGTTGCGGCGCGTCATCGACATTTCCGGCGATGGGTCGAACAACGACGGAGCCCCCCGTAACCGGCGCGCGCGACGCTGCCCTGGAGAAAGGCATCATCATCAACGGCCTCCCGATCATGATGAAGGAGCCATCCCTCTCGACGACCGATATCGAGAACCTCGATCTCTATTACGAGGACTGCGTGATCGGAGGGCCGGGCGCCTTCATCATGACGATCAAAGATCGCGAAAAATTCCAGGCAGCGATCCGGACCAAGCTTGTTCGCGAAGTTGCGGGCCTCACGCCAGAGAGCGGGATCGTCCCAGCCGCCGAGAAAGAGCCCCGGGTGCCCTGTCTGATCGGCGAAAAAAATCGCAGGAGCGCGGCCGGAGGTGAGTGTCGAGACGATCATTCAGAGCCGCCGGGCGAACAAACTTTAGACAGCAGTTTATCATGGTCGCAGCCCCACGCGTCGGGACATTGGAGCTGCTAACGTCCGTTCGTGGCCTACACCGACGAAATCCCGCGCTCGTCCCAATGACGGCTGTTAAGGGGCGACCGGAAATGGCTAACATATGGCCAAAACAACGCGACTGGCGAGTAGGCTTTGGAAACTGTGCCCCAGCAGGCCGTAGTCAGCATATATTTGGGCACAAGGAGGTGCGAAATGGCGACAGCAGCTACCCAAGTCGTTCTTGATACGCCGGCGCCCGTGTTCCAGCTTCCGGCCACCGACGGCAAGATTTACGCACTGGACGACGTTGCCGGCGAAAAAGGCACGGTCGTCGTCTTCATCTGCAACCATTGTCCCTATGTCAAAGCGGTGATCGACCGCATGGTTTCGGACGCCCGCGTGCTGATGTCGGGGAGCATAGGCTTTGCGGCGGTTTGCTCGAACGATGCGGCGAACTATCCCGAAGACTCATTTGAGAATATGAAGCGTTTCGCGAAGGCTCATGATTTCCCGTTTCCATATCTCCACGACGAGACCCAGACAGTCGCTCGGGCGTATGGGGCGGTCTGTACGCCGGACTTCTTCGGTTACAATGCCGACCGCAAGCTCAAGTATCGCGGCCGGCTCGACGATGGGCGTGCAACTCCGCCTCGCGCGGGGGCGCCCCGAGAGCTTGTCGAGGCCATGCGCGCGATTGCGACCACCGGTCTTGCGCCGGCTGACCAAAAGGCGTCTATTGGCTGCTCGATCAAATGGAAGGACGAATGAAGCCGATCCCTGTCAACAGGTTTCGTATCTGAGACCGCCGCGTACGGCAGCATTTGCTGCACATGTGCGATTTGACTAGCGGCATCACGAGGACCCTGCGGCTGCTGCCGGAGTCGCGTTCGCCCCTTCTCCTTCAGGTCTGCTTCCGGGGCAACACGAGGCTTCGGCTCCTGCAATCCGACCCGTCAGTGCTGCGTCGCTTTTGCGACACCGATCGACTCCTGTCGAGCGCTTGGACCAGATTTGCTCACCCTGAGTTCTTCCGGTGTTGGCCCGTTTGGGGCACGCCAACCGGCCCGGAAACTGTCCGCTTGTCGAGGGGAAGACGGGAAGTGGCTCGCCCGCGGTCAAAATGGCGTGTTGACTCCAACCGGTCGTTGCGCACCCCAAGACAGGAACTGTGGTATCCTCCGTCAAATGCGATGGGACGGTTCAACGAAAGCGGCTGCCCCCTCTAGTGGCACTTGCTGCGCGTCCTCGTGTCCTCGCCGGGCTCCGGGACAGCACAAAATGGCCTGGCATCCCCACCTCTTAGGCGCCTGCTCGGCCCGCGCCGACGAGGTGATCGAATGAGCGCGCTAGGCAAGCTGGTGCGATCCTGCCGGCGGAAGACCGGTCCGAGTAAGGGGTAACGCCCTCCCGGGTTCGAGGAGGACCAGCGTCGTGAAGCGGGACTTCGACCTCATCGTCTATGGCGCGACGGGTTACACCGGCCGTCTCGTCGCCGAATATCTGACGACGTCCTATCGCGGCGACGATGCTCCGTCCTGGGCGATCGCGGGACGCTCGACCGACAAGCTCCAGAAAGTGCGTGCCGACATCGGCGCACCAGACGATTTGACTTTGGTGAAGGCGGATGCCGCCGAGCCGGCCAGCCTGCGTTCGATGTGCGAGCGTGCGGCCGTGATTATCACGACGGTCGGGCCTTATCAGCTTTACGGCCCCGAGCTTGTGGCGGCCTGCGCGGCCACCGGCACTGGCTATGTCGATCTGTGCGGCGAACCGGCGTGGATGCGGCGCATGATCGACGCCCATCACGAAGAGGCGAAACGGACCGGCGCGCGCATCGTCTTCTCCTGCGGCTTCGATTCCATCCCGTTCGATCTCGGCGTGCTCACGTTGCAGGAGAAGGCGCGCGAGAAATTCGGACGCCCGGCGCGGCGGGTTAAAGCCCGCCTGCGCAAGGTGAAAGGCGGCATGTCGGGCGGCACCGCAGCGAGCGCCCAGGCGACGTTGGCGGCCGCGGCGCGCGACCCGGCCCTGATCCGGCTGCTGACCGATCCCTTCGCGCTGACACCCGGGTTCACCGGGCCGTCTCAGCCGTCCGGCCTTATCCCCGAATACGACCCGAGCATGAACGTGTGGCTCGTGCCGTTTCCCATGGCGCCGGTCAACACCAAGAACGTACACCGCACGAATTTCCTGTTGGGTCATCCCTACGGCACGGACTTCGTTTACGACGAGATGATGGTCGCGCCCGGATTTGGGGAAATCGGTCGCGTGACGACGGAGACCTTCGCCACCATATTTTCCCTGCTCGGGACCGGCGGTCTCAAACCCGGTGCAGGCCCGACTCGGGAAGAGCGCGCGAAGGGCTTCTACGACATCCTCCTCCTGGGCGAGCTGCCGGATGGCCGACGGGTCGAGGCGGTCGTCACGGGCGACCGCGATCCGGGCTACGGCTCGACCAGCAAGATGATCGCCGAGAGCGCTCTCTGCCTCGTGCGCGACGTGCAGGGCGAGGGCGGCACCTGGACGCCGGGCGCGCTGATGGGTCCGGCGTTGCGCAAGCGTCTAAGGGAGCGCGCCGGCCTCACCTTCAACGCGCGTTGAGGTAACGCTCGGAACTGCAGCGGCGTGCTGGACTACGTGGATCGTAACCAACGAAAAGCGCGGATTGGCGTGCGCGGCCTCAAATCCGGTTCAATGGCCGCTTTCGGCCCGTTTGAGACATTCCCCCTGGCTCTGAGAATGTCCGATTATCGAGACAGCGACGAGCTCCATCGCAAGGTTGCACGATGAAGAAGGTAATCAACTCAGGACTGTCGCGCCGCCACTTTTTGCGGCTCACGTCAGTGGCCGCGGCGTCAGCTCTGACTCCAACGGTGTTGTGGGCCGAGCAGCAACAAGCAGCGGATTCGGCCACATCCCAGGCCGTGCCCGCACGCATCGCCACGTTCGAGGAGGTATGGCGGACCGTGCGAGATCGTTTTTACGATCCGCACCTAGACGGGCTCGATTGGTCTGCCGTCCGGGAACGTTACTTGCCGGACGCCACGCGGGCGAGTTCCGAAGAGGCGCTGGCCGGCGTCATTAATAGCATGCTCTCTGAGCTGCATGCTTCGCACACCCGCTACTACACACCGTACGAACCAGAGTACTACCAGCTTTCTGATATCTTTGCTGGTGCGTTAAGGCGGCGCGGACTGGAACGTGTTTTTCCGAATGGCCGTATCTCCTATCCCGGCATTGGCATCCTCTCGCGTCTCGACACGCAGGGTCGCAACATGATCACCGGTGTTATAGAAGGCACGCCAGCCCAACAAGCCGGCCTGCTCGCTGGCGATGCGATCGTCTTCGCCGATGGTGCACCGTTTGAGCCGGTACAGTCATTCCGTGGCAAGGTCGGCAAGGAAGTTGTGCTGGGGCTGCGTCGTGCCGGCGCGTTTATGCAAATATCGGTTACTCCGGTCGAAATTGAGCCCAACAAGATGTTCTTGGACGGCTTGAAGGCCAGCGCCCGTATAATACCGGCCAACGGCCGAAGCATCGGCTATGTTCATGTCTGGTGCTACGCCGGCTCCGTGTATCAGCGGACGCTCGAGCATCTTCTATCGCAGAGTCCCCTGAACGGCGCCGACGCACTGATCTGGGACTTGCGCGATGGCTGGGGCGGCGCGATCCCCGGATATCTTGATTTGTTCAACACGCGAGCGCCGACGATACAGGTCACTGATCGCAATGGCGCCAGCGAACTCGAGAACGTGAAGTGGCGCAAGCCTGTCGCCATGCTTGTCAACGGTGGCACCCGCAGCGGCAAGGAAATCCTTGCCTATGGCTTCAAGAAATATCGGCTTGGCGAGGTCATCGGTAGCCGGACCGAGGGAGCTGTCCTCGCTGCGACGGCATTTCTCATTGATGGCGGCTTGCTGTTGCTTGCGGTCGGGGACGTGCAGGTCGACGGCGAGCGGCTGGAAGGCGTTGGCGTCGCACCCACGATCGAGGTCCAAGCCGAGCCGGGCTCCACGGGTCTAGATGATCCTCAACTCAATCGTGCAATCGCAGTCCTATCCGTGGCCTGATCCTCGGGAGGCAGCTAAGAGATCCATTCCTGACTAGGTCCGGTTTGCGCGCCAAAAGCTGCCCTCCCTGCCAAGTCGCAGTTTGACCCAGAACGGTCGTTAGGCACGCAGTTCATTCGATCACCTTCTGCGGGCGCAGACCACCGTCAAGGCCGAGCATCACCGTCTTGTCGAGGAACCTTGCCGCCGGATCTGTGTTGTCGATCGCAACGCGCGACGCCAATGGCCAGGACTGTCATTCGGCCTGCAATATTGACCCCCTAAGCCGGGGGATCGGCGTCCAAAATTGGCTCTGACTCACTTTTGATGCAGTTCGAGGGATGTCTGGCGCTTTGATTTGGGGGAGAATCAGCGCCATGCAGCAGGCACTCCAGCGCTCCAGTCTGGTGCCGAGTGGATTTGTTGTAGAGAGTGCGTACTACGAAGGTGATAAGGCTGTTATTGCGGTCCGGGCGTCGGGAAGCATTGGTCTGTGCCCATCTTGCGGAACGGTTTCCCGACGCGTCCATAGCCGATACCGGCGTCGTGTGACTGATCTTCCCCTTTCGGGGCGGATCGTACAGCTTCTGGTGATTGCTCGTCGCTTCCGTTGCGGCGCCGTCCTATGCGGGCGCCAAATCTTCACCGAGCGCTTCGCCGAAGGGGTGCTGGCACCGTCGGCGCGACGCACGGCAAGGCTGGACTCTATCGTCCATCACCTCGGTCTGGCACTTGGCGGTCGACCGGCAGCAGGCTTCGCAAAACGGCTAATGCTGCCGGTGAGCAAGGATACGCTCCTTCGCGTGGTCCGACGCCGTAGCCGTCCGCCAGCTGATCCGCTCAGGGTTATCGGCATTGATGATTGGGCCTGGCGGCGCAACCACAGATACGCCAGCATCATCTGCAACCTGGAGCGGCGCCGAGTAGTCACCCTGCTCCCGGATCGGGAGCCCGCAACTGCCCAAGCCTGGCTCGCTGCTCATCCCACGATCGCGATCGTTGCCCGTGACCGTGGTGGGGGATATGGCGAAGCGACAGCAAGAGCCTT